>NZ_CP034353.1:0-4800000 GCF_003950055.1 Streptomyces sp. KPB2
GAACGATGTAATTTCCACCCCGTGTACACCTGGGAGAGCATCAGCGGGCCTGGCACCATCGACGATCTGGTGGCGGATGCCCATGCCGCTGGCTATCCGGACATGAACGTGCGGCGGGTTCACGACTGGATTGCCAAGGGGCTGCTGGACCAGCCGCGTCGTCGTACCCGGCGGCGCGGCTCGGACAAGGCCGAGCACAGCGCCAACCAGCGCTGGCTGCTGCTGCTCCTGCTGGACAAGCGGCAGCAGGTGGCGCACCTGAGCGCGCTCGCGCAGGTGCCGCTGGCCATGTGGCTGTGGTGGGACGGCTGCGTCCCCACGCGGCAGGCGCAGCGGGCGTGGGTGACGTGGGTGGGGCGCGGGCGGCGCAGCCAGGAGGTGGCGCGCGAGGGCGCGGTGGGTCTGCTGGAGCAGGTCGGGCATCAGCTGGCGGGCGAGACGGCGCGTACCCGGTTCGTGCGAGTGATCACCGAGCTGGGCAACGGCAAGGCGCTGACAGTGCGCGGGCGGGCCGAGCTGCTGGACGTCGTGCGGGATGTGATAGAGCCGGAGTCGGTGTTTGCGGCCAGCGGCCTCGTCCGGGCGCTCGGGCCCGTGCAGACGCCGATGACCGTCGAGGCGGTCGTGGGCCACGTCGAGGCCCTCAGCGCCGCGCTGAGCCGCACCCTGGACGGGACCGTGGACGGTGCGCTGCTGGAGCGTGCCCGTGCCGTCTACCGTGCCTCCATGGCCGACTACCTCGCCCAGCGCAGCGACCTCGCCGCCCAAGCCGGAGAGCTGGCCGGCCTCTTTCGCGAGACCACCCCCCAGGAACAGTTCGACCAGGCCGGGAAGCAGCTCCTGCTCGTCGTAGGGATGGAGCTACTCCACGGCCACGCCCGACCGGCCGGGCGGTAGGAGCGGCATACCTCACCGACCAGACAAGGCGCAGCCCAACGGGCGGTTCACGATGCCCTTCGAAGGGAGGGTCGTCGGAACCTGCGGCCCCTCACGTCACCGAGGCGCGCGAGGTCCTGCCACGTTCAGCCCCGCTTCCGGTCCTGGGGGGCCGTCCGTATCACCGTGCGTTGGTGAAGGGAGTGCCGTCTAGAGCGTCGGTTTGTCCTCCGTCTGGCTGGGCGGGTACGCACATCGAGCCGGCATCGAGGCGATGTCGGCTCGATGTGCCGGCAGGTGCGGGTCCAACGCGCCTGCCAAGGTCCTGAAACGGGTTCGGGCTTGCGACCAGGAGCCGTCAGGAGTCCACCGGCGGCTGACCGTCGGTGTCGTTCTGCTCCGACCACAGTCATATAGAAGGGGCCCTAGCCGCAAATCGGCTGGAACAAACAGTAGGCCGCCTTGGGGGTAGTCCCCCGGGAAGCCGCCGTCCCTGAGGCGGCAATGGCGCTCTGGCCCGGCTGCAGATTGTGGGACGGGGCGGGGAACGCTCGCGAGGCCAGAACTTCCCATAACGCCGAAAGTGGATACTGGGCGCGGCGGTGCAACGGTGGTGCGTGGAAGGCTGTGCACTGCGTAGTCCTCTACCGGCAGGGTCCAACTACCGCTGGACTTCGCCTTCTTGCGACCAGTAGCCCGGACCCCGGCGCATCGTCGGCGGCCCTTGCCAGAACGGAGTCCCTCGTACCGTGAACACCCTCGTCGCCTCCCGCGTGGTCGGAGCGGCGCGCCCTCCGGCCGACGGCACGGCGGAGCTCCCCTTCGCCCCGCTCGCCAAGCACCTGATCGCCCTGCGCCGCGCCGCGCGGCTGGACCAGCGCACTCTGGCCCAGGTCGCCAATATCTCCCGCGGCGCTGTCCAGCGTGCCGAGCGGGGCCTCGCGGCCCCCACGCCGACCGTCCTCGACGCCTACGTACGCGCATGCTCCGGCAGCCGGAACGACCACGCCCGGGCCCATGTCCTGCGTGCTCGCGGCCGCACGGCTCAGCGTGACCGGCTCCGTCACCTCGATGCCCCGGCTCCCGCCCTCATCCACACCGCGGACGACCTCGGTGCCGCCCTGGCCGCCGCCTACGAGCGGGCCGGTGCGCCCCCGCTGAGCGACGCCCGCTTCACGGCCGGGCGCACGCCCCTGCCGCGCACCACCGCCTGGCGGATCGTCAAGCGCAGGAAGCTACCGCCCACCGCCGAGCAGTTGGTGACGTTTCTGACTGTCTGCGGCATCGATGCGCCCGGACAGCGCCCGTACATCGCCGCCTACCAGCGCATCACCGCCGCGTTCGATGCCCGCCCCACGCCCCCGCATGTACGGCGCATGACCCGCTCCGGGGGTCTTGGTCGCTCGGGCCCCGTCATGTTCACCCCGCGACGTCTCCGGCCTCAGGAACTGGCCTCGAATGCAGCGAGCTTGGCCCAATACCTGCCCCCGGAGGCTCTCAGGAGGGTTTTCGAGGCCGTCATGCACTACTGGGGCGAGGAGGCAGCCCGCAACGGAACCTTCCTGCCCGAACTTCACCTCGCAGACTGGGCCACCGAGTTCCCCAGCCTCTTGCTCATCCGCTCCGCGGACGGCCGTATGACGTCCCACGAGCTCAGGGGCGACGAGCGATCGTCTATGCAGGATGCGGCCACCGGCTGATCCACGGGCCGGACGTTTGGCGAGGGTCTGCCTCAACACTTGCCGCTCGCCCACGTGGCACGACCACTGTCACCGCGCCGCGCGAGCCCAACGTCGGCGAACCCGGCCAGAAATGTCCGGGCCGACGCCTGGCCTGCGGTGATGAGCAGCAGCAGGTGGTACGTCATCTCTGCGCCGGGCGCCGAAGCCGCTGGCATCTGATCCTTTCAGCCTGCCACGATCGTCCGGTCGGCGCGGGGCCGGGCGTCGGTCCCCGAACCCGCACCGCTCCTCTTCCCCTGCCTGCCGCCGGGTCCCTTACCCCGCTATACCCGAAAGGTTGTGTTTTGTACTGTTCTGTTCGTCGCGGCCCCGGTGCCGCCGCAACTCCCGGCCCATCCGTCCTTCCTCCGGGGGGGGCTGTGGGAGGCCGGAACGTGAAAGGCCAGCCTTCGCGCAGGCAGGCGGTCCGTCCAGTCCCGGGCGCGGCCGAACTGGCCGAACTGCGCGCCTGGCTGGTCCGGTCACGCGGGGACAAGTCCTTCGGCCAGATGTCCGAGGAAGCCTGTGCGGCCGGTCATGTCGTCACGGAGCGGACCTTGCGCCGGGCGGTCGACGGCCGTGTGCCCACCTACAGGGTGGTGCAGGCCTGGGCCGCCGGTGCGGGGGTGGACCCCTCGCGGGGCGAGGAGCTGCTGACGCGGGTACGGGTCGCTCGCGAGCCCCGGGCGCGGGAGGGATCCGATGCTTGGCGGATCACCACGTCGGCCGGTTTGGTGCGGGCGATGAAGCGTGTGCGTGCCCGGGCCGGACAGCCCACCGAGCGTGAACTGGCGGCGCGGGGCGGCCCGCGGCTGCCGAGGTCGACGCTCGGTGCGGTGCTGCGCGGGGAGAGTCACGTCACCGCCGAGCTGCTCCAGGCGTTCCTGTCGGCCTGCGGCGCGCCCGACACCGAGGCCGGCGCACTGCTGGCCGCCCGCGAGCGCATCGGCCACCCAAAGGACCACAGCTTGGGGTGGTATCCGTGCGCAGCCGCCGAACGCGCCTACGAGGACTGGGAGAAGGAGCGCAGCCGGGCGCGCTACCGGGCATCTCCGAGCCCGACGAGGACGGTGACGACGAGGACTGGTACGAAGCCGTGCTGCGCGCCGGCCGATTGGGTCCCGGCCCGCTCACCGACGACGAACTAGAGGCCATGGAGGTCGAGGCCGCGGCCCAGACGCAGAACCGGGAGCCGCTGGACGAGGTGCAGGCCCAGTTGCGGCAGATGCTCCTGCGCCACCTGCGCGATCCCCCGTAGCCGGAGGACAGGCTCACGCGGGGCTGCCCGGGTCCTGCCGACGCAACTCTTCGGCGTGGCACAAGTGTTCGGGGCGCGCGGGCTCCCGGCCGCACCGAATGAGACGCAGATCACCGAGAGGCGGCTAAATTCATTCGCCGAGGTGAAGAAAGGGAGGTCAAATCACCCTCCGGTCAGGTAGCCAGAGCGGGCCCGGGTCGAATTCGGCCGAGACGAGAAAGGAGGCGGGAGGCTGCGCACGATAAGGTCATCACCGTCAGACATCACCGCTTGAGAGAAAGGCAGAACATTCACCATGGCCGACCACGATGACAAGCCGTCGGAGTCGGCCGAGACGCCCGATGACGCCCCCGGCGACAAGCCGGGAACCGGGCCGCGCAAGGCGGCCACCTTCTACCGCGCTTTCCGGCGCGGGATGGAGACGGTCTACTGGACCTTGGGGATCCTCCACTACGGAGGCGCCCTCGCCAGGCAGGCGTGGCTGCAGACGCAGGAGCAGCTCTACTCGCTGCTCCAGCACCTCAGTTAGGGCGGCAGGACCCGGTCCCACCGGCTAAGTGGTCCCGGGCCCTGCACCGTCTCGGCCCTCCCGCGAGTCCTCGAATGTCGAGTCCGTAGGGACTCGCGGGAGCATGAAGCACATCCGAGACCGTGTCCGGCGAATCATCGTTTCCACTTTGCCGGACACGGCATTCTACCGCGCCGCCGTATGGAATCACCGTACGGCGGCATTAATTTTCCGTGACAGAATTTCAGACAGCATTTCACAATGTGTGTTCCGTCTGCTCCGTTCACGATGCGTGAATCCGAGGACTCTCCCCCTCGATTCATACGGGATGATTTCCGGGTGTTGTCTCAGCTTTCCAGATCCAGCATCTACTTTTCCGCCGGGTAGAGAAGTGAAATGCTAGCCCGCGACACAGGATGAAAGTTCCGGAACAAAGTTCTCCCCGGTTTTCCGCGGCGCCCTGCGTGCACCAGCCAGCACGGTCCAGGCCGTCTGCGCGGAGCACCTGTCAACGCGCAGGCCGCGAACCGCATCGCACGGGCACCCGCAAAGGCTCCGTCTGAGGCGAAGGGACGGGACGACCGGAGGTGACACCGGACCAGCGAGGCAGCCCGTGCAGCCTCTGGTGGCCGCGTTGTTGAGGGGCGACGATGTCCCGTGGAGATCACCAAGCGGGGGTGGGCGTGGAGCTGACGGCGTTCTTCAGCAGCGGCGACGGATGGGCGCAGCCCTGGGTGCTGGACGTCGGGCTGATCGAGGCCCTGCGGTTCGGCCCTCTGGAGGGCCGAACCGATCTGGACGTGGCGATCGCGCTCACCCGGCTCCTGTAACACGACTTCGTCTCCCACGGGACCGACGACCAGGGCAGGCATCTGGACGACGAGAACGTGCCCCTGGTCATCAAGGCGCACCGCGCCGTCCTGGAGCACCTCGCCCTCAAGCCCCCGACGTGGGGCCGTTTCGGACCGCGCGCCGGGACTGCTTCGAGCAGATTCTGGGACCGACGAGGGACGCGCTGGAGAGCTGCAGGAGCTGGAGTACGAGCGCCGTTTCACCAAGGGCCGTCGGGCAACTTCAAGAACCTGATCTTCGCGGCCGACGGGGCGAAGCCCCAGATCGTGCTGCGGGACGCCGTGAACAACGACGTGGAGATCGTCCGCCACGCCGATACTTGTCTGGTGTTCACCGATCCCCTGCCGCCGCATGGGCTGACCTGGCGCCAGTTGGTCGACTGGTGGGCGGAGAACCACCAGCCGGGGGCGGATGGGAAGATTGCGACGGAGAGCCTGTACCGGCGTCTGTACCGGTCGCTGGATTCCCCGCCCGAGCAGCTGGTGATGCGGAGCTACTGCGCCCGTTACGCCGAGGAAGGCGGTTTCGACCTGCCCGCGCTGATCCCCCACGTCTACCTCCACTACGACCCCTACACGCGCAGAGCGCTAAACAGTCTGGGGCGCTGTTCCGGCAGCGGATGGACTTCCTGCTCCTGGCGCCGGACCGCTCGCGGATCGTGATCGAGGTCGACGGAGTGCAGCACTACAGCCGCCCCAACCCACCCGACGGGCAGGGGCGGATCTCTCATACCGCCGTGCCGCGGCTGTATGCGGAGATGGTCGCTGAGGACCGTCGGCTGAGGCTGGCCGGATACGAGATCTACCGCTTCGGCGGCTGGGAGCTGACCGGCCCGGGCGGGGAACACATGCTGACGGACTTCTTCACCGAACTCCGCGCCCGGCATCAGCAGCTGGCCCTGTGACCTCAGAGCGGGGCTGGCTGCAGGACGCTCGCCGCGGGCGGCCGGGGCGCAGCCTTCGCGTCCGCGCGGTTCGTCCGGGACATGGCTGGCAGGCGGAGGGCTGTCAGCGGCATCCAGGGCTGTGGTGGACGGCCGCGCCCGAGCTGTCCGCTTCGGCACCGGCCGAGCAGGGACACGGGCGGTCTGCTCGGGCCACCGCCACGCCCTCCAAGCTTGCGATGTGGCTGTGCCCTGCACGGCCCGATTTCCAGCAGGGAACGGGGGCGCAGCATCTAATGTGAAGGGCGGGGTTTGGGGGGCGCCGGTGCGTGACTCACGGCTTGTGCAGACGGCGGTGATCGGCAACGAGCATTCGGACGTGCCGGTCGTTTTGCCCGTAGCGGCCATCGAGCTGGATGCGTTCCGACGGCGTCATCGTGGTGACTCCTTCTGGTGCGGCCTGCTGCTCGGGGGGTGCGGGGCTCGTCTGGCGGACAAGCTGTACGTCGACAGGCAGTGCCACTTCCAGCACTATCCCGCCGGGCATCACGTAGGCGAGGCGGTGTGCCGGCGCCGTGGTGTCGGCGAGTCGAGCGCCGACCACCTGTACGTGAAGGGCGCGCTGCAGGCGTCCTTGGCGGGTCACGGGCGGGCGGCACAGTTCTCCTATCCGGATCCGATCGGCTCTGTACTGGACGTCGACCTGGACGATGGACGGCAGTTCAGGGTTCATCTCGACGGGAGGGTCCGCCCGGTCTGGGAGGGCAGCGTGCCGTTTCTCGGGGCGGGTCTGCCGCTTGAACCAGGAACGCTTTCTCGGTGCCGGTACGTGTACCGGGTGCGTGTGCAGAGCGAGGGGGCGGACCGCCGGGTCTGGATCGGCACCGAGAGCCTCGCCCGCCCCACGGAATGGGTGCCCCTGGCGGATTGCGGGTGGACGGCGGACGGCCTTGTCACCGAGGCCGCGCAGCGGATCTTGAAGGATTCGCGGGCGGACCCGCTCCCGCGCACGCAGCCGCTGCCGCAAGCGGTCACGCGTCTGATCCGAGGACTGGAATCGGCGCAGCGGTCCGGCACGGTCGAGCACGTCCGCCGGCTCTGCGAGGGCAGTGGCTCCTTCCTTGAGACCCTCGAGTCGCACGCGCGGGCGCAAGCGGAGCAGGCCCTTGCCGAAGCCCGTACTTGGCTGGAGGGCCATATGGGCTACCAGCAGAGCGTCTTCGCGGACCTGGAGCGCGCCGTGGGCGACAAGCGTGCCTTTGATGTGCGTGAGCACTACAACCGGGCCACCGCCCTGACCCGGCGCGGTGCCAGCGCCGCCGAACTGCAGGTGCTGCAGAAAGCTCGCCTCTTCCTGCAGGAGAAGAACCACCAGCCGGCGCCGGACACGGCTGCCCGTAGACGCCAGGCGCTCGACAGGCTCGCTCCGGCCCCGCCGCGCGCAGGAGCCGTGCTGCCGCCCCGGCCCGATACGGACGACGCACGCGTGCGACGGCAGCAGCAGGAAGCCGTGCTGAGGGTCCAGCGTCTGGTGGCCGAGCACCAGCAGACGCACATGTCGCCCAGACGCCGTGAGGAGAAAATCCGGGAACTCCAAGACGCCGTCACCGCGGCCGGCAGCGCCCTGACCGGCAGACTCCGGCGGCAGGTCCGGGCACTGAGGGACAAGTACGCCGTGGACAAGACGGCGCCCTCAGAGCACGTCCCGCGCCCTGCCGCAGGCCTGTCGGACGAAACCCTCGCCGCGGCGGCCGCAGCGGTGCGCGGCGCTCTGATGCGGGTAGCCCGTGCCCAGCAGACCCTCACCTGGGCCGCTCTGAAAGGACAACTGGGCGCCGCCCTGCCCGACATGACGGACCTGGAGCGCCAGCGCCTGATCGCCCTGGTGGACGCGGCGTCACAACGGGACGAACCGCTGCTCTCCAGCGTCCTCGCGGCCGCCGACCCACAACTGGCCGAGGCGTACCGGCTCTCCGCGAACCTCCTCGGCGGTCGCCTGCCCGCAGACGACCGCGAGGTCCTGCGCGATGTCATCGACGCTGACGTACATCACACGCACGCCTACTGGCACCCCCGGTGACAAGGCTCGCGCAGCCAGGAAGTGGCGCGTGAAGGGGGCTGTGGCCCGCTTTCGCACTCGCCCAACGAGGTGCAGCTGACCGGCTTCGTGCGCCAGTCGCCGCGCGCCGCCGTCCGTGGTGACTTCACGACGAGGAGGGATTCCTGCGCGCTGGACCCGGGGCGGCACGCGGCCCTTCGCTGACCGGGCAGCCCACATCAAGGCCATGGCCGAACGGCTCCTGCGGGGCCAGGCCGCACGCGCCCTGACATCCCAGCCACCATCCGTACCGCCGCGGACAGCCGTGCCGCAGCCCCCCGCGCCCGGACAGGGTCCTCAGGGACCAGGCCGACACGTCTGAGCGGCGGGGGACGCCCTCTTCACCGGCTGGAGACCGCCCGCGCGCTGCTCGCCGCCCGCGCACGGATCCTGGCCGGACCCCGCCCTTGGCCCTGGCTGATGGACCCGTATGGCGTCGTCGAGGAGGCCGAGACTCGGCGCGAGCGGGACGCGGCCGTGCGCCAGTGCGAGCGGCAGTTATGTGACGGGGAAGAGGCCGAGCAGCAGCGGACGGAGGCCTGGGGCGACGACCTCACCGACGACGAGTTCCAGGAGCTGCAGCGGGACGCGGCCAGCGCAGGGCGGAGCAGCTTGCACGCCGCCGCGGACGCCCCGGCGGCGGCCGAGCCCGACGGCTGACGGTCGCGGCACGGCCGCATGCCTACAGGGTTCTGGGAGGCTGCTTCAGCTCGAAGACGCTTGGCGGGGTGCTCGGCTGGGGGGCGGGAGCCTGGCGCAGGACCTGGGCCAGGTCGCGGCGTATCCGGTCGGCCTCCCCGCGGACCTGCACGGGGACGTCGCCGCGTTCGGCGACGAGGCGGTCGTAGACGGGGGTCTGCTGGAACACGGCGGGGCGGTTTCCCTTCAGCGGGCGGTACGCCGGACCGGCGCAGCATACGGGCCCCCGGACCCGCCTGCTGGCAGCGGGGCGGTCAGGCCAGGATGGCGGGGACGGCGGTCTCGGTTGTCCAGTCGCCGTCGAAGAGGGCGGCGACCAGGCAGGCATGGGTGTCGGGGAGCTGGCCGGTGCGGTGCTTGGTGCGGGCTTTGGCGAGCCAGGCTCCGATCTTGACGGTGTCGCCGTCGACGCGGATGGTCTCGCGTGCTGTGGGGGCGCGGCCTTCGCGGTGGAGGAAGAGTTCCAGGAGCTGGACGGTCTGTTCGAAGGTCCGGCGGGTGCGGCGGGCCGGGGCGAGGGGGTTGGTGTCGGGGGTGAGGCCGAGGGTGGTGAGCAGGTGCTGCTGGCCGGGGTGGAGGGCGGCCCAGGTGGTCAGTTGGCGGTGGAGCCAGGAGCCGATCTTCACCCCTGCCAGGAGGGTGTCGCGGGTGAGGGCGGCCGGATCGGCGCCGGAGGCGAGGTGGGCGCGGAGCAGGTGGTATTTACGGTGCCAGTCCGCGCCGTGGGGCAGGCGCCAGTCGGCAGCGAGGGCGGTGAGTGCGTCGGCGCGGGCGGCATCGAGGGTGTTCTTGGTGGCGAGGTGGCGTTGTTCGGCGAGCCAGGCGCCGACGGGGGTGGTCGCGGGGGCGGCGAGGTGGCCGTGCGCGTGGTGGTAGTCGGCGGCGGCGGCGAGGCGGGAGCGCCAGGCGGCGTCGTGCTTGTCCCAGATCATGCCGAGGGCGTCGAGTTCGGCGATCCAGTCGGCTTCGAGGCGGCCGGCGGTCCGGGCGTCGCGCATGGTGGTGATGAAGGTGCCGAGCCGGTAGCCGGTGGGGGCGGTGTGGTCGGTGGGGACGTCGAGGTGGCCGTACTGGTCGTGGTAGGACTGGGCGGCTGCCAGGCCAAGGCGGCGGGAGCGGGAGACGGCCGCGTCGCGGGGGTCGAAGGAGACCAGGTCCATCGCCTGGGCGATGCGTTCGGGGTGGACGGTGAAGTCGAAGTGCCAGCGGCGGGCGATGACATCGCTGGTCTCGCGTGGGAGGCGGTTGGCCTTGTCCGGGAGGCGTTCGAGGATGCGGTGGTCGTGGCCGGCCAGGGCACAGGCGATCGCCCACACCGGCTCGTAAGGAGTGCCGAGGATGTTCTCGCCGTCGGCGCCGGGCGGGACGTAGACGGGGACGATCAGGCTGGCGGTCTTGCCGCTCACGTCGAGGCGCAGGGCGCGGCCGAGGGCCTGGACGCAGCGGATGACGCTGCGGGTGGGGTCGGCGAAGACGATCGCGTCGACGCTGGGGATGTCGACGCCTTCGGCGATCAGGCGGGAGTTGGCGAGGATCGCGCAGTCGGCGGCGGCGAACGCGGTGAAGGTGTCGGCGCGCTGGGCTGGGGTGTGCTCGCCGTGGGCGAAGAACAGCTTGGGGGTGATGTCCGGGACGAGGCCGGGGTCGGTGCGGGCCAGCAGGCGCAGGGTGTGGGGGAGTTCGCGGGCGAAGCGGCGGGCGTCGGAGACGAGGTTGAAGTAGACCAGGACCTTGCTCAGGCGGTGTTCGGTCATGGCGCGCAGGACGGACAGGTGCAGGGCGGTGGTGCGCAGCGCACCGTCGTCCCCCTGTTCGCCGGAACCGGCGGCGGTGTTCGTGGTCGTGCCTGGGGCGGGCATGTTCAGGCGGCGGCGCAGGTCGGTGTCGGTCAGGGTGGGCACCACGATGCGGTAGTCCGCGGCCCGGCCGTCCTCCACCGCCTGGGCGAGGGTGTATTCGAAGACCTTCTTGCCGTACACCTGCTCGTTGTCCATGGAGTTGACGAACGCGTCCAGGTCCCCGTCCGGCTCGGCGGTACGGCGGCGGCGCGGGCGGGTGGTGTCGGCGGACTCCGCCAGTTCCGGGGCGAGGAAGGTGCGGGGGGTGGCGGTCATGTAGAGGCGGCGGTCGGCGCGGATGCGCTGTGCGTCGTTGGCGATGGCCCACTTCTTGTCGGCGCGGCCCGCGATGCGGTGTGCCTCGTCCATGACCGCCAGGTCGAACGGCGGCACCGCGTACCCGCTGCTCTGGGTTTGCTCGATCTTGTCCAGGGAGTCGTAGGTGCAGATCACCGTCAAAGCCTGGATTTGGTCGGGCCCCTCCCCCACTACCGACATCGCCGCCGCCAGCGCGAGCGGGTCGCTGGTCGAGCCAACGCGCGCGGCAACCAGGTCATCGCGGCCAGCGGCGTCCAGCGAGGAGACGATCACCATGTGCTCGCCGTGGCCGTCGCGGCGCCAGGCCAGTGCGGTCTGCGCGGCCAGGTCCAGGGTGGGGACTACGAACAGCACCAGCCGTGCGCGGAGTTCGTCCGCCACCCGGATCGACACCAGCGTCTTGCCAGTGCCCGTCGCCGACACGAACAGTCCGCGCGTTCCCGCGCGCCGCAGGTGCCGTGCCAGCCGCTTAACGGCCTCGGCCTGGTCGGGGAAGAGCCGCGACCGCTCGGGGCGGCCGGGCCTCGGCAATTCGACCACAGTCATACAGCTCTTCCTCGATCCGAAGCAGGCGGCGGCCGGGTAGGCGGCGAAGCCGCCGAGGCTACCTGGCCTGGGGCCGCACGGCAGCCCAGCCGTGCGCAGAGGTGCCCGGCGGTATCTCCCGGCCGTTTCCGTCAGCCCTTCCGTGCCCTGTATTGGTTATCGCGCCTGGGAGTGCAGTCCGCTGGCGAGGTTGTTCTGGGCCATGTCGTCTCGCTCAGCCGGTGTGAGCCACCGGGCGGATGAGCCGGCGGTGGTCCGCTCCACCCACAGCACATCGTCGACGGCTTCGGCGACGGCGTGCAGGTGGCTGATCACCATTACCAGGCGGTCACCGCCGGCTTGGGCGCGCAGTACCTCCAGTGCCAGGTCCAAGGCGGTGGTGTCGAGGGCGGCGAAGCCCTCGTCAAGGAAGAGGGAGCCGAGAGTCGGCCCGCTGCGGGAATGCAGTTCGGCAAGTGCCAGGGCCAAGGCGAGGGACGCCATGAACTTCTCCCCTCCTGACAGGCGATTTGGGTGGTGTGCGACCCCGGAGCTGCGGCTGATGATGTCGAAGTCGTCTGCGAAACCGAATCGACCGTCGGACATCTGCCCGAGTAGATCGCTGGCGACGCCGAGCAGTGCGCGGGTTCGCAGGGTGGTGAGGTGGCCCAGGAACTTGGCGTCGACCAGTTCGCGGCGTAGTACCTCGAGGGCTTCGTAGCGGGCTTCGCCTGCGGTGATGGCGAAGTCCAGGTCAGCGGCCGGCTTGATCAGGTCCTGTGCTTCTCGCTGTTTGCAGCGCTGGTCTTCGGCTTCTTTGGTTGCCTGCGCAGCTGCGGCAACGAGGGGGTGAAGTGATTTGGGTGTGGTCAGGTCGGCTGAGGCGTCGATGTCGGCGAGTGCGGCTGCATGCTCGCCGAGGCGGCTTTCGGCGGCGGATGCGCGTTCTGTCGCCGTGGTGGCTCGCTCGATGAGCTTGTCGCCGAGTACTGAGGTCGTCGTCGACAGGGCGGCGGCGTAGTTGCGGACCTCGGCGATCGTCGGCTGGGTGGGAGCTTCTGGCAGCGCTGGCCGGTCGGCCTCTTCGAGTCGGGTGCGAGCTTGGTCTGCGGACTGGGCCCATGCGTCGAGGTTGTCACGCAGTCTGTCGAGGGGGCGTTCCAGGCGGGTGTGGGTGTCGTGGTCGAGGGTGCGCTGGTCGGCGAGTACTGCGGTCTTCTCCGCTCGGGCTGCTTCTCTCTGGTCGAGCAGCTCTTGGAGTTCGGTCTGCCGGGCGTTGACCGCTGTGGTGGCGGCGTCCGTCTGTCCGATGACGATGTCGATCGGATTCGGCGGCAGCATCGCCTGGATGCGCGCTGGAAGCATGCCGATGTCGGCGGCGGTCCTTGTTACGGCCCGGGCATGCCGCTCTTGAGCTGCGGATGCATCTTTTGTGTCGCGGTGATGTGCTTTCTTTCGTTCTGCCAGTGTTTTGTGGTCCGCTTCGATTCCAGCGGTGTGGCGGTGCGTTTCGGCCTGCAGCTTTTCGGCGTGTGCGGTGGCCGCGTGTTCGCATGCTGCGATGGCGTGGGTGATCGCTGCGGTGTCCTGCTCGAGGTGCTGCTGGTGCGGTGATGGGGTGGTGCTGGCGGCGGGGGCGGCCAGGGCAGTGGTAGCGGCGGTCAGCCTTGCTGAGGCTGACCGGGCGTCGAAGTCTGTGCCTGCTGCGGTGGCCAGCGCCTCCAGGCTTCGGAAGGCTCGTTCTGCTTCCTGGGTCGTCTCCTGCGCCGTCTGCTGTGCGCTTTGGTGCTCGTGGTCGCGTTCGAGCACCGCTTTGTCGGCGGCGGTCACGGCGGCGCGGGCTTCGGCGCGCAGGTCGATGGCCCTGTCGTGTGCGCTCTTGGCCTGCTCTCGTTGTGTGTGCGCTTCAGTCAGTTCTTCCGCGTCGGCCGTTGTGGGGTGGAAGTCGGCCGGGAGCTGCCGGCGGCATACAGGGCAGTCGTCGTCGGGGTGGAGGTCGGCGGCGATCGCGGCTGCCTTTTTCCGCAGCCGGAGCGCCTCCAGGTGTGTCTCGGCCGCGGTGAGATCTCCGTGGGCCGCAGCTGCCTCGGCCTCCACCGGGCCGAGGTCTTTGTGGGCGGATTTCTGCCGGTCCACTGCGGTGGCATGGGCGCGCGCGGTGTCAGCGACGCGCCGGGCCGCCAGGAGGGCCGCGTCCAACGCGGTGCGGACAGTGGTGCTGTGCGTGCGGATCTGCTTGCTGGTCTGGGTGGCGGCGCGGGCTGCCTCTGCTGTCGCTTCGACGTGTGCGGCCCGTTCTGCCAGTTCCGCTTCAGCCGTGGCGATGGCATCGTGTTCGTCGTCGAGTTGTGTGGTGAGGGAGGCCAGCCGGTCGCGTTCGTCTCGGTGTTCCTCGGCGGTTTCTGCGAGGGTATTCAGGAGCATCGCGGCCTGGGCGAGGGCGTCCCGGCCTTCTCCTTGCTTCTCCGCCGCGGTGATCGCTCCGGTCAGTTCCTCTTCCCTGGCCGCAGCCTGTTCGGCACGCCGGTTGAGAAGGTCGCGCCGCATTTTGCGGTTGACGGTCTTCTTCCAGGCGGTCAGGGCGGCCCATGCGGTTCCGATGGCGGAGGGCAGGCGGCCGATGACGAAATCGCGCAACGCAGCCGCTTCCGCGGCGTCGAGTGCGGCCTTGGCCCGTCCGGCGAGGGTCTGGGCTCGCTGGGCGGCGGTGAGGGGGTCGTAGTGGGTTTCCGCGTGGGTGAGGACGAAGGTGTCGAGCTGTTCGATGCCAGCGGGCGGGTCGTCGCGGGCGATGGTCCAGGTCTGGGCGAGGTCGGCGCGGACGGCGTCGTAGCGCTCGCCAAGGGTCTTCTTGGAGGCGGTAGGGCGGCGGGCCAGCAGGTCGTCGACGGCGGTAAGGAGGTCGGCCGTGTCGGTGTCCTGGGAGATAAGGCGGGGGTCGGCGCCAAGGGCCTGAGCAAGGGGAGGCCAGGCCAGCAGTGCGGTCAGGTGTGCCCGGGTGGTTTTCTGCAGGGGCAGGGTTTCGTTGAGGCGTTCTTGGGCGGCGATGAGGTCGCTTTCGCAGGTGCTGAGGTGTTTTTCGGCGATGAGGGCTTGCTCTGCGGCGTGTTTGAGCTGCTGGTGGAGGTCCTTGGCCTGTGCGGTGGCCTGCTCGTAGCGGCGTGCCGCGTCGTCGGCGTCGCCATGGGCCTGGGCTTCGGTGAGTTCTGCCTGGGTCTCGAGCACGGTGGCGTGCATGTCCTGGGCGGTGTGCTGGAGTTTGGCGAGGCGCTCGGTGAGGGCGGCTTCGTCGGGCAAGGTCTGCACGATGCGCTGGATCCGGGGCAGCAGTCGTGTGGCCAGCTGGGTTGCGCAGCCGTTCAGCTTCTGGGCGGACGCCTGGCGTGTGTCGATCAGCTGGGCCAGGCCGCCGGGGTCGGCGGGCAGGCCCAGGCTCCGGGCGCGGGTCTCCCAGGCGGTGCGCAGGCGGATGTGTTCGGCCGCGGCGTCATCGGCCTGCCGGCGCAGGGTCCGTGCGGTGCGGTGGCGTTCATGCGCCGTCTTGGCGGTGCGGGAGCGTTCGGCCTCGGCGGTGGTCAGGTCGTCCCTTGGCGGGAAGCCCCGTCCTTCGGCGCGGAGGGCGTCGCGTTGCTGGCGGCGCCCGTCGGCGAGCCGGCGCTCCTCGGCGGCGCTGGTCTCGAGTTCCTGCGCGGTGGCGTCGAGTTCGTCAGCCTTGGCGCGTGCCCGTGCGAGGCGGGTGCGGGCTCCGATGTGTGAGGCGACGGGGATCGGGCTGCTGGCGGCGCGCAGGGCGGTGGCAGGGTCGGCGGCGAGGGGTCCGGCGGTGAAGGTGCCGTCGCGGCCGATGACGAGCGTCGGCGTGTCCCGGTGGTCGGAGGCGGTGGCGGTGGCGGCCAGGGCGATGCGCTGCAGGACGGCGTGGGCGAGGTCGGCGTGCGGGTGGCCGGGCGCAATGTTGAGGACATCGGTCAGGTTGTGCTCTTGGACGGCCCCCTTGGGGCTGATGTGCCAGGCGTGGGTGGTGGCGCCGCCCTCGTGCAAGTGGGCGCCGAGGATTCCGGAACTGGCAAGGGCCAGCTCCAGCAGGGCCTTGTGGTCGTCGGCGTCGTCGAGGGCGGGGTGCCATTCGAGCAGGCTGCCGAGCGCGGTGTCGTCCTCGTCCGGCCGAGCCCAGGAGGGGCGCGGCAGTGGCAGGAGCCGTCCCGAGCGCAGGTGGCGGGCTTCGGTTCGGTGCTGGGCTGCGGTGGTGTCGAGGCTTGCTGCGGTGGCGAGGTGTTGTTGGGCTGCGCTCTCGTGACCGGCGGCGAGGGTTTCGCCGATGCGTAGGGCTTGGTGGGCCCAGGTGTTGAGCTGGTCGCGAACCGCGGCGGGTTCTGCGTGGATGAAGGACTCAACGTCCTCCGTATCCCACACCGTCAGTTCGTCCCCGTCCAGGGTTACTTCGTCGTGCAGGCCTCGCAGAGCGGGGTGTTCGGGTGCCCACCGGGTCACCTCGGCGAGGGCCTGGCGGGCGGCCGAGCGGGCCGCTGCGGTGGCGCGATCATGGGCCTGGCTGGCTTCGTCGTAGGCGCTCTCGGCGCCGGCTGCCGTGCGGTGTGCGGTCGCGGCTGTCTCTTCGGCTGCCGCGACGGGGTCGTGGTCGCGCAGGACCAGTGCGGCCCGGTCGGCCGTGGAACGGTGTTCCTGGGCTCGGGCCCTCCACGTGGCGGCCAGCTGGTCGAGACCTTCGCGGTCATGGGTGAGGGTGATGCCTGGGCCCGGGTCGGCGATGCGGTCGGCGACCTGACGGGTGACGCGGGCCCGGGGGTGGTGGGCGAGCAGGGTCTCCAATGCCACCGGCGGGGAACCGGCCGCCTCTGCACCGGCCAGGGTCTCTGCGAGGTCGCCGATGACGTCGTCGAGGGCTTCTTGGCCGGTCTTGGTCTGGGTGCGGGCCTGCTGGGCGGCGGTGTGCAGGCTGTCGTAGCCGCTGGATGCGGCGCGCTGTTCGGCACGGAGCCGTTTACGCAGGTCCATGACGTGCCCGTGGGAGCGGTAGGCGTCGCTGGTTTCTATGGCGCGGACGACGGCCTGGGCCTTGTGGTGGGCGTTGTCGAGCCGTTGGACGTCGCCTGCAGCCCGGTCGGCTTCGGCCTTCGCGCTCTCCAGCAGGCCGGTGCACTGCTGGACGCGGCGCTTGCGCGTGCTGGCGTCGTCGTGGGCGTGGCGTGCGGCGGTGTGGGCGGTGCGGGTGACGTCGACTGCATGCCCGGTCCATACGCGGGCGAACTCCTCAAGGAGGGTGGCGGCGTGCTCGTCGCGTTCGAACGCCTCGCGGGTGGTGTCGGATTCGGCGAGGGCCTCGGCGGTGGCGGTGAGAACGTCCTCGGCCACGCCGGGCAGGGACTGGCGCAGTGCGTCGGCGGCTGCGGCCGGGGAGACGTCGCCCAGCAGGGTGGGATTGCGCACTTCCCGCAGCCGTGAGGCGAGAAGCCTCAGTTCGCCGGAGGTGGTGGACCAGATGCGGGCGGCGAGGTCTTCGATGTAGTCCTCGGGCTCGGCAAAGACCCGTCCGCCGGCGGCCTCGACGCGGTCGGAGAACTCCTCATGCTCCAAGGCGCTGTTGTTGGGGCCGCGCAGCGCCAGGCCCTTCAGCGGCCGGCCGGGCACGGTGAAGGGGACGACCCTGACGGCGGGGGTGGAACTGGGTGAGTACTGCAGCCGGACACCGAAGCTGACGGCGTCGTCGTCTGCCGCCGTGTCCGGCGTGTTCGGTGCCGGTTCGCCGGCCGGGTGGGCGAACGTCAGCCACAGATAGCCGTAACGGCGGCCCTTGGCCGGGGCGCCTTCGCTCATCAGGAGTTTCAGGGTGGTGGGGCGTGCCTTGCCGGCGGCCAGTTTGGCTCCGTTCAGATCGAGCAGGTAGGGCCATAGGGCTTCCAGCGCGGTGGTTTTGCCGGTGCCATTGGGTCCGCGCAGCAGCAGCCGGCCCGATGCCGCGGGCAGTTCCAGGTCGCCGTAGCGCCACACGTTCGACAGTCCGGCTCCGACCAGCCGCCAGCGACCGCCGAAGCGGCCGGTGTTGCCCGACGGTGCGGGCGCCGGGGGCAGGGCGAAGTCGAGGTCGAGGATGTCACTCATGCAGGGTGTTCCTCCGGGTTCTTGTCGGTCTCGGTCGTGCTGAACAGACCCTGCTGGAGGGTTTGGGGGTGCTTCGGTGTGGGTGTGCCGCGGCGTGAGCGGGTGCGGGCGGTTTTGGGCTGGGCGGTGCCTTCCTCCGCCCACCGGCCGGTGGTGGGGGCGAACCACCACAGGGGCGTCGTCTTGCCGTCGGCCTGCGGGGTGGTGGGGGTCAGCCGGGCCAGGTGGGTGCCCGTCAGCAGGTCGCGGACTTTACCGACGAGCAGGAGGGGTTCTTGGACGTACTCGGTGCTCCAGCCGCCGCGGCCGGAGGCGTTGTTGGCGCCGAATGCCGTCAGTGCTGCGACCACCGCCTCCTCACTCAGGCCGCGCCAGCCCGGCCCGGGGGCGTTCTCAGCGGTGCCGTGCAGGGCGGCGTGGTCGAGGAGCAGCAGCGCGGCGTGGGCGATGGTTCCGGGTGCCGGAAAGGGCATCGGGCCGAGTTCGCTGAGGTGGCGGAAGGCCTCGTCGGGCACCACGAATGCGGCTCCCTCCGCGCGGCGTTCCAGCACGAGCCCGAACGCGTCGGCCAGCGGGCCGCCGTCGTCGCCGCGCACACGCTGGCTCAGCCACTGGGCCTCGGCATCGTCCAGCAGCGCGGTGTGCACACAGGTGTCGTCCACGAGCGCGCGGCGCATCCGGCGGGCGGCGTCCGGTTCGCGCTGTGCCTGTTCCAGCCATGCCTGTGGGTCGGCGGCCGGG
The DNA here is from genome assembly GCF_003950055.1 of Streptomyces sp. KPB2. Taxonomy (NCBI): domain Bacteria; kingdom Bacillati; phylum Actinomycetota; class Actinomycetes; order Kitasatosporales; family Streptomycetaceae; genus Streptomyces; species Streptomyces sp. KPB2. The sequence goes on from NZ_CP034353.1 coordinate 18,438, forward strand.
TCGAGGGTGCCGGGATTGGCGATGACGTAGGCCAGCCGGGTGTGGTGGACGGCCAGCAGCACGGGTGCTTGTTCATCGTGCAGGTAGCGGTCGAGGTCACCGTCGAGGCGTTCGATCACGCCGCGGTCGTCGAGCATGTGCAGGGCGGCCAGGATGGCCCGACGCTCCGTGATGTCGTGGTGGACAGGCAGTCCGGCCTCGGCAGCGGCGGCGTGGGCCTGGGTGACCAGGTGTCCCACGGCAGTACGCGGCGGCATCGACTCGGCGGCAGCCAGCAGCAGGAAGAACCAGGAGCAGGCGGCGGGACTCGGTCCTCGGTCGGCCCAGGCCTGGGGGCGTGGCGGCGGGCTCTTTCGCAGGCGCACCAGGTCGCGTTCGACGATCAGGACCCATCCCAGCCGGGCGACGGCGGAGCGCAGGGCGTGCTCGTTGCGGCGTACTGCGGCGATGAGTTCGTCGTGGCGGCCGCCGATGAGCCAGCAGGTGGCCGCCAGGCGGCGCAGGAGTGCGGCGACTTCGGCGTCGGCTTCGGGGCGCCATGCCCTGCGCCGCCGATGCGCAGGGTGAGGAAGTGCCGCATCCGATGCGGGCGCCGGCTCGCGTGCGGGAAGGTCCGTATCCTCGCTCATGCTGCGCCCTCCTGCCGGGCAACGAGGGGAGAGGGGCCGTTGTCGGGCGGGTTCGGACCGGTGTGCGGGGTGATGCGCAGGGTTGCGTGCGCCGAGGGGTCCTCCGTCGTCGTTGTTCCCGCGAGGGCGGTGAGAGCCGCGGCGGAAGGACGCTGGCCTGGCCGGTGGAAGAGCGGGATGCGTCCGGGCAGGAGCACCCGCCAGGCGGGGGCGTTCAGGGTTCCGGTCCCGGAGCCGGTGTGGACGAGTGTGCAGGCGAGACCGCCGCTCGTGCCGGTGCGGCGGGGCCCGGTTGCGGCGGCGCGGGCGGCGGCCATCAGGGCGGCGAGCGCGGCCCGGGCGGCGGCCTCGTCCAGCTGCTGGCCGGGAAGGGCGGCCAGGACCGCGGCGAGCGCCCTTTGGTGTCCCGCTTGGCGGCGTGCGCGGGCCTCGGCGACCTGGGCCTTGGCCTTGGTGTCGTCGCGTGGTGCGGCGCCTCTGCCGCGCGGACCGGACCGGCCGGCGGTGCGCAGCAGTGTCGGCACCGGCACCTGCGGTCCGCCGCGCCAGGACGGGTTGCGGCCCAGGTCGTCTGCGTCGGCCTGGCCGTAGAGCTTGCGCCAGGAATGGTCGCCGACCGCGGCCTGGAAGATCTGCACCCCGATCTCCGGGGTCAATACCGCCCGGGCCAGGGCCAGGGCGCGGCTGCGGGTGGAGGCGGTGCCTGCCGAGGAGTGCAGCCGACGCAGGTTGGCGTGCATGCCCGGCAGCGCCCTCACCAGGCGCAGCGAAAACCGTGCGGCCCGTCCGGTGCGGGCGTCGAACCACGCGCACAATCCTTCCCAGTCCTCCGCGCGGCCGCCGCGGGAGGCGCTGAGGGCACCTGCGGCGATGAGGGCGCGGGCCTGGGAGGCATCGACAGCCGCCTGGGCCAGCAGGCCGAACCACGGCCGCAGCACCGCGAGTGCTGCGGCGGCCCGTGCGGAGCCGGAGTCGAGTTCGGCTGCCACGCGGGTGGCGTAGTCGACCAGCAGCCCCTTGAGGTCGTTGGTGTGTTCCTCGTCCAGGTCGAACCGGTCGGCGAGACCGATCAGGGCGTCCTCGGCACCGACCAGGGCGGCGTCGAGGTCGTCGTGGCTGGTGAACACGGAACTCACGGCGTCCAGCACGGTAGCGTCGAGAAGGCTGGCATCGGGCTCGCCCGCGCCCAGGGCTGCAGCGAGCTGCTCAAGGTGGGACACGATGCGGCTGAGCGACACGATTGGGATTTCCCGCGCGGTGACCGTTCCCGCCAGGACCTGGCGGTAGAAGCGCTGGACGTGCCTGCCCGCCGGGCTGGCGGTGTAGCGCCAGTTCCGGGGCAGGATCTCGGCGTAGCGGCGGGCGTGGCTGGTGTCCGACCGGAACGAAACCGCGCCCATGTCTTTCAGCGCGTCCAGGCGTCTTTCTACCAGGCGTGCGTCCAGGCGCACTCCGGCAGCCACCAGCGCTGCCGCGACCTCGGCAACCGTCAGGTCGGTCACCGACCCCTCCAGCACTTCCATGATCGGGATGTATTCGCTGGACTCCGGCCGCACCAGATATTCCACGGCCTTACGCGCGTCGGTCACGCTGTCGGCTGTGGCGGGCTTCTCTTCTTCTGGTGACACCACTCCCCCATTCACGACCGCCATGGGCGCTTGTCCCAAGCCTCCTTTGGAAGGTAGATGCCCCCACTGACAACGTCCTCGGAAAGGCCGGATTCAAGGGGCTCCCGTTATGCCGCTTGTGACGAGAATGCATCACCTCCCCTCGGACAGAGGTGATCAAGAACTACCCCAGGCCAACTGACTTACCGCGCAGCACCACTGGCATGCTTGAGCTGCCTCGATGGCCGCGGCAGCAAGTAGGGGGCTGCCCGCGGAATCGGCGCTGAGGCGACTGGAATCGCAGCCTTCACCTCCGGGAGCTACCGGAAGGTATTCAGCCATGTTGAGGGATGAAGCCCAGGCCATAAGCGTGGCCGTCGAGGGGCGCGCCTTCCATACTCCAGAAATTCGATAAGATGTTCGACTTTTCGGTGAGTTCGTCACTCCGCAACGGCCAGCCGGCAGGGAAGCTCCGGGTCCTCCGCCATGGCTCGGCCGACGGCCTTGGCGCAATCGCCCACGCCTATGGCGTCGATACCGCCTGGACTCAATCGCTCATGAGCCCCCAGCATGGACTCACCCGGCCGCGCGGACCCACGCCATCGGTTGCTCGAGAAAATCGCTTGTGGCGCACCGCCGATACGTCTAGCCTGCGGGCAGGCAAGGAGCCTGGGAAAGTACCTGGGCCACCACCAATCACCTTGAGGTACGGAGCGTCGGAAAGCACCCTCGCCACCACCTCCTCCCATCCCTGCGCACCCCTCCCGTCCGGCGTATGCCGGGCGGGCGAAAGGCGTCCCCTTGACCATCTACTCTCAGCACGCCAACCGTGGGAAGACCCAGGTCCTGGCGACCTACCGGGGTCTGGACGGCGTCGAATCCAAGACTGTGACGAGCCTGGGCGACCCGCGCCTTGCCCTTCCGATCGTCGATGCCCTCAATCGGATCTCCGCCTTCGCCACCGTTCCCGTCAGCGTCCATGACCGCCGGGGGCAGCGTGCGGACTACTACCCGCGCAAGCACCTTGCGGCACTGACAGAGGCTGCCGCCCGTGCCGATCTCCTCTGTGGCGCCCACAGCCTCTGGTACGAGTACGTCTGTCTGCGGCTTCACCAGGCGCTGGTCGATCTGGAGAACGCTCTGGTGAGCGTGCCCGATACGGTCCGTCGGGCGATCCGTTCCGAACTGGAGCTGGAAGAAGCCGAGTTGCGTGCGGCACTCGACGACTTCTCGGGAACCTCCTCGGGACCTGAGACGGAGAACCTGCGTTGTTGGGAGTTCGCCCATCCGTTCGTGAAACATGACGACGGAATGGACACACTGAGCGACGAGACCCGCGAACGGCTCGACCGCCGTGAGGCAGGGCTCACTTCGGAGGAGCGGGAGAAGGCTGTCGCCGGCCTCCGGGTGCTGGTCACAGCGCACTCCCGGTGCACCGGAATGTGGGCCACACTGGACGACCCAAGCTGCGAGCTCTTCGCCGAGCCGCACGACTCCGACGGTTTTTACATGACGGTCCAGGCGCCGGAGCCTGGCGATGACGACGGTTGCTGGGAGGTCGAGGTCGGGCGCTGGGAACCGGACGATCCCGACGAGGAGTACGGGGAGCACAGCAGTGCCACGGGCAGCACCGTGATCGGCTGTGCCCTTCCCGCTGTACCGGACGCCGACGAGGTCGCGCACTTGCTGAAGTCCGTGGAGGAGAAGCCGCTGCTGCTTGCTCAGTGGGCCGAGACGCCGGTGGGCGCGGCGCTCGCGGGGACAACGGCTGTGGTGACAAAGCGCTACGACTCCTGATCGGGCGTCCGCAAAGGGATACCGGCTTGCCGGTGCGACGGACTAGCCCCGGCCGCCGTGATGGCGGGAGACCCGTCACTCGCGGCGATAAGGCCGCCTCGGGCGAGCTCCCTTTACCACAGGGACATCGAGAATGCGCGACCTTCGGGGAGGAGCGGTGCCCTTCAGCCGGTGAAGCTGCACTCTGGGCAGACACATTGAGCGAGCCTGCTTGGAGTTCGAAGGTTGGGCACACCAGACGCTGCGGAGGTTGCGCGCCGACGCCTGCTGGTCGACGCATCACTGATCGACGCCCGGTTCCTCGACGTGCGGGGCGTCCTGAGGCAAGTGCCGTGGCTCCAGGTCGCGGAGTGCGAGCTCGAACGGTGCGTGCCAGTGCGGCCCTTCCCGGTGCGTCCGGGGCGCAGGATCGCCCCGGGCTGGTGGTGGTCGGCCACCGACGAGCGCTTGGTGCACTACGGGTTCGGCGCGATGCGCACGCAGGTGATGCTGCTGGACTTCGACCGGTCGGTGACCGCACTGGCGTGCAGCCCGGTGGAGCTGGTGTGGCAGGGCCGGGGCGGGCGCCGGGTGGGCCACGTGCCGCACCTGTTGGCCCGCTTGTCCGATGGCAGCGCGGCCCTGGTGGACTGCGCGGGCCGGGGCGGGGTCAGCCGGCGCCTTGCGGGACGGGCGCGGGTGATGGAGGCGGCGGCCGCAACGGTGGGCTGGCACTACCGCATCGCCGGCCCGCCGGACCCGGTGCTCGCGGCCAATGTGCGGTGGCTGGCGGGCTTCAGGCACCCGCGGCATGCGGCGGGTGCCGACACTGACGCGGTGGCGGCGTGCTTCGAGCGGCCGCGGCCGCTGGTGGAGGCCGTGCGGGAGGTGGGCGATCCGCTGGCGGCGTGGCCTGCGGTGTTTAACGCGCTGTGGTCGGGTGTCTTGCGGGCGGACCTGGGAAGGCCGCTGCACGAGCAGACGGTGGCCCGGGTGGCGCGAGCAGGTGAGCGGTGACCCGGCGGGCCCGCGTGACGGTGGGCGGCCAGGTCGTCTTCCAGGCGCGGACGTGGACGGTGGCGGTGCTGGAAGGCCTGCGAGTGCAACTGGTCGACGCCGAGGGGGCGGTGGCGTCGGTCGCGTGGGCGCACCTGCTGGCCGACAAGCACTTCGAGGTCGTCGGGCAGGCCAAGCCCGGCGCCGTCGGGCCGTTGGGCATGCTGGACGCGCTCGAAAAGGAGGCCCGCGAGCGTGCGCTCCAGTGGGAGCGGCACGTGCGGGAGGTGGAGACGGGGTCTGCGGACGGCTCGGGGCAGGTCAGCGACTGCTACGACCCGGCCCGGCACAGCTTGGGCGAACGCGAGGCGGCCAAGGCGCGGGAGCTGACGGCCGGTGGCTCGCCGACGAGTGTGGCCACGGTGCGGCGGATGCGGGCCCGCTACCGTGCGCAGGGAGTATGGGGGCTGGTGGATCAGCGGGCCGCTCGCGGCTCGTCCCCGCTGGGCCGGGCGGACGAACGGGTGGTGGAGACCCTCCTGGAGGTGCTGAAGGAGAACGCCCCCCGTTCCACGGGGACGCTGTCGCGGCTGCGCCGGCAGGTGGGGTGGGCTCTGGATGAGAGGTACGGTCCTGGCGTGGTGGCCGTGCCGCCGGAGTCGACGTTCAATCGGCTGGCTCGGGCCGTTGCGCAGGGGCGGGGACTGCTGGGGACAGCGCTGCAGCGGCGTCACCGCTCCTCCCGGCCCGAGCCGCCGTTCACGCCGACTGTCGCGCTCCGCCCGGGCGAGCTCGTCATGATGGACAGCACGCCGCTGGATGTGATGGCGGTGCTGGACGACGGGGTGCTCGGCCGCGTGGAGTTGACGCTTGCCCTGGACTTGGCCACGCGCAGCATCGTGGCTGCCGTGCTGCGCCCTGCGGGGACCAGCGCGGTGGATGCGGCGCTGCTGCTGGCGGAGGCGGCCACCCCGATGGTCATGCGTTCTGGGTGGGATGAAGCGCTCGCGATGCGGGCGTCGGTGATCGCGTATGAGCGGCTGGTGTCCCTGGACGAGCGGCTGGCGCAGGCGGCTGCCCGGCCGGTGGTCATGCCGGAGACGGTCGTGGTGGATCAGGGGCGTGTGTTCGTGTCAACATCGTTCATCACCGCGTGCGGGTCGCTGGGCATCTCGGTGCAGCCTGTCCCGCCGGCCAACGGCCCGGCCAAGGGCGGGGTCGAGCGCACGTTCGCGTCGGTCAACACCGAGTTCTGCCAGTACGTGGCCGGCTACACCGGTTCGGATGTCACCCAGCGCGGCTCGCTTACGCAGGAGGAGGCGTGCTGGAGTCTGGCGCAGCTGCAGGACCTGCTGGACGAGTGGGTGGTGGCGGGCTGGCAGCACCGGCCGCATGAGGGGCTGCGGCATCCGTGGATGCCCAGGCGTGCTCTGACGCCGAACGAGATGTGGCAGGCGCTGATCGGAGTGTGCGGGTACGTCCCGGTTCCCTTTTCCATGAACGATTACATCGAGCTGATGCCGGTGCGGTGGCAGGCCATCACCGATAGCGGCATCCGCTTCGACTACCGCACCTACGACAGCCGGGCCCTCAACGACTACCGGGGGCAGCGCTCCCGGCACGCAGGGCAGGACGGCAAGTGGGAAGTGCACTACCACCCCTACGACCCGACCCGGATCTGGGTGCGGCTGCCGGACGGCTTCGTGGACGTGCCCTGGATCCACGCCACACAGGTCACACTGCCGTTCACCAGCTTCACTTGGAACCACATCCGCAAAACCGTCTCCCGTACAGGCACTCGGGACGAGCACGAGCTCGCTCTGGCCCGCGCGCTGGACGCCCTGCTCCGGCGTGCCTCCGCCGGGCAGGGAAGCCCCCGTGAACGGACCCTGGCAGCCCGCGCCTCGGCCGCCGTCCCCTTCCCCCGTCCTCCCGCCCCGGCCGCCGGGCAGGACGTACTGGCCACCCTCGCCCCGGCCGCTCACCTCACGGAGGCGGCCGAGGACTGGGACGAGGAGACCGATTGGCCGGACAAGGACGACGACCTGCTGGCCTGGCTCGACGAGGAAGCGCCTGCGCACCCCGCCGCACCGGCCGACCGCGCCCGCGGCGCGGGGATCATCAACGACGCACGCAAAGGACCCGACCAGTGGCCTCAGTAACGGCATTCGCCGACTTCGACAACGAGGACAGCGAGGAAGGGCCCTTCCTGCCGATCAGCATCTGGCAAGGCTGGAAGGACTTCGTGGGCACCCTTCGGCTGGAAGCCCCGCCGGCAGACGACCCGTCGTGGAACACACAGGACCTGGAGGACTACCACTCACGGTTCGTGGTGATGACCACCCCCTCGATGAAGAAGGTGTCGCTGCAGCTTCGGCGCCTGCTCGTACTCAACCGGCGCCAGCAGGGAACCGCGCGGCGCGGGCTGATCGTCTCCGGACCGCCCACGACCGGCAAGACCACCACGCTGATGGAGCTGGGTCGGATCTTCGAGCACACCGACCGGCGCCGCCACCCCTGCCTCAAAGACCGCCTCCCGGTGGCCTTCGTGTCCGTACCTCCATCCGCGACCCCGAAGATGCTGGTCAGCGAGTTCGCCCGGTTCCTCGGAATCCCCGTGCACGCCCGCATGAACCAGGCGCAGATCACCGACGCGGTCTGCCACGTCCTGGCTGAGAAGGCCACCCAACTGGTCTTCGTCGACGACGTCCACCTGCTCAACACGCGCACCCGCACTGGAGCGGAGACCGCCGACCAGATGAAACACCTGGGCGAACGCATCGCCGCCACCTTCGTCTATGCAGGTGTGGACGTAGAACACTCCCCCCTACTGACCGGGCCGCGCGGAGCACAGATCGCCGGACGGTTCACACTGCTGCGCCACACCGCCCTGCCCTACGGCACCGACGAACAGCGGCAGACGTGGCGGGACCTGGTCGGCGACATGGAAGTAGCCCTGCGGCTGCGCCACCACCGGCCCGGCACACTCGAGCGGCACGCGGAGTACCTCCACCGCCGCACCGCAGGGGTGATGGGCAGCCTCTCCCACCTGATCCGTGCTGCGGCCTTGGCCAGCATCGAGGACGGCTCGCAGAGGATCACGAAGAAGCTGCTGGCGGACGTCCATCTGGATGTCCGCGCCCAGGAGCGGCAGCGCCCCGGCGACCTCTCAGCCTGACGTGCAGCACAGCCGATGTCAGCGCAGCGGTGGGCCCGCTCGAGCGTGGTGCCTGTTCACCATCGGCAGGGACCCGTCAGGTGCGGCCCACTCCCCTGCCCCGTCGAAGGGACGGTCGCATCCGGGCCGTGTGACATGGGTTCCCGCCACGGGACCATCCAAGGGCCGACGGTGCCGGATGAGGCGACGGTTACCGCAGGCCGGTGGCGCCCTTGGACCAGGTAGCGCCAGCCCGCCTGGCCTAAGGCGGAAACGCTGCACGGCGGGCGGGGCTGTCGCCAGGCGGCTGCGTGTCGCTGTCGTCGCAAAGAATCGGGAGGTGAAGCCTGATGTCGTTGCCGCCACCGCCGGTCGGCGTCATGCAGGCCATGCCGCTGCAAGGCGAGATGACCGCCTCGCGGCGCAGCTACGGTCAGGCCTGCACTGACCTACTCCGCGCCGTGATGGGGCAGCGCTTTCCCGAACTGGGCAGCGTGCGCTGGGGCAACCACGCCCCGGGAAGCGAAGTGCTCGTCAACGGCCCAGCTATGGCCAGGCTGGCCGTCTTCCCCGGGCTGCCGCAGGTGCCGCACGACCGGCTTCCCGCCCTGCGGTCGCCCGACGGCTACCTGCCGCGCATCACACGCATCTACCTGGCATGGGGCGCGCCCAGACGTCCGTGGATCACCCCAGGCGCGCTCGGCCCCGCAACGCTGTGCGTCGTGAGGAGAGCTCGATCCAAGGCCACGCCTGCACCCGCTGGTGCGGCAGCCAGCCAGCGTCTTCCCCACAGCTCCTCGGAGACGGGAATCCTGTGAACAATTACCCGCCCCGCCACGCAGCAGGCGCTCCGGCCTGTGTCCGACTGGTGTCCCAGCCCGGGGCGCACGGTCGCACCCTGCGAGCCAGTGCCGCCGCCTTGGCACCGGTCCGCTGGGAGTCCACACTGTCCTACCTGACACGCCTGGCGGCAGCGCATCACTGGGAGTTGCCGGAGTTGCTCGCTCAACTGGGCATCCGGGTGGGGTACAGGGCACGGCTCCAGGCCGAAGGCGAGATCTACCTGTCGCCCGGCGCACAGGCGACGGTCGCTTCGTTGACAGGGATCCCCCAGCAGCGTCTGCGGCGACTGCTGCCCGCTTGGACGCACACACCACCTAATACGCGGTGGTCGGAGGAGTCCGCAGCCACGGCTATGCGCGTGCCGTTCCGGCTGACCGCCCAGGGCTGCCCACGATGTCTCGCGGCCCGCGTGCACGGCCTTCGGCCTGCCCTGTACCTGCCGTTTCACCACCTCCTGTGCCGCGCACACGGGGTGTGGTCGCTGGGAAAACACACTCTGGCAGGGCAGCCGGTGCCCTACGCCCACGCTGATGTGCGGGCGTTGGCGGAGGTAGCCGCCGCCAGCCGGGCGTACCGTCGGCTGCTGCGTCGGCACCCGGGCGACGCGGTGGCACGGGCATTCAGCCGGGCCTACTCGGCAGTCGGGTACTGGTGGCTCGATCACGGCAGCTCGGATGCTGTGTGGCGGGCGCGCGCCCAATCTTTGGCTCACGGCCCCGTGAACGCGGAGATGTGGAGAATCCTGGCGCAGGCGGTGCTCATGTACCCCGAGACGGTGAACCTAACGCGTCTGCTGATCCGGCACCACTACGGCGAACCCACACTGCCCGGGGAAGATCCCAGAGCGCGACAGAGGTTGTTCGAGGACAGCGTGCTGGCGCGATGTGCCCGACCGTGGCTGACCCGCCGCTATCTGATACGGAGCAGCAACATCATCTTCCTCAGCCCCGGTATGAGCGGTGGCCGCCGACCGTGCCGTCATCCGATCCACCAGCGGGTGCCACGCGATCTGGACGTGCCGGAACTGCAAGTCCTGGGCTATGAGGGCCGCCCCGCCAAGGGGGCTCATTCGGTGTTGTGGTCCGCCTATTCGCACCGCCTTGAGCAATGCCAGAACGAGCGTTCTCCATGGATGCGCCGATGACCCCGCACCGTGCGGGCCAGCCTCTCTTCCCGTGCGGACCCCCGAGGGCACGGGACATGTCAGCTCCCCCTCCTAGGCAGCAGCAGGACTGTTTTCCGCACCTGTGGCGGATCACTATGCCGCTGCTGCGGCCGGTGCTCGCGCCGCCGAAGGGCGCGCAGGTCCGCTCCGCCGCTCTCCTGGTTATTGCTCGTATTGAGGCTTCGATCACCAGTCCTCTGCCAGGCCAGACCGGCAGTGGCCTTGTGAGCGTTGGCTGTCCGACGTTGCTGGACAACTCGGGAGCCGCGTCGTCAGGTGGTTCCGCGTCCGCTCGGGTAGTGAGCCTCGCGGACCTGCGGGGCGTTTGCCGGCTGGTTAGACGCGGCCTTGAGGAAGTCGTCCAGGGCGGTGGTGCCGAGGTTGAGGACGAAGACTCCGTTGCGGTAGTGCCTAAACCCGATCCGTTCCCACGCCTTGAGACGTGCAGTGATAGCCACGGGCTGGCCTTCCTCGTCGTCCGGATCGTCGGGGCTGGCGGTGAAGGAGGCGGGGTGGTAGGCGATGCCCCGGCAGCCCGGCCTGAGGGTGCGGATCGCCCGCGCTGCCAGGACAGGGCCCAGGCCGTGCTTCTGCCAGAAGGGCTGCACTTGGGCACGGGTGAGGAACAGCAGCGCTGGCTCGATCGGCTCGGTGAACTTGTCGAGGTCGTCGCGCAGGTCGTCGGTTGCCGGGTCGATCACGGCTCGGGCCATCGCGCTGAGGGAGGCACTGTGCCCGTCAAGAACGCCGAGCAGGTCGTCTGTCTCGAACGGCTCGACACGAGCGAACTCGAAGCTGGCGACATGCTCGACAGTCGCCCCGCTTTCCCGGTTCCAAATGTCAGCGGACACGTACCAGAGGTCCGGTGCGCCGTGCCCATCTTCGAACGCGTCCGCGTGGTGGGTGTGGGTGAGCCTGAGCCTGCTCAGCGCAGCCGGCAACGGTTGGGCGGACGGCTCGGCAGTGGATGCCATCGGATTCACAAGGCTCCTGGTGTGCTGGATCAGTGGGCGCTCGGTCACCCGGCCCGCAGCACGGGCGGCTGCCTGGCAGACAAGACTGCCAGGGCAGTATCGCCACCGGGCAGACCGGCGTGGGCCGATACGGTCACACGCACCCGCTACCTAAGCGGCGCGTCCGCCGCTCAGCGAGCGAGAGGGTGCCCCAGCCCTAGGCCACAGTCCGCAGCGCCCTCAACGGTACGCACATCCCTTCGAAGGAGCTCACGTGATCCTCTCCGAGGACATATCGCCTTCCCCGAGCGTGGTGCGCATCTGTCCCTTCCGGGGCGAGACGACCTGGTCCTTTCTCACTCGGCTGGCCGAGGCCCATCGGCTCAAACCGGCTCTCTTGCTGAAGTCCTTGGGTGTTGAGCACTCAGCTGTCCCACGCACCGGACAGACCCGGGAAGTCTCGCTGTCGGCCGGAGCTAGGCAGTTTCGTTTGGATCAGTCGGTCGTTGGTTCGGGTGTGCCGTTGACTGATGCGCAGTGGGCGCGGATTGAGCCGTTGCTCCCGGACCGGACGCCGAGGCGAGGTGGTCGCTGGCGAGACCATCGAGAGGTGATCGACGCGATCGCCTACAAGTTCCAGACCGGCACGCAGTGGGTTCACCTGCCGGAGAAGTACGGCAACTGGCGAGGGGTCTACAACCGGCTGCGGATGTGGGCCGTCGACGGCACCTGGGAGCGAGTCTTCACCGCCCTGGTCGCCCAGGCAGACGCGGACGAGGACCTCAACTGGGCCGTCTCGGTCGACTCCACCATCGTGCGGGCCCACCAGCACGCGGCCGGAGCCCGCAAAAGGGGGCCCCGGCCGGCGAGCCGACCGACCATGCCATCGGCCGGTCCCGCGGCGGACTGACCACGAAGATCCACCTCGCTGCCGACGCCCGCTGCCGGCCCCTGGCGTTCGTTCTCACCGCAGGCCAGGCCGGTGACGCACCCGCGTTCACCGACGTCATGGCCCGCCTGCGCGTTCCCCGCCGACGAGGACGACCCCGCACCAGGCCGGACCTGGTCCTGGCCGACAAGGCGTACTCCTCCCGCGCGATCCGCGAGCACCTGCGCAAGCGCGGCATCCGGGCAGTGATCCCCGTCCCCGCAGACCAGCGCGCACACCGGCTACGTCGGGGCAGCCGGGGCGGCAGGCCACCGGCCTTCGACCGCGAGACCTACAAGCAGCGCAACACCGTCGAGCGGTGCATCAACCGCCTGAAGCAGTGGCGTGGTATCGCCACCCGCTACGAAAAGACCGCCACCATCTACCTGGCCGGACTCCACATCGCGGGCATCTTCCTCTGGTCCGCCCGGTGATCCAAACGAAACTGCCTAAGTGGGCGATCGTCACCATGTGCGGCATACCTCATGAAAAGCTCACCGAGGCACTGCCCACGTGGCGGGAGGGAGAGCGGCCGCAGCGCAAAGGGCCCCGGCACGCCACGTTCCGGATTCCCTCCCACCTTCCATCGGCGCGCTGCTCCAGGTGTGTCGCCGGCCGTCAGGCCGGCAGCAAAGTCACCGCCTACGGCACATACTTCAGCCTGCTGTGCCCCAAACACCGCCGGTGGATGCTCGGCCCGCAGAGCGCCGACGGTACCGTCCTCGACTTCCAGCACGCCGACGTCAGCAACGCCCCTGAAGTCTTCGCCGCGTTCCGGCATTATCGGCCCAGCCGCGGATCCTATTCCGCCTACTGGCGCTACGCATCGGATTCACCGGTCAACTGTGCCTACACAGCGGTGAAGTACTGGTGGCTGGAACACCGGACCAGCGACGCTGTGTGGCGGGAGCGGGCCCGCCGGCTCACGCCTGCCGGAATCGACAGTGAGCTATGGGCTGTGGCGGCCAGGGAACCGATCACGTTCCCCGAGACTATCCGCGTCGCCAACATCATCCAGCGCTACCGGCAACGACTGCACCCCCTACGGCACCATCCGAACTGGGAACGCAGGCTCGCAGCAGCGGAAACTGCACTCCGTCGCGACGTGGTGGACGCGCTTAGCCGGCCCTGGCTCACCCCGGCCGCCATGTCCCGGCTGGATCTGCTGAAGCGCTCCTACCAGCCGCTATTCCAGCGCGAGTGCACGAATTCACGTCACAAACGGGCCTCGGAGATCAGACCGACGGAGCTCACTGCGGTCGGTCTTGAGCCGATTGCCAGCGACGCCGCGGTAGCGCGGATGTGGAGCGGCTACTCTCACCTGCACTACCCCTGCGGCACCGACGACGTGCCCCTGCGCCCGAGAATTTTGTGACGGTGCAGATCCTGCCCACTGCCCGATGCCTGCCCATGTGTGAGAGTTGGTGCGCGCGGAGCGCAGTGGTGCCCTGCCTCCCACCGCCCGAAGCTGGAAACCATCGCCCCTGGTGAACCCACCCTGGCCCTACCACTGGCACTGCATGTACCACCAAGCCCAGTCCTGCCACTGCACCGGCCGCCCTACCCGCCACGGATCACCTCATGGATCCAGGTCAACGCCGCGACTGGCCAAGCCAGGCCCGCATCCCCAGCATGCATCTCCTCCCCACTATGGGCATCCACCCGGGATAGAGCCGACAACATCGCCGCCGTCATACTTGTGTTCGATTATTGTGATGTCCTGGACGGGCAACATCAGAATCGGGAGACTGTGGGCATGGCGTCCTCCGCGCATGAGGCATCTGCGTCAGCCCTGGGCTATATCTTCCAGGCGCAGCTCGCCCTCCTTGAGCTGCTACGGGGACAAGAGGATCGCCCGGACGGGGCGATCAGCCTGGAGCTCCACGACGATGTCGCGTGGGAAGAAGACGGTCGGCCCTTGGAACTCCTGCAGGTCAAGCACCACATCCGCAGTGTGCGGTCGCTCGGAGACAAGGACGATGACGTGTGGCGGACTATCCAGTCCTGGATGGACACCCACGCCCCTGGCGACGAGTACGGCCCCATGCTGACCCTGGTCACCACGCAGGAGGCCAGGCCGGGCACGGCTATGGCCGCGCTCAAGGCGCCCAATCCCGCACCCGCACAGGCCCTTGACCTACTCATCGCCGCCGCGCAGGAGTCGGAGGCCAGGGGAACGAAGGACGCACGAGCAGCTTTTCTGGCACTTCAGCCGGCGCAGCGTGCCGTCTTCGTACAGCGGATGAGGGTCATCGACGGTTCGCCGTCCATTGACGACCTCGACGCGCAGGTACGGGTGAAGCTCAGGGCCGCGCTCCCCGACGGGCACGCCGACTCCTTCATGCGGCAGCTGTGGGCGTGGTGGTACGAGCAGACCGTGGACATGCTGCAGAAGCGGCACACCAGCGTCTCCGTGACCCGGCTGATGCAGCGCATCAGCCGCATCCGCGACGACTACACCTCCGACAGACTGCCCACCCTGGTGGACCGTGAGGACTTTCCGCAGGAGGCCGAGACCGAGCTGGCCGATGCCTGCTTCGTCCACCAGTTGCGCTGGGTGGGCGCCGGCCGCCAGTTGAACAAGGCGATGGTGGACTACTACCGCGCCTACACCCAGACCGTGGCCTGGCTCGAAGACGACCTGGTGGACCTCGACGAGCTGGCACGGTTCGAGGACAACCTCGCCGACGAGTGGCAGCGGGAGTTCGACTGGATGCTTGACGACCTGGGTGAAGATGCCACCGACCGGGAGCAGGAACAGGCCGGCAAGGCGCTGCTACGCAAAACCCTGGACCAGACCCGGTACCGAATCCGTGAAGCGTACGACGAGGCGTTCTTCTCTCGGGGCAAGCACCACGAGCTGGCCGACCGCGGACGGGTCGGATGGCACCCCGACTTCGAGGCACGGGTGAAGAATCTGATCAGGGCCGCCCGTGCCTAGCTGGACACAGCGGCCGCAAGCCAGCGCCGCCTTCCTCAACCCTGCTCTCGTCGCGGCCGTCGCCGCCACTGCGGCACGCGATTATGAGCGGGAGGCCTCCGGCAGGCTGATGCCGTGGCCGATGGCCTTCGTCGTGGCCCCGCTGGTCCTGCACCGGCCCACGCGGCAAGCGCTGCCCACCTCGACGCGCACCCATCTCACGAACTGGGTGACGGACCACCCGGCACTCGTCGCAGGCCTTGCCGCGCGCAGCACCTCACTCGCGCCCTCCGTACGGGAAGGCCTGCGCTTCGGGCTGCGCCATCAGATGCTCACCATCGAGCAGGGGTCCCTCAGGGGCAGGATTCCGTCGACGTCCCGCATCGAGGGCGAACTTGCCGATCTGATCAAGGCCGCATCGTTGATAGGCCGCTGGACTGCCAAGTCCGACAACCCTTCCACCATCTTTGCGCTGCTGGGCGTGAGACCCTGAGCCGGTGCAGATCCGGTCGATCATCCTCTACAGCAAGAGCGGCGAAAAGCGCGTCCTGGACTTCCGGCTCGGTGAGCTCAACATCGTCACCGGCACCTCCCAGACAGGCAAGAGCGCGCTGCTCGACATCGTCGACTTCTGCCTCGGCAGGGACGAGGCCACGCTCCCGATCAGCCCGATCTTCAACACCGTCGCGTGGTATGCAGTCATCCTGCAACTGCCCGACACACGCATCCTCGCCGCACGGCCGGCGCCTCGCCCCGGCGCCAAATCCGTCACCAACGCCATGCTCGAAGTCGGCAACGACCTCGGTATCCCGGAACTGCCCGACCTCCGCGTCAACACCGACTCCACACAGCTGCGCCAGCAGCTCGGACGCCGGATCGGCATCGGAGATACCCGCAGCGAACCAGCGCCGGGAAGCCTGCTCTCCCCGCTCAGCGCCAACCTCGGCCACGCCGTCCTGCTCTGTCTCCAGAACCAGGACGAAGTCGCTTCCAAACGCGCCCTGTTCCACCGGCAGAACGAGCGCGGCATCCCCGAGAGCCTCAAGGCCACGATCCCCTACTTCCTCGGTGCGGTCCCCGAAGACCAGGCCACGCTCCAGCAGCAGCTCACCCAAGCCAAACGAGCCCTCCGCCGTGCCGAGAACGACCTCAAAGCCGCCCAGGAAGCAAACCAAGGCATCGAGGCCCGCCTTGAGTCCCTTCTCAGCGAAGCCCGCGTCCACGGCCTGCTCCCCGACAACAGCGTCGACACCTCCGACAGAGCAGCCGTCATCGAGGCCCTGCAACAGGCTGCCTCCTTCCGGCCCACCCCCGACAACGCAGACGAGGAACAGCGGCGGCAGGAACTCCTCCTCACCGAACAGTCATCCGCTCTCCGACGGCAGCTGCGCTCCCTCGCAGAAGAACGCCAACTCCTAAACGACCTGGAGACACAGGCCGCCGGCTACACCGGCGCCGTCGCCCGCGGCATGTCACGTCTGTCGGCGCTCAGCCTCGTACCCGACCACTTTTCCGGCGAACACAGCTGCCCTCTGTGCGGAAACGAGCTCACCGAGCCCGACCCCACCGTCGCCGATATGCACACCACCCTCGCAGACCTCCGAGGGCAGCTCGACAGCGTCCAAACCGTCCAGCCCCGCCGTGAGCAGGCCCTCCGCGAGATCGAGCAGACGGCGACGCGTCTACGCGAACATCTCCGCGGCATCGAAGGCGCCCTGAGCATCATCGCCGAGCAGCGCAACCAGCAGGCCGGTCTCCTTGGACAGGCCGAAGCCCAGGCCTACACCCGCGGCAGGATCAGCGCCTACCTGGGCCAGATCAGCGCCGCCTCCGACAGCGGACACCTCCAGCGCCTGGAGTCAGACGTCGCCGTCGCCCAGCGGCTCGTCCAAGGCCTCGAAGAGCAGCTCGACACCGAGACCCTCGACGACAGACTCACCCACGGCCTCAGCTACCTCAGCGGCAAGATGACCAGCCACGCCCGAACCCTGAGACTCGAACACGGCGACCGCCTGGTCCGTCTGGACCTCAAAAATCTCACCGTCGTCGCCGACACCGACGAAGGCATCACCGAACTGCTCCGCATCGGCAGCGGCAAGAACCACGTCGGCTACCACGTGGCCACGCATCTCGCCCTCCACCAGTACTTCGTCACCAACAGCCGGCCCGTACCCCGCTTCCTCATGCTCGACCAACCCACCCAGCCCTACTACCCCTCCGACATGGCCAAACAGCGCGGACGCCTGGAGGACATCACCCTGGACGAAGACCGCGTGACCGTCACCCGCCTCTTCGAACTCATGCACCAGGTCGTCAGGGACCTGTCCCCGAACTTCCAGATGATCGTCAGCGACCACGCGGACCTGCCCCACGACTGGTACCAGGACTCCATCCGCTACAACTGGCGCAACGGCGACAAACTCATCCCCACCACCTGGCTCGACGACAACCCCACTCCGTAGCCAGGCACCCTCGGCACTCTCCACCGTCGATCCGCCCGGGCAGAACCGACAACAGCGGCACTGTCAGACCCGTGCGGAACAATGCCTTCATGGGCGAATCCCTCGCGACGCAGTTCCTCAGCGCGGACCTCGAGACGGCCTGCCCCAGCTGCCGCTACCTGATGTGGATCCGCTACTCGGAGGTCGTAGCTCAGACAGCCGTGATCTGTCCCTGCTGCTACGCCCAGATCTGGCTGGTCGACGAGACCGGCAGCGCGCAGAACGCGGGCGACGTCGTCCAGCAACAGATCTCCCAAGCTCTGAAAGGCCTCTTCCGGTGAAGTACCAGCAGCGCCTCCAGGTCGCCGTGCGCGAACGCCTGCGCAAACTCATGACCACGCCCTTCTCCAGCGCCGGCCACGAAGTCCACCTCGCCGTCACCTGGATCAAGAATCAGCCAGCCCTCAGAGGACTCCTCGAAGAGGCAGCCCGGAAGGAGCCGGACCTGGACCGGGAGAAGTTCCAGACCGGCTTGTCCCGTAGCGGGCGGTTCTTCTGGCCAAGCCGGACCGAGGAAGGGCGGGCCTCGCTCGTCTGGGAGCTGATGCAGGACATCGCCAAGGCGGAAGCAGAGGACCCAGAAGCCGGCTGGCGCGTCGCGAGCGACTACAGCCCCAAGAGCAGCCTCCAGGACAGCTGGCGGGAGTTCGCCGAGGACGTCCTGCAGCCCCTGTTCGACTTCCTCAGCGAACGCGTCGGCGCCGAAAGCAGCATCCTTCACACCCTCGAGCGCTACCGCACCCGCATCGAATGGTTCGACCGCGAAGAGCTGTACACCCGCTTCGAAGCCGACCGCGCCAACGGCGAGGAGGTCTACAACCTCGACCTGCAGCGCTTCCTCTTCCTCGAAGGCGACCACATCACCCACGCCAAGCCCCGCTCAGCCTCCGGCGAAGCCGACCTCATCGGCGACCTCGACGGCCGCGACCCCCTCGTCTGCGACGGCAAGATCTTCGACGGCAAAAGCCGCGGCAAGAGCTACCTCGTCAAAGGCATGCACCAGGTCGTCAAGTACGCCCACGATTACGGGCAACACACGGCCTACCTCGTCATCTACAACATCAGCGACAAGCTCCTCGAGTTGCCGACCGACGGCACCCCCGGAGCCTGGCCCCCATACACCGAACTCTCCGGCGTCCGCGTCTACTTCATCCACGTCCGCGTTCTGCCACCCACCACCACCGCCAGCAAAGCCGGCAAAGCCACCCGCGTCACCCTCACCCGAGACGACCTCACCAACCCCGACGCCTCCTGACGCCCGAGTGAGCAGGTACTTTCGGCAGGATCCATACCTCAAGGCGCCTGCCACCCAATAGGGAGCACTGTGAACAGCCGGGACCGCATCCCGTACTTCCGCTGGCAGCGCCACTTCCCGCGCCTCATACAGGACCGGAGCGCGGGCCTGATGATGGCCGGGGCGGCGGTCATCGCCCTGTCGTTCAGCGTCATCGGCGGTCTCTCTGAGCTGTCCGGACCCTCATCAGATCCGTGCCAGCGGGCACGCGACATCGCCGACGAAGCCCGCCCCGCTGACGGAAAAGTGGACTCCGGCATTGAACGCGAGCAGGCCATCGAACCAGCACGTGAATGGCTCGACGCTGCCACGGAATGCCAAAAGGCCAGCGGCGACCCAGGACCGGGGTTCTAGCCACCACACCGCAGAGCATCCCGCGCCACCCCAATGGCACCTCAAATAGCGACCCAGGAAAACTGCACTACGCTCGATCAACCTGCACACAGCGCATAAGCGCAGGTCAGACAGCTACTTCCGCGCTCATCCCCGCACGCCGAGGACCCCGCCCACCAGGAAGACCACCCACAAAACTGAGAAACCCCAGCTCGTAGCCACAGAAGCCACGCAGAACGACTGGGCGACGACACCTGCCCGCGAGCCCCAGCCGCTGTACGGAGCAGTGGACCGGGTCAGGGAGAGCTGGGTGACTCGATCCGGGACACGAGCTCTTCCAGCAATTCATGGAGCCGTGCCCGCTCCGCGGCACCGAGCGGCGCGAGGATCGACTCCTCGACGCCGTCCATGGCCTCTTCGAATCCTTGGATCAGCCCGGAGCCCGCCGGAGTGACACGCACCCGGCGGCTGCGTGTGTCACTCTCCTGCGCCTGACGCTCCACGAGTCCGCGCCGCTCGAGTCCGGCGAGGAGTCGCGAGACGCTCGGCGCACTGGTGCGCATGGCCCGCGCGACGTCACGCTGAATGGCGTCCGGGTTCTTCGAGAGGTATGCCAACACGGCACTCTGCTCGTGCGTGAGACCGCGTTCCCGTATCCACTCTTCAGCGACGCGCCGCTGCCCCCACACGACCCACCGCATCAGCTCCAGCGTGCTCTCTCTGCTCGATCCATTCATAGTTAGCACGCTAACTGTTGCCAGGTTAACTATCAAGCCTTTGGGCTTTGTCTCACTACGTGGACAAACGCTGCCGCGCCGGACCTCCGCGCGCTGAACCCGTCCGCCACCGCTACGGCCGCAGCGGCGGTTCCACGCCGGTGACGCGGAGCGCACCTACTGCTGCCCGGGCCGGAACTTGTTGCTGGCCCAAGCCCAGAACCGGGAGGCCGCAGTCCGACTTCCGTGGATGTCACCGACCGCGAGCACACGGACAGGCAATGACCGACGTATGTGTCGTCCACGGCCCGGTCACCTGGTCGATGGGCGGGCAAGGGCGGCCCCGCCCGGTTCGCGACGCAGCCCTTCCAGCACGACTCCCGTGTGGCGTTGGCCAGCCACTGGCCGTCCGCCCAGCGCGTCGAGTTGCCGAGGCGCGAAGCGCTCACTCCGAGTGGGCGTATCCGGTGAAGGCCTCTCCCTCGGCGGCGCGGGGGTGGCGGCTTCAGTGGCCGAACGCTTCGATCCACGGGTCACCTCATTCCAAAGGGAAGTTCATGCCGACGCAAAGACGAACACTGCGGACACTGGTCACGCTTTGCGTGGCATCAGGACTGCTGGCGTTACCCGCCGGCCTGGCCCATCGGCGCACGCGGCAACTTCGTCCGATGTCGTGCGCAATGAGGACGGTCAGTTCCTGGCGAAGGCGGAGTTCAACTCGGGGCTGCACTACTACCACCACAACGGCAAGCCCGGTCCCGGAGTGAACTCCTTTCGGGTTCTGGACCGTTGTGGGGACGGGCTGACCCCCAAAGTCACCTGGACGGAGAACACGAGGACCCGCGTCGCGACACTGACGGACGAGTGCCTGCTGCCCGGTTTCCCCTATCGCACCCACACGGTGAAGACCGGCTACGCCCCCGAGATCATGGAGGAGACGACCTGGTACGTGTCCCTGTTGGACGCGATGGGACGAGCTCCTGGAAACGCACACCGCTGCCCCCGGGCATCACCGCAGACCAGAACGAGTCGATGCTCAAGCAACTGGCCTGCCATCTGCTGTACGCCATACCGGGGCAGACAGGCGGCCCCACGTGGGATCTGGAGGCCGAGCACCCGAACATCCCGTGGGAGGAGGTGCTCGACCCGAGCAAGGTCCTGGACCACGAATGCAACTGGGGCTTCACCGGGGACCGATTGCCCACCATCCCTCCCGTGAACGGCGACCCTGACGACGCATCCCCGATGATCCACGCCGGACCTGACACCGCCGGGGACGAGGGCTCACAGGTACGGCCCGACGGGCCTCCGACGACGGCGGCCGTCCGGAAACCGAGTGGTCCTACACCGCGGGCGACGATGCGGACGCGGGAACCACCTGCGCCTTCACGGACACGTCGAGCGCGGACACCGGGTTCCTGCACCGACGACGGCACGTTCACCGTCACACTGACCGCTGACGACGGCGTGAACCCTCCCGTCAGCGACAGTGCGCAGGTCACCGTGAAGAACGTCGCCCCCGTGATCAAAGTGACTGGCCCGGAGGACTGGTCGGTGCACCGGGTGAAGAACGAGGCGTCGGTCCGGGCGACGTTCACCGATCCCGGCTCCAACGACACCCACACGTGCAAGGTCACCTGGGACAACGGGCAGATGTCCACCTCCAGCGCGACAGACGGTGCCTGCGAAGCCGGGCACCGCTTCAACCATGCCGGAACGAGAACGATCAAGGTGGAGGCAGCGGACGACGACAACGGCTCTGACAACGGACAGACCATGGCCGTTGCCCACGACCCCAGGGCCGGGCTGCTGACCGGACTCGGCACTGTCGACGGCAGCGCCTTCACTGTGGCCGGCAAGTACCCGTCCGCAGGTTCCACCGTGCCGGCGAGGACCGCCGTACCGAGCGTTCCCACGCAGGACGGACGCCTGAAAGTCGTGCCCACGAAGCTGGAGTGGCTGATGATCACGCCGGACGGCAAGGCCGCAGTGAAGGGCGAGTCCGCCCGCCACAGCTTCCTCGGCTACGCGGAGGCAGGCAAGTTCCAGGGGGTGGTCTGGCCCCTCTCCGCGGGAAACGTCCCGCCTGAGCAGCCGTTGTACGACACCAGCCCGGGAGCGAGCTGGGACATCGACCGGGCCGAACCAAAAGGGTGACGGCGGGAGCAATGATCATCGACTCGCGTTGGATTCCAGGGCTTCCGCAACTGCCGTGCACCGGCGGCCTGCTGGACGACACGCTGCGAACCCCGCCGCGAACCTGACTCGACGTGAACCGCTGACAACCACTGAGTCCGCGGACGAGGATGGCTCATACTCGCCGTCCACTGGACCGCCCTCGTCCCCCGGAGCAAGGCCGCCAGTCAACCCGCACTGTCCACTGTTCCGCTCCCGAAGCCGTCGTTCCCTACGCTGCCGCTGTGTACGTCCGGCGGAGCCATCGTCACCGGGCCGCCCGCCCTGCGACAGTCTCCGTAAGTCGTCACCCTTAACGACCAAAGGGAACGGGACTCCCAGGGGCGCGGGGTCCACTTTCGTCGCGCGGAACCGCACCGAAGGGAGGATGCGGGCGTCCCGGGGCGGCCTTCTATCGTCTGCACGTGGATGCTGCAGAAACTCCCCGCACCGGACCGTCGTTCCGCCTCCGTCTCGCCGTCGCCTCCCCATGGCCCCGACGGCGGATCGTCGGCGAGGCCGTACTCACCCCCGTACTCTCCGGGATCGCGGGCATCCTCGGCACGACAGAGACCGGCTCCCTGGTGCAGGGCGGGGCACTGGCTCTGTTCGTCGCCGCACTGTCCCTGGCCCGTCGTGCCCTGCCGGCCTCGGTACTGCTGGCCGCGTCGGCCCTGGCAGGCACCTTTCTCGGTACGCTCGCCCTGCTGGTCTGCGCCGGCTGGTCCGCCGGCAGCCGTATCGACCGTCCGGCGCGAGCACTGGCAGCCTTCACGGCAGGTTTCGTCCTCCACCTTGCCGTCGGCGTGGCCACCGCACCGGATGAAGACCTCGGACTGTCGGCTCCGGCGACCGTCGTACTGGCCGGGGCTCCATTCCTGGTCCTGGCGGTGACGCCCGGTTTCGCCGCCCGGTACCGCGCCCAGCGGCACGCCCTGCTGGACGCCCTGCGGCGACACAACACCCAACTGGTGCGCGAGCAGGCAATGGTGGCGCGCCAGGCCCGGCTGCTGGAGCGGCAGCGCATCGCCCAGGACATGCACGACAGCCTTGGCCACCAGCTTGCCCTGATCGCCGTGCACACCGGGGCGCTGGAGGTGGACCCAGAGCTCAACAGCCGCCAACGGGAAGCTGTGGGCGTCCTCCGAGAGGCATCCAGATCGGCGATGCGGGAGCTGCGCGAAGCCGTGGGCATCCTGCGGAACGACTCGGAGACGTCCGGGCCCGGTCCGGAGGGAGCCGGGTCCCTCTCGAACCGCGCCCCGGCCTCCGTCGACGAGCTGGTCGCCTCCTCGCGGACTGCGGGCACGACAGTGGAACTGCAGCGCTCCGGCACCCAGCGGCCCCTCAGCCCCGCTGTCGACCGAGCGGCGTACCGCATCGCGCAGGAGGGGCTGACCAATGCACACAAGCACGCGCCGGGCGCCCCGATCACGGTCGCACTGCGCTACGAACCGGACAGCCTCGTAGTCGAGGTGGCAAACGGCCCAGTACCGGCCGGGGCTCCGGCCGCACCCCCCGCGATCAGCGGCGGACAGGGACTGACGGGCCTGCGGGAGCGCGCCCGACTCGTCGGCGGCATGGTGCACACCGGCCTCATCCCCGGCGGGGGCTTCCGTCTCGCCGGTGTGCTGCCGTACGCCGGCGGCGAACGGCAGCCCTCTTCGGACGGCGCGACTTCGGTCGCTGCGGACGACGACTTCCGAGGGCAGATCGGCGGGGCCTCGGCGAGCGATGGTGGGGGCGTCCTCGAACGCGATGTACCGCACAAGGAGTTCACCACCATCATGAGCAGAAAGAAGAACGCCGCCCTGGGATGCGCCGCCACCGCCGTGGTCCTCGCCGTGGGCGTCGGCGCCCTTTTGGTGTGGGGGGTGTCGAAACTGATCGACGAGGTGGAGAAGGGGGTCATACCGGCGAGCGTGTACGAGTCGGCCCGAGTCGGCGAGGCCGAAGCGGACCTGCGCGGGAAGTTCCCCGAAGGCGGCTCATTGCTCACCGAGGGTGTGGAGAAGCAGGGGCCTCCGCTGCCCGACGACGCGGCCTGCGAACACTTCGTGGACGACGACAAGGACATCGTCTACCGATTCTGCTTCCGCGACGGGAAGCTCGCCTCCAAGGTGTCCTACACGTACAGCCCCTGACCGGAGGTCTGTGACCGCGCTCCCGGCCGGATCGGGCATGATGAGCTGGCCTGTTGTCCGCCTGTCACAACCAATCCCGCGCAGGAGACCGCATGATCCGGGTCCTCATCGCCGACGACGAGCCGCTCATCAGAGCAGGCATCAGAATGATCCTCACCTCCGCCGAGGACATCGAGGTCGTCGCCGAGGCACGGGACGGCCGGGAGGCGGTGGACACCGCCCGGAGCACCGCGGTCGACGTGGCCCTGCTGGACATCCAGATGCCCGTGATGGACGGGCTGACCGCGCTGGCCGAACTGGGCCGTGCCGCGCCGGGCGTACGGGTACTGATGCTGACGACGTTCGGGGAACGCGACAACGTCCTGCGGGCGGTCGGTCACGGCAGCGCGGGCTTCCTGCTGAAGGACACCGCCCCGCAAGAGCTGATCCACGCAGTCCGCTCGGCGGCGGCCGGCGACGCCTACTTGTCCCCGGCCGCCACCCGCCACGTGGTGGACACCCTCGCCTCCCCCGCCGCCACCGTGCGCGGCGAGGAGGCGCGCCGCCGCCTGGCCGGGCTGACCGATCGCGAACGCCAAGTGCTGGCCCTGCTCGGCGAAGGACTGTCCAACGCGGACGCCGGCGCCCGCCTGCATATGAGCGAGGCGACGGTGAAGACCTACGTCAGCCGCATCCTGACCAAGCTCGACTGCGACAACCGGGTCCAAGCGGCGCTCCTGGCTCGCGACGCGGGCCTGGAGCCGTGCGTAGAGTGAACCTCAGTGCTCCGGCAGACCGTACGTGGAACGGATCTCCGAACTCCCTTCACGGATGGGCCCCGTGAGCCGGACTGCACGTTGATCTTGTGGGGTTCAGGACCGCCTTGTGAGCTCGCGGCGCCTCGAGGCTGCCGATGTCGAGACACGTCGGCTTGCCGGCCGGTAGTGTCTGCATGTGCGTTGATCTTCCGGGCGGCGGCTGAGTCCCGCCGCAGACGGTGAGCGGCCCGATGCGTTCGGGGACCGCGTGGCTGGCATTCCCCTCATCACCGCACCCGGAGCGCGACCATGACTGCTCAGAAGGCCCTCACCTACGACGCGTTCGTTGAACTCGCGACCGCCGACCCGGCTGTCGTCGGGCTCGTCCTGAAAGGCTCTCGGGCCCATCAGGGCATGACCACCGAGCACTCCGACCATGACCTGTATGTCGTTCTCGACGATGACAGGGAGACGAACCTCTCACGGTTCGCCGGTCACCGCACCACGGAACTCGACCTCGTGATCGTCGGCCTGCACGAGTTCCGCGGCACCGCTGGAATCCCAGGCTTCGATCGCTACGCACTCGCCCGGGGCGAGGTCGTACTCGACCGGCTCGACGGCGGCATCGCCCGGATCCTCGCTGGTAAGGCACTGCTCGACACCGACGAAGCCTTCCAAGAAGCGGACAAATGGCTCGATGCCTACTCCAACTCCCTCTACCGCTCGGTCAAAAACGCCCGGGACGGCCATGCGTTTGCATGCAGGCTCGATGCCGCCGACAGCATCCGATTCCTGTTCGAGCTGCTTTTCGCTCTCGACCGTCGGCCCCGCCCCTTCAACAAGTACTTGGAATGGGAGCTTGCCCGGTTTCCACTGCCCGGCTGGGACAGCGCCGAGCTACTCGACGCCGCGGACAGCATCTCGGCAACAGGTGATGTATCAACCCAGCGTCGCCTCTTCGCCGAGGTCGAGGCAGCGGCCCGGCGGGCGGGGCACGGCGCGGTGCTGGACGCATGGGGTGAGGACTTGCACCTGATGCGACCGCAGTAGGGGTGCGGCCGCCTCGAGCGGGGCAGGGTGCCGCGCCTCTCGGGCGCCGTCCTTGCCGCGATCACCGGCGCCCTGCCGCTCACCGGCGCAGAGTCCGATCACCTCCGCGTCCTTGCGGGCACCGCACCAAACTGCGCCGGGCGCGACGCCCACCTGCTCCAGACCTTTCGTCCGTGTATGTGTCGATGATCTACCTTTCGGACACCTACGGCAAAAAAATGGCAACGTTCCAGCTGACCCGGCCTGCCTGCTCCTTGGAACGCTCTGTGCGCTGCTCCTTTGACTCCTTGAGCTGGTCCTCTGCGACACTGGCAGACATGAGCGTGCCCCACGCAGTCACCCCAAGACCCAGGGCGGCGACAGCGGCCGCGATGACAGCGGTGTGTTTGCTCCAGTCGGCGCACTAATACCAGGTGCGGACGGAGCGGAGCGCTCTGCGCGGCCATGTTGCAGGCGCGGGGTGGGACGTTGACGGTCGTTGCCGAATCGGCGGGCGGGGTGGGAGGTTCCGTATGCGCAAGCGCGGACGCGGATGGGGCATGTGACCTCTCAAGCTGTAGTGCACGAGCAGGCATCTTTCCGGTGGCGAGCGCGCATCAAAGGTTGCGGATGGACTGAGGTGCTGAGGCGTTGCGTTCCAGCAGTGTGATCGTGACGCCGGGTGCGATCTGTTGCTCGCCGACGGGCGTGAATCCGCGTCGGCGATACAGCGTGAGTGCGGGCAGGTTGGCTGTCCCGGTGGAGACGGTGGTCAGTTCCGCGGGCTCGATCGCGTCCAAGGCGTCGAGAAGCACGGTTGCGACGCCGCGGCGATGTGCGACGGGATGGACCACGAGTCGGCAGATGTCCAGAGCGCCGCTCGGCAAGCGGGTCCAGCCGACTGCTCCGACCAGCTTCGACTCGTCGCGCACCCCCAGGAAGGACTCATCACATGCGCGCAACTGCTCGAGGGATTCGAGCAGGGGCGGGAGGCCGTCGAAGCCGATGATTCGGGCTTCGACCGCATAGGAGGCCTGCTGGAGATCCCACAGCTGCCGCAGGGTGTTGGGATCGGCCAGGTCGAGTCGTGCCGGCTCGGCAAATGGCCGGTCGGATTCGGCGGTGGCGTAGCGTTGGTCGGTCATGCGGCGATTCTCCCAGGACGTGCGACCAGGAGGCCGTCTTTGCACTACGCACCGGAGCGGACCCGGGCGACCAGGTGGGCACCCGTGGTCACGCGCCAGCGGTCGGTAAGCCGGTGCCCGTGGTCCTCCACGAGCTGGAGTAGCCAGTCTCGACCCCCGACAAGGGGCAACCGCGCTCTCAGCTCAAGGACGACGGGCGACGCGGAGGCGGCACCGCCCGCAGCAGCTCCCACAGCGGACGCGAACCCGCCGCCCATACGGCCAGCGTCTGGCGGTCGACGACGTGCAGCCGCTGCTGCTTGGCGAACGTCACCGCGGGTCCGGTTACCCGGCCGTTCGTGACGATCACGGCGACGTCTGCGCCGTGCACCTGACGGGCCGTCCCGTTGAGCACCTGCAGGTCCGGCGTTCCCACCGCCGAGCCCTGGGCGCCGTCGCGGCGGTGCTTGCACTGGATCACCCACCGCCGCCCGAACGGGTCCGTGGCCTTCACGTCCGCGCCCAGGTCACCGCGCCCGCCGACCCGCTGGGCATCCCGGCAGCCGTCCCGCCGCATCAGCTCACGTATCGCCTCCTCGAACCGCGTGTGGTGCAGCGCGTCCAGCTGCGGCAGGCCGTAGCGCAGACCCTGCGCCCGCACCGTCTCCCACCGGGCTCGCTGCTGCCGGTTGTAGAACCAGCCGGCGCCCGCCAGCACCACAAACACCAGGACCACGACGAGCACCCACCAGTGCGCCAGCAGCCAGTTGACCACCATCACCACCAGCCCGATGCCGGCCGCCGCCACCACGGCGAAGACGACCAGCTGTGCGTCCCGCTGCTGCCTCCTCCGGCCGGGCCTCCTCGTACGCCGCTTCGCCGGCGGCCGCCGCCGGGTCACCGTTCCCACCGGATCGGGTACTGGACCGTGGGCCGAGGCTGTGGCGTCCGCGCCGTGGGGGCGTCGTCGAACCGGATCGGGTACTGGACCGTGGTCCGCGGCCCCGGAGTCTCCCCGCTCCCTGCCGAGACGTTGCCGTTGCCCAGCCCCACCACGACCAACGCCACCACACCGAAGATCATCGTTTCCCGTTTGGCGCCCGGAGCCCACCGCCAATGGCTGCGTACCGATGTCCCGTCAGAGCGCACGTATGACCGCACTAAAGGCATACAAGCCTCCCCCTCATAGCCACTCCCCCGCACAGCCACCCATGTTGACAGGAGCCACTGACAACGCGTCAGCACATCACTACGCAAGGTGATCGAGAAAGGGGAGAACAAGCCAGGTCAGGGAAGACGTGAAGGCTATGCGCCACATCAAGCACGGCTGGCCGGGTGCGCGCGCACGCGTGCTACTGCGAGCCGTAGCAGGCGTGCCCGTTCTGCCAGTGCCCGCACCGGGGCGCTACGCGGCGGACCGGTCCGTGGGGAACGCGGTCACCAGGAGTGCGTCGGCGGCGCGCGGTCCGGTCCCGCCGGGCAGCGTCTGCGTGCTGATCGGGTGAAGCCCGCCTCGTCGAGGGGTTTGGCCACACCTGTTCCTGGAGCACCCAGCGGCGCATGCCGGCCACCTCTCCGTCCGGGGTCCTGGCGCCGAGGACCGCGGCTCCGGGTCCGCTGTCCTGGCTCCAGCTCCAGCTCCAGCTCCAGGAGAAGCGGTCGGGCACGGCGCGGTCGGTGGCGTGACGGGTGCGGCCGTAGTGATGCCAGAGGTCTGCGGTGGGGGTGGTCACCCCGCCCATCCTGGCGGGCGCCGCCGACCCATGGGCTCGTGCGGCATGCCGACGTCGGCGGCTCCGGCTCTCAGGTTCTCGGTTTCATGGTCCGCAGGCGGGGCTCGGCGTCGGCGACGACCCGCCCTGACTCCTCCGTCATCCGGCCTTCCGCGTCAGTGATCGGACACCCCACCGCCACCGCCACGTCCAACGCCTCTGTCAGGACCGCTAAGCGACCATGAAGGACGTGATCGTGTTGGGCCCGTATCGGCCCAGCGTGTCCCGGGCCGCCACCTGCAGGTCCTCGAAGGTGCGGTAGGGCGGGGCGAATGTGATGGTCACCGAGGAGCCGGTGACGTGCGTCCACGTACTGTCGGTCCTGAACCTGAAGCGGTAGCCGACGACCGGGGAGTCCCCGTCCGCAGGGGTGAACGTAAAGGTGCCCGTGATCCCCGCTCCGCCTGCGGCTACGCAGGAGTTGGCGGTGCACTCGCTGTACGGGCCGCCATAGCTGATCTTCGGCGCGAGCGGCGCCGTCGGGTCCACGGTGAAGTAGCAGAACGCGGTGGCGGCCGAGGCGGTGTACTGGGTCTGGTCAGTCGCGTAGGCCCAGGTCGCGGCCGACATCCGGTAGACGGTGCCCGGGGCGAGACTCGTCGACAGAACCGTCGTGACGAGCATGTCGTCGCTCACGAACCCCGTGGAGGGGACCAGGCTGTCGGCGACCGGCGCCCACGAACCGTCCGGGTTGCGGCTGTCGACGGTGAAGTCGGCCCGGAGGTCGGGTGATGGTGAGACGTCAGCCTCGTCGTGGACACGGGCGGTCAATTGCGGCCGTGGGCTGCCGATGGTGTCGGGAGCGGACTCGTCCGCGGCACAACCGACGCCGCCGCCCCCAACGATGCCCTGCTCCGTCGGCACGGAGGGCGCGGAGATCTCGTCGGCGTGCGCCGCGGTGAGAGGCGCCGAGGCGAGCAGACCTGCCGCCGCCAAGACCCCCACACGGTTCATGCGGCGCCCCTTGAACAGGCCGTATCTGCGTTTTCCCTCGGACTTGAACATCCCCACCCCTACCCTCAACACATGCGAACATCTATGCGACTCAAGGAGCTTATGCACACCCCTCGGTAGGCGCCACGCAGTATCAGCCGACCGTCGCCGCACCCCCTCCGCTGGTGTGCGGCGGCGACAGCCCGGCAGCCGCACACCGGGCGGGGCGCCGGAGCGGCCGGAGGCGGCTGCACGTATGGGATAAGGTCCCGGTGCCGACCGTCCAGACACGGTCGCCTGCCGCGCCGTCCTTGGAGAGGCGCCGCACTCACCTCCAGCTCAGAGGCCTTTCATGACGTATGCGTCCACACCCGTGCCCAGTTCGCAACCGCCCGTGCCCCGCCGCGTGCTGCGTTCGCCCGTCGGCCTCGCGCACGCCGTCACCGTGCTGCTCGCCGTCGTCATCGCGGCCGATCTGCTGATCGTCGCTGCCTCGCTCAACATGCGCGGGCTGATGGGCGAGGTGACCTCGGGCGGCATCGTCGACGTCGGTGAGGACGAGGCGAACCGTGCCGACTACGCGATGGCCGGATCGGCCGTGCTGTACGGCGCCGCCGTATTGGCGACCGCTGTCGTCTTCATCATCTGGTTCCACCGGGTACGCCACAACGCCGAGGTGTTCGCGCCCGACACCCAGAGCAAGACTCCCGGTTGGGCGATCGCCTGCTGGGTCATCCCGATCGCGAACCTCTGGATCCCGCGCACCATCGCCGCCGACATACTGCGGGCCGCGCAGCCCGAGCCCTACAGCCGAGTACTGCGGCACCGCGGGCTCCTCAACGCCTGGTGGGGTGCCTGGGTTTGGACCGTGACCTTCGACCGCTACGCCTCCAACACGTATGACAAGGCCCAGGACCCCGACGCGATCCGTGACGCGACGGAGCTGGTCATGGCCAGTGCCGCATTCGACGTCCTGGCGGCGGTGCTCGCCATTCTCTTCGTACGCCGACTGACCGCTGCCCAGCACGCGAAAGCCCTCGCGAAGCCGACCGCACCGGAACATTGAGCCCTCAGTCGGCCGGCTCGGTAGCCACGAAGCTGTCGACCCGATGCGCCGGTTCGTGTGGAGCAGCTTTCCCCGGGTCGCCTGAAGGGACCGGATGGCGGGCAGCAGCCCCCGCAGTACGGGGCGACTCCTTCCTGGCGTCGGTGCTCCGTGTCTCAAGTGGTGGTTACCTGCGCGTCTACGTCGTTGCGAGGCTGTACGGCTCGGTGTACGGCGGGCTCGAGCAGGCCTCGGAAGAGGAGCCAGCTGAGCAGCGGCATCACGATGAGCGGGACGAGTGCGGTCTTGAGGGAGGCGGAGTCGGCGATGGCTCCGAGTACGGGACCGGCCAGTCCGCCGATGCTGACCGTCAGGCCGAGCGTGACGCCGGAGGCTGTGCCGACGCGGGAGGGGAGGTAGTCCTGCCCGAGAGTGACCTGGAGGGAGAAGGGGACGTACAGGCCCGCCGAGGTGAGGGCCACGAAGAGGTAGAGCGCCGGGCCGGGAGCGAAGACGACGCCGGCGACGGCGATGACCGAGATGAGGTAGGACCGGCGACACACTCGGACGCGGTCCCACCGGCCGGCCAGGTGGCCGCCGAGGACGGAGCCGATGGCCCCACCGAGGTAGAGAACGAAGAGCGCCGCAGTTCCGGCGGCGGAGCTTCCCCCCAGACGCTGCTGGGCGTACAACGCGATGAACGTGCTCAGGCCGACGAACACGATCGAGCGGAACACTACGGCCAGGGAGAGCATTACGAAGGACTTCACGTCGTCGTCCCCGGTCGTGGTCCCGGTGCCGGTACCCGTGGCATTCCGCCGGCCGAGCGTGTGCAGGACGGGCAGGCACAGGGCCGTGCCGGCCAGGGCGGGCAGGACGAGCAGCGGGGTGGCCTGCAGCCCCCGGGGGCCGATCACGGCGCAGACCATCAGGGGGGCGAGGGCGAAACCGACGTTGCCGCCGAGGGAGAACCAGGCCATGCCGGTGTGGCTGCCCCGGCTGGCGAGTCGGGCGACCCGGGCTGATTCAGGGTGGTAGGCGGCGACGCCGATCCCCGAAAGGGCCACGAAGACCAGCGTGATGCCGTATGAACCGTTCAGCCCGCTCAGGGCGATGCCGACGCCGCCCAGCAAGGTGCTGAGCGGGAGGAGCCAGGGCATGGCCCAGCGATCAGTGAGCGCCCCGAAGACCGGCTGGGCGACGGACGACAGCAAGGACGCGGCCAGCACGATCCCGGAGGCGACGGCGTAGCTGTAGGCGCGCTCGGCCACGAAGAACGGCACGAGAGAGGCCACGGCGCCCTGGTAGATGTCGACGCAGGCGTGTCCGACGGACAAGAGGGTGAGGGAGGTTCTGGTACGCACCCCTCCCATGCTGGCGGCCGTCCGGCTGTCGCGCTTTCGGTAAGGTGCCAACTTATGCAGGAAATCCGCCACACGCCGGTGGCGCCGACACGTACCCAGCACCTGGCCTCCGGCGCCTGTATCGACGCGCACCGGCACGACGATCACCAGATCATCTATGCCGGCCGGGGCACCATCGCGGTCACCACTGTCGCGGGGACGTGGGTGACGCCGGCCACGCGCGCGATCTGGGTGCCCGCCGGAACCGTGCACGCCCACCAGGCCCACGGGCAACTTGAGTTGCATCTGGTGGGCGTTCCCTCGCGCGAGAATCCACTGGCTCTTGACGAGCCCGCCGTACTGGGAGTGAGCCCGCTGCTGCGGGAGCTGATCATCTCCCACACCAGTGCCCCTGAAGGGCACAGCGACGAGCAGCTCCGGCTGCGGGCGGTGCTGCTCGACCAGTTGCGGCTCGCTCCCCAGCAGCCGCTGCACCTGCCTGCCCCTTCCATGCCGCTTCTGGCTGAGGTGTGCGACATGCTGCGCTCGGACCCGGCGGACGGCCGTTCCCTGGCCGAGCTGGGCCGACGGGTCGGCACCAGCGAACGGACCCTGTCCAGGATGTTCCGTCGCGACCTGGGCATGAGCTTCACGCAGTGGCGTACACAGATGCGGTTGCACCATGCGCTGGTCCTGCTCTCCGAGAAGACGCCCGTCACCTCCGTGGCCCACCAGTGCGGCTGGTCGTCGGCCAGCACCTTCATCGACGTCTTCCGCCGCACCTTCGGCCACACGCCGGGCAGCCACCACAACGCCGTTTGACGTGACTGCGCGTGTGCGCGTGCGGCCCGGCCGCCGGCCGCCACCTTGCCTCACCTATCGAATCTCGATAGATTCCCATTGCCTTTCGATCGAAGGAGAAGTGATGGGAAAGATCACCGTGCTGGCGTTGCGCGCCGTGCTCGTGGCACTGCTCGCCGGTTCGCTGTTCGTGCAGACCGTGATGGTCGCGCTGCTGGCCGACGACATGGAGGGCGGTGTGCTCGCCGACCGGCGCGTGCCGATCCTGCTGATCGTGGTCCTGGGCATCGGCACGGCCCAGACCGTCCTGGTCTGCGTATGGCGGCTGGTGAACATGGTGCGACGCGGGAACGTGTTCTCCGACGGCGCCTTCCGGTACGTGCATGTCGTGATCGGCGCTTTCACCGCTGCGGCGCTCCTGGTCTTCGTGCTGGGCGTCGTTCTGGCGCCGGGTGAGGCCGTGGCCCCGGGCGTCGTCCTGCTGCTCGGCGGTATCTCCTTGGCGGTCTTCGCGGTCGCCCTGATCGTGCTCGTGCTGCGGATGCTGCTCGCCCAGGCGGTCGCCCGCGAGGTCGAGGCGACCCGGATGCAGGCCGAGCTGGCCGGGGTGATCTGATGCCGATCGTCGTCGACATCGACGTGATGCTGGCCAGGCGCAAGATGTCCGTGGGCGAACTCGCCGAACGCGTCGGCATCACCCCCGCCAACCTGGCGGTTCTCAAGAACGGCCGTGCCAAGGCGGTCCGGTTCACCACCCTGGCCGCGCTCTGCGAGGTCCTGGACTGCCAGCCCGGGGACCTGCTGCGCTGGGAGCCCGAAAGCCTGGCGAACGAGGCCACGGCCGCGGGGCGTCACCTGTGACGACACCGACCGGCACCGACCAGCTCGGGCCCACCGCCCGTACCGACGTCCTCGTCGTCGGCGGCGGGCTGGCCGGCCTCCACACCGCCACACTCCTCGCACGGCAGGGACACGACGTCCTCCTGGTCGACCGGCGCACCAGTCTCGCCGGCGCTGTCCGCACCACGGGAATCTTCGTACGGAAGACGCTCGACGACTTCCCGCTGCCGCCCGAGCACCTCGGCCCACCGATTCGTCGGGTCGTCCTGTACCCACCCGACCTGCGCCGCCCCGTCGCCCTGGTCAGCAGCCGCGACGAGTACCGCGTAGGAGACATGGCCCCTCTCTACACGGCGACGGCAGCCACCGCGACGACCGCCGGCGTGCGGATCGCCCTGGGCACGCGCTACGCCGGACGGCAGGGCGACACGTTCCGCCTCCTCGGCCGCGACGGGCCCACGGCGGTCCGAGCGCGTTTCGTCGTCGGTGCCGACGGAGCCCGCTCCAGCGTCGCCCGCGACCTCGCCCTCGACCGCAACCACCACCTGCTGGTCGGAGCCGAAGAGGTCTTCGAGCTTGCGGGCCGCGACGGGCCTCCGACCTTCCACTGCGTGCTCGACCCCTCGATCGCTCCTGGCTACTTGGCGTGGGTGGTCAACGACGGCCAGCACGCGCACGTGGGCGTCGCAGGCTATGCGGACCGCTTCCCGGACGGACTCCGAGGAGCACTGCGACGGTTCAGCGCGTCAGCGCCCGGCGTGTCCGGCGTGGACCGTCCGGAAGCGGTGGAGCGGCGCGGCGGCCCGATTCCCGTCGGGGGCGTACTGCGCCGGATCGGCTGCGCCGTCGGCCTTCTGGTGGGGGACGCGGCCGGCGCGGTCTCCCCGCTCACCGCCGGCGGCCTCGATCCCTGTCTGCGGCTGTCGGAGTTCGCGGCCGAAGTCCTGGACCACGCACTGCGTATCGGGCGGCCGGACACGCTGTCCACCTACGACGGAGCCGCTCTGCGTGCCGCATTCCGAAGCCGGCTGACCCTGCGCAGAGGACTGGCCCAGGTGCGCACACCCGCCATGGCCCAAGCGGCTTTCACACTGCTCCGCACGCCGGTCGGCCGGGCCGCGGCGGGCCGGATCCTCTTCGGCGACAAGTCCTTCCCGACCCCTGCCCGTTGACCACGAGACCGATCGCCCGCCGCCCAGGGCCACTCCGTGGTGATCAGCTAGGTGAAGAGGCGTACCCCGGGTTGTCTGTCAGCGGCTGGAGACGGCGCTCGCGGTGACGTCGGCCAGCTCTGCGGCCGAGTCGGAGGTCAGACGGTAGAAGCCCTGGAGGCTGACCGAGTTCTCGAGACGGCCGTCCACCACATACTTCAGCTGGCGGGTCCGACCTCGGCGGTTGCGCCAGGTGAGTCTGGCCAGCAGCTCACCGGGAATGGGGGTGTCGAAGCGTACGGGTGTGGCGTCCACATGCACCGGCTCGGCGCCGCAGCCCCCGGCGCCGAGCATCGACCAGTCGTCGTGCCCGGGGTGGGCAGGGTCCTCCCACGTTGCGGGAGCCGTACCGCAGCAGGCGCGCCGCTCACGATCGACCACCCGCATCCGGCTCACCACGAACACCTCACGCCGGTTGACATGCAACGCGTACACCTCATCGCCCGCCTGAGCCCCCGTCCACGCGGGGAGGGAGGAATGAACACCGCTGAACGCAACCGGCGGCCGCTCCCCCACACGGCCGGCCTTGCGCAGCGCGCGGCACACGTCCTGGGTCCACAACACGGTGAAGGCATCAGACATGCGGTGATTCTATGGACGGGCACTGACACCCCCTGCGATCGCTACAGGGGGCGTCGTTCAACGCCGCGCCCCCGTCTGTGGGGTGGCGGCTCCGCTCAGGCAGTGGTCGAGGAGCGTGTGCATGCGGGGGACGGGGAGGGACGGGTTGGCCGCGGCGCCCTCTGCGGTGCGAAGGTCGGTGAGGAGGGTTTCCAAGGTTTCCGGTGTCAGGGTCGGGTTGGTGGCGGCTGCCCGGCGTACCGCATCGTCGGGGTCTTCCAGCGGGGGTTCGGGCACGGTCGGGTCGGCCGCGGCCAGGGCGCGCACCTCCGGGTCCGGGTGACCGACGAGGTGCGCCCGGCCGGTGCAGGGGAACGCGGGCAGGGTCAGCAGGTGCGGACGGTGGGCCGGGCGGGTGACGAAGACGTCCAGCAGGAGACGGGGCGGGGCCAGTGGGTGGTGGCAGGCCAGCCGGATCCGTACCTCCTCGTCATCGTCCAGCGCCAGAGTCCCGACGAGCTCTGCGGGCAGACCGGGCCAGCTCGCCGCGACCCGGCGAAGCACCGGCTCTTCGGACGCCGCGCAGGCGACGTACCAGTCGGACGACGGTTCGGTGGCCGGCCGCGTGATCGGGCAGGTGCAGTCGGGACCGTGGTCGACGACCTTTTGAACCTCCTCGAATTCGGCCCAGGTACGGATGGAGGACTGGAGGCGGGCACGCATCCGCACGTCCTCGTCCGGGTCCTGTCTCAGCTCCGCCGCCTCCGGTCCCAGGTCGGGCCGGGTGGCGACCAGCCTGCGAATCTCCGTATCGGGGTGGCGGGCGAGCCTGGCGAGGGCATCGGCCGGAGTGTGACGGTTCCGGGCCAGCGGGTACGCCTCGTCGTGCGCGAAGCACTGCTCGACGACCGCGGGTGACAGGGCACACGTGCCGAGTACGAACCATCTGTTGCGTGATCCGATGGGGGGCAGCTCGGCCTCCACTGTCGCCGGGTCCAGCTGTCGGCCACCCCTCCTGGCTGCTTCCCGTACGGCGGGGTCGGGATCGTCCAGCAGGGCATCGCGCTGCGCAGCGGTGAGGGACTGCCACTGGAAGGCGGCGTACAGACGGAGTGCGGGGTGGTCGTGACCGGCCATGTCCCGCGGGAAGGACGGAGGGACCTGCCGGGAGGACCAGAGCTCTCCGGCGATCTCCCTTTCGGTGAGCCTGCCGTCCTCGCCTCCCTCCTGGGCGGTCAGGAAGGTGACGAGGATGTCGTCCGGCAGGGGCCGGACCCACCGCGGCTGGAGCCGGGGGCCACCGGCGAGATACGCACGGACGAGTCCCGAAGGGTCCGATGCCAAGGGAGCGAGTCGTGCGGGGTCGACGTGCAGGTTGCGGGCGAGGGCGCCGCGGATCCGCTCGGCCGGGTGGCGGAGGGCCATGTCGGTGACGTCGTCGGGCAGGTCGCGGCCCTCGCACATCAGCGAACCGGCCTCACCGGCCGCTTCGTCCAGGAGACGTGTCAGCACGTCGGCGGGCGCCGCCGCGTTGAAGGCGATGCCGCGCAGCCAGAGTTCACGGAGAGAGTCGGGCACCACGTCATCATGCCCTCCGTGACCGTACGCGGCAGACCGCCAGGTTCTGCATCCGTCCCCGCCGATGGTGCGGTGAGTGCCGCGGCGCGCTGGCCGAGGCGTGTCTGCGGACGTTGGACTACGGCCACGACCTGGACACCGACGAGATGCGCGAGGGGTTCGCGCCCTGGTTCCATGGCCTCGACGTGGTGTCCGAACGGGATCCCGTCCCGGAGTCACTGGCCGCCATGGCCAGGCTGCCCCGGGCCTGTGGCCGGTACGAATCGTCCTTGGCTCTGTGCGACCGCGCCGGTGCCGTCGATCGGGTGATGTGGACGGCTAGGAAGTGAAAGCCCCCTAGTAGCACTTGGCTACGCCGAGTGATCCCTCTCGGACGTATCTCAACCCCCCACGCCGGCCCTTCCCAGCCACTAGCATCCTTCTTTGCTGATTGATAAGTGTCGGGTCGGCGATTGCGGGGGGCTCGTGGGGCAGCGTGACGAACTGTTGACCGCGGTGCGGGCACGGGTGGACGAGGTGAGTTCCACAGGCGACTCGTCTGCGGTGCTGACCGCTGCGGCTCGCTCGGAAGCGCGCCGTCTGGCTGAGCGCGTCGAGGGCGAATTCGATGTGGAGGCAGCGTATGCCCTGGGCTGGCTGCACTACTTGCGGTCTGAGGCATTGCCCGATGCGACAGCTGGACGGGACCTGGAGGACTCGCTCCAGTTCTTCACCGGATGCTTCATCGCGGGATGGAACGATCTCCCACGTCCGCTTCTCGCCGCTCTGGCCGAACGGGCGGTCCCTGCCGGGATGGACGGGCTCGAATACGCGTCCCAGGGAACTGCCGACCCGACGTTTCTGACATCTCTCGTCGCATTGTGGCGGCGCATCGCGGACAACATCCCGGCTGGTGCTCCGGAGTGGCCCCGGGCCCAGGCGAACCTTGGTGCCGCATTGCAGCGGCGGTTCGCACTCCTTGGGGAAGCGGCAGACGCCGATGAGGCGGTGAACGCGATCGATGCGGCAGTCGGAGGAACTCCTGACGATCACCCCTACAACGCCATGCTCCTGTCGGACTTGGCGGTCGCCCTGGTGGGGCGGTTCGAGTGCTTCGGCTCGCCCCGGGATCAGGACGACGCGGTGGACGCGGCACGGGCATCTGTCCAGGCCACTCCAGAGGACAGCCCTCACAGAGCGATGCATCTGGGAACCCTTGCTTCTGCACTGCGGGTCCGCTTCGACCGGACAGCCGAGGCGGCGGATCTGGAGCAGGCTGTGGAGGTGAGCCGTGCCGCTGTCCGGGCCATGCCGGAAGACCACGCCGACCGGGCCGAGTACTTGAACTTCCTGATTCGCAATCTGCGGATCCGGTTTCAGCGAACGCAGGACCTGGAGGACTTGCGAGAGGCCGTGGAGATGGGGCGCGAGGCCGTCCGGTGCACTCATGGTCACGATTCCGCGCATGCCTACTCTCTCCACCTCCTCGGTTTCGCACTGCAGGAGCGTTTCGAACACACCGAGGACCTCACGGATTTGGACGAGGCAATTGAAGCAGCGCGAGCGGCTGCGCATGCCGCCCTGTCCGACCCACCCCGTCGCGCCGCCTATTTGAACAATCTCGATGCCGCGCTGCAGATGCGTTTCGAGTGCACCGGCGAGCTCTCCGATCTGGACGAGGCAGTCGAGGCGGGACGGGAGGCTGTCCGAGTGACTCCTCGTGATTACCCGGACCGTGCCGACTACCTGTCCAATGTGGCCATCGCGTTGCGGAGGCGCTTCGAGCGCAGCCGGGTGCCTGCGGATCTCGATGAAGCCGTGGAGGCGGGGCGGGCGGCTGTCCACGCAACCAGGGACGCCCATCCCAACTACCGTGTCTACCAAGCCAACCTGGGAGTCACTCTGCTGGCCCGCGTCACGCATACGGGCGACTCCACAGGTTTGGACGAGGCAGTGGACGCGATCCGCGCAGCCATGCCCAGCACGCCCGGCGGCGATCCCGTGACGACGGCCGAGGCGCACGGTTACCTGGGTCAAGCCCTTTTGAGACGCCACCAGTTCCACGGCCGGCCGGGAGACCTGGAGGCGGCCCTGGCCGAGCTGCGTGAAGCCCACCAAGGGCTTGAGTCCCTCGGCCCGGACCATCCCAAGTGGCTGGCGCCCACCCGCAATCTGGGCGCCGCTCTGCTTCTGGCCGGCCACGTCGCGGAGGCGGCGGCCGTCTTCCGGCGCGTTGTCACCGTCCAGTCCCAGGGCAGTCCGGAGGCGGCGGAGACGCACCTCATGCTCGGCAGTGCCTGCCGAACGATGTACCTCAGACACCGTCGTCGACAGGATCTCGACGACTGCCTGCTCAGCCTGTGGGCCGCCCACAGCACGTCGTCGTCCGCGCCCGGGGCCGTACGGATGCGAGCCGATGTCGCTCAACTCCTCGCGGCCGCGATTCTCGACCTGTACGACGTCGACAGGGAGGGCCGGTACCTTGAAGAGGCCGCCCGGACGGTCGGCGAGTGCCTGGAGCGCGAGGACCGTACAGAGGCGCGTATGCGGCTTCTGGTCCGGCGGGCAGAGGTGCACTACGCCTCGTACCACCACACCGGAAACCGTGATGAGTTGGATGCCGTGATCGCCACGGCCGACGAGATTCTCCTCGAGGCCGCGGCCGACGCCGAGGCCTCCCTGTCCGTGCGGTGGGAGTCCGCCATCGGACCGACGCTGGCGCGGGCCCTGTGCGACAGGTTCCGCCTGGAGCCGGACCGGCGCGACCTCGACCTTGCCGTCGAGACGGCACAGGACGTCCTGGAGCGGGCGGCCGAGGAAGCCCGGAACCCGGCCGATCACGCCTCCAAGCTACTCGTCCTCGGTTACGCACTGACACTGCGCGGGGAAGCCTTCGGATCACCGACGGACGCGGACCACGCCGTCGAATGCCTCACCGAAGCACTCGATCTCCTGCCTGCCGACTCACCGCAGCGCTGCCGCACCCACGCCGAACTGGGCAACGCGCTCCGGGCCCGCGCCGAGATCTCCGGGGTCGTCGGCGACCTCGATGCCGCGGTCGCCGCGTACCGTGAGGCCGCTACGGGCGAAGCCGATCACTTCACTCTCACCGGGTTCGCAACCGCGCGACTTGCCCGCTTCCTGCGCCGCGGCGGGCGTGCCGATCTCGACGAAGCCATCACGCTGAGCCGAGCCGCCGCCCGATCCGCCCCGGACCACGAACGACACTCCGCGCTGCACCTCGCCGGAAGCGCCCTGGGGCTGCGTTTCGTCCACTTCGGCGACCAGAGGGACCTGGACGGCGCGATCGAGACAGGCGAACAGGCCCTCCGGGCGATACCGCCCCGCCATACGGAGCGCCCCGCCTATCTGTCGAACCTGGCACTGGCTCACGGCAGCCGCTTCCGCGAGCTGGCTCCCCCACCCGATCTCGACGGCTTGTCCGGCCGGTCGGCCGATGAGACCGACAGCCTGACCTCCCTGCTGATGTACGACATCGACAGGTCGATCGACCTGTTGCGTGAGGCGCTCGATACCGTTCCGGCCGGCCACCGCTATCGCACGGGACTCCTGGCGAACCTGGCGCACGCGCTGGCGGACCGCTTCGAGGCGGCCCCCCGGTGGGCTGACCGCCAGGCTGCGCTCACCAGTGTTACCGACGCCCTGAACGAGTGCCCCGAGGGGCGGCCGGAGCGAGCCCAGTTACTGCACGTGCGGGCCCGGCTGCTGCTCGGCGGAGCCTCGGCCGGCCCCGGCTCGACCACCGAGGCCACCGAGGCCACCGAGGCCGACGACCGGACCGCCGCCACAGAGGCGCTGCGGGAGGCCGCCGAGGCGGCGACGGCCTCTCCCCTGTTGCGCATGACGGCACTGCGCGAGCTGGCCATGCACACACCCGATCCGGCCTCCGCCCTGGCCGCCTACGAACAGGCGATGGCCTGTGTCCCGCTGGTCGCCTGGCACGGTCTCAGCCGCCGCGACCGCGAGCGGCACCTGACCCATGTCGGCCCCCTCACCCAGGAGGCCGCCGCGGCGGCGCTGGACTCGGGCTGTCCGGAGCGGGCCGTCGAACTGCTGGAGCACGGCCGAGCCATCCTGTGGAGCCAGTCCCTCGACACCGATCCCGACTTGGACGCGGTACGCCGGGCGGCGCCCGACCTCGCGGATCGGCTGGACGAGGTGCGCGCCCGCCTGCTTGCCCTGGACGCCGGGCACGACAGTCCGAACGCCGCCGTTGAACCCACGGACCAGCGTATGAACCTGGCCCGCGAATGGGACGCGCTGTGCGAGCAGGTGCGACAACAAGTCCCCGGATGCCGAGACTTCCTGCGCCCGCCCGGCTTCGCCCACCTGCGCACGGCTGCGGTGAAC
Source organism: Streptomyces sp. KPB2 (assembly GCF_003950055.1). Classification (NCBI taxonomy): domain Bacteria; kingdom Bacillati; phylum Actinomycetota; class Actinomycetes; order Kitasatosporales; family Streptomycetaceae; genus Streptomyces; species Streptomyces sp. KPB2. The sequence continues at coordinate 59,899 of NZ_CP034353.1, forward strand.
GGCACGGTCGTGCTGATCAACACCGCCGAACGCCGCAGCGACGCCCTGGCCCTGTCCCCGAACGGGCTGACCGTGATTCCCTTGCCGCGGCTCAGCCCACGCACCGTGCACCACCACGTGACCATGTACATGAGTGCGCTCGAATCGTACGAGTACACGGACCTGCTGACAGCCATTGACGAACGTTCCGTCAAGGGGCAACTCGACCAGCTCGGCTTCATGATGCGGGACGTCCTGAACTGGCTGTGGGACGCCGCCGTCGAACCCGTACTCGATGCGCTTGGCCACACCGGCGAGCCAACCGATGGTGTCTGGCCGCGGGTGTGGTGGTGCCCTGCCGGGCCGCTCACCTTCCTGCCGTTTCACGCCGCAGGTCGCTACCACCCGGAGTTCCGGCCGGGGGCCTGCGTCCTGGACCGGGTCGTATCCTCCTACACGCCGACACTGCGCTCTCTGATTCAGGCCCGCACGAGACCGTCTCCCGATGCCGGACGCCGGCGCATGCTGGTTGTCGCGATGCCCGAGACACCGGGACTGCCACCGCTCCCGGACGCGGAAGAGGACGTTGAGGCAGTGACCGCCTGCTTCCCCGGCCGGACCAGCGTCGTCGTCGGCCCCGAAGCCACTCGGGATGCCGTGCGCCGTGCGCTGGGCGACCACAGCTGGGCACACTTCTCCTGCCACGGCGACCTGGATCCTCACGCCCCGTCGCGCAGCGGGCTGCGGCTCCACGACGGGACGCTGACCGTCGCCGATCTGGGACGGCTACGACTGGAACACGCGGATTTCGCCTTCCTGTCCAGCTGCAAGACGGCGCTCACGGGGTTCGGCCTGCCCGACGAAGCAGTCCACATCTCCGCCGCCCTCCAGTTCGCCGGATACCGGCACGTGGTGGCCACCATGTGGACGACGCTCGGCCGATACGGCAGTCTCGTCGCCGACCGTCTGTACGACTTCCTCGCCACCAACGGAGAGCTGGCATCGGAGGAGTGCGCGCTCGCACTCCACCACGCTGTTCGGGAGGTGCGCGCCCAGCCGGGCATGGAACTGGTGATCTGGACGCCCTTCATCCACACCGGCCCATGAAATCCATCCGTCCGCAATGCGGCCCACTTGGCACACAAGGAGGTACTGATGGCAGACGACGACGCAGACGCCGACGCCGCCGCTCCCACCCCGCAGTCGAAGCCACGCGGACGGCGGCCGCTCACCAGCCCGCGCGAGGAACTCCTCAACGGCCCGAAACACGGCGGCCAGGCCATGGGCATCGGCGTGGACTTGCCCGCACCGGTCTCCGACATTCCTGACGCCCCGCCCAGCCTGGCTGACGGCACCACAATCGACGGCGCCGGTCGGCAAGGTGAACACCGTGCGGACGACGAGGAGAGCTGAGCTGCGCCATGCCCAGTTCCCTCCTCGGTCTGGTTCTCTTCGTCGTCTGCCTGGTCCCGGGATTCGTCTATGTGGCAGCCCGGGACATGCGACTGCCGGAGCGCACCTCGTCCGCGTTCCGCGAGACCACCCGTGTCGTACTGGCCAGCCTCGCCTTCGACGGAATCGTCCTCGCGGTGTTCGCGCTGATCCGTACGGCGTCACCGGGTCTCACCCCTGACACCGGCCGCCTCGTGCGCGAGGGCTGGGCCTACGCGCGCGACGACTACGGGCGGCTGACGCTGTGGTCCTGCGCGTTGCTCGCCGCCGCGGCCTGCGTCGCGCTGGCAGCCGCCCGGCTGCTTCCACGCGGCCCGGGCCCGCTGTCGGTCGAGTCGTCGTGGTGGCTGCTGTTCGACCGGTATCCGGCGCTTGTCGGGGCGAAGTGCACGTATGTCGGCTGCGAACTCGTCGACGGGTCCTATCTGGCCGGCGTGCTCAAGCACTTCGCGCACCAGGCCGAGGAGACGAGCGACCGGGAACTGGCCCTGGCTGCTCCGCTGGAGTACCGGTCTCACCCGGGGGCACCTTCCCGACGGCTCACCGGTCACCAATTGGTGTCGGTGAGCGCCGGCCAGATCAAGTTCCTGACCGTGACCTATCTTGATCACGTACCTCAGCCCGGGCACGTCCCGGCCACCGGCCCGGAGGGCGGCGACTCCACACAGAGGGGACCCGCTGCCTCCCCTGCACCCTCCGCAGGGGCCGATGCCTCTCCCTCTCAGTAGGTGTCCTTCTGTCGTTCGGTGGAGTGGGAGTGTCGGTGCGCTGCGACGCGTTCGCGGGTGGCGCATCGGCGGGAGCAGTAGCGGCGTTCCGGGCCGCTGCCTTGGGCGATGAAGACGTTGTGGCAGCTGGTTGAGGCGCAGATCCTGCCGGGCGGGCGTTGGCGGTCCCAGACGAGGACGGTCAGGGCCATGCAGGACGAGGCGAGGAGCCACTCGTCCCAGGGGGCGTTGTCGTCGTGGTCGAGGTGAGGATGCCAGGGGGTGCTGCCGCCGTGCGAGGTCAGGCGGAGCGGTCCGGTGTGGTCTTCGAGGAGGCGGTTGAGGGTGACCGCGGCGTCATCCGCGTGCTCGGCCGCGAAGACCTGCCGCAGTAGGGCAGCGGCTGCGCGCATCCCGGTGACGTCGCGGGGCGTGAGGTCGATGGGGTCGGTTTCACCGTATGCGCGGAGCACGTCGGCGACGTCGCTCGGGTCGGGGCGCTCGTCAGTGAGCGCGTTGATCAGGGCGGCGGTGCGCCGAGCCGTGGTCAGTACGGAATGCCGGGTGGACCATTCGGTGCTGTGGAAGGACACCTGCGGAATGTAACGCATCTTGCCAACTTTTGAGTTACCTCCGTAACGTCTTGTCGATGACAAAGCGTTACTCGCTCCGCCTCTATCTCGCTGGAGCAGTGGCAGCTCGCGCCGGGGACGAAATGTCGGGACCGTCGCTGATGCTGGCGGCATTCGCCCTGGCCGGATCGGCCGTCGAGGCGTCGTCGCTGCTCGCGGGCATCACGATCTCTGCCGCGGTGGGCGGGCCAGTACTCGGCGCGCTCCTTGACCGAGCCGGACGGCCGGGACGCCTGCTGGCCGGGGCCCTCCTCCTGTACGCGGCGGGGCTGGGGGTGATTCTCGCGGGCCTGGACCGGTTGCCGTTCGGTGTCACCGTCTCGATCGCTGTGGTGACGGGGCTGCTGGGGCCGGCTCTCTCGGGCGGATGGACGGCCCAGCTGCCCCGTGTGGTGCCGGGCGACCGCCTGCCCCGGTCGAACGTGCTCGACGCCATGACGTTCAGCATGGCGAGTCTGGCCGGTCCGGCTCTCGCCGGCGGCGTGGCGGAGACGTTGGGCGCCCCGACGGCCGTGGTGGTCTCCGCGGCACTCATCGGTCTGGCTCTGCCGGCTGCCTGGATGCTGCCCGCCCGTACCGGCGGGGCTCGGGGCGCTCGGACCATGTCAGTGGTGAGCGATCTTGCTGCCGGTCTGCGCGTCATCACCGGAAGACCGTCGCTGGCCCGAGCGACCCTCACCTCGACGCTCTCGTGCGCTGCTCAGGGCATGCTGATGGCCTGCGTTCCGCTCCTGGGCGAGCGCGTCCTGGGCGGAGCGGGCCGGGGCGCGTTGCTGCTCTCCTGCACGGCGATCTCCGCTCTGGTGGCCAACGCCGTACTGGCCCGGTTTCCACGTTCGATCGCCCCCGACACGGTGATCTGGGCCAGTGCCCTCGTCCAGGCTGCCGCGTTGGCCTTGGCCATATGGGGTCAACCAGCCGTGCTCATCGTGGCCGTCCTCATTGCCGGGATCGGTGAGGGACCCCAATTGGCTGCCTTGTTCGCGGTTCGCCACCGGGAGGCCCCTGAACGGCTGCGCGGGCAGATATTCACCACCGGGGCCAGTTTGAAGATCACCGGGTTCTCTCTCGGGGCGGCGGTTGCCGGACCGTTCGCGACCTGGTCCCTTCCGGGCACCTTGGCGTTCGCAGCGGGCGTGGCGGTCCTCGCCGCACTGGGCTTCTTCGTCGTCCCGTCGGCATCTGCTCATCAACCCGAGGACCGTGTGAAGTCAGGTTGATCAGGCACGCGCAGGGTGAGGATCAGTGAGCGGTCGGCCCGTGGCATCGTCGCTCGTCCCTCTGGGCGCGACCGGCGAGGGCCGGCAACAGCCGCCGCACCTCCTCCGGGCCGGCCTTGTCACTGTCCGCCGCCCGCATCCGGCCGATCGCCACCACGGCGGGAATGCTCAGCCATGCTGTCTCGCTCTGGGTCGTCATCCCTCGGTCAGTTGCCGGATGGCCCTGAGTGTCTGCCGTGCCCCGTCTTCGGTCGCCATGTGTTGTGCCGCTTCCGCGGCGGCTCGGCTGTGCGACTGCCGCTTCACCACTTGGTGAAGGCGGTCGGCCAGCCGTTCGGCGGTGAGGGCGCCGAACGGGATGGGGTCGGTGGCGGCGCCGACGGCGGCGAGTCGCCTTGCCCAGAACGGCTGGTCCGCGGTGACCGGGACGGGGACGGCGGGTACTCCGGCACGCAGCGCGGCGGCGGAGGTGCCGGCTCCGGCGTGGTGGACCACCGCGGCCAGCCGTGGGAACAGCAGGGTGTGCGGTACGTCCCCGATGGTGAGTACGTCGTCCCGGTCGGCGGCGAGGTGGGCGCTGCCGGCCTGGAGGATGCCGCGCAGTCCGGCGCGGCGCAGCGCTCGCACGGCGATCTCGCTCAGTCGTTCCCCGTCGCCGGAGGCCATGCTGCCGAAACCGATGAGGACGGGCCGGGGTCCGGCGGACAGGAAGTCCTCGAGTTCGGGGGGCAGCCGTTCGGCCGGGTCGTGGTGGGGCCACCAGTTTCCTACGACGTCCAGGCCGGGGCGCCAGTCGGAGGGTCGGGGCACCAGGGCCGTGCTGAAGCCGTGCAGGATGGGCCAGTTCGCCCGTTCCCGTCGCCGGCGCGCCTCGGCCGGCGAGGCCGGAGGGAGAGCGAGACGGTGGCGCAGTTGTGTGACGGCCTGTGCGTAGACGCGGTCGGCCATCCGCAGGGCGAAGCGCCCGGTTGCCCGGTTGGCGAGTCGGCCCAGTGAGCGGGAGCCGGTCACGACGGGTGGGAAGTCGCCGGTCGGTGCGGTGGGCTGGAGGTACACGCCGAGGCTCGGGGTGCCCGTGGCCTCGGCGATGTGCCAGCCGAGCGGGGCCGTGGTGGTGGACAGCAGGAGCAGGTCCGTGCCTTGGTCCACGGCGTCGGCGAAGCCCTGGCCGAGTTCGGTGACGAAGGCGGCGGCGGTCCGCATCAGGCCGCGTTTGCCCGCGACATCGCCACGGGCCCTGGTATCGGCGGGCAGGCTGCGGAACTCCAGCCCCGCGTCGTGTGCCAGGGGTGCGAAGGCGTCGGTGGCGGCGAGGGCGACGTCGTAGCCGGCCCGACGCAGTTCGGCGCCCAGGCCCGTGTAGGGCGCGACGTCGCCGCGCGAGCCGGCTGCGGCGATCGTGATTCTCATCGGTTCTCCTCGACATCGGTGCCGTCACCGGCGTGGCGGGCCGCGTTGGCGTAGACGGCCCTGCGTGTGTAGGCGGCCAGGCCGGGGCGTTGCTGGGAGGGCGGTACGACCAGGGCGAAGGCACGCGGGTCGGCGACGAAGTCGTCCGCGATGCGCCGGTGCATGTCGGGCGGGCAGGAGGTGAACCAGCGTGCGATGTGCAGCCGGTGTTCCTCGGCGAGGTCCATGGCCCGCTCGCCGTCGCTCGGTTGCCCGTCGTCGAAAGCGGCGAGCAACTCCGCGCGCCATGCGCCGGCTTCGTCCATGAGCCGGCGCCAGTCCTCTTTGGTGTGGGCGTCCGCGCGTGCCATCGCCTCGCGCTGCCCTTGCGAGTGCGCCCACTTCAGCTCTGCCTCGGTGGCGTAACTCAGGTCGAAGGCGACCTCGCCGAAAACCTCGAAGCGCTCTTCGGGGGTCAGGGGCACCCCGGTCTTCTGGACCTCGATGGCCCGCTCCGCCACCTCGGCCAGCCGCTGCAGGCGGACGATCTCCTCGTTCAGTTCTCGCTGGCGGGCCCGGAGCCGCTCCAGGGGGTTCACCTGCGGGTCCTTGAAGATCGCGGCGATCTCGTCGAGGGGGAAGCCGAGTTCCCGGTAGAAGAGGATCTGCTGGAGACGGACGAGGTCGGCCTCGTTGTAGAGGCGGTATCCGGCGGGGCTGCGGTCACTGGGCGAGAGCAGTCCCGCCTTGTCGTAGTGATGCAGGGTCCGCACCGTCACCCCGGCGAGCGTCGAGACCTGTCCCACGGAGTAGCTCATCCACCTGCCCTTTCGTCAGCAGCAGCCTCAAGCCTGACGCAGGGGGAGGGTCAAGTCGCGCTCGGGCGGGACTTGGCGGGAGGCGCCGTTCACAGGGGCCGGGGCCGGACCAGATCGTCACGAGCGTGGCCACGAACCGGTCGTGATCCGGCAAGTCGGTCGAGGCGGCCGGGAACCGGGGCCGCCTCGATGCCTCCGGCAAGCTGGAGGATGGCCCGCTCTACGCTGTCGGTCATGCCCGCTCACGAACCGTCGTTCACCGTCGACGATGACGTCCAAGTCCCCGCCCCCGGCTCGGACGAGGTCTGGACCGTCGGTGCTGTCGTCCTCAACCGGGAGGGTCGGGCCTTCGCCCAGAAGCGGAGTTCGGACCGTCGCCTGTTTCCCGGGGCCTGGGACATCGTGGGCGGCCATGTCGAGGAGGGGGAAACGCTTCTGGAGGCTCTCGCACGTGAGGTCGAGGAGGAGACCGGCTGGCGGCTGACTCACGTCCGGCGGTTCCTCGGTATCACGACCTGGACGGGGGACGACGACGGTGGTCTGCGTCACGAGGCCGACTACCTGGTCGAGGTCGAAGGCGACCTGGACCACCCCGCGCTGGAGTGGTCGAAGCATTCCGCCTGCGACTGGTTCGGCCCCGACAATCTCGCCCGTCTCAAGGAGAACTGCGGCCCCGGGCAGTTCATGATCCACGACCTCGTCGCCCGGACCATCAAAGATCACCCGGACAGGCCACCGGATCGCCTACTAGGGTCGCTCCTATGATGATCGACACCGGCGCCACCGGCTTGCTGTTCGATTCCCTGCGGGCGGATGCCCTCACCAGCCCGGATCAGCTGCGCGAGCTCTACCCGCAGCCGAACCCGAACGCGCTGCGGAAGGAGACCGACCGCCTGACCGAGGAGACCCGGGCGCTGATCGGCTGTTCCTCGCTGGTGTTCATCGGTAGCGCGGACCACGAGGGCCGGACGGACGTCACGCCGCGCGGCGGCCCGCCCGGGTTCGTCTCGGTGCTCGACGAGCAGACCCTGGTGATCCCCGACGCGACCGGCAACAAGCGGCTCGACACCCTGCACAACGTGCTGGAGACCGGACGCCTCGGGCTGCTCTTCCTCGTCCCCGGCCGCCCGACCACCCTGCGCGTCAACGGCCGCGCCTGCGTCTCCGCGCGCCCGGAACTGCTGGCCCAACTCACACCCGTAGGGAAACCACCGGTCACCGCGCTGGTCGTGCACATCGAGCAGGTCTACCCGCACTGCCCGAAGTCACTGATGCGCGCCAACGCCTGGCGACCGGAGCAGTGGCTGCCTGCCGACGCCCAGCCGAGCAGCGCCGAGGTGACCTTGGCCCAGCTGGACCTGCCCGGCCTGACCCTGACCCAGATCGAGGAGGCCGAACAGGAGTCCCTGCGCCTGCGCTACGAGTGAGGCACTGGTCGTGGCCGGGTTCACCATCCGCCTGTGACCAGGCACGCACGGCCCCCTGTATCGGCCGTCGGGGAACCGCGTGAAACTCTGACGCGCATGACCCGGATCCTGACGCGCACGGACCTGTTGGAACTGCTGAACCCCGCGGACTGCATCAGGGTTCTGCGAGAAGGGTTTGCCGCGTCCGTGCAGAGTTCTCTACCGGGCCGGCGGGTGCGCACCGACCTTCCCTTCCCCGGCACCGCGACGGCCTTGCTGCCCGGACTTCTTCCGGGAACAGACGCCTACACGGTCAAGGTCAACGCGAAGTTCCCTGGCGCGGTACCGTCCCTGCGGGGTGTGATCTGCCTCCACAGCGGCACGGACGGCGAACTGCTGGCCCTGATCGACTCCGCCACCGTCACGGCCTGGCGGACGGGTCTCGCAGCGGCCCTGGCCACCGATCTGATCGCCCGGCCGGCCGACGGCGGTACCCGCACGGTCGGCGTGATCGGCGCCGGAGCCCAGGCCGAACTGACCATCCGTGGACTGCGCACGCTCAGGTCATGGGACCGTCTGGTCGTCCACGACGTCGACGACCGGCGGGCGGCCTCCTTCGCCCAGCGGCACGGCGGCGTCGTGGCGTCGACGCCGGCGGAGGTGGCCGCCACCGCCGACCTGGTGGTACTGGCCACCTGGTCGCGTGAGCCGCTGCTGCGTCTTCGGGACGTGCGGCCGGGACAGCACTTGACCGCGCTCGGTGCCGACGAACCCGGTAAGCAGGAACTCGCCCCCGAGGTTCTTCTCTCCGCCCGGCTCTTCGTCGATGACGCCGCGCTCGTCGCACGGCACGGCGCTCTCGCCAACGCCGGATTGCCCTCCTCGACGGCTGCCGCCTCCCTCGGAGAGGTCATTCGCGGTGATGTCCCCGCCCGCTCTCACAGCTGGGAACTCACCGCCTACACTCCCGTCGGACTGCCCTGGCAGGACCTGGCCCTGAGTTGGCTGGTCTTCCAGCAGGCCGAGGCAGCGGGTAAGGGAGCAACCGTCGATCTCCTGGCGTGACCGTGGTCGGGCCCCGGCGTCGACCGGGGGCTGCTGTCCGAGCCGAGTGCCGACTCGGACGGACGGCGCGCGATCATGCCGGGCGCTGCGGAGGCCGTCGCCCAGAGCTGCTCAGGGGAGCACGGTGGCGGTGCCACGGCCACCTGTGACGCGAAGAAGGTCCAGTTTGCCCGCGTCGCTGCTTCCGGTCGCCGCCGTGAGGTGACCATGCGCAGGTCCGCGCCGGGGACGATGAGCACGTCGCAGTCGAGCAGGATGTCGCCGACCTCCGGATGCCGGATCGTCTTGCGGTCGGTCGTGTGTGGGATGGCACTCGTCCGCGTGGCCCAGTGATGAGCGAAGGCGTCGGACGTTCCTCGCAGTTCCCGCACGAGACGATCGAGCCGAGCGTCCGCGGGATAGCGGGACACGGCGTCCTTGAGGTCGGCGACGACGGACGCTTCGAAGGCGTCCGGTCCGCGCTCGGACCGGACCGGACGCATCGACGCGTGCGGGGCCGTTGCCGAAGAGTGCGGGGGCCAGGTTCCGTTCGGCGGTCGGAATGACGGCGGGGTCGCCGTGCAGGGCGCTCCACGTTGTGTTCCACCACACCAGGGTCCAGTCGGCGGTGAACACACCGACCGGGACGTCGTCCAGGCGCGCGGCGAGCCGTTGGATCCCCGCGGGGACGTGGGTGCTGACCGTCCCGTCCGGGGCGGCAGGAGCCCGGCGCTTCGGTACAGCTGGTCGCGCTCGGCGCGGGTGAGCTGAAGGGCCCGGGCGAGGGCGCCGACGACTCTCGCCGTACGCGCCGCAACAGCCTGGGTGCTGCCGGTCCTAGCGACGGGGACGCCGCTGGCCGACGGGGGCACAAGCGGCGAACGTGGGGCTGTGCCCGAGCCGGGCGGCATCGGCCGACCACTGAAGGAGCCTTCCATGAAGCACACCGTCGTGATGACCGGCGCGAGCCGCGGCATCGGCCGCGTCGCCGCGGAGCACATCCTGCGCCGGTCACCGAACACACACCTCTTGGTCGTCGCCCGCCAATCCGCTGGCACCAGGCTCGCTGCGGAACTCGCCACGGGTGGGCACACGGTCTCGCACGTCCCGGCGGACCTGGGCTCTCTGAGCAGCGTCCGCCGGGCCGCCACCGAGATACACGACCGGCTCGACCGCGGTGACCTGCCGCCGCTACGCGGCTTCGTGGGCAACGCGGGTATCCAGTACACCAACGCGCTCACCGAGGGGCCCGACGGACTGGAAGCCACGTTCACGGTGAACGTGCTCGCCAACCACCTGTTCGTACGCCTGCTCCAGGACCGCTTCGCGGCGCCCGCCCGGATTGTGATCACCGTCAGCGACACCCACTTCGGCGACTTCAAGCACAACATGGGCATGGTGCCGGGCCCGGCCTGGAAGTCCCCGGACGCCCTCTCCCGCACGGGCGCCTTCCCCGAGCCGGGCACCACGGCCGCCCGGACGCACCGCGTACTCGACGAGCAAGCTGGCAGCCATCTACCTGGTCCACGAGTACGCGCGCCGCCTGCCGGCCGGAATCGAGCTGGTCGCCTACAACCCGGGCTTCGTCCTCGGCACCACTCGGGCACCGACCGGTTCCTACGTCGACCGCGGCCGTGCGGCACGCTCGTCGGAGGAGTCCTACGACGAGCGGCGTGAAGGCGAACTCTGGGAAGCCGCCGAACGGTTCACCGCGGCGTGAGCGGCCAGGGGGCAGCGCCGAAGCCGCTCACTGACGATCAACTTCTGGCACGGGACACTAGAATCCCGCCATGACGGAACCCGAGGGTCCACAACAGGGCGGTGTCAGCGGCGTGTTCACCGCCCGGTTGAGAGGACCGCACATACGCGGGCGCAGGCGGCTCGTCCTCGGCACGGGAGCCGCTCTGGCCGCAGTCACCACGACGCTCGTCCTCTGTTCCGGGCCCGAGCCCGGTGATCACGCACCGACTGTGGTGTGCTCCGACACCGACAACACCAGCCTGACCGCCGACGTGGACGCGGACGGGCGGCTGGACGAGATACACGACCCCGACCGCTCGGGAGAGGGTTCCGTCCTCTTCAGCCGGGCCGATGAGCGTATCGAGGTGGGTGTCGGCGAGGCTCTCGGCGTATGGCAGAAGGCCCGTGGCCTGCTGACGTCGGACCTGGAGACCAGGGGCACGTTCGGCGACTTCGACGGCGACGGCTATCTCGATCTGGCGTTGTTCCGCAGTCAGAAGGACATCGGGGACAGCCCCCGCTCCAACCTGCTCGTGCACGAGGTGCGCTACGGACCGCTCGCCCGGGACCTGAGTGGCAGCCGGTCCGGCACCATCCGCGTTCAGGTCTCGTTCTTCGTCGCCGCGGTGCGTGCGACCGACGAGGACCAGGACGGGCGAGCCGAGCTGCACGTGTTCCAGTCTGCCGGAGACGGAGCGTACCTGGAGTACGTCGGCCGTCAGCAGGACGGCGGCTTGACCCTCGGCGGAGCCGGCACCGGCTACTACGGCCGTGGCGACTGGGATGGGCTCCAGCCGGGATGGAGCGACTTCGGTACCTGCGTGTACACCAGCCCCGAGAGCACGCCCTCGGTCCGGAGAGCGCCGTCGGTGGACGGGGTGGCTCACCGGGACCGGATAGCCGCCCCCTTGCCCGCATGAGAATCTGGAAGGAGTGCCGGAGTCGAGATGCCGGACGTCGCGCGTCTCGTCGGCCGAGGAACGGAACGAAAGAGACCATAAATGGCAGACGACTTTTCCGTGGGAGACCACGTACGTTGGAACTCCGAGGCCGGATACGTCGAGGGCGTCATCGTCAAGAAGCACACCCATGATGTGGAATTCAAAGGTCGTACGCGACACTGCTCGCCGGACGACCCGCAGTACGAGATCAAGAGCGACAAGACCGAACACATCGCCATGCACAAGGGTGGCGCACTGACCAAGGCGTAGGTCCCATGGGCGGTCGCGTGTACACGATCGGTCATTCGACGCGTGGATTCGACGAGGTACTGGAGATGTTGCGCGGCTACGACATCACCTGCCTGGTCGATGTGCGTTCCTACCCCTCGTCGAGGAAGCACCCCCAGTGGAACCGGTCCGCCGTCGCGGAGAGCCTGCCGTCCGACATCGGATACCGCTGGATCCCTCAGCTCGGGGGCCGGCGGCACACCCCCAAGGGAGTCCCCAGTGAGAACGGGGCCTGGCGGGTGAAAGCGTTCCGGGACTACGCCGACTACATGGCGAGCGACGCGTTCGCGGAGGGCCTGGACGAGTTGATCGGACTGGCACGGCAGGAGCGGCCCGCGATCATGTGCAGCGAGGCGGTGCCGTGGCGGTGCCACCGTCGGCTGATCACCGACGCGCTGCTCGTCGCCGGAGTGGAGGTCGTGCACATCATGTCGCGGACGTCCGCGAAGCCCGCGGCGTTGAACGAACACGCACGGGTCCGCGACGGTCACCTCACCTACCCTCCGACCGACCTGGGGGTGCCGTGACCTTCGTCGACGACGTCCGTGACGCGGTGTGCTCGATCCCCGCGGGTGCCGTGGCCTCCTACGGTGACGTCGGCCGGCGGGCCGGTGTCGGCGCGCGCCAGGCGGGGCGGGCCATGAGCCTGCTCGACGACGGGGTGCCGTGGTGGCGCGTCGTGTACGCGGACGGCACCCCGCCCTCCTGTCACGGTGGGCGGGCACCGGACCTGCTGCGGACCGAGGGAACGCCGATGCGCGGGGCGCGGGTGGACATGGCTCGTGCTCGCCACCACTGGACGTCCTGACGCACACCGACGCTCTGCGAGGCGGGGTGGTCGGTTGCCCAGGTGGTCAGGTGGCCACGAGCAGCGTTTGCGGCGCGGCGGTCTTCATGCGCATCCGCAGCCAGTCGAGTTGGGCCGCGGTCTGTGCCGAGCAGGTGTCGACGGCGTGGAGGAGTTCGTGGTCGCGCAGGGCGCTGCCCGCCTGGGCGACGAGGTGCCAGGTGATGTCGACGAGGTTGGCGAGTTGGTAGAGGTCCAGCAGGTCGCGCAGGAGTCCTGCGGGTCCCGGCCGGGCCTTGGTGATGCCCTGGACGTGGAGACGTTCGGGTGCCGGCTCGTCCGGTGCGTCGAGGCGGGCCAGGACGGGGTCCAGTGCCTGGGAGTGGGCGGCGCACTGGCGGGCGAAACGTGCGGCGGCCCAGTGGACGTCGGCGTCCCCGGTGTGTCCCTCGGAGACGACCGTGAAGCTGCCGGCGAGGGTGGCTTCGCTGGTGTGCTGGAAGCCCAGGTAGGTCACGAGATGCATGAGGCGATGCCTTTCAGTCACGGACCGTGCCGAGGGGGCGGACCGGTGCGGAGGCCGTGTGGACGGGTGCCGGCGCGGGCCCGTCTCCGGCCGCGATGCGTTCGACGGAGACTGCGGCGACCTTGAGTTCCGGTTGTTTGGAGACCGGGTCCCAGCCGGTGAGGGTGAGTTCGTTGGCGGCGGTGCCTCCGTCCCCGTAGTGCCACGGCGCGAAGACGACGCCCTCCCGGATGTGGGAGATGCGGGCCGGGGCTTCGATGCTGCCCCGGCGCGAGGTGACGCGCACCAGGTCGCCCTCGGCCACGCCGAGCCGCTCGGCGTCGGGCTCGGACAGCTCGACCCACATGGAGGGGGCGGCGTCGTTGAGCTGCCGGCTGCGTCGGGTCTTGGTGCGGGTGTGCCAGTGGTAGACGGTGCGGCCGGTGGTCAGGCGCAGTGGGTAGGCGTCGTCGGGTTCCTCGAAGGCGTGCTCGTAGGCGGTGGTCTTGAGGATGGCGCGGCCGTCGACGCGACGCGCGCGGTAGGCGGTCTCGCCGACCGGTGCGCCGGTGGCCAGATCGTGGCCGTAGGTCTCGCACATGTCGACTTCGGTGTTGAACACCCCGTCGGTGTAGAGCCGTTCGGTGCCGCCGGGCGCCTGTGCGGTGCACGGCCACTGGATGCCACCCACGTCGTGCAGCTTGCCGTAGGTGAGGCCGGAGTAGTCGCAGGGCCGCCCGGCGCTGGCCGCCTTCCATGCCTCGAAGGCCTGCTCCGGTGTGTCCCAGGCCGGCAACGGGTTGCCGTCCTTGTCGGTGAGGCCCAGGCGACGGGCGTAGTCGGTGAAGACGGCCTGGTCGCCCCGGGCCTGGCCGGGGGGTTCGACGGCCTTCTCCTGCAGGTGGACGGTGCGGTCGACGTTGGTGAACGTGCCGGTCTTCTCCGCCCACAGTGCCGCGGGCAGCACCACGTCGGCGAGTTCGGTGGTCTCGGTGCGGTACCCGTCGGAGACGACGACGAAGCACTGGTCGCCGGAAAGGATCCGGCGGATCCGGGCGAGGTCCGGCATCGACACCGCCGGGTTGGTGCCCGCGATCCACAGGAAGCCGACGGAGCCCTGCTCGGCGTAGCGGAAGATCTCGTTGGCGTTGGTAGGGGGCGACCAGTGCGGGATGGTCATCGGGTCGACGTTCCACAGTTCGGCCAGCTCGCGCACGTGGCGGGGGTTGTCCCAGTTGCGGAATCCGGGGAGCGCGGGGCCGCACCCGGCCTCACGGTTGTTCTCCGCGGAGGGCTGGCCGTTCATCTGGAGGATGCCGGCCCCGGGACGGCCGAGCAGGCCGCGCAGCAGGTGCAGGTTGTTGACCTGGCAGGAGGCGGCGGTGGCCTGGTGGGACTGGTAGTAGCCCATAGAGCAGGTCGAGACCACCCGCTCGCTCGTACCGAAGATCTCGGCGGCCGCCCGGATGTCGTCCGCCGGAACACCGCAGATGCCGGCGGCCCACTCCGGTGTCGCGTCCCGGGTCAGTTCGTCGAGCGGTTCGAAGCCGACCGTGTGCGCGTCGACGTAGTCGCGGTCCACCCAGCCGTGGGCGATCACTTCGTGGACCAGGGCGTGCATCAGCGCGAGGTTGGTTCCGTTGCGGACCGGCAGGTGGACCGTGGCCCGTTCGGCGACCTTGGTCCGGCGGGGGTCGACACACACCAGCCGCGGCGGGTCGGCCGCCTCCAGCCGGTCGAGCATCCGTGCCCACAGCACGCTTTGTGTCTCGGCGACGTTGTGCCCGAACAGGAACAGCGCGTCGCAGCTGTCGACGTCGGAGTAGGAGCCGGGCTGCCCGTCCGAGCCGAAGCTCTCCTGGAACGCGGACGCCGCGGTGGCCGTGCACAGCCGGGTGTTGCCGTCCATGTGCGGGGTGCCGACGCCGGCTTTGCCGATCACGGCCAGCGTGTAGTACTCCTCGATCGTCAGCTGGCCGGAGGTGTAGAACGCGTGACTGAGCGGGCCCTTGGAGTCCAGCAGGGCGCGTGAGCGCTCGACCACGCGGTTCATGGCGGTCTCCCAGTCGGTCTCGACCAGTCGGCCACCCTCGCGGATCAGGGGCGTGGTGAGGCGGTCGTGCTGCTCGCCCTGCCATCCGTAGAGGCCCTTGGGTCCCAGACGGCCGTGGTTGACCCGGTCCTCTGCGCGTCCCCGCACTCCCACCATGCGGCCGTCCCGGACGGCGACCTCCAGGCCGCAGCCGTTGGAGCACAGCAGGCACGCCCCGCGCACCCACGTGTCGACGTCGGCTTCGCCCACTCCGTCGATCAGGAACTGGTCCACACGCCGGGGCCACGGCGTACCCGCGCTGTGCGGGGTGCACGGCCCCCAGATGTCCGCGATGCGGCGGCTGTCCATCACTACCGTCCTCTCATGTTCCGGCTGTGCCCGAGCGATACTTCTCAGGCCGGAGGAATGTTCCGGCCATGGCAATCGTCAGTCGTACGCCGGGCGGGCTCACATGGCGCTGATCGAGACGACCTCATGGACGACGGCCGAGCTTCTTGCCGCTCCCCGGCACGTCAACCGGGTCGGTGGGGCGCGGTACGAGCGGACCTCGACGTCGAACCGTGCCGCTCGGCGCGAGCGGCCCGCGACCCGGATCCTCCAGCGGTCGCCGTCGCGCGACGTTTCGGTGACCACGTAGTCCTGCCGACCCGCCGGACCGGCCAGTTCCAGGACCGCCGCTACGGCAGCCTGCTGCGCCGGGAAGAGGTCCGTGTACCCCCGCAGGTACCCGGCGTGGATCCGGCCGGCCAGATGCTCCTCGACCGCCGCGACGGACGACCGGCCGTCGAGACCGCCGTAGTAGACGCCGTCGGGCGCGACGAGGACGTTCGCGGCGTATCTGTCCCCGCCGACGTGGGCGCACTCCCACACCAGGTCCGGCCACCGCTCGCTCAAGGCACGGGCCACGGGCCGCCCGCGCACCGCACAGCATGGGTCGTGCTGACCGTGCGCGCAGACCAGGACGACGGGCGGCAGACCGGCCTCTCCCGGGGCCCCGAGGGCATCCACCACCTCCGCCAGGTCCACGTCCGAGCGCCAGGTGCCCCAACGCTGTCGGTGGGCCCCGGAAGGCTCGTAGCGCAGTACGGCCCACTGCGGCGCGTCGCCCGATGAGGGGCGACGACCGTGGCGGCGCACCAAGAGGATCCTGGCCCGCACCGCCTGCGCGGCGCGGTACACGCGTGTTTTGACGTCCGCCCGGAGGTCGAGGCCGTCGAACCCGTTGGCCGGCGAGCCTCCCCGGTACTCGACGAGGATCCAGACGTCGCCGTACGGTGCCGTGCCGGCGATCGGGTCGCCGCGCAGGCGGGCGGCGTCGGAACAGAAGAAGGGGCCGTCCCCGGCCGTCTCGGGCGTCACGGTTCGGCGGGCACCAGGACGCCCGCGCGCAGCAGTCTCCGCACGAGTGCGATGCCGAGGTCCTGGGCCGTGCGGACGTCACCGTCGAGCAGACGGGTGACGGGCGGCAGGTCGCTCTCGGGGAATTCGAGCCAGCCCACGCGGGTACGCAGGCACCGCCCTTCCAGACGCGCCTGAAGCCCTGCACGCAGGCGCACCTCGGAGTCGGGGCGGAGTCCGTGGACGGCCTCGAACTGGGCCAGCGGTCCGAGCGGGGCCGGCCGTCCCTGCCCGCGCCGGGCCCGGTGGAACATGGGCGCGGAGTCCGCCTCCTCGACGGCGGCGCCGAGGAGGCGTCGGACGACGTCGATCTCTTCGTCCGGTTCGCCGGTCCCCAGGGGAAGGGTGGTGCGCATACGGGGGTCGTCGCGCAGCATCGCGAGGGCCGCCTGCGCGAGGTGTTCGGCCAGTGCGTACCGCGTCCACGTGTGGATGCCCAGGGTCAGGTGGATGGAGACCGCGCCCTGCGCCTGGGCGGAGTGCAGCCACCCGCGCGGCAGGTAGAGGGTGTCGCCGGGCTCGAGGACGGTGTCGATACGGGCCTCCCCCTTCGCCGCCTCGGCCACCGCGGAGCGCAGGTCGGTCCAGGGCTCGTCGCGCAGCGGATCGGGGTGGACCGGCTCGTGGATCAGCCAGCGCTTGATCCCCTGGATCTGGAGGACGAAGACGTCGTGGACGTCGTAGTGGTCGTCGAATCCACGGTTCTGTGGTGGGGTGACGTAGGCATTGGCCTGGACGGGGTGGCCGAGGTCCGAGGTCAGCCCCGCGACGAAGTCGCCGAGCGGCTGCCAGGTGCGCTGGAGTGCCTGCAGCACCAGCGTGGCGCCGTCCGCGAACGCCCGCCACACGGCGGTGTCGTCCAGCTGGTCGGGGATCGTGGCTCCGACGCCGGCGGACGAGGTGAACGATGTGTCGGGGAGCGTGGAACCGTCCTTGGCCACGCGGAGGAACGGCGTGCGCAGCCCGCGGCGCGAGACCAGCTCGTCCACGGCGTCCGCGGAGAACAGGTCGGAGAAGTCGCCCGCCCGCGGTGTGTACAGCGCTGTCCGCGCCCACACGTCACGGGCGAACTCCGCCGGGCTCAGGTCGATCAGGCGGCCCAGCACCCCGCCGCCCGCTGCCGCGGGGGCGGGGTGCCGAGGTCGCCGGGGGGAGGTGCTCAACTGCCGCTGGGGGACGACTCGTCCGCGCTTCCGTCGGCACCGCCGTCATGCACACCGGGCGTCCCCGCCGCACCACCGTCCGCGGGACCCTCCGCACCACCATCGGCACCGCCGTCATGCACGCCGGGCGTCCCCGCCGCACCACCGTCCGCTGGACCCTCCGCACCACCATCGGCACCACCGTCATGCACGCCCGGTGCACCGGCCGCACCACCGTCCGCGGGGCCCTCTTGCCGGTTGGGGTCTTGCTCGGGATTGGTCATGACTCCTCCTGCAGGTCGGGCAGGTTGAGATGGGCTCCCGTTGGCGCAGTGTCTGTCTCCGAACGGGGCAGCTCCTCGTGGGTGTCCCCCTTCAGCCACGTTAGCTCTCCCCGGCGGAATCCTCGATTCGGGCGAGGGCGCGCTCAGCACGGGCCCCTCGCGGTCGGCGTTGCGCGGCGGTGTCGGATCGAGATAGACGCGCTTGACGGCCGGGATCATCGCCCGGAGGCGTGCTTCCGCCTCCTCGCAGGCGCGTTCGATCTCTTCCGAGGTGACGGCGTCCCGGAAGTCGACCTTGGCGGCGATGAGGATCTCCCCCGGACCCTGCACCAACGTAGTCAGCTCCAGCACGTCCTCGATCTGGCGGACAGCCGTCAGCTCCCGTTCCACCGCCTCCCGCAACGGTGCGGGAAGGGCCCGGCCGACGAGGAGTTCGGTGTTGGACCGGCCGAGCACCCAGGCGACGACGACGAGCAGCAGGCCGATGAGGACGGAGGCGATCCCGTCCCACACGCTGGATCCGGTGAGCTGCCCGCCCAGCAGTCCGAGCGCGGCCAGCGCCAGCCCCACGAGGGCGGCCGTGTCCTCCATGACGACTGCCTTGACGGCCGTGTCCGGAGTGTGCCGGAGGTAGCGCAACACGGGCACGCTGAAGTGCCGTGCTCTTCCGGTGGCCTGCTTGACACCGGTGCGCAGAGAGAACCCTTCGAGGACAAAGGCGACCGCGAGCACGATGTACGAGACCAGCGGATTGCCGGGCTCTTCTCCGTGCGTCAGGGCGCGGATGCCGTCGTACACGGCGAACACGCCGCCGCCGACGAATGTCGCGACGGATGCGAGGAGCGCCCAGATGTAGCGTTCGGGGCCGTACCCGAGCGGGTGCTCGGCGTCGGGGGGCTTCTTGCTGCGCTTGAGGGCGACGAGCAGGAGCAGTTCGGTGACGGTGTCGGCGACGGAATGCCCCGCCTCGGCGAGCATGGCGCTGGAACCGCTGAGGACGCCTGCGACCGCCTTCGCCAGGGCCACTCCGAAGTTGGCGGCTGCCGCCACGATCACGGTGAACGTGGACCCGCCGGCCCCGGGCCCCCGGGAGGAACCGACCCGGGGGTCGAGGAGTGGGCGGGGAGATCTGCTCGATCCTCCCTCGGATTCACCCTGTGCACTCATGCCGACACGGTATTCACGGGCTGTGCCGTTGTCGCGCGGTCGACATGCGTAGCAGCTTTGGTCATATCGCCGGCCTGGACGGGCATCAGTCCTGGATGCCGTGGGCTTCGGCGATCAGGACCGCGACGTCGTCGTGGTCGTCGGGGTGGCGCAAGGAATGCAGGAGGTTCCGGCAGGTGCCGTCGAGTGACTGGGGTCGCCCGTCCAGGGCATCGACCAGGGCGTCCAGCCGCTCGTCGATGGCGTGATCCCGCGTCTCCACCAGCCCGTCGGTGTAGAGGACGAGTCTGTCTGCGGGCTCCAGACCGAAGGTCATGGTGTCGAACTGAACGCCACCGACACCCAGGGGCGCTCCGGCCGGAAGGGAGAGGAGCTGAGGACGCCTGCCGGGGCGGACCAGGACGGGGGGAAGGTGCCCCGCATTGGCGATGCGGCACTCCTTTCGATGGGGGTCGTACACGGCGTAGAGGCATGTGGCGATGTAGTGCTCGAGCCCGCAGGTGAGTCGGTCGAGGTGCCGGAGCACCTCGTGCGGTTCCAGCTCGAGGTCGGCGTAGGCGCAGGTGGCTGTGCGCAGGCGTCCCATGGTCGCTGCCGCGTCGATGCCGTTGCCCATCACGTCACCGACGACGAGGGCTGCTCTGCCGCCGGACAGGGGGATGACGTCGTACCAGTCCCCGCCGATCTCGCAGGAGGCCTGCGCCGGCTGGTAGAGCGAGGCGACTTCGAGCCCGGGGAGCCGGGAGGGATGGCTGGGCAGGAGACTGCGCTGGAGGCTCTCGGCGGAGTTGCGCACGCTCTGGTACCAGCGGGCGTTGTCGATGGCGACTGCCGCCCGTGCCGCCAGTTCCCGGGCGAGGACGACGTCGTCCTCGTCGAAGGGAAGGGGGTTCTGGGTGCGTATCAGGTCGAAGGCTCCGAGGATCTCGTTGTGGGCGATCAAGGGCACGGCCAGGTAGGAGTGGACGCCGGCGCGGGCCAGCGCCGCTGCGGCCTCTTGATCGCGCGCGATGCGCCGCAGATCGTCGGGACTGGTGCGGGGCACGAGGAGGGGCCGGCCGGTGTGCACACACTGTGTGATCAAGCGGTCGGCACTGTAGGAGGCCACGTCTCCGACCGGGTCCGCCGCGTCAGCGGCCGCGCTCGGCTGGGCCGTGGCGACCGCGAGTGCACGGAAGAGTTCCGGGCCGTTGCGGTGGCCGTTGCTGCGGCGGAAGGCCAGAACGCTGTCGAGGACGTCGACTGCGGCGACGTCGGCCAGCTCGGGCACGGCGGTGTGCGCCAGTTCCCGTGCCGTCTGCTCCACCCCGAGCGTGGTCCCCACCCGTGCCGACGCGTCGGCGATCAACGTCAGCCTGCAGCGGGCCCGGTCCGCCTCGGCGGCAGCGCGGTGTCGGTCGGTGACGTCGACGACCGAATTCGCCACACCGATGACTCGGCCGCCCGGTCCTTCGAGCCGGTAGTACGACACCGACCACGCGTGATCATGGTCCGGGTCCCCGCGGGTGCGGCCGACGATGTACTGGTCGAGCATCGATTTACCGGTGAGTAGCACCTCTCGCATCACTGCCTCTGCGGCACCGATCTCCGGGGAGATGTGAATGTCGTGCGGGTGCCGCCCGACATGATCCGCGGCGGACACGCCGTTGATGCGTTCCAGGGCCGGATTGACCAGGATGTACCGCAGGTTGGTGTCCAACAGCGCGATTCCGATGGGTGCTTGCGAGACGAGTTGCTCGGACAGCGCGAGTTTGGTCTCGGCACCCTCCAGCACGCTCTGGTCCGCGGCGATGCCCAGGGCGTACATCTCGCCCTGGTCGTTCTGCAGCCGCACGTTGCGGAACTCCACCAACCGCGTGCTGCCGTCCTTCCTCTTGATGGGGAAGGCTCCCGCCCAGTTCTCTCCGGTGCTCAGTACCTTGGCGAACAGTTTTATCGCGAGATCACGGTGCTCCTCGTGGAGGAGGAGCCGGGCCGCGTATCTGCCCAGTGCCTCCTCGGAGGAATAGCCGAACACGTCACTGGCTTGCGGGCTCCAAAAGACGATCCGTCCGGCATCGTCCACCACGACTGCCGACACACCGAGCAGGTCGAGCATCCCTCCCGCAGATGACGACCACGCCCGGGAGGTCTCCGGTCCCGGCCCCCGGTTCCCGGGTGGCTCGTGCGTACTCATCGTCGGCGCCCCCTTCCTGCGGCGGATGCAAGGGGTCACATCAGTGACGCGCCCCTCCATCCTGCCCTTCGCTTCGATCGAGCACGAACCGGGCGTTCGTGCATCCGCGGTGATCTGCTGGTGCGCCGCTCTCAGCGGCACGTCGCACCTGTTCCGGGGGTGAGGCCGTCGTGCGGCTCCGTGCCGGCACGGTCCGCTTGCAGGAGTGCACCCGTGGCGTTTGGGTGGAAGAAAGCCATCCGGCACTGGAGTTGCCATGTCGATGTCGTTCGGCTCAGCGTTCGGTTCCTCCGACCCGTTCAGTGATCTGTTCAACCGTTTCTTCGGTACCTCGCCCGCGTCCTCGCCCCCGGCGGTGCAGCGGGTGCCGATCGGCCGGATGCTGACCGAGTCCTCGCAGGAGCTCCTCAACCTGGCGGCCCGGCGGGCGATGGAGGACGGCACGTCCGACCTGGACACGGAACACCTGCTGTGGGCGGCCACGAAGGTCGAGCCCGCGCGGGGACTGCTCGCCCGGGCGGGCGCCGACCCCGACGCCCTCGCGACGCAGGTCGCCGAGGTCCTGCCCCGCGAGGCGGGCGAACCGTCCGCCGAACCGGGCCTCACTCCGGCCGCCAAGCGCACCCTCGCCACCGCCTACGCCCGCTCCAGGGCGTCCGGCGTCTCCTACATCGGCCCCGAGCACATACTGGGCGCCCTCCTGGACGGCGGCGACACCGGCGCCGCCCGGCTGCTGAGCGCGGAGGGCCAGGACATCGGCAAGCTGGAGGGGCTCACCGAGCAGGTCGCCCGCTCGGGCGGGACACCGGGTGACGGTGCGGGCAAGCCCGCCACGACGCTCGACGAGTACGGGCGGGACCTGACCGAGGAGGCCAAGGCCGGAAAGCTCGACCCCGTGGTCGGCCGCGCCGAGGAGATCGAGCAGACCGTCGAGATCCTCTCCCGGCGCTCCAAGAACAATCCGGTGCTGATCGGCGAGCCCGGCGTCGGCAAGACCGCCATCGTGGAGGGACTGGCCCAGCGCATCGTGGCCGGCGAGGTCCCGGGCACGCTGAAGGACAAGAGGGTGGTCGCCCTCGACCTGTCCGGCATGGTGGCCGGCGCTCAGTACCGCGGTCAGTTCGAGGAGCGGCTCAAGAAGGTCATCGAGGACGTCCAGCAGGCCCGCGGCGAGATCATCCTGTTCATCGACGAACTGCACACCGTCGTCGGCGCCGGAGCCACCGGCGAGGGCTCCATGGACGCCGGCAACATGCTCAAGCCCGCCCTCGCCCGCGGCGAACTTCACGTGGTGGGCGCCACGACCATCGACGAGTACCGCAAGTACGTCGAGAAGGACGCGGCCCTGGAACGCCGCTTCCAGCCCGTGATGGTCCCCGAGCCCACGGTCGAGGAGACGGTGCAGATCCTGGAGGGCCTGCGCGACGCCTACGAGGCCCACCACCAGGTCCGCTTCGCCGACGGCGCCCTGACCGCGGCGGCGGAACTGTCCGACCGCTACGTCAGCGACCGCTTCCTGCCCGACAAGGCCATCGATGTCATGGACCAGGCGGGCGCCCGGGTACGGCTGCGCAGCGCGAGCCGCTCCACCGAGGTCGTCAGCCGCGAGGACCGCATCGCCAGGCTCCGCCGGGAGCAGGAGCAGGCCGTCGCCGCCGAGGACTATGCCCGGGCGGGCGAGCTGAAGCACGAGATCACCGAGGCGGAGGGCGAACTCGCGGGCATCGAGGAGCGCCGCGAGGGCGTCGTCTCCGTCACCGCCGACGACATCGCCGACGTGATCTCCCGCCGCACCGGCATCCCGGTCTCCCAGCTGACGGCCGGGGAGAAGGAGCGGCTGCTCCGGCTGGAGGACGAGATGCACGCCCGGATCGTCGGGCAGGACGAGGCGGTCACCGCCGTCTCACGGGCCGTGCGCCGCAACCGGGCCGGCATGGGCGACCCGAACCGCCCCGTGGGCTCCTTCCTCTTCCTCGGCCCCACCGGCGTGGGCAAGACCGAGCTGGCCAAGACCCTCGCCGAGCTGCTGTTCGGCGAGGAGAACCGCATGGTCCGCTTCGACATGAGCGAGTTCCAGGAGAAGCACACCGTCGCCCGGCTCGTCGGCGCTCCCCCGGGATACGTCGGCTACGACGAGGCCGGTCAGCTCACCGAGAAGGTCCGCCGCCAGCCCTACAGCGTGGTCCTGTTCGACGAGGTGGAGAAGGCGCACCCCGACGTCTTCAACACGCTGCTGCAGATCCTCGACGACGGCCGCCTCACCGACGGCCAGGGCCGCACCGTCGACTTCCGGCACTGCGTGGTCGTCATGACGTCCAACATCGGCGCCCACCGCATCCTGGACCACAAGGGCCATGCCGCCGACCTCAAGGACGAACTGATGCAGGAGCTGCGGGCCCGGTTCCTGCCCGAGTTCCTCAATCGCATCGACGACATCATCATCTTCCACAGCCTCACGCAGGACGACCTGGGCGAGATCCTGGACCATCTCCTCGCGCAGAGCGAGCACCGCGTACATGCGCAGGGCCTGAAGCTGGAGGTCACCGAAGCCGCCAAGAAGCTGCTGATCGCCCACGGCTACCAGCCCGAGTTCGGTGCCCGCCCGCTGCGGCGCACGATCCAGACGGAACTCGACAACCGTATCGCCGACCTCCTCCTCGGCGGCGAGGCCGACCCCGGTGACACCGTCGTGGCCGACGTGGTCGACGACTCCCTGCACTGCACGGTCGAAAGGCCTGCCGCCGGCAGCGCTTCGCCCGGGACAGCGGGAGAAGACGCGTCCTGACGGGAGAAGCGATGGTGCACCACCAGCATCACTAGCACCACCAGCACCACACAAGGTCGACCGGGTGCACTTCACGCACGACGGACCGGTGCATCCCTGAGACCACGAGGCGCTCGGCCTTGCGGTGGTTCTACCGGCCTGGGACCGGAGGACGACCTCCGTTGTACGCCGGAGGCGGCGGAGCGGGACTCCTTGGCCTGGCGGTGATGACGGGGAGCGGCCCGCCGGGGCGGCCGGCTCAACGTGATCTGCCGAACGGCCTGTTGGAAACAGACGAGCGAGGCCAGGCCGGGCAGGGACGCGGCCGCGGCGTCCGTCGGGGTTCTGGGCGCCTGAAGGACGCACAGCAGCATCGCGATGCCCGAGAACAGCAGGACCACCGCCCACGAGTGCACGGCACGGCGCCGGTGCAGCGCGGCGCGGAGGACGGCCAGCGACGCCACCAGCCAGGGGCCGTACACCAGCATCGGCCACCAGGACACCACGCCGTCGGAGGCCTGGGCGACGGCCGTCAGACGCAGGGGTTCGTAGGACGCCATTCCGCCGAGGAGGCTCACGGAGGAGGCGATGACCGCCGCCAGCGCGGCCGCCGTCAGGCTGGCGAGGCGCAGTGGGCTGACCTGCGCTCGACGGCGGGCTCTGCGACGCGGACGGCGTCGGCGTCCGGGCGGGACCGTGACCCGATGCGGGCCTTCCTGCGGTGGCCCGGCCGCCGGGGAGTGCGGGGAACGCTTGTCTTCGTGGAAGTCGGTTGGCTGCTGCCACTCTTCCGCTCCCTGGAGCAGGGAGGCCAGTTCCGCTGCGGGGTCCCAGTCGGCGCCCGGCGGCGCCAGGGGCCCGGCGTACGCATCAGCCGTGTGAGGGCCGATGTTCCCGTCCGTGTGGGAGGTGAACTCCGCGGCATGCGGGGAGGGTTGGCCGTTTCCCTCCGGGAACGGCGTCTGTCCGGGGAGGTACTGAGGGTGGTTCGGGCGGTGTGCGTCGTGCGGGATGCGTTCGTGATACATGAGGGGGTGGGTTACCTGACCGTCTCCCGGCCTGTGCTGACCGGTCGTGGCCGGTGCCGGTCGTTCGCGCTGTCCCCCGGTGGCCGGAGATCCCCGTCTCGCGTGTTCTTGGTCATGCCCGGAGTAACGGTTCTGCAGCCCGGCGGATGTGCGGCAATCGGGTGAACAGAGCAGGGGAACCACGCGGTCGGCCGGGGTGCGCCCAATTGTTCGGGTGACCTGTCGCATGGTCGATCGTTGACCGTCCCGCACTGCTCGTCCGGCAGGGACGGCATCCTCCACACCACCTCCGCATCACCAGAAGGACGTGCTCGTTTGCTCTCTCATCTGCACCCGGCGGACCGCGCGACGGAACAGCCCGTCGGATCGGTCGGCATCGATCGCCGGGAGCCCGGACGGTCTGCAGATTCGTTTCGCTCCGCCCCGACGCCGGAGGCGGCGTTCGACGCGCTGTATCTGCACGCCGCGCCGCATCTGGTCCATCAGACACTTCTGCTGACCGGGCGGCGCGGGCGCGCCTTCGAGTCGGTTGAACACGCCTTCTGTCGCGCCTGGGACTGCTGGCCGGAGGTCGCCGTGCACGCGGACCCGGTGAGCTGGGTTCGCCAGCGCGCCTACGAGTACGCCCTCTCGCCATGGCACCGGATCCGGGACACCGTGAAGCGCGACGACCCCGCGCCGAAAGGGACGATGGGCGCCGCGCTCCTGCGGCTGAGACCGCTGCACCGCCGCACGCTCGTGATGTGCGACGGCCTGGGACTGACGATCGCCGAAGCGGCGGCGGAGCTGGAAGCCTCACCCGCGGCCACCCGGAGCCGGCTGCTTCACGCGCACGCCGCTCTCCTGGAGCAGTTCCCCGGCTGCGACGAGAGCCGACTGCGCGAGCAGGTGAGGGCGTTGGTGGAAAATGCCGCGTCGGCGACCGTGCCCACGGCGACAGCGGTACGCGCCGAGAGCGAGCGGCGCACGCGCCTGCTCACACGGACGGTCGTCGGTGCGGTCGCCCTTCTGAGCGGCCTCGTAGCCGCGTCGATCCTGTCGCACGCGCCTCAGCACGAGGCATCCGGCCCGTCCCCCGCGGACTGGTTGAAGGATCAGGGCACGGTCGATTTCCACGGGAGCCTCACGTTCGGCCCTGCCGAGGATGTCATTCTGAAGACCCACTACGGGACACCGTCCCGCCGGGCCCTCTCCCCGTCAGCAAACAGGCAGGGAGGCAGGCTCCGGTGAGGAGCACCGCCTGCATGCCGTAAGTCCGGCTGGTCGGGCAGGAAGCACGCTCGGGTTCGCCCCGGCCGTCATGCGTGGCGGCCAGGCCGCTCAACAGTCTGACGGTCCGGGTGCTGTCGCGCAGCGAGCGATGGCTGAGCACTGTCGGCTCCCCGCCCGCTCGCCGTCGTCCCCTGCCCAGGGGCCATGACTGCCGTGGTGTGACCTGTACGGTCGGCAACTCCGTGGCGCTGCGGCCAGAACGCCACCTGCTCGAGGAACTCGGGACCGGCCAGGACGGACATGGTGTCGCCCGCGTCGGCGCCCGAGTCCTGCGTCCTCGCCGCATCGGGCCGGGCACATACGATCTCCGCGCCGAAGGCATCGCCCCTGGCCGCGTTACCTCCCTCCGGGGCTGGGGGAACAGCGGCACCACGACCGCTCCGGCGCGCAGTGCTCCGAAGCAGAGCACGGCGAAGGCCGCGGTCGAGTTGGACGGCCCCGCCGCCACCGGCCGCAGACGTGCTCTCCAGAACGCGCCCCTGCCCGACGTACTGCGCTCCTACCGCCTCAGCTTCCGGATCTTCTGGGAACATCTCCTGGGCGAGGCGCACCGGAGAGGCGGGAGTATGCCGGACGCGCTCCTGGGCACGGCATCGCACATCTGGGAACTCTCGGACGTGTACTGCTCGGCCCTCACCGACTCCTACCGGCAGACCTGCGCGGAACGAACGGTGGAGACGGACCGGCGCCGCTCCGCACTGGTGTCCGAGCTCATCGACGGCCCCTCGTCGGACGGCGACACCGCCCGGGAAGTCGCACGCATGCTCGACTTCCCCTTCCAAGGGTCGTTCCTCGTCGTAACGGCACAGGGCGTCACGGCCGGCGAGCCCTCACTGCCGGGGCTGGATCCGCGCCTGCACGCCCTGGGCGTCAGGTCCGCCTGGCGGGCGCGCAGCCGAGTTCGGAGACCGGCGTCCTCTCCTGCCCGCCGCAGCGCGCCGTCGCCACCGGTCGCGTCGGCGTCAGCCCCGTGTACGAGCGGCTCGACCAGACCAGCCGGGCGCTGCGCTACGCACAGGTCGCGGCCCAGGCTCGGAGGCGTGCTGTCCCTGCCCGAGGACGACCGCACCACGCTGCTCGCGACTGCCCGGGCGGGTTGGAGCTGAGCGGTTCGGCAGCCGGGGCGGGACGGGCTCTGTACTGTCACCAGAACACGGTCCGCTACCGCATGCACCGCCTGGAGGAGTTCCTCCCCCCATGTTCTGCGCCCCGCTTGAGCGGCGTTCGGCCTGAAGGCGCGGATCGACGGCAAGGCGGCGCAAAGCCCTACGTGGCTGGTGTGAACAGTGCCCGGACGGTCGTGGTGGCCAGGTCGCGCAGCCAGGCGTGGGCGCGGTCGTTGTCGTAGCGCTGGTGCCACAGCAAGTGGAGCGGCACCTCGGGCAGCGGAAGCGGCAGCGGCAGGGTGACCAGGCCGAGCCGATCCCGGGCTGAGCGGGTGACCGCGTCGGGAAGGGTGACGACCAGGTCGGTGTCGTGGGCGAGTTGCAGTGCGAAGGACGCGGTGGGCCCGGCAGCGACGACGCACCGCTCCAGGCCGCGGTCGGCGAGGGCGTCGTCGACCGGGTCGCGCAGACTTCCGCGTCGGGAGACGGTGAGGTGTTCGGCGGCCGCGTAGCGCTCGACGCTCAGCACGCCTTCGGTGAGGGGGTGGCCTTCCCGGACGGCGACGACGAGCCGGTCGCGGCCGACGAGCCGATGGCGGATGTCGGGAAGTGCCGGGACCTCGGAGCTCGATTCGAGGTCGACCTCGCCCCGGCGCAGTTCGGCGTCGTCCGTCCCGGGCTCGGCGGACAGGCGCAGGCGGACGCCGGGGGCCTGGTGATGGACGGCGGCGAGCAGGGCGGTGCCGCAGGCGGCGGTCAGCGCGTCGTGCCAGCGCAGAGTGAACGTGCGGTCGAGGGCCGCGAGGTCGAGTTCCTGCTGCTCGGAGAGCAGTTGGTGGGCCTGCTGGACAAGGGCGTGGACCTGGGCGTGCATGGCCAGGGCGCGGGTGGTGGGGACCATGGTGCGGCCGGTGCGGACCAGGATCTGGTCGCCGGTGGCTTTGCGGATGCGGCCCAGGGAGCGGCTCATCGCCGGTGGGGTGAGGTGCAGACGCTCCGCGGCACCGGTGACGCTGCCCTCTTCCAGGAGCGCGTCCAGGGCCGTGAGCAGATTCAGGTCTACTTGCATGGCAGTAATCCTATAAGTGACCAACATGCACTTGTTGTTAATGATCGCGGGTCCTACCTTCGCAGTGCGGGCAGGTGACGAGCCGCCCGCTCCACCGAACCCAGGGAGTTCCCCATGAGCATCGCCATGCCCTTCGCCGCGGGCACCACCCTCCTGTCCGAGGTGACCGCCGCCGTGCAGGCCGCGGGCCGCACCCTGCGGGAGCGCCACACCCCCCACGTCCGGGGCGTGAGCCTGGACGAGATCGTCGCCGAGATCCACGCCAACGACGACGCGGTGCTGGAGGTGCTGCGCGAGCCGCTGCTGCGGGCCAGGCCGGGATCGCGGTGGGCCGAGGACGAACTGGCCGGCGGGGCGCTCCCGTCCGGGGAGTGGTGGGTCGTCGACCCGGCCGAGGGCAATGTCAACCATGTCCACGGAACGGACGACTGGGCCGTCACCGCCACCCTGGTGCGCGACAACCGGCCGGTCCTCACCGTCGTCCACCTGCCGCTGTCCGGTGACACCTACACCGCCACCGCCGGCGGTGGCGCCCACCTCAACGGCCGGGTCCTGAAGGTGTCCGCGAAGACCGCGCTGGGCGCCGCGCTCGTCGGCACCGGACAGGCCCGCCCCGGCGAGGACGAGCGCACCCTCCGCCGGATCGGCGACTCGGTCACCGCCATGCTGATGAGCGGCCTGGTCGTGCGGGTGTCCGTCCCGGCCACGCTGCAGCTCATCCACGTCGCGGCCGGACGCGCGGACGCCTTCTGGCAGTTCTCCGACGTCCGCTCCGGACTCGTCGCCGGCGCTCTGCTGGTCGCCGAGGCCGGAGGCACCGTCACCGACATGGAGGGCGGGCCCTGGAACGCGGGCAGCCGTGACTTCCTGGCTACCGCCCCCGGCATCCACACCGCCGCCCTCGCCGTCCTGGCTTCGGTCTGACCGCCCTCATCGACCTGCCTCCCCCTCTACCGCAAGGAGCACCTTCCATGACGAACATCGGCATCCTCGGTGCGGGCCGAGTCGGCACCCACCTCGCCCGCGCCCTCGCCTCGGCGGGACACCACGTCACCCTCGGGCGCCGCGAGAACGGCGACGTCGCGGGCACGCCACCGAGGGACGGTACCGGCATCCACTACGCCGATCAGCGCTCCGCCGCCCGTACCGCGGGCGTCGTGATCAACGCCACCCCGGGTAGCAGTTCCCTGGCCCGCCTGACCGCCCTGCGCACCGAACTCGCCGGCAAGATCCTCATCGACGTCTCCAACGCCACCGAGGACGACGCCGACGGTCTCCCCGGCGACCTGTGCTACCCGGGCGGCAGCCTCGCCGAACAGCTCCAGGAAGCCCTGCCCGAAACCTCTGTCGTCAAGACCCTCAACACCATGCTGTTCACGGTCATGACCAACCCCGGCTCCCTGGCCGGCCCGCCCACCGCCTACCTCTCCGGCGACGACGAGCGGGCGAAGAAGACCGTCGCGGGCCTCCTGGGCGACCTCGGCTGGCAGCCCGCCTGGATCGAGGACCTGGGCGGCATCACCACCGCCCGCGCCACCGAGGCCATGGTGCTCGTGGTCCCCCACGTCCTGCGCCGCAGCGGCCCTGCCCCCTTCGCCGTCTCCCTCACCCGCTGACCGGTCCGCACCCACGCCCCTCCTGTTCAGTGGTGCCTGTCGACGACGGCACGGACGACGGCGGCGACCTCCTCGCGATCGGTGGGCCTGGGGTCGACGGAGTTGTGGATGGAGAATCCCTCGACCAGCGCGTCCAGGGCCCGTGCGGTGAGCGGGTCGAAGTGTCCGGCCAGGGAGTCCCGGCTGGCCCGCATCCACGAGCGCATGACGGCGCGCACCTCCGGATTGCGGGTGGCGAAGGCATAGAGCTCGTAGCTGAGCAGGAGGTTGCGGTCCGTCCCCCAGACCTTGCCGCAGATGATCTCGACGACCGCTTCCTCGGCCTCCTGGCGGGTTCGGGCGGCATCGAGAAGGGCGCCGTAACGGGTGGAGACGGTCTCGGCGAGCCGGGTGAAGGCGTCGGTCAACAGGTGCTGCATGTCGTCGAAGTAGTAGGTGAGCGACCCGAGGGGCACGTCTGCCGCCTCCGCGATCCTGCGGAAGGTCACCTTGATGGCGCCGTGCTCCGCGATGACGTCGAGCGCGGCATCGAGGATGCGTTCGCGGCGCCGGGGGTCGTTGGGGCCACGAGTGCTGCCTGTCATCGCCGTTGTCCGCCTTGTCTTCTCGGCCGCCGACCCGATGTGTACATTTGTTCATACTCGGTGGGTGGCGTGGGATCGTCGCCTGCCTGTTCCTCATTGTCTCCAACACCGGCGGGGCCCTTCCTTGACAGACCGTGCTGTACGCCGACGCCGCCGGGCGCTGTACCTCTTCTTCTTCCTCAACGGCATCGCCATGTCCTCATGGATCACGCGCACCCCGGACGTCCGTGACCGTCTGGGCGTCTCCACGGGGCAGATGGGGCTGGTGCTGTTCGGTCTGTCCGTCGGTTCGATGGCCGGCATCCTCTGTTCCGGCCGTTTCGTGTCCCGGTTCGGGACCAGGCCCGTGACGGCGCTCGCCACGCTGTTCGTCATCGCGAGCGTGGTCGTCGTGGGCGCGGGCAGCGCCCTCGCCTCCGCTCCCCTGGTCACCGCGGGGCTGTGCTTGTTCGGAGTGGGGGTCGGGTCGGGCGAGGTGGCGATCAACGTGGACGGTGCCGACGTGGAGCGGATCACCGGCACAGCGGTTCTGCCCACGCTGCACGGGTGTTTCAGCCTGGGCACCGTCATCGGCGGCCTGGCCGGCATGGCGGCCACCGCCGCGGCGTTCCCCGCCCACTGGCACCTCCTGGCGGTGGCCGCGGTGACGGCCGCGCTCTTCGGTTACGCCATCGGTGCCGTACCGGCCGGGACCGGTGTCCGTGCCGTGGCGCCCGTCCCGGACTCCACTCGACCCGCGGGCCCGCAGGTGTGGAAGGACCGGCGGCTCCTGATGATCGGGGCCATCGTCCTGGCCATGGCTCTCGCCGAGGGCGCCGCCAACGACTGGCTTCCCCTGCTCATGGTCGACGGCCACGGTCTCGGCGCCACCGCGGGCTCGCTCGTCTTCGTGGGATTCGCCGCCGCGATGACCCTGGGCCGGTTCTGCGGCAGCTTCTTCCTCAGTCGCCACAGCCGGGCGACCGTCGTGCGGGCCAGCGCGGTCTCCGGAGCCATCGGTCTGTGCCTGGTCATCTTCTCCGACAACGCCGTCGTGGCCGCGGCCGCCGTCCTCTTCTGGGGACTGGGCGCTTCCCTGGGCTTTCCGGTGGCCCTGTCGGCGGCGGGCGACTCGGGACCCGACGAGACCGCGCGGGTCGGCCTCGTGGCGACGATCGGCTACGTCGCGTTCCTGGTGGGGCCGCCGACTCTGGGCTTCCTGGGCGATCACTACGGACTGCGTCCGGCCATGGGCGTGGTCCTGGCGTTCGTCGCCACGGCCGTCCTCGCGGCCCCGGCGGCCGGTACCCGCACCTCCCCCGGCCGCGGAACCGATACCGGCGTCCCCGCCGAACCCGCCCCGGAACGGCCGGAGCAGCACGCCGAAGGATGACCGCACGAGCCGGCATACGAGGTGTCGGAGCCGAAGCTGCCCGGGGCGCCGGGACCATGCCGCGCCGAATTCCGACTGCCCCCGGACGCGGCTCATCTCGCGCGTCCGACGTGGCGTCAGCGCGCGGGGCTGTTCAGCCGCCGGAGTGGGGTGTGAAGAGCTGGGGTGTGGCAGCCCATGAGGCGAGCAGGCGCAGGCCCTCTTCGGCGGGTGAGCCCGGTTCGGCGGTGTAGATGGTGAGGGTGAGGCCGGGTTCGGCGGCCATGTCCAGGTCTTCGTAGGCGAGGGTGAGGTCGCCGACGGTGTGGTGGCGGAAGCGATTGGTGCCGGTGCCGTGGTGGCGGACGTTGTGGGCGCCCCAGCGGGTGCGGAAGTCGTCGCTGCGGGTGGAGAGCTCGCCGACGAGGTCGTGGAGATCCTTGTCGTGGGGGTTGCGTCCGGCTTCCGTGCGCAGGATGGCGACGGCGATGTCGGCGGCCTGGTCCCAGTCGGGTAGAAGCGGCGGGAGGCGGGGGCGAGGAATCGGCGGTTGCCTCGCGGACGTCCCCGCCTATGACGGGCGCCCGCCGAACTGCCAGTTGTGCACCTCGATGTCGGCGTACCGGTCCGGGGTCAGGAGTGCGCGTGCCGTGTCCGGGTCCGGCGCCCGGACCAACGCCGCCGTGCCCAGCCAGGTGGCGCCGTTGTCGGACAGCAGCGGCCCGTACGCGATCAGCTCGTCCCGGTCCGACGGCACTTCGAGGTCGGCGGCCCGCCCCGTGCCGAGGCCGAGTACCAGGTACCGGTTGCCGCCGGTCCTGCCGCCGGGGAAGTCCCACATGGTCCGTCCGAGCGTGTTGCGCCACCGTCGCAGCAGCACGTCCCGGTAGGCGCCGGCCTGGTAGTTCGGCTCGTCGAAGGCAAACGCGCGGGCAGCCGCGGGATCTGGCAGGTCGAGGATGTGCACGCTTCCGGTGAGTGTGTCGCCGTCGTCGGCGAACGTCGGGCCCCGGGCGATCATCTCCTTCGCGTACTGCTCCATGTAGGACCAGTGCTCTTCCGACAGCTCGTGACGCAGCGTCAGGGAGCCGGGCCGGTCGCGGTGGTAACAGAGGAACTCCATGCCCCAAGGATGTCGCCAAGGAGGTGATCGGGTCGAACGGGTTTCACCCACCGCCTCGCGTAGGTTGTGGCCATGACTGGTGACTGGCGGAACGACCGGATCAGGGCTGCGCTGAAGGGCGAGAACCCGACCGTGCTGCGTCGGTTGACGTCGGGTTTCGCGGTGATCGGGGATGTTCAGTTCCTGCCGGGCTACTCGGTTCTGCTCGTGGACGAGCCGGATGTGCAACGGCTGTCGGACCTTCCGAGGGGGAAGCGGCTGTCGTTCCTGTCCGACATGGATCAGCTCGGTGAAGCCGTCGAGCACGTCTGCCGTCGGCTGGACCCGGCCTTCCGGCGGGTCAACCTGGAGATCCTGGGGAACACGGACTCGTTCTTGCACGCGCACGTCTGGCCGCGGTTCGAGTGGGAACCGGCCGATGTGGTGGGCAGGCCGGTATGGCTCCATCCGCGTGAGCGGTGGAGTGACGAACGGTTCAGGCTCGGTTCGCAGCATGACGTGCTGCGGGAAGCGATCGGCAGCGAACTGGACCGGCTGCGCTCGGTGGCCTGACGTTGGGGACCAACTCCCCGGACTGCCGAGGGAGTCGGTCTGTGGTCACAGGGCGGCGGCGGTGAGGAATGCGTCTCTGGCGGGGCTGGTGGTCCTTGGCGAGTACAGGGCGTGAAGGGGTGCGTAGAGGGGCGGGGTGAGGGCGAGGATGCGGGCGGCGCCGCCGGCGGCGGGGCCCGGGGCTGTGGTGACGAAGGCGACGCGGTCGGTGCCGATGACGGCGGTGGCGGGTGGGGTGCCCTGGAGGGCGGTGCGTTCGGTACGGGGTTCGAAGCCGGCTGCGCGGCAGTGGGTGATGAGCAGGTCGGTGTAACCGGACCGGCCGGGTTGCCCCCAGACGATGAAGCGCTGGTCGGCGAGGTCCGACAGGGCCACGGACGTGCGGTCGGCGAGGGGGTGGTCGGCGGCGACCGCGATGTTGAGAGGGTGCTCCCCCAGGGTGGTTCGGGTCAGTCCGTGGGGAGGGACCATGGCCCGGCACAGCCCGATGTCTAGGTCTCCGGCCAGCAGGGCTTCGGTCAGTTCGCCCGGGTAGCGCTGGTTGACGTCGGTGGCCAGGCGCGGGTGTACGGCCCCCACCTGCCGCAGCAGCGCGATGATCTCCTCTCCGGTGACGGCCGGGGTGTGCCCAAGGCGCAGCACTTCCTTCTCGCCGCGGCCGATGCGGCGGGCCCGCTGGAGCGCGGAGCGTGCCGTGCCCCGCAGGACGCGGGCGTCCTCGACCAGGGCGGTGCCGGCGGGCAGCAGCACCACACCGGTGGCGGTGCGCTCCAGCAGGGGAACGCCCACTTCGCGTTCGAGGACGCGGATGGAGGTGGACAGCGCCTGCTGGGACAGGTGCAGACGAGCGGCGGCGCGGGTGATGCTGTGCTCCTCGGCCACCGCGATCAGGTGGTCCAGCTTGTGCAGGTCCAGGCCCATGGGGTCAGGTCACCCTCCTGCGACGCCGACGCAGCACGTCGCCCCGCCGCTCACTCTTCGCCCGCTTCGTCCTCTTCGCCCACGCTCGCAGGTGCCGGACCGCGACGACGTCGTCGGACCTCACAGGGCCAGGCGGTTCGGCGGCCATGCTCATCGGGTGGTGTAGCCGCCGTTGGCGAACAGCGTCTGCCCGGTGATCCACGAGCCCTCGGTGGCCAGGAACTTGATGAGGGGGACGATGTCCTCGATGTGGGTGAGCTGGTTGCCCATGGCCTGCGACTTGTGGAATTCCACCCGTTCCGGCGTCTCCTGCGGGTAGAAGAACGGCGTGTCCATCGGCCCCGGCGCCACCACGTTCACCGAGATCGACCGGTCGGCGAACTCCTTGGCCGCCGCGCGGGTGAAGTGCTCCAGCGGCGCCTTGCCACCGGCGTAGGTGGAGTACCCATCGGTGAAGGCGGCCAGCAGGGACGTGCCGAGGCTGATGATCTTGCCGTGGTCCTCGAGGCGGCGCCCCGCCTCCTGGATGAAGAAGTACGCCGCCTTGGCGTTGATGCCGAACATGCGGTCGTACTCTTCCTCGGTGGTCTCCAGGATGGGCTTCCGCAGCACCATTCCGGTCGTGTTCACCGCGACGTCGACGCCGCCGTAGGTGTCCACCGCGGTGTCGAACAGCCGCCGTGTACTCGCCACGTCCGTCAGGTCCCCCTGCACGGAGACCGCCTGGCCACCGGCGTCCTGGATGGCCCGGACGGTCTCCTCAGCCTCCTTCTGCGACGTGTGGTAGTGCACCACGACCTTGGCCCCGGCCTCGGCGAACGACCTGCTGAGCAGTCCGCCCAGATTCTTCTCGCCGCCGCCGATGACCGCGACCTTGTCCTTCAGCGTGTGCTCGGCCATGTCCAGAACCTCCTCATGTCACCATCGGTGACCGGGTTGATCACTTCCACTCACGAGGCTAGGCAGGCATGCCGGACGCAGGCCAACACGACCTGCGTGTCGCCCCACAAAAACTCTTGATAGCCGCTGGTCACACCGCGCGTCGGCTGACTGCCGCACGCGTCCCGGCGGTCGACCGCGGGTCGGCGAGGTCGGCGGTCAGGGGGCCGTGCCGAGGTCCTGAGTGAGTGACTGTTCGGCCCAGATGACCTTGCCTTCTCCGGTGTAGCGCACGCCCCACCGATCGGCGAGCTGGGCCACGAGGAACAAGCCGCGTCCGCCCTCGTCGAACTCGGCCGCCTGGACGACGCGCGGTGCGGTGCTGCTCGCGTCGTACACCTCGCAGATCAGGACGTGGTGCCGAAGCAGCCGGACGGTGATCGGCGGTGTGCCGTACCGAACGGCGTTGGTGATCAGTTCACTGAGGATGAGCTCTGTGGTGAAGCCCGTGTCGAGGGCCCAGCTCTCCAGCTGCCGCATGCACTGGGTGCGGACAGCACCGACCGCTTCGAAGTCGGCGGGAACGTCCCACTGCGCGATGTGCTCGGCCGGGAAACCGCGGGTGCGGGTGACGAGCAGGGCGACGTCGTCGTGCGATCCGGTGGGGGCCATGGCCTCGACGACGGTACGGCAGGTGCTCTCGGGGTCCGGCACCGTGTCGGTGAGTACCGACCGCAGCAGCTCCATTCCGG
The DNA here is from genome assembly GCF_003950055.1 of Streptomyces sp. KPB2. Classification (NCBI taxonomy): domain Bacteria; kingdom Bacillati; phylum Actinomycetota; class Actinomycetes; order Kitasatosporales; family Streptomycetaceae; genus Streptomyces; species Streptomyces sp. KPB2. Next base: position 96,044 of record NZ_CP034353.1, read on the forward strand.
TGTCGATGGTCCTGCCCCGGCTCTCCACCAGCCCGTCGGTGTAGAGAACGAGGCGGCTTCCCTGCGGGACGGCGATGTCGGTGGTCTGGAACGGAACGCTTCCCAGGCCCAGGGGCAGATTGGCCGGCGCGTCCACGAACTCGACCGAGCCGTCGGGCAGGACCAGCGCCGGCGGTGGGTGTCCGGCACGGGCGACAGCACACCGGCCGCTGGTCGGGTCGTAGACCGCGTACACCAGGGTCGCGCCTGTGATGGTGTGGCCTTCGCCGCCCGCCTGGTAGGCGGCGTCCACACGCGTGACGAGTTGATCCAGGGAGAAGAGGAGGTCTTCCGGAGTCAGATCGAGCGCCGAGAAGGTCAGGACCGCGGTTCTCAGTCTGCCCATGGTGGCGGCGGCCTGCAGTCCGTGTCCGACCACGTCGCCCACCACCAGGGCGACTCGGGCGCCCGAGAGGGGGATGACGTCGAACCAGTCGCCGCCCACGCCTGATTGGGCCGGCAGATAGCGGTGGGCCGCTTCGACGGCATCCTGTCGGGGCAGGTCTCGCGGCAGCAGGCTGCGCTGGAGGGAGACCGCGGTGGCGTGCTCCCGTGTGTAGCGGCGCGCGTTGTCGATGCAGACCGCCGCGCGGGCCGACAGTTCCTCCGCGGGCGAGACGTCGTCCGGCTGGAACGGAGGCTGGCTGCCGCGCCAGAACATGACGAGTCCCAGCACCACCCCCCGGGCCCGCAGCGGCACCGCGAGGAGCGAGTGGAACCCCAGCCGGAGAACCTCCTGCGCGCCGTCCGGATCCGGTACGCGCCAGTCCTGCGACTGCGCCAGATCGGACACCAGGACGGCGTCCTCACCGTCCATCGTCCGACGCTGCTCCGCGACGGGCCCGTACTCCAGACTGCTGCCCGCCTCGTGGAAGGGCCAGGCTTCGACCGCTCCGCGTACCGCCACGCGGCGCACCGACGACGCCACGCCCGGCACGGGTTCCTCGCCGCGCAGTACGACATCGAAGAGGTCGACGGTGACGACGTCGGCGAACTGCGGGACGACGAGGTCCGCGAGTTCCTCGGCGGTACGCGCCACGTCCAGGGTGCTGCCGATCTCCGCGCTGGCCCGGTACAGCAGCTCCAGGCGTTCGTGCGCGACTTCCGCTCGCCCGGCGAGGGCACGGAGCTCCGTGGTGTCCCGCAGAGTCGCGACGCCCCCGGCCGGGCCGTGTCCGCCACGGCTGGTCCGTCGCACGTTGACGGCGAGCAGGCGTCCGCCCACCGGCTGAACGGCGTCGTCCACGCTTCGGTCGGACGCCAGGAGCCGCACCATCGAGTCGGGCAGGCCGAGGTCTCGCAGCGGCCGGTGCTCGGCATCCGCCGGCAGCTGCAACAGCCTTCGTGCCTCGTCGTTGACCAGCGACAACCGGCCGTCCGCCCCGATCACCAGGACTCCTTCGCGCGCCGCGTGCAGCACCGCGTCGTGGTGTTCGTACATGCGCGTCACCTCGGTCGGTCCCAGCCCGTGTGTCTGCCGGCGCAACCGTCGGCTGACCAGCCACGCCGCGCCCGTGGCCAACGCCAGTGACCCTGCGGCACCGGCTGCCAGCAGGGGAAGCTGCCGGTTGAAGGTGCCGCTCACCGTGCTGATCTCCAGGCCGGCCGTCACGAGTCCCGTCACCGTTCCGTCCGCGTCGGTGACCGGTACGACCGCGCGGACGGCATCCGTCGGCGCTCCCCTGAACAGTTCGGTGTAGGACTCGCCGTCCAGCGCTCGACCGAAGTCTCCGGTCGCCCGCTTGCCGATCAGATCGGGGCGGACGTCGGTGTAGCGGACACCGTCGCGATTCAGGACGGCGACGAAATCCACGCCCGAGGTCTGCCGGGCCTCTTCGGCGCGCGGCTGCAGCGCAGCGGTCGGGTTCGGACCCTTCAAGGCTGCCGCGACACCGGGGGAACTGGCGAAGCCCGCAGCCACCGCGAGGGCTTGGTGCCGTGCCCCACGCACCGTCTGGCTCCGCGTCTCGTACACCAGGGTGACGTCACTGAGTACGGCCAGGAGCAGCATGACCAGCAACTGCAGTACGAAGACTTGCGCCGCGACGCTCTGCGGCCATGGTTTGCGCCGCACCGCTGATACGCCACTCATCCCCTTGCGCATTCACCCGTTTTATCACTTATCAGGGCATTGCCATCTGGTGCAGCAGCGAGGCGAGGGCGGTGGCGAGGAAGAGGCCGGGAAACGCGAGGTTGCGCAGCACGCGGGCGCGCACATGGAAGGCGAGCGCACCGAGGTAGAACAGGACGAGGCCGCAGGCCGCGGCGACGCCGAGAGGGCGCAGCCCGGTGTCGAGGAGGCCGAGAAGGAGGCCCGCGGCCCCGGCCAGCTTGAGGGCGGCCAGCCGGGGCAGCCAGGAACGGGGGACGCCCACCTCCGCCGAGTTGGCCAGTACGAAGCGCGCCCCCGCGAGGTCGGCGGCGGCGATACCGATGTTGAGGGCGGCGGTCAGGAGTGTGACGACGAGGAGTGGAAGTGGGTTGTCCATCATGTCTTCAGGGTCCTCGGGCGTCCTGGCACCGTCCAATACCTGCTTCTATAACCTGGTGGCATGGATGTGGACACGCGCCTGCTCCGCTACTTCGCCGCAGTGGCGGAAGAGGGCACCCTGACCGGAGCGGCGCGGAAGCTGTTCGTCTCGCAGCCCGCGTTGAGCAAGCAGGTCCGGCACCTGGAGGACGATCTCGGGGTACGGCTCTTCGTGCGTTCGCGGGCGGGGATGACGCTGACCGAGGCTGGTCGTGAGCTCGCCTCTCGGGTGCCCGCGCTGCTGGACGACTGGGACGAGGCGGTGCGGGCGGCCGGGCGGGCGGCGCGGGTGCTGCGCCTGGGTTTCCTGGACGCGGGCGCGGTGGAAGCCGTCCCCGAGATCGTGGCCGAATTCCGGCACACGCGGCCGGAGTGGCGGGTGGAGCTGCGGCAGTTCGACTGGTCCGAGCCGAGCGCCGGCCTGGCCCGGGGTGAGGTGGATGCGGCCGTGGTGCGTTTGCCGTTTCCCGGCCAGGAGCGTTTCGGAGTGGTGGAGTTGTTCGTCGAGGAGCGCGGGGTGCTGCTACCCGCTCGGCATCCGCTGGCGAACAGCGGGACGGTGGAGTTCCGGGAGTTGTGGGAGGAGACGTTCGCCGCGGCCGGACCCGAGACGGGGCCCTGGAGGGAACACTGGCTGGCGGTGGATGAACGGGACGGGCATCCCGTGCGGGTCGGTGCCGTCACCAGGCGGCCCGACGAGTGGCTCGGAGCGGTGGCGGGCGGCTGCGTGGCCCTCGCCCCGGCGTCGGTGGCCCGCTTCTACACCCACCCCGGTGTGGTGTTCCGTCCGGTCCACGGGGTCTCTCCGAGCCGAGTGGGGCTGGCCCGGCCCCGGGGCCGGACGCACGTGGCGGCGCTGGACGACTTCCTCGAGGACGTCGCACGGCGGCTCGGGCGGGGATGACGAGCGGGACTGACGGCTCGCCGGTCGATGCCCGCCCGGACAGCCGCGGTTGGGGTCCTGGGTTCCGCCGCGGTTCCCTCGTGGAACGCCCGGTGCCTTCGCACCACCCCCGTGAACCCGCAGGTGGGCCCGACTGTCAGCGAGTGGAGGTCAGTCCGCCCGTGACGGCGACGATCTCGCCGATGGTGTAGCTGGAGTCGGCGTCGGAGGCGAGGTATACGTACACCGGGGCGATCTCCTCGGGCTGGGCGACCCGGCCGGCGGGGCCTTCGCTGCCGAGGTGCGCGAGGCCCTCCTGCGGCATGTTCGGGTCGGCCACGTTGAGTACTGTCCAGGTCGGACCGGGTGCGACCACGTTCGCCCGGATGCCGTCCTTGGCCAGGCGCGCGGCGATCGATTTCGTGAAATTGACCAGGGCGGCCTTGGCCGCCGCATAGTCGATCATGGTGTCGCTGCCCTTGAGGGCCTCTTCCGAAGCCGTGGCAATGATCGCGTCACCCGCTTCGAGGTGAGGACGCGCGGCCTGAACCAGGTGGTAGTACGCATACACATTGACCTTGAAGGACCGGTCCCAGTCCTCGTACGACAGCTGCGACAGGTCCAACTGGCTGTTCAGGTGGGCAGCGTTGTTCACCAGGATGTTCGGCCCGGGGGCTGCTGGCTCTGGTGCGGATAGGGCGGGGCCGGCTCCGAGGTGACCTGCGGGGCCGTGTCGCCGGTGTTGCCAGTACGTTCAGTAGTCCTGGGAGCCGTCGGGGGGAACCGCGGGGGAATCGGGTCCCGGGGTGTGGGCGTGGACGCGTTGCAGGTGCAGGTGGCGGGTGAGGCGAATGGCGGGGCGGATGAGGAGCTCGATGCTGCCGATGAGGAAGCACCAGGTTCCCGTTGTGGTCCACTGCTCGGAGAAGAACATGACGCTCCCCGCGATGAACCACAGGGCGATCAGGACGTCGTTGGCGATACTGGCGGCTTCGTAGCGCCGCCCGATGACGAGTTCCTCCCGGCCCAGGTGGATGACCAGCGACGTGCTTCGCGCAGTGTCTTTCATGCTTCCACGTTACGGGCGCCGTCAGCCGCCAACCGGCTTCGAGCCGTCGGCGCCGGTGTCGGTCTGGTGGCCGCGGCGGGCGTCGCGGTCGAAAATGCCCATGATCTCGCACGGTCCGCCCTCGGCGCCGATGGCGTGGGGCATCATCGTGGGGAACTCGGCGGCCTGGTTGGTCTCGACGCGGAAGCGGCGGTGGCCGAGCACGAGGACGGCGGTGCCGGACAGGACCACCAGCCATTCCCGGCCGGGGTGGGCGCGCATCCGGGCCGGATTGTCGGGCGGCGGGTCGGTCATCCGCTGACGCATCACGGTCATGCCCGGGTCGCCCTTCACGGGCCAGCGCATCAGACCGTGCGCCGCGTCGATCATCGGGCTGAAGACGACGTCTTCGGCGGCGTTCTCGACGAGCTGGTCCAAGGTGGTGTCCAGTGCGCGGGCGAGGGTGACCAACTGATCGAGGGCGAGACGGCGCCGACCGTTCTCGATACGGCTCAGTGAGGACTGGCTGAGGTTGGCGCGCGTGGCCAACTCGTCCAGCGACCATCCCTGCGCGACGCGCAAGGCACGGATCCGTTTGCGTACGAGGCTGTCCAGCTCCCCATCTTCTTGCGTCATGGGCAACATGTTATGCCTCTGGTGCAGCGCGCGCCTAACGTCGCGGGCAGGCGGCCCGAAGGTCTACGGCCGACCGGCAAGCCCTCCCCCGCGCCCCCGACGACCGGCCCTGTTCCGGCGCCGGTCCCGCGCGCCCGCTTCGGAAGGAAGACATGAGGACCAACCAGCCTCCCTTGGCGCCCCGCACACCGGTAGGCGGTGCGGGTGCGCCGGATGCGCGTCAGCTGCGCGCGATCCTGATCACCGTCTCGATCGCTTTGATGGCGGTCATCGCCTCGGTGTCCGGGCTGAACGTCGCCCAGACCCATCTGGCCGTCGAGTTCGGTGCCTCCCAGAACACCGTTCTGTGGATCATCAACGTGTACACCCTGGTCCTGGCCGCGCTGCTGCTGCCGCTCGGCGCCGTCGGCGACCGTCTGGGCCGCAAGCCCATGCTGATCACCGGACTCGTCGTCTTCGGCGCCGCCGGCGTCGTCGCGGGACTCGCCCCGTCGGCCGCGGTGATGATCGGCGCCCGGGCGGCAGCCGGGGTCGGCGCCGCGATGATCATGCCGATCACACTGGCCGTCATCACCTCCACCTTTCCCGAGAAGGAGCGGGGCAGGGCGATCGGTGTGTGGACCGGCGTCGCCGGAGGCGGCGGCATCCTGGGCATGTTCCTCTCCGCCCTGCTGGTCGATGTCGCCGACTGGCGCCGGCTGTTCCTGCTGCCCGTGGTCCTGGTCGTCGTCGCGCTGGTGATGACGCTGAAGTGCGTGCCCGACTCCCGCGAACGCTCCGGCCATTCCTTCGACATCGTCGGCGCACTGGTCTCCGTCATCGCCGTGACCGGTCTCATCTTCGTCCTGCAGGAAGGCCCCGAACGCGGCTGGGGCGCACCCGTCACGCTGATCGGCCTGGCCGTCGGCGTGGCCGCCGCCACCGCCTTCGTGGCCTGGGAACTGCGCCGCCGTGACGCCTCGCTGCTGGACGTACGCCTGTTCCGCGAGCGCGGCCTGACCGGCGGCTCCGTCACCCTGCTCGTCGTGTTCGGCGTCCAGGCGGGCATCGCCGTCGTTCTCTTCCCCTTCTTCCAGGCCGTCCTCGGCTGGTCCGGGCTGCTGTCCACGGTGGCGATGATGCCCATGGCCGTCACGATGATGGCGGCCTCCGGCCTTGCTCCCAAGGCGGTTGCCGCGATCGGCGTCCGCGCGACCATGACCGTCGGCGTCGCCCTTGCCACCCTCGGCCTGGTCCTGATGGCCCTGTTCGTATCCGTCGACGGCGGTTACCCGTCCATCCTGGCCGGCATGCTCGCGATGGGCGCCGGCATGGGTCTGTCGATGACCCCGTCCACCGAGGCCATCACCGGTTCCCTGTCTCGGGCCGACCAGGGCGTCGCCTCCGCGCTCAACGATGTCACCCGCGAGTTCGGCACCGCCCTCGGTGTCGCCATGCTGGGCGCACTCCTGGCCAACGGCTACCGGGGCGCCGTCGACGACAGGCTGGCCGGCCTCCCCGCGGACACCGCGGACACCGCCCGCGAAGGCATCGCCAACGCGATCCAGGTCGCACCCACGACCGGCAGCCGTGCGCCGGAGTTGGTCCACGCCGCACAGCAGTCCTTCGTGGACGGCTGGCAACAGGCCATGTGGGTCGGCGCCGCCGTCATGACCGCACTCCTCCTCCACACCGCCCTGCGCGGGCCCAAGAACGAGCCGCCCCTCCGCCCCGGCACCGAGGCCGCCCCGGAGGACGCCGGTGGCGGCGGCCGGGCGACGACTGACGCACGGGGCTGAACGGCTCGGGCAGGCGCCCGGGGTGGGCTCCGTCGGGGGTCCTTCGAGGTGGTCCGTGCGGGCTCGTCTCAGTCCATGTCGGGCGGGTGGTGCGACTCCAGGGCCCGCATGGCGCGCGACGCGTTGAACGGCAGGATCGTGACCGCGATGTGCGGCAGTTGCTCCAGCGTCCTCGACATATTCTCGCCGGTCTCCCGGTGGAGGAGTTTGCCGAGGGCGTTGGCGTACATCCGTCGGGGCACGAGCACCGTCAGGGACGTGTCCCCGTCCTGGGTGGTGCGGACGGCCAGTTCCCGCATCGCGTGACGGAGCCGGCGGTCGGGACAGGCCACCACTTCCAGCTCGACCGACGTCGCGGAGGTCGACGCCCAGCGGGCGGACAGGCGGCGGGCGTGCGCCTCGTCGATGGCGAAGTGCACCGCACGGACGCCGTCGGGCCGCAGCTCGTGGGCGTAGCGCAGCGCCTTCAGCGTGGCCAGGTCCAGCGTCTCGACGAGGACGAACACTTGGTGGCGGCGGGTACGGGGCCGGTCCGCGCCGGTGGGCAGCCGCTCCAGGGCGGCGGCCTCGCGCCGGTACTCGCGGTTGATCCGGATCAGCGCCCAGACCCCGAGCGGGAAGACCACGACGACCAGCCAGGCGCCTTCCGTGAACTTCGTGACCGCGAAGATCAGCACGACGGCGGCGGAGACAACCGCCGCGAGCGCGTTGACGGTGACCTTCATCCGGCGCCGTGGCTCCCGTCCGCGCAGGTGGTAGGCGGTCAGGCCGCTCCCGGCCATGGTGAAGGCGGTGAACACGCCGATCGCGTAGAGGGCCACCAGCTCGTCCACGTTGGCGCCCGTGACGAGCAGCAGGGCTAGGGAGAGGGCGGAGAGCGTGACGATGCCGTTGGAGAAGGCCAGCCGGTGTCCGCGCCGGGTGAGCGGTCGCGGCAGGAACCGGTCCTGTGCGACGAAGCTCGCCAGGAACGGAAACCCGGTGAAGGGGGTGTTGGCACCCGTGTAGAGGACCAGCGCGGTCGCCAGCTGGACGAAGACCAGTCCGATCGTCCCCACCGTCGCGTCGCCGAAGGCGAGCCTCGCCTCCTGCGCGATGACGGTGGGGGTCCCGTCGGTGTACGGGACGGCGTGCGTGACGTGCGCGAGGGTGGAGACGCCCAGGACCAGGACGGCGAGCACACAGCTCATGATGACGAGGGTCCGCCGGGCGTTGCGGCCCTGCGGTTCGCGAAAGGCGGAGATGCCGTTCGAGATGGCTTCGAGCCCGGTGAGCGACGAACCGCCGTTGGCGAAGGACCGCAGCACGATGAACAACGACGCGCCCTGGAGCCAGCCGTCGCCCGGGGTTCCGAGCGGCACGACGCCTGGAGCGTCGAGGTCGGCGTGCGGCAGATCGCCCGTCAGGCCCCGCACCGCCGCGACGACGAAGACCAGACCCATCGCGGCGATGAAGAGATAGGCGGGCAGCGCGAACATCCGGCCCGCTTCGCGCACCCCGCGCAGATTGCCGTAGCCCAGCAGCACGATCACCACCACCGACACCGGCAACTGGAGATGGTCCAGCCCCGTCCAGCCGTGGCCGACCAGATGGGCGAGCGAGATGAGCGCGTTCGTGCCGGCCGACACCTGGACGGCGACCGTGACGACGTAGTCGACGAGCAGGGCCACGGCGGCGACCTGGGCGACGTTCGGCCCGAAGTTCTCCCGCGCCACCACGTAGGACCCGCCGGCCCGGGTGTAGATCGTCACGACGTCGCTGTAACAGAGCGTCAGAAGCAGCAGCACCAGCAGGATCGCGCCCGTCACCGGCACGACCATCGTGAAGGCCGCTGCTCCGACCACCGGCACGAGGACCCGGAGCATCTCCTCGGAGCCGTAGGCCGACGAACTGATGCAGTCGGAGGCGAGTACGCCGAGCGCCGTGGGGTTGCCCAGTTTCTCCTCGCTGACCCGCTCCGTGGTGAGCGGTCTGCCGAGGAGCAGCCGCTTGACGCGGTACATCGGCCGTTCGGACGTCATGCCGGCATCACAGCGCGCGGCTGCCCCGGGGGCGGACGAGGAGGAGGTACAGCGTGGCAAGGACGGCGACCGCCTGGGCCAGCACCGTGACGTCCTTCTCGCCGTACCAGACGGGTTCGTACATGTCGGGGAACGGTCCCAGCTCACCGACGTCCACGTAGCGGTACACCAGGAGGAGGGCGAGCCCGCCGGCCGCCACCAACGCCGCGAAGAGGTCTCCCGGCAGGCGGCGCCAGACAAGGACGAGCAGTGCCGCCAGTGCCGCGAGGGCGGCCTCGACGCGGAAGAGGGTGCCCTGGCCGATGCTCGCGGAGACGGCGTCGTACCGGTCGGCGAGGTGCGCGTGCACGTATGCGTCCACGGCGAGTCCGGCCGCGGCGAGCACCCGCGCGGCGCCCCGCACGAGGTGACCGGCACCCCGTCCGCGGGCGGGTGGAGCGGTGGGCTGTGAGGACATGGCGGGTCTCCCTTCGCGCCGCGGACCTACCGGCGGCCGGGGCTCACTCGACGGTGAGCGTGCCCTTCATGAACGGGTGGATCGTGCACGTGTAAGGGAAGTCGCCCGGCTTGGACGGAGCCGTGAAGGTGGCGCTCTTGCCGGGAGCGATGTCTCCGGTGTCGAAGGAGCCGCCCTTGGACGCCGTCACGGTGTGCGTGGTCGTGTCCTTGTTGACGACGGTGACCTTGGCGCCGGCGGAAACGGTCAGGGAGGCCGGCTGGAACTTGAAGTCCTGGATGGTGATCCGGGTGCCACCACCCGTGGACGGGCCGGTGGCGGACTCGGTCGCGGTGTCGCCGCCACCGCCTCCGCCGTTCGAACACCCGAGAAGGGTGGTCAGAGCGAGTGCGCAGGCGGTGACGGCGCCGAGGCGCACGGTGCCTGAAGGGAACCGGAACGGCATGGCATCTCCGAGCGCTGGTGGGGCCGGACGGCCGAAGGTCAGTAGCCGCCGTCGCTGGTGTTCGGCTTGGTGGTGATCTTCTTGCCGTCCGGGTCGACGACGAACCACTTGGCGCCGAAGGCGTCGACGTCCTGCCCGTTGATGTCGCCCGCCTTCTGGTCGTCGGCGAACCGGTACAGCGGGTGCCCGTTGTACGTCACCTGCTCGGACCCGTCGTCCCGCTTCGTGGTCTTCAGCAGATCCTTCTTCACCCCGTGGCCCGGGGTCGGTGTCTTCTTGACGGTGAACGGCGGCCACGCCTTGGCGCAGTCGTCGTCGCACTTCGACTTGTTCTTCGTGTCCTTCTCGAAGAGGTAGAGCGTCCGGCCCTTCTCGTCGACCAGCATCTTGCCGTAGGTGCCGTCCTTGACGTCGACGGCGGGGGCCGCCGACGAGGTCGCCGCCGGGACCACGTCGGTGTCGAGACTGTCCGCCGCGTTGGCGGTCTGCGTACCGGCGGCGCCGCTGTCGCCGCCGTCGCCCGCGCATCCGGTCGCCGCGGCGGCGACCAGCACACCGCAGGCCAGTGCGGTGGCTGCCCTGAGCCGTCTCATGAGGTCTCCTTGTCGGTCGGCCACCCCACGGGCAGCACGCGGCCCGCCTGTCGGGGCCCACGGGCCCAGTGCACCTCCGGGCCGACGGAGCCACCATCCGACCGCGTCTGTTCGGAGTGCGGCCGCACCCGGACGGGCCCCACTGCCCCACGCAGCCGGTACCTCGCCGTGTCCGGTCTCCCGGGCCGCCGGGGGTCAGGCGTCGGCGACCGTCGTGGTCACCGGTGTGCCGACCTCGACGGTCCTGCTCACGGTGCACAGACGGTCGTGGGAGGTCCTGACCGCGCGGGGCAGGATGGCTCGCGCGCGCTCCGCTCCCTCGCCGTCCGGGAAGGTCACGGCGAACGTGACCTGGAGGTTCGTCATGCGGTTGCCCAGGTCGTCACTGACCTTGTCTCCCGTGACCGTCACGTCGAACCGGGTGGGCTCCGCGTGGCGGCCGGTGGCGATGTCGACGTCCACAGCCGTGCAGCCGCCGATCGCCGCCAGGAACAACTCGACGGGGGTGAACCCGGTCTCCTGGCCGTTCTCCGGCGCCGTACCGAAACTGATGGTTCCGCCGCGGGCGTTGGTTGCCACGAACTGGCCGCTGCTGGTGCGTTCGACGACGACGGAACGCTTCGAGTCTTCGCTCATGGCGCTCACAGTAGTCACAGCGCCTCGCCGGCCCGCGGCGCCGGTCCGGCTCGCCCCGAGGGAGATTCAGGGACGGGCTCAGGTCCCGGTGCCGCTCGGGTTCTCCCGGGTGTGCCGCTCCTGGCGGGCCCCTGCCGTGGGGCGGGCATCGCCGCCGAGTGCGGTGAGGTGGGCCGTCAGGCGGGACAGGAGGGCGACCGACTCGCTCAACCGCCGTCTCTCGTCGGGGTCGAAGGTCTCGCGGATGGCGGTGCCCAGGGCGCCGGCACGGAAGTCGCGTTCCCGCCGGAGGCGGGAGCGGCCGGCGTCGGTGAGCCGCAGCAGGAGTTTGCGGCCGTCGTCGGGGTGCCGCTCTCCGCGGACGAGGCCGTCGGCGGAGAGGTCCTTGACCGACTTGGCCGCCGACTGGTGTGTGACACCGCGCAGTCGGGCGAGGTCGGCCGTGGTCAGGGGGCCCTCGCGGTCGAGGAAGCCGAGGATGGCGGCCTCGCCCGGGGGCATGGTGTCCGCGGCTCGCACGGCCCGGACCAGCTCACCGATCGACCGCCGCAACTCCTCGGCCAGCGCGTCTTCGTCCATGGGGTCATCCTAACCACATTCACTCAAGCGAGTTGTACAGTTGAGTTGTACTGTTAGGTTGTATACCTCGTCGCACCAATGATGTCGATGGCATGGAAAGGGCATGACGGTCATGGAACTCACCAAGTTCGGCCACGCGTGTGTACGGCTCGAGAAGGAGGGGCGCCGCCTGGTCATCGACCCGGGCGGTCTGACCGATCCCCCGGCGCTGGACGGCGCCGACGCGGTGCTCGTGACGCACGAACACTTCGACCACTTCTCCGAGGAGGCGCTGCGCCGGGCCGCCGCGGCGCGGCCGGGTCTGCGCATCTGGACCAACTCCCGTGTCGCGCGGCGTCTGGACGGCCTCGGCGACCGGGTCGTCACCACGGGGGACGGGGACGCCTTCGGCGTCGCGGGCTTCGATGTCCAGGTGCACGGAACCTGGCACGCCGTCATCCATCCGGACGTCCCGCGCATCCCCAACATCGGCTTCCTGGTCGACCGGTCGCTGTTCCACCCCGGCGACGCCCTGACCGTGCCCGCCACACCGGTCGGCACGCTGCTGCTGCCCGTGCACGCGCCCTGGTCCACGGTCGGCGATCTGATCGACTACGTCCGCGAGGTCGCTCCCCGCACCGCCTACGCCGTGCACGACGGTGCCCTCAACGACGTCGGCACCACGATGGTCGAGGGGTTCCTCGGCGAACGGGGGCCCGGGGTCCCGGCCCGCTACCGTCGGCTCGCCCCCGGCGCGAGTGTCCGCATCGAGTGAGGGACGACGGTGCCGTCCACGGGGCACCATCCCGCCGAAGTCGTCGGGTGCGTTGACGGGCCGGCAACACCGGAACTATGGTCTCGACGATTTCACGAACAGCGTTCGACCTGTCGAACCGATGAACAGCCGAGCCACAGTCGTCCGTCCCCTGTCCCGTCACGGTGAACGCAAAGGTGGTTCCATGCCTGTCCCCCTCAGCAGAAGGCGCATCCTCCAGCTCGCCGGAACGACGGCTGCCGCGACCGCCGTCGGCCCTCTCGCCGGCGGCTCCCCCGCCCACGGCGCGACCCTCCCACCGGCCAGGGCCGACATCGGAGCGCTGGCGTTCCCCTTCGACCTCGGCCGGGTCCGGCTGACCGCGAGCAGATGGCTGGACAACCAGAACCGCACCCGGAGCTACCTCCGGTTCGTCGACGTCGACCGGCTGCTGTACAACTTCCGCGCCAACCACGGCCTCTCCGTGAACGGCGCCGCCGCGACCGGCGGTTGGGAGGCTCCCGACTTCCCCTTCCGCAGCCACGTGCAGGGCCACTTCCTCACCGCATGGGCGCAGGTGTACGCCGTGACCGGGGACACCGTCTGCCGGGACAAGGCCCTGTACATGGTGACCGAGCTGGCCAAGTGCCAGGCCAACAACGGCGCCGCGGGCTTCGGAGCCGGCTACCTGTGCGGCTACCCCGAGTCGGACTTCGACGCCCTGGAGTCCGGGACGCTGACCAACGGCAACGTGCCGTACTACACGATCCACAAGACCCTCACCGGCCTGCTGGACGTGTGGCGGCACCTCGGCAGCGTCCAGGCCCGGGACGTGCTGCTCGCCCTGGCGGGCTGGGTCGACCGGCGCACCGGCCGGCTGAGCACCGCGCGGATGCAGTCCGTCCTGGGCACCGAGTTCGGCGGCATGAACGCCGTCCTGACCGATCTCTGCCAGCACACCGGCGACACCCGCTGGCTCACCGTGGCCCAGCGGTTCGACCACGCCGCGGTGTTCGACCCGCTGGCTGCGGACCAGGACCGGCTGGCCGGGCTGCACGCCAACACACAGGTGCCGAAGTGGATCGGCGCCGTGCGGGAGTACAAGGCCACCGGCGCCACGCGCTACCGGGACATCGCCACCAACGCCTGGCGCATGTGCGTGACCACCCACACCTACGCGATCGGGGGCAACAGCCAGGCGGAACACTTCCGCGCCCCGAACGCCATCGCCGCGCACCTGGCGAACGACACCTGCGAGAGCTGCAACACCGTCAACATGCTCGGCCTCACGCGTGAGTTGTTCGCGCTGACACCGGAGCGGGCCGAGCTGTTCGACTACTACGAGCAGGCGTGGCTCAACCACATGATCGGCCAGCAGAACCCGGCCGACCCCCACGGTCACGTCACCTACTTCACCCCGCTGAAGCCGGGCGGCCGGCGCGGTGTGGGGCCCGCGTGGGGCGGCGGCACCTGGAGCACCGACTACACCACGTTCTGGTGCTGCCAGGGCACCGGTCTGGAGATGCACACGCGGCTGATGGACTCCGTCTACTTCCACGACGGCGGCACCACCCTGACCGTGAACCTGTTCGTCCCCTCGGTCCTCACCTGGGCCGAGCGCGGCATCACCGTCACCCAGACCACCTCGTACCCGGAGAGCGAGACCACGGCGCTGCGGGTCACCGGCCACGTGGGCGGCACCTGGGCGATGCGCATCCGCATCCCGGGCTGGACCACCAGTGCCGTCATCAGCGTCAACGGCGTCACGCAGGACGTGACCGCCACTCCCGGGACCTACGCGACGGTGGAGCGCGCCTGGACCTCCGGGGACACCGTCACCGTCCGGCTCCCGATGCGCACCGTCGTACGGCCGGCCAACGACAATCCGGACGTCGGTGCCGTCACGCACGGCCCGGTCACCCTGTCCGGGAACTACGGCGACACCACGCTGTCCTCCCTTCCCTCCCTGGACGTCGCCTCGATCAGGCGGACCAGCCCCACCGCGCTCGCGTTCACCGCGACCGCGAACGGTGCCACCGTGCGCCTCGGCCCGTTCCACGACGCCCACGGGCACAACTACACCGTCTACTGGAACACCGGCGGCCGCGCCTCCGTCCGCATCGCCAACGCCGCGGGCGGTCTGGTGCTGGGCATCCAGGACATGTCCACCGCCGACGGCGGCCGTGCCCTGCTCTGGACGGACTCCGGGACCGCCGACCACGACTGGGAGCTGGTGCCCGACGCGGGCGGCACCCACCGTCTGCGCAACGTGCACAGCGGCAAGGTGCTGGGCGTCCTCGACATGTCCACGGCCGACGGCGCCACCGTGCTGCAGTGGGCGGACAACGGCACCGCGGACCACCGTTGGACCCTCCTCGACCAGGGGGACGGCACCTGCACGATCCGCAACGCCCACAGCGGGAAACTCCTCGCCGTGCGCGACGACTCCCCCGCGGTCGGCGCCTTCGTCGTCCAGGACGCGGACGACGGCACGGCGGACAACCGCTGGCGCATCCTGCGCTGACCACGGCGGCCTTCGGCAGCTGCCGTCGGGGGCGGGCGCTCACTCGGCCGGCATGACGGACTCCTCGTGCAGCAGCTCGTCCCGCCGCTCGGGCATGGCATGGCGCTCGGGCGGCCCGTCCGAGCCGGCCGGGTACTCCTCCAGCGGCACCAGCCCCCGCTCCCAGGCGGACAGGACCGGCTCGACGACGCGCCACGCCTCCTCGGCCTCGTCGCCGCGGATGGACAGGGCGGGGTCGCCCCGGAAGACGTCCAGCAGCAGCCGGCCGTAGGCCGGCAGATCGGGGGCGTCCATGCGGGCGGCCAGCGAGAGCTGTGTGAGGGTTTCGGGACGGGAGCCGGTCGCCGTCAGGTCCATGCTCAGGCTCTCCGGCTCCAGTCCGAAGCGCAGCACGTTGGGACGGACGTCCTGGTCCTGGCCGAACGGCAGGTGCGGGACCGAGCGGAAGCGCACCGCGACCTCCTTGCGGTCGGTGCCGAGGGCCTTGCCGCTGCGCAGCCGGAACCGGGTGCCCGCCCAGCGCCAGCTGTCGAGTTCCAGCACGATCTCGGCGAAGGTCTCGGTCCTGCGCCCCGCGTCGACGCCGGCCTCGTCGGCATAGGCGGGCACCGCGTGGTCGATGCCCGGGCCGCCCGAGTAGCGGGCGCGACGCGTGCGCTGTACGACGTCGTAGTCGGTCAACGGCCGCACCGAGCGCAGGACGTCGACCTTGCGGTCGCGCAGGTCCCGTTCGCCGAGAGTGAGCGGGGGTTCCATGGCGACCAGGCACAGCAGTTGCAGCAGGTGGTTCTGCACCATGTCCTTCAGGGCGCCCACCTGGTCGTAGTAGACTGCCCGGCCCTCCAGGGCGAGGGTCTCGTCCCAGACGATCTCGATCTCGGCGATGTGGGTGCTGTTCCAGATCGGTTCGAGCACCCGGTTGGCGAGCCGGCTGCCGAGCACGTTCTGGACGGTCGTCATCGCCAGGAAGTGGTCGACCCGGAAGACGGCGCGCTCCGGAAGGAGTTCGGAGAGCAGCCGGTTGAGTTCCCGTGCGTCGGTGAGGCTCTCCCCGAAGGGCTTCTCCAGGACGATGCGGCTGCCCCGGGGCAGTCCCGCCCGGTGGAGCGCGGTCACCGTCGCGGGGAAGAGGGCCGGCGGGAGGGCGAGGTAGACGGCCACGGGGTCGTCACCGGCGACGGCCGCGGCCACGTCCGCGGGGTCGGTGACGTCGGCCCTGCGGTAGTCGGCCGATGCCGTGACGGCTTGCCGGGTGTGGGCCGGGAAGTCGGTGCCGTGCCGGGCGAGTTGGTCCTCGGCCCACTCGCGGTACCGTGCGCCGTTCCAGTCCTCCCGGCTGGCGGCGAGCAGGGTGAACCGGTCGTCGAGGTGTCCCGCCGCGTACAGGGCGGCCAGTGCCGGCAGGAGGTAGCGGCCCGTCAGGTCGCCCGTCCCTCCGAAGACGACGAGTCGTCGGATGGTCATCGCGAAGCGCTCCTCGCCCGTTCGAGATTGACTCCGCTGGCGATGGTCCCGATATGGCTGAACGCCTGGGGCGCGTTGCCCATGAACACTCCCGTGGTGGGGTCGATCTGCTCCGACAGCAGGCCCAGGGGGCTCGCCCGCGAGCACAGCGAGTCGTACAGTTCCTCGGCCTCGTCGAGACGGCCCTGGCCGATCAGGTTGTCCACCATCCAGAAACTGCACAGGACGAAGGCGCCCTCGTCCCCCGGGAGGCCGTCGGGGTGTTCGTCGTGCAGGTAGCGGTAGAGCAGTCCGTCACCGGCCGACAGGCGTTCGGCGACGGCGCGGGTGGTCGCGACCATGCGCGGGTGGTCGACCGGCAGGACGCGGCGCAGCGGCAGGTTCAGCAGGCTGGCGTCGAGGACGCCGCCGCCGTCCATGTACACGCTGAGTGTCTGTGCGTCCTCGTCCCAGGACCGCTCCAGGATGAGTTCGCGCAACCGGTCGGCTTCCCTGCGCCACTGGCCGACGTTGCCGGGCAGGCCGTAGCGTTCGGCGATCCGGGCCGCCCGGTCCAGAGCCACCTGGCAGAGGCCGACGGAGTAGGTGAACGGACGGCCCTCGCCGCGGATCTCCCACAGTCCCTGGTCCGGCCGGCGCCAGGCGTGCACTGCCGTGTCGGCGAGCCCCGCCAGACTGGCCCACATGGCGGGCTGTATCTCACCGCCACGGCGCAGCCACTGGTCGGCGCAGTCCAGGATCTCGCCGTACACGTCGTGCTGACGCTGGTCGGCGGCGCCGTTGCCCCAGCGGACGGGCGAGGAGCCCCGGTATCCCTCCAGCCCGGCGTCCTCGATCTCGTCCGGTACCCGGCCGCCGTCCAGGGTGTACATGATGAGCGGCCGGCGGCTGCGCTCGAACGCGTCGAGGACCCAGCCGAGGAAGGCGTCGGCCTCGCCGCCGAAGCCGATGCGGCGCAGCGCGAAGACCGCGAAGGCGGCGTCCCGGATCCAGGCGTAGCGGTAGTCCCAGTTGCGGACGCCTCCGATGGGCGCGGGCAGCGAGGAGGTGGGGGCGGCGACCAGCGAGCCGTTCGCCCAGTCGTCGCACAGCTTCAGGGTGATCGCGGCCCGCCTGACGAGTGCCTCCTGCGGGCCGGCGTAGTCGCAACTGCGCATCCACCGCCGCCAGGCCTCCGCGGTCTGGTGGAGCATGGCCTCGGGGTCGAAGCGGTGGTGGCGGTGGAAGCGTCCCCAGGACAGGACGAGGTCGAGCCGGTCGCCCTGCTCCAGGTCGTGTACGGTCCGCAGGCCGCTCAGGGGGCGGTTGGAGCGCAGGTGGAG
Organism: Streptomyces sp. KPB2; assembly: GCF_003950055.1. Taxonomy (NCBI): domain Bacteria; kingdom Bacillati; phylum Actinomycetota; class Actinomycetes; order Kitasatosporales; family Streptomycetaceae; genus Streptomyces; species Streptomyces sp. KPB2. The sequence goes on from NZ_CP034353.1 coordinate 113,732, forward strand.
GCGCAGTCCCTCGTTGCGGGCGGGCCGTACCTCCAGTCCGCTGTACAGCTGGTGGGCTTCGGCGCCGCCGCGCGGTTCCACCTCCACCGCCAGGCGTACCCGTCCCTCCAGGACCACTACGGAGCGGACGAGTTCGCCGCGGCCGGACGGCGCGTCGTCGGACAGGTCGGCTCCGGAGCGCAGGGCCAGCGCGTCCGTGACGCGCACCAGTCCGGTGTCGCTGCGCAGTTCCGTGTGCAGCACCCCGGTGTCGGGTTCGTACCGTTGCCGGGCCTCGCGCAGGTTCTCGGGCGTCACGGTGAAGTGGCCGCCCCGTGCGTGGTCGAGCAGCGCGCAGAAGACGGGGTCGGAGTCGAAACGGGGCAGGCACATCCACGGGATGCTGCCGTCGAGGCCGACGAGCGCCGCGGTGGTGCCGTCCCCGATCAGGCCTAGGTCCTCGAGGGGCAGGTAGCCGTCCGGTCGGCGAACCGGCCGGAACGGCGGGTCGGGATCGTACATACCGTTTGCTCCTCAGCAGCCCGCCTGCGCCTGTCCTCATGATCCAGAGTCACCGAAGCCGGCTCGGCCCGCAAACCAGGCCGTGCGGACGTACCCGTCGGGCCGGCCGCGCGCCGGTGCCGAACTGCGCGTTCGGCGGGGTCGGGCAATACTGGGGATGATCCTCCGGCCGCGGGTCACCGATGCCCGCAGGCCGTGCGCCACCGCCGAGCGGAGGAGCGTTCATGGTTGACCAGCCCGAGGAAACGGGCCGCATCGTCGTCGGAGTGGACGGGTCGGATGCGTCGAAACAGGCCGTCCGCTGGGCCGTGCGTCAGGCGGAGCTCACCCACGGTGCGGTCGAGGCGGTGACCGCGTGGGAGTTCCCGCAGTTCCACGGCGCGCTCGGCTGGCTGCCGCCGTCGAGCAGCGACGAAGGCGCCCTGAAGGCCCGGGCCCGTCAGGAACTCACCCGGGCCGTCGAGGAGGCCGTGGGACCGCGGTCCGCGGCGGAGGTGCGGGCCGAGGCGCGTTACGGCACCCCGGCCGGGGTGTTGCTGCACGCCGCCCGGGGCGCGGCACTGCTCGTGGTCGGGAGCCGGGGACTCGGGGGCTTCACCGGGCTGCTGCTGGGATCGGTGGCCCAGCACTGCGTTCAGCACGCGCCCTGCCCGGTTCTAGTGGTGCGCGGCGAGGACGGCTGAGGAGCCCGTATGACGCAGGACGACGGAGCCGGGGCAGAGCTGCGCAGCAGGGCCTGGTGGGACAACGCGGACAACCCCGAGATGACCGCCCTGTATCTGGAGCGGTTCCTGAACTACGGCCTCACGGCCGCCGAACTCCGGTCGGGACGACCGATCATCGGCATCGCCCAGACGGGCAACGACCTGGTCCCCTGCAATCGGCACCATCTCGCACTGGCCGACCGGGTCAGGGACGGGGTCCGCGACGGTGGCGGGATCCCGTTCGAGTTCCCCGTCCATCCGCTGCAGGAGACGGGCAAACGCCCGACCGCGGCACTGGACCGCAACCTCGCCTATCTCGGACTGGTCGAGGTTCTCTACGGATACCCGCTCGACGGCGTGGTCCTGACGACGGGCTGTGACAAGACCACCCCCGCGTGCCTGATGGCGGCGGCGACGGTGAACCTTCCGGCGATCGTCCTGTCCGGCGGTCCCATGCTCAACGGCTACCACAACGGGATGCGGACCGGCTCGGGACTGGTGATCTGGCAGTCGAAACGCCTGCTCGCCGCCGGAGAGATCGACCACGAGGAGTACATGGCGCGCGTGACCGCCTCCGCGCCCAGCATCGGGCACTGCAACACGATGGGCACCGCGCTGTCCATGAACAGCCTGGCCGAGGCCCTGGGCATGTCCCTCCCGGGCTGCGCCGCCATTCCGGCCCCCTACGCCGAGCGGGCGCAGATGGCCTACGACACCGGCCTCCGGGCGGTGGCCGTGGTGCGTGAGGGCCTGACCCCGCGCAAGGTCATGACCCGGCAGGCCTTCGAGAACGCGATCGTCGTCGCCTCGGCCGTCGCCGCGTCGACCAACGCGCCGATCCACGTCAACGCCATCGCCCGGCACGTGGGGGTGGACCTGTCCAACGAGGACTGGCAGCGCGTGGGCCGCGACATCCCGGTGCTGGTGAACCTCGCTCCCGCGGGCGAGTTCCTCGGCGAGGACTTCCACCGCGCCGGCGGGGTCCCGGCGGTCATGCGGTCGCTGCTGGAGGCGGGTCACCTGCACGGTGACGCCATGACGGTCTCGGGCCGTACCGTGGCCGGGAACCTGGAGAGCGCCCCGGCCGCCGACCCGGCGGTCATCCGCCCCCTCGACGACCCGGTGACCGCGCGGGGCGGCCTTCTCGTCATGAGCGGGAACCTGTTCGACTCCGCGATCATGAAAACGTCGGTGATCACCGACAGCTTCCGGGCCCGTCGCCTGCCGAGTACCGACGGCTCGTCCGTCTTCGAGTTTCGCGCCATCGTCTTCGACGGTCCCGAGGACTACCACGCCCGCATCGAGGACCCCGGGCTGGACATCGACCAGGACTGCATCCTCGTCATCCGCTACACGGGGCCGGTGGGATACCCGGGCTCGGCAGAGGTCGTGAACATGGAGCTTCCCGCCTCGCTGAGCCGGCGGGGCCTCACCGCGCTGCCCGCCCTCGGCGACGGCCGCCAGAGCGGCACGTCGGACGCGCCGTCCATCCTCAACGCCAGCCCCGAGGCGGCGGTCGGCGGCAACCTCGCCGTCCTGCGCACCGGTGACCGGATCCGCATCGACCTGGACCGGGCACGTGTCGACGTGCTCCTGCCGGACGAGGAGATCTCCGAGCGGATGGCCCGGCACGAACCGCCGACGCCGGAGCACCAGACGCCGTGGCAGGAGATCTACCGTGCCACGGTGGGCCAGTTGGACAGCGGCGGCTGCCTCGAACTCGCCGTGTCCTACCAGGATCTCGTCCACACCAAGGGGATTCCGCGTGACTCGCACTGACCCCGGCCGAACAGTTCTGATCGCCGACTCCGACTTCGGCGACGTGGACATCGAGCGCGCGATCGTCGAAGGCGCCGGGCTCCGTCTCGTCGCCGCGCAGTGCAAGAGCGAGGACGAGGTGATCGAGGCGGGCCGGGAGGCCGCCGGCATTCTGACCCAGTACGCGCGCGTCGGCTCCCGGGCCGTCGACGCGCTGCCCCACTGCCGGGTGATCGCCCGCTACGGCACCGGCGTGGACATCGTCGACGTGGACGCCGCGACCCGGCACGGCATCCAGGTCACGAACGCCCCCAACGACTGGTGCGCCGACGAGGTCGCCGACCATGCCGTGGCGCTCTGGCTCGCGGGGGCCCGCAAGATCTGCCGGTACGACCGGGCGACGCGGCGGGGCGAATGGCACTGGAAGACGGGAAGGCCCGTCCACCGGCTCCGGGGGCAGGTGCTGGGCCTGCTCTCCTTCGGCGTCATCGCGCGCCTCGTCGCCGAGCGGGCGCGGGCCTTCGGTGTCGAGGTGTGGGCGCACGATCCCTTCGTCGACGAGTCGGAGATCCGTGCCCGCCGGGTCCGGCCGGTCTCCTTCGACGACCTGGTGGAGGGCGCCGACCATCTGGTGGTCCAGGCTCCGCTCACCCCGCAGACACATCACACCTTCGACCGCGCGACGCTCCGCCGGATGAAGCCCACCGCCCTGCTCGTCAACACCGCGCGCGGGCCCATCGTGGAGGACTCCGCGCTGCACCAGGCGCTGACCGAGGGGTGGATCGCCGGCGCGGCGCTGGACGACATCGAGGAGGAGCCCGCGAAGCAACGCGACTGGCGGCCGGACAACCCCCTCCTGGACCTTCCCAACGTGATCGTCACCCCGCACGCCGCCTACTACTCCGAGGAAGCGATCGGGACGGTGCGCACCATCGCGGCGGAGGAGGCCGTACGGGTCCTCACGGGGCAGCCCGCGCGGTACCCCGTCAACGACGTGACGGCCACCGGGAACGCGGCCGGATAGCATGCACACGGCTCCGGGGAAGGGCCCCGGGCGGGTGTGGTTTCCAGAGGTTGGGGGGTCCGCATGGTCGCGGGTCGTGTGGTGCGTTTCGACAGTACGCGGGGTTACGGGTTCATCGCGCCGGACGGCGGCGGCGAGGACATCTTCCTGCACGTGAACGATCTGCTCATTCCCGAGGAGTACGTGCGCTCCGGTCTGGCCGTGGAGTTCGAGGTGGAGAGCGGCGAGCGCGGGCTCAAGGCGTCGGACATCCGCCTCGCCGAGGGCGAGCGGCCCAGGGCCGCGCGGCGCCACCAGGAGCCCGCGCCCCGGGTTCCGGTGTCCGACGAGAACGGCCATCCGATGTGCGACGTGCTGACGTCCGACGAGTACCGGCGCGACGTGACGGAACTGCTGCTGACCGCCAGTCCGCAGCTGACCGCGGAACAGGTCCTCACCATCCGCGGCGCGCTCCTGAAGTTCGGCGAGGGTCACGGCTGGGTGGAGGACTGAGCTCGCGCTCCCCCGACCGGTCCTACTGGATTCGGCCAACCTCCCCGCTCCCCACCTGTGTTGCCCCGACCGGGTCCGTGCATCCTGCACGCACCCGCGGGCGCCGAATTCCGGGGTGGCGACGGCGACCGAAACACATGTGTTCGATATCCCGGTCCGGTCGTTGAGCTTCACGACCACGCTCAACGACCGTCAAGGGGGACCCGTTGACCTCGACCGACGCGACCGGACAGCAGAACGGACAGCGGCAGGAAGCCGCTGCTCCTCCTCCACCGCCGCAGCCGGCGGAGATCACCTACAGCGGACGGTATTCCGTCAATCCGCTCGCCGAGGTGTCGTTTTGGCGGATGTGCGCGCAGATCCCCGCCGTCCTCGGCCGGATCGCCCGCCTGTCGTGGCGGACGGACCGACGGGCCGTGCAACTGCTGCTCGGCTGCCAGGTGGTCACCGGTGTCTCGGCCGCCGTGCTGCTGACCGCGACCGCCCGTGCCATGGAGCCCGTCCTGGGCGAGGGCTCCGCGGGTGACCGGCTGCGCGGGGCCGTCCCGGCGCTGCTGGTGGTCGCGCTCGCCGCCGCGCTGGGCCGCGGTGCCGCGGCGGTGGCCACGTACTCCGAGCGGCGGATCACCCCCAGGCTGACGACGGAGACGGACAGCGCTCTGGTCGAGGCGGTGTGCCGGGTGGAGGCCTCCGCATACGCGCAGGAGGGGTTCTCGGACCGGCACGAGGCGGCGGAGATGGGGGTGATCCGCACCCAGGTGATGGTCACCGACGCACAGCGGTTCCTGTCCGCGCTGATCCGGATGGTCACGGCCGGCGGCGTCCTGTCGGCGCTCAATCCGCTGATGCTGCCGCTGCTCCTGCTCGCCGTGCTGCCGGCCGGTGTGGGCGCCGTCCTGACCGCCCGGGTCGACTACGAGGTCCACTACGCCAACATCGCCGACCGCAACGTACGCGGCATGATGCGCTGGTGGGCGACCACGTCGAAGTACGGCGACGAGGTCCGCGCCAACTCGATGACGGACTACCTCGTCCACTGGTACCGGACGCTGTCCGACCGCTGCGACCGGCGCACGCTGGCAGCCGCGCCGCGCACGCTGCGGATCGCGGTGCTGTCCGCGTCGGCCGGTGGTGTCTTCCTCGTGGCGACCTGGGCAGTCCTCGCCTGGCTGGCGGTCTCGGGCCGGATCGAACTCGCGGTCGCGGCCACGGCCGTCATCGCGGTGCAGACCACGCTGGCCGCGCTGTCCCAGGTCGTCGTCAACGGCGCCGCGGTCTTCCACACCAGCCTCTATCTGAGCGACATGCAGGCCTTCCTCGACGACGCCGCGGCCCGCGTCCCCGAACGCGGGCCCGGCAGGCACGAGGCACCGACCGAGCGAATCCGGCTCGAGGAGGTCGTCTACCGTTACCCGGGCAAGGAGGAACCCGCCGTGGACGGCGTCTCCCTGACCCTGGAACGTGGTCAGATCCTCGCCGTCGTGGGGGCCAACGGCTCGGGCAAGTCCACGCTGACCCGGCTGCTCACCGGCATCTACCTGCCGGACAAGGGCCGGGTCACCTGGAACGGCACGGACCTCGCCGAGGTGGATCCCGCCACCGTGTGGGCGCAGGTCGGTCTGGTGCCGCAGATCTTCGCCCAGTGGCCGATGCCGGTCCGCGAGAACGTGACCCTCGGGCAGCCCCGCACCCACGACGACGCCCCGGTGTGGGAGGCCGTGGACGCCGTCGGCCTGCGCGAGACCGTCGACCGCCTCCCCTCGGGACTGGACACGCTGCTCTCCCGTGACGTCTTCGGCGGCACCGAGCTCTCCGGGGGCCAGTGGCAGCGCGTGGCGTGCTCGAGGGCGCTCTACCGCTGCCCGGGGCTGCTGATCCTGGACGAGCCGACCTCGCAGATGGATCCGCGCGGCGAGCATCAGATCTTCGAGCGGATCAAGGCGGTCGCCGCCGAGCGCATCACCATCGTGGTGACCCACCGTCTGGAGAACACGAAGATCGCCGACCACATCGTCGTCATGGAGCACGGGCGGATCACCGAGCAGGGCCGGTACGAGGACCTCGTGCATGCCGGCGGGACCTTCGCCGAGCTCCTCGCGCTCTCCCAGGACCGCTGACCGGGGACGGGCGCCGCCGTCACTCGATCAGCGCGTCCGCGACGATGATCACCAGGCCGAGCAGCATGTCCAGGGCGCCCGCGCGGCAGGAGGCCAGCCGGCCGAGTCCGGCGGTGCGGGCGGCCAGGGTGCCCAGGCAGAAGAGGGCGACGGTGTTGACCACCAGGGCCGTGTCGGCGGCCGTCTCCTCCGTCCACCACCCGGCCGTGGCGGCGAGCAGCATCGCCACGGTCGGCAGCACGGCGACGACCAGCGGCCACTCGGAGAGCACGGCGCGCAGTCTGCTCGGTCCGGTCGTGCCGTCGCCGGACGCACGCCGGGCGATGACATGCGCGTAGCCGTGGGCGGCGCCCGACGTCAGCGCGGTGAGCAGGACCCACAGCGCGTCCTGGCCGGGGTTGGCCTCCTCCCCCGGTACGTCCAGAGCGGCGACCAGGGCGCTCGCCAGCACCAGGCCGTAGATGCCCTTGAACAGCCACCGCTCCGGCCTGCTCCGGAGGATCCCCCTCGGTGTGAGGCTCCCGGCGGGCGCGGGCCCGGTGTGTTCGCTCATTCAGGCGAGCCAGTCGGTGTACCGGGTGGGGGCCAGACGGGCGTCCCGGTCGGTGAGGACGTCGCCCTTGACCGCCGCGAACATGCCGGCGGTCGGATCGGTGACCACCGTACGGCCGTCGCCGTTGCGGGAGAGGGTCAGGCGGCCCAGTTCGTCCAGCGGGAACACGTCCGGTCCGCCGATGTCGCGGATGCCGTTCAGCGGGGTGCCCACGGCGACGTCCGCGACCTCGGCCGCCACGTCCTTCGCCGCGATCGGCTGGATCGGCGTGGCGGGCAGCCGGACGGTGTCACCGTCGGAGGTCCACGACATCACGGCCTCCATGAATTCCATGAACTGGGTGGCGCGCACGATCGAGTACGGGACGGGGCCGCTCCGCAGGATCTCCTCCTGAAGGAGTTTCGCGCGGTAGTAGTCCAGCTCCGGCACCTGGTCGACGCCGACGATCGAGAGGATGACGAAGTGCCCCACCCCGGCCCGGTCCGCCGCGGCCAGGAGGTTGTCCATCGAAGTCCGGAAGAAGGCCGGCGAGGCGTCGTCGAAGGTCGGGGAGTTCGTCAGGTTGACGACGGCGTCGGCTCCCTCGACCGCCCGGTCCACTCCGGCGCCGTCGACGACGTCGACGCCCGTGGACAGCGAGTGGGGCACCGCCTGGTGTCCGGCGGCGTTCAGCTTCTCGACGACCTGCGAACCGATCAGCCCCGTACCACCGATGACCGCGATCTTCATGACATGTCCCTCTTCCCTCCGGATCCGTGTGGTTCAGGAACCACTGTGTCGGTGTACGGAGGGGACGGCTCTTTGAACGCCCCGAAGGGATGAGGTTTCGCGGGACCCGGTGTGCGGTCCGTCCGCGCGCTCAGGCGGCGCAGTCGGGGCAGATGCCGCGGTAGGTCACTTCCACCTCGGAGACGGTGAAGCCGAAGGACTGGGACGGCGGGAGGTCCCCGAGGGGGTCGCCCGTCGGCCGCACGTCGCGCATCGAACCGCAGCGTGAGCAGAGCAGGTGATGGTGGGGGCGGTGCGCGTTCGGGTCGTAGCGCTTGGCGCGGCCGTCGGTCGACACCTCGAGGACCTCGCCCCGGTGGACCAGTTCGCGCAGGGTGTTGTACACCGTCGCCCGGGAGATCTCGGGCAGTCGCCGCGCGGCGCGGGCGTGCACCTCGTCGGCGGTCAGGTGGACGTGGTCTCCGTCGAGGACCTCGGCGACGACGCGGCGCTGTGCGGTCAGACGCCAGCCGCGTTCGCGAAGCCTCTCCAGGAGATCACTCATGCGAGCACCCTAGCAGGGAACGGCGCCAACTCAAGAGCGGATATCGCTCTGGATGGCACCTTGCCTTAGATCCTGTCCAAGGTAGGGTGTGCTCATGAACGCGCGGGGCAGCTTGCCCCGGACTGCCGGCCGGCCGGGACCGTCAGGCCTTCGAGCGCCATGCGACGAACCACACCGAGGAGCAAGCCTTGCCTGAGAACAACCAGAAGCCGCTGACCACGGTTGCCGGTGCACCGGTTCCCGACAACCAGAACTCTCTGACGTCGGGTCCGCGTGGACCGATGCTGCTGCAGGACGTGTGGTTCCTGGAGAAGCTCGCCCACTTCGACCGCGAGGTCATTCCCGAGCGCCGGATGCACGCCAAGGGCTCGGGCGCCTTCGGCACCTTCACGGTGACGCACGACATCACGCGCTACACCAGCGCGAAGATCTTCTCCGAGATCGGCAAGAAGACCGAGCTGTTCGCCCGGTTCTCCACGGTCGCCGGTGAGCGCGGCGCCGCCGACGCGGAGCGCGACATCCGCGGTTTCGCCGTGAAGTTCTACACCGAAGAGGGCAACTGGGACCTCGTCGGCAACAACACCCCCGTCTTCTTCTTCCGCGACCCGCTGAAGTTCCCGGACCTCAACCACGCGGTGAAGCGCGACCCGCGCACCAACCTGCGCAACGCCGAGAACAACTGGGACTTCTGGACCAACCTCCCCGAGGCCCTGCACCAGGTCACGATCGTGATGTCGGAGCGCGGCATCCCGGCCTCCTACCGGCACATGCACGGCTTCGGCTCGCACACCTACAGCTTCGTCAACGCCGAGGGCGAGCGGTTCTGGGTCAAGTTCCACCACCGCACACAGCAGGGCATCAAGAACCTCACCGACGCCGAGGCCGAGGCCCTGGTCGGCAAGGACCGCGAGTCCCACCAGCGCGACCTCTTCGACTCGATCGAGAACGGCGACTTCCCGAAGTGGAAGCTGTTCATCCAGGTCATGCCGGAGGCGGACGCGGAGAACTACCGCTTCCACCCCTTCGACCTCACCAAGGTCTGGTCGAAGAAGGACTACCCGCTGATCGAGGTCGGCGAGTGGGAGCTCAACCGCAACCCCGACAACTACTTCGCGGACGTCGAGCAGGCCGCCTTCAGCCCGGCCAACGTGGTCCCGGGCATCGGCTTCTCCCCCGACCGGATGCTGCAGGGCCGGCTCTTCTCCTACGGCGACGCCCAGCGCTACCGCCTCGGCGTCAACCACCACCAGATCCCGGTCAACGCCCCGAAGAGCCCGGTGAACTCCTACCACCGCGACGGCGGCATGCGCGTCGACGGCAACCAGGGCGCCACCCCGGGCATCGAGCCCAACTCCTACGGGCGCTGGCAGGAGCAGCCCGCCTACCGCGAGCCCGCCCTGGCCGTGGGTGCCGTCGCCGACCGGTTCAACTACCGCGAGGACGACGACAACTACTTCGAGCAGCCCGGCAACCTGTTCCGCCAGATGAACCCGGAGCAGCAGCAGGTTCTCTTCGAGAACACGGCGCGCGCGATCAACGGCGCCTCCGAGCAGACCGTCGAGCGGCACATCGCCAACTGCACCAAGGCCGACCCGGCCTACGGCGAGGGCGTCCGCAAGGCGATCGAGGCCCTGGCCGCCGGCAACCTCTGACCGTCCGGTCAGCGAGACGCGCGGTACCCGGCACCCCGCCGGCGCGGGCACCCCTGAGGTGCCCGCGCCGGCGGGGGCGTACCGCCACGGAGACTTCATGGACAAGCACAACAGCGGTGGGCTGACCGCCGAGCAGACGGAGCGCGTCGTCGCCATCGCCATGGACCTGGCCCGGGAGGGCGACACCGGTCAACTGGTGGAGTTCGTGACCCACGGGCTGCCGGTGGACGTGCGCGACCCGGCCGGCAACACCCTGCTCATGCTCGCGGCGTACCACGGTCACGCCGCCACCGTTCAGGCCCTGATCGGCCACGGCGCCGACCCCGACCTGCGCAACGACCGGGACCAGTCCCCCATCGCCGGGGCCCTGTTCAAGGGCGCCGACGACGTGGTGGCCGTACTGCGCGAGGCCGGCGCGGACCTGGACTCGGGCACCCCGACCGCGCGCGCCGCCGCGTCCATGTTCGGCCGGACCCACCTGCTCGCGAGCTGATCCCACCGCAGGGAGCCGCACCGCCCCCGCCTCCTAGCCCCGCACGTGCAGGCCGAAGCCCTGGCGGCCCGGTGTCTCCAGGCCCTGTTTCAGACGCAGTGACGGGATGTCGTAGTCACCGAGGTTCTGGGGACGGAAGGCGATCGGCTCGGTCGTCTCCAGGGACAGCAGCCGCTCCCTCCACGCCTTGGCGGCGTCCTCGAAGCCACCCTCGGTGAGCCGGTCGGCGCCGTGGAGCACGAACGGCGGCAGCACCTCCAGGCCGGGGTAGTACAGGATCCCGTGGTGGATCGGGAACAGCAGGTCCTCGATCGGGCCGTTGATCCCCCGGTCGGTGTAGTGGGACTCGGGGCCGCCGACCGTGACCGACAGGATCGCCCGCCGTCCCCGCAGCGTCCCCTCCCCGAAGCGCTCGCCGTACCGGGTCTCGTCGTGCACTCCGACGCCGTACGCGAAACGGTGGGTGAACACGCGGTCCACCCAGCCCTTCAGGATCGCCGGCATCGTGTACCACCACAGCGGGAACTGGAAGATCACCGTGTCGGCCCACAGCAGCTTCTCCTGCTCGGCCGCCACGTCGGGCGTGAGCGCGCCGGCCTCGAACGCCCGGCCGGAGTTCGACACCACCCGCAGCGGGCTCGTGACCTGCTCGCCGTAGTCCGCCGCGTCCACCACGGCCTTCCAGCCCATCGCGTAGAGGTCGCTCACCCGCACCTCGTGTCCGGCGGCCTCGAGCGTGGACACGGCGAGATCCTTCAGCGAACCGTTCAGTGAGCGCGGCTCGGGGTGGGCGTGGACGATGAGCGTCTTCATGGCTGTTCCCTTCGACGGCGTCGGCCGCCACCGATGTTCCGCCGGCGCGTCCGCGTTGTTCAGGGCCGCCGCTTCCGTCGGACGGGACTTCCTGGTACCGGCAGGGCCACCCTCACGCGCGGTGGCGGAGCCATACTGGGGGCCATGGACGATCTCGCGGGCTTCCTGCGCACCCGGCGCTCCCGGGTCGACCCCTCCTCCGTCGGCATCCCCGTCGACAGCCGTCGCCGTGTCGAGGGGCTGCGCCGCGAGGAGGTCGCCCACCTGTCCGGGGTCAGCGTCGACTACTACGTACGCCTGGAGCAGGGGCGCGCCACCCAGCCCTCCGAGCAGGTCCTCGACGCCCTCGCCCGGGTGCTCGGCCTCGACGAGACCGAACGCGGGCATCTGGGCCGGCTCGCGTGCCAGCGCCGCCGCGCGAAGTCGCCCGGCGGACGCCTGCGCCCCGAGCTGCTGCGCGTGCTCGACCTGGTCGCCGACGCCCCCGCCCTGATCATGAATCACCGGCTGGACGTGGTCGCCGGGAACCGTCTCGCCGGGCTTCTCTACGGCCGTCGGCCGCAGGGTCTGAACACCGCGCGGCACATCTTCCTGGAGGAGACCGAGCGCGGCCTGTACGCCGACTGGGAGACGTGCACCCTGGACGTGGTCGGACACCTGCGTCTCGCGGCCGGCAAGTACCCCGACGACCCGCGCCTGGCCTCGCTCATCGGCGAGTTGGCGATGGGCAGCGACCGCTTCCGCCGTCTGTGGGCCCGCGCGGACGTACGCGCCCGCACCCATGGGCGCAAGGCGTACCGGCACCCGCTGGTCGGGCTGCTGGAGCTGCACCAGGAGAACTTCGCGCTGCCGGACCAGTCGGGCATGGAGCTGCTGGTGCTCTCCGCGGCACCCGGGAGTCCCACGGAGGACGGGTTGCGTCTGCTGGAGACGCTCGGTGGTGACGTCGCACCCCGTGCCGGGAGCCGATCCCTCGGTCCTCACGGGGCCTGATGCCTCACCGGCCCGGGCCGTCCACCGTGGCTCGATCCATCGGTGCGTGCGCGCAGGAGAAGGGGAAAACGGGCGCCGAACTCGCCGCACTGAAAAGGGTGTGGCGCAAAGACATCCATGGGCTTTCACGAGTTCATTGATCAACTCCCAAAGCTTGACCATGAATTACACACATCCTCTCTACACGGTGGCCGCGATGGTCTAGATTGACCGTGCTTCAGCTGTTCAGGCATGAGGCGACCAAGAATGATCTTTAGGTCGGGGGCAGGGGGGTCTGCTGCTACCACTGTGAGTTGTTCACGTTTCTGTGACACGTCCAGAACGCCGTGCGCGGGCAGGCGGGGGCCGCCCGTGGGGAGGAACAGCACGGCGCGGGAGGCGGGGGCCTCCCGAGGGGGAGGAACAGTGCTAGGCGAACACGTCGAACCACTGGGAACCTGGGGGGTTCTGTGCGGCAAGGGGGATTGGTCAGCGCGTTTCCGTCGGCACGCGGGCAGCTGGCGGAGGGGGCCATCGGCCGGCCCGCGATCGACTGGGAGCAGCGGTACCGCCGTACCGTGATCACCAGCGATACCGTGGCCACGGCCGTCGTGGTGGCCGGCATAGGAAATTTCTTCGGGGTTCGGGACGCGGCCAACTGGCACGAGAAGTGGGGAATTCTCGCCTTCGGCACCGAACTGCTGGTGCTGGGGGCACTCGCGGTCAGCCGGTCGTGGTCCCCGGCGGTACTCGGTCAGGGAGCCGAGGAATTCCGCCGGCTCGGACGCTCACTGTTCATGGCGACCGTCGTACTGGCGCTCGGCGGAATCGCCCTCACCTCGCGCAACATCAAATTGTGGATCTTCGTCGCCGTCCCCGCGATCGCGATCGTCACCATGGTCGCGCGGTATCTGCTGCGTCTGTGGCTGCACCGGCAGCGCAAGGAGGGACGCTGCCTGAGACCGGTGCTCGCGGCCGGCAGTCCGGCCACCGTGCGCGACCTGATCACCCGCACCCGGCGCTTCCCGCACCTCGGCTGGCGGGTGGACGCGGTGTGCACCGACGGCGCGGAACCGGAGGACGGTGACCAGCTGGACGGCGTGCCGGTCGTCGGTCCGCTGTCGGACGTCGCCGACCACGTCCGCCGCGACGGCTACCGGGTCGTCGCCGTCACCCCGGACCCGCACTGGTCACCGCACCGGCTGCAGCGGCTGGCCTGGAACCTGGAGGGCAGCGACGCCGAGATGGTCGTGGCCCCCGTGCTGATGGAGGTGGCCGGACCCCGGCTGCACGTCGACGCGGTGCTCGGGATACCGCTGCTGCGGGTCAGCATGCCGACCTTCACCGGAGGCCGCCGGGCGGTCAAGGCGGTCGTCGACCGGATGGGCGCGGCGATCCTGCTGACGCTGTTCATGCCGCTGATGGTGTTCGTCGCACTGCTCATCCTGGTGGACAGCCGGGGCGGGGTGCTCTACCGCCAACGCAGGGTCGGCAAGGACGGCCGCGAGTTCACCATCGTCAAGTTCCGCACCATGGTCGCCGGCGCCGACCGGGCGCGTGCCGCGCTGGCCGACCGCAACGAGGGCGCGGGCCTGCTGTTCAAGCTGCGCCGGGATCCGCGGGTGACCCGGGTGGGCACGGTGCTGCGCCGGTACTCGATCGACGAGTTGCCGCAGCTGTTCAACGTACTGACCGGATCGATGTCGCTCGTCGGTCCGCGACCGCCGCTGCCCGAGGAGTCCGCGGCCTACGGTCCGGACATCCGAAGACGGCTGCTGGTCAAGCCCGGCCTCACCGGCCTGTGGCAGATCAGCGGGCGCAGCGACCTGCCGTGGGAGGAAGCGGTCCGGCTGGACCTGCGGTACGTGGAGGACTGGTCGCTCGCCCTGGACACGGTGATCTTGTGGAAGACGCTCCGTGCGGTACTGCACGGGCAGGGGGCCTATTGATGCGCGGTGGTCGTCGGACCGGCGCGCGGACGGCAGGCCGTCGGGGCCTGCCCGGGGGGAGGAACGGGTCATGAGGGTCAGTGTTTTCGGCCTGGGCTATGTGGGCTGCGTGTCGGCCGCGTGCCTGGCCGGCAAGGGGCACGAGGTCATCGGGGTCGACGTGAACCAGGTGAAGGTCGACCTGGTCAACGACGGCAAGGCCCCGGTGGTCGAGGAACGGATCGGCGAACTGATCGCCGAGGTCGTGGACAGCGGTGCGCTGCGCGCCACCCGTGACGTCCGCGAGGCGATCATGAACAGCGACATCTCCCTGATCTGCGTGGGCACGCCGTCGGAGCCCAACGGCAGCCTGTGCACCACCTACTTGGAGCGGGTCACCGAGGAGATCGGCGCCGCGCTGGCGGAGCGCGGCGGGAGCGGCGGGCGGCACACCGTGGTGTTCCGCAGCACCATGCTCCCGGGCACCTGCGCCAGCCTGCTGATACCGATCCTGGAGAAGTACGTCGGCGGCACCGCCGGGGTCGACTTCGGGGTCGCGGTCAACCCGGAGTTCCTGCGCGAGGGCACCAGCGTGCGGGACTTCTTCGACCCGCCCAAGACCGTCGTCGGCGAACTCGACCCGGCGAGCGGCGACGCGGTGCTGGCACTGTACGAGGGCCTGCCCGGCGAGGTGTTCCGGGTGCCGGTCTCGACGGCCGAGGCGATCAAGTACGCGGACAACGCCTTCCACGGCCTCAAGATCGGTTTCGCGAACGAGCTGGGCGCGGTGTACCGGGCGCTCGGGGTGGACTCGCACCAGGTGATGGACGTGTTCCTGGCGGACCGCAAGCTGAACATCAGCCCCGCCTACCTGCGGCCCGGCTTCGCCTTCGGCGGCTCCTGCCTGCCCAAGGACCTGCGCAGCCTGGTCCACGCGGCGCAGCGGGCCGACGTCTCGGTGCCCATCCTCTCCCACGTGCTGCCTTCCAACTCGGCGCACCTGGAGCGTGCGGTGGAGCTGGTGGAGCGCGCCGGGAAACGCCGGGTGGGCCTGTTCGGGCTGTCCTTCAAACCCGGCACCGACGACCTGCGCGAGAGTCCGCTCGTCGAGCTGGCGGAGCGGCTCTTCGGCAAGGGCTACGACCTGAGGATCCACGACGCCAACGTGAGCCTGTCCCGGCTGCTCGGCGCCAACCGCGAGTACGTCGAGACCCGGCTGCCGCACCTCGCGCAACTGCTCGCGGACTCCGTCGACGAGGTGCTCGCGCACGCCGAGGTGTGCCTGGTCGGCACCAGGGACCCGGACGTGCTGTCCGCACTCCCCCACGGCGGAGACCCGCTGCTGATCGACCTCATCCACCTTCCCGACGCCGACACGCGCCGGACCGAACCGGGGTACATGGGCCTTGCTTGGTGACACGACGTCCGGCGGCGCGGCCTCCGGCGACACCCCGCACACCGGCGGCGACGGCGACCGGCGGGGGCGGCGCGCGCTGATCCTGGTGGAGAACCTGTCGGTGCCCTTCGACCGGCGGGTGTGGCAGGAGTGCACGACCCTGCGCGACGCGGGCTGGACGGTGGACGTCATCTGTCCCCGGGGCACCAAGCGGGACACGGAGGCGGAGATCGAGATCGACGGGGTGCGCATCCACCGCTACCCGTTGCGGGCGGCCACCGGAGGACCGGCCGGGTACCTGCGGGAGTACGGGGCGGCGCTCTGGCACACGGCCCGGCTGGCCCGCAGGGTCGGGCCGGTGCATGTGGTCCACGCCTGCAACCCGCCCGATCTGCTGTTCCTGCCGGCGCTGTGGCTCAAGCGGCACGGCGCGCGGTTCGTCTTCGACCAGCACGACCTGATCCCCGAGCTGTACCTCTCCCGGTTCGGCCGCGGCAAGGACCTGCTCTACCGCGGCGTGTGCGCGCTGGAGCGGATGACCTACCGGGCCGCGGACATCGTGCTGGCCACGAACGAGAGCTACAAGGCCGTCGCGGTGCACCGGGGCGGACGGCGCCCGGAGGACGTCTTCGTGGTGCGCAGCGCGCCCGCCACCGACCGGTTCCAGCCGGTGCCGCCGGAGCCGGAGCTGAAGCGCGGCAAGCCCCATCTGCTGTGCTATCTCGGCGTCATGGGCCCCCAGGACGGCGTCGACTACGCGCTGCGGGCCCTCGCGAAGCTGCGCGACGAGCTCGGACGGACCGACTGGCACGCCGTCTTCGTCGGCTCAGGTGACGCCTTCGAGGCGATGGTCGAGCTGTCCAGGTCGCTGGGGCTGTCCGACCAGGTGCAGTTCACCGGGCGCGTCCCGGACGCCGACCTGGTGCGCTACCTGTCCACCGCGGACGTGTGCCTCTCCCCCGACCCGCGCAATCCGCTCAACGACGTGTCGACCATGAACAAGGTCCTGGAGTACATGGCGATGGGCCGGCCGATCGTCTCCTTCGACCTCCGGGAGGCGCGGGTCTCCGCCGGTGAGGCCGCCGTGTACGCGCCCGCCAACGACGAGGGCGCGTTCGCCACGCTGGTCGCGCAGTTGCTGGACGACCCGGAGCGGCGGGCCCGGATGGGCAAGATCGGCGAGGAGCGGATCAACGGACAGCTGGCCTGGCGGAACTCGCAGGCGTCGCTGCTCGCCGCGTACGCCGCCGCCTGTCGTACGGCGATCGACGCAGGGAGAAGGCAGCGCCGTTGAGTGACGACACGATACGCCTGGTCACGGTCGGGCGGATTCTCCGCAGGCGCCGACGGCTGCTCGCCGTCCTCGTCGTGGTGGGCGCCCTCGTCGGCTACGGCGTCTCGGTGCTGTTCCCACCGCGCTACACCGCGTCGGCCTCGGTCCTGCTGCCGGGCCAGTGGGAGCAGCGCGAACTGCTCACCCAGGTGGAGATCGCGACCAGTTCGTCGGTCGTCGACAAGGCGGGCGACGCGCTCCGCTGGAGCGACGTCAGCGACAAGGAACTGCGGGACAGGGTGAGCGCGAAGATCACCGACGGCAACATCATCAAGATCTCCGGGAAGGCCGACACCCCGGAGCGCGCGCAACGGCTCTCCGACGAGGTGGCCCAGCAGTTCGTGGCGTACGCGGCGCGCATCGCCAGCGGCACCACCGATCCCGACGGTGCGACGGGGCCCGAGGCACTGCGGCAGCAGGTGGCGCGGACCAACCAGCGCATCACCGACCTCGCCAACGCGGCCGACCCCGGGCAGACCGTGGAGAGCGTGCAGGCCCGCACCGAGCTCGAGAAGCTGCGCACCGCGCTGCAGGACGCCATGCAGAAGCTCGACGAGGCGGACCCCGCGACCAACAAGGCCGGCCTGGTCGTCATGGGCCCCGCCCCCCGGCCGACCGGCGAGGCGCCGCCGACCAGGTGGCAACTCGTCGGCGGCGGTGCGCTGCTGTTCTTCGTCCTCGCCATCGTCGGCCATCTCGCCGCCGCGCGGGTGAACCGGCGGCCGCGCTCCGAACCGGAGATCGCGGCGGCGCTGGGCGCGGCGCTGCTGGGGACCGTCGACGTACCCGCTCAGCGGCGCGCGCACCGGCCGAAGGCGCGCGGTGTACGGGGCCGCCTGCGGCGGCTGCTGGGCGTCGACACGCGCTGGGACCTGCCGGCCCCGCGGTCCTCCGGCGACGAGACCGGCCGGCGGATCCGCTACCGGCGGGTGTGCACCCGCCTGCGGGAGCGCCTGCCGGCGGCCCGGCGGGTGCTGGTCGTGGTACCGGACGACGACGAGGTCGCCCGCCGGGCGGCCGGGCGGCTCGCCGCCGAGGCCGAGGGCGATCCGCTGCTGCGGGTGGTGGAGGTCTCGGTGTCCCGGCCGCTGGTGCCGGACCGCGACGGCGAGTCCGGCGCCGTGGTCGTCCTCAGCGCGGGTGCCCGAACCGCCGAGGAGCTCGCCGGTGTCACCGGGGCGTGTGCGGACGGCGGGCACGAGGTCGTCGGCGTCGTCGTCGCCGGCGCCGTCCGGGCCCGGACCTCGGGGCCGGCCGACCGGCCCGTGGAGCCCGCCACCGCGACGGCCGCGGTGCACGACCACGCGACGGGAGGTTCCGCATGACGACGCGCACGGACGCCGGTTCGCCCGGCTCCGCTCCGCTCCTCGACCTTCAGTCCCTGGTGGTGGCGGTGCGCAGGCGGCGCCGTCTGTGGGGCGCCCTGGCCCTGCTGGGGCTGCTGGCCGGTGCGGCCGTGGCGGTCCTGCTGCCGCCCCCGCCCGCGGCGGTGGCCAAGGTGCTGGTCGCGCACAAGGAGGACCAGCCCAACGACACGGGAACCCTGATCCGCACCGATGTCGAACTGCTGGCCACCTCGCGGATCGCCGAGCAGGCCCTGCGCACCCTCGGCTCCCGGGAGAGCCCGGAAGACTTCATGGAGGACTACCGCGGCACCGGCCTGACCAACAACCTGCTGCGGATCGATGTGACGGGTGACAGCGACGCTCAGGCGGTGGCCCGGGCCAAGGCGCTGGCCGACGCCTTCGTCGCGGACCACGTACGGCGGATGCGGCAGTCCGCCGAGGCCGAGGCCGAGTCCCTGCTCGACCAGCGCGACCGCATGCGCAAGGAGCTCGCCGAGGTCAACGAGGCGATCGGGGACCGCTCACCGGACGACGAACCGAAGGCGTCGGCGAGCATCGAGTCCCTCTACGCCCGCCGGGCCGAACTCGACTCGCGGATCGCCGAGTTCGACCAGCGGGCCGCGGAGGCGCGCACCGGCACACCCGAGGTCGTCGCCGGAACGCAGATCGTGGACGCCCCGCACGCGGTACGGCACTCGCTGCCCAAGGCGGTGGGCATCGACGCCGCGATCGGGCTCGTCCTCGGGCTCGTCCTCGGGCTCGCGCTGGCCGCGGTCGGCGCGGTGGTGGCGGACCGTCCCGTGCTGCGCCGGGAGATCGCGGCGAACCTGGGCGCCTCGGTCCTCGCCGAGCTGCGCCGCGGGCCGCGCCGCGGGGCGGGGCGGTGGCAGCGCCGGCGGACCCGGGTGGCCCGCGAACGGCTCACCACCACCCTGGGCCGCATCGTGCGCGGCTCCCCCGAACCGGTGTCGCTCCTGGAACTCGGCTGTGCGCGCGCCGCCGCGGTGATCGCCCTGGACCTCGCCGGGGCGCTGGAGGCCGACGGGCCCGTGGCCGTCGTCGACGGCCTGCCCGGCACGCAGCTCGCCGACGGCCGGCGGGGGTCCCCGGGGCCGACCGTGCTCAGCGGCGAACGTGCCGCGGCCGAACCGACCGGGGGGCGCCGGCTCGGCGTCGGCTCGGTGGCGCCCGGGACGGCGTGGACGGATCTGCGGTACCTCGGCGGCCGTACGGTGCTCGTCGTGCGGGCCGGGCACGGCAGCGCCGCCTGGCTGCACACCGTGGCGCGGCAGCTCGCGGACCAGCGCATCACGGTGATCGGCGTGGTGCTGATCGACCCCGATCCGCGGGACCGGACCGACGGCACCCTGTGGGACGGTCCGCGTCCGACGCCGCGCGGCATCGACGAACGGCCCGGGCGGGCGGGCGGCGGGGGCACCTCCCGCGTCGTTCATGCGGTGGGGGAAGGGCGGCCGAGGACGGAACGGCCGTCGATGTCGGCCGCGCGGGTCCCGGACAGCGACCAGGAGGCGCGGTAGCACATGTGTGGCATCGCAGGCACGTACCACTGGCCGGGCGGCAAGGCCGTGACCGACCGGCTCACCGACGTCCTCGCCCACCGCGGTCCCGACGGGGCGGGCCGGTACAGCCACCCCGCCGGGGACGGCGAGGTGCATCTCGGGCACCGTCGGCTGGCCATCCTCGACCTGTCCGGGACCGGCGCCCAGCCGATGGTGTCGGACGGCCTCGCCCTGACCTACAACGGCGAGCTGTACAACGCCCCCGCGCTCCGCGGCGAGCTGGAGTCCGCGGGCGTGCGCTTTCGCGGTACGTCGGACACGGAGGTGGTGCTGGAGGCCTGGCGGCGCTGGGGCACGGACTGCCTGCCCCGGCTGCGCGGCATGTTCGCGTTCGCGGTCTTCGACGAGCGCACGGGTGAGCTGGTGCTCGCCCGCGACCAGCTCGGCATCAAGCCGCTGTTCCTGCTCCGGCGCGGCGGGGGCCTCGTGTTCGCCTCCGAGCTCAAGGCGCTCGCCGCCGTGACCGGCGGGAAGCTGGAGGTGGACCACGCGGCGCTGGTGGCGTCGCTGCTGTACTACTGGGTGCCGGACTCGCGCTGCGCGTTCCGCGAGGCGGAGAAGCTGCCGCCGGGCAGCTGGCTGCGGTGCCGGCCCGACGGGCGGGTGGAGCGCGGCCGGTACTGGAACCTGAGGGACGTCGCCGCCGAGGGACAGGAGCGGGCCCGCGGCGGAGAGCGGCCGGACCTGGCCGCCGTCGTCGAGGAGTCGACGCGCCACCACCTCCTGTCCGACGTGCCCGTGGCGACCTTCCTGTCCGGCGGGCTCGACTCCAGCTATCTGACCGCCCTGGCGGCCCGTCACCGGCCCGGGATCTCCGCCTACACCATCGGCTTCCGCGCCGAGGACGCCCGGTTCGAGGCGATGCCGGACGATCTGCGCTACGCCCGGCAGGTGGCCGCACGGTTCGGCGTCGAGCTGCACGAGATCGAGATCGCCCCGGACGTGCTGGAACTGCTGCCGCGGATGACGTACCACCTGGACGAGCCGATCGGCGATCCCGCCGCGATCAACACCTTCCTGATCTGTTCGGCCGCCCGGGAGGCCGGGGTCAAGGTGATGCTCTCGGGGATGGGCGCCGATGAGCTGTTCGCCGGTTACCGCAAGCACCTGGCCAACCTGCTGGCGCTGCGCTACCAGCGCGTCCCTCGGCCGCTGCGGCGCGGGGTGTCCGCGGCGGTGGACCGGCTGCCGGTCGCGACGAGCCGCCGGGGACTGCGGTCGGTGCGCTTCGCCAAGCGGTTCCTCTCCTTCGCCGATCTGCCGGAGGAGACCGCGTTCCGGCGCAGTTACACCATGTACGGCCGGGAGGAGCTGCTCGGCCTGATCGACCCGGATCTCGCGGGGACGGTCGACGAGGTGCTGACCGAGCACGCGGACGTCTACGCGGACAACGACCTCGACGACTTCGTGAACCGCATGTGCCTGGGCGACGCCCGGATGTTCCTGCCGGGCCTGAACCTCGCCTACACGGACCGCTCCAGCATGGCCGCGTCGACCGAGGTGCGGGTCCCGTTCGTGGACGTCGAGGTGGTGAAGGCGGCGTTCGCCGTGCCCGGTGACCGCAAGATCGTGGGCCGGCAGGGCAAGGCCGCCCTCAAGGAGGCGGCCACCTCGATTCTGCCCAGGGAGATCGTGTACCGGCCCAAGGGCCTGTTCAGCGCCCCGCTGCGGGCCTGGATGAGCCGGGACCTCGCACCGCTGGTGCGCGAGGTCGTCAACGACGGAGAGCTGGTCCGTTCCGGGTTCCTGCGCCGGGACGCGCTGCGGCGGCTCGTCGCCGAGGACGCCGCCGGGCAGCGGGACTTCTCCAAGCACCTGTGGCACGTACTGACCCTCGAGTACTGGTATCGCGGCGCGATCTCCGGGGAAGGCCGGAACACTTCGTCGGCCGCATAGGGGTCTCCCGGCGCGGACCGGCACACGGACAACGGGCACGGGCAACCGGCACAGAGACAAGAGGACTTCGGGTGAAACAGGTCGTACAGAACTACAAGAGCGGCGAGTTGGCGCTGCTCGACGTGCCGGTGCCGGGCTGCAAGCCGGGCGGCGTGCTGGTGCGGACCGCCTACTCGCTGATCTCCACCGGCACCGAGCTGATGAAGGTGTCCGAGGCCGGCATGTCGATGCTGGGCAAGGCGCGTTCCCGGCCGGACCAGGTGGCCAAGGTCGTGCAGAGCGTGGCCACCAACGGGGTGCCCGCCACCTACCGCAAGGTGATGGGCAAGCTGGACTCCTACACGCCGCTGGGCTATTCGCTGTGCGGGGTGGTCGAGCAGGTCGGCGCCGGGATCGACGACGTGAAGGTCGGCGACCTCGTGGCCTGCGCCGGCAACGAGCACGCGCTGCACGCCGAGCTGAACTGGGTGCCGAAGAACCTCTACGCCCCGGTGCCGGACGGTCTCGCACCTCGGGACGCGGCCTTCGGCACCGTCGGGTCGATCGCCCTGCAGGGTGTGCGGCAGGGCGAGTCGCGGCTCGGTGAGGTGGCGCTGGTCGTCGGGCTGGGGCTGATCGGGCAGCTGGTGGTGCAGCTGCTCGCCGCCTCGGGAGTCCGGGTGGTGGGCGCGGATCCCGACCCGGTGCGCTGCGAGCTGGCCGAGCGGCTGGGCGCGGCGGCCTGCGGGGACCCGGCGTCCCCGGCCGTGGAGAGTGCCGTGGCCGAACTCACCGACGGTCACGGCGTGGACCAGGTGTACCTGGCCGCCGGGGGCGGCAGCAACCAGCCCGTCGAGCTGGCCGCGCGGCTGTGCCGGGACCGCGGCCGGGTGGTCGACATCGGCAAGTGCCGCCTGGACCTGCCGTGGAACGCGTACTACGAGAAGGAGCTCGACGTACGGTTCTCCCGCTCCTACGGCCCCGGGCGCTACGACCCGGAGTACGAGCTGGAGGGGCGGGACTACCCGATCGGGTACGTGCGCTGGACCGAGCGCCGCAACCTGGCGTGCTTCCTCGATCTCGTCGCCCGCGGCCGTGTCGACGTGGCGCCCCTGATCTCCCACACGGCCGCCTTCGACGACGCCGTCGAGACGTACCGGCGGCTGAAGGACGGCGACCTGAAGGCCGTGGCCGTGCTGTTCCGGTACCCGGAGCGGGCCGACGGGGCGGGAGCACCGGCCGAGGCGCCCGCGGTGACGGTGCCCGCCGTGCGGGCGAAGCGGAGTCCGGTGCGCGCGGCGGGGACACCGGTGCGTCTCGCGTTCGTCGGCGCGGGGAACTACGCGAGCTCGATGCTGCTGCCGCACCTGGCCGGGCGCGACGGCGTCGAGCTGTCGACGGTCGTGACCACCACGGCGCTGTCCGCGGCCAACGCCCAGCGGAAGTTCGGCTTCGCCGAGGCCACCACCGACCTCGACGCGGTGCTCGGCGACGCGTCCGTCGACGCGGTGTTCGTGGTCACCCGGCACAGCTCGCACGCCGAACTGACCCGGAAGGCGCTGCTGGCGGGCAAGGCCGTGTTCGTGGAGAAGCCGCTGGCGCTCACCGAGGAGGAGCTGGCCGGGGTGCTCGCGGCGGTGGAGGAGTCCGGCAACGACCGGCTGCAGGTGGGCTTCAACCGCCGCTTCGCGCCGCTGCTGCGGGAGGCCCGGCAGCGGCTCGGCGACCGCACCGGGCCGGCGAGCCTGCGCTATCTGGTCAACGCGGGCCGCCTCGACCACGGCAGCTGGTACCTGAGGCAGGACACCGAGGGTTCGCGGTTCGCCGGTGAGGGCGGGCACTTCGTCGACACGGCGAGCTGGCTGCTCGGCGCCGACCCGGTCTCGGTGTACGCGGTCGCCGCGTCCGGCAACGAGGACCTGCAGGTCGTGCTGGGCTACCCGGACGGGTCCACCGCCACCGTCAGCTATGTCACGACGGGGGCGGCCGGCTTCCCCAAGGAGACGCTGGACCTGGTCGCGGACGGCAAGGTGCTGCAGCTCGACGATTTCGTCCGCACCTCCGTCTACGACGGCCGCAAGCGGTGGGTCAGTTCGCGGCTGCCCAAGGCCCGGGACAAGGGCCAGTCGGCCGAACTGGCCGCGTTCGTCAGGGCGGTGCGGACCGGCGGCCCGATGCCGGTGCCACTCGAGTCGCTGGCCGCCACCACGGCGGCCACGCTCGCCGTACGGTCCTCGCTGGCAGCCGGCGCTCCGGTGACCCTGGCGGAGGCCCGATGACCCTGGGCACGGGCTGGTACCTGCGGCGGCTGTCCCGGATGGGCCCGCGCGAGGTCGGCGGACGGGTGGGCGACGCGGTGCGCAGGCGCCGGTGGCGGTCGGCGCCGCCCCTCGCCCCTGCTGTGACCGGCGCCCGGTTCACCGCGGTGCTGCCCGCCGGGGCGGTCGCCGCGGTGCCGCCGGACGCCGTGAAGCGTCTCGTCGCCGAGGCGGACCGGCTGATGGCCGGGCACGCCGAGTACTTCGGCGTGCCCCGCGACGACCTGGCCGACCCGGACTGGTGGTACGACCCGAAGACCGGCCGCCGGGCTCCGGGCGGTTACGCCTTCGACGTGCCGTACCGCGACGAGGACGCGGCCGGTGACATCAAGCAGATCTGGGAGCCGTCCCGGCACCAGTACCTCACCGTGCTCGCCGCCGCCTACGCGGTCACCGGGAACGAGCGGTACGCCGAGCGGGTGGCCGAGCACCTGCGCTCGTGGTGGTCGGCCAACGCGCCGCTGCGCGGGGTGCACTGGATCAGCGGCATCGAGCTGGGGATCCGGCTGCTGTCCTGGGTGTGGATCCGCCGGCTGCTCGACGGCTGGCCGGGCGCGCCGGCCCTGTTCGAGGACAATCCGGTGGCGCGGAAGCAGGTCTGGCACCACCAGCGCTGGCTGGCCGGCTTCCCCAGCCGGGGCTCCTCGGCGAACAACCATGTCGTCGCCGAGGCCGCCGGGCAGTTCGCCGCCGCCTGTGCCTTCGGGTGGTTCCCCTCCTCGGCACGCTGGCGCGACGACGCGCTGCGGTCGCTGGAGCGGCACCTGCGCGGCAACACCTTCCTGTCCGGTCTCAGCCGTGAACTGGCCACCGAGTACCACGGCCTCGTGCTCGAACTCGGCCTGGCCGCGGTGGCGGAGGCGGACGCCGCCGGTGTGCCGGTTCCCGCGACGGTCCGGCTGGTGCTGCTGCGGATGACCGACGCGCTCGCCGCCGTCGTGGACGACCGGCTGCGGCCGCCGCGCCAGGGTGACGCCGACGACGGACACGGCCTGGTCGTGGACGGTGCGGGCACCGACCGCTGGGCCTCGCTGCTGGCCACCGGGGACGCCGTGTTCGGCGCGCTGCCCTGGTGGCCGACGGTGACCGGCACCGATGTGCGCACCCCGCTGCTGGCCGCGCTGATCCGGCCCTACGCGAAGGAGGGGACCGGCCCGGCCGTGGCCCGGCCGGCGATCCGACCGGACCACTTCGCGGACGCCGGGCTCACCGTCCTGCGCGGTCCCGGGGGGATCTGGTGCCGCTGCGACGGCGGCCCGCACGGCTTCCTGTCCATCGCCGCCCACGCCCACGCCGACGCGCTCTCGGTGGAGGTGCGGCACGACGGGGTCGACGTGCTCGCCGACCCGGGGACGTTCTGCTACCACGGGCAGCCCGAGTGGCGGCGGTACTTCCGCTCGACCCTCGGCCACAACACCCTGGAGCTGGACGGCGCAGACCAGTCCGTGCCGGGCGGCCCGTTCCTGTGGACGCGGCACGCCCGCAGCCGCGTCCTGTCCGTGGACACGTCCGACCCCGAGGTGTCGCGCTGGTGCGCCGAGCACGACGGGTACGGGCCGTCCGTGCACCGCCGCCGGGTGGAGCTGAGGGCCGGGACCCGTGAGGTGCGGGTGGTGGACGAGGTGCGCGGCCCGCGGCGGGCCGTGCGGCTGGCGTTCCACCTCGGTCCGGCGGTCTCCGCCGATCTGCGGGACCACCGTGCCGTGCTCACCTGGCGGCGGGACGGCGAGGAGCGGGGCGCGGTCCTCGACCTGCCCGGCGAGCTGTCCTGGCGGGCGCATCGCGGGGAGACCGACCCGCCGCTGGGCTGGTACTCCCCCGGCTTCGGGCGCAAGGAGCCCGCCACCACGCTGGTCGGCACCGGCTTCACCGACGGCGCGCGGGAGTTCACGACCGTGCTCGGGTTTCGCGACCGGTAACACGAACCAGGAAAAGGAAGGGGGGAGGACGTATGGAGATCACGTGGAGGGGTCGGGTGCGGTCGGCCGCGGCGCCGCTGGCACTGGCGCTGGTGCTGCTGGTGACCGGCTGCGACGACGCACCGGACGATCCGGCGCCGAAGCCGTCCGCGTCGTCGTCCTCCTCGTCCGGTGCGAGGTCCGTGGCGCGGGTGTGCGAGAAGCCCGAGCCCGGACCGGCCGAGGCACCCGAGTCAGCGGTGACCGTCGACCCGGCGGTCGCCGGCGACCTGGCCGCCAAGACCCGCAACAGCCCCGCGCACACCACTTTCTGGCTCCGGCCGGGCAAGCACCGGCTCGAGTCCGACCGCTACTCCCAGGTCGTCCCCAAGGAGGGGAACCGGTACATCGGCGCGCCGGGCGCGGTGCTGGACGGTCGCAAGACCAACCAGTACGCGTTCGGCGGCACCGCGCGCGACGTCACCATCAGCCATCTCACCGTGCAGAACTTCGCCGCACCGCACGACGAGGGCGTGGTCAACCACGACTCCGCCGACGGGTGGGTGATCGAGCACGCCACGATCCGGAACAACTCCGGCGCCGGGCTGATGGCCGGCGACCGGCAGGAGGTCCGCGCCAGTTGTCTGCGCGACAACGGTCAGTACGGCATGAACGCCTACAAGGGCGACGGCATCATCAACGACCTGGTGGTCGAGGGCAACGAAATCACCGGCAACAACACCGGCGACTGGGAGCGCGAGCGGCCCGGCTGCGGCTGCACCGGGGGCATCAAGTTCTGGGCCGTCCAGGGCGCCGACGTCCGGGGCAACTGGGTGCACGACAACCGCGGGACCGGCCTGTGGGCGGACACCAACAACAACGACTTCCTCATCGAGAACAACGTGCTGGAGTCCAACGCCGGTGCCGCGCTGATCTACGAGACCAGCTACAACGCGGTCGTCCGCAAGAACACGATCCGGCGCAACAACTGGGTCGAGGGCCGCGAGAACACCGGCGGCGGCGACAACTTCCCTTACGCGACCGTCTACATCTCCGAGTCCGGCGGCGAGCCGCGGGTCGAGGCCCGCACGGACAGGATCGAGATCTACGGGAACCTGCTGGAGGACAACTGGTCCGGGATCACCCTGTGGGAGAACGCCGACCGGTTCTGCAACAGCCCGGCCAACACCTCGTCCGGCGACTGCACGCTGCTGGTGGCGGACACCGACCGCTGCGCGCGGCCGGGCATCACCAGGGCGCCCCTGTACGCCGACTGCCGGTGGAAGACCCAGCGGGTGGACATCCACGACAACCGCTTCGTCCTGGACAAGACCGTCGTCGAGTGCACGGAGGCTTGCGACCGCATGGCGCTGCTGGCCAACTACGGCACCTACCCGGACTGGTCCCCGTACCAGGGCGAGAAGGTGGCCAAGGCCGTCACGCACCTCCAGGACAACCGCTGGCACGACAACGTCTACGTCGGACCGTGGCGGTTCGTCGCCCACGACCCGAGCCGGGTCCTCGACTTCGAGGCGTGGCGGGCGGCGCCCTACCGGCAGGACGCAGGCAGCACCTTCCGTGCGCGGGGAGGTGACTGAGATGGACGCGGACGCGAACCGCACGCCCAAACTGGTCGGGACGGTCTGGGGACTGCTGATCCTCAACACGCTCGGCTCCACGGGGGCCGAGACCATCGTCCCGCTGCCCCGCTCGCTGATCCAGATGGTCACCATGGGTGCACTGGCCGTCGCGTTCACGCTGGCGCTCGCGCTCAATCTCCGGCTGCGGGTGCGCCCCAGCGCCTACCTGCTCCTGCTCACCCTGCTGCTGGTGCCGAGCGTGATCTCCAGCGCCGACCTCCAGTCCGGGTTCGGCGCGCTGTTCCGCTGCGCCCGGATGGCTCTCTTCGTCGGCACCCTGTGGCTGCTCAGCCGCTGGTGGGACGGCGGCACCACGTTCGTGCGGCAGCACGTCCGGTGGTACTTCGTGGTCCTGTGCTCGGTGGCCGCCGGTGCGCTCGTCTCGCCGGGTGCGGCCCTGCCCGACCTCTACGGCGGGCGGCTGGTCGGCGCGCTGTGGCCGCTCACCCCGCCGCAGATCGGACAGTACGCCGCTGTGATCATCGGGCTCTCCGTGCTGCTCCTGCTCAGCGGCCGCACCGACCGGCGCAGCGCGGCCCTCGTGATCGTGCCCTCGCTCGTCCTGCTGCTGCTGACCCACACCCGTACGGCCACGCTCGGTCTGCTGGTCGGTCTGGCGCTCGCGATCGGCTCGCTCACCCTGACCAGTGCCGCCGCCCGCCGCTTCTTCTCCTGGGCGGTGCTCACCGCGGCGGTGGCCGCGGTGGTGTTCGCCTCGGCGCTCCAGGCGTGGTTCCTGCGGGGGCAGAGCGAGGAGAACTTCAGCAATCTCACCGGCCGGGCCAAGGTCTGGGACGCGCTGCTGGCGGCGCCCCGGACGACCGGGGAGAAGGTGTTCGGGATCGGCCTGGGCGACAAGTCGTTCGACGGGCTGCCGATCGACAACAGCTGGCTGGCCGTCTACCACGAGCAGGGCCTGATCGGCGTCGCCCTGGTGGCGGCGGTCTTCGTCGTGCTGGGCGGCGTCGCGCTGTTGCGGCCCCCGTCGCCGGCGAGGGCCTGCGCGATCTTCCTGATCAGCTACTGCGCCCTCGCGTCGTACACCGAGGCGGGCCTCGGCGACGCCTCGCCGTATCTGCTGCACCTGGCCGTGGCCGCCTCCCTGCTGACGGCGCCGGCCCCGGCCGCGCCCCCGACGGCCACCGAACCCCCTCGGCGCCGCGTCCCGCGCTGGGCCCGCACCTCGGAGGTGTCCTGAGCATGCACGTCCTCGTGGTGCACAACCGCTACAACTCGGCCCAGCCGAGCGGAGAGAACAACGTCGTCGACCAGGAGGTGGCGCTGCTGCGCGGCGCCGGCCACCGGGTCGGGGTGTTCGAGCGGCGCAGCGACGACATCGCCGGCCGGTCCCTGCCCGGCAAGGTCGCGGTGCCGCTCCTGGTGCCGTGGAATCCGGCGGTCCGCAGGGAGCTGGCCGCCCGCTTGCGTGCCGAGCGGCCGGACGTGGTGCACGTGCACAACGTCTTCCCGCTCCTGTCGCCCTCGGTGCTGGCGGCCTGCGCCGACGCGGGGGTGCCCGCCGTGGCCACGCTGCACAACTACACGCAGGTCTGCCCGCCCGGCACGCTGCAGCGCGAGGGCCGGTCGTGCACCGAGTGCGTCGGGGCGGCCACGCCGCTGCCGGCCGTACGGCACGGCTGCTACCGGAACTCGCGGCTGGCGACGGTGCCGCTCGCGGTCTCCCTGTCGGTCAACCGGCGGCGCTGGTGGTCCGGGGTGGAGCGGTTCTTCTGCATCTCGGCGGCGCAGCGCGACGTCCTGGTGGCGGCGGGCATGCCGGCCGAACGGCTGGCGGTGAAGCACAACTTCGTGCCCGACCCGGACGCCCGCCGCTCGGGCACGGGAGAGCACGTGCTGTATCTGGGCCGGCTCGCGGAGGCCAAGGGCGTACGGCTGCTGATGGCGGCGTGGGACGAGGTCGCCGCGGGCGGCGGGGTCGGGGTGCCGCTCGTCATCGCCGGCACGGGGCCGCTGGAGGGCGAGGTGACCGCGTGGGCGGCGGGCCGGGACGACGTGCGCTGTGTCGGCCTGTACGACCCGGAGCAGTGCCGTCGGGCGGTCGCGCGTTCGGTGGCCGTGGTGGCGCCGTCGACATGGCTGGAGGCGTTCGGCCTGGTGGTCGTCGAGGCGATGGCGGCGGGCGTTCCGACCGTCGCCGCCGGGCACGGCGCCTTCGTGGAGCTCGTCGAGGACGGGGTGACCGGCTTGCTGCACCGGCCGGGCGGGACGGCCTCGCTCGCCGCGTGCCTGCGCCGGATCACGGCCGAACCGGACCGGAACCGGCGGATGGGCCTGGCGGCCCGGCGCCGTTACGAACAGGGTTTCAGCCCGGCCGTCGGGCTGGAGCGCCTGGTGGAGGGGTACCGCGCCGCGATCGCGGGGCGGTCGGCGAAGGCTCGCGGCGGGGACACCCCCGCGGGCAGGGGGGATGGGGGCAGGACATGACACGATGCCGACTCTGCGGCTCGGCGGCGATGGAGAGCGTCGTCGACCTGGGAGCGACGCCACCGTGCGAGAGTTTTCTCGCCGCGGACCAACTGGACCGGCCCGAGCCGGCCTACCCGCTGCACCTGCGGGTGTGCACCGACTGCTGGCTCGCGCAGATACCCGCGCTGATCACGCCGGAGGAGACGTTCACGCAGTACGCGTACTTCTCCTCCTACTCGACCTCCTGGGTGGAGCACGCGCGGACGTTCGTCACCGGTGCCGTGGAGCGGCTGGGCCTCGGCCCGGACTCCTTCGTGGTGGAGGTCGCGAGCAACGACGGGTATCTGCTGAGGCACATGGTGGACCGCGGGATCCGCTGCCTGGGCGTCGAGCCGTCGGTGAACGTCGGGGCGGCGGCGCGGGAGGCGGGCGTGCCCACGCTCACGGAGTTCCTGAGTCCGGACACCGGCGCGGGGGTGCGCGCCGAGCACGGTCCGGCGAACCTGGTCGTGGCCAACAACGTGTACGCGCACATCCCGGACGTCGTCGGCTTCACCAAGGGGCTGCGTGCCCTGGTCGCCGACGACGGCTGGGTCTCCGTCGAGGTGCAGCACCTGCTGACGCTGATCGAGGAGAACCAGTACGACACGATCTACCACGAGCACTTCCAGTACTACACGGTCGCCTCCGCGATCCGCGCGCTGGCCAGTGGCGGACTCACGCTGGTGGACGTCGAGTTGCTGCCCACGCACGGCGGTTCGATCCGGCTGTGGGCCCGCCCGGCCGAGGTGGCCGGTGAGCCGAGCGGGCGGGTGGCCGACGTGCTCGACCGGGAGAAGGCGGCCGGGCTGCGCGAGCTGTCCGGGTACACCGAGTTCTCCGCCCGGGTGGCCAAGGTGCGCCGGGACCTGCTGCGGTTCCTGATCGAGGCGGCCGAGCGGGGCGAGACGGTGGTGGGCTACGGCGCCCCGGGCAAGGGCAACACCCTGCTCAACCACTGCGGCGTCCGGCCCGACCTGCTCGCCTACACGGTCGACCGCAACCCGTACAAGCACGGCAGGTTCACCCCGGGCACCCGCATCCCGATCCTGCCGCCCGAGCGGATCGCCGCCGACCGTCCGGACTACGTCCTGGTCCTGCCGTGGAACCTGCGGGCCGAGCTGGTCGAGCAGCTCTCCTTCGTGCACGAGTGGGGCGGCCGGCTGGTCTTCCCCATCCCGGAACTGAGCATCGTCGAGGCCGCGTCCCGAGAGGTCACAGCATGAAGGTCGTCCTGTTCTGCGGCGGTTACGGGATGCGGATGCGCGAGGGCGCGTCCGACGACGTGCCCAAGCCGATGGCGATGGTCGGTCCGCGGCCGCTGATCTGGCACGTGATGCGCTACTACGCGCACTTCGGGCACAAGGAGTTCATCCTGTGCCTCGGCTACGGGGCCCATCACATCAAGGACTTCTTCCTCAACTACGAGGAGACGACGTCCAACGACTTCGTGCTCCGGGGCGGCCGGACCGAGCTGCTGTCCACCGACATAGCCGACTGGACGATCACGTTCGCGCAGACCGGCATCGAGTCGCCGATCGGGGAGCGGCTGCGCCGGGTGCGGCACCACCTGGACGGCGACGAGATGTTCCTCGCCAACTACGCCGACGTGCTCACCGACGCACCGCTGCCCGAGATGATCGACTCCTTCGCCCGGCGGGACGCCGGTGCCTCGATGATGGTGGTGCCGCCGCAGTCCTCCTTCCACTGCGTGGACCTCGGCGAGGACGGACTGGTGGGGGGCATCACGGCGGTGAGCGACCTGCCGCTGTGGGAGAACGGCGGCTACTTCGTGCTCCGCCAGGAGGTCTTCGACCACATACCGGAGAACGGGGACCTGGTCGCCGACGGCTGCACCCAACTGGCCAAGCACGGAAGGCTGGTGGCGCACCAGCACCGCGGCTTCTGGAAGCCGACCGACACCGTGAAGGAGCGGGCCGCGCTGGACGCCGCCTACACCCGGGGCGAGCGTCCGTGGGCCGTGTGGGAGCGGGACGGCGCCACGGCGCCCGCCGGGGTGAGGACCGCGTGATCGCGCTCGGTGCCGGGCGCCCGGACCGGGTCGTGGCGGTGGGCGCGCACTGCGACGACATCGCCATCGGCGCCGGCGGCACCCTGCTGACGCTGTGCCTGGCGCGGCCGGGGGTGCGCGTCGACGCGCTGGTGCTCTCCGGCGGTGGCGGCGAACGGGAGCAGGAGGAGCGGGCCGCGCTCGCCGCCTTCTGCCCCGGCGCCGACCTGCGGCTGACCGTGCTCAAGCTGCCGGACGGCCGGATGCCGGCGCACTGGGAGGAGGCCAAGGCCGCGGTCGAGGAGCTGCGCGGGCGGACGGAGCCCGACCTGGTGCTGGCCCCGCGCACGGACGACGCGCACCAGGACCACCGCGGCCTGGCGAAGCTGATGACGACCGCGTTCCGCGACCATCTCGTGCTCCGCTACGAGATCGTCAAGTGGGACGGCGATCTGGGCCGTCCGACGGCGTACCAGCCGCTGTCCCAGGACGTCGCCGAACAGAAGGTGCGGCTGCTGCAGGAGCACTATCCCTCGCAGCGGCACCGGCCCTGGTACGACCGGGAGGCCTTCCTCGGGCTGGCCCGGATCCGCGGCATCGAATGCCACGCGCGCTACGCCGAGGCGTTCGACGTCGCCAAACTCACTCTCAACCTGGGGGGTTGAACCACCTTGCGCGTACTGCTCACCGGACACCAGGGCTACCTGGGCACCGTGATGGCCCCGGTCCTCACGGCCGCCGGACACGAGGTCGTCGGCCTCGACGCCGGCCTGTTCGCCGACTGCGTCCTCGGCCCGGTGCCCGACGACCCGCCCGGCCGCCGGGTGGACCTGCGGGACATCACCGCCGAGCACGTGGCCGGGGTGGACGCGGTGATCCACCTGGCCGCGCTCTCCAACGACCCGCTGGGCTCGCTGGCGCCCGAACTCACCTACGACATCAACCACCAGGCGTCCGTGCGACTGGCCCGGCTGGCCCGGGACGCCGGGGTGCAGCGCTTCCTGTACGCGTCGACGTGCTCCGTCTACGGCGCCGCGGGCGGCGGCGAGCTGGTGACCGAGGACGCGCCGCTGCGGCCGGTGACGCCGTACGCGGAGTCCAAGGTGCGGGTGGAGGACGACCTGCACGCGCTCTCCGACGGCGACTTCAGCCCGGTGTACATGCGCAACGCCACCGCCTTCGGCTTCTCGCCCCGGCTGCGCGCGGACATCGTGCTGAACAACCTGGTGGGACACGCCCTGTTGTCCGGTGAGGTGCTGGTGCTCTCCGACGGCACCCCGTGGCGTCCCCTCGTGCACGCCGCCGACATCGCCCGGGCGTTCACGGCCGCACTGGAGGCTCCGCGCGAGGCGGTGCACGACCGGGCGTTCAACATCGGCAGCGAGGTCAACAACGTGACGGTCGCCGAGATCGCCGAGGAGGTGGCCGCGGCGGTGTCCGGCTCGAAGGTGGTGATCACCGGGGAGACGGGTGCCGATCCGCGTTCGTACCGGGTGGACTTCTCCCGCTTCCGTGCCGCGATCCCCGGCTTCGACTGCGAGTGGACGGTGAAGCAGGGCGCGCTCGAACTCGCCGACGCCTACCGGAAGCACGGGCTGACCCGGGAGAGCTTCGAGCAGCGCTTCACCCGCCTGGCCGTACTGCGCGAGGCCTCCGCGACCGGCGCCGTCGACGACACCCTTCGGTGGCGCCGATGACCCAGTCCGGAGAGGAGATGTACGAGCTGGTGGAGCGGATGTACCCGCTCTGCCGGAGCATCACGGGCGACGGTGTGCGCGCGACCCTGCGGATCGTCGACGAGTACATCCCTCTGCACGTGCACGAGGTACCGACCGGGACTCGGGTGCTGGACTGGACGGTGCCGCAGGAGTGGAACATCCGGGACGCGTACGTCGCCGACGGCACGGGCCGCCGGGTCGTCGACTTCGCGGCGTCCAGCCTGCATGTGCTCGGCTACAGCGTGCCGGTGTCGGCGACCATGCCGCTGGCCGAGCTGCGCCCACACCTGCACACCCTGCCGGACCACCCGTCCTGGGTGCCCTACCGCACGAGCTACTACCGGCCCGAGTGGGGCTTCTGCCTGGCCCAGGAGACGCTCGACGCACTGCCCGAGGGCGACTACGAGGTCCGCATCGACTCCACCCTGGCGGACGGCCACCTCACCTACGCCGAGCACGTGGTCCCCGGGCAGGTGCCCGACGAGGTGATCGTCTCCTGCCACGTCTGCCACCCGTCGCTGGCCAACGACAACCTGGCCGGCGTCGCGGTGGCGGTGTTCCTGGCCCGGGAGCTGGCCGAGCGGCAGCCGTACCACACATACCGGTTCATCTTCGCGCCCGGCACCATCGGGGCGATCACCTGGCTGGCCCGCAACCGGGAACGGGTGGACCGGGTCAAGCACGGCCTGGTGCTGGCCTGCGCGGGCGACCCCGGGCAGCTGACGTACAAGCAGAGCAGGCGCGGCGACGCGGAGATCGACCGCGTCCTGCGGCACGTACTGGACGACTCCGGACGCCCGCACCGGATCACCGAGTTCACGCCGTACGGCTACGACGAGCGGCAGTACTGCTCCCCCGGGTTCGACCTCGGTGTGGGCTCGCTGACCCGGACCCCGTACGCGGGCTACCCCGAGTACCACACGTCGGCCGACAACCTGGACTTCGTCTCCCCGGCGGCGATGGCGGACACCCTCGCCGTCTGCCGTGAGGCGTTCGGGCTGCTCGACCGCAACCGGCGGTACGTCAACCTCAGTCCCTACGGAGAGCCGCAGTTGGGGCGGCGCGGGCTGTACGACTCGCTGGGCGGGCGCAGCGACGCGAAAGAGGCCCAGATGGCCATGCTGTGGGTGCTCAGCCTCTCCGACGGCGAGCACGGTCTGCTGGACGTGGCCGAGCGCTCGGGGCTGCCGTTCGACACCGTCGCCGTGGCGGCCGAGGCCCTGCACGGCGCCGGGCTGATCAAGGCATGACGCCGATGACCGTCGAGGGGGAGAAGTCCACGGCACCGGCGGGGCCCGCGCGGCGGGGCGTCCTCGGCCGGCTGTCGTGGGGGCTGGCCGACCAGGCGGCCTCCAGCCTGTCCAACTTCGTGGTGGGCATCTACGTGGCGCGCTCGCTGGGGCTGACCGCCTTCGGCGTGTTCAGCCTGGCCTGGGTGACGTACGGCGTGGTGCTCAACGTCTCCCGCGGACTGGCCACCGACCCTCTCGTGGTCCGCTTCAGCGGCGTGTCGGACGCGTCCTGGCGCGGGGCGGTGGCCCGGTCCTCGGGCACCGCGCTCCTCGTCGGCACCGGCATCGGCACGGTGTCCCTGGTCGCCGGGCTGTGCATCGGCGGCCAGGTGGGTGCCGCGTTCGCCGCCCTCGGCGTGGTCCTGCCGGGGCTGCTGCTCCAGGACGCCTGGCGGTACTCGTTCTTCGCCGCAGGCGTCGGCCGCAAGGCGTTCGTCAACGACGTCGTGTGGGCCGTCGCACTCGTCCCGGCGATGGTGGTGGCGGCCCAGGTGGGCAGCGTGACGGCCTTCCTCCTCGCCTGGGGCGGCTCCGCCGCGGTGGCCGCCGGGTACGGCTGCCTGCAGTCCGGCATCCGGCCCCGGCCGGGCGGAGCCCGCGAGTGGCATCGCGACCACCGCGACCTCGGCTACCGGTACCTGGTCGAGAACGTCGGCGTCAGCGGTGCCGGGCAGATACGCGCGTACGGGCTCGGCGCGATCGTCGGCGTCGGCGCGGTGGGCGTGATCCGGGGCGCGGAGCTGCTGCTCGGCCCGTTCCTCGCGGTGCTGATGGGTCTGTCGCTGGTCACCGTGGCGGAGTCGGCGCGGGTGCTGCGGCAGGCTCCGCAGCGGCTCGGCAGGTTCTGCTTCCTGCTCGGCGCGGGGCAGACCGTCGCCGCCGTGCTGTGGGGCGCGGCGCTGCTGCTGGTGCCGGACCGGCTCGGCGAGCTCGTTCTCGGTGACGTCTGGAGCGGTGCCTCGGAGCTCATCGTGCCGGTCACGCTCAGCGTCGCGGGCGCCGGGCTCGGCACGGGTGCGGCGGCCGGGCTGCGGGCGCTCGCCGCGGCCCGGCGCAGTCTGCGCTGTCAGTTGTTCGCCTCCGCCTGCTACGTCGCCGGCGGTCTCGGCGGTGCGGTCGCGGGCGGCACGGTCGGCTCGGCCTGGGGCGCCGCCGCGGCGTCCGTCTGCGGTTCCGTCGCGTGGTGGCTGGAGCTGCGGGCCGCCCTGCGCGAGCGCGACCACCTTTCCCTTTCCGAAGTGAGGACCACATGACCCCCCACCCCCGGCTGAGCATCGGCCTTCCCGTCTACAACGGCGAGGAGTATCTGGCCGAGTCGCTGGACGCCCTCCTCGGGCAGACCTACGAGGACTTCGAACTGGTGATCACCGACAACGCGTCGACCGACGGCACCGAGGACATCTGCCGCCGGTATGCCGCGCGGGACTCCCGCATCCGGTACATCCGGCTGCCCCGGAACATCGGTGCCGCCCCGAACCACAACTACGTGTTCACCCAGTGCCGCGGCGAGCTGTTCAAGTGGGCCTCGCACGACGACCTGTACGCCCGGGACCTGCTGCGCCGTTGCGTCGAGGCGCTGGACGAGCGGCCGGAGGTGGTCCTGGCGCACAGCGGGCAGGCGGTCATCGACGGGGACGGCAAGGTCAAGGTCCCCTACGAGTACGGACTCGCCACCGACTCGCCGCGCGCTCCCGAGCGCTTCCGCAGCCTGCTGTTCGAGCCCGGCGGCGACGACTTCTACGGAGTGATGCGGGCCGACGTGCTGCGCCGGGTGAAGCCGCACGACAGCTACCACCACGCGGACCGCACGTTCGTCGCCGAGATCACCCTGCACGGGCCCTTCCACCAGGTGCCGGAGCTGCTGTACTTCCGGCGCGACCACCCCACCCGTGCCGAGCGGGCGAACCCCTCCAAGCGCTCCCGGTGCGTCAACCTCGACCCGCGCCGGGCGGGCCCGCTGCACCCGACGCCGCGCCTGCTGGCCGAGTACGTCTGGGGCTTCGTCTCGGCGATCGGGCGGGCGCCGTTGTCGTCGGCCGACCGGCGCGCCTGCCACCGCCATCTGGCCGCGTGGATGACCAGCCGGGTGCGGCCCGGCGCCGGCGAGCGGGTCGAGGACCGCTCCCCCGTCGGCCCCGGCCGGCTCACCGTCTCCGTCGACGCCCTCGTCGCCGGCCGCGAGGGAAGGCAGGGATGAACTCCATGCGTGAGAAGCCTTTGAGCATCGGCGTGTTCGGTCTGCTCGGCGCCGGCAACAGCGGCAACGACGGGTCGCTCGAAGCGGTGCTCGACCATCTGCGTGCCGCGCGTCCCGGGGCGGTCGTGGACGCGATGTGCGGCGGACCCGAGATCGTCGCCACCCGGTACGGAATCCCCGCGACACGGCTGAACTGGTATCGCGGGGAGTACCGGACCGCGTCCCGTGCGAGCGCGATCGCGGCCAAGGGGTTCGGCAAACTCGTGGACGTCGTCCGCACCGCCGCCTGGGTGCGCCGGCACGACGCGGTGATCGTGCCGGGTACGGGCGTCCTGGAGACCACGCTGCCGCTGCGGCCGTGGGGCTTCCCGTACTCGCTGTTCCTGCTCTGCGCGATGGGCCGGCTGTTCCGCACCCCGGTCGCGCTGGTCAGCGTCGGCGCCGGGCCGATCGGCAACCGGCCGACCCGGATCCTGACCCGCTGGTCGACGCGGCTGGCCGCGTACCGGTCCTACCGGGACACCCAGTCGCGCGACGCGATGCGGGCGATGGGCGTGAACACCGCGCGGGACGAGGTCTACGCGGACCTGGTGTTCGCCCTGCCGGCGCCGGCGGGGAACGAGTCCGCGGGCATGCCGGGCCCGGTCTGCGTCGGCGTCATGGACTTCCACGGGAGCAACGACGAACGCGACCGGGCCGAGGAGATCCACCGGCGCTACCTCGACGGGACGACGCGGTTCGTCCGCGCGCTGGTCGAGGAGGGCAGGCCGGTCCGGCTGCTCACCGGCGACGAGCTCGACCGGCCGGTGGCCGCCTCGATCGTCGACGCGGTCGCCTCGCCGCTGGTCACCGTCGCCGAGGCGGCCTCGCTGGCCGACCTGATGAAGGAGACGGCGTGCGCCGACAGCGTGGTGGCGACCCGCTACCACAACATCGTCTGCGCTCTGAAGGCCGGCACACCGACGCTCGCCCTCAGCTACTCGGCGAAGAGCGACGTGCTCATGGCGGAGATGGGCATGGGCGCGTACTGCCACCCGGCCCGCGAGGCCGACGCCGACCGGCTCCTCGAACAGTTCCGCGAGCTGGAGCGGAACGCGGCCCGGGTGCGGCGGACCCTGGTCCAGCGCAACCTGGCCGTCGCCCGGCGCGTCGAGCAGCAGTTCACCGACCTGGCCGCGGCGCTGTTCCCGGCGGCCGGCCCCACCCACGCCCTGCGGGAGACACCATGAAGGCGCGAGAAGTCCCCCTGATCGCCGGCGCGTACCTGTTCGAGCCGACGCCGCACGCCGACGAACGCGGCTTCTTCTGCCGCACGTTCGACGCCGACGTGGTCCGCTCGGTGGGCCTCGATCCGGCCGCCTTCGTACAGGACAGCGTGTCCCGCTCGGTCCGGGGCGTGCTGCGCGGCATGCACCTGCGCTCCGGCGCGGGCGAGGCCAAGCTGGTCCGGTGCTCGTACGGCAGGATCTTCGACGTCGTCGTGGACCTGCGGCCGGACTCGCCCACCTACCTGGGCCGGGCCACCTTCGAGCTGTCCGGCGAGACCCAGGCGGCCCTGTACATCCCGGCGGGGTGCGCGCACGGCTTCCAGTCGCTGACGGACCCCTCCGACGTCTCGTACCGGATCGACCGGCCGCACGATCCCGCCGAGGACGTGACGATCGCCT
Source organism: Streptomyces sp. KPB2 (assembly GCF_003950055.1). NCBI lineage: Bacteria > Bacillati > Actinomycetota > Actinomycetes > Kitasatosporales > Streptomycetaceae > Streptomyces > Streptomyces sp. KPB2. Next base: position 152,749 of record NZ_CP034353.1, read on the forward strand.
TCGACGACCCGGACCTGGCCATCGACTGGCCGCTGCCGGTCACCTCGGTGTCCGAGCGGGACCGGCGGGCACCGAGCCTCGCCGAGGTCCTCAAGCACAGGGAAGGGTGAAGCACCGAGTGAACGCGGAAGAGCCGGGTCTGCCCCGGTCGCGGCAGGCGAACGAGCGGCTGCACGCCCTGGTGCCCGGGGGCGCCCACACCTACGCCAAGGGCGACGACCAGTACCCGGAGAACCTGGCCCCGGTGATCAGCCACGGCAGCGGTGCCCACGTGTGGGACGTCGACGGCAACCGGTACATCGAGTACGGCTCCGGCCTGCGGTCGGTCAGCCTCGGGCACGCCCATCCCCGGGTGACGGAGGCCGTGCGGCGCCAGCTCGACCGGGGAAGCAACTTCGTCCGGCCGTCCGTCGTGGAGGTCGAGGCCGCGGAGCGCTTCCTGGCGACGGTGCCGACCGCCGAGATGGTGAAGTTCGCGAAGAACGGCTCCGACGCCACCACCGCCGCGGTGCGCCTGGCCCGGGCGGCCACCGGGCGGTCCCGGGTGGCCGTCTGCGCCGACCATCCGTTCTTCTCCGTCGACGACTGGTTCATCGGCACCACGCCGATGTCCGCCGGTGTTCCGGCGGCGACCGACGAGCTGACCCTGGCGTTCCCCTACGGGGACCTGGCCGCCACGGAGGAACTGCTCGTCCGGTACCGGGACGAGGTGGCCTGCCTGATCCTCGAGCCGGCCACGCACACGGAGCCGCCGCCCGGGTACCTCGCCGGGCTGCGCGCTCTGGCCGACCGGCACGGCTGCGTACTCGTCTTCGACGAGATGATCACCGGGTTCCGCTGGTCGGAGGCGGGCGCCCAGGGTCTGTACGGCGTCGTCCCCGACCTCTCCACGTTCGGCAAGGCGCTGGGCAACGGGTTCGCCGTGTCCGCGCTGGCCGGGCGCCGCGAGCTGATGGAGCGGGGCGGGCTGCGTCACCCGGGCGAGCGGGTCTTCCTGCTGTCCACCACGCACGGTGCGGAGACGCACGCGCTGGCGGCCGCGATGGCGGTGCAGGCCACGTACGTCGAGGAGGGCGTCACCGCGCGACTGCACGCCCTCGGGGAGCGGCTGGCGGCCGGTGTCCGCGAGGCGGCGGCCGGCATGGGCGTGGGCGACCACGTCGTCGTCCGGGGCCGGGCCAGCAACCTGGTCTTCGCCACCCTCGACGAGAACCGGCGGCCGTCGCAGGAGTACCGCACCCTGTTCCTGCGCCGGCTCCTCGCGGGCGGGGTGCTGGCCCCGTCGTTCGTGGTGAGCGGGGCGCTCAGCGAGGCGGACGTCGATCGGACGGTCGACGTCGTGGCACAGGCGTGCGCGGTGTACCGGAAGGCACTGGACGCCGCCGATCCGACACCCTGGATGGGCGGGCGCGCGGTGAAGCCGGTGTTCCGCCGCCTGGCGTGACGTGAGGTGCACGGCGACGGAGGGACGACACCGTCTGTCGGGGCGTCAGCGGCACGGCCGGCGTCCGGCGTCGGCCCTCCGGTCGCCCTGCCGCTCATCCGTTCGTTCAGCCGGTCGTTCAGCCGTCCGGTCGGCCGTCCGGTCGGCCCCGTGGCCGGTCGTCCGGGCGGTGCTCCGGTCGGTCAGCCGGTCGGCCGTCCGGTCGACCAGCCACGCGGTGACCGGCAGCACCGCCATCGCGGTGCACCAGCCCCCGAGGGTGTCGGTCGCGTAGTGCGAACCAAGGGCGACCTGCGCCCACCCCATCACCGCGCCGGCCACCAACCCTGCCACGAACACCAACGGCACACCCGCCGCCCTGCCGAGGCCGGACCGGCCGGTCGCGAGCAGCGACAGCATGAGGGCGAGGGCGGTGAGGAAGGCGGTGTGCCCGCTCGGGTAGGACAGGTTGTCGCCGTGGATGGTGCGTCCCACCACCGGTTTGAGCAGGGTCGTCGTTGCCACGGTCAGGCCGGAGCCGGTCACGAGGAACACCGCCGCGCGCGGGTCCCGAAGCAGCAGGCAGCCCGTCACCAGGACCGCGACCAGGAGCACGGCTCCCACGGGCTCCCCCAGGAAGTCCGTGACCACGGCGACGTGCCGCCACGGCGGGCCCACCCCGTCCACCGCCGCCCAGATCCGGGCGTCGGTCGCGCTCGGCCCGCTCTCGCCGGCGTACCGGGCTCCGAAGACGACGACCACCAGCGCGGCGAGGAGGGCGAGCGGGCCGAACCAGACGCGCAGCGGGGGCGGCAGCACCGCGGACGTCGACCGGCCGGTCGCGCGCCCCCCACCCCGGGGGGACCTGCCGTACACTCCCACGTTCTCGTCCACTCCCCCGCGTCGCCCGGCTCGCGGGCGGTTCCCACCGATCATCCTCGGGTCGAGGCCACCGTAGTCGTTCCCGCGGACCTGATAACAGCCGATTCGGGCCATTGGAGAAAGGGTGCCGTGAATTGTTCGGCGGTGTCCCGGAACTCCCCTCGTCCTCGGGGCCGCGGGGCGCCGAAAAGGGTCGTCGGCCAACGCAACGTCCCTGCTAGGGTGCGCGGATGTCGTCGATCAAGCAGGTCCAGATCACCTTCGACTGTGCGTCGCCCGAGCGCGTCGGCCGCTTCTGGTGCGAGGTGTTGGGGTACGTCGCGGCGTCGCCGCCGGAAGGGTTCGCCACGTGGGACGATTACAACGGCTCCCTGCCCGCTGAGGACCGGGACGCGTGGTTCGGGTGCAGTGATCCCTCCGGAGTCGGCCCGCGCCTGTACTTCCAGCGCGTTCCCGAGGGGAAGGTCGCCAAGAACCGGGTCCATCTCGACGTGCGGGCCGGCACCGGACTGGTGGGGGACGAACGCCTCGCCACGCTCGAGGCCGAGTGCGCGCGGCTGGTCGCGCTCGGCGCGGTCAAGCAGCGGGTACTGCCCGCCGACGAGGAGAACGAGTCCTGCATCGTGATGCAGGACGTCGAGGGCAACGAGTTCTGCCTCGACTGACCATCGCCCTCGCGGGGTCAGGGCTTGCGGGCCATCCCGGCGGCGATGAGACGCTCCCACACGGTCAACTCCCGCTGCCCACCGTTCCAGGGAGCGCCGGCCTCCTCGGAACGCCACAGGGGCGCCGGCACTATCCCGGGCTCCAGGATGTCCAGACCCTCCAGCAGGGCCTCGATCTCCGCGTCGGTCCGCCACCGGCCGCGGCCGAACGTCGCCTGGAGGACCTTCTCGGCCTCCGCCGTCTCCGGGTTGTTCCCGGAACGGAAGTGGCTGACGAAGAAGCAGCTCCCGGACGGCACCCGGTCGCGCCAGTAGCGGACGATCCCGGCGGGGTCCTCGTCGTCGTTGACGTGGTGCAGGATGGCGCTGAACATGACGGCGACGGGGCGGTCGAAGTCGATCAGTTCCCGGGTGTCCGGGTGGTTCCTGATCCCCTCGGGATCGCGCACGTCGACGGGCACGACCCGGGTCCGGTCGTTCTCCTCCAGCAACGCCCGGCCGTGGACGAGCACCTGGGGGTCGGTGTCGACGTACACCACGCGGGCGTCCGGCACCCGCCGCTGCGCGACCTGGTGGACGTTGTCGGCGGTGGGCAGGCCGCTGCCCAGGTCGATGAACTGCCGCACCCCGGTCGTCGTGACGATCTCCGTCACCGCCCGGGTCAACGCCGCGCGGTTGGCGAAGGCGATCGCCACCGAACCGGGAAGGTCCCGTTTGAACACGTCGCCGATCTCCCGGTCCACGGCGTAGTTGTCCTTGCCGCCGAGCAGGTAGTCGTAGACACGGGCGATGCTGGGCCTGGTGCTGTCGATCGCGGAACTCTCTCCCGTCATGGCACCCATCTTCTCCCCCCGGGCGCCACCCCGACCACCACTTCTTTGACCTTGACACGGTGACAAGGTCTTCACTGGCCGCCGAGGAGGTGGTCCCGATGACCATGACGAGACAGGGCGGGGACCCGGTGCGGGCGATCCGGGGTCTGGAGGACGGGCATGCGTCCGTACGGCTGCGGGCGGCCCTGGCCGTCGGCTCGGCGCCGGACCCGGGCTTCGTGGACAAGCTCGTCGAGCGGTCCGCGATCGAGCCGGAGTTCTTCGTCCGCGACATGCTGACCTGGGCGCTCACCCGTCATCCGGTGTCCATGACGCTTCCCCTGCTGGTCCGCGAGGTGCGCTCGCAGCGCCCGCAGGCCCGGAGCCAGGCCCTGCACACCCTGTCCAAGATCGGGGACCGGCGGGCGTGGCCGGCGATCACACCGGCGGTGCTGTCCGACGCGGACGACGAGGTGGCGCGCAGTGCCTGGCGGGCCGCGGTCGTGCTCGTCCCCGACGGGGAGGAGGCCGCCCTGGCCGCGGCGCTGGTGACACAACTGGGGCGCGGTGACCGGGAGACGCAGCTGAGTCTGAGCCGGGCACTGGTCGCGCTGGGCGAGGCGGCGACGGCGGTGGTGCTGGAGGAAGCGGCGAGCGCGCCGGCCCCATCCGTGCGGGCCCACGCCCTCGCCACGCAACGGCTGTTGCGGGACCCCGACACCGGGTTCGAAGCGGCGATCGAGGAGGCGAAGCGCGCCGTGGCTCTCGGCGGGGCGCCCGACGGGGGACGATAGAACGTGTTGATCGGTGAGGTGGCGCGACGGTCCGGGGTCAGTGCCCGCATGCTCAGGCACTACGAGTCGCTCGGCCTGGTACGGCCCTCGGGCCGTACGGGCTCGGGCTACCGGGAGTACTCCCAGGACGACATCCGGCGCATCTTCCACATCGAGAGCCTGCGCTCGCTCGGGCTGTCGCTGCGCGAGATCGGCCGCGCGCTCGACGAGCCCGGCTTCGCGCCCTCGGCACTCGTCGACGACCTCGTCCGGCGGACCCGTGAACGCATCGCGGCCGAAACCGAGTTGCTCACCCGGCTGCGCCGGATCGACGCCGCGGGCCCGGCCGGCTGGGAGGACGTCCTCCAGGTCGTCGCGCTTCTCCAGGCGTTGGGTTCGAAGAGCGCGGACACCCGTCAGCGCGCGGCCCTGTCCTCGGCCCATGAGGCCGCGGTGCCGATGGAGGCCTTGGTGGAGGCGGTGCTGAGCGAGGCGGACCACAACGTCGCCGGAGCTCTCAGGTGGGCGCTGGCACGAGCGGGCGACGACCCCGCGCCACTGCTGGCGGAGGGTCTCGCGTCACCGGTGGCGGCGGTGCGGGAGCGTGCCGTCAAGGCCCTCGCCGAGCTGCCCGGCGGTGAGGCCGGCGCACGGCTGCGGCACGCGCTCGACAGCCCGGACGCCGCGGTGCGCGGACACGCCGCGCTGGCGCTGGGGACGCGTGGGGTGGGCGAGGCCGTCCCGACGCTGATCGACATGGTCGTGGAGGGGAGGAACGACACCGACGCGGCCGACGCGCTGAGCGTCCTGGCGGCCGACACCGCGACGGCGGACCGGATCGCGAAGGGGCTCGTCGGCCGCCTCGCCCACGACACCACCCAGGCGCCCGCGCGGGGCCGGCTGACCCAGGCGCTGGCGGGCATCCCCGGTGCGAGGGCGTCCGGTGCCCTGGTGGAGCTGACCGAGGACGAGGACCGTGCGGTCGCGCTGACCGCGACGTATCTGCTGCGGCTGCGCGCCGTCGGTGACGCCCCGGCCGAAAGGCCTTCGACAGGGTCCCGCGCGCCCGGCACAATCGCCGACCGTGACGAGCAGCGAACTGTGGACCCGTGAGACCGCCGACCGCTACGACGCCGAGGAGGCCGAGACCGGAATGGCCTCCGCCGCCGTCCTCGGACCGACCCTCGACTTCCTCACCGAACTGGCCGGAGACGGCCGGGCGCTGGAGTTCGCCATCGGAACCGGCCGCGTGGGCGTCCCGCTGCGGGAGCGCGGTGTGCCGGTGGTGGGCATCGAGCTCTCCGCACACATGGCGGCGGTGCTGCGCCGGAAGACCGACGAGGAGACCCTGCCGGTGTCCCTCGGGGACATGGCCACGACCGTCGTCCCCGGCGAGTTCGCCCTGGTCTACCTCGTCTACAACACCATCACCAACCTGCTCACCCAGGACGAGCAGGTCGAGTGCTTCCGCAACGCGGCACGTCATCTGAGCCCCGGCGGCCGCTTCGTCATCGAGCTGGGCGTGCCGCCGCTGCGGTTCCTGCCGCCGGGACAGGTCGCGGTGCCGTTCGACGTCTCGGAGCGGCATCTGGGCTTCGACACCTTCGACCTGGTCGAACAGGTCCTCGTCTCGAATCACTTCACCCGCGACCCGGACGACGGCACCTACCGTCGCGCCAACTCCCGGCACCGGTACGCCTGGCCGGCCGAGCTCGACCTGATGGCGCGGATCGCCGGCCTCGAACTGGAGCGTCGCGTCGGGGACTGGGACGGGACCCCGTTCACCCAGGACTCCCCGAAGCACGTCTCGGTGTGGCGCAAGCCCGCCTGACGCGAGGCGGGCTCCGTCGTACGGCGGAGCCCGCACGTGCTCTTCACGGCCGTTCTCGAAGCGGACCGGCGGAGCCGCCCTCGGCCGGGGGTGCGGGCATCGCCAGATGTGCCAGGTCTCCGGGCGGGGGTGTGCTGACGGGCCACAGGGGGGCGGGCGTGCCGTCGGCGACCGCGGCCGGGGCGTCGGTCAGCCGCATGCGCTCGCGCAGCCGGCCGTAGAAGTCCATGGGGCCCAGCCGCACCGCTCGCAGCCGGCGGGGAGCGGCGTACACGCCGAGCCAGTCGCCCGGATCCAGTACGCCCCGCAGCTGCCCGTCGACGCTCACGGCGGCCCGTCCCGACCGTTCGAGGATCCGCAGTCCGACGGGCTCGTCGGGGGCGGTGACCACCGAGCGGTCGAACGTCATGTGCGGGGCCACCGCCGTGAAGACGAGCGCTTCCGCGCGGGGCGAGACGACCGGGCCGCCCGCGGCGAAACTGTAGGCGGTGGAGCCGGTCGGCGTGGCCACGAGCAGCGCGTCGGCGGAGTAGGAGGCGAGCAGCCGGCCGGCGACGTAGACGCCGACGGAGATCTGCCGGTCCCGCGACAGCTTTTCGAGGACCACGTCGTTGAGGGCCGTGACGTGCAGCGCGATCCCCCACTCGTTCCCGCTCTCGCAGTCGGTACGCACGCGTGGGGGTGGCAGCAACGGTCCTCGCCCGTACCGCAGGAGCGCCTCCATCTCGGCCGGGATCTCCAGCATCCGGGAGGCACGCAGCGTGAGCAGCATGCGGGTCTCCGGCTCCAGGTGACCGCCCCGGACGGCGTCGAGCGCGGAGCGCACCGCCGGGGCGGGGACCTCGGTCAGGAATCCGACGCGGCCCAGGTCCACGCCGAGGATCAGGGCGTCGTTCTCCGCCGCCAGCCGTGCGCCGCGCAGGAAGGTGCCGTCGCCGCCCAGGGTGACGACGAGGTCCGGGTCGCCCGCCGCGGCCACCTCCTCGCGGGCGCTGCGCCGGCCCTCGCCGCTCCACACGTCGATGTCCGTGCAGACCACGGCGTTCTCGTCGCACCATTCCCGGACCTGCCGTGCCGCCAGTGCGGCGCCTTCGCGGCCTCCGTGGACCACGAGTCCGACCCGTTCGACCGTCACCACTGCCTCCCTGCTTCCGGGCGGCGCCCCTGGAACCGCGATCGACGAAATGTTCGCCGACCGTCGTGGCGGTGCGGGCATCGACATGCCGGGCGGTCCTCCCCCGTCCGGTGAGTCGCGCATCAGGTACCGAGTAGGTACCATGCCGGTATGCCATCACTCAACGTGACCTTCACCGAGGAAGAAATGGAAGGCGTGCGCGCGGCCGCCGCGGCCGAGGGCAAGAGCCTCAAGCAGTACATGCACGACCTCGGTGTGCGCGAGATGCAGCGCAAGCGGTTCGTCGCCGGCGCCGCCTCGTGGGCGGACCGGCTGCGCGCCGAGTTCGACGAGGCCTTCCCGGACGAGATCCCGCCGTCCCAGCGCGGCGAGGGAGTCAGCGCCGCCTGATGAGCGAGCCCTTGTACATCGATGTCCCGTGGCTCCTGGACGTCCAGGACGCCGCTCTCGACGACGAGGACGTGTCGGTCACGGACTACTCGGCGCTCGTCGCGGCGGTGGCCCGGCACAAGACCCGCATGCCGACCCTGGCCGCTTCCAACCCGGACAGCGCCTGGCGGGCGGCCGCCCTGCTGCACACCATCGTGCGCCTCGAACCGCTCCCCCACCGCAACAGCCTCTTCGCGGCCTTCGTCACCGGTCAGTACATGGACCAGTCCGGTGAGGGGATCGATCCGCCCTACGGGGCCCTGTCCGACCTGATCAGGAAGGTCCGCGAGACGCGGCTGAGCATCTACGACGTCGCCGAGTCGCTCCGTTCCTGGCGCATCTGACCCGCGCGGCCGTCACATCCCCCGCCAGATGTTGTCGAACGCCGCCTCCTCGATGCTGCGACGCTGCCGGGTGGCGGCCAGCTCCACCACGGCGTCGTGCACGGCGGCGAGCACGGTCGCGATCCCGTCGTCCTCCGGGTCAGCCACCCGGTCGGCCGCCTCGTGCCGGATGCCCACCGCGGCCGCGAGACCCACCAGCACCGGATCGCCGCCCGACCAGCGGTCGGTGGCACGCCGACGGGCCGAGGCGTCGGCCGGGACCGGCCGGTCGGCGGTCCGGCGCGTGTTCCACCGCGAGCGTCTGCGGCCACCGTCGTCCGCGCCCGCCGCGCCGAGGTACCGCGCCGCCAGGCCGTCTCCCCGGCGCCACAGCCAGTCCGCCACGGACTCGGGCGGCTCCCGACCGATCAGGTCCGCCGCCGTGTCGAGGAGCGCGTCCCCGGACCGCGTCGGCGACACGAGTCGCAGGAGGGGGCCGTCCAGCGCGACCGTCCCCGCCTCCAGCAGGTCGATCAGTTCGGCCCCGGCCAGGGCCAGCGACAGGTCGCCACGCTCGACCGGGTAGTCGGAGGGGACCTCGAGAGAGACGATCGTGAGATCGTGCGCTGTGGTCATGGCGGATGCTCCCCGTCTGCCGCGTCGGCTGCGCTCCGGTTCAGCCTACCCAGGGCCGCAGCTTCTCGGGGTTGCGGACCGCCCAGATCCGGGTGACGCGGCCTTCGGCGACCTCGAACGCGGCGACGGTCGCCACGGCGCCGGCGTGGCGGGCCACGAGGCCCGGTGTTCCGTTGACGGACCGCTCCACGAGCTCCAGCCCCGGGGTCCTCTCGGCCATGGCGGCCATGTACTGGGCGATGCGCGTACCGCCCTCGATCGGGCGCGGGGCGGCACCGGCCCTGCCCCCGCCGTCGGCGGTCATGACGGCGGCCGGGTCGAGGAGGTCGACCAGGGCCGCGATGTCCCTGGTCTCCCACGCCTCCTTGACCTGCCGCACCACGTCGGCCCGCACGGCCGCCGCCGTCGCCGGAGCCCGCGCGGCACGCACCCGGCGCCGGGCCGATGCCGCGAGCTGCTTGCAGGCCGCGGGGCTCCGCCGGAGGATTCCGGCGATCTCGGCGAACGGGTAGCGGAAGACGTCGTGCAGTACGAAGGCCACCCGCTCGGCGGGGGTCATCGACTCCAGGACGACGAGGAAGGCCATGGACACCGATTCGTCCAGCACCATCTGGTCGGCCGGATCGGCGCCGGGGCCGTGCTCCCGCTCGGCGCGGTCGGGGAGCGGATCGGGCAGCCACGCGCCGACGTAGCGCTCGCGCCGGGCCCGCGCCGAGCCGAGCACGTCCAGGCAGACGCGGCCGGTCACGGTCGTCAGCCAGGCGCCCGGGGACACGATCTCGGCCTGCCGGCCCGGGGGCAGCGCGTACCAGCGCGCGTACGCCTCCTGCACGGCGTCCTCGGCCTCGGCCAGCGAACCGAGCAACCGGTAGGCGACGTTGATCAGTTGACGCCGTTCAGCGACCGTCGCGTCGGTGCCCGTCCCAGCCGTGCCCATGCCCGACCGCCCCCCGCCTTACCTTTCGCCGGCCCGTGTCGTCGGGCTGGTGAGAGCCTATCGATCTACTGCCCCCCGGGGCGGAAAAGAGGACCGCGCCATGGCAACCCAGGTGACGGCGCAGCGCCGATTCTCGTTCCTGCGGGTCGCGATAGCCCTGCAGACGCTGACCATCTTCCTCCAGGCGGTCTCCGCCGGACTGCTGCTGACCGCGTCCTACGGAGAGACGCTGCACAGTGCGGGGGCGCGGGTGATGTACGGGGCCTCGATGCTGTACGTGCTCGCGGCGGTACTCGCGTGGAAGCCCGGCGGTGGCCCGCTCACGCCCGTGTGGCACGCCACCGGCTTCCTCGTCCTCGCCTCGGCCCAGGTGGTGCTGGGCATCGCGCACGTTCCGTCGGTCCATCTTCCCCTGGGCGTGCTGATGTTCGGGCTGAGTGTGCTGGCGCTGGTGCGTCGCTGAGCGTTTCGGTGAACCGGGGATCAGCTCTGCTGCCGGGCGTGGCGGAGGCAGGAGGCGGCCACCACGAAGGGCCACACCGACTGGAAGGACGTGACGACGCGTTCGGCGACGCCGGCGTCGCCGTGCCGCCGCATCTCGATCAGGAACCACACGCCGCCGGCCGCCATCAGGGACGTCGCCGCGATCGAGGGTGCCAGGCGCAGTGCCCAGGGGCCGGCCGGTCCGCCGTTGACGGCCAGCACCGGCCACACCGCCAGGAGCGTGAACCCGACCACCACCACGGCTCCGTGGCGCAGGGAGCCCCCGCTGCTGGGCGCGGGAAGCGCCACCAGGACGAGGGCGGCGAGTCCGCCGCCGCCCAGCGCGACGCGTCCGGCGGTGGCGGCCGCGCGCAGTCCCCAGGCGGTCAGCAGATGGCAGACGCCCAGGGCCAGGAAGCCGGCCGTCATCACCCAGAACCCGGCGGCTCCGTAGGAGCCCAGGGTGCTGATCGTCTGGGTGACGGGGTCGTAGGAGGATCCCTCGAACCGCGCCGCGCCGGCCCAGCCCGCGATCAGCAGGACGGGCGCGCATCCCGACGAGAGCAGGACCCATCTGGGGACAAATCGCATCGGGCAACCATAAACCGTCCGGGTCGGGCGAGCCCTCGACCGGGCGACGGTTCACGCGGGCGGGTCGAGCCTGCGGAAGTACGTCCAGCTGGTCTCGTTCGGCTCGCTCCACTTCCGCGGGGCCCGCGCGAACTCCGGGTGGTGCTCGGCGATGTGGGCCCGGGTCCGCTCGGGGACCTCGGTGTACGCGGCGAGCTTGCGGCCCCGGCAGTGGTAGGCGAGGCCGCCCGGTCGCCCGCCGCGGGCCATCCACGGCACCCACGGGGACATCCGGGTCCACGACATGGTGGCCGGCACGCCGGGGGCCGGACCGGCGAGGTCCGCGCGGTGGGCGAAGAACTGGAAGAGCTCCAGGGCCCGGTAGGTGTCACCGGCCGAGTGCTCGGGGTACTGGGCGACCGGCAGGGGCGAGGGGTAGGCGAGCGGGATCTCCAGGCTGAAGCAGACCTGCCCGCCGAGGTCGGTCGTCGGCACCGGGAAGGGGCGCCACTTCTGGTTCGCCGGGTCGTTCCAGACGTGCACCACCGGCAGGTCCCGCCAGGTCTCCAGGATCTCGCCGGTGACCGGGTCGAGGTAGAAGGCGGCCTCGCGGCTGAGCAGCCGGTAGGAGCCCGGGCCGTCCTCGGCGTCGTGGACCAGGCGGGCGACGTTGACGCCCTCGAAGCCGAAGAGGCGCTCGTAGGGTTCGTCGGGTGCCCAGGAGTACACGCTTCCGGACCACCAGTACGTGACGTCCTCTCCGTCGAGGGAGGCCCGGGTACGGGCGAGGGCGCGGAGCGACTGCTCGGGTGTCGTCATGGGCACCACTGTGCGCGGCGCCCGCCCGCGCCGGGCGGGAAACGCCGCGCCCGCCCCGGAAACGGCCGGAAGCGGTCCTTCCGGGGCGTGACGCGGTTCCGGTCAGCCGAGGGCCGGTGCCGGCGCCGGGGTGCGCCGGGCCAGCGGGACCGTCGCCGGCCCGGCCTCCTGCCCGAGGAAGAAGCGGCGCACCACGCGCTCCGCGGCGTGCCCGTCGTCGTACTGGCAGAAGCGTTCGCGGAAGGCGGCGCGCAGCGTGGCGGCCTCGGTCCCGCGCCAACGGCCGCTGCGGAAGGTGTCGATGAGCTCGTCCTCGGTGGTGGCGACGGCGCCCGGTGTGTCGCCGGGGCGGCCGGAGAGGAGGTCGAAGGTGACGCCGCGGACCTGGGAGTAGATCTCCCAGTCGTCGGCGTATATGACGATGGGCCGGTCGAGGTTGGCGTAGTCGAAGGTGATGGACGAGTAGTCGGCGACGAGCGCGTCCGCCGCCAGGCAGAGGTCCTCGACACTGGGGTGGCGGGAGACGTCGATGACGGCGCCCCGGGCGGCGAGGTCGCTCAGCTCCGGGTTCAGGTCGTAGAAGTAGTGGGTGCGCACCAGCAGCACGAAGTCGTCGCCCAGCGCCCTGGCCAGGCGGGCCAGGTCGAAGGAGGGCGTCCAGCCGGGCCGGTAGTCGCGGTGGGTCGGCGCGTACAGCAGGGCGGTCCTGCCCGGGGCTATGCCGAGCCGGGCGCGGATGGCGGCGATGTCCTCGGCGCCGGTGCCGTAGTAGCGGTCGTTGCGGGGGTAGCCCGCCTCGAGGGACTCGTAGGAGCCGGGGTAGGCGCGCTCCCACTGCTTGGTGGAGTGCTGGTTGGAGGAGACGCTGACGTCCCACCGGTCCACCCGGTCGAGGAGGCGCGCGAAGTCCATGCCCCGGGCGGCCGCGGGATAGGCCTGCTGGTCCAGGCCCATGCGCTTGAGCGGGGTCCCGTGGTGGGTCTGCAGGTGGATCTGCCCGGGACGCTTGACGATGTGGTCGGGGAAGTTGACGTTGTTCACGAAGTACCGTGCGCGGGCCATGACTTCCCAGTAGCGGCGTGAGTCGCGCACCACGTAGTCGATGCCTTCGGGTACCCGGCCGGCCAGTTCCTTGCGCACCACCCAGACGCCGTGCACGTCGGGGACGAGTTCCTTGGCCTTGTCGTGGACGGCGAGCGGGTTGCAGGCCGGCAGCCGGTCCCAGTACGAGGTGTACACGGCGAGGCGGGGGTCCGTGGGGCGTCGGCGCTGGAGGGTGTACAGGCCCGCGTACGCGCGCCTGCCGGCCTGGGTCTTGGCCTTGAGGACCTTCTTCGGCCCGGCCGTCTTGGCCCGGGCCGCGAACTGGGTGGCCCGGTAGGCGCGGTAGAGCCGTTTGGCCACGGCCCGCATGTACACGCCGGTGGGTCCGTCGGGCATCGTGAAGCCGTCCGGGACGTGCGCCGCGTAGAAGTCCGCGGTGCGGTCGAAGAACTCCTTGCGGTCGGCGACCCGCACCCGCTCGGGGCGCTTGAGCGCGAACAGCATGTGGAACACGGCCCGTTCGAACAGCATGGGCGTGGCCCAGGCCAGCTCGGGACGCTCCGCGAGGAACGCGAACAGCCCCTCGTACTGTTCGAAGATGTCGAAGTGCTTGCGCCCCGGCGTCTTCGTGATCGCGCCCTGACGGCGCTGGCGGTACTCGACACCGACCCTGTTCAGACAGCCGATGCGCTCGGCCGTGACCATCGCCATGTGGGTGACCGGCGCGTCCTCGTACAGACCCGGGGCGTACTGGAAGCCGTGCTCCAGGAAGAACTCGCGGCGGAAGGCCTTGTTCCAGGCCACCAGGAACAGTTCCACGTACTCGGGCCGGTCCTTGAGCCGGAAGACGTCGGTGCCCGCCTTCTCGAACAGGCCCGCGGTCTGGCTGCGGCCGCCCGTCCCCCACCAGTAGGTGCGCACGTGGTCGAAGACGAGGATGTCCAGCTCCCCGACGGCGTCGAGCCGGCCGGCCAGCGCCTCCAGCAGGCCGGGGGTGTAGGAGTCGTCGCTGTCGAGGAACAGGACGTAGTCGCCCCGGGCGTGCTGGAGCCCGGTGTTGCGCGCCCGGCCCAGGCCGACGTTCTCCGGCAGGTGCACGGCCTTGACGCGGGCGTCACGGGCGGCGTACTCGTCGATGATCGCGCCGCAGGAGTCCGGTGAGCAGTCGTCCACGGCGATCACCTCGATGTCCCGGTACGACTGCCCGAGCACCGAGTCCAGGCACTCGCGAAGGTAGCCCTGCACCTTGAACACGGGAATGACGATGCTGAACCGAGGCATGCGGACAACTCCAGGTGAAGCGTGGATTGAGCGAGGCTGAACAGGGAGACTCGCGAAGCTTGTGAAACGTTGTACGCGCACTGTGAATGTCTGGGGAGAGCCGGAACCGGTATGTGGCCCACCACGTGGCGATGAATTCGGGCGGCGAATCCGGTCGACCCTGCATGACTCACATCATCGCGGACATCTCGATCTCCCTCGACGGCTACGTCACCGGGCCCGACCCCGGCCCGGGCAACGGTCTGGGCACCGGCGGCGAGGCCCTGCACACCTGGGCCTTCTCCGACGACCCCGAGGAACGTCGGATCGTGCGTGAGACGACCGCCCGCTCGGGCGCCGTCGTCCTCGGCCGCCGGCTCTTCGACCTCGTCGACGGCCCGGGCGGCTGGGACGACACCGTCGGCTACGGCGCCGCGGAGGTCGGCAGGCCCGCGTTCGTCGTCGTGACGGGCTCGAAGCCGGAGTCGGTCCGGCTCACCGGCCTCGACTGGACGTTCGTCACGACCGGCCTGCCCGACGCGCTCGCCGTCGCGCGGGACCGTGCCGAGGCGGCCTCGGCGGATCGCGGCGAGGACCTCGACGTCGTCCTGATGGGCGGCAGCGCCCTGATCGGCTCGGCTCTCGACGCCGGGCTGGTCGACGTGCTGTCGCTGCACCTCGCACCCGTCGTACTGGGCTCCGGAACACCGCTGTTCACCGGCGGCACGCCGCGCACACTGGTCCGGCGGAGCGCGAACCCGACGCCGAACGCCACCCATCTCGCCTATGCCGTCCACCCCGGCGCGAGCGGGTGGAGCCCGGCCCGGTTCGGCCATTGACGGGGGTGGGCCCGGCCCCTACGGTGCCCTCACCGCGCGACCCGCGATCGGTCCCGGGGTCCCCGAGGGGATGGTGGCAGGGCGATGAAGGCAGTGGTCCAGGAGCGGTTCGGCCCGCCGGACAGCCTGCGGCTGCGGGAGATCGACCGGCCCGCCACCGGGGCCGGCCGGGTGCTGGTGCGCGTGCACGCGGCCGCGGTCAACCCCTACGACTGGCACATGCTGCGGGGAGACCCGTACGCGGCGCGACTGACGGGCGGCATGGGGCTCACCCGGCCCAAGCACCGGGTGGCCGGGATCGACGCGGCCGGGGTGGTGGAGCGGGTCGGCGCGGGCGTGCGGGAATTCCGCCCCGGCGATCCGGTCCTGGGCTTCTGCCCGGGGGCCTTCGCCGAGTACGCGGCCACCACCGCGGCGCTGCTGGTGCCCAGGCCCGCGGGGCTGACCTTCGAGCAGGCCGCGGCGCTGCCGATGGGCGCGGTGACCGCCCTGCGCGGCATCCGCACCGTGGGCCGGGTGCGGGCCGGGCAGCGGGTGCTGGTCAACGGGGCGGGCGGCGGGGTGGGCACCTTCGCCGTCCAGATCGCGGCGGTCCTGGACGCGGAGGTCACCGCGGTGTGCGGCGCCCGCAACACCGCTCTGGTGCGTTCACTGGGTGCCGCCCACGTCCTCGACCACGCGCGTGCGGATTTCACCGACGGACGCGAGCGCTACGACGTCGTCCTGGACCTGGTGGGCAACCACCCGCTGGGGCGGCTGCGCCGGGTGCTGACCCCGGCGGGCGCGCTGGTGGCGGCCGGCGGCGGCGCTCCGGGCCGCGTGTTCGGGGCGATCGGCGCCATGGCGAAGGTGGCGGCGGTCAACGCGGTCACCCGGCACCGGCTGCGCCCGATCCTCCCGGCGACCCCGGACGGGCCGGCCCACGAGGACCTGCTCGCCGTCACCGCGCTCGTCGACGCCGGGCAGCTGACGCCCGTGATCGGCCGGACCTTCGCGCTGGCCGGCACCGCGGAGGCGGTACGGCACGTCGAAGAGGGGCACGCCCGCGGCAAGACCGTGATCACCGTGCCGTGAGCGTCCCGCACGTCGAGTCGGCGCCGAACCGGGGCGCTTCAGCAAAAGCCGGTACGCGGGGCCGTGACCTCGACGGTGTCCTTCACCAGGGCCAGCGCCGCTCCCTCCGGGCTCGACCGTCCGCCGCTCACGGTCACGTCCCCCGCGTCGGGACAGCCGAAGACCACGGCCTTCTCCGGCCCGGTCAGCGCGTACAGCGGATCGCCCGGCCCCGTCTCCTCCAGCCGTACGCGCACGACGCCGGGCTCGTCCGCCGCCGCCTCGGCGACCGCGCGCAGCCGGCGGGACCGGGAAGCCGCGTCCCGGGCCCGGCCCGCGGTGGTCCCGTCGACCGGCTGGGCCCGCACCCGCGCCTCGGAGGGGTCCCAGCCCCAGGCCAGCGCGGCCAGCAGCCGCACCTTGGTGGCGGCGTCCTCGCCCGACAGGTCCGCCGAGGGATCCGCCTCCGCGATGCCCCGGAGCCGCGCGGCGCGGATCGCGTCGTCCAGCGTCCCGCCTTCGGCGAGGCGGTCGAGGACGAAGGTGGCGGTGCCGTTGGGGCAGGCGCGGATCGTCCGGCAGTCCAGGCCGCGCAGTGAGGTGCGGGCGAGGTCGCCCGCCGGGAGGGCCGCACCGGTGGCACCGGAGATCCTGATCGTGCTGCCGCCCGCTCGCGCGGCCTCGTCCAGTTGCCGCCAGTGCGTGAGCAGGTGGCTCTTGGTGGCGGTCACCACGTGGATGCCGCGGCGCAGTGCGGTCACGGCCTCCTCGGCCGCGCGCGGGCGCAGTTCGGGCGAGGACGGTACGGCCTGGACGAACACGTGCGCGCCGGTGCGGTCGAGGGTCTCGCCCAGCGGCTCCGTGGGGCCCCAGTCCGGGCGCGGGGGCACCGACCCGTCGGCGGCGGGCCGGCACTGGGCCGCGCTCGCGCGTACGGCGGCCACCCGGGGCCTTACGCCGTAACGGTGTTGGAGCGCGGCGCCGTCCCGGGCCAACCGGTCGGCGAACGCGCGCCCCACCGGGCCGTACCCGGCGAGGACCACGGGGGTCCGAGTCTCTTCAGTGCCTGCACCCATGGACCCGGGATCCTCTCACATCGCCGGTGGTCGCAGCCCGGGATAGACGGCCAGCCTGCCGCACATGCCGAAGCGTCCGTTGGCCGCGGGACCGGTCGCGAAGACCCGGGCGGCGGTCAGGTGCGCCTCGTCCCTGCCGCGCAGTGCGTCGAGTTGGGCCCGGGTCGCCTCCGCCGCGGCGTGCGCGCCCTCGCGCCATTGCCTCTCCCACGCGTCCAGTCGTGGCCGCACCAGATCGGCCGCGGCCCGCTGGAACGCCCTCAGCGGCTCGGGATCGCCGTTCTCGGTGGCCTCGCGGAGTTCGAGGAAACGCCGGGTGGCCAGGTCGCGGCGGATGCGCACGGCCTCGGCCTGTTCGGCTTCGGGGCTGTCGGCGGGGACGCGGATCGCGTCGGCGTACGTGCCGGGGTCGGCGAGCAGGTCCGGGGGCAGGGTGAGGACGGCGTCGCCCGCCTCGGGCAGGCCGCGGTTCTGCATGACGACGGTGATCTCCAGGCCCTCGTCGTCCCCGCCGTTGACGAGGCGGTGGATGGTGCCGGGGGTGAACCAGGCGACCGTGCCCGGCTCCAGGGGCGTCTCCTCGAAGCCCGAGGTGGTGAGGGTCTGCACCGCTCCCCGGCCCGCCGTGACGACGTAGCCCTCGCCGCACGTCAGGTGGAGGTGCGGGGTGCCGCCGCCGGGCAGTCCGTCGACGGTCGGCCAGTCGTACACGGTCAGACGGGACACGCCCACCGCGGCGGGGAAGCCGTCGTAGGCCCGGCTCACCACCCGAGGCCCGCGAGGTGCGCGGCGACCCGGGCACGGTCCCAGGCGCCGTCGGCGACGACCACGCGGTAGGTCCGGGCGAGGGTTTCGCCGGGCGGCAGGACCAGTTCCTCGTGGAAGGCCCAGGAGGGTGCGACGGCGGCGAAGGGGTCGCTGCGCACGAACCAGTGCGCCGGGTGGGCGCCCTTCTTGCCCAAGTGGTCGTTGGCGGGGGCGTGTTCGAAGACGAGCGTGGCGTGCCCGTCCCGTCCGTCGTGCTCGCCGACGTAGGCCAGCCAGGGGGACTGGGAGCCCATCGGGTCGCCGTCGGAGGGCACGGAGGACGTCCCGCTGCTGCCGGACCCCTCGGACCCGGCGGCGTCGGCGGAACCGGGCGGCTCCGCCGTGAGGACCCGGCCGCCGCGGAAGGCGCGCGGGCCGCGCCAGAACAGCCCGGTGTATCCGGCGGCGGGGCGTCCGTGGGTGGTCGGGCTGCCGAACCGCAGTGGTTCGGCACGCCGGTTGGTCACCGCGGACGTCCAGGTGAGCGTCCAGCTGCCGGTGTCCGGGTCGACGTCGCCCGCCTCGATGCGGCGCTCCTCCTCGGCCCACAGGTCGCCGCCGTGCGGGTGCCAGGTCAGCTTCTCGGCGATGACGGCCCGGGCCCCCTCGACGCCGACCTCCTCGAAGGCCACGTGGGCCATCGAGCCGACGCGCTCCGGCAACGCGAGGTAGCCCTCGCCGTGGACGTAGGTGTTGCCGCCCCACAGGTTCTGTCCGGAGAGGTGGGAGGCGGTCAGCTGCAGGCCCTTGTGCCAGCGGTGGTCGTTGGGCCGGTAGTCCGTGACGAGTGCGCCGGACAGGGTCCGGACCGGGTGGAGGTACGGCTTGGGCGCCTCCCAGTCGGCTTCGGGGCGGTACACGTAGGAGAACAACTCCGTTCCGGTCGCCCGGTGGGCCACGGTGACGCGGTCGCCGTCGACATGGGTGAGCGAGAGCGTCATGCGTGGACCTCTTCCTCGTAGCAACCGCTTACTGTCCTGGCGTTCCCACGTTCTAACCGGCCCGCGTCCACCCGGTCAAGCCCCTCGCGACCGGGGCGCGCCTCCGGGCCCGCGACACCACCGGACCGTATGGGCAGCGACGGGGGCAACGACGAGTGCCCTCGTCAGGAGCACTCCCGCTCGACGGGACACCGGAGCGATCACGGTGTCGCCCTAGGTTTTCGACCATGGAAATCCCGAGACGACTCATCGAACTCAGGCGTGCCGTCGAGGCCGCCGACAACCGCTACCGCAGCAACAGGGGCGAGAACGCCACGGTCGCCCTGGCGGTCTGGTCCGACGCCACCGCCGCCCTCGCCCGGGGCATCGCCGCCTACGCCGAGGAGACCGGCATGCCGCACCGCGAGGTGGAGTCGGCCGTACGGCGTGCGGCGGGGCGGCACACTCCCGCCGACTGAGTGCCGCGGGCGAGGTGTTGACAGCCGTGGCTAACGTCAGTAGCTTTTAGTTAATGACGTTAGCCAGACTGGGGAGTCGGACATGACCGAGTACCTTGCCGTCGACGGCGGCACGATCGCGTACGAGGTGACGGGCTCGGGACCGCTGATCGTTCTCGCGCACGGCATGGGGGACAGCCGCGCCGCCTACCGCGCCGTGATTCCGCGGCTGGTGGCAGCCGGTCACCGGGTCGCCGCGGTGGATCTGCGCGGCTGCGGCGAGTCCGGGGCCGACTGGCCGGAGTGGAGCCGCACCGCCATCGCGGGCGACCTGCTCGCCCTGATCCGTCACCTGGGGGGTCCGGCCGTCCTGATCGGCCACTCGGTCTCGGGCGGTGCCGCCACCATCGCCGCGGCACGGGAACCCTCGCTGATCACCTCGGTCGTCGAGCTGGCGCCGTTCACCCGCAAGCAGTCGGTGCGCCTCGGGGACCTGCGGGTCAGGCGGTTCCGGCAGGGCATGCTGCGGCTGCTCGGCACGGGCCTGTTCGGCAGTCTGCCGCTGTGGCGCTCGTACCTCGACGTGGCGTACCCGGGCGTCAGGCCGGCCGACTGGTCCGAACGGCTCGGCCGCATCGAGTCCCTGCTGCGCGAGCCGGGCCGGATGAAGGCCATGCAGGGCATGGGCCGCAGCGCGCCCACCGACGCCGGCGCACAGCTCGGCAACGTGCGCTGCCCCGTGCTGGTCGTGATGGGCACGCTCGACCCGGACTGGGCCGACCCGCACGCGGAGGGTGCCGCGGTCGTCGAGGCCCTGCCGTCCGGCCTCGGCCGCCTGGAGATGATCGAGGGCGCCGGTCACTACCCGCACGACCAGTTCCCCGACCAGGTGGTCTCGCTCGTGCTGGCCTTCCTCCGCTCGGACGCCGCCCGTGCCTAGGGCGGGGCTGGACCCGGCGGCCGTGGTCGCGGCGGGTGCCGCGCTGGCCGACGAAGTGGGCTTCGCCCGCCTCACGATGGGGCTGCTGGCCGAGCGGGTCGGGGTGCGCACCCCCTCCCTGTACAAGCACGTCGGCGGACAGGACGACCTCAACCGGCGGATCGCCGCCCTCGCCCTCAACGAGGCCGCCGACGCCGTCGGTGACGCGGTCCGGGGATACGCGGGCCGTGACGCGCTGGCGGCCGCGGCGCGCGCCTTCCGCGCCTTCGTCCTGGCGCATCCCGGCCGGTACGCCGCGACGATCGGCCAGGAACCGTCGGGACCGGAGGACCCGCTGGCCACCGCCGGGCAGCGGCTGCTCGGCGCGTTCACCGCGGTCCTGCGCGGCTACGACATCCCCGAACACGACGTGAACCACGCCCTGCGCCTGCTCCGCAGCCTCTTCCACGGCTTCGCCACGCTGCAGGCGGCGGACGGCTTCCAGTGGAGCACCGACGTCGACGAGAGCTTCGAGTGGCTCATCGCCTTCGCGGACCGGGGCCTGCGCACCTTGTGACACCGGCGCCGCGCACGTCCGGTCAGGCCACCGGGGCCGGATCGCCGTCAGCCGAGCCGCACGTCCGCCGAGCGGCTCCGCACGGCGTCGAGCGCCGCGAGGGACGACTCGTCCAGGGCGATCCCGCCCACGGCGAGGTTCGCTTCCAGGTGGCCGGGGTCGGCGGTGCCGGGGATGAGGAGCACGTTCGGGGCGTGGTGGAGCAGCCAGGCGAGGCCCACCTGGGCCGGCGTCACGCCGAGCGCCTCCGCGACGGTGTGCACCGCGGGCTCGTCGGCGACCTTGGGCATGGCGGGGAACGCGCCGCCGAGCGGGAAGTACGGCACCCAGGCGATGCCCTCGGCGGTGCAGAGCCTCAGCATGTCCTCGTCGTCGCGGCTCACGACGCTGTACGCGTTCTGCACGCAGACGATGCCCGCCGGAAGGGCCCGGCGCAGTCCGTCCAGGGTCACGCTGCTCAGGCCGATCGCGCCGATCTTGCCCTCGTCGCGCAGCCGGGTCAGCTCGGCGAGCTGGTCGTCGAGGTCCACCACCTGGTCGCCCTCGGCGCGCAGGCCGGGGCCCGTGTCGAGGCGGCGCAGGTTGACGACCGCGATCCGGTCGGTGCCGAGGCTCTTGAGGTTGTCCTCGACGCTCGCCCGCAGTTCCTCCGGTCGCTGGGCGGGGCGCAGCGGAAGGGGGCCGCCCGGGTCGGGGTCGGCGCCGACCTTGCTCACGACGACGACGTCGTCCGTCGGGCGCAGCGCCTCGCGGATGACCCCGTTGACGAATCCGTCGCCGTAGAACTGGGCGGTGTCCAGGTGGTCGACACCGCGGTCCACCGCGCGGCGCACGAGGTCGACGGCGGCGGCCCGGTCGGAGTGCAGGCGTTCGAGCTGCATCGCGCCGTAGCCGATCCGCGAGACGGTGCGGCCGGCGAGCGGCCCCGTTCCGCCGGGGCGCGGGGTGCCGGCGTTCGTGGCGCCGGAGGAGGTACCGGTTGACGTCATGGCAAGTCCGTCCTCATGAGAAGATGGCAGAAGCGGAGGACCCTCCGCTTCATCGAATGTAGCACTACCGGAGGACCCTCCGCTTTGAGTCGGGACCAGGAACCGAGCCACGTCACCGATCGGCCCGACGGGCGGACCGGCACCGAGCGGCCGTTGCGCGCCCACGCGCGGCGCAACCGCGAGAAGCTCGTCGCCGCCGCACGGGCCGCGTTCACCGCCGCGGACGACACCGTCCCGCTGGAGGGCATCGCCCGCGCGGCGGGTGTCGGCATCGGCACGCTCTACCGCCACTTCCCCACCCGGGAGGCGCTGGTCGAGGCCGTCTACGCCGCCGAGCTGGACGACGTCACGACCAGTGCCTCCGCGCTGCTGGACGAGCTGCCGCCCGAGCGGGCACTGCGCGCCTGGATGGAGCGCTACGCGGCGTTCGTCGCGACGAAGCGCTCCATGCTCAACACCCTGCACAGCGCCTGGGCCTCGGGACGCCTCGCGACGCCGGCCACCCGCGAGCGCATCACGGCCGCGATCGGCACCGTGCTGGCGGCGGGGGCCCGGGCGGGCACCCTCCGCGCGGACGTCGCACCCGACGACGTCACCGCGATGCTGCTCGGCGTGTTCCTCTCGACGGCCGCCGACGACGAGCCGGAGCGCACCCACCGGCTGCTCGACCTCGTCGTCGACGCCCTTCGCCCGCCCGGGAGTTCATGACCCCGGCGGGCGGTCACCGGCGGGCCGACGCCGCGAGCATCGGGAGCGAGACGATGTCGGCGAGGGCCTGCTGTCCGGCGATGTTGGCGTGGACACCGTCACCGGTGTCGTACGGCGGGTGGATGCTGTTCGACCGCACGGGGTCTTCGAGTACCTGGTCGAAGGGGAGGATCCCGTCACAGGTGCCGCCGCAGCTGTTCCACTTCGAGACGAACGTACCGACCGCGTGCCGGTCGCGGTTGTGCTGGTCCGTGTAGCCCGGGCGGGGGGTGATGGGCGTGACGTACACCTTGATGCCCGCGGCCCGCAGCCTCCGGAAGACCTCGCGGTAACTCGCCTCGATCCGCGCGGCATCACAGCCGGCCGGGAGGTCGTTGGTTCCGTAGTAGTAGAGGACCCCCGTGACCCCGTGCAGGGACAGGACGTCGCGCTCCAGCCGCGCGGCGGCGTCCAGGCCGCGCACCGGCTCACCGATGCCCGGGCAGGTCGCGGCGCTGGTGGTGCCGCCGATGCCCGCGTTGGCGACGGCGAACTGCCGAGTGGGCGGCAGTTCGGAGGTGATCCGCCGGGCGAGGTCGTCGGTCCACCGCAGGTTGGCTCCTGGGCGGCTGCAGCCGGGCCCGCAGTCCGTCGACCCGGTGCCGTCGACGACCGAGCTGCCGTAGGCCACGAGGCTGCCCCGCAGGCGCGGGTTGCGCACGTCGACCGCGCTGACCAGGAGGGTCGAGCCGGTCGTCTCGGTGTACGCGGCGCCGGACGGGTCGGCTGTGTGGTCGCCGGAGCCGGGCGGGGTCAGGTAGTTGGTGCGGAAGGCGCTGTCGTGCCGCCCCGGTGCCACCGTGCCGGAGACGGAGAGCGACACGGCGACGTCGTCCTGCGCGGCGGTGCGGAGCCCGGTGGTGTCGCTCCACACCTCACCGCCGGGCGGCACGACCACCCGGCGCCGGCCGTCGAAGGTGACGGCGCGCGGACGCCCCTCGGTCGCGGCGTCCTTGCCGTCGCTGTGTGCCACGGTCGCCGCGTCGACGGTGAGCGGCGTGTCGCCGAAGGTGTTCTGGACGCGTATCCGGACCGCGTCACCGCCCTGACTCAGGTGGGTGATCATGCGCAGCGACTGGTCGCGCAGCGGGGTGGGCGCGAGGTTCTGCTGCGAGGCGGCCCAGGCCGTGAACCAGGCGCCGCCCCCGGTGTGCCGGTCCGGCCCGGTGCCGGCGGGAGCGGCGGCGGTGCTCGTGGAGGCGGCGAGGACGGAGGACGCCAGGGCGAGGGCCAGGGCGGCCGCGACGCCTCTGGCCAGGGGCGCCCGGGCGGTGGTGAGCGATCGGGCAAGGAGACGGTGCATCGGTGCCTGCCTTCCGACGGGGCTGGACGGGTGCGAACTGGATCCTCCCCGCCCCTCCCCCGCCGCACGCCACGTGGGGCACCGCCACCTCTCCGGCCCCGCGGGCACCTCAACTCCGCGTCCACTGCACGGTGTTGTGGGCGGCAGCCGCCCGGACCGACCGCGAGCGGCACGGGTCGGCACCGCGGTTTAGTAATGAACACCGTTTTCATGTAGCGTCGGGGTCCCAGCACGGCTCCGCCGCTGCCCGAGCGCACGCGGAGCCGTCCGGCCGTCTGCCGAAAGGACCCTTGCCATGGCCGTTCCCAAGCGGAAGATGTCCCGCAGCAACACCCGTCACCGCCGGGCCCGGTGGAAGGCGAGTGCGCCCAGCCTGGTGCCGGTGACGGTGGACGGGGTGACGCTGCGGGTCCCGAGGCATCTGGTGGCCGCATACCGGCGCGGCCTCCTTCGCCCGGAGGACTGACACCCCCGGGCGACGCGAGGTCAGGGGCGCGGGGCCGCCGAGGCCGGCGGATCGAGCGCGAGTGCGGCGAAGGTCGCCAGCCAGTGGTCGGTCGTGAAGTCACCGCGCGCCACCGCCGGCAGGCCCGCCGTGAGGTGCGCGGCCGCCGCCTCGGCCAGGCGCGCGCGGACCGGACCGTCCGGCAGCGCCTCGGCGAGGGAGCGCAGCGCGGCGGCCCTGCTGAGCGTCAGGCCGAGCAGATGGCCGATCTGCGGGTCCGCGTGGTCGGAGACCACCGGCACCTCCAGCAGCGCGCAGGGAGCGCCGGTGCCGAGCACGGGCAGGAAGCGGTCCAGCCACGCCGCGAGCCGCTCGGGTGCGAGCACCCTGCGCATCGCGTCGGCCTCGGTGAGCGCCGGGGACAGGAAGTCCTGCCCCGACGGTTCCCAGTGCGCGGGCGCGTCGTGGTCGTCGGCGAACCAGCTCAGCAGGCGGTCCCGGACGGCCCGGTCGGTCCCGGCCGACAGCTCGCCCGAGTCCAGTGCGAGGCTCAGCGCGAAGGCGCTGTTGGGGTGGTTGCCGTGCCGCACGGGATAGGTGGCCCTGGGCAGCCAGTCGGCCAGCAGTCCGTCGACGGCGTCCACGGCCGGCCGCAGTGCCCCGGTCCAGCGCTCGCCCTCCGCGCCGCCGTGCGCCCGGCACTCGGCGGCGAGTGCGAGCAGCCACGCCCAGCCGTAGGGACGCTCGAAGGAGGGGCGGTCGCGCAGGTAGGCGGCCTCGGCGGCGAGGTTGGCGGGGGTGAGGTGGCGGTCGAGGACGTCGACGACCGCCTCGGTGCCGGGGAGTGCGGGGGTGCCGCCGTGCCGGCGGAGCAGACGGACGAGCAGCCAGTGCATGTGCACCGAGGAGTGCCAGTCGTAGGCGCCGTAGAAGGCCGGGTGCAGGGAGCGGGGTTCGAGGTGCTCGTCGGCCGAGGTGATCAGGTGGGCGGGGAAGTTGGGGTACTCGCGGGTGATGTTCGCCAGGGCGAGCTGGGCGAAGGTGGCCGCGTGGGCGCTCAGCGGCATCAGTGGGTGGCTCCTTCGGTGACCTTCAGGTCCTGCTCGGCGGGGGTGCGGGCGGCGGTGGCCAGCAGGGCGCGCAGGCCGTGGGCGACGGTGGCGGGCGGCAGGGCGGGCGCGGTGCCGTCGGGCACCTGTTCCGGCGCCCAGGGCACGTGCGCGAACCCGCCGCGTACGTGGGGGAACTCGGTGGCGACGAGGTGGCCGAGGCCGTAGGCCACGTGGTTGCAGACGAAGGTGCCGGCCGTGTTGGAGACGGCGGCCGGGACGCCCGCCTCGCGCATCGCGGCGACGCACGCCTTGAGGGGGAGGGTGGAGAAGTAGGCGGCGGGGCCGCCCGGGACCACCGGTTCGTCGATGGGCTGTCCGCCGGCGTTGTCGGGGATGCGGGCGTCGTCGACGTTGATGCCGACCCGCTCCACGGTGACGCCCGGGCGCCCGCCCGCCTGGCCCAGGCAGAGCACCAGGTCGGGTGCCAGGTCCCGGATCGCCTCGCGCAGGACGTCGAGGGACTCGCCGAAGACGCAGGGCAGTTCGACGGCGGTCACGGTGAGACCGGTGGGCGGCTCGGCGGCCACCAGGGACGCCGCCTGCCAGGACGGGTTCACGCGCTCGCCGCCGAAGGGGGCGAAGCCGGTGATGAGGACACGGGTCATGGGCGTTCCTTGCCTTGCGGGTCGGGTCGTACGGGTGCCGGCGCGGGCGGGCCCGGGCGGGCGGTCGCCGGGCGGGACGGTCAGAAGGCGAAGAGCGCCATGATGACCGTGCAGCAGCCGAGCAGCGCGATGCCCGTCGGCAGCTGTGCCTTGATCGGCCCGTACTGGTCCTTCAGTTCGAGCAGCGTGGCCGGGACGATGTTGAAGTTCGCGGCCATCGGCGTGCAGAGGGTGCCGGCGAAGCCGGCCAGCATGCCGATCGCGAGGACGGCGGGCTCGTTGCCGTGCATCTGCTGGATGAGGACCGGCCAGCCGATCGCCGCGGTCATCACGGGGAAGGCGGCGAAGGCGTTGCCCATGATGACGGTGAACAGGAACATGCCCACGCAGTAGGCGACGACGGCGAAGTACTTGGAGTCGTCGGGCAGGACCTTATTCATGATGTCCCCGACCTGGTCGCCGACCCCGGCGGCGGCGAAGATCGAGCCGAGCACGGCCAGGAGCTGGGGCAGCAGCAGGGCGGAGCCCATCGCCTCCAGCATGGAGCGGCCGGAGTGGATCGGGACGGAGATCTTCTTCTCGCCGGTCACCAGCATCCCGACGACGAGCGCGGCGATGCAGCCGAGGCCGAGCCCGAGGAGGGTGGCCTTGCCCGACTCGAAGAGCCCGGACTCGTCCAGCAGGGAGGCGCAGACGATCGCGACGAGCGGGATGGTCAGCGCGGGAATGAAGATCTTGCTGCCGAGCCGGGAGGCGGCGGCCTCGCGCTGTTCGCCGGTCGTGGTGACCGGGACGCCCTTGCCGAGGAAGTTGAAGCCGGCCAGCACGATCAGGGCCAGGACGGCGACGCCGAGCGGTTCGGCGGGCAGGGTCCAGCCGCCGTTGCCCGCGGTGGCGTTGGCGACGCCGGTGCCGTAGGGGAAGGTGAGTCCGAGCAGGCCCCAGAAGGCG
Organism: Streptomyces sp. KPB2; assembly: GCF_003950055.1. Taxonomy (NCBI): domain Bacteria; kingdom Bacillati; phylum Actinomycetota; class Actinomycetes; order Kitasatosporales; family Streptomycetaceae; genus Streptomyces; species Streptomyces sp. KPB2. The sequence goes on from NZ_CP034353.1 coordinate 179,572, forward strand.
GCGGACGTCCACCGCTTCGGGTTGCTGCGGTCCGCGGCCATCTGCACGGCCATGACCACGAAGACGAGGCCTATCAGCCAGTACAGCCATTCGACCTTGATCACTTGTCGGCCCCCTCGGGAAGCGGAAGGTCGTGTTCGGCGGCGGCCTGCGCCATCTCGCGCTCGAGCTGCCTGTCCATGAGCAGCAACCGGGCGCCGTGGATGAGGAAGGCGCAGACGGCGAGCGGGATCGCCCACAGGGCGAGCTGGGTCGGCTCGATGTCCTGGTGGTACGTGGAGTTCACGAATCCGGTGATCAGCAGGATGGAGCCGATGGCGATGAAGCAGTCCTCGCCGAAGAAGACGCCCACGGTGTCGGCCGAGGCCGAGTAGGAGCGGACCTTCTCGCGCAGCTTGTCGGGCAGCTTGGCCCCGGTGGAGCGTTCGGCGGCGGCCTCGGCCATCGGTGCCACCAGGGGCCGCACGGTCTGCGCCGGGCCGCCGATGCTGTTCAGGCCGAAGGCCGCGGTGACCTGCCGGACCAGCAGGTAGACGGTGAGGAACCGGCCGGCGCTGAGCTTGCCCAGCCGGCCGATGAGATTGCGGGCCTGCTCGCGCAGGCCGTAGCGCTCGAGCAGCCCGATCACCGGGAGCACGATGGCGTAGACGGTGACCGAGCGGCTGTCGGCGAACGACCGGCCGAAGGCCGCGAGGACCTCCAGCGGGTTCATCTTGCCGAGCAGTCCGGTGACGATACCGGCGACGCCCACCACGAGGACGGGGTTGCGGCGCGTGACGAATCCGAGGATCACCACGACCACACCGAGGAGAACGATCATTCGGTGGCCTTCTTCAGGCATGAGGGGGCAGGGCACGGATCCGGAGCTTCGGAACGTGACTCATCGGTCCCGGGGACCATAGCTCCAGATACGTGGCAGATGCACGGACACTAGCGATCGTTGAACGATCTAACAAGAGGTGAATCCTCACCGATGTGGAAGCGGACAACCCGGAGGTCTCTTGTCGGATCGTTCAACGATCGTCTACGTTCAAGGTGTGATCGACCTCAACGCAGATCTCGGTGAAGGCTTCGGCCGCTGGACCCTCACCGACGACGACGCCCTGCTCTCCGTCGTCACCAGCGCCAACGTCGCCTGCGGATTCCACGCGGGCGACCCCTCGGTGATGCGCCGCGTCTGCGACCTCGCCGCGGAGCGCGGGGTGCGGATCGGGGCGCAGGTGTCCTACCGCGACCTGGCGGGCTTCGGACGACGTGCCATGGACGTGCCCGCGGACGAGCTGACGGCCGAGGTGGCGTACCAGATCGGCGCGCTCCGGGTCTTCGCCGAGGCCGCCGGGGCCACGGTCGCCTACGTCAAGCCGCACGGCGCGCTCTACAACCGCACCGTCCACGACGACGGGCAGGCCCGTGCGGTCGTGGCCGGGGTACGGCTGGCGGGCGGCGCGCTGCCGGTGCTGGGCCTGCCCGGCTCGCGGCTGCTCACGGCCGCCGCGGACGCGGGACTCACCGGCGTGCCGGAGGCCTTCGCGGACCGCGCCTACACCGCGCGGGGCACCCTGGTCCCCCGCGGTGAGCCGGGCTCGGTGGTGACGGACGGGGACGCGGTGGTACGCCGTGCGGTGGCCTTCGCCGTGAAGGGGTCCGTCGAGTCGGTGGACGGCACCACCGTCGCGGTCGCCGCCCGTTCGCTGTGCGTGCACGGCGACACACCGAACGCCGCCCGGATCGCCGCCCGGGTGCGTGCGGCGCTGGAGACGGCCGGGGTCGGGATCGGGGCCTTCGCATGAGCGGTGCCCGGTCCCTCACGGCGCGTCCCGCCGGCGTCCACGCCCTCCTCGTCGAGCTGTCCGACGCCGAGCACACCGCGGCCTTCCACGCCGAGGTGCTGCGCCGGCGCGCCGCCGGCACGCTGCCGCCGGTCACCGAGGTGGTTCCGGGGGCGCGGACCGTCCTGCTGGACGGCGTGTCGGACCCCCGGGCGCTGGCCCGCGCGGTCGCCGGCTGGGAGGTGCCGCCGGTCGCGGACGACACGGGCGACGTGGTGGAGATCCCCGTGCGCTACGACGGACCGGACCTGGCCGACGTGGCGGCGCTGTGGGGGGTCGCGCCGGACGAGGTCGGCGCGTGCCACCGCGCGCACACCTACCGGGTCGCGTTCTGCGGCTTCGCGCCCGGGTTCGGCTATCTCACCGGGCTGCCGCCCCGGCTGCACGTTCCGCGCCGGTCCACGCCGCGGACCCGTGTGCCGGCCGGCGCGGTGGCCCTCGCCGGTCCGTACAGCGCCGTCTATCCCCGCGCCACTCCGGGCGGCTGGCAGCTGATCGGCACCATGCCCGACCCGCGTCCGCTGTGGGACCCGGCGCGGGAGCGGGCCGCGCTCCTCACGCCGGGGACGCGCGTGCGGTTCGTCACAGCGGACGACGTCACGGCCACCGGCGCCCCGGCGGGCGGCGCCCCGACCGGCGTCGGCGTCGCGGCCGGGACGAGCCCGGAGGCCGGGGCATGACGGTCAGGCTGACGACGGTGCGCTCCGGTGCGCTCACCACGGTGCAGGACGCCGGCCGGGCCGGCCACGCCCACCTGGGTGTCCCCCGCTCCGGCGCGCTGGACGCGCCCGCGATGCGGCTCGCCAACCGTCTCCTCGGCAACGATCCCGACGCCGCCGTCCTGGAGACGACGGTGACCGGCTGCGCCCTGCGGGCCGACCGGGACGTCGCCGTCGTGGTCGGCGGGGCGCCCTGCCCGGTGACGGTCGACGGCAGGCCGGCCGCCTGGGGCTCGCCGGTGCGGGTGCCGGCGGGCGCGGTCCTGGACGTCGGGACGGTGACCGCGGGCGTCCGCTCGTACATCGCCGTCGCGGGCGGCGTCGCCGCCCACCCCGTCCTGGGCAGCCGTTCGACGGACCTGCTGTCGGGGCTGGGTCCCTCCCCCCTGCGGGGCGGGGACGTCGTGGCGGTGGGCGCCCCTTCGGGGCCGGTGCCGCTGCCCGTCGCCGCCCCCTGGCCCGGGCCGCCCGCCGAACTGGTCCTGCCGGTGCGCCCGGGTCCCCGTGCCGACTGGTTCGCCCCGGCCGCGCTGCGCACGCTCACCTCGGCCGCCTACCGCGTCTCCCCGCACAGCAACCGCATCGGCCTGCGCACCGAGGGGCCGCCGCTGCAGCGCACGTCGACGGGCGAACTGCCCAGCGAGGGCATGGTCCTGGGGGCCGTACAGGTCCCGCCGGACGGACGCCCGGTGATCTTCCTGCACGACCACCCGACGACGGGCGGCTACCCGGTGATCGCGGTCGTCCCGGAGCCGGCTCTCGCGGCGGCGGCCCAGGCAGCGGTCGGGACACCGGTGCGCTTCACCGTCGCCTGACGACCAGCGGGCCGGTCACCGCGCCGACCGCGTACCAGAACAGATCCGGCGCGTTGAAGGTGGAACCCAGGACCAGACGGGCGGCCGTGCTCTGCCGGGCGAGGTGCGCCGGCCCGTCGGTGAGCTGGAGGAACTCCACGCCCCAGCTCACCGCCAGGGCCAGTGCGGCGGCCCTGATCGGTGCCGTCCCCGGCGCCACCACGAGGACGAGGGCGAACAGCAGCAGGGTGTACAGCGCGTCGCCGCCGTACTTGGCCACCTCCCCCGTCGCCACGGCCCTGAGCGTCAGTCCGGCACCGACGATCACGGCTGCGGCCCCGGCGGCCGCGAGACGCGTCCGCGTCGGGTCGTCCCGCGCGGCGGCCCCGGTGGAGGAGGAAGTCATGCGCCCATTGTGCGGTCGGCTCCGTCGCCGGTTCTCCGCGGGCTCTGGCGGACGCGCGTAGACCTCGGGCACCATCGTCTGGCACCGCACGACTGCGTGGTCAGCTTTCTTCCGCGAGAACCCGCCGGGACGCGAGTGGAGTGGGGTCAGTGCTTCAAGTCGAGTTCGACCAGGGTGCGTTGGCCCGGTTACGGGTGGCCCGCGGCACCGACGCCCTCTGGGAGACGGTGCTGAGCCTCCACCTGCTCCAGAACGGCCAGGAGTTCCTGACCTACGGCCCCTGGCGCCGCGAGGTGCGCCGGGCCCTCCACCGGGCCGGACTGGCCGACGATGTCAGGGCGTTGATGCCCCTGTGTCCGGCCGTCGGTTACTTCCCGGACTTCCTGACGCCCGGTCACGGCGACCTCGGTCTCGAGGACGCCGTCGACCGGGTGCAGTCGACGCCCCGGCGCCGGCTCGTCGCCGAACTGACCCGGTTGGGTGCTCGGTCGCACCGTCCCGTGCCGCGCAGCGTACGGTGGGTCGCCACCGGGGAGTCGGCGGCACTGCGGTGGCTCGGCGGCACACTGCGGAGATACCACGCGCTGGCCGTGGCCCCGTACCTGTCCGTGATCCGCGCCCGGGCCGGCGAGGACCGTGCCCGCCGGGCCGAGGCGGCGCTCGCCGGCGGGGCGGAGGCGCTGCTGGGGAGCTACGCGGAACTGCCGGGCTGGCGGCGGCCGGACGGTACCCGGCTCGCCGCCCCCTACCCCGAGTCCCGGGTGCTGCGGCTGGGCGGGCGCCCGCTGACGCTGGTGCCCGCCTTCTTCTGCGTACGCACCCCACTGGCCCTGGTGGACGAGTCGCTGCCGCACGTGCTGGTGCATCCGCTGGACCCGGAGCCGGGCTGGCTCGCGCGGTCGCGGGCCGGGGCGGCCGGGCCGTCCGTCGCACAGCTGATCGGCGCCTCCCGGGCCTGGATGCTGGAGTCCCTGGAGGCGCCGATGACGACGACGGCCCTGGCCGGCGCGTTGCGCCTGGCCCCCTCCACGGCGAGCCGGCACGCCGCCGTGCTGCGCGAGGCGGGGCTGGTGAGCACCCGGCGCGAGGGCAACCGGGTGCTGCACCGCCGCACGGCGCTCGGGTCCGCCCTCCTGGAGGCTCAGCAGGTGGGCACGCCCGGGAGCCAGGCGTCGGCCACGTCGATGAAGATGTTGGAGACGTAACCGCCGTAGTCGGGCAGGTAGGACCAGGCGTCGTTGCTGTAGCCGTCGTAGTTCACGAGCTGGCCGTGGACCTGGCAGCGCACCCGCACGGTCGTGGGCCCGGGCAGACTCGCCACGCGCGTGGACGCGGTCGTCGCCTGCTGCCGGATGCTCACGTCGGTGCCCCAGGTCGGGAACGACGTGGTGTCGCCGCCGCCCTCGGTCCACAGGTAGGTGACGGTCACCCAGCCGTTGTCGTTCAGGCCGACGTTGTAGAAGGTGCCGTCGGCGAGGTCGATGCCGGCCGGGTTGGCGACCTGCCGGCCGAACTCGTCGCGTCCGCCGTTGTAGCCGTCCTCGTACGCGGCTTGCGCCTCGGGCAGCCCCTGCGGGAGGTCCTTCCACTGCTCGCGCACCGACGAGGGGTTCCAGTGGTCGTCGTGGGTGTTCCACGGGCCGACGTCCCACACGGGCGCCGTCTCGCAGCGGGCCGGCCCGCACACCTGCACCGAGTACTGGCCGCTGCCGTTGGGTGACAGGGCGCGGCGGGAGGGGAGCGCCACGAAGTGGTCGTTGGCCTGGATGACGTGCCCGTTGGCGGTGGTGTGCCCGACGAGGCCCTCGCGGGTGGCGTAGACGCGGGCGGAGAAGGCGGAGGCCCTGGTCGTCGGCGTGGGCTCGGCGGGCGCGGTGCCCGTGTCGTGGGCCGTCAGGGTCACCGCCCGTACGGCCGCGGTGGGTTCGCCCTTGGCGTTCCACAGGGTGAGCCGGGTCTGGACGTCGACGACGTACCGGGGCAGGTCGGCCGGGGCGCCGGCCGCCGCCCGCCGCCACTCGGTCCAGGTGCCGTCGGCCGCGCGTCCGCGCACGTCGACCTCGACGCTCGCCGCGTCGGGCACCGTCGCGTCGAGGTCCACGGCTACCCGGTTCACGGGCCGGTCCACGTGGTGTGTCTCCAGTACGGCGGAGGCGTAGCCGCGGTCCCGGCCGAGGGAGGCGGGGCTGACGGAGCCGTCCCGCACCCGCAGGGCGCCCGCGTCGTACCGGACGTTGACGTCGTCGGCACCGGTCCGGGACAGGTCCGCGCGCCAGGACACCGGGGCGGGCGGGACCGCGGCGTCGGCGGCCGGGGCGGGCCCGGCGGCAAGGGCCGTACCGGCGAGGGCGAGCAGGCACACGGTACCGGTCAGGGCGCGGGTGGTGCGGGGTCTGCGGCGCGGGGCGGATCCGCGGCGCCGGGAGGAAGGGGTCAGCATGTGGGCACTCCTGGGAGCCAGGCGTCGTCGACGTCGATGAAGATGTTGGAGACGTAACCGCCGCGGTCGGGCAGGTACGACCAGGCGTCGTTGCTGTAGCCGTCGTACTCGACGAGGCCGCCGTGGACCTGGCAGGCCACGCGGACGGTCGTCGGTCCGGGCAGACTCGCCACCCGTGCGGAGTCGGTCGTCGGCTCCTGACGGATGCTCACGTGGCTGCCCCAGGTGGGGAAGGGGGTGCCGGTGGCGCCGTCGCCGTCGCCCTGAACCAGGCTCATGTAGTAGGCCCAGTCCCAGTTCGGGCCGGGGTCGGTGTGGTCGTTGCCGGGGACCTCGCTGTGTCCGACGATGTGCGCGCGGTCCCTGGGGATGCCGTACTTGTCGGTGAGGTAGCGGGTCAGCGCAGCCGAGGAGCGGTACATGGCGTCGGTGAACCAGGCGGGGTCGTCGACGTAGCCCTCGTGCTCCACGCCGACGGAGTAGGGGTTGGCCGAGCGGGCGTGCCAGGCGGTGTCGCCCTCGCGGACCGTCTGGGTGATCTGCCCGTCGGAGGAGCGCACCACGTAGTGGGCGCTGACCTGGGCGGACGGGTTCTGGAACCAGCTGATGGACCCCGCGTAGGAGCCCTGGGTGACGTGGACGACCACGGTGGTGATCGCCGAACTGCGGCCTGCGGCGTAGTTGCCGGAGTAGGCCGGGTTCCACAGCGCCGAGGGGTATTCGGCGGCCGCGGCGAGCCCCGCGTCGGCGTCGGTCCCCGCGTACGGCCCGCGTTCGGGCCGCACCCTGTGCGGGGCGACGGTGATCCGTTCGCCGCCGTCGACGCGGGTCCGGACGCCGTCGGCGAGGAGGTCGTAGACGGCGTCGGCGTACAGCCGGGCCGTGGCTCTGCCGCCGGGGGCGCCGTAGCGGGCGGTGACGGGGTACCAGGCGCCGAGCCGGTCGCGGTCGGCGGCGTCGAGTCCGGCCTCGTCGGCCAGGGCGCGCAGTACGGCGGCGGCGCCGTCGATGTTGGCGCCGGTGTCCCCTCGGAGGTCGGCGAGGCTCGCGCCGGTGAGCCGCGCGGCCTGCTCCAGGGTGTGCCGTTCGGGGTTGCTGACCAGGTGCATCATGCCGTAGCCGTTGTCCTGGCTGGGCAGTCCGGCGTGGTCGTCGAGGCGGGTCTCGCCGTAGCCGACGGCGACCAGCAGGTCCCGGGGGACGTCATGGGCCTCGGCGGCGCGGGCGAACGCCGTGGTGACGGAGGTGCCGGGCGGGGCGGACGGTGCGGCGGCGGCCGGGGACGGAGGGCCGGTCAGCGGCAGGGCCAGGGCAGCCGCGACGGCCGTCGCGCACAGTGCGGTGCGCGCACGTCTGGCGGGGAGTCCGGAGGACATGTGGGGTGCTCCGCTCTCTCCGGTGCCCGTGGGGGGCGGGGTGGCGGCCGCACGGGCACCGGGAGGGCGCGGCCGACCGGGCGCGCGGGCCGAATCCGTCCATGAGGCACGGGAGTTGCCCGCACACCGGCCGTCGCATGATGGATCGACCGACTTGTCGTGAGCAAGTCATTGCAGCGTGAGCGAAACACCTCGCGGTCACGCGCGCGGCCCCGTGCACAGTCGGCACCCGTCACCCGCTCACCCGTCGACATATACAGCCAAGCCTGTACAGCCCGCCCTGTGGACATTAGTCTGGAGCCATGAGCGAGAACGAGAGCCCCTCACCCTCGGCCGTCCAGGCGTCGCGCGAGGTCCGTGCGGTCATCAGCCGGTTGCGCCGCCGCATCCTGAAGGCGTCCGAGGTCGAGGACCTCACCCTGGGTCAGTCCTCGGTCCTGGCCAGGCTCTCCGACAAGGGGGGCGTCACGGCCAGCGAGCTCGCCGCCACCGAAGGCGTCCGGCACCAGTCGATGACGGCGACGATCTCGGCACTCGCTTCCAAGGGCCTGGTCGACCGGCAGCCCGACCCGGACGACGGGCGCCGCCTGCTGATCACGCTGACCGCCGAGGGCGTGCGCCGCGTGGAGGAAGGGCGGCAGGTCCGGACGGAATGGCTCGCCGACCGGCTGCAGGCCAGGTGCACGGAGGAGGAACGTCGCGCGGTGATCGCGACCATGGCCGTCCTGGAGCGACTGACCCGTGACTGACGCGAAGGCGGGCCCGGCGGTCGGAGCGGGGAAACCCGGCTTCGACCGCGGACTGCTGCCGCCGATGCTGCTCGGTTCGGTACTGAACCCGATCAACTCCACGATCATCGCGGTCGCCCTGGTGCCGATCGGCAGGGCGCTCGGCGCGCCGGCCGCGCAGACCGCCTGGCTGGTCTCCGCCCTCTATCTGGCCACCTCGCTCGGGCAGCCGGTCGTCGGCCGGCTCATCGACGTCTTCGGGCCGCGCCGGCTCTTCCTCCTCGGCACCGGCCTCGTGGGCGTCGCCGGCGTCGCCGGCGCCCTGTCCCCGAACCTGGGCGTTCTGATCGGCGCACGCGTCCTGCTCGGGTTCGGCACCTGCGCCGGCTATCCGGCGGCGATGGCGCTGGTGCGCAGTGAGGCCCAGCGGACCGGGCGGGACAGTCCCGGCGGGGTGCTCACCGCGCTCGCGGTCGCCAACCAGACCATCGCCGTCGTCGGCCCGCTGCTGGGCGGTCTGCTGATCGCGGTGGGCGGCTGGCGCGCCACCTTCGCGCTGAACGTGCCCCTGGCCGTCGCCGCCGTCCTGCTGGGTCTGCTGCGGCTGCCCAAGGCGGACCCGGCGAGCGGTTCCACGCGACACGGACACCTGGCCGCCCGGCTCGACCTGCCCGGCATGGGCCTGTTCGCCGCCATGCTCGTCACGCTGCTGCTCTTCCTGATGAACCCGCATCCGAGCGACTGGTACCTGCTCGCCCTCTCGGCCGCCGCCGCAGCCGCGTTCGCGGTCCGGGAGCTGCGGGCCGCCACCCCGTTCGTCGACCTGCGCGTGCTCGGCGGCAACACCCCGCTACTGGCCACCTACGGGCGGGCACTCGTCGCCTACGTCGTCGCGTACGCCTTCCTCTACGGCTTCACCCAGTGGACCGAGGAGGGCTTCGGGCTGACGCCCTTCCACGCCGGTCTGGTGCAGATGCCCATGTTCCTGCTGGCGATCGGGGTCTCGATCGTGTCGGGGCGCAGCACGGGCGTACGGGGCAGGCTGCTGCTCGGCGCGGCCGGGCAGATCGTCGCGTGCCTGGTGATCCTCACGCTGACCGGGGACAGCCCGCTGTGGACACTGCTCCTGGTCGCGCTGGTCTTCGGCGTCCCGCAGGGGCTGAACAACCTGGCCCTGCAGAACTCCGTCTACTTCCAGGCCGATCCGGAGCGCACCGCCTCCTCGGCCGGGCTGCTGCGCACGTTCGCCTACATCGGCTCGATGGTCGCCTCCTCGGCGACGGCCGCCTCCTTCGGGCAACACGCCGACACCGGCGGCCTGCACCGGCTCGCCTGGGTCATGCTCGGCGCCGGTGTGCTGTATCTGCTGCTCACCCTCTTCGACCGCACGCTCGGCCGGGCGTCGGGGGCGGGCACACGGGCCCCGGCCTGAGCAACTTCCGGCGGGGCACGCCCGCGGGGCCGCGGGCCCAAGAACTGTTTCCCGCAAGTGCATTGACCGCGACGATCTTTCTGCCTAACGTCCGGTCAAGCTTCATTGAATCCTTTCAGTGCCCCTGCCCCCCACGCCAGGGCGGCCCCACGCGAAAGAAGCGCATGCACAAGACCCCCTCCCGCCGTGCCTCCGTACTCGTCGCCGCCGTTTCCTCCCTGAGTCTTCTCACCGCCGCGTGCGGTGACGGCGACGGCCCGGCGGGCGGCGACACGACGGCGAACGCCAAGAACGCCGAGGCCTCCCCCAACGCGCCCACCAGGACGGGCCTGACCGTCGGCTTCCTTCCCAAGCAGGTCAACACGCCGTACTTCTCGGTCGCCGACCGGGGCGGGGAGCGCGCCGTCAAGTCACTGGGCTCGACCTTCAAGGAGGTGGGCACGGACCAGGGCGCCGACGCCTCCGGGCAGGTGTCCCACATCGACGACCTCACCGAGCAGAAGGTCGACGCCATCGCGGTCTCGGCGCTGGACCCCGACGCGCTGTGCAACGCCCTGAAGCAGGCCATGGACGAGGGCATCAAGGTCGTCACCTACGACTCCGACACGAAGCCGGAGTGCCGCTACGCCTTCGTCTCTCCCGCGAGCGCCGAGGACATCGCCGTACGGCAGCTGGAGCTGCTCGGTGAGCAGACCGGCTACAAGGGGGACATCGCGATCCTGTCCGCCGCCCGGACTGCGACGAACCAGAACGCCTGGATCAGCAGCATCAAGAAGGAGCTGGAGGATCCGCGGTACAAGGACATGCGGCTGGTGGACGTCGTCTACGGGGACGACGAGGCGGAGAAGTCGTACCGGAAGGCCGAGGAACTGCTCCGGGAGCACAAGAACCTGAAGGGGATCATCTCCCCCACCACCAACGGGATCAAGGCGGCCGCGAAGTACCTCTCCCAGTCGTCGCACAAGGGCGAGGTGAAGCTCACCGGGCTCGGCGCGCCCAACGACATGCGTCCGTACATCGAGGACGGCACGGTGGAGGCGTTCCTGCTGTGGGACCCGGCCAAGCTCGGTGAGCTGGCCGGTCACGCCGCGGTGGCCCTCGCCTCGGGGCAGATCACCGGCCGGGAGGGGCAGATGTTCCTCGCCGGGGACTTGGGCTGGTTCAAACTCGGTGCGAACGGCGTCATCACCCTCGGCGACCCGACGGTCTTCGACGCCGGGAACATCGACGACTACGACTTCTGACCTCCCCGCGCCGGGCGGCGGGGCGCCGCCGCCGGGCTCACGGGACACCCCTTTCGTGCGGCCCCGGACTGCCGGAGCCACCGGCGTTCAGGTGTTGCAGCGCCTCGACCAGCTCCTGACAGGCCAGTTCCACCGACCGCCTGGTGTGGAGCTGTTCGCTGATCACCGCGGACAGCAGGAGCGCGGTCAGTCCCAGCGTCCCGTTGAACGCCTGGAGCTTCATCATCGTCTCGACGTCGGTCAGCTTCCCGAAGGACCCGGCATCCTGCCGGGCCACGACCGTGGCCATCACCGACACGAACAGTGCGCACGGGATACCGCCCGCCAGCTGGAAGCGCAGCACCGACCAGATCAGGATCGGATAGGCCAGGAAGAGCACGCTCACCGAGCTGTACATGATCAGGGGCACCAGGACGCACACGGCCGCGGTGAGCCCGAGGGCCTCGGCCCAGCGCACGGACGGGGGCGGCAGGCGGGCGCGGTACAGCAGGAGCAGCAGCGGGGTGACGAGGACGACTCCCATCGCGTCGCCGACCCACCAGGCCAGCCAGACGATCCCAAGATGGTCGGTGGGAAGTTTGTCCGACAGCACGAGCATGCCGACGCCCGCCCACGAGCTGATCAGCATGGCGGTCAGCGCCCCCAGGAAGACGAGCGCCAGCCCGTCCCGGAGGCGGCTCAGGCTCACGCGGAACCCCACCGCGCGCAGCATCAGCCAGGCGCAGACGGGGGCGGCGGTGTTGCCGGCCACGATGCCGACGCTTTCGACGTCCGGGACCCCCAGGGAGAGGATGACGAGCAGCGCGCCGAGGGCGATGCCCGGCACGCACCAGGGCCCGAACAGGAGCAGGCAGGTGACCGCGAGGCCGGTGGGCGGCCAGATGGGCGTGACGACCGCACCGTCGGCGGTCAGCTGCTGGGACAGCCCGATCCGGCCCGCCGCGTAGTAGCAACCGGCGACCAGCAGCGTGGCACAGACGACGACGACCGGTCTCGGCCATGCACGGATACCCAGCACAGCAGCCATCAGACACCGGTGCCGCCGGGCCGGCGAGACGGGAACGCCCTACGGCGTAACGGAACGCCCGTCATGGCCGATGACGAGCACGGCCGCGTCGTCCTCGTGCCCGATCAGCGCGGCGTTCTTGAGTACGGCGGCCGCCAGCGCGTGGGCCTCCATACCGACGGCGGCGGCGAGGCTCGCCAGCCGGACCACCCGTTCCAGGCCGTCGTCGACGCTCAGCGACGGCCCCTCCACCACGCCGTCCGTGACCAGGACGAACACCCCGCCCGTCCCCAGCCGGTACCGGGTCACGGGATAGTCGGTGCCCTCCATGACGCCCAGGGGCGGCCCGCCCTCGTCCCGGCAGACCTCGGCCCGGCCGTCCGCGGTGGCCCGGACACACGGGATGTGGCCGGCCCGGGCGCTCTCCAGCAGGCCGGTCGCCGGATCGTACCGCATGAAGGTGCAGGTGGCGAACAGATCCTTGTTGAGGGAGAGGACCAGTTCGTTGGTGCAGGCCAGGAGGTCGCCGGGTTCGCTGGTCACGGAGGCGAGCGCCCGCAGGCCGACCCGCACCTGCCCCATGAAGGCGGCGGCGTCGATGGCGTGGCCCTGGACGTCGCCGACGGAGAGGCCGATGCGGCCGTCGGGGAGGGTGAAGGCGTCGTACCAGTCGCCGCCCACGTTGAGCCCGGCGTACGCGGGCGAGTAGCACGCGGCCAGGTGGATGCCGGGTACGGCGGGGAGGTCCGCGGGGAGCATGTCCCGCTGCAGGGCGATCGCCAGCTCCACCTGGGACCGCCGCAGCTCGGCGAGCTCCTTCGCCTGCGTGGTCAGCGCGGCCAGCCGGGCGAGCAGCTCCTCACCGTCAGGTGCGGGACGCTTGCGGAACATGGACCACTCCCCGCCAGGCCGCCTCTCCCGGCAGGGCCTCTCGGCCCCCTGGACAGTGCCAAGTCTGTCACCCGGGACGCGAAAGGTCATGCCGGAGCCGTCCGGGACCGGGGCGGCCCAGGGGCGGCGCGGGGGTGCGTGTCACGCCGGAAGCGCGGGGGCGGCGGTGCGCCGTACCAGGAGACACGGCGGCTGCCGTTTTCCCGGCCACCTCCGTCATACCGGGAAGCACGGCGGCAGACAGCGCTCCTCGCCCACCGGGAGACGGCGGCCGGCGCCGGACGGGCTCCGTCTTGCCGACGGCACGCGGGGGCGGCGGGCAGTACCGGCCCGTGGCGGCGGGGGCGGCGGGGGTGCCAGCCGGTTGCACGGGACGCGGGCGCGCGGGTCCATGGCGCGGGGGCGGCGGGCGGTGCCGGCCCGTGGCGCCCGGAACGGCGGCGCGTTCCGTACCCTTGCCGCATGCGCATGCGCCCCACTCTGAGCTGGACCCCGGGAGCGGACCTGCCGCCGGGCACCACGGACCTGGCACCCGTCGCCGACGCCCTGGGCGCCGGCGGTGTGCTGGTGCTCAGCGGGGCGGGAATCTCCACCGAGTCGGGCATCCCCGACTACCGGGGCGAGGGCGGCAGCCTGAGCCGGCACACGCCGATGACCTACCAGGACTTCACCGGCTCGCCCGACGCCCGCCGCCGGTACTGGGCGCGCAGTCACCTCGGCTGGCGCACCTTCGGCCGCGCCCTGCCCAACGCGGGTCACCGATCGGTGGCGGCGTTCGGGCGGCACGGTCTGCTCACCGGTGTGATCACCCAGAACGTCGACGGTCTGCACCAGGCCGCGGGCAGCGAGGGCGTCGTGGAGCTCCACGGCAGCCTGGACCGGGTCGTCTGCCTGTCCTGCGGTGCCTTCAGCCCGCGTCGCGAACTCGCCCGCCGACTGGAGGAGGTGAACGCCGGTTTCTCCCCGGTGGCCGCCGGCATCAACCCGGACGGCGACGCCGACCTCACGGACGAACAGGTCGGGGACTTCCGGGTGGTGCCGTGCACGGTGTGCGGCGGCATCCTCAAACCGGACGTGGTGTTCTTCGGGGAGAACGTGCCGCCGCGCCGCGTCGAGCACTGTCGCGAACTGGTGCGTGCGACGTCCTCGCTGCTGGTCCTCGGCTCGTCGCTGACGGTCATGTCGGGGCTCCGCTTCGTCCGCCAGGCGGCCGAGGCGGGCAAGCCTGTTCTGATCGTCAACCGGGACGCCACGCGCGGGGACCGGCTGGCCGTCACCAGGATCGCGCTGCCGCTGGGACCGGCCCTCACAGCCGTGGCGGACCGGCTGGGCCTGACCGTCGCAGCCGCGACGACGACCTGACCAGGCAGCTCGCGCCACTCGCCCGGTACGCAATCTCCTCGCCTCACCCCCTTGACCGTGGTCCCTGCACTCCATATGGTCCTCGCACCTCACGAGGTACATCGATTAACCAATCGTTAACCGCTTGGTTGGAGACCACCCCTGTGCGCTCATCGCTGACACGGCGCGAACTGCTCGCCGCCGGTTCCGGTTTGGCCGCGGCCGCGGCCCTGCCCGCTCTGTCCGGCTGCTCGTCGCTGGCGTCGGCGGACTCCGACCCGGACACGCTCGTCGTCCACACCCAGCTCGGCACCACCGCGCCCGGCTCCCCCACGTACCTCGCGGCCGTGGACCGCTTCCGGGAGGAGAACCCGGGGGTGAAGGTCAAGAACCTGATCAACGGCGACGACCTCGCCCAGGTGTACGAGACCTCACGACTGGCCCGCAAGGAGGCCGACGTCGTGATGGTCAACCTCTACGACAAGACCCTGGCCTGGACGGACGTGGGCGCGACCGTCGACGTCAAGCCCTACCTCGACGACTGGGGGCTGCGCGGGCGGGTCCTGCCCACCGCGCTGGCCGACTGGACGGACGACGAGGGCCGGGTCCGGGCCTTTCCCTACTTCGCCACCAACTGGCCCGTCGCGTACAACCGCGCCCTGCTGGACCGGGCCGGGGTCGGCGAGATCCCCACCACCGGGGACCAGCTGATCGCCGCGGCCCGCAGGCTGCGCGCCAAGGGCATCGCCCCGGTGACCGTGGGCGGCAACGACTGGACCGGCCAGAAGCTGCTGGCGCAGATCATCCAGACCTTCCTGTCCCAGGAGGAGGCCCGGCACGTCTACTCGACGGGTGACTTCTCCGGGCGCGGCGCCCGCCGGGGCATCGAGTACTTCACGCACCTGCGCGACGCCGGCGTCTTCGCGGACAAGGCCCAGGGCCTCACCTCCGACTCGATGACGACGCAGTTCAACACCGGGGAGGCGGCCGTCCAGTCGGCGATGTCCTCCGCGCTGGCCAAGGTGCCCGAGCAGGTGGCCCGGCACACGGAGGTCGGCGGCTGGCCTCTCGCGGAGGGGGCGGCGCACGACGGCCCGACCGTCATCCGCGCCTACACCCTCATCGGCTTCTGGATCAGCCCCAACGGCGTCCGCAAGATCGGGCACGTCGAGAAGTTCCTGCGGTTCATGTACCGCGAGGACGTCGTCGCGCGGTTCGTGACCGAGAGCGGCCGGGACATGGCCCTGCGCACGGACGCCGTCTCCACCGACTTCCCGCTGGTCGGTGCGGCCCAGCGGCTCGGCCCCGAGGTGAGCCAGGTGCTGCTGCCCGACGTGTACGTGCCACCGGCCGCCGCGCAACCGCTGATCACCGCGACCAGCACGTCGTTCACCCGCGGCACCGGTCCGGCCCGTGTGCGCGCCGCCCTCGAGTCCGCGTACCGCTCCGCATGAGCCGCCCGGACACCCCCGCGGCCGGCGCCCGGCGCCCTCTCGTCCCTCTCCCCCGTCCCACCCGTTCTCCGGGAGTCACCGCATGACGACGCTCACGACGACGCCGGACGGGAGTGCGGCCCGCAAGGCCGCCCCGCCCGCGTCCCCCGCCCCGGCCGCGCGCCGGCCCCGGCAGGGCGGCACCGTCCTCGCGGTGCCCGCGCTGGTGTGGTACCTGGTCTTCATGGTCGGGCCGCTGCTCGCCATCTTCGTCATCGCGGCCCTGCACTGGCCGGGCATGCTCCAGCCGGTGTCCTTCGCCGGGCTGGACAACGCCCGGGTGGTGCTGGACGACCCGGTGTTCTGGGACGCGGTGCGCAACACCGCCGTGCAACTGGCCGTCGCCGTCCCGGTGATGATCGTCTGCGCGTTCATGCTGGGGTACTACGTGGCCCAGCGGCCGCCGGGCCACCGGGTCCTCCGGTACCTGCTCTTCATCCCGGGGCTGATCTCGACGCCCGCGAAGGCGATGGTGTTCTACGCGGCCCTCTCCCCGGACGGCCTGCTCAACGGCGGGCTGGAGAGCGTCGGTCTCGGCTCCCTCGCCGACGCCTGGCTGGCCTCGCCGTCGACGGCGCTGGCGTGTCTGATCGCCCTGGACATCTGGGCGGGCATCGGCTTCACCGCCGTCCTGTTCGCCGCCCGGCTGGGCAGTGTGCCCGACGAGCTGGGTGAGGCCGCCCAGTTGGACGGGGCGGGGCACTGGCGGACGATGTGGTCGGTGCACTTCCCCGTCATCCGCGACTACGTGGGCGTGGTGACGATGCTCCAGTTCCTGTGGACGCTGTTCGGCTCCGCGCAGCACGTGCTGCTGCTCACCCAGGGCGGTCCGGGCACGTCGTCCACCACCCTGTCGTTCCTCGTCTACCAGAAGGCGTTCATCGCCGCCGACCTCGGCTACAGCCAGACCGTCGGCGTCCTCCTCTTCCTCGCCGGACTCGTCGGGCTGCTGACGATCCGCCGCGTCTTCCGCCAGAACTACTGATCGGAGCAGCACTGATGAAGCTCGGCAAGCGCTGGCTCCCGGCCCACGTCCTGGTGTGGACGTACGCGGTGCTGCTCGTCGTCCCGCTGTACTACTTCCTGGCCTCGGCGTTCAAGTCCAACGACGAGATCTTCGCGCACCCCTTCGCCCCGCCCACGTCGCTGGGGTTCGGCAACTTCCGTACGGCCTTCGAGAGTGCCGACCTCGGGCTCGCGGTCGTCAACTCGGCGCTGGTGACGGTGTTCTCGCTGGCGCTCACGCTGCTGCTGGCGATCCCGGCCGCGTTCGCGCTGGCGCGGTCGACCGGTCGGCTGGCGGGCGTGGTCGAGAAGGTCTTCTCGCTGGGCTTCCTGATCCCGACGTTCGCGGCGCTCTTCCCCACCTTCCTCCTGGCGGCGGCCACCGGGCTGTTCCACACCCGGATCTTCATGGTGCTGTTCCTGCCGGCCACGGCGCTGCCGCTGTCGGTGGTGATCCTGGTGCAGTTCATGCGCACCATCCCGCCGGAGATGGAGGAGGCCGCCCGGCTCGACGGGGCGTCGACCTTCGCGGTGCTGCGGCACGTGTACACGCCGATGTGCCTGCCGGGCATCGCGACCGTGCTGCTGCTGAACTTCCTGACCTTCTGGAACGAGTACCTGTACTCGCTGGTCATCATCGGCCCGGACCCGGCGCAGCGCACGGTCCAGGTGGCCCTGCCCACGCTGAAGTCGATCACCGGCACGGACTACGGCGTGCTGACGGCGGGTACGGTGCTGACGCTGGTGCCGGTGTGGGTCGTCTACACCCTGCTCCAGAAGCGCATGCAGCAGGCCCTGGTCAGCGGGGCGGTGAAGATGTGAGCGTCTCCACCGAGCGGGCCGGGCGCCGGCCCACGATCAAGGCGGTCGCGGCGGCGGCCGGGGTGTCGACGGCCGCCGTGTCCCAGGCCTTCAACAACAAGGGCCGGCTCTCCGAGGCGACGCGCCGCCGGATCCTGGACGCCGCGCTGGAGCTGGGCTGGTCGCCCAGTGCCTCCGCCGCGGCCCTGCGCAACGCGCGCACCCGCAGCCTCGCCCTGGTGGTGCGGCGCCCCACGGACGTGCTGGGCTCCGACCCCCACTTCAGTGAACTGATCACCGGCATAGAGGGCGAGTTGGCGCCGCGCGGCTACGGTCTGCTGCTGCACCTGGTCAGCGGCCACCGTGAGGAGAACGCGCTGTACGAGCGGCTCGCGGCCGAGGGCCGGGTGGACGGCGCCGTGCTCACCGACGCCCGCGACGACGACGCCCGGCCCGCGCTGCTCGCCCGTCTCGGGCTGCCGGCGGTGCTGCTCGGTTCGCCCGACGACACGGCCGTCGTCCCGCGGGTCGGGCTGCGCGACCAGGGCGCGGGGATCGCCGAGGCCGTCGCCCACCTGCTGGGCCTCGGCCACCGGCGCGTCGCCTACGTCAGCGGGCCGCCCGAGCTCCAGCACACGCGCGTACGCCGGGCGGCCTTCGAGGAGGCGCTGCGCGGGGCGGGCCTGCGCCCGTTCGCGGTCCTGCCCACCGACTTCAGCGAGCGGCGCGCCGTGGGCGCCACCGAGGCGCTCCTCGACTCCGCCGACCGGCCCACCGCGATCGTGTACGCCAACGACTCGATGGCGGTCTGCGGCATCGGCACCGCGCAGCGCGCCGGGCTGTCCGTGCCCCGGGACGTGTCCGTCGTCGGGTACGACAACCTGCCGCTCGGCAGCTGGCTCCATCCCCGGCTGACCACGGTCGACCAGCAGGTGCAGCGGGTGGGGGCGGCCGCCGCCCGCATGCTGCTGGCCCTGTGCGGCGAGGAGGTCGAGGACGCCGCCCTCGCGGAACGGCCGCGCCTGGTCGTCCGCGAGTCCACGGGGCCCGCCCCCACCTGACCACCGCCGGCCGCGGCCGACCGCGGCCGCCAGGCACCATCCGCACCCCCACCACCCGAGAAGGACCATGCGACGCCACAGCGCCCAGCTCACCCACCAGACCGACGTCCTGCCCTGGCTCGGCGCCAACTTCTGGTCCCGCACCGGCGGCCCGCTGATGTGGCGGAACTACGATCCCGGGACCGTGCGCGAGGAACTGCGCGTGCTCGCCGACCACGGTCTCAACACGACCCGGTCCTTCTTCTACTGGCCCGACTTCCACCCGGAGCCGCATCGGATCGACGACGAACTGTGCGCCCGTTTCGAGGACTTCCTCGACGCACACACGGAGACGGGCATGGGGACCATACCCACGTTCATCGTCGGTCACATGTCCGGCGAGAACTGGGACCCGGCCTGGCGCGGCAACCGCGACCTGTACGAGGACGTGTGGATGGTCGGCCGGCAGGCGTGGTTCGTCTCCCGCATGGCACGCCGCTTCAAGGACCACCCCGCGGTCACGGGCTGGCTGATCACCAACGAGATGCCCGGATACGGCCGGATCTACCAGGTCGACCCGCCGTCCTCCGACGTGGTGACCGCATGGGCCCAGGCCATGTGCAACGCGGTGCGGGCGACGGGCGCGACGCAGCCGGTGTCGCTGGGCGACGGCGCGTGGGGCATCGAGGTCACCGGCCGTGACAACGGGTTCTCGCTGCGGGAGACGGCCGAGTACGTCGACTTCGTGGGCCCGCACGTGTACCGCTCGGACACCGACCGGCCGCGGCAGCACTACCGGGCCGCCTTCGAGTGCGAGCTGGCCTCGGTGACCGGACAGCCCGTCGTCCTGGAGGAGTTCGGGCTGTCCACCGACACCGTCTCGGCCGCCAACGCGGGCGTCTTCTACCGGCAGACCCTGCACAACTCGCTGCTGGGCGGCGCCACCGGCTGGCTCGCCTGGAACAACACCGACTACGACGGCCTGTGGGACCAGTCCCCCTACGACCACCACCCCTTCGAGATGCACTTCGGCATCACCGACTCCGCCGGGGCGCCCAAGGAACCACTGCGAGAACTGGCCGCCTTCGCCGAGGTGTTGAAGGCCGTGGACTTCCGGCGCTGCTCCCGCACGGACGCGGACGCCGCCCTCGTCGTCCCCGCCTTCCTCGAACGGGGCTATCCCTACAGCCGTCCCGCCGACCGGCCGCTCATCTTCACGTCCCTGCACCAGGGTTACGTCACCGCGCACGCCGCGGACCTGCCGGTGGCCCTGACCCGCGAGGCCGACGGGCTGCCGGGCGAGGCGTCGCTCTATCTGCTGCCGGCCACCCGGCAGCTCACCACCCGCACCCGCAGGGAACTGGCCCGCCGGGCCGCCGAGGGCGCCACCGTGTACCTGTCCTTCTGCTCCGGGGAACACCCCGTCACCCGCGGTCCCTGGTTCGACGACCTCGACGGGCTCTTCGGCGTGGAGCTGCAGCTGTCCTACGGCGTCGCCGAGCCGATCGAGGACGACGTACTGGAGATGACGTTCACGGAGGACTTCGGCGGCCTGCGCGCCGGCGAGGTGCTGCGCTTCCCGGTCGCCGGGAACGAGGACAGCCGCGCCTATCTGCCCGTCGTTCCGCGGGCGGGACGGGTCGTGGCGGTGGACGCCCACGGGCGACCGGCCCTGATCGTCCACGAGACCGGGGTGGGCCGGACGGTGCTGGCCACCTATCCGCTGGAGCACATGGCGGCCCGCACGGCGCGCGTCAACCCCGACGTCACGCACCGTCTCTACGCCGCGCTCGCTCAGGTGGCGGGCGTGCGCCGACCCGTCACGGTCGCCGATCCGCACGTCTCGGCGGACGTCCTCGTCCACGCCGACGGGCGCCGTTTCGTGTGGCTGGTCAGCCAGAGCCCGGAGCCGCTCGTGGTCCGTCCGGACGCCGAGGGGAAGCTGCACGAGCTGACCGACGGCCGCCCGGTCGAGGACGTGGCGCTCGACGCGTACGGCGTAGTGGTGCTGGAGCTGCGATGACCCTCCCCCGCTACCGGGACCCCGCCGCGCCGGTGCCGGACCGCGTCCGTGACCTGCTGGGCCGCATGACCCTCGCGGAGAAGGTCGGTCAGGTCAACCAGCGCATGTACGGCTGGGACGCCTACGAGCGTGCCGGGCAGGGACACCGGCTCACCGACGCCTTCCGCGCGGAGGTCGCCGCCTTCGACGGCATGGGCGCGCTGTACGGGCTTCAGCGGGCCGACGCCTGGTCGGGCGTCGGCTTCGCGGACGGCCTGGACGCCGGGGACGGGGCGCGCACGGCGGCGGACGTGCAACGGCACGTCATGGAGCACACCCGGCTCGGCATACCCGTGCTGCTGGTCGAGGAGATGCCGCACGGCCACCAGGCGCTGGACGGCACGGTGCTCCCGGTGAACCTCGCGGTCGGTGCCACCTGGGACCCGGACCTGTACGCCGACGCGGTGGCCGGGGCGGCCGCCGAACTGCGGGCGCGCGGCGCGCACATCGCGCTGGTGTCCGCCCTCGACCTGGTGCGCGATCCGCGCTGGGGACGCAGCGAGGAGTGCTTCGCCGAGGACCCCCACCTCGCCGCGCGGATGACCGAGGCCCTGGTCGAGGGCGCGCGCCGGGCGGGTGTGGCCGTGGTCCTCAAGCACTTCGCCGGGCAGGGCGCCACCGTGGGCGGGCGCAACAGCGCGGCGACGGAGCTGGGGCCGCGCGAACTGCACGAGGTGCACCTGGCGGCGGCCAGGGCCGGGGTGGCGGCGGGGGCGGCCGGGGTGATGGCCGCCTACAACGAGTTCGAGGGTCTGCCCTGCGTCGCCAACCGGTACCTGCTGACCGACCTGCTCCGCACGGAGTGGGGCTTCGAGGGCGTCGTCATGGCGGACGGCACGGCGGTGGACCGGCTGGTGCGGCTCACCGGTGACCCGGTGGCGGCGGGAGCGCTGGCGCTGGACGCCGGGTGCGACCTGAGCCTGTGGGACGACTCCTTCACCCGGCTGGGCGAGGCGGTGGAACGCGGCCTGGTCTCCGAGTCGGCGCTGGACGCCGCGGTGGCCCGGGTGCTCGCGCTGAAGTTCCGCCTGGGCCTGTTCGAGGCGCCCCTGCCGACGGCCGAAGAGGTCACCGAAGGCCTCCCCGATCCCGCCGAGGTGGGCGAGCGCGTCGCCCGCGCGTCGGTGACGCTGCTCTCCCACACGGGCGGGGTGCTCCCCCTGTCCCGAGCGGCGCGGCGGATGGCGGTCCTCGGACCGAACGCCGACTCCCTGGCACAGCAGATCGGCGACTACACGGCGCCGCAGCAGCCGGGCAGCGGCATCACGGTGCTGGAGGGCATCCGCGCGGCGGTCGCGCCCGGCACCGAGGTGGTGCACGGCCGGGGGTGCGGTCTGGTGGGTGACGACGTGTCGGACGTCCCGGCGGCCGTGGCGCTGGCGGCCGGCTCAGACGTGGCCGTGCTGGTGCTGGGCGGTTCCAGCGCCCGTTCCTCGGACACGGTCTTCGACGCGAACGGAGCGGCCGTCACGGGGTCGGGAAGCCCGGCCGACATGACCTGCGGTGAAGGTGTCGACCTCGCGGACCTGATGCTGCCGCCCGGGCAACGGGCCCTGCTGGCCGCGGTGTCGGCGACCGGAACCCCGGTCGTGGTCGTGCTGGTCCAGGGCCGCCCGCACGCCCTGCCCGAGCTGGACGCGCCCGCGGCGGCGGTGCTGAGCGCCTGGTACCCGGGGCCGCGCGGGGGCCGTGCCGTGGCCGAGGTGCTGTTCGGGGACGCCGAGCCGCGCGGCCGGCTGCCGGTCTCCGTACCCCGGTCGGCCGCCCAACTGCCCGTCCACTACAACGGGAAGGACCACCGCTACCGCGGGTACGTCGACCAGAGCGCCGGGCCGCTGCATGCCTTCGGGCACGGCCTGTCGTACACGAGCGTCGCGTACGGGGCGCCGCGCCTCTCGCACGCGCGAGTCGGCGTGCGGGCCCCGCGGTTGACCTGCCGGGTCACGGTCCGCAACACGGGGGCCCGGACGGCCGAGGAGACGGTCCAGCTCTATGTGCGCCGTCTGTCCGGGGGCACGTCCTGGCCTCGCGTGCGGGAGTTGCGCGGTTTCGTCCGGCTGAGCATCGCGCCCGGCGAGGAGGCCGAGGCGGTCTTCGAGGTGGGTCCGGACACGCTGGCGTCGGTGGGGCGCGACCTCCGCCTCGCCGTGGAGCCGGGGGTGGTGGAACTGGAGACCGGCCCGGCGTCCGACCGGACCCGGGGCGCACGCCTGGAGATCACGGACGCCTGGACCACGGCCTCGGAGGCCACGGACTCGGATTCGAACGTGATTTAGGTTAGCCTTACCTTCATGGCGAAGGTTCGACGGCTCACGCCCCAGCACCCGCAGATGTTCCGCGCCCGCGTCGTACGGACCGAGCGGGTCTCCCCGTCCATGCAGCGCGTCACGGTCTCCGGGCCGGGACTGGACGGCTTCCCGTGGCGGGGGTACGACCACTGGTTCCGGCTGTTCTTCCCGCTCCCGCATCAACGCGACCTGCGTCTGCCGGAGTTCACCGGCTCGCAGTGGTGGCAGCCCTATCTCGCGATCCCGGAGGAGGAGCGGCCGCACTGCGCCAACTACTCCGTGGCCGACTACCGCTGTCGGGCCGCCGAGTTGGACATCGACTTCGTCGTCCACCGCGGACCCACCGGCGAGATCGAGGGCCGGGCCGCGATCTGGGCCTGCGCCGCCCGCCCCGGGGACACCCTCGCCCTGCTCGACCAGGGCATCCTCTTCGACTGTCCGCAGGACGCCTCGGAGGTCATCGTGGTGGCCGACGAGACCGGACTGCCCGCCACGGCGGGCATCATGCGCTCGCTTCCCCGAGGCGCCGTGGGGCGGCTCATCCAGGAGATCCCCACCGACGGCGACCGCCGCGACCTGGACGCCCCAGCCGGCATGACGGTCTCCTGGGTCGTACGGCGGGACGGCGCCTCGGTTCCCGGCGCCGCCGCGCTGCGTGAGCTGCGCCGGCTGACCCGTGCCGACACGACGGGATACGCCTTCGTCGTCGGCGAGTCGACGCTGGCCACCGAAGGACGCAGGCACCTGAACCGCCTCGGCCTGCCGAAGGATCGCATCACCTTCTCGGGGTTCTGGAAGCACGAGGCGCCGGCCGCGGCCTGAGTCCACGGCCGCCCCGGTCAGGAAACGGCGTCCGGGCGGCCGAGGACGTACGGCGCGAGGATGTCGGCCACCGTCCGGTTGCGCGGCGCGGGAACGCCCAGCCGGTCGGCGAGGTCCACCACGCCCCCGCTGAGCCAGGGCAGTTCGAGGCGGTTGCCCTTCTCCAGGTCGTTGTGCATGGAGGAGGTCATGGCAGCGGGGAGCGTGTCGCAGAAGCCGAGCCGGTCCTCGGCGAAGCCGCTGTCCAGCCGTACTCCCGACGCCTGCGCCACGGCCACCGTCTCGGCCATGACGTCGTACAGGAGCCGTCGGCTCCGTTCGTTGGCGCGGATGACGCCGACGGGCTGACGGACGGTCGCCGTGGTCGCCGACAGGCCCACGAGGAACACGAACTTCTCCCAGATCACCCGCTCGATGTCGTCGTCGGCCTCCGCGTCGATTCCCGCGTCCCGGAAGGCGGCGAGCACGGCCCGGGCGGTCTCCGCCGAGCCCGGCCGGTAGGGACCGAGCACGACCTTCTGCAGGGTGCCGTTGTGCCTGACGACTCCCGGTTCCTCGATGAAGGCGGAGATGAAGCAGACGCCGCCCAGGACCTGTTCGTCCGCCAGGCGGTCGCGCAGGACGGCGTCCTTGTGCACCCCGTTCTGCAGGGACAGCACCGTCGCGTCGCGCGCCGCCGAGGACTTGAGCTGCTCGGCGACGGACTCGGTGTCCCACAACTTGACGGCCACGAGGACCAGATCGGTGGGGCCGAGTTCGCAGACGCTCGCGACGACGGTGTCGGGCGAGGTGCGCACGTCGCCCAACGGGCTGCGCACGACCAGACCCGACCGGCGGATGGCCTCGAGGTGGCTGCCCCGGGCCACGAAGGTGACCTCGTGCCCCGCCGCGGCCAGCCGGGCTCCGAAGCAGCCTCCGACTCCGCCCGCCCCGATCACCGCTATGCGCATGTCCGTTCCCCCACTCCCTCGGCAACCGTCCGAACGGTCGCCATCATGCCCCGTTACGACTTCACGAAGGCCAGGAGGTCGGGGTTGAGGATGTCCGGGTGGGTCGAGAGCATGCCGTGCGGGAGTCCTTCGTACGACTTCAGGGTGCCGTTCGGCAGGAGTTCCACCGACCGGGGCGCCGCGTTCTCGTAGGGCACGACCTGGTCGTCCGTGCCGTGCGCGACGAGGACGGGGACGTCGATCCGCTTGAGGTCGTCGGTGAAGTCGGTCTCCGAGAAGGCCGCGATGCACTCGTAGTGCGCGTTGGCGGCGCCCGTCATGCCCTGCAGCCACCAGCGGTCGATCAGCCCCTGGGAGACCGTCGCGCCCTCCCGGTTGAAGCCGTAGAAGGGGCCGGACGGCACGTCGATGTAGAACTGCGCGCGATTGGCGGCCAGGGCCGCGCGGAACTCGTCGAAGACCTCGATCGGCAGCCCGCCGGGATTGCTCTCGGACTTCACCATCACCGGCGGAACGGCACTGACGAGCACGGCCTTCGCGACCCGGCCCGGCTTGGCGCGCGCCACATAGCGAGCGACCTCGCCGCCCCCGGTGGAATGCCCGATGTGTACGGCGTCCCGCAGGTCGAGGGCGTCGGTCAGGGCCGCGACGTCGGCGGCGTAGGTGTCCATGTCGTGGCCGCCGGAGGGCTGCCCCGAGCGTCCGTGACCACGCCGGTCGTGGGCGACGACCCGGTAGCCGTGGGACAGGAAGAACAACATCTGGTTGTCCCAGTCGTCGGCACTGAGCGGCCAGCCGTGGTGGAAGACGATCGGCAGGCCGTCGCGCGGCCCCCAGTCCTTGTAGAAGATGTCCGTGCCGTCGGAGGTGGTGACCGTACCCATTGCCATTCCTTCCGCGTGAAAGACGGATCCGCGCCAGCCACCCTACGCCGTAAACCGACATTCGACATTTTTCACTCATACCGGTCAGGAGTGCGGGTCGGTCGGAAGCCGGTGAACTCCGCCGGGAAGGCGCACGCGCTCGCCGTCCGGCGGCGCAGCGACGTTAAATGGACCCTATGGACCAGCTGCTCCGGCGGCTGCGGTCCTGGCGTGGGACACGCAGCGTTGCCGGCCAGATCTTCGCTCTCCAGGTCGTGGTCGTCCTGCTTCTCGTGACCTCGGCGGCCGTCGCCCTGCTGTTGCAGTCACGGTCCGACGCCGAGCGGGGAGCGCGGCAACGGTCCCTCGCCGTGGCCTCGGCCGTCGCCTCGAGCCCCTCGGTGCGGCAGGCGGTGTCCGACGGCCGTACGAGCGCCGCGCTGCAGCAGCAGGCCAGACAGACCCGTGAGCGCTCCCACATGGACTTCGTCGTCGTGATGAGTCCCACGGGCATCCGCTACACCCATCCGAACCCCGCCCAGATCGGCCGGCACTACATCGGCAGCATCGCCGCCGCGCAGCGGGGCGGCACCGTCACCGAGACGACGACGGGGACGCTGGGCCCCTCCGTGCGCAGCGTGGTCCCCGTGACCGGCCCCGGGGGCAAGGTGGTCGGGCTGGTGTCCGCGGGCATCACCGTCGACCGGGTGAGCGGGGTCTCCGGGCGGCAGGTGCCGATCGTCCTGGGGACCGCGGGGCTGGCGCTCGCGGCGGCCACCGGCGGGACCGCGCTGATCGGCAGGCGTCTGAGGCGCCAGACGCGCGGTCTCGGGCCGGCGCAGATGACGCGCATGTACGAGCACCACGACGCCGTTCTGCACGCGGTTCGCGAAGGGGTGCTCATCGTCGATCCGCACGGCTGTCTGCTCCTGGCCAACGACGAGGCACGGCGCCTGCTGGCGCTGTCGCAGGACGTGAGCGGGCGGCCCGTCACGGACCTCGGACTCGCCGCGGAAGCCGAACGGCTCCTGCTGTCGGGCCGGGAGACCACGGACGAGGTGATCCAGGTCGGCGACCGGCTGCTGGCCGTCAGCCAGCGACCCACGGCGCAGCCCTCCGGGCCGGGAGGCTGGGTCGCCACCCTGCGGGACACCACGGAGCTCAGCGCCCTGACCGGCCGGGTCCAGGTGGTCCAGGAACGGCTCGGGCTGCTGTACGACGCCGGGCTGCGCATCGGCACCACCCTGGACGTGACCCGCACCGCCGAGGAACTGGCGGAGTTCGCCGTGCCCCGCTTCGCCGACTACGTCACCGTCGACCTGGCCGACGCCGTCCTGCGGGGCGAGGAGCCGGACCGGCTCGGCACGGCGGAGCTGCGTCGTGTCGCCGTGCACGGCATCCGTCGGGACGCGCCCCTGTACCCGGTCGGTGCGCTGATCCACTTCGAGCCCGACACCCCTCAGGCCGCCGGCTTCGACTCCGGCCGGACGGTGCTGGAGAGGGACATGCCGGCCTTCTTCGGCTGGCAGGCCCAGGATCCGGAGCGAGCGCGCGAGCTGGTGTCCCACGGCATCCACTCCATGATCGTCGCGCCGTTGCTCGCCCGCGGGGCCGTTCTCGGGGTGGCGACCTTCTGGCGTTCCAAGGAACCGGCGTCCTTCACCCCGGAGGACCTGTCGCTGGCGGAGGAGCTGGCCGCCCGCGCGGCGGCGAGCACGGACAACGCGCGCCGCTTCACACGGGAGCGCACCATGGCGGTCACGCTGCAGCGCAGCCTGTTGCCGCATGCCCTGCCCGAGCAGAACGCGGTCGACGTGGCACACCGCTACCTGCCGGCGGAGGCGGGGCTGGGCGGTGTGGGCGGCGACTGGTTCGACGTCGTCCCCCTGCCCGGCGCGCGGGTCGCCGTGGTGGTGGGCGACGTCGTGGGGCACGGGCTGCACGCCGCCGCCACGATGGGCCGGCTGCGCACCGCCGTCCACAACTTCTCGACGCTCGACCTGCCGCCCGACGAACTTCTGTGGCACCTGGACGAGCTGGTCACCCGTATCGACCAGGAAGGCGACGGCGGCGAGGGGACACCGACGCTGACGGGCGCCACCTGCCTGTACGCGATCTACGACCCGGTCTCACGCCTGTGCACCATGGCCAGGGCGGGCCATCTGGAACCCATCCTCGTGCACCCGGACGGCCGGGCCCACCTGCCCGGCGTACCGGCCGGCCCGCCCCTGGGCCTGGGCGGACTGCCCTACGAGAGCACGGAGGTGTCGCTGCCCGAGGGCAGCAGCATCGTGCTCTACACCGACGGTCTGATCGAGGACCGGCGGCACGACATCGACGAGGGGATCGAGCGCCTGCGCCGAGCGCTCGCGTCGGTGGGGCGTACGCCGGAGCAGATGTGCCAGGCGGCCATGGACGCCATGTTGCCCGCGGCCCCGCGCGACGACGTGGCGCTGGTGGTGGCCCGCACCCGGCAGCTCGACGAGGAGCACACCGCGTACTGGGACGTGCCGTCCGATCCCTCGGCCGTGGCCGGCGTCCGGGCCGACGCCACGCGGCGGCTGGAGCGGTGGGGCATGCAGGAGGAAGCGTTCACCCTGGAACTGATCCTCAGCGAACTGGTTACCAACGCGATCCGGTACGCGACCGGCCCCATCGGGGTGCGGCTCATCCACGACCGCAACCTCATCTGCGAGGTGTCCGACGGCAGCAACGTGTCGCCGCACCTGCGCCGCGCCACCACCCTGGACGAGGGCGGCCGGGGCCTCTTCCTCGTGGCCCAGTTCGCCGACAACTGGGGAACTCGCTACACCTCCGGGGGCAAGGTGATCTGGACCGAGCAACGCCTCGGCACGGAGCCCTGACATCCGCTCCCTCGGGGCGTAGCGTCCGGCCGTATGGAATCACCGCCTCCTCCGCGGCCCGGTGCCACCCGGCGCCGGGCCCGTGACCTCGGGATCGTCGTCGGATCGTGCGGCACCGGGCCGTTGAACACGATCACCGACGTGCCGGGGGTCCGCGTCGGGCACACCACCGTGCGCCGGCCGCCGGACGTGCACAGCGGAGTCACCGCCGTCGTGCCGGACCTCGTCGGTCCCCGCACGCCGCTGCCGGCCGGGGTGTTCACGGGCAACGGCTACGGCAAGCTGATCGGTACCACCCAGCTCGCCGAGCTCGGCGCGCTGGAGACCCCCGTGCTGCTCACCTCCACCCTGTCGGCGTTCCGGGTGGCCGACGCCCTCGTCGGCTGGATGCTGGAGCGGCCCGGGTGCGAGGAGGTACGGAGCCTCAATCCGGTCGTGGGCGAGTGCAACGACGGCTTCCTGTCCGACATCCGGGCCCGGCCCGTGCACGAGGAGCACGTGCGGGCCGCCCTCGACACGGCCTCGGGCGGTCCGGTGGCCGAGGGGTGCGTCGGCGCGGGGACCGGAACCGTCGCGCTGGGGTTCAAGGCCGGTGTCGGCACCGCCTCCCGCGTCCCGGACGTGGGGGGCCGGCGCTTCACGGTGGGCGTGCTGGTGCAGGCGAACTTCGGCGGTACGCTGCGGGTCCTCGGCCGGACCCTCACTCCCCCGTCCCCCGGCGTCGCGCCGGACGGTCCGGGCCCGGACGCGGACGTCGGTTCCTGCATGATCGTGGTCGCCACCGACGCTCCGCTCGACCCCCGGCAGCTCACCCGTGTCGCACGGCGCGCGGTGTTCGCGCTGGCCCGCACGGGCTCGGCGTACAGCCACGGCAGCGGTGACTACGCCGTCGCCCTCGGCACCCGGCCGGACGCCGGCCGGCCGGTGGCGGACGCCGATCTGGGCCCGCTGTTCGAGGCCGTCCTCGACGGGGTCGAGGAAGCGGTGCTGAACTCGCTGCTCGCGGCGAGCACGACGACCGGTTTCGGCGGCCGGACGGTGCCCGCGCTCGCCGAGGACGCCCTGGTCGCCGCCTTGGCCGGCCCGGTCCCGGGCTTCGGCGACCGTTGAACCAACGAGCACGGGACGGCCGTACGTCGGTCGTCCCGCCCCGGCCGGACACCGACCGCGTCGGCCGGAGGCCCACCGCCTCGGCCCCGGCAGAGGGCGGAGCCGTTTGCCGGGTACGCGGGCGCTTGATAGGGAGGTGGTGTCCCGGAGGGTTTCGGCCCGCCCGAGCACCTCGTGACCCGACGGCCCGGAACCCACGACCGGAGAAGCTCCCATGAAGATCCAGCTCACCAGCGTTTTCGTCGACGACCAGGCCCATGCCCTGCGCTTCTACACCGAGACGCTGGGCTTTTTGAAGAAGCACGACGTGCCCGTGGGCTCCGGAGGGGACCGGTGGCTGACGGTGGTCTCGCCGGAGGTTCCCGACGGGACCGAGCTGCTGCTCGAGCCCTCCGGTCATCCCGCGGTGGGTCCGTACCGGACGGCGTTGGCCCAGGACGGCATTCCGGCCGCCTCCTTCGCCGTGGACGACGTGCGGGCGGAGTACGAGCGGCTGCGCGGGCTCGGGGTGCACTTCACCCAGGAGCCGATGGAGATGGGTCCGGTCACCACGGCGGTCCTGGACGACACCTGCGGCAATCTCATCCAGATCATGCAGGGCCAGTAGCCGCGAGCGTATCCGGCGGCGCGGCGCGGCCCGGCCCCGCGGGAGCCGGTGCGGCGGCGCGGCCGTCGCGTCTACGGAGCCGTCGCGCTCTCCAGGCGGGCGGCCAGCGTCGCGGCGAACTCCTCGGCCCGCGCCAGCTGGGTCCGCAGGTCGGCCACCCGCTGCCGGGCCGCCCGTTCGAAGTCGCGGACGCGTTCCAGGAGCTGCTCGCGCTCGTCGGCCGGCAGCGGTCCGTCGCCCCGGTCCAGACGGTCGGTGGCCTCCAGCAGATCGCGCATCTCGTCGAGGGTGAAGCCGAGCGGCTTCATGCGGCGCACGACCATGAGGCGGGCGACGTCGGCCTCCGTGTACAGACGGAAGCCGCCCTGGGAGCGGGCGGAGGGGACGACCAGGCCGGTCTCCTCGTAGTGCCGGATCGTGCGCAGCGACAACTCGGTCCTGGCCGCCACCTCGCCGATCTGCATGTGCCCGCCGCTCACGCTGCGCCTTCCTCGTCGTCCGTCCCGCCGTCACCGCGACGGCTTGGATCTCTACCGTAACGTTAGGGTAGAGTTGCCCGGGTGCCGGGCCGCTGTGCCGTTCGGCACTCCATGGTGCGGGAGACCCGACAGGTGCGGGAGACCCGGTCCACCATGCCATTGCCGGGGCCGAGGAAGCCCCCGGCGAAGACCGACGCCGGCAGGAGAGTGCGAGCGCATGCCCATGATGCCCCGCGCCGCCGTCTGCCCGCCATGACGCTTCGCCCCTGAGCCGGCGGCCGTTCTCGACGGCGCGCCGTGTTCTTCCCCCTCGGCCCACCACCGCGCGGCCCTCGCGCTTCCCCGCACGCCCCTTCGCTGCCGGGCGTGCCCGACCACGACGGGTACCTCCCTCTTGTCTGCTCCCGCACTCTCCCCCGCCGCGCGCCTGCGCGGCCTCAAGCCCGACTGGATCTCCGACCCGAAGGTGTGGCGCACCGAGGTCCTCGCCGGACTCGTCGTCGCCCTGGCCCTGATCCCGGAGGCGATCTCGTTCTCGATCATCGCCGGGGTCGACCCGGAGATCGGCCTGTTCGCGGCCTTCACCATGGCCGTCACCATCTCGATCGTGGGTGGCCGCCGAGCGATGATCTCCGCGGCGACCGGTGCCGTCGCCCTGGTGATCGCCCCGTTGAACCGCGAGCACGGCCTGGGCTACCTCGTCGCGGCGGTCATCCTCGCCGGTGTCTTCCAGGTGGTGCTCGGCGCGCTCGGGGTGGCCAGGCTGATGCGGTTCGTGCCGCGCTCGGTGATGGTCGGCTTCGTCAACGCCCTGGCCATCCTCATCTTCATGGCGCAGGTGCCGGAGATGACCGACGTGCCCTGGCCCGTCTACCCGCTGATCGCGGCCGGGCTGGTGCTGATGGTGCTCTTCCCGAGGGTCACTCGGGTGGTCCCCGCGCCGCTCGTCTCCATCGTCGTCCTGACCGTCGTCACCGTGGCGGCCGGCATCGCCGTACCGACCGTCGGCGACAAGGGGGAGCTGCCCCACGCGCTGCCGGTGCCGGGGCTGCCCGACGTGCCGTTCACCCTCGACACGCTGACGACCGTCGCCCCCTACGCGCTCGCGATGGCGCTGGTCGGGCTCATGGAGTCGCTGATGACGGCGAAGCTGGTGGACGACATCACGGACACCCACTCCAACAAGACCCGCGAGTCGATCGGTCAGGGCATCGCCAACATCGTCACCGGCTTCTTCGGCGGCATGGGCGGATGCGCCATGATCGGCCAGACGATGATCAACGTGAAGGTGTCCGGCGCGCGTACCCGCCTGTCCACGTTCCTGGCGGGCTCGTTCCTGATGGTGCTGTGCATCGTCTTCGGGCCGGTCGTGTCCGACATTCCGATGGCGGCCCTGGTCGCGGTGATGGTGATGGTGTCGTTCACGACGTTCGACTGGCACTCCGTCGCCCCGAGGACGCTCAAGCGGATGCCGGCCGGCGAGATCCTCGTCATGGTGGTCACCGTCGCGGTCGTGGTCGCCACCAGCAACCTGGCCATCGGCGTCGTGGTCGGCTCCGTCACCGCGATGGTCGTCTTCGCCAGGCGGGTGGCCCACCTGGCGGACGTCACCTCGGTGACCGACCCGGACGGCGGCCAGGTCGTCTACTCCGTCACCGGCGAGCTGTTCTTCGCCTCCAGCAACGACCTGGTCTCGCGCTTCGACTACGCCGGCGACCCCGACCGGGTGGTCATCGACCTGTCCGCCACCCACATCTGGGACGCCTCGTCCGTCGCCGCCCTGGACGCGATCGAGACCAAGTACGCGCAGCGCGGCAAGCAGGTCGAGATCGTCGGCCTCAACGAGCACAGCACCGTCATGCGCGAGAGGCTCGGCGGCACCCTCGCCGGCCACCACTGATCCTCGGGGCCGTCGTCACGCGTGGGGCGGGCCTCACGCGTGGGACGGGCATCAGGCGTGGGGCGGGCGGAACTGGGGGCCGTAGGTGCCGGGAGCTCCCGGGACGGGGATCTCCATGAGTTCGAGCGCGGGGGCCTCCAGCCCGCCCATGGTCCGGACGGCGGAGCGCAGGGTGCGCGCGTCGCCGTCGGCCCAGGCCGCTTCGAGTGTGCTCAGCACCTTGGCGTAGGCGGTGTCGAAGCGGTCGAGGAGGTCCTGGACACGCTTCGACGGGTCGGGCCACCCGCCGGCCGGGACCCGGGCCATGGGGCGCGCGTCGGGGAAGGGCACGGGGGCGCCGGTGAACCGCCAGCCGTCGTGCTCCCGGCGCAGTTGCCGTCCGTGGTAGATCTCGCCGAAGGCGTAGTAGTGGGCCGGGTAGTCGTCCCCGAAGGCGTCCTCGGGGGAGCTGGTGGTGCCCTCGCCCTGTTCCTTGATGGTCTCGATGGCCCGCTCGACGCCGTCGAGGTCGGTCACGGGTTCCAGGACGTCGGAGCCGATGTGCTGGGAGAGCTGTCCCCGGGCCGACAGTTCGGGCGCCGTGGTCCGGAAGGCGTTCATGAGGTCGTCGTAGAAGTGGCCGATGCTGGGCGAACCGTTCAAGCCGCGGGCGAGGGGGGTCTCGGGGGCTTCGATCGCCATCATCACGTCGTGCACGAAGGGCCTGTTGAGACCCGAGAGGTAGACGTTCACCCCGTCGCGCACCCCGCCGGGCAGCGGGCCCGGGTAGGCGAGGGCCGCGTCCGTGATCCGCGGCCGGCCGCCCACGGCCACCAACAGGTTGCAGACGACGCCCATGTGGTACATCTCGTCGCCGATGATGCGCCGGACGAGGCGCGCGACGTGGCTGGTGCGGTCCCCCACCGACCACCATCCGCACAGGTAGGGCGGGATCGTGGCGAGTTCGAGGGCCACGGCGACCTGCAGGGCCTCGCGCAGCCAGTCGACACCGCGGCCGCTGTGGGGGACGGCCAGCAGCCGGGCCACGGACCGGCAGCCGGACACGGCGCCCTCGGGTCGCTCGGCCGCCCGAACGGGCGCGGCGGCCGAGGCGGGCGCGGCTGTCGCGACGGGTGCGGCCGCTGTCAGGACGGCCGACGCCATGAAGGTCCTTCGCCCGAACGGGGCGCCCGTCCCCGACGCTTCCTCGCGCACACCAGTCACCCGTACTCCCTCTGCAAGCGATGCCCGCCTCTGACCGAGACGTCCGCGTTTGTCCGACGGCTGGCGAAACTAGCAGCGCCGAGGCCGTTTCCCGGGCGGGCGGCGCCGAACGGGGCATCCTCTACCCGGTCGGCCCTACCCGCGCCGACCCGGGCCGGCGTCGAGCGGCTCACGTATCAGCGACAGCAACAGCCCGTGGGTCTCCGCGTCGGCCGCCGCCACCAGCCCCCGGCCCGTGGGACCGACCGGGCCGCCGTCGGCCGCGGTGACGACGCAGCCGGCCGCCCGGCACAGCGCGATGCCCGCGGCGAAGTGCACGCTCTCGGTGAGGCCGGTGCCGTCGGTGACATAGGCGGCGCGTTTCCCGGCGGCGACCCAGGCCAGTGCCAGTGTCGTCGACACCGCCCGGGGCCGGAACTCCTGCCGGAACCCGGGGTGGGCGAGCAGGTCCACCGCACGGAACGCGGGCGCGCCCGGGAAGGGCGGGTCGAGGTTCACGTCGACGAGCCGGGTGGCCGCGGTGGGCTCCAGTGCCGTGTCCCGGCCGTCGCGCCGGACCCGGGCGCTGTCCCCGTCGGTGTGGAAGACCTCGCCGCCGAACGGGTCGGCCACCGCCGCGGGACCGTCGCGCAGCGCCACGTTGACGGCCACCAGCATGGTGCCGACGGCGTAGTTGAGGGTGCCGCACAGGGGGTCCACCAACCATTCCCGCACGGCGTCGGCCGGTCCCCGCCGCCCGCTCTCCTCCCCGCGTATCGCGTCCTGCGGCCGGGCGGCACGGATGACGTCGAGGATCACCTCCTCTGCCGCCACGTCGACGTCGGTGGCGAAGTCCCCACCCCCCTTGTCGAATCGGGCCAGCCGCTGCCCGTACCGGGTGCGCACGATCTCCGCGCCGGCCCGGGCTGCGGCGATCGCCACATCGGTGTCGCCTTGACTCACAGGTGAGTTGATCACGGGGTGCAGGGTAACGGCCGCCGCGGTCCCCGCCCTGTCCGCACGCGTTCGCGGCCCGGGCACAATGCCCCCTGTGAGCCATGTCCTGTGCGGCCTCGCCGCCAACTCCGCACTGCCCGCCGAACTGGTCGACCGGCTGATCACCGTTGCCGACGCCGACACCGCCGCAGAGCTGGCCGTGCGCGAGGACCTCACCGTTGCGCAGGTACGCGCGCTGGTGACGCGCGTGCCGGAGATCGCGGTCCGGCTGGTGCACGAGGGGCGGTTGACCGAGGCCGACATCGATCCGGTGGCACAGCCGGACGCCGCCCTCGCTCTGCTCGGCGAGGGCGGCGGTCCCCCTCGGTGGGCGCGTCTGCTCGCGAAGGATCCGGACCGTGCGCGCCGGGAGCGACTGGCCGCCTGCCCGCGTCTCCCGGCCGACGTGGCCGAGGCACTCGTCGCGGACGTCGACGTGCCGGTCGTCGCGGAGGTGGCGTCGCACGCCGCGCGGGAGGTGACCGCCCGGCTGGCGGCCCACCCGCACGCGGAGGTCCGTCGCGCCGTCGCGGCCAACGGGTCCACCCCGCCGGCCCTGCTGGCGGCGCTGCTCACCGGTGCGGGACTGCCTGCCGCGCGACGGTGCCTGGTCTGCGACCGGGAGGAGGTTCCGTTCGTGCACGACCGGGAATGTCCGAGGCCGGACTGCGAGCTGCCGCCGGGGGCGTCGTGCGACGGCTCCCACGAGTCCACCGTGCTCGCCGTCCAGGAGGCGGCGCTGCGCAACCCCGCCACACCGGCCGAGGCCGCCGCCGGTTTCGTCGATCACCCGTCGGCGCTTGTGCGTTGGACGCTGGCCGCCCGCACCGACCTGCCCCCTCGGGTGAGCGAACGGCTCGCGGCCGATCCCGTCCCCGGGGTCCGGGAGGAGGTCGCCGCCAATCCCGCGGTCGACGGCGCCTTGCTGCGCGTACTGGCCGGCGATCCGTCCCACGGGGTACGGCGCGCGGTGGCACATCATCCCCACGTGCCCCTCGACGTGCTCGTCCGCGTGGCCGGCAACACCCGTATCGGGCCCACCCTGCTGCCCCGGATCGCCGCCGCCTCCCCCGCCGAGGTCGAGGAACTGGCTCGGGCGTCGGGCCCCGCGGCACGCATGTTCCTGGCCCAGCGGCGCGATCTGCCGGCCCGGATACGCGACGCACTGGCCACCGACGCCGACGCCAAGGTGGTCAAGTCCGTCGCCACGGACCCGGGTCTGTCCGAAGGGCAGCTACGCGCCATGGTGGACCGGCACGGAAGCCGGGTCGTGGCCAAGGTGGCCGCCAACCCCGGTGCGTCCGCGGCCCTGTTGGAGGAGATCACCCGGCACGGGCAGGCGGCGCGCAAGGCGCTCCGCGAGGTCGCCCGGCACCCCCGCGCCACGGCCACCGCCCTGCGCGCCTGCCTGGTGGACGAGGAGGGGCGTCGCCGGGCCGCCGGTCATCCGGCGCTTCCCCCGCCCGTTCTCCTGGAACTGCTGGACGACGCCGACTGGCAGGTGGTGGAGGCGGCGGCGGGCAATCCGTCCCTGCCGCGTGCCGTGATGGGGGATCTGATCAACCGGCTTTCCCCGGAGGCCGGTTCGCCGTTGACACACTCTTGACACGGTCACGTCGACCGCTTGTATGGTCTAGTCCAACAGAACTCACCGCTCCGTTTACGGAGTTGAGCCCTGCCGGGGTCCCCACGCCCCTGCGGGGACGGTGAGTGCGCGTCGCCTTCGCGCCTCCTGGCCCCACCCACGAGAGGCCGTACTCGGCGTGCGCGCGGTCCCCCACACACGGCCGCGCGTGGCCCCGGGACGGCCGGAAGTGAAGGAGTTCCCCATGCACGCACGCCGGAAGACCGCTGCCCTGATCGGCGCGGCCCTCGCCCCCGTCGTCGCCGTCAGCCTGCCCGCCTCCTCGGCGAGCGCCCACGGCTACATCTCCGACCCGCCCAGCCGGCAGGCCCAGTGCGCGGCGGGCACGGTGTCCTGCGGCGACATCAAGTACGAGCCCCAGAGCGTCGAGGGCCCCAAGGGCCTGACCAGTTGCAGCGGCGGCAACAGCCGGTTCGCGGAGCTGGACGACGACAGCAAGGGCTGGAAGGTCACCCCGGTGTCGAAGACCACGACGTTCTCGTGGCAGCTCACCGCACAGCACGCCACCAGCACTTGGGAGTACTACGTCGGCGGCCGGCGGATCGCCCTGTTCGACGACGGCGGCGCGAAGCCGGGCGCGGTCGTGAACCACCAGGTCGACTTCGGTGGACTCACCGGACAGCAGAAGGTCCTCGCCGTCTGGAACGTCGCCGACACCTCCAACGCGTTCTACGCCTGCATCGACGTCAACGTCGGCGGCTGACGAGCCGGGCGGAGCCGTCCGGGAGCGACCACGCCCCTCGCGGGTGCGCGGTCGCTCCCCCTACGCCGTCCCTGCCTCTGCTTCTACGGCTGCCCGGAGCTGCCAGGCGCCGCCCTACCCGCCCGCCCCCTCGCGTCCACCGGCCCGCTCGGCCGCGAGGGGGTCGCGCGCGAGGTCCTCGGCGTCCGGCTCCTCCAGCAGGAACCCCGCCCCGCCCTCCAGCATCCCCGCGATCTCGGCCGAGCGCGGGAGCATCGTCTTCTCGTAGGTGCGCACGGCATCCTCGACGGTGGCGGAGCGAGCGAGGGCGAGCGCGAGTTCCGCCGCGTCGAGCATGGCCAGGTTGACCCCGACGCCGAGCGGGGGCATCAGGTGAGCGGCGTCCCCGAGGAGGGTCACGCCGGGCGTGTGCCGCCAGGTGTGCGGCACCGGCAGGGCGAAGAGCGGGCGGTCGACGTAGGCGCCGTCGTTCTCGGTGAGCAGGCGGAGTATGTTCGGCGACCAGCCCGCGTATTCGGCGAGGAGCCGCGCCCGGATGCCCTCGGTGTCCTCCGGCCGGAGACCGCTCGCCGCCATCCAGTCCAGCGGGACTCGGCGCATGAGGTAGACGCGCATGTGGCCGCCGCTGTTGCGCTGCGCGAAGAGCCCCCGTTCTCCGTCGGCCACGTGGGCGCTGCCCCGGCCGACCAGTTCGGCCAGCTCCGGATGCGCGGATTCCACGGCGTCGAACCATGCCTCCAGGAATCCGACCCCGGTGTAGCGCGGAACGGCGTCGGACACCGCCGCGCGGACGCGGGAGAAGGCGCCGTCCGCTCCGACGACGAGGTCCGTCTCCACCGTGCTGCCGTCGGTGAACGTCAGGGTCCGCGGCCCGTCGGCCGGACCGCTCACCGACTTCAGTGCGCGCCCCCAGCGCACCGTCCCGGCGTCGAGCGACCGCAGCAGGAGGTCCCGCAGCTGGCCCCGGTCGATCTCCGGGCGGGCCGTCTCGCCCTCGTCCGGCAGCCGGTGGCCGAGGAGGCGCCCCCTGGTGTCGAGGCGGCGCTCCTCCTGGCTCTCCAGCCTGGCGAGTGCGAAGAACTCCTCGATCAGGCCCGCTTCGCGCAGCGCCAGTTGGCCGTCCTCCTCGTGCAGGTCGAGCGAGCCTCCCTGGTCCCGGGAGGCCGCGTCCGGGTCCCGGTCGTACACCGTCGCCGCGATGCCGTGCTGCCGCAGCACGCGTGCGCAGGTGAGCCCTCCCGGGCCCGCACCGATGATGCTGATCCGCGCGTGCGCGGGTGCCGGAGATTTCATGGCGGGTTCCTTCCGTCGGCGGGTCCCCCGTGCCACCACCAAAGCAGAAGCGAGTAAGAAAGTGCAACTGTTCCAGTTAGTGACTCGGTGCACTTACTTTCTCGGTCCGCTTCCGGTGTCGATCCAGTGGCGAGGTAGGGTGACCTCCATGCCCGACTCTCCGATCCCAGGCCGGCGCGAGCGGAAGAAGGCCGCGACCAGGCAGGCCATCGCCGACGCGGCGCTGGAGCTGTTCCTCGAGCACGGTTTCGACCGCGTCAGCGTCCGCGATGTCGCCGAGAAGGCCGATGTCTCGACCACGACCCTCTTCGCGCACTTCCCCAGCAAGGAGGCGCTGGTCTTCGACCGCGAGGAGGAGGTCGACGCCGCGCTGGCCGCCGCCGTCCGCGAACGGCCCGAGGGACAGGGGGTGGTCGAGGCGCTCCGCGCGCACGCCCTGAAGACCTGGGTGCCGATCGTGACCGATCCGCGCCGGGAGAGCTTCACCTCCCTGGTCAACGGCACTCCGGCGCTGCGGGAGTACGCGGAGCGCATGTGGATGCGGCACGCCGACGCGCTGGGCACCGTGATCGCGGAGGAACTCGGCCGGGAGCCGGACGACCCGGCGTGCGCGGCACTGGCCCGGTTCGTCCTCGAGGTCCCCGCCCTGACAGCGGGCCGGCACGATCCACGGGCGACGGTGGAGACGGTGTTCGATCTGCTCCTGCACGGGTGGCGGTAGGCCGCTCGGGAACGACGCCCGCCGCGCCGGTGGATCCCGCCCTACGCCGTCCACGACCGGGTCGGCCGCTCAGACCCCGGGAGCAGCGCCCCCAGCAGCCGTCCCCCGGCCGGAGTGAGCGAAACCGCTCGTGCTCGGCGTCGTCGTGGACGAGGGCGAGAGCGACCAGCGGCACCGCCGGGGCAGGGCCGGATTCCCGTCGACCTCAAGCGATTCCGTAAATACCGGGCCGACAAGATCGGCGGGCGGCGCGAGCGGTGCCGTTCAGGAATCGGCGGACTCGGCCAGGGAACGGGGACGCAGGTCCGTCCAGTTGGTCTCGACGTACTCCAGGCAGGCGTCCCGGGTGTTCTCCTCGAAGGCGACGGTCCATCCGCCGGGCACCTGGGCGAAGGAGGGCCAGAGCGAGTGCTGTCCCTCGTGGTTGACGAGGACGAGGAAGCGGCCGTCGGTGTCGTCGAACGGGTTGGTGCTCATACCCGGAACCTCCCGAGAGATTAGGTTAGGCTCGCCTAATGATCGGTGAGCTTAGCCTTCGGGCTTCGCGCTCCACAAGGAGACCTGCATGGAGTTGACGGGGGAAGAGCCGTTCACCGGGTTCGGGCTGCCCGGTGCTCCCGGCACGGAGGACTTCTGGGCCGCCGCGCGCACGCCCGCGTCGGTGCCGGACGGCGAGGGCGGCTGGACGACCCTGTTCCTGCGGCGCGGGTCCGAGGCGGCGACCCTCGGCTTCGAGAGCTGGTCGGATCCGGTGCCGCTGCGCCGGTGGGGGGTCACGGACTGCTGGTACGCGCTGGTGCGCATGCCGGCCCGGCTGCGGGTGACGTACCGGTTCCTGGTGGGCGACGCCGCGTACGCCGACCCGTGCAACCCGGCCGGTGCGGGCGGCGAGCGGTCCGTGGCCGCGACCCCGGACGCGCCGCCCCAGCCGCACTGGCCGGCGGTCGGCGCCGACGACGTCCCGCCCCTCCCCCGCACCCGGCTGCGGTGGACGAGCCAACGGCTGGGTGGGCGGCGTACCGTGCGGGTCCATCCGGCGGGCGGGGGCGGACCGTTGGTGCTGCTGCTCGACGGGGACGACTGGCTCTATTTGCACCCTGCCGCGACCGCGTTCGACTCGGCCGTCGCGAGCGGTGGGATGCCACCGGTCACGCTGGTGTTCCTGCCCGCCAGGGACCGCGCGGCCGAGTTCGGTTGCCGGCCCGAGCTGTGGGAGGCGGTGCGGGACGAGTTGCTGCCCCTCGTGGCGGAGAGCGGTGTGCCCGCCGACACGGACCGGCTCGTGGTCGCGGGGCAGAGCCTGGGCGGCCTGAGTGCGCTCTACGCGGCGTTGGAGTTCCCCGGTCTGGTCTCGCGGGTGGCCTGCCAGTCGCCGTCGGTGTGGTGGACTCCGCAGGCCGCGGACCTGGCGGACCCGCTGGGCGGCCCGCTCGGCGGTACCCTCGCGGCCCGGCTGCGCGGGCGTCCCGACCTGTCCGGGCTGCGGGTGGCCTTCGACGTGGGCGAGCACGAGGGGCGGATGCTGCCGCACTGCGCCCTGGTGGAGGACCTCACCGCGCGGGCCGGCGCGACCGTGCGGGTCTCCAGGTCGGCGTCGGACCACGACCGGGCGGGCTGGCGACAGGCGCTCCTGCGGGACGTGGCCTGGGTACTGGCGCCGGACGGCGCGGCCGGAACGTGAGGGTGGGCGGCACGGCTGCCGCCCACCCCCGACGCCGGGACGTCCTCAGCTCTGGGGACGCTTGCCGTGGTTGGCGCCGTTCTTGCGGCGGGCCTTCTTCTTGCGACGTCGTTTCGAGGACATCGATACCTCCTTGCGGTCGGGTTTCCACACGCTTTGCACCGGATTGTCACCTCCGGTGATCACAGAGCCCCTTTCCTGTCCGCGCCGGACCAAACATCCGGCACGGGGGCACCCGGTCAACGGGCCGGCCGGTCATCTGGTCACTGCCATGCGGTACTGCTCGTCGGTGGCCAGCAGGCCGCGGTGCGTGTCCTCGGCGGTGACGACGCCGTCGTCCAGGACGAGCACCCGGTCGGCGGCGTCCAGCAGGGCGGGGCTGCTGGTGATCACCAGGGTGGTGCGGCCCCGGCGCAGCTCGGCCACGCCCCGCGCGATGAGCTGCTCGGTGACGGCGTCGACGGCCGTGGTCGGGTCGCGCAGCACCAGGACGTCGGTGTCGGCGGCGAGGGCGCGGGCCAGGGAGAGCCGCTGGCGCTGGCCTCCGGAGAGGTTGGCGCCCCGGTCCCGGACGGCGTGGTCGAGCCCTTCCCGGTGCAGGGCGACGACGTCGGTCAGCATCGACGCCTCGACCGCTTCGGGGACGATACGGCTGGTGCCCGTCGGGTCGATGTTGGAGCGCAGGGTGCCCGCGAAGATCTCGCCGTCGTACGGGTTGACCAGCAGCCGCTCGCGGACCGCCTCGACCGCCAGGTCCGCCAGGTCCCGTCCGCCGACCCGCACCGTGCCCTCGTACGCGTCGGGCGGGACGTTCAGGGCGAGCACCGCCGCGAGGTCGGCCGCGGCGCGCGGCTGGTACGCGGCGACGGCCACGAACTCACCGGCGGACACCCGGAAGCGCACCTTGCGCAGCGTCCCGTGGCGGACGCAGTCGACCTCCAGGTCGGTGCCCTCGGCCGGCCGCTCCCGCCCGGGTGTCGTCACCGGCGGCGCGGTGAGGACCAGGGCCATCCGCTCGGCGGAGGCACGGGCGATCATCACGTACTTCGGCATCTCGGAGAACAGTTTCAGCGGTTCCATGATGAACTGCGCGAGGCCCACGGCCATGACCAGTTCACCGATGTTGATCCGTCCCTCGAAGGCGAGCCACCCCGCCGTGAGGGTCACGGCGGCGGCGAGCACCGCGTTGAGGGCGAGCGCGGTGCCCGCGTAGACACCGCCCACGCGGGCGACGGTGACCGACTGCTGCTTCGCGTCGGTGCTGACCCGGCGGTAGGAGCGGAACGCCGCGTGGTTGCCGCCGAAGCCGTGCAGGGGGCGCAGGCCGATGATGAGGTCGGCGACCTTGGCGCCCGCCCGCGCCACCCGCGCCTGCTGCTCGCGGGTGCTGGAGCCGATGCGTCTGGACATCACGCTCAGGACGGACAGGATCCCGACGGTTCCCACGATGACCAGCAGTCCGAGCCGCAGGTCGGCCAGCCCCAGGGCGACCGCCGCGATCAGCACCGCCACCAGCGAGCTGATCAGCAGTGGCACCACCTCGATGATGTCGGCGGTCTGGTCGGCGTCCTCGGTGGCGATGGTCAGCACCTCGCCGGACTTGAGGTCGACGTCCCTGGCGACCGGCTGGAGTCCCGCGCCCGCGACCCGGACCCGCCAGCGGTGTGCCTCGGTCGTGTTGGCCTTCTGCAGGATCCGCATCCCGAACCGCCAGGACAGCGACACGGTCGTGATGATCACGGCCAGCGCGGCGACGGAGAGGCCGAGCGCGCCGAGGCCGCGGTGGCGCATGGTGTGCTCGACGATCAGGCCGAGCGCGATGGGGAAGGCGGTCTCACCGGCCTGGTAGAGGCCCATGAGGACGGTGCCCCAGGCCATCGCGCCGACGTTGCGCCGCAGGGCGGTACGGAGGATGTCGGACCCCGCGCGGGGCCGCTGGGTGTCAGGACTGGTCATCGAGATGGCGGGCAATCGCTTCCGGGGTTCGCAGGGTGAACAGATCGCGGATCGTGATCACTGGACCGTACTCCCGGCGGAGCAGCCCGGTCAGCCGCACCGCCAGCATGGAGTGGCCGCCGAGCGCCGTGAAGTCGCTCACGGCGCTCACCTCGTCGTCGTCCAGGTCCAGGGCCTCGGCGAAGAGTTCGCACACCGTCGTCTCGGTCTCCGTCTCCGGTGCGCGCTCCACCGCCGTGGTCAGCGCCCCCAGCGGCTTGGCCTCGGGGAGCGCCTTGGTGTCGGCCTTCCCGTTCACGGTCAGCGGGATGCCGTCGACCTGGGCGTAGTGCGTGGGGCGGAGGAAGTCCGGCAGTGCGGCGCCCACTTCGGCGGCCACCTCGGCCAGGTCCGCGCCGTCCAGGACGAGGTAGGCGGCCAGCCGGTGGGCGCCGTCGACCTGCGGGTCGGGCTGGGCGACGGCGGCGACGAACCGCACCGCCGGGTGGGCGGCGAACGCGGCCTCCACCTCGCCGGGTTCCACCCGGTGACCGCGGATCTTGACCTGCTGGTCGGTGCGGCCGAGGTAGGTCAGGTTGCCGTCCGGCCGCCGCGCCACCAGGTCCCCGGTGCGGTACATGCGCTCGCCCGGGGCGCCGAACGGGCAGGCGACGAAGCGGTGCGCGGTCTGGGCGGGCTGCCCGAGGTAGCCGCGCGCGATGCCGACGCCCGCGACGTACAGCTCGCCGGGGACCCCGTCGGGCAGCGGTCGCAGCCACGGGTCCAGGACGTACACGTCCGTGTTGTCGATCGCGACGCCCACCACCGGGTCGGGGCACTCGAAGGTGCCGACGCCGAGGGTGTTGATGGTGTATTCGGTGGGCCCGTACAGGTTGTAGCCGACGGTGCCCTCCGTCTCGGCCAGCCGTGTCCACAGGGCCGGGGTGACGGCCTCGCCGCCCAGCAGCACCAGCGCGGGCCGGCGGGCCGGGTCGTCGAGCAGGCCCTCGGCGACCAGTTGCTGCGCGTAGGTCGGGGTGACGTTGACGACGTCGATCCCGTGCTCCAGGCAGTACGCGACCAGCCTGGGCGCGTCGCGGCGCAGTTCCTCGTCGCAGATGTGCACCTCGTGGCCGTCGGCGAGCCAGAGCAGTTCCTCCCACGACATGTCGAACGCGAAGGACACGGTGTGGGCGATGCGGAAGGTTCGGTGGCCGTGCGCCGTCAGGACGGGTTCGAAGATCCGCCGCTGGTGGTTGAGCAGCATGTTGGTGAGTCCGGCGTACTCGGTCACCACCCCCTTGGGCCGGCCGGTCGAGCCGGAGGTGTAGATCGTGTAGGCGGGGTGCCGCAGCCGGTTCGGGTCGTCCGGCGCGAAGGTCACGAACGGCTCGGCCCCGGGCAGCGGACGGTCCAGCTCGATCAGGTCGAGGCCGCCGGTGAGCCGGTGCGCCACCGTGCTCACGGTGAGTACGGCGTCCGGGCGGGCGTCCGCGACGATCGCGGCGATCCGCTCGTCCGGGTGGTCCAGCTCCAGCGGCACGTACGCGGCGCCGGTGCGCAGTACGGCGAAGAGGGCCACGATCGAGTCGAGGGAGCGCGGGATCGCGAGACCGACCGTCGTCTCGGGGCCGATGCCGCGCCGGGCGAGCACACCGGCCACCGCCCGGCTGCGGTCCCGCAGTTCG
The DNA here is from genome assembly GCF_003950055.1 of Streptomyces sp. KPB2. Taxonomy (NCBI): domain Bacteria; kingdom Bacillati; phylum Actinomycetota; class Actinomycetes; order Kitasatosporales; family Streptomycetaceae; genus Streptomyces; species Streptomyces sp. KPB2. The sequence continues at coordinate 223,906 of NZ_CP034353.1, forward strand.
GCGAAGGTCATGGCCGAGCCGTGGGCGACGAGTGCCGTCCGGCGCGGGTCGCGGTCGGCCGCCCGGTCGAAGCGGTCCACGACGGTGTCCGTGCCGACCTCGGTGCGTGGCGCGGGCTCCGGCGCGGGGGCCGGGCCGGGCAGCGCGCCGATCGGACCGACGGCACGGGTCAGGCGGTCCAGGACGCGCAGGTAGTCGTCGAGGAGGTCCTGGGCGCCCGGGGTGTCCTGGTCGCGGTACTCCAGTTTGACGGTGAGCCGTTCGCCGGGGGTGACCACCCACGTGAAGGGATAGTGGGTCGAGTCGTCGGCCCGCACCGAGGTGATGCCGTGCCTGGCGTTCATCTCGGCGAAGGCGTCCAGGTCCAGGAAGTTCTGGAGGACGAACAGGTTGTCGAACAGCGTGTCGTGGCCGCCGGCCCGCTGGATCTCGCCGAGTCCGAGGTGCTCGTGCTCCATGGCCTCGACCCGGGCCGCCTGTACGGCGGTCAGATAGGCGCCGACCGTGTCGTGCGGCCGGGCCCGCGTCCACATGGGCACAGTGTTGAGCAGTACGCCGACGACGTCGGCCAGTCCCGCGCCCTCGCGGCCGGAGACGGTCACGCCGAAGACGGCGTCGGCGCGGCCGGTGCGCGCGCCGAGGAGGAGGCCGAAGGCTCCGGTCAGCACGGTGTTCAGGGTGACGCCGTGGGCCCGGGCCGCCTCGCGCAGGGCGCTCGACTGTCCGGTGGTCAGCGTGTGCACGAGGGCGCGCGGCAGGGCGTCGGAGAGGGCGGGCGACGGTCCGGCGAGCAGGGTCGGGCCGGGCAGGCCGGCGAGGTGCCGGGCCCAGAAGCGTTCCGCCTCGGCCGGGTCCTTCGCGGCGAGAGCACGGGCGTGGTCCTCGAAGCGCGGCATGGCCGGTACGGCGTCGAGGGGCGCGCCCTCGACGACGGCTCGGTAGGCGTCGAAGAGGTCGCGCAGCACGATCTCCCGCGACCAGCCGTCCCACAGCAGCAGGTGGTAACTGAGCAGCAGGCCGTCGCGGTCGTCGGGCAGACGGACCACGGTGAGCCGGATCAACGGCGGCTCGCCGGGGTCGAAGCCGGCCTCCCGGTCCCGGAGCCGGAGGGCGTCGGCCTCCGCGTCCGTCGCCGCCTCGACCGTGCGGACGTCGACCCGCCGACCGGCGGAGAGCACCTGGACCGGGTTCCCGTCCTCGTCCGGGGTGAAGCCCGCGCCGACGGCCGGGTGCCGGGCGAGGACGTACGCCATCGCCCGCGACAACGCCTCGGGGTCCAGGCGTCGTTCGAAGGTGAACCAGCTCTGGGCGACGTAGTGCCCGGCCGGGCCCGTCAGCTGGGCCTGGAAGTACAGGCCCCGCTGGAGCGGGGTGACCGGTGCCGTCCGCTCGGCCGTGCCGGCGGCGTCCGCGAGGTGTTCCAGTGCGCGCTGCCAGTGCTCGGTGATCTCGTCGGGGACGCCCTCGGCGAGGGTGAAGACAGCGTGCAGGCGGCCGGTGGCGGCGTCGGTCCAGGAGTTGACCTCGACGGCGTAGGGGCTGTCCGGGTCCGCGCCGGTGAGCCGTGGTGCCTCCGACTCGCTGCCCCGGCCGAGGTAGTTGAAGAGGACCTGCGGGTGGGCGCCGGCGAGCAGCGGGGCGGTCTGCGGGTTGAGGTACCTGAGCCCGCCGTAGGCGACGTGCGCGTGCTCGTCCGGCTGGCGTTCGGCGACCTCGCGGGCCGCGGCGACGGGGTCGGTGCGGGCGGTGAGCCGTACGGGCGCGATGGCGGTGAACCAGCCGACGGTGCGGGTGTAGTCGTGGTGGCCGAGGGCCGGGACCCTGCCGTGCCGCTCCAGGTCGACCGCCAGATCGGTGGGCGACGGCTGGACCCGGGTCAGGGCGGTGCGCAGCGCGCCGCACAGCAGCTCGGTGAGGCCGAGCCCCAGTGCGGCGGGCGCGGTGCGCGTGACGCGGTCGCTCACGTCGGGTGCGAGTACGACCGTCCGCTCGCGCGGGTTCTGGGCGGGGGGCAGCGGGGCGGGGGCCTGGAGCGTGCGGATCCAGTGGGTCAGGCCGTCGGTCTCGTGGGTGGACCGGTACGCGAGTGCTTCCGCGTACTCGGCGTAGGAGGTGGTCGGCGGGGCCGGGGCCGCACCGCGCATGGCGGCGGCGAGGTCGTCCAGCAGGATCAGCCAGGACACGGCGTCGACGGCGAGGTGGTGCACCGCCACCACGAGGGTGCGGCTCGCCTCCAGCCAGGTGAACGCGATGACGTCGCCGGTCTCGGGGTCGAGCCGGCCGGCCGCCTCGTCGGCCGCGGCCGTCGCGTCGGTGCCGGCGGCGCGGGCGACCGTGACCTCGCGGACGGGTTCGGTGCGCAGGGACCACACCCCGTGGTCGGTCCGCAGCCGCAGCCGCAGCGCCGGGTGCGTGGCGACGACGGCCCGTGCGGCGCGCTCCGCGTCGGCGAATCCGGTCCCGTCGGGTGCGATCAACGTCCTGGCCTGGGCGAACCGGGCGAGCGAGCCGCCCAGTGCCCGCCGGCGCAGGATGATCGGCGTGGGCGGCAGCGGGCCGTCCTCCTGGCGGTCGGGCGCGGGCCCGGGTGCCGTCGCACCGGGTGTGCGGGTGGCCAGGTGCTCGGCGAGCGCGCGGGGGGTGCGGAGCAGGAACACGTCGCGGGGTGCGACCGGCAGGCCGAGCGCCCGGGCTCGGTTGATCACGGTGATGGCGACGATGCTGTCGCCTCCGGCGGTGAAGAAGTCGGTGTCGGCGTCCGGGACGGAGCCGGGCAGCGTGTCGGCGAAGATGCCGACGAGGGCGGCGAGGGCGGAGTGGCCCCCGCCCCCGGGCGCACCGCCGTCCGGCGCACCGACGATCGACGCACCGCCGTCCGGCGCCCCAGCGCTCGCCGCACCCCCGATCAGCGCACCACCGGCCGCACCCCCGATCAGCGCACCACCCGCCGCACCTCCGATCAGCGCACCACCGCTCGCCGCACCCCCGCTCGCGGCCGGTGGCAGCGCGGCGCGCTCGGTCAGCGCCTTGCGGTCCAGTTTCCCGTTGACCGTCAGCGGCAGGGCGTCCACGGGCAGCACCCGGCCCGGCACCATGTGCGCGGGCAGTTTCGCCGCCAGCAGCGCGGTGAGGTCCGCGGGCGCCCGGCCCACGACGTGTGCGACCAGATGGTCCTCGCTGTCCGCCACGGTGACGGCGGCGTCGACCACGCCGTCGAGGTCGCGGATCGCCGACTCCACCTCGCCCGGCTCGATGCGGAACCCCTTCAGCTGCACCTGGTCGTCGGCGCGGCCGACGAACTCCAGCTCGCCGCCGAGGGTCCGGCGGGCGAGATCACCGGTGTGGTACATGCGGGAGCCGTCCGCCTTGAACGGGTCCGCCACGAACCTGCCCGCGGTCAGCCCAGGCCTGCCCAGGTAGCCGAGCGACACCTGGTCGCCGGAGACGTAGATGGCGCCCACCCGGCCGGGCGGCACCGGGCGGAGCCGGTCGTCGAGCAGGTGCGTGACGAGCCCGGGGACCGGGCCGCCCACCGGGCTGGTGGTTGGGGCGCCCGGGGCGAAGTCGGCGGCGGTCAGCACCCGTCGGGTGACGTGGACGGTGGTCTCGGTGATGCCGTACATGTTGACCAGCTCGGGCGCGTCGGTGCCGTGCCGTTCGACCCAGTCGCGCAGCCGCCCGAGGTCCAGCGCCTCCCCGCCGAAGATGATCCGGCGCAGTGCGGGCAGCGGCTCGCCCGCGTGCCGGTCGGCCTCGGCGAAGCGGTGGAACGCCGACGGGGTCTGGTTGAGCACCGTGACCCCGCGCTCGCGGACCAGGCGGTGGAAGTCGACCGGGGAACGCGTCAGCCCGTAGTCCGGTACGAGCAGCTCACCGCCGTGCGCGAGGGCGCCCCACAGCTCCCAGACGGCGAAGTCGAAGGAGAAGGAGTGGAACTGGACCCACACGTCGTCCGGGCCGAAGGCCATCGCGGGCCGGGTGCGGTCGAGGAGCGTCACGACACTGGAGTGCGGGACGACGACGCCCTTGGGCCGGCCGGTCGATCCTGAGGTGTAGATCACGTACGCCGGGTCGTGCCAACCGGGTCCCGGCCCCGGCTCCCCGGCGGGGTGCGGGTGGTCGTCGTGCTCCTCCCCCGGCACCAGCACGCGGGCCGGCACGCCGGTGCGGGCCAGCAGCCGGGTGAAGCGGTCGCGCTGCCCGGGGTCCACCAGGACGACCTGCGGGGCGGAGTCGGCGAGCACGTACTCCAGGCGCTCGTCCGGGTACGCCGGGTCCAGCGGTACGTAGGCCGCGCCGGCGGCGACGACGGCGACCAGGGCGGCGACCTGCTCGACGGAGGGCGGCACGGCGACGGCGACCCGCTTGCCGGGGCCGGCGCCGGCCGCGCGCAGGACGGCGGCCAGGACGTCCTTGGCCCGGGCCAGCTCGCCGTAGGTAACGGACCGGGTGGCGCCGTCGAGGGCGCACTGGGTGACGGCGGTGGCGGCCGGGGCACGGCGCGCCGCGGCGTCGAACAGTTCGCTCAGGGTCGTCGGTGCGACCGGCTCGGCGCGCCCGGCTCCCCGGGACATCGGGTCGTCGACCGGGGCGTCGGGCCGGGTGAGCAGCCCCGTGAGGTTGCGCGTGAACGTGCGCAGGATCCCGCGGACGTCGCTCTCCCGCAGCAACTCGGCGTCGAAGACCAGATTGAAGCGCGGGGCGCCTTCCGGTGTGCGCTCCACCACCAGGGTCAGGGGATAGTGCGGGGAGCCCTCGTTGACGATGCCGGTGACGACGAGGGTGTCGCCGGGGCGCCGGAGTGCGTGCAGGTCGGGCGCCACGTCGAAGACCACCAGGGTGTCGAAGAGCGCTCCGGCGCCCGCCCGGCGGGCGATGCGCGCCAGCGAGACGTGCTGGTGCGGCAGTACCGCGCTCTGGTGCGCCCGGACGGAGGCGAGCAGTTCGCGCGCGGTCGTGGTGCCGGCCCACCGGGCGCGCAGGGGGACCGTGTTGATGAACAGGCCCACCATGTCCTCGATGCCGGGCACGTCGGCGTCGCGTCCGGACACCGTGGAGCCGAAGACGACGTCGTGGCTGTGCAGGATGGCGCCGAGCGTGAGCGCCCAGGCGCTGTGCACGGCCACGCTCAGGGGCACGCCGGCCGACCTGGCCGCCGCGTCGACGTCGGTGTCCGCCGTCATGGCGAAGTCGGCGAAATGCTCCGAGGGCGTGTGTCCTTCGGCGATCAGGGACGGTCCCGGGAGCCCGGCCAGTTCCCCGGCCCACACCCGGTCGCCCGCCTCGTCGTCCCGCGCCGCGAGCCGGCGTGCGTGGTCGGGGAAGCCGCGGCGCGCGTACCCGGAGCCCGGCGCGTGGTACTCGGCCAGCAGGGTGCGCAGCATGGGCGGGACCGACCAGCCGTCGGCGACGATGTGGTGCACGGTCTGCACCAGGACGTGCCGGCCGGCTCCGGCGTGGACCAGTGTGTACCGCATCAGCGGGCCGGCGGCCAGGTCGAATCCGGCACGGCGGTCACGCTCGGCGAGCTCACGGATCTCGTCGTCGGTGATGCCGGGACGGTCCAGTGTGGTGAAGGGCGCCTCGGCCCCGCTCTCCAGTACGGAGACCACGCGGCCGTCGGCCAGGGCCACGAAGCGTGCGGCCAGGTTGGGGTGGAGGGCGAGCAGCCGGGTGGCGGCCGCCGCCAGCCGCTCCGGGTCCACCTCGCCCTCCAGGGTGAGCAGTTGCTGTTCGACGTAGCTGCCGGTGGCTTCGCCGTCGTAGACCGAGTGGAAGTACAGGCCTTCCTGCAGCGGTGTCAGCGGGAGGATGTCCCGCAGCGCCGGGCCGTCCAGGGCGTCGACGTCGGCCTGGCTGAGCGGCAGGGGGCGGAAGTCGCTTGGTGAGTGGCCGCCGTGCTCCAGCGCGGCCAGCCCCGTGAGCGCCTCCCGGTAGTAGGTGCCGAGGGTCGTGATGTCCGCGTCGGTGAACACGCCGTCGGGCCAGGAGACGGCGGTGACCAGTTCGTAGGCGCCGTCGGAGGCGGGTTCGGCGATCGCGTTGAACTCCAGGGCGCGGGGCAGGCGCATGCGCGGGTCGCGCTTCTCGCCCAGTTGCCCCGTGGTGCGGGCGAGTTGCCAGTCGGCCGACGATCCCGCGTCGAAGCGGCCCAGGTAGTTGAAGAGCACCTGGGGTGCGGGGGTGTCGAAGGCGACCTGGGCCAGATGGCGCAGGGCGCCGTAGGAGACGCCGTTGTCCGGAACGCGCGCGAGGTCCTCCTTGACCGCCTTCAGCGCGGCGGCCAGGTGTTCGGGTGCGGTGGGGTCGGTGGCCGTGCCGGGGTCGACGGTCACGGGGAAGAGGGTGGTGAACCAGCCGACGGTGCGGGAGAGTTCCGGCTCGAAGCCGGCGGACGGGGCGACGAAGCGCGGCTCGCGGCCGTGGCCCTCCAGTTCGAGGTGCGCGAAGGTCTGCTCCTGGCCGAGGTCGCGGCGCCATCGGGCGAGGGCGACGGCGAGCGCGGTCACCAGTACGTCGTTGACGCCCGCGTGGAACTTCGCGGGTGTCTCACCGAGGAGCGCGGCCGTGGTCCGGGCGTCGACCCGGACGGTCCGGACCCGCTCCCGTGCCACGGTGTCCTCCGCGGTCAGGTCGCGTCTGCCCAGTGGTTCGTCCGGCCCCGGCAGCGGGCGCCGGTAGGGGGCGCTGTCCGCGTCGAACGCCGCCCGCTCCAGCAGTTGGGTCCAGCGCCGGAACGACGTTCCCTCCGCCGGGAGTTCGATCGCCGCGCCGGCGGCGAGCTGTCGCCAGGCCGTGGCAAGGTCGTCCATCAGCACGCGCCAGGACACGCCGTCGATCACCACGTGGTGGACGACGAGGACCAGCCGGCGTGACGTGCGGTGCCAGACGGCGCGCAGCATCGCGCCGCCCGCCGGATCCAGTCCTTCGGTGGCGAGGGCGAGGCAGGCGTCGAGCGGCAGGTCGCTCTCCTGCCAGAGCACCGCTGCCGGTGCCGTAGCCGCGTCCGAGTCCTTGGCCGCGTCCGTGTCCGCGTCCGTGTCCGGGATGTCGAACCCCCAGCGCTCACCGCGCACCAGCCTGGCCCGCAGCATGGGGTGCCGGTGGACGACCGCGGCGAGGATCGTGTCGAGGGCGTCGGCGGTCAGGTCCGCCGGGGTGTTGAGCACGACGGATTGCACGAAGCCGTCGACGGCGTCGGTGGTCTCGCCGAGCCACTGCACGACGGGAGAGCCCACGACGGTGCCGAAGGGCACGTCGCGGTGGTCCACGGCCGTGGTGTCCTCGCGGCTCGCCACCGCCGCCAGCGCGCCCACCGTGCTGTGGGTGAAGATCTGCCCCGCCGTGACGTAGAGCCCGGCCTCGCGCAACGCGCTCAGCAGGGAGATGGCCAGGATGCTGTCTCCGCCGAGCCGGAAGAAGTCCTGGTCGACGCCGACCCGGTCGAGGTGGAGCAGTGCCGCGACCGCCGCGCACACCGTCCGCTCCGCGTCGGTGCCGGGCGGGACGAACGAGGCGGTGCCGACGACGGGCTCGGGCAGCGCGTTCCGGTCGAGCTTCCCGTTCGCGGTGAGCGGGAACTCCGTCATCACGACGACGTGGGTGGGCACCATGTACTCGACCATGTGCGCGCCGGCCCAGGCCTTGACGTCGTCCGCGCGCAGGTCCTCGTGGCCGGCGGCCGGGATGACGTATCCCACCAGGTAGGTGCCGCCCGCCGCGTTCTTCTTCGCGACGACGCAGGTGTGGCGCACTGCGGGATGCTCCGCGAGGCCGGCCTCGACGTCCTCGATCTCCAGGCGCATGCCGCGGATCTTGACCTGGTTGTCCGCGCGGCCGAGGAAGTCGAGCGTGCCGTCGGGGGCGAACCGCGCGAGGTCGCCGGTCCGGTACAGCCGGGAGCCGTCGTTCGCGAAGGGGTTCGCCACGAACCGGGAGGCGGTCAGCCCCGGCGCGTTCACATAGCCGCGCCCCAGCAGCAGTCCTCCCGCGTACAGTTCGCCGCCGACGCCGACCGGGACCGCCCGCAGTTCGTCGTCCAGGACATAGAGCTGGGTGTTGGGATTGGCCCGGCCGATCGACGTCGACAGGCGCTCCGCCGCACCCCGGTAGACGACGTGCGAGACCCCGATCGTCGTCTCGGCGGGGCCGTAGCCGTGGTAGAGGGGAATGTCGAGTCGGGCGCGGAAGCGCTCGTAGAGTTCGGGGGTGAGGACCTCGCCGCCGCACCACACGTGCCGGAGGCTGTCGAGGCATCCCGAGTCGCCCGCCATCTCCAGCAGGACGTCCAGCATGGACGAGACGAGGTAGGTGAAGGTGACGCGCTGTTCGGCGATCACGCCGAGCAGGTGGTGCGGGTCGCGTTCCCCGCCGGGCCGCAGGACGACGAGCCTGCCGCCGCTGACGAGGGGCAGGAAGATCTCGTTGATGGAGATGTCGAAGGACAGCGGCGCCTTGAACAGGGACGCGTCGTCGTGCCCGAAGCCCAGGATCTCGTGGATCTGCCACAACAGGCGCTCGCTGATGGCTTCGTGCCGGATCATGGCGCCCTTGGGCCGTCCGGTCGAACCGGAGGTGAAGATCACGTATGCCAGCGAGTCGCCGGGGAGGGTGACGCCCGGTCCTTCGGTGGGGTGGGTCCCGAACCGCCAGTCGCCGAGGTCCACGGCCACCGCTTCCGGCTCGTCCGGTGCGTGCTCGCCCGAGGAGTTGAGCTGTACGACGACCCGGGCGTCCTCGACGACGACGGCCCGGCGTTCGGCGGGCCAGTGCGGGTCGAGCGGGACGAACGCGCCGCCCGCCCGGAGTACCCCGAGCAGCCCGATCACCATCTCGGCGGAGCGTTCCAGCGAGATGCCGACCACGTCTTCGGCGGTGATCCCACGGGCGATCAGGTGGTGGGCCAGTTGCGCGGACAGCTCGTCCGCCCGACGGTAGGTCAGGGTGCGGTGTTCGTCGACGACGGCCACGGCGTCCGGTCTGGCGCGGGCCTGTTCGCGGAACATCTCCACCAGGGTGGGGCGGACCCGGTCGGCGCCGGTGTCGTTCCAGCGGGCGAGGTTCTCCAGCCGCTCCGCCGGGCCGGACGGGCCGATGGTGCCGAGCGGCCGGTCCGGGAAGTCTGCCAGGTCGTCGAGCGCGCGCCGGGCGTCGTCCGGTGCGACGCCGTCCGGAAGGGTGATGCTCCGTCCGTCGGCCCCGACGGCCCAATCGCCGGGCGCCGTGCCGCCGTTGTCGGCCCAGGCGAGTACGTCGGTGAAGAGCGTGCCTTCGGCGAGGTCGAGGCCGGCGGGACCCCGGCCCGAGGTCCAGTACGACAGTCCGATGGCGCACGCCTCGGCGATCACCCGGTCGGAGAAGTCGCCGGTGCGCCGGCGTATGTCGGTCAGCTGCCCAAGAGAGAGCCGGACGAGAGAAGCGGTCGGTTCCATCATCGAAGACTCAACGCCCCTTCCAAGGAATGAAGGCAGGCTAACCTAACTAAGGCAAACCTAACTACCCCGCCCGGCCGCCCTCGCGCCAGGCTCGCCACAGCCGTGCGTAGCGTCCGCCCAGAGCCACCAACTCCTCGTGCGTGCCCTCCTCGACGACCCGCCCCGCGTCCAGTACGGCGATCCGGTCGGCGGCCATGGCCTGGGTCAGGCGGTGCGCCACGAACAGCGTGGTGCGGCCCGCGCACGCGGCCAGCACCGCGCGTTCCAGCTCGGCGGCGCCCTCGCTGCCCGCCTCCGCGGTCGACTCGTCCAGCACCACCACCGGCGTCCGGCCGAGCACCAGCCGGGCCAGCGCGACCTGCGCGACCTTGGTCCCGTCCAGCCGCTCGCCGCCCTCCCCGACCGGGGTGTCCAGCCCGTCGGGCAGCGCGTCGACCCACCCGGCGGCACCGACGGTGCGCAGGGCGTCCAGGAGTTCGGCGTCACTCGCCTCGGGCGCGGCCAGCCGCAGGTCGTCGGCGAGTGGTCCGGAGAACACGTGCGTTTCCTGCGTCAGGATGCTCACCAGGGCCCGCGCCCCGGCCTCGTCCAGGCCCGCCAGATCGGTCGGTCCGACGCACACCGATCCGGCCTGCGGGTTCCCGATGCCCGCGACCAGCGCGGCCAGGGTCGTCTTGCCGGCGCCGGTGGCGCCCACCAGGGCGAGCGAGCCACCCGCGGGGATCGTCAGGTCGACGTCCCTGAGGACGGGTTCCTCGGCACCCGGGTAGGTGAACGTCAGCCCCCGCACGGTCACCGGGTACGCTCCGGCCGCCGCCGTCCCGGCGGACGTGTCGCCGACCAGCCGGTCCTCCGCGTCCTCCCCGAGCACGCCGACCAGTCGGGTCAGGCTCGCGCCCGACTTCTGCGCCTCGTCGAAGGTGAACATGATGGCGCCCAGGGGGGTGAACAGCCGGTGGAACAGCAGCGGGGCCGCCGACACCTCGCCCAGGGTGGCCGCATCCGCCTCCAGCAGCGCGTAGCCCACCACGATGATGAGGGTCAGCCCGATGAACTCGGCACGGTTCTCCCGGCCGACGAAGCGGCCGAAGAACCGGAACACCTCGATGCCGAGGTCGCGCACCCGCCAGGACTCCCGGGTGACCCGCTCGCGGAAGGCCTCCTCGAGCCGGTAGGCGCGGACTGTGTCGATGCCGTTCAGACCGCTGATCAGGGCCTGCGCCCGGTCGGCCTGGGCGACCCGCTGCTCGCGGTACAGCGGCGCGGACCTCGGCAGGTACCAGCGCAGGGCCAGCGCGTAGGCCGGCAGCGCGCCGGCGCCCGCCAGCCCGAGCCGCCAGTCCAGGCCGAACATTCCGGCCGTGGCGATGACGACGAGGACGCCCGCGGAGAACACCGTGGGGACGGCCGTGCGGATGCCCTTGGAGATCACGGCGACGTCGTCACCGACCCGGGACAGCACGTCGCCGCGGCCCACTTGTTCCACGCGTGCGCTGGGCATGCCGAGGACCGCGCGGACCGCGCCCTCCCGCAGCCGGGCGAGCAGGTCGGCGCCGAGGCGCCCGATCAGGTAGGTCGACACCGCGGTCGCCGCCGCGCCGAGCAGCGCGGCGGCGACCATGAGGGCTCCCACGGTGACCAGGACCGACGGCGACTCGTCCGCGGCCACCGCGTCGACCACACGGCCGAGCAGCAGCACCGGGAGCACCTGGAGCGCCGCTCCGGCCACCGTGCTGAGCACCGTGGTGGCCGTCAGCCACGGCATCTCGCGGCAGTGCGCCGCGACCCAGCGGCCGGCCTCGCGGCCGGTGGCCGTGCGCAGGGCCGCCGGGGCCGTGGCGGCGCGGGTTTCGGTGACGCTCACACCTGCCCGGCCGACTTGACGAGTTCGTCGACGGCGTACGGCATGGAGAGCAGGGTGCCCTGGGAGATGGCCGCACCGACCGCCGGGCCCTCGCTGTCCAGCAGGTAGGACACCTTGCCGTTCTTGACGGCGTCCAGGTTGGTGAACAGTTCGAACTTCTTCAGCGCGTCCTGGTCCGCCTTGTCGTTGATGACGAAGACGCGGTCCACGTCGACGAGGTCGACGCGCTCGGGCGAGAGCGTGGTGTAGAAGTCGCCGCCGGCGACCTCGTCGATCTTCGTCTGGTACTTGAAGCCGATACCGGTCACGAGCCGGCCGCGTACGTCGGTGGAGGTGAACGGGGCCACCGAGTCCTTGTACCAGGACAGGACGACCGCGGTCTGCTCCGCGAACTCCGGGTGCGCCTGCTTGGCCGCGTCCAGCTTGCCCTGGATGTCGGCCACCATCTTCTCGCCCTCCTCGGCCTTGCCGAGCGCCTTGGCGATGTGCAGCGCGTTGTCCTGCCAGGGGGCGCTGAACGGCTCCTTCTCGCCCTTGGTGCGGCCCACCGTGGGCGCGATCCTGGAGAGCTTGTCGTAGGCGGCCCGGTCGATCTCGGAGTAGACGGCGACGATCAGGTCGGGGCGCAGGGCGGCGATCTTCTCGTAGTTGGGGCCCGTGTCACCGTTCTTCATGACGACCTCGGGCTTGCTGTCGCCCCACTTGTCCTTCACCCAGGGCCACTGGGTGTTGATGTCGGGGCTGCGGCCGGCCGGGTTGGGGTACTGGTCGACCATGCCGACGGGCTTGATGCCGAAGGCGAGAACGGTCTGGTCGTCGGTGTAGCCGACGGAGACGACCCGCTCGGGTGCCTTCTCGATCTTCGTCGTTCCGAACGCGTGCTCCACGGTGACCGGGAAGGCGCCGGCGGCGGCCGGGGCCTCGCCGCCGGCCCTGTCCGCGGAGTCGTCCGAGTCGGAACCGCATCCCGCGAGGAGGCCGACGCCGAGCGCGGCGGCCGACAGGACCGCCGCGAGCCGTCGCCAGGGCTTCATACGCGTCGTTCTGAGGAGCATCCGGAGATCCCTTTGCTGTCGCGCCGTCCACTGGTCCCCGCCTGAGGGCAGCAAACCTTATCGCGCCCGAGTGAGGTTAGCCTACCCTCACCGCGACAACTCCTGGGCCGTTCGGCCGAGTTCGGCGTGGGTGCGCCCGATCGGCACGACAAGGGGACGGTCTCCGACCGGGTCGTCGATCACCATGGCGCGCAGCCCGAACGCCTCGTGCAGCAGGTCGGCCGTGATCACCTCGCGCGGGTGTCCCTGGGCCAGGATCGCGCCCTCCCGCATGACGACGAGGTTGTCGCTGTAGCGCGTGGCCAGATTGAGGTCGTGCAGCACCATGACGACGGTGCACCCGGCCTCGTGCAGGTCGTCGACCAGGTCGAGCACGTCGACCGCGTGCGCCAGGTCCAGATACGTGGTCGGCTCGTCCAGCAGCAGCAGGTCGGTGCCCTGGGCCAGGGTCATCGAGATCCACACGCGCTGACGCTGCCCGCCGGACAGCGAGTCGACCGGACGGTCCGCGAGGTCGGCGACGCCGGTCATGGCCAGCGCGCGCCGTACGACGTCGGCGTCGTCCGACGACCACTGCCGCAGCCAGCTCTGGTGCGGATGGCGCCCCCGGGCGACCAGGTCGGACACCGTCAGGCCCTCCGGCGCCACCGGCGCCTGGGGTAGCAGGCCGAGCTTCTTCGCGACGTCGCGGGTCCTGAGCGCGGCGATGTCCTCACCGTCCAGGACGACCGTGCCGCTGGTCGGCCTGAGCAGCCGGGACAGGGTCCGCAGCAGGGTCGACTTGCCGCAGCCGTTCGGTCCGATGATGGTGGTGATCACGCCGGGCGGGATCGCCACGTCGAGGCCGTCGATGACGGACCGCGCGCCGTACCCGACGCTGACGCCCCGGGCCGCCAGCCGTGAGGTGCCGTCAATTCCCGTCTCGGTCCCGGTGATGGACTGAACGACCACAAGGCCCCCTCGATTAGGCTCACCTTACTTTGTACCAGCTATCCGCGGTTGGCCCGCACCAGCAGATAGACGAGGAAGGGTCCGCCGATGGCCGCGGTCACCACGCCGACCGGCAGCGAGACCGGCAGGGCGGTGCGCGCGACCAGGTCCGAGCCGGTCAGCAGCAGCGCCCCCACCAGGCCGGAGGCGACCAGGGGCGGCGTCGGGCAGCGTGCCAGCCGCATCGCCACCTGCGGCGCCACCAGCGCGACGAACGGCACCGGTCCCGCCGCGCTCACCGCCACGCCGGCCAGCAGCACCGCGCACAGCAGCAGGACCGCGCGCACCGCGCCGTAGCGGACGCCGAGCCCGGCGGCGACCTCGTCGCCGAAGTGCAGTGGCTTGAACTGGAAGGCGACACAGGCGACGACGGCCAGGAGGACGAGCGTGCACCACAGCGCGACGTGGACCTCGCTCCACGACCGGTCGTCCAGCGAGCCGACCAGCCATGCCTGGGCCCGCGCCACGTCCCTGATGTCGGCGGTGACCAGCAGCCAGGTCGTGATCGCCTGCATCACGGCGTTCACCGAGATGCCGATGAGGATGAGCCGGAAGCCGTCGATGCCGCGGCGCCACGCCATGAAGTACACCAGCAGACCGGTACCGAGCCCGCCCGCGAGCGCCGCGGCCGAGAGGCCCACGGAGTCGACGACGGCCGTCGCGGCGCCGCCCGACACCGTCACCAGGAACACCGCGACCGCTCCGGCACCGCTGGTGATGCCGAGGACGTCCGGGCTGGCCAGCGGGTTGCGGGCGATCGACTGGGTGAGGGCGCCGGACACCCCGAGCGCGATGCCCACGACGAGCCCCGCGAGGGCCCGGGGCATCCGCAGATCCATGATCACGAACTCGTCGACCTGCTCGCCCCGGCCGAGGATCGTCGCGACGACCCGGGGCAGGCCGATGGGGAAGTCCCCGACGCCGATGGAGAGGCAGAACACCAGGAAGCCCGCGACGGCGAGCAGGAGCGTGACGCCCGCGACCCAGGGCCGCCACACGAACGACACGCCGCCGAACCGCACACCGGGCGCCACCGACGCCTGCCCGTCCGCCGTCACGCCCCCCGCCGCGTCCGTACCGTTCGCTCCACTCGCCTTCATGTCCGCCCCGTTCACGCGTTCTTGAACTTTCCGCGCCACACCAGGACGGCGAAGAACGGTGCGCCGAGGAGCGAGACGACGACGCCCGCGTCCAGCTCCCCCGGCCGTACCACCAGGCGCCCCACGATGTCGCAGACCAGCAGTACGACGGCCCCGAGCAGCCCGGCGTACGGCACCAGCCAGCGGTAGTCCGGGCCGGTGAGATACCGCGCGACGTGGGCCACCATGAGCCCGAGGAAGGCGATGGGGCCGCAGGCCGCCGTCGCCGCCCCGGCCAGCAGGGTGATGGCGACGATGCCGACGGTGCGGGTCAGCGCGATGTTCACGCCGAGTCCGCGGGCCACGTCGTCGCCGAGGTTGAGCAGGTTGACGGAGGGCAGCGTGGTCAGTGCCGCCAGCAGTCCGGCGGCGACGAAGGCGGACACGGGCCAGATGACGTCGAAGCCGACACCGGTCAGCGAGCCCGCGTTCCAGAACCGCAGCGCGTTCAGCGATGCCTTGTCCGTCAGCGCGACCGCCGTGGTCATCGCCGCGAGGAACACCGTGACCCCCTGCCCGGCCAGCGCCAGCGTGAGCGGGTTGCCCGCGCCCCGGCCGATGCTCGACAGCCCGAACACGACGACTCCGGCGACCGCCGCGCCCGCGAAGCCGAACCAGACGTACTGGAAGGGGCTCGTGAACCCGAAGGCGGCGATCCCCGACACCACGGCGAACGAGGCACCGGAGTTCACGCCCAACAGCCCCGTGTCGGCGATGGGGTTGCGCGTGTATCCCTGGATCAGCGCCCCTCCGACGCCCAGCGCGACGCCGACCACGACGGCGAGCACCGTGCGGGGCACGCGCACGGTCTGCACGATCAGCCTGATCTCGGTGAGCCCCTGGTCGGGTTCCGGCGCCGCGAACAGCCCGTGCCAGACCTCGGCGGGACTGAGCGCCCGCGCTCCGACCGCCAGCGAGGCCGCCGCCGCGACCACGAGGAGCACCGCGAGCACGCCCAGTCCGGCAACTCGGCGCCGTCGAAGCTCTGTCGGTCCTCTCGGCGGGGACTCGGGGCGCTCGGCCGCAGTCGTGGTCATGGCGTCGTACATCAACGCGCGCCGGTGCCGGTCCCGTCGGCGACCGTACGGGCCTCGTCGGAGGGCGACTTGAGGCCCCCGAGGAGCGAGTGGAGGATCTCGCCGACCCGGACGGCGGTGTTGGACAGCAGCGACGACGTGATGCCGTGCGTGTGCTCCGTGCCGCCCTGCAGATAGATGCCGCAGCGCAGGTCGGGGTCCGTGGCGACGCGGTAGTCCCGTTCGACCCGGACCCGACCCTCTTCGTCGCGCAGACAGCGGTCGGCGACCTGGCCGAGCAGTCCGAGGGGGTCGGCGGGGCCGTAGCCGGTGGCGAGGACCAGGACGTCCGCGTCCAGGCGGGTCTCCTCGCCGGTGACCAGGGAGGTCACGGTGGCGCGCACCCGGTCGGGCGTCTCCTCGACGTCACCGAGCCGGGACACGTTGAGGAAGCGGAGCCGCTCGGTGCCGAGGACCTTCTCCCGGTACATCTGCCGGTACAGGTCGTCGATGAGATCGATGTCCACCACGGAGTAGTTGGTGTTGCCGTGGTAGTCCATCAGCCGGCGTTTGACGCTGCCGGGCGCGGTGAAGTAGTCGTCGACCGCCGCCGGGTCGAAGATGCGGTTGGCGAACGCGCTGTCGTCGGCCGGACTGTAGCCGTAGCGGGCGAAGACGGCGCAGACCTCCGCCCGCGGGAAGCGGCGGTGCAGATAGGCGACGTTCTCGGCGGCGCTCTGCCCGGCACCGACGACGATGAACCGGGAGGGCGAGGTGCCCTCCAACGCGTCCACCCTGGCCAGCAGTTCGGAGTTGTGCCAGATCCGGTCGCCGCGTTCCACGCCCTCGGGGACGAGCGGACGCAGCCCGGTGCCGACGACGAGGTTGCGAGCCCGGTGGACCTCGAGCCCCTCCCCCGAACGGACCGTCACCTCCAGGTGGTCCACGACGCCGTCCCGCTCGACGGGCGCGACGCCGACGACCTCGTGGCCGTAGGAGACCATGTCGTCGACCTTGGCCGCGGCCCACTCGAAGTAGTCGTGGAACTCGACCCGCAGCGGGAAGAGGTTCTTGTGGTTGATGAAGTCGATCAGCCGCCCCTTGCTCTGCAGATAGCAGAGGAAGCTGTACTCGCTGGCCGGATTCCGCAGGGTCACCAGGTCCTTGAGGAAGGACACCTGCATGGTCGCGTCGTCGATCAGCATGCCGCGGTGCCAGCCGAAGCGCGGTTGCTGCTCGAAGAAGCGGGCGTCGAGCACCTCCTGCCCGCCGGCCCGTGCGTCGTGTTCGCGGATCGCGATCGCCATGGCGACATTGGACGGCCCGAAGCCGATCCCAATGAGGTCGTGGACCAGCGTCGAGTCAGCAGGAAGAACCTGTGACATGTCACTCCCCTCGTGCACCGGAAACTTAGGTGAGCCTAAGCTAATGAGATACGGCTGTCGATAGGGCGCACGGACGTCCGATTCCGGCCAACTGGCGCACCCGTAGGGGGTGTTGCGCACTAAGGTAAGGCTTGCTTAGCTGCCCGGGTCAGTCCCTGCCTCGAGGAGGAACGCCCATGCGGGTCGTCATGTTCGGCTACCAGACCTGGGGCCACCGCACCCTGCGAGCCCTGCTGGACTCCGAACACGACGTGGTCCTGGTGGTGACGCATCCCAAGAGCGAGCACGCGTACGAGAAGATCTGGAGCGACTCCGTCGCCGACCTCGCCGAGGAGCACGGCGTCCCGGTGCTGATCCGCAATCGTCCGGACGACGACGAACTGTTCGAGCGCCTCAAGGAGGCCGATCCGGACATCATCGTGGCCAACAACTGGCGGACCTGGATCCCCCCGCGCATCTTCGGCCTGCCGCGCCACGGCACGCTCAACGTGCACGACTCGCTGCTGCCGAAGTACGCCGGGTTCTCCCCGCTGATCTGGGCGCTGATCAACGGCGAGACCGAAGTGGGCGTCACCGCGCACATGATGAACGACGAGCTGGACGCCGGGGACATCGTCCGGCAGGAGGCGGTACCGGTCGGGCCGGCGGACACCGCCACCGACCTGTTCCACAAGACCGTCGACCTCATCGCCCCGGTCACCGTCGGCGCCCTCGGGCTGATCGCCGCCGGGCAGACGGAGTTCACCCCGCAGGACCGGTCCGCGGCGAGCTTCTTCCACAAGCGGTCCGCCGAGGACATCCGCATCGACTGGAACTGGTCGGCCGAGGACCTGGAGCGCCTGGTCCGGGCCCAGTCCGAGCCGTACCCCAGCGCCTTCACCTTCCACCGGGGCAGGCGGCTCGAAATCCTCGCCGCCGTCGTTTCCGAGGGCCGCTACGGCGGTACGCCCGGCCGCATCTTCTACCGCGAGGGCGAGGGAGTGGTGATCGTCGCCGGGGCCGACGCGCGCCGGGGCCGCAATCACGGCCTCGCCGTCACGCGGGTGCGCACGCAGGACGGACGGGAATTGGCCGCGTCGGAGTACTTCACGTCCATGGGCGGCTATCTGACCGCCCGTCCCTGAACTCCCCCACCGGCCCGGCTTCCGCCACGCACAGGGCCCGGCCGTGCTGCCACGGCCGGGCCCCGCTTGGTGCGGTCGTGCGCGCTCTCAGCCGCTCTTGCGCCGGAACGAGCGCTGACTTGCGGCGGGACCGTGGGCGCCCCGGATCTTCGCCACGTCGGAGGTGGCGGCGAGGGCCGCGGCCTCCGCCTGTTTGCCGCGCTTGCGCTCCAGTGCCTGCCGGAACTTGTCCTTCAGGTCGTACTGACCGTCGGCGCCGGGCGTCAGGGTAGTGCCCTCGCCCTCCGCCGGTTCCGAACCTGCCTGCGGTGAAGACTCTTCCGTCATGACGACCTCCTGGGCTCGGACAACAGGAGCACAGCTTGTCACGGCCGGCCGCCCGGAACCACCGAGAATGTGCCCGGACCGGCCGGCAGGTTCACCGTGTACTGGCGCAGGTACGTGTCCAGATACGGCGACCGGTCGCCGGGGGTGGCGACGTCGTCGGCCGGGTCGTCCAGGGCGAGCCGCAGCTTCGCTCCCCTCACCTCGACGGTTTCGCCGGAGGGCGTGTCGCGCCAGGAGCCGGTCTGGATGGACCCGATCTCCACGGCCAGGACGTGCCCGGCGGCCAGGGTCCAGTCGGTCGCCTTCAGGTCGACGCTCATCCGGCCGGACTTCACCAGGGAGACCTGCTCGTCGAACATGACGGCGGTGCCGTCCGGGGCGACGTCGTACAGCTTGAGCATGACGTTGCCCTCGCCGCGGGCCGTCAGGGACACCTGCGGGGTTCCGGTGACGCGGGTCTCCTTGCGCAGCGGCTTCGACCAGACGAAGAAGCTGGAGGCGACCTCACCGGCGCGCTGCCGCTGCGCCGCTTCCGCGGCCAGCCCGGGCGGGGTCCGCTGCTCGGTCGCGGGCGCGTTCTCCATGTCCCACTCGCCGGTCGGCTGCGGCGGTGCCTTCGGTGCCGGTCTGCCGGACGCGGTCAGGGCCGCGCGGGCGGACGCGCCGCCGTCGTCCACGTAGGAGCCGCCGCCGAGCGGTACGGTGACCGACCGCTCGCCGACGGGCCACGTGCGCTGGGCCCGCCAGGCGCCGGTGGAGTCCTCGACGGCGTAGGCCGGGTATCGCACGGTCGGCCTGATGCCCTTCAGGTACTGGTCGTAGAAGGACAGGGTCTCCTCGTACCAGCCCTCACGGCCCATGGCCAGGCGTCCGTCCCCGACGCGGTCGCCGCCGCGCACGTGGTCCCACTGGCCCAGCCAGCCGCGCTCGGGGCCGCGGTGGTTGTCGAGGTACTCCTCCATCTCCTCGGGCTTGGTGTTGTTCTCGATGAAGCCCTGTGTGACGAAGAGCGGGGTGTCGCTGCCCCTGGCCATCCTCGCCAGGTCGCGGGAGGTCCAGTGCTCGTCCGACTGGTCGGATATCCGGTAGCCGGCCGAGTTCTCCGTCAGGCACTCCGGGTGGCTCTCCTCGTAGCGCGCGGCGGCCCGGTACCGGGGGTCGTCGTCCGCCATCGGGGGCATCGAGGCGATGGAGTTGTACGCGCCGGCGGTCCCGGTCACGTTCGGGCGGGGCACCCCGTTGGAGTAGATGTACTGGTACATGTCCCACAGGGGCTCCTGGGCCACGACGGCCTTGAGCGCGCGCTGGTCCAGGTTGTTGCCGATGAGGCCGGTGACGGCGTCGTACGACTTGCCGTACATGCCGACCGCGCCGGTGGACCACGGCTGCTTCGCCGCCCAGTCGATCGCGGCCTTCACGTCGGCCTGTTCGCCGGGTCCGCCCCAGTCCAGGCAGCCGGTGGAGCCGCCGAAGCCGCGCAGGTCCACCATGACGAAGGCGTAGCCCCGGTCGAACAGGTCGGTGCCCTCGATGAAGTCCTGGAAGCGGGCGGAGGGCCCGGTGTGCGTCCAGCCCTCGGGGCCGGTCTGGCCCGCGTGGGCGAAGTACGGGCCGATCGACAGGATGACCGGCACCTTCTCCTTCCGCTTCAGCCCCTCGGGGAGCAGGACGTCGGCGTGGAGGCGGGTGCCGGAGCGGTCGGAGGACGGGAAGTAGTGCTGGGTCCAGACCGAGCCCTCCGGAACGCGGTCGTTCTGCTCGTGCGTGACGGGGCCGGTCCCGGTGACGGCCGGCCCGGCCTCCGCCTCGTGCGCCGCGACGGCGGTGCCGCCGAGTCCGGCGGTCAGGGCGAGGGCGGCGACGAGTGCCGATGCGGTTCGCACGGCCGCGCGACGTGGTCTCACATGCTCCTCCTTGTAAGGCGGGTGCAGGTGGTACGGGTGGTGCAGGTCTAGCAGCGAAGTCCCCGCACGTCGATGGGGCGTGCCCACAACTGCCCGTCCCACAGGGGGCATTGACGGACAGGGCGGGCGGAACGGCCCGCGGACTCCTCGCGGGGTCCCCGCCCCCGGGTCCGCGCCGGAATCGCCCGCGCGCCGATTGCTGCCTAAGGTTGGGCACGCCGACGGAAGCGGAGTTCTTTCCCGACCGCAGGAGAGTGGGGCGCCATGGCGCGGGGTGTCGAGTCGATCCGGCGGACCGCCCTCGGCGTCCTCGGGGCCGTCCTGCTGCTGATCGGCGTCGCCCTGCTGGTGCTGCCCGGGCCGGGCCTGCTGCTCGTGTTCGCCGGGGTGGTGCTGCTGGCGCGCGCCGTTCCGGCCCTGGACCGGTTCGTGGCCCCGGTCCGTGTCCGGGCGATGCGCGCGGCGGAGGAGAGCGTCGCCTCCGGGTGGCGGATCGCGGGCTCGGTGCTGGTGGGGCTGTTCCTGATGGCCGCCGGGGTGGTGTGGGGCCTCGTTCCCGAGCTGCCGTACTCCGGGTGGGCGACCGGGGCGAGTCTGATCATCTCCGGCTTCGTGCTGTTCGCCCTGCTCGTGTGGAGCCACCGCCGCGTCCGGGCGGCGCGGCGCGGCTCAGCCCCGGAGTCGGAAGGAGCGCGCTGAGCCGTCGGGACGGTGCTCGGCGCAGTCGGCCGGCCCCGGGGCCGGGCCCGCGCCGGTGAAACCGGCCCCGGGGTCCGCGCTGGTAAAATGGCGCCACGTTTTGAGGCGCCCGGGTCCGTACCGAGGGGTACGGACCCGGTCGCGTTCCGGGCGGCTGATCAGAAAGGTCCCCCCATGAACGCGAAGCCGACCGCATCCTTCGACGCCCTCGGGCTGCCACCGGCGCTGGTGGAGACGATGACCGGCCTCGGGGTGACGGAGCCGTTCCCGATCCAGGCGGCCACCCTGCCCGACGCGCTGGCCGGGCGGGACGTCCTCGGCCGGGCGCGGACCGGGTCCGGCAAGACGCTGGCCTTCGGGCTGCCCCTGCTCACCAGGACCGCCGGCCGGCGCGCGGAGTCGAAGCGGCCGCTTGCCCTCGTCCTGGTGTCGACCCGGGAACTGGCCCAGCAGGTGAGCGAGGCGCTGACGCCGTACGCGCGGGCACTGGACGTGCGTCTGACGACGGTCGTCGGCGGTCTGTCGATCAACCGGCAGGTCGAGGCGCTGCGCGCCGGCGCCGAAGTGGTCGTCGCGACGCCCGGGCGGCTGGCCGATCTGGTGACCCGCCGGGACTGCCACCTGAACCGCGTGCGGATCACGGTGCTGGACGAGGCCGACCAGATGTGCGACATGGGGTTCCTGCCACAGGTCTCCGGCATCCTCGACCAGGTGCCCTCCGACGGCCAGCGGCTGCTGTTCTCGGCCACCCTCGACCACGACGTCGACCAGCTGGTGCGCGACCACCTCCACGACCCGGTCCACGTCTCGGTCGACCCGGCGTCGGCCTCGGTGACGACGATGGAGCATCACGTACTGCTCGTCCACCCCGCCGACAGGTACGCGACCGCGACCGAGATCGCCGCCCGCGACGGCCGGGTGCTGATGTTCCTCGACACCAAGGCCGGCGTCGACCGCTTCACCCGGCACCTGCGCGCCGCCGGGGTGTCCGCGGCCGCCCTGCACAGCGGGAAGTCGCAGCCGCAGCGCACCCACACCCTCGCCCGGTTCGCGGACGGCGGGGTCACCGTGCTGGTGGCCACCAACGTCGCGGCGCGGGGCATCCACGTCGACGATCTCGACCTGGTCGTCAACGTCGATCCGCCGGCCGAGGCCAAGGACTACACGCACCGCGGCGGACGCACGGCGCGCGCCGGCCGGGCGGGGAGCGTGGTCACGCTCGTCACCCCCGACCAGCGGCGCGAGGTGAACCGGATGATGTCCGAGGCCGGGATCCGGCCGACGGTCACGCCGGTGCGCTCCGGCGAGCAGAAGCTCACGGACCTCACCGGCGCCAGGCGGCCGCCGGCCGGCCAGGGCAAGGAGGCCGGAAACGCGCCCTTCCGCGGGATGGGCACCCGCCCGGGCCGCGCCGCCAAGGGATCGCGCAAGGCGTCCGAGGCACGCAAGGCGGCGGAGGCCCGCGCGGCGGCCCGGGTGCGCAGGGGCCGCTGACCGTCCGGAACTTTGCACACACCGATGACAAAGTATGGACATGCCAAGCGGAAGTCTCCTACCTTGACGGCGGAACACCCGTCCCACCGCACAAGACCGGAGCGATTTCCGGCACGGTCCGGTCCCCACCTTCCGGAGGACCAATGCGCCCACGGTTGTTGTCGCGTGCCCGAAGACACCTCATCCTCCTGCTGACGTCGGCCGTCTCGATCGGTGGTGTCTGGGCGGCTCCGGCGGCCTCGGCCTCCCCGGCGGCCCCCGCCGACGTCCCGCCGCAGGAACCCGGCGTCACGCTGCGCGTGTTCGACGTCCAGACGCCCCTCGACGAACTGTGCACCCTCAAACCGGGCCAGACCCCCAACCACGACAAGCTGATGCCGACGGTGGACTGGTCCACCACGTCCGACTTCGGCGGCATCGCCGACAACTTCGTCTCCGAGGCGTCCGGTTACCTGACCGCCCCTCGGGACGGCACCTATGTGTTCCGGCTGGTCAGCGATGACGGCTCCCGGCTGACCCTCGACGGCGCCACGGTGATCGACCACGACGGACTGCACGGCGCGGAGCCCAAGGACGGAACGGTCGAGCTCACCGCGGGCGCGCACCCGCTGCGCATCGAGCACTTCGACCGCGGCGGCGGCCAGCAGCTCCAGCTGTCCTGGATGCCGCCGGGCGAGAGCGCGTTCGCCGTCGTACCCACCGAGGCGCTGAGCACCGACGCCGGGGTCGTGCGGGTGACGGCGCCGGGCCGCAAGGAGTGCGAGGCCGGGCGCGACACCCCCGGCGACGGTCTGCCGCTCACCTCCGTGCGCCCCGACCTCGACCTCACCGACCTGCGCCCCGAGGGCTTCGAACCGCAGGTCACCGGCATGGACTGGCTGCCCGACGGCCGCCTGGCGATCAGCACCTGGGGCGGCACCGACAACGTTGCCGGAGAGGTGTACCTCCTGGACAACGTCACCGGTGACACCAGCCGCGACAAGGTGACCGTGGAGAAGGTGGCGAGCGGGCTGCGCGAGCCCATGGGCATCAAGTACGTCGACGGCTCGCTCTACGTCTCGCAGAAGCACGAGCTGACCCGGCTGGTCGACAGCGACGGCGACGACGTGACCGACGAGTACCGCACGGTCGCCACCTGGCCGTACGGCGGCAACTTCCACGAGTTCGCGTTCGGGCTGCTCTACCGCGACGGCTACTTCTACGTGAACCTCTCCGTCGCCATCGACCTCGGCGGCGCGACCACCACCCCGCAGCCCGCGCCGAACCGCGGGACGACGTACAGGGTCAGTAAGAAGACGGGGAAGATCACGCCGATCGCGGGCGGGTTGCGCACCCCGAACGGCATCGGCTGGGGGCCGGGCGGCAGTCTGTTCGCCACCGACAACCAGGGCGGCTGGCTGCCCGCCTCGAAGCTCGTCCAGATCAAGCAGGACCGCTTCTTCAACCACTACACCGAACCCGCCGGGCCCTTCGAGGACTCCCCCGTCACCGAGCCGGTGCTGTGGCTGCCGCAGAACGAGATCGGCAACTCGCCCTCCACCCCGCTGTACCTGACCAAGGGCAGGTTCGCGGGCCAGATGCTGATCGGCGACGTCACCTACGGCGGGCTGCAGCGCGCCTACCTGGAGAAGGTGAAGGGCCAGTACCAGGGCGCCGTCTTCCGCTACACCCAGGGCCTGGAGGCGGGCGTCAACCGGGTCTCGCTGGGCCCCGACGGCGCGATCTACACCGGTGGTCTCGGCGCCGACGGGAACTGGGGCCAGGCGGGCAAGCTGAAGTTCGGTCTGCAGAAGCTGACGCCGAACGGCGGCAACACCTTCGACATCCAGAAGATGCGGGCGGTGCCGGGCGGCTTCGACCTGACGTACACCCAGCCGGTGTCCGAGGAGACGGCCGCCGGCCTGGTGGCCGGCTACGAGGCCGAGCAGTGGCGCTACACGCCGACGTCCGACTACGGCGGCCCGAAGATCGCCGAGGAGGAGCTGACCGTACGGTCCGCGACGCTCTCGGACGACGGCCGCACCGTCCGGCTGCGGCTGGACGGCCTGAAGCCGGACCGCGTCGTGCACGTGCGCTCCCCGCGCCCCTTCGCCTCGGCCTCCGGCGAGACGCTGTGGAGCACCGAGGCCTGGTACACGCTCAACGAGATGCCCGGCAAGCAGCCGCCCGCCGCGACGCTGTACGAGGCCGAGGAGGCGCGCCTCACCGGGAGGGCGGGCGTCAACACCGACCACGTCGGCTACTCCGGCAGCGGGTTCGTCGACCGCTACGCCACCGAGGGCAAGGTCACCACGACCTTCGACGTGACCGTGCCGAGGCCCGGCACCTACGACGTGAACCTGCGCTACTCCAACGGCCCGAACCCCTTCCAGGGCACCAAGTCGCTCTCCCTCTACGCCAACGGGGAGAAGGTGCGCCAGACCCTGTTGCCCTCGACCGGGGACTGGGACACCTGGTCCACGCGGACCGAGAGCGTGCGGCTGCGCGCCGGCCACAACACGGTCTCCTACCGCTACGACCCCGGCGACACCGGACACGTCAACCTCGACCTGATCACCGTGCACCGTCAAGGCGCCCGGGTCGCCCTGTTCGACGGCACCGCCGCCTCGCAGGAGCAGTGGCAGCACACGGACGGACGGAAGGTGGCCTGGCCGCTGACCGAGGAGCGGTCGATGGAGGTGTGCTGCGGCGACATCCGCACCAAGGACGCCTACCAGGACTTCAGGCTGCACCTGGAGTTCCGGGTGCCGCTGCTGCCGGACGACGTGACCGGCCAGGACCGCGGCAACAGCGGAATCTACCTCCAGGACCGCTACGAGCTGCAGATCCTCGACTCCTACGGCGACACCACCCCGGACACCAACGAGGCCGGGGCGATCTATCTGAAGAAGGCACCCGACACCAACGCGGCGACGGCCCCGGAGACCTGGCAGACGTACGACATCGTCTTCCGTGCCGCCCGCTTCGACGAGAACGGCGCCAAGACCGCCGACGCGCGGGTGACGGTGGTGTGGAACGGCCGGACGGTCCACGACGACGTCGCACTCGACGGGCACACCGCGGCGGGCCGGGCCGAGACTCCGGCCGCCGGGGCGATCCGGCTCCAGGACCACGGCAACAAGGTCCGGTTCCGCGACATCCGGGTCGAACCGCTGCACTGATGCACGCCGTGCGGGGCGGTCGCTCAGGGCCGCCCCGCACCGCCCGTTCCACGGATCCGGTGGGCGGGCCGGTGGCGCGGGCGCCTCTGGGTAGGCTGAAACCGGAAACACCCTGCCCGTCGAACAAGGAGCGGAATTGAGCGAGCCGGCGTCCATCGCCCTGCAGAAGGAGATCGCCCGGGAGCTGGAGGTCGCGGAGACCTTCGACGCCGAAGAGGAGATCGAGCGCCGAGTGGCCTTCCTCGCCGAGCGGCTGACCTCCACCGGTCTGCGCGCCCTCGTGCTCGGCATCAGCGGCGGGGTCGACTCGACCACCGCGGGCCGGCTGTGCCAGCTCGCCGTGGAGCGGGCCCGCGCCGCCGGGCACGAAGCCCGTTTCTACGCGATGCGGCTGCCGCACGGGGTCCAGGCGGACGAGCACGACGCCCAGCTGGCGCTCTCGTTCATCCAGCCGGACCACGTGCTGACCGTGGACATCAAGCCCGCCAGCGACGCGGCGCTCGACGCCCTGCTCGCCGCCGACGTGGCCTTCCGCGACGCCCACCACCAGGACTTCGTGCAGGGCAACATCAAGGCCCGGCAGCGCATGATCGCGCAGTACGCCGTGGCCGGTGCACACGGCGGCCTGGTCGTCGGCACCGACCACGCGGCCGAGGCGGTCTCCGGCTTCTTCACCAAGTTCGGCGACGGCGCCGCCGACGTCGTACCGCTGACGGGTCTCACCAAGCGCCGCGTGCGCGCCGTCGCGGAGGCGCTGGGCGCCCCCGCCGAGCTGGTGGGGAAGGTTCCGACGGCCGATCTGGAGACCCTCGACCCCGGCAAGGCCGACGAGGACGCGCTGGGAGTCACCTACGACGAGATCGACGACTTCCTGGAGGGCAAGCCGGTGAAGGAGGAGACCTTCCAGACGATCGTCACCCGTTACCGGCAGACCGACCACAAGCGCCGGCTGCCGATCGCGCCCTGATCCACCCGCCGGTGACGGCGGCGCCGCCGTCACCGGCGGCCACGGCGCCCCCCATGCGCTTTATGTGCGGTTTGCCGTAACCCGTCCTAGTCTGTCCGAGGAGGTGCCCGAACCAGGACCGACACCGGCCGGAGAGACGGAGCGAACATGGCGGACTTCATCGGCGCGGTGGACCAGGGGACCACCAGCACCCGGTTCATGATCTTCGACCACGGGGGCAACGAGGTCGCGAAGCACCAGCTGGAGCACGAGCAGATCCTCCCCCGCTCCGGGTGGGTGGAGCACGACCCGGTGGAGATCTGGGAGCGCACCAACTCGGTGATGCAGAACGCCCTGCGCAACGGCGGTCTGTCGGGGACCGACCTGGCGGCCATCGGCATCACCAACCAGCGGGAGACCACGGTGGTCTGGGACCCGCGCACCGGCCGTCCCTACTACAACGCCATCGTCTGGCAGGACACCCGCACCGACGCCATCGCGGCGAATCTGGAGCGGTCGGGCCGCGGCGACGTCATCCGCCGCAAGGCCGGGCTGCCGCCGGCGACGTACTTCTCCGCCGGGAAGATCCAGTGGATCCTGGAGAACGTCGACGGCGTCCGTGAGGCGGCGGAACAGGGACACGCGGTGTTCGGCAACACGGACTGCTGGGTCCTGTGGAACCTGACCGGCGGCCCGGACGGCGGCATCCACGCCACCGACGTGACCAACGCGAGCCGGACCATGCTGATGGACCTGGAGACGCTCGACTGGGACGACGAACTGCTCGGCTTCTTCGGCATCCCGCGCAGCATGCTGCCCACGATCAATCCCTCCTCGCACCCGGAGGCGTACGGTACGACCCGGACCTCCCGGCCGCTGCGCGCCGCCGTTCCCATCACCGGGGTCCTGGGCGACCAGCACGCGGCGACCGTCGGCCAGGTCTGCTTCTCCCCCGGCGAGGCCAAGAACACCTACGGCACCGGCAACTTCCTGGTCCTCAACACCGGCACCGAACTGGTCCGCTCCCAGCACGGCCTGCTCACCACCGTGGCCTACCAGTTCGGCGACAACCCGCCGGTCTACGCGCTGGAGGGCTCCATCGCGGTGACCGGGTCCGCCGTGCAGTGGCTGCGCGACCAGATGAAGATCATCAAGACCGCGGCCGAGAGCGAGGAACTCGCGCGCACCGTCGAGGACAACGGCGGCATGTACTTCGTCCCCGCCTTCTCCGGCCTCTTCGCCCCGTACTGGCGCTCCGACGCCCGGGGCGCGATCGTCGGCCTCGCCCGGTACAACGACAACGCTCATCTGGCCCGGGCGACGCTGGAGTCCATCTGCTACCAGAGCCGCGACGTCGTCGAGGCCATGGAGCAGGACTCCTCGGTCCACCTGGACGTGCTGCGGGTCGACGGCGGTGTGACCGCCAACGACCTCTGCATGCAGATCCAGGCGGACGTCCTCGGCGTCCCCGTCAGCCGTCCCGTCGTCGCGGAGACCACCGCCCTGGGCGCTGCCTACGCGGCGGGGCTGGCCACGGGCTTCTGGCGGGACACCGACGAACTGCGCACCCACTGGAGCGAGTCCAGGCGCTGGGAGCCCCAGTGGTCCGAGGAGCAGCGCGCGAAGGGGTACGCGGGCTGGAAGATGGCGGTGGAGCGCACGCTCGACTGGGTCAAGGTTCCCGAGAGCTGATCCCTGCGGGCGCCGTTCCCGAGCGCCGGCCACGGCGGGCGCCGTCCTCGCGGCGGCGTCCGGTGACACCGCGAATCCGGTCGCGCGGGGGGCGGGCGGTGGTGTTGGCTGTCGGGCGTGGATGCCTTCTCCCGTTCCTGGTCGGCGTTGCTCGCCGCGGTCGCCGACCTCTCCGACGATGACTTCGCCCGTCCGTCCGGCTGCACCGGGTGGCTCGTCCGTGACCTGGTGTGCCACCTGGTCATCGACGCCCAGGACGTCCTGATCACCCTGGCCACCCCTTCCGCCGGGGAGCCGACCCGGAACGCGGTGACCTACTGGCGAGTCGTCGAGCCCCCGACGGGGGACGACCCGCTCGACGCGCTGACCGTCCGGCTGGCCGCCGCCTACGAGCAGCCGGGGCTGCTCAAATTCCACCTGGACGACGTCGGTTCCGCCGCCGGGCGGGCCGCCGCGCTCGCGGATCCCGCCGGCCGGGTCGGCACCCAGGACCAGGTGCTCACGGCGGGCGACTACCTCTCGGCGTACGTCCTGGAGTGGACGCTGCACCATCTGGACCTGATCGCGCACGTCCCGGACGCGGCCGGACCGCCGGCGGAAGGGCTCAGGCGCTCGCGGGAGCTGCTGGAAGGGGTCGTCGCGGCGACGTTTCCCGCGTCGTTCACCGACCGGGACGCGCTGCTGATCGGCACCGGACGGCGTGCGCCGACCGCGGCGGAGACGGCCGCGCTGGGCACCTTGGCGGCGCGGCTGCCGTTTCCGGTCGGCTGACCGGGAACGGGAGGGCTGACCGGCGCCTCGACTGACCGGCGATTCGCGCGGGCGGACGGCAGGTCGACGGACCGGTGGGCGGTGCGGCGGTGCGGCGGTGCGGCGGGTCCACCGGATCAACGGACGGGCGGTGGGCCGGCGGACCAGCGGACGGTACGGCGGGTCGGCGGACCGGCTGGTCGTACGGCGGGTCAACGAACCGATGGATGGTGCGGCGGGTCGACGGACCGGTCAGTGGTGCGGCCGATCGACGGGCCGGTCAATGGCGCGGCCGATCGACGGGCCGGTCGACGGTGCGGCCGGTCAACGGACCGTCGAGGGGCGGCGGGTCGTCCGATCGGACGACAAGGGCGTCGTCCGTCCGGCAGCCGCGCAGGAGCCGGTGCGTGGACCCGCGCCGGTGTCCGGCGGGCCCAGACTGGAGGCACCTGTCACCGACCCGCGGAGCCGTCCGACCATGACCGCAAAGCCTCCCACCCCCGCCGACCGCACGCTGTCGGACGCCGTTCGCCGCGGCGACGCCGACGCCGTCCGGGCCGCGTTGCGGGCCGGTGCCGACCGGGAACTGCGCGACGAACAGGGCCGCACACCGCTGCTGCGGGCGGCCCTGGCCGACCGGGTCGCGGTCGCCGAGGTGCTGGTCTCGGCCGGCGCGGACGTCAACGCGCAGGACGCGCGCGACGACAGCGCGTGGCTGGTCACCGGGGTCACGGGCAGCGTCGCGATGATGCGGGCCCTGCTGCCCGGCGGGCCGGACGTCACGCTCACCAACCGCTTCGGCGGCGTCTCGGTCATCCCGGCGAGCGAACGCGGCCACGTGGCCTACGTCCGGGCCGTGCTCGCGGAGACGGACATCGACGTCGACCACGTCAACCGGCTCGGCTGGACGGCGCTCCTCGAAGCGGTCGTCCTCGGCGACGGCGACCGTACGCACCTGGACGTCGTGGCGGCCCTGCTCGACGCGGGCGCCGACCCCTCGCTGCCGGACGGTGACGGTGTCACGGCCCGGGCCCATGCCGAGCGCAGGGGCTTCGGGGCCATCGCGGACCTGCTGCGGCGGGCCGAGTCACGCGACGGCGGGGCCGGCGAAGAGGGTGGGCGGCGGTGAACCGGCGTTCCCCCGGGGGCCGCCTCGCCGCGCTGGCCGCCGTCACCGCGGCGCTGGCCGGATGCGCGTCGGACGCCGGCGAGGACCGGACCGCGCCCGCGGTGTCCGCCCCTTCCTCGGGCACCGCCGGCCGCACGCAGGACTCCGGCGGCGCCTCGGCGCGCACACCGGAGGGCGCCCTGCTGGTCACGGACTTCGGCGCCGACACCGTCACCTTCGTCGACCCCGCCGCCCGGGGCGCTGCGGCCGACCTCGGCTCGGTACGGGTCGGGACGGCACCGTACGGGATCGCCCTGGGCGACGACGGCACGGCGTGGGTGGCGACCGCGGAGGGCGTGGCCGCGGTGGACACCCGCACCCGCGAACGCACCGCCCTCATCCCCTACCGGACGGACACGGGCCCCGTGACGACCGGCGAGTACCGGGGCGGCGGCATGGGCATCGCCCTGTCCCCCGACGGCAGCCGCGTCTACGTCGGGGTCAACGTCCCCGGCGGCAAGGGCACCCTGGAGGTCGTCGACACGCGGCGGCGGGAGGTGACACGGGTCGTCCCGGTCGGCCGCCGGCCCTTCGACGTCGACGTGTCGCGCGACGGGCGGCACGTCTACGCCACCAACCACGACTCCTTCGACGTGAGCGTCGTCGACACCGGCGACTGGACCGCACGCCGCATCGAGGTCGCCCCGTACGGCACCGAGGGCGGTCTCGGCTCCTGGCTCAAGCCCCACTACACCGCCGTACGCCCCTCCGACGGTGCTCTGCTGCTGCCCTTCGAGGGCGAGCGCCTGGCGGTCGTCGATCCCGGCACCGGGCGGGTCCGCATCGAGGAGATGACCGCCAACACCCACCAGCACGGCGTCACGGCCGGCGCCGACGGCACTCTCTACGTGGTGGGCACCGGCCCGATCGACCCGTCCGAGGACGACGGTCCGTCCCTGACCGTTCGCAGGCCCGACGGCGACGAACGGGTCATCCCCCTGGACGGCCCGCACGAGACCGTGGCCCTGTCGGCCGACGGCCGCACCGCCTACGTCTCGGGCGGCTTCACCCGCGACGGCTACTGGAACGGCCTGAGCGTCGTCGACGTCGGCACCGGCGGGGTGACCCGGCTCCCGGTGGGCGAGCGGCCGCTGGCCGTCGTGGTCCTCGGCGGCGCGTGAGGCATCGGGGCCGATCGGCCCATGGCGAGGACCGGGTGGTCCCTGGTGTCCGGTGCCGGTCGGCGGGACCCTGGACTCAACAGCCCCCGGCGTGCACCCGAAGAGAACGGCGAGAGACGGCCGGACGCGCGACGGTCACGGACCGTCGGGCCGGCCGCTCCGCCGAGCGGTTCCCTCGCCGTCCGTCCGCGGTGACCGCATGAAAGGAGCCGGAGCGATGACCTCTGCCACCACCCTGTCCGCGGCCCTCCACGGCGACCACCGCGAACGCCTCATGCGGATCGCACGGGAGGTTTCCGTCGCGGAGGGCACCCGCCTCTTCGAGGAAGGACGGCGCGCCGACCGGTTCTGGATCGTCCGGACCGGCACCATCAGCCTCGACCTGCGCGTCCCCGGCCGCCGGCCCCCCGTCATCGAGACCCTGGGCCACGGGGAACTCGTCGGCTGGTCCTGGCACTTCCCGCCCTACCTGTGGCACATGGGCGGTGAGGCCACGACCCCCGTGCGAGCCTGGGAGTTCGACGCGGACGCCATGCGGGAGATGTGCGCCCGCGACCCCGAGTTCGGCCGCACGGTCGCCGTCTGGGTCGGCAGGGTCGTCGCCCACCGGCTGCAGGCGGCCCGGATCCGGCTGCTCGACCTGTACGCGCCGTACGGCAGCGGCGGTCTGCTCTGACCGCCGGCCCCTCGGGCTCAGTCCCCGTCCGGAAGGGGCACCCGCCATTCCAGGGTGGTACCGCCGTCCGCGGGCCCGGTGAGCCGTAGCTCGCCGCCCAGCTGGGTGGCGCGTTCCGCCAGGTTGCGCAGCCCGCTGCGCCGGCCCTCGGACGGTATGCCGACGCCGTTGTCCGTGACGGTCAGCCGCACCTCGCGGCCGTCGGTCTCCAGGGCCACCGCGACCCGGTCGGCGCGCGCGTGCCGGGCCACGTTGGTCAGGGCCTCGGACAGCACCGCGACCACGTGTTCGGCGACCCTGCCGGGCACCTCCGTGTCCAGCAGGCCCTCCATCCGCAGGCTGGGGGCGAAGCCCAGCACCGGGGCCGCCTCGCCCACGACCCGCACCGCGCGGCCCCGCAGTCCGGCACCGGCGGCGGTGCCGCGCGCCCGGAGACCGAAGATCGTCGACCTGATGATCTTGATGGTCTCGTCCAGGTCGTCCACCGCCCGCAGCACCCGCTCCGAGGCGGAGCCGTTGTCGATGAGCCGGCCGGCGCTCTGGAGTGTCATCCCGGTGGCGAACAACCGCTGGATCGCCAGGTCGTGCAGGTCCCGGGCGATCCGGTCCCGGTCCTGGAGCACGGCGATCTGCTCGGCGTCCCGGCGCCGCTCCGCCAGCTCCATGGCGAGGGCGGCCTGCGCGGCGAATCCCTGCAGCGGCTCCGTCTCCTTCGCGGAGAACACCGCCTTGCCCGCCTGCCGCACCAGCAGCACCACGCCCCGTACGCCTTCGCCGGCGGCGCCGAAGGGCACGGCCACCGCGGGGCCGAGCCCGGTGAAGCGGGGGGCCGCGGTGGACACGCGCGCGTCCCGGGTGATGTCCGGACTGCGGACGGGCTCGGCGGTGGAGAAGGCGAGGCCGGTGAGGCTGTCGTCGATGGGCAGCACCAGACCCCGGTGGTCCTCGGCGCCCTGTCCGGTGGCCAGCTCGACCACCAGGGAGTCCGTGTCCGGCATGGGCATGGTGAGTACGACGAGGGCCGCGCCGGTGATCTCCCTGGCCCGCTCCGCGATCAGGCCGAGTGCCGCGCCGCGCTCGCTGCCGGACATCAGGCTGTGGGTGATCTCCGCGTTCGCCTGGAGCCAGCGCTCCCGCAGCCGCGACTGCTCGTACAGGCGGGCGTTGTCGATGGCGACGCCCGCGGCCACGGCCAGCGTCGACAGGACCGACTCGTCCTCCTCGTCGAACTGCGCCCCGCCCCGCTTCTCGGTCAGGTACAGGTTGCCGAAGACCTGGTCGCGGATCCGGATGGGGACACCGAGGAAGGTGCGCATCGGCGGGTGGTTCGCGGGGAAACCGTACGACGCGGCGTGCTCGGAGAGGTCGGACAGCCGCAGGGGCTCGGGGTGGCGGATCAGCTCGCCCAGGATGCCGTGCCCCTCGGGGTAGGGGCCGATCCTGGCGATCTGCTCCTCGCTGACGCCGACCGTGTGGAAGGCCGAGAGCCGCTTGCCGTCGGGGCCGATCACGCCGAGGGCGGCGTACCGCGCGTCGACGAGGGCGGCCGCGGCCTCCACGATGCTGCGCAGGACGTGTTCGAGGTCCAGCTCGCGGCCCACCGAGAGCACCGCTTCGAGCAGGCTGTGCACCCGGTCGCGCGTGCCCCTGGCGGCGTCGAGCCGGGCCTGGAGTTCCTCCAGCAGCTCGTCCAGCCGCAGCTGCGGCAGGCGGACCCGGGCTTCCGCCTGGTCAGGGCTGTCCACGGGTGATCCTCCAGGTCCTTGCGACGCGCCGGCAGCCGGCCGCCCCGGTCACGTTCCACGGTAGCGGGCACCGCTCGGGCACGGGGCCGCAGGGGCGCCGCCGGATGCCCCCTCACCCTTCCCGACGCGGCGGACGCCCTCCGTGCCGGATCAGTGTCCTTCCCGGCGGAGCCGGTCCTGCGCCTGGGTGGCGATCACCGCCGCCTGGATGCGGCGCTCGACGCCCAGCTTGGCGAGCAGCCGGGAGATGTGGTTCTTGACCGTCTTCTCGGCGAGGTAGAGGCGCTGTCCGATCTGGCGGTTGGTCAGGCCCTCACCGATCAGGGCGAGGATCTCCCGTTCGCGGTCGGTCAGCCCCGGCAGGGCCTCGGGCGCCTCCTCCTTGGCCTGTTCGCCGCGCAGCCGCGCCATCAGTTTGGTCGCGGCGCTCGGGTCGAGCAGGGACTGGCCGGCGGCGACGGTGCGCACGGCGCTGACGAGGTCGGAGCCCTGGATCTGCTTGAGCACGTACCCGGCCGCACCCGCCATGATCGAGTCCAGCAGGGCCTCCTCGTCGTCGAAGGAGGTCAGCATCAGACAGGCCAGCTCCGGCATGCGGGAGCGCAGCTCCCGGCACACGCCCACCCCGTCGCCGTCGGGCAGCCGTACGTCGAGCACCGCCACGTGGGGGCGCAGCGCGGGGACCCTGACGAGGGCCTGCTCCACGGTGCCCGCCTCCCCCACGACGGTGATGTCCGGCTCGTCGTCGAGCAGGTCGCGCACTCCGCGCCGTACGACCTCGTGGTCGTCCAGCAGGAAGACCCGGATCGGGTCCGCGGGGCCGGGCCGCTCGGTGTCCGCCATCGACATGCTCCTCGTCTGCGCTCTCTCGGCAAGCCGCTCTCCGTGGGACGGCGGCTCCTCTTACGGAGATCCTCCAGCGCCCGGGGCCGAAGGGCCAGGGCCGGTCGGCCCCGTCCGGCGCGCGGCAGACCGCGCGGGGCCGGGCAGAGCCGTTCCGGGGGCCGAACGGCCCTAGCGCACGGCTCACGGACGGCGCTCCAATGAAGCGACCGTACCTGTGACCGAGACGAAAGCATGCCATGACCTGCGAGCACGTCCCCTCGGCCCCGGTGGCGCCGCGGCGCAGCATCGAGCTGGGCGCCGAGGAGGCACTCGCGCTGCTGGGCAGCGTGTCCCTGGGACGGGTCGTCTTCACCCGGCAGGCGCTGCCGACGATCCGGCCGGTCAACCACGTCCTGGACGACGGCGACATCGTGATCCGCACCCACGAGGGGGCGGCCCTGACCTCCCGCACGTGGAAGGCCGGTGATCCGGGCGTCGTGGTCGCCTACGAGGCCGACTCCATCGACCCGGACACGCACCTGGGCTGGAGCGTGGTGGTGACCGGATACGCGCAACCGGTCACCGACCCCGGGGAACTGACCCGCTATCAGGCCCTGCTGCGCCCCTGGGTGGACCGGTCGATGGACTACGCGATCCGGATCGTCCCCGACCTGATCACCGGCGTCCGGCTCACCGAGGCACGGCCCTCGCCGACGGTGTGACACCGTCCGACGGTGCGGGGGCAGGGCCGCAGGGAGTCCTGCCCCAGGGACCTTGAGCCCCGGCATGACGCGACCCCGTGGGGACCAACGGCCCTGTTCCGGCGTCCGTTGGTCCCGCGTACGCCGCCCGGGGCGCGACGGGGCAAAAACGCGGGCCGCCCGCTGATACACAGGAAGTCGCCGCCGCATCCAGTGCCGCGGTCATCGACTCCCCCATCCCCTTACGGGAGGTTCCATGCTGTCCGCAGAGTCCGCGTCCGTGGTCCGGGCCACGCTGCCCGCCGTGACCGGAGCGCTCGACGAGATCGCCTCGCGCTTCTACGCCACGATGTTCCACGACCGGCCGGAACTGCTCGACGGGCTGTTCAACCGGGGCAACCAGGCGAGCGGCGCCCAGCGCAGGGCGCTGGCCGGTTCGATCGCCGCGTTCGCGGGCGCGCTCCTCGACCACCCGGACACCCGTCCGGACGCCCTGCTGGAGCGCATCGCGCACAAGCACGTCTCCGTGGGCATCACCGACGACCAGTACACGATCGTGCACAAATACCTGTTCGCCGCGATAGCCGACGTCCTGGGCGACGCGGTCACCGCGGAGGTGGCGGCGGCCTGGGACGAGGTGTACTGGCTGATGGCCGGCGCGCTGATCGCCATGGAGGCGCGTCTGTACCACGAGGCGGGGCTGCGGCCCGGCCAGGTCTGGCGGCCCTGGACGGTGGTCGAGCGCCGTACGGAGACCGCGGACGTGGTGTCCTTCGTGATCCGCCCGGCCGACGGGAAGCCCGCCCCGCGCGCCCGGGCCGGCCAGTACGTCAGCGTGCGCGTGCTGATGCCCGACGGGGTACGGCAGTTGCGGCAGTACAGCCTGTCCGCGGAGCCGGGCGGCGAGCTGCGCCGGATCACCGTCAAGCGGGTCACCGGCGCCGACGGATCACCGGACGGCGAGGTCTCCAACCTGCTGTTCGGCGACGTGTGCCGCGGTGACGAGCTGACCCTGTCGACGCCGTCCGGCGACATCGTCCTCGACGACGCCGGGGACCGGGCCCCCGTCGTGCTGGTCTCGGCGGGCATCGGCTGCACGCCCCTCACCGGGATGCTGTCGCACCTCGCCGCGCTGGGGTCCACCCGACGGGTGCTGGTCCTGCACGCCGACCGGTCCCCCGCCGAGCACGCCCTGCGCGCCGAGACGCGGGAGCTGGTCGAGCGGCTGCCGGACGCCCGTGCCGTGTTCTGGTACGAACGCCCCGGCCCCGAGGAGCCCGCGGCGCGTAGTGGCCTGATGGACCTGTCCGGGCTCGAACTGCCCGACGGGGCTTCGGTGTTCATGTGCGGTGCGCTGCCGTTCATGCGCGGGGTGCGCGCCCAGCTGCTCGCGGCCGGTGTCCCGGCCCGCCGCATCCGCTACGAGGTGTTCGGCCCCGACCTGTGGCTGGCGGACGCCGCGCAGCCGCGGGCCTGACGACGACGCCCTGCCCCCGCCGGTCACGCGGCCGGCGGGGGCAGGGCGCTGCCCGGGGTCAGCGACCGGCAGTCGTGCGGCGCAGCCGGGTGGCGGTGTACGTCAGTGCCGCCGCGGCGACGGCCCCGAGGAGGAGCAGGCCGAGCGCGTACGAGCCGTAGGTGCCGTAGAGGGAGCCCATCACCAGGGGTGGCACGAAGCCGCCGAGGCCGCCGGCTGCGCCCACGACGCCGGTGACCGACCCGAGCCTGTTCGCCGGGGCCAGCAGGGCCACCAGGGCGAACACCGCGCCGCTGCCCGCGCCGAGCGCGCCGGCCAGGGACAGGAAGGCGGCGGTGCCGACCGGGGTCAGCGCGGGCGTCGAGGACTGGACGAGCGCCGCGGCCAGCACCACCACCAGCGTGCCGGTCACCACCCGTACCGGTCCGATCCGGTCGGAGAGCCAGCCGCCCACCGGGCGCATCGCCACGGCGAGCAGCACGAACCCGGCCATGCGGTTCGCCGCGTCGGCCTGGGTGAGCCCGTAGCCGGTCTTCAGGTAGGTGGGGAGGTAGACGGAGAAGGCGACGTAGCCGCCGAAGGCCACCGCGTACAGCGCGGACGCCTGCCAGGTGAGGGACAGCCGCAGGGTCGCGGCCGGCCGCCGGGCGAGCGGCTCGGTGGGGACGGCGCGTCCGGGTGCGTCCCTCAGCAGCAGCGCGGCCGCCACCGCGTACACCGCCAGCACCGCCGCGGTGATCAGGAACGGGGCGGACGTGCCGTACGCGTCCACGAGCTTCACCGTCGACAGGGCGCTGATCGCGGTGCCGCCCATGCCCATGCCGAAGACGCCGATGGCGAGGCCGCGCCGCTCGGGCGGGAACCAGGCGTTGACGAAGGGCACGCCGACGGCGAAGGAGGTGCCGCCGATCCCGAGGAGGAAGCCGCCGGCCAGCAGTGCGGCCAGGGACGAGTGCCCGGCCAGACCCACGTAGAGCACGGGCACGATGGTGGCCGCCGACACGAGCGGGAACATGACGCGCCCGCCGTACCGGTCCGTGAGGGCGCCGACCGGGATCCGGCCGAGGGAGCCGACCACGACGGGCACCGCCACCAGCAGCGACTGCTCGAACGAGGTCAGCCCGAGGCTCTCCTTGAAGCGGGGGCCGAGCGGGCTCAGCAGCGCCCAGGCCCAGAAGTTGACCGCGAACCCGGCCGTGGCCAGGGCCAGCATCGGCCAGGCCCGGCCGGGTACGGGCCCGGGCCCGTCCGTGCGTTCCGGTGGTGCCGTGTCCCGCTGCTCGCTCATCTGCTGGACCATGCCGTCCGTCCTCGATTCCGTCGTCCGTCGCGGAGTTCGTCCTTGATCACTCTCGCGGCGTACGGCGGTGCGACGGCATGGGCCGGGGGTCCCGTCCGGCGGTCGCAGGGTCCCCGGCGGGAGGGCCGGGGGTCCCGGCGGCGCGCGGGGTGCGGCCGCCCTCCGGTCCGTAGCCGAACCGGATCAGCAGGTGCGGGTGGTGGCGCTGCCGGGTGCCGCTCATCGCCGCCCTCAGGTCGGGCCATTCCATCGCCTGGTGCAGCATCGAGGTGCGCACGCCGTGCGCGGTGGCGGTGAGCAGCACGCGTTGCAGGGCCTGCCCGGCGCGCAGCCAGTCCTCGCGCCGGTCGTGCGAGGTCCACAACAGGGCCACCTGGACGTGCCGTTCGAAGCGCATGGCCGGGCGGCCGAGCGCGGGCAGCGGGGCGGCGAAGTCGCGCATCGGCACGTGCCCGGAGCCGTCGCGGGGTCCCAGGGCGGTCGCGGGGATGCCATAGGGGGAGGCCGAGCCCGGCGCGGTGAGCCAGGCGCGGGTCTCGGCGACGCGCTCGGCGTCGGCGGCGTTGCGGGCCTCGGCGGCCGCGGTCAGCCGCAGCAGGCGGCGGGTCGCGACGATGTCGGGGACGTCCAGGTACGCCCCCTCGGCGCGGGCGGCGGCGACCATCTCCGTGACGACGGGATCGGGCACCGGGCGGCCGGTGAAGGGCATCCGGCTGGTGTGCCGGCGCTCCACGGCCTCGTACAGCACGCCCGGCCGGGGTGGCTCGCCCGGCCACCGCTCCGCACCGTTCGGCGGGCGCTCGGCCAGGCGTACGGTCGCCAGCAGGCTCGGGTCGCCGACCGGGGGCAGCAGTTCGACGGCCGGGTCCCAGCCCAAATGGTCGGCGGCCAGGCGGAGGTTGAGGACGGCGGCGCCCACGGACAGGTGCTGGGCGCGCCGCCCGGGGTCCGCGGCCGGGAGCCACCGTGCGTGGTCGGCGTGTACCTCGACGGTCCGGCTGTCCGCGTCCAGGCCGAACCGCCAGGGCTGCGTGTTGTGCACGGACGGCGCCGCGACGGCCGCGGCGAGCAGGGTCTGGACGGCGGCGGCGTCGACTTCCCGGGTCTGCATGGCGGCTCCTTCGCGAAAGCTCTGCCCGTTTCCCGTTCACCCTGCGTCGCCGCCGTACCCGGGGGGAGGGGTGAACGGCCCCCGGCGGCGGGCCGGGTGGCCCCGCCGGCCGCGCGACGCGGCGGGCGGTGCTCGTCGCGCGCCCGTCCTGGCGGCGCGCCCCGTGGTGTTGATCGCGTCCGGCCGTGGTGGACGGCCGGACGCGTGACCGTCCGGGCGGGCGCCCCGACGCACCCGGGTGAGCCGGCCGGGGACGGGGGATTTCAGCGGCCGGCGGCCCGCGGGTGCGTCGGACCGATGGGCGGCGCCCGTCGATCACCGTCAGCATGCACCCGGGGGCGTGCCGGGCCCCGCGCCGACCGGCCCTCTTCGCGGGGCCGTTGGTCCCCGTAGCGGGCGCGGGAAGGGGGCCGGTCGCCCAGCGGGCGGGGGCCGCGCGACCCCGGGTGTGCCCGGCGGGCGCGGCCTAGCGTTCCGGACCATGGAGAACGATCGCGAGGGGCGGCGCCGGCAGTCGGGCGCCGCGGAGAACTGGCCGCTGGCCGCCCGCAGGCTGCTGACCCGCCGGGAGGTGTCCGCCGACGGCCGCGCCGTGTTCGGTGAGGACGACGGACGATGGGAGGGCTTCTACCGCGACCGCTGGTCGCACGACAGGGTGGTGCGCTCCACCCACGGTGTGAACTGCACCGGGTCCTGCTCGTGGATGGTGTACGTCAAGGACGGCCTCATCACCTGGGAGCACCAGGCCACGGACTACCCCTCCATCGGCGCCGACTGCCCCGAGTACGAGCCGCGCGGCTGCCCGCGCGGGGCGTCGTTCTCCTGGTACACCTACTCCCCCGGCCGGGTCCGCTACCCGTATGTCCGGGGGGCGCTGCTGAAGTTGTGGCGCGAGGCCCGACGCCGTCTCGGGGACCCGGTGGCGGCCTGGGCGGAGATCACCGGTGACCCGGCGAAGGCGCGGGCGTACAAGCGGGCCCGCGGCAAGGGCGGTCTGGTGCGCGCCGGCTGGGACGAGGTCAACGAGATGGTCGCCGCCGCGCACGTGCACACCGTCAAGGCGTACGGCCCGGACCGGGTGGCCGGCTTCTCCCCCATCCCGGCGATGTCGATGGCGTCGTACGCGGCCGGTTCGCGCTTCATGTCCCTGATCGGCGGCACGCTGCTGTCGTTCTACGACTGGTACGCGGACCTGCCGCCCGCCTCCCCGCAGGTCTTCGGCGACCAGACGGACGTGCCGGAGGCGGCGGACTGGTGGAACGCGGGTTATCTGGTGATGTGGGGCTCCAACATCCCGGTGACCCGCACCCCGGACGCGCACTTCCTCACCGAGACCCGCTACAACGGTACGAAGGTCGTCGCGGTCTCGCCCGACTACGCGGACAACGTGAAGTTCGCCGACGAATGGCTGGCTCCGCACCCGGGCACGGACGGGGCGCTGGCGATGGCCATGGGGCACGTGATCCTGCGGGAGTTCCTCGTCGACCGCGAGGTGCCGTACTTCTGGGACTACCTGAGCACCTACACCGACGCACCGTTCCTGGTGACCCTGCGCGAGAGCGGTCACGGGCTGGTCCCGGACGGTTTCCTCACCGCGGCCGACCTCGGCGGCGAGGAGGAGCACGCGCGGTTCAAGACGGTGCTCCTGGACGGGGCGACCGGCGAGACGGTCGTCCCCGGCGGCTCGCTCGGCTTCCGGTGGGGGGAGGCCGGGCGGGGCCGCTGGAACCTCGACCTCGACGGCGTCGAGCCCGAGCTGAGCCTGCTGGAGACGGCCGAGGAGACGGCGGAGGTGGCGCTGCCCCGGTTCGACGAGGGCGCCACCGAGGGCGGCTCGGTCATGGTGCGCGGGGTCCCGGTACGGCGGATCGGCGGCCGGCGGGTCACCACCGTCTTCGACCTGATGCTGGCCCAGTACGGGGTGTCCAGGCCCGGCCTGCCGGGCAGCTGGCCCGCCTCGTACGACGACGCCGACCAGCCGTACACGCCCGCCTGGCAGGAGACGATCACCTCGGTGCCGGCCGCGCAGGCGGCCCGTATCGCCCGCGAGTTCGCGCGCAACGCCGAGCGCACCGGCGGCCGTTCGATGATCGCCATGGGGGCCGGCACCAACCACTGGTTCCACTCCGACACCATCTACCGCGCGTTCCTGGCGCTGACCACCATGACCGGCTGCCAGGGCGTCAACGGCGGCGGCTGGGCGCACTACGTCGGCCAGGAGAAGGTCCGCCCGCTGACCGGCTTCCAGCATCTGGCGTTCGCCTTCGACTGGCAGCGGCCGACGCGGCACATGGCGGGCACCTCGTACTGGTACCTCAACACCGACCAGTGGCGCTACGAGGCCTTCGGTCCCGATGAGTTGGCGTCCCCGCTCGGGGAGGGCCGGTTCCGGGGCAAGGGCTTCGCGGACTGCCTGGCGCAGGCGGTGCGCCTGGGCTGGACGCCGGGCCACCCGGGCTTCGACCGCAATCCGCTGGACCTGGCCGACGAGGCGGCCGCCGCGGGCCGCCCGGTCGCCGAGCACGTCGTGGACGAGCTGAAGGCCGGACGGCTGCGGTTCGCGGTCGAGGACCCCGACGACCCGGCCAACTTCCCGCGGGTGCTCACCGTGTGGCGGGCGAACCTGCTGGGCTCCTCGGGCAAGGGCAACGAGTACTTCCTGCGCCATCTGCTGGGTGCCGACGCGGCCGTCCGCTCGGCCGAGACCCCGCCGGAGCAGCGGCCCGAGGAGGTGGTGTGGCACGAGCGGGCGCCGGAGGGGAAGCTGGACCTGCTGGTCACCATGGACTTCCGGATGACCTCGACGGGGCTGCTGTCCGACGTGGTGCTGCCGGCGGCGACCTGGTACGAGAAGGACGACCTGTCCAGTACCGACATGCACCCCTTCGTGCACGCCTTCACCCCGGCCATCGCACCGCCGTGGCAGTCGCGCACCGACTACGACACCTTCCTGGGCATCGCCGACCGGTTCAGCGAGCTGGCGGCCGAGCACCTGGGCACCCGCACCGACGTGCTCGCGATGCCGTTGCAGCACGACACCCCGGACGAACTCGCCCAGCCGGGCGGCGTGGTGCGCGACTGGCGGGCCGGCGAGTGCGAGCCGGTGCCGGGGCGGACGATGCCG
Organism: Streptomyces sp. KPB2; assembly: GCF_003950055.1. Taxonomy (NCBI): domain Bacteria; kingdom Bacillati; phylum Actinomycetota; class Actinomycetes; order Kitasatosporales; family Streptomycetaceae; genus Streptomyces; species Streptomyces sp. KPB2. The sequence goes on from NZ_CP034353.1 coordinate 266,134, forward strand.
AAACTGGTCGTGCTCGAGCGGGACTACGCGGCCGTCGCGCAGAAGATCCGCGCCGTCGGCCCGCTCCTGGACACCCTCGGCACGACCACGAAGGGCGTCACCGTCCACCCCGGCCGGGAGATCGAGGAGTTGCGGCACCGCTGCGGCACCGTGCGCGAAGGGGTGGGCGCCGGGCGCCCGTCGCTGGCCACCGCCTCCGACATGTGCGAGGCGATCCTCGCCCTGTCCGGCACCACCAACGGCCGCCTGGCGACGGAGGGTTTCCGGGAGCTGGAGCGGCAGACCGGCAGCGAAGGACTGGTGGAGCTGGCCGCCGAGCGCGAGGCCGAGCGGATCACCTTCGCCGACACCCGCACCCAGCCCCGCGCGGTCATCACCTCGTACGAGTGGTCGGGCTCGGAGGCCGGCGGGCGCCGCTACTCGCCGTTCGTCATCAACGTCGAGCACAAGAAGCCCTGGCACACCCTCACCGGCCGCCAGCACTTCTTCGTCCAGCACGACTGGATGGCCGAGCTGGGCGAGCAACTGCCCGTCTACCGGCCCCCGCTGAACGCGATCGGGCACTACGGCGACGAGCACCTGCACGAGGACGGCCGGGCCGAGGTCACCGTCCGCTACCTGACCCCGCACTCGAAGTGGTCCATCCACTCCAACTACCAGGACAACAAGTACATGCTCGACCTGTCCCGGGGCGGCCCGGCGATCTGGATGTCCACGGCCGACGCGGAGCGGATCGGCGTCCGGGACAACGAGTGGGTCGAGGCCTACAACCGCAACGGCGTCGTGGCGGCCCGTGCGGTGGTCACCCACCGGATGCCCGAGGGCACGGTGTACATGTACCACGCCCAGGACCGGACCGTGAACGTGCCGAGGACCGAGATCGGCGGCAGGCGCGGCGGCATGCACAACTCGCTGACCCGGCTGCTGCTCAAGCCCACACACCTGGCCGGCGGCCACGCCCAGCTGACCTACGCCTTCAACTACTACGGGCCGACCGGCAACCAGCGCGACGAGGTCACCGTGATCCGCCGCCGAAGCCAGCGAGTGGAGTACTGACATGCCCCGTGGCCAATCCACCGTCGGACGGGTGATGGCCCAGGTCGCCATGGTGATGAACCTCGACAAGTGCATCGGGTGCCACACCTGTTCGGTGACCTGCAAGCAGACCTGGACCAACCGCACCGGCGTCGAGTACGCCTGGTTCAACAACGTGGAGACCAAGCCCGGCATCGGCTATCCGCGCCGCTACGAGGACCAGGAGAAGTGGAAGGGCGGCTGGACCCTGGACCGCCGGGGGCGGCTGGTGCTGCGCTCGGGCGGCCGGGTCAGGCGGCTGCTCTCCTTGTTCTCCAACCCGGACCTGCCGGTCATCGAGGACTACTACGAGCCGGTGACCTACGACTACGACAACCTGGTGAGCGCGCCCGCAGGCCCCGACCTGCCGGTCGCCCGGCCGCGCTCGGTGCTGACCGGCCGGCCCGCCGACATCACCTGGGGCGCCAACTGGGAGGACGGCCTGGGCGGTGCGCCGGAGCACGCGGGCGGCGACCCCAACCTGAGCGGGGAGTGGGCCGAGAAGGTCCGCTTCGAGTTCGAGCAGACCTTCCTCTTCCACCTCCCCCGGCTGTGCGAGCACTGCCTCAACCCGGCCTGTGTGTCGGCCTGTCCGTCCGGCGCGATGTACAAGCGGGTGGAGGACGGCATCGTCCTGGTCGACCAGGACCGCTGCCGGGGCTGGCGGATGTGCGTGACGGCGTGCCCGTACAAGAAGGTGTACGTCAACCACGCCACCGGCAAGGCCGAGAAGTGCACGTTCTGCTTCCCGCGGATCGAGGCGGGCCAGCCCACCGTCTGCTCGGAGACCTGCGTCGGCCGGCTGCGTTACCTGGGCCTGCTGCTGTACGACGCCGACCGGGTGGGCGAGGCGGCGGCGACCCCGGACGAGCAGGACCTCCTGGACGCCCAGCGCGGCGTCTTCCTGGACCCGCGCGATCCGGAGGTGCTCGCGGCGGCGCGGGCGTCCGGCATTCCGGAGGACTGGCTGGAGGCGGCCCGCCGCTCCCCCGTGTACGACCTGGTGGCGCGGTACCGGGTGGCGCTGCCCCTGCATCCGGAGTACCGCACCCTGCCGATGGTCTGGTACGTGCCTCCGCTCTCCCCCGTCCTGGACGCCGTCAGCGTGGCGGGCGGCGACCAGGACGACCCGGACCACGTGTTCGCGGCGGTGACCCGGCTGCGCATCCCCCTCGAATACCTGGCGAGCCTGTTCACGGCCGGGGACCCGGACGTGGTGGGCGGGGTGCTGATGAAACTGACCGCGCTGCGCTCGTACATGCGCGCCGTGTCCCTCGGCGAGGCGGGCGACGAAGCGGCGCTCGGCGCGGTCGGGCTGACCGGAGCGGACGCCCGGGACCTGCACCGGCTGCTGGCGGTGGCCAAGTACGCCGACCGCTACGTGGTGCCGGCCGCGCACAAGGAGGACGCGGCCGCGCTCGGCGCCGTGGAGAGCGGCTGCCCCGTCGAGTCCGCCGGCGGCAAGGTCGCCCTCGGCATGCCCACCCTGCGCCGTACGCCGTCGGAAGGTTCCGCATGAGCCCGCTGCCCACCACCGTCCCGGCCATCGTCCGCACCCGTGTCCGCGCGGCCGTCCGGCGCCGGGTGCCGGTGTCACCGCGAGAGGCGGAGGACCGGGCGCTGCTGCTGCGTCTGCTGTCGCTGCTGACGCAGTACCCGGACGAGGAACTGGCCTCGCACCGGCCGCGGCTGGTGTCCGCCGTGGCGGCGCTGCCGGAATCGGCGGCCGCCCACGAACTGGGCGCCTTCATGGACTGGTTCGCCCGCGAGGAGCCCGACGCGCTCGCCCGGCACTACGTCGAGACCTTCGACCTGCGCCGCCGCAGCAGCCTGTACCTCACCTACTACCTGCACGGCGACACCCGGCGCCGGGGCATGGCGCTGCTCACCCTGGCCCGGCGCTACCGGGCCGCCGGGTGGGACACCGACGGCGTGGAGCTGCCCGACCATCTGCCGGTCGTGCTGGAGTTCGCGGCGCTCGCGGGCCCCGGCACGGGCGAGGCACCGCTGCGGATGCACCGGCGCGGCCTGGAGCTGATCCGGCACGCGCTGGCGGAGTCCGGCTCGCCGTACCGCCACCTGCTCGCGGCCCTGCTGACCCTGCTGCCGCCGGCGACCGACGCGGACCGGGCGGCCGTGGCGCGGCTCGCCGCCGAGGGCCCGCCCGACGAGCAGGTGGGCCTCGATCCCTACGGAGCCGCCGACGTCCACCCGGCCTACGGGCAGGGCGAGTTCGCCCCGCGGTCCGCCTTCGTCCCGCCGATGGCCGCCCCTCCGACCCTGGCCCCGCACACGGCGGACGCCCCCCGCACCGAAGGCCGCTCATGAACACCACTTCCTCGTCCCCCCTCGCCGCGCCCGCGACCGGCGCCGAACTCCTGCTGTGGGTCGCCGTCCCCTACGTCTGTCTCGCCGTGTTCGTGGCCGGGCACGTGTGGCGCTACCGGCAGGACCAGTTCGGCTGGACTTCGCGCACCAGTCAGCTCCTCGAGCACCGGTGGCTGCGCTGGGGCGGCCCGCTGTTCCACCTGGGCGCCTTCATGGTGATCGCCGGGCACGTGGTGGGCCTGGCCGTACCCGCTTCCTGGACCGGCGCCGTGGGCATCGACGAGCACCTCTACCACACGGGCGCGGTGTGGGCCGGTTCGGTGGCGGGCGTGGCCATGGTGGCGGGGCTCGGCATGCTGTGCGCCCGGCGGCTGCTGTCCCGGCGGATCCGGCTGGGCACCGACCGCAGCGACAAGGTGCTGTTCCCGCTGCTGACCCTGACCGTGCTGCTGGGCATCTCCGCCACCGCCGCGCACAACGTCTTCGGCGGCGGGTACGACTACCGGGGCACGGTGTCCGTCTGGTTCCGCGGCCTGTTCGTGCTCGCGCCCCGGCCGGAGGCGATCGCCGACGCCCCGCTGCTCTTCCGGCTCCACGCGCTGAGCGCCTGTCTGCTCTTCGCCGCGTGGCCCTTCACCCGGCTGGTGCACGTCTGGAGCGCACCGGTCGGATATCTGGTCCGGCCCTACCTGGTCTACCGGCGGCGCGGCACCGCGGCACCGGCCCTGCCCGCCCGGCCTGCCGGGACGCGACCCCGCGCGGTGGGAGGGACCGGAGGACGCCGATCATGACAGTGGCTGCCCTCGCGTAGACTCCGCGGCATGGGTCGATGGGAGCCGAACGCGCGCGGCCGCCTGGAGCAGGCGGCGCTGGAGCTGTACGTGGAGCGCGGCTACGAACAGACCCCGGTGGCCGAGATCACCAGGCGTGCGGGGCTGACGGAGCGGACGTTCTTCAGGCACTTCGCCGACAAGCGGGAAGTCCTCTTCGCCGGCTCCGGCAGGCTCGAGGAACTCTGCGTGGGCGCCGTCGCGGCGGCGCCCCCCGCCGCGACGCCGATGGAGGCGGCCGTGGCCGCCCTCGACGCCGCGGCGGACGTCTTCGAGGAGCGCGGGGACCTGGTCCGCCTGCGGCAGAGCGTCATCGACGCCAACGCGGAACTGCGCGAACGAGAGCTGATCAAGCTCGCGTCCCTCTCCGGTGCGCTCGCCGACGCGCTGCGGGACCGCGGCGTGGCGGACCTGACGGCGCGGCTGGCCGCCGAGGCGGCGATCGCCGTGCTCAAGGTGGCCTTCGGTCGCTGGATCCACGGGCCCGGGGAGCAGACGCTGCGGCAGCTCCTCGCCGAGTGCGTCGACGCCCTCGGCGCCGCGGTGGCGGGCGAGGCGGTCTGACCCGTCCGGTCGGTTAACCGGTGTACAGGAAGAGGCCGTTGCGACGTAGGTTGTGGTCAAGCACCCACGCCTCGGCTGAAAGACGGACCGCACCCATGAGCGACCCCTCGACCCCCGCCAACGCCGCACAGCAGAAGATCGACACGTCTGTGCCGCACTCGGCCCGGATCTGGAACTACTGGCTGGGCGGGAAGGACAACTACCCGGTCGACGAGCAGGCCGGCGACGCCTACACCGCCGTCTTCCCCGGCATCGTCACCATCGCCCGCAGCAGCCGCGCCTTCCTGCGCCGCAACATCACCCACCTGGTCGCCGAGGCGGGCATCCGGCAGTTCCTCGACATCGGGACCGGACTGCCGACCGCCGACAACACCCACGAGGTCGCCCAGCGCATCGCGCCCGAGGCGCGGATCGTCTACGTCGACAACGACCCCATGGTCCTCTCGCACGCCCGCGCGCTGCTCTACTCGACCCCCGAGGGCGCGACCTCGTACATCGACTCCGACGTGCTCGACCCCGACACCGTCCTCGCGGCGGCCGCCGAGACGCTGGACTTCGACAAGCCCATCGCGTTGATCCTCAGCAACATCCTGGGCCACATCCCCGACTACGACCGGGCGCGGTCCGTCGCCGCCCGGCTCGTCGACGCCCTGCCGTCCGGCAGCTACCTCTCGATCAACGACGGCTCTCGCGGCATCGACCCGGAGTTCGACCGGGCCCAGGACGCCTACAACGCGAGCGGCGCCGCACCGTACATCCTGCGCACCGTCGACCAGATCACGGCGTTCTTCGACGGTCTGGAGCTGGTGGAGCCCGGCGTGGTCCCGGTGACCCGGTGGCGTCCGGAGGCGGGCGCCGACCAGCCGGACATCATCGGCGAGCACGGCGGGCTCGCCCGCAAGCCGTGACGCCCTGACCCCGCGCCGTACGGCGCCGTACCGAGTCGTACCGAAAGGGAGCCGCACCATGTCCGCATGGCCGTTGCCCGAGTCGTTCCCCAGCGCTTCGGGCACCGTCCGCTGGAACCGGCTGGGCGCTCCGGACGGGCGCCCGCTGGTGCTGCTGCACGGCACGCCCTTCTCCTCGTACGTCTGGCGGGCGGTGGCCCGCTCGCTGGCCCGCGACCACCAGGTGTTCGTCTGGGACATGCCCGGCTACGGGCTGTCGGAGAAGTCCGAGGGGCAGGACGTGTCCCTGGCTGCGCAGGGGCGGGTCTTCGCGGAGCTGCTGGATCACTGGGGGCTGCGGCGTCCTCTCGTGGCCGCCCACGACTTCGGCGGCGCCGTCGCGCTGCGGGCGCATCTGCTGCACGGCGCCCGGTACGGGGCGCTCGCCCTGGTCGACCCGGTCGCGCTGGCGCCCTGGGGGTCGCCGTTCTTCCGGCTGGTCCGTGAGAACGCCGAGGTCTTCGGGCGGCTGCCCGGGGCGCTGCACCGGGCGCTGGTGCGCGAGTACGTGGGTTCCACCGGCGGTCCGGGGCTGCACCCGGCGGTCCTGGACCGGCTGGTCGAGCCCTGGCTCGGCGAAACGGGTCAGCCGGCCTTCTATCGGCAGATCGCCCAGGCGGACCAGCGGTACACCGACGAGGTACAGGAGCGGTACGCCGGTCTCCAGGTCCCGACGCTGGTCTGCTGGGGTGAGGACGACGCGTGGATTCCCGTGGCCAAGGGACGCGAACTCGCCGCTCTCGTCCCCGGTGCCCGGTGGGAGCCGATCGCCCACGCGGGCCATCTGGTCCAGGAGGACGCCCCTGCCGAGCTGACGGCGGCCCTGCTGGACTTCTTCCGCCGCGTTCCCTGACGGCCGCGCGCGTACCGCGGGCGGCGGTGTGCCACAGGGCGGGCCCCCGGGAAACCAGCGTTTCCCGGGGGCCCGCCCCGCTGGACGATCTCCCGGTCAGGCGGGGGTGATGTTCTCCGCCTGCGGGCCCTTCTGGCCCTGGGTGATGTCGAAGGTGACGGCCTGGCCTTCCTGCAGCTCGCGGTAGCCCGTGGCGTTGATGTTGGAGTAGTGCGCGAAGACGTCGGGGCCGCCGCCGTCCTGCGCGATGAAGCCGAAGCCCTTTTCAGAGTTGAACCACTTGACGGTTCCGCTGGCCATGCCTTTTGCCTTTCAGCCGTTATCGGATCCGCACCGCGCGAACCCGGAGGTGGTCGTCCTGGTCCTCCGGCATTGCACAGCAAACCGCCCGCACTCCGGCGCGGGCGGTCTGGGCGAACCACGACATCTGCTGCTGACGCTACACGGCATGTCCGAGCCCCACCAGTGAGTAAGGGGTCCGAGCGGCAACCATGTTGCCGAGCTCGCCCCCTCGGCCACCGTGGCGCGGGTCTCCGCTGCGCCATCCGGGGGAGACGGCGAGGCGGCCGCACAACCCGGTTCCGGAAGTGGTCTAGCTATGAAGAGTCCACCCACGGAGTCGGAGATCGATATGACCGTCAGGAAAGCGCTGGCCCTGGTGATCGGCGCCGTCATGTGCACCGGTGCGCTGGCGACCGGCTGCGCCCGGGAGCCCGCGGGCGCCTCCTCGCAGGACGCGCAGGCACCCGCGAGTTCCGCGGCCCCGCGCCCCGCTCCCCCGCGTTCCTTCCCCCGTCCACTGCCCGGCGTCGGACCGGCCGTGCGGGAGCGTCTCCCGGCCGGCACCCGGCAGGCCGTGGTGGTCACGGGCGAGACCGAGGACTCGTCCGAGGCCCGGGTGGTGCTCTACGAGCAATATCCGGGCGAGGGCTGGCGGGCGGTCGCCGGTCCGTGGCCCGCCCACAACGGTCTGCGCGGCTGGACCGACGACCACGAGGCGGGCGACCTGCACACGCCCATCGGCGTCTTCGGCCTCAGCGACGCGGGGGGCAGGCTGCCCGACCCGGGCACCCTGCTCCCCTACGACGAGGATCCGGCGTTCTCCGTGTCGGGCACCGGATATCTGGGCGAGCCCCTGGAGGGGTCGTTCGACTACGTGATCGCCATCGACTACAACCGGGTGCCCGGCACCACCCCGCTGGACAAGACGCGCCCCCTGGGCGAGGACAAGGGCGGCGGGGTCTGGCTCCACGTGGACCACGACGGGCCGACCAACGCCTGCGTGTCCCTCAGCGAGGAGCACATGCGCACGTTGCTGACCACCCTGGACCCGGACAAGGAACCGGTCGTCGTCATGGGCCCGGAGGAGGTCCTGGCGCGGTAGGGCGTCCCGGCCCGCGTGGCGGCCGGTGTGCCGTGCTCAGCCGACGGGCGGCATGTCGGTGGGCTCCGAGTCGAGGCCGGGCCTGCGCTCCCGCCAGGCACCCCGGGTGAAGTCCGGTATCTCGACGGGGCGGCCGCCCCTGGCCAGTGACGTGACGCTGAGGGGCACGGGCGAGCACCAGGCGGCCGAGTCGTAGACGTCGATGTCGGGCACCAGTCCCGCGCGCATCAGCTGGACGGTGCGCCACTGCAGGACGTAGTCCATGCCGCCGTGGCCGCCGTTGTTCGCGGCGTCGTCGCCGACCTTCTGCCACAGCCAGTGGTCGTATTCCTTGCGGTAGGCCTCGAAGTCGCGCCAGGTGTGGCCGCTGTGGTCCGGTTCGACGTAGATGCGGGCGCCGGTCGGGGCGGGTCCCGCGTAGTCCTCGACGATGCCGCGACTGCCGGCGAGGGTGTTGATACGGCTGTAGGGCCGGGGCGAACTCACGTCGTGCTCCGCGCGGATCGTCCTGCCCCGTGCCGTTTCGATCAGGCAGGTGACCAGGTCACCGTTGATGTAGGTCTCCTTCCAGGAGGGATGGTCGCGCGGGACGAAGCGGGCCCGGTAGTCGGCGAGTCCCTTCGGGGCCGTCGTGGTGGCGCGCAGGGTGGTCATGCGGTCACCGCGGTTGACGTCCATGGCCGCCGCGATCGGGGCGAGACCGTGCATCGGGTAGAAGGAGGCGGTGCTGCGGGTGTGCCACAGGCGGCGCCAGGAGTCCGTGTAGTAGGTGTCGGAGAACAGGAGTTCGCGCAGGTCGTGCAGGTAGCCGCCGTGGCCGTTGGTGATGTCGCCGAACAGGCCGTCGTGTGCCGCCTTCAGCATGGCCAGCTCGTTGCGGCCGTAGTTGCAGTTCTCGGACAGGAGCAGGTGCCTGCGGGTGCGTTCCGAGGTGTCGACGAGATCCCACAGCTGGCGCAGTTCCGTCGCGATGGGGAGCTCCACGACGGCGTGCCTGCCGCTGAGCAGCGCGGCCCGGCCGTGCTCGTAGTGGAACTCCCAGGGCGTGGCGATGTACACGAGGTCGATGTCGTCGCGGCGGAGCATCCGTGCGTAGGAGTCGGCGGAGCCGCCGTACGCGGCCGGACGCGGCCTGCCCTTGCTCTCCAGGCGGTCGGCGGCGCGCTCGGCCCGGTCGGCGCGGATGTCGCAGACGGCGGTGACGGTGCAGCCGGGCACGGCCGCCCAGCCGGTGATCATGCTCCCGCCCCGGTTGCCGAGACCGATGATGCCGACGCGGACGGTTCTGTGGGCGGCGAAGGGCACGCCGATCATCGACTTCTGGCCCGGCCTGCGGCGGGGCGCCTCGTCGGATGCCGCGGCGGAGGGGGCGGCGGCCCCGATCCCGGCCGCGAGGGCGCCGGAGGCGGCCGCGGAGCCCAGGAGCAGTCGGCGGGAGACAGCGGGCGTTCGGGACATGACGGCAACACTCCTCGTGGCGTTCGCATCACGGTCGGGGCGCGGTCGGGCGTTGTCGGGCAACGTCGGGCTGTCGAACTGTCGAACTGTCGAGCTGTCGAACACTTTCGGGGCATGACTCTGCGGGCTCCGCCGTGACATGTCAATACGTGCTCGATGCGCAGCCGTTCCGAGCACTTCCACGCACCGGGAGGGTCGGAGACGGCGCCGCTACATCCCGTCCTGCACCACTCCGCGCGTGGAGAGCGTGACGGGATCCTTGGTGGTGAAGTCCCCCGGCGGGATGCCCGGGTGGTGTCCGTCGCCGGGGAGTGTCGCCCGGTCGCGCGGGCCCAGGGTGAGCCGGGAGACGATGCGGTAGCGGTCGCCCCGGTAGAGGGAGTGCACGTACTCGACGGGCCGCCCCCGGGTGTCGGTGGTCAGGCGCTCGAAGAGGAGCGCCGGGGAGAGTTCGGGCACGTCCAGCAGGTCGGCCTCCGCGCGGGTGACCACGGTGGGCTCGATGGACTGCACGGCCTCACTGACCCGGACGTCGTGCCGCTCGCCCAGGTGCTCGTACAGGTCGCCCTGTTCCAGTTCCTCACTGGTCAGGTCCGCGACGAGGTCGGCCGGTACGTGCAGGTACTCGATGGCCATGGGTGATCCGTCGACCAGGCGCAGGCGGGCCACGTAGTGGATCTGCGCCGCGGGCGACATACGCAGCTTGCGGCCCACCCGGGCGCCCGCGGGCAGGGTGCGGACCTCCAGGACCCTGCTGGTCCAGGCACCGGCGGCCTGCGGAAGGCTGAAGGCCTGCCGGCCGGAGACCAGTTCCTGGGTGATCTTCTCGGCGGCGACGAACATGCCCCGGCCGTGCTCGCGCACCAGCAGCCCGGCGACCACCAGTTCGTCGACCGCCGCCCGCAACGTGGGACGCGAGACGCCGAGTTCGGCACACAGAACGCGCTCCGAGGGAATCGCGTCCCCCGGGCGCCGTTCCTCGACGAGTTCCAGGATGGCGTCGCGGACGCGCTCCCGCTTGAGCACCGCACCGGAGGCGGCGGCGTCGATCTCCATGCAGTACTCCTGTGACTGGTCTACTGGTCAGCCGAGCTTACCTGTCCACATCGGTCGCGAACCAGCCAAACTTCGCATCGACAGGGCCGAAAGCCCGTACATACGTGAGGGGTTGACGCTCTCATTGGTCCATGCCACCTTCGAGCAACACCGACTGGTAAGCCAAGCGCCCCTTACTGGTCAAGTATGGGTGCGTCGTCCGTCCCCGCTCTCCCAGAGGTGAACCGTGAAGTACCGTTCGCTCGCCCTGCCCTCCGCGCTGGTGCTCGGCGCCGGACTTCTTCCGCACCGTCCTGGACGAGGTGATGGACGTCTTCCCCTCGCCGTACGTCCACATCGGCGGCGACGAGGTCCCCACCACGGAGTGGGAGCGCAGCCCCCGGGCGCGTGCCCGTGCCGCCCGTGAGGCGCTCGCGGGGCCGCGCGCGCTGCAACCCTGATTCATCGCGCGGACCTCGCGCCGCCGACGCCGGAGGCGGCGTCCCGGCTGCTGGGCGCCAGGCCAGTTGTGGACGGAGTTCGTGCGGACGCCGGAGCACATCGAGTACCTCACCTACCCGCGGCTGTGCGCGCTCGCCGACCGGGTCTGGGCCGGCGTCCCGCACGCCGACCCGCGGCCCCTGCCCCTGTCCCGCCCCGCGTGGGCGGCGGCCGCTGAACCCGCCGGCGGCCGGCCCCCTGTCGTTCCCCCACACCGCGCACCACCCACCGAGGCTTCCGCGCAGGCGGGAGCCGTACCGAAAGGAACCGCATGAGCAACCGACCCTCCGCGGGCCGCGCCCGCCTGGCGCTCGCCCTGGCCGTGCTGCTGGGCGGCGGAGCCCTGACCGCCCTCCCCGCCCGGGCGGCCACCGCGGCCGACGGGCTCGCCGTCCAGTACCGCACCAGCGCGAGCGGGACCACCGCGGACCCGACGGACCCGCCCGGTGGTGGTCAGACCCTGTTCGACGACTTCGACTACGGCTCGCACTCCGACCCCGCGCTCTCCGCGCACGGCTGGAGCGTGCGCGCCAACTCCGGCGGGCCCGGCGTGCCCGGGGCGACCTGGGACCCGTCGAAGGTCACCTTCGTCTCCTCGGGCGGCAACTCGGTGATGAACCTGGAGACCTCCACGGCAGGCACCGGCGCCTCCACCACGCAGACCGAGGTGCTGACCAAGTCCACGAAGTTCCGGAACGGGACCTACGCGGCCCGCGTGAGGTTCTCCGACGCGCCGAAGTCGGGGCCCGACGGGGACCACCTGGTGCAGACGTTCTTCACCATCAACGACCTCAAGGCGCCGATGGCCGACGACTACGCCGAGTACGACTTCGAGTACCTGCCGAACGGAGGGTGGGGCGAGCCGTCGAACATCCTGTACACGACCTCGTGGGAGACCTACGACCCCGATCCCTGGCAGGCCGTCAACCAGCACTCGGAGCAGCGCAGCAGCTACGCCGGCTGGCACGACCTGGTGGTGACCATCGACGACAGTGCCATCACGTACTACGTCGACGGACAGGTGTTCGGCACCCACGACGCGCGGTACCTGCCCGAGCGGCCGATGTCGATCAACTTCAACCAGTGGCTGATCGACCTGAACGGCCAAACGTCGACGACGCCGCGCGCCTACGACCAGCAGGTCGACTACGTCCTGCACGTCAAGGACCAGGTGCTCACCCCGGCCGAGGTCGCCGCGAAGGTCGCCGGGTACCGCGCCGCCGGCACCGGGTTCGTGGACGAGGTGCCCGCCTCCTGACCCTGGCGGGGAGGCACCCGTGCGGGGACGGTCAGAACAGCGGTTCCTGGGCCGCCGAAGGCCGTCCCCGGCTCTTGCGGCGCCGGGTGCCGGGGGCGGGTGCCGCCTCGCCGAACAGGGGGGCGGTGCCGTACTCGTCCGGCTCTGCCGGGACGGCGGCGGGCCCGGTGCTCACGTTGAGGACCAGGGGGGCGTCACGGTCGAAGTCGCCCGGCGTCATCGCCACCCACTCACGGTCCTGCCGCTCTCCCACGCACCGACACCTCTCTCGCGCCGCCCGCCGCGACCACGCGACGCTACCAGCCCCACGGGAGCCGTGCGATCACGGCTCCCACCTGGCACGCATCCATCGTTCCCGGGCGGCCGGGCATCGACGCATGATGATTGATCCTGCATGGAAAAAGCTCTTTCCGATCATTTTCACGCACATGCTCTCTCGCTTCGAACCCTTGACAGGCGCTGGATCCGGTCGATTTACTCCCGATCAACGCCGATGCCGTGTGATCGGCGGCAGAGGTACGCCCAGCCGGTAGCTGGCTTCGCGCCAGAAGCCCGGACTGAGTCGCCAGGACGGCCACGCGCCTCCGAGGCGGGGACGTGCCCACCACCCCTCCGGAGCTCGAACCATGAGCCGTACGCAGGTGCACACCCGTAGGAAGCCGGTGCTGGCCGGCCTGGGCGCCACCGCCGTTCTCGTCACCGCCGCCGCCCTCGTCCCGGGCAGCGCCCGGGCCGAGGCGGCCGCCTACACCCCGCCCCCCGCGCACGCGGGTTTCGACTACCAGATCGGCGGCGCCTACACCCCGCCGGCCGGCGTGGACGTGGTCAGCCGCGACCACACGGCCTCCCCCGCGCCGGGCCTGTACAACATCTGTTACGTCAACGCCTTCCAGGCCCAGCCCGGCGCCGAGGGCGACTGGGACGACGACCTGTTGCTGCGCGACGCCAACGGCGACGTCGTCTACGACACCGACTGGGGCGAGGCCTTCCTCGACATCCGCACCGCCGACAAGCGCGAGCGCATCGCCGCGAAGGTCGGCACGTGGATCGACGGCTGCGCGGACAAGGGATTCCAGGCCGTCGAGCCGGACAACTACGACAGCTACACCCGCGCGGGCGACCTGCTGGACGCCGCGGACGCCCAGGGCCTGATCAGGCTGCTGGCGGAGCGCGCGCACTCCGACGGGCTGGCGATCGGTCAGAAGAACACCGTCGAACTGGCCCCGAACCGCGAGCGGAACGGGCTGGACTTCGCCGTCGCCGAGGAGTGCGGCGAGTGGGACGAGTGCGGCGACTACACGGCCGCGTTCGGCGACCGGGTGATCGTCATCGAGTACACCGCCAAGGGCCTGTCGAAGGCGTGCGCGGGCTTCGGCGACGAGCTGAGCATCGTCCGGCGCGACCTGGACGTGTCGCCGGAGGGCAGCAGCGGCTACGTCCGTGAGACCTGCTGACCCCGGCCGACGGACAGTGAAGTCCTTGGAGGTACAGATGGATGCGGTCCGACGTGCCGCGCGCCCCTCGCGCAGGGGCGTGCTGCGGGCCGGCGGGGGCGCCGCCCTCGCGGCACTCGCGGGCACCGCGGTGACCGGCTGCGGGACCGGTCCTGACGACGGCGTCGCGGCCGACGGCACGGTCACCGTCGAGATGTGGCACGGCCAGGCGGACACGGCGAAGAAGGCCCTGGAGGGGCTCGTCACCGACTTCGAACGGGCCCACCCGAAGATCAGGGTGAAGCTGGGCGGCGGTGTGCTCGCCGACGTGATGCTGCAGAAGGTGACGGCCGCCCTCGCCGCCGGCTCCTACCCGGACATCGCGTACATCTTCGGGTCGGACCTGGCCCGGGTGGCCCGCAGCCCGCAGGTCGTGGACCTCACCGACACGGTCGGGTCGGGCCCCGTGCCGTGGAAGAGCTACTGGGCTGCCTCCAGGGACGCCGTCACGCTCAACGGCAGGGTCAGGGCCGCACCCGCGGTGCTCGACTCGCTCGCCGTGGTCTGCAACAGGAAGCTGTTCCGCGAGGCCGGTCTGCCGCTGCCGAAGGCCGGCTGGACGTGGCAGGACTTCGTGTCCTCGGCCCGCACGCTCACCGAGTCGGGCCGGGGCCGGTTCGGCACCGGCTGGCCGGGCACGGGCGACGAGGACACCGTGTGGCGGCTGTGGCCACTGATCTGGGACCTGGGCGGCGACGTCGTCGACGACGGCGGCAAGGGCATCGGCTTCGCCGGCACCGGCGCCCGGGCGCTCCAGGTGGTGGCCGACCTGGCCCGGGACAAGAGCGTGTACGTCGATCCCAAGCCCGGCAGCGAGCAGATGTACCAGGTGTTCCAGTCCGGCCGCATGGGCATGGTGGTCACCGGGCCGTGGCAACTGCCCGACATCGAGACCGCCGGGATCGACTACCACGTCGTCCCCCTGCCCTCCTTCAGCGGGCGCCCGGTCACCATTTCGGGGCCCGACACCTGGACGGTGTTCGACAACGGCGAGGCCCGGGCGAAGGCCGCCCGCACCTTCCTGACCTGGCTGGCCCGGCCCGAGCAGGACGTGCGCTGGGACATCGAGGCCGGCAGCCTCCCGCTCAGCCGCCGCACCGAGGCCCTGCCCGCCTGGCAGGACAAGGTCGCCCGCACCGAGGGCCTGAACGTGTTCACCACGGCGTTGGAGACGGCACGGGTACGCCCCGTGCACCCGGCGTACCCGGAGGTCTCGCAGGCTCTGGGGCAGGCGATCGTCGCCGTGCTCCTGGGGCGCAGCACCCCCGAGAAGGCGCTGCGTGCCTGCGCCGACGAAGCCAACGCCGCCCTGCTCATACCGCGTTGAGGAGCCACACCGCCATGCCGCGCCTCCCCCGCCCCCTCACCGTCGAGGGCCCGCCGCCGGACCCACGGCCGCTGCGCCGCAAGCGCCGCCGCGAGACCACCGCCGCCTGGGCGTTCGTCTCACCGGCGGTCCTGATCGTCCTCGGTCTGAGCATCGTCCCCGTGGTCTGGTCGCTGCTGCTGTCCTTCCAGGCCAGCGACCTGGTGACGCCCAGCCGCTGGGTCGGCCTGGACAACTACCGCGCCCTCGCCCAGGACCCCAACTTCAGCCAGGCGGTCCGCAACACCCTGCTCTACACGGTGCTGTACGTGCCGCTGAGCCTGCTGTTCGGCCTGGCCCTCGCGCTGGTGCTGAACCGGCGCATCCGCCTCGTCGGCCTCTACCGCACGCTGATCTTCGTGCCGTTCGTGCTGTCGGCGACCGCGCAGGGCGTGCTGTTCTCCTTCATCCTGGACCCGGAGTTCGGCGCGGCCAACTCGGTGCTGCACCGTCTGGGGGTCTCCTCGCAGGGTTTCCTGTCCGATCCCTCCCAGGCGCTGCTCGTGCTGGTGGCGATCACGCTGTGGAGCGGCACCGGGTTCTGCGTCGTGGTCTACCTCGCCGCCCTCCAGGACGTGCCGCAGTCGCTGATCGAGGCGGCCCGTCTCGACGGGGCCGGACGCCGGCATCTGCTGCGCCACGTCACGCTGCCCACGCTCACCCCGGTCACCGTCTTCCTGGTGCTGTGGCAGGCCATCCAGTCCCTCCAGGTCTTCGACCTCGTGTACGTCACCACCAAGGGCGGCCCGCTCGGCTCGACGACGGTGATCGTCTACTTCATCTGGGAGCAGGCCTTCAAGAACGCCACCGCCGGGTACGGGGCCTCGGCCGCGTACGTCCTGGCCGTCGCCCTCGGCCTGGTCGCGGGGGCGGTCCGTCTCGTCCGGCGTCGGGGACGCCACCGTCTCGAAGGGGCCCGATCATGACGGCGACCTCCGCCCGCCCGGGCACCACGAGCGCAATGGCGACACGGTCCGCCGTCGCCGAACGGCGCCGCCCCCGGCTCCCGTTCAGCCCCTGGCACCTGCTGCTCGCCCCGCTCGCGCTGGTCTTCGCGGTGCCGCTGGTGTGGCTGGTGCTCAGCTCCGTGATGAGCAACGCGGAGATCAACCGGTTCCCGCCGGCCCTGTGGCCGTCCGGCATCGACCTCGGCGGTTACCGGTACGTGCTGGGCAACGCGATGTTCCCCCGCTGGTTCGTCAACTCGCTGATCGTCTCCGCCGTCACGGTCGCCGCGAACCTCGTCCTCGGTTCGCTGGCCGGGTACGCCTTCGCCCGGATGCGGTTCGCGGGCTCCCGGGTGCTGATGGGGCTGATGCTGGCCACCATGGCGGTGCCGTTCCAGCTGACGATGATCCCGACCTTCCTCGTGATGAAGAAGCTCGGCCTCATCGACACCCTGGGCGCGCTGATCGTGCCGTCCCTGGTCACGCCGTTCGCGGTGTTCCTGCTGCGGCAGTTCTTCCTCTCGCTGCCCAGGGAGCTGGAGGAGGCCGCCTGGATCGACGGCTGTTCCCGGCTGCGGGTGCTGTGGCGGATCGTGCTGCCGCTGTCGCGTCCGGCGCTGGCCACGGTGGCCGTCCTGACCTTCCTGACCACGTGGAACGACCTGACCTGGCCCCTGATCGCCATCAACCACGACACGCAGTACACGCTGCAACTGGGGCTGACCACGTTCCAGGGGCAGCACCACACCCAGTGGGCGGCCGTGATGGCGGGCAACGTCATCACCGTGCTGCCGGTCCTGCTCGCCTTCCTCGGCGCGCAGAAGACCTTCATCCAGTCGATCACCTCCAGCGGACTCAAGGGCTGACCGCCCGCCCGTCGTCCGCCGTCCACCCTCACTCCAGGGAAGACCCATGCCGCACAGCCTCGACCTGCTCGTCGTCGGCGACGCCAATCCCGACGTCGTCGTGGGGCCCCTCGACGCCCCCCTCGCCTTCGGACAGCGGGAACAACTCGTCCCGGACGGCGCCCTCACGCTCGGCGGCTCCGCCGCGATCATGGCGTGCGGCGCGGCCCGCCTCGGCCTGCGGGTGGCGTTCGCCGGCCGCGTGGGCGACGACGACGCGGGCCGCTACGTCCGCGACACCCTCGACGCCCACGGCGTCGACACCGGTGCCCTGCTCGTCGATCCGCGGCTGCCGACGCCGCTCACCGTCGTCCTCACCCGGGGCGACGACCGAGCCATCGTCACCGCCCCGGGCACGCTGCCGGCCACGACGGCCACGGACGTCCCGGCCGCGCTGCTCGCCGCCGCCCGGCACGTGCACGCCGCGTCGTACTTCCTGCTGCCCGCGCTCGCCGCCGGTCTGCCCGAACTGCTGCGCACGGCGCGCTCGCACGGCGCGACGACGTCGCTGGACACCAACGACGACCCCTCCGACCGCTGGGACCCGGCCGGCCTGGACGCCGTACTCCCGCACACCGACTACCTGCTGCCCAACGCGGCCGAGGCACGGCGGCTGGCCGGGCTCGACGGCCCGGACCTCGGGAAGGCCGCCGCCGCGCTCGCCGACCGGGGGCCGACGGTCGTCGTCAAGAACGGCGCCGAGGGCGCCCTGTGCCACGACGGGCACACCCTGCTCCGCACGCCCGGCATCCCGGCCCGCCCCGTCGACACGGTGGGCGCCGGCGACAGCTTCGACGCCGGTTTCGTCGCCGCGCTCCTCGCCGGGCTCGCCCTGCCCGAGGCCCTCCAACTCGCCGCCGTCTGCGGCGCGCTGTCCACCCGCGCGCACGGCGGCACCACCGCCCAGCCCACCTGGGACGAAGCGTTCGCCCAGGTCACCCGCAACGGAGAGAACCCCGCATGAGCACCGCCCACCCGACCGCACCCAAGATCACCTTCGTCGGAGCCGGCAGCGTCGTCTTCACCCAGGGTCTGCTCGCCGACCTCTTCGCGTTCGACGAGCTGAAGTCCGCGCACATCGCGTTGCACGACATCGACGCCGAGCGTCTGGCCACCGCGCGGGCGGCCGCCGAGTACATCGCCGCCGAACGCGGCGCCCGGCCCCGGGTCACCGCGCACGCGGACCGCCGCGAGGCCCTGGTCGGTGCCGACTTCGTCATCAACATCGTGCAGGTCGGCATGGGCGAGGCGACCCGCACCGACTTCGAGGTGCCGGCCCGCTACGGACTGCGCCAGACCATCGGCGACACGCTCGGCGTCGGCGGCATCTTCCGCGCGCTGCGCACCTTCCCGCTGCTCAAGGCGCTCGGGCAGGACATCGCCGAGGTCTGTCCGGACGCCTGGCTGCTCAACTACACCAACCCGATGGCGATGAACGTCCAGTACCTCGCCGAGGCCACCGGTCTGACGCGGGTGGTGGGCCTGTGCCACTCGGTCTTCTGGACGGTCCACGGCCTGTGCGAACTGCTGAAGGTCCCCTACGAGGAGGTCACCTACCGGGCCGCGGGCGTCAACCACCAGGCGTGGGTGCTGCGTCTGGAGCACGGGGGCGAGGACCTCCACCCTCGCCTGGACGCCCTGATCGCCGAGGACCCGCAGCTGCGCCGCCGGGTCCGCATGGACATGTACCGGCGCCTCGGCCACTACCCCACGGAGACCAGCGAGCACTCCTCCGAGTACGTGCCCTGGTACCTGCACCACGACAGCGAGATCGAGCGGCTGCGGCTGCCCGTCGGCGCCTACCTGGGCATCGTGGACGAGAACGTGGCCGAGTACGAGCGCACCCGTGACGCGCTGGCCTGCGGGGCGCCGCTCTCGGTCGAGGGCACCATGGAGTACGCGCCGCAGATCATCCACAGCATCGTGACCGGCACCCCCCGCACGGTCTACGGCAATGTGCCCAACCACGGTCTGATCGAGAACCTGCCCGCCCGGGGCACCGTCGAGGTGCCGTGCCTGGTCGACTCCGCGGGCGTCCAGCCCACCCGTGCCGGGTCGCTGCCCCCGCAGCTGGCGGCCCTGAACCGGGCCTACCTGAGCACCACCGACCTGGTGGTGCGGGCGGCCGTGGAGGACGACCCGCGGCACATCCGGCACGCGGCGATGGCCGACCCCGCGACGGCGGCGACGCTCAGGGTCGAGGAGATCTGGGAGCTGTGCGACGACATGGTCCGCGCCCACGGGGACCGGCTGCAGCCGGGGCTGCGGGGCGCGCTCGCCCGCTGAGCCGACCGCCGCGCGGGCGGACTGGTGCGGCCCCGCGTACGGGGGAGAACGCGGGGCCGCACCTGCAAGCTATCGGAGTAACCGGCCGCCTGCCAGACCCGGCGTCGTACCGGGCACCGTCGACTCCCTCCCCCGGCCGCGACTCGGCCCGTATGCCCGGCCTTTCACCGGGCGCCCGTCACCCGACCGGCGGACAGGAGTGCCGGCGGGAGCGGGGCGCGCCGGGACGGCGCACGCTGCGAGGCGGGCCGTACGGGGCACAGACTGGGGTCATGGATTGCCCCGATCCACCGCCGGCAGCGGTGTCACGGCGTTTTCCCGACGGGCCGACGAACGTGGTGGCGGCCCGCCGGTTCGTGCGTGCCGCGCTCCAGGGCGCCGCTTCGGACCTGGTGGGCACGGCCGAGCTGCTGGTGAGCGAGCTGGTCACCAACGCGGTGCTGCACGCGCGCACCGAGGTGGAGGTGAGCGTGGCACGCCTCGACGGCCGGGTGCGGGTACGGGTCGGGGACCGGCGGCCCGGCCGCGGACTCGTACCGCAGCGCCTTTCGCCGTACGCCGGTACGGGACAGGGGCTGGCTCTGGTGGAGAAGTTGGCCTCCCGGTACGGCGCGGACGGCGGTGACGCGGGCAAGACGGTGTGGTTCGAGCTGTGGCACGACGGTCCGCCGCCGCCGTCGTCCGGGTGGGAGACCGCCGTGCCGCCGCGGCCCGCCGAGGGGACGGTGACGCTCGTCGACGTGCCGACCGCCCTGGAGTCGGCGTGCCGGCAGCACCGGCACGTGGTGCTGCGCGAGCTGACCCTCGCCGCGTCAGCGGGAGACCTCCTCGGGGTGGCGCCCGAGGACCTCGCAGCCGCCAACGACGTCAACAACCTGATCAGTGCCGGGTTGACGGCCGCGCTGGAGGTACCGGTTCCCGAGTCGGGGCTGCGCACCCTGCCCCTTCCGCTGCCGCCCGACGCCGTGCCCGCGGTGAGAGCGCTGCACCGGGTACTCGACCTGGCCGAGGAGCGGGCCCGGGAGGAACGGCTGCTGGCCCTGCCGGCGCTGCCCCGCGGCCGCGCCTTCCAGGAGTGGCTCTTCGACGAGATCGCCGGGCAGCTGACCGGGGCGCCGCCCGCCGCCTGGACCGTGGTCCCCCGCGAGCCGGAGATCAGCTCCGCCGAGCTCGTTCCCTGGGACGTCGGTCAGGTGCGGGCCAGCAGGATGCCGACCGTCGCCGCCGACGAGGGCAACCGGATCGTCGCGGCCAACGGGGCGGCGGCCGATCTGCTGGGCTGGGGACCGGACGACCTCGTCGGCCGCCGTCTGACCACCCTCATCCCCGAGCACCTGCGTGAGCGGCACACCGCCGCGTTCACCTCGATGCTGCTCACCGGCCGCACCCGCATCGTGGGACGCTCCGTGCCGCTTCCCGCGCTGCACCGCAGCGGACGGCTGGTGCCGGTCCGGCTGTACATCCAGACCCAGGAAACGGCCGACGGCCGCACCGTCTTCGTCGCACAGCTCGTCCCGCGGGCGACCACGTTCCTCGACGGGCCGAGGGCTCCCGGCAGGATCAGGGAGGCGGCGACCGGGGAGCCGGACGGCGGCCGGTCACCCGGCGTCCCGGAGGCCGGTACCCGGGCGGCCGGTGCCCGGGGCGGATTGTCGGCGCTCGACCGGCTCACCCTGCTGGCCGAGTTGGGGGCGCAGCTCAACAACACGCTCGACCTGGACGAGGGGCTGCAGCGGGCGGGTCGGCTGCTGACGGAGCGGCTGGCCGACTGGTGCGTGGTGGACCTGTACACCGCCGATGCGCGGGTGGACCGGGCCTGCGTCGTCCACCGTGACCCCCGCGCCCTGCGCCCGGGGGCGTACGAGGGAGCGCTGGCGGAGGTCTCCGAGGAGTCGCGCGGCCCGCTGGCCCGGGTGCTGCGCGGCGCCGGGCCGCTCCTGCTCACGGACGCCCCGCAGCGGGGCCGGACCGGGAGCGCGCTGGACCGGTCGTACGTCGAACTGTTCCGGGAACTGGGGGCGGGCAGCGCCGTCGTCGCACCGCTGCGGGCCCGCCGCAGGATCTTCGGCGCGCTCACCCTGGCGCGCGCGCCCGGCGGCCGGCCGTTCACGGAGGACGACCTGACGCTCGTCGACGATCTGGTGCACAGTCTCGCGCTGGGGGTGGACAACGCCCGCCTGTACCAGGACACCCGTTCCATCGCCGAACGGCTCCAGCGTTCGCTGCTGCCGGTGCTGCCGGAGGTCGAGGGGCTGCGGCTGGCCGCCCGCTACGCCGCCTCCTCGACCACCGCGCAGGTCGGCGGGGACTGGTACGACAGTTTCGTGCTGCCCGGCGGGAACACCGCGGTGATCATCGGGGACGTCACGGGGCACGATCTGGACGCGGCCATCGCGATGAGCCAGTTGCGCAGCATGCTCCGGGGCATCGCCGTGGACCGCGAGGAGCCGCCCGCCGAGGTGCTGCGCCGACTGGACCTGGCCAACCACAGCCTCCACCGGGAGGCCACCGGCACCTGCGTCTACGGCCTGGTCAAGGGCCCCGCGCACGGCCCCTGGGAGCTGACGCACTCCTCCGCCGGCCATCTGCCGCCGCTGCTGGTCACCCGGGACGGCCGGGCCCGCTACCTCGACGGCGGCGCGGGGCTGCTGCTCGGTATGGACCCCGACGCGGCCCGGGCCACGGCGCGTGACGCGCTGCCCGCCCACTCGACGCTGCTGCTGTACACCGACGGCCTCGTCGAGCGTCGCGACGAGCCCCTGGACGACGCGCTGGAGCGATTGCGCCGGCACGCCGCCGAGCTGGCCCACGAGCCCCTGGACGTGTTCTGCGACGAGCTGCTCATCGGCCTGGGGGCGGACAGCGTCGACGACATCGCGGTCCTCGCCGTCCGCCCCACGCCCCCCTCGTCCGGACACGACCGCGACGGGCCGACCGAGGGGTGACGATCGCGGCGCCGGGCGCCGCCCGGCCTGCCCGTTCGGGCATCCCCTTCTGCCTCGTAGGCTCCTGACGCCTGCGGGCGGGCGGCGCTAGCGTCCCCCCGTGAGCATCACGTACCGGCGAGCGGCCTGGTGAACGACGAGCGGCTGACCGTGACGCAGGCGGCCGACGACACGGCCGGCCCACGGCCGGGACCGCACCGGCCCGGTCGACCGGACCACCCGCTCCAGCCCGACCGGCCGGAACAGCCCGACCAGCCGGAACAGCCGGAACAACCCCGCGGTCGCAGGCGCCGGGGGCCGGGGCCCGTCACCCTGTTGCTGCTGCCGGCTCTCGTGACCGTCACCGGTGTGGCCGCCTTCCTCGCGCTGGGCGGGCTGCCGAGCCCGGGGTCCGACGACGACTCCGCCACGGACCCGTCCGCCGCGGTGGACATCGACCCCTCGTACATCCCGTGGCTGCGCAGGGCGGCCTCGGCCTGCACCGTCCTCGAACCGTCCGTGCTCGCCGCGCAGATCGACCAGCTCTCGGGCTGGAGCGACGACTCCGACGAACTCTCCGGCCAGAAGGGCATCGCCGCCTTCACCGACGACGAGTGGCGGACCTGGGGCAAGGACGACGACGGCAACGGTCGGTCCTCGCCGCGCGACCCGGCGGACGCCATCATGGCGCTGGGCCGGCGGGACTGCTCGCTGGCCGGGAAGGTGACCGAACTGCGCACCGAGGGCAGGATCAACGGCGACCTGGTGGAGCTGACCCTCGCCGCGTACGCCGTGGGAGAGGACGCCGTCACGGAGGCGGGGCGCGTACCGTCGGCGGCGAAGACGTACCTCGCCGAGGTCCGGGCCCTGCTGCCCCGTTACGAGGCACTCGACCGGGAGGACTCCGGCGGCGGTGCGGGCGGGGCGGCCGGCGCCCTGCTGACCGCGCCGGTCAGCCCGCTCACCATCACCTCGCCCTTCGGGTCGCGGGAGCATCCGCTGACGGGGGTCACCAAGCTGCACACCGGTGTGGACTTCGCCGCGCCGCAGGGCGCGCAGGTCGTGGCGGCACGGCGGGGCCGGGTCGTGTTCGCCGCGCTCACCAGCGCGTACGGCAACCGCATCGTGATCGACCACGGGACCATCCAGGGCAAGCGGGTGGAGACGACCTACAGTCACCTCTCCTCCCTGGGCGTGGCCGTGGGGCAGACCGTGGAGGCCGGGGCCCCGATCGGACGGGTCGGCTCCACCGGCCTGTCCACCGGCCCGCACCTGCATTTCGAGGTCATCCTCGACGGGTACTACACGGATCCGCGCCCATGGGTCGTCCCGAACGGGGTTTGATCCGGCCGATCGTGTCGAAGGACTGAGCATGACCCAGTCGAAGCGCGAGACAGAGCGGAAGTACGAGCCGCCCTCCGGCGGCGTCGCCGGCCTGCCCGACCTCACCGGCGTCGGGCCCGTCGCCTCGGTCACCGCGGCCGGGCCCGAGGAACTGGACGCGGTGTACCACGACACCGAGGACCTGCGGCTCGCCGGGTCCTCGGCCACGTTGCGCCGTCGTACGGGCGGTCCGGACGCGGGCTGGCACCTGAAACTGCCCCTGGCCGGGGACACCCGGGAGGAGGTGTGGGCCCCGCTCTCGGACGAGGTGCCGGAGTCGCTGCGCGAGCTGGCCCTGTCCCGCACGCGGGGCGCCGAGCTGCGTCCGGTGGTACGCATCCGGTCCACCCGTACCGTGCGGCGGTTGCGCGACGCGGAGGGCGGGGTGCTCGCCGAGCTGAGCCTCGACGAGGTGCGCGCGGACGCGGCGGCGTCCGGCGGTGGGCGTGCCGAGTGGGGCGAGCTGGAGGTCGAACTCGCCGAGGGTGTCGACGCCGGGCTGCTGGATGTCGTCGAGAAGAAGCTGCGGAAGAAGGGGATCGTCCGCGCCGACAGCCCGTCCAAGCTCGCCCGGGCCCTGCGGGAGACGGGGGCGGGGGCGGGGCCGGAGCGTGGTCCGGAGGTGGTGGCCGGCTCTCCCGGCGCGTACGTGCTCGCGTATGTGAGGGAGCAGGCCGGCCGGCTGGTGTCGCTGGATCCTGCGGTCCGGGGCGACCTGCCCGACGCCGTGCACCGGATGCGCGTCACGTGCCGGCGGCTGCGCGCTTGCCTGCGCTCCTACCGGTCGGTCCTCGACCGGCGGGTCACCGATCCCGTGCGCGCGGAACTGCGCTGGCTGGCCGGCGAGTTGGGGGCGGCGCGCGATCAGGAGGTGCTGGGCGAGCGCATCGGTGCCGCGCTGACGGATCTGCCGGACGAACTCGTGCTGGGTCCCGTCGCCGCCCGGCTGCGCGTCTGGGAGGTGTCCCACGGCGGCGAGGCGCGGTCCCGTACGCGGGAGGCTCTGGCCACGCCCCGCTATCTGCGCCTGCTGGACGCGCTGGACGCCCTGGTCCGGCGACCGCCGCTGCGGGCCGGGGCCGGGAGGAAGCCCGCCCGTACGATGGCCCGGGCGGTGCTCGACGAGTACGGCCGTCTCGCCGGACGGATGGAGATCGCCCTGGCGCAGCCTGCGGGCCGGTCGCGGGAGACGGCGCTGCACGAGGCCCGCAAGGTGGCCAAGAAGCTCCGCTACGCGGCCGAGGTGGCGCGTCCCGCGCTCGGCAAGCCGGTCGCCCGGCTCGGCGAACGCGCCAAGGCGGTGCAGCAGCTGCTCGGCGAGCACCAGGACGCGGTGGTCGCCCAGCACACGCTGCGGGAGCTGGCGGTGGCCGCCCACGGGGCGGGTGAGTCCGCGTTCACCTGGGGGCTGCTGCACGGTCTCGAACGGGCGGGGGCCGAGGCCCGGCAGCGGGAGCTGACCGAGGTGTGGCGGGCGGCGTCGGACCCCGCGCTGCGGGCCCCGCTCGAACACTGACCCGCGGTGCGCCGCACACGGGACGGCCGTTCGGCGCGCCGCGCGGCTCCGTGTGTCCTCGCGCGCCGTGCGGGAAGAGCCGCCCTCACGCCGCGCGCGCCCGCTCCGGCAGGGCGCGCGGCGGAGCCGGTGGGGTGCGCGGCGGAGCCGGTGGGGTGCGGGTGGCGCTGACCCGGTAGGTGATCCGGTTCGGGTCGGCGAGCGGCTCGCCGAGCGATATCCGGCCCGCGGCGTGCAGCGTGTCGCACTCGGCGGTCGGCAGTGCGACGTAACAGCCGCCGCGGCCGGTGACGGAGTCGAGCGGGCGCCAGTAGCTGTATCTGCGCCGCCCGTCCGCGCGCACCGTGACGAAGACGGGCGTCCGCGCGTCGGTGACGATGCGCAGGACCTCGGCCTCGGCGGCACCGGGTTTCGCGCGGCGCCGGGCTTCGCCCGAGTCGGCGGAGTGCGGACGGACGGCGGCGGTGAGCGGCATCGGCTGTGGCCCTTTCAGGTCAGTGACTCGAGAACGCCTACCCGGTCCGGCCGGTGTTGATCTCGATGGACCGCATTCTTCAGCACGGCACTGACAAGTCCTGCCCGGACTATTGCCGGATCGATTACTCACCACTTAAATCACACCTTGAACTAAGCCGCTTCACAACGCGGTGGACCAATCCTGTCCGCATCCCCAGAAAGCACCCGCATGAGACTGAGATCCTTGGGTGTCGCGCTCGTCGCCACGGCGGCGCTCGTCACCCTTCCCGCCCCGATGACGGCCACCGCGGCCGACATTCCCCTCTCCCAGGGCCGGACGGCCACGGCGTCCTCGGCCGAGAACGCCGCAACGCCGTCCGGCAACGCCGTCGACGGCGACACGACCACCCGGTGGTCGTCGGCCGCGAGCGACGACCAATGGCTCCAGGTCGACCTCGGCACCACCGCCTCCGTCACCCGCGTGGTGCTCGACTGGGAGGCGGCCTACGGCAAGGACTACACGATCCAGCTCTCCCAGGACGGGAGCACCTGGACCGACGCGAAGACGGTCACCGGCGGCGACGGCGGCACCGACACGCTCGACGTCACGGGACAGGGCCGCTACGTCCGTATGCAGGGCGTCCACCGGGCCACGCCCTGGGGCTACTCCCTGTGGGAGTTCCAGGTCTTCGGCACCACCGGCGGCACCACGCCGGGCGGCTCGTGCGACAGCGCCAACGCCGCGCAGGGCAGGCCCGCCGCCGCCTCCTCCGTCGAGAACGCCGGGACGCCCGCCGCCGCGGCCTTCGACGGCGACCCCGGCACCCGCTGGTCCAGCCAGGCCTCCGACCCCCAGTGGGTGCGGGTCGATCTCGGCGCCGTACGGGACCTGTGCGAGGTGGACCTGAACTGGGAGGCCGCGTACGCCAAGGACTTCAGGATCGAGGCTTCCTCGGACGGGCAGAACTGGCAGACGCTCAAGAGCGTCACGGGCGCGACCGGGGGCAAGTCCTCCTACGCCGTCAGCGGTTCCGGCCGCTACGTCCGCGTCCTCGGCACGGCCCGTGCCACCGGCTACGGCTACTCGCTGTGGGAGGTCGCCGTGCACACCGGCACCACGGGCACTCCCCCGGTCGAGGGCGGCGGCGACCTGGGGCCGAACGTCATCGTCGTGGACCCCTCCACGCCGGGCCTCCAGCAGAAGTTCGACCAGGTCTTCGCCCAGCAGGAGTCCAACCAGTTCGGCAGCGGGCGCTACCAGTTCCTGCTGAAGCCGGGCACGTACAACGGGATCAACGCGCAGATCGGCTTCTACACCTCGATCTCCGGTCTGGGCCTCAACCCCGACGACACGCAGATCAACGGTGACATCACCGTGGACGCGGGCTGGTTCAACGGCAACGCGACGCAGAACTTCTGGCGTTCGGCCGAGAACCTCGCCATCACACCGTCCAACGGCACCGACCGCTGGGCCGTCGCCCAGGCGGCCCCGTTCCGCCGGATCCACGTCAAGGGCGGCCTCAACCTCGCCCCCAACGGCTACGGCTGGGCCTCCGGCGGCTACATCGCCGACTCGAAGATCGACGGCACCGTCGGTCCCTACTCCCAGCAGCAGTGGTACACCCGGGACAGCTCGGTCGGCGGCTGGACCAACGGGGTTTGGAACATGACGTTCACGGGCGTCGAGGGCGCGCCGGCGGGCAACTTCGAGACCGGCCCGTACACCACGCTCGACACCACGCCGGTCTCCCGCGAGAAGCCGTTCCTGTACCTGGACGGCGACGAGTACAAGGTGCGGGTCCCCGCCAAGCGGACCAACGCGCGCGGCGTGTCCTGGCCCGCCAACGCCGGTGGCACCTCGCTGCCGCTGAGCCAGTTCTACGTCGTCAAGCCCGGCGCGACGGCGGCGACCATCAACGCCGCGCTCGACCAGGGCCTCAACCTGCTGTTCACGCCCGGTGTTTACCACATCGACCGGACCATCGAGGTCGACCGCGCCAACACCGTCGTGCTGGGCCTCGGTCTGGCCACGATCATTCCGGACGGCGGCGTCGACGCCATGCACGTGGCCGACGTCGACGGCGTGCGGCTCGCGGGCTTCCTCATCGACGCGGGTCCGCAGAACTCCGACACGCTGCTGCGCATCGGAACGCCGGACGGGAACGCCGACCACTCCGCCAACCCCACGACCATGCAGGACGTGTTCATCCGCGTCGGCGGTGCGGGACCCGGCAAGGCCACCGACTCCGTCGTGGTCGAGAGCGACGACGTGATCATCGATCACACCTGGATCTGGCGTGCCGACCACGGCGAGGGCGTCGGCTGGGAGACCAACCGAGCCGACTACGGCCTGCGGGTCAACGGGGACGACGTCCTCGCCACCGGGCTGTTCGTCGAGCACTTCAACAAGTACGACGTCTACTGGAGCGGGGAGCGGGGGCGGACCATCTTCTTCCAGAACGAGAAGGCCTACGACGCCCCGAACGAGGCCGCCATCACCCACGACGGCATCGTCGGCTACGCGGCCTACAAGGTCGCCGACTCGGTGGACGTGCACGACGCGGTGGCGCTGGGCAGCTACTGCAACTTCACCGCGGACCCGACCATCGTCCAGCACCACGGGTTCCAGGTGCCGGTCAAGCCGGGGATCAGGATGCGCAACCTCCAGGTGATCTCGCTCGGCGGCATGGGCCAGTACCGCCACGTGATCAACGACACCGGCGCGGCCACGTCGGGGACGGACACCGTGCCGTCCAAGGTCGTCCAGTTCCCCTGAGCCGACGACGCGCCCCGCAGCGGTGCGGGGCGCGTCGCCCGTCGGGCCGGAAGCCCGGTTCCTCAGGCGAGTTGGACGAGGAGGTCGCCGCCCTCGACCTGCTGGATGCGGTTGATGGCGAGCCTGGTCACCGTGCCGGACTTCGGCGCGGTGATGGACGCCTCCATCTTCATCGCCTCGATGGTGGCCACGGTCGCCCCGGCCTCCACCTCGTCGCCCTCGGCGACGGCGAGGGTCACCACGCCGGCGAACGGCGCCGCGACGTGGCCGGGGTTCGTCCGGTCGGCCTTCTCCGTCGCGGGTACGTCGGTGGCCGCCGACCGGTCGCGGACCTGGATCGGGCGGAGCTGACCGTTCAGGGTGGCCATCACGGTGCGCATGCCGCGCTCGTCGGCGTCGCCGACCGCCTGCAGTTCGATGAGGAGCCGCACGCCGGGGTCGAGGTCGACGGTGTACTCCTTGCCCGGGCGCAGCCCGTAGAAGAAGTCCTTGCTGTCGAGGACGCCGGTGTCGCCGAACGAGGCCCGGTGGGTCTCGAACTCGCGGGCCGGGCCAGGGAAGAGCAGCCGGTTGAGCGTCGCCCGGCGGTCCTTCTCCAGTCCGGTGCGGTCGTCCTCGGACAGTTCGGCGAGCGGCTTGGCCTCGCCGCGGCCCCGCAGTGCCTTGGTGCGGAACGGCTCGGGCCAGCCGCCGGGCGGGGTGCCCAGCTCGCCGCGGAGGAAGCCGACGACGGAGTCGGGGATGTCGAACCGGTCCGGTTCCGCCTCGAAGTCCGCCGGGGAGACACCGGCGCCCACCAGGTGCAGGGCGAGGTCGCCGACGACCTTGGAGGACGGGGTGACCTTCACCAGGCGGCCCAGCATCCGGTCGGCGGCGGCGTACATGGCCTCGATGTCCTCGAAGCGGTCGCCGAGGCCGAGGGCGATGGCCTGGGTGCGCAGGTTGGAGAGCTGGCCGCCGGGGATCTCGTGGTGGTAGACGCGGCCGGTCGGGGAGGCGAGGCCCGCCTCGAAGGGGGCGTATACCTTGCGCACGCTCTCCCAGTACGGCTCCAGGTCGCCGACGGCCTGGAGGCCCAGGCCGGTGGGCCGCTCGGTGTGGTCGGTGGCGGCCACGATCGCCGACAGGGACGGCTGCGAGGTGGTCCCGGCCATGGACGCCACGGCGCCGTCGACGGCGTCGGCGCCGGCCTGGATCGCGGCCAGGTAGGTGGCGAGCTGGCCGCCGGTGGTGTCGTGGGTGTGCAGGTGCACCGGCAGGTCGAACTCCCGGCGCAGCGCCGACACCAGGGTCGCGGCGGCCGGGGCGCGCAGCAGTCCGGCCATGTCCTTGACCGCCAGCACGTGGGCGCCGGCGTTCACGATCTGCTCGGCGAGCCGCAGGTAGTAGTCGAGGGTGTAGAGCCGCTCGGAGGGGTCCGACAGGTCTGCGGTGTAGCAGAGCGCGACCTCGGCGACGGCGGTGCCGGTCTGCCGTACGGCCTCGATGGCGGGCCGCATCTGCTCGACGTCGTTGAGGGCGTCGAAGATGCGGAAGACGTCGATGCCGGTGGCGGCGGCCTCCTGCACGAAGGCGTCGGTCACCTCGGTGGGGTACGGGGTGTAGCCCACGGTGTTGCGGCCGCGCAGCAGCATCTGGAGGCAGATGTTGGGCACCGCCTCGCGCAGGGCGGCCAGCCGCTCCCACGGGTCCTCGGCGAGGAAGCGCAGCGCGACGTCGTAGGTGGCGCCGCCCCAGCACTCCAGGGACAGCAGCCGGGGCAGGGTGCGGGCGACGACGGGCGCCACGGCGAGCATGTCCTTGGTGCGCACCCGGGTGGCGAGCAGCGACTGGTGGGCGTCGCGGAAGGTGGTGTCGGTGACGCCGATGGTGGGCGACTCGCGCAGCCGGCGGGCGAAGCCCTCCGGGCCCAGCTCGGCGAGCAACTGGCGGGAGCCGGCCGGGGGTTCACCGGCGGGTACGGCCGGCAGCTTGGTCAGCGGGTCGATCAGCTCGGGGCGCTCGCCGTGCGGCTTGTTCACGGTGACGTCGGCGAGGTAGGTCAGCAGCTTGGTGCCGCGGTCGGCGGAGTGCCGGGCGGTGAGCAGGTGCGGGCGCTGCTCGATGAACGAGGTGGTGACCCGGCCCGCCTGGAAGTCGGGGTCGTCCAGGACCGCCTGGAGGAACGGGATGTTGGTGGCGACGCCGCGGATGCGGAACTCGGCGACCGCGCGCCGGGCCCGGTTCACGGCGGTGGTGAAGTCCCGTCCCCGGCAGGAGAGCTTGACCAGCATCGAGTCGAAGTGCGCGCTGATCTCCGTACCGGCGTGGGTGGTGCCGCCGTCGAGGCGGATGCCGGAACCGCCGGGCGAGCGGTAGGCGCTGATCCGGCCGGTGTCCGGGCGGAAGCCGTTGGCCGGGTCCTCGGTGGTGATGCGGCACTGCAGGGCCGCGCCGCGCAGGGTGATGTTCTCCTGGGCGAGTCCGAGGTCGGCGAGCGTCTCGCCGGCGGCGATGCGCAGCTGGGACTGGACCAGGTCGACGTCGGTGACCTCCTCGGTGACCGTGTGCTCGACCTGGATGCGGGGGTTCATCTCGATGAAGACGTGGTTGCCGTCGCGGTCGACGAGGAACTCCACGGTGCCCGCGTTGCGGTAGCCGATCTGCCGGGCGAAGTTCACGGCGTCGGCGCAGATCCGCTCCCGCAGGGCCGGGTCGAGGTTGGGCGCGGGCGCCAGCTCGATGACCTTCTGGTGGCGGCGCTGCACCGAGCAGTCCCGCTCGAAGAGGTGGATGACGTCGCCCTCGCCGTCGGCGAGGATCTGCACCTCGATGTGGCGCGGTTCGACGACCGCCTTCTCCAGGAAGACCGTGGGGTCGCCGAAGGCGGAGGCGGCCTCGCGGGAGGCGGCCTCGATGGCCTCGCGCAGCTGGGCGGGTTCCTCGACGCGGCGCATGCCGCGCCCGCCGCCGCCCGCGACCGCCTTGACGAACACGGGGAAGCCGACCTCGTCGGCGGCGCGCACGAGTTCGTCCACGTCGGTGGAGGGCGCCGAGGAGCCGAGCACCGGTACGCCGGCCTCGCGGGCGGCGGCCACGGCACGGGCCTTGTTGCCGGTCAGTTCGAGGATGTGGGCGCTGGGCCCGACGAAGGTGATTCCGGCCTTTTCGCAGGCGCGGGCGAGTTCGGGGTTCTCGGACAGGAACCCGTAGCCCGGGTAGACGGCGTCGGCCCCCGCACGGCGCGCGGCGCGGACGATCTCCTCCACGGAGAGATACGCGCGCACCGGATGCCCCTGCTCCCCGATCTCGTAGGCCTCGTCGGCCTTGAGCCGGTGCAGCGAGTTGCGGTCCTCGTGCGGGAAGACGGCGACGGTGCGCGCGCCGAGCTCGTAGCCCGCCCGAAACGCACGGATCGCGATCTCACCGCGGTTGGCGACCAGCACCTTGCGGAACATTCTTGATCCCTTCAGCCTGCCGGGTGACGAGACCATGGTGTCGGCGCCGCCCTCGGTACGCCATGTGAGCCGGGCCACTCCCGGTTCCCTCATGTACGCGCGCCGTCCGTGCCGGGTCAAGGGCCTTCACGGCAGGGCGGTGGCCAGGCGCCGGCGGATGCGGTCGAGGCCGGCCGGGGTGCGGGAGGGGGCGGCGGTGGCGCAGCCGGGCAGGGCGGCCCGGGCGAGGGTGCTCAGCAGGGCCCGGGGGCCGCTGTCGAGGTAGGTGATGAAACCTGCCCGGCGCATCGCGTGCAGCGTGCGGGGGAGGGCGAGGGGCTCGGTGAGGTGGGCGGCCGCCACGGTGCGCAGGTGGGCCGGGGCGCGGGCGGGCCCCACCGTGGTGGCCGTGTACACGGCGAGGGTGGGCGGCGCGACGGGCTGGGCTCGCAGAAGGCGCCGGAAGGCCCGGTGGACCTCGGTGAGCAGCGGGTGGTGGTAGGCCGTACGGCTGGTCAGCGGGGTGGCGCGGCGGCCGAGCGCCAGGACGGTGTGCCGGACGGCGGCCAACTGGTCGTCGGGACCGGCCAGGACGGTCTGGCCGGGGGCGTTGCGGGCGGCGATCAGCACCTGTGGCAGGTCCGCGGCGCTCAGCAGGTCCGCCGCCTGCTCGGCGGTCAGGTCGGTGGCCAGCAGGCCCGCCGCGGGCAGCGCGGCCTCGCGCAGCAGCCGGTCGCGGACGTGCAGCAGCCGGACCCCCTGTTCCGGCGTGATGACGCCGGCCACGGTGAGCGCGGCGAGGTCGCCCACGCTGTGCCCGAGCACCGCGTGGACGGGCGGCACGGCGAGGTCGAGCAGGACGGTGGCACAGGCGACCACCGCGGCGTAGGTGGCCAGGTCGAAGCCCAGGGGATCGGCGCGCACGAGCCGGCCGGGTTCGGGTGCCGCGGGGTCGGTGAGGAGACCGGCGACGGACGCCCGGGGGCCGCCGAGCGCGGTGCTGTGGGTGTCCACCGTCCGCAGCACCCGGGCGACGGAGGGGACTTCGCCCAGGTGACGCAGGGCGCCGGGGAGGTAGGCCCCTTGGCCGGGGCACATCAGCACGGTGCGCGGTGTGCCGCCGGCGGGGGCCGGGAGGCCGTCCCTCATGAGGCGAAGGCGAGCGCCACGTTGTGCCCGCCGAATCCCATGCTCGTCGTGACGGCCGCGAGCGGCCCGGAGGGAAGTGCCGCGGGGTCGCGGCCGACGACGTTCAGGCCGACCTCCGGGTCCACCCGTTCGAGACTGCACGCGGGAGGTGCGGTCCTGTCCCGCAGGGCGAGCACGGTGAGGACGGCCTCGATGGCTCCGGCGGCACCGAGGGTGTGCCCGAACGCGGCCTTGGTGGCGCTCACCGCGATGTCGTCCACGCCCTTGGCGAAGACGCTGTGCAGGGCCCGCGCCTCGCCGAGGTCGCCGAGCGGCGTCGAGGTGGCGTGGGCGTTGACGTGCCCGACCCGCTCCGGAGCGAGCCCCGCGTCGCGCAGCGCGGCGTCGACCGCGGCCGCGCAGCCCGTTCCGCCGGGCGCCGGCTGGGCCACGTGGTGGCTGTCGTTGGTGATGCCCGCGCCGGTCAGCCGGCCGTGGACGCGGGCGCCGCGGGCAGCGGCGTGCCGGGCGCTCTCGACCACGAGCAGGCCGGCTCCCTCCCCCATGACGAAGCCGTCCCGGTCGGCGTCGAAGGGTCTGGAGGCTCCCTTGGGGTCGTCGTGGCGCCGGGAGAGGGCCCGCAGCCGCGCGAACCCGGCCAGGACGAGCGGATGCAGTGCGGCCTCGGCGCCGCCCGCGACCACGATGTCGGCGCGGCCGTCCCGGATCATGCCGAGGGCCTGGGCGAGGGCCTCGGCACCGGAGGCGCAGGCGCTGACCGGGGCGTGCACCCCGGCCTTGGCGCCGACCAGCAGCCCCACTTCGGCCGCCGGGTGGTTGGGCAGCATGACCGGGATGGTGCGCGGGCTCACCCGCCCCGGACCCTGCGTCCGCAGGCGGCGGTCCTGCTCGAGGACGCTGGTGATCCCGCCCAGCCCCACCCCGACGACCACCGCCACCCGCGAGCCGTCCGCGGCGAGTGCCGACACGTCGGTGAACCCCGCGTCGCGGACGGCCTCCCGCGCGGCGACGAGGGCGAACTGCGCCGCGCGGTCGCAGTGCGCCGCCTTGGCGGGCGACAGGACGGTCCCGGGGTCGACGGCGGCCGGGGCCGCGAGGTACTCCTGCGCGGGCCCGTCCGGCTCCCCGAGGGCGACCCGCTCGACGCCGCACACGCCGTCCAGCAGGGCCCGCCAGGTGGTGGGGACGTCGCCGCCCAGCGAGGTGGTCAGCCCCAGCCCCGTGACGACGGCGGCCCGCTCCTCGGGGGCCGGGTCGGCCGCGTGCCGTGGGCTCACGCGGTGCCGCCCGCGGGGGCGGCGACGGCGTCGGCGAGGTGGGCGGCGATCTGCCGCACCGTCATGAGCTGTTCCGCCTGCTCGTGCGGCACCTCGATCTGCCAGCGGTCCTCGATGGCGGCGACCAGTTCCAGCCGGGCCAGCGAGTCGACGCCCAGGTCGTCCTGGAGGGAGGAGTCGGGATGGATCTCCTCCACGGCCAGGTCCTCGACCGTGGCGGCCAGCAGGTCACGTACTTCGTCGAGCAGCCGTGATTCATCGGCGGTGGACGGCATGTCCGGTTCCTCCTCGGTCGGTGCCGGTGCGCCCGGAGGCGGTGGGCGGGAGGACCCGGTCCCCCGGGCGCACCGGTGGTGTCCGGCGATCTGCCGGTTGCACGCCGACAGGCTGTCCGGCCGTCCGGGGCGGCAATCGCCGTGGCCGGGGTGACGGCGGAGCGTCGGGGGCACGTCCGGAGGCCCTGTGGGCACCCGTGTCCTCCTTTCACTGTGAAGCGCCCCGCCGTGGACCGAGGGT
Organism: Streptomyces sp. KPB2; assembly: GCF_003950055.1. Taxonomy (NCBI): domain Bacteria; kingdom Bacillati; phylum Actinomycetota; class Actinomycetes; order Kitasatosporales; family Streptomycetaceae; genus Streptomyces; species Streptomyces sp. KPB2. The sequence goes on from NZ_CP034353.1 coordinate 300,776, forward strand.
GGCGGACGGCGGGTGCGTAAGGGGCGGGTGGTGGTGCCGTACTTCCTCAACGGACTTTGGCGGCTCTTTTAAGGCTTTCTGAAGATGACCTTCGAACGGCCGTTTCCACGCCGGTCGCGTCCTAGGCTCTCGAACACCCCCCACAGTCCCGGTGGGCGCACTCGCGTCCACCGGGTACGGGGGCTCCGTCAGCCGACCGACAAGCCGAGGTGTCCTGCGCATGGGTTCCCGCCGAGCCGCTCGCCCGTCCCGCTCCCACGCCCGTCCCCGCGGCGGGCTCAGGACCCGCGGCACCGCGCTGGCCCTCGGCGCCATCACCCTGACGGCGGGCGTCGGGATCACGCTGGCCGTCACCGACGGCGAGGACGGCGGGGCCTCGGACCGGGTCACCGCGAACGCCGCCGACCAGGCACCGAACGCCGAGGACGCGGCGGGCGGTGCGGCGCCGCTCGCCTCCGCGTCGGCGAGCCCGAGCGCCACGGCGAGCGCTTCCCCGAGCGAGAGCGCCGAGCCGAAGAAGAAGCCCGAGAAGTCGGCGAGCCCGACGACCCGTGCCGCGAAGGCTTCGGCACCGGCCTCGGAGGCTCCCGTCAAGGTCACCACGAAGAGCGCCGGCGACGGGCCGGGCGGCGAGGGCTCGTCCGGCGCGGGCAGCGGCTCGGGGTCGGGCGGCGGCTCCGGGTCCGGCTCGGGCTCCGGCGCGACCGGTGGTGCCGAGGCGCAGGTCCTGGCGCTGGTGAACGAGGAGCGGGCCGCGGCGGGCTGCTCGCCGGTCACCGCGAACGACAGGCTGACCCGGGCCGCGGACGACTACAGCGATGTCATGGCGAGCAGCGGTGTGATGTCCCACACGGGTCCCGACGGCTCCACCATGGCGAGCCGCGTCGAGGCCGCCGGCTACCAGTGGTCGACGCTGGGCGAGAACATAGCCCGGGGCCAGGCGGACGCCGCCTCGGTGATGGACTCCTGGATGAACAGCCCCGGCCACCGCGCGAACATACTCAACTGCTCCTTCAAGGAGCTGGGCGTCGGCGTCCACTTCGGCGACGGCGGCCCCTGGTGGACGCAGGACTTCGGCACCGGCCGCTGACGCCGGCCGGCCCGGCCTCGGCTCCGCGGCGGACACCGCCACCGGGACCTCAGCGTGCGCCGCCGCCGGGCACCGGCGCGTCCGCCAGCGCGAACGACACCGTCACCCGCGCGCCCCCGAGCGGCGCGCGGGCGATCGTCAGTTCGCCGTCCGCCGTACGGGCGGCCCGGGCCACGATGTCGAGGCCGAGCCCGGTGGAACCGCCGACGCTGACGCCCCGGGTGAGTGCCGCCCGGGGATCGGCCACCCCGGGGCCGGCGTCGTCGACGGTGAGGTGCACGTGCGCCTCCCGCCGTTCCACGCGCACGAGGAACCGGGTGCCCTGCGGGGTGTGCCGGAAGACGTTGCCGATCAGGGCGTCGACGACGGCCGCGAGGTCGTCCTCGGGGAAGGCCACGGGCGTCGGACGCGGGGTGAGGGAGCGCTCGAACGGACGCTCCTGCTGGGCGGCGAGGACCGACCAGAAGTCCAGCCGCATGGCGACCACCTCGGCGACGTCGCACGGTTTCGCCGTGCCCGGCCCGGCCCCGGTGAGCTGCGCCGACGCCAGGGGCGTGCGCGCCGCCGCGATGATCGAGTCCAGCTCGCGCTCGAGCTGCCCCGCCGCCTCCGTGACCCGCTGGGCGCTCGGCGTCGCGCCCATCCGGTCGGCCTCCAGGTAGAGCGCGGTCAGCGGGGTGCGCAGCCGGTGCGAGAGGTCGGCGACCAGTTCGCGCTCGACGGCGAGCAGGTCGACGACCCGGTCCGCCATGGTGTTGAACGCCGCTCCCGCCTCCTGCAGCTCGGGCGGGCCGTCCGGTTCCACCCGTACGCCGAGGTCGCCGGAGCCGAGGGCGAGGGAGGCCCGCTTCAGGCCCCGGGAGGAGCGGACCACGCGGGCGCCGAGCCGGTCGGCGACCAGCACCGAGCCGCCCACCAGCCCGACGGCGAGCAGGGCCATCACGCCCCAGGAGGCCGCGACGCCCCGGGTGAGATCGGCGGCAGGCACGTACGCCTCGACGACCGCGACCCGCTCGCCCCGCAGCACGACGGGCTGGAGGTAGGCCCAGCCGTCGGGGGTGTCGACGGCGAGGGTCTCGCGCCCCCGTACGGCCCGGTCGAGCGCCTCCTCGGACGCGTGCGGTGTCCCGACGAAGGTGCCGTCGGGCAGTCGTACGACCAGTTGGTCGGAGGAGCCGAGTTCCGCGACGGCCTGCTGGACGTCGGCGCGCCGGGTGGTGAGGGCGAGCACCGGCGAGAGGGCCGCGGCCCGCTGTTCGGCCGCGGTGGTGACCCGGTCGCGAGCCTGTTCCCGGACGAGGAGGGCCAGCGGGATGAGGAAGGACAGCGCCACCATGGAGGTGACGGCCAGGGCGATCCCGGCGAGGGCTCGTCTCATGGCGCGCTGACCAGCTTGATGCCGATGCCCCGCACGGTGTGGAGGTAGCGGGGCTTTCGCGCCTTCTCACCCATTTTGCGCCGGAGCGCGGAGAGATGGACGTCGACCGTCTGGTCCTCGACGTACGGCTGCTGCCACACCTCGGTGAGGATGCGCTGCCTCGAGATGACCTGGTCGGCGTTGGCGGCCAGGTAGGCGAGCAGGTCGAACTCCCGCCGGGTGAGTGCGAGTTCCCGGCCGCCGAGGTGGGCGGTGCGCGCGGTCGGGTCGATGCGCAGGTCGGCGACCCGGAGGACGGGCGGCCGTGCGGCGGGGAGGTCGGCGGGCACGGAGCGGCGCAGTACGGCGGCGAGCCGGGCCGCGAGCTGACCGCCGGAGAACGGCTTGACCAGGTAGTCGTCGGCCCCGGCATTGAGCAGCCTGATGATCTCGGACTCCTCGTCCCGGGCGGTGGCGACCAGCACCGGGACGCGGGATATCCCCCGGATCATCCTGAGCACGTCGAGTCCGTCGAGGTCGGGCAGCCCGAGGTCGAGCACGACGATGTCCGGCGGGCTCTGGGTGATGTCGCGCAGCGCCTCGAAACCCTGGTGTGCGGTCTTCACCGCGTAGCCGTGTCCGGTGAGGACCTCGATCAGCGCGGCCCGGATCACAGGGTCGTCCTCGACGACAAGTACGGAGGCCATGGGCAGGCACGTTAGCCGGTCCGTCACTATGGTGTCGTGTCCCGCCTCCTGCGCTACCTGATCATCTGGCTGTCCTGCACGGCGGCCAGTGTCACGGCCGTCATCATCACGATCCACTTCGTGGTGGGCTCGACCCGGCCGACCGCACCGGTCGCGCAGACGGCGCCGAAGGAGCTTCCCGCCCCGCCCCGGCCGACCGTGTCCAAGACCGTGACGGCCACTCCCAGCCCGTCGCCCACCAGCCGGGCGCCCCGCCCGACGCCGTCCCGCACCAGCGCGGAGCCGCCCGGGCCGACGCCGGCCCCCACGCCGACGCCGAGCGCCCGCACCACTCCCCCGCGGTCCCCCGGGGGCGGGGGCGACCCGGGGTGCGAGGAGGGCGGGGCGGGCGTGTACACGGTGCCGTCCGAGGGCGGCAAGGCGACCGTGCGGTTCGGCGGCGGCGGGGTGTGCCTGATCTCGGCGGTGCCGAACCAGGGCTTCACGGTGAGTACGGAGCAGAGCGCGCCGCAGACGCTGAAGGTGACGTTCGCGGCGAGCCGCCACCGCTCGGAGATCACCGCGACGACACAGCCGCAGAGCCGGGCCGACGTCCGTGAGGTGTCGTGGTGACGTTCCTCACCCGCGCCCTCCTCTCGCCCCTGCCCTCGGTCAGGCGGTCACGCAGGAGGCTCCGTCGAGGGTGAACGCCGCCGGGGCGGTGTTGGTGTCGCCCTTGCGCGCGGTGAAGCCGAGGGTGACCGTGCCGCCGGCCGGGATGGTGGAGGTGTAGGAGGCCGGGGCGACGCTGACCGCGCCCGCGTCCTGGGTGGCGGTGCCTCCCCACATGTTCGTGATGCTCTGCCCGTCCGCGAAGGCGAACGCGAGCGTCCAGGGACCGACGGCTTCGCTCCCGGTGTTGCGGACGGCGATCTCGCCCTGGAAGCCGCCGGGCCACTCGCCCACGACGCGGTATCCGACGGAGCAGGACGCGCCCGGGGTGCCGCCGCCCTCGTCGGTGGTGACCTCCACGGCGGCGGAGCGGGCGGACCGGTTGCCGGCCGCGTCGCGGGCGTAGACGGCGAAGGTGTACGTGGTGCCGGCGCTGAGGCCGGTCACGGTGGCGGTGGTGGTCGTCGAGGATGCGATCCGGGTCTCGGTGCCGTCGCCGACCCGGACGACGTCGTAGCCGGTGACCGCGGTGTCGTCGGTGGCGGCGGTCCAGCCGAGGGTGACGGAGGTGTCCGTGACCGCGGTGGCGGCCGGGGTGCCGGGTGCCGTGGGGGGCTGGGTGTCGTCCGGGGCTCCGCCGCCGTAGACGGTGGCCTCCTTCGAGGTCCCGGCGATGCCGTTGGCGCCGTGGAAGATGCGTTCGCCCCAGTCGCTGAGCCTGCTCGGGTCGAAGTCGAGCGCCAGGTCCAGGATCGGGTCGGTGTTGCCGCTCCACGACCAGGCGAGGTAGCCGAGGCCGAGCTGCTCGGCGGTGGCCATCATGGTGTCCTCGTCCGGGTCGCCGTACTGGTCGGCGGGGCCGCCGAACTCGCCGATCAGGATGGGCAGTTTCGCGTCGACGAAGGCGTTGAGATAGTCGGTGATCTCCTGGGCGGTGTCGAAGACGCTGTACATGTGGATGGAGAAGACGAGGTTGCCGGTGGGGTCGGCGTCGTAGACGGTCCGCGCGTTGGCGCGCATGACGCCCTGCCAGTCCTGGCCCCAGTTGGGGGCGTCCACCATGATCGTGTGCTGGAGCCCGGCGGCGCGCAGCTTCTTGACGGCCGCCGTGGTCGGCTCCGTCCAGCCGGCGGGGTCGGTGTTGCCCCAGGGCTCGTTGCCGATGTTGACGACGACGTAGTCCTCCTGGCCGGCCAGCACGTCCTTGAGGCCGATCCAGTAGTCGGCGGCGTGGTCGAGGGTGCCGGCCGCGGCGTCCTCGCCGTATCCGGTGGTGTCGTGCACCTCCAGGACGCAGATCAGCCGGTTGGCCTTGCACTGCTCGATGACGGCGGCGACGTCCTCGGGACCGTTCTCGCTCCAGCGGTACCCGTCCGAGAGGACGACCCGGACGCTGTTGGCGCCCAGCGCCTTGACGTCCGCGAGCGACTGCGTCTCGCCGGGGTACCAGGTGTGGGCGTGGTTGACCCCGCGCATGACGAAGTCGTTGCCGTTGCGCTCGAGGAGGCGGCCGTCACTGACATGCAGGCCGACCGCCTGCGCGGCGCCGGCCGCCCGGGTGCCGGGTGACTGGGCCAGGGCGGCCCCCGGGAAGAGGGACCCGGCGACGACCAGCCCTATCAGGGCGGCCAGAACGGTCGGCAGGCGGGCGGAGAGCGTCTTCGGTACGGGCGTATCGCGTCTTGCTGTGCGCACGGCGACTCCAGGGCGGGTAGTGCGGGCACGGACGGCGAGCAATGTTGTGGGAGCGCTCCCACAAGCACCACCATGAAACTGGCGCCGCCGCGTACACGTCAATAAGCGCGACAGAAAACGCTTGCCCCGCCGGGCGGGCGGGGCCGGTACCCCGCCCGGAGGCCGTGCGCCCGGGGTCATCCGTCGACCGTCACCACCACGGAATGCCGGCCGCTCGCGCCGTCGGGCACGGTACGGGTGCGCTTCTCGGTCTGCACCTCGCCGGTGCGGTCGGTGGCCCGCACGGTGAGGTGGTGGCCGCCCCTGGTGGCCTGCCAGGCGTACGACCACTGCCGCCAGGTGTCGCGCGAGTCCTCGGCCGCGAGGGTGGCCTCCTGCCAGGGCCCGTCGTCGACGCGGATCTCGACCTTGTCGATGCCGCGGTGCTGGGCCCAGGCGACTCCGGCGACCATCACCGTGCCCGCCTTCGGCCGGGCGAACGGTTTCGGGGTGTCGATCCGGGACTGGGTCTTGACCGGTGCCTCGCGGGCCCAGTCGCGCTCGACCCAGTAGGCGTCGTAGGCGTCGAACGTGGTCAGCTCGATGTCCTCGATCCATTTGCACGCGGAGACGTAGCCGTACAGGCCGGGCACGAGCATGCGGACGGGGAATCCGTGGGCGAAGGGCAGGGGCTGGCCGTTCATGCCGACGGCGAGCATGGCGTCGCGGCCGTCCATGACCTCCTCGACCGGGCTGCCGATGGTCATGCCGTCCACGGAGCGGGCCACCAACTGGTCCGCCGGGCCGCCCTTCGACGGGGGCCGGACGCCGCACTCGTCCAGCAGGTCGGCGAGCCGGACGCCGATCCAGCGGGCGTTGCCGACGTACGGGCCGCCCACCTCGTTGGACACACAGGTGAGGGTGATGTCCCGCTCGATCAGCTCGCGCCGCAGGAGGTCGTCGAAGGTCAGCGTCCGCTCCCGGGCGACGCCGTCGCCGTGGACGCGCAGCCGCCAGCCGGTGGCGTCCACCTTGGGCACCACCAGGGCGGTGTCGACGCGGTAGAAGTCGCCGTTGGGGGTGATGAAGCGGCTGACCCCCTCCACCCCGGCCCGTGCCCGCCGGGGCACCGCCGGGGCCGGGGAGCCGGGCGGCGGAAGGGTGACGTTCTCGCGTGAGGCGACCGCCTCCCGGCCGCCCGCGCCGCTCAGGGCCCGGCCGAGGACGCCGGCCCCCGCCGAGGCCGCGGCCGCGGCGGTCGCCGCGAGGACGAAACGGCGCCGGTCCCAGCCCTCGCCCCGCTCCCCCGGCTCCGTCCGGTGCGGTGCCGGGAGGAGGCCGGCGAGGACGTACAGGAGCACCGCGCCGGCGATCGCCCCCAGGACGGAGGGGAGGGCGTCGGTGACACCGGTGGAGTCGGGCCTGCCGAGGGCCGCCGCGGCGCCCACGACTCCGAAGGCGAGGACTCCCCCGGCACCGGTGCGCCGGTGGCGGACGGCGAGCGCGCCGAGGGCCAGGGCGAACAGGGTCAGTACGGCGAGGATGCCGAGCAGGAGCACGAGCTTGTCGTCGCTGCCGAAGGTGCGGATCGCCCAGTCCTTCACGGCGGTCGGCGTACGGTCGATGGCGGCTCCGCCGACCGCGACGACCGGCCCGGCCTGCGGGCGCACCGCGGCCGCCGCCGACTCGGCGACGGCGAGGGCGGCGCCACCCGCCAGGAGGCCGCTCAGGGCCCCCAGCGGGAGGCGGGTCCGGGTCCCGGCCGACGAGGTGCGTGGGGTCTTGTCGTGGTCGCTCACAAAGGTGATCCGGCACCGGGCGGCGGACGGATTGGTGGCGCGTCGCCCGCCGTCACGGCGTCCCGGCCCCGGTCCCCGGCTCCGTCCCCGTCCCGAAGGCGTGGCCGAGCACCGTGCGCATCGCGTGCCGCACCGCCGCGCGCGACTCGTCGGTCACGTCGATGGTCTCGAAGCCGTGGTGGCCGTTCGGCACGTCGATCACCTCCACGTCCGCCCCGCGGTCCTTGGCCTCGGCCAGGAACTCCTCGACGGTGGCGGCGAGCTCCGGCATCTCCAGCCCCACCCGGGTGAGCACGATGGGCAGGTCGCCCGCGTTCGCCACGGCGCGCACCGGTCGCAGGCGGGTCTCGGACAGCCCCCAGTTCGGCAGCGGCGCGAGAACGGGGTAGGTGGCCGCCAGGCAGCGCAGCCATGCCGGGGGCGCGTCCAGCCAGTCGGCGGCGATCAGGCCACCGCCGGAGAAGAACCACAGCGCGATCCGGTCCCCGTCCACCCGCGGATCGGCCCGCGCCAGTTCCACGGCGGCGGCCACGTCCGCGGCGGCCCGCTCGTAGTCGCCGAGGTCGTGCAGGCGGTGGTCGAGGAGGACGCCCACGGCTCCGTCCCCGGCCACGCACCGTGCGTACCCCGTCAGGCCCGGCCAGTCCCTGGGGGTCGGCCGGGCGTCGGCGGGGACCGGGCCGCCGTGCACGAACACCACCGCGGGGCGCGGCTCCCCGGCGTCGGGCAGGTAGAGGTCGATGTTTCCGTGCCGTTCCCTCGGGACGTCGGGCACGTCCATCAGGAACGGCCGCAGGTGCCCCGGCCCCTCGGCGTCGTCGACCGGCTCCAGCCGGTGTCCCTCGCCCGCCGCGGCCCGCAACAGCACGTCCGTCAGCTCGGCGGGGCAGGACAGCATCGGCCAGTGGCCGGTGGGGAGTTCGAAGAAGGTCACCCGGGGGTCGGTCAGGGGGCGCAGCGCGGGGTCGCCCAGGCGCACCAGCATCTGCATCAGCTCGATGCTCGTGCCGTTGCCCGTGCACAGCACGCCGGTGGTGGGCACCGGGGCGACCGCGCCGGTCAGCCGCAGCGGCTGGAGCAGGGTGCCCAGGGGCTGGGGCGCGGCGAGGGCGGTGAGCCGGTCCAGTGCGGCGTCGGGGACTCCCGCGGTGCTGCCCCAGCGCGGCCACTCGTCGAGCGCCGGGGGCGGCAACAGGCCCGGGGTCTCGTCCGCCCCTGCGGTTCCGGCGGTTCCGGGAGTTCGGGCGAGACGGTCGCGCAGGGACTGGTCGGGCACGGCGGCCAGGGCCGGGACGCCGTCCCTCGGCAGGCCCGAGTCCAGGTAGACGATCCGCTCGATGTGCTCGGCGCGCCGGTCGGCGGCACCGACCGCCGGGTGGATGCCGTAGTCGTGGCCGACCAGGACGATCCGCCGGCCCCCGGCCCCGCCCGCGGCGCCGACCACCGAGTCGACCACCGCGAGCACGTCCGCGATGTGGGTCTCCAGGTCCACGGCACCGTCGCCGGCGGCGCGCGGTCCGTCGAGGCCGGTGAGGGCGACCGTGTGCACCTCGGAGCCTGCCGCGGTCAGGCGCGCGACGGTGTCCTGCCAGATGTGGGTGCCGGTGAACATGCCCGACACCAGGATGAACGCGGTCATGGTCTGCTCTCTCCTCCGTCCGTGGCGCGGCCCGGCCCGATCACCGGCCCGCCGTCGCCGGTACGGTAGGAACTCCCCCTGAGGGAGGTTCAAGTGTTCACGTCCCACGACGGGCTGTGCGGCATCGGCGAGCTGGCCGAGGGCGCGGGCGTCACCGTCAAGACGGTCCGCTTCTACTCGGACCGAGGTCTGCTGCCGGAGGCGTCCCGCAGCGCCGGAGGGCACCGGCGCTACGGCCCCGAGGCCCTCGACCGACTGCGGCTGATCCGCTCCTTGCGCGCCCTGGACCTGGGCGTTCCCGAGGTGCGGCGGATTCTCGACGAGCGGCAGGCGGACGGTGCGGCGGGCGGTGGGAGCGGGTCGGGCGGGGCACTGGAGGCCGCGGTGGCGGGCCGGCTGCGCGAGGTCGGCTCGGAGCTGAGGGCGTTGCGCTGGCGGGAGGCCGCACTGCGGCTGGTGCAGGAGTCGCCGCCCGCTGAGCAGGCCGACCGGCTGCGGTTGATCGGCGCCGTGTCCGTCCCGCCCAGCACGGCGCCGCTGGTGCGGTTCTGGCGCGGGTGGCTGCCGGCACGGATGCCGGCCCGGTCCGCCGGGGCCTTCCTGGACGTGGCGGTCCCGCAGCCGCCCGACGACCCCTCACCGGCCCAGGTCCTGGCCTTCGCCCGCCTCAACGCCCTCACCCTCGCCCCGTGTCCGGGCACCGCCCAGCCCCAGCCCGAGGCCCACCGTGCCGCCGGGACACGGGGGGCCGCCGTGCTGTACGCGGCGCTCGCGGAGGCGTACGAGCTGGCCGGGGCGCAGCTGCGCCGGGGCCGGGAGCCGCATCCGGGTGAGGCGCTGGACGGCTTCGTGGGCGCGTACACGAGCGCGTACGGGGTGCGGGACACCCCGGACTTCCGGCGCCGGCTGGCCGGGCAGCTCGCCGCCGATCCACGTCTGGACGGCTACTGGGAGCTGGTGTCCGAGGTGAACACCGCGCCGGGCGGGCGGCCGGAGCCGACCCCGGGGACGGCGCACGACTGGCTGCTGGCGGCGCTGACCGCGCAGACGGGGGCGGTGCCGGTTCAGGGCACGTCGCCCCGCCAGTCGAAGCGGCGGGCGTCGCCCGGCCTCGGGGCGTAGGCGGAGCGGCCGCCCGGGCCGTAGCGGCCTATCTCCGTCGCCAGTGCCACGGCGCGGCCGCGCTCCTGTTCCGTGAGGTCCGTAACGTCCAGGAGCAGGCCGTCCAGGGGACCGCCCACCAGATGCGCGTACACGCGTCCGGCGCGCGGCCCGGGGTTGTCGTGGTCGGCGCCGTAGACCCTGCCGCGCATGAACTCCACCTCATCCATGCGTGAAGCCTCGCATCCGGCACTGACAACGACCCGTGCGAGGAGGGGGTGTCGTTTGGATCAGGCCGACTCCGGGCATCGGTGCGTTGCTGCCAACCCGAGCGGGATCTGGTGCGTGCAGCTGCAAGGCGGAGGAGGGCGCCAGGGCGGAGCCCTGGCAACCGACGACAACGCCGCAGATGTGCGTGCCAGACCCCGCGCCCCCGGCAAGATCCAAACGACACTCCCTAGGGCCGGGACCGGGTCAGAAGGGCGGCTCGTCCAGCAGTTCCAGCAGACAGCGAGCCCCCGCCGCGGCCGTCGCGGCACCGGCGGCACCGGCGGCACCGGACGCGGTGGGGAAGAGCCGGCCGTAGGCGGCGGCGCGGTTCAGGGCGCTGAGCCGCCAGGCGAGGCTCGCCGCCCGGCGCAGCCGCGCCGCCGTTCGGCCGGCGTCGGTCCACGGTTCGAGGTAGGCGTCGCGCAGGCGCGGCAGCACCTGCGGACCGTGGTGCTCGGCGGCCCGGCGGGCGGGGACGACGAGGCCCGCGAAGGGGTGGGCGACGACGGCGTCGCCCCAGTCGAAGAAGGTGAACCTGCCGGGCGCGGGACGGAACAACTGCCCCTCGTGCAGGTCGGCGTGGTCGAGGGAGTCGGGGACGGCCAGGGCGTCGAGTTCCGCGCACCAGTCCAGCACGCGGGGGCGCAGGTCCCGCAGCGCGACCCGGTCCCGGTGCGGCAGCGGGCTGTCGTCGAGCCGGTCGAGGACGCCGGGCAGCGCGCGCACGGGGACGGCGGGGACACCCAGGCGTTCGATCTCTGGCGCCCGCGCGGTCAGGGCGTGTTGCACGGCCGCGTACTGGCGCACGAGTTCTTCCCACGCGCCGGGAGTGACCGTCTCCCGTTCGAGGACCTGGCGGAACAGCGGTCCCCCGTCGGGCAGCAGCGACCAGCCCCGGTCGGTGTCCACCGCCAGCGGCTCCAGGACGTGCCCGGGGACCCAGCGGGCCAGTGCCGCGGTCAGCGCGCCCTCGAAGGCGCTGCCCGGAGGGTTCGCCTTGAACCAGACCGCGTCGCCCTCCCGGACGGACAGCCGCAGCAGGACGGACCACGGCCGCAGCCGCACCCGCCACTGTCCCGTCGGCCGCAGCCCGCGGGCGGTGAGCCCGGACCGGACCCAGTCCAGGACCTCGGCGCGCCAGGCCGGTTCCTCCCACGGGGTGACGGTGTCCCGGTACCGCCCCCGGTCCACGGCCTCCGGTGCGTCACTGAGCATCGGGCCATCCCAGCACGACGCGCTGTGCGTGACCACCGCTTTTCCCCTCGCAAGGACCGCCGGGGCCGCCGGACGGGCCGGTACCGCTGGTGTCGGCACCGGCCCGTCCGGCGGCCGTGGGACTGCGAGGACGGGGTGGATCAGGCCAGGTCGAAGCGGTCGAGGTTCATGACCTTGACCCAGGCGGCGACGAAGTCGTGCACGAACTTCTCCTTGGCGTCGTCGCTCGCGTAGACCTCGGCGAGCGCCCGCAGTTCGGCGTTGGAGCCGAAGGCCAGGTCGGCGCGGCTGCCGGCCCACTTGACCTCGCCCGTGGCGGCGTCGCGGCCCTCGAACGTGGTCCGGTCCTCGGACGTCGACTTCCACGTGATGCCCAGGTCGAGCAGGTTGACGAAGAAGTCGTTGGTCAGCGAGCCGGGCGTCCGGGTGAACACGCCGAGCTGGGACTGCTGGTGGTTGGCGCCCAGGACGCGCAGGCCACCGACCAGGACGGTCATCTCGGGCGCGCTCAGGGTGAGCAGGTTGGCCCGGTCGAGCAGGAGGAACTCGGCCGGCAGCCGGTTGCCCTTGCCGAGGTAGTTGCGGAAGCCGTCGGCGGTCGGCTCGAGCGCCTCGAAGGACTCGGCGTCGGTGTGCTCCTCCGTGGCATCCACGCGGCCCGCGGCGAAGGGGACCTCCACCTCGAATCCGGCTTCCTTGGCGGCCTTCTCGACGGCCGCCGAGCCACCGAGCACGATCAGGTCGGCCAGGGAGACGTGCTTGGCGCCCGCGCCGGCGTTGAAGTCCCGCTGGACGCCTTCGAGGACGCGCAGGACCTGGGCCAGTTCGTCGGGGTCGTTGACCTCCCAGCCGCGCTGCGGTTCGAGGCGGATGCGGGCGCCGTTGGCGCCGCCGCGCTTGTCGCTGCCGCGGAAGGTGGACGCGGAGGCCCAGGCGGTGGACACCAGCTGCGCCACGGACAGGCCGGACTCCAGCAGCTTGGTCTTGAGGGTGGCGATGTCCTCGGCGTCGATGGCCTCGCCCTGGGGCTCGGGCAGCGGGTCCTGCCAGAGGAGGGTCTCCTCGGGCACCTCCGGGCCGAGGTACAGGGACTTGGGGCCCATGTCGCGGTGGGTCAGCTTGAACCAGGCGCGGGCGAAGGCGTCGGCGAATTCCTCCGGGTTCTCGTAGAACCGGCGGGAGATCGGCCCGTAGATCGGGTCGAGGCGCAGCGACAGGTCGGTGGTGAGCATCCGGGGGCGGTGCTTCTTGGCCGGGTCGTGCGCGTCGGGGATGATCTCCGGGGCGTCCTTGGCCACCCACTGGTGGGCGCCGGCCGGGCTCTGCTCCAGCTCGTACTCGAACTCGAAGAGGTTCTTGAAGAAGCCGTTGCCCCACTGGGTCGGCGTGCTGGTCCAGGTGACCTCCAGGCCGGAGGTGATGGCGTCGCCGCCCTTGCCCGTACCGTGGGTGGACTTCCAGCCGAGTCCCATCTGCTCCATGGGGGCGGCCTCGGGGTCGTCGCCGACGGCGTCGGCGGGGCCGGCGCCGTGGGTCTTGCCGAAGGTGTGGCCGCCGGCGATCAGCGCGACGGTCTCCTCGTCGTTCATCGCCATGCGGCGGAAGGTCTCACGGATGTCGCGGGCGGCGGCGATCGGGTCCGGGTTGCCGTTCGGGCCCTCCGGGTTGACGTAGATCAGGCCCATCTGGACGGCGCCGAGCGGGTTCTCCAGCTCGCGGTCGCCGGTGTAGCGCCGGTCGTCGAGCCAGGTGGTCTCGGGGCCCCAGTAGACGTCCTCCTCGGCCTCCCAGACGTCGGCGCGGCCGCCGGCGAAGCCGAAGGTCTCGAAGCCCATCGTCTCCAGCGCGACGTTGCCGGTGAGGACGAGCAGGTCGGCCCAGGAGAGGTTCTGGCCGTACTTCTTCTTGACCGGCCACAGCAGGCGGCGGGCCTTGTCGAGGTTGCCGTTGTCCGGCCAGCTGTTGAGCGGGGCGAAGCGCTGCTGGCCGGCGCCCGCGCCGCCGCGGCCGTCGCTGATGCGGTAGGTGCCCGCGCTGTGCCAGGCCATCCGGACCATCAGCGGGCCGTAGTTGCCGAAGTCGGCGGGCCACCAGTCCTGCGAGGTGGTCAGCACCTCGGCGATGTCCCGTTTCACGGCCGGCAGGTCGAGGGAGTTGAAGGCGGCCGCGTAGTCGAACTCCTCACCCAGCGGGTTGGCGACGGCGGGGTTCTTGGCGAGGATCTTCAGGTTGAGCCGTTCCGGCCACCACTGACGGTTTCCGCCGCCCTGCGTGGGGTGCGGGGCGCGTCCGTGGGGGACCGGGCAGCCGCCCGTCTCCTCGGCCTTCGCGTCGGTCACGATGGCGTCGTGGTTCTCGGACATGGGAATCCTTCCGAACGGGGCGGATCACGGTGCTGGGGAACTGCCGGGGGTGGAGCAGCCGGGGCACAGGCCCCGGTAGATGACCTCGGCCTCGTCTATCACGAAGCCGTGGTCGTCGGAGGCCGTCAGACACGGCGCGTCGCCCAAGGCGCAGTCGACGTCCGCGAGGGTGCCGCAGGACCGGCACAGGACGTGGTGGTGGTTGTCACCGACCCGTCCCTCGAACCGCGCCGGGCCGCCGGGTGGTTCGATACGGCGCACGAGCCGTGCCGCGGTGAGGGCGTGCAGGGCGTCGTACACGGCCTGGAGGGAGACGTGCCCCACGCGTCGGCGCACCCCCGAGGTGAGGGCCTCGGCGTCGAGGTGGTCGCCCTCCCGGACGGTCTCGAGCAGCGCGACGCGGGCGGCGGTCACCCGCAGTCCCGCCCGGCGCAGCTCGTCGGCGGTGGCCGGATTCCGGGAGTTCCGGGATGCCGTCATGGGGGCGAACCTACTCCCTGGCACACGAACGACTCAAGGAAACGAGGGGCTCCACTCTGGATGGCCGCCGCTGTCGGGTGTCGTCCGGAACGCCTGTCCGGGTGCCGCCGGACGGGCGTGGTAGGAAACGTGCGTGGCGGGCACTGGCAGGGGATGCCGCCCCGTATCAGTGCGACGACAGGAATGAGTTGCCGGTGCTTGTGAAGACGTTCCGCTGGGCTTTCGTGGTCACCGCCCTCGGCCTGGCCGCCGGAGTGCTCTACGACGGCTGGACCGCCCTCGGCATCGTGGCGATTCTCTCCGTTCTGGAGATCTCCCTGTCCTTCGACAACGCGGTGATCAACGCCGGGATCCTGAAGAAGATGAACGCCTTCTGGCAGAAGATCTTCCTCACCGTCGGCATCGTGATCGCGGTCTTCGGGATGCGGCTGGTCTTCCCCGTGGTGATCGTGGCGATCAGTGCCCGGCTGAGTCCGTGGAACGCGGTGCACCTGGCGCTCACCGACAAGGACCGCTATCAGGAACTGGTGACCGACGCCCATCCGTCGATCGCCGCCTTCGGCGGGATGTTCCTTCTGATGATCTTCCTGGACTTCGTCTTCGAGGACCGGGAGATCAAGTGGCTGGGGTGGCTGGAGCGTCCGCTGGCCAGGCTCGGCAGCGTCGACATGCTGTCGGTCTGCATCGCCCTGATCGTGCTGCTGATCTCGGCGACCACCTTCGGCGCCCACGCCCACCAGCACGGCGGCACGCACGCCGACAAGGCCGAGACCGTCCTGCTCGCGGGCGTCGCCGGCCTCATCACCTACATGGTCGTCGGCGGCCTCTCCGGCTTCTTCGAGCAACGGCTCGAGCACGAGGAGGAGCGCGAGCAGCAGGCGGAGGAGAGGGCGGAACGGGCGGGACGGCGCGGGTCCCCCGTCGAGCTGGCGGGAAAGGCGGCCTTCTTCATGTTCCTCTACCTGGAGGTCCTGGACGCGTCCTTCTCCTTCGACGGCGTGATCGGCGCCTTCGCCATCACCAACGACATCGTCCTGATGGCCCTCGGCCTCGGCATCGGCGCCATGTACGTGCGGTCCCTGACCGTCTATCTGGTCCGCCAGGGCACCCTCGACGACTACGTCTACCTGGAGCACGGCGCCCATTACGCCATCGGCGCGCTGTCGCTGATCCTGCTGGTCACCATCCAGTACCAGATCAACGAGATCATCACCGGCCTCGTCGGCGTGGTCCTGATCGGTGCGTCGTTCTGGTCGTCCGTGCGGCGCAACCGCTCGCTGCGGACCGCCTCTTGAGCGACACGGCAGGTGCGCTACATTTTGCAGCGCCTTGACCACGATCATTCGCGATCCGACGCGCGCGATCTCTCACGCTACGGAGCCGGCAACGCCATGACCGACATCGTCAACGGACTCGGCCGGGCCGCCGCCTACGGCGGCCTGGGGCTGGTCCTCCTGGTCCTCGGCATCGTCCTCGTGGACCTGCTGACGCCCGGAAAGCTCGGCCGGCAGATCTGGGAGCAGCGCAACCGCAACGCCGCTCTGGTGCTCAGCTCCGCGCTGCTCGGCATCGGCGGCATCGTCTTCACCTCCATATGGACGACGTACGAGGACTTCGGCAAGGGTCTGGTGTCCACGGCCGTGTTCGGGCTGCTGGGGCTCGTGATGATGGCCGTGGCCTTCCTGGTGGTCGATCTGATCACCCCGGGGCGGCTGGGCGCGACGCTGGTCGAGCCGGAGCCGCACCCGGCGGTATGGGTGACGGCGTCGTGCAACCTGGCGGTGTCCGCCGTCATCGCCGCCTCCATCGCCTGACGCCGCGCCCCGTCACTGGAGGCGCCTGATGTCCCCGCGCACCCGGTAGAAGCCGCCCGACGCGGCGTGCAGGGCGTCGACCACGTACCGCGCGCCGGGTTCCCTGATCGCCCTCGGGAACTGGACGTTCCACGAGTGGTCGTACCCCTCCGACACCACGTGGATGCGGGTACGGCCGTTCTCCTGGACGCACTCGACCACCACCGAGCCCGCGGGCGCCGCGGTCACGGTCGCCACGGCGGCGACCGCGGTGGCCGGCGCGTACGTCGGCAGGGTGGCGGCGAGCTTGACGTCGCGGGCGACGGGAACCGAGCCCTGTTGCGCGGCCGCGACCGCCGTCTCGCTCGCGTCCACGCACACCAGGGAGCCGTCCGTGGTGACGAGGAAGAGCCGCTCGTCGCGGTACTGCATGGACAGGGCGGAGCCGCCGCCGGTGCCGAGCTTCCACAGGCGGGTGCCGTCCCGGTCGAAGCAGTACACCGAGGACGCGGAGTCGCCGGCGAAGACGAACCGGCCGCCGGGTGAGGTGGCGCAGGAGTAGACCGGGCTGTCGCAGTGGTAGGTCGCCTCGATGACGCCGGTCGCCTTGGACAGCCGCTGGACGGTGTGGCGCGCCGTGCCCGCGTACACCGCGTCGTCCTCCTGCCAGCCGAAGAGGACGGCCCCCTGGGTGGGGGTGTGCCACAACTCGGTGCCGCCGTCGGGTGCGTGGGCCGTCACGCCGCGGGTGTGCCCGTGGTAGACGGCGCGGTCGTCGGCGCGCACCATCCAGGCGTGCTCGCCGCGCCCGCCGCGCGACCACTGGTGCTCGTCCTCGTGGTCGATGACGGTGAGCCGGCCTGCGCGGTCCGCGACGTTCAGCACGCCCTCGTGGATGTCGAGCCAGAAGATGTCCACGTCGGCCGCGATGTCGTAGGCGGCGAAGGGCAGTTTGGACGAAAGGTCGTAGACCCGGCCGTCGTCGCAGCCGGCGTAGATCCAGAAGTCGTCGGCGACCAGGCACTTGACGCCGTCCGGCAGCTGGTAGCGCGCGAGGACCTCGCCGCCGTGGGCGAGGGTGTAGACGTCGCCCGCCTGGTTGCCCACCCAGCACTTGTCCTCGTCGATGTGGATGCCGAACGCGGCGGAGCCGGTGCGGAACCGCCACAGGACGGGGGCCACCGCGCGGGCCGTGGAGGGTGCGGAGGCCACCTGGCGGCGGGTGACGGCGCGGGGCGCGCGCTGTCCCTGCACGGCGGGCTCGTAGCCCTTGCGGATCTTCTCGCCTATCTTCTTGGCCGCGGCGGCCTCGGCCTTCTGCGCGGTGGGGAAGGTGGAGGTCTGGGTCTGCCCGGCGGCGCCGATGCGGCCGTAGCGCACCGACACGACCTGTCCCTGGACGGTGACTTCGTAGAACTTGTGCGCGCCCCCGCCGTCCTGCGACAGCTCCAGGTACGTCCTCGACATGGCAGACCTCTCCCCGGTCGGTCCCACGGCGTGTTCCGCGGGTTCCACTGACAGAACCGTAGAAGGTGCCACTGACAATCGGCCGTGGTGAGCGGCCCGGACGGCCCGCCCGGCTGCCGGCCGGCGCGCAGGAGACCGCGGCGCTCCGGCCGGCCGGGGTGCGAGCGGATCAGGCGGCCCGTTCGACGCTCCACCGCGGCAGTTGCTCGAAGAAGGCGACCGCGTCCTCGCGCCGGCGCGGACGCCAGCTCTCCGCCACCAGGCGGGCCCGCTCGGCGTACTGACGCATGTCGGCGCGCATCCGGTCGGCGACGCCGGCCTGCTCGCCGATCGCGCGGATCTCGGCGATGGTTTGCGGTGTGCAGGCGGGATCGCCGAGGGCCCGGTGCACGAAGTCCCGCTCGGCGCCGCTGACGGCGGACAGCAGCCGGACCACGGTGTAGGTGTGCCGGCCCTCGCGGATGTCGGTGCCGGTCGGCTTCCCCATCGCCTCCGCGTCGCCGAACAGGTCCAGGTAGTCGTCGCGCATCTGTCCGCAGATGCCGATCAGGCGCGCGTAGTCGCTCAACCCGGGTTCGTGGGCGTCCGGTCGCTCGCCCGCGGCCAGGAGTCCCAGACGCAGGGGCGCCAGGACCGAGTACCGGGCCGACTTGTGGTCGGCGACGGCGTGCAGGATCTCGTCGTCCGGGGGTGTGGCGCTGAAGTCGCGTTCCAGGTCGACGATCTGGCCGACGAAGGTGTCGGCCGCGGCCCGGGTCTGGACCTCGACCATGGCCTGGCGCACCTCGGTGGGAAGCCGGGCCTCCAGCAGCACACGCAGGGAGAGGGCCAGGGCGAGGTCGCCCGCGAGCACCGTGAGGGCGAGCGCGGCGCGTGGATGCCCGGGGAACTTCTCCCGGTAGGCGTAGTACGTGGTGGGGCCGCCCCTGCGGGTGGCGCTGTCGTCGATGAGGTCGTCGTGCACCAGGCCGTGGGTCTGGAGGAGTTCGACGCTCAGCGCGGCGGCGTCCAGCCCTTCGACCGGCTCGGCGGTCACCAGGCGCGCGGCCTCGTGCAGCAGGACGACCCGCATCCGCTTGCCGCCGCGCAGCGACAGGTCGCGCAGCAACTCGACGCAGTCCGGGGTGAAACGGCTGAAGGACGGGGTGTCCAGGGTCGTACCCAGGGTGTCGAAGTACTGCGCGAAGAGCGTGTTGAACCGGCGCTCGTACCCGGCGACGCGGGCCGGCGGCTGCTCGGTCATGACGAAGTCCTCCTGTGGGCGGGGCGGATGACGCGCTCAGCAGTGTGTCAGGGCGGGCCGGGAGCGTGCGACGCGGGCGGAGAAGACCGCATAACGGGAGGAATGGGCGTTGGAGTTGAAGAAGATGTGAATGCACCTCCATCCTTCCTTCATGTCTCTCGCGTCTGCCCCCTCCGATCTGTCCGACTTGCGCGACTACGCCTTCGAATGGGCGTTGGTCGACGTGGAGACCTCCGGTCTCGTACCGCGCCGCGACCGGGTGCTGTCCGTGGCCGTGGTGACGCTGGGCCCGGACGGCGAGCAGACCGGCGAGTTCTCCACCCTGCTGGATCCGGGCTGCGATCCGGGGCCGGTGCACGTGCACGGCCTGACGGCGGAGCGGCTGCGCGGGGCGCCGGCCTTCGAGCAGGTGGCCGAGCGGATCGGGGCACTGCTGGAGGGCCGGGTGCTGGTCGCCCACAACGCCCAGTTCGACTACGACTTCCTCGCGCACGAGTTCGCACGGGCCCGGCTGCGGCTGCCCGTGAACAGGCGGCTGTGCACCCTGGCCCTGAACCGGCGCGTCGACCCGCCGACCGACGACCTGAAGCTCGGCACGCTCGCCGCGCACTATGGCGTGCCCCGGCTCAAGGCGCACGACGCGCTGGACGACACGCGGGTGCTGGCGGGGGTGCTGCGCGCCTCGCTGCGGGCGGCGGCCGGGCTCGACCTGCCGCTGCCCCTGGTGGCCTGCCCGCCGCGACAGGACCCGCGGTTCGCGCCGAAGCCGCCGAAGACGCCGTGCGCCTTCCGCAACCCGGGGCGGCTGACCCCGGGCGGGCCGCTGGTGCAGGGCATGAAGGTCGCCGTCACCGGGGAGACCGGGTCCGACCGCGCGGACCTGGTGCTGCGGGGCGTCGCGGCGGGCCTCAACATGATGGGCTCGGTCAGCAGGCACACCAGTGCCCTGGTCACCAACGAGCCCTCCGGGGGCTCGGCCAAGGCGCGCCGGGCACGAGCGGAGGGCGTGCCGGTGATCGACGAGTCGGCCTTCCTGCGGCTGCTCGGCGACGTCCGCCCCGGCACCCGGCACGAGGGGGCGGCGAGCGCGCTCTCCCCCGGGCTCCCGGCCGTGCCTACGCCACGCGGCCCCGCGGCGGGCGAGGCCGCCGGTCCGAAGCCCGGCGCGAAGCGCTCCGGGAAGCCGCGCGGGCCACTGACCGGACGCCGGGTCCTCGTGCTCGGCGGCACCCACCCCGACGCGGTGGCCGCCCGCACCCGCGTCGTCGAACTCGGCGGGGCCGCGGCCATCAACCTCTCCGCCGGTGTCACCGACGTGGTCGTCCTCGACGGCGGCCACGGCGACCGCCGGCTCGCCAGGATCACCGCGCTGCTCCTGCCCGTCCATGACGCCGCGTGGCTGGTCGCACCGGTGGTCACGGAGGCGGCCGGGGCGGGAGAGGGGCGCGCGGCCGCCCATGTGCTGCCGCGCGGTGGCGTCGTCGACCTTCCGCTGCCGAAGGGCCGGGGGCCGGCGGACCGCTGGACCGTCACCGCCTCCTGGGCGCAGCAGACGGCGTGCGAGATCGACGTGGTGGCGTTCGTGCTGGACGAGGACGAGCAGGTCTCCTTCGACGAGGACTTCGTCTTCTACGGCGCCCCGGAGAACCCGGGCGGCACGGTGCGGCTGCTGAGCGACGGACCGACGGAGCAGACCGTCAGCGTGGACCTCGCCACGCTGCCGCCCTCGGCCCGCAAGGTCGTCGTCGCGGCGGCGATCGACGGCTCCCCCGCCTTCGGCGACGTGGGCGCCCTGCACATCGTCTCCGGCCCCGGCACCAGCGCGGCCGCCCTCGCCCAGGCCACGCTGGACGCAGCCACCACCGAGCGCACGATGCTCCTGGCGGAGATCTACCGGCGCGGGGAGAGCTGGCGGCTGCGCGCCGTCGGGCAGGGCTACGACCACGACCTCGGCGCCCTCGCCCGGGGGTACGGCGTCGACGTGACCGACTGACCCCGGCCGCGTACCCCGAACGGGACACGCCTCGGCCCGGCCCCCTGTCCGTCTGCGGCGGGGGCCGGGCCGTCGAACGCGGCTGCTCAGCCCTGGCGGGCCTTGAAGCGCGGGTCCTTCTTGTTGATCACGTAGGTCACGCCACGGCGGCGCACCACCTGGGCGCCGGGCCTGGCCTTGAGGGCGCGCAGGGAGTTGCGGACCTTCACGACTGCCTCCTCCTGTTCCTCGGCGCCGTTCAGCGTTCCTCGCGGAACGGCACGTGCTCCCCCGCCACCGGGTCGTACTTGCGCAGGACGAGCCGGTCGGGGTCGTTGAGGCGGTTCTTGCGGGTGACGTAGGTGACGCCGGTGCCCGCCGTCGACTTCAGCCTGACGACCGGGCGTGCGGTGCTGCGTGCCATGGTGCTCCTTCCGACCGCGGCGCGGGCTGCCGTTCTGTCCCGCGCATGTCAGTCACGCCGCACAACGCCGGCGGCCGCCGGGGCATTCCCGTCGGCCGTGGCGCGTCAGCAGTCCTGCCACAGCCGGGTCATCACCCGCACCCCGAACCGCAGGCCCTCCAGCGGCACCCGCTCGTCGACGCCGTGGAAGAGCCGCCCGTAGTCGAGGTCGTGGGGCAGCTTGAGCCCCTTGAAGCCGAAGCAGCGGATGTCGAGCTTGGTGAAGGCCTTGGCGTCGGTACCGCCCGGATTGCAGTACGGCACCGGGTGGCCGTCCGGGTCCTCGGCGCGGACGGCGGCGCACATGGCGTCGACGAGCGGGCCGTCGAAGGAGGTCTCCATCGCGATGTCGTGGTTGACCCACTCGCGGGACACCGAGGGCAGGAGCAGGGCGTCGATGGTGTCGATCAGTTCCTGCTCGTGCCCCGGCAGGAAGCGGCCGTCGACGCGGGCGGTGGCCCGGCCCGGGATGACGTTCGTCTGGTAGCCCGCGGTGAACATGGTCGGGTTGGCCGAGTTGCGCAGCACGACCTGCATGAAGTCGGCCACGTGGCCCAGCTTGGCCAGCTCCGCGTCCAGGTCCTCGGCGTCGAGGTCGAGGTCGACCCCCTGGAGGCGCGCGGCCTCGGCCAGCAGGGCACGCACCGGCTCGATCAGCCGGACGGGGAAGGTGTGCCGGCCGAGGCGGGTGAGGGACTCGGCCAGGTCGGTGACGGCGTTCTCGTCGTTCGGGGAGGACCCGTGCCCGGCGCGCCCGGCGGCCGTCAGCTCCATCCACGCCATGCCGCGCTGGGCGTTCTCGATCGGGTAGAGGCGCCGGGTGTCGTCCAGGGCGTAGCTGAAGCCGCCGCCCTCGCCGATCGCCTCGGTGACGCCCGCGAACAGCTCGGGCCGGTGCTCCACCAGCCAGTGGGCACCGAACCTGCCGCCGGCCTCCTCGTCGGCGAGGAAGGCGAGGACGATCTCGCGGGCGGGCCGGGTGCCGGTGCGGGCGAAGTGGCGGGCGGTGGCCAGCATGACGGCCACCGTGTCCTTCATGTCGATGGCGCCGCGTCCCCAGAGGTAGCCGTCCCGGATCTCGCCGGAGAACGGCGGCACCCGCCACTCGACGGCGTCCGCCGGTACGACGTCCAGGTGGCCGTGGACCAGCAGGGCGCCGCGCGAGGGGTCGGCGCCGGGGATGCGGGCGACGACGTTGGCGCGGCCCGGGGCGCTCTCCACCAGCTCGGAGGAGATTCCGGCCTCGGCGAGGCGGGCCACGACCCAGTCGGCGCAGGCCCGCTCGTCGCTGGTGGGATTGGAGGTGTCGAAGCGGATCAGCTCCGCGCACAGGTCGACGACCTCCCGCTGTGCCTGCTCGGAGGCCGGGACTATGGCGGGTGCGGTGGTGCTCACGGTGCTCCTACGGTGGCCGTGCCGGAGGCGGCCGGGGTGGGTTCGGTGGTGTCGTCCAGGGCCGTGGTGCCGTACGTCCTGATCCAGCCGGCGAGGCCGAGGACGCAGTAGAGGACGAAGGCGGTCAGCAGGGAGTTCAGGGCCGGGATGCCGCCGTCGTAGAACTTGCCGACGCAGAAGGCGACCGCCCAGATGACCAGGGACATCGGCACCCAGGTCGGCGAGGTGGCGGGCAGGGTCTGCGCGTCTCGGGTGGCGTCCAGGGGCGCCCGCATGCGGCGCACCACCCAGTACTCGGCGACGATGATGCCGCCCACCGGCGGGATGGCCACGCCCAGCACGGACAGGAAGTCGGTGAAGTGCGTCATCATGCCGATCGCGGAGAGCAGGGTGCCCGCGATGCCGAGGACGATGGTGACCGCGCCGCGGTGCACGCGCTTGCCGAAGACGACCTGGAAGAAGTTGACGACGCCGAGCGAGGAGCCGTAGAGGTTCCAGTCGTTGATCTTCGCGGTGGACATGAGGACGACGAGCACGCCGAAGACGCCGGAGGTGGAGAGCACGATCTGGGAGACCTGGCCGCTGCCGACCATGTGGCCGAGCAGGACGCCGGTCAGGCCGACGATGTACTCGGAGAGGATCATCGACGAGGCGCTCTGCAGGAAGACGTGGCTGCCCTTGCGGTTGTAGCGGGTCATCTCCGGGGAGACGATCGCGCCGGTCATGAAGCCGCCCGCGATGGCGGTCGCGGCGACGGCGAGCGGGATGGTCTCGCCGGGCGCCGGGGAGTGGATCAGCTCGGAGAAGGAGTGGTCGCTGAGCGCGTCGGTGACCGACCAGGCGACCATGGCGAAGAACAGCGGCGTGACGATCTTCGCGAAGACGGCCATGTACTTGAAGCCGAAGATGACCAGCACCGTGATGCCGACACCGGCGGCCGTGCACCACAGCCAGGAGGGGCCGCCGACGAGCGCGGACACGCTGTCGCCGAAGATCGTGTTCTGTACGCCGAACCAGCCGACGAGGGTGACCGAGATGACCAGGCTGACCAGCGCCGAGCCGTTGCGGCCGAAGCCCGCCCAGCGGGTGAGCAGCGGGGTCGCCAGTCCTTCGCGCATGCCCGCGAGGCCGATCGCGAAGATCACGACTTCCAGGATCACCGCGCCCAGGGTGAAGGCGAGGAAGGCGTCGCCGAAGGTCATGCCGACGCCGATGGTGGCGCCGAGGGTGAACTGCGAGATGGAGCCGGACTGGGCGAGCCACTGCAGCAGCATCGTCCAGAAGCCGAGCCGCTTGTCGCGCGGGACGCGGGAGAGGGCGTAGTCGTCGCTGCCGACGGCTCCCGTGGCCGCTTGCGCCGATTTCGCGGCGGAGTTCTTGTCCATGGGCATGATCACGACCCCCCGGGTTCGCGGCCGAGGGTCTGCAGCCGGGTCAGCGAGCCGTATCGGGACACGAGGGCGTCGAACTCCTGATCGTCGTGGAAGTCGAGCTGTCCGCCGCCGTAGGCCTTGGCGGTCTCGACGGCGAACCGGGCGGCGGCCGCGATGTCGGTCTCGTGGCTCGCGCCCGTCTGGCAGCCGGGCACCGCCGCCGCCGAGGTGATCGCGAGGCCGACCACCGGAGCGGCCGTCGCCGTGGCCGGCTGCAGGATCGAATTGATGTGGTGTACACCGTTACCGTACGGGGTGATGTCCTGCGTGGTCACCGGGTACGTGACCAAGGGCTCACCGGTGACCACGGCCAGCAGCTCGCCGAGCCGCTCGCTCACCTTGAGCACCCAGCCCTCCTTCACGGTGGGCGACAGGGCGAGGCCCTTGTGGTTGATGATCCGGTTGCCCTTGGTGGTGTCGACGGAGAGCACGGCCTCCATCTCCCCGGTGACCTCGTGCCGGTTCATGGTCGCGATGTCGACCGGCGAGTCCATGAAGGGCACCGGGTCGTGCGGTGCGGTCGGGGCGTTCGGGCAGATGTGCGTGGCCACGATCACGTCGCCGTCGAGCACGTCGCCCCGGCGCCGCATGTCCAGGAGCTTGGCGGCGGTGGCGAGCGCCGCGACCGCGCCGTCCGCGTCGGAGACCAGGCCGACGGCCTCCGGGCGCGCCCCGACGCCGCCGAGCCGCCCCACCACGCCGAGCGTCCGCGCGGAGCCACCGCTGGTACGGCCCGCCCGGCCCGGTATCCGCACGAGCACGAAGTCCGTCGAGCCGCGCTCGCCGGTGACGGTGGTGACCTCGGCGCCGGAGCCCTCCGGACCCGCCACGGAGTCGAGGTGGGCGGCGACGCGCTTGCCGTCGACGTCGGGATCGTCGAGCAGATCCACGAGGTCCAGGACGTACTTCAACATGGGCAGTTCTCCTGATCCGCACCGGGGGCGGTGCTCACAGCAGGTTCGGGATCGACTAGCGTTGTCCGCAACTGTTTCCCGTTATCTGCAATACGAGTCTGAATGGCGAGATGTGAGGGAGAGGAGCCGTCATGCCCGGTCGCCCCGTTGAGCCCCTGGACCGCAGGACACCGGCCGGGGCGCTGCAGACCGTCGACCGCGCCCTGCTGGTGCTGCTGGCGTTCGAGCGCACCCGTCCGGACTGGGGGGTCACCGAGATCGCCGCCGAGTTCGGCTGGGACACCTCGGTCGCCCAGCGGCTGCTCTCCACCCTCGCGGGTCGCGGCTTCCTGGTCTCCGACCCGGCCACCCGGCGTTACCGGATCGGCCCGGCCGCCCTGCGCCTGGGCCGCCTCTGGGAGCGTTCGGGCTCCCTGGAACTGCTCGCGGAACCGGTGCTCCAGGAGTTGCGGACGGCGACCGGCGACACGGTGCTCTTCTGCCTGCCCGACAGCTTCCACATGCGCTGTGTCGCGGCCGTCGAGGGCGAGGAGGGACCGCTGCGCTACTACCCGCTGGTCGGCGAGCTGTACCCCGCTCACGCGGGCGCCACCAGCAAGTCGTTCTACGCCTTCCTGCCCGACGACCAGCGCCACCGGCTTTTCCGCGGGCGCCCGATGGCCCGCTTCACCGAGCGCACGGTCACCGACCCGGACCAGCTGGAGCGCGAGTTCCGCACCGTCCGCGCACAGGGCTACGCGTGGACGGTCGGCGAGTACGACGCCGGCATCGGCACGGTCGCCATGCCGGTGTTCCTCGGCTCGGAGCCCTACGGCAGCCTCAGTCTCGGCGCCGCCAAGGAGCGCTTCCCCGAAGGGCCCGAGGACCGGCTGGAGGTGCTGCGCCGGGCCGTCCGGCTGCTGGAGCAGCGGCTGACGCATCCGCCCCAGCACCACCGACGCCCGCGTGCATCCCGCACACCCCCCACCGCCTGACCCACCGATCCACCCGATCCACCCGTCTGCGAGGACCGACCCCGTGAATCTTCTGCTCCTGTCCAACTCCACCCAGCACGGCCGCGGTTACCTGGAACACGCCCTCGGCACCGTGACCGGTTTCCTGCCCACCGGGGCCCGGCTCGCCTTCGTGCCGTACGCGCTCGCCGACCACGACGCCTACACCGCCCGGGTGCGGGGCGCGCTGTCCGACGCAGGGATCGAGGTGCGGGGCGTGCACGAGGGCGGCGATCCGCTCGCGCGGCTCGGCGAGGCGGACGCGGTGTTCGTCGGCGGCGGCAACTCCTTCCGGCTGCTGTCCGCGCTGTACCGCACGGGGCTGCGGGAGGCGCTGATCGAGGCCGTGGCCGGCGGGCTGCCGTACATGGGGGCCAGCGCCGGGACCAACATGGCGGCGCCCTCGCTGCGCACCACCAACGACATGCCGATCGTCGAGCCGCCGTCCTTCGAGACGCTCGGGCTGGTTCCGTTCCAGATCAATCCGCACTACCTCGACCCGGACCCCGCCTCCACCCACAAGGGCGAGACCCGCGAGGAGCGGCTCCGGGAGTTCCTGGAGGAGAACGACGTGCCCGTGCTGGGCCTGCGGGAGGGGTCCTGGCTGCGGGTCGAGGGCGAGCGGGCCGTGCTCGGCGGCGAGCGCGACGCCCGGCTGTTCCGGCGGGGAGCGGATCCGCGCGAGCTGGCGGTGGGCTCGGACCTGTCCGAACTCCTCGCGGTACGGGGCGAGTTCGACACCCGTTCCTGACCCGTCCGCCGCGCGGTCTGTCGAAGGCGTCGCCTCGTCAATAGCCTGGTGGGACAAGGCCGTTGTCGACCGAGGAGTCTCATGTCCACCGCGCAGCAGGTCCCCGACATCCTCTCCCCCGAGTTCGCGGCGAACCCGTATCCGGCCTACCGGACGATGCGGGACAGCGCGCCCCTCATCCGGCACGAGGCCACGCAGAGCTGGATCGTCTCGCGCTACGAGGACGTGGAACGGGTCTTCAAAGACCGTGCGGGGCAGTTCACCACGGAGAACTACGACTGGCAGCTCGAGCCCGTGCACGGCCGGACGATCCTCCAGCTGAGCGGCCGGGAGCACGCGGTCCGGCGCGCCCTGGTCGCCCCGGCCTTCCGCGGGGCCGACCTCCAGGAGCGCTTTCTGCCGGTGATCGAGCGCAACTCCCGGGAGCTGATCGACGCGTTCCGGCACACGGGACGTGCCGACCTGGTCGCCGACTACGCCACCCGGTTCCCCGTCAACGTCATCGCGGACATGCTGGGTCTGGACAAGGCCGACCACGACCGGTTCCACGGCTGGTACACGTCGGTCATCGCGTTCCTGGGCAACCTCTCGGGTGACCGGGAGGTCGCCGCCGCCGGTGCGCGCACCCGCGTGGAGTTCGCCGAGTACATGATCCCCGTCATCCGGGAGCGCCGCGAGAAGCCGGGCGACGACCTGCTGTCCACGCTGTGCGCCGCCGAGGTGGACGGGGTGCGGATGAGCGACGAGGACATCAAGGCGTTCTGCAGCCTGCTGCTCGCGGCAGGCGGCGAGACCACCGACAAGGCGATCGCCGGCATCTTCGCCAACCTGCTGGCCCACCCGGAGCAGTTGGCGGCCGTGCGCGAGGACCGGAGCCTGATCCCGCGTGCCTTCGCCGAGACGCTGCGCTACACCCCGCCGGTCCACATGATCATGCGTCAGACGGCGACGGACGTCACGCTCAGCGGCGGGACGATACCCGCCGGCGCCACCGTCACCTGTCTGATAGGCGCGGCCAACCGGGACGAGAACCGCTACCGCGACCCGGACCGCTTCGACATCATGCGCGACGACCTGACCACCACGACCGCCTTCTCGGCCGCCGCCGACCATCTCGCCTTCGCGCTGGGCCGGCACTTCTGCGTCGGGGCGCTGCTGGCGAAGGCCGAGGTGGAGACCGGGGTCGGGCAGCTCCTCGACGCCCTGCCCGACCTGCGCACGGAGGACGGGTTCGAGGTCGTGGAGCGGGGCGTGTTCACGCGGGGCCCGCAGTCGCTGCCGGTGCGGTTCACCCCCGCGGCCTGACGGGCCGTACGCGTCAGGCCACGACGGGCGTGAAGACGGCGGGCAGCGCCGTCAGACCGCGCATCCAGATGGAGGGACGCCAGGTCAGCTCCCCCGGCTCGACGGCGAGTACGAGATCGGGAAGGCGTTCCAGCAGGGTCTCGACCGCGGTGCGGGCGATGACGTCGGCGAGCAGCGGCGCCGGGTAGGGGCAGCGGTGTTCGCCGTTGCTGAAGGAGAGGTGCGCGGAGTTCTCGGCGCCGACGTGGGCCTCGGGCCACAGCTGCGGATCGGTGTTGGCCGCGGCGAGGCCGAGGACGAGGCAGTCGCCGGCCCGGATCTGCCGGCCGCCCAGCTGGGTGTCGCCCACGGCCCAGCGGCCGATGAAGTTCTGCGTGGGGGTGTCCAGCCACAGCACCTCGTTGAGGGCCTCCCCCACGCTGAGGCGGCCGCCGGAGACGTTGAGGGCGAAGCGCTCGTCGGTGAGCAGCAGGCGGAGCGTGTTGCCGATCCAGTTGGCGGTGGGCTGCTGGGCGGCGGCGATGACGGAGATCAGGTCCTGGACGATCTCCTCGTCGGTCAGTCCCGCCGGGTGGGTCAGCATCCGGGAGGTGACGTCGGGTCCGGGGCGTTCGCGCTTGTGGCGGACCAGCCGGTGGATGCGCTCGCCCACGCGCGTGTACGCGGCGACCGGGTCGTCGCCCTCGGCCGCGTCGAGGGAGATCCGCAGGTCCTCGACGAGTTGCTGGGTCTCGGCGCCGCTGTGCGGCATCCCGCACATGCGCACGGCGGCGATCATCGGCAGGGGATGGGCGTAGCCGCTCATCAGCTCGGCGCGGCCGCTGCCGGCGAAGGCGGCGATGAGCCGGTCGGCGAGCTGCCGGCAGTCCCGGGCCAGTTCGAACTGGTCGATGCCGGCGAGCGCCTGGGTGATGACCCCGGCCCGCCGCCGGTGCTCCTCGCCCTCGGTGAACAGGACGGACGGCTGATGCCCGACGTAGGGCAGCAGGGGCCAGTCGGGCGGGATGCTGCCCCACTGGTTCCAGCGGCGCGAGTCCCGGGCGAACAGGTCGTCGTGGCTGGTCACATAGCTGACCTCCGGATAGCCGAGGACCAGCCAGGCGGGGATGCCGCCGTCGAGGAGCACGGGTGCGACGGCGCCGTGTTCGGCGCGCAGTCCGCGGTACAGCTCCGACGGGGTCTGCTGGTACTCCAGTCCGGCCAGCGGCACGGCGTCCGGGTGCGCGGGGCAGCCCGGCGCGGCGACGGGGTGGGGTGACGGGTCCAGATCGGTCACGATGCGCTCTCCTGGGCCAGGGCCAGTTGGTAGAGGTGGTCCACGAGGGTGACCAGGACGTTCTTGCCCGACGTCCGCACCCGCGCGTCGCAGTCGATCAGCGGCACGTGGTCGGGCAGCGCGAGGGCCAGCCGGATCTCGTCCAGGGAGTGCCGGGCGGTGTCGTCGTCGAAGCGGTTCACGGCCACCACGAAGGGGGTGCGGTGGTGTTCCAGCCGGTCTATCGCGTACCAGGAGTCGTCCATCCGGCGGGTGTCCACCAGGACGACCGCGCCGAGGGTGCCGGAGAACAGCCGGTCCCACAGGAACCAGAAACGCTCCTGACCGGGGGCGCCGAACAGGTACAGCACCATGCGGTCGTTGAGGCTGATGCGACCGAAGTCGAAGGCCACCGTGGTGGTGGTCTTCGCGGTGACCGAGCCGGTCTCGTCGACGCCGACCCCGGCCTGGGTCATGACCTCCTCGGTGTTGAGCGGCCGGATCTCGCTCACGGAGCGGACGAGGGTGGTCTTGCCGACTCCGAATCCGCCCACGACGACGATCTTCAGCCCGGTCTCCGCGGCGTCGGTCAGCGGCGTGCGGCCGGAGGGCGCGGGGGCTTCCGTGACCGTGTGCGGGACCGCGGAGGCCGTCGGGTCAGAGGTTGCGGAGTCCATGGAGCACCTCCTGGAGCAGGGCGGTATCGGGGTGCGACGCGGCGGTCTGCCCCAGGCGCGGGTGGCGGGCGGTGATGCTGCCGGTGGCCAGCAGGTCGCCGAGCAGGATGCGGACCACCGTGATCGGCAGGGCCAGCTCGGCGGCGAGTTCGACCACGGCCGTGGGGTGCCGGCACAGGTCGAGGATGCGGACGTGTTCCGACTGCATGCCGGCCGTCGGCCCGCACTCGGCGACCACCAGGGTGACGAGGTCGAACGAGTCGTCGGCACGGCTGCGCCCGCCCGTGACCGTGTAGAGCCGGTCGGGTGCGCCGGTGTCCACGGGCCTGCGCGTCACGACGAGCTGCCCCCGGGGACGGCGTGGCGCGGCTCGGCCCTCAGGTGGTCGCCGATCTGCTCGACCAGCTCGGTCATCTGGTGGCCGACGACACCGGGATCGGCGTCCTCGACCGCGACGACGGCCAGGTGGGCGCCCTCGCCCGCTTCCACGATGAACAGCAGGCCGCCGTGGAACTCGGTCATGGAGTGGCGTACGCCGCCGGTTCCGTTGCCGAACTCGACGGAGGCGCCCTGGGCGAGGGCCTGGATGCCCGAGCAGATCGCGGCGAGCTGGTCGGCCCGGTCCAGGGTGAGGTGCTCGGTCCAGCAGAGCTTGAGGCCGTCGCGGGACAGGACGAGGGCGTGGCGGGTACCGGGGGTGCGGTCCAGGAGGTTCTGCAGGAGCCAGGTGAGGCTGTTGTCGGTGGTCTGCATGGTGGGTGCGGGGCCGGTGGTTCCCGGTGCTGCGGTCACCGGCCCGTTCCTCCAATCTCACGAGCGGCACGAGCGATAGGGGCGAATGGGTGGGGCGGGGGAATCGGCCGGCGCCGTACGGTGCGAGGCGTGTGCCGGTACGGGCGTCGGCCCGGTCCCTAGTCCGGGGCGGGCGGTTCGGACTCCGGTGTCCCGGCGGCCCCCGCGGACCGCCGTCCGCGGTGGAAGGCGCCGAAGCTGGCCCCGGCGTCGCGCTGGGCGGACGCCGCCGGGTCGGCGGGCAGCCGGTGGTGGTCCCGCTGTTCACGCTCGGCCTCGGCCTCGGCCATGGTGCGGCCCGGGGAGCGCACGGGCAGTCCGCCCGGCGTGGCCGCCGCGGGGCCGGGTCGCGCCGCCTGTTCGGGCAGCACGGCGCGCTCCACCGGCCGGACGTCCGGGACACGCCGCGCGTGTGCCGGGGCTTCCGCGGCGGGGGCGGGCCCGGGGACGGCGTAGCCGCCGCCACCGCCGAACGTGCGGCCGGTCGGCGCGGGCCCCGGGTCCCGTTGCTGGGCGAGCAGCTGGGGCGGCACCAGGACGACGACGCCCGTACCGCCGCGCGACGAGGGCCGGTAGCTGACTCCGACGCCGTACTTGGCGGCCAGCCGTCCGACCACGGCGAGGCCGAGGCGGGTGCCCTGGAGGGAGGCCAGGTCGTTCATCCGTCCCGAGACCGCCTCTTCGGCGTGGCGCATGGCGGCGTCGGCCATCTTCAGCCCGCTGTCCTCGATGGTGACGACGATTCCGGCGGTACGTTCCTCCACGTAGACGTGGACCTCGTCGATGGGTGGCGAGAAGTTGGCCGCGTTGTCCATGAGTTCGGCCAGCAGGTGCATGACGCCCTCGGCCGCGTAGCCGGAGATCGCGGCGTCGGTGGAGCAGTGCATCCGGACCCGCTGGTAGGCGGCGATCCGGCCGACGGCGCCGCGCAGGATGCTCTCCATCACGATGGGCCTGTTCCACGCCCGGCTGGAGCGTCCGCCCATCAGGAGGGCCAGCCGGTCGGTGATGAGGCCGAGCTGGGAGGTGCTGTGGTCCAGGCGCAGCAGATCGCCGAGGACCTCCTCGCCGTGACGATCCTGCATGTCCCTCAGGTCGGCGAGCATGCTGACGGCCTTGGCCTGGACGCGGCCGAGGGACTTGGCGGAGGCGGCCTGCGCGGCGGCGGTGCGGCGCTCGCTGTGGGCCAGTTCCCGGACGAACAGCTCGGCGCAGGCGCGCGGCCCCGCTCCCCGCGGCCACTCCAGCTCGGACAGGACGATCTCCGCCGAGGTGCCGTCCCGCAGTTTCTCCACGGCGGCGGGCAGCGTGCTCTTGGTGAGTTGTTCCAGCTCGGCGGCGCTCCTGCGTGCCTCGTGCACCGCCTGCTGCCGCCGGGACTCGGCGTCCGCGGCGTGCCGTACGGCGTCCTCCACCAGCGCGGCGAAGCTCTGTACGACCTGACGCAGGTGGGGGCCGGAGGCGGGGGCGGTGTTGGCGACGGCCTCCTCCGCGCCGGTGCCGTCGCGGACTTGCTGCGCGATGCCCGGCAGCGCCACGTTGACGAGGTGGACCAGGCCGGCGTTCTCCTGCGCGAGCCGGCCCTTGAGGGCGTTGATCTCCGTCCGCCGGGCCGCCGCCGTCCGGCGTGCCCGTCCGACCAGGTGGGAGCCGAGGCCGACGGAGAGGGCGACGCACAGCCAGGAGGTGACGGCGAGGGTCGCGGTCCAGCTCCGGGCGGTGTCGGGAGCGGCCGCCCAGGCGGCGCCCGCGGCCGCGGCGGCGGCCGGGAGCACGAGCAGCGGGACGGCCGGGGTGGAGCGGCCTGGTTTCTGCGTCCGGGGCGGGGTGGGGGGTGCAGACATTGACATTCCGCGGTCCCTCTGGTCCTTGAGAGCGGGGAGAAGGCCGGTCGACCTGGGGCGGCCGCGGGCCGGAGCCGTGCCACCGGGTGCGTGGTGATCACTCCGGTGGGCCTGCGGCTCATGCTAGTCAGCGCGTTGGCCTCCCATGCCGGACCGAGCGCAGACCCCACCGAGGAGGGAACTTTCCCGACATCTCGCCAATCGAACGCAGCGATGTGGTACTGGCGTTCTTCTCGAGGCGGAGGTTCTCCGGAGCGGACCGTCCGGCAGCACCGTCTGGACGAACGCGGGATGCGGTGGGGCCCGACTCCGGTTCGGATGGATGCCATGCGCAGACCCATAGCCGTGGCGAAACGCCACTCACGCCTGCTCACCTCAGGCGTCATCCTCGCCGCCCAGTCACTCCTCCTGACGCTGTCCGCCGTCCCGGCCTCGGCCGACGACACCCGGACGCCCGCCCGCGGTACCGCCCACATGGGTACGGGCGTCCTCGCCCACGAAGGCGTCCAGGGCCGGCCCGTCGGCACCCGCGTCGCCCAGACCGAGGGGGTGGACGTCTCCAGCCACCAGGGCAACGTCGCCTGGTCGACCCTCTGGAACAGCGGTGTGAAGTGGGCCTATGTGAAGGCCACCGAGGGGACCTCCTACCGGAACCCGTACTTCGCCCAGCAGTACGGCGGTTCGTACGACGTCGGCATGGTCCGCGGCGCGTACCACTTCGCGACCCCGGACACCTCCGGCGGCGCCGCCCAGGCGGACTACTTCGTCGACCACGGCGGGGCCTGGTCCAAGGACGGCAGGACGCTGCCGGGCGTCCTGGACATCGAGTACAACCCGTACGGGGCCACCTGCTACGGGCGGACGCACAGTCAGATGGTGAGCTGGATCCGGGCCTTCCTGGACCGGTACAAGCAGCGCACCGGCCGTCACGCCGCCGTCTACACGTCCACCAACTGGTGGACGCAGTGCACCGGGAACTACAGCGGTTTCGGCGCGAGCAACCCGCTGTGGATCGCGCGGTACGCCTCGACCGTCGGGGAGCTCCCGGCCGGCTGGGACTTCCACACCATGTGGCAGTACACCTCGTCCGGACCGACCGTCGGCGACCACGACAAGTTCAACGGGGCGCTGGACCGTGTCAAGGCCCTGGCCAACGGCTGACGCGCACACCCGCGCCGTCGCCGGCCGTCGTCTCAGCGGCCGGCGAGGGCGTCCAGGATGTCGGCGACCTGCTCCCGGACCACGTCCCGGACCCCCGCGGGCAGGGCGCCGATGTCCGTCCGTTCCAGGAGGTCCAGGGCCTGGTCGGCGCCCGCGTCGCAGGTGGCGCTCTCGCTGAGCACGTCGTAGCCGTCTCGGACGGCGACGCGCAGTCGCCGCCCGCCGTCGCCGTCGGCGTGCACCGCGGTGGCGACCACCAGCGGCGGCGGGCCGCCGGCTTCGGCGGGCTGCTTGCGGTAGCCGCTGGCCAGGGGGGTGCGCCAGCGCAGGCCGAGCATCAGGTGACGCTTCGCCACCACCTCGGCCAGATCGGTCTCGTAGGGGCGGTCGGGGCCCAGCACCGTGGCGCGGGCGTCCAGCACGAGGGCCGCGGGAAGCAGGCAGCGCAGGCTGCTGCCCACGAGGTTGCCGCCGACGGTGGCCGTCCGGCGTACCGCTCCGGTGCCCACCGAGCCCGCCGCCCGGCGCAGCACCTCGGGGACCCGGTCGTCCATGCGGTGCAGCACCACGGCCGCGCCCAGCGCCTCGGGTTCGACGGTGTTCGCCTCCGGCAGTGCGCGCAGCGACATGGCCAGTTCCGGGAAGCCGTCGCGCTGCCAGGTGGCCCACACGAGCGTGGCCCCGCCGATGGGCACCGCCCCCTGCGCCATGCACTCCTGTGCTTCGGACACGGATGTGGGCTGACGCAGCAGCATGGCGATCGACCTGCTTCCCGGGAGTCGGCGGCCGGACGACACCGCGTCTTCCGCCGGGTGATCACGGTCACTGGGATTGTCCGCACCGCGGAGGGGGCGCGTACAGGGCTCACTCCTTTCCCGTGTGCGCCCTTCGCGCGCCGAGCAGTGCGTCGGTCAGTTCGGCGCGCAGGCGTTCGGCGTCCATGCGGACGAGTGCGGGGACCTGGGCGTTCCACGTCTCCGCGGCCCGGTCCAGGGACTCGGCGCAGGCCCGCCGGGCGCGGCGTCCCAGCAGCGCGGCGGCGAGGGGCACGAGCGGACGGGCGAAGGAGCGGCCCCCGGCCCGTATTCTCACGGTCACCAGCCAGCGTCCGTCCGGGGCGGGGCGCGGCACGACCGTGACGCCGACGCGGGCGTACGCGTGTGTCAGGGTTCCGGTGAGGGGAGCGCGGGACGGGTGGCGGCCCCGGCCGGTCGCCCGCCACCACCCGTCCAGGTCGAGGTGTACACGTCCGGTGCCGCCCAGGTGTTTGTCCCGCTTGCCGCCGCTCGGGGTCAGCGTCACCGACAGCGACGCCTCGCGCGGCCGTTCGGCGCTCGTGAGCGTGAGGGCGCAGTCCAGCCGGGCGGGGTGGTCCGGGGCGCCGTCGACGGTGACGACCTCCAGCGCGGTCTCCCGGCGGCGGTCCCAGGCGCGCACGGTGACGCACTGGTCCGCGTCCGGTTCCCCGCTCTCCTCGTGCACGGGCCGGTACCGCGCCCCCGGCCGCAGATGCCGGCCCCGTGCCAGCACCAGTCCGGGCAGTGGGCGGCCGTCGGGCAGCCGCAGGCGCGCTCCCTGGGCGTCCGTGTCCTCGGCGTCCGTGTCCTCGGCCAGGTCGTGCAGTGTGGCGACGCACGACTCGAACCAGCGGCGCGGTACGGGGGCGAGGGTCACGGTGTGCTGAAAACGGGCCATGCGGCGAGGGTGGCCGCCCGGAGGCCGCCGTGTCAGGAGGGCGGCCGGGCAGTGAGGAGGCGGCGTTGGTTGCCGGGTTCCGGAGGTCGCCGCGGTGCCGGTGGCGTCAGTGTCCGTCCGCCTCCGGGCGTCGCGCGACGAAGACGAACTCCCTGCCCTCGCGGTCGGGGGCCCCGCGCACCTCGCGCACCTCGTACCCCTGCCCGGTCAGGTCGGCCGCCACCTCGTCCCGCTCGCGGAAGCGCAGCGTCGAGTCGGAGGTGAGCACCTGGCCGTCCGCCGCGAAGACGTAGGTCCACCGGAAGGTGACCAGCGGGCCGCTCACGTCCAGGAGCCGGCACCAGCTCTCGACGGGGCCCGTGCCGGGAATCCGAGCGACCTGGTGCGTGTGTTCGCGGGTCCACTCCTCCCAGGCGCGCCGGGCCGGGTCCCGTGTCTCGAACACCAGGTGTCCGCCGGGCCGCAGGGCCTCGTACGCGCCGCGCAGCGTCGCCTGCCAGTCGTGGCGGCCGGTGATCGCCTGGGCGACGTTCGCCGTCATGGTCGCCAGGTCGACGCGCAGCGGGGGCAGTGCGGCGGCGTCGCCCTCGATCCAGCGCACCCGGTCGGCGCCCGGCTTGCCCCGGGCCACGTCGAGACTCGCCCCGGCGGGATCGACGCCGACGACGTCCATGCCGCGCTCCGCCAGCAGCAGGGCGAACACGCCGGTCCCGCACCCGATGTCCAGCACGCTGCTCGCGCCGAACTCGTCGGCCATGCGCAGGTACGCCTCGAGGTCGCCGCGGTCGGTGTCGAGCACGTCGTAGAGCGCGGCGAGCCGCGGATGTTGGAAGCACTCGTCAGCCATACGGCCGACGATAGTGCCGACCCGGCCGGGGAACAGGGGAATTCATGCGCGCACTCGTCATCAACTGCACCCTCAAGCCCTCGCCCCAGCCGTCGAACACCGAGGCGCTCGCCGCCACCGTGATCGCGGCGCTCAAAGGTCACGGGGCGGAGGTGGACGTGGTCCGGGCCGTCGACCTGAATCTGAAACCGGGGGTCGAGACCGACATGGGCGACGGGGACGACTGGCCGGCCGTGCACGAGAAGCTGCTGGCCTCGCAGATCCTGGTCGTCGCGTCGCCGACCTGGCTGGGCCGCCCCTCGTCCGTCGCACAGCGGGTGCTGGAGCGCATGGACGCCATGCTCGGTGAGACCGACGACGAGGGCCGCCCGGTCGCCTACAACCGGGTCGCGGGCGTCCTGGTCACCGGGAACGAGGACGGCGCCCATCATGTCATCAGCGAGATCTGCGGCGGGCTCGCGGACATCGGCTACACCATCCCCGGCCAGGCCTGGACCTACTGGCACCTCGGCCCCGGTCCCGGTCCGGACTTCCTCGACGACGAGCGCGGCCACGACTGGTCGGTGTCCACCGGCCGGGCCATGGCGTCCAACCTCGTGCACGCGGCGCGCGCCCTCGGTGCGATGCCGCTGCCGGCGCCGCCGTCCTGATCGCGGCGCAGGCCGGCATGTCTGCCGGTGCCGATACGGGGCATTCGTGCACGAGCAACGACGTACGCAACGCATGAGGAGCTGAGGTCCGCCATGACGCACGACCTGACCCCGAAGTACACGGTCCCCGGCATCGAGCGCGAGGCCGCCGGGCGGCTGATCGGTGTGCTCCGGCTGCGCCTGCACGCCCTCAACGACCTGCACCTGACGCTGAAGCACGTGCACTGGAACGTGGTGGGTCCGCACTTCATCGCGGTCCACGAGATGATCGACCCCCAGGTGGACCAGGTGCGCGAGATGGCCGACGACGTCGCGGAGCGCATCGCCGCGCTCGGCGGGGTGGCCCAGGGCACCCCCGGCGCGCTGGTGGCCGAGCGGAAGTGGGACGACTACTCCATCGGCCGGGCGGACGCCATCGCCCATCTCGGCGCGCTCGACGTGGTGTACACCGGCGTGGTCGAGGGCATGCGCGCGGCGGTCGAGGAGGCCGGCAAGATCGACACCGCCACGGAGGACCTGCTGATCGGGCAGCTCAGGGACCTGGAGCAGTTCCAGTGGTTCGTGCGGGCCCATCTCGAGAGCGCGGGCGGCACCCTCGCCACGGGCAGTGCGACCTCCGAGACAGAGGGGGCGGCGCGCGGCGCGGACGTCTCGTAACCGGGTTGTCCGAACCCGGGGGCCGTGTCCCGCCCGTGCGGCCGGGACACGGCCCCCCGAGGGGCGCCTCAGCGCCGGCCGAGGCGGCGTTCGCCGCGGCTGCCCTGCTCGTAGGGCAGGTGGTAGTGGGCGAAGACCGCGCCCTCGTCCTCGGCGGCGAGCTCACCGTCCGGGTCGATTCCGGGGGCGTCCTTGA
Organism: Streptomyces sp. KPB2; assembly: GCF_003950055.1. NCBI lineage: Bacteria > Bacillati > Actinomycetota > Actinomycetes > Kitasatosporales > Streptomycetaceae > Streptomyces > Streptomyces sp. KPB2. The sequence continues at coordinate 338,624 of NZ_CP034353.1, forward strand.
CCAGCGACTTGTCGTAGGTCACCTTCAGGTACTGCGGCCCCACGGTGGCCTTGTCCACCGGCACGAAGACGAGCCGCCGGCGGGTCGGCAGGCCGATCGTGACCGTGGCGAACGCGGGCCGGTCGGTGAGGGTGTCGAAGTAGATGGACTCCAGGGTCCCGATCTTGCGGCCGTCGTAGTCCACGACGTCGAGGCCGCGCCAGTCACGAATGTTTTCGGCTTCAAACATGCCTGTTCTTCCCTTCCGAGGACGCGCTCTCTGTCGTGTTCCCCGCTTCGCCCGGCTGTCGCCTGTTTGTCCCCTCACCGGCGTACGGGGGCGGATCCGGGATAGGCTGCCTGGCCGGAAGGAGTGCCCTGGCGGCGGACGGGTGCCGGGCGGAGTTCCGAAGGGGGATCGAGTGTGGACGGCGCAGGCGCTCCGGGCGGCCCGGCCCGTGTGCGGACCGGTGCGGTGCTCGACGTGGGCCCGCTGTCCGGCCGTACGGGTATCCGTGCCAGCGGTGAGATCAACGTGAGCACCCGGCTGTCCTGGGAGAAGGCCCTGACCGAGCTGTCCCGGCAGCACACCGACGTGTCCTACGTGGAACTGTCCGGCGTGCGCTTCGTCGACGTGGCCGGGGTGACGGCGCTGGCCGTCACGGCCATGAGGCTGCCCGTCGGCCGGGTCGTGGTGGAGCGTCCGCCCCCGCAGCTTCCGCGGGTCCTGGACCTCTTCTGGCCGTCCCTGCACCGGATCGAGGTGGCGCCGCGATGAGCACGCCGACCACCGAGGAGACATTCACCCACCCGGCGCTGTTCTACCGCTCGGAGGCCGAGTACACGGACCGGACGGTGGCGTTCGTGCGGGAGGGGCTGGCCGCGGGCGAGCCGGTGGCGGTGGCCGTGCCCGGCCCCAACCTGGAGCTGGTGCGGGGCGGGCTGGGCGCGGACGCGCGGGACGTCACCTTCCTGGACATGACCGAGGCGGGGCGCAATCCGGGGCGGATCATCCCGGGCGTGCTGCGCGCGTTCGCCGACGCGCACGCGCGGGCCCGGGTGCGGATCGTCGGCGAGCCGGTCTGGGCCGGGCGCAGCGCTGCGGAGTACCCCGCGTGCGCCCAGCACGAGGCGTTGATCAACGCCGCCTTCGCGGGCCGCCCCGCGACGATCCTGTGCCCGTACGACGAGACCCGGCTGGCCGCGAACGTCCTGGCCGACGCCCTGGCCACCCACCCGACGGTCATCGCCCAGGGGGACGCGCGGGCCAGCGAGGCCTACGACTGGCGTGCCGTCGTCGCCCGCTACAACGAGCCGCTCACCTGCCCGCCCGACGCCGGCGTCCTCGCCTTCGGGGCCGGGGAGCTGCCCGAGGCGCGCCGTTTCGCGGTCGACCGGGCGGCCTCGCTCGGGCTGGCCGGGCGGCGGCTGCAGGACGCGGAACTGGCGGTGTCCGAGCTGACCACCAACAGCGTGATCCACGGCGGCGGCGGCGGAACGCTGGCGGTCTGGGCCGAGGCGGGACAGGTGGTGTGCGAGGTCCGCGACGGCGGACGGCTGACGGATCCGCTCGCCGGCCGCCGGCCCGCGGAGCCCGGCCAGATCGGCGGCCGCGGTCTCCTGCTCGTCCACTACGTCGCCGACCTGGTGCGGGTGCACACCACCGACGGGGGCACCGCGGTCCGCTTCTGTCTCGGTCTGTGAGGCGCCCGCCGCCCGGGCCGAGGGCACCGTCCCTGAGCCCTCGTCGGCCGTTCCGGCACTTCGCCATGCATGCGCCGTCTGACTCGGGGTAGGCGATCGTGCGTCGGCCGACAAGGTGACAACGACGACCGATCAACCGGGAGGGCACATCATGACGACGACGACCGCGCAGGCCACCGAGCACGCCACGGCGGAGATGCCGGAGATCGCGGACCCGTCCAAGGTGGCGCCCAAGGACGCGCGGGAGTTGTCGAAGCTGTTCTTCGAGCAGCTGACGGTGCTGGAGGAGGGCACGCCCGAGTACCAGTACGCCCGCAACACGCTGATCGAGATGAACATGTCCCTGGTCCGCTTCGCGGCCGGCCGGTTCCGCAGCCGCGGACCGGAGGAGATGGAGGACATCGTCCAGGTCGGCATGATCGGCCTGATCAAGGCCATCGACCGGTTCGAACTCACCCGTGAGGTGGAGTTCACCTCCTTCGCTGTGCCCTACATCGTCGGCGAGATCAAGCGGTTCTTCCGGGACACCTCGTGGGCCGTGCACGTGCCCCGCCGCCTCCAGGAGGCCCGCGTCCAGCTCGCCCGCGCCACCGAGGAGCTCCGCAGCCGCCTCGGCCGCAACCCCACCACGCAGGAGCTCTCGGAGCTGATGAGCCTGCCGGAGGACGAGGTCGTCGAGGCCCGGCTGGCGGCCAACGGCTACAACTCCGCCTCCCTGGACGCCACCATCAACGGCAGCGAGGACGGCGAGTCCGCGCTCGCGGACTTCATCGGCACCGACGACGCCGCCCTGGCCCTGGTGGACGACTTCCACGCCCTCGCTCCGATGATCGCCGAGCTGGACGAACGCGACCGGCAGATCATCCACTGGCGGTTCGTGGAGGAACTCACCCAGAAGGACATCGGCGAGCGCCTCGGCGTCTCCCAGATGCACGTGTCCCGGCTGATCTCGCGGCTGCTGGCCCGGCTGCGCGAGGGCATGCTCAGCACCGCCTGAGGCGAGGTCCGGCTCCCTCCGGTCCGGCGGTTCAGGCCGCGGTCGTCTTCTTCTTCCGGCGGCCGCGGCCGGCGCTGCCGCCGAGCGCGTCGACGAGTTCCTGGCGGCTCATCCTCGACCGGCCCGCGATGTCCTGTTCGGTGGCCCGCTGGTAGAGCTCGGCCTTGCTCAGTTCCCGCAGCTCGCTCCGGGAGGGTGCGGTGGCCTTCTTCCGGGCCCCGGCGGGCCGTTCGGCGTCCGCCTTCCGGGTAGTGGACGCGGCCCGCTTGCCGCCGGGGCTCTTGGACCTCGCCGCCGCCTGCTTGCCGCCGGCGTCCTTCGCCTGCTCCAGGCTGCCGCGCAGGACCTCCATCAGGTCGACGACGTTGGTGGCCTCGGGCGCCTCCTCCGCGACGGCGACCTCCTGGCCCTCGGCCTTGGCCCGGACCAGTTCGCGGACCTTCTCCTGATAGGTGTCGCGGTAGCGGGCGGGCTCCCAGTCGCCGCTGAGGGCGTCGACGAGACGCAGCGCCATGTCCAGCTCCTTGCCGCGGCCCACCCGCTCCGACGGCAGTTCCGGCAGTTCCTCGACCGGGTCGCGGACCTCGTCGGCCCAGTGCAGCGTCTGGAGCAGCAGCACCCGGTCCTCGGCGCGCAGGGCGGTCAGGTACTGCCGGTTGCGCATGACGAAGGTGGCGACACCCACCTTGCCGGCCTCGGCGAGGGCGGTGCGCAGCAGTGCGTAGACCTTGAGGTACTCCTTGCCGCGCGGGGCCAGGTAGTAGGTGCGGCCGAAGTAGACCGGCTCGATCCGGTCCAGGTCCACGAAGTCGGTGATCTCCAGGGTGCGGGAGCGTCCCGGCGCGATCTCGTCGAGTTCCTCGGGTTCCACGACGACGTACTCGCCCTCGCCCGCCTCGTAGCCCTTGACGATGTCGGCGGCGTCGACCTCTTTTCCGGTGCGCTCGTTGACCCGGCGATTGCGGATCCGGTCCGAGGTGCCGCGCTGGAGCTGGTGGAAGTGGACGGTGTGGTCCTCGGTCGCCGTGAACAGGCCGACGGGCACCGAGACCAGCCCGAAGGTGACCACGCCCGTCCAGATCGCCCGTGCCATCGCCGTCCGCTCCCTGTGTGCCGCCCGTACCGCCCGCACCGCGCGGTCCTGCCACGCTGCCACCCGGCTCGCCGCTCCGCCCGCCGGACGGAGCACACGGGTGGGCGGCCGGGCGACAGCGCGCGGATCGGCCGCGGCCGTTGTTCCCTGTGAGGTGCGGGACGGCAACCGCGGCCGGCGCCTCGGCCGTCTCCCCCGTCGGACCGTCGAACGACGCCGCAGCACGCCGCACCACAGCCGAACCGAGGGACGCCCCATGAGTCTTCGTCTGAAGCCGATCACCCGCGAGGAGCACCTGCGCTTCGTCACGGCCCGGCCGTCCGTGAGTCACCTGCAGGTCCCCGCCTGGGGCGACGTGAAGCCGGACTGGCGGGCGGAGAGCCTGGGGTGGTTCGACGAGGGCGGTGAACTGGTGGGCGCGGGGCTGGTGCTGCTGCGGCCGCTGCCGAGGCTGAAGCGGTACCTGGCCTATCTGCCCGAGGGCCCGGTCGTCGACTGGACGGCGGACGGTCTGGAGCGGTGGCTGGAGCCGATGCTCGCGCACCTGAGGGAGCGCGGCGCGTTCACGGTGCGGATGGGGCCGCCGGTGGTGGCGCGACGCTGGAGCGCCGACGCCGTCAAGGCGGCCATCTCCGACCCGGGGGCGCGGCGGCTGGGCGACGTGGAGGCGACGGTGCGCGAGCCGGGCGCGGACGACGTCGCGCAGCGGCTGCGCGCGATGGGCTGGCGGCGCACCGAGGCGGGCGGCGAGGACGGCTTCGCCGCGGGCCAGCCCCGGTACGTGTGCCAGGTGCCGCTCGCCGGACGTACGCAGGAGGACCTGCGAAGCGGCTTCAACCAGCAGTGGCGGCGCAACGTCAAGAAGGCCGAGAAGGCCGGCGTGAAGGTCGTCCGGGGCGACCGGGAGGACCTGGCCACCTTCTACGAGCTGTACGTGGAGACCGCGGAGCGGGACCGGTTCGTGCCGCGCCCCCTCGCCTACTTCCAACGCATGTGGACCGCGCTGACGGCCGAGGACCCGGACCGCATGCGCCTGTACCTCGCCCACCACGACGGCGAGGTACTCGCCGCCGCCACGATGCTGACGGTGGGTGAACACGTCTGGTACTCCTACGGCGCGTCCACCGGCCGTCGGCGCGAGGTGCAGCCCAACAACGCCCTCCAGTGGCGGATGATGTGCGACGCCCGTGAACTGGGCGCCGCCGTCTACGACTTCCGCGGCATCACCGACACCCTGGACCAGGACAACCACCTGCTCGGGCTGCTCCGGTTCAAGGTCGGCGCGGGCGGAGAGGCCGTGGAGTATCTGGGCGAGTGGGACTTCCCCCTCAACAAGGTGCTGCACAAGGCCGTGACCCTGTACCTGGCGCGGCGCTGAGTCAGCCCGACGGCGTCGCCGCCCTCGTCCGCCCGCCGCGCGCCAGGACGGCGTAGAGCAGGGCGGCCACCACCATGCCGGCCGGCAGGGAGAGGTCGATGTCGCCCAGGGCGCGGGCGATCGGTCCGGTGTAGAGGGTGTCGACGCTCAGGGCCGCCGCGGCGACGCCTCCGGCCAGGGCGAGCGCACCGGCCGGGTTGACGCCGCCGGTGTACCAGAAGCGGCCGTCGCGTGTCTCGTCCATCAGGGCCGGGCCGTCGTAGCGGTTGCGGCGCAGCGCGATGTCGGTGGCGTAGACGGCCATGGCGGGGCCGAGGAGGACCACCGTGAGCTGGAGGACGTTGCTGACGGTGTCGAGGAAGCCGGAGACGAGCAGCCCGTACAGGGTGAGGGCGACGGCCGCGGTGCCGTCGGCGAGCACGCTGCGGGAGCGGCGGATGCGGATGCCGACGGCCTGGAGGGCGAGGCCCGCGCTGTAGGCGGTCAGGGCGTTGATGGCGACGGTGCCGAGCACCAGGGCGAGCAGGAGCACCGGTCCGAACCAGCCGGGCAGGATCTGCCTGAGGCCCGCCTGCGGGTCGGTCATGTCGACGGCGGTCGCGGCGAGGGCTCCGAGGAAGCAGACGACCACGCCCGGCAGGAAGCCGCCGAGGGCGGTCCAGCCGACGACGGCCTTCGCGGACGCCGTGCGGGGCAGATAGCGCGAGAAGTCGGCGCTGGTCGTGTACGACAGCGGGCCGGATCCGATGAGGGTGACGCCCGCGATCAGGACCGCCCAGAGTTCGGTGCCGGTCAGCGGCTGGGGCGGCACGTACGAGAAGTCCGCGTGCCGCAGGACGCCCAGGGCGACGACGGCGAAGGCGGCCGTCAGGGCCAGCGTGATCGGCAGGTAGAGCTTCATGATCATGGCGTGGCCGTAGACGCCGATGGTCAGGGTGAGGGCGGCGACGACGATCACCACGGCGACCTTGACGCCGGTGTTCGCGGTGATGCCGGCCATCTCCACGAGGGCGAAGGCGGCGGTCGCGGCGGCGGCGAGGTTGAGCGCGAAGTAGCACACGGAGATCAGCCAGCCGACGATCGCGTTGTTCACGCGGTTGCCGCGGACGCCGTACATGGCGCGTGTGACGACCTCGCTCGGCGCGCCGGCGGCCGGACCGGACAGGGCGAGCACTCCGGTCAGCACCCAGAAGAGGTTCCCCACGACGATCACCGCCAGCGCCTGCCACGGGGTCAGGCCCATGAGGATCAGGGCGCCGCCGGTCACCAGGTTCAGGTAGTTGACGTTGGCGGCGGCCCAGACGGAGAAGAGCTGCCGGGGGCGTCCGCGGCGTTCGTGCTCGGGGATGTGGTCGATGCCGTGGGCCTCGACGCGGCTCGCCCCGTCCGACGGTTTCCGGGTCGGCGAATCCTCCGGGCGCGGGGCGCCGGAGCGGGGTTGCGGGTCGGGGATCGTGGACGCCATGAGGCTCCTCCGGGGTGCTGGTGGCCCACCTGCTTGCTTGTTGGTCGCACACTCAATAGCATCGATTCCATGCCGTCAAGCACTCCGAACAAGCGAATCCGCAAAACTCCAGCGGCCAGACGTGCGGAAATCGTTGCCGCAGCCTCATCCATCGCACTGTCCGAGGGACTGGAGTCCATCACCCTCAGGCGGATCGCCGAGGAGCTCGACGTCCGCCCCGGCCTGATCAGTCATTACTTCCCCGCGGTCGAGGACCTGGTGGCCGAGGCGTACGGCGACGCGGCCGCCGCGGAACTCGACGCGCTGCTCCCGGCCGACCGGGCCGGGGCCACGCCCACCCGGCACCTGGCCCGGTTCTTCGCCCGTGCGGCCGGAGCGGAGTTCGACGACATCAGCCGTCTCTGGCTCAACGCCCGGCATCTGAGCCGCTACCGGCCCACCCTGCGCGACCGTGTCGCCGTCCAGGAGGCCGCGTGGCGCGACCGGCTCGAAGCACTCGTCCGCGACGGCGTGGAGCGGGGCGAGTTCCGCGCCGCCGACCCGCTGTTGGCCGCCATCCGGATCCTGGTCGTCCTCGACGGACTCGGCATGCTCGTCAACAGCGCCGACACCGCGGCCGACCCGCCCGAGGTGCGGCTGATGCCGGCCCTCACCGCGGAACGTGAACTGGGCCTGCCCGCCGGCACCCTGACGGCCTGCGGCGCCCCGAACTGACCCTCACCCAAGGAGCGACTGTGCGCACCTCTCTCATCCTGCTCTCGGCCCGGCTGCTCGACCCGGTCACCGGTGCCTTCCTGCCGCAGACCGCGCTGGCCGCGGCCGACGGCCGGATCGCCGCCCTCGGTGACGACCGGGAGATCCGCGCCCTCGCGGACGCGTCGACCACGGTGATCGATCTGGGCGGCGCCGTGGTGACGCCCGGCCTGGTCGACGGCCACATCCATCCCGTCACGGGCGCCGAGCTGACCCACGGCCTCGACCTGTCCGGCTGCGGCGATCTCGACGAGGTGCGGGCCGCGCTGGCCGACGCGGTGCGCGACCTGCCCGCGGGTGCGTGGCTGCACGGCTGGGGGCTGGACCCCAACGTCTTCGCCGGTCGCCCGGTCGGGGTGGCGCCCTTCGACGCCGTACTGGAGGGCGTGCCCGCGCTGCTGCTGCTCTTCGACGCCCACTCGATGCTGGCCAGCCGGCGTGCGCTGGAACTCGCGGGGGTGACCGGGCCGCGCGCCTTCGACCAGGCCACGGCCGAGGTGGTGTGCGACGCGGACGGCAGGCCCACCGGGCTGCTCCTGGAGGACGCCGCCTGCGACCTGGTGGAGCGGGTCGCACCGCAGCCCACCCGCGAGGAGCGGCGCGACCGGCTCGCCGCCGCCCTGCGCGCCATGGCCGCCTCCGGACTGACCGGCGGCCACGTGATGGACGCGAACGGCGACAGCCTCGCCTTCTTCGCCGAGCTGGACGAGGCCGGGCGGCTGCCGCTGCGGCTCCGGGTGGCTCCCTGGTGCCAGCCGGGTGCGGACGCGGAGGAAGTGCGCGCACTCGTCGCGCGGCAGGGCGTGGGCGGCCGGCTGTGGCGGACCGACGGCGTCAAGATCTTCATGGACGGGACCGTCGACAACGGCACGGCATGGCTGGAGCAGCCCGACGGCCGGGGCGAGTCCCGGCACGCCTTCTGGCCGGACCCCGAGGAGTACACGCGGATCGTCGGCGCCCTGCACCGGGCGGGGGTGCCCACCGTCACCCACGCGATCGGCGACGCGGCCGTACGGCACGTCCTCGACTCCGTCGAGAAGGCCCTGGCGGACGGCGGCCCCGGGCCACGGCACCGGGTCGAGCACATCGAGACCGTCCCGGACGACACCCTGCGCCGGTTCGCCGAGCTGGGTGTCGTGGCGTCCATGCAGCCCACGCACTGCTGCGACTTCACCCGCGCCGACCACACCGACAACTGGTCCCGGCGGCTGGGCGAACCGCGCGCCTCGCGGGCCTGGCGCTGCCGCGACCTGCTCGACTCGGGTGCCGTCGTGGTCCTCGGCTCCGACTGGCCCATCGCGCCGTATCCGCCGCTCGGCGTCATGGCGGGCGCCCGCCACCGCCGGCCGACGCGCGATCTGGACCGCGCCCCGCACGGCCCGGAGCAGGCGCTGACCGCGACGCAGGCGCTGCGGGGCATGACCGTCAACGCCGCCTACGCGGCGGGCGAGGAGCACGGGGCCGGGCGGATCGCCGTGGGACACCGTGCCGACCTGACGGTCCTCGCCGCCGACCCGCTCACCGTGCCGGCCACCGAACTCGCCGACGTGCCGGTGCTGTTGACCGTCCTCGACGGCGAGCCGACCCATCGGGCGGCGAGTCTGTGACACGGTGGGTGCCCCGCGGCCCGTCGCTTCCCGGGCGGCGGGCTCCGGTGCGGGCGAGGTGAGGCGGGGTGGGCAGATGTCACGACTCCTGGTGGTGCAGAACCATCGCGGCGGCGGTCCCGGCCGGTTCGGCGACTGGCTGGTCGCGGGCGGGGTGGCACTGGACGTGGTGCACGCGTACGCCGGTGCGCCGCTCCCCCGGCGTCCGGAGCACGACGGCGTCATGGTGCTCGGCGGTGGCTACCTGCCCGACGACGACGAGCGCGCCCCCTGGCTCGCACCCACCCGGGCGCTGGTCGCCGAGGCGCTGGACCGGAAGGTGCCCGTCTTCGGGATCTGTCTGGGCGGGCAGCTCCTCGCCCGGGTGGCGGGTGGCACGGTGCTCGGTGGGCACGGCGAGCCCGAGGTGGGCAGCACGCCGTTGACGCTGCGGCCGGAGGCCGAAGCCGACCCGCTGTTCCGGGGACTGCCGGAGCGGGTGACGGCGGTCGAGCAGCACGTGGACGCCGTCACCGTACTGCCGCCCGGCGCCGCATGGCTCATGGCGAGTGAGCGGTGCCCGTACCAGGCGTTCCGGGTCGGCGAGCGGGCGTGGGGCGTGCAGTTCCACCCCGAGGCGGGGGCGGACCGGGTCGCGGCGTGGGACGCCGGCCGGCTCCGCGCCCGGGGGCTGGACCCGGTGGAACTCGTCCGCCGGGCCGAACTCGACGAGCCCGCGGCCGAGGCGGTCTGGCGCGAGGTGGCCCGGCGCTTCGCCTCGGTCGTCGTCGGGGCGTGAGGCCCGGCCGGCCCCGAGTGTCCCGGCCCATGAACTTCAGCCCGCGAAGGCGCCCCGTTCGGTGAAGGCCGCCCTGGCGAACCGTTCGCCGATCAGCCGGTGCGTGGCGGCGTCCGGGTGGATGCCGTCGGGCAGGGGGAGGTCCGCCGCGTCGGCCTCTCCGTAGAGTGCGCGGCCGTCGAGGTGGTGGAGGTTCTCGTCCTCGGCGGCCCGCTCCGTCACGATCCGGGACAGCTCGTCCCGGATGACGTTCAGGGTCAGCTTCCCGCTCGCGCGTTCCGCGGGGTCGCCGGTGGCGACGAACCGCACGCGACCGTCGGTGAAGTCGGGGGCCAGGGGGCCGGGGGTGTCCTCGTGCACGGGGCACAGGATGGGTGAGACGACCAGCAGGGGGACGGTGGGGTGCCCCTCCCGGACGGTGTCGAGGAAGCCGTGGACCGCGGGGCCGAAGGCACGCAGCCGCATGAGGTCGGCGTTGACCACGTTGATGCCGATCTTGACGCTGATCAGGTCGGCCGGGGTGTCGCGCATGGCCCGAGCGGTGAACGGGTCGAGCAGGGCGCCGCCGCCCAGGCCCAGGTTGACCAGTTCGACGCCGCCGAGGGAGGCGGCGAGCGCGGGCCAGGTGGTGGTGGGGCTCGCGGCGTCGGAGCCGTGACTGATCGAGCTGCCGTGGTGCAGCCAGACCCGGCGGCCGGGGTCCGGGGCGGCCGCCACGGGGGCGTTGGTGCGCAGGGCGACGAGTTCGGTGGTCTCGTTGTGCGGCAGCCAGATCTCGATGTCCTTGCTGCCCCGGGGCAGATCCGTGAAGCGGAGGGTGCCCGCCGGGCCGGGCTCGAGGCCCGCCGTGCCGGCGGTCATGTCGATGGTGAGGGTGTTCCCGCCCGCGACGCTGCCCCGGCCCGCCGGGCGGCCGTCCACGAGCAGGTCGTACACGCCGTCCGGGCGCGGCGGGGCTCCGACGTAGACGCGCTTGGTGGGCAGCGTGTCCAGTTCGAGGGCGGTGGCGCGGGTGCGCAGGGCCAGGCGTACGCCGGAGGGCTGGGACTCGGCCATGGCCAGCTGTCCGTCGTTGTTCTGCGCGCGGGCGCGGGCGGGCAGCCGGTGGGGCAGCAGTCCGCGCTCGGTCCGCTCCAGGTCCAGGGCGCCCCGCAGGAGGTCGGGGGTGATCGGCGTGGTGATCCAGTCGTCCGTGGTGTTCATGTCGCCTCCGGCGGTGGTGCGTCTTGCGGCGTCGCTCATTCCTTCATCGATTATGCATAGCCCTAATGGCATTAGGCAAACCGCTTGGTGTGTCAGGAATGCGGCCGAGGGCGTGCTGTGGCAGGAGTGACAACTTCCGCCGGGAAAACGCCACCGCCTCCGACCGCCGTCCCGCCAGGAGGTACTTTCCGGCCATGCACACCGTCGCCGTACTCGCGCTGGACCGGGTGATCCCGTTCGACCTGTCCACCCCGCTCGAGGTCTTCACCCGCACCCGGCTCCCCGACGGCAGCCCCGGCTACCGGATCCGGGTGTGCGCGGAGCACCCCGAGGTCGACGCCGGCGCCTTCACGCTGCGGGCCCCCTGGGGACTGGACGGGCTGCGGGAGGCGGACACGATCATCGTCCCCGGTACGGCCGCGGCGACCGACCCGCTCTCCCCCGCCGTCCGCGACGCGCTGCGCACGGCCGCCGGGAGGGGGACACGGATCGCGTCCATCTGCTCGGGCACCTTCCCGCTGGCCGCCACCGGGCTGCTCGACGGGCTGCGGGCCACCACCCACTGGATCGCCGCCGGGGCCCTGGCCGACGCGCATCCGGACATCGACGTCGACCCGGACGTCCTGTACGTCGACAACGGTCAGATCCTCACCTCGGCCGGTGCCGCCGCGGGCCTCGACCTGTGCCTGCACATGATCCGGCGCGACTACGGCTCGGCGGTCGCCGCGCACGCCGCCCGGCTGTCGGTGATGCCCCTGGAAAGGGAGGGCGGGCAGGCCCAGTTCATCGTCCACGACTACACGCCCGTGCCCCGCGGCTCCGCCCTCGAACCCCTGCTGACCTGGCTGCGGGAGAACCTCGCCCGCGAGCTCACCCTGGCCGACATCGCCGCCCACGCCGGAGTGAGCACGCGGACGCTGATCCGCCGCTTCCGGGAGCAGACCGGCAGCACCCCGCTGCAGTGGCTGCACCGGGCCCGCGTCCGGCAGGCACAGCACCTGCTGGAGACGACGCAGCACTCCGTGGAACGCATCGCCGCCCAGGTCGGCTTCGGCTCCCCGACGGCCTTCCGCGACCGCTTCAAACGCACCACCGGAGTCAGCCCGCACGCCTACCGGCGCGCCTTCGGCTGAAGGCACCAGGCCGGACCGTGCCCGGGGACGGCGCCGTCCGGGTCGCGGCGCGGCCGGGGTGACCGTAGACAGGAGGCATGGACGCAGGCGACGAGGGGACCGGCGACGCCGTGTCGCAGCCTCATCCGGTCACGTTCGGGCCCGGCACCGCGGGACGCGCGGAGCCGGCCGAACGGTTGCGTGCCGCCGGCGCGACTCCGGTGACCGGCGTCGGGACCGTCCCCGGCAGCCGCCGCGGCCCCGGGCTGCCGCGGGACCGGCCGGTCCGGTGGATGTCCGAGGAGGGCCGCTCCCGCCGGGGGGAGCGGCGGCCGGGCGGCTGGCGCCTCCGTCTCGTGGCCGGCTTCGCCGTGCGGGGCGACGAGGCGGCGGGGAAGCCGGCCGCGCCGGCGTCCGGAGGGTCGTAGCGGTCGGGTGGGAGGCGGAGGGCCATGCAGCGCAAGGGCGGTCGTCGCGGGGAGGCGGGCGGTCAGGAGGCGGAGACGGTCGAGGAGGTCCTGGACCAGCTCTACACGACGTCTCCGGCCGCCTTCGTCGCCCGCCGTGAGGAACGCGCCGCGGCGGCCAGAACGGCCGGTCGCAAGGAGGACGCCCGCCGCATCCACGCCGCGCGCCGGCCCACGCTCGCGGCCTGGGCGGCGAACCTGCTGGCGCGCGCCCGCCCGGAGGAGACCCGGCGCTTCCTGGAACTGGGGCAGGCACTGCGCCAGGCACACCGCACCCTGGACCCCGCCGGGCTCAAGGAACTCTCCGCCCAGCGCCGGCGCATCGTCGCCGCGCTCTCCCGGCAGGCCGCGCAACTGGCCGGCGAGGCCGGGCACCGGCTCTCCCAGGCGGCGCAGCGGGAGGTCGAGTCGACCCTGCGCGCCGTCCTCGCCGACCCGGAAGCGGCCGACGCGTGGGCCCAAGGGCGTCTGGAGGTCTCCCTGACCCCGCCGTCGGTCTTCCCCTCGGGCACCGCTGCGACGGAACCCTCCGGGGCCGCGTCCGAACCGGAGCCGGCCCCGCGCCCGAAGTCCACCCGCGCCACGTCCCGCACCCGGGCGAAGGACGAACTCGCCGAGCGGCGCCGCAAACGGCAGGAGGAACTCGCGCGGGCCGAACGGGAGGCCGATCGTGCCGAACGGCACCTGCGCGACGCACGCGCGGAACAGGCGGAGGCCCAGGAGTCCTTGCGCGCGGCCGACGACGAACTCGCCCATGTCCGGGAGACGGTGGCCGCCGCCGAGGAGCGGCTGCGGGCGGCGCACGAGGACCGCGACCGGGTCGAACGTAACCGGCGCGAGGCCGAGGAGCGGGACCGTACGGCCGCACACACGGTGGCCGAGGCCGAGCGGGAGGCACGGGCGAGCACGCGCAAAGTGGTCCGTATGGGCGGCCGGGCCGGGTCATGGGGCTCGTCCGATTGAGTACCCGTACTCATGAGGTGCTTCCCTCCACCGGGGGACGCTTGCGGCACGAGCCACCCACAGGGAGTCAACCGTGCGTATCACCGATCGAGTTCACCGGACACCGGCCGCGCCCGCCGGCCGCGCCACCCGTTCCGTCCGCGGTCTCGTCCTGGCCTGTGCCGCCGCCGCGGCCGTCCTGACCGGCTGTTCCATGGAGGAGGCCACCTGCGGCGGCGGCGAATACCCGGTCCTGAGCGTCGGCGGCACCGGCTCGGCATGTGTGCCCAATGGCGAGGAGCCGCCCGAGGGTTACACCCGCTACCCCGAGGGCAAGGTCCCGGAACACGTGGATGACAAGTGGGACACCTACTGGCGGACACACACCGTCGACGAGCACGGGAAGATCGTGGAGGTGCCCGAGGGCGGGTGACCGCCGCTCTCCGCGGTCCGAACACATGCACTGGGTTGCGGCGGCACATACCACGACAGCGGCCATACGTGGTATACCGACTCGGCAGCGCACAGGGCAACAACCGGGGCTGCACGTCAGCCTTCACGGCCGTGAACCAAGGAGAGTCGTCATCATGTCCGAGAGCACCATGCAGTCCGCCACGGAACTGGCCTCGCAGTACAGCACCCAGGTCAACGACGACCTGGAGCGCAACATCAAGGAGCAGGAACGTGTCAGCACGGAGATCACGGCCCTCCAGCAGCAACTGGCCGCGCTGCAGCACGACCACGCCCTGCTGGTGAACATGCAGCAGGCACTCGGCATCACCTCGCCTCCCCCGTCGCCCACCGCGCCGGAGCCCGCGGCCGAGACGGCCACCGTGCCGGCGCCGCGGGGCGGCACCGCCGCGCAGTCGGCCAAGGGCGGGCGGACGCGGAGCAAGAGGGCCACCACCGCGCCCAAGCGCGCCGCCGCCCCGAAGCCGGGTGCCAAGAAGGCTTCGAAGCCGGCCGCCAAGAAGGCCACCAGGTCGACCGCGACGACCGCGGCCAAGTCGGCCGCCGAGGCACCCGCGAAGACGACCACCAAGCCGGTCGCCAAGTCGACCGCCAAGCAGGCGCCCAAGGCCGCCGGGAAGTCCGCGGCGCAGAAGGCGCCCAGCCGGCCCACCCTGGTGGAACTGGTGCGCGAGCACCTCGCCGGACAGCGGGAACCGCGCTCCGCCGCCGAGGTCACCGCGGCGCTGGGCGAGGCCCACTCCGGGCGCGCCGTCAAGACCACGGTCGTGCGCACCACGCTCGAGGGACTGGTCGCCAAGAACCAGGCCCAGCGCACCAAGCAGGGCACCTCGGTCTACTACAGCGCCACCGAGGCACCGGCGCCCGCGCGGCAGCAGGACTCCGCGGCCGAGTCCGCGTCCGCGCAGAGCGGCAGCTGAGCGACCCCGCCGCTCCCGCCGTCCCGTCGTCCGTCACCCCGTCACCCCGTCACCCGGGTCCGACGCGGCGCGCGACCGGGCCGGAACGGGGTGAGTATCGGTGGATGGGTGTTGTACTGCCGGTGCTCTTCGCACTCCTCGCCGCGTTCAGCAACGCGCTGGCCACCGTGCTCCAGCGACGCGCGGCGCTGAGCGTGCCGCAGTCCCAGGGCTTCCGCCCCGGGCTCGTCCTCGATCTGCTGCGGCGGCCCGTGTGGCTCGGCGGCATGCTGGCCGTGGTGGTCGCCGGCGTCGGTCAGGCGGTGGCCCTGGCGACGGGGCCGCTGTCACTCGTACAGCCCCTGTTCGTACTGGAACTCCCGCTGGCCCTGCTGCTGGCCTCGCTGCTGACCGGCAACCGGATGCCGGAGGCGGTGTGGCTCGCCGTGGGCGGGGTGGTCGTGGGGCTCGGTGTCGCGCTGGCCTCGGCGTCGCCGGACGGCGGGAAGGCCGACGTGCCTCTGGACCGCTGGATGCCGGCGCTGGCGGCCTGCGCCGGGGCGGCCGTACTGCTGGCGGCGGTGGGTCTGAAGCGGCCCGTCGGCAAGGCCCGCGCCGGGTGCCTCGGCGCGGCCACGGCGGTGTGCTACGCGCTGACCGCCGCGCTCATGAAGGACTCCATGCGCGTGCTGGACGCCGACGGCATCGCCGGCTTCTTCACCACCTGGCAGACCTACGGCTTCGCCCTGGCCGGGGTGTGCGCCGTACTCCTGCTGGAGCACGCCATGCAGGGCGGTCCGCTCGTCGCCTCCCAGCCCGCGCTCACCCTGGGCGACGCGACGGTCAGTCTCCTGCTCGGCGTGGTCCTGTACCAGGAGGACCTGCGCGGCGACTGGTGGGTCCTGCCCCAGTTGCTCGGGGTGGCACTCGTCGTGGTGGGTGTCCTCAACCTGGCCCGGCGCGGCGCGGATCTGCGCACCGCTCGGTGAGCATCCCCCGGGCCGGACGACGCGTCGCCGACGGGGTGCCCGTCCCGCGCAACCGACCGAGATGCCCGGAGCGACCACTTGGTGCACAGTGGTCACGATCGACCGGCAAGGAGGCCGTGTGACCAGCAACGAGAGCGCCGCGCAGCCCGCGCTCGGCGTCCATTCCGAGGTCGGCAGGCTGCGCAAGGTCCTGGTCTGCTCCCCCGGGCTGGCACACCGGAGGCTGACTCCCACCAACTCCGGCGAGCTGCTCTTCGACGACGTCATGTGGGTGGAGAACGCCCAGCGCGACCACGCCGCGTTCGTCGGCGAACTGCGCCGGCGCGGGGTCGAGGTGGTGGAGCTGCACGACCTGCTGGCACAGATCATGGCGATGCCCGAGGCGAAGGCGTGGCTCCTGGACCGGAAGATCGTCGCCAACCAGGTCGGCGTCGGCCTCATCGACGCCACCCGCGCCTACCTGGAGACCCTCTCGCCGAGGGAACTGGCCGAGTACCTCGTCGGCGGGCTCGCCACCGACGACCTGCCCGAGGACTTCCGCTCCCCGCACCTCGCGCTGGCCCGGGAGGCCACCGGCGCCCACGAGTACCTGATGCCGCCGCTGCCCAACACCCTGTACCCGCGCGACACCACCTGCTGGCTGTACGGCGGCCTCACCCTCAACCCGCTGTACTGGTCCGCGCGGCACGACGAGACGCTGCTGATGAAGGCGATCTACACCTTCCACCCCGACTTCAAGAGTTCGACGGTGTGGTGGGGCGACCCCGAGCAGGACTGGGGTCAGGCCACCCTGGAGGGCGGCGACATCATGCCCGTGGGCAACGGGGTCGTCCTCATGGGCATGAGCGAGCGCACCTCCCGGCAGGCCATCACCCAGGTCGCCGCCGCCCTGTTCCGCAACGGGGCCGCCGAGCACGTCGTCGTCGCCGGGATGCCGAAGCTGCGCTCCGCCATGCATCTGGACACCGTCTTCACCTTCGCCGACCGCGAGGTGGTGACCCTCTACCCGCGCATCATGGACGCGGTGCACACCTTCTCGCTGCGCCCCGGCGACCGGGGCCCCGGGTTCGACGTCGTCGACGAGGGGACGACGCCCTTCGTCGACGTCGTCGCCAAGGCTCTCGGGCTGCCGAAGCTGCGGGTGGTGGAGACGGGCGGCGACGCCTACGCCTCCGAGCGCCAGCAGTGGGACGGCGCCAACAACGCCGTCGCCGTGGAACCGGGGGTGGTGTTCACCTACGACCGCAACACCCTGACCAACGCGCTGCTGCGGGAGGCCCGGGTGGAGGTCGTCACCATCGTGGGCGCGGAACTGGGCCGGGGACGCGGTGGCGGGCACTGCATGACGTGTCCGCTGGTGCGGGATCCCGTGGACTTCTGACCCGCGCGGTCCGGGCGCCCTCAGCGGCAGAACCCGTACGCCTGCTCCAGCCACCGGTGGAGTGCAGTGTGCACACTGCCGGGGAGCACGCTGAGCTGGTCGATGGCGGCCCGGTCCCCCGCGGAGGGCGCGATACCGGCGGTGGTGAGCAGGGCGAGCAGGTCGAGACGGCGCAGGTCGACGGGGTCGACCCGGCAGGCGACGCGCTCGTCGGGGTTGGGCGGCTGGAGCAGGAAGTCGCCCGTCGTGTCGCGGGAGCGCGCGGGCGTCGGGGCGGTGGCGGTCGGAGCAGTCGTCGTGTGCATACCGCGGTCCTCCACTTGAGGGGTCGCCTGGACGGGTCCCCTTGTCGGGTCGCCGTTCTTGACGGCTGGAGACACCGGGGCGCCCACGGCGGTTGCGGACCGCCGCGAGGACCACACGGTGGATGCAATCGGCGTCTTGTCGCACGAACCGGGTGCTTCGGGGCGGCACGCAGGCCGGCGTCCCGGGGCCCCCGCCGCTGCTCCGTACGAGTGGTGCGTTCCCCGACTCGGTCGTACGGTCGGAACGGAGAAAGGGGCAAGCGGAGACAAGCGACCCCGAGACGGCGGGAGCAGACATGGGCAGGAACCCGATGAGGGCAGCGGTCACACTCTGTGCCGCCGCCGCGCTGGCAGTCCCCCTCGGCACGGCCTCCGCCGCACCGTCGGCACCACCCGCGGCGCGGACCCAGCAGACGCAGGACCCGGTACTGATCGACTGCGCCGGGCAGCCGCAGATCGGGCCCGCGGACTACGTGCTCGCCTGCGGCGACGGGAACAGCCGCCTGGTCTCCCTGCGCTGGTTCCGCTGGGACCCGCAGGCCGCCGTGGGCCGGGGCACGAACGCCGTCAACGACTGCGACCCGTACTGCGCCGCCGGCGCCTTCCACTCCTATCCGGTGACCGTGCGGCTCGACATGCCGACGGGCGGGGAGCAGGGCACGGGCCGGCCGCACTTCACCCGGATCACCCTGACCTACACCGACGGCAGGCCGGACGGGTCCCCGCGCACGGTGACCTACCCCTTGCCCGGCTGACCGGCCGACGGGCGGGCCCGGTCAGTCCGGCAGCACCAGCCGGCAGGTGTCCCCCGGCTGGAGACGCACCTCGCGGTCCGGCAGCCGGACGTCGATCGGCAGCGGTCCGGCCGCGGGCACGGCGATCTCCAGCCGGCCGTGCTCCAGCCGGAACCGCACGCCCCAGTGGCCCTGGTAGCGCACGGAGAACCCGTACGACGACAGCTCCGGCAGCGGCACCGGGTCCAGCCACAGGGCGCCCGCGCGGGTCTCCAGGCCGGTCAGCCCGCGCTGGACCAGGTCGAGGGTGCCCGCCATGGCGCCGAGGTGGATGCCCTCGCCCGTGGTGCCGCCCTGGAGGTCGGCGACGTCGCCCTTGAGCGCCTCCTGGAAGTAGTCCCAGGCCTCGGCGCGGCGGGCGCGGGCCAGGATCCAGCCGTGGACGAGTCCACTGAGGGTGGATCCGTGGCTGGTGCGGGCCAGGTAGTGGTCGACGGTGCGCTGCCAGGTCTCCTCGTCCAGGCGGTACCCCAGGCGGCCGAAGAGGGCGCGCAGTTCGGCCGGGGAGAACAGGTAGCCCAGCATGAGGACGTCGGCCTGTTTGGACGCCTGGTAGTTGTTGACGCTGTCGTTCTCGGCCTCCAGCACGCGGTCGAGGCGCCGGATGTCGCCGTACCGCTCCCGGTAGCCCGACCAGTCGAGTTCGGCGAGGTCGCCGTACCCCTCGAACTGGCTGACGACGCCCTCGTGGAAGGGGACGTGGAGGGTGCGGGAGACGCTGTCCCACTGTTCCAGTTCCGCGTCGTCCAGCGCGGTGCGCTCGACGAGTTCGCGGCGGCGGGGCTCGGGCAGGCCGTCGAGGACCTCGAGAGTGCGGGACAGCACCCAGGCGGCGGTGACGTTGGTGTACGCGTTGTCGTCGAGACCGGGCCGGTCGGCGCCGGGGTAGGCCTCGTGGTACTCGTCGGGGCCGACGACGCCTCGGATGCGGTACCGGCCCAACTGCTCGTCCCAGGTGGCCGAGTCGGCCCAGAAGCGCGCGATCTGCAGCAGCATCTCGGCGCCCTTGGTGTGCAGGAACTCGGCGTCGCCGCTGGCCTCGCAGTACTGCCAGACGTTGTACGCGACGGCGGAGCCCACGTGGTACTGGAGGTGGGAGTGGTCGGGGAGCCAGCGGCCCGAGCGGGGGTTCAGGTGGAGTTGCTGGGTCTCCTCGCGGCCGTCGCTGCCGCTCTGCCAGGGGTAGAGCGCGCCCCGCCCGCCGATCGCGCGGGCCGCGGAGCGGGCCTTCTCCAGGCGGCGGTGCCGGTAGTGCAGCAGGGCCCGCGACACCTCGGGGAAGTGCAGGTTCAGGTAGGGCAGGACGAACAGCTCGTCCCAGAAGACGTGGCCGCGGTAGGCCTCCCCGTGCAGTCCGCGCGCCGGTACGCCCACGTCGAGGTCGGCCGTGTGCGGGGAGAGGGTCTGGAGCACGTGGAAGAGGTGCAGGCGCAGGATGCTGCCCGCCTCGCCGGGCACCTCCAGTTCGGCGCGGCGCCACAGCTGCCCCCAGGCGGTGCGGTGGGTGACCAGCAGGTCGTCGAAGCCGGGGGCTTCGGCCACCCGGTCGACGGCGGCCTGGAGCGGGTCGCTGATCGCCGGGTCGCGCGAGGTGTGCAGGGCCACGACCTTGTCGACGGTGGCGGTGCGGCCCGGTGCCACGTGCAGGACGGTGCGCTGGGTGACGCACAGATGCTCCCGCGCCGCGGTGACCGGCGCGTCGGCGGTGGTACGGGCGGCCATCCCGATCCGGGTGTCCGAGGTGCGGGTCCGGCAGCGCAGCCACACGGTGTCCTCGTCGGCGTTTCCGGTGTGCACGTGGGTGAGGTGGTGGCCGTCCAGGTCCCGGTAGCGCGGCACCCCGCAGTTGGTGACGCCCCCGTCGAGGGCAGCCGCCACCTCCAGGTCGACCGGACCGCCCTCGACCGTGAACTCGGTGCGCAGGGCGGCGAGGTGGGGATCGGCCATGTGCACGAGGCGCAACTGACGCACGTAGAGCGCGCGTTCCCCGCCGAGCGCGAAACCGGTGCGGCGCTCCAGCACGCCCGAGTCCAGGTGCACGGTCTGGCGGTGGTCGAGCACCTCGGCGGTGTCGGGCGTGAGCCAGTCTTCCCCGGCGGCCCTGAAGCGCAGCGGCAGCCAGTTGGGCAGGTTGACCATGTCCTCGTTCTCGACCTCGCGCCCCGCGACGGTGGAGGTGAGCCGGTTGTAGCAGCCGGCGACGTAGGTGCCCGGATAGTGCACGTCGTCGGCGGCGCACTCGGGCAGCGCGCCGCGGGTGGCGAAGTAGCCGTTGCCGAGGGTGCACAGGGACTCGCGCAGCCGTTCCTCCGCGGCGTCGTAGTGTTCGTAGTCCCACGTCGTCGGGGTCGCGGTCACCGCGCGCCGTCCCAGGTCCAGTCGGCGACCTCGGGCAGGTCCACGCCGTGCTCGCGGATCCAGTCGTGGTGCCGCAGCCGGGCGTCCTCCATGCGCTGCCGTACGGCGGCGGCGCGGACGGCGAGGCCGGGCACGCGGTCGATGACGTCCATGACCAGGCGGTAGCGGTCCAGGTCGTTGCCGACGACCATGTCGAACGGTGTGGTGGTGCTCCCGATCTCCTTGTAGCCGCGCACGTGCAGATGGGCGTGGCCGGTGCGCCGGTAGGCGAGCCGGTGGATGAGCCAGGGGTAGCCGTGGTAGGCGAAGATCACCGGTTTGTCGGCGGTGAACAGGCCGTCGTACTCGAAGTCGCTCATGCCGTGCGGGTGTTCGCCGCTGGGCAGCAGGCGGGCGATGTCGACGACGTTCACCACGCGCAGGACGAGTCCGGGCAGGTGGCGGCGGACGAGCTGGGCGGCGGCCAGCACCTCCTGGGTCGGGACGTCTCCCGCGCAGGCGAGCACCACGTCGGGTTCGCGGCTGCCGTCCTCGGTGCCGGCCCACTCCCAGATGCCGGCGCCGCGCGCGCAGTGCACGCGGGCCTCCTCCATGGACAGCCAGTCGAAGCAGGGCTGCTTGCCGGCGACGATCACGTTGACGTAGTCGCGGCTGCGCAGGGCGTGGTCGGCGACGGAGAGCAGGGTGTTGGCGTCCGGCGGCAGGTAGACCCGCACGGCTTCGGGGCTCTTGTTGAGGATGTGGTCGACGAAGCCGGGATCCTGGTGGGAGAAGCCGTTGTGGTCCTGTCGCCACACGTGGGAGGTGAGCAGGTAGTTGAGGGAGGCGATGGGCGCACGCCAGGGCAGGCGGCGGGTGACGCGCAGCCATTTGACGTGCTGGTTGACCATCGAGTCGACGATGTGGACGAAGGCCTCGTAGCAGGAGAACAGCCCGTGCCGGCCGGTGAGCAGGTAGCCCTCCAGCCAGCCCTGGCAGGTGTGTTCGGACAGGATCTCCATGACGCGGCCGTGCCGGTCCAGGTTCTCGTCGACGGGCAGCGTCTGTTCCTGCCAGGCCTTGCCGCTGGCGTCGTAGACGGCCTGGAGGCGGTTGGAGGCGGTCTCGTCGGGGCCGACGAGACGGAAGTCGCGGCGGTCGGCGGTGGCGTCCATGACGTCCCGCAGGAGCTCGCCGAGGACCCGGGTGGGCTCGTGCATGCTCGCGCCGGGCGCGTCGACGGGCACGGCGTACTTCTCCAGGGCGGGCAGGGGCAGGTCGCGCAGGAGGAGGCCGCCGTTGGCGAAGGGGGTGGCGCCGAGGCGGCGGTGCCCCTCGGGAACGGCGGCGAGGACGGCGGGCCGCGGGGCCCCGGCGTCGTCGAACAGTTCCTCGGGGCGGTAGGAGCGCAGCCACTGCTCCAGCTGCGCCAGGTGCTCCGGATTGGTGCGTACGGCGGACAGGGGCACCTGGTGGGCGCGCCAGGTGTTCTCCACGGGCAGTCCGTCGACCTCGGCGGGGCCGGTCCAGCCCTTGGGCGTGCGCAGGACGATCATGGGCCAGCGGGGGCGGCCGGTGGCGCCCTCCTCGCGGGCGGCCCGCTGGATCGCGGCGATGCGGTCGAGGGCGGTGTCCATGGCGCGGGCCGTCGCGCGGTGGACGGCGGCGGGTTCGTCGCCGGTGACGTGGATCGGATCGTGTCCACAGCCGCGCAGCAGTTCGTCGAGCTCGGTCTCGGGGAGGCGGGCGAGGACCGTCGGGTTGGCGATCTTGTAGCCGTTGAGGTGCAGGATCGGCAGGACGGCGCCGTCGTGCACCGGGTCGAGGAACTTGTTGGAGTGCCAGGACGTCGCCAGCGGGCCGGTCTCCGCCTCTCCGTCGCCGATCACGCAGGCGACCGTCAGGTCCGGGTGGTCGAAGGCCGCGCCGTAGGCGTGCGAGAGCGCGTAGCCCAGTTCGCCGCCCTCGTGGATGGAGCCCGGCGTCTCGGGTGCGACGTGGCTCGGTACGCCGCCGGGGAACGAGAACTGCTTGAAGAGCAGGGCCATGCCGGCCGCGTCCCGGGTGATGTCCGGATAGGTCTCGGTGTACGAGCCCTCCAGCCACGCGTTGGCCAGGACGGCGGGACCGCCGTGGCCGGGGCCCCAGACACACAGGGCGTCGAGGTCACGCGCCTTGATCACCCGGTTGAGGTGGGTGTGGACCAGGTTGAGGCCGGGTGAGGTGCCCCAGTGCCCGAGCAGCCGGGGCTTGACGTGCTCGGGGCGCAGGGGTTCGGCCAGCAGTGGGTTGGCCATCAGGTAGATCTGGCCGACGGACAGGTAGTTCGCGGCGCGCCAGTGGGCGTCCAGGCCGGCGAGCTCCTCCTCGGAGAGTTCGGTGGGCGCCTGCTGCGTGTCGACGGACATCGGTGGTCCTTCCGTGTCGGGACAGCCGGTCGGGGCGCGCGGGCACGGGGTGCCCGTGCACATCCCAACCCTGCGCCGACCGGGCGGGTACCCGAGAGGACCGTTCGGGTCACGTCGTGTGCCGAACGGGTCACGGGGCGCCGGTGCCGGGGGGAGCCTGACGACGGTGCGTGACGAGAAGAGCACGGTCGTCACCGGCGCCGACCCCGGTGTCGACCGTGCTGGTGCACCGGATACCCCAACTTCAGTTCCGCACACAGGAGTTGCCCAGATTCTGCGGCAGCGCCCGCAACGGTGGCGTTCTGGACCCGCGAAGCCGTCGATCCTCGCTCAAGAATACCCCCGTGGGTATATCTGTTACGGTGGCCGGGAGAGATACCCCCGGGGGTAATTCGGAGGGTAATTCGGAAGCGGAAGGAGAGAGCGCAGTGTTCTTTGTCGACGTCCTGGAGACCGAGGGACTGGGCAACCGCAGCTACCTGGCGGGCGGTCCCCGCTCGGCCGTGGTCGTGGACCCGCCGCGGGACATCGACCGCGTCGTCGCCGCGGCCGCCCGGCGCGGGGTGCGGATCACCGCCGTCGCCGAGACCCACGTGCACAACGACTACGTCACCGGCGGCCTGGAGCTGGCCCGCCTCACCGGCGCGCGCTATCTGGTGCCGGCCGGGGCCGAGGTGGCGTACGCGCGGGTGGCGGTGGCGGACGGTGACGTGGAGCCGGTCGACGCGGGACTGGAGCTGCGCGCGGTGGCCACGCCGGGCCACACGCCGCACCACACCTCGTACGTCCTCAAGGAGGCGGGGCGGGCCGTGGCCGCCTTCACCGGCGGTTCGCTGCTGATCGGCACCGTGGGCCGGCCCGACCTCGTGGAGCCGCGGCTGACCGAGGAGCTGGCCCGCGCGCAGCACGCCTCCGTACACCGTCTCGCGGGTCAGCTCGAGGACGGCGTGAGCGTGCTGCCCACGCACGGCTTCGGCAGCTTCTGCTCGTCCTCCGCCTCCGGCGGCGAGCACAGCACCATCGGCGCCGAGAAGGCCGCCAACCCGGCGCTCGTCCAGGACGTGGAGACCTTCGTCCGGGAGCTGCTGGCGGGGCTGGACGACGTGCCCGCCTACTACGCCCACATGGCGCCGGTGAACACCGAAGGACCCGCCCCCCTGGATCTCACCGCGCCCCGGCGGGCCGACGCGGAGGAGATAGCCCGGCGCCTGGCCGCCGGCGAGTGGGTCGTGGACCTGCGCTCCCGGGTGGCCTTCGCCGCCGGCCATGTCGCCGGGTCGGTCAACTTCGAGGTCGACGGTCAGCTCGCGACCTATCTGGCCTGGATGATCCCGTGGGGCAGGCCGGTGACGCTGCTCGCGCACAGTGCGGACGACCTGGCCCGCGCCCAGCGCGAACTGGCCCGGGTGGGCATCGACCGCCCGGCCGCGGCGGCGGTGGGCGAGCCGTCCGACTGGGTCGCGGACGGGGACCGGCCGGCCTCGTTCCGCCGCGCCACGTTCGCCGAGCTGGCCGCGGCGCGGCGGGACGGCGCGGACGTGGTGGTCCTCGACGTGCGCCGGGACGCCGAGCGCGCCCACGGGTGGATCGGGGGCAGCGTGCACGTACCCGTCCACGAGCTGCACCGGCGCCTGGCCGAGGTGCCGCGGGGCACGGTGTGGGTGCACTGCGCGGGCGGGATGCGCGCGGCGGTCGCCGCGTCCGTGCTGGACGCCGCCGGCCGCGAGGTCGTCGCGGTCGACGACGGTTTCGCCGCGGCGGCCGGGGCCGGTCTGCCGCTCGTGACACCCTCGGACGACACCGCCGCATGACGCCGCTGATCCTCGCCCTGATCGCCGGCGCCGTGGCCGGCGTGTCCCTGGGCGCGCTGGGGGCGGGCGGCAGCATCCTCACCGTGCCCGCGCTCATCTACCTGCTCGGTTTCACCCCGGCGGCGGCGACCACCGCCAGCCTGGTCGTCGTGATCGTCACGTCGGTCACCGCGCTGGTGGCGCACGCCCGGGCGGGGACGGTGCGGTGGCGGGCCGGGCTGCTGTTCGCGGCGGCGGGTGTGCTGCCGGCCGCCGTGGCCGGGGCCCTGTCGGCACGGGTGCCGGAGGCGGTGCTGACCGTGCTGTTCGCGGCCCTGGCGGCACTGGCCGGCCTGCACATGCTGCGCCGGCGTACGCCGCCGGAGAACGGCACCGTGTCGGGGACGCGCGCGGCCGGAGCCGGGGCCGGTCTCGGCGCGGTCACCGGGTTCCTCGGGGTCGGCGGCGGCTTCCTGGCGGTGCCCGCCCTGGTGACGGTGCTGGCGGTGCCGATGAGCGCGGCGGTGGGCACGAGCCTGCTGGTGGTGTCCGCCAACGCGCTGGTGGCCCTCGCCGGCCGGGCGCACAGCGCCGTGCACCTGGATCTCGGGCTGCTCCTGCCGTTCCTGGCCACCGCCGTCCTCGGGGCCTGGGACGGCAGGCGGCTGGCCACGAAGGTCTCCGCGGCGACACTGCGGCGCGTCTTCGGTGCCGTGCTGCTCGCCGTGGCCGTGGCGATGGGCGCGACGGCGGTCCTGTGATCCGCCGCCCCGCCCGGGCGCGTCAGGCCAGGGACGCGTCAGGCCAGGGACAGGAAGAGCTTCTCCAGCCGGGCCCGCATCTGCGCCGAGTCCCGCACCTCCGGGTCGTCACTGGTCATGCACTGCTGCAGTCCCGTGGCGATGATCGAGAAGCCGGCCCGGTCCAGGGCCCGGGAGACGGCGGCGAGCTGGGTGACCACGTCCTCGCAGTCGCGGCCCTCCTCGATCATCCGGATGACTCCCGCGAGCTGTCCCTGGGCGCGCCGCAGCCGGTTCAGCGCCGACTTCAGTTCGTCGGCCGACATGTCGAGTTCCACGCTTCTGACCCTCCTCCGTCCGATGTCCAACTGATCACTGTCGATCCCCACATACCCCCGCGGGTATCCTACCGCGCGGGGGGACAGCAACGAGAAAGGTTTCCGTACGTGAGCACCCCCATCGAACCGGCCACCCCCGTGGCCGCCGCCACCGTGACCGCCGTGACCCCCGGGCAGGCGGCGGTCCGCCTGGGCGAGTTCACCGTCGTCGACGTCCGTTCCGCGGGCGAGTACGCCGGCGGGCACCTGCCCGGCGCGCACAACATTCCGCTGGAGCGCCTCGACGAGGCCGCCGACGCCCTCGGGGCGGCCGCCGCACGGAGGCCGCTGCTGCTGGTGTGCGCCTCCGGCAACCGGTCCGCCAAGGGCTGCGCGCGCCTTGCGGGGCGGGGCGTGGAGGCGGCCACGCTCGAGGGCGGCACCAGCGCCTGGGCGGCGGCCGGTCACCCCGTCGAGCGTCCGGCCGGGGCGCGCGCTCCGTGGCCCATGGACCGGCAGGTGCGCCTCGCCGCCGGATCGCTCGTCGCCGCCGGCTTCGTGGCGGGACGGTTCTGGCGCCCCGCGCACTGGCTGTCCGGCGCGATAGGCGCGGGACTGGTCTTCTCCGGGGTGACCAACACCTGCGGCATGGCCGCGGTCCTCGCCCGGCTGCCGCACAACCGCCCCGCCGGGGACGCCGTCCCCTTCGAGGAGACCTTGGCACGACTGGCAGCCTGAGACACGGCTGCGACGGCGGGCGCCGATCCCTCACCGAGGGGTCGGCGCCAATTTTGCATGCTGTGCATCTTTGCATACCATGCAACTTATGTCGGAGAAGGGTGCCGCCGGGGGCGGTCTGCGGGAGCGGAAGAAGCGGGCCACGCGTGCCGCTCTGGCCGAGGCCGCGGTACGGCTCGCCGCCGAACACGGGGCGGAGAAGGTCACCGTCGAGGCGATCAGCGCCGCGGCCGGGGTGTCGGTGCGTACCTTCTTCAACTACTTCGACAGCCGCGACGACGCCTTCGTGGTGGTCGACGCCGACGCGGGCGCGCGCATGCGGCGTGCCGTCCTCGACGCACCGGCCGAACTGTCCCCGCTGGAGGCCCTGCGCGAGGCCATGGCGGCGGAGCTGGCCGAGGCGGAACAGCAGCACGAACTGTGGCGGCTGCACGCCAAGGTCCTGCACGCCTCGCCGCATCTCCTGGCGCGCGGCGTCGGGGCCCACATGGCGGCCGAGGCGGACCTGGCCGACGCCATCGCCGAACGCCTGCGCGGGATCGGCGGCACGAGCGGCCCGGGTTCCGGAGCCGGGCCGGGGTCCGTGACCGGCCCCGGGTCGGGGCTCTACCCGCGGCTGCTGGCCGCGGTGGCGGGCGCCGCGGTGCGCACCAGCATGGACCACTGGTCCGCCCACCAGGAGGAAGCCGCCTTCCTCGACGTCTTCCACGAGGTGTTCACCCTCCTCGCCGCCGGTCTTCCGGCACCCTCCGCGTAGCCTCCGCGCCGGGCTCGCGACCCAACAGGACCTGAACCGAAAGAGATTCCGTGACCGCTACCGAGGCGCCCGCCGACGCGCCGCCCACCTCCATGAACCACCGGCAGATACTCCAGGCGATGTCGGGCCTGATGGCCGGCATGTTCGTCGCGATCCTGGCCGGCACGGTCGTGGCCAACGCGCTGCCCACGATCATCGCCGACCTGGGCGCCAGCCAGTCGTCCTACACGTGGGTCGTCACCTCCGAACTCCTGGCGATGACCGCGACGGTGCCCCTGTGGGGCAAGCTGTCCGACCTCTTCAACAAGAAGCTGCTGCTCCAGCTGTCGCTGAGCATGTTCGTGGTCGGCTCGCTGCTGGCCGGCTTCTCGCACGGCGTCGGTCTGCTGATCTTCAGCCGGGTCGTGCAGGGCATCGGCGCGGGCGGTCTGACCGCTCTCGCGCAGGTCGTGATGGCCTCCGTCATCCCGCCGCGCCAACTGGGCAAGTACGCCGGCATCTTCGGTGCCGTCTTCGCGGTGGGCACCGTGGCCGGACCGCTGGTCGGCGGCGTCCTGGTGGACACCTCGTGGCTGGGCTGGCGCTGGTGCTTCTTCATCGGCGTCCCGTTCGCGCTGCTCGCCATCGCCCTGCTGCAGCGCACCCTGCGCCTGCCCACCGTCAAGCGCGAGGTGCGCATCGACTGGCTCGGCGCCCTCCTGATCGTCGCCGGTGTGTGCGCGCTGCTCATCTGGGTGTCGCTGGCCGGCAACGAGTTCGACTGGGCGTCCTGGCAGACCGCCGCCCTGACGGTCGGCGGCGTCCTGCTGCTGGTGGCGGCGGTGTTCGTCGAGGCCCGCACCGCCGAGCCGGTCATTCCGCTCGGCATCTTCAGGAACCGCACGGTCACCCTGACCACGGTCGCCAGCCTCCTGGTCGGTGTCGCCATGTTCGGCGGGACCGTCTTCCTCTCGCAGTACTTCCAGATCTCCCTGGGCAAGTCGCCGACCGTCGCCGGTCTGATGAGCCTGCCGATGATCCTCGGCCTGCTGGTCTCGTCCACCGTCGCGGGACAGGTGATCAGCCGGACCGGCAAGTGGAAGCGGTACCTGGTGGCGGGCGCGTTGATCATGGCCGTCGGCCTCGCGCTGCTGGCCACGATCGACGCGAAGACCCACTTCGGCCTGCTCAGCCTCTACATGGCCGTCCTGGGTGTCGGCGTCGGCATGCTGATGCAGAACCTGGTGCTGGCCGCCCAGAACGACGTGCCCGCCGCCGACCTGGGCGCCGCGACCTCCGTGCTGTCGTTCTTCCGCAGCATGGGCGGCACCATCGGCGTCAGCGTCCTCGGCGCGATCCTCGCCAACCGGGTCGCCAGTGAGATGACCAAGGGCCTCAGCGCAGCCGGCATCGCCGTGCCGGGTGGTGGCGGCTCGGGCGAGGGCAGCGTCCCGGACATGTCCACGCTGCCCGGCCCGATGCGGACGATCGTCGAGCACGCCTACGCCGTCGCCACGGCCGACCTGTTCCTGATCGCCACGCCGTTCGCGGTGCTCGCGCTGGTCGCCGTCGTCTTCATCAAGGAGAAGCCGCTGAAGACCACCAGTGGCATGGAGCGTCTGGCCGAGGAGTCCGGCGAGGGCCCCACGGCGCCGGCCGGCAAGGACCCGGCGCCCGTCGCCTGAGGCACCGGTCGAGCAGACAGCGGGGCCGCCCGTCCGATCCGGACGTGCGGCCCCGCTGCCGTGTGCGGCGGCGTACCCGGGGGTCAGCCGCGGGCCATGGCGATCGAACCCGCCAGCCGCTCCCCCGCCTCGTAGATCATGTACGGGACGCCGCGGTCGGTGCCGAAGGACGGGGAGGCCGCACGGCCGTTCTCCGGTGCCGAGGAGCGGGAGTTGTAGAAGACCCCGAGGTGGTCGCGTCGGGAGAAGTCGTTGCCGACCTCGGTGATCATCAGGTCGCCGCCGCTCTCCTTGTCCTTGTTGTAGACGACGTACGTGCTGTTGTTCCGGTGCAGCAGGTGCGGGCCGCCGACGTTGACCGCGCCGACGTCGCCGTGGCGCACCAGGGGCTCTTGTGCGAACGTCCAGGTGCGGCCGTCGGCGGACCAGCCCCAGCCGATGTCACGGTGGTTGGTGGTGTTGTTGACCATGAAGACCATGACGTAGTGCGCGCCGCGCGAGGGCAGTTCGTGCGGGAAGACCCGCGCGTAGGAGGTCTCGGTGGTGCCGGACGGCAGCATCGAGGTGTTCAGCACGACCTTGTCGTAGGTGAAGTGGATGCCGTCGGTGGAGCGGGCGAGCCTGGTCGTGGTGTTCTCGCCGTGGAAGTAGAGCCACATCTCCTTCCGCCCGGCGTGCCACATCACGTGCGGCGAGGAGACGTGGCTGACCGAGTAGTGCGGGGACCACTTGTTGGAGACGATCGGGTTGTGCGGGTATTCCGTGAAGGGGCCCTCCAGCGAGTCGCCGTAGGCCAGGCAGATGCCGCCGGGGGCGTCGTGCGGGGCGTAGTAGAGGTAGTAGCGGCCGAGCCGGCCGCTCGCGGGCAGCCGGTCGTAGACGCCGCGGACGGTCGGGAAGATGATCTCGCCGGTGGGGTTGTAGGCGAGCTTGGACGGCGTCAGCAGGGTGCGGACGTAGGTGTAGTCGGGGAAGCCGCCGGGTGCGGCGGAGGCGGTGGGCGCGGCGGTGGCGCCCAGGGCGAGGGCGGCGCCGGTGACGGCCGTGCCCTTCAGGAACAGACGGCGGTCGAGGTGCGGCTCGTGCATGTCGACTCCTGGGTGAGGGGGTGTCACGCGTACGGATGTGTCACAGGTACAGGGCGGCGGTGACGCACATCCCGCCGAGGGCGACCAGCCACACGTAGGGCAGGGTGCGGACCATGACCTGCTGCGGGCCGACGCCCGCGTACTGCGCGGCCCACACGGTCTGGGTGCTGGTCGGGTCGGCGACGCCGAAGACCTGGTTGTACGAGGTGGCCATGCCGAGGACGGCGACGGCCGGGTAGATGCCGGTGGCGATGAGGACGCCCGCGATGCCCGCGCCGAGCCCGAACACGTTGAGCGGGCCGCGGTACAGGCACAGCGGCACCAGCGCGGTGAAGACGATGACGAACAGCACCGGGTTCTGCGGGCTGACCGCCTTCATCAGCGGCTCCAGCGCGTCCACCGCGCCGGGGAGTTTGACGGCCGCGAGCAGGATGCCGATCGCCACGAACAGGGCGAGCGGCGGCGCGGCCACCTCGAAGCCGCCGTACAGGGTGCGCAGCAGCCGCTTGTTCATCTCGCCGGGCCGGGTGGTGGTGACCAGCGCGTAGAGCACACCGGCCAGCATCGAGGGGATGATGGCCACTTCCAGGCCGAGGGCCAGGACCAGCGGGATCACGGGGGCGAGCAGCGCGTACCAGGGCGCGTCCCCGAGCCGTTCGCGGCGCGAGGGCGGGCGCGCGGAGACCGACTTGAGCGACCAGGCGTGCTCGGTGCCGCGCCGCCGGTTCTCGATGACGACGTAGGCGACCGCGGCGACCAGGGCGAAGGGGAACAGCTTCACCATGAAGCCGCGGACGGTGTCGACCGGCAGGTCGAGCGCGGTGGAGAAGAACTGCCAGACGGGCAGCTCGAAGGGGACGCCGACCGCGATGCCCATCAGCACCGTGCCCGCGGCGGTCACCTTGGGCACGCCGACCGCGACCATCGCGGGGATGCCGATGATCCCGGCCAGCATCGCGGCCGGCGCGGAGCCGGTCACGGTGCCGACGAGTGCGGAGACCGCGAGGACACCGAGGGCGACCACGGTGGGCCGGTCGCCGCCGAACTCGACGATCTTGCGGACGAGGGTGCCGGCGATGCCGGTCTCGTCGAGCAGCTTGCCGAGCCAGGAGCCCAGGATGATGGCGACCATCGTCGCCGCGAGCGCCGGGGCGCCCTCCTGGAGCACCGTGTCCAGGACGCTGTTCTTGCCGGTCAGGGGCGCGCCGGAGAGGAAGGCGATGACCACGGCCAGCAGCACCAGCGCGAAGGCGGTGGGGAGCTTGCGGGTGAGCATCGCGGCGACGCCGGCCGCCATGACGAGGAGGATGACGACACCCATGGGTCAGTTCTCTCTTCTTGCGTCACGTGCGGGTGGTGGGGTGGTCCCGGGAGCCGTCCCGGACTCGGTCTCGGCGGCCAGGGCCGCGGTCAGCAGCAGGGGGCTGCGGCCGAGTCCGCAGACGGTGCGGGCGTAGGCGTGCGCGGCCACTTCCTCGGCGCCGGCGACGTGGCCGGGTACCTGCAGTCGCCCCAGGCGCAGGGCGCTGTGGCCGAGGGCGCGCTTCAGGGCGGCCTTCGCGGGGCCGTGGTGGAGGTGGACGTGCACCGCCTCGTGGGCGAGGGCGGCCGCCCGCACGGAGCCGGGCGGGTACCAGTCGCGCCAGCCGCGGGCGTCGACGACCCGTTCGGCGAGGTCGACCGTGTCGGTGTACAGCTCGACGGTGGGCGGTCTGGAGGTGTACCGGGCGAGCAGCCCGAGTTCCAGTCCGCCGTCGCGCTCCACGATCCGCGCCCGGCACGCGACGGGTGCCAGGGCGGAGCCGAACGCGTCGGCTGCCCGCGCCCACCGGCGCAGCAGCTCCGGCTCGCGGTGCTCGTGGGTCGGGGTGGCGGCCAGCAGCCGCACCGCCCACCCGATGTCGTCGGTGGCGGCGAGGTCGGCCGCCACCGGGACCCGTGACCCGCTCATTCGCGCACCTCCAGTACGGCGACCACCGGTTCGTCGGCGGCGCGGGAGCGCAGTTCGCTGCGGGCGAGGGCGAGCAGCGGCTGCGGGTCGAGGACGCCGGAGAGGTCGGCGATACGGGAGCCGAGCAGCAGCCGTACGGCGGGGGCGCGGACGCCTCCGTCGCCGTAGGAGGTGTGTTCGGCGACCAGCTTGGCCAGCACCTCGGGGGCGGCGGCGACGGTGGTCGCCTCGACCCGGGCGTCCGGCGCGTGGTGGCGGACGACCCCGTCGGCGTCGACCACCCGCACCGGGTGGCGGACGGGCCGGAAGCGGCGGTGGACCTCGGTGCCGTACACGGTGTGGGCGGGCGTGCCCGCGAGGAGGTGCACCTTCGACGGGTCGGTCTTGAGGCTGGCGGCGGCCAGCCGCAGGCGCTCGGCGTCGTCGGCGCGGTGGGCCCGGTCCTGGGTACGCAGTTCGGTGGCGCCGGTGGCGATGGCGCGTACGACGTTGGTCTGCGGGTCGACGGTGACCTCGACCTCGACGCCGTCGGCGGCAGCGCCCTGTGCGACCACCGCCCGCTCCGCCTCGGCGCGCACGGCGAGGATCTGCTCCTGGGTGGCGCCCGGCACGATCCGCTCGACCTGTTCGCGGACCAGGGCGAGGGCGACGCCGATGGGGCTGATGACCTCGTTGTGCTGTGCGATGCGGCCGGTCATGTCGGTGCGGGCGGCCAGGTGCGGGGTGACCGAGGCGGCGCCGCCGCCCCCGCCGACCAGGACGGCGGTGTCGGTGTCCAGCCGGTATTCGCGTACGAGGTCGTCCACGACGGACTTCACCTGGTCGGTGCCGGCGTCCAGGAGCCGGGTGGCGGCGGTGTCCACGTCGGTGCCGAGGGCGGCGGCGAGCGGGGCCAGCGCGGCGCGGGCGGTGTCGGGGTCGGCGTGGGCGAAGTCTCCCTCGGGGATCCGGCCGAGCGCGTTGGCGGCGCAGGTCATGGTGAGGGCGAACCGGCCGCCGGCCGCGTCCAGGACGGCGTAGTCGGCGGGGTCGCCGGGCAGCGGGCTGATGGTGGTCAGCCTGGCGTCCCGCAGGTCGGCCGGGTCGGCGTAACAGGCGTACGGCAGCCCGGCGATGTGCGCGCTGCGCGGTCCGGTGCCGGTGACCCGGCCGCCGGAGACCCGCACCATGGAGCCGCCGCCGACGCCGACGGTGCGCACGTCCAGGGCGTTGAGGTAGGAGGTCCGCCCGAGCAGCACGGCGTGCCGTACCGCGACCTTGCCGCGCTTGACGACGCTGATGTCGGTGGAGGTGCCGCCGGTCTCCAGGAACACGCCCTCGCTGACGCGTTCCTGCATGAGCGCGCCGGCGACCCCGGCGGCCGGCCCGGACAGCACGGTCAGCAGGGGCCTGCGGCGCATCTCGTCCAGGGACATCACTCCCCCGTCGCAGCGCATCACCATGAGCGGCGCGGTGACACCGGCCTTGGTGATGGAGGCGTCGACGAGGTCGGCGGTGGCCAGCATGCGCGGCAGGATCGCCGCGTTGACGACGGCGGTGCGGGTGCGCTTGCGCAGCCCGTACAGGGAGGTGATCTCGTGCGCGGCGGTGGTCGGCAGCCCGGTGGCGCGGGCCGCGTCGGCGACCGCCTCCTCGCCCTCGGGCCGGTCGACGCCGAAGGGCTCGCTGGCGACCAGGGCCTGGGCTCCGGCGGCGGTGAGCTGTTCGACGGCGGCCCGTACGGCGGGGGCGTCCTCGGGGTCGGGCACGTGGGCGTAGCGCAGCGGGAGCCGTTTGCCGGGGGTCAGTTCGAGCTTGGCGAGGGTGGCGAGCCTGCGGGTGAAGTACGTACCGCCGCCGGTGCCGATGCCGAGCAGGCCGACGGTGGCGACGTCGCCCTCCAGAAGGGCGTTGGTAGCCTGGGTCGTGCCGTGTGCCAGGAAGGCCACGTCGGCGGGCTCGTGTCCGGTCTGCTTCAGCAGCCGGTCCAGGGCCTCGACGATGCCGTGTGCGACACCGTCCTCGTGATGGTGGCTCGTGGGGACCTTCACCTGGCCCACGAGCCGGAGCGTCGTGGCGTCGACCGCCACGGCGTCGGTGAAGGTTCCGCCCACGTCGATGCCGACGCGGATGCGGTGGGTGGTCATGTCCGGGCACCTCCTTGTGCTGGGTCGGTCCGCACGCGGGCGGTCACCGGGCGGGGCAGGTGGTGCTGCCCCGCCCGAACTCGCGTCGCGCGCGGGGTCGTTCAGTAGCCCCTGACGTCGGGCCAGTGACGCTGTACGCCGTCGCGGTCGAGCACCGCGGCGAACTCCTCGAACCGCTTGTCCTCGGCCTGCACCCGGTGCGGCTCGACGTCCTCGGCGAGGCAGTGGGCGGCGAGGGCGCCGGCGACCTCGCCGACGTTCCACTCCACCGGGTGCAGGCGGTAGCAGCCGTTGGTGATGTGGGTGGTGCCGAGGTTCTTGCCGGCCGGCAGCAGGTTGCGCACCCGGCGCGGGACGAGCGCGCCGAGCGGAATCTCGAAGGGGACGGAGCCGATGTCGACGTAGCCGTCGCCGCCGGTGGAGGGGTGCAGGTCGATGCGGTAGTTGCCGACGCCCACGGAGTCGCGATGGCGGGTGCGGCCGTACGGGCCGAGCAGGTCGATGGAGACGTCGTGCTCGGTGACGGTGGTGACGGCCTTGATCCGGCGGGACTCGCGGACGTAGGCCGCCTTGGCGAGGCCGTCGGCGGTGCCGGTCACGTCGGGGCGAAGCCGCAGTCCCGGGAAGCCGGTGCCGCCGTCGGTGCGGGGCGCCTCGGTCTGCAGCCAGTACAGCACCGACAGGGACAACTGCCGTGCCTCGCGCAGGGCTTCGGTCTCCTGGCCGATGTAGGGCTTGAGCCAGTAGTCGTTGAGGGGCCAGTTGACGAGGGTGATGTCGGAGTCGAAGGCGCCCTCGGTGTGCAGCTTGCGGGCGAGGATGCGGCGGAAGCCCCACAGTTCCTTGTCGCCGGCGTCCGCGCTCTGGTCGGCGCTGACGGCCAGCGGGTCGAGGTCGGGGTTGGGTTCGAAGGTGCGCGGCACCGGTTCCAGGGTGCGCGGGTCGGGGGCCTCGAAGCCGAGCAGCGGTCCCGGCCAGAATTCGGGCTTGTAGTCGCGCCAGAAGCCGTAGTCGGCGGGGCGGTCGATGGTGTGGTCCTCGCCCTCGTGGTGGGAGAGGGCGAAGCAGACGGTGATGCCCTGCTGGTTGCCCGGCTGGGCCCGGTCGGGGGCGTGCGGTTCGTCGAACTCGGCGCGGGACTCGGCACCGTTGACGTGCTCGACGCCGGCGAGGTGGAGCAGTTCGCCGGTCTCGGTGGCGTCCAGGACGTAGCGGGCGGGGACGGTGCGGCGGGTGCCGTCGCGGAGGTCCTCCAGGGTGACGGCGCGTACGACATCGTTGTCGGTCTCGGCGGCCACCGGCCGGTGCTCGGTGAGGACGGTGAGCCGCCCGGCCGCCCGGTGCGGGGCGAGCATGCCCTCCAGGACGGCGAGGGCGACGCGCGGCTCGTGGCAGAGCTTGCTGACCCGGCCGGCGCCGGGGTTGAGGTCGGTGAGGGCGGCGGCCTCGGCGCGCAGCGGGTACCACTGGCGGTAGTACTGGCGGATGCCCTCGCGCAGGCGCCGGTAGGTGGCGGTGGTGCCGAACTGTTCGACCCACGGGTGCTCGTCGGGCGGTACGGCCTGGCTGGTGAGCTGGCCGCCGATCCAGTCCGTCTCCTCGGTCAGGACGACGCTGCGGCCGGCCCGGCAGGCGGCGAGCGCCGCGGCGACGCCGCCGAGGCCGCCGCCGACGACGAGGATGTCGGGTTCCGGTATCACGCTGTTGCTCCTTGGGTGGTGCGGTCGGTGCGGTGGGGTGCGGTCGGTTCAGGGGGCGGTCGGTGGCCCCGCGGTCGCGCCGGGTCTGAAGGCGCAGGCGACGAGGGTGCCCTCGGCGGGCCCGCCCGCGATACGGGCGGCGAGCAGCCGTACCGCCTCGGCGCCCAGCGCGGGGCGCGGGATGTCGAAGCCCATCGGCGCGGGTTCGTCCGCGAGGTCGGCGGGCGGACTGCCGAGCAGCGCGAGCGACACCTCGCCGGGGCAGTCCAGACCGGCTTCGTCCACGGCGGCACGCAGGGTCCGCCAGGCGGCGCCGGTGTCGGTCTCCTCGGCGACGAAGGCGGTGACGCCGTCGGCCACCCAGGCACGCACCCGGTCGGCGGTGAGGTCGCCGCGCGGGTCGCCGCAGCGGAACACGGCCTCGGGGCCGGCGGGCAAACGGTTGTCGGCGAGCCCGGCGAGAAAGCCGCGTTCGCGGTCGGTGGAGGCGGGCGCGTCGTCGTCCTCGCGGACGAGGAGGACGCGCCGGTGGCCGAGTCCGGCGAGCGCGGTGACGACCTCGCGGCTGGCGCTGACGTAGTCGGCACCCACCCAGGCGAGGCCCTCCGGTTCGTCGCGCCGGCCGACGTGGACGACGGGGAAGTCGTCGGCGACCAGTCGGCGCAGTTCGTCCGCGGGGGCGTGGCGGCCGAGGAAGAGGCAGCCGTCCGCGAGCCGTACCCGGTTGAGCGCGCCCGCTCCCCCGGCGCCCGCTCCCCCGGTGCTCGACCCGGTGAACAGCACCAGGTCGTAGCCCTGCGCGGCGGCTTCCTGCTCCACGCCGACGAGGAACGGGTAGTACGAGTGCCGGACGTCGGTCGGGAAGGTCGCGGTGAAGCTGAAGACGCCGAGCAGGTTGTTGCGGGCGGCGGCGAGGCGGCTGGCGGCGGGGTCGGGGACGTAGCCGAGGCGGTGGGCGGCGTCCAGGACCTTCGCGCGGGTCTCCGCCGAGATCGGCCGGCCCGTCGCGATGTCGCGTCCGGACAGCACCAGGGACACCGTCGCCTGCGAGACACCGGCGAGCACGGCCACCTCCGCCTGCCTCGGCCGGGCCCGGCGGCCGGCCGGCGCGGGGGCCCTCCCCGGCCTGGCCCGCCCTGCGGCTTCCTTCGCCACCACCACTCCTCTCCATCGCTTCGTCGCTTCGTCGCTTCGTCGCTTCGTCGCTTCGTCGTGAGCTGTTAATGCGCATTACCTAATGCGCATTAACGAGTAATGTGAAGGACCGCGGGCGTCGGGTCAAGGGGTTGCGCAGAAGAAATGCCGGGTGGCGGCGGAAGAGGCTCCCGCCGCCACCCGGCGGGTCGGATCAGATGCCGAACGGCGCCGCGTACCGAACGGTGCCCGCGGGCAGCGGGTGGGCGGCGTCCAGGGTGAGGGCCATCAGGGCCTCGTCCGGCACGTCGATGGTCAGCCCGATGCCGTGGGCGGAGGCCCGGCCGAAGCCGAAGCGGGGGTAGTACTCCGGGTGCCCGAGGACGACGACGTGGTGTTCGCCGAGGCGCTCGGCGGCGACGAGCGCGGCCCGTACGGCGGCCGCGCCGGCACCGGTCCTCTGGTGCTCGGGCCGCACGGCGACGGGTGCCAGGCACAGCGCCGGGCTGTCCCCGATGTGGCAGCGGGTCAGCAGGGCGTACCCCACGGGCCGGTCGGTGTCGTCCACCGCGACGAGGGACAGCCCCTCGATCCATGCCCCGGCGTCGGCGCGCAGCGCGTCGACGAGGGCGGCTTCCTCCGGGGTGGGGAAGGCCGCCCGGACGATGTCACGGATGACGGGGACGTCGGCGCCGGTCTCGGCGCGGGTGTTCCAGGAAGAACGGGAAAAGGACATGGCGGAATCGGAATCCGTTTCTGAGGTTGCGTTCGTGGGAGGCGGGGTCAGGCCGCCGCTCGGGACGCGAGGGAGGCCGCGAGGGACATCCGGGCATCGCGAAGGACGGCGTCGAGCACGGTCATCAACCTCACCTCCCTGTCCTTCCGCTCCCCTGGAGCCCGATCGAACGCGAACGGCACCCACTCTACCCGTGCGAGGGTGTGCGTCGGGCGGGTTCACCGCGACTCGGTCCGGCCCATGACCAATCCGCGGGCGGCGCGGCCCCGGATTACGCGGGGACATCCCCACCTCGTCGCGTTCTTTTGGAGCAACCCTCGTGAAGGAAGCCGTACACATCGGCAGAAATCCATCCGCCCGGCCAGATCTGCAACAGCTGATCCGTGAGGTGGCCCTCGGCGACCAGGACTCCTTCGCGGTCGTGTACGACGCGGTGGCGGGGTCCGTGCTCGGGGTCGCCCGGGCGGTGCTGCGCGACCAGGCCCAGTCGGAGGAGGTGGCGCAGGAGGTGCTGGTGGAGGTGTGGCGCACGGCGCCCCGCTACCGGCCGGAGCGCGGCACGGTGGTCAACTGGATCCTGACCCTGGCCCACCGCCGGGCCGTCGACCGGGTGCGGTCGGTGGAGGCCGCCGCGGCCCGGGACCACAGGGCCGCCCTGCTCGACCGGACGCCCGAGTACGACGAGGTGACCGAGCAGGTCGAGACCCGGCTGGAGCGGGAGCAGGTGCGGCGCTGTCTGCGCACCCTGACCGAGATCCAGCGCCAGTCCGTCACCCTCGCCTACTACCGCGGCCTGACCTACCGGCAGGTGGCCGAGGCGCTCGCGCTGCCGCTCGGCACGGTCAAGACACGGCTGCGCGACGGTCTCATCCGGCTCCGTGACTGCCTGGGGGTGAGCGCGTGATGCGCACCGAGGACCTGCACAGCCTGACGGGTGCCTACGCCCTGCACGCCCTGTCCGACGACGAGCGGGCCGCCTTCGAGCGCCATCTGGCGGACTGCGGCGAATGCGACCGGGAGACCAGGGAGTTCGCCGCCGCCACGGCCCGGCTGGGGCTGGCCGCGACGGTCGTGCCCGGCAGCGCGCTCAGGGAACGGGTACTGCACCGCGTCACCACCGTGCGCCAGGTCCCGCCGGGCGGCGGCACCGTGGAGAAGCCCGCGCGCCGCGTCGTGCCCCGGGGGCGCGGACTGGCCCGCTGGGCGCTGGCCGCCTGTCTGGCCGCGGCGGTGGGGCTCGGCGGCACGGCGGTGTGGCAGTACGAGCGGGCGCAGGACGCCGGGCAGCGGGCCGCGCGGGCCGAGCGGCGGGCCGAGACCCTCGCCGGGGTGCTGGCCGCGCCGGACGCCGAGTCCCGTACGGCACGGCTGGCCGACGGGGCGAGCGGGACGCTGGTCGTCTCCGAGCGTCAGGACCGGGCGGTCTTCCTGGCCTCGGGCATGGCGGAACCGCCGCGCGGCAAGGTCTACCAGCTCTGGTTCGACGACCAGGGCACGATGCGCCCGGCCGGTCTGATGGACCCCGGCGACACCAGCCAGGCGGTGCTGATGGAGGGCGCCGTCGACGGTGCGGCGGGCGTGGGCATCACGGTCGAGCCGGCCGGCGGCTCGAAGCAGCCGACCTCGGACCCCATCGCGCTGCTGGGCATGCCGGCCTGACCGGGGTGGGGGCCGCGGCCCTCACCCCCTGCCGCGTCCTACGGGGACCGGCGCGGCGGACGGGGGAAGAGGCCGCTGGTGCGCGACCCGTTCAAGGCGTTGCGCGGGCGGGCGAGCAGTCCGGCGAGGCCGCGGGCGACGGCGTACTCCAGGCCGCACCGCACCGCACCGCACCGCCCCGCACCGCCCCGCACCGCCCCGCACCGCACCGACATGCTCATCTCCGACTCCCCGTCCGACCCGGCGACCGGACCGGTGCGGGAGCCCGGCTGTTAGGCTGGTGGAGTCGTTGATCGTGCGGTGAGGAGTGGCGGACATGGTGGGTGACGACGACATCTCCGGGTGAGATCCGGTTCCGGTAGGCCGCAGCGGGCGTTTGTGAGCGCCGTCGCAGTGGCCCCTTCGTCGTTCCCATTTCCCTGTCCTCCGCTCCGGGCAGAAGTCCGACTCCTGCCCCTCATCTCCACGAGGTCGTCTCCATGTCCGACGCCGTTCTGCGCTGCTCCCAGCTGTCCTTCTCCTGGCCCGACGACACACCCGTCTTCGAGGACCTGTCCTTCACCGTGGGCGCGGGCCGCACGGGTCTCGTGGCCCCCAACGGGGCCGGCAAGTCCACCCTGCTGAAACTGATCGCCGGTGAGCTGCGGCCCACCGCGGGCTCCGTGACGGTCTCCGGCGTCCTGGGTCATCTGCCGCAGGCCCTCCCGCTGACGGGCGGCCTCACCGTGGCCGAGGTCCTCGGCGTCGACGCCGTGATCCGGGCCATCGACGCCGTGGAGTCCGGAGACGTGGCCGAGGAGCACTTCACCACCATCGGCGACGACTGGGACATCGAGGAGCGCACCCGTGCCCAGCTCGACCGCCTGGGCCTGGGCGGCCTCGCCCTGGACCGGCGGCTGAGCACGCTCAGCGGTGGGCAGATCGTCTCCCTCGGGCTCGCCGCCCAGCTGCTGAAGCGGCCCGACGTGCTCCTCCTCGACGAGCCCACCAACAACCTCGACGCGGACGCCCGCGACAGGCTCCGGGACGTGCTGATGGACTACAGCGGCTGTCTGCTGCTGGTCAGCCACGACCGCGAGCTGCTCGACCGCATGGAGCGCATCGCCGAACTGGACCGGGGCGAACTGCGCTTCTACGGCGGCAACTTCACCGCGTACGAGGAGGCGGTCCGTGCCGAGCAGGAGGTCGCCGAGAAGAACGTCCGCAACGCCGAGCAGGAGCTGAAGCGGGAGAAGCGGGAGTTGCAGCAGGCCCGCGAGCGCGCCGACCGCCGGGCGAGCAACGCCGCCCGCAACCTCAAGAACGCCGGGCTGCCCCGCATCTTCGCGGGCAACATGAAGCGCGGGGCGCAGGAGGCCGCGGGCCGGGCGGGCCAGACCCATGCCAACCGGGTCGGTGAGGCGAAGGCACGGCTGGACGAGGCGGAGCGTTCGCTGCGCGAGGAACAGCGCATCGCGCTGGACCTGCCGGAGACCGACGTCCCCGCCGGACGCACCCTCTTCCTTGGTCAGGGGCTGCGGATCCGGCTCGGCGAGCGGGAGGTGTTCGCCGGGGCGGGCGTCGACCTGACGGTCCGGGGGCCCGAGC
The DNA here is from genome assembly GCF_003950055.1 of Streptomyces sp. KPB2. NCBI lineage: Bacteria > Bacillati > Actinomycetota > Actinomycetes > Kitasatosporales > Streptomycetaceae > Streptomyces > Streptomyces sp. KPB2. The sequence continues at coordinate 379,673 of NZ_CP034353.1, forward strand.
GGATCGCGCTGACCGGGGCCAACGGCGCGGGCAAGAGCACGCTGTTGCGGCTCCTCGACGGCGACCTGGATCCGGAGGACGGCGACATCCGGCGTGCCGACGGGCGCGTGGCGTACCTCTCGCAGCGACTCGACCTGCTGGACGAGGAACGCACCGTCGCCGAGAACTTCGCCGCGTACGCCCCGCACCGGCCGGAGGCCGAGCGGATGAACCTCCTCGCGCGCTTCCTCTTCCGGGGTGCCCGCGCCCATCTGCCCGTCGGCCTGCTCTCGGGCGGCGAGCGGCTGCGGGCCACGCTCGCCTGCGTGCTGTGCGCGGAGCCGGCCCCGCACCTGCTCCTCCTGGACGAGCCGACGAACAACCTCGACCTGGTCGGCGTGGGCCAGCTGGAGAGCGCCCTGAACTCCTACCGGGGTGCGTTCGTGGTCGTCAGTCACGACCGGCGGTTCCTGCGCGAGATCGGCGTCGAGCGCTGGCTGCGGCTGGCCGACGGCGAGCTGACGGAGACGGGGGCACCCGAGGAGTAGGGCGCCGGCGGGGGCGGACCTCGCGGGCGCCATCGTGTCCGTTTGCGGTCGGGGGGTGCCGGGCGGCAGGCTGCCGGTGTGGCCACTTTGCTGATCGTGCATCACACGCCGTCGCCGAACTGTCGGGCGATGCTGGAATCCGTCGTGTCCGGGGCGACCGCGCCCGAGATCGAGGGGGTACGCGTGGTCCGGCGGGCGGCGCTGGCGGCGACCGCCGTCGACGTGCTGGAGGCGGACGGCTTCCTGCTGGGCACCCCGGCCAACCTGGGCTACATGTCGGGTGCGCTCAAGCACTTCTTCGACCAGGTCTACTACCCCTGCCTGGACGAGACGCGCGGCCGTCCCTTCGGGTACTGGGTGCACGGGGGCAGCGACACCACGGGCGCGGTGCGCGGCATCGAGTCGGTCACGACCGGTCTCGGCTGGCAGCGTGCGGCGCCCGCGGTGAGCGTGGCCGGTGAGCCCGGCAAGGCCGACCTGGAGGCCTGCTGGGAGCTGGGGGCCACGCTCGCCGCCGGTCTGATGGACGACTGAGCCCGCGGCGGACGGGAATGGTCGGGCAGGCCCTAGCCCGGCAGTGTGCCTCGGAAGCGCACGTGCGGGCGGCCGGCCGGGCCGGCGGGGGTGATCTCGGCGTCGACGCGGTAGACCTTCGCGACCAGGTCCGCCGTCAGGACCTCCGCCGGTTCGCCGCAGGTCACGACCCGTCCCTCCGAGAGGACGACGAGGTGGTCGCAGTACGTCGCGGCGAGGTTGAGGTCGTGCAGGGCGACCACGCTGGTGACGGGCAGGGCGGCGACGAGGGCCAGCACGTCCAGCTGGTGCTGGATGTCCAGGTGGTTGGTCGGTTCGTCGAGCAGGAGTTCGCGCGGCTGCTGGGCCAGGGCACGGGCGATCTGGACGCGCTGGCGTTCGCCGCCGGAGAGGGTGTGCCAGAGGCGGTCCGCCCGACCCGTCAGACCGGTGCGGTCCAGGGCGTCGGTCACCGCGTCCTCGTCCGCCGCCGACGCCGGTGTCCAGGCGCGGCGGTGCGGGATGCGGCCGAGCCGGACGACGTCCCGGACCGTCAGTTCCACCTGGGTGTCCGTCTGCTGCTCCACCACGGCGACGCGCCGGGCGACGTCCTTGCGGCCCACCCGGTCCAGGGGGCGTCCGTCGAGGGTGACGAGGCCGGAGGTCGGGGAGAGAACGCCGGCGAGCAGCCGCAACAGGGTGGACTTGCCGGAGCCGTTGGGCCCGAGCAGTCCCGTCATGGCGCCGGTGCGCGGGCTCAGGTCGACGCCGTCCAGGATCAGCCGGCCACCGGCGGTGCGGGAGACCCGCTCGGCGTTCAGGGTCACCGTGCCCTCCTGGTGCGGTACAGCACGAGCACGAAGGCCGGCACACCGATCAGCGAGGTCACCACGCCCACCGGGACCTCCTGGGGTTCGAGGACGGTACGGGCCAGGGTGTCGACCCACACCAGGAACACGGCGCCGGCGAGCGCGCAGACCGGCAGCAGCCGGGCGTGTCCGGGGCCGGTGAGTGCCCGCACCGCGTGCGGCAGCACCAGCCCGACGAAGCCGATGGCGCCGGCCGACGCGACCAGGGCGGCGGTGAGCAGGGCGGTGGCGCACAGCAGCACCAGCCGGGTGCGGGCCACGTGGACGCCGAGTGCGGCCGCCGCGTCCTGGCCGAAGGCGAAGGCGTCCAGGGTCCTGGCGTACCCGAGGCACACGGCGAGGACCAGTACCAGGACCGCGGCGGTGGTCCACACGTCGCTCCAGCCCGCGCCGCCGAGCGAGCCGAGCAGCCAGAACAGCACGCCGCGGGTGGTCTCGGCGTCGGCGGCGGTCATGACCACGAAGGAGGTGAGCGCGGAGAACAGCTGCATCGCCGCCACGCCTGCGAGGACCACCCGGTCCGTGGTGCCGCCGAGGCCGTGGCTGAGCAGCATCACCAGCGCGAAGGAACAGACCGCGCCGATGAACGCCCCGCCGGGGACGGACAGCGCGCCGCCGCCCACGCCGAGCACGACGACCAGGACGGCGCCGGTCGAGGCGCCGGAGGAGACGCCGAGGACGAAGGGGTCGGCGAGCGGGTTGCGCAGCAGGGACTGGAGCACGGCCCCGCACACGGCGAGTCCGGCGCCGCACACCGCCGCGAGGAGGGTGCGGGGCAGCCGCAGGTCCCAGACGATGCCGTCGCGGATCGGCGACACGTCCCCGGCGGTGGTGCCGGCGCCGAGGTGGGCGGCGATCACGGACCACACGTCGGCGACGCCGATGTCCGCCGGGCCGATGGTGACGGCGACGGCCACGGAGGCGCACAGGGCGACGATCCCGGCCGCCGCCCACGTCAGAGGGGCACGGCGGGGTGCGCCCGTGCCGGGGACGGAGTCGGCCCGGCTCGCGGACGTCACTTGGCGAGCCCGAACTCGCGCAGTGCCGCCGCCACCTGCTCCACACCCTCGACGGTACGGATGGTGGGGTTCATGGCCTGCCCGCTGAGCAGCACGTAGCGTTTCTCGCGGACGGCGGTCATGTTCCTGGTCACGGGGTCGGACTCCAGGAACTCGATCTTCTTCGCGGCCGTCTCGGCCGTCTGTGACCTGCGGGTGAGGTCGCCGAGGACCAGGACGTCGGGGTCCCGGTCGGCGACGGTCTCCCAGCCGGCCTGCGGCCACTCCTCGTGGGTGTCGTCCATGGCGTTCCTCGCACCGACCGCGCGGGTGATGACGCCGGGGGCGCCGCAACAGCCCGCGAGGTAGGGCGAGGTGGAGTTGGCGAACCAGTACATGAGGGTGACACCGGAGGCGTCGATGCCGGATGTCGCCCTGGCCACCCTGGATTTGAGCTCGGCGACGAGCTGCTCGCCGCGCTGCTCGACGTCGAAGAGGCGTGCCAGGTCGCGGACTTCGCCGTAGACGGTGTCCATGGTCAGGGCCTCGGACCGGACGCCGTCGCCGTCGCCGCTGTTGTCCTTGCCCGCGCAGTCGGACGGGGACAGGTAGGCCGGTACGCCGAGTTCCGCGAACTGTTCGCGGGTGGCCACGCCGCCGGTGCCGAGCGTGGAGGCGAAGGAGGCGGCGACGAAGTCGGGTTCGGCGTCCAGGACCGTCTCGAAGGACGGCATGTCGTCGGCCAGCCGGGGGACGCCGGCGTTCGCCTTCTCCAGGCCCTTCATGACCGGGTCGGTCCAGGTGGCGGTGCCCGCCATGCGGTCGGCGAGGCCGAGCGAGAGCAGGATCTCCGTGGTGCCCTGGTTGAGGGAGACGGCCCGGCGCGGCGGCGCGTCGACCCGGACGTCGTGGCCGCAGTCGTGGACGGTGCGTGGATAACCGGCCGCGTCGGCCCGGGCGATCGGGTCGTCGCCGGCCGCGCCGGAACCGCAGCCGGAGGCCAGCAGGGCGCCGGCCAGGAGCAGTACGGGACCGCGCGGGGCGCGGCGGGAAGGGAGAAGGCGCCGGGGGCCGACGGTGCGTGCTGCGGGCAAGGAAGGATCCTCTGGCGTCGAGGGCTCATGCGCGAAGCCCGTCCGTACGGTGCGGCCCGCGCCGCACGCGGCACGGGTGCCAGCAGGTCTTCGGACTCGGGTTCGACCGGACGGAACGCCTTCCCGGACGGCGTACGCCGCCCAGTGGCCCGTGTCCCGCCCGTCCCCCTCACCGCTGCGCGTCAGTTCCGGATTCGCACCGGATTCCCTGACCCACCAGGTGGGTTCGACTGGCTTGCGCAAGCTACCACAGCGCCACCGCGGCGCCGGGGGGCGGGCCACTGCCCGACCCGCTCCCCGGGGCCGTGGGTCAGCTCTTGGGCATGAGGACGGTGTCGATGATGTACACGTTGGCGTTGGCGGTCTTCACGTTGCCGCAGACGACCTTGGCGGAGTCGTTGACCTTGTAGGCCTCGTCCGAGCCCGAGGTGGTCAGCTTGGACTTCTGCAGCGTCTCGAAGGAGCCGTTCTCCAGGTCCTCGGGCGCGAGCTTCTGGCCGACGACGTGGTAGGTCAGGATGTCGGTGAGCATCTCCTTGTCGTTGAGGACCTTGTCCAGGTCGGCCTTCGGGATCTTGGCGAAGGCGTCGTTGGTGGGCGCGAACACCGTGATGTTCTCGGCGTTGTTGAGGGTGTCGACCAGACCGGCCTTCTTCACCGCGGACACCAGCGTGGACAGGGCCGGGTTGTTCGAGGCGGCCGTGGCGACCGGGTCCTTGGCCATGCCGTCGAACGAACCGGCACCCTCCTTCGGCACCGTGGAGCAGGCCGGACCGAAGGGCTCGTCGGAGTCCGCCGTGCCGCCGGAGGTGTCGGCCGACTGGTCGTCGGTCGCCGCGGGCGCCGAGGAGGCGGCCTGCGCGGAGTCCGAGGAACCGCTGTCGCCGTCGTCGGAACAGGCGGCCAGGGACAGCGGCAGTACGGCGGCCGCGACGACGGCGACTGCGGAGCGGCGGATACGGGCGTTCATGGCGGATCTCCCTGAAAACGGGCAGCACAAAGGCTGCGTTGGCGCGAAGTCGTGGTGCGGAGCTGAAGTCGGGTGCGGAACGGGGGTGGTGTGCGACGGGCCGCCGAGTACGCGGTGCCGTTCACGTGGTGGCCGGCCGACCCGGGTTACGGGGTCAGTCGCCGGTCCGCTGTCGGCGTGGTCTCGGTTCTTCCCTCACACGGGGAATCCGGAGCAGCTCCCGGCCCGGATTGCCCGCTCACCCGATCGAGTGAGGAAAGTTGGCCGACACCTCTGTGACCTGCGGCGTTCCACCATCGCCCGTCAGGGAGTGAGGGGTACTCAGAACGGCGTCGCGGCCCGCAGGATGAGGAACATGGTGACGGCGGCGTTCGCGGACGACATCGCCGAGACGGCGGTTCCGGCGGCCGCGGCCCACGCCGCCAGGCCCACCGACGTGAACACCGGGGGCCAGGTGCGCACGGCGGGAGCGGGCCGCAGCAGGGCGGCCACCCGGCGGGGCACCGGGCCGGGCGCCGCGAGACCGGCGAGGGTGGCGACGGGGGTGCCGCGCGAGACGAGGGCCGCCTTGCCGATCGCGGTCGCCACGGCGCGGCGGTCACCGACCGCCCGGGCGGCCGCCTCGTCCGCCCACCGCTCCGCCGTGTAGGAGACGGCCGTGCGCAGGGGGCGCAGGAACGGGTTGGCCAGCGCGGCGAGCCGGACGGCGAGGAGGTAGCGGTGGTGCCGGGCGGCGAGATGGGCGCGTTCGTGGGCGAACAGCGCGCGCCGCTCCCCCGCTTCGAGGCAGTCGAGCAGCGCCGTGCTCACCACCACGCGGTCCCGCCGTCCGCCGGGCAGCGCGTAGGCGTAGGGCACCTCGTCCGGCAGTACGGCCACCCCGGTGCCGGGCAGCCCGGCCAGCGCGCGGTGGGCGCGGCGGCGCACCCTGCCGTGTCGCCACAGGGTTCGCGCCGAGGCCGCGACCACGGCGCAGAGCGCGGGAATCGCGGCCTTGCCGACGACCTCGTCGTAGGGCACCGCCGCCCGCACCTCGGGGTCCGACCAGGCGTCGGGCAGCGGGTTGCCCGGCAGCTGGGCGGTGCCGACGACCATCACCAGGGCCAGGCACACGGTGCTGCACAGGGCCATCACGGCGGCGACGGCGGTGAGCAGCCTGGTCGCGGTGCGCGGGTGCAGGTGCTGCTCGGCCAGCCTGGCGATCGGCCACGCCGTCAGCGGCAGGACCAGGGGCAGGAAGACGAAGACGCCCATGCGGTGTCAGCCGTCCTCCGCGGCGCGCGCGTGCCCGAGCAGTGCGCGCAGCAGCCGCTCGTCGTCCGGGTCGAGACCCGTGACGAAGCTGGCCAGCACCGCTTCGCGGTCGCTCTCGGCGTCCAGGACCTTGCGCATCTTGCGCGCGGCGAGTCCCGCCTGGTCCGAGGCGGGCGTCCAGGCGAAGGACCGGCCCGCGCGCTCACGGCTGACGGCCCCCTTCTCCAGGAGCCGGGTCAGGATCGTGATCACGGTGGTGTAGGCGAGGTCGCCGCCGAGGCGTTCCTGCACCCAGCCGGCCGTCGCGGGCCCGTCCGCCTCGCGCAGCGCGGACAGCACCAGTGCCTCCAGCTCACCCTGCCCCCGTCGCCGCGGACGCCGGTCATCCCGCACGGCCCGCCTCCTTCCGCCGCCGATCGTCTTCCGGAGCGACATCGTATAGAAGCCCTACTTCTACAGTGTTGTAGATTTACGGCAGGCAGCACCCATGAGGAACACGAACGCAGCGAACGTGACGAAGGAGAACACAGTGGGAGTTTCCCTGGCCAAGGGCGGCAACGTCTCGCTCAGCAAGGAGGCGCCCGGTCTGACCGCCGTACTGGTCGGGCTGGGCTGGGACGTGCGCACCACGACCGGCACCGACTACGACCTCGACGCCTCCGCGCTGCTCCTGGACGCGTCGGGCAAGGTGCTCTCGGACCGGCACTTCGTCTTCTACAACAACCTCACCAGCCCCGACGGCTCGGTCGAGCACACCGGCGACAACCTCACCGGCGAGGGCGAGGGCGACGACGAGGCGGTCAAGGTGAACCTGGCCGGTGTCCCGGCCGAGGTGGACCGGATCGTCTTCCCGGTCTCCATCCACGACGCGGAGAACCGCGGCCAGAGCTTCGGCCAGGTCCGCAACGCCTTCATCCGCGTCGTCAACCAGGCGAACAACCAGGAACTCGCCCGCTACGACCTGTCCGAGGACGCCTCGACCGAGACCGCGATGGTCTTCGGCGAGCTGTACCGGCACGGCGCCGAGTGGAAGTTCCGGGCGGTGGGGCAGGGCTACGCCTCGGGCCTCGCGGGCATCGCCGCCGACTTCGGCGTCAACGTCTGATCCGGCACCCGGCCGGCGGTACGACGGGTGTCCCCGCCGGGCGCGGCGCGCCCGGCGGGGGTGGGGGGACGGGGTGGCCCGGGTCAGCCGAAGTCGACGTCGCTGCACAGGAAGTACGTCTGGTCCATGTGCGAGGCCTGCCAGATCGTGTAGACGACGTGCCGGCCGCTCAACCCCGAGGTGCTCACCGGGATCTCGTAGTTCTGGCTCGGCGCGTAGCTGCCCGTCCGGGCGACCTGCTGGAGGCTGTCCCAGGTCAGGGCCTGGGTGGCGGGGTCGAAGCCCTGCTTGGTGACGTAGACCAGGAAGTAGTCGGCGCCGTGGCTGGCCTGGTCGTAGAGCTTGACGGTGAAGTCGTCGGCGACGTCCGTGGTCTGCCAGGGGCCCACCGCGTCGAGGGAGTTGTAGCGCCCGCTCTCGGTCCGGCCGCCGCTGCAGAGCTGGCCGTCGGGGACCACGGCCTCGAAGTTCCCCGCCGAGCCGTTGCGGTACAGGCCGTTCCAGTTCCACATGGCGTTGGGGTTGTCCTGCCACGCCTGCCAGCACATGGGGTCCTCGTCGGCCATGGCCGGGTTCTGGAAGTCGTCGCCCCAGCGCTCCCAGCAGCCGTAGTTGCGGGAGGCCGGGTCGACGACCGAGCCGTGGGCGACGGCGGTGCCGCTCCAGGGGATCATGGTGAGCAGGGCCGCGGTCAGGGTGCCGAGGGCGAGGGTCGTCGCGCGCCGGGTCCTTCGAGCAGGCTTGTGATTGATGCGATCATGACAACTCACGGGGTGTCCTTCTTTCGCGTGGGGGGACAGTACTGACCTCGCAGGCGCCTATGGGAGCGCTCCCAAGATGTCGCAGACCAGGCTCCGCCCGGGTGAAGAGATTCGCAACACCCCGAATGAGCCAGTTCTCGCGGCGCGGTGGCGTGTTCGACACCACCCGACGGGTGGGCGGGGAAGCCACTCCCGCCCACCCGTTCAGTCATGCCGCCGCAACAGCCGTCACAGCGCACGTCGCCTGGAACGGACCAGCAGGACACATCCGCCGGCGGAGAGCACGCCGCCGACCGCCGCGGGCCACAGTCCGAGCCCGGACCCCGTCTCGGCGAGCCCGCCCTGCGCCTGCGGTTCGGACGCCGGCCCGGATCCGCCCGCGTTGCCGCTGTCGCCCGTGCCGCCGGTCCTCTCCGGTACGGCCCCGGCGCCGCTCGCGTCGTTCGGGGCGTCGGCCTGTGTCGTCGCGGCCCTGGGCGCGGCGCTCGCGGAGGCGCCGGCGTCCGACGCCCCGCCGGCCGGGGGCGCGGTCTCGTCACGGCCGGGCCGCACGTCGTCCTGGCCCTGGGTGGGAGCCTTGCTCTCGTCCTTGCCGTCGTCCTGGCCCTGTGTGGGAGCCTTGCCGTCGTTCTTCCCGTCGTCCACGGGTGCCGAGGCCGTGGCGGTCTGTTCGGCCGGGGGCTCTGCGGTCTGCCCGTCGTCGTTGCCGCCGGGCTGCTCCTCGCCCTCGCCCGGCTCGGGCCCCGGGGGTGTGTCCCCGCCGCACTCGCGGCCGGAGTTGATGCACTCGACCATCTCGCGCATCAGGTCCTCGTCGAACACGTTGATGAAGTCGCTGTGGTCGGTGACCGGCTTGTGCAGCTGCTCGGGGAAGGAGTCCACGGCGAACAGCGGCACGGTCCTGCCCCCGTCCGCGAGGCTCGGCGCGGCCACGTCGTACACGACCCGCTGCACCAGTCGCGGAACGGGCCGGAACCCCTCCGGGCAGCTGCCGTCGGCGGCGGCGAAGGCCATGTGCGTGCGGTGGTTGGCGCTGTCGGTGTTGCGCCCGTCCCAGCAGCTCTGGAAGGTGAAGGTGCGCACCACGTCGCTGCCCGAGGGGCAGAGCGGGTACTTGTCCTTGAGCTGCCGGTCCTCGAAGCCGGTGCAGCTCCAGGAGGCGTTGGCGTTGGTGTCGCCGTTGACGAACGCCTTGGCGTCGCCGGTGATGATGCGCAGCAGCCGCGGCATCTCGGTGACCTTGCCGCGCTCGTTGCCCTCGAACGTCAGGGTGACCTCCGCGGGCGTGACGATCTCGCCCGCGTTGCCCTCGATGCCGCCGCCGGGCGACTGGGCGTCCTGTTCGACGGTGCCGTTCTGGAGGCGCAGCACGGGCCAGTAGTACGAGGACTTGTCGCCTCGGTCCGCACAGCTGGTGTCGCCTGCGGCCAGGTCCTCGTCGCTCGCGAAGGCGTTGTTGGCCTGGTTGCCGACGTAGTCGTGGAAGTGGTGGGCGCCGTTGCCGACGCCGGGGGCGGCGATCAGGTTGTCCGAGTTGAACAGGCCCTCGGCGTTGACGCCGCAGCTGGTGGCGAAGGAGCCGGTAGAGGCGTTCCGCTGCCGGGGCGCCCGTACGACGTTGGGCTGGACGGACTTGATGTCGGCGTAGTCCGCGGCCACGGGGCCGTTGCCCGCCTGCCCGCCGTTGCCGGGCGGCTGCTGTCCGTCGCCGGACTGCTCCCCCGCGCCGTCCTCCTGATCCTGGCCCTTGCCCTGTTCCCGGCCCTGCTCCTGATCCTGTCCCTGCTGCTCCCCCCGGTCTTGCTGGTCCGGGCTGCCGCTCCCCGCGGCGGTCGACGCGATCTCGGTGCGGCGCAGGGTGCAACCGGCCAGGGTGTCCAGGCCCTCGGGGCGGTCGCCGGCCTTGTCGACGGCGGCGGCGATGCGCTCGATGGTCGCCGTGCGCTCCTTCTTCAGGGGGCCGAGGATCGCGCCCTCGTCGAGTGTGCCGTCGTCCGCGGTGCGGGCGGCCTCCTGGAGTTGCCGGTAGGCCGCGGCCACCTGTTCGTCGAGGTGGGCGAGTTCGGTGTCGACCTCGGGCCGCGCCTGCTCCGGAACGGCCGTGAGCCGCTCGGTCAGGTCGGGGCAGTCGACGGTGGCCGCGACTCCGGAACTGCCCAGGGGGACGGCGGCGTTGCCGGACTCCGTCGCGGAGGCGAAGACGTTCACGGCCACCAGGCCGCCGCCCCCCAGTATCAGCGCGACCGCTGCGAAGGTCGCGCGCCGCGCCCCGGTCGGGCGTCTGCGCCGGTTGTGTCCCAAGGCGTGCTCCTGTGTCGTGACGGACTCGGACATGAAATGCCCCCGGCTCCATACGGAACCGGGGGCCGGAGCGTTCAACCGCCTCTGAAAGTCTCAGGTTTCCCTCACCTCACGGGCGCAGCACCAGCCGGATCGGGTCGCCCTCCTTCTTCTCCAGCCGGGCCACCGCTTCGGCGGCCTCGGCGAGCGGCAGCACTCCGCTGACGGAACCGGAGAAGTCCAGCCGCCCGCCCTGGATCAGCCGCAGCAGCTGCGGCAGGGCCACCGGCATGTCGGAGCCGTAGTGTCCGAGGACGCGCTGCTGCAGGTAGCTGAAGCGGGTCCCGTCCGTGACGGTGAGCGGCTTGTCGGTCAGGCCCACCAGGACCAGCCGCCCCTTGGGCGCGAGGACGGAGACCGCCTGCTCCCGCACCGGCGGCACGCCCGCGAAGTCGAAGGCGGCGGCGAGCCCCGCACCGCCGGTGGCGGCACGGACCGTCTGCCGCAGCTCGGGATCGGCGGAGTCCAGGGCGAGGTCGGCGCCCGCGGCCAGCGCGCGTTCGCGGGCGACCGGGTTGGGGTCGACGGCGACGACGGGGCAGGCGCCGATCGCCCGGAGCAGCTGCACGGCGTGGACGCCGAGGCCGCCGACGCCCCACACGCCCACCGCCTCGGCGGGCCGGACCGCGCCGGTCTCGGTGATCGCGCCCCACGGGGTGGACACGGCGTCCGGGATGATCGCGCCCTGCTCGAAGGGGATGGCGTCGGGCAGCGCCGTCATGGCGTCGGCGGCGGACAGGGCGTACTCGGCCCAGCCGCCGTCGTAGTCGACCCCGCGGGTGTAGGTCACGCCGTCCCGCGACTCGCCCGCGTGCAGCACGACCCGCTGTCCGGGCGACCAGGCGGTGACGCCCGCCCCGGTCTCGGCGACGGTGCCGGAGACCTCGTGGCCGAGGGTGACGGTGTCGCCCCGGAGGAGCAGCGGGGTGAGCGTGCCGTCGATGAGGTGCACGTCGGAGAGACAGACGCCGGCGGCCTCGACCTTGACCAGCACCTCCCCCGGGCCGGGCTGCGGGCGGGGCACCTCTTCGAGTCGCAGGGTGCGGCTCGGGACGTGCAGGCGGGCGGCGAGCATCTGTGCCATGACGGGGCCTCCTCGGTGCGGCGGCGACCCGGACGGCCTCCAGCGGTCCATCGCAGGTCGACTTGCGTTAACCGTACACCCAACGCAGGACGACTTGCTTTACGCTGGTCCGATGAGCTCACCGGAACCCGTCGCCCCGCCCCTGCGCCGCCGCGGGGAGCGGATGCGGCGGGCGGTGCTGGCCGCCGCCGTGGACCTGCTGTCGAGCGAGGGCCTGGCGGGCGCGACCGTCGGCGCCGTGGCCCGCGCGGCCGGGGTGCACGAGACCTCCGTGTACCGGCGGTGGGGCACGCGCGAGAACCTGATCCTGGACGCGCTGACCACGGAGTTGGACGCCGCGCTGCCGGTCCCGGACACCGGGCGGGTCCGGGACGACCTGCTGGCGTTCTTCTCCGCCCTGGCCCGGCTCCTCGCCACCCCGCAGGGCCGGGCGCTGCTGCGGCTGAGCGTCGAGCACGACGACACCCTGGAGGACCGGCGCGGCCCCTACTGGAGCGAGCGTCTCGACCGCGCCGTCGTGATGGTCCGGCGGGGCGTCGAGCGGGGCGAGCTGGCAGCGGACACCGACCCCGGGCTGCTGATCGAGGCGGTGAGCGGTCCGCTGTTCGTACGGGTGCTGCTCAGCGGCGCCCCGCTGGACGACGTGCTCGTACGGGGCCTGGTGGACCTGGCCCTGACCGGCGCCCGTCCGCGGTGAGCGCGCCGGCCGGTGCCGGACCGTGACGCCGTGCAGACCGGGACCGGACCGTGACGCCGTGAAGGCCGGGATCGGACCGTGCTGACGTGAAGACCGGGATCGGGGGAACCCGGCGGGCCTCAGGGGCGCGGGTGCGCCGAGGACGGAGGAACCATGGACGGCAGCAGGCCGCTCGCCCTGGTCACCGGGGCCTCCAGCGGCATCGGCCACGAACTCGCCGCGCTGTTCGCGGAGCACGGCTACGACCTCGTGGTCAACGCGGAGGACGAACGGCTGGAGCACGCCGCCCAGCGGCTGCGGGAGACCGGCGTGGAGGTGCGGGCCGTACGCGCGGACCTCCGGCGCCCCGAGGGCGTGGACCACCTGGTCGCCGCCCTGACCGGGCTCACGGTGGACGTGGCGGCCCTCAACGCCGGGGTGGGACGGGGCGGCGCCTTCGTCGACACCGACCTCGCGGACGACCAGTCCGTCATCGACCTCAACGTGACGTCGACCGTGCGGCTCACCAAGCCGATCCTGCGGGACATGGTGGCGCGCGGGGTGGGACGGCTCATGTTCACGTCGTCGGTCGCGGCGACGATGCCGGGCGCGTTCCAGTCGGTGTACAACGCGTCGAAGTCCTTCGTGCAGTCCTTCGCGCAGGCGCTGCAGGAGGAGGTCGGGGACACCGGTGTCACGGTCACCTCCTTCATGCCGGGGCCGACGGAGACCGACTTCTTCCGGCGGGCCGGCATGGCGGACACCAAGGTCGGCACGATGCCGAAGGACGACCCGGCGCAGGTGGCCCGGCAGGCGTTCGACGCCGTCATGAAGGGGCGCGGCAAGCTGGTCACCGGCTCGGCGAGGACCAAGGCGCAGGGGGTGGCCGACAAGGTGCTGCCCGATCGCGTCAAGGCGGCCGTGCACCGCCGGATGGCCGAGCCGGGGACGGCACAGGACGACGGCGAGGACCGCTAGGGGGATGTCGCCCGAAGGGCCCCTTGTCGGCGGCTGGTTCCCGGTGGAACGATGCCCGGGCACCGGCTCACCGCACCGGAGGGAACGCCGTGACCGACGACCGCGAACGCCCACGGGCCGCCGCCGCGTTCGACGCGCTGGGCGCCGAGTACGAGAAGGCGTTCGCCGGGTCGAAGACGCACCGCCGCTCACTGGAGTGGCTGCTGGCGCGGCTCGCGCCGGGCAGCCGGGTGCTGGACGTGGGCAGCGGCACGGGCCGTCCCACCGCCGAGACCCTCGCGAACGCCGGGCACGCGGTGCTGGGGATCGACATCTCCCCCGTCATGGTGGAGCTGGCCGCGCGGCAGGTGCCGGGCGCCACCTTCCAGTGCGCCGACGTCCGTGACGTACCGCTCGCGGACGCCTCGTTCGACGCCGTCTGCGTGTACTTCTCGCTGCTCCAGCTCGACCGGCGCGAGCAGGCGGATCTCGTACGGCGGCTGGCACGGCTGCTGAAGCCCGGGGGCTTTCTGGTCCTGGCCACCGTGCCGCTGGACGTGGACGGCGTCGACGCCACCTTCATGGGACAGCCGGTGCGCGTCACCAGCTTCCCCGCGCAGGAGCTCGTCGCCCTGATGGAGGAGGCGGGCCTGGAGGTGCTGGCGCAGGAGGCGTCGATGTTCACCCCGGCCCACCCGGACGCCCGCCCGGAGCCGCACCTCTTCCTGCACTGCCGGCGCCCGGGGCAGCCCCGGATGGGGTAACTGCGCACGCGCGGACCGGGGTCCGCGGTCAGAGTGGGCAGCATGACAGAACCTGGCGAGCGACGGCGCCGTACCACTTCCACGGCCACGCGCGAGCGTGGCGTGCGGGGCGCCCGTGACGCCGCCCGGCACGCCGCCGACGCCCTGTCCGAGCTGATCCGGCACCACCTCGAAGGGGTCTCCGCGGTGTGCCGGAGCGAGGACGGCGGCTGGGTCGTCAACGTGGACGTGCTGGAGGTCGCGCGCATCCCCGACACCACCAGCCTGCTCGCCACCTACGAGGTCGAGCTGGACCCGGCGGGCGACCTGATCCAGTACCGCAGGATCGCGCGCTACCGGCGCGGTGCCCAGGACCAGTGAGCGGACCGTGAGGCCCGCACCCGGAAGGACCACCGCATGATCACCTACGACGACGAGGTCGTCTGCGCGCCCCGCGCCGGCACCCTCTACGACGTCCTCGAACTCATCCTCGACCGCGGCATGGTGATCGACGTCTTCGTGCGCGTCTCCCTGGTCGGCATCGAGATCCTCAAGGTGGACGCGCGCATCGTGGTCGCGAGTGTCGACACGTATCTGCGCTTCGCCGAGGCCTGCAACCGCCTGGACCTGGAGCACGACGTGCGGTCCAAGACCGTGCCCGAGATGTTCGGCAGCCCGGTCGCCAGGACCGTGGGCAAGGCGGGCGCCAGGCGGACGGCGCGCTCGCTGACCGACAAGGTGCGCGACGTCCTCGCGCCCGAGCACGAGGAGGCGGCGGAGGCGGAGGCCCGTCCCCGTGAACGCGCGGAGCGGCCCCGCGGCCGGCCCGCCGCACGCCCCCGCGACGAGGACGACCGCCCCCGTTCCCGCACCCGCCGGCGCACCGAGACGGAGGACGAATGACCGCGCCCACCACCACCGCCCCCGAAGCCGCCCCCGCATCGGCGCCCGACTCCGCCGCCGCACCGAAGGCGCTGTACGTCTACGGCATCGCCCCCGCCGGCATCCGCGCCCCCCGTTCCCGAGGCGTCGACGGCGCCCCCGTGCGGCTGTTGACCGAGGCCGGGCTGTGCGCCGCGGTGTCGGACGCGCCCCCGCGGCTGCGGCCCCGGCGCCGTGACCTGCTGGCCCACCAGGCAGTCCTGGACGAACTGGTGGCTCAGGGACCGGTGCTGCCCATGCGGTTCGCGGTCCTCAGCCCTCGGACCGACACCCTGCTCGCCCAACTGCGGACGGACGCCACGCACTTGGCACAACAGCTCGACGGCGTACGCGGGTGCGTGGAGCTGAACGTCAAGGGAACTGTGGTGCCCGGTCACTTCGCCGACCTGGTGCGCCGCGACGACAAGCTGCGGACCCTGGCCCTGCGGACGCGGCGCCGGCCGGACTACGAGGCCAACGTCCGGCTGGGCGAGGCGATCGCACTGAGTGTGCGCCGCGAGGCACGGCGCGCCGCACGGGAGGTCGTGGACCTGCTGGCTCCGCTCGCCGTGCGCACGGTCCAGGGAGCGACCGACGACGAGCAGGTGCTCAGCGCGTCGTTCCTGCTGCGTTCGGCGGACGAGACGCGGTTCCGGGAGGCGGTGGCGGAACGGGCCCGGGCCTGCGGCGACCGGCTGGCCCTCAGCGTGACCGGGCCCCTGCCCTGCTACAGCTTCGTCGACCCGCGGCCCGCGGCGCCGACCGGCCGGTGACCGCGTGGGCCTCGTGAGCGGTCTCCTCCTGCTGCCCCTCGCGCCGGTGCGCGGCACGGCGTGGATCGCCGACCACCTGCTCCAGGAGGCCCGGCGCCAGGCGCACGACCCGCGCGCCGTGCAAGCGCGGCTGGCCGCCCTCAACCGCGCCCTGGACGAGGGCGCCATCGACGAGGCGGCCTTCGAACGGGAGGAGGAGCACCTGCTCACCCTCCTGGAACGCCCCACCCGGTCCCCCGGCCGTACCACCACCACGAAACCAGCGCGGAGACGACACGTATGAACGACAACAGGACGGCCATGGCGGCGGCCGTGGCGGGCGGATACCTCCTGGGGCGCACCAAGAAGGCCAAGCTCGCCTTCGCGGTCGGCTCCTACCTCGTGGGCAGACGCGCCGGCCTCTCCCCCGGCCGGCTCCTCGGCCAGGGGCTGGGCGGCCTGCAGCGGACGCCACAGGTGCAGGAGCTGACCGACCAGGTGCGCGGCGATCTGCTGACCGCCGGACGCGCGGCCGTCACCGCCGCGGCGAACCGCCGCCTCACCGGCTTCGCGGACACCCTCCGCGACCGCACCGACGCGCTCACCGGCGAGAGCCGCCGGAACGACTACGACGACCACGAGGACTCCGGCGGCTCCTGGGACGAGCAGGCTCCGGACGAGGACGCCTACTTCGACGAGGAGGACCGGGAAGAGGACCGGCGGCCCGCGCCGGCGCCGCCCCGGAAGACGGCCAAGAAGGCTCCGCCGCGCAAGGCCGCGCCTCCCGGGAAGAAGCCGGCGAAGAAGGCGGCCACCGCCAAGAAGGCCGCACCGGTGAAGCGGTCGGCGGGCCGGAGCGCCGGGCGCGGGGGTGGGCGCGGATGAGCCCCGACCGGCAGAGTGGCGGCGGACCGTCCCCCCTCGCCGATCTCAAGGACGCCCTGGGCGGCTACCTCTCCGCGGCGGGGCACGGCCTCGTCGGCAGGGCGGGGGAACGGGTCGGGTCCCTGACCGACCGCCTGACCGAGTCGGTCGACGGGGGTGGCTCCAAGGGCGACGGCGGCGGGTCCGGGGGCAGCGGCGGCGGTGGGTCCGGGAGCGGCGGCGGCGGGTCCAAGAGCGGTGGCGGCGGTTCCGGTGGCAGCGGCGGCAGCGTCAAGGCGACGCACATCATGGAGACCGTCGACATCGGCGTTCCCCTGCGCACGGTCTACGACCAGTGGACGCAGCTCCAGGACTTCAGCGGCTTCACCAAGGGTGTCCAGAGCGTCAGCCCCCATGACGAGGTGACCTCGGACTGGACCGCCAAGATCGCCTTTTCCACCCGGAGTTGGAAGGCGACCGTCCAGGAGCAGATCCCCGACCAGCGGATCGTCTGGACCTCCGAGGGCGCCAAGGGCAGCACCAACGGAGTGGTCACCTTCCACGAACTGGCGCCCCGGCTGACCCGGGTCGTCGTGGTCGTCGAGTACTACCCGGCGGGCTTCTTCGAGAAGACCGGCAACCTCTGGCGCGCCCAGGGACGCCGGCTGCGGCTGGACCTGAAGCACTTCGCGCGGCACGTGACCCTGACGGACGGCGAGGACGTCGAGGGCTGGCGCGGCGAGATCCGCGACGGCGAGGTCGTCAAGAGCCACGAGGAAGCGCTGGAGGAGGAGAACGCCGAAGAACCCGAAGAGTTCGAAGAGTCCGAGGACGAGGACGAGGACGACGCGGAGGACGCGTACGAGGACGACGAGGACGACGAGGAAGGCGAGTACGACGAGGAGGAGCCGTATGCGGACCAGGAGTACGGCGAGGGCGCCGAGGACGACGAACGTGCCCGCCGCCGTCGCTGACCACGCCACCGCGAGGGGTGCGCGGTGACCGACCTCGAACACCGTTACCCGGGCCCGGAGGCAGAGCCCTACGGGCCTCCCTCCGGCAGCCTCGCCGACCTCCTCGAACGCGTCCTCGACAAGGGGATCGTCATCGCCGGCGACATCAAGATCGACCTGCTCGACATCGAACTGCTGACGATCCGGCTGCGCTTGTTCATCGCCTCGGTGGACACCGCGAAGAAGGCCGGCATCGACTGGTGGGAGACCGACCCCGCACTGTCGTCCCGGGCCGCGCGGGACGCGCTCGCCGAGGAGAACGCGCGGCTGCGGGAACGCCTCGACGCCCTGGAGGGTGCCGCCGAGGAGACGACGGGAGCCGTGCGATGAGCACCACCGACGCCGGGCCGCAGGCTCCCGGCATCGTCTGCGCCTTCGCCGTCTCCCGCACCCCGCCGGACCCGGCCCTCCTGGCGGCGGCGAGGGGGCACGAGGAGGGCGGTCCGCTGCGCGTGGTGCGCGCGGGCGGCCTGTGCCTGGTCGTGCAGGACGTTCCCGCGGCCCTGTTCGACGAGGAGGCACTGACGGAGCGCCTCAACCGGCCCGGCGACCTGGAACGCTGCGCCCGCGCCCACCACCGGGGTGTCGAGGCGGCGGCGGCCGGGCGGGGCCCGGTCGTACCGCTGCCGATGGCGACCCTGTACCGCGGCGACCTGACCGCGGCGCGGGCCGTCACGGCCCGCCAGCCGGTGCTGGAGACGCTGCTCGACCGCCTGTGCGACCGTACGGAGTGGGCGGTGAAGGTGCACGCCGCCGAGGCCTCGCCCGAGCCCGCCGCGGACCCCGGGGCACGCACGGCTCCCGGCGGCGGTGGCCGCGCCTACCTCAGCAGAGTGAGCGCACGACGGCGGGACCGGCGGGGGGCCCACGAGAAGGCACTGGCCGAGGCGGAGGCCGTCGACGCCGAGTTGCGGCGGTACGCGGTCGCCGCGACACGGCACCGCCCGCAGAGCGAGCGGCTGACGGGCCGCCGGGCCCCGCAGCTCCTGAACATCGCCTACCTGGTGGACGACGCCCGGCGCGCCGACTTCACCGAGGCGCTGGCCCGGATCGCCGCCGACGGGAGGCGTCCGGCCGTACGGGTCGACGCCTCGGGCCCGTGGATCCCGTACTCCTTCGCCCGCTGGGACGAGGACCCGCAGGCCGGCCCGGAGCGGGAGGCCCGGCCATGACCGTCCCGGACTCCCGTACGCCGGGCCCGGCGCCCGTGCCCTGGGGCGGCGCGGAGCCGTACGCACCGGTCGGCGTGCCCCTGGTCGACCTGCTGGACCGGGTGCTGGCGACCGGCGTCGTGGTCAGCGGCGATCTGGTCCTGGCCGTCGCGGACGTGCCGCTGGTGCGGATCTCCCTGCACGCGCTGCTGTCGTCGGTGAACGAGCGGGTGCCCGCCCCCTGGCCGGACAGCGGGCCCTTGTGACCGCGCCCCGGGCCCGTGCCGCCCGTACCGCCCACGCCCTGGACCTGGACCCCGAGCGGGTCGGCAACGACCTGGCCGCACTGGTCCTCACCGTGGTGGAACTGCTGCGCCAGCTCATGGAACGCCAGGCCGTGCGCCGCTTCGACGAGGGGACGCTGAGCGCGGAGCAGGAGGACCGGCTCGGCACGGCGCTGATGCTGCTGGACGAGCGCATGGACGACCTGTGCGCCCAGCACGGCCTGAGCCGCTCCGACCTGAACCTCGACCTCGGCCCGCTGGGCCCCCTCCTCGCCGACCCGGATCCCCGGGGGTGGTGAAAGACCCGGGCACCCGGCGCGAGCGATCGTTATGATGACGCGGAATCGCTCAAACGAACATTCCCGGGTGGGGAGGCCTGATGCGGGAGCCGGTCGATCTCAGGCGCCAGCGGATACTGGCGGCGGTCCAGGCACGCGGTACCGCGCGGGTGCGCGACCTCGCCGACGAGTTGCAGGTCTCGGTGGTCACCGTGCGCCGCGACGTGGAGGAACTGACGCGGGAGGGGCGGCTGAGCCGCGGCCACGGGGTCGTGCGGTCGACGCTGCCCGACCGGGAGACGGCCGCCCCCGACCCGGCCCCGGCGGGCGGGGACCGGGTGGCCGTGGTGGTTCCCGTACGGCACTCGTACCTGACCGAGACCCTGCACGGGGCGCGCACGGTCCTGGAGCAGGCCGGGGTGCGCATGGCCCTGCACCTCGCGCCGCAGGCGTCCGGCGCCGAGCGCCCGCTGGTGGAACGGGCGCTGTCGGACGGCGCGGACGGACTGCTGATCGCCCCGCGGTGGCGCGGCCGGGCCCACGAGGAGGCCGACCACGAGTGGCTGGCCGGCATCGGGGTCCCGACGGTGCTGATGGAGCGCCGTCCCTGGCGCGGCAGCGCGCTGCACGCCCTGGACTCGGTCTGCTCGGACCACTGGTACGGCGCGCACCTGGCGGTGGAGCACCTGGTGGGGCTCGGTCACCGGCGCATCGTCTTCGCCACCCGGCACGACAGCCCCACCGCCCGCTCGCTGCGGGCCGCCTTCACCGGGATCGCCGGGGCGCATCCGCTGGTGGAGCAGTGGGCGTGGGCGCTGGTCGCGCCGGAGGCCGGGGCCGACGGGCCGTATACGGCGGACGAGACGGCGGAGTTGCCGGCGCTCATGCGCAAGGTGGGTGCGACCGCGATGGTGCTGCACGGCGACGTGGACGCGCTGATGGTCGTCCAGCGGCTCGCGGAGGAGGGGGTCCGGGTCCCGGAGGACTGCTCGGTGGTCGCGTACGACGATGTGGTGGCCGGTCTTGCCTCGCCCCCGCTGACGGCCGTGTCGCCGCCGAAGGCGGACGTCGGTCACGCGGCGGCGGAACTGCTGCTCCAGCGGCTGTCCGAGGCGCCCGGCAGCCGGCGGCCGGGCCGGCGGATCGAACTGCTGCCGCGGCTGATGGTGCGGGGGTCGACGGCCCGGCCGGTCGAACCCCTCGACGAATGAGCGTTTGAGCGTTTCATTTTCTTCTGATCGATCTATTGACCGTTTGGGTCGGGACGTTCAGGATTCCGGTGTCTCGAAGAGTCGCGTCCGCCCCCGCGCGGACCCGCAGGAGCCGCGGAGGCGCCATGCCCGGACGACCCAGCCGTCGCTCCGTGCTCGCCGCGATGACCGCCCTCCCCCTGACAGGAGCCGTGAGCGCCTGCAGCGGGGGGACCGGCGCATCGTCGGCCCGCACGGGCAGCACCACCCGCATCACCTTCTGGTCCGCCCTGCGCGGCAGCCAGGAAGTGGTCGACGCGTTCAACCGGACCCACCGGAACGTCCAGGTGGAGTTCCAGCAGATCCCCTCCGGCGGGCAGGGCGGCTACGCCAAGCTCAGCAACGCCGCACGGGCGGGCAACGCGCCCGACGTCGCCACCCTCGAGTATCCGCAGGTACCGGGGTTCGCCGTCGACGGCGTCGCCCGCGACATCACCGACCTGGTCAGTGACGGTCTGCGCCGCAAACTGCTGCCGCAGGCGCTCGGCCTGACCACCTTCGAGCGCCGGGTGTTCGCCGTGCCGCTGGACGTCGAACCCATGGTGATGCACTACCGCGCCGACCTGTTCGACCACTACGGGCTCCGAGTCGCCCGGACCTGGGACGAGTTCGCCGAGCAGGCCGCGACCGTGCGCCGCAGGGCTGCCGACCGCCGGCTGGTGCTCTTCCCGACCGACGGGATGACGCAGTTCGCCTGCTACGCCTGGCAGGCGGGCGCCCAGTGGTTCGACACCTCGAAGGGTGCGTGGAACGTCTCCCTGGCCGACGCGCCCTCCCGGCGGGTCGCGGAGTACTGGCAGGGGCTGATCGACCGGGACGACGTCTTCATGAACGCCGTCGAGAGCAGGCAGTCCGACGCGCAGATCGGCAACGGACTGGTCCTCACCCGGCTCACCGGCGCCTGGGACGCCGGTGCCCAGATGAACGCGCGTCCCGGGCAGAAGGGCCAGTGGCGGATCGCCCCCATGCCCCAGTGGGACACCGCCGCCCCCGCGACCGGTACGCACGGCGGCTCGACCTTCGCGGTCACCGAGGACAGCAAACACCCCGAGGCCGCGATGGAGTTCATCGAGTGGCAGGTCTCCCACCCCGACGCCCTGCGCGCCCGGCTCTCCAGCGGCACCAGCAGCCAGTACCCGGCCGCCCCCGGCCTGGTCGCGGTGGGCCGCGACGCCTTCGACCGCTCGTACTACGGCGGCCAGGACATCTACAGCCTGTTCGAGCAGGAGGCCGAGAAGATCGGCGACCAGTGGCTGTGGGGCCCGCGGATGAGCGCCACCCAGAAGGTCATGCAGGACTCCTTCGCCCGGGTCAGCGGTGGCCAGGGCAGCCTCGTCGAGTCGCTGCGCACCGCGCAGGAGGGCACCATGCCCGACCTCAGGGCCCTCGGCCTGTCCACCACCCAGCACAGCACCTGAGCCGACGAAAGGCAGGTGACACACCCATGACCACGACCACCCACGCACGGGTGCCGGCCGGCGCCGCCCGCGCCGCCTCCCCGGCGCCCTCGGACTCGGGCCTGCGGGCCCGCAGAGCGGCCAAGCGCCGCCAACTGACCGCCGCCGGCGTCCTCATGACGCCGTTCTTCGCCCTGCTGGTCACCGTCTTCCTGATTCCGGTCGGCACCGCCGTCTACCTCAGCTTCTTCAGCGACGACCAGCCCGGCCTCGGCTTCGGTCCCGAGCGCACGGTCTTCGTCGGACTGCGCTCCTACGCGGCCGTGCTCACCGACCCCACCTTCCTCGGCGGCCTCGGCACGGTCGCCCTGTACTGCCTCATCTACATCCCGCTGATGGTCGTCGGCGCACTCGCCCTCGCCCTGCTGCTCGACTCCGGCGTGGTCCGGCTGCGCGCCTTCGCCCAGCTCGGCCTGTTCCTGCCGCACGCGGTGCCCGGCATCATCGCCGCGCTGATCTGGCTGTACCTGTACACGCCCGGCATCAGCCCGGTCATCGAGCTGTTCGCGCAGGGCGACATCACGATCGACTTCCTGGGCGTGCACACGGTGATCCCGTCCATCGTGAACATCGCCCTGTGGAGCAACCTCGGCTACAACATGGTGGTCTTCTACGCCGCCCTCCAGGCCGTGCCGCGCGAGGTGATCGAGGCGTCGGTCGTCGACGGCGCGGGGCCGGTGCGCACGGCGCTCCAGGTCAAGACGCCGCTGGTGCGGGCGTCCATCGTGATGGTCTCGATCTTCACCCTGATCTGGGCGCTCCAGCTCTTCACCGAGCCGATGCTGCTCAGCCAGTCCTCCCCGATGATCAACTCGCGGTTCTCGCCCAGCATGTACATCTACGACGCGGCCTTCACCCGCAACAACTACAGCCTCGCGGCGGCCGCCTCGGTGGTCCTGCTGGTGTGCACCATCGCCCTGTCCTACGGCGTCACCCGCTTCACCAGCCGCGCCGACTCCGAGGAGGCCCGATGAGCGCCGCCGACAGTTCCCTGCTCCGCCCGAGGCTGCTGGGCCGCGCCACCGTCAACGTGGTCGTCGCCGTCTCCGTCCTCTACACGTTGCTGCCGGTGCTCTGGCTGGTACTGGCCTCGGCCAAGAACCGCGACGCGCTCTTCAGCAGCGACCTGCTCTCCCTGAGCGACTTCTCCTTCCTGCAGAACATGAAGGACCTGTTCGCCATGGACGGCGGACTGTACGGCCGCTGGTACGTCAACAGCCTGCTGTACGCGGTTCTCGGCGCGGCCGTCGGCGCGCTGGTGAGCGTGGCCTGCGGCTACGCCTTCGACAAGTACCGCTTCCGGCACAAGGAGAAGCTGTTCGGCCTGGTCCTCGCGGCGGTGATGGTGCCGCAGACGGTGCTCGCGCTGCCGCTGTACCTGATGGCCTCCGAGGCCGGCCTGGTCAACACCTTCTGGGCGGTCTTCATCCCGGTGCTGTTCAATCCGTTCGGTGTCTACCTCGGCCGGATCTTCGCGCGGGGCTATGTGCCCGACGAGGTGCTGGAGGCGGCGCGCGTGGACGGGGCCGGAGAGCTGACCACCTACGCCCGGGTGGCGCTCAGGATGCTCGGGCCCGGTCTGATCACCGTCTTCCTCTTCCAGCTGACCGCGATCTGGAACAACTTCT
Source organism: Streptomyces sp. KPB2 (assembly GCF_003950055.1). Classification (NCBI taxonomy): domain Bacteria; kingdom Bacillati; phylum Actinomycetota; class Actinomycetes; order Kitasatosporales; family Streptomycetaceae; genus Streptomyces; species Streptomyces sp. KPB2. Next base: position 403,162 of record NZ_CP034353.1, read on the forward strand.
TCCTGCCCATGGTGATGCTGTCCGACCAGGACCTGTATCCCGTCAGTCTCGGCCTGTACCAGTGGAACAGCTCGGCGTCCGTGTCGCCCGAGTACTACCCCGTGGTCATCATGGGCTCGCTGCTCGCCGTGCTGCCGCTCATCCTCGCCTTCGTGCTGCTCCAGCGATTCTGGCGCAGCGGCCTGACCGCCGGAGCCGTCAAGTGACCGTGCACGACCCCGGACCCGGCCACCGGCCCCGTGCCGCCGTGGCCATGTCCCCGGACGCCGCCTCGGCCGTCCTCGACCCCCAGTCCCTGGCCGGCTTCCGCCGGGTCTGCGACCTCGCGCCGTTCCCGGTGCTCGACGACCTGACCACGGCACGGGCGAGATCCGTACTGGCCGACGTGGAGCTGCTGATCACCGGGTGGGGCTGTCCGCCGCTGGACGAGGAGGTGCTGCGGGCGGCGCCCCGGCTGCGGGCCGTGGTGCACACGGCGGGCAGCGTCCGCGGGCACGTCACGGACGCCTGCTGGGAACGGGGCGTCGAGGTCTCCTCGGCCGCCGCGGCCAACGCGCTGCCGGTGGCCGAGTACACCCTCGGCATGATCCTGCTGACCGGCAAGCGGGTGTTGGAGCGGGCCCGCGACTTCCGGGTCTCCCGCACCCGCGGCAACTGGCTGCGCACCCCGCGCGGCGTCGGCAACTACCGGCGCACGGTCGGCATCCTGTCGGCCTCGCTGATCGGCCGCCGGGTCGTCGAACTGCTGCGGCCGCACGACGTGGAGGTCCTGCTGCACGACCCCTACGTCGGCGACGCGGAGGCCGCCGAGCTGGGCGTCGAGAACGTGGCGCTGCCCGAGCTGTTCGCGCGCTGCGACACCGTCAGTGTGCACACGCCGCTGCTGCCTCAGACCCGGCACCTGGTCGGCCGTTCGCTGATCGACGCGATGCCGTCCGACGCGGTGCTGATCAACACCTCCCGGGGCGCGGTGATCGACCAGGACGCGCTCACCGAGGCCGTACTCGCGGGCCGCGTCCGGGCCGTCCTGGACGTCACCGACCCCGAGGTGCTCGCGCCGGACCACCCGCTGTGGGACTGCGAGCACGCCCTGATCACCCCGCACCTCGCCGGCTCCGAGGGCAACGAATGGCGCCGTCTCGCCGAACTCGCCCTCGCCGAGACCACCCGCTGGGCCTCCGGTTCCGGCTTCCTCCATCCCGTACGACGCGAAAGGCTGGCGTTCCTGGCATGAGCATCCCGTTCGAACTGCCCACCGAGGACCGTGCGTCGAGCCCGTACACCGGTTACACCCGCGCCCACTGGGAGGCCGTCGCGGACGGGCTGCTGTGGGCCGGGTGGCGCTGGAGCACCCCGGGCCGCGCCCTGCTCGACCTGCCGGGACGGCCCTCGCGCTCGGGGGTGCGCTCCGACGGTCTGGAGGGCTTCGCGCGGACCTTCCTCGCGGCGGGCTTCCGCGTCGCCGGCGCGGGCGGCGCGGACCCGCACGGCTGGCTGGACCGCTACGCGGAGGGTCTCGCCTCGGGCACCCGCACCCCCGGCCGCGACGACACCGAGTCCTGGCCGCTGATCCTCGACCACGACGTGCAGGGCCAGCCCATGGTCGAGTCCGCCTCGGTGGCGCTCGGGCTGCGGCTGACCGCGCCGTGGCTGTGGAAGAACCTCGACTCCGGCGTCCAGGACCGGGTGGAGGAGTGGCTGCGCGGTGCGCTGCGGCACGTGCCGGCGCCGAACAACTGGTACCTGTTCCCGTACATGGTCGCCGGATTCCTGGAGTCGGTCGGCCGCGGCGACGCGGAGACGGCCGCGGCCCGGGGCCGGGCGCTGGAGTTGATGGAGGGCTGGTACCGGGGCGAGGGCTGGTACGCCGACGGGGACGGGCGCGCCTTCGACCACTACAACGGCTGGGCGCTGCACCTCTACCCGGTGCTCGACGCCCACCTCGGCGGCGACAGCGGCGCCCTCGCCCGGTACGGCGAGCGGCTGCGCGTCCATCTCGACGGCTTCGCCCTGATGTTCGGGGCCGACGGCGCTCCGCTGCACTTCGGCCGCTCCCTCACCTACCGCTTCGCCGCGTCGTCGGCCGTGGCCCTGGGCGCGCTGACCGGGCACACCCCGCTGACGCCGGGTGCCTCGCGGCGGCTGGTGAGCGGCAACCTGCGGTACTTCGTGGACCGCGGGGCGCTGACGGACGAGGGGCTGCTGAGCCTGGGCTGGCACGGCCCGCACGAGGCGACCCTCCAGGAGTACTCGGGCCCGGCCTCCCCGTACTGGGCGTCGAAGGCGTTCGTGTCGCTCCTCGCCCCGGCGGACCACCCGCTGTGGACGGCGACGGAGGAGCCCGCGCCGGTCGAGGAGGCCGACCGGGTGCTGGCGCTGACGGCACCCGGGCTGCTGGTGCAGGCGACCCGCGGCGACGGGATCGTACGGCTGCACAACCACGGCAGCGATCATGTGCGCCCGCACGAGGGCGAGTCGGCGGCCGAGGACGACCCGTACTACGGCCGGCAGGCCTATTCGACCCGGACCGGTCCCACGGCCCGCGAGAACGTGGCGGACAACCACCTGTCGGTCGAGGTGAACGGCCGGTCCAGTGTGCGGCGCCGGGTCCACGCGCTGGGGGCGGGAGGCGGCGACGGCTGGGGCTGGGCGGCGTCCTGGCACCGGCCCGTCTTCGTGGCCGGGCCGCCGATGGTGCCGGGGCTGCGGGTGGAGAGCGTGACGGTGGCCCGGGGGCCGTACGAGCTGCGGGTGCACCGGGTGGTCGGGGCGCCGGCCGGGGCCCGGGTCACGCACACCGGGTGGGCCACCGGCCCCGAGGAGCCCCTGTCCTCCGCGCTGCACGGACTCTACGGCTGGGAGCCGGAGGCGGAGACCGTGCGCGCCCCGCAGGGCACCGCGTTCGTGCCGTGGGCGGAGCTGCCCCGGCTGTCCGGCGCGGCGGGCGGCACCTCCGTGCACGTCAGCCTGGCCGCGCTGACCGGCGAACCGGTGCACGTCCCGGTGGCCGACGCGGTCGCGCGGGTGGTGCCCGGCGAGGACGGCGTGGAGGTGGTCTGGGCGGCCGACGCCGCCCGCACCCGGGTGTCGTTCGGACCGGTGGGGGTGACCCACACGGAGGGCTAGTCCGTACGGCACCTCCGGGGCTCCGACCGCGGCCGCGGTCGGAGCCCTCCGCGTGTCCGCTCCCCCGCACGCACGCCCCCGGTGGCGCGCCGGGGGCGGGACGGTGACGCTGGAACGGCACCCGTGAGAAGGAGCCGTCTCCATGCGCAAGTCGTCATGCACCGTGGTCGCGGCCGTGGCCCTGTGGATCCTGTGCGCCGCCGGAGCGGAGGCCGCGGAGCCCGGCGCCCCGGTCCTTTTGGGAGAGGTGACGGCGACCGAGTGCATCGAGGGCGGCGGAGTGATCATCATCTCGGCGGCCGGGGACGGGACGGGGTCCTTCACGACGCTCTGCCGGGGCGGCATCCACGACGGACAGACCGTCACCTGAGCCCAACCGCCTCCGTTCCTCGCGCCCATGCCTTGAGTCCCTAACGCTGGGTACGCGGTCACGGCCCACCACGGCAGTCGGTACCCGAACACGACCGGGCGCGTGCAGCGGCCCGCCCAGAAACGGAGAAAGGCCGATGAGCGAGGCCAACCCCCTCAAGCGAGCAGCCCGCAAGGTGACCGAGGGCCTGCACGGCGAGGCCGGCGGGCCGCCGGACGGGATTCCCGGCAGGCCGGGCCCCCAGTCGCCTCCCGTCGCCGAACCCACCGAGCCCCGTGAACCGCTGCCCCCGAAGCCGGACCAGACCGGCCCGGACACCGTGTCGCCGACCGGGCAGCCCACGGGTGCGGACCAGGCGCGGGTGGCACAGTCCGGCAGCTACCTGACGGACGCCCAGGGGACGCGCCTGTACGACACCGACCACTCGCTGAAGGCCGGGCCACGCGGTCCCGTGCTGCTGCAGGACCACCATCTGCGCGAGAAGGTCATGCACTTCGACCACGAGCGCATCCCGGAGCGCGTGGTCCACGCCCGGGGCGCGGGTGCGCACGGGGTGTTCCAGAGCTACGGCACGGCGGCCTCGGTGACCAAGGCCGGGTTCCTGGCCGCCGACGTGGAGACGCCGGTGTTCACGCGCTTCTCCACGGTGGTCGGCTCGCGCGGGTCGTCGGACACCGTGCGGGACACCCGCGGGTTCGCGACGAAGTTCTACACCAGTGAGGGCGTCTTCGACCTGGTCGGCAACAACATCCCGGTCTTCTTCATCCAGGACGCCATCAAGTTCCCCGACGTGGTGCACGCGGCGAAGCCGCATCCGGACCGGGAGATCCCGCAGGCGCAGAGCGCCCACGACACCTTCTGGGACTTCGTCTCGCTGCACACCGAGGCGACGAACCACACCATCTTCTTCATGGGCGACCGGGGCATCCCGCGCTCCTACCGGATGATGGAGGGCTTCGGCGTCCACACCTTCCGGCTGGTGAACGCCGAGGGCGCCACGACGCTGGTGAAGTTCCACTGGAAGCCCAAGCTGGGCGTGCACTCGCTGGTCTGGGACGAGGCGCAGATCATCAACGGCGTCGACCCCGACTTCCACCGCCGGGACCTCGCGGACGCCATCGAGGCGGGCGCGTACCCGCAGTGGGAGCTGGGCATCCAGACCTTCCCGGACACCCCGGAGCAGACCTTCGAGGGCATCGACCTGCTGGACCCGACCAACTTCGTGCCCGAGGAGCTGGCGCCGGTGCAGCCGGTCGGTCTGCTGACCCTGAACCGCAACCCGTCCAACTTCTTCGCCGAGACCGAGCAGGTCGCCTTCCACGTCGGGCACCTGGTGCCGGGCATCGACATCACCGACGACCCGTTGCTCGCGGGGCGGCTGTTCTCGTACCTGGACACCCAGATCACGCGTCTGGGCGGTCCCAACTTCCCGCAGCTGCCGATCAACCGGCCGCAGGCGCCGGTCAACGACATGCTGCGCGACGGCATGCACCAGAGCGCCGTGCACCGGGGCGTGGCGCCCTACCGGCCCAACTCCCTCGACGGCGGCTGCCCGTTCACCGCGGGGGCGGACACGAACGCGTTCATCGAGGCTCCGGTGCGGGTGCCGGAGGGGAGGAAGGCCCGCGAGGCCCCCGAGTCGTTCTCGGACCACTTCAGCCAGCCGCGCCGGTTCTGGCTGAGCATGAGCCCGGTGGAGCGCGAGCACATCATCGGCGCCTACACCTTCGAGCTGGGCAAGTGCTACGAGCAGGCGATCCGGGTGCGGACCCTGCAGGTCCTGGCCAACATCGACCCCGAGCTGTGCGCGGGTGTCGCCGAGGGCCTCGGACTGCCCGCCCCGGAGCCGACCGTGCCGCCGGCCGACGTCGAGCCCAGTCCGGCGCTGTCCCAGGTCGGCGGGACCTGGCCGCTGGACGGCAGGGTCGTCGGCATCGTGACCGGCGGGGCGGACCTGGAGGGCGTGGCGGCCGTGCGGGAGGCGGTGCTGAACGCCGGGATGGTGCCGCTGGTCGTGGCGCCGACCGGTGGCACCCTCGGCTCCGGCGACGCCGCGCTGACCGTGCAGCGCAGCTATGTCACCGCGCGGTCGGTCGAGTTCGACGCCGTACTGGTCGCGGGGACGCCCGACATGGGCGGCGACGCCTACACCCCGCGCGACTACAAGGCGGGCCCGGCGCCCGCGGGTCCCGGGACGGTCGACCCGCGGGTGAGCCTGCTGCTGTCGGAGGCGTTCCGACACGGCAAGGCGATCGGGGTCTGGGCCGGCGGGACACCGGCGCTGGAGGCTTCCGGTGTGCCCACCGACGCACCGGGGGTGATCGTCGCCGACTCCGGCACCGCCGCGCTGGAGCAGGTCACGGGGCTGATGGGCTCGCACCGGGTGTGGGAACGCTTCACCACGCCGCGGGGCTGATCCACCGGGCCGTGGGGCCGGGCACCGGCGTCGGTGCCCGGCCCCCTGGTGTGTTCAGCACAGGACGCGCAGTGCGCCGGGCAGCACCCTGGCCGTGACGGGCACGACGGCCTCGACCTCGCCGTCGGCGCCGTAGGGTATCGCCCGGTTCGCCTCGATGCGGACCTCCCGGCCGCGCAGGACGTGCACCTGGGGCCGGTGCACGTGGGCGCCCGTCGCCAGTTCGTTCATCAGGGCGAAGAACAGCCGCCGCGGCGCCTGGTGGATCATCACCACGTCGAGCAGGCCGTCGTCCACGCGGGCCGAGGGGGCGATGAGGCGGTTGAAGCCGTAGTAGCCGGAGTTGGCGGCGACCACCGTGTAGCCGGTGAAGGCGTGCTCCTCGCCGTCGACCGTGACGCGGTAGCGCGTCGCGCGCCAGCCCGCCACGGCCCGGACCGCCCCCGCGTAGTAGGAGGCGGCACCGCGCAGCAGGCGTGTGGTGTTGGCGTGCCGGTTGGCCAGCGCGTCGACACCGGCGTACACGCTGCCGAGGACGACGGTGCGGTCGTGGACGGCGGAGGTGACCTCGACGGTGTCGACGGGCCGCGGGTCGCCGTGCAGCAGCACCTCGGCCAGCCGGGCCGGCTCGGTGGGCAGCTTCAGGGCGCGGGCGAAGTCGTTGCCGCGTCCGGCCGGGACCAGGCCGAGCACGGCGCCGGTGCCGCTGAGGGCGCCGCCGATCCCGCCCGCCATGCCGTCGCCGCCGACGGCGAGCACCACCCGCCCCGACGCTCCGGCCCGCCGGGCGAGTTCGCGGGCGTGGGCGAGGCTGTGGCTGTACTCGGTCTCCAGCTCCGCCCCGGCCTCCCGCAGCAGCCGGGCCACCCCGAGCAGCGCGGCGGCCGAGGTGGCGCCGCCCGCGGTGGGGTTGACGACGGCGGTGAACTGTCGCATCGGTGTGCCTCCGGGCTGACGGGTGGTGCCGGACTGTTGTCTCACGGGGTCGGGGCGCTCGGTCGGGCGGGGTCAGTCCGCGGGCAGCAGGACGCCCGGGCTGAGCAGTCCGGCGGGGTCCAGGCTCCGCTTGACCGCGCGCAGCGCCTCGACGCCGAGGGGGCCGGCCTCCCGGACGTACCAGTCGCGGTGGTCGGTGCCGACCGCGTGGTGGTGGGTGATGGTGCCGCCGGCGGCGAGGATCGCCTCGTTGGCGGCGTGCTTGGCGCGGGTCCAGTGCGCCACGGCGTCCTCGCCCTGGGCGGAGACGACCGTGAAGTACAGGGAGGCGCCGTTCTCGTAGACGTGCGAGATGTGGCACATGACCAGGGGCGGGGTGCCGGCCTCGGTGAGGGTGCCGGTGAGCGCCTCGCGGACGCCGGCGTAGAGGGCGGGGAGGCGGGACCAGTAGGCCGCCGTCTCCAGGGTTTCGGCGAGCGCGCCGGCGTCGAGCAGCGAGTCGCGCAGGTACGGCGCCGAGTAGCGGCCGTGGGCCCAGCGCTCCCCCGGTTCGTCACCGGCGAAGGTGCCGCCGCTCTCGCGCAGGACGGCGGCGGCGCCCTCGCGGCGGTGGGCGGTGTCCTCCTCGGTGCCCTCGAAACCGACGACCGCGAGGCAGCCGGCGTCCCCCTGCTGCAGTGAGGCTCCGATGGCGTCGGGCTGGGCGAGGCCGATCAGGGTCTCGGTCTCGTCGGACAGCCGCAGCACCGTGGGCCGGGGGCCGTCCTGGGCGAGCCGGCGCAGGGCCGCGGCCCCCTCGTCGAAGGAGGCGAAGCGCCAGCCCTCGTAGCGGCGGACCTTCGGCACGGGCCGCACCCGCACGGTGACGGCGGTGATGACGCCGAAGGCGCCCTCCGAGCCCAGGACGAGCTGACGCAGGTCGGGTCCGGCGGCCGAGCGCGGGGCGCGGCCCGTGTCGAGGGTGCCCGAAGGGGTGGCGAGGGTGAGGCCGAGGACCATCTCGTCGAAGCGTCCGTAGCCGGCGGAGGCCTGTCCGCTGGAGCGGGTCGCGGCGAAGCCGCCGACGGTGGCCCACTCGTAGGACTGCGGGAAGTGGCCGAGGGTGTATCCGTGCTCGGCGAGCAGCGCCTCGGCCTCGGGGGCGCGCAGGCCGGGCTGGAGGGTGGCGGTGCGGGAGACCTCGTCGAGGTCGAGCAGGCGGTTCATGCGGCGCAGGTCGAGGGCGACGAACGCGCCGCCGTGTCCGGGGGCGAGCCCTCCGACGACGGATGTGCCGCCGCCGAACGGAACGAGGGCCAGCCCGTGTTCCGCGCAGGCGGCCAGCACGGCGAGGACCTCGTCGTGGCCGTCCGGGAGGACGACGGCGGCCGGGGTGTCGGCTGTGTCGCCGGCCCGCATCCGCAGCAGGTCGGCGGTGGACTTCCCGCGGGTGTGCCGGATGCGGCTCTCCGCGTCCGTGCGCACGTCGTCCGCGCGGCCGCCGACGGCCGTCTCCAGCGCACGCCGGGCATCCTCGCCCAGCGGCGAGACGGGTACGGCGATCTCCGCCAGCGGGAGCACGGGGGCCTCTCGGCGTGTGACGCCGAGCAGTTCGCGCAGCAGTCCGGTCACCGTGTCGGGCAGCGGCGTCGCCCTGGCCGGATCGCCCCAGCCGTTCCACAGCATGTCCATTGCCTGTCGTCCTCACGGTCGTTTCGGGGGATGCCGTCCGCACCGCCCCGCCGGGCGTTACACTGTGACACATGACGCCCAACCGTCACAACCATGCGAGCAGGCAGACCCCCGCGGACAACGACACGGTGCTGGACGCCGTGCGCGACTGCGTGATGGCCGTCGGGGTGCGCCGTACGACGATGACCGACGTCGCCCGCCGCGCCGGCGTCTCCCGGATGACGCTGTACCGGCGCTGGCCGGACGTGCGGTCGCTGGTCGGCGACCTGATGACCCGCGAGTGGATCGCGGTGGCCACGGGCGCGATCCCCGGGCCCGGGGAGAACACCGGCACCCGCTCGCGCATCGTCGACGGCCTGGTGGCCGGGGTGGAGGCGTTCCGCGCCCACCCCCTCTTCCGCAAGATCGTCGACGTCGACCCCGAACTGCTCCTGCCCTACGTCCTCGACCGGCGCGGAGCCAGCCAGGAGGCGCTCCTGGCACTGCTGGCCGAGGCGCTCGAGGAGGGCCACGCCGACGGGTCGGTGCGCACGGTGCACACCGGCCGACAGGCACGGTCGGTGCTGCTGGTCGTCCAGTCCTACGCCCTGTCGCTGCGGACGATGACCGACGAGGACGACGCCGAGCTGGCCCCGGCGGCCCTCCTCGCGGAGCTGCGCACCATCCTGGAGAGGACCCTCACGCCATGAGCAACGCCGACCGCCCCGCCGCCGGGGCCTCCCTGTCCGCCGCACGACGCTCGCGCGAGGTGGCCGACACCGTCGGCGGTCCCGTCGTGGACGTCCTCGTCGTCGGGCTCGGCGCGACCGGCGCGGGCGCCGCCCTGGACGCCGCCGCCCGGGGCCTGAGCGTCGCCGCCCTGGACGCCCACGACCTGGCCTTCGGCACCTCCCGCTGGAGCTCCAAGCTCATCCACGGCGGTCTGCGCTACCTCGCCTCCGCACAGCTGGACGTCGCCCACGAGAGCGCGGTGGAACGCGGGGTGCTGATGGAGCGCACGGCACCCCACCTGGTGCGCGCCCAGCCCTTCGTCCTGCCGCTCACCCCGCTCGTCTCCCGCCGCCAGGCCGCCCTGGCGTGGGCGGGTTTCCGGGCCGGCGACACCCTGCGGCTCGCGGCGCGCACCGCGCGGGCCACGCTGCCCGCGCCGCGGCGCCTGTCCGCCGTGGAGACCCGCCACCTCGCCCCGGCGCTGCGCTCCGACCGGCTGCGCGGCGGCCTGCTCTCCTGGGACGGCCGGCTCACCGACGACGCCCGGCTGGTGACGGCGCTGGCCCGGACCGCGGCGGCCCGCGGAGCCCGGATCCTGACCCGGGTCAGGGCCCTGGAGCTGACCGGGTCCGGAGCCCGCGTGCGCGACGAGCTGACCGGCGAGGAGGGGGTGATACGGGCCCGCGCGGTGGTCAACGCGTCCGGGGTGTGGGCCGGCGACCTCGTGGACGGCATCCGGATCCGCCCCTCCCGCGGCACCCACCTCGTCCTGCGCTCCGAGCACCTCGGCACGCTCCCGGCCGGCCTGCACGTGCCGATCCCCGGCGAGACCAACCGCTTCGTCCTCGTGCTGCCCCAGGACGACGGCCGCGTCTACGTCGGCCTCACCGACGAGCCCGTGGACGGGGACGTCCCGGACGTGCCCGACGTGCCCGAGACCGACGTCGGCTTCCTGCTCGACGTGCTCGGTTCGGTGCTGGAGGTGCCGGTCCACCGCGAGGACGTGGTCGGCGCCTTCGCGGGGCTGCGCCCGCTGCTCGACACCACGTCGTCGGACCGGCCCGGCGCCGGGCCCCGCACGGCGGACGTGTCCCGCCGGCACGCCGTGCTCACCTCGTCCGAGGGCGTGGTCACCGTGGTCGGCGGCAAGCTCACCACCTACCGGCGGATGGCCGAGGACGCCGTGGACGCCGCCGTCGCCGCCCGGGGCCTCGCCGCCGGACCGTCCCCCACCGCCGCGCTGCCCCTGGTCGGCGCCGCCGCCCCGCACGCCCTGGCCCGGGTCGGGGCGCCGCGCCGCCTGGTGCGGCACTACGGCACCGAGGCGCCGGCGGTGCAGGCCCTCGCCGACCGCGATCCCCGCCTCGCCGAGCGTGTGCTGCCGGGCCACCCCGTCACCGGGGCGGAACTGGTGTGGGCGCTGCGTCACGAGGGCGCCCTCGACGCGGCCGACTTGCTCGACCGGCGCACCCGCATCGGCGTGGTCCCCGAGGACCGCGCGGCGGCCCTGGACACGGTGCGCGATCTCGTCGCCGAGACCGGCGGGACGAGCGGGACCGACGGCACCGGCGGGACGAGCGGCGGGGCAGCCGGCGGCATCGACGAGGCCGCAGCGGACCGGGGCTGAGACCGGCCGAGGCCCGGCCCGTACGCAGCTGCGGCATCGGCGGGACCAGCGGCGGGGCCAGCCGCATCGACGAGGCCGCAGCGGACCCGGGCCGAGACCGACCGCGGCCCCCGGCCCGTACGGACCGGCGGGGCAACCGGCGGCATCGACGGGGCCGCAGCGGACCCGGGCTGAGACCGGCCAAGGCCCCCGGTCCGTAAGGGACCGGCGGCACCGGCGGCACCGGCGGCACCAACGGCGAGGCCGGCCGCATCGACGAGGCCGCAGCGGACCCGGGCCGAGACGGGCCAAGGCCCCCCGGCCCGTACGCACCTGCGGCACCGGCGGGGCAGCCGGCGGCATCCACGGGGCCGCAGCGGACCCGGGCCGAGACCGGCCGAGGCCCCCCGGTCCGTACGCACCCGTCCGGCCCGACGGGCTGGGGCGTCGGGCCGGGCGGGTCGGCCGAGCGGGGTCGGCCGGTGCGGCAGGCGGCCGGAGGGGCGGGCGCCTGCCCGGTCAGGTGTCGCGGTCGTCCTCCTGGACGGCCTTGCGCAGTCTTGCCTCGATCTTGTGCTGGGACTGGCCTCCCTCCTTGACGTACTCCGTCATCGCGGTCCGCGCGTCCCGGTCCAGGTCGCGCCAGGCCCGTACGGCCGTCTCGTAGGTGTGGGACTGCCGCGGGGTCCACTGATGCTGCGTGGGTGACCCGTACGAGTCGCGCAGTTCCTCGACCCGGTGCTGTGCCAGGTCCGCCGCGCGGCGCTTGTGCACGAGCTCCTCGAATGTGTGTGCCACCACACCTCGACCGTAGTCAGTGGAGCGCCCGGGCGCGCGTCGAGCCCGTGGCGGCCGGTGCGCCAGTGCCGGCCGATGCGCTCCGGTCCGTCCAAGTGGGCCACGCGGACGGCGAAGAGCCTTAACATCGAGCCACCGACGACGACCGGGCACATCCGGCACGGACGAGAGCTGAGGGCAGCGTGGCGGAGATCGAGGGAGCGGCAGTACCGGAGCGGCTGCTGATCACCCGTACCACCACGGGCGACGGAGTCAGTCTCGTGATCCTCTCCGGAGAGGTCGATCTCGACGGCAGCGGTCAGCTGCGCGAGGTCCTGCTGTCCTCGGTGGAGTCCGCGCCCGGCACGGTGGTGGACTTCGGTGAGGTGGGGTTCCTGGACTCCAGCGGCATCAACGTCCTGATCTCCGCACACCGGGCCGCCGAGTCCCGTGGCGTCTGGTTCCGGCTCGCCGCCCCGCGCGACGCCGTCGAACGCGTGCTGCGGCTGGTGGGCGTCGACGCGCTCATCCCCTGCTACCCGAGCGTGGAGCAGGCCCTGACCGCCTGACCGCGTCAGGTCAGCGGCAGGCGCGCGTACACCGTCTTCCCCGTCGCGTGCGGCTTGGTGATGACCTCGGCGCACAGCCGCGTCACGATCTCCAGCCCGTGCCGGCCGACCCGGGCGGGGTCGCGGGGCAGGAAGGTGGGGAACGCCTCCCCCGTGTCCGACACCGCGATCTCCACGCCGTCGCCGACCAGGGTCAGCTCCAGCCGGCAGGGGCCGGGCGCGTGCCGCAGCGCGTTCGTCACCAGCTCGCTGACGACCAGCCGGGCGGCGTCCAGGAAGGCGTCCGCCGGTCGCACGCCCCGCTCGGCGAGACGTGCGGCGAATCCGTGCACGACGTCCCTGGCGGCGGGGATCATCGCGGATCCGCCCCCGAACTCCACCGCCGCGGACACGACGGAGCCGTCCGCGGTGTCGGGTCCGTGCGCCGGGGTCATACCGAGCCTCACCGTCCGGTCCGAAGCCGAGTGGGGGAGCGAAGGTCCCCGGCTCTCACGATACGCACCGGCGCGCCTCCCACGCTCCCTTCGCCCCAACTTCCGCCGGACGCGCCGTTTTCCGAGCGCGGAACCGCCCGACATCGCGCGGCCCGGCACCGCCCCCGTCCCGGTCGGCGCGGGACGGGGACGGTGCCGGGGACGGAAGCGGCCGAACGACCGGCCGGATCAGGAGGCGGTGCAGGTGCCGACCGTGGGCGCGGCGTCGCTGCCGTTCTTGGCCGCGGTGAACCCGAAGCCGGTCGAGGCGCCGGCCGCCAGGGTGCCGTTCCAACTCGGCTTCACCGTCATGACGTTGCCGTCCCAGGTGGGCGTGCCGTTCCAGAGGGAGGAAACGGACTGCTGGGCCGGCAGGGTGACCGTCACGGTCCAGGCGCTGATCGGCTCGTCGCCCGCGGTGATGGTGACCTGGCCGTTGTAGCCGCTGTTCCAGTCCGCGGTCCTGGTGTACGTGGCCGTGCAGGTCGCGGTGCCGTCGCCCGGGTCACCGGGGTCTCCGGGGTCGCCCGGGTCGCCCGAGCCGCCGAGGGCGGACAGGACGGCGTCGTAGGCCGGCTTCTCCTGGTAGTTGCCGTCGAACAGCAGGGGGGTGCCGCTGCTGCGCCAGGAGTACTTGTCGGTGACGCCCCAGACGGTCATGCCGGTACAGCGGTCCACCGCGAGGCAGGCCTCGACGACCTTCGTGTAGTCGGCGGCCTGGGCCGAGCCGGAGCCCTCGATGTCCAGCTCGGTGATCTGCACGTCCACGCCGAGGTCGGCGAAGCGCTGGAGGTTTTGCCGGTAGTCGGAGGGGACCGGGGAGTTGCTGTTGAAGTGGGACTGGAAACCGACGCAGTCGATGGGCACGCCGCGGGACTTGAAGTCCTTGACCATGTTGTAGACGGCATTGCTCTTCGCGTTGACGCCGTCGGTGTTGTAGTCGTTGTAGCAGAGCTTGGCGGCCGGGTCGGCGGCGCGGGCGGTGCGGAACGCCTCCTCGATGAAGCCGTCGCCCAGCTTGTCCTGGAAGGGCGAGCTGCGCCGGGCGCCGCTGCCGCCGTCCTGGAACGCCTCGTTGACGACGTCCCAGCTGTGGATCTCCCCCTTGTAGTGCCCCATCAGGCCGTTGATGTGGTCCTTCATGGCCGTGCGCAGGTCGGAGGCGCCCAGTGAGCCCACCCAGGAGGGCAGTTGGGAGTGCCAGACCAGGGTGTGGCCGCGTACGTCCATGCCCCTGCTCTGCGCGTGGTCCACGATCCGGTCGGCGGAGGTGAAGGTGAAGGTGCCGCGGCTGGGCTCGGTGGCGTCCCACTTCATCTCGTTCTCGGGGGTCACCGAGCTGAACTCGCGGTCCAGCGTGGCGGTGTAGTCGGCCTCGCCGAGGTGGCTCGCCGCGACGGCGGTGCCGAAGTAGCGGCCCTGTCCGGCGGCCGCGGACCCGAGCGTGTCGGCGGCTTCGGCGGAGTGGGCCGCGGCCGTCAGCGCGGCGGCGGCCACGAGACCGGCGGTGGCCGCTCTCGACAGGCGTCTCAACGTCATGCTCATGTCATCCCGTTCCCTGAATCGGTGCGCGAAGGCCGTTCGGAAGGGCGGAAGCCGCCGAACCTCGCCCCAAAAGGTCGAAAGTTTCGGTCTGATTTCCGAATGTCGCGGAGGAGATTACGGACTCCCGTGCGCCGGGTCAACGCCCCGTGACGGTGACGTCACGGTCACCCGTGCGGACCGACCGCGTGCGCGACCGGGCGCGGGGGGCGCATTCTGGCTGTGTCGCCCGCGCAGCCCGTGTCGCCCGCGCGGCGGCGGCGCACGGACGAGGTGGGGCCGATGAGCACAGGCGCCGACGACGCCGGGCGGACCGACCGGGTGCCCGGACGGCTGACCGCGGCGCTGATCGACGCGTCGACCCGGGCGATCGGGGCGGCCGGCGGCCATGTGGGCGGGGTGTACCTGCGCTCCCCCACCCCCGGCGTGCTGCGGCTCGCCGTCCTGGCCGGACTGCCCGGTGCACTGTTCCGCCCCTGGTGGCGCCTGCACGCCGACAGCCCGTTCCCGGTGGCCGACGCCTACCGGCTGGGGGTCCGTGTGGTGCTGCCCAACGCCGCCGAGACGATGCGCCGGTACCCGCAGTTCGCGGCCGGTCTGCCCTTCCCCTTCGGGTCCCTGTACGTGCCCGTCGCCGGTGCGAGCCGGGCCTACGGCGTGCTGACCGTCCTGCGTCCCCCGGCACCGCACGCCGCCGACGTGCTGGAGGGCGCGGACCGCGTGGCCGGGCTGGCGCAGGACCTGGGCGCGGCCCTGGAGCGGCTGGACGCCGACGGTGCCGCGCCGCCGGTCGTCTGGGAGGGCGAGCCGCTGTGCGTACGACCGCCGGCCTCGGGCCGGCCCGCGCACCGCGCCGGAAGTTTCGGCTGGGACCCGGGAACCGGCGCCGTCACCCTCGACGAGCCGCTGTGCGCCCTGCTCGGCATCGCGTCCGGGGTCGCCGGAACACCGGCGGCGCTCGGGACGTTCACCGGGGTGCTGGCCCCCGACGACGGTCACCGGATCGCCGCGGCGCTGCGGGACACCGCCGCGGGCCGGCCGCCCCGGCTGCCCCTGTACGTGCGCACCGTGGACGGTTCACCGCGCCTGGTGGAGCTGTGGCGGCCACGGTGGGCGCCGCCCGGCGGGCCGGTGCGCGGCGCCATGCGCGACCCCTTCGACGGCACCGTGGCCGACGCCGCGGCCGACCTGCTGCCGGAGGGTGTCCTGTGCGTCGACCGGCTCGGCACCGTCGTGTACGCGAACCCCCGCGCCGCCCGCCTGCTGGGCGCGCCGCGGGCGGCGCTGGTCGGCCGCTCCCTGTGGGAGGCCGTGCCCTGGCTGGACCAGGCCGCCTACGAGGATCATCTGCGCGGCGCCCTGCTCTCCCCGGAGCCGGTCCGCTTCCACGTCCGGCGACCGCCCGACGCCGGCCGCCGGACCGCGCCGCAGCCCTACGAGGGCGACTGGCTCGCCGTCAGCGTGTATCCCGGGCCGGACTTCCTGACGGCCACGCTCCGCCCGGCCAACCGGGTGGCCGACGCGTCGGCCGGCCTCACGCCCGAGCACGGGGCGCCGGAAGGCGGCGCGGCCGACGCGGCCCCCGAGCCCGACGTGGGTGACCCGGCGCCGCCGGTCGCCGCCACGGCGCCGGAGTACCGCCCCATCGTCCTGGCGGTGGCGCTCACCGAGGCGGTCACCGCACGCCAGGTGTCCGCCGTGGTCGTACGGGAGCTGCTGTCGGCGTTCGGCGGCCGCCGGCTCGCGATCTACCTGCTCCAGGACCGGCATCTGCATCTCGCGTGGGAGACGGGCTTTCCGCCCGGCTTCCTGGCGCCCTTCGAAGGGGTGCCGCTGGACGCCCGGCTGCCCGGGGTGGAGACGCTGACCAGCGGACGGCCGCTCTTCTTCGACACGATGCAGGACCTGGCCGCCGCGTATCCGGGCATTCCGCTGGACGCCACGGAGGGTGCCCGCGCCTTCCTGCCGCTGATCGCCTCCGGGCGTCCGGTCGGCTCCTGCATCCTCGGCTTCGAACGGTCCCGGGGCTTCGGCGCCGAGGAGCGCACGGTGCTCACGGCCCTCGCCGGCCTCATCGCCCACGCCATGGAGAAGGCCCGGCGCTACGAGTCCGAGACCGCGCTCGCCCGCGGGCTGCAGGAGGTGCTGCTGCCCCGGCGGCTGCCCGCGCACCCGCTCCTGGAGACCGCGGGCCGCTATCTGCCCGGCACCCAGGGCATGGAGGTGGGCGGGGACTGGTACGACGTGGTGGCCTCCGGGGAGAGCATGGCCCTCGTCATCGGGGACGTGCAGGGCCACGGCGTGCAGGCCGCGGCGACCATGGGGCAACTGCGCAGCGCGGTGCGCGCCTTCGCCCTCGGCGACCGTCCGCCGGACGAGGTGATGAGCGGCGTCAACCGCCTGCTGGCCGATCTGGACCCGGGCCTGTTCGCGAGCTGCTGCTACATCCGGCTCGACCCGGCCACCGGACGGGCCTGCGCGGCACGGGCGGGACACCCGCCGCCGCTGCTGCGCCACCCGGACGGACGCACCGAGACCCTCGACCTGCCCGGCGGGGTGGTGCTCGGGGTGGACCCGCGCGCGCCCTACCCGCTGACCGAGTTCGTGGTCGAGCCCGGCACCGTCCTCGCCCTGTACACGGACGGTCTCGTGGAGCGGCCCGGCGCCGACATCGACGACGGGATCAACGCGCTGCGTCTCGCGCTGGCCCGGGCCGGCGCGCCCGCCGTACGGCCGGGGAACCGTTCGCTGGCCGGTGTCGCGGACCGGATCGTCGTGTCCGCCCGCCACACCACGGACCGCCCCGACGACATCGCGCTGCTGCTCGCCACCCGCCGCGTCGGCCCCGGGAGCCGCGGGTGAGGCCCGCCGTGGACGACCCGGCGGCACCCGACGGGAACGCCCGGGTGCCCCGTCCGGCGGCCGGCCGTGTCCCGGGGGGCGCCCCTCGCCTCCGGAGGCCCGGCAGTGTAGACATGAGCACATGGTCCGACTGATGGGTCGATCGGGAGAACGGTCACCCCGTCGTCCCGGCGGCCCGCACGTCCGACACCGGCAGGACGCGGACCGGTCACGACGGGGAGCGGACGCGGGGCGGCCCGCCTCGGCGCTGCGCTCGGCGCTGTCCGGACGCAGCGTGGCCGGCCAGGTCTTCGTGATGAACGTGGTCATCGTGCTGCTGCTCGTGGTGGCCGCGGCGGTCTCGCTGGTGCTCCAGGTGCGGCACGACAGCCAGGTGGAGGCCCGCAACCGTTCCGTCTCCGTGGCCTCGACGTTCGCCAACTCCCCCGGCATCCTCGAGGCGCTGCGCAGTCCCGATCCCACGGCGGTGCTCCAGCCCCGCGCCGAGGCGGTGCGCAAGGCCACGGGCGTGGACTTCGTGGTCGTCACGAACCCCGAGGGCATCCGCTACACGCACCCCAAGCCGGACCGCATCGGCAAGAAGTTCGTCGGAAACATCGCGCCCGCGCTGGCCGGGAAGACGGTGACCGAGGAGATCGAGGGCACCATCGGGCCGCTCGTCCAGGCCATCGTGCCGGTCAAGGCGCCCGGCGGGAAGGTGGTGGGCCTGGTCTCGGCCGGCATCACCACCGAGAACGTGGGCGGGGTCGCCGACCGCCAGCTGCCCCTCGTACTGAGCGCGGCGGCCGTCGGACTGGCCCTCGCGACCGGGGGCACGGCCCTGGTGAGCCGGCGGCTGCTGCGGCAGACGCACGGCCTGGGGCCGAACGAGATGACCCGGATGTACGAACACCACGACGCCGTCCTGCACAGCGTCCGCGAGGGCGTGCTCATCGTCGGCGGCGAGGGCACGCTGCTGCTGGCCAACGACGAGGCGCGGCGCCTGCTCACCCTGCCGCCGGACGCCGAGGGCCGGCACGTCGGGGCGCTCGGGCTGCCGTCCGACCTGGCGGAGCTGCTGGCCTCCGGCCAGGCCGCCACCGACGAGGTGCACCTGGTCAAGAACCGGCTGCTGGCCATCAACCTGCGGCCCACGGACGTCCGGGGCGGCCCCGCCGGCAGCGTCGCGACGCTGCGCGACTCGACCGAGCTGCGGGCCCTGTCCGGCCGGGCCGAGACCGCCCGGGAGCGCCTGGACATCCTGTACGCGGCCGGGGTGGGCATCGGCACCAGCCTCGACGTCACCCGCACCGCCGAGGAGCTGGGCGAGCTGGCCGTCCCCCGGTTCGCGGACTACGTCACCGTCGACCTGTTCGACACCGTGCTGGCCGGCGGTCAGCCGGACTCGCTGACTCCGCTGCGCCGGACCGCGCGCAGCGGAGTCAGCGAGGAGGTCCCCCTCTATCCGGTGGGCCGGCAGATCCGCTACGTCGACTCCTCGCCGCAGGGCCGCACGCTACGGACCGGCCGGGCCGTACTGGAGCCCCGCCTCGGCGAGGCCCCGGGCTGGCAGGCACAGGACTACGAGCGCTCCGCGCAGGTGGTGGAGTACGGCGTCCACTCGCTGATCACCGTCCCGCTGCGTGCGGGCAGCCTGGTGCTCGGGGTGGTGAGCTTCTGGCGTTCGGTCAAGCCCGAGCCGTTCGACGAGGACGAGCTGGCGCTCGGCGAGGAACTGGTCGCGCGGGCCGCGGTCTCCATCGACAACGCGCGCCGGTACACCCGCGAGCACAGCATGGCGGTGACGCTCCAGCGCAGTCTGCTGCCCCGCAGGCTGCCCGACCAGAACGCCCTGGACGTCGCCTACCGCTACCTGCCCGCGCAGGCCGGGGTCGGCGGGGACTGGTTCGACGTGCTGCCGCTGTCCGGGTCCCGGGTCGCGCTCGTCGTCGGCGACGTCGTCGGGCACGGGCTGCACGCCGCGGCCACCATGGGCCGGCTGCGGACGGCGGTGCACAACTTCACCGCTCTCGATCTGCCGCCCGACGAACTGCTCGGGCTCCTGGACGAGCTGGTCGGCCGCATCGACCAGGACGAGGCGGCCGACGACAGCACCGCCCCGGTGACCGGTGCGACCTGTCTCTACGCCATCTACGACCCGGTCGCCGGCTCCTGTGTGATGGCCCGGGCGGGCCATCCGCCGCCGGCCCTGATCCGGCCCGACGGCACGGTGGAGTTCCCCGAGGTGCCCGCGGGGCCCCCGCTGGGCCTGGGCGGTCTCCCGTTCGAGACGACGGAGCTGCGGCTGGCGGAGGGCAGCCGGCTCGTGCTGTACACCGACGGGCTGGTCGAGGACCGCAAGCACGACATCGACGTCGGCCTGGAACAGCTGCGCCGGGCGCTGGAGACGGCCGGCGAGACGCCCGAGGAGACCTGCCGGACCGTCCTGGACGCCCGGCTCCCGGACCGGCCGGGCGACGACATCGCGCTGCTGGTCGCCCGCACCCGGACGCTGGGCCCCGACCAGGTCGCGGAGTGGGACGTCCCGAACGATCCGGCGGCGGTCGGCGAGGTGCGTTCCCAGGTCACCCGGCGGCTGGGCGAGTGGGGCCTGGACGACCTGGTGTTCACCACGGAGCTGATCCTCAGCGAGCTGGTCACCAACGCCATCCGGTACGGCGGCGAGACCGTCCACGTCCGGGTGGTGCGCGATCGCAGCCTGATCTGCGAGGTGTTCGACAGCTCCAGCACCTCGCCGCATCTGCGCTACGCGGCCATGACGGACGAGGGCGGGCGCGGTCTGTTCCTGGTCGCGCAGCTCGCGGAGCGCTGGGGCACCCGCTACACGCCGGCGGGCAAGGTCATCTGGGCGGAGCAGCCGGTGCCCTGACGGCCGCGCAGGCCCTTCCCCCGGACGGGCCCGGGAGCCGCGGGCCCCCCTCGGTGCGTACCAATTCCGTGCGGGACGGGTGTCCGGCGCGCCGATTGTCTGGTAGGAAACTTTCCTATCAGTGCCCGGCACTCCCGACCCCCCACCACACCTGGAGATTCCGTGAGGCACCCCTTCCCCGACCCGGCGCGCCCCGCAGGCCCCTCGCGCCGTACCGTGATCGCCATGGCATGCGCGTCCCTGGCGACAGTCCCCCTCCTCACCCCCTCGCGGGCCGCGGCGGCGTCCGCGCGAGCGACGGGGCTCGACGACCCGGCGAAGAAGGAGATCGCCATGCAACTGGTGTCGAGCGCGGAGAACTCCTCGCTCGACTGGAAGGCGCAGTACCGGTACATCGAGGACATCGGCGACGGCCGCGGCTACACCGCGGGCATCATCGGCTTCTGCTCCGGCACCGGCGACATGCTCGACCTGGTGGAGCTGTACGCCGAGCGCAGTCCCGGCAACGTCCTCGCGCCCTATCTGCCGGCCCTGCGCCGGGTCGACGGCTCCGACTCGCACGAGGGCCTCGACCCCGGCTTCCCGGACGACTGGCGCCGGGCCGCCGACGCGGATGCGGAGTTCCGCCGGGCGCAGGACGACGAGCGCGACCGCGTCTACTTCGAACCCGCCGTCCGGCGCGGCAAGGAGGACGGGCTGCGGACGCTGGGGCAGTTCGCGTACTACGACGCGATCGTCATGCACGGCGACGGCGGCGACCGGCTGAGCTTCGGCAGCATCCGCGAGCGCGCCCTCGGCCGGGCCCTGCCGCCGGCCCGGGGCGGGGACGAGGTCGCCTACCTGCACGCCTTCCTCGACGAACGGGTGTGGGCCATGAGGCAGGAGGAGGCGCACAGCGACACCAGCCGGGTCGACACGGCCCAGCGCGTCTTCCTGAACGAGGGCAACCTGGACCTCGAGCCGCCGCTGGACTGGCACGTGTACGGGGACGCCTACCACATCGGCTGACCCGCGCCTCGTGAGACCACCGGCCCCGTTCCGGGGCCGCCGGGCACGACGCGGGCCACGGATCCGGCCGTTGCCGGGTTCCGCGGCCCGTGCGTCCGAACCGTTCCGGTGTCAGTGCCGGAACGCGTCCTTGCCCTTCTCCTTGGCCTGCCGGGCGTCGCCCTTGGACTGGGCGGCGCGGCCCTCGGCCGTCATCCTCTCGTTGCCGACGGCCCGGCCGGCCGCTTCCTTGGCCTTCCCCTTGGCCTGCTCCATCCTGGCCTTGGACTTCTGGTTGCCGGCCACAGTGTTCACCTCTCGGCGTCGGTGTGCGATGTCCTGCCCGGCGGGTCGCCCCGTGCGGCGGGTCCAAACGTGCGAAGGCCAGTCAGGGGTGTCCGGCGGGGCAAGGGGTACGAGCACCGGCAAGTGAGCACCTCGTCGACTCGGAGGAATGTCATGGCCGGAGTACTGGACCGGATCAAGCGGTTCGCGCGCAGTCCGCAGGGCCGCCGCGCGGCGGAGCAGGTGCGCCGGGCCGCCTCGGACCCCCGTCGCCGCGCGCAGGCCCAGGAGATGCTGCGCAAGTTCGGCAAGCGCCGCTGAGCGCCGGCTCGCCGACTCGCCGCCCGGCGTCGGGCGGTCAGTTCTGACCGGCGTGCGTATGGCTGTGGGACGTCTCCGGCGGGCAGTCCCGGTCGTGGCCGGGACGGTCCCGCTGCCAGTCGCGGACCGCGACGGTCAGCGCGCACAGCATGGCGGCGACTCCGGTGCCGACCGACAGGGCCACGGCCTCGTGGTAGTCCTCGTGGGTGGCGTTCAGCGTCAGGTAGAAGAGGCCCGGCAGCGCGGCGGTGCCCACGGCGCCGCCCAGCCGTTGGCCGGTCTGCAGGGCACCCCCGGCCGCGCCCGCCATCCGCACCGGCACGTCGCGCAGCGTCATGGTGATGTTGGGGGAGATCACGCAACCGCTGCCCAGCCCGCCGAGCAGCAGGGCCGGGGCAGCGAACCAGGCGGCCATGCCGGAGGGCGCGAGCCAGAGCAGCAGCGCGGTCGTGCCCAGCCCCGCCATGACGGCGACCAGTCCGCAGACGGTCAGCAGTCGCCCCAGCCGTTCCACCAGCCGGCCCGCCACGGCCGCGGCGACGGCCGAGCCCACCGCGAACGGGGTCACCGCCAGGCCCGACATCAGCGGTGAGTAGCCCAGCCCGTTCTGGAAGAAGAGCGCGAAGACGAGCCACACCCCGCTGAAGCCGACGAAGTACAGGGCTCCCAGCCCCGCGCCGGTGGCGTAGCCGCGGGTCTCGGTGAGCAGTCCCGGTTCCAGGAGCGGTTGGCCGCCCCGGCGGGCGACGCGGCGCTCCCAGCGGGCGAAGGCGACCAGGACCAGCGCTCCCACCGGGAACAGCCACCACGCCTTGGTCAGGCCGCCGCCCTCGGCGAGTACCAGCGGCAGCATCACCGCCAGGATCCCCGCGCCGAGCAGTGCCACCCCCACCGGATCGAGGCGCCCCGGGCCGCCGGGCGCCACCCGGGGCAGCAGGCGGAAGCCGAGGAGCAGGGCGAGCAGGCCGACCGGCACGTTCACGTAGAAGATCCATCGCCAGCCCTCGGGGCCGGCCAGCGCCAGGATCAGGCCGCCCACGACCGGCCCCACGGCGCTGGACACTCCCACGGTGGCGCCGAAGAGGCCGAACGCGCGCCCGCGTTCCGCGCCCCGGAACAGCTGCTGTATGAGGGCCGAGTTCTGCGGTGCCAGGCTGCCCGCGGCGACTCCCTGGGCGAGCCGGGCGGCGACGAGCAGTTCGATGCCGGGCGCGGCCCCGGCCGCGGCGCTGAAGAGCACGAAGGCGGCCAGGGCGACGAGGAAGACGCGGCGCCTGCCGAACGCGTCGCCGATCCGTCCCGCGGTCACCAGGGTCAGGGCGAACGCCAGCGCGTAGCCGGAGACGACCCACTGCACGGACGCCGGCGAGGTGTGCAGCCCCTCCTGCATGGAGGGCAGGGCCACGGCGACGATCGTGACGTCCAGCAGGGTCATGAACCCGGCGACCAGGGTGACCCACAGGGCCCGCCACCGGCGGGGATCGGGTTCGTCGTCCGGACGCTGCACACGGGCTCCCCTCGTGAGGCTCACGGGACGCGCCACTTCGCCCCCCGCCTGCGTCACCCGTGACCGGACCTTCAAACACTGGGCGCTGCCCGCGCCCCCGCCCGTGCTCCCCGCCCGGGCCGCCGAACCCGGGACCCAAACCTGAACCATGAGATCCCATAAGGTGTGCTTATGACCTCATAGACCGGACCCGCGTACCGACTTAGGCTTGCCTTAGCTTAGGCTTCCCCGAGAGTCGATCTGTTACCGCTCGAAGGGAACATCAACATGCCCCGCCCACTGCGGGTGGCCATCGTCGGATCCGGCCCGGCCGGGATCTACGCCGCTGACGCCCTGCTCAAGTCCGAAGTGGCCGCCGACCCCGGTGTTTCCATCGACATCTTCGAGCGCATGCCCGCCCCGTTCGGACTCATCCGGTACGGTGTCGCGCCCGACCACCCGCGCATCAAGGGCATCATCACGGCCCTGCACCAGGTGCTCGACAAGCCGCAGATCCGCCTCTTCGGCAATGTGAACTACCCGAGCGACGTCAGCCTGGACGATCTGCGCGCCTTCTACGACGGTGTGATCTTCGCCACCGGCGCCACGGCCGACCGGGCGCTGTCCGTCCCCGGCATCGACCTCGACGGCTCCTACGGCGCGGCCGACTTCGTCGCCTGGTACGACGGACACCCCGACTTCCCGCGCACCTGGCCGCTGGAGGCGGAGAAGGTCGCCGTCCTCGGCGTGGGCAACGTCGCCCTGGACATCGCCCGGGTCCTCGCCAAGACGGCGGACGAGCTGCTGCCCACCGAGATCCCGCCGAACGTGTACGAGGGTCTGAAGGCCAACAAGGCGCTGGAGGTCCACGTCTTCGGCCGCCGCGGCCCGGCGCAGGCGAAGTTCAGCCCGATGGAGCTGCGGGAGCTGGACCACTCCCCCAACATCGAGGTGATCGTCGACCCCGAGGACATCGACTACGACGAGGGCTCGATCGCCACCCGGCGCGCCAACAAGCAGGCCGACATGGTCGCCAAGACCCTGGAGAACTGGGCCATCCGCGACGTCGGCGACCGGCCGCACAAGCTGTTCCTGCACTTCTTCGAGTCGCCCTCGGAGATCCTCGGCGAGGACGGCAAGGTGGTCGGCCTGCGCACCGAGCGCACCGAGCTGGACGGCACGGGCAACGTCAAGGGCACCGGCGAGTTCAAGGACTGGGACGTCCAGGCGGTCTACCGGGCCGTCGGCTACCTCTCCGACCAGCTCCCCAAGCTGCCCTGGGACATCGACTCGGGCACGGTCCCGGACGTGGGCGGCCGGGTCGTCCAGGAGTCCGGGGAGCACCTGCAGTCGACGTACGTCACCGGCTGGATCCGGCGCGGCCCGGTCGGCCTGATCGGCCACACCAAGGGCGACGCCAACGAGACGGTGTCCAACCTGCTGGACGACTACGCGAACGGCCGTCTCCAGACGCCCGCCTCGCCGGCTCCGGAGGCCGTGGACGCCTTCCTCGCCGAGCGGAACGTCCGTTTCACCACCTGGGACGGCTGGTACAAGCTCGACGCCGCCGAGAAGGCGCAGGGCGAGCCGCAGGGGCGGGAGCGCGTGAAGTACGTCGAGCGCGAGGACATGCTCCGGGAGAGCGGCGCCTGAGCAGTGGTGTCCGGCACCGGCCGCCTCCTCGCCGGGGCGGCCGGTGCCGGACGTGTCGCCGTCGGGTTCAGACCTCCAGGTCGCTCTCGACGCGGCGCAGCTGGTGGCGGGCCATGGCCAGGTTGGCGCGGCTCGCGTCCAGGACCAGGTAGAGGAACAGCCCGTTGCCGCCGCGGCCCTTGAGCAGGCGGATCATGTGGTACTGGGTGCCCAGCGTGATCAGGATGTCCTCGATCTCGTCCTTGAGTCCGAGGTGCTCCATCGTGCGCAGTTTGGACCGCACGACGTCGGTGTTGCCCGCGGCGGCGACCTCCAGGTTGAAGTCCTTTCCGCCGCCCAGGGTGCCGAGCGCCATTCCGCTGGTGTAGTCGACGAGCGCGACGGCGGTCGCTCCGTCGATGGAGCTGAGGCATTCCTTGAGCGAGGTCTCCAGGTTGGCCATGGTGGTTTCCTTTCCGGACGTGATCGGTGTGCGTTCGGTACGCGATCGGGGGTCAGGTCGGCCGGTGGTGGCCGCCCGCCCGGGGAGCGGGCTGGTGGGCGGGGCGCTGCGGGGTGCGCACCGGCAGGGTGCCGATGGGGCGGGCCGCCCGGTCGGGGAGCGCCGTGACGGGTTCGGCGTCCGGGGCGCCGCCGCGTTCGGGACCGAGGCCGGCGGCGACCAGTTCCCCGATCCGCGCGCCGCTGCGCCGGCCCTCCAGGTGCAGCCGGCCCACGTTCACCCGGCCGTCGGCGAGCAGGGTGAGCACGGCGGCCGGACCGGCGGCGTACGTGGCGACGTAGCCGTCGGCCCCGCGCAGCAGCAGTTCACGGAAGCCGCCGCGCGCGGTCGCCTCGGCCGTGCGGTGCGCGACGCCGAGGGCGGCCGCGGTGAGCGCGGCGAGCCCCTCCGGCTCGGTGCCCGGCGCGTCGTGGGCCAGGACGAGCCCGTCCACGGTGGCCGCGAGCGACCCGGTCAGCTGGGGCACGCGGTTGCGCAGCCGGTGCAGTTCGTCCAGGACGTCGCTCTCGACGGCCATGAGCAGTCTCCTTTCGTCGCGCCTGCGACGCGCGCGGATCACAGGGCCTCCAGGGCGTCTCGGAGCCGTCGCAGCAGGGCCGTGTCGGGGTCGTCCCACACGACCCCCGGCGGTTCGGGTCCGGGCGGCAGGGGCGGGGCTTCGGCGGCCGCCGCGCGGACGAGGCCGTCGGCGGCCAGGCGGCGCAGTTCGACGAGGGTGTGGTAGGTGCGGCAGGCGAGCGCCGAGGCGATCTGCGCGGCGGTGCGGACGCCGTCGACCTGGGTCAGGGTGCGGCCCCGCCGCACGGGCAGGGCGGCGTTCCCGGCGCCCGGCACCCGGGTCAGCGGGAGAGTGTCGATGGCGGGGTCGGGCCATATGCGGTCCAGCAGCGCGCGCCGGCGTCCGCACTCGCGCACGACGACGTCCACCGGCACGGAACGGACCGCGCCGAGCCAGTGCACCGCGCCCGGCCGGAAGCGCTGCGCGCGGGTGTCGTGGGCCAGGACGAAGTAGGCGGCGTCGAACAGCGCGCCCAGGTGACAGACCTCCAGCGCGCCGGCGGCGAGCGTCCCGCCGGCCACGAGCCGGTGGCCGACCCGGTGCTGTGCCCCGCCCCGGTCGACCGCCTCCCACCAGCCGTCCGGCGGGACCGCGCCGCTGCGGGTGAGCAGCGCGCCGAGGTCGGGGGCGAAGGCCGACTCCACGTGCACGACGCGGCCCGCCTTGAGGTAGACGATGCCCCGCTCGCCCGACAGGGCGCCGGTCGCCCCCTCGGCCGCCAGGGCGCCGAGGGCGTCGGCGGTCGTCTCGTACGCGGTCCAGGTGGTCGTCACGCGGGTCATCCGAGCACCAGCCGGTCGGCCATCTCGGCCAGCCGGATGCGGGCCAGGGCGAGGTTGCCGTCGTTGCGGTCGAGCCACAGGTGCAGGAAGACGGTGCTGTCGAACGGGGTGCTGACGAACCTGAGCAGGTGGTAGGCGTCGCCGGTGGTGGCGATCAGGTCCTCCACCGGGGGTTCCTTCCCGGGTTCGGCACCGCCGGCTGCCGTGCCGCCCGCCGCCAGGGAGCCGCTCTCCGCGACGTGCCGGCCCAGCTCCGCCGTCTCCGCGGCGGTGGCCTCCCAGTCGCCGCCCGGCGCCTCGCCGACGGCGCCGAGAGCCAGCCCGCTGATCCAGTCGACCAGCGACGCGCCGCGCGCGCCGGGCAGCCTCATGGCTTCCAGCAGACTCTCGTCGATTCCGGGCACGCCGGATCCCCTCCCCCTGCACGGCAGTACCGCGAACGTGACGACGACACTACGGAAAGTGCACGCATCCGGTGAGCCCTTTGGCATTTTCCAGAGGAACGTGCCCGCGCTGCGGCATACTGCGGGGTTCGGCCCGGTACGGGAGCGGCTGGGCGGGCGTGCCCGCGCCGAGACGGGCAACCCGGCAGGCATGGCCCGACTGCATCTCCCCCGTCGCGGGAAGCACATGAAGGACACACCGGCGGACGCACCGGCGGACGCACCGCCTTCCGAGGGGCCGGACGACGGCTACGGTCCGGATGCCGCCACCGAGGACGCCGCCCCGGACTCCCCCACCGAACTGCCGAAGCGTTCGTGGACCGCGCTGCTGCGGCGCGTGGTCGCCGAGTTCAAGGACGACGAGCTGACCGACCGCGCCGCCGCCCTGACCTACTACGGGATCCTGGCGCTGTTCCCGGCGCTGTTGGTGCTCGTGTCGCTGCTCGGCATCGCCGGGGACTCCGCCACCCAGGAGGTCCTGGACAACGTGAAGAAGCTGGCGCCCGGCTCCGCGCGGGACGTCCTCACGAACGCGGTGGAACAGCTGCAGGCCAAGGCGGGCCTGGGCTCCGCGCTCGCGGTGGTCGGTCTGGTGGGTGCCGTCTGGTCGGCGTCCGGCTATGTCGCCGCCTTCATCCGGGCGGCCAACGCGGTCTACGACATGCCCGAGGGGCGCCCGGTGTGGAAGGTGCTGCCGCTGCGGGTGGGGCTGACCGTGGTGCTGCTCGTGCTCGCGGTGGTCAGCGCGCTCATCGTGGTCTTCACCGGGAGCCTGGCCCGGCAGGCGGGCACCGCCCTGGGTGTCGGGGACACCGCCCTGACCGTGTGGTCGATCGCCAAGTGGCCGGTGCTGGTCCTGCTGGTCACCTTCATGATCGCGATCCTGTACTGGGCCGCGCCGAACGCCCGGGTCAAGGGCTTCAAGTGGATCTCCCCGGGCAGTCTGGTCGCGCTGCTGATCTGGCTGCTCGCCTCCGCCGGGTTCGCCTTCTACGTGGCCAACTTCGGCTCGTACAACAAGACGTACGGCACCCTGGCCGGCGTGATCATCTTCCTGGTCTGGCTGTGGGTCACCAACCTGGCCGTCCTGCTCGGTCTGGAGTTCGACGCGGAGCTGGCCCGGCAACGCGTCATCGACGCCGGACATCCGCCCGAGGAGGAACCGTACGTGGAGCCGCGCGACACACGGGCCTGGGACGAGGCGGACCGGCGGCGCGCGGACGGGGACGAGTGCGAGGGGCCCGGATGAGACCGGGGGCCTACGGGAGGATCGAGTCGACGTAGCCGCCGTCCACCCGGACGGCGGCCCCGGTGGTGGCGGACGCGAGGGGGGAGCTGAGGTACACCACCAGGTTGGCGATCTCCTCGGGTTCGATCAGCCGCTGGAGCAGCGACTGCGGCCGGTGTTCGCGCATGAAGACGCGCTGTGCCTCGTCCCAGGGCAGGTCGCGGTCGACCAGCTGGTACACGAAGTCCTCGACGCCCTCGGTGTGGGTGGGGCCCGCGATGACGCAGTTCACCGTGACGCCGCTGCCCGCCGCCTCCTTGGCGAAGCCGCGGCCGACTCCCAGCAGGGCCGTCTTGGAGACTCCGTAGTGGATCATCTCGGCCGGGATCACGACGGCCGAGTCACTCGCGATGTACAGCACCCGGCCCCAGCCGCGGTCCCTCATCCGGGGGAGATGGGCGCGCGTCAGCCTGACTCCCGCGAGGACGTTGATCTCGAAGTAGCGGCGCCACTCGTCGTCGCCGATCTCCAGCGCGGGCGCGGCGCCGAAGACGCCGAGGTTGTTGACGAGGACGTCCACGTCGGGCAGCGCCTCCAGGGCCCGCTCGGCACCCTCCGCGGTCCCGAGGTCGGCGGCGACCGGCACGAACACGCCGTCCGGCACCTCGGCCCGCAGCCTCTCGACGCTCTCGGCCAGGCGCCCGGCGTCGCGCCCGTTGACGCCCACGGTGGCTCCGGCCCGGGCCAGCCCGGCGGCGATCGCCGCCCCGATGCCCTGCGAGGAGCCCGTCACCAGTGCGGTGCGTCCGCCGAGGTCGAGGTTCATCAGGTCGCTCCTGTCGTGCCGTACGGTCGGTCGGGTTGCTCCTGCCCACCTTCGCCCACGGCACGTCGTGGCCCGGTCGGCCGCACCGTGCGCCGCGCCGCGGCACGCCCGGTCGGCGGACCCCCGGTGCTCTCGGCTGACCTGCGGCGACAATACTTGCCTACGTCCGTGCCCCTGCTGCCCGATGGACCCATGCCGACCTCTCCCACCGCCCGCCCCACGTATCCGCCCACGCTGTGGGCCGCTCGCGGCCGCCATGTCGGCTCCGCGGCCGAGGACACCGTCCGGCACACGCTGCAGCGGCTCAAGGACGACCACGTCGTCGACGACTTCCTCGAGCCGCCCGACGAGCCCACGGAGGAGTCCGGGCCGGCGGGCACGCCGGGACCGCGGATCTTCGAAGCGCGCTGGAGGGCTCCCGGGGACGTGACCGTTCGGGCCCGGCTGATCCTGGAGCCGGCCTCGGCGGGCGGCCAGGAGTGGACGCTGCTCGCGGAGGCCGTGGAGGCCTGGGACCTGGCCTGGCCCTCCCCCGCGACCGTGTTCTGGCCCGACGACCCGGACGTCACGTGGGACCGGGACACCGCCACGGGGCTGCGGCTGCGGGGCATCAACACCCTGCCGGACGACGACAAGGCCGTACGCAGGCTGCTCAAGGAGGCGGGGCGCAGCCCCTGGAACATCCACGTGGTGGTGCACGAGGCGATGACTCCGGACCACCGCGGCCGGGTTCCGCTCGCGCAGTGGCTGCCGCCCGGTCTGCGCCACCGGGTGGTCGAGCACCGCGCCGCGCCGCAGCAGTTGCGGGTGGTGAACTGGGCGCTGGAGGACTTCGGCGTCCAGGTCCCGCGCGGCGGCGCCGTCGTGCTGCCCGGCACGCCTGCCCCGGACGACTACGCGGCCGGTGACTTCTCCGTCCGCACCGTCTTCCTGGACGGCTCCGAGCCC
Organism: Streptomyces sp. KPB2; assembly: GCF_003950055.1. NCBI lineage: Bacteria > Bacillati > Actinomycetota > Actinomycetes > Kitasatosporales > Streptomycetaceae > Streptomyces > Streptomyces sp. KPB2. The sequence continues at coordinate 433,110 of NZ_CP034353.1, forward strand.
ACCGCGCTGATCGCGGCGGTGACGGCCTTCGCCGCGCTGGCCAGGCCGTTGCCGGACGACGCGGTGGCGGCGCTCGGCTCGCTGCGGGAGGACTGGCGGCTGCTGACGCTGGAGGAGGAACTGGCGCGGGAGCGCAAGCTGGTGGCGATGTACGCCGAGGCGCTCGAAGCGATGACCCAGTCCCGTGACCTGTACCGGGAGGCGGCGGAACGGGCGGCCGAGGCCCTCGCCGTGTACCGCGAGTCCGCCGGCGCCGCCCCGGCCGGGCCGCCCCCGGCCGATCCACCGGCGTCCCCGCTGCGCGGGCTGACCCGCACACTGGACCGGTTCCGGGGCGCCACCCGGACACCGCGGCCCCGGTCCGACGGCGGGACCGCCGGCGAATCGCCCCGGTCGGGCGAGTGATCCCGCCGCCCCGCTGACGTGCGCGGCGGCCCTGCGGCCTCGGCCGACCGTGGTGCCCCGGTCTCAGCTGAACAGGGGGAAGCGGGCCGCGTCCGCTCCCAGGGCCTGCTGTTCGGCGGCGGTCAGGGGCGCGCGTCCGGTGGCCGCGCGGGCGTAGTGCTCGTCGCCCCAGTCGACCGGCACCGGGCGGCCCAGCAGGCCGTCCAGGGTGGCGCGGACCGCGGCGAGCCCGGCCGGTGCCGGCCCGGGCGCGGCGGGCAGGGCGACGGTCAGGTCGAGATGGTGGACGGTGGCCTCCACGGCCAGGGTGATCATGAGGTCGCCGGCCGTCAGGACGTGCCCCTGGGTGCCGACCGGCCGGTCCGCAGCGGCGGCGCCCGCGGCCCGCGCGGCGGCGGCCAGGGTCTCCAGGCACACCTCCTTGAGCTGCCCGAAGTCGAGGAACATGCTCGCGGCGACCCGGTTGTAGCGTCGCCCGTGGGCGGCGCCGACCGGGTTCGGTGCCCAGTCCGTCCAGTAGGTGACGGCGTCCCGGTCGGGCGGTCCTGCGGCCGGGGAGTGCAGCGCCACCAGTGCCCGCTGGGCGTCGGCGAGCAGGTGGAACATGAGGTCGCGCACCGCCCACCCGGTGCAGCCGGTCGGCAGCCACGACTCCTCGTCCCCCAGCGGGCGGACGACGCCCGCCAGCGCCTCGTAGGCCTCGCGCACGACGTGCGCCGGTTCCGTGGGTTCTCCGCATCGCGTGCTCATGGCGTCACCCTAGGGGCGTCGTCCCGGTCGGCCGGCGCCGGTCGAGGACCGCGGCTGCCCGGGGCCCCGCTGAGGGCACCCTCACGTGTCATCCGGCGCGAGGTGGATACGCGGACGGCACAGGAGCCCGGCCCGTCCCGGAAGGTCAGCGACGCCATGGACAGCCAGCACGAGAGCGCCCCCGCTTCCCGCCCACCGGAGTCCTCCCGTTCGGAGACCACGCTCCGCGTCAACGGCAAACCGCACACGCTCACCGTCGACCACCGCCGGGTCCTGCTGGACCTCCTGCGCGAGGATCTCGGTCTGGCGGGCGCCAAGAAGGGCTGCGACCACGGGCAGTGCGGCGCCTGCACGGTCCTGGTCGACGGGCGGCGGGTCAACAGCTGCCTGCTGTTCGCGGTCGCCCTGGACGGCTGTGAGATCACCACGGTCGAGGGCCTCGCCGGGGACGGCGAGGAACTGCACCCGGTGCAGCGCGCCTTCCTCGACCGCGACGCCTTCCAGTGCGGCTACTGCACACCGGGCCAGATCTGCTCCGCGGTCGGCGCGCTCGCCGAGGCCGCGGCCGGACACCCCTCCCACGTCACCGACCCGGCGACGCCCTCCGGGGCGCCGGTCGAGCTGGACCGGGAGGAGATCCGGGAGCGGCTGAGCGGCAACCTGTGCCGGTGCGGTGCGTATCCGCGCATCGCCGACGCGGTCGAGGACGTGATCCCGTGAAGCCCTTCGCCTACGTACGCGCGGGCAGCGTCGAGGAGGCCACCGACGCGTTCGCCGCCCACCCCGGCGCCCGCTACCTCGGCGGCGGCACCAACCTCGTCGACCTGATGAAACTGGGCGTGGAGACGCCGGCCGCCCTCGTCGACGTCACCCGGCTGCCGCTGGACACGGTGGAGGAGCTGCCCGACGGCTCGCTGCGGGCCGGTGCGATGGTCCGCAACAGCGACCTCGCCGCCCACCCCGCCGTGCGCGACCGCTACCCCGCCCTGTCCCAGGCGTTGCTGGCCGGCGCCTCCGGGCAGTTGCGCAACGCCGCCACGACCGGCGGCAATCTGCTGCAGCGCACCCGCTGTCCCTACTTCCAGGACGTGTCCAAGCCCTGCAACAAGCGCGAGCCCGGCACCGGCTGCGGCGCGCTGCAGGGCGTGCACCGCGACCATGCCGTACTGGGCCATTCCGACCAGTGCATCGCCACCCACCCCTCGGACATGGCGGTGGCGCTGGCCGCCCTCGACGCGCGCGTGGAGCTGCGCGGCCCCGAGGGCGGCCGCAGCGTGCCCGCGGCCGACTTCCACCGGCTGCCCGGCATGCACCCGGAGCGGGACACGGAGATCCACCCGGGTGAGCTGATCACGGGCGTGGTGCTGCCCGCGGCCACCGCCGGACTGCCCTCGGCCTACCGCAAGGCCCGCGACCGGGCGTCGTACGCCTTCGCGCTGGCCTCCGTCGCCGTCGTGCTGCACCTGGCGGACGGGGTGGTGGAGCGGGCCGGGATCGCCTTCGGGGCGCTGGCGCACCGGCCCTGGCGGGCCCGGCGGGCGGAGGACGCGCTGGTGGGTGCGGCGCCCACCACGGCGGCGTTCGAGCACGCCGTCGACCTGGAGCTGGCCGCGGCCGAGCCGCTGCGGGACAACGCCTACAAGGTGCCGCTGGCCCGCCGGCTGGCCCTCGACGTACTGGGCCGGCTCGCCCCGCCGGCCACCACCTGACGGACCCCGGTGTCCACGAGGAGGACTCCATGACCGCCACCGATGCCGTCCTGGGCGCTCCCGTCGAGCGCCGGGAGGGGCGGGAGAAGGTCACCGGCACCGCCCGCTACGCCGCCGAGTTCGACGCGCCCGGCCGCGCCCAGGCCTGGCCCGTGCCGGCGACGGTCGCGCGCGGCCGGGTGACCGGCGTCGACACCGCGCCGGCGCTCGCGCTGCCCGGTGTGCTCGCGGTGCTCACGCACGAGAACGCGCCCCGCCTCGGCGATCCCGACGACCCGACCCTGGCGGTGCTGCAGGGCCCGCACGTCCCGCACCGGGGCTGGTTCGTGGGCGTGGTGGTGGGCGAGACGCTGGAGGCGGCCCGCGCCGGCGCCGCCGCCGTCCGCATCACGTACGAGGCCGAACCCCACGACGTGTCCCTCACCGCCTCGCATCCCGGGGCGTACGTGCCCGAGTCGGCCAACGGGGGTTTCCCGGCCGTCACCGAGCACGGCGACCCGGACGCCGCCTTCGCCGCCTCGGCGCGGCGGGTGGACGTCGAGTACTCGGTGCCGCCGCTGCACAACCACCCCATGGAGCCGCACACCAGCACGGCGCAGTGGGACGGCGACCGGCTGAGCGTGCACTGCTCCAGCCAGGGCACCACGGCGGTGCAGAAGGAACTGGCGCGCCTGTTCGGGCTGCCCGAGGACCGGATCACGGTGCGCGCCGAGCACGTGGGCGGCGGGTTCGGCTCGAAGGGCACCCCGCGTCCCGAGGTGGTGCTGGCCGTGCTGGCGGCGCGCGAGACGGGGCGGCGGGTGACCGTCGCGCTGCCGCGCCGCTACCTGCCGGCCGTCGTCGGGCACCGTGCGCCGACCCTGCACCGGCTGCGCCTGGGCGCGGACGCCGGCGGCCGGCTCACCTCCCTGGTGCACGAGGTGACGACGCACACCTCTCGGGTGAAGGAGTTCGTGGAGCAGGCCGCGGTCCCCGCCCGCGTCATGTACGGCACCCCCGCGCTGCGCACGCTGCACCGTGTGGCGGCGCTGGACGTGCCCACGCCGTCGTGGATGCGGGCGCCGGGCGAGTGTCCCGGCATGTACGCCCTCGAGTCCGCCATGGACGAACTGGCCGCGGAACTCGGCGTCGACCCGGTGGAGCTGAGGATCCGCAACGAACCGGAGACCGAGCCGGACAGCGGAAAGCCCTTCAGCAGCAGGCACCTGGTGGAGTGTCTGCGCGAGGGCGCCCGGCGCTTCGGCTGGGAGGACCGCGACCCCCGTCCCCGCTCCCGCTCCGCCGGGCCCCTGCTCGTCGGCAGCGGGGTGGCCTCGGCCACCTACCCGGTGCTGGTCTCCCCGTGCGTCGCCTCGGCGCGGGCGCTGCCGGACGGCGGTTTCCTGGTACGGGTCAACGCCACCGACATCGGCACGGGCGCCCGTACGGTGCTCGCGCAGGTCGCCGCCGACGCCCTCGGCGCCCCGCTGGAGCGGGTGCGGATCGAAGTGGCCGACAGCGGCATCGGATTCGCCCCGATGGCCGGCGGTTCCTCGGGCACCGCGTCCTGGGGATCGGCCGTGCACGAGGCGTGCGCCCGGCTGGCCGGCCGGCTGGCGGAGCACTCGGGGCCGCTGCCCGACGAGGGGGTCACCGCCGATGCCGACACCTCCGGCGAGGCGGACGCCGAGAGCCCCTACGCCCGGCACGCGTTCGGCGCCCATTTCGCCGAGGTGACCGTGGACACCGTCTCCGGCGAGGTACGGGTGACCCGGCTGCTCGGCGTCTTCGCCGCCGGGCGCATCCTCAACGCCCGTACGGCCCGCTCCCAGTTCATCGGGGGCATGACGATGGGCCTGGGGATGGCGTTGACCGAGGACAGCACGGTGGACCCGGTCTTCGGCGACTTCGTCGAGCGCGATCTGGCGTCGTACCACGTGCCCGCGCACGCGGACGTCGCGGACCTGGAGGCGCACTGGGTCGACGAGGAGGACGACCATCTCAACCCCATGGGCAGCAAGGGGATCGGGGAGATCGGGATCGTGGGCTCGGCGGCGGCCGTCGGCAACGCCGTCCACCACGCCACCGGCATCCGCTTCCGCGAACTGCCGCTGACTCCGGACCGGGTGCTCACCGCCCTGCTGGCACACGAGCATCCCCCGGGCATGCTCGGGGTCTGAGCACCGCGATGCCCGCGGCCCGCGCCGGACGACCGTCCGGCGCGGGCCGCTTCGTGGGCGCGTACGCGGGCGGGCGCGCTCAGTCCGCCGCGGTACGGCTCGCCACGGCCACCCGGCGCGCCGGCCGGCGCCGCGCGGAGGCCGGCGCGGCCACCCGCACGCACAGCGCCGTCAGCGCGACGAGGGAGGCGGCCACGGCCACCGCGACCGCGATCCAGGTCGGGGCGAGCGTGAGGTCGGTGACCGGGGAGACCCGCGCCGAGGGGGTGGCGCTGCCGTAGAGCTTGGCGGCGGCGAGCGCCGCCGGTCCCACCACCGCGGCGGCCAGCAGCGGTACGGCCGACCGCACGGTCAGCAGCAGGGCCAGCACCAGGCAGAGCGCCGACAGGCCGAGGGCCACTCCGTAGGCCTGTGCGGAGGCGTCACCGCGGTGCAGCGGGAAGTAGACCACGCCGCACCCGGCCAGGACCGCGGCGGTGAGCCAGGCCGGCCACACCGGGCCCCGCGCGGCGCGCCGTGCCGCGCGGGCCTTGTCGCGGTCGCGCGCGGCGCGGGCGTCGTCGCGGTCGCGCGGGGTGCGGGGCCTGTCGCGGTCGCGCGCCGAACGGGTCTCGTCGCCCTCGCGCGCCGCGGCGCTCGCGTCCCGGGCGTCGCGTCCCCGGCGGAACGGGCGCGGCCGCATGCGGCGTTCGCGGCCGCGGCGGTCCGTTGCGCCGAACGCGCCGCCGCGTCCCCCCGGCCGGGCGGCGGGCTCCCGTCCGTCGTCCTCGTCGGCCGCGTCCCGGGCCGCCCGCAGATGCCGGGCGTCGGGCCGCTCCGGGCGCAGGTGTCCGTCCTCGGCGAGCCGGCCGATCAGTTCGACCAGCTCCTCGACCGGCCGGCCGGTGGCGGCGGCCCGCACGGCCTCCTGTCCGCAGTGCGGTTCCAGCGGCGTGCGGTGCAGCAGCGCCATCAGCCGGGTCACGTCCTCCACGGAGCGGCACTCCGCCGCGGCCCGGATCGCCTCGTCCGCGCTGTCCGAGTGGCGCGGCGGCCGGGTCAGCAGGCCCACCAGCCGGGTGACGTCCTCGACGGACCGGTTCACGCCGACGGCACGGAGCGCGTCGGTCGTGGCCTGCGCGTACCGCGGCGACTTCTCCAGCGTGGTGATCAGGTCGACGACCTCCTCCAGCGGACGGTCGGCCACGGCGGCGCGCACCAGGTCGCCGACGGGATCGCCGTGGGTCCGCGCCGCCTCGTCGTGGACGTCGGCGTGGGCGTGCGGGTCGGCGTGGGGGTCCGCGTCGGCGTCGGCCTCGCCGGGCCCGGGCTGCCGGGGGCCGGGACCGTCGGAGCCGGAAGCGGGGAGGTCGGGGTCGGGCTCGAGTTCGGGGAGGTCGTCGTCGTCGAAGTCGACGTCCCACATGTCGCTGTCCCGCTCGGGCGAGGGCCGTTCCGCGGAGGTCCGGGCACCGGGATCCGCGCCCGGCGGTCGTGCCGTGCCCGTGGTCGTGGTGGTCTCCCCGGTGGGCAGGTCCAAGGCGGATATGGCGTACTCGGGCGAGCGAGCTGATGAAGAGCCGGTGGTCATGATCTCTCCGTGTGATGGGGGTGCGGCCGCCCTGCGTCCCCGACATGCGACTCGCGCTGTGTGCTGCCATTACTAGGCACGTCCACGGCGCCGTGCCACTCCGGTGGGCCACAGGGATGAGAGACCCCGTCCACCGGTCTTGCGGCCGCCGGGAGCGGGCATCCGGACAGAAGGGCGCGTGCCGCGCGCCGCGGAGGAGGGGTCCGTGGATACGACCACTGTGATCGTCGTGGCGGTGCTGCTCGCGGCGCTCGTGCTCGCGGCGGCGGTCGCCGTGCTGGTGCGCCTGGTCCGCACCCGGCGGGACCTCAGGCGGGCCGGCCTTCCCACGGGGCCGCGCTGGGTGTTCTGGGGCGCCGTCCTCTACCTGGTGCTCCCGGCGGACCTGTTGCCCGATCCGGTCTACCTGGACGACATCGGCGTGCTGCTGCTGGCGCTGCGCTCCACGCGCGGCCGGATCGGCGGCCGGCGCGGGGCCGCCGACCGGCGTCGGACCACCGGCCCGCCCGGTGACTACGCAGCGTAAGGAAACCAATCACCCGTTCGATTCGTATAAGTCTCTGGAAGCCGAAGGAAGTCGGCGGACCAGACGGCGGCGCGAAGGGCCGTCGTCTGATCGGCGCAGCACCGACTAGGGAGAGACGATGCAACCGTTCGCGCTCAACTACGCACGGCCGGCAGTGGAGTTGGAAGCCACCACTCCGTACGTCTACGACTCCGGGCTGCAGTTGAACGTGCTCCTCGACGGGCGGGTGGCCGCCTGCGACCACGCGCTGCTGAGAGAGCTGGGGACCACGACCTCCACCGCGGGGTCGAAGACTCACTTCGACGACTGAACACGGGCCGCCGAGAATGACCGTGTTGATCCTGACCAGTGAAGAGGACGTCACCGCGGACATGGTGGTGGTGCACCTGAACGCGTCGGGAGTACCGGTGGTCCGCCTGGACCCCGCCGACCTCACCGACTCCGTCGCGCTGTCCGGCGAGTTCGTGCACGGCTCCTTCCGGGGCCATCTGTCCTCGGGGGGACGCCTGGTGAGCATCGGCGGGCTGCGGTCCGTCTGGGTGCGCAGGCCGGGCGGCGCGGCCACCCGGGCCGCCGAACCGTCCGCGTGGCTGACCGAGGAGTCCGGCCAGGCGCTGTACGGCATGCTCCGGGGTTCGGGGGCGCGCTGGATGAACCAGCCCGATGCCGCGCACCGGGCCAGGTACAAGCCCTGGCAGCTGCGTCTCGCCCAGCAGTGCGGGCTGCCGGTGCCGGCGACGCTGATCACGACGTTTCCCCGGGCGGCCCGCGAGTTCGCCGAGCGCTACCCGGACCTGGTGGTCAAGCCCGTCTCGGGCGCCCATCCGCAGGATCCGCCCCTGGCCGTGCCGACCAGCCGGGTTCCGCCCGAGGCGGACTTCTCCGCCGTCGCCCACGGCCCGACGCTGCTGCAACGCCGGGTCGCCAAGCGTGCCGACGTCCGGCTGACGGTGGTCGGCGAGGAGTTGCTGGCCGCTCGCAAGACGGCGCTCGCGCATCTGGGCCCCGACGAGGTGGACGTCCGTTTCACCGCCTCGGGCGAACCGTGGCGCCCGGCCGAGGTGCCGCCGCGCGTCGCCGAGGGGGTCCGGGCCTACCTGCGGGCGGCCGGACTGGCCTATGGCGCCCTGGACTTCGCCGAGGACGGCGACGGCACCTGGTGGTTCCTCGAGTGCAACCAGTCGGGACAGTTCGGCTTCGTCGAGGTGGACACGGGCCAGCCGATCGCCCGGACCATCGCCGACTGGCTGGCCCGGCCCGGCGCCGCGGATCCGGTGGACGTAGGCGGTCCGGGCACGGTGGCGGCCGGGTGAGGGCCGGTGCGCCCGTCACGGGGCCCCGCGCGACGCGGCCGACGGTCAGCTCGGGCGCGGGCCGGGCAGCAGGGCGGTGCGCTGCCAGCCGGCGCCGGGGGACGGCCGGCGTTCGGCACCGGGCAGGTGCCCGGGGGTGCGCAAGGGACGCATGACCACCTCCAGTTCCCTGCTCACACGCTCGGCGTCCCGCCGCACCTGGTCGGGGACGTCACCGCGTTCGGCGACGAGTCGGTCGTAGATGGGGGAATCCTGGAACACCCGTCAACGTGCCTTTCGTGTCGTCCGCCCCCGTACGGAGGCGCGACTGAGCAGTCTAGGCGCCCGTTCACGCGGGGGTGCGCATTCGGCCAGGATGTGAACGGCCTTCAGGCACCGGTGGTGGACCCGGGCCGCACGATCATGAGCACGGTCACCGTGGCCCACAACAGGTTGAACACCCCGGTGAACATGGCCAGCCGGGCCGTACGGGCCCGCTCGACGGGCCGCAGGTCGGTCAGTTGTTCCAGAAGCTCCTCCTGACGCGGCAGGACGAAGGCGACCAGGAGTCCCGCGGCGGCCGCGGTGAGGGTGATGGACGCGACGAGCCAGGCGTCGCCCAGGACGCCCATCGAGGCGCCGGTGGCGAAGCCGAGGACCGGCACCGCGATGCCGAGACCGGCGTAGACCCGGCAGATGCGGTGCAGCAGCCGAACGGTGCCCACGTCCCCGGCGCCCGCCCCGTCCCCTCCCCCGGCGGCCACCCCCACCGGCACCCGGCGGACGGCCGCGGGAAACATGCTGGCCGCGACGGTGACGGGCCCGACGGCGAGGATGGCCGCCAGGACGTGAAGGGACAGCAGGATCTTGGTCATGGGCCGGGCTCCGGAGGGCAGTTCGGACGATGCGGTGATCGAAGTCCAAGGTAGAAAGCCGACGGACGACCGCACAGCGGCGGAAACGACAGCTTCCAACGGATTCTCGCCAGCACCTCGCCCAGAGTGACGCCCATGCACTCGGTGGCGATCCTGGTCCTCGACGACGTGGTTCCGTTGGACATGGCGGCACCCATGCAGGCGTTCGACTGGACGCGACTGCCCGACGGGCGCAAGCCCTACCGGGTGGGTCTGTGCGCGGAGTCGGCCGAGGTGCGCACCGACAGCCCGCACACCGACGCGATCCGCGTCCCGGCACCGGCTGCCCGGCGCAGTGCGTCGAGGACCCGCTCTGAGGGCGGGCCGGACTCCTCGCAGCTGGGCCACCGGTACCCGCGGGTGGAGGTGCGGCCGGACGTGCTCTACGTCGACAACGGGCAGATCCTCACCTCGGCCGGCGCCGCCGCCGGTCTCGACATGTGCCTGCACATGATCCGCCGGGACCTGGGGTCCGCCGTCGCCGCGGACACCGCCCGGATGTGCGTCGTACCGCTGGAACGGGAGGGCGGGCAGGCCCAGTTCATCGCGCACGAGCGTCCGCCCGTCCCACGCGGCTCGGACCTGGAGCCGCTGCTGCGGTGGATCGAGGACAACCTGGCCGGGGAGGTCACCCTCGGGGCGATGGCGGCGCGCTCGGGGATGAGCGAGCGCACGTTCAGCCGCCGGTTCCGCGAGCAGACGGGCACCACTCCGCTGCAGTGGCTGCCGCGGGCGCGGGTGCGGCGCGCCCAGTACCTGCTGGAGAACGGGGACGAGCCGGTCGAACGGATCGCCCGGAGGGCGGGGTTCGGTTCTCCGACGGCCTTCCGCGAGCGGTTCCGCCGGGTGGTCGGCACCACCCCGTACGCCTACCGTGCGGCCTTCCGGGCGAAGGTCCCCACCTCTCCGGAGGATTCGTAGGTTCCCGTGTCGTGGTGCGGGCCGGAGTGGCCGGTTCGCGCCACGACACGGGGTGGGCGGGTGGGGGTGTCACACAGCCAGGGACAGGCCGCTCTCCCCGTCCGCGTTCAGCGAGCCGACTTCCCGCGCGCGCCCCTTGGCGAGCAGCAGCGCGTCCGCCCTCGCCACCGCGTCGTGGACGGCGGTCGTCGCCATCATCACGCACAGGGTGTAACTGACGTCCGCCAGTTCCCGCGCCGCCTCCGGGCTTTCCCTCTCCGCCTGAGCGATCCGCAGCGACGCGAACCGCGTCAGCAACTCCCTGACGACCTTCGGGTCCGGTTCGAGCACGAAGCGCCCCTCTCTCGGTTTTCGCTGCGTATGCCCGAACCCCAGGGAATCAGTCACATCATGCACGGCCGCGTTCGCAATTGACCAGATCCCGTCCTTTCCTGTCCGAACGCCATCAGGAGTGGTCGACGAGTTAGTTGAAAGCGGACGGATCGGCAGCCTCCGAGACGGCTCAGGCGACCTGCCCGCTGTGCAGTGCGCTGTACGCCCCTCCCCCGGCGAGGAGTTCCTCGTGCGTGCCGGTCTCCAGGATCCGGCCCTCGCCCATCACCACGATCCGGTCGGCGCCCCGCACGGTGGACAACCGGTGCGCGACGACGAACGTGGTGCGCCCGCGCAGCAGCCGGGCCAATGCCTGCTGGACCAGCGCCTCCGAGCGGGTGTCCAGCGCCGAGGTGGCCTCGTCCAGGATCAGCACCCGGGGGTCGCGGATCAGGGCGCGGGCGATGGCGAGGCGCTGGCGCTGTCCGCCGGACAGCCTGGCCCCGTGCTCCCCGACCAGGGTGTCCAGGCCGCGCGGCAGCCGGTCGACGAACTCCAGGGCGTTGGCGTCGCGCAGGGCGGCGCGCACCGTCTCCTCGTCGGCGTCGTCCATGCCGTAGGCGACGTTCTCCCGGATCGTGCCGTCGAACAGGATCGACTCCTGCGGCACCACCGAGACGAAGCGGCGGTAGGTGCGCAGGTCGAGGGTGTTCATGTCGGTGCCGTCGAGCAGCAGCCGGCCCGAGGTCGGCCGCAGGAAGCCGATCACCAGGTTGAGCACGGTGGACTTGCCGGCGCCGGACGCGCCCACCAGGGCGATGGTCTCGCCGGGTTCGACGCTGAGGGTGAAGTCGCTGACCGCGGGCCGCCCGTCGCTCTCGTAGAGGTGCCCGACGCCCTCGAAGGTGACGGCTCCGCGCAGTGAGGTCAGCTCCGACTTGCCCTCGTTGTCCTCCAGTTCGGGCGCCTGGAGCACCTCGCCGACCGAACGGACGGACTCCAGGCCCTTGGTGATGACGGGGGCGAGGCCCGCCAGCGTGGTCGTGGAGTTGGTGAGGGTGGTCAGGAAGGCGCTGAGCATGACGACGTCGCCGGCGGTGACTCCCCAGACGTCGTAGTAGGAGATGAGCGCGGCTCCCGCGAGGACCAGCACCCCGACCACGTTGAGCACGACCCAGGACAGCGAGCCGAAGCGGCCGTTGACCAGGTCCAGGCGCATCCCGGAGGTGAGCAGCCGGTCCAGGGTGCCGTCCATGCGGCGCAGGGCCTTGCCCTCCAGGCCGTGGGCGCGGGTGACCGGGATGAGCCGGGTCATCTCGGTCACCCGGGACGACAGGGTCTCGACCTCGTGGCGGAAGTGCTCGTTGTGGGTGCGCAGCCGGGCACGGAGCCGGGCCACGAGGAGGGAGGCGGCGGGGACGACGACGAGGAAGACGGGCAGGAACTCGGGGGTGCGCACGGCGATGATGACGAGGCCACCGGTGAGGACGGTGAACGCGCCGAGGCCCGTCTCGGCGGTCTGCTGCACCATCTGTTCCACCGTCTCCACGTCCCGCACGACCTTGGCCTGCAGGACGCCCGCGCTGACCCGCGAGTGGTAGCCGATGGAGAGTTGCTGCATACGCGTGCACAGCGCGGAGCGCAGGGCGGTGCCCATGCGGCGCACGCTGCCGTAGAGAAGGCGTACGTACAGCAGGTGCAGCGGGTAGTTGACCACCAGGATGAACATGATGATCCCGGTGCTGGTCCACAGGTCCTCGATCGGGCCGTGCTGCACGACGGTGTCGATGATGGCGGCGGTGATCAGGGGCAGCAGCCAGACGGGGCTGTGCTTGACGGTGAAGACGGCGACCGCGCCCGCCAGCCGGCGGCGGTCGGCGCGGAACAGGTAGACGAGGGTGCGTATCGGGTGCTCGCCCCGGTAGCGGTGGTCGAGCGGCTTTTCGGGCGGCGACGCCATCGGCGTGGTCCTCCTGGTGACCGAGTGGGGAAAGCGCTTGCTTCCCGCGCTTTCCTACCCCGTCGGCCAGCAGTACGCCACACCGTTCCGCACCGTGGATGGCGGTGAAGGCCGTTGAAGGCCGCGGCAGGCGTGGAGGGGACCCGCGCCTTCTCCCCCGTGGAGGGCGCGGGTCCCGGTCTCCTCGGTCCTCGAGTGTGCGGGGCGTCAGTCCCCGAGAGTGCGGGCGAGTTCCGTGCTGGCGCGCATGATCTCGGTGTCGTCCTCGGCCAGCAGCCGCTCCAGCCCGTCCCGCCGGGCGCGGACGGCCTGCCGGGCCGCACGCTCCCAGGCCACCGGGTTCTCGCGGTGGTTGAGCAGCTTGGGATAGGCGGTGGCGGTGGTCTCCCACTGCCGGGCGTCGGCGATGTTCTTCAACAGCTGGATGATCTGCGCCCGGCAGCTCACCTGGGGCCGCTGCGCCAGCTCCCACAGGAAGGGCACGGTCGCGGCGGTAGCCTGCTCGACGACGAAGCCGTACTGGCAGATCCGCTTGCGCAGGTCACCGAGGGCCGCGCGGGCGGTTTCGGCGTCACCTCGGGCCACCTTGCGCAACAGCCGGGGAATGGCAGCCGCCGAGCCGGTGGAGTCCTGGATGTCGCTCCAGGGCACGCCGTCCAGGCCGGCCAGCAGGGCGGTGGTGCGGTGCGCGCCGGGTGGTGCGTGACGGTCGGTGCGCTGGATGCTCGGCTCGGGTGTCGGAGCGCTGCGCATGGTGTGGGGCCCTTCCGCGGCAGTCGGGTCAGGTGAGGGGACGGGTCGACAACGTGGCCCAGACCGTCTTGCCCGCCGGAGGACGCGGGGCCCAGCCCCACTCCTCCGCGAGCGCGTCGACGATGCACAGGCCGCGTCCGTGCTCCCGGAGTGCGGAGCCGTCGGACGGGTTGAACACGGGCGTGTTGTCCCCGGGGTCGGCGACGGTCAGGGTGAGCCGGGCCGGGCCCAGGGCGAGCCCGAGCCTGACCTCCGGCACACCGGCCGCGGCCGACGGCACCGCGTGCGTCACGGCGTTGGAGACGAGTTCGGTGACCACTAGGACCGCGTCGTCACCGCGATGTTCGAGCGACCACCCGCGCAGCGTGTCCCGCGTGAAGACCCGCGCCCGGGCGAACCCCTCCCGGCTGCACGCGACGCGCAGCGCGGCGGAGGCCGGCCCGCCGCCGAGGGCGGGACGGCTCTCGTACGAGGCGGGCAGCGACCGCTCGGTCCGGCCGGCGGCCTCTCGCGCCGGGTGCGGGAGCCCTGCCGGGCGGCTCGTCGCGCCTGCCTCCGACACGGGTTCGCCGGGCGACCGGAGCGTTGGATGCGCAGGTGACGGCACAGCATCTCCCTGATGCGACGTCAGAACGGGACCTCAACCGGGGGGTTGACGCCACGGCTATTATCCACGCTTAGAGCGCTCGCGTGCAATTGCACGAGAAATTGCGCGAAAAAAGTCGGATGGGGGCGCTCGGGGACCGGCACGGCTCGGTCCGCTCCCCCGAACAGCAAGGAGACCGCGGTGCCACCAGTGCGCAACGGAGTGCAGGCCAGCTTGTTGGACGCCTGCTGGAAGAAGAGTCGGCACAGCAACGCCGAGGGCAACTGCGTCGAGGTCGCCCTCGTGGACGGAGGCATCGCGATGCGCAACTCCCGCTATCCGGACGGTCCCGCGCTCGTCTACACGCCGGCGGAGGTGGCCGCCTTCCTCGCCGGGGCGAAGGACGGCGAGTTCGACCACCTGCTGTAGGGCGGAGCGGCGCGGCGGTCGCGAGCGGAGCCCCAAACGGAGCCCAACTACCCGATTTCTACGGGCGGATGCGGCGAGCACCGATGGGATGAGATAGTGTTCCCTTCAAGTCTGCCGGTCTGCTGGGAGTCAGGATGTCCGCCGCGTCGCATCGCATCTCCCGTCTCGAGCCCTACCTGGAGCGGGCCGAGCCGGCCCCGACCCTGCTGAAGATGCTCGTCGGCGTCCAGCTGGCGGGCTTCCGCGAGGACGCCGGCCTCTCCCAGGACCAGGCCGCCCGCGACGTGGGGTTCAGCGGCGCGAAGCTCTCCCGGATCGAGTCGGGCAAGGGCCGCAAGCCGCCCACGGAGACCGACGTACGCGCGCTTCTGCAGCGGTACGGCACCGACGCCTACGAGGCCTCGGTCCTGCTCAAGCTGTTGCAGCGGGCCGGCGAACCGGGCTGGTGGCAGCGGTACGACAAGCGCCTGATGCCCGAGTGGTTCGACCGCCTGGTCGGCCTCCAGGAGGCCGCTTCGACCATCCGTACCTTCGAGATCCAGTACGTCCCCGGTCTGCTCCAGACCCCCGCCTACACCGAGGCCGTGGTCGAGCGCGGCCTGCCGAACGCCGCCGCGGGAGAGGTCCGGCGCCGCGTCGAGCTGCGCAAGCGCCGGGCGGAGTTGCTGAGCCGCGCCGACGCGCCGCAGTTGTGGGCGATCATCGACGAGTCCGTGCTGCTGCGGGTGCTGGGCAGCCGCGAGGTCATGCGGGAGCAGCTGGAGCATCTCGTCGACATGGCGGAGCAGCCCCATGTGACGCTGCAGATCGTGCCGTTGGACGTGACGAACGCGTCGGCGCCCGCGATTCCCGTCACCTATCTGCGTTTCGGCGGCGCCGATCTGCCCGACGTGGTCTATCTGGAGCACATCGGGAGCGCCAACTTCCTGGAGGACCGGGACGAGACCGAGCAGTATCGGGTCGCGCTGGACCGGCTGGCCGACGAGGCGCTGACCCCGCGCGAGTCACTGGACCGGCTGCGCGAGACGATCGCGATGCGCTACGCCGCCAAGTAGCGAGCGGCGACCGCGCGAAGGGCCGCACGCGATGCGTGCGGCCCTTCGTGGTGTCCGTCGTCGCGGTGCGCCGGCCCGTCGGTGCGGGCGCTCAGCGCAGCCGCCCCAGCCCGCCGAACTCGATCCACTCGTCCGTGAGCTGACGTGGCGCCACCTCGGTGTCCGGGCGCCAGGTGGAGACCTCCACGAGACCCGGTTCCAGGATGTCCATGCCCTCGAAGAGGGCCTCGACGTCCTTCGGTTCGCGCACCCGGCCCCAGTGCCCCTGGGTCGCCTGGTCCATGAAGTCCGTGACGAACTTCCGCACCTCGGGGTCCTCACTGACCAGCTGGCACATCACGGCGAAGCTGCCGGGCGCGAGCCGCTCGGTCACCCGGCGGACGACCGCCTTGGGCCCGTCGGTGTCGCTGTCCGGGATGCAGTGGAAGACCGAGTTGAACAGCACGGCGACCGGCTGCGAGAAGTCGATCAGACGCTGGGTGTCGGGGTGGGAGAAGATCTCCTCCGTCGCCCGCATGTCGGCGTGGATGACGGCGGTCTGGTCGTTCTGGTCGAGCAGTGCCCGGCCGTGGACCAGCACCATCGGGTCGTTGTCGACGTAGACGACGCGGGAGTCGGGGGCGACGCGCTGGGCGACCTGGTGCACGTTGTCCTGGGTGGGCAGGCCGGAGCCGTGGTCCAGGAACTGGCGGATGCCGTAGTCCTCGGCGAGGACGCGGACGACCCGCTGGAGGAAACGCCGGTTGTTCAGCGCCAGCCGACGCGTGCTGGGGACGACCTTGTCGAGTTCGCCGACGGCCGCCCGGTCGGCCGCGTAGTTGTCCTTGCCGCCCAGGTAGAAGTCGTACATACGTGCCGCTGTTGGCACGTTGGCGTCGATCTCCGTGGACAGCTGCTTGTCGGCTTGCATCGTTCCCCCAGCTCCGTACGGGCGCCAACTGGACTGGCATGACAGACAGTACATCCTAAAGACCTAGTGGTCAGCCAAACCAGAGGCCGGATCCGGTGGCCGTCAAATGGATTGTCACGCAACCCAGTTGACGGCCACTCGATCGGGTCAGCCGCGTGCGGCCAGATACGCGTCCACGCCTGCCGCCTTGTGGGCCTCCTCCACGCCGACCAGGCCGCCGAGCGCCTTGGCGTCGGGCTTGAGCACATAGGTGGACCGGCTGGCCGGTGCGGTCACGTAGGTGAAGTTCTGCGGGGTGCCGAGTCCGGTGTCGGCGTTCTTCTGCGAGCGGTGCGCCTTGACCACGTCCTGCCGGGTGAGGCTGCCGCCCTCGCAGGCCTTCTTCAGGTCGTCCCCCATCAGCCGGGCGGCGTTGTAGCCGGAGAGCACGCCGGAGTCGACGGGCTCGCCCGGGTACGCCTTCTGGTAGGAGGCGGCCATCTTCTTCACGCCCGGCAGGTCGGAGCTGACCGCCGGTGCGGCGCTGACCACGTGCACCATGGCCTCCAGGGCCGGCGCCGCGGGCGTCTTCAGCAGCTGGGGCGCGTAGCCGGGCGCGCTGGTGACGATCGGCACCTTCAGGCCGCGGGCCGCGGCCACTCCGGCGAGGGAGGCGGTCTGGGCGGGGCCGGCGCTGATCAGGATCGCCTTGACCCCGGCCTTGCTCAGCGCGGACACCTGCGCGGTCAGATCGGTGTCCGTTGCCTTGATCTTCTGTCCGACGACCTTCATCCCCGCCTGTTCGGCGGCCCATTCGGAGCCCTCCAGCGCGTTGGCGCCGTAGTCGCCCTCGAAGTAGACGTGACCGATCGTGTCGCCCTTCGCGAGCTTCTTGGTACGGGTGAGGAAGTCCACGGCGGCGATCATGTCGATGTCGTAGGTGGTGCCGAGGACCTGGACGGAGTCCCGGCCGAGCAGGGAGGCCGCCCAGGCCTGCGGGAAGGTGAGCATGTGGTCCCGCTCGATGTCGTCGAGCAGGGCGGCGACCACCGGGGAGCCGATGACCTGGGGCAGGGCGACGACGTCCGGCGCGATGTCGGCGTAGGCGGTGACCGCCTTCTGCACGTCGTAGCCGTGGTCCTTGACGACGATCTCGACCTGGCGTCCGCAGATGCCGCCCGCGGCGTTGGTCTCGTCGGCCCACATCTGCTGGGCCTGCACGATGCTCTTGCCGAGGGTGGCGTAGGGGCCGGTGAGGTCGGTCAGGGCGCCGAGTCTGATGCTCTTCTCGCCCACTCCGGGTCCGGTCCTGACGCCCTCGGCGACGTCGTCGGTGCTCCCGCCGTCCGCCTTGGAGCTGCAGGCGGTGCCCGCGAGCAGCACGGCGGCCAGTGCCGCGGCCAGGGCGGCGGTCCGGGCGGTGCGGGGCCTGGGGTGCGTGACGTTCACGGGGTGTGCTCCTTGGCTCGTGCGGTGGTGTCGGAGGTGGCGGGGGTGGCGGCGGTGACCGGCCCGGTGCCGGGAGGCCGGGTGGCCGGTGGCCGGCGGCGCAGGCGGGCCCGGGTGCGGCTCGCCAGTCCGTGCAGGCCGTCGGGGGCGTAGAGGAGGATGACGACGATGGCCGCGCCGTAGAGGTAGCGGGACGCCTCGGTCGGGCCGATCGAGGCGTCGCCGGAGCCGGGCGCCGCCACCAGGGGCAACTGGTCGGCGTAGCGGGTCATCAGCAGGGGCAGCGCGGTGACGAAGACCGCTCCCGCGGTGGCTCCGGCCACCGAGCCGAGGCCGCCGATGACGATCATGGCGAGGTAGTCGACGGAGAGCGCGAGGGAGAAGTAGTCGGGCACCACGCGGCGGAAGGAGAGGGCGAGCAGGACGCCTGCGAGGCCCGCGTACATCGACGAGACGACGAACGCGGCCGAGCGGTACCGGGCCACGTGCACGCCCATGACGCAGGCCGCGGTCTCGCTGTCGCGCAGGGCGACCAGGGCACGCCCGGGCCGTCCGCGCAGCAGTCCGCGCGCGGTGAACCAGGTGACGGCGAACAGGGCGAGACCGAGGTACCAGAGCCGTTCCTCGGCGCCGAACGGCACGCCCAGGACGGTGAGTTCCGGCTCGCCCTCGGCGAAGGCGAAGCCGCCCAGCTCCAGCGGCGGCACCGAGCGCCCGTTGAAGCCGCCGGTGACGGAGTCCGCGGTGAGCAGGACGTGGTGGCCGAGGAAGACCAGCGCGAGGGTGGCCACGCCGAGGTAGATGCCTTTCACGCGCCCGGCGACGGGGCTGAACAGGCCGCCCGCCGCCCCGGCGAGCAGGACGGCCAGGACGAGGGCCACTGCGGGCGGCAGCCCGGGGCCCGGCTCGCCCGCCAGCCAGACGTAGCCGTAGGCGCCGACGGCGAGGAAGAAGGCGTGCCCGAGGGAGAGTTGCCCGGCGCTGCCGCTGAGCAGGCCGAGCCCGACGGCGCCGATGGCGGCGGCCATGGAGAACAGGCCGATGCGGAGCCAGAATGCGTCCAGGTAGAAGGGCAGGGCGCACAGGAGCAGGGCGGTCAGCAGGAGCGGGCCGCGCTTGCGCAGGAGGGGTCGCGGATCAGACACGGGCCGCTCCCTTCGCCGCGAAGAGTCCGGCGGGGCGCACCAGCAGGACGAGCACCATCACGGCGTACGGCGCGACGTCGCCGAAGCCCTCGCCGAGGACGTGCAGGTCGGTCTGGTAGCCGGCGACGAAGGCCTCGGTGAGACCGATCAGCATGCTGCCGACCAGGGCGCCGACCGGGGAGGTCATGCCGCCGAGGATGGCGGCCGGGAAGGCCTTCAGGGCGATCTGGCCGGTGGTGCGTTCGAGGCCGGGTGCCGGGAAGGCGACCAGGAAGACGGCGGCGAGTGCGGCGAGTGCGCCGGCCAGGCACCAGGCGGCGGTGCGGACGCGGGTGAGCCGTACGCCCATGAGGGCGGCCGCCTCTCGGTCCTCGGCGGCCGCGCGCAGCGACAGGCCCCAGGGGGTGAACCGGAAGAGGGCGAAGGCGCCGCCGATCGCGACGGCGGACACGAGGATCGCGGCGATGCGGCTGTCGGCCACGGTCACCGGTCCGAGGTCGGTCACGGCGGAGCCCCAGGGGTCGCCGAGCGGCAGCAGATCGCCGCCGATGCGCCGGGCTAGGTCGGTGACCAGGACGATGTCGACGCCGATGGTGACGATGGTCTGGACGTGGGCGGCGTGCGGGTCGCCGCCGCCGACGCGTTGCAGCACCAGCCGGTCCAGCGCCCCGGCCGCGGCGGCCGTCACGAGGACCGCGACGGCGAGCGCCCCGGCGAAGCCGATGTCGTCGTGGAGGACGGCGACGAGGTACCCGCCGAGCAGCAGCAGCGAACCGTGGGTGAAGCTCAGGACGCCGGAGGCCTTGAAGATGGTGACGAAGCCGAGGGCGATCAGGGCGTACACGGAGCCCAGGGCCAGCCCGTTGAGGAGACTGTCGAGGAAGCCGGTCATGCCGCGTCCTCCCCCGTGGTGGTGCCCAGGTAGGCGCGGAGCACCTCGGGGTCGCGCCGCACCTCGTCGGGGGTGCCGTGGGCGATGGCCCGGCCGAAGTCGAGGACGATGACCTCGTCGGCGAGCCGCATGACCAGGCCCATGTCGTGCTCGACCAGCACGACGGACAGGCCGAGTTCGGCGCGGACCTCCTGTATCACCCGGGTCGTCCGGGTGCGTTCGGCGGCGTTCATGCCGGCCACGGGTTCGTCGAGCAGCAGGACACGGGGCTCCAGACAGAGGGCGCGGGCGAGTTCGACGCGCTTGCGGTCGCCGTACGACAGCAACGCGACGGGGGCGTCGAAGTGGGCGCCGAGGCCGGTGAGTTCGGCGATCTCGCGGGCCTTGGCGAGGTGTTCGCGCTGTTCGCGCACGGCGCGCGGCAGGCGCAGGGCACTGGCGGCGAACCCGGCGTGGGACAGGGCGTGCCGGCCGAGCATGAGGTTGTCGGCGACGGTGCCCTGGGTGGTGACGATGTTCTGGAAGGTGCGGGCGACGCCCAGGGCGGCGATGCGGTGCGGGGCGAGCCGGGTCAGCTCGGCGGCGCCGAGCCGTACGGTGCCGGCGGCGGGGTGGTACAGGCCCGACAGGACGTTGAAGCAGGTGGACTTGCCCGCGCCGTTGGGGCCGATGACGGCGTGCACGGTGCCGGGGGCGACGGTGAAGGAGACGTCGTCGAGGGCGAGGAGACCGGCGAAGCGCACGGTGACGCCCCGTACGTCGAGCGCGGGCGGTGCGGGGACGGGGGCGGTCACGCGGCCCCCTTGCCGTCGGCTGCGTCGGCGGTCTCGCCCAGGTAGAGGCGGCGTACGGCGTCGGTGCGCGCGAGTTCGGCGGCGGCGCCCGACAGCCCGATCTCGCCGACCTCCAGGACGTAGGCGTGTTCGGCCAGGGACAGTGCCATGCCGGCGTTCTGTTCGACGAGGAGTACGGCGGTGCCCTGGGCGTTGATCTCGCGGACGACCTCGGCGATGCGGTCGACCATCATCGGGGCGAGCCCGAGGGAGGGTTCGTCGAGGAGGAGCAGGCGGGGCGCCGCCATCAGGGCGCGGCCGATGGCGAGCATCTGCTGCTCGCCGCCGGACAGCAGGCCGGCGGCCTGGCGGGTGCGCTCGGCGAGCCTCGGGAAGAGGGTGAAGACCCGTTCCCTGGCCTCGCGGACCTGGGCCGGGGCGCGCCGGTTGAGGCCGAGTCCGCCGGCCCGCAGGTTCTCGTCGACGGTGAGGCCGGCGAACACCCGCCTGCCCTCGGGCACCTGGACGACTCCGGCGCGTACGGCGGCGACCGGGTCGCGGCCGTCGAGCGCCGTGTCGCCGTAGCGGACGCGACCCGCCGTGATCGCGCCGCGGTGCAGGCGCAGGGTGCCCGAGACGGCCCGCAGCAGCGTCGTCTTGCCGGCGCCGTTGGCACCGAGCAGCGCGACGACTGCGCCGTGCGGGACGGTCAGGGACACGGAGCGGAGGGCGGACAGTGCGCGCCCGTACGTCACGTCGAGGCTCTCGACGTGCAGCGCGGGCGCGCCGTCCGGTGGTGCTGCGGGCATCGCGGCTCCTTGGGACCGGGCCGGGAGGGCACGGTGACGGGTGATCGGGGGGAGCTCACGACAGCACGGGGTCGGTCGGCGGTACAGGGGGGTCGGGCAGGGTCGCTGCGGGGTCCCAGTCCGGGGCGGGTGAGTCTGTGCGGATGCCCAGGGGGCGGTGGCCGGACGGCGTGCCCCGGCGCTCGCACCGACGGAGCGGAGCGCCGGCGCAGGCCAGGCCTTGGCCGGTGGGGCCGAGGCAAGAGTCGGGGAAAGGCCCCGGACCACTCCGACGGCGTGCGGTGGGCAGCGCACGAATCGGCAGGATGCCGCCGACGGGCCCACCCACCGGGCCGGTCGGAAAGCCCCCCGCCCAGAAGACACACGGCTGGCGCCGGACGGCGACCGGGCATGAGTCACAGAGGCGCCCATCGGCGAACGACGCTGCCAGGTACGTCGGTCGGCAGCCGCGCCACGGCCGCCCGGCGCGCGTCGGCCGGACCAGCCCCATGGGCGGGCACCGAACAGCGCACGGTCCGGCGGGACACCGCCGACCTGTCGTGCGGGCGGCGGCGTCCCGCCGGGGGTCCACCGGACGGTCGGTGAGGGGACGCCCCCCCCCCCGAGGCGGCACCCCGCTGGCGCCGGGTGACGGCCGGGCCAGACCGTCCCCGCGCCGGCGTCGGCGTCGCGACCGATTCAATCGCGCAGGACCCGTCGGACGATGAGAGGACGCCCCACCCAAGGCGGCACGCCGCCGGCGCCGGGTGACGGCCGGGCCAGACCGTCCCCGCGCCGGCGTCGGCGTCGCGACCGATTCAATCGCGCAGGACCCGTCGGACGATGAGAGGACGGCCCACCCAAGGCGGCACCCCGCTGGCGCCGGGTGACGGCCGGGCCAGACCGTCCCCGTGCCGGCGTCGGCGTCGCGACCGATTCAATCGCGCAGGACCCGTCGGACGATGAGAGGACGCCCCACCCAAGGCGGCACCCCGCTGGCGCCGGGTGACGGCCGGGCCAGACCGTCCCCTGTGCCGGCGTCGGCGTCGCGACCGATTCAATCGCACAGGACCCGTCGGACGATGAGAGGACGCCCCACCCAAGGCGGCACCCCGCTGGTGCCGGGTGACGGCCGGGCCAGACCGTCCCCGTGCCGGCGTGGGCGTCGCTGCCGATTCAGTCGCGCAGAACGCGTCGCGCCGTCAGGGCCAGGCTGAACTCGACGACGTCGGCCGGGCGGGCCAGGGAGCGGCCGGTGAGTTGTTCGCAGCGGCGGAGGCGGTTGAGGACGGTGTTGCGGTGGCAGTAGAGGCGTTCACCGGCGCGCTGGGCCGAACCGTCGCACTCCAGCCACGTGGTGAGGGTGTCCAGCAGTACCTCGCGGTCGGCGGGCTCGAGGCGCAGCAGGGGGCCGAGCACCTTCTCGGCGAGGGCACGCCCCAGCTCGGGGCTGGAGACGACCAGGGCGGCGGGGAGCTGGTCGGCCAGTCGTACGGTGCCGCCCGCCGCGGGGCAGATGTCCAGGGCCGTGTCCGCGAGCCTGCGGGCGTCGCCGACGGCGGCGAGTCCCTCGACCGGGCTGCCGACGCCGATCCGCAGGCCCGGGACGGGGGCGTGGGACGCGGGCGGCCCCGGGTCCGTGAGCCCTTCCACGGCGCCGACCAGGACGATGCCGTAGTCGACCTCGGGCCCGGCGTGCCAGTGGACGCGGGCTCCGGGCGGTACGGCGACGGCGCGGGCGGCGTCGGACCGGGCCGGGGGGCCGCCGGTGACGGCGACGACGACGTATCGGCCCTGTTCCGGCAGGCCCAGGGCCCGGGCGGCCTCCGGCAGGTCGGCGATGCGGCCGGTGCCGTCGAGCAGGCCGGCGGCCAGCAGCCGGGCCCGGTTCTCGCGGCGCCGGCCGATCTGCCACTCGGTCTGCCGGTAGGCGTCCGCGACGAGGGTGCAGTGCTCGTCGACGAAATTCCAGACGTCGGCGGCCACGTGCACGAGGAGCCGTACGTCCTCGGGGGCGGCCCTGGACGTCTCCTCCACGAGCCGCTGCCACACCAGCGAGCCGCCCAGGCGGAAGGCGTGCAGCAGGGCGTCCAGCGGGAGCCCCTGCTCGGCGCGGGCGGCGCCGATCCGCCAGGAGCAGCGACGGGCCGCGTCCCGGGCGCCGCGCGGGTCGAGCAGCGAGGCCACGCTGTGCCGCAGGGAGCGGTGCGCCTCCTGCCAGGTGGCGGCGGCGTCCTTCGTGACGGCGGCCCGGTAGGCGGGCTCCTGCTCCTGCAGCAGGGCCACCAGGCGGTCGGTCAGGTCGGGCAGGTCGTCGAGCAGGGTGCGGGCGGCCCGGTGCAGGACACGCAGGGCGTCGGCGTCGATCAACGACGTGACGCCGGGTGTCCGCGGGCGTGGAACGGGCGTCAGCCCGGTGCGGATCGCTGCTCGTGACCGTACGGCGTGCTGCATCGCGGTCCTCCCCAGGGCAGGGCTTGCGGAGGCGCCGCCCCGCGGCGGGCCGTCCCGCCGCGCCGGGTCTGCCCCCTGACTCGTCCTGCCCCGAAGGATGACATACCGTCCGGTCGGTCCCTAGGGTCGTGCACCGGTCTTTTCCTGGTGCGCGGCCGTCCGCCGGGCCGCTCGGCCCTGTTCCGCCTGCCCGACGACACGGGCCAGCTCCAGCCGGGACCGGATGCCGAGTGCGGCGAACACCTTGCGGAGGTGGTAGTCGACGGTGCGGGTGCTCACGCCGAGGGCCAGCGCGACCTCGCGGTTGGTGGCGCCCTCGGCGACGTACCGCGCGATGCGCAGTTGCTGCGGGGTCAGACGGCCCAGCGGGGTCGGTGTGCCGGTGGCGTGCGGGGCCGCCCCGAGGGCGCGCAGTTCGTCGCGTGCCTGGGCGGCCCAGACGCCGGCGCCGCAGCGTTCGAAGCCGGCCAGCGCGGCGCCGAGCCGGTCGCGGGCCTCGCGCGGTCTGCGCCGCCGGCGCAGCCACTTGCCGTACAGCAGCGCGGTGCGGGCCCGTTCGAAGTCGCCGCCCGCCTCGTCGTGGCGGGCGAGCGCCTGGCGGTAGAGGTCGTCGGCGCGGTCGGGCGGTGCGAGGAGGGCCCGGCAGCGGGCCAGTTGGGCGGCTGCCTGCGGGTCGGCGCCGAACGCCGCCCAGCCCGCGAAGTCGGTGAGGACCTCACGGGCTTCCTCGTGGCGTCCGGCCGGCACCGCGGCCTCCACGAAGCAGGGCACGGCCAGCCGCCACACCGCGAAGTGGCCCCGCCCCGGCCCCGGGAGGACCAGCAGACCCAGCCGGTCCGCGGCGTCGAAGGGGCGCCCCCGGCCGAGGTCGGCGCGGGCCGCCGCCCACTGGGCGAGGGTGGCCGCCTGGGCGAGCCCGTGCCGCCGGGCCGTCTCCAGGGCCTCCGCGACGTGGCGGGCGACGGCGTCCGGCTCCTCTTCGATCGACGCCGCGAGGGCGAGCACGGCCCGGTGGTGCGCCGCCGTGTTGCGCTGCCCGGCGCGCAGTGCGGTGCGCAGCCCCTCCTCCGCGTGGGTGCGGGCCTGCGGGTGCCGGCCCGCACGCAGTTCGGCGTAGGCGAGGTACTCCAGCGCCCGGGGCTCCAGCGACTGGGACCCGAGCTGCCGGACGGCGGCCAGGGCCCGGGCGCCGGCGCGGCGGGCCGCGTCCACGTCGCCGAGCAGCAGCGCGGCCGCCGCCGACCGCAACAGCGGCTCGGGCCGGTCCTCGGTCCTGCCCCGCTCCACCACCTGCCCGAGCGGTGCACCGGCCCGGTCGAGCCGCCCTTCGAGCAGCGCCCGCATGCCGACGCGGTGGTGGTGCATGACGGCCGCCACGGTGGTGGGCCCGTGCGGCCGCCGGAGCGAGGCCGCGCCCCCGGTGCGGGGAGCCGGTTCCGGGGCGAGCGTGGCCAGACACGCGGGCAGGTCGCCCGCGGCCCAGGCGGCGTCGGCGGCGGCCAGAGCGGCGGTCGCGGCCTCGGCGGGCGCGGCCTCGGCCAGCAGGGAGGCCGCCAGCGACAGGGACTGATGGGCGTCGCCGACCGGGCCGTCCCCGAGTTCCACGAGCCCGCGCACCAGCTCGGCCCGTCCCCGTACGGCGGCGGGTGCGGCGCGGTCCCGGGCCGCGGCCAGCAGCGGCCGGGCCTGTTCGGGCCGCCCCGCGAGCAGGGCCTGCTCGGCCGCGGCGGTGTACCGCTCCGCCCGTCCCGCCGAGTCGGCGGTCAGTTCGGCGGCGCGGGCGTACGCCGTCGCGCGCAGCCGGTACGAGGACGGCACCGTGCCGTCGGCCGCCACCGCCGCGAGCCGGTCCGCCCGGGCGGGGTCCCGCGCCGGACCGCTCAGGGACCAGGACCGGTGCAGCAGTCCCGGGAGCCGGTCGCCGCCGCTCTCCAGCACCTCGGCCAACGCCCCGTGCACGGCGCGGCGCCGGTCCGGCGCGCCGATGGCGTACACCGTGCGGCGCACCAGCGGGCTGTGGAAGCGGAGCCGGTCGCCGGCCCGGGCGAGCTGCGCGGGCAGCGGTTCCGGACGCGCGCCGGATTCCCGTGCCGGCCGCAGGCGCCGCAGCGCGTCACGGACGAGGCCGGCGTCGACGTCCGGCCCGTCCGAGGCCCGTACGGCCGCCGCCACCGTCAGGAGCATGTCACGCGCCCGGGCGGACGGGGCGGCCTCAGCGCCGCCCGCGACCTCGACGAGGGTCGCGGCGTCGGCCGGCGGACCGGGCAGGGGGCGGTGTCCGCGCAGCTCCGCCGGTGACAGCCTGCGCGTCATGGCGAGGAGAAGGGCCGGGTTGCCCTCCGCCTCGGCCAGGAGCCGCTCCCGGACGGCCGGGGCGGCGGCGCCGTCGGTCACGTCGTCGAGCAGGGCGGCGGCCCGCGGCGGTGCCAGCGGATCCAGGCGGACGACGGGCAGGCGGGCGAGGGCCGGGTCGACGGCGCGGTCCGAGGCGGCGGACAGGAGCAGGCCGACCCGCCCGGCGCTGTCCAGGTGCTCCGCCGCGCGGCCGAGCGCGCTGCGGGCCGGGGCGTCCCACAGGTGCGCGTCGTCCACGCACACGAGCAGGGGCGCCCCGTCGGCCGCCGCCCGCAGGGTGTCGAGCAGATGCCCCGCGGTCGCGGTCGCCTCCGGGTCCGGGCCGAGGTGGAGTACGGGCCCCGCCCGGAAGGAGCGGGCGGCCCACTGGAGCAGAGCGGTCCGGCCCAGTCCGGGTTCGCCGGCCAGCAGCAGCCGGCCGCCGTGAGCGGGCAGCCCGTCCAACAGGGCGCGCAGGGCCCTGCGTTGCGCGCCGTGGCCGTGGATCCGCACGGCCGTGCGTACGGTCGTCTCTCCGGTCATTCCCGGGAGGTTACGCGCGCGTAACCCGAGGCGGAAGGCGCCGGTCCGCCCGTGGCCGCCCGGGCATCGGCGCCGTCACCTGCGGTGGTGCGCCCGGGCGGGCCGCGGAAGCGCTGTGCCGGCGCCCAACCGGCCCCGGTCCCGGTCGTGCGCCGGCACAGCGGTCCGGGGTCAGGAGCCGTGCGGGCAGTTGCCCCGGTACTCCTCGATCGTCAGGCTCGGCCGGGGCAGCGGGCACAGGAACTGCTCGTAGCGGGTGTCGTTGTCGATGAACCGCTTGAGCCAGGAAATGCTGTACTTCGCGATCGTCGTGTTGGACGTGTTGGGCGAGAAGTGGGTCGCGCTGTTCAGCTCCAGGTAGGCCCGGTCGGTCGCGGAGGGCAGGCTGGAGTAGAACGGCTCGGCGTGGGTGGCCACGGGGGCGATCGTGTCGCCGTCGGCCCCCACGATCAGCGTCGGGGTGCTGACCTCGGGCCAGCTCTTGTCCAGGTTCCAGGGCGTGAGGGGGATCGCCGCCTGGAGGGACGGCCGGGACTTGGCGGCCTCCAGGGTGCCTCCGCCGCCCATGGAGTGGCCCATCACGCCGAGGCGGCTGCTGTCGATCCGGCCGCGGACGGAGCTGCGCTCGGTGAGGTAGTCCAGGGCGGCCAGCAGTTGGCGGCCGCGTGAGTCGGGCTGGTCCAGCGTGGTGTTGGTGTCGATGGTGAACACGACGAAGCCCTGGGAGGCCAGCCGCGGTCCGAGCCAGGCCATGGAGGACTGGTACGCGGTGAATCCGGGCGCGATCGCGACGGCGCCGAACGTGCCGTCGCTCGTGCTGGTCGGGTAGTAGATGGTGCCGCCGCCGAAGCCGGTGACGGAGAGCGAGGAAACGCGGGTGTCGGCCACGGAGTAGGGGCCGCGCAGCGCCTCGATGCTCGACTCGCTGGGTGCCGGGCCGCGCTCGTACGGGTTGTCGGCGGCCTGGGCCCCCGGGCCGGTGAGGGTGCCGAGCGCGAAGACCGCGGCCACGGCGGCCGTCACGCCGGCGAGTCGCCGCCGGGTGCCGCGGAAGGCGGGGCGTGAGACCTCGGGGGCGGCGTGGGCGTGGGGGTTCTGCTGCACGAGGAGTGGTCCTCTCGGTCGTGGCGAGCGGCCGGCCGGTGGTCGCACACGGCCCGGAACGCGTGGGGTCGCGTCCCGGGACACCCGCCGGACGGGCTTCGCCGATGAGTTGGCGGTGCCACTGTCGACGGGCGGGGCGGCCGGGGGGATCGGCAGGATTACCGGTCTCGTGCGCGTCGGGCCGCCGAACCGGGGTTCGGCACGCCCTCCCACGTGCCGCCGCCCCGCTGCCCGGCGCACCGTCCTCCCACCCGCTCGCACCGTCCGCCCTGTTCGCGCACCCCGTCGGTGTGGCACGCTCGGCGGCGGCCGGGTGTCACGCATCGGCCGTCCTGGAGGAACATCGGCGGGCCCGTACCGGGGTCCGGCACTGCGGAGAGGCGACGGGATGCGCATCGGACTGCTCGGCACCGGCCCCTGGGCGGACATGGCGCACGCCCCCGCGCTGGCCGGGCACGACGGGCTGGACTTCGTGGGGGTGTGGGGGCGTCGCCCGGACGCCGCGAAGGCAGTGGCGCAGCGGCACGGCACGCGCGCCTACGACGACGTCGACGCCCTGCTGGCCGACGTGGAGGCCGTCGCCGTCGCGCTGCCCCCGGCCGTGCAGGCCGACCTGGCGGTGCGCGCGGCGCGGGCCGGGCGGCATCTGCTGCTCGACAAGCCGCTCGCGCCGACGGTGGCGCAGGGGCGGGCGGTGGTGGAGGCGGTGCGCGCGGCGGGCGTCGCCTCGGTGGTCTTCTTCACCACCCGCTTCCAGCCCGGGACCGAGGCGTGGATCACCGAACAGGCCACCGGGGACGGCTGGTTCACGGCCCGGGCACAGTGGCTCGGTGCCGTGTTCGGCGACGGCGACAGCCCGTTCGCCGACTCGCCCTGGCGGCGGGAGAAGGGCGCCCTGTGGGACGTGGGGCCGCACGCCCTGTCCGTGCTGCTGCCGGTCCTCGGTGACGCCCGGCGGGTGGCGGCGGCCGCGCCGGGCCCCGGGGACACCGTCCATCTGGTGCTCGACCACGTGGGCGGGGCGTCCAGCACGCTCACGCTCAGCCTGACGGCGCCGCCCGCCGCGGCGGGTGCCACGGTGGAACTGCGCGGCCGGGCCGGCGTGACGCTGCTCCCGGAGACGACGGAAGGTCCGGTGCCGGCCCTGCGGCGGGCCGCGGACGCGCTGCTCGCCGCAGCCGGCGGTGGGCGCCCGCATCCGTGCGACGCCGCGTTCGGCCTGCGGGTCACCGAGATCCTCGCCGAGGCCGAGGCCCTGCTGACCGACCGGGACTGACCGGGCTCAGCGGTCGGCCCCCTCCCGCTCGAAGGGCGCGTCGCTCCACCGGAACCAGGCCCGGTCGCCGTCGATGTGCAGCAGGAACTCGGCGACCGGACCGTCGGGCGACACCAGCCGCACCCGCCGTCCGATCTCGGCGCAGACCGTCTCCCACTCCGCCCGGTGCCCGGCTCCGTCCCGTTCCGCGAGGGCGAGTTCGCGGGCGAACAGGCCCCGGACGGCGTCGAAGGCCGGGCCGGCGCGGAAACGCCCCGACAGCCAGGGGAAGTCGGCGTCCTCGATCAGGATCTCCCCGATCTCCGTGCCGGCTCCCCCGTCCTCCCCGGTGTCCGGCACGCCCCGCACGTGCCAGGTCTCGCCCTCGAACCCCATGTCGCCTCCGCCGGACCCGCGCTGGTGATCATCCGTGCGGGGCCAGCATGCCATCCGCCACCCGGACCGGGCCGGAGTCGCTCCGGCCCGGTCCGGCACGATCCGGATCCGGTCCGATCCGGTCAGCGCACGGCCGCCGCGGGACGGAAGTTGATCCGTTCCCGCACGACCGGGTAGCCGGCCTTGGCGAAGTTGGCGGCCATGGGATGGTTCCCCCGGTCCGTCGCCGCGGAGACGAACTCCGCGCCCCGTTCGACCAGGAAGTGGGTGCACTCGGCCAGCAGGTCGTAGGCGTATCCGCGCCCGCGGTGTTCCGGCAGGACGCCGATGAAACCGATGCACGGACCGGACGGGTTGTGCGCGGGGATGTGGATGCCCGCGAGTTCGCCCCGCGAGGTGTACGCCAGCTGCCACCACTCCCGCGGCGACGGGCACCAGTGGAAGAAGTCCAGCTCCGACTGCGCGGCTTGGTCGAGCCCGCCCTCCGCGATGTCCATTAGCGCGTGGGCGTCCAGGGTGACGGAGTGGATGCGGCGCAGCGCGTCGAAGAACACCGCGTCGTCGGGCTCCGGGCGGAAGTCCAGGCGGCCGGGCCGCTCGGGGAGCCCGCACTGCGGTGTCCACCGGTACAGGAAGCGTTCGACCAGGAGGTCGTAACCGGCCGCCCGCGCGGCGGTGAAGCGTGCCTCGGTGGCGGCGCGCACGGCGGGGTCCTCGCGCCAGGTGCCGGGCGGGTTGAGTTCGAGTTCGACCTGCCAGGGCGCGGTGCGCAGGAGTTCGGCTCCGGCTTCCTCCTCGCCCTCGGCCACGTCGAACCAGTTGACGGTGACGGGTTCGGTGTCGTCGGGGCCGCCCCACCAGGCGGCCCGGGCGACGACGGTTCCGTCGCGCAGGGCGACCCGCTTCCAGTCGGGGCGGTGTCGGGTGCGCCGGTGGCCCTCACGGGCGTCCAACGGGTCGGGCAGGGTGTCGAAGAGATGGGCGTCGCTCGCGTCGAGCGCGCGGATGACCAGATCGGTCACGGTTCCTCCGGGAGGTGCAGGTGTGGTGCGCTCCCGGTCAGTCGAGGTACGCCGGGACTACGGGGAGGGAGCGCGAGGATGAGGTGAACTGCACGGCTCTGCCCTCCTTCCGTGTGTCTCAGGGCGTCGGGCACACACTAGTGGCCGCCGGGCGGGTACGGCCACAGCTTTTCCGACGCGGACGGTGGGGGGGCGTGGACTGAACCGTGGGGGCGTGGATTAAACGGGCCTTAAACGGCGGTTAAGCGTTCCTCCGCACCTCGCACCCGCCCCAACTCCCATCTGGGACAACGCCTTTGAGCACCGTCGGAGGTGGTTGGCCGGGCCGTGGCCGCCGCCTAGCATCGGCGCACGCCGTGAGAGCGCTCTCAGGACTCTCCCGCCGCCATGCCCCGATCACTCTGGAGACCCCCCACATGACCCCTCGTCACCAGCGTCCGCTCGCCCGCCGCAAGCTTCTGGTCGCCCTCGGCGGCATGGTGGTGGCCGCCCCCGTCGCCGCTGCCGTCGCCCCGCACGCCCTCGCGGAAGTCGGCTCGGACGACGCCGCGCCGAAGGCCGGGGCGGCCGGCGCCCTGCCGCTGACGATCGTCAACGACACCGGCTCCTTCGGCAACGCCGACGTGCACGTGTACATCGTCGGCAACGTGGACGGCCGCCAGGTGCGGGTCACCCCCGACGGCGCCGTCGCCCCCGTTGCCCTCTCCGACAACGGCGCCGACGGCTACACCGACTACGCGATCGGCCTCGCCGGCAGCGGCGAGACCAGGCTGAACCTGCCCCACCTCTCCGGCCGGATCTACGTGTCCCTCGGCGAGAAGCTGAAGTTCAAGGTCGTCGCCGACGGTGCGGGCAACCCCGCACTGCAGTACCCGGCGGGCTGGGTCGAGTCCGACCCCAACCACGGGGTGCTGCACGACTGCGCGGAGTTCACGTACAACTCCTCCGGGATGTTCTGCAACACCACCATGGTCGACATGTTCAGTGTGCCGCTGAGCATCCGGCTGACCGGCGCCGAGGACCGGACGACCGGCACCATACGCCCGGGCGGCCGGGCGGCCGTCTTCGACGCGGTGCGGAAGGTGGAGGAGTTCGCGCCGCTGGTCGTGGACGACCTCCGCGTGATCGCCCCCGGCCACGGGCTGGACGCCGGTCTGTTCCCCAAGGACTACCTCGCCCCGTACATCGACGAGGTGTGGAGCACGTACACCGGCAAGGACCTGAGGATCACCACGAACGCGGGGACCTTCACCGGGCGGGTGCGCGGGGACCGGCTGACCTTCGACGGTCCCGCCCAGGTGTCCTTCGCCAAGCCGTCCACCCGGGACGTGCTGTTCTGCGACGGCAACCTCGCCGCGCCCAACGACGGCACCACCGGCCCCGTCGCCGCGGTCCTCGGTGCGGGCTTCAACCGCTCCACGCTGGTCTCCTCGGCCGACCAGCCCACGACCGACCCGGCGACGTTCTACCGGACCGCGCTGACCAACCACTACGCCAAGGCGGTGCACGCCGCCACCGAGGACGGCAGGGCGTACGGCTTCGCCTTCGACGACGTGGCCGACTTCGCCTCGTACATCCAGGACACGGCGCCCACCGGGTTCCGGCTGACGCTCGGCGCCCTCTAGACGCGCGGGGGGGCCGCTCCCCGCGTGCGCGCCGTGCTCCGGCGTAGGAGCGTGGTGGTGTGCGAAAGGTGCCCGCCCTGTCACCGCGTCGGGGCGAGGACCGGCGGAGCTGGCTGAGCGGGGCGCCGCCGCCCCGCTGGGTCCGGGTGCTCCCGCCGGCCCTCGTCGTGGTGATCTGCGCGGCCACCCTGCTCAGTCACGAACCGCTGGAGATCGGCTTCCTGCTGGGCGCCATCCCGCCGCTGGCCGTCCTGTCGTACGGCCCGCTGGCGACCGCCGTGCTGGGCGGTGTGGTGATCGCGCTGCTGCACATCCCGGCGCTCGGGCTCGACCGGCCGGGCGACGCCGACCTGCTGACCATCGTCTTCGTCGCCGTGCTCAGCGTCTTCGTGTCCTTCGTGCGCAGCCGCCGGGACGCACAGCTGGGTCTGGAGCGCACGGTCGCCGAGGCCGCGCAGCGCGCCGTCGCTCCTCCGCTGCCGGAGCGGGTGGGTGCGGTGCGCTGCACGGGGCTGTACCGGGCGGCGCAGCGCGGGACGCTGGTCGGGGGCGACTTCTTCGACGTCCGGGACGGCCCCTTCGGCGTACGGGTCGTGACGGGGGACGTGCAGGGGCACGGTCTGTCGGCGGTGGCGACGGTGGCCTCGCTGCTGGGGGCGTTCCGGGAGGCGGTGCTCGACCAGCCGGACCTGGCGTCGGTGGCGGGGCGGCTGGACCGCAGGCTGCTGGTGGACTCGGCGGACGCGCGGCACGCCGAGCTGTTCGCGACGGCCGCGCTGCTGGAGTTCTCCGCCGACGCCCTGGAGGTGCGGGTCGTGGTGTGCGGGAACCCGCCGCCCCTGCTGCTGCGGGGCGCGGACGCCACGGAGCTTCAGGTGTCGCCGTGGACGCCGCTCGGGCTCGGCCTCGCGGACGCCGGGGCGATCGAGGCGTGCACGGTGTCGCTGCGCCCCGGCGACCGGCTCTTCCTCGCCTCGGACGGCGTGGTCGAGGCGAGGGACGACAGCGGCGCCTTCTATCCGCTGGCGGAGCGGCTCGGCGGCCTCGCGGGCGAGGAGTCCGCCGCGCTCCCGGACCTGGTCTGGGCGGACCTCGTGCGGTTCTGCCCGGACGTGCAGGACGACGTGACCATGCTCGTGCTCACTCCCGCGCCGCCGGCGCTCGGGATGCGCGGGCCGCTTCCGCATTGAATGGTGTTATCGGGATATTCGGGACCGAACAACAGCACGGCACCGAAGCAGCGATCCGGATCCGAGGAGCACTGATCATGTCGACGTCACAGCCCGACGCCTCCCGACCCTCCGAAGCCCGCGCGGGGGACGACCGCGCCACTCCGGACGACCTGCTCCACGCCCGCACCGGCACGGAGGTGTCCCCGGAGGACCTCGTCCTGGCGGCCGGCCGGGACATCACCCCGCAGAACCTGGAGTGGGCCAGGCGCAAGCTGGCCGAGGAGGGCCCCTCGGCCCTCGACAAGCTGCTGCCCTGACCGCCGGGAGCCCCGGCCGGACTGTGCGTCCGGCCGGGGCTCCCGGCTCGGTCCGGGGGGTGTCCGGGACTACTCCGGCAGCTCCGTCTCGTCCTCCACCACGTGCACCGCGGCCTCCTCGGCGCCCGCGGCGCCGCCGTCGATGCCGACGTCCTGCGCGACCGTCTCCTTGGTCGTGTCGGTGCGTACGCCCTCGTCGGGGGCGACCAGGCGGCCGGAACGGTCGGTGCCCGCTTCCGGGTCGACCGGTTCGCCCTCGCCCCCGGGTTCGTCGCCCACGCCGTCCCCGTCGGGGGCCGATACGTCGGGCACCTCCTCGGCCAGCCGTTCGTCGAGGGTCTCGCCCTCGTGCTGCTCGGCGGCGGTGGTGCCGTGCTTGGTCACGCCCAGGGGCTTCTCCGGCGGGGAGTAGCCCTCGTCGAGCGTGTCGTCGTAGGTCCGCTCGTCGACGGCGTCCTGGAGGTCGAGGGGCGCGGCGTCCTCCTGCTCCTCGTTGGTGCCGGTGGGCTGGTAGGCGTCGTCGGCCATCGGGTCCGTGCCCATCGCTGCCTCCCTCTCGCGCTCGCGTCCGCTCGGTGGTCTCGCTGTCCGGTTCGCGTTTCCCGATACGCGATCTCTAACCCGGGGGCGCGACGCGGATCTCCAGGTCGGTGATGTGGTGGGGGTCCCAGTCGCGGGCGTAGGCGGGCGGGGTGCCGCCCGGGCCGGTGAGGGCGGCGACCGGG
Organism: Streptomyces sp. KPB2; assembly: GCF_003950055.1. Lineage (NCBI taxonomy): Bacteria > Bacillati > Actinomycetota > Actinomycetes > Kitasatosporales > Streptomycetaceae > Streptomyces > Streptomyces sp. KPB2. Next base: position 467,334 of record NZ_CP034353.1, read on the forward strand.
ATCCGCCGGGCGGTGTCCACGATCTCGGCGGCGGTGGTGTTCTCGTTGTTGCCGCCGGTGGAGCCGGAGGAGCAGCCGGTGTAGTAGCCGATCGGGATGGACTCGTGCCCGGTGAGCAGGCAGGGCGGGCGGACGCCGAGCCGGTGCAGTTCGTCGGCGACGCGGGCCCAGTCCTCGCGGCTGTCGACGTTGCCGTTCACGGTGCCCACGAGGACCGAGAGCTGGACCGCCAGATGCCCGGCCACCGCGAGCGCGACCAGCGTCGCGGCCACCGGCCGCCACCGGTCGCGTCCGGTCCTGGCCAGGTGCCACAGCGCGTCGGCGACCGGGAGGGCGAGCAGGGCGTAGGCGGGCTGGAGGAAGCGGGGCGCCGCGTAGCCGATCAGGAACAGGTACGGCACCGCGGCGGTGACGGCGCAGGCCAGGGGTACCAGCGTCGCGGTGGCGCGCCGGGCCCGGACCGCGACGACCGCGCCGAGGATCGCGACGGCCGGGAGGAGCAGCCACCACAGGGTGACCACCGGGTGCGGCATGTCCCCGGTGCACGGGCGGCACAGGCCCCGCCCGCCCAGGCTGCGCATCTGGTCGTCGACGGCGATGTTCCAGCCGAGGCCGCCCTGGATCTCGGAGGCCCTCTGGAGCCGCTCCCCGAGCCCTCCGTACCAGGCGTACGCCTCCACCGCCCACTCCCCTCCCCCGACCGCCAGACCGCCCGCGAGGGCGAGCAGCAGCGGCCAGTGGCGCCGGACGAGGAGCAGGACCAGCAGGGGGACGCTCACCCAGACGGCGTCGGTGGGCCGCATCAGCGCCATCAGCAGGGCCCCGGCGGCGACTCCCCACAGCGCGCCCCGGGCGGAGCGCGCCCGCCGGGGTCCGGGGGCGCCGAGGGCCCGCAGGAGGCAGCCCACGGTGATCAGGGCGCCGATCGCGACCCAGTAGTTGGGCATGGCCTGCGGGCCGTAGAAGAGGGTCACCCACAGGGTGGCGAAGAACGCGCCGGCCGTGGCGAGGACCCGGGACGGGAACAGGCCCTTCCAGGCGCGCAGGGCGAGGTACAGCCCCAGGCCGGAGAGCACGGCGAGGTAGACGCGCAGCAGTTCGGTGGAGGCCGACCAGGAGGCCACCGGCGCCACCAGCAGGGAGACGCCGCGGGCGCGGGGCGCGCTGAAGAAGGCGGCGGGGTGGTGGGTGGTGACCTGGCTGGTGTAGACGATCTCGTCCCAGCCGAGCCCCATCGAGGGGTGGACGAGCAGCAGTTGGGCCAGGGTGAAGACACCGGCCACCACCGCGACCGGCGCGTCGCCGCGCGGCCGCCACGGGGTGCGGGAGGCCTTCGCCGCCTCGCCACCGCGTCCGTCGACGAGAATGGCGTTCACGCCGTCGGCCATCGTGCACCCCTCACCCCCGCTCGTCGCGGGGCCGCTCGTTTCTCACCTCCTGCCGCCCGTGGCGGGAGCCCGGATTCCCGGAAAACATGGTCAAACTAACCCGCGCGTCCCGGACATGCAGGGCAGAACTCGGCCAGTCGCGCACTCTCATTCCTCGCCGGGCCCCGGCCGGTCGGCGACGCCCGGGCGGCGGTGCGGGGGCTGCTCGGGCGTGGGCCGCCACTTCGGCGCGGAAATGCCGAGGGTGACGGGCTCGTCCCCGTCCACCCGCACCTCGGTGCCGTGGTGATGGATCGTCAGCGGCGGTCCGGCCAGCAGCGAGTACGAGGCCCGGTCGGGGCCGATCTCCACCCGCAGGCACCGGCCGCGGAACTGGAGCCGGAAGGCGAGGCGGCTGAACTTCTCGGGCAGGCGCGGCGTGAAGCGCAGGCCGTCGCCGTCCCGCCGGGTGCCGCCGAAGCCGGCGACCAGCGCCATCCAGGTGCCGGCCAGCGAGGCGATGTGCAGTCCGTCGCGGGTGTTGTGCTCCAGGTCCGCCAGGTCCATCAGCGCGGCCTCGGTCGCGTAGTCGTAGGCCAGCCGCAGATGTCCCGTCTGCGCGGCGACGACGGCCTGGCAGCACGCGGACAGGGAGGAGTCCCGTACGGTCAGCGGCTCGTAGTAGGCGAAGTTGGCCGCCATCTGCTCCTCGTCGCAGTGGGCGTCGAACCAGCTGCCGCAGGTGTACATGGCCAGCACGAGGTCCGACTGCTTGATCACCTGTTTGCGGTAGATGTCGAAGTAGGGGAAGTGCAGCATCAGCGGGTACTGGTCGGCACCCGTGTTCGCGAAGTCCCAGCGCTGGTGGCGGGTGAAGCCGGCCTGCTGCTCGTGGACGCCGATCTCCTCGTTGTACGGGATGTGCACGGCCTCGGCGGCGTCCCGCCACGTCGCGCTCTCCTCCTCGTCCACGCCCAGCCGGGCCGCCTCCTCGGGGTGGCGTTCGCACACGTCGGCCGCGGCGAGGAGGTTGGAGCGTGCCATGAGGTTGGTGTACGTGTTGTCGTCGACCACGGCGCTGTACTCGTCGGGACCGGTGACGCCGTCGATGTGGAAGACGCCGTGGGGGTCGTGGTGGCCCAGTGAGCGCCACAGCCGGGCCGTCTCCACCAGCAGTTCCAGGGCGGTCTCGCGTTCGAAGTCGAGGTCGCCGGTCGCCGCCGTGTAGCGCACCGCGGCGTGCGCGATGTCGGCGGCCACGTGGAAGGCGGCCGTGCCGGCGGGCCAGTACGCGGAGCCCTCCGAGCCGTCGATGGTCCGCCACGGGAACGCGGCGCCGCGCAGCCCGAGCTGGGTGGCGCGGTCCCGGGCGGCGGGCAGGGTGTCCTGGCGCCAGCGCAGCGCTTCCGCGACGGCCTTGGGGGCGGTGTAGGTCAGCAGGGGCAGCACGAACATCTCGGTGTCCCAGAACGCGTGACCGTCATATCCGGAACCGGTCAGTCCCTTGGCCGGAATCGCGCGCTGCTCGGCGCGCGCCCCGGCCTGCAGCACGTGGAACAGGGCGAAGCGGACGGCCTGCTGGATCTCCTCGTCCCCGTGCACCTCGACGTCCGCGCGGGCCCAGAAGTCGTCGAGATAGTCCCGCTGTTCGGCCAGGAGCCCGTCCCAGCCGCCGTGGGCGGCGGCGGCCAGCGCGGCCTCGACCTGGTCGCTCATCGCGGGGCGGGAGCGCGCGCCCGACCAGCCGTGGGCGACGGTCTTCTGCACCCGCAGCCGCTGTCCCGGGTCCAGGACCGAGGTGACGGTCAGGCGGGAGACGTCCGTGTTGCTCTCGCTGCTGGTGGTGATCTCCCCGGGGGCGTCGACCACGTGGTCGGCGGCGACGGCGACCCTGAGGCCGCTGCGCCGGGTGCGGTGGACCAGCCGCAGCCGCGACCCGATGGCCAGGTCCTCCTCCGGCTCCAGCGGGGACCGCAGGGCCTTGGCGGCCCGCGGGTCGCCGTCGGAGGAGGGCAGGCTCTCGTTGGCGACCAGTTCCGACTGGATGACCACCCGGGTCCGAGCGTCCAGGGGCTCGACCTCGTACTCGACGGCGGCGATGGCGCGCTGGGTGAGCGAGACCAGGCGGGTGGAGCGCACCCGGACGGTCGTGCCCGCCGGGGAGGTCCACTCGCAGGTGCGCTCCAGCACACCGCGCCTGAGGTCCAGGGTGCGTTCGTGCTTGCCGAGCCGCCCGTAGCGCAGGTCGAAGGGCTCGTCGTCGACCAGCAGCCGCAGCAGCTTGCCGTTTGTGACGTTGATGACGGTCTGGCCCGACTCCGGATAACCGTAGCCCGCTTCGGCGTAGGGCAGCGGGTGGAGTTCGTGGACGCCGTTGAGGTAGCTGCCGGGCAGGCCGTGCGGTTCGCCCTCGTCGAGGTTGCCGCGCCAGCCGACGTGCCCGTTGGACAGCGCGAACACGGACTCGCTCTGGGCGAGGAGGTCGAGGTTGAGGGCGGTCTCGCGCACCCGCCAGGGCTCCACGGTGTACGTCCGGTTGGTGATCACGCGTGGCCCCCCAGCTCGGCGAGGTCCTTGACGACGCGGTCGGCGCCGTGGGCGTACAGGGCGTCGGTCTGGCCCACGCGGTCGACGCCGACGACGTAGCCGAAGTGTCCGGAGCGGCCCGCGTCCATGCCGGCCAGCGCGTCCTCGAAGACGGCGGCGCGGGACGCCTCGACGCCGAGGTCGCGGGCGGCGGCCAGGAAGGTGTCGGGATGTGGTTTGCCGGGCAGTTTCCGCTCCCGGGCCACCACGCCGTCGATCCGTACGTCGAACAGCCGCTCGGCGTCGATGGAGCGCAGCACGTCCCGGGTGTTGGCGCTGGAGGAGACGATCGCGGTGGCGAGGCCGGCGGCCCGGACTGCGTCGATGTAGCGCAGCGTGCCCTCGTAGGCCTCCACACCGTCGGTGCGGATCTTCTCCAGGAGGAGTTCGTTCTTGCGGTTGCCGACGCCGTTGACCGTCTGTGCGTCCGGGGGGTCGTCGGCGGTGCCCTCGGGCAGTTCGATGCCACGCGAGGCGAGGAAGGAGCGGACGCCGTCGGCGCGGGGGCGGCCGTCGACGTACTGGTCGTAGTCGGAGTCGGTGAAGGGACGGAAGCCCGCGCCGTCCCGCTCGCGCAGGAAGGCGTCGAAGGTCGCCTTCCAGGCGGCGGCGTGCACCACCGCGGTCCTGGTGACGACCCCGTCGAGGTCGAAGAGGCAGGCCTGGATGTCGTCGGGAAGTCCGAGCTGCGTCGTCATACCCCCCACAGTTCCCCGTCGGGGCGGCTCCGATCAGGTGACACACTGTGGGATGTGCCGCTGACGTTCGAGGACCTGCTCGCCCGTGCCCGCCGCCTGCCCCGGGACGGACGGCGCGCGATCCTGGGCATCGCGGGCCCTCCGGGGGCGGGAAAGTCGACGCTCGCCGGGAATCTGGTGCGGGAGCTGAACGGCGCGGGCGAGCCCTGGGTGGCGCACGTGCCGATGGACGGCTTCCACCTGGCCGACGCCGAACTGGACCGGCTGGGCCGCCGGGACCGCAAGGGGGCGCCGGACACCTTCGACGCCGCCGGGTACGCGGCGCTGCTGGCGCGGTTGCGCGAGCAGGGCACGGGGCCCGACGGCGACGTCGTGTACACGCCCGGTTTCGAGCGGGTGCTGGAGCAGCCGATCGCCGGGGCCCTGCCGGTGCCGCCGGCCGCCCGGCTCGTCGTGACGGAGGGCAACTACCTGCTGCTGGAGAGCGGGGCCTGGGCGCGGGTGCGGCCGCGGCTCGACGAGGTGTGGTTCTGCGCGCTGGAGGAGACGGAGCGCGTCCGGCGGCTCGTGGCGCGGCACGAGCGCTTCGGCAAGTCACCGGCCGACGCCGCCGCGTGGGCGCTGGGACCCGACCGGCGCAACGCCGACCTGGTCGCCGCGACCCGGCACCGGGCCGACCTGGTGGTACCGGCGGACGCGGTGACGGGCCCGCCCCCGGGCGCGCGGGGACCGGCGCCCTCGACGCCCGTCTGAAACGGTCACTGCTCGTCGACGCCCGTCTGAAACAGTCACTGCTCGTCGACGTGCGACGCGGTCACTTCCCTTCGACGTCCGTCTGAACCGGTCACTCCTCGTCGACGTCCGACGCGGTCACTTCTCGTCGAAGTCGTCCGGGCGGACGTGCGCCTCCTCCAGGGCCTCGCGCAGGGTCCGGCCGGTGCCGCCGGGCGGGCGGGGCTCGTCCTCGCGGCGGCGTGCGGGTTGCTCGAGAACGTCGTCGGTGGTGTCGGTCTTCGGCCGGTTCTCTTCCGGGACGGTCATGACGTCGGCTCCTCGTCCGTGTCTGCGGGTCCTTGTGCCGCGGCGGGTTCCCGGGCGACGCGGTGCTATCCCCCTTCCCGGACGGTGGGGTCCTCCTCCGGGCGGTGCGCTGCCGTCCGGGGCGGGGCGCGTGTGCGGTGGTCCGCCCTGGCCGGCGCGGGGGGGTGAGCTATGTTGACCTCCGTGGGAGACATGGGAGACACAGGAGACGCACCCGTGCCATCGCCGCAGCAGGCACGCGCACAGGCGTCGGCGATCACGTCCGGACGGGCGGCCCCCGAGTCGGAGATCTCCCCCACCTCCCGGCTCAGGACGCTGTTCGACCGGCCCCGTCTCTCCCCGGGACAGCGGCGCATCGCCCAGTACCTCATCGACCACCTCACCGAGGCGGCGTTCCTGTCGATCACCGACCTGGCCGACCGGGTCGGCGTGAGCCAGCCCTCGGTGACGCGGTTCGCCTCGGCGGTCGGCTTCAGCGGCTACCCGGCGCTGCGGGAGCGGCTCCAGGCGATCGCGCTCGGCGGCCGGGGCACTTTCGCGGCCGAGGAGAGCCGCGGCAACGAACTCCAGGCGGCCGTGGACGCCGAGATCGAGAACCTGGAGAACCTGCGGCGCGACTTCGCCGACGCCGACCGGGTGATCGACGTCGGCCGCAAGCTGGCCGCCTCCGCGCCCCTGACCGTCCTCGGGCTGCGCATCTCCGTCTCGCTCGCCGAGTACTTCGCCTACGCGGCCCGCCGGATCCATCCCGACGTACGCCTGGTCACCCGGGGCGGCACCGTCGCCTACGACGCCCTGCTGCAGTCCAGGGAGGCCGGCGGCACCTGGGTGCTGGCCTTCTCCATGCCCCGGCACGCCCACGAGACGCTGGGCGCCGTGCGGGTGGCACGCGGGGCCGGACTGAAGGTGGCGCTGATCACCGACCTGGCGCTCGGCCCCGTCGTGGACGAGGCCGACGTCACCTTCGCCACGGGCACGGGGTCCCGGCTGGTCTTCGACTCCTACGCGGCGCCGGGCGTGATGTGCGCGGCGCTGCTCCAGGCCATGACGGACGCCGACCCCGAGCGGACGCAGGCCCGGCTGGAGGAGTACGAGCAGGTCGCCGACCAGCACCAGTTCTTCCTGCGGGACTGAGCCGGCCCCGCCGGGACGCCCGGCGGCGGCAGCGGGCGGTGCGTACGAGGGCTTCCCCGGTCAAAGCGGAAATGAATGTTTTCATACGCCTTGCAAAGCGGATGGCATATATAAATACTGCTCACGGATCGCGCCCCGGCCGCCCCGGAGCGCGTCCCCATCTGCCGCGAACACCCGGCCGCCGACTCCTACCCGCTCCGGCGCACCGGGGGTTCCGGTCGGGCATCGCCTGCGCGAGCGCCCGCGGCGGTCCCGGTCGTCCCCTGGACCGGGGCCGCCCCCCACCCGTCGCCCACCCCGTCGACGCCGCACCCCCGGAAGCGATGATCATGCCCCTGACGACCACGCGCACCAGCCCGGACTGGCCCTGCCAGGTCAAGACACCCGGCAGCTACGACTGGGAACGCTCGGCCACCAGGTGGCTGCGCGAGCTGGTGCCGGCGCGCTACTCCGGCTATCCGGCCCTGATCCGCCACCCGGTGCTGCTCGCCCGGCATGCGCAGATCCAGGTGCAGCACGAGATCCGGGTGGCCCGTACCGCGCTGCAGACCGCCCGCGCGGACCTGCCGCGGCTCGGGCTGCACGAGGCGGCCATCGAGCACACCATCAAGCTGTACGCGGCGGAGGTCCTCCAGTTGCAGCACATCGCGCGCAGCGTGCGGGCGGTCACCGAGGCACTGGCCGAGCGGGGCACCGCCGGACGCTGACGGGCCGGACCGCCTCAGTCGACCGGGTGTCCCGGCGCGATGGTGCGGGCGTCGGCGAGCCGCAGCAGCGGACCACCGGCACTCTTCTCGCGCCCGCCCCACTCGACCGGATCGAGGACGAAACCGGTGTGGTCGCCCCCCGGGACGCGCTCCAGGACCCGGCCGACGAACCACGCCTCGGCGTCCTCCAGCACGACGGCCCCGCCGTACGCCTCCCGCCAGTGGACCCGCCGGAACTTGTCCACGTCGTCGCCGCTGCGCCCACCGAACAGCTCCGCCGTCTCGCGCCGGTCGCGGGCGAGCAGATGGACCGCGAGGACGTCGGCGGACCGTGCGACGCGGAAGGTCCGGTTGACGTCGGAGATCCATACGACGTAGCGCACGGGCCGGATGGAGCACTGCGAGGAGAAGCCGACCAGGCAGCCGGCCCGTTCCCCGTGCGCGGCGGCCGTGACGACGCACATGTCCGGGTCGAGCCGGTCCAGGAACACGTCCATGGCGGCCATGTTAGGCACGCCGGGACGGCACGGGCGGCTCGGCCGGCTCAGGTGGCGAGAAGGCGCCGCAGGGCCGTGCGCAGGGCGGTGACGAAGGCGTCGCGGACGGGCTCGTCGAGGGCGTCCAGGGACAGGTAGGGATTGAGGTCCTCCAGTTCGACCAGCAGCAGCTCACCGCCGGGTGCGCGGCAGGCGTCGACGCGCTGGATGCCGTGGTCGACGCCGTTCCACTCGATGAACCGCCGCGCGAAGTCGAGGTCGGCCACGGTGGCGTCGTACGGCTCCAGCCGCCAGCGACGGTCGGGGTGCGGCGCGTGGAGGGCGTACTGGTAGTCGTGGTCGACGAAGTAGAAGGAGACCTCGTAGGCGAAGTCGACGCGCGGCTGGACGAGCAGGTCCGCGGCGTCGCCCAGCGCCTGGGGCACGCCCGCCGCCGGGACGATCCGCAGCCCCGCCGAGTCCGCGCCGAGCCTGGGCTTGACGACGTACTCGTCCGCGACGGGCAGCAGGTGCAGGTCCTCGGCGCGGTCGACGGTGGGGACGACCGGGAATCCCGCCGCGGTCAGGTCGAGCAGGTACTGCTTGCCGAGCATGTCCGCCCGGCCGGTGAGCTGGTTGTAGACACGTGTTCCGCGCTCGGCCGCGCGCTCGCGGAAGGCGTCGTAGGCGGCCTTGTACTCCCGCACCGGACCGCTGTTGCGCACGACGACGGCGTCGAAGCCGTCCAGCAGCGCGGCGGCGTCCCGGGGATGGCACAGGGCCAGGTCGAACTCCTCCCGCAGCCGGGAGGTCAGGAAGATGTCCTCGTCGCAGTACCGGCGTCCGCGTGCCCGGTAGGCCAGGTCGGTGACGTACAGGATGCGGGGGCGGGCGAACGGCATACGGAACTCCTCCGGGGCTGACCGGAAGTGATCGTATGCGATCGGCGAAGAGCGGACACGAGTGCACTCGGTTCCCTCCTTTCACTGCACTGAGTGCCACCCACCTCGCCGGGCTGCTACGTTCCCCTTCATGAGCACCAGCAGTGCGGCGCCCCGCCGCGGGGACGGGACGGATGCGGCACAGGTCCGGCCGCCGATGCGGGACGCGCTGGTCGCGGCGGCGTTCCGGCTGTTCCTCGAGCGGGGGTACGAGCAGACCACCGTGGACGACATCGTCGCCCTGGCCGGCGTCGGACGGCGGTCCTTCTTCCGGTACTTCCCGTCGAAGGAGGACGTGGTCTTCCCCGACCACGAACGGTGCCTGACGGACATGAAGGCGTTCCTGGCCCGCTCCCCCGAGGACGCCGACCCGGTGCGGCGGGTCTGCGACGCGGCCCGGCTCGTCCTCGGCATGTACGCCGAGAACCCCGCGTTCTCGGTGCAGCGGTACCACCTCACGAAGAAGGTCCCGGGGCTGCGCGCCTACGAGTTGTCGGTGGTGTGGCGCTACGAGCGCGCGCTGGCCGAGTATCTGCGCGGGCGGCTGGGCGGGCGCCCGGACGGCATCCTGCGCGCCGACGTGATCGCGGCGGCGGTGGTCGCGGCGCACAACAACGCCCTGCGGTCCTGGCTGCGTTCGGACGGCCGCGACGACGCGGGCGCCGCGGTCGACCACGCGCTGGCGTACGCGCAGTCCGCGTTCGGCGACGTACCCGTGGCGCCGCCCCGGGGCGACTCGCCCGAGGACGTGGTGGTCGTGGCCGCGCGGCGCGGGACACCCCTGTGGCAGGTCCTGCGGGAGATCGAGTCCGCGTTCTGAATCCGGGGTACCGAGTGCCTTTACGAGTGACACTCAGTGCCATACGCTGAGGTGCGTGCACGGCGGCACGGTGAGCCGCGCACACGCGTGCCCGGCGACCGCGCACGCGGGATTCCGGCCCGAGCGCAGGGAGTTGACCAGCGTGTACCACTCAGGAAACGTCGCTCAGCAGGCAGCCGGCCCCGCGACGGGCCTGCTCGACCCGGAGGCCAAGGGCCGGGGCCCGGACTCCGAGGCCGTCTTCTACCAGCGGTGCACCTGGTGCGGCACCGCCATGTACCACCGGGTGCTGTGTCCGGTCTGCCGCGGCAGCGAGCTGCGGACGGAACGGAGCGAGGGCACCGGGACGGTGCGCCACGCCACCGTGGTGCACCGCAACACCCCTGCCGCGCGCAACGTCTCGCTCATAGAAATGGCCGAGGGTTTCGTGCTGCGCGGCCGGGTGATGGGTCCGCTCATCGGTATCCACAGCGGCGACCGCGTGCGGCTGTCCACGGCCAAGGACCCGGTGCGGGGCGAGCCGGTCTTCCAGCTGGTCGACGAGCCCTACCGCGCCTGGACCTGAGCACCGGTCAGTCGTCGGCCACCGGTCCGGACGTCGGCGTGATGCGGATTCCCACGGTGCCGTCGAGTCCCCGGCGCAGCCGGCTGCCGAGGAGGGTGAGCAGGCCGACGACGCCATACTTGCGGATCAGCAGCTTCCGGTAGCGGGCCGTGGTGGCCGGGTCGCAGATCTCCGCCGTCCCCGGGACCCCTTCGCCGGTGGGCCTGCCACGCACGTCGCAGGGGCCCACCAGGACGTCGGCGCGGTTGCGGACGCGTTTGACCTTCCAGGAGTCGGCCACCGTCCAGATCCCGAGCGCGTCCCCGTCCCGCACCACCCACACCGGGGTGGCGACCGGGGTGCCGTTCTTGCGGTAGGTCGTGACCAGCAGGTACTTGCCGGTGCCGAGCCGTTCCAGCGACGCGTCGTCGTCCATGATCCGGAAGTCTAGACCCGTACCCGGACGGGCCCCGGCGGGTCCGTACGGCCCGGCGGCGCCGCGCGTCACCTCAGGGCCGCCGCCATCCTCCCGACCGCCTCCGTGAGCACCTCCGGCGAGGTCGCCAGGTTGAGCCGTACGTGCCCCGCGCCGCCGCTGCCGAAGGGGAGACCGGAGCTGAGGGCCACCCGGCCCCGGTCGAGGAAGACCTCCGCGGGGTCGTCGCCGAGGTCCAGGGCACGGCAGTCGAGCCAGGCGAGGTAGGTCGCCTCGCCGGGGCGGTGGACGACCCCGGGCAGCCGCTCGGCGAGCAGGGCGGTGAGCAGCCGCCGGTTCCCGTCGATCCCGGCGAGCACCGCGTCCAGCCAGGCGGTGCCGTCGCGCAGGGCGGCGGTGTGGGCGAGGACGCCGATGTGGCTGGGTCCGTGCCCGACCTCCTCGGGCATCCGCGCCAGGTCGGCGGCGGCGCCGGGTCCCGCGAGGGCCAGGGCCGCCTTGAGGCCGGCCAGGTTCCAGCCCTTGGAGGCCGACATCAGCGCGAGGCCGCGCTCGGCGCCGGGCACGCTCAGATAGGGCACGAACCGCGCGTCGGGCGCGGTGACGACGGGTGCGTGGATCTCGTCGGCGACGACCCTGACGCCGTGGCGCTCGGCGAGGGCGGCGACGGCCGCGAGTTCGTCGGCGGTGTGCACGGTGCCGGTCGGGTTGTGCGGGCTGCACAGCAGGTAGGCGGCCCGGCCGCCGCCCGCGACGGCGCGCCGGAACGTCTCCTCCAGCACGCCGAGGTCGATCCGCAGGCCGGGGTCGAGCGGTGCCTCGACGACGCGCCGGTCCATGTGGGTGACGAAGGCGTAGAACGGCGGGTACACCGGCGGGTTGACGATCACCGGGTCGCCGGGGTCCGTGACCAGCCTGAGCATCTCGACGGCGCCGAGCATCACGTCGGGCACGATCGCCGTGCGCTCGACGGCCAGGTCGTCCCAGCCCCACCGCTTGCCGGCGAAGGCGGCCAGCGCCTCGGCGTAGGCGGTGCCAATGGGGTAGCCAGTGTCGCCGAGTTCCATGGCCTCGGTGACGGCGCGCACGACGGGCCGGGCGAGCGGCACGTCCATCTCGGCCACCCACAGCGGCAGTACGTCCGCGGGGTGGGTACGCCACTTCATGCTCGTACGGCGGCGAAGCTCGTCCAGGGTGAGCGCGTGCAGGGGATTGGGTTCTCCGGACTGGTCCCGCGGGGTGCTGGTCATGGGCCTAAGATAGGACCCGCCTGCGGGCGGGGTGAACACCGCGCGGTCCGCCGCCGTATGGGAGGAGGGTGCTCGACGTCCGGAGGCCCCCGCGGCGGCGACGCCGCGCGGTCGGGTTCGGGAGCGCACGCATGAGGCACGCACGACGACGCATCGTCCGGCGAGTGGCACGGCTGGCGGCCGTCGGCGGGCTGCTGCTCGGGGGGACGATGGTCACCCGGGCGGTGGCGAGTGAACCTCCCGGTCCGTCCGCCGCGCCGCACACCCTCGCGCGGACCGCGTCCGGCGCCGGCGCCGATCTCGTGGCAGGGCTGGGCGGCGACCGTACGGCGGGGCACTGGGTGGACGCCGACGGGCGGCCGGTCGTGGCGGTCACGGACGAGTCCTCGGCCGACGCGGTGCGGCGGGCCGGTGCGCGGGCGAAGGTGGTGCGGCACAGCATGTCCGAGCTGAGGTCGGCGGCCTCGACGCTGCGTGCGGCACCCCGGGTGCCCGGTACGGCGTGGGCGCTGGACTACCGGTCGAACGAGGTGGTGGTGCGCGGCGACCGCACGGTCTCCGGGGCCGACTGGTCGCGGCTGACGGGCGTCGCCGCGGGGATCGGGGAGTTCGTCCGCATGGAGCGCGTCGAGGGGACGTTCACCACCCGCCTGAACGGGGCGGAGCCGATCCTGTCCACCGCGGGACGCTGCTCGGCGGGGTTCAACGTGACGGACGGCACGAGCGACTTCATCCTGACCGCCGGTCACTGCGGGCCGACGGGTTCCGTCTGGTTCGGCGACGGCGAGGGGGGCCGGCAGGTCGGCGAAACGGTCGCCGGGAGCTTCCCCGGGGACGACTTCTCCCTGGTGAAGTACGCGGGTGGAAAGGCGGGAGACGACGCCGACGTGGTGGCGGTCGGCGACGGCAAGGGCGTGCGGATCACCGGGACGGGCGAACCGGCGGTGGGGCAGCGGGTGTTCCGCAGCGGAAGCACCAGCGGACTGCGGGCCGGCCGGGTGACGGCGCTGGACGCGACGGTCAACTACCCGGAGGGCACGGTCACGGGACTCATCCAGACGGACGTGTGCGCCGAACCGGGGGACAGCGGCGGGCCGATGTTCTCCGAGGGCCTCGCGCTCGGCGTGACGTCGGGAGGCAGCGGTGACTGCGCCAAGGGCGGCACGACGTTCTTCCAGCCGCTGCCGGAGGCCATGAAGTCGCTCGGGGTCCGGTTGATCGTCTCCGGCGGGGAGGGTGCCGCGGCCGGTACGCCGGCGCCCTCGGCGTCGGGCGCCGCGGGAGCGGCGGCCCCGGCGGCGGGCGCGGACGGCACGCCGCTGTTGGCCCGGCTCACGGACCGCCGGAACGTCGGGCCGGGGCTGCTGGTCGTGGCGGGCAGCCTGGTCGCGCTGGTGGCGACGCGGTGGATCCGCACGGAGCAGGACCGCAAGGCCTACCGACGGCAGTACTCGGCGACATGGGGCTGACCCGGGCCGGTACGAGGGCCGGCCGCGCGGCTGCCGGCGGGCCGGGGGCGAGGAGTCCGCGGGCGCCGGTCAGGCGGCCTTCACGGACTCCGGGGCCGCGTGGGCCCACTCCATGACGAGCCGCTGGTACTCCGCGCGCTGCTCGACGCTCAGTGTCCCGCCCGACCGGAGCCACAGGGCCCGGATCTCCTCGTTGACCTCGGCAGCCGATCGCTCGGAGGAGGGTTCAACACTGGTGGACATGCTGTGAAGCATACGGCGCCCGGCGTGAAGACGATGTGAGTAATCGCGAGCCAAGCGGACATATCGGACCGTGTTACTGATCACGTCGATCTTGCCATCTGTCAAGACCTGCGGGCGAGTTCGTTCCCGCCGATGTGTCCTGCCGCACACGGGCCGCCCGTTCACCCCCGCATGTTCATTCCTGCGCCGCCCCCAGCACCAGCACCTGGATCGCCAGCACGGCGGCGCCGCGCGCCCAGTCGTGGAAGTCGGACACCTTGGTCTCCAGACCGACCGGCGCGGCCCTCGGGTGCCGGTTGTCGCGGACGGCCGCGTCCACCACGTCGCCGGCCACCTTCATCAGCCCGACGCCCTCCCCCGCGAGCAGAATCTTCTCCGGCATCACGAAGTTGGCGATCTGCGCCACCAGGGTGCCCAGCGCCCGCCCGGCCTCCGTCACGACCCGCGCGGGCATGGGCTCCCCCGCCGCGGCGGCCGCGAGGATCTCCTCGTAGGTCCGGTCGCGGCCGGTGGCGGCCCGCACCTGGTAGCGGATGTTGGGGATGGTCAGCAGGGAGACGGCGCTGCCGCGCCGGCCGTCGGGCGTGAGCGGGCCGTGGGGGTCGAGGATCCAGTGGCGCCCGAAGCCGCGGTCCTCGTCCCCGGCGTACGGCACCCGCCTGCCGCCGAGCACGAGTCCGTACCCGATCCCGGCGCCGATGGTGAGGACGACGAACCGGTCCAGGCCGCGCCCCGCCCCGAACCAGGTCTCCGCCTCCACGAAGGCGGCGGTGTCGTTCTCCACGACGACCGGCAGCCCCGTGCGCTCCCGCACCAGTGCGGCCAGCGGCACCCCCCGCCACCCCAGGAAGGGCGACTCGCCGACGACGGACCGGTCCTCGACGAGTCCGCCGACGCCGACGCCGATCCCGGCGACGCCGGGCCGGTCACGCGACAGCTCGGCGGTCATACCGGCCAGCAGACCCACGACCTCGTCGGGGTCGTGGCCGGTCAGGGCGCGGTCGTGGCGGGCGACGATCTCGCTCCTGAGGGTGGTGACGACGCCGTACACCATGTCCTGTGTGATCTTGAAGCCGAGGAAGTACCGGGAGTCCGCGACCACGTCGAGCGGCTGGGAGGGGCGGCCCTGTCGCACTTCGGCGGGCCCGCCCGCCTCCGGGACCTCCACCAGCAGCCCCGACTCGGTGAGTGGCTTGGTCAGCCGGGTGAGGCTGCCGGGCGAGAGGCCGAGCCGCCGGGCGATCTCGCTGCGGGACAGCGGGCCGTGCACGAGGACCTCGATCGCCACGGAGCGCTCCCCGGGGCTCAGAGGCGGCCAGCTTTCGGCACGTGGGGGCATGGACTCGGGCTCCATTTTCTTCCAGCTCGGAAACAACACCCTTACCGTATCCCCGTGACGTGCCCCCCGAAAAGCCACTGAACGATGTGGACGCGACCCCTTGACGGAATGATTGTTCCGCGCCAAAAGTAAACAAGGTTCGGGCCGCCGCACGCGAGGGGAGTCTTCCGATGGCCGTCGCCTCCAGCAGCCGTGCCGGGAACCGGGGTGACGGACGTCTCGCCGCGGTGTTCGTCGCACCGGCGCTCCTCGGCTTCGTGGTCTTCCTGCTCTGGCCGACGCTGCGGGGCGTCTACCTGAGCTTCACCCGCTTCAACCTGTTGACACCGGCCGAGTGGGTGGGCCCGGACAACTACGTGCGGATGGTCCACGACCCCATCTTCTGGGACTCGCTGCGGGTCACGGTCGTCTACGTGGTCATCAACATCGGGGTGCAGACCGTGTCGGCGCTGGCCGTCGCCGTGCTGCTCCAGCGGCTCACCCAGTCGTCGGTGCTGCGCGGGATCGTGCTCACGCCGTATCTGATGTCCAACGTCGTGGCCGGCATCGTCTGGCTGTGGATCCTCGACACCCAGCTCGGCATCGGCAACGAGATCGTCGCGGGCCTCGGATTCGACCGGGTTCCCTTCCTGGCCGACGAGACGTGGGCGATCCCGGCCATCGCGCTGATCAACGTGTGGCGCCATGTCGGCTACACGGCACTGCTGCTCTTCGCCGGGCTCCAGGCCATCCCGAAGGACATGTACGAGGCCGCGAAGGTGGACGGTGCGAGCGAGTGGCGGATGTTCCGGCGGATCACCATGCCGCTGCTGCGACCGGTCCTCGCCGTCGTCCTGATCATGACGGTGATCGGGTCGTTCCAGGTCTTCGACACGGTCGCGGTCACCACCGCGGGCGGGCCCGCGAACGCCACGAACGTTCTCCAGTACTACATCTACGGCGCCGCCTTCGGCCGTTTCCAGTTCGGCTACGCCTCGGCGATGTCCGTCGCGCTGCTCGTCGTGCTGAGCGCCATCACCTTCGTCCAGTACCGGCTCACCCGGGCCGGCCGCACCGACCTCGGCTGACGCGCGGACGGCGCGGAACCGGCCCGGAGACGACGCAGAGAGACGGAGAGGAGAAACGGAATGACCGACACCACGTCCGTGCCCGCCACCGCGCCCGCCGCCGAAGCGGCCCGCGCGGGCCCCGCGGTCGCGGGCCGGCGCGGCGGACGCCGCCTCTCCCCCGGGCGGACGGTGGCCTGGGCGGTGGTGGCCGCGATCGTGCTCGTCACGCTGCTGCCCTTCTACTGGATCCTGCGCACCGCCCTGTCCACCAACACCGGGCTGGCCGCCCACCCCGCCGACCCACTGCCGGTCGACCCCACCGCGGGCGGCTTCGAGCGGGCGCTGGGCCTCCAGTCCGCCGAGGAGGCGATCGCACAGGGCGGGGCCGGCGGCGGGCTCAGGTTCTGGCGGTACCTGCTCAACTCCGTGCTGGTCGCCACCCTGATCACCGGCTGCCAGATCCTCTTCTCCGCGATGGCCGCCTACGCCTTCGCCCGGCTGCGCTGGCGGGGCCGGGACACGGTGTTCGCGCTGTTCCTGGCCGGGCTGATGGTGCCCGCCATCTTCACCCTGCTGCCGAACTTCGTCCTCATCAAGGAACTCGGCCTGGTGGACTCCCTGCTGGGCATCGCCCTGCCGACGATGTTCATGACACCGTTCGCGGTGTTCTTCCTGCGGCAGTTCTTCATGAACGTCCCGAGGGAGGTCGAGGAGGCGGCCCTGCTGGATGGGGCCGGCAAGGTGCGGGTGTTCTTCCGGGTGCTGCTGCCGATGGCGTCGACGCCCGTCCTGACCCTGGCCGTCCTGACGTACATCACGGCCTGGAACGACTACTTCTGGCCGCTGATGGTCTCCTACAGCGACAGTTCGCGGGTGCTGACCGTGGCGCTGGCCGTCTTCCGCGCCCAGACCCCGCAGACCGGCACCGACTGGTCGGGCCTCATGGCGGCCACGCTGATCGCGGCGCTGCCCATGCTGCTGCTGTTCGGCGTCTTCGCGCGCCGCATCGTCGGCACCATCGGCTTCACCGGCGTCAAGTGAGGGGACGGGCATGCGATTTCGTACGGCCACGGCGCTGACCGGGGCGCTGGCGCTGTCCCTGGTGAGCGGCTGCGCGCAGGGCGACGGCTCCGGGTCGTCGGGGAACACGGTGACGTACTGGCTCTGGGACGCCAACCAGCTGCCCGCGTACGAGGCGTGCGCGAAGGGCTTCGAGCGGCGCAACCCTGGGCTGGACGTGAAGATCTCCCAGATGGGCTGGGACGACTACTGGACCAAGCTCACGGCCAGCCTCATCGCGGGCACCGAGCCGGACGTGTTCACCGACCACGTCCAGAAGTTCGGTCAGCTCGCCGATCTGGAGGTGCTGGAGCCGCTCGACGGCCTCGGCATCGAGGACGCCGCCTACCAGCCGGGCCTGGCCGCCGGCTGGATCGGCGAGGACGGGCACCGCTACGGCGCCCCCAAGGACTGGGACACCGTCGCCCTCTTCTACAACGAGAGGCTCGCGGCGGAGGCGGGGCTCGGCGCCGAGGAGCTGAACGGCCTCGACTGGAACCCGGAGGACGGCGGCACCTTCGAGAAGGCCATCGCCCACCTGACCGTGGACGCCGAGGGCAGGCGGGGCGACGAACCGGGCTTCGACAAGGACCACGTCGAGGTCTACGGCCTCGCCACGGGCGGCGGCGGGGACGGCGACGGCCAGACCACCTGGAGCCACTTCGCCGCCTCCGCGGGCTGGACCTACACCGACGAGGAGCGGTGGGGCACCGAGTACCGGTACGACGACGACACCTTCCAGTCGGTGATCGAGTGGTACTTCGGGCTGGCGGACAAGGGCTACATGGCCCCGTTCACCGACTACTCCCGGTCGAACCAGGCCAACGCCCAGGTGGCGGCGGGCAGGGCGGCCACCGCCTTCGACGGGGCGTGGATGATCTCCACGTACGCCGGCTTCGAGGGCATGGACATCGCCACCGCGGTCACTCCCCAGGGCCCCACCGGCAAGCGGGCCACGATGATGAACGGCCTCGCGGACTCCGTCACCAAGAACGCCGACAACAAACCGGGCGCCCTGAAGTGGGTGAAGTACCTGGCCTCCGAGGAGTGCCAGCGCACCGTGGGCGGTTACGGCATCGTCTTCCCGGCCACGCCCGGCGGCACCGAGGCGGCCGTCGCGGCGTACGGGAGGAAGGGCATCGACGTCTCGGCCTTCACGCGGCCCGTGGACGACAAGAAGCACTTCCGGACCTTCACGTTCCCGATCACCGAGTACGCCGCGGACGTGCTGGCGCTCATGCATCCGGCCATGCAGGACGTCTACGGCGGCGGCAAGCCGGCCGACAGCCTCGACGAGACCAACGACCAGATCAATCTCATCCTCGACCAGTGACGCGACCAATGACGCGACCAGTGAAGGGCACGCCATCCATGACGTTCTCCCTCGGCATCGTCGGCGCCGGCCAGTTCTCCGGACAGTTCGCCAGGCTGTTCCGGGCCCACCCCGGTGTGAGCGACGTGTTCGTCACCGACCTGCTGCCGGAGCGGGCCGAGCGGCTCGCCGCCGCCGAAGACCTGACCGGCACCTTCCCGAGCTACGAGGCGATGCTGGAGTCCGAGGCGGTGGACGCCGTCGCGATCTTCACGCAGCGCTGGACCCACGGTCCCCTCGTGCTCCAGGGGCTGGGCGCGGGCAAGCACGTGTACTCGGCGGTCCCCATGGCGATCAGCACCCAGGAGATCGCGGAGATCATCGACGCGGTCAAGGCGACCGGGCTGACGTACATGATGGGCGAGACCAGCCAGTACAACCCGGCGACCGTGCACGCCCGCAACAAGATCGCGGAAGGCGCCTTCGGACGGCTCTTCTACGCCGAGGGGGACTACGTCCACGACATGGACCTCGGCTTCTACGACGCCTACCGGTACAGCGGCGGCGACGGCTGGAAGGCCACGGCCAGCTATCCGCCGCTGCTCTACCCCACGCACTCGGTGGGCGGGGTGCTGGGCGCCTGGCGGACCCACGCGGTCAGCGTCTCGGCGATCGGCGTGGTGGACGAGCGCGGGGACGGGGTCTTCGACCGGTCGGTCAGCCGGTTCGACAACGACGTCTCCAAC
This sequence comes from Streptomyces sp. KPB2, assembly GCF_003950055.1. Lineage (NCBI taxonomy): Bacteria > Bacillati > Actinomycetota > Actinomycetes > Kitasatosporales > Streptomycetaceae > Streptomyces > Streptomyces sp. KPB2. Next base: position 486,551 of record NZ_CP034353.1, read on the forward strand.
GCGACCGCGCTGTTCGAGGTGGCCGGCGGCGGGTCGTTCCGTACGAACGAGTTCCGCCGGGTCGGCTATCCCTCGCACATCCGGGAGTCCCGTTTCCGCTTCTTCGGCACGGAGGCGAGCATGGAGCAGCTGGCGACGGTGGCGCTGTGGCAGGACAAGAGCGGGGTGGAGGACATCAGCGAACTGCTGGAGCCCAAGCCCACCACGTCTCCCGACGACCCGTCGCTGCGGCACATAGCGCCGGAGCTGCGGGCCGCCTTCACCTCGGGTTCGGCGCCGGTGCACGACCGGGCGCGACTGCCCCGGGTCTTCGACCGGATGCACAACGGTCACGAGGGCAGCCACCACTTCCTGGTGGACGACTTCGTGACCGCGGTCGGCTCCCGGACCCTGCCGTCCGTGAACGCGTGGGTCGCGGCCCGCTACACCCTGCCGGGCATCGTCGCGCACGAGTCCGCCCGGCAGGGCGGGGTCCGGCTCGAGATCCCGGACTTCGGGGACGCCCCCGAGCTGTGAGGCGCCGCGGCACGAGCCGGGCGCCCCGCCTCCGTCAGGTGCCCGGCTTGCGGCCGTACACGTAGACGTCGTCGCCCTTCTTCAGCAGCGACCAGTACTTCTTGGCGTCGGCCTTCCGCATGTTGACGCAGCCGTGCGAGCCCGGCGGGTTCCACATGCTGACGCCGACGGAGTGGAAGGCCTGACCGCCGTCGAAGAACTGGCTGTAGGGCATCGGCACGTGGTAGATGGTCGAGACGTGGTCGATGTTGCGCCAGTAGACCTTCTTCAGTCCGGTGCGGGTCTCGTAGCCGTTGCGCCCGGTGCGGACCGGGACCGGCCCGTACACCAGCTTCTTGCCGTCCTGGATCCAGCTCAGCTGGAGGCTGAGGTTCACACAGGCGATACGGCCCTTGTTGGTGGGGCACTTGCCGGATTTGTTCGGGTTCTTTCCGACGGCCTTCTGCTTCGTCATCAGGTCCATCACTCCCCAGGTGACGGGCCCCGCGTAGCCGGCGTTGGGCGTGATGCCGTGCTTGGTCTGGAAGGCCCGGATGGCCTTGCAGTCGGCGGTGGACTGCTTGCCGTCGGCCTTGCGGCCGAGGAACTTCTCCACCTTCTTCTGGTACGGGCCCGCCTTCGCGCCGCAGCCGGCGGCCTGTGCCGGTGCCGCCGTGAGCGCGAGTGTCAGCGGTGCCACCAGTGCCGTGATCCCGAGTGCGACGGCTCCCCGTCTGCGTGTGTCCCCCATGGCCGGTCATGCCTTTCGCGTCGCGGCGGTGCGCCGAGTGCAAGGTCGCCTTCGTGCGATCCCGGCCTGCTAGACCGGCGTCCGGCGGCTTTGGTTGCGCGCCGCCCGCCGCCGCGACGAAACAGTGACAAAGGCCACCGGGCGGACCGTGCCTGTCGGCCCGCTCAGTCCATGCCGTCCGGCTCCCGCACGGCGCGCCTGAAGCCGGTGTTGACCGCAGTCAGGCCGCCGTCGACGGCGAGGGTGGTGCCGGTGATCCAGGCGGCGTCGTGCGAGGCGAGGAAGGCGACGGCCGCCGCGATGTCCTCGGGCTCGCCCACCCGCCCCAGCGGGTACAGCCCCCGTACCGCCGCCAGTTCCTCCTCCCGGCCCTCCCAGGCCGTGGTGCGCACCGTGCCCGGTGTCACGAGGTTGACGCGGACGCCGCGCGGGGCGGCGTGCCCGGCGAGGGTCCGGGTCAGCGAGGCGAGGCCGGCCTTGGCGGCGCTGTAGGCGTGGTTGCCGAAGTCCTGGACCCCGTTGACCGAGCCGACGCTGACGATCGCGCCGCGTCCCGAGGCGGCGAGGTGGGGCAGGGCGGCCCGGCAGCAGCGGTAGGCGCCGGTGAGGGTGACGTCGAGGTCGCGGGCCCAGACCTCGTCCGGCTCGTCCTCGAACAGCGGGACGTCGGGCGTGCACGCGTAGGCGTTGTTGACCAGGACGTCCAGCCCGCCGAAGGCGTCCACGGCATGGGCGACGGCCGCCTCGACGGACGCCCGGTCCCGCACGTCGCAGGCGAACGCCGCCACGGCGAGCCCCTGTTCCGTCAACTGTGCCGCCGTGTGCCGCGCCGCGGCGAGGTCCACGTCGGTCAGCAGCACCCGGGCCCCCTCCGCGGCGAGCCGGCGTGCGGTGGCCGCGCCGATGCCCCGGGCCGCGCCCGTCACGAGTGCCGTGTGGTCGGTGAAACGCCTGGTGTCCGTCATGGGCCAGACGGTAGTACCGCCACCATCACCGGGGCAGCCACCGTGCGTCCATGTCCGCGTTCCTGCGGCAACTCCCCGCGCTCCTGGGCGCCGTCATCGGCGCGGCCGCCGTACGGGCCGACCCGGGCCTGCCGACGCTCAGCGATACCCCGTGACGTCGGCCGGCTTGTCCGGGTCCTGTACCTCGACGAGGTAGCGCCAGGCGTCCGGGCGGCTGCCGTCGAGGTCGGTGAAGCCGTACTCCTGGGCGAGGGAGCCGCTGGAGAGGGACCGGCCGTTGAAGCGTGCCACGTGGGGGTCGGCGGCGAGGGCGGTGACCGCGCGGCCGACGTAGCGGGGCGTCTCGGAGATGGCGAAGTGCGGGACGCGGTCGAGGGCGTCGCGCCAGTTCTCCTCGCGTACGCCGAAGTGGTCGAGCATCATCTCCGAGCGCAGCCAGCCGGGGGTCAGCGCGACCGCCGTGGCGCCGCGGGGTCCCAGTTCGTGCCCGAGGGAGAAGGCCATGCGCAGGACGGACGTCTTGGCGAGGTCGTAGAAGAACGAGTTGCGGTAGTGGTCGCGGTTGTAGGCGTCCGTGCCGTCGGTCATCTCGACGACCAGCCCGCCGGGGCGGCGCAGCAGCAGCGGCAGGGCGTGGTGGCTGGTGATCGCGTGGGTCTCGACGGCGAGCCGCAGCAGCCTCAGACCGTTGTCGAGGTCGTGCTCCCACACGGGGCTGTCCCACTCGAAGAGGTGCTCGCCGCCCCAGATGTCGTTGACCAGGACGTCGAGGCGGGCCTGTTCGCGGGCGATGCGGTCGACGAGGCCGGCGACCTGCGCCGGGTCGAGATGGTCGACGGGTACGGCGATGCCGTGGCCGCCGGCTTCGGTGACCAGGTCGGCGGTGTCCTCGACGGTCTCGGGGCGGTCGTACTCCGAGCGCCGGGCGCGGGTGCTGCGGCCGGTGACGTAGACGGTGGCGCCGGCCGCGCCCAGTTCCACGGCGATGCCCCGGCCGGCGCCGCGGGTGGCCCCGGCGACCAGTGCGACCCTGCCCGTCAGCGGACCCTTCGGTGACCCTGTCATGTCCGGCTCCCGTTCCTCTCCCTCGTGCCGCGCACGGCTCACGCCCCGCGGGCGATGTCGAGTTCGAGGGTGCCCGGGAAGCCGGACATCTTCTGTCACCTTTTACCGCGTGTCCGGGGCGTTCTTGACGGAGACTGCCCCGGCCGCGGTCAGTGCCCGCGCTTGATCCACTCCTCCAGGTGCGGGGCCTCGGCCCCGATGGTCGTGGAGTCGCCGTGGCCGGTACGGACCTCGGTCTCGGGCGGCAGGACGAGCAGCTTGTCGCGGATGGAGTCGATGATGGTCGGGAAGTGGGAGTAGGAGCGGCCGGTGGCACCGGGTCCGCCCCGGAAGAGGGTGTCGCCGGTGAAGACGGTGCCGAGACCGGGGTCGTAGAGGCAGACCGCGCCGGGCGCGTGCCCCGGGGTGTGCAGGACGGTCAGGTCGGCGCCGGCGGCCTCGATGACGAGTTCGTCGGTCAGCCAGGCGTCCGGGTCCCGGTCGGGGTGGGTCTGCTGCCACAGGGGCAGGTCGTCGCGGTGCAGCCAGATGGTGGCGCCGGTGCGCTCGGCGAGCGCGGGCGCCGCGTTGACGTGGTCGTTGTGGGCGTGGGTGCACACGATCGCGGTGAGCCGGCGGTCCCCGACGGCCTCGGCGATGGCGTCGGCGTCGTGGGCGGCGTCGATGACGACGACCTCGTGGTCGTCACCGACGAGCCAGACGTTGTTGTCGACGTCCCAGGTGCCGCCGTCGAGGCTGAACTGCCCGGAGGTGACGAGGCGTTCGATGCGCGGGGCCATCAGAGCACCACCACCGAACGCAGTACGTCGCCGGCGTGCATCCGGTCGAAGGCCTGCTCCACCTGGTCCAGGCGGATGGTCTCGGTGACGAACTTGCCGAGGTCCAGGCGGCCCTGGAGGTGGAGGTCGATGAGCATCGGGAAGTCCCGGGAGGGCAGGCAGTCGCCGTACCAGGAGGACTTGAGCGAGCCGCCGCGGCCGAACACGTCGAGCAGCGGCAGCTCAAGCTTCATCTCGGGGGTGGGGACGCCGACCAGGACGACGGTGCCGGCCAGGTCGCGGGCGTAGAAGGCCTGCCGGTAGGTCTCCGGGCGGCCGACGGCCTCGATGACGACGTCGGCGCCGAAGCCGCCGGTCAGTTCGCGGATCGCCTCGACGGGGTCGGTCCCGCGGGAGTTGACGGTGTGGGTGGCGCCCATCCCCCGCGCGGTCTCCAGCTTGCGGTCGTCGATGTCCACGGCGATGACCTTCGAGGCACCGGCCAGGTACGCCCCGGCGATCGCCGCGTCGCCGACGCCGCCGCAGCCGATGACGGCGACGGTGTCGCCGCGGCCGACGTTGCCGGTGTTGATGGCGGCGCCGATGCCGGCCATCACCCCGCAGCCGAGGAGACCCGCCACCTCGGCGGAGACGGCCGGGTCGACCTTGGTGCACTGTCCGGCGGCGACCAGCGTCTTCTCGGCGAAGGCGCCGATGCCGAGAGCCGGGGACAGCTCCTGGCCGGTGGAGGCGAGGGTCATCCTCTGCTCGGCGTTGTGGGTGTCGAAGCAGTACCAGGGCCGCCCGCGCAGACAGGCCCGGCACTTGCCGCACACGGCACGCCAGTTGAGGATCACGAAGTCGCCGGGGGCCACGTCGGTGACACCGGCGCCGACCGACTCCACGACACCGGCGGCCTCGTGGCCGAGCAGGAAGGGGAAGTCGTCACTGATGCCGCCCTGCTTGTAGTGCAGGTCGGTGTGGCACACCCCGCAGGCCTGGATCTTCACCACGGCCTCGCCCGGACCGGGGTCCGGCACGACGATCGTCTCGATCCGGACCGGCTCGTCCTTGCCCGGCGCGATCACGCCGCGTACTTCCTGCGCCATGCTCCTGACCCCTTCCTCGGCCGTACAGCGTTCCCCCAGACCCTACGCTCAAGTGATCGGAAAGGGGCAGGTGACAGGGCGGTTGCCGGGGTTCGGCCGGTCGGCCGTGCACCGGCGGCCCGCCCGCCCGGGCGCCCACGTAGCCTGAGTGCCCCGCCCGCGTGCCGAAGGAGCGACGTGACCACCGCAGAGCCGGAGACCGGCACGCCCGCCTGGCGGCTGCTCCTGTCCTACATACGCCCCCACCGCACGGCCCTGTGCGCGGGCGCCCTGCTCTCCCTGGTCACCGGCGCCACGGGGCTGTTGCTGCCGCTGGTGGCGCGGGAGCTGATCGACGACCTGGCGCACGACCGGGCCATCACCGGGGCGCTGCTGGCCATGTCGGGGCTGGTGGTCGCCAACACGGCGCTGGGCGCGCTGGGTTCGTACGTGCTGCGGCGCACCGCGGAGTCGGTGGTGCTCGGCGCGCGGCGCACCCTGTCGTCGTATCTGCTGCGGCTGCGGATCGCGGCAGTGGACCGCACGGAGCCCGGTGACCTGATGGCCCGGATCACCTCCGACACGACGCTGCTGCGCGAGGTCACCACGGACTCCCTCATCGGCCTGGGCACCGGCGGGCTGACGCTGGTGGCGACGCTGGTGATGATGGGCGTGGTCGACGCGGTGCTGCTCGGGGTGACGCTGGCGGTGGTCGTGGGGGCGGGCACGGTGCTGGGGCTGATCGTGCCGCGCATCAACCGCGCGAGCCGGCAGGCGCAGGACGCGGTGGGGCTGATGGGCGCCGCGCTGGAGCGGATCCTCGGGGCGCTGCGCACGGTGAAGGCGTCGGGCGCCGAGCCCCGGGAGGAGCGGGCGCTGCACGAGGCGGCCGAGGAGTCCTGGCGGCAGAGCGTGCGCGCCGCCAAGTGGTCGGCCGCCGCGGGCAACACGGCGGGCCTGGCGATGCAGATCGCCTTCATCACGGTGCTCGCGGTGGGCGGGGCGCGGGTGGCGACGGGGGCGATCGACGTGGGCACGCTGGTGGCGTTCCTGCTGTTCGTCTTCTATCTGATGTCCCCGATCCAGCAGGTCGTCGGCGCGATCACGCAGTACCAGACGGGCCGGGCGGCACTGGGCCGGATCCAGGACGCGCTGCGCCTGCCCGCGGAGCCGCCGGCCCGGCCGGTTCCGCTGCCGTCGCCCGGTGCGCGGCCGGCGTCCGTCGCCTTCCACGATGTCCGCTTCCGCTACGCCGACGACCTGCCGTACATCCACCACGGGGTGAGCTTCGAGGTGCCGGCCCGGGGGATGACGGCGTTCGTCGGTCCGTCGGGCGCGGGCAAGACCACCGTCTTCTCCCTGATCGAGCGGTTCTACGACCCGAGTGCCGGGGAGATCACGCTGGACGGCCGGAGCGTCGGGGAGTGGGAACTGGCCTCGCTGCGGGCCGCGATCGGTTACGTGGAGCAGGACGCCCCGGTGCTCTCCGGTTCCCTGCGGGACAACCTGCTGCTGGGCAACCCGGAGGCGGACGAGGGCACGCTCATCGCCGTGCTGAAGACGACGCGTCTGGACTCCCTGGTGGAGCGGCTGCCGAGCGGCCTGGAGACGCTGGTCGGGCATCGCGGCACCAAGCTGTCCGGGGGTGAGCGCCAGCGGGTGGCCATCGCCCGGGCGCTGTTGCGCCGTCCCCGGCTGCTGCTGCTCGACGAGGCCACCTCGCAGCTGGACGCGGTCAACGAGGCGGCGCTGCGCGACACCGTGGCGGAGGTGGCCCGGACGACCACGGTGCTGGTGGTCGCGCACCGGCTGTCCACGGTGACGGCGGCCGACCGGATCGTGGTGATGGACGCGGGGCGGGTGCGTGCGGTCGGCACCCACCGGGAGCTGGTGACCGCCGATCCGCTGTACGCGGAGCTGGCGGCCACCCAGTTCCTGGCGTCCGGTGGCTGACGCCGACGTCAGCCCAGGGCGGGGACGACGCCGAAGAGCGGTGAGACCAGGCCGGTGACCTGCTGGAGCTGCTGCAGGTCCTGGAGCCGGTTCAGCTGCTGGGAGGGGAGCGGCATCCGTGCCCGGTCCTCGGCGGGCATGTCACCGACCGCGAGTGTGTCGAGGGTGTTCGTCACGCTGAGCTTCTCCGTGCCCAGCGGGCCCCCGCCTGCCGCGCTCGCCATCGGGGCGGCGAGGCCGGTGACACCGGCGGCGAGCCCGACGACGGCGACGATACGTCGTGTTGAGATCATGTGCTGAGCAACGCCCTCGGGCCGGTGGCGGACACGGGCGGGCGGTGCCGGTCACCCGTGAGGAGCAGTGCCGCGGTCGGCGTTGCCCCGGGCGGTGAGTCGGAGGAAGCTCGAAGGGAGAGGGCCGAGGCGGCCCGTCTCCGCTCCGGGCCGCGGCTCTCGACGTCCGAAGGAGGTCGTCATGAGTACCACGACAGGCCCCGGCTTCGACACCGAAGCCCTGCGCCGGGGCATCGAAGGAGAGACGGCGGCACCCCTGTTGTCGCTGTACGCGCAGGACGCGGAGGTCCGCATCGTCGACCGGTACGACCAGCCCAGCCGCCCGAAGGTCCTGCACGGCCGGGACGAGATCGCCGAGATGCTCGACGACGTCTACGGCCGCGACATGACCCACCGGATGGCACGCTGCGTCGTCCAGGGCGACCAGGCCGCGTACACCGAGGAATGCACCTATCCCGACGGCGTGCGGGTCCTCGCCGAGTCGATGCTCTCGCTGCGGGACGGCGAGATCGTCGAGCAGACCATGATCCAGGCCTGGGACGAGTAGTCCGGGGCCTTCACTGCGTGGGGGCGGTCAGCACCCCGGGTCCGAGCCGGGTGGGCGCAGCAGGGCGAGGAGCTGGTGGACCAGTTCCTCGACGACCTGGTCCAGGGTCGCGTCCACCCAGCCCGCGCTGTAGTCGTGCAGCAGGCCGTTGACGCCACCGATGAACGCGGTGGCGGCCAGCCGGTAGTCACGGGGCGCCGCCTCCCCGCGTCCGGCGGCCGCATGGGCCTCGGCGCGGATGAGGTCCACCCAGCGGGCGCGGCGGGCCAGCCGCTGCTCCTCCAGACGCGGGCTGACGCCGATGATCTCGACGAAGGTGATGCGGACGCGGCGTGGATCGGCGGTGACGTTGCCCGCGTAGGCGCGGAAGATCGCGGCGGCGCGTTCGGGAAGCGGCAGGTCGCGGGTGTCGTCGGCCGCGGTGCGGACGGCCTGCTCGGCCCAGTCGTTGACCTGGAGGTGGAGTGCGGCGAGCACGTCCTCCAGGGTGCGGAACTCCTCGTAGAACTGGCGGGTGGACAGACCGGCGGCGTCGCTGAGGGCGGCCACCGTAGTGGCGCGGTAGCCGGGGGTGTCGCCGAAGAGCTGGAGGGCCGCGTCGAGGAAGCGCCGACGGCGCTCGGCCTGGCGCTGTGCGGCCGACTTGCCGCCGTAGCGGCCCGTCGGTGCCCTGAGCCTGCCCGTCACCCGCTCTCCCCCTCCCTTTCTCTCGCCGCGGCAACTCCTCGCCGTGCAGCCGATTTTGTCGTGTCCGCGGCCTTGTGGAGAAGGGCGCTCTTTCCTTACTTTGCAGTAAGTTCACTCTGAAAGCAGCTGTGTTCAGATTGCGCGCTCCAGCACACCACCGCCCCACGGCTCCAGCGCTCCATCGCCCCCACCACCCCCTTGCCGGAGGAGAGCAGCATGCCCGCCTTCACCACCAGGCACCTCGGCGCCGTCGCCGCCGCCCTCGCCCTGACCGCCGCCGCGCCCGCCGCCACCGCCTCGGCCGCCCCGGACGCCCGTGCCGACCTGCGCGAGGTGATGTTCGTCGGCAACAACTGGGACGGCACCGCGGACGTCATCCGGTCCACCGGCGACTTCGCGAGGATCGGCCGGATCGACGTCGTCCCGGACCGGGCCGAGCGGATGGCGGAGATCAACGCGGACCCGATCAAGTGGATCTACTTCCAGGCCATCCGCAACGGTGTCGGCGAGGGACACGACCAGCTCGTCGACGACATGTACTCGACGCCGGACGGCACCTCGGTGGTCGTCTCCCGGCCGAGCTTCGCCGACGTGGTCTCCGTCGACCTCGCCACCGGCGACATCGACTGGCGCTTCCCCGTGTCCGGCTACCGCTCCGACCACATGGCGGTCTCCCCCGACGGCACCCGGGTCGCCGTCTCGGCCTCGACCTCCAACACCGTGCACGTCCTGGACATCGAGACGGGTGAACAGGTCGGCTCCTTCGCCACCGGCGACAAGCCCCACGAGAACATCTTCACCCGCGACGGCAAGTACATCTGGAACATGTCCATCGGCGAGGTGAACACCGCGCTCGACGCCCCCTGGCTCGACTGGACGAAGGGCGACCGGCGCATCACGATCGTGGACGCGCGGACGTACGAGCGGGTCAGGGTCGTCGACATGCGCGAACGGCTCGACGCGATCGGCCTCGGCGACCACTCGGACGCGGTGCGGCCCGCCGTCTTCTCGCCCGACGAGTCGAAGCTGTACTTCCAGGTCTCGTTCTTCAACGGCTTCTTCGAGTACGACGTGGCCACCGACCGGATCACCCGGACGAAGACCCTGCCGAAGAACCCCGCCGCGAGCGAGGACCGCACCACGTGGGTCAACGACTCGCGGCACCACGGCCTGTCCATGAGTCCGGACGGCGCCAAGATCTGTGTGGCGGGCACGATGGACGACTACGCGACGGTGGTCGACCGCGACACCCTCCAGGAGGGTCCGCTGGTGTCCGCCGCCAAGCCGTACTGGGCCACGGTCAGCGGCGACGGCACGCACTGCGTGGTCTCCGAGAGCGGCGCCGACCGGGTCACGGCCATCGACTTCGCCACCGGCGGGAAGTCGGTCTCCGTCCCCGTGGGCGACCACCCGCAGCGGGTCCGCATCGGTCATGTGGCGGCCGGCTGGACCGGACCGTCGGCCCGCTGAGGCTCCGTGCCGTCCGGGCCCGTCGTGTCGCCGGCGGCAGCAGCTGTGCGCCCGCCCTTTCCCGCCCTTCTCGTCAGCGCGGCGGCAGCCGGTGCAGCTCGACGTCCCCGAGCCGGCCGTCGGCGACCGTGGCGGTCATGTAGGTGTGGTACGGCTGACGGCGACGGTCCGTGGGCGAACCCGGGTTGAGCAGCCGCAGGCCGGTCGCCGCGGTGGTGTCCCAGGGGATGTGGCTGTGCCCGAAGACGAGGACGTCCAGGTCGGGGAAGCGGGCGGCGCAGCGTGCCTCCCGCCCCTGGGCGGCGCCGGTCTCGTGGACGACTCCGAAGCGCAGGCCGCCGAGATCCGCGTACGCCACCTCGGGCAGCCTGGCGCGCAGTGCGGGCCCGTCGTTGTTGCCGTACACCCCGAGGAGTCGGCGGCTGCGGCTCTCCAGCAGGTCGAGGGTGACCGTGTCGACCCAGTCCCCGGCGTGCAGGACGACGTCCGCACGGGGGAGCTCCGCCAGCAGGGGCGCCGGCAGTTCCCTGGCGCGCTTGGGCAGGTGGGTGTCGGACGTGATCAGCAGACGCACGCGCCCCAGTTTAATCGACAGGTAAAACTGTGCAGTCTCAGCTGGACAGTCTTACCTGTCGAATTTACGGTGGTCCGGGGCGCCGACCGGGCACCCCCGAACCGTCCGAGATCCGTCTGAGAGGCACCACCCGATGTCCGTCACCGCCCTCGACCCCCGCACCGCCCTCGTCGTGATCGATCTCCAGGCCGGTATCGTCGCCGCGCCGACCGAGCCGTACTCCGGCGCCGAGGTCGTCGCCCGGAGCGCCGAACTGGCCGAGGCCTTCCGGGCCCGCGGTCTGCCGGTGGTGCTGGTCCGGGTCTCCTTCGCCGCCGACGGGGCGGACGCCGTGCCGGGTCGTACGGAGGCGGGGGGCGCCGGCGGTCCGCGGCCCGAGGGCTGGGACGTGATCGTCGACGAGCTGGCCGGGCATCCCGGCGACATCACCGTCACCAAGCGCAACTGGGGCGCCTTCCACGGCACCGGCCTCGACGTCCAACTGCGCCGCCGCGGCGTCACCCAGATCGTGCTGACCGGCATCGCCACCAGCATCGGCGTGGAGTCCACCGCCCGCGCCGCCCACGAGCACGGCTACCACGTCACGCTCGCCACCGACGCGATGAGCGACATGAGCGCCGAGGCACACCGCGGCAGCGTCGAGCGGATCTTCCCGCGCCTGGGCGAGACGGGCACGACGCGGGAGATCCTGGAGCTGCTCGCCAAAACGCACGACTGAGACGCACGACTGAGACATACGGCTGAGACATACGGCTGGGACACACGACCGGGTCGCATGGCCGCGGGTTGAACGCGCCGCCGCCCGTCAGCCCGCGTCGGTGCGCCGCTTGAGCGGCTCCCACCAGGCCCTGTTGTCCCGGTACCAGGCGACGGTCTCGGCCAGCCCTGCCGCGAAGGCACGCCGGGGGCGGTAGCCCAGTTCCTCGCGGGCCTTGCTCCAGTCGACCGCGTAGCGCAGGTCGTGGCCCTTGCGGTCCTCGACGTGGTCCACCCGGTCCGGGCCCGCGCCGCAGGCGTCCAGGAGCAGGCCGGTGAGCTCGCGGTTGCTCAACTCGGTGCCGCCGCCGATGTTGTAGACCTCGCCGGCCCGGCCCCGGGTGCGGACGAGGTCGACGCCCCGGCAGTGGTCGTCGACGTGCAGCCAGTCGCGGACGTTGCGTCCCTCCCCGTACAGCGGGACCCGGCGGCCGTCCAGGAGGTGGGTGACGAACAGCGGCACGAGCTTCTCGGGGAACTGGTGCGGGCCGTAGTTGTTGGAGCACCGGGTCACCCGTACGTCGAGCCCGTGGGTGCGGTGGTAGGACAGGGCCAGCAGGTCGCCCGACGCCTTCGACGCGGCGTACGGGGAACTGGGCCGCAGCGGATGCTCCTCGGTTGCCGCGCCGGACTCCACCGAGCCGTAGACCTCGTCGGTGGAGACGTGGACGAAGGGTCCCACTCCGTGGCGCAGGGCGGCGTCCAGCAGGTTCTGGGTGCCGACGACGTTGGTGAGGACGAAGTCGGACGCGGCGTGGATCGAGCGGTCCACATGGGACTCGGCCGCGAAGTGCACCACCTGGTCCGCCTCGGCCGTCAGCCGGTCGACGAGCGCCCGGTCGCGGATGTCGCCGTGCACGAACTCCAGCCGGGGGTGGCCGATTTCGAGGTTGGCGGTGGTCCCGGCGTAGGTGAGGGAGTCCAGGACGGTGATCCGCGGTGTCCCTGGTTCGTCGGAGGCGAGGAGGGTCCGGACGTACCGGGAGCCGATGAATCCGGCGGCGCCGGTGACCAGGATGTTCATGGGCGGTTCCGTGCCTTGCTGCGGTGGGGGACGGGCGGTGCGGGCGCCTGAGACGCTACCGGTGTGTCCACCGCCGTCCGTGACCGGCCCGGAACGCGCACCGCGCCGGCCCCGAGGCCGGCGCGCTGGGCGGTGTCACCACCCTCGGGGCCCGTTCAGTCCTCGCCCCGGACGATGTTCGACTCCTGGCCCGGTTGCGGTGCGCGGGTGGTGCTGCCGTCCTCGACGGCCGGCACACAGGTGCGCGGCACACCCCTGCTCCGCAGGCGGCGGGCTTTCGACCAGCCGGTCTCCAGCCGGCGGGCAACCGGTTTGCCGCTGGTTTCCGTGGTCACGAGCATCATCTTCCTTCTGGTTCCGCGTCCTCCGCGCCCGGTGCGCCTGGTGCGCTCGCCCTGTCGGGTCCCCGTGCGGCGCGCCGTGAAACACCGTGCGCATGTGCCCAGCGGTGCCTACGGGTTGGGGCGAGCCGCGCTGATGTCGCCGAGCGCCGACTCCGGGTCGCGCTCCATGGCCAGGTCGCCGAGGGAGACGATGCCGACCGGGTGGCCGTCGTCGTCGACGACCGGGACCCGGCGTACGGCGTGCTCGCGCATCAGCTCGACGGCGTGGCTCAGCTCCTCGTCGGAGCGCACGGTCACCAGGTCGTCGCTGCACGCCCCGGCGACGGTGGTCTGCTCCGGGTCACCGCCCCCGGCCAGCGACCGGACCACCAGGTCGCGGTCGGTGACCAGGCCGCGCAGCCGGTCGCCCTCCGTGACCAGGACGGCTCCGAGGTCCCGGTCGCGCATGAGGCGGGCCACGGCCGTGACGGAGGTCAGCGGCTCGACGGTCACCGGGTCGCCGGTCATGATGTCGCGGACGTACTGGGTCATGGGGCACTCGCTCCTCGGTTCCCGGGTTCCGCACCCGCTCGTGGTCGACCGGGCGGGTACCCGTCGGGGCGCCGCCCCGCACGTCGGTGAGGGTGCCCCCTCGGGCTCGGCCCAGGGCGCTCAGCCGCCGCCCACCGGGATCTCGCTCCACACCTGCTTGCCCCCACTGACCGGCAGTGTCCCCCAGGTCGCCGACATCGCCTCGACCAGGAGGATGCCCCGCCCGCCGGTGGCCTCCCAGCCGATACTGGTCGGTTTGACGGGTGTGCGCGGCGAGGCGTCGGCGACCGCGACGCGCAGCCGGCCGCTGATCAGGGTGAGGTCGAGCCGCACCTTGCCGTCGGTGTGCACCAGGGCGTTGGTGACCAGCTCGGAGACGATCAGCAGCACGCCGTCGATGTCGTCGTCGGGTACGCCCCAGGAGCGCAGGGTGCGCCGGGTGAAGCGGCGGGCGTGCCGTACGGCCTCGGGCAGCCGCCACACCGACCAGCTCTCGCGCAGCGGGCGCAGGGCCATGCCGTCGTAGCGCACCAGCAGCAGGGCGACGTCGTCGTTGCGGCGGGCGTTGCCCAGCAGGGCGTCGGCGACCAGTCCGAGGTGGGTGGGGTCGGAGACGGCCAGGGCGTGCGCGAACCGGTCCATGCCCTCGTCGATGTCGGCGCCGGGCGACTCCACCAGGCCGTCCGTGGTGAGGGCGATGAGCGTGCCGGGCCGCAGCCGCAGCGGGCTCATCGGGAAGTCGGCCTGGGTGACCACGCCGAGCGGCGGACCGCCCTCCACCTCGGCGATCTCCGTACTGCCGTCGGGGTGGCGCAGCACCGGCGGCAGATGCCCCGCGCGCACGCACCAGGCGGAGCCCTCCTCCATGTCGAGGTCGACGTAGACGCAGGTGGCGAAGAGGTCGGTCTCCATGCCGGTCAGCAGCCGGTTGGCGTGGGAAACCACCACGTCCGGCGGATGGCCCTCGACGGCGTAGGCGCGCAGGGCCGTGCGCATCTGGCCCATCAGGGTGGCCGCGCCGGCGCTGTGCCCCTGGACGTCGCCGATGACCAGGGCCACGTGGTGGTCGGGAAGCGGGATCACGTCGTACCAGTCGCCGCCCAGCTCCAGTCCGGCCGTGCTGGGCAGGTAGCGGGCGACGGCGACCGCACCGGGCAGCTTCGGCAGCCGGCGCGGCAGCAGCTGGCGCTGGAGCATGCCGACCAGTTCGTGCTCGGCGTCGAAGGCGTGGGCGCGCATCAGGGCCTGCCCGGCGAGGCCCGCCGAGGCGGTGAGCAGGGCGCGCTCGTCGGGGCCGAAGTCGTGCGGGGCGTCCCAGCCGATCAGGCAGGCGCCGGCCATGCGGCCGCCCGCGGGCAGCGGCAGTACGGCCAGACCGCCGGGGCCCACGTCGGCGAGTGCGGGCTCCAGGTCGCCGGTGCCCGCCGGCCAGATCCGGGCGCGTCCCTCGCGCAGCGCGGCGGCGAGGGTGGGCATGGCCCGTACCGGGGCGTCCGGCCACTCGGTGCGCCACTCCAGGCGCCACAGTTCGGGCCAGGACTCGGGGTCGGGCGGATCCAGGACGGTGACGACGAGCCGGTCGTTCTCCAGCTCGGCCAGCGCGATCCGGTCGGCGCGCAGCGGTCGGCGCAGGGCGGCGACCACGGCCTGGCTGACGTCGCGCACGGTCCCGGCGGTGGCGAGCGTGGCGGCGAGCCGCTGGACGCGGGCGACATCGGTCACGTCCGGGCGCAGGGTGGAGGCGTCGGCGACGGTGCCGACCAGCCGGGCGGGCCGGCCGTCGCCGGCGGGCAGCAGGCGTCCGCTGAGCCGGAGCCACTTCGGCGGGCCGGTGGGCTGCAGCACCCGGAACTCCAGCTCGCGCTCGCCGATGGTCATGTGGTCGGACTCGGTCACCGACATCAGCGACGGCAGGTCCTCCGGCACGGTGAGCCCGAGCAGCGTCTCCACCTTGCCGTCGAACTCCTCGGGGGCGAGGCCGAACAGGCGCAGGATGCCGTCGCCGACCTCCGCCCGGCCGGTGTCCATGGCCAGCGTGAAGGCGTCCGGCTGGAGGTCGCCGGACTCGGTGGTGCCGACGGCTCCGGCCGGGGTGGGGCAGGTCATGGCCTCGGCGATCAGTTCGAGGCACCCGCGGTCGTCGGCGTCGAACCCGCCCGGGCGCTCGGTCAGCACGAGGAGGCAGCCGCCGCCGTCCCCGCGCACGGGCAGGACCGCCAGCGAGAAGCCGCTGGACGGCACGTGCCGCGACTCGGCCGTTCCGGCGAACTCCTCCGGCCCGATCCACACCGCCTCGCCGGCGCGGTGGGCGTCGGCGACCGGGGAGCCACCGGCCGCGGGATAGCTGTCCCGTACGCCGTACAGGGTGCGCGGCGCACCGGCCGACACGACCAGACAGAGCAGCTCGGGGTCGTCGCCGGGTGTGTAGAGGGCGGCGAAGGACGCGCCCGCGAACACCAGTGCCTGCTCGAGGATGGCACGCACCCGCTCCCGGGGCTCCGGGCCGGCCGCGATCGCCTTCAGGGCACCCTCGGCACGCAGCGCCCTCGGTCCGCGTTCCGCAGTGCCCTCTTCGACCACGTCGCCATTACAGCGCTTATGGGACATCTGCGCAGCCCCTACGGATCGGGTACCGGCGCCGAGGAGCACACCGGGGGCTCGCGTACGGGCGCTTCCGCCGCGGGACGGGTGCGGGTGGAGCCCTGCCGGTGGGCACGGGGCGGGCGCGGTGCGGGCACGCGCCGGTACACGGGGCGCGACGCGGACACGGCCGGCACGCGGGGCACGGACCCGCACCGCGGGCGAAACGGCGAGGGCCGGTGCCGCGGGCGAAACGGCGCGGACCGGCACCGCGGGCGAGGCGGGCGAGACCGGGAGCGGATCGGCCGGGCAGCGGGGCGGGCCGGGAGACCCGGGGCCTGCGCGCCCTGCCGCCCGGACCTGCGGGGCGCCGACGCCCGCCACCGGAGGCCGCCCGCCGGGTCGGTACGTGTGCCGTACACCCGGACCGCCGCCCCATCCCGCCGGGGGTCGGGACGGCGGTCCGGTGGACGTGCCGTCAGCCGTCAGCCCCCCCCCCCCCCCCCCGTCAGCCCGTCAGCCCCGACCCGTCGTCGCCGCCGACTCCCGTGCCCTCACCCGCGTCACCGGCACCACCCGACTCTCCGGCACCGGCACCCTCACCGCCACCCGCGCCTTCGTCGCCGAGGGTGGCCCCGACCGCCTCCAGGGCGGTGGTGACCGGCTGGAAGAAGGTCTCGCCGCCCACCGTGCAGTCGCCGCTGCCGCCGGAGGTCAGCCCGATCGCGAGGCCGTCCCGGGTGAACAGGGAGCCGCCGCTGTCGCCCGGCTCGGCGCAGACGTCGGTCTGTATGAGGCCGGTGACGGTGCCCTCGGGGTAGTTGACGGTGGCGTCCAGGCCGAGGACCTGGCCGTCGGCCAGTCCGGTCGTGCTGCCCATGCGGAAGACCTCCTGGCCGACCGTCGCGTCGGCGGCCCGGCCGATCGGCAGGGTCTGGTCGCCGAGGTTCACCTCGCTCGGGGCCTCGGTCGCCGGATCGTCGTACGTGACGAGCGCGAAGTCGCCCTGGCCGGGGAAGACCGCCTGGTCGACGGTGGCGATCGGCCGGCCGCCCTGCGCGTCGGACCACTGGTCGGCGGCGACGCCACAGTGACCGGCCGTCAGGAAGGCGGGCGAGCCGTCGCCCGCGGTGACGTTGAAGCCGAGCGAGCAGCGCGCACCGCCTCCGAAGATGGCGTCCCCGCCCGACGCGAACGTCTTGAAGGTGCCGGCGGACTTCCTGACCGTCGCCATGCCGTCGCCGAGGCCCTCGACGGTGGATTCGAGGCGGTCCCACCGGTCGCCGGTGACGGTGCTGTCGGCGGTCACCAGGATCTTGTTGGTGCGCGGGTCGATCGCCCACGAGGTGCCCGGGATGCTCGCCTCCGACTTGAGGGTCCGTGCTCCGCTCCTGAGCTCGCTCATGCTGTTGTCGACCTCGCGGACCTTGGCACCCGCCTCCTTCGCCCGCACCACGACCTGGTTGTCGTCGCCGGGGGCGACGTTGACGACGAGTTGCTGCGCGCCGGAGTCGTAGTAGGAGCCGGCGAAGGTGTCGCCGAGCAGACCGGCGAGCCGTGAGGCGAGATCCGACGCGTCCGCCGCCTTGAGGGTCCTGGGCGCCGCGGCGGCGTCGTCCGGGGAGCCGCCGTCCTGCGAGGCGTTGGCGTTCGGCAGCAGGACGGCGGCCGCTCCGAGTGCGACCACGCCGCCCGCCGCCATCGCGGCCTTGCGCTTGGGGATTCGCTTGTGACTCAACCTACTCGACCTCCTGGGACCGGGGTTGGTACCCGCCGGTCCGGCAGTTGGGGGCGCCTGGACGGCTGTTGGTACGCACGGGCCGGGCGCGGTGTTCAGACGGGCCGTCGAGCCGCGCCCCGGCGCACTCCGTTTCACGCCGACCATCGACACCCTCCGCGATCAAGCGGTAACGCACTGTTCCGGCCACGGAGCGGAATGACTGCTTCAGCGAATCTGCACATCGAATGCCCAACCCGGTCACCCCCGCCCGGGCATCTGCACAAGCCGGCGAGGACCCGTACGCCTTTGGAGCCGGAGTGTCCCAATCGCCGCCGCGGGGGCAAGGGATCGCACGAGCCGATGTCGCGCACCGTGTGAAGAAGTCGCCGCGAAGGCGTGCGCGCTCCTGCACGCTTGGGTGCCCGGAGGTCGCAAGTGCGCTGGTGGGAGGGGTGATTGATTGGAAGCCCGGACCCGCCGCGTGCTTTGATCCATCGCACCGCGGGGGCCGCGGAGGGCTCTGGAAACGGGCGCCCGGCGCCCGTGGGCCGCGGCCGTCATCTGTCCCCAGAGGGGGCCGCTCCCCCCTTGTGAAATGGCTATACGAAGGGAAGTTCCATCATGAACTCCACCCCCCAGGTTGAGACCGTCGAGATCTCGGACGCCGACCTCGACAACGTCTCCGGCGGCCTGAACGTGAACGCCGTCGGCACCGTCACCGGCCTGGTGGACGGCATCGCCCCGGTCTCCGGCCTGGTCAACACCGTGGTCGGCACGGTCGAGGGTGCCACCGGCCTGAACACGGCCCCGGTCACGGGCCTGGTCGCCGGTCTCTGATCGCGCCCTTGCGTCGCTGAGTCCCGGAGCCGTCCAGGCTCCGGGACTTTTCGGCCGTTCTCCCGCGGCCGTTCTCGTCGAGCCCTGGATACGTCAGCCGTGCAGTTCCGCCAACAGGCCCTCGCAAAACTCCAGTCACCGGAGGACCTCGATCTTCCGGTGCGTTTCGCCCGTCCCCAGGGCTGGCTGGTGCTGTCCGTGACCCTGGTCGCGATGGCCGCCGCGTCCGTGTGGGCGGTGGGCGGCTCGGTGACCTCCACGGTCTCCGCGCCCGCCATCCTCACCCACGGACAGGGCAGTTACCTCCTCCAGAGCCCCGTCTCCGGGCAGGTCACCGCGGTCCTGGCCCGACCGGGTCAGCGGCTCGCCGCCGACGCCCCGGTGCTGAAGGTCCGCACCGCCGAGGGCGAGAGCGTGGTCCGCACGGTCGACGCCGGCCGGGTCAGCGCGCTCGCGGCCACCGTGGGGCAGATCATCAGCACCGGTGCCAACGTCGCCTCGGTGGAGAAGGTCGCCCACGCCGACGACCCCCTCTACGCCACCGTCTACGTCCCCGCCGAGAACGCGGCCGCCATCCCCGCGCACGCCTCCGTCGACCTGACCGTGCAGTCGGTGCCGACGCAGCAGTACGGCGTCCTGCACGGCGAGGTGAAGTCCGTGGACCGCTCGGCCCAGTCGGCACAGACGATCGGTGCCTTCCTCGGGGACGGCGCGCTCGGCGAGCAGTTCACCAAGGACGGCAGGCCGGTCGCCGTGACGGTACGGCTGGACACCTCCACGTCCACGAAGAGCGGCTACGAGTGGTCCTCGGCCGAGGGACCGCCGTTCGAACTGACCTCCATGACCCTGGCCACGGGCTCGATCCGGCTGGCCGACCAGCGTCCCGTCGATTGGCTGCTGCCGTGAGCACCGCACAGGAGACCCGGGGCAGGCGCCGCGCCGCCCCGCCAAGGCGCAGCGTGCCCAAGAGCCGGGCGAAGACCGTCCGTACACCCACCGTGCTCCAGATGGAGGCCGTGGAGTGCGGCGCCGCCTCCCTCGCCATGGTGCTCGGGCACTACGGCCGTCATGTCCCGCTGGAGGAGCTGCGGATCGCCTGCGGTGTCTCCCGCGATGGATCCCGCGCGAGCAACCTGCTGAAGGCGGCGCGCGGTTACGGCTTCACCGCCAAGGGCATGCAGATGGACCTGGCCGCGCTCGCCGAGGTGACGGCACCGGCCATCCTCTTCTGGGAGTTCAACCACTACGTCGTCTACGACGGCATGGGCCGCCGGTTCGGGCGGCGCGGGGTGTTCATCAACGACCCGGGCAAGGGCCGCCGTTTCGTGTCCCTGGAGGAGTTCGACGGCTCCTTCACCGGTGTCGTGCTGACCATGGAGCCCGGTGACGACTTCACCCGCGGCGGCCGCAAGCCCGGTGTGCTCGGCGCGATGCCGGCCCGGCTGCGCGGAACCGCGGGCACACTGCCCGCGGCCGTGCTGGCGAGCCTGCTCCTGGTGGCGGTCGGCGCGGCGGTGCCCGCGCTCAGCCGCACCTACATCGACATGTTCCTCATCGGCGGGCAGACCTCGCTGCTCGGCGTGCTGTTCGCGTCGATGGGCGCCTGTGTGCTGCTCACGGTGGTGCTGACCTGGCTCCAGCAGGCCAACCTGCTGCACGGCCGCATCATCTCCTCCACCCTCTCCAGTGCCCGGTTCCTGCGGCACCTGCTGCGGCTGCCGGTGACCTTCTTCTCCCAGCGCAGCCCCGCCGACCTGGTGCAGCGCCTCCAGTCGAACGACGCGGTCGCCGAGACGCTGGCCCGCGACCTCGCCGCGGCGGGCGTGGACGCGATCGTGGTCGTCCTGTACGCCGTACTGCTGTACACGTACGACCCGCAGCTCACCTTCGTCGGCATCGGGGTGGCGCTGCTCAACATCCTCGCGATGCGGGTCGTGATCCGGCTGCGCGCGACCCGTACGGCGAAGCTGCGGGCGGACACGGCACGACTGACCAACACCGCGTACACCGGCCTCCAGTTGATCGAGACGATGAAGGCGACCGGCGGCGAGGACGGCTACTTCCGCAAGTGGGCCGGCCAGCACGCCACCACGCTGGAGGAGCAGCAGCGGCTCGGGGTGCCGAGCGCCTGGCTGGGCGTGGTCGCGCCGACGCTCGCGACGCTGAACAGCGCGCTGATCCTGTGGATCGGCGGCATGCGCGCGGTCGAGGGCCACATCTCGGTCGGTCTGCTGGTCGCCTTCCAGGCGCTGGTGGTCCGCTTCACGGCCCCGCTGACCCGGCTGAACGGCGTCGCGGGCCGCATCCAGGACTTCGCGGCCGACGTGGCGCGGCTGAAGGACGTGGAGAACTTCCGGGCGGACCCGCTCTACGACCGCCCCGGCGGCGCCGACTCCACCCGTCGGCTGCACGGTCACGTCGAACTGCAGAACGTCTCCTTCGGCTACAACCCGCTGGACAAGCCGCTGCTCACCGGCTTCGACCTGACCGTCGGGCCGGGACAGCAGGTGGCACTGGTGGGCGGTTCCGGCAGCGGCAAGTCGACGGTGTCACGGCTGATCTCGGGCCTGTACGCGCCCTGGGACGGGGTGATCCGCGTCGACGGGCAGCGGCTGGACGACATCCCGCGCGGGGCGCTGGCGTCCTCGGTCTCCTTCGTCGACCAGGACGTGTTCCTGTTCGAGGGCTCGGTGCGCGACAACGTGGCGCTGTGGGACCCGTCGATCCCCGACGACGCCGTGGTGGACGCGCTCAGGGACGCGGCGCTGTACGACGTGGTGATGCGCAGGCCGGGCGGCATCCACAGCCCGGTCGAGCAGGACGGCCGGAACTTCTCCGGCGGGCAGCGCCAGCGTCTGGAGATCGCCCGGGCGCTGGTGCGCCGGCCGAGCATCCTGGTCCTGGACGAGGTGACCAGCGCCCTGGACGCGGAGACCGAACTGGTGGTCATGGACAACCTGCGCCGGCGCGGCTGCGCCTGCGTGGTGATCGCGCACCGGCTCAGCACCGTGCGGGACAGCGACGAGATCGTCGTCCTGGAGCACGGCACGGTCGTGGAGCGCGGGCGGCACGCGGAGCTGGTGGCACACGGCGGCGCGTACGCGGCGCTGGTCAGGGAGCGGTGAGATGACGACCGTGCAGGAGGGACAGGGCGACCTGGTCCTGGGGGCTCTCGGCGCGCTGGGTACGCGCGTGGACTGCGCCGGGTTCAACCGGCTGGACCTGGAGGGGCCGCAGGTGCTGTGGCTCGTGGTGTCCGGGGCGGTGGACCTGTTCGCGGTGGACGCCGCGGAGCAGGGCCACTGGCACCACCTGGGGCGCCTGGAGGCGGGCTCGGTGCTGCTCGGGCCGGTCGCCGGGCCGCAGCACACGCTGGTGGCGCGTCCGCTGCGGGACTGCGTCGTGCACCGCATCGCACTGCGCGAGCTGTACCAGCCGGCGCACACCCAGACGTGGTCGTACGACGCGTACGGCAACCCGCAGTACGTGCCGCCGACGACGAGCCCGCTGGAGTACGCCCTCGCCCTCGGTGTGGGCCGGGGCCTCACCGTTCTCTTCCAGGCCCCGATGGCCGGCGAGCGGGCCGACGCGCCCACGGACGACGACGTCTTCTGGATGCAGGTGCCGCCGGGCAGCGTGCAGTACGGGGCGGTGTACGGCGAGGAGGCGGCCGCCGACCTGCTGATGGACCCGGCGCTGTGGCAGAGCATGGTCGACCAGCAGTACCGGCTGCTGACCACCCTGGACCGCTGGATCGAGCAGCTGGAGCGCACCCACGAGACGCGTACCGCGGCCGGCATCAAGGCCGGTGAGGCGGTGCGCGCCCAGGCCGACCGGACGCTGCTGGCCTCCATCGGCAAGCGGTCGGGACAGCGCACCACGGCGGCCGACGCCGATGCCACGTACGCGGCCTGCAGGCTGGTCGCCCGCGCCGCCGGCATCCCCCTCGCCGAGCCGGCCCAGGGCGGCACGGAGAGCGACCGGCTCGACCCGGTGGAGCGCGTCGCGCTCGCCTCGCGCGTGCGGACCAGGTCGGTGCGGCTGGAGGACCACTGGTGGCGGGACGACGTGGGGCCGCTGGTCGGGCAGCGGACCCTGTCGGGCGCGCCGGTGGCGCTGCTGTGGCGGCGCGGCGGCTATGTGGCCGTGCATCCGGCGACCGGGCGTGAGACGCCGGTGGAGAAGGCGAACGCCGGGGAGTTCGAGCCGCGCGCGGTGATGTTCTACCGTCCGCTGCCCGAGCGCCGGCTCGGCCCGCTCAGACTGCTGCGGTTCTGTCTGGCGGGCACCCGCGGGGACCTGACGGGTCTGCTGCTCGCCGGTCTGGTGACGGTGGGGCTCGGCGCGTTGGTGCCGGTCGCGACGGGCAAGGTGCTCGGCGAGTTCGTGCCGAAGGCGCAGACCGGGCTGATCGTGCAGGTGTGTCTCGCGGTGATGCTGAGCAGTGTCGTCGCGGCGGCCTTCATGCTGTTGCAGAACCTCACCATCCTGCGCCTGGAGGGCCGGATCGAGGCGACGCTGCAACCCGCCGTGTGGGACCGGCTGCTGCGGCTGCCGACGAAGTTCTTCACCGAGCGCTCCACCGGCGAGCTGGCCAGCGCGGCCATGGGCATCAGCGCGATCCGCAGACTCCTTGCGGGGGTGGGTCCGACGGTGGCCCAGTCGGTGACCGTCGGGGCGGTGAACCTGGTGCTGCTGCTCTGGTTCAGCGTGCCGATGGCGCTGGCGGCGATCGGCATGCTGGTGGTCGTCGCCGGGGTGTTCCTGGGACTCGGGCTGTGGCAGGTGCGCTGGCAGCGGCGGCTGGTCAAGCTCACCAACAAGCTGAACAACCAGGCGTTCCAGACGCTGCGCGGGCTGCCCAAGCTGCGGGTGGCGGCGGCCGAGAACTACGCCTACGCGGCGTGGGCGGAACGGTTCGCGCACAGCCGCGAGCTGCAGCGGCGGGCGGGGCGGATCAAGAACCTGAACGCGGTGCTCGGCGCGGTCTACCTGCCGCTGTGCACGCTGCTGATGTTCATGCTCCTGGCCGGTCCGGCACGCGGTTCGATGTCGGCGGCCGAGTTCCTCACCTTCAACGCCTCGGTGACGATGCTGCTCACCTCGGTCACCCAGCTGACCGGCGCGTTCGTGTCCGGGGTGGCGGCGCTGCCGCTGTTCGAGGAGATCCGGCCGGTGCTGGACGCGACGCCCGAGGTGCGGACGGCGAGCACCCGGCCGGGACCGCTGACGGGGGCAATCGAGGCGCGCCGGCTGTCGTTCCGGTACACCGACGACGGTCCGCTGGTCCTGGACGACGTCTCCTTCGACGTGCGTCCGGGCGAGTTCGTCGCGGTCGTCGGGCCCAGCGGCTGCGGCAAGTCGACCCTGCTGCGGCTGCTGATCGGCTTCGACCGTCCGCTGTCGGGCAGCGTGCTGTACGACGGCCAGGACCTGGCCGCGCTCGACCAGTCGGCGGTGCGCCGGCAGTGCGGGGTGGTGCTCCAGCACGCGCAGCCGTTCACGGGCTCGATCCTGGACGTCATCTGCGGCACGGAGCCGTACACGCCCGAGGAGGCGATGGCGGCGGCCGAGATGGCGGGGCTCGCGGAGGACATCAAGCGGATGCCGATGGGCCTGCACACCATCGTTTCGGGCAGCGGCGCGGTCTCCGGGGGCCAGCGGCAGCGGCTGATGATCGCGCAGGCGCTGATCCGCCGGCCGCGCATCCTCTTCTTCGACGAGGCCACCAGCGCCCTCGACAACGAGACGCAGCGCACGGTGATCGAGTCCACCAAGGCGCTGAACGCCACCCGGGTCGTGATCGCGCACCGTCTGTCCACGGTGCTGGACGCCGACCGCGTGATCGTGATGGAGGACGGCAGGGTCGCCCAGCAGGGCCCGCCGGCCGAGCTGCTCGCCGACACGAACGGCCGGCTGCACGAGCTGGTGCGGCGGCAGCTGGCCTGACCGGCGCTCGAATGGGTACCTGTTGCCCTCATGCGGATCAGCGTGGTGGATGTGGGGTCGAACACGGTCCGGCTCATGGTGGCGGACGCCGAGGGCGGGGTCCCGCTGCCGGTGCACACCGCCAAGTGGCGGCTGCGGCTCTCCGAGCAGGTCGGGCCGGGCGGCCCGGTCCCCGAGGAGGCACTGGAGCGGCTCGTCGAGGCGGTCGCCGGCGCGAGCAGGACCGCGGAGCGGTGGGGGGCGTCGGAGCCGCTGGCCTTCGCGACCGCCGTGGTGCGCGCCGCGCCGAACCGGCGCGAGGTGCTGCGCACCGTGCACGCCCGCACCGGTGTGCCGCTGTGCACCCTGCCGGGCGAGGTGGAGGCGGAGCTGACGTTCCTCGGGGCCCGGCGCTGGATGGGCTGGCGGTCCGGGCCGCTCGCCCTGCTCGACATAGGCGGCGGCTCGCTGGAGGTCGCGTTCGGGCGCGGCCGGCTGCCCGACTTCGTGGCCTCGCTGCCGCTGGGGGCGGCCCGGCTGACCCACGAGTTCCTGGCGGGCGGCACGGACCCGGCGTCGCGGGACCAGGTCAAGGCGTTGCGCCGCAAGGTCCGCCACCAGCTGCGGGACGTGGCGGCGCGGATCCGCTGGGAGGGGCCGCGGACCGCCGTGGCCACCTCGCGGACGTTCCAGCAGCTGGGGCGGCTGTGCGGCGCCCCGCCGGGCCGGCACGGGCCCTTCACGGAGCGGCGGATGCTCTGCTCCGACCTGGGGGACGCGGTGGGCCGGCTCGCCGCCCTGTCCGCCGCCGAGCGGGCCCGGCTGCCCGGCATCTCCGCACCGCGCTCGGCGCAGAGTCTGGCCGGCGCCGTCGTGGGGCACACGGCGATGAAGCTGACCGGTCTGGAGTCGGTGACGCTCTGCCCCTGGGCGATCCGGGAGGGGGTCCTGCTGCGCCAGATCGAGGACGGCCCGTCCTGGTGGGCCGAGATGGTCCGCCGCAGCGACGAGGCCGCGGTCCCGGCGCCGGTGCCGCTGCGCCTGGCGTCCGCGTCGAACTGAACCGGCCGGACGCACGAACCGAGGACGAGAGCGGCCGCAGGCAACCGTACGACGAGAAGCACGAAGGAGGACTCCGTGTCCCAGAACGGCGAGCACGACCACAAGCAGCCCGAGACCGCCATCGAGGAGGTGCTGCGCGAGATCGAGGAGGCCAGGCCCCGCGACGCGGAGTCCGACGGGGGCGAGCACCGGGGCGAGGCGGGGGACGCCACCTCGCCGAACACCGGCGCCCAGGAGGACGTCGAGGGCGAGTGACGCGCCGCTGAGCGCGGCCGGGGGTGCCGCGGCGGCGTCCGGGTACTCGCGGTCCATGGAGTACGACCGTGAAGGACCACGCCTGCCGACGCCCCGGGGACCGGTCTCCGGGGCCGTCGGCGCTCATCTGCGCGGGACGGGCCCGCTGCCGGCCCCCGAGGCCGTCGCCGCCGCCCCGGTGTACGGCGACGACCTGCAGCTCGCCCTGTACCAGTGCTACGAGCTGCACTACCGGGGCTTCGCCGGGGTCGGTCCCGACCTGGAGTGGGACCCCGGACTGCTGGGCGTGCGGGCCGCGCTGGAGCGGCGCTTCCTGGCCGCCCTGCGGGCCGACACCCCGGTCCACGAGAGCGTCGCGGACGCGGTCGGGGCGCTGCTCGTCGAACCCGTGCACGGCGAGGGCGTGAGCCACTTCCTGCGGGACGAGGGCGAGTTGTGGCAGCTGCGCGAGTACGCGGCCCAGCGTTCCCTGTACCACCTCAAGGAGGCCGACCCGCACGCGTGGGTGCTGCCGCGGCTGTGGGGCCGCGCCAAGGCGGCGATGGCGGCCGTGGAGTTCGACGAGTACGGCGGCGGCCGCGCCGACCGGGTGCACGCCCGCCTGTTCGCCGACCTGATGACGGACCTGGGCCTGGACACGACGTACGGCGCCCATCTGGACGCCGCCTCGGCCGAGTGCCTGGCCACCGTGAACATGATGTCGCTGTTCGGTCTGCACCGGTCGCTGCGCGGCGCGCTGGTGGGGCACTTCGCGGCGGTGGAGATCACCTCGTCGCCCGGTTCCCGGCGGCTCGCCGGGGCGATGCGCCGCACCGGTGCCGGACCGGCCGCCGAGCACTTCTACGACGAGCACGTCGAGGCCGACGCGGTGCACGAGCAGATCGTCCGGCACGAGGTGATCGAGGGGCTGCTGGAGCAGGAACCGCACCTCGAGGCGGACGTCGTGTTCGGCATCGACGCCACCGGGCACCTCGACGACCGCTTCGGCGCCCGGCTGCTCGCCGACTGGCGGGCGGGAAGGTCGTCGCTGCGCACGGTGCTGCCGCCCGCGCCGCGCGCGCGTGCGCGGACTGCTCATACTTCGTGACCGCCGGGGTACCTGGGGTCCGTGAATTTCATGGTGCTACCGGGCGTGTACGCCCCTCAGGAGGACACCGCCCTGCTGGTCGGGGCGCTGTCCGACGAGTCGCTCCCACCGGGCGCGGCCGTGCTCGACGTGGGCACCGGCACGGGCGCGCTCGCCCTGGCGGCGGCGCTGCGGGGCGGCCGGGTGACCGCGGTGGACGTGTCGTGGCGCGCGGTGTGGGCCGCGCGGCTCAACGCGGCCCGGGCCGGGGTGCGGATCCGCGTCCGGCACGGCAATCTCTTCACTCCCGTCCGCGGTCAGCGGTTCGACCTGGTGCTGGCCAACCCGCCGTACGTGCCGGCGCCGGCCGGCGGCCGCCGGCCGCGGGGTGCCGCCCGGGCCTGGGACGCGGGCCGCGACGGCCGTATGGTCCTGGACCGGATCTGCCTGGAGGTGCCGGGGCTGCTGCGCCCCGGCGGCGTACTGCTGCTGGTGCAGTCGGCGCTCAGCGACCCGGCGAGGACCGAGGCGCTGCTGCGCGAGGCGGGTCTGAAGGCCGCGGTGACCCGGCGGCGGCGGATCGCGTTCGGTCCCGTGGTGCGCGGCCGGGAGCGCTGGCTGCGGCAGCACGGGCTGCTGTCCGGGGCCGAGCACGAGGAGGAGCTGGTGGTGGTCCGTGCCGAACTCCCCGTCTGACGCCCCGCGCCCGGCCGGTGAGCCGCGCCCGGCGGACGCCCCGCGCCGGATCAAGGTCCAGCGCCGGGGACCGATGCTGGTGGAAGGGCCGGTGGAGGTGGAGCTGGAGGACGGGACGACGGTGTCCTCCGACCGCTTCCGGGTGGCGCTGTGCACGTGCCGTCGCAGCCGGCGCTACCCCTGGTGCGACACCAGCCACCGCGCCCGGTCGTCCGGGACCGGTGAGGGGCGGCCCGGGACGGAGTGACCGGCGGTGCGGTGCGGACCGGAAGCGTCGCGAACCGGGAGGACGGCGGACGGCCCCACTCCGTCCGCCGTCCCCGGTGCGGGCCCGCGGGACCCGTACGGCGGCCGCTCGCACTCCCCAGTAGCGAGCAGCCGGTCACGCCGCACGGTTCCGGCGGTCCCGGTCCCTCAGAACGTGAAGACGCTCGCGCTGCCCGCGTTCTTCACGCACTCGTTGGCGAAGGTGCGTTCGTAGGAGAGGCGCCGGCCCTGCCAGACCCCGTCCACGGTGACGACCACGGGGGCGTACTCCCGGGTGCACATCACGGCGTCGTCGGCGGCCAGGGCGCTCGGGTCCCCGTGCGCGGCGCGCAGTTCGGCGCAGGCCGCGTCGGCCGCCGGGTGGGTACCGGAGGCGGTCGGGGCGCAGGTCAGGGTGACCGCGCGCAGGGGTGCGGCGGTGGCAGCGCTCTCTCCGTGCCCCACGGTCAGCACCAGGGCCGAGGGGGCGTAGAGCGACGCGGGGGCGGTGGCCGGGGAGGCGAGGGAGGCCCCGGCGAGGGGCCCGCAGACGGCGGTGGCCGTCAGGCCCAGAGTCGCTGCCCAGCGCGCGGTGTTCCGCATTGTGTGCATCCTTCCGCTCGTTTCGAGGGTGGTGCCGGCCCGGCTCGGTCGGTGCCGGAACGGCGAGCGCGAGTCTGCCGAGTCCGGCACCGAAACTCATCTCGACCCCACGGATTTCGGTAACCTTGGGTATTCAATCAGTGGCGTGAAGTTACGGAGTTAGAACGTTCCAAGTCCGGAACTGGGCGTTTCTTGATCGATTATCGAGAGCAGAACTGGCCGAATGGCGTGATCCGCTCGTTCGCCAATAGGCCTGAAACACCCCTGAAACAGCCCCGCCGCCCCTGACGGCCACCCCCCGCATACCGCCGGGTATGGTGCCCGCAGCGCGAGCTCGACGACGAGAGGCGGACGTGGGATGCCGAAGCACTGGGCGGACTTCCAGTACGAGATCTACCTGAACGGCATGACGGGCGCGGTTCCGCGACTGCCCACCGACCTGACCCGGCTGGAGGAGCTCACCGAGCGGCGCCTCGGCCCAGGCCCCTTCGGATACGTGGCGGGCAGCGCGGGGGACGGCAGCACCGCCCGCGCCAACCGGGCGGCGCTGACCCGGCGCCGGATCGTCCCGCGCATGCTGCGCGACGTGCACGAGCGCGACCTGAGCGTCGAGGTGCTGGGCCGCGACCTGCCCGCCCCGCTGGCGCTGGCACCGGTCGGCGTCCTGTCGATCATGCATCCCGACGCGGAGCCCGCCGCCGCCCGGGCCGCGGCCGCGCAGGGCGTGCCGTACATCCTGTCCTCCGCCTCCAGCACGCCCATGGAGCAGGTCGCGGAGGCGATGGGCGACGCCGAGCGCTGGTTCCAGCTGTACTGGCCGAAGGACCGTGAGGTGGCGCGCAGCTTCCTGAACCGCGCCCGGGCAGCCGGATACACGGCGCTGTTCGTCACGCTGGACACGCCCCTGCTGTCCTGGCGCCCGCGCGATCTCGACCAGGCGTACCTGCCGTTCCTGCACGGGGTGGGCACCGCCAACTACTTCTCGGACCCCGCCTTCCGGGCCGGTCTGGCCAAGCCCGTGCACGAGGACCCGAACGCGGCGGTGATGCATTTCGTCGGCATGTTCTCCGATCCCGCCAAGTCGTGGCCGGACCTGGCGTTCCTGCGGGAGAACTGGGACGGTCCGATCGTCCTCAAGGGCGTCCTGCACCCGGACGACGCCCGGCTCGCCGCCGACGCCGGGATGGACGGCGTGGTCGTCTCCAACCACGGCGGCCGGCAGGTGGCCGGTTCCGTCGCGGCGGCCGACGCCCTGCCGCGCGTGATGGAGGCGGTCGGCGACCGGCTCACCGTGCTGTTCGACAGCGGAGTCCGCACCGGCGACGACGTCTTCAAGGCTCTCGCGCTCGGTGCGGAGGCGGTGCTCCTGGGCCGCCCCTACGTCTATGGCCTCGGCCTGGACGGACAGGCCGGCGTCGAGCACGTGATCCGCTGCCTGCTCGCCGAACTCGACCTCACGCTGGCCCTGTCCGGGCACGCCTCCCCGGCCACGCCGGGCCCCGCCGACCTCGTCGAGGACCCGGCGTGAGGGGACGGCGACGCCGCCGTCCCCCAGGAGTGTGCCGGTTCCGTCAGCCGGCGGACAGGTCCACGGCTCGCGCGCCCGGCGCGTCGGTGCGGTCGATCGACAGGGAGCCCTCCGCCGCCGGTACCGGTTCGGTGCGCCAGCGCTGGTCGTCGGACCCGTCGTGCACCTTGACGACGACGTCGGCGTCCGGCGCCCGGGTGGTGGTGGCGAGCGCGAGCAGTTTCTGCCCGCGCGGCACCAGCTCCCCCTCCTCGGTGAGGTCGTAGCGCACGTCGTCGCCCCGCTCGGTGCCCTCGTCGGCGCAGGTACCGAGAACGACGACTCCGGCGTCCGCCCGCGAGTCCAGGCACAGGCCCGGGTCGGCGACGCTGCGCAGCAGTCCGTCGTCCTCGTGGGTCCACTGCTGGGTCCACGCCTCGGAGCACTTCGCCAGCCGGGCGCCCGCTCCGGCCCTGGGCTCGCCGCGCACGTCGAGGCAGAGGTCCGCGGCGACGTTGCGCAGCCGCGTGCGGTCGGCGGACGTGGGCATCCCGGCGGTGCCGGGCGGTTTCGGGCGGCTCGTCGCGGACGTCTCGCCCTTGCCGTCGACGGCGCTGGTGGAGGCGGCCGGATCGGCGCCGTCCCCGTCGTAGGACCACACGCTCACCACCAGTACGACGGCCAGCACTCCGGCGGAGGCCGCGCCGAACTGCCGCAGCACCGACCGCCCCGAGCGCGGCCGGCCCGGCGTCCGGCGCACGGGTACGGGGAGCCGGCCCAGCAGTCCGGGGCGTGAGCCGCGGTGCCGGGCGGCGCCCTTGGCCAGTGCGCCCAGCGTCGCGCGCCCCGGACGGGAGTCGAGATAGCGCCGGGCGCCCCAGCCGAGCACCGCCTCGGCGATCAGGGTGCCCAACTCGCGTTCGAAGTGACCGAGTTGGTCGGCGGCGTGCCGGCAGTGACGGCAGTCCGCCAGATGCTTGCGGACGTCCGGCAACAGGGCGCCGCCCCGGCGGATCGGGACGTCGAGCAGCCGGCTCTGGAAGCGGCACTCCTGACTCGGCGCGAGCTGCCTGTGGGCGTGCAGACAACCTTCGCGGAATTTCTCACGCGCCTGTTCGAGAGTGGCCGACGCGGTGTCGGTATCCATGCCGAGCAGACCGGCCGGGACACTTATCGACTCTCCTTCGACCTCCGTGTGCCACAGCAAACACCGGGCCGGTCCGGGAAGAGAGGCGAATGCGCGGGCGGCCAGCGTGCGGTTTTCCGGGGTCAGGGACTTCGCCGCCCGCATACCGCGTCCGCCGGCGGGTTTGAGCAACTGCGGCAGGACGCCGGATATCGCGTCGTCGGCGGACCACTGCCGGACCGTGTCGCGCACGGCGACCAGCAGCAGCGGGCGCAGCGCGGTGGCCGGTTCGCCCTGGGCGAGCCGCGCCAGCACCCGGTGCCAGGCGGCGGCGGTGACCATGCCGGTGACCTCGGCCGACGTGGCCAGGCAGATGGTCGAGTAGTCGTGCGCGGGCTGCCAGTGGCGGGCCATCAGCAGCGCGGCGATCCGGGGCGCCTCGCTCTGCGGACCGTCCCGCAGCCGTGCGGCCAGCAGCTCGTCGGACTCCCCGGGGTCCCCGCCCGAGGGCGGGTACGCGGGCCGAGGGGGGTGGGGGGTGGGCACTGAGATGTTTCCTTCCCACGCGCAGGTGACTCAGAAGTTCGGATCGCCGAAAAGGACCCACGGAGTGGTGTGTACCTCTTGGGCGAGGCGCGGAAGGCGTGAATTCGCCATGGCGAAATCGGACCCGGCCCGTCAAAGCGCGTGCGAGACCCGGCCTTTACCCCCCGCACGGGTGCTTCACTCTCGCACAAACCACTCATGGTCAACAAGGCGACCGGGCAACCTCGGCCGCCTTTGAAAGAAGGTCAGAATCCCGGCATGCCAAGAGGGCCGCACCGGCATTCCGCTTTTCTGCTGCGGAAGCGGCGCGGCCCTCGGCCTGGAGCCGGCGGGGCCGGCGGGTCAGCCCTGGTCCGCCACGAAGGAGGCCATGCGGGCCAGCGCGGCGTTCCAGTTGATGGTGTGCTCGTTGGTCGACCAGGACTGGATGTCGTCGATGTAGCAGAACTGACCGACGCAGCCCTGGAGTTTGCTCTGTGCGTAGGGGTCCTGGATGCTCGAGTTCGGGCCGCCGGACAGGGTGCCGTCGGGCGGGGCGGGCAGCGCCGGGTCGAGCTGGTGGGCGTACCAGCGGCTGTGCTGGTTGTGCGCGTTGACCTCGCCGTATCCGGTGACGTACGACATGTTCAGCGCGTTGCGGCCGAGGATGTAGTCCATGCTCTGGACGGCGCCGTCACGGTACTTGGAGCCGCCGGTGATGTCGTAGGCGGTGGCGATGACGACCGCGTTGTTCAGGATCTGGTGGCTGGAGCCCCAGTCGTACACGTTGCCGGCGGGGGCGTAGGGCATGCCGTACGGGTGCGCCTTCAGGGTGGCCAGGTAGCCGTCGGCGCCCCGGACGACGGAGCGGCGGACCTGGTCCCGGCCGGGGAGGCGGCTGGGGACGGTCGCCAGGTCGAGGCGGGCGGGGACGGCGGTGCTCGCCCAGTCGAAGCTGATCGGCCCGAAGATGTCGGCGGTGTGCACCGGGGACTTCAGCACGTACTCCTTGAAGTCCCGCTCCCCCGTCGTCAGGTACAGCTCGGCCGCGGCCCAGTAGAAGTCGTCGGCGACCTTGGCGTCGGGGTAGGCGCCGCCGCCGATGCCGTCGTTCTCGTCGGCGAGCAGGTCCGGGTGGGCGAGCGCCGCCTTCCAGGCGGTACGGGCCGCGTCGAGCGCCTTCGCGGCGAACTCCCGGTCGTAGGGGCGGTACAGGCGGGCGGCCTGGGCGGCCGAGGCCGCGAGGTTGAGGGTCGCGGCGGTGGTCGGCGGGTGCAGTTCGCGCTTTTGCGGATCGTCGCTCGGCAGCAGCGGCAGCCCGGTCCACTGCTCGTCGTGGATCTTGTGGTGGGCCATTCCGGCCAGCGGCTGCCCGTCCGGCACCTGCATCTTCAGCAGGAACTCCAGCTCCCAGCGGGCCTCGTCGAGAATGTCCGGCACCCGGTTGCCGCTCTCGGGGATGTCGAGCGAGCCGTCGCCCAGCTTGCGCGGTTCCCCGGTGCGGGCGTGCAGCGAGCGCTCGTAGGTGCTGAGCAGCTCCCAGGTGGAGATGCCGCCGTTGACGACGTACTTGCCGTGGTCGCCCGCGTCGTACCAGCCGCCGGAGACGTCGAGGGTGTAGTCGCACACGCCCGGCTGACAGGGCACCTCGGTGTCGCCCTGGTTGGGTGCCGTGCCCACGTGGCCGGCCGGGCGGCCGTAGCCCGGGCGGAGTTCGTCGCTGATGGCGATGCCGCTGCGCTGGGTGTAGTAGTACTTCGCCGAGTCCAGGCGCAGCCGCTCGTAGGCGGCCGTCCCGATGTCGAACGGACGGCTGGTCTCGCCGTCGGCGACGAGCGTGTAGCCCTCGCCGCGCTTCTTGTAGCGGCCGAAGTCGATCGAGTGGACGTTCTGTCCGGACGAGGCGTCGACGCCGCGCGGTCTGCTCCAGCCGTGGGCGACGACCCGTCCGCCGTCGTTCTTCAGCTGCCAGCGCAGACGCGAGGTCGCGTCGGTGACGAGGGTGGCGTTCTTCGGGCCGGAGGGCAGGTAGGCGACCTGGTTGACCCGCACCCGCGGCCCGGTGTCCGGCACGTACGGCTCGGGCGCGACGCCGCCCAGCAGGGACACGTCGTCCACGCAGAACCGCCAGGCGTCCGGCGTGCCGCCCAACTGGAAGCCGACCTGGCCCTGGGTCGTGTCGACGGGCGAGGTGAAGGTGTACGAGTAGGTGTTGCCGGAGACGCTCAGCTGCGGGCTGATCTCGTAGTAGGTGTCGTACGGGGACACCGACAGACCGACGATCGCCCGGACCACGTGGTCGGCGGGCGTGCCGGTGGCGGTGAAGGAGAACTTGTACGACTCCCCCGCCACCAGGGTGACGTCGTTCTGGCCGAGGGCGGCGTCCCAGCGGTTGGTGGTGCCGCCGGGGGCGTCGGCGCACAGCCGGCCGTCGGTCACGGCCGCGGTGACGTTGCTGCTCGTCCACCAGGAGTCGGTGCCGTTGTCGAAGGTGCCGTTCCTGACCTGCTCGGTCTCCTCGGCGCCGGCCGGGGCGGCGGGCAGCGCGGTGACGGCCGCCGCCAGCAGGGCCGTCAGGGAGACGAGCGCGGTTCTGCGTCTTTTCACGTCCGGGCTCCTCGGGGGAGGTGGCGCCCACCATGGAAATGGGAGCGCTCCCAAATGCGGTCGCAGGACATGCTTGTGGCAGACATGACATGCCGTCAACGGTTCGGACGGGACCGGTTTCCCCACCGGTCCCGTCCGGAGCGTGGTGGTGCGGCGGCTCAGGCGGCGGGCGTCTCCAGCCGGCTCACCCGGATCGCTCCCCGCGGCTCGCCGGGGTGGCGGCTGGTGAACGTGAGGCGGATGCGGGAGCCGCGCAGCCGGTCGAAGGTGATGACCGTGGGCGCGTCGGACGCGGTGGCCCAGCCGGTCCGCGTCCCCTTGGCGGCACGCCAGGCACGGCCGTCCCAGACCGCGACCTCGACGGCGGCGGGCAGGCTGTGTCCGTCGTCCACGGTGAAGGAGACCTCGACCCGGTCGTAGCCGCGCGTGCGTCCGTGGTCGACCGAGATCCAGTCCTCGGGGCGTGCCCCGTCGAAGGCGGGCAGCAGCGCGGTGGCCGCCTTGTGGAAGCCGTTGGACCAGCCGGTGGCCGGGTCGCCGTCCAGCACGGCGGCGGGCAGGGTGTCGGGCCGCCCGGAGTAGCTCGCGTCCGCGTGCGGGTGGTCCACGGAAGCGGGGTGCTCGGGGCGGAACTCCGGGGCCGGCGTGGTCGCCCGGTCCGCGGCCCGCCGGGCGCGGACCGTCGCCGTGCCGGTGCGCAGCCCGTCCGCGCGGGCCGTCACCCGTACCGTGCCCGGCCGGGTGCCGGACCGGACGATCGCGAGCGCCTTGCCGTGGAAGGCGGTGCGGGTGCTCGCCTGGTAGCGCTCGGCGCTCTCCTGGCGGCCGTTGTCGAGTCCGGCGAGCGAGCCGCCCGCGACGTCGAAGGAGATCAGGTGCTCGGCGCCGGGCACCACGACTCCGTGCCGGTCGACCACCTCGGCGGTCACGAAGACGAGGGAGCGGCCGTCCGCGTCGACGCTCTCGCGGTCGGGAGTGAGGCGCAGGGCGTGGGGCGTGTCGGCGGTGCGCAGGACGTCGGTGGCCACCGTCCTGCCGCCGCGCCGGGCGACGGCCTTCAGCTCGCCCGCCGCGAAGGGCACCTTCCAGGTCAGGTGCAGCTTGCCCGCGCTGCCGTTGGGACTGGTGTAGCTGCCGGGGTAGGGGCCGTCGGTGAAGGTCTTGTCGTCGCCGGTGGGCTCGGTGGTCTCCAGGTAGGTCCGGCCGTCGACGGTCTTCTTCCGGTCGAAGCGGCGGGTGCCGAGCGACGTCCCGTTCAGGTACAGCTCGACGGTGTCGACGTTGCTGTACGCCCAGACCTCGACGGTGTCGCCCTCGCGGTGGTTCCACGTCGTGGGCAGCAGGTGGACCATGGGCTCGTCCGTCCACTGGC
Organism: Streptomyces sp. KPB2; assembly: GCF_003950055.1. Taxonomy (NCBI): domain Bacteria; kingdom Bacillati; phylum Actinomycetota; class Actinomycetes; order Kitasatosporales; family Streptomycetaceae; genus Streptomyces; species Streptomyces sp. KPB2. The sequence continues at coordinate 521,982 of NZ_CP034353.1, forward strand.
TGCGGAACAGGTGGTACATGTCCTTCGGGAAGCCGGCCGTGTCGACGGCGCCGAAGAAGGACGCCTTCACCGGGAAGACGTCGTACGGCGTGGGCTCCCCGATGTAGTCGATGCCGGACCACAGGAACTGCCCGGCGAACCACCGGCGGTCCCGGTCCTTCTTGTGGCCGTACTCGCCGCTCATGGTCCAGGAGGCGAGGTTGTTGTCGTAGGACGAGGTGGCCCGCCCGCCCGGGGTGTGGTTCTCGCCGGTGTTCAGGTGCTCGGGCTCCTGGTAGGTGCCGCGCGTGGAGGTCTCGGAGGACGACTCGGACTCGAAGAGGAACAGGTGGGGATAGGCCGCGTGCAGGTCGTCCACCGACTTGGCGGTGTTGTAGTTGAGGCCGAGCCCGTCCAGTTTGGCCAGCATCAGGTCGGCCGCCGAGCCCTTGGCGGGCAGCCGGCGGTACTTGTCGGAGCCGATGACGATCGGGCGGGTGGCGTCGGCGGCGCGGATGGCGTCGATGATCCGGTCGGCCATGGCGAGCCCGGCGGTGGCGGTCGAGTCGGGGACCTCGTTTCCGATGGACCACATGACGACGGCGGGCGAGTTGCGGGCCGCGAGCACCATCTCGGTGGCGTCCCGCTCGCACCACTCGTCGAAGAACCGGCCGTAGTCGTAGCGGTTCTTGCCGGTGCGCCAGCAGTCGAAGGCCTCCACCAGCATGATGATGCCCATCTCCTCGCAGACCTCGATCATCTCGGGCGAGGGCGGGTTGTGGGAGGTGCGGAAGGCGTTGACGCCCATCGACTTCATGAGGGTCATCTGGCGGCGGATCGCGTCGATGCTGACGGCGGCGCCGAGCGCGCCCAGGTCGTGGTGCAGGTCGACGCCCTTGATCTTGGCGTACCGGCCGTTGAGGTGGAATCCCTCGTCGGGGTCCACGTGGAAGGTGCGGATGCCGAAGGGGGTGCGGTACGTGTCGACGGTCCGGCCGCCGACGCGCAGCTCGGTGTGCAGGGTGTAGCGGTGCGGGTCGGCGAAGTCCCACCGGCGCGGGTGCCGGACGGTGAGCTCGTGGGTCCCGGTCGTCGCGTCGGTGACGTCCACCGTGGAGGCGGCGCGGGCCACGGTGCGCCCGTCGGCGTCCTCGACCGTCGAGCGGATCTCGACCTCGCGCGCGGCGCCCGAGGCGTTCACGACCGACGTCTCCACCCGGACGACCGCGCTGTCCTCGCCCACCCGGGGCGTGGTGACGTACGTGCCCCAGCGCCGTACGTGCACCGGCTCGGTGACGACGAGGCGGGCCTCGCGGTAGATGCCGCTGCCGGAGTACCAGCGGCTGCTGGGCAGCCGGTTGCGCACCTGCACCGCGAGGACGTTCTCGGTGCGGCCGTCGGTGTGCACCAGGTCGGTGAGGTCGAGGGCGAAGCCGGTGTAGCCGTAGGGGTGGTGGCCGGCCTCCCGGCCGTTGCAGTGGACGCGGGCGTCCATGTACACACCGTCGAACTCGACCGAGATCCGCTTCCCGGTGAACGCGCGCGGCAGCGTGAACGCGAACCGGTACCAGCCGAGGCCGCCCGGCAGAAAGCCGGTCCCACTGGTGGTGCCGTGCTCGGTGGTGGGCGTCTGCTCGATGCTCCAGTCGTGCGGGACGGCGACCTCGCGCCACTTCGAGTCGTCGTGGGCGGGATCGGCGGCGTCCGTGGAGTCCTCGGCCGCTCCGTCGGGGTCGACCAGCCGGAAGCGCCAGCCGTCGCGCAGGGCGACGGTGCCGCGCCCCGCGAAACCGCCGCTCGCATCCGCGGCCCACGCCGACGGGGCCGCGAGCGCCATCCCGGCCGCGGGCGTGGCGGCGGAGGCGATCAGAACCGATCTGCGCGTGACCGTCATGGCGGATCTCCCTCACAAGAATGCGTCGAGGCTCAACAGAACATCAGAAGTACTCACAAGCGATCGTGAACAAACAGATTCTGACGTCGAGCCATACGCGCCCGTCAAGGCCGCGGAAAGCACTTTCTGTCTTGTGCCCCCCGGGCCGTCCGGTGACCTGCGGGGCGGCCGGTCTCCGTGCGGCCGGTGGGTTCGGGTCCGCACCGGGCCCGAACCCACTAGGCTGGGAACAAGGTGACGCGCTGATCACTGTGGGTGTGCGCAATGGAGTGGCGACGATGAGTCCGGTCAACCCGTTCGACGATGCCGCCACGGCCCGCGCCGTCGTCGACGGCTCCGGCACCTTGCGGGAGTGGAACGAGGGGGCCCGCCTGCTGCTCGGCCATCCGGCCTCCGAGGTGGTGGGGCGCCCCGCCGCCGACCTGCTCGCCGGCGATCGCGACGGCACACCTCCCGGGCGCGGGGACGACCGGTGGAGCGGCACCCTGGCCCTGCGGCACCGCGACGGACACACCGTGTCGGTGTGGGTGCTCGCGCACCGCAGACCGGCCGCGGACGACACCCCGGCCACGTGGCTCGCCGTCACCCCGCTGGAATCCGGTCCCGAACCGGAGGACGACCCCCTGGTCAGGGCCGCCCTCACCCAGTCGCCCTGCGCCACCATGATCTTCGACGACCGGCTCCTGCTGCGCGGCGTCAACGACGCCATGGCAGGGCTGCTGGGGCTCCCGCCCGACCGCCTGCGCGGCCTGCGGGCCACCGACTTCGGCGACCGGCCGCAGAACGCGGAACTGGAACGCCAGATGCGGCGCGTGCTGGCCACCGGCCGCCGGCACGACCTGCAGACCCGCCTCAGGGCGGTCGGCGAGAGCCGCGCCCACGCGTGGAACGCCCGGATCGCGCCGCTCACCGACGCCGACGGCCGGGTGCGCGGCGTGTGTGTCAGCGCCCACGACTTCACGGAGCAGCACCGCGCCCGCGAGCGGCTGCAACTGGTCAACGAGGCCAGTGTGCGCATCGGCACCACCCTCGACGTCACCCGTACGGCGCAGGAGCTGGCCGACGTGTGCGTGCCCCCGCTCGCCGACTTCGTCAGCGTGGACCTGCTGGACCCGCACGAGCACGGCGGTGAGCCCGCCGCCGTGGTCGAGCCGCCGGTCGGCCTGCGCCGCACGGCGCACCGGTCGGTCACCGAGGACTGCCCGCAGTCGGTGTCCGAGATCGGGCGCCTGGACGTCTATCCGGCCGGGTCCCCCCAGGCCGAGTGCCTGCTCTCGGGGCAGGCGATCGTGGCCTCGGTGGCCTACGGCGACCTCGAACGCTGGCTGCGGTGGGACCCCGTCCGCCTGCGGCGGGTGGAGGAGTACGGCATCCACTCCACGATGTCGGTGCCGTTGCAGGCCCGCGGCACCACCCTCGGGGTCGCGGTCTTCACCCGGTTCCGGCGTCCCGACCCCTTCACCCACGACGACGTGCTGCTGGCCCAGGAGGTCAGCGCCCGCGCCGCCGTCTGCATCGACAACGCCCGCCGGTACTCGCGCGAGCGCGAGGCGACGCTGACCCTGCAGCGCAGCCTGCTGCCCCGGTGGCTGCCGCCCACCGCCGCGGTGCAGGCGGCCTCCCGCTACCTTCCGGCGGCCCGCTCGGGCGTCGGCGGCGACTGGTTCGACGTCATCCCGCTGTCCGGCATGCGGGTCGCCATGGTCGTGGGGGACGTCGTCGGCCACGGCATCCCGGCCTCGGCCACCATGGGCCGGCTGCGCACCGCCGTACGCACCCTCGCCGACATCGACCTGACGCCCGAGGAGCTGCTCACCCACCTCGACGACCTGGTGGTGCGGCTGTCCGAGGAGTCCGGGGACGACCGGGCGGGCGAGGTCGGCGCGACATGTCTGTACGTGGTGTACGACCCGGTGTCGCGGCACTGCTCCATGGCCCGGGCCGGCCACCCGGCGCCGGTGCTGATCCCGCCGGACGGCCCGCCCGAGCAGGTCGAGCTGCCCTCCGGGCCACCGCTGGGGGTGGGCGGGCTGCCGTTCGAGTCGGCCGAGCTGGAGCTGCGCGAGGGCAGTGTGCTGGCGCTCTACACCGACGGCCTGGTCGAGAGCCGGGAGCGGGACACCGACGCCGGCCAGGCACTGCTGCGCGAGGCGCTGGCCGCCCCCGTCGATTCCCTGGACGCCGCCTGCGACCGCGTCCTGCACACCCTGCTCCCCGCGGGCAGCGCCGCCGACGACGTGGCCCTGCTGCTGGCCCGGACCCGGGGACTGCCCACCGGACAGGTCGCCACCTGGGACATCCCCGCCGATCCGGCACTGGTCGCGCCGGTACGCAAGCAGGTCCTCGACCAGCTCTCCGACTGGAACCTGCTGGAGGCGACGTTCACCGCCGAGCTGGTCGTGAGCGAGCTGGTCACCAACGCCATCCGGTACGGCTCCCCGCCGATCCGGCTCCGGCTGATCCACGACACGGCCACGCTGATCTGCGAGGTCTCCGACACCAGCCACACCGCGCCGCACCTGCGCCGGGCCAGGACCTGGGACGAGGGCGGGCGCGGCCTGCTCCTCGTGGCCCAGCTCACCCAGCGCTGGGGCAGCCGGCACACGACCGAGGGCAAGACGATCTGGGCGGAGCTGGGGCTGCTCGACGAGGAGGAGTGAGCCGGGCGTGCGCGGGGCGCGAGCGCCCTGCGCCGGTCCCCCACTTCCACGCCTCGCGTCGGCGCCCCGCTCCGATGCGGAGTGCGCCCCCTCGTTTCCCGGACCGCGCGGCGGGACACTCGAAGGGACGGACCACACGGTGCCGTTCACCGGGCCGTGTGCGAGAACCCGACGGGAGTGTGGAGAAGCGATGGCTGACACGTCCCAGCCGCTGCGCCGGGCGGCCCTGCTCGCGAGCGGGGTCGCGCTGCTCGGTCTGCTGACCGCCTGCGGCAGCGAGAGCGCCTCGTCGAGCGGCACGCCGGAGCCCGGAAAGGCCGCCCGCAGCACCGGTGCGGAACCGGGCGGCGGCAGCACGACGCCCGGCGACACCGACCCGGCGGTCGGCGCCGCGCCCAGCGACACCGCCGGCTCGGCCTCCGCCTCGGCCCGCACCGACGGCCGCTGCCACACCTTCGAACTGCGGGCCTCCGTCGGCCGCGTGGACCCGGGGGCCGGTCAGCGCAACTTCCCCGTCGTGCTGACCAACACCTCGGAGCGCACCTGCACGGTGTACGGCTATCCCGGCGCCGCCTTCGTGGACGCCTCGGGCAAGCAGCTGGGCCCGGACCCCGAACGCGCGCCCGGCTCCCCGCGGACGGTCACGCTGACGCCGGGCAAGAGCGCGTGGTCCGGGCTGTCCTTCTCCAGTCCGCAGATCAGCGGCGCCCGCACGGCCACTCCGGCGACGCTGCTCGTCACCCCGCCGGACGAGCGGGAGCCGCTGAAGGTGAAGTGGACGGCCGGCGAGGTTCCGGTCGGCGGCAACGCGTCGTCGGTGTCCGTCACCGTCCTGTCCCCGGGCACCGGCCCCTGAGGCAGGCGCCGAAGGCGCCGGCCCGGTGATCAGTGACCGGCGATGGGGTGCGGCGCGTAGGGCCGCTCCAGCTCCTCGATCTCCTTGTCACCGAGCGTCAGTTCGACCGCCGCCACGGCGTCCTCGAGGTGGCCCGGCCTGGAGGCGCCGACGATGGGCGCGGTCACCGTGTCCTGGTGCAGCAGCCACGCCAGGGCCACCCGGGCGCGCGGGACACCGCGCTCGCCGGCGATGCGGGTGACCGCCTCGACCACGGCGCGGTCGCCCTCCTGGTACAGGGTGCTGCCGAAGTTGTCGGTGGCGCTGCGCTCGGTGGCGGTGTCCCAGTCACGGGTGAGCCGGCCGCGGGCGAGCGGGCTCCAGGGCAGCACGCCGACGCCCTGGTCCGCGCAGAGGGGCAGCATCTCGCGCTCCTCCTCGCGGTAGACGAGGTTGTAGTGGTTCTGCATGGACACGAACTTCGTCCAGCCGTGCCGCTCGGCGGTGTGCTGCATCTTGGAGAACTGCCAGGCGTACATCGAACTGGCCCCGATGTAGCGCACCTTGCCCGCCTTCACCAGGTCGTGCAGGGCCTCCATCGTCTCCTCGACCGGGGTGTGCGGGTCGAAGCGGTGGATCTGGTAGAGGTCGACGTAGTCGGTGCCCAGGCGGCGCAGGCTGTGGTCGATCTCGGTCATGATCGCCTTGCGGGAGAGTCCGGCGCCGTTCGGCCCGGGGCGCATCCGGCCGTGCACCTTGGTCGCGAGCACGATGTCGTCCCGGCGCGCGAAGTCGGCGAGCGCCTTGCCGACGATCTCCTCGCTGGTGCCGTCGGAGTAGACGTTGGCCGTGTCGAAGAAGGTGATCCCAGCCTCCAGTGCCTGCCGGATCAGCGGGCGCGAGGCCTCCTCGTCGAGGGTCCACTCGTGTGCGCCGCGGTCGGAAACGCCGTAGGTCATGCAGCCCAGGCAGATCCGCGACACGTCCAGGCCCGTCGAACCGAGCTTCACGTACTGCATCGTTGCCGCTCCTGTCTTCGCCGATCATCGGTACCAGAGCGAGCGTACGTCGTCGCGCGGGCTCGAACCGCCTGCGGGTCAGCGCCGTTCGAGCAGGTCCAGGGCGCTCTCCCAGCCGAAGTCCGGGCGCCCTCCGCCCTCCTGCGCGTCTCCGGTGTACGGGTCGCCGAAGCGCACCCCCATCCCGCGCAGCCGGGCCAGGCTCTCCCGGTAGGCGGGGTGGACGGCCAGCGCGTCGGCGACGCACGGCAGGACGGCGACGGGCACGCCGAGGCCGCTCGCCTCGCACAGGGTGGCCACGGCGAGGGTGTCGGCCAGGCCCGCGGCCCACTTGTTGATCGTGTTGAAGGTGGCGGGCGCGACCACGACGGCGTCGGGCGCGGGGAAGGGCCGCGGATCGTCCGGGGTGCGCCAGGCCGAGCGGATCGGGCGGCCGGTCCCGGCCTCGACGGCGGCCACGTCGAAGAAGCCGCCCATGGCGACCGGTGTCGCTATGACCCCGACCTCCCAGCCGCGTTCCCGCGCCGCGTCGATCAGCCGGCCGACGCCGTCGGCCACGCCCGCGCCGCAGACGACGACGTAGAGGAAGGGCCTTGCGACGTCGTCACTTCCCGCCTGTTCACTCACCCCGGCACCCTACTCAACCGCCGGACTCCGGCGTCGGGCCGGGTGAGGCGGGGCGAGACGCGGGTGCCGGGGTCAGCCCACCGGCTCCGACACGGTGATCGCCCGCACGGGGCACGCACGGGCCGCCTCCCGTACCAGCGCGCTGCCGCCTCCGTCCTCCCGGCCGGGCACGAGGGTGCTGTAGCCGTCGTCGTCCTGGGTGAAGACGTCGGGGGCGGTCAGGGCGCACTGGCCCGCGCCGATACAGGTGTCCTTGTCGATGCCGATCCGCATGTCCGCAGCCTCCTACCAGGTCACGGGGAGTTCCAGCATCCCCTGGATCGTGTCGCCGGGTTTGAAGGGGATCTCCTCCGCCGGGGCGGCCAGGCGCAGCGCGGGCAGCCGCTCGAAGAGGGTGCGCAGGGCGATCTCCAGTTCGGCGCGGGCCAGGTTCTGGCCGAGGCACTGGTGGATGCCGAACCCGAAGGCGACGTGGTGGCGGGCGGGGCGGTGCCAGTCGAGGGCGTCCGGGTCGGGGTAGACGGACTCGTCCCGGTTGATGACCGAGGTCGAGAAGACGACCGCGTCGCCGGCCCGGACGGTCTGCCCGTCCACGTCGATGTCCTCGGTGGCCAGGCGCAGCAGCCCGTCCGCGATCGACAGGACCCGCATCAGCTCCTCCACCGCGCCGGGCAGCAGCTCGGCGTCCGCGCGCAGTTCGGCCAGCCGCCGGGGGTTGGTCAGGAGGGTGTAGGTGCCCAGCGAGATCATGTTGGCGGTCGTCTCGTGGCCCGCGACCAGCAGGATCACCGCGAACGAGACGAGCTGCTCCCGGTCGATTCCGCCCTCGGCCGCCTGCCGCCGGACCAGGTCGTCCAGCAGGCCCTCACCTGGGGCCTCGCGCTTGCGGTCGACCAACTCGCCCAGGTACTCCTCCAGTCGGTCGCGGGCATCGAGGGTGTCGGCGGGGAGGGGGCCGCGCAGCAGCCGACGGGACTGCTCCTCGAAGAACTCGTGGTCGGCGTACGGCACCCCGAGCAGGGCGCAGATCACCATCGAGGGCACGGGCAGCGCGAAGGCCGTCACCAGATCGGCGGGCGGGCCCTGCGCGACCATCGCGTCGAGCCGTTCGTCGACGATGCGCTGGATGTGCGGGCGCAGTGCGGCGGCGCGCCTCAGGGTGAACTCCGGCAGCACCATCTTGCGCTGGGTGCGGTGTTCGGGGTCGTCGACGCCGAGCAGGGCGGTCCTGCGTCCGCGTACCCCGGCCAGGCGCGCCGTGGTCACGGGGAAGTCGTCGCGGGTGCGGTCGGTCGAGAGGCGCTGGTCGGCCAGCAGCCGGCGGGCGGTGGCGTGTCCGGTCACCAGCCAGGCCGGGCGGCCGTCGTAGAGCGTGATCCGGGCCAGCGGCCGGGCGGCGCGCAGCGGGTCGTAGGCGGCGGGCGGGTGGTAGGGACAGGTCCGGTCCTGCGGAAAGGCGACGGGGGACGCGGCCCTCTGGTCCGTTGCAGGGACCGCGTCCGTCGTGGGGGTGTCCGTCATGGAAGACCTCGCAGACGAAGAGTGCGTCGTGCCGATCTTCATTAGATGCCTCGGGCATCTATGGGGCGACGGCAAGTTCGGCCAGATCGGTGGCGCGGGCAGACTGGCCGGGGATCACCGCTCGGGGGCGGCGGGAACACTGCCGTGCCGGACGGACAGGCGGCGCGCGTGGCGCGATCGGGACCTCCGGAGCCCGCTGCCGGGCCCCGGAACTGGCCGAGCGGCACGGTGTGACGACGGCGGGCGGAGCGATCGCGTCCGGATCTCCCCGCTTCCGCGGGGCAGGTGGGGAAGGATGCGGTAAGGATGGTCATGCGCCGGTCGTCGGTGCCCACCCGACCGGCCTCAGGTCACGACGAACGACGAACACGGACGGATGCACATGCCTCTTGACGGCGAGTACGAACCCAGCCCCACGCAGTGGGTGCGCGAACAGGTCGAGCTGTACGAGAGCTCGGGCGGCACCGAGGGCACGACTCTGAGGGACACCGGCCTGCCGGTGATCGTGCTGACCACCCGGGGCGCGCGGAGCGGCAAGGTGCGCAAGACGCCGCTGATGCGCGTCGAGCACGAGGGCCGCTACGCCGCGGTCGCCTCCCTGGGCGGGGCTCCCAAGCACCCGGTCTGGTACTTCAACGTGCTCGCCGATCCCCGGGTGGAGCTCCAGGACGGCCCGGTGAAGCGGGACATGACGGCCCGTGAGGTCACCGGCGCGGAGAAGGCCGAGTGGTGGGAGCGCGCGGTCGCGGCGTTTCCGCCGTACGCCGACTACCAGAGGAAGACGGAGCGGGAGATCCCGGTCTTCGTCCTGGAGCCGGCCGACGCGGGCTGAACCCGGGCGCGCGAAAGTTTCTCGGGCCGGCGTGCATGGACCGGCGGGTGCCGGGAACACGTCGTTCAGGCCCCGCCGCGTTCCCCCGTCGCGGCGGGGCCTTCCGCCGCCCGCCTCATGGCCCGGTCGGTGACGTCGAGGAAGACCTGGCGTGCCTCGGGGACGGTGTGCGTGATCGACCTCTTGATGCGCACGGCGACCTCCTCCACCTGTTCGCTGTCCAGGCCGGGCACGAGGTCGACGCGCGCGGCCACCAGGGCGGAGTCCAGGCCGGTCTTCATGGTGAACAGCGCCTCGACGCTGTCGATCTCCGGCTGGGCCCCCAGCAGCGCCCGGATGCGGCCGCTGGCCTCGGGGTCGGCGGCTTCGCCGATCAGCTGGTCGCGGGCCTCGCGGCCCAGCCGGTAGGCCACGTAGACGAGCAGTGCGCCGATGGCGAGCGAGGCGCAGGCCTCCCACACCACCTGTCCGGTGACCATGTGCAGCACCATGCCGGTCATGGCGAGGGTGACGCCGAGCACCGCGGTGCCGTCCTCGGCGACGACCGTGCGCAGCGCCGGGTCACGCAGCCCGTCGGCGAGCCCGCCCTGGCCCCGTACCTGGTGCAGGGCGCGCAGCAGGGAGCCGCCCTCCGCCAGCAGGGCGACACCGAGCACGATCAGGCCGGCCACGTAGCCGCTGAGGCTCTCCTCCGCTCCGTTGCGCAGGGCCTCGGCGCCCTGGAAGAAGGAGAAGCAGCCGCCCATGACGAAGATGCCGACGGCCGCGAGCAGCGACCAGAAGAACCGTTCCTTCCCGTAGCCGAAGGGATGCTTGCGGTCGGCGGGGCGGCGGCTGCGGCGCAGTGCGGCGAGGAGGAAGATCTCGTTCATGCTGTCCGCGACCGAGTGGGCAGCCTCCGACAGCAGCGCCGGCGAGCCCGCGACGAGCCCGCCGACCGCCTTGGCGACCGCGATCACCACATTGGCCGCCAGGGCCACGAGCACGGTGACGCGTGTCCTGCGGTCGGCCTTCCGGCCCGGGTTCTCTTCTCCGGCTGTCCCACTCACGAAGCCCCGACTGCCCCGGCCGGCGCGACTCACACCCCGCCTTGCGGGTGGCCAGCAGTGCCGACGGGCGAAATCGGGGAACGCCTACACAGGGACGTACGGACAACGGGAACGGCTGCACAGGGACACACGGACGGCGGAAGGGCAGGGCCATGAGCGGTGACCAGGGAACCCCGGGCAACGACGACTACGGGAAGAAGTCGTTCAAACGCTCCCGGAGTCATTTCGCGGACCGGATCACCGCGGACGGGAGGGACGGCTGGCCGGTGGAGGCCGGCCGCTACCGCCTGGTGGTGAGCCGCGCCTGTCCGTGGGCGAGCCGGGCCCTGGTGTCCCGGCGGCTGCTCGGTCTGGAGGACGCCCTGTCCCTGGCGGTCGCCGACCCGATCCAGGACGACCGCAGCTGGCGCTTCACGCTCGACCCGGACGGCCGGGACCCCGTCCTCGGCATCCGCCACCTGAGCGAGGCCTACGACCGGCGGGAGACGGGGTACCCGGGCGGGGTGAGCGTGCCCGCGATCGTGGACGTGCCCAGCGGGGAGCTGGTCACCAACGACTACCAGCAGATCACGCTCGACCTCGCGACCGAGTGGACCGAGCTGCACCGGCCCGGCGCCCCCGACCTGTATCCGCGGGCTCTGCGCGAGGAGATCGACGAGGTGATGGCCGGGGTCTACGAGGACGTCAACAACGGCGTGTACCGGGCGGGCTTCGCCACCGGCCAGGACGAGTACGAGACCGCGTGCGCGGGGGTGTTCCGGCGGCTGGAGGAGCTGACGCCCCGGCTGGAGCGGCAGCGCTACCTGGTCGGCGACACGATCACCGAGGCGGACATCCGGCTGTTCACGACGCTGGTCCGCTTCGACGCGGTCTACCACGGCCACTTCAAGTGCAACCGCTGGAAGCTGACGGAGAACCGGGTGCTGTGGGGATACGTCCGCGACCTGTTCCAGACGCCCGGATTCGGGGACACCGTCGACTTCGACCACATCAAACGCCACTACTACCAGGTGCACACCGGCATCAACCCGACCGGCATCGTCCCCCTGGGCCCGGACCTGACCGGCTGGCTCACGCCCCACCACCGGCGGGAGCTGGGCGGCCGCCCGTTCGGCGACGGCACCCCGCCGGGGCCGGTACGGGCCGACGAGGAAGTACCGGCGCGGGGCAGGCCCTGAGCCGGTACGCACCCGACCACCCGACGCGCACGACCGCGCGGCACACACGAGGCAAGGAGATTCCCATGGCGAAGAAGGCGAAGAAGGCGAAGAAGCAGAAGCTCCCCCTCGCCTACAAGCCCGTCGGGTTCGTGCTCGGCTGGCTGGGCGGCACGCTGGCCGGGATGACGTTCCAGAAGACCTGGAAGGTGATCCGGCACGAGGACGACGCGCCGGACGCCCTGGACCCGGACCGCGGCTGGGGCGAGATCCTGCTGGCCGCGGCGATCCAGGGCGCCATCTTCGCCGCGGTGCGCAGCGCGGTGGACCGCACGGGCGCCAAGGTCATCCAGCGCTCCACCGGTGCCTGGCCGGTCGCCGGGAAGGGCGGCCGGGACTGAGCCCGCAGTAAATCTCTAGCCCTGTTTGGGTGCCGTGGGGGCGAGGGCGCGGCGGAGGGTGAAGGAGTGGCCGGCCGGGTCGGAGAAGCCGCGCTCCTCGTGCGGGCCGACCGGGTCCTTCGCCTCCACCGGCCGTCCGCCCAGCCCCACGATCACCCGCTCGGCCTCGTCCAGGTCCGCCACCACGAAGTCCAGGTGGACCTGGAGCGAGTTCTCCGGGCGCGGCCAGCTCGGCGGGGTGGCGTTCACGTCCCGCCGGAAGGCCATGCGGAAGCCGCGGGGGCCCTCGATCTCGATCCGGTTGGCGCTCACGTCGCTCTCCTCCGCGCCCAGCAGCCCCTTGTAGAACTCCGCGAGCCGCTCGGGCTCGGCGCAGTCGAGCACCACGACGCCCGCGTTGACCAGTGCCATGTCTCCTCCGAAGGATTCCGGGGCGCGGGACGTCGTCCCCGTGCCCTCTGCCTTGCGGATATCCCGGCCCGGCCGAATCAGTCGGTGGGCAACCAGCGGCCGTCACGCATCAGTTCGCGTCCGGCGAGCTCGTTCGCCTCGCGCCAGGCCTGGACGCGCTGCGGGCGGATGCGGAAGTACCGGTAGGGCGTGGTGAGCCGGCGCGGGTCGAAGCCGGTCTTGGCGGCGAACAGTTCGCCGTCCTGCTCGGGCAGGTCGGCGGGCTCCACGGTCTCGACGGTCCCCTCGACCATCACCACGTCACGGGTCGGGCCGATACCGATCCGCGCCCGGCCGCTCGCCGCCAGGTTCCGCCCGGTGGGGCTGGCGGCGGGCGTGGCGAACAGCAGGGTCGAGCCGTTCCAGTAGAACGACAGGGGCACGAGGTAGGGCTCGCCGGACTCGCCGTCGGCCGTGGCCACCCAGGCGTCCTCGTCGTGGTCCAGACGGTGCAGGGTGTCGTCTCTGCGCTGTTCGGCGGTGCGGGCGGGCGGCGGGGTCATCGGAGAGCGGCCTCCTGACACGATGTCATGAACAGTGGGTGACGATCGTGCCACAGCGGCCTCGCGCCGTCGCGGCCCGGGCCGCCCGCGATGCCGGGCGGCGCCGGGAATGGCACGATCACGTCGGAGGTTGCAGACCGTGCCACCCGTCCCCTCCCGGAGTTGCGAGGTCCCGTTGAACACGATGCGCGCCATCAGCCAGGACGTACTCGGCGGTCCCGAGGTCCTGAAGGAAGTACGACTCGAGCGCCCCGAGCCGCGCCCGAACGAGGTGCTGGTCCGGGTGCGTGCGGCCGGCGTGAACCCGACCGACTGGAAGCACCGGGCGACCGGCGGCTTCCTGGGCGAGCCGCCCTTCGTCCTGGGCTGGGACGTGTCGGGCGTGGTGGAGTCGGTGGGGATCGGCGTCGCCGCGTTCCGGCCCGGCGACGAGGTCTTCGGCATGCTGTCCTACCCCTTCGGCTACGGCTCCCACGCGGAGTACGTCACCGCCCCGGCGCGCACCTTCACGCACAAGCCGGCCGGGATCGACCACGTCCAGGCGGGCGCGCTCCCGCTGGTGTCGCTGACGGCGTGGCAGGCCCTGGTGGAGAGGGCGGACGTGCGGCCGGGGCAACGGGTGCTCGTCCACGCGGCGGCCGGCGGTGTGGGCCACGTGGCGGTGCAGATCGCCAAGGCCCGGGGCGCCCATGTGATCGGTACCGCCAGTGCGGGCAAGCACGAGTTCCTGCGCTCGCTCGGGGCGGACGAGGCCGTGGACTACCGGGAGACGGACTTCGCCGAGGCCGTGAAGGACGTCGACGTCGTCCTGGACACGATCGGCGGCGACACGTCGCTGCGGTCCCTGCGGGTGCTGCGTCCGGGGGGCGTGGTGGTGTCGATCCTGCCGGTCGGGTCGGACGACTTCTTCGAGGAGGCCGACCGGCTGGGCGTACGGGCGGTGCGGATGCTGGTGGACGCCGACCGGGCGGACATGAGGGAGATCGCCCGTCTGGTCGAGTCGGGGAAGCTGCGGGCCGAGATCGCGGGGACGTTCCCGCTGGCGGAGGCGGCGCGGGCGCACGAGCGGGGCGAGACGGGTCGTACGACGGGCAAGCTGGTCCTCGTGGTCGACTGAGTGGCCGGCCGGCGCGGACTCCCCCGGCTCGGCGGCGAACCGTCGGTGCAGCTGTGAGATTTCGATGACATATGTCAATCGAACATGCTCAAACTCGCTCGATCGGGGTAACTTTCCGAGCGGATTGGGTAGTTGAGCCCCCGGAAGCAGGCCCAGGAGGCCGGGACAGGCTGGAGGCAAGGTTCGTGCGGCAGGAATCGGCGTCGCCCACCCGGCACCTCCGTGTGCGCCACCACCGGGGGCACACGGTGCTGGAGTTCCGGGGCGAGATCGACATCGCCTCGGCGGCGGAGATCACCCCGCACCTGGACCGGGAGACACGGCGTCCCGGCGCCCGGGTGGTCCTGGACCTCGGCGGCATCGAGTTCTTCGACTGCTCCGGGCTGCGCCTGCTGTACCGGGCCCGCAGTCAGGTGCTCGAACAGGGCGGGCAGCTGCACCTGGTGTGCGCCCACCCGCTGACGCTGCGCATGCTGCGGATCACCGGCCTGGGACGGCTGCTGCCGCCCCGGCCGACCCTGGACGAGGCCCTCGGCGTCACCCCGCCGGCGGGGCGTCGAACAGGGCACTGACCGACTCGCCGTTGTGGATGCGGCGCACCGCCTCCGCGAGCGCCGGGGCGATGGACAGGATCCGCAGCTTGTCCGTGTGGTCGTCCACCGGCACCGGCACGGTGTTGGTGCACACGATCTCCAGCACGTCCGGCTGCTCGCTGAGCCGCCCCAGCGCCCCGGCCGCGAACAGCCCGTGCGTACAGGCGACGCGGATGGTGCGCGGGCCCGCCTCGCGCAGCCGGTCGAGCAGCTCCAGCACGGTGCTGCCCTTGGCGATCTCGTCGTCCAGCACGATGACGTCCCGGCCCGCGACGTCCCCGATCACGGAGCTGATGCTGACCCGGTCGTCCGCGTACCGCTGCTTCGCCCCGGCCGCCACCTGGGCGCCGAGCATCCGGGCGAACGCGGCGGCCTCCTTGGCGTTGCCCAGGTCCGGCGAGACGACGGTGGCACGGGAGAGGTCGTACTGCCGGAAGTGCGCGGCCAGTTCCCGCAGGGCGTGCAGGTGGTCGACCGGGACGGAGAAGAAGCCGTGCACCTGGGGCGAGTGCAGGGTCATGGCGAGGACCCGGCTCGCGCCCGCCGCCACCAGCAGGTCGGCCACCAGGCGCCCGCCCAGCGAGATGCGCGGGGCGTCCTTCTTGTCGGAGCGGGCGTAGGAGTAGTGCGGCATCACCACGGTGATGCGGCCGGCCGACGCCCCGCGGGCCGCGTCGCACATCATCAGCAGCTCGACGAGGTGCTCCTGGACCGGCTTGACCAGCGGCTGGACGAGGAAGACGTCCCGCTCGCGGCAGTTGGCCAGCAGCTGCACCTCCAGGCAGTCGTTGGCGAACCGGCTCACCCGGGTGGGGCTGAGCGGCACGCCCAGCTGGGCGCAGACCTCCTCGGCCAGCTCGGGGTGGGCACTACCGCTGAACACGGCGATGTCTCGCACGGACCGCTCCTCGCGTGATCCTGTCCGGCCGGGAGCCCCAGCTTACGGAAATCCTGTTGCGCCGCGCCCGGGGCCCCGGGTCATGATGACGCCGTCCGTGCTCCCTCCACGCCCTCTCGACGTCAGGAATCCCCAGCATGCGCCGACTCCTCGAAATCCCCCAGCGCCCCTTCCGGCCCACGGCTTTCGAGGACTCCTCCCCGCATGCACACCCTGAACATCGGCATTCTGGCCCACGTCGACGCCGGTAAGACCAGCCTCACCGAGCGGCTCCTGTTCGACCACGGGGCCGTCGACCGGCTCGGCAGCGTCGACGCCGGCGACACCGTCACCGACGACGGCGGCATCGAGCGCCGCCGCGGCATCACCGTCCGTTCCGCCGTCGCGGGCTTCACCGTCGGCGACACACGCGTCAACCTGATCGACACCCCGGGACACTCCGACTTCGTCGCCGAGGTCGAGCGCGCGCTGGAGGTGCTCGACGGCGCGGTGCTGCTGCTGTCCGCCGTCGAGGGCGTACAGGCGCGGACCCGCGTCCTCATGCGCACGCTGCGGCGGCTGCGGCTGCCCACGCTCGTGTTCGTCAACAAGATCGACCGGGCCGGCGCCCGCACCGACGGCCTGCTCGACGACGTCCGGCGCCTGCTGACACCGCACGTCGCGCCGCTGACCGAGGTGTCGGACGCCGGTTCCGCGCAGGCCCGGGTCGCCCCTCGCCCGCCCGACGGGCGGCTGGCGGAGGCGCTCGCCGAGGTCGACCCGGACGTCCTGGCCGCGCTGGTCGACGGCCCCGAGCCGACCGCGCGGGACCTGGCCGCCGCCCTCGCCGCGCGTACCGCCGACGGCTCGTTCCACCCGCTGTTCCACGGCTCCGCGCTCGGCGGCCAGGGCGTCGCGGAACTGGTCGAGGGCCTGGTGACGCTGGTCCCGGCCGCCGCCGGTGGAACGGCGGCCGGGAGTCCGGAGCCGCGCGGCACGGTCTTCGCCGTACGCCCAGGGCCCGCCGGCGAGCGCAGGGCCTACCTCAGGCTGTACGCCGGTGAGGTGCGCCCGCGCCGGCGGCTCACCTTCCTGCGGCGCGAGTCCGACGGGCGGACCACCGAGGTCTCCGGCCGGGTGACCCGCCTCGACGTGGTCGGCGGCGACGCCACCCTCACCGCCGGGAACATCGCCGCGGTCACCGTGCCCGAGGGCCTGCGCGTCGGCGACCGGCTCGGTGAACCGGCCGACCGGGCACCGCGGTTCGCGCCGCCGACCCTGCAGACGCTGGTCCGGGCCCGGCGCCCGGAGCAGGCGGCGCCGCTGCGCTCGGCCCTGCTGGCGCTGGCCGACCGGGATCCGCTGCTGCACGCCCGCCCGGCGGCGTCCGGCACCACCGCGCTGCTCCTGTACGGCGAGGTCCAGATGGAGGTGCTCGCGGCGACGCTGGCCGAGGAATTCGGCATCGAGGCGGAGTTCGCACCCGGCCGGGTCCGGCTCCTGGAGCGCCCGGCGGGCACGGGTGAGGCCGCGGAGGAGATGCCGTGGCTGGACCGCACCCGGTACTGGGCGACGATCGGGCTGCGCGTCGGACCGGGTCCGTACGGCTCGGGCGCGGTCTTCGGGTACGAGACGGAACTCGGCGCGCTGCCCCGCGCTTTCCACCAGGCGGTCGAGGAGACGGTCCACGCCGCCCTGACGGCCGGACTCACCGGGGCGGCGGTCACCGACTGCCGGGTGACGCTGATCCGCTCCGGTTTCAACTCGGTGCTCAGCACCGCCGCCGACTTCCGCGGGCTGACGCCGATCGTGCTGCGCCGTGCCCTCGCCCGGGCGGGGACGGTGCTGTACGAGCCGTACCTGACCTTCGAGGCGGAGGTACCGCCGGACGCGCTGGCCGCCGTGACGGGTCTGCTGGCCTCGCTGGGCGCGGACATCACCGGGACGGCGGGTGGCGAGCCCGCGTGGTTCGTCACCGGCGAGCTGCCCGCCCGGCGGGCGCGGGAGGCCGAGCTGCGGCTGCCGGGGCTCACGCGCGGGGAGGCGGTCTGGTCCTCGCGCCCGTGCGCCGACCGTCCGGTCAAGCCGGGACGCTGAGCCGGCGCCGTGCGCCCGTGGGCTCCCTCTCCCGGCGTCGTACGCCAACTGCCCGGTCTGGCGCGGGAGATGGCGGGCATCCGGTCTGTAGGAAGGAGGGCCGTCGCCATGACGACTCCCGTAGGGAAGCCCACGAGTTCCGTCGAACGGCCCGCGCGGCGCATGCCCGGCTGGGCCAAGGCGCTGATCGCGGTGGTGCTGGTGCTCGTCGTGCTCTTCGCGGGGCTGCGGCTGAGTCTCGTACCGGGGCTGAAGGACCTGTTCGGCTCCGAGACCCGGGACCGTTCGGGGCCCGCGCTGCTGAAGTCCGTCCAGGACATCAGCCGTTACGACGCGGCCTCCGGCAACTTCCAGGTCGTCGTGGACCTGGAGAAGGACGCCAAATTCCTGCCCGACGCGATCCGCGGCACCCGCACCCTGTACGTCGGTGCGGGCACCGTCGACGCCTACGTCGACCTCGGCAAGGTGGGCGAGGACGACGTGACGGTCGACGAGGAGCGGACGTCGGCGACGCTGCGGCTGCCGCACGCCGCGCTGGGTGAGCCCGCTCTCGACCCCGACCGCTCCTACGCCGTCTCCAAGCAGCGCGGGCTGCTCGACCGGCTCGGCGACCTGTTCTCGGACAATCCGAACGGCGAGCAGGCCGTACAGAAGCTCGCGGCCCGGCACATCGGTGCGGCGGCGAAGGACAGCGAGCTGAAGGCGCGGGCCGAGAGCAACACCACCGCCATGCTGCGGGGGCTGCTGACGTCCCTGGGCTTCGAGAAGGTGCGGGTGACCTACGGGACGTGAGCCCCGCCCGTGGACACCGTCCGGTTCACCCGGACACGACCGCCGGCAGGGCCAGCACTCCCAGCACGGTGGCGCCCACCAGCAGCCACGCCACGTAGTCGCCGATGTGCCCGGACTGCAGCCGCCGCAGCGGCAGCGCCCGGTTCGGCGCGACGAGCAGCCCGGGCCGGGCGACGGCGACGGCGGCCAGCGCGACGGCCAGGACGCTCGACAGCACCCCCAGGCCGACGCCCAGCGGCGTCCACCGCACGGAGGTGTGGAGCAGCCCGGCGGTGGTGGCCTCGCTCATGGCGTGGGCCACGGCGTCGCCGAAGCCTGGGACGGCACCGGCGGCGAAGGCCCCGGCGAGCAGCAGGGCGGGCACCGCCGTCATGGTGTCGGGCACACGGCCGAGCTGCCCCTCGGTCTCGGGCTCCTCGCCCGAACCGGTCGTCTCGTACGGGTCGCCGTCCCCCTTCCCGCCCGCCTCCTCCGGGGCCGGGCCGAGGCCCAGGAACACCCGGGCCGCGACCCGCAGGACGGCGGCCGCGGTCACCGCGCTCGCCAGGACGTAGAGCGCGGTGAGCGGGCCGCCCACCGCCTCCTCGGCGACCGACTTGCCCAGTGCCGTGCCGAACGGCGGCAGTCCGGCCAGACCCAGCGCGCCGACGAAGACCATCACGGCGACGCCGCGCAGCGGGCGGGCCCGGCCGTGCAGGACGTGTTCGTCGACGCTGCCGTAGCGGTCCAGGAGGATGCCCGCGCAGGCGAACAGCGCGGCCTTGACCCCGGCGTGCCCGACGACGTACAGCGCGATCCCGTCGTCGCCCTCGGGGGTGAGGGTGCCGATGCCGAGCAGGAACAGGCCGGTGTGCGCGATCGTCGAGTACGCGAGGAGCCGTTTGATGTGCCGCTGGTGCCAGCACAGCACGGCGCCGATCACCGCCGTCAGCGCGCCCAGCACCGTCAGGACCCGCTCCGCGTCGGCGGCGGGCACTCCGCCCGGGCCCGAGAAGACCGTGTCGTAGACCCGCCAGACGCCGAGGACACCCAGCTCGACCATGACACCGGAGAGCAGCATGCACACCGGGGTGGGGGCCACCGCGTGCGCGTCCGGCAGCCAGAACTGGAAGGGGACGGCGGCCGCCTTGACCAGCAGTCCGGTCAGGACGAGGACGAAGGCGGCCAGCACGAGTGCGTCGGGCGGGCCGTCGGCGTCGAGGGCGTCGCCGATGTGTGCCAGGGCGAGTTCGCCGGTGCGGGCGTAGAGCAGGGCGATGCCCATGAGCAGGGCGTAGGCGCCCAGCGAGTTGACCACGGCGAAGGCGAGCGCGCCCTGCACGGCCCTCGCCTCCTCGACGCGGTGGCCGGTCAGGGCGTACGCGGCGACGCTCATCAGCTCGAACCAGACGAACGCGTTGAACAGGTCCCCGGCGATCGCGAAGCCGCACATGCCCGCCTGGAAGACCAGCACGAGCGCCGGAAACGCCCCGGCGTGGCCGTGCGGCGGCTCGTCGAAGGAGCGCCAGGAGTAGGCGAGGGCGGCGAGGGTCAGCACGGACACCAGCGCGGCCGTGCCGAGTCCGGGACCGTCGCCGGTCAGGGCGATGCCGACGCTGTGTCCCTCCACCGGCTCCCAGCCGCCCACCCACTCGGTCAGGGGCGGCGAGGAGTGCGTCAGCAGGACGACGGCCAGCGTCGCGGTGCCGGCCGAGACGGCACAGGCCGCGCCGTCCGCGACGGGGCGGGGCAGATGCCGGCCCGTGGCGGCGAGCAGGGCGGCGCCGAGCAGCGGGCCGGCGACGAGGAGGGGCAGCAGATGGTGCATCAGCCGCGCAGCTCGCTCAGTTCGTCGGGGTCGACCGTGCCGTGCCGCTTGGCGACCTGCACGACCAGGGCCAGCAGGAGGGCGGTGACGGTGGCGCCGACGACGACGTCGGTCAGGGCGAGGGCCTGGACGACGGGGTCCACCACTGGCCGGGAGCCGGGGGTGATGTCGGAGAACACGGGTGCGGTGGCGCCGTCGCGGTAGCCGACGGCCAGCAGCAGGACGTAGGTGGCGGCCTGGCACACGGACAGACAGCCGACGGCGTGGACGAGGTTGCGGCTGGTGGCCAGTCCGTAGCAGCCGGCCAGGAAGACCCAGGCGGCCACCAGGTAGGGCAGTACGTGTGTCAGGGCGGTCATGGCGCTCTCACTTCCCGCGCTGGTCGGGGTCGTCGTGCTGCTCGCCGGTCCTGCCGGTCTCGTCGCTCTTGCCGGTCCTGCCGGTCCTGCCGGTCCTGCCGGTCTTGCCGCTCTCGTCGCTGTCGTCGCTGTCGTCCTTCTCGCCCTCGTCCACGATCTCCACGGCCTGGTCCAGGAATCCGGCGAGCAGGACGACGACCGCACTGGCGACCTCCATGCCGATCGCGGCGTTCAGCAGCGGGACGGTGCCGCCGGAGGCGAGGGTGTTGAACGTGCCGTACGGGAGCAGCGTGTTGGCGAGGAAGGCGGAGCCCGCGAGCAGGGCGGCGAGGCCGGTGACGAGGTAGGCGCAGGCGGCGAGCGCGTCACCCGCCTCGTAGGGGCCGATGGGCCGCACGCGTTCCAGGGCCCGGTAGTCGGCGCCGAGGTACAGCAGGTGCAGGGCGGTGGCGGCGACGACGCCGCCCTGGAATCCGCCGCCGGGGCTGACCTGGCCGTGGGCGACGACGTAGAGGCCGGTCAGCAGGGCGACGGGCAGGACGAGCAGGGTGTAGCGGCGCACGGGCCGGGAGACGGCGGCGGGTTCGGGAGCCGCCCGGTGTTCGTCCCGGGTCTGGCGCAGCAGGACCACGCTGCCGAGGACCGCCGCGAACAGGATGCTCATCTCGCCGAGCGTGTCGAAGGCCCGCTGGTCGAAGGTGACGGAGGCGACGGTGTTGGCGGTGTGCCGGCCCAGGGACACCTCGACGGCCCGGTCGCCGTAGGGGTGCCGGTCGCCGCCGAAGGCGGGCAGGCGCAGGCAGGCGGCCACGAGGAGCGCGGCGAGGCCGGCGCCGCCGACGGCCACCAGCCACAGCCGCATGCGTGAACTCACGGTGCGCTCCCCCGTCCGCCCGGACCGGCCTGCCCACCCTGGTCGCGCCGGCCGCGCCTGCGCACCTTGCGGACCGTCAGCAGCAGCAACAGGGGTGTCAGGGCGGAGCCCACCGCCAGCTGCGACAGGCCCACGTCGGGCGCCTGGAGCACGGTGAACAGCACGGCGAGGACGACGCCGAGGACGGCCAGGACCAGGGACTGGCGCACCGGGTCACGGACGGCCACCGCCGCCGTGGCGGACGCGGCGACCAGCAGCAGCGCGACGACGATCACGGTTTCAGTCACGACGGACCTCCTGCATCCCGCCCGCGAGCGCCCGGGAGGCGACCAGGTTGCCGCCGACCAGCAGCACCCCGATCACCAGCAGCTTGACCAGGGCCCTGCCCGGCCCGGTGGCGACGCCCACCGCCACCACGACCGCGGCGCCGAGGGCCGCGGCGGTCCAGGTCGGGCCCCGGGCATGCGGCGGATCGTCGGCCAGTTCGTCGGCGAGCAGCCGGGCGAACACGAGCGTGCCGACCGGACCGAGGACGGCGAGCACCAGGGCGAGGTCGACGTACGCGGGGCGGTCGTAGCCCTGGGCGAGCAGCAGCAGCGCCGGGCAGGCCAGCGCGGTGCAGAGGTTCTGGGCGGTGGCGCGGCGGCGCAGGGGCCCGGTCGCGACCCCCCACAGGGTGACGCCCACCCCAGAGACGAGGACGACGACCGCGGCGAGGATCCAGCCGTTCACCGTCCGGTCACCGCCCGCCGCGCGCCGCGGGCCACGACCGCCGTCAGGGCCGAGGCGCCCGCGCCCACGGCGAGTTCCAGGGGGTCGACGGTGCTGACGAGGACCAGCCAGAGCGCGGTGAGCGGGACCCACCACGCGGCCACCTCGGCCACGGCGAGGAGTGTCCTACGGCTCTTCACACGCCACCTCCACGGCCCCGTTCGACCGTTCACGGCCCCGGCGCGACCCTTCACGGCCCTCTCGGCCCTCACGGCCCGGCTGTCCGGGACGTCACGTCCGTGATGCCCCGTGTGCCGTTCTTGTTGCTGTTCGTTCGGCTTCGCCGTCATCCAAGCACCGCGCGAGGGACGGCCGACGGCGGCGCGCGGTGGCACCCCCGGCCGGAGTGCCCCGGCCGGGCGAGGGAAAACCGGGCGCGGGATGCGATACGGCGGCATCGACGGGCACGGCTCGTTGTGCGCCCTCCCGGGGCATCCTCGGCGGCTGGGCGGGTAACCGCCCTACCACGCGGGGAAGTTGACGACTGGAGGACCGACATGGCTCGTGCCGTCTCAGGGCTGCGTCAGCGTCTGCGGCCGCGCCCCCGCGCCGCCGCGGCGCGGGAGACCGACCGTCGCGAACGGCACGCGCTCGCCCTGCCGTTGCGGCTGCTGGCGACGGCGTGCGCGTTCGTCTTCATGGTGGCGTTCGCGGTGGTGCTGGCACGCCTGACCCTCCACCCCTCCCCCGCCTCCGAGGCCCTGGCCCACACCAACCTGCACCCCGGGCGCTCGTTGAGGGCGTATCTGGACCAGCCCGCACTGCGCGACGCCGTCAAGCAGATCGGCGGGAACATCCTGCTGGGGGTGCCGTTCGGCGTCCTGGTCCCGGTCGTCGCCCCGCGCACGCGCGGGGTGCTGCGGGTGCTGCTGCTGACGGCCGTCGTGATGCTGCTGGTGGAGTTCGCGCAGGGCGCCCTCGTCACCGGGCGGGCCTTCGACATCGACGACGTCATCCTCAACACGGGCGGCGCGCTGATCGGTTACCTGCTTCTGGGCCGGCGGATGAGCCGCACGGTGCACGCGCGGCGGGCGCGCACCTGAGAGCGGCACATCTGGTCCGTACCAAGATATTGACCGACCCTTACCTCACTACTTGAATAAAGAGGCGACACTTCCACCCCCACCTCGGTCGGCGCCCTCGCGGGCGCCGTACGGAAGGGAGAGCCGTGGCCCGCCCACGCCTGCTCCGCAGATGTCTCCTCGCCGCCGCCCTGTCCGCCGGGCTGGCCGCGTCCCTCGTGACCGGCCCCGCCCAGGCGGAACCGGACGACTCCCCCGCGGTCGGCTCCTCGTCCTCGACGGCCGCCGCCGTGACCTTCTCCGACACCTTCGACGGCCCGGCCGGCGCCGCCGTCGACTCCTCGAAGTGGCAGATCGAGACCGGCGACAACGTCAACAACCACGAACGGCAGTACTACACCTCGGGCAACAAGAACGCCGCCCTGGACGGCCAGGGCCACCTGGTCATCACCGCCCGCAAGGAGAACCCGGCCAACTACCAGTGCTGGTACGGCACCTGTCAGTACACCTCCGCCCGGCTGAACACCTCGGGGAAGTTCACGGCGCAGTACGGGCACGTCGAGGCGCGGATGAAGGTGCCGCGCGGACAGGGCATGTGGCCCGCCTTCTGGATGCTGGGCACCCCGGTGAACTGGCCGGACTCCGGTGAGATCGACATCATGGAGAACGTCGGCTTCGAACCCTCCACCGTGCACGGCACCATCCACGGCCCCGGCTACTCCGGGTCCGGGGGCATAGGCGCCGGCTACACCCTGCCGGGCGGCCAGGCCTTCGCGGACGCCTTCCACACCTTCGCCGTCGACTGGGCGCCCGACTCGATCACCTGGTCGGTCGACGGCAACGTCTACCAGCGGCGCACCCCGGCCGACCTGGGCGGCAGGCAGTGGGTGTTCAACAAGCCGTACTTCCTGATCCTCAACCTCGCGGTCGGCGGCTACTGGCCGGGCGACCCGGACGGCTCCACGGTCTTTCCGCAGACCCTCGTCGTCGACCACGTCTCGGTGACCACGGGCGACTCCTCCTCCGGCGGCGCGATCCGGGGCCTGGCCGGCAAGTGCGTGGACGTCGCCGCGGCGAACACCACCAACGGCACGCCCGTCCAGCTCTACGACTGCAACGGCACCGCGGCCCAGCGGTGGACGGTGGGCTCCGACGGCACCGTCCGGGCGCTCGGCAAGTGCCTGGACGTCGACGCCGGCGGCACGGCGGACGGCACGGTGGTCCAGCTGTGGGACTGCAACGGCACGGCCGCCCAGCAGTGGGTCGTCACCGCCGCGCACGACATCGTCAATCCGCAGGCCGACAAGTGCCTCGACGTCACCGGCAACAACTCGGCCAACGGCACCCGGCTGCAGATCTGGACCTGCACGGGCGGCGCCAACCAGAAGTGGACGGTCGGCTGAGGCACCGCGCCGGGCGGGGCGGCCCGGACCCGTCCTAGTGCGCGGTCCAGGTGAACTTGTCCCCGCCCACCCAGCGGACGACCTCCGGGTCGTCCAGGTCATGGACGGTGATGCCGAAGGCGGCGGCGGCCTCCAGCACGTCGACGACGGTCCTGGCCTCGCCGACCACCTGGCCGTCGATCTCCACGATCCGGAACGGGGGCGGACCCGCCTGCACCCCGAAGACGAGGATCCGCGGATTGCCGATGTGCGGGCTGTCGATCTCGGTCATGCATCGAGGGTAGGCCGGAACCCGTTGAAGCGAGGAACCGCGGAGGCGGGGAAGCGCCGAAACGGGGCACCGTCCCCCGGTCCCGGCACGGACAGGGCCCCGTCCCGTGGTGCGGTTCCCCCCGCTCTGGGGAACCCTGGACGTGCCGGTGCAGGTCGGTGGGAGGGCCGGCCGAGGTGGGACGAGGAGGCGGCGATGGACCCCGTCGAGGCGCTGGAACGGATCGCGTTCCTCCTGGAGCGGACCCGGGCGCCGACGTACCGCGTCCGCGCCTTCCGCACCGCGGCCGGTGTGCTCGGGGGGCTCTCCTCCGCCGAGCTGCGCGAGCGGGCCGGCTCGCTCGAGTCGCTCAAGGGTGTCGGGCCCAGGACGGCGCAGGTGGCGCGCGAGGCGCTGGACGGACAGGTGCCCGGCTACCTCGCGAAACTGGAGGAGGAGGCGGACACCCCGCTCGCCCGGGGCGGGGAACGGCTGCGCGCGCTGCTGCGCGGAGACTGCCACCTGCACTCGGACTGGTCCGACGGCGGCAGCCCGATCGAGGAGATGGGCCGGACCGCGGCGGCGCTGGGGCACGAGTGGGCGGCCCTGACCGACCACTCGCCGCGCCTGACGGTGGCCCGCGGGCTCTCTCCGGCCCGGCTGCGCGAGCAGCTGGACGTGGTGGCGGAGCTCAACACGACCTGGGCGCCCTTCAGGCTGCTCACCGGCATCGAGTGCGACATCCTCGACGACGGCTCGCTCGACCAGGAGCCGGAGCTGCTGGAACGGCTCGACGTGGTGGTCGTGTCCGTGCACTCCAAGCTGCGCATGGACGCCCGCTCGATGACCCGCCGGATGGTGACCGCCGTCCGCGACCCGCACGCCGACGTCCTCGGGCACTGCACCGGCCGGCTGCTGACCGGGCGGGGTAGGCCGGAGTCGGAGTTCGACGCTGACGAGGTCTTCGCCGCCTGCGCGGAGTCCGGCACGGCCGTGGAGATCAACAGCCGGCCGGAGCGGCTGGACCCGCCCCGGCGGCTGCTGCGCCGGGCGGTGGCGGCCGGCGTGCTGTTCTCGATCGACACCGACGCGCACGCCCCCGGCCAGCTGGACTGGCAGATCCACGGGTGCGCCCGGGCCGAGGAGTGCGGGGTGCCCCCGGAGCGCGTGGTCACCACGTGGTCGCTGGACGAGCTGCTGGACTGGACGCGCGAGGGCCGTACACCGTCCGGAGTGGCGGGGCGCTGACGTGGTACCCGCCCGTCGAACCAGACTCCGCGGACCGGAAAGGGACAGTGCATGGAACGGGCGGCCGTGTTCGACGTCGACGGAACCCTCGTCGACACCAATCACCTGCATGTGACCACCTGGTGGGAGGCGTTCCGCCAGGCCGGTCACCGGGTGCCGATGCACGCGGTCCACCGGGCGGTGGGGCTGGCCTCCACCGACCTGATCGCCCATCTGCTGGGCGAGGACCGGGACACGGACCGGGACGCCGGACTGAGCGCCGCCCACAAGGCGCTGTACGGCCAGTACTTCGACCGGCTGCCCGCGCTGCCGGGCGCCGGGGACCTGCTGCGCCGCCTGGCCGGTGACGGCTGGAAGGTGGTCCTCGCCACCTCGGCGGGCGGGGCGGAGCTGGGCGCGCTGCGGCGGGCGATCGACGCGGACGACGCGATCGCCGCCACCGCGAGCGCCGACGACGTGGCCGCGGGCAAGCCGGCGCCGGAGCCGGTCGAGCACGCCCTGGAACTGGCCGGGGTGCCGGCCGAGCGGGCCGTCTTCGTCGGCGACACCGTGTGGGACATGCGGGCGGGCAGCCGGGCCGGGGTGCGCTGCGTGGGCGTGCTCTGCGGCGGTCTGCCGCGCGCCGACCTGGAGCAGGCGGGCGCCCGGGCGGTCTACGCCGACCCGGCCGACCTGCTGGCCTCCCTCGACGGGAGCCCGTTCGCATGAGCCGCGGGTCCGTGTGCCACCGCGGGAGGTTCCACCGCGAGGCACTGCGATGCGAGACGTTCCGCTGCGAGACGGGTCCGCCGGCCGTGCGGACCGCCGGCACCGCATGACCGCTGTGGTCCACGGCCTCCGGGAAGCGCTCCGGGGAAGGCGGCCGGCGGCCGCGGTGTGGTGGGAGGCGTGTGCCGTCGGACGAGCCGTGCGGGCCGCCTGGCGAGGCCCGGGGCGCGAACGCGACCTGATCGTGCAGTCGCTGAAGGCCGCGGGCGCGGCGCTGATCGCCTGGGCCGTGGCCGGGGTCTGGCTGGGCGACCCGATGGCGCTGATGGCGCCCTGGGTGGCGCTCGTCCTCGTGCAGGCCACCGTCTACAGCTCGGTGCGCCAGGCCGGACAGCAGTTCGCGGCGATCTGCGCCGGTGCGCTGGTGGCGTCGGTGGCGCAGGCGATCACGGACGACAACACGGGGGCGCTGGTGCTGTCCCTGCCGCTGCTGATGCTGGTGGCGAACTGGTCCCGGTTCGGCCGGCAGGGCATCTACGCGGCCACCACGGCGGTGTTCGTCCTGGCCTCCGGCACGGCGGTGTCGGCCGCGGCGGTCGGCCACCGGGTGGGACAGGCGGCGCTCGGCGCGGTCATCGGCGTGGCCGTCAACGCCCTGGTGCTGCCGCCGATCCACCTGAGGGACGTACGGGAGAACCTCGCGGCGCTGGCCCGGGAGTCGGGCGACCTCCTGTGCACCGTCGCCGGCGACCTGCGGGAGACCCGGTGGGACGCCCAGAGCGCGGCCTCCTGGTCGAGCGGTGCCGCGCGGCTCCAGCGACGTCTCGACGCGCTGTACTCGGCCCGCTCGTGGAGCCGGGAGAGCCTGCGGCTGACCTCGGGCCCCCTGCGCCGGCTGCACCGCGGCCCCACCGTGGCGCCGCCGGAGGACGAGGACCAGCGGTGGAGCCGGGTCACCGGAAACCTCACGGCGCTGACCCGGGCCTTGGCGGTCGCGGCCGACGAGCACCGGACCCCCGCGCCGCCAGAGGGCCCGGTACTCGACCTGTACGCACGCCTGCTGCGGCTGATCGGCCAGGCCTGTCACGCCGAGGCGGACCGGTTGGTGGGCGAGCGGCCCGACGGCGACACGGAGGAGGCCACCGAGGAGACGATGGAGGAACTGCACCGACGGCTTCAAGAAGGGCTGCGGGACCACGCCGGGCGGGAGGCGGCGGCGCGGACCGCGGTCCTGGGCACGCTGCTGCTCCAGGCGGAGAACCTGTGGGCCGAGATCGTGCCCGAGCCCCACGACTCGGCCGACCCGCGGGAGCAGTGACACACATCACCCCAAACCGCGACACACGGTGGAACACCGGCAGGTCGTTCGCCGTTGAACAGACCGTGGGTACGGATGGGACAGTGTCCCCGGGCCTCACCTATTGCCCACAGGGACGATCGTTCGGCTGAAGCCCTGTGGAGCCTTTCGCCGAGAGGCGACCGCCATCCGTATCCACCACCAGCCGCCCCGGCCGTGATTCCCCCGTCGCGGTCGGGGCTTCTCCTTGCGCGCCTTCGCGGCGCCCGCCCCCGCGCGTGCCTTTCCCCGGTGGCGGGTACCCGGTGCTCTCCGTACGGGCAGGCGGCCGAGAGGAGCACAGGGTGAGCAGCGCAACGGGCAGCAGGATCGTGGTCACGGGCGCCACGGGCAACGTGGGCACCAGCGTGGTGCGCGTCCTTTCCGAGGATCCGGAGGTGGGGTCCGTGCTGGGGCTGGCCCGGCGCGTCCCCGAGTGGTCGCCCGCCGGGACGGAGTGGGCCGCGGTCGACCTCGCCTCGGAGCAGAGCGACCTGGCCGGACACTTCGCCGGCGCCGACGCCGTGATCCATCTGGCCTGGGCGTTCCAGCCGACGCACGATCCGGCGACGACCTGGCGCACGAACGTCCTCGGCTCCATCCGGGTCTTCGAGGCGGTGGCCGCGGCGGGGGTGCCCGCGCTGGTGCACGCCTCGTCGGTCGGCGCGTACTCGCCGGGGCCGAAGAACCACGCGGTGGACGAGTCGTGGCCGACGCACGGCTGGCCGGACGCCGCGTACTGCCGGGAGAAGGCCTATCTGGAACGGGCCCTGGACACCTTCGAACGCGACCATCCGGGGATCCGGGTGGTGCGGATGCGGCCCGCCTTCCTGTTCAAGCGGGAGTCGGCCAGCGAGCAGCGCCGGATCTTCGGCGGCCGGTTCCTGCCGGGTCCCGCGGCGCGTCCGGAACTGCTCCCGTTCCTGCCGGACGTCCCCGGCCTGCGCGTGCAGGCCCTCCATACGGACGACGCGGCGGACGCCTACCGGCTGGCGGCGCGTTCCGAGGAGGCCCGGGGCGCGTTCAACCTCGCGGCCGAGCCGCCGGTGGACGCCGCGCTGCTGGGCGAGCTGACCGGGAAGCGGCCCGTACGGCTGCCGCGCACCGCGGCCCGCTCGGCCGTCGCCGCCGCGTGGGGGCTGCGGCTGCTGCCGGCCTCACCGCATCTGTTCGACGCGGTGCTGCGGCTGCCGATCATGGACTGCACGCGGGCGCGGGTGGAGCTGGGCTGGCGCGCCACGCGTACGTCCACGGAGGTGCTGGAGGAGTTCCTGCGGGGTCTGCGGGAGGGCGCCGGGGCGGCCACGGAGCCGATGCGCGGGCGCAAGGTCGGCTGAGGGCGGCGCCCAAGGCTGAGCGCGGCGCGCCCGGGGGCGGCGGGCGGGTGTCCGCCGCCCCTGCGGCTCGCCCGGGTGGCTCGCTCCGGTGCCTCGTTCAGCCGGAGGACTCGTCGGGCACCGGGTGCTCGGGGTGGACGGCTCCCGAGTGGGGTGCGCCCTGCCGGCCCGTGCCCGCCTCGTCGGTGTCGGGCACATCGGTCGCGGGCCCGGTCTCCGCGTCGCCGGCGGCCTCCCCGTCGTCCTCGGGCCGCTCGTTGCCCGGGCCCTGCAGGTGCTCGCGCTGCTCGCGGGTGGGCGCGGCGGCCTCCCACGGGTCGTCGTGGTCCCCGGCCTGCTGGTCCGGCATGTCGCGCGGGACGGGGGCACCGTTCTCCCCCGGCCCTTCGTGGCGGTGGTCGGACACGGCGCGCTCCTTCCCGTGGTTCTCCGTTCGTCCGAGACCGTCGGCAGTGCTCCGACGGTCTTCGGAGCGGCGTCGGGTACCTCCCCGGTGACCGGCGAAACCTCAGTGCGGCGCCCGCTCGTCGAGCGCCGTGCGCCAGGCGGGGACCGGTTGGTCGGGGGCCGGCTCGGGCCGCCTGCCGCCGCGCGCGAAGAAGTCGGCCAGGGGCAGGATCGCGGCGCCCACCGTGACGGCGTCCGGGCCGAGCCGGCCCAGGCCGATCGTCACCTTCCCGGCGGGGTGGCGCAGCGCGTACGCCACGGCGTGCCGGCGTACGGCGGGCAGGAAGCGGGTGCCGAGCTGCAGGCCGGCCCAGCCGCCGATGAGGATGCGCTCGGGCTGGAAGAGGTTGATCAGGTCGGACAGACCGGCGCCCAGGTACTCGGCGGTCTCCTCCAGGACGGCGAGCGCGACCGGGTCGGCCGCCTCGCCGCCGGACGGGTGGGCGGCGGCGAGCAGCGCGGTGAGGCCGCTCTCCTCGTCGGTGCCCCGCGGCACCCGGCCGCCCTCCTCCCGCCAGCGGGCCAGCAGTGACTCGGCGCCCGCGTACGCCTCCAGGCAGCCGAGTGCCCCGCAGCGGCAGCGGCGGCCTCTGACCCGGACCGTCAGATGCCCCCACTCCACCGCCCGGCCCTGCTCGACCTCGGGGGTGACGAGGCTGGCGCCGACACCGGAGCCGAACAGGACGACGACCGCGTTGCGGGCGCCGCGTCCGGCGCCGAACCACATCTCGGCCTGGCCGAGGGTCTTGGCGCCGTTGTCGACGAGGTAGGGGACGCCGTCGGGCAGCGGGGAGCCGGCGCGGAGCAGCGCCTCCAGCGGGACCGCGTCCCAGCCGATGGTCTGGCCGTGCACCACGGCGCCGCGGTCGGCGGTGTGCTCGACGATGCCGGGGACGCCGATCCCGGCGCCGAGCAGCCGTTCGGGCGGGAGCCCGGCCGTGGCCAGCACCTCGGCGATGCCGTCACGGATGTGGCCGACGATGACGTCGACGTCGTAGCGCTGCTGGGCCAGGGGGCGTTCGGCGCGGGCGAGTTCGGTGAGCGTCAGGTCGAACAGTTCGACCCGTACCCGGGTCTCGCCGACGTCCACGCCGATCATGTGGCCGCTGGTGGGGGCGACGCGCAGCAGGGTGCGGGGCCGGCCGCCGTCGGACTCGACGCTGCCGGCCTCCTCCACCAGGCCGTCGGCGACCAGGTCGGCGACCACGTTGCTGACGGAACCGGAACTGAGGCCGGTGGCCGGGCCCAGTTCGAAGCGGCTGAGCGGTCCGTCGAAGTAGAGCCGCTGCAGCACGGCCGTACGGTTGGCCCTTCTGAGGTCGCGTACCGTGCGCCCGTTCCGCCCCGCCATGTGACTCCTCCCCTGCTGTGTTTCCGGTCTGCAACCTACCTCTGCGGGACGGCCGCGCTCCCCGGAATTCGGTGGCGACTCACCCGCAGGCTATCTACGCTAGGCGAAAACCTAGGAACCCTAGGACGACTTTCGACCCCGAGGAGGCTCCCATGAGAGCACTCGACGAGCGGGCCATCCGCACCTCCTTCATCAACTGCTCGAAGGGCGAGGCCAAGCGTCTGACCGTGCCCCGCGACCTCGACGAGCGTCCGTGGGACGATCTCGACTTCTTCGGCTGGCGGGATCCCGGTGCGCCCGACCGCAGCTACCTGGTCGCCGAACTCGACGGACGCACCACCGGTGTGGCGCTGCGGTTCCAGCAGGCCCGCGCCGGCTCCTTCCGGCGCAGCATGTGCGGGCTGTGCCTGACCACGCACCCCCGGGGCGGGGTGTCGCTGATGACCGCGCGCAGAGCGGGGGCGGCGGGCCGCGAGGGCAACTCGGTCGGCCTGTACATGTGCACGGACCTCGCCTGTTCGCTGTACCTGCGGGGCAGGAAGACGCCGGAGGGCGGCGGCAGGTTCGAGGAGAGCCTCACCGTGGAGGAGCAGATCGCCCGCGCGCTGGGCAATCTCTCCGCGTTCGTCGCCAAGGTGACCGGCTGACCCGTCCGGCGGCGCGCGGCGCGTGAGAGGGGCCCGGCCGCCCGCGTCCGGCTACCGTCCTGATCGGACACGTTCGAGGCGCCTGCGGAAGGGAACAGCCCGAGGATGCGGGATGTGCTGGAGGCCGCGAGGGCGGCTCTGCGGCGGGTGAAGTGGCTCAGGGACCCCATGGTCGTGCAGGCCCTGCGCTCCGCCGCCGCGGCTTCGATCGCCTACGTCATCGCGGTGCGGCTGACCCCCGACAAGTCGGCGGCGCCGCTCACCGCTCCCCTGACCGCCCTGCTGGTCGTCCAGGTCACCCTGTACGCCACGCTGAAGATGAGCTTCCGCCGGGTGAACGCCGTGGTGGCCGGTGTTCTGGTCGCCATCGCCTTCAGTCAGCTGGTCGGGCTGAGCTGGTGGAGCCTGGCCCTGATCATCGTGGCGGCCCTGGGCGTCGGGCACCTGGTGCGCGCCGAGGAGTTCACCGCCGAGGTGGCGATCAGCGCGATGCTGGTGCTCGGCGTGACCTCGCACGGGAGCCTGGCGTGGGCCCGGGTGGTGGAGACGCTGATCGGGGCGATCGTCGGCCTCGTCTTCAACCTGATCCTGGCGCCTCCCGTGTGGGTGGAGCAGGCCGGTGAGTCCGTCGTGGGGCTGGCCCGGCAGGTGCGGCAACTGCTGCTGCGCATGGGCGAGGAGGCCGCCGGCAGCACGCCGTTCCACGAGGCGGCGGCCCGGCTGCACGAGGCGCGCCGGCTCGACCACGACATCGGCGAGGTGGACGAGGACCTCCGCCAGGCCGAGGACAGCCTGCGGTTCAACCCCCGGGTGCGCGAGGGACTGCTGCACCGGGTCGTGCTGCGCACCGGCCTGGACACTCTGGAGATCTGCACGGTGGTCATGCGGGTCCTCGCACGCAGCTTCACCGACCTGGCCAAGGAGCGGGAGCCGGAGCCGCTGTTCGCCCCGGAGACGGGAGTCGCGATCCAGCAGCTGCTGTCCGAGATCGCGGACGCCGTGGTGAGCTTCTCGGTACTGGTCACCAGCAGCGTGAGCGAGAACGCCGAGTCCGCGGAGGAGCGGCTGGCCGCCGAGTTGCGCCAGGCCGCGGCCACCCGGGACAGGCTGGCCGACCTGCTGCTCGACGAGGTGCGGCGCGACGCGAGGCAGTGGCAGCTGCGGGGCGCGGTGCTGGCCGAGGTGAACCGGATCATCGACGAGATGGACACCGAGCACCGCTCCCGCCGGCTCCTGGAGGAGCTGGACCGCCACACGCGCGAGCAGCGCGAACGCATGCCGCGGCTGACCCGGTTGCGGGACAGGGTACGGTCCCGGCTGCGTCGGCGGAACCGCGGCACCGCCGCCCGGCGTTCCTCTTGAAGGACGAGGAACGGTTCACGAGGAACGGTTCGCGGCGAGTGAGGGGGCGTTCGGATGACCGGCACCAGTGTGCGGATCGACGGGAACCGGCTGATGCTGCCGGGCGGTGCGACGGTGCGTTTCGTACGCACCCTGCGGCTGCCCGAGACGGGAACGCATCCGCTGCCGCCGGGGCTCGGCGAGTTCCCGGTCCGCCGGGTGTCGGACTACGCCGACACCGTGCCCGAGGAGTGGCGTGCGCGCGGCGGTGTGATGCTGCCGGTGTACCTGCGGGAGGCCATGTGGCTGAGTTTCGCGGGCACGCTGGAGCCCGCCGCCCTCCAGGTGGGGGTGGGCAAGGTGTGCGCGGTCTCGGGCAGGCCGTGGAGCGACCGGCTGTCCCGCGATCCGCAGAACTACGTGGTCCTCCCCCGCCAGCCCTGGCTGGACGGCATCAACTCCGGTTGCGGCACGGTCCGTCAGTTCGTGGCGGTGCCCCTCGGCATGGGCGCGACCGTCGAGGGCCAGGTCACCGGTGAGGAGGTCTGGGGAGGCGTCCAGTTGCAGGCGTTCACCCTGAGCGCCCCCGCGCTGGCCCGCTGGCGCGAGGAGGAGCGGCGCCGCAGGGAGGCGGCTCCCCGGGCACGCTCGGCCGGGGCCTTCGGGGTTCCGGCGCCGGGAGCGGCCCCGGCCGCCCCCGGCGCGGCCCCGGGCTACGGGGGGACGATCCGGCGCCGGTCCGCGCCCGCCATGGGGCTCGGGGTGGGCGGCTCCATGCGCCAGGAGGTGTACCGCGACCAACGGCCGCCGACGGACTGGGCCGAGCAGCCGGCCGGCCGGGTCTTCGTGCACCTGGTGACGCCGCCCGAGTGGCGCCGCATCACCGGGGAGGCGCCGCCGCCGACCCCCGTGGACCGGGCCGCGTACACCCGGGCCGGTCTGCCCTGGTACGACTACTACGACCAGGACGCCCACGATCTCGCGCCCGCCGAGCCGCTCCAGGACGTCAGGCCGGTCGGGGACTGGGTCGGCGACGACCACGAGCCGTGGCAGGCGCCCACGCCCCACCAGGTCCACCCCCTCAAGGACGCTCCGGGCAAGCCGGTGCGGGACGGGGACTGGTAGCGGCGGCGTGGAGCTGCGGGGACGACGCGCGCGGCCGTCGGGACCGGGACGGGAGGACTCGGCATGAGCGGCGACGGGTGGAGCAGGCGGCGGTTCGTCGGGGTGCTGGCGCGGGCGGCCGGCGCGGCAGCGGCGCTTCCGGCGGCGGCCTGTGGCGGGCCGTCGGAGCCGGACGGGCCGTCCCCGACGGCCACCGGGCCGGGGGCGAGCGAAGGCGCGTCGGGGAGGCAGCGGGAGTCCCCCGGACCCCGGCGGCTCCTCCTGGGCACCTACACCTCCGCCGAGGGCGGCGGCAGGGGCGTCGGGCTCGCCGAGTACGACCCCGGCACCGGCCGGATCACCGGCCGGGGTGTCCTCGCCGAGATGGACGACCCCTCGTATCTGGCGGTC
Organism: Streptomyces sp. KPB2; assembly: GCF_003950055.1. Classification (NCBI taxonomy): domain Bacteria; kingdom Bacillati; phylum Actinomycetota; class Actinomycetes; order Kitasatosporales; family Streptomycetaceae; genus Streptomyces; species Streptomyces sp. KPB2. The sequence goes on from NZ_CP034353.1 coordinate 556,801, forward strand.
CATCCCGACGGCCGCACCCTGTACGCGGTGAACGAGCGCGCGGACGGGGCGGTGACCGCCGTCCGGCTGTCGGACCGCAGGGTGCTGGGCAGCCGGAGCACCTCGGGAGCGGCGCCCTGCCACCTGTCCGTGCATCCGGGCGGACGCTGGCTGTTCAGCGCCAACTACGGCTCGGGCAGCGTCGCCGTGCACCCGATCGACGCCTCGGGCGCCCTCGGGGAGCGCACCGGCCTGGTCACGCACTCCGCTCCCCCGCCGGGCCCGGGACAGCAGGGCCCGCACGCCCACCAGGTGCTCACCGCTCCGGACGGGGGCCATGTGCTGGCCGTGGACCTCGGCACGGACACCGTGTACACCTACCGCCTGGACGAGGACGCGGGGACCCTCGATGAGGTCTCGCGGGCACGGACCCGGCCGGGCGCCGGGCCCCGGCACCTCGCCTTCCACCCCGGCGGGCGTCACGCCTACCTCGCCAACGAGGTCGACAACACCGTCGCGGTCTGCGCGTACGACCCGGGAACGGGACGCCTGACCGTGGGCGAGGCGCAGTCCACCGGTGCGGAGCCGGGCCCGGGGTCCGGCACCAACTACCCGGCGCAGTTCCTGGTCACGTCCGACGGCGCGTACGCCTTCCTCGCCAACCGGGGGCACGACAGCATCGCGCGGTACGCGGTGGAGGACCGGGGCGCCCGGCTCCGGTTCCTCGGCACGGTGCCGGTGGGCGGCGACTTCCCCCGGCAGATCGCCTTCTCCCCGGACGGCGGGCTGCTGTTCGCGGCCAACCAGCGCTCCGGCACCGTCAGCGTGTTCCGCGTGAGCGGAGAGGGTGGCGAACTGCGCCTCGCGGGAGAGCCGTTCGCCTCACCCGTCGCCGTCTGCGCGCTGCCGCTGTAGGGCCCGCGGGCAGGAGGCGGTGCCCGCCTGCGCGAGGAGCACGTGCACCCGCTCGGTGAGCTGCGCGATCTCGTCGGCGGGCGCGTGGAACGGCAGGCGTACGTCGCCGTGGTCGCGGACGCGTTCGATGCGCAGGGTCAGACCGTGCCGGTCGACGGCGAGGGGCCGCACCCGGACGGCACCGTGCAGGCTGTCCGGGTCGACGAGCCGGGTCAGCCGCTGGACGGCGTCGTCGTGGCAGTCGGCGAGATGGGTCAGCAGCCGTGCCTCGGCCAGGGCCAGCGGGTCGGGCGCGGCGGCGGTGAACTCGTCGACATCGACCACCACGGCCCCGGAGGGGCGCCGCAGCACCACGCGGGTGGGCCGGAAGGCGAGGTGTCCGTCCTCCACCGCCATCCAGCCGGCGAGCCAGAGTCTGGCCCTGATCCGGCCCCGCACGGGGACGGGCGCCACGTCGGCGAACTCCAGCACGGCGGACGGCTCCCCGCGGGGCGCGCACAGCGCCGTGGCGAGCAGCGTGCTGTCCTCGGGCACGTGCAGGAGCACCCGGCCGTCGTCGGCCACGGTGTGCGCGCCGACGAACTCCTCGCGGCCGCCCTCCGCGGTCACCGCGCAGGACCAGGCGGCGGCGAGCACGGACCGGGCCTGTTCCGCCGCGGCCGGCGCGGCCGTCCAGACGTGGCTGTCACCCATCCCAACCTCCGTTCGGCAATTCATTAGGTAAGGCTCACCTAACCTATCGGAGATCGGGGGGCACGCCAACCACGACACCTCCTCGAACCGGCATCCGGACAGGCGCCGTCAGGGCGCGATGGCCCCCAGCAGCGCCCGGGCGCACAGGTCCCGCACCTGCTCACGGGCCGGTTCCGGATCCCGCAGCCACTCCAGGCAGACCGCGGTGGTGAAGGCCAGCCAGCCGCGCACCGCCAGCCGTACGTCGCCGCGCTCCTCGAAGGCCGGGCCGAACTCGGGGTCGGCGGCCAGGGCGGCGAGGATCTGCCGCTCCTGCGCCGCGAGCGCCTTCCGGTAGACGCGGCGCACGGCCTGGTCGCCGGTCGCGTCGGCGCGGTGGAAGGCGCGGTAGCCGTGCGCGTGCGCCCGGACGTACTCCAGGTACGCGTCGAGGCCCGCGGTCAGCTGCTCGCGCACCGGGACGCCGGGCACGGCCGCCGTCATCCGCAGCATGCGCTCGCTCTCCCGCTCGACGACCGCGGCGAAGAAGTCCCGCTTGTTCGGGAAGTAGTGGTACAGCAGCCCGCGGGAGACCCCGGCGATCTCGGCGACCCGCTCGATCCGGACCTCGTCGTAGGGACCGTCCGAGAACAGCCGCGCGCCCACCGAGAGCAACTGCTCCCGGCGCTCGGCGGTGCTGAGCCGGCGGCGGGTGCGCTCGCCCTGGTTCACGGCCATGCCCGCACCTTACTTGACGCCGGTTCAACAACGGGTCGAGACTGTGACGCGTTATTGAATCCATGTACAACACGCTCGCCTCGGTCGTGCAACACGCCGCTGCGTCAAGGGAGATCGCGTCATGGCCCGGACAGCGAGGGAAACGGCCCGGGACGGCCTGCCGAAGGGCTTCCGCAGCGCCGAGCTGGGCTGGCCCGAACTGCGCCGCATCCCGCACCCGCCGTACCGGCTGCCCCTGCTCGGGGACGTGGTGGGGGCGAGCAGGCGCACTCCCATGCAGGACTCGCTGCGGTACGCGCGGAAGCTGGGGCCGATATTCAGGCGGCGGGCCTTCGGCAAGGAGTTCGTGTTCGTGTGGGGCGCCGCCCTCGCCGCCGACCTGGCGGACGAGACGCGGTTCGCCAAGCACGTCGGCCTGGGGGTGGCCAACCTGCGGCCGGTCGCCGGGGACGGACTGTTCACGGCGTACAACCACGAGCCCAACTGGCAGCTCGCGCACGATGTGCTGGCCCCCGGGTTCAGCCGCGAGGCGATGGCCGGGTACCACGTGATGATGCTGGACGTGGCCGCGCGGCTCACCGCCCACTGGGATCTGGCGGAGGCGGCGGGCCGGGCGGTGGACGTGCCCGGCGACATGACCAAGCTGACGCTGGAGACCATCGCGCGCACCGGCTTCGGGCACGACTTCGGCTCCTTCGAACGCTCCCGCCTCCACCCCTTCGTCACCGCGATGGTGGGCACGCTCGGGTACGCGCAGCGCCTGAACACGGTGCCCGCGCCGCTCGCCCCGTGGCTGCTGCGCGAGGCGAGCCGCCGCAACGCCGCCGACATCGCCTACCTGAACCGCACGGTCGACGACCTCGTCCGCGAACGCCGGGCGGGTGGCGGCGTCAGGGGCGGGGACGGCGACCTGCTCGACCGGATGCTGGAGACGGCCCACCCGGAGACCGGTGAGCGGCTGTCGCCCGAGAACGTGCGCCGGCAGGTCATCACCTTCCTCGTCGCCGGGCACGAGACGACCTCGGGCGCGCTCTCCTTCGCCCTGCACTACCTCGCCCGCCACCCCGACGTCGCGGCCCGGGCCCGGGCCGAGGTGGACCGCGTGTGGGGCGGCACGGAGGCGCCCGGCTACGAGCAGGTGGCCAAGCTGCGCTACGTGCGCCGGGTGCTCGACGAGTCGCTGCGGCTGTGGCCGACCGCGCCCGGGTTCGCGCGGGAGGCCCGCGAGGACACGGTGCTCGGTGGCGCGTATCCGATGCGGCGCGGGGCCTGGGCGCTGGTGCTCACGGGCATGCTGCAGCGCGATCCGGAGGTGTGGGGGGCGGACGCCGAGCGGTTCGACCCGGACCGCTTCGACGCGAAGGCCGTACGCGCGCGTGCCCCGCACACGTTCAAGCCGTTCGGGACGGGGGCGCGGGCGTGCATCGGGCGGCAGTTCGCGCTGCACGAGGCGACGCTGGTCCTCGGGCTGCTGCTGCGCCGCTACGAGCTGCGGCCGGACCCCGGCTACCGGCTGCGGGTGACCGAGCGGCTGACGCTGATGCCGGAGGGGCTGCGCCTGCACCTGGACCGGCGGACCGCGTCGGCGCCGACGCCCGCTTCCCGCGCGGACGACACCGGGGAAGCCGCGGACGGCACCGGGGAAGCGGGAAAGGAAGGCTCCGGGAAGGCCGGCCCGGCGTCACGCTGCCCAGTGCACCGGGCGGGTGACTGAGCCCGGCAGCCTGGTGCCGGGGCCGCCCCGGGCCGCGTTGACCTGGGGCTGGGTCAGGAAGAAGGCTCCGGTCAGGTCCGCGTCGGTCAGGTCGGCGTCGCGCAGGTCCGCGCCGATCAGGTCGGCGCCCCGCAGGTCGGCTCCGGTGAGGTCGGCGGCGATGAGGTAGGCCCCGCGCAGATCGGCGCCGGCGAGGTCGGCGCCCCTCAGGCGCGCGCCCATCAGGTCGGCGTTGCGGCGGTTCTTCTTCCGGCCGCGGGTACCGGCCCGGGCCAGCTCGCTGGTGCGCAGCAGGAGCGCGTTGACGCGCTGCCGGTGTGCGGGCACGTCGAGGGCGGCCAGCTCCTCGGGGGTGCCCCCGGCGAGGCGCTCGGTGTCGGCGAGGGCGCGGCGCAGGTCGGCGTGGACCGGGCGGGCGGCGGGCAGGGTCAGCGCCTCGGTCAGGTACCAGAGCAGCTCGTGCAGTTGGCGGACGACCGGGAACACGTCGAACATGCGGCGCCGGTGCTCGGGCGGGCCGCCGCGCCAGTCCGCGCCGCCGAAGGTGACCTGCGAGACCCGCTGCCCGGCGCCGAAGCAGTCGTAGACCGTGCAGCCCGTGAAGCCGCGTTCCCGCAGTGTCGCGTGGATGCCGCACCGGTGGTCGGTGCGGAGGTTCGTGCAGGGTGTGCCGGCGTCCTTGTCGAGCGCGAAGTCCGCCGAGCGGGCGAACGGCAGGGCCACGCAGCACAGGCCGAAGCAGCTCGCGCAGTCGCCGCGCAGTTCCGTTCCGGCCCGCGCGTCCGACCGGTCCGCCGTGTCCTCTCGCATGTCGTCGAGGATACGGGCCGTCACCGCGCGGGCCCGACCGGCCCCGCGCGGCCGGTCAGGCCTCCAGCGCGGACAGGTCCAGCCGGGCCAGCCGCTCCGGGTCGGACAGGATGTACAGGCCCGTGATGAGACCGTCGGCGACGGTGACGTAGGTGACCGACCGCGGCTCCCCCTCCGAGACGGCGACGGTGCCGACCGCGCCGTTGACCAGGACGACGCGGGCGAGCCCGGCGAGGTGGCGGAAGTGGAACGCCCCGGTGGCGACCGTCCGTGCTCCCCGCACCACCTTGGACGCCGCCATGCCCCGGGCGAGCGCGCCGGCGTCGGCCCGCAGCACCACGTCCGGGTGGAGGACGGACACCAGGGCGTCGAAGTCACCGGCGCGGCTCGCGGCCAGGAACGCGTCGACCACCTGGCGCTGGCGGCCCAGGTCCGGTTCGGCGGCGGGGGTCGCCTCGCGCACGCGGCGCCGGGCCCGGCTGGCGAGCTGCCTGGTGGCGGCCGGGCTGCGCTCGACGACCGGTGCGATGTCGTCGAAGGGCACGGCGAACATGTCGTGCAGGACGAATGCCAGTCGCTCGGCCGGTTCCAGGGTCTCCAGGACGACCAGCAGGGCGATGCCGACCGAGTCGGTGTGGAGGGCCTCCTGCTCCGGGTCGGCCTGCGGCAGGGCCCTCAGCACCGGGTCCGGCACGAAGCTGTCGAAGCCCTCGGTCATCGGCTCCTCCCTGCGTGCGGTGCGGGAGCGCAGCAGGTCCAGGCAGATCCGGCCGGTCACGGTGGTCAGCCAGGCTCCGAGGTTGTCGATGCCCTCCTCGCCGGAGCGGTCGAGCCGCAGCCAGGCCTCCTGCACGGCGTCCTCCGCCTCGGTCAGCGAGCCGAGCATGCGGTAGGCCACCGCCTGGAGCTGCCCGCGGTGCTCCTCGAAGCGCTCCGCGAGCCCCTGCTGACCCCGTACGTCCCGCACGTCCCGCACGTCCTGCCGACCCCGCTCCCCAGCCATGCCGCTACCGTCCGAAGACTTCGAAGGTCACCGCCGGCTTCCCGCCGAACCGCTCCCCGGCGGCCTGGGCGAAGCCGGTGAGGAAGCCGCGTACGTACGTCTCCGGGTCCTCCTCGGTCAGCACCTCGATGTAGGTGCGGTGTTCCAGCAGCGAGCGCACCGCGCGTTCGAGGCCCGGGGCGGCGTCCACGGCGTGGGTGGGCGAGGAGGAACCGGCGACCGCGACCCAGCGCACGCCGTTCCACGGTTCGAGGCCCTGCTCGGTCAGCTCCGGGAAGATCCAGCGGTTGCCCGCGTCGGCCACCGCGTCGAGGGTGGCGCGGCCGACGGCGACGTGGTCCGGGGTGTTCCAGGCGACGCCGCCCCAGGTGTCCCGGTGGTTCAGGGTGATGACCAGCTCGGGCCGGTGCCGGCGGATCGCGGCGGCGATGTCGCGGCGCAGCGCGGTGCCGTACTCGATGACACCGTCCCGGTGGTCCAGGAACTCCACCTCGCTCACCCCGACGACGGCGGCACTGGCGCGCTGCTCCCGCTCACGCAGCGGCGCGCACTCGTCCGGCGGCAGCGTGTCGATGCCCGCCTCGCCCCGGGTCGCGAGCACGTAGGCGACCTCGCGGCCCTCGTCGGTCCAGGCCGCGATCGCCGCCGAGCAGCCGTACTCCAGGTCGTCCGGGTGGGCCACGACGGCGAGGGCGCGGCGCCAGTCGCCGGGCATGGGCTCCAGTTGCGTGATCGTCGGCTCCGTCATGCCCGCACACTAACCCGCGCCACCGACATCCCACCCGGTAATTCGGCGGGTGCCGTCATGCCTCGTCGCGGGCGAGTGCGAGCAGCCGGTCCAGGACGCGGGGGCCGCCGGTCCGTACGCCGTCGTGCTCGAACTCGTCGGTGACCCAGGTGCGCAGCCCCCGGATCGCACGGGCGGTGGTCAGCGCGTGCGAGGTGTCGACGTACATGTCGTCGTGGTAGACGGCCGCGGCGGCCGGCACCTCGTTGGCGGCGAGGCGGGCGGGGTCGTACAGCGGGGTCCAGTCGGTGCGGGCGGCGAGCAGTTCCGCCGTCTCGCGCAGCGGGCGCAGGGCCGGGTCGCAGTCGTACATCCAGGGGTGGATGGTCTCGCCGGTGAACAGGAGCGGGTCGTCGCCCGCGAGGGCCTTGGCGGCGTCGAAGCGCGGGAACTCGGCACGGACCCGCTCGGCGGACCAGGCGGTGGGGCGCGCGTCCTGGCCGTAGATGGCCTCGTGGACGAGGGCGTACAGCGGGCGGCTCGCGTACGACAGCAGTCCCTGGACCTGTTCCTGGAAGGCGTCGGAGAGCTCGTGCCCGTTCGGGGTGCGGACGAAGGCGTCCTCCAGGAGGAAGTGCAGCTGGTGGCTGCCTTCCCCGCCGCCGAGCATGATGCCGAGGGACTGGAAGGCCTCCACGGTGAGGCGGTAGCCGTTCGGCAGGACCACGTCGTGGGTGAGGAGGTGGTCGGCGATGCGGCGGGCGCGTTCGACGTCCTGCGGGTAGCGGGCGTAGTGCGCGACGACCTTGCGCTCGATGCGGGGGTAGGCGGCCCGGTAGACGTCGTCGGCGTGGGCGTCGAGGGAGGGCAGACCGCCGGTGATCAGCGCCGTGCGCACGCCCTCGGGGGCGAGCGACAGGTAGCTGACGGTGCAGAAGCCGCCGAAGCTCTGGCCCAGGACGGTCCAGGGGGCGCCGCCGGTGACCCGGGGGCGGATGGCCTCGCAGTCGCGGACGATGGCGTCGGCGCGGAAGTGGGCGAGGTAGTCGGCCTGCTCGGCGGGGCCGCCGCGCAGCGGGAGGGTCTGGCGGTTCGCGGGGGTGGAGGCACCGGTGCCGCGCTGGTCCAGGAGCAGTACGCGGTACTCCTCGAGGGCGCGGCCGAACCAGGCGGGGCGGCCGACGAAACGGTTCGCCTTGCCTCCGGGGCCGCCCTGGAGGTACAGCAGCCACGGCAGGTCCTTGTCGGCCTTGTCGCTCGCGACGGCCTCGCGGGCGTACAGCTCGATCGTCTCGCCGTTCGGGTCGGCGTGGTCGAGGGGCACGGTGAAACGGCGGTCGGTGAGGACGACGCCTGGCTGGCGGTAGCTGACGCTCAACGGGGCTCCCGGGGCGGACGGACGCGACGGCCGATTCTTTCGGCCGTGTCCCAGTTCAGCACATCGTCCTGCGGCGTCCGACCCCCGGGATCATGAAATCGTTTCGCACGCTGTACTGAACGCCCGGTCAGCGGGCGCCGAGGCTGGAGTGGCGCACCACCAGTTCCGGCTGGAGGACGACCCGGCGGTGCGGGTGGGCCCGGTCCGTGCCCTCCAGCTCGGTCTCCTCCAGGAGCAGTTCGGCGGCCATGGCGCCCATGGTGACGGCGGGCTGGCGCACGGAGGTGAGCGGGACGGCCGCGGCGGCGGCGAACTCGATGTCGTCGTAGCCCACGATCGCGAGGTCGTCGGGGACGCCCACCCCGGCGGCGTACATCGCCTGCAGGACGCCGAGGGCGAGCAGGTCGTTGGCGCAGAAGACGGCGGTCGGCCGGTCGGCGAGACCCAGCAGCCGGGCGCCGGCGTCGCGGCCCGCGGCGACGTCGAGCCGCTCGGTGGGCAGTTCGCGCAGCGCGTCGGGGCCGAGCCCGGCCTCGGCGAGCGCGGTGAGGGCGCCGGTGCGGCGGTCGCGGACCTGGTTGAGGCCGGGCGGGCCGCTGACGTAGGCGATGGAGCGGTGTCCGGCGTCCACCAGGTGGCGCACGGCCAGCGCGCCGCCCGCGACGTCGTCGACGGAGACCGAGCACTCGGTGGTGCCCTCGGCGACCCGGTCGACGAGCACGAACGGGATGTTGTGCCGCCGGAAGCCCTCGATGTTGCGGCCGGTGGCGTCGGCGGGGGTGAGCAGGACGCCGCGAACCCGCTGCTCGGCGAAGAGCGAGAGGTACTCGGCCTCCTCGGCCGGGTTCTGGGCGCTGTTGCAGACCATCACGCCGAGCCCGGCCTCGCGGGCGGCCCGTTCGGCACCGCGTGCGACGTCGACGAAGAACGGGTTGCCCATGTCCAGGACGAGGAGCCCCATGATGCGGCTGCGGCCGGCGCGCAGTTGGCGCGCGGACTCGCTGCGGACGTAGCCGAGCCGGTCGATCGCGGACAGCACCCGCGCCCGGGTCTCGGTCGCCACGGTGTCGGGGCGGTTGATGACGTTGGAGACCGTGCCCACGGAAACTCCGGCGGCGCGGGCGACGTCCTTGATACCCACGGAATGGGCCATCGGGCAGGGACCTCCGAGGTCGGGTGGGGGTGGGGGGCGGCCGTGGGACCTTCACACAGTACCCGGGCCGCCCCGGCAGGGCCCCCGTCAGGCGAGGTGGAACACCTCGGTGAGCGGTTTCATCGCCTCGTCGGGGCGGGCCCCGTCGAGGGACTCGAAGAGCGGGCCCATCTCCGCCTGCCAGCGGGCGTTGACCTCGGTGGCCTCCATGCCCGCCCGGGCGGCGGCGAAGTCCTCGGTCTCCAGGTAGCCGACGAGCAGGCCGTCGTCGCGCAGGAAGAGCGAGTAGTTGTGCCAGCCGGTGGCGGAGAGTGCCTCGCACATCTCCGGCCACACGGCGGCGTGGCGTTCGCGGTACTCCGCGATGCGGTCCCGGCGGACCTTGAGGAGGAAACAGACGCGCTGCATGAAGTACCGCTCCCGAAACGAAGGGTGTTGTACCGGGCCTAGAAGTTGTACTGGTCGACGTTGTCGGCGGTGAACACGGTCGGCTTGCCGAGGTTGATCACGCCGTCCTTGCCGATGGTGTACTCGCCCAGGGCGCCGGCCTCGAAGGTCTCGCCCTCCTTGCCGGTGATCTGCCCGGAGGCCAGGGCGACGGCGGTGCGCGCGGCCAGTTCGCCGAGCTTGGCCGGGTCCCACAGCTCGAACGCCTCGACGGTGCCGTTCTTGACGTACTTGCGCATGTCGTTGGGGGTGCCGAGGCCGGTCAGCTTGACCTTGCCCTTGTACTTGGAGCCGGACAGGTACTGGGCGGCGGCCTTGATGCCGACGGTGGTCGGGGAGATGATCCCCTTCAGGTTCGGGTGCTCCTGGAGCAGGCCCTGGGTCTGCTGGAAGGACTTCTGGGCGTCGTCGTCCCCGTAGGCGACCTTGACCAGCTTGATGTCCTTGTACTTCGGGTCCTTCAGCTCGTCCTTCATGATCTCGATCCAGGCGTTCTGGTTCGTCGCGGTCTGCGCGGCGGACAGGATCGCGATCTCGCCCTTGTTGCCGATCTGCTCGGCCATCTGCTGCACCTGGGTGCGGCCGATGTCGTCGGCGGAGGCCTGGGAGATGAAGGCGTTGCGGCACTCGGGGTTGGTGTCCGAGTCGTAGGTGACGATCTTGATGTCGTTCTTCATCGCCTGCTTGAGCGCGGTGCACAGCGCGCCCGGGTCCTGTGCGGAGACGGCGATGGCGTCGACCTGCTGCTGGGTGAGCGTGTTGACGTAGGAGACCTGGCCGGCGGTGTCGGTGCCGCTGGAGGTGCCGACCTCCTTGTAGCTGGAGCCCAGCTCCTTGAGGGCCTTCTCGCCTCCCTTGTCGGCGACGGTGAAGTAGGGGTTGTTGACCTGCTTGGGCAGGAAGCCGACGGTCAGCCCCTTCTTCGTCGCGGCGTTCGGGTCGGCCTTGCCCGCGGCGGCGGCCTTGCCGCCCTCGTCCTTGACGTCCTCCTTCGTGGTGCCGCCGCAGGCGGTGGCCGCCAGGGCGAGGGAGGTGACGGCGGCGAGTGCCGCGCAGGTACGGCGGATGGACGACTTGCGCATGGTGGGTTCCTTACGAGGGTGGACGGAGCCGGGGACGGGGTTACGGGGTGGGCGCGGGCGCCTTGGACGGGGGCGCCGTTGCCGCCCTGCGTCCGGCTCTCGCGAGGGAGACCTGCCGTGCGACCCGGGGGCCGAGCACGGAGAGGACGAGCAGGACGCCGGTGACGACGATCTGCGACTGGGCGGAGACGTCCTGGAGGCTCATGACGTTCTGGAGCGCGCCGAGCAGGAACACGCCCGCGATCGCCCCGCCGAGCGTGCCTTTGCCGCCGTCGAAGTCGATGCCGCCCAGGAGGACGGCGGCGACGACGGAGAGTTCGAGGCCGGTGGCGTTGTCGTAGCGGGCGCTGGCGTAGTGCAGGGCCCAGAAGACGCCGGTGAGGGCGGACATCAGGCCGGTCAGCGTGAACAGGATCAGCTTCTGCCGCTTGACCCGGATGCCGGCGAACCTGGCCGCCTCCTCGCTGGCGCCGATGGCGAACAGCGAGCGGCCGAACGGCATGGCGTGCAGGGCGACGACGGCGACGGCCAGCAGCACGAGGAACGGCAGGAAGGCGTACGGGACGAAGGTGCCGTCGATGCGCCCGGCCGCGAAGTCCAGGTACTGCGAGGGGAAGTCGGTCACCGCGTCGGAGCCGAGCACGATCTGCGCGATGCCGCGGTAGGCGGCCATGGTGCCGATGGTGACGGCGAGGGAGGGGAGTCCGAGGCGGGTGACCAGCAGGCCGTTGATCAGACCGCAGACCACGCCGAGCAGCAGGCAGATCGGGATGATCGTCTCGATGGTCATGCCCTGGTTCCACAGCGCGCCCATGACCGCGCCGGACAGGCCCGCCGTGGAAGCGACCGACAGGTCGATCTCGCCGGAGACGACCAGCAGCGTCATCGGCAGCGCGATGAGCGCGATCGGCAGGGTGTTGCCGATCAGGAAGGACAGATTGAGGGCGTTGCCGAAGCCGTCGACGAAGCCGAAGGAGAGCAGCAGGACGACCACGAGGAGGGCGCCCACCACGGTGTCCCAGCGGACGGCACGCGTCAGGGAGGTGTCAGCCATGGCGGGCGTTCCTCTTCTTCAGGGCGTTGGCCACGCGCAGGGCGACGATCCGGTCGACGGCGATGGCGAGGATGAGCAGGATGCCGTTGATGGCCAGCACCCACACGGAGCTGACGCCGAGGGCGGGCAGCACGCTGTTGATCGAGGTGAGCAGGAGCGCGCCGAGGGCCGCGCCGTAGACGCTGCCGGAGCCGCCCGTGAAGACGACGCCGCCGACCACCACGGCGCTGACGACGGTCAGTTCGTAGCCGTTGCCGGTGCCGGAGTCGACGTTGCCGAAGCGGGCCAGGTACAGGGCGCCGGCGAGTCCGGCGAGGGCGCCGCAGAAGGTGTAGGCGGCCAGGATCCGCTTGCGGACCGGGATGCCGGCCAGCCGGGCGGCCTCGGGGTTGGAGCCGAGCGCGTACAGCTCGCGTCCGCTGCCGAAGTGCTTGAGGTAGTACGCGGTGGCGACGAGCACCGCGAGGGCGATCAGTGCCAGCCAGGGCACGGCGGAGATGCCGCCGGAGCCGAAGTCGACGAAGCCGCCGGGCAGGTCGGCCGCGGTGATCTGCCGGGAGCCGACCCAGATGGAGTCGATGCCGCGGATGATGTAGAGGGTACCGAGGGTGACGACCAGGGCGGGCACCTGGCCCAGGCTGACCAGCAGGCCGTTGAGGAGGCCGAAGCCGATACCCAGCAGCACCGCGAGCAGCACGGCGACGACGGGGTTGCCGCCGTCCTGGAGGTAGACGCCGGCGGCGAAGGCGCTGATGCCGAGCGTGGAGCCGACGGACAGGTCGACGTTGCGGGTGATGACGACCAGGGACTGTCCGGTGGCGACCAGGACCAGGATGGTCGCGTTCAGCAGCAGGTCCTTGATGCCCTGCTCGGACAGGAACTCGCTGTTGCCGGCCTGGGTGATGGCGATCATCACCAGGAAGACCAGCAGGATGGCCAGTTCGCGCATCTTGAAGATGCGGTCCACGAGCCGTGTGGCGCCGGCCCTCGGCACGTCGGCCGCGGGGGCCTTCTCGGGTGCGGTGACCGTCATGCGGCGGCCCTCCCCGTGGCTGCGGCCATCACGGTCTCCTCGGTGGCGTCGGTGCGGGAAATCTCGGCGGTCAGACGCCCCTCGTGCATCACCAGGACGCGGTCGGCCATCCCGAGCACCTCGGGCAGGTCGGAGGAGATCATCAGGACGGCCACGCCGTCGGCGGCGAGCTGCGAGAGAAGCCGGTGCACCTCGGCCTTGGTGCCGACGTCGATGCCGCGGGTGGGCTCGTCGACGATCAGCACCTTGGGGCCGGTGGCCAGCCACTTGGCTAGGACGACCTTCTGCTGGTTGCCGCCGGACAGGGTGGCGACGGTGTCGGCGATGCGGGCGTACTTGACCTGGAGCTTGACCGCCCAGTCGAGGGAGCGGCTGCGTTCGGCGCCGCGGTCCACGAGGCCGGCCCGCACGGTCGTGCGCAGGCCGGTGAGGCCGATGTTGCGCTCGATGGACATGTCCATCACCAGGCCCTGGGCGCGGCGGTCCTCCGGGACGAGGGCGAGGCCGGCGGCCATCGCGGTGGAGGGGGCGCCGTTGACGAGCGGCCTGCCGTCGACCTCGACCTCCCCCGCGTCCCAGCGGTCGACGCCGAAGACGGCGCGGGCGACCTCGGTGCGTCCGGCGCCGACCAGTCCGGCCAGCGCGACGATCTCGCCGCGCCGCACCTCGAAGGAGACGTCGGTGAAGACGCCCTCTCGGGTCAGCCGGCGCACGCTGAGCGCGGTCTCGCCGGGGGTGACCTCCTGCTTGGGGTACAGCTCGTCGAGGTCGCGGCCGACCATGCGGCGCACCAGGTCGTCCTCGGTCATGCCTTCCAGCGGCTCGCTGGCGATCCAGGCGCCGTCGCGCAGGGTGGTGACCCGCTCGCAGATGCGGAAGATCTCCTCCAGGCGGTGGGAGATGAACAGCACCGCGGCGCCCTGTTCGCGCAGGGTGCGCACCACACCGAAGAGGCGGGCCACCTCGCTGCCGGTGAGGGCGGCGGTCGGCTCGTCCATGATCAGGACGCGGGCGTCGAAGGAGAGCGCCTTGGCGATCTCGACGATCTGCTGGTCCGCGATGGACAGGCCGCGCGCGGGCCGGTCGGGGTCGAGCTCGACGCCGAGGCGCAGCATCAGTTCGGCGGTGGCGGCGTGGGTGGCCTTGTGGTCGATGCGGCCGAGGGCGCGGCGCGGCTGGCGGCCCATGAAGATGTTCTCGGCGATCGACAGGTCGGGAAAGAGGGTGGGCTCCTGGTAGATCACGGCGATGCCGGCGTCGCGGGCGTCGCCGGGACCGTGGAACACGACCGGTGCGCCGTCGAGCAGCACGTGGCCGGCGTCCGGCCGGTGCACACCGGCCAGCGTCTTGATGAGGGTCGACTTGCCGGCGCCGTTCTCGCCGGCGAGGGCGTGCACCTCGCCGGGGAACAGCTCCAGGGAGACGTCCCGCAGCGCACGGACCGCGCCGAAGGACTTGGAGACGTCCCTGAGCGCCAGAACCGGGGCCGAACCCGTGTCGGACGGGTGGGTCATTGGGGGCTCCTCGACGACGCCGGGCGGGACGGCCCTCACGGCGTCGTGAAAGGTTTCAACTCGGTTGCCGGGGACGTTAGGCAGCGAGGGTATGTCACGTCAATGGTTCCGGGTCGAAAAAGTTTCGATCTCCGAAGGTCACGACGGAGTCACGGACAGCTGGGGCAGCGAGAAGGGTTGACACCCCTTCGAGGGGCTCATAACTTCGCGTTCTGAATCGTTTCATCCATGGTCGTGCTCACAGCGGAACACGACCCGATGCCACAGGAGCGCCGAAGTGACCGAGCTCGCCGCGGTGAAAGCCGCGCTCAGGACCCAGGCCGTCGAGACGCCGTCGTGGGCGTACGGCAACTCGGGCACCCGCTTCAAGGTGTTCGCCCAGGCCGGTGTGCCGCGCGACCCCTTCGAGAAGCTGGACGACGCGGCGAAGGTGCACGAGTTCACCGGCGTGGCCCCGACCGTGGCCCTGCACATCCCCTGGGACCGGGTCGAGGACTACGCGGCGCTGGCCGCGCACGCCGAGAAGCGGGGCGTGCGGATCGGCGCGATCAACTCCAACACCTTCCAGGACGACGACTACAAGCTGGGCAGCATCTGCCACCCCGACGCGGCGGTGCGCAGGAAGGCCGTCGACCACCTGCTGGAGTGCGTCGACATCATGGACGCCACCGGGTCGCGCGACCTGAAGCTGTGGTTCGCCGACGGCACGAACTACCCCGGCCAGGACGACATACGCTCCCGCCAGGACCGGCTGGCCGAGGGCCTGGCCGAGGTTTACGAGCGGCTCGGCGAGGGGCAGCGGATGCTCCTGGAGTACAAGCTCTTCGAGCCGGCGTTCTACACGACGGACGTCCCGGACTGGGGCACGGCGTACGCGCACTGCCTGAAGCTGGGCGAGAAGGCACAGGTCGTGGTCGACACGGGGCACCACGCGCCGGGCACGAACATCGAGTTCATCGTGGCGACGCTGCTGCGGGAGGGGAAGCTCGGCGGATTCGACTTCAACTCGCGCTTCTACGCGGACGACGACCTGATGGTGGGCGCGGCCGACCCGTTCCAGCTGTTCCGGATCATGTACGAGGTGGTGCGCGGGGGCGGGTTCACCTCCGACGTCGCGTTCATGCTCGACCAGTGCCACAACATCGAGGCGAAGATCCCGGCGATCATCCGGTCGGTGATGAACGTGCAGGAGGCCACGGCCAAGGCGCTGCTGGTCGACGGTTCGGCGCTGGCCGCCGCGCAGGCCTCGGGAGATGTGCTGGAGGCCAACGCGGTGCTGATGGACGCGTACAACACGGATGTGCGTCCGCTGCTTCGGGAGGTGCGGGAGGAGTCGGGGCTGGACCCCGAGCCCCTGAAGGCGTATCGCTCCTGCGGGTGGGCGGAGAAGGTTGTCACCGAGCGGGTTGGTGGGCAGCAGGCGGGGTGGGGAGCCTAGTCCGTAAGCGTCTGCCGGGTTTGTGTTGTTCGCGGGCTGCGGGCCGTATGTGGCTGGTCGCGCAGTTCCCCGCGCCCCTGAAGGGCGCGTCTCCTCCCCTCGATCGAAAAGGCACCGTCATGGCATCTCACCCTGAAGCCGCCGCCCTCCTCGCCCGTTCCCATCGGCTGGGCGCCGATCCGCGCAACACCAACTACGCCGGCGGCAACGCGTCCGCCAAGGGCACCGCGACCGACCCCGTCACCGGGGGTGATGTGGAGCTGATGTGGGTCAAGGGGTCCGGCGGGGATCTCGGGACCCTGACCGGGGCGGGGCTCGCCGTGCTGCGGCTGGACCGGATGCGGGCGCTCAAGGACGTCTACCCCGGCGTCGAGCGCGAGGACGAGATGGTCGCCGCCTTCGACTACTGCCTGCACGGCAAGGGTGGCGCCGCGCCCTCGATCGACACGGCGATGCACGGGCTGGTCGGGGCCGCGCACGTCGACCACCTGCACCCGGACTCCGGGATCGCGCTGGCCTGCGCGGCGGACGGCGAGAAGCTGACCGCCGAGTGCTTCGGGGACACCGTGGTGTGGGTGCCGTGGCGGCGGCCCGGGTTCCAGCTCGGGCTGGACATCGCCGCCGTCAAGGAGGCCAACCCGCGGGCGATCGGCTGTGTGCTCGGCGGGCACGGCATCACCGCGTGGGGCGACACGTCCGAGGAGTGCGAGCGCAACTCGCTGCACATCATCCGCACCGCCGAGGCCTTCCTGGCCGAACGGGGGAAGGCCGAGCCGTTCGGCGCGGTGATCGAGGGCTACGAGGCGCTGCCCGAGGCCGAGCGGCGGAAGCGGGCGGCGGCGCTGGCGCCGTACGTCCGTGGTCTGGCGTCCCGGGACCGGGCGCAGGTCGGGCACTTCACCGACGCCGACGTGGTGCTGGACTTCCTCGCGCGGGCCGAGCACCCGCGGCTCGCCGCGCTCGGCACCTCCTGCCCGGACCACTTCCTGCGCACGAAGGTGCGCCCGCTGGTCCTGGACCTGCCCCCGTCCGCGCCGCTGGACGAGGCCGTCGCCCGGCTCAAGGAGCTGCACGCGGCCTACCGCGAGGAGTACGCCGCCTACTACGAGCGGCACGCCGAGCCCGACTCCCCCGCCATGCGCGGAGCGGACCCGGCGATCGTGCTGGTGCCGGGCGTGGGCATGTTCAGCTTCGGCAAGGACAAGCAGACCGCCCGGGTGGCGGGCGAGTTCTACGTCAACGCGATCAACGTGATGCGCGGCGCCGAGGCGGTGTCGTCGTACGCGCCGATCGAGGAGTCGGAGAAGTTCCGCATCGAGTACTGGGCGCTGGAGGAGGCCAAGCTCCGGCGGATGCCGAGGCCGAAGCCGCTGGCCACCCGGGTCGCCCTGGTGACCGGCGCGGGCAGCGGGATCGGGAAGGCGATCGCGCGGCGGCTGGTCGACGAGGGCGCCTGTGTGGTCGTCGCCGACCTGAACGCCGAGAGCGCGGCCTCGGTCGCCGAGGAGCTGGGCGGGGACGACAAGGCCGTCGCCGTGCGCGTCGACGTCACCTCCGAGGAGCAGATCGCCGAGGCGTTCGAGGCGGCCGTGCTCGCCTTCGGCGGCGTCGACCTGGTGGTCAACAACGCGGGGATCTCGATCTCCAAGCCGCTGCTGGAGACCACCGCGAAGGACTGGGACCTCCAGCACGACATCATGGCCCGGGGTTCCTTCCTCGTCTCGCGCGAGGCGGCCCGGGTGATGACCGCGCAGGAGCTGGGCGGCGACATCGTGTACATCGCGTCGAAGAACGCCGTGTTCGCCGGCCCGAACAACATCGCCTACTCCGCCACCAAGGCCGACCAGGCCCACCAGGTGCGCCTCCTCGCCGCCGAACTGGGCGAGCACGGCATCCGGGTCAACGGCGTCAACCCCGACGGAGTGGTGCGCGGTTCCGGGATCTTCGCGGGCGGCTGGGGCGCCAGGCGCGCCGCCGTGTACGGGGTGCCGGAGGAGAAGCTGGGCGAGTTCTACGCCCAGCGCACGCTGCTCAAGCGCGAGGTGCTGCCGGAGCACGTCGCCAACGCCGTGTTCGCGCTGACCGGCGGCGACCTGACCCACACCACCGGCCTGCACGTCCCGGTCGACGCCGGCGTCGCCGCCGCGTTCCTGCGATGAGCGCCGCCATCGACACCGGGGCGTACGCCGCGGTCGACCTCGGCGCGTCCAGCGGGCGCGTCATGGTCGGCCGCGTCGGCCCCGGCCGGCTGGAGCTGACCGAGGCGCACCGCTTCCGCAACCGGCCCGTCCGCACGCCCGACGGGCTGCGCTGGGACGTCCTCGCGCTGTACGCCGGTGTGCTGGACGGGCTGCGGGCGGCCGGGCCGGTGGCCTCGGTGGGCGTGGACAGCTGGGCCGTCGACCACGGCCTCCTGGACGCGGACGGGGCCCTGCTCGGCAACCCGGTGCACTACCGGGACGCCCGCACCGAGGGCGTTGCGGAGAAGGTGTGGGCCACGCTGCCGGCCGGGGAGCTGTACGCGGCGACCGGATTGCAGTACGCGCCCTTCAACACCCTGTACCAGCTCGTCGCCGCCCGGGGCACGGCCCAGTTCGCGGCGGCCCGCCGGCTGCTGCTGATCCCGGACCTGCTGACGTACTGGCTGACCGGCGAGCAGGGCACGGAGCTGACCAACGCCTCCACGACCCAGCTCATCGACCCCCGTACCCGGGACTGGTCCCGTCAGGTCGCGGACCGGCTGGGGATCGACCTCGGCCTGTTCGCACCGCTGCGCCGGCCCGGCGACCCGGCCGGGCTGCTGCGGCCCGAGGTGTTGGAGGAGACCTGCCTGGCGGGTCCGGTGCCGGTGACGGCCGTCGGCTCGCACGACACCGCCTCCGCGGTGGCCGCCGTACCGGCCCCGGACGAGCGCTTCGCCTACATCTGCACCGGCACCTGGTCGCTGGCCGGGCTGGAACTGACCGCGCCGGTGCTGTCGGAGGAGAGCCGGGCCGCGAACTTCACCAACGAGCTGGGGCTGGACGGCACGGTCCGCTATCTGCGCAACATCATGGGGCTGTGGCTGCTCCAGGAGTGCGTGCGGGACTGGGGCGACCCCGATCTGGGCGGGCTGCTGACCGAGGCGGCCCGGGTGCCGGGGCTGCGGTCGGTGGTCGACGCGGGTGACGCGACGTTCCTGGCGCCGGGGCGGATGCCGGAGCGGATCGCCGAGGCGTGCCGCGTGTCCGGGCAGCCGGTGCCCGAGTCGCCGGCCGAGGTGACCCGGTGCATCCTCGACTCGCTGGCGCTGGCCCACCGCAGGGCCGTGACGGACGCCCAGCGGCTCGCCGGGCACCCCGTCGACGTGGTGCACGTGGTCGGCGGCGGCACCCGCAACGCGCTGCTGTGCCAACTGACCGCCGACGCCTGCGGGCTGCCGGTGGTGGCGGGGCCGACGGAGGCCGCCGCGCTCGGCAACGTCCTCGTGCAGGCCCGCGCCCACGGACGGGTCGGCGACCTCGGCGGCATGCGCCGACTGGTGGCGCGCACCCAGTCGCTGACCCGCTACGAACCGACCGGCGACACGGCGCGCTGGCGGGCCGCCGAGGCCCGACTCGCCCACCGGTGAACCGGGTCTCCCCCGCCCTCCGTCCCGACGACTACCCTGCTCTGGGCATGCGCCCGACCATCGATCACGAGGAGCCGCGATGCGTGTCGCCCTGTTCCTGACCTGCGTCAACGACACGCTCTATCCGGGCACGGGCCGGGCAGTGGTGAAGCTGCTCACGCGGCTGGGCGTCGACGTCGACTTCCCCATGGCCCAGACCTGTTGCGGTCAGGCGCACTACAACACCGGTTACCGGCACGAGGCCGAGCCGCTGGCCCGGCGCTTCGCCGAC
This sequence comes from Streptomyces sp. KPB2, assembly GCF_003950055.1. Lineage (NCBI taxonomy): Bacteria > Bacillati > Actinomycetota > Actinomycetes > Kitasatosporales > Streptomycetaceae > Streptomyces > Streptomyces sp. KPB2. Next base: position 576,339 of record NZ_CP034353.1, read on the forward strand.
GTGTTCGCGGGCTACGACGCGATCGTGACGCCGTCGGGCTCGTGCGGGGCGATGGTGCGGGAGCTGTATCCGCGGATGGGCGAGCGGGCGCGGGCGGAGGGGCGCGGGGACGCGCTCGCGGTCACGCTGGCGCCGGTGGTCCCGAAGACGTACGAGCTGACGGAGTTCCTGGTGGACGTGTTGGGGGTGACCGACGTGGGCGCGTACTACCCGCACACGGTGACGTACCACCCGACCTGCCACGGTCTGCGCAGTCTCGGTCTGGGCGACCGGCCGCGGCGGCTGCTGGAGGCGGTGAAGGGGCTCGAACTGGTGGAGCTGCCGGGCGCCGAGGAGTGCTGCGGCTTCGGCGGGACCTTCGCCGTGAAGAACTCCGACGTGTCGGCGGCGATGGGCGCGGACAAGGTGCGCAACGCCGAGTCCACGGGCGCGGACGTGCTGTGCGCGGCCGACAACTCCTGTCTGATGCACATCGGCGGGACCATGGCGCGGCTGCGCACGGGCATGCGGCCGGTGCACATCGCGGAGATCCTGGCGAACACGGAGGAGGCGATGACCGCGTGAGCGGGACGTTCGTGGGGATGCCGGCCTTCCCCGAGGCGGCGCGGGAGGCCGTGGGCGACGAGACGCTGCGCGGCAACCTGCGGCACGCCACCCACACCATCCGGGACAAGCGGGCCCGCGCGGTCGCCGAGCTGGACGACTGGGCGGCGCTGCGCGAGGCGGGCAAGCAGATCAAGGACCACACGCTGCGCCATCTCGACCGGTACCTGGTGCAGGTGGAGGAGGCGGTGACGGCCGCCGGCGGCACCGTGCACTGGGCCGCCGACGCGGACGAGGCCAACGAGATCGTCGCCCGGCTGGTCAAGGAGACCGGCGAGCGCGAGGTCGTCAAGGTCAAGTCGATGGCCACGCAGGAGATCGCCCTCAACGAGGCGCTGGAGGCGCAGGGCATCCACGCCTACGAGACCGATCTCGCCGAGCTGATCGTGCAGTTGGGCAAGGACCGGCCCTCGCACATCCTGGTGCCGGCCATCCACCGCAACCGGGGCGAGATCCGGGACATCTTCCGCTCCGAGATGAGCGAGTGGGGCCGCCCGGCGCCCGAGGATCTGACGGACACGCCCGCCGAACTCGCGGAGGCGGCCCGGCTGCACCTGCGGGAGAAGTTCCTGCGGGCCAAGGTCGGCATCTCCGGCGCCAACTTCGTGGTGGCCGAGACCGGCACGCTGGTGGTCGTGGAGTCCGAGGGCAACGGGCGGATGTGCCTCACCCTGCCCGAGACGCTGATCTCGGTCGTCGGCATCGAGAAGATCGTGCCGAGGTGGCAGGACCTGGAGGTGTTCCTGCAGACCCTCCCCCGCTCCTCGACGGCCGAGCGGATGAACCCGTACACGTCCATGTGGACCGGTACCGCGGACGGCCGGGCCGGGGAGGGGGACGGTCCGCGCACGTTCCACCTGGTACTGCTGGACAACGGCCGCACCGACACCCTCGCCGACGAGGTCGGCCGCCAGGCCCTGCGCTGCATCCGCTGCTCGGCCTGCCTGAACGTGTGCCCGGTGTACGAACGGGCCGGCGGCCACGCCTACGGCTCGGTCTACCCGGGCCCGATCGGCGCCATCCTCAGCCCTCAACTGCGGGGCACCGGCAGCGAGATCGACGCCTCCCTGCCGTACGCGTCCTCACTGTGCGGGGCATGTTATGAGGTGTGTCCGGTCGCCATCGACATCCCCGAGGTGCTGGTGCACCTGCGGGAGCGGGTGGTGCAGGGCGGACCGGCCGTACGGAACGGCAACCGGGTGGTGCTGAAGCCGGCCGGGGGACACGCGGCGGAGCGGGCGGCGATGCGGGCGGCGCAGTGGGCGTTCACGCACCCGGGCGCACTGCGGACCGGGCAGCGCCTGGCCTCCCGCACCCGCCGTCTGCATCCGCGCACCCTGCCCGGTCCCGGCCGGGCGTGGAGCGGCAGCCGGGACCTGCCGGCGGTGCCCGCGGAGCCGTTCCGGGACTGGTGGCAGCGCACGCACGGTGGAAGGGACGGGGCGAAGTGAGCAGCAGGGAACGCATCCTGGGCCGGGTCCGGCGGGCACTGGCGGACGTGCCGGACGACCCGAGGCCCTACGAGGAGATCGTCGTCCGGGGCTATCTGCGCGAGCACGGGCAGCGGTCCGTCGCCCGGACGGTGGACCTCCTCGCCGAGAACCTGGCGGACTACCGGGCGATTGTGCACCGGTGCGCGGACGGGCGGTTGCCCGAGCTGCTGGCCCGTCTCCTGTCCGCGCGCGGCTCGCGGAGCGTGGTGGTCCCGCCGGGGCTGCCGAGCCAGTGGCTGGGGGCCGTCGACGTGCCGCTCGTCCAGGACGTGGCGGCGAGTACGGCGGCGGAACTCGACGAGGTCGACAGCGTGGTGACCGGCTGCGCCGTCGCCGTCGCCGAGACCGGCACGATCGTCCTGGACGGCTCCCCCGACCAGGGGCGGCGGCGCATCACCCTGGTCCCGGACCACCACGTCTGCGTGGTGCGCGTGCCGGACCAGGTGGTGTCGTCGGTCCCGCGGGCCCTCGAACGCCTTGATCCGAAGCGGCCGTTGACGTGGATCTCGGGACCCTCCGCGACCAGCGACATCGAGCTGGACCGGGTCGAGGGGGTGCACGGTCCGCGCACCCTGGAGGTGGTGCTGCTGGGCGGCTCGTAGCGCGGCCGGGGTGTCGCTGGGTACACCCCGCGATACGGGTTCTGCGCCCAGTGTGGCCCGGCCCCGCTCTCCGTAGCGTCTTCCACGAGGCACCGCACAGGGCGGGCCGCACGGAAGGTGATGACCATGTTTCGCTCCGGAGCACGAGGCACCCACGACCCGGGCCCCGCCCCCGAGGCCCTCCGGCTCGTCAAGGTGACCCGGACGTACGGCTCGGCGGAGAACGCCGTGCGGGCCCTGGACGGTGTGACGCTGAGCCTGGGGCGCGGGACGTTCACCGCGGTGATGGGGCCGTCTGGTTCGGGCAAGTCCACGCTGTTGCAGTGCGCGGCCGGCCTCGACCGGCCGGACAGCGGCATCGTGTGCGTGGACGGCAAGGAGCTGACGGGTGGCGGCGAGGCGGAGCTGACGAAGTTCCGGCGCGGCCGGGTCGGGTTCGTGTTCCAGCAGTACAACCTGCTGGAGACGCTGACCGTCGCGCAGAACACGGTGCTGCCGCTGAAGCTGGCCGGACGGCGCGTCGACCGGAGGCGGGCGCGGGAGATCCTCACGTCGGTCGGGCTCGGGGACCGGCTCGGCCACCGCCCCGACCAGCTCTCCGGCGGTCAGCGGCAGCGGGTGGCGATCGCCCGGGCCCTCGTCACCGAACCCCGGGTGATCTTCGCGGACGAGCCGACGGGCGCCCTGGACACGCGCAGCGCCCGGCAGGTGCTGCTGCTCCTTCAGGAGGCGGTGCGGGTGCACGGACGGACCGTGGTGATGGTGACGCACGACCCGGTCGCCGCCTCGTACGCCGACTCGGTGGTCTTCCTCGCCGACGGCCGGCCGGCGGGGCGGATGGACGCCCCGACCCCGGACGCGGTCGCGGAGCGCCTCGCGCACCTGGGCGACGACGTGCCGGCGGGGGTGTGAGCGATGTTCGTACTGGCTCTCCGGTCGATCCGGCGCCGCCCCGGACGGTTCCTCGCGACGCTGCTGTCCGCCTTCCTGGGGGCGGGGATCATCATGACGTTCAACTCGATGCACGACACGGCCGGGCAGGCCGGTGTCGACCCGGTCAGTTCGCAGACGCTGGGCACGGCGGCGGGGGTGGTCGGCGGGTACGGGACCCTGCTGGTGTTCTTCGCGGTGGCCTCGACGCTGACGGTCAACGTGCGTCAGCGCACCGCCGAGCTGGAGCTGCTGCGCTGCTCGGGGGCGACCCCGGCGCAGATCAAGCGGATGGTCGTGGGTGAGGCGGTGGCCGTGGCCCTGGTGGGCGCGGCGCTGGCGATCGGCCCGGCGATGCTCGGCGGCCGGGCCCTGCTCGACCTGTTCCAGGACAGCGGTCAGGTGGCGCGGTCCGTGGACTACTCCTTCGGGCCGGTCGCGCTGCTGAGCGGCGTGGACATCACGCTGCTGGCGTCCGCGGGGGCCGCGTTCCTGGCGGTGCGGCGGCTGACCCGGGGCCGTCGGGAGCGGACCGGGGCGAAGCGGTTCCTGGCGTACGCGGCACTGGTCACCGGTGCCCTCGGGGCCTGCTCCACCTTCCTGTTCTCCGCGACGGACGAGGCGCTGATGGCGGCGCCGGCCTACGGGGCGATCCTGCTGTCGGTCGGTTTCGCGCTGCTGTCGCCGCGGCTGCTGACGGGCGTGCTCGACCGGCTGCCGCTGAGCGGCGCGAGCGGCTGGCTGGCCGTGCGGAACCTGCGGAGGCGGGCGGACGGGCTGGCCGGGATCCTGGTGTCGCTGATCATGTTCACCGCCGTGTCGACGGCGACGGTCACGATGCAGGCCGTGGAGAGCGACGCGGTCGAGGCCTCGGGTCTGGTGAAGTCGGTCGACGCCAAGAACCTGGAGACGCTCAACCTCACGGTGGTCGGCATCATCGCGGTGTTCGTGTGCGTGATGCTGGTCAACTCGCTGTACGCGGCGACGACGTACCGGGCGCGTGAATTCGGTCAACAGCGGCTGGCGGGGGCGACGCCGGGGCAGGTGCTGGGCGTGGTGGCCGCCGAGGGCGTGGTCCTCACGGTGACCGGGGTGTTCTTCGGCACGGTGGCCGCGCTGGCCGGTGTGGTGCCGTTCACGGTGGTCCGCACCGACGCGGTGCTGCCGGACCAGTTCCTCGGGGTGTGGCTCGCGATGGTGGCGGTGTCGGCGGCGGCGACGCTGGGGACGAGCCTGGGCACGGCCCGACGGGTGCTGCGAACGCCGGCGGTGGGGGCGGTGACGGCGGCCGCGTGAACGGCGGGAGGGTGAGGGGGCGACCACCACTGCGGTCGCCCCCTCTCCCCTTTTCTGTCCTCCGGTCCTCCGGTCGGTCAGTCGGCCTTGGCGTACTCCTTCGCCATGCTGCCGGCGAAGTCGTACACCACGCACTGTCCGTCGCCCACGACCCAGGCGTCGTGGCCCGGCGAGCAGACGAAGACGTCGCCCGGGCCCACCTCGCTCTCGGTGCCGTCGTCCATGCGGACGTGCATGCGTCCCTCGACGACGTAGCAGTTGTGGTGGATCATGCAGCTGTCGGTGCCGGCGATCGGCGCCACGGACTCCGACCAGCGCCAGCCCGGTTCGAAGGTGGCGACGGCGAAGTCGAGCCCTTGCATGTGGACGGCCTCGATGTGCCCGCGCGGGAAGTCGCGCCGCTCGTCCGGCTTGTCGAGCGTCTTTGCCTCCAGCATGACGCTCCTCCTTTCCCTGGCCCCACCACTCCATCGTCCGCCTGTCAACTCGGGGGCGCCATCCGGGGGACCCGTGGCGTCAGCGCGGCCCGCCGCAGAGTTCGGCGAAGCGGGCGGCGTCCACGTTGCCGCCGGAGAGGATCACGCCGACGCGGCGGGGCAGGGCGTCGATCCGGCCGCCGAGGAGAGCGGCCAGCGGGGTGGCGCCGCTGGGTTCGAGCACGGTCTTCAGCCGTTCGAAGGCGAACCGCATCGCGTGCCGGATCTCGTCGTCCGAGACCAGCACGACGGCGTCGAGGAGCCGCCGGTTGAGGGAGAACGTCAGTTCGCCGGGGGTGGGCAGCGCCTGGCCGTCGGCGATGGTGCGCGGGACGGGCACGGTGACGCGCCGGCCGGCTTCCAGGGAGCGCCTGGTGTCGTCCCCGGCCTCCGGTTCGACGCCGATCACCCGGGTGCCGGGGTGCAGTGCCTTGACGGCGGTGGCGCTGCCGGCGATCAGTCCGCCGCCGCCGACCGGTGCGATCAGCGCGTCGAGCCCTCCCGTCTCCTCGACCAGTTCGAGGGCGGCGGTGCCCTGGCCGGCGATGACGTGCGGGTGCTCGTAGGGCGGGATCACGGTCAGGCCCCGGTCGGCGGCCAGGGCCTCGGCGATGGCCGCGCGGTCGCCGGTGTAGCGGTCGTAGGTGACGATCTCGGCGCCGTAGCCGGCGGTGGCGTCCCGTTTCGAGGGCGGTGCGTCCTCGGGCATGACGATCACGGCGGTGGTGCCCAGCTCGCGTGCGGCCAGGGCGACGGCCTGGGCGTGGTTGCCCGAGGAGTAGGCGGCGACGCCCCGGGCCAGCTGCTCCGGCGTGAGGCGGGAGGCGGCGTTGTAGGCGCCGCGGAACTTGAAGGCGCCGACCCGCTGGAGGTTCTCGCACTTGAGGTGGACCTCGGCGCCGACGAGGGCGTCCAGGGTGCGTGAGCGCAGGACGGGGGTGCGGTGTGCGACGCCCTCGATGCGGGCGGCGGCGGAGCGGACGTCGTCGAGGGTGACCGGCGGGGTGGTGGACGTCACGGGGATCCTCAGGGGGTGTCGGCGGCCGGGCCGGGGACGGCGCGGGCCTGGGAGAGGTAGTGGTAGGCGGAGGCGCGGGAGATGCCGAGCCGGGCGGCGACGTGCTCGACCGAGCGGCGTACGGCGAAGACCCCGCGCCCGTCGAGGTCGCGGAACAGCTCCAGTCGCCGCTCCCGGTCCAGCGCCGCCCAGCTGGTGTCACGGCGCAGCGGGTGGTCGTCCACGATGGCGTCGACCACGGCGTCGATGTCGTCGCCGAAGGTGGTGGCCGGTACTTCGGCGGGGGTGCGTGCGGTCCCGGCGAGGGCGCCGAGGAGGGCGTGGGCGCGGTCGACGGCGGTGACGTCCAGGTTGACGCACAGGGCGCCGAAGACGGCGCCCGTGGAGTCGCGCAGCACCATGGTGGAGGACTTGAGCAGCGTGCCCTCGCGCGTGCGCGTGACGTAGTTCAGCTCGTCGCGCGCCTCGTCGCCGCGGGCGAGCACGCGCATGCCGATCTCGCTCATCGCCCCGCCCACCGTCCGCCCGGTCACCGACCCCGCGACGGCGACGACCGAGTGCTCGGGGTGGCGGTAGTCGTGGAGCACCGCCTCGCAGACCGGCCCGAACGTCGCGGCGATGCCGTCGACCACGGGCCGCAGCGCGGCGAGGACGGCGTCGCGTTCGGCGTCCAGTGCGGGTTCGGTCATCTTCTGGGCCTCCTTGCCCGGCTCGGAGGACACTCAGACTACATGTCCAGCACCTGGACTGTAAGTCCAGACACCTCGGGCAGGGGAACCGCGGGAGCGCACGGCCCGGCGCGGGTATGTGTCCCGCTACCACGACGCCGGCACGACCGGCGACCACTGACCCCGCCCGGCACTCTCCTTGTCCGAGTCACTCGTACGGAGGTCGTCCCCCATGCCCGAGGACGCCAAGTCCCCGAAGAAGCTGCGCAGCAACCGTGCCGCGCTCACCCACAAGGCCGGGTACGCGCTGCGCCACCCCGAACGCGTCGGCCCCTTCGTCCGCCGGGCGGGCCGGGACGCGTGGCTGCGGATCAAGCACCCCGACCACATCGGCTACTACCGGGCGGTGATGGCGTCCGACACCCGGCGCGACCCGGAGGCCGCGGTCGGCAGCCGGACCCACGAGCGCTGGCTGGCACTCGGTCAGATGCAGTTCGACTACCTGATCGAGCACGGACTGCGTCCCGGACACCGCATGCTCGACATCGGCTGCGGCAACCTGCGCGGCGGCTGGCGCTTCATCGACCACCTCGACACCGGTCACTACTACGGCATCGACATCTCGCCGGACATCCTGATCGCCGCCAAGAAGACCCTGACGGAACGCGGACTCCAGGCCAAGCTGCCCCACCTGACCCTCACCGGGGACCTGCGGCTGGAGTTCCTGCCCGACGGGCACTTCGACGTCGTCCACGCGCACAGCGTCTTCTCGCACTCGCCGCTGAGCGTCATCGACGAATGCCTGGCGCACGTCGGGCGTGTCCTGACGGAGACCGGGTTCTTCGACTTCACCTTCGACCGGACGGAGGGCACCGAGCACCAGGTCCTCCGCGAGGACTTCTACTACCGCACCGACACCCTGCTCACCCTCGCCGCCCAGCACAACCTGCACGCCCGGTTCATGGAGGACTGGGAGAAGCGGCCGCACGGCCAGTCCAAGATCCGGGTGAGCCGCTCACCGCTGACCGAGTAGACCGCGCACCGCACGACGCGATCAGGGGCCGGACCGCGCGTCCGGCCCCCTACGGGCGCGGGTTGACGCGCCGCCAGGCGGGCCGGGAGTCCGCGCCCCGGCGGCCGGCCGCGGCGGCGCAGCGGGGGCAGACCCGGCGGACGGCGTCGGCGGCGCCACCGGACTCGGGGAGCGCGTCGGTCCAGGTGACCGCCGGGAACCGGGAGAGCCCCGAGCGGTGGAGGGACAGCCCGCACACGGTCTCGTTCCGGCCCTGCTCCCAGGCGTGCACCTCACCGGCCGGCAGCCAGCGGCCGTCGTCCTCGTCCCACCAGCGGCCGGAGGCCGCCACGTCGTAGCGCCGTGTTCTGGCCATGGCTCCCGGGTGCCCCGGAGGGACCGCGCCCACACGCACGCACGTACCTCCGCCTGTGTGATCACTCAGCAAGCCCTTCCGGTTCAAGGCGTTTTGTCTGCTTAGCATGCGGGGTCCGCGCATCGCCCCGTTGTACGAGAGGACACCAGATGGCGCCCACGGGCCGTCCCAGCGCACTGGCCGAGCACGCCTTCTCCCCGCACGACGCCGTGATGGGCGCCGCCGTCCGGCACCTCGGCCGCCGGCGCTTCCTCACCGTGACCGCGGCCGCCGCCGCACTCGCCTTCACCACCAACCTGCCGGCCCGCGGCGCGGTCGCCGCCCCCGAACGCGCCGCCCGGATCACCAAGGATCCCTTCACCCTCGGTGTCGCCTCCGGCGATCCGCTGCCGGACTCGGTGCTGCTGTGGACCAGGCTGGCGCCCGAGCCGTTCCTGGAGGACGGCGGGATGGGCACGGAACGGGTGACGGTCGAGTGGGAGGTGGCCCTGGACGAGTACTTCGCGGGTGTCCTCTTCCGGGGCACCGCCGACGCGCACGCCGAGTACAACCACAGCGTCCACGTCGACGTGAAGGGCCTGACGCCCGGGACGGTCTACTACTACCGCTTCCGCGCCGGGGCCTGGCTCAGCCCCGCCGGCCGCACCCGCACCGCCCCCGCGGCGGGGAGCGCCACCGCGTCGCTGAAGCTCGCGGCGGTCGCCTGCCAGGCCTACATGGACGGCTACTACACCGTGCTGCGTCATGTCGCCGAGGACGACGTCGACGTGGTGTTCCACCTCGGCGACTACCTGTACGAGTACGCGGTGAACTCCGCGGGCGGGGAGCGCCACTACACCGACGTCACGCTGCCCGACGTGTTCAACCGCGAGACGATGACCCTCGCGGACTACCGGCTGCGCTACTCGCTCTACAAGACCGACGAGGACCTGCGGGCCGCGCACGCCCGGCATCCGTTCGTCGTCGCCTGGGACGACCACGAGACCGAGAACAACTACGCGGGCAGTATCCCCGAGAACGACATCCCGCCGTCGGAGTTCCTGCTGCGCCGGGCCGCCGCGTACCGCGCGTACTGGGAGAACCAGCCGCTGCGCGCCGCCCAGCTGCCGCAGGGTCCGGACGCCCGGCTGTACCGCCGGCTGCAGTGGGGCACGCTCGCCCAGTTCGACATCCTGGACACCCGCCAGTACCGCTCCGACCAGGCCTACGACGACCGGCCGCACGCCCCCGGGGCCGAGTCGGACGACCCGGCGCGCACCATCACCGGCACCGCGCAGGAGCAGTGGCTGCTCGACGGCTGGAAGGCCTCCACCGCGCTGTGGAACGTGATGCCCCAGCAGGTGTGCTTCTCCCAGCGCAAGTTCGACGTGACGGCCGACGCCGCGCTCTCCATGGACGCCTGGGACGGCTACCGGGCCTCGCGCGACCGGGTGGTCGCCGGGGCGAAGGCCGCCGGGGTCGACAACTGGCTGATCCTCACCGGCGACGTGCACGTGGGCTACGCCCTCGACGTCAAGGAGGACTTCGACGACCCGGCGTCCGCCACCGTAGGCACCGAGGTCACCTGCACCTCGGTGGCCAGCGGCCGGGACGGTGTGGAGAAGCCCCCCAACTGGGACCTGTACATGCGGGCCAACCCGCACATGAAGTTCTACAACGGCAGGCGCGGCTATGTCCGGGCCGAACTGGGCCGCCAGGCCACCCACCTCGACTTCAGGACGGTCTCCGCCATCAGCACGCCCGGCGCCGCCGTCACCACCGCCGGGTCTTTCGTCACCGAGGCGGGCGAGCCGGGACTGAAGCCCGCCTGATCCCCGGCCCCGCCGCGCCGAGGGAGCGCGCCGCGTACTGCACATGGCACCCGCGGCGTCCCCCATCGCGCGAAACAGACCGGGGTCGGGCATCCCCGCGGATCTTTGCGGCAAGGCCTGTGACTTCGCCGCGGGCGCACCGTGACCCACGGTCGCCCACCGAACACCGCTGTCTCGCACAGCACTCGAAGGAGGCACATCGCATGGTCGGCAGACATGCCGCGCGCAGCCGCCGCGCAGCCCTCACCGCGCTCGGCGCCCTGGTCCTGACCGCACTCCCCTCGGCCGCGTCGGCCGCACCGCCGCCCGTCCCGGGACCGCGGCCCGCCGTGGCCCGCACCCCCGACGCCGCCGCGGCCCCGGCGCGCATGCTGAGAGCGATGGAACGCGACCTGGGGCTGGCGCCGGGACAGGCGGCGGCCCGGCTGGTCAACGAGGCGGAGGCGGGCACCCGCGCGGGCATGCTGCGCAACACGCTGGGCGACCGCTTCGCCGGGGCGTGGGTGAGCGGCGCCACCTCGGCCGACCTGACCGTCGCCACCACCGACGCCGCGGACACCGCGGCCATCGAGGCCCAGGGCGCCAAGGCGGCCGTCGTCGACCGGAACCTGGCCGAGCTGCGCGCGGTCAAGGAGAAGCTCGACACCGCCGCCGTCCGGACCCGCACCCGGCAGACGCCGGTCTGGTACGTCGACGTGAGGACCAACCGGGTCACCGTCCAGGCCACCAGCGAGTCGGCGGCGAACACCTTCCTCGCGGCCGCCGGGGTGGCGGGGCGGGACGTCGGCGTCCGGGTCTCGCCGGACCAGCCCCGGGTCCTGGAGGACCTCGTCGGCGGCGACGCCTTCTACATCAACGACCAGGCCCGCTGCTCCATCGGGTTCTCCGTCACCAAGGACGACCAGCAGGGCTTCGCCACGGCCGGGCACTGCGGCGACCCGGGCGCCACCACCACCGGCTTCAACGAGGCCCCCCAGGGCACCTTCCAGGCCTCGACCTTCCCCGGCAAGGACATGGCCTGGGTGGGCGTCAACTCCGACTGGACCGCGACGCCGGACGTGAAGGGGCAGGACGGCGAGAAGATCCAGCTCGCCGGTTCGGTGGAGGCCCTCGTGGGAGCCTCGGTGTGCCGTTCCGGCTCGACCACGGGCTGGCACTGCGGGACCGTTCAGCAGCACGACACGAGCGTCACCTACCCGGAGGGCACCGTCGACGGGCTGACCGAGACGACGGTGTGCGCCGAACCCGGCGACTCCGGCGGCCCCTTCGTGTCGGGCACCCAGGCGCAGGGCACCACGTCCGGCGGCTCGGGCGACTGCACGAACGGCGGGACGACCTTCTACCAGCCGATCAACCCGTTGCTCAGCGACTTCGGCCTCACCCTGAAGACCACCTCCGCGACGTCGCAGACGCCGGCGCCGCAGGACAACGCGGCGGCGGACGCGTGGACCGCGGGCCGGGTCTACGAGGTCGGCACCACCGTGTCCTTCGACGGTGTGCGCTACCGGTGTCTGCAGAGCCACCAGGCACAGGGCGCCGGATCACCGGCGGACGCTCCGGCCCTGTGGCAGCGGGTCTGACGGACGGAAGACTCCCTCCGACACCCGACACCCGACACCCGACACACGACGCGGGGTCGCTCTGCGGCCCCGCGCCGACGCGTGCCGCTAGCCCTCCGCCAGGAGCGCGTAGGCGGTGGCGATGAACGGGTCACGGGCGCGGAAGCGCCGGGTGCACACCGCGGCCAGCGCGGTGTCGGTGTCGGGCCGGAAGCCCAGGAACGCCTGCTGGCCCAGGGTGGCGCCGCTGTGGAAGTACATCGGTCCGCCGTCGGTGGGGTGCCGGAACCAGCCCACGGTGTGCACGTGCCGGTGCCCGAGTCCCCGCCGCAGCACCGGCACCCGTACCGCCCGCAGCGCGCCGGCGGCGGGTGAGCGGGCCGGGTCGAGGTGGGCCTCGAGGAAGGTGAGCAGGTCGTTCGGGGTGGACCGGACGGCTCCGGCCGCCTGGAAGCCGCCCGCGTCGAAGGCCGGCACGGGGGTACGGCCGTCCGTGCGGTGGCCGACCGCGTCGGTCTCGGGCCCCTCCGCGCGCAGGGCCGTTCCGCTCAGGCCGAGGGCGCGCAGCACCTGACCGGTGATCAGGTGGTCCCAGGGGGTGCCGGTGGCCGCGGCGACGGCGTGGCCGAGCACGGAGACGCCGTAGTTGGAGTAGTGCCAGCGGGTTCCGGGACGGTGCCTGGGAGGGTGCCGCAGGAAGGTGTCGACCAGCCGCTCGGCGGAGTACCGGGCGTAGGGGTTGGTGCGCCAGGCGGGCAGGCCCCGGTGCAGGAAGCCGGCGGGCAGCGCGGGCAGTCCTGACGTGTGGGTGATGAGGTGGGCGAGCGTGACGGGGTGCGGGCCGGGCCGCGCGCCGGGGTCCAGGCAGGTGGCTGCCGCCTCGCCGCCGGTGAGCACGCCGCGCCGGATCAGGCGGGTGAGCAGCAGCGCGGTGAAGGTCTTGGACGCCGACCCAATCTCGTAGCGCAGGTCCTCGCGGGGGACGTCGGGGGGTGGGGCGGTGCCGCCGCTGTGCAGGGTGCGCCGGCCGCGCCGGGAGACGGCGAGGACGACGTCCGGGGCGTCGCAGGCGTGCACGGCCTCGGCCAGCCGCTCGCGCAGTGCCGTCTCGTCGGCCGGTGCGGACTCCCTCGGGGTTACGGTGTCCGGGGCGCGTTCGTCGGTGGCGGGGACGCCGGGCCAGGGTGTGCGGCGGCCGGTCACGACGCGGAGTGCGCCAGCTCGGTGAGGGCGCGTGAGGTGGCCAGCAGGGAGGCGAAGGCGGCGACCAGGGTCGGGTGGTAGACCACGTCGAACACCGCGTCGGGCTCGCCGTCGGGCATGGCGCGTACGGCGGGCATGGCGCCGTCGGGCTGCTGCGCGGCGGCGAAGCCCCGCCAGGCGGCCTCGTCGAGGGTGGGGCGGGGCAGACAGGCGTCCACGACGAGGAGTTCGCCGAGCAGGTCCCAGCGTTCGAGGTCCAGCCAGTCGTCGATCCAGACCGGGAGCCAGGTGGCGAGGTAGTCGGCGACGTCGGGCGGCAGCCCGCCCGGGTTCTCGCCCCAGTCGGTGAGGTGGAAGACGGTGTGCGTGATGTCGTACGCGGTGTGGCCCTCGACCGTCCACGGCTCGGGGGTGCCGGCCAGCCAGGTGGTGGCGACCAGGTCGGCCTCGGGCGGACGGGCGGCCAGGCCGAAGCGGCGCTGGAAGGCGGACAGGCCGAGGCGCCGGGTGGGGGTCACCGGGATGCGTGCCCAGCTGTCCAGCCGGTGGTTGAGGACGGTGGCGCTCTCGATCTCGGGCTGGCTGTAGCCCAGTTCCCTGAACGGCAGGTAGACCTCGAAGGGGGCGGGCGAGAAGGGCTCGATGCGCTGGCCGCGCACCAGCATGCGGCCGCCGTCCAGGGTCTCGCGCCAGGTGTGGTCGAGGAGTTGGCGCGCGAGCTGGGCCTGCCGGGAGCCGGCGACGCCCTCGCGGAAGAGGACCTTGCAGATGAGGGCGAGTTCGCCGATCGGCTTGAAGCGTTCCAGGAAGCCGATCTCCGGGTCCACGTCCGGCTCCAGGCGGAATCCGTCGCGGTGGGCCCACAGCCACTCCAGGGCACCGGCTCCGACGCGGTGGATCAGGCGGGTGTCCGTCATCCCGGCGCTCCTTGTCCGGCGTGCTGTCCTGTTCGGGGTGCGGCGTGCCGCACGTCCGGCGGGGCTGCCGTCGCCGCCGTGGTGAGGGCCGCCGCGAAGGCGGCCATGAGGGTGGAGTGGTAGCAGTCGGTGAAGTCGTAGGGGTCCGGCCCCGGGTCGGGCCCGGCGGCGTCCCGGGCGTCGCCCTCCTCTGGGATCGCACCGGACGGGGCCCGGGCGGCCGCGACCCGCTGCCAGGCGTCCTCCAGGACGGCCGACTCCGGGGGGCGCGGCAGGCTCGCCGCGACCGCGAGCAGCTCGCAGCTCAGGTCGTACATACGGGCGTCCAGGCAGGTGTCGAGCCAGGGCGGCAACCAGTGCAGGAGGTAGTCCGCCAAGTCCGCCGGCACGCCCCGGGCCGTTCGTCCCCAGTCGGTGAGGTGGAAGACGACGTGGGTGAGCGCGTAACCGGCCTGGCGTTCGAATGTCCAGGGTTCCGGCAGGCCGCCCAGCCAGGTGCGGTCCAGCGCCTGCGGCACGTCGCCGTGCGGGGCGATGCCGCTGCGCCGCTCGGCCTCCAGCACGCCGAGGCGGCGGGTGGGGTACTGCTCGGTCAGCCGCCAGCCGCGGGTGCGGGCCACCACGGCGGCGGACGCCTCGTAGCCGGGGTGGCGCAGTCCGGCCGAGGCGAAGGCGGCGTACACCTCCAGCGGGTAGGTGGCGAAGGGTTCCAGCGACTGCATGAGCGGGAAGAGTTCGCCCCGGTGGGTCTGCTGCCAGGCGAAGTCCAGCAGTTCGGACGCGCGGGCGTGCAGCGGGTCGCCGGGCAGGGTGCACCGGCACACGGAGGCGCAGACCTGGGTCAGCTCGCCGAGGGGCTTCCACGTCCGGTTGACCTGGCCGTCGGCCGCCAGGGCGTCGTCGCCGAGCGCGAAGCGGTCGCGGTGGGCCCACACCCAGTCCAGCGCGGCCGCCTCGACCTCGCGGACGCGCACGTCGTGCGCGTTCGCGTCCCGGACGTTCACAGGAGGACTCCGGCCGGCATCAGACGCGCCGCTTCCAGTTGCAGGGCCACCCGCGGGTCGGAGCCGCCCATGAGGCGGACGAAGTCCAGGCCGGCTTCGAGACCGAGGGTGTCGGGGACCCCGTCCAGCAGCGTGAGCCAGCGCCCGGCGCCGGCCGCCTGCTGCCAGTCTCGGCGGCGCACCGCCCGTACGAAGCCGCGGGCGACGTCCACGGGCCGGGCGCGCGCCACGCGGGTCACGGCGCACTCCTCGCCGGGCAGCGCGAGCGGGGCGAGGACGGCGAGCTGGTGGGTCAGGAACTGCCAGGACGCGTCGTCGAGCCAGCGGGCGTCGGGTTCGGTGCCCGGCTCGTCGGCGAGCGGGCCGTCCAGGGGTGGTTCGGTCCGGCGCAGGGCGCGGGTCATGGCCCAGTGGCTCCACACGACGGTGGGTGCCGCGTCGTCGCGCGGCGGGTGGGCCGCCACGGCGTCCTTGAACACGGCGAGTTGTGCGGGTTCGGGCGGCACGCGCAGCAGGACGCTGGGCAACAGGGTGTCGGCGCCCAGGACGCGTACCGCCGCACGTGCGACGCCTTCTGCGGCGCCGCCTCCCGTCAGGATGCTCCCCGCTCGCACGTGGTCTCCGCTCCGAAGAGCGGAGACCACGTCGGAAGCGAGGTCAAGCACCGTTCCCTGCAGGAGGGCCGATGTGCTCGACTGCTCCATCTCGTTCTCCCGTCGGTCCGTCAGCCCTTCTTCGGGCGCGGGGTCGGCGGCGAGAGCAGGAGGTTGGTACCTCCGGACTGCAGGGCGAGCGCGGCGCACTCGCGGCTGTCGCGGAAGACTCCGTCGGGCTCGGCGGGGTCGAGTACCGCGTCGATGTCGATGTTCTCGGTGCGGGTGACTTCCTCGAGCACCTTGTCCTTGGAAGGCATTTCACCATCTCCCTCTGGTAGCCAAATGGCCTTCACACCCCAGGGTGTCCGGTAAGTCCCAGAACATGCCTTTCTTCACAAAATTCCCAGAAGGTCACTCATTCAACAACGGACGCCCGCAGGAGGCGCCACACGTGGTCCTCGCGGAAGCCCTCGACACCCTCGGGCGAGACGCTCGGCCGGCGAGCGGTCCGACGCGTCTCGACGCTCCACTCCCCCTCGGGCAGGGCGAGTTCGGCGAGAACGCCGTCCAGGGTGGGGAAGACCGCCTCGAAGGGCGGCTCGGTCTGCCAGGAGGGCCAGCCGGCGTGCATGACGACGAGCAGGGTGCCGCCGGGCGCCACGGCCCGTGCGGCGGCGCGCAGCACCGCCTGCTGGTCGAGCTCGACCGGGGACTGCAGATAGTGGGCGCTCACCAGGTCGAAGGAGCCTTCGGGGAACGAGGGCCCCAGCTCGTGGCGTTCCCAGGCGACGCGGTCGCCGACTCCGGCCTCGGCGGCGTGCCCGGCCGCGCGTTCGAGGGCGGTGGCGGAGATGTCCGCACCGGTGACCCGCCAGCCGCGCGAGGCCAGCCACACGGCGTCCGCGCCTTCGCCGCAGCCGAGGTCGAGCGCGGTGCCGGGGGCGAGGCCGGACGCCTCCTGGACCAGCAGCTCGTTGGGGCGCCCGCTCCAGACGCGGCCGGTGTCGCGGTAGCGGGCCTCCCAGAATTCCGCGGCCGGGGCCGCGGCGGGGGTGTCGGTCATGGTGCCTCCTGGGCGGGCGGGGCCGTCTGCACGGCGGGGCGCGCGTCGCTCGCGCGTCCCGTGTGCAGGCTGCCCCCGCCGCCCGGGAGGTGCCAAAGATGTTTGCCGGTCCGGCAAAATCCGGTGTCGGCGGGCCGGCCCGTCAGCGCGTCAGCGCCTGCGCCTCGACCTCGGGATCGTCGGTGCGCAGCCACACCGTCCGCCGCGGGAAGGGGATCTCGACGCCCGCGTCGTCCAGCGCCTCCTTGACCCGGCGGCGCAGCTCCCGGGTGACGCCCCACTGCTGGAGCGGCACGGTCTTGACGGCGAGGCGCACCAGCACCCCGTCGGCGTCCAGGGACTGCACGCCCCACACCGCCGGGTCCTCCAGCAGGACGTCCGCGAAGTCGGGGTCCTCCCGCAGCGCGCGGCCGGTGTCCTCCAGGACGCGGTAGACGGTGTCGAGGTTCGCCTCGTGGGCCACGGCGACGTCGAGGACGGCACGGGCCCACTCCTGGCTGTCGTTGCGGACCCGCAGGATCTCGCCGTTGCGGATGTGCCACAGGCCGCCGTTGAGGTCGCGCACGTGGGTCAGGCGCAGGCCGACGTGCTCCACCTCGCCAATGGCCTCGCCGAGGTCGACGGAGTCGCCGACGCCGTACTGGTCCTCGACCATGATGAGCAGCCCGGACAGATAGTCGGCCACCAGGCTCTGGGCGCCGAAGCCGATGGCCAGGCCGACCACTCCGGCGCTGGCCAGCAGCGGGCCGAGGGCGATGCCGACCTGGTCGAGCACCATGGCGACACCGACCATGAAGAGCACGATGGTCACGGCGCTGCTGAGCACCGAGCCGATCGTGCGGGCCCGCTGCTCGCGGCGCTGCCGGGCCCGGGACCGGTCGCGGTGCAGGACGGCGGCGCCGCGGGCCGGCCTGCGGGGGCGGCTCTGTTCGGCCTCGCCCGCCGACGGTTCCAGGACCCGCTGGACGACCCGGGTGATGGCCCGCTTGGCGACCGCGCGCAGCACGAGCAGGATCACGACGATGAGCGCGATGCGCAGGGGTATCCCGATCAGTGCGGCGGTGTGGTCGCCGATCCAGTCCGACCACGAGGCCGCCAGATGCGGGGTCGTGGCCGGTTCGGCGGGCGGGGAGGTGTGCGACATCGGCTCGGCTGCTCCGTTCCTCGGGGACTGCTTGTCTGCCGTCGGGGCCCCCTACCCGGGAACCGCGCGAACATGACGGCTTGACCGGCGCGCCCCTGGGCACCCGCGGGGAGTCGTCCCACAACGGAAGGGGCCCCCGGCGTGGTTACCGTTGCCGTCCTGCTACTGCCCGGACTGGGGCTGCTGTTGTTCGGCATGACGTGCCTGGAGGACCGGCTGTTCGGTGATCCGGCGCCGCCCCGGCACGCGCGGAACCGGCATCTGCGCCTGATCCCCGGCGGCCGGAGCCTCCGCTCCCCGCGCCCGCGCCCGGAACCGGCGCGGGCCCACGCGTCCGAACGGGACGCCGCCTGAGCCGAGCTCCCGCCGCCGGCCGGACCCCGCCGGGCGGCTCTGGGGCAGGCCGGGCGATGCTGTTCCGGAAGGAACGCACGCGGCGCGGGTGAGGAGAGCGGATGGACACCGGGGAACGGTTCGACGCGGACGACGCATTCGTCCGGTTCTGGCAGGAACGCCGGATCTGCTTCCTGTCGACGCCACGGGCCGACGGGACACCCCATCTGGTCCCGGTCGGGGTGACGTACGACCACGCCACCCGCACGGCGCGGGTCATCACCAGCCGGGACACCACGAAGGCCCGCAACGTACGGCGGGCCGCCGGAACGGTCGTCGCCGTGGGCCAGGTGGACGGCAGGCACTGGTCCACGCTGGAGGGCGTCGCGTCGGTGCGGGACGACGCCGCGGCGGTCCGCGACGCGGAGGCCCGGTACGCCGCCCGCTACCGGCAGCCCCGGGCGAACCCGGAGCGGGTCGTCATCGAGATCGACGTACGGCGTTTCCTCGGCACGGTGCGGCCCCTGTCCGCCCGGCCGGACGCGTGACACGCCCGGCCGGGCGGGGACCGCTCAGCCCCGCCCCGTCCCCGTACGGCGTCCCAGCCGCCCGGGCCACCAGGCGACGGCGCCGATGTCGCGGGCGAGCGCCGGGACCAGCAGCGAGCGTACGACCAGGGTGTCCAGCAGGACGCCGAAGGCCACGATGAACGCGATCTGGAGCAGGAAGGCCAGCGGGATCACCCCGAGCGCGGCGAAGGTGGCGGCGAGGACGACGCCGGCCGAGGTGATCACGCCGCCGGTGGCGGTCAGCCCGCGCAGGATGCCCTCGCGCACACCGTGGCGCAGCGCCTCCTCCCGTACCCGGGACATGAGGAAGATGTTGTAGTCCACGCCGAGGGCGACCAGGAAGACGAATCCGTACAGCGGGACGGAGGCGTCGGTGCCGCTGAAGCCGAACACGTGGGTGAAGACGAGCGCCGAGACGCCCAGGGTGGCCAGGAAGTTCAGCCCCACCGTCGCCACCAGCAGCAGGGGCATCAGCAGGGAGCGCAGCAGCAGGACCAGGATGACCAGGATGATGGCGAGGACCACCGGCACGATGAGGGTGCGGTCCTCGGCCGCGGTCTCCTGGGTGTCGTACTGCTGGGCGGTGTAGCCGCCGACGAGGGCGTCCGCCCCGGAGACCTCGTGGACGGCGGCCCGCAGCCGGACCACCGTGCTCTTGGCGGCGTCGCTGTCGGCGGGCGCTTCGAGCGTCGCGTCGATGCGCACACGTCCGTCGACCACCAGGGGCGCACCGGCGCCGGGGCGGCCGGAGTCGGTCACCGCGGCGGCCGAGGCGACGCCGTCGGTGTCGCGGGCGGCCCGCAGGACCGGGTCGAGGCGGTCGGCCTCGGCGATGACGACGGCGGGGTTGCCGGAACCGCCGGGGAAGTGTTCGGCGAGGGTCTGCTGGGCGGCGACCGAGGGCGTGTCGTTCACGAAGATCTCGTCGAGCGGGACGCCCTTGGAGCTGAGGGTCGGCGCGAAGGCGGCGCAGGCGAGCAGCGCGGCCAGCGAGACCGCCCAGATGCGGCGCGGCGCGCGGTCCACGAGGGCGGCGACACGGTGCCACAGCCGGTGCGCCGCCTCCGGGTCCCCGGTCCGCACCGGCTTGGCCGGCCAGTACGCGACCCGGCCGAGCAGCACCAGCACGGCGGGCAGGAAGGTGAGCGTGCTCAGCACCGAGCAGACGATGCCGATGGCACCGACGGGCCCGAGCGCGCGGTTGTTGGTCAGGTCGCTGAGCAGCAGCGCCAGCAGGCCGAGCGCGACGGTGGCCGCACTGGCGACGACGGCGCCCCAGGAGTCGCGCAGCGCGGCGCGCACGGCGCCGAAGCGGTCCGGGTGGCGGGCGAGTTCCTCGCGGAAGCGGGCGGTGAGCAGCAGCGCGTAGTCGGTGGCGGCGCCGATGACCAGGATGGAGAGGATGCCCTGGACCTGGCCGTCGACGCGTACGACGTCGCGGTCGGCCAGCGCGTAGACGATGGCGCACGACAGGGCCAGCGCGAAGACCGCGCTCAGGATGATGACCAGGGGCAGCAGGACGCTGCGGTAGACGAGCAGCAGGATCACCAGGACCGTGACCAGCGCGACGGCGAGCAGCAGTCCGTCGATGCCGGCGAAGGCGTCGGAGAGGTCGGCCTGGGAGGCCGCGGGGCCGGCGAGCTGTGCCCGGGTGCCGGGGACCTGCCCGGCGGCGTCACCGATGTCGGCCAGCACGTCCGGCAGCCGTTCGCCGAGGTCCGGCTCGACCTGGACGACGGCCTGGAGCGCCCGGCCGTCGTCCGAGGGCACCGCGGGGCTCGCGGATCCGACGATGCCGGGGTCGCCTTCGAGGCCCGCGACCGAACGGGTGGCCGCCTGCCGGTGCGCGGTGACCGCGGCGTCGCCGTCACCGTCGGAGGTCCAGACGACGATCACGGGGAGCGTCTCGTCCTGCTGGAAGGCCTTCTGCTCCTCGACGACCCGGGTGGACTCGGCGCTGCGGGGCAGGAAGGAGGCCTGGTCGTTGGTGGCGACCTCGCCGAGCTTGCCGGCGTAGGGGCCGAGCGCGCCGCCGACGACGAGCCAGACCAGAAGGAGGAGCACCGGGACGAGCCATCGGGCGCGTCGGGCACTTCGGGGCGGGTGGGAGGGGGTGGACATCGGTGTCGGGTCTCCAAATCTCGGGGGGCGCTGGCACCAAATGCGGCTCGATCATAAACAATCTCAATTATCGAGTTATCTTGGGTGCCACCGGAGCGCCGGACGTCGCGACACGCCGCCGTCTCCCTGGGCGGCGGCCGGCTCAGCGGTCGTCCGTCGCCACGTGGCTCAGCTCCTCGTTCAACGCCGCGAGGAAACGGCCCACGACGGCCAGTTCGTCGGCGTCGAAGTGTGCGCGGGCCGCCACGGCGGCCTCGGCCAGCGGACGGAAGTACCGTCGGGCGGCCTCGCGGGCCTCGGGCACGTAGTGCAGGTGGACGACCCGGCGGTCGGCGCTCTCCCGGACCCGGCGCACGTGTCCCGCGCGTTCGAGCCGGTCCACGCACGCCGTCACCGCGCCCGAGGTCAGCCCCAGGTGCCGGCGCAGCCGTCCCGGCGTCATGGGTTCGGGCGCGTCCAGGATCGCGGCGAGGGCCTGGATGTCGGTGGCATGCAGCGTGTGGGCACCGGCGAAACCGTGCACGACGCGGTTGATCTCGCCGTTCATCCGCCGCAGCTGGACGGCGAGGACGTGCAGGTCGCTCGCCTCGGGGCCGGGACCGGTCCCCCGCTCGTGCGCGCGCTGTCCGCGCTGATTCGCTGTCGCCACGTGATCAGCGTATAGAAGGGTCGACCTGGGCCCGGACGCGTCAACCCCGTCCCGTCCGGGGGAAGGGGTCACGGTGACGACTGTCCCGCGAGCGACGGAGCCCCATGAAACACGCAGGTGAAGGACCCGGGAGGACGAGCGGCGAGGGTGCCGGGGCGGGTCTGCGCTGCCTGGTCACCGGCGCCACGGGATATGTCGGGGGCCGCCTCGTGCCTGAACTGCTCGAAGCCGGGCACCGGGTGCGGTGCCTGGCCCGCTCCCCGCACAAGCTGCGCGACCACCCGTGGGCCGGCCGGGCCGAGGTGGTGCGCGGCGACGTCACGGACGCCGACTCGGTGGCGGCGGCGATGGAGGGCGTCGACGTCGCCTACTACCTGGTGCACGCGCTCGGCACCGGCGACGACTTCGAGGCGACCGACCGGCGGGCGGCCCGCACCTTCGCCGAGCGGGCCGAGGCGGCGGGTGTGCGGCGCATCGTCTATCTGGGCGGCCTGACCCCGGCCGGAGTGCCGGAGGGCGAGCTGTCCCCGCACCTGCGCTCGCGGGCCGAGGTCGGCCGCATCCTGCTGGCCTCCGGCGTGCCCACGACCGTGCTGCGGGCGGCGGTCGTCATCGGCTCCGGGTCGGCGTCCTTCGAGATGCTGCGCTACCTCACCGAGCGGCTGCCGGTGATGGTCACGCCCATCTGGGTCCACACCCGCATCCAGCCGGTCGCCGTCCGGGACGTGCTGCGCGCCCTGGTCGGCAGCGCCACCATGCCGGAGGAGGTGTCCCGGTCCTTCGACATCGGCGGCCCGGACATCCTCACCTACCGCGAGATGATGGAGCGCTACGCCCGGGTCGCCGAGCTGCCCCGGCGGCTCATCCTGCCGGTGCCGATGCTCACCCCCGGGCTGTCCAGCCACTGGGTGGGGCTGGTCACGCCGGTCCCGGCGGCCATCGCGCGCCCGCTCACCGAGTCGCTGCGGCACGAGGTGGTGTGCGGCGAGAACGACATCGTGCGCTACGTCCCGCCGCCGCCCGGCTACCCGCTCGGCTTCGACGACGCGCTACGGCTGGCCCTGCGACGGGTGCGGGAGGCCCGGGTCACCACCCGCTGGTCGTCCGCGTCCGTGCCGGGGGCGCCCAGCGATCCGCTGCCCACCGACCCGGACTGGGCCGGCGGCAGCCTCTACACCGACGACCGCGCGCTGACCGTCGACGCGCCGCCCGAGGCGCTGTGGCGGGTCGTCGAGGGCATCGGCGGCGACAACGGCTGGTACTCCTTCCCCCTGGCCTGGGCGGTACGGGGCCGGCTCGACCGGCTGGTGGGCGGGGTGGGCCTGCGCCGGGGACGCCGGGACGCCGCGCGGCTGCGGGTCGGCGACTCGCTCGACTTCTGGCGGGTGGAGGAGATCGTCCCCGGCCGGTTGCTGCGGCTGCGCGCCGAGATGCGGCTGCCGGGACTGGCCTGGCTGGAGATGTACGCCGAGACGGACGACGACGGGCGGACGCGGTACCGCCAGCGGGCACTGTTCCACCCTCACGGGCTGGCGGGCCACGCGTACTGGTGGAGCGTGTGGCCCTTCCACGCCGTGGTCTTCGGCGGCATGGCCCGCAACATCGCCCGCGCCGCCGCCCGCGCCGCCCGGCGCCCCGGCCCGGCCCCCGGCACCGCCGCGCGGTGAGCCCGGCGGTCACGCCCGTGCCGGGCCCACCGCCCCGGTCCGGGCCCCGCCCGTCCCGCCGAGCCGCGGATCACGGTCAGGCGGGGCTGTCGGGGCTGTCGGGGCGGGACGTGTGGTCCGGGTGGTCGCGGGTCCGGCGGGCCTCCTTCAGCTCCGCCTCGTAGAGGTGGGTGCGGCCTCCGGCCAGGCGCGCCACCGCTTCCCGCTCCAGGTCCCGGAACGCCTGGTAGTACGTCCGGTCGTACGCCTCGACGATCTGGAACGTCCAGTGGCCCGGGATCACGTTGCGGCCCTGGATCTCCGTGCGGACCCGCTCCGCCCAGTCCTCGTGACCGGCGGCGCGCAGCAGTTCCACCGCGCGGTCCAGCTCGAAGTCGGCGGAGCCGGTGAACTGGTGGAAGGCGAACAGGTGGCCGCGGGCGCACTCGGTCGTCTCCAGCGCCTTGGACAGGGACCCGAGGGCCTCCACCGTCGCGTCGCTGACGCCCTCGGGGCGCCGGTGCGGGTCGTCATCCATGGTGCTCCAGGGGGTCGTGGCCCCAGTTCATGAGCGAGTACCGCCATCGGGTCTCCCGGACGTCGCCCGACGGGCGCTGGGCCAGGTGCCGGCGGATGTAGCCGACGACCTTGCGCATGTGCTCGTAGTCGTCGTCGGAGAGGTCGCCCTTCTTCTTCCGCAGGATCTCGACGATCCGGCGGCCGGAGGCGTGCCCGACGGACTCGCCGCCGTCCTGGTGGTGCCCGGCGTCGCGGGACTCGTCGCTGTCGAGCCACTTGTCCAGTTCGGCCGGTGTCATGTTCACCAGCTCGTGGAACGCGTCCCGGGTCCCGTCCTGCTCGTCGCCGTCCATGTCACCTCACCTCTTGTCACTTCTTCTTCAGCGCGGACGGCTTGTGCACCGCGGACCTGCCCGACTTGTCGCTGCGGACCTGGTACTGCGGGTCGTCGGGAGAGGCGTCCACGGTGCGGCCCGCCGCCTCGGTGCGCTCGGTGATCTCCTTCTCCACCTCGCCCCCGGTGCGGGAGCCGTGACTGCTCCAGGTGACCTTGTCGCCCTTCTTCAGGCGCTCGCCGTCGTCGCGGTTCTTCGCCATCGCGGTACTCCTTCGCCTGCGATCCCCCTCGCTCTTCCCGGACGGCCTGGGTTCCCCGCCGCGGGTGCTCCACTCGGGCCGGGACCGATTCGGCGCCGAACTATCCTGGTCGCGGCCCCGGCGCCGCCGTCCCGGCCCGCCGCCGTCCTCGCACCGCCGTCGTTCCAGGAGCAGCCCGTTGAACACCAGCACAGCGACCCCGGACAGCTACTACGAGCGGATCGACGAGCACCGCTACAAGCCCACCCCGCACGCGGGCGGCGCGTGGAGCTCGGACGAACAGCACTTCAGCCCGCTCGGGGGCCTGATCGTCCACGCCGTGGACCGCCATCTCGCGCACCGTCCCGGCGCGGCGGAGATGTCGCTGAGCCGGATCAGCTTCGACATCCTGGGCCGCCCGGCGCTGGACGAGTGCGAGATACGGGTGGAGACCGTGCGTCCGGGACGCACCATCGAGCTGGTCGAGGCGACGGTGCTCATAGCGGACCGCTCCGTGGCGCGGGCCAGGGCGTGGCTGCTGGCGGACGGGGACACGAGTGCCGTCGCCGGTGGCGGCGCCGACCGGCTCACCGCGCCGGACACGCTCCCCCGCTGGCCGATGGAGACCCGGTGGCCCGGCGGCTACATCGCCTCCCTGGACGTACGCCCGCTCGCACCGCCCTCCCCCGGCCGCACCACCGCCTGGATCTCCACCGGCCTCGGCCTGGTCGCCGGGGAGAGCGCGAGCCCGCTGGCCTCGTACGTCGCACTGGTCGACACGGCCAACGGCATCGCGGTGCGGCAGTCGCCGCGGGAGTGGATGTTCCCGAACATCGATCTGACCCTGCACCTGCACCGCGCGCCGCGGGGCCGCTGGACCGGACTGGACACCACCGTCGTCTTCGGGCCCACCGGTCAGGGCGTCACCAGCACCGTGCTGCACGACGTGGACGGCCCCGTGGGCCACGCCCAGCAGCTGCTGACCGTCCGTCCGCAGCCCTGAGCGGCCCGGGGCCCGGCCCAGCGCCTCAGCCCTGCCCCGGTCCCGCGGGCGGATCGGCGAGGATGCCCTCCAGCAGCCCGGTGGCCTGGCCGACCTCGATCAGGTAGCCGTCCGGATCGCGCAGGTAGCACCGCAGTTCGGCCTTCCGGTCGATGGGCGGGGTGAGGAACTCGGCGCCGAGCGCGCTCCATTCGCGGTGGCAGCGCTCGATGTCGGCGACCCTGATGTTGAGGAAGCTCGTCGCCGTTCCGGGGTCGTCGGGCGGGCGCAGGGTGACGTCGGGTTTGTCCGGCGTCGGTCCGCCGCCCGGGTTCATGATGATCCAGCCGTTCGCGAGCTTGACGATGCACGGGTTCTCCGCGAGCACCACCTCGCCGCCGAGCACCTGCGAGTAGAAGGCACGCGAGCGCGGCACGTCGGCCACGGTGAGGAAGTGGGTGAGCAGCAGTCCGGACTCCGGTGCCGGCAGGTCTTCACGGCGCATTCCTGGACCCCCAGGAGCTGGTGACTGGTTTCCTTCGTCCCGTCCATCATGGACCGCGTCCGGCCCGCCGGAAAGACGATCAAGACGGCGTGAGCACCAGCCGGCCCCGCACCCGACCGGCCTCCAGCCTGCGGTGGGCCTCTGCCGTCCGCGACAGCGGCAGCCGGTCGGCGATGCGCGGGCGCCACGGCGTGCGGGTGAGGACGCCCACGACACCCCGTGCCGCCTCGTCGAGGTCGGCGGTCGTGGCGTTGCTGATGGCGAAGCCCACGATGCTCGCGTCGCGGGTGTAGAGCCGGCTCACCGGCAGTGCGGCGGGCCCGGAGCCCAGTCCCACCATGGCGACCAGCCGCCCGCCCCGGGCCAGCGACTCCACGGCGTCGGCGAGCACCCCGCGCCCGGACGTGTCCAGGTGCACGTCGTAGCCGTCCGGGGCGGCCGCGCGCAAACGCTCGCCGAGGTCGGGCGCGTGGTGGTCGAGGACCTCGGCGGCGCCCAGCTCGCGCACCGCCTCGGCGTCCCGCGCCCGCGCCGTGGCGACCACGCGGGCCCCGGCCCGGGCGGCGAGGGAGACGGCGGCGCCGCCGACGTTCCCGGCGCCGCCCCCCACGTAGACGGTCTCCCCGGCCCGCAGCCGCCCGTGCCGGAACAGGGCGAGCCAGGCGGAGGCGGCCGGGTGGGCGGCCGCCACCAGGTGCTCCTCGTCGACGCCGGCCGGCGCAGGGTAGAGGCGCTCTGCGGCGACCGTCGCGTACTGGGCGAAGGAGCCCTGCCTGCCGCCGTGGCCCAGGCTGTTGCACCACACCCGCTGTCCGACCGCGAGGCCCGCGGCACCGGGCCCGGTCGCGGCGACCTCGCCCACCAGGTCGCGGCCGACGACGAACGGCGTGGGCAGCGATGTGGCATACGCGCCGGACCGTACGAAGGTGTCCACGGGATCGGCGGCGACGGCCGACACCCGCACCAGTACGTCCGTGGGCCCGACCGGCGGAACGGGCAGTTCCCCGTACCGGATGGCGTCGGCGGGTCCGACGGCGTCGATGTACGCCGCCCGCATCCTGTCCGGAACCGTGCCGTTCATGACCTCATGCTACGAACCGCCCGGTGGTGACGCAGCGGAGCGCCGACCGCCCCCTAGCGGTGGAAGACCTCCAGTTCGGCGATCGACGTGAACGTCTGGGTGCCTCCGCTGCCTCCGACGACGCGCACGCCGTCGCCGCTGTTGGTGGCGAAGTCGAAGACGTACGTGCGGTGGGTGCCGGCGGCCGACGAGGTCGGGTAGGCGGGCGTGACGCGCTGGGCCTCGACGTCGTGCCAGGCGCCGTCGCGGCGGACCTGGATCCTGGGCGCGCTGCTGAACCAGCCGCCGTCGCCGAACATCGTGCCGGTCGTGTACGCCACCTGGTTGACGTGGTACTGGCGCGGCCAGGTGTAGCCCCACCAGCTCGTCGCCTTGCGTTCGTCGTTCCAGTCGTCCTCGTTCTGGGCCTTGTCGCCGTCGTTGTAGACCGCGGTGCCGAAGTGCGTGGCGCGCTCGACCGGGACGGTGCCGGGTTCGCGCGCGAGGTTGCGCGCGCCGTCGGGTGCGTTGCCGGGCGTGGTGGGCTCGTACGGGGTGAGGGACATCCTGCGCAGCGAGTACGTGTAGGCCCAGAAGTCCCCGCCCGGGTAACCGCCGCCGCAGGGGCAGACGTTGGACTGGAGCCACATCGACCGGCCGTCGGCGCTGATGTACTTGGACGGGATGGTGGTCGCGTAGCCGCCGTGCTTGGTGTGCGTCCAGGGGTAGCCGCCGAAGTCCTTGGGGGTGAAGCGCTTCCACGGGCCCCAAGGGCTGGCCGCCTCGTAGAACTCGAAGGTGTACTCCGTCCACGAGGTGTAGATGTAGCGGTTCAGCGGCTTGTTGTAGACGACTCCGCCCTGGCTGATCACGCTGAGGTCCCTGACCCGGCCGGGAGTGCCCACGTTCTGGTAGACGCGGCGGTCGTCGTGCAGGACCGCGACCCGCTGGTCGATGTCGGGCGTCCACCGCGGGGTGCCGCCGCCGTCGCCGGCGTAGAACTGCCAGGTGGACCTGTCCTGGACGGAGCCGGCGGGCACCCGGGCCAGGTAGAGGTCGGCCGGGTCCGGGTCGGGGTCGAAGGTGTCGCGCCAGTTGTGGTCGAGGCCGTAGGCGTAGACGTATCCGTCCGGGCTGTTCGCGTTGTCCTTGCCGTAGTCGAGGAACATGACGGTGGTGAACTTCTCGTCCGAGAACATCGGCGTCGTCCTGTCCGACGTCCATGTCGCGCCCTTGTCGGTGGACTTGACGATGGTGGCGCTGGGTGCGTTGTCGAGCGTGCCGCGTTTGAGGTCCTGGACGGCGAGGTACAGGTCGCCGTTCACGCAGGCCATGCCGGTGGGTTTGCGGTAGTACTGCTGGGGGTCGCCCCAGATGCGGCCGACCCGGTCGCCGGCCGCGCGCTGGGTGCCGGTCAGGTTGCCGGGCATGCCGCTGATCCGGGCCACGCCGATGTCCTGCCAGGTGTCGCCGAATCCGACGCCGTCGCCGTACGCGGCGTAGACGTGGTCGTCGTCCGACCAGCACGACGGCCACAGGTCGCCGTGCTCCTTGTTGTCGCCGACGGCGGGGGCGCCGACGGTGGCCCCGGGGTCGATCCGGACCGTGGAGAAGTAGGTGCTCTCCGGGGCGTTCGCGAGCGTGGAGGTGGCGGCGGCGCGGGCCGACGGGGTTCCGGTGTCGGCCTGGACGGCGGGGATGGTGGACGCCGTGACGGCGGCCAGCCCGGCCACCAGGGTGATCAGCAGTCTGCGTTTGCGGTGGCGCACGAGTACTCCTCGGTGGGTCGGACGGGGAAGGTGCTCAGACCGCGAGGCCGTTGATCCGGTACTGCAACCCGAGGCTGTGCGGAGCAGGAGGCGTCGGCCCGGGCCGCCGTGGGCCGCTCCCGGACTGGCGTGTTGTGAACCTGTCATGCAGACTCCTCGGAATCGTGGGGGCTTCCTGGTTCGCCTGCCGGTCGTTCACGTTCACCGGTGGTGCTCTGGGGTGTTCCGCCCGCGGTGGCGACGGGCGGAACACCGGGAGTACTACAGCGCCACGTCCCCGCACAGGTGCACCTCGACGCCCAGTTCGGCGAAGAGGGCGGCCTTGGCGCGCAGGGCCCGGTCGGCGGTGGCCGCGTCGGGTGCGTAGGCGACGTTGAGGTGGTTGGCGCGGTGGCGGGCCATGAACTGGTCGCGGGTGACGCCGTGCAGGACCGCGTGCATGATCGGCCACTGCGGGTTGGTGGCGTCCAGCCGGCGCCGCGTCTCCTCCTCGGGCAGCTCGACGGCGGTCGCGCGGCCGAGGTCGACGTGGAGGCCGCCGTCCATGAGGAAGACGCGCGACCAGACGATCTCGCCGGGCTTGGAGACACCGCTGAGGGTGCCGCCGCCGAGCGGGAAGAACATCGGCGGCTGCCGCATGCTGTACGACTTGTCGTAGCCGCCGTGGTGGGAGGCCGGGACGGAGCCGGAGATCTCGAAGACCCAGACGAACCGGCCGTCGTACTCCTCGCCCCAGCGGATGTCGTGCAGCGTGGTGGCCGGGTCGAGGCCCATCGCCGTCCAGATGCGGTTGGTGACCAGGGAGTCGACGGCGACGCCCTCGTCGACCTCGTTGAAGTGCGGCAGCGGGGCACCGGCGTACAGCTCCCGAGCGCCGTCGCGGCTGAACACGGGCGGACGCTGGACGTTGTTGAGCAGACCCTCGGCGAGGTCACTCGCCGGCACCGTGTCCTTGAGGCCCTGCTGGTACTGGATGCCGACCGCGTCGAGTCCGAAGTCGTCGGAGATGCGCAGCGCGGCGATGTACATCTTGAACTGGCTGAGCAGCTGCGCGTCGGTGAGTTCGGTGGCCTCGTCGGTGCCGGTGTGGAAGGTCATGCCGGCGTCGTCGAGCCAGGTGCGGACGGCCTGGGCCTCCTCGTCGGAGACCTTGTTCATCTCCGCGACCAGGGCGCTCTGCGACAGGCGCTCCTTGTAGATGCCGAGCGGGTTGAGGAACTCGTCGTCGATGATGGCGTTGTACATGCCCATGCAGCCCTCGTCGAAGACGCCGATGATCGCCTTCTCCTCGCGCAGGTGCCGGGCGAGGGCCGTGCCGAGTTCGGTCTCGGCGTCCTTCGGCAGCTCGGGCAGCGGCCGGACGTGGCCGGTGTCGTGGGCGAGGGTGCCCGTCTCCAGCCAGGTGCGCAGGCCCTCGCGCGCCCAGTCGTCGGTGAAGTCGGGGCTCCACAGGGCCGAGTAGTCGATGCCCGCCTTGGTGAGGCTCCCGGCCAGGCCGAGCAGGCCGACCAGACCCGGGAACTCGCCGCTCCAGTTGGCCACGAGCAGGATCGGGCCCCTGTGGTCGCGCAGCCCGGCGAGGACGTGGTGGCTGTACTGCCACACCGCCTCGACGACGATCAGCGGGGCGTCCTTGGGCAGGTTCCTGAAGACCTCGATGCCGGCGCGCTGGCTGTCGATGAACCCGTGTCCCTTGGCCTCGTCGACGGGGTGTCCGCGGCGCACCTGCCGGCCGAGGGCGGTGACGGCCGCCGCGAGGTCCTTCTCCAGCTTCTCCTGGGTGGGCCAGCAGGTGGTGTTGGCGGCGGGGCGGAGATCGCCGCTGGCCACGGTGTAGACGGTGGCTGGCTCGGCGGCCGGCGGCTGGTGGAGTACGGGCAGGGTGTACGCGGTCATGCGGTCTCCGTAGGTTGTGCGTCCGGCCGGTGGGGCCGGCGGGGTCGAGCGGGTCCTGCGCGGCGGTCCCCGGGCGGTCGGTCGGTGGCCCGGGCGGGCCGTCGGTCAGCGTTCCTGATACGTCGCCAGGGTGTGGACGACCTCCGCGGTGGCCGGGTAGAGGCGCCGGTAGAGGGCGTAGAGGTCGTCGTAGCGTTCGGTGTGCTCGGGGCGCGGCGTCACCGTTTCGCGCACCGGGTTCCAGGCGTCGACGGAGACGTCCTGGACGAGCCCGGCGGCCAGCAGCGCGCCGCCGTAGCTCGCGCCGATGGTGGTGGCGCGCAACTCCTGTGCGCGGCCGGTGATGTCGGAGACGATCTGCGTCCACAGGTCGCCCCGCGTGCCGCCGCCGACGGCGACCACCCGGCAGATGTCGCCCCCGGCCGCCTCGATCACCTCGATGTTGTGCCGGACGCCGAAGCCGGTGGCCTCCAGGGCCGCCCGGTAGAGGTCGCCGCGGGTGTGGGACAGCGTCAGGCCGGCGACCACGCCGCGGGCGTCCGGGTCCATGACCGGGGTGCGTTCGCCGGAGAAGTACGGCAGCATCAGCAGGCCGTTGGCGCCGGGCCCCGACTCGGCGGCCCGGCGGGTCAGGCCGGCGTGGTCCTCGTCGGCGAACAGATCCCGGAGCCAGTTGGTGACCGCCCCGGAGGTGGCCATGCCGCCGGCCAGGTTGCGGGTGCCGGGCAGGGCGCCGACCGTGCCCCACAGGGACTCGCTCGTGAGGGGCTCGGGGACGGTGTGGACGAGGAACATGGTGGTGCCGTACATCAGCATCAGGTCACCGGTGCCCTGGGCGCCCACGCTCAGCGCCTCCGCCCAGGCGTCGATCGTGCCGGTGGTCACCGGGATGCCGGCGGGCAGGCCGGTCTCCCGGGCGGCGTCCGCCGTGACGGTGCCGGCCGCCTCCCCGGACCAGCGCAGCGGCGGCAGCTCGATGCCGGGGGCGACCTCGGCGGCCCAGGGGGCGTACCACTGGCGGGCGTGGGTGTCGTAGAGCGGCGTGCACTGGCTGGCCGAGTGGTGGTCCAGGACGTAGGCGCCGGTGAGCCGGCGGACCAGCCAGGAGCTGGGCATGTAGAGGCGGCGGGCGCGGGCGTACTGCTCGGGTTCCTCGTCGGCGATCCAGGCGATCTTGGGTCCGGCCGCCTGGGTGGTGAGGGCGGAACCGCCCCGGCCGATGATCTCCTTCGCGCCGAGCCGGGCCTCGATGCGCTCGATCTGGCGGACCGAGCGGGTGTCCACCCCGTAGAGGATCGCGGGGCGCAGCGGTGTGTCGTGCTCGTCGGTGAGCAGGACGCACGGTCCCATTCCGCTGACGCCGACGGCGGTGACGGTGACGTCGCCGGGGGCGGTCAGTTCGCGGGCGATCCCGGTGAACTCGTCCCACCAGACGGCGGCGTCCATCTCGAAGCGGCCGGGGCCCGGCCTGGCGGGGGTGTGCTCCCGTACGGCCGAGCGGATCAGGGTGCCGTCGGGACCGACGAGTACGCCCTTGCTGCTCGAGGTGCCGATGTCCACACCGATGACTGCGTTGCGAGGCATGGCGAGCACGTTTGCAGAAATCGATTTCAGCGTCAAGGGAGCGCACACATGACGCGACTTGACCCTAGAAGGCCGGGTCAGGCGGGGCGCGTGAAACACGGAGACGCACGACCGTCTCAGCTCTTGACACCCCCTGGAGGCAGCTCTACGTTTCGGTGAAATGGATTTCAGGGACGCAGAAACGCCGCGTCACCCCGACGACGGCGTAGCGTCCTCCCCCGCGCCCACCGTGCCCCCTCGGGCCACGGCGCACTCCGCAACTCCACCTTGAGGGCAAGACACGATGACGACCTTTGGACTCGACGGCATCTCCCGCAGGACGCGTGCCGTGAGCCGCTCCATCAGTGCCGAGAACTTCACCGGCGCCAGGGCCGGCGGCGGCCGGGCCACGGAGGGCACCGGGGCGGTGGCGGCGAGCCGCCTGGGACCGGGCTGGAAGATCTCCCCCAGCATCGACATCGCCGCCGGCGAGACGGCCGTGCTCGCGGACATCGAGGGCCCCGGCACCATCCGTCACCTGTGGTGCACCACCGACCCGCACGGGGCGTGGCGCGGCACCCTGCTGCGGATGTACTGGGAGGGAGAGGAGACCCCGGCCGTCGAGGTCCCGCTCGGGGACTTCTTCTGCAACGGCTGGAACGTCTTCAGCCAGGTCTCCTCCGTGCCCGTCGCGGCCAACCCCAACGGGGGCTTCAACGCGTACTGGCCGATGCCCTTCCGCCGCGCGGCGCGCATCACCCTGGAGAACCTGACCGCCGAGAAGGTCACGCTGTACTACCAGGTGGACTACGAACTGGACGAGGTCGGCGAGGACGCCTCCTACTTCCACGCCCAGTGGCGCCGCAGCCATCCCGTCCCGTTCGGCGAGGTGCACACCCTGCTCGACGGCGTCACCGGCGCGGGCAGCTACGTGGGCACGTACCTGGCGTGGGGCGTGAACAGCCCCGGCTGGTGGGGCGAGGGCGAGCTGAAGTTCTACCTCGACGGCGACGAGGAGTACCCGACGATCTGCGGCACCGGCACCGAGGACTACTTCGGCGGCGCCTGGAACTTCGACGTCCCCGGGCAGGGCTACACCGCGTACACCACCCCGTATCTCGGCCTGAACCAGATCCTGCGCCCGGACGGGCTGTACCGCAGCCAGCAGCGGTTCGGGATGTACCGCTGGCACGTCCTGGACCCCATCCGCTTCGCCGAGGACCTCCGCGTCACCGTGCAGAGCCTCGGCATCGGCCCGGGGCAGGGCAACGGCCTGCCGCACCGTTACCGGCACACCAGCGACGACATCGCCAGCACCTCGCTCTTCTACCTGGACGCGCCGGCCTGCGCGTCCCGTCCGGCCACTCCGGACCTGCTCACCCTCGAAGTCGACTGACCCCGCTCGCTCTCTCCCCACACCTCCCCCACAGCCCCGTCCCATCCCACTCCGACAGGAGCGCACGCATGCTCCAGCACGGCAACGACGCCGGGCGACCGGCGCCGGCTCCGTCCCCGGCCGGCACCTCACGCCGGCGCTTCCTCACCGCCATGGCGGGCACCGGCGCGGCCGTCGCGGCCCCGGCCCTGCTCACCGGTTGCGGCACGGCCCGGGCGAAGGGGGGCAACCTCCAGTTCTGGAACTTCTACGGACCCCAGCGCTCACCCGACCCGGCGATCAACGCGCAGTCCAAGTGGTTCACCGACATGGTCGGGAAGTGGAACGCCACCCACACACAGCAGATCGACCTCGTGTATCTGCCGCAGCCCACCTACCTCAACGGGTTCAAGCTGCCGTCCGCCTTCGCCACCGGCGAGGGCCCGGACATCTTCATGCTCTCCCCCGGCGACTTCCTGCGGTACTACAACGGCGGCGTCCTGGAGGACCTCACCCCGTACCTGGAGAAGGCGGCCGTCGACGACTTCGGCTCCGCACTGGACAGCCGCAAGGTCGGCGACAAGGTCTACGCCCTCCCCATGGAGGTCGAGCCGCTGGCGATGTTCTACTCCCAGAAGCTGTGGGAGAAGGCCGGCCTGTCCGAGGCCGACATCCCCACCACCTGGGACCAGATGCTCGACGTCGGCGACAGGCTGGGCTCCCGCACCACGGCGGGCCTCGTCTTCGAGACCAACCCGGGCTACTACCAGAACTTCACCTGGTATCCGTGGATGTGGCAGGGCGGCGGCGACGTCCTCGACGAGCGCGGCGACGTGGCCTTCGACTCCAAGGCCACCCGCCAGGCCCTCGCGCTGTGGCAGGACGCCGTACGGCACGGCATCGCCCCGCGCACCGTGCCGGCCGCGGGCGACGTGATCGGCGGTTTCAAGGGCGGCAACGTCGGCATGTGGCAGCAGGGCATCTGGAACGTCTCCAGCTTCAAGGCCTTCGCCCCCGACTACCCGTACGGCGTCTTCAAACTGCCCACTCCCCCGGGCGGCGACTACGTCACGGCACTGGGCGGCTGGTCCTTCTGCGCCAACGCCCAGGGGCGCGACCCGCAGGCCGCGGCCGAGTTCTGCGTCTGGGCGCTGGGCTCGATGGAGGACGAGTCCATCAACCGGATGGTCGACTGGTGCGTCGGTGCCAAGTCCGACGTGGCGCCCCGCGCCACGGCACTGGAGCGCGGCGCGGCCAAGGGCGGCTACGACTCCGAGGTCATGCGGAAGTTCAAGGACGAGATCTTCCCGGGAGGGCGTGCGGAACCCCGCTACCCCCCGGTCGTCTACAAGGCGATCTCCGACGCCATCCAGGGCACCATGCTCGCCGGCCGCGGCGTGGGGAGCGAGATCGAGCGGGCCACCCGGTCCATCGAGGCGTACACCAAGAGCTACAAGGGGGCGAGCCTGATATGAGCAGCGTCGCCGCGAAGGAGCGCCGGGCCGCCGCGGCCACGGCCGAGCCACCGGCCCCGACCAGAGGCCCCGGGCTCAGCCGTCGGCACCGCGAGTGGCTGGCCGCCGCCCTCTTCCTCGCCCCCGACGTCCTGGGGCTGCTGGTCTTCGTCGCCGTCCCGATGGTGCTGTCCATCGCGCTGAGCTTCTTCCAGGTCAGCGGCTTCGGCAGCTACGAGTGGATCGGGCTCGGCAACTACGAGCGGATGATGAACGACCCGCTCTTCTGGGACTCGATGAAGATCACGGGCCTGTACGTGGTGATCCTCGTGCCCGTGCTGTTCTGCGTGAGCCTCGGGCTCGGCCTGCTGGTCAAGCAGAAGCTGCCCGGCATGGGCGTCTACCGCACGGCGCTGTTCCTGCCGTACGTCATCAGCCTCGTGGTGGTCGGCGTGCTGTGGAAGTTCCTGCTGGACGAGCAGACCGGGGCGGTCAACCGGGCCATGCGGGCGGCGGGTCTGGACGGCGAGTCCTGGCTGGGCAGTCCCTCGCTCGCCCTCGGCTGCGTCATCGCGGTCATGGTGTGGGTGATGATGGGCTACTACATGATCATCTTCCTGTCGGGCCTCCAGGAGATCCCCAAGGAGTACTACGAGGCCGCGAAGCTGGACGGCGCGGGACCGTGGACGCAGTTCCGCTCCATCACCTGGCCGCTGCTGCGCCCGACCAGCTTCTTCGTCCTGATGATGTCCACGGTCGCGGCCATCACCGGCGGCCTCGACCTGATCTTCGTGCTCACCAACGGCGGGCCCGCCAACGGCACGTCACTGGCCATTTTCTACATCTACCAGCAGGCCTTCGGGTTCGGTGAGTACGGCTACGCGTCGGCCATGGGCTCGTTCCTGGTGCTGATCATGGTTGCCGTCTCCGCGGTGATCTTCAAGTTCACGAGGGGCGGGAGGTTCGACGATGGCGAGTGACACCCTGACGACAACGGCCGGCCGGGGCCGCGGGTCCGGCAGCGGCGGCGGGTCCGGTGCCGGACCCGGCCGACGGCGGCCGCTTTCCGGGCGCACCGGGCTGACCGCCCTGGCCGTCGTCCTGTCCGTGATCAGCGTTCTGCCGGTCCTGTGGATGCTCACGTCGTCCTTCAAGACACGCGAGACCGTCACCGACGGCAGGCTGATCCCGACGGACTTCACCTTCGACAACTTCGTGTACGTCTTCACGGAGGTGCCGTTCGCGCGCTACCTGTGGAACAGCTTCTTCATCTCCGCGGTGATCACGATCGCGGCCCTGTTCTTCCACTCGATGGCCGCCTACGCCCTGGCCCGGCTGCGCTTCCCCGGCCGCGAGAAGCTCTTCGGCGCGATCTTCGCGACCCTGCTGGTCACCGCGCCCGTGGTGCTGATCCCCCTGTTCATGGTCGCCCGCGAGCTGGGGCTGCTGGACAGCTACGCCGGACTCATCATCCCGGCGATCTTCAACGCCTTCGGCATCTTCCTGCTGCGCCAGTTCTATCTGGGGCTGCCCAAGGAGCTGGAGGAGGCGGCCGTCATCGACGGCTGCGGCCACTGGCGGGTCTACTGGAACATCGTGCTGCCGATGTCCCGGCCGATCCTCTCCGCGCTGGCGATCTTCTTCTTCCTCGCCAACTGGAACGCCTTCGTCTGGCCGCTGGTCGCCACCAACGACCAGGACCTGACCGTGGTCCAGCTGGGCATCGCCTCGTTCCAGACGCAGTACACGTCGAACTGGAACTACATCCTGGCCGCGGCGACGGTGGCCGCGCTGCCCATGCTGATCCTCTTCTTCGTCTTCCAGCGCCAGATCGTCGAGTCGATCAAGACGTCCGGCATCAAGTAGCGGGGCCGTCGAGGGGCCTGCTCCTGCGGCGCCGC
The DNA here is from genome assembly GCF_003950055.1 of Streptomyces sp. KPB2. Taxonomy (NCBI): domain Bacteria; kingdom Bacillati; phylum Actinomycetota; class Actinomycetes; order Kitasatosporales; family Streptomycetaceae; genus Streptomyces; species Streptomyces sp. KPB2. The sequence continues at coordinate 613,028 of NZ_CP034353.1, forward strand.
ACCGGTTGAGAGGACCGGTGCGGCGCCGCTCGGTGCGTTCACGCGCCGGCCGGGCCGCCGGTGCTCTCCCGGACCTGGAGCGTCGTGCGCAGCACCACGGTCTGCAGGGGTGCGTCGCCGCCCTCGATGCGCTGGAGCAGCAGGTCGGCCGCCGTGCGCCCCAACTCGTACGAGGGCAGCTCCACGGCCGACAGGGACGGCCGCACCAACGACGCCCAGGGGACGTCGCCGAAGGAGAGGACGCCGATGCCGGGCGGGGTGATCCCGGCCTCGCGCAGGGCGTCGAGCACGCCGATGGTCATCAGGTTGTTGGCGACGAACACGGCATCGGGCGGCTCGGGCAGCGACAGCAGGTCGCGCATCGCGGCGCGGCCCCCTTCGACCCGGAAGTCCGCGTGGCGCACGTAGGTGTCGTCCACCGCGGTCTCCGGCCGGGCCGCCCGCAGCGCGCTCCGGTGACCGGCCAGGCGTTCCTCGGAGGTCGAGGCGCCCTGGGGTCCGGTGATGCAGGCGATCCTGCGGTACCCGGCCCGCAGCAGGTGCCGGGTGGCGGCCTCGCCGCCGTGGCGGTCGTCGAGGCGGACCGCGTCCACCTCCGCGTCCCGGGGACGGCGGTCGACGGCGACGACCGGAACCCCGCGGGCGATCAACGGTCCGAGGTCCGTCTCGTCCTGGGAGGCCGCCGCCACGATCACGCCGGCCATCTGCTCGCCGAGCGCGACCTCCAGATAGCGGCGCTCCTTGTCGGTGTCCTCGTCGGAGTTGCACAGCACCACGGAGAGACTGGTGCGCTGCGCCGCGTCCTCGACGCCTCGGGCGAGCGAGGTGAAGAACGGGTTCTCGATGTCCGGGATGAGCAGGGCGATCACGCTGGAACGCTGTTTGCGCAAGGACCGGGCCAGGCGGTTGGGCGCGAAGCCGAGCGCCGCCGCCGCCTGTTGCACGGACTGGGCCCGTGCCGGGGTGACGTTTCCGCCGTTGAAGACCCGTGAGACGGTCGCCGGGGATACTCCGGCGGCTCGCGCCACGTCCTGGATGGTCACCACCTGGGTCCGCGCCCTCTCACTGTGCGTAAGGTCCACCTGCTCACCCTACCTGCGTCTGAAAAGGATTTCACCCTGTGCCTGAGCGGGCGAGCGGCTGACGGGCACTCGCAGCACGCGCGCGGAGACGGCGGCCGCGCCGGGTGAGTCCCCAGGGCTTGAGAAGCGAGATCACGGTCATGAACACGTAGGCGGACAGGGAGACCACCGGCCCGAAGAGCACGTTCCCCGCGTCGGGCAGCGGCCCGCCGGCGGCCACGGCGGCGACCGCGGAGTTCACGCCGGGGCGCAGGGCGAAGAACGTGGCGACGGTCGTGCCCAGGGTCAGCCAGAACTTCGTGTACACCCACCGGTGCCGGGCGAGCCCCCACGGCGTGCCGAGGGACAGCACCAGGCCGCTCGCCAGGGTGAGCAGGGCCAGGGGGAGCAGCAGCCAGTCGGCGAACAGCTTCATGCAGCGGACGGCGGCCTCCACCGTCTCCGGGGAGGCGTTGGTCGCCGCCGTCACGCCGAGCGCCAGCAGCCCGAGGGTGAGCCCGAGCCAGGCGGCGGAGGCGACGACGTGGACGACGAGGCAGGCCCGGCGTGCGGGGCGGTTGAGTTTCACCCCACCCACGCTGCCGGTCCGCGGCCGCCACGGCGTCCCACGACGGGAGTAACCCGCCGTACCGGCCCGGGCGTACGCGACGGGGCTGCGCCGTGCCCCGGTCGGAGCAGAGCGCGGGCGTCCGCGCTGCGCGGGGGACGCGTGGCTCGTAGCCTGGGCGTGTCTCCGAGGAAACGCCGCTAGGAGTTCCCATGCGTCTGCCCATCGAGCTCAGGCATGTCGCCCCACGACTGGCCACCGGGGCTTTCATCCTCAATTCCGGTCTGGCCAAGCGGGGAGCCGACGAGCAGACCGCCGCCATGATGCACGGCATGGCGAAGAACACCTATCCGTTCCTCGGCAGGCTCCGGCCCACGACCTTTCTGCGGCTGCTCTCCGCCGGTGAGATCGCGCTCGGTTCGGCGCTGCTCCTGCCGGTCGTGCCGACGGCGCTGGCGGGCATCGGTCTGACCGCCTTCTCGGCCGGGCTGGTGGGCCTGTACCTGCGTACTCCGGGGATGCGCGAGGAGGGCAGCCTGCGTCCGACGCAGGAGGGGACGGCCCTGGCGAAGGACACGTGGATGCTCGGCATCGGCGTGGGATTCGTCGTCGACGGAGCCACGAACAGGTGCTGCTGACGGCCGGTTCGCTCTACCGCGTCGGCTCCTGACACCAGTCCCGCTCGGTGAGGGCCAGCATGGCTTCGACGGTGTCCGCGTCGGGCAGGGGCCCGTGGTCGCCCACGACCCGCAGCGCGGAGGCAGCGGTGATGTGCCCCAGGCGCAGGGCGCGGGTGAGGTCGGTGCCGCGCCACAGTCCGGCGAGGAACCCGGCGGCGAACGCGTCCCCCGCGCCGACGGGCTCCACGATCTCCGCCGCCAGGGCGGGCACGGTGCACACACCCCGTTCGGTGAACGCGGTGGCGCCCCGCCCGCCGTCCTTGACGACGAGGACGCGCGGGCTGCTCAGCAGCCCTCGGACGTCGGCTTCGGTCAGGCCGGCACCCCACAGCTCCTGTGCCTCGTCCAGGCCGACGAAGACGATGTCGGCACGATCGGCCAGGTCCCGGAGCACCCCGGCGGCCGTGTCCGGCGGCCACAGCGCGGGGCGGTGGTTGACGTCGAAACTGACGGCGTGGGTACGCCGAGCCCGCGGTGTCCCCAGTGCGCGTTCGACCAGGGCCCGGCAGGACGGTGACAGGGCCGGGGTCACGCCGGTCAGGTGGAGGAGGGCGGCCCCGCCGACCCGTGCGTCGTCCAGGACGTCGGGGCCGAGGGCCGAGGCCGCCGAACCCCGGCGGTAGTAGTGCACGCGGGTCCCGGCCGGGCCCGGGTCCTTCAGGAGCAGGCCGGTCGGCCGGGCCGGGTCGGTGCGCACGCCGGAGACGTCCACGCCGGCCCCTTCGACGGCCGCCCGCACCCGCCGGCCGAGGGCGTCGTCGCCGACCGCGGAGAGCCAGGAGACGGGCAGGCCCAGGTCCGCGAGGTACATGGCCACGTTCGACTCGGCGCCCGCCACCGACAGGCGCAGGGATTCCGCGCCGTCCAGCGTGTGCGGCGGCGCCGGGGCCATGGCCGCCATGGTCTCCCCGAGGCACACCACGGGTCCCCGCGCCGGCCGCCACTGGCTCGCGGTCCGCGGTTCGGCGTCGGGACCGTTGCCGCCGCGCGTCCGTACGGAGGTGTCGGCGTCCCCTTCGGACGCGGGCCGGGCGCCGGTCACGGCCGGGCCTCCCCCACGGCGGCGCGGAAGGCGCGGGCCCGGGTGCGGAGGGCGTCGAGGCTGCCTCCGTCGGCGGCGTCGCCGATCAGCGGGGAACCGACCCCGACGGCGGTGGCGCCGGCCGCCAGGTAGGCGCGGGCCGCCGCCTCGTCGACGCCGCCGACGGGCACGAGGGTCTCGTGCGGGAAGGGCCCGCGCAGGGCCTTGACGTACGCGGGCCCGCCGGCCTGGGCCGCCGGGAAGATCTTCAGCGCGGCGGCGCCGAGGGTGCGTGCGGTGATGACGTCGGTCGGTGTCATGACACCGGCCAGGACGGGCATGCCCAGCTCACGGGCGGCCACGACGCCCTCGCCCAGCCCCGGCGTGACCGCGAAGTCGGCGCCCGCGCGGTGGGCGGCCACGGCGTCGTCGGCGGTGAGGACGGTGCCGGCGCCGAGGGGCCGGTCGGGTCCGAGCGCGGCTCTGGCCCGTTCGACGACCCGGAGGGCGTCCTTGCCGGTCAGCGACACCTCGATGAGTTCGAGCCCCTCCTCGGCCAGCGTCAGTACCGTGCGCAGCGCGGCGTCGGCGTCGTCCCCGCGCACGATGGCGACGAGGCGGTGGGCGGCGAGGGTGGCTCGCAGATCCACGGGCGAGGCTCCTTCTCGGGGGGTCGTGGGGGTACGGGTCGGTCGGCGCGCGGCGGCACTCGGCGACCAGGGTAGAAGGCCCCCGCGCCCGGTCCGGAGGCCGGGGCCCGCAGGCGCCCGCGGGGAGGGACGGCCGTGCGGCACCCGCGACCGTGCGGGGCGTGGCCCCGTCCCGTTGCCCCGACGTCACTTGTCCCACTGAGCGGGGTGGGTGACATCCCGTCACGTGCCGGCAGCCGCCACTCCCACATCCGCCACCCGCACGTCCGGCACACACACATCCGGCACACACATCCGGCACACACACGTCCGGCATGTGCACGTTGCGCGTTTTGCACCATTCCTCATGGTGACCCGGGTGGAGGACATCCACGTGCGACGAGGTGAGAAACATGCTGGTGCTGGGTCTCCTGCTCATGGCGGGCGCCGCCGCCTTCGCAGGCCTGCTGATCGCGTACAACCTGTCCGGCGGTCCGGACTACACCGTGACCCTGTTGGGGAGCGAGCCATTCACGATCAGTACGCTCGGGGCGTTTCTCGGCGGTATCGCCCTGACACTGATCTTCGGCCTGGGCATGTGGATGCTCCTGGCCGGGACGGTGCTGGCGCGCCACCGCGGCAAGAAGCGCCGCAGGGAACGCGAGACCGCCAGGCAGGCCACCGCCGAGCGCGACGCACTGGCCGGCCGGCTGGAGGGCCGGGGCAGCAGCACGACCGCCGCGGAGGAGCCGGCCGGACAGCGCCGCCCGGCGTCCCACCGACCGCAGTGGTTGCGGCCGCACGGGCACCACTGACCGACCGGGAACTGGCCGGCCGGCCCGGCGCACCGCCGGGTCGGCCGGTCTCCGGACCGAAGGGCCCGGCCGGCGGCGGAAATTCGGGTGGTCGCGGGGCCCGGTCTCGGTAGAGTCGGGCGATGCCCGAGCTGAAGCGGCTGCATGCCGACCACGCCCCGGCGGTCCTGGCCTTCGAGCTGGCGAATCGCGCGTACTTCGCCGCCTCGATCCCCGACCGCGGCGACGAGTTCTTCGACCGGTTCCCCGACCGGCACAGCGCCGTGCTGGCCGAGCAGGAGGCCGGCGTCTGCGCCTTCTACCTGCTCGTGGCCGAGGACGGCTCGGTGCTCGGCCGGTTCAACCTGTACGACTTGGAGGACGGCACCGCCAGACTCGGCTACCGGGTCGCGGAGCACGTCGCCGGCCGCGGGGTGGCGACCGCGACCGTGCGGGAGCTGTGCCGGACGGCGGCGGAGGTGCACGGCCTGCGCACCCTGATGGCGGCCACCTCGCACGACAACGCCGCGTCCCGGAAGGTCCTGACCAAGGCCGGGTTCGTTCCGGTGGGTCCCGCCACCCCGGCGGATCTCGGCGGCAAGTCCGGCACCTGGTACCGGCGCGACCTCCAGCCGTAGGCTCCGACGCGCAGGAGACGGCACACGCGGCTGCGGCTCGGGGTCAGGCGCTCGTACAGCGGCGGGCGAACTCCAGGGTGCGCAGGTAGCAGTCCTCCACGTCCGCGTCGGACAGGCCCGCCCAGAGGTGGTCGCCGCCGGTGAGGAGGCGCAGGTCCGGCTGGTGCCCCGCCGCCCGGAGGGCCTCGGCGAGGCGCACGGACTGCCGGGCGGGCACCAGGGTGTCGTCGGTGCCGTGCAGGATGAGGAACGGTGGTGCGTCGGGGGTCACGTGGGTGACCGGGCTGGCCTCGCGCGCCGCCTCGGTCCGGTCCGCCGGGGCGCCGCCGAGCAGCAGGGACTCACGGGAGGCCGGGTCCTTCGGGTCGTACGCGCCCTCGGGGTGGTCCTCGGCGAGTCCGGTCAGGTCGGAGGGGGCGTACCAGGTGACGCAACCGGTGACGGTGGCACTCCCGGCACGGGTGTGCCGGGTCAGCGCGGTCAGGGCGGCGAGGTGCCCGCCGGCGGACTCGCCCCACAGCACGGTCCGCCCGGTGTCGAGGCTCAGGTCGGCGGCGCGGGTGTGGAGCCAGGCCAGTACGGCGGCCAGGTCGTCGGCCTGCGCCGGGTGGGGTGCCTCGCCGCTGAGCCGGTAGTCGGGGCAGGCCACGGCGAACCCGGCCTGTGCCAGCCGGGCGAAGGGGCCCGGCCGCCAGTCGCGGAAGCGGGGGCCGGCGTCGTCGCGCATGCCCTTGCGCCAGCCACCGCCGTGCACGAAGACGACGACCGGCACCGCTCCGGTCGCGTCCTCGGGCAGCCACAGGTCGACGGCCAGGGGGCGGCTGCCGTCCGGGATGCTGTAGACGGCGCCGCGCAGCAGCCGGACTCCGGCGGCGGGGCGGGCCGGGGGCGGCAGGGGCAGCTCGGCCGGGTCGGGCGAGGCGAGCAGAGGCAGGGGGAAGGGCTCGGAGGCGTTGTCGGTCACAACGGGTGTCCTTCGTCGGTCGGTGCGGGCGCCGGTCGGTGCCGACGACGTTCGGCGGGGCGGGAAGCCGCCGGGGCGGAATCAGCTCCCCGTTCGCCACTGGTGGTCGGGCAGGAAGGTCACGTCGTACTCCTGGGGCACGGTCCCGAACTTCCGCGGGTCGGGGATGTACGGCGTGCGGGGCAGGCCGTGCTCGTCGGTGGGTGTGCCGAGGTTCTCGAAGAACCGCTCGAAGGTGCCGCCCGGCCCGGCCGCCACGCCGACGATCCGGCTGTGGTGCCGCTCGATGCGGTAGGCGTGGGGGCAGTTCTTCGGGACGAAGCCGAAGTCGCCCGCCGTGAGCAGCTTCTCGTACTGCTCCCCCTCCAGGTCCTCGACGAACAGGCGCACCGCCCCGTCGGTGATGTAGAAGACCTCGTAGGTGTCCGGGTGGGAGTGCGCCGGGATGATGTCGCCCTTCGGGCCCTCGCAGGTGAAGAAGTTGAAGGTGTTCTCGGTCTGCTCGCCGCCCGCGTAGATCGTGAACATGTCCGTGAAGAGGTGGGCACGGTCGCCCATGTCCTTCTCGATGAAGTACGGCCTGCCCGGCTCGGGCGGGATGTGCGAACGCCGGCGGTAGCGGGTGGCGAACTCGATGGTCATCGTGGGCCTTCCTGGTTCTGGGCGGCACTCGGCCGGGCCGGGCGCGTGCGGGAGTGCGGCCGTGGTGGGCTGCGGGAGGCCGGCACCGCGCGCGGGCGCCGGGCGGTGCGCCCGCGGGACGTTCGCGGTTCGTCCCCCGGCGCGGTCGCTTCGACCAAGCTAGGACCGGTGGGTGGGGGTGGGCGCCATACACTCGGGCACGCGATGAAGAAAAACGGACAGTTCGCGGGCGGCCGCCGGGCGACGGGCATTCCGACGGCGCCGTACCGCCCGACGCCGGGAAGGCCGCCGGGTCTGGACGTCCTCGACCTGCCCGGGCTCGCCGCCCGTGCCGACGCGAGCGAACGACCGCTCACCGTGCCCGTGCGCCCGGCCTTCCATCTGCTCGTCGCGCTGCGGAGCGGGCGGCTGAGGTGCTCGGTGGACTTCACCTCGTACGTCCTCGAAGCGGGCGACTGGCTGTGGGTGTGGCCCGGGCAGGTGCTGCGGTTTCCCGGCGGCCCGGGGGCCGCCGACGCGACCGTACTGGTCTTCCCGTCGGGCTTCCCCAGCGCGGCGACCGACACCCTGATCCGGGGCGGCGAGCACACCCCGTACCGCCTCGTCACCCCGGACACGACGCGCCGGACGGCCCTGCTCCGCATCCTGGACGCCCTGGTCGAGGAGCACGCCGACCTGTCCGGCCTGGGGCCGGAGGCGTACGTCGAGACGCTGCGCCACCTGTTATCGGTGATCCTCGTCCGGCTCGTCCACCTGATGGATCCGCGACACCCGACGCGGCCGGGCGGCGGCGAGGCGTTCCACCTGTTCCGGCAGGCCGTCGAGGAGGGCTTCGGCCGAACCCACCGCGTCGAGGACTACGCCGCCCGGCTCGGCTACAGCCCCCGTACGCTCACCCGCGCCACCCGGGCGGCCCTCGGCTGCGGCGCCAAGCGCTTCATCGACGACCGGGTGCTGCTGGAGGCGAAACGCCTGCTCGTCCACACCGACCTGCCACAGGCCGCCATCGGCGAACGCGTCGGGTTCGCCCACCCGACCGTCTTCAGCGCCTTCTTCCGTCAGCACACCGGTATGACACCGACCCAGTTCCGGTCCGTGACCCAGTCGTGAGGAGCACGCCCGGCAGGAGGGGCCCCGCGACCGGACGGGTCTGAACATCGCCGGCCCGCTGGCGCGCACCGTGGACGACGCCGCCCTCTACCTCGACGCGCTCAGCGCCGGGCCCGTTCGGTTCCGCCCGGCGGCCGTGACCGCCGGGCGGGCCGGCGCGGTCACGAGGTGGTGGCGTCCTTGCGTGTCAGTCGTGCGAAGGCGTCGTCGAGCCGGTGCGCGATCTGAGCGGCCCCCAGGGTGTCCAGTCCCTTCTGGCCGCGCAGGGCGGCCCGGGCGGCCGAGCGGGCGGAGTCGAACAGAGCCCACGAGTCGGGGGTGTAGTCGCCCGGCACCGGATCTCCCGCCTCGGCGAGGCTGTCCCGGATCGCGGCCGTGTCCACCCGGCCGTCCACGTCGCCGGAGATGGCGGTGAACGCGTCGAACACGATGGTCCCGGACTTCAGGACGAACGTCGCCGTGTGGGCGCGGTCGGGCAGACCCCGCAGTGCGTACGTGGCCCTGCGCCGGTCGGAGGCGACCGTACCGGCGTCCTTCGCGATCGGCTTGCCGTCGACGTGGACGTCGAACACCGCGCTGCCGGTGTTGCCGCCGATGATGTCGATGCCGGTGCCGGTGAACGGGACGCTGAACGACGCGCCGGCGGTCCGACTCGTCGACGTCGAGCGGTACCAGTCCATCGCGTCGCCGAAGGCGGCCTTCCTGCTCCAGGCGCCGCTGTAGGCGACCGAGGCGTCCATGCTGTCGGTCAGCGCGGTGGCGTAGGGCGCGTATCCGTCGATCTTCTCGACCTTCAGGTTGTCGAACGCCGTGGTGTGGAAGTCGCTGCCGAGCTTGACGCGGCCCTCGGCCTGCGGGGTCGGGTCCTGGTACGTGTGGACGGCCTTCCCGTCGATGTAGGCCGTGATCGACGCGCCCTTGGCCTCGATGGCGAGGCGGTATCGGTCGGCGGCCGCGACCGTCCCGTTCGCGATCACCGTGCCGTACTCGTAGAACGTCCAGGTGCCGTCCGGGCCGACGCGGATGTTGTAGGCGGCGTCGCTGGCCGCCATGCCCTTCTGCTGGCGGACGCCCAGGGTCGCGAGGCCGCCCTGCGGGTCGGGGAAGGAGACGTCGACCGTCGCCCGGTAGTTCTCCCAGCGGAAGTCACCGACGGTGGTGTTGGGCGTGTGCCAGTTCCAGGCGTGGGTGTCCTTCATGGACTGGTCCATGTACTGGTACAGCACGTTGTCGCCGTCGGCGTCCTTGCCGACCTCCCAGGCGCCGGTCTGGTCGACCATGTAGCGGGGCTGGTTGCCGCGCGAGGCCAGGTAGGGCTGGGAGGTCGTGCGGGTGCCGCCGGCCGTTCCGACCTCGACGTCGCCCTCCTCCTCGTAGCCGAAGTCGTCGGCGTACAGGACGGAGTCGCGGACGTCGTGCCTCTTGCCGGTCGCGTCGGTGTCCAGCACCGTGCGCTCCCCGGGCCCGGGCAGCCGCCGCCTCGTCTCCTTGTCGCGGCTCTTGTCGAGGGTGGTGAGGGTGACGATCGACCGGGGCTCGACCGTGTACGTGTAGTACCCGTCGTCGGGCCGGATCTCGTCGACGAGGTGCTTGAGGTTCGCGTCGTAGGCCTGGCCCGCGTCGGGTCCCCGGGTCTCCCAGATCTCCATGGTGGGATCGCCGAGCCGCATGTTCCGGGCCTTGATCCGGTACGTCTTCCGCCGGTCGCTGTCGTTCACGACGACCGTGGAGAAGTCCTTCCTTCGGGGGTCGGCGAGGGTCATGTAGCTCGGGGCCCCGTTGGAGCCGTCGACGTTCTCGGTGCCGCTCACGCCGCTGTAACTGGCTTCCGGCACCGTGCGCCAGATGCCGGCCGTGTTGGTGTCGTTCTCCCACCCGGTCCTGGCGAACTGGGTGAAGTGCTGCATCACGTACAGGGCGGCGTCGTAGTGGAGGTGGCCCGACCAGGGGTCACGGGCGCTGACCAGTTCCTTGTGGCTGTACTGGGCGCCTTCGTAGAAGGACCCGATCGCCGGCTGGAAGATGTAGTGCGTCCGCTTGGAGTTGGCGTAACTCTTGACGAGACGGTTGGCGAGGTCGAGCGCGCTCTGAACGCCGCCGATTCCGGTGCTCGCGCCGCCCGGGCCGTCGGTGTTGGCGACCCGGTAGTCGGTGTAGCCGAAGGAGGCGGTGCCTTCGCTGTACCAGACCTCCTTGTCCTCGTGGTACTTGTTCTCGCCGGTCGCCAGGCGGGTGTAGGGCAGATACGTGTCGCTGCCGGGGCTGCCCTCGCGGCGGTCGTCGGTGTTGTAGTGGTAGCCGACCGCGTCGACGATGCCGAAGAGCTGCTCGTCACTGAGCAGCGACGGGCCTATGTTGTGCGTCTGGTTCTCGTCCGAGGCGACGATCTTGATGCCGTGATAGGCCTTCGCGGCCTTCTTCCGCTTCTCGACCGGAATGCCGTAGCGCGGGTCCGAGAAGTCGGTGTCGGTCACGATCGCGTTCTTGTACCACTTGATGAAGGATTCGTCGGGGTTCCGCGTCTCGTTCGTGTCCGGGTTCACGTAGTCGACCATGTACCCGTACTTCTGGTAGGCGTCGAGGATCGTCTCCTTGTACCAGGTGTACATCTCGTCCTGCCCCGTGCCCTTGTCCCATTCCTTCTGGACCCATTCGGGCATGGTCCAGCGCAGGATCGACACCTTGAGGTCCCGGTTGACCGTCTTGGCGTCGGCGGCCAGCTGGAAGCCGGGGGTACGGGAGGCGTCGGCGGATTCGTCGGGGGTGCGCATGGTCGCCGGGTCGGCGCCGGTCGAGGTGTTCGTGTCCGAACCCATCTCGATCTTGACGTGGTTGATCAGCGGGTTCTTCCCGCCGAACAGGACTCGGATCAGCTCCCAGTACCGCTCGGGATGCTCGGCCTTGTAGTCCATCAGCAGGTTGCTCGTACTGTTGCAGCTGAGCAGCCCGAGGCCCTTGTAGGTCAGGCCGTTGACGTTGTCGGCGCGGACGTCGTTCCCGTCGACCACGATCTCCACGGGACCGTCCACGGGATGGGCGGCGGGGGCGGCGATCAGGCCGGCCGCCAGCGCCAGGACGGTGGAGGCGGCCAACGGCAGCCATCTGCTTGTTCTGCGCACGCGCATCACGCGTGTTTCCTTCCGGTTGCGGGGAGGGACCCCGAAACAGATAGAGGTCCCACGCAGCCGTCACCAGCCCCCAAACCAAGAACGAAGAAAATCGATCAACATCGCACACACCTAGGGAGGCATTCGCGCCGGAACCCCGGTCACCTCGACGCCGGTCGGCCGGTCGTCGGATCGGATGGCAAACCCCGCGCCGCCAGCGTGTCCAGGACGTCCGCGACCGGGGTGGGATCCAGCGGGCCGACGTGTGACGCCCCGGGGAAGTCGTGCACGCGGAAGCGGTTGCCGGGCGTGGCCGCGTCGGCTTCCGCGATCATTCGGTCCTGGAGCGCGGTCGCGATCGTACGGTCCCTGCCGAAACGCAGGTAGGTGCGGGGAACGCGTCCCCAGCGCCCGGCCCGGCCGACGGCTCGGCCCGCATAGGCGGCGACGGGCTCGTCGGTCTGCATGCCGGCCAGTGTCCGGCGGAAGTCGGCGTCGGGGTAGTCCGCGCAGATCATCTCCTTCAGGAGGGCCAACTCACCGCTGACACCCGTACGGAAGTTCAGCCGCAGCACCCCGAGCCGGTCCGGGTCGCCCACCGTCAGCTCCACCGGGCTGACGGCGTCCGCGTTCTCGGGTGCCGCCGTGCAGGCGTCCGCCGTGGGCAGGACACGGCTCGGGCAGAAGGCCGCCATGTAGCAGATGTGGTGCAGCAGGTGCGGGACGGCGTCGCCGACCCGGCTGACCGACACGCCACCCAGGCTGTGCCCGACCAGCACCACCGGGCCGTTCCGTGCCGCCCGCCGCACGACGCCCGTGACGCGCGCCTCGTAGTCGTCCAGTCCGAGCCCCTTCAGCGGGGACGGCTCGACCGCCATCGCCGCGAGATCCTGCCGCTGGTACGACTCCGCCACGAAGGCCTCCGCACCGTGCCGCGGCTGGTCCACCATGACGACGCGGTGGCCGCGCAGCACCAGTTCCCGCGCGATCGGCGTCCAGAACGCTCCGGCGCTGTGCGTACCGTGCACGAGCACGTACGTGGTGGTCCCGTGACGCGGGGCCGCCGCGGCCGGCGAGGTTCCGAGCACGGTGGCCGACGCCATGCCGCCCACCGCGAGCCCCAGCCCACGCAGCGCCGTCCGCCGGGTGGCGCCCCCTTGTTCTTCGTTCGTGTCATCCATCATGAACACCACGCTATGAACGGCCCGTTCGGCCCACCAGCGGCCCAGCACCCCTACCGGGGGTGGACCCGGCACCACCACGGGCGGCCCGCCGGGCCACCACCGGCCGGTCGGCCATTGCCTCGGGTCAGCGCACCCGTCCTCGCGGCTTCAGCGGCCCCGGCGGCAGTGCGGGCGCGGGCAGCGGAGCGCCGTCGTAGCCCTTCACCTCGCCGAACCGGGACCCTTCCATCCAGTCCCGGCGGGCCTCGACGATCTCCTCCTGCGACCGTCCGATCCAGTTCCAGAACATGATCAGCTCCTCCTCGAACGGCTCGCCGCCCAGGAGCATCAGGCCCGCGTCCGAGTCGGCCCGCAGGGGCAGTTCGTCGCGGCCGCAGCCGAGGTAGAGCATCGAGCCCGGCACCAGGGGCACCCCGTCGACGTGGGCCTCCCCGCTCATGGCCAGTACGGCGTACTCGAAGTCCCGCTCCAGCGGCAGGCGTACGTCCGTGCCGGCGGCGAGGGTCAGGTCGGCGCCGACGAGGGGCGTGTAGGTCGTGCCCGGCGAGGTGGCCGTGTCGAGGGTGCCCATGAGGACGGTGGCCGTCAGGCCCGGTGCCGTGACCAGGGGCAGCTCGGCGTGGAACTCGAAGTGCGGGTCGGTGTGGCGGTGGGCGTCCGGGAGGGCCACCCACAGCTGCGCGCCGTGCAGGAGGCGGGCGTGCGCACGCGGGCTCTCCTCCGAGTGGCTGATCGCGCGGCCGGAGGTCATCAGGCCCAACTGACGCGGGCGGATGGTCTGCAGGCTGCCCGTGGAGTCGCGGTGCAGCACCTCGCCCTCGTGCAGCCAGCTCACCGTCTGCAGGCCCATGTGCGGGTGGGGCGGCACCTGCATGCCGGGCTCGTCGGCGATGTCGTCGGGGCCGTAGTGGTCGACGAAGCACCAGGCACCGACCATGCGCCTGCCCAGGTTGGGCAGCAGACGGCGGACCTCGGTGGACTCGCCGAGCTTGACGTTGCGAGGGCTGAGGAGTTCGCGCACGGGCTCCGCCACCACGAAGCCGCGGCCGCCGCACAGGCTGGGAACCGCATCCCGGTCAAGATTGCTCATGCCGCACAACGTAGCCCCCGCGCGGCCCTCCGTGTGACGCGGTCCCCGAGGCGTCACCGTGGCGGGCGACGCGGGACCCGTCGGCGGCGGAGGCAGGTGGCGGAATCGGGCGGCGGGATCAGGTAGTGGAATGTTCAACCGTGTGGCGTGGTTGGAGTGGCCGAAGGAGGTCTCTGGTGGACACGACGTACTACGACCACGGAACGCCGGCGGAGCGCTGGGAGCGCGCGCGGATGTTCTTCGACGCCAAGGACTACGCCGCCGCGGCGCGCGTCCTGGACGGGCTGGTCGCCGAGGTGCCCGAGCAGACCGGTCCGCGGCTGCTGCTGGCCCGTTCCTACTACCACTCGGCCCAGCTGCGGCGGGCGGAGGCCGAGCTGCGGATCGTCGTCGAGCGCGATCCGGTCGAGCACTACGCCCGGCTGATGCTGGGCCGTACCCTCGAACGGCAGGGGCGGCAGGAGGAGGCCGACGCACAGCTGCGGATCGCCTCCGCCCTCGCGGGTGACTTCGCCGAACTCTGAGCGGGGACGACGCCCACGGGCCCGTCGCCGGGCGCTCCCCGGCGGCGGGCCCGTGGCGCCATGGCATGCTGGCGCGATGGGAACCGCGATGGGAACTCCGAGTGATCGTGCCCCGCTTGCCGAGCGGGTCGAGGAACTGCTCGCCGTCGGCGGCCCGTTGCCGATCGTCGCGGCCGGGGATCCGGTGCTGCGGCGCGCGGCCGAGCCGTACGACGGGCAGTTGGCGCCCGCGCTCCTGGCGCGGTTCGTCGAGGCGCTGCGGCTGACCATGCACGCGGCGCCGGGTGTCGGCCTCGCCGCGCCGCAGGTCGGGGTGGGGCTCAGGATCGCGGTGATCGAGGATCCGGCGCCGGTGCCGGACGAGGTGCGGGTGGCACGGGGGCGGGTGCCGCAGCCGTTCCGGGTGCTGGTCAATCCGTCGTACGAGCCCGTCGGCGCCGGGCGGGCCGCGTTCTTCGAGGGCTGTCTGAGCGTGCCGGGCTGGCAGGCGGTGGTGGCGCGCCACGCCGAGGTGCGGCTGCGGGCGCGCGACGAGCACGGGCGGGCCGTGGACGAGGTGTTCGCGGGCTGGCCGGCCCGGATCGTGCAGCACGAGACGGATCATCTCGACGGCACCTTGTATCTCGACCGGGCCGAGTTGCGCTCGCTGGCCTCGAACGCGGCGATGGCGGACCTGTGGGCCCAGCCGACGCCGGAGCGGGCGGCGTCGGCGCTGGGGTTCGAGCTGCCCGGCCCGGCGGCCTGAGCGGCCGCCGGGCTCGCGCTCACGCGACAGCTCGCCTCGCGTCCGTCAGTTGTCCCGGTACGTCTCCAGGAGCCTGAGCCACACCTCGCTGATCGTCGGATACGACGGGACGGCGTGCCACAGGCGGCTGATCGGGACCCGGCCGGCGACGGCGATCGTCGCGGAGTGGATCAGCTCCCCGACGCCCGGGCCCACGAAGGTGACACCGCGCACGATCTCGTCCTCCAGGTCGACCACCATGCGGGCGCGCCCCCGGTAGCCGTCGCCGTACAGGCTGGAGCCCGCCACGGCGATGGGGATGTCGACGGCGCGGACCCGGTGTCCGGCCTGCTCGGCCTCGGCGAGGGTCAGACCGACGGACGCGGCCTCGGGGTCGGTGAACACCACCTGGGGCACGGCGTCGTGGTCGGCGGTCGCTGCGTGCGCGCCCCACGGGTCGGACTCCAGGATCGGCACGCCGGAGGCGCGGGCGGCGATGGCGGCGCCCGCGATGCGCGCCTGGTACTTGCCCTGGTGGGTGAGGAGGGCGCGGTGGTTGACGTCGCCGACGGCGTAGAGCCAGTCGTGGCCCGTCACACGGAGGCTGTCGTCGACCGGCAGCCAGGAGCCCGGTTCGAGGCCGACGGTCTCCAGGCCGATGTCGTCGGTGCGGGGCGTCCGGCCGGTGGCGAAGAGGATCTCGTCGGCCTCCAGGCGGTCGCCGGTGTCCGTGACGGCGACGACGGTGCCGCTCTCACGGGTGACGGACTCGACGGAGACGCCGGTGCGGATGTCCACGCCGGCCTCGGTGAGCGCCTCGGCGACCAGTTCCCCCGCGAACGGCTCCATGCGGGCGAGCAGGCCGCCGTCGCCGCGCACCAGCATCGTCACCCGGGAGCCGAGGGCCTGCCAGGCGGTGGCCATCTCGACGGCGACCACCCCGCCGCCGACGACGAGGAGGCGGCCGGGCGCGCTCTTGGCGCTGGTGGCCTCGCGGCTGGTCCAGGGGCGTACCTCGGCGAGTCCGGGCAGCGGGGGCAGGGCGGCGGCGCTGCCGGTGCAGACGGCGACGGCGTGGCGGGCGGTCAGGGTCCGGCGGGTGCCGTCGGGACCGGCCACCTCGACCGTGCGCGGTCCGGCGAGCCGGCCCCGGCCGCGGTACAGGTCGGCGCCGATGCCCTCGACCCACTGGACCTGGCCGTCGTCCTTCCAGTGCGAGGTGAACTCGTCGCGGCGGGCGAGGACGGCCCGCGCGTCGAGGGGCTCCCGGACGGCCTCGGCCAGACCGGGCAGGCGGCGGGCGTCGGCGCGGGCGAGGACCGGGCGCAGCAGGGCCTTGCTGGGCATGCAGGCCCAGTAGGAGCATTCGCCGCCGACCAGTTCGCTCTCCACGATCGCCGTGGACAGGCCGGCCGCGCGGGTGCGGTCGGCGACGTTCTCCCCGACGGGGCCCGCGCCGATCACGACGACGTCGTACACGAGGGAATCCGATTGCGTCATGGGGTCAGTCTGGTGGGTGGTGTGCGACGTGGCCACATGGGTACGTGCGCGGAATACCCACCGCATCGGCAGTGTTGTGCCGACGGCTACTCCCCCGAAACCAGGAAGAGGGATTACCTCATGACCAGCACCGTGGAACTCACCAAGGAGAACTTCGACCAGACGGTCACGGACAACGAGTTCGTGCTGATCGACTTCTGGGCGGAGTGGTGCGGTCCGTGCAAGCAGTTCGGGCCGGTCTACGAGAAGGCGGCGGAGGCCAACCCGGACCTGGTGTTCGGCAAGGTGGACACCGAGGCGCAGCCGGAGCTCGCGCAGGCCTTCGGCATCCAGTCGATTCCGACGCTGATGATCGTGCGGGACCAGGTGGCCGTGTTCGCGCAGCCGGGCGCGCTGCCGGAGGCGGCCCTCACGGACGTCATCGGCCAGGCCCGGAAGCTGGACATGGACGAGGTCCGCAAGGCGGTCGCGGAGCAGCAGGCGCAGGCCGGGCAGAACGGCGGGGAGGGCCAGTAGCGGCCGGCTCGGCCGTCGGTCAGCTCGACTCCCGGTGCACCACCGTCGCGCCCAGCACCTTGTGGCGCTCGGGCGGGGCGCCGGGGTCGTGCACGGCCCGGTCGACGAGTGCGGCCAGGTCGCGGCCGGCGGGCAGCTCCAGGTGGACGGTGCTCAGCCGGGGCCGCAGCAGCCTGCCGAGCATCAGGTCGTCGGCGCCGATCACGGCGGCGTCGCCGGGGACGTGGAGGCCCTCGTCCTGAAGGGCCCGCATCAGCAGCATCGCGTACTCGTCGTTGTACGCGAACACCGCGTCCAGCCCGAGGGGACGCCAGCGCGCCGCGAGGCGGGCGGCGTCCCCTTCGTCGTAGGCGAGGGGCAGCTCGGTTACGGTGGCGTCGGTGCCGGACACGGCCTCCCGGGCGCCCGCGAGGCGCGGTGCCGAGAAGACGTCGAGGCCGTGTTCCGCCGGCACGACGACGCCGATGCGGCGGCGTCCGCGGTCGTACAGGTGGCGGGTGGCGCCGCGGCCGACGCCCTCCTGGTCGGTGAGCAGGGCGTGCGCTCCGTCGACGGCCTCGGGACCGAGCGTGAGGACCGCCCGGGCGCCGGAGCGTTTGAGGATCTCCACCCCGCGCGGGCCGAGGTCGGAGCCGGGGGCGAGGACGGCGACCGGGCGCAGCTCGGCCCAGGCGCGGGCGGCCTCGTCGCCGTGCACGCCGACGGTGCCGTGCTGTACGACGGTGTAGTCGAGGCGGCCCAGGGCCCACTGGAGTTCGGTGAGGAAGCGGTTGTAGAGCGGGCCGGCCGGGAAGGACGGCGCCGGCATCAGGACCATGCGGCTGTGTCCGGCGCGCAGTGAGCGGGCGGCGGCGTGGGGGACGTATCCGAGTTCCCGGGCGGCCTCGCGGACGCGGCGGCGGGTGGGTTCGCTGATCCGTACGGCGTCGGCGTTGTTGAGTACGTAGGAGACGGTCGCGCGCGAGACGCCGGCCAGGCGGGCCACGTCGGCGCTCGTGGGGGCGGAGCGCGGTGCGGGCGTCTCGGGGGCCGGTTGATTCGGTATCTGCACCATGACGTACGGCATCCTGGCAGAAGCCGGACGCGGGGCGGCGGGCGGGGCAACGCCGGCCGCCCCGGACGGAGTTCAGTCCGTCGGCGCGGTGGCCGGGGACTCGGTCCCCCGGGCCGGGGGTTCGGTGCGGGTGACGCGTGCGACCAGGTCGAGCCAGCCGGCCCGCACGCGTTCCGTGGGCAGCCCGCGCTGCTCGGTGAGGTGGTGGATCAGGGGGGCGTCGAGGTAGGCCATCAGGGTGTGGGCCAGGAGCTCGCAGTCGGCGTCCGGCACGGCCTCCCGCAGCAGCAGTGCCACGTGCTGGTGCAGGAAGCGACGCGGGGGGAAGGCGTGGCGTCGCTCGGCGCTGGGCTCCCCGGCCAGGAGCAGGTCGAGTTTGTCGACGGAGCGGCTCAACAGCGCGCAGCCGAACGCCCGCAGCCGCTCCACCGGCGGTGCGCCGGGCCCCAGCGGCGGCGGACCGCTCAGGAGCGCGGCCTGGAACTTGCGCTCGGAGTGGTCGAGGAGCGCCGCGAGCAGCCCGGTGCGGTCGCCGAAGCGGCGGAAGACCGTGCCCTTGCCCACGCAGGCCGCGGTGGCCACCGCCTCCATGGTGAGCGCCGCCGCGCCGTGCTCGGCGACCAGGCGCTCGGCGGCCTCCAGGAGGCGGGCGCGATTGCGCGCGGCGTCGGCACGCAGGCAGGGCTCGTCCTCGTCGGTCCCGGCGCCGAGCTGAAGCAGCTCGGGCGGACCGACGTTCTCCTGGGGTCGGGGGAAGGGCGGCAGGGCGGCGGACATGAAGCCAGCGTAAAGCATCGGGAAGGAAACTGGACCGCGGTCCGTTTGGGATGTTAGAAATTAAACGGACCCCGGTCCGGATCCTGCGACCGCAGGGTCTCGGCCCGCCCGTCACCATCTTTTCCAGCAGTGGGAGTACTCATGTCTGTCCGCATCCTCGCGCTCGTCGGCAGCCTTCGCGCCGGTTCGCACAACCGCCAGCTCGCCGAGGCGGCCGCCAAGTACGCGCCGGAGGGCGCCGAGGTCCAGCTCTTCGAGGGCCTCGCCGAGATCCCCTTCTACAACGAGGACATCGACGTCGAGGGCAGCGTCCCGGCCGCCGCCGCGAAGCTGCGCGAGGCCGCCCAGGGCGCGCAGGCCTTCCTGCTCTTCACCCCGGAGTACAACGGCACCATCCCGGCCGTCCTGAAGAACGCCATCGACTGGCTGTCCCGCCCCTTCGGCGCCGGCGCCTTCACCGGCAAGCCCGTCGCCGTGGTCGGTACCGCCTTCGGCCAGTACGGCGGCGTGTGGGCGCAGGACGAGGCCCGCAAGGCCGTGGGCATCGCCGGCGGCAAGGTGATCGAGGACCTCAAGCTGTCCATCCCGGGTTCGGTGACCCGCTTCGCCGAGACCCACCCGGCGGACGACGCCGAGGTCGCCGCGGAGCTGACCGAGGTCGTCGCCCGGCTGCACGGTCACGCGGACGAGGCCCTCGCCGCCTGACCCGCACGGCCTGACGTGCCGAGGGACCGCAGCTCGCGCGAGCTGCGGTCCCTCGGCACGTCAGGCCACCGCCGCGGCGGCCAGGGTGCGCAGCTCCTCGAGGGCGACCGCGACCGCGGCCCGCCGGTGGCCACCGGCGCGCGTGCAGGTCATCAGCTTGCGGTGCGGCCGGTTGGCGCAGGGCACGCGGACGATCGGCAGCTCGGGGGTCAGCCGGGCGAGCCGGGGCACCAGGGCGACGCCGAGTCCGTTGGCGACCAGGTGGGCGGTGACGTTCCAGTCCACCGTGTGATGGACCACGTCGGGGGTGAACCCGGCGGCACCGCACGCCGACATGATGTGCGTCCGGCAGGGCGTCTGCGGCATCGGCGCGATCCAGGGCTCGTGCGCGGCGTCGGCGAGGTCGGCCACGTCCCGCCCGGCCAGCGGATGGTCCGCGGGGACGACCAGGTCGAAGGGCTCGTCCAGGAGCGGCCGCTGGTCGAAGCGCGCGTCGGCGGACGGCGGGCTGGAAGGGGTCGCCTCCACCACCGCCAGGTCGCTCTCCCCCTCGAAGAGCAGGTCGAAGCTCTCCACCACCTCGACCTCCCGGATCCGCACCGACAGCCGCGGACACCGCTCGCGCAGCCGCGCCGCCATCGGCGCCAGCAGGACGCAGACGGCCACCGGGAACCCCGTCACCCGCAGCGGCCCGGCAGGGGCCCCCTCCCCCGCCCGCAGCTCCAGCTCGGCCTCGTCCCAGCGGGCCTCGATCGCGTCGGCGTGTCCGAGCAGGCTCTCCGCGGCCGCGGTGAGCCGCACCCCGCGCCCCTGCGGCTCCAGCAGGTCGACGCCCAGGTCCCGGGACAGCTGCCGGATCTGCTGCGACGCGGCGGAGGTGGTGAAGTGGAGGGCACGGGCCGCCGCGGTGACGGTGCCGTAGTGGGCGACGGCCCGCAGCACGTGCAACCTGCGCAGATCAATCATGAAGTACACGCTTCACGGTGGAGTCCGTAAAGTCAACGTGGACATGAACGGATGCGTGGCCGCACCCTTGTCAGTGGCGCCACGGTGGGATCGACGCCCACAGCAGCCTTCCGACGCAACACTGACCACGAGGAGTCGCCATGCCCAGCACGACCGGTGTCGCCTGCCCGCACTGCGGGTGGCCCGACGGTGCCGAGCCCTTCCAGGTGCTGTCCGCCCACCCCACCGGCGCGGGTGGCACCCTGTGGACCCGCTGCGCCTGCGGTTCCCTCCAGGCCCGCCTGGTCGACGAGCACGGCAGCCGGGTGGTCTCGCGCGGCAGGCCCACCCCGGCGGGCTGCTGACCCGCCACCGGGAGGCGGCGCGCAAGACGGTCGGCCGTCCGCGGGTGGGACCGGTTCCGCGGACAGGCGTCACGCCGGCTCCCGCCGCCGCGTCGCCCACAGGCTCGTCGCCGTGGTGACCGCGAGGACCAGCACGATGAACCCGAGCGAGAAGGGGATGCCGATCTCGGGCACGTGCACGCCGGACTCGTGCAGGGCGTGCAGCACCAGCTTGACGCCGATGAAGCCCAGGATCACCGACAGGCCGTAGGACAGGTGCACCAGCTTCTTCAGCAGTCCGCCGATCAGGAAGTAGAGCTGGCGCAGGCCCATCAGCGCGAACGCGTTGGCCGTGAACACGATGTACGGGTCCTGCGTCAGACCGTAGATGGCGGGGATGGAGTCCAGGGCGAACAGGATGTCGGTGAACCCGATGGCGAGCATCACGACCAGCATCGGGGTCATGACCCGCTTGCCGTTCTCCTCCACCCACAGTCTGGTGCCGTGGTACCGGTCGGCGACACCGAAACGTCGCTCGATCGCCTTCAGCAGCTTGTTCTCCTCGTACTCCTCCTGCTCGTGCCCGCCCTTGCGGGCGTCCTGGATGAGCTTCCAGGCGGTCCAGATCAGGAAGGCGCCGAAGAGGTAGAAGACCCAGGAGAAGGCGGAGATCATCGCCGCGCCGGCCGCGATGAACGCGGCGCGCAGGACGAGGGCCACCAGGACGCCGACCATCAGCACCCGCTGCTGGTACTGCGAGGGCACCGCGAACTTCGCCATGATCAGGACGAAGACGAACAGGTTGTCCACGCTGAGCGACTTCTCGGTGAGGTAGCCGGCGAAGAACTCGCCGCCCGGCCCGCCGCCGCGGAACACGAGCAGTCCGACCCCGAACAGACAGGCCAGCACCACCCAGACGGCCGTCCAGATCCCGGCCTCCCGCAGGGACACGTCGTGCGGCTTGCGGCCGATGAAGAAGTCGGCGGCGACGAGGACGCACAGAGCCCCGACGGTCAGCAGCCAGACGCTGAGGGAGACGTTCACCGGTGCTCCTCGTGCGGGACGGGGGTCGGGTGCGGGGTGGTTCCTGATCAGGGTGTTTCCGGCATGCCGGGCAGGCAACCCGGCACCGTGCGCGGCACACCGCGCGGCCGGACCGGCGCGCGCCGGCCGACTCCGACGTGACGGGAGTTACGGATGACTCTTCGGCCCTCGCATCCGCACCCCGACCGCCGCGGTCCGCGCATCGGCGTGCTGGGTTCCTACGGCGGCTTCAACACCGGCGACGAGGCCATCCTGACCTGCGTGCTGAGCTGCCTGCGCGCCCGGCGCCCGGACGCGCACCTGGTCGTCCTGAGCCGGAACGCCGAGCACACCCTCGCCCATCACCCCGACGCGGACGAGGTGGTGGCCTGGGAGGGGGTGAGCCGCAACCACGTCCTGGACGTACTGCCCGGCCTGGAGCTGCTGGTACTCGGCGGCGGCGGCATCCTCTACGACGGCGAGGCGCGGCGCTATCTGCGGTTGGTGCGCGCCGCGCAGATCCGACGCGTGCCCACCTTCGCCTACGCCGTCGGCGCCGGGCCCCTCACGGACGCCGAGGACCGGGACGCGGTGCGCACGGTGCTGGCGGAGATGGACGACGTGGTGGTGCGGGACGAGGAGTCGCGGCTGGTGCTCGAGGAGGTCGGCCTGGAGCGGGAGGTCACGGTCACCGCGGACCCGGCGCTGCTGCTGGCGCCGGAGCCGTTCACCGGGGCGATGATGCGCGAGGAGGGCATACCGTCCGGTGCCCGGCTGGTGGGGATGTCGGTGCGCGAGCCGGGGCGGGCGGCCGAGAAGCTGGACGAGGGCGACTACCACGCCCTGCTCGCCGACGTCGCGGACTTCCTGGTCCGCCGGCTGGACGCGCGCGTGGTGTTCCTGCCGATGGAGCGGCACGACGTACGGCACGCGCACGCCGTGCTGTCCCACATGACGGCCCCGGACCAGGGCCGCATCCTGCACGGCGACTACAGCCCGGGGCAGGTGCTCGGCTTCATGCGCCACCTCGACGTGGCCGTGGGCATGCGGCTGCACTTCGTGATCTTCGCCGCGCTCACCGGCGTGCCGGTGCTGCCGCTGCCGTACTCCGGCAAGGTCTTCGACTTCGCGCGCCGGCTGGGCGCCCCGGCCCTGGTGGGGGTGGCGCGGGAGCAGGCCGGGCTGCTGCTCGCGGAGGTGGACCGGCTCTGGGACGAGTATCCGCAGCGCCGTGCCGACCTCGGGGCCCGGGTGGCGGAGCTGTCCGCGTCGGCCCGGGAGACCTGCGAGCGATGCGGAGCGCTGCTCGACCGGATCGGCGCCGCGCGCGACACGGGCGGCGCCCCGGCGCCGACCGCGGGAGCGGCTGCCGCGTCGGCTCCCGAGGGCACGACGAGCGGCGGCCCGGCAGGTGGTCCGCGATCGGGTGGCCGCCCCTCCCGCGACGGTCCGGCGGACGGCAGCCCACCGGACGACGACCTGACGGGCGACCGGCCCACGGCCGGCGGCCCCACCGACAACAACCCCTCGGACAGCGACCACTCGGGCGACAGCCCCACCGACGGCGACCCGGCGGATGACGGCCTCGCGGACAACAACCATGCGGACAGCAGCCCCACGGGCCACCGCCCCCCGGCCGACAGCCCCACCGACGGCGACCCGGCGGGCGACGACCTCGCGGACAACAACCATGCGGACAGCAGCCCCACGGGCCACCGCCCCCCGGCCGACAGCCCCACCGACGGCGACCCGGCGGGCGACGGCCTCGCGGGTGATGGACCCACGGACTGCGACCCGGTGGACGGCAGGTCGTGCCGGGGCGAGCCGCGGCCGTTGAGTGCCTGACCCGGAGGTGTGCGATGCCGATCCTGGAAGAGCCCCGCGAGGCCCGCACCGTCACGCTGCCGCCCCGGTCGGCCACACACGGGGGCCGCTGCGACGTCCTCGTGGTGGGCGGCGGCCCCGCCGGGTTCGCGGCCGCGGTCGGCGCGGCCGACGCCGGCGCCGACACCGTACTGGTGGAGCGGTACGGGTTCCTCGGCGGCAACGCCACCGTGGCGCTGGTGATGCCGCTGATGTCGTTCCACAACGAGCACAAGCAGGCCGCGTTCACCGAGGCCGGGGACACCTCGCGGCTGCTGCCCACCGACCACGGCGAGGGCGAGCCGGTGGTGGCCGGCGTCCTGTGGCAGCTGCTCGACCGGCTGATGGGCCGCGGCGGCTGTCTGCCCCCCTCCCCGAAGACCGGGTACACGGTCCCCTTCGACCCGGAGCTGTTCAAGTACTCCCTGCTGGAGATGATGGACGAGTCGGGGGTGCGGATGCTGTTCCACTCGTTCGCCTCCGGCGCGCTGCCGCTGGAGGACGGCTCGGGCTGGCGGGTGGTGTTCGAGACCAAGTCGGGACCGGTGGTGATCGACGCGGGGGTGGTCGTGGACGGCACGGGCGACGGCGACGTGGCGACGGCCTGCGGGGCGCCGTACGAGATCGGCCGGCCCGAGGACGGGCTGGTGCAGCCCATGACACTGATGTTCCGCGTCGCCGACTTCGACCGGCCGGAGTTCGCCGCCTACGTGCGCGAGCACCCCGACCAGTGGCGGGGCGTGCACGGGCTGTGGGACCTGATCGAGGAGGCCAGGGCCAACGGCGAACTGCGGCTGCCGCGCGAGGACATCCTGTTCTTCGCGACCCCGCACCCGCGCGAGGTCGCCGTCAACAGCACCCGGGTGAACCGGGTCCTCGGCAACAGCGTCTGGGACCTCACCCGCGCCGAGTACACGGCCCGGCGCCAGCTGGCGCAGATCGACCGCTTCCTGCGCACCCGCGTACCCGGCTTCGAGGAGTCTTACGTGGTGCAGAGCGGTACGCACGTCGGTGTCCGGGAGAGCCGGCGGGTGCTCGGCGACTACCAGCTGACCGGCCACGACATCCTGGGCGCGCGCACCTTCCCGGACGTGATCGCGCACGGCGCCTATCCGGTCGACATCCACAACCCGCGCGGTTCCGGCACCATCCTCAAGCGGGTGCCGCGGGGCAGCTTCTACGACATCCCGCTGCGCTGCCTGCTGCCCCGGGACACCGACCGCCTGCTGGTCGCGGGGCGCTGCATCTCCGGGACGCACGTCGCGCACTCGTCGTACCGGGTGATGCCCATCGCGATGGCGACCGGGCACGCGGCCGGGGTGTGCGCGGCGCTGACCGTCCGACACGGGCGCGGGCCGCGCGGGCTGCCCTACCGGCTGGTCCAGCGAGAACTGCTGCGGCAGGGGGCCCGGCTGCGCACGGAGCCGCACTAACGCCGGGGACGCGGAGTGCCCGGCACGGGTCAGCTCGCCCAGTCCAGCAGGCGTTCCCGTTGCTCGGGCGCGCGCAGGTGGGCGAGGGACTCCTTCTCCAGCTGGCGGACGCGTTCGCGGGTCAGGCCCACGTGCTGGGCGACCTGTTGCAGGGTGCGCGGGCGCCCGTCGTGCAGGCCGTAGCGCAGGCTGAGGATCAGGGACTCGCGCGGGGCGAGGGTGCCGACGGCCTCCCGCAGTTCCGCCGCGAGCGCCTGGAACTCGGCGACCTCGGGGGCCCGCAGCACCTCGGTGTCGGGGATGAGATCGCCGACGACGGTGTCCCCGGTCTCGTCCACGGGGGTGTCCAGGCTGACCGCGTCCCGTCCGACCCGGCGCAGCCAGACGACCTTGTCCGCGTCGATGCCGCTCTCGGCGGCGACCTCCTCGGTGGTCGGCTCGCGGTCGAGGCCCGCGCGGAGCTTCCGTTCGACCTTGGCGAGCTTCTGGAGCTGCTCCACGACGTGGACGGGCAGCCGCACCGTGCGCGCGTGGGTGGCCAGGCCCCGTTCGATGGCCTGGCGGATCCACCAGGTGGCGTACGTCGAGAATTTGAAGCCCTTGGTGTGGTCGAACTTCTCGACGGCCCTGATCAGTCCGAGGTTGCCCTCCTGGATGACGTCGAGGAGGGGCAGCCCGCGGTGGGCGTGGCGCTTGGCCATCGACACGACGAGCCGGAGGTTGGCCCGCACCATGTGGTCCTTGGCCTCCTGGCCGTCGCGGACCGTCTCCTCCAGCGCGCGGCGCCGTCCGGGCGTGGGGGCGGGCTCGCCGGTGTCGGCCGCCTCCAGTTCCTCCCTGGCCCGGACGCCGGCCTCGATACGGGTGGCGAGCCGGACCTCGTCCTCCGCGGTCAGCAGGGGTGTGGCCCCGATCTGGGTCAGGTACTGGCCGAGCAGGTCGGGTTCCTCGTCGGGTTCGGGGATCCTGCCGCGCAGCCGCGCGGTACGGGCAGTGGCACGGCGGTCGTCCCGGGTGCGTGCCGCGGGTGTGCGTGCCGTGGGAGCCATGTCGCTTCCTCCGTCTCCCTCCCCTGCTCGGGTCCTGGGAATCAGTGCGGTGCGGGGATGCCGCGTTCGCTGCGCAGCCGGCGGATCACCACCAGCAGGTCGGCTGCCGCGAGGAGGGCGAGCGCTCCGCACACCACGGCGATGACCACGAGCATGCCGCGCCCCGGACTGTCCCCGGTGCCGGTGTCGGCCGCCCATTGGCCGAAGTAGGCGGCCCCCGCGAGGAACAGCGGCAGGAAGACCGCCGAGAGCAGCAGTCTCAGCCGCAGGGCGCTCTGCGCGCGGACCGGTTCGGTGCCGGTGCGCGGGGAGCGGCGGCCGACCGCGCCGGAGCGGGAACGGGGGACGCGTTCCGTGGCCCGGTGCGGGCTCCGTCGGTCGTTCATGCCGTTCCTCCCCGGTGCTCGGGGTGCCTGTGCCTTCCGTGCCCTGCTTTGCGTGCCGCCGGCGGGGCTTCAGTGGCCGGGTGCGGCGCGGCTGATGTCCGCGAGCGCGGAGTGCGGGTCGTCGGTGGTGGCGAGGTCGCCGAGGGTGACCACGCCGACGGGGACGCCGCCGTGCTCGACGACCGGGAGCCGGCGCACGGCGTGGCGGCGCATCAGCTCGGCGGCGCGGTCGGTGGTGTCGTCGGGTTCGAGGGTGACCACGGGCGGGGGTGTGCACACCGCGCCGACCGTCGTGGCGTCCGGGTCGCGGCCGTCGGCGACGCTGCGGAGCACGATGTCGCGGTCGGTGAGCACGCCGAACAGGTCGCAGTCGTAGGTCACGAGGACGTCGCCGACGTCCTCCTCGCGCATCAGCCGGGCCGCCCGAGCCACCGTCGTCATCGGCTCGACGGCCACCGTCGCCGGTGACATCACGTCTCGGATGCGCCGTGTCATGTCGCGCCTCCCGGGGTGTCGGTTCGGGATTGCCTGCGGGCCGCGTAGCCCGCACCCGGGCCGGTAAACCGTCCCGCGACGCCGGGTTCAGCCCAGGTCGATCAGGGCCAATCCGATGTCGGGGCGATGGGTCTTGGCCAGCTCGGCCGGACTGTCCCGCACCACCACCTCCAGCGTCGGCCAGACCCGGCCGGACAGCAGGTGGCCGCCGCGCGTGGAGCCGTCGGACAGGCCCAGTACGGCGTGCAGGTGCGGGGTCGGTCCGTCGTCGCCGACGGCTACGTCCCCGATGAGCGACAGCACCTCGCACTGTTCGTCCACCGGGATGGGCCGGTAGTCCTTGGCCTGCCGGTCGAACCAGCCGACGACCGCCTCGGAGAAGGCCCCCACGGCGGTCACCTGGGAGGCCCCGAGCGACCGGTCGCGGGCGAAGGCGGTGAGCTCGGCGACCGGGTCCTCGCCGGGGTCGAGCACGACCACGTACACCGCGGACGGACCGTCCTGCACCTGCTGCCACTTCATGGCCGGGCGGGTACCCGGGGCGGGCCCGGACAACCCCGGTCGGCGCGTGACAGCGGCGGTCGCGTCGCCCCGCGCTCCCGCTGTCACTCCTCCAGCGCCCGGCGGATCGCGGCGAGCCATCCGTCGACCGGTCCGAACGTGAGCAGTCCGCTGCCCGCGCCCGCGAGTTCGCCGGCCGCGGGCAACAGCCTGTCGTACGTCCGCCGCAGCGCCGGACGGTCGCCGAGGGCGAGGGCGAGCGCGGCCTCGGCGCAGCACAGGGCCTCGTAGAGGAGGTCGGGAGGCGGTTCGGGCAGGGCCCGCAGGGCGCCGCGGGCCTCGGTGTCGCGGCCTTCGGCCAGGAGGGCGAATGGCTCGGCCCAGGGCCGGTACGGTCCCCAGTCCGCGCCCGGGTCCACCCGCGCGGGTCGGCCGCGGGACAGGCGCAGGCCGAGCAGCGCGAGGGGCAGCAGCCCGCGTTCCAGACCCGGCATCCCGGCGCCGTCGAGCCGTGCGGCGGCCGACCGGTAGGCGGCCTCGGCGCTGTCCTGTGGGCTGCCGGAGGAGCCGGGCGAGTCGGAGGGGCCGGGGGAGGAGCCGGCGGAGACGGCCTCGCGCAGAGCCCGGTACCAGGCGGTGAAGACGGCCACCAGGGGGCGTTCGTGCCGCTCGGCGAGACGGTCCGCGGCCCTGGCGTGCTCGTCGGCGGCGGTGAGGTCGGCGAGGGCGGCACGGGCCTGGAGCCGGATCAGATGGCCGAGCACCTCGTGGTTGACCAGGCCGTGCCGGAGGCCGAGCGTGACGAGTTCGGCGCCGATCGCGTCGCGGCGCGGCGCCAGTCCGGCGCGGGTGCAGGACTGCATGAAGACGCCGTTGAGGGCGAACGCGAGCAGCGCGGGGTCGTCCAGGCGGCGGGCGATGTCCTCGGCCTCGGCGGCCGCCCGCGGCCCGCGCGGGGAGCGCACGCCCCGCGACTCGAGGGCGACGGTGGCCAGCAGGCGGCAGCGGGCCGCGTCGGCGGAGGGGGCCCCGGGCAGGACGACGAGGGTGCGTTCGGCGGCCTCGACGATCCGCCGGGCCAGTTCGGGGTCGTCGCTGCGGGTCCAGTTGGCGGGGACGTCGTAGGCGCCGATCACCCGGGCCGCGAGGTCCGCGTCGCCGGTCTCCTCCGCCGCCTGGACCACCGCCATCCGGTGTTCACGGGCGGCCTCCAGGCCACCGCCGCCGGTGACCGCGAGGCTCCGCAGCAGACCGACGGTGGACTCCAGGCGGGCCCGGGCGCCGGCGGCGACGGTGCGGTCGTACGCCTCGGTCGCGCGGGTCCACAGGCGGGCCGCCGCGTCCGCCGGTTCGCCTGGCGGGTCCAGCTCCGGGTCCTGGGCGAGGATGCCGGCCTCCAGGCGGCGCAGCCGGGGCCCCGGGTCGATGCCCAGCCGGCCGGCCAGCAGGGCGCGGGCCCGGCGCAGCACGGCGAGGGCGTCCGCCTGCCGCCCGGTCCGGTACAGGGCGAGCGCGAGCAGGCGCCAGGACTCCTCGCGCCAGGGGTGCTCGGTGAGGTGGGCGTCGAGGTCGGGGACGGCCTCGGCGGCGCGGCCCAGTTCCACCAGCAGCTCCGCGCGGCGTTCGACGGCGCGCAGCCGCAGTTCGGTGAGCCTGGAGCGTTCCCCCCTGGCCCAGTCCTCCGTGCCGAACTCGGCGTACGCGGGCCCCCGCCACTCCCCCAGGGCCGCCCGCAGACGGTCGGGTGCCTGGGCGGCGGGCAGCCGGTCGGCCTCGGCGACGGCGGCCTCGAAACGCCAGGCGTCCACGGCGTCCGGCGCGGCGCGCAGGGCGTATCCCGGGCCCTCGGTGACCAGCAGCCGGGCCGGGGCGCGCGGCGGGCGGTCGGGTTCCAGGGCGCGGCGCAGGTCCCCCACGAAGGTGCGCACCGCTCCGACGGCCCGCGGCGGCGGTGTCTCCCACAGGTCCTCGACCAGGCGGGCGACCGGGACGACCCGCCGCCGGGCCAGGATCAGCCGGGCGAGCACGGCGCGGTGCCTGGGGCCCTTGAGGGCGAGCGGGTGCGGGCCGCGCCCGGCGGTGACGGCGCCGAGCACACCGAACGTGACCGCGTCCATGTCCCGTGTTCCGTCCGCTCCGATCCACCACCGTTCGTGCGCTCACCACGGTACGCGTACGGGCCGGTGCCCTGCCGGGCGCCGCTCGGTCGGCGCCGCACGGCGTGCCGCTCGGCTTGCTGATCGGCGTGCCGCTTGGCTTGCTGACCGGCTTGCCGCTCGGCTTGCTGATCGGTTGCTGATTCGCGCGCGGGAGGCTCGATGGCGTCACGAGGACCTGTGACGCGAGCAGCGAGAAAGAGGCACTGACCACCATGGAACCCACCATCCCCGGCTTCACCCACGACCGTGTGACGGTCGCCGACGGCGTCGGCCTGCACGTGGCCGTCGGCGGCACCGGCAGCCCCGTCGTCCTGCTGCACGGCTTTCCCCAGACCCATCTGATGTGGCGGCACGTCGCCGCCGACCTGGCCGCGGACCACACCGTCATCTGCCCCGACCTGCGCGGTTACGGCGCCAGCGACAAGCCCGCCGACCCGGACGGCACCGCGTACGCCAAGCGGGCCATGGCCGCCGACGTGGTCGCCCTGGCCCGCGAGCTGGGGCACGAGCGGTTCGCGCTGGCCGGTCACGACCGGGGCGCGCTGGTCGCGGTGCGCGCCGGGCTCGACCACCCCGGCACGGTGACGCACCTGGCCGCGCTGGACGTGCTGCCGACGCTCGACATGTGGGACGTCCTGCACGGCACGACGGCGGCGGTGGGCTTCCACCTGTACCTGATGGCGCAGCCGCCGGGGCTCCCCGAGCAGCTGATCGGCGCCGCGCCGGACGCGTTCTTCGGCCACTTCCTCGACCTCTGGACCCGGGATCCGGACGCCCTGCCGGCCGACGTCCGGGCCGCCTACCTCAAGGCGTCCCGCGAGGCGGTGCCCTCCATCGTGGCCGACTACCGGGCCTCGGCCGGCATCGACGTGGAGCACGACCGGGCGGACCGGGAGCACGGCAACCGGCTGCGGATGCCGGTGACCGTCCTCCAGCAGGACTGGGGCGCGGCTCTCGGCTACGACGCCGCCGCGCTGTGGCGGGCGTGGGCACCGGACCTGCGGCACGAGACCGTGGGCTGCGGGCACTTCATGGCGGAGGAGGCGCCGGACGAGGTCGCCGGGGCACTGCGCGCGCTGCTGACCCGCTAGAGCGCACCGGGGCCGCGGGCACAACGATCGGTTGTACATGCCGCCCGGCCGGTTGTTTGATCCGCCCGGCCCCGGCTCGCTTTGATGTCGGGCGTGACGGAGTCTGGTGTGGTCGAGTCGGACGTGGTGGGCGGCGGGTCGTTGGGGAGGGGGTTCCGGTGGCTGTGGGCGGCGTACGCCGTCAGCACGTTCGGCACTCGGCTCGCCTTCGACGCCTTTCCGTTGATCGCGGTGGTGGTGCTGGACGCCGGTCCGGGGCAGGTGGCGGCGCTCGCGGCGGCGGGTCTGGCGGTGGGCGCGGTCGTGGCGGTGCCGCTGGGGCCGTGGGTGGAGTTCCGGCGCAAGCGGCCGGTCATGGTCGCGATGGACCTGGTCCGGTGCGCGGTGCTGCTGAGCGTGCCGCTCGCGTACGCCTTCGGGTGGCTCGGCTTCGCCCAGCTGCTGGTCGTGTCGGTCGTCGTCGCCGCGGCCGACATCACGTTCCGGGCCGCCTCCGCCGCCTGCCTCAAGGCCCTGGTGCGCTCGCCGGACCTGCTGGCCGCGAACGGCCGGTTCGAGGCGACGACCTGGACCGCGACCATGCTCGGGCCCCCGGTCGGCGGGGCCGCGATCGGGCTCTTCGGACCGGTGGTGACGGTGGCGGTCGACGCCGTGAGCTACCTGCTCTCCGCGCTGGGGATCCGTGCGATCGGCGGCGCGGAGCCGCCCCCGCGGCGCACGCAGGCGGCCCGGATGCGCGCCGGCGACCTGCTGGACGGCTGGCGGTACGTGCTCGCCTCGCCGGTGCTGCGCCCGCTGTTCCTCAACACGGTCCTGGTCAACGCGTTGATCATGGCGACCGCGCCGCTGCTCGCCGTGCTCATGCTGGGCGAGTTGGGCTTCGCTCCCTGGCAGTACGGTCTCGCCTTCGCGGTGCCGTGCGTGGGCGGGCTGGTCGGCTCGCGGCTGGCCCGTCCGCTCGTGGCGCGCTTCGGGGAGCACCGGGTGCTGGTCGTCAGCGGGGTGCTGCGCGTGTGCTGGCCCGTGGGGCTGGCCTTCGTCGGCCCGGGGGCGGGGGGCCTGGTCCTGGTGATGGTGGTGGAGTTCGGGCTGATCACGTCAGTGGGCGTGTACAACCCGGTGTTCGCGACCCGTCGGCTGGAGCTGACCCCCGCGGACAGGGTGGCGCGCACCCTGTCCGCCTGGACGATCAGCGGGAAGCTGACGACCGCGGCCCTGACCGCGGTGTGGGGGCTGCTGGCGGGCCTGACCGGAACGCGTACGGCGGTCGCGCTCGCGGGTCTGCTGATGCTGGCGACCCCGCTGCTGCTGCCGCGGCGGGGCCCCGCGCCCGGGCCCGTCCCGGTTCGGCCCGCCGGTGACGGGTGAGCCGGGCCGGGCGCCGGACGCGGCGGGCGGACGCCGTCAGCGGGCCCCGGGCACGTCCTCGGTGACGCCGTTCAGCGGCGAGGCCGGGTCGCTGCCGTACGGGCGGGTGATGGCCTCCATGCCGTGCCCGGACGGGTCGGTGAAGTACACGCCCCGGCCGCCGTCGTTGCGGTTGATCCGGCGGGGGTGCCGGCCGGGCGGGTCGGCCTGGATGGGCGTCCCGCTTTCGACGAGCCGGGCGAGGATCCCGTCGAACTCGTCCTCGGAGACGAGGAAGGCGTAGTGCTGCGCGGGAATCTCGATGTCGACGCCGGCGAAATCGAGGGTGACGCCGTTGGCGGTCGTCACGGGCAGGAACATTCCGGCCGGCTCGCCGACCTCGAGACCGAGGATCGACGCGAGGAAGTGGGCGGACTTCTCCCGGTCGCGGGAGAGAACGATGGTGTGGTTGAACTCGACTGACACGGTCAATGCCTCCACGGGCATCTCCGCGACGCCTCCATGCCTCACCCGGACGGTGACCGACACGCGATGCCGCGCGCGGTGATCATACGTCGCTGTCCGCTCCTCGCCCACCCTCAGCCGGAGTTGCCCCCCTCTCCCGCCCTCAGCCGGACTGGTCGCTGTCCTTCATCGCGCCCCAGCCGTGCCAGCGCTCGACCTCGACGAAGGCGCTGACCCGGGGGCGCTCCCGGTTCGGGTACGGGTTGCCCGTGTAGTGCCGGGAGAGCCGGTCGATGCCGGAGAGGTCCTCGTCGTCGCGCATCTCCGCGACGCGGCCGAT
Source organism: Streptomyces sp. KPB2 (assembly GCF_003950055.1). Lineage (NCBI taxonomy): Bacteria > Bacillati > Actinomycetota > Actinomycetes > Kitasatosporales > Streptomycetaceae > Streptomyces > Streptomyces sp. KPB2. Next base: position 645,757 of record NZ_CP034353.1, read on the forward strand.
CAGGGTGACGTGCGTGTACCAGTCGTCGTCCGCGAGGACGGTCAGGGTGACGCGCGGGTCGCGGCGCAGGTGTCCGAGGCGCACGCGGCCCGCGTCGAGGTTGATCAGGACCCGGCCGTCGTCGTCCCAGAGGTACCAGGTGGGTGTGGAGACGGGCGCGCCGTCCGAACGGAGGGTGGCCATGACGCACGGGTTGGGGCGGCGCAGCAGTTCGACGGCCTCGGGCGGCAGCGGCGGCTTGGACATGCGGGCTCCTCACGTTCGGTGTGGTCCGGCGCCGGGTCCGGTGCCGGAGTGGGGGTGTCTCGTGCAACCCGGTACCCCGGGCGGGCTCATTCGGTCGCTTCGGCCGCCTTCTCCTCGAAACTGGCGAAGTACGCCGCCGCCATGTCCTCGTCGCCGTGCCCCTGGGCCGCGGCCCGGGCGAACCGCTGCGCACCGGCCGCGGCGAGGTCCAGCCGGACGCCGTTCGCCTCGCCCGCCTCGACGATCAGGCGGGCGTCCTTCTCGGCGGTGGTGACGGCGAACTGGGCCGGCGTCAGCGCGCCCTCGCGGATCAGGCCGGCCTTGGCACGCAGATAGCCCATGTCGAGCGGCCCGCCGGCGACCGCGTCGAAGAAGGCGTCCGGGTCCACGCCCAGCGCCTTGGCCAGGGCCAGGACCTCGCCGACCGCGTTGGTGGCGGCGAGGACCCAGCTGTTGGCGACCAGCTTCAGCCGGGTCGCGCTGCCGGCCGCGCCGTCCTCGCCGGTCCACACGGTGCGGGAGCCGACGGCGTCGAACACGGGCGCCACCCTGTCCCGCGCCTCGCCGGGTCCCGCGGCCAGCACCAGCAGTTGACCGGCCTCGGCGGGCCGGCGGGTGCCGAGGACGGGGGCGTCGAAGAAGACGAGCCCGTGCTCGTGGGCGAAGGCGGCCAGGTCGGCGACCGCGTCGACGCCCGCGGTGGTGGACTGCGCCCACACGGTGCCGGGGCGCAGGCCGGGGGCGGCCCGCCGCATGACGTCGAGGGCGGCCGGGCCGTCGTAGAGCATCGTGAGGACGACGTCGGCGCCGTCCACGGCCTCCGCCGGGCTCTCGGCGACGTGCGCGCCGTCGGCGGCCAGTGGCTCGGCCTTGTCCCGGCTGCGGTTCCAGACGCGGACGGTGTGTCCGGCGCGGGCGAGGTTGCGGGCCATCGCGGCACCCATGATGCCGGTGCCCAGGACGCTCACGGTGAGCTGGTCGGTCATGACGTCGCCTTCTGATTCGTACGGGCTTGCCGGGGGCCAGCCTGCCACCCGGTGCGGGTCCCCGCGCGTCCGCACCGGGACGTCCCGTACGGTACGGCCCGTGAGCGCCTTCACCGACGACATCGACAGCAACGGCGGGACCGTCCCCGGACGTTACGGTCCCGCCGCCACCACCGAGGCCGATCCCCGGGAGGTGGGCCGGGTGCGGACCGAGTACTCCCCCGCGCACGACGGCGACCCCGATCCGGGCGAGATCGTCTGGACCTGGGTGCCCTTCGAGGAAGCGGACGGCCGGGGCAAGGACCGGCCCGTCCTCGTCGTGGCCAGGGAGGCGGCCGGGACCGTGCTGGCCGTACAGCTGTCCAGCAAGCGGCACGACGGGGACCGGGAGTGGGTGCCGATCGGGAGCGGGCCGTGGGACCGCTCCGGGCGCGACTCCTGGGTCGACGTGGACCGGGTGCTGCGGCTGCACGACGCCGGTATGCGCCGGGAGGCGTGCGCCCTGGACCGGATGCGCTTCGACCTCGTACGGCAGCGGCTGCGGGAGCGCTACGGCTGGAGCTGACCGGGGCGGGCCGCGCCCCGCTGGTCGCCGGTGATCTCGAAGACGGTCCGCCCCGGAGCGGACCCGGTGTGGGCGGCGTCGGGGCGACGGGGCCCGGCCCCTGCATGCGCGTGCCGTCCCGGGCCGCCTCGACCGCCGCCGCGACGGACGCCTCGCGGCCGTCGGACGTCCGGTGGGAGCCGGCGGCGACGATCTGCTCGGTCTGCCGGGGATCCCCCGCGGGCGCGCGCTCACGGCGCCACCCCCGTGGACGCCCTGACCGCGTGCCGCGCGGTCTCCCCCGTCGTGCTCGTGCGGGAATCCTGGGCGATGCTGGGGCTGTGGTGCAACGGAGTTTCCCGACCGGCCAACGCCGGGGAACGCCCTCGGAAACGGGCGGATCGCGGAGATTACCGAGCGGGAACGTCCCGATATGCATCCTTGTGCGGAGCGGCACGAGGGTCTTGGGTGGGACGGGTGTGCCGGCCCGGCCCACCGCAGAAGGGCCGGCGGCATGGTGGAATCTCAGGAGGATCCCGACATGTCAGATCCGGTTGGTGGCTGTGTCCGGCCACGTACCGCCGTCAGTGAGGCCGAGGTCGAGGCGCTGGTCCGCGGCATCTGCTTCAAGACCGGTCCGCCCAGGCTCCTCGGCGTCGAGGTGGAATGGCTGGTCCACGAGCTGCGCGCGCCGCGGCTCCCCGTGTCACCCGAACGGCTCCGCGCGCTCTACACCGCCCTGCGGGGCGTGCCCCTGCGGTCGGCGCTGACCGTCGAGCCCGGCGGCCAGCTGGAGCTGAGCTCGCTGCCCGCCGCGTCCCTGATGGAGTGCGTCCGCTCCGTCTCCGCCGACCTCGACGCCGTGCGCGCCGTACTGCGCGAGGACGGCCTGGCCCTGGTCGGCCTAGGCCACGATCCCTGGCACCCGCCGCGCCGCTATCTGCGCCGGCCGCGCTACGACGCCATGGAGGCCTGTCTCGACCGCACCGGTCCCGGTGGCCGGTTCATGATGTGCGCCTCCGCCTCGGTGCAGGTGTGCGTGGACGCGGGGCACGAGGAGCCGGGGCCGCTGGGTCACGTACGCCGGTGGTGGCTGGCCCACCATCTGGGCGCCGTGCTGCTGGCCGCGTTCGCCAACTCCCCGCTGTCCGGCGGCCGGCCCACCGGCTGGCGGTCCACCCGGCAGCTGAGGTGGACGCAGATCGGCAGCGGCCGGGCGGGCGGCCCCGCGCTGGACTCCGACCCCCGCGGCGCCTGGACCCGGCACGTGCTGGACGCCCCGGTGATGTGCGTACGCCGCGACGGCGGGCCCTGGGACGTGCCGGAGGGCCTGACCCTGCGGGAGTGGACCCGTGAGCTGGTGCCGAGGCCGCCGACCCGGGAGGACCTCGACTACCACCTGACCACGCTCTTCCCGCCGGTCAGGCCGCGCGGCCACCTGGAGCTGCGCATGATCGACGCGCAGCCCGGGGACGACGGCTGGATCGTGCCGCTGGCGGTGACCGCCGCGCTGTTCGACGACCCGGAGGCCGCCGAGACCGCCTACCGTGCCGTCAAGCCGCTGGCCGAGCGCACCCTCGGCCTGCCCGCGCCGCACAACCCGCTGTACGAGGTCGCGGCCCGGGACGCCCTGACCGATCCGGAGCTGCGCGAGGCGGCCGTCGTCTGCTTCACCGCGGCGCTCGCCGCGCTCCCCCGGCTCGGCGCGACGGCCGACGTGACGGACGCCGTCGCCGGGTACCTGGAGCGCTACGTCCTCAGGGGGCGCTGCCCCGCCGACGATCTGCTGGACATGCCGGGCGGCGTCGGCGCCGGCCCGCACGGGAGGGAGACCCGCTCATGACCGACCCCGCTGACGCGACCACGACCCCCACCGCCGAGGCCCTGCGGGAGCGGGCCCTGACCACGCTCGTCACCGCGCGGGAGCGCACCACGCTGCTGACCGGCTCCGTCGACGGCCCCGACCTGACCGCCCAGGTGTCGCCCCTGATGTCCCCGCTCGTGTGGGACCTGGCGCACATCGGCAACCAGGAGGAGCAGTGGCTGCTGCGCGCGGTCGCCGGGCAGGAGGCGATACGCCCGGAGATCGACAGCCTGTACGACGCCTTCGAGCATCCCCGCTCCGAGCGGCCGAGCCTGCCGCTGCTGTCGCCCGAGGAGGCCCGCCGGTACGCGGCGGACGTGCGCGGACGCGCCCTGGACGTGCTGGAGCGCACCGCGTTCGAGGGGACGCGGCTGACGGAGGCGGGCTTCGCCTTCGGGATGATCGCCCAGCACGAGCAGCAGCACGACGAGACCATGCTGATCACGCATCAGCTGCGCAGGGGGCCGCAGGTCCTGACCGCGCCCGATCCCGATCCGGCGGAGCTGTTCACCGGACCGGCCGAGGTCCTGGTGCCGGGCGGCCCGTTCACGATGGGCACGTCGACCGAGCCGTGGGCGCTGGACAACGAACGCCCCGCGCACCGGCGCGAGGTCGCGCCGTACTTCATCGACACCGTCCCCGTGACCAACGGCGCCTACCAGGCGTTCATCGACGACGGCGGCTACGACGACCCCCGCTGGTGGACCCCCCGGGGCTGGGACCACGTCCGCCGGCACTCCCTCACCGCCCCGCTGTTCTGGCGCCGGGACGGCGGGCAGTGGCTGCGGCGCCGCTTCGGGATCACCGAGGCGGTCCCGGCCGAGGAGCCGGTGCTGCACGTGTGCTGGTACGAGGCCGACGCCTACGCCCGCTGGGCGGGACGCCGGCTGCCCACCGAGGCCGAGTGGGAGAAGGCCGCGCGGTGGGACCCGGCCGGCGAGCGGGCCATGCGCTACCCGTGGGGCGACGCCGACCCCGGCCCGGAACACGCCAACCTCGGGCAGCGGCACCTGCGCCCGGCACCCGCGGGCAGCTACCCGGCCGGCGAGTCGCCGCTCGGCGTACGGCAGCTGATCGGCGACGTGTGGGAGTGGACGTCGAGCGACTTCGCCCCGTACCCGGGCTTCCGGGCGTTCCCGTACCGGGAGTACTCGGAGGTGTTCTTCGGCCCCGACTACAAGGTGCTGCGCGGCGGTTCCTTCGCCGTGGACGCGGTGGCCTGCCGGGGCACGTTCCGCAACTGGGACTATCCGATCCGGCGGCAGATCTTCTCCGGGTTCCGCACGGCCCGCTCGGCGGAGGCTGCCTGATGTGCCGGCACCTGGCCTACACGGGCCCCGGGGAACCGCTCGGCGCGCTCCTGGTGGCGCCGGCGCACGGTCTGTACCGCCAGTCCTGGGCGCCCCGGCACCAGCGGTACGGCACGGTGAACGCCGACGGGTTCGGCGTCGGCTGGTACGCCGAGGGCGACCCGGTCCCGGCCCGGTACCGCAGGGCGGGGCCCATCTGGGCGGACCAGTCCTTCGCCGACCTGGCCCGCGTCGTGCGCGCCGGTGCGCTGCTCGCGGCCGTACGGGACGCGACGCTGGCCGGCGCCGACGCGGAGGCGGCCGCCGCGCCGTTCGCCGCGGGGACCTGGCTGTTCAGCCACAACGGCGCCGTGCCGGGCTGGCCGGAGTCGCTGGCGCCGGTGGCCGCGACGCTGCCGCCCGGGGAGCTGCTGTCGCTGGAGGCGCGCAACGACTCGGCGCTCGTGTGGGCGCTGGTGCTGGCCCGGCTGCGCGCCGGGGACGACGAGGGCCGGGCGATGGCCGAGACGGTGCTGGAGGTCGCCGCGGCGGCCCCCGGCTCCCGGCTCAATCTGCTCCTCACCAACGGCTCCACCGTCACCGCGACGACCTGGGGCGACACCCTGTGGTACCTGGCCCGTCCGGGCGGCGGCACGGTCGTCGCCTCGGAGCCCTACGACGACGACCCCGGCTGGCAGGAGGTCCCCGACCGCACCCTGCTGACCGCGAGCCGCACCGACGTGCGGCTCACCCCGCTCAAGGAACCGGGCGAGACCGCCCCCGCAGACGCTTCCGTCTCTTCGAAGGAGCCCCGCACGTGAGCCAGTTCCGTCTGACCCGGACGCTGCCCGAGGACGCCACGGACGCCGCGCTGCGCGCCGACGTCCTGGCGGGCCTGACGAGCACGCCCAAGTGGCTGCCGCCGAAGTGGTTCTACGACGCACGGGGCAGCGAGCTGTTCGAGGCGATCACCGCGCTGCCCGAGTACTACCCGACGCGGGCCGAGCGGGAGATCCTCGTCGACCGGGCCGGCGAGATCGCGGACGCGACCGGGGCCCGCACCCTGGTCGAGCTGGGCTCCGGCTCCTCGGAGAAGACCCGCGTCCTGCTCGACGCGCTGACCGAGCGGAACGGGCTGCGCGGCTACGTACCGGTCGACGTGAGCGAGAGCGCCCTCACGCAGGCCGGGCAGGCGCTCGTCGCCGAGCGTCCCGGCCTCCAGGTGCACGCGCTGATCGCCGACTTCACCGGAGGGCTCACGCTGCCCGACACCCCGGGCCCCCGGCTGGTGGCGTTCCTCGGCGGCACCATCGGCAACCTGCTGCCCGAGGAGCGCGGCGCGTTCCTGGCCTCCGTCCGCGCCCTGCTCTCCCCGGGCGACGCCCTGTTGCTGGGCACCGACCTGGTCAAGGACGAGGGTGTGCTGGTCCGCGCGTACGACGACGCGGCCGGGGTGACGGCCGAGTTCGACAAGAACGTGCTGTCGGTGGTGAACCGCGAGCTGGAGGCCGACTTCGCGCCCGCGGCGTTCGAGCACGTGGCGCTCTGGAACGCCGAACGGGAGTGGATCGAGATGCGGCTGCGCTCGCGCACCGCGCAGACCGTCAAGATCCAGGCGCTCGACCTGGTCGTGGACTTCGCGGAGGGGGAGGAGTTGCGCACCGAGGTGTCCGCGAAGTTCCGGCGGGAGGGCGTGCGGGCCGAGCTGGAGGCCGCCGGGTTCGGTCTGGCCCACTGGTGGACGGACCGGGAGGGGCGCTTCGCCCTCTCGCTGAGCGTGGCGCGCTGAGGTGCGGCGGGGCGGGACCGTCGGATCGGTCCCGCCCCGCCGCGGTCAGCGCGTGTTGGGGTCCAGCAGTTCGGTGATGCGGTCGGACGCCTTCCTGGCCTCCGACTTCGCGTCCGCCCCCTTGAGCACCTTCGTCATGTACGCCTTGATCGGGTTGTCCGCCTCGACGGCGCCCCACTGCGGCGTACCGGGGGTCGCCCGGCCCTGTGCGGCGCCGGCGGCCATGGCCTCGGCCCCTTCCTCGCCGGAGACGGCCTCAGCGAGCGTCTTCTTGTTGGGGACGTAGTTCATGGTGCGGGCCAGGTCGGTGTTCCACTTCTCGCCCGCGAGCGCCTCGACCACGGCGAGGGCGCCCTCCTCCTGGTCGGTGTTCTTCGGGACGACGAGGTCGGAGCCGCCGGTGAAGACGGCGCCGGGCTTGTCGGCGCTCTTGCCGGGCACCGGGAAGAACCCGATCTTGCCCTTGAGGTCGGGGTTCTCGCGCAGCACGGACTGTGCCTGGCCCGGTACCGCGATGATCTGCGCGACCTGGCCCTTGGCGAAGACCCCGGCCTGCGGCGGGTGTTCCTCGTCGGCGTCGACCGGTCCGTCGCCCAGGGCCTGGAGTTCGCGGTAGAAGTCCATGCCGCGCAGGGCCGCGCCGGAGTCGAGGGCGCCCGTCCAGACACCGCCCTCGCCGGCCTGGGTGGCCAGTTCGCCGCCCTCGTCCCAGATGAAGCCGGAGAGCGTGTACCAGTCCTGGCCGGCCAGGTAGATGCCCTGGTCGCCGTTCTTGTCGAGCTTCTCGGTGGCGTCGAGCCACTCCTCGCGGGTGCGGGGCGGTTCGTTGATGCCGGCCCGCTCGAAGAGGTCCTTGCGGTAGATGACGACGCGGTTGGCGGCGTACCAGGGCACGCCGAACTGCTGGGACATCCACTGCCCCGGTTCGGCGAGGCCCGGCAGCCAGTCGCGGATGCCCCAGTCCCGCATCGACTCCAGGGTCAGGTCCTGCAGCCGTCCGCCCTCCGCGTACTGCGGGACCTGGGTGTTGCCGACCTCGATGACGTCGGGGCCGTCCGAGCCGTCGGCCTTCAGCGCGGCCTGGACCTTGTCGCCGATCCCGGTCCACTCCTGGATGCGGATGTCGAGGTCGAGGTCGGGGTGGTCGGCCTCGAAGCCCTCGGTGAACCGCTTCAGGAAGTCCTGGGAGGCGCTGTCCTTCATCAGCCAGACGGTGACGGTGTGCCGATCGCCCCCGCCGTCCTGCGAGATCAGGCCGCAGCCGCTGAGCACGGAGGCGGACACACAGACAAGGGCGAGGAGGCGACGTCTCACGAGGGGTCCTTCTGACTGACGAACAGAGGCGGAGGCAGGTGCGTCCTGCACACGCGAAGGGAGACCCGACGTGGGGGACGAGCCCGAGGCTCGAACGGGTGTCAGGGATTTTGGTATGGACCATTACAAAGGTCAAGGGGAGCTACCGGGAGGATTCCGCCCCGAAGGTCGATGCCTCGCGCTCCGTCCCGACTTGGGGCACGGTGGAGTGACGCAGGGCACACGGCTGTCCTGGGAAGGGAGCACCCGCATGTCGAACCACACCTACCGGGTCACCGAGGTCGTCGGCACCTCGCCCGACGGCGTCGACCAGGCCGTCCGCAACGCCATCACCCGCGCCTCGCAGACCCTGCGCAAGCTCGACTGGTTCGAGGTGACGCAGGTGCGCGGCCAGATCGAGGACGGGCAGGTCGCGCACTGGCAGGTCGGTCTCAAGCTCGGCTTCCGCCTGGAGGAGTCGGACTGACTCAGGTGCGCCCCTCGCGCTCCTGCGCCACGCGCAGCTCGGCCGACCGGGCCGCCCAGCGGGCCCGGAGCACGGTGAAACCGGCCCGCTCCGCGTCGTCGCAGACCAGCTCGTCGTCGTCCACCAGGACCCGCACCTCGCGGGTCCGCGCGAGGCGCCGCAGGATCTCCAGCTTGGTGCGCCGGGCGGGCCTGCGGTCGGCGTTGCCGCGCATGTGCACGGCACCCTCGGGCAGGCCGTGCGCCGCCAGCCAGTCGAGGGTGTCGCGCCGGCAGCGCTCGGGCCGGCCGGTCAGATAGACGATCTCGCACTCCTTCGCGCTCTCCCGCACCAGTGCGATGCCCTCCGCGAGCGGCGGATCGTGCGGCGCGGCCGCGAAGAACGCGTCCCAGTCGCGCGGCCGGCGCTCCAGGAACCGCTGCCGGTGCGCGGTGTCGGCGAGGGTGTTGTCCAGGTCGAACACGGCCACCGGGGCCTTGTCGCTGTCGTTCACGCGTTCACCCTAGAGGGCGCCGCCGGGAAAGCGGCACCGGACTTCCGCGCCGGAGACCGGGTCCGGGAATCTGTGCCGGGCGCGGGCGTTGAACATCATGTGACCTCCTCGATCGCCACCACCCGCTTCTCCGTCCTCGACCGCTCCCGCATCCGCGCGGGCCGCAGCGCCGGGGAGGCGCTGCGCGACACCGTGGAGCTGGCGCGGGAGGCGGAGCGGCTCGGCTACCACCGGTTCTGGGTCGCGGAGCACCACGGCGTGCCCGGCGTGGCCGGGTCGGCGCCGACCGTCCTCGCGGCCGCCGTGGCCGGGGCGACGCGGACCATCCGCGTCGGCACCGGGGGCGTGATGCTGCCCAACCACCGGCCGCTGGTCGTCGCCGAGCAGTTCGGCGTGCTGGAGTCGCTCTTCCCCGGCCGGATCGACATGGGGCTGGGCCGCTCGGTGGGCTTCACCGACGGCGTCCGCCGGGCGCTGGGCCGGGAGAAGGACGACGCGGAGGACTTCGACGCGCAACTGGCCGAGCTGCTCGGCTGGTTCCGCGGCACCTCGCCCACCGGCGTGCACGCGCGCCCCGCGGAGGGGCTGACCGTACCGCCGTTCGTGCTGGCGATGGGCGAGGGCGCGGCCGTCGCCGCGCGGGCCGGCCTACCGATGGTCATCGGGGACCTGCGCGACCGGGACCGGATGCGCCGCGGCATCGACCGCTACCGCGCCGGGTTCCGCCCCTCCGAGTGGAGCGCGGAGCCGTACGTCGTCGTCTCCGGCACCGTGGCGGTGGCCGCGACGCCCGAGGCGGCCCGGCGGCTGCTCGTCCCGGAGGCGTGGTCCATGGCACACGCCCGCACGCGCGGCTCCTTCCCGCCGCTGGCCCCGGCCGAGGAGATCGAGGCCCGGACGATGACCGGCAAGGAACGCGACCTGTACGACGCGGGTCTGGCGGGTCACGTCGCCGGCACGGAGGAGCAGGTCGCCGACGAGCTGGAGACGCTCGTGAAGGAGACGGGCGCGCAGGAGGTCCTGGTCACCACCAGCACCTACGACCGCGAGGCGCTGCTCGACTCCTACCGGCGGCTCGCCCGTGTCACCGGCACCGGACCGTTCGCCGCCCCGGCATAGAATCGCGGGGTTTGTCCCCCCACCGTACGGAGTTCCCCGCGATGCACAGCCCCCACGACCCGTACGTCCGCGTGCGCGACGCCCGTGAGCACAACCTGAAGGGCGTCGACGTGGACGTCCCCCGGGACGTGGTGGCGGTGTTCACCGGCGTCTCGGGGTCGGGGAAGTCGTCGCTGGCCTTCGGGACGGTTTACGCGGAGGCGCAGCGGCGCTACTTCGAGTCGGTCGCGCCGTACGCCCGTCGGCTCATCCACCAGGTGGGCGCGCCGAAGGTGGGCGAGATCACCGGGCTGCCGCCCGCCGTGTCGTTGCAGCAGCGGCGGGCGGCCCCGACGTCCCGCTCGTCGGTGGGGACGGTCACCAACCTCTCCAACTCCCTGCGGATGCTCTTCTCCCGCGCTGGCGACTATCCGCCGGGCGCCGAGCGGCTGGACTCCGACGCCTTCTCGCCGAACACGGCGGCCGGTGCCTGCCCCGAGTGCCACGGGCTCGGCCGGGTGCACCGCACCACCGAGGAGCTGCTGGTCCCGGACCCCTCGCTGTCGATCCGGGACGGCGCGATCGCCGCGTGGCCGGGCGCCTGGCAGGGCAAGAACCTGCGCGACGTGCTGGACGCGCTCGGGTACGACGTGGACCGGCCCTGGCGCGAGCTGCCCGCCGAGGCGCGGGAGTGGATCCTGTTCACCGACGACCAGCCGGTGGTCACGGTGCACCCGGTGCGGGACGCGGGGCGCATCCAGCGGCCGTACCAGGGCACGTACATGAGCGCCCGGCGCTATGTGATGAAGACCTTCGCGGACTCGAAGAGCGCCACGCTGCGGGCGAAGGCGGAGCGGTTCCTGACCAGCGCGCCCTGTCCGGTGTGCGGTGGCGGCCGGCTGCGGGCCGAGTCCCTCGCGGTGACCGTCGGCGGCCGCACCGTCGCCGAGCTGGCCGCCCTGCCGCTCACCGAGCTGGCCGCCGTGCTGCCGACCGAGGGCGAGACGGCCAGGGTGCTGACCGAGGACCTCACCTCGCGGATCGCGCCCGTCGTCGAGCTGGGACTCGGCTATCTGAGCCTGGACCGCCCCACGCCCACCCTGTCGGCGGGCGAGCTGCAGCGGCTGCGGCTGGCGACCCAGCTGCGCTCCGGGCTGTTCGGGGTGGTGTACGTCCTCGACGAGCCCTCCGCGGGGCTGCACCCGGCGGACACCGAGGCGCTCCTGACGGTGCTGGCGCGGCTGAAGGCGGCCGGGAACTCGGTGTTCGTGGTGGAGCACCACCTGGCAGTGATGCGCGGCGCCGACTGGATCGTGGACGTCGGTCCGCTGGCCGGCGAACACGGCGGGCGGGTGCTGTACAGCGGCCCGGTCGACGGGCTGGCCGGGGTCGCGGAGTCCGCCACCGCCCGTCACCTCTTCGGCCGCTCCCCCGCGCCCGCGCGCGAGGTACGTGTGCCGCGGGGCACGGTGACGGTCGGTCCGGTGACGCGGCACAATCTGCGCGGGGTGACCGCGCGGTTCCCGCTCGGGGTGCTCACCGCCGTGACGGGCGTGTCGGGCTCCGGGAAGTCGACGCTGGTCGGCGAGATCACGGAGGACCTGGCGGGGGTGGACCGGCTGGTCTCCGTCGACCAGCGGCCGATCGGCCGCACCCCGCGCTCCAACCTGGCGACCTACACGGGACTGTTCGACGTCGTGCGCAAGGTCTTCGCCGCCACCGACCAGGCGCGGGAACGCGGTTACGGCGTGGGCCGGTTCTCCTTCAACGTGGCGGGCGGGCGCTGCGAGACCTGCCAGGGCGAGGGTTTCGTCAGCGTCGAGCTGCTGTTCCTGCCGAGCACGTACGCGCCGTGCCCCGACTGCGGCGGGGCCCGCTACAACCCCGAGACGCTCGAAGTGACGTACCGGGGGCGGAACATCGCCGAGGTGCTGGACCTGACCGTGGAGGGCGCGGCGGAGTTCTTCGCGGACACCCCGGCGGTGGCCCGCAGTCTGGCCGCGTTGCTGGACGTCGGTCTCGGCTATCTGCGGCTCGGCCAGCCGGCGACGGAGCTGTCCGGCGGGGAGGCGCAGCGCATCAAGCTGGCGAGCGAGTTGCAGCGCGGGCGGCGCGGTCACACCCTGTACCTGCTCGACGAGCCGACGACCGGTCTGCACCCGGCCGATGTCGAGGTGCTGATGCGGCAGTTGCACGGTCTCGTCGACGCCGGGCACACGGTGGTCGTGGTCGAGCACGACATGGGTGTGGTGGCCGGCGCCGACCATGTGATCGACCTGGGTCCCGGCGGCGGCGACGCGGGCGGCCGGATCGTGGCCGCGGGGACGCCCGTCGAGGTGGCGGCCGCCGAGGGGAGTGCCACCGCTCCCTATCTGGCCCGGGCCCTGGACGGCGGGAAGCGCCGGTGAAGCCGGTTCACCGGCGCACGGTCCCGCGCTGACGTCGGGGGACGGTCACTCGCGGCCCCGCCGCTTGCCGCCCTGCCGGGTCTCGTCCTCGGTGAAGGTTTCGGTCTCGGCCTCGATGCGCTCCTTGCGGACCTGGCCGCGCACCGTCTCGTTCTCCGTGAGTTCCTCCGTGGTCATCCGGACGCGCTCCACCGGCACCGTCTCCGTCTCCACGACGGGGCGCTCCGCGTGCAGCGTGACCTCGTGCTCGGCCTCGCTGATCTCGGGCCCGGCCATCGCCTCGTCACGGTTGGCGTCCGTGATCGGCTCGCGCACCACGCGCACTTCCTCGTGGGTCACCGGGACGGTCTGCTGCACCTCTTCCGTGACGACGTACTTGCGGAGCCTGGCCCGGCCCGACTCGTGGCGTTCCACGCCGACGCGCATCTGCTCCTCGGAGCGGGTCATGGCCTCGTCACCGCGCATGGCCTCGCGCCGCGCGGCGTCCTCGCGGCCGGTCGTACCGCCCGGCGTCGTGCCGGCCACGCCCGCGGCACCCGCCGCTCCGGCGGCTCCGGCGGCTCCGGCGGTGCCCGCCGGGCCCGGGCCCGCGGCGTAGCGTCCGTCGTCGGTGCGCTCGGCCTCGGACAGCACACTGTCCCAGTTGATGCCGTAGTAGTCGTAGAGCCGGTGTTCCTCGGTCTCCGACAGATGGCCGCCCGCGTCGACGTCGACAGAGGGCGCGCCCTTGACCTGGTCCTTGCCGTAGGGAACCTCGAGGTGGTCCTGGACCAGCGCGGCGTCGCGAATGGGCACGAAGGACTCGGCGGAGCCGAACATGCCCGTCTTGACGCTCACCCACTCGGGGCGCCCGGTCATGTCGTCGAAGAAGACATGCTTCGCGTCGCCGATCTTGTTGCCGTCCCCGTCGTAGACCGGTTGGTCCAGGACGTTGGCGATCTCTTCACGGGTGATCATCTGCCATCACCCTCCTTTCGGGTGCCTGCTTTCCGATTGTCCGCATCCAGCGGGGAGGAAACGGCACAAACATCACAAACTGCACATACTTTTCGAATGTGCTTTCCCCTGGTGACCGTGGACCTCGTGCTCCGCGGCCCGGGCCAGAGAGCGACGGTCGGGGTGACGGCCCGGTGGCAGGGCCGAACACACCTCCACCTCGGCGGTCAGTCCCCGCGCCGACGCCACCCGCCAGAGGGAGGCGAGCAGCGTGTCCGCGCCGACGAACGCGGGCGTCGTGCTCACCGCCCGCTCCCCGGCCAGGTAGCGGATCCGGACCGGCTGGACCGGCACCCCGGCGTCCAGGGCCGCCTGGAACACCGCCCGGCTGAACGGTCCCCGGGCGCGTCCGCACCAGGTGCTGCCCTCGGGGAAGGCCGCCACCGCGGCGCCCGCGCCCAGGGCCCGGGCGATCGCGTCGACCGTGTGCGGCAGGGCCCGTATCCGGTCCCGTTCGACGAACAGCACCCCGGCGCGTGCGGCCGGCCCGCCCGCCACCGGCCAGCGCCGGATCTCGCTCTTGGCCAGCATCCTGGCGGGCCGTACGGCGGCGAGCAGCGGGACGTCGAGCCAGGAGACGTGGTTGGCGACGAGGAGCAGGCCGCCCCCGGGCGCGGCGGCGCCGGTGACGCGGACCCGGACGCCCGCGGCCCGTACGACCCACCGGCACCAGTTGCGCACCAGGGCGGCGGGCAGCCTGCGCCGCAGGCCGGACGGCGCCAGTACGGCGGCGAACCCGGCGAGGAGGAGCGCGGCGACCGCGGTGAGCCGCAGCGCGGCGCGCGGCACGGCCGCAGCGCCGCGGGACGGTTCCACGCACGCCCCGGGGGTGCAGGGCGCGACGGGCAGCCAGCCGCTCACCGGGCCGGGACCAGCGAGAGGAAGTGGCGCAGATAGCGCGGGTCGACCCGGCTCATCGGCAGCAGCACGTACAGGTCGGCGACGCCGAAGTCGGCGTCGTGGGCGGGCTCCCCGCACACCCAGGCACCGAGCCGGAGGTAGCCGCGCAGCAGCGCCGGCAGGTCGATGCGCGCGGCGGGCGCCGCCGGGCGCGGGACCCAGGGCAGCAGCGGCCGTACCCGGTACTCCTCGGGCGCCAGGTGCTTGGCCCGCACCCGGTCCCAGGTGCCGGCGGCGAGGCTTCCGCCGTCGGCCAGCGGGAGGGAGCAGCAGCCCGCCAGCCACTCGTGGCCCCGGTCGGTCATGTAGCGGGCTATCCCGGCCCAGATGAGGCCGATGACGGCACCGTCGCGGTGGTCGGGGTGCACGCAGGACCGGCCGACCTCCACGAGTCCGGGCCGGATCGCGGCCAGCGACGCGAGGTCGAACTCGTTCTCGGCGTACAGCCGTCCGGCGACCGCCGCGCGCTCGGGGGGCAGCAGCCGGTAGGTTCCGACGACCTGCCCGGTCGTCTCCTCGCGCACGAGCAGGTGGTCGCAGTACGCGTCGAAGGGGTCGACGTCGTGTCCGGGCTGCGGGCTCGCCAGCAGCGCGCCCATCTCCCCGGCGAAGACGTCGTGCCGCAACCGCTGTGCGGCGCGTACGTCGTCCTCGTCACGGGCGAGGGTGATCGTGTAGCGGCGGGGCGTGGCGGGCTGCTTGGGGCGGTCAGCGGTCAGTACGCCGGTCATGGGTGCTCTCCTGGGCCGGGGACGGGTCCGCCACAGTTCTTTCGACACCGGCTGTACTGCACATGACGACTGCCCGGAGCACGGATGTGCGCTTCCTGAATGCCGGGCTCCCGGACAGGGGTTGCGGGCAAGCGAAACGGGGCCGGGAGGAGCACCTCTCCCGGCCCCGTCCGTCCGCACCTGTCGGCGAACGTCGTGGGGGGCTACTTCTTGGCCACCTTGCGCGCGGCCCGCAGCCACTCCTTGTTCATGCTGGTGATGGACATCAGCGGAATGCCCTTCGGGCAGGCGGTCGCGCACTCGCCGGTGAGCGTGCACCCGCCGAAGCCCTCGGCGTCCATCTGCCCGACCATGTCGAGCACCCGCGTCTCCCGCTCGGGCGCGCCCTGCGGCAGCACGTTCAGGTGGTTCACCTTCGCGGAGGTGAACAGCATCGCCGCGCCGTTCGGGCACGCGGCGACGCACGCGCCGCAGCCGATGCACTCCGCGTGCTCGAAGGCGAGGTCGGCGTCCGGCTTCGGCACCGGCGTGGCGTGCGCCTCCGGCGCGCTACCGGTGGGCGCGGTGATGTAGCCGCCGGCCTGGATGATCCGGTCGAAGGCCGAGCGGTCGACGACGAGGTCCTTGACGACCGGGAACGCGGAGGCCCGCCAGGGCTCGATGTCGATGGTGTCGCCGTCCTCGAAGGACCGCATGTGCAGCTGGCAGGTGGTGGTGCGCTCGGGGCCGTGGGCGTCGCCGTTGATGACCAGCGAGCAGGCGCCGCAGATGCCCTCGCGGCAGTCGTGGTCGAAGGCGACCGGGTCCTCGCCCTTGAGGATGAGTTCCTCGTTGAGGGTGTCGAGCATCTCCAGGAAGGACATGTCGCTGGAGATTCCGTCCACCTCGTACGTGGACATGGCGCCGTCGGCGTCGGCGTTCTTCTGCCGCCAGACGCGCAGGGTGAGCTTCATGCGTAGCTCCGCTGGGTGGGGTGGACGTACTCGAAGACCAGGTCTTCCTTGTGCAGGGTGGGGGCCGCGCCGGTGCCGGTGAACTCCCAGGCGGCGGCGTAGCCGAACTCGTCGTCCTTGCGGGCCGCCTCGCCGTCGGGGGTCTGGGACTCCTCGCGGAAGTGGCCGCCGCAGGACTCGGAGCGGTGCAGCGCGTCGAGGCACATCAGCTCGGCGAGTTCCAGGTAGTCGACGATGCGGTTGGCCTTCTCCAGCGACTGGTTGAACTCCTCGCCGGTGCCGGGGACCTTGATGCGCCGCCAGAACTCCTCGCGGATCTGCGGGATGCGCTCCAGCGCCTTGCGCAGTCCCGTGTCGGTGCGGGCCATGCCGCAGAACTCCCACATCAGCTCGCCGAGTTCGCGGTGGAAGGAGTCCGGGGTGCGGTCGCCGTCGACGGACAGCAGCAGGTTCAGCCGGTCCTCGGTCTCGGCCAGCACCTCCTGCACCACCGGGTGCTCGTCGTCCACGTCGTCCCGGTGAGGAGTGCGCGCGAGGTAGTCGTTGATGGTGGCCGGCAGCACGAAGTAGCCGTCGGCCAGGCCCTGCATCAGCGCGGAGGCGCCGAGCCGATTGGCACCGTGGTCGGAGAAGTTGGCCTCGCCGACGGCGAACAGGCCGGGGATCGTGGTCTGGAGGTCGTAGTCGACCCACAGGCCGCCCATCGTGTAGTGCACGGCGGGGTAGATCCGCATCGGTACCCGGTACGGGTCCTCGTCGGTGATCCGCTGGTACATGTCGAAGAGGTTGCCGTACTTGGCCTCGACCGCCTTGCGCCCCATGCGCTTGATGGCGTCGGCGAAGTCCAGGTAGACGCCCTGGCCTCCGGGGCCCACTCCCCTGCCCTCGTCGCAGACGTTCTTCGCGGCGCGGGAGGCGATGTCACGCGGGACCAGGTTGCCGAAGGACGGGTAGATGCGCTCCAGGTAGTAGTCGCGCTCGTCCTCGGGGATCTTGTTCGGCGGCCGGTCGTCGCCCTTGGCCTTGGGCACCCAGATCCGGCCGTCGTTGCGCAGCGACTCGCTCATCAGCGTCAGCTTGGACTGGTGGTCACCGGTGCGCGGGATGCAGGTGGGGTGGATCTGTGTGAAGCAGGGGTTGGCGAAGTACGCGCCGCGCCGGTGCGCCCGCCAGATCGCGGTCGCGTTGGAGTTCATGGCGTTGGTGGAGAGGTAGAAGACGTTGCCGTAGCCGCCGCTGGCCAGGACGACGGCGTCGGCGAAGTAGGTGTCGATCTTCCCGGTGATCAGGTCGCGGGCGACGATGCCGCGGGCCCGGCCGTCCACGACGATCAGGTCGAGCATCTCGGTGCGCGCGTGCATCTCGATGTTGCCGGCCGCGATCTGCCTGCTGAGCGCCTGGTAGGCGCCGAGCAGCAGCTGCTGGCCCGTCTGGCCGCGGGCGTAGAAGGTGCGGGAGACCTGCACACCGCCGAAGGAGCGGGTGTCGAGCAGTCCGCCGTACTCGCGGGCGAAGGGCACGCCCTGCGCCACGCACTGGTCGATGATCTCGACCGAGATCTGCGCCAGCCGGTGCACGTTGGACTCGCGGGAGCGGAAGTCGCCGCCCTTGACGGTGTCGTAGAACAGGCGGTGGATCGAGTCGCCGTCGTTGCGGTAGTTCTTCGCCGCGTTGATGCCGCCCTGGGCGGCGATGGAGTGGGCCCGGCGCGGGGAGTCCTGGTAGCAGAACTGGACGACGTGGTAGCCCTGTTCGGCGAGGGTGGCACCGGCGGAGCCGCCCGCGAGGCCGGTGCCGACGACGATGACGGTCTTGCCGCGCCGGTTGGCGGGGTTGACCAGCTTCGCCTCGAAACGGCGCGTGTCCCAGCGCTCGTTGACGGGTCCGGCGGGGGCCTTGGTGTCGGCGACCGGCTCCCCGGTCGTGTAGTCGGCGTAGGTTGTCATGTCAGCTCACCACTCCGGTCATGACGCCCACGGGTACGGCGATGAAACCGATCGTGAGCAGCAGCGCGAGGACGTTCGCGGTCGTCTTCAGGGCCCGGTCGCGGGTGCGGCTGCCGGCGCCGAGGGTCTGGGCGGCGCTCCAGAAGCCGTGCCGGATGTGCAGGCCGAGGGCGAGCATCGCGAGGATGTAGATGACGTTGCCGTACCAGGTGGAGAAGGTGTCCACGACGTTCTGGTAGGGCTTGCCGGTCTCGAAGCCGCCGGAGTGCACGGTGCCGGTGGTCAGGTCGAGGAGGTGCCAGACGATGAAGAGGCCGAGGATGATCCCGCCCCAGCGCATGGTGCGCGTCGCGTAGCTGGAACGGGGCTTCTTGTGCACGTACTTGCTGGGCCGCGCCTTGATGTCGCGGCGGCTGAGCTGGTACGCGGAGACGGCGTGGGCGACGACGGCGACCACCAGCACGACGCGGATCAGCCAGAGCGTCCACTCGTAGTGCATGAACGGTTCGCCGACCGTGCGCAGCCAGTGGGCGTAGTGGTTGAACTCCTCGGTCCCGAAGAAGATCTTCAGGTTCCCGATCATGTGGGCGACCAGGTAGAGCAGCATGACGAGACCGCTGACCGCCATCACTGTCTTCTTGCCGACGGTCGAGTCCCACACGGTGCGCGCCATGGACGGCCGTCGGTCCGTCCGCGTTGCCAGAGCCATGTCACAGGACGTTACGGGGACCAGGGCCCATCGGTCCAAGACATGGAACGCCTGGATTCCATAGGGCCTGCCTATCGACCGCGTATGCTCACGGTATGCAGTTGCAACAGCTCCAGTACTTCGTCGCGGTCGCCGAGACCCGGCACTTCACCCGGGCCGCCGAGGTGGTCCACGTGGCGCAGCCCTCGCTGTCGCAGCAGATCAAGGCGCTGGAGCGGGAGCTGGGCGCCGACCTGTTCCTGCGGGCGCGCGGCAACATCACCCTCACCGACGCCGGGGAGGCGCTGCTGCCGCTGGCCCGGCGCATCCTGGCGGACGCGGACACCGCGCGGCACGAGGTGCTGGAGCTGGCGCAACTGCGCCGCGGCCGGGTCCGGCTGGGCGCCACCCCGAGCCTGTGCACCGGCCTGCTCCCGGACGTGCTGCGTGCCTTCCACGACCGCTATCCCGGCATCCAGCTGCTGATCGAGGAGAGCGGCTCGCACGATCTGGTGCGGGAGTTGGCGCGCGGCGCGCTGGACCTGGCCCTGGTGGTGCTGCCGCTGCCCACCGCGTCCCCGGCGCTGACGACGGTCGAGCTGCTGCGGGAGGACCTGGTGGTGGTGTCGTCCCCGGAGGCGCCCCGGCCGGGCGGCGGGCGCCGTGCCGTGCGCATCACCGACCTGGAGGGCGAGCGGCTGGTGATGTTCCGGCACGGCTACGACCTGCGGGAGCTGACCGTGGCCGCGTGCCGCTCGGCCGGGTTCGAACCGGACTTCGCCGTGGAGGGCGGGGAGATGGACGCGGTTCTGGGGTTCGTGCGGGCCGGGCTCGGCCTGGCGGTCGTCCCGCGGATGGTGGCCGCCCGCTCCGGGCGCGGGCTGCGGGTGACCCCTCTGGCCCGGCCCGGCCTGTACCGGACCATCGCCCTCGCCCACCGCAGCGACGTGGCTCCGCCGAGGGCGGCACGGGAGCTGCAGCGGATGCTGCTGGAGCGGTGACGGGCGGCCCCGGCCCCGCCCGTCAGACGAGCGCGGCCGGCCTGAGGACCTCCTCGCACCAGCGGCGGAAGCTCGTGGGCGCGGTGTCCGGGGTGCTGGGCTCGGCCGCGCCGTAGAAGCCCTGGGCGTCCATCGCCGAGGCCATGTCGGCCAGGCCCTGGGCGCTCGCCTCGCTCGCCCCGAACCGCAGGGCGGACGCCCGGTACGCCTCCGGGGTCGTCTCCCGTACCCGTACCGGACGGCTCAGCACCTCGGACAGCACCTCCGCCATGCCCGCGGGGGTCAGGGCGTCGGGGCCGACCACGGGGACGTCGGAACGGCCGGTCCAGGTGTCGTCGAGGAGCAGACGGGCGGCCGTGGCGGCGATGTCGGCGGTGGCGCAGGTCCGCAGGACGCGGTCCGCGGCGTACGCCATACGGAACTCGCCGGTGTCGCGGAGGGCGGCGGCCTGGCCGAGCAGGTTCTCCATCAGGAAGGGCGGGCACAGGGCGCGGTAGTGCACGCCGGTGGCCGCGATCCGGTCGTCCATGGCGAGGGAGGCGGTGATCGGTCCGGCGTCCTTGGCCACGCCGCGGCCCAGGCTGGAGACGGCGACCACCCGTGCGACGCCCTGCCGCTCGATCGCCTCGCACAGCGGCAGCGTGAAGTCGCGGAAGTGTCCCTCGACGCTGTCGGCGCCGGGCGCGGGCGGCACCAGCCAGAACACCTGGCCGGCACCCTCGCAGGCGGCGCCCAGGACGTCGGGGTCGGCGTGCGAGCCCCGGAACACCTCGGCCCGCTCCCGGGCCCGGGCGGTGAGGCGTGCGGGGTCGCGGGCGATCACGCGGACCGCGGTCCCGTCGTCCCGGGCGTCGAGGGCGTCCAGGACGTTGTCGAGGACCTGTCGGCCGATTCCGCCGGTCGGGGTGGTGAGGACGATCACGAGCACAACTCCGGTTCAGGGAAGGAGAAGAGAGGGATCGCGCCGGGGCGGGAATCTCGTTCCGCTCGCTTCCCGGCGCTCTCCCATCCTGTGCGCCGGCCCGGCGGAACTGAAGGATCGGCCGGATCCGGCTTGTTACCCTGAGGGCAATACCGGGCGGCATCGGACGGCGGGAGGCGGAGCGTGGAGTCGCGAGCCCTGCGCTACTTCGTGGCGGTCGCCGAGGAACTCAACTTCGCGCGCGCCGCCGAGCGGCTGGGCATCTCCCCGCCGCCCCTGTCCAGGGCGATCCGCCGCCTCGAGGCCGAGCTGGGCGTCACCCTGTTCGAGCGGACCACGCACAGTGTCACCCGGACCCCGGCCGGGGACGTCCTGCTCGCGGAGGCCCGCGTCGCGCTGGACGCCCTGGAGGCCGCGGGGCGCCGGGCCAGGCGCGCGGCCGAGGAACCGAAGCTGGTGCTGGCCGTGAAGGCCGACGGGGACGCGGGGCTGCTGGAGCCGATCCTGGCGCGTTACGCGGCCGAGCCCGGGTCCGTACCGGTCGCCGTCCGGCTGTGCGGGTGGCGGGAACAGCCGGGGCTGCTGCGCAGCGGCGAGGCGGACGTGGCCCTGGTCCACGCGCCGTTCGACCGTACCGGCCTGGACACGGAGACGCTGGCCGCCGAACCACGCGTCGCCGTCCTCGCCGCGGACCATCCGCTCGCCGCCCGCGACCGGCTGGAGCTGGCCGACCTCGGCCTGGACGCCGGCAGCGTGGAGCGGCACATCGACGAGGCCGCGCGCGGTCACGGCGACCTGGCCCAGGTGCTCACGGCCGCCTCCCTGGGCAAGGTCGTCACCCTGCTGCCCGCGTCGGTGACCGCCCGCTACCCACGCCCGGGCCTCGCCTACCGCCCGGTCCTGGACGCCCCACCGGTCGTCCTGGCCCTCGCCTGGCCCCAACAGTCCCGCTCCACGGCCACCGCGGCCCTCGTCCGCACGGCAACCGAGATCGCCGAGGCGGCCCGCGCGGGGACGTGACCGGGTCGCCGGGGCAGGAGCAGAGCCCCCACGCTCGGAGGAGAGCCGAGCCGCCCACGGCTGGGCTCACGCTGGACCCGGGCCGTCCCGGGGCTGGGATGTGCCGCGCGGGCACATGCGGCAAGGCGTGCGTCGCGGCCCGGCCGCTCGGTACGGAGCCTGAGACGACCGTGACGGACCCCGGGCCGACCCGCTCGGGCCGACCGCAACGAACCCCGGACCCACCGGCTCAGGCCAACCGCAACGAACCCCCGGCCGACCAGCTCGGGCCGACCGTGACGGACCCCGCACCCACCGGCTCGGGCGGTCGGTGCCGGACCCCGGACCGACCGGCTCGGGCCGACCGCAACGGACCCCGGGGCGACCGGCGGCCCCGTTCAGCCCGTGGCGTCCACCAGTGCCAGGTCGTGCAGCCGCTCCGGCGGGCCCGGGCGGGCGTAGTACCAGCCCTGGGCCGTGTCACAGCCCAGTATGCGCAGCTGCTCGGCCTGGGCGCCGGTCTCCACGCCCTCCACTGTGACCGCGAGGTCCAGGCTGTGGGCGAGGGCGACGATCCCCTCGACGATCTTCAGGTCGACGGGGTCCGCCGGGAACTGCTGCATGCTCTGCGTGAACGAGCGGTCCAGCTTGAGGACGCTCACGGGCAGCCGTCGCAGGTTGGCCAGGTTGGAGTAGCCGGTGCCGAAGTCGTCCAGGGCGATGTCGACGCCCATCTCGGCCAGCCGGCGCAGCGGTTTCAGCAGGTCGTCGTCGGCGCCGATCAGGGCCGACTCGGTCACCTCCAGGCACAGCGCGTCCGGCGTGACGCCGGCCCGCTCCAGGATCTCGACGGTGTCCTGGACCAGGCCGGGGTGGGTGAGCTGGCAGGGCGAGAGGTTGACGTTGATCCGCAGCGGGCCCGCGGCGCCGCCCTCGCCGTACCGCTCGCGCCACAGGCGGGCCTGCCGCACGGACTGCTCCAGGACCCAGCGGCCCAGCGGCACGATCAGCCCCGTGTGCTCGGCGAGCGGGATGAAGCGGTCGGGGCCGAGCACCCCGTGCTGCGGGTGCAGCCAGCGCACCAGCGCCTCGGCGCCGCGCACACCGCCGTCACCGAGGTGGACCAGCGGCTGGTACTCGATGAAGAACTCGCCGCGTTCCAGGGCCGCGGGCAGCGCGGTGGTCAGCCCGTGCCGGGTGATGACGCGGGCGTCGGCCTCCGGGTCGGCCAGCTCGAAGCGGTTGCCGCCCGCCGACTTGGCCCGGTACATGGTGATGTCGGCGCTGCGCAGCACCTCCGCCGGGCTGCGCTCCCCCGCCGGGCCCTCGACGATGCCGATGCTGCCGCGCACGGTCAGTTCCCGGCCGTCGACGCTGACCGGGGCGAGCAGCGCGTTCATGATGCGGCCGGCCAGCTCGTCGACCTCGTGCCGGGTGTCGGGGCCGGTGGTCAGCGCCACGAACTCGTCGCCGCCGAGCCGCGCGACCATCTCGCCGGGGGCGGTGGCGCAGGCCTGGAGCCGGTCGGCGACCTCCACGAGCAGCCGGTCGCCGGCCGCGTGGCCGAGGCTGTCGTTGACCGTCTTGAAGCCGTCGAGGTCGAGATAGCACAGGCCGAAGCGCTGGCCCGGGCCCGCGTTCAGGGCCTTCTCCAGGCGTTCGAAGAAGAAGCTGCGGTTGGGCAGCCCGGTGAGCGCGTCGTGCGTGGCCTCGTAGCGCAGCCGCAGGTTGAGCAGCCGCCGCTCGGTGGTGTCCTCCATCAGCGCGAGCTGGTACTGCGGGGTGCCGTCGGCGTCGCGGAGCAGGGAGACGGTGAGGTTGGTCCACAGGACGGTGCCGTCGGGCCGGTAGAAGGCCTTCTCCACGTGGTAGTGCTCGCGCTCGCCGCGCACCAGCTCCTCGTAGAGCCGCCAGGTCTGCGGCGCGTCGTCGGGGTGCGTCCACTCCGTGGCCCGGCGGCCGCCGAACGAGGCGTCCGCGATGCCGAACATGCGCATCAAGGCCTCGTTGACCTGGAGGATGTTGCCCTCCAGGTCGGCGATGCCGATGCCTATGGCGGCGCCCTCGAAGACCGCGCGGAAACGGGCCTCGCTGGCGTGCAGGGCCTCGGCGACCACGCCCTGCGCCTTCAGGGCGGCCTGTGCGATGGCCTCCTGCTCGGCGAGGGTCCGGGCGCGCAGTGCCCCGGCGAACCCGGCCGCCATGGCGTGCTGGAGCCGGGCCGAACGGGCCCGCAGGTCCTCCGGGTCGCCGTCCTCGCCGCAGTACAGCACCAGGTAGGCGTCGACGCAGTCCAGCGTCCGGGAGAGCGCGTCGGGGTCGGTGCAGTGCGCGTCGACGAGGGCGGCGCCGACGTCCTTGGCCTCGGCCGCGTCGAAGCTCCGCGCGCGCAGCACCTCGCTCAGCCGGCGGGCCAGCGGCAGCAGTTGCGCCTCGAACTCGGGCCGGGTGGCCGAGGTGGAGGTCACCGGGAACACCGCCCGGCTCCAGATCGTGGCGAACCGGCGCAGTCTGTCCTCCGGCCCGTCCGGCTCCGCGCTCACGCCGTACGCCCCACGCCGGCGAACCCGGAGAACGCGTACGGGTCCTCGTCCTCGGGCTCCCCCTCCGGCCTCCAGCGCGGCATCGGAACCAGTCCGGGCTCCACCATGTCGTACCCCTCGAAGAACCGCGCGATCTCCTCGCGCGAACGCATGATCAGCGGATTGCGGATGTCCTTGTACACGTCCACCGCGCCCCCGGCCCGCTCGGCGGGCAGCGGGATGTTCTCGTAGGAGGCGTGCGTGAGGACGAGCAGGCTGCCCGGGGCGAGCGCGTCGCTCAGCTCGGCCACCGCCGCGTACGGGTCGTCCTCGTCCTCCACGAAGTGCAGTATGGCAACCAGCAGCAGGGCGACCGGTCGATTCAGGTCGATCAGCCGCTCCACCTGGGGACTGGCGAGGATCTCGGCCGGCTTGAGGAGGTCGCCGGCCACGACGTCCGCGTCGTCGTGGCCCGCCAGGACAGCCTCGCTGTGCGCGACCGCCACCGGGTCGTGGTCGACGTACACCACGCGGGCGCCGGGGCGGCTGCGTGCGGCCACCTCGTGGACGTTGCCGAAGGTGGGGATTCCGGAGCCGATGTCGAGGAACTGGTCGATGCCCTCGTCGGCCGCGAAGCGCACGGCCCGGCGCATGAACGCCCGGTTGGCCTGCATGATCT
This sequence comes from Streptomyces sp. KPB2, assembly GCF_003950055.1. Classification (NCBI taxonomy): domain Bacteria; kingdom Bacillati; phylum Actinomycetota; class Actinomycetes; order Kitasatosporales; family Streptomycetaceae; genus Streptomyces; species Streptomyces sp. KPB2. The sequence goes on from NZ_CP034353.1 coordinate 670,591, forward strand.
TGGGTAGTCCCGGCATGAACTCCATGGCCCTGCGGGCCGCTTCCCGGTCGACCTCGAAGTTGTGCGAACCGCCCAGGTAGAAGTCGTAGATCCGGGACACGCTGGGCACCGAGATGTCGATGCTGCGAGGGGCCCAGGCGGGACGCTCCATCTAGCTCTCCAAGGCATAGGCGATCCGGTGTTCGAGCTGAGGCTACTGATCGCCCGCCAAACGGGCGAGCCCAAACGGAAATTGACCGTCCGTTCCCGGTCACTGCCCGGGGCACGTGCCGTTGGGCGAAGGCATGCCAAAGCGCACGAACGGGGCCGTCCCCTCCGCCTGGGTGCGAAGGGGACGGCCCGCTGGTCGTGCGCCGAAGGGCGGCGGGCGGGAGGTCGCTACTTCTTCGGTGCGCCGACCGGCTTTCCGTCGGGCTTGACGGCGTACCAGGTGCCGCCGACGCCCTGACCGTTGGTGTCGCCGGCCTTCTTGTCGCCGGCGAAGGTGTAGATGGGCCAGCAGTCGATCGTCTGCTGGGCGGCGCCGTCGGGCCGGGTGAAGCTCATCAGCCCCTTCTTCTCCACGCCCTTGGTGTCGTTCGCCTCGACGGGCGCCACGACCGGCCACTTCTCCAGGCACGCTCCGGTGCAGGCCGACACCGGTTTCGGCCAGGCCTCGTCCTTCATGAACCGGTAGACGGTCATGCCGTTCTTGTCGACGACGATCTCCCCGAGCTTGGGATCGTTGCGGGTGGACAGCCCGGCGGCCGGCTCGGCCTTGGCCTTCTTGCCGTCGGCGGCCAGCGCGTACCACTTCTTGCCGACGCCCTGGCCCTTGACGTCTCCGGGGGAGGCGTCCTTGGCGTAGCGGTACGCGGGCCAGCCGCCGATCGTCAGCTGCTTGGTCCCGTCGGGGCGGGTGACCTCGCCGAGCAGGTCCTTGTCGATGCCCTCGCCGGCGATGGCGTCGTCCGCGGCCACCGGCGGCCACGTGCTCGCGCAGTCGTTCTCGCAGGTCGTCTTGGGCGGTTCGGCGGTGTCGGCGTCGAAGCGGTAGAGGGTGCGGCCCGCTCCGTCGGTCACCAGCTCGCCGAAGTCGGCGTTGGCCGAGACGGACAGTTTGCCCGCGGGCTCCGGCGCGCTCGCCGAGGCCTGGCCGGCTCCCGCGCCGGTGCCGACTCCGTCTCCGGCGCCCGCACCGAGGTCGCCGACGTCGCCGGGCGCGGCCGTCGCGCCCACGTTCTGGCTGCCGGCGGCGGCGCCGCCGTCCTGGCCGCACGCCGTCGTCAGCGCCAGCACCGCCGCAGCGCTCGCCACGAGTGAGGCGCTCCGCCAGGAGGTCTTCATCGTCAATCCCCGATCGTCACGAAGGTGTTGGGGGCCCTGCCGGCCGCCGCACGACACTGGGTACGCGCGGGGAAGCCCGTTGTGTTCAACGGAAGGCGGGATTTCTTCAGCCCCGGCACCGGCACCCGACCCCTCGTACGCATGTGCGGGCTCCGGCGGGTGCGGGTCCGCCGCCGTCAAACCCCAGGTCGGGGTATGTCCCTCCTTTGGGGCAATCGTCGGACACTCGGACCTGGGGCGGTGCGCCAGGCTTCATGATCTGCGTCGTGCATGGACCCGAACCGACCCGATCCGCAGCCGCCGGACGGGTGTTGGCCCTGGTGACGCTGACGTTCACCTTCGTCGGCATACCGGCCGGCCCGGCGCAGGCCGACGCCTGTGCGTACGCCTCGACCGGGCCGGGCGGCACGGACGCCGTGGCGGTCGCCGGGAGCCTCTCCTGGCCCACCTTCCCGCCGTGTCCCCGGCCCACCCCGACGCCCACGCCCACCCCGACTCCGACGCCCACGCCTCCGCCGCCCGAGCCGCCGCCCCCGCCGCCGCCCTCGCCGAAGCCTCCCCGGCCCGCGCCACCGACGCCGAAGCCCGAGCCGCCGCCGGCTCCGGCTCCGCGCCCGGCGCCGCCCCGGTCGACGCCGACTCCGACGCCGAAGCCCCGGCCCACTCCGCCGCCGGTCCGGCCCGAGGCGCCCGCGCCCACCCCGTCGGTCACGCCCACGCCCCGGCCCTCGCTCAGCCCGGTGCACTATCCGCGCCACCGCACCGCCCGGCCGCCGCAGCGGTCCTCGCGCGGGGCCACGTCGCCGCTCGTCTTCGTCCTGCTCATCACGGTGCCCGCGGTGATCGCGGTCGCCGCGCTCCGTGCGCGCTGATCCCTGGAGGCCTCTCTTGCCGGAATGGCTTGTTCTCACCCTCGCGATGCTGGCCGCCTGTGTCGTGGTGGTCGTCATCACCCTCGTACGGCACCGCACGGCGTCCGACGACGAGGACATCACCGAGACGCCGGACGTCATCGAGTACATGACGATGTGGATCGGCGTGGTGTACGCCATCGTCCTGGGCCTGGCCATCGCCGGGGTCTGGGAGGCGCGCAGCGCGGCCGAGGCCGACGTGCAGACGGAGGCCGTCGCGCTGCACGAGATCTCGGAGCGGGCCCGGGTCTATCCGCCCGAGGTACGTGACCGCATCCGGGCGGATGTCAACGCCTATGTCGGACACGTCGTCACCACCGAGTGGAAGGCGATGGCCGACCACGGCGAGGTGACCGACCGCGGCACCGAGCTGCTCGACCGCGTCCGCGCGGACGTCACGGACTACGAGCCGAAGTCGGACTTCGAGGCCCAGGCGTACCAGCCCCTCGTCGACCAGGTGGCCCTCGCGGACCAGGCCCGCAACTCCCGGGCGCAGTCGACCGGGGCGACCATGCCGGGGGTGGTGTGGTTCGGGCTCATCGCCGGGGCCGTCGTCACCATCGGCATGGTCTTCGCCCTGCAGATCCGGCGCACGCCCCGCGAACTGGTCCTCGCGGGGCTGTTCTCCGCGCTGATCGCCTTCCTGCTCTTCCTGATCTGGGACTTCGACGCACCCTTCAGCCGGGGCGTCTCGGCGTCCACCGAGCCGTTCCTCAGCCTGTTCCCGGGTGCCGGGGACTGACCGGGGACGGACACGCCGTCGGGGACGGCGGCGGCCGACACGCCGTCACCGTCCCCTGAGCGGCCCACACTCTTGCCCCATTCGCGCGACAGAGATCGCGGCGATGCGCACGGCTTCCTAGCGTTTCGGACATCGAGGTGCATTCCTGGCGCGAGCGGAACAGGTCCGCCGCTGCTCCTCGGGGACCCGGAGGATTCACCATGCGCGCGATACCCGTCGCCTCGGTCGCACTGCTGGGCGCCGCCGCACTGTCCGCCTGCGTGCCGGCCGGGGCCGTGGGCTCGAACACGTTCGGCTTCACCGTCTCCCCCGCCACCGTGGCGCCGGGCGGGGAGGTCACGCTGGGAGTGGGCCGCACCGCCGCGGGCTGCCACGGGCGGGTCACGGTCACCTCGCCGGTGTTCGACACGGTCACCATCCCCCGGCACGAGTCCTCCGCGACGGCCCGGGTCGACCGGGACGCCCGGCGCGGGGCGGTCTACCGAGTGACGTTCGCCTGTCGGGACAAGACCGGCACCGTGGACCTGACCATCGCCGGCGGCGGCTCGCACCACCCCTCCGACGAGCCCTGGCGGTCCAAGGGCGTGCACGCCGGGGAGGGCGGCAGCGTCGCCGGGTTCGACCTGAAGCAGATCGGGCTCGGCGCGGCGCTCATCGCGGCGGCGGTGGGCACGGCGTACCACCTCTCGCGCCGCCGTTCCGGCGAGGACGGCGCCTGACCCGTCCGCACCGCGCACGGCACTTCGCCCCGGATCCCCACCGGATCCGGGGCGAAGTGCCGTCGCCGTCCCGCGCCGTGCGGTCAGATCCGCCGCTCGGACCTGCGGCGCAGCCAGAACAGCCCGCCGCCGGCGACGGCCGCGGCGACGAGCCCGCCGCCGATCGCGATGTCGGTCGAGGTCGCCCCGCTGGAGCTGCTGCCGCCGAGGCCGCCGCGGACGCCGCCGATGACGGTGAAGGCGGCCGGCCGGGTCAGCCGCCGGCCCGAGCAGTTGACGGTGATGTCGTGCGAGCCCGGCCTGGCGTCCTGCTTGATGGTGGCGGTGCCCTTCGACGTCTCGTTGGCTCCCCTGACCGGCGTCAGGTGGGTGGTCCGGAACGCGTCCGAGGTCATGGTGCCGCCCTGGGGGCAGCCGTCGACCGTGACGGTCATCTGGCCGCCGCGGGCGATCACACTGGGCAGGGCGACGATGTTGCTCGGCTGGTTGTGGTCGCCGCCCGCGGTGGCCGCGGGGGCGGCCAGTCCGAGGACAGCGACGGCGGCGCCGGCTGCCGCGAGGGCACGAGTGTTGCGCATGTGATCCTCCGCGGAAGACGCCCCGGGTCCCGTCCCCGGTCGATCGGCGAGAAGCGCCTCCCAGAAAGACCCTCAGTTGACCTGCGCGCAGCCGCATTTCGGGAATGGTCCGTCCTGGTGAGAGGGGTGCCGGGCCGAAACCGCGCGAGTGGATATCGCCGCAGGTCACGCACCGTCAGAAAATCTCCGTCGGCCTCCTCCCGGATGGCGCACGCGAGGAGGCGCGCACCACCCGTTCGCCGCCGCCCCGTCGCCGGTCCCCCGCACGCCGCTTAGCGTGCTCGTATGCGCGGATGATCCGGCGACGGCCGGGTCGAGAGGGGAAGGCGAATGTACGACTCCGAGTTGGCCGAAGAGGAGGAGCGGCGGAGGAAGCGCGCTCCCTGGGGCGTGATAGCGCTTGTTCTGCTGACCGGTCTCGCGCTCATCCGCAACGGCTCGGGAGAGTTCGACGTGGGCCCGCCCCAGCCGGCGTCGGCCGCCGCCCCGGACACCCGCGCGACCCCCGGCGACGCCGCCGCCCCCGGCGTCACACCGCTGCCGTACTCGGTCCCCGACCAGGTCTCCATCCCCGCCATCCAGGTCGACGCGCCGGTCATGGGCGTCGGTCTGGACCCGGACGGCTGGGTCGACGCGCCGCCGCCCGAGGACCCGAACCTGGCCGGCTGGTTCACCGGCGCGGTCTCCCCGGGGGAGAAGGGCACCGCGGTCGTGGTCGGTCACGTCGACAACCAGCAGGGCCCCGCCGTGTTCTACGGACTCGGCGCCCTGAAAAAGGGAAACAAGGTGGAGGTGCACCGCCAGGACGGAAAGACGGCGGTCTTCGAGATCTACGGCATCGAGGTCTTCGAGACGGACAACTTCCCGGGCGACCGGGTCTACGCCTCGAAGGGCACCCCGGAACTGCGGGTGATCACCTGTGGCGGCGGTTTCACCAAGGAGAACGGCTACGACGGGAACGTCGTCGTGTTCGCCCGCCTGGTCGAGGTCCGCTGAGCGGCCCCGGCCGGGCGGGTGCGCCGTCGGCGGTCAGATCAGCCGCCGCCGGGGGACGGTGAGGTGGTAGCCGGAGTCGAGCAGCTCGGGCAGGTAGCGGCGCAGGGCGCGCACGCTCTGCGAGCGGTTGCCCCCGGCGTCGTGCGAGAGCACCACGACGCCGGGGCCCGCGCCCTCCTCGACGCGGTCGACGATGGTCCCGGTGCCGGGTGTCGTCCAGTCCAGGGTGTCCACGGTCCAGGCGAGCGGCTCCATGCCGAGTTCCGCGCCGAGCTGGAAGGTGTCGCGGTTCCAGGCTCCGTACGGGGCCCGGAACCAGCGGGGCGCCTCGCCGTAGGCCGCCTCGACGACCTCGCTGGTGCGCTCCATCTCGGAGCGGATGCGGCGCCGGCTCAGCTTGGTCAGCAGCGGGTGCGACCAGGTGTGGTTCCCGACCACGTGCCCCTCGTCGTACATCCGCGCGAGCAGGTCGCGGTTCCACTCCGCCATCTCCCCGCACACGAAGAACGTCGCGTGCACCTTGTGCTCGGCGAGGGTGTCGAGGATCTCGGGGGTGTATTCGGGGTGCGGGCCGTCGTCGAAGGTGAGCAGCATGGTGCGGCCCCGGCCGGTCATGCGCAGGATCGGCTCGCTGCGCACCGGGGGCCGCCGGGGCGCGGCACGCGGTGCGTCGTATCCGGTCAGGGGCTTCAGGCGGTAGGCGGAGGGCTTGAGCGGGCTGCGCTGCGGGGGCCCGGCCGCGGGTACGGGGGCGGGCGGCTTCGCCGGGCCGTCCCCCAGGCCCGCGGCGAGTGCGCCGGCGGTGCCCGCCGCGCCCAGGGCCGCGACGCCGGTGAGCAGGGTGCGGCGGGTGAGCAACTGATCCTTCTCCATGACTCATCAGTCGCCCGGCGACGGTGCGCCGCACCTGAGCAACACCGGTGCGGGGGCGTGAAACCACCCACCCGGCTCAAGATCACGAGGGTCTCCGATAGCCTCGCCGCGTGACGGAACAGCACTCCCATCAGTTCGAACGCGGCACGGACGGACCGAAGGTCATCGTCGTCGGTGTGGACGGCTCCGACTCCTCGCTGCGGGCCGCGGCCTACGCCGGCGGGCTGGCCAGGCGGCAGGGCGCCCTGCTCGCGGTGGTCTACGTGCAGCCGGTGCTGGCGGGGGGTGCGGCGCTCGGGGCGTCGGTGGCGGAGACGACCGACGAGATCGCCGAGGAACTGGTGGCCCAGATCCGGGAGGCGACCGAGCGGGTGAAGGGGATATTCGACATCCGCTGGGAGTTCCACACGTTCCGCGGCGACCCGTACAGCGGCCTGGTGCAGACGGCCGACGAGCTGAAGGCGGACGCCGTGGTGGTGGGCGCCTCCGAGCAGGCCGGGCACCGGTTCGTCGGTTCGGTGGCGGTGCGGCTGGTGAAGTCGGGGCGCTGGCCGGTGACGGTGGTGCCGTAGCGGGTACGGGTTTCCCGCGCGCCCGTCCCCGGCCCGTCGTGCGTCGTGCCTTCCGTAGCGGACGTGTGTGAGTCATCATGATCCACCGTCAGCCGTTTGCCGATCACAAAGAGGTGAGGCGCATGGCCGGGTTCCGCATGGGCGAGGGCGTTCTCCGCCGCAAACCCATCGAGCACATCGAGGAGACGGAGAGCGGCGGCGGCCTGGTCCGTTCGCTGGGGCTGTGGCAGCTGACCGCGATCGGCGTCGGCGGCATCATCGGCGCAGGCATCTTCACGCTGGCCGGCACGGTCGCCAACGGCACGGCGGGTCCGGCGGTCCTGATCTCCTTCCTCATCGCCGGTGTCGCGAGTGCGGCGGCCGCCCTGTCGTACGCCGAGTTCGCCGGGATGATCCCGAAGGCGGGCTCCGCCTACACCTACGGTTACGCGGTCCTGGGCGAGCTGGTGGGCTGGTTCATCGGCTGGGACCTGCTCCTGGAGTACACGGCGATCGTGGCGGTGGTCGCGATCGGCATCTCGGGCTACTTCAGCTTCCTGGTCGGCGAGATGGGCGCCGACCTGCCGAACTGGATGCTGGGCGCGCCGGGCACCGGCGACGGGCACAAGGTCGACCTGTTCGCGGCCGTGCTGTGCCTGCTGATCGCGTATCTGCTGACGCTGGGCATCAGGAACGCGGCCCGCTTCGAGATGATCGTGGTCGTGCTGAAGGTGCTGGTGGTGCTGCTGGTGATCGGGGTGGGCGTCTTCCACATCAACAGCTCGAACTACCACCCGTTCTTCCCGTTCGGCGTCGGCGGGGCGTTCACCGGCGCGGCGACGGTGTTCTTCGCGGTCTTCGGCTACGACGCCATGTCGACGGCGGCCGAGGAGTCGAAGGACGCCCAGCGGCACATGCCGAAGGCGATCATCTACTCGCTGATCATCTCGATGGTGCTGTACGTGGCGGCCTGTCTGGTGCTGACCGGCATGCAGAACTACAAGGACATCGACCCGGAGAGCGGCTTCTCCACGGCGTTCAAGTCGGTGGGGCTCAGCTCACTGGCCGACATCATCGCGGTGGGCGCCATCATCGGCATCCTCACGGTGATGTTCACCTTCATGCTGGGCGTGACCCGGGTGTGGTTCTCCATGTCGCGCGACGGGCTGCTGCCCAAGTGGTTCGCCAAGACGCACCCGACGCGGCACGTGCCGACCCGGGTCACCTGGATCGTCGGGGTCGCGTCCGCGGTGATCGCCGGGTTCCTGCCGATCGGCGAGGCGGCGGAGCTGACCAACATCGGCATCCTGCTGGCGTTCGTGGTGGTGTGCGCGGCGGTGATCGTGCTGCGCTACCGGCAGCCGGACCTGCCGCGCACCTTCCGTACCCCGTGGATGCCGTTCGTGCCGGCGCTGGGCATCGTCTTCTCGATCTGGCTGATCACGTTCCTTCAGTGGCAGACCTGGGTGCGGTTCGCCGTGTGGTTCGTGGTCGGTCTGGTGATCTATTTCGCGTACTCGTACCGGAAGTCGGAGCTGGCGGGCCGTTAGAGGGCGGCCAGGAAGCGGGCGACCAGCTCGTTGAACGCGTCCGGACGCTCCATGTTCGGGTAGTGGGCCGTGCCCTCGACGGTGACGGAACGGCCGCGGGGGACGGTGCGGGCGAGCCGGTCGGCCATGCGCAGGTGGTCCTCGCTGTCGACGCCGCCCCGGACGGCGAGCACCGGTACGCCGATGCCCGGGAGCCGCTCCCAGGTGTCCCGGACCGGGATCCTGTGGTCGGGCTCGTCGGCCGTGTGCTTGCGTACGGTGCCGAGGGCCATGTCGCGCTGGCGGCGCACGACGGCGGGGTCGACGTCGTCCGCCGTCCGGTGCGGGCCGGGCACGAAGCGCAGGAACGCCTCCACCCAGGCGTCCACGTCGCCGGCGGCCAGTGCCCGGCCCCATTCGGCGAGCACCGAGACGGTCCACGGGTCCTGGAAGTCGGGCTCGCTGGTCCCGGCCCCGGACACGACCAGGGCGCGCACGAGTCCGGGGTGCTCCAGGGCCGTGTCGACGGCGACGCCGCCGCCCATCGAGAGGCCGACCAGCACCGCGGAGTCGATGTCGAGGTGGCGCAGCAGGGCGGCGACGTCGTCGGCCGGCCGGTAGGGGCGGGTCGCGTTGGCGGAGGCGCCGTGACCGCGGGCGTCGGGGACGACGACCCGGTGGGTCGCCGCGAGGGCACTCACCTGGTCGTCCCACATGCGGTGATCGAGGAATCCGCCGTGCAGCAGCACCAGCGCGGGCCCCGAGCCCGTGTCGCGGTAGGCGAGGTCGCCGTCGGCGGAAGCGAAGTGGCGGAGATCCGCGGCAGCAGTCATGACAACCAGGGTGTCATCATGCGCCATATTTTGACAACCGGGATGTCATAATGAGCGAGTGACGGACTTGGACCCCCCTCTCCCGGACCCCCCTCTCCCGCCCGACGAACTCGCGCACCGCCTCACCCAGGTGTACGACCTGGTCGGCCCGGTCTACCGGCGCGCGCAGCGCCTCGTGGAGCAGGGCCTGGCGCCCGAGGGGCTCTCCGTGGGCGTCCGCGCCGTCCTGGCCCTGCTGCACCGCAACGGCCCGATGACCGTGCCGCAGATGGGCCGGGCACAGGCGATCAGCCGCCAGTTCGTGCAGCGGATGGTCAACGACGCGGCCGCCCGGGGCCTGGTGGAGAGCGTCCCCAACCCCGCGCACCGGCGGTCGTCGCTGATCCGGCTCACGGACGAGGGCCGCACCGTGGTCGCCGCCGTCCTCGACCGGGAGAACGTGCTCCTGGGCCAGGTCGGCGGCGACCTCACGGACTCCGACCTCACCACCTGCCTGCGCGTGCTCGGGGCCATGCTCAGCGCCCTCGACCACGTGGAGGACGTCTGACCCGCTCCCCCTACTCCCCCATCACCAGTCCGTCCTCGGCGGCGCCCCGGCTGAGCACCACGTCGCGGATGCGGTCGCGCACGCCCCGCAGTTCGGCTCCCTCGTCCAGCGCGCTGTTGAGGTTCACCACCCGGCCGGCGTCGACGTCGAACAGCTGCGGGACGAACTCGGCCTTGGTGACCTTCCAGCGTTCGCCGGCCCGGTCGGGCGGGGCGAAGGTGAAGCGGCCGATGGTCGACTGGTTGCCGCGCGGGTCGCGGACGCCCCGGTCGTTGACCATCTCGCCCGCGATCTGGTCCCCCATGCCGTAGACCACCCAGGTGCCGTTGACCTTCTCGTAGGCCTGCGGGACATGGGCGTGGGTGCCGAGGATCAGGTCGATGTCGGGGCGGTCGCCGGTGCGGGCGGCGGTCAGGCTCCGGGCCAGGGCCAACTGGTCCCGGTCGGGCGCGTCCTGCCACTCGGTGCCCCAGTGCAGCGACACGACGACGACGTCGGCGCCGGCCTTCCGCGCGGCCCGGGCGTCCTCGACGACGCGCGCCTCGTCGATCAGATCGACCGCCCACGGCTGGCCGTCGGGAAGGGGGTGGCCGTTGGTGTGCAGGGTGTAGGCGAGGTGGGCCACCCGGGCCCGGCCCGCGCGCAGGACCGTCACGGTGTCGGCCTCGCCCGCGGTGCGCGCGGTCCCGGCGTGCCGTACGCCGGCGCGGTCGAGCGCGTCCAGGGTGCGTCGGATGCCGGCCGCGCCGTCGTCGACGCTGTGGTTGGAGGCGGTGGAGCAGCCGTCGTAGCCGGTGGCGGCCAGCGCCTTCGCCACCTCGGGCGGGGACTTGAAGAGCGGGTAGCCGCTGTAGTCGCCGTTCGCGCCGTAGATGGTCTCCATGTGGCACAGGGCCAGGTCGGCGCGCGAGACGACGGGCCGGGCACCGGAGAGCATGGGGCGGAAGTCGTAGCCGGTGCCGCCGGCGTCGAAGCGGGCCCGTTCGATGATCGAGTCGTGCGGGAGCACGTCCCCTGAGGCGACCAGGGTGAAGGAGCCTTCGACGGCGGCGGGCGGGGCAGGGGCCGGCGGTTTCGGCGGTTCGTGGTCGTGGGCCTGGCAGGCCGCGCCCGCCGTGAGGAGGGCGGTCAGGGCCAGGGCCACCTGCCGACTGCGTGTGATCATACGTTCACTCCGCTGGGTCGCACACACCGATGAAAAGTCACATTTACGTACGAATAGGTAAAGAGTCACGGCTCGTCACAGGCGGCTTCGACACGCCCATTAGCCCGTCCGGCGGGCGCGAACGGGCCGCGCGGCGCCCCGCCGACCGCGTACCGACCGTTCGTCGAACCGTTCGTCGACGCGATCGACCGTCCGCCGCACACCCGTGCGTGCGCCCTGTCCCCGTCCGGCCCCCTGCGATGCCATACGGCCATGACGGCCGGAATCACCCTCACGGACACAGCGAACGGGACGACCGCCGAGCACGAGCTCGCCGCACTGCAGCGCGAGCACGGCCGGCCGCTCTTCGCGCTGCTGCTGCGGCTCAGCGACGGCGACCGGCAACGCGCCGAGGACCTCGTGCAGGAGACCCTGGTCCGCGCCTGGCAGCACCCCGAGGCCCTGCGCGCCGACGACTTCGACTCCGTACGGCCGTGGCTGCTCACCGTGGCCCGGCGGCTCGCGATCGACGCGCGCCGCGCCCGCCAGGCGCGCCCCGCGGAGGTCGGCGACGCCGTGCTGGAGAACGCCCGCGTCTGCGCGGACCACGCCGAACGGGCCGCCGCGGCCCTCGATGTGCGCGAGGCTGTGAAGACACTCACTCCGGAGCACCGTGAAGTCCTGGTGCTGGTGTACTTCCAGGGGGCGAGTGTGGCGGAAGCCGCGACAACCCTCGGCATCCCACCCGGTACCGTGAAGTCCCGCGCGTACTACGCGCTGCGCGCCATGCGCAGGGTGCTACCGGGATACGCCGCCGACCTGCGGTGAAACCGACCCTTTGGTCAAGCCTCCGTAAAGCGCCTTGCCCAGGACCCCGGTTGGGCAGTCGGCTGTCCTCATCCGTGTTCCGGACGGGGGTCCACGACCCGGTCGGGCGACGCGCACGCACCGGAGGAAGGCAGGAAGGGATGCTGCACAGAGGCCAAGAGAGCACGGACGGCACCGGTGGGGGCGAACTGAGCGTTCCCATGGCGTGGTTGTACGCCGAGTACATCGCCGACGAGCTGCTGCGGACCGGCGACCTGATGCCGCCGACGTCCTTCGAGTTCCGCGCCGGACGCGACGCGCTGGCGCTCACCGTCTTCCTGTCCGACACGGACGGCGAACTGAGCGGCATCCGGGTCGTCACCCACCTGGAGACCTGGCTGTCCCTGACCGCCTACGACCAGCCCTGGCACGAGTGGGTGCACGGACGGCTGGCCGAGGTCACGGCCGACGCGGTCGCCGCAGGACGCCACTCGCCGGACCTGGACCTGGCCCGGGCGGCCTGGCGCTGGCTCCAGGACACCGAGTTGCTGGCCCCGGACCTGAACGCGGTCCCCGGCGGTGCGGCGGTGACCGGCGAGGACGAGGGGCCGAAGGTGTGGACGCCGGCCTGGCAGCTCGGGCTGCCGCTGGGGCACCTCGCCATCCACCTGTTCTAGCCGTCCACGCCGGCGCCCCGGCCGGCCCGCCGGCTTTCTCCGGGGACGGACCAATCCGCGGCGCGGACCGCTCCGAACACCTTGGTTGCGATTCGATCGCGGCTTGAGTGATTCGGCGGTCGGGTGCGTACGGGTGGGAGCAAGGAGTAACCCCACCCGCACCCAACGGTACGAGGATTCGGCATGAGGTCCCTGGAAAGTCATGGTGACGTCGGCGCCTACGCGCTCGGCGTGCTGGACGAGGCGGAAGCGTTCCGCTTCGAGGACCACCTCATGGAGTGCCCCCGGTGCGCGGCCCAGGTGACCGAATTCGGCCCCGCCACCCGCCAGTTGATGCTGTACCGGCAGGCGACGCCCCGATTCGTCCACCCGCTGACCGGACCCGGACCGCGACTGCTCGACCGGCTGCTGTCCGAGGTGGCCGGCCGTCGCCGGGCCGGGCGCCGACGGGTGCTGTACGCCGTGGCCGCCGCCGTCGTGTGCGCCGTGGCCGGGCCCGGTGCCGTGCTGTACGCCCAGCAGGGCGAGTCGGCGGCGCCGCTCACCGCGACCGACGCGCGGACCGGGGTGTGGGCGCGGATCACGGCCGAGGACGAGGTCTGGGGCACGGGTGTACGGCTCGAGGTCAAGGACGGGGCGGGGCCACGCTCGTGCCGGCTCGTGGCCGTCGGCAGCGACGGGTCCGAGCAGACGATCACCAGCTGGATGGTCCCCGGGGACGAGGACCGGCCGCACACCGTGCGCGGCGGGGCGGCCCTGCATCCGGACCAGATCGACCGCTACGAGGTGCGGACGGCGGACGGGGAGCACCTGGTGACCCTGCCGGCCGGATGACCGCCGCCGTGGCCGGCTCCCCCGGGTCCGCTCGGGTCGGTCACTTCAGCAGCCGGGACATCCTGCGGTCCGCCAGCGGTTTGCCGCCGGTCTGACAGGTCGGGCAGTACTGGAGCGAGGAGTCGCTGAAGGAGACCTCGCGGACGGTGTCCCCGCACACCGGGCAGGGCTCACCCGTACGCCCGTGCACGCGCAGCCCGCTCCTCTTCTCGGCCTTCAGGCGTCCGGCGGCGACACCCCGGGAGCGTTCCACCGCCTGGGTGAGCGTGTCGCGCAGGGCCGCGTACAGCCGCGCGGTCTCCTCGCCGGTGAGGGAGGCGGCCAGTTTGAACGGGGACATCTTCGCGGCGTGCAGGATCTCGTCGCTGTACGCGTTGCCCACGCCCGCGATCAGGCTCTGGTCGCGCAGGGCGCCCTTGAGCTGCCGCCGCTCACCGTCGAGGAGGGCGGCGAAGCGCGCCTCGTCGAAGTCGTCGGCGAGCGGGTCGGGGCCGAGCCGGGCCACGCCGGGCACCTCCCGCGGGTCGGCCACGACGTACACCGCGAGCCGCTTCTGCGTGCCCGCCTCCGTCAGGTCGAAGCCGGCGCCGGTCTCCAGGGCGACCCGCAGGGCGAGCGGGCCCTTGCCGGGCCTCGGCATGCCACTGGGGAGGCTGTCCCTCCAGTGCAGCCAGCCGGCCCGGGCCAGATGGGTCACCAGATGCGGGCCGCCCCCGGTCTCGACGTCGAGGAACTTGCCGTACCGGTGCACGCCCGCCACCCGGTGGCCCTCCAGCGCCGTGAGCGGGGGGTCGTACGTCTTGAGCACGCTGATCGCCACGGGCAGCACCCGGACGATCTCGCGGCCGGTGAGGTGCTCGGTCAGGAAGTCGCGGAGCGCCTCGACCTCGGGCAGTTCTGGCATACGTCAAGAGTGCCACCGGACGCCGGTGGTGCCAGTGGGATCAGCCCGCGGCGTGCGCCACCACGAACTCCGCCCACACGACCTTGCCGCCGCCGCGCGCTTCCACGCCCCATCCGTCGGCGAGCGTGTCGACCAGGAGCAGGCCCCGCCCGGAGACCCCGTCGTCCCCGGCCTCGCGGCGGCGCGGCAGGGCGCTGGAGGAGTCCTCGACCTCGACCCGCAGTCGCCGGTCGGTCCCGGTCAGCAGCCGCAGCGTGACGATCGCGGACCCCTCGGTGTGCATGAGGGCGTTGGTCATCAGCTCGTCGGCGACCAGTTCGATCTCGTCGCTGCGGCCCTTGGCGCCCCAGGAGCGGACCGCGGCGCGGACCATGTGCCGGGCCTCGGTGAGGCCCTCCGGGTCGCCCGGCGAGACGTGCTGCTGGACCCGGCCGAAGGTCTTGGGGGCGCCCGCGCCGTGGCGGCGCAGCAGGAGCAGCGCGACGTCGTCGTCGCCGCGGCGCTCGTCGGCCACGTCGATGAGCCGGTCGGCCAGGTCCCGCACGTCCTGGGGTCCGGAGCTGATCAGCGCCGTGAGGACCTCCATCCCCTCGTCGAGGTCGGCGCCCGGCTGCTCGACCAGGCCGTCGGTGCACAGCAGCAGGGTGTTGCCCGGGTCCAGCTCCAGGGTGGCGACCGGGTAGGCGAGGCGCCCGAACTCGGCGGACAGGCCGAGCGGCAGCCCGCCCTCGACGCGGACCAGGCGGCAGGTGCCGTCGCCGAAGCGCAGCAGGGGGTCGATGTGTCCGGCGCGGACCACCTGGACCACGCCGGTGCCCAGGTCGGCCTCGGCGTACAGGCAGGTCGCGAAGCGGTCGGTGTCCAGTTCGTGCAGGAAGACCGAGGCCCGCGCCATGACGGTGGCCGGCGGGTGGCCCTCGGCGGCGTAGGCGCGCAGCACGATCCGCAGCTGGCCCATGACGGCGGCGGCGTGCGTGTCGTGGCCCTGGACGTCGCCGATGACGGCGCCGACGCGACCGCCGGGCAGCGGGATCAGGTCGTACCAGTCGCCGCCGATGTCCCG
This sequence comes from Streptomyces sp. KPB2, assembly GCF_003950055.1. Classification (NCBI taxonomy): domain Bacteria; kingdom Bacillati; phylum Actinomycetota; class Actinomycetes; order Kitasatosporales; family Streptomycetaceae; genus Streptomyces; species Streptomyces sp. KPB2. Next base: position 685,625 of record NZ_CP034353.1, read on the forward strand.
GCCGAGGGTGCCGCCGATGGAGGCGGCGCGGTAGCGGACGGCGACGTCGCAGCCGGGCACGCTGGGGATGGTGCGCGGCAGCATGGCCTGCTGGAGGCCTTCGGCGAGGTCCATCTCCTGCTCGTAGAGCATGGCCCGCTGCAGGCTCTGCGCGATGCCGCTGCCGAGCGCGACGAGGACGTTGCGGTCCTCCGCCGAGAAGCCCTGCCGGTCGCTGTAGAGCAGCCCGATGGCGCCGATCGGCCGGGCCTGGGCGATCAGCGGGAGGTAGGCGGCGGCGGTGATGTTCAGGTGGGTGATGTTCTTCCACAGCCCCGGGTAGCGCTCGGCGAACTCCTCCGGCGACTCGATGAAGCGGGGGCTGAGCGTCCGTACGGCCTCGCTCATCGGGTACGGCTCGTCGATCCGGGTGACCCGGGTGCCGGGAACGAAGCTGTTCTCGGGGCCGTCGGCGACCAGCCGGATGCGGCCGGCCTCGACCAGGCCCATCACCAGGCTGGTGGCGCCCAGCCGGGTGAGGCCGTGGGTGTCGCGCAGCACCTCGATGACGTCGTCCACGGTGCGGGCGTGCGCGAGTGCGGCCGTGGCGAGCTGCACGACGTTGGTGAGCCGCCGACGGGCCTCGTCCAGCGCGGCCTGCTCCCGGTTGGCCGCGATGTCGGCCATCTCCTGGGTGGCGTCGCGCACGATGCCGATGATCCGGCGGGGACGGCCGGTCTCGTCCCGTCGGATGTAGCCCTGGGTGTGGGTCCAGCGCAGCGTGCCGTCGCGGCGGCGCAGCCGGAAGTAGGTGCCGTAGTTCTCGCTGCCGTCCTTCATGGCCCGGGCGACGATGGTGTCCATCCGGCGGCTCTCCGCCGTGGGCACGCGCAGCGCCAGCGACTCGGGGCGCCCGTCGTACTCCTCCGGGCGCAGGTCGAACACCTCGTGGGCCTGGGCGTCCATGTGGAACAGTCCGGCGTCCAGGTCCCAGTCGAAGCTGCCCATGCGGTTGAGCGCCAGGATCGGGTCCGGGTGGGCGGGCCAGTCGTCCGGGAGTGACGGGGCGCTCGCTCCCCGATCAGACATGGACCCCACCTTGCCAGGATTTGCCGGATTCTTCGACTCTTGGCCCGCCGGGCAGCGCGGAAGGGGGGCCGGGTCGCCGGGACGGGTACACGGAGCGGGTACGAGAGGAGCCCCGGCCGTGGAGTGGTTCACCGCACCCGATTACTGGCTCGCCCGGCTGGTCTTCCAGCGGGCCCTGGCCGTCGTGTACCTGGTCGCGTTCCTGACGGCCGCCCTGCAGTTCCGGGCGCTGCTCGGCGAGCGCGGTCTGACACCCGTCCCCCGCTTCGTCGAGCGGGTGCCCTTCCGGCGGGCGCCGAGTCTGTTCCAGTGGCGCTACTCGGACCGGTTCTTCGCGGGCTGTGCCTGGGCGGGCTGTGCGGTGTCGGCGGCGCTGGTGGCGGGTCTCGACTCGCTGTTGCCCCTGTGGGGGGCGATGGTGCTGTGGCTGGTGCCGTGGGCGCTGTACCTCTCGATCGTCAACGTCGGACAGACCTGGTACGCGTTCGGCTGGGAGTCGCTGCTGCTGGAGACCGGCTTCGTCGCCGTGTTCCTGGGCAACGAGGAGGTGGCCCCGCCGGTCGTGGTGCTGTTCCTGCTGCGCTGGCTGCTGTTCCGGGTGGAGTTCGGGGCGGGGCTGATCAAGATGCGCGGCGACGAGTGCTGGCGGAAGCTGACCTGCCTGGACCACCACCACGAGACGCAGCCGATGCCGGGCCCGCTGAGCTGGTTCTTCCACCACCTCCCCCGGCCGCTGCACCGCGTCGAGGTCGCCGCGAACCACGTCACCCAGCTGGTGGTGCCCTTCCTGCTGTTCGCGCCGCACCCCGTGTCGACGGCCGCCGCGGCGCTGATGGTCGCGACCCAGCTGTGGCTGGTGCTCTCGGGCAACTTCTCCTGGCTCAACTGGATCACCATCGTGCTGGCCCTGTCGGTGGTGCGCTTCCCGGCCGATCCGCCGGCCACGGCCGCCGCGCCGCTCTGGTACGAGGTGGTGGTCCTGGCGGTGGCGGCGCTGCTGGTGTTCCTGAGCCACCGGCCGGTGCGCAACATGATCTCCCGCCGCCAGGTGATGAACCGCTCCTTCGACTCCCTCCACCTGGTCAACACCTACGGCGCCTTCGGCTCCGTCAGCCGGGTGCGGTACGAGGTTGTGGTCGAGGGCACCGCCGACGAGGTGGCCAGGAAGGACGGGGACTGGCGGGAGTACGAGTTCAAGGGCAAACCCGGTGATCCGCGCCGCTGGCCGCGCCAGTTCGCTCCGTACCATCTGCGCCTGGACTGGCTGATGTGGTTCGCGGCGCTGTCGCCCTCCTACGCCGGATCGTGGTTCGGCACCCTCGTGGAGCGGCTGCTGGAGAACGACCGGGCGACGCTGCGGCTGCTGCGCAGCTCCCCCTTCCCGCCCGACGCGCCGCCGCGCTTCGTGCGCGCCCGGCTGTTCCGGTACCGGTACACGACCTGGCGGGAGCTGCGGGAGACGGGCGCGTGCTGGGAGCGGACGTATGTGCGGGAGTACCTGCCGCCGACGCGGCTGACCGGGGTGCCGGACCGGTCGTGACCCCGCGGGCCCGGTCCACCGCGTCCGGGTGGGCCGGGCCCGCCGAGGGCGACGGCGCTACGCGCGCTTCAGCCGCAGGGTCATCAGCTGGAACGGACGCAGCCGTACGTCGATGCGGTCGCCGTCGAGGCGGGGGGCCTCCGCATCCGCCAGCGGGCGCTCCAGCAGGTCGGTGACCTGCACGTCGGTGGCCGCGAACCCGGTGGTGAGCGTGGCGCGGGCCCGGCCGCCGTGGGCCTCGTGGAAGCGGACCACGACGTCGCCGCTGCCGTCGTCGGCGAGCTTGACGGCGGTGACGACGACCGCGTCCCGGTCGACCGTGACCAGCGGCGCGACCTCCCCGGCGCCGCCGGTGACGTGCCGCTCGGGCAGGTTGATCCGCCAGCCCTCGCGGACCGCGTCGCCGATGCCCGCGCCGGGCACCAGCGCGTGCCGGAACCGGTGCACGCCCTGGTCGGTCTCCGGGTCGGGGAAGCGGGGGGCGCGCAGGAGGGAGACCCGCACGGTGGTCGTCGTACCGGCGTCGCCGCCGGTGCGGACGGTGCGGGTGACGTCGTGGCCGTACGTGGAGTCGTTGACGACGGCGACGCCCCAGCCGGGCTCCTCCAGGTGCACGAACCGGTGGTTGCAGGCCTCGAACTTGGCCGCCTCCCAGCTGGTGTTGGTGTGGGTGGGCCGGTGGAAGTGCCCGAACTGGGTCTCGGACGCGTACCGTTCGGCGTGCACGTCGAGCGGGAAGGCGAGCTTGAGGAACTTCTCCGTCTCGTGCCAGTCGACCTCGGTGTCCACCTCGAGACGCCGCTCCCCCGGCGCCAGCGTCAGCACCTGGGTGACGCGGGAGGAGCCGAAGGAGCGCACGATCCGCACCGAGGCGCCGTCGTCGCCGGGGGCGACCTCGTCGGCGTCGGTCAGGTCGGTGACCGTGTGGCGGTAGAACTCGTCCACGTCCCAGGCGTCCCACATGTTCGGGAAGTCGGGGTGGAGCTGGAGCAGGTTGCCCGCGCCGCCGGGCGCGACGGTCTCGCGGTCGGCGGTGATGTCGTACGCGGAGACGATCAGCCCCCGCCCGTCGATCTCGACGCGCAGCAGGCCGTTGTCCAGGACGTGGCCGCCGCCGGGGCGGGATGCGAGGTCGGTGTGTCCCTCGGCCGCGGGGGACGCGGCGGCGCCCGCCGGGACTCCGGCCCGGGCGTGCGGGGCGGAGTTGAAGACCAGCGGGGTGTCGCCCTCGCCGGCCAGGGCGCGCTGGGCGGCGTCGATGATGCCGTTCAGCTCCTCGGCGACGCGGTCGTAGGTGGCGCGGGCCTCGCGGTGCACCCAGGCGATGGAGGAGCCGGGCAGGATGTCGTGGAACTGGTGCAGCAGGACCGTCTTCCAGATGCGGTCCAGGTCGTCGTACGGATAGGGGAAGCCGGCGCGCACGGCGGCCGTGGCCGCCCACAGCTCGGCCTCGCGCAGCAGGTGCTCGCTGCGGCGGTTGCCCTGCTTGGTCTTGGCCTGGCTGGTGAGGGTGGCGCGGTGCAGTTCGAGGTACAGCTCGCCCACCCAGACCGGCGGCTCGGGGTTCTCGGCCTCGGCCTTCTCGAAGAAGGCGTGCGGGGTCTCCCACTCGACCGTCGCCGAGCCTTCGAGGTTCCGCAGCCGGGCCGCCTTGGCGACCATCTCGCGGGTGGTGCCGCCGCCTCCGTCGCCCCAGCCGGTGGGGGCCAGGGAGTGGCGCGCGACGCCCTTGTCCTTGAAGTTCTTCGCCGCGTGGGCGATCTCGCTGCCCTTCATCGAGCAGTTGTAGGTGTCGACGGGCGGGAAGTGGGTGAAGATCCGGGTCCCGTCGATGCCCTCCCAGCGGAAGGTGTGGTGCGGGAACTTGTTCGTCTGGGACCAGGAGATCTTCTGGGTCAGGAGGTACTTGGCGCCGGCCGCCTTGATGATCTGCGGTAGTCCGGCGGCGAAGCCGAAGGTGTCCGGCAGCCACGCCTCGTCGTTCTCGACGCCGAACTCGTCGAGGAAGAACCGCTTGCCGTGCACGAACTGGCGGGCCATCGCCTCCGAGCCGGGCATGTTGGTGTCCGACTCCACCCACATGCCGCCGGCCGGCACGAACCGCCCGTCCGCGACGGCCTTCTTGACCCGCGCCCACACCTCGGGCCGGTGGTCGCGCACCCACGCCCACTGCTGGGCCTGGGACATCGCGAAGACGAAGTCCGGCTCGTCCTCCAGGAGGGCGGTCATGTTGGAGGTGGTCCGGGCCACCTTGCGCACGGTCTCGCGCAGCGGCCACAGCCACGCCGAGTCGATGTGCGCGTGGCCGACGGCGCTGATGCGGTGCGCGGAGGGCACGGCGGGTGCGGACAGCACCTCGGTGAGGCGGGAACGGGCCTGCTCGGCCGTGCCGCCCACGTCCTGGAGGTCGACGGCGTCCAGGGCCCGGTCGACGGCGCGCAGGATCTCCCAGCGGCGCGGCGACTCCACCGGCAGCTCGGCCATCAGCTCGCCGAGCACCTCCAGGTCGAGCACCAGGTTCCACACCGTCTCGTCGAGGACGGCGAGGTCCATGCGGGCGAGGGTGTACTGCGGTTCGCTGCCCGCGGTGTCCTTGTCGCCGAGCTGGGTGGGAACGAAGGGGTGGTAGTCGAGGATGACGGGGTTGGAGGCCGCCTCGACGTGCAGGCGGACCTCCTCGCCGCCCTCGACGGGGGCGCCGATGCGCACCCACTGGTTGCGCGGGTTGAGGCCCTTCACCGGGGTGCCGTCGGGGCGGTAGACCAGTCCCTCGCACTGGAAGCCGGGCATGTTCTCGTCGAAGCCGAGGTCGAGGACGGCCTCGACGGTCTTCCCGGCCCACTCCTTCGGCACGGTGCCGGTGACGCGGAACCAGCTGGTGCCCCAGGGCGCGCCCCAGCGGGCGCCGACCTCGATGGGCTCGGGTTCGGCCGCGAGTCCCTCCTCCACGGGCACGGGTTCGCCGGGCGCGTTCCAGACCGCCACGTCGAGCGGTACGGATTCGGGGTAGAGGGCGGGGCGGATGCGCTCGTCGAGGACGCGCTTGAGGCGGGCTTCGACCAGGTTGCGGTCGTCATGCATGAGGGTGCTCCGGGGTCGGGGGCGGGTGGTTGCCTGGGTGGGTCACGACGACGGGGGCGACGTCAGGTACAGCTCCCCCGCCGGGCGCGGTCCGAATCGTCCGGGGCGGGAGCGGCGAGTACGTCGCCGGGAGTGACGACCTCGGTGATGCCGCGCGCGGCGAGGTGTCCGGTGTCGGCGGCGCGGGTGTCGAGGACGGTGGTGGGGCGGGCGCCGTCGGCGACCAGCCGGAAGAAGGCGTCGAAGACGGCGCCGCCGGGGGCGCAGGCGGAGCGGGCGGCGGGGTCGGCCGGGACGGCGAGGGCCGTGGTGCGCGGGGCGGGCGCCGGACGGGCTCCGTCCCGGGCCGCGCGCGCCGCGCTCGCCAGGACGCGTGCCGTGTCCTTGGGGCGGCGGTCGTTGGTGAGGAGGCCGAGCCCGTACTCCAGCTCGGGGAAGTCGGCCAGTGCCCGGGACACGTCGTGGGAGCACCACCAGGTGACGCCCCAAAGTCCGGGGCAGTCCAGGGCGTTCTCGACGGTCGCCTCGGTGAAGGCGGCGGCGTGCTCGGCGGGGACGAGGGGCGCGGGGGCGCCGACCTCCTGGAGCCAGACGGGGCGGTGCGGGTCGTCGGCCCAGGCCTTGCTCAGCTCGATCAGGTAGGCCGCGTGGTGCTCGCTGGGCACGGAGGTGCGGCCGTGGCGCTGGGCGGTGCCGTTGAAGACCCAGGAGTGCACGGCCGTGACGGCGCCCCGCCGGGCGGCCTGGGCCGGGGTGAAGGGCTGGTCGTCCTGGTACCAGGTGGCGTCGTACTCGGCGTGCAGGTGCATCCGGCCCGGGGCGCCCTCCTCGCAGGCGGCCAGCATCCGTTCCAGCCAGGCGTCGATCTGCTCGTCGGTGGCGCGGTCCGGGTCGGGGTGGGGGCCGGCGGAGAACTGGTTGACCTCGTTGCCGAGGGTCATGCCGAGGAAGTTGGGCCGGCCGGCCAGGGCGGCGGCGAGGGTGCGCAGGTAGGTGGCCTGGCCGTCGATGACGTCGGGGTCGGTGAACAGGTTGCGCCGGTGCCAGGTGCGGGTCCAGGCCGGCACGAAGTCGAAGCTGCTCAGGTGGCCCTGGAGGCCGTCCACGTTGACGTCGAGGCCGCGTTCGCCGGCCGCGTCGACCAGGGCGACGAGGTGCTCGACCGCGCGTTCGCGGATCAGTGTGCGGTTGGGCTGGAAGTAGGGCCAGAGCGGGAAGACCCGGACGTGGTCGACGTCCAGCGCGGCGACGGAGTCCAGGTCGGCGCGGACGGAGTCGAGGTCGAAGTCGAGCCAGTGGTGGAACCATCCCTCGCTCGGGGTGTAGTTGACGCCGAAGCGCACGGCAGAAGGCATGCGGTGTCCTTGGTACGGGGTGATACGGGCCCTTGACGGCGGATGACGGTCAGCCCTTGACGGCTCCCTCGCCCACGCCGCGGAAGAAGTACCGCTGGAGACAGGCGAAGAGGACGATGAGCGGCGCCACGGCGATGATCGTGCCCGCGGCGACGAGGCGTTCGTCGTTGGCGAAGGTGCCGTGCAGGTAGTTGAGGCCGATGGTCAGTGTGAACCTGGACGGGTCGCTCAGCACGATCAGGGGCCACAGGAAGTCGTCCCAGGCGCCCATGAAGGCGAAGATCGCCACGACGGCGAGGGTCCCCTTCACCGCGGGCAGCGCGATCCGGTGGAACCGCTGCCAGACGTTGGCGCCGTCGACGAAGGCGGCCTCCTCGATCTCATAGGGGAGGTTGAGGAAGGCGTTGCGCATGAGGAGCACGTTGAGGGCGCTGACGCAGCCCGGCAGCAGGACGCCGACGAGGGTGTTGTTGAGACCCAGCTCCCGCATGGTGGTGAACTGGGCGATGATGATGCCCTCCACGGGCACGAGCATGGCCAGGATGAACACCAGGGTGGCGACGCGCCGGCCCCGGTAGCGCAGCCGGGCCAGGGCGTAACCGGCGAGGGCTGCGCCGACGCAGTTGGTGACGACGTTGGCCGCGGCGACCTTCAGCGAGTTCAGGGCGTAGTCCCACACCGGGATGGTGTCGGCGACCCGCTCGTAGTTGTGCAGGGTGGGGTCGGAGGGCAGGAACTTCGGCGGGGAGCTGAAGATGTCCTCGGTGGGGCCCTTGAGCGAGGTCGACAGCTGCCACAGGAACGGGCCGATGGTCAGGGCGAGTACGCCGAGCAGCAGCAGGTAGCGCAGGGCCAGTTCCCACACGCGGATGCGGCGGCCGTGCTCGTCGGTGATCCGGGGTTCGCGTTCCCGCGCCCGGTCGCTCTGCCTCGGCTTCTCGGCGGGCCGGGTCTTCTCGGCGAGGCTCACGACTCCTCCTTCCGGTCGGCCCGCAGGACGAGCAGCATCAGGACGACGGTGACGACGAAGACGACGACGGAGATGGCGGAGGCGTAACCGACCCGGCCGGTCAGACCGGTGCCGGTGCGCTGGACCAGCATCACGAGGGTGGTGTCCTCGCCGGCCGGGCCGCCGTTGGGGCCCGCCATCAGGTAGACCTCGGAGAAGACCTTGAAGGCGGCGACCGAGGACAGGGCGGCGACCAGGACCATGGTGGAGCGGACGGCGGGCACCGTGACGGTGAGAAAGCGGCGGACCGCTCCGGCGCCGTCCACGGCGGCCGCCTCGTGCAGCTCGCGCGGCACGTTGGCCAGCGCCGCCAGGTAAATGATCATGTAGTAGCCGAGGCCCTTCCAGACCGTGACGCCCATCGCGCTGAGCAGGATCAGCCACTGGTCGCTGAGGAAGCCGACCGGACTGGCGCCGAGCGTCTCCAGCAGGGAGTTGACCAGCCCGCGCTCGTCCAGGAGCCAGACCCAGATCAGCCCGACGACGACGATCGAGGCGACGACCGGGGTGTAGAAGGCCGAGCGGAAGAACGTGATGCCGGGGATGTTCTTCTGCACCAGCAGGGCGAGCAGCAGCGGCAGCAGGACGAGTGCGGGGACGACCCCGAGGACGTACAGGGAGCTGTTGCGCAGGCCAATCCAGAACATGTCGTCGTGGAGCAGCTCGCGGAAGTTGGCGAGGCCCACGAACTCACCGGGGACCAGCGTGCGGCGGTCGGTGAAGGAGTTGACCAGCGTGGAGACGAACGGGTACAGGATGAACGCGCCGGTGATCAGCAGGCCGGGCGCGGCGAAGAGCCAGGGACTGGCGGGCAGTTGCCGCCGCACGCGCCGGGCGCCGCCGCTCTTGCGGGCGCCCGGGGTGCCGGTGGTGACGGTGGGACTCGCCATGTCTCAGCCCTGCTGCTGAAGGAGCCGGTCGCACGCCTTGACAGCGTTGTCAAGGGCTTCCTCGGGGCTCTGCTTGCCCTGGAGCGCCTTGGCGACCTCGTTGCGCAGCTCGGTCTTCATCTGCTCGCTGAACAGCACGGGCGTGTAGTTGACCGCCGTCTTCAGCGACTTGGCGGAGGCGACCCGGACCCGGGTCTCGTCGGTGCCGTCCTCCTTGGTGAAGTACGGGTCGTCCAGCGAACCGGCGGTGCTCGGGAAGATGGCGACCTTCTTGGCGAACGACATCTGGTGCTCCGCGTCGGTGACGTAGTGCGCGAAGGCGACCGCGGCGGGCTTGCGCTGGCTCTGCGCGTTCACCATCAGGCCCATCACGTACATGTTGACGTGGCCCGTGCTGGTGATCTGGTCGGTGATGCCGATGTTCTCGTACAGGCTCGGCGCCTGCTTCTTGAAGTTGGCGAGGTCGAGCGCGCTGCCCGGGTTCATGGCGACGGCGCCGGTGAGGAACTTCTTCCCGGTCGACTCGGGGGTGGCCGTCAGCGCCTGCGGGTCCAGCGCCTTGGCGTCGTACAGCTCCTTGTAGCGGGTGAGGAGTTCGACGCCCTTGGCGTCGTTGAACGCGAAGGCGGTGCCCTCCTTGTTCATGAGCGCCGCGCCGTAGCGGCCGAAGTCCTCGATGGTGGGCACGTTGGCGAGGGTGGCGACCTCGCCGTCGGTCTTGTCGGCGATCTTCAGTGCGGCGTCGAAGACCTCGTCGTACGTCTTCGGCGGCTGCTCGGGGTCGAGGCCGGCCTTCTTGAAGAGGGACTTGTTGTAGAAGAGCGGGCCGGTGTTGAGGTACCAGGGGAAGGCGTAGGTGCCCTCCATGCCCGGTATCCGGTGACTGGCCCAGGCCCCTTCCAGGTACTCCTTCTCGTACTGGCCGGCGGCCTTGTCCAGGTCGAGGGCGAGGCCGGCCTTGGCGAGCGGGGCGACGAGGTCCGGGGAGACGTTGACGACGTCGGGCAGGGTGCCGCCGGCGGCGTCGGCGCTGATCTTGTCGGCGTAGCCCTCGCCGGGCTGGTCGACCCACTTGACGTGGGTGCCGGGGTACTTCTTCTCGAAGTCGGCGATCAGGCCCTCGAAGTAGTCCTTGAAGTTGGCCCGCAGGTTCCAGGTCTGGAAGGTGATGTCGCCCTCGACCTTGCCCGAGGCGTCGGTCGAGCCGCCGCCGTCGTCCCCGGAGCCGCAGGCGCTGAGCGGCAGGACGAGGGCGGCGACGGCTGCGGCGGCGAATGTTCTGCGCGAGGTGGGCACGGTGACACGTCTCCCTGAAGGACGTCGGCGGTGGGATGCCAGCGACCATGCACGGCGTTTCCGTGGAAAGTCAATGGATTCCGGCCAACTAAAGCAGAGCGCACAGCATTAGTCCAGGTCAGAGCGGTATGGATGGGCACTTGCCAGGAACTACTAATGCGCTTTAGGATCTTGCACTCAAGCGCTTTAGCTCTCACCGCTCGCACCGAGGAAAGGAGCGCGCGCATGCCGGCCAAGCGGCCCGCCGCGCGCCGGCCGACGATGAAGGACATCGCTCGGCGGGCCGGGGTCTCCGAGAGCGCGGTGTCGTTCGCGCTGAACGACCGGCCGGGGGTCTCCGAGATCACCCGCGACCGGGTGCGCCGGGTGGCCGAGCAGCTCGGCTGGCGGCCCAGTACGGCGGCGCGCGCACTGTCCGGGGAGGGCGCGGCGACGGTCGGCTTCGTGCTGGCGCGGCCCGCGCACACCCTGGGCGTCGACTCCTTCTTCCTGCAACTGGTCTCGGGCATCCAGGAGGTGCTGGCCGGGCGGCATCTGGGGCTGCTGTTCCAGGTGGCGGGGGACGTCGAGGACGAGTGCGCGGTCTACCGGCGCTGGTGGGCCGAACACCGGGTGGACGGCGTCCTCGTGGTGGACCCGCGCACGGACGATCCGCGTCCGGACCTGCTCGACGAACTCGGTCTGCCGGGCGTGGTGATCGGGGGGACGCCGGACGAGCGCCATCCGGGGCTGTCGACGGTGTGGGCGGACGACGCGGGCGCGATGGCCGCGCTGGTGGACGGGCTGCACGCGCTCGGGCACCGGCGGATCGTGCACATCGCCGGGCTGCCGGACCTCGCCCACACCGAGCGCCGCATCCGCGCCCTGCGCGCGGAGGCCGCACGGCGCGGTCTCGGCGAGGTCGAGTCGGTGACCACCGACTACTCGGACGCCGAGGGCGCGGCCGTCACCCGCCGCGTGCTGGAGGCGCCCGCTCCCCCGACCGCCCTCATCTACGACAACGACGTGATGGCCGTCGCCGGGGTCGCCGCGGCGGCCGAACTCGGCTTCTCGGTACCCGCGGACGTGTCCGTGGTGGCCTGGGAGGACTCGGCGCTGTGCCGCATGGTCAAGCCGTGGCTGTCCGCCCTGTCCCGGGACAGCGTGGCGTTCGGCCGCACGGCGGCCACGGAGCTGACCGCCCTGCTCGACGGCGGCCCGGCCCGGACGGTGCGCGTGCCGGTGCCGCGGCTGATCGAGCGGGACAGTACGGGGCCGGCCCGGCCGGTGTGAATGCGGCCGGGGGCGTGAGGGCCGGTCCGTGCTCTCGACACGCGCGCCCCGGACGGGCAGAGTGATGTCCTGCGTACTCGCCGGTAACAGCAGAGTCCGCGAGTACGCCCGCATCCGCATGCCGTCACCGCACCCCTGGGACCCTCCGTGACCGACTGGGCCGGCCGAACCGCCGTCGAGATCGCCGCCGCCGTACGGGAGAAGCGGGCCACGCCCCGCGAGGTGGTGGCCGGGCACCTGACCCGTATCGAGCGGCTGGACGGCCGCGTCGGCGCCTTCCGCGCCGTGCGGGCCGAGGCGGCGCTCGCGGAGGCCGAGGAGGTGGGCGCCCGGGGCGATCTGGGCGAACTGCCGCTGGCCGGCGTGCCGGTGGCGGTCAAGGACAGTCTCGCGGTGCGCGGGGAGTCCACGCGCGTCGGCTCGGCCGCCACGCCGCACACGCCCGCCGACGCCGACCACGTCACCGTGGCCCGGCTGCGGGCGGCGGGGGCGGCGGTGGTGGGACTGACGAACGTGCCGGAACTGTGTGTGTTCGGCACCACGGAGGGGGTGCTGGGCACCTCGCGCAACCCGTGGGACCCGGCCCGCTCGGCGGGCGGTTCGTCGGGCGGCAGCGCGGCCGCGGTGGCCGCCGGGATGGTGCCGCTAGCACTCGGCAACGACGGCATGGGCTCGCTGCGCATCCCCGCGGCCACCTGCGGTCTGGTCACCCTCAAGCCGGGTCACGGCGTCGTGCCGGCCCGCATCGGCGAGGGCGACTGGTTCGGCATGGCCGAGAACGGGCCGCTGGCCACGACGGTCGCGGACGCCCGCCTGATGCTCGCCGTCCTCGCGGACGGTGCGCTGCCGGACCGCGAGGACTCCGGCGCCCTGCGCGTCGCCGCCTCGCTGCGCAGCCCGCTGGCCGGCATCCCCGTCTCCCGGCCCTACGCGCGGGCCGTGCGCGAGGCCGCAGGGGCCCTCATGCAGGCGGGGCACCAGGTGCGGCGGGCGGACCCGCCCTATCCGGCGTCGCTGAGCGTGACCGCCCTGACCCACTGGACGGCCGTCGCGTCGGTGGACGCGCGGGGCCTGGACCGGCGGCTGCTGACCAGGCGCACGCGGGTGCACGCGGCGCTCGGACGGCACTTCGTCGGCCGGGTGGCGGACGGCGGGGACCGCGAACGGCTGCGCGAACGCCTCGAGCCGTTCTTCGCCGAGTACGACGTCCTGCTCACCCCGGCGCTGGCCCGCCGCTCCCCCCGCGCGGAGCCCTGGCACCAACGGGGCTGGCTGCGCAACGTGATGGCGAACTCCGCGTGCTCGCCCTTCACCCCGCCGTGGAACCTGACCGGCTGGCCCGCGATGTCGGTTCCGTTCGGCACGCTGGACTCGGGCGCGCCCTGCGCCGTACAGCTGGTGGGCCGCCCCGGCTCGGAGGCGGCGCTGCTGGAGCTGGCGGAGCGGATCGAGGCGCTGCGGCCCTGGCGGCGGACTGCGCCGACCGGTTGAGGCCGCCTACAGGGCGCGGTGCATGATGTGGAGGCCGACCCGGCCGTGCCGCGGGTGGTCGAAGGCGTCCGGGACCGTGCCGAGGATCGTGAAGCCGAGGGAGGTCCACAGCCGTACGGCGGGGTTGGTCTCGACGACGGCGTTGAAGACCATGCCCCGGTATCCGTCGGCCCTGGCGGCCTCGAGGACGTACTCGGCGAGGGCCCGGCCGGTGCCGCGTCCGGCGCGGTCGGGGTCGACCATGAAACCGGCGTTGGCGATGCGGGCGGCGGGGCCGCCGTAGTTGGGGGTGACGTAGGCGGAGCCGACGACGGCGCCGGTGTCGTCCTCGACGACGAAGACGCGTTTGGCGGGGTTCATCCACAGGGCCCGGGCGTCCTCCTCGGAGGTGGCCGGGTCCCAGGCGTAGGTCTCGCCGGCGGCGACGATGCGGTGCCAGAAGGGCCAGATGTGCGGCCAGTCGCCGGCGGTGGCTTCCCTGATCAGCATGGGCGTGAGTCTGGCACGCCCATGCGTCCGGCGACCTCGGTGGGTGGCGGGCGGGTCAGTCCACGCTGGGCAGGATGTGCGGCTCTGCGAGGTCGTCCTCGTAGCCCGCGAGGCGGATGGGGGCGGAACGCGCCCACACGTCGAGGCTGCCGAGCTCTCCGGGCCTGCGGGTGCGGCCGCTGCGTTCCTCGGTGCGTTGTTCGGGCTTCGTCGTCGTTTCCGGTGTCACCGCGCACTCCTTATGTGTCGGGTCACCCTCGGGGCCTGTCGGCGCCAGTCTCCTGTCCGGCACCCGGCGCCCGCTCGGGTGTGAGTCGAATGCGGTTCGGACGCGGTGGCGCCGGTACCTCGTGCGGGAGCAGGCCGTTGTGGACCGGCCTGCCCATGACGGACCCCGGGTGTGGGTAGTGCCCTGTGCCGCCGCCCGTCCGCTCCAGATTAACCAAATGAGCGGGGGTGCGCTCTATGGGGCTCGAAACATGGGAGAACCATTGCCCTTCGACCCGTGCGCAGTTGACCCAAGTCTGACCCGATTCCTCCGGCTCCGCACCGCGCGCAACTCACCCGTTCGGCCTACATGGACGCCCACACCTTCGAATGCCGGCGGGCGGCGGGACGGCAGTTAAGTTGCCGTTGGCTGCTTCGCAAGCTCGTCATGGTCTGCTGCCCGTCGGCAACGGCTGTCTCGTGGGAGGACCGGGGCATGGAACTGCGCAGCGTCGAGGAGCTGATGGACCTGCTGTACGCCTGCCGGGCCGAGCGGCCCGCCGCCGGCCCCGGCGGCGGGCCCGCCGATCCGCACGGGCACGCGCTGCGGACGGCCGCGCTGCTGCGCCGGCGCCACCCGGCCGACAAGGAACTCCAGGTGGCCGGACTGGTGTCGCCCGTGGGCCGGCTGCTGTGGCCGGGCGACGCGCCGGCCCGGACCGCCGACGCGGTACGGCCGCTGCTCGGCGCGCGCGTCGCCCGCCTGGTGGCCCGCCGGGCCCACCCCGGCGCCGGGGCCCACGACGACGACCTGGTCAGTCTGCGTCAGGCGGACGACGAGGCCCGCACCGCCGACTTCGACGCCGGGGTCCTGGAGGACTGGCGTACGGTACTGGAGCTGACGGCGGCACGGAACGCGCGGCTGGGCCTCGTGGACTGAGGCCCCGTCACCACTTGCCGGGCGCGTAGTCCTTGAGGAAGACGCCGTACAGGTCCTCACCCGCCTCGCCCCGTACGACGGGGTCGTAGACGCGGGCGGCGCCGTCGATCAGGTCGAGCGGGGCGTGGAAGCCGGCCTCGGCCAGGCGCAGCTTGTCGTAGTGCGGACGCTCGTCGGTGATCCAGCCGGTGTCGACGGAGGTCATCAGGATCCGGTCGGTGTCGAACATCTCCTGGGCGCTGGTCCGGGTCACCATGTTCATGGCCGCCTTGGCGGCGTTGGTGTTGGGGTGACCGGCACCCTTGTAGCCGCGCGCGAACACGCCCTCCATCGCCGAGACGTTGACGACGTAGGCGCGTCCCGACGACGCCTTGCGCGCGGCCTCGGCCATGGACGCGCGCAGCGCGCTGATGAGGATGAACGGCGACGTGTAGTTGCACAGCTGGGTCTCCAGCAGTTCCACCGGCGAGATCTGCTCGATGGTCTGGACCCAGGTGTTGGAGTCGACGACGTCGGGGACCAGGCCGCCCGCGTCGATGGCGGTGCCCTCGCGGTGCCGGACGACGCTGGCGTTGCCGGCGACCAGGGCGAGGTCGGCCACCTTCTGCGCGTCGAGGCCCGAGGCGCCCAGCGGCAGCGCCGCCAGGCCGTCCACCGCGCCGGAGTTGAAGGCGCCGATGACGTGGTGGGCGGGGAGTTCACCGGCGGGCAGCGGGGCGCTCTCGCCCTCGACCAGCGCCGCGTACGCGGACGGGAGACGCCGCACGGTCTGGGTGGCGTTGTTGATCAGGATGTCGAGCGGTCCCTGCTCCGCGACCTGCTCGGCGAGAGCGACGGCCTGGGCGGGGTCGCGCAGGTCGATGCCGACGACCTCCAGGCGGTGCATCCAGTCGGCGGAGTCGTCCATCGCCTTGAAGCGGCGGATGGCGTCCTTGGGGAAACGGGTGGTGATCGTGGTGTGCGCGCCGTCGCGCAGCAGCCTGAGCGCGATGTACATGCCGATCTTGGCGCGGCCGCCGGTGAGCAGCGCGCGCTTGCCGGTCAGGTCGGCGCGGGCGTCGCGGCGGGCCCGGTTCTCGGCGGCGCAGTCCTGGCAGAGCTGGTGGTAGAAGTAGTCGACCTCGACGTAGCGCTGCTTGCAGATGTAGCAGGAGCGGGGGCGCTGGAGTATCCCGGCGATCGTGCCCTCCTCGGTGCGGGAGGAGGGCAGCAGGCCTTCGGTCTCGTCGTCGATGCGCTCGGCGGAGCCGGTGGCGGTGGCCTCGGTGACCGCCTTGTCGTGGGCGGTCTTGGCGGCGCGGCGCTCCTGGCGGCGGCGCTGCTTGACCATGCGGTAGATGTGCGAGGTGGCCCGGCGGACCGTGATCGCGTCGGGGTGGTCGACGTCCAGCTCGTCGAGTTCCCTGAGCACGTCGAGGCAGACGGCGAGCCGTTCGGGGTCGATGCCGGGGCCGTGCGCGGAGGCGGCCACCTCGTCCGTGGTCGCCGAGCCGTCCTGTGTCACCGTCATCGCCGTTGCCGTTCCCTGGTCACCGTTGCGGCGCTCCGGGAGGCGACCGCTGTCGAACAGCGGATTTTATTCAGCGCGCGGCGCGGATCCAAACCCGACGGGGTCAGGGACGGCAGGCCGTGAGCAAGGTCTCCACCTCTTCGGTCACCGCGAGCGCGAACCGGTCGAGGTCCGGCACCGCCTTCCCGTCGGCGACCAGGCCGAAGTGCACCTGCCCGCGGTACGTCGAGACGGCCACCGCGAGGGAGTGGCCGCGGGCCAGCGGCGCCAGCGGATAGACCTCGGTGAGCGGGTGTCCGCCGAGCCGCAGCCCGAGGCTGGGCAGGGGCACGCTGGTGACCAGGATGTCGAACCAGAGCCGGGCGGCCCCCGACACCAGCGGCCCGCCGAGCCGGTGGCCGAGCGCCGGCACGTGGTCGGCGAGCAGGGCGACGGCTCCGGCGCCGCGGCCGGGGCCGGCGTCCTTGTTGCGGTCCATGGCGGCGCGGACCGTACCGAGGCGGGAGAGCGGGTCGGGGTCGCCGACGGGTAGCCGCATCAGGTATCCGGAGAGCCGGTTGCCCTGGGGGTGGGCGGTGCGCGGGCGGCGCTTGGAGACGGGGATGAGCGCCCGGGGCGCGACGCCCTCGCTGCCGTCGCCGCGCTCGTCCAGCCAGCGGCGCAGGGCGCCGGCGACGACCGCGATCAGCACGTCGTTGACGGTGCCGCCGGTGGTCTTGCGGACGTGGTGCACGTCGTCGAGGTCGACGGCCGCGCCCGCGATCCGGCGGGTGCCGGAGGACTCGGCGGTGAGCGCGGGCGAGGAGCGCACGTCGAGGGTGGACAGCGCCGCGGCGGCACCGATGTCGAGCGCGCGCCCCGCGTCGGACAGGGCGTCGCGCAACCGGTCGGGCAGCGCGCGCACGTCCGGCACGAGTCCGCGCCGCGGCGGCTCGGGGCGGGGCCGGGGCGCGGGCAGGTCCATCGGGTCGAGGACCCCGGCGGCGAGGGTCAGGGCGCGCAGGCCGTCGGCCAGGGCGTGGTGGAACTTGAAGAGCACGGCGAAGGTCCCGCCGTCCGCGCCCGGCAGCACGTGTGCCTCCCACGGCGGCCGGCCGCGCTCCAGCGGACGTTCCATGAGGCGTCCCGCCCGGGCGTGGAAGTCCGTGGCCGGGGCGTGCAGCCGCACGTGGTCGAGCGGGTCGAAGCGGGGGTCGGGCTCGCGGGTGGCGCCGCCGAACGCGAACGGCCGCCGCAGGGCCAGCGGCGGCTGCCAGGTGTCCCGGATCCTCATCCGCAGTCCGGGGACCGCGGGGGCGCGGGCCGCGAGCAGGTCCGCGGCGTGGGCGCCCGCGGTGGGCGAGTCGGCCTCGAAGACGCCGAGCGCGCCCAGGTGCATGGGGTGCTCGGCGGACTCGATGTTCCAGAACGCCAGGTCGAGGGGAGCGAGCGGATCGGGAGTCAAGGGCTTGCCTCGCAAGGACGACGCGTGGGCGGCGAATGGACAACGGGTGGACAAGCAGTCAATCGCTCTCCGACGATTACGGTCAAGTACGATCAAGCTACGCACAGTTAACAGGAGATTAAAGTCCCGCCCCTCGGGACAGGGGCGGGACTGCTGTGACTCATGGGGCGTCTGTGCTCACCTCACCTCACGTCAGCGGCGGCGGCACCGCCTCGGGCGAGGTTCCCCACCCGGACGGCTGCGGGCCGACCGTGAACGCGAGCGACCGCACGGACCGCAGGGCGTCCGTCGTCAGCCACGTCCGGGCGTAGGGCGCGCCGTCGGTGCGGGCCGACTGGACGTACCGGTCGGTGTCCGAGGTGCCGGGCGCGGTGATCGTCAGGGCGCCGCGCGGGTAGTAGCGGCGGTCGAGGGTGAGGTCGACGCGGTCGAAGACCGGGGTGGACAGGCCCCAGGTGTCGTATCCGGGCTGGATCGGGAAGATCCCGATCGAGGACAGGACGTTCCAGGCGGACATGGTCCCGAGGTCGTCGTTTCCGGTCATGCCGGTCGGCGTGTCCGTGAACAGGGTGAGTGCCGCGTGCACCACGTCGGTCGTCTTCCAGGGCTGCCCGGTCGACAGGTAGGTGTAGGGGGCGATGAGGTCGGGCTCGTTCTGCGGGTTGTACTTGTCGGCGTTGTAGTAGTCGTACGGCCCGTTCACCCACACCTCGCGGGCGGTCTTCGCCGGGTCGGCGAGGAGCCGGTCGTAGGCGAAGAAGGAGTCGAGCCGCGCGTTCGCCGCCTCGGTCCCGCCGATGAGGTCGATCATGCCGGGCAGGTCCTGCGGCACGAGCCACTGGTACTGCCAGGACGTGCCCTCGTGGAAGCCCTCGCTCTGCGCCGGGTCGGCCGGTCCGGTGAAGGCGCCCTCGGCGTCACGGGCGCGGAAGAAGCCGGTCGAGGGGTCGAAGACGTTGCGGTAGCTCTGGGCACGCTCGGCGTACCGCTTCGCGTCCGCCTCGTGGCCGAGGTCGCGGGCCATGCGGGAGAGCATGGCGTCGGACAGGGCGTACTCCAGGGTGGCGGAAGCGCCGTGGTCGTAGTCGGAGTCGCCCGGCTTGGCGTGCGGGCGGCCCTTGACGTACGGCGCGAATCCGTCGGCGAGGTACTCGCGGTTGGCCTCCCGCCCGACGGCCGGCGAGTCGGTGGGCGGGACGCCGTCGGCGTTCTTCTTCAGCGCCCGGTAGGCCCGCTCCTCCCAGCCGTGCAGCAGACCCTGCTGGTAGGCGTTGGTGAGGAAGGGGGTCACCGGGTCGCCCGTCATGATGTTGGTCTCGACGGTGCCGTAGCCCCACTTGGGCAGCCAGCCGCTCTCCTCGTCGATCTTGATGACGGAGATGGCCATGTCGCGGGCCTCGCGGGGCGCGAGCAGGGCGAGGAGCTGGGACTGGGTGCGGTAGGTGTCCCACAGGGACCAGTTCTGGTAGTACGTGAAGCCCTTGGCGCGGTGGATCCGCTGGTCCCAGCCGGTGTAGCGGCCGTCGACGTCGCTGCCGATGTTCGGCGCGAGGAAGGACCGGTACAGGGACGAGTAGAAGGTGCGGCGCAGGGTGTCGTCGCCGCCCCGGACCCGGACGTCCTCCAGCCGCTTCTCCCAGGTGCGGTCGGCACCCCGGCGCACGGCGTCGAAGGAGCGCCCGCCCTCGGCGCGCAGGTTGAGCGCGGCGCCGCGCGCGTCCACGTAGGACAGCGCGGTGGTGGCCTCGACGGTGCGGTCCTTCGTGGTGTCGAAGCGGACGTAGGCGCCGTCGCCGCCGGTCTTCGCGCCAGCGGTCACGGTGCCGTCGTCCCAGGTGCCGTAGGAGGCGAAGGGACGGTCGAAGCGGGTGATCGTGTAGACGGTGTACGGCTTCGTGTCCTGGCAGAAGCCGCTGCCGGTGATCGCGGTGCGCACGGTGCGGCTGTCCAGGACCTCGACCTCGGTCGAGATGTTCTTGTGCAGCGACTGGCCGGCGTTGAGCAGGACGTTGGCCTTGTCGGTGGCCGGGAAGGTGTAGCGCTGCACGCCGGTGCGCTCGGTGGCGGTCAGTTCCGCCTCGACGCCGGAGTCGAGGCCGACCCGGTAGTAGCCGGGGCCCGCCTCCTCGTCGTCGTGGCTGAAGGAGGCGGCGTACTTCGCGTAGTCGGTCTCGGTGACGTCGCCGGTGGTCGGCAGCACCGGCAGGTCGCCGCCGAGCCCGCAGCCGACGCCGGAGAGGTGGACCAGGGAGAAGCCGCGGATGCGGGTGTCGGAGTGGTCGTAGCCGGTGTTGTGGCCGGTGTCCGGCGAGAACTGCACCATGCCGAAGGGCACGGCGGCGCCGGGGTAGGTGTTGCCCTCGTTCTCGGTTCCGATGAACGGGTTCACGAGGTCGGTCAGGTTCTGGTCGGTCGTCGGGGCGGCCTGCGCCGCCGGGGCGGTGAGCAGCGCGGACGCTGCCACCACCCCGGCCACGCACAGCCGCAGACGCCGGGTGGCTCTCATGTGCGGGTGACCTCCGGAAGGTCTGCGGTGTCGTGCGGTTGTTCTTCTGGTGGGCGCGGGTGATCAGGCGGTGCAGCCCGCCGGGACGGGCTGGGACGCGTCGTGGATGAGCGCCTCGTGGGCGGACCTCACCCGCTCGACGTCCGGCTTGAGCACCTTGCGGTCGTACGTCGTCAGGCCGTTCAGCTCGCCTTCGACGTCCGAGATCTGGGTGTAGACGGCGCCGTTGCCGCCCCGGCAGACCAGGGCGCGCACCTCGTCGAGCTTGGTGAGGTAGTCGTCCGTGTACGTCTGCGGGTCCACGTCCACGTACGACTGCTGCACGGACCAGGCGTGTCCGGGCACCGCGAGGCCGAGGCCGCCGTACTCGCCGGAGACCAGGGCGCGTTCGCCGTCCGGGGCTGGCGGCAGGGCGGGGCTCGGGTAGCCGTGCTCGTCCATGATGTCGCCGGCGCCGCCGTCGGCCCCGAGGTTCAGGCCCGACTGGTTGTTGACGAGCCGGGTCGGGTCCCAGGCCTTGGCCTGCTCGGCGACGCGGCCGATGTCGTACTGGCCCCAGCCCTCGTTGAAGGTGACCCACATGATGATCGACGGGTGGCTGACGTGTTCGTCGATCATCTCCTTCATCTCCCGCTCGTACTCGGCGCGGGCGGCCGTGGACGGGTTCTTCCCGGCGGTCATCGCGGGCATGTCCTGCCACACCAGCAGGCCCAGCCGGTCGGCCCAGTAGAACCAGCGGTCGGGCTCGACCTTGATGTGCTTGCGCACCGAGTTGAAGCCGAGCTGCTTGTGCAGCTTCAGGTCGTACGCGAGGGCCTCGTCGGTGGGCGCGGTGTGCAGTCCGTCGGGCCAGAAGCCCTGGTCGAGGGTGGCCATCAGGAAGGTCGGTTTCCCGTTGAGCATGGTGCGCGGGACGCCGTTGACCTTCTCGACGGCGATGGAGCGCATGCCGAAGTAGCTGTCGACCCGGTCGTGTCCCACGGTGACCTTCAGGTCGTACAGGAACGGGTCGTCCGGCGACCACAGGTGCGGGTCGCGGATCTTCAGCGTCAGCGGCTCACCGGTGCGGCCGCTCACCGTGGCGACCTTGCGGTGCCCGGCGTACGCCGTGGCCTTGACGCGTACGCCGTCGCGCACGCCCTTCGGCTCGACGGTCAGGGTGCTCGCCGCGCCGTCGACGTGCGGGGTGAGCTTCAGGGAGTCCACATGGTCCCGGGCGACCGGTTCCATCCAGACGGTCTGCCAGATGCCGGAGCTGGGTGTGTACCAGATGCCGCTCGGGTCCAGGCGCTGCTTGCCGAGCGGCGGGTTCTCGCCGTTGGCCGCGTCGGTCGGGTCGTAGACGCCGACGATCAGCTCCTGGGTGCGGCCGGGCTTGAGGGCGTCGGTGACGTCGGCGCTGAACTTGTCGTAACCGCCCTTGTGGTCGGCGACCTTGACGCCGTTGACGTACACCTCGGACTGCCAGTCGACGGCGCCGAAGTTCAGCTTGAGCCGCTGGGAGGAGCCGATGTGCCAGTCGCGGGGCACGGTGAAGGTACGCCGGTACCACATGCGGTCCTCGTGCCGCTGGATGCCGGAGAGCTGGGACTCCACCGGGTACGGGACGAGGATGCGCTCCTTGAGGTTCTTGCCGACCGGCGGCTGCTCGCCCGCCTCGGCGGCGGCGAACTGCCAGCGGCCGTTGAGGTTCTGCCAGTCGTCGCGGGCCAGCTGCGGGCGCGGGTACTCCGGCAGGGCGTTGTCCGGCCCGACCTCGTCGGCCCAGTCGGTGCTCAGCTCGTAGGTGGACTTGTTGCCACCGCTGCTCCAGAAGGCGTTGACAACGTTGCCTTCCGTGTCGGTGAGGCCGCCTTCGCCGTCGTAGCGGACGTCGGCGGTGCCGGGGGCGTCGCCGTCCTTGTTGCCGACGACGGGCTGGTCCAGGGCGACGAGCAGGGCGCTCGGGTCGGCGGGGTCCAGCTTCGTCTCGCCGAGCGGCCACGTGGCGCCGCCGATCACCGCTTCGAGGTGGTCGGTGAGGCCGGCCGGGGGCGCGGCCAGCGGGCTCGCGAAGTCGAGCTTGAGGGTGCGGCCGGTGGACTGGACGGTGGTCGCCGTCGCGCCGTTGTAGTCGAAGCCGTCGGGCAGGCGGAACGCCGACTGCGGGATCGCCTCCTTGCTGCCGCCGGGCTCGGTCCAGCGCAGGTGGAGGTTGGAGCCGCCGTAGTGCTCGAAGTACTCCAGCTTGATGTCGTAGGACTGACCGGCCGTCAGCTCGATGGGCTGGGCGGTCTGTTCGCGGTCCCAGTCGTCGACCCAGTGGTCGATGGCGAGCTGTCCGCCGATCCAGAGGCGGAAGCCGTTGTCGCCGATGATCGAGAAGGTGTGGGCTCCGGTCTTCTCCGGGACGAGCTTGCCGGTCCAGCGGACGCTCACGTCGTCCGACTGCCCGGTGGCGAAGGCGAGTCGCGGCTCCAGGGTGTCGAAGTCGAGCCGCGGGTCGAAGCCGGTGGCCCTGAGCTCGTGGAAGTCGAAGGCGCCGGGGGCGGACTGGGTGTAGTACTCGCCCTTCAGGCCGTGGATCTCCGCGGTGCCGTCGGTGTCGGCCGCGGCCGGGACGGCGGCCAGGCCCGCGACGCCGAGCGCGGCGGCCAGCAACAGGGCGAGTCTGTCTCTGAGTCGTTTGGTGCGCACTGACCCTCTCCTCGAGAACGGGTGGTGGCTGATGGCTCAGGACATCGATGTCATACATCGATGTAACTGCGGATGTGCAGTGGCATGACAACACGGATTCCGCTTGGCGTCCAGGGACATGACAACGCTGACAACGCCCCGGACGGTCCGTCCGTCACGGCACCCGCTGCCCCTTGCCCAGTGCGATCACGCCCCCCTTGGAGACGGTGTACAGCTCCCCGTCCCGCTGCGGGTTGACGCCGATCGTCGCACCCGGCGGCACCTCCACGTTCTTGTCCAGCACCGCCCCGCGCACCACCGCACCCCGGCCGATGTGCACGTTGTCGTGCAGTACCGAGCCCTGCACGACCGCGCCCGGGTCGACCACCACGCCCGGGGAGAGCACGGACCGGGTGACCTGACCCCGGATCAGGCAGCCCGCGCTGATGATCGACTCGCTGGCGATGCCGCCGGCGTTGAAGCGCGCCGGCGAGAGCTGGGTGGAGTGGGTGTAGATCGGCCAGTCCCGGTTGTAGAGGTTGAAGGCGGGCCGCTCGGCGATCAGGTCCATGTGCGCGTCGTAGTAGGCGTCCAGCGTGCCCACGTCCCGCCAGTAGCCCTGGTCCCGGGAGGTCTCCCCCGGCACGTGGTTGGCGCTGAAGTCGTACAGCGCTGCCTCGCCCCGGTCGGTGAGCCGGGGCAGGATCGAACCGCCCATGTCGTGCACGGAGTTCTCGTCCTCGGCGTCCCGGTGCAGGGCCTCGACGAGGGCCTTGGTGGTGAAGACGTAGTTGCCCATCGAGGCGAAGACGCACCCGGGGTCGTCGGCGAGACCGGGAGGGTCGGCCGGCTTCTCCAGGAAGCCGGTGACGGTCTGCCCGTCGGAGCCGGGCGTGATCACGCCGAAGGACGGCGACTCGGCGCGCGGGACCCGTATCCCCGCGACGGTCACGCCCGCTCCGGACTCGATGTGCTGGGCGAGCATCTGGCGCGGGTCCATCCGGTACACGTGGTCGGCGCCGAAGACGGCGACGTACTCGGGCTGTTCGTCGTGCACCAGGTTCAGGGACTGCAGGATGGCGTCGGCGCTGCCGAGGAACCAGCGCGGGCCGAGGCGCTGCTGGGCGGGGACGGGGGTGACGTAGTTGCCGAGCAGGCTGGACATCCGCCAGGTGGTGGTGATGTGCCGGTCCAGGGAGTGCGACTTGTACTGGGTGAGCACGCAGATCCGCAGGATGTCCCCGTTGACCAGGTTGGACAGCACGAAGTCGACGAGCCGGTAGGTTCCGCCGAAGGTGACCGCGGGTTTGGCGCGGTCCGCGGTCAGGGGCATCAGGCGTTTGCCCTCTCCGCCCGCCAGCACGATGCCGAGCACCGAAGGACCTCCACGACGCATGGCCGCTCCCCTCACCGTCGTTCACCCTCGGCCGCCCCGGGCGGGACGGCTCAAGCCCGCTTGAGGATCTCCTCGTAGAGCCGGACCGTGCGGCGCGCGACCGCGTCCCAGCCGAACTCCTCCACCGCGCGCGTCCGGCCCGCCTCGCCCATCCGCCGGGCGGCCGCCGGGTCGCCGAGCACGGAGTCCAGTGCGCGCGCGAGACCCGCCTCGAAGTCGTCGTCCGCGCCGTCCTCCCGCGGTACGAGTACCCCCGTCTCGCCGTCGGCCACGACCTCGGGGATCCCGCCCACCCGGGAGGCCACCACGGGAGTGCCGCAGGCCATCGCCTCCAGGTTGACGATGCCGAGGGGCTCGTACACGGAGGGACAGACGAAGACGGCGGCGTGCGTCAGGAGCTGGATCACCTCCGGGCGCGGCAGCATGCGCGGGATCCAGTGCACGCCCTCACGGGCACGGCCCAGTTCGGCGAAGAGGTCGCGGAACTCCTGGTCGATCCCGGGGGTGTCCGGGGCGCCCGCGCACAGCACGACCTGCGCGGCCGGGTCGATGCCCCGCACCGCGCGCAGCAGGTGGGGCACGCCCTTCTGGCGGGTGATGCGCCCGACGAACAGGACGTACGGGCGGGAGCGGTCCAGGCCGATCCGGTCCAGTGCGTCGGTGTCGGGGTCCGGCCGGTAGAGCCGGGTGTCGATGCCGTTGTGCACGACGTGGACGCGGGAGGCGTCGAGGGCCGGGTAGCAGTCGAGGATGTCCTCGCGCATGGCGCCGGAGACGGCGATCACCGCGTCGGCCGCCTCGAACGCGGTGCGCTCGGCCCAGCCGGACAGCGCGTAACCGCCGCCGAGTTGCTCGGCCTTCCAGGGGCGCAGGGGCTCCAGGGAATGGGCGGTCATCACGTGCGGGACGCCGTACAGGAGCTTGGCGAGGTGACCGCCGAGGTTGGCGTACCAGGTGTGGGAGTGCACCAGGTCCCGCCCTTCGAGGGCGGCGGCCATCGCGAGATCCACGGAGAAGGTGCGCAGCGCGTCGTTGCCGCCGTCCAGCGCGGACCAGGGGCGGTGCCGCACGACGCCGTCGGTGCGCCCCTCGCCCCAGCTGTGCACGTCCAGGTCGACGAGGCGGGCGAGCTCCCGGGCGAGGAACTCGACGTGGACTCCGGCGCCGCCGTAGACGTCCGGCGGGAACTCACGGGTCAGCAGTCCCACGCGCACCCGGAACCTCCCGTCTCGGCGGCTGGTTCCCTCATGGTCACCCAGAGCGGGCGCCTGGGGAAGAGCGCGGGAGCCCCGGGGGACGGGAGAAGCAGCAGTCCCCGCAGACCCCGGCTCCGGGCACCCGGTAGTAGAGGCAGCAGCTGCGGCGCCGGAACGAGATGTCCGGGGCAGCGGCGAGGGCCCCGGTCGCGGCCAGCAGGGGGTGCGCGAACAGGTCGGCGGTCAGCGACCGGGCGCGGGTCGCGGTGTCCGTACGGCCGTGGCGGCGGGCCCAGCGGTCCAGTTCGCGTCCGGCGCCGGCCAGGGCGGAGGCCGCGTTGCCCCACAGCAGACCGGCCGCCACGCCGTACCGGGTGCGCACGGCGGCGGTCAGGGGCGCCAGGTGGGCGGTGAGCACGACGTCCGCGACGGTGGCGGCGTCCCCCGGCAGCGGGTGCACCTCGGTGAGCCACAGGTCGTCGGGGGCGGTGGCGTCGGAATCCCAGCACAGCAGGCGCGGGTCGAGGCCGGGGACGGCGCCGTAGAGGGCGGCGCAGGCCAGCGTCACCGACCACAGGCGGGCAGCCAGTCCCTGGTGGGCCACGGAGGCGGCGACGCGGGTCTCCGCGGTGCCGAGGGCGGCGGCGACCTTCCGGACCCGGAAGTCCAGCGGGTCGGCCTCGACCGGGACACCGGCCTCCGGCACCCCGTCCCCGGGTCCGGCCGCGGTTCCGTCCCCGAGTGCGTGGGCGGGTGCGAGTGCGTTGCCGTGGCCGAGCGCGTAGGCGTGCGCGAGGGGTGCGGCGGCGGCCGGCCGCCGGGGCGGCGACGGCGGCCGCGACGTGCGCAGGACGGAGAAGCCGCCGAGCGGGCGGAGGGCCGAGAGGCCGGGATCGAGGCCGAGGTCGAGGTCCACGGGGAGCAGTAGTATCAGGGCCCTTGGGGGGGCTGGGCCAGGGGTCGGGGTCGGAAGTCGCCCACCCTGGGGAGGACGGCGACGCCTTCGTACTCCATCGGCAGTAGGACCCAAAGAATGCTCAGGGACGACGACGGGAAGACCCTGAGACGGCATCGTGTTGTTCATGGATGACGACAGTTCGCCGCGCCGGGCCCAGCGCCCCCGCCTCACGCAGAGGAGCAGCCGATGAGCGCCCTCGCGTTGTCCGTGCTCCTGTCGCTCGTCTCCGCCGTGGCGTACGCGGGCGGGGCGATCGTGCAGGAGCAGGTCGCGGCGTCGTCACCGGGTGCCCAGTACGCTCCGCTGCGCCGCCCCGGCTGGTGGGCGGCGGTCGGCCTCAACGGCCTCGGCGGTCTGCTGCACGTCGTCGCCCTCGCGCTGGGTCCGCTGAGTCTGGTGCAGCCGCTGGGAGCGCTCACCATCGTGTTCGCGCTGCCCATGGCGGCGATCTTCGTGGGCCGCAGGGCCGGTGCGACCGCCTGGCGGGGCGCGCTGATGGCCACGGTCGGTCTCGCCGGTCTGCTGTCCCTGGTCGGGGCCTCCGACGCGCAGTCGCTCGACACGGCACAGCGGGTCGGGGCGGCGCTGGTCACCGGCGGTGCGGTCGTGGCGCTGATGATCGCCGGCCGGGCCGCGCACCGGCATCCGGCGGTCCGCAGCATCCTGCTGGCGACCGCGTCCGGCATCGCCTTCGGCATGTCCTCGGTCTTCACCAAGACGGTCGCGGTCGACTGGACCGGCGGGGTGTCCGCCGCCGACCTGCCGTCGCTGGCCGTGATCGGCGTACTCGCCACCGCCGGCATGGTGCTCTCGCAGGCCTCCTACCGCGGCGCCGGACTCGCCGCCCCGCTGGCCACGCTGACGGTCGTGAACCCGGTGGTGGCCGCCGTGGTCGGCATCACGATGTTCGGCGAGACGTTCCGCTACGGCACGACCGGCACGGCGCTCGCCCTGAGCTGCGGTGTGGTGGCCGCCGGCGGGCTGATCATGCTGACGACGGAGCGGATCGCGCGCGAGGGCACCGGCGCCGGCAGGGCCGCGGCCCCGGTCGCGGACCCCTCGGGGACCGAGGACTCTCTGGGGACCGAGGACTCCTTGGGGACCGAGGGCTCCTTGGGGGCCGAGGTCCCTGCGGGACTCGTGGCGGCCGGAGCGGCAGCGGTCGGGGCCGTGACGCCCGGGCCGGCGCCGGCCGCGTCGGTGCGGGCGGCCCGGGCGCCGGCCAAGGTCCTCGTGCCCTCCCCGGCGGCATCGCCGGTTCCGGACACCGCACCCGCGGCGGAGGCGTACGACGCCCGGATTCCGGTGGAGAGCGCGGACACGACGCTCTCCTACGGCCCCTTCTACGGCGGTCCGTTCGTCCCGCCGCCCATACTCGGCCGCCGGCGGGTCCGGATCAGATCCTGACACCGCCGGCCCGGAGGTACGCCACCGGGTCGACGTCCGAACCGAAGCCGGGCCCGGTCCGCACCTCGAAGTGCAGATGCGGGCCCGTGACGTTGCCCGTGGAGCCGGAGCGGCCGAGGCGCTGACCGACGCCCACCGACTGACCGGCCTTCACGGAGATCGCCGAGAGGTGCGCGTACTGGGAGTAGCGGCCGTCGCCGTGCCTGACCACCACCTGGTAGCCGTACGAACCGCCCCACCCCGCGCTGACGACCCGGCCCGCCGCGACCGACTTGACGGAGGTGCCGGTCGGGACCGGGAAGTCGACGCCGGTGTGATAGCCCTTGGACCAGGAAGAACCCGCCTTGTGATACGGCGTGCCGGTGGCGGCGTCGACCGGGGCCACGACGGCTCGGTGGGTGGGGGCCTTGCCGGCCTCGGTCCTGCCGCTGTCGGGGGACGACTTCTTCGGCGCCTTCTGCTGCTCCTGCCGCTTCGGCTGCTTCTGCTCTTTCTGCTGCTGCTTCTCCTGCTTCCGCTGCTTCTCCTGCTCGGCCTGCTTTCCGGGCTGGGCGCGGGATGTCTTGGTGGCCCCCTCGCCGCGCAGTGACAGCCGCTGGCCGGGCAGGATCAGGTCGGGGTCGGATCCGATCGCGCCGCGGTTGGCCTGGTACAGGCGCTGCCAGCCGCCCCGGACCTCGTGGGCGTCGGCGATGCCGGAGAGGGTGTCGCCGGTGACCACCGTGTACATACGGGCCTTCCCCGCCCGGGACTGCGGTGTGGTCTGCGGCTGGACGTCCTTGACCGGGTCGGCCTTCTTCCCGGCTCCGGCCGCGGGCTTGCCGGCGGACTCCCCGCGTGACTTCTCCGCCCCCGCTCCCCCGGCCGGCCGGAGGTCGGGCGAGCCGCCGCCGCGGGTCAGTCCGGCGCGCTGCGAGCACACCGGCCAGGCACCGGGGCCCTGCACGTCCAGCACCGTCTCGGCGACGGCGATCTGCTGTTCCCTGGTGGCGAGGTCGGCGCGGGGCGCGTACCGGGTGCCGCCGAAGGCCTCCCAGGTGGACTGGGTGAACTGCAGCCCGCCGTAGTAGCCGTTGCCGGTGTTGACGTCCCAGTCGTCGGTGGACTCGCAGGCGGCGACCTTGTCCCAGGTCGCCGCGTCGGCCGCGTGGGCCGTGCCGGTACCGACCAGGGGGAGGGCCAGCCCCGCGCCCCCCGCGGTGACGGTCAGTGAAGCGCGGTTGATCCTGTTCGGCTGATACCGGCGGTGCCGGCCGCGTACGGCCATGGAGGTCCCCCTCGACATTGCGTCAGGAGCGGCAAAAGTAAGCGCCGCGAACAGGCCATGACAAGACGGCAACCGGCCGGTTGGCGCCCCGAGTGGCCGGGATCGGGCGGCCGTTGGCCGGACGAGGTGTCCGTCCGCTGAGGCACCGGCGCCCTCCCCGCCGTACTGGAGTCCTGGAAGCACGAAGTGCGACCGGCGTACCGGCACGTCAGCATGGTCGAGCGGCGGAATTGGCGATACTGGCGCACACGGGCACCACAGACACCAAGGTCACTAGGAGCCAACGCAATGAGCAGCACTACAGCGCAGATCGGCGTCACGGGTCTCGCGGTCATGGGCCGCAACCTCGCGCGCAATTTCGCCCGCAACGGCTATACGGTCGCGGTGCACAACCGGACCGCGTCGCGCACGCACGCGCTGGTGGAGGAGTTCGGGAGCGAGGGCGCCTTCGTCGCGACGGAGACCGCGAAGGAGTTCGTGGCGGCGCTGGAACGGCCGCGCCGCCTGGTGATCATGGTGAAGGCCGGTGACCCGACCGACGCGGTGATCCGGGAGTTCGCCCCGCTCCTGGAGCCCGGCGACATGATCATCGACGGTGGCAACGCGCACTTCGCCGACACCCGGCGCCGGGAGCGCGAACTGCGCGAGCAGGGGATCCACTTCGTGGGCACCGGCATCTCCGGCGGCGAGGAGGGCGCGCTGCACGGCCCGAGCATCATGCCGGGCGGCTCGAAGGAGTCGTACGAATCGCTGGGCCCGATGCTGGAGAAGATCTCGGCGCAGGCCGCGGACGGGGCGCCGTGCGTCACACACGTCGGCCCGGACGGCGCGGGGCACTTCGTGAAGATGGTGCACAACGGCATCGAGTACGCCGACATGCAGCTGATCGGCGAGGCGTACCAGCTGCTGCGTGACGTCGCCGGATACTCCCCCGCGCAGATCGCGGAGATCTTCCGCACCTGGAACACCGGCCGTCTGGACTCGTATCTGATCGAGATCACGGCGGAGGTGCTGTCGCACGTGGACGCGGCGACGGGCAAGCCGTTCGTGGACGTGGTGGTCGACCAGGCGGAACAGAAGGGCACCGGTCGCTGGACCGTGCAGATCGCCCTGGACCTGGGGGTGCCGGTGTCCGGCATCGCGGAGGCCGTCTTCGCCCGCTCCCTCTCCGGTCACGCGGCTCTGCGCGAGGCGTCGCGCGGCCTGGCGGGCCCGAAGGCGTCACCGCTCGGCGAGTCGGAGGCGGCGGCCTTCGCCGACCGGGTGGAGCAGGCGCTGTACGCGTCGAAGATCGTGTCGTACACGCAGGGCTTCCACGAGATCGCGGCGGGCAGCGAGGAGTACGACTGGGACATCGACCTGGGCGCGGTCTCCGCGATCTGGCGCGGCGGCTGCATCATCCGCGCGGCCTTCCTGGACCGGATCCGGGCCGCGTACGACGCCCGGCCGGACCTGCCGAGCCTGCTGTCGGACGAGACCTTCGCCCAGGAGATCGCCGCGGCGCAGGACGACTGGCGCGAGGTCCTGGTCGCCGCGACCCGGCAGGGCGTACCCACCCCCGGCTTCGCCGCCGCCCTCGCCTACTACGACGCCCTGCGCGCCGAGCGGCTCCCCGCCGCGCTGACCCAGGGGCAGCGGGACTTCTTCGGGGCGCACACGTACCGCAGGACGGACCGGGACGGCGCGTTCCACACGCTGTGGGGCGGGGACCGGTCGGAGGTCACCGCGTAGTCGCTCTCCCGGGTCCGCCCCTCCCCGGGCCCGGCCCACCCTTCGCTCAGGTGAGGGGCGGCCCCGGCTCGGGGTTGGGCACGGGCTCGGGCCCCGGCGGAATCGGCGACGGCGAGGGCCCTGGAGGCCCGGGGGGATCGGGCGGCGGCTGCGGTCCGGGGCCCGGGGGCGGAGGCGTCGGCTGTGGTCCGGGGCCGGGAGGCTGAGGGGTGGGCTGCGGTCCGGGGCCGGGAGGCTGAGGGGTGGGCTGCGGTCCGGGGCCGGGAGGCTGCGGCGTGGGTTCCGGACCGGGGCCGGGGGGCGGAGGCGGCGGGCTCGGTTCCGGGCCGGGGACCGGCGGCGTCGCCGGGTCGGGCTGCGGATGCGGGGGTTCCGGGTCCGGGCCGGGAGCGGGCCCCGGGGTGGGACCGGGCGGGACGGGATCCGGATACGGGTTCGTCATGGCGCTGTCCTCCGGCCAGTCGGTCGACGTCGGCTCTCTGGACTTGTCCCCCGCCTACCCGAGCGCTGCCGCCCCACTCACCCTTCTGTACGAGGGCCCGGGCCCGGGCGGCCCAGCCGGGGCAGCGGGTACGGCGCGTACAGCGGATACAGCGGGTACAGCTGGTCCCGATGACCTGGACGCCCCGGACGCGCCGCACTGGCCCGACGCCCCGGACGCTGCCGATGCGCCGGGCTTGCCGGATGCCCCGGACGCTATGGATGTCCCGGGCTTGCCGGACGCCCCGGACGCCTGGGATGCCCTGGGCTCGCGGGACGACCCCGACGCTACGGCTGCCCCGGGCTCACCCATGACCCGGAAGGTCCGGGACGACCTGACCCGGGCGCCCCGGTCGAGCCGCCACCGCCACCGCCGCGGCGGCGGCCAGTCCCGGCGCGGGGCTGGCCAGCACCGGGACGCGGGTCCTCGTCGACTCGCCGGCGGGTGCCATGGACGCCTGAGCCAGCACGATCACGTCCGCGTCGGTCACGGAGTCGGCCGCCTCGGTCACCCGTCGCACATATCCGTCGGTGTCGCCGGCCTCGAACCGCGGCCAGGCGCCGTCCACCAGCCGGGTCCGCACCGTCACGGGACGGCCCGCGCGCCGGGCCTCCTCCTCGATCAGGGCCGCCGTGGGAGCGAGGGTGCTCTCCAGGGCGGCGAGGACGAGCACACGCGGGCCGATGGCCACCGCGGCGGCGGCCATCGGCCGGTCGACGCGGAGCACCGGGACGCCGACCTCGGCGGCGGCTGCCTCGGCGACGCCGCCAAGGGTGGAGCAGGTGCACAGCACGGCGCGCGCCCCTTCCGCCACCGCCCGCTCCAGCACGGCCACGACGGCGTCGGCCACCGCGTCGGGCCCCTCGCCGCGCGCCCGCTCCAGCAGCCCGGCGTCGACGTGGTGCCGCAGGGCGAGCCCCGGATGCGCCGCGTCACGCAGCGCGTCGAAGACCGGCACGTGAACGGCCGAGGTGTGCAGGAGCGCCAGCACGCGCGTCCCCCGTAGATCTCTCCGGCGCAGGGTCAGAACAGCCCGGGGTGCGCGACGAGCCACTCCTTCGCCGCACGCAGCAGCTCCGGGTCGGCGGCGGGCGCCTCGTCCGGGTGACGCTCGGCCCACTTCACGACGTACGGGCACAGCGGAGCGACCGTGACGCCCTCCCGCCGCGCGATGCCGTACAGCTCACGCGCCAGCGAACCGGCGATGCCCTGGCCCTCGTGGGCCGGTTCGACGATCGTGTGGACGGGGACGAGGGCGCGCTCGGGGGCGTCGAGCACGAAGTACTCGATGCGGCCGACCACCTCGTCGGCCGCGATCGCCCTCAGCCGCCCGGCGGCCCGGTCGTCACGGATCTCGATGTCACTCACGGCCACGCTCCTCGTCCCTGCGGGATCGGTACGTCAGGCCGACACGGCCTGAGGGCTGCGTTCCTGGTCCGAGCCCGGCACCGGCTCGGACGCGTCGGCACCCAGGGCGACGATACGGTTGTCGCCGTCCACATGCACGACCCGGGGCTTCAACGCCCGCGCCTCGGCGTCCTCGACCTGCGCGTAGCTGATGAGGATCACCAGGTCACCGGGGTGCACGAGGTGGGCCGCGGCCCCGTTGATCCCGATCACGCCGGACCCGCGCTCCCCCTCGATGACGTAGGTCTCGAGCCGGGCCCCGTTGGTGATGTCCACGATGTGCACCAGCTCACCGGGCAACAGATCGGCGGCGTCCAGCAGATCGGCGTCGATGGTCACCGAGCCGACGTAGTGCAGGTCGGCCTGGGTGACGGTGGCGCGGTGGATCTTGGACTTGAGAACAGTGCGCAGCACTTTGGACTCCTAGGTGACGGCTCCCCGCCGCTTTCTGCAGGTCAGGGGCGTGGCTCACTCTACACCGACACCCCTCGCGCTCACCTGCCGCGCATCCGCAGAACCGGACCCCTGGTGCGCAGGGCCCGAAACCCGCGTCGGACGCGGACCGGCGGACACGGGCGGCGCCTACGCTTCCCGTAGGGACTGGATGACGCGGCCACTGACCTGGTGCGGCAGGACACGGACCCACAAGTCTCGTCTACCCCCCGCCCAGGGGCCGGCCCCGCGCCTTCGGGCCAGGGCCTCCAGCGACTCGTGTTCGGTCGGGTGCTCGGCCGTGCCCGACAGCAGGACGCTCCAGCCCGAGCCGGTCTGCTCGTCGACGTGATCGACCTCGAAGGCAACCGGCTCTCCGGCGCGGATGCCCGCCACGCCGGCCGGATCCGTGCGGTAGACGACGCTTCGCCCGTCCACGAGGAAGTTGACCGGCACCACCACCGGAGCTTCCTTGCCCGGGCCCACCGTGTAGGAGATGCGGCCGATGCCGTGTGTTCCCAGCCGCTGCCAGCACTCCTGCTCGGACAGCCGCACCAGGACCGGATGCGCGCCCGGCCCGCCCCGACCCGGCGGTGCGTCGGTCCGGCCGGTCATCAGGTCTTCGTAGGGCATCTCCAGCACGACCGCGAGCCGTGCGAGCGCCCCGGGGTCGAAGTCACCGGCCCGACTCTCGATCTCCCCCAAATACGTCGTGGACATGCCCGCTCGCCGGGCCAGCTCGTCGCGAGACATGCCCAACTGCCGGCGCCGCACCGCCATACGGTCGGCCATACGGCCGGCCTCGGAAGAGGGCTGAGCCTCGTCACCTGACCGTTCTTGATCGGCGTGCACGACTGTCCACTCCATTCTTTCCGCCTTCGTCCAGGGGAGCAGAAGCACCGTCCGTCCGCCAGCGCAGTGAACCGCGGCGGAGTCCACCGCACGGCGTGCAGCCGGACCCGTTTCCGCACGGGACACCTGCGCGCCGAAGGTCCCGCAGGCCGGGGGCCCAGGCGGAACCGATGGGTGGCCCGTACGGCCTTCCCCGCCGACCGCACGCTCGATGAACAATGGAGGTGGCGAATGAAGTCGCCGCCGAGACGACCCGCGACACGGTCCTGCGGGCGCCGCGAGCACAGAACGGAAGCCGACGGAAGACAACCTCAGCACCCTGATGTCCGGCCGGAGGGCCGCGCCGTCGGCGGGGTCACGAGGAGGGCTCCATGGTTCAGGTTCAACTCGACCGGCGGACGGTGACCACCTTGGTGGCCGAAGCCACGGCAGCCCCGTCCATGCACAACGCGCAACCGTGGCGTTTCCGGTTCCTCGCAGCCGAACGTCTCGTACTGTTGCGCGCCGACCCGGATCGGGCCATGCCCCGGTCCGACCCCGGCAACCGGGCGCTGCACATCGGCTGCGGGGCGGCTCTCTTCAACCTTCGCGTCGCCGCGGTGCACGCGTCTCTGGTGCCACGTACCCGATTGCTTCCCGACCCGCTGGACCCGCTTCTTCTCGCATCCGTTCAGCTGGCCGATCTGTCGGAGGCACCGCAGGAGAAGGATCTGTGGCGGCTGCACCCGGCGATACGACAACGACGCACAAGCCGTTACCCGTTCTCCGAGAGAGACATCCCCGGGGACGTCCGGGCCATCTTGCAGGCGGCCGCGGCACGAGAAGGGGCGACCTTGCTCTTCCCGGGTCTGTGGCACGTCGAGACTCTGCTCGAACTGGTCCACGATGCCGAGAGTCGCGACCTGCTGCGGGCGGAGGGGAACGAGGACATGGTGCGCTGGACCAGGCTCGGCAGTGAGGTGGACACGGCTGTCGACGGCGTCCCCACGTACGCCTTCGGTCCGCGCAGGAGGGACGGCAAGGCCCCGGTGCGCGACTTCTCCGGACGCACGCCGGTGCCCGACCGGGAGAGCGCCGCCTTCGAGCGCACTCCCCATCTGGCCCTGCTCGGTACCCGCAGTGACGGCCCCAGGGACTGGCTGATGGCCGGCCAGGCACTGGAACGCGTTCTACTGGAGAGCACCCTGGCGGGTCTGTCCACGTCCTTGACCTCGCATCCGCTGGAGGACCGGGAGCTCCGCCTTCTGGCTCGGGATCCCGGTTCGGGCGTCGGCCACGTACAGATGGTGCTTCGTCTGGGGTACGGGCCGAAAGGGCCGGCCACGCCTCGCCGGCCCGTGCCGGATGTACTGAGTATCGGCTGAGGAGAGCTTGCTCCCCTGGACGGCAGACACGCGGGCGATGCACCGGGTCGGCGGCGCCCGGATGCAGCAAGAAGGGCGGTGAGGTACCCCTCAGAAGGAGAGAGCACCATGGTCACACGGAGTGGAGGCTGCCTCGTGAGGTCAGCAACCGTCAGCGCGGGCCTTGTCGCACGAAAGGCTCGTTGTGCCTGAGCCGGGGCGCCGCGAGGCTCCGGCCGCGGCACAGCGCGCGGACGTCTGTGAGACGCACACTGCGGTGGTCCTCTTCGTGGGGGATCGCGTGTACAAGCGCAAGAAGCCGGTGAATCTGGGCTTCTTGGACTACACCACCTTGTCGTCGCGTCGCGCCGTGTGCGAGCGGGAGATCGAACTCAACCGGCGGTTCTCTCCGGACGTGTACATGGGCCTGGGCGAGCTCCGCACCCCGGGTGAACAAGAGGCCGAGCCACTCGTGGTGATGCGGCGCATGCCCGATGATCGCCGCCTGTCTCACCTCGTACGGACGGGAGCACCCGTCGACGACGCCCTACGGGCCGTCGCCAGGCAACTGGCCGCCTGGCACGCCGCCGCACCCCGGGGCCCCGCCATCGCGGAACAGGGCACACGGGACGCCCTGGCGTCGCGCTGGGAGGCCGGCTTCGCTCAGGTAGACGCCATGGCGGCCGAGGGCCCGACGCCGGGTGAGACGGCGGAGGTCGAACGGCTGGTCCGCCGCTATCTCGAGGGACGCAAGCCCCTGTTCGACCTCCGCATCGAACAGGACCGGGTGCTCGACGGGCACGGTGACCTCCTCGCCGACGACATCTTCTGCCTCGACGACGGGCCGCGGATCCTTGACTGCCTGGAGTTCGACGACCGTCTCCGCTACGTCGACGGCCTCGACGACGCCGCGTTCCTGGCCATGGACCTCGAGCTGCTCGGTGCACCCGAATCCGCGGCGTTCTTCCTCACCCAGTACGGCGAATACTCCGGTGACCCCGCACCGCCGTCCCTGTGGCACCACTACGTCGCCTACCGTGCCTTCGTCCGGGCCAAAGTGTCCATGATCCAGGCACGGCAGGGCGCGCCCGGCGCGCAGGCGGCGGCGCGACGGCTCGTCCTGATGGCGCTGCGCCATCTGAGGGCCTCGGCCGTCGGCCTGACACTCGTCGCCGGACTTCCGGGCACCGGGAAGTCCACGCTGTCCGGCGCGCTGGCCGACCGTCTCGGAGCGGTGCTGCTCAGCAGTGACCGTGTGCGCAAGGAGATGGCGGGGCTCTCCGTGCAGCAGAGCGCCGCGGCCGGCTACGGCGAGGGGCTGTACACCCCCGAGTGGACGGCCAGGACCTACGCCGAACTGCTGGACCGGGCAGCAGCTCTCATGGCCCGGGGTGAATCCGTGGTTCTGGACGCCACGTGGATCGACTCGGACCAGCGCGAGGCGGCGCGGCGCACCGCCGAGATCGCCGGCGCGGACCTCGTGGCCCTGCACTGCCACGTGCCGGGCGAGGTAGCGGCTGCCCGCCTGACCACCCGTACCTCCGGCGCGTCCGATGCCGATCCCGGCGTGGCCGACGCCATGGCGGCCGAAGAACAGCCCTGGGCCGAGGCGGTCGGCGTCGACACCAGCGGCTCCCTGGGCTCCGCGGTCGCCCAGGCTCTGGCAGCTGTCCGGCCCTGGGGCTCGGACCAGGCCAAGGTGTTCCGGCGTCCCTACATGGAGCCGGGCTGACGTACGACGACGTCCGACCGTCCCCGTGGGAGGGCGATCGTCACTGGCCCAGGGGGGCACGCCGCGCTTCCATGGAGGGAGCGACCGACGTTGCCGCGCCGCACGGACCGAGGTGCCCATGAACCGCTTCCTCCTCGTCGCGCGACTGCGCCGCTCACCGGCGGCCATCGCATCCCCCCGACTCGAGCACGGCCTCCTCGTCGTCACGACTGCGGCTCTGGCGGGTGGGGGCGTCGCCCATTTCCTCGACGCCACCGGCCTGGCGGACCTCTTCTGGGGGCTGGGCACCGTGTCCGCCTTCGTCCCCGCGGTGGGCTGGGTACTGGTCGCACTCCGGCGCGGGCACGCGGGCGTGGACCTGATCGCCGTACTCGCGCTCGGGGGCACCCTGGCCGTCGGTGAGTACCTGGCCGGGACCTTGATCGCGCTCATGCTGGCCACGGGCCGCACCCTGGAGGAAGCCGCTCAGCGTCGCGCCTCCCACGACCTGCACTCCCTGCTCGCGCACGCGCCCCGCTCGGCACGACGTCGCACCGACGACGACGTGGTCGGGGTGCCGCTGGGAGAGGTCGCTGCCGGGGACGCACTGGTCGTCGGCCCGGGTGAGGTCGTCCCGGTCGACGGCCGCGTCGAAAGCGCCGAAGCGGTCCTCGACGAGTCGGTGCTCACCGGTGAACCACTCCAGGCCACGCGGCACCGGGGTGAGGTGGCGCGCAGCGGCGCGGTCAACGCCGGCGGCGCGTTCGACCTGCGCGCCACCGCCACCGAACAGGACAGCACCTACGCCGGCATCGTGCGGCTCGCCCAGCAGGCCGGCGCGGAATCGGCGCCGGTGGTGCGGCTGGCGGACCGGTACGCTGCCTGGTTCCTTCCGTTGGCCCTCGCCACGGCGGCACTGGCGTGGCTGGTCAGTGGCTCCCCGGTGCGCGCGGTCGCCGTACTGGTGGTCGCCACTCCCTGCCCCCTGCTGCTGGCCGCCCCGGTCGCCGTCGTCTCCGGTCTCTCCCGTGCCTCTCGCCGCGGTGTGGTCGTCCGGGACGGTGGAGCACTGGAGAACCTGGGCCGGGCCCGCACCCTCCTGCTGGACAAGACGGGGACCCTGACCGTGGGCCGTCCTTGTGTCCTGGACGTGGTGGCCGCCCCGGGGCGCGTGCCGGCGGAGGTTTTGCGAACGGCCGCCTCGCTGGACCGGTTCTCGCCCCATGTGTTGGCCCAGGCCATCGTCGACACCGCTCGGACGCG
This sequence comes from Streptomyces sp. KPB2, assembly GCF_003950055.1. NCBI lineage: Bacteria > Bacillati > Actinomycetota > Actinomycetes > Kitasatosporales > Streptomycetaceae > Streptomyces > Streptomyces sp. KPB2. The sequence goes on from NZ_CP034353.1 coordinate 723,822, forward strand.
AGGGCTGGAGCTGTCGGAGCCGACCGAGGTGACGGAGGAGCCGGGTCGCGGGGCCCGGGGCGTCGTCGACGGTCACCGGGTCTTCATCGGTCGGGACGACGACGCCCAGGCGCGGCCGGCCTGGGCGAAGGCGGTCGACAACCGCGCCCTCCTCGACGGAGCGACCGTGACGTGGCTCGCTGTCGACGAGCACCTCACCGGCGCCGTCCTGCTGCGTGACCCCCTGCGCCGCGACGCTCCGCACGCCGTGCGTCGGCTCCGGGACGCCGGCATCGGACGACTGGTGATGCTCACGGGCGACCGAGCGGCCACGGCTCAAGAGGTGGCGGCCGTTCTGGGACTGGACGGCGTCCGCGCCGAACTCGCTCCTGCCGACAAGGTGGCCGCCGTGCGCGACGAACGCAGGCACGCCGTCACGGTGATGGTCGGCGACGGGGTCAACGACGCACCCGCCCTGGCCGCTGCGGACATCGGTGTCGCCATGGGTGCCCGGGGCTCCACGGCGTCCTCCGAAGCCGCCGACATCGTGCTCACCACCGACCGCGTCGACCGCCTGGCCGACGCCGTTGTCATCGCTCAGCGATCGCGCCGTATCGCTGTGCAGAGCGCCCTCGGAGGCATGCTGCTGTCGCTGGCCGCGATGGCCGCGGCCGCTCTCGGCCTCATCCAGCCCGCCGTCGGCGCCCTGCTGCAAGAGGGCATCGACGTCGCGGTCATCCTCGACGCCTTGCGGGCCCTGCGCGCCGGCCGTGCCGAGCAAGTGGTCCTCGCACCGGCCACCGAAGCCCTCGTCCACCGGTTCGCCGCCGAGCACGACGACCTGCAGGATGTCCTCCAGGCGGTGCGTGCCGCCGCGGACCGCCTTTCCGGGGTTCCCGAGCCGTCGGCACTCGCGAGCGTCGAGGAGGCGCACCGGCTGCTCACCGAGCGACTGCTGCCGCACGAGTACGCCGAGGAGCATCAGCTCTACCCGGCTCTGGCACCGGTGCTCGGTGGCCCGGAGTCCACCGCGACGATGAGCCGCGCGCACACCGAGATCGGACGTCTGTCCCGCCGCATCGCCATCCACCTGCAGCTCGCCCACGCGAACGGCGGCCTGGCCTCCGAACAGCTGGACGACCTCCGCTCCTGCCTGTACGGCCTCAACACCGTGCTGCGCCTGCACTTCGCCCAGGAGGAGGAGAGTTACTTCTCCCTGGCCCCGTGACGTGGGCCCCACGCCGGTGGATGCCGGGCTCGCACGCGTCGACGGCCTCGACGATGCAGAGCGACTCGTCGACGCAGGGCAACGCCGCGCCGCATTGGCTGTCGGTCACGTGGCTCAACTCCTCACTCACCCTGAGACGGGTCGCGTGGCCGCGATGTCGCGCTCGACGATGTCCAGCAGCTTCTGAGCGAGGTTCCGCAAGCCGCGTCCTGCGGCCGGCTCGAGTGCGTCGGTTCTGTTCATTTTCACAGGTGCTCCGGAGTCTGGAAGAGACGGACGACCACAGCGAGGTAGCGGGCCCGACGGCGCCGTCCGTCGCCCGGTGGTCCGCCGAGAGGGTCGCCGACGCCGACGTCAGCCCGCACGCGGTGAGGACGGTTCCTCGGCGTCGCCGTGACGTCGATACCGCCAGGAAGATGGACCTTGGTCCGTCCCTCGCCTCGGGCAACGCCCACGCCCCAGCGTCATGCACGGCACCTGAGTGCGGTCAGGACCCGGCAGGTGTGAGGGAGTTCAGTGCCGCGTCGAGGCGGCGACCGGCTTCCTCGGCCACGGGCGTCATGGCGTCGACGCCCGTGAGGGTGACCATGGTGCCGGGGTCGATGGCCTCGACGACCACTCGGTCGCCGTCGCCACGGACCACGACGTTGCAGGGCAACAGGAGCCCTACGGACCGGTCGGCTTCCAGGGCTCGGTGCGCCAGAGGCGGATTGCAGGCTCCGAGGATCAGGTAGGGCTCCATGTCCTCATCCAACTTGGCCTTGAGAGTCGCCTGTACGTCGATCTCGGTCAGGACTCCGAAACCCTGGTCGGCCAGGGCCTGACGGACGTCGTGCTGCACCTGATCGAACGGACCTTCCACCTGGACGGTACGACCGTAACGCATGGTGCTTCCTCCCGGTTTCTGAGGCTACCGGGGTACCCGACGAGCGCCCTCTTCACGCGCTCCGCGAGGGAAGGTCGCGAGGTTTCGCGTCACTCGACTTCTTCTCCTTCGGCCGAGGCCGTCGGTGCCGGGCAACGGGCGGACCCATTCCGGGCAGGTGCCGCCCCGGAGCACGGCCTCCCTCTTTCGGCGCTACCGTCCTGGCAGCAGTGCCGCCACCCGTGCCATGCACTGCTCGTGACCGACCAGTACCGTGCTGACACGGAGGGCATCGGAACGCGGGGGCTGGAGGTGGCATGGCAGGCAAGGAAACGCGGCCGGGAAGGGCGGCGGGGAACGCACACAGTGGTACTTCCAGCGGTGCGTGGAGCACCTTCCTGCGGGCGGCGAGATCGTTCTCTTCGACCGCAGCTGGTACAACCGGGCCGGGGTCGAGCGCGTCATGGGGTTCTGCACCGGCGAAGAACACCGTCGGTTTCTGCGACACTGCCCCGTCTTCGAAAGGATGCTCGTCGAGGACGGGCTCCTGCTGCGGAAGTACTGGTTCTCTGTGAGTGACGTGGAGCAGCAGGAGCGCTTCCGGCGTCGCCTCGAAGACCCGCTGAAGCGCTGGAAACTCTCGTCGGTGGATCTGGAGTCGATCACCCGGTGGGAAGCCTACTCTCGCGCCAAGGACGAGATGATGGCGGCCACGGACACTCCCGAGTCCCCGTGGTACGTGGTGGAGAGCGACGACAAACGTCGGGCCCGGCTCAACATGATCGCCCACTTCTTGGACTCCATCGCCTACCACGACGTGCCGCCCCCCCCTCACTCACCCTCCCGGAACGCCCACCGTCGACCGGATACACACGGTCACCCAGGGCACTGCAGACGTACGTCCCGGACCACGCGGCTCGCTTGTGACAGGTGATTGGGCGAGGCCACCGGCACCGACGTCGTGCAGCGAACCCGTCACGTGAGCTGTGGCACCACTACGACCGGGCAGGACGCGTGCTGCAGCAGCGTGTGGGTGACCCGCCCGAGCTGAAGGCCGAAATGGCCCGACCGGTGACGGGACCCGACGACAACGAGGTCGGCTGCGGCCGTCTGATGGACCAGCACCTTGCGGGCAGGCCCTTCGACCGTCCGCCTGCGCAGCCTCACGCTCGGATACTCTGCCGCGACTTCGGCCACCAGTGTGTCGATCAGAGCGGAAGCTCGTTGCTGATGCTGGTACTCGGAGTCCTCACGTGACGTCCCGTCGTCGGCGTTCTCGTACGCCGGACACCGCCAGGCCCGCACGACGTCCAGCTCGCAGCCCCGTACGTCGGCCTCTCGAAAGGCGAACCGCACGGCCTCGCCGCTGGTGTCCGGGTTGCCGGCGCCGAGCAGGACGCGCGCGTGGGAGCCGGACAGCGCCGTCTTCTCACCCCTGACGACGACCACCGGGCAGTCGGCCCGAGAGGCGACGGCGAGGCTGACAGAGCCGAGGAGGGCGCCTTTCAGCTCTCCACGGCCTCGTGATCCGGTGACCACCGCGGTGGCGTGCCGGCCTTCGGCCAAGAGCGCGGACACCGCTTCTGCGGGCACCGTGTCGGTGTCGACCGTGAGGCTGGGATCGTATCGCCGGACACGCTCCGCAGCGGTACCAACGATGTTTTCGGCCATCACCTGCTCCGAGGGGCGTTCTCGGCCCGCCGTCGGCAGTGCTCCCTCATACCGCTCCCAGAGAGAGGCATATACCAGACGCAGGGAGAGCCCTCGGCGTTGTGCCTCGTCCACCGCCCAGTCGATGGCACGCAGGCTGCCGTCCGACCCGTCGACGCCCACAACCAGGGGGAGTGCCATCATCCCCACCGCCCTTCTCTCTTGGTGCCGGTTCATGCAGCAGGGCTGCCACCTTCACGGTGGCATCGGGCGCGCGGGTGCGGCAGGGGCGATTGGGCCCCTGCTAGGGACCTTCGACCCCAACCGCCCAGGCCGTCTCGGCCTCGTGCCGAGGGCCGGTGTCCCCATGGCCTGCGCAGTGGCAAGGGGCGAACATGAACAGAGGGGGTAGCGCGAGACGAGGCGATCGTCATGGAACGGATCCAGGTGACAAGGCGCCCCCGCCCTCCACGGCGGCCGGATCTTCCGGACCTGCGCACACCGTCGGGACGTCGCATGCCCTATTAGGCGCTGTCCGGGCGACCTGGTGCGTCGTTGTGGCATTGGCGGACTGTCGGCGGCTCACACACCGTGTGCGCTTCCCCTGATTCCGTAGCGCACGACGCGTCCGGCGCCCTGCGGTCGTACGGCGCCTGCGGCGGCGCTCCCGTCCGGGGCCGACGGTCCCTCGGAGTGCCCGGGAGACCCATGGCTCCCGGGGGCTCACCCGCCGCAGGCTGGATGTGGAAGGAGACAGAACGATGACCTCCACGACTACGCTCCCCATAGCCATGCCGGCAGAGCACCGCGAACGTCTGCTGCGGCTCGCACGCCAGGTCTCGTTCCCGTCGGGTGCGCGGCTGTTCGAAGAGGGGCGGCACGCCGATCGCTTCTGGATCATCCGCACGGGAACCGTCGTTCTCGACATCCGTCTCCCGGGCCGACGCAACGCCGTCATCGAGTCGCTGGGCCACGGAGAACTGCTCGGCTGGTCCTGGCACTTCCCGCCGTACCAGTGGCACCTGGGCGCCGAGGCACTCAGCCCGGTACGGGCCTGGGAATTCGATGCAGCGGAATCCTGCCGTGAGTACAGCTCCTCGGGGCGAGGAGGAAGCCATGCTCAACAGCCCTCACACCGTAAGTGACGTGATGACGCACACAGCTGTCGCCGTGGGTCCACAGGCCCCGTTCAAGGACGTCATCGCGCTCATGGACCAATGGAAGGTCAGCGCCTTGCCCGTACTCGAGGGCGAGGGACGGGTGGTCGGTCTCGTGTCCGAGGCCGACCTGCTGCCCAAGGAGGAATTCCGGGACAGTGACCCGGATCGGTTCACTCAGATGCGGCGCCTGACCGATCTGGCCAAGGCAGGTGGCCTGACCGCGGCGGACGTGATGACGGCCCCGGCCGTCACCGTCCACCCCGACGCCACCCTCGCCCAGGCGGCGCGCATCATGGCGCAGCGCAAGGTCAAGCGGTTGCCCGTCGTCAACGCCGAGGGACTCCTCGAAGGCATCGTCAGCCGGGCCGACCTGTTGAAGGTCTTCCTTCGCACGGACGACGACATCGCCGAAGAGGTCGGCCAGGACGTCGTCTCCCCGCTCTTCCGCTCACTGGCGGACAACGTCCGGGTGGAGGTGTCGGACGGTGTCGTCACCCTCAGGGGGCGGGTCGAGGACACCTCGCTGGTTCCCGTCGCCGCCCGCTTGGCGCGCGCCGTGGAAGGTGTCGTCGACGTCCGGTGGAATCCGGCGGATGCCGAAACGCTCGACGAAGGGTGACGGACTCACTGACTCCCCACCTACTCGGTCGCGGATGCATCGACCGCGGCTCCGTAGCCGCCACCGCCCGGGGTGACCAGGACGAACACGTCACCTGCCCGCACCGCGGTGGAGCCACAGGCCGCCATGGGCACAGCAACGCCGTCGCGTTCCACGCAGTGGTGTCCGAGGGCACCCGGCTCACCGCCTGCCATCCCGTAGGGAGGGATTCTGCGGTGTCCCGACAACACACTGATCGTCATGGCCTCGCGGAAGTGGATCCTGCGTACCACGCCGTCTCCCCCGTGCCACCGGCCGGCGCCGCCGCTGCCGCGTCGTACGGAGAACTCCTCGACGAGGACCGGTAGCCGCATCTCCAGCACCTCCGGGTCGGTCAGGTAGGAGTTGGTCATGTGCGTCTGGACTGCCGAGGCACCGTGGAAGCCGGGGCCCGCTCCGGCCCCGGAGGCGACCGTTTCGTAGTACTGGTGGTGTTCGTTGCCGAACGTGACGTTGTTCATCGTGCCGCTCCCCTCCGCCTGCGTACGCAGCGCGGCATAGAGGGCTCCGGTGACGGCCTGGGAGGTCTCGACGTTGCCGGCCACGATGGCGGCGGGTGGCTCGGGCGCCAGCATCGATCCACCCGGAACGACGAGGTGCAAGGGCCGTAGACATCCGTCGTTCAGCGGGATGTCCTGCGCGATGAGGGTGCGGAAGACGTACAGCACGGCAGCCGTTACCACCGAGGTCGGCGCGTTGAAGTTGGATTCGAGTTGCGGTGAGGAGCCGGTGAAGTCGATGGTCGCGCCGCGCCGGCGGCGGTCCACTTCGACGCGTACGGCGATCACCGCTCCGGAGTCCGTCTCGTACTGGTACTCCCCGGTGGTGAGGGTGTCGAGGGCCTGGCGAACCGCTTCCTCGGCATTGTCCTGAACGTGGCGCATGTAAGCCTGGACAGCGTCGAGACCGAAGTGCCGGATCATGCGGTTCACCTCGTCGACGCCTTTGGCGTTTGCCGCGATCTGGGCGCGGAGGTCGGCCAGGTTTGTCGTGGGGTTGCGCGAGGGGTAAGGCGCGCTGGTGAGCAGGTCCAGCGTCTCGGCCTCGCGCAAGCGGCCGTCCTGGAGCAGGAGCCAGTTGTCGAAGAGGACGCCCTCCTCGTCGATGCTGCGGCTGTCGGCCGGCATCGAACCAGGCGTCAGGCCGCCGATCTCCGCATGGTGCCCCCGGGAAGCGACGTGGAACAGCACACGGCCGGCGTGCGGCGTGCCGGCTTCTCCGAAGACGGGCGTGATCACGGTGATGTCGGGCAGGTGGGTGCCTCCGTGATACGGGTCGTTCACCGCGTAGGCCTCTCCCGGCCGCATGCGTCCGGCTCGGCGGCGGACGATTTCCCTGACCGCGGTGCCCATGGACCCGAGGTGAACCGGGATGTGCGGCGCGTTGGCGACGAGGTTGCCCTCCGGGTCGAAGAGCGCGCAGGAGAAGTCGAGGCGCTCCTTGATGTTGACGGACTGGGCAGTCGCAGCGAGCCTGGCCCCCATCTGCTCGGCGACGGAGACGAACTGGTTGTTGAAGATTTCCAGCAGCACCGGGTCCGCGCCGGTGCCGGCCCGGTCCGGGGGCACGGCGGCGGATCGGGTCAGGCGGAGATGACCGTGTTCCGTGACGGAAGCCTGCCAGCCGGGGTCGACGACGGTGGTCGCGTTGTCCTCGGCGATCACGGCGGGTCCCGGCAGCACCGCCGCTGGATGCAGTTGCTCGCGCTCGTACAGCGGCACGGTCCGCCACTCACCTCCGATGTGGAGGCGCGTGGAGCGTACGGCGGCCTGGTCGTGCGGTGCCTGCCGGCTGCCGAGCCTGCCAAGATCGGGCCGGGACGTCAGTCCTCGGGCCTCCACGGACAGGGCGTCGACCACGACGGGGCGGTCCAGCAGGAACGAGTAGAGCGCGCGGTGTCGCTCGGTGAACGCTCGTTCCATGACGTCCCGGCCGCCGAGGGGCACGGTCACCGTGGTGTCGGTCCCGTCGTAGCGCAGGCGCGCCGTCCGGGTGACGCGCACGCGCTCGTCCGCTGTGCCCTGGTCGGCGAGCGCCTGTCGGGCGGCCGACTCGAGCTGCTCCGAGACCTCACGGACGTCGCTCATGTGGGCGTCGTCCAGCGCCAGCTCCAGGGAGCGCTCGTGCACGGTCGTGAGGTCGGCCAGCCCGATGCCCAAGGCGGACAGCACACCGGCGAGTGGCGGGACGAGGACCGTGCGGATGCCCAGCGCATCGGCGACGGCGCAGGCGTGCTGCCCACCGGCCCCGCCGAACGAGGTCAGAGCGTATGCGCGGACGTCGCGGCCCCGGTGTACGGAGATGCGCTTCACCGCGGCGGCCACGTTCGCGACCGCGACTCGGAGAAATCCCTCGGCCACCTCTTCGGGGGTCCGTCGGTCGCCGGTCGCCCGGCGGATGCGGGCCGCGAGATCGGTGAACTTCCGTCGCACGACGGTCTCGTCCAGCGGTTGGTCGCCGCCCGGGCCGAAGACGTGCGGGAAACGGGCGGGCGGGATGCGCCCCAGCATCACGTTGGCGTCGGTCACCGTCAGCGGGCCACCGGCCCGGTAACAGGCCGGCCCCGGGCGCGCGCCCGCAGAGTCCGGACCCACCTGGTAGCGACCGTGGTCGAAGCGCAGCACCGAACCGCCACCCGCGGCGACCGTCTGGATGTCCAGCATCGGCACCTGGAGCCGGACACCACCGATGTGGGTGACGGGGACCCGGTCGAACTCACCCGCGTAGTGGGACACGTCCGTCGAGGTACCGCCCATGTCGAAGCCGACGACGCGGTCGTGTCCGGCCTGCTGCGACAGACCGGCCATGCCGACGATGCCGCCGGCCGGGCCGGACAGCACCGCGCTGCTGCCTCTGAAGTGGTCCGCCGCCGCCAGGCCACCGTTCGACTGCATGAACATCAGCGGGACGCCGGGCAACTCGCGGGACACGTCCCGCACGTACTCGCGCAGCACCGGTGAGAGGTAGGCGTCGACGACGGCCGTGTCCCCGCGCAGCACGAGCCTGGTGAGTGGGGATACCGTGGAGGAGAGAGTGATCTGGGGGAAACCGAGGGAGGCGGCGAGTCGCCCTACCGACTGCTCGTGCCCGGGGTGGAGCGCACTGTGCAGACAGACGACCGCGATCGCGCGGATCCCGTCGGCGTACGCGTCCCGGAGCTGAACCCCCAGGGTTGCCAGATCAGGTGCCCGTAGTACTTCACCCTCGGAGGTGACGCGCTCGTCGACCTCGATGACGCGCTCGTACAGGGCCTCGGGGAGCTCGATCTCTCGAGCGAAGAGGTCCGGTCGGTTCTGGTAGCCGATGCGCAGAGCGTCACGGAAACCGCGTGTGATCACCAGCGCGGTGCGCTCTCCGGCACGTTCCAGCAAGGCATTGGTCGCCACCGTCGTGCCCATGCGGACGCTGTGGACCACGGCGCCCGGAACAGGTTCCTCCGGGTCCAGGCCCAGAAGGCGGCGGATGCCCTCGACGGCCGCGTCACGATAGCGAGCAGGGTCCTCGGACAGCAGTTTGAGCGCGGCTATGCGGCCGTCGGGCCCTTGTGCCACGACGTCCGTGAAGGTTCCACCCCGGTCGATCCAGAACCGCCAACCTGCATGGGAGCTGGTGGGCATTGCCGTCCTCCTTGGGTGCTGTCGGCGACGTCGCCACCTCCTGAGTCCCAGGATGAGCGATCCACGCCGAAACGCGAGACGACCGCGGCACATCGGCCCCGCCCCTTCCATACTGGAAAGGGAACGCGCACACGGAGGTACGGGAGGTGTCCGCTCATGGCCTCTCTTACGGTGGGGGTGTGCCGCGAGATCACCCCGGGTGACCGTCGTGTGGCTCTTCCGCCGGAGTCGGTGCCCCGGGTCCGCACATTGGGTCTCGACGTACTTGTGGAGACCGGTGCCGGCGAACGTCTACGGCTGCCCGACCCCGAGTACCGGGCCGCAGGCGCAGGCATCGGCTCGCGGGACGAGATCATCGCCGACTCCGACATCGTCGTGGCGCTCCGGCCTCCGGCATGCGCCGCGGGACGTGTGCTTCGACGTGGCCAGGTGATGGTTGCCCTGCTGACCGTTCTCCGAGCCCCGCTGAGCACCCCTTTCCTCATCCACAAGTGGGCTGACGAGGGACTCACCGTCATCGCCCTGGACCTCGTCGGCGACGCGGAAGCCGCGGGCTCGCCGCTCGACGCCGCCGCCTCGATGGAGCAGTTGGCGGGCTACAAGGCCGCTCTGCTCGCAGCCGACCTCCTCGACCGGCCGCTGTCGGCGGGAGGCTGTGCCGCGCTCCCCGGAACAGCAGCCCGTGCTCTGATCGTCGGCCACGGACCGGCCGCGCGTCAGGCAGGGCGCACTCTGGAGGCGTGCGGGACGGAGGTGCTCACCGCAGACGACGCCCCGTCGGATCTTCGCGACCGGGACATCGTCGTCACGTCGCTTCGCCCCTGGCTCTACGACCGTCCACGGATTGTGCTGACCGCCGAGTCGCTGGCAACCATGCGTCCTGGTTCCGTGGTCGTCGACATGGTCGCTGATCAGGACGGCGGGAACGTGGAGGGCTCGGAACCGGGGACTGTGGTCCGCACCGCATCCGGCGTGCTCGTGGCGGGGGCGGGCCGACTTGCCGAGCGGCTGCCCCGGGTCGCGTCCGACGCCTATGCCAGTCACGTCATCGCTCTACTGCAGCGCATCGCTTCCGGGGGAGTCATCGACATCGACCCCACGGATCCTGTGCTGTCGGCGGTGCTGGTCACCCATCGCGGGCTCGTCCTCCGGGACAGCGTCTGGCGTCCCATCATGGAACAGATGACCGTGGCTGGGCTGCCTTGACCCGCACCCACACCGCGTCAGTGAGCGCCCACGGCGGGGGCATGCGCCTGCAGGCCGACGCCGGCCAGCGCCACCGCCCGCCAGGCGCACTCCTCGTAGCAACGCCCCAAAACCGCCGCGTCCACGGCATCTCGTGTGGAGCAGGCGAGACTGCCCGTCAAAAGCGAGCGGCTGAGACGACGCTGTCGAGCGGTGACGTCGGCGAGGCCTTGGTTCAGCATGGTCAGGGGGCCTGGTACCCGGAGAACGTCGTGGGCTTGCGCCATGAGGTTCACGCATGCTTCGCCCAGTTCTCGCACCGGCCCCGGGAGCGGCCCGGCGAGACTCTGCGTGCCTCGCCCCGAGGCGATGTCACCGACCTGTTCGATCAGAACGGCGATGCGCCCCGCGTCGCCCCGCACGTACAGCGCCATCAGCGAAGAGCGACGGTCGGCTTCGTCGAGCGGATCGGCGGAGATCGTGGAGGTGATGTCCTCCACCTCTGTCAGCAGTGCCGCCAGGTTCTTCGTGAACGCTGCGAACTTGCGCTCGGCCTCCGGGGTTTCCTGCGCTGTGATCAGATGCGTCGCCCCACGCAGGGCGTCGTGCGCCTTCAGCAGAAGCTCCGGTACTCGGTCCGCCTCATGCCCTGCCCCGGCGTCCGCCGGGTCAGTCGTACGGTGCTTCACCCTGGTCTCCTCGTCGAGAACGCCCCCTTACGGCGCACCCGGGAAGCGCTGCCGGGCGTTCACACTCGCGTCACACATCACCAGTATTCACCCGTCCCCGCCCCATCGCCGTCCACGCCACCGTGCGTCGCGGTCGTCCATGAGACGCCGTCTCGCTTCACACCAGCCCGGCGCCGTTGCGCGACCGGCGGCACGTACGGGTGTGCGGCCACGCCCGCCGCATGCCCGGAAGCTCGGCCTTCAGGACATACGCGTCGTCCGATACCTGCTCCTCACCGCTCCGGCACGCTGCTCAAATGACCCTCCTTTCCACCATTCAGCGATCGCTCCGCGCAGCACTGCCTGGAAGGGCCGAACGTCCCAGCCGGTCCGCTGGAGGAGCTGCGTTCTCCGACTCTCCTGCCGGATGGTGCCTGGGGCCCGTCAGCGCGCACCGCACGTCCACGACGCCCTCGACCGAGCGCACCAGCCGTTCGGCCAGCGGAACGAACGAGGTGTCCGGCACCCGGCCGGTGAGTGTGACCACTCCCTCGCGCACCTCCACGCGGACCGATTCGAGTCCTTCCGGGAACCGGCCGCCGACGATCTCCCGACGGACTTCCTCGGCGATGTCGAGGTCGGACCGCAGGAAAACCCTGAGCAGGTCCGCGCGGCTGACGATGCCCTGCAGTACGCCGTCGTGGTCGACGACGGGGAGACGCTTGACCCTGCGACGTGCCATGGCGCGGGCTGCCCGGGCCACAGGGGCGTCCGCGCGGACGGTCACGGCCGGAGTGCTCATCAGATCCTCCGCGGTGACTGCCCGAGCCTTCACCAGCCCCTCGGGAATCCGGCTCCGGGGACCGCGCTCGTGGTCGGTGTCGCGGAATTCCTCCTTGCGCAGCACATCGGCCTCGGAGACGACACCGATCACGTGGTTCCCCTGATCGATGACGGGAAGTGCACTGATCCGTTGCGTCTCCATGGTCCGGACGATGTCCTTGAACGTCGCTCCACCGGCCAGGGCGATGACTCTGCGGGTCATGACGTCCTCGACCCTGTAGACGTGGCCGTCCATGGCTTCCTCCCACCAGGGTGGTGAGTGTCCCGACACCTACAAGGGTCCGTCACCGTCTCGGCGGACGCATGGGGCCCAGTGGCCACAAGGATCGGCCGGCCGGCCCTTCCTCACGCCCCACGAGCAGGTGAAGCATGTTCTTGACCGGGCACGAGCGGCTACGGGCAGGTGAGCACCATGTCGGATGTGACGACCACGGACCTGTACGAGGTCACGATGGCCCTGTCCTACCTTCTCGAAGACATGAGCCGGCCCGCGACGTTCAGTCTGTTCGTGCGTGACCTGCCTTCCGAACGTGGATTCCTCGTCAGTGCGGGCATCGAACCGGCGCTCGACTACCTCAGCGCCTTCCGCGTCACCTCGGCGGACGTGGAGGACTTCGCCTCCGCGCTGCACCGGCCGTACGCCGACCTCTCCCCGCTGTGTGGCATGACGTTCACCGGCGAGGTGCGCGCCGTGCCCGAGGGACGTGTGGTGTTCGCCGGGGAACCACTGCTGGAGGTCACCGCGCCGCTCGCGGAGGCTCAGCTCGTGGAGACCTTCCTGCTCAACCAGGTCTCGCATCAGACGGCCGTGGCGTCGAAAGCGGTGCGGTCCGTCCTGGCCGCCGCGGGACGGCCGGTGGTCGACTTCTCGCTGCGCCGCACGCACGGGACCTCCGCCGGGATGCAGGCCGCGCGCACTGCGGCTCTCACGGGTTTCGCAGGGACCAGTAACGTGGCGGCGGCGGTCCGCTGGGGGCTGCCCGCGTCCGGGACGATGGCGCACTCGTACGTCGAGGCGTTTCCCGACGAGGAGGCCGCTTTCCGCGCCTTCGCCCGCGCCCACCCGGGGCCGGTGACGTTCCTGGTGGACACGTACGACTCGGTACGCGGGGTCCGTACCGCGGCTCGTGTCCTGCGCGACCTCGGGCGGGGACCGGGGTGCGCCGTACGGCTGGACAGCGGCGACCTCGGTGATCTGGCCCGCCGTGCGCGCGCCGAACTGGACCGGGCCGGCCTTCCCGGCGTCCGTGTCGTCGCCAGCGGTGGCCTGGACGAGTACGGCGTGGACAGCCTCGTCCGTTCCGAGGCGCCCATCGATGTGTACGCGGTCGGCACCCGTGTGGGCACCTCCGCCGACGCTCCGTATCTGGACTCGGCCTACAAGCTGGTGGAGTACGACGGGCGCCCGGTCATGAAATTGTCGTCCGCCAAGGTGACGTCGCCGGGACGCAAGCAGGTCTTCCGCCGTCAGGGGGGTGACGACGTCATCGCCCTGTGGGACGAGCCGGGGCCGGCCGGCGCGGAGCCACTGCTGCGTACGGTCATGCGTGACGGACGGCGGCTCCGCCCACCGGACACCCTGCCGGAGGGACGCGCGCGCCTCGCGGCAGAGCTGGCGACCCTGCCCGCCGACGCACTGCGTATCCGGGCTCCCCGGCCGGGCCGAGCCGGGTGCTCCGAACGACTGTCCGCACTGACCGCGGACCTCCGCAGGCGCCTCTGTTCGTCCTAGTCTCCCCGCGCCGGGCTCGGTGCGCGCAGTCCGACGGACTTCTCTCCGCTGGCGCGGTGGCGTGGTACCGGGCAGCGTGGACAGTGGCGGACAGCGCTCATGAGCGAGGTGACCATGCAATCCTCTGATTCGGCAGCACGGGTGGTCGTGGGAGTGGACGGGTCCGCGTCCTCCTATGCCGCGCTGCGCTGGGCCGACCGGTACGCACGCTCCGTCGGTGGTGTCGTGGAGGCGGTCCATGTCTGGGACACACCGTCCGCCGTCGGTTTCGCCGGTCCGGCCATCGACCCCGATTTCGACCTGGAGCAGGCGCGTGAGCGTTTCACGGCGGAGCTGAACGCCATCTTCCCCGAGGAACGGCCGCCGGGTTTGCGGGAGGTCCTCGTGGAGGGCGACCCGTCCGAGACCCTCATCCGCGCTTCCCAAGGGGCCGAACTCCTCGTGGTGGGCCGCCGGGGCAGGGGCGCCTTCGGGCGGGCGATGCTTGGTTCGGTGAGCCAGCGCTGCGCTCAGCACGCGGCCTGCCCCGTCGTCGTCGTTCGCCGGGAAACGGAAGCCGACCCGGTTCACTGACCCGTCTCCCCGCCGGCCGACCGCCCTGGGCTGCTGTGCGACGCGCGGGGCCGTCGTCTGTGTGGAACAAAGAGCATCGGCACCCGTACGACGAGTGAGAGTCACGGAGGCGTAGGTGGCAGGGCGCCCACGCCGGGGCCGGAGGCGGCGCCCCCGGCAGCACTCATCGTTGAGTCGTCTCCGTATCCCGGTCCGTCCCCCCGGAGACCGCGCTGCGCACCGCCAGCACCACCTCCGGCGCTTGGGCCAAGGTGTTCGTGACGGTGCAGTGGGACACAACCGCGCGCAGGGCGGCCTGCTTCTCTGCCGACAGCGTGGGAGGCTGTCATGCAGCACCGAACGATAGGTGATCTCATGACCCGGCCGGTTGTGCACGTCCGAACGGACGCGACGTGCAAAGCGGTCGCCGCGACCCTTGCCCACGACGATGTCACCGCCGTACCAGTGGTGGACGACATCGGCCGCCCCGTCGGTGTCGTGTCGGAGGCGGATCTGGTCCGCGGGGTCGCTCAGTGCCCCGATCCCGCCGGTCCGACCCGGCTCCCGGAGCCGACGGACCGCTCCCCCGGTGAGAACGTCACGGTCGAGGAGCTGATGACCGCACCCGCGGTGTGCGCACGACCGGAGTGGACCGTTGTGGAAGCCGCGCGGATCATGGTCGCCGAGGGAGTCAAACGCCTTCCCGTGGTCGACGAGGCAGAGCGTCTCGTCGGTATCGTCAGCCGTGGCGACCTGGCACAGCCGTTCGACGACCGGAACGAGCTGGGCATCGTCCAGGAGACCCTCGATGGTCACCTGGCCTTCATCCACTTCCACCGTCATGTCGGCCGGTGCCAGACCAGCGTTCGAACCAGGACGTCGCGAGACATCTCCTCCCGCAGGGAGTCGTCGCGGCGCAGGAACACCCGAAGGAGGAAACCGCACAGGCCCCTGGGGGCACCCGCGGTTGAGCCGCAGCCACGACCGCAGGAGACGCCGTGGGACGGCAAACCGATGGTCCACGCGGGGCAGGTCGTCACCCGCCGCGCCCTTTTGCAGTCCGGCCCGATGAGGTTCGGGGGGCCGTTCGACCCCCTCGGGTCCCGGGTGGCTGCCCGAACGGCCCCTGGACCGCGAATCGCCGCGGCGTGAGGCTGAAGGGGACAGCCGGAGGTGGTCACAATGCGCGGAGGTACAACCATTCGGCGGTCCCTGTGGCGTTGGCGCCGCAATCCGCTGCGCCGCCGCGAGGACGTGCTCGAGGCCTGGATCCTCCTGTTCGTCTGGTTCGTCATCGCCGTCGCCGGTCCCGTGGCCGGTGTGTTGGCATCCCACGCCGCGGCACACAGTGCCGCAGAACGGCGTGTGGAGCGGCACTCCGCAACGGCCACACTCGTGTCGGACGCATCCGGCAATCCCCTGTCCACGGGGACGACCGGAGGCCGGGTCGACGCGGCCGTGCGGTGGACGGCACCTGACGGCACGCGGCACTCGGGCAGGATCCCCGTCGACGAAGGGATGAAGGCCGGCTCGCGAGTGACGGTCTGGACGGACTCCCAAAACCAGCTGACGACGGCGCCGCCCTCCGCCACCCAGGCAGGGGTGGACGCGGCGTTCATGGGTGCCGCGTCCTCCTTCGCCGTCGTGGCGGCGGCAGCCGCCGGCTACTACGGCGCACGAGTCGTCCTCAACCGACGTCGCCGCGCCGCGTGGGCGCACGAATGGGAGGACGTCGGTAGCCAGTGGGGGCGCGCGGCCAACTGAACCGGGCGCCTCGTCGCGGTCCCCGCCTCAGCCGAGTGGGATGCCATGGCATGCGGACAGCGCGCCAGATGTTCCTGCCGGTGTTGCAACGTCCGTTGCGCTCGGTCGCTCATGGCGACCTCCCACACTCGGGTTCACATCCCCCACTCCACCGTCTCTCGGACACCGGGCCGAGCCCATGGTCGCCCGGCCCCGTCCTCCCGCCGATCGGCGCGGCTACGCCGGCGTTCCTTCCTCTCTCCCCCTTCCCTCCGCGGTGTCGACCGGTGCCCACCAGACCAGGCGTGTGCCGTCGCCTTCCGGAGCCTCCAGTTCGAACCCTCCCCCGCATTTCCGTGCCCGTTCCTCCATGTTCCGCAGACCGCTGCGGCGCCCCCCAGGCGCGAAACCCACACCGTTGTCACTCACCGTGAGCCGCACCTTCTTGCCGTCCGTCTCCAGCAGGACGTCGACATGGTCGGCACGCGCGTGCCGAGCGACGTTGGCGAGCGCCTCGGACAGGACGGCCAGAATGTGGTCCGCGATCTCCCCGGCCACGTGCGTATCCAGCAGGCCCGCCATGCGAACGCTGGGAGCGAAGCCGAGAGCGGCCACCGCATCTCCCACCGCTCCCACTGCCCGGTTGCGGAGGCCGGGGTTCGCTTCGTCCTCCCGGGAACGCAGGCCGAAGATCGTCGATCTGATGATCTTGATCGTCTCGTCGAGATCGTTCACCGCCCGCAGCACACGCTGCCGGGCCTTGTCGTGGTCGATCAGTTTCCCGGCACTCTGCAGCGTCATGGCGGTGGCGAACAAACGCTGGATCGCGAGATCGTGCAAGTCGCGGGCGATCCGGTCTCTGTCCTCCAGTACAGCGATCTGTTCCGCGTCACGGCGACGGTCGGCCAGTTCCATCGCCACGGCCGCTTGGGCGGCGAAGACCTGCAAGGACTCGATCTCACGATCACTGAATGAAACACCGCCGGCCTCGCGCGCCAGGAGCACCACACCGCGCACGCCTTCGCTCGACCCGATGGGGACGGTCACCGCCGGGCCCAGCCCCTCGAAGCGCCGCGGACCGGCCGAGATCCGCTTGTCCCGGGACACGTCCGGGCTGCTCACCGGCACACCTTGTGCGAAAGCCTCTCCGACGAGTGTCCCCTGAACGGGCAGAACCATCCCGCGCAGCACCTCGGCCTCCTTCCCGATGGCGAGTTCCACCGCCAACGAGTCGGTGCCGCGGACCGGCATGGCCACCACCCCCAGCGCCGCGGCGGTGATCTCTTGACTCCGCTCCGCGATCAGCTCCAGGACGTCGCTCTGCTCGGCACCCGACATGAGCGACTCGGTGATCTCCGCGTTCGCCTGGAGCCAGCGCTCACGCAACCGGGATTCCTCATAAAGTCGCGCATTGTCGATCGTCACACCGGCAGCCACCGCCAGCGTCGACAACACCGACTCGTCGTCCTCGTCGAACTGCAGCCCACCACGCTTCTCGGTGAGATACAGGTTGCCGAAGACATGGTCGCGTACACGGATCGGCACTCCGAGGAAGCTGTTCATCGGGGGATGGTGCGCCGGGAAGCCGTACGAAGCCGGATGCTGGGAGAGCTTCGGGAGCCGCAGCGGCGCGGGGTTCCGAATCAGCTCACCAAGGATCCCGTGTCCTTCCGGCAAATGCCCGATGCGCGCGATCTGCTCGTCATCGACACCCACCGTGTAGAAGGCAGACAGGCTCCGACCGTCCGGACCGATCACGCCAAGTGCCGCATATTCCGCGTCAACGAGAGTCGCCGCAGCTTCGACGATCGTCCGGAGGGCTTGTTCCAATTGCAGGTCACGCCCCACGAGAAGCACGGCTTCCAGGAGGCTGTGCACGCGGTCCCGCGTTTTACGGGCCGCGTCCAGACGGGCCTGCAGTTCGCCCAACAGCTCGTCGAGTCTCAGCTGCGGCAGCTGCACGGACGCGTCCCGGGCTTCTTCGGAGCTTCCCACCGCCATGCCTCCGTGCCCTCGGGCTCTCGACCGGCCAGACACTCTCTCGCCACAGTAACGGCTCACGTCGGGAGAGCAACGCCGACGAAGCACGGAGCCGGAAGCAGACGCCGTGAACCGCTCCGTGCGGTAGCGGTCGCGACGCACCGCGCGTGGTGGCGAAAGTGTTGAGATGCTGGAGGTGAAACAGCGCTGTCCGCGGGTGTACCTCGACAACCCGGTACGGAACCGACGACCGGGTCCTGGCCGGACGGAGGACGGAAATGGACGCACAAACCTACCTTGCGTACGACTACCCGCTGCTCGGAGCCTTCTGGACCATGCTGATGATCTTCCTGTGGGTCATGTGGTTCGTCCTCCTGTTCCGCGTTGTCATCGACGTCCTCAGGGACGACGGACTGAACGGCTGGACGAAGGCCGGGTGGCTGGTGTTCTGCATCGTCCTGCCTTTCCTGGGTGTGCTCGTTTACGTGATCGTCCGTGGCAGGGACATGGGCCGCAGGGAAACGACCCGGGCCCGTGCGCAGCAGCAGGAGTTCGACGCCTACGTCAGAAAGACAGCGGCCGGAGGCTCGAGCAGCGTCGACGAACTGGCCCGGCTTTCCGAGATCCGGGACCGGGGTGCCATCACGGACGAAGAGTTCCGCAGGGCCAAGGAGCTTGTTCTCTCTGGTCACGGTCCGGCAGAACACGCAGGCAGGGCCGGCACCGGTTCTGCTGCGCGCTGAGACTGCACCGCTCCGGAGATGCTCGGGTCCCTCGCCTGGAAGCGGCATTCCGTGTCGGTACCGGCACACAGTCCTCCGATCCGAGGAGCGGGAGACATGGTCCGATACGTGTACGACTTCACCGACGGTGGGCGCGAGCTGGCCGGTCTGCTCGGCGGCAAGGGGGCGAACCTGGCCGAAATGACCCGGCTCGGCCTTCCGGTCCCGCCGGGCTTCACTCTCACCACCGAGGCGTGCCGGGCGTATCTGCGGACCGGCGCGGAGCCCGCCGGTCTCGCCCACGAGGTCTCCGCGCACATGACCGGGCTGGAGGAGGGGGCCGGGCGGCGGCTGGGGCAGCGGGACGACCCGCTGCTCGTGTCCGTGCGGTCGGGTGCCCGGTTCTCCATGCCCGGCATGATGGAGACGATCCTCGACGTGGGCCTGAACGACGACTCGGTGGCCGGTCTGGCGAAGGCGTCGGGCAGCGCGCGCTTCGCCTGGGACTCCTATCGCCGGCTGGTCCAGATGTTCGGCAGCACGGTGATGGGTGTCGACGCCGCGCTGTTCGCGGGCGCGCTGGAGCGTCTGAAGGCGCTGCGGGGCGTCCCGGACGACGTGCACCTCGGCGCAGCCGACCTGGCCGGGCTCGTGGAGGCGTACAAGGAGCTGATCCGCCGCGAGACCGGCGAGGACTTCCCTCAGTCCCCGGCTCACCAGCTGCAGCGGGCGGTCCTGGCCGTCTTCGCCTCCTGGAACAGCGAACGAGCGCGCCTGTACCGGCGTCGCGAGCACATCCCGGACGACCTCGGCACCGCCGTCAACGTACAGCGGATGGTCTTCGGCAATCTCGGGGCCGACTCCGGCAGCGGCGTCGCCTTCACCCGCGACCCGGCCTCCGGACGGCGCGGACCGTACGGCGACTACCTGCCCGACGCGCAGGGCGAGGACGTCGTCGCCGGCATCCGCAACACCGTCCCCCTGGCCGAGCTGGAGCACCTGGACCCGCACTCCTACGGGCAGCTCCGGGAGCACATGCGGACGCTCGAACAGCACTACCGCGACCTGTGCGACATCGAGTTCACCATCGAGCGCGGGAAGCTGTGGATGCTGCAGACCCGGGTGGGCAAGCGCACCGCCGAGGCGGCCTTCGCCATCGCCGCCGCCCTGGCGGACGAGGGCCTCATCAGCCCGGACGAAGCCCTCGCGCGAGTGAGCGGGGAGGGACTGGCCCGGTTGATGTTCCCCCGCTTCGACGCCTCCGCGACGGGTGCCCCGCTCACGCGCGGCCTGCCGGCCTCGCCGGGTGCCGCGGTCGGCGCGGCCGTCTTCGACTCCGCGGAGGCGGTACGGCGCCACGCCGCCGGTGAGCCGGTGGTCCTGGTGCGCCAGGAGACCAACCCGGACGATCTGCCGGGCATGGTCGCCGCCCGGGCGGTGCTGACCAGCCGTGGCGGCAAGACCTCGCACGCGGCCGTGGTCGCACGCGGCATGGGCAAGGTCTGCGTCTGCGGCGCCGAGGACATCGTGGTGGACACCGAGGGCCGGCGGCTCACCACCGGCGACGGCACCGTCGTCGAGGAGGGCACCGTCCTGTCCGTGGACGGCTCCGCGGGCACCGTGTACGCCGGTGCGGTGCCGCTCGTCGACTCCGCCGTGATGCGCCGGTTGGAGAACGGTACGACCGACGGCGCCGACGAGGCTTTGGGCGCGGTGGCCGGCGCGGTCACGCGTGCCCTGGACCGCGCGGACGCGGTGCGGCGGCTGGAGGTCAGGGCCAACGCCGACACTCCCGAGGACGCCGCGCGCGCCCGTCGGTTCGGCGCCCAGGGCATCGGCTTGTGCCGCACCGAGCACATGTTCCTGGGCGAGCGGCGCCGGCTGGTCGAGCGGATGATCCTGGCGCAAACCGACGCGGACCGCGACCGGGCGCTCGGCTCCCTGCTGCCGCTGCAGCGCCAGGACTTCGCGGGCATCCTCACGGCGATGGACGGGCTGCCGGTCACCATCCGCCTCCTCGATCCGCCGCTGCACGAGTTCCTGCCCGACCGCCTGACACTCGCCACCCGCCTCGCCGCAGCCGAGGCCCGCGGTGAGGTCGTGGACACGCACGACGCCGAGCTGCTGGACGCCGTCAACCGCATGCACGAGGAGAATCCGATGCTCGGGTTGCGCGGCGTGCGTCTCGGCCTGGTGGTTCCCGGGCTGGTCACCATGCAGGTCCGGGCGATCGCCGAGGCGGTCGTGGAGCGTGTCCGGGCGGGTGGCAACCCCCGGGCGGAGATCATGGTCCCGCTCGTCGGCGACGTCACCGAGTTCCGGCTGGTACGCGCGGAGGTGGACCGCGTACTGACGGAGGTGTCGGCCACGTCCGGCATCCCGGTGGCCTGCCCGGTCGGCACCATGATCGAGCTTCCGCGGGCGGCGCTCACCGCCGGACCGATCGCCGAGGTCGCGGAGTTCTTCTCCTTCGGCACCAACGACCTCACCCAGACCACCTGGGGCTTCTCCCGCGACGACGTCGAGGCGGCCTTCTTCTCCGCCTACCTCGACAAGGGCGTCTTCTCCGCCTCCCCCTTCGAGACGATCGACCGCGAGGGCGTCGGACGGCTGGTGGAGACCGCCGTTGCCGAGGGCAGGGCCGCCCGCGACTCACTGGAGACAGGCGTGTGCGGCGAACACGGCGGAGACCCGGAGTCGGTGCACTTCTTCCACAGCGCCGGGCTCGACTACGTCTCCTGCTCTCCGTTCCGGGTGCCGGTGGCACGGCTGGAGGCCGGACGGGCCGCACTGGACCAGGGCGAACCCGACGACAGCAGGTGAGACCTCACGCCCTTTCTGTTGCCCGGGCTCTCCCGCCGCGCTGCCGCACGTCTCCGACGGAGTGTCGGAGCCGATGGCTCCGGGCCCGTCACCTGTGTGCCGCCGGCATCGGGGCGCGGTCGTTCCTCCGACCGGACCGGACCTGGCAGGAGCGGCGCATAGCCCCGTCCGGCCGTCAGGAGTACGGGCGCACGCCGTACACGGTCCGTCCCGCGAGGAGTTCGCGACCGGTGACGATCTCGGGGGCGATACGGACGAATACCTCGTCCGGCCACGGCACCCACGAGCGTGGGCCGATCACCGTGCGACGGTCCCGCTCAGCGGTGTCCGCTGTCACGGAGGCGACTCCGGTGACGACGACGCTCCAGCCGGCGTGTGTCGCCGCGTCGAATTGGTCGGCCTCGAAGGCGACGACGGCCCCGTCGACCGCGCGGACCATCTCGGACGCCGCCGAGGTGCGCAGCAGCACGGCATCGTCCTGGTCCAGGCAGAAGTTGACCGGGAGGACTGCGGGCAGGGCGTCGCGTGTGAAGACGACCCGGCCCACTTCCGCCGATGACAGTCGCTCAAGGCATTCCTGCCGGTCCAGTTCGCGGAATCCGTCGTTGTCGTACATCAGCCGCCACCCGTATCTCGCGTGTGCGTACTCGTGATCACGGCCGTCTCTCTCCGGTCGGGACGGAGATCCACACCGCGGGCTCCGCCCCTGCTTGATGATCATCCGGCGGGCGACCGGGTCCGACGCGTCCGGCGGCGTACGTGTCCGACGCGCGGCCCGCCCGCCGGGCCGGGCGGCGTCACACCGCGTCTGCGGCGACGACTCCGCTCTGGGAACTGCCGAGGACCACCTTCAGTGCTCCGGTGTCCGCGGCGCCGGAGAAGACCTCGTACGCCTCCTCCATGCGTTCCAGTGGGAAGGTGTGGGTGACCAACTGGGCGGTGGGAAGCCGTCCGGAGGCGGTCATGCGCAGCAGCGTGGGTGTGGTCCGGGTGTCGACCAAGCCGGTGGTGATCGTGACGTTCTTGATCCACAGGTCTTCCAGGTGCAGGGACGCCGGCTTGCCGTGCACGCCGACGTTGGCGACGTGCCCGCCCGGACGCACCATGCGGGTGCACATCTCGAACGTCTCCGGTACGCCCACGGCTTCGATGACGACATCGGCGCCGAGTCCCCCGGTCAGGTCGGCGACCAGTTGCTCCGGTTGCTCGCGGGCGTCTGCCACGGCGTCGGCCCCGATCTTCCTGGCGGCCTCCAGCCGGGCGGCGGCCAGGTCCACGACGACGATCCGTTCGGGCGCGAACAACCGTGCCGTGGCGACGGCGGCCAGTCCGATGGGCCCGGCGCCCACCACGACGACCGTGTCCCCCGGGCGGACGCGCCCGTTGAGCACACCCACCTCGTAGGCCGTCGGGAAGATGTCGGCCAGCAGTACGGCGTCCTGGTCGGTGACCGCACCGGGCAGGGGGTGCACGGAGAGGTCCGCGTAAGGGACGCGTACGTACTCCGCCTGGGTGCCGTTGATCAGGTGGCCCAGGATCCAGCCGCCTCCGCCGAGGCACTGGCCGTACACGCCCTCACGGCAGTAGCGGCACCTTCCACAGGCGGTGATGCAGGAGACCAGGACGCGGTCTCCCGGACGTACGGTGTGCACGTCCGTGCCGACCTCTACGATCTCGCCCACCGCCTCGTGGCCGAGGACGGTTCCGGGGCGCACCTCGGGGACGTCCCCCTTCAGGATGTGCAGGTCCGTGCCGCAGATCGTGACGGCGTCGACCCGGACCACGGCGTCGGTGGGCTCCTTCACGTCGGGGTCGGGTGTGTCCTCCCACCCGGACCGGCCCGGTCCGTGGAATACGTAGCCCTTCATCGCGATGCTCACCCTCTCTGTGCTCGGGGGCCTCCGGGGCCTGGTGACCGGTCTGCACCGAGTGGGCCCACGACCGCCGGTTCGACGGGGATCGCCCCACAACTCCAGCCTGTCCACGGCAACGCGCCCACGCTTGGGCCGGTCGGCCCTCGCCTGTCGCCTGTCGGCCCTGGGTCGGGCAGGTTCGTGGTGCTCGCTCGTGAGGAGACGCTTCGTCCGTCCTCGTCCTCCGCGAACCGGTCTTGGTCCAAGCACCAGCGAAACGGCAAGACCGAGGACTCGCGGGCTCTAGAAGCCTGGATTGCGGGCTACCTACCTGGACCGCAGGAAGAGGAAGTGGGGTGCGGGCCGCTGCGTGACGGCTCGTACCCAGGAGTTCGCCGACCGAGCGGGGCGCGGTGATGCCGTCGGCCGACCCCGACCACGGCGACCGTCCGGGGCCTGAACAGAGGTTCCGTACTCGCCAGGTCCGCGGTACGGACACGATCCTCCACCGCCCCGAGGTAGGCGTCGTCCTGGTCGAGTGTGATGGTGCAGCGCGTCTCGGGTCCGTCTGCTCGACGGGTGACTCGCAGCCCCAGATCGGAGACGAGACGCATCACTGCCAGGGCTCACGGCGAAAAGGCGCATGCGCAGGTTCTCGGGCGGCATCTCCTCGTAGAGCCTGTGCAGTTGATCACGATCCTCGGGTTCCACGGCGCGAACGCGAACGGTGGTGCCGTCCGCGAGCAGGGCGTGGATGGCCGGCCTTGCCAAGAGCGCTGTCATCGGGCTCTCCTCTCACCAGCACCGATGGCGCCGACCGATGCCGCGTTACCCGGCCGACCGGTCCCGGCCGGCTGCATGGCCGCGCAGTGCGCTCACGTCCGCTCGGGCACGACGACGACCGGGCAGGCCGAGCGGTGCAGGACGGCGTGGGCGACCCGGCCGAGCCGCCCGTGGACGCGACGGCCGATCACCAGCAGGCCGGCTTCCGCCGAAGCGGCAGGCAGCACGGCGCGGGCCGGGCCCTCGACGGTGTGCCGGCCCACGGCGACATCGGACGGTGCGTTCTCCAGGGCTGTCTCCAGCTCCTTGGCTGCGCGCTCCTCGTACAGCCGGGCGGGTTCTCCCGTCAGCAATGGGTGATCGACCGTTTCGTGGGCGGGGCAGCGCCAGGCCCGTACGGCTGCCAGCGGCACGTGGCGCAGCTGCGCTTCGCTGAAGGCGAGCCGCAGGACGGATGCCGACGTCTCGCCGGCACCGATGCCGACGACAATGCGGTCGTGTCGTCCTCCGAGGGCCCGGTTGTCGTGGTTGCCGCGTACGACGACGACCGGGCAGTCGCTCAAGGCGGCCACGGTCCGGCTGACGGAACCCAGCAGCCTGTCGGCAACACCGCTGCGACCTCGGCTGCCCACAACGATCATGGACGCGTTCCGTCCCGCGCACACCAGGGCGTGCTCGGCCTCGTCAGGCACCGTCTCGGTGCTGACCACGAGGTCGGGATGTCGCTGCCGGGCACGCCGGGCGGCGGCCTTGAGGATGTCGTCGGCCTTCGTCTCGGTGGAGGGCCTGCCCAGCTCGCGGGCGAGCGCGGCACCTTCGTACCGCTCCCACAGGGTCCCGAAGACCACGAGGAGGGGCACTTCGTGCAGGTCGGCCTCGTCGGCCGCCCAGTCCACAGCCCGCAGGCTGGACTCTGATCCGTCTACTCCGACCACCAGAGGCAGATACATGACACCTCTCCTTCCGACCGGGACGCGTCAGGGATGCGCCACGACGGCAACGGGTGCGGTTGCATGGTGCAGCACCGCGTGCGTGACGGCGCCGACGTGTACGCCGAGCGGGCTGCGCCGAATGCGCCGCCCGACGACCACCAGGGACGCGTCGTGCGACACGTCGACCAGGTGGCCGGCGGGGCTGCCGGAGCGGGACACCTCGATGACCTTGACGCTCGGGTACTTCTGCCGCCAGGGCAACAGCACGCGGGTGAGGTCGGCCGCTTTCCTACGGGCCACCCCTTCGTTCAGTGAGGCGTCCGCAGCCAGTCCATGGGGGGAGTGGGCCGGCAGGTGCCAGCCACTGACCACGCACAGCGCCGTCCTGCGGCACCGTGCCTCCGCGAAGGCGAAGTCGAGCACATCGTCGTCAGAGCTGCCGATGTCGAGTCCGACGACGACCGGACGGAAGTCAGTGGCCGCGGACGGGATGCCGACGGGGTCCAGGACGTGCTCGTCGGCCGCCTGCTCACCGGCACGCACGAAGATGACGGGAGTCTCGGTGTGGACGATCACCGATTGACCTACCGAGCCGACCAGAAAGCCGCCGAGCCCGCTCAGGGCGCGCGAGCCGAGGACCAGCAGTTCCGCCTCGTCGGCGGCCCTGGCCAGTGTGTCCGCCGGCGGGCCCGACCGCTGGTCACTGGTCACCACGACACCGGGATGACGCAGTCGGAGCCCTTCGCCGGTCTCCCGCGGGACACGCTCGGTCCAGTACCGGTGCGTCTCGGCACCGAGTATCGGGTCCTGGGCCAGGGCTGCGGGGGCCGGCTCCCACACGTGAAGGAGTTGTACGGGCAGGTCACGCAGATCAGCCTCGCGGGCCGCCCACTCGGCGGCGGCGTGGCTCTGGGGCGAGCCGTCGATCCCTACGGTGATCGTGCGGGTCATGCCTCCCACCTCCCGTGTCGGTCCTTCTGACTTCAGCGTTGCGCGCAACGGGTGGGGTGGGTAGGGGCCGCTCGTCCCGGAACACGGACGAGGGTCCCTTCGACGGACTGCCGGAACCGACCGGGCCGGGCACACGGCAAAACGGTGGTTGTGCCGCCGCTCATTCGCTTTCGTCCCGCAGACGGTCCTCCGCGTGGGTGGCGATGACGGCGGCCTGGACGCGACGCTCCACGCCCAGCTTGGCGAGCAAGCGGGAGATGTGGTTCTTGACCGTCTTCTCGGCCAGGTACAACCGCTGGCCGATCTGTCGGTTGGTCAGCCCCTCGCCGATCAGTGCCAGGATGTCCCGCTCCCGCTCGGTCAGACCGGGCAGCGCGTTCGACTCCTGCTCCCGGTCCTGACCCCCGCGCAGGCGTGCCATCAGCTTCGCGGCGGCGGCCGGGTCCAGCAGTGACTGGCCACGGGCCACGGTGCGTACGGCCGAGACGAGGTCCGAGCCCTCGATCTGTTTCAGGACGTATCCGGCCGCGCCCGCCATGATCGAGTCGAGCAGCGCCTCCTCGTCGTCGAACGAGGTCAGCATCAGGCAGGCGAGGTCCGGCATGCTCGACCGCAGCTCCCGGCACACGGTCACCCCGTCACCGTCCGGCAGCCGTACGTCCAGCACCGCGACGTCCGGACGCAGCGCAGGGACGCGCACCAGGGCCTGCTCGACGGTCGCCCCCTCGCCGACCACGGTGATGTCGGGCTCGTCGTCCAGCAGGTCGTGCACCCCTCGCCGCACCACTGCGTGATCATCCAGAAGAAAGACTGTGATCGCGGTCGCGCGGTCGGCCTGCTCGCTGTCCATCGTCGATCGCTCCTCGATGAGGCGTCCTGCCCACAGTGCCAGTCTTCTTCCAGCGGGGACCGAATGGCCAGGGCCGGTCGGCCCTCTTCCAGCCGTCCGCCCGGCTCACGGCTCCGATGCCCGGCAGCCGGCGGCCTCTTCGTTCAGCCGTTGCCGGACGTCCAGGTCTGTCCGTCCGGCATCACCGCGAACGCGGCGACGCCGGGCAGGGCGCCCAGCCAGCCGCGGGCTTCGGCGCCCATGCAGTACGCCGCCGTCGCGAGCATGTCGGCCTCCGTGAGCGAAGGGCTGGTCACCGTCAGCGAGGCGAGGCCGCCGGAGGGTGGCGCGCCGGTGCGCGGGTCCACGATGTGGCATCCCCGCTCGCCGGGCCCGGACGTGGCGATCCCCAGCGGGCCTCCGGGCGACTCGACCACCGCGGCGCAGGAGCCGGGCCGGAGGGGATGGGTGATGCCCACGCGCCAGGGCCCGCCGTACAGTTGCACGTCCCCTCCCCCGTTGAGACACACGTGCTCCGCCCCCGCCTCGCGGAGCAGAACCGCGGCACGCTCCACCGCCCATCCCTTGACGAGACCGCTCGGGTCGAAGACGCCCGAGTGCCACGCCGCGAACCGGCCGCCGGTGCGCCGGTGGGCGTCCGCACACAGGGCGAGGATTTCACGCAGTTCCGGCTGCCACTCCTCGGGCACGGGCCGCCCGTGCCCGACGCGACTGACGGCGCTGTCCGGCCGGAAGGGCGAGAAGACCTCGTCGACGTGGTGCAGCAGGCCTTCGGCCGCGTCGAGGGCCCGGCGGAGGCTGGGCGTGGGTTCGGCGCGCACCGTGCAGGAGAACACCGTGCCCATCGTGTGCACCACGCGGTGCAGTTCCTGCTCAGGCACGAGCCCGGTCCAGCGCGCTCTGCAGAGAGCTCATGTAGCCCTCGCTCGTGTAGGTCGCGCCCGAGACCGCGTCGAGGTGGGCGCTCTGGGCGTCCACCGTCTCCTTGATGAGAGCGGGCACCGCCGAGGCGTTGATCTGCCGGCTGCGGGGGTCGCCGCCGGGAGACTGTACGGCGCGCGCGGCGACGATCCGCGAACCGTCGAGCGTGAGCTGCACCTGAACGGGTCCGTAGCGGGTCTGGACCGTGGGACCTGTGACCGTACGGGTTCCCGAGGAGGTTCCCCCCGTGCCGGTGCCGCTGCTCGGCGTGGGCGTCGTGGCGGGCGGCAGGGCGCCGACCGGCGGATGGTGAGGCTTGAGGGACAGCGCGAGGACCGTCACGGTGACGGTGGCGGCGCAGGTCAGCACGGTGCGGCGGACGGGGTGGGCGCGCATGGCGGGGCTCACAGTTCGAAGGACTCGTGGTGGATGCGGGACGCGGGCACCCCGGCGTCCCGCAGGGCGTCGTGCACGGCCAGGGACAGTCCCCTCGGCCCGCACAGGTACACGTCGTGCCGGTCGACGTCCGGCACGACCGCCCTGAGCCGTTGCGCGGTGATCCGGACGCGCGAGCCGTCCGGGTTGTTGAGGACGTACACGAGACGGGCGCCGCGTGCGGCGGCGACGGCTTCCAGTTCCCCGCTCAGGGCCAGCTCCTGCGGGGTGCGTGCCCGGTAGAGCAGCGTCAGGTCGCCGGGCGCGGCGGGCAGCGTCTCGAACAAGGTGCGCAGCGGGGTGATCCCGGTGCCGCCCGCGATCAGCAACACCTTGCGGCGGCTGCGTCGTGCCGCGGTGAGGGCTCCGTACGGTCCTTCCGCCCACACCCGGGTGCCGGGGCGGAGAGAGGTGACGGCCGCACTGTGATCGCCGAGCGTCTTGACGGTGATGCGCATCAGGTCGTCGCGCGGCACGGCCGAGAGCGAGTACGGATGGCTGGCGCTCCGCATGCCGGGGGTCAGGAAGCGCCAGCGCAGGAACTGCCCGGGCCGGGCGTCGAGCCGGTCGAGCCGGCGACCCCGCATCCAGACGGAGTACACACCCGGCGCCTCGGGCACGACGGCCTCGACATGGATCCGGTGCCGGAGATTGAGCCGCACCGGGATGAGGACACGGAAGTACAGGACCAGGCAGGCCACGGAGGCGTACAGCGTGTACCAGGCGGCGCGGGCGGGCGCGTTGCTCACGAAGTCCGCCCCGACGGCCAACTGGTGCGAGAAGCCGAGGAAGACCGCCGCGTACGTGAGCAGGTGCAGGTGGTACCAGGTCTCGTAGCGCATCCGGCGACGTACCGCGCGCACCGAGGTGTAGCCGACGGCGAGCAGTATCAGGGCGCCTGCCGTGGCTTTGAGCATCTCCGGCAGATCGAACACGATCGTGCCGAGTTCTCTCAACGCCCCCACCTGTGCCTGTGCCGCGTAGCCGAGGACGATCAGCAGGATGTGTGCCAGGAGCAGGCCGATGGTCCAGCGACCCGCCGAGGCGTGCCAGCGCGCGGCACGGTCGCTGCCCACCCGGCTCTCCAGCCACGGCACCCGCGCCATCAGGGCGACCAGCAGGGCGCACATGTATCCGCACAGGAGCCCCGTGATGCGCCCCGCACCGGTGAGCCAGCCGGCCGCGCCGACGACCGAGCCCGTGTCCCTCCACCACAGCGCGAGTACGGCGATGCCTCCGGCCCACGCGGCCGCCTGGAGCGCCGTGGCCGGTGATGCCCGCCACGGCGTGGCGGGGGCGCGGTGCCGCGCCGGGGGCGGTCGGTCGGTCGCGGTGGTCATGGACGTCTCCTCGGGCAGGGGCTGTCCACTGTGGCGCCGCGACCTCTGAGCCGGCTCTGAGCCGCACCCCGACCGTGACGGTACGAGGGGGCGCAGAAGACGTTCAGAGGAAATCCAGAGGGTTACGGGGGATGCTGGGACGGCCATGAACACACCCAGCGCAGTCCTGACCCGTGCCGACGGCACCCCCGTGCGCGTCCTCGTCGTCGACGACGAACCCGATCTCGCCGAGGTCGTCACCGGGGCCCTGCGCTACGAGGGCTGGGACGTCCGCGCGGCGGCCTCGGCGGACGCCGCCGTCCGCGAAGCCCGCGCCTTCCGGCCCGACGCCGTCGTCCTGGACATCATGCTGCCGGACCGCGACGGGCTGTCGGTCCTGCGCGACCTGCGCGCCGAGCAGCCGCACGTGTGCGTGCTGTTCCTCACGGCGCGGGATGCCGTCGAGGACCGCATCACCGGGATCACGGCGGGCGGCGACGACTACGTGACCAAGCCGTTCAGCCTCGGGGAGCTCGTCGCGCGACTGCGCGGCCTGCTGCGCCGCGCCGGGATGACTCGCGAGCGGGCGACCGACTCCCTGCTCGTGGTCGGGGACCTGGAACTGGACGAGGACGCGCACGAAGTCACCCGGGGCGGCGATCTGATCGACCTGTCGCCGACCGAGTTCCAGCTGCTGCGCTGCCTCATGCGGCACGCTCGTCAGGTGTTGAGCAAGACGCAGCTTCTCGATCTGGTCTGGTCCTACGACTTCGGAGGCGGTGCCCACGTCGTCGAGCTGTACATCTCGTACCTTCGCAAGAAGATCGACTCGGGCCGCGCCCCGATGATCCACACGGTGCGGGGCGCCGGTTACGTCCTGAAGCCGGCGCCCCAGTGAGGTGGCCGCGCCTTCGTACGCTGCGCGCCCGCCTGACCGCCGGGCTGCTCGTGCTGCTCGCCGTCGCGTGCGCCACGGTGGGCGGGGCGGCCGTACTGGAACTGAACGGGTTCCTCACCGACCGCCTCGACCAGCAGCTGGCCGACACGGGCAGCGCTTTCGCGGCGAGTCTGGAGCACCCGGACACGGACCACGACGACCACGACGGAGACGAACGCGGTGACACCCGCCGCCAGGCCGCCGAGACGCTGGGGGTCCGGATCGCGGACGGCCGCGTGACCAACGCCGCCGTGGTCCGACAGGGCGACGCACCGGCTGACGTGGTCACCCTCGAGGTCGACGCCGAGGACGCCCGGGCCCTCGCGGCCGTGCCCACGGACGGGCGGGGCCACAGCGTCGAGCTGACCGGCCTCGGCGACTACCGGGTGAGGGCATGGCAGGGGCGGGACGGCGACACGCTGATCACCGGCCTGCCGCTGGAGCCGGTCGAAGCGGCGGTCCACCGGCTCGAACTCGTCGCGGGAAGCGTCTTCGGGCTGGCGCTCGTCGGTGCCGGCGTCGCGGGTGCGCTCTGGGTGCGCTGGTCCCTGCGCTCCCTCAGCCGCATCGCCGACACCGCGACCCGGGTCAGTGAGCTTCCCCTCGCGAGCGGGACGGTCGCGCTGCCCGCGCGTGCCCCGGACACCCGGCCACGCAGCGAGGAGGTCGACCAGGTCACCACCGCGTTCAACCGGATGCTGGGCCACGTGGAGCATGCCCTGACCCAGCGCCAGCGCAGTGAGGAACGTCTGCGCAGCTTCTCCGCCGACGCCAGTCACGAACTGCGCACCCCCGTGGCCTCGGTGCGCGGTCACGCCGAGCTGGCCCTGCTCCACCCCGGCCCACTGCCACCCGAGGTGGGCCGCGCGCTGGAGCGGATCGCCGCGGAGTCGGCCCGGATGGGCGCCATGGTCGACGACCTCCTCCTGCTCGCCCGCCTGGACGCCGGCCGCCCCCTGGAGGACGAACCCGTCGACCTGACGCGGCTCGTACTGGACGTGGTCGACGACGCGCGCGCCGCCGGTCCGGATCACCGATGGTCCCTGGAACTGCCGCAGGAGCCGGTCATCGTGTCGGGCGACCGGCACCGCCTTCACCAGCTTCTCGCGAACCTCACGGCCAACGCCCGGCTGCACACACCTCCCGGTACCGCGGTGACCGTGGGTGTACGACGGGACGACGACGGCACGGCCTGCCTCACGGTGACCGACGACGGGCCGGGTGTCCCGCCCGCCCTGCGCGACCACCTCTTCGACCGCTTCGTCCACGGAGACGGCCCCCGCGGCGCCGACGGGGGCGGCACGGGGCTCGGGCTGTCCATCGTCGCCGCGGTGGCCGCCGCACACGGCGGCACCGCGACCGTCACCGGCGAACCGGGCACCACCACGTTCACCGTGCGCCTGCCGCGACGACCGCCCGGGTAGCCCTCCGGCCGGCAGTGGTTCCGTCGGGCACTCCGCCGGCTTTGGGCGCGTGCCCTCCACCGACTTCAGGAGGCGGCCGTGAATGCGACAGCGAGCAGCGTCTACTTCGTCGAAGTCGACACCGGACGCATCAGGCGTTCGCGAACCATCTTCGACGGCGCCGAACTGGGCCGCCAGATCGGCCTCCTGCCCTCTCGCGGTTCAGCCACCGACCGGGCCACGACCGGTGCGTCCAACGTGAAGACGCAGCTGACCGACCGCCGGCGGGCGCATCACCCGCGTCAACATAGCCACGCTCCGTAGCCCCCTTCGGGCCCTCCGGGCCCGTACGCGTACCGACCGTCAGCGCATCCCGGTCCTGGGAGGACGCCGGGCGGGTGATCGTGGTGGCCTCGCGCCCTCGGGATCCTGTCCTGCGGGCAGAGTGTGCCCGCCCCGTTCCGCGTCCGGCAGGGCGGCGGCCGCCTCTCGTTCCCGGGCCGCCTGCTCGGGATGACGACGCTGCCAGTAGGGGTTGTCGTGCGGCAGTTTGCTGGACACCCGGCCGTACATGCCGAACGTGGCGATGACCAGTCCCATGACGAAGCTGAAGATCACGTTGGTCATCCCGAAGTCGAGGACGTTGGCGCGACGGTCCAGTACGAAGACGTGGAAGAACCCACTCAGGACGAAGAGCGCGCCGATCGTCATGTTGAGGACCGAGGCGAAGTTGCCGCCGACCGCCGCGCCGGCGAGCAGCGTCAGACCGACGACGGCGGAGATCACGCTGAGCGCGACGTTGGTGGTCATGCCGGCGATCGTGTCGCCCGCGGTGTCGAACGGGCTCAGCGCGTCGGCGAAGCCGAGACATGCGAAGACCAGCAGGACCAGCCCGCAGAAGCCCGCGCCGTAGCGGTAGACGGTGGCCAGATGGTGATCGACGGGCATTTCGTCTTTTAGCCTCATGTCCGTTGTTTCCGCGTGTGCGCTCGCTTCGGATGCGTGTCCGGCGACAGGGTCCCGGGCCGGTACCGAGGCGTGCATCCGCCGCGGGCCCCGCGTGCGAAGTGCGCGGTGACGACCTGGTGCGCGCAGCGGCCGCACCGCCCGGCCTGCCGGCAGGAGACGCTCATGCACGAGGTGGCGACGGACCAGGCGTTCGACGCGCGCGGCCGGCGGCACGACGACGTCGGTGACCGTCCGGCGCCGGAGCCGGTGATACGGCAGGTACCGCTCACCTGGCGCGGCCTGGGTCTGGACACGATGGCGTCGCTGCTGGTGGAGTCCTTCGCCCGCCTCGGCAGTCGCTGCTTCACGGCCCGTTGCCAGTGGCCCCGCCTGCATCCGCTGAACGAATGCGCGCTGGGCGCGGTGGCGCACCATCCGCTGATCATGGCGGAGTCCACCCGGCAGCTCGCCCTCGCTCTGGAGTACGGCCGTCCTCCGGGCGCGGTTCGTGCGGGGGAATCCTTCGGGTCGTGCACCATGCGGTTCGCCCGCCCGGCGGACTCGGCGCCATACGCGGAGGAAGCACCGCTTCCGGGTCTGCTGCATCCCCCGGCGGCCGCGGTCGGTGCCACGGCCGACGGTGACGTGCTGCTGGCGCGGGCGCCTCGGGGCCGACTGGTGACCGCCCCGCGCGACCCCGGACACCCGGTGCTCCTGGCCGGCCGGCCGGCGCGCATGCCCCTGTTGGCGGTCCTGGAGGCGGGGCGGCAGGCGGTTCTGCTGGAGAGTGGGATGACGGCTGCCGCGGTGATCGGACTGCGGGCCGACGTGTGCGCACCGGTGCCGTCGCGCGGTGCCCTGATCGAGACCTCGGCGGATCCCGGTTCCTGGTCGCGGCCGCGGGCCGCCCCGCCGCGACGGGCGCGGTGACGTTGTGGAGCAAGTGATCGAAAGTCCCGGCATGGTGTGGTGAACGGACCGGAAGGAAAGAGCCGTGGCGGCGAACGGACGGCAGGACCAGGAACGACTGCTCTGTCTGGTGACCGGCGCCTCCGGGTACGTCGGCGGACGCCTCGTACCGGAGCTGCTGGGGGCCGGTCACCGGGTGCGGTGTCTGGCCCGCACCCCGGCCAAACTCCGTGACCAGCCCTGGGCGTCCGATGTCGAGAGCGTGCGGGGAGACGTCACCGACCCGCGTTCCGTCGCCGAGGCCATGCGCGGCGTCGACGTCGCCTACTACCTGGTGCACGCCCTCGGGTCGGGCTCCGGCTTCGAGGACACCGACCGTCGCGCGGCGCGCGTCTTCGCCCAGCAGGCGTACGAGGCGGGCGTGCGCAGGATCGTCTACCTGGGTGGTTTGACCCCGCGGGGCGTTCCCGAACGCACGCTCTCCCCTCATCTGCGGTCACGCGCGGAGGTCGGCCGCATCTTCCTCGACGCCCCCGTGCCCGCCACCGTGCTGCGGGCCGCTGTGGTCATCGGATCGGGGTCGGCGTCCTTCGAGATGCTGCGCTATCTGACCGAGCGGCTTCCCGTCATGGTGACGCCCAGTTGGGTGCACACCCGTACCCAGCCCATCGCGATCCGCGACGTGTTGCACTACCTGGTCGGGTCGGCCACCATGCCGGACAACGTCGACCGCGCCTTCGACGTCGGAGGGCCGGACGTGCTCACCTACCGCGAGATGATGCGCCGCTACGCCACCGTGAGCGGGCTACGGCGGCGGATCATCGTGCCCGTTCCGGTGCTCACTCCCGGCCTGTCCAGCCACTGGGTCGGCCTCGTCACGCCGGTCCCGGCCGCCCTCGCCCGGCCCCTGACGGAGTCCCTGCGTCATGAGGTGGTGTGCCAGGAGCACGACATCGCCCGGTACGTCCCCGACGCTCCCGGCCGGCCCCTGCCGTTCGACGAGGCCCTGGCGCTGGCCCTGCGTCGGGTCCGGGAGGCCCAGGTGGCCACGCGCTGGTCGTCCGCCTCGGTCCCCGGAGCCCCCAGTGATCCCCTGCCCACCGACCCCGACTGGGCCGGCGGCAGTCTCTACCAGGACGAGCGGGAACTGCGGGTCGACGCGTCCCCGGAGGCCCTGTGGAAGGTGGTGGAGGGCATCGGCGGGGACAACGGCTGGTACTCCTTCCCGCTGGCCTGGGCCGTCCGCGGCTGGCTGGACCGGTTCGTCGGCGGTGTCGGGCTGCGTCGCGGCCGGCGGGACGCCCAGCACCTGCGGGTCGGTGACTCGCTGGACTTCTGGCGGGTCGAGGAGATCGAACCGGGACGGCTGCTGCGGCTGCGTGCGGAGATGCGGCTGCCGGGACTGGCGTGGCTGGAGATGCACGTCGAGACGGACGCGGAAGGCCGTACCCGTTATCGGCAGCGTGCCCTGTTCCATCCGCGTGGGCTGCTCGGCCACGCCTACTGGTGGTCGGTGTCCCCCTTCCATGCCGTTGTCTTCGGCGGCATGGCGCGCAACATCGGTCAGGCCGCCGCCAAGGGCCTGACCACCCGCAGGAGTGATGACCGATCGCGGCGCATCCGGCGTCGTCGCAGCCCGCGAAGTGTGGAGCACTGAGCCTTCGTCCAAGCACCACGCAAACACCACTGCGCCAGGAGTGACGTCATGACCGTCGCGGTCGTCCTGTTCACCTCGGACCTGCGTCTGCACGATCACCCGCCTCTGCACGCCGCGCTCGAAGCGGCGGACGAGGTGGTGCCGCTGTTCGTCCTCGACC
Source organism: Streptomyces sp. KPB2 (assembly GCF_003950055.1). Taxonomy (NCBI): domain Bacteria; kingdom Bacillati; phylum Actinomycetota; class Actinomycetes; order Kitasatosporales; family Streptomycetaceae; genus Streptomyces; species Streptomyces sp. KPB2. The sequence goes on from NZ_CP034353.1 coordinate 759,285, forward strand.
CCGGCATCCACGCGGCGGGGTTCGACGCCCCCAACCGCAGGGCCTTCCTAGCCGACTGTCTCAGCGACCTCGACTCCTCGCTGCGCCACCGCGGTGGCCGGCTCGTGATCCGCGACGGACCGGTCGTCCGGGAGGTCCGCGCGGTCGCCGGCCGGTGCGGGGCCACCGAGGTGCACGTGGCCGCAGGTGTCACCGCGTACGCCCAGCGCCGCGAGGAACGGCTGCGCGAGGAACTGGGCGAGGACGGCGTCGCACTGCGCGTGCACGAGACGGTGATCACCGCCGTCGCCCCGGGAGCGGTGACGCCCTCCGGCTCGGACCACTTCGCGGTGTTCACTCCCTACTTCCGCCGCTGGTCGCAGGTCTCGTCGAGAAAGCCCCTGGCCGCTCCGCGCACCGTGCGGGTACCGGACGGGGTCCGCGGCGAGCCGCTGCCCGACCGCGCGGACGTGACCGATGCCTCGCCCGGCCTTCCGGCCGGAGGGGAGACGGCCGGGCGCGACCGGTTCGCACGGTGGTCGCGCTCCGGACTGTCCCGCTACGAGGACCGGCACGACGACCTCGCGGACGATGCCACGTCCCGGCTGTCGCCGTACCTCCACTTCGGTGCGCTCTCCCCGCTGGAACTCGTCCACCGGGCCCGCGCGCACGGCGGGCCCGGCGCGGAGGCGTTCGTCCGACAGGTGTGCTGGCGGGACTTCCACCACCAGGTGCTGGCGGCCCGGCCCGAGGCGTCGGCGAAGGACTACCGCACCCGGCACGACCGCTGGCGTGACGAGGAGGACGCCGCCGAGGACATCGCCGCCTGGCGGGACGGACGGACGGGTTACCCGGTCGTCGACGCGGCCATGCGCCAGTTGCTTCACCAGGGCTGGATGCACAACCGGGCACGGTTGCTGGTGGCGAGTTTCCTGACCAAGACGCTGTACGTCGACTGGCGGATCGGCGCCCGGCACTTCCTGGACCTCCTCGTGGACGGCGATGTCGTCAACAACCAGCTCAACTGGCAGTGGGTCGCCGGCACCGGCACCGACACCCGCCCCCACCGCGTCCTCAATCCGCTCGTCCAGGCCAAGCGCTTCGACCCGGACGGCACCTACGTACGGCGCTGGGTCCCCGAACTCAGGAACGTGACCGGCAGGAAGGTGCACGAACCCTGGCGTCTGACGGCAGCGGAACGAGGAGAACTCGACTACCCGGACCCGCTCGTCGACCTCGCCGACGGGCTCGCGCGCTTCAAGCACGCCCGCGGCCGGGACTGAGGGGACGCGTCGTGCACTGGCTCTTCGGTGACCAACTGGGTCCGCACTTCCTCACGCCGGGCGAAGGGGGGCCCGGACCGGAAACCCCGTTGCTCATGATCGAGGCGCGCTCCGTCTTCCGGCGGCGCCGATTCCACCGGGCCAAGGCCCACTTGGTGCTGTCCGCGATGCGCCACCGCGCGGCCGAACCGGGCGACCGCGTGCGTCTACCGGCCCGGCGAGCGCACCGGCGAGCACGCGTGTCCGTACACCGCCGGCTACTGGGCGTTCCTCGACCGGCACCGGGAACTATTGGCCGGCAATCAGCGCGTGGCCCGGCCGGTGCGGCAGTTGGAGCGGCTCGGCGACCTTCCGGAGGTACTCGAACAGGAGCATGCGCGGGGTGACACACCGCCTTGAACCTCTCACCGTTGCGCCGGCGGGGTGAAGTCGGACCGGACCCGGCGCCGGAGCGGGCACAAGTCAGTGCATCCGCAACAGGGCATCCGGTGGAAGCAGTGGCGTGCGGACAACCAAGAGTGAGAAGGGGCTGCGCATGCCTGGACTGCCGCCGATGGTGGCCCCACCGGCCGAACGGGTCGACGACCCCCTCACCGCGACCGGCGCGGCGAACGCGGTCGGCACCGTCCTCGAGGAGGTACTGGACGAACGGCTGCGCCATTCCCGTTCCGTCGACCCCGTCTTCGCCCGGGAGCTGGCCGACCGTCTCGCGGCGCTGACCGCGCGGGGCGGCAAGCGGCTGCGTACCGCGTTCGCCCACTGCGGCTGGCGCGCCGCGGGCGGCTCGGGAGACGCCACTGCCGTCCTGCGAACGGGAGCCGCACTCGAACTGCTCCAGGCGTGCGCTCTCGTCCACGACGACGTGATGGACGGCTCGGTGCAGCGACGCGGCGCACCGGCCCTGCACGTCGACCTGGCCCGCAGGCACTGGGCAGCGGGCATGCACGGCTCGTCGGAGTCCTTCGGCACCTCGGCCGCCGTCCTGACCGGTGACCTGGCGCTCGCCTGGGCGGACGACCTGCTGGCGGAGACGGCACTCCGTACGCCGCACGGCACGCGGCTGCACGGCGAGTGGCGGGCGATGCGCACCGAGATGGTCGCCGGGCAGTACCTCGACCTGCACGCCCAGGCCGCCCGGTCCTCCGGCGTCGACGAGGCGCTGACCATCGCCACCTTGAAGAGTTCCCTGTACACCGTCGCGCGGCCCCTCGCGCTGGGAGCCGTGCTGGCCGGAGCCGACGGGGACGCACTGGACGCGCTGCGGGCGGCCGGCCGGTGCGCCGGGCTGGCCTTCCAGCTGCGCGACGACCTCCTGGGCGCCTTCGGCGACCCCGAGCTGACCGGGAAACCGGCCGACGACGACCTGCGCTCCCGCAAGCTCACCTACCTGCTCGCCGTCGCCGTCCGGCTCGCCGATGCGGCCGATGACCACTTGTCGGCCGCGGCGCTGGCTCCGGACGCGGACCCGAAGTCCGACAGGGCCGTCCGGCAGGTGCGGTCCGCGCTGGTGCGCACCGGTGCCCGGGACCTGGTGGAGGCGAAGATCGGGGAGCTGACGGACATGAGCCTCGCGCACTTCGACCGCTGCGGCGCGCGCCCGGCCGTACGGCACGAGTTCGCCGCGCTGGTCGGGCGGGCGACGGGCGCGGTCCCGCGTGGTGACGGGGAGGTCGCGTGAAGCGGGTACCGGGGCCGACCGACCACGTCGTCGTGGTCGGGGCCGGGCTGTCCGGGCTGGCGTGCGCCCTGCACCTGCTGGGTGCGGGCCGCAGGGTCACCGTCGTCGAACGGGACGCCGGCCCCGGCGGCCGGGCCGGCCGGGTGCGGCGGGCCGGCTACGCGATGGACACCGGTCCCACGGTGCTGACCATGCCGCACCTGGCCGACGAGGCGTTCGCCGCCGTCGGCGACAGCCTCCACCGCCGCGTCGAGCTGACGGCTCTGGATCCGGCCTACCGGGCCTGTTTCGCGGACGGGTCCTCACTCGACGTGCGCACCGACGGCGAGGCGATGGAGGCCGAGGTGCGCCGTTTCGCCGGACCTGCGCAGGCGGCCGGTTACCGCGACCTGCGGCAATGGCTCGAACGGCTGTACCGGGTGCAGATGCGCCGTTTCATCGACACCAACTTCGACTCCCCCCTCCAGCTGCTGCACCCGGACCTGGCCCGGTTGGCGGCACTGGGGGGATTCGGACGCCTGGACGGCCGCATCGGCCGCTTCCTGTCCGACGAGCGCCTGCGCCGCGTCTTCTCCTTCCAGGCACTGTACGCCGGGGTGGCCCCCGCCCGCGCACTCGCTGCCTACGCGGTGATCGCCTACATGGACACGGTGGCGGGCGTCTGGTTTCCCAAGGGCGGCATGCACGCACTGCCCCGAGCCATGGCCGACGCGGCGGCGGACGCCGGTGCCGATCTGCGCTGGACGGCCGAAGTGGACACGCTGGAGCGGTCCGCGGGCCGGGTACGGGCCGTCCGCCTGGCCTCCGGCGAGCGCATCGCCTGCGACGCCGTGGTCCTGACGTGCGAACTGCCCGCCGCCTACGGGCTGCTGGGACGGGCACCCCGGCGTCCGGCACGGCTGCGGCACTCGCCGTCCGCCGTGATCCTGCACGCGGGCACCGACCGCACCTGGCCGCACCTCGCCCACCACACCATCTCGTTCGGCGCCGCCTGGGAGCGCACCTTCGAGGAGCTGACCCGTACCGGAGAGCTGATGAGCGACCCCTCCTTGCTGATCACCCGCCCCACCACGCACGACCCGGCCCTGGCACCGCCCGGGCGCCACCTCCACTACGTCCTCGCGCCCTGTCCCAACACCCACGTCGGTCCGGAGGCGGCCGCGTGGCGTGACCTCGGCCCGCGCTACCGCGACAGCCTGGTCGGCATATTGGAAAAGCGGGGGCTGGAGGGGTTCGCGGACAGTGTCCAGGAGGAGCTCCTGGTGACGCCGCTCGACTGGGACGCGCAGGGCCATGCGGCGGGCAGCCCCTTCTCGGTCTCCCACACCTTCGCCCAGACCGGCCCCTTCCGCCCGCGCAACCTCGTACGGGGGCTGGACAACGTGGTGCTCGCGGGCTGCGGGACCACCCCGGGTGTCGGCGTTCCCACCGTACTGGTCAGCGGCAAACTCGCCGCCGCGCGTATCACCGGCGGCGCCCGTCCCCGGCCCGCCCGAACGCGTCGGTCCCCGGCCGTTCCCGCCGCGTGTCCCGCCCCCGCCCCGGCAGGTACCGATGAGCCGTCGTGAACTGGACGCGGCGGGGATCACCGATCCCCTGCTGCGCGCCGCCTACACCCGGTGCCGCCGGCTCAACGCCCGCCACGGCAAGACCTACTTCCTGGCCACCCGCCTGCTGCCGCTCGAACGCCGCTCCGCCGTGCACGCCCTGTACGGCTTCGCCCGCTGGGCGGACGACATCGTGGACGACCTGGACCGGCACCGCACGCCCGAGGAACGCGACCGGTTGCTGCGGCGCCTGGAGGGCGACCTGGCCGACGGGCTGCTCACCCGGGCGGGCCGCGAACCCGTGGTCAGGGCCGTCGCGGACACCGCCGGCCGGTACGGCATCGATCACGCGCTCTTCGCCGACTTCCTGTCCTCGATGCGGGCCGACCTCACCGTCACCCACTACCCGACCTTCGCCGATCTGCAGGGATACGTGCACGGTTCGGCGGCGGTCATCGGCCTGCAGATGCTGCCGGTCCTCGGCACGGTCACGGCCCGGGAGGAGGCGGCACCGCACGCGGCGGCGCTCGGCGTGGCGTTCCAGCTCACCAACTTCCTGCGCGACGTCGGCGAGGATCTCGACCGCGGGCGGGTCTATCTGCCCGGTGATCTGCTGGCCGCGCACGGCGTGGACCGGTCCCTGCTGGAGTGGAGCAGGCGTACCGGGCGCCGCGACCGCCGCATCCGGGCCGCTCTCATGGCGGCGGAGGCCATGACGCGGCGCGTGTACCGGACGGCGGAGCCGGGCATCGCCATGCTCGATCCGCGGGTGCGTCCCTGCATCCGTGCCGCGTTCACCCTCTACGGCGGGATTCTCGACGCGATCGCCGAGCAGGATTACAGCGTGCTGCATCGTCGTGCGGTGGTGTCGCGCCGGCGTCGGGCGGCAACGGCCGCTGCCGGGGTGCTGCGCGTAGCCGGTGCCCGGTTGCGTGCTCGTACGGAGGACCGCGTGGCACGGGCAGGAGCGTCGGCAGTCGAACGGAAGGGTCCGGTGCGGTGAGTGGTCGAGGGAACGGCAAGCGGTGGTCGCCACCCTTGCGCCGACGTGGCTCCGGTCCCCACTGGGCGGCTCAGACTCCGACGTGGCGACAGGCACGTCCGGCGCTCATCGCCGACGCGCTCAAGAGGGCGTCGGCCCGTCCGTCCGGCAACTGGTTCGTGGTCGGCGCCTCCCGGAACGTGCGCGCGGGCGACCGGCCCTACGGCCGGACGGTCGGTGGTGTGGAGGTCGTGCTGTGGCGCTCGGATGACGGCGAGCCCCATGCCGGTGAGGGCATCTGCCCGCACCTGGGCGCTCCACTGCGCGACAGCCGGGTGGTGTGCGGCACGCTGGTCTGCCACTGGCACGGGCTCGCCCTGGACGGTTCCGCGTCCGCCGGCTGGCGGCCGTTCCCCGTGCACGACGACGGCGTACTCGTCTGGGTGCGGCTGGACGAGGTGGGCGGCGAGGAGCCCGGCGAGCGGCCCGTCGTGCCCGCCCGGCCCGTGACGGGCCGTGCGGTGGACGCGGTGTTCACGACGGTGGGGCGGTGCGAACCGCAGGACGTGGTGGCCAACCGTCTCGATCCGTGGCACGGCTCGTGGTTCCATCCGTACTCGTTCGTCGACCTCTCGGTGGTGCGTGAGCCGCAGGGGGACGAGGACGACGCCTTCGTCGTCGACGTCTCCTTCCGGGTTGCTGGGCGGCTCGTGGTGCCGGTGCGGGCCGAGTTCACCGCGCCGGAGCCGCGCACGGTCGTCATGCGCATCACCGACGGGGAGGGCGCCACGTCCGTGGTGGAGACGCACGCGACGCCGCTGACCGGGCCGGACCACGAGCGTCCGCGCACCGCCGTGGTCGAGGCGGTCGTCGCCGCCTCGGACCGGCCCGGCTTCGCCGTGGCCCGGGCCGCGGCCCCCGTGCTGCGCCCGCTGATGCGCCGTACGGCCGGACGGCTGTGGCGCGACGACCTTGCCTACGCCGAACGGCGCTGGACGCTGCGCAGCACCGGTCGGTTTCCCGGCTGAGGGCGGCCGCCGGTCAGGGCGCCGAGTGGCGCCCTGCGGCGGCCCCGAGCGCTCGCAGCACGGGCGACCGCCCGGTCCGGGGAACCGTCCACAGGGTCTGGCCGCGCACTCCACGGTCGGCGAGCAGGGCGTTCGCGGCCAGGAAGCCGGTGGTGGCGGCCCGTTCCATGAGGGCGACGGGCAGGTCGCAGCGGATTCCGTCCCCGGCCAGGGTCAGCCACGCGTGGGGGGTGCGCACGGTGGGGCGCAGCCGGTGGGAGCCGACTTCGAACAGCGGGCAGTCCGAGCGCCACTCGTGCCGGGCGTCGACGACGCGCGCCTCACGGGTTTCCGGGTACACCTGGTGCAGCCGGTCGACGAGTTCGTCCTGCACCTGCTTCGGTTCGGCCGCCGGGTCCACGGCGTAGGCGTGCAGTTCCACGACCGATCCCCCGTTCCGCGCGGCCCAGCGGGCGGCCTCGCCCTCGTACCGCTCCAGGACGCTGACGTTGTCCAGTCCGTCGTAGCCGCTGGTGCCGAGGAACCCGGGCCGGTCGGCGTCGACCGGCCGGTCGAGCCAGAGCCGCGACACGAGGAACGGCGGCGCGGTGCGCAGGGCCGCGATGCCGTCCCGCCAGGCGTCGGTGCCCAGGTCGGGAGAGGCTGCGACGGTCTGCCGCAGCCCCGCGGTGTCGAGGGCCAGCACCACCGCCTGGTGGCGGTCGGCATCGGTGTCCGTGATCACGTCCGCTCCCCCGCCGTCGCGCGGACGGACCCCTCGCACGGGGGTTCCGGTGCGCACGTTCACTCCGAGGCGCCGGAGGTAGTCGCCCAGCGGGTCCCACAGCGCCTGGGGGAAGGGTTCGTCCGGTACGTCGAAGAGCAGGCCCTCGGCCGATCCGAGGAAGTAGATGTGGAACATCAGCAGCAGTTCCGCGGCGGACAGCCGCCGCGGATCGGCGAAGAAGCTGCGGGAGAACACCTCGAAGGCCAGGTGGTGCGCCGCTTCGGGGAAGCGCACGCCTTCCAGGAAGCCGGTGGCGGTGACGGTGTCGAAGCGTTCGTAGACCTCGGGCACGCGCACGTCGAGGAGCGGCAGTGCGGCCCGCGCGTCCATCGCGGCGAGGTCCCGCCACCCGAAGGTGGGGCTGAGCGCGACGAAACCGAGCGCGCTGAACGGCGGGGTCCGCGGGACACGGGCGAAGCTGTCGGTCAGACCGCCGCTGTGCCGCAGCGGGTAGTCGGGCAACGGGGTGAGGCGCTCCAGGCCGGGGTCCGTTCGGCGGAGCAGTCCGCGGAGGTTGTAGTACTGGCGGAAGAAGGCATGGAACCCTCGGGTCATGGTCACGGCGCTGCCGTCCGCCAGCGTGGTGCGCCGGCCGGAGAGCCGGCCACCGAGTGAGTCCCCTTTCTCGTACAGGGTCACGCGGGCGCCGCGTTCGGCCATGAGGGTGGCCGCGGCCAGACCGGCGATCCCGCCGCCGATCACCGCCACGGACGGCTCGTCACCACGTCGGAATCGGTCCGCACCGGGTGCGGGGAAGACGATCTCGGCCTTGCGGTCGCGGCCCCGTCGGGCGGCGGCGGTGCGGCGGGCGGTCACCGGACGCGCTCCTCTGTCGTCCTGGGCTCGCCGTTGCGGGCGAGGAAGGTGTGCACGATGCCCGTCTGCCATCCGGCGACGGGGGCGACGCGCACCGAGCTCAGGCCCGCCCGCCTCAGCCGGGCGGCGAACTCGGGCGCGGTGTCGAAGGCGACGACGCTGTGCCGGAGATGGCGGTAGAGCGGGCGGTCGCCGGTGAGCGTGCCCGCGGGGACGACTAGCCCGCGGCACACCGCCGACCACAGGGCCCGGTGCACCGGCGAGCCGCTGAGGCTGTACTCGTGGGCGGCGAAGCGTCCGCCCGGCCGCAGGATTCCGCGGACGCTCCCGAGGACCGCGTCCGGGTCGGTGACGTTGCGGAACAGGTAGGCGGCGAAGACCGCGTCGAAAGGGCTCTCGTCCTCGCGGGCCGCACCGATTTCCTCGGCGGTCAGGTGGAGGAAGCGCACGCGTGCGGGCCACGGTTTGGCAAGTGCTCGGCGCAGCATGCCGGCGGAGGCGTCCACAGCCGTGATCCGGGCTCGTGGGGCGGCCCTGAGCAGGGCCCGGGTGGAGGCGCCGGTGCCGCATCCGAGATCGAGCAGGTGCAGTCCGGCCCCGTCGTCCGGGAGCGCGAGGCGTCGGGCCGAGCGCAGGAGGCCGGCGCGGTAGCCGGGGTTGAGGGCCGTGAGGTGGTCGTAGGTGTGGGAGGCGTGGTCGAAGGCGCGGGCCAGGTCGTGGTCGCGCAGGAGCGTCATCGGGTGTGTCCTCCGGTTCGGTCGGCGGGCCGGGAGCGGCGCGGGAGAAAGGGCACTTCGGCCGCGGTGCGCAGCATCGGCCGGACGGGGGTGCGCAGCCCGATGCCCCACTCCTCCCGGAGCGAGGTCGTGCCGTCGAGGAACCTCAGCAGACGCTCGGCCGGGACCCGGCGGAACAGGTCGGTGAAGAAGCGCGGCCCGTCGATGCGACCGGTGTCCAGGGCGCGCAGCAGGATCGCGTCCATGGCCAGTGCCCGTGGCCCGTGCGGTGCCGGGAAGCGGTCGTGTCCGTCACGCAGGGCGGCGGCGATGGCCCTGCTGTGGCGTTGCACCGCGGCGAAGGTGTAGCCGGTGGCGGGACGAGTGGCACCGCCTGCGGTCCCGATGCGGAACACGGCGTGCCCGGCACGCCGTGGAAAGCGGGCGTCGGTCATGGGGATGACGCCCTGCTCCGTCCGTTCCACGGTGAGCCGGCCGAGTCCGAGGATGTCGCGGCAGTAGTGCCCGAGTGCCGACTCGTACGCCGCGGTGGTCAGTACCTCGCGGGAGAACTCGGTGTACTCCACGAGCGCCCGCTGCGGCGCCAGCGGCAGGACGTAGCCGAAGGCGAGCCCGTGGGCCGGCTGCGGAACCCGGAAGTCCATCAGATCCGCGACCGCGGGATCGAACCGGTCGGTGTCGGTGCGCACGAACCAGCCGCGGAAGTGCTGTAGCAGCCGCGTACGCGCCGGCGGCAGACCGGGCAGCGGCCGCGAGTCGAAGACCCTGCGGGCGTGCAGCGTCAGGGGCCGGCCTCCCGGCAGCGCGCACCGGACCTCCGCGCCCGCGGGTACGGCGCGCACCGCTTCCGCCGTCCCTCGCAGAAGGCGCGCTCCCTCCGTACGGGCCAGGCGGCCGTGGACCATTCGCTCGAAGTCCGCGGAGCGCACCATGCGGTAGGTGAACGGGGCCGGATCGACGGTGACCGAACCGCCGTCCGCGCCGTGCAGACGCAGTACGGACCAAGAGGCGCTGACCGCCCCTTCGAGGCCGTCGGTGCCGGCGCCCCAGTAGCACCAGGTGCGCTCCGCGGGACGCAGCGGGCCGTCCGGCGGCTCCACCAGGGTCACGGCGGTGGCCGGGCCGTTCTCCGTCAGCCGGTGAGCGAGGCTGAGACCGGCCGCACCGCCACCGAGGACGAGCACGCCCGAGTTCTCGGTGCAGCGGGGTGTCACCACGGTCGCCGTCCGACGACCGGGCTTCCGTCGGAGCCCGGGTGCCGCAGCCCGCCGTGCACCTCGGAGCCGGTGGCCGGCGTGCCGGGACAGGTTCCTGCCGCTCCTGCCGCCAGGACACGCGCGACAAGCACACCCCTCGGATCCACGTTTCACCCCTCAGTACGGACAGCGATTCCGTCCGGTCGCCATGGCTTCGGGACCGAGGCCGTCCATGGATGCGGCCGGACCCCACTTCATCACTGGCGTCGCCCCTGCGCTTCCAGGTCCGCCCGTACCTCCCGCGCCGCGCGCGTACCCGATGCCAGGGCACCCTGCACGGAGCCGGTCGCCCGGTGGTCCCCGCACACGTACCTCCCGGGGCGGAGGCGGGTGGTTCGGCTCAGCGGCCAGGGCGGAAGCATGGCCGGCAGCGCGCCGTCGACGGTGCGGGCGGCCACCTGCTCCCAGCCGCTCGTGTCGGTTCCGTACAGCTCGGCCAGCCGCCGGAGCACCCCCTGTGCCCTGCCGGGGAGGTCCGTGCCCAGCACGGAGGTGGAGACCAGTGCGGTGCCGGGGGGCGCGTACGTGGGAGCGACCTGGCTGAGGACGCAGGTGTTCAGGATCGCTCCGGTGCTGTCCACCATGAGGATGGGTTCGGCTGTAGGCGGGCTGTCGGTGGCGTGGTAGTAGGTGGTGACGGTGCGCGTGGCCGGAACCGTCAGATCCGGGAGCAGGCCGGCGGCGGTCGCCGGGTCCGTCGCCACCACGACCGCCCGGGCCGGCACCTCGCCACCGTCGCCGAGCAGCACTCCGGAGTCCGTGATCTCCGCGACGGGCGTACCGAGGCGCAGGACGCCGTCGGGCAGGCCGTCGGCGAGCTGGGCCGGTACGGCGCCGATGCCCTCGGCCGGCAGGCACAGGGATCCTCGGGCCATGCTCCGCCAGACGAGGTGGAAGAACCGGGCGGAGGTCTCGAGCCGGTCCTCCAGGAAGACGCCGGACAGGAACGGCCGCAGGATGCCGGCGATCGCGGCGTCCGACAGTCCCGCTCCGGACAGGGCTGCCGCGGTGGAGCGGTCCCGGCGTCGTCGAGTGACGGACACGGGCAGTACGGCGTCCCGTGCGGTGAGTGCCGCCAGCGCGGTCAGGTCGCGGGCCGACAGGGCCCGCCCCGGCAGCAGCGTCCCCGCCGCACGGGGCTCCCTGGTGGGGTCGGCGAGGCGGACGGGCCCGCTCGGCGTGTGCGCCACGACGCCCGCAGTGAAGGGCCTCAGTCGCAGGCCCTTCAGTTCCACACGCCGCTTCACCTGCGGATAGGAGGTGTTGAACACCTGGAACCCGCGATCCAGCAGGAAGCCGTCCCGCCGGTCCGTGCGCATTCGGCCCCCGACACCGTCGGACGCCTCCAGGAGTGCCACCCGCCATCCGGCACGGCACAGGTCGAGGGCGCAGGCCAGGCCTGCCAGCCCCGCACCGACGACGACCACGTCCGCTGCCCGGCGATGTCCGTCGCTCATCTGTCTCCTCACTCGACGTCATGTCCGTGCCGTCCAGGCGCTGCAGGCCGGCCGGTCGGCCCCTCCGCCTCGGCCGACGTCCCAGACCGTTCGGCACGGGCCGGGGACCGAGACCCGGTGCGAGTCGCGGCGAAACGCCCGCCGGCCGACGACCGGGCCACCACCACCAGGTCAGCGGACCACGTCACCCGGCCGATGCCCAGCCGCCACGACGAAGGACGGCCGGACGACAACACGTCACGGGTACACCGACGTCTCCAGAGCGGCGACCGCTTCGGCAAGCCCCGACGGACGCGCCGGACCGGCCACCGGCCGGCCCGCCCATCCGGGTCCCAGGGTGAGGACGAAGGGCCGCCGCCGGGCCCCGCGCACGCCCCACTCCATGGCGGCCACGTGCTGGGCCAGCGGTCGGCTGGCGGTGGTGCGGGACTGCGCCCACAGTCCCACCGCGGCCGGCCCGGTCCTGCGCACCGCCGCGACAAGCGACTCGACGGGCAGCGCACCGCCGAACATCCGCACCGGAACGCCTCGCTCCGTGAGTGCCGCCGCCAGTACCTCCAACGGCAGCGTGTGGTTCTCCCCTGGCACACAGGCGAGCACCGTGGTGGCACCGGGGCGGTCCTCGACCGTGCGGGGTGTGGCGCGTCGGAGCGCCCCCGACACGTGCCAGGACAGGAAGTGCTCGACCTCGACGTACTTCTCGCCGGACGTCTCCCACTTGCGGCCGACGGCCTGGAGCGTGGGCACGATCACGTCGGTCCAGGCGGCGACCAGCCCGTGTTCGGCGATTGCGGCGAGCAGCAGTTCGTCCAGGACGGCGGCGTCCAGGCGCAGAGCGGCTCTCGCGATCCCCCGGCACTCCTGTCGTGCATCGCCCAACCGCAGCCCGCTCCCCGCCCGGCTCCGGCGCCCGGCGGAAGCACGACGAGCCGCGTCGGCACCTCGGGGCCGGGCAGCCGCCGTCGGGGCAGCTTCACTGCGCGCGAGCCGTGCCGCCTCGGCCGGTGGCAGTCCGGTCGCGGTCAAGGCGCACATCCGCTCCAGCCTCGCCACGTCATCCGCCGTCCAGCGCCGGTGGCGTCCATCCGTGTGCCCGTCCGGTCCCAGCCCGTAACGGCGGTCCCACGTGCGGACCGTGGTGGGCGCCACGCCCAGACGCCGGGCCACCTCGCCGGTCGTCAACCCGCCCCGGCGCGGACCGCCCTCGCCGACCGGGGCGTCACTGTCTCCCGTACGCGCGCTCACACTCCCACTATACGACGCACAAACGACGCACGTTGCCTGTGTCGTTTGTGCGTCCAACACTGGAGCGACGCACCCGTCAGCCACGCAGGGCAGACCGGCGACGTGCCGCTCGACGGACGGCCCCTCCCGTCCCCGTACGGCGCACGGCAGGAGGAACGGCCATGAACACGCGCACACGACCGACCACCACCTTGGTCCCGCCCATGGAGGAGACGCAGTACGAGGAGGAACTGGCTCAGGGCCTCGTCAAGGCCGACGAGGAGGCGTTCGCGGCCATCTACCGGCGCTGGGGATCACTCGTGCACACCATGGCCACCCGGTCCCTCGGCGACACTCACGAGGCCGAGGACGTGACCCAGCAGGTCTTCGTCGGCGCGTGGCGCGGGCGGCGCGGCTTCCGGCCCGAGCGGGGCACACTCGGCGCCTGGCTCGTCGGCATCACGCGCCGGAAGATCGTCGACGCGCTGACGGCCAGGACACGGCGCCTGTCCCTGGTCGAGTCGGCCGGACAGGACGTCACGCCCGCCCGTCTCGTCCAGCCGGCACCGGACGAGGTGCTCGACCGCGTACTGCTCGTGGAGGCCCTGTCCCGCCTGCCGCAGGCCCAGCGAGAGGTCCTGTGCCTGGCCTTCTACGAGGACCTGACACAGGCCCAGATCGCGGAACGCACGGGGGCTCCCCTGGGCACGGTCAAGAGCCACGCCCGCCGCGGCCTGCACCGGCTGCGCACGGCAGTCGACCCGGGTACCGCACACGGCACGTACACCTGACCGGAAGGAGCAGAGAGGCCCGGGGCGCATCCACGGCACCGGTCACCCGCGAAACACCTTCGAGACCGCCCAGCGGGCGGAGACACACCACGGAGGAATGATCCACATGACTACCCGGACGACCATCGCCGCCTCGGCCGCCTCGGCCGGGGCCTGTGCCCTGACCCTCGACCTGACCGCACCCGCCGCCATTGCTGCTCCCGAACAGGCGCACCACGCCGCCCGCCTCGTCGCCCCCGCGGAGTCGGCACGCCAGTGACCACACGCCGCCCCATGCGCGAGCGGCGTGCACGGGCAAAGACGACGAAGTCCGAGACGCAGGAGGGCGCATTGGGTCACGTACACCCGTCGCACCTGGTGGATCTGGCACTCGGTCACGCGGGGGGCGACGCGGACGTCGGTGCCCTGCGGCATGCCGAGTCATGCCCGCGTTGCCGCGAGGAACTGCTGCGGTTGGCCCGCGTGGTGACCACTGCGCGCAGCGCGGAAGCATCGGACTTGCCAGTGGCTCCGCCCGAGTGCGTGTGGCAGCGCATCTCCCTCGAAGTACTCCAGGAGACCGCCGGACCGCCCCGGCCCGGGGAACACCTCGCTCACCGCTCCGCCGGCGGGAAGGCTCGCGTTGTGCGGCGCCGGTGGACGAACCGCGCGGGCGAGGGCCTCCTCGGACGTGCTCTGGCCACCGCCGCCCTTCTGCTCCGGCGGAGGCGGATCAGGGCCGGTCGGGCGGCTGATCGATAGTCCACGACGCGGAGGTGGACGGGCCGTGGCTGCAACGATGCGGAGTCCGGACGTTTCCTCGCCGCACCGGCAGGCGCCGTGTCCCCTCGCCTCCCGAGAGTCGGGTCAAGTGTCATGGGTGACTCCCCGCCACCAGCCTGCCGCTGTCTTGCCCGCCGAGGGGTGAGCGCTTGGCGTCGCCGGAACGCGGCGCGGGCCGTCAAGGCGTTCGTGGCCCCCGCGGGCTGCCGAGCACGTGGGCCCAGGCCAGCAGTTCGGGAGCGTCCAGTGACGGTAACCACGCGTCGGCCCGGGTGGCGCCGTCACCCTGCGGCCGGGGACCGACGCCCAGGACCCGCAGGCTTGCCCGACGGGCCGCTTCCACACCGGTCAGGGAGTCCTCCACCGCGAGCGTCCGGCGTGGGGGGACACCGCAGAGCCGGGCCGCCACGGCGTACACGTCGGGATGGGGTTTGGGGCGTACGCGGTCCCCGGTGTCGGGGACGACGAGGTGCTGGAAGTGCGCGAGCAGCCCGGCCCGTTCCAAGCTGCCTTCGACCACCACTCTCGGGCAGTTGCTGGCCACCGCGAGCGGCAGGCGGCCGGAGAGCAGCCGTACGAGCCGGACCGCACCCGGCATCGTGACCGGTTCTTCGGTGACCAGTGCCAGGAAGTGGTCGAGAAGCGCGGCTGTCAGGTCCTCGGCCAGTTCGGGCTTGTGCACGGACTGGGCCATCAGCCGGCCGCAGTCCTCGTAGTGCAGACCGAGGGCCTGCTCCGCGAACCCGGGCGGTGGCTGAAGACCGTGCTCCCGGAAGGCCCGGCCACGGGCCTCCTGCCAGTGGCGTTCGCTGTCCATGAGGGTGCCGTCGCAGTCGAAGACGACGGCTTCGAGCGACCAGTCGAGCAAAGCGTGGTCCAAGGTGGTCACTGGGCCTCCCATGCTTTCGCACGCATGCGTCATTCCCGACTCTGCGGGAAGCGGAAAGATAGTTTCCACTACGCTATTTCCGTCCAGGCAAAACGGGCAATAACCCTTTTCAGTGACTCGACGGGCGCCGGAAACAGACGTATGGCGGGCGACCCGGCCGGTGCGGCCGTTGAGCGTCAACGCCACGAGCCCGACCGTCGGTTGGCACGCACGCTCGACCGTGCAAGGTCCGGAGCGTCGTCCTTCCCTTACCACTCGCACGCGTTCGCGTTCGAAAGAACTGTGTATTCTCCGCCCGAAAGTGCCCGTTTATGATCCGGGCGTACGCCGGCGCACTAAATTCGTGACCCGGCATCAGAACAGACGAGGGCGGACAGAACGTTGCAGGCACGGGCGAAGGCAACCCGCAGGTCACTGCTGGAAGCGGCAGCCCAACTGTTCGCCGAACAGGGATATGCGGCCACCAGCGTCAACGACATAAGCGCGAGATCGGGCCGTACCAGCGGCGCCGTCTACTTCCACTACACCGGCAAGGAAGGAATCGCCGTCGCCGTCGTCGAGGACCGGTTCGCCACCTGGCCCCAGCTCGCAGCACGCTACGGAGACGACACCGTCCCCCCTCTCGAACGGCTCGTCGCCCTCAGCTACGACATCGCACACGCCCTCACCCAGGACCCCGTAGCGCGCGCCGGCGCCCGTCTGTGGACCGAGCGCACCGTCATCAAAGCCCCCGTCCCCGACCCCTTCGCGCTCTGGACCGCCGCCACCACGCGACTGCTCGCGCAGGCCCGGCTGGCAGGGCACGTCAACGAGGGGATCCGCCCCGCCCGCGCGGCCCGCACCCTGGTGCCCGCCTTCTTCGGCCTGTGCACCCTCACCGAAGCACTCGAGGGCACGACCGCCCTCGACGACCGCCTGACCGACTGGTGGTACCTGACCCTCAGAGGGTTCGTCGGGGACTGTGACGTCCTTGCACGAGTGGAGGCCGGCTCACTCGCAGCCGAACGCCAGCCCCTGCCCTCGGTGACGCCTTGTGACTAGACGATCTTCGGCATAGCCCGTGAGGAACGCGCGCAGCCCGGTGTGCACATCGAGGCACAAGGGGTAGATGTCCAGGTCGTGCCGAGAGAAAGAGATCTGCGCGTAGTGCTGGTCGTCGAGCAGTAGCGCGTCGGAAGTGCCGCAGCGCGGTATGTGGTTCGCGCAGAACGAAGGCGCGCGCACGTTGGACTCGAACAGCTCCAAGCGCAGGGCCTCGTTGTCGGACGTGAAAGAGCGGTAGTAGTTACCGAGCCGCACGCTGCGGCTTCGCAGCAGATGCCGCCAGGCGCAGACCACATCCGGCTGCGGTTCGTGCGGAGCCAACCGCTGGTGCTGCTGGCGGTCCTGCTGCCGCTGCCGCGGCCGTTGAGGCTGCTCAAGCTGGTGTCGATGCTGCTGCTCGCGGGGCAGCGGGCGTGGATGGCCTCGCAGGTCAGGGCGACGACGTACGTCGCGGGGTCGTGTCTCGGACTGCTGGTGTTCGGGGCATTCGTGGGAGGACGGCGTTGCGCTGGGCACGTTGGTCGTCCCGGCCGTCAGGAAACCGGGCCGAGGCCAGTACCGTCTCCGCCGCGCCAGGTCGGAAGGGGAAGATGTGGACCGGGTAGGGTGGCCGCCGTCCCGGGTCCAGTCGGCCCGGCGGTGCGTTCTCATCCGCCCTTGACTGGTAGTCGCCCGCGTACAGGAAGGAAGCAGGTGACAGGACGTCTCGTGGCGGCACGGCACGCTCTGTTCACCGCGCACCCTGCCCGCACGGTTGTCATGGCCTTCGCCGCCGTGGTCGTGATCGGGACGGTGCTGCTCGCCCTCCCGCTCGCCTCGGAGGCGGACACGTCGGCCGACTTCGTCACCGCCCTCTTCACGGCCACGTCCGCCGTCTGCGTGACGGGGTTGGCGGTCGTGGACACGGGGACGTACTGGAGCGATTTCGGAGAAGGCGCGATCCTCGCGCTGATCCAGCTCGGTGGTTTCGGGATCATGACCATGGCGTCCCTGCTCGCCTTGCTGGTGTCCGGGAAGCTGCGCCTCAAGTTGCAGCTCACCGCCCAGGCGGAGACGAAGAGCCTGGGCATCGGAGATGTGCGACGGGTCCTGCTGGGAGTGGCCGGCACCACCTTCGCCGTCGAGGCCGCTGTCGGTGCCGCCCTTTCCCTGCGCCTTCGCTACGGTTACGGCTTCTCCGTCCGCGACGCGATGCACCACGGCTACTTCCACGCCATTTCCGCGTTCAACAACGCGGGCTTCGGACTGCGCGGGGACAGCCTCACGCGGTACGCCGACGACCCGTGGATCACCCTGCCGATCGCCGTGGCCGTGATTCTGGGCGGTATCGGCTTCCCGGTCCTGCTGGAGCTGTTGCGTCACCGCAACCGTCACCGCACGACCGGCCGGCGCAACTGGACGCTTCACACCAGACTGACCCTCATCACGACGGCGGTCCTGCTGGTCACGGGCACGGTGCTGACCTGTCTGCTGGAGTGGACCAACCCCGGAACCCTCGGACCCCACACGGTGCCGGACAAGGTCCTCAACGGGTTCTTCCACTCGGCCATGTCTCGCACCGCAGGTTTCAATTCCATCGACATCGGCGCCATGGAGCCGGCGACGCTACTGATGACCTGTGTCCTGATGTTCATCGGTGGCGGCAGCGCCGGTACCGCGGGTGGCATCAAGGTCACCACCTTCGCCGTGCTCCTCGTCGCCATCACCGCCGAGGTGCGCGGCGAGCCGCACTCCTCCGTCCTCGGACGCCGGCTCGCTCCGCACGTACTGCGTCAGGCATTGACGGTCGCCCTCATGGGGGTCGCTCTGGCCATGACGGCCACACTCGCCCTGCTGAGCATGACATCGCTGCCCTTCGAGGGTGTGCTCTTCGAGGCCGTCTCCGCCTTCGGCACCGTGGGCCTGTCGACCGGCATCACCGCCGACTTCCCCCAGGCCGGACAGCTGATCCTCGTCCTGCTGATGTTTGTCGGCCGGCTCGGACCCATCACCCTGGTCTCGGCGCTGGCACTGCGCGAACGCACCCGCCGCTACGAACTGCCCGAGGAGCGACCCGTCATTGGCTAACCCACTCCGCGTACTGCGCCGCCGCAAACGTCCCGCCGCCCGGCTCCACCGCACCAGGGACCAGCGGGTCGCCGTCATCGGCCTGGGCCGCTTCGGCAGCTCTCTCGCCAGCGAGTTGATGCGCAGGGACTGGGACGTCCTCGGTATCGACACGGACGCCCGGCTGGTCCAGAAGCACAGTGACACCCTGACCCACTCGGCAGTCGCGGACTGCACGGATCCGGAAGTCCTGCACCAACTCGGTGTCCACGACTTCACCAGCGCCGTCGTCGGCATCGGAACCGACATGGAGGCCAGCATCCTGGTCAGCTCCAACCTGCTGGACGCGGGAGTACCCAACATCTGGGCCAAGGCCGTCAGCCGCCAGCACGGCCAGATCCTCGAACGCCTCGGCATCCACCACGTGGTACTCCCCGAGCACGACATGGGCGAACGCGTCGCCCATCTGGTGACGGGCCGCATGCTCGACTTCATCGAGTTCGACGACGACTACGCCCTGGTCAAGACCGTCGCCCCGCAGGTGGCCACCGGGGTGCCGCTCGGACGGAGTCAGGTTCGCACCACGTACGGCGTCACCGTGGTCGGCATCAAACGCCCCGGCGAGGACTTCACCTACGCCACCGCCGACACCGTCGTCCAGGCCGGTGACGTCATCGTGGTCACCGGAAAGACCCGAGCCGTGGAGACCTTCGCCGACCTCAGCTGAACGCAAGACGGGAGACCACCTGTGCCACGAACTGCGGGTGAGGCTTCTTCCGGACGGGCCGCACCGACAGGCAGGTCCGTCCGTCGGTGGCCCCACACTCACCCGGGGGACACCACTCCCCATCTCATCGACTCATGGGCGGCGCCGCCTCCCCGCCACTCGACGAGGGGCGTGCGGTCCAGCTCCTCGGCCTCCAGCTCGACACCGTGCCGACGTGCCAACAGGATGACGTCCTGGACGCCGTGTGCCACTCCGACGACCCTGCCCTGAAGCGACATGGCACGCCCCTCCATGAAGATGGGAGCGTGAACGACGATGGGGGCAGTCCTGCCGCGTTCCACACCTGGTGGCTCCGGGCACGGCCAAGGGCTGCTTCCAGTCCGGAGATCACGCGATGAAATAGTGCACATTCAGCAGCTGTTCGCTGCCGGAGTCCGGCAACGAACGAGGCGCGGTGAGCTGTCGCACCTCGCCCTGGCCGTCGCTCGGGACGGCTGGTCGGTGGTGAATGCAGGACGCGGTACGGCGCCGTCATTCCCAACCGAGAGGGGACGACTCGGTGACGGCGGACGGAGCGAGGGGCTCCGCGCCCGCCGTGTTGAAGGCGGCCAGGGCATCGACAAGCGCCAGTCGCTGTTGCGCGCTCAGGCGTTCGACGATGAGGGCGATCTCCGTTCGCCGCCGGGCGGTGACCTCCTCGACCGTGCGGCGCCCTTCCGCCGTGAGGCGCAGCAGGGTCTCCCGGCGGTTGTCCGGGTTGACCTGACGGTCCGCAAGGCCGGCTGCGATGAGCCGGTCCACCATGCGCATGGCCGTCGAGGGGGCGACGTGGAGGAGGCCGGCGAGAGCGACGAGTTTGGTGGCGCCCCGGCTGGACAGGACGACCAGCATCCGGAACTGCGGCAGCGTGACCCGGTCCTCGACGGCTGACAGGGAACGGGCGGAGACCGCCACCAGCACCCGGGAGGCGGTCAGCACCTCCCGCGTGACCGCGTCGACGTCCTCCATGGTCCTCTCTCGGGACTCGCGCTCCACCATGGGTCCTTTCTACCCTGGACTCATCATTTAGACTGTGCAAAATTTTGCCTGCCGAAGTAACAGTCGGCGGCTCTCCGACCCATCCGTCCGGGGGGCACCGCCCACCCCGTGGAAGGCGAGCATGACACCTGACGCAACGGACCCCGCCAGACCCCGCGTTCCCACCGGCTGGCGCCGGCTGGTCGCTCGCGCACCCATCCTCCTGTTCCGGGCCGGCCTGGGACCGCTGCTCGGCAGACGGTTCCTGCTCTTGCACCACGTGGGCCGGGTCAGCGGACGCGACCGCCGAGTGGTTCTCGAAGTCGTGGCATACGAAGCACCACATCGCTGCTGGACCGTCGCCTCCGGCTTCGGCCCGCGCTCAGACTGGTACCGCAACCTACGTGCCCAGCCGAAGACGGTCGTGCAGTTCGGCAACCGCCACCACGCCGTCACCGCCCGCTTCCTCACCCCCGACGAAGGCGCCGCCATCATGGCGGACTACGGCCGAGAGCGCCCTCGCACCGCCCGCCGCCTGTGCGCGTACCTGGGGCTGCCCGCCGACGGCACCGAGCCGGCCCTGCGCGAAGCCGGGCGCGCGATCCCCTTCGTCCGGCTCGAGGCGGACACCAATCCGCCGGACGCGCCGCCCCGGCCGTGACTCGTCGACACCCTGGAAGTGAGTAGAAGTGCCGAAGCCCACCCCCGAATCGATATGGACACGATTCCTCGCCGACAGCGAAGAAGCCATCGCCCGTTCCGCGCCGAGAGAGCCATCAGCTCGGGAGAGGGCTGGACGCCTGGACGCGAACGACCACGTCGGCGATGCGTGGTCCCGCGAAGACGCACTGACCGAACCCGCATGGCGCCGCCTCGACACCCGCGGACGCATACGCCGCCTAGGGCGCATCCTGGCGGGCGCGGCCGCGCTCGCCGTTCTCCTGGGACTCTTCTCCTGCCTTCCCGAAGAGCCTCCCGGCCTGCCCGGGGAGCCCTTGGACACCCCGCCGCTCCAAACGTCCAGTGCCATCGTCGAGTCCTCGACTCCCCTCACCCCTTCCGACAGTTGAAGGACGCCACCCAGGGCCGGTACCGAGCGGTCACGTTCCCGCCGGCCCGCGCCGCCGGTCCGCTCACCCCGGCCGCTCGCGCGTCCTCGTTGCGCACGCTGCCGATTCCGCGGGTCAGCCAGTCCAGAGTCCCTGACCGGCCGACGCGGCGGGTGAAGCAGCCAAGCGGGGATGCGACCGCCGCACCGGGGGCCCCGTCGAGCAGGTCGTCGCGCAGCCGCCGCGCCACGGTCGCCCCGGCGGGCCAGCCGACCACCGACAGCAGCCGGGCCAGACTGTCCAGACGGGCAGCCGCCCGCCGCCGGGCCGCCTCGCCCGTCCTCACGGCGCAGCTTGAGGGTGTAGA
Organism: Streptomyces sp. KPB2; assembly: GCF_003950055.1. Lineage (NCBI taxonomy): Bacteria > Bacillati > Actinomycetota > Actinomycetes > Kitasatosporales > Streptomycetaceae > Streptomyces > Streptomyces sp. KPB2. Next base: position 780,730 of record NZ_CP034353.1, read on the forward strand.
CGGTGTCCCCAAGGCCCGGCAGCCGGCGCGGCCATCGGCGGCGAGGCGGTCGCCAGTGTCATGGAACCGCTGCCGGCCCCGGTGGCCGACACCGTGAAGCTGGCGGAGGCCGCTCGTCTCCTGAGCCGTTCCGCACACGGAGCGCTGCCGGTCCGCGATCCCGAGGGCGCGTACCTGGGCATCGTCACCGCGCGCGCAGTGACCGAAGCCCTGGCGGAACAACCCGATGGCGCACCGGCGGTGACGGGCGACCTCGTGGAGATGCCACCCAGCGTGACCGCCGACCAGCAACTCGCGCACGCCCTGCATCCCTTGCTGTCCGCCTCCGGCACCGGACTCCCGGTCCTGGACGCCGAAAGGGACGAACCTGTCGGCTGGCTGAGCCACCAAGGCGCCCTGAGATCACTGCACCTGCCCCACAACGCCCCGACGGCCGCCTCTCCTCGGTGACACAGGACAGGACTCAGGCTCGCCGAGCCGCGCCTCTGCCCCTTTCCGTATTCGCCCGCACGGGTCACGTCCACCGAGGGCTCGGCGGCGCATACTTGACTGTGCGGGAGCACCCCGCCGTGACCTGGAACGAGAGGGTGGCAAGCCGGTGAGCAACGGCGCCAAGGGGCTGAGGAAGGTCAATGTGCGGCTCAAGTGGGATCCGAGCCCCTGGGACCGGCCACCTCACCACCTCGACATCATCGCCACGACCCACGCCGCGGGCGCACCATACGAACGACCGGTCTACGTCGTCCAGTTCGACAAGCGATCGCCGGACGGAACCATCAACATGAGCCGGCACAGCCGGACCGGCCAGGGTTTCGGCTTCGTCGAGGAGATGACGTTCGAACTAGACCGTCTTTCGCCCTCCATCGCACGCGTGGTCGTGGGGGTGGCGATCCATCAGGACGACGGACACAAGACCTTCGGCGATGTCTCGAACACCGGGGTGCTCGTCGCCGAGGGGTACAGGGAACTTCTGACGGACGACTTCGAGCGGGTCGCCGGGGCCACCGCCGCCACGGTGGCGGAATTCACCCGGAATGCCTCCGGTGCCTGGGAGTTCCGGGAAGCAGTCCGTGGCTTCGACAGCGACCCCGTTCTCTTCACCTCGGAGATGGGCAGCGCACCACGGCCCTGACCGCGCGACGACGTGTACGCGTGCACCGCCGAAAGTCCTGAGGGAGCCGGAAGGGCCGGGTACTGATCGCCGGGCCCCAGGGCCTGGCCCCCAACTTGCACCGGCCGGATCGCCACAGCAGACCCTCGCAGCGAAGGGAGAGAACTCGTGGTGCCCTTCTGCGTGCTGGTGGGGTCGCGAACGTCCAGGCGCATGGGGTTGATGATGTCGGTTCCCCTACTCCTCTTCCCCTTGGCCCTGTTGCTCGCCCTCCTGGTCCACTGAACCGATCACCAGCACACCACGGCCACCGGCCGCCTCGCCCTGCCCCACGCAGCCCCCAGCCCGCCGTCGCACACCGTGAGCGGCTACCGCGCCTGGCGGGCCGCGGCCCGAACACCGGCCCACGCACCTTGCGTGACCGCCACTCCATGAGGAGACTGCGGGCCGACAAGGTCCTGAGCGAGGAGATCTCGGGCTCCATCACCGCAGGCTGCCGGAGCTGTTCCAGCGGGTGGTTCCGGCCGCTCCGTGCGACCCCAAGGTGGTGGCCGGCGCAGGTACGGCGATCGGCAGGTACTGGCAGCCATCGTGCGCGTAGCCACCACGGGCTGCACGTGGCGGCAGCCGCCGCCGGGTTTCGGTCCTTCCGGGCCGACCGCGCACCGGCGGTTCACCGCGCGGAGTCGAGCTGTTTCGACACCGTACAAGGAGTCGCGTGTTCGGGCGGATCTTCCCAAGCCTGCGCGACACCCGCAGAAGGACGTCCGTGATCACCGTCACACGCGGTACACGACCGCCGTCCCCGGCAACGAGCCGGCGCGGGCCGCCGGGCGGCAGACCATCCACCCGGCATACCGGCGTTCGCGTGCTCCCGGCGAGACGTATGCCACGGTCCCGTTCAATGCGGGAAATGGGGGTATCCGGTGCACATGGCGAGGAGATGGGGAGGTCACGCGGTGCGGGTTCCGGTGTCGGTGTCGTGGTGGATCCGGCTCGCCGCGGTCTCGCAGAAGGCTTCCAGGCCGGACAGCAGGGCGGTCCGCTCGGCGGCGGGCATCTGCTCCAGCACCGCTCGCAGTTCCCGCTCCCTGCGCTCCCGCAGGTCGTCGAGGAAGGCACGTCCCCGCTTGCTGAGGTGGAGGCGTACTTCACGTCGGCTGGTGGCGCTGACCGTACGTTCGACGAAGCCGACCGCCTGCAGCCGGTCGCACAGCCGGCTGGTCGACGGGGGTGTTGAGGCCAGTGAGCCGGCGAGCGTGCGCAGGTTGATCCCCTCGTGGTGTTCGAGGATGAACAGCACCCGCAGCTGGGAGACCGAGGCCGGGGCGGTCGAGGCCCGGCCCCAGAGCACTTCCAGCAGCTCCACGGCCGTGGAGGTCACACGCGCGACCTCGTCGGGGCGGGGACGGGGAGCAGTCACGGTCACACTCTCGCAGACGCTGGGGCGCGGGCCAGCCTACTAGGTGCGTGGGACCGGGGACAGACGACTCGGTCGACCGGCGCACCTCCCGCGAACAGGTATCCGGCGAGGCCCCTCCTCGCCCCTGCATGAGAATGGATGTTCCTTTCCTCGTGGACAGATTCGTGGCCGCTGAACGCGCTCTGCGTACGGCGGCACCTCATGAGTTGCTCGACGCCGTCCGGCACGTGCTGATCCAGCGGTACGCGGCACGGTCGGTCGAACTGTTCATGGCCGACTACGGCTTGACCCTGCTGCAGCCGGTGTCCGTGCTGCCGCACACCACCGAACCGGTCTCGGTGCACGACAGCCCCGCGGGCCGCGCCTTCGGGGCCCAGCAACCGCATGTCGAGCCGGTGCGGGACGGCCTGGTGCGCCTGCACCTGCCCGTCACGGCGCGCGGTGACCGGCTCGGTGTGCTGTCGGTGACCCTTCCGGACCGCGAACGGGCGGACGAAGCGGTGGCCGAACTGGCCGATGTGGCCCAGGTGCTGGCGCACGAGGTCGTCGTCGCCGAGCGGGAGACCGACGTGTACATGCAGGCCCGCCGCCGGGACCGGCTGACGCTGGCCGCCGAGATGCAGTGGCAGCTCCTCCCCGGCCGCTCCTGCACTCGGCCCGAGTACCGGCTCGGCGCCCAACTCGAACCGGCCTACGCCGTCTTCGGTGACAACTTCGACTGGTCCGCCACCGCGGACCATCTGACGCTGTACGTCACCAACGGCATGGGGGAGGGTGTCGAAGCCTCGCTGCTGACGAATCTGGCCATCAGCGCCCTGCGCAACGCGCGGCGGGCCGGTCTCTCCCTGGCCGACCAGGCGGCGCTCGGGGACCAGGCCGTCTACGCGCACTACCGGGGCGGCCGTCACCTGTCGGTGCTGATGCTGGACTTCGAACTCGCCACCGGACTCGTGTCCGCGGTGGACGCCGGATCGCCGCGGATGCTGCGGCTGCGGGACGGCGTCGTCGAGCGCGTCGAGTTGGAGGCGCAACTGCCGCTGGGCATGTTCGAGGACACCGACTACGTGTGCCAGGAGCTGTACGCCGAGCCCGGTGACCGGCTCGTCTTCGTCAGCGACGGGGTCTACGGGGTGGCTTCACCCAGGGGCGAGGCGTACGGGGACGCCGCCCTCGCCCGGGCGATCCAGGCCACCCGACTGCTGCCCGCCGCGGAGGTCCCGGGCGCCGTCCTGCGCGAGCTGAAGGGCCACCGCGGTCAGTCGTCCTCGGACGACGACGCCCTGGTCGTCTGTTTGGACTGGCTGGGGCGCTGACGCGGGGCCGTCCGACCGGCGGAGTGTGGACGGATGGTGAAGGTCTGCCGGGGCCCCGTGGCCGCGCGGTCGGGCCGCAGCCCCGGGAACTCCGGGCTTTTCGGCCGTCGCCGGGCTCGGAGGGACGGCCGGTGGCGGGAGCGGTGGTTGCACGAGGACACCGCACTACGGGACTGTTGTCGTTAGGCATCTTTTTTCTTCGCTGAGTGAGGTGAGGGTCCACGCGTAGGGGCCCCGTTGCATGACTTCTTCCCCCGCCCGATCCCACACCGCTGCCACGGGCACGGTGAGCGCCGCGACCGCCCCCTGCCCGGTGGTGGTCATAGGCGCGGACGGGCATGTCGTGGAACTCAACGCCGCCGCCGCGGGGCTCCTGCCGGCCGCCCGCTCCGGCCGACGGCTGCTGTTCCCGGACTGGCTCGCCACCGCGAGCGGGGACACCCGTGCCGTGTCAGGGCCGGTCGGCGATCGGTTCTTCTCCGCCCATCCGTCCGCCGCGGCCGGTGACAGCACCGCGTGGTGGCTGGTGGACGAGACCGAGTGCCGGTCGCTTTCGAGGGAGCTGGAGGCGGAGCGCGGACGCACCCGGTTCCTCAACGACGCCTCCACCGCCCTGCTCTCCTCGCTGAACCTGGACCGCTGCACGGAGGTCACCGCCAGCCTGGCCACCCAGCACCTGGCGGACGCCGCGCTGGTCGTCTCCCCCGCCGCGAACGGCAGGCTCCCGGTCGTGCTCTGCGACCACCGGGGGCAGGTGTCCCGGCGCATCGTCACGGACTCCCCCGGCAGCGTGCCGGGGCTCACCGAGGCCCTGCGCGGGTTCCCGCCGGTGCCCGCGCAGTGGATAGACCCCGCCGCCGCACCCGGATGGCTGGTGCCCGCGGGCTTCGGCGAGGTCGGATCCATGGCGGTCACCCCGCTGCCGGGCCACGGGGTGTCGGCGGGAGCCCTGGTCCTCCTGCGCCGGGGGCGGGAGGCGGCCTTCACCGACGGGGACGAGATACTGGCCAGGCTGTTCGCCGCCCGGGCGGGCGCGGCCATGTCGGCCGCCCGTCTGTACGCCGAGCAGAACAGGATCTCCGAAACCCTGATGCGGGAACTGCTGCCGCCGACGCTGCAGCACGTGGAGGGAGTGGACTTCGCGGGCGGCTACCGGCCGAGCAAGGACACGGAACGCGTCGGCGGTGACTTCTACGACGTCCACCCGCCCGGGGAGGACTTCCCCGAGACCCTCGCCGTGCTGGGGGACGTGGCGGGCAAGGGACTGGAAGCCGCGGTACTCACGGGCAAGATCCGCAACACGCTTCAGGCGCTGCTTCCGCTGGCCGGCGACCACACCAGGATGCTGCGGCTGCTGAACAACGCGATGCGCACCAGCCACCACACCCGCTTCGCGACCCTCGTGCTGGCCTCCGTCCAACGCGAGGAGAGCGACGTGGTGCTGCGTCTCACCGCAGCGGGCCACCCGCCGCCGCTCGTGCTGCGTCGCGACGGTACGGTCGAGGAGGTGGACACCCGCGGCAGCCTGATCGGCGTCCTGCCCACCATCACCGCGCACACCGCGCACGTACGGCTCGCGCCGGGGGAGACCTGCCTGTTGTTCACCGACGGTGTCACCGAGGCCAGGGGCGGCCCGCTGGGCGACACCCTGTTCGGCGAGCAGCGGCTCATGCGCGCGGCGGCCGAATGCGTCGGCATGCCGGCCGAAGCGGTCGTCGAGCGGATCCAGATGGTCACCGCGCAGTGGCTCGGTGACGGACGGCACGACGACATCGCCGTCATGGCCATCACGGCTCCGCGGGGCTCGCACCTCAGCGCGGTGGACGGGACGACACGGGGCAGGTACACGGCATGAACCTCCACACGGCCGACGTCGACGACCGGGCCGGCGGGCACCACGCCGGCGCCCGCCCCTCCTCGCCCCACGCCGACGAGCGGGCCGCGCACTGGGCGGACCGGCTCTGGTCCGCGGTGCTGGCCGGGGACACCCACGCGGCCGTCGACGTCGTCGAGGACGCCCTCGGCGCGGGACTCGACACCGAGGCGGTGCTGCTGGACGTCATCGGCGCCGTCCAACGCAGGGTCGGCGTCGAGTGGGCCGCGAACCGCATGAGCGTGGCCGGTGAGCACACGGCCACCGCGATCAACGACCGCGCGATCGCCGCCCTGCCGGTGCACCGACCCGGCGCACCGCGCGGCCGCGTCACCGTCGCCTGCGTGGACCAGGAGTGGCACGCGCTACCGGCCCGGCTGGTGGCCGAGACCCTGCGCCTGCGGGGCTGGCAGGTCGACTACCTCGGCGCGCAGGTGCCCACGGCCCACCTGATAGGCCACATCCACCGCACCGGCCCCGACGCGGTGTGCCTGTCCAGTTCCCTGGCCACGCGGCTGCCGCTCGCCCACCGGGCGATCACCGCCGTCCAGGCCGCCGGAGCGCCCGTCATGACGGGCGGTCTCGCCTTCGGGGCCGACGGGCGCTACGCCCGGCTGCTGGGCGCGGACGCCTGGGCCCCGGACGCACGCGCGGCCGCCGACCGGCTCGCCGCCGGCCCCCTCCCCCGGCCGGCCCCCGCCCACCAGGTCATCGACGACCTGCCCCACCTGGGCGACCAGGAGTACACGATGGTCGCCGGCTCCTCCGCCCGTCTGGTGCGCGACACCTTCCACGCCCTTCAGGAGCGGTTCGCGTTCGTACGGGACTACACCGACGAGCAGCGCGAGCGCACCGCCGAGGACCTCGCCCACATCGTCGAGTTCCTCACCGCGGCCCTCTACGTCGACGCTCCCGAGATCTTCACCGGTTTCCTCGTCTGGACCGCCGACGTCCTGTCCGCCCGCGGGGTGCCCGCGCAGGCGCTCATGCCCGGCCTGGACCTGCTGGAGGAGCAACTGCGCGACTTCCCGCGCGCCCGTGACTACATCGACGCCGGACGCGGCGCCCTCACCACCCGCCTCTGACCCGCGACACTGGACGAACACCGTGACCACATCCCCGGACGCAGAACCCGACGCCTCCCCGGCGTCCCCCGGCCCGAGCCGCACCGTACGCCTGGTGCTCACCGGCGACCTGGACTACGACACCTGCGGCAACCTGCTCCAACAGGTCCAACTGGCTCTGCGGGAACACGAGGGCGCGGAAGAACTGCGTCTGGACTGCGGGGAACTCGGCGCGGTCGACTCCATGGGACTGTCGACGCTGCTGCAGATACACCGCGCGGCCTGCCGGGACGGGATCGGCTTCCACCTAGACAACATAGGCCCGGTGCTCAAGCGCCTGCTCGACCTCACCGGCACGTACGAGCACCTGCGCACCACCCGCTGACCCAGCCCTGCGACCACGTCATGGCGGCTCCGGCCCGGTCCGCGCCCGCGAAGGAGGGCCTAGCAGGCGGCGGCTTCCTCCACGGTCGAGCGCACCGTGAGGAGCGTGTCGACTCCGGTGATCTCCAGGAGGCGGCACAACTGCCGTGTCGGCGCGGCCACGCGGAGGTCGACCGTCCGGTGGGTGAGGATCAGCAGGTTCAGCAGGGACGAGTCTGCGAAGGTGATGCCGGAAGCGTCCAGGACCACCTTCGAGTGTTCCGCGGCCGCCCTCTCCAGCGCCTCCGCCAGAGGGGAGACCGAGCACAGGTCGAAGGCGCCGCAGGCACCCACTACCTGAGCCCCGCCACACGCGTACCGCACCACGGATGGCTGCTCGGGGCCCCGAGGACCACTCATGTCGGCAGCGTCCGTGCACCCCGCGACCACCTCGTGCAAAGACACGTTCCCTCCCTCATACCTGCACAGATCCCGTCATCCGTTGCACGAAAAGTATGTCACGTATGATGAGTCACGCAAAGCCGTTCTCTAGAATGCCGTGCATGGTAGAAGTACCCGAGCCTCATTCCGGATGGACGTTCGTCACCAACCACGCCCGCGTGCTGGCGGCCATCGCCGACAACCCGAACGTACGGATCCGCGACATCGCCGCCCACTGCCGGCTCACCGAGCGCGCCGTCCAACGGATCATCGCCGACCTCGAACAGGACGGCTACCTCTCCCACACCCGCGACGGACGCACCAACACCTACCGCATCCAGCCGGACAAGGTGCTGCGCCACCCCGCCGAAGCGGACCTGACCGTGGCCTCGCTGCTCTCTCTGCTCGTACAGGACGAGAAGGCGCCGTGACGCGGGGGCCGGCGGTGGGGTTCCTGGAGTGGATTCGGTAGGGCGGACGGCTCCTCACAGGAACCGGCGAATGGGCCGCACGGCGGCCTCGCGGGCGCGCTGGAGCACGGATCGGCGTCTCCAGCGATCTCGCCGGATCGGCTCGCTGACCGCCTTGTCGGCCTCGAAGTGGCGGTCGAGGGTGGCGGTGAACCCCTCGTCGAGCACGGCGAGCATGACCTCTTCGTCGTGGTCGAGGGAGCGCCGGTTGAAGTTGGTCGAGCCGACCAGGGCGGCCGTGCGGTCGACGGTCATGACCTTGGCGTGCATCATCGTCGGCCGGTAGTGGTAGATCTTCACGCCGCAGGCCAGGAGCGACTCGTAGTGGTGTTCCCCGGCCAGCCGGCAGACCCGCTTGTCGGTGTGCGGTCCGGGCAGCAGGATCTCCACCTCCACCCCGCGCCGTGCGGCCTCGCACAGGAGGCCGACGAAGTAGGTGTCCGGGGAGAAGTAGGCCGTGGCCAGCCTGAACCGCTCCTCGGCGGACTCGATCATGACCCGGACGAGGGTCTGCATGTCCTGCCAGCCGAAACTTGCGGAGCCGCGCACGACCTGGACCACCGCGTCCCCCTGGGGGCGGTGGCCGGTGAACCGGTCGCGTTCGTCGAAGAGTTCGTCGTGGCACTCGGCCCAGTTCTGGGCGAAGGCGGCCGCGATGCCGTCCACGGCCGGTCCCCGGACCCGAACGTGGGTGTCGCGCCACTCGCGCGGGTTGCGGGCGTCGCCGCACCACTCCTCGGCGATCCCCACACCGCCGGTGAAGGCGACCTGTTCGTCGACGACCAGGACCTTGCGGTGGCAGCGGTGGTTCTGCTTGAACGGCGACAGGTGCGCGGGCTTGCGGAACCAGGCCACCTGGACGCCCATCCGGTCCATTTCGGCCAGCAGATCGCCGTCTATGAGTCTGCTGCCGAAGCCGTCCAGCAACAGACGTACGCGCACCCCGGCTCGCGCGCGCTCCGCCAGCGCGTGCGCGAAGTCGCGGGCGACGTCGCCCTTCCAGTACACGAACGTCATCATGTCCACGGTGTGCTCAGCGGACCGGATGGCGTCGAGCATGGCCGGGAAGATCTCGTCTCCGTTGCGCAGGGGCTGCAGGGCGTTGCCCTCGGTCGCCGCGATGCCGATCAGACGCTCCAGCCGACGGCGCAGGCGCAGCGCGCGCTCATCCTTGACCGGGGCACGTCCGTCCGTGGCCGGGGCACGCGCGTCCGTGACCGGGGCACGTCCGTCCGTGGCCGGGGCGTGCTGTTCCGTGCCGGCGCCGTCGATGGCGGCCGCGGGCACCTCCGGGACACTCATCATTTCTCTCCCTCCTTGCCTCAGCACTCGCTGAGCATCCCGTCGCGCAGGGCGAGGGAGGCGAAGCTCCGCATGCCCTGTCCGAGAGCGTCCATGCCCTCCTCCGGCCCCGGCGCCCCGCGTCGACGCCTCGCCAGGGGGTACACGCGACGGGAGCAGGGCTCGACACGAGACCACGAAAGGTGCGCGCAGGTGGACGAATCATCGGTCAGGGCGGTGGGTTGGGCGCGGTCCCTTCCGATGAGCAGCGACGTGAAGGCGGCGAGGGACTGGTCCCGCGAGCGTCTGCGGGTGCTCGGCTGGACGGAAACCGCTCCGCAGACGGTCGACGCGGTGCTCCTGACCGTTTCGGAACTGGTCACCAACGCCCATGTCCACGCCCACAGCAACGCCCAGCTGGTGCTGACGTGGGACACGCGTTGCCTGCACGTGGCGGTCCACGACGCCTCGAGCCACCTGCCCAGCCCGCGCCCGCCGAGCACGGAACGCCTCGGCGGGCGTGGCATCCTCCTCGTCGACGCCCTCGCCGACAGCTGGGAAGCGCGCCCCTGCCCCTACGGCAAGACCGTCATCGCCTGCTTCCGCCCGCCCGACGCGTCCGGGCCCGGCGGCCGTCGGACCTAGGCAGTTTCGTTTGGATCACCGGGCGGACCAGAGGAAGATGCCCGCGATGTGGAGTCCGGCCAGGTAGATGGTGGCGGTCTTTTCGTAGCGGGTGGCGATACCACGCCACTGCTTCAGGCGGTTGATGCACCGCTCGACGGTGTTGCGCTGCTTGTAGGTCTCGCGGTCGAAGGCCGGTGGCCTGCCGCCCCGGCTGCCCCGACGTAGCCGGTGTGCGCGCTGGTCTGCGGGGACGGGGATCACTGCCCGGATGCCGCGCTTGCGCAGGTGCTCGCGGATCGCGCGGGAGGAGTACGCCTTGTCGGCCAGGACCAGGTCCGGCCTGGTGCGGGGTCGTCCTCGTCGGCGGGGAACGCGCAGGCGGGCCATGACGTCGGTGAACGCGGGTGCGTCACCGGCCTGGCCTGCGGTGAGAACGAACGCCAGGGGCCGGCAGCGGGCGTCGGCAGCGAGGTGGATCTTCGTGGTCAGTCCGCCGCGGGACCGGCCGATGGCATGGTCGGTCGGCTCGCCGGCCGGGGCCCCCTTTTGCGGGCTCCGGCCGCGTGCTGGTGGGCCCGCACGATGGTGGAGTCGACCGAGACGGCCCAGTTGAGGTCCTCGTCCGCGTCTGCCTGGGCGACCAGGGCGGTGAAGACTCGCTCCCAGGTGCCGTCGACGGCCCACATCCGCAGCCGGTTGTAGACCCCTCGCCAGTTGCCGTACTTCTCCGGCAGGTGAACCCACTGCGTGCCGGTCTGGAACTTGTAGGCGATCGCGTCGATCACCTCTCGATGGTCTCGCCAGCGACCACCTCGCCTCGGCGTCCGGTCCGGGAGCAACGGCTCAATCCGCGCCCACTGCGCATCAGTCAACGGCACACCCGAACCAACGACCGACTGATCCAAACGAAACTGCCTAGTCGTCACTGCCGTGGCCCGGCGGGAAATGGCCACGGAGCCCCGCCGGCCCCCTTGGTAGGGTGCGCCGATGCCGGCGATCAGAAAGTTCCACGTCACCTTCGACTGCGCGGAACCCGAGCGCCTCGCGCGCTTCTGGTGCGAGGTGCTGGGGTACGTCGTACCGCCGCCTCCGGAGGGCTTCGACACCTGGGACGACTTCAGGAGCGCGCAACCACCCGAGCGGCGCGATGCCCGGTTCGCCTGCGAGGATCCCACCGGCGCGGGCCCTCGCCTGTATTTCCGGCGCGTGCCCGAGGGGAAGGCCGCCAAGAACCGGGTGCACCTCGATGTACGCGTGGCCACCGGGCTCGTGGGCGCGGAGCGGCTGGCCGCTCTCGAGGCCGAGTGCGCGCGGCTGACGCCGCTCGGAGCGGTGCACGTGCGGACGCTGTACGACGGCAACGACGCGTGCATTCCGATGCTGGACATCGAGGGCAACGAATTCTGCCTCGACTGAAGCACAGCGGTGCCCGCACCTCCAACGACAAGAGGTGCGGGCACCGGGTGAACGGCACAGCGCGCGGCGTCAGCCGATGTGCCAGGAGAAGCTGCCTCCGTTGTTGGCGGCCACGGCGAACATCACGATCATGAGCAGGATGTCGGCCACTCCGAGGCCGAGCGCCCACTTGGCCATCGTGGATCCGGTCTGCCGCAGCGCCACGGCACCGAAGACGATCGCGAGCGGGCCCAGGACGATCGGCAGGATGAAGAGTCCGACGATGCCGCAGACCAGTCCGGCGATCGCCAGACCGCTGGTCCGGCCGCCCTTCCGGGTTCCCGTTCTGCTGTAGGTCGCCATGCTTTCTCCCGATCTGTCGTGGTTCAGTTGGTTTCTCCTTCGGTCACCTCCGAGTTGCCCACCGGGCTCGATTTACGCCTACGGGCCGTCAGATCCGTTGCCCGCGCGCCCATTTCGCTCACACGGGGACGGACAACCCGTGCTCGCGTGCGTATGCCGCACGGCAGCTCTTCGCGCAGAACCCCATGGTCCGGCCTTCGTGTTCGAGGGTGACGGCACCCCGGCCCAGTCGCACACGCATGCCGCACATCGGATCGACCGTGACCCCTTCGGGAAGGTCGGCGCCGGCGGCATCGGTTCGCGCCCGGTACTCCGCGGTCATGCGGCCGACGACCTCGTCGGCGGTGCCGGGCCTGCCGTCCATCCCGATACTCCCGTCGGCGATGCCGACGACGTTGATCCACAGGTGCCCCTCGGGGCGCTGCCATCCGTACGAACGATCGAGGCGACGCACCGCGCGACGCACCATGCCGACAGTGGTCCGCGACATCTCGGCGCGCCACGCCTCCGGCACGGTGAGCGTGACCCACAGCGGCGGCACGTCCCCGGGCCGCCACGGACCGTCGCCGGTGGTCCAGCCGTCCAGTTCGCGGAAGCCGACGTGCGTCATGGCGCGGGCACGGCGCATGGTCTCCTCCGCCACGCCCTCTTCCGCACCGACCAGCAACCGGCAGACGTCGCCGGCGAGTCCTTCTCGGTCGCCGGCGGTCAACGCACCGCGCGGACACGCGATCTCGATGAGGAACATCCGGGCCCTCCAAGGGTCGGAAACGCTCCCACCACTATACCCCGGGGTGGTATAGAGCGGGCTGAGGCGGCCGGGTTTTCGTTGGCCGCCATGAACCGCGGGCAGTGGTTCCCTCATGGGCGTCGCCTCACCGGGAGCGGCGCGATGGTGTCTGTCACGGGGGTGGGACACCAGTCCGCACTGGGGGGGTAGCCGGTGGTCGGAAGGTGGGGGTAGCACTGTCGCCGCGCCCGATCGTGCGCGGCTAGTTTCATTGCCGACCGCCAGCGTCCAAGGACTTGGAGCCACCGACATGACGATGCGCCCTCGATCGCTCTGGACTCTCTTTGCGGCCGGGTTGGCCGCAGCCGGCCTCAGCGGTTGCGGCCCCGGGGAGACCTTCGAAGACGACGCGTCACTGCGGGACGAGGTCACGTCGGTGCGATTGGACACCGGTACCGGCAGCGTCACGCTCCGCGGCCGAGAGGGCCTCGACGAGATCACCGTGCACCGCGAGATCACCTATCACGGCGACAAACCCGATGGAAGGACCTATCGGGTCGATGAGGGGCGGCTGACTCTCCAAGGCTGCGGCGACGACTGCAAGGTGGACTACACGGTGGAGGTACCCACCAGGTTGACGGTCGAGGGCGAGACGTCGAAGGGCGACGTCAATCTGTCCGAGGTGGGACCGGTGGACCTCAGGACGGGCTCGGGCGACGTCACTCTGGAGGGAGTGGCGGGCGAGGTGAAGGCCCGGACCTCCAACGGAAACATCGACGGGAAGGACCTGCGGGGCAGCCGGGTCGACGCGGAGACCTCCAACGGCGAGATCGACCTGACCCCCGGCAAAGCACTGGACATCCGCGCCAAGACGACGAACGGCGGGCTGACGCTCAACCTCCCCGACAGCAGTTACCGGATCTCGGTCAAGACCGGCAACGGGGACAAGGACATCGGTGTCCGCAACGACCCGTCCGGCGACCACCGGATCGAACTCACCACCGGCAACGGAGACGTCTCCGTCAACCCTGCCTGACCACTCCCATCGGCTCCGGGCCCTCGTCGAACATGGCCTGGGCCAGTGTGCCGTCATGAAGTCGCGCCGGCCGCGCGACGCCGCCCGTCGCCGTTCCCGCGGCCCGGCTCGCCTCGCTGGACGAGCCGGGCCGGTCCGGCCGCGAGGGGTCAAGCGGCGATCCCGCTGCCCTTGGCGGGGGAACGGCCGAACTTGTCCACAGCCTGGTAGTACGTCCAGGCCGTCGCGTCGCACGCCGTCTTCTGCGCGCCGCTGTAGCGGGCGCACACCCTCTTGAGGTCCGCGTAGAAAGCGCTGTCGAGACGCGCCTTGTTCGCGTCGAAGGTGCCCGCCTCCTTGTAGTTGCGGTACCCGAAGTCATGCCGGGCGCAGGAGGTCTGGAAGGGGAATCCGAAGGGGTTGTCGGGGGACGAGGAGCAGTAGTCGGTGGACCAGTTGAACCCGTAGGCGCTCCACGCGCCCTGGTTGGCACGAGCCGCGATCCAAGCGTTGTAACTGCTCGCGTCGGTCTGAGTCCAACTGCTGAGCACCTTCGCCTTGTCGGCCGGCGCGGCGGAGGCCGGTGCGGCAGCGGCCCCGACGGCGAGAGCGAGAGAGGCCGCACTGACGGCGAAGGCGGAAAGTCTGCGACGCATGTTGTTTCCTCCAGTGAGTGTGACACTGACAGTTGTTACGCGCGTACGGTCCGTACTGGCTGGACGGCGCCGTATGTTCGGGCGGGCAGCCGAGGGGCAGCCCGGGGACGGGCGGTAAGGGGGTGGACCGCCTGCGTTCACGGGGGGGGCCGGATCACGACGTTCAGGGGCAGCCGTGCTCCTGCCGCACGACGGACACGACCCAGCCCGGCTGCCAGGGGGCGTCGACGTACCTAACCGCACGTGGCACACCCGCCGTTCGCGGTTCGACGCACGGTCCCCGGGGGACGGCACCCGCGGCCGCCGCGAGCCGGGCCGGCTTGCGGGCGGCCCGCAGCGCCTCGCCGTCACGCCCGTCGGTCACGACCAGCCCCAGGCCGACCGGTGTCTCCGCCAGCGCGTGGACCGCCCGGTCGCCCCGCCGAACGGACGCGAAGTGCACGGGGGCCACCAGGCCGCCTTGCCGCACTGCTGCCGTGCACCCGTGCACGGCGCCGCAGTAGGGGCACGGCCCGTCCTCGATCACGACGCCGTCCGGGTCCGCGGCCCCCAGCGCACCGGACAGCAGCAGGGACAGCCCGGCACGGCTCTCCCTCGGCCGCCCGGTTCGGTGCGAGGTGAGGTGTTGGGTGCGCAACTCGACAGTGGGGATGGGGCGGTCCACCACCGGTGGCGGAGCCATGAGGTCGAGCGGGGACGGGCACAGTGGTGCGTACGACCGCGCCCATCCACCGTCCGGGTTCGTGGGCGGCAGACGGAATCCGCTCTCGTCCATGGCGTCGCACCTCCAGGTGGTCGGGAATTAGGGCCGGGCGCCCGCTATTTGCTCCAGGAGGGCGACGAACTCACCCGCTCTGGCGTCGAAGCGCGGGGAGGCCATGAAGCCCTGGGTGTCGGAAATGCTGTTGAGACCGCCGATGTAGCCGGCTCCGGTGTTGTAGTCGTAGTCGAGGATCCAGGGCGAACCGCTGGAACCGGGGGTCATGTTGGCGCACTCCACCTGCCACATGTCCAGCGGTGGCACCGTGGGTTCGATCAGGTCTTCACAGAACTCCTGGTGCTCACCGTCGTAGGGCGGACCCGAGTAGCCCATGACCGACACCTTCTCGCCGGTACGGGCGTCGGGCACGATCTGGTACCCGCCCGCGGCTTCGACCACCGTCTCCCCCACGGCGTTGTCGTTGGTCACGACGATGCCGTAGTCGTGCTCCCAGTCCGGTTTGTCACCGCTGGCCCACAGGGCCGACGTGGCGACGTTCCAGGCGGTGAACCTGCCGTACGGCTCGTCGCCGTCGTGGCGCGCCGGAATGAAGACCACGTTCTTCGTCCACGTACCGTCCGGGCCCTCGTGGAGGCAGTGCGCGGCCGTGAGCACGAGGATCTCGGACTCGCTGTCGATGGCGGTCGCCGTGCAGTGGTCCGGCGTCCCGTTGGCATGCTCGAAGACCAGCTTGCCGACGGCGGTGGAGTGCGGCCCCTCCGCGACGGCGGTGATACGCGGATCGACGCGTGCGCCGGTGGACGCCGCCTTCGGCCCGTCCTCCTCGGCACCGGTGGCGCGGCGTACCCGCTCCGGCGTCCAGTAGTCGAGCAGGGCCTGCTGCTTCTGTACGGCGGTGCCGCCTTCCGCGCCGGGCACGTCGATCACGGCGGGACGGCTTGCGACGTCCGCCTCGCCGGGAGCCGAGGCCTGGGCTGGAGAGCCGGCCACCAGCCCTGAGGCGGCGATGGCCAGGACACCCAGCAGGGTCCTCACGCGGGCCTTTCGGCCCCGGCCCGGCCGGGCCGGGGCAATGCTTCGGTCCTTAGACACAGTTGAGCTCCTTTCGTGGCGTGTCATGGTCGAACCGGGAGGCGGACAGGGCCGAAACGTCGATCAGCGGACGACACCCCAAGTAGAGGTCGCGCACTGCTTCGCCCACCGCCGGTCCCTGCAGGAAGCCGTGGCCGGAGAAACCGGTCGCGTACAGGAACCGGCCCGGCCCGGGAGCCTCGCCGATGAGCGCGTTGTGGTCGGGGGTGACTTCGTAGAGCCCGGCCCATCCCGTGGCGATGTCCGCGTCGAGGAGTCGTGGGGCCCGGACCGACATGGCCTCGGAAAGCCGGGGAAGCCAGCTGTCCGAACGGGACAGGTCGAACCCGGGGGGCTCGTCGGGGTCGGACATGCCGAGCAGCACGCCCGGTCCCTCACCATGGAAGTAGAAGCTGGTCGAGAAGTCGATCGTCATGGGAATACGCGAGGGAGCGTCAGGCATCGGCCCGGTGACGAGGACCTGGCGCCGATAGGGCACCACCGGGAGCTCGAACCCGGCCATCTCGCCGACGGATGCCGACCAGGCCCCGGCCGCGCAGATCACGGTGTCCGCCGTGACCGTACCGCGGTCCGTGACGACACGGGTGGCGCCGGAGGCGGTCACCCCGCGCTCCAGGCCCACGACGCGACACCCCTGCACCAGACGGGCGCCGTGCCGCCGTGCGGCCGTGGCGTACCCGAGCACGACCGACTCCGGTGAGCAGTACCCGTCGTCGGGTGAGTACGCCGCCGCCAGCACGCCGTCCGTCGAGATCAACGGGGACAGCTCCCGGGCTTCGGCCGCGTCCAGCATCCGGCTGGGCACACCGAGTTCGTTCTGCACGGCGACGTTGCGTTCGAACTCCACGACGTCCTCCGCTCGTGTGAGCAGGAAGAGATACCCCTCCCGGTGCAGGTCGATCTCCTGGCCCGGCCGGCTGCCGAAGTCCCGGAACAGCTCCAGACCGCGAGCTCCCAGCCGGATGTTGACGGCGTCCGAGAACTGCGCCCGGACACCGCCCGCGGCCTTGCACGTGGATCCCGACCCGAACGCGTCCCGCTCGAGGAGCAGCACGTCCCGGACACCGGCCTCCGCCAGGTGGAAGGCGATGCTGACGCCCATGACGCCGCCGCCCACGATCACCACCTCCGCGGCGGAGGGGAGCGCTTCGGCCACCCCCATCAGCCGGCCAGTCCGGCGGTGGTGTCGGTGGAGAGAGGCATGTGGAGTGGCAGCGCCCCCCATACCCGCGGCGTGAAGAAGTGTCCGCCGGGCAGGACCACCTGCGAGTAGGACCCGTCCGTCAGCTCCGCCCAGCCCTCGTGCAGCGGGCTCCACTCGGCCTCACCCACCATGAGGTGGATGGGCGCCCGCAGCCGCTCCCCGGGTTCGAACCGGTAGGCGGAATACGCGGTCATGTCCAGGCGCAGCAGATCGACGGCGAGGGACCGCAGGTCCGGGTCGGCGAGGACGGCGCGCGGGGCGCCGCCCGTGGCCTCGAGCCAGCACGCCAGTTCCTCGTCCGGGGCGGCGCTCAGGGCCGCGGTGCGCGTGCCGGTCCAGTGCTGCGGGGCGATGTGCCCGGACAGGACGAGACCGTCCGGTCCTTCGGCACCCCGGGCCTGGAGCGCACGGGCGGCCTCGAAGGCCACCAGCGCCCCCATGCTGTGCCCGTACAGCACGTACGGTCCTCGCACCTCGTTCCGGAGAGCCGTCACGCAGTCGTCCACGAGGCCCTGCCAGCCGCCCGGGACCTGGTCTCCGAAGCGGGATTCACGGCCCGGATAGCAAAGGGCGCGCAGCTCGATGTCAACGGGCAACTGCTGGGCCCAGGGACGGAATCCAACCGTGCCGCCACCCGCGAAACTGAGGCAGATCAGGCGACGGGACGCCCAGGGCCGCGGGTGCGGCCGGGATATTCGGTTCACGATCGCTCCTCGACTGCGGACTCTTCCTTGAGTACGTCGCGCAACGCCTCGAGGGCGGTGGCGAGTTCGGTCTCCGACACGGACAGCGGGGGCCGCAGACGCAGTTCGCGCTCGCCGGACCCGAGGAATATCACCCCGTGCTTGTCGAAGGCCCGCGCGATGACCCGGTCGCGCACCTCCGGGGTCGGCAGGGTGATGGCACACATCAGGCCGCGACCACGCGGTGCGCTCACGGTTTCCGGCAGGTCGGCGGCGAGCTCGCGCAGGCCCTGGAGCAGGTACTCGCCCGTGGCGCGGGCCGCGGTGAAGAGCCCTTCGCGCTCGACGACCTCCAGGATCCGGGTGGCCCTGACCATGTCGGTCAGGTTTCCGCCCCACGTGGAGCTGAGGCGGCTCGACGCCCGGAAGGCGTTGTCCGGGACCTCCAGGACGCGCCGGCCGCCGAGGACGCCGCACACCTGGGTCTTCTTGCCGAAGGCGATCAGGTCGGGCTGCAGGCCGAGGGTGTCGCAGGCCCAGCGGTCTCCGGTCAGGCCGAAGCCGCTCTGCACCTCGTCCGCGACGAACAGGGCGTCGTGGGTGCGGCACAGCTCGGCCATGGCGGTCAGGAACTGCGGGCGCAGGTGACGGTCTCCGCCCTCGCCCTGTATGGGCTCGAAGATGAAGCAGGCGATCTCGTCGGGGTAGCGGCGGAAGGCCGCTCGGGCGGCGGCGAGGGCCTGCAGCTCCTCGTCCAGCAACTCCGGCTCCTCCCAGCGGTCCATGTCGTTCACGGCCGGGCTGGGGATGCGCGGCCAGTCGAAGACCGGGAAGTCCCGGGTCTTGGACGGGTCGGTGTTGGTCAACGACATCGTGTAGCCGGTGCGGCCGTGGAAGGCGGACTCCAGGTGCAGGACGCGCGAGCCGCGCACCGCGACACCGCGCTGCGCGTTGTGCTGGGTCTTCCAGTCGAAGGCGACCTTCAGGGCGTTCTCGACGGCCAGCGCGCCGCCGTCGATGAAGAAGACGTACGGCATGTCGTCCGGGGCCAGCGCCTTCATGAAGGCGGCGGCGAACCTGATCTGCTCGCCGGTGCCGAAGTCGGGGTTGGCCGGCTTGATCCGGGAGGCGGCGAGCAGGGACTCGTCGAGCGCCGGATCACCGAACAGTCCGGGGTGATTGTGCCCCAACGGTGCCGACGCGTAGAACATCGACATGTCGAGGTAGCGGGAACCGTCTCGCTCGTCCACCAGCCAGCAGCCGTTGCTCGCACGAACGTCCACCAGGACGTCGGCGAAGTCGCCGGTGACGTGGGTGCGGAGATAGTCAAGCGTCGTGCTGCTCATGGGTTCTCCTGGGAGTGTCGGTAGCGGAACGGGCGTCATGCGGAACGGGCATGGCGTTCGCGGACGCTGCGCGGACGGATGTCGGTCCAGATTCGGTCGATGTGCGCGACGCACTCCTCGCGGGTGCCACGGGTTCCCTCCCGGTGCCAGCCGGCCGGGAGTTCACGCTCGGCCTCCCACAGGGAGTACTGCTCCTCGTCGTTGTGGACGACGTCGTAGAGGGTGGACTCGGACATGAAGGTGCTCCTCGAGGTGTCTTGACGATGGTTCGGGCAGCTGCTGACGGCGCCGAGTGGCGGTCGGCTTCAGGTGGTTGCCGGCGCGGTGACGGGCCCGGGGTCGACGACCTTGCCGCGGTCGAGCTTGAGAATCCGGTCGGCGACGTCGAAGTAGCGGTCGTCGTGGGTGATGGCGATCACGGTCTTGCCCTGCTTGCGCAGAGCGGGCAGGACTTCGGTGTAGAAGAACTCCCGGAATTCCGGGTCCTGGTCCGCGGCCCACTCGTCGAAGAGCAGCACGGGCCGCTCGGAGAGCAAGGCGCTGACCAGGGCGAGACGTTTGCGCTGGCCGGTGGACAGCATGATGGTGGAGAACTCCCCGTCACGCACGGTCACTTTATGGTCCATGCCGAGCTGGGCGAGCAGACGGTTGGCCTCGCTGTCGGCCCGTGGATGGGCCGGCAGCGTGCGGAAGAGATGGACGTCGGAGAAGACCCCGGCGACGCTTTGCCGCAGCTCCGTGATCCGGTCGCCTTCCACCGGCGTGCCGTCGAGGACGATCTCACCGTCGCTGGTTGGGTAGAGCCCACAGATCATCTTGGCCAGGGTGGTCTTGCCGCTTCCGTTGCCCCCGACCAGACAGGTGATGGTGCCCGGTGCGAAGTGGGCGTCGATGGGGCCGACCTGGAAGCCGGTGTCGTCGGCACCGGAGTCGTAGTGGAAGACAGCACCGCGCAGCCGCACCTCCGCACCCGCGGTCCGCCCGCCACCCTGCGCTTCGGGTGCCCGCAGGCCACTCTCGTCACCCAGGTCGAGGGCGTTGAGCGAGCGCAACGCCGTTCCCGCCCGCCCGATCACCGGGATCAGGTTGAGCACGGTGACCAGCGGTGTGTTGATGTAGATGACGGCGAGGGTGAACCCGGTCAGGTCGTCCGCGGGAATGTCGAAGCGGGGCCCAGCGAACAGCATGATGCCGATGGAGGCGAGAAAGAGCAACTGCCCCCACGAACCCGCCACGGTGTACAGGGAGACACCGCGGGTGGTGTCCCGCACAAGGAGCCCGCCGGTGGCACCGACCCCGCCGTCGAGGACCGCGGCACGGCGTTCGCGGTCCAGCTTCAGCTCCTTGGCACCGCGGGTGACGCTTTCCAGATGGGCGTGCATGACGTCCTGGTGCTCGCGGGCCCGGCGGAGATGAACGCCCGCCCGGCGCACGGGAAGTTGGTAGAGCATCAGGCCGACGGCGAGCACGGCGAGCATGCCGAGCAGCACCTTCGGCGAGAGCACCCCGATGTACACGAAGGCACCGATCACGATCGCGCCGTTCATGGACAGCAGGGGCACGCTGCTGACCGCCCCTGTGATCACCTGTACGTCGTCGGTGAGAGCGGACTGGAGCCGGGCGGGTCCGATGCTCTCGATGCGTCGCATCCCGCTGTCCAGGATCCGCCGGCACAGCTCCATCCGCAGTTCCTGGATGGAGCGTTGCGCCAGCCGGATCAGCAGGACGGAGGAGACCGCGCCGGCGAGCAGCACCGTGACCGCCGCCGCGGCGAAGGCGGCCATCAGACGGGCGCCCGGGTCGTCGAGTCGCTCCAGGACTCGCTGCAGCACGGCGATGAGACCCACCGTGGCGGCGCCGGACACCAGCCCGGCGACCAGCGCCGCGATCACCGTCGCCCGTGACCTGCTCACGAGCAGGGAGAGGAACTTCATCGCCGCCCTTCTTCCGGGGCCGGGGCGGCGGGGGCCGCAGTGGTGGGCGCCGTGTCCGTCTCCCCAGACGCTTCCCTGATCAGGTCGGCGAGGCCTGCCACGGTGAAGTCCGCCATGGCCTGCTGCACCCGCAGCGCCACCCCGAACCGGCGCCGAATGCGCAGTAGCAGCCGGGTGGCCAGCAGTGAATGGCCACCGGCGTCGTAGAAGTGGTCCCGGATCCCGAGCCCCTCAAGGCCCAGCAGTTCCTGCCACAGGCCGAGCAACGCCCGTTCGGTGTCGTCCCTGGCCGACTGGCTGCTTCCCGACGTGCCCAGGAAGTCGTCGGCCGTGGGCGCGGGCAGACGACGCCGGTCCAGTTTGCCGCTGGCGGTCTGCGGGATGTGCTCGATCGGACGGATCGCCGCGGGCAGCGCGTACCGGGGCAGCCGCCCGGCCGACCGGGTCCGCAGCTCTGTACGGTCCAGGTCCGGCCCCTCGGGCACCACATAGGCGACCAGACGGGGCGAGGACCCTGTGGCACCGTGCACGACGACGACGCAGTCGGCCACGCCCGGGTGGTCGAGCAGCGCGGACTCGACCTCGCCGAGTTCGATGCGGTGACCACGGAGTTTGATCTGGTTGTCGAAGCGGCCGAGGAACTCCAGCTGTCCGTCGGCTCGGTGGCGGGCGCGGTCGCCCGTCCGGTAGAGACGCGCGCCCGGCACGTCGGAGAACGGGTCGGGCACGAAGCTCGTGGCGGTGAGGCCGGGACGCCGCCAGTAGCCCTGCGCCACCTGGGCTCCGCCGATGAACAGCTCGCCGGCGGTACCCGGCGGAACGGGCCGCATCTGCTCGTCCAGGACCCAGATCGTGGAGCCGGGCACCGGACCTCCGATGGGCGCGCGCTGCCTGCGGGTCACCTCGACGGTGAGCTCGGCGACGGTCATCAGGACGGTGGCCTCGGTCGGTCCGTACCAGTTCAGAACCCGGCAGTCCTGTGCGGAAGGTCCCGCGAACCAGTCCCCGAACCTGGCCGGCACCACCTCCTCGCCGGCGAGGAGCAACGCCCGCAGTCCGATCGGGGCGTCACGCGTGTCGGAGGTGCCGTCCACCGCCGCCAGCTCCTGTGCGATCGTCGGCGTGGTGGCCAGCATGGTGACGCTCTGGGTCCGCAGATGGGCGTGGAGTTGCTGTGCGTCCGCCGCCACGTCGCCCGGCACGATGTCGATACGCGCGCCGGCCACGAGTCCCGCGAACAGTTCCCAGACCGACAGGTCGAAGGTGAAGGTGGAGCGGACCGCGACCACGTCCTGCCCGGTGGGCTCGACCACGGTGGCGGAGGCCGCCAGGTAGGCCAGGACGTTGCGGTGGGTGACGCCGACGCCCTTGGGGGTCCCGGTGGACCCGGACGTGTAGATCAGATAGGCCAGATCGTCGCCGTCGGCCCGCTGCGGGGCGGCGCCCGTGCCGGCGGCGGCGTCGGCGACGGTGCGCACGGTGACCTCCTCCTCGGCGAGGAGCCCGAGCACCGGGGCGTCGTCATCGGTGAGGTGGGCGGCGAGCGCGGTCCGGCAGCCCGAGTCGCGGATCAGGTGAGCGATCCGCTCGAGGGGCAGCTCGGGGTCGACGGGCACGTACGCGGCGCCCGCCGCCATCACGGCGAGGAGTCCGGTGACCAGGTCGACACCGCGCCGGGCGACCACCGCGACCAGGTCGCCGCGGCGCACGCCATCGGCAGCAAGGCCGGTGGCGGCGGCCGCGGCCCGCTCGGTCAGCTCGCGGTAGGTGAGGGCCCCGCCGGGGCCGGTGACCGCCACCGCTCCGGGGCGCGCCGCCGCGACGGCGGCGACGGCCTGGTCCAGGGTTCCGGCGGGCACGCCGAGCACTCCGCCGTCGGCTCTGCGAGCCGCGGTCTCGGCGTCGTGAGGCAGCAGGCTCGCCGCATCGTGCGCGGCGTCGGCGTCCGCCGCGAAGCGGCGCAGCGCCTGCGCGTACATCTCGGCGAGGTCGGCGGCGCGCTCGTCGGAGACCCGGTCGCTGTCGTAGGCCAGGATCAGGCCGAGTTCGTGCGCGGGCGGGTGCACCGAGTACGTCGCCATCACCGCGTAGTTGGTGTCCTCGGCGGACGCCGGATGGTGGTCGAGGAGTTCCACGACGCCGGTGTCGAGGACCTCGCCCAGCGCGTGGAAGCGTACGAAGTTCACCCCCACGTCGAACAGCGGGTCGTTGCCGAGCGCCTGCTGCACGCTGATCAGCGGGGTGTGCCGGTGCTTCAGGAGGGACCGCTCCTCGTCGAACGCGCGGCGCGCGAGGTCGCGCCAGCTGCCGCCGGGGACCGACACGGAGGTCGGCAGCATGTTGATGAACAGACCGCGCAGATCCTTCGCCCCGGGCAGATCGGGCCGGCCGTGCATCACCATGCCCGTGACCGGGTCGGTCACCGCCAGGGCTTCGGCGAGCACCTTGAAGTGCACGGCCACGGCGACGCTCTTGAGAGGCAGGCCCTCCTCCTTGGCGAGCGCGGCCAGACGCCGGGAGGTGTCCGCGTCCACGTCGACCTGGATCCGGCGCACCTGGGGGGTGCCTACCGGGCGCAGGTCCTCGATGGCGCGAGGCTCGGCGTCGGCCAGCCGCTCCCGCCACACCGCGGCCGTGTCCGCTCCCCCAGTCGCCTCTCGTTCCGTCTTCACGAAGTCCGCGTAGGTGAGCGGGAGTTCGGGCCAGCGACTGTGGTAGTCGGGCGCTGCGTCCAGCAGCGCGGCCTGGCGGCTGAGGACCTCCGCCAGGGTGGAGGTCCAGCTCCAGCCGTCCAGAATGGCGTGGTTCTCGCTGACCGTCAGCTGGAACTCTCCGTCACCGAGTTGGTGGACGGCGAGCCGTTGCAGAGGTGCGGCCTCCAGCTCAAGGTGCTCAACGCGCTCGCGGGCCACGAACGCGTCGATCTCGGCCCGCTGCTCTTCCGCGTCGAGACCGGACAGATCGAAGCAGGCGAGGCGGGGTTCCACGTCGCGGTGCACGATCTGCAGCGGTTCGGAGTATCCGTCCATGGAGATGCTGGTGCGCAGGACCGGGTGGCGGGCCATTGTGTCGGCAAGGGCCTGGTGCAGCAGTCGCGCGTCGAGACGTCCGCGCATCCGCACACTGACCGTGTTGTGGTAGATACCCGCTTCCGGATGGAGATGCAGGTGGTACAGCATCCCCGACTGGGTGGCGGTCAGCGGGTAGGCGTCCTCCGCGTCCGCGGGGAGCGCCGCGTGGTCGTGGGCGCCGATCATCTCGAACGGCTCGGCGCGGTCGAAGGGCTCGGCGCGGTCCTCTGCGAGGTGAGCCGCGAACTCGGCGACGGTCTGGTGCCGGAACACGGCGTGCACACGGGTCTCGTGGCCGAGGGCACGCAGGGCGCCGGTGATCTCCACCGCGCGGATCGAGTCGCCTCCCAGCATGAAGAAGTTGTCGTGCACGCCTACCCGCGGGACGTCCAGGACCTCGGCCCAGACACCGGTGACGGTCTCCTCCAACGGGATGCGCGGCGCCGTGTACTCGGTGCCGGCGTCGAGCCTGGCCCCCGCCGGATCGGGCAGCGCGCGCCGGTCCGACTTGCCGTTGACGGTCAGGGGCACCTTGTCCAGTGCGGCGAAGACCGCGGGGACCATGTACGTCGGCAGCAGCCCGGCGGCGTGCTCGCGCAGTTCGGGCACCGCGGGCAGCTCTCGGCCCGCTGCGGGCACCAGCCACACCATGAGCTGGTCGCCGCGCACGTCGGCGACCGCGGCCGTGACGACCGGGTGGGTGGCGAGAGCGACTTCCACCTCGCCCAGTTCGATCCGGAAGCCACGGATCTTCACCTGGGCGTCGGCGCGGCCCCAGTACTCGAACTCGCCGTCCTCGGTGACCCTGGCCAGGTCACCGCTGCGGTACAGACGGGCGCCCGGGGTGCCGGAGAACGGGTCGGGCACGAACCGCTCGGCGGTGCGCGCCCCGCGGCCGTGGTAGCCGAGGGTGACGCCCGCCCCGCCGACGTGGAGTTCGCCGACCATGCCGGGAGGCAGCGGGTTGAGCGCGTCGTCCAGGACGTACAGGGTCAAGTCGTCTATCGGCACGCCGATGGGGCTGCCGGTGCGGTCGCCGAGATCGGCGGCGGTGACGACACGGAACGTGGAGTGCACGGTTGTCTCGGTGATGCCGTACATGTTCACCAGGACGGGAGCGCGGTCGCCGCGTGCCTCGATCCAGGGACGGAGGGTGTTCACGTCCAGCCGCTCACCGCCGAAAACGACGTGCCGCAGAGCGAGTTCACGGGTGGACCCTTCGGCCGTGTCGGCGGCCACCACTCCCTTGAACGCGGACGGAGTCTGGCTGAGGACGGTGACGCCGAGCCGCTCCACGAAGGCGAGCAGGTCCTGCGGCGACTTGGCTGTCCCGTCCGGCACCAGGGCCAGCTTGCCGCCGTGCAGCAGCGCGCCCCACAGCTCCCAGACGGACACGTCGAAGGCATACGAGTGGAAGAAGCTCCACACGTCGTCGGCGCCGAAGCCGAAGCGCCGCGCGGTCGCCGAGAACAGCCGTACCACCTGGGAGTCAGCGACCTCGACGCCCTTGGGACGGCCGGTGGAGCCCGAGGTGTAGATCACGTAGGCGACGTCGCCGGGGTGCCGTTCGGGCAGTTCCGTCCCGGTGGTGTCCACGTCGGTGCGCGGACGGCCGTGTGTGTCGACGGACACCTGCCGCAAGCCCTCGCCGATGCTTCCCGCCCCTTGATCACCGCAGATCACGATGCGTCCGCCGCTGTCGTTCAGGACGTGCCGGATGCGGTCGGTGGGATTGCTCATGTCGATCGGGACGTATGCGGCGCCCGCCCGCAGGACGGCGAGGATCGCCACCACCTGGGCAGGCCCGCGCTCCAGGTACAGCGGGACGCGTTCACCCGGTCGTACGCCTCGCGCGACCAGGTGCCGCGCCAGGATGTCGGCGCGGTCCGCCAGTGACGCGTAGGAGATGACCTCCCCCCGCCAGTGCAGGGCGGTGCGCTCGGAGTGAAGCTCGACCGAGCGCAGGAACGCCCGGTCGAGGGCGTGCTCGACCACGGGCTCGGCCAGGGGCCCCGACCGCGCGCCGGGTTCCGCAAGGGGCAGCAGCCGCACTCCGCGGTCGGGGGCCGCGAGCCCTTCGGTCAGCAGCCGCAGGTAGGCGCCGAGGAGGGCGTCGGCGGTGGACTCCCGCAGCAGCTCGGTGTCGTACTCCAGCATCAGCTCGAAGTCGTCGCCGCGGTTGACCACGCTGAGCGTGACGTCCGTCTTGGAGGTGGCGGTCTCGGTGGTCACCGGTGTCATGACGGCCCGACCCAGGCGCAGCTGGGAACGGTCCTCACCGAGGTAGGCGAACATCGCCCCGAACAGCGGGGATCCCGTGCCGCCGCCGACAGCCGCGGTCACCTCGGCGGTGAGCACGTGCTGGTGGTCCAGGGACGCGGCGATCGTGCGCGCCGACTCCTGGGCCAGCTCGCGCAGCGTCGCGTCGTCGCGCAGTCGGCTGCGCAACGGCAGCGTGTTGATGAAAGGGCCGACGGTGGACCGGAGTTCGGGCCGTACCCGGTTGGCCACCGGGACGCCGATCACGAGGTCGTCGGTGAGCGCGGCCCGGTGCAGCACCGCAAGCCAGGCGCTGTACAGGACGGCGAAGACGGACACGCCGGAGCCCGCGGCGAACTTCTCGACTCCGTCACGGAGGGCGGGTCCGGTGCTGCGGACCAGGTGGCGCCCATGGCGACCCGAGGCGTCCGGGCGCGGCTGGTCGAAGGGTAGACTCAGACCGCGCGGGGCGCCCTCGAGCTGCGCCTTCCAGTGGGCCAACGACGACTCCCGTGCGGGTGCGTCCTGGCTGTGCTTCTCCCACCAGGCGTAGTCGGTGTACGAGGGCCCGTCCGTGGCCGGCGGCGGGGTGCCGCCGGCGTGGAAGGCCTCGTAGGCGGCGGTGAGTTCCTGGATGAGTGTGCTCACGGACAGGCCGTCGACGACCAGGTGGTGGAAGGCGACTACGAGCCGGTGACGGTCGGGCGCCAGTGTGATCAGCACACCGCGCGCCAGCGGCCCGCCGCCCGCCAGGTCGAAGGGCGCGCGCAGCTCGGACTCGGTCAGCTCGTCCCGGCGCCGCTCGGCGGCGGCCCGGTCGGTGCCGTGGATGCCCGTCAGGTCCGCCCGGCGCAGCGGGGGTGCTTCGGGCAGCAGCCGGGCACGTGCCTTGCCACGCACGTCGTCGGTGACCAGACGCAGCCCTTCGTGCCGGGCGAGCATCCAGTCGTACGCCTTGGCCAGTGCGTCGGCGTTCAGGGGACCCTCGATGTCGAGCGCGGCCGGCACCGTGTACGCACTGCCGGTGGGGTCGAGGGCGTGGGCGGTCCACAGCTGGAGCTGGCTCGCCGACAGGACGACCTGTGCGGGGTCCGGCCTTCGCGGCACCCGCGAGGTGTCGGACTGCTGCCGAGGTCGGCGGGCGGCCAGGGCACGCCGGGCTCGTTCGAGGCGTTCGGAATCGGTCATGTCTGGTCCTCGGTGGCGTCGTCTGTGGAGCCGGCGGTGGTGCTCGCCTCGGCGGCCTCGTCGAAAGCGGCGAACGCCTCGGCGAACTCGCGGACCGAGCCATCCTGGTCGTGCGCCAGCAGCAGGCTCGCCTGCTCGGCGACGGTTGGTGCGCCGAGCAACTCGCGCAGCGGGAGTTCGGTTCCCATCAGTTCACGGACGCGGGCGACGGTGTGCATGGCGCGGATGGAGTCGCCCCCGAGCGCGAAGAAGCTGTCGTGCGCCCCTACGCGGTCGGCGCCGAGGACGGTGCGCCAGATTTCGGCGACGACCATCTCCACCGGGGTGCGGGGGGCGGTGAACTCACCGCTCTGCTCCAGGTGTCCGTCCGCCGGGTCCGGCAGCATGCGTCGGTCGGTCTTGCCCTGTGCCGTCAGCGGGATCCGGTCCAGGGCGACGAAGACCGCCGGGATCATGTAGGAGGGGAGGCCCGCGCAGTGTTCTCGCAGCTGTGCCACGGTGGGCGGACCGTCCGGGCCCGGCACCAGCCAGGCGACCAGGCGGTCGTCCCGCGCGTCGACGGCGGCTGCGCACACGGCGGGGTGGCGCAACAAGGCCGCCTCGACCTCGCCGGGTTCGATGCGGTGACCGCGCACCTTCAGCTGGCCGTCGGCGCGCCCGCAGAACTCCGGCAGGCCGTCGGCCCCGATGCGAACGAGGTCGCCCGTGCGGTAGAGGCGGGCGCCCTTCGTGCCGGAGAACGGGTCGGGCACGAACCGTTCAGCGGTCAGTCCGCCCCGGCCCGCGTACCCGCGAGTCACCCCGGCGCCGCCGATGTACAGCTCGCCGACCACACCGGGCGGCACGGGTGACATCCCTTCGTCCAGTACGTGGAGCGTGGTGGCGCCGACCGGACCGCCCAGCGTGACCCGGTCGCCGTCGGCGACGATCCCGGCGCTGGCGTTGGCGGTGGTCTCCGAGGGGCCGTACAGGTTCCACAGACGGGTTCCCGGAAGGACTCGATGGGTGCGCTCGACCAGGTCGGCGGTGAGTGCCTCGCCGCCGAGGAGCACGTCCAGCCTCGGCCGGTCCGGGGCGGCGGTACCGTCGGCGGACTCGAGGGCCCGCAGCGTCTCGTCCCACAGACGCGGGACGGTGTTGACGGTGGTGACGGCCGTGCCCGTACTCGTGAGTGTCGCGGCGAGCGTCTCGGCGGGGCGCTCACCGGCCGGCGGCAGCACCACCGTGCCACCGAGGACCAGTGGCCCCCACACCTGCTTGACGGCTGCGTCGAAGACCGGGGCGGCGGTCGCGGGCAGTACGGTGTCCGGCCCGATCAGGCCCGCGTCGGCCACCCAGCCGAGATAGTTGACCACGTTGCGGTGGGTGACGGCGACCGGTTTGGGCCGCCCGGTGGAACCCGAGGTGAAGAGCAGGTAGGCGAGGTCGTCCGGGCCGCGGACCCCGGCGCCCTCGTGCCGCCGCTCCGCCTCGTCGGGGGCGCTACCGTCCTCGACGTCCGGCTCGCCTTCCCCGCCCTCCTCCTCGACGAGGATCAGGGCGTAGCCGTTGCCGCCGCCCAGCCGGAATGCGGTGTCCGCCGTGGCCAGGCAGTGGCGGACGGACGCGTCGGCCAGCAGGCCGGCGATCCGCTCGGCCGGATCGTCCGGGTCGATCACGAGATACGCCGCTCCGGCGCGCAGTGCGGCCAGCTGGGCCACCAGGCGGGTGACCGGGTCCGGCACGACGACTGCGACGATGTCGTCGGGGGCGGTGTCGAGACGCGCTGCCAGTGAAGCGACCGAGGACCAGAGTCGCCGGTATGTCAGTTCCCGTGCCGCGCAGCGCACCGCGACCACCTCCGGGGCACGCGCCGCGCTGCGGGAGACCAGGTCGGTAAGAGTGGCGTCCTCCCAGCCCACGGCCGTGGGGGTCGCGGTCGCGGCCAGGGGTAAGGCTGGGGCGCCGAGCCTCACCCGGCCGATCGACGTCGTGGGTTTCCGCATGCCCTGCTCGACGACCGTGGCGACGGCGTCCAGGATCCGGCCGGCCACATCCGTGCCGAGCTCAGGTGCCTCGGCACCGTCGAGGCACAGTTCGACCAGGTCGCCGCGGCGCACGGCGGTGAGGCGGAGCCCCGGCCCGGTGCCGCTTACCGCAAGCGACACGACGGACCAGCCGCCCACCCGTTCCGGCACGCTCAGATACGAGAATGCGAGGGGCGCGTTCACCGAGGAGAGGTCGCTGGTCAGCTCGACGACCTCGCGCTGGGCGGCCCGCGCCGCCCGGGTCTTCGCCACCACGTCGTCGAGGGTCCGCCCCGCGTCGAACTCGTGCCTGACCGCGGTCCAGGCGGTCAACGGGCCGATCACGGGCTTCAGCTGGGGGACCTCTCGGAGTCCGGTGCTCACACGGACGGAAAGTGCCTGGGCGCCGCCGAACCGGTGCAGGACCACCAGCCAGGCGGCGAGGAGCACCGCCTCGGTGTCGTCCGCCGGGTACAGCTCCGGCAGGGTGACCGTTCGCACCCGCGCCCGGACGCCACCGGCGTTCGACGCCGACCGGGCGGGCCTCAGTGAGCGCAGCCGCGCTACCGTCTCCTCCGCCTCGTCATACCCGCTGTGCGCCTTCTCCTGGCTCGCGCGGGCCCCGGCCGCCTCCGGGTCGGCGAGCACCTCGTGCAGCCACTCGGCGACATCGACGTACTGGAGGGGCTCGTCCTCGCCCGGGTCGGCGTCCGGGGACGCGGCGGCCGAACCGGATCCCAGCTCACGTGCCAGCTCACCCGCGAGCAGCACCAGTCCCTCCGCGTCCAGGACATGGGCCGACGCGGACAGTTCGATGCGGCCGTCGGCCGCGGGGACCGCGGCCCAGAGCCGGCCCGCGCCTTCGGGGCCCTCGGACAGCGGGCCGGCCGAGACACGCTGGGTGGGCGCTCCCGCAACCGGAGAGGGCACGAGCGAGGTGCGCAGCACCTCGTATCTCCGCGTGACCGTTTCGACCGCGGCGGCGAGCACCGCTTCCGGCACCGCGGCCGGAGCTTGCAGTACCAGTGTCGTAACCGTGTCGTCTCGGGTGGCGTCGTACTGGTGCGGTCCTGCGCGGAAGGTCTCCGCCGCAGGAGCGGCCCTCGTGCCGGCCGCTGTCGAAGTAGCCGTGTTCACCGTCTTCCCCCGTTCGTCTGTGTGCTGGTGCCGTCCTGCGCGGGCCGGGTCCGCACGTCCTGCCAGTTCGCCGCGGCAGCCATGGCCACCCGGATCTCCCGTTCGCCCGTGAAGGGAGCCCGACCGTGCGAGGCCAGCAGGTTGTCGACGACCAGTACGTCGCCGAGCTGCCAGTCGAAGGCCGTCGTCTCCGCGGCGAACGCGGCGCGGATCGTGTCGAGTTCCGGCCTGGTGAACTCGCTGCCGTCGCCGGCCCTGCTGGTCTTGGGCACCCGCTGCGGGCCGACCTGGCCGAGCAGTTCGGCGGCGAGTTCGTCCCCGACGGTGCTCAGGTGGAAGCTTGTGGCCTGGTTGAACCACACCCACTCGCCGGTGTCCGGGTGCCGCGCGACGGCGGGTCGCACGGCTTCGGTGCGCAGGTGGTC
The DNA here is from genome assembly GCF_003950055.1 of Streptomyces sp. KPB2. NCBI lineage: Bacteria > Bacillati > Actinomycetota > Actinomycetes > Kitasatosporales > Streptomycetaceae > Streptomyces > Streptomyces sp. KPB2. The sequence goes on from NZ_CP034353.1 coordinate 811,921, forward strand.
CTCGGCGATGCGCTCCACCCGCACTCTGGTCCGTTCGGCGTACGTGTCCAGGCCGTCCTCGTCGCAGCCCAGCGCGCCCTGCCACGGGATGCCGACGCCGGGTGTGTAGTTGCGCACGTAGCTCACCCCGTGCCGCTCCAGGCGAGCGACCAGTTCGCCGGGCAGCCGCCGCAGTACCTTGCGGGAGTCGGCCAGCGGGGTTTGCCCTCCGGTCTCGGGGGCACGAGCGCAGGCGAAGCCCAGTACGCGTGGCCAACTCCAGCTGTAGCAGGCCTCGTTGTGCATTTCGATGGTTTGGTCGGCGGGGTACTCGGTGGAGGAGTAGACACCGTCGCCGAGCTCGCTGCGCGGGGTGGCGCCGTCCTGGTACGCCAAGGCGTCGTCTCCCCCGACGGCCTCCACGACCGGGCGGAGAGCGTCGGCGCCCTCGTCGAAGCCCCTGAAGAGCACGGCGCCATGCCGGTGCAGGTGCTCGCGCACGAGGTCCCCGTTGGCCTGCACCCAGGTGGTCAGCGGGACACCGGGACGCTGCGGCGTGGCGAGGGCGGGCAGGGCCTCGGGCTCCAGCGAGCCGAAGGCGACGGCCGAGGGATCGGTCAGGGGCCGCCGCCTCGACGGCACTTGGGGCATGCGGGACGTGCGAAGGGACATGTGATCTCTTCTCCGAAGTCGTCGGTGGCCCACGAGGGCTTGCGCGGCATCCGGGCAGGTGGGGTCGGACCAGCCGCACGGATGCTTTGACACCGGTCCGATGGCGAGGGACGGGCCGGCCGGGGTGGCGCGAAAAGGGATACGAGTCGGGCGGGCTCAGCCGCGCGAGCGGGCAAACGGGCCCAGGCGCTCGGCGCGGCGGGCCCGGCCGGCCGCGCGCTCGCCCCGGGCCTGTTGCCGGAGCCCGTCCCGGATCTCGCCGACGGTGGCGGTTGCCTCCGCGAGGGCCGTCAGGGCGAGACAAAATCGGTTGGCGAGCCCGGCGGCCCGACGGGTGGGTACGCGAACGGTGTCGTGGTTCAGCGCGATGACGAGCCGCTCCCCGTCGGGGGCGACGGACAGGGTGACAGGAAGTTCGGTCTGCTCCAGTGTCTCGGAACGCGCCACGGACAGGCCGGGGAGCCCGGTGCCCAGGTCGGCGAAGGGGAAGTTGGCCACGATCACCGAGGTGTCGAAGAGTTCGGACGAAGTCGCCCTCCCGCTCCATACGGCGATCTTGGCGAGGGGCGTGTGGATGTGCTCCTGCGCCAGGTTCAAGGCCTGTTGCACGTCCCGTGCCCAGGTACTGACCGGGAGAGCGACGGGCAGCCGGGTGCGCAACGGAACGGTGTTGATGAACATCCCCACCATCCGGTCCACGTCTTCCAGGTCCGTGGGCCGCCCTGAACCCACGCTGCCGAGCACCACGTCGTCGGTGTCGAGCTCGGCGGCGAGCGTGAGCGCCCACGCCGCGTGGACCGCGCCACCGAGGGTGACGCCGAAGCGCCCCGACGTCTCCCGCAGCCGCTTCGTGTCCTCGGCCGACAGCCGCACCACGTGGTCCCGATGGACAGCGGGAGCGTCCGCCTGCGGGGCGATCGGTACGGGATCGAAGCCGGCGAGCGCACCGGACCAGTACTCGCGTGAGGCGTCCGTGTCCCGACGGGCCAGCCACCGGACGAAGGACCCGAAGTCCGCCGCGGGCGCCGGCTTCAGCGTACCGCCGCGGTGGCTCGCGGTGTAGTGGTCGAGCACCTCTCCCAGGAGGATGGGCAGCGACCAGCCGTCGAACAGTACATGGTGGTTCGTCCACACGAAGGCCCAACGGCCCTCCCCGAGGCGGATCACCGTCAGCCGGGCGAGCGGACCTTCTCGCAGGTCGAAGCCGGCTCGCCGGTCCTCGCCCACGAAGGCTTCCAGCCGTGTCTCCGGGTCTGTCGAGCCACTCCGCTCCCCCATGTCCACCGGCGCTCCCACGCCGGCGCCGTCCTCGGCGAAGTCGAGGAAGACCGTGGGCAGTTCGCGGGCCGATGGCACCACCAGCAGTGGACGCGGCACGTCCTGCCACACGCACACGCCACGCAGCACGGCATGCCGGTCGACGACCGCCTGCCAGGCCCGCGCGAAAGCGTGCCGGTCCAGGTCGCCTTCGAGGACACAGACGAGTTGCTCCACGTAGACGCCGCTGCCCGCCGAACCGTCCTCGGTCAGGCTGCGGAAGAGCATGCCTTCCTGTGTGGGCGTGAGCGGCCACACAGCGGTCAGGTCTCCCCAGCGTGCGGCCCAGTCGCGCACCGCGGCGACCGGCGCGCTGCCGTGCCGCAGTCCGGAGCCGAGGCGGGGCGCCTCACGCGCGGCGGTCAGCGAGCGCAGCTCCTCCAGGACGGCGTCAGCGAGAGCGTCGGCGGCGTCCTGTCCGGTGTGTTCGACCTCCACGGCCAGGCACCCGTCGGAAACGAGGCTCTCCACCACGATCGCGGACGGACGTGTCCCCCGCGGGTCGCGGACCTGGCCGAACCCCGGTGCGCGGAGTTCGAGCGGGGCGTTCGGGTCGGAGCTCGTGCTGACCCGGCCGAGGTAGTTGAAGTTGAGGTGGGGTTCGGGCACCGTCTCCAAGCCGCGTGTCGCCTCCGCGTCGTGAGCCAGGTACCGGACCACTCCGTGGTCGATGCCCCGGTGCACCAGTTCCCGCAGCCGGCTGCGGACGTCCCACAGCGTGCCTAGCGGGCCGTCCTGCGCGATCGCCACGGGGAAGGGGACCAGAGTGGTGAACCAGCCGACGGTGCGGGACAGGTCGATGTCCGGGTGCAGGTGTTCGCGACCGTGGCTCTCAAGCTCCACGACCACCGTGGCGAGCCCGGCGACGCGGGCCTGGGCGCGGGCCGCCGCGGTGATGAGCCCCTCTTCGAGGGTGCCGCCGAGCCGGTGTGCGAGAGCGCGCTGCAGTTCATCGGTCTGATCGGCGGTCAGCTCCCGGCGGGCTCGTCGCGCGGCGCCCTCGGTCCCGGGTGCGGACCGGACCGGATCCGGGTGCGCCGGCCCACCGAGTTCCGAGAGTTCGGCGCGGACCCGGCCGACGATCTGCGGGTCCAGAGCCCGGCGGCGGAGCTCGGCGGTCCACTGCCGGTGCGTGGTGCCCTCGGGCTGAAGCGCGGGGGCGCGGCCGTTGCGCACGGCATCGAGCGCGAGCTCCAGGTCCTCCAGGACGATCCGCCAGGAGACCGCGTCCATGACCAGGTGGTGGGCGGCGAGCAGCAGCCGCTGCGGGGATCGCGGTCCGAGGTCGGCCAGATGCGCCCGCAGGAGCGGGCCGTGCGCGGGGTCGATCCGGGTGTGCAGCCGGTCGGCCAGCTCACGCAGTCGCGCCTCGGCCTCCTCCCCGGGTACGGCGGACAGGTCGGTCAGCTCCACCGGGACGTCGACGGACGCGTCGACCACGGCCCGTACTCCACGGCCGTCGGGGTCGACGAAGCGGGTGCGCAGCGCCTCGTGGACGCCCACGACGGCGTTGAGCGCGGTGGTCAACTCGTCGGGCCGGACCCGGGTGCGGACGTCGAGGAGCACGTCCATGTTCCAGTGATCGGGTGCGACCAGCTCCAGTTCGTGGAACCACCGCTGGATCGGGCTCAGCGCGTCGGTGGCGTCCGTCCCGGCGCGGATGCCCGCCGCCGCGCCGGTCGCGACGTGCGGCGCGAGTCCCGCGATGGTCGGGTGCTGCAGCATCTGGCGCGGGGTGATGTGCATGCCGAGCCGGCGGGCCTTGGCGACCACCTGGATCGACTGGATGGAGTCCCCGCCGAGCGCCAGGTAGTCGTCGTGCACGCCGACCCGTTCCAGGCCCAGCACCTGGCACCACACCTCGGCCAGCCGCCGCTCCACCTCGTCGCGGGGAGCGACGAATCCCTCGTCGGCGACCTCCCAGCGGGGCACGGGCAGCGCGCGCCGGTCCACCTTGCCGTTGGGCGACAGCGGCAGCACGTCGAGGGGCACAACGGCGACCGGCACCATGTGCGCGGGCAACCGCTCCCCCGCCCACGTCCGCACCGCCTCCGGATCGCAGACCACACCGGCGCGAGCGACGACGTACGCCACCAGTCGGGCCTCGCCGCCGCCGGGTGGCGGCACGGCGGCCACCGCGGCGTCGGCCACCCCGGCCGCGCCACGCACCACCGCTTCCACCTCGCCCAGTTCCACGCGGAAGCCGCGTACCTTGACCTGCTCGTCCAGACGACCGCAGAACTCCAGGGCCCCCTCCGCGTCGAAACGCACCAGATCGCCCGTGCGGTACAGACGCGCACCCGGCACCCGCGAGAACGGATCCGGCACGAACCGCTCGGCGGTCAGACCACCCCGCCCCGCGTACCCACGCGCCACGCCCGCACCGCCCACGTACAACTCGCCCACACTGCCCGCCGCCACCGGACGCAACGACCCGTCCAGCACGAACACGGTGCGGCCGGGAAGCGGCCGTCCGAGGGGGACGGTTCCCCCGGTTCCGTCTCCCGCCGTGCCGTCGGCGGTGACCTCGTGGACGGTGGCCGTGATGACGGTCTCGGTGGGCCCGTAGGCGTTGATGACGCGACCGCCCACCGTGGCCCTCCAGATGCCGGTCTCGGAGGCGGGCATGGCGTCACCGCCGACGACGGTGAGCCGGACGTCCAGTGCGGCGGGCACGGCGGCGCCGTCGGCGAGGGCGGTGGCCGACTGCCGCCACAGGCCGGTCGGCGGGTTGAAGACCGTGACCTGATGAGCGGCCAGGAAGGCGAGCAGCTCTTCGGTGTCCAGGAGACCGTCGGGCCGGATCACGGCCGCGCCGCCCTGGGTCATCGGCGCGAACAGCTGCTCGGTGCTGACGTCGAAGGAGAAGGAACCGAAGACCAGGACCCGATCTCGGGCGGTGAGCCCGAAGACGCCGGCGATCTGTCCGAGGTGAGCGGTCAGTTGACCGTGGGTGACGGCCACGCCCTTGGGCCGGCCGGTGGAACCCGACGTGAAGACCAGATAGGCCAGATCGTCCTCGTGCGCCGCGTCCAGCCCCGCCCGGTCCACCTCCACCGTCAGATCAAGACCATCGGCCTCCACCACCACCGTCCCCCCAGGCAACAACCCATCGAGCAACCCCGCCTGCGCCCCACCACGAACAACAACCGCACAACCCGCCTCCCCCACCATCAACCGCAACCGCTCCGCCGGATACGAAGGATCAAGCGCAAGCCAGGCACCACCCGCCCGCTGCACTCCCAACATCGCCACCACCATCAACGCACCACGAGGCAAGCACAGACCCACCACGGAATCCGGCCCCACACCCGCCTCACGCAAACACACCGCCACTACCGCCGACGCACGCTCCAACTCCGCATAAGTCCACGCACCCCCACCATCCACCACAGCCACGTCACCAGGCGCCGAACCCGCGAACCCCACCACCGCCTCGAACACCGGCCGCCCCCCACCCACGGCCTCCACCCCCACACCCGACCACGACGACACCACCCCACCGACGCCGACAGCCAGCTTCCCCAGAGTGGCGGCCGGGTCGCCGGTGAGCGCGTCGAGAGTGCGGTCGAGGTCGTCGAGGAGGTGCTGCGCGCCGGCCGCGTCGAAGGCCGTCGCGTCGACGCACAGCCGCAGCTCCAGGTGCTCGCCGCCGGGCATCACCTGCACACTGACCGGGTAGTCGGTCCGCTCGACGAGACGCCCGCCGTCCACGGTGAACCCGTCGGTGGCGATGCCCTCGATCGGGTAGTTCTCGACGACGACGATGGAGTCGAAGAGCCGGGCACCCGCCGGTGCCCCACCCCAGGCGGTCACTTCGGCGAGCGGGGCGTGCTGGTGGTCGGTGAGGTCCTGGAGACCCTGGTGGACGGAGGCGAGCCAGTCGTCGACGCGCATCCCGTCGGAGATCCGCACCCGCAGCGGCAGGGTGTTGATGAAGAGGCCGACCGTGTGCTCGATGCCGACGATCTCTGCCGGGCGCCCGGAGAGCACACTGCCGACCGCCAGGTCCCGCGCACCGGTGCGCCGGGCGACCACGAGGATCCAGGCGGCGTGGACCAGTGCGGCGACGGTGACGCCCCGTTCGCGGGCGATGTCGCGCAAGGTTCGCGAGCGCTCGTCGGACAGACTGAGGGAGGGCTCGTGCGGCCCGGTGCGGGGGTCGGCGGCCGTCGCGCGTACGGGGGCGAGCAGTGCCGGGGCCATGAGGCCGGCGAGCTGCTCGCGCCAGAAGGCCTCGTCCCCGGTGCGGTCACGGCTCGCGTTCCAGCGCACGAAGGCGCCGTAGTCGGGGGCGGCTGCGAGCTCCCGCTCGGCGCCGGTACGCAGCGAGGTGTAGAGGGCGAAGGCGTCGCCGGCGAGGACAGGAAGCGACCAGCCGTCCATCAGGATGTGGTGGTTGGTCCACACGAAGGTCCATTCCTCCGCGGCGGTGCGGAAGAGCGCGAGGCGCACCAGAGGACTGCCGCTCAGCTCGAACCCTGCGCGCCGATCGCTCGCCAGGAACTCGGCGACGCGCTCCGCCGCGGATCCGCCGGCGTCGTCGTCCCCGGCCGTCCAGTCCTCGTACAGCGCGGGCACGTCGATGCGCCGTGGTACCACGAGCAGAGGTGTGTCGGTCTCCTGCCAGACGCAGTGGGCGCGCAGGGCGGAGTGCCGGTTGACGGCTCGACGCCAGGCGTCGAGGAACACCTGAGGGTCGAGTGCGCCGCTCAGGGTGCACACCAGTTGTTCGGTGTAGGCGTCCGAACCGGGCTCGGCGAGGGCGTGGTACAGCATGCCCTGCTGGAGCCCGGTCATGGGCCACACGGCGTGCAGCGGGCCGTGTGTGCGTTCCCAGGAGGCGAGCAGTCCGGCGGGCAGCAGTCCTGCGGCGAGGGTGTCGGGCATGCCGTCGGTGCCGTCGCCCCTGTTGTCCTCGTTTGCAGAAGGCAGGACCTCGGCCCGTGGGGCCAGGGCGGCGATCGTGGGATGGTCGAAGATCTGTCGCGGGGTAAGGCGGATGCCGGCCCCGCGGGCCTTGGCGACCACCTGGATCGACTGGATGGAGTCCCCGCCGAGCGCCAGGTAGTCGTCGTGCACGCCGACCCGTTCCAGGCCCAGCACCTGGCACCACACCTCGGCCAGCCGCCGCTCCACCTCGTCGCGGGGAGCGACGAACTCCTCGTCGGCGACCTCCCAGCGCGGTGCGGGCAGCGCGCGCCGATCCACCTTGCCGTTGGGCGACAGCGGCAGTGCGTCGAGGCCGGTGATCGCCGCGGGCACCATGTGTGCGGGCAACCGCTCCCCGACCCACGCCCGCAGAGCGGTGGAATCCACGGGGACGCCGCGCGGGGTCGTCACATAGGCGGCGAGGCGCGCTTCACCGCCCTCCGACGCGGCCACGGCCGCCACCACCGCGTCGGTGACATCCTCGGCGGACCGGAGCACGGCCTCGATCTCGCCCAGTTCCACGCGGAAGCCGCGTACCTTGACCTGCTCGTCCAGACGACCGCAGAACTCCAGGGCCCCCTCCGCGTCGAAACGCACCAGATCGCCCGTGCGGTACAGACGCGCCCCCGGCACCCGCGAGAACGGATCCGGCACGAACCGCTCGGCGGTCAGACCGCCCCGCCCCGCGTACCCACGCGCCACGCCCGCACCGCCCACGTACAACTCGCCCACACTGCCCGCCGCCACCGGACGCAACGACCCGTCCAGCACGAACACGGTGGTACCGGCGATCGGCGTGCCGATGGGCACGTTGCCGGGGTTGTCGTCGGCACAGAGGTGACCGGTGGCCCAGACGGTGGCCTCGCTCGGCCCGTACTCGTTGACCAGGGCGCAGTCCGGGAGCGCGGTCCGGTGTTCGGCGACCAGGTCGGCGGGGCAAGCCTCCCCCGCGACCACAACGGTGCGCAGGGAACCGCCGGGACCGCCCGGACGGTTGAGCAGGGCGCGGTAGAACGAGGGCACCGTCAGGGTGTGGGTCAGTGCGTACCGGTCCACCAGGGCGGCCAGTTCGTCGGCGTCCTTGACCTGCTCGGCGTCGGGCACGACCAGGGCGCCGCCGAACGTGAGGGTCCAGAAGATGCCCGCGTAGGAACTGTCGAAGGCGAAGGGCGAGAGCAGCAGGAAGCGTGGCGGCCGCGGTCCGTAGAAGGTGGCACGCGCCGCGGTGGAGCGGGAGAGCGTGCGGTGGGTGACGGCCACGCCCTTGGGCCGGCCGGTGGAACCCGACGTGAAGACCAGATAGGCCAGATCGTCCTCGTGCGCCGCGTCCAGCCCCGCCCGGTCCACCTCCACCGTCAGATCAAGACCATCGGCCTCCACCACCACCGTCCCCCCGGGCAACAACCCATCGAGCAACCCCGCCTGCGCCCCACCACGAACAACAACCGCACAACCCGCCTCCCCCACCATCAACCGCAACCGCTCCGCCGGATACGAAGGATCAAGCGCAAGCCAGGCACCACCCGCCCGCTGCACCCCCAACATCGCCACCACCATCAACGCACCACGAGGCAAGCACAGACCCACCACGGAATCCGGCCCCACACCCGCCTCACGCAAACACACCGCCACTACCGCCGACGCACGCTCCAACTCCGCATAAGTCCACGCACCCCCACCATCCACCACAGCCACGTCACCAGGCGCCGAACCCGCGAACCCCACCACCGCCTCGAACACCGGCCGCCCCCCACCCACGGCCTCCACCCCCACACCCGACCACGACGACACCACCCCACCGACGCCGGCCCCGAGGTCGGCGACGGTCGTGGTCGGGTCGGAGACGGCCTCGTACACCAGGTCCTCGAAGAGCCGGGCGTAGCCGGCGACGGTGTCCGCGTCGAGCCGGGCAGGGTCGTAGTGCAGGACGCCGCGTATGTCGCCGTCGATCTCACCCGCTTGCATCCGCAGCGGGAACTGCGCCACCTGCTGGCGCACCGGCACGGGCTCGGTGTCGTATCCGGCGATGCGGACCGTGCCCAGCCCGCCGATCATCGACCTGGTGCCGTAGGAGAGGCGGTCCGACTCGAACTGGAAGCTCACCTGGTAGAGCGACTGGCCGGAGAGCGCCGAACCCGGCGTCAGCCGCCCCAGCACCGTCGGTGCGGGCAGGGCCCGGTGCTGTACGGCACCGACGTGTGCGATGCGGGTGGCGGTCAGCACCGAGTCGAAGGTCGCGTCGGCGGTGACCGGGGTGCGCAGCAGCAGGGAGTTGGTGAAGTGACCGACGGTTCGCTTGAAGGACTTCTTCCGGCCCTCCACCGGGAAACCGACGACGATGTCGTCACAGCCGGTGAGCTTGTGCAGCAGCACGTTGAAGGCGGCGAGGAGCACCGTGGCGGTGGTGCTGCGACACGTTTCGGCCAGCTGTCTTATCCGGCCGACGAGTTCGCTGTCGAGCCGGAAGGGGACATGGGCAGGCGCGTCCGGATCGGCCACCGGACGAGGCTCGGTCATGCCGGGCAGGTCGATGGCGAAGGCGCAGTCCTCGAGCTGCCGCGCCCAGTAGTCGCGTGACCGCTCGGAGCGCGGACCGTCCAGAAACGCGCGCTCGGCGGCCACGTGACGCGCGTAGGAGGTGTCGGGTTCCACTGCCGCGTCCGGCCCACCACCCGCTTCGGACCGGTAGGCGGTGAGCAGGTCTTCCAGGATGATGAAGAGGGAACTCATGTCGCCGGCGACGTGATGCAGAACGAGGTGCAGGGTGCTCGACTCGCCGCCCTGATAGACGAAGAGCCGAGCGGGCGCCTCGCATTCCAGGGCGAAGGGGCGTTCGTAGTCTCGGGCGGCCAGCACCCGCAACTCCTCGGCGGAGGTTCCGGGCGTCCGGCGCACCGCGAAGGGGGCATCGGCCGACCGCCAACGCTGCACGTAGCCATCGGCCCCGGGCACGACGACACTGGTGAGTACCGGGTGACGAGCGCAGACGGAATCCCATGCGCGACAGAGCCGTTCGGCATCGAGAGGCTCGGCGACCGTCACACATCCGGCCACGTGGTAGGCGGCGGCGTCGGGTGCCAGTTCGTGGAGGAAGAAGAGCGAGGCCTGCCCCACGGAAAGTGGTACCTCGAACCTCTCGTGTGTCCACTCGGCCGCGGAGCTTCCCCCGGCATGCACGACATCCATTGCGACGCCCTCCCCGTAAGCTGTCACACATGTGACAGAACCCGTCACATGTGTCACGACTGTAGACAGCTACCTGTCACAGATCAAGCCAAATTTTGCACGCAGATTGCCGGGGGCTCTTGACCTGCGACATCTTCAACTTTCACTCAGACCGTGTCGAGTGCTGGGCACAGTTCGACAGCTCAACCGCACGAGCCGTACTCTGCCGCCGTAAGAACCGGTGACGGTGCCGCACAACTCATGCGGCGCTTGACCAAGAGCGATGGCCACGCGGCCGGACCTTGTGGCAGTCGCTTGCCGCCTCACGGCAAGCCGAGGCGATCCCGGAGGACGATGATGATCGAACAGCCCGCGTTCGGACGCAGACTGAGGCAACTGCGGGTACAGCGCGGCCTTTCCCAGAGCGAACTGGCGGGCGACGAGGTATCGGCCAGCTATGTCTCTCGAGTGGAAAGCGGGCAGCGCTCGCCCAACGATCTGATCGCGGCCTTCTTCGCTCGCCGGCTCGACGTTCCCCTGCAGTCCCTGGCCAGCCCCGGTCCCGAGGAGGAGGGAGAGCTGCGCAGTCGCCGTCTCGACATCGCCGGCAGGCTGCTCGAGGCACGCTCCCTGCGCAAGGACGGCGAACTGGCGGATGCCGCACAGTTGCTGCGCGGCATTTGCGCGGAGGCCGGTGGCCACGCCGAGGAGGATGTGTTGTGGGAGGCCGCGTGGGACCTCGCCGACATCCTGCGTGAGTTGGGCGATGCCGCCGAGGAGCACACCGTCCTCGCCGACCTGTCCGAGGCCACCCTGTCCCAGGAGACGCCCCGGCTGGCCGCGCGCGTCGCCACCGCGCTCTCCAAGAACCTGCACCATCAGGGGCGACTGGGCGAAGCCGTCCGCGCCGCCGAGCACGCGGTGTCGGTCACCGTCGCGTTGCCCCCCACCGCGCACGAACGGGTGGGCGCGATGCTGGCTCTGATCAACTCGTATGCCGACAGCGGGGAACTGGAGAACGCCTCGAACCTCGCGGACACCCTCCAGGAGATCGTTGAGGACATCCCGTCCCGGCAACTGCGCGGCCAGGTGTACTGGGCGGTGGGCAGCGCCCGCTTCCTGTGCGAACGACCCCGAGACGCGACACTCCTGCACGAGCGGGCGTTCGACTGCCTGCACCCGGACGCGAATCTGGTGGCCTGGGCCCGGCTGTGCCGTGCGTCCGCGGCGCTCCGGCTGGAGTACGACCCCTCGGACGACGCCGCACAACAAGCGGCGCGGCTGCTGGCACGCGCTCGCCAGGCCCTCGAACTGGTGGGCCGCGAGGACGACATGGCCGACCTGATGCTGGCCGAGGCCCAGCTGGCCCTGCGTCTGGAGCAGCCGGAGCGCATTCTGGAGCTGACGGCCGCGATGCGTGACGGGGGTGTCGCACTTCCGCTGGCCGGGCAGGGGCAATGCCACATGCTCGCGGCGCGGGCGCACACGATGTCCGGTGACGTCGATGCGGCCAAGGACTGCTACCGGCACGCGGCCGAGATCCTGGACCGGGCCGGCGCCTACCGTCAGGCCTCGGAGGCCTGGAGACGGTTGAGCGAACTGCTCACGACCGGCCCCTGAACGGGGCCGGTCGGAGCCGGACCGGCTGACCGGACGTGGGCGCGCCGGGGGATTGTCGCGCCGAGCCCGGTCAGCCGGGGTTCAGTGGCAGAGCACTTGTCCCTCGAGTTCAGTGACAGTGCGCCTGCTGGAGGGACAAGTCGAAGATCCAGGTGTGCAGGGCGCTCACAGGGCCCGCGACCGCGGCGGCGGCCACCGCACCACGCCCGCTCGGCAGGTCCCGCACCTGCACCTCGGCGACCCCTGCACCGTCCGGCAGCGGCACCGCCACCGCGCCCGCGCCGTCGTCGACGAGCACGTCCACCTCCTCGGGCGGCACCCGCAGCCCGTGCCCCGTCGCGCGCAGCACCGCCTCCTTGCGGGTCCACAGGCTCAGGAAGAACATCCGTCGAGCGGACGGCGACAGCCGCCGGAGCAACCGCTGTTCCCACTCGGTCAGGCACAGGTGCAGATTCTCGCCGTACGCCACATCACCGTCCTGGACGTCGACCCCGACCTCGCTGTCCAGCGACACGGCCACCAGTCGGTGCCGGCCTCCGTAGGCGGCGCTGAAGCACACCTCGCGGTCCACCAGAGCGGGCCGTCCGTGCTCCGACCGGCAGAACTCGATATCGACCGGACTGCGTCCGAGGACCCAGCCGAGCACTCTGCGGGTGAACGCTCGCGTACGTAAGAACGCCGCTCCGTCACCGACCCGGCCCAGGACCTCCGCCATGTCCCGCTCCTCGTCGGTGACCAGGCCCCGCACTTCCTCGGCGTCCTGGCTCGACGGCCCCGGCGGGGCTTTGAAGACGTGGAGCTCGCCCGACCTCACCACCAGACCGGAAGGAACCGCGGCCCACCCACCCATATCCCTGATCTCCTTAGTTCGCTGGCCGCCGGGCTGGGGGAGGGAAGGCCCCGGAAGGACTCCGGCCTTCCCTCCTCGGAAATCCGATCAGTCGTGGGAGACGGCTGGGACCTTGCGCATCGACCGCGGCTCCTTCCATGCCCGTGAGCCCAGCAGGGTCAACGCGGCGGGGAGCAACACACCGCGGATCAAGGTGGCGTCGAGCAGGATGGCGACGGCCAGGCCCACACCCAGCTGCTTCATCTCGAGGGTGGACAGCGTCGCGAACACCGCGAACACCGCGACCATGATCACGGCAGCTGTGGTGACCACGCCGGCGGATGTGAGGATGCCGTGCCTAACCGCCGCATGTGTGGAGCCCCCCAGCCTCACGCCCTCACGAATCCGGCTCAGAACGAAAACGTGGTAGTCCATCGACAGGCCGTACAGAACAACAAACAGGATAAGCGGAAGCCAGGAGACTACCGCTCCATTTGAGTCAAAGCCCAGGAGGTTCTCGGCCCACTCGTTCTGGAAGACCAGAACAAGTACACCGTAAGCGGCCGCAACGGACAGGACGTTGAGCAGTCCGGTCAGGAGCGCGAGCGCCACCGAGCGGAACGCGAGCAGCATGATCGCGAGGCAGAGCAGGGTGACGAAGCCGATCACCAACGGCAGCCGGTCCTCCAGCGTTCGGGAGAAGTCCGTCGAGAAGGCCGTTTCACCACCGACGGCCCACTTGTCCACATCGGCTTCCGCGAAGGCCTCCGGTGCCAGCTGCGAGCGCAGCAGCGTCAGCGTCTCCTTGGCCTCGGAGCCGCCCGCGTCCCCGTTCACGTGCAGTTCGAGCCGGGACACCGTACCGTCCTCGGACACGGCGAGGTCCGGCTTCTCGGACTCGGCGAACCTGCCGGTCGCCATCGCCTTCTCGTGCAGCTCGGTCAGTACCCGGGCCGCCTCGCCGGAGTCGGCCCCGTCCGTCTCGACGGCCACGTCGTGGGAGGTGCCCTCACTCGGGAAGGCCTCGACCACCCGGTCGTAGGTCTTCATGATCTCGTAGGAGCGGGGCAGGTCCTCGTCACCTGGCATCTTCAGCTTCATGCCGAGCGCGGGCGCTGCGAGGGCCAGCATCGCCACTAGGCCGACGACCAGGCTCGCACCCGGTGCCTTCAGGACAGGGCGGAGCACTGCTGCCCACAGCTTGCTCTCCTTGCCCACGGCCGTGGTGCGCCGCCACAGCAGCGGGATCCTCGGCCGGTCGATCTTGTCGCCGAGACCCGCGAGCGCGGCCGGCAGTACCGTCAGGGAACCGAGCACGGCCACCAGCACCACCAGGACGGTGCCCAGGGCCAGCGAGGAGAAGAGCATGCTGCCGGAGAGGAACATGCCGGCCATGGCGATGGCCACGGTCAGGCCGGAGACCAGGACGGCCCGCCCCGACGTCGCCGCGGCGATGCGCAGCGCCACGTCCGGAGACCTGCCGAGCGCCCGCTCCTCGCGCCGACGTCGGATGTAGAAGAGTGAGTAGTCGACCCCGACCGCGAGACCCATCAGCAGGATCAGACTGGCCTGGTTCTCGTTCACGGGAACCAGCAGCGACGTCACGCCGGCCAGGCCGAAGGCGAAGACCACCGAGGTGATGCCGAGCAGTACCGGCAGTCCGGCGGCGAGCAGTGCGCCGAAGGCCACCAGGAGGATCACCAGCGTCAGCGGCACACTGATGAACTCCGCCCGCCGGAAGTCGGCTCCCAGCCGGGTGCTCAGCTCCTTGGTGACGGAACCCTTTCCGAGCTGCTCGACGCGCAGCTCGGGACGGGCCGCCTGCTCGGCTTCGGTCGCCTCCAGCATGGGGCCGACCACGGCCTTGGGCTTCCTCTTCTCGTCGCCGCTGCCCAGCTCGAGGGTGACCGGCAGCAGCACGCTGCGACCATCCTCCGAGGCCACGGGGTCGCCGATCCGGGTCACTTCGTCCACCGCGTCGTAACGCTCGCGCAGGGACGCGACCACGGACTCGGCCGTCTCCGCCGCCAGCTCGCCGCTCCGAGCCTGGATCAGCACGTTCTCGACGCCGTCGTCGGCGAAGTCGGCACCGTCCAGCATGCGTTCCGCGACCGCGGCCTGCCCGGTCAGGTTGTCGGCGTCCTCCTGGTCCTGGACACCTGTGACCATGCTCGCCGCGTACGCCAGGACCACCGCCACGATCCACAGGAGGATGGTGCTCTTGCGGTGCGTCATGCTCCAGGCCGCCGTGCGCTCCACGAGACCGCGTGGGGGCGGCGCCCCCGACGTCTCGGGGCCTGCGTGGGGGGTGTCCTTCTCTTCGGTGACTGACATGTCAAAGCTCCTCGTCAAGGGGTTCGTGGTGACGCTACGCAGCGGCGCCGCCGCTGTCGGGCGTGCAACCACCCGTGGACAGGTAGTGCTGCCACTACCGGAAAAGGGCGCGTCTGCACGCTCGGAGCGGCGCCTGCGCCTACCTAAGATCCTGTTAGTCGATCTGAATCGGAGGGCGCCATGCGGCTGAGGCCACCGCGCATTCGAGTCGCCCTGTACCGCGTCGCACGGGGCCTCCTCTCGAGGCACACGCGCGACGACCTGCTGCAGCTGCTGACCACGCTCGCGATGTCGCCGCTGTACGTCGTTCCCGTCGTGCTGTTCGCGCTCGGTGCCGCCCTGACCCCGCTGCTCCTGCTGGGGCTGCCGCTGGTGCCCCTGGCCATGAAGGTGGCGTCCTGGATCGCCAGGATCGACCGCGAACGGCTGTACGTCCTGCGGGACTTCACCATCGACACGCCGGTCGTCATTGCGGGCAAGGGCTGGAAGGACCGCCTGGAGCGGCTCTTCGGCCAGCGCGCCTGGCGCGAGCTGGGCTTCACCGCTGTGATGTCGTTGTGGGGGCTCGGCGCGGGCGGACTGGTCATGATGGTGCTCGCGGCCGGCCTGGTGCTCGCTCTGCTGCCCTTCATCGGTCCGCTGCTGCCGGACGGTTCCTCCCTGCTCGGTCTGGACGTGGCGTCCCTGCCCGGAGCGGCGGCCGGCGGCGTCGTCGGCCTCGCGCTGCTCTCCGCCGGACTGTGGCTCAGCGGGCCGCTTGCCCGTACCGAGTCCGCCCTGGTGGCCCGGATGCTCGGTGCCAACCGCGTCGACCACCTGGTGCGCCGGATGCTGGATCTCGAGGACAGCCGCTCGCGGATGGTGGACGCCGCGGAGCTGGAGCGGCAACGCATCGAACGCGACCTGCACGACGGAGCACAGCAGCGGCTGCTCTCGGTGGCCATGAGTCTGGGCCGCGCCAAGTCCCGCTTCGCACGCGATCCGGAAAAGGCCCACGCGCTCGTGATGGCCGCGCACGAGGAGGCCAAGGCCGCCATGCAGGAGCTTCGGGACGTCACGCGTGGCCTGCACCCGGCGATCCTCACCGAGCAGGGCATCGAGCCCGCACTGACCACCATCGCGGCGCGCTGCCCGATCCCCGTGGACCTGTCCGTCCAGCTTCTGCAGCGCCCCAGCCCGCGGGCCGAGGCCGTCGCCTACTATGTCGTCTCCGAGCTACTCACCAACATCGCCAAGCACGCCGCCGCCGACCGTGCCGCCGTCACCGTCCTGCGTGATGAGAACCTGTTGCGGATCAACGTCACCGACGACGGAATCGGCGGCGCCGACCCCGCCCGGGGGTCGGGCATCAGCGGGCTGCGGGACCGGGTTCGGGCGGTCGACGGACACCTCACGCTCTCCAGCCCCGTCGGCGGACCCACCGTCGTCGATGTCACACTGCCCTGGAGGGCCTAGCAGACATGTTGCGCGTCGTGATCGCCGAAGACTCCGTCCTGTTGCGGACCGGTCTCGCCAAGCTGCTCATGGACGAGGACATCGACGTCGTGGGGCAGGCCGGAGACGGCGACGAACTGCTCGCGCTGGTCGCCGATCTCGCCCCCGACCTCTGCCTGGTGGACGTACGCATGCCTCCCACGCACACCGACGAGGGGCTGCGCGCGGCTCTTTCGATCCGCGCCACCGACCCGGCCCAGCCCGTCCTCGTCCTCTCCCAGTACGTGGAGGCGCGCTACGCCTCCAAACTCCTCGCGCACGGCAGCCTGGGCCTCGGCTACCTGCTCAAGGACCGCGTCGCCGACGTGGACGAGTTCGTGGCCACCCTGCACCGCGTCGCCGACGGCGGCACCGCCCTCGACGCCGAGGTGATCAGCCAGATCTTCGCGGGCAATCAGAAACAGGACCGCCTCGCACCGCTCAGCGCGCGCGAGCGGGAGGTGCTCGCCCTGATGGCCGAAGGGCTCAGCAACGGTGGCCTCGCGGCGCGTCTGTTCATCACCGAACGCTCCGTCGAGAAGCACATCCGCTCCATCTTCACCAAGCTCGACCTGCTCCCCGACGACCAGGGCAACCGCCGCGTCCGTGCCGTCCTGCAGTACCTCGGCTCCCCTTCGAACGATCACCCCACCGAACCGCGCTGACCACCGGACACGGGAGTAAGACATGCACGAGACCATCAGCTCGACCGGTTCGGCACCACCGCGTCGGGGGCCCTCCCGACGTCCGGGCGTGCGGCGTGTCCTCCGCCTCCTCGCGATCCTCACCGGCGTCACACTCGTCGGCGGAGCGGCGTGGTACCTGCTGTTGTTCATGGTCACCCGTTCCGACACGAGCACCGCGGCGATCGACGAGTCGGTGCGGGCCGTGGAGGTGGCGATCGACAGCGGCGACGTGCGGGTCGACGTGGTCGGGCAGGGCGAGAAGACGGAGCTGCACAAGAAGCTGACGAAGTCGCTGCGCTCCCCCGACGAGAAGATCGAACAGGACGGAGACACCCTGCGCATCACCACCACGTGCGGCGAGGGCATGGGCAAGTGCGGGTCCGACTACTCCTTGACGGTCCCGGCCGGCACCCGGGTGAAGATCGCGACACGGCTCGGCGACGTGTCCGTGGCGGGCGTGCGGGCCTCGGTGGAGGCACAGACCCGGATCGGCGACGTCCACGTCGAGCACGTGATGGGCGACCGGATCGTCGCCTCCAGCAAGACCGGCGCCGTCACACTCGAGGACGTCGACTTCGACACCGCCGAGGCCCGGTCGGAGACGGGCGACATCCGGGTCGACGAGATCGAGCCGTTCAAGCGGCTCGAGGCCGTCAGCAAGGTGGGAGACGTGGAACTGCATCTTCCCCCGGGCGCGGGCCCGTTCGCGGTGGATGCCCTCACCAAGATCGGCGACCGGAAGGTCGACGTGGAGGTGGACAGCTCCTCCTCCACGGTGGTGGAGGCCCGCACCAAGATCGGCGACGTGTCACTGCGCAACGACTGACAGCGGTCGACGCCGAGGCGCCGCCCTGGGTACCTCCCCGGACGGTGCCTCGGCGCCTGCCGCGTGGAACGTTCAGGAGAGCCGGAAACCGAGGTCCGCGTCGATGTCCTGTACGTCCATCTGCGCGCGCTGCAAGGTCCCCGCGTAGTCCCAGTTCATGGACTGCCAAGAGGTGAACTGGTCGATGACCCAGATGCCCGACTGCCTGCTTCCGTTCCCGGAGAGACCGTTGCCGCCGAACGGCAGATGCGCCTCCGCGCCCACCGTCGAGTTGTTCACGCTGACCATGCCGGCCGAGCAGCGCTCGCCGAAGGAGAACGCCGTTCGCGCCGACCCGGTGTACATGGCGGCCGACAGCCCGTACCCGTGTCCGTTGGCGAGGGCCACGGCCTCGTCGAAGGTGTCGTAGGCCATGACCGACACGAGCGGGCCGAAGGTCTCGGTCCGGTACAACTCGTCGTCCGGCCGTATCCCGGCCACGATGGTCGGGTGTGCGAACACTCCGGCGTCCGGGTCGCCCACAAAGCCCTTGCGAGGGCTGTCGGAGGTGATGCGGCCGGTGGCGCTGGATCCCGAGAGCCGGTGGTGGGGTCGTACGAGTTCCAGCGAGCCGATGAAGTTCTCCAGGTAGCGCTCGCCGATGAGCGGCCCGTAGAAGACCTCGTCCCGTCGGGGGTCCCCGACGGCCAGATCCTCCACGGCCGCGCTGAAGCGGGCGAGGAACTCGTCGTGCACGTCGCGGTGGGCGATGACGGAGCCGAGCGAGGTGCAGCGCTGCCCCGCGGTGGCGAAGCCGCTGAACACCGCACCCTGAACTGCCAGTTCGAGGTCCGCGTCGTCCGTAACCACGAGCGGGTTCTTGCCGCCGAGTTCCAGACACGGGGACTGCAGGTGCCGCCCCGCGAGTTCGCTCACCCGGCGCCCGGCCGCCGTGGAACCGGTGAACCCGATCTTCTGGACCAACCCCTCGGCCAGTGCCCGTTCGAGTCCGGCGTACGTCGTCTCGCCATCGGCGTGCACCAGTCGCAGGACGTCCTGTGGCACCCCACCCGCTCGGAACAGCGCGGCAAGCGCTTCCGCGACGGCGACCGCGGACTCCGAGGGCTTCCACACCACGGTGTTGCCACAGAGCAGCGCCGGTACGAGGTACCAAGCGGGCACAGCAGCCGGGAAGTTCGCCGCAGTGATCACCGCGGCGGTTCCCAGCGGCCTGCGGTAGGTGAAGAGCTGCTTTTCGGGCATCTCGCTGGGTACGGTCTGGCCGTACAGCCGCCGTCCCTCGCCGAGGAAGAAGTCGCAGGTATCGATGACCTCCTGCACCTCCCCCAGGGACTCTCCGTACGGCTTGCCGACCTCCCGGGTGATCAGTGCGGCAAGCGACTCCTTGTTCTCCGCGACGAGTCGGCCCACGTTCTGGGCCACCCGCCCCCTGAGCGGCGCCGGCCACGAAGCCCATGCGCGCTGTGCCTCGTGGGCGGCACGTGCTGCCTCGACCAGGCCGTCCGCGTCGCTCAGTGTCCGTTCGGCGACGATGTCCTTCAGATCGGCCGGATTACGCGACACGGTCAGCCGCTCGCCGCCCACATTCTTCAACTCGCCCACGTCGGAAAGCCCTCCCCCTCGAGTGTTGCCGTCGATGCTCGTGCAGGTGTGGTCACGGGTACGGTGCCGTCAAGCCGTACTCGCCTGTTCCCGGCCCTCGATCAGGAACTTGGCAAGCTGCGCGATCGTCGGGTGGTCCCACACGGCCGTGGGCTCCACCTCGATGCCGAGCCAGTCCTCCACATCGGCGGTGAACGCCACGACGGCGACGGAGTCCAAGCCGTACTCGCCGAGTTCCTGGTGCGGGTCGACGGCACCCTCCAGGTCGGGCACATACTCACCGACACGGTCGATGAGCCAGCTCTCCAGTTCCTCAAGGGTGATCGGGGTGGATCGGGGGTGGGCCATCAGATTGCTCCTCGGGAGTCGGATGGTGCAGATGTGACTGAGCCGGTCCGAGCCGTGCGGACGGTCACCGGTACCGGCGGGCGGAGAGACCGAAGCTCACCGTGTGGTCGTCGCGGTCCAGCAGTTCCTCGACGAGCGCGCCCTCCACCTCGGGCGGCACGTCCTCGGGCCGTCCGGAGCCGATGCCGACGAGTCGGGTCAGCGCGGCGACGAGCCACTCAGGCCGGGCCAGGAAGTCGCCGGCCGGCGCGTGCCGCCACACGCCCACGCAGGCGGCGGCGGCGAGCACTGTGGTGTACCGAGCAGCGAGATCACGCACCCCGACCGAGGCGGCGATCGACAGGTCCCGCGGCCGTAGACCGGCGCAGGCCTCGGTGAGCGATGCCAGGCGTCGCACATGGGTGTCGACGAGTGGCCGCAGCGACTCCGGGACGTCCTCGTCGAGCGCGGCGTTGAGGGCCTGGGCAAGCCGGTCCCGCCCTCCTGCCACCACGTGCAGCCCGGCCAGGTCGAGCGGCGGCAGCTCGGCGTCCTGGACGAAGAGCGCGGCCGGGGCGGGTGCGGAGTCCGTCCACGAACGGCGTGCGAGCACCGGCAACTGCGGAAGGACGGCGGACAGGCACGCCGCGCGGGCGATGTGGCCGAAGCCGACCGGCTTGATGTCCCGTGCCATCTTCTGGAACACCGAGTGTTCCCCGTCACGGCGGTAGAACTCGGCCCCCATCACCACCGACAGCTGCTCCATCGCGTCGAGCAGCACCCCGGCCAGGAGGTACTTCACGGCGGGCGCGTACACGCTGCCGGATTCCGGCAGGACATGCAGCGCCCGGGCGGCGACCGTCGCGAACGCCTCACACAGCAACTGGTCGGTGAACGCGTTGGCCAGCGTGGTGCGCACCATCGGAATGGCCGCGACCTCCCGGCCGTACAGGCGGCGTTCGCGCACGTGGTGCAAGGCGACGCGCAACGAAGTGTCCAGCATCGCGGTACTCATCGCCGGCATGGCTATCCGGGTCAGTTGGAAGGCACGGGCCACCGTCTCGATTCCGGAGCCCGGAGCACCGAGAACCGCCTCCGCGTCCACCGTGCAGTCCCGCATTTCGATACCGCCCAAGCGCACACCACGCATCCCGACCGACTGGAAGCGCGGAAGGAATCGAAAGCGGTGGGGATCGAGTTCCGCCACCCGCACGAACAGCTGCGAACAGGCGCGCGGGCCGCCGGCGGGATCGGAGCGGACGAGGAACACCACGCCGTGGGCGCGGTCCAGGTTGGTGATTGATTCCTTTCGGCCGTTCAGTGACAGACGGCCGTCCGCGGGCGTGGCCGCGAACTCGACGGAGCCGATGTCGTTGCCGTGCGCCAGCTCGTGGAAGGCGCAGGAGATCTTCCTGCCGTCCAGGAGCAACTCGGCCGCGTCCCTGCGCTGCCCGGGCGATCCCGAGGTCCAGATGTTGACTGCGCCGAGCAGCGAGCTGGAACAGTGTCCGAGACCGAGGCTCGGGTCGCGCCGGTAGACCGAACGCATCAACTCGATGAGGTGATCCACGCGTTCGAGTCGGCCGCCGAGAGAACCCGGCACGAACTCGGCGAGGATCCCGAACTCGTCCAGTGCGGCGGCGCCGCCTTCTGGCACGTCCTCGCGCTCGTCGGCGGCCACGACGGCCGCAAACCCGGCCGGGTTGCCGGGATCGAAGGGGTCCCCGAGACGCTCTTCCAGCGCTTCCATGCGCGTATGGATGTCACTCATCCCGACACCTCCACCGGCATGCCGAACAGCGAGACGTGGTCACCCGCGTCACCGAGCAGAAGACTGCCGAGCTCGTCGAACGTGCCCGCGGCCTGTGGGGGCGACGCGCCGAGGCCTTCCAGAACCAGGGTGAGACAGCCGCGCAGCCAGAGACCGTTGCGCCACCAGTCACGGTCGTGACGCTGCGGGTTGGCGACCCACAGGGCGAGGGCCGCGGCGCCGGCGTGGCACCACTCGTAGCGTTCCGCCAGTCTCATCGCCGCCGTGGGCGGTGGACCGGCGGTCGGGCGGAGATGCCCGATGCGCCCGTCCAGCTCGTTCTGTTCCTGGAGCAGCAGCGCGGCCAGGCGGTCGGCGCCTCCCGGCGCGTCCACCGCCAGGCGGCCCACGAGGTCTTCGAGGCTGCTGAGCACCGTGTTGTCCCGGGTCATCACTGTCAGTCGGCGCGTGTCCAGGGGGGCGGGTTCGTGCCCTTCCCGCAGCCACTCGTGCGGGGGAGGGCCGACGCGCGTAGCCTTGCCGCGGCCGGGCCTGAGCACCGGAAGGCTCGAAGCGAGTGCGCTGCGGTTGACCCAGGTGCTGCCGTCGAAGATGCCGACGACCTGGTGGTCCCGTTCGACTTTCGCGAAGCCGCCGTAGCCCTCCACGCCGGTCAGGAACCCGCGTGCTCCGAGCAGTTCGCCGACGAGACGGAGCTGTCCCTGGATCAGGGTCGGTACGAGCGCCTTGGTGATGGCGGACACGGCACTCAGCTCCTGCGGCACTTCGTGGACGGCCCGCGCGGCCGTGTGGGCGACGGCTTCGGCGAGCAGCAGGCGCGCCACCGACCTGCCGGCGACGGCGCGCGCGTGCGGCAGTTCGGAAAAGGCCCGCCCGTGCAGGCGACGCTCGGCCAGGAATCGGCGGGCGATCCTCAGCGCGTGGTCGCCCGCGCCGAGTGAAAGCGCCACACAGGCGACACGGGTCAGTTGCAGCGCCTTGAGCACCAGCTCCAGGCCTCCGCCGACCGTGCCGACGAGCGCGTCGGCGCCGACTCCGGCGTCCAGGAATTCCACTCCGCTGATGTCGGCGCTTCGGATGCCGTGTGTCGGCATCTTCGGCAGGTGCCGAACGGTTCCGGGCCGCGTGGCTTGCTTGTCGACCAGGAATACGCTGAATCCGCGTGGCCCGCCGCCGGGATCGGTGCGCGCGAGTACACAGACGAAACGCCCGCGCGTCGCGTTGTTCACCGGCCACTTCCGGCCGGTCAGACGCCAGCCGGAGCCCTCCCGGGTCGCCGTGAGTCCTCCGGCGAGCAGGTCGCTGCCGCCGCCCGGCTCGGTGAGCCCCCAGGCCACGGCCTCGCCCGCCATGACGTGCCGGGACATGGAGGCGGCCGCTTCTCCGTCACCCGCGGCCCACACCGAGGCCGCGCCGAGGAACGTCTTGCCGTGCGCGACCGCGACCGTCAGGTCCCGTGACGCAACCGTGCGCAGCAGCGTGTGCACCTCGTCCAGGCGTGCCAGGCGCCCGCCGAACCGACTCGGTACGTAGTAGTCGGGCAGCCCCCAGTGGTCGAGCGCCGCGCACGCCTCGGCCGGGAAACTCTCGGCCTCGTCGTGGGCCGCCAGCAGCGTCGGCTCGAAGGGGCCGCCAGGCGCCGACCAGGCGTCGACTTCACCGGCGAACGCGCGTGTTCTCAACTCGTCTCTCCTGCCCCTGTCACGGCCGGCTCCCCCTGCGGTCGGTAGCCGTCCGCCCACAACGGCTGCAGCTCACCGCTGACGTACAGCGCACGCATGGAGGACCGCTGGACCTTGCCGCTGGTGGTGCGCCGCACCCCGCCGCGGCGCATGATCAGCACGGAGTGCGCCCGCAGGCCGAATTCACGGGAAACGGTCTTCCGCATCTGCGCGGCCAGTTCGGCCAGTTCCGGCTCGGGGGATCGGCGGCGCACCTCGTGAATCACCACGAGGTGTCCGTCGTCGCCGTCTTCAGTGGGCACCGACACGACCGAACCCACGGTGTCGCGCAGCGGTTCGTGATGGACGCGCAATTCGTGCTCGATGTCGTGCGGGTAGATGTTCCGGCCCCGGATGATCATCATTTCCTTGATGCGGCCGGTCACGTAGAGCTCGTCGTCGACGAGCACGCCGAGGTCCCCGGTGCACAGGAAGCCGCCCTCGTCGCCAAGCCGGCGGCCGAACGTGGCATCGGTGGCCTCCTCGTTGCGCCAGTATCCGCGTACGACCGACCTGCCGCGCAGCCAGATCTCACCGACCCGGCCGGGCGGGAGCTCCTCAAGCGTCCCCGGATCGACGATCCGGACGTCCATGTCACGCGGCGCACCGCAGCTCACAAGGGTACGGCCCTGGCCGCCTGCGCTCGGGGGCGTCACCCGGCCCTGCTCCAGGGCCTCGGGGTCGCACCCGAGCACGACGGGGCGACGGCGGGGGGAACTCGAGACGAGCAGCGTCGCCTCCGCCATGCCGAAGCACGGCGCGAAGTTCTCCGGTTCGAACCCGGCGGCCGCGAACCGCGCGGCGAAGTCGTCGAGCACGCTTGCCTTGACGGGTTCCGAGCCACTGACGGCGTACTTCCAGCGCGACAGGTCGAGGCATCGGACGTCGTCCTCGGACACACGGGTGACGCACAGTTCGTACGCGAAGTTCGGCGCGGCCGAGACCGCGATGCCGAAGCGGTCGATCAACTGGAGCCAGGTACGGGGGCGGCGGAGGAAGGCGGCTGGGGTCATCAGAACCGTGCCGTGTCCGGCGAGGAGTGGTGAAAGGATCAGGCCCATGAGCCCCATGTCGTGGTAGTTCGGCAGCCAGCCGCCGAACTTCTCTCCCTCTTCCAGCGGGAACGTGGCCGCTGTGGTCGCCGCGTTCGCCAGGAGGTTGCCGTGGGTGACCACGCTGCCCTTGGGATCGTTCGTGGAACCGGACGTGTACTGCAGCACCGCCACCGTCTCGTGGTCGGCGCCGCGCACCCGGAAGTCGTCGGCGGTGCGGACCGGGTCGGTCCGCGAAGAGAGCACCGGCACGGTGATGCCCTGCTGCTCGGCCCAGTCGAGCACCCCTTCCCGTTCGTCCGGCGCGGTCAGCACACAGCCGACGTCGGCGTCGTGGGCGATGCCGAGCACCCGCCGCTGGTCCTGTTTGTAGCGTCCGGGCATGGAGGACGGCACCGCCACCAGGCCGGCGTAGAGGCAGCCGAGAACCGACGCCACGAACTCGGTGGACGTCGGCTGGAGCAACAGCACACGCGAGCCCGGCGGGCACACCTGCTGCAGCCGCCGTGCGACGACGCGTGCCGCCTGGTCCAGTTGAGCGAAGGTGAGCGTCCGGGCGGACATCGGGTCCGAGGGATCGCCGACGATGGTGACCGCCGGCTGGTGGCCGCGCTCGCGGGCGTGCCGTTCGAAGATCTCGGACACGCTTCCGGCGCCGAGGAGATCCATCATGCTTCGTCTACTCCTGGTATCGAAGGGTGGAGGACTTCGTCGGCGGGCTCACGAGTCCTGCGAGACGGCGGTACCGAGTCGGCGGGGCCCCGCCGACGAAGACGTCGGCCACGGCTTCGTCGAACTCCGGGCAGGAGACAACACCGCCGCAAGAGTGCGCGAAACGTTCGGGCGCCGGCCCGGGCCTACGATTCCTCGGCCCGGCGACGTTCTCCGGCGTGCACGACAGTCATTTTCGACTCCCCCCTGAGCCGGTCACAGAACTTGTCATCACTTCGTCACTTGAGTCACAAGACTAGACATGCAACCTGTCAAATCTCAAGGCAATATTGACGAAATCTCGCTGCCGCGATGTGACCTGCGGTGACGCGTAATATCCGCTCAACCGGCAGAGGGCACCAGTCGGCCGTGCCTGGAGGCGACGCCGCGCAGGGGCGTTCAGGCCGGCAAACGCCGGCCTGTCGTCAGGCAACCGACGCTATGGTTGTGACATGTCCTCCGTGCCAGAAAACCTGCCGTCGCGGATCTCCGAAGTGGAGCGCGACCTGGCTGTCGAACGACTCCAAGAGGCGTTCTCCGACGGGCACATCGCCCAGGAGGAGATGGACGCGCGACTGCACGTCGCGCTCACCGCCACGACACCCGGCGAGCTGACGTCGGCCCTGGACTCACTGCCCGCCGGGGACGAGGAGCCGACCGTCGTCGTGGACTCCGTCGGCGGCCTGATCCGGCGGCGTGGCGCATGGCGGGTGCCCCAGGTCTTCAAGGTCACGTCCCAGATGGGCAAGGTGTACCTGGACCTGTCGCGAGCGACCATCAAGCACCCGGTGGTCGACATCGAATTGCACCTGGAGTACGGGTGGGCCTGGATCGTCGTGCCCCGTGAGGCCACGGTCGACTACGAGGGCCTGAACGCCGCGTGGAAGCAACCGTCCTACAAAGCCCCACCGCGCGGCGGTTCGGGCAGGCCTCGCATCCGGATCTCCGGGACCATGGGGTACGGGCGGTTGCGGATCAGGCACCGCCGCAGCTGATCACGCCGGGACGTCAACCCCGCAGAACCCGACCCTCGGAGTCCGTCTTGCCCTTGACGGTGAGCAGGACGATGCCGTCGATGAGTGTCCAGACGCCCAGGCCGCCCAGCGTGAAGAGCTGACAGAGCGCCATGGCGTTGTGGCCGGTGTAGAAGCGGCCGAAGCCGAGTGGGCCCAGGAAGATGGAGAGCGCTCCCGCGACGTGCCTGGACTTGTCCGAGTACGGCCGCCCGAACGGGTCGTACCCGTAGGGGGCCAGGGTGTCGGACGTATGACCGGCTGGACCGGGGCCCCGCGCCGCGGCGGGCCGGACCTCACCGGCCAGGTCTTCGTCGAAGGCGTCGTGGTCGCGCTCGGCCTTGCCGAGTGACCATGGCGGCCGGCCGTGCGGGTCGTTGGGGATTTGGTGGCTCACGGGCGGGGTCCTCCGAACGGACGTGGTGCGTGGGCTGGGGCGATCACAAGGGGACGACCGTGCATGTCCTCCCTGCCGCGAGACAGCGCCACTCCCAGACTGACCAGTCGCTGTCAACGGCGTCCAGTCCAGTTCCAGACGTTCGTCCGGGCATGGCACATATACCCCGCGAGGTGGTAATCGAAGGCAGCGAGGATGTTACCGAGGTGGAGTCACTCCCTTGTCAGTTCTCGTCATGATTCTGTCACAGCGGGGCCCGATCCACTGCCGCACGGCAGCTCGTGCGCGGGACCCTCCCCGACCCAAGATCCAGGTGGCAGGCCGTCGACGGGGCGGTGACACTGGGACGACCAGTCATCGCAGACAGGCGAGCCATGACCACGATCGAAGAGACGGTCCGGGTCGCGGTGCCGGTGCGCACCGTCTACGACCAGTGGACCCAGTTCAAGACGTTCCCGCGATTCATGACCTCGGTGGTGAAGGTCGAGCAGGTCAGACCGTCCCTCACCCGCTGGACCCTGGGTGTCGGGCCGGTGCGTCACGAGTTCGCGACGGAGATCGCCGAGCAGCAGCCGGACACCTGTGTGGCATGGCGGAGCCTGGACGGACGGCACCGGGGTGAGGTGACCTTCCACGCGACGGCGCCCGACCGTACCGCGGTCACGGTGCACCTCCGGATCGTGCGACCGGGCGCCGCGGTCCTGCTGTGCGACACGTTCGGTCTCGTGCGACGCGTGCTCCGGGCGGAGTTGGCGCACTTCAGGGAATTCGTCGAGGGCCTGGGCGAGGGGAACGAGGGCTGGAGGGGCACCATCCGCAACGGACACGTCCGTCCGGTGGAGTCCGAGCCACCGCGATGCCACGTACCCCGATGGCCCGTGGGCTGATCCGAGCGGCGAGAAAGCGGGAGATTCCCCTGATGCACAGGCCACCGAGCGAAGAGCCCCAGGACGAACTCGCGGTGACCCCGCCGAAGAGGTGGGCGGCGGGCGTACCGGCGGTGACCCACGCGCTGGGGTACTCCCTGGAGGAGACGTCCGTCCGGCGCACCGGAGTGACGCTGCTGAACATGAACCAGGTGGGCGGCATCGACTGTCCGGGCTGCGCCTGGGCCGACCCCTCCCCCGGTCACCGGCACCTCAACGAGTACTGCGAGAACGGCGCCAAGCACATCAACGACGAGGCGACCTCGCGGCGGATCACCGCCGACTTCTTCCGCAGGCACTCGGTGTCCGAGCTGGCCGGGCGCTCCGACCTCTGGCTGAACCAGCAGGGCCGGCTCACCGAGCCGATGGTCAAGCGTCCGGGCTCGGACCACTACGAGCCCATCAACTGGCACGACGCGCTGGGCCTGCTCTCCGACGAACTGAGGTCACTGGACTCGCCCGACGAGGCGGTCTTCTACACCTCGGGCCGGGTGAGCAACGAGGCCGCCTTCGTACTGCAGCTCTTCGCCCGGGCGTACGGCACCAACAACCTGCCCGACTGCAGCAACATGTGCCACGAGTCCAGCGGATTCGCCCTGCACGAGACGCTGGGCACGGGCAAGGGGACGGTGAGCCTCGAGGACCTCCACCACGCCGACCTGATCTTCCTCGTCGGTCAGAACCCCGGAACCAATCACCCGCGCCAGCTCTCCGCCCTGGAGCAGGCGAAGCTCAACGGGGCTCGTGTCATCGCGGTCAACACGCTGCCGGAGGCCGGGCTCCTGCGGTTCAAGAACCCGCAGAAGGCCCGGGGGGTGATCGGTGGCGGGGTGCGGATCGCCGACCGGTTCCTGCACATTCGCAGCGGTGGCGATCTCGCGCTGTTCCAGGGGCTCAACCGGCTGTTGCTGGAGTCCGAGGACGCCCGGCCGGGTGCCGTACTGGACCACGACTTCATCGGCTCGCACACCAGCGGTTTCGAGGAGTTCGCCCGGCACGCCCGGTCCATCGCCTGGGAGGACGTGCTCCGGGCGACCGGGGTGGCCCGCGCGGACATCGAGCGAGTCCGCGACGACGTTCTGCGCAGCGAGCGGGTCGTCGTCTGCTGGGCCATGGGGGTGACGCAGCACAAGCACGGCGTCCCGACGATCAGGGAGATCGTCAACTTCCTGCTGCTGCGCGGGAACCTCGGCAGGGCCGGGGCCGGCGCCTGCCCCGTGCGCGGGCACAGCAACGTGCAGGGTGACCGCACGATGGGCATCTGGGAGCAGATGCCCGACTCCTTCCTCGACGCGCTGCGTGACGAGTTCGGATTCGATCCGCCCCGGGGCCACGGGCTCGACTCCGTGAACGCGATCAGGGCCATGCACGAGGGGCGGATCAAGGTCTTCCTGGGCGTGGCGGGAAACTTCGTGATGGCCGCCCCCGACACCGCCTTCACCGAGGAGGCCATGCGACGGTGCCGGCTCACCGCGCACATCTCCACGAAGCTCAACAGGTCGCACACGGTCTGCGGCGAGACCGCGCTCATCCTGCCGACCCTGGGCCGTACCGAGGTGGACGTCCAGTCGGGCGGCGAGCAGTTCGTCACCGTCGAGAACTCCATGAGCGAGGTGCACACCTCGCGGGGGCGTCTGCAACCGGCGTCCCGTCTGCTGCTCAGCGAGGTCGCCATCCTGTGCCGGCTGGCGCGCCGCACCCTGGACGGCGGAGCCGGCATTCCCTGGGCGCGGTTCGAGGCCGACTACGGGGCCGTCCGTGACAGGATCGCCAACGTCGTCCCCGGTTTCCACGACTTCAACCGGCGGGTGACCCGGCCGGGCGGCATCAGTCTGCCGAATCCGGTCAACGAGGGCGTCTTCGGGACGTCCACGGGCCGGGCCCTGTTCACGTGCAACGACTGGGAGATGCCGCAGGCGCCCGAGGGACACCTGCTGCTGCAGACGCTCCGCTCGCACGACCAGTGGAACACGATCCCCTACACGAACAACGACCGCTATCGCGGCATCCACGGCAGTCGCAGAGTCGTGCTGGTCAATCCGGAGGACCTCACGGAACTCGGGCTGTCCGAGGGGCAGGGCGTGGATGTGGTGAGCGTGTGGACCGACGGGACGGAGCGCCGGGCGGAGGGTTTCCAGGTCGTTCCCTATCCGACCAGCCGCGGCTGCGCGGCGGCCTATTACCCGGAGACGCAGGTCCTCGTGCCGCTGGACAGCGTGGCGGACATCAGCAACCAGCCGACGTCGAAGGGTCTGGTGGTCCGCCTGGAACCCGGGGATTCCGGGGCCTCGGAATGAGCCTTCCCCCGACCCGGCAGCGTGAGCCGCCGGCGGGGTGACCGAACGACGCGGCGACTTCAAGCGGAGGGAGGGGACGCGAACCGCAGGTGCGGGGCGACGCTGCGGAGCTTCTCGCAGGTCTCCTCGATCTCCCGTTCGGGGCTGGAGTGGGCGGTGACTCCCGCACCCGCGCGCAGCCATGTGCTCTCGCCCTCGCCGATGAGGGTGCGCAGGACGAGGGCGGCGTCGAGGGCGCCGTCGGTGCCGCCCCGGAAGACCGCGCCGCCGTACAGGCCGCGGGGGCCGTGCTCGTGGCGGGCCAGGGCCTGAAGGGCGGCGCGTTTGGAGACACCGGTGGCCGTGATCGCGGGGAAGAGGGAGGCGAAGGCGTCCCACGGTCCGGCGTCCTCGCGGAGGTGGCCGGTCAGCCGCGAGGCCAGGTGCTGGACCGGGCCGCGCGGCCGGACGGCCATGAACTCCTCGGCCACCACGGAGCCGGGTCGGCACACGGCGGCCATCTCGTCCCAGGCGAGGCGTACGGACACGGCGTGTTCGTGTATCTCCTTGGGGTCGGTGAGCAGTTCTCCCCGCAGTCGGTCGTTCTCCGCCGGGTCCGCGCCGCGGGCGCGGGTGCCCGCGAGGGGCTGGGTGCTGACGCGGCCGTTCCCGCCGACTTCGAGGACGGTCTCCGGGCTGAATCCGGCCGCCCGGTAGCCGCCGAGGTCCAGCAGGTAGGAGCGGGCCGGGGTGTTGGCCCGGCGGCCGGCGAGGTAGGTCGCGGGGAAGTCCACCGGTGGCACGACGGGCAGCGGGACCTTCCGGGACAGGACGGCCTTCTCCAGCAGCCCGGCGCGGATGTCCTGGACCGTCCGGGCCACCGCGCTGCCGTAGGCGTCGGTGCCGGCGGCGATGACGTCCTCGGAACCCTCGGCGCCCTCGGGCCTCGCCCCGTCGGGTGCGGGCCGTCGTGCCGGTGGCTCCGCGAGCAGGTCGGCGACCTTGCGTGCCCATGCCTCGTCCACCGCGCGGACCACGGTGCGGTCGCCGGTGAGGGTGACCTCGACGGACGGAATCAGCGCGTGCAGCAGCGGTCCGTCGCCGGTGGCCGCGGGGTCGGCGTGCAGGAGGTGGGCGAGTTCGAAGGCCGCCCAGCCGTAGAAGTGCCGTCCGCCGTCGCGTCCGCCGTGCGCGTCGTCCCCGTCGGACGCGCCGCCCGGGTGGGACAGGGCGCGCAGCGCTGCCGCGAACGCCGTCAGCGGGTTGCCGTCGGTGCGGGAGGTCCAGGTGCGTCCGGCCGCCCGTGCGGTGACCTCGTCCGCGTGCGCGGTGAGGCTGACGGCCGAGCCCGCCGCGAAGTGCCAGACGCCGCCCTCCCCCTCGTACACCACGTACTGGTCGGCGAGAGCGGCCCGGGCCAGGCGCGTTGCCGTGGCTGCGGCGTCGTGGCCGGGTTCCAGGGTGCTCGTGGAGCTGAGGGGCGGTACGGAACCCGCCCACGCGTCCCAGGTGTTCCGGGGGCCGTTGTTCATCGTGTCGTGCCTTCCTCGTGCCGCTGTAGCTGTAGCTGTCGCCGCTGCCGGGTTCCGGTGGAGTGCTGGTGCCGGTGCGGGGTCATGGGCGGGCCGCCTCCAGTCGCCAGCCGTGGGCCCTGGTCCGCCGGTGCCAGAAGGAGGCGTAGGTGCCGCCCGCCGTGACCAGGTCGTCGTGCGTGCCGCGTTCGGTGATCTCGCCGTCCTCCAGGACGAGGATCTGGTCCGCGTGGACGACGGTGCTCAGCCGGTGCGCGATGACCAGCAGGGTCTTGCGGTCGGCGAGGGTGCGCACGGCCTCGGCGAACAGCGCCTCGTTCTCTTGGTCGAGCGCGGCGGTGGCCTCGTCGAGGACGAGGATCGGGGCGTCCTTGAGCAGGGCGCGGGCGATGGAGACGCGCTGGCGCTGCCCGCCGGACAGCCGGGCGCCCGCCTCCCCGGCCTTCGTGTTCCAGCCGTCGGGCAACTCCTCGATCACCCGGTCGAGCCCGGACAGGGCGGCTGCCTCGGCCAGTTCGGCCGGGCCGGCGTCCGGGGCGGCGATCCTGACGTTCTCCTCGATGGTGCCGTCGAAGAGGTAGACGTCCTGGAAGACGAGCGAGACGTGGTCGGCCAGGTCGTCGGCGGCGATCTCGCGGACGTCCACGCCGCCGACGCGGACGGTGCCCTCGGTGGTGTCCCGGAAGCGGGCGAGCAGCGCGGCGACCGTGGTCTTGCCCGCGCCGGAGGGTCCCACCAGGGCGGTCGTGCTGCGCTCGGGGAGGCGGAAGGTCACGTCCTTCAGGACCGGGCGGGAGGAGGGTCCGTCCGCCCCGCCGGTGTCGTAGCGGAAGCCGACCCCTTCGAACTCGACGCTCGCGTCGCGGGGGGTCCTGGGCCGGGCGGGCCGGGGGAAGGGTGGCTCGTCGAGGACCTCGCCGAGCCGTTCCAGGGTGTTGCGGGCGATGCGCATGCCCGCGCCGGCCTCGGCGGCGGAGGACACGCTGTCGATCAGGCGGACCAGCAGCACCAGGAGCGCCAGCAGGGTGGGGACGGTGAGTGACCCGTCGAGCTGCCAGGACACCCCGAGGGCGAGCAGCAGGGCGAAGACGAGCCGGGTGGCGAAGGTGAAGGAGACCAGGCCGGGCAGGCCGCGCGCGATGAGCCGCCGGTCGGCGCGCGCCTCGGCCGCCAGGGCGTCGTCCAGCGCGCCGTAGCCCTCCGCGGTGCGGCCGAAGGCCCGCAGGACCGGCTGGTTGCGGGTGTACTCCAGGACCCGGTCGGCGGACTCGCCGATCGCGGCGTCGCGGCCGAGGTCCAGGCGGCGCATCAGCGCCGTGCTCGCCTGCTGGACGGCGTACAGCACGGGCGCGCAGACCAGGAGCACCAGGGCGGTGCGGACGTCGAAGAAGAAGGTGGCGACCACCAGCGTCACGGGGGTGAGAAGGGAGTTGATGAACGGGCGGAGCAGGTGGGCCGGTGTGCTCATCACCTGGATGACGTTCTGTCCGGCCAGCCTGCTGAACTCGGCCGTGCGCCCGGCGGTGAACCAGCCCAGCGGCAGGCGCAGCGCCTGGTCGGCCATGCGGCGGTGCAGCGCGCGGGAGAGCCGGGAGCCGACGGTGAACCCTCCGCCGATGGCGGCGCCCTGGAGGACGGCATGGGCGAGGACGCAGCCGGTGAACGCCGTCAGCCAGGGCAGGACGTCGTCGGGCTCCGTGCCGAGCAGGGTCTCGACGACGGGCACCAGGAGGGCGAAGGCGACGCCCTCAAGGACGGCCGCGGCGGACTGGAGCACCAGCAGCCGGTTCAGCGGGCGGGAGCCCTCCGGGCCCAGTACGCGGTAGAGGTGACGGATCATCGTGCACTTCCCTCTCGGACGTCGTCCGCCGCCGGGTCCGCTCCCCCGGGTGCGGGCCGGTGCTGCGGTAGGCCGTCGGTCTCGCTCGGGGGCGCGGTGCGCTGGGCCTGCCACAGCGCGGCGTAGCGCCCGCCGGCGGCCAGCAAATCGTCGTGGCGGCCCTGTTCGGTGACGCGTCCGTCCTCCAGCACCACGATCCGGTCGGCGGTGCGGATCGTGGCCAGCCGGTGGGCGATGACGAGCAGGGTGCGGCCGGCCGCGAGCGCGGACAGCGCGTCCTGGATCAGCGCCTCGGAGTGCGGGTCCGCGTAGGCGGTCGCCTCGTCGAGGACCAGGACGGGCGCGTCGGCGAGCAGTGCCCGTGCGATGGACAGGCGCTGCGCCTCGCCGCCGGAGAGGGCGACGGCCGTGCCGAGTTCGGTCGCGTAGCCGTCGGGCAGGGCCGTGATCCGGTCGTGGATGCGTGCGGCCCGGGCGCACCGCTCGACCTCCGCGTCGGTGGCGTCGGGGCGGCCCAGGCGGATGTTGTCGGCGACGCTCGCCCGCAGCAGCCGTACGTCCTGGAGGACGAAGCCGACCCGGCGGTACAGCTCGCTCGCGGGGATGTCCCGGATGTCGGCGCCGCCGAGGGTCACCGTGCCGGCCGTGACGTCGTGGAAGCGGGGCAGCAGCGAGGCCAGGGTGGACTTGCCCGAGCCGGAGGGGCCGACCAGAGCGGTGACGGTGCCGGGCGCGAGGTCGAGGTCCACGTCGCTGAGGACGTCGGTGTGCCCGTCGTAGGAGAAGGACACCCCGCGCAGCCGGACGTGGTGGCCGTCCGGGAGGGCCGGGGTCGTCGGTTCGGGGAGGGTCGGGGCGGCCAGGAGTTCGGTGACGCGTACGGCGGCGGCCTGGCCGGCCCGGATCTGCTGGATGCGGGGGCCCACGACGCCCATGGGCGCGGCGACGGCGGGGCCGAGCAGGAGGAAGGGGACGAGTTCGGCACCGGTCGTCCAGCCCCGGGTGACGAACAGCGCGCCCGGCACGGACAGGAGCAGCAGGACCACGGCGGGGGTGACCACCAGGACCGCGGCGGTGGAGTTCGCCAGGGTCGACCGGACCCAGCCGGCGAAGAAGTCGGCGAAGTCCTCGGTCGCGCGGACGAAACGCTCGTGGGCCCTGCCGCCGCGCCCGAAGCTCTTGAAGACGGCGATGCCGGACGCGAACTCCACGGCGGCGGAGGAGATCCGGCCCACCGCGGCGCCGAACTCGGCCATCTGCGCCGCCGCGCCCGCCATGGCCCGGCCGAACAGGAACACGCCCAGCAGCAGGGGCACCACGCCGACCAGCGCCAGCCGCCAGTCCACGGTGCACAGGTAGACCAGGGTGAGCACGGGCGCGGTGAGTACGGAGACGACGTCGAGGAGGGTGTGGGCGAACAGGGTGTGCAACGCGCTCACGTCGTCCTGCACGGCCTGCTTGACCTCGCCGGTGCCCCGGTCGGTGAGCCGGCCGAGTGGCAGCCGGCCGATGTGCCGGGCGAGCCGGCGACGCAGGGCGAGCTGGAGGTCGTTGTCGGCGAGGTGGGCGAGGGCGCCGGCCGCGGTGCCGCACACCAGGGCGACGAGGCCCGCCGCGCAGGCCAGTGTCACCAGCGGCCAGAGGGCGTCGCCGTCGGCCGGGGGCCCCGCGGTGAGGCGCTCGGCGATGCGGGACACGGCGATGAAGGGAACGACTCCGGCGAGGGCGGCGACGGTCTGGAGGCCGACGGCGGCCGCGAGCCGGCCGCGGACGGGCTCGGCCAGCGTGCGCAGCGGAGTCGGCGGGGTCGGCGGGGTCGGCGGAGTCGGCGGGGTCGACGGTGTGGCGCCGGTGCCCGCGCCACCGGTTGCGGCGTCCGGGGCCGGGCCGGGGCCGGGCGATGGTGACTTCACTTGACGAGTACTCCGATTTCGGGGACGGGCCTGCCTCCGGCCTCGGTGATCCGGCGGCTGGTCATGCCTGCCTCGCGGGCCAGTCGGGCCACGTCGAAGGTGTGCCAGACGTAGCTGTCGGCGACCTCGCGCACGGTGCGGCCCTCGCGCAGGACCTTCCAGGTGGTGGTGAACCGCATGGCGTCGCCCTCGGTGGGTTCGCCGCCGATCCACCACTCGTACGTCTGGCGGCCGATGGTCTCCCTGAGGGACATCACCGGCGGGATGACGCGCGGGGAGGAGACACCCATCAGTTCGACGACGAGGGGTGCGCCGTCCGGCAGGCGGTCCGCGAGCCGCTTCCACAGCGTCACGCGTTCGGGGACGGTGAGGTGACCGGCCACGCCGAAGACGACCACGGCGGAGAGGCGTTCGGGCAGGACGAGGTCCTGGGCGGACCCGTCCACGACGGTCACCCGCCGGCGCAGGTCCGGGTCGCGGGCGACCCGGGAGGTGAGCATGGCGCGCATGGTGGCCGACGGCTCGGCCGCGAGGATCTCCGCCTCGGGCAGGGCGGCGGCGATGACCTCGGTCACGCGCCCGGTGCCCGCGCCGATCTCGAGGACGGGGCCGTGCGACACGTCCAGGCCGGTGAGCACACCGGTCAGCGGGGGGCCGCTGCTGGCGGTGTGCCGGGTGGCGACCAGTTCGTAGAACTCGGCCGAGGTCGAGTAGTAGTCGATCACGTCGGGTCTCCGGGCGTCGGGGGTCGGGGGTCGGGGGCAGGGCTGGGGGCTCGGGGTTGAGGGTTGGGGGCAGAGGGGGGTCAGGGGGTGCTCGGCCAGACGTGGGCGCCGCCGGTGGTCAGGGAGGGGTCCAGCCTGCGCAGTACGGTGGCGACCACCTCGCGGCGGCGCGGGGTGAGGTAGAAGTGGTCGCCAAAAAAGACGCGGACCTCGGTGCGGGCGGTGGTGAGGTCCGCCCAGCCGCCCGCCCGGTCGCGGCTCCGCTCCGCGCCGAGTTCCGGGTCCGTGCTGCCGGTCAGGACGTGCAGCGGGCAGGAGAGCGGCGGCCGGTCCGCCGGCGGCCGGTATGTCTCGATGACGCGGTAGTCGTGGCGTACGGCCGTGAGGACCAGGGAGCGCAGCCCCGGATCGTCCAGGACCTCCCGGCTCGTGCCGCCCAGCCGGGCCAGTTCGGCGCTCAGGACGTCGTCGTCCTGGCGATGGAGTTGCCCGGTGACCGCCGTGCCGGGGGCGGCCCGGCCCGACGCGAACAGGCGGCGCGGGCCGGGCAGTCCGCGCTGCCGCAGTTCGTGGGCGAGTTCCCAGGCCACGGCGGAGCCCATGCTGTGCCCGAAGAGGGCGTACGGCCGGTCCAGCAGCGGCCCGACCGCGTCCGCCACCGCCTCCACCAGCTCCTCCATGCCGGCCGCCCCGGGGTCCTCGAAGCGGTCCTCGCGGCCGGGGTACTGGATCGCGAGGAGTTCGACCTCGGCCGGCATCAGGGCCGCCCAGGGCCGGTAGAAGCCCGCGCTGCCCCCCGCGTGCGGCAGGCAGACCAGCGTGAACCGGGGCGAGGCGCCGTCGCTCCAGCGCCGGATCCACGGGTTGTCGGCGCGGGCGGCGCGGGCGGAGGGGCGGGCGTCGTACGGGGCGGACGCGCTCGGTGGTACGGGCCCGGTCACCAGGTCACCATCATCTCTTCGAGGCCGAAGGTGGCCGAGTCGTGCTTGACGGTGACGTCGTCCCGGTCGCCGGCGAGGCGCAGGGTGGGGACGCGGCGCAGGAGTGTCTCCAGGGCGACCTCCAGCTCCAGCCGGGCGAGGTGCTGTCCGACGCACTGGTGGACGCCGTGGCCGAACGCGACGTGGTGGTTGTCGGTGCGGTGGAAGTCGACCCGCTCGGGGTCGTCGAACTGCTCGGGGTCGTGGTTGGCCCCGGCGAGGAGGGCGATCACGCCGTCGTCGGCGGGGATGGTCCGGCCGGACAGGTCGATGTCCTCGGCGGCGACGCGCAGCGGGATGGAGTCGGCGACGGACAGGACGCGCAGGAGTTCGTCGACCGCGGCGGGCATCAGCGAGGTGTCGCGGCGCAGTTCCTCCATCAGCTCCGGCCGGTCCAGCAGGAGCAGGGTGCTCAGGGCGATCATGCTGGTGGTGGTCTCGCGGCCCGCGTTGATGGTGATGCCGAGGGTGGACAGGAGCTGGTCCTTCGTCACGTGGCCGGGGACCAGGTGGTCGGTGACCAGTTTGGAGATCAGGTCATCCCGGGGCTCCTCGCGCCGTTCGGCGACCAGTTCGGCGAGCAGGCCGAAGAGGCCGCCGAGGGCTTCGGACACCTGCGCGGCGGTGCTGTGCCGGGAGCCGGAGATCCGGGTGACGTCCCGGAAGTACTCCAGGTTCTTCCGGGGGACGCCGAGCAGTTCGCAGATCACCGAGGTGGAGACGGCGTTGGCGTACGCGGAGACGAGGTCCACCGGGCCGCCGGCCGCCAGCATGCCGTCCAGGATCTCGTCCACGCGGGCCTGCACGGCGGGCCGCATCGCCCGGACCCGGCGCACCGTGAACACCGGCAGGAGCATCCGCCGGTACTTGGTGTGTTCGGGGGCGTCGGTGCGGATGAAGGGGCGGAACCTCGCTCCGGCCTCCTGTTCGCCCTCGCCGAGGGCGGGGAAGTTGGGGCGGCTGATGTCGGCGCTGACCCGGGGGTCGGAGAGCAGTTCGCGTACGTCGTCGTAGCGGGTGACCACCCACGCTTCCCGGCGGGTCGGCAGGGTCACGCGGGCGACCGGGTCGTGGGTGCGCAGCGCGTCGTACTCCGCGGGCGCGGCGAAGGGGCAGCCCCGCTGGACGGGGAAGTCCCGGGGCGGGGTGGCGGGGTCCGGTGCGGCGTCCTCGGCGGATCGGCCGGGAGCGGCCGATGCCGCGGGGGTCGTCTCGGGGGTTCTCATTGAGGTTCCTAGCCGTCGGTGGTGGAGGAGGACGAGATCTGCGCGGTGGTGGGACGCGGGGTGTCCCGGGCTTCGGGCGCCGTCCGGGCAGGCGGCAGGTGCGGTCCGGTGGCCGGTTCGGAGGCGTCCGGTGTCCGGGTGAGCACGGCCAGCGGGGGTGCTCCGGGGCGGGTGGGCAGGGTGCGTGCGGTCATGCCGGACTCGGCCACCACGTCCGCCGGCGCGAAGGGCGTCCAGCGGTAGGAGTCGTGCACCTCGCGTTCCGGCTGCCCGGCGCCGTCCCGGTAGACCCGCCAGGTGGAGCGCAGGCGCATCACGCCGTCCTCCGTCTCGTCCGGTGCCCCGGCGAACGACCACTCGTAGCGGTGGCGTCCGGCGGTGGCGGTGGCGAGCCGGGTCTCGGGGAGGGTCGAGGGCCGTTCGAACTGCATGAGTTCGACGACGACGAGCCCGCCGGGGGCCAGTCGCCGGTTCAGCCGCCGCCACAGCCGGGCCCGTGCGTCGGCGTCGAGGTGGCCGAGGACGCCGCAGAGCAGGACGACGCTGATCCGGTCGGGCAGGTCGAGGTCGGGAGCGGCGTCGGCGGTGACGGTCACCCGGGTGCGCAGGTCCGCGTCGCTGAAGACCCGGCTGGTCAGGACGGCACGCATGCCGACCGACGGTTCGCAGGCGATGATCTCCGCGTCCGGTCGGGCCCGGGCCACGGCCTCGGTCACCAGCCCGGTGCCGGCGCCGATGTCCACGACCGGGCCGGCGCTCAGGTCGGCGTCGGCGAGGAGGGCGGCGACCGCCGGGGCGCTCGCGGTCGCGGTGTGCTCGGCGGCGACGAGGTCGAAGAACTCCGCCGACGGCGAGTACGGGGCGGTGTCCGCGGGCCGGGGCGAGGGCGCTTCCGCTGGAGGGTGCCCCGGTCCCGCGGCGGGACCGGGGTCCGCGGCCGCGCGCCCGCCCGTCGGCGCGTCCGGGCCGGACCGGGGAGCGGTGTCGCGCGGTGACCTCTCCGGCGCGGGGAACACGTCACTGACCGCCAGGGGCCGGGGGGTGGCCGGCCGGACGATCTCCGGTGGTCCCAGCCGGGCCGCGAGGTCGGTCCAGATACGGCACACGGCCAGCTCGTACTGGCCGGCGCGCAGAGCGTCGCCACCCTGGGCGACGGCCTCGCGGAGCCCGTCCAGGGCGGTGCCGATCGCTTCGGGCCACAGGTCGGAG
Organism: Streptomyces sp. KPB2; assembly: GCF_003950055.1. Lineage (NCBI taxonomy): Bacteria > Bacillati > Actinomycetota > Actinomycetes > Kitasatosporales > Streptomycetaceae > Streptomyces > Streptomyces sp. KPB2. The sequence goes on from NZ_CP034353.1 coordinate 850,975, forward strand.
AAGACCGTGCGGAAGGTTCCGGTGTTCCCGATCACCGCCGTGGTCCCGAGTCCCAGGCGGCCGGTGCCCGCACCGTCCAGGACGAAGCGCCGGTCGGCGTCCCGCCCGATGTGCAGGCGGGGGCTCCACAGCACGGGGCCGTGGGTGTCGGCCAGGGTGAGCACTCCGCCCTCGGTGCCGAGGGAGATCCGGTGCCAGTGCAGGGCGTGGTTGTCACGGTCGGACGGGTCGAGTTGGTGGTGCACCCGCAGGGTGAGGGGCACACCGGCGAACACGCCGTGCAGGGAACGGAACGGCTGCGGTCCGATCCCGGCGGGCAGCGGTGCCGGGTCCGCGAACCGCCAGGGCCGCAGCGTGCCCGTCGCCCGGCCGAGGATGTCCACCAGCGGGTGCATCAGATGGACCGGGGTCGCGGCGTCCACGAAGAGCGGTCGCTGTCGTGCGACGAGCCGGCGGGCCGCGTCGACGAAGGCCCGGACCGGGGCGACGTGCGGGTAGTGGGTGTTGAGGCGGTACTGCACCCCCCGGCGGCGGGCGTGGGTGAGGTTGCCGGTCAGCTCGGTCAGGTGCACGGGGTGTTCCTGGAGGACGTGGATGCCCCGGTCCATGAGCGCCCTGGCCAGCTCGGTGCCCCGGCCGCCCGAGATGGAGGAACCCACCGCCACGCAGGCCGCGTCGATGCCGTCCGGCAGGTCGCCGACGTCGGTGTGGAAGGGAACGCCCAGGCTCTCGGCGTAGGCCCGGGAGGCGGCCGAGCCTCGGCTCAGGATGCCGGCCAGGGTGTATCCGGGGCGCCGGCGTACCGCCTCGGCGTAGAAGCGCCCGAAGTTGGTACCGCAGACCAGGACGCGCAGCGGCGTCGGTTCGCTCACAGCACGCCTTCTTCCGTCTGCCCGGCGCCGGCCGCCGCGCCGGTGAACCGCAGGTCGGCCACGGCGTGTTCGAGCAGGTGCCGCACCACGCGGTCCGGCTCCAGCACGTCGCAGGCGAAGTGCACGCCGGCCGGCACCTCCCCCCGCAGTACCGCGTCCACCGCCAGGGCCCCCACGGCGGCGGTCAGCCGGTAGCTGCTGGCCGCCCGCAGGGTCAGGCCCGCCGTCGCCGGCGTCCCGGACGCGGTCCCGGACAGGGCGAAGTCCATGACGTAGTACGGCTTGCGCCCGGCCAGGTCGAGGCCGGCGGCGAGGATCAGCCGCTCCGCGAGCCGGTCCGGGTCGTCCCCGGCGGCGAGGCGTCCCGGCAGGAGGGTGAGCAGGGCGCGTACGGCGGGGCCGGGGTGGACGTTGTACCAGTCGAGCCGGTCGAGGCCCAGGGCGGTGGCGAGGCGTTCGCTCTCGGCGCTGAGGTAGGGCTGTACGGCGACCCGGCCGGGGAACGCCCCGTGCCTGGTGTCCTCGTCCGTGCGCAGGACGCGCGGGACGCGCCGGCCACCGCGGACGGCCGCGAGAGCCTCGCCGTAGGCGGCGCCGTCGGCGCCTCCGGAGCCGAGGGAGAGCATGAGGTCGTGCGCCACCGTCGGCGAGCAGGTCTCCAGGCCTCCGCAGTGCGCGGTCAGCGTCGCCGCGTTGTCCAGGCCCTGCCCGGCGAGCCAGCGGGGCAGCAGGCTGGACAGGCCGGGCAGGGCTCCCGCCGACAGGACGACGGTCCGGCCGTCGCGGGCCGGGTCGCCGCCCTCGACGAGGTCTTCGGCCGCCGGGTCGTCGCCGGCGACGTCGACGCAGTGGGCGCCGGCGGCGAGGGCCGCCGAGGCCACCGTGGCGCGGAGCCGGTAGGTGGGGCCGACGCAGTTGAGGACGATGTCGCAGCCTTCGGTGAAGGCCCGCAGGCCGTCCGCCGCGGTGGCGTCGGCCAGGACGGTCTCGTCGTGGCCGGCGGCGTCCTCCTCGGCGACCGCGGCCAGGGCGGATTCGGTCCGGCCGCCCAGGCGCAGCCCGGTGTGGCCGAGCGCGCGCAGTTCCCGCACGGCGGCCCGGCCGACCGCGCCGGAGGCGCCCAGGACTCCGATCACGGCCCCGGTCATCGGGTGATCGCCCCCCGGGTCAGCTCGCCGAGGGTCTTGAGGATGCCGGGCGCGTGCTCGACGGACAGGCAGCTGTAGTGGTCGCCGCCGATGTCGACGATGTCCAGGTCGCCCAGGGTGAGTTCCTCCCAGTAGGTGGTAACGGCGTCCTTGCTGCCCGGGAAGGGGTAGGCGCCGTCGTGCCGCAGGAAGGTGATGTCGCCGGCGTAGGGCTCGGCGTCGTAGCGGGTGATGGCGAAGACGCTCTGCCGGAAGGCGAGGAACAGCCGCGTCATGTGGTCGGGTGTGTAGGTGCCGGCGGAGGCGGGCACCGCCTCGCACATCCGGGCGATGCGTGCGGCGCGCGGCGTACGGGCCAGCTCCCGGAAGGGTGCCGCGACGTCCGCGAACTCTTCGGGCAGGGCGGCGAGTCCGCCGTCCGGCAGCACGCCCGGGCTCGCGGCCAGGACCGCGTCGGCGGCCGCGGCCACCCGGTACTGGTCGTCCGGGAAGCCGAGGTCGGCGGGGTCGATGCCCATCATGACGGCGAAGGAGTACTCGGCGAGGAGTTCGTCGTCGAGCCGGAAGCGGGGGCTGTGGCTGCTGATGACGGTGAGGCTCTCCACCTCCGCTCCGGACTCGGCCAGGTTGCGGGCCACTTCGGTGGCGATCAGACCGCCCAGGCAGTAGCCGACGACGTGGAAGCGGCCGCGGCCGTCCGCCGTCAGGGCGCGTGCGTAGTCGGCCGCCATCTGCTCGATGAGTCCCTGCGGCGGGGCGGCGAGGAACCCGTCCAGGTTAGGGACCTCCAGGCCGACGACCTCGGCGAGGCCGGGTGAGCGGCGGCGGATCTCGGTGATCAGCGCCCGGTACGGCATGATCGTCGCGGTTCCGGCGTGCACCAGGACGGTGGTCGGCTCGTCCTCGGAGCGGGTTCCGTGCAGCGGGACCACCGGGTCCGTGCGTACGGCGGTGGCCGGCGCGTCCTCGGGGCCCGCCTGGCCGCGCAGGAACGCGGCGAGCCCTGCGACGGTGGGGCGGCGCAGCATGTGGCGCAGGACGACCTCCCACTCCAGGTCGGCGGCCCGCGGTACGCGTTCACGCAGCCGGCCCACCATGCGGGCGACGAGGAGCGAGTCGCCGCCCAGGTCGAAGAAGTCGTCGTTGCGGGTGACGCGTTCGACGGAGAGGAGTTCCGACCACAGCTCGGCGAGGCCGTGCTCCAGGTCGTCCTTCGGCGTCTCGTCCACGACGACCGGAGCGCTCTCGCGGGGCAGCCAGCCGCGCAGGCGGGTGCGGTCGGTCTTGCCGTTGGCCGTGCGGGGCAGGGTGTCGACGACCTGCCACACGGAGGGGAGCATGTACTCCGGGAGCCGGTTCGCCGCCGTGCGGGCCAGCTCGCCGACGGGGACGTGGTGCCGGTCGTCCTTCAGGGTGGCGAGGAAGACCTCCTGGCCGGTGAGTGCCAGCGTGTCCCGCGGCTCGGGCAGCGAGGTGACCTCGGTCGCGGCGTGCCGGTCGAGGAGTTCACGCCACTGGGCGTGGGTGAGGAAGGACTGGCCGGTGTGCTCGCGCACGTCGGTCCACGTCCGGCCGGCGACCTCCAGGAACTCCATGGAGACCAGCAGCGGGAGGTTCTCGTCGCGGGTGTTCTCCACGAACACGAGCTGTCCGCCCGGCACGAGCAGCTCCCGCAGCCGGCCCACGGCCGTGTCGGCGTCGGCGGCGGCGTGCAGGGTGTTGGCGCAGATCACCACGTCGAAGGTGTTGGGCAGCAGGTGCTGGGCGCGGGCGTCCTCGTCGATGTCGAAGCGCCGGTAACGGACCCAGGCGTGGTCGGCGAAGCGCTCGCGGGCCTCGTTGAGGAAGAACGCGGAGGCGTCGGTGAACAGGTAGTCGACGCCGTACTCGGCGAGGACGGGCACCAGTTCGCCGGTGGTGCCGCCGACGCCGCCGCCCACTTCCAGGACGCGCAGGCGTTCCTCGCCGGTGTGGCTCGCGGCGATCTCGCGCAGCGCGGCGACCACGGCGCGGTTGAGGTGACGGATGGCGAGGTTGTCGCGGTAGGCGGCGTCGGCGGCCTCGGTCGCCGCGCCGGGGAAGAGCAGTTCCCGGATGCCCGTCCCGCCGGAGAGGAGCTCGGGCAGTCGCGCGGCGCAGGTGCGCATGACGGTGAGCAGCTCCGTGCTCCAGCCGATCTCGTGCTCCAGCTCCGCGGCCCGCCGCCATCGGCGCTCCGCCTCGGCGGCGGTGACGGGGACCAGACCCGTGTAGGTGTCGTCCGGATCCCGGTGGGTGAGCAGGTCGCGGGCGGCCAGGGCGCGCAGCCAGCGCCGCACGATGTGCCGGTGGCGGGGTGTGGAGCGCAGCGCCGTGGCCACCTCGACGGCGGTGCGCGACGCTCCGTCGGCGAACGTTCCACAAGCGGCGAGGACGCGGGTCATCTCGGCGAGCGCCACGTCGTCGAGGGCGGCCAGGAACTCCGTGAGGCGCGCGGCGTCGACGGCCGCAGAGGCCTCCCGTACGGCGTCGGCCGCCGCCGCACGCGCCCGTGCCCGTGCCCGTGCGACGCGCTCGGCTCCGTCGTCGCGTGCCGTGCCGGTGCTCCCGGTCGCCGCGCCGTCCTTGCGGGCCGTCTCCACGAAGGCGGCCAGGCGGCGGCCGCCGGACGCGGAGTCGTCGACGACCACCGCGCCCGCCGCGACCTCGGGGTGGGCCTGGACGGCGGCCTCCACCTCGGCGAGTTCCACCCGGTAGCCGCGGATCTTGATCTGGGCGTCCTCGCGGCCCAGGAACTCGATGGTCCCGTCGGGGAGGTACCGGCCGAGGTCACCGGTGCGGTACAGCCGCTCCCCGGAGGCGGGGTCGGTGGGGAACCGCTCCGCCGTGCGCCTCTCGTCCCCGAAGTAGCCCAGCGCGACGCCGGCTCCGCCGATGTACAGCTCCCCCGGCACCCATTCGGGCCGTGGCCTCAGGTGCCGGTCGAGCACGGCGAAGGTCTGGTTGGTCAGGGGCTTGCCGTACGGGATGCTCGGGCGGGTGGTGTCCACCTCGCCGACGGGGTGGGCGATGGACCAGATGGAGCCCTCGGTGGCGCCGCCGAGGGAGACGACCTCCAGGCCGGGGAGGAGTTCGCGGGCCTGGTCGGGCAGGGTGACCGGTATCCAGTCGCCGGATATCAGCGCGAGCCGCAGCGAGGGGTCGCCGGTGGGCGGCTCGGAGCGCAGCCAGTCGCACAGCATGTGGAGCTGGCCCGGCACCGAGTTCCACACGGTCACCCCGAAGTCGCGGACGAGTTCGGCCCAGTGGGAGGGGTCGCCGCGCCGGTCGGCCCGCGGCAGGACGAGGGTGGCGCCCACGGCGAGGGGGCCGAACAGGTCGTAGACGGACAGGTCGAAGCCCAGTCCCGCGATGCCGAGGACGCGGTCCCGGTCGGTGACCGAGTGGCGGCGGTTGATGTCCTCGACGGTGTTGAGGGCGGCCCGGTGACTGATCATCACGCCCTTGGGCGTGCCGGTGGAGCCGGAGGTGTAGATGATGTAGGCGAGTTCGTCCGGGCGGCGGCGGGGTGCGCCGGCGCCGGGCGTGGTCCCGGTGTCCTCGGGGAGGAGGTCGACGGCGAGGGCCGTGACGTTCGCGGGGAGGTCGTCGATCTCGGCGAGCCAGGACTGGGTGAGGACGGTGCGCACGCCCGCGTCCGCGACGATGGTGTCGCGGCGGGCCGGTGGCTGGGCCGTGTCCACGGGCAGGTAGGCGCCGCCCGCCATGAGGGTGCCGAAGACGGCGACGACCTGTTCCCAGCCCTTGTCCGCCCAGATCGCCACGGGCTCCCCGGGCCGCAGCCCGGACGCCGTCAGCTCCTGGGCCAGGGCGCTCGCGCGGGCCACGAGCTGCCGGTAGGTGAGGGTCCGCTCGGGGGTGCGGATCGCGATCGCGTCCGGGGTGGTCCGGGCCCGCGCCAGGACGGGTTCGTGGAGCAGGGCGTCCGGCAGCGGGCCGCCGGTCGCGTTGGCCTCGGCACGGCGTGCCGCCTGTGCCGCGGGCAGGGGGACGCCGACCGGCGCGTCCCAGGCCGCCTCACCGGCCTCGCCCTGCACCGCCAGCGACCGCACCAGTGCGGTGTACGCCTCGAACATGGCGTCGGCGACGCCCTGGGCGAGGGCGCCGTCGCGGATGTCCCAGGAGAGGCCGAGCGCGTCACCGCGGTGCATGACCTGGCAGTCGAGCCACACCTGGGGCGTCCGGGTCACCGCGTACGTCACCTCGGGGGGCACGCCCTCGGAGGTGGTGCCGGCGCCCAGGGCGCTGGTGAAGACGACCGGCATCAGCACCGGGGCGCCGGCCCTGCGGGACAGCTCGGCGAGGACCTCCGAGCCGGTGAACAGGGGATGTTCCAGGTCCTCCAGGAGCTGTTGTCCCACGGCCCTGGTCCGCTCGGTGAAAGTGGCCCGGGCGTCGAGGTCGACGGCGAGCAGTTCGAGCGAGGTGAAGTCGCCGACGAGACGGCCGATGTCCGCGTGCAGGGCGGGCCGGTCGACCGTGGGCACGTTGAGCGTGAAGCGGCTGGTCCGCGACCACGTGCCGACCGTCTCGGCGTACGCCGCGAGCAGGGCCGCCGACAGGGTCAGTCCGCGCCGCGCGGCGCGTTCGGCGAGCCGGTCCCGGTCGGCCGCGGGCAGCAGCACCTCCCGTCGCCGGAACGTCACCGCGTCGCCGGGCGCCGGCCTGCCTGCGGACTGTCCCGGTCCGCTCACGCCGGCCTCCCACGGTTCGGCGAGGGGCAGTTCGGGGGCGGGCGGCAGGGTGTCGAGCCGCTCGGTCCAGTAGGCGCGGTCGCGGGCGTGGGCGTCGGTGTCGGCGAGGGCGCGGCGGGCCAGGACGTAGTCGCGGAAGGTGATTCGGGGTGCGTCGGAGAGGGGTTCACCGCCGTAACCGCGCCGGAACTCGGCGAGGAGGAGGCGCAGGCTGGCGTGGTCGACGACGAGCATGTCGAAGGAGAGGTGGAGTACCGCCCGTTCGGCGGTCCGGCTCACGTGCACGTCGAAGAGGGGCCACTGGTCGGTCGGCGTCTCGCGTGCGGACAGCCGGGCGCGGGTGCGTTCCACCTCGGCCGCGGCGGCGGGGGCCGGGAGGGCGGTGAGGTCGTCGGCTCCGACGTCGAGGGCGGGCACGTCCGCCAGGACCTGCTGGTGGCCGTCGCGGTGGACGACGGCGCGCAGCATGTCGTGGCGCTCGGTCAGCTGCCGCCAGACGGCGGTCACGCGGTCGACGTCGAGGTCGGGGTATTCCAGTTCGACGTAGGCGTGGCAGCCGACGCCGCCGTAGGCGTAGGCGTCGGTGCGGCCGACGAGGTAGGCGGCCTGGATGTCCGTGAGCGGGAAGGGGTCGTGGCGGCCCGCCGGGTCGCCCCGCAGCTCCGGCTCCCCCGCTTCCAGGTGGCGCAGCACGGCTTCCTTGTGGGTCCGCAGTTCGGCCCGGTGCGTGTCGGTGAGCCGGCCCTGCGGGGCGCGGAAACGAAGTTGTCCGTCCTGGGACCACAGCACCACGCCCTCGGCGGCGTAACGGGCCAGCAGTTCAGGGATGTTCACAGCTCTCCGGTCTCGTAGGCGGTCTCGTGGACCGCGAGCGTTCGGGTGATGTCCGCGGCGAGCGCGGCGACGGTCGGGGCGGCGAAGAAGCGGCGGGCGGGCACGGCGGCCCCGAGGCGGCGCTCGATCGCGGTCAGCAGACGCAGCGCGGTGAGGCTGTCGCCGCCGGCGGTGAAGAAGTTGGCGTGGCGGTCCGGCACCCGGCCGGGGAGGTGCTCCTGCCAGAGCGCGGCGAGTGCCTTCTCGACCTCTCCCCGGGGTGGTTGGGCCGCCGTGGACTCCGTCTCCGGTTCGGCCAGGGCGGCCAGGGCCGGCCGGTCGACCTTGCCGTTGGCCGTGAGGGGCAGGGCGGGCAGCAGTCGGACGCGGGAAGGGACGGCGTGGGCCGGCAGCCGGTCGGCCAGCAGGGCGAAGAGGCTCTCGACGAGTCCGGGGTCCTCGACCGGGTCCGTGGGCGCCCGCTCGCCCGCGGGCAGTTCGCGGGGTACGGCGAACGCGGCCAGGCGCTTCGCGGTGCGCTCCCCCACGGCCACGACGGCGGCCCGGGCGATCGCCGGGTGGGCCTCCAGGGCGGTCTCGATCTCGCCGGCCTCGATCCGGTGGCCGGCGATCTTGAGCTGGTTGTCGAGCCTGCCGAGGAACTCCAGCAGGCCGTCGCCCCGGAACCGGCCCAGGTCACCCGTCCGGTACCAGCGTCGCCCGTGCTGTTCGACGAACTTCTCGGCGGTGCGGGCCGGGTCGGCCAGGTATCCGCGGGCCAGTCCCGCGCCGCCGATCCACAGTTCGCCGGGCGTCCAGTCGGGGCAGTCCCGTCCGTCCCGGCCGACCACCCGGTAGTGCTGCCCGGTCAGGGGGCGGCCGTAGGGGATGGAGACCCAGCGGGGGTCGGGTTCGGTGACGGTGAGGGTGTTGGACCAGATGGCGGCCTCGGTCGCCCCGCCCATGGCCACGAAGGCGCAGGGCCGGGCGGTCCGGGCCCGCAGCCGGGCGGGCAGGTCGAGGCCGATCCAGTCACCGGAGACCAGCGCGGTCCGCAGCCCCGCGATGCCGCCGCGGCCCGGCGCCCGGTGCTCGTCGGCGTCGAGGAGCAGGTCGAGCAGGGCGGGGACGGTGTTCCAGACGGTCACCCCGTACCGGTCGACCAGGCCGGGCCAGCGGGCGGGTTCGCGGCGCTGGTCCTCGGTGGGCAGCAGGAGGGAGCCTCCCGCGGCGAGCAGTCCGAAGACGTCGTACACGGACAGGTCGAAGTCGAGCGCCGACAGGGCGAAGACGCGGTCGTCGTGGGTGATGCCGTGCCGGGCGTTGATGTCCGCGATCGTGTTCCAGGCCGCCGCGTGGGTCATCTCCACGCCCTTGGGTTCGCCCGTGGAACCGGAGGTGAAGATCACGTAGGCGAGTGCTCCGGCAGACGTCTCCCGTGGGGCGGGCAGCGGCTCGTGGCCCTGTGTGTCGGGGAAGGACAGGCAGCGCGGAGCCGTCGGTTGCGCGGCGGGCCAGTCGCCCACGACGACGCGGAAGGCGGCGGTGGCGCGCACCCGCTCCAGCCGTGCGGCGGGCTGGTCGGCGCTCAGCGGCACATAGGCGGCGCCGGCCGCGAGGACGCCCAGTACGGCGGCGATCTGCTCCGGTCCCTTGGGCAGGGTGACCGCGACGAGGTCGCCCGGCCGTACGCCCGCCGCGCCGAGCGCGGCAGCGGTGCGCAGCGCCTGACCGGCCAGGGTCGCGTACGTCACCTCCGCGCCCTCGGTCGTGACGAGGGCGGTCCGGTCGGGGCCTGCCGTCGCGCGGGAGAAGAACCTCTCGTGCAGCGGGCGCGGGGCCACCGGTTCCAGGGCGGCTTCCCGTGCGGCGGCGGCCCGGCGCTCGTGCTGGGAGGCGGGCGGCAGGTCGGGCAGCGGCGCCTCCCAGTCACCGGCCGCGGCGTACCGCAGCAGCCGCTCGTAGGCGCCGAACATGGCGTCCAGCACGCCCCCGGGGAACAGTTCCTCGACGGCGTCCCAGGTGACGACCAGGTTCCCGGACTCCTCGGTGACCTGGTTGTCCAGGCACACCTGCGGGGACTGGGAGATGCCCCAGACCTTCGCGGGGAGGCCGGCGCCCGGCCCGGCGAGCGTCGCGTCACCGACACCGACGGCGCTGGTGAACACCACGGGCGCGGCGGCGTCGACCGTGCCCGTGCGGCGGCCGAACTCCCGCAGCAGCCAGTCGACCGGCACGTCGGCGTGGTCCAGGTCCTCCGCCTGACGCCGTTGCAGCGCGACGGCCGCCGCGAGCCAGGAGGCGCCCTCGCGCCGGTGGCCCGCGAGGGACAGGGAGGTGAAGTCGCCGAGGACCCGGTGGATGTGCGGGTGGACGTCGCGCCGGTTGAAGAGGGTCAGCGTCACCGTCAGCGCGTCCGTGCCGCTCCAGGCCGCGAGGACTTCCGCGTACAGGGCCAGCAGGACGGTCGAGGGTGTCAGTCCGTGCCGGGCGGCGGCCCGTTTGACCGCCTGCCAGTCGTCGGCGGCCAGGCTCGTACGGCGGCGGGTGAAGACGGGTGCGTCGAGCGTCGCCGGGTCCCGGTCGAGCGGCAGGGCGGGAGGGGGCGGCAGTTCGGCCAGTCGCGCCTGCCAGTGGGCGCGGGCCCGCGCGGCCGCCTCCGGGTCGGCGGGGAGCCCGGTCAGGTAGTCGCGGAACGTCACGTCGACGGGCGGCAGTTCGTGGTCCGGGTCGGTGTAGAGGGTGTTCAGTTCGGCGTAGAGCGTGGTGATGGAGAGCGCGTCGAGTACGAGGTAGTCCAGGCCGATGCCGACGCGGGTCCGGTGCTCGCCGTCGTCCGCGCGGTAGCGCACCGCCTCCACCGCGAACAGCGGCCACCGGGCGGGATCGCGGACCTGCTGGGACAGGCGGGCGCGCAGGCCGGCGAGGGCCGCGTCCGCGCCGCCGGGCGCAGCGTCCTCCACCGGTACGCGCAGGGGCGGTACGTCGGGCAGGACGCGCTGGTGTCCGTCCTCCACGACCGCGCGGAGCATGCCGTGCCGGCGGACGAGGCCGTTGAAGGCACGTTCGAGCCGGTCCAGGTCGACGTCCGTCCCGTCGAACTCGGTGTAGTGCCAGGTGCCGACGCCGCCGAGGGTGAACCGGGGGTCGCGGCCGGTGTGGTACGCGGCCTGGACGTCCGTCAGCGGGAAGGGTTCGTGCGCGCGGTCGGGGTCGGGCACCAGCGCCGGAGCGGCGACCGGCACCGCGGCCGCTTCCGTGGCGGGGCGCAGCGACGCGCAGAAGTGCCGGAGCACGGGGCGGGCGAAGAGGTCGGCCACGCGGGCGCCGGGGAATCCGGCGGCGCGCAGGCGGCCGATCATGCGGGTCGCGACGAGCGAGTCGCCGCCCAGCAGGAAGAAGCTGCTCTCCCGCCCCACGTCGGGCACGTCGAGCAGGTCGGCCCACTCGGCCGCGACGGCCGTCTCCACCGGGCCCCGCGGCTCCGTCGTACGGGGCCGGTCCCGGCCGGCGGCCTCGGTCAGCGCCCGGTGGACGGCCGCCCGGTCGAGCTTGCCGTTGGCGGTCAGCGGCAGGTCGGGCAGGACCAGGACGCGCTCGGGGACCATGTGGGCGGGGAGGCGTTCCGCCGCCCGGAGGCGGACCCGGTCCGGTTCGGGCTGCTCGCCGGCGGGGGACACGGCCGCGGCGAGGTGACGCACCGGTGCGTCCAGGACGGCGGCGACCGCGTGCAGGACGGCGGGGTCGTCCTCCAGGGCCGATTCGATCTCGCCGAGTTCGATGCGGTGGCCGCCGATCTTCACCTGGTGGTCGGCGCGGCCGAGGAACTCGATGACGCCGTCGGGCCGGTAGCGGGCCAGGTCGCCGCTGCGGTACCAGCGTTCACCGTCGTACTCGACGAAGCGTTCGGCCGTGCGCCCGGGGTCCGCGCGGTAGCCGTTCGCCACGCCCGGGCCGCCGATCCACAGTTCCCCGGGGACGAGGTCGGGGCAGTCCCGTCCCCGTCCGTCCACGACGCGGGCCCGCATGTTGCGCAGCGGAACGCCGTAGGGGACGGACTTCCAGGCGGGGTCGGTCTCCGCGACCTCGAACACCGTGGAGTGGATCGCCGCCTCCGTCATGCCGCCGAGCGCGACGAAACGGCAGCCGGGCACCAGGGCGCGCAGCCTGCGGGGCTGGTCGAGGCCGACCCAGTCGCCGCCGAGGAGCACCATGCGCAGGCGGTCGCCGAGGCCGTCGTCCTCACCCGCGGCGATCAGCAGGTCGAGCAGCGCGGGTACGCACTGCACCAGCGTCACCCCGTGCTCGCGCACCAGGCGCGCCCAGTGGTGGGCGTCGCGGCGGTGCTCCTGGCCGACGGTGACGACCTGTCCGCCGAGGGACAGCGGGGTGAAGACGTCCCAGGCGGCGAGGTCGAAGTCGAGCGCGGAGATCGCGAGGGTGCGGTCGGCGGAGCCGAGACCGAGCTGCTCCGCCATCGCCTCGACGGTGTTGACGACCGCCCGGTGCGACACCTCCACGGCCTTGGGCAGGCCCGTGGAGCCGGAGGTGAAGAGGACGTAGGCGGGCAGTGCCGGGTCCGGCCGGCCGACCGCCGCGGGCTCCGTCGCCGTCGCGTCCTCCAGGCACAGCACCGGCACCGAGGGGAGGTCCGCGCACAGGTGGGCGTGGTCGCGGTCGGTGAGCACGGCGGAGGCGCCGGCCACGGAGTGGATGCGTTCCCGGCGTACGGCGGGCTGCTCCACTCCGACGGGGGCGTAGGCCGCGCCCGCCGCCAGGATGCCGAGCACCGCGGTGATCTGGTCCTCGCCCTTGGGCAGGGTCACCGCGACCGTGTCGCCCTCCCGCACGCCGTGCTTGAGCAGCAGGGCGGCGATCCGCCGGGCCGCGTGGGCGAGTTCGCCGTAGGTGAGCGTGCCGCCGGTGGTGCGGACGACGGCGGTGCGTTCGGGCTCGGACTCGGCGAGCCCGAAGAACCGGGTGTGCAGCGCGCGGTGCGGGACGGGCGCGGGCGGCAGCGCGGCCACCGCGCGCCGGGGCAGGACGTCGGGGGCGAGCAGGCCGTCCACCGGGCGGGCCCAGGCCTCGGGCTCCGTGATCAGGCGGGTGACGAGGCGGCGGTAGGCGTCGAACGCGGCGTCCGGGAGTCCGTCCTCGAACAGGCCGTCCCGCACGTCCCAGTTGAGCAGGAGGCCGCCGTCGAGTTCGGTGACCTGCGCGTCCAGATGGACCTGCGGACCCTGGGAGATGATCCAGGACGGCCGGCCGAAGGACTTCTGCACGTCCTGCTCGAAGATCTCCCCCAGTCCGATGGCGCTGGTGTAGACGACCGGGGCCAGCACCGGGGCCCCTTCGAAGCGGGCCAGGTCGCGCAGCACCTCGACGCCGCCGTAGGTGCCGTGGGAGATGCCTTCCTGGAGGCGTTCCTGCAGCAGGCGGGCCTGCTGTGAGAACGGCAGGGGCGCGCTCAGATCGGCGTCGAGCAGGACCGAGCTGCTGAAGTCCCCCACCAGGCGGGCGGCGTCGGGGTCGGTCGTCTCCCGGTCGAACAGCGGAAGGTTGAGAAGGAAGCGCGGCCCGTCGCTCCAGGCGGCGACGACCTCGGCGAAGGCGGTGGCGAGGGCTGCCGCCGGGGTGATGCCGTGCCGGCGGGCGGCACCGATCAGGGCCGCCCTGTCGGCGGGCTCCAGCCAGTGGTGCAGGCGGCGGGAGTGGGTCAGGACGGTGTCGTCCCCGCTGACGGGGGTCAGCGGGTCGACGGTCGTGGGCAGGCGCGGTGCGCGGGGCAGTTCCGGCAGCCGCTCTCGCCACCAGGCGGCGTGCTCCTCGTGGTCCGCCCGCCGCCGGGCGTCGTGCTCGGCGAGGTAGCGGCGGTAGTCGAGGGCGAGTTCGCGCGGCGGGTCGTCGGGGTGTTCGTAGAGGCGGCGCAGGTCGGACAGGAGCACCCGCAGGCTCAGCGCGTCGCCGGCCATCATGTCCAGGTCGATCTGCAGTCGGGTCCGGCCCTCGGGGAGCAGGCACAGCGCCGCCCGGAAGACGTCACCGGTGGTGACGTCGGGGCGGGCGTGGGTGTTGCGCTCCCGAAGCCGTTCCAGTTCCGTCTCCGCGTCGTCGGGGGCGTGGTCGCGCAGATCGTGGACGGTGAGGCGGGCGCGCGGGGCGCCGTAGCGCTGCCGGCCGTCCTCGTCGAAGACGGCCCTCAGCATCCCGTGCCGCAGCACGAGTGCGCGCAGGGCGGTGTCGAGGCGGTCCGGGTCGACCTCGTGGCCGTCGAGTTCGACGTAGAAGTGCGCGGCGACGCCGCCGAGGGGCTGTCCGTCCTGGCGTCCGATCCAGTAGGCGTGCTGCATCGTGGCGAGCGGGAAGGACTCCGGCGGCTCGTCGGCCGCCGCCGCGTCGTGCGGGACGGGTGACGCGGCGGTGGGGGTCCCGGCCGGGCGGTCCCGGCCGAGCAGGGCCGTCCAGGCGGCGAGGGTCGGGGTGCGGGTGAGGTCCTGGAAGGTGACGGTGCCGCCTTCCCGGCGCCAGGTGCCGACCAGGGACATCAACGTCAGCGAGTCGAGGCCGAGTTCGAAGAGGTCGCGGTCGTCCTCCAGCTCGTGCGGCGCCATCCGCAGCGCACGTGCCACCGCTTCGCGCACCGTGGCCGGCACGCGAAGGGCACGACCACCCTCTTCCGCTGTCCGTGCCGGGACGACTGCTTCGTCGCTCACTGATGGGGCCTTCCGATCGGATGGGGAGTCGCCGCTACTTTGAAATGATTATCATTTCAATGCTTCACATCGTAATCACACAACGGGCCGCGGCACCAGAGCCCCAGGCCCACCGGGGAGGAAGAATCACGTGACGGAGACTCAAAGGACCTGGTCCCGGGCGGAGTCGGCGCGATACCGGGCTGCCGGGCACTGGCAGGGTGTGACCTTCGGCGCGCGCCTCCGGCAGGCGGGCGCCGACCACGGAGCCCGCGTCGCCCTGGTCGACGGCGACCGGCGGTGGACCTACGCGGATCTGGACGCCGAGGCCGACCGCGTCGCGCACGGACTGCGCGGACTCGGCGTCGTGCGGGGCGACCGCGTCGTGGTCCAGCTGCCCAACCGCGCCGAGTTCGTACTCGTCTGGTTCGGGCTCCAGCGCCTCGGGGCGGTGCCGGTCCACGCCATGCCCGGCCACCGGCGCCGGGAGATCGGTCACCTGGTGCGCGTGTCCGGTGCGGTGGCCTGTGTGGTGCCCGACCGGCACGCCGGGTTCGACCACCGGGAGCTGATGCGCGAGGTGCGTGCGGAACTCGGGCCGGAGGGCTCGCCGCGGACCGTCGTCGTGGTCGGCGATCCGGGCCCGGACGGCGGCTTCGTCCCGTTCGACGCCCTGCGGGCGGCCCCGCCCTCCGCCCCCGACGACGCGCCGGAGTCCGGCACCGGCGACGACGGCGGCGCGGACCCCGCCGACATCGCGCTCCTGTTGCTGTCCGGCGGCACGACCGGCCTTCCCAAGCTCATCCCGCGGACGCACGACGACTACGCCTACAACGCCCGCGCCTGCGCCGAGGTCTGCGCGCTCGACGCGGGGACCGTCTACCTGGCGGTGCTGCCGATCGGGTTCAACTTCACCTTCGCCTGCCCCGGCGTGCTGGGCACCCTGATGGCCGGCGGAACCGTGGTGGTGGCCCCGGACCCCAGCCCTCAGACGGCGTTCGCGCTCGTCGAGCGGGAGGGCGTGACCCTGACCTCCCTCACCCCGCCGCTCGTCACCCACTGGGTGGACGAGGCCGCCACCGGCTCCTGGGACCTGGACAGCCTCAAGGTGGTGCAGGTCGGCGGGGCGCGGCTGCCGGAGGAACACGCCCGGGTGCTCGGTCCTGCGCTCGGGGCGACCGTGCAGCAGGTCTTCGGCATGGCCGAGGGGCTGATCAACCTCACGCGTCTCGACGACCCCGACGACCTCGTCCGCACCACCCAGGGCCGGCCCGTCTCCCCGGACGACGAGATCCTGGTGGTGGACGCCGACGGCAGGCCCGTGCCCGACGGTGCGCCGGGCGAGCTGCTCACCCGGGGGCCGTACACGCTGCGCGGGTACTACCGCGCCGGGGAGCACGACCGCACCGCCTTCACCCCGGACGGCCACTACCGGACCGGCGACGTGGTGCGGCGGCTGCCGACCGGCCACCTCGTGGTGGTGGGCCGGATCAAGGACCAGATCAACCGCGGCGGCGAGAAGATCGCCGCGGTGGAGGTGGAGGAGCAGCTGCTCACCCACCCGGCGATCACGGCCGCGGCACTGGTCGGGGTCCCGGACGAGCAACGGGGAGAGCGCACGGTCGCCTTCGTGGTCTGCGACGGCGAGGCTCCGGGCGTGCGGGAGGTGGCGGCCCATCTCGGGGAACGCGGGCTGGCCGGCTACAAGGCGCCGGACGAGGTCGTCCGGGTGGCCGGCCTCCCGCTCACCGCGGTCGGAAAGGTCGACAAGGCGGCGCTGACGCGGCAGTTGCTCCGGTCGTAGGACCCGGCGCGGCGGAGCGGCCGCTCGACGGGACGCTCCGCCCCGCCGCTGCGAGGACCCGCGCGGGGCGCCCGCCACCCTCGCCTACTCCGGTACCGCGAGGGCGGTGGGGCCGTCCCCGGAGGCGAGGAGTGCCCGGGTGACGGGGTGCTCCGGGTGCGCCAGTACGCGTCCGGCGCGGCCCGCTTCGACCACCCGTCCCGCCTCCAGGACGACGATCCGCTGGGCGCGAGGGGCCGCGGCCGTCAGGTCGTGGGTCACCATGACGACCGTCAGGCCCAGCGTCCGCCGCAGCGAGTCCAGCAGGTCCAGGACGCCCTGCGCCGTCTCCGGGTCGAGCGCCGAGGTGATCTCGTCGCAGACGAGAGCCCGGGGTCCGGCTGCCAGGGTCCGTGCCAGAGCGACGCGTTGACGCTGGCCGCCCGACAGCTCCCCCGGCCGGCGCGTCAGTACGCCGGCGTCCAGCCCGACCAGTCCGAGCAGCCGTACGGCCTCGGCGGCCGCCTCCCGGGCCGGCCGGCCCCGCACGCCCCGGAGGGGGCGCGTCAGCGCGGCGCCCACGGTCTCGCGCGGGTTGAGCGCACCTCGGGTGTCCTGGGCGACGAGCTGCACCGGAGCCCCGCGCCCTCGCGGCGCGCCGTCGTCCCGCCAGTCGACGCTCCCGCGGACGGGCGGGTGGAGCCCCGCCAGACAGCGCGCGAGGGTGGTCTTCCCCGACCCCGAGGCACCCACGACGGCGGTGCAGGAGCCTGCCGGGAGGGTGAGCGAGACGTCGTGGAGCACCGGGACCCGGCCGTGCACGGCGTGCAGGCCCCGCACGTGAAGTCCTCCGCCGGTGACGGAAGCATCGGCGGCGCCCCGTGCCCCCTCGGGGCGGCGGGCGTCGGCCGGGGGCGCCTCGGCCGACCGGACGGGCGGCGGCGCCACCGGCGGCCCGTCCTCGACGATCCGTCCGCGCTCCAGGCGTACGACGCGGTCCGCCACGGACGCGGTCCACGCCGGGGCGTGGCTGACCAGCAGCGCGGCGCGGTCCCCCGCCGACAGGACGTCGGCCAGCAGCGCGCGCATGCCGTCCGCCAGGACGGGGTCGAGGCCGCTGGTGGGCTCGTCGAGGACCAGCAGGACCGGACGGCCCGCCAACGCCAGGGCGAGGGCCGCCCGTTGGGCCTGTCCCCCCGACAGCTGCCGGGGCAGGCGTCGTTGGAACGCCCGGTCGGCGGGCAGCCGCACGGACAGCAGCAGCTCCGCGACCCGCGTCCGGACGTCTTCCGTGCCGCCGACGGACGAGCGCAGCCGCACCGCCTCGGCGATCTGGGTGCCGATCCGCAACGCGGGGTTGAGCGAGGAGGCCGGGTCCTGCCCCAGGAAGGACACCACCCGGCCGCGCAGCCTGCGGGCGCCCACACGGTCGAACGGATCGAGACCGGCCACCCGGACGGTTCCGCCACGCACCTCCAGACCGGGGCGGACGTGCCCGAGCAGCCCGTGCGCCAGGGTGCTCTTGCCCGACCCCGACCGCCCCACGACGGCCACCACCTGCCCGGCCGGCACCGACAGGCGGGCGTCCTCCAGGACGGGCGGTCCGCCGGCCACCGGCCCGACCGTCAGCCCGCCGATCTCGGCGAGCGGGCCGGCGTCCGGCGGCCGGGGTGTCGTACGGCCGGTCATGCGGCACCCCGCCCCACCAGGTCCGCCAACCGCCCGGCCAGCAGGCCGACACAGACCGACAACAGCACGAGCAGCAGCGCCGGCGCGAGGAACGGCGTCGCGGCCAGCGTCGCTCCGGGGGCGTTCTCGCTCACCATGCGTCCCCAGTCCGGCGCCGCTCCGCCCGGTCCGAGGCCGAGGAAGCCGGCGGTGGCCGTGAGGTGCAGCGAGGCGACCAGGCGCAGCGCGGTGTCCATCAGCGCCGGACCGGCGATGTTGGGCAGTACGTCGTGGCGCAGCACGGCGCGCCGGGTGTCGCCCCGCGCCAGGGCGGCTTCGACGTACCCGCTGCGGAGCACCGTGTCCGCCGCGGCACGCAGCACGCGGGTGGAGAAGGGAGCGGTGGCCAGGGCGACCGCCGCCACCAGGGCCGCTTCGCTGCCGGGGAAGCCCGCGGCCAGGACGAGGACGACGAGCAGGCCGGGGAGCACGGCCAGCGCGTCCACGCAGCGCAGCAGCAGATCGCCGAGCCGTCGGGAGACCATGGCCGCCAGGACGCCGGCCGTGACCCCGACGGCGCCGGCCGCCACCGTCCCCGCCAGGGCGGTGAGCACGAGGGTGCGGCCACCGCTCAGCACGCGGCTCGTCACGTCCCGGCCCAGCACGTCGGTGCCGAGGAGGAACTGACCGCCGGGCTGCTGGAAGGGTGCGGCGAGCTGCGCGGTGGGACTGTGCGGCGCGGCCAGGGGGCCCAGCAGGGCGAGCAGGAGGATCAGCAGGGTGCCCAGCCCGGTGAGCAGCGGTGGGCGGGGGCGCCGGGCCGGGCCGGTCCCGGCGGTGCGGGCCCGCCTGCCGGGCGGTGTGAGGACCGTTGTCATCGCCGGTGTCCTTCCCGTGCGTTCAGCAGTCGCGCGCAGATGTCGCCCGCCAGCAGTACGAGGAGCATCACGGCGGCGAGTGCGGTGGCGATGCCCTGCACCATCGGTATGTCCCGTGCTGCGACGGCCAGTTGCAGTTCCCGGCCGATGCCCGGGTAGTCGAAGACGTTCTCCACCACCACCGCCGAGCCGACCAGCGCCCCCGTCGTGAGGGTGAGGGCCTGCACGGCGGGGCCCGCGGCGTTGGGCAGGACGTGGCGGACCGCGAGCCGCACCCCGCGCACCCCGTTGAGCCGTGCGGCTTCGGCGTAGGGGGTGGCCACCGCGTCCGCGACGGAGACCCGCAGCAGCCGGGTGGCCACCGCGAGACCGACCGCGCTCAGCGTCAGTACCGGCAGAACCAGCGCGTGCGGCACGTCGAGTGGCGTACCGCCCAGGGGGACGACGGAGACGCGCGGCAGGAGCTCCAGCCACACCGCCAGCACCGCGACGAGCAACGCGGCCATGACGAACTCGGGTACGGCGGCCAGGACCTGAGCGGTCGTCGAGACGAGGCGGTCGGCGGCGCCCCCTCGCATCCCGGTCCACAGGCCCAGCAGCAGGGCGAGCGGCGCGGTGACCGCGAGCGTGAGTCCGGCCAGGAGCAGGCTGTTGGGCAGGCGGGTGGCGAGGACCTCCGTGACCGGCCGGTCCCCCACGAAGCCCCGGCCCAGATCCCCCCGGACCACGCCCGCCGCCCAGTCCGCGTACCGTTCGGCGGCCGGCCGGTCCAGCCCGAGTTCGGCCCGGACCTCGGCGCGCTGCGCCTCGGAGGCGTCCACCCCGGCGACCGCGCTGACCGCGTCCCCCGGGAGGACGGCCGTGGCGGCGAAGATCAGGGCCGACAGCACGGCGAGCAGGACGGCCGCCGACGCCAGGCGACGACCGGCGAAGGCGGCGAGGTTCACGCCAGTGACGCCTGCGAGAAGCCGGGGAACTGCTCGAAGAGATCGTCGCGTATCCCCCGGACCCCCTTGGCCCTGGCGTTCAGGTTGGGTTTGAAGACTGGCAGCACCTGGTTGCCCTTCTCCCAGCGGGTGCGCTGTGCCTCCGTGCCCAGCTTCTTCGCCTCGGCCGGGTCGCTCTCGGCCCGGGCCTCGGCGACCAGGGTGTCGGTGGCGGACTCCTTCCAGCCGAACGCGGACGGCGAGCCGCCCGCGGTGCTCATCTGGTAGGTCGACAGCGCGGGGACGGGCATCTGGTACGCGCCGGCCAGTGGCAGCGCCGCGTAGGCGGGGAAGTCCGCGTAGAGCTGTCCCGCGGGCAGTTCCCGCAGCGAGGCGCGGACGCCGGCCTTCTTCAGGTCCTCGACGAAGAGGGTGGCCGTCTCCACCATGCCGGGCGTCTCGGGACCGGTCGTCAGCGTCACCTTCATCCCGTCGGCCCCGGCCTGCTTGAGCAGCGCGCGGGCCCGCTCCGGGTCGTGGGCGCGCTGGGGCAGGCCCTCCGCGTAGTCGGGGAAGCCGATGGCGGGCAGGTCGTTGCCGACCTGTGCGTTGCCGTAGAACACCGTCTTCACCATGGTCTCGCGGTCGACCGCGAGCTTGAACGCCTCTCGCACCCGCGGGTCGTCGAAGGGCTTGACGCCCATGTTCAGCTGGAAGGACAGGCCGACCAGGTAGGGGCTCCTCGTGGGGACGAGTTCGACCGCGTCGTTGCCGTCCAGCGTGCGCGCGGTGACCGGGGAGAGGTCGTGGGCGAAGTCGATCTCACCGCTGGTGAGGGCCCCCGCACGAGCCGTCGAGTCCGCGATCGACCGCAGTTCCAGGCCGTCCAGGTGGGGCACGTGGCCGTAGTGGTCGTCGTAGCGCTCGAACGCCGAGCCCTGGCCGGGCGTGAACCCGGTCAGCCGGAAGGGGCCGCAACTGGGCATGCCCGTGCGGAAGTCGGCGGTGCCGTCCTTGACGACGAGGAAGTTGCCCTGGCAGAGGATCATGCGGCCGTCGGCGATGGGCCGGAGCGTGGGCAGTACGACCTTCAGGTCGCCGTCGGCCTTGGCGTGCGCCAGGTCGAAGTTGGCGGCGGCGAGCCGGTACACGGGCAGCTTGCTCCCGGCCGCCAGGACGCCGAGCGAGTGCAGGACGTCGGCGGCGGTCAGTTCGGAGCCGTCGGTGAAGCGGACGCCGGGTCGCACGTGCAGGGTGTAGGCCGACAGGTCGTCGGAGACGTCGATGCCGTCGAGCACGCCGTAGCGCACCCCGTCGGGCGCGCCGGGGTCCAGGTTGCCCAGCGTGCCGTGCCAGGCCCGGGCCCGCACCAGGTCCAGGGTGGACGGGCCGTTGAAGAAGTCGAGCGTCTCGGAGGCGCCGCCGCCGACGAAGGCGGCCCGGAGGGTGCCTCCCGAGCGGGAGGAGGAACCCGCGCCCGGTTTCCGGTCCGGGCCGGGCCCGTCGGTCGAGCACGCCGCCAGCAGGCCGGAGCCCACTGCCAGAGCCGCGACTCCCGCCGCTCCACGGCGGAGGAAGGCACGGCGATCGATCTGTCTGGACATGCTTCTCCTTGACGTTCTGCTGAGCCGATCGGAACGCCGTGGGCGGTGCACGGCGGGTGAGGTGGAGCCGAGGGGGGAGAGTGGCGGCGGGGCGGTGGTGTGCGACGCCCTGGGGCAGGTGCACCGGCGCCGGGGCGAGAGCGCCGGACGGGGCAGGCCCGCACGGTCTCGCCGAGGTCATGAGCCCCCGCCGCTGCCGGCGCACACGCGCTCGCCTGTGCGCCGGTCAGAGACTAGTCCGTAATGACTTCCATATTCAATAAGTCGTACGGAACGGGTGGGTCAGTGGCCGGCGATCGTGCCGGACAGTTCGTTGGTGCTCTTCGGCAGCGTCACCGACGTCACCTTCTCGCCCGAGTCCAGGTCGAAGGCGTGCAGTTGGCGCTTGCCGGGCTCGGAGACGTACGCGGTGTGGTCACGGACGAACAGGGTGGGCCTGGGCTGCTGCCAGTCCAGGGGCTCCGTCCAGTCGCCCACCGCGTCGATCTTCTTCTCCACCTTGCCGCTCTCCGGGTCGACGACGTGGAGGACGCCGTTGGTGCCGAGGACGAGGGCCTCGCCGTGCGGACCGCGGGCGAGGGAACGGAAGGAGTAGCTGGTGCCGAGGTCGACCAGCTTCATCCTGGCGGTACGGGTGTCGATCAGCGCTATGCGGGTGGGTCGTTCCAGTTCGGCCTCGGGGTCGGTCTTGTAGTCGCCGAGGAGGATCGGGGAGGCGTCGCTGCCGGCCTGGTTGCCGGTGCGGGCGTATTCGTCGGGGGCGTCGACCTTGGTGAATCCGCCGTCCTTGTAGAGGAGTACGCCGTCCTCGCAGCCGAGGCCGACCACCTCTCCCTCGGCCGCGGCCTCGCCGTGCACGCCCGGGCAGTTCTCGGCGCGGGCGATCTCCTTGTCGTTCTTGTCCAGGACGAGGGCGCCGGTGCGCTTCTCCTCCGTGCCCAGGGTGGTGACGAGTTCGCCGTCGGCCAGTTCGATGGCGACGCCGTGGTGGGGCTCGGCGGAGGTGTAGGTGCGGGTCTGCGGCTCGGCGCCGTCGCCCAGGTCGGCCGGGTCGAAGACGTTCACCTCGCCGGTGCCGTCGGTGAACAGGGCGGTCCGGCCGGCGTGACGCACGACGTGACCGGGCTTGGCACCCTTGAACTCGGCGTTCGTGAAGGTCTGGCGGGCGGCGTCGAAGACCCGGAAGCCGCTGTCGGTGGAGACGACGACATGGTCCTCGTCGCCCGCCGGGTTGACCCGGTTGAATCCGGGCAGCTCGATCGTCCTCGCCAGTTTCAGGGTCTTGCCGTCGAGGACGTACAGGCCTCCGTCGTAGGTGGCGACCAGCGGGTCGTCGACCGCGACGGCCCGGCTGCCCGTCGTCTGCTTCGGCTCGACGTCGGACGAGGCGTCGTCGTTGCCGCCGCCGCAGGCGGTCAGCGCCGTCACTGCGGCGAGGACGAGGGCCGTCGCCGTGAGCGTTCGGGCGCGCGTCGGCTTGTTCATCGCGTGTGTTTCCTCTCCGGCCCCGTGCGGGGCGGGTTTCGGGGGTGGAGCGGCCGGCACCCGGTGTGCCGCGCCGCGGGGGTGCGTTCAGTTGCCGCCGAGGCCCTCGGTCATCGCCGCGGTGTTGGCGCGCATCATCTCCAGGTAGGTGCCGGCGCCCTCGCCCTTGTCCGTCAGCGACTCGGAGTACAGCTCGACGACGTCCACGTCGCCGCCCATCTCCTGGCGCAGGACCTCGGCCAGCCGGGTGGGCCGGGAGGAGTCGGCGAAGACGGTGCGCACTCCCGCCTTCTCCATGGCCCGGGTGAGGGAGCGCAGGTCGGAGGAGCTGGGCGAGGCGAGGGTGGTGCCACTGGGGACGACCGCGCCGATCACGCGGAAGCCGAAACGGTCGGCGAGGTAGCCGAAGACGTGGTGATTGGTCACCAGGGCGCGCCGGTCCTCGGGGACGGTGGAGAAGGACTTCTCCATCCAGGCGGTGAGGTCGGCGAGTTGGCCCTCGTAGTGTTCGGCGTTGTCCCGGACGGCCTTCTCGTTCACGCCGTCGACGTGCTCGACGATCTCGTCGGCGATCAGGCCGGCCACCTTGCGCACCCGGTCGGGGTCGGTCCAGAAGTGCGGGTCGGGCTCTCCGGCCTCCTCCGCGGGGCCACCCTCGTCCCCGCCGTGGAAGGTGAGCGGGTCGGCCGCCTCGCCGGCCGCGAAGGTGGCCACGCCCGATGCGCGGGCCGCCTCCACGTGCCGCAGTACGTTCTCCTCCAGCCCGAGCCCGTTGTGGACGACGAGGTCCGCGTGCTCCAGTTCGGCCGCCTGCACGGCCGACAGACCGAAGGAGTGCGGGTCGGCGTTGGGTTTCATCAGCACGCTGACGGCGGCCTGGTCCCCGGCTGTCTCCCGGGTGATGTCACCGAGGATGTTGGTCGTCACCACGATCCGCGGCCGGTCGTCGCCGCCGCCGCTCGCGCAGCCGGTCGTCGTGCCGGCGAGTACGCAGAAGCAGACCAGGGTCAGCACCAGGGCGCGCACTCGCGCCACCGCCACGCGCACCTTCATCGGCCCGTCTCCACCATCAGGGACGGCCGGACGTCCAGCTCGAACGTGCGGGCGATGCGCAGGTTGTCGTTGTAGTCGATCTCGTACACGCGCCTGCCCGTGGGGTCGTTGAGATAGGCCCGGCTGCGGTCGATCTCGATCACCGGTGCCGCGGACGTGCCGGGGTCGGCGTCGGAGGCGTCCTCGATGAGGGGTTTCGTGACGGCGATCTCCTTGCCGCCGGCCGTGTCGTAGCCGTGGAGGGCTCCGTCGGACTCCAGGACGACCAACGGCGCGCCCTCGCCTGCGGTGTTCGCGGCGACCACGGGACCGGTCTCCACCCGGGTCCAGGCCCGCTCGGTGACGTCGAGGACCCAGACGGCCTCCTTCCCGGCGGGTGCGGTGAGCGTGCTGCTGCCCGGACGGTGCCGGAACCGCGTGGCCCGCTCCGTCTTCGGCACGTCCCGGCCGTACGGGATCTTCTCGACGCCGAAGGCGCCGTCGTCCTCGTGGACGAGCAGGGCGCCGTCGGCGCAGGTGAGGACGATTCCCCGCCGGGTGACGGCGTCGCCCTGCGGGTCCCGGCACGCGGACTCCGGGGAAGCGACGCGCCGGCCCGACCGGTCGAGCACGACCACCTGCGCGGGACCCTCGCCGTCCTCGGTGAGGGCGACGAGGTGCTCCGCGTACGGGATCACGGGCCCGGCGTAGGTGCCGGGAAGGGCGACCGGTGTGCCGACCTTCCCCTGCTCCAAGTCGCCACGGGGGTACGCCCCCGCCGTTCCGTCCCCGCCCGTCACCACGGTCACGCCGGTGTCGCTGCGGACGCTCGTGCCGCCCCCGCCGGGGAGTTCGCCCACTTCCCGGGTCTTCGCGCGGTAGTAGTGCACATGGTCCCCGTGGTCGACCATCCACGCGCCGCTGTCCAGGACGTGGGTGCCGGCGCTGCCGTGGAAGTAGCCGAAGCGGCCGTCCGTGGTGAGTCCGGTGACGCTCGCTCTGCGTGCCGTCTCGTGCACCTTGCCGGTGATCAGGTCCAGTACCCGGGTCTCGCCGGTGGCGGTGTCGCCCAGCAGGAGCCGGGACTGCTGCTCGGCCGCCTCCGCGGCACCTTCGACGTACCCGTGCGGGGTGGCAGGGCCGGACGCGGTCGCCGACGGGGACTCGGGGTCGTCGTCCCGGCCGGTGCACCCCGCGGTCAGCAGGACCGCGGACAGGAGTGCCGGCGCCAGGAGCGTGACGTTTCTTCGGACGAACATGGGACCGCCTCAGATTTCGTTCGGTCGGGTCGTGGGGGCGTTCGCGGGGACGGTGGCGGGTCGCGGGACGCGGGTGCGGCGTCGGTGCCGGATCGCGGACGCCAGGTGGGACAGGAAGAAGAGGCCGACGGCGAGGGCCGAGACGCTCGCGCCGGCCGCGGTGCTCAGATGCCAGGACAGGAGCAGGCCGCCGAAGGCGGCGGTCGTGCCCAGGGCCGCGGCCAGGACCATGACGCCTCGCACGCTGCGGGCCCAGGGCAGGGCGGCCGCCGGCGGAGCGATGAGCAGTCCGAGGACGAGCAGCGTTCCCACGATGTGGAAGGAGGCGACGATGGCCAGGGCCAGCAGACCGAGCAGCACGGCGTGCGCGAGACGGGGGCGCAGGCCGAGCGTCCTGGCCTTGCGCTCGTCGAACGCCAGCGCCAGGAAGGCGCGGTGACCGAGCACCGAAACGACCAGCGCCGACAGCAGCGCCACCCCGAGGAGCGCCAAGTCTGCTTCGCGCACCGCCAGTACGTCGCCGAAGAGGAACCCGGTGAGGTCCACGGCGAAGGACCGCGAGCGCGAGACGATGATGACGCCGAGCGACAGCATGCCGACGAACAGCAGGCCGATACCGGTGTCCTGGGAGAGTCTCGGGGTGCGGTTGAGCGCCGTGACGCCGGCCGTCATGACGGCCGCGCTCACCACCGCCCCCACCAGCAGATTGCCTCCGAGCAGGGCGGCGACCGCGACGCCGGGCAGCAGGCCGTGGGACATGGCGTCACCGAGGAAGGCCATCCCCCTCAGCACCACCCACGTCCCCGCGAGGGCGCAGATCGCCGACACCAGAATCGCGGCCCACAGGGCACGCTGCACGAAGGCCACCTCGAACGGGGCCGTCAACCACTCCATGCCCCGACACTACAATGACAATCATGTTCAATAAACACCGCCCGGGGCCTCCCGACGCCGAGACGCCCCATCGGCACATACGCATCACCGACCTGGACGCGGGCTATCCGGGCAGGCCCGTCATCCGTCAACTCACCGTCGACATACCGACGTTGGCCATGACGACGCTCGTCGGGCCGAACGGCAGCGGCAAGTCCACGCTGCTCGGCGTGCTCGCCGGCGTGATCACCCCCACATCCGGCCGGTTCCGGTACGCGCAGGGTCGCCCACCGGCTTTCGTTCCGCAGCGCGGCGCAGTCGGTGACGCGCTTCCCCTCACCGCGCGGCAGACGGTGGAGATGGGCCGCTGGGGCGAGCGCGGGCTGTGGCGGCGGCCGAGCCGCCACGACCGGGAGGTGGTCGACTCGGCGATGGCGCGTCTGGGCGTCGCCCACCTCGCCGCCCGCCAGCTCGGCGAGCTGTCCGGCGGGCAGCGCCAGCGTGTTCTGATCGCCCAGGGCCTCGCCCAGCAGTCCGACCTGCTGCTCCTGGACGAGCCGACCACCGGGCTCGATCCCGAGTCCCGGGAGCGGATCACCGTCCTGCTGACGGACCTGGTCGCGGGCGGCACGACCGTCGTCCAGGCCACGCACGACCTGGAGGCCGCCCGCGCGGCCGACGCCTGTCTGCTTCTCGGCGACGGACGGCTGGTCGGGCAGGGGCCGCCCGAGCAGGTCCTCACCCCTACGACCCTGTCCAGGATCTGGCAGCCCGCCTGAACCGGCCGCACCGGACCGGAGGTGGGGCCGTCGCGGTCAGCGATGCCTGGTCTTCAGCAGCCCGACCACGAGGACCACCAGCAGAATCCCGAACATGATGGCGAACCACGGGAAGAGTTCCTCCGCACCGGCCGCCACGTACTGGATCTTTTCGTATGCGACGTTCATCAGGACCGTCTCCTTCCGGGACAGCCGCCGCGGGGCCCCCGGCTCCGACGGCGGAAACGTCGGATTCCATGGCTGCGGGTGCCCTCCACCGGCGTTCCCTCACGCCGGGACGGCATGTCGTCGGCGGTCCTCAACGTCCGCGCCGCTCGCGCAGGGACGTGGCGATCCGCTGGGTGGACGCCTGCGCCGTGGCCACGTCGCGCGGGTAGGTGCGCATCGCCACCAGGCCGAGCAGACCCGCGGCCACCAGGGCGAGGAGGAAGAAGAGCAGCGTGTACTGCAGACCGGTCCCGCCGCCGTCGCCGCCCCGGGTGTCGAACACGTGGGCCGAGAAGTAGCCGAACAGGGTGGGCGCGGCGGCCTCGCACAGGGTGCGCAGCATGGCGCGCACCCCTTCACCGGTGCCCCACAGGTACGGCGGGAGGATGTCGAGCCGGGCGGCGTCCAGGGGCGGATTGACCGCGCCCAGCAGCAGCGCGCCGGTGACCAGCAGGGGCACCGCCACGGCGAGGGAAGTGGCGTGGACGGCGGGAGCGAACAAGACGGGCACCGTCAGCATGCACACCGTGGGAACCAGGGTGCGGGCATTGACCCGGCCGTCGCGCAGCAGCCGGTCGGCGATCCGCCCGCCGGACAGGACACCGGCCAGGGCGCCGATGCCCGCGACGAGCACCAGGGAGGTCGCCACGGTGGTGGTCACACCGAAGTGGCGGGTGGTGTAGAGGGTGGCGAAGGAGCGCAGTCCCGTGAAGTAGAAGTAGCCGAGCGCGGACGCCAGGATCAGCACCAGGTTGGTGCGTACCCGCAGGATGTAGCGGATCGACCACCATTTGGACCGCTGGCGCGGGTCGGAGTCGAGGACGAGGTCTTCGTGCGGTTCGAGGTGTGCGCGCCGTGCCGCCCGCGCGGTCGGACCGCCGTCCGGCCGGTGGGCGTCCACCGGCCGGAACCGCCCGCCCCGCGCGGGCTCCGCGAGGCGGTGGATGAACCAGACCAGGGCGGTGCCGGGTACGACCAGCCACCAGAAGGCGAAACGCCAGGTGAGGACGGAACCGATCAGACCGGACAGGGCGAAGCCGATGCCCGTGCCGGCGAGTTCTCCGGCGAGGACGAGCCCGTACATGCGGGCCCGGTCCCCGGCGGGGAAGTAGTCCCCCACCAAGGAGGCGACGGTCGGGCCGGCGGTGGCCGAGACGGCCCCGAGGGCCGCGCGGGAGGCCAGCAGCCACAGGTAGGACGTACTCGCCCCGGCCATGAGCATCGCCACCGACCACAGCGCCACGCTGATGGCGAGCATCCGCGTACGGCGGGTGCGGTCGGCGAGCAGACCGACGGGAACGGTGAGCGCCGCGCCGGACAGGGCGGTGACGGAGGCCAGCAGCCCGATCTCGACGTACCCGAGATCGAACGCGCGCGCGAGCTGGGGTGCCATGGCCGACACGGCGCCCTTGTCCGCGCCGTCCACGGCCAGGGCGCCGGCCAGGGTCAGCACGACCCGGGCCCGGGCGGGCCCGCCGAGGGCCCGCACTCCCCGCTCGGCCAGGGTCCGGACGCGCCGGGGCGGCCTCATTGCGCGGTGGCCGCGACGGTCGCGGCGGCGGTGGCCGCCGGCAGGATGGACAAACCTCCTCGGACCTCCTCGTGAAAGTGCGGCACCCCACGGGACGGCCACCACCGGATGGATGGGCCCTGGTCGGTCCGTGCCGAGTGGTCAAGAGCCTGCCCGCCCGCACCGCCGGCCGCAAAAGGAAGAGCGCGTCCGTGCCGGCGGCGGTCGCCGCAGCCCCGGTCCCCGTCCGGCGGGGCGTCGGCGAAGATGGTCACGTCCACCGTCCACGTCAGCGAGGAGTCTTCGCGCAGATGGCCACTTCCGCACCCGGTCCGAGGCCGCCGACGATCGCCGATGTCGCGCGCCTCGCCGGTGTCTCGCGCACGACCGTGTCGCACGCCCTGAACGGACTGGGCAAGGTCGATCCCCGGACCCGGGAGCGGGTCCGGCAGGCCGCGGCGGAGCTGGGCTACCGTCCCAACCTGCGCGCCCAGCGCCTGCGGCGGGGGCAGGCGAAGGCCATCGCGCTGGCCTCGTCCATGCCGTTCGCGGTGGCGGGCGGGCCCTCCCGGCTCGGGTTCTACATGGAGGTCGCGGCGGCCGCCGCCGAGAGCGCGCTGCTGCACGACTACGCCCTGGTGCTCGTACCACCTGTGCAGTCGGGTTCCGCGCTGTACTCCGTGGACATCGACGGAGCCATCGTGGTCGAGCCGGAGGTGGACGACGCGGCGGCCGCGCAGCTGCGTGAACGGGGACTGCCGTACGTCGCGCTCGGCCGGCCCGTCTCGCCGGACGAGGACGCCCCCTACGTCGATCTGCGCGGCGGCCTGGTGGCGGAGCTGCTCCTCGATCATCTGCGCGCACAGGGGGCGCGGCGGCCCGCGTTGATCGTGGGCTCCGGTTCCCGGCACTCGTCCGTCGACGCGCTCGCCGCCTACCGGCGGGCCACCGGTCGCTACGGCTGGGAGCCGGTCGTGGCGCGCGTCGTGGAGTCGGGCGGCGAGCAGGCCGGCTACGACGCCTGTGCCGCCCTGCTCGCCGAGCACCCGGAGACCGACGCCGTCTGCGCGCTCGTCGACGCGTTCGCGGTGGGCGCGGTGCGGGCGATCCGGGACAGCGGGCGGGCCGTGCCGGACGACGTCATGGTCGTGACCCGCTACGACGGCCTGCGCGCCCGCACCTGCGAGCCTCCGCTGACGGCCGTCGACCTGCACCTGGACCGTGCCGCCTCCGACGCGGTGGAACTGCTCCTGGCCCGACTCCGCGGGGACCCGGCCCCCGCGACGACGACGGCACCCCCACCGCCACGGGTGATCGCCCGCGCATCGTCGACCCGGGCGGCCGGCGCCTGAGGCGGGGTGGGGTTGCGACACCGGGACGGGCCCCTGCGGCCTCAGCCCCCCAGCATGAGCACCACCCCCGACACCAGCGCGAAGACGAGGACGAACAGCCGCATCCTGCGGGCGTCCAGGCGGTGGTGCACCAGGCGGCTGAGCCAGGCGCCGAGGGCGATCGCGGGGAGGAGCAGGGCCGCCCGGCCCAGTTCGGTGGGCGCGGCCTTCCCCGTCGCGAAGAGCAGGAGCAGGGAGGCGACCTCGCCGACGAGGAAGCAGGCGGCGACCGTCGAGCGCAGTTCGGCGGGCGGCCGGTGCTGGTAGACCAGCGCGAGCGGCGGACCGCCCACCCCGGTCGCGGTTTCCGTCAGTCCGGTGACCGCGCCCGCGCCGACGTACGCCGCCCGCCCCGGCGCGAACGTGGGCGCCGCCAGGCTGACGACGGCCGCGAGTACCGTGGCGACGCCCACGAAGAGGCCGAGGCTGTGTTCCGGGATCAGCCAGAGCAGCGCCAGCCCGGCCGGCGTGGCGGCGAGTCTCGCCCCGGTGATCCAGCCGGCACCGCGCAGGTCGAGCGAGGTCCGTTCACGCCAGGCGACGTACAGGTTGAGCGGGATCATCGACGCCAGGACGAACACCGGTACCAGACCGGGGTCGATGAACCCGGCGACGGGCGCGACGATCAGGGCGAAGCCGAGTCCGCTGCTGCCCTGCACGAACGCGGCGACGACCACCGCCACGGCGAGAACCGCCAGCATCTGCGCACTCAACGCCGTGCACTTCCCTTCCGAACCTTCTCGGCCCGCTGAAGCCTCTCGGCGCTGCGAGCCCTCTCGGCCCGCTGGACTCCGTCGAGCGCCCGGGCCGCCGTCGACGTGGGGTGGACCCGGGTGACGCCGGCCCCGGCGACGGCGGCGCGGGCCAGTTCGGCCGCCCGGCTCACCAGCGCGGCCCCGTCCCAGCCGGCCGGCCGGCCCTGCCACATCCGCAGGCGTCCGCCCACGAAGACGGCGGTGATCTGGTCCCGGTTGCCGCGCCGGACGAGTTCCCACGGAAGGTCCCAGGTCAGGGCGAGTTCCGGGGTGTCGACGTCGACGAGGAGGAAGTCCGCCGCCTTGCCCCGTTCCACGGTGCCGGTGAGGGCTCCGAGGCCGAGGGCGTCCGCTCCCCCGTGGGTGGCACGCTCCAGCCAGGTCCAGCCGGCGCCGCACGACGAGTCGCCGGTCGCCAGGCCGTACGCGAGCCGCTGGGCGAACTCGGCGGCGTCCGCGAGCCGGAAGCCGTCGCCGCGGGTGCCGTCGGTTCCGATGCCGAAGCGCACGCCGCGCTCGGCCAGGGCGGTGGCGGGTGCGACCGCGTTGCCCTTCCAGGCACTCGCGACGGGGTTGTAGCTGACGGCGGTCCCCGTGTCGGCGAGCAGGGTCAGCTCGCGCGGGGTGAGGAGCGTGGCGTGCGCGGCGAGCAGCTGGGGGCCGAGCGCGCCGACACTGTGCAGGTGTTCGAGGGGGCGCAGTCCGTGCCGTACCAGGGAGCGTTCCACCGCGGCGAGGTGTTCGTTGACGTGGATCTGGACGACGGCGCCGGCTTCCGCGGCCAGCCGGGCCGTCGCACGCAAGGTGGCTTCGGTGGCCGCCTCGGGGATCGACACGGCCAGCGAGGGGTGCACGAGGGGGTCGCCGGTGTAACGGGCGAGGTGCTTCTCCGCGTTCTCCAGGACGGCCGGGTCCGAGACGCCGCCGGTGCCGTCCGCGTCGCCCGTGCCGTCCGCGTCGTTGCAGATCAGGCCGAGCACGCAGCGTATGCCGGCGTCCCGCGCGGCCGAGGCGACCACGTCCACGTCGACGTCGGCGCGGGTGCCCGCGTCGGCGACGGTGGTGAAGCCGCCGCGCAGTGCCTCCAGCGCCGCCAGCTTGGCCGCGGTGTAGGCCGACTCGTCGTCCAGCGCGCCCTCCAGCGGGACCCAGACACGGCGGAAGATCTCGGACGGCTCCCCGAAGGCGAGCGCGGCGCCGAAGCTCTGGGTGAGGTGGTGGTGGGTGTCGACGAAGCCGGGCATCAGCAGGTGGCCGGGGGCTCGGACGGCGTTCAGGTGCGGGTGGGTGCGGGTCAGTTCGTCCGCCGGTCCCACGGCGGTGAAGCGGCCGTCGTCGACCACGACCGCCCAGCCGTCGACGGGGCCTTCGGGCAGCAGCACCGAACCCGGTACGAGCAGGAGCGGGCCGGGGTGGGCGAGGGCGTCTCGGTCGGGTCGGTTCATCGGTCGCTTTCTGTGCGCGGTGTGGTCAGGCGGGCGACGACGCCGGGCCTGACGTGGTGGAACAGGATGTTGAGGACGACGGCCGTGAACGTGCCGACGGCCACGCCGCTTTCGAGCAGGATGCGGACGTTCGGCGGGAAGCCTCCGTACACGCCGGGCACGAGGATGGGCAGCAGCCCGAGGGCGAGGGCGACGGCGCAGACGAACGTACTGGTGTGCCTGTCGAGGTCGGACCGGCCGAGCATCTGGACGCCGAGGACGGTGATGACGCCGAAGACGACCATGGCGGTGCCGCCGACGACCGGGGTGGGGATCACGCTGATCGCGCGGGTGACGGGGGCGAGGACACCGATGGCGATGAGCACGACGCCGGCCGCGGCGGTGACGAAGCGGCTGCGTACGCCGGTGACGCGGACGATGCCGATGTTCTCGCCGCTGGTGACCATGAGCGGCAGGCCGAAGAAGCCGCCGAAGAGCGAGGTGAGCGCGTCGCCGCGGACGGTTCTGGGGACGTCGGTGCGGGTGTCGATCCGCTTGCCGACGGCCTCGGCGTTGATGACGGTCTGGCCCGTGGCCTCGGCCATGGAGGCCAGGGTGTAGAGCATCAGGGGCAGCGCGGCGACGAGGTTGAACTCGGGTGGGCCGAAGGGCATCAGGTGCGGCAGGTTCACCAGGCCGCCGCCCACCGCGTCGGCGCCCGCCCCGTCGATCGCGCCGGTCGCGGCCGCGAGGACGGCGCCGGCCAGCAGGCCCAGCATGACGGCGAGTTGACGCAGGACGCCGGTGAAGAACAGGTAGAAGGCGACGGTGAACCCGATCGTGGCCAGGCCGAGGCCGAGGTTGCCAGGGTCGGCGAAGCCGGGCGAGCCCGGTCGGCCGGTGACCAGCACGGCACCGACCTTCACCAGGTTGACGCCGACGATGACGATCATCGTGCCGATGACGAGGGCGGGGAAGTACGCGAGGAGGCGGGAGAAGAGGGGCAGGACGACGAAGGTGAACACCGCCGTGAGGATCACCGCCCCGGTGGCGGTGCGCAGGCCGTGCTGTTCGGCGATGGCGAGGAAGAGGATGAGCGGTGCTCCGCCCGGCAGCATCACGAACGGCAGCCGGGGACCGAACTTCCAGACGCCGAGCGACTGGACGAGGGAGCCGACGCCGGAGAGCACGAAGGCCGCCGAGAGCAGGTCCACGGTGAGACCGGTGCCGAGCCCGAGGGTGGCGCTCATGAGGAAGATCGCCGAGATGGGGGTCGCGGCCATCACGAGGACGTGCTGGATGCCGAAGAGCAGGATCCGGCCAAGCGGACGTGCCTCGTCCACGGGGTGCACCCCGCCCCGGCTGCCGGCCTCCCCGGCCGGGGACGGGGCGCCGACGTCGGACGGGGTCAGGGGGCCGGCGTCGGACGGGGTCAGGGGGCCGGCGTCGGACGGGGACGGGTCGGAGGGAGGCCGGGGGTCGTTCGGGCTGTCGGCGTCGGCTCGGGGGCGCCCGTCCGGACGGGCGGTCCGCACGGCGTGCGGCTCGGGGCTCCGAGGGGCAGGGCCGGAGGTCGGCACCGGGCCTGTTGGGGGACGGTTCTGACGGGGACTGGACACGTTTCGGGCTCCGTTCGGGCATACGGGCACGTTCGGATTCTCAGCCGCGATCCGGCCCTGGACGGAGAGCCAAATCGATTTGGCCAAATCGATTTGGCCGCCAGTATGCGGAGCCCCCCGCGTCACGTCAAGGTCGGGACGCGGCGCTCGCGGACTCCCGTCCCCGACTCCCCCGCGCCCACCCTCTCCCCCATCGAGGGCGCTCTTTCCCTTTACACCGGCAAAGCGTTGAACTCGAAGGGCGGAGTTTCCGACGGATCGGGTGAGCATATGCACCGAACCGCTACACTCCCCGCACGTGATGCAGCCGACAAGTGGTCCGTCCCATCGGTCGGTCAGGGGGAAAGTGTGCGCAAAGAGAGTTGGACCGTCGAATTCGAGCGGCCTTCCGATTTCGAAACGTCGGCCCAGCGGGAGATTCGCAGCGCCCTGCGGAACATCCCCCTCAGCACCGATGCGTCAGAGGACGGACACTGGCCGGACGGCCTCAGGGAAGTGCGGGTGCTGCGCCGGCTCGCCGGCGGACGCAGCGGCTCCGCGGTCCTCGAGATCCGCCTGCTGCTGGAGGACGGGGACACCCTCCTCCAGGTCGCCAAACTCTCCGACCGCGACCATGCCGTCAAGGAGTACCGGGCCGCGGCACCGGTGGCGCAGCCTCGCCGCTTCCCCATGCATCTGGACATCGTCGCCGCCAGCAGGGGCGTCCTGGACGCCGGCCCCGCGAACCCGTACGCCTCCGGTCTTCAGGTAGTCGTCTACCAGCACGTGGAGGACCGGCACGGCACGCGCGGCGACACCCGGTCGCTGGAGGAGGTGGTGGCGCAGGGCGTCGCCGACGAGGCTTTCACGGAATCGGCGTGCGAGTCGTTGCGTCATACGCTCACCGACCTGGCCGACCAGTTCCACCGCGTCGCACAGAAAAGCAGTCTTTCCCTGGGGCACCTGAACGGCACGCTGGGAACGGACCTGCACCTGTATTTCGAGCGGATCAAGCCCCAGGACGGCCAAGGGGTCGATCTCGACCTGGGAATCACCGCTCCCAGCCGCGAGGAAGTCGAGGCCGAACGCTGTGGCGAGGAGGACGTGCTCCTCAGCTCCTCCTCGCCTCCCGGCGAGAAGCGCACGATCTGCTCCGGTCGCCGGGTGACGCTCCTTCTGGAGGAGCCGGTCCTGGGGCGGGAGAAGCTCTCCGGCCGCATCGACCGGGCCCGCGTCGAAGCCGTGGCCCAGGGCAGCGCTCGGGACAGGGACCTCCGTGTGGAGCTGGAGGGCAGCTCCCCGCTCCGCGTGAGTGCGAACGTCCTGCACACGCGTGCCGAGCTCCGCTCACAGCTGCTCAAGACCAAGCTCTCGTCGTTCGGGCACGTCGAGGAGACCGCCGAGGAGCTGGCCTGCGACGGCGTCCGCGTCGCCCATCCGCTGCGCGAGCTGCACGGGATCCTGTACCGCAGGAGAGACACTCGCGTCACCGGCACCGTGCACGGCGACCTGAATCCGCGCAACGTCCTGATCCGGGACGACCGCACCTATCTGATCGACTTCGCCGACGCCGAGCAGGACGGTCTGACGCTGACCGACTACGCATGGCTCGAGGTGTGCCTGCTGCGGGAGCTGGAGGACTCCGGCCTCGCCTGGCGCGAGCTGCTCGTCCTGCAGCGGCAACTGGCCGTGATGAGCAAGCTGTTCGTCTTCGTCGACGACGAGTGCCCGGACAAGATCCTCGCCGCGCTGGTCGACGCCGCTCCGGGGCCTCTCGGACGGTGTCTGACCCTGCTGTGGGAGATCAGACGCGCGGCTCTGCGCCTGGAGCGGCGGCATTGCTCGCCCGAGGAGGCACAGCGGCACCTCTTCGAGTACCTGACCCTGGCGGCGTTACGGCCGTTGAAGTTCCCGGAGGAAGAACAGAGCCCTTTCCGGGTGGCGGTGTGCGCGGCGACGGCCGGCGTGGCGGCGGAGGCCCTCAAGGGAGCCGGCCTGTTCTCGTCGTGGGAGTCCGACCAGGCGGCCACCCTCATGCGCGCACTGCTCGATTCCGGTCAGGCGCACCGTCCCGGCGCCGTCGAGCTGCTCATCGGCGCCCGGGAGGCGGCGTGGACGGCCGGGCTGGAGGAACTGGATCTCGACGGCGCCCTGTTGCGCGCCCTGTTCCGGGGCCCGCTGTCGGAGATCCTCGACAAGCAGCGTGAACACTGCGGGAACCCGGTCCCGTTCATCGCGTTGACCGGTCGGGCCCTGCGACCGGGCGAACCTTTCGTCCAGCAGGGCGACGGGGCGCTCGCCATGGATCCCCGGCCCGCCACGGAACTCCTGTGGGCCCACGAGCGCTCCGTGCTCGTCGGCGACTGCGGGGCGGGAAAGAGCGCGACCGTCAGGGAGTTGCAGGCGCGACTCATCAGGGGCGGGATCGAACCCCAGTACCATCTGGACTCCCACCCGCCGCTGTGCTGGCCCGTCGAGCTGAACGCGCTGCGCATCAGCGAGTATCTGCGCACGTGGCGGACCGCCGCCGCGGACGCCGCCGAGGCGGTGCCCGCGGCCGCGAAGCCCGCCGTCGAGCAACTCCTGTGCGAATGTGCCGAGCTGGGCGACGTCGACGAGTCCGTGATCACGACGGTGCTGCGGCTGGGCGGCGTGTACGCGGTCGTCGACGAGCTGCACAAGGTCGACGCCAAGGAGAAGCCCTTCGTACTGGGCTGGATCCGCGACCTCGTCGCCGCCTTCCCCGCCCTGCGCATGACGGTCTGTCAGCGCGGCGGTGACTACCTGCCCAGCGCTCTGGGCTGGCCGGCGGTGGTGCTGCACAGGGTCAGGGCCCCACAGGCGCGCGAGTACATCGAGGACCGGATCCGCCGACGGGACCAGGTGACGTGGCGGACCCGCGTCAGCAGTCTCCAGCAGGCGGTGTTCGACGACCCGGAGGCGGGCAGTCTGCGTGACCTCGCCGCCAAGCCGCTGTTCCTGCGCATCCTGGTCGACCGCTACCTCGAGGAAGAGGCCGTCAGCACCACCAACCCGGGCAAGCTGGTGGAGGAGTACACCAGGGGTCTGATCGCCGGCGTCGACGACAGGGAAGTCGAACGTCGCATGAAGCTCCTGGCCCACCTGGCCGGCGACATGGACGCGTTCGGCGCGGCCATCCGGTACGAGGACGCGGTGAAGTCCCTGGAGCGGTTACGGCCCTTCAACGCCAGGGATTCCCTCGAGGCGCTGCTGCGCAGTACGGCCGTCGTCACCGACCCGTCGGGCAGATGGGTGGCCTTCGACAACCCGGTCATCCACGCCTACTTCGCGGCCACCTTCGCCCAGGAGGAGGACTCCGACAAGGTCGCCGACCGCATCCTGCAGTTCCACTGGCGGGAGGCCGCCCAGCTGCTGGTGGCCAATCCGCAGACGCCGCAGGACATGGTCGAGCACATCCTGCGGACCGCGCTGGACGCCAACCTCGTGTACGGGGCGTGGTTGCTGCAGGCCGCCCCTCCCGGCCGGTTCGGAAAACTGCGGGACCGGCTCCTGCGCACGCTCACCGCGCAGCTGGAGGCCGGGGACAGCGGTCAGCCGGCCTGGCGGCAGGCGGCGTACGGCTTCGCGAAGTACGGCACCCCGGAGGCGCTCCGGGCCCTGCGGACGACCGCCATGGACGCGACGGCGCCGGCGGCGGCCGAGGCACTGGACGGCCTCGTGATGATGCACCAGTGGTTCGTGCCCGGCGCCCGGAAGGCGCTCACGGAGGTCGTGGGCCACCTGCTGGACGCACAGCCGGACGACGTCGACCAGGACCTGACCGTACGGGCCGTACGGTCGATCGCCACGACCCGGCTGCACGAACTCGTCGGCTACCTGTGGGACCGCGTCCGGGCAGACGCCCCGTGGCCGGTCATCCGGCAGGCCTGGCAGGCGCTGGCCCAGTTGAACGTCCGGCCCAGCGGTGCCGTGCGCCGGACCTACACCGAGGCGTGCCGGCGCAGGCTCCCCGAAACGCTCACGGAGCTGTCGCGGACCGCCGATGCCACGACCGTCCATCAGCTCCATCTCGAACAGCGGGACATCCTGACCGTCCTGGCCGGCAACGGTGATCTGTCCACCCTGCTGGAGTACCGCTTCCGGACCGGCCTGGCCGACGACATCACCTGGCACCCGCTGCTGACCACCGCGGCGGAGCACTGCGAGGACACCGGTCCGGCACGGCTGCTGCGCGACGGCGGGGACGTCGACTGGGACGCGTTGCTCGACCGGGACGACGACACCACGATGGTGCTGGCCTGCCACATGCTCCTCCATCGCGGCCGGACCCTGCCCGTCACCCGCGTGCAGCGACTCGCCGCCGACGCCTCGCCCACCCGGCTGCTGGCACTCGCCGCCTTCGTGCACACGCTGAACGGTCACGAGATGCCTGCCGTAGATGACATCGTGCACGCCTACACGGACCGGCTCGACGAGGGGTATCTCGAACCCCTGTCGGCGCTCGTCCGCGCGGTCAGCAGCCACGATCTGGAGGCCCGGCCCCGAGCGGCCCTGCTCCTCGACGAGGCCACCCGTCGCCCGGGCCGCGCACCGAGCATGTACTGGCCGTGGGCCCCGGCGTGGCGCGAGAGCGTCCCCGACCGCTCCGAGATCGACCTCTTCGCCCAGGCTCCCCGTCTCGACGACAGCGAAATGCTCAAGTTGCTGGGCACCACCGACGTCCTGCTCGACGCGCCGCCCTTCGACCCGGTGCCCCTGAGCGAGGAACGGCGCTCGCGCCTCGAACGGCTGCAACCGGACGACCCCGGCAGTCTGGACGCGCACCGGTTCGTGATGCTGGCCGCCAGCACGGGACTCCACCAGGCACTGAGCTTCGTCCGCGCGGCGGCGGACCATCCCGGCAACCGGACCACCACCGTCGTGCACTCGCACCCGCTGCACGGCGTCCAGACCGTCGTCCCGGCCGCCCACGCGGTCGCCGCGATCGGTTACCTGAGCCTCCTGGCGGCCGAGGAGCACCCCACGGCCGGACGGCTCGTCTCCACCGCGTACAAGGAGCTCAACAGCATGATCCTCGCACCGGACGAGGCGCATCCGAGTCTGCGGCGGGCGCGTCTGGTCGGCATGGGCTTCCTCGGCGACTGGACGGAGATCCTCGAAGGGCTGGAGGCCGACGATCCGGTGATGCACCACGCCGCCTGGAACATCGTCATGCACTGGGTGCCGGGACCGTGGACGCCCCCTTCGGAGGAGAAGGACCCGCTCGTCAGCGTCGCGCGCTCGATCAGCGAGCGTTTGCGGCAGAGCGGGATCCCGTCCCCCACCCGAGCGGCGCTCGTCCACATCCGCGACAGCGCGGAGACGCGAATGGGGCGCTATGTCCGGTAGGTTCCGTGCGGTGTCGTCCGTCTCACAGGCCCATCTCCTTCTTGGCGGCGTCGATCACCGCCCGCCGGGCCCGGGACGCGGCCGCCAGCGCCTCGTCGCGCTCCGGCCCCGCGGGCACGTCGTGCACCTGACGCTGCCGGCGCAACAGCGACTCCCCCGCGTCCACCACGCCGTCGGCGGCCAGCAGCCGCAGCCGCGTGAGCTGACTGCGCATCTCCCTGTACTCGGCCAGCAACGGTTCGGCGTAGGCGTCCGTACCCGCCGCCCCTCCGGCCGTGTCGGAATGCCGCCAGCTCGCCTCCAGGAAGGCCACGAAGGCGTCCGTCAGCGCGTCGCGCGCCCACCGGTGCCGTTCACGTCGTCCGCCGACGACCGTCGTGACGACCAGCGTCGCCAGACTCGTCACCGCCGCGGCCCAGGCCGCCCATCCACTCGCATCCATAGGGCACTGATTGTCGCAATACGGCAGCCCGCGCACGGCAGTTCGTCCCAGAACGCCAAACTCACCCCTTCGCGCTCTAGCCGAGCCCCGTCGCCATGCCGGACCATGGGCGGGCACGGCACCCCCGCACCGGTCGACCCACACGCCAACACCTCGCCAAACCGGCATCGCAGGAGTGACCAGCCATGACGGATTCCGCAGCAACAGCGCCCACGACCGGCTCGTCGAGCCGGACGGTCGCCGACCTTCAGCGCGCCCTGGCCCAGGGTCTCGCTTCCAATCCGCTGTTGAACAGCGAATCCGGATGGCGCTCCCTGACCGCGCGCCTGGCCCGGCAGGGCGGCCCCTTCCCGCCGGCCCCCGGTGACGGCGCACCACCGGCGGACCGCATCGGAGAGCTGGTCGCGGCCTGCGGCGACCAGGCGGACGACGCCGAAGCCCTGGCCGACGCCCTCGATCACGTCACCCGCGATCCCGGCCTGGCCCTCCCCCTGCGTACCGTCGCGGACTGGCTCACGGCCAGGACACTGCTGTCGGAGGCCGAACTGGACGAGCTGAGGGGGCTTCTCGACCCGGTACCGGCCCACCAGGCCACCGCGGCCGCCCAGGCGTGCCTGCCCTTCCTCGCGGCCGACCTGCCGGCGCACTGCACCGGCACCTGGCCCACCACCCTGCACCTGCTGCGCCGCAACATGCTGCCCACCGGTCTGCCTCCCCTCCTGGCCTACCTGGAGCACCTGGCGGCGGCCAGACCGGCTCAGGAGAGCGCCTTACACGCCTGGGCGGGGAGGAAGGCCGAGGACTGGGGACTGACCGAGGAACTTCAGGCATGCCGCACCGCGGCCGCCGACTTCGTCCTGCCCGAGCGGTCACCGGCCCGGGTCATGTTCGTGCTGTTGCCCGACGGGCTGCAGAAGGACACCTACACCCTGCGCATGTGGCACCGCGAGGGGGCGCGCGCCAAGCCGGCGCTGCGGGACGAGGACACCCAGGCCGTCAGCCACACCGAGCTGAGGCCCACCGTCGCGCAGCGCCTGCGGCAGTGGGTGCAGGAGACCAGCGAGGCCGTCCTGGACGACATGTGCGTCGAGTTCTGGCTTCCGCTGCCGCTGATCAACGAGCCCGTCTGGGACTGGTGCGCGGATGCCACCCAGCCGGCCCACCCCGCCCGCACGGTGCTCGTCCGGAGCCTGGACCGGCTGCAGATCCCCACGATCCAGTCGGCGTGGCGCGCCAGGTGGGACAGTCTCATGCACGCTTCGGAGGAGGCGGAGTCCCCGGACGGGGGCACGGCCGTCTCCGCCCCGCAGGACGCCGAGTCGCACCGGGAGCCCGCCCGGCCCCGGAAGGCACAGGACCCCGTCATCCTCAAGAGCCCGCCCAGTGACAAGGAGGGACGCCTGCAGTTCCTCGACGCCCTGCGCAGCGGGGCCCCGGCCATCCTGTGGCACCGGCTGGACTGTTCGGCCGCCTTCCAGAGCGCCGCCCTCCGGCTGATCGGCGCGGGCCCGCTCCAGGAGTTGCCGGACCGCATCAGCGCGCTGCGCGCGGACCACCGGCGTTCGACCTCCGCCGACGACGCCGTCGCGGACATCACGCTGCTCTGGGACGATCCGACGCACACGCTGCCCACCCTGCACAGTCTGGTCGCCCCCAGCGAGGCCAGGGTGCTGTGAACACTCATCCGGACGGCAACTGGCTCATCACCAGCACACCCCAGGACAACCGACGCCAGTTCTCCCTGCGGCCGCGTCCCTTTCCGGCGCCCGATCTCTTCTCCGAGCCCCCGGACGACTGGCCACGCCCGGCTCCGGTGCCGGCCGTGCCGGCGGCGGCCAGTGCGCTGCGGGCCCTGGAGACGCTCGATCCGACGGCACAGGCGAACACGCCCACGCTTCCCAATCTGCCCGGCGCGAGCCCCTATCCCCGCGCGAGGCCACCGGCGTGGGACCTGGTGCTCATCATCGACACCGGCGCCTCCATGGCGGCGTGGTACGACAGCATCAAGGCCTTCGTCGAAAGTGCCTACAAACTCGCCCACTTCGCGCACATCCCGGTCATCAGCCTCCACAGTCAGGGTTTCGATCCGACGCGCCCGGTCTTCGACGCGACGGAGGTCGGGCGGGCCGGCATCGGGGACGAGACACGGAAGAAGATCATCCTCGTCATCACCGACGCGGTGGGGCCGGCCTGGGAAGGGGAACCGCTGAAGAGCCGGCTCGCCGACTGGGCGGCGGTCCATCCCCTGGCCGTCCTCCACGTCGCGCCGCACCCGCACTGGAGCCGCTCCGCCCTGGCCACCCGGCCCCTGAACCTCAGGTCCCCCGAACTCGGCGGGCCCAACACCACGTTCGAGGTGCAGACCCCGGACGACGCCGCCCTCGACACGCTGGTGCCGGCCGAGCCCGTGCCCGCGAACAGCGTCGTGATCCCCGTCCTGGAGCTCAGCAAGCGCTGGATCGAACAGTGGTGCCGACTGCTCAACTCCAGCAAGTGGGTGAGCCAGCAGGCGATAGTGGTCACCCCGGACGGCGACGCGGCGGAAGTCCCGGACGGGGTGGAGCCGGCGGACGCCGCCAGGGTGCCCCAGCCCCGGGTGCCGGCGCCCCGGCAGGAGGCGTGCGCCGAGCCGACGGCGGAACAGCGTGTCGTCGAGTTCCTCGGCAAGGCGCTCGGCGACACCTGTGAGCTGACCGTGCTGCTGGCGGCCGCTCCCCTCAACCGGCACATCATGCAGCTCATCGCCTACCACCTGATGCCCCGGACCGGCCCGGAGCATCTGGCCGAGATCCTCAGCAGCGGCCTGCTCCAGGTCGTGAACACCAACGACCCCCGCCGCACCCCGTACCACCGCATCGTCTTCGACTTCCTGCCGGGAGTGCGGATGCAACTGCTGTCCCGGCAGCGGGACGGCAGGCGGGACTGCTACGAGGTGGCGCAGCTGATCGACAGATACCTGTCGCCGGCCGTCCCGGAGGTCGAGGGTCTCGCGGTACGCATTCGGCAGCTCACGCCACCGGACTCCGTCGACGTGACCTACGAGAACCTCCACTTCCTGGAGGTGGAGCGGGACATCTTCCACGCGCGCATCCCGCACGCCCGGGCCGACACCGTTCATCGCCTGGGAGAGACGATCGATCGCTTCAAACGGGGCGAGACCCGGGACCAGCCGCCCACCGGTCGTTGACAAGTGCGCCCGCGGCCCGAATTCTGGCATGAGCACGTCCAGCACCACGCATCACGAGCACCAGAGCACCACCACGCAGCGCGGTCACACCGCCTTCAACGGAAGGACGCTCCATGGCGCAGAAGATCGAGATCCGCCCGCTGGACAAGAAGGAAACCACCGGCGACAGCAACAGTCAGGGCGCCTGAACCAGGGGGCGTGGTCCGGCGCCGTCCCGGCGCCAGACCATGCTCTGCCCGGCCTCGGCCGCGGTCTGCGGCTCGTCCGGTTCGACCCGAAGCAGCCGGTAGCCGATCCGGGGCGGGATGCCGGCGCTGCGGACATTGGCCTGGTCGCAGTGGATCTCCATGGCTCTGACGCCGGGGAGCCCGAGTCCCTCCTCGGTCAGCGCGGCCGCGACCCGGGTGGCGAGGCCGCGACCGGTGGCCGGGGAACACACCCAGTAGCCGATCTCCAGGACGCCGGCCTCGCCGTTCGGGAACATCGCGCCCCCGCCGATCACCCGGTCGCGACGGTCCGGCGGGGTCAGCACGTAGACGAAGGCCCGGCCCGCGTCCCAGTCCGCGTCCTGCTCGGCGCGGAACCCCTCCGTCTCCTCGCGGGTGGGCGGGTGCTGAGCCCAGCGAAGCCACTCCCCCAGGTGCTCGACGTCGGCGGCGACCGCGTCGATGAACGCGTCGTCGGACACCAGGGAACGCCGTCGCAGTACGGAACCGTCCGGCAGTTCGATGTTCTCTCGCGGAAGCCTGGAAAGAGTTCCCTCTGTCATGCCAGCATCTTGGCCTACCCGACCGGCCACTTGAAGGGGGCCCGCACAGGTCCGCCCCGTCCGACCCGCGGTGCCCCGCCGGGGGGCGCCCAGGTCTCAGGCCGGCGCCCCCGGTGTCCGGCCGGCCCGCCGGGTGAAGCGTCGCAGGCCGCGGCGGGTGGGCTTGAGGGGCTTGTCCTCGGGGGCGACCGGGGCCGGGGACCGCGCCGCGCCGGCACCCGCGGGCAGGGCCGCGGGCGCGGACGCCGGCGGCGGTACGGAGCGGCCGCCTTGGGCGAGCCGGCTCCGTACGGCCTGGGCCATGGCCCGGTGGGCCGGTTCCCGCAGCAGGCCGGCCGCGGACAACCGCTCCCACATGTGCAGCAGTTCCTGCCCCCGGGTGGCCACCTGCCCCTCGTCCCACAGCCGTTGCCATGCCGCGGTGGCCCGGGCCACGTCGGGTGCGGCCCGGTCCAGGTCGGTGCGGCAGCGGATGCGGGCGACGGTCAGCGCGAGGACGGTGGAGAGCATGTGGTCGCCGCGCTTGTACGCGAGATAGGCCTCGATCGCCCGGGCCTCCAGGGACAGTTCGTCCTCGGCACCCCGGCGCAGCGTGAGGTGCTCGCGCAGCGCGCTGGCGAGGACGAAGGCGGCGTGCAGCTCCTCGCGCTGCGCGTGCTGGATGATGCGCTCGACGCGGGCGAGCGGAGGGAAGGCGGCCTCCTCCGCGGCGGTGCGCTCGTGCCCGGGCGGCAGGTCGTCCTCGTCGGCGATGGTCCGGCTCGACCCGTCGGGGTGCACCCGCAGCCGCGCCACCTGTTGCACGGTGCGGTCGATCACGGTGGCCGCGACCGGTGCCCCCAGGGTGCGGGCGAACATGGCGACGGCGTCGAGGATCGCCTCGTTGGGCGGCCGCATGCCGCCCATCTCCAGCAGGTGACCGTTGACCACCGTCGACCCGTCCTCGGCCACGTAGGCGTCGAGGCGGATCAGCGGCGCGGCGCCGAGCGCGGGCAGGTTCCCCTCGTCACG
Source organism: Streptomyces sp. KPB2 (assembly GCF_003950055.1). Classification (NCBI taxonomy): domain Bacteria; kingdom Bacillati; phylum Actinomycetota; class Actinomycetes; order Kitasatosporales; family Streptomycetaceae; genus Streptomyces; species Streptomyces sp. KPB2. The sequence goes on from NZ_CP034353.1 coordinate 895,184, forward strand.
GGGGGTCAGCGAGTGGGTCATCCGCTCAGACTCCGGGTCGTACGACGCCGAGGACGGGCATGGAAGCGGCCGGCGCCGTGGTGATGTCGCGGCCTGGCCGCGGTGCGTGGACGATCTGTCCGCCTCCGATGTACATGCCCACGTGGGTGGCGTCGTTGTAGTAGATGATCAGGTCCCCGGGACGGGCCGAGGACAGGCTGACGCGGGTCAGACCGCCCCACTGTGCCTGCGAGGTGCGGGGAATGGGGTGCCCGGCCGCCGCCCATGCCGCCGAGGTGAGTCCGGAGCAGTCGTACGAGGACGGGCCCACGGCGCCCCACACGTACGGTTTGCCGATCTGCGCCATCGCGAAGTCAACGGCCTTGCCGGCCGCCCCGTTGACCCGGGTCCCGCCGCCGGGCCCTTGGGCCTTGCCCCTGCCCTTGCCCTTGCCCTTGCCCTTGCCCGCCGAGCCGCCGGAGGAGCCGCCCGATTCCGTCCACCTGGCCTCGGCCTCCTTGGCCCGCTCCTTCTCCAACTGGGCCAGTCTGCGGGTCTGTTCCTCTTCGAGTCCCGCCTCGATCCGCTCGGCCGTGGCGATCTTCTTCTCGATCTTCTGCTTCGCCGCCGCCTTGTCCGCGCGGCTGCTCCTCAGCTTGCGCAGCTCCTTCGTGGCGGCCTCGGTCTGCTCGCCCAGCTCCTGACGGGCGGTCTTCTGGGTCTCGGAGACGTTGACCAGTCCGCGCATGGCCTGGCGGGCCTGGGACGCCTCGTCGAGGGCCGACTCCGGGTGGTCGCCGAGCAGCAACTGGATCCCGGTGGCGGCGAGATCGCCCCCGCGGTACTGGGTGCGCGCGGCCGCGCCGGCGAGGGCGTGCAGGTCCTTCACCCGCTTCTCGGCACGGGTCAGGTCCTTGCGGAGGGTGGTCAGCCGCTTCTCCTGCTCGGTGGCCTTCTCGTTGGCGGCGTTGTACGCCTCGGTGGCCACCTCCGCCTCACGGTAGAGGCCGTCCAGTTGGTCGCGGATGTCCTCGATCGACTGGCCGGTGTTCGGGTCGGGGTCGCCCGGGGCCGCGTAACCGGGGCCGGGCGACAGGACGATCGCGCAGACGAGGGCTGCCGTGGCGCCCCGGCTCCGTAACCGTCTGCCGCCGGTCGACACGTTCATGAGCTCCACTCTCAGAGGTCGCGTGCGGGCGGCCCGGACGGCTGCCGTCGCGCTCGCCACCGCAGGTCACGCGGTGGGCCGTTCGAGCCTTGAACACACTACCTTCCCCCGAACGGCCCACCCCGGTCTCCCCGGGCGTGTCAGCTTGCTCACACGCAACTGTTCATCGCGCGGTACTCAGTTGTGCCAGGTGTCGTTGAGAGTGATCTTCGTGGAGTTCACCGTCGCGGTGCGGTTGGCGCCGCCCTCCCAGGTGACGTTGCCCGCCTCGTCCTTGCGGAGGTACTTGTACTCGAAGGACGTGCCCTCGGGGAGTTCCACGTCCCGCTTCCACACCGGGTAGGCGGCCGGGTCGAGGGGGAGTGCGCCGGCCGGGTTCCAGTTGCCCAGCTCGGGCCGGTTGCCGGTGACGTAGATGTTCTGGCCCCAGCTGGTGGTGGCGTCGACCGCGAAGGACACGCCGGAGGCGACCGGGTCGGGGTCGCCGGGATCGGTCCCACCGGCACAGGTACGGGCGCCCACGTGCAGGGCCACGGCGGTGTTGGCGCCCAGGGTGGCGGTGAACCGTCCTGCCCCGTCGACCGTGACACCCTTGCCCGACTGGACGTCGCAGTAGTCCCCTGCGGGCAGCGACGTCTGGAACGTTCGGGTGAGCGCGGTGCCCTCGTGGTTGATGGCGACGTACGCCTTCGAACCGCGCCCGAAGGCAATCTGGTCGCCGCCGTTGTCCCACCAGTCGGTCACGGCCTGGCCGCGGGCGGCGTTGCGGAAGCCGACCATGGAGGAGATCTCGCGCCAGGCGTGCTGGCACTTCCAGCCGTCGCTGTAACAGGCGTCGACTTGGCCTCCGTTCGGCGGGCCCGCGTCGTGGTCGGTGAACTCGTAGCCGGAGTGGACGTCGGGGCTGCCGTACGGCCAGGCCAGCATGAACACGTGCGCCAGGGTGTAGGCGGCGCCGTCCTTGTAGGTGAGGGTCTCGCCGTTGCGCTCCGTGTCGTGGTTGGTGACGAAGACGGCGGCCCGGTCCGAGGGCAGGTAGCCCCAGGCCTCGCCGAAGTTCTTCAGGTAGGCGAGGTTCTCGTTGGTGAAGACGCGCTTGAGGTCGCGCGCGTACCGGAACTCCTGCACGTCGCCGCTGCCGAGGTACTCGGCCGGGGACACGGCCTCGCCGGCGCCGTAGATCGCCTCGTGCTTCCAGTACACGTCGGGATTGCTGAGCCGGGACTTGATGTTCGCCAGGTCGGCGGCGGCCATGTGCTTGGCCGCGTCGATGCGGAAACCGTCGACGCCGAGGGAGAGCAGGTCGTTCAGGTAACCGGCGATCTTCCCCCGTACGTAGTCCTCGCCGGTGTCCAGGTCCGCGAGACCGACCAGCTCGCACTCCTGGACGTTGAAGCGGTCGCCGTAGTTGCTGATCTGCGAGGTGCAGTTGTCGAGGTCGTTCGACGAGTAGAGGCCCGGATAGTCGTACTTGGTGTACGACGAGCCTCCGGTGCCCGTGCCGTTGCCGGCCGACATGTGGTTGATGACCGAGTCGGCGACGACCTTCACGCCGGCGGCGTGGCAGGTGTCGACCATGCTCTTGAACTGGGCGCGGTCACCGAGGCGGCCCGCGATCCGGTAGCTCACCGGCTGGTACGAGGTCCACCACTGTGCGCCCTGGATGTGCTCCTGGGGCGGTGAGACCTGGACGAAGCCGTAGCCGGCCGGGCCGAGGGTGTCGGTGCACGCCTGGGCGACGGACGTGAACTTCCACTCGAACATCACCGCGGTGACGTCCTTGTCCCCGGGCGGGGCCGCCTGGGCCGGCGCCGCGGTGGCGAGAAGGCTGCCGGCCACGCCGGCGGTGAGGGCCAGCGCGGTGGCGGTCACTCTTCGCGCTGTGCTGGTGTTCCCGTGCATGGGAGTCTCCCGTGTGAGGATGCGGGTGTCTCGGGGGGGGGCAGGGTGCCGACGGGTGTCCGGGGAGTCGACATCCGTCTTGCAATGCGTTGCAGAAGAGGTCTGCAAGAGGTTGCGGTCGTGACCGTAAGGGCGCCGTTCAACAGCGGTCAACCCTTCCCGCACTCCGAGAAGTTGAAGCGTGACCTCTTTACGAAGCCACCGCGTACGGGTAACTTCCGGCTGCCGTAAGAGCTTTCTGCAACTTTCCGTTCACTCTTCCAGGGTCCGGGCGTTCGACCGCCCGTCGCCCCGCCGCCCCGCCCGCCTGGAGACACGCATGAGACGCACGAGACGCAGCCGCATGCGGTTGCCCGTACGGCCGTCGGCCGCGGCCCTCGCCGCCGGCGCCGTCCTCGCGGTGCTGCCCGCATCACCGTCCGCGCCCTTCCCGACGACCGCCCCCGCGGCCGCCACGGCCGACAACACGGCGACCGTCTTCTACTACACGAAGACGAAGGGCTGGGACCGGTACAACCTGCACTACGCGCCCGACGGCGGCTCCTGGACCGAGGTCCCCGGCGTGGCGATGGAGACCGCGTGCACCGACTGGGTGCGGAAGACGGTCTCGCTGGGCGACGCGGAGGGGTTGCGGGCCACCTTCAACGACGGCTCGGGCACGTGGGACAACAACGGGGGCGAGGACTACGCCCTCGGCACCGGAGCCATCACGGTCAAGGACGGCGTGATCGCGCACTCCGACCCCTGCGGCGAGGACACGGACCCCGGTCCCACGCCGGGTGAGGGCAACCGGGCCACCGTCTACTACTCCACCCGAACCCTCGGCTGGACCACCGCCAACCTCCACTACCAGCCCTCGGGCGGCTCCTGGACCACCGTGCCCGGCGTCGGCATGCGGGCCGCGTGCGCCGGCTGGTGGAAGAAGGACGTCGACCTGGGCACGGCCACCTCGATGAGGGCCGCGTTCAACAACGGCAACGGAGTGTGGGACAACAACAAGGGCGCCGACTACACCCTGCCCGCCGGCGTCACCACCGTCGCCGACAGCAAGGTCACCGCCGACGCCGACGACCCGTGCGCCGAGGAGGCGCCCGACACGCAGGCGCCGACCGTGCCCGCCGGGGTGAGCGCGCAGGCCGACGAGGTGTCCGTCGTACTGACCTGGGAGCCGTCCACCGACGACACGGGAGTCACCAAGTACCAGGTGACCCGCAGCGGCGGCACCGGGGGCGAGGTGGTGAGCGACGTCGGCTCCACCGTCTTCTCCGACACCGGCCTGGAGGAGCGGACCACCTACACCTACACCGTCAGGGCGACGGACGCCGCGGGCAACGTCTCCGCGGCCTCGGCCGCCGCGATCGCCACCACCGGCACGAAACCGCCGGCCCCCGCGGCGGGCAGGCCCCTGGCCACCGATCCCCGCAAGGACCCGATCTACTTCGTCCTCACCGCCCGCTTCAACGACGGCGACGGCTCCAACAACCGCGGCGGCAGCCAGCATGGGAAGTCGGGCAACGCGGCGAACGACGACCCCATGTTCCGGGGCGACTTCAAGGGCCTGATCGACAAGCTCGACTACATCAAGGGCCTCGGCTTCTCCGCCGTGTGGATCACTCCGGTGGTCCTCAACCGCTCGGACTACGACTACCACGGCTACCACGGCTACGACTTCTACCGGGTCGACCCGCGTCTGGAGTCCTCCGGAGCCTCCTACCAGGACCTCATCAACGCCGCCCACGCCAAGGGCATGAAGATCTACCAGGACGTCGTCTACAACCACTCCTCCCGCTGGGGCGCCAAGGGCCTGTTCACCCCGACCGTCTACGGGGTGCGCGACTCCCAGTGGAGCTGGTACTACGACGAGAAGCAGCCCGGCTTCGAGTACGACGGCCTGACCGTCGAACCCAAGAGCGGCAAGTCGTACTACAACGGCGACCTGTGGTCCACCGCCGAGCCGAGCGGCAACACCTGCGTGAACTGGGGCGAACCCACCGGCGCCAGGAGCCCGGAGGGCTACACCATCTACAACTGCCAGTGGCCGAGCCCGACGTCCGGCATGTTCCCCAAGGCCCTCTACCACAACTGCTGGATCGGCAACTGGGAGGGCGAGGACTCCCGTTCCTGCTGGCTGCACGAGGACCTCGCCGACTTCAACACCGAGAACGCCCAGGTGCAGAACTACCTGATCGGCGCCTACGACAAGTACATCGACATGGGCGTCGACGGCTTCCGCGTCGACACCGCCGTGCACATCCCGCGCACCACCTGGAACCGCCGCTTCCTGCCCGCGATCCAGGAGCGCGTCGCCCGGCAGCACGGCGCCGAGGCCGCGAAGAACTTCTTCGTCTTCGGCGAGGTCGCCGCCTTCGTCAACGACAAGTGGAACCGCGGCTCGGTCAACCACTCGGCGCAGTTCTACACGTGGAAGGAGCGCAAGGAGTACAGCGCCGACGACGAGAAGGCCGCACTCGAGATGTACGAGTACGAGCAGCAGCAGGGGCCGGCCAACCAGCCCACTTCCACCAACGCCTTCCTGGCGGGCAACAGCTACCACGTCCCGGACCACAGCCGCTTCTCCGGCATGAACGTCATCGACATGCGCATGCACATGAACTTCGGTGACGCGAGCAACGCCTTCCACAACGGCAAGGACTCCGACGACAGTTACAACGACGCCACGTACAACGTCGTGTACGTCGACAGCCACGACTACGGCCCCAACAAGAGCAGCGAGCGCTACACGGGCGGTACCGACGCCTGGGCCGAGAACATGTCCCTGATGTGGACCTTCCGCGGCATCCCCACGCTGTACTACGGGTCGGAGATCGAGTTCCAGAAGGGCAAGAAGATCGACTGCGGTCCCACCTGCCCCCTCGCGACGACCGGCCGTGCCTATTACGGCGACCACCTGGCCGGCGACGTCACGGCCTCCGACTTCTCCGAGGTGGACTCGGCCACCGGCGCCGTCGCCACGACGCTGGCGCAACCCCTGGTCAAGCACGTACAGCGGCTCAACCGGATCCGCCGGGCCGTACCCGCCCTGCAGATGGGCCAGTACTCCACGGAGGGCATCACCGGCGACATGGCGTTCAAACGGCGCTACACCGACGGCGGCACGGACAGCTTCGCCCTCGTCACCGTCTCGGGGGGCGCCACCTACACCGGCATCCCCAACGGCACCTACCGGGACGCGGTCACCGGCGACACCCGGACCGTCACCGACGGCCGCCTCACCGTCGCCGCCCCCGGCAAGGGCAATCTGCGGGTGTACGTCCTGAACGGCACCGGGAAGATCGGAGCGGACGGTCCGTACCTGAAGTAGGCCGTCGGAAGCCTCCGGAACTCCCCGTGCCGTTCCCTCGTCCTGACTGGTGAGACTGCCGGCGAGGACGAGGGTACGGGGTGGGATGACCGACTGGGCGGCCTGGACGGGCGGGCGGGGGCGGGTGCTCGCCGGGGCTGCGGTGGTCACCGCCCTCCTGCTGTCGTTCCACGGGGCGGTGCCCAACCGTGTGGGCGGGCTGGGGAGTCTGCTGGAGTCCTTCCTGCCGTGGCTCGGCGCGGTCGTCGCGGTGCTGTTCGTCCTGGCGGTGGTGCGCCGCTCGGCGTTCGCCCTGGTGGCCCTGTTGCTGCCGGCGGCCGCCTGGACGTACCACTTCGGCGGGCTGTTCCTGCCCGCGCCGGACCCCGGCGCCCACGACCTGGTCGTGGTCCAGCACAACGTCAGCGACGAGAACACCGACCCCGCCGGCACGGCCCGCGCCCTGGCCCGCGCCGAGCCCGACCTCGTCGCGCTGGAGGAGCTGGTGCCGCCGGCACGGGAGGTGTACGCGGAGACCCTCGCCGCCGACTATCCGTACCGGGTGGTCCGGGGCACCGTGGGGCTCTGGTCGAAGTATCCGCTCTCCGGCTCCCGTCCCCTCGACATCAAGCCGCGCGGCATCGAGGAGGAGTGGCAGCGCGGGCTGCGGACCGTGGCGCACACCCCGCGCGGCGACGTGGCCGTCCATGTCGCGCACCTGCCGTCGGTGCGGGTGGGGGCGAGCGGGCTCGCGTCGTCGTGGCGGGACGAGAGCGCCGGTCTGCTGGGCGACGCCCTGGCCGCGGAGGAGCAGGGCAGGGTGGTGCTGCTGGGCGACCTCAACGGCACGGTGGACGACCGGGCGCTGGATCCCCTGACCACCCAACTGAACGTGGCCGAGCGGGGCCTCGCCCTCAGCTTTCCGGCCGGCCTTCCGCTGGCCCGGATCGATCAGGTGATGGCCCGCGCCGGGACCGTCGGCGCCCTCCGCACCCTGCCCGCCACCGGCAGCGATCACCTTCCGGTGCTGGCCCGCGTCATCTGGCACTGAAGCAAGCCGCTTGCGGTGTTTGCGTTAGCCTTTCGTCTGTGACGCGACGACTTGCTCAGGTGGCGAAGAAGGTTGGGGTCAGCGAGGCCACGGTCAGCCGGGTGCTCAATGGCAAGCCGGGGGTTTCCGAGGCGACCCGGCAGTCCGTGCTGAGCGCGCTGGACGTGCTGGGCTACGAGCGGCCCACTCAGCTGCGGGGCGAGCGCGCCCGCCTGGTCGGGCTGGTCCTGCCCGAGTTGCAGAACCCCATCTTCCCCGCGTTCGCCGAGGTCATCGGCGGCGCGCTGGCCCAGCAGGGACTCACGCCGGTGCTGTGCACCCAGACCAAGGGCGGCGTCTCCGAGGCCGACTACGTCGAGCTGCTGCTGCAACAGCAGGTCTCCGGGGTGGTCTTCGCGGGCGGGCTGTTCGCGCAGGCGGACGCCCCGCACGACCACTACCGGCTGCTGGCCGAGCGCAACATCCCCGTGGTGCTGATCAACGCGTCGATCGAGAACCTCGACTTCCCGTGCATCGCCTGTGACGACGCGGTGGCCGTCGAGCAGTCCTGGCGGCACCTGACATCCCTCGGACACGAGCGCATCGGGCTCGTGCTCGGGCCTTCCGACCACATCCCCTCCCGCCGCAAGCTGGCCGCCGCCCAGGAGGCCGCCCGGGCCGCGAACGCGGAACTGCCCGACGAGTTCGTGGAGCGGGCCATGTTCTCCCTGGAAGGCGGCCAGGCAGCCGCCACCCGCCTCCTGGACCGCGGCGTCACCGGCATCATCTGCGCCAGCGACCCCCTCGCCCTCGGCGCCGTCCGCGCCGCACGCCGCCGCGGACACCACGTCCCCCACGACGTCTCCGTCGTCGGCTACGACGACAGCGCCTTCATGACCTGCACCGAACCACCCCTCACCACCGTCCGCCAACCCATCGAAGCCATGGGACGCGCCGCCGTCGACCTCCTCTGCGCACAAATCCAGGGCACCGAAGTCCCCCACGGCGAGCTGCTCTTCGAACCCGAACTCGTCGTCCGCGGCTCCACGGCACAGCCGGCCGCCGGCTAGCAGAGTCCTCCTCGCACCACCCCTTTCACCGCAAGTTCCTTGCGGGAAATGACAGCGGCTTGCGGCTACTCGACACGTCCCGTGAAAGCCGCTGATCCGAGGCATGCCCAGACGCCTGCCCGGCCCTCAGCAACCCCACCGTGCCCTGCCGTACGGCGACTTCACGCTGTCCGTCCTGTAGACGACTCAACATTTCTCTGCAACTCTGCGATCGCTCAACGTAAATGGCAGAGAACATTCGCGTGTCTACCTGATGTGGGGACAGATGAGAAACCGGAACTGGAGATCACGTGCCCTGTGCACGGTGGTCGCGACCAGTCTCCTGGCGCTGGGAGGACCACTGCTGTCGGCCACGGCAGTCGGCGGTCCCGACATCGCCGTGGGAGACGCCACGGCGGCGAGCAGTTCGCACGCCGAGTACGGCGCCGCCAACATCACCGACGGCAACCAGAGTTCGTACTGGCAGAGCGCCGGCAGCAGCCTGCCCCAGTGGGTCCAGACCGACCTCGGCGCCACCGAGCGCATCGACGAGGTGGTGCTGAGACTGCCCGCCGGCTGGGAGAGCCGCAGGCAGACCCTCTCCGTGCAGGGCAGTGCCGACGGCACGGGGTTCAGCACCCTCAAGACGTCCGCCACCTACGCCTTCGACCCGGGCGCGGGCAACACGGTCACCGTGTCCTTCCCCGCCACGCAGACCCGGTTCGTGCGGGTGAACATCACCGCCAACACCGGCTGGCAGGCGGCCCAGCTCTCCGAGCTGGAGGTGCACGCGGCCGGGGAGTCGTCGATCAACCTCGCCGCCGGCCGGCGACTGACGGCGAGCAGTTCCACGGGCGAGTACACCCCGGGCAACGGCAACGACGGCAACAAGGCGACCTACTGGGAGAGCGCCAACAACGCCCTGCCGCAGTGGCTCCAGGCCGACCTCGGCTCTTCGCGCCGGGTCGACCGTGTCGTCCTGCGGCTGCCGGACGGGTGGCCGAACCGCAGCCAGACGCTGAAGATCCAGGCCAGTGAGAACGGCTCGGACTTCACCGACCTGACCGCGGCCAGGGCCTACGCCTTCGACGCGGCGGGCGGTCAGTCGGCCACGATCACCTTCGACGCGGCCACCGCGCGCTACGTCCGGGTCCTGGTGACGGCCAACACCGGTCAGCCCGCCGCGCAGGTCTCCGAGCTGGAGGTCTACGGTCCCGAGACCGGCGACACACAGGCCCCCACCACCCCCGCCGGCCTGGCGTTCACCGAGCCGGCCACCGGGCAGATCAGACTCACCTGGAACGAGTCCTCGGACGACACGGCCGTCACGGGGTACGACGTCTACGCCAATGGCGAGCTGCTGACCTCGGTCGCGGGTGACGTCACCACCTACACGGACACCAGGCCGGCCGGCACGACGGTCACCTACTACGTGCGCGCCCGGGACGCGGCCGGCAACCAGTCCGGCAACAGCAACACGGTCACCCGCCGGGCCGACACCGGCGACACACAGGCACCCACCGCGCCCGCGAACCTGGCCCTGACCGAGCCGACCGCCGGGCAGATCAAGCTGACCTGGACCCCCTCGACCGACGACAAGGGCGTCACCGGGTACGACGTCTACGCCAACAACCAGCTCCGCAAGAGCGTCGGCGGCGACGTCACCACCTACACCGACACCCAGCCGGCGTCGGCGAACGTCACCTACTTCGTGCGGGCCGAGGACGCGGCCGGCAACCAGTCGGGCGACAGCAACTCCGTGACCCGCACCGGCACCGGCGGCGGCGGTTCGAACCTGGCCGTCGGCAAACCGATCAGCGCCTCGTCCCACATCCACACCTATGTCGCCGAGAACGCCAACGACAACAGCACGTCGACCTACTGGGAGGGCGCGGCGGGCAGCTACCCGAACACGCTGACCCTGAAGCTGGGCGCGAACGCGGACGTCGACCGTGTCGTCCTCAAGCTCAACCCGGACAACAGCTGGTCGAAGCGCACCCAGAACATCCAGGTGCTCGGCCGGGACCAGGACGCGTCCGGCTTCACCTCCCTGGTGGACGCGAAGGACTACGTCTTCGACCCGGCGAGCGGCGGCAACAGCGTGTCCATACCCGTCGGTGAGCGGGCCGCCGACGTCCAGCTGAGGTTCACCGCCAACAGCGGGGCGACGGCCGGGCAGGTCGCCGAGTTCCAGGTCGTCGGCACCCCGGCGCCCAACCCGGACCTCGAGGTGACGAAGCTGACCACGTCCCCGGACTCCCCCGTCGAGTCGGACGAGATCACGGTGGCCGCGACGGTCCGCAACAGTGGCGCGGCCGACGCCCCCGCCGGCCGGGTCGCCGTCCGGCTGGGCGACACCAAGGTCGCCACCGCCGACGTCCCCGCCCTCGCGGCGGGTGCGCAGACCACCGTCAGCGCGTCCGTCGGAGCCCGCGACGCCGGTTCGTACGAACTGAGCGCGGTCGCCGACGAGGCGAACGAGATCATCGAGCAGAACGAGACCAACAACACCTACACCCGGCCCGACCCGCTGGTCGTCAAGCCGGTGCAGAGCTCTGACCTGGTCGCCGCCGCCGTCACCACCTCGCCGTCCAGTCCGGCCGCCGGTGACGACGTGACCTTCGAGGTCGCGCTGAAGAACCAGGGAACCCAGGACTCGGCGGACGGCAGCCACGCGGTGACGCTCGCCCTGCTCGACGCCAAGGGCGACACGGTCAAGACCCTCACCGGCGCGTACTCCGGCGTCATCGCCGCGGGCAGGACCGCCCCCGCCGTGAACCTCGGCACCTGGAAGGCGGCCAACGGCTCGTACTCCCTCAAGGTCACGGTCGCCGACGACGCGAACGAGCTGCCGGTCAAGCGGGAGAACAACACCTCCACGCAGCCGCTGTTCGTGGGGCGCGGCGCGAACATGCCGTACGACATGTACGAGGCGGAGGACGGCACGGTCGGCGGCGGCGCCACCGTGGTCGGGCCCAACCGCACCATCGGCGACATCGCGGGCGAGGCGTCCGGCCGCAGGGCCGTCCACCTGGACAGGACCGGCGAGTACGTCGAGTTCACCACGAAAGCGGACACCAACACCCTGGTGACCCGCTTCTCGATCCCGGACGCGCCGGGCGGCGGCGGCATCGACGCCACGCTGAACGTGTACGTCGACGGCGTCATGAAGAAGGCGCTGCCGCTGACGTCGAAGTACGCCTGGCTGTACGGCGCCGAGGCCTCGCCGGGCAACTCCCCGGGCGCGGGCGCCCCGCGGCACATCTACGACGAGGCGCACCTCATGCTGGGCGAGACCGTCCCGGCGGGCAGCAGGATCCGGCTCCAGAAGGACGCGGCGAACACCTCCGACTACGCGATCGACTTCGTCAACCTGGAGCAGGTCTCCGCGGTGCCGAACCCCGACCCGGCGGCGTACGCGGTGCCGGCCGGGTTCTCGCACCAGGACGTGCAGAACGCGCTCGACAAGGTCCGCATGGACACCTCGGGCAAGCTGGTCGGTGTGTACCTGCCGCCCGGCGACTACCAGACGTCGAGCAAGTTCCAGGTGTACGGCAAGGCGGTGAAGGTGGTCGGCGCCGGTCCGTGGTTCACCCAGTTCCACGCGCCGACGACGCAGGACAACACCGACATCGGGTTCCGTGCCGAGGCGAGCGCGAAGGGCTCGACGTTCGCGAACTTCGCCTACTTCGGCAACTACACGTCCCGCATCGACGGGCCGGGCAAGGTGTTCGACTTCTCCAACACCTCGGACATCGTGATCGACAACATCTGGAACGAGCACATGGTGTGCCTGTACTGGGGCGCCAACACCGACCGGACGACGATCAGGAACTCCCGGATCCGCAACATGTTCGCCGACGGCATCAACATGACCAACGGCTCGACGGACAACCTGGTGTCCAACAACGACGCCCGGGCGACCGGTGACGACAGCTTCGCGCTCTTCTCGGCAATCGACGCGGGCGGCGCGGACATGAAGAACAACCTGTACGAGAACCTCACGACGACGCTGACCTGGCGTGCCGCGGGTCTGGCCGTCTACGGCGGTTACAACAACACCTTCCGGAACATCCACATCGCGGACACCCTGGTCTACTCGGGCATCACGATCAGCTCGCTGGACTTCGGTTACCCGATGAACGGCTTCGGCACCGATCCGACGACCTTCGAGAACGTGTCGATCGTCCGGGCCGGCGGGCACTTCTGGGGCGGGCAAACCTTCCCCGGCATCTGGGTCTTCTCGGCGTCCAAGGTGTTCCAGGGGATCAGGGTGAACAACGTCGACATCGTCGACCCGACCTACAGCGGCATCATGTTCCAGACGAACTACGTGGGAGGTCAGCCGCAGTACCCGATCAAGGACACGGTCTTCACCGATGTCTCCGTCACGGGCGCGCACAAGAGCGGTGACGCGTTCGACGCCAAGTCCGGCTTCGGCCTGTGGGCCAACGAGATGCCCGAGAGCGGGCAGGGACCGGCGGTCGGCGAGGTCACCTTCAACGGGCTGAAGCTCAGTGACAACGCCGTGGACATCCGGGACACGACGTCCACCTTCAAGATCATTCGCAATCCGTAGTCTCGCAGGACACTGACTGGCGCAAGTCTCTTGCGGAGACTTGCGCTAGTCTTGCGTTCGTGACGCGACGACTTGCTCAGGTGGCGAAGAAGGTTGGGGTCAGCGAGGCCACGGTCAGCCGGGTGCTCAACGGCAAACCGGGGGTCTCGGCGGCGACCCGGCAGTCCGTACTCAGCGCGCTGGACGTGCTCGGTTACGAGCGGCCCACCCAGCTGCGGGGCGAGCGCGCCCGACTGGTCGGGCTGGTCCTGCCCGAGCTGCAGAACCCCATCTTCCCCGCGTTCGCCGAGGTCATCGGCGGCGCGCTGGCCCAGCAGGGGCTGACCCCGGTGCTGTGCACCCAGACCAAGGGCGGCGTCTCCGAGGCCGACTACGTCGAGCTGCTCCTCCAGCAGCAGGTCTCCGGCGTCGTCTTCGCCGGCGGCGGCCTGTTCGCGCAGGCCGACGCCCCGCACGACCACTACCGGCTGCTGGCCGAGCGCAACATCCCCGTGGTGCTGGTCAACGCCTCCATAGCGGACCTCGGTTTCCCCTGCATCGCCTGCGACGACGCGGTGGCCGTGGGACAGTCCTGGCGGCATCTGGCGTCGTTGGGGCACGAGCGCATCGGGCTCGTGCTCGGCCCGTCCGACCACATCCCCTCCCGCCGCAAGCTGGCCGCAGCCCAGGAGGCCGCGGCGGCGGCCGGCGGCACCCTGCCCGACGGGTACGTGGAGCGGGCCATGTTCTCCCTGGAAGGCGGCCAGGCAGCCGCCACCCGCCTCCTGAACCGCGGCGTCACCGGCATCATCTGCGCCAGCGACCCCCTCGCCCTCGGCGCCGTCCGCGCCGCACGCCGCCGCGGCCACCACGTCCCCCACGACGTCTCCGTCGTCGGCTACGACGACAGCGCCTTCATGACCTGCACCGAACCACCCCTCACCACCGTCCGCCAACCCATCGAAGCCATGGGACGCGCCGCCGTCGACCTCCTCTGCGCACAAATCCAAGGCACCGAAGTCCCGCACAGCGAGCTGCTCTTCGAACCCGAACTCGTCGTCCGCGGCTCCACGGCACAGGTTTCCACCCGGTAGCGGAACCTCAACTTCTACGACCGTCTGTCAAACAATTACGAAATCAGCGCGAGATATTGCGTTCACTTGTTCACGGTGGTTGAGTGAGCGGCGCCCCACAACGCATCGGCGGTGGGGCGCCTTCCACGTTCATGCCCGAAGGGGACCACCCATGAGAAGTGCTCGGTTCCGCCGTACTCGCCGTGCCGGCGCCATCACGCTCGTCTCCGCTCTCACCCTGACCGCTCTCGCCGCCTGCGGCACGAGCAGCAGCGACGACGGCGGCGGTTCCGAAGGCGGCAGCGGGTCGTCCGACCCGGCTGCCCCGCTGGACCCGAAGACCAAGGTGACGATCACCATCGACTGCATGCCGCCGAAGGTGAAGGAGGCCGAACACAAGGAGTGGCAGGAGGACGTCAAGGAGTTCAACAAGACCTACCCCAACGTCACCATCGAGGGGCGGTCCACCCCGGGCCAGTGTCTGGAGCCGCCGCGCTTCACGGCCATGCTGAAGGCCAAGTCGCAGCCCGACGTCTTCTACACCTACTTCACCGACCTGCCCCAGGTGCTGGACAACGACGGCGCCGAGGACATCACGGCCTACGTCAACGACAGGACCGTCCCGGCCCTGAAGGACATCGACCCGAACGTCCTCGGCTCGCTGAAGCACGAGAACAAGCTCTACGGCCTGCCCACCAGCAACTACACGATGGGTCTGCTGATCAACCGCAAGCTCTTCGAGAAGGCCGGCCTCGACCCGGACACCCCGCCGCGCACCTGGGACGAGGTCCGCACCGCCGCCAAGAAGATCGCCGGCCTGGGCGACGGCATCGCCGGCTTCGGCGAGTACAGCGCGGGCAACACCGGCGGCTGGCACTTCACCGCCCAGATGTACAGCCGCGGCGCCGAAGTCGTGGACGAGAGCGGCAAGAAGGCGGCCTTCAACAACGAGGTGGGCAAGGAGGTCGCCGAGAACCTCCACGCCATGCGCTGGGAGGACGAGAGCATGGGCAAGACCCAGCTGCTCAAGTGGGGCGACCTCCAGAAGCAGATCGCCACCGACAAGCTCGGCATGTTCCTCGCGGCGCCGGACGACATCACGTACATGGTCCAGCAACTCGGCGCCGACTACGAGAACTTTGGCATGGGCCCGATACCGGGTGCGAAGAACACCCTCGCCGGCGGCAACAGCTACATGATCAAGAAGGGGATCTCCTCCGACAAGATCAAGGCGGCCGTCGCCTGGCTGAACTTCGAGAACCTGACCGTCGGCAAGGGGCAGTTCGACTGGGCCCGCAAGAAGAAGGACGACCTGCCGGTGGGGCTCCCGCAGCCCAACTTCTGGCTGAACGAGTCGAAGAAGAAGGACGACGCGGCCCGCCTCGAGCACGCCACCATGCCGGTCGAGAACTTCAAGTCGTTCATGGACAACCCGGTCCCGGGCCTGGCCGAGCCGCCGAAGGCGCAGGAGGTCTACAAGGTCCTGGACAACGTGATGTCCGGCCTCCTCACCAACGAGGACGCCGACGTCGACAAGCTGCTCTCCACCGCGGAGCAGCAGGTCGACCAGGTTCTGGCCACGCAGTGACCGGCTCCCTCGGGGGGCGGGCCGCACCGCCCCCCGGGGCCCATGAGACCAGCCCCAAGGAGCGACGATGTCGGCCCCCAGCCTGACCCCGAGCAAGGCGCCGAGCGCACGCCACGCCCAGCCGCCGGTGGACGGCGGCCCGCCCCAGCGCGGCGGGGCGTTCGCCAGGAGCCTGAAGCGCAACCTCACCGCGCACGGCTTCCTGATCGGAGCGGTCCTCTGCTTCGCGTTCTTCTCCTGGTACCCGATGGTCCGGGAGTTCTTCCTCGCCTTCCAGAAGACGGACCACGGCGAGGTCTCCTGGGTCGGCCTGGACAACCTGGAGACGGTCTTCAACGACCCGGCCTTCTGGCAGGCCTGGCGCAACACCGCGCTGTTCACCGTGCTGGCCCTGGTCCTCGGCTTCGCCGTGCCGTTCGTCGTCGCCATCGTCATCAACGAACTCAGGCACGGCAAGGGGTACTTGCGGCTGCTCGTCTACCTGCCGGTGATGCTGCCCCCGGTCGCCTCGGTGCTGCTGTTCAAGTACCTGTACGACCCCGGTTACGGGCTGCTCAACGAGGTGTTCGGCTTCTTCGGGCTGCCCGAGCAGCAGTGGCTGCAGGACCCCGGCCTCTCCATGCTCTCGGTGGTCATCGCGTCGACGTGGATGAACATGGGCGGCGCGGCCCTCATCTACCTGGCCGCGCTCCAGGGCATCCCCGGCGAGCTGTACGAGGCGGCGGAGCTGGACGGAGCCGGGCTGCTGCGCAAGATCTGGCACGTGACGATCCCGCAGACGCGGCTCATCCTGTCGCTGATGCTGCTGATGCAGATCATCGCCACCATGCAGGTCTTCGTGGAGCCCTTCCTGCTCACCGGCGGCGCCGGCCCCGAGGGCTCGACGACCACGGTCGTCTACCTCATCTACCAGTACGCCTTCAACTTCAACAACTACGGTGCCGCGGCGGCCCTCGGCCTGCTGCTCCTCGTACTGCTGGCCGGGTTCTCGGCGGCGTACGTGAAGCTCAGCCGCGCCGAGGACGAGTAGAGCCGGGGGAAACCACAGATGTCCACACGCACACTCGTCTCACCGGCCCAGCTCGCCCGCCCGCGCGGCAAGGCGCTGTACTGGGTGGTGTTCGGCCTCGTCGTCGCCCTGTTCACCGTGGTCTTCCTCGGCCCGATGTACTGGATGGTCTCCAGCGGATTCAAGAACACCCAGGAGGCCGTGCAGACCCCGCCGACGCTCTTCCCCGAGTCCTTCCAGCCCGACAACTACTCGCAGGCCTGGACCGTGATGGACCTGGCGAGCCTGTTGGGGAACACCCTGTTCTACGCGTTCGGAGCGCTCGCCTTCCAACTGGTGTTCGACGTGGCGGCGGCCTACTCGTTGTCCAAGCTCCGGCCGGTTCTCGGCAAGGCCATCCTCGGCCTGATGCTGGCCACGCTGATGATCCCGGCGACCGTGCTGGTCGTGCCGCAGTACCTGACGGTGCTCGACGTCCCGATCTTCGAGCGCAACCTGCTGAACACGCCGTGGGCGATCTGGCTGCCGTCGGTGACCAACGCCTTCAACATCTTCCTGCTGAAGCGGTTCTTCGACTCGATCCCCCGGGAGCTGCTCGACGCCGCCTCCATGGACGGCGCCTCTCCGATGCGCACGCTGTGGTCGATCGTGCTGCCGATCTCCCGGCCGATCCTCGGCGTGGTGTCCATCTTCGCGATCGTGGGCGTCTGGAAGGACTTCCTCTGGCCCATGCTGACCCTGCCGGACCCCGCCAAGCAGACCCTGAACGTCGGGATCTACTCCCTGTCCAACGGGGTGCCCATGAACGTGCTGATCGCCGCGCTCACCATGGCCTCCCTGCCGACGCTCGTCATCTTCCTGATCTTCCAGCGCAACATCATGAGCGGACTCACCGCCGGAGGACTCAAGGGCTGAGGACCAAGGGCCGAGGCGCTCGTCGCCTCCTCCCGCTCTCTCCCCGCCTCCCGGCAGCACGTCCCGTCAACCTTCGCCGCCGGCCCGTCCGACGCCCCGCTCCGTCCGGGCCGGCGGCGAAGATCCACCCTGCCCGAAAGGACCGTCACGTGGCAGCCCCCAACTCGCACCGCACCGACGACTGGTGGCGCGACGCCGTCATCTACCAGGTGTACCCCCGCAGTTTCGCCGACGGCGACGGCGACGGCACCGGTGACCTCGCGGGCGTGCGGGCGAGACTGCCCCACCTCGCCGAACTCGGCGTGGACGCCGTCTGGTTCACCCCCTGGTACGTCTCCCCGCTCGTCGACGGCGGCTACGACGTCGCCGACTACCGCACCATCGACCCGGCCTTCGGCACCCTGGGCGAGGCCGAGAAGCTGATCGCCGAGGCGCGGGAGCTGGGCATCCGCACCATCGTGGACATCGTCCCCAACCACGTCTCCGACCAGCACGCCTGGTTCCGGGCGGCGCTGGAGGCCGGGCCGGGCAGCGCGGAGCGGGAGCGGTTCCACTTCCGTCCCGGCCGCGGCGAGCACGGCGAGCTGCCGCCCAACGACTGGCCCTCGCAGTTCTCCGGCCGCACCTGGACCCGGGTCCCGGACGGCGAGTGGTACCTGCACCTGTTCACCCCGGAGCAGCCCGACCTGAACTGGGCCCACCCCGAGGTGCGCCGGGAGCACGAGGACGTGCTGCGCTTCTGGTTCGAGCGCGGGGTGGCGGGCGTACGCATCGACTCCGCGGCCCTGCTCGCGAAGGACCCGGCGCTCGCGGACTTCGTGGAGGGCGTCGATCCGCACCCGTACATCGACCAGGACGAGCTGCACGACATCTACCGTTCCTGGCGCAGGGTGGCCGACGCGTACGGGGGCGTCTTCGTCGGCGAGGTGTGGCTGCCCGACGCCGAGCGCTTCGCCCGCTATCTGCGCCCCGACGAGCTGCACACGGCGTTCAACTTCAACTTCCTGTCCTGTCCCTGGGAGGCGGACCGGCTGCGCCGCACCATCGACGACACCCTGGCCGAGCACGCCCCCGTCGGCGCCCCGGCCACCTGGGTGCTCTGCAACCACGACGTGACCCGCACGGTGACCCGGTACGGCCGCGAGGACACCGGCTTCGACTTCGCGAAGAAGGCCTTCGGCACCCCGACCGACCTGGCCCTGGGCACCCGGCGCGCGCGGGCCGCCGCGCTGCTGACGCTGGCCCTGCCCGGGTCCGTCTACCTGTACCAGGGCGAGGAGCTGGGCCTGCCCGAGGCCGACATCCCCCGCGAGCGGATCCAGGATCCGATGTACTTCCGTTCCGGGGGCGTCGACCCGGGGCGGGACGGGTGCCGCGTTCCCCTCCCCTGGGACGCCGACGCGCCGTACTGCGGGTTCGGCTCGGAGACCGAGCCCTGGCTGCCGCAGCCGGAGGGCTGGTCGGCGTACGCGGCAAACCGCCAGAGCGCGGACCCGGGATCGATGCTCTCGCTGTACCGCGAGGCCCTGCGCCTGCGGCGCTCCACCGAGGGGTTCGGCGACGGTCCGCTGGACTGGCTGCCCGCGCCGGACGGCGTTCTCGCCTTCCGGCGCGCGGGCGGCACCGTGTGCGTGGTCAACCTGTCCGCCGCGCCGGTCGAGCTGCCCGCGCACGGCGCCGTCCTGCTCGCCAGCGGGCCCCTGGACGGGGCCGGCCGGCTGCCGTCCGACACGGCGGTGTGGCTCGGCGCCTGAGCCACACCGGAACGGCACCTTCCGCGCGGAGCGGGCTCCGACGGGGGGTGCCGCCGTCGCCGGTCGTCCCGCGGCAGGGCAGAATCAGGACAGGAGGCCGTGGGAGGAGGCGGACGCGTGCGGGAACGACCGTGGCTGGGCGGGCTGCGCCGCCCTCCGAATCCCCTCGTGAGCGGGCAGCGGGCGGCGCGGGGCGCACTGCGGTCGGTGTCGGAGGCACTGGGCGCACGACGGCGGCTGGCCTGGCTGAACGCGGCGGACCTGAGCATCGGCACCACGCTCGACGTACGGCGGACGGCGGAGGAGCTGGCCGACTTCACCGTGCCGGAGCTGGCCGACGGCGCCGCGGTGGACCTCCTCGACTCGGTGCTGCGGTTCCAGGAGGGCGACCGGGCCGGCGGCGGGGACGCGCCCCGGCTCAGGGCCATGGCGGTGTCGGAGGTCGAGGGTCTGAACCTGGCGCCCGATCCCGTGGGCGAGCTGTCGGTGCACACCGCCGACCGCCTGGGGCAGCGGTGCCTCACCACCCGCCGGCCGGTGCTGGTGTCCCGGATGACGCGGGCGGACTTCGCGGTGATCGCGCCCTCGCGCGAGTCCTCGGACATCATGCGCCGGGCGGGTGTCCATTCCTACCTGGCGGTGCCGCTGATCGCGCGCGGGGTGCTGCTGGGGCTCGCCGACTTCGTCCGGGCCGGGCACCGGGCGCCGTTCAACCGGACCGACGTGGCGCTGGCCATGGAGCTGGCCTCCAAGGCCGCCGTGTACATCGACAACGCCCGGCTCTACGGGCGCGAGCGCGACCACGTGGTCACCCTCCAGCGCGCGCTGCTCCCCCGCTCCAGCCCGAGCACCCCGGGCCTGGACGTGTCCTCGTGCTACGACCCGGCCGCCGATCCGGCCGCCGTGGGCGGTGACTGGTTCGACGTGGTCGCGCTGCCCAGCGGCCGTACGGCGCTGATGGTGGGCGACGTGATGGGGCGCGGCCTGGCGGCCGCCGCGACCATGGGGCGGCTGCGCACGGTGGCCCGGACCCTGATGGCGCTGGACATCGCGCCCGAGCGGCTGCTGGCCCGGCTCGACCTGGCCGCCCGCGATCTGGAGGAGGACCAGGTCGCCACGTGTCTGTGCGCGGTCTACGACCCGTACGGCAGCACCTTCCGCATCGCCAGCGCCGGGCATCCGCCGCCGCTGCTGACCGGGCCCGACGGTGCCGTCTCGTTCCTGGAGGTGCCCGCGGGGGCGCCGCTGGGGACGGGGGTGATCCCGTACGACCCGGTCGAGCGGCAGGTGCCCGAGCGGAGCCGGCTGACGCTGTACACGGACGGGCTGGTCAGGTCGCGCACGGCCGACCTGGGCACGCAGTTGGAGCGGCTGCGCGAGACGGTCCGCGACGGGGTGCCCGAGGACGGCACCGAGTGCCGCGCGGTGGCCGAGCGGGTCGGCGGCGACCGGTCGGACGACGCGATCGTGCTGGCCGCCCTCGCCCGGCCGCTCGGCCCGGACTGCGACGTGTACGTACGGGCGCTGCCGCCGGACGGCAAGGCCGCCGGGCAGGCCCGTACGGCGGTGCGCGAGCAGTTGGAACGCTGGGGCCTGGAAGAACTCGTCGACACCACGGAGCTGGTGGTGAGCGAGCTGGTCGGCAACGCCCTGCGGTACGGCAACGCCCCCGGGGAGCTGCGGCTGCTGCGGCACGAGCGGCTGTCCGTGGAGGTCTCGGACTCGGGGCCCGACCTGCCGCAGATCCAGCACGCGGACGTGAGCGACGAGAGCGGGCGCGGTCTGCAGTTGATCAACATGATGTGCCGGCGCTGGGGCTCGTGCCGCACGCCCGGCGGGAAGGTCGTGTGGGCGGAGCAGGACCTGCCGGTGCGGGCCGGGACGCCCGGCCCGCAGTAGCGCCCCCGGGGGCCGCCTATGCGGCCTTCTCCAGGGGCGGGCGTTCGAACTGGGTGCGGTGCAGCTGTGCGTAGCGGCCGTCGGCCGTGAGGAGTTCCTCGTGGGTGCCTCTCTCCACGATGCGGCCGGCCTCGACCACCAGGATCCGGTCGGCCGCCCTGACGGTGGACAGCCGGTGCGCGATGACGACGGCCGTCCTGCCCTGCAGGGCCTCGGTGAGAGCCTCCTGGACGGCCGCCTCGGAGGTGTTGTCGAGGTGGGCGGTGGCCTCGTCGAGGATGACGACGCGCTGGCGGGCCAGCAGCAGCCGGGCGATGGTCATGCGCTGGCGTTCGCCGCCGGAGAGCCGGTAGCCGCGCTCGCCGACGACGGTGTCCAGCCCGTCCGGCAGGGACCGTACGAGGTCGGCCAGGCGGGCGCGGCGCAGCGCCTCCCACAGCTCGTCCTCGCCGGCGCCCGGCCGGGCGAGGAGCAGGTTGGCCCGGACCGTGTCGTGGAAGAGGTGGCCGTCCTGGGTGACCATGCCGACGGTGTCGCGCAGCGACCGGGCGCTCAGTTCACGCACGTCGACGCCGCCGACGCGGACGGTGCCGGCGTCGGTGTCGTACAGGCGCGGCAGGAGCTGGGCGATGGTGGACTTGCCGGCGCCGGACGAGCCGACGAGGGCGATCGTCTGGCCGGGTTCGGCGCGGAAGGAGAGGCCGTGCAGGACCTCTTCGCCGCCGCGGGTGTCCAGGGTGGCGACCTCTTCGAGGGAGGCGAGGGAGACCTTGTCGGCGGACGGGTAGCCGAAGCGGACGTCGTCGAACTCGACGGCCACGGGCCCGTCGGGGACCGGGCGGGCGTCGGGCTTCTCGTCGATGAGCGGGGCCAGGTCGAGGACCTCGAAGACCCGCTCGAAGCTGACGAGGGCGCTCATGACCTCCACGCGGGCCCCGGCGAGCGCGGTCAGCGGCGCGTACAGCCGGGTCAGCAGCAGGGCCAGGGCCACGACGGCGCCGGGGTCCAGGGTGCCGCGCAGGGCGAAGAAGCCGCCGAGGCCGTAGACGAGGGCGAGGGCGAGGGCGGAGACCAGGGTGAGCGCGGTGATGAAGGCGGCCTGGGCGGTGGCGGTGCGCACGCCGATGTCGGCGACGCGGCGGGCGCGGTCGGCGAACTCGGCGGACTCCTCCTCCGGGCGCCCGAACAGCTTGATCAGGGTGGCTCCGGGCGCCGAGAAGCGCTCGGTCATGCGGGTGCCCATGGCGGCGTTGAGGGCGGCGGCCTCGCGCTGCATCCGGGCCATGCGGCGGCCCATCCGCCGGGCGGGGAGCACGAACACCGGGAGCAGCACCAGCGCGAGCAGGGTGATCTGCCAGGACAGGGTCAGCATGACCGCGAGGGTGAGCAGCAGGGTGACCACGTTGCTGACGACGCCGGACAGGGTGTTGCTGAAGGCGCGTTGGGCGCCGATGACGTCGTTGTTGAGACGGGAGACGAGCGCTCCCGTACGAGTGCGTGTGAAGAACGCGACCGGCATGCGCTGCACATGATCGAACACGGCCGTGCGCAGATCGAGGATGAGTCCCTCCCCGAGCGTCGCCGAGAGCCTGCGGGAGAGGATGCCGAGCACCGCCTCGGCGACGGCGATGACCGCGATGAGCAGGGCGAGGCGCACGACCGTGCTCTCGTCGCCGTCCGACACGATCGCGTCGACGACCTTTCCGGCGAGGACGGGGGTGGCGACGGCGAGCAGTGCGGTCGCCACCCCGAGCAGCAGGAACCGGACGATGCGGCGGCGGTGCGGGCGGGCGAACGCGCCGATGCGGCGCAGCGTGGCGCGGGCGAAGGGGCGGCGCTCGTCTTTGGCGTGCATGACGCTGTACAGCTGCGTCCACGCCGTGGTCTCCATACTCATGCGGGTGACCGTAGAACCTCGACCAACCTTGAGGTCAAGGAGACACCTCCCCCGGTCCGTAAATCCTTGTCCGCGCGTCGGCCATCCGTAGTTGGCGCGGCTGGGGGAATGTCTTGTGGTGTGACGACAGCGGTTCGAGTCTCCGAGAAGCCACTGCTGCACCGCGTCCCGGTCCGCCGGGTGCTGTGTGTGCTTCCGCTGCTCCTGGTGGGCGTGGTGGCCGTGCGGCACCGGTCCGTGCTGGCCGAGGGGTTCGGCCATCTCGCCACGGCCCGCTGGCCCTGGCTGCTGGCGGCGGCCGGGGCGACCTGTCTGACCTGGGTGGCCGCCGCCTGCACCCGGCAGGGCGCGGTGGTGGAGCGGCTGCCCCGGCGGCGGCTGCTGGCCACGCAGTTCGCGGCGGGCGCGGCCAACCACCTGCTGCCGACCGGGCTGGGCGCGAGCGCGGTGAACCTGCGGTTCATGACGGTGTGCGGGCTGCCGCTGGCCCGTTCCTCGGCCGCGCTCGCGCTGTATCTGCTGGCGGAGAGCGTCGGCCGCCTCGCCCTGCTGGGCGCCCTGCTGATCGCGTTCCCCGGTGCGCTGCGGCTCGGGGCGCTGCTGCCCGACGCGGCCGTGGGGCCGCTGCTGGCCGTCGCGGGCGCGGTCCCGGTCGTGGCGGCGGTGGCGCTGGCGCTGCTGCCCCGGCTGCGCGGGGCACTGGCCTCCTTCCTGCGGACGGCGCTGGGCGAGGCCCGGTCGGTTCACGCCCGCCCGGCACGGGCGCTGGCGCTGTGGGGCGGCGCGCTGGCCTTCCCCGCGTTGCAGGCGTCGGTGCTGGTGCTGGTGGGGCGGGCGCTGGGTCTCGACGTGCCGGCCGGACACATGGCGGTGGCGTATCTGGCGGCGACGGTGGCGGTGGCACTGGTGCCCACGCCGGGCGGCATCGGCTCGGTCGAGGCGGCGCTGGTCGTGGCGCTGGTGGCGGCGGGCGGCCCGGCGGCCGTGGCCACGGCGGTGGTGCTGGCGTTCCGGCTGCTGACGGTGTGGCTGCCGCTGCTGCCGGGGGCGCTGACGCTGGCGGCGCTGGTGCGGATGCGGGTGATCTGAGGGTCCCGAGACGGCCTGGACGCCGGGAGGCCGGACGGGTCAGGCGACGGTGACGTGCACCGGGCCGCCGCCGGGATCGACCCGGTGCGTCCAGCGTGCCGTCAGCGTCAGCGGGCGGTGCGGGACGGCCGCGGTGAGGGGGAACCGCTCGCGGTGCAGGGGGCGGCCGTCCTGGGTGACGTGCAGGACGGGGCGGGGCAGTGGGAGCCGCGTGCGCAGGAGGTACGGGAAGCGGTCGCCCGGGGTGACGCGGTTCGGGGCGATGCGGCGCAGGGGCGGATCGGTGACGAGGGGCACGCCGGTGGGCCAGTGGCGGCCCTGCGGGCCGGGCCCGGTGCCGTCCGTGAGCCAGTCGAGTACCGCGGTCGCGGCGTGCGCGCCCTCGCGGGCCGCCGTGGCCGCGCTCTCGACGGCGTGCAGCACGCTGCCGACCGCGAAGACGCCGGGCCGCGAGGTGCGCAGGGCGCCGTCCACGGCGGGCCCGCGGGTGCCGGGGTCCAGGGCCAGCCCGCCGCGCCGGGCGAGTTCGTGGTCGGGTACGAAGTCGCCGGTGAACACGACGGTGTCGCAGGACAGCGTGGCCGTACGGCCGTCGCGATGGCGTACGCGTACGCCCGACAGGCGGCCGCGGCCGAGGAGTTCGGTGACGGTGGTGCCGGTGAGGACGGGGGTGCGGTGCCGCAGTCGGGCGTCGAGGGTCCGCGCGCGGATGGCGGGGGCCCGGGGTGCCTCCGTGACCAGCGCGACGACCTCCGCTCCGGCGGCCCGTACGGTGCCGGCGGCGGCGTGGGAGACGGCCTCGGCGCCGACGATCACCGCACGCGCGCCGATGTGCTGCCCGTACAGGTGGACCGCCTGCTGGAGTTCGCCGGTGGTGTAGACGCCGGCGGGCCGGGTGCCGGGGACGAGGCGGGCGGCGCGGGGGCGTTCGCGGGCGCCGGTGGCCAGGACGACGGCGCGGGCGGCGAGGGTCTCGGCGCCCCGGGGGCCGACGGTGGTGAGGGTGCGCGGGCCCGCCCAGTCGAGGGCGGTGACGCCGGTGCGCACGTCGGCTCCGGCGCGCTCGGCCGAGACGGCGAGGAGACGGGCGTGGGCCGGGCCGGTCAGCGCGTGCGGCCAGGCGCCGAAGCCTCGGTGCGCGCAGTGCCGGGGCACTCCGCCGGGCGCCTGCTCCCGCTCCAGGACCTCGACGCGGGCGCCGGCCGTCGCGAGCAGGGACGCGGTCGCGAGTCCGGCGGGACCTGCTCCCACCACCAGGACGTCGACCTGTCGGCTTGTCACCGCTGTGCCTCCTCGAACAACGCCCGTACCGCCGCGCCGCAGTAGAAGCCCTGGCAGCGGCCCGCGCGGGCCCGGGTGCGGCGGCGCAGTCCGTCGAGCGAGCGGGGCGGGATCGGGCCGGCGAGGGCGTCGCGGATCTCGCCGCGGGAGACCCGTTCGCAGTGACAGACCAGGGTGCCGTACTCGGGGTCGGCGGCGACGCGGTCCGGCTGCTGGTGGGGACGGGGGAAGGCCTCGCCGAGGTTGGGCATGCGGACCGGTTCGAGCGGGCGCCGGGGGCCGAGGGCGAGGCCGGTGTCCGCGAGGAGACCGGTGACGTGCTCGGCGATGGCGAGGGAGGCGGTGAGGCCGGTGGAGCGGATGCCGCCGACGGTGACATAGCCCTGAGCGGGGTGGGCGGCGATCCGGTAGTCGTCGTGCTCGGTGGCCGCGCGCAGGCCCGCGTAGACGGCGGTGACCTCCTCCTCCAGCAGGGCGGGGAGGATGCGGCGGCCCTGTTCCCGCAGCCTGCGCAGTCCTTCGGCGGTGGAGCCGGTGGCGTGCTTGTCGTCGAGGTCCTCGGCGGTGGGGCCGAGCAGGACGTTGCCGTAGACGGTGGGGGCGACCAGGACGCCCTTGCCGAGGGCGGTGGGGACGGGCAGGAGGATGTGCCGGACGAGGGTGCGGGCGAACTTGTCGTGGACGACGAGCTGACCCCGGCGCGGGGTGACGGTGAAGTCGTCGTGGCCGAGGCTCCGGTCGAGGGTGTCGGCGTGCAGCCCGGCGGCGTTGACGAGCCGGCGGGCGTGCAGCGGTCCGCGCGGGGTGTCGAGCCGGTGGACGCCGTCCGGGTGACCGGCGTGCGCGACGGGCGCGTTGAGGTGCAGGTCGGCTCCGGCGCGGACCGCCTGGACGGCGTACGCCAGGGTCGTCGTCCACGGGCAGATGATGCTCTCGCCGGGCACGTGCAGGGCGCCGAGCGCGCCGGGGCCGAGGTGGGGTTCGCGGGCGTAGAGGTCGGCGGGGCCGAGGAGGCGGGTGTCGTGGCACTCGTTGCGCACGGCCTTCTCGGCGAGGCGGGGCAGGGCGGCGAGCTGCTCCTCGTCCCAGGCGACGAGCAGGGCGCCGACGCGTTCGACGGGGATGCCCGACTCGGCGGCGTACGCGGCGAGTTCGCGGGCGCCCTCGCGCACGAGCCGGGCCTCCAGCGAGCCGGGCACGGCGTCGAAGCCGGTGTGCAGGATGGCGGTGTTGGCCTTGGAGGTGCCCTGCCCGACGTCGTCCTGCGCCTCGACGAGGGCGATCCGCAGCCCCGGGTGGTGCGCGAGCCGCCGGGCGACCGCGCACCCGACGACTCCGGCGCCGACGACCGCCACGTCGTAGGGCTCGACGGGCAGGGTGCCCGACTCGGTGACGGTCATGCCGGGCCCCCGGCAAGCAGCGCGGCGACCGCCGTGCGGAAGTGGCCGCGGCGCTCGCCGGCCTCGTCGGAGGTGATGCGGGGCTCGTACACGGTGGTCGGTCCGGTGTCGGGGAGTGCCTCGGCGAGGGTGAGGGACGGGTCCGCGCCGAGCCGGGCGAGCGCGCCGACGCCGAGCGCGGTGGCGTCCGGCAGAGCGGACACCTCGACCGGGCGTTGCAGCAGGTCGGCCTGGGTCTGCATGAGGAGGGCGGAGCGGGTCAGGCCGCCGTCGACGCGCAGTGCGGTCAGCGGGCCCCCGAGGTCGGCCGCCGCGGCGTCGGCGAGTTCGGCGACCTGGGCGGCGAGGCCCTCGCACAGGGCGCGCACCAGGTGCCCGGGGGTGGTGTCCAGGCCGAGACCGGTGAGCGAGCCGCGCAGGTCCCCGCGCCACCAGGGGGCGGCGAGCCCGGCCAGCGCCGGGACGAAGGTGACGCCGCCGGTGTCGGGGACGGCGGCGCCCACGGGGTCGAGGTCGGCGGCGCCGGTGATGACGCCGAGGTCGGTGAGCCAGCGCACGGCGGAGGCGGCCGTGTACACCTGGCCGTCCAGGCAGTGGTCGGTGTGCCCGCCGAGCCGCCAGGCGACGCAGGCGGCGAGGCCCGAGGCGCCCCGGCGTGGTGTGCCGCCGGTGTGGGCGAGGAGGAACGCGCCGGTGCCGTAGGTGCACTTGGCGGTGCCGGGTTCGGTGACGCGCTGGGCGAGCAGCGCCGCCTGCTGGTCGACGGCGAGGCCGGTGAGCGGGAGTTCGGGTCCGAAGGCCCTCGTCGTGCCGACGTGGGCGGCGTTGTCCACGATGCGCGGGAGCCGTTCGCCGGTCAGCCCGTACAGCTCCAGGGCGCGCTGCGACCACACCGCGCGGTCGAGGTCGAGGAGCTGGGTGCGGGAGGCGGTCGCGGCGTCGGTGACATGGGCGCCGGTGAGGCGGTGGACCAGCCAGGTGTCGGAGGTGGTGACATGACCGGCGCGGGTGAGGTGCCGTCGGATCCAGGCCATTTTCGGTGCGGCGAAGTACGGGTCCAGCGGCAGACCGGTCAGGTGCCGCAACTCGGCCGAGTGGTCGTCCAGTTCGGCGCAGAGTGGTTCCGCCCGGCGGTCCTGCCACACCAGCGCGTCGGTGAGCGGGCGGCCGGTGCCCGGGTCCCAGGCGAGGACCGTCTCGCCCTGGTTGGCCAGACCGAGCGCGCCGACCGGCTCGTCCGCGTCGGCGAGCGCCCGACGCCCGGCGTCGACCACCGAGCCGTACAGCTCCTCCGGGTCCACCTCCACCAGACCGCCGGTCAGGTACCGGGGGCGGACCTCGGCGAATCCGGTGCCGATCACGCCGCGTTCGGGGCAGATCACCAGGGCCTTGGTGCCGGACGTGCCCTGGTCGACGGCGAGCACCGGGTCCGGCATCGCGCACCTCCCGGCTCCGCCGCCGACGGTCTCGGCGATCACTGCGCGCCAGCCTGCCCCCGTGAGCACACTGCGTCAAGTGTGACTGACTGGCAGTCAGCTCTCCCTGGTGGCAACGGATTTGCGTCGGCCGGTCAAAACTGAACAGAGGCGGAACCTCCGCCTCTATAGTGTGCGCCGACCGCTCGACCATCGCACCACCGCCCCCGGGGAGGGCTGTTTGTTACGCCATGCTGCCGTCCGGCCCGTTCCGCTTCCGACAGCGGGCTGGTGATGGCCAGAGACGGAGCACAGCCCGCCTACGACCCCGCCGGCCACGACACGGCGCTGCGTTCCGCCCTGCAGGAGGTGCGGGCCGGGCGCTGGATGTCGATGCGCATCCTGCTGGAGCAGACCGGTTCGTGGTCGCAGTGGACGCGGCGCACCCAGGTGCTGGCCGCCTCGGCGGCCGGTACGGACGTGGTGCGGGCCTGGCTCGCGGAGGAGCCGCGCAGTGTGGCCGCCGCGGTGATGCACGCCCGGGTGGTCGTGGAGCGCGCGCTGCGGGCCCACCGCGAGGACCATCGGCGCACGCGCGAACTGTGGCTGCAGGCCTGGCACGCCTGCGACGCGGCGACGCGGGCCGCGCCCCACGACCCGGTGCCGTGGGTGTGCCTGCTGGCGCTGGCCCGGCTGGACGAGGGGCAGCGCTGGGAGGAGCACCGGCTGGCGCCGCCCGAGCCGATGCTGCCGCCGGGGCCGTGGGGCCTGCTCGCCGAGGCCGGCAAGCGGGACCCGTACAACCGCGAGGCGTACCACCGCATGCTGCAGTTCCTGTATCCGCGCGGCGACTCCGAACGCCTGGCCCAGGCGGCCGGCTTCGCGCACTGGGCGGCGGGCTCGGCGCCGCCCGGCTCGGCGCTGCACATGCTGCCGTTGTACGTACGGGTGGAGCGCTACCGCCGCTCGAGCGCGCGGGAGGCGGCGCTGGATCTGCACTGGGTGGCGGAGGACGCCACCCGTGAGGCGGGGCAGGCGTTCGACTCCTGGTTCACGCTCTGCCCACGGGACGAGCGTTCCCTGCCGGACCTGAACCACCTGGCCCACGCCCTGTGGGGCGCCCTCCGGTTCCGGGAGGCGAACCAGGTGTTCGACGCGCTCGGCCCGTATTGGACGCCGCTGCCCTGGGCCTGCCGGACCCCGGGCGACGGTTCGGCCAGGCGGGCGGTGGAGGTCTTCCTCCAGGCCCGCACCCGCAGCCGCTCGGCCGCCGGCGGCCGGGGGCGTGGCCGCGGCCAGAGACGCGGCCACGCCCGTGACCGTGACCGCCGGCAACCCTGACCCCCACCCTTCCGTCCCCGGAGGCCGTCATGTCCCGCTCTTCCGAACCGTCCGCCACCGACGAGGAACACCGCCTGCGCGAACTCGGGTACCGGCCGGTGCTGGCCCGCCGCATGGGCGGCTTCGGCAACTTCGCGATCAGCTTCTCGGTGATCTCGATCCTGTCCGGCTGCATGACCCTGTACGGCTTCGGCCTGGGCACCGGCGGGCCCGCCGTGATGCTGTGGGGCTGGGCGGGCGTCGGCCTGTTCGTGCTGTGCGTCGGGATGGCGCTGGCGGAGGTCACCAGCGCGTATCCGACGTCGGGCGCGCTGTACTACATGGCCGACCGGCTCGGCGGGCGGCGCTGGGGCTGGTACACCGGCTGGCTGAACCTGCTGGGGCTGCTCGGCGCGATCGCCGGGATCGACTACGGGGCGGCGCTGTTCACCGGCGCGTTCCTGAACCTCCAGTGGGGCTTCGAGCCGACGCCGGAGAAGACGATGCTGATCTTCGTCGTGATCCTGCTCCTGCACGCCACCCTCAACCTCTTCGGCGTACGGCTGGTCAGCGTGCTCAACTCGATCAGCGTGTGGTGGCACCTGGCCGGTGTGGCACTGATCGTCGGCGCGCTGGTGATCGTCCCCGACCACCACCAGTCGCCGTCCTTCGTCTTCACCGAGTTCGTCAACGACACCGGCTGGGAGAACCCGCTGTACGTGGCCGCGATCGGCCTGCTGCTCGCGCAGTACACCTTCTCCGGCTACGACGCCTCCGCCCATCTCTCCGAGGAGACCTCGAACGCCTCGGTGTCGGCGGCGCGCGGCATCGTGCGGGCCATCTGGGTGTCGTGGCTGGCGGGTTTCGTGCTGCTGGCCGGGCTGACCTTCGCCATCCAGGACTACGACGCGACCCGCGACACTGCGACCGGGGTGCCGCCCGCGCAGATCCTCCTCGACGGGCTGGGCACGGACGGCGCGAGCGCGCTGCTCCTGGTCGTGATCGTGGCGCAGTTGTTCTGCGGCAACGCCGAGGTGGCGGCCGCCAGCCGGATGGTGTTCGCGTTCAGCCGGGACGGCGCCCTGCCCGGCTCGTCGCTGTGGCGCAAGGTCTCCGCCCGCACCCAGACCCCGGTGGCCGCGGTGTGGCTGTCGGTGGCGGTGGCCTGCCTGCTGGCGCTGCCGTCCCTGTACTCGGCGACGGCGTACGGCGCGGTGACCGCCATCAACGTCATCGGCATCACCCCGGCGTACGCGATCCCGGTGCTGCTGCGGCTGCGGGCCGGCGACCGGTTCACGCCGGGTCCGTGGAACCTGGGCCGGTGGAGCAGGCCGGTCGGATGGGTCGCGGTGGTGTGGGTGGCGTTGGTCACCGTGCTGTTCTGTCTCCCCCAGTCGTCCCCGGTGACGGTCGACACGATGAACTACGCCGTCGTGGCCCTGGTCGTCGTACTGGTATTGGCCACGGTGTGGTGGTTCGTCGCCCGCCGGTCGTACGGCACCCCGACGACTGCGGCCTACGGCGACGACCGTGAGCAGGAGGAACTGGCCGAGGGCATCGTCTGAAACGCCCCGGTCCGCTCCCCGGCGCGGTACGGAGCACCCCCCGGGATACGGCAGGATGAGCCCTCGCGCCGGTCGAACTGCCTTGCGGTTCCACCGGATCGCGCATCCCCGACATCCCGTGGGCATTCCGTAGACATTCCGTTGGAGGCGGCCGGTGACCGAGGACCTGACCGTGGACCATCTGCTGCCCGCCGGCATCGCGCTGGGCGCGGGCCTGCTGGGCGCGTTCCTGCTGCGCCTGCTGCTGCGCTGGCTGGCGGGTCACGCCGACCGCACCCGCTGGAGCGGCGACGACGTGATCGTGGCCGCGCTGCGCACGGTGGCACCGTGGGCGGCGGTCGCGGGCGGGGTGGCCGGTGCCGCGGCGGCGCTGCCGCTGACCCGGACGGTGCAGCACAGCGTCAACCAGGTGCTGCAGGTGCTGCTGATCTTCGTGGCGACGGTGACGGCGGCCCGGGTCGTCGCCGGTCTGGTACGCACGGTGACGACGTCGCGCTCCGGGGTCGCAGGGTCGGCCACGATCTTCGTCAACATCACCCGGATCCTGGTGCTGGCCATCGGCTTCCTGGTGATGCTGCAGACGCTGGGCGTCTCCATCGCGCCGATGCTCACCGCCCTCGGCGTGGGCGGTCTGGCGGTCGCGCTGGCCCTCCAGGACACGCTGGCCAACCTCTTCGCCGGCATCCACATCCTCGCCTCGAAGACCGTGCAGCCGGGCGACTACATCCAGCTCAGCAGCGGGGAGGAGGGCTACGTCGAGGACATCAACTGGCGCCAGACCACCGTCCGCGAGCTGTCCAACAACCTGGTCGTGATCCCGAACGGCCAGCTCGCGAAGTCGAACATGACCAACTTCATGCGTCCCGAGCAGCGGCTCACGGTCCTGGTCCAGGTCGGGGTGTCCTACGACAGTGACCTGGAGCACGTGGAGCGCGTGACGACCGAGGTGATCGCCGAGGTGATGACCGAGGTCGGCGGCGCGGTGCCGGACCACGAGCCGGCGATCCGGTTCCACACCTTCGGCGACTCGCGGATCGGCTTCACCGTGATCCTGGGCGTGGGCGAGTTCAGCGACCAGTACCGGATCAAGCACGAGTTCATCAAGCGCCTGCACAAGCGCTACCGCGCGGAGGGCATCCGGATCCCGTCGCCCGCGCGGACGGTGGCGCTCCAGCAGGGTGCCGTGGTCCTGCCGCAGCAGCGGACGGGGGAGGACTCCGTACCGCTCGGCTGAACCGGAGGTGGCCGGAATCTCCCGGCCACCCCTGTCGAGCCGGGGTCGATCACGAGATATCTTGATGTCGAGCAATGTTGCAGACGTGGAGCGGAGCACCCGGTGACTGACTCGACCATCATCTATACACACACTGACGAGGCCCCGGCCCTGGCGACGTATTCGTTCCTGCCGGTGGTCCGGGCGTACGCCTCGCAGGCGGGTGTCGCGGTCGAGACCCGCGACATCTCGCTGGCCGGCCGCATCATCGCCCTGTTCCCGGAGTACCTCACCGAGGACCAGCGCATCCCGGACGCCCTCGCGGAGCTCGGCGAGCTGGCCAAGACGCCCGCCGCCAACATCATCAAGCTGCCGAACATCTCGGCGTCCATTCCGCAGCTCAAGGCCGCCATCGCCGAGCTGCAGGGCCAGGGCTACGCGCTGCCGGCCTACCCGGACGACCCGAAGACCGACGAGGAGCGCGACGTCCGCGCCCGCTACGACAAGGTCAAGGGCTCCGCGGTCAACCCGGTCCTGCGCGAGGGCAACTCCGACCGCCGCGCCCCGGCGTCCGTGAAGAACTACGCCAAGACCCACCCGCACCGCATGGGCGCCTGGACCGGCGAGTCGAAGACCAACGTCGCGACCATGGGTGAGAACGACTTCCGTTCCACCGAGAAGTCCGTGGTGATCGCCGAGGACGGCGCCCTGCGGATCGAGCTGGTCGGCGACGACGGCACCACGACGGTGCTGCGCGAGTCGGTACCGGTGAAGAAGGACGAGGTCGTCGACGCCTCCGTGCTGCGCGTCGCCGCGCTGCGCGAGTTCCTCACCGCGCAGGTCGCCCGCGCCAAGGCCGAGGGCGTCCTGTTCTCGGTGCACCTGAAGGCCACGATGATGAAGGTCTCCGACCCGATCATCTTCGGCCACGTGGTCCGCGCCTTCTTCCCGAAGACCTTCGCCCAGTACGGCGACGTCCTCGCCAAGGCCGGCCTCACCCCGAACGACGGTCTGGGCGGCATCTACAAGGGCCTGGAGTCCCTGCCCGAGGGCGCCGAGATCAAGGCGTCCTTCGACGCGGAGCTGGCCGAGGGCCCGGAGCTGGCCATGGTCGACTCCGACAAGGGCATCACCAACCTGCACGTGCCCTCGGACGTCATCGTCGACGCCTCGATGCCGGCCATGATCCGCACTTCCGGCCACATGTGGGGCGCGGACGGCCAGGAGCACGACACGCTCGCCGTCCTCCCGGACTCCTCCTACGCCGGCGTGTACCAGGCCGTCATCGAGGACTGCCGCGCCAACGGCGCCTACGACCCCTCCACCATGGGTTCGGTCCCGAACGTCGGCCTGATGGCGCAGAAGGCCGAGGAGTACGGCAGCCACGACAAGACCTTCGAGATCCCCACCACGGGCACGGTCCGCCTGGTGGACGCCGCGGGCAACGCGGTGCTGGAGCAGACGGTCTCCGCCGGTGACATCTTCCGCGCCTGCCAGACCAAGGACGCGCCGATCCGCGACTGGGTGAAGCTGGCCGTCACCCGCGCCCGCGCCACCGGCGACCCGGCCGTGTTCTGGCTGGACGAGGGCCGCGCGCACGACGCCAACCTGATCGCCAAGGTGAAGGCCTACCTGCCGGAGCACGACACCGAGGGCCTGGACATCCGGATCCTCGACCCGGTCGAGGCGACCAAGCTGTCGGTGGAGCGCATCCGCCGCGGCGAGAACACCATCTCGGTCACCGGCAACGTGCTGCGCGACTACCTGACCGACCTGTTCCCGATCCTGGAGCTGGGCACCAGCGCCAAGATGCTGTCGGTCGTCCCGCTGATGGCGGGCGGCGGCCTGTTCGAGACCGGTGCCGGCGGCTCGGCCCCCAAGCACGTGCAGCAGCTGGTCAAGGAGGACTACCTGCGCTGGGACTCCCTCGGTGAGTTCTTCGCCCTGGTGCCGTCCCTGGAGCAGTACGCCGAGACCACCGGC
This sequence comes from Streptomyces sp. KPB2, assembly GCF_003950055.1. Taxonomy (NCBI): domain Bacteria; kingdom Bacillati; phylum Actinomycetota; class Actinomycetes; order Kitasatosporales; family Streptomycetaceae; genus Streptomyces; species Streptomyces sp. KPB2. The sequence goes on from NZ_CP034353.1 coordinate 929,572, forward strand.
AACACCAAGGCCAAGGTCCTCGCCGACACCCTCGACCGCGCCACGGCGACCTTCCTCAACGAGGACAAGTCCCCGACCCGTCGCGTCGGCGGCATCGACAACCGCGGCAGCCACTTCTACCTGTCCCTGTACTGGGCGCAGGAGCTGGCCAGGCAGACCGACGACGCGGACCTGGCCAAGGCCTTCGCCCCGCTCGCCGAGACGCTCGCCGCGAGCGAGCAGAAGATCGTCGAGGAGCTGAACGCCGTCCAGGGCAAGCCGGCCGAGATCGGCGGCTACTACCAGCCCGACCCGGCCAAGGCCGCCAAGGTCATGCGCCCGTCGGCCACCTGGAACGAGGCACTGGCGTCCCTCGCCTGATCCTCCCCGGGCCCGCACGGACCCCGGCACCCCGTCTCCGTCCCTCGGAGGCGGGGTGCCGCCGCTCAGGCGGGGTGCCGCCGCTTCACCACTCCCGTGGCGCGATCAGCTCCTCCGGGTCCGCGTCCGCGAAACCGTAGGCCTCGGCGACGAACCGGAAGGCCTCGCCGATCTCCTCCCGGGCCGTGGTCTCGATCTCGCTGCCCGCCTCCTCGAAGGCCGCCTCCAGTTCGTTGAACTCCTCGGTGGCCGCGTGGGTCAGCGCATAGAGCGCCGCCAGGTCGCCCGGCCGGTCCGCCTCCACGCGGGCGCACAGCCGGAGCAGGATGTCGCGGCCCCGGTCCACCACCCGGTCAGGGAAGTAGTCGTCCCCGTACAGTCCGGCCAGAAACCGGTGTGCGGCCACCCGCTGATTGGTGATCGGCATGAAGTCCCCTGTCCTCGCTGCCCGGTACCGTCCCCGTGATCCTGCCGCGCCCCACTGACAACGCCCTCGGAGCCGCCCCGTGACCGACGCCCCGCCCGCCTTCGAACTGCTGCCGGGTGCCCCGCACTCCCCCGTGATCCTCCACGTGCCGCACTCCTCCCGCGCGGTCCCCGCCGACGTCCGGCCCGGCATCGTCCTGTCCGACGCGGAGCTGGAGCGGGAGCTGGACCACATGACCGACTCGCACACGGCCGAGATCGCCGGGCGGGCCGCCGCACTGGCCGGTCTCACGCCGTGGCGGTTCGTGAACCGGGCCTCGCGGCTGGTGGTGGACCCGGAGCGGTTCCCGGACGAGCGGGAGGAGATGACGGCCGTCGGGATGGGCGCCGTGTACACGCGGACCTCGCACCGTGCGGTGCTGCGCCCGGACGGCACCGACCCCGAGCCGCTGATCGAGCGGTACTTCCGGCCGTACGCGCGGGCCATGACCGAGGCGGTGGCCGACCGGCTCGCGGTCACCGGCCGGGCCGTGATCGTCGACGTGCACTCCTACCCGGCCGAGCCGCTCCCCTACGAACTGCACGGCGAGGGCCCCCGCCCGCCGGTCTGCCTGGGCACCGACGACTTCCACACGCCGTCCGGGCTGCTCGCCGCCGCCCGGGACGCGTTCGCCGCGTGCGGGGAGACGGGGCTGGACAGCCCGTTCAGCGGGACGTACGTGCCCCTGGACTTCTACGGCGAGCGGGCCGAGGTCAACGCGCTGATGGTGGAGATCCGCCGGGACACCTACATGACGGAGCCGGGCGGTCCCGCCGGGCCCGGGTTGTCCCGGCTCGCCGAGTCGCTCGCGGCGCTCGTCGACGCCGTGTCGGGCTGAGGAGGGCCGGACCGCCGGTCCGGCCACCACCGGCTGGAGCACTCCCGCGCGACAGCCGGGCGGGGCGCGGCGAGGGTGGGGGGATGACGCAGGAGACCACCACCCTCACCGGCCAGTCGCCGCCCCCGGTACGGGACTGGCCCGCCCTCGACCTGGACGGCCCGGAGTTCGACCCGGTCCTCGCCGACCTGATGCGCGAGGGGCCGCTGACCCGCGTCCGGCTCCCGCACGGCGAGGGCTGGGCCTGGCTGGCCACGCGGTACGACGACGTGAAGGCGATCACGAACGATCCGCGCTTCGGGCGGGCCGAGGTGACCAAACGACAGGTCACCCGCCTCGCCCCGCACTTCAAGCCGCGCCCCGGCTCGCTCGCCTTCGCCGACCAGCCCGACCACAACCGGCTGCGGCGGGCGGTCGCCGGAGCGTTCACCGTGGGCACGGCGAAGCGGCTGCGGCCCCGGGCGCAGGAGATCCTCGACGGTCTGGTCGACGGCGTCCTCGCCGAGGGGCCGCCCGCGGACCTGGTCGAGCGGGTCCTCGAACCCTTCCCGATCACGGTCGTCAGCGAGGTGATGGGCGTGCCGGCCGCCGACCGGGAGCGCGTGCACTCCTGGACCCGGCAGATCATCTCCACCTCCGGCGGCGCCGAGGCCGCCGAGCGCGCGAAGCAGGGCCTGTACGGGTGGATCACCGAGACCGTCCGCGCCCGGGCGGAGAGCGACGGCGACGACGTGTACTCCCTGCTCGGCGCCGCCGTGGGCCGCGGCGAGGTCGGCGAGACGGAGGCCGTGGGGCTGGCCGGGCCGCTGCAGATCGGCGGCGAGGCCGTCACCCACAACGTCGGCCAGATGCTGTACCTGCTGCTGACCCGTCCCGAGCTGATGACGCGGATGCGCGAGCGGCCCGAGGCGCGGGGCACGGCACTGGACGAGCTGCTGCGCTGGATCTCGCACCGCACCTCGGTGGGCCTGGCCCGCATCGCCCTGGAGGACGTCGAGGTGCACGGGGTGCGCATCGCCGCCGGTGACCCGGTGTACGTCTCCTACCTGGCCGCCAACCGCGACCCGGACGTCTTCCCCGACCCGGACCGCATCGACCTGGACCGCGATCCCAACCCGCACCTGGCGTACGGCAACGGGCACCACTTCTGCACGGGGGCCGTGCTCGCCCGGATGCAGACCGAGCTGCTGGTCGACACGCTCCTGGAGCGGCTGCCGGGGCTGCGGCTCGCGGTCCCCGCCGACCAGGTGGCCTGGCGCCGCAAGACCATGATCAGGGGACCGCGCACGCTGCCCTGCACCTGGTAGCGCCGCCGTCGCGCGCTCAGGCCCGCAGCCACTCCGTGACGACCACCTCCCGGCCGGTCCGCAACCGCAGCGCGAACGGTCCGGCGGGCGGGGCGTCGCCGGTGAACCGGCCCATGTCGTCGGCCGTCAGCCGCGCATGGGCCCGGGGGCCGCTCAGCACCTCGATGCCGGCCGGACCCGGCGGCAGCAGCTGGCCGATCAGGCCGTCCGCGGTCACCTCGACGTCGACGGTCAGCCCGTCCGTGCTGAAGGTCAGCATCCGCGGCGGGTCCGCCACCCCCCTGACGGGGATGCCGTCCAGCAGCGAGTCGAAGGTCAGCTCGGCGACGCGGGCGTCCAGGTCGTGCAGGGCGAAGGCGTCGACGGCTACGCGCCGCAGCTCGGCCGGGACCGGGTCCAGGATCGCGGCGGCCTGCCGCAGTTCCTCCTCCAGCAGAGCGTCGTGCGGCTCCGCGTCGCGCTCGTCGTATCCCTCGCGCTCGTCGTACTCGTCGTTCAGATCGCTCATTTCGTCCCCCGTGCCTCCAGCCGGGTCCGCAGCCGGCGCAGACAGCGCTGGCGCATCGGCCCGATGCTGCCCACCGCGATCCCCAGCGCGGCGGACACCTCCTGATAACTGGGCGGTGGCGAGGAGATCAGTACCCGCAGCAACTGACGGCACCGCTCGCCCAGTTCCTCGAACTCCTGCCACAGCAGCCGTACGCGCTCGGTCTGCGCGGCGGCCTCCTCGGAGTCGAGCAGCGACTCCTCCGGCGTACGGTCCTCGCTCGGCCGGTCGAGCAGCTGCGGATCGTCGGTCGGCGTCCATCGCTTCGACGCCTTCAGCAGCTTCAGGCACTCGTTGCGTGCCGTGCTCGCCAGCCAGGAGCCGGTCTTCTCCGGTTCCCGGATCCGCCCCAGGTGCTGGGCGAAGCGGAACCAGGCGGTCTGGTACACCTCGTGGGCGTCGGCGTCGGACAGTCCGTGCGAGCGCGCGACGGACCAGACGAGCGGGCCGAGCCCGTCCACCAGTGACTTCCAGGCCGCCGCGTCCCCGTCGGCCGCCGACTGGACGAGCGCCCCGACATCTGCACGGTCCACGGTCCCACCCCTCGTGTACGACGTGCCATCGTACGCCGTGGAGCAGGTGGTTCCGACCGGCAGCAGGCCGTTCACGACCCGCCGGCCGACGGGTCGACGGGAACCGGGTGCCACGTGGGCGGCAGCAGCGCCGGCACGTGCGCCCCGCGCACTTCCGCGTACTCGGTGGTGGCCGCGAGGAGTTGCCGGCCCGCCGCGCGGGGGTCGGTCTCCTTGTGCGCCGTCATGTGGGAGGCGACCAGGCCCGCGACCACGGGGGTGGCGAAGGAGGTGCCGCTCCACTGCGCGTGCCCCTCGAACATCACCTGGTCCGGCTTGGCGGGCGCCTCCCCCGGCTCGCTCAGCACCCCGTTGTGCCGGGGGGACTGGCAGGTGCAGGCGTAGCGGAAACCGAACCGGCAGGCGTCGTAGGTGGAGTGCTGGTAGACGTACGGCACGGGTGAGGCGAAGCCGGTCAGGGGGCCGGTGAGGCGCTCGCCGGGGGCGTAGGCCCGCACCCAGCCGCCGTGGTTGCTGAAGCAGGCGCCGAACTCGCCGTCGGAGCGCAGTGCCCCGATCGACAGCACCGAGTCCTCCCAGCCGGGCAGGGTGGCGTAGGCGGCGGGCCAGAAGGGCGTCGCGCTGGCGTTGTTGCCCGCGGCGGCGACCAGCAGGGTGCGCTGATCGCGGAGTTCCTCCATGAAGCCGTGCACGCCGAGCAGTCCGTCGGTGCGGCCGTTTGAGGTGCCGGCGGAGAGGCTGAGGACTTCGGGCCAGCCGTCACGGTCGACGGCCTCGAAGAGCTTCTCGCCGAGTTCGGACTCCAGGATCGCGCCCGCGTCGTTGAGGGTGTTGCGGACGGTCACGTCGGTGTTGGGCGCGACGGCGGCGACGAGCCCGGCGATGAAGGTGCCGTGTCCGACGTACTGGCACAGGACGCCGTCGTCGTCGCACTCCCTGATCTGGGCGTCGCCGTCGGTGTGGGCCAGCAGCGGGTAGGACCGGTAGTCGTGCATGAGGCCGGTGTCGATGACGAGGACGCCGACGGCGGTCCCGGCGTCGTACGGCGTTCCGTCGGGGGCCGGGTTGGGCGGCTCGCTCAGCGGGACGGGCACCGGTTCGTCGCCGGGGCAGGCGTTGACGGCGATGGAGACGACGTGGTTGCGGCTGATCAGCCGGCGGCCCGCACGGCCCTCCGTGGTCCTGAGGGAGCGCAGGGCGTGGGCGACGGTGGGGTCGCCCTCACCCGCGCCCTGGCCGGGGTCGGCGACCTGGATGCGGGTGATGCCGGTGCGGTTGGTCTCGGGGCTCGCCCGGCGCACGTGGTCGGGCGTCAGGCCGGACATGGCGGTGAAGTGGTCGCGCACGGTGTCCTCGACGAGGCGGGCCTCCTCGCCGTCGCGGGCGAGGACGACGCCCTTCTCGTAGAAGAACTCGGCGGAGTCGTCGGGCCCCATCGCCAGCGGGACGTCGGGCATCGAGCGCTGGATCTGGTCGAACTGCTCGCGGAATCGCTGTGGTGCCATGCTTGTCCTCCACTGGGTCGGTGGCGGTGACGACGTTCGAAGCCGCGGTCGTGACCGCGAACGTGACCACGGTGGTGGCAGCGGTCGTCAATCAGAGTCCCGGGGCGGCCGATTGATACAGACTCGAACCTGTGTGGCGTGGTTCCGGAGCACTACCATCCGTGGGGTGACAGCGCGAAACGACTCGGTTCTCGAACTGCTGCCGATGGTGTTCGCCGCCCCGGGCGAAGCGCTGGCGCGGGCGGAGGAGTTGCTGGGCGCCGATCCCTCGCCGCTGCACGCCTCGGTCGCTCATCAGGTGATCGGCATCTGGCAGCGGGACTTCGGCGACACCCGGCGGGCCCTGGCGCATCTGCGGCGCGCCCGCGACCTGGCCGCCCGTGCGGACTCGGCCGAGCGGGAGGCGGACGTCCTGGCCACGCTCGGGGTCGCGCTGGTGCACGCCGGGCGTACGCGGGCGGGGCTGGCCGCGTTCGAGCAGGGGGTCGCGCGCGGGAGCGGTCATACGCGCGCGCGAGTGCTGTACCGGCGGGCGTACGTGTGGTGGGTGCTGGGCCGGCACGGCGAGGCGCTGGAGGATGTGCGGCGGGCGATCCCGGTGCTGCGGCAGGCCGACGACGTGATCTGGACGGCGCGGGCGCTGACGCTGCGGGCGACCGTGCACCTGGCGCTGGGCTCGGTGGAGCGGGCGGACGCCGACTTCACCGCGGCGGAGGCGCTGTGGGACACCACGGGCCAGGAGCACGACAAGGCCGACGCGGTGGAGAGCCGGGGCCTCGCGGCGTTCCGGTCGGGCGACGTGCCGGCGGCGCTGCGTCTCCTCGACGAGGCGGAGGAGCGGTACGCGAAGCTGGGCACGCCGACGTTCATGCTGACCATCCGGCGTTGCGAGGTGCTGATGGCTGCGGGGCTCGCGACGGAGGCGCTGGCGGAGGCGGACGGGGCGATCGCGGTGCTGGAGGGGATCGGCGGGCAGTCCACCCGCAGGGCCGAGCTGCTGCTGGTGGCCGCGCGGGCGGCCCGGCTGGCGGGCGAGCCGCAGACGTCGCTCGCGCGCGCGGCGGTCGCCGTGCGGCTGTTCGCCGGGCAGCGGCGCACCTGGTACGAGACGCACGCCCGGCTGGTGCTGATCGAGGCGCGGGTCGCCACGGGGCGGGTGTCGGGCCGGCTGGTCGCGGACGCGGCGACGGTGGCGGAGCGGCTGGCGGCGTTCGGTGCGCCCGCCGCGCCGGAGGCCTCGCTCCTCGCGGGCCGGATCGCGCTGGACCTCGGCTGGACGGCCGACGCGGAACGGCATCTCGCGGTGGCCGCGCGCAGCCGGCACAGCGGGCCGCCGCTGGCGCGGATGACGGGCTGGGCGGCACAGGCGCTGCGGGCGCGGGCGGCGGGGTCGGCGCGGGGTGTGCTGGAGGCCTGCCGGCGGGGTCTCGACGTCCTCGACGACCACCGGATGACGCTGGGCGCCTCGGAGCTGCGGGCCCGGGCCACGGCGCAGGGCGCGGAACTGGCGGCGCTGGCGCAGCGGGCGTCGCTGGTCTCGGGCGGGCCGCGGCGGCTGCTGGGCTGGAGCGAGCGCTGGCGGGCGACGGTGCTGTCGGCGCCGCCGACCCGGCCGCCGGCCGATCCGGTGCTGCTGACCGCCATGACGGCGTTCCGGGAGCTGGCCGCCCGCGCGGAGGAGACCCGCTCGGACGGCGGCCGTCCGGCGCCCGCGCTGGAGCGCGAACAGCGGCGCCTGGAGCGGGAGATCCGCTCCCGCACCCTGCACATGCGGGGCGAGGCGCCCGGCGACGGTGACCGGTTCGACGTGGGACGGCTGCTGCGCCGGCTGGGCGACGAGGTGCGGCTGGTGGAGCTGGCGGTGCTCGACGGGCGCGTGCACGTGCTGCTGTGCGGGCAGGGGCGGGTGCGGCGGTTCGAGGCCGGGCTGCTGGCCGAGGCGGAGGCGGAGGCGGAGCACGTGCAGGCGGGGCTGCGACGGCTGGCCCATCCCGGCGCCGAGGCGCGGCTGCCGCTGGTGGAGGCGGCCGGCGCCCGGCTGCAGCACCTGCTGCTGGGGCCGGCCGCGGCGCACCTCGGGTCGGGTCCGGTCGTCGTGGTCCCGCCGGGCCGTCTGCATCGCGTGCCGTGGTCCCTGCTGCCCGTCCTGCGCGAACGGGTCCTGAGCGTGTCGCCGTCGGCGAGCAGTTGGCTGCGCGCGCGGGACACCGCCGCCCCGCCCGGCGGCCGCCAGGTCCTGGTCCGCGGCCCCGGCCTGGCGAGCGGCGGCGCCGAGATCCCGGAACTCGCGGAACGGTACGGGGCGGCGCGGACAGCGCATGACGGCGCGGGGCGGCACCGGCCGCCCGGACGCGGGTACGGCATCCCGCCCGGGTCGGTCGCCGGCGCCCCGCCCGGGCACGGGCTTCCGCCCGGACGCGGGTACAGCGACCCGCCCGGGCGCGGGCACGGTCTCCCTCCCGGGGCAGCCGCCGGCGTCCCGGAGACCCGGGCGTCCGACACCGGCATCCACGCCGGGGCGACCGACCGGGGGGACCGGTCCGGGCTGCCCGACACCGGTTCCCGGACGGAGACGGCTGACGACGGCCCCCGGCCCGGGACGACCGGCCCCGGAAGCCGAACCACGGCTCCCACCCGAGCGACCCCGCCCCGACTCCCCGACGACCACACCCGGCCGGGGGCGTCCGAGCCCGAGACCCAACCCGGGAAGACCGACCGCGAGGCCCGGCCCCCGGCGCCGGGCGGCGGAATCGCCACCCCGGCGGCAGGTGATGGGGCCCCGCTTGCGACGGGCGGCCCGGGGAGCGCGGGCGCAGTGGGTGGCGACGAGGTCCGGGGGCCTGGAGCACGGGTGGCAGCGGAGGGGGCGGACGGTCGTCTCCCGCCGGCCCGTGCGGCGCAGTCCCCCGGCGGCCCGGCGCCGCGCGGTGGGCCCACCGTGCTGGAGGGGGACGAGGCGCGGGTGCCGAGGGTGCTGCGGGAGCTGGACGGGGCCGCGCTGGCGCACATCGCGGCGCACGGGACCTTCCGGGCGGACAGCCCCTTGTTCTCCTCGCTGCGGATGGCGGACGGGCCGCTCATCGTGCACGACTTCGAGCGCCTGGACCGCAGCCCGTACCGGATCATCCTGCCCTGCTGCGACACCGCGCGCTTCGCGTCGGTCGGCGCCGACGAACTGCTCGGCCTCGTCACCGCGCTGCTGCCGCTGGGCACGGCCGGTGTGGTGGCGTGCACCGCTCCGGTCAACGACGCCGCCGCGGTGCCCCTGATGCTCGCGCTGCACAAGGGCCTGGACGCCGGGCTGTCCTTGGCGGAGGCGTTGCGCGACGCGCGCGCCTCGCTGCCGGGCGACGCGGTGCACCAGGCGACGGGGTGGGCCTTCACCGCGTTCGGGGCGGCCTGAGACCGACAACCGCCCGGTCAGGCGGTCAGCGGCTCGGGCAGTTCCATCAGCCAGGGCAGGGCGCCGCGGTCGCCCGCGCCCAGACGCGTGTAGGCGCCGTAGAGGTGGTTGCCGACGGTACGGACGGACAGGGTGAGCCGCTCCGCGATCTGGCGGTTGCTCAGTCCCGCGGCGGCGAGGGTGACGATCTGCCGCTGACGGGCGGTGAGTTCGCCGAGCACCAGGCCGGACAGCGCGGGGGTGCGGGCGCCCTGGCAGCGCCGGGCGAGAGCGGCGGCACGGGTCCGGGCGGTGCGGGCGGCCCGGGGGTCGCGGTGGGCGCGTACCGCCTGGGCGTTGGCCTCGGCCGCGAAGAGCAGGAAGCCGCGCCTCTCCAGTTCCCCGGCGGCCCGGTCGAGCGCCGGCCCGTCCCGGCGCGCGAGGGCGTCGGCGTGGGCGGCGAAGACACCGGTCAGCCGGCCGGTCGCCCACTCGGGCGCGCCGAACCGGACGGCGTCGTACGGGTCTTCCGCGGCGGCCGCCCGGACCGCCTCGTCGAGGTCGCCGCGTGCGGCGGCGGCCCAGGCCGCGCAGGCACCCGCCGTACCACTGCCGACCGCCGGCTCGGCGCCCGACTGTGCGACGGCCAGGGCGAGTTCGCTGCGGCAGGCCGCGTCGTCGTCCCCGGCCCGCAGCCCCTCGCGGGCCCAGGCCGCCGCGTCGCGCAACCGACCGCGCAGCCGTGCGTACCGGGCCCGCAGCGCCGCGTACGGGGCCGGCAGCGGCGCTCCCTCGGCGGCCAGCCAGTCCCCCACCGGTGTCTCGACGGGCCGTACGTCCGCCTGCTCGATGCGCAGGGCGAGGACGGCCCGCTCCGCCTCCAGGGCGGGCCCGGTCCGGTCGGGGGTGCGGGCCAGGCGCCGGGCCCGCAGCCGGCCCGCGGCGGCGCGCAGGACCGGGCCGTGCAGCGGGTGCGCGAGACGGGCGGCGCCGTGGTCGTCGACGGTGACCAGGCCCTCGGCCTCCAGGTTCTCCAGGGCCCGCAGGTCGATGTCGTCCCGGCCCAGGTCCAGGGGCAGCGGTTCGGCGAAGGCGAGGCGGTCGAGGGTCTCCCGCTCCTCCGCACGGTCGCGGACGCGGTCGAGGACCCGGGCGGTGCGCTCGCGGACCGCCCGGGTGACCGGCACGGGCCCCCGCCAGGCGCGCCGGTCCGTGCCCGGCACCGGCACCAGCAGTCCCTCCTCGCGCACGGCGGTCAGGAGTTCGCGCAGCAGTCGCAGGTCCCCCCGGCTCAGCCGGTGCAGGCGGTCGACGGTGAGCGGTTCCAGGCCGATGCCGGCGCCGGCCGTGAGGAGTTCCGCGGTCTCCTCGCGGGGCAGCGGTTCCAGGGCGAGGCGCGGCAGCAGTTCCCCGGACCACAGCCGGGCCACCGCGTCCGGTACGGGGGCGCCGTCGGTCGCGACGACCAGGAGGCGGGTGCGCCCGTGCACGGCGAGCTGGTGCAGGAGGGCGGCGGAGGAGTCGTCGAGCAGGTGTGCGTCGTCGACCAGCAGCAGCCGTACGCCGGACAGGAGGTGGACCGCGCGGTGCAGGGTGACGGTCTCCGGGAGCAGGTGGGCGAAGGCGGCGAAGGGGATGTCCCGGGTCTCGGGTGTCCCGGCGGCCCGGGCGTGGTCCGTGCCGCGCACGGCCTCCGTCACGAGCCTGGTCTTGCCCGATCCGGCCGGTCCGGTCACCACGAGGCCGCCCCGTCCGGCCGCCACGGACCTGCGTACCAGCTCCAGTTCGTCCGCCCGCCCGGTGAACGGCCAGGGGGCGTCGGGTGCCGTCGCGTCCGGCGGAGAAGTCGTCACAGTCGTCACGGGAACATGAGTCGGCCTACTCATCCCTGATACAGGGTGACTTGAGTACCCCTCGACTCAGGCGCCGGTGGCGGGCCGGACGGCACCATGACGGCCATGACCGCACGCTACTGCTCGCTGCCGCGGCAGCCCGCCCCCGTGCTCGCACCGGGGCTGGCGGCCGAGCGCGTCGCCGCGCTCGTCGGCGGGCAGCGGATGTGGGTCAACGGAACCGTGCTGCACTACTGCTTCCTCGGGGGCGACGTCGACACCTCGGTGGTGCCGATGCCGGGCGCCGGCCGGCCCCGGCGGGGTTCGTGGATCGGGACCGAGGAGCAGCGGAACGTGGTGCGCGACTGCTTCCGGGAGTGGCGGGACCTCGGCATCGGGCTCGACCTCACCGAGGTCCGCGACCGGTCGGAGGCGGAGCTGCGCATCGGCTTCGAGCCGGGCGACGGGTCCTGGTCGGCGGTGGGCAAGGACGCGCTCCGGGTCGGTCTCAACGACCGTACGATGAATTTCGGCTGGGACCTGACCGCCCCGGGCGAGCGTGCGACGGCCCTGCACCAGATCGGGCACGCGCTCGGGATGCTGCACGAGCACCAGAGCCCGTTCGCCGGCATCCTCTGGGACGACGAGGCCGTCTACGCCGAGCTGGCGGGCCCGCCCAACCACTGGAGCCGGGAGCGGACCTTCCACAACATTCTGCGCAAGCTCGACGGCGACGAGGCCAACGGCCCGGTCTGGGACCCGCAGTCGATCATGGAGTACCCCTTCTCGTCGGGTCTGATACTGGAGCCCGAGCACTACCGTTCCGGCCTGCACCCGCCCGGTGTCCTCTCCGCCGCCGACAAGGAGTTCGCCCTGCGCTGGTACCCGCCCACCGGCCGGCCCGGTCCGCTGGTGCCCTTCCGCTCGGTGCCGCTGGGTCTCGGTCCCGGTGAGCAGGCCGACTTCCGGGTGGATCCGCCGGAGACCCGCGAGTACACCGTGGGCACCTTCGGCGACAGCGACGCCGTCGTCGTCGTCTTCGAGGAGCGGGACGGCGTGCCCCGCTACTTCGCCGGACAGGACGACGGGGGAAGCCCCCGCAACGCCACGATCAGGGCCCGTCTCGTCAAGGGCCGCCGCTATGTCGTCCGGGTGCGCCTGTACTCCTCGTGGGGTGCGGGCGAGACGGCGGTCATGTACTGGTGACCGCACGGCTCGCAGACGCCCGGGCGCCGTGGCCGTGAACCGGCGCCGGGGGCCGGCCGCGGAACGTCTCCTTCGGGGGAGGGCGGACGTTCCGCGGCCCACGCCGTGTCCGCCGCTGGGGGGCGGCGGACACGGCCATGCGTTAGCGGGGACTCGCCGGACGGAACCGCTGCCCCAAGTGAAAAGGGCCTCCGCGAGCTTCCGCCCGCGAAGACCCTTCGCACACCGTCGGGACGACAGGATTTGAACCTGCGACCCCTTGACCCCCAGTCAAGTGCGCTACCAAGCTGCGCCACGTCCCGGTGCGCGATCCGTGTTCTCCGTGATCGCGCTGGTCAAGCCTACCCCATCCGGTGATCACATGACGAGACGGCTTTGCGCCGCCTCGCCCACCGGGCGTTACCTCGCACGGTGCGTACCGAAAGAACTCAGCGAACAGATCGAAACGAACCCCTCGGCGACGACGTGAGCGGCGACCGCTCCGCGCGGCGTGCCGTCACCGTCTTCCCGGTCCTGGTCCTCCTGGCCGGCGCCCTCGGCCTGCTGCTGCCCGGGAGTTTCACCGGGTGGGGGGAGGCAGTGCCGTACCTGCTGGGTGTCGTGATGTTCTGCATGGGCATCACCATGACCCCGGAGGACTTCCGCGGGGTCGTGCGGCGTCCCTGGGCGGTGGCGCTGGGGCTGGTCGCGCACTACGTCATCATGCCGGGGCTCGGCTGGGCCGTGGCCCACCTGCTCGACCTGCCCCCGCAGCTCGCCGCCGGCGTGATCCTGGTGGGCTGCGCGCCCAGCGGTACGGCGTCCAACGTGGTGACCTACCTCGCCCGCGGCGACGTCGCCCTGTCAGTCTCGGTGGCCACCGTCTCCACGCTGGTCGCCCCGCTGGTCACCCCGCCGCTGACGCTGCTGCTGGCCGGCGAGTACCTCCCGGTGGACGCGGGGTCCATGGTCACGGACATCCTCAAGACAGTGCTGCTGCCGGTGCTCGCGGGCGTCGTCGTACGGCTCCTCGCGGGACGGTACGTGCAGCGGGCGCTGCCGGCGCTGCCCTGGCTGTCCGCGCTGACCATCGCCGTGATCGTGGCGGTGGTCGTGGCGGGCAGCGCGGACGCCATCAAGTCGGCGGCCGGGCTGGTCTTCGTCGCGGTCGTGCTGCACAACGGCCTCGGACTCGCCCTCGGTTACGGCGCGGGGCGCCTGGGCCGGCTGGGCGAGCCCGGCAGCCGCGCGATGGCCTTCGAGGTCGGCATGCAGAACTCCGGCCTCGCCGCGTCGCTGGCCACCGCGCACTTCAGTCCCCTCGCCGCCCTGCCGGCCGCGGTCTTCTCCGTCTGGCACAACGTCTCCGGCGCGGTGGTCGCCGCGTGGCTGTCGCGGCGGGGGCGGTGACCTGCGGTCGGCTGAGCGGGGGAGCGCCGTTTCGCCGGGGGCGGTGGCCGGGCGCGGGTGCGTTGTGGCTGGTCGCGCTCGCGCGGCGGAGCCGCAGGTTGTCACAGCCCGGCGCCTCTTCCAGGGCGCTTCAGTGGGGCCGGTGGCCCTCGTGCGCAGGGTCGCTGCGCCGATGAAGACCATGGACGAGAAGCCGGCGACGAGGAGGACGACGACGACGGACGGCCGTAAGGACGGTGATGTTTGTCCTGTCAAACGGTTGACATGATGCGGGCGCCCGCCCAGGGTTGCCGGGACAGATCACGTGGACAGCACATGGACAGACCACGCTGGACAGATCACGGACGGATCCGAAGAGGTGCTCGCATGGTGGACGCGCTCGGTGTCGCGGTCGTCGGTTTCGGCTGGATGGGACGGGTGCACACCCAGGCGTACGCCCGCGTGCGGCACCACTACCCGCACCTCGCGCTGCGCCCCGAGCTGGTGACGGTCGCCGAGGAGGTGCCGGGACGGGCCGAGGAGGCCGCCGCGCAGTTCGGATTCGCCTCGACCACCCGCGACTGGCGCGAGGTGGCCGCGGACCCGCGCGTCCGGGCGGTCAGCATCACGGCGCCGAACTTCCTGCACCGCGAGATCGCCGTGGCGATGGCCGAGGCGGGCAAGCACATCTGGATCGAGAAGCCGGTGGGGCTGACCGCCGGGGACGCCCGCGCGGTGGCGGACGCGGTGGCCAGGGCGGGGGTGCAGGGCGCGGTCGGCTTCAACTACCGCAACGCGCCCGCCGTCGAAGCGGCCCGCGACCTGATCGCCGCCGGGGAGATCGGCACCGTCACCCACGTCCGCATCCGGCTCTTCAGCGACTATGCCGCCCACCCCGAGGGCGCTCTGACCTGGCGGTTCGAGCGGGAGCGCGGCGGCTCCGGGGTGCTCGGGGACCTGGCCTCGCACGGTGCCGACCTGGCCCGGTTCCTGCTCGGCGAGATCTCGTCCCTGGCCGCGGACACGGCCGTCTTCCTGCCCGAGCGGGCCCGCCCGACCGCGGCCACGGCCGGTCACTCCCGGGCGGCGGGCGGCGAGCCGGGACCGGTCGAGAACGAGGATTACGTCGGCTGCCTGCTGCGCTTCGCCTCCGGCGCCCGCGGGGTCCTGGAGGCCTGCCGGGTCTCGGTCGGCGAGCAGAACAACTACGGCTTCGAGGTGCACGGCACCACGGGCGCCGTGTACTGGGACTTCCGGCGCATGAACGAACTGGGCGTCAGCCGCGGCACGGCGTACCAGGACCAGCCGGTCAGCACGGTCTACGTCGGCCCCGGGCACGGCGAGTTCGCTGCCTTCCAGCCGGGCGCGGCCAACGCCATGGGGTACGACGACCTGAAGGTGGTGGAGGCCCACCGCTTCCTGCGCTCGATCGCGGAGGGCACCCCGTACGGCGCCACCCTGACGGACGCCGTGCGCAGCGCGGCCGTCCTGGACGCGATGGCGCGCTCGGCGGAGCGCGGCACCTGGGTCGGTCCCGAGCTGGCCGGGTGACGGCGCGGCGCGGGCCGGCCCGCGCCGCGCCGGGCCGGAATTTCACGAGTGTCCCGCCGTCACCCCCTCCGCGTCTCCCTCTCGAGGAGGGCTCGGAAGGTGCCCGGGGGCCGGCCGGTGACGCGCTGGACCGTGTCGGTGACACGGTCCTCCGCGCCGTCGGCGATGGCCCGGTCAAGGCCGGCCAGCATCGCGGCGAACTCCCTCGGCACCTCTGCCGCGAGGCGATCGCGCATCTGCTCGTAGGACAGACGGCAGTGGGTCACCGACCGACCGGTGACCTCGGTGACGACCGCGGCGATGTCGTCGTGGCTGAGCGCCTCGGGGCCGGTGAGGACGAGATCGGTGTTGGGGGCCTGCTCGTCGGTCAGGGCGCGGACGGCGACGGCCGCGATGTCCTCGGCGTCGACGAAGCCGACCCGACCGCTCGCGGTGGCGGTCCGGATGACGCCGTCGTCGCGGATGCCGCGCGCGTGCGCGTGCGTGCCGGTGAAGTTCTGCATGAACCACGAGGGCCGCAGGACCGCCCACTGCCCGAAGAGTCCGGGCAGGGCCCGGTGCACCGTTCCGACCGCCGGGCCGCCCTCCGGGATGGCCGAGGAACTCAGCAGGACCGCACGCCGCACGCCGGCGGTGCGGGCCCGGCGGAGGAACGGCAGCATGGTCGCCGCGGGGTCGGAGTCGCCCACGGGCGGTACGAGGTAGACGCGGTCGACGCCGTCGAGGGCGGCCGCGTGGGTGGCGGGGTCGTACCAGTCGAAGCGGACCGGCTCGGCGCCGGCGACCGGGACGGCCCGGCGGCTTGCGGCCCTGACGCGGTGGCCCGCGGCCGTCAGTTGTGCGGCGCTGCGGCTGCCCGTGGTGCCGGTGGCACCGATGACCAGTGTGGTGCCGCCGGCGGTCATCGGCCGCTCCCGGTGAAGTCGGCGCCGGGCTGCTGGGCGGCGAGGGGGTTCCAGTAGTCGCGGTAGGAGGTGATGCGCCCGTCCCGGACGGTCACGACGGCGATGTAGGTCATGTCGAAGGGAGCGCCGCTCTCCACCAGTCGGCCGACGCCGCGCATCTCGACCACGATGGTCTGTGGATCGGTGGTCTCGTGGATTCGCAGATCGGGGAAGTCGTGCAGGTCGATGTGGTCGGGATAGTGGCGCATGTAGGCGGCGACGGCCTCCCGGCCCTCCAGGCGCCTCGGCCGGCCTTCGGGGGCGAAGGGGAACTCCATGAGTCCGTCCTCGGCCCACAGGGCGACCCACGCGGGGATGTCCTTGTCGAGCAGCAGTCTCAGGCTGTGGCGGTACAGGTCCGCCGGGGAAGTCGGTGCGGACATGGGTATCCTGTCTCTCGGAAAATCCGGACCTCTGGTCCGCTTTGACGATACGGACCGTGGGTCCGCTTTGCAAACGGAGGTGGCATGCCCGAGCGCACGCCTCGCAAGGACGCCGCCCGCAACCGGGAGGCCGTGCTCGCGGCCGCCGACGCGCTCTTCGCGCGCTGCGAGAGCCCCGAGGACGTCACCATGGCCGGTATCGCCGCGGCGGCCGGCGTCGGCAAGGGCACGCTCTTCCGGGGCTTCGGCGATCGCGCCGGGCTGCTCCGCGCGCTGTACGAGGCACGGCTCGAACCGGTCAGGCAGGCCGCCGAGACCGGCCCCCCGCCCCTGGGCCCGGCGACCCCGCCGCGGGAGCGCGTACCCGCCCTGCTCGATGCCGTCCTGTGCTTCAAACTCGACAACCGGCGCCTCGCGCTGGCCCTGGAGGAGGACGGGAGCAGCAGCCCGTACCGGGCGGAGCACTACGAACGGTGGCACGGCCTGCTCCGAGCCGTGCTGGAGCAGATCCCCGGCCTGACCGACAGCGACTTCACCGCCCACGCCCTGCTCGCCGCCACACGGGCCGATCTCGTCGAGCACCTGGCCGGAGCGGAGGGCGTGCCGCGGGAAAGGCTGCGGTCGCAGTTGGCGAACTTCGTCACCGGCGTCCTGGCCTCCGGCCCACCGCGAGGGCGCACCGCCGGGGAGTGACCGACCGGGAGCCTCCCGTCCGGGCGGAAGGCCGCGCCGCTACCGGTGACTTCCGTCCGGGCACGCTCCGAGCGGCATGTTGTGCGGGGTGACGACCTGGATCGCCGACGGCCGCGCCGGACCGGCGGGCGGCAGGGCGCCGTGGGCCCGCATCACGTGGCGGCAGGCCTCGCGCAGATCCTGGCGCAGGTCGTGGTGGAGGACGACGGACAGCCGCCGCTCGCGCAGCAGCCGGGTGTTGTCCTGGTCGAGGTCGTGGGCGACGAACACGTCGCAGGGGCGGCCGAGATCCGCGAAGGCGCGCAGGGTGGCGATGTTGCCGCCGCCCATCGAGTAGACCGCCCGGATGCCGGGATCGCGTTCCAGCGCGGCGCGGACCAGGTCGTACTGGGTGGCGTCCAGGCCCTGCCCCTCGGCGATCTCCACGAGGGCCCGCGCCGGGTGGCGGGCCCGCATGACGCCGCGGAAGCCCATCTCGCGCTCCTCCTCGTTGCGGAAGAAGCCGCTGCTGAGGCTGGTGAGGACGTTGCCGGGACGGTCGCCGAGCCACTGACCCATGAGGTAGGCGGCGGTCGCGCCCGCCGCCCGGTCGTCGATGCCGACGTAGGCCACCCGGGTGCTGGCGGGCAGGTCGGTGGCCAGGGTGACGACGGGGACGCCCGCGTCGGTCAGCCGGCTCACGGCGGCCACCACCTCGGGGACGTCCGGGGCCTTGAGGATCACCCCCTGGGAGCCGCGCCGGGCGATCCGGTCCAGGGTGTCGGTCAGCTCACCGGCCGGGCCCGTCTCGCGAAAATGGAAGCGGCAGCGCACCACGGCGGGGTGCAGGGCGGGCAGTTCGGCCTCCAGCGCGGTCCGTACGGCGGTGGAGAAGCGTTCCGGCGCCTGCATCACGATGTCGCACATGAACGTGCGGCCGACCAGCCGGACCTGGGTGCGCTGGCGGTCCAGGTCGGCGATGGCCCGGCGCACCTCGTACGCGGTGCTCTCGCGCACTCCGCCGCGGCCGTTGAGCACCCGGTCGACGGTGGCCTCGCTCAGGCCCGCCTGACGTGCGATCTCCCGGATCGGGAAGGGGTGCCCCATGACCGGCTCCTCGGCTGCGTCGGCGCGGCACGTCCTGAGGGGTTTTTGATGGCCGCCTGCTGGTTGTTCGACACGTTTGTCAGGACAAGAATGACAGCACCGGGTCGCCCCTGTCAGCGAAAGGACGACGATGTCCGCAGCGCCCGTCGCCGCCCACCGTGCCCCTCTGTCCGAACGCGACTGCGATCTCGGTGCCTTCCGCGCCCTCGTCGAGCAGCCGACCGACCCGGCCGTGTACCCGAGGGCCGCCGCCGTGGAGCGGAACGTCCTCCTGTACGACGCCGGAGGGCTGCGCGACGACGCGGGGACGGCGGCCGAACTCGTCCACGCCCTCGCCGACGGTCCCGGCATCGTGGTCCTCAAGGGCGCCTTTCCGGACCCGGCGGTGGTCGACCGGGCCACCGCGGTGTTCGACACGCTGATCGACGAGCAGCGCGCCTCGGGTGCCGCCGCCGGGGACCACTTCGCCGCGCCGGGGGTCAACGACCGGGTGTGGAACGCCCTGGAGAAGGCGGCCCTGCACGACCCCGAGGCGTTCGCCGAGTACTACGCCAACGACGCCCTGTCCCTGGTCGCCCGGGCCTGGCTCGGCCCCGGCCACCAGGTCACCTCCCAGATCAACGTGGTCAACCCGGGCGGCGCCGCCCAGACCGTGCACCGGGACTACCACCTCGGTTTCCTGTCCGCCGGGGCCGCGGCGGCCTACCCGGCGCACGTGCACCGCCTCTCCCCCGTGCTCACGCTCCAGGGCGCGGTCGCGCACTGCGACATGCCCGTGGAGTCGGGGCCCACGTTGTACCTGCCGCACTCGCAGAAGTACGAGCCGGGCTACCTGGCCTGGCGGCTGCCGGAGTTCCGGGCGTACTTCGAGGCGCACCACGTGCAGCTGCCCCTCGCCAAGGGCGACGCGGTCTTCTTCAACCCGGCCCTGTTCCACGCGGCGGGCGCCAACCGGTCGTCGGGCATCCGTCGCATGGCCAACCTGCTGCAGATCTCCTCGGCGTTCGGCCGCGCCATGGAGACCGTGGACCGGGAGGCGGTGGTGAACGCCGTCTACCCGGTGCTGCTGAGGCGGAAGGCCGAGGGCGCGGGCGAGCGGTGGCTGGAGCAGGTGGTCGCCGCGAGCGCGGAGGGATACCCCTTCCCCACGAACCTCGACCGGGACCCGCCGGTCGACGGACTGGCCCCGCCCTCCCAGGCGGACCTCGTACGGCGGGCGCTGCGCGAGGAGTGGACACCCGAGGCGCTGCGCGCGCAGTTGCGGGCGGGCCGCGAACGACGAGAGAGCCGGTGAACGGGACCGCGGGGGGCACGGACCCCGGCGCGGACACCCACCACCACCCCACGCAAGGAGCAACGGAGCACATGCGTATCGGAATCCTCGGCCTCGGCCGCATCGGTGCCTTCCACGCCGAGACCCTCGCCGGACTCGACGCCGTCGACTCGCTGGTCGTCGCCGACCCGTTCGCGGACGCCGCGCGGGCCGCCGCCGAGCGGTTCGGCGCCGAGGTCGCGGACTCCCCCGAGGCGGTGCTGGCCGCGGGGGTGGACGGTGTGGTGATCGCGGCGGCGACCGACGCCCATCCGGGTCTGATCCTCGCCGCCGCGGAGGCCGGCGTGCCGGTCTTCTGCGAGAAGCCCGTCGCCCGCACCATGACGGAGGGCGTCGAGGTGCTCAAGGCGCTCGCGGGCCGGGACGTGCCGGTCCAGATCGGCTACAACCGCCGCTTCGACGCCGGGTTCGCCGCCGCGCGGGCGGCCGTGCTCGGCGGTGAGCTGGGCACGCTGCACACCGTACGGTCGACCACGCTGGACCCGGCGCCGCCGCCCGCCGCGTACGTCGCCGCCTCCGGGGGCATCTTCCGGGACTGCTCGGTGCACGACTTCGACATCATCCGCTGGGTGACCGGGCGTGAGGTGAGCGAGGTGTACGCCGTCGGCGGCAACCGTGGCGCCGACTTCATCCGGGCGGCGGGCGACGCGGACACCACGGGCGCCATCCTCACCCTGGACGACGGCACCATCGCCGTGGTCTCCAACAGCCGCCACAACGCCCGCGGTTACGACGTCCGCATGGAGATCCACGGCTTCGACGACTCGATCGCCGTCGGCCTGGAGGACAAGCTGCCGCTGCGCTCGGTGGAGCCGGGCACGACCTTCCCGGCCGGCCCGCCGCACGACTTCTTCATGGACCGCTTCGCCACCGCCTACCGGGCCGAGCTGACCGCGTTCACCGAGGTCGTCGCCGGTGCGCGCACCTCCCCCTGCACGATCGAGGACGCGCTGGAGGCGGGCTGGATCGCCGAGGCGTGCACCCTGTCGCTGCACGAGCACCGTCCGGTGACGATCGCGGAGGTGCGGCGGGGCTGAGGGGGCGCGGGCCCCTGCGGGCCGGCGGGCTGCCCGGTCAGCTCGCCGGCTCGCTGATGTTCACCATCCAGGGGACGCCGAACCGGTCCGTGCACATGCCGAAGACGTCGCCCCACATCTGCTTCTCCAGGGGCACGGCGACGGAACCGCCGGCGGACAGCTTCTCCCAGTAGCCGCGCAGCTCGGCCGCGTCGTCGCCGCTGAGGCTCACCGAGAAGTTGCTGCCCGGCCTGTACTCCATCCCGGGCGGGGTGTCGGAGGCCATCAGGGTGAAGCCGCCCGGGGTCTCCAGCATGGCGTGCATGACCTTGTCGGCGTACGCGGGGTCCGGCATGCCGGACTCGCCGAAGGTGTTCAGCGCCAGGCTGCCGCCGAACACCTGCTCGTAGAACTCCATCGCCTGTCGGGCGTCGCCGTCGAAGCTGAGGTACGGGTTGAGACGCGAGGTCATGACTGCCTCCCGGAACGGGACGAGGTGCGGTTGTCGGTGCTCGCACGCTAGCGCGCGGCACTGACAACGGCCCGCCGAGCGGTGCACCGGCGGTACCCTGCCCGCCGGTGGGGCCGCTTCAGGCGCCGCAGGACCGCAGGAACTTCCGGGTGCGCACCGCGATGGGCAGCGGCTTGTCCGGCTCGCAGGGGTACATGTCCTGCTCGACGATGGCGAACAGGTCCACGCCGAGTTCCTGGGCCGCCGTGAGCACCGGGCCCAGCTCCGGCACGCCGCCCGGCGGCTCGCACATCACGCCGCGCTGTACGGCCGGTCCGAACGGCACCCCGCCCTCCCGCACGCCGGCGAGGATCTCCGGGTCGACCTGCTTGAGGTGGAGGTAGCCGATGCGCTCGCCGTACGTCTCGATCAGCTTGACGCTGTCCCCGCCGCAGTAGGCGTAGTGGCCGGTGTCCAGGCAGAGGTTGACGAGGTCGGAGTCGGTGGCGTCGAGGAAGCGCTCCACGTGCTCCTCGGTGTCGATGTGGGTGTCGGCGTGCGGGTGGACGACGATGTCCAGGCCGTAGGTGTCCCGCACCTCGCGGCCCAGGCGTTCCATGCCCCGGGTGAGGTGGGTCCACTGCTCGCCGGTCAGCTCCGGCGGCTCCAGGATCTCGGCGGTCTTGTCGTCGCGCCAGAAGGACGGGATGACGACGAGGTGCTTGGCGTCCATGGCCCGGGTCAGGGCGGCGACGCGGCCGACCTGCTCCCAGGTGGCGTCCCATTCGGAGGGGCCGCGGTGCAGCCCGCAGAAGATGGTGCCCGCGGAGACCTTGAGGCCGCGCCGGGTCACCTCGTCGGTGAGCCGGGCCGGGTCGGTGGGGAGGTAGCCGTAGGGGCCCAGCTCGATCCAGTCGTAGCCGGCCTCGGTGACCTCGTCCAGGAACCGTTCCCAGGGCACCTGCCGGGGGTCGTCGGGGAACCAGACGCCCCAGGAGTCGGGGGCCGAGCCGACGCGGATGCGGTCGAGGGCAGAGGGCATGCTCAGGCCTTCCCTTCGGCGGTGCCGGATGCGGTGCTGTCGGATGCGGCGCTCACGGTCTTGTCGGTCCTGTCGGCACTGTCCGGCGCGGATGCCTCCGCCGCATCCGGAGCGTCGTCCGGGAGGGCGTCCACGTCGACGCCGCCGACCTGGGCCAGTTCGTGCTTGAGGGCGGCGAGTTCCGCCCCGCCCGCCATGTGGTTGGTGAGTTCCTCCAGCGTGATGTCGGCGCGGGCGGCGCTCAGTTCGAGGGTGCCCAGGCGCAGCACGCTGAAGTGGTCGCCGACCATGTAGGCGTGGTGGGGGTTGTGGGTGATGAAGACGACGCCCAGGCCGCGCTCGCGGGCGGCCGCGATGTACTTGAGGACCACGCCGGACTGCTTGACGCCGAGGGCGGCGGTGGGCTCGTCGAGGATGAGGACGCGGGCTCCGAAATAGACGGCGCGGGCGATGGCGACGGACTGGCGCTGGCCGCCGGAGAGGGTACCGATGGGCTGTTCGAGGTCGTCCAGGACGATGCCCATGTTGCGCAGTTCCTCGTCGGCGGTCCGCTTCATGCGGGCGATGTCGAGGCGGCGCACGGGCCAGGGGCCCTTGGTGATCTCGGAGCCGAGGAAGAAGTTGCGCCACACCGGCATCAGCGGGACGGTCGCGAGGTCCTGGTAGACCGTGGCGATGCCCCGGTCGAGGGCGTCGCGCGGGCTGGCGAAGCGCACCGCCTCGCCGTCGACGAGGAACTCGCCCTCGGTGTGCTGGTGCAGCCCGGAGATGATCTTGATGAGGGTGGACTTGCCGGCCCCGTTGTCACCGAGCACGCAGGTCACCCTGCCGGGGTGGACGGCGAGGTCGACACCGTGCAGGGCGCGGATGTTGCCGTAGGACTTGCCGGCGCCGCGCAGCTCGACGAGCGGACGGCCGTGCTCGGGTGCGGGGTCGGCGAGAACGGCGCCGTGGGTACCGGGGGTCCGGGCGGTCCCGGGGGTCTTGCCGGTCATTGCGGTCACCTCCTGGTCGCGGCGCGGCGGACGTACAGGTTGATGAGGACGGCGCCGAGGAGCATCGCGCCGAGGAAGGCCTTGAACCAGTCGGGGTTCCAGCCCGCGAAGACGATGCCCTGGTTCACCATGCCGAACATGAAGGCGCCGAAGACCGGGCCGATGGCGGAGCCGTAGCCGCCGGTGAGCAGACAGCCGCCGATGACGGCCGCCGCGATGTAGATCAGCTCCTGGCCGACGCCCTCGCCGGACTGCACGGTGTTGAAGGAGAACAGCTGGTGCATGCCGACGAACCAGGCGCCGAAGCCGACCAGCATGAACAGCGTGATCTTGGTGAAGGTGACCGGCACGCCGACCGCGCGGGCGGACTCCTGGCTGCCGCCCACGGCGAAGATCCAGTTGCCGTACTTGGTGCGCAGCAGCACCCAGGTGGCCAGGGCGGCGAAGACCAGCCACCACACGACCGTGATCTTCACCTCGACGCCGCCGAGGTCGAAGGACGAGGCGAACAGGGCCTTGGCCTGGTCGAAGCCGTCCATGTCGCTGATGTCGTCGGTGGCGACGTTGCCGGTGACGAGCTTGGTGACGGCGAGGTTGACGCCCTGAAGGATCAGGAAGGTGGCCAGCGTCACCAGGAAGCTCGGCAGGCCGGTCTTCACCAGCACCCAGCCGTTGAAGGCGCCGACGGCCAGCGAGGCCACCAGCGCGACGATCACGCCCATCCAGACGTTCACGGTCAGCTGGTAGCTGAGCATGCCGGCGGTGAGCGCCGAGGTGACCACGGCGACACCGGCCGACAGGTCGAACTCGCCGCCGATCATCAGCAGGGCGACGGGCAGCGCCATGATGCCGATGGTGGACGACTGGTACAGCACCGTCGCCATGGAGCCGCCGTCGCGCAGCGTGGGCGCGGCGATCAGGAAGAACACGAACACGGCGACGGCGCCGAGGAAGACCCCGACCTCGGGCCGGGCGAGCAGCCGCAGCGCCACGTGGCGCTCACGGGTCCGCCCGTCGGTCTCCTTGGGGCCGGGGGCCGGCGGTGTGGTCACCGCCGGCTCGGCCTGGCCGGCCATGCTCATCACCGGGTGCCCTTCGAGGCGAACTCGGCGACGGCCTTGACGTTGGACTTGTCGACGAAGGCCGGGCCGGTCAGCACCGGCTGCTCACCGCCGCCGCTGTAGTTGCCGTTGTTCTTGTAGAGCCACAGTCCGTCGACCGCCAGGTAGCCCTGGAGGTAGGGCTGCTGGTCGACGGCGAACTCGATGTCGCCCTTCTCGATGGCGCCGGTCAGTTCCTTGTTGAGGTCGAAGGTGGCGACCTTGGCCTTGCTGCCGGACTCGTCCACCGACTGCACGGCGGTCATGGCGAAGGGGGCGCCGAGCGTGACGAGGTGGTCGATGTCGCTGCTCTGCTTGAGCTTGGCGGTGATGGTCGACTTCACCGAGGGCATGTCGGTGCCGTTGACGTAGAGGTTCTCGATGGACCCCTCGAAGGTCTTCTTCACGCCGTCGCAGCGCTGGGTGAGACCGACGTTGCCCTGCTCGTGGATCACGCAGACGGCCTTCTTGGCTCCGTCCTCGTTGAGCCGCTTGCCGAGCGCCTCGCCGGCCACGCTCTCGTCCTGGCCGAAGAACTCCATCAGGCCGAGCTTCTTCCAGTCCGCCAGACCGGAGTTGAGCCCGACCACGGGTATGCCGGCCTTCTCCGCCTTGGCGAGGACGCCGCGCAGGGCGTCGGGCTTGGCGAGCGTGACGGCGATGCCGTCGACCTTCTGGTCGATCGCGTTCTGCACCAGGTTGGCCTGGTTGCCCGCGTTCGGGTCGGCGGAGTAGACGAGCTTGACGTTGTCCTTGTCGGCGGCGGCCTGGGCGCCCTTGCGGACGATGTCCCAGAAGGTGTCGCCGGGCGCCTGGTGGGTGACCAGGGCGACGGTCATGCGGGGGGTGTTCGCCTTGCCCGCGGAGGCGCCCGAGTCGCTCTCCTCGTCGGCCTTCTTCCCGCCCGAGCTGCTGGAGCAGCCGGCGAGGGTCAGGGCCGCGGCGGCGGCGAGGGCCACGGCGGGGGCGAATCTGCGGGAGCGGGCGTGCGAAGAGCGGTCCATCTTTTCCTGCACCTCACTGTGCGACTGTGCGACGGGAGAGCCGTGTGCCTGACCCGAGTGCCAGACCCGAGAAGAATGGCTGTTGCTGCGCTGGGACCGGATACAAGTCCTTGAGACGCCCACTGTCAATACTTTGTCAAGACATCATTTCACTCACAGGTCCGAATGTAAGTACAAAGTCTTGACAGCGTCGTCCAGGAGTCATACACCTGGGAGGCGGCAGGCCCCCGCCCAGCCCGAGGAGCGTCGCACATGGCCGAGTCAGTCCCGCGTTTCGATCTGATCACGATGGGCCGCATCGGGGTCGATCTCTATCCTCTGCAGACGGGCGTACCCCTGGCGGAGGTTGAGACCTTCGGTAAGTTTCTCGGCGGTTCGGCCTCCAACGTCGCGGTCGCGGCCGCCCGGCTCGGCCGTACCACGGCCGTCATCACCCGCACGGGCGACGACCCCTTCGGCGGCTATCTGCACGGCGCGTTGAAGGAGTTCGGCGTCGACGACCGCTGGGTCACCCCGGTCGCCGCGTACCCGACCCCGGTGACCTTCTGCGAGATCTTCCCGCCGGACGACTTCCCGCTGTACTTCTACCGCCGCCCCAAGGCACCGGACCTGGAGATCCATCCGGAGGAGCTGGACCTGGACGCGATCCGCGCGGCCTCGATCTTCTGGATGACCGGCACCGGACTGAGCGAGGAACCGAGCCGCACGGCGACGCTGGCCGCCCTCGCCCACCGCGCGAAGTCCGGCACCACGGTCTTCGACCTGGACTGGCGCCCCATGTTCTGGACCGATCCGGACCAAGCCCGCCCGTACTACGCCGAGGCGCTCGCGCACGCGACCGTCGCGGTCGGCAACCTGGACGAGTGCGAGATCGCCACCGGCGTGCGCGAACCCCGCGCCTGCGCCGAGGCGTTGCTGGCGGCCGGAGTGGAACTGGCGGTCGTCAAGCAGGGCCCGAAGGGCGTCCTCGCCGTGCACCGCGACGGCCGGTCCGCCGAGGTGCCGCCGGTCCCGGTCGAGGTCGTCAACGGACTCGGCGCGGGCGACGCGTTCGGCGGCTCCCTGTGCCACGGTCTGCTCTCCGGCTGGGAGCTGGAACGGATCATGCAGTACGCCAACGCGGCCGGCGCCCTCGTCGCCTCCCGTCTCGCCTGCTCCTCCGCGATGCCCACCGAGGCGGAGGTCGACGACCTCCTCGCGCGAGCCACTCCCTGAACGGAGCTACGTCTTGTCCCCCAGCATCTCCAGCATCCCGGACCTCACCGCGGTCCGCGCCCGGCACCCGGAGGCGATCGCCGAGGCCGCCGCGCGCCGGGTGCGCCGGCCGCTGATCGGCGACTCCGGCCGCCTGATGATCGTGGCCGCCGACCATCCGGCGCGCGGCGCGCTCGGCGTCGGCGACCGCCGGCTCGCCATGGCGAACCGGGCCGACCTGCTGGAACGCCTGTGCACGGCACTGTCCCGGCCCGGCGTCGACGGCGTGCTCGCCACCGCCGACGTGCTGGAGGACCTGCTGCTGCTCGGCGTGCTGGAGAACAAGGTCGTCATGGGTTCGATGAACCGCGGCGGCCTCGCGGGCGCCGCCTTCGAGATGGACGACCGTTTCACCGGCCACCGCGCCGAGGACATCGCCCGCCTGCGCTTCGACGCGGGCAAGCTGCTGCTGCGCATCGACTACGACGACCCCGGCTCGCTGACCACGATGGAGGCGAGCGCCCGCGCGGTGGACGCCATGGCCGCACACGAACTGCCGCTGTTCATAGAGCCGTTCGTCTCCCGCCGGATCGACGGGCGGGTCCGCAACGACCTGTCCGCCGAGGCCGTCACCCGCTCCATCGCCATCGCCTCCGGCCTCGGCGGCACCTCCGCCTACACCTGGCTGAAACTGCCCGTCACCCGGGACCCCGGCGACATGGCCGAGGTCCTGGAGACGTCCACGCTGCCCGCCGTCCTGCTCGGCGGCGACATAGGCGGCTCCCCCGCGGACCAGACCGCGGCCTACGAACGCTGGCGCAAGGCCCTGAGGCTGCCCACCGTGCAGGGCATGGTGGTCGGCCGCTCGCTGCTCTACCCGGCCGGGGGCAGCGTGGAACAGGCGGTGGACACGGCCGTCGGACTGCTGTGACCCGGGAGGGTCGGAAGAGGCGGAGGAGCGGACGATGACGTATCACCTGCCCGCGGGCAAGGCCGCGGGGGACGGCCCGTACGCCGTGGACGTGACGCCCGGGAGCGCCGGCTGGGGCTACAGCAGCCTGCGCGTCGTGCACCTGCCCCCCGGCGGCAGCCACACCTTCGACAGCGGCGACAGCGAGTGGACCGTCCTGCCGCTGAGCGGCGGCTGCACGGTCGCGACCGCCGACGACTTCGGCCGGGACAGCTTCGAACTGACCGGCCGGGACGGCGTGTTCACCGGCGTCACCGACTTCGCGTACGTGCCGCGCGACGCCCGCACCACCCTCACGTCCTCCGGCGGCGGCCGGTTCGCGCTGACCGGCGCCCGCTGCACCCGACGCCTGCCCGCCCGCTACGGCCCGGCGTCGTCGGTGCCGGTGGAGCTGCGGGGCACCGGGAACTGCTCGCGGCAGGTCAACAACTTCGCCGCGGCGGGGACGTTCGAGTGCGACAGGCTGATCGCGGTCGAGGTCGTCACCCCGGGCGGCAACTGGTCCTCCTTCCCGCCCCACAAGCACGACGAGCACCGCCCCGGCGAGGAGTCGGTGCTGGAGGAGATCTACTACTTCGAGTTCGCGGACCACGACGGCACCCCGGGCCTCGGCTACCAGCGGGTCTCCCCCTCCGGGCAGGGGCGGGGCACGGACGTGCTCGCCGAGGTGCGCGACGGGGACGTCGTGCTGATCCCCGACGGCTGGCACGGACCGTCGATGGCGGTCCCCGGCCACCACATGTACTACCTCAACGTCATGGCGGGGCCGGAGGCCGAGCGCGCCTGGCTGATCCGCGACCACCCCGACCACGCCTGGATCCGCGACACCTGGCCCGAGCAGCCGGTCGACCCCCGGCTTCCCCTCTACACCGCACCGGAGAGGTCCGCATGAGCGCCGCCGCCACCCGCCGACTGACCACCGCCCAGGCCCTGGTGCGCTTCCTGGCCGCGCAGTACACCGAACGCGACGGGGTGCGGCGCCGGCTGATCACGGGCACCTGGGGCATCTTCGGCCACGGCAACGTGGCCGGCCTCGGCCAGGCGCTCGTCGAGTACCGCGAGGCGATGCCGTACCACCAGGGCCGCAACGAACAGGCCATGGTGCACGCGGCCGTCGGACACGCCCGGCAGACCAACCGCCTGTCCGCGCAGGCGGTGACGACCTCCATCGGCCCCGGCGCCACCAACCTGGTCACCGGCGCCGCCCTCGCCACGATCAACCGCCTGCCGGTCCTGCTCCTCCCCGGCGACTACTTCGCCTCGCACGCCGCCGACCCGCTGCTCCAGCAGCTGGAGCACCCCGTCGAGGCCGACGCGTCCGTCAACGACGCCCTGCGGCCGGTGTCCCGCTACTTCGACCGGATCACCCGTCCCGAGGCGCTCCTGGCCTCCGCGCTGAAGGCCGTGCGCGTGCTGGCCGACCCGGCGGAGACCGGCGCGGTCACCCTGGCGCTGCCGCAGGACGTGCAGGCGGAGGCGTACGACTGGCCGGAGGAGTTCTTCGCCGACCGCGTCTGGCGGGTGCGCCGCCCCGCGCCCGACCCGGCGGAACTGGCCGATGCCGTACGGGTGGTCCGCGCCGCCGCGCGCCCGCTGATCGTCGCGGGCGGCGGCGTCCACCACAGCGAGGCCGAGGACGCGCTGCGGGCGCTGGTGGACGCCACCGGCATCCCGGTCGCCTCCACCCAGGCCGGCAAGGGCGCCCTGCGCCACGACCACCCGGCCGACCTCGGCGGCATCGGCCACACCGGCACCGCGGTGAGCGACGAACTCGCCCGCACCGCCGACCTGGTGATCGGCGTCGGCACCCGCCACTCGGACTTCACCACCGCCTCCGGCACCCTCTTCCAGCACCCGGACGTCCGTTTCCTGAACCTCAACATCACCGCCTTCGACGCCCACAAGCTCGCCGCCGGCACCCTGGTGTGCGACGCGCGGGCCGGGCTCACGGCGCTCGCACAGGCGCTGTCCGGCCACCGCGTGGACGCGGCGTACGAGTCGGAGTACCGGGCGGGCAAGGTCCGTTGGGAGGAGAGCGTCGAGGCCGCCTTCCGGGCCGACGACGACGGCGCGGTGCCGACCCAGACGCAGGTGCTGGGCGCGCTCGACGCGGTGGTCGGCGACGAGGACGTGGTGATCAACGCGGCCGGCTCGCTCCCCGGCGACCTGCACAAGCTGTGGCGGGCCCGCTCCCCGCGCCAGTACCACCTGGAGTACGGCTACTCCTGCATGGGCTACGAGATCCCGGCCGCGCTCGGCGTCCAGCAGGCCGCGCCCGGCACCCCCGTGTGGGCTCTGGTGGGCGACGGCACGTACCTGATGAACCCGACGGAGATCGTGACGGCCGTGCAGGAGAACCTGCCGGTGAAGCTGGTCCTGGTCCAGAACCACGGCTACGCCTCCATCGGCGGCCTGTCCGAGTCGGTGGGCGCCGAACGCTTCGGCACCGACTACCGCCACCGCGTCGCCGACGGCTCCTTCACCGGCGCCCCGCTCCCCGTCGACCTCGCCGCCAACGCGGCCAGCCTCGGCATGGACGTCCTGCGCGCCAAGACGGTGCGGGAGCTGCGCGAGGCGCTGGCCACGGCCCGGGCGGCGACCCGCCCGACGTGCGTGTACGTCGAGACGGCGCCCCCGTCGGCCGCCCTCCCGGCGGAGGCCTGGTGGGACGTGCCGGTGGCCGAGGTGTCCGCCCGCGAGGCGGCCACCGACGCGCGCAAGGCCTACGAGCGTGCGCTCGCCGACCGCCGCCACCACCTCTGACTGCCTCCGCATCCCGCCCCCCGACAGCCAGTCACCCACCCGAGGGAGGTACGTCCATGGCGAATTCCGGCGACCCCGCACGTGCCGTGACCGTCCCCGCGACCGGCACCCTGGACTTCGCCCTGGACCGGAGCAGTCCGGTGCCGCTCTACTACCAGCTGGCCCAGCAGCTGGAGGCGGCGATCGAGCACGGCGTGCTCGCGCCGGGGAACCTGCTGGGCAACGAGGTCGATCTCTCCGTCCGTCTCGGCCTGTCCCGGCCGACCGTCCGCCAGGCCATCCAGTCCCTGGTCGACAAGGGGCTGCTGGTGCGGCGGCGCGGGGTCGGCACCCAGGTGGTGCACAGCCAGGTCAAGCGCCCGCTGGAACTGAGCAGTCTCTACGACGACCTGGAGGCGGCCGGGCAGGGTCCCGGCACCCGGGTGGTGCGCAACGAGCGCGTTCCGGCCGCCGCCGAGGTCGCGGCGGCCCTCGGTGTCGCGGAGGGCACCGAGGTCACCGTCCTGGAGCGGCTGCGCCTCACCCACGGCCAGCCGGTGGCGATGCTGTGCAACCACCTTCCGGCGGACCTGCTGGAACTCGACGACGTCCGGCTGGAGTCGACCGGCCTGTACCGGATGATGCGCGCGTCCGGCATCACCCTGCACAGCGCCCGGCAGACCGTCGGCGCCCGCATCGCCTCCCGCGAGGAGGCCGAGCGCCTCGGCGAGCGGGAGGGCGCCGCGCTGCTCACCATGCAGCGCACCGCCTACGACGACACGGGGCGGGCGGTCGAGTACGGGACGCACGTCTACCGCGCGTCCCGGTACGCGTTCGACTTCCAGCTGCTGGTCAGGAACTGACCGGACGACCGGCCGGCCTCAGTGGACGCCGTCCAGGCGGGCCCGCTGGTCCGCCGTCAGTTCCAGGTCCACGGCGGCGAGGTTCTCCTCGAGCTGGGCGAGCGACGAGGCCCCGGCCAGCGGCACGATCGGCAGGTCCGCGCCGATCTGCCAGGCGAGGACGACCTGGTTGACCGTGGCCCCGGTCTCCCGGGCGACCTCGCGGAGCACGGCGAGCCGGGCCGGGGTGCCCGGGTGGTCGTAGTCCGGGGGCAGCGGCTTGTCCTCGCGGACGTAGGCGCCGGCCAGCAGCGGCGAGTAGGCGACCAGGGTCAGGTCCGGCTCGGCCCGCAGATAGCCGAGGAGTTCGGCGCCGGCGTGACCGAGGCTGCCGTACGGGGAGAACTCGCTGGGCACGTCGAAGCGGGGCCGCAGGTGGCTGTGCTGGTACTGCAGCACCTCGTAGCCGGGCAGCCCGGCCGCGGCGGCCAGGGCGCGGGCCCGCTCGACGCGCCACATCGCCTGGTTGCTGACGCCGAGCAGCCCCACGGTGCCCTCCGCGACCAGTGCGCCGAACCCTTCGACGGTCTCGCGCTGCTCCACCGTGTAATCGTCGATGTGCGCGTACAACAGGTCGAGCCTGTCCACCCCGAGCCGGTCCCGGCTGCGCTCGGCGGCCTCGCGGATCACCTCGGCCGACAGGCCCTCCGGGTTGTCGGTGTAGCCGGTGCCGGGCGCCAGTGGACGCGCGCCGAGCTTGGTGGCGATGACGACCTCGTCGCCGATCCCGCGGCTGCGCCGCCAGCGGCCGAGGAGCTCCTCGCTCTGGCCGCCCTGGCCGCCGTCGGTCCAGAAGGCGTAGTTGTCGGACGTGTCGACGAAGTTCCCGCCGGCCTCCACATAGCGGTCGAGGACGGCGAACGAGGTCTTCTCGTCGGTCAGTGACCCGAAGAGCATGGCGCCGAGCGCCAGCACACTCACCTCCCGGCGGTGGGCGGGGTCGGTGCCGATGGTGCGGTACTTCATGATGTTCCTCCCCATGCGTGTCCGGTCGTCCGGGCACGGCAGGGAGTCTTCAATTTGAAGTGCGCTTCAAGTCAAGCACTCAGTAGTCTCGGCTCGCGTGAACAGGCGAAAGCACAAGAAACTGTCCCGGCGTCTCGTCGACGCCGCGCTGGTCGGCGACGTGTCGCGGGTACGGGCGGCACTGCGGGCCGGAGCGCCGGCCGAGACGGCGGACACGGCGGGGAGCACTCCGCTGTACCTCGCGTCCGTGAACGGGGACGTCGGCATCGTCCGCGTGCTGCTCGCGGCGGGAGCCCGGCCCGACACGGAGAGCGGGACCGGCTCGGAGGGCACGCCCCTGTGCGGGGCGGCCTGCTGGGGCCACACGGAGACCATCCGCACCCTCCTCGATCATGGAGCGGACCCGAATCTGCGCGAGGACCACGGCACCGGCCGGACGCCATTGGACTGGGCGTCGAACGGCCCGCACCGGGAGACGATGGACCTGCTCGTGGCCGCGGGGGCCCGGCCCCGGGAGTGACGACGGGGCCGGACAACGCCACCCGCGGCCGCGGACGGTGACGGCACGCCACCCGCGGCGGCGGCCGTCACCACAGGCCGGTCACCGGACGGTGGTGACCCGGTGTTCGGCGAGGGCGGCGCAGTTGGAGCCGGTGATCTGGACGCTGACGTTGCCGATGCTGCCGCCCCAGTCCACGCAGTGGGCCTTGCCGTAGACGTAGGTGGGGCCGGCGTACGAGGTGTACGTCCCGTAGTCCTCGTCGTACGCCTGGGTGTCGGGCACGTAGATCCAGGCGGACATGTCCGTCGCGGTGCCCGGGGTGTTGCGGATGGTCGCGACGCAGTTCTTGCCGTTGGTGGCGTTGTAGGTGAGGTAGACGGTGCCGCGCGAGCCGACGGCGGCCGAGTTGACGGTCTTGTAGCCGCTGCCGCAGACCTTGCCGGGCGTGGTGTTGGGAGCGGCGGAGGCGGGTGCGGCGAGCGCCGTCGCGGTGCCCAGGGACAGGGCCGCCACAGCGGTGACGGACAGGGCGGAGCGTGCAATGCGCATATTTCCCCCTTGCGGTCGTAGGAGTCGTTTACTCCTGTCTGGTGTGACTACGGGCGGCGGGGATTGGTTGTGCTCCGGATGCGCCTTTTCCGTCCGTGGGCCGGCGGTCCCCCGGCTCTCCGTCACCCGTGCCCGTGCGGGGCGCTTCCGGGTGTGCGCAGCGCGAGGAGGGCGACGTCGTCGAGGCCGGGTGGCCGGACCCGGTGCAGGAGCTGGTCGGCGAAGGCCGGCAGGGGCCGGTGGGCGAGCGCGGCGGCGTGCTGGCGCAGCAGGTCCAGGCCCTCGTCGAGGGTGTGGCCGGGCACTTCGATGAGGCCGTCGGTGTACAGCAGGAGCGTGCAGCCCGGTGGCAGCAGGACGGTGGCGTCGGGACGGGAGGTGCCGAGGCCCGTGCCGAGCAGGAGGCTGTGTCCGTCGGTGAGGTAGTCGGTCAGGCCCTCGCGGGTGACGAGCAGGGGCGGCGGATGACCGGCGTTGGTCCAGGAGAGCCGCCAGAGTCCGTCGTCCGTCCTGCTGACGCGGCCGAAGACGAGCGTGGCCATGGAGACGTCGGTGATGGGCATGATCGCCTCGTCCAGCCGTTCCACGACGCGGCTGGGCGGCTCCTGCTGCGACCAGGCGTAGGCACGGAGCATGTTGCGCAACTGGGCCATACCGGCCGCGGCCTCCAGGTCGTGGCCCACGACGTCCCCGACGGCCAGCGCGGTCGCTCCGTCGGACAGGGAGAAGGCGTCGTACCAGTCCCCGCCGACCTGGGAGGCGTCGGGGGCGGGCAGGTAGCGGACGGCCATCTGCAGCCCGGGGACGCGCGGCATCTGGGGCAGCAGGTGCTTCTGCATGGTCTCGGCGACGGCACGCTGGCGCTGGTAGAGGCGGGCGTTGTCCAGGGCGAGGCCGGCACGCCGGGCGATGTCCTCGAACAGGGGCAGGTCGGGGGTGGAGAAGTCCCCCGGTGCGTCGGCCCGTCCCAGCGTGAGGGCTCCCAGGACCTCCCGGGTTCCCCGGATGGGGACGATGGCGGCGGAGCGGATGCCGGTGGCGTCGAACATCCGGCGCTGCTCGACGGCGATGCCGGAGTCGGGGGTGCGCTGATAGGTGTCGGGCTCGGCCAGCGCGGAGGCGACGCCGCGCAGGGCTCGGGAGAGCGGCATGAGCGACTCCTCGGGCACCGGCGGCATCGGCCCCTCGAGATCCTCCCGGTGGACCAGGCGGTCCCCCTCGGCATGGACCACGGCGGTGCGCCACACCTCATCGTGCTCGGTGATCAGATCGATGACGGCCCAGTCGGCCAGCCGCGGCAGGACCAGGGCCACCAGTCTGCGCAGCGTCTCGTCGACGTTGAGCGTGGAGGTCAGCCGGGTCGTGGTCTCGGCCAGCAGGGCCAGTCGTTCGAGTTCGCTCAGGGGCCGCACGGACCGCTCCGGGGACGGTTCGGCGGAGCGCGCCTGCTCGCGCGGATGAAAGATGACGAGGGTGTGGGCGTCCCGATCGTGCCCGGAGTAGGGGGTGATGAGCCAGGAGACGGACAGCAGGGAGCCGTCGGCGCGGGCGAAGTGGTCGAGCGCGGCCTGTCCCGGGCGTCCGGCGTGGAACGCCTGCCGCATCCCGCACTGGGTGGCGGGCAGTTGCTGCCCCTCGGGCCCCCGGTGCAGGAGATCGTGGGCGTCCTGGCCGGCCATGTCCTCGCCCCGGCGGCCCAGCAGTTCCTCGGCCCGGCTGTTGACGGCGAGGATGCGCCCCTGCTCGTCGACCACGTACGCCCCGGCCCCGATGGCCTCAAGGGCTTCGGTCAGCCGCGGGCCGGGCGCGTCGTCCCGGCGCCGCTGCCCACCGCTCTCCGTGTCCGCCGCGCCTGCCATGTCGGGGCTCCTCCTGACCGTGTGCCGCCTCGGTCCCACTCTTGCTCAGGTCGTCCCGTGGCGTCTGCACTTCGATGTTCCCGCGGCGGCACACAAGTCTCACCTCGGCGGCGGACGGGCCGGGGACGGCGTGGTCCCCGAACGGCCCCCGAAAATGATCAAGGGCCGGTTTCAGATACCTCTGAAACCGGCCCTGACCTGCGACTGTCTCCAGTCGGGACGACAGGATTTGAACCTGCGACCCCTTGACCCCCAGTCAAGTGCGCTACCAAGCTGCGCCACGTCCCGGTGTGCTCACGCACGGTGCACCGCGCGATCACGCGGACAGCACTTTACCCCACACACCGGGCGACGCCTAAGCGGGCGTCGGCGAGGCACAATCGGTCCCATGGACAGCCGTGCCGACAGCCCCGTGGACGACGCCGCCTCCGACCGCCCGGTGGGCGGCCGGGACCGTGACGAGGAGGGGCGGGCCCGCAACGCACGGCCGCGGGACGGGCTCGGGCGGCCGTTGCCGTACGGCGCCGACGGCGTGGCGCGCCAGCCCGAGGGGGTCGTACGGGCCCCGGGCGAGACCGTCGCCGAGGCGCAGCGGCTGCTGGACGACGGGAAGCCGTTCCACGCCCACGAGGTCTTCGAGGACGCCTGGAAGTCGGGGCCCGCGCAGGAGCGGGAGCTGTGGCGCGGGATGGCCCAGCTCGCCGTCGGGCTCACGCACGCGGCGCGCGGCAACGCCACCGGCGGGGCCAGGCTGCTGCGGCGCGGGGCCGGTGCCGTCACGGAGTGGGTGGCGTCGGAGGCCGGGCGGGAGCGGCCGTACGGGATGGACCTCGGCTCGGTGGCGGCGTGGGCCCGGGAGCTGGCCGGTGAGGTGGAGGGCGGCGCGTCCGTGGACGCGGCGGCGCGGGCACCCCGGCTGCGCGGCTGACCGGTCCGCGGCCCGCCGGGGCAGCCCGGCCGGGGCGTTGCCGGGGCCGTACGGCAGACTCGTGGCGTGCGGACAATTCATGTGATCGGAATCGGCGCGGGCGACCCCGAACAGCTCACCCTCCAGGCGGTCGGGGCGCTGCGGAGCACGGACGTGTTCTTCGTCCTGGACAAGGGCGAGGCCAAGGCCGACCTGGTGCGGCTGCGCCGGGAGATGCTGGAGACGCACGTACCGGAGGGGACGTACCGGATCGTCGAGGCGCGCGATCCCGAGCGGGACCGGAGCGCGGGCGGCGCGGCGTACTCCCCGGCCGTCGGGGACTGGCGCAGTGCCCGCGCCGGCATCTACGAGCGGCTGATCGCCGAGGAGCTGGACGAGGACCAGAGCGGCGCGTTCCTGGTGTGGGGCGACCCCGCGCTGTACGACAGCACGCTGGGCATCCTGGAGGAGATCCTGGAGCGCGGGTCGGTGGCGTTCGAGTACGACGTGGTGCCCGGCATCAGCAGCGTCTCCTCACTGGTCGCCCGGCACCGGACCGGGCTGAACCGGGTGGCGCGGCCGGTGCAGATCACCACGGGACGGCGGCTGGCCGAGGGCTTCCCCGAGGACACGGACGACGTCGTCGTGATGCTGGACGCCCACCAGGCCTTCCGGCAGTACGCGGACCAGGACATCGACATCTACTGGGGCGCCTACCTGGGCACCCCGGACGAGATCCTGGCCTCCGGTCCGATCGCCGAGGCCGCGCCCCGCATCGAGCGGCTGCGGGCGGAGGCGCGCGAGCGCAAGGGCTGGATCATGGACACCTACCTGCTGCGGCGCAACCCCGGCGACCGCTGACCGCACCCGGCGTACCCGGGCGGCCCCGCCCCGCATGCGTGGCCGGTGCACCGGTGTGATCGTGGCCGCGTGACAGTCGCCGAGGAATCGCCGCGGACGGCCGCCGCCCAGCCGCCCGTGCTGGACCGGCGGCGCCGCAACGTCGTCTTCGTCACGATCATGCTCGGCATGCTGCTCGCGGCCCTGGACCAGACGATCGTCGGCACCGCGCTGCCCACCATCGTGTCGGACCTGGGCGGCGCCGAACACATGTCGTGGGTGGTCACCTCGTACCTGCTCGCGGAGACCGTGGCGACGGTGCTGGTCGGCAAGTTCGGCGACCTGTTCGGCCGCAAGGTGGTCTTCCAGGTGTCCGCGGTCGTGTTCATCACCGGCTCGTTCCTGTGCGGGCTGGCGACCGACATGCCGCTGCTGATCCTCTGGCGGGCGGTGCAGGGCGTCGGCGCGGGCGGCCTGATGGTGACGTCGATGGCGTTGATCGCGGACGTCATCCCGCTGCGGGAGCGGGGCAAGTACCAGGGCGCGATCGGCGCGGTGTTCGGCGTCGCGACGGTCATCGGGCCGCTGCTCGGCGGGCTGTTCACCGACCATCTGTCCTGGCGCTGGGCGTTCTACGTCAACGTGCCCATCGCGGTCGTCGTCGTGGTCGCCGCCGCCCGCACCATCCCGGTGGTGAAGTCGGCGGCCCGTCCGGTCATCGACTACCTGGGCATCGCGCTGGTCGCGGTCGGGGCGAGCGCGCTGATCCTGGCGACGAGCTGGGGCGGCAACGAGTACGCGTGGGGCTCGGCGGTGATCATCGGCCTGTTCGCGGGCGGGTTGATCGCGCTGGGACTGTTCTGCTGGGCCGAGACCCGGGCGGCCGAACCGATGCTGCCGATGCGGCTGTTCTCCAACCCGGTGTTCACGGTCTGCTCGATCCTCAGCTTCATCGTCGGGTTCGCGATGCTGGGGGCGCTGACGTATCTGCCGACCTATCTGCAGTACGTGGACGGCGACTCGGCCACCGTCTCCGGGGTGCGGACGCTGCCGATGGTGGCGGGGCTGCTGATCGCCTCGGTGTTCAGCGGCAACGTGGTCAGCAAGACGGGGCGCTACCGGCTGTTCCCGATCGCGGGCACGCTGGTGATGGGCGTCGGCCTGTATCTGATGTCGCTGATGGGTCCGGACACCGGCGCGGGGCTGGAGTCGCTGTACATGTTCGTGCTGGGCACGGGCATCGGGCTGTCCATGCAGGTGCTGACCATCGCCGTGCAGAACACGGTCGAGTACTCCGACCTCGGCACCGCGACCTCCGGCGTCACCTTCTTCCGCACGCTGGGCAGTTCCTTCGGCACCGCCGTGTTCGGCACGATCTACGCCAACGCGCTGGGGCCCAACCTGCGGGACGGCGTCGGCGCGGCGGCCCGCACCGGGGCCGCCGACCCGTCGGTGATCGCCGGTGCGGCGACCAGTCCGGAGGGCGTGCACCGGCTGCCGCCCCCGGCGTCGGCTCCGATCGTCGCCGCGTACGCGGACACGATCCAGACCGTGTTCCTGTGGACGGTGCCGGTCGCGGTCCTGGGCTTCGTCGTCGCCCTGTTCCTCAAACAGGTGCAGTTGCGCGACAGTGCCCGGGCGGGGTCCACGGACATGGGCGAGGGCTTCGCCTCCCCGCACGACGCGAGCAGCAGGCGGGCCCTGGAGGCGTCCGTCGGGAAGGTCATCGGCGGTACGGAGCTGGACACCGCGCGCCGGATCATCGCGGACAGCGACACGCGGCTGGACGTCGCGGGGGCCTGGGCCGTGATGCAGGTCGAGCTGTTCACGCGGCTGGTCGGGCACGCGAGCCTCGGTCTGATCGCGGCCCGCCGCCGGCTGCCGCCGGAGGTGCTGCTGCCGGTCTTCGACCGGATGGTGGAGGAGGGGTTCCTCACCCGGCACGGCTCCCTGCTCTCGCACACCGACGCGGGCGCCCGCGAGGCCCTCGTGATCGGCCGGGCCTGGGCGGCCTGGCTGGAGGACCGGGTGGAGCGGGACATCGGGCGGCCGACGGACACGGAACTGCGCGCCGCCGTCGACGCCATCGCCAAGCGCCTGCTGGTGGAGGACCTCAGCAACGGTCTGCCGCAGCGGGTCAGGCAAGCAGGAGCTGCAGACCGCCCACAACCGTCGCCGCGATCACCAGACGCTCGAACAGGCGTTGGTTGATCCGGTTCACGGCCCATTTGCCGAGAAGCGCGCCGGGCACCACGAAGACGACCAGCACGGCGTCGAGCAGCAGCGAGTGGCCGTCGATCAGGCCGAGGCCCGCGCTGAACGGCAGCTTGGAGACGTTGACGATCAGGAAGAAGAACGCCGAGGTGCCCAGGAAACCGAGTTTCCTGAACCCCGCGGAGAGCAGGTACATCGACATCACCGGGCCGCCCGCGTTGGCGACCATGGTGGTGAACCCGCCCAGGACGCCGTACGAACGGGCCTTCGCGCGGCCGGTGCGCGAGGCGACCTCGTCCGGCCGCCCGGCGGCGTCGGCCTGCCGCCGGCGCCACACGGTCACCCCGGCCATGAACAGCAGGATCACACCGATCGACGTACGCACGACCGCGTCGTCCGCCCACACCAGGAACAGGGTGCCGACGACCACGCCGACGCCGACCGCCGGGAACAGCCGCCACAGGGTGGGCCAGTGCGCGTGGCGCCGGTAGGTGAGGACGGCGAGGACGTCCCCGGCGATCAGCACCGGCAGCAGGATGCCGGTGGAGGCGCGGGCCGGCAGGACCGCCGCGAAGATGGCGAGGCTGACCGTGTTGGCCCCGCTCACCGCTGTCTTGGAGAAGCCGACGAGCAGTGCCGCGAAGGCGAGGGCGGCGAACTCCCAGCCGGTGAGGTGCCACAGCGTGATGGTGTCCATGCGGGCACCGATGCTATGCGCACCCCACCGGCGCCGTAAGCACCGTCTCGCCCCTTGATCCTCAGCGGCCGGTGTACCGCGCCCTCAGCTCCCGCTTGAGCACCTTCATGCTCGGCCCGAGCGGCAGTTCGTCCGCGAACTCCACCCGGCGCGGGTACTTGTGGCGGCCGAGGTGTTCCTTGGACCAGTCGGTGATCCCGCCGGCGTCGGGCGCCGCCCCGGCCCAGGTGCCCGGGGCGCGCACGACGACGGCGCAGACCTCCTCGCCGTGCAGCTCGTCGGGGAGCCCGATGACGGCGACCTGGGCGATGCCGGGGTGGCGCATCAGCACCTCCTCGACCTCCCGCGGATAGACGTTGTAGCCGCCCCGGATGATCACGTCCTTCTTCCGGTCGACGATTCTCAGGAACCCGTCCTCGTCCTTGGTGCCGAGGTCCCCGGTGCGGAACCAGCCGTCGACGAGCGCCTCGGCGGTGGCCTCGGGGCGGCCGAGGTAGCCGGAGAAGACGTTGTGGCCGCGCACGACGACCTCGCCCAGTTCGCCGGCCGGCAGCAGCTCGACGG
Organism: Streptomyces sp. KPB2; assembly: GCF_003950055.1. Classification (NCBI taxonomy): domain Bacteria; kingdom Bacillati; phylum Actinomycetota; class Actinomycetes; order Kitasatosporales; family Streptomycetaceae; genus Streptomyces; species Streptomyces sp. KPB2. The sequence goes on from NZ_CP034353.1 coordinate 969,420, forward strand.
CGTCCTCGACCTCCGCGCGGGCGATCTCCACGTCCACGCCCCACAGCGGGTGGCCGATGGTGCCGGGCCGGGCGCCGAACACCGGCTGGTTCACGGCCGCCGCCGGCGAGGTCTCCGAGAGCCCGTACCCCTCGTAGATCTTCGCCCCGAACGCCGCCTCGAACCGCTCCAGGACGGCCACCGGGAGCGAGGCGCCGCCGGAGACGCACACCCGCAGCTCGGGCAGGGCCTCGGCGCCGGCCGCCGCGGCGGCGAGGGCGACGAACATGGTCGGCACCCCGTGGAAGGTGTTGACCTTCTCCTTCACCATCAGCTCGATCGCGCGGGCCGCGTCGAAGCGCGGCAGCAGGACGAGGGTCGCGCCGGCCCGCCAGGTGGAGTTCAGGGAGACGGTCTGGCCGAAGGCGTGGAAGAGGGGCAGTGCGCCGAGCGCGACGTCGTCGGGGCGGATGTCGTTGGCGTCGAAGGCGTTGACCGTCGCGTTCATCACCAGGTTGAAGTGGCTGAGCACGGCGCCCTTGGGGACGCCGGTGGTGCCGCTGGTGTAGAAGACGACGGCCGGGTCGTCGGCGTTGCGGGTGACGTACGAGGGCAGGGGCTCGGCGTCCGCGGCGAGCTTGCCGAACTCCTCGCCGAGCGTGATCATCCGTACGCCGGTCGCCCGTGCGGCGGCGGCCCCGGTCTCCGCCTGCGCCGGGTGGCAGAGCAGCAGGGTGGCGCCGCTGTCGCGCAGGACGTGCTCGACCTCGGCGGCCGACAGCAGCAGGTGCACGGGGACGACGACGGCGCCGGCCGCGGCGACGGCGTAGTACGCCTGCGGGAAGTCGGCGGTGTTGGGCGCCATCAGCGCCACCCGGTCCCCCGGCCGGACGTCCAGGCCGACGAGGGCGCCGGCCTGGGCGCGGGCCCGCCGCCACACCTCGGCGAAGGTCAGGCGCAGGTCGCCCTCGACCAGCGCCTGCTTGTCGGGACGGCGCCGGGCGTTCTCGGCGAGGACGGCGGCGACGGAGAGGGTTGCCATGGGGTGTTGCTCCGTTTCCTTGCTGCGGCTCCGCAGAGGGGGTGGCTCTACGACAGGACCTAGTGGCGTTCGACGAGGACCGCGCTGCCCTGCCCCACGCCCACGCACATCGTGGCCAGCCCGCGGCCGGCCCCCGTGCGACGCATGCGGTGGAGCAGGGTGGTGAGGATGCGGGCGCCGGAGCAGCCGAGCGGGTGGCCCAGCGCGATGGCGCCGCCGGTCGGGTTGACCAGGTCGGGGTCGATGCCGAGCCGGTCCACGCAGGCGAGGGCCTGGGCGGCGAACGCCTCGTTGAACTCGGCCTCCGCGAGGTCGCCGACGCTCCAGCCGGCCCGGGCGAGGACCTTGCGGGTGGCGGGGACCGGTCCGATGCCCATGACGTCGGGGTGGACACCGGCCGAGCCGCCGGCGACGTAGCGGCCCAGCGACTCCAGGCCGAGGTCGTTCAGGGCCTCCTCGCTGACCAGGAGGAGGCCGGCGGCGCCGTCGTTCATCGGGGAGGCGTTGCCCGCGGTGACCGTGCCGCCGGGGCGGAAGACCGGCTTCAGGCGCCTCAGCTTCTCCAGGGAGGTGTCCTCGCGGACGCACTCGTCGGTGTCGACGACCACGCCGTCCGGGCGCTCGACGGGGAGGATCTCGTCGTCGAAGTGACCGTTCTTGCGGGCCTCGGCGGCGAGGCGGTGGCTGCGCAGGGCGAACGCGTCCTGGCGCTCGCGCGGGACGCCGTACCGCTCGGCGACCTCCTCGGCCGTCTCGCCCATGGCGAGCAGTCCGTGCAGGTCCTTCATCGCCGGGTTGACCAGGCGCCAGCCGAGCCGGGTGTCGGCGGTCTCGATGCGGTGGGGCAGCGCCTCGTCGGGACGGGGCAGCACGAAGGGGGCGCGGCTCATGGACTCGGAGCCGCCCGCGAGCACGATGTCGGCCTCGCCGGCGGCGATGGTGCGGGCGGCGGCGGTGACGGCTTCGAGGCCCGAGGCGCAGAGCCGGTTGACGGTGGCGCCGGGCACGGTCTCGGGCAGGCCCGCGAGCAGGGCGGCCATCCGGGCGACGTTGCGGTTGTCCTCGCCGGCCTGGTTGGCGGCGCCCCAGTACACGTCGTCGATCCGGGCGGGGTCGAGCGCGGGCACGTCGGCGACCAGGCCCCGGATCACCGCGGCGGCGAGGTCGTCGGGCCGTACGGCCGACAGGGAACCCCGCAGCTTGCCGATCGGGGTGCGGCGGGCGGCCGCGAAGTGGACGGGACGCACGTGGGACTCCTGACCGTCGTCGCGCGGCCTCCGGACGGCGCACCGCCGCCGCGTCGACCACCGCGAACCTTGATGAGCACTACCCTTAATTAGCACTGCTAGTTTTGGACTATAGACCGCCGGACGGCCTCCTGGGAAGATCCCCCTGACAACGGACGACGGACAACGGACGACGGACAACGGACGACCGTCACCGACGCAGCCGGAGGAGACATGGCCGAGACCCGCGAGCACATCCTGACCGGAACGCGGGGACGGATCACCGTCCGCGAGTGGTCCGCCGGCCGGCCGCGCTATGCCGCCCTGCTGGTCCACGGGTACGGCGAGCACTCCGGCCGCTACGAAGAGGTGGCCGGCGTCCTCACCGGCCACGGCGCCGCCGTCTACGCCCCGGACCACGTGGGGCACGGGCGCTCGGAGGGCGAGCGGGTGGTGGTGGAGGACTTCGAGGACGTGGTCACCGACGTGCACGCCGTGGCCGAGCTCGCCCGGGCCGCCCACCCGGACCTGCCGGTCGTCATGGTCGGACACTCCATGGGCGGCCTCATCGCCTCCCGGTACGCCCAGCGCCACCCCGGGGAGCTGACGGCACTGGTGCTCTCGGGGCCGGTCATCGGCGACTGGGAGCTGCCGGGCCGGCTGCTCGCCCTGGACGAGATCCCCGACACCCCGATCAGCCCGGCCTCGCTCTCCCGCGACCCGGCGGTGGGGGCGGCGTACACGGCGGATCCGCTGGTCTGGCACGGGCCGATGAAGCGACCGACCCTGGAGGCGTTCGTGCGGACGCTTGAGGCGGTGGCCAAGGGCGGCGACGTCGGCGGGCTGCCGCTGCTGTGGGTGCACGGGGACGACGACCGGCTGGTGCCGCTGCCCGGCAGCCGCGTCGGCGTCGAGCCGCTGAGCGGCGGCGACCTCACCGAGCGGATCTACCCGGGCGCGCGGCACGAGCTCTTCAACGAGACCAACCGGGACGAGGTGTTCACGGACCTCACGCGCTTCCTGGACGACGCGCTCGCCCGCTGATCCGGCGCGGCGCCCGCCCGGAGCGCGCCCGGCGTTTGCCCGTGCGCCCCTTGGGCACCCGCGCCGGCATGGAGTGGTTGCGCCGCGCCGCCTGCGTGGATGAGGACCCCGATCTGTTCTTCCCGGTGGGCACCGCCGGGCCCGCCCTGCGGGACACGGAGGCCGCCAAGCGGGTCTGCGCCAGATGCCCGGTGACCCCCGAGTGCCTGACGTTCGCGCTGGAGTCGGGGCAGACGTCGGGCGTGTGGGGCGGCACCGACGAGGCGGAGCGCGCCGCGCTGCTCCGGCTGACCACGCCGCACGCACGTACGCACGACGAAATGAGGGACACCTCATGGCCGACGCCGTCGAACTCGACGCGCTGTGGGAGGACTTCCACCGCGTGGTGAACATGACCTCCGCGGAACTCGCGGACTGGCTCCGGGTGCGCGACTCGGGCGAGCTGACCGAGCCGCTGCCGGACGACGCCGGGCCGCCGCTCGGGCAGCACGTCCTGGCGATCCTGCAGAAGCGGCGCACCGACCTGACGGAGGACGACCTGCGGGCGATGCGCAAGGTCGTGGACACCGTCACCTCCCAGACCGACCTGGAGAACGAGCCCGAGGCCGAGGACACCCGCCTGCGGCACCGGCTCATGACGGTCGGTCACGACCCGCTCAAGCCGTAGCCGTGGGCCGCGACGAACGACGGATCGTCGGCGACCTCGTCGGCGCGCACGGGCAGACGTACGCCGACGAGGCGGGCATCCGGCTGAAGGACACGCCGCAGCCGCTGTACCGGCTGCTGGTCCTCGCGCACCTGCTCAGCGCCCGCATCAGCGCGTCCGTCGCGGTCGCCGCCGCCCGCGCCCTGAGCGAGGCGGGGCTGCGCGACCCGCGCCGCATGGCCGGCGCCGAGTGGCAGGAACGGGTGGACGCTCTCGGCCGGGGCGGCTACCGGCGCTACGACGAGCGCACCGCCACCCAGCTCGGCGAGGGCGCCGAACTGCTGACCGAGCGGTGGGGCGGAGACCTGCGCAAGCTGCGCGACGAGGCGGACGGCGACGTGTCGCAGGAGCGGCGGCTGCTCCAGGAGTTCCCCGGAGTGGGACCGACCGGCGCGGACATCTTCCTGCGGGAGGCCCAGCTGGTCTGGCCGGAGGCCGCCCCCTACCTGGACCGCAAGGCCCTCCAGGGCGCCAGGCGCCTCGGTCTGCCCGACGACGCGGACCGGCTCCTCTCCCTGGCCGGGAAGACGGAACCGGCCGTCCTCGCGGCGGCGCTGGTGCGGGCGGCGGTGGACAAGGACGTGGCCGAGGACGCCCTCCACCACGCGGCCTGAGCGGCCGGGCGGCCCCTCACCCGAACAGCACCGTGCGCTGGTGCGCCCCCGGCCCCGGTGATGCCCTGAGGACACCGTTTCCCGTCCCAGGAGGGCATCCCGCGATGAGCCGTCGTCCGTCCCACCCCGTCCGTCTCCTGGCCTCCGCCCTGGCGGCGGGCGCGCTGCTGACCACCGCGGCCTGCTCGGACGGCACCGGCTCGCAGAGCGCCTCGGACACCGCCGCCGAACAGGCCGGCGTCGCCGAGCGGAACGCGGCGAAGCAGACCCCGAGCGGCTCCCCCACGAGCTCCCCGACCGGGTCGCCCAGCGCCTCCCCGGGCACCCTCACCGAGGCCGGCGCCAAGGCCGCGCTGCTCACCGAGGCCGACCTGGAGGACGACTGGAACCAGGTCCAGGACGCGGACAAGTGGCGCGACCGGCTGCTCGTCGGCGAGGTCGACGTGGCCGCCTTCCTCACCGCCAAGACCGACGCCGACGCGGACTGTCAGCAGCTGCTCGACGGGCTCTACCGCGACAACCTTCTGGGCGAGCCCTCGGGCCCGTCCGCGCTCACCGGCTTCGAGCAGGGCGACTCCCGCCTCCTGGAGCAGGTCGCCGGGTACGACCGCGCCGGTCTCGACGACCGCATGAAGTGGCTGGACTCCCTGCCGCAGACCTGCGACGAGTTCACCGCGACCGACTCCGACGGCAACAAGCGCACGGTCCAGGTGACCGAGGCCTCGGTGCCCGACGTCGGCGACGCCCGCGAGGGCGTGCACGTGACCGTGCAGGGAAGCGCCGACGCCACCCCGGTCACGCTCACTCTGGACATCGCCGCCGTACGCGTCGGCACCTCCGCCCTCACCGTCACCGCCGGCGGTCTGGACGGCGGGCAGGCGTCCTCCGTCGAGCGCGGCGTACGCCAGGGCACCGAGCGCCTGCAGACCGTCCTGGACGGCGGGACGCCCTCGCCGCAGCCCACCAACCTGGACTGACCTCCACCGGGGCATCCCGGACGGCCCTCACCGCGTCGTGCGCACATCCGGCGAAACCCGGACAGCGTGATCACCGGACGGCACAATGGTCCGCGACGGACGGCGCACGCGCGAAGGAGCCGAGACGTGAGCGAGAGCGACCCCGTGCCCGGCGGGCGCCCCGGTGAAGTGGAGCGGGCCACCGCGCTGAGCGGCGAGCTGACCGGGCAGGGCGTGCACGGCGTGGTCCTGGCGTACGTCGACACGGCCGGGATCGCCCGGGTGAAGACCGTGCCCACCGCGAAGCTCGCTCCCGCCGCGGCCTGGGGCGTTGGCATGTCCCCGGTGTTCGACACCTTCCTCGCCGACGACTCGATCGTCACCACGGACGTCCTCGGCTCCCCCGACGGCGACCTGCGCCTCTACCCCGACCTCGACCGGCTGACCGTGCTGGCGGCGCAGCCCGGCTGGGCGTGGGCCCCGGTCGACCGGATCACGCAGGAGGGCGCACCGCATCCGGCGTGCGGGCGCACCGTGCTGCGCCGCACGGTGGCCGAGGCGGCCGAGCGGCACGGCGTCACCTTCAAGGCCGCCGTGGAGGTCGAGTGGGCCGTGGGCCGGGGCGACGCGGAGGGCGACGCGTTCGTCCCCGCGGTCCGCGGACCCGCGTACGGCGCCATCCGGCAGATCGAGCTGAGCGACTGCGCCGCCGACCTGCTGGCGGCGCTCGCGGCGCAGGGCGTGGACGTGGAGCAGTTCCACCCCGAGTACGCGGCGGGACAGTTCGAGCTGTCGGTGGGCGCGCTCGACCCGGTGGCGGCGGCCGACCACAGCGTGCTGGTGCGGCAGACGATCCGCGCGGTGTCCCGGCGGCACGGGCTGCGCGTCTCCTTCGCTCCGGCGGTCCTCGGGCAGGGCGTCGGCAACGGCGGGCACCTCCACCTCTCCGCCTGGCGCGACGGGGCGAACCTGCACGCGGGCGGCACGGGCCGCTACGGCATGACCGCCGAGGCCGAGTCCTTCGTGGCCGGCATCCTCGGCCGGCTCCCGGCGCTCACGGCGATGACCGCGCCCAGCCCCGCCAGCCGGCTGCGGTTACGCCCCTCGCAGTGGGCGGGCGTGTTCACCGCCTGGGGCCGGGAGACCCGCGAGGCCGCGCTGCGGATCGTCACCGGCACCGCCGGGATCCACGACCGCGCGGCCAATCTGGAGGTCAAGCCGGTCGACCTCGCCGCCAACCCCTACCTCGCCCTCGCCTCGGTGATCGCCGCCGGCCTCGACGGGCTCGCCTCGTCCGCGCCGCTGCCGGAGGAGACCACCGGCGACCCGGCCCGGCTCGACCCCGCCGAGGCGGCCGCCCGGGGCGTGCGGCGGCTGCCGGTGACGCTCGCGGAGTCGGTGGCGGCCTTCCGTGCGGACGACGTGCTCAGGACCGCGCTGGGGCCGGTGCTGGCCGACGCGGTGATCGCCGTACGGCTGGGCGAGGCCGCGGCGGCCGAGGGACTGGACGACGACGGTGTGGCGGCGGCCTACCGCTGGAAGTACTGAGATGGCAGCCGGGCCCGTGCACGAGCGGCTCGCCGCGCTGGACCTGGTGGACCACCACTGCCACGGCGCGGTGACCGACGACGCGGACCGCGCCGGGTTGGAGGCTCTGCTCACCGAGGGCGAGGCGTGGCCCGGCGTCTCCCCCTTCGACAGTCCCGTCGGCATCGCCGTACGCCGGCACTGCGCACCCCTGCTGGACCTGCCGCGCCACGCCCCCGCCGACGTGTACGTGGCCCGGCGCGCGGAACTGGGTGCGGCCGAGGTCAACCGGCGGTTCCTGCGGGCCGCGGGCGCCGGCGTGTTCTGCGTGGACACGGGGTTCGCCCCGCACCCGGTGACGGGTCCGGCCGAGCTGGCCGCTGCGGCCGGTGCGACGGCGTACGAGGTGGTCCGGCTGGAGGGCGTCGCGGAGGCCGTCGCGGCGGGCGGCGTCGAGCCGGACGCGTATGCGGAGGCGTTCCGTACGGCCGTGTGGGCGGCGGTCGGGCGGCCGGGCGTGGTGGGCGTCAAGTCGGTCGCGGCCTACCGCACCGGCTTCGACCTGGACCCGGCCCGTCCCTCGCCCGCCGAGGTCACCCGGGCCGCCGGGCGCTGGCTGGCGCGCGGCGGCGGCCGGCTCGACGACCCGGTGCTGGTGCGGGAGTTGCTGTGGACCGCCGTGGACGTGGGGCGGCCGCTGCAACTGCACACGGGGTTCGGGGACGCCGACATCCGCATGCACCGGGTCGACCCCACCCTGCTGACCGACTGGCTGCACCTGACCGCCGGCACGATCCCGGTCCTGCTGCTGCACTGCTGGCCCTATCAGCGCCAGGCGGCCTATCTGTCGGCGGTCTTCGAGCGGGTGCACCTCGACGTGGGGCTCACCCTGCACCACGTCGGCCCCGCCCGGGCGGGCGCGATCCTCGCGGAGGCGCTGGAGATCACCCCGTTCCGCAAGCTGCTGTACAGCTCCGACGCCTACGGGGCGGCCGAGTTCCACCACCTGGGGGCGCTCGCCTTCCGCCAGGGGCTGGCCGGGCTGCTGCAGGAGCGGGTGGACGCCGACGAGCTGTCCCTGCCGGACGCGCTGCGCCTCGCCCGCTGGGCCGGGCGCGACAACGCCCGCCGGGTCTACGGGCTTCCCGGAGGTCCGGCGGACGACGGCTGAGCGGCGTGGGACGGGTCACAGTCCCGGAGCGCCGCCCGGGACTCTCGAACGGCTGAAAGTATGATCAAGCGATGTCTGACATGACCGAGACCACGCCGGGCTGGCTGACGACGGACGAGCTGGAGATGGCACGCGCCCGCATGCCGATCCTGTACGTCGAGGCCGTGCCCGTACGCGTGGACGACAGCGGCGAAGTCACCAGCGTCGGCCTGCTCCTGCGCATCGGGCCGGACGGAACGGTCAGCCGGACGCTGGTCTCCGGCCGGGTGCTGCACCACGAACGGGTGCGGGACGCCCTGCTGCGCCACCTGGAGAAGGACCTCGGCCCGGTGGCGCTGCCCCGGGTGCCGTCCTCGCTCCAGCCGTTCACGGTGGCCGAGTACTTCCCGACGCACGGTGTCACCCCGTACCACGACCCCCGGCAGCACGCGGTCTCGCTCGCCTACGTGGTGCCGGTGACCGGCGACTGCCGGCCGCGCCAGGACGCCCTCGACCTGGTCTGGTTCGATCCGCGCGAGGCCCTGTCCGAGGCGGTGCGGAGCGAGATGCCGGGCGGGCACGGGGTGCTGCTGAAGCAGGCACTGGCGCACGTGGGCTGCGTGGGCTGACCGCGCCGGGCTACTCCTCGTGCCGGCCCTCGTCGCTCAACTGCGGGTCCAGGTCGTCCCGGAGCAGTCCCCGGGAGCCCGTCTGCCCGGTGCGGTAGGCGGAGCGGGCCACCAGGTGGGAGGCGACCGGGCTGGTGAGGAACTGGAAGAAGACGATGAGCGCGAGCGTGCCCACGTCGGTGCCGTGGCGCAGCCGCAGTCCCACTCCGGCGAGGACGAGGAGCATGCCGAGCGTCTGCGGCTTGGTCGCCGCGTGGCTGCGGGAGAGCACGTCGGGAAAGCGGAGCATCCCGATCACCCCGAGCAGGCACTGCAGGCAGCCGAGGAGCAGCAGCACGGTCCCGGCCAGGTCGGCGGCCTCGGCCCAGGCGTTCACCGGTGGTCCTGCCTGCCGTCCGGCCGCACCGAGGGCCGGTCGCGTACGGCGATGAAGCGGGCGATGCCCACCGAACCGCTGAAGCCGAGGAAGGCGAGCACCAGCATCACGGGGAAGTAGAAGGAGTCGCGGTCGTGGGCGGCCTTGACGCCGATGCCGGCGATGATGAGCGCCGCGATCACGTCGAGGGCGACGGCGCGGTCCAGCATCGAGGGGCCGTACCAGATCCGGTACAGCAGCAGGGCGCCGGCGACGAGGATCATCGCGAGCGAGGCGACGAGCAGGGCGTCTTCGACGGCGTGCAGGGTGGTCACGACGAGGGGTCACCTTCCGGTACGGGGCGGGCGGCGTCGGCGATGTCCTCGGCGGTGCCGAAGGCTCGGGCGACGAGTTCCTCCATGCGCCACACCTGCCGCTGGGCGCCCTCGATCTCGCCGGGGTTGCCCGCGTCGAGGACGTGCAGGAACAGGGTGGCCGTGGACCGGCGCACCTCGATCACGGAGCCGCCGGGGACGTTGGAGACGGCGACCGCGGTGGCCGTGAGCATGAGGTCGCTGCGCACCCGCAGCGGGACGGCCACGACCGCGGCGTGGTAGGGGCCCTTGGCGAAGATCTGCCGGGTGACCTCGACGCTGGAGGAGAACATGTCGTACAGCAGGTAGACGGCGAGGCGCAGGATGCCCAGCGGGCGCAGCCTGAGGCCGATGTCCACGGCGGGCAGCGGGAAGGCCAGGCACAGGCAGACGGCGACGAGGACGCCGTTGACGAGGTTGGCCCAGGACGGGGTGCCCCACAGCAGGATCCAGATGACGGTGAGCCAGCCGACGAGCGGCAGGTCGAGCACGCGCCGGCCGCGGCCCACGCGGAAGGACCAGCTGTAGGGGGAACGGTCGCGGAAGAGGTTGCTCACCGGCCGAGCACCGCCTCGATGTAGGGGGTACGGGCGAGGAGTTCGGTGGCGGCGGCCTGGGTGAAGGTGGTGAGGGGGCCGCCGAGCACCGTGTACGACAGGCCGAGGGCGACGGCGGCGCCGGTCGCCGCCGTCATGGGCCAGGGCAGCCGTTTGGTGGTGGTGATGGACTGCCCCAGGAAGCCCTCGGAGACCACGGCGCCCGCCGGCACCGGCAGTCCGCCCCCGGTCCCGGCACCGGCGTCCCCTCCCCGGCCGGTGCCTCTGCCCGGGCCGCTCGCCCGCTCCTCCTCCCTGTCGTCCTCGTCGTCCTCGTCGTCGCCGGGTTCGTCGTCCTCGGCGGACTCCAGCACCACGCCCTCCTCCTCGGCTCCCGGTGGCGCGTCGCGCCAGAACGCGAGGTTCCAGACCTTCGCCATGACGTAGAGGGTGAGCAGGCTGGTCGCCGCGGACCCGGCGACGAGCGCCCAGGCCCAGCCGCCGCCCGCGTCGATACCGGCCCGCATCAGACCGAGCTTGCCGATGAACCCGGACAGCGGCGGGATGCCCGCGAGGTTCATGGCGGGCACGAAGAACAGCACGGCGAGCAGCGGAGCCGCCTTCGCCAGGCCGCCGAGGCGGGTGAGTTCCGTGGTGCCGTCGCGCCGCTCGATGAGCCCGGCGACGAGGAACAGGGTGGTCTGCACGGTGATGTGGTGGGCTACGTACACGATCGCGCCGCTGATCGAGCCGTGCCCGGCGAGCGCGATGCCGAAGACCATGTAGCCGATGTGGCTGATGAGGGTGAAGGACAGCACCCGCTTCAGGTCGGTCTGGGCCACGGCGCCGAGGATGCCCACGACCATGGAGGCGAGGGCGGCGAGCATCAGCAGGTCGCCCAGGCGGTGGCCGGGGAAGAGCAGGGTCTGGGTGCGCAGCATCGAGTACACGCCGACCTTGGTCAGCAGCCCGGCGAAGACCGCGGTGACCGGTGCGGGCGCGGTCGGGTAGGAGTCGGGCAGCCAGGCCGCGAGCGGGAACACGGCCGCCTTGATGGCGAAGACCGTCAGCAGCATGGCCTCCAGCAGGGTGCGCACCCCGAGCGGCACCTCCTGGAGCCGCAGGGAGAGCTGGGCGAGGTTCACGGTCCCGGCGACCGCGTAGGTCATGGCGATGGCGATCAGGAAGAGCACGGAGGAGAACAGCGAGATGATCACGTACGTCGATCCGGCGCGGATCCGGGTCGCGGTGCCGCCGATGGTGAGCAGGACGAAGCTGGCGACGAGCATGATCTCGAAGCCGACGTAGAGGTTGACGAGGTCACCGGCGAGGAACGTGCAGGAGACGCCCGCCACGAGGATGAGGTAGGCGGGGTGGAAGACCCCGACCGGCGCCTGGTCGTCGCGGTCGGCCATGCCCTGGCCGAGGGAGTACACGAGGACGAGCAGGGTGACGGCGCTGGAGACGGTGAGCATCAGCCCCGCCAGCCGGTCCGCGACGAGGGTGATGCCGACCGGTGGCGCGAAGTCGCCGAGGTGAACGCTGAGCGGGCCGTGGCGGTCGGCGGCCACCATGAGCACCACGGAGAGCACCAGGACCGCGCCGAGCACCGCGATGCTGATGAAGCGCTGGAGCCGGTGCAGCCGGGGCCCGATGGCCAGCTTGAGGCCGGTGACGCACAGGGGCAGCAGGACGGGGAGCGGGACGAGCGCGTTCACCTGGTTCCTTCCGTGCCGGCGCCGCCCGGGTCGTCGGGCTGGTCGGGCTGCGGGTGGCCGGAGTCCTCGCCGGGGCGGGAGTCGGGCTCGCGGCCGGTCTCCTCGGGGTCGTTGGAGGGTCCGGCGATGCGGGCGGGCGCCGGTCCGGGGCGGCCCGCGGCGTCGGTGGAGCCCAGCTCGCGGCCTTCCCGGTAGTCCTCGGGGTCGGCGCCGAGGATGTCGTTCCAGAGGTTGCCGGAGACGTCGTTGGCGCGGGCCTGGTAGGCGCGTTCCTCGCGGACCCGGCGGCGGAGCCGTTTGCGGGCGGCGCGGTAGCGGGCGCGCTGCTCGGCGTCGGCGCCGCCGTCCCCGGCGCGGGCCTCGCGGTAGCGGTCGCGGAGTTCGCCGCGCCGGTCGAGGAACTCGGCGCGCAGGGCGACCAGCCGGTCCTCGGTGTCGTCGCTGATCTCGTCGGAGCCGGTCACCTGGTGGCTGCGGTAGGCCATGGAGAGCAGGAACGCGGTGGTGGCGAGGGTGATGACGATCGCGGTGAGGGCGATGGCCTGGGGCAGGGGGTCGGTGACGCGGTTGCGGATGATGTGCGGGTAGAGCAGCGGTGCCTCGCCCGCGCTGCCGGTGGAGGCGAGGACCAGCAGGTTGACGCCGTTGCCGAGGACGACGGCGCCGAGCAGGATCCGGGTGAGCGACCGGGTCAGCAGCAGGGTGGCGCCTACGGCGTTGAGGACGGCGGCGGCCACCAGCAGGGAGAGGCTGACGGTCATGCGCGGCCCGCCTCGGGGCGGGGGGCGGCCCGTTCGATCTGGCGGTCGATCCGGGCGCCGAGGGCCCGCACGATGTCCTGGACCACGCCGAGGACGAGGAGGTAGACGCCGCAGTCGAAGAGGACGGCGGTGGACAGGTGGGCGTCGCCCCACACGGGCAGGTGGCCGTGCCAGGTCCAGCCGTGCAGCACCGTCCCCTCGCCGAGGCCGCCCAGTGCGATGCCGGTGGACAGGAAGAGACCGAGGCCGGTGAACAGGCCCGGTTTGAAGGGCACGGCGTCGGCGAGTTCGTGCCGTCCGCCGGCGAGATAGCGGGCGATGAAGGCGACGCCGGCGGTCAGGCCCGCGACGAAGCCGCCGCCCGGCAGGTTCTCCGCGCACAGCAGCAGGTAGACGGAGAGGACGAGGACAGGGTGGAAGATGAGGCGGGCGACCACTTCCAGGACGAGCGAGCGGCGCTCGGGGGCGAGGGTGGCGCTGGCGGCGAGCCAGGTCCGCTCCGGTGCCCCTTCGTCGCCGCTGGGCAGCCCCGCCGACTCGTACCCGCTCGCCCGCCAGGCGGTGCGCAGTCCGGCGTGCGGGTGGTCGCCGGGTAGCGGCAGTACGGGCTGCTCGGCCCCGTCGGCGCGGCGGTGCAGGTAGATGAGGCTGGTGACGCCGATCGCGGCGGCGGCGAGCACCGCGGACTCCCCCATCGTGTCCCAGGCCCGCAGGTCGACGAGGATGGTGGCGACCACGTCCTTCAGGCCGTGGTGCGCGGTCTCCTCGACCATCGCGGCGCCCGCGCTGTCGGCCCGGCGGTGTCCCGCCGCGATCCACACGACCACGGCGACGGCGGCGCCGCCCGCGAGCGCCACCGGCATCCGCAGCAGGCGCCGCCACCGGCTGAACGTCTCCTCGAACCGCACCGGCATGCGGCGCAGCACCAGCACGAAGACGATCATGGAGACGGTCTCCACGCAGAACTGGGTGAGCGCGAGGTCGGGCGCGCCCTGGGCGACGAAGAGCAGCGCGGTGCCGTAGCCGGTGAGGCCGGCGAAGACGACGGCCTTCATCCGGCGCCGCACGCGCAGGCACAGCAGGGCCGCGGCACAGGTCAGCAGGGCGACACCGGCCTGGGCCGGGTGGTCCCAGAGCCTCGGGGCGGGCACCCCGGTCCAGGGTTCGTCGACGACGAGCACGGCGAGCTGCCCCGCGAGGACCACGCTCATGGTCGTCACCAGGTACACCGACAGTGAGCCGCGCTGCACGAGTCCGGTGCACTGCAGGGCGGTGCGTTCCAGGGCGAGCAGCATCCGTCCGAAGACGAGGTCGGCGGAGCGCCAGGCGAGCTTCCGGCCGACCCGCGCGACGGGGCTCGCGGCGAGGAACAGCAGGACGCCGCCCGCCCACGCCGCGCCGGACAGGCCGAGGGCCGGGCCCGCTCCGTGCCACAGCGCGAGGTGGTAGGGGTGGGCGGGCGCGGGGAACTGCCCGGCGTAGGTGCCCAGCAGGCCCTGGAGCCAGGTCACCCCGGGTCCGAGGACGAGGCAGGCCAGGGCGAGCACGGCGGGCGGTGCGAGGAAGGCCGGCGGCACGCGGTGCGCGTCGGTGTCGGGCAGGCCGGGCTTGCGGGCGAAGGCGCCCCACAGGTAGCGCAGGGTGTAGGCGGTGGTGAGGGCCGAGCCGAGGACGGTCGCGGCGAGCGCCCAGCGGTCGCCGGTGCTCCCGTCCAGGAGCGTCTGGAAGGCGGCCTCCTTGGCGGTGAAGCCGAGCAGGGGCGGTACGGCGGCCATGGACGCCCCGGCGGTCACGGCGACGGCGCACACGGCGGGCAGCCGGCGTCCGAGCCCCGAGAGCTTGCGCAGGTCCCGGGTGCCGGTGGCGTGGTCGACGATGCCGGTGACCAGGAAGAGCGGCGCCTTGAACAGGGCGTGCCCGAGGATCATGGCGGTGGCGGCGAGGCCGGTGTCGTGGCGGCCGGCTCCGGTGAGGACGGTGAGGAAGCCGAGCTGGCTGACGGTGCCGTACGCGAGGACGAGTTTCAGGTCGTTCATCCGCAGTGCCCGCCACCCGGCCAGCAGCATCGTCACCGAGCCGGCCACCAGCAGGAGCGGGCGCCAGGGCGTGACGTCGGCGAAGGCGGGGGCCAGCCGGGCGATGAGGTAGACGCCGGCCTTGACCATCGCGGCGGCGTGCAGATAGGCGCTGACCGGGGTGGGGGCGGCCATGGCGTTGGGCAGCCAGAGGCTGAAGGGCCAGATCGCGGACTTGGAGAGGGCGCCGACGAGGATCAGCACGATCGCCGTGGACAGTGCCGCCGACGGGGGCGGCGGATCGGCCAGGATCGCCGAGACGCGGTAGGTGCCCGCCTCGTGGCCGAGGAACAGCAGGCCGACGAGCATGGTCAGTCCGCCGAGTGCGGTGACCGTCAGGGCCTGCAGGGCGCTGCGCCGGTTGCGCTTGTGGTCGCTGGTCTGGCCGATCAGCAGGTAGGAGAAGACGGTCGTCAGTTCCCAGAAGATGTAGAGCAGCACCAGGTCGTCGGCGAGGACGAGCCCGAGCATCGCCCCGGCGAAGGCGAGCAGGTTGCCGGCGAACCTGCCGAGCTGCCGCGAGCGGTCGTCGAAGTACGAGGCGCAGTAGACCAGGACGAGGGTGCCCACTCCCGCGGCGAGCAACACCATCAGTTCCGCGAGGGCGTCCAGTCTCAGCGCCCAGTCCACCTGGTAGGCCGGCAGCCAGCGCCATACGACGGTGTCGGCGCCGCCCGCGGCCGTCGTGCTCCACCGGGTGGCGGCCCAGACGGTCGCCGCGGCGGGCGGCAGGGCCAGTACGAGAAAGGCACGGGTTCCGCACCGTCTCACCAGCGGCGCGGCGAACAGCGCGAGCGCGAAGTGGCAGAGGATGAGCGCGGACACCCGACAGTGATATATCGGGCATCTCACCTGAGCGCCCAGGCACGCCGCAGGGAGAACAATCGAGGGGCGGTTCCGGATCTCTCCGGAACCGCCCCTCGATCAACGACTGTCTCCAGTCGGGACGACAGGATTTGAACCTGCGACCCCTTGACCCCCAGTCAAGTGCGCTACCAAGCTGCGCCACGTCCCGTTACCCGCCTGACCTGGGGTTTCCCCCGGCCGAACGTGCAGGAAAACCATACCGCACTCGGGCCGGTGGTCGCGCACGGCTTTTCCGTCGCGGTCTCCGGCGGCGTCAGCACTTCTGCGTGCGGGACGGCTCGGTCACGGCCGGGGTGCCGGCCGAGCCCGCCGCGGTCGCCTCGACCCGGACCAGCCCGCGCACCGCCGGTATCAGCAGCAGGGCGGCGCACACGGCGAAGCTGGTCGCACCCGCGACGAGCAGGACGTGGTCGGCGCCGAGGGCGGCTGCGGCCGGGCCCGCGAGTGCCTGGCCCACCGGCATCATCGCCAGCGAGCCCGCGACGTCGTAGGCGTGGATGCGGTTGAGGACGTCCGGCGGGACCTGGGTCTGCACGCTGGTCGCCCACATCACGCCCCAGAAGGACATGCCGGCCCCGGCGACGGCTGCTCCGGCCGCCATGGCGGGTACGCCGAGCCCGGCACCGACGCTCGCGGGGAAGGCGGCGAAGCCGACGAGGGCGATCGCGCCGGCCCGGAGCATGCGCAGCGGCCTGAGCCGCAGGGCGAGCAGACCGCCCACTACGGTCCCCGCGCCCAGGGCGGAGTTGACCAGTCCGTAGGCGCGCGGGCCGTGCTCCCGCACCACCTCGGTGGCGACCAGGGGCACGGTCGGACCCCACACGGCGATCATGTAGACGCACCAGACGGCTATGACGCTCCACAGCCACCGGCGGGCGAGGAACTCCCGCCACCCCTGGACCAGGTCGGCGCGGAAGGCCCTGCCCCCGCGGCCGGACACCGCCCGGCTGCCCGGCGGGAGCGGCGGCAGCCGGAGCAGCAGCAGGCACAGGGCGCTGATCGCGTACGTGGTGGCGTGGGCGGCGAAGACCCCGCCGGGCGAGGCGAAGCCGACCAGGAGACCCGCCACGGCGGGGCCGGCGAGCTGGGCGGCGGACTCGGCCACGCGTATCGCGCCGTTGGCGCCCTGGACGTCGGAGGCGAGCCGGGGCACGGTGCTGGCGACGCCGGGCTGGAAGACGGCGCCCGCGACGCCGTTGGCGAACCCGATGGCGCAGATCTGCCAGAGCACGACGTGTCCGGAGAAGAACAGGGCGGCGGCCAGGGCCTGGGTGCCGAGCCGCACCAGGTCGGCGCCGATCATCAGTTTGCGGGTGCTGAAGCGGTCGGCGAGGACTCCGCCGAAGACGACCAGACCGGCGAAGGCGGCGGCGGTGGCGGCCATGGCGAGTCCGACCGCGCCCGCCCCGTACCCGTGCTGGAGCAGGCCGGCGGCGAGGGCGACGGGCAGCATGGTGTCGCCGAGGCGGGCCACGGCCCGGGCGGCGAAGAACAGGGCGAAGTCCCGCGACCAGACGGCTCGCGCCGCGACCCGCTGCACGCCCGCGGGCGCGCCCTCGCGCCCGGCCCGTGACGACGTACCGGCCATCCCGCTCTCTCCCCTCCCCTGCCGGTCCCCGCCGGCGAATCGCCCCTGCACCCCCGGTCCCGCGCACCGTGCGTCCGACGGCCGGGACCCCCCTCCGGTCCCGGCCGTCACGCACGTCTTCGGATCATGCCACGGGGCACTGACAACGCCCGAGGGGTTTTCAGCCGCCTGCGGGCAGCCCCAGCCGGGGGTGGGCCTCCAGCAGCCGGGTCGGGGCCGCCTGACGCCAGGAGTCGGCGAGGATGTCGCGCAGCTCGTCCTCGCCCTCCAGGGCGGCGAGCCGGGCCCGTACCCAGGCGAACTGGGCCTCGTGGCCGGCGATCCAGAACTTCTCCGGCTCCGCCAGCACCAGTTCGTCGCGCTCCTCCTTCGGGCAGCGCACCGCGAGGGAGGTCTCCTCCTCGGGGAGCGTCGCGAACATCTTTCCCGCGACCCGGAAGGTGGGCATGCTCCAGGCGATCTTCTCCGTCGTGTCCGGCAGGGACAGGGCGATACGGCGTACGTCTTCTGCGTCCGGCATGACAGGCACGGTATCCGCCGGCACCGACAATCACCCGGCGACGGCCGCTGTGCCCGTCCGGCGGCTGTCCCGCCCGCCGTCCCGCCCGCCGACCTGCTTGAAGTACAGCGTCGTCGGCCGCAGTTCCCCGCGCGGGTCCGTCGCGTAGTCGGGGATCGTGCCGGCCCGCGTCCATCCGGCGGACCGGTAGAGGTGCTCGGCGGGGCTCCCGGTCTCGGTGTCCAGGTGGAGCAGGGTGATGCCGGCCGCCGCAGCGGCCTCCTCGGCGGTGGTCAGCAGCCGGCGGCCCAGTCCCCGGCCGCGGGCCTCGCGGGACACCATGAGCTTGACCAGTTCCGCGCGGTGGCGGCTGTTCGGTCTGTCCGGCAGGGCGAGGCTCACGGTCCCGGCCACCCGGCCCTCCTCCCGCGCCACCCAGAGGGCGAGCCGGCCGGCGGCCACCGCGGCGGTCCGTCCCCGCCACCAGTCCGCGGCCTCCGCGTGACCGAGCGGGGCGAGGAAGCCGACGGAGGCACCGCCCGCGACGGTGTCGGTCAGCAGCCCGGCCAGGCCGTCCAGCAGCGCCGTCACCCCGTGCTCGTCGACACGGTCCACGATCACGGCAGGACCACCGCCAGCACGTAGCGCGCGGTCCCGGATCCGGCGCACCGGAACCGTGTCGGCCCCCACACCCGCATCCGCAGGCAGTCCCCGGCGGCGAGGGCGTGCCGCACGTCCCCCGTCGTGATCTCCAGGGCCCCTTCCAGGAGCCAGACGTGCTGTTCCAGACCGGGCACGGGTGGCCGGTCGTAGGCGATGTCGGCGCCCGCGGCGAGCCGCCCCTCGACGAGTTCGCCGCGCAGTCCGGCGTGCGGCGGGGACACCGAGCGGCGCACGAATCCGCCCGTGCGGTCCTCCCACACTGACTGCTCGGCCGCCCGCACCAGCGGCGCGGGTTCGCCCTCGACCTCGCCGAGCAGCCGGGACATGGTCCGCCCGTAGACCGCGCACAGGCGATTCAGCACGGCGGCGGTGGGACTGGTCTCGGCCCGCTCGGCCCTGGACAGGGTGGAGCGGCTGACCCCGCTGCGCTCCGCCAGCTCGCCCAGCGACCAACCGCGTTCGGCCCTCAGTTCGGCCAGCCGCGCGGCGAGGCGGGCGTCGACCGGATCCGCGCACTCGTCGTCTCGTTTCATATTCGGGAAGCTATCCCGGAAATGAGACGGCCGGGTTACGGAAGCCTCACGCCGGAAGCCTCACGCCCGCGCCACCTCGCCGAGTGCGTCCAGCACCGGGCGGATCAGCGGGTGTTCCTCCGCCCCCCGGCGTACGGCAGCGAAGACGCGGCGGGTGGGCGCGACCCCGTCGACCGGGCGGACGACCACGCCGGTGAGGTCGGTGCCGTGCAGCGCCGAGCGCGGGACGAGGGCCACCCCGGCGTCGGCGGCGGCGAGGGAGACCACGGCGCGGAAGTCGTCCGAGGAGTGTTCGAGGCGCGGCTGGAAGCCCGCGTTCTCGCAGGCCAGCACGACCACGTCGTGGCACGGGTTGCCCGGGTAGGGGCCGATCCAGGTGTCCTTGGCCAGCTCGGCGAGCGGGACCTCCGCGGCGTCGGCGAGGCGGTGGGCGACCGGGACGACCGCGTCGAAGGGCTCGGCGTACAGCGGGACGTGGGTCAGGCGCGGGTCGTCGGCGGCCGGCGCACCCCGGTACTCGACCGCCACGGCGACGTCGAGTTGCCGGTCGAGGACCATCGGCAGGCTGGCGTCGCCCTCGGCGTCCTGGACGCGGACGCGGATCCCGGGCGCGGAGGCGGCGAGGCGGGCCAGGGCGGGCGCGACGACGAGGGCGATGCCGGTCGCGAAGGAGGCGACCGTGACCGTGCCGGCCTCGCCCGAGCCGTAGGCGGCCAGCTCCGCCTCGGCCCGCTCCAGCTGGGCGAGGACGGCGTTGGTGTGGCTGAGCAGGATCTCCCCGGCCGGGGTCAGCCGTACGCCCTTGGCGCCGCGCTCGACCAGGCGGTGCCCGGTCTCCTGCTCCAGGGCGGCGAGCTGCTGGGAGACCGCCGACGGGGTGAGGTAGAGCGCGGCGGCCGCCGCCGTCACGGTGCGGTGGTCCGCCACCGCTCGCAGGATGTGCAGCCGCCGCGCCTCGATCATGGGATCGATTCTCTCAGGTCACCGGGGCTTTCAGGCCGCGAGCTGCTCCCGGGCCGCGACGAAGGCGTCCACCGCGCGGTTCACGTCGTCCGTGGAGTGGGCGGCGGACAGTTGCACGCGGATGCGGGCCTTGTCCTGCGGGACGACCGGGTAGGAGAACCCGATCACGTACACCCCGCGCTCCAGGAGCAGCTCGGCCATACGGCCCGCCTTCGTCGCATCGCCGATCATGACGGGCGCGATGGGGTGGTCGCCGGGGAGGATGTCGAAGCCCTCCTCGGTCATCCGGCGGCGGAACAGCGCGGTGTTCTCGGCGAGCCGTACGCGCAGGTCGTCGGCGGCCTCGAGCAGGTCGAGCACCTTGAGGGAGGCGGCGGCGATCACCGGGGCGAGGGTGTTGGAGAAGAGGTACGGCCTGGACCGCTGGCGCAGCAGGGCGACGATCTCGGCGCGGGCCGCGACGTAGCCGCCGGAGGCTCCGCCGAGCGCCTTGCCGAGAGTGCCGGTGATGATGTCGACGCGGTCCATGACGCCGTGCAGCTCGGGGGTGCCACGGCCGCCGGGGCCGACGAAGCCGACGGCGTGCGAGTCGTCGACCATGACCATGGCGTCGTAGCGCTCGGCGAGGTCGCAGATCTCGTCGAGCGGGGCGACGTAGCCGTCCATGGAGAAGACGCCGTCGGTGACGATGAGCTTGCGGCGGGCCTCGCCGGCGGCCTTGAGCTGCGCCTCCAGGTCGGCCATGTCGCGGTTGGCGTAGCGCAGCCGCTTGGCCTTGGACAGCCGGATGCCGTCGATGATCGAGGCGTGGTTGAGGGCGTCGGAGATCACCGCGTCCTCGGGGCCCAGGAGGGTCTCGAAGACGCCGCCGTTGGCGTCGAAGCAGGAGGAGTAGAGGATCGTGTCCTCCTGGCCGAGGAACGCGGAGAGCCGGGCCTCCAGTTCCTTGTGCACCTCCTGGGTGCCGCAGATGAAGCGCACGGAGGCCATGCCGTAGCCCCAGCGGTCCAGCGCCTCGTGGGCGGCGGCCACGACGTCGGGGTGGTCGGCGAGACCGAGGTAGTTGTTGGCGCAGAAGTTGAGGACCTCGCCGGGGCGGCCACCGGCGGTGACGTTCACGGTCGCGGACTGCGGGGTGCCGATGACGCGCTCGGGCTTGTGCAGGCCGGCGGCGCGGATCTCGTCGAGGGTGGCGCGCAGGTCGTCGCGCACGGAGTCGAACATCTTGGAAGCTCCTAGGAGTACGTACGTCTGACGCGGTGTCTTACGCGGTCCAGTCGAGGATGACCTTGCCGCCGCGGCCGCTCGCGGCGTCGGCGAACGCGGCCTCGAAGTCGCGGTGGGAGTACCGGCCGGTGATCACCGGGGCCAGGTCGAGGCCGCCTTCGAGCAGCACGGACATGGCGTACCAGGTCTCGAACATCTCGCGGCCGTAGATGCCCTTGACGGTGATCATGGAGGTGACGATGCGGGCCCAGTCGACCGGGAACTCCTCGGCGGGCAGGCCGAGCATGGCGAT
This sequence comes from Streptomyces sp. KPB2, assembly GCF_003950055.1. NCBI lineage: Bacteria > Bacillati > Actinomycetota > Actinomycetes > Kitasatosporales > Streptomycetaceae > Streptomyces > Streptomyces sp. KPB2. The sequence goes on from NZ_CP034353.1 coordinate 990,744, forward strand.
CCGGCCGCCGTGCGTCATGTTGGCGATCATGTCGCGCATGGCCTCGGGGCGGCCGGACATCTCCAGGCCGATGTCGAAGCCCTCGCGCAGGCCCAGCTCGCGCTGTCCGTCGGCGATGGTCGCGTTCGAGACGTTCAGGCCGAGGCTGACGCCGACCTTGCGGGCCAGGTCCAGCCGCTCCTCGCTCACGTCGGTGATCACGACGTTGCGGGCGCCCGCGTGCCGGGCCACGGCGGCGGCCATCAGGCCGATCGGTCCGGCGCCGGTGATGAGGACGTCCTCGCCGACCAGCGGGAAGGACAGGGCGGTGTGCACGGCGTTGCCGAACGGGTCGAAGATCGCCGCGACGTCGAGGTCGACGGGGACGCGGTGCACCCAGACGTTGGACGCGGGCAGGGCGACGTACTCGGCGAACGCCCCGTCGCGGCCGACGCCGAGGCCGACGGTGGCGCGGCACAGGTGGCGCCGGCCGGCCAGGCAGTTGCGGCACTTGCCGCAGACCAGGTGGCCCTCGCCGCTGACCCGGTCGCCGGCCTTGATGTCGGTGACGTCGCGGCCGGTGTCGACGACCTCGCCGACGAACTCGTGGCCGACGACGAGCGGGGTGCGGATGGCCTGCTGCGCCCAGCCGTCCCAGGCCCGGATGTGCAGGTCGGTGCCGCAGATGCCGGTGCGCAGCACCTTGATGAGCACGTCACCGGGTCCGACGACGGGCTCGGGCACGTCCGCGAGCCACAGCCCGGGCTCCGCCTTCTCCTTGACCAGCGCCTTCAACGCTACGGCTCCTGACGGGGTGAGGTCCCGGCGGTGGGCATGCCGAGGCGGCCCGCGTCCGGGAAGGGGGAGGGGAATCGCACAGCAATCTGCCGTACGACACCGCCCCCGGTCCATCGAGCCTTTCTTAAGCCCGGCCGCAGCTTTCCTTCACGCCGCACGCCCCGGGCGGCCGATCGCCCCGGGACTCACAGCGGGAGCCCGTCCTCCGCGCTGCGCTCGATGCGCCGTACGAGGTCGGCCGCGGCCGACTTGATCGTCGCCAGGCCCGCGGTGCCCCAGGTGCGGGGGCGCACGTCGGCGGCGGACACGGTGCCGAGCACCGTCCCCGTGCCGTCGATGAGCGGGGCGCCGAGGTAGGAGCGGATACCGAAGGCGTCGACTACTGGGTTGCCCGCGAAGCGCGGGTAGTCGCGCACGTCCTCCAGGACCAGCGCCTTGCGCCGGACCACCACGTGGGGGCAGAAGCCGTGGTCGCGGGGCTGGACCCGGCCGAACTCGGGGCTGGTCCCGTCGCCGCGCGTCACCGGCGGGACCTCCGGCACCCACAGCCCGGCGAAGAACTGCCCGCCCTCCACCAGGAAGTTGACCATCGCGTACGGCGCCTCGGCGAGACCGGCGAGATGCGCGGCGAAGGCGTCGAGGGCCGGGTCGGCGCGTTCCGCGAGACCGAGCCGGCGCAGGCGTCGTACCCGCTCGGGGGCCTCCCGGTCCTCCGGGGTGAGCAGCAGACGTCCGGCCGGGCGCGGCGGGTCGTAGCTCATGGGCGGACCCCGGCGCCGAACCCGGAGGCGGTGGCCGGGGTGTGGGCGATGAGGTGGCGTACCAGGGTGAGCAGTGTCTGGACGCCGGAGCTGGAGATCCGGGCGTCGCAGCGCACGATCGGGATCTCGGGGTGGAGGTCCATGGCCGCGCGCACCTCCTCGGGGTCGTAGCGGTAGGAGCCGTCGAACTCGTTGATCGCGACGACGAAGCCGAGGCCGCGCTCCTCGAAGAAGTCGACCGCCGCGAAGGACTCCTCCAGGCGGCGGGTGTCGGCGAGGATCACCGCCCCGAGCGCGCCTTCGCACAGTTCGTCCCACATGAACCAGAAGCGTTCCTGGCCGGGTGTGCCGAAGAGGTACAGGACGTGTTCGGCGTCCAGGGTGAGGCGGCCGAAGTCCATGGCCACGGTCGTTTCGAGTTTGTTCTCGATTCCGTCGAGGTTGTCGGTCGCGGCGCTGACCGTGGTGAGCAGTTCCTCCGTGCTCAGCGGCGCGATCTCGCTGACCGCGCCGACGAAGGTCGTCTTGCCGACGCCGAATCCGCCCGCCACGAGGATCTTCAGGGCGGTGGGGAACGGGTCGGCGCCTTCGCCGTGTGCGTGGTCAGAGCTGTCGTCGTAGTCCATCGAGCACTGCCTCCAGAAGGGCCCGGTCCGTGGGATGGTGGTGGAACGCGGCGGGGGGTTTGGTGGTCAGCGCGCCGCAGTCGACGAGGTCCGAGAGCAGCACCTTGGTGACCGCCACCGGAAGCCGCAGGCGGCCGGCGAGTTCGGCGACCGGGAGGGGCGCCCGGCACAGGTCGAGTGCCTGCGTGTGCTCGGGTCCGAGGTAGCCGAGGGGGGTCGCCCCGGTGGCCATGACCTGGGACATCAGGTCGAGCGCGACGGTGGGCCGGGTACGGCCGTTGCTGACGGTGAAGGGGCGCACCAGCCGTCCGGCCGCGTCGTCGAGCCAGGGCCCGTCGCCGGCCGCGGCCACCGTCAAGGCCTCATCGCCGGGGGTTCGACGGCCTGCTGCCGGGGCGCGGTGACCAGGTAGGGGCGGACGCTCTTGACCAGCATCGCCATCTCGTAGCCGAGCACGGCCGCGTCGGCCTCGCGGCCGGCCAGCACGGCGAGGCAGGTGCCGGAGCCGGCGGTGGTGACGAAGAGCAACGTCGAGTCGAGTTCGACGACGACCTGCCGCACGTCCCCGCCGTCGCCGAAGCGGACACCGGCGCTGCGGCCGAGGGAGTACAGGCCGGAGGCCAGGGCCGCCATGTGGTCGGCGCTGTCGTGGTCGAGGCCGTGGACGGACTTCACCAGTCCGTCGGCGGACAGGAGCACCGCGCTGCTCGTGTGCGGCACGCGCTGGACGAGGCCGCTCATCAGCCAGTCGAGGTCGGACACTTGGCCGGTCGTCGGCGCATCGCTCGCCATGGTGGATCGACTCCTTGGGGTACGAAGGTCTGCGGGAGCGCTGGTCGTGAGGGTGATCAAGGGCGTGGAGGTGGGGGTGGTCGTGGGGGCGGAGGGGAAGGGGGGCCGGGTCGTACGGTCGGTCATTCGGCCGACGCACCAGGGTCGCCGTGGGTCGGTGTCAGGGGCGCCGCCGGTTCGGCGTGCTGCTGGGCCTCGGCGAGGCCGATGCCGCGCTGGAAGGCCGCCATCAGGCCCGGGTCGTGCCCGGTGTACTGCTCGGGCTCCTGGCGGGGCGCGGGACCGCCGCGCAGTTGCGGTGCGATGTGTTCCTGGGCGCGACGGCGCGGCAGTTGGGGCTTGCCCATGGTGCCGCGCACGGCGCTGTGCCGCGGGACGGGCGGGGTGGCCGCGTGTTCGGCGAGGACGCCCCGGTCGTCCGGCCGCACACCGGGCACGGCGGCGGCCGGGGTGGGCCGGTTCCGGTGCGTGCCGCGCACGGGCAGCGGCACGGGTGCGCCGTCGGCCCGGTGCACCACGACCGGACCGGACGCCTCCGGCGCCTCGGGAGCAGGGGCGGCAACGGGCGCGGGCGCGGGTACGGCGGAAGGCGGTCCCGGCGGCGGCGTCGGCGCGGTCGGAGCGGGTGCGTCGTGGGGCGGCTGGCCCGGCGGCGCCGGTACCTGCGGCAGGGTGGACGGGCCCGGGGCCTGCGGCACTGCGGGAGGCACGGCCCGCAACTGCTGCCGGGGCGGCGTCACGGGCACCGGCTCGGCACCGATGGCCTGCGCCGGCCGGGCCGCGCCGCCGGGCAGCGCACCGGGCTCCGTGCCCAACAGCGCCTGGGGCACGACGAGTACGGCCTGGACACCGCCGTAGATGTTGGTCTGCAGCCGGACGGTGATCCCGTGCCGCTTGGCGAGCTGGGAGACGACGAACAGCCCGATGCGGCCGTCCGCGAGCAGCCGGGCGACGTTGACCTGGTCGGGGTCGGCGAGCAGGGCGTTCATCCGGTCCTGTTCACCGACGGGCATGCCGAGTCCGCGGTCCTCGACCTCGACGGCGAGACCCGAGGTGACGAGGCTGGCGCGCATCAGCACCTGGGTCTGCGGCGCGGAGAACAGGGTGGCGTTCTCGACGAGTTCGGCCAGCAGGTGGATGACGTCGGCGACGGCGTGACCGCGCAGGGTGCCGTCGACCGGCGGGACCAGCCGGACCCGGGAGTACTGCTCGACCTCGGCGATGGCCGAGCGCAGCACCTCGGTCATGTCGACCGGGTTGCTCCACTGACGGCGGGAGACGGCGCCGCCGAGCACGGCGAGGTTCTCGGCGTGGCGGCGGATGCGGGTGGCGAGGTGGTCGACGTGGAAGAGGCCCTTGAGGAGGTCGGGGTCCTCGATCTCGTTCTCCAGCTCGTCCAGGATGGAGATCTCCCGGTGCACCAGGGACTGCAGGCGCCGGGCGAGGTTGACGAAGACCTCCAGCTTCTGTTCGCTGCCCGCCTGGCTGGAGAGCTGGGCGGCGCGGACGACGGCGGTGACGGCGCCGTCGTGGGCGCGGGTGAGATCGGCGGCGAGCAGATCGAAGTCGTCGGCGCCGGCCTGCGGTGCGCCGCGCGGTGTGCGCGGGGACGGCGCCTCGCCGCGGCGCAACGCCTCCACGACGGCGCGCAGATCGCCCTCCCGGCGCGCGGTGCTGCGGCGCAGGGCGCCGACCCGGTCGTGCACGGACCGCGCGGCGCGGTCGGCGGCGACCGCGGCGATGACGACGGCCGCGACGGTCACCGAGACCGCCCCCGCGAGTACGCCCCACAGGACGGGTCCGGGCCGCGCGCCGGTGGACCGGACGGTGAACAGGACGACCGCGCAGGCGCTGAGGGCGACCGCCACCGGCGGCAGGACGGCGAGCCGCAGGAGTTGGGGCCGTATGTGGGTCTCGGTCGGTGCGGCGGTGGTACGCGGGGCCGGCCGGCCGTGCCGCCCGCCCTCGCGGCGGTCTGCGCGCGCGGCCGGTGCGCGGAGGTGAGACATCGGTGTCCTCGTACTGGTCCGTGTACTGGTTGGTCGGCCCTACGTCGCCCGACGGACACTGACAGTAGTCGCCCCACCCTCATGTGCGGTGGGCAGTTGCCAAAGTCCCCCGGACAACGTCCCGCTCTGGTATGAGGCCTCGTACGACAGACCGATAAGCCGGTGAAGCAGTCGTTCCGGAGGGGTCGAGAACGGTCCCTCCCGATCAAAAACGTTCACTGTCCGTGATCGGGGCGAGGGCCTTCCCCGAACTCGCGCTCACCAGGACCGGCCTGTTCCCCTTCGGGCTCGTGGGCCATGCGTCTGCCGACGCGGGCGGCGGTCTCGCGCAGCCAGATGTGGGCGGCGTCGTGGGTGTGCACGGGATGCCACCACATCGCCTCCCGCAGCGGTACGGCCTCGTACGGCGGCTCCACCACGCGCACGGCGGCGAGCGGCGCCAGGAGCCGGGCGAGGCGGGCCTGCACGAGAGCGATGCGCCGGGTGCCGGCCACCAGCAGCGGGATGAGCTGGAAGCCGTCCACGGAGACCTCGACCCGGGGCTCGATGCCCAGCATGCCGAGCTGGCGCACGGCCGGGGCGTCGTAGGTGCGCTGGTAGGTGACCCAGGGCAGCCGGGCCAGGTCCTCGCGGGTGAGGCGGTCGTCGACACCGGGATGGTCGTCGGCGACCAGGAAGACCCAGCGGTCCCCGTACAGGTCGGTGGCGGGGAAGTCGCTGATGACCCCGTGCGGCATCAGCAGGCCGTCGGACGTGCTGAGCAGTGCGTCCGTGGCGTCCACCACCGTGGGCGGGGTCTGCGCGAAGCGCAGCCGGATGCCGGGCGCCTCCTCGTGCACGACCCGGGCGAGCTCGGTGCCGAAGACCGCGACCGCGTAGTCGGAGGCGATCAGTTTGAACTCCCGGTGCTCCTCGGCGGGGTCGAAGTCCGCCTGGCTGGCGAAGAGGCGTTCCAGCACGTCGTACGCCGTGGCGGTGCGGTCCAGGAGGACCTGGCCGAGGGCGGTGAGCTCGTAGTGGCCACCGACGCGGGCGAGGAGGTCGTCGTCGAAGTGGCGGCGCAGCCGGGCCAGGGCGGCGCTCATGGCGGGCTGGCTGAGGCCGACGCGCTGTCCGGCGCGGGTGACGTTGCGTTCCTCGAGGAGGGCGCGCAGGGCGACCACGAGGTTGAGGTCCAGGCGACTGAGATTCACGGCGGTTCCCTAGCTGTCCGGCGCCGACCTGCGGGAATTCGGCCCGTGGATGACGGCCATCCACAGAATCGATTTCCGTGATCGTGAGGGGCGGGTCCAGATTAGTGCCATCGCAATCAGGAGGACCTGTCCGTGAAACCTGAAGCCGCGTCCGCCCCCTTCGCCGGACCCTTCGCCCTGGCCACCCTTTCCGCTCCCGAGGGCCCCGCCTTCCCCGCCCTCGTCACCGCAGACGCCCAAGTGCTCGATCTGCGTGCCGCGTTCGGCGACGAACACCCGACCGTCCGGACTCTGCTGGAGAGCTGGGAGACGGCACTGCCGCGGCTGCGGGCGCTGGCCGACGACGCCGGTCCGGCGCGTCGGCCGCTCGCGGCCTTCCGGGTGCACGCGCCGGTGGAGCCGCGGCAGGTCTTCCAGTCGGGGGCCAACTACCGGCAACACGTGATCGACCTGCACGTCGCCCACCGGGTCCCGGGCGACGACCGGCCGGAGGAGGAGCGGCGCGCGGAGGCCGCGGAGATCATGGACCGGCGGGCCGCCGAGGATCTGCCGTACGTGTTCCTCGGCCTGCCGAGCGCGATCACCGGCCCCTACGACGACGTCGTGCTGCCCGCCTGGGCCGGGAAGCCCGACTGGGAACTGGAGCTGGCGGCGGTCGTCGGCCGCCCCGCCCACCGCGTGTCCGTCGAGGAGGCCCTCGACCACGTCGCCGGATACACGATCGCCAACGACCTCACCGACCGCGCGACCGTCTTCCGCCGGGACATGCCGCAGATCGGGACCGACTGGCTGCGCAGCAAGAACGCGCCCGGGTTCACGCCGCTCGGCCCCTGGATCGTGCCGGCGGGATCGGTCGGGGACCCGGGCGACCTGCGTCTGACGCTGAAACTGAACGGCGAGACCATGCAGGACGAGTCGACCCGGGACATGATCTTCGACGTGGCACGGATGGTGTCCTACGCCTCGCAGACCGCCCGGTTGCTGCCCGGCGACCTGGTGCTCACCGGCTCCCCGGCCGGCAACGGCATGCACTGGGGCCGGCTGCTGCGCGACGGCGACGTCATGGACGCCGCCATCACCGGGCTCGGGGCCCAGCGCACCCGCTGCGTGGCGGAGGCGACCCGGTGACGCCGGACCGCACCGACCCCGAGGGCTCGATAGCGCGCGCCACGAAGGCGTACTCCAACTGGGGCCGCTGGGGCGAGGACGACGTCCTGGGCACCCTCAACTTCCTCGACGCGGCGAAGCGCCGGGAGGGCGCGGCGCTGATCCGGCGCGGGGTCAGCTTCTCGCTGTCCCAGCGCTTCGACATGAACGGCCCGCAGAAGGGCTGGCGGCGGCGCACCAACCCGGTGCACACCATGCTCGACACCGGCACCGACGCCGCCCTCGGCAACCAGGGCTTCCCGCACGGCATCGGCGGCGCCGACGACGTCGTCGCGATGCCGTTGCAGTGCTCCACCCAGTGGGACGGGCTCGGGCACGTCTTCGACCACGGCAGGGCGTGGAACGGGCGTCCGGCCGAGAAGGTCGTCACCTCCGACGGCGACCTGGTCACCGGCATCGAGCACATGGCCCCGCACGTCGCCGGGCGCGGTGTCCTGCTCGACGTCGGCCGCGCCGCCGGCCGGGACGGGGAACTGCCCGACGGCTTCCCGATCACCGAGGAGCACCTGACGGCGACCGCCGAGGCCCAGGGCGCGACCGTGGGGCGCGGGGACATCGTGCTGGTGCGCACCGGGCAGCTGGCCCGCGCCCGCCGGGAGGGCTGGGGCGACTACGCGGGCGGCCCCGCGCCCGGGCTGTCGTTCACCACGGCGGGCTGGCTGCACGGCAGCGAGATCGCGGCGATCGCCACCGACACCTGGGGCTTCGAGGTCCGCCCGAACGAGTTCGAGCACGCCTTCCAGCCGCTGCACCAGGTCGCCATCCCCCACATCGGCCTGCTGATCGGCGAGATGTGGGACCTGGACGCCCTTGCCGAGGACTGCGCGGCCGACGGACGGTACGACTTCTGGCTCACCGCGGCGCCGCTGCCCATCACCGGGGCGGTCGGCTCGCCCGTCAATCCGATCGCGGTCAAGTAGACCGGGGAACGAAGGAGTTCTTCATGACCCAGCCCCGCACGGTCCTCGTCGTCGGCGGCGGCGCGGCCGGCAACGCCGTGACCGTCCTGCTGCGCCGTGCCGGTCTCGGCGTGGACCTGGTCGAGGCCAAGGACGACTGGAACGCCACCGCCGGCTCGGGCATCACCCTCCAGGGCAACGCCCTGCGGGTGCTGCGCGAACTCGGCGTGTGGGAGCAGGTGGAGGCGTCCGGATTCGGCTTCGGCTCGGTCGGCATCACCGCCCCCGACGGCACCGTCCTGCACGCCCAGGACGACCTGCGCACCGGCGGCGACGACCTGCCCGCGACCGTCGGCATGCAACGCCCGCGGCTCCAGCGGATCCTCATCGACGCCGTGCGCGCCAGCGGCGCCACCGTCCGCCTCGGCACCACCGCCGACATCCTGGACAACGACGCCGACGGTGTCACCGTACGCCTCGGCGACGGCACCGAGGCCCGCTACGACCTGGTGATCGCCGCCGACGGCGTCGGTTCCGCCACCCGCGCCGCGATCGGCATCGCCGACAGGCCGGAGCCCACCGGCATGGCCATCTGGCGCATCGCCGCCCCGCGACCGGCCGCCCTGACCCGCACCGACCTCGCCTACGGCGGGCCGGCGTACATCGCCGGCTACTGCCCCACCAGCGAGACGACGCTCTACGCGTACGTCGTCGAGGCCAACCGCGACCGCGCCTCCATACCGCCCGAGTCGTACGCCGACGAGATGCGGCACCTCGCCTCCGCCTACGGCGGCTTCTGGCCGGAGATCACCGCACACATCACCGACCCGGCCGAGGTCAACTACACGTGGTTCGACCGGATGCTGGTGGAGGGTGCCTGGCACCGCGGCCGGGTCGTGCTGGTCGGTGACGCCGCGCACTGCTGCCCGCCCACCCTCGCCCAGGGGGCCGCCCTGTCGCTCGAAGACGCCTGGGTGCTCGCGCAGATGCTGACCGGGTCCGACAGATGGGACGACGCCCTGCTCCAGGCGTACTACGAGCGGCGCATCGCCCGTGTCCGGCCCGTGGTGGAGGCGTCCGTGCAGATCGGGCAGTGGCAGCTCGACGGGGTGCGCGACGCCGATGTACCGGGCCTGATGGGCCGCACCATGACCATGCTCCGGGAGCTGCCGTGACCCCCGTGTCCCCGCCCACCGTGGACGTGCACGCCCATGTCCTGCTGCCCGAGGTCGACGCCCTCGTCGCCGGTCTGCCCGGACACGCCGAGGCCAAGGCGCTGGACGCCCGGCGCAACGGTCCCGCCGCCCTCGCCGTCAGCGGCCCCATGGTGCGCGAGCGCTTCCCCCGCCTGACGGACGTGACCGTGCGCCTGGCAGCGATGGACGCCCAGGGCGTGGACGTACAACTGGTCAGCCCCTCCCCCTCGCACTACCACTACTGGGCCGACGAGGAGACCGCCGAGAAGGTGTACCGGCTCGCCAACGAGGCCACCGCCGCGCACTGTTCGGCCGCCCCCCAGCGGCTGCGCGGACTCGGGCTGGTCCCGCTCCAGCACCCGCAGCAGGCGGTCCGCGCCCTGGACCACGCCCTCGCCCAGGGGCTGCTCGGCGTGGAGGTCTCCAGCCACGCCCCCGGACGCGAATTCTCCGACGCGGCATACGAACCCTTCTGGTCCCGGGCCGAGGAGACGGGCGCGCTGCTCTTCCTGCACCCCTTCGGCTGCACCCTCGGCGAGCGCCTGGACCGGTGGTACCTGTCCAACACCGTCGGCCAGCCCACCGAGAACGCCGTAGCCCTCTCCCACCTGATCTTCTCCGGCGTGCTCGACCGGCACCCCGGTCTGCGGCTGATCGCCGCACACGGCGGCGGCTACCTGCCTACCCACATCGGCCGCTCCGACCACGCCTGGTCGGCCCGCTCCGACGCGGGCGCCGGCTGCGCCCACCCGCCCAGCAGCTATCTGAAGCGCCTGTACTTCGACTCCCTCGTCCACGACCCGGGCGTGCTGCGCGAACTGGTCCGCGTCGCCGGTGCCGACCGGGTGCTGCTCGGCTCCGACTTCCCCTTCGACATGGGCACCGAGGACCCGGTCGGCGCCCTGCGCGCCGCGCGACTGCCCGAGGCCGACTTCCACGCCGTCCGGGGCGGCAACGCCGCCGCCCTCCTCCGGAAGGACTGACACCATGCGTCTGCTCACCCACCTGCGGCACGTCGACCTCGCCGTGCCCGACTACGACAAACAGCTCGACTTCTACTCCGGTGTCTGGGGCCTGACCAAGGTCGCCGAGGACTCCGGCATCTCCTTCCTGGCCGCCGAGGGCTCCCCCGAGCAGTACGTCGTACGGCTGCGCAAGGCCGACGAGAAGCGCCTCGACCTCGTCTCCTACGGCGCCGCGTCCGCGGCCGACGTCGACACCCTCGCCGAGCGACTCCTCGCGGGCGGCGTGCGGCTGATCTCCCGCCCGGGCAGGGTCGACACCCCCGGCGGCGGCTACGGCTTCCGGTTCTTCGACGTCGACGGCCGCACCATCGAGGTCTCCGCCGACGTCGAGGTCAGGCAGCACCGCAGGATCGAGGAGAAGGAGTCGATCCCGGTCAAGCTCTCCCACGTCGTCCTCAACTCCCCCGACCTGAACCGCACGCGGGAGTGGTACGAGCGCCACCTGGGCTTCGCACTCTCCGACACGCTCGGCTCGCCGCACATGGGCGACGTCATGCACTTCATGCGGATCAGCAACCAGCACCACTCGATGGCCATCGCCAAGGGCCCGCACACCGCCCTGCACCACGTCTCCTTCGAGATGCGCGGCCTCGACGAGTACATGCGGGGCTCGGGCCGGGTCATGCGGGCGGGCTTCAAGAAGATCTGGGGGCCGGGCCGGCACATGGCGGGCGACAACACCTTCACCTACTTCCTCGACCCGCACGGCAACACCGTCGAATACACCACCGAGTTGGAGTGCCTCGACGAGGACACCTGGCACCCCCACGTCTACGACTTCTCCAGGCCCGAGGTCACCGACCAGTGGGGCACCGCCAACCCCATGAACGAACTCGTCGCCCAGGAGTCCTTCAACGACCCCGATCGCGGCGTCTTCGTCGCCCCGCCGGTGTAGGGGGGCCGGAAATGCGTTTCGCCGCCTACGAACACCAAGAGCGCCGCCGGGCAGCGGTGGTGGAAGAGGACGGCACCCTCTTCCCCCTGCCCGGCGTCACCTCGCTCACCGCACTGATCCGGCAGACCTCGGGACTCCCCGGACTGCTCGCCGCCGGCTCGACGGCCCTCGCCGGGCCCGCCGGTCCGCACGTCTCCCAGGTCCGGCTGCTGCCGCCGCTCCAGCCGGTGTCGGTGCGGGACTTCGTGACCTTCGAGGAGCACGTGGAGGGGGTGCGCCGGTCGGTGGAGGGCACCGGCGGCGTCCCCGAGCAGTGGTACGCGGCTCCGACGTTCTACTTCGCCAACCCCCACGCGATCTACGGGCACCGCGACGAGATACCGGTCCCGCCCGGGTCGGCCGTCCTGGACTTCGAGCTGGAGGTGGGCGCCGTGATCGGCCGGGAAGGCCGCGACCTCACCCCGGAGCGGGCGCGGGACCACATCGTGGGCTACACCGTCTTCAACGACTGGTCCGCGCGCGATCTGCAGGGCGCGGAGATGAAGGTCGGCCTCGGCCCCTGCAAGGGCAAGGACACCGCCACCACCCTCGGCCCGTACCTCGTCACCGCCGACGCGCTGGAACCGCACCGGGACGCCGACGGCTTCCTGCGCCTGGCCCTGACCGCCGAGGTCAACGGCGAGCGGGTCGGCGAGGACCTGCTGTCCAACATGAGCTGGACCTTCGAGGAGATGACCGCCTACGCCTCCCGCGGCACCCGCGTCGTCCCCGGCGACGTCCTCGGCTCCGGCACCTGTGGCAACGGCGGCTGCCTCGCCGAACTGTGGGGCCGGCGCGGCGAGCGGAACCCGCCGCCGCTGAAGCCCGGCGACACCGTCACCCTCACGGTCGAGGGCATCGGCACGCTGACCAACACCGTGGTCCCCGGCGCCGAGCCCGTCCCCCTGCCCACGGGCCGACGCCGGTCCCGGGAGCGGCCGTGAGCGACCCGCACGGCAAGAGGCTGCTCGGCAAAGTCGTCGTCGTCACCGGCGCGGCCCGCGGGCAGGGCGCCGCCGAGGCCGAGGCCCTCGCCCGGGAGGGGGCGCGCGTCGTCGCCACGGACGCCACCGAGGCGCCCGGCTGCCGACGCCTGGACGTCACCGACGAGGCGGACTGGACGGAACTGGCCGCCGAGCTGCGGGAGTCGTACGGACAGGTGCACGGCCTGGTCAACAACGCGGGCATCACCTGGCGGGCCCGCGTCGGCGAGGTGCGCCCCGAGGACATGGCCCGCGTCCACGCGGTCAACGTCACCGGCCCGCTGCTCGGCATCCAGCACCTCGCCCCGCTCATGCCGCCGGGCTCCTCCGTCGTCAACGTCGGCTCCTCGGCGGCCCTCACGGCGCACTACCCGGTCGCCTACACGGCCAGCAAGTGGGCGCTGCGCGGCCTGTCGAAGGCGGCGGCCCTGGAGCTGGGCCCGCGCGGCATCCGCGTCAACACGATCCACCCGGGCTACATCGAGACCGGGATGACCGCCTCCGCCGCGCCCGCCTTCCGCGAGGCCAACATCCGGGAAACGCCGCTCGGCCGTACGGGGACCGTCGGGGAGGTGGCGCCCCTGGTCGTGTTCCTGCTGTCCGACGACGCGTCCTTCATCACCGGCGCGGAGATCCCGGTCGACGGCGGCATGACCGCACACGGCGGCGTCAAGTCCGTCTCGGACGCCCTGCGCGAGGGAACGCCTTGAGGTGGCCGGAGGGGAGAAGCTTTCGTGCCTGGTCGATGCGCTTGCCGGTGAGGTGGGTGGGGTGGGCGGGGTGGGCGTGCAGGACGGCGGCGGCTTCGCGCAGGGACATGCCGACGCGTGTCCGGGAGTCCAGTACGTCCCGCGACTCGGTGGCGGGCCGGTGTGCCGCACGCCCCGGTCCGCCGGGGCGGAGCGCGGCGAGATGGAAGTGGAGCCGTTCCTGTATGAACGACAGGCGGGACTCGGCCTCCAACTCGCCTCCCCCATATGCAAGAGCGGCGTGCAACTGGTGTATCCGGTGACGAAGCAGCCGGTCTTTGAGAACCGGGGTGTCCACAGCGCGGCCGGCCAGCCGTTGAGGGAGTACGGAGACGTCGAGGTAGAGGTTGCGCTTGCGGAAACCGGATGCGGTGACGGTCCGGCCGTCGTGGGGGACGCCGGGCGGCAACAGGAGGACGCAGGAGTCGCCGGTCGCCCCATGACGGCGGCGGTCGAGTGCGAAGTCGACAGACCCGTCGTCGAGGATCATCAGGTCCCACGTGTCGTGGGTGTGGGCCGGGTACGCGTGGTCGGTGAAGTGCGCGTGGAAGACCTCGGAAATGCCTGGGACCCGGGGCTTCCAGGCGCTGATGGACGCGCGGGATCGGTCGCCGGTCATGCCAGGAACGTACAAGACCGGCACCGTCCGAGCGCGGCAGGCTCGTGAAGCCGGCCGAAGGGCGCCCGAGGAGTCGCCCCGGTTGACCGGCCTCGAGGAGGGATTCCCCATGCCCAGGTCCGTCGTCCCCGTCAACCTCGCCGACAAGCTGGCGCGGTTCAGCGAGCTGTGGTCGCAGAAGCGGGTGGCTGTACTCAACGACTACGAGGTCAAGGTGGCCAAACTGAAGGGGGAGTTCGTCTGGCACACACACGAGGACACCGACGAACTGTTCCTGGTCATCAGCGGACGGCTCAGGATCCAGCTCAGGGACGCCGAAGTGGTCCTGGAACCCGGCGAGTTGTTCGTGGTTCCCCGCGGGGTCGAGCACTGCCCCGTGGCGGACGAGGAGACCGCCATCCTGCTGTTCGAACCGACAGGAACACTCAACACCGGTGACACAGGCGGACCGATGACCAAGCCGGCCGAGATCCTCGACTGACGCGTGGCGCATGGGGCCGGGCATGTCGGGGCGGCGGGCGTTCCGGTGGCGCAGCAGCAGCGAACGTCACGCGGCGACGGTGGTATCCGGATCCCGTTCGTCACCAGGGAGACGCTCCAGCATCCGCAGCGTCTCCCCCGGCTCGTCCCCGACCGACATCACCGCTCACCCGCCCGCGAGGTCCAGATCCCCCCTGCTGGTCCCGGCCACTCCCTCGGCGATCCGGGGACGTCGCCACGGATGCGCGATCGGCTGGGACACCGTCCGCCACCAGGGCTCCAGCGGCAGCGTCCCGGCGGGCTCGAACGGTTCCCCCGGCCTGGGGAACGCCACCGCCTGGCCCGCCTCCCCGGCCGCGTCCCTCGTCCACTCCCCCGGCTCCGCCCACGCGTGCGGCGCCAGGTTGAAGGTGCCCCAGTGGATCGGCAGCAGGGTGCCGTGCGGGCGGCCGCCCTGGAGGTCGAGGTGGGCGCGGACGCCTTCCTCGGGGGTCATGTGGATGTCCGGCCAGAACTCGGCGTACGCCCCGAGCTGGATCATCGTGGCGTCGAACGGGCCGTGCGCGGCACCGACGTCGTGGAATCCGTCGAAGTAGCCGGTGTCGCCGCTGTGGTAGACGCGGTGCTCCTCCCCGGCGACGACCCAGGACGCCCAGAGGGTGTGCTGGGTGTTGCGCAGCCCGCGCCCGCAGAAGTGCCGGGCCGGGGTGGCGGTGAGGGTGAGGCCGCCGACGCGCGTCGACTCGTGCCAGTCCAGCTCACGCAGCCGACCGGGGGAGACACCCCAGTGTTCGAGGTGGGCGCCGACGCCGAGCGGCACGGCGAACACGGTGTCCGTGCGGGCCAGCGCCTTGATGGTCGGCATGTCCAGGTGGTCGTAGTGGTCGTGGGAGATGACGACGACGTCGACGGGGCCGAGGGCGGCCAGCGGCAGCGGGACCGGGTGCAGGCGCTTGGGGCCGGCGAAGGGGACCGGGGAGCAGCGCTCTCCCCACACGGGGTCGAAGAGCACGCGCTGCCCGTCGATCTCGGCGAGCACACTGGAGTGGCCCATCCAGGTCAGCCGGAGTCCGGTGGCGGGCGGCTTGGCGATGTCGGCCAGGGTGGTGGCGTGCACCGGGACGGAGCCCCGCGGGGACCGGCCCAGCCGCGCCTGCTTGTCGAAGTAGATCTTGGCGAATTCGGTGGCCGAGCCGGACGGCCGGGTCCGGGCGGGGCCGCCGGGGTTCTGGAAGACGCCGTCGCGGAAGTGCGGGGACCTGCGGATGCGCGCCATCCGCTCGCCACCCGGGTCCGCGCCGAAGGCCGCGGGCCGCGGCACGCTGAACCCGGGACTCGGGGAACGGAAAGCGGCCACGGTACCTCCAGGTGGAGCGGTCAGGCTCTCGTCTTGTTCGTCTTCGTCTCGTCCTACGTCACCTCGAACGACGGACGCCACATCCGTGTTCCCGGTCCCCTGCGAACCGGCAGGGCGTCACGGCACGTCGGGGGCCTGTATAGGGTGACGTGCGTGGGGAGAGTCCGGTTGAGCGCCGCGAGGAGCTGCTGCGCGCTGCCGTCGAGCAGATATCGGCCCGGGGCGTGGCGGCGCTGCGGATCGCCGACGTGGCCGCCGCGCTCGGTGTCAGCAACGCCCTGGTGCTCTATCACTTCTCCACCAAGGAACGGCTGGTCGCCGCCGCGTTCACGCATGCCGCCGAGGCCGATCTCGCCCATCTGCACAAGCTGCTCGCCCGTCGCACGACGGCGCTGCGCCGCCTGCGGACGGCCGTGCGGTGGTACGCGCCGACCGGTCAGGCCAAAGGCTGGCGGCTGTGGATCGAGGGCTGGGCGGCGGCGCCGCGCGAGCCCGCGCTGCGGGAGGTCACGCGCGAGCTGGACCGGCAGTGGAAGGCGGCGCTCGCCGAGGTCATCGCCGAGGGCGTGGCCGCCGGCGAGTTCTCCTGCCCCGAGCCGGATGCCGCCGCGCTGCGGCTGACGGCGTTGCTGGACGGGCTGGCGGTGCAGCTCACGTCGTACACGGGCACGGTGTCGCGGGCCCGGGCACAGGAGTGGGTGGACGAGGCGCTGGCCCGGGAGCTGGGCCTGGAGCGGGCGGCCCTGATGCCCGCACGACGTTAGGGGCTGTCGTACGGGCACCGGGCGCCCGGTCCCGCCTCAGGCCACCGAGGCGATCCGCGTCTTGATGTCGTCCGGCGACAGCGTTCCCTTGGCCGTCACGTGGTCGCCCGACGACTCGCCGCGCAGCCGGCGTCCGATCCACGGGACCAGGTACTCGCGCGCCCAGTGCACGTCGTCGCGCCGCACGTCGAGCGTGCCGCGGGGCGGCAGGGGCGGCCAGGGCTGGTCGGGGTCGGCCGGGACGCGCAGGCCGAGGGCCTGTCCGGCGCGCAGCGCCACGCGGGTGTGGCCCTCCGGCGACAGGTGCAGCCGGTCGGCGTCCCACGCCCTGCGGTCCTGGACGCTGCGGAGCGACCACAGGTCGAGCACCGGGCAGCCGTAGCGGTCGGCGATGGCGCGCACGTGCCCGTTGTACGTGGCGATCTTGCCCCGCAGGTGCTTGAGGACGGGCACCCCGCGGGTGTCGAACCCGGTGGTCACCAGGACGGTGCCGGCCGCGGCGGTCAGCGCGGCCACCGCCAGTTCGAACCGCTCGGCGACCTCGTCGGGGTCGGTGCCGGGCCGGATGATGTCGTTGCCGCCCGCCGCGAAGGAGACCAGGTCCGGCGCGAGGGCGACGACCCTGGGGACCTGTTCCGCCACGATCTGGTCGAGGAGCCTGCCGCGCACGGCGAGGTTCGTGTACGTGAAGTCGCCCTCGGGGCGCCGGTCCGCGAGCAGTACGGCCAGTCGGTCGGCCCAGCCGACGAACGCCCCGTCGGGGCCGGGATCGCCGACGCCCTCGGTGAAGCTGTCCCCCACCGCCACGTACGACCCGATCACTGCTCTGCTGTCACTCTTCGAATCGTCTGCCACGTCGGCCCATGATTCACCTTGGAATGTGACCTACGCGACCGTAGGAAGGGGTTGACGGGCGGTGAGAAAGGCCACGCCTAAAGTGTTCGTCAATTCCGGAATACGCCGAGGTCCGGACACATCGAGGTCCGGACACCCCGAAGTCCGGACACGCCGAAGGCCGGACCCGGGGATCGGGGTCCGGCCTTCGGGGTGCGGAGGCCGCGCGGAACCGGTCGTCAGACGGAGACGCCGTGCGAGCGCAGGAACGCGAGCGGGTCGATGTCCGAGCCGTAGTCCGGCGTGGTGCGGATCTCGAAGTGCAGGTGCGGGCCGGTCACGTTGCCGGTGGCGCCGGAGAGGCCGACCTGCTGACCCGTCGTCACCGTCTGACCGGCGGAGACGGAGAGCGAGGAGAGGTGGGCGTACTGGGCGTAGTGGCCCTCGTCGAGCTTGATGACGACCTGGTTGCCGTACGCGCCGCCCCAGCCGGCGGAGACGACGGTGCCCGCGCCGACGGCCTTCAGCGAGGTGCCGGTCGGAACGACGAAGTCGGTACCGGTGTGGTAGCCGCTGGACCACATGCTGCCGGACTGGTGGTAGGGGGTGCCGACGGTGCCGCCCGCGACGGGGGAGGTGTAACCGCTGGTGGTGCCCGCGGACTGGGTCCCGGTGTCCGAGGACTCCGTGGACTCCGTGGCAGCGGTCTTCGCGGTGTCCGCCGACTTCTGGGCCGGCTTCTGCGACTGCGCGGAGGACGGCGCCGAGGACTTGGCGGCCTGGCCGGCGATCGAGAGCTCGAGGCCCGGGTGGATCAGCGACGGGTCGGAGCCGACGGCCTCGCGGTTGTCCGCGTAGAGCTTCTTCCAGCCGCCGTCGACGTGCTGCTCGTCGGCGATCTTCGAAAGGTAGTCACCGCTCTTCACGGTGTACGTGCGGGATTCCGCGTTCTTGTCGGAGCCGTTCGCGGCGGCCTTCTTGGCCGACGCCGGAACGGACTGCACGGCCTGCCCGGAAACGGAGTGCGCCGGGGCGGCATTGGCGGAGGCGGCACCCATCAGCGGGAGCGCGAGCGCGGCGCCACCGGTTCCGGCGACGGCGATGGTGCGGGTCAGGCGCATGGCCCTGGTACGGCGGTGCTTACCCTTCGCGGGCATGGCGAATTCCTCTCCGGCGCCTGCGAGGTGAGCTGTCGGGTGCGGGCTGGAGATGCCCGGCCGCGCCGAAACGCGGCTTTACCCCAAGCCGTTCCGGGAACCGGAACAGGCAGTTCTACCTGTGGGTCCCCCGCTCCTGCCGTGTACGGGTGGTGGATGAGTGCGGGCTCCGGTCGGCGGCAGGATTAGGCGTCCGTCCGGATCGGTGGTGAACGTAAGGGACCAAGACGCACAGGGACAAGCGAGAGGTTCCGGCGACAGCTGTTTCTATTGATCCATTACGGGAAAACCCGGTAACCCTGCGTCGATTTCCCTCGCACCGCTTTTCCTGAATTCCCTTGAGAACGGGCCGGATTACGTGAACATGACGGGCAACGCTCGGTCACGGATATGACGCTGCTCACGCGCCCCTTACCCACCTTCCGCCATTTCAGGGCCAGTTATCACCAATCCTCCAATTCGGACAGAAGGCCCTTTCCGGTCCGCAATACCCCTGCCGGAACGGCTTTCGCGCACCGGCCATGCCGTATCGTCGAATGGCGCCCGCCGGCGAGCAGCGGCGGCGGGGCGGAGTGGGAGGAGCCCCCGTGACGCAGCAGGTCCCGTCGACCGAACCCGAGCTGACCGGTGTGCGCAACTTCCGGGACGTGGGCGGACTGCCGACCGTGGACGGCCGGCGGGTGCGGCAGGGGGTGCTGTTCCGCAGCGGCCACCTGGCTCATGCCACCGGGGAGGACGCCGCGTTCCTCGCCTCGCTGGGCCTGCACACGATCTTCGACTTCCGCAACGCGGCCGACCAGAAGCTCGACGGCGCGGACGTCGAGCTGCCGGGCGTGCGCAATGTGAACCTGCCGCTGAGCGATCCGGCCGACGGCGCCGAGTTCTGGAAGATGGTCCGGGACGGAGACCTCGACCAGCTGCACGGGATCCTCGGCGACGGCAAGGGCGCCCGGCGCATGATCTCCTCCTACCGCGCGATGGTCACGGAGCGCACCTCGGAGCACTCCCGGATCCTGCACGCGCTCGCCGAGGACAGCGTCCCGGCGCTGATGCACTGCGCGGCCGGCAAGGACCGCGCCGGTCTGTCGATCGCGATCACCCTGCTCGCCCTGGGCGTCGAGCGCGAGGCCGTCGTCGAGGACTACCTGAAGTCGAACGCCGCGCACCGCCGCTACAAGGTGCGCCGCAGCAGCACCGCCGCCTCCGCCTACTCCCCCGAGGTCATGGAGCTGCTCAGCCCGCTGTTCGACGCGCGCGCCGAGTACCTGGCGGCGGCCTTCGAGACGATCGAGGAGACGTGGGGCGGAGTCGACGCCTATCTGGAGAAGGGGCTGGGGCTCGGCGCCGGGACCCGGGAGCGGCTGCGCGAGCGGATGGTGGACTGAGCCACCCGCTCGCGGACGGGCTACTTGGCGCCCACCTCGAACAGCAGGTAGAGGAAGCCGCCGAAGACGTGCCCCAGGGCGATGTAGATGACCAGGCGCACCCACAGGGCGCGCGGGAACTTGTCCTCGATGGCACTCATGGCGTCTCTCCAGGGGTCGGGCCGAGGCACAGCGCGGCCGTCGGGCTCTGCAGCAGGGTGTGGACGAAGAGCAGCTCGACCCCGTCGGGGTCCCGCGCCGCGATCCGGTGCGGGGTCATGGAGTCGAAGTGGGCACTGTCCCCGGCGGTGAGCCGGTGCTCGGTGTCCCCGAGGCGCAGCCGCAGCCGGCCCCTGAGGACGTGGAGCCACTCCTCCCCGGGGTGCACCCGCACGACGTCGCCCTGCGAGCCGTACGGCACCTCGACGCGCAGGGCCTGCATGCCCCGGCCCGGCGCTCCGGCCTGGTAGTACGTCCAGCCGCCCGCGCTCGTGGCCTCCATGTCGGCGGCGCGCACGACGGCGTCCCGGTCGGCCGCGGTCTCGCCCAACAGCTCGGCGACGGTCGTCCCGTAGATGCGGGCGAGGGCGAGCAGCATCGGCAGTGAGGGCTGGCGCTGCCCGGTCTCCAGGCGGGAGAGGTGGGCGGGCGACAGCCCCGCGGCGCGGGCCGCGGCCTCCAGGGTGAGGGCGGCCCGCCGCCGCAGCTCGCGCAGCTGCGGTGCGACGGCGGCGACCGTACCCTCGGCGGGGCCGGTCTCGGAGGAGCTCATGCCTCCATTCAGCCCGACTCTTGCCCCACAGGCAAATTTCTTGCCTCACAGGCAAAAGAGACGGTCAGCGGTTGGCCACCGCCTGCTTGACCAGGGTCTTCCCGAAGTCCCACATCAGTCCACCGCCATTGTGCGCGTCCTCCATCACCTCCGTGAAGGCGTCGACGAACCGGTCGGCGTCGTCGGTGTCGATGATCAGCGGCGGGATCAGCTTGATCACCTCCAGGTGGTCGCCGGACACCTGGGTCAGGATGCGGTGCCGCTGCAGCAGCGGCACGACCACCATCTGCGCGAACAGTCCCTTCCGCGCGGCCTGCAGCATCGTCCAGCGGCTGCGCAGTTTCAGGGAGCTGGGCCGGCCGAACTCGATGCCGATCATCAGTCCGCGGCCCCGGACGTCGGCGAGCAGTTCGTAGCGGTCCACCAGCGCGGCCAGCCGGGTCTTCAGCCGGTCCCCCACCGCGGCGGCGTTCGCGACGATCTCCTCGTTCTCCATCACCGACAGCACGGCGAGGCCGGCGGCCATGGCCTGCGCGTTGGACCCGAAGCTGGCCGAGTGGACCTGCACGCGGTCCATCGAGGAGTAGACCTTCTGGAAGATCCAGTCCTTGCCCAGGGTGGCTCCCACCGGCACGTATCCGCCGGACAGCGCCTTGGCGACGCAGACCAGGTCGGGTTCGACGCCGTCGTCGTGCTGGTAGGCGTAGAACTTGCCGGTACGGCCGAGGCCGGTCTGCACCTCGTCGGCGATCAGCAGCGCCTTGTGCCGGTGCAGCAGATCCTGTGCGGCGCGCAGGTAGCCGGGCGGTGCCTCGTGCACGCCCTTGCCCTGGACCGGCTCCACGATCAGCGCGGCCACGTCGCCCTTCTTCAGCTCCCGGGCCAGGGCGTCCAGGTCGCCGAGCGGGACGGCGGTGTCGGGCAGCAGCGGCGCGAAGCCCTTGCGGAACGAGTCCTCTCCATTGACGGAGAGGGAGCCGGTGGTCAGTCCGTGGAAGGCGTGGGAGCAGTACAGGATCCGCTGCCTGCCGGTCGCGTACCGGGCGAACTTCAACGCGGTCTCGACGGCCTCGGTGCCGCTGTTGCCGAAGAAGACGCGGTCCAGGTGGGGGCTGTAGGAGAGCAGCTTCTCCGCCAGCAGGCCGGGCAGCGGCGGGCAGTCGAAGCGGGTCAGGTCGGCGAGCGAGGCGTCGAGGACGTCGTGCAGCGCCTTGCGGACGACGGGGTGGTGGCGGCCCAGGCCCATGACGGCGAACCCGGCGAGCATGTCCAGGTAGTCGTTGCCGTCCGCGTCCCAGAAGTGCGCGCCCTCGGCCCGCTCGTAGACCTTGTCGAAGCCGATGGTGCGCAGCATGCGCGGCTGCTGGTGGTTGAGGTACTTGGCGTGCAGCTCGTACCGCTCGGCCCCGCGCTCGGCCAAGAGCGCGGCGAGGTCGAACTCCTTGGTCATTCAGTTCTCTCCTTGGGCTGGCATGACGATCCGTCCGTCGCCGGACATCCGCCCGTCGCCGGGCTGTTCCACCGCCGGTTCCCCGGCCCGTTCTCCGGCCGGTTCGGCGAGGGCCAGGCTCGCGGCGATCCGGCCGGCGACGTCGACCGGGGTGAGGCCGATGTCCGCGAGCACCTCGGCGCGCTTGGCGTGCGCGAGGAACTGCTCGGGGATGCCGAAGCGGCGTACGGGGACGTCGACCTCGGCGTCGCCGAGCGCCAGGGCCACCGCGGAGCCGACCCCGGCGGCGCGGCTGTTGTCCTCGACGACGGCCACCAGTCGGTGCTCGGCGGCGAGGGGCGCGAGCGCCGGGTCGACGGGCTTGACCCAGCGGGGGTCGACGACGGTGCAGCCGATGCCGCGGGCCTCCAGGAGTTCGGCGGCGCCGAGGCAGACGGGCGCCATCACGCCGACGGCCACGAGCAGCACCTCGGGCCGGTCGGCGGCGTGCAGTACGTCCAGGCCGCCGATGCGGTCCACGGCGGGTACGGCGGGACCGACGGACTCCTTGGGAAAGCGCAGCAGCGTCGGCGCGTCGTCCACCGCGACCGCCTCGCGCAGCTGGGCGCGCAGCTGGTCGGCGTCGCGCGGTGCGGCGATGCGCAGCCCGGGGACGACCTGGAGGACGGACATGTCCCACATTCCGTTGTGCGAGGCCCCGTCGACGCCGGTGACACCGGCCCGGTCCAGGACGAAGGTGACGCCGCAGCGGTGCAGCGCCACGTCCATCAGGAGCTGGTCGAAGGCGCGGTTGAGGAAGGTGGCGTACACGGCGACGACCGGGTGCAGTCCGCCGGTGGCGAGGCCGGCGGCGGACACGGCGGCGTGCTGCTCGGCGATGCCGACGTCCCAGACCCGGTCGGGGAAGCGCGCGGCGAAGGGTGCCAGACCGACCGGGTGCAGCATGGCCGCGGTGATCGCGACCACGTCCTCGCGCTCCTCGCCGATCCGGACGATCTCCTCGCCGAACACCGAGGTCCAGGACGGTCCCCCGGCCGGGCCGAGCGGTTCGCAGGTGAGCGGGTCCATCACACCGACGGTGTGGAAGTGGTCCTCCTCGTCGCGCAGGGCGGGTTCGTAACCTCGGCCCTTCTCGGTGAGGCAGTGGACCAGCACCGGGCCGTGGAAGCGCTTGGCGCGGCGCAGCGCCGACTCGACGGCGCGGATGTCGTGGCCGTCGATCGGGCCGAGGTACTTGAGCCCCAGGTCCTCGAAGAGCCCCTGTGGGGCGAAGGCGTCCTTGAAGCCCTTCTTGGCGCCGTGCAGCGCCTCGTACACGGTGTGGCCGACCACGGGCGTGCGCTGGAGCACGTCCTTGCCCCAGGCCAGGGCCCGCTCGTAGCCGTCGGTGGTGCGCAGGGTCGCCAGGTGGTTGGCGAGGCCGCCGATGGTGGGGGCGTACGAGCGTTCGTTGTCGTTGACGACGATGATCAGCGGCCGGTCCCTGGCCGCCGCGATGTTGTTCAGCGCCTCCCAGGCCATGCCGCCGGTGAGCGCGCCGTCACCGATGACGGCGACGACGTGGTCGCGTTCCCCCTGCACCTGGCGGGCCTTGGCGAGGCCGTCGGCCCAGCCGAGGACGGTGGAGGCGTGGCTGTTCTCGATGACGTCGTGCTCGGACTCCTCGCGCGAGGGGTAGCCGGACAGGCCGCCCTTGCTGCGCAGCTTGGAGAAGTCCTGACGGCCGGTCAGGAGTTTGTGCACGTAGCTCTGATGGCCGGTGTCCCACAGGATGCGGTCGTCCGGCGACTCGAAGACCCGGTGCAGGGCGACGGTGAGCTCCACCACGCCGAGGTTGGGTCCGAGGTGACCGCCGGTGCGGGCGACCGCGTGCACCAGGAAGTCACGTATCTCGTCGGACAGTTCACCGAGTTCCGCCTCGGACAGCGCCTTCAGGTCGCGTGGTCCCCGGATGTTCTCCAGAATCGTCACGCTCGGGCCCCCTTCGGTCCGCGTTTCAGCTCACGGTGACGGCCGGCGCCCCCGAGGCGCCGTCCTTCTCCATCTGCTCCGCGATCCTCATCGCCTCCTCGATGAGGGTCTCCACGATCTTCGACTCGGGGACGGTCCTGACGACCTCGCCCCTGACGAAGATCTGCCCCTTGCCGTTGCCGGAGGCGACACCGAGGTCGGCCTCCCTGGCCTCGCCGGGGCCGTTCACCACGCAGCCCATGACGGCGACGCGCAGCGGGATCTCCATGCCCTCCAAGCCGGCGGTGACCTCCTCGGCCAGCTTGTAGACGTCGACCTGGGCCCGGCCGCAGGACGGGCAGGAGACGATCTCCAGCCGGCGTTCCCTGAGCCCCAGCGACTGGAGGATCTGGATGCCGACCTTGATCTCCTCGACCGGCGGAGCGCTGAGCGACACGCGGATGGTGTCGCCGATGCCCTGGGAGAGCAGCGCGCCGAAGGCGACGGCGGACTTGATGGTGCCCTGGAACGCCGGGCCGGCCTCCGTCACCCCCAGGTGCAGCGGGTAGTCGCACCGGGCGGCGAGCTGCCGGTAGGCCTCGACCATCACGACCGGGTCGTTGTGCTTGACCGAGATCTTGATGTCCCGGAAGTCGTGCTCCTCGAAGAGCGACGCCTCCCACAGCGCGGACTCCGCCAGCGCCTCCGGGGTCGCCCTGCCGTACTTCTGCAGCAGCCTGCGGTCCAGCGAGCCCGCGTTGACCCCGATGCGGATCGGGGTTCCGTGGTCGCGGGCCGCCTTCGCGATCTCCTTGACCTGGTCGTCGAACTTCTTGATGTTGCCCGGGTTCACGCGCACCGCCGCGCAGCCGGCCTCGATCGCGGCGAAGACGTACTTGGGCTGGAAGTGGATGTCCGCGATCACCGGGATCTGCGACTTCCTGGCGATGACGGGCAGCGCGTCGGCGTCGTCCTGGGTGGGGCAGGCCACGCGCACGATCTCGCAGCCGGCGGCCGTCAGTTCGGCGATCTGCTGGAGCGTGGCACCGATGTCGGAGGTGCGGGTGGTCGTCATCGACTGCACCGACACCGGGGCCCCGCCCCCGACCGCCACCGGCCCGACCTGGATCCGCCGCGACACGCGTCGCTCGGCGATCGGCCGGACCGGTACCTCGGGGAGCCCCAAGGGAATGGCGGTCATGACGTCACTCCCGGTTCGAGGAGACGGTCTCGCGCATGGCGCGCAGGGACTCCTTGAGCGAGCCCATGGTGGCCAGGACGGCGGTGGGCTCGTAGCCGCAGTGCGCCATGCAGTTGTCGCAGCGCGGGTCCTTGCCTCGGCCGTACTTGTCCCAGTCGGTTTCCTCGATCAGCTCCCGGTAGGTCGGGACGTATCCGTCGCTCATCAGGTAGCAGGGGCGCTGCCAGCCGAAGAGGGAGTAGTTGGGGATCGCCCAGGCGGTGCAGGGGAAGTCGACCTTGCCCTCGAGGAAGTCGAGGAACAGCGGGGAGTGGTTGAGCCGCCAGCGGGCCCGGTTGCCGCCCGCGAAGGCCTTCTTGAACAGCTCCCGGGTCTGCTCCACGCCCAGGAAGTGCTCCTGGTCGGGCGCCTTCTCGTAGGCGTAGGCGGGCGAGATCATCATCTCGTCGACCTTGAGGTCGTCGTTGAGGAAGTTGAGCACCTCGACGATGGTCTGCGGGGTGTCGGTGTTGAAGAAGGTCGAGTTGGTGGTCACCCGGAAGCCGCGGCGCTTGGCCTCCTTGATGGCCTCCACGGCCTCGTCGAACACGCCCTCCTTGGCCACGGATTCGTCGTGCCGCTCGCGCAGCCCGTCGATGTGCACGGCGAAGGCGAAGTACGGCGAGGGCTTGAACTTGTCCATCTTCTTGCGCATGAGCATGGCGTTGGTGCACAGGAAGACGTACTTCCGCTTGGCCACCAACTGGCGCACGATCTCGTCGATCTGCGGGTGCATCAGGGGCTCGCCGCCGGCGATGGAGACCATCGGCGCGCCCGATTCGAGCACCGCTCCCACGGCCTGCGCGACCGGCATGCGCTGCTTGAGCACGCCGGCGGGGTGCTGGATCTTGCCGCACCCCTCGCACGCCAGGTTGCAGGCGAAGAGCGGCTCCAGCTCCACGATGAGCGGGAACTTGTCCCGTCGGCGAATCTTCTGTTCGGCCAGGTATGTAGCGACCTTGATGGACTGGCGCAGCGGCATGGCCATCTGGGCTCACCTCCGGGGGAGCAACAAAGAACGGTGCCATTCGAAAAATGCGGGAAGAACGGATCGAAGAACGCGGAAAGCCGATATTCCACCGCGCACGGTGCCGATCCGGACGAGTTCGTGCTCTGGAGCGTCCACGACCACCCGGACGGCCGCAACCGGGCGCGGGCCCGTGCGGACGGCGCTCAGGAGCGTGGCCGCGGACTCCATGTCCACGGCGATCGCGCCGGTGGCGAGCAGGTCGGCGCGTTCGGGGCCGCGGACGACGTGGTCCGAGCCGGTCAACGGCCCGGTGTGGACGGTGCGCCCGGGGACGGCTCGCGCGAGTTCCTTGACGAGCCGGTCGGTCGCGACGCAGGGGACGGTGGAGCGGGGGTCCCGGGTCTCCTCGGCGACGACCAGGTCGCCGGGGTGCATGCCGGGGGCGAGTCCCGCGCAGAAGCCGGTGGCGAGGACGGCGGCGGCGTCGAGCGCCGGGTCGGCGAGGACCCGGGCGACCGAGCGCTCGGCCGCCCTCGGGCCCATACCGGTGCGCAGGACGGTGACCGGCCCGCCGGCGCCGGCGCGGTCGCCGGTGCGCAGGGCGAGGTGCTCGATGCCGAGCGCGCAGGCGATCAGCAGCGGGGACGGGCCGGTCTGCGGGGTCATCAGCTGCCCTTCACCTCGGCCACGACGGACGCGGTGGGTGCCTCGGCCGCGGGGGACTTCTTGGCGAAGGGCTCCCCGTGGACGTACCGGCCGAGTGCGGTGAGCGGGAAGACCTGGCGGTAGAGGTGGTAGTTGATGGAGAAGTCCCACGGGAAACCGGTACCCGTGAAGTACGGCTCGTCCCAGGAGCCGTCCTCGCGCTGGGTGGCCGCGAGCCACGCGACGCCGCGCTCCACGGCCTTGGACTCCCGCTCCCCCGCCGCCAGCAGGGCCATCAGCGCCCAGCCGGTCTGCGAGGCGGTCGAGGCGCCCCGGCCGCTCCACTCCCGGACGTAGCGGTAGGAGCGCAGGTCCTCGCCCCAGCCGCCGTCCTCGTTCTGGACGGACTCCAGCCAGCGCACCGCGCGCCGGATGGCCGGGTGCGAGGTGGGCAGCCCGGCGGCGGTCAGCGCGGGGATCACGGACCCGGTGCCGTAGACGTAGTTGACGCCCCAACGGCCGAACCAGGAGCCGTCCGCCTCCTGCGCGTCCAGGAGCCACTGGATGCCGCGGCGGGTGCGCGGGTCGTGGGCGAGGCCCTCGACGGCCAGCATCTCGACGACGTGCGCGGTGACGTCGGCGGACGGCGGATCGATGACCTCGCCGAAGTCGCAGAACGGCAGCCGGTTGGGGAAGGCGCTGGTGTTGTCGACGTCGAAGGCACCCCAGGCGCCGTTCTTCGACTGCATGCCGAGGTTCCAGCGCACCCCGCGGCCGATGGCCTTCTCCACCCGCTCCGGGTCGTGGTGCCTGACCCGGCGCAGGGCGAGGACCACCTCGGCGGTGTCGTCGATGTCGGGGTAGTTGTCGTTGTGGAACTCGAACGCCCAGCCGCCGGGCGGCAGTCCGGGGCGCTTCACCGACCAGTCGCCGGGGCGCACGATCTGTTCGCCGAGCATCCAGTCCGAGGCCTTCACCAGCTGGGGGTGGTCCTCGGGGACGCCCGCGTCGGCGAGCGCGATGGTGGCGAGGCAGGTGTCCCACACCGGGGACTGGCAGGCCTCGATCATCCGGGCGCCGTCCTCGCGCCACACGGCGAACCGGTCCAGCGACTCCAGGCCCGCGCGCATCACGGGGTGTTCGAGGTCGTAGCCGAGCAGGTAGAGGGCGATGACCGAGTAGACGGCCGGGGGCTGGATGCCGCCCCAGCAGCCGTCGTTCTCCTGCCGCTCGATGATCCAGCGGGCGGCGCTGTTCATCGCGGCCCTGCGCAGCCGGCGCGGGGCGACCTTGCGGTAGGCGTGCAGGGCCTTGTCGATGCGCTGGAAGGCGCCGTCCCAGCTCGCCGCCGGTGCCAGGGGGCGCGGCGGGTTGGGGCGGGCCGGGTCGGTGTGCAGTTCGTCCAGCGAGAACGGCGCGGGACGCACCGGCCGCTTCGCGGAGACGATGGTGAGCGGCACGATGGTCTGCCGGGCCCAGCAGCCGAAGTCGTAGATGTTGAGCGGGACCCAGGTCGGGAAGTAGATGAGCTCCGGCGGGAGTTCGGGCAGGTCGTCCCACTTCCACCAGCCGAACAGCGCCAGCCAGATGCGGGTGAAGACGCGCGACGCGGCGATGCCGCCGCGGGAACGGATCCACTCCGAGGCCCGCGCCATGTGGGGCGCGTCGGGCGAGTCGCCGGCCAGGCGGAGGGCGACGTAGGCCTCGATCGTGGTGGACAGTTCGCCGGGGCCGCCGTAGAAGGTGGCCCAGGTGCCGTCCTCCCGCTGCTCGCCGCGGATGAACAGCGCGGCGGCGCGGGTGGTCTCCTCGTCCTGGATGCCGAGGAACTGACGCAGGAGCAGGTCCTCGGCGTCCATCGTGACGTTCGTCTCGAGGTCGCCCTTCCACCAGCCCTGGGCGTCCTGCTTGGAGAGCAGGAAGTCGGTGGCGCGCCGGGTGGCGCGGGCGGCGGCTTCGGGTACCCCGGCCGCCGAGGCGGGGATCGTGCTGTCGGTGTCGCTGGCCGAGGCTGCCAGGGGCCGCAGGGCGGCCCCGGTGCTTCCGTCGGTCGTCGCTGTCATGGCTTCCCCTTCGTGCAGTGTGCATGTGGTGCGTCTGCTGGGTCCGCCGTCGGCCGGTGTTCGTGTCTCCACGACACCGGCCGGCGACTACGCGAGGGCTATTCGACCGATAATGATCATCTCTTTCGTACGACGACGAAGTCCGCGAGGGCCGTGAACATCTCCCGCACCCGGTCGGGCATGTCGACGGCGTCGAGGGCTTCGATGGCGATGGTGTGCTGGCGACGCGCCTCGTCGGCGGTCCACTCCCGCCCGCCCGCTTCCTCGATGAGGGCGGCGCGGGCCGCGAACTCCTCCTCGGAGAAGTTCGCGAAGTCACTGGCCTTGGCGTCGGCGGCGAGGATCTCGCCGAGCCGCTCGGAGGCGGGCCCGCCGGCCGCGAGGGCGGCCACGACCGGCAGCGACTTCTTGCGCTGGCGCAGATCGCTCCAGGTCTGCTTGCCGGTGGCGTCCGGGTCGCCCCAGATGCCGAGCAGGTCGTCGACGGCCTGGAAGGCGAGGCCCAGGTGGTAACCGTACTTCTCGAGGGTGTCGGCGGTGCGCTCGTCGGCTCCGCCGAGCACCGCGCCGACGGAGCTGGCGCAGGCAAGCAGGGCGCCGGTCTTGTTGCCCTCCATCTCCAGGCACTCCTCGACGCTGACGCGGTCGCGGTGCTCGTAGGAGATGTCCTGGGCCTGCCCGTCGATCAGGGAGCGGCTGGCCTTGGTCAGGCGGCGGGTGGCGCGGCCGGCCTCGACGGTGCCCAGCTCCAGGAGCACCTCGTTGGCCAGCGCGAACAGGGCGTCGCCGACCAGGATGGCCTGGGCGGGGCCGTGCACCTTCCAGACGGTGTCGCGGTGGCGGCGCTGTTCGTCGCCGTCCATCAGGTCGTCGTGCAGGAGGGAGAAGTTGTGCACCAGTTCCACGGCCACCGCACCGGGCACGCCCACCTCGGGCGCGGCGCCGGTGACCTCGGCGGAGAGCACGGCGAGCGCCGGCCGCACGGCCTTGCCGCCGTCGCCGTCCGCGGGGTTGCCCTGGGCGTCGATCCAGCCGAAGTGGTAGGCGGCGACGGTGTCCATGGGAGGGGCCAGGCGGTCGACCGCCGCCCGCAGGACCGGCGTGGCCAGGGTCCGGCCGCGCTCCAGAAGCGCGGTCACGTCCACCGTGGTCCGTCGATCGGCCGTCGGGGCCGGGGGCACAGTGGGCACAGTCTTTCCTCCAGTTGCGGTGCCGGGAGTGCGGGAGTCGGTCCCGCGCGGATCGGCTTTCACGCCGCCTCCTCGAAGAAATCGGGAAGGAGGCCGCGGGACCGGCCCAGGGCGCCGAGCGCGGCGGCCGCCGCCCCGACACCGCTGCGAACCGCACTCTCCATGGTCGCGGGCCACCCGGTGGCGGTCCACGCTCCGGCCAGGTAGAGGCCGGGTGCCTTGGTGCGGGCGCCGGGCCTGAGGCGGCCGACGCCGGGGGCGGGGGCGAACGTCGCGGTGCGCTCCCTGGTCACGAAGAAGTCCTTCACCTCGGCGCCCCGGGTGCGCGGCAGCAGCCGCTCCAGTTCGGGCAGGTACCGCTCGCGCAGCGCGGCCACGGGCTCGTCGATCTCGTTCTGCGCCGTCGACTGGGACAGCGCCAGGTACTGACCCTCCTTCAGTCCGGAGGCCCCGGTGCGGTCGAACACCCACTGCACGGGGGTGCCGAGCGCCGTGAGGAACGGTGTGGCGAGCACCTTGCGGTCGTAGATCACGTGGACGTTGAGGATCGGGGCGGTGCCGATCCGCAGAAGATTTTCCGGGGCGTCGAGCGCGCCGTCCGGCAGCAGGTCGTGGGCCTCGCGCTGGGGTACGGCGAGGACGACGGCGTCCGCTTCGAGCGTCTCGCCGGGAACCTGAACGCTCCAGCCGCCGTTCCCGTTTACAGAGACGGAGGTGACGCGTGTACGGACCTCGGTACGGACGCCCGCGGAGTCGAGCGCCTTGCGGGCCAGCCGGTCGTGCAGTTCGCCCAGCGGGACGCGGGCCCACCCGATGTCGGCCGCTCCCGGGTCGGACAGCAGACCGGTCTTGAACACCATCGCGGCGAGCCCCAGGGAGGCGTCGCCCGCGACCGCGTTGAGGGTGGCGACCCCGACCAGGTCCCACAGGGCCTCGACGGCACGCGCCGACTGACCGTGCGCGGTCAGCCAGCTGCCGAAGTCCTGGGTGTCCAGGGCGGGGTCGGCGGGGTCGAGCCCCTTGAGCGCGAGCGCGGCACGCCCCACCGAGGCGCGTTCGGCGAGGGAGAGGTGCGGGTAGGTCGCCAGGCTGCGTCCCAGGTGCAGGGGCACGGGCAGCGCGTCGCGCCGCAGTCTGCCGAGCCGGTTGCCCTCGGCCCTGGCCAGGTCGACCACGGGCACGTCGAGACGTTCCTGCACCGGTGCGAGCGCCGCTCCGCCGATCCGGTCGAGGAACCACCGGTAGGCGGTGCAGCAGCGCAGGTACACGTGCTGGCCGTTGTCGACGGTGAGGTCGCCGCGCTGGAAGGAGAAGGCGAGCCCGCCGAGCCGGGGGCGCCCTTCGAGCAGGGTGACGCGCACGCCGGCGTCGGCGAGCGCGAGCGCGGTGGTGACCCCCGCCAGTCCGCCGCCGACCACGACGGCATGCCGGCCGGGCCCGGAGGCCGGGACGTCCGCGAGCACTCCGCCGTCGCGCGTGCCGTTGCCCTGCGTCATGGTGCGCCCTTCCCTGTCCGGCCGCCGTGGTGTTTGAACGGCGTACGGCCGACCGTCTCAGTCAGGGACGCCGACCGCCACCGGAGGGTTGCCCGCTGCTGCCCGCCGCCCGCTTTGTGCGGGTCCCGGGTGTCGAGTGTGCCCGGTGTGTCCATCAGGCGCGCCTCCTGACGGCCCGCCGGGTGACGTTCCGGGCGTCGAGGCCGGACAGGCCGCGCACGGCGACGTACGCCTTCTCGCGTCCGGGCAGGGAGACCCGGCCGCGCAGCACGGCCTCCGGGTCGCGCTCGATGCGGTCGAGGAGACGGCGGTAGATGCCGGCCATGGCGGCCACGCAGGCGCCGCTGCGCCGGTCGAGCATGGGCAGCAGCCGGTAGCCCTCGGCGAAGAGGGCACGGGCCCGGCGCACCTCGAAGTGCACGAGCCCCGCGAAGTCGGAGCCCTCGGGCGGTGTCGGCCCGTCGAACCCGGCCGAGCAGCCGAACTTGGCGAGGTCGTCGGCGGGCAGGTAGACGCGCCCGCCCTCGGCGTCCTCCCGGACGTCGCGCAGGATGTTGGTGAGCTGCAGGGCGAGCCCGAGCGTGTCGGCGTACTCGGGCGCGCGCTCGGTGCCGCGCGCCCCCGGTTCGGTGCCGAAGACGCCGAGCGAGAGCCGTCCGATGGCGCCCGCCACGCAGCGGCAGTAGACCTTCAGGTCGTCCCAGGTCTCGTAGGTCTCGCCGCGCAGGTCCATCTGGACGCCGTCGATCAGCTCGTCGAGGCCGCCGAGCGGGATCGGGAAACGCCTGGCCGCGTCGGCCAGGGCGACCGCGACCGGGTCGGTGTCGTCCTCGTCGACCGCGCCGTCCTGGATCCGGGCGAGCACGGCCCGGGTCTCGTCCAGCCGGGCGGCCTTGACGTCGTCCGCCAGCACTCCGTCGCCGATGTCGTCGACGCGGCGCGAGAACGCGTACAGCGCGGACATCGCCCGCCGCTTGGGCGTGGGCAGCAGCCGGATGCCGTAGGCGAAGTTGCGCGCCTGCTGACCGGTGACGGCCTCGCAGTAGCTGTAGGCGGCGAGCACCGGCGCCGGCATGTTCGCTGACGACTCCACGGACCCGATCACCCCTCTCCTCGCAGAACCACGCCCGCCTCGCGCAGCAAGGGGACCTTGCCTGACTTGGGCGGGCCGGGAAGTACGTCGTGGTCCGCCGCGGCGATCGCGCGCAGCGCCGCCCTTCCGCCCGCCACGAACCCCGCGAGGAGCAGCCGCAGCCTGCCGTGGACGCTACCCACGAGGGGGGCTCCTTCATTCAGCAGGTCGCGGGCGCGGGCGGCCTCGTAGGCGATCAGTGCCCGCACGGACGCGTTGGCGGTGGGGGCGGCGAGGTCGCTCTCCTGGACGTGGAAACGTTTCATGTCCTCGGCGGGCAGGTAGATCCGGTCCCGGCCGAGGTCCTCGGCGACGTCCTGGAGGTGCTCGACGATCTGCAGGGCGGTGCAGATCTCGTCGGAGCGGCGGATCCGTTCGGGGGTCGAGGTGCCGGTGACGGCGAGGACGAGCCGGCCGACCGGGTTGGCGGACAGCTCGCAGTAGGCGAGCAGGTCGTCGTAGGTCTCGTACCGTGCGACCAGCTGGTCCTGGCGGTTGGCGGCGATCAGGCCGAGGAAGGGCTCGGGGGTCAGCGCGCGGCGGCGCACGGTGGGGACCAGGCGGCGCAGCAGCGGGTGGCGCGGGCTGCCGTCGAAGACCCGGTGCAGGTCCTCCTCGAAGGCGTCCAGCATCAGCAGCCGGTCGTCGGCACGGTCCTCGGGGACGCCGAGGAGGCGGGCGTCGGCGCCGCCGGGGGCTAGGTCGCCGTCGCCGATGTCGTCGACGAGGCGGGCGAAACCGTACACGGCCATGAGGTCGGTGCGCCAGGCACGCGGCAGGAAGAAGGGGGCGACGGGGAAGTTCTCGTCGGCGGCCTTGGCGAGGGTGCCGTGCGCAGGGTCGACGGCGTGCCCCGTCCCGGTGGCCGTCATCGCGGGCTGCCCTGGGCGGGGACGGCGCACGCCTCGGGGAGCCTGGGAGTTTCCGTAGCCATTGCCGTCACATCTCCCGTTCTACACTGCCGACCCAATACACACTATTTCGGACACGCCGCCCTGCCACCCGCGCGGCAGGCCCGCGTGAGGGTGTCGGGCATTATCGCCCCATGTGCCGCGTTTCGGGACCGGTACAGCTTACGTTGTACAACTCACGGGCGTCCGTCGGGGTGCACAGCGCATCACAACAACACACCGATTGGCTTCAAGATTCCTGAGAACGCGAGGAGTTGACGTTTCCTTTGCAGACGCGGGGCCCCGCCGGAACAGTTGCGGCGGGGCCCCGGCGTGTCGGGCTACTTGCCCGTGAACTTCTCGTACTCCTTGAGCACCTCGTCGGTCGGGCCGTCCATGCGCAGCTCGCCGCGCTCCAGCCACAGGACCCGGTTGCAGGTGTCGCGGATGGACTTGTTGTTGTGGCTGACCAGGAAGATGGTGCCGGCCTTCTTCTTCAGTTCCCGGATGCGCTCCTCGGAGCGGGTCTGGAACTTGCGGTCGCCGGTGGCCAGCGCCTCGTCGATCATCAGGACGTCGTGGTCCTTGGCGGCGGCGATGGAGAACCGCAGCCGGGCCGCCATGCCGGAGGAGTAGGTGCGCATCGGCAGGGTGATGAAGTCGCCCTTCTCGTTGATGCCGGAGAAGTCGACGATCTCCTGGTACCGCTCCTTGATCTGCTCGCGGGACATGCCCATGGCCAGGCCGCCGAGGATGACGTTCCGCTCGCCGGTCAGGTCGTTCATCAGGGCGGCGTTCACGCCGAGCAGGGAGGGCTGGCCGTCGGTGTAGACCTTGCCGCGCTCGGCCGGCAGCAGGCCCGCGATGGCCCGCAGCAGCGTCGACTTGCCGGAGCCGTTGGAGCCGATCAGGCCGATGGCCTCACCCCGGTAGGCGGTGAAGGAGACGCCGCGCACGGCGTGCACCTTGCGCACACCCCGTTCCTCGCCGCGCTTCAGGATGCGGCTCAGGGCGGCGGTGGCGCTGCCCTTGCCGGTCCTGGCGCCGTTGACGCGGTAGACGATGTGCAGTTCGTCCGCGATGACCGTCGGCACCCGCTGGTCCTGCTGCTGCTCAGCCACGGCCGTACCTCTCCTCCGCCTTCCAGAAGTACACGAAGCCGCCCGCGGCGAGGACCACGGCCCAGCCGAGCCCGACCGCCCACACGTGCGGCGGCAGGTTCTCGGAGCCGTACCCGTCGATCAGCGCGAAGCGGATCAGGTCCATGTAGACGGCGGCCGGGTTCCACTGGAGCACGTCGGCGATCCAGGTCGGCTTGTCCTCCAGCATGATCGGGATGGAGAACATGACGCCCGACGCGTACATCCAGGTCCGCATGATGAACGGCATCAGCTGGGCCAGGTCCGGCGTCTTGGCGCCCATGCGGGCCACGATCAGCGCCAGCCCCATGTTGAACAGGAACTGCAAGACGAGCGCCGGGATCACCAGCAGCCAGGACAGCGAGGGGTAGCTGCCGAAGCCGATGACCACCGCGAACAGGACGATCATCGAGGCCAGCAACTGCTGGAGCTGCTGGAGAGCGAACGAGATGGGCAGCGAGGCCCGCGGGAAGTGCAGGGCCCGCACCAGTCCGAGGTTGCCGGAGATGGCGCGCACGCCCGCCATCGCGGAGGACTGGGTGAAGGTGAAGACGAACACACCCGTCACCAGGAACGGGATGTACACGTCCTTGGGCATGCCCCGGCCCGCGTTCAGGATCAGACCGAAGATCGCGAAGTAGACGAACGCGTTCAGCAGCGGGGTGGCCACCTGCCACAGCTGGCCGAGCTTGGCCTGGCTGTACTGGGCGGTCAGCTTCGCCTGGGAGAAGGCGAGGATGAAGTGCCGCCGCCCCCAGAGCTGACGGACGTACTCCACGAGGGAAGGTCTGGCACCGCTCACCGACAGCCCGTACTTGGCGGCGAGCCGGGCCGGTGTGAGGCCCTCGTCGGGCGACACGGGCTTGGTCATGGCGACCGTGCCGTCGTGCGTTGTCTCACTCACTGGTGGATACTTTCGTCTTCGAATGCTCGGCCGCGCGGGCCTGCCGTGGACTTGGACCTGGTGGCCCTCCGGCCGGAGGGCCGGAACGCTCTCGGTACGAGCTTGTCAGATCACCGGGGGGCGGCCCAGCCGGGTCAGGCGCCACACCGTACGCCACCGCATCGGCCGGCGGGGACCGCACGGGGTGGCCCAGCCCTCGCGGAAGCCGCCGAACCAGGCCTTGAGCGCGGGGCGCGACGGGCGGCGCAGCAGGGTGAGCGCCATCCACACGCCGAGGTAGACCGGAATCAGGAGCGCGGGGAGGTTGCGGCGGGCGAGCCAGACGCGGTTGCGCGCGACCATGCGGTGGTAGACGGCGTGCCGGGAGGGCGCGGTCGTGGGGTGGTTCAGCACCATGTCGGACCGGTAGTCGATCATCCAGCCCGCGTCGAGGGCCCGCCAGGCGAGGTCGGTCTCCTCGTGGGCGTAGAAGAAGGCGTCCGGCAGCCCGCCGACCTGGCCGAGGACGCGGGTGCGCACCGCGTTGGCGCCGCCGAGGAAGGTGGTGACCCGGGAGGAGCGCATCGGGTCGGAGGCGCGCAGCCGCGGGACGTGCCGGCGCTGGGTCTCGCCGGTGTCCGGGTCGGCGATGCGGAAGCTGATGATGCCCAGGTCGTCGTCGGCCGCGAACGCCTCGCGGCACAGCTCGGCGGTGTCGGTGCGGGCGAGCAGGCCGTCGTCGTCGAGGAAGAGCAGGATGTCGACGTCGCCGCCGCCCGGTCCGAAGGCCTCGATGCCGACGTTGCGGCCGCCGGGGATGCCCAGGTTCTCGGGCAGCTCGACGGTGCGCACGCCCTCGGGCACCTCGGGTACGGGCGCGCCGTTGCCGACCACGACGACCTGGACCGGGTCGCCCTCCTGCTTGGCGACCGAGTCGAGCAGGGCCCGCAGCTCCTCGGGGCGGTTGCCCATCGTGATGACGACGGCACCGACCTTCATGGGCGCGCTCACTTCAGCCTGCTGGAGGCGAGGATGGACACCAGGTGCAGCAGGGTCTGCAGCAGCGCGATGCCGGCGAGTACGGCGGTGCCGAGGCGGGTGAAGAACAGGTCGCCGCGCGCCTGGTCGACGATGGCGAGGACGAGGATCAGCAGGGACGCCTCGATGCCCAGGATCAGCCGGTGGAACTTGAGCGCCCCGGCGGCCCGGCGGGCCAGCGCCATGCCGGAGGAGCGGATCTCGGAGGCGGCCTCCTTGACCGGGGGCATCCCGTTCTGGTGCCGGGCGACGCCCACCAGGTCGGTCTCGGCCTTGATCAGGATGGCGCCGAGCGCGGCCAGGGTGCCGAGGAAGGCCCACAGCCAGTCGATGCGTCCGGTGCCCCAGATGTCGGCGGCGCGCAGGCCGAGGCCGACGAGGACGGCGGCGTCGGTCAGGTAGGCGCCGACGCGGTCCAGGTAGACCCCGCCGAGCGAGTACTGCTTGCGCCAGCGCGCGATCTCGCCGTCGACGCAGTCGAGGAGCAGGTACAGCTGGACCGCGACCACGCCGAGCACGGCGCCCCAGACGCCCGGCACGAGCAGCGCCGGGGCGGCGAGCACGCCGCAGACGGTCATCAGGTACGTGAGCTGGTTGGGCGTGATCCTGGTGTTCACCAGGTAGCGGTCGATCCGCAGCGAGACCTCGCGCATGTAGAGGCGTCCCGCCCAGTGCTCACCGCTGCGCCGGTCCTTGACTCCCGCGGGATGGACGACCGGGCGTAGTTCAGCTACCGATGGCCTTGACATAGTCGGCGTACAGGTCCTTGATCTGGTCGGTTTTCAGGTCGAGGTGCTCGAGGATCGTGTAGCGGCCGGGCCGCGTCTGGGGGGCGAACTCCACGGCCCGGAAGAACTCCTCGGGCGTGAACCCGATCTCCTCGGGCAGCACCGGCAGCCCGTGCCGCCGCAGGACCTCGGCCATCTGGGCGGACTCCTCGTGGGCCCCGCGCAGGAACATCGCGAAGGCCGCGCCCAGGCCGCACTGCTCGCCGTGGGAGGCCGCGCGGGTGGGGAAGAGCAGGTCGAAGGCGTGGTTGATCTCGTGGCAGGCGCCGGAGGCGGGCCGCGAGTCGCCGGAGACCGACATGGCGATGCCGGTGAGGACCAGTGCCTCGGCCAGCACCTGGAGGAAGTCGTTGTCGCCGATGCCGCCGGGGTGCCGGAGCACGGCCTCGCCGGCCTGGCGGGCCATCGCGGCGGCCAGGCCGTCGATCTTCTCGCCCTTGACCCGGTTGGCCAGCTCCCAGTCCGCGATCGCGGAGACGTTGGAGACGGCGTCGCCGATGCCGGCGCGCACGAAGCGGGCCGGGGCGGCGCGCACCACGTCCAGGTCGATGACGACGGCGATCGGGTTCGGCACGCCGTAGGAGCCGCGGCCCGCGTCGTTGTCGAGGGTGGCGACCGGCGAGCACAGTCCGTCGTGCGCGAGGTTGGTCGGCACGGCGACCAGCGGGAGGCCGATGCGTGCCGCCGCGAACTTGGCGCAGTCGATGATCTTGCCGCCGCCGAGGCCGACGACCGCGTCGTAGTGGCCGCCCTTCATGGCACCGGCCAGCTTGATCGCG
Source organism: Streptomyces sp. KPB2 (assembly GCF_003950055.1). Lineage (NCBI taxonomy): Bacteria > Bacillati > Actinomycetota > Actinomycetes > Kitasatosporales > Streptomycetaceae > Streptomyces > Streptomyces sp. KPB2. The sequence goes on from NZ_CP034353.1 coordinate 1,028,855, forward strand.
TCGTCCAGCGTGCCGCCGCCGACCTCGAACCAGTCGGCGCCGGGCAGCGACGGGGCGACGCGCTCGCGCAGCCGGGCGCCGGAGCCGCCGCTGACGGCGACGGCGAGCTTGCCCGAGTGGGAGATGCGTTCGTCGGCGAGTACGCATCCCAGGTCGTCGAGGGCACCCGCGCGGATGTCCACGACGACCGGCGACGGGATGAGCCTCGTCAGTACTGGCACGCGATCTCCCTGCCCTTGGCGAGGTCGTCGTGGTTGTCGATCTCGACCCACTTGACGTCGCCGATCGGCGCCACGTCGACCTTGAAGCCGCGGTTGACGAGCTCCTGGTAACCGTCCTCGTAGTACAGCTGCGGGTCGCGCTCGAAGGTGGCCTTCAGCGCGTCGGCCAGGTCGGCGGCGGCCTCGCCCTCGATGAGGGTGACGCCGATGTACTCGCCGGTCGCCTCGGCCGGGTCCATCAGCTTGGTGATGCGCTGGACGCCCTTGTCGGGGTCGACGACGACCTTCATCTCCTCCTCGGCGAGGTTCTTCACCGTGTCGAGGGCGAGGATGATCTTCTTGCCGTCGCCGCGGGCGGCGAGCAGGGTCTTCTCGACGGAGACAGGGTGCACGGTGTCGCCGTTGGCGAGGATCACGCCGTCCTTGAGGGCGTCACGGCCGCACCACAGGGAGTAGGCGTTGTTCCACTCCTCGGCCTTGTCGTTGTCGATCAGGGTGAGCTTGACGCCGTACTTCTGCTCCAGCGCCTCCTTGCGGTCGTACACGGCCTCCTTGCGGTAGCCGACGATGATCCCGACCTCGGTCAGGCCGACCTCGGCGAAGTTGGCCAGCGTCAGGTCCAGGACCGTGATGCTGTCCTCCGCGCCCTCGGGGCCGACCGGGACCAGTGCCTTGGGCAGGATGTCGGTGTAGGGGCGCAGACGGCGTCCGGCGCCGGCCGCCAGCACGAGGCCGATCATGCGGGTTCTCCTTCGTCGTGTACGGCGGGTGCGCCGACCTTGTGGGCGGCGACCCAGAAGCGGATGCTCTCGACGAGCACCACGAGTGCCACGGCCACGGCGAGGACCGTGAGCGCGAGCTTGAACTGTGGGGCGGTGAGCAGCGCGGCCAGCACGCAGATCACCAGCGTGCGGCCCTCGTGCCCACCGATCGTCCGCACCAGCCACTGCGGCGGCGCGCCCGCGTCGCCGCGGATGCGGTAGACCGTGTCGTAGTGATGGTAGGCGACCGCGGCCACCAGCCCGAAAGCCGCCGGAAGGGCCCCGTTCACGTCGGCCTTCGCCGCCAGGAACAGGACGGTGAGGTATTCGGCGGCCCGGAAGAACGGCGGGACCAGCCAGTCCAGGGCGCCCTTGAGGGGGCGGGCGACGGCGAGCGCGGAGGTCAGCAGGTACACGATCGCGGCGACGAGCGGCCAGGGGCCGCCGAAGTCGGTGAGCGCGGCGGTGGCGACGACGGCGGCGCCGCCGAGGAGGGCCACGGCGGGGGCGGTGATCGCGGGCAGCCGGCGGGCGGTGCCGCGCAGCCCCCTGGCGGCGGCCTCGGCGAGCGGTCCCGAGTCGGCGAGGTCGGCCAGCGCCTTCGCCGCCCGGTCGGTGCGGGTGGCCCTGCGGGTCAGCGAGCGCAGCACGCGGCCGGCGGTGGTGTAGGTCGCGGAGAACGCGCAGCCGATCAGCAGCGCGTAGAAGGTGACCCGGGGCGTGGTGAGCGCGGTCAGCACGGCGATCATGGCCCAGCGTTCGCCGATCGGCAGCACGATCATGCGGCGCACCCAGACCGTCCAGCCGACGCTGTCGAGCTTGTCGGAGAGGGCGGCGGTGGGGCTGGTGTTGGCGGTGGCGTCGTGATTGGCCTCGTTGAAGGAGAAGTCGACGACGTGCCGGCAGGTCTGGAGGACCATCGCGCCGAGGGCGAGGGCCCACACGTCGTCCCCGCCGCGGGCGGCGCCGAGGGCGAGGCCCGCGTAGTAGGCGTACTCCTTGGCGCGGTCGAAGGTGGCGTCGAGCCAGGCGCCGAGCGTGGAGTACTGCAGGGAGTAGCGGGCGAGCTGTCCGTCGGTGCAGTCGAGGACGAAGGAGGCGATGAGCAGCACGCCGGCGGCGACGAAGCCGCCTCGGGTGCCGGTGGCGGCGCAGCCCGCCGCTATGAGCGCGGTGATCAGCGAGGCGGTGGTGACCTGGTTGGGGGTCAGTCCGCGGCGCGCGCACCAGCGGGCGATGTAGCGGGAGTACGGGCTGATGAAGAAGGTGGTGACGAAGCCGTCGCGGGCCTTGACCGCCGACTTCAGGCGTACGGCCTCGTCGTCGACGGCGGCGACGGCCTGCCGGGCCTCGTTGCGGGCCTGCGGGTCGGCGGGGACGGCGGCGACGAGACTGCCCAGTTCAGGGCGGTGCACGTCGGCGCCGTCGGCGTCGAGGGCGGCGGTGATCCGGTCGGCGAGGCTGTCCACGGCGAGCACGGTGCCGCCGCCGGCGGAGTTCTCGCGGGCCATCGCGCGGGTCAGCGCCTGGCGGGCGGCCGGCTGGGCGGTCACGGCGCCCGGGATCGCGGCGAGCGGGAAGCGGGGGTCGGTGAGGCCGAGGCGCAGGGCGTGCGGGTGGCCCACGAAGCGGGCGTCGACCACGGCGACCCGGTGCTCGCCCGGGACGCGGGCCAGCAGGGTCTCGGTGTCGGCGGCGCCGGAGGCAAGGTGCACGTCGAAGCCCAGGGACCGCAGCTCGCTCTCGATCGACGAACCGGGGACCGGCTGACCGGTGAGGATGGCGGTCGGCAACCGAACTCACTCCCTGGTGCCGGCGCCTGGGCGCCGGGCCTGTGCATGGTGGAGCGCCCGTGCCTGGGGCACCCGGGCGGCATGTCGGCAGAGGTTATCGGATGCCGGGAACGCCGTGTTCACCGCCCGTTTCACGGTCGGTCGACGCCGCTTGCACCCGCCTTCGCCGCGATCATCATCGTGGATTCGGGGCCCGCCCCACAAACCGCGCTCCCAGACCGGGCATCGCGGACATCGCAGAGTGTCGGCGGTCGTTCGCACAGGGTCAGGACGGCCCTGGGCGGGCGCTGCCGCCATTCGGCGGACGCGACGCTTCCGAATGCCCCGCAACGCGCTGACCTGCATGACGTTTCCGCAGGTCAGGGCACATGACAACGGTGTTCAGTGCCGCGTTGCCCGATACCCCCTACCCGTAGTTGACTGTCATCCGGGCACCGGGGGCCGGACGCCCTTTCGGACAAGGAGGCGGCTTTCTCATGGGGGCTGGGCACGATCACGGGCACGCGCACGGCGGGCAGGCCGGCGGGACGGTGACCGCCGCGTACCGGGGCCGGCTGCGGGTGGCGCTGGCGATCACCCTCACCGTCATGGTCGTCGAGATCGTCGGCGGTCTGGTCGCCGACTCGCTCGCGCTGATCGCCGACGCCGCGCACATGGCGACGGACGCGCTGGGGCTCGGCATGGCTCTGCTGGCCGTCCACTTCGCGAGCCGCCCGCCGAGCGACCGCCGCACCTTCGGCTACGCCCGCGCCGAGATCCTGGCCGCCCTGGCCAACTGTCTGCTGCTGCTCGGGGTGGGCGGCTACGTCCTGTACGAGGCGATCGACCGGTTCATCACGCCGGCCGACACCGCGGGCGGGCCGACCGTCGTCTTCGGTGCGATCGGCCTGGTGGCGAACATGGTGTCGCTGTCGCTGCTGATGCGCGGCCAGAAGGAGAGCCTGAACGTGCGGGGCGCCTTCCTGGAGGTGGCGGCGGATGCGCTGGGCTCCCTGGCGGTGATCGTCTCGGCGCTGGTGATCCTGGCCACCGGCTGGCAGCCCGCCGACCCGATCGCGTCGCTGCTCATCGGCCTGATGATCGTGCCCCGTACCGTGCGGCTGCTGCGCGAGACCCTGGACGTGCTGCTCGAGGCGGCCCCCAAGGGCGTGGACATCGCCGAGGTGCGCGCCCACATACTGGCCCTCGACGGGGTAGAGGACGTGCACGACCTGCATGCCTGGACCATCACCTCGGGCATGCCCGTGCTGTCGGCGCACGTGGTGGTGAACGGCGAGGCGCTGAGCGCGATCGGTCACGAGAAGATGCTGCACGAGTTGCAGGGCTGCCTGGGCGACCACTTCGACGTGGAGCACTGCACCTTCCAGCTGGAGCCGAGCGGGCACGCGGAGCACGAGGCCCGGCTGTGCCGTTGAGGCGGGGCGGCCCACCGCACGGAGGGGGCAGGGGGCGCGTACGCGGCGGGACGCGCTGTTGAACGCCCCCGTCCGCGTCCGGTCCGCGGCCGTGCCCTCCCGGGGACGGCGGGCTCGGGGGTTCCCGGAGGGCGGCGCCGGGAATGATCTTCCATCGGACCCCTGCTCGGTGTCCGGCCGGCCGCCCCCGGTGCCCGTACGGTCACCCGGGACATGCGGGTGTGCCGGGAAGTGCCGAGAGTGCCGGATTCGTACGGCACACTTGGGGCGCGAGGACCGATGTGAAGGATGGGTATGCCGATCACTCCTGCCACCGCGACGCCCAGCTCGTCGAACGGCACCGCAGACGCGATTTTGCTGGAACTGGTCGACGAGAACGGCGTGACGATCGGCACCGCGGAGAAGCTCTCCGCGCACCAGCCGCCGGGGCGGTTGCACCGCGCCTTCTCCGTGTTCCTCTTCGACGAGCGGGGGCGGCTGCTGCTCCAGCAGCGGGCGCTGGGCAAGTACCACTCCCCCGGTGTGTGGTCCAACACCTGCTGCGGTCACCCCTACCCCGGCGAGGCGCCGTTCGCGGCGGCGGCCCGGCGGACGTACGAGGAGCTGGGGGTGTCGCCCTCCCTGCTCGCCGAGGCGGGCACGGTGCGCTACAACCACCCCGACCCGGCCTCGGGGCTGGTCGAGCAGGAGTACAACCATCTCTTCGTCGGTCTGGTCCAGGCCGAGCTGCGTCCGGACCCGGAGGAAGTGGCGCAGACGGCCTTCGTCTCCCCGGCGGAGCTGACCGAGCGGCACGCGAAGGACACCTTCTCGGCGTGGTTCATGACGGTGCTCGACGCGGCCCGGCCGGCCGTCCGCGAGCTGACGGGCGCGTCCGCGGGCTGGTGACGGCGCTCCCGCCGCGGGGCGTACCCGCGGCGGGGCACCGCACGGGCGGGCACCGCACGGCGGGCACCGCACGCGGGGAGTCCTGCCGCGGAATGTCCTACCGCGGCGTGTGCTTGAGCGGCAGGGCGGCCCAGATCACCTTGCCGCCGCTCGCGGTGTGGGCGACGTCGCACGCCCCGCCCGCCTCCCGGGTCATCTCGCGCACCAGGAGCAGGCCGCGCCCGCCGGTGCGGCCGTGGTCGGTCTCCAGGGCGGTCGGGCGGTAGGGATGGTCGTCCTCCACGGCCACCCGCACCCACTCGGGCCCGACGGCGACCTCCACGGCGAGCACCGGCGAGAGCACCGCCGCGTGCCGGACCGCGTTCGTGACCAGTTCCGAGACGATCAGCAGGAGGGCCTGCGTGACGTCGTCGGAGACCGGCACGCCCTGCCGCGTCAGCAGGTCCCGCACGGCGTGCCGGGCCTGCGGCACCGAGGCGTCCACGGCGGGGGCGGTGAACCGCCAGACACCTTCGTACGGCAGCGGCCCGGCGGGCCCGGTCTCGTCCATCGTCCGGTCGCCACCCCTGGGCTCGATTGTCACCACACCCCTGAGTGTTGGTAACGCGCCGGGCCGCTCTCGGGGGCTGAACACAAGTCAGCGCATATCGAGCGGTTTCTGATCGTTGGCGCGTGACACGCGACCGTTCCTGTCCCGCCTGCTCACCGCCTGCCGACCGCGCGGAGCGCAGGGTCGCCCGGCCGCCCGGCCGCCCGGAGCGGAGGGCCGGTGGATAGCATCCGGTTCCATGGAGCCGCAGCTGCTGCACCGGGTCGCCGACTCGGTCGCCACCGTCGTCGTCCACCACCCGGCCAAGCGCAACGCCATGACGGCCGCGATGTGGCGGGCGCTGCCCCGCCTCCTCGACGACCTGGCCGCCGATCCGGGGGTGCGGGCGCTGGTGCTCACCGGTGAGGGCGCGACGTTCTGCGCCGGGGCCGACATCTCGACGCTGCGCGAGTCGGCGCAGGAGGCGCAGGAGCTGGCGGTACGGGCCGAGGAGGCCCTCGCCGCGTTCCCCAAGCCGACGCTGGCGGCGGTCCGGGGGCACTGCGTGGGCGGCGGGGCGCAGTTGGCGGCGGCCTGCGATCTGCGCTTCGCCGAGGAGACGGCGCTGTTCGGGGTGACCCCGGCCAAGCTGGGCGTCGTGTACCCGGCGTCCGCGACCCGGCGGCTGGTGGCGCTGACCGGGCCCGCCACCGCGAAGTACCTGCTGTTCAGCGGGGAGTTGATCGACGCCGCGCGGGCGCTGCGCACCGGCTTGGTGGACGAGGTGCTGCCGGAGGGCGAACTGGGCAAGCGGGTGGCGGAGTTCACCCGGGTGCTGGCATCCCGCTCGCTGCTGACGCAGTCCGCGGCGAAGGAGTTCGCGAACGGACGCACCGACCGGGACGCCCACTGGGCCGCCCAGGCACGCGGCAGCGGCGACACCGCCGAGGGCGTCGCCGCCTTCCTGGAACGCAGGCAGCCGCGCTTCGGCTGGAGCGGGCCTACGTCAGGATGAACCGGCTCCGGCCGCGGAACTCCTCTACGAGGCGCGCGGGCGCCTTGGCCGGGGATCCGGCGTCGTAGGGCGGCTGGGGATCGTACTCGGTCAGGAGCTGCACCGCCTGCGCGTGCTCGTCGCCGGCGATCCGGCCGAGCAGGGTCAGTCCCATGTCGATGCCGGAGGAGACACCGGCCGCGGTGACGTACTTGCCGTCGGTGACGACCCGCTCCCCGGTCGGCTCGGCGCCGTACCGCTTCAGGAAGTCCAGCGCCAGCCAGTGCGAGGTGGCGCGGCGCCCCGTCAGCAGCCCGGCGGCGGCGAGCAGCAGGGAACCGGTGCACACCGACGTGGTCCAGGTGCTGGTGGCGTCGGCGGCGCGCAGCCAGTCCAGCAGGGTCTCGTTCTCCATCTGCGGACTCTGACCGGGTCCGCCGGGGACGACGACGATGTCGGGGGCCGGTGCGTCCGCCAGGGTCCGGTCGGCGGTGAGCGCGAGGTTCCCGGTGTCGGTGCGGACGGGGCCGGTGTGCTCGGCGACGAAGACGGTCTCGGCGTCCGGGAGACGGCCGAGGGTCTCGTACGGGCCGACGGCGTCGAGGGCGGTGAAGCGGTCGAAGAGGACGATGGCGATCTGCACGTGGTTCCTTCCGGGGTCGGTCGGTTGACGACGGTGCGGGTACGGGTTTCAGGGGGCCGGCGCGGTCCGGAACCGGCGGCGGTACTCCGCCGGTGCGGTGCCGAGGGCCTTGACGAAGGCGCGGCGCATGGCCTCCGGCGTGCCGTAGCCGCTGGCCCGGGAGACCTCCTCGACGCCGTCGCCGGTGTCCTCGAGCAGCCGCCGGGCGTGTTCCAGCCGGACCCGGTCGACGTAGTGGCCGGGTGTCGTGCCGGTCTCCGCCTGGAAGGCACGGGCGAAGTGGCGCGGCGAGAGGCTGGCGCGGGCGGCGAGGGACTCGACGCTCAGATCGGCCTCTGGGTGCTCGGTGATCCACTGCTGGAGCTCCCTCAGCGGTTCGCGCCGTGCGGTCTGGGCGGCGAGCTGGGCACTGAACTGGGCCTGGTTCCCGGGCCTGCGCAGGAACACCACCAGGTGCCGGGCGACGGTCAGGGCGACGTCCCGGCCCAGGTCCTCCTCAACCAGCGCCAGGGCGAGGTCGATGCCGGAGGTGACGCCGGCGGACGTGGCCACGTTGCCGTCCCGGATGTAGATGGGGTCGGGATCGACGTCCACGGCCGGGTGGTCGCGGGCCAGCCGGTCGCTGTAGGCCCAGTGCGTGGTGGCGCGGCGGCCGTCCAGCAGCCCGGCCCGGGCGAGCAGGATCGCGCCGGTGCAGACGGAGACCAGCCGCCGGGGGCGTGGTCCGTGCTCACGCAGCCACGCGGTCAGGCGCGGGTCGGGGTCGCGGGTGCCCTGGCCGCCCGGGACCACCAGGGTGTCCGGCGGCGGCGCGTCGGCGAGTGCCTGGTCAGGTACGACGGTCAGACCGCTGGAGGTGCGCACGGGGGCGCCGTCCAGCGATGCCGTGCGGATCCGGTACGTGCCCGGTGTGTGCTTCTCGGCGCCCGCGAAGACCTCCACGGGGCCGGTGACGTCGAGGCTCTGCACGTCGTCGAAGAGGAGTACCAGTACGGTCCGCCCGGTGCGCCGGGTTCGCTGCGCCATACCGAGGATTCTTCGCCCGCCGGGGGACGGCCGCAATGACGAGAACCCCACCTTTCCTGCCATGCCGCGCATGGGCCCGCGGCACGTACTGAGCGGTTGGTAACGTGCGTGGCATGACAACTGCCGCGATCGACGCACGCGCGGGCCGCCGCTGCCACAACGCGCTCAACTCCCTGCACTCGACGCACTACTTCTCCCCCGACCTGGGCCGTGAGCTGGGCGCCCTGGGGGTCACCGAGGCCCCGGCGGTCAACTTCGCGGCGCGGGCCGCCGCGCTGGGTCCGGTCGGCGCCGGCGCCGTGACCGCGGCGTTCTACAACTACAAGCACGACCTCGTCGCCCGGCACGTGCCCGCCGTGTGGGAGAAGGTCACGCCCGAGCAGGCGCTGGCGGCCCGTCTGCGTGCCGTGGGCGCGACGCTGCGCCGGCTGCTGGGCGAGGAAGCCGTGGCGTCGGCCGGGATGGCGGAGGCCGCCGAGCTGGCGCTGCGCGCCGCCGAGGGCTGCTCGCGCGGCGCCCGCCCGCTCTACTCGGCCCACGCCGACCTGCCCGTGCCGGACGCCCCGCACCTGGCGTTCTGGCACGCGGCGACCCTGCTGCGCGAGCACCGGGGCGACGGCCACCTCGCCGCGTTGGTGACCGCGGGCCTGGACGGGCTGGAGGCACTGGTGACGCACACCGCGACCGGCAAGGGCCTGGCACCGAAGTGGGTCTTCACCACCCGGGGCTGGACCCGGGAGGAGTGGGACGCGGCCGTCGGACGGCTGCGCGAGCGCGGGCTGGTCGACGCGGCCGGCGAGCTGACCGAGGAGGGCACGGCCCTGCGCGAGGGGATCGAACGGGAGACGGACCGGCTGGACGCGGCCCCCTACGCACATCTGGGGGCGGAGGGCGTGGCACGCCTGACGGAGCTCGCGTCGGGCTTCGCGCGTACGGCGCTCGGAGCGGGTGCCTTCCCGGCGGACCTGCTCGCCAAGCGCTGACGGGCCGACGACACGCCCGGGCGTGCACAGCGGGCGTACGGGAGGGCATACGGCGCCGGTACGGAGGTACCCGTACGTCTCCCGGCCTGGGCGGCCGGGAGACGAAAGGGGCAACTCGTGTTCCGTGCCATCGCAGACGTACTGCGCCAGATCGGTGGCGCAGTCGCCACCGTGGTGACGCTTCCCTTCCGGGCCCTGGCCCGGCTGTTCGGCGGGGCCTCCTCCGCCTCCCGGGGCCGCCGGGTCTGATCCCGGGCCGCCTCCGCACCGGTTTCGGCCTCCGGGGCGGCGCCCTGATCCCCGATTGTCGTCGCCACCTGCCACAATTGCCGCGCAACCTCAGTGAGAAGGCGGTACGGGATCGTGACGACACCCGACGTAGGGTCCATCGAAAGCAGGATCGCCGACGAGCTCGGCGTACGGGAGCGGCAGGTGAAGGCCGCGGTCGAGCTGCTCGACGGCGGCTCGACGGTGCCCTTCATCGCCCGCTACCGCAAGGAAGCGACCGAGATGCTCGACGACGCGCAGCTGCGCACGCTCGAGGAGCGGCTGCGCTATCTGCGGGAGCTGGAGGAGCGGCGGGCGGCGATCCTCGACTCGGTCCGCGAGCAGGGCAAGCTCACCGAGGAGCTGGAGGCGCGCATCCGCACGGCGGAGACCAAGGCGCGCCTGGAGGACGTCTACCTGCCGTTCAAGCCGAAGCGGCGCACGAAGGCGCAGATCGCGCGCGAAGCGGGTCTGGAGCCGCTGGCCGAGGGCCTGCTCGCCGACGCGTCGGTGGACCCGGTGGCCGCTGCGGCCGCGTTCGTCGACGCCGACAAGGGCGTGGCCGACCCGCAGGCCGCGCTGGACGGGGCGCGCTCGATCCTCACGGAGAAGTTCTCGGAGGACGCCGACCTGATCGGCGAGCTGCGCGAGCGGATGTGGGGGCGCGGGCGGCTCGCCGCCAAGGTGAAGGACGGCAAGGAGGAGGCCGGCGCCAAGTTCGCCGACTACTTCGACTTCGCCGAGCCGTTCACCGAGCTGCCCTCGCACCGTGTGCTCGCGATGCTGCGCGGCGAGAAGGAGGACGTGCTCGACCTCGTCCTGGAGCCCGAGGAGCCCACCGAGGGACCATCGTCGTACGAGGCGATCGTCGCGAGCCGGTTCGGGATCGCGGACCGGGGCCGGCCCGCGGACAAGTGGCTGGTGGACACCGTCCGCTGGGCCTGGCGCACCCGCATTCTGGTCCATCTCGGCATCGACCTCAGGCTGCGCCTGCGCACCGCGGCGGAGGACGAGGCGGTGAACGTGTTCGCCGCCAACCTGCGCGACCTGCTGCTGGCCGCCCCGGCCGGCACCCGCGCGACGCTCGGCCTCGACCCCGGTTTCCGTACCGGTGTGAAGGTCGCCGTGGTCGACGCGACCGGCAAGGTCGTGGCCACGGACGTGATCCACCCGCACGTGCCCGCCAACCGCTGGGACGAGGCGATCGCCAAGCTGGCGCGGCTGGCGAAGGAGCACGCGGTCGAACTGGTCGCCATCGGCAACGGCACGGCCTCCCGCGAGACCGACAAGCTCGCCGGGGAACTCATCTCCAAGCACCCGGAGTTGAAGCTCACCAAGGTCATGGTGTCCGAGGCGGGCGCCTCCGTGTACTCGGCCTCCGCCTTCGCCTCCCAGGAACTGCCCGACATGGACGTCTCGCTGCGCGGCGCGGTGTCGATCGCCCGGCGGCTGCAGGACCCGCTGGCCGAACTGGTGAAGATCGACCCGAAGTCGATCGGCGTCGGCCAGTACCAGCACGACCTCTCCGAGGTGAAGCTGTCCCGCTCGCTGGACGCGGTGGTCGAGGACTGTGTGAACGGCGTGGGGGTGGACGTCAACACGGCCTCCGCGCCGCTGCTGGCCCGGGTCTCCGGCATCACCTCCGGGCTCGCCGAGAACATCGTGGCGCACCGGGACGCGAACGGGCCGTTCACGTCGCGGACGGCGCTGAAGAAGGTGTCGCGGCTCGGTCCCAAGGCCTACGAGCAGTGCGCGGGCTTCCTGCGGATCCGGGGCGGCGACGACCCGCTGGACGCGTCCAGCGTGCACCCCGAGGCGTACCCCGTGGTGCGGCGGATGGTGAAGACCGCCGGGCAGGAGGTGGCCGGGCTGATCGGCAACACGTCGGTGCTGCGGTCGCTGCGGCCGGACCAGTTCGTGGACGAGACGTTCGGTCTGCCGACGGTCACGGACATTCTGCGCGAGCTGGAGAAGCCGGGGCGCGACCCGCGGCCCGCCTTCAAGACGGCCACCTTCAAGGAGGGCGTGGAGAAGATCTCCGACCTGGCGTCCGGGATGGTGCTGGAGGGGGTCGTCACGAACGTCGCCGCGTTCGGGGCGTTCGTGGACGTCGGTGTGCATCAGGACGGGCTGGTGCATGTGTCGGCCATGTCGAAGACGTTCGTGAAGGATCCGCGGGACGTGGTGAAGCCCGGGGACATCGTGAAGGTGAAGGTGATGGACGTCGACATTCCGCGGAAGCGGATCTCGTTGACGTTGCGGCTGGACGACGAAGCGGCTCCGCAGGGGGAGCCGAAGAAGGAGCGGGGCGGCAGGCCGCCTCGGCAGCGGAAGGCCGTCGGCGGTAAGGGGCGGCCGGCGTCGACGCCTGCTCCGTCCAACGGGGCGATGGCGGACGCGTTGCGGCGGGCCGGGTTGGCGTAGGGCTCCCGCGGCTGGGGCGGGCGGGGGTGGGGGTGCGACCCGGCGTTGCGGGGTGCCTCCCCCACTCTCGGCTTCGCTCGAGCGGGAGGTGCCCCCACCGCCCACCCGTGCCGCCCCAGCGGCACGACTGCCCGCAGCTGCGGCTGCTGCGGGTGCGGCTGCTGCGGCTGCTGCGGCTGCGGCTGCGGGCAGCTAGCGTTCTGTGACCTTGCCGTTTGCCACCTCCAGGCGGCGGGTCACGTGTACCGCGTTCAGCATGCGGCGGTCGTGGGTGACGAGGAGGAGCGTGCCCTCGTAGGCGTCCAGGGCCGATTCGAGTTGTTCGATGGCCGGCAGGTCGAGGTGGTTGGTCGGCTCGTCCAGGACCAGGAGGTTGACACCCCGGCCCTGGAGGAGGGCGAGGGCGGCCCGGGTGCGCTCGCCGGGTGAGAGGCTCGACGCCGGGCGGGTGACGTGATCCGCCTTGAGGCCGAACTTGGCCAGCAGGGTGCGGATCTCCGCCGGCTCCGTGTCGGGGACGGCGGGACGGAAGGCGTCCAGCAGGCTCTCGGGGCCGTGGAACAGCTTGCGGGCCTGGTCGACCTCGCCGAGCAGGACGCCGGAGCCGAGCGCCGCGTGCCCGGCGTCGAGCGGGACCCGGCCGAGGAGGGCGCCGAGGAGCGTGGACTTGCCCGCGCCGTTGGCTCCCGTCACCGCCACCCGGTCCGCCCAGTCGATCTGGAGGGAGACCGGGCCGAGCACGAAGTCGCCGCGCCTGACCTCGGCGTCGCGCAGGGTGGCGACGACCGCGCCCGAGCGGGGTGCCGACGCGATCTCCATCCGCAGCTCCCATTCCTTGCGCGGTTCCTCGACGACCTCCAGGCGTTCGATCATGCGCTGGGTCTGACGGGCCTTCGCGGCCTGCTTCTCGCTGGCCTCGCTGCGGAACTTGCGGCCGATCTTGTCGTTGTCGTTGCCCGCCTTGCGCCGGGCGTTCTTGACGCCCTTGTCCATCCAGGCGCGTTGCGTCTGGGCCCGGTCCTGGAGGGAGGCCCGCTTGTCGGCGTACTCCTCGTACTCGTCGCGGGCGTGCCGGCGGGCCACCTCGCGCTCCTCCAGGTACGCCTCGTAGCCGCCGCCGTAGAGGTTGATCTGCCGCTGGGCGAGGTCGAGTTCGAGGACCTTGGTGACGGTGCGGGTGAGGAACTCGCGGTCGTGGCTGACGACGACGGTGCCGGCGCGCAGGCCGGTCACGAAGCGTTCGAGGCGTTCCAGGCCGTCCAGGTCGAGGTCGTTGGTCGGCTCGTCGAGGAGGAAGACGTCGTAGCGGGACAGGAGGAGGGAGGCGAGGCCGGCGCGGGCCGCCTGGCCGCCGGAGAGCGAGGTCATCGGCTGGTCCAGGTCGACGGTCAGGCCCAGCGCCTCGGCGGTCTCCTCGGCCCGGTCGTCGAGGTCCGCACCGCCGAGGGCCAGCCAGCGCTCCAGCGCGCTGGCGTAGGCGTCGTCGGCTCCGGGGGCGCCGTCGACCAGGGCCTGGGTGGCCTCGTCCATGGCGCGCTGGGCGTCGGTGACGCCGGTGCGGCGGGCCAGGAACTCCCGGACGCTCTCGCCGGGGCGGCGCTCCGGCTCCTGCGGGAGGTGGCCGACGGTGGCGGTGGGCGGGGACAGACGCAGCTCGCCCTCCTCCGGTGCGGTCAGCCCGGCGAGCATCCGCAGGAGGGTGGACTTGCCCGCGCCGTTGGCCCCGACGAGGCCGATCACGTCGCCGGGTGCGACGACGAGGTCGAGCCCGGTGAACAGGGAGCGGTCGCCGTGGCCGGCGGCGAGGTCTTTGGCGACGAGGGTGGCAGTCATCAGACCGTAGATCCTAGTCGCGGCCCGGCGTCCGCTCGGCCGGGCCGGTGGCGGGGCCGCTCCGGGCGCGGTCCGGGGCGTTCGGTTAACGTCCTGGTGTGGAAACCGAACTGGATGGCGAACTGACCGGTGAAGTCGTCGTGGTCGGCGGCGGGGTGATCGGGCTGACGACGGCCGTCGTGCTCGCCGAGCGGGGCAGACGGGTGCGGCTGTGGACCCGGGAGCCCGTCGAGCGGACCACCTCGGTCGTCGCGGGCGGGCTGTGGTGGCCGTACCGGATCGAGCCGGTCGCGCTGGCGCAGTCGTGGGCGCTGCGTTCCCTGGACGTGTACGAGGAACTGGCGGCGCGGCCCGAGGAGACCGGCGTGCGCATGGCCGAGGGGGTGCTCGGCGAGACCGGCCCGGACGAGGTGGGCGCGTGGGCCGCGGCGCGGCTGCCGGGGCTGCGTGCCTCGACGGCGGCGGAGTACGACGGTGCCGGGCTGTGGGCGCGGCTGCCGCTCATCGACATGTCGACCCATCTGCCGTGGCTGCGGGAGCGGCTGGTGGCCGCGGGCGGCACGGTGGAGAACCGTGCGGTGACCGAGCTGGCCGAGGCGGACGCGCCGGTCGTGGTCAACTGCACCGGTCTGGCCGCCCGGGACCTGGTGCCGGACCCGGCCGTGCGGCCGGTGCGCGGGCAACTGGTCGTCGTGGAGAATCCCGGCATCCGCACCTGGCTGGTCTCGGCCGACCCCCACTCCGGTGAGACGACGTACTTCCTTCCGCAGCCCGGCCGGCTCCTGCTGGGCGGGACGGCCGAGGACGACGTCTGGTCGACCGAGCCGGACCCGGCGGTCGCCGAGGCCATCGTGCGGCGGTGCGCGGCCCTGCGGCCCGAGATCGCCGGGGCGCGGGTGCTCGCGCACCGGGTGGGGCTGCGGCCGGCCCGGGACGCGGTCCGGCTGGAGCGCGCAACGCTGCCGGACGGGCGGCGGCTCGTGCACAACTACGGCCACGGCGGCGCGGGCGTCACCGTGGCCTGGGGCTGCGCGCAGGAGGCGGCCCGGCTCGCCTCCTGACGCCGTGGTGCGGTCCCGTTCGGCCGGCCGGGATCAGTCCTGGTGGTGCTTGCCGATCGGGTCGCCCTCCACGTCCGTGCCGGGGCCGGGGCCGATCCGGATCTCGAAGTCGCCCTCGTACTGCTTGTGGCCCTCGATGACGGCCAGTTCGACGGCTTCGTTGGCCATCTCGCCGCGCACGATGAGCGCGTCGCGGCGCAGGTCGCGCATGAGGGCGACGCACATGAAGATCATCACGATGACGAAGGGCGCCGCCGCGAGGATCGTGAGGTTCTGCAGACCGGTGAGCGCGTCCGCCTCGCCGCTGCCGATCAGCAGCATGATGGCCGCGACGGCGCCGGTCACCACACCCCAGACGACAACGACCCAGCGGCTGGGTTCGAGCGCGCCCTTCTGCGAGAGCGTGCCCATCACGATGGAGGCCGCGTCGGCGCCCGAGACGAAGAAGATGCCGACGAGGATCATCACCAGCAGGCTGGTCGCGGTGGCGATGGGGTACTCCTGGAGCACGCCGAAGAGCTGCCCCTCCGGGGTCGAGTCGTCGCCCAGCCGGTGCTGCTCCTGGAGCCGCATCGCGGAGCCGCCGAAGATCGCGAACCAGATCAGGCTGACCGTGCTGGGCACCAGGATGACGCCGCCGATGAACTGGCGGATCGTCCGGCCCCGGCTGATGCGGGCGATGAACATGCCGACGAAGGGCGTCCAGGAGATCCACCACGCCCAGTAGAAGACGGTCCAGCTGCCCAGCCAGTCCGCGACCTCCTTGCCGCCGCTGATCTCGGTGCGGCCGGCCATCTGGGGCAGGTCGCCGAGGTAGGCGAAGACGGACGTCGGCAGCAGGTCGAGGATGAGGATGGTGGGGCCCGCGACGAACACGAAGACGGCGAGCAGCAGGGCCAGCACCATGTTGGTGTTGGACAGCCACTGGATGCCCTTCTCGACGCCGGAGATGGCGGAGGCCACGAACGCCACCGTCAGCACCGCGATGATGCCGACGAGCAGCCCGGTGCTGACCTTGTCCATCCAGTCGAGCTTCTCCATGCCGGAGCCGATCTGCAGCGCGCCGAGGCCGAGGGAGGCCGCGGAGCCGAAGATCGTGGCGATGATGGCCAGGATGTCGATGACCCGGCCGCCGGCGCCGTTGGCGTGCTTCTCGCCGATGAGCGGGGTGAACACCGCGCTTATGGTCTGCCTGCGGCGCCTGCGGAAGGTGCTGTAGGCGATGCCGAGACCGACCACGGCGTAGATCGCCCACGGGTGGAGCGTCCAGTGGAACAGGGTGGTGGCCATGGCCGTGGCCATGCGGTCGCCGGAGTCGGCGGGGCTCGTGCCGGGCGGGGGCGTGGTGTAGTGCGCCAGCGGCTCGCTCACGCCGTAGAACATCAGACCGATGCCCATGCCCGCGCTGAACATCATGGCGACCCAGGACACGGTCCGGAACTCGGGTTCCTCGCCCTCGGCGCCGAGGTGGATGCGGCCGTAGCGGCTGGCCGCGAGCCAGAGGGCGAAGACCACGAAGCCGGAGGCGGCCAGCGTGAACGCCCAGCCTCCGTTGTGGAGCAGGCCGCCGAGCATGCTGCTGGAGACGTCCTCCAGCGAGTCGGTGGCGGCGGCGCCCCAGATGACGAACGCCAGAGTGAGGACGGCCGTGACGCCGAAGACGACGCGGTCGGTCCGGGGCCTGTGCTCGTGCCCCGGCAGGCCCGCTTCCGAACCCGGGAGCGCGCCTCTTTCGTGCTCTTCCTTGTCGCTTGGTCGGTCCTGCGTCACAGGCGGCACCTTTCCAGTCGATGAGGCCGAAAATACCCGTCCGCTAGGCCCATACCACGTAAGACGCGGAACTCACCTTCTCCGCGGCGGATATCGCGGTGACCCACCGTCACACGGCGCGGCGCGCTCGGCGGCGCGGGTGGCTCATGTCGGCCGGATGACGATCGTGTGACCAGGGTGGCCGTGGACACGACAGCGCCCACGGGGGCTGAATAGGCTCCGAACAGACTTCGTGGCCCTACCACTTGGAGCTTTCGTGCACCGCAGAATCATCGTGCCGGGCGCACTGGGCGCCGCCTCCCTCATGCTGGCGATCCCGGCGTCGGCGGCGGCCCACTCCCCCGGCGCTCCGGGCATCGGCGACCCCTACTACCCGGCCTACGGCAACGGCGGATACGACGTCTCGCACTACGACCTGCGCCTGAAGTACCAGCCGGCCACCGACCGGCTGGAGGGGACAGCGACGATCCTGGCCCGCACCACCGCGGACCTGTCGCGGTTCAACCTCGACTTCCTGCTGGACGTCGGCGAGGTACGGGTGAACGGCGCCAAGGCGTCGTTCACGACCTCGGGCGAGCACGAGCTGGAGATCACCCCGAAGAAGCCCCTGGACAAGGGCGCGCCCCTCACCGTGGTCGTCCGCTACAGCGGGGTGCCGTCGTCGAAGCAGGCGTACGGCTTCACCAGCTGGCACCGCACCCCGGACGGAGGCGTCGGCGCGAACGAGCCCGAGGCCGCCTGGTGGTGGTTCCCCAGCAACGACCACCCGCTGGACAAGGCCACCTACGACGTGTCGGTGCAGGTGCCGGACGGCACCCAGGCGATCTCCAACGGCACCCTCCGGTCGACGAGTTCGCGGCTCGGCTGGACGCGCTGGAACTGGCGCTCGGACAAACCCCAGGCCACGTATCTCGCGACTCTGGCGGTCGGGAAGTTCGACCTCACCACGGGCACCACCGAGAGCGGCATCCCGGTCGTCAACGCCTACAGCCGGGACCTGGGGGCGAACGACGGCGCGGCCCGGGCCAGCGTGGAGCGGACCGGCGAGGTCGCCGACTGGCTGAGCGGGTACTTCGGGCCGTATCCCTTCAACGCGCTCGGCGGCTATGTGCCGAACACCACCACCGGGTACGCGCTGGAGACGCAGACCCGGCCGTTCTACAGCCCGCGGCAGTTCGCGAACGGGTCGAACGTGTCCGTGGTCGTGCACGAACTGGCCCACCAGTGGTACGGCGACCTGGTCTCCGTGCGCGGCTGGAAGGACATCTGGATCAACGAGGGCTTCGCCCGGTACGCCCAGTGGCTGTGGTCCGAGCACGAGGGCGAGGGCACGGCGCAGGAACTGGCCGACTACACCTACGCCTCGCACCCGGCCGACGACGCCTTCTGGACGGTGAAGCCCGGTGATCCCGGCCCGGAGAACCAGTTCGACGCCGCCGTCTACGACCGGGGCGCGCTGGCCCTCCAGGCGCTGCGGAACGAGGTCGGGGACGAGGACTTCTTCGCGATCCTGAAGGGGTGGCCCTCGAAGCACGCCTACGGCAACGCGTCGGTCGCGGACTTCCAGAGGTACGCCGAGGAGGTGTCGGGCGAGCCGCTGGCCGCGCTGTTCGACACCTGGCTGTTCCAGCCGTCGAAGCCGGACGCGCCGGCGGCACGCGCCGAGTCGCTCGCGAAGGCGGCTCCGGCGTCCAAGGGGTCCGAGACCCCCGCGCAGCCCCGCTCGTGGCGGAGGATCGCCGCGACGAACGGCGTGCACGAGCACTGAGCCGCAGGCCGCGGGTCTAGGCGGCGTCCCCGTGGTCGTAGACGGTCACGGGGACGCCGCGCCGGGCGAGGCGGTCGGATATGAGCGGCTCGACGCGGGACCACTTGCCCCCGGCCAGGCCGCAGCCGATGCGGGGCATGTGCACGGACGCCTCCAGCCCGGCGGCCCTGTCGGCCACGCGGCCGAGGGCGGTGCCGATGGCCTCGTAGCGCACGGGGGCTCCCTTGCTGCCGGTCCGCATGCCGCGCTGGCCGATCATGTTGGCCACCCACACGTACGGCTCGACCTGGACGAACTGGACCGCGCCCAGTGCGAAGTCGTTGGACGCGCGGTCGCGGTGCCAGGCGCGGTAGGCCGCCTCCGGCTCGGGCCAGCGGCGGGAGAGGGCCAGGACGAAGCCCTTGCCCCAGCCGCCCAGGTCGTTGCAGACGTGGGCGATCACCTTGACGCCCTTGACCGACGGCGCGGTGGCGTCACCCCGGACATACCTGATCTCCGACATGACGCCACCGTAGGGGCCACCACTGACAGTGGCCCGGGGCCGCTACTTCCGCAGTGCCGACAGCTCCTGCTCGGCGTTGCGCGCCACCCGGCGCCGGACGCCGAACCAGCCGGCCACCAGCATCACCGCGATCACGGGCACCAGCAGCACGGTCTTGCGGCCGACCTCCTCGTCGTTCCACATCAGGCCGATCACGGCCAGCAGGAAGGCGATCGTGACGATCTCCGTGACGGGGCTGCCGGGCAGCCGGAAGCGCGGCCGCTCGACCAGGCCCGCGCGCGCCCGGCGCACGAAGACCAGGTGGCAGATCATGATGATCACCCAGGTGCTGATGATGCCCAGGGAGGCGACGTTCAGGACGATCTCGAAGGCCTTGTTCGGCACCAGGTAGTTCAGTCCGACACCGAGGACGCAGATGCCGCAGGTCAGCAGGATGCCGCCGTAGGGAACCTGGCTGCGGCTCATCACGCCGGTGAACCGGGGCGCGGAGCCCGCCATCGCCATGGAGCGCAGGATGCGGCCGGTGGAGTACAGACCGGAGTTGAGGGACGACATCGCGGCGGTGAGCACGACGAGGTTCATCACGTCACCGGCGGCCGGCACCCCGATGCCCGACAGCACCGTGACGAAGGGGCTCTCGTCGCCCGAGTACAGCGAGCTCGGCAGCAGCAGCGCCAGGAGGACGACCGAGCCGACGTAGAACAGGGCGACCCGCCACATGATCGAGTTCACCGCGCGGGGGACGATCCTGTGCGGCTCGGCGGTCTCGCCGGCGGCGACGCCGACCAGCTCCAGGGCCGCGTAGGAGAAGATCACGCCCTGCATGACGAGGACCACGGGCATCACGCCGTGCGGGAGGATGCCGCCGTGGTCGGTGATCATGCCCACGCCCGGGGTCTGCCCGCTCACCTCGTGCTGGGTGGCCAGCAGGAAGATGCCGATCAGCATGAAGCCCACGAGGGTGGCGACCTTGACGATCGCGAACCAGAACTCCATCTCGCCGAAGATCTTCACCGAGATCAGGTTCACGGCCAGGACCACCGCCAGGGCGATCAGGGCGAGCACCCATTGGGGAATGCTCGTGAACATGCTCCAGTAGTGCGTGTACAGCGCGATGGCGGTGATGTCGGCGATGCCGGTGGTCGACCAGTTCAGGAAGTACATCCAGCCGGCGACGTAGGCGCCCTTCTCGCCGAGGAACTCGCGCGCGTACGACACGAAGGATCCGGAGGAGGGCCGGTAGAGCACCAGCTCACCGAGGGCCTTGACGACGAAGAAGGCGAAGACGCCGGCGACGAGGTACGCGACGGCGAGCGCCGGGCCCGCGTCGCGCAGGCGGCCGCCGGCGCCGAGGAAGAGGCCGGTGCCGATCGCGCCGCCGATGGCGATCATGTTGACGTGGCGGGCCTTGAGGTCCTTGCTGTAACCGGCGTCGCCCGCGTCCGCGGGGATGGTCCCGGTCGCCTGGGGGTGGGCGGCGACCTGTGCCGTGTCGACGGCGTCCTTGCTCACGGGTGGTTCCACTCTCTGGTGCGCTCGGGCGGGGTGCGCCCGAGTCGTCCGTACGTGTGTCTCGGGCCCGCACCACCCAATGACGCGGCACAGACCAAGACGGCACCTTCCCACGACACAGCGTGGGCATGCGGTGGTTCATGTCACACAGCGTGACTTCTCACAAGATCCACCGACGGTCTGCACCTGGTGTGCAAGAGGCCTGCGACCGATGCGGAAGAGGTTTCACAGTGTTGGTGAGACAGCGATACTGCTGCACATGACGACGACCGACACCGAGGAGCCGACCCTCACGATCGACGAGCTGGCCGCGCGGGCCGGCGTCACGGTGCGCACGGTCCGCTTCTACGGCACCCGGGGGCTGCTGCCGCCGCCGGTGCTCGGCCCGCGCCGCGTGGGGCACTACGGCCGCGAGCACGTGGCCCGCCTCGCGCTGATCGAGGAGCTGCAGCACCAGGGCATGACGCTGGCCGCGATCGAGCGGTACCTGAACCGGCTGCCGGACGACCTGAGCCCCCACGACCTGGCGCTGCACCGCGCGGTGGTGGCCTCCTGGGTGCCGGAGACGGTGGAGCGGGTCACCCGCGAGGAGCTGGGCCGGCGGGCCGGGCGGCCGCTCACCGACGAGGAGGTGGAACGGCTCGGCGCGATGGACGTCGTGGTGCCCGACGGGGACGGCTACCGCGTCGACGCCGGGCTGCTGCGGCTCGGCGTCGAGCTGCTCGACGTGCCCTTCTCCCCCGAGACGGTGCTCGCCGCCCGCGCCGCCCTGCTGGAGCACTCCCGCGCCGCCGCGCGCGACCTGTCGCGGCTGCTGCGCGACGCGGTCGCCGAACGGGACGCGCCGGACGTGCGGTCCCTTTCGGCGCACATGCACCCGCTGGTGGTGCAGGCGCTGCTGACCACGTTCCAGCGCTCGCTGCGCGAGGAGCTGCGGGAGTGGCTCGACGAGGGCAGCGCGTACGGCGAGGACTGAGGCGGCCCCGGTCCCCGCCGCGGGCACCGGCCTCAGCGACCGTCGGTGAAGACCTCCCCCTTCTCCGCCTTCTCCACCAGCAGCGCGGGCGGCGTGAAGCGCTCGCCGTAGCGGTCGGCCAGCTCGCGGGCGCGGGCGACGAAGCCCGGCAGACCCCCTTCGTAGCCGTTGATGTACTGGAGGACGCCGCCGGTCCAGCCGGGGAAGCCGATGCCGAAGATCGAGCCGATGTTGGCGTCGGCGACGGAGGTCAGGACGCCCTCCTCGAGGAGCTTGACGGTGTCGAGCGCCTCCGAGAAGAGCATGCGCTCCTGCATGTCCCGGAACGGGATCTCCTGTCCGGGCCGGGTGAAGTGCTCGCGCAGCCCCGGCCAGAGTCCTGCCCGCCTGCCGTCCTGGCCGTACTCGTAGAACCCGGCGCCGCCGCTGCGCCCGGGGCGCCGGAACTCGTCGACCATGCGGTCGATGACGGCGTCGGCGGGGTGCGCGGTCCAGGTGCCGCCCGCCTCCTCCACGGCGCGCCTGGTCTCGGCCCGGATCTTCCGCGGGAGGGTGAGCGTCAGCTCGTCCATGAGGGAGAGCACCTTGGCCGGGTAGCCCGCCTGGGCCGCCGCCTGCTCCACGGACGCCGGCTCGATGCCCTCCCCCACCATGGCGACACCCTCGTTGATGAAGTGGCCGATGACCCGGGAGGTGAAGAAGCCGCGCGAGTCGTTGACCACGATCGGCGTCTTCTTGATCTGCCGGACCAGGTCGAAGGCGCGCGCCAGCGCCTCCTCCCCGGTCCGCTCGCCCTTGATGATCTCCACCAGCGGCATCTTGTCCACCGGCGAGAAGAAGTGCAGCCCGATGAAGTCGCCCTGCCGCTCGACGCCCTCGGCCAGCGCCGTGATCGGCAGGGTCGAGGTGTTGGAGCACAGCAGCGCGTCCGGGGCGACGACGTGCTCGATCTCCTGGAACACCTTGTGCTTGAGCGAGGTGTCCTCGAAGACCGCCTCGATCACCGCGTCGCACCCCGCGAGGTCGGCGACCTCGGCGGTCGGCGTGATCCGGGCGAGCAGCGCGTCCGCCTTCTCCTGACTCGTACGGCCCCTCGCCACGGCCTTGGCGCACAGCTTCTCCGAGTACGCCTTGCCCTTGAGCGCCGACTCCAGCGAGACGTCCTTCAGTACGACGTCGATGCCCGCGCGGGCGCACGAGTAGGCGATGCCCGCGCCCATCATGCCCGCGCCCAGGACGGCGACCCTGGCGACCTTGCGGGGCTCCACGCCCTTGGGGCGGTTGGCGCCGGAGTTGACCGCCTGGAGGTCGAAGAAGAACGCCTGGATCATGTTCTTCGAGGTCTGCCCGGCGGCCAGCTCGACGAAGTAGCGGGCCTCGATGACCTGGGCGGTCTCGAAGTCGACCTGGGAGCCCTCGACGGCGGCGGCCATGATGTTGCGCGGCGCCGGGTAGGGGGCGCCGTTCGTCTGCTTGCGCAGGTTGGCGGGGAAGGCGGGCAGGTTGGCCGCGAACTTCGGGTGGGACGGGGTGCCGCCGGGGATGCGGTAGCCGGGCCGGTCCCAGGGCTGGGCGGACTCCGGGTGGGCGTCGATGAAGGCGCGCGCCCGGGCGAGCATGTCCTCGCGGCTGTCGGCGACCTCGTCGACCAGGCCGTTCTCCTGGGCGCGGCGCGGGTTGTACTGGGTGCCCTGGAGGAGGACCTTCAGCAGGGCGTCGGTGATGCCGAGCATCCGGACGGTGCGCACGACGCCGCCGCCCCCGGGGAGCAGGCCGAGGGTGACCTCGGGGCAGCCGATCTTGGAGCCGGGGGCGTCGAGGGCGACGCGGTGGTGGCAGGCCAGCGCGATCTCGTAGCCGCCGCCGAGGGCCGCGCCGTTCATGGCGGCGACGACGGGCTTGCCGAGGGTCTCGATGCGGCGCAGGTTCCGCTTGATGGCCATGCCGCCGTCGAAGAGGTCCTGGGCGGTCTCGGGCGTGACGCGGATGAGGTCGCGCAGGTCGCCGCCGGCGAAGAAGGTCTTCTTGGCCGAGGTGACGATGATGCCGCGGATGGCGTCCTTCTCGGCCTCCAGGCGGTCGGTGACCGCGGCGAGGGAGTCGCGGAACGCCTGGTTCATGGTGTTCGCGGACTGGTCGGGGTCGTCGAGGACGAGGGTGACGACGCCGGTGTCGTCCTGCTCCCAGCGGATGGTGGTGGGCTCGGTGCTCATGAGGTGTGCTCCAGGTGGTCCGTCGTGGCCGTCGTGGCCGTCGTGGCCGTGGCAGCCGTCGTGGCCGTCGTATCCGTCGGGAGGGGGTCAGATGCGCTCGACGATGGTGGCGATGCCCATGCCGCCGCCCACGCACAGGGTGGCGAGGCCGTAGCGCTTGTCCTGGCGCTCGAGTTCGTCGACGAGGGTGCCGAGGATCATCGCGCCGGTGGCGCCGAGGGGGTGGCCGAGTGCGATGGCGCCGCCGTTGACGTTGACCTTGTCCAGGGACAGGCCCATGTCCTTCACGAAGCGCAGGACGACCGCCGCGAACGCCTCGTTGATCTCGACCAGGTCGATGTCGTCGATGGTCAGCCCGGCCTTGGCGAGGGCCTTGCGGGTGGCCGGAGCGGGGCCGGTGAGCATGATGGTGGGCTCGGAGCCGGAGACGGCGGCGGAGACGATCCGGGCGCGCGGCCGCAGACCGTAGCGGTCGCCGACCTCCTTCGAACCGATGGCGACCAGGGAGGCGCCGTCGACGATGCCGGAGGAGTTGCCCGCGTGGTGGACGTGGTCGATCTTCTCGACCCAGTGGTACTTCTGCAGCGCCACCGCGTCGAAACCGCCCAGCTCGCCGATGTCCGCGAAGGACGGCTTGAGCTTCCCCAGCGAGTCCGCGGTGGTGCCGGGGCGCGGGTGCTCGTCGTGGTCGAGGACGGTGAGGCCGGCGCGGTCCTTCACCGGGACGACGGAGCGCTCGAAGCGGCCCTCCTTCCAGGCGGTGGCCGCGCGTTCCTGGGACAGGGCCGCGTACTCGTCGACGTCGCGGCGCGAGAAGCCCTCGATGGTGGCGATCAGGTCGGCGCCGATGCCCTGCGGGACGAAGTTGGTGGCGAGGTTCGTCATCGGGTCGTTGAACCAGGCGCCGCCGTCCGAGGCCATCGGGACCCGGGACATGGACTCGACGCCGCCCGCGAGCACCAGGTCCTCCCAGCCGGAGCGGACCTTGGCGGCGGCCAGGTTGACGGCCTCCAGGCCCGAGGCACAGAAGCGGTTCTCCTGGACGCCGGCCACGGTGTCCGGCAGCCCGGCGGCGATCGCCGCGATGCGCGCGATGTCGGAGCCCTGGTCGCCGACCGGACCGACGACGCCGAGCACGATGTCGTCCACGGCGGCCGGGTCCAGGTCCGGGAAGCGGGCGCGGATCTCGTGGATGAGGCCGACGACCAGGTCGACGGGCTTGGTGCCGTGCAGGGCGCCGTTCGCCTTGCCGCGTCCGCGCGGGGTGCGGATCGCGTCGTACACGTACGCTTCGGTGCTCACTGGCAGGCCTTTCACTGAGGGTTGTGCACTGCGGGGTTCGGGAGGGACGCCCGGGGCGGGTCCTGCTCGCGGGGCAGGTCCCAGTCGCGGGCCACGGACTCGGCGCCGGCGCCGGGCAGCGCGGGCCCGGTGCGTACGGCGGTGGGGGTCGCGGAGAAGCGGGGCGCGGGGGCGGGCTGGGTGATGCCGCCGTGGTCGGTGAAGGTGGAGCGGGCGGCGAGGTGCGGATGGTGCGGGGCCTCGCGCAGCGACAGGACGGGCGCCGTGCAGGCGTCGGAGCCGGCGAAGACGGCCGTCCACTCGTCCCGGGTACGGGACCTGAACCGGGCGGCGACGGCCGCACGCAGCTCTGGCCAGCGGGACATGTCGTCGCGGGCCGGTGCGAGGCCGGGGATGCCGAGCAGCCGCATGAACTCGGCGTAGAACTGCGGCTCCAGCGCGCCGACCGCCATGTGGCGGCCGTCGGCGGTCTCGTAGGTGCCGTAGAAGGGGCAGCCGCCGTCGAGGAGGTTGGCGCCGCGCCGGTCCTGCCAGCCGCCCGCCGCGAGCATGCCGTGGATCATCGAGGAGAGGTGGGCGGTCCCGTCGACGATCGCGGCGTCCACGACCTGGCCGGTGCCGCTCGCGCGCGCGTGGTGCAGGGCGGCGAGGACGCCGACGACCAGGTAGAGGGAGCCGCCGGCGTAGTCGCCGAGGAGGTTGGCGGGGGCGGGCGGCGATGCGTCGGGGGCGCCGATCATGCCGAGGGCGCCGGTGAGGGCGATGTACCCGATGTCGTGCCCGGCGCGCTGGGCGAGCGGGCCTTCCTGGCCCCAGCCGGTCATACGGCCGTAGACGAGGCGCGGGTTGCGGGCGTGGCAGTCCTCCGGGCCGACGCCGAGCCGTTCGGCGACACCGGGGCGGTAGCCCTCGATCAGGACGTCGGCGCGTTCGGCGAGGTCGAGGACGCGGGCGGGGCCGTCCGGCGCCTTGAGGTCGACGACGACGGAGCGCTTGTTGCGGTTGGTGACGTCATGGGCGGGGTCGATCCCGAGTCCGGGACCGCCGGGGCGGTCGACGCGGACGACGTCGGCGCCCAGATCGGCCAGGAGCATGGCGGCGAAGGGCCCGGGACCGATGCCGGCCAGTTCCACCACGCGCACACCGGTGAGCGGGCCCTCGGCACCCGGTGTCCGCGTCGGCGTCTTCGCTTGCGACATTCAGCCCCCAGCTCTGTGACACAACCGATGTAACACCAGTGATGCTAAGAACGTGTTCCACTGGGCACAAGACCCGGGCGAGCAAGCGCTTAGCCAATTGTGGTCGAGGCTCCTCGCCGGGCCGCGCGCTCCTCACGCTAGCCTCAGCCACCGGCAACGGCGCGTGCTGCGGACCCAGGGGTTGCCGACGGGTGACGGAGGGATGTCATGAGCAGGCTGAAGACGGCCGACCGGCCGTACGACATCGTGCTGTTCGGGGCGACGGGTTTCGTCGGCGAACTGACGGCGGAGTATCTCGCCGCGCACGCGCCGAAGGGGCTGCGCTGGGCGATCGCCGGCCGGGGCGAGGAGAAGCTGCGCCGCCTGCGCGAGCGGTTGCCGGCCGCGGCGGACGTCGGCGTACTGCTCGCGGACGTGTCCGATCCGGACTCGCTGCGCGAACTCGCCGGGCACGCGCGCGTGGTCGCCACGACCGTCGGCCCCTACCTCCGCCACGGCGACGCGCTGGTCGCCGCCTGCGCGGACGCCGGAACGGACTACCTCGACCTCACCGGGGAGCCCGAGTTCGTGGACCTGACGTACGTGCGCCACGACGCCCGCGCGCGGGAGACCGGCGCCCGGCTGGTGCACGCCTGCGGCTTCGACTCCGTCCCGCACGACCTGGGCGTGCACTTCACCGTGGGGCAGCTGCCGGAGGGCGTGCCGCTGCGCGTGGACGGTTTCGTGCGCGTCGGCGCCACCTTCTCGGGCGGAACGCTCGCCTCCGCGCTGGGCCAGTTCGCCCGCGGCCGTCGGCTGCGGGCCGCCGCGCTGGAACGCCGGCGGCACGAGCCCCGGCTGGTGGGCCGCCGCGTGGCGACGCCGACGGGGGCGCCGCGGTTCGCCGGGGAGGTCGGTGCGTGGGCGCTGCCGCTGCCGACCGTGGACGCGCAGATCGTGCGCCGGTCCGCGAAGGCCCTGGACCGCTACGGACCGGACTTCCGCTACCGCCACTACGCGGCCGTGCGGCGGCTGCCCGTCGCGGTGGGCGGGGTGGCGGCGGTGGCCGCGCTGGTGGCGGCGGCCCAGGTCCCGCCCGTGCGGCGCCGGCTGTCCGGCCGGCTCGCGCCGGGCGAGGGACCGAGCGCCGAACGGCGGGCGCGGAGCTGGTTCTCGGTCCGCTTCGTGGGCGAGGGCGGCGGGCGGAAGGTGTTCACCGAGGTGTCCGGCGGCGATCCCGGGTACGACGAGACGGCCAAGATGTTCGCCGAGGCGGCGCTGTGCCTGGCGCTCGACACCCTGCCGGCGACGGCCGGGCAGGTCACGACGGCCGTGGCGATGGGCGACGCGCTGACCGAGCGGCTGCGGGCGGCGGGCATCGGGTTCCGGGTGGCCGCGAGCCGCTGAAGGCCCCGCGAGGCGGTCGGAGGCCGGGTCCGGAGGCCGTCTCCACCCGGCCCACCCGCCGTCTCTACCCCGCCCACCCGGCGATCGTGTAGATCATCCCGCCGATCCAGGCCAGCCCCGCACCCACCGCCAGCACGAGGCCGGCGACCACGGCCCGCTCGACGGGCCGGCCGGGCTCGGCCGAGTTCTTGGATGCACGGTGTGTCGTCATGCCGCCCACCCTGCCGGTGCGCCGGGCGGCGGCACATCCGTACGGGTACTCAGACACGCCTGGGCGCCCGAACGGCATGATTTGAGACTTCTCGCGCGCCCCTCCCCCTGCGAACGGGCCCGGTGTGCGGCAAAGTGCCAAAAAGGACTTCAATGAAACCCTTGAAGGCATGAAGTTCCTTCTCGAAGTCACCATGGACGACGGCGCGCTCGCCGAGGACCCGGCGGGCGAACTCCAGCGGATCCTGCGGTACTGGGGCGGCAATCTGAAGCACTACGACCTGCGGCCCGGAGACGGCTCGGCGATCCACGACTCGGCCTACCGGGAGGTGGGCCGCTGGAGCATCGAGGGTCAGGCCGGATAGGTGGCCGTCCGCAGGGCCGCGCGGCACAGCGCGTCGGCCCTGCGGGTGGTCTCCGGCAGCCGGTAGCCGGCAGTCAGGGCCAGCGTGTGGGCGCAGGCGTTGCCCAGGCCCACCCGGTGCCCGACGGAGACGAACACCGGCTTCACGGCGTCGCGGGTCCGCACCGCGCGCCCGACCTCCTCGGCGCCGGAGAGCAGCGGGGACGTACTGCCGCGCGGGGCGTCCGGGTCGTCGTACGTGAAGGTGAACGGGTTCTTGGCCACGCCGATCGTGGGCAGGCCGGTGAGGACGCCCAGGTGGCTCGCGAGGCCGAAGCGGCGCGGGTGGGCCAGGCCGTACCCGTCGCACACGACCAGGCCGGGCGGGCAGGGCAGCGCCTCCAGGGCGGCGAGCACGGTCGGGATCTCCCGGAAGGCGAGCAGACCGGGCACGTAGGGAAAGGAGATCCGCCCGACGGCCGTGGCCTCGGCCACGACGGCGAGGGTCGCGGCGTCCAGCACGACGGCGGCCGCCGCGACGACGTCGCGTTCGTCGTCGTAGGCGACGTCCACGCCGGTCACCCGGCCGGTGCCGGGCGTCGGTCCGGGCTCGTCGAGCACGACGCGGGCGCGCAGCTCGTCCTGGACGGCGCGGGCCCGTTCCTCGGTCGCGGGCCAGTCGGCGGGGATCTGCACGGTCACGGTCGTCATGGTGGCGGCAAGCCTACGGGAGCCCGGAGTAGGCTCGCGATCATGTTCGTACTGGAGCTGTCCCACACCGCCCCGCGCGAAGCCGTCGACGCCGTGCTGGAGGAGCACGTGGCCTGGCTCGACGGACTCTACGAGCAGGGTGTGTTCCTGGCGTCCGGCCCCAAGGAACCCCGCGACGGCGGGGTTGTCCTCGCCGTCGCGGAGGACCGGGCGCGGATCGAGGAGATCGTCGCGGGCGACCCATTCGTCAGGGCCGGCGTGTGCGCGTACCGCGTCACCGAGTTCGTCGCCACGAAGACGGCGCCCGCGCTGGAGCGCTACCGGGAGACGCTCGCCCGGTAGCGCCGGCTCACTTGCCGAGCGCCTGGCGCAGCTCGCCCTTGTTCATGCTCGAACGGCCGTGGACGTCACGGCGCTTGGCCTCCTGGTACAGCTGGTCGTAGGTGGGCCCCTGGGGTCCCTGCCGGTTCCCGGACCGCCGGCCGCCGCGCTTGCTCGGCGACTCGTCCCGCGTGGACGTGCGGCTGGCGGTCTTCGACTCGCCGGACTGCGCGCGCTCCTTGTTCACCGTGCGCGCCGCGATCTCCTTGGCGCGGCCGGTGCTCTCGCCGCGGTCCTTCGCGCTCTTCTTGATGTGTTCGTACTGCCGCTCCCGCTTGGGGCCGGAACCGCTGGGCATGTCCGCTCACTTCCTCTCGCGTACGGCTCACGTACAGCGAACGGTTACCCACGTTACGGACAAACACCCCGCCCCGCCCGGCGTCAGCGCTCCAGCCGAGCAACCCGGCCCTGCTCGCCCGCGGCCCAACAGCCCAGGTCCGGGGTGCAGTCCACGGTGTCGTAGGACCCGGTGTCGACGGTGCGCCAGGTGCGGCCGCCGTCCGTGGTGAGGTCGGTGCCGGTGGGGCCCACGGCGAGGGCGGCGGTGCGGCTGTGCGGGAGCCAGGCGACGCCGGAGCGGTAGGCCGGCGGCGGCCGGTCGGCGGGGTGCCAGGTGCGGCCGGCGTCGCCGGTCCGGGCGGCGGCCCGCGGGGAGGCCTGGTCGGGGCGGTAGTCGCCGCCGACGGCGAGACCGTGGGCGCGGTCGCGGAAGGCGAGGGCGAAGACGCCGCGGGCGGGGTCGCCGGCCGGGATCGGGGCGTCGGCGGCCGTCCAGGTGAGCCCGCGGTCGGCGGAGTGCAGCACGCGCGCGTGCGCGGCCCCACCGGTGGCGAGCCACACGTCCTTCGGTCCCGCGGAGACCAGGCACTGGCCGCCGGCAGCGAATCCGGCCTCCCCCGTCTGCGCGGCCGGCATCCCGGCGTCGGGCAGCACCTTCCACGAGCGGCCGCCGTCGCTGGTCGACAGGATGCGGAACCTCCCGTCCACCGGGTCGCTCATGGCGAGGCCGTGGCGGCGGTCGAAGAAGGTGAGGCAGTCGTAGAAGGCCCGCGCATCGGTGTTGCGGAAGGACTCGGTCCAGGTCGCCCCGCCGTCGTCGGTGCGGTAGACCCGGGACGCCTCGCCCTCCCCGATGGACAGGGCCACGGCCCGGCGGGCGTCGAAGGCCTCGATGTCCCGGAACTCCAGTTCGCCGGCGCCGGGCGGGGAGACGTCGCGCCAGGTGTCGCCGCCGTCGGTGGTGCGCAGGACCGTGCCCCCGGTGCCGGCCACCCACGCGGTGTGCCGGCTGACGGCGGCGAGCCCGCGGAACCGGACGTCGGAGATCCCGGTGTCCTTCACGTCCCACTGCGGCCGCGGGTGCGCCTGGGCGGGTACGGCGGTCAGCGCGGCGAGCGCCGCGGCGCAGACCGCCGCCGCGAGCACCACCCGCCCCGTACGCCTGCCGCCGGCTCGAACGGGCCGTACCGTGCGTCGCGTGCTTCCCAAGCGCCTCATGGCGGGCGAAGCTAGCCCACCGCCCGGGCGCCGTCCAGGGGGCGTCGGCCGGCACTCGTCCACCACGCGCGTGTGGCGCGCGAGTGCCGCAAGTGTCCTTCGGGGCACGCGGGGAGAGCCGTGTCACTCCCGGGGGCTGCCGGGCATGAACGCGGTGACAGAGGTCACTCGCTCGTCGTGTGCACGGATGGGCTGATTCCGACGTCTCTTCCAGTGCCCGGCCCGCACCACCTCCGAAGCCCGTCCAGCCGTCACGAGGGAGCAAGGCGTTGTCCACCGTCATCGAGCAGCCCGTCGAGGCGCGTCTCGTCGCCGCCGCACCGCGTATGCCGAGCATCCCCGCCACCCTGCACTACGACCGCAGTGACCCGTTCGCCGTCCGCATGACCTTCCCCGCCCCGGCCACCCTCGAGGGCGTGGACGTCTGCTGGACCTTCTCCCGCGAGCTGCTCATCGCCGGGATGCGGGAGCCGAACGGCCACGGCGACGTCCGGGTGCGCCCGTACGGGTACGACCGCACCGTCCTGGAGTTCCACGCGCCCGAGGGCACCGCCGTGATCCATGTGCGCTCGGGTGAGCTGCGCCGGTTCCTGCGGGCCGCGGGCGAGCTGGTGCCGGTGGGTCTGGAGCATCTCCAACTGGACCTGGACCACGACCTGGCGGAGCTGATGCGCGGGAGCTGCTGACCCGCCCGCCGGGCCCCGCGGCGGCGGGAGCCGCTGACCGCCCCGCCGGGCCCGCTGCGGCGGTCGCTCAGCCGCCGGCCGACGCCTGCGCCCGCGCGCGCGTGGTCTCGTCGCTCACCGCGCCCCTGACCTCGCCCACGATCGTCCGCATGCCGGGGGCCGCGCTCCCGCACCGCCCGATCAGCTCGGCGATCCGGTCCCGGCCGCGCGCTCCGCTCCCCCAGCCCTCCGGGACGCCCAGCCCGGCGGCGGCCGCCAGCACCGCCGTGGCCGCGTCCCGCTCGGACACCTCCCCGGCCGGCAGCGGCCCCTCCAGGACCCGCCGCACCTCCTCGCGCAGCGCCCGCGCCACGGCGGGCCGCGCGAGCACGTGGTCCACGGACGGGAACACGCCGAGCACGCGCTTCTTCTCGGCCCGCACGTACCCCTCGGCCACGAGCTGCTCCCGCACGGCGTCGTAGGTGACCCGGGCGTGCGGCCGCACCCAGGTGCGCCACCGGCGCGGCATCGACTCGCGGACGAGCTCCAGCAGGCCGTCGAGGACCGGGTCCCCGGTGCGGGAGTCCGGGTCGGCGGGCGTGGCGATGCCCTCGTCGTCGGTGAGCAGGCCGCACCGGGCCAGTTCGGTGAGCGCGCCGGCGCGCACCAGGTGGTGGACCCGGGCGGTGTCGGCGGCCGTGGACCGCGCGGGGTCCCAGGCCAGCAGGCAGAGCCGGGCCGGCAGGGAGAGCGAGCCGTTGGGCACGGGGGCCTCCTCGGTCCGTGGAGCGAGTCGGTGTCCGGTTCCCGCGTAAATGCGTTGACAGGCCACCGGGTCTCTCCTAGGTTCAATGTCGCTTCTGTTGCCGCCGATTGGAGAAGGACGTTGCTCGTCTGAGGTCCTGAGACACCGCGTCACACGTATCTCACGTGTGGGCGCCGCGTGCGACCTCGGCGTTCGAGCCGTCCGTGCCTCCTTAGCGGAGCAGGGCTTCCTTCGTGCCCTCCCTCGTCCGACGGTGGCCGCCCGCTTCCGGTGTCTCGATACGCGTTTGCCCCTGACCGCTTCGAGCAACCGCGGAGACCCCGTATGTCTACTTCCCCCACTTCCCTCACCTGTACGTCCCTGTCCTTCGCCTGGCCCGACGGCACCGCCGTCTTCGACGGACTCGACGTTGCCTTCGGCCCCGGCAGAACCGGGCTGGTCGGCGTCAACGGCGCCGGGAAGTCCACCCTGTTGAAGCTGATCGCCGGGCAGCTCACCCCCACCGACGGCACCGTCCGGGTGGCCGGCGAGGTGGGCCACCTGCCGCAGAACGTCACCCTCGACACCGCGCTGCGCGTCGACGAAGCGCTCGGCATCGCCGGGCGGCGGGCCGCGCTGCACGCCATCGAGGCGGGTGACGCGAGCGTGGAGCACTTCGAGACCGTCGGCGACGACTGGGACGTCGAGGAACGCGCGCTGGCCACCCTCGGCGAGCTGGGGCTGGGCCACCTCGGGCTCGACCGCACCGTCGGCGAGGTCTCGGGCGGCGAGTCGGTGCTGCTGCGGCTGGCCGCGCTGCTGCTGCGCCGGCCCGACGTCCTGCTCCTGGACGAGCCCACCAACAACCTCGACGTGTACGCGCGCAGGCGGCTGTACGCGGCCGTCCGGTCCTGGCCGGGCGTCCTGGTCGTGGTCAGCCACGACCGCGAGCTGCTGGAGCTGGTCGACCAGATCGCCGACCTGCGCTCCGGCACGGTCACCTGGTACGGCGGCAACCTCACGGCCTACGAGGAGGCCCTGGCCGTGGAGCAGGAGGCGGCCGAGCGGATGGTCCGGGTCGCCGAG
Organism: Streptomyces sp. KPB2; assembly: GCF_003950055.1. Lineage (NCBI taxonomy): Bacteria > Bacillati > Actinomycetota > Actinomycetes > Kitasatosporales > Streptomycetaceae > Streptomyces > Streptomyces sp. KPB2. The sequence continues at coordinate 1,061,959 of NZ_CP034353.1, forward strand.
TCGGACCTGCGCAGGCAGAAGCGCGAGCTGGCCGACGCCCAGGTCGTCCTGGCCCGGCGCAAGCGGTACGGGCAGAAGATGTACGACACCAAGCGCGAGCCGCGGGCGGTGATGAAGCTGCGCGCCCGTACGGCCCAGCAGTCGGCCGGCAAGTACCGCATCATGCACGAGGAGAAGCTCGCCGAGGCCAAGGAGCGACTCGACGACGCGGTGGAGGCCGTGCGGGACGACGACGAGATCCGCGTCGACCTGCCGTACACGGCCGTGCCGCCGGGCCGGACCGTGCTCACCCTGCGCGACCTGGAGTTGGCCCACGGTGCCCGGGTGACGGGCGGTCTCGATCTGCACGGCCCCGAGCGGATCGCGCTGATCGGCCGCAACGGCGCGGGCAAGACCACGCTGCTGCGCACCGTCGCGGGGGAGCTGGCGCCGGTGGCCGGCGAGGCGACGGCACACGTGCCGCTCCGGTTCCTGCCGCAGCGGCTCGACGTCCTCGACGACGAGCTGAGCGTCGCCGAGAACGTGGCCCGGTACGCGCCGGGCGCCACCAACAACCGGATCCGGGCGCGGCTGGCACGCTTCCTGTTCCGGGGCGCCCGCGCCGACCAGCAGGCGGCGACACTGTCCGGCGGCGAACGCTTCCGGGCGGCGCTGGCGGCGCTGATGCTGGCCGAGCCCGCGCCGCAGCTGCTGATGCTGGACGAGCCGACCAACAACCTGGACATGGCGAGCGTCCGGCAGCTCACCACCGCGCTGGAGGCCTACGAGGGGGCGCTGATCGTGGCGAGCCACGACCTGCCGTTCCTGAAGTCGCTCGGCATCACGCGCTGGCTGCTGCTGGAGGAGGGAGAACTGAGGGAAATCACGCCGGAAGCTGTCGGGTATTGCGCCTAGCGTCCGCTGGATGAGCGAATTCATCAGCATCACCGGTGCCAGGGAGAACAACCTCCAGGACGTCACGCTCCGCATCCCGAAGGGCCGGCTGACCGTGTTCACCGGCGTTTCGGGGTCGGGGAAGTCGTCGGTCGTGTTCGACACGATCGCGGTGGAGTCGCGGCGCCAGCTGAACGAGACGTTCACCTGGTTCGTGCGCAACCGGCTGCCCAAGTACGAGCGGCCGCACGCGGACGCCCTGGAGGATCTGACCCCCGCCATCGTCGTCGACCAGCGGCCGGTCGGCGGCCACTCCCGCTCCACGGTCGGCACGATGACCGACATCCACTCCGTGCTGCGGGTGCTGTTCTCCCGGCACGGCACCCCCGGTGCGGGAGGGGCGACGGCGTACTCCTTCAACGACCCGTCGGGCATGTGCCCCGGCTGCGACGGCCTGGGCCGCAGGGTGCAGCCCGACTGGGACCGGATCCTCGACCCGGCGAGGTCGCTGGCGGGCGGGGCGGTCCGCTTCCCGCCGTTCGCGGCCGGGACCTGGCAGGGGCAGGCGTACACCAACACGCCGGAGCTGGACACCGGCAAGCCGGTCGGCGACTTCACGGACGCCGAGCGCGCCTTCCTGATGCGCGGGCGGCCCGGCAGCAAGGTCACCGTCAGCGGCTCGGGCGGGACGTGGAGCACCGACTACGAGGGCCTCGCCGACCGGTTCGAACGGCTGTACCTCAAGCGGGACCTGTCCGGCATGAGCGAGAAGACCCGGAACCTGGTGCGCGGCTTCCTGGTCGAGGCCCGCTGCCCCGACTGCGGCGGCGCCCGGCTGAACGCGGCCGCGCTCGCGTCCCGGATCGGCGGGCGTTCCATCGCCGACTGCTCGCGGATGCAGATCACCGACCTGATCGCCGTACTGCGGGAGATCGACGACCCGGTGGCCCTGCCGGTGGCGGCCGCCGCGGTGGCCGCGCTGGAACGGGTGGAGGCCATCGGCCTCGGCTATCTCAGCCTGGACCGGGAGACCGCCACCCTCTCCGGCGGCGAGGGGCAGCGGCTGAAGACCGTGCGGCACCTCGGGTCCAGTCTCACCGGGATGACGTACATCTTCGACGAGCCCAGCGTCGGGCTGCACCCGCGTGACGTGGGGCGTCTCGGCGACCTGCTGCTGCGGCTGCGCGACAAGGGCAACACCGTGCTGGTGGTCGAGCACGACCCGGACGTCATCGCGCTGGCGGACCACGTCGTCGACATGGGGCCGCGGGCCGGCGCGGACGGCGGCCGGGTGGTGTTCGAGGGGACGCCGGACCGGCTGGCCGCCTCGGACACGCTCACCGGGCGGTGCCTGGGACGGCGTACGGCGGTGAAGGAGACCGTGCGCACACCCACCGGCGAGCTGTGGGTCAAGGGCGCCGACCGGCACAACCTGCGGGAGGTGACGGTGGCGTTCGCGACCGGGGTGCTCACCGCGGTCACCGGGGTCGCCGGGTCGGGCAAGAGCACGCTGGTCGCGGAGCTGACCGCCGCCCACCCGGACGCCGTGGTCGTCGACCAGTCGGCCATCGGCATCTCGGCCCGCTCCACCCCGGCGACGTACCTCGGGATCATGGACACGGTGCGGAAGCTCTTCGCCCGGGAGACCGGTGCCGAGCCGGGGTTCTTCAGCTTCAACTCGGCGGGGGCGTGCGGCACCTGTGAGGGACGCGGGATCATTTACACCGACCTCGCCTTCATGGACCCGGTGACGACCATCTGCCACGACTGCGAGGGGCGCCGCTTCCGGGAGGAGGTGTTGCGTCTGACGGTCGACGGCCGGTCCGTCGCCGACGTGCTCGCGATGACCGCCGACCAGGCCCTCGGCTTCTTCGCCGACACCGGCGTACGCCGCAGGCTGCACGCCCTGCGCGACGTCGGCCTCACCTACCTCACCCTCGGTCAGCCGCTGTCCACGCTCTCCGGCGGCGAGCGGCAGCGCATCAAACTGGCCACCCGGCTGCACCGCACCGGCGCGGTGTACGTCCTGGACGAGCCGACCACCGGACTCCACATGTCGGACGTCCAGGGCCTGCTCGCTCTGCTGGACCGGCTGGTGGACACCGGCAACACGGTCGTGGTCGTCGAGCACAACCTGGACGTGGTGGCGCACGCCGACCGGGTGATCGACCTCGGTCCGGACGGCGGACGGGACGGCGGCCGGGTGATCTTCGAGGGCACCCCGCGCGAGCTGCTCGCGGCCCGCGGCTCCAGCACCGCGGAGCATCTCAGGAGGGCTACGAGGGGCTGACGGGGGTTCCGTCCGCCCAGGTCCCCGCTGCATGATGGCGAACCGGCGCCGATACGTGACGCCGGAGCAGCCAGCCCCGAATCGGAGACCCCGGAGACCCCTCGTGCCCAGCAAGAAGGCCCTCGTCCGCCGTCCCAGCCCGAAGCTCGCCGAAGGGCTGGTCACGCACATCGAGCGGGAGAAGGTCGACCACGGCCGTGCCGTCGAGCAGTGGGACGCCTATGTCGAGGCCCTCGGTGCGCACGGCTGGGAGACGCTGGAGGTGGACCCGGCCGACGACTGCCCGGACTCGGTCTTCGTCGAGGACATCGTCGTCATGTACCGCAACGTCGCGCTGCTCACGCGGCCCGGCGCCGAGTCGCGGCGCGCGGAGACGGCCGGCGTCGAGGAGGCCGTGGCCCGGCTCGGCTGCTCGGTCAACTGGGTCTGGGAGCCGGGCACCCTGGACGGCGGCGACGTGCTGAAGATCGGCGACACGATCTACGTGGGCCGCGGCGGGCGCACCAACGCGGCCGGGGTCCAGCAGGTGCGGGCGGCGTTCGAACCGCTGGGCGCCCGGGTCGTCGCCGTGCCGGTGAGCAAGGTGCTGCACCTGAAGTCGGCGGTCACCGCGCTGCCGGACGGGACGGTGATCGGGCACATCCCGATGACGGACGTGCCCTCGCTGTTCCCGCGTTTCCTGCCGGTGCCGGAGGAGTCGGGCGCCCACGTGGTACTGCTCGGCGGCGCCAAGCTGCTGATGGCGGCGAGCGCGCCGAAGACGGCGGACATGCTCGCCGACCTCGGTCACGAACCGGTCCTCGTCGACATCGGGGAGTTCGAGAAGCTGGAGGGCTGTGTGACCTGCCTCTCGGTCCGGCTGCGGGAGCTGTACGCCTGAGCACGCCGCCAGGAACGACCGACCGGCCCCGGGCCTGCGGGTCTCGGGGCCTTGCCGTACTCCGCCGGACGGTGACTGATCAGCGGCCTTTACAGTGCGTTTAACCTACGGTCTCGTAACCTACGGTTTCGTAGCCTACGATCCCGTAGGTTCCCGGCACCGCTCGCCGGCCGCACCGCACTGTCGTACGTCCCCCTGGAGTTATTCGTGACGATCGTCTCCCCGCACCTCGGCACTTCCGCAGAATGGACCGACGCCCGGCTGCTGTACGCGCTGGAGGAAGTGGTCGAGCAGGAACTCAACCGGCATCTGAAGGTCGCCAAGGACTGGATGCCGCACGAGTACGTGCCGTGGAGCGACGGCCGGAACTTCCCGGGGATCTTCGAGGACGGCGAGGCCTGGGAGAAGGAGCAGTCCAAGGTCACCGAGATCGGCCGGATCGCCCTCGTGGTGAACCTCCTGACGGAGGACAACCTCCCCAGCTACCACCACGAGATCGCCAGCCTCTTCGGCCGTGACGGCGCCTGGGGCACCTGGGTGCACCGCTGGACCGCGGAGGAGGGCCGGCACGGCATCGTGATGCGCGACTACCTGCTCGCCTCGCGCGCGGTGGACCCGGACAAGCTGGAGCAGTTCCGCATGGCCCACATGAGCGAGGGCTTCGAGTCGGACAACCGGCACTCGATGCTGCACTCGGTCGCGTACGTGGCCTTCCAGGAACTGGCCACCCGCATCTCGCACCGCAACACGGGCCACCAGTCCGGCGACCCGGTCTGCGACCGCATGCTGGCCCGCATCGCGACCGACGAGAACCTGCACATGGTCTTCTACCGGAACCTGCTCAAGGCGGCCTTCGAGCTGGCGCCCGACCTGACGATGCAGGCGGTCCGGGACGTGGTCGTCAACTTCCGGATGCCCGGTCACGGCATGCCCGGCTTCGAGCGGGCCGCCGCGCAGATGGCGATCGGCGAGGTCTACAACCTGCGCATCCACCACGACGACGTGATCCAGCCCGTGCTGCGCTTCCTGAAGGTCATGGAGATCGACGGCCTCGGTCCCGACGGGCAGGCGGCCCAGGAGGAACTGGGGCTGTACATGGGCGGTCTGGACGCCGAGGCCGCCAAGTTCGACGAGAAGCTGGCGGCGCGCAAGGCCCGGATGGCGGCCCGCGCGGCGGGCTGACCGCTCCGGTCCCGGTCCGCGCGGGCTCCCCTCGCCCGTGCGGACCGCGCTCAGGGGGTGGTGCGCCGCAGGGCCAGCCGTTCCTTCTCCGACAGGCCGCCCCAGACGCCGAAGCGCTCGTCGTTGCTCATGGCGAATTCCAGGCAGGTCGAGCGAATCGGGCACAGGGCGCAGATCCGCTTCGCGTCCCGTACCGAGCTGCCGGGCTCGGGGAAGAAGAAGTCTCCCCCGGTCTGCGCGCACAACGCCTGCTCCTGCCAGCTGAGGTCGGGCGTCGCGGTCGTCTCGATGTGCATGGGCAGCAGCGTGCCGGGCGGCGAAAAACGTTCGATCAACGCGGCATCAACGCCGCGCGTCCGGCACCCGCAGCCGATCAGATCGTCCATTGCCGCGCACGGCGGCGCACGGCGGCGCGCGGAAGCGGTTGTCAGTGGTCGGTGGAAGACTCGTCAGTGCAGGCAACGGGACCCTTCCGAGGAGGGCGATCATGCTCACCACCCGTTACGTCACCGGCGCTCCGAACTGGCTCGACGTCGGCACCCCCGACCTCGACGGCGCCACGTCCTTCTACGGCGGCCTCTTCGGCTGGCGGTTCCGGTCGGCGGGACCGGAGGCCGGCGGTTACGGCTTCTTCGAGCTGGACGGCCGGATCGTGGCCGGCGGCATGCGTACGACCGAGGAGCAGGGCCCGCCGTCGTGGACCGTGTACTTCCAGGCGCCGGACGCCCGGGCCGCCGCGAAGGCCTCCGAGGAGGCCCGCGGCGGAGTCCTCGTGCAGCCGATGGACGTCATGGATCAGGGCACCATGGCGATCCTCGCCGACCGGGCCGGGGTGCCGTTCGGCATCTGGCAGCCCGCGCAGCGCGCGGGTCTGGACGTGGCCGGCGAGACCGGCGCGCTGTGCTGGGTCGAGCTGCACACGGCGGACGTCGCGGCCGCCGCCGCGTACTACCGTGCGGTGCTCGGCCTGGAGACCTCCGCCGTCTCCTTCCCCGGCGGCTCCTACACGTGCGTCAATCCGGCCGGGGAGGGCGAGGAGGCCATGTTCGGCGGCATCGTCCCGCTCGCCGAGGACCCTGCGGACACCGGTGCCGGATGGCTGCCCTACATCGCGGTCGACGACGCCGACGCCACGGTCGCCCGGACGTCGGAGCTGGGCGGCTCGGTCGGTATGCCCGCGACGGACATCGAGGGCGTCGGCCGCGTGGCACGGCTCGCCGACCCCTACGGCGCCCGCTTCGCGATCCTCAGGCCGGCCCCGCGCCAGGGGTAGCGGGCGGGGCGCGTCCGGCGCCCGCACACACATACGTCACGGCCCGACACCAGGGTGCGCGTACCGGCGCGTCCCGCCCTCGCGCCCGATCCGGTGCCTGCACTCGCGCCCGGTCCGGTGCCCGCACTCGCGCCCGGTTCGGTGCCCGCACTCGCTAGACGGTGCCCGGCCCCCGGCACGCACGCGAGCGTGCCCCGCGACCAAACCAAAAGCGCCACCCCGCACGCCCCGCCCCCGCGCCCGGTCCAGCACCCGCACACCGCGCGACGCCCCCGGCGCCCGGCTCACACGCGGGCGTGCCCCGCGCGAGCAAGCCGAGGGCGGGCCGGGTGGCGTGTCCGGCTCAGGCCGTGGCGCGGCGCACGAGGGTGGTCGGCAGGACCACGCCGGGCGCGGTGGCGGCCGGGGCCCGGGGGGCGTCGGCGTCGTCGGCCGGCCCGCCGTCCAGGCCGCGCAGCAGCAGGCGGGCCATCAGCCGGCCCATGCCCTCGATGTCCTGGCGGACGGTGGTCAGCGGCGGGTCGGTCTCCTCGGCGACGGGCAGCATGTCGTCGAAGCCGACGACGGCCACGTCGTCCGGCACCCGCCGCCCGCGTTCGCGCAGTACCCGCAGGGCGCCCGCCGCGGTGAGGTCGTTGGCCGCGAACACGGCGTCCAGGCCGGGGCACCGGTCGAGCAGTTCGCGCATCGCCCGTTCCCCGCCGCCCGAGGTGAAGTCGCCCCGGGCGATCAGCTCCGGGCCGGTGCCGGCCCGGACGTCGCGGAAGCCCGCCAGCCGGTCGGCCGCGGAGGTCTGGTCGAGCGGTCCGGTGATGTGGGCGATGCGGGTGCGGCCGAGCCCGGCCAGGTACTGGACGGCCGAGCGGGCACCGCCCCGGTTGTCGCTGTCCACGTAGACCACGTCGTCCCGCCCGTCGTCCCAGTCGGGGCGCCCCCCGAAGACGGTCGGCAGGCCGGCGCCGCGGACCAGGCCGGGCAGCGGGTCGTTGAGGTGCAGGGAGAAGACGAGCGCGCCGTCGACGTGCCCGCCGGCCAGGTAGCGGCCGACGCGGGCGTGGTCCTCGCGGCCCTCGGTGAGCAGCAGCACGAGCTGGTTGTCGTGGGCCGTCAGTTCCTTGCTGATGCCGCGCAGTTGCTGGGCGAAGTAGGGGTCGGCGAAGACCCGGGTCTCCGGTTCGGCGGCGACGACGGCGACGGCCTGGTGCCGCCGGGTCACCAGGGAGCGGGCGGCCTGGTTGGGCACGTATCCCAGCTCCTCCACGGCGCGCCGGACCCGCTCGGCCAGTGCTTCCCGCACCCCGTGGGCGCCGTTGACCACGCGGGACACGGTGGCCCGCGAGACCCCGGCGCGCTCGGCCACGGCCTCGAGCGTGGGGCGCGGCGCGGTCTCGGTCACGGGCGGCTCCTCCTCGGCGGCTGCGGCTCAGGATAGCGGCAGCCACCGGGCGGGAGGACGCGTGCTCGGGGTGGGGAACGTGCTGGTGCGTGGCCGGGCTGGGCCGCCCGGCCGGCGCCGGCTCAGTGCTCGTGCTGGTGTTCCGGCGCCGGTGCCTCGGCGTCCGGCACTGCGCTCTTCGCGGCCGTTCCGCCGTGGTCGTGCGGCTCGTACCCGGGGATCGTGCCGTCCGGCTTCTTCACGAGGAAGAGGCCCACCATCCCCATGTCGGAGTGGCTCTGCACGTGGCAGTGGTACATCCACGCCCCGGCGCCCACCCCCTCCCCCGCGATGATCTGGAAGCCGAAGGAGTCCGCCGGGCCGGTGATCTTGTTGTCGATGACGCGGGACGGGTCGTCGGGCCCGGTGAGGATGCCCGTGCGGTTGTCCGCCCAGCGGTGACCGTGCATGTGGAAGGTGTGGTAGTACTCGCCGTGCGTGATCATGACGATCTCGACGCGGTCGCCCACGGTGGCCTCGAAGTCGGGACCGGTGTGCGGGGCGCGGTTGTTGATGGTCATGTCGTTGAAGACGATGGTGTGCGTGGCGTCCGGCAGCACGTCGCCCTTGCGGCGCACGATCACCGGGCCGTAGAGGCCCTTGCGGATGCCGCCGGTGCCGTGTTCGGTGCCCACCACGTGGTCGTGGTAGTGCCAGTAGCCCGCGCTGCCCGGCCGGTAGGTGCCGTCGTTGCGGCGTCCGGGCTTGTGGGTGCGCCAGGTGTAGGTGCGGGTGCCGCCGGGCTCGACGTCGCTCTTGTTCATCGCGGTGCCGTCGCTGGAGATCTCGTAGTCCAGGCCGTGGACGTGCAGACTGGCCCGCACGTCCATGGTGTTCGTGAACTCGATGTGCAGCGTGTCGCCCTCGTTGAGCTCGATCAGCGGGCCGGGGACGGACGCCTTGCCCTTTTCGAAGCCGTAGCCCATCTGCCCGTCTGGCAGCTTCTCGGCGTACATCTTGAGGTGTCTCACCTCGCCGCCGGCCGGCGCCGTCGGCGCGGTGATCCCCTTGGCCGAGGGCGGGGCGCCCACGGCCTCCGGGGCGATGGACAACGATGTCGCGGCGGCCGCGCCGCCCAGCAGTACCCGTCGGTTGAAGCCTCGCCTGTCCATGCCCAACTCCCCACGCCGATACGGAATGTGCGCGCACCCAGGACCTGATTGGCTGTGCCGAACCTGTGGGACCGTACCGGTTGCCGTCGTGTTTATCCACACTCAGGACAAAGTTCGTTCGATCCCGGTCATACCTATTGGCGTACCGCGCAAAGAGGTCTAGCTTCCTTGGCGCTGCTGCCGTGACCGAGGAGGTGCCCATGCCCTTAAGAGGGTTGAGCGCGAGAAGAAGAGGCTGGGCGGCGTGCGCCACCGCCGCTTTCGTCGCCGCGGGACTGCTGGCCGGCCCTGCCGCCAGCGCACGTCCGGCGCCGGACCCATCCCTGACAACGATGTCGATCAAGTCGCCTCCGGGTGGCGCGAACGTACGGGTGCTGATCTTCTACGGTTCCGCCGCGGCCGGGGACGAGTCTCCGGTCGTGAACGCCGGGATCGCGGCCATCGAGCGGATCGGGCTCTCCGGCCCGGCCAAGGAGCGCTTCAAGGTCGAGGCCACGGACAACGCCGACGTCTTCACCAACGGGAAGAAGCTCGGCCGCTTCAACGCGGTCGTGTTCCTGACCGGCGGCGGCGACGTCCTGACGCCCGCCCAGGAGGTGGGCCTGGAGGCCTACATGGAGGCCGGGGGCGGCTTCCTCGGCGTCCACGACGCGGCCCGTGCGGAGCCGTACTCGGACTGGTTCACGGGTCTGGTCGGCGCGCGTCCGGCCGCCGACAGTCCGGCGAAGGTCCAGCGGGCCACGGTCGAGGTCGGTGACCGGCGGCATCCGGCCACCAAGGACCTGCCGATGGAGTGGAAGCGCCCCGACCAGTGGCTGAACTGGAAGGAGAACCCGTCCGGCGAAGTGCACACCGTGGCCCGGGTGCGCGAGTCGACGTACGCGCCCGGCGCGAGCGCCAACGGGGCCGACCACCCGGTCAGTTGGTGCCGGGACTACGACGGCGGCCGGTCCTTCTACACCGGCATGGGCGGCACGGTGTCGTCGTACGACGAGACCGACTTCCGCAGCCATCTGCGCGGCGCCCTGATGTGGACGACCCGGCTGTCGCAGGCCGACTGCAAGGCGACCATCGACGCCAACTACAAGGCCGAGCGGCTCACCGAGCCCAACCAGCCCGGCCAGAACGACCAGATCGGCGAACCGCACGGCCTGGTCACCGCCCCCGACGGCCGCGTGTTCTACATCGGGCGCGGCGGCGCGGACTCCTCCCAGCCGGTGGTGACCGACTGGAACGACCCGAACGTCGGCAAGGGCACGGGCGAGATCCACGTCTGGGACCCGAAGACCGACAAGGTCACCCTCGCGGGCGCGCTGACCGTCTTCGGCAACAAGGGCGGCGGCGACGAGCTGACCAAGGTCGAGGAGGGCCTGCTCGGCATCGAGCTGGACCCGGGGTTCGAGGAGAACGGGTGGGTGTACCTGCACTACACCCCGCACTCCGAGATCAACCGGGACACGCACATGGCCGAGCGCCGGGTCTCCCGCTTCACGCTGGACCTCGCGACCAACAAGCTGGACCTGGGCAGCGAGAAGGTGCTGCTGAAGTGGCCGGTGCAGATCCACAGCTGCTGCCACGCGGGCGGCGGGATGGCCTGGGACTCCAAGGGGAACCTGTACATCGCCACCGGTGACAACAACTCCAGCGGCTTCAGCGGCGGTTATTCCGGCAACAACCCGGAGCCCAACTTCAAGGGCGTTTCCTTCGCCGACGCGCGCCGCACCGCCGGCAACACCAACAACCTCAACGGCAAGATCCTGCGCATCCACCCGGAGCCGGACGGGACGTACACGCTCCCCGAGGGCAACCTCTTCACCGGGAAGGAGACCGCCGAGGGCGGCGGCAAGACGCGCGGTGAGATCTACGTGATGGGTGTGCGCAACCCGGCGCGCATCTCGGTCGACAAGAAGACCGACACCCTGTACGCCGGCTGGGTCGGCCCGGACGCCGGCGCCCCGTCGCCGACGTGGGGTCCGGCCAAGTACGACACGTTCGCCGCGATCACCGAGGCGAGCAACCGCGGCTGGCCGTACTGCATGGGCAACAAGCAGCCGTACCGGGACCGGAACCTGCCGGACCCGTCGAAGCCGCTGGGCTGGTACGACTGCGACCACCCGAAGAACGAGTCGCCGAACAACGACGGCCTGGTCAACCTGCCGCCGGTGACCGGCAACAACATCTGGTACTCGCCGCAGGGCGGCGGCCCCGACTACCCGCGCGACGAGAACGGCGTCCCGTCGTACAAGGAGGACGAGGCCACGTACAGGCTGCCCTGGCTCAAGGGTGGTGGCCAGGCCGCGATGAACGGGCCGGTGTACCGCTACGACGCCGACAGCACCAGTGACACCAAGTGGCCCGCGTACTGGGACGGCAAGTGGTTCGTCGGTGACTTCTACGACGCCGACCAGCCGCGCAACGCGGTGCTGATGGACCCGAAGACGCAGGGCGACGGCGGTCTGCCGGTGCACTCGGAGTCCCTGAAGAAGATCGTGCCGGTCGGCAACGACGGCATCAAGAACCTGATGGGCTGGAAGTTCGGCCCGGACGGCGCGCTGTACGTCCTCGACTACGGCCGCGGCTTCTTCACCTCGGACTCCAAGTCGGCGCTGTGGAGGGTCACCTACGAGGGCGGCGGGCCGACCCCGGCCGCCAACCAGCTGGCGAGGGGGTCCGAGTGATACGCCAACGAAGAATGTGGGCCGCGCTGTTGGCCGGCCTGCTGATGGTGCTCGGTCTGCAGGCGACGTCCGCCTCCGGACAGCCCGCGGCGGCGCCCGCCGCGGCCGCCGCCGACCAGGTGCTCACCTGGACGGCCGGCGACGACATCACCAAGTACACGTCGGCGCCCGAGACGGCGGTGGCCGGTCCGGCCACGATCGTCTTCGAGAACAGTGAGGCCACCGGCAACACCACCGGCATGCCGCACACGCTGACGTTCGTGACCAGCGATCCCGAGTACAACCAGGACGTGCAGCTGAACATCCTGGCCAACCCGTTCGACGACCAGGGCGGCAAGCACACCGCCGAAGTCACCCTCACCCCCGGCAAGTACCTCTACCACTGCACGATCCCGGGCCACGGCCAGATGACGGGCGTGCTCGTGGTGACCGAGGGCGGCGGTGGCGAGGACACCACGGCGCCGGCGACCTCGGCCGAGGTGGGCGGCACGCAGAACGCCGACGGCGCGTACGTCGGCTCCGCGACCGTGACGCTCGCCGCCACCGACGAGGGCGGCTCCGGCGTCGAGCGGATCGAGTACGCGATCGGTGCCGACGGCGCCTGGCAGCCGTACACCACGCCGGTCGTCGTCGACCAGGTGGGCGAACACACGGTGCGCTACCGGGCGTTCGACAAGGCGGGCAACGCCGCCGAGGAGAAGAGCGTCACGTTCGCCGTGGCCGCGCCGGACACCGACGACACGACCGCGCCGGAGACCTCGGCGACGGTCAGCGGTGAGAAGAACGCGGACGGTGCCTACATCGACATGGCGACGGTGACCGTCACCGCCTCCGACACCGGTTCCGGCGTCAACACCATCGAGTACGCGGTCGGCGACGGCGCCTGGACGGCGTACACGGCGCCGGTCATGGTGCACGAGGTCGGCGAGCACACCGTGCGCTACCGGGCCACCGACAAGGCGGGCAACGTCGCGGCGGAGAAGAGCGTCGCCTTCACCGTGGCCGCCGCTCCCCCGCAGGACACCACCCCGCCGGTGACCGGCGCGACCGTGGACGGCACCAAGGACTCCGACGGCGCCTACGTCGGCAGCGCGAAGGTGACCGTGAGCGCCGCGGACGAGGGCGGTTCCGGTGTCGCCGCGGTGGAGTACTCGCTGGACGCCGGGCCCTACCTGGCGTACACCGACCCGGTGGTCGTGGACCGGGTGGGCCGGCACACCGTGGCGTACCGGGCGAGCGACAAGGCGGGCAACACCTCCGAGCCGCTGACCGTGAGCTTCACGGTGGTGGCGGGCCAGGTGCCGCCGCCGCCCTGCCCGGAGTACGACGAGCGCCGCACGGTGATCGTCGGCACGGTCGACTCGGGGGTGCCGAACCGGGTCACCGACAACCGGTGCCGGATCGGCGAGATGATCGAGGACGAGAAGGAGTGGACGTCCCAGGCGCTCTTCCTCAAGCACGTCCGTGAGGTCATGGACGCGCTCCTGGACGAGGGCGTCGTCGACAAGCGGGAGTACCGGGCGATCAACAAGGCCGCCCGCCAGTCGAAGATCGGCAGGCCCGGCCAGACCGAGGGCTACCGCACGATCCTCGACGGCAGCCAGGAGTCCTTCGCGAAGTGGGAGCAGGTGGGCGGGGGTTCGTTCGCGCTGAACGCGGACGGGTCGATCACGTCCAGCACCAGCACGCCCGGCATGGGCATGCTGTGGTTCCCCGAGCGCAAGTACGGGGACTTCTCGCTGAAGCTCCAGTGGCGTGACGACGCGGCGGGCACGGCGAACACCAACGGCGGCGTCTTCGTGCGCTTCCCGCAGGTGCACGACCACCCGGAGGAGCCGCGGCCGGAGTGGGTGGCCATCAAGTACGGGCACGAGATCCAGGTGTTCGACAGCCCGACCGGCGACATGTACAAGTCCGGGTCCGTCTACGGCTTCGACCGGGTCGGCCTGGCCGGCGCGGGCGTGACGGAGAAGGGGACCTGGAACGACTACGAGATCCGCGTGGTGGACCAGCACTTCTCGATCTACCGCAACGGCGTGCTGATCAACGAGTTCGACAATTTCGGCGGCCAGACCTTCTACCCCGAGCGCTCGGACGACCCGGGCACGGACGGGCGGCGGTTCGCGGCCGGCTACATCGGACTGCAGGTGCACAGCACGTCGGACGTGGTCTCGTACCGCGACGTCCGGATCAAGGACCTGTAGAAGCACGGTGGTCGGGGCTCAGTCCGGGTCGGGAGTCTTCTTCCTGGCCCGGCTGGGCTGGACCCGGCTCGGCTCGCCCGGCATCTTCGGATACTCGGGCGGGTACGGCAGATCGCCGAGCCCGTGGTCGTGCTCGTCCTTCGTCGCCAGTTCCAGCAGCGCGTCGAGGGAGTACCTCGTGTCGTCCATGCCCGCGTGCACGTCGCCGAGTTCGGCAAAGCGCGCGGGCATGGTCGTGATGTCGAAGTCCTGCGGGTGGGCGACGCCCACCTCGTCCCAGGTCAGCGGCGCGGAGACCGGCGCGCCCGGGCGGGGCCGCACGGAGTAGGCGGAGGCGATGGTGCGGTCGCGGGCGGTCTGGTTGTAGTCGACGAAGATGCGCTCGCCGCGCTCCTCCTTCCACCACTTGATGGTGACCCGGTCGGGCATCCGGCGTTCCATCTCCCGGCCGACGGCGATCGCGGCGCGCCTCACCTGGGTGAAGGTCCAGCGCGGCTCGATCGGCACGAAGACGTGGATGCCCCGCCCGCCGGAGGTCTTGGGCCATCCGCGCAGTCCGCCGAACTCCTCCAGCACCGCGCGCAGTTCGTGGGCGGCGCGGGCGGCGTCGTCGTAGTCGGTGCCGGGCTGCGGGTCGAGGTCGATGCGCAGTTCGTCGGGGTGGTCGACGTCGTCGCGGCGCACCGGCCAGGGGTGGAAGGTGAGGGTGCCGTACTGGGCGGCCCACAGCACGGCGGCCTCCTCGGTCGGACACATCTCGTCGGCGCTGCGCCCGCTGGGGAAGGTGATGTGCGCGGTCGGGATCCAGTCGGGCATGCCCTTGGGCGCGCGCTTCTGGTAGAACCACTCGCCGGTGATGCCGTCGGGGTAGCGCTGGAGGGTGGTGGGCCGCTCGCGCAGGGCGCGCAGGATGCCGGGGGCGACGGCCTGGTAGTACCGGGCCACGTCGAGCTTGGTGTACCCGTGCTCCGGGAAGAACACCTTCCCCGGGCTGGACAGCCGTACGGTCCGGCCGCCCGCCTCCAGTTCCACCGCTTCCGCCATGCGAGCCACGGTAGGCGCAGCACGGGAGCTTCGCATATCAGGCGTGCGCGGGCGGGGGCGTACAGCAGGCGTGCGCGGGCGGGCGCGTACAGAATCGGACCATGGACCTCCCCGTCATGCCGCCCGTGAAGCCGATGCTCGCCAAGTCCGTGGCGAAGATCCCGCCGGGCATGCACTACGAGGCGAAGTGGGACGGATTTCGGGCGATCGTGTTTCGCGACGGGGACGAGGTGGAGCTGGGGAGTCGCACGGGCAAGCCGTTGACCAGGTACTTCCCGGAGCTGGTGGCGGCGGTGCGGGAGCGGTTGCCCGAGCGGTGCGTGGTGGACGGGGAGATCGTGATCGCGCGGGACGGGCATCTCGACTTCGACGCGCTGACCGAGCGGATCCATCCGGCGGACTCCCGGGTGCGGACCCTGGCGGAGCGCACGCCGGCCTCGCTGGTCGCCTTCGACCTGCTTGCGCTGGACGACGAGTCCCTGCTCGACGTGGGACTGGCCGACCGGCGGGCGTTGCTGGTGCGGGCGCTGGGCGGGGTGACGCCGCCGGTGCACGTGGCACCGGCGACGGACGACATCGAGGTGGCCCGGCAGTGGTTCGAGCAGTACGAGGGCGCGGGGCTCGACGGGGTCGTCGCCAAACCGCTCGACCTGCGGTACCGGCAGGACGAGCGGGCCATGTTCAAGATCAAGCACGAGCGCACGGCGGACGTGGTCGTCGCCGGTTACCGCTTCCACAAGAGCGGCCCCGTGGTCGGCTCGCTGCTGCTCGGCCTGTACGACGACCGGGGCACCCTCCAGCACGTGGGGGTGTGCGCGGCCTTCACCATGAAGCGCCGGGCCGAGCTGGTGGAGGAGCTGGAGCCGCTGCGCATGGACGGCGTGGGCGGCCATCCGTGGGCGAAGTGGGCCGAGGAGGCCGCGCACGAGTCGGCACGGCTGCCGGGCGCGCCGAGTCGCTGGTCGGGCAAGAAGGACCTGTCCTGGGTGCCGCTGCGTCCGGAGCGGGTGGTCGAGGTGGCGTACGACCACATGGAGAACGGGGCACGCTTCCGGCACACGGCCCGCTTCCGCCGCTGGCGCCCGGACCGGACCCCCGAGAGCTGCACCTACGCGCAGCTGGAGGAGCCGGTCCGCTACGACCTGGCGGAGATCCTGGGCGGCGCCTGAGCGGCGGGCGTCACGGCCTCATCAGGACCTTGACCGCGCCGTCCCGCTTCTTCTGGAACATCTCGTACGCCTGCGGCGCCTGGGACAGCGGCACGTGGTGGGTGGCGAAGCCGTCGACGCCGAGGGGGTCCTCGTCGGTCAGGAACGGGACGATCTCGTCGCTCCAGCGGCGTACGTTGGCCTGGCCCATGCGCAGCTGGATCTGCTTGTCGAACATGGTGAGCATCGGCATCGGGTCGGCCATGCCGCCGTACACGCCGGACAGCGAGATGGTGCCGCCGCGGCGCACCAGGTCGATCGCGGTGTAGAGGGCGGCGAGCCGGTCGATGCTGAACCGCTCCGCCAGCGGGCCGCCGATGGCCCGGGGCATCACCGCGGCGGTCTGCTGCACCAGCTTGGCCACGGCGCCGCCGTGCGCCTCGGTGCCGACCGCGTCGACCACGGCGTCGGGGCCGCGGCCGCCCGTGCGGTCCTGGATCGCGGCGACGAGTTCCTTCTCCTTGTCGAAGGATCGCAGGTCGAACGTCTCCACGCCCCGTGCGCGGGCCCGCTCCAGCCGCTCCGGCACGAGGTCGACGCCGAACACCTGGTCGACACCCTTGAGCCGGGCGATCCGGCACGCCATGTCGCCGATCGGGCCGAGGCCCAGCACGGCGAGGCTGCCGCCCTGCGGTACGGCGGCGTACTCGACCGCCTGCCAGGCGGTGGGCAGTACGTCGGAGAGGTAGACGAATCGGTCGTCGGCCGGACCCTCGGGCACCTTGATCGGGCCGAACTGGGCCTGCGGCACCCGCAGGTACTCGGCCTGGCCGCCGGGGATCGCGCCGTACAGACGGGTGTAGCCGAACAGCGGGGCGCCCATGCCCTCGCCGGTGACCTGGGTGGTCTCGCACTGGGTCGGCAGCCCGGTGTCGCACATGTAGCAGTGTCCGCACGCGATCTGGAACGGCACCACGACCCGGTCGCCGGGCTTCAGACGGGTCACCTCCGGGCCGACTTCCTCGACGATGCCCATCGGCTCGTGGCCGAGGATGTCGCCCGGTGTCATGAACGGCGTGAGCACCTCGTACAGGTGCAGGTCGGAGCCGCACAGCCCGGACGAGGTGACGCGGATGACGGCGTCCGTCGGCTCCTGGATCCTCGGGTCGGGCACCTCCTCCACCCGCACGTCCCGCTTGCCCTGCCACGTCACTGCCTTCATCGCCCGCGCTCCCTCCGTCGCCGTGCGCGTCGGTTCTGCGTGGCGGCCGGGTACCCCGGGGCTCCCGGCCCCGAACCCGGCGGTCGTTTCGGCCGAACAGCGGATTATCTGCCCCGTTCCGTGTGCCGTATCGGATTCAGTCAGGTATGGCACTAAATGCTTCAAGAAGCGCACAATCAATGACACGGGATGGGTGGACGGATGACCGGATCGCGAAGAGGAACCCACAAGGGGCGATGCGCCGCCCTGCTGACGGCGGCGGTGGCGGTCTCGCTGGCCGCGGCGGGCTGCACGACGGGGCCCGGCACCGAGGACGACGGGCGGGCGTCAAACGCGCCGCAACCGGAGCGGTCGCACAGCGCGGCCCCCGCGTCCGGACCGGTGCTCGCCGTGAAGGTCGACAACGTACGCGCGGCCCGTCCCCAGACGGGTCTGGAGGACGCGGACGTCGTCTACGCCGAGCCGGTGGAGGCCGGACTGAGCCGCCTGATGGCGATCTACGCCACCAAGCTGCCCGAGTCGGTGGGACCGGTGCGCAGCGCCCGCGAGTCCGACCTGGAGCTGCTGGGCCAGTTCGACCAGCCGGTGCTGGCGTTCTCCGGTGCGCAGAGCAAGCTGCTGCCGCTGATCGACAAGGCGCCGCTGCGCGCGGAGCCCGCGGACGAGGACTCCGCGGCCTACGTGCGCGACCCGAACCGGCAGGCTCCGCACAACCTCTACCTGCGACCGGCCGAACTGCTCCGCAAGCCGTCGGGCGCCGCGGCCCTCACCACCGGTTTCACCTACGGCAAGGCACCCGCGGGCGGGCGGGCGGAGTCCTCGCACACGGTCCGCTACCCCTCGGCGAGCTTCACCTTCACCTGGTCCGACAGCCGGGACCGGTGGCTGGTCACCATGGACGGCAGCCCGGCCCGCACCACCGACGGCGGCCGGCTGGCCCCGGCCACGGTCGTCGTGCAGCACGTGACGGTGCGGGAGTCGGCCTTCCGCGACTTCCGCAGCAGCAAATCGCCCTACGTCGAGTCGGTGGGCTCGGGGCATGCGGAGGTGCTGCGCGACGGGCGCGCCTACGAGGCGACCTGGAAGCGCGGGGCGGCCGAGGACGGCACGACCTTCACCACCGAGGACGGCAAGCCGCTGAACTTCGCCGAGGGGCAGGTCTGGGTGGTCTTCGCCGGGCGCTCCTGACGGGGAAGTCCCCGCTCAGCCCGCTGCCGTCGTCGGTTCGGCCGGGTTGCGGAGCCCCTCCGCGGCGTCCGCGACCCGGCGCAGGAGGTCGACGAAGACCGCCTGCTCGCCGGGGGCGAGCGGGGCGAGGAAGACCTGGTTCATGCGCGCGATGCGCACGCCCAGCCTGCGGTGGACACGCTGCCCCTCCTCGGTGAGCCGGAGCAGGGACCGGCGGCCGTCCTGCGGGTCGCGCACCTTGTCGAGCAGCCCGCGTCGGCCGAGCCTGCTGACCACCTCCGCGATGGTGGACCGGTCCAGCCCCACCCGCTCGCCCACGGTGCGCTGGTCCAGGCCCGGCTCGGCGACCAGGGCGTTGAGGACCGCGTACTGCGGCGAGGTGGTCTCCTCGGAGACCATCGTGGTCCACAGCAGGTAGTGCGCCTGCTGCAGCCGCCTGGCGAGGTGGCCGGGGTGGGTGGTCAGATCGACCGCTGCCATGCGCGCACTCCCGTGGGTCACTTTCGTTGGTGCACTGACGATACATGGAACGAACAGCGGCAGCCCGAGATCACTCCTTGCGGTCTACCTCGCGTTTTGTGGGTCTTGACGCCCCGACCGTCCGATGGCAGCGTGTGGGCAACCTCGCTGAAATACTCAGTGCCCTGACTATCCACTCACGGGGCGCGCGGCAGAGATGGGGCTTCTCGGATGGACAAGGTGGTGGCCACGGCCGGTGAGGCGGTGGCCGACGTGCCCGACGGCGCGTCGCTCGCGGTGGGCGGTTTCGGGCTGAGCGGTGTGCCGAACGTGCTGATCCAGGCGCTGTACGAGCGCGGGACCGGCGGGCTGTCGGTGGTCTCCAACAACTGCGGGGCGATGGACTCCGGGCTGGCCGTCCTGCTGGCCGCCGGACGCATCGCCCGCGTGACCGGGTCCTACATCGGCGCGAACAAGGAGTTCGCGCGCCAGTACCTGGGTGGGGAGCTGGAGGTGGAGATGATCCCGCAGGGCACGCTGGCCGAGCGGCTGCGGGCCGGCGGCGCCGGCATCCCCGCCTTCTACACCCCCGCCGGGGTCGGCACCCAGGTCGCCGACGGCGGGCTGCCGTGGCGGTACGACGGGTCGGGCGGGGTCGCGCTGGCCTCGCCGCCGAAGGAGGTCCGCGAGTTCGACGGGACGGAGTACGTCCTGGAGCGCGGCATCCGCACCGACTTCGCGCTGGTCCGCGCGGCGAAGGGCGACCGGCACGGCAACCTGGTCTTCGCCAAGTCGTCCCGGAACTTCAACCCGCTGGCCGCGATGGCCGGCCGGGTGACGATCGCCGAGGTGGAGGAGCTGGTCGAGCCCGGCGGGATCGACCCGGACGCGGTGCACCTGCCGGGGATCTTCGTCCAGCGGGTGGTGGCCCTCACCCCCGAGCAGGCCGCCGACAAGAAGATAGAGAAGCGGACGGTGAGTTCGTAATGCCCTGGACGCGTGAACAGATGGCCGCGCGGGCCGCGCTGGAGCTGGCGGACGGCCAGTACGTCAACCTCGGCATCGGCCTGCCCACCCTGATCCCGAACTACCTCCCCGAGGGCGTCGAGGTCACCCTGGAGTCGGAGAACGGCATCCTGGGCACCGGCCGGTACCCGACCGAGGCCGAGGTGGACCCCGACCTGATCAACGCGGGCAAGGAGACGGTCACGGTCCGCCCGGGCGCCGCCTTCTTCGACTCGGCCCTCTCCTTCGGCATGATCCGGGGCGGGCACATCGACGTGGCGGTGCTCGGCGCGATGCAGGTCTCCGCGACCGGCGACCTCGCGAACTGGGCGATCCCGGGGAAGATGATCACCGGGATCGGCGGCGCGATGGACCTCGTCCACGGCGCCCGTACGGTCATCGTGGTCATGACGCACACCGCCAAGGACGGCTCCCCCAAGATCCTGGAGGAGTGCTCGCTGCCGCTCACCGGCAAGGCCTGTGTGAACCGTGTCATCACCGACCTCGGCGTCCTGGACGTCACCGACGACGGTCTGGTCCTGGTGGAGACCGCGCCGGGCGTGGACGTCGACGAGGTCGTCGCCAAGACGGACGCCAAGCTCGTCGTAGCGGAGGGCCTGAAGTGAAGGACGTCTACATCGTCGACGCGGTGCGCACCCCGTTCGGCAAGTACAACGGCGGCCTGGCGGGCGTACGCCCGGACGACCTGGCCGCGCACGCGGTCCGTGAACTCCTCGGCCGCACCCCTGACCTGGACCCGTCCCGGATCGACGACGTGTACTTCGGCAACGCCAACGGCGCCGGCGAGGAGAACCGCAACGTCGCCCGCATGGCCGCCCTCCTGGCCGGCCTGCCCACCACCGTCCCCGGCGTCACCGTGAACCGGCTGTGCGCGTCCGGCCTGGAGGCGGTGATCCAGGCCGCCCGCGCCATCGCCGTCGGTGACGCCTCGGTCGCGCTCGCGGGCGGTGTCGAGTCGATGACCCGGGCGCCGTACGTGCTGCCCAAGTCGGACCGGCCCTTCCCCGCCGGGCACACCGAGATGTACTCCACCACCCTCGGCTGGCGCATGGTCAACCCGGCGATGGACCCGCAGTGGACGATCCCGCTCGGCGAGTCGGCGGAGCTGATCGCCGACAAGCACGGGATCACCCGCGAGCAGCAGGACGAGTACGCCCTCGCCTCCCACCACAAGGCCGCCCGCGCCCAGGCCGACGGCCTCTTCGACGCCGAGCTGGCACCCGTCCCGGTACCGCGCCGCAAGGGCGACCCGGTGGACTTCGCCGCCGACGAGTGCGTACGCCCGGACGCCTCCATGGAGGCAATGGCCAGGCTCAGGCCGTCCTTCCGCAAGACGAGCGAAGCGAGATGGGGGTCCCCCCGGCCGGAGGCTGGGGGAGGCACGGTGACCGCCGGGAACGCCTCGCCGCTCAACGACGGTGCCGCGGCGCTGCTCCTGGTCGACGAGGAGGGCCTGCGGGCCACCGGGCGGGAGCCACTGGCCCGTGTCTCGGCGACCGGCGTCTCGGCGACCGACCCGCAGTACTTCGGACTCGCCCCCGTCGAGGCCGTGAACCGCGCGCTGGCCAAGGCCGGCCGGAGCTTCGCCGACCTGGACGTGCTCGAACTCAACGAGGCGTTCGCCGCCCAGGTGCTCGGCTGTGTCGCCGAGTGGCCCGAGTTCGACCCCGCGGTCCTCAACCCGCAGGGCGGCGCCATCGCCCTCGGCCACCCGCTCGGCGCCTCGGGCGCCCGCCTCGCCGGCACCGTCGCCCACCAGCTCGCCCGCAAGGGGAGCGGCACCGGCATCGCCACCCTCTGCATCGGCGTCGGCCAGGGCCTCGCGCTGGTCCTCGACCGCTAGTCACCCACGGGATCCCCTATGACTCTCACCCAGCACGACATCGACGCGGAGATCGCGGCCGAGCACGCCGCCTACGAGAAGCGGGTCGCCGACGGCGCGCCCGTCGAGCACCACCCGCGCCGCGACTACGCCCCGTACCGCTCCTCGGTGCTGCGCCACCCGAAGCAGCCGCCGATCGCCATCGACGTCACCAAGGACCCGGAGCTGGTGGAGCTGGCCTCCCCCGCCTTCGGCGAGCGGGACATCACCGAGATCGACAACGACCTGACCCGGCAGCACACCGGGGAGCCGGTCGGCGAGCGCATCACCGTCTCCGGCCGCCTCCTCGACCGGCACGGCAGACCGGTGCGCGGGCAGCTCGTGGAGATCTGGCAGGCCAACTCGGCCGGGCGCTACGCCCACCAGCGCGAGCAGCACGACGCGCCGCTGGACCCGAACTTCACCGGCGTCGGCCGCACCCTCTCCGACGACGACGGCTTCTACCGCTTCACCACGGTGCAGCCCGGCCCCTACCCGTGGCGCAACCACGTCAACGCCTGGCGCCCCGCGCACATCCACTTCTCCGTGTTCGGTTCGGCGTTCACCCAGCGCCTGGTCACGCAGATGTACTTCCCGAACGACCCGCTGTTCCCGTACGACCCGATCCTTCAGTCGGTGACGGACGACGCGGCGCGGCAGCGGCTGATCGCGACGTACGACCACAGTCTGTCGGTGCCGGAGTTCTCGCTCGGCTACCACTGGGACATCGTGCTCGACGGCCCGAACGCCACCTGGATCGAAGAAGGACGCTGACCCGCCATGACGAAGATCGACACCAGCAGCCCGGAGCAGGTGCTGCCCACGCCGTCGCACACGGTCGGCCCCTTCTACGGGTACGCGCTGCCCTTCCGCGGCGGCGAGGACATCGCACCCGCCGGGCACCCGGACACGGTCACGGTGCACGGGTACGTCTACGACGGCGAGGGCAACCCGCTGCCGGACGCCCTGCTGGAGCTGTGGGGGCCGGACAGCGAGGGCAACGTGCCGACCGCCGACGGCTCGATGCGGCGCGACCCGGCCTCCGGCGGCTTCCTGGGCCGCAACGGCGTGGAGTTCACCGGGTTCGGGCGCATACAGACCGACGCGAACGGCCACTGGTACGCGCGGACGCTGCGGCCGGGGGCGCGTGGGCGGAGCGCGCCGTACCTGAGCGTGTGCGTGTTCGCGCGCGGGCTGCTCGTGCACCTGTTCACCCGGATCTACCTGCCGGGCGACGAGACGGCGCTCGCCGCCGACCCGCTGCTGACCCGGGTGCCGGCCGGGCGCCGCGACACGCTGATCGCGGCGGACGAGGGCCACGGGACGTACCGTTTCGACATCCGCCTTCAGGGCGAGGGCGAGACGGTCTTCCTGGAGTTCCAGTGACACCACCTGCCGAACCCGCCGACACCGACGCCGGCACGAGCCTGCTCGCCCCCGGGTGGGCCGGCTCGCCGGCCGCGTCCGCGACCGGGGAGGGTGCGTATCTGCGGGCCCTGCTCGACGCGGAGGCGGCGCTGTCCCGCGCCCAGGCCGCCCTCGGGCTGGTCCCGGCCGAGGCCGCGGACGCGGTGAGCGCGGCCGCGGCCGACCCCGGCGCCTTCGACACGCGCTTGCTGGCCGAGCGGGCGAGGGCGGGCGGGAACCCGGTCATCCCCCTGGTGGCCGACCTGACGAAGGCGGTCGGCGAGCGGTACGGACCGTATGTGCACCGGGGCGCGACCAGCCAGGACATCCTGGACACGGCCACGATGCTGGTCGCCGCCCGCACCCTGGACCTGCTGCTGCCCGACCTCGCCCGTACGGAACGCGCGCTGGCCCGGCTGGCCGCCGAGCACCGGGACACTCCGATGCCGGGCCGGACCCTCACCCAGCACGCCGTGCCGACGTCCTTCGGGCTGAAGGCGGCCGGATGGCGTGCGCTGGTGCTGGACGCACGGGACCGGATCACGGCGGTGCGCGACGCGCTGCCCGCCCAACTCGGCGGTGCGGCGGGCACCCTGGCCGCCTTCGAGGCGTACGGCGCGACGGACCCGGTCGGGCTCCCGGCGGCGTACGCGCGGGAACTGGGCCTGCGGGAACCGCTGTTGCCCTGGCACACGCTGCGCACTCCGGTCGCCGACCTGGCCGGCGCCCTCGCGTTCACCGCCGGAGCGCTCGGGAAGGTCGCCGTGGACGTGCTCACCCTGTCCCGCACCGAGATCGGCGAGGTCGCCGAGGGCAACGGAGGCGGCTCGTCCGCGATGCCGCACAAGGCCAATCCGGTGCGCTCCACACTGATCGCGGCGGCCGCCCGGCGCGCGCCGCAGCTCGCGGCCACGCTGTACGGCTCGCTGGCCGCGGAGGACGAGCGTCCGGCCGGGGCCTGGCACGCCGAGTGGGAGCCGCTGCGGGACCTGCTGCGGCTGACCGGCGGCGCCGCCCGTGACGCCGCCGAGCTGACCGAGGGGCTGCGGGTGCGCCCGGACGTGATGCGCGCCCACCTCGGTCTCACCCACGGGCTGATCGTGTCGGAGCGGCTCTCGGCCGAGCTGGCGCCGGTGCTCGGGCGGGCCCGCGCCAAGGAGCTGCTCACCGAGCTGGCCGCGCGTACCTACGCCGAGGACCGGACCCTGGGCGAACTGCTCGCCGAAGTACCGGAGTTGCGGGGCGTCGAGCTGGCCTCCCCGACCGACCCCGCCCGTTACACGGGTGCCGCCGGCGCCCTCACCGATCGTGCACTGGAGCGACGTTGACGACCCTGCTCAACCACCTGTCCGAAGGCCCCGCCTCCGCTCCCCCGCTGCTGCTCGGGCCGTCGCTGGGCACCTCGTACGCGCTGTGGGACGCGGTGGCGCCCGAGCTGTCCGTCGGGCACCGGGTGATCCGCTGGGACCTGCCGGGCCACGGGGGTTCGCCGGCCGACCTGATCGGGCCCGGCGCAACCGTGGGGGACCTGGCCGAGCTGGTGCTCGCGCTCGCCGACTCGCTCGGATTGGAGCGGTTCTCCCACGCCGGGGTGTCCCTGGGCGGCGCGGTGGGCCTGCACCTGGCCGTACACCACCCGGAGCGGGTGCCGTCGCTGGCGGTCGTCTGCTCGTCGGCGCACTTCGGCGGCGCCAGGGCGTGGCGGGAGCGGGCCGCGCGGGTGCGCGAGGAGGGGCTGGCACGGCTCGCGGACAGCGCGGACGCGCGGTGGTTCACCCCGGGGTTCACGGTGCCGCGGCTGGTCCGGGACCACCGGGAGGCCGACCCGGGCGCGTATGCCGCCTGTTGCGACGCGCTGGCCGCCTTCGACCTGCGGGACCGGGTCGCGGAGATATCCACGCCGACGCTGCTGATCGCCGGGCGCGAGGATCCGGCCACGCCGCCCGCGCACCTGCGGGAGCTGGCCGACGCGGTCCCCGGCTCGACGCTGACCGAGATCCCGGGTGCGTCGCATCTGGCGCCGGCCGAGCGGCCGGAGGCGGTGCTCACCGCACTGCGGGCCCACTTCGGCGGCGGGGCCAGGCGGGGCATGGCGGTGCGGCGCGAGGTGCTGGGCGACTCGCACGTGGACCGGGCGCAGGGACGGCAGACGCCGTTCACCGCCCGTTTCCAGGACTTCATCTCCCGCTACGCGTGGGGCGAGATCTGGACCGACGAGACGCTGTCGCGCCGTGAGCGCAGCATGGTCACGCTGACGGCGCTGGTCGCGCACGGCCACTACGAGGAGCTGGCCATGCACGTGCGGGCGGCGCGGCGCAATGGGCTGACGGCGGACGAGATCGGTGCGGTGCTGCTCCAGACGGCGGTGTACTGCGGCGTCCCCGCCGCGAACTCGGCGTTCGCGACGGCCCAGCGGGTGCTGGCGGAAGAGGCCGAGGGCGCCGGGGAGTGACGTCCCGGCACGAGTCCTGACGAGGCCTCAGCCCGCGTGTCCCATCGCCAGGGCCTCGCGGGCGCGGGCCACGAGCCCGTCGGCGCCGCACGAGTCGGCCAGCGCCAGGCCCCGGTTCAGCTCGGCGGCGGAGCGGGCGGCGATGCCGTACTCCACGCGGGCGGCGGCGTGCTCGTACTGGCAGGGCGAGGCCTCCAGGTAGGTGACGGCCTGGGCGGCCAGCCGGACCGCGCGCTGGCCGGTCTCCAGGGCGGCGGCGCAGCGCAGGGCCTCTCCTATCGCCGTGTCCGTGCCGAAGCGCTCGGCCTGGCGGCGGGCGTCGGTGGCCAGCCGGGCGGCGCGGCCGGGGTCCTCTCCGGCCAGCGCCCGGGCGAGTTCGGTCGCCCAGGGGACGACCACCGGGTTGTGCCGGCCACGGGCGGCCGCCGCCTTCTCGGCGGCCTCCAGTTCGTTGACGCCCTCCTCGGTGCGGCCGGTGGCGAACAGCAGACGGGCGCGTACCGGGCGCGGGTCGGGCAGCACGATCGTCGACGGGTACGGCGGTGCGAAGCCGTACTGGTCGGCGACGGTCCGGGCCTCCTCGACATGGCCGCGGGCGAGCAGGGTGTCGACCAGGTTGCAGGTCGCCGACCAGTACAGCGGCAGCCCCCGGCCCACGCGTTCGGCGATGCGCAGGGAGGCGCGCAGGGACTGCTCGGCCTCCCTGAGGCGGCCCCTCCTGCGGTGGCCGAGACCGACGTAGGCGTGCGCGAGGGCGAGGTGGCCACCGCTCCAGCCGGCGCTCTCGTAGGCGCGCAGGGCCTCCGTGAACAGGGCCTCGGCGCGGTCGAGCCGGTCGGTGTAGGCGTAGGAACTGGCCAGCATCATGGGCAGTTCCAGGCCCCACTCGGTGTCGGTCCAGCCGAGTCCCGGGGCGAGGCGGCCGTTGACCAGGGCGCGGTCGCACAGCTCGACGACCTCTTCGGCGCTCTCGCCGTGGGTCATGGCGTCGAAGCCGCGCAGGATCAGCAGGGCCCGCTCGGCGTTGTCGCGGCCGGTGCAGCCGGCGGCGAGTTCGGCCAGGCGGGCGGAGCGGTGGGGCGAGGAGGTCTCGCCCGCGTGGATGCCCTCCCACATGTACTGGGCGGCCTGGAGCCGCAGCCGCGCGGAGGGGTCGGGGTTGCGGGCGGCCTCCGCCTCCACGGTACGGACGGCCTCCTCCAGCTGGTCGTTGTGGAGCAGGGCCTGGGAGAGCCGGAAGACGGCGTCGACGCGCTGCTCGCCGTCGAGCCCCGGCATGGCGAGCGCGGTGCGCAGGTGGCCGATGGTGGTGGCGGGCGCGGTGAGGAGCGTGGCGCAGCCCAGTTCGAACAGCACGCGTGCGTGGGACGCGGGCAACGGCGGTTCCTGCAGGGCGCGTTCCAGGCAGCGGCGGGCCGCGTCGGGGGCGCCGACGGCGAGGTGTTCGCGGGCGGCCTCGCGCAGCTGGGCCACGACCTCCTGGTCGTCGTCGGGGTGCACCTTGAGCAGATGGCGGGAGGCGGCCGCGGCGCCGAGTCCGGAGTCGGTGACCAGCTGGGCCGCTATGCCGTGCATCGCGGTGCGCAGGGCGTCGGGGATGGAGTTGTAGACGGCGGTGGCGATCAGCGGGTGGACGAACTCCAGCTCGTCCACGCCCGGTTGTCCGGCGGCGTCCGGTACGGACAGGATCCGGGCGCCGCGGAGCAGTTCGGCGCAGCGGGCGGCGTCGGCGCGGTCGAGGGTGGCGAGCCTGGCCACCATGTCGACGGTGATGCCGCCGCCGAGGATGGCCGCGGCCCAGGCGAACCGGGTGGAGTCGACGCCGAGTTGCTCCAGGCGGGCGACGAGGCCGCCGCCGCGGGCCGAGCGGTTCAGATCACGCAGTTCGGCGGCTTCCGCCTCGACGGGTTGCAGTTCGCTGTCCTGGACCTTGGCGAGGAGTTCGACGGTCTCGTAGGGGTTGCCGCCGGTGACGGCCCACACCTCGCGGCAGAACGCGGCCTCGGCGTGCTCGCCCAGGGTGGCGCGGGTGAGTCCGGCCGTCGCGTCCGGGGTGAGGGCGTTGAGCGGGCCGAGGGGCCGGCCCATGGCACCGGCCGCCTCCAGGTGGCGGGCGTTGTCACCGCTGACATCGCCGGGGCGGCGGGCGACGACGACCAGGACGGAGGTCTCGTCGAGCCGTTCGGCGAGCGCGGCGAGCCAGCGCAGGGTCTCCTGGTCGGCCCAGTGGGCGTCGTCGATCATCAGCACCAGCGGCCACTCACGGCGGGCGAGCCGGCGTACGGCGGCGACGAGGCCGTCGCACACGCCCTGCGGGTCGGCCTGCCGCTCACCGGGGTCCGCTATGCCGAGGGCGGGGCCGGCGATGTCGTACCAGTCGCCGAGGTACTCGCGGGCCTCCTCGGGGAGCATGGACACCAGGGCGGGCTGGAGGAGTTGGCGCACCACGTTGAAGGGGACGGACCTGAGGGTCTCGCCGCCGCGCGCCGACCAGACGGTGCAGCCCCGGGCCTCGGCGATGCGGCGGGTCTCCGCGAGCAGCGCCGTCTTGCCCACCCCGGCCTCGCCGCGGGCCTCCAGCAGGGTGCCGGGGGACGAGCGGTCCGCGCACAGGGTGTCCACCGCGCGCGTGATGGTGGCGATCTCCTCGTCGCGCTCCCAGAGGGAGGCCGAGGCGGTGCCCGCCCGCCGTACCTCCGTCATCCCGCTACCTCCCCGAGTCGCCCGAATGACGTACAGAGCCTGAGCCTAGCCCCCGGATCGCGCAAGTGGTGGGCGCTCCGCCGACCAGTTGCCGTGACGGGTGACATGCGGTAAAGCGTGAACGACGCGGCGGGCCCGCCATCTGCGGCGGCGCGGTTGGGTGCCCGTCAACCCCTCGCGGCACGGGGTGCCGTACCGGCCGGTCCGGTGGTACGGGCGGGCCTCTCATCCGGCTTTCACCGACGCCTCATACGGTGGACACATGACGCAGGCGACTCCTCCCGGGTGGTACCCCGACCCCGGACAGAAGAATGACGGTCCCGCCACCGAGCGCTGGTGGGACGGCACGGCGTGGACCGACCAGGTGCGCCCGGCGGGAGCGGCCGCCGCATGGGCTCCGCCCGCCCAGCCGCCGGGGCAACCGCCGTTCCAGCCACCGGTGCAGAACGCCGCGCCCGGGCCGTACCCCGTGCACCCGGGGTACGCGGGCTTTCCGGTCCAGCCGCCGCCGTCGGCGCGACGGCGGCGGCTGCGTACCGGCATAGCCGTCGCGGCGGCCGTGGCGGTGCTGGCCGGTATCGGGGTCGGCGTGTACGTGCTGACCGACGACGGTTCGGGCGGCGACAGCGCGGCCGGCGCGCAGCGGGACCGGCCGGGTTCCGGCGACCGGAACGACCCCTTCGGCGACTCGGGCGGCGGCAACGGCGACAAGGACGGCGGCGAGGACAGCCCGTGGCCCTCGCCCTCGTCCCCGGACTCCTCGGAGCCGCCCCAGGTCGACAGCGGCTCGGTGACGGATCCGCTCAGCGGGATCAGCCTGCCCATTCCGGACGGCTGGTACGGGCAGGAGCTGAAGATCGGCGCGCAGATCACGTCGGACGACTCCTACAAGTGCCCGGGCGACACCTCCAACACCTGCACCAAGGGCGGCGCCTACTCGGCTCCGGCGAGTCTGCTGCAGTCCGAGGGCGACACCGCCGAGGAGGTCGCGAAGGCCGACATCGCGGCGAACGCCGAGCAGTCCTACGGCCAGGACTCCTACGGCAAGATCACTTCGCACGACGAGCTGGCCTCCAAGGCGGTCACGGTCGCCGGGCAGAAGGGCTACCTGGTCCGCTGGAAGGTGGTCACCGCCAAGGGCTCCGACGGATTCGTCGAGTCGCTGGCGTTCCCGTCGCCCGCCAAGCCCTCGCAGATCGTCCTCGTGCGTTTCGGTGTCGACGTCGACCAGAAGGAGACGGTCATCGACGAGATCACCAAGGGCATCGAGGTGGACACCTCCGGCGGCGGGGGCGGCAGCGGCCAGGACGTCTGAGACGTCGGCCCGCGGTCCCGTCCGGGGCCGCGGGCCGCAAAGCTGTCGGCCGGGCGGGGCGCCCTTCCGCTCAAAGGGTGCCCCGCCCGGCCGGGGGTGCGCGCCGCCCCCGTCCCCACGGTGCGGCGCGGGCAGGTCACCGTCCAGTCATCCCGTGGACGGCGACCTGGGTCTTCAGGGGAGGCCGAGCGCCGGCAGCACGACGGCCTCCACGAACCGGACGAGGTACGCCGCGTCGGCCTGCTTGCCCTCCAGGACGGGACGCATCCGCAGCATGCCGAAGAGCTGCGCGGGCACGTACTCCAGCGCCGGATGGCCGGCCGGGACCTCTCCCCGGGCCACGCCGCGCGCGAGGATCGCCCTGAGCGCGGCGATCTCCGGCTCGACGAGCGCCTCGCGCAGCGCGCACTTGAGCTCCGGGTCCTCCATGACCGCGTGGCCGAGCGCCTGGAGCAGCCCGGTGTCCTTGCCCGCACCCTCGCCCGCGGCGGCGGCCGCCCGGCGCAGGTCCTCGGCGAGCGACCCGGTGTCGATGCCGGCGAAGCGCACCCGGCTGTTGGAGCGCAGGGCGGCGGCCACGAACTGGGGCTTGGTCTTCCACTGCCGGTAGAGCGTGGACTTGCTGCACCGGGTGCTGGCGGCGATGCCCTCCATGGTCACGGCGTCGTAACCGCAGGAGCGGAGCTGGTCGAGCACGGCGTCGAAGAACTCCTGCTCACGCTCCGGCGTGATCTTGGAGCGGCGCGAGGTGCCGACCGTTTCCGGCCGGTCCGCGTCCTGCGACGTCATCGACTCCACTCCTTCCCGCTTCCGGTGTGTCGTTTGTCTATCGATACGCCAGTGTACCGGTACACCACCGTATCGGTACACTGGCGTATCGGAACGAGGTCGTATCGATGAGAACCGTCACACGCCCCGTACCCGATGAGCCACACGCACCACCGTCAGCGAAGGGGCCGGGGGATGAATGCCCGCAGCGAGCCTGCAGAAGCGGGGCCGGACGCGCCCGCGCGCCCACCGCTCGTCCGTGAGCTCCTGCTCGTGGCCGGGCTCTTCCTCGTGTACAAGTTCGGCCGCCGACTGGCGACGGGACACACCGCCGAGGCCTTCCGCAACGCCCACCACGTGTGGGACTGGGAGCGGGTGCTCCGGCTGCCCGACGAGGGCACGGTGCAGGACCTGCTCCTGCACGGCGACACGCTGATCCACGTGGCGAACACGTACTACGCGGCCGTCCACTTCCCGGCCACCCTGGCCTTCCTGGTCTGGCTCTACCTGCGCCGGCCCGCGCACTACGTCTGGGCCCGCCGGGTCCTGGCCGCCGTGACCGGCGCGGCGCTGGTGCTGCACCTGCTCTTCCCGCTGGCCCCGCCGCGCATGCTGGGCGCCACCGGCCTGCTCGACACGGCCAGGGTCTTCGGGCCCTCGGTGTACGGCCCGCCGCGCACGGACTCGTTGTCGAACCAGTTCGCGGCGATGCCCTCCCTGCACTTCGGCTGGGCCCTGATGCTGGCGATCGGTCTGATCGTGGCGACCCGCACGCGGTGGCGGTGGCTGTGGCTGCTGCATCCCCTGGTGACGCTGCTGGTGATCGTGGGAACCGCGAACCACTACTGGCTCGACGTGATCGTGGCCGCGGCCCTGCTCGGCCTCGCGCTCGCGGTGCCGCGGGTGCCGCGGCGCCCGGGGTGCGCCCTGCCCCGCCGC
The DNA here is from genome assembly GCF_003950055.1 of Streptomyces sp. KPB2. Classification (NCBI taxonomy): domain Bacteria; kingdom Bacillati; phylum Actinomycetota; class Actinomycetes; order Kitasatosporales; family Streptomycetaceae; genus Streptomyces; species Streptomyces sp. KPB2. Next base: position 1,093,418 of record NZ_CP034353.1, read on the forward strand.
CGGCCCGAGGTCCGGCGCCGGTCCTCGGCCGAGCGGCCGGAGCTGGTCGGGGCGGGCCGGTGAACGCCGCGCTCGTCGCCGTACTGCTCTCGCTCGTCTCCGCCTGCGCCTACGCCGCAGCGGCCGTCGCCCAGGAACGGCTGGCCTCGCGCGCCTCGGACGTCGGCCCGCTGCGGATGCTGGCCTCCAGTGCCTGGTGGTGGGCGGTCGCGCTGAACGCCTCGGCCGCGCTGCTGCACGTCGTGGCGCTCAAGTACGGCCCCCTCACCGTCGTCCAGCCGCTCGGCGCCCTCACGCTGGTCGCGGCGGTGCCCCTGGGGGCGCGGCTGGCGGGCCGGCGGGTGACCGCGATCGAGTGGCGGGGCACCGGACTCACGCTGCTGGGGCTCGGCGCACTGCTGCTCACCGCGTCCGGGCCCGCTCCGGAGGACGTCCTGAGCGTGCCGGAGGCGCTGACGGTGTCCGGCGCTACGGCGGCGCTGATCGGCATGCTGTCGTGGCCCGGCACCCGGCCGGGGCTGCGTCACGCGACGGCGTCCGGCATCGCGTCCGGCGTCGCCTCGGCGCTCACCCAGACCGTGACGGTCGCCGTCACCGACCGCTCGGGCCCGCTGCTGAGCGTCCAGGTGATCGGCGTGGCCGTGCTGGTGGCCGCCTTCGCCGCGGGCGGGCTGCTGCTGTCCCAGACGGCGTACCGGGGCGGTCTGGGCGCCCCGCTCGCGGTGGTGACCCTGGCCAATCCCGTGGCCGCCGCGGTGATCGGCCTCTCCCTGCTCGGTGAACGGTTCAGGGGCGGCGCGGGCGGCGTGCTCCTCGCGCTGACCGGTGCGGCGCTGGCCGCCTGGGGAGTCCTCCAGCTCAGCCGGGCGACCCCGGTCCCGGGGCAGCCGGAGCCGGCCGGCGCACGGACCGGACCCGCCGGGTCGGTGGCCCCCGGGCCGGGGCCCGCCAGCCCGGTGCCCGGCGTACCCGTACCGGCACCCGAACCGGAGCCGGAGAGGGCCGGACAGGTGGGTGCCGTGCCGGCGCCCCGGCGACCGGGGCCGGGGCGCCTCACACGGCTCTAGTCCCCGTTCTCGGAGTCCTCGCCTCAGTCCGTGACGATCGCCGGGTCGCTGACCCCCGGCCGGCCGTTCTCCACATGGCCGGCGAAGCGGCGCAGGAAGGCGGGGTCGGCCTCGGAGGTCACCGTCACGTCGTACCAGCGGCGGCTGCGCGCGAGGTCGACGGTGTGGTGCACGGTGGCACCGGGGCGGACGGTGACGGTCCGGGAGCGACCGTCGTGGGCGCCAGCGATCCGGAGCCGGACCGTGCCGGTACCGGTGTTGGTGAGGGTGAGCCGTAGGTCGTCGCCGCGGTGCCGGGCGGTGGCCTCGGGCCCCGCGGGTCCGGCGGGCTCGTTCGGGCCCCGGAAGACCCGCAGGAAGCCTGCCGGACCGTGCACGGTCAGATCGTAGGAGCCGCCGGAGTAGGCCGAGTTCCAGGTGTCCGCGAGGGTCTTGCCGGCCTCGGTGGTGTACGTCCAGGGGCCGTCGGTGCGGTTGCCGGAGGTGACGAGGAAGGCGGCCCCGGCCCGGGCCCCGGAGGCGAAGGCCAGCGTGAACTTCCCGGCCTCCGTGTCGACGGCACCGTCCACGTACGGGTCGTACCGCAGCGGGCGGGTGGGGCGCGTCCCGCGCTCCTGCCGGGGCATGCCGGGCTCCGCGGGCGGCGTCGGACGGTAGTCCGGGTGGCGTTCGCGGTCCGGCGGCTCGTAGGCGTCGGTGTCCGGCAGCCGGGCCGGGCGGCTGTCCGTGCGGGAGAAGTCGAAGGCGGAGGTCAGGTCGCCGCACACGGCACGGCGCCAGGGTGAGATGTTCGGCTCGTGGACGCCGAAGCGGCGTTCCATGAAGCGGATCACCGAGGTGTGGTCGAAGGTCTCGGAGCAGACGAAGCCGCCCTTGCTCCACGGCGAGACGACCAGCATGGGCACGCGCGGACCCAGCCCGTAGAAGCCCTCGCGGTGCTTGGCGCTGCCCTCGAAGACGTCCAGGGAGACGTCGACGGTGGAGCGGCCCTGCGCGGCGGACTTCGGCGGCAGCGGCGGCACCACGTGGTCGAAGAAGCCGTCGTTCTCGTCGTACGTGATGAACAGGGCCGTCTTCGCCCACACCGCCGGGTTGGAGGTGAGCGCGTCCAGCACCTGGGAGATGTACCAGGCGCCGTAGTTCGAGGGCCAGTTGGAGTGCTCGGAGAAGGCCTCCGGGGCGGCTATCCAGGAGATCTTCGGCAGCCTGCCCGCCCCGACGTCGGCGCGCAGCCGGTCGAAGTAGCCCTCGCCGCTCTTCGCGTCGGTGCCGGTGCGGGCCTTGTCGTACAGGGGGTCGCCGGGCTTGGCGTTGCGGTACTTGTTGAAGTACAGCAGGGAGTTGTCGCCGTAGTTGCCGCGGTAGGCGTCGTCGATCCAGCCCCAGTGGCCGGCCGCGTCGAGGCCGTCGCCGATGTCCTGGTAGATCTTCCAGGAGACCCCGGCCGCCTCCAGGCGCTCGGGGTAAGTCGTCCAGTCGTAGCCGAGTTCGTCGTTGCCGAGGACCGGGCCGCCGCCCGCGCCGTCGTTGCCGGTGTGACCGGACCACAGGTAGTAGCGGTTGGGGTCGGTGGAGCCGATGAACGAGCAGTGGTAGGCGTCGCAGACGGTGAAGGTGTCGGCGAGCGCGTAGTGGAAGGGGATGTCCTCGCGGGTCAGGTACGCCATGGTGGTGGTGCCCTTGGCGGGCAGCCAGCGGTCGTACTTGGCGTCGTGGTAGGCGTCCTGGCCGTCGGACCAGCCGTGCGGGAGCCCTTCGAGGAACTGCATGCCGAGGTCGTCGGCCTCCGGGTGGAAGGGCAGCACCTCGGTGCCGTCGCCCTTGCGCTGGTGCCACACGGACCGGCCGTCGTCCAGCCGCACCGGGTGCGGGTCGCCGAAGCCGCGGACGCCGCGCAGCCTGCCGAAGTAGTGGTCGAACGAACGGTTCTCCTGCATCAGGACGACGATGTGCTCGACGTCCTCGATCGACCCCGAGCGGTGGTTCGCCGGGAGCGCGGCGGCCCGGTCGATGCTCGCGGACAGGGCGCTGAACGCCGTGGTGGCGCCCGCGAGTTGGAGAAATCTGCGCCGGTTCACTTCGGCCATGGGGGTGAGGGACCTCTCGCCTTGGGGGGTTCAACCGGCCGGACGGTGCCGGGTGATGACGGAATGCGCGCGAAAGGAGTGTTCCAGGAGCAGCAAACGTCAGGGAAGGGTCCGGTGGCGCTGGTGTGAAAGTCACCGGTACGCGAGGTGTGCCGGGCCCGCCGTACGGGGATGGTCGCGATCATGACAGGCATGGACACGGACGCACCGCCAACCCCGACCCGCCGGCCCGTACGCCAGCTCCTCGCCGCCTCGGTGGGCAACGCCGTGGAGTGGTACGACTGGTACGCCTACACCTTCCTCGCCACCTACATCGCGGACCAGGTCTTCCCCGACAGCGCGGACAACTCGCTGGTGCCGCTGCTGTCGACGTTCGCCGTGTTCGCGGTGGGCTTCTTCATGCGGCCGGTCGGCGGGCTGCTGATGGGCGCGATCGCGGACCGGCGGGGGCGGCGCGCCGCGCTGACCGTCACCATCCTGCTGATGGGCGGCAGCAGTCTGCTGGTCGGGCTGACCCCGACGTACACGGCGGCCGGTGTGCTGGCCCCGGTGGTCCTCGTGGTCGCGCGGCTGCTCCAGGGGCTGTCGGTGGGCGGCGAGTTCGCGGCCTCGACAACCTTCCTGGTGGAGTCGGCGGGGCCGGGCCGGCGCGGGCTGTTCTCCAGCTTCCAGTACGTCTCGACCACGGCGGGGCAGCTGGTGGCCTCCGGGATCGCCACACTGCTGGTGGACACGCTGAGCGAGGACCGGATGAACGGCTGGGGATGGCGGATCCCCTTCGTGTTCGGCGCCGTCCTGAGCCTGGTCGGCTTCTGGATCCGGCAGGGCGCGCAGGAGACCCGCAGCACCGAGCAGCAACGGGCACCGCGCCCGGCCCTGTTCGAGGCGCTGCGCCGCCATCCGCGCGAGTCCCTGCTGATCTCCGGCATCACCGCGGGCGGCACCATCGCCTACTACACCTGGACGTCGTACCTGCCGACGTACGCCGAACTCAACGCGGGAGTCGCCAAGTCGGACGCGCTGCTCGCGGGGACGATCTCGCTGGCCTTCTTCGGACTGCTCCAGCCGCTCGGCGGCATGCTCTCCGACCGGTTCGGGCGCCGTCCCCCGCTGCTCTTCTTCGGCGTGGGGTTCGCGCTGCTGAGCGTGCCGCTGCTGCACTCCCTGCGCGACTCCTTCGCCGTGCTGCTGCTCGTGCAGTGCGCCGGGATGGTCCTGCTGACCGGCTTCACCTCCATCAGCGCCGCCGTGAACGCCGAGGTGTTCCCGCCCCGGGTGCGGGCGGCCGGGATCGGCTTCCCCTACTCGCTCACGGTGGCGCTGTTCGGCGGCACGGCACCGTACGTGGGCACGCTCTTCAAGGACCTGGGGCATGCGGGGCTCTTCCCCTGGTACGTCGCCGTGCTGTGCCTGCTGTCCTCACTGGTGTACCTGAGGCTGCCGGAGACGGCGCACAAGGAACTGGAGCGCTGACGGCCGGGGACGGCCGTGGGTGTCGGCCGTCCCCTCCGCGCGCACGTCAGCGGCGGCGCCTGCGCGGTCGCGGCACCTCCGGTTCCTCCAGGCGCGGCCCGTCACCCTCCTGGACGCGCCGCCAGGCCTCGCGGTACAGCCCGGCGACGGGCCGGGTGGGCACGACCACTCCCAGGACGGGTGACTCGCCCTCCAGCAGGCCGTACAGCGGCAGCTTCCACCGCTCCAGCGGGAGGTGCGGGTTCGGCGGCCGGCTCCAGCCGCCGGGCAGGAACAACGTGCGGCCGGCCTTGGAGCGGCTGCCCTCGACCACGAGGTCGGTGGCGGCGAGTTCGGCGCGGGCGGCCCGCAGCCTGGCCGTTCCGCCCCGCCGGCCGCCCCAGCCGGTCCAGCGGGCGGTGTTGCGGTCGGTGGGGTCGGGCAGGGCGACCAGCATCAGGTACAGCACGGCGGCGTCCTCGCCGATGCCGTACCGCTCGGCCACCTCGCCGACCAGGTCGGGCACGGAGCGCGCGGGGTCCTGGGGCCACCACAGCCCGTCGGCGTCGCGTTCCCCGGCCAAGGGGTTGCCCGGGTCGGCGAGCAGCTCGGCGAACGGCCGGTCGTGGACCAGGCGCAGCGCCGTCTCCTGGGCGTTCGGCCGTTCACCGGTGCGGAGCGCCGCAAGGTGCGGGTCGTTGCCGGAGGCGTCCAGCAGGGCGGGCCGGACGGCGGGGATCGGGTCGGTAGGCCCGTTGCCCAGGACGACGGCGCCGTACCGTTCGAAGCCGTCGCCGGTCTCGGTGGGGTCTTTGGCCGTCCGACGGAACGCCGCCCAGTCGATGCCCCGCCGGTCGAGGGCGAGCAGCAGGCCGGGATGGGCCAGGCGTTCGCGCAGCGCGGTCAGGACACCGGGCAGCCTGGCCCGGAGCGGGTCGCCGGAGGGGAGCCGGTGGGCCAGCCACGCGGCCAGGGCCACCGATCCCTTGAGGACCGAGCTGTCGAAGCGGGGCGTGCTCTCCGCGGTCTCCAAGTGGTAGCGGCCGAAGCTCCAGGTCAGGTCCTTCGTCAGCCGGGGCTCGGTGGCCAGGTCCGCGAAGCCCCGGAGGGCGTCGGCGGGGGCCCAGCCCACCGGCTCGACCGTGCGGACGGCGTCGTGCAGCACGTCCTCGGGCAGCGGGGTGCGCCGGCCGAGTCTCTCGTTCCAGACCTCGGCAGCGCGGGCGACATCCGGGCCCTGGGTCCACAGCCGGGACGGTTCGGTGGGCAGCAGGGCGGCCAGCACGGCGCGCAGGGCACCGCTGTCGAGGGACCTCAGTTCGTCCTTCGCGACGCGGGCGTCGGCCGACTTCACGCCGATGACCTTCAGGGTCGCGGAGGGTACGTTGACGCGTCTGTCGTCGATCTGCGGCATTCCGGCGAGCACCAGGCGGGCCGTGGTCGGGGTGACGCCGGTGAGACGGGCGAACTCCTCGGCGGCCTCGGGGCGCCAGGGCACGGGGCCGCGCTCGGCCAGCTCGGCGCGGAAGGCGGCGACCCAGCCGGGTGCCCGTGTCGGCTCCGGCACGAACGGCTCCTCGGACACCAGGGTGTAGGGGGCCGGCACCTGGAAGCGGCCGGAGGGGTCGTGGTAGGCCGCGCCGTAGTGCTTGCCCTTGACCTCGTGGGGTTCGTACTCGCGGACGAACTGGTACCAGTCGTCGGGGAAGAGGAGGAACGCGCCGCCCTCCAGGTCGAGCACGGTCCCTCTGCTGTACCCGTACGTGTCGCCCGGTCCGTCGAAGGTGTCGGGGTCGAAGGCCAGGTGCACCCGGCGCCAGTGGCCGGGGTCGAGTTCCGTCAGCCCGTGCGCGTCCAGTTCACCGAGGAAGGTGTCCAGGGCTCGCCGGTGCTCCTCCACGGTGGCTTCCGAGGCCGCCCGGAGCGCCAGTACGGCGGGCAGTTCGGGCAGCGCCAGCCCGTTGAGGTGCTCCAACGGCTCCTGCTTGGCGAGCGACAGGTGGAAGATGCCCGCCGGAGCCGGTTCGGCCAGGCCCTTCATCGACCGGGCGAGGAGCTGCGGCAGTTCGAAGAGGCTGTGCTGGAAGTCGTAGTACCAGCGTGCGTCGCGTTCGGTCAGGCCGGCGCCGTTCAGTGCGGAGGCGAGCAGGCGGTCCCCGAGCGCGGGCTGCGGTTCCTCCGGGGTGACGCCCCGGACCGCCGAGTCCAGCCGGGCGAGCAGCCCGTCCAGGACGCGCTGCTGCTCGGCGGCGTAGCGCGCCACGCCGGTGATGCCCCGGAGCAGCGCCTCGTGGCCGACCTCCGGGAACAGGGTGCGCACGGGTGCGAGCACCGCGTCCAGGTCCGCCGCCCCGGTCTCCCCCGCCTCGTCCCCGGTGGTCTCGGCCACGGCCGCCGCCAGCAGTGCCGCCGCGACGTCGTCGCCGGCCCGGCGGAGCGCCGCGGAGCCCCGCGGGTCGCGGGGCCGGAGCAGGTGCCAGTAGCGCAGGGGCGGCAGCAGCGGGGTGCCCGCGGAGAAGGGGCCGGCTGTCTGATCACGCGCGAGGTGGGCGAGCACCGCGCTGTCGGAGTCCCGCAGTTGGAGGCTGCCCGACCAGCGCATCACGGTGACGGGCCGGTCGGTGCCCGGGAAGAGCAGCACGTTCTCCGGGCTGCCGCCCACGCGCCGGGGCACGACGACCGAGTGGCCGGCCAGGTCCTCTCCGTGCCGCGAGCCGTCGGGCCGGACGATCACCCGCCAGCCGAGCAGACCGTCCACCGGTGCGCACATCGGGCCCGGTTCGGCGGACGGGGCGGGCAGCAGCCAGGCGGTGCCGAGGGTGCTGCCCTCCGGTGCGGCGCGCAGCCCCTGGGCGAACCAGTCCGGTCCGCCGCGCTCCCCCACCACGTTGCCGGCCGGGTCGTAGGCGTGCCAGGTGCTGTTCTTCTCGCGGGACCAGTCGTCGACCCAGACCCAGTACGAGGTGCCGTCGCCGATCACCCGCTGTCGCCACGGCACGTGCGTGTCCCCCGGGCCGCAGCACGCCGCGGCCGGTGGTCCTGCCGCCCCCGGGGAGCGGGAGGGAGGCGGGCGGCATGCCGTTCGTCCCGCCGCTGCCGTCCGCGTGACAGACGTAGGAGGTGCGGACGTCGCCGTCGAGTTCCACCGGCGGCGAGACGCCCGTGTCGGGGTGGTACCAGTAGCCGTACGCGGCGGACGTGGGGGAGGCGTACCAGGAGACGAGCAGTCCGCCGTCCACGTACCTGACGTCGGGGCCGCCCAGGCGCCCCTCGTCCGGGAGGCGCAGCTCGTGACTGAGGACCGTGCCCTGCGCACCGAGCACCCGGACGTGCGTGCCATGAAGGACGATGAGGTGGGGCCAGGCCTCGGCCACCCGTGTCGCGCGGGCCTCCTCCGGGGAGGCGGCCGACCCGATCGCCTCGTCCCAGGCGGGCCAGCCCAGTTCGTCGACGATCCCGTCGCGCAGGGCGCGGGCGAGCACGGGCGCCATGCCGGTGCTCAGCGCGTCCCGCACCTGCTGCTCGGCGGTCGCCAGGATCTCGCCCGGCAGCCAGTTCAGCGCCTGGAACGGGCCGCTGCTGAGGGCGAATTCGCCCAGCCCGCTGGTGAGGTATCCGCGGCTGATGCCGGCCACCCACTCGGCGAGCATCGGGCGGCCGCCCGGCGACTCGGCGAGCCGGGTCACGGTGCGCCTGTCGATGCCCTCGCGCTCGTAGGTGGGGCAGTCCCTGCGGAAGGCCGCGTGGAAGCGGGTGTCGGCGGCGAGGGCGACGAGGTCGCGTCGCACCGGCCGGGCCGCCCAGTCGTGGAGGTTGAGCCACGCCTGGTCCTCGGGATCCTCGACCGGGACGCGCAGGGCGAGGAGCTGGTCGAGGAGGTCGACGTCGCCGACGGGCGCGCGCAGGGCGCCGCCCCCGGTGCCGAGTTCGGCGCGCAGGGCACCGGCCATGCGATCGACCAGCGGGTACAACTCGGGCGGGGCGAGGCGCCGTTCGTCGGTGCGGCACAGGGCCAGGAACCGGCGGGTCCAGCCGGCCGTGCCGTCGGGGGACCGCGCCTCGACCGGCAGCCCGACGTCGCACAGCCCCTCGGCCGCGCCGGTCTGCTCCAGCAGGTCGAGCCACTGTCCCAGCTCTTCCTGCTCCCATCCCGAGGGCAGCAGCCCCAACAGCGTGCCGCGGACGGCGGGTTCGCGCCGGGTCAGCTCGAGCAGGGCGGCCCGGTGGGCCTTCCACCAGCCGGGCGGCGCCTTGCGGGTGCCGGGCAGCGGCAGCATCTCGCGCAGGTGGGCCATCTCCTCGGCGAGGGCGTTCCTGCCCGCGACGGCCTTCGCCAGCCTGCGCAGATCACCCGCGCCCGGACTCGAAGGTGCCACGCCGTTCGCGGCGAGCCGGACGAAGAGCCCGCGCAGGTGCCGGAAGGCGGTGGCGGCCGGCACCCGGGACGACAGGCCCTTGGCGTAACCGGACAGCACCTTGGTCGGCATGGCGTCGGCGAGGGCGAACTCCAGGAACACGGCGTCCATGCGGGCCTCGTCGAACGGCAGGGCGTGGGCCGTCTCGGCCTTGCGCGCGTTGACGAACATCTGCGAGGCGTACGCCTTCTCACCGGCGGCCAGGAACACCCGGCCGGCCTCCTCGTAGAAGGTGGGCAGGAAGTGCGGCACGGAGCCCGCCAGACGCCGACCGATGGACTCGTAGGTGGCGCGGGCCTTCTTGGCCCTGGAGCGCACCGTCCGCGCGACCCTGTTCATCTCCTCGACCAGGGACATCGCGAGATGGCCGTCGGAGGGGTGGCGCACCAGCACCCATTCGGGGAAACCCATGGCCCGGTGCTGTCCCACGCCGACCTCGACGGGTTCGCCCGCGGGAACGAGTCCGAGGAACCCGCCGTCGCCGTCTCCCTCCGGGTCCCGTGGTGCCAGGCGTACGACGATCCGACCGTCCAGCCCCGGATGCCGGTAGGCGCGGGTGTACACGGGCACGGCGCGGTCGCCTCCCCCGGTGGTGCCCGGCGGCAGTACCGCACCGGCGCGCAGCAGATCCTCCACCTGCGCGTCCGCCCCATCCCGGGTCGTGCCGTCGTTCATGATCGCGTGCCTTTCATGGGTGTTCCGGTCGCCGGTGCGTTCACCGGGCGTCGTCCGTGGGCACGGTGCGGCCGGCGTGCAGGGCCGCGGCCATGCGCATGCCCTCGGACCAGGCGACGGGACCGACCTCGCTCAGCGGGAGGCTGCGGTGCCGGTCCTCGTGGCGCCAGGCCAGGCGGCCGGTCCACGCCTTCTCCTCGGTGTAGGGGTCGCTCATGCCGACGGAGGCGGTGACGATGCGTCCGCCGTCCCGGACGGTGTCGACGACGCTGCTGCCGGAGACGCGGTAGCCGAGGGAGGTGGCCCGGGCGGAGAGGTGGAACCACGAGCGGTACTCGGCGCCCGCGAACTCGGTGACCGCGTCGGCGCTGCCGTCGATGCCGGCGGGCTTCGTCCAGGTGGCGCGGTGGATCTGCGCCACGCCCTGGACCACCCCCGACTCGGCGGCGAAGGCGCGCAGTTCCTCCAGGCCGGGCAGGAGGACCGGATGCGGCATGGTCACCGTGGGGGCGGTCAGGCGGACGGTCTCGCCGTCCGGGGTCACCACCCGCAGCCCGTCCCTCTCGTCGGCGGCGCGCAGGAAGCCGACCTCGTCGGGGGCCGCACCGACCACGACGATGTCACGCAGTGCCGCCTGCCAGGCCTCGTCGGGCCAGACCCGCACGAGCAGCCCCGCCGGCACCGGCCGTGAGGACACCATCCAGTTGGTCACCCGTGCCACGCAGTCGGCGGCGTGCCGGTCCAGCCACTCGGCGAAGCGCTGGAGTTCGATCACCTCGGGACGGTCCCGTATCTCCTCGGGCAGGGTCCGCTCCGTCCTGCCCCCCGCCGGGGACGCCGGCGACGCCGTCCGCGCCACCACCCGGCCCTCCACCAGAGCGACTTCGTAGGTGTCGCCCGCTGCCAGCCAACCCATCCGCGTCTCGCCTCTCCCCACCACTAGGACCTACGGCACGGCATGCGGAACGACCCTGAATCGACACGCTGTGCTGTGCGTTGGCCAAGACTAGGGGCCCCCACCGACAGCGTCGGGCGCCGACCGGCGCGGTGCCTTTCGCGCCAGATTGGGCGACGGCGTTTTTCGGCCGGGCTCGGCGGCGGCCGCACTCCGGTCCGTCCGGACCGGGCCGGCGGGCGCCCCCGGTCGCGGGGGACGGCACCCGCCCTGGTCAGGGCGCCAGGGCACGGGGCGCCGGACGGCCGCTCGTCACCGGCGTCCGCGCGGACCGGCGCCGTACGTGGATTGGTGTGTTATCCGCCCTTCTTCCCTCGGTTCCGGGTCACGTCCGTCCTCCGACAGGGCCCTGACGACGGCGAATTGACTCCGATGGGGTTCGCACGCGCGTACGCGTCGTGTTCCACCGACCCGGATGGGGGCACATGGCCGGTGGCGCGGGGGCGCGGAGAGCCCGGCGGTCCGAACGGACCGCCGCTGACAAGGGGTGGGGGAGATGGTTCGCATTGTCGTGGTGCACGACGAGAAGCTGCTGCGGTCGGCGCTGGTGCAACTGCTCAGATCGGACGCCACGCTGGAGGTGTCCCCGCAGTGCGCCGACGCCCGGGAGCCGGAGGGTGAGGCGTTGCCGGCCGACGCCTGTGTCGTGGACGGAGAGTGCCTGACGGGACCGGACGACGGACGCGCCGCGCTCCTGCGCGACCGGTACGGCGACCGGCTGGTCGTCCTGGCCACCGCCAAGCGGCCCGGAGTGCTGCGCCGGGCGTTCGACGGGGGCGCCCTCGGGCTGGTCGACAAGAACGCCCCGGCCGAGCGGCTGATCACGGCGGTGCACACGGTCGCCAAGGGCGAGCGCTTCCTCGACGAGACGCTCACCGTGGCTCTGCTCAAGGGCGCGGAGATGCCGTTGACGACGAGGGAGCTGGGCGTGCTGGCCCTCGCCTCCCAGGGGGCGCCGATCGCCGAGATCGCGGCGCGACTGCACCTGTCCCGGGGCACGGTCCGCAACTACCTGGCCACGGCGGTCCGGAAGGTGGGCGCCCGCAACCGGGTCGACGCGATCCGCATCGTGCAGAGCGCGGGCTGGACCTGACGCGGCCACGTCCCCGCCCTCGCCACACGCGTCCTCGGCACACGGGACGTCGGCGCACGCGACATCGGCCCGCGCTCACGGCCGGCTCGGCGGTCAGGCGTGCCGGTGGCCGTCCCCGTCACGCGTGCCGGGACCCGTGACCGGCACCCGTGCCGGGGCCTGGCACGGTCACGCGTGCCAGTGGCCCGTCAGGTCCCGGTAGAGGGGCGAGAGGGCCAGCAGTTCGTCGTGCGTGCCGCACTCCGCCCGCTCGCCGTCCAGCACCAGGGTGCGGTCGGCGCGGACGGCCGAGGACAGGCGGTGCGCCACCACGACCAGTGTGCCGGGCCGTCTCGCGAGAACCTCCTCCGCCCGGGCCTCGGAGGCCGGGTCGAGATGGCACGTGGCCTCGTCGAGCAGCAGCAGGGGGGCGGGCGAGAGGTACGCGCGGACCAGCGCGACCAACTGCCGCTCCCCCGGCGAGAGTTCGGCGGGCCGCACCGGGCCGTCCGGTCCGCCCAGGCGCTCGACCAGTGGGCCCAGGCCGAACGCCTGGACCGCCGCCTCGAGTTCCGCCCGGCGCACGTCCGTGTTCAGGTACGCGAGGTTGTCGGCGACGGTGCCGGAGAACACGTAGGCCTCCTGGGGGACGAGCACCCGCAGGGCGGCCAACTCCACGGCGGGGCGCCCCGTCACCACCCGTCCGGCCACGCGCACCTCGCCGCGGCTCGGCGCGAGCGTCCCCGCGACGAGACGGGTGAGCGTCGACTTGCCGATGCCGCTCGGCCCGACGACGGCGAGGTGTTCACCGGGGGCGACGCGCAGGTCGAGCGAGTCGAGTACGGGCTCGGCCCGGACACCGTAGGACAGGGTGACGGACCTGAGGTCCACCGCCGGGACCGCTGCCCGTCGCACCGGGTGCCCGGCGTCGCCCGCTGTGCGGACGCCGGTGCCGTGATCCTGGACCGGGCCGTTGTTCCCGGCGGTGTCCGCTTCGCAAGCATGCGCCGGTGGGCTCGTGGTGTCCGGCCCCGGGCCCAGGATCCGGTCGAGGACGACCAGGAGCCGGGCACCGGCCGCGCCCAGCGCGGTCATCAGCGTGTGCAGGGCGGGCAGGAGGGACTGGACGAGGTAGGTGAAGGCGCCCAGCAGCGCGCCCGCGCTCACCCCTCGGCCGCGCAGCCACGGCACGGCGACCAGCAGCGCGAGCACGGGCAGGTGGCCCGCGACGCCGAGCGCCGCCGTGCGCACCGCCGCCCATCCGGCCAGTGTCCGGGCCCGGGCCGCCGCGTCGGCGACCAGGTCCGCGCCGCGCCGCTCCGCCGCCGGTCCGGTCCCGCAGGCGGCGAGGTCCCGCAATGCCGCACGCGAGCGCGCCGCGTGGTCGCCCAGTGCCTCGTCGGCCGCCAGCGCGCGGCGTTGGGCCGCCGCCATGGGCCGCAGCGTGACGAGGAACAGCGCGAGACCGGCCGCCAGCGGGGGCAGGACCACCACCAGCAGGGCCGGGTGCAGGGACAGCAGGCCGAGCAGGGCGCCGGCGGCGGTGAAGACGAAGGAACGCAGGGTGAGGACGAGTCCGGCGAAGCTGTCCCGGGCGATCTCGGCCTGGTTCGTGAGCCGCGAGACGGCCGCCCGGTCCGTCCCGCCGGGCCCGCCCCGGAGCGCCCGGGCCATGGAACGGTCGACCGCGTGCCGCACCAGCGCGTCGCGCAGCGGCTCCGTCAGCCCGGAGAGCTGCGCGAACACGCCCCGGACGACCGGGGCGCCGGACACTACGGCGAGCAGGGCGACCGCGAGCCACAGCAGCCCCCGGCGCGGGTCACCTGCGAGGAATCCGCCGTCGACGGCCCGGGCGACCGCGTGGCCCACCAGGAACGCCTGCCCGGACTCGGCCAGCGACCAGAGCGCGAGCCGCACCAGCACGCCCTTGCGGCGGGCGAGGAAGCGACCCGCGGGCGGCGCGAGGCGGCGCAGCGCACCGGCCCCGGTGTCAGGGGAATCGTGGTCGGCGGCCTGTGCAGGGGGGTGGCCGGTGGACGTCACGGACGTACCTCTTCGGGCTCGGGTCGGGGTGCGGCCGACACGCCCGGCGCCCCGGCCCCGGTGCCGCCGGTGCCCGCGTCGGCACCCGCGCCGAAGACCGCGCGGTAGTCGGCCGTGTGCCACAGGTCCCGGTGCGTGCCGACGGCGCGCACGCTCCCCTGCTCCAGCCAGACCACCAGGTCCGCCCGGTCCGCCACCGACGGGCGGTGCGCCACCACGAGCCTGGTCCCGGGGCGTACCGAGTGGCGCAGTGCCAGGTTCACCTCGTGCTCCGTGGCGGTGTCCAGACTGGACGTCGCGTCGTCCATCACCAGCAGACGCCCGGCGTGCGCGAACGCCCTCGCCAGTCCGAGACGCTGGTGTTCCCCGCCCGACAGCGGCGCCTGCGGCAACGGGGTGTCGTAGCCGAGCGGCAGCCGCCGTACGAAGCCGTCGGCGCCCGCCGCGCGGGCCGCTCGCCGCACCTGCTCCCCCGTCGGCCGCCGCGCCCCGGTGGCGACCGCTTCGGCGACCGTGCCCTCGCCCAGCACCGGGCGCTCGAAGGCGTAGGTCACCTCGCCGCGCAGCGCCTCGCGCGTCAGCCGGTCGAGCCGGACACCGTCCAGGAGCACGTGCCCCTCGTCCGGGTCGATCAGCCGACCCGCCACGGCGGCGAGGACGGACTTGCCCGATCCGCCGCGGCCGACCACGGCGACGGTGCTGCCGCCCGGCACCCGTAGACGGTCCACACGCAGGACCCGCCTGCCGTCGCGCACCACGCGCACTCCGCGCAGTTCGAGCTCCCCCGGGCCGTCCGGGGGCAACGACCGTGTGCCGTACGCCTGCGCGGGCATCCGTTCCAGCTCCAGGGTCCGCTGCCGTGCCTGACGGGCTCGTACGATCGCCCCGAGCAGCGTCGCGGCACCGCCGACGCCGGCGGTCAGCTGCGCGTACCGGCCGACGGCGAGCAGGTCGCCCACGCTCAGTTCACCGGCCGCCAGGCGCAGTCCGCCGACGGCGGTGGCGGTCAGCGTCAGCGCCGGGACCAGGACGGCGCTCCTGCCGAGGGCCCGTCCGTGCAGGGCCCACATGTGCCGGCCCTGGGCGGCCAGTTCCGTCAACGGGGCCAGGACGCGGGCGCGTTCCCGGTCCGCGGTGCCCGCGGCACCGATCGTGGCCGTGCCCTCCAGGGTTTCGAGCAGCCGGGACGCGATCAGGGACTGGGTGCGCTGGTAGGCGGCGACCGTGGCGCCCGTGTCGCGGGCGAAGGACCGCAGCACCAGCGCCAGGGCGGGCAGACCGGTCAGCACGCAGAGCGCCACCCACAGGTCGACGAGGGCCAGCGCCGCGAGCGCGCCCAGCGGGGTGATCAGCGAGGCGGCCAGCGCCGCACGGGCCGCCGGGGCGCCGCCCGCGTCCGCGGCGTTGAGGGTCAGCCGGGTGCCGACGTCGCCGGGCGGGTGCGGCCGGGCGTGCTCGGGTACGGCACGCAGCAGTCCGTGCAGGGCGCGGGAGCGGACGGACTGCGTCCACGTGGCGTTGCAGCGGCCGGTGAACAGTGCGGTGGCGCTGTCCAGCAGCAGTTCGCCCAGGAGCAGCCCGGCGCTCAGCGGGAGCCACCGGCCCGCGTCGCCGTCGCGCAGCAGCAGATCCAGGGTGCGGCCGAGAACGAGGGGCTGGACCACGGCCGCCAGGGCCGCCCCGACCGAGCACAGCAGCACCAGGGCTTCCGGCGTGCGCCCGGGTGCCGAGCCGTCGGCCCCGTCGCGCTCCCCGGGCGTCCGGCGTACCGTGACCCTTCTCGTTCGCACCTGCGAAACCTCCGTACGTCACGCGCGGGCAGGCGTCGGCGCCCCGGGCCGCAGCCCGGGGCGCCCGCGCCCGACGGCATGGCTCAGCACGCCGCCGTGGCCGTCGAGTCCGGCGTCAGTTGCAGGTGGTGACGCTCAGGCTGCTGTCGCCGCAGAGCAGGAGGCTCGCGCGGCTACCGGTCTCGACGTCCCCCATGGCCTCTTCCTTGGGGGTCTCCATCGACTGCAGGTCGAACAGGTTCATGACGACTTCCTTTCGTTCGGCAACGGGTGTGCTTTTCTCACGACCCCGGACGGGGCCGAGTCAGGGGGCGCCGCTCGGGCGCAGCGGTGGCAGGAACGGCAGCCCGGTGGGCACGTCGCCGAGGACGGAGGCGACGGCCAGCAGGCATCCGGCCGTTCCGGTGGAGAGGTCCATGGACAGGCGCATCATCTGCTCGCCGGGGAAGGCGAGCCGGCCGCGGTAGGACATGGCGTGCCAGGACAGCGCGTCGAGCTGGCGCCGTACGGCCTCCGGGCCCGTGCCGGGCGCCGTGACCGTGGTGCGGCCGAGGTACAGCACCATGCCGGCCACGCCCCGGAAGAGGCCCGGCTGGGCGTAGAACATCGCCTGGGCCGCGGCGACGATCTCGTCCCCGGCCCGGGCGAACTCCTCGTCGGCCCGGTGCGCCAGGTAGTCGTCGAGCACCATGCCGATGCCCACACTGCCGGCGCCCAGGTAGGGCATGGTGCGCCATCCCTCGTCGACCTGCAGCGCGCCGCCCGCGCCGCGGACACAGCGGGCGAGGTCCTGGCGCAGCGCGTCCCGGGTGAGGTCGAGGAGGGCGGAGTCCCGGGTGCGTTCGAACAGCCGCAGGAAGAGCAGTGCGCGTCCCGCGCCGCCGTACAGGAGCCCCGCACGGGCCCGTCCCCGGCTCCCGCCCCCGGCGGGCGCGGCGTCGGCGGCCAGCTCGGCGCAGCGCAGGGCCGCCGCGTGCGGTGCGCTCTCCCCGGTGGTGACGGCCAGCGAGTCCAGGGCCAGGCCGACGCCGGCGGTGCCGCCGTGCAGGTCGGGGCCCAGGTGGTCGAGGGACTGGTCGAGGAGGAGTTCGGTGAGGTCGAGGGCGCGGTCGCGGTGACCGAGGTGCTCCAGGGTCCAGGCGACGCCGGCGAGCCCGTCGTGGAGGCCGAGGGGCATGCCGGAGGGCGGCTCCTTGGTCCGCTCCAGCAGCCACTGCTCGCCCGTCTCGTCCCGTCCCGCGCCGCTCTCGGCGAGGGCGTACAGGACACCAGCCGCACCGTGGGCGAAGGCCAGGCCGCCGCCTGCGGTGGCGAACTGCGCGATGTCGCCCGGGAAGAGGCGGTCCGTGCGGGACGGCGTCGCGGAGGCCCGGATCGCCGCGGCCATGGAGTCCCGGCTGTGCGGCCAGTCGTCCGGCCGGACCGAAGCCACCGGCCGGGCGGACGGTCGCGCCGCTGCCCCGGGGTGCGATCGGGTCACCGGCCCGGCGGGCGGTGGCGTCCGCGGCCCGGCGGGCAGTGGCGCGGCGGGCACGTCGGACGTTCGCGCCGTCGGCCCGGCGGACGGTGAAGTCGTCTGCCCCGTGAGCGGTCGCGCCACCGGCCCGGCGGGCCGTCGTGCCTCGGGGGCGCCGTCCACGCGGGTGATCTCGTCGACCGCCGCGTCCAGGAAGGCCCGGTCCACGGGGAACTGCTGCGCCACCACGTCCGCGAGATGCGCCGCCTTGTTCCGGTCGACGGCGAGCAGACTGGTGAGGGGGAGGAACAGCGCGAGCCGCAGACACGCCAGCGCGTACCGGTCCACCGCCACGCCCCGGCGGTCGGACGGCGCCACGAACCCGGGGTTCGCCACGGTCTGCCGGCCGGCTTCGTCCACGTGGTGGGCGGCCTCGAAGTCCAGGAGGGCGACGCTGCCGTCGTCCCGGATCATGATGTTGAACAGATGCAGGTCGTTGAAGACCACGCCCCGGGCGTGGACGTCCTCGACGGCACGTTCCACCCGCGCGTGGACGTCGAGGGCCCAGTCGGTGTACTCGGCGAGTCTCCGCTCCCCCGGATCGGCCTCGATGAGCGGATGGCGGCGGGCGAAGAACGTGTTGAGCGGCTTGCCGTCGATGTACTCCAGGACGAGGAAGTGGTGCTCCCCGACCGTGACGTGGTCGAGCACCCCGGGCGTGCAGTCGAGGCCCGACAGCCGCTCCAGCGCCCGGCGTTCGCGGTGCAGCCGGGTCACGGCGTCGGCGCCGTCGGCCGCGAGTCCGGCGTGCGGACGGGCCTCCTTCAGGACGACCCGCTCGCCGGTGCGGGTGTCCCGGGCGAGGTACACGCCGCCGCCGTTGGAGAAGTGCAGCGCCGACTCGACGGCGTAGGGCAGGCCGGTCACGGTGACCGCGGAACGGGCGTCGAGGTGGGGGCGCAGGAAGGCGGGCAAGGTCACCCAGTCCGGGACGCGGAAGACCGGGCCGCGCAGGTCCGGGACCAGCACACCGTCGGGGCGGGCCACGGCAGGCCGCGGTTCCCCGTCCGCGTCGTAGCAGTTGCGGCGGGTGAAGCCGCCGTAGCGGACGTGCACGGGGCCGGCGCCGATGCGCAGGTCGCTCAGGATGTGCGGGCCGGGCTCACCGGCCAGCAGGTCGGACAGCTCGCGCACCAGCCGTTCGAACTCCGCCTCGTCCGCCGGGTACACGGTGACGAACTTGCCGCTGCCGGCCCGGTCCGCGTACTTGGCGTTGCGCTGGTGCAGCAGGTAGCGGCTGGGCACGAACTTGAAGGCCGTGCCCCCGGCGACGCAGTGCCGCCACACGCGGTCGAGCACGGACTCGGCGTTGTCGAGGCAGGCGGAGACGTGGATCTTCCACCCCTGGTCGGGCAGGTCCGCGTCGGCCGGGCGCAGCGCGAGCCAGTCCCCGCTCTCGTTGCGCCGCCATCCCTCCGGCACCGGCGAGGAGGCCGCGGCGTAACGGGACCGCGAGGTGCCCGAAGCCGTGCGGTGCGGGGCGTCGTAGAAGTACGGGTCCGCGTCGCAGTACACGGCGTAGCCCTTGTTCACGCCTGCTCCTTCCCACCCGGTCGCTGACGGAGACGACGCTGTCACGCGGCGTACGGCCGCGCACAGTTGCCGCTGTCATCACTCCGACGTGCGGAACGCACGGGTAACTTCGTGGGAGCAGGCCGGCGAAGCGGCACAATTCCGCCGGGCGGAAGTCCTGTTGCCGGGGTCGGACGGGGTGGCGATGGTGTCACCACACGACGTCAACGACGACGGGAGCCGCGCATGCCGCACATGACCGCCTTCGCCAGGAACCAGTGGTACGTCGCCGCCTACAGCCACGAGGTGGGGCGGGAGCTGCTGGGCCGTACGGTCCTCGGCGAGCCGCTCGTGCTCTACCGCACCGAGGAGGACGGGAGCCCGGTCGTGCTGCACGACCGTTGCGTGCACCGGCGTTACCCGCTGTCCGAGGCG
This sequence comes from Streptomyces sp. KPB2, assembly GCF_003950055.1. Lineage (NCBI taxonomy): Bacteria > Bacillati > Actinomycetota > Actinomycetes > Kitasatosporales > Streptomycetaceae > Streptomyces > Streptomyces sp. KPB2. The sequence continues at coordinate 1,112,437 of NZ_CP034353.1, forward strand.
CCGACCCGGCTGGACGGCGACCGGATCGTGTGCGGGTACCACGGGTTCACGTACGACACGACCGGCACCTGTGTGTACGTGCCGGGGCAGAAGCGCGTCCCGCGCACCGCCCGCGTCGCCTCCTACCCGGTGGCCGAACGGGACTCCCTGGTGTGGGTGTGGATCGGCGACCCCGCGCTGGCCGACCCGGAGGCGGTGCCCCGCGCCCGGCACCTGGACGCGCCGGGCTGGGTGACGGTCCGGGGCATGGAGCCGATCGACGCGGACTACGGGCTGCTGGTCGACAACCTCCTCGACCTGTCCCACGAGACGTACCTGCACGGCGGTTACATCGGCACGCCCGAGGTCGCCGAGACGCCGATCACCACCGAGGTCGACGAGGCCGCGGGGATCGTCCGGGTGAGCCGGCACATGGACGACGCCGAGTGCCCGCCGTTCTACGCCAGGTCGACGGGCATCAGCGGACGCATCGACCGCTGGCAGGACATCGAGTACCACGCGCCCTGTCTGTACGTGCTGCACAGCAGGGTCGCGCCGACGGGCACCGTGCCCGCGCCCGACGGCAGCGATCCGGACGGCTTCCACACCGAGATCACGTACGCCATCACACCGTCCGGCGACGGGAAGGTGTACGACTTCTGGGCGGTCTCCCGGGACTGGGCGACGAACGACGCCGAGGTCACCGAGTTCCTGCACAAGAACAACCGCACGGTCGTCATGCAGGACGTCGACGCGCTCAACCTGCTCCAGCGCACGCTGGGCGGTGAGCGCACCGGCTACCAGGAGCTGAGCATCAACATCGACACCGGGGGCCTCGCCGCCCGCCGCATCCTGGCCCGGCTGGTCGAGGAGGGTGCCGGGGCAAAGCCGCGGGTGGCCCGGTGAGCGGGCGTACCGGCGAGGTCTATCGCGTCGACTGGCTGCCCGGCACCGACGTCCTGCACGGCATCTGCCACTGCGGCGCCGAGCACACCGCCGAGGACCCCGTCGCCATGTGGGACTGGATGCTCGCCCACCCGCAAGGGCACGACCTGCCCGGGGACGGTTCATGACCGCGTACGAGACCGAACTCGTCGTCGGCCGCCGGGAGACGGCGGCCGACGGCGTGCTCGCCCTCACCCTGCGCCACCCCTTGGGCGAACCGCTCCCGGCCTGGGAGCCCGGCGCCCACGTCGACGTCGTCCTCGGCCCGGGGCTGGAACGGCAGTACTCGCTCTGCGGCGACCCGGCCGACCGCGCGCAGTGGCGCATCGCGGTGCTGCGCGAGACCGACGGGAGGGGCGGGTCGGCCCACGTCCACGAGGAGGTGCGGACCGGCGACAAGCTCCGGGTGCGCGGCCCGCGCAACAACTTCCGGCTGGAGCCCGCGCCCCGCTACCGTTTCGTCGCCGGAGGCATCGGCATCACCCCGATCCTGCCGATGCTGGCCGCCGCCGAGGAGGCGGGCGCCGACTGGAGCCTGCTGTACGGCGGTCGGACCCGCGCCGGCCTGGCGTTCACGCGGGAGTTGGGGCGGTACGGCGACCGGGTGACGATCGTCCCGGAGGACGAGTCGGGGCTGCTCGACCTCGCGCCCGTGCTCGACGACCTGCCCCCGGACACCCTCGTGTACTGCTGCGGCCCGGGCCCGCTGCTGGACGCCGTCGAGGCGCGCTGTCCCGCCGGGCGCCTGCGCCTGGAGCGGTTCCGCCCGAAGGAGGCCGCCGTCGTTGCCCCGGCGGAGGCGGAGTTCGAGGTCGTGCTCGCGCGCAGCGGCCGTACGGTCGCCGTCCCGCCCGGTGTCTCGGTCCTGGACGCGGTCCGCGAAGCCGGCGTCGAGGTGCTCTACTCCTGCACGGAGGGCACCTGCGGAACCTGTGAGACCGAGGTCGTCGAGGGGGAACCGGACCACCGGGACTCGGTCCTCACCGAGGAGGAGCGGGCCGCCGGGGAGACGATGCTCGTCTGCGTCTCCCGGTGCCGTGGCCGGCGGCTCGTGCTGGACCTGTGACCGCGCGGCGGCTCCGCGAGGGCCGTCCACCTGGGGGAACGGGTGATCGTGCTGCGCGACGGACGCTCCGCCCGCCCGTGACCACCGGTCACTCGGCGGCGGGGACGACCCTCAGGTGGGAGGGGGCACGGCGGGCGCGCGGCGACCGGTGCTCGGTGCGGCGCGGTTCCCGCAGGACCAGCGTCAGCCTGGTGTAGCCGAGCTCCTGGAGCGCCCTGGGCGTCTCCACCACGACGCGGCACTCGGTGGTGCCCCGGCGCGGGTCGGGGTGGTGCAGCGGCCGTACGGCGCCGTCGTGTTCGACGGCCCGGTCTCCGACGGCGCGGATCCAGTGCGGCAGGCCCTGCCGGTAGGCGGCCTCCATGATCGGGTCCTGGGCGATGTCCCGGCGGACGGCCTGCAGGCCGGGGTCGTGGCCGTCCCGCTCCAGGGTGGCGGCGAAGTGCGCCAGCATGGGCAGGCACCAGCTCGACTCGTGCTCGCCGAGGACGGTGGCGGCGTCCGGGTGGAAGAGGACGAACCGGAGGAAGTTGTCGTCCGGCATGGCCGTCGGGTGCGGTCCGGCTCCCCGGAAGAGTGTCCTGAAGGCGCCGTTGGCCAGCACCACGTCCCAGCGGTGGTCGACGACGAGAGAGGGGAAGGGGACGGCCTCCAGGAGCGCGGTGTAGTCCTGGAGATAGGCCTGGGCCTCGGGGGTCGCGGGGGTGGGCCGCGGCGCCGACCGCTGCCCTCCTGCCTGAAATGCCATCGGGAGGTCACCCCTCTTGCCTATGCGGCCTTCTCGCGGCGTCCCGCATCCTGGCGCCCCGACGCGAGGTGTGTCAACTATCGTGGCATTTCGTGCCTGTTGACGGCTGAAATAGGCCACAGTTGTGGCGATGCCTGGATGTGAGTTCGAGCGGCAGGCTACTCTCCGGGAAGTTCACGGCAACTGCTTGTGAGAAGCCTGTGAGGCCTGTGAGAGACGTAGGAGAGCTGTCGGTGACGGGTGGCTTCGAGGGTCCGGGCACCATGCCGATGACCACGCTGACCGCCGTCGTCGCCCGGGTCGGCGCACTCGCGGACCGGCTCGGCGTGCCGCACACCGAGGTGTTCGACGTCGGCCGGCTCTCCGCGGCCTCCGGCGTCCCCGAGCCCGTGGTGGGAGCCCTGCTCGGCGGCCGGCCGGCGGGTGAACCCGATGTCCGGACCCGGTTCGTCCAGCGCCTGGACCTGCTGCGCCGCACCCGGCTGAAACCGAACGGCCGCAAGTACACCCAGCAGGAGATCGCCGACGGCGCGGGAATGTCGCGGCAGCAGGCCGGCGCGCTCATCAACGGCGACCGGCGCCCCACCATGGAGCACTGCGACGCCATCCAGCGCTTCTTCCGGGTGCACGCCGGATTCCTCACCGCCGAGGACCCCGAGGCGCTCTCCGGTGCCCTCCAGCGCACCGAGCAGGAGCTGCTCCAGCAACTCGCCGACCGGGAGCGGGAGGCGGCGGCCGCCGCCGACGACCCGCTGGAGCGGCTGCTCCAGGACCACGGCGTGCGCGGCATCGCCTGGCGGGCCGCGCAACTCCCCACCGACCAGCACCGGGACAAGGTCGCCGAGTGGCTGGACATGCTGCTGGAGAGCGTGCAGCGGCCCGAGTCGTGAGCCGTCGCGCACCCTCGGTGAGCCGTGCCCTTCTCGTGAGCCGTCGTGCGCCGGTCTCGGATCAGTAGTACGCCCGTCGCGCGCCTGACCGGGGCGGTGGCCCGATCGGTGCGGGCGCAGCGGGAGTTCGGGCGCGGCTGGAGGCGATTGTCAGTGGTGGGCGGCAAGCTGGGAGGGTGCCGCCGCCGTGCGGGGGCGCGTGACCGCTGACGTCGTTGTGGGGAGAGCCGACCGATGACCGCCGCCGTACTGACCGACCACGAACGCACGGCCGTCCAGGCCTACCTGCGACTCCTGCACACCGTGCGGGCCGGTGTGGACACCGGGTCGGATCCGGACGCCCCGAAGCGTCCGCCCGTCGTCCCGCCCTCCGTGCTGGCGGAGGCGGAGCAGGCCCTCGAGGCGGCGGGGCTGGCGGGGAACGAGGAGGCGTTCTTCCGGCTGCTGCGGGACTGGTGCCCGCCCACCTGACGGCGAGGGGCGGGCGGCCCGTCGCCGTTCAGATGTGCGGGACCGTGATCGCGGTGGCGACCAGGCCGTTGCGGGCGGTCCAGCGGCCGTCGAAGCGGGCCAGGCGCCTGCCGCCCACGGTCGGTCCCGGCACCAGGAGGGCGGCGTGCAGGGTGCCGCGGCGCGGGTCGGCCGGGTCGACGCCGATCTCGACGTCCGCCTCCGCGAAGTCCAGCCACTGCCCGGTGAGGGGGAACCACGCCTTGTAGACCGACTCCTTGGCGCTGAACAGCAGCCGCTCCCAGTGGACGCCGGGCCGCGCCTGGTCGAGTCGCCGCAGGCGGGCCGCCTCGGCGGGCAGGGCGATGGTCCCGAGGACGCCGTCCGGAAGCGGCCCGTCCGGTTCGGCGTCGATGCCGAGGGAGGCCAGGTCGGTGCGGCGGACCAGGGCGGCCGCGCAGTAGCCGTCGCAGTGGGTCATGCTGCCGGTGAGGCCGGCCGGCCAGCTCGGCGCCCCGCGTTCGCCGGTCGGCACGGCCTGCGGGGGCACACCGAGCTTCTCCATGGCCCGGCGCGCGCAGGACCGTACGGCGGTGAACTCCCGGCGCCGCTTGGCGACGGCCCGTGCGACGATCGCCTCCTCCTCCGGGTAGAGGGACAGGTGTCCGGCCTCGTCGTGGCCGAACGCCTCCACGGCCACGACGGTGTCGGGCAGCAGTTCCTCGATCAACGGGTCACCTCCGGGCGCGACGGCGCCACGGACGCCGACGGAGCGGGCAGGATACGGCGCAGTTGCCCCGGCGGCCCGGGCCGCTTGCGCCACTCGCGGGGATAGCCCACCGAGACCTCCTCGAAGCGGACCCCCTCGTGCCAGGTGGTGCGCGGTATGTGCAGATGCCCGTAGACCATGGCCGCGACCCGGAACCTGCGGTGCCAGTCCGCGGTCAGCGAGGTGCCGCACCACATGGCGAACTCGGGGTACCACAGGACATCGGTGGGGTGCCGGTCCAGCGGGTAGTGGTTGACGGGGATCACCGGCAGGCCGGCGGGGATCTCGGCGAGCCTGCGCCCGGTCTCCTCGACCCGCGCCCGGCACCAGGCCTCGCGGCTGGGATAGGGGTCGGGGTGCAGCAGGTACTCGTCGGTGCACACGACGCCGGTGCCTTGGGCGTACTCCAGGCCCTCGGCCTTGGTCGCGCATCCCGGCGGCAGGAACGAGTAGTCGTAGAGCAGGAAGAGCGGGGCGACGACCGCCGGCCCGCCCGCGCCCTCCCACCGGGGGTAGGGGTCCTCGGGTGTGGTGACGCCCAGTTCGCGGCACGTCTCGACGAGGTGTTCGTAGCGGGCGGCGCCGCGCAGGGCGACGGGGTCCTTGGGGTGCGTCCACAGTTCGTGGTTGCCGGGGGCCCAGACGACCCGGCCGAAGCGGTCCGCGAGGGTCTTCAGCGCCCAGCGGACGTCGGCGACGGTCTCCGCGACGTCGCCGGCCACCAGGAGCCAGTCGTCGGCGGACTCGGGATGCATCCGCTCGACCAGGGCCCGGTTCTCCTGGTAACCGATGTGCAGGTCGCTGATGGCCCACAGCGTCCCCGGAGCGCCGGTCCTCGACGTCATCCCCCACCCCTCCGCAGACAACCCTTCGACGTCACGAGATCACATCACCACCGCCGTCACAAGGCGGCCCCGCGACGCCCTTTCCGGGCCGGTCGGAAGGCCGGTGCGCTGCGGGCCCGGCGCATCCGTGTGACGCGCGTTGCACTCGGGGCCGCGCGTACCCCTATGATCGCCCCAACACCACCGCCACGCCTCATTCCTCGCGCAGAGCGGCTCGGTGTCCCTCCGAACCCCTGGCCGGGCACGGCCTGCTTCGCCCTGCCCGCGAACCCTGGAAGGCGGCTTGCATGGCTTCTCCCGTACGCGTCTGGCTCAACCGCACGTACGCGGAGAACGTCTTCTTCATGGATCAGCTGCGGAGAAATCCCGCCGACCGGGCCGTCGAGATCCATGCCACGCACGGCGACCCGGACTCCCCCGTGCTGGCCGCCGCGGACACCGCCGACCTGGAACCCGAGGGGCTCTCCCCGGCGGGTTACGTCGAGTACGCCCTGGCCCAGTGCGCGCGGCGCGGCATCGACGTGTTCGTGCCCCGGCTGCACCAGTCGGCGATCGTGGCGCACCGCGCCGAGTTCGAGGCGCTGGGTACGGCGTTGCTCGCGCCGTCGCCCCAGGCAGTGGCCCTGTTCGCCGACAAGGTGATCGCCTACGAGGCGGTCCGGGCGGTCGGCGTGCCGGTGCCGCCCTGGTGGCGGGTGCGCACGGCCGAGGAGCTGGTCCTCGCGGTGGAGGAGCTGGAGGCCGGCGGCCACCGGGCGTGCTTCAAGCCGGCGTCCGGCGCGGGCGGTGTGGGCTTCCGGATGGTCACCCGGGACCCCTTCTCGCTGGCGCACCTGAACGGGTTCCCGAGCCCGTCCGTACCGCTGCCCCTGGTCGTCGAGGCGCTGCGGGCGGCCGAGGAGCCCGTGGACTGGCTGGTGATGCCGCGCCTGGAGCAGCCGGAGGTCTCGGTGGACCTTCTCACGGGGCCCGACAACCGGGTCCGGCTGGCCGTGGGCCGCACGAAGAACGGCCGCCGCCGGGGGTTCACCCTGCACGAGCAGTGGCTGGCACCGGCCCGGCGGATCGCCGAGGCGTTCGGGCTGCACCACCTGTCCAACGTGCAGTTCCGGATGTACGGCGACCGGCCGGTGCTGATGGACGTCAACACCCGCCCGGCCGGTGGGCTGCACCAACTGGCGCTGTGCGGCGTCAACGTCCCGTGGGCGGCGGTCCGGCTGGCCCTCGGCGACGACCCGGGCGAGCTGGAGCCGCCGTTCCTGGGCCAGGACTACGCGGTGGTCTCCGGACCGCGCCCGCTGCGCCCGGTGTCCCTGCCCCAGCAGCGCCCGGACCTCCCCGCCGTTCCGACTCCGACGACGGCACCGGGACCGGGGCCGGCCCACCCGGCGGCACCCGCGCAGGCACCGGCGACGTCCGCGCCGGCGGGGCTCACCTGAGGTAGGCCAGCCCCGGGTGCACCGCCCGGTAGCCGTCGACCAGGCGGCGGGCGACGTCGACCGAGTCGACGAGGGGGTGCAGGGCGAAGGCGCGTACCGCCGCCGCGCGGGAGCCCGTCTCGGCGGCGGTCAGGACGTCGCGCTCGACGGCCTTGACCGCGCAGACCAGGCCGGTGGCGTGGCCGGGCAGCGCGGAGACCGCCATCGGGTGGGCGCCGTTGGCGTCGACCAGGCAGGGGACCTCGACCACCGCGTCGCGGTCGAGGGCGGCGAGCGTGCCGCGGTTGCGTACGTTGAGGATCAGGGTGGCGCGTTCGTCGCGGGCGACGGCCCGCATCAGCGCCAGCGCGACCTTCTCGTAACCGCCCGACAGGTCCTCGGCCTCGCGCTCCCCCGCACCCGCCGTCTCGCGGTTCTCGGCCATGTAGGTGGCCTCGCGTTCGGCGCGGGTGCGGTCCCAGGTGGCCAGGGCCGGGGCGTCGGGGCGGCGCATCTCGTCGTAGAAGCGGGCCTGCTGGTCGCGCAGGAACGCGCCGCGGGTGCGCTCGGCCTCCTGGTAGGCGCGTACGGTCTCCCGGTTGAAGTAGTAGTAGTGCAGGTACTCGTTGGGGATCGCGCCGAGGGAGCGCAGCCACTCGGGGCCGAAGAGCCGGCCCTCCTCGAAGGAGCCGAGCAGCTCCGGGTCGGCGAGCAGCCGCGGGAGTTCGTCGCGTCCGGCGACGCGCAGTCCGCGCAGCCAGCCGAGGTGGTTGAGGCCGGCGTAGTCGACGAACGCGCGGTCCGGGTCGGCGCCCAGCACGCGGGCGACGCGGCGGCCGAGTCCGACCGGCGAGTCGCAGATGCCGATGACCCGGTCGCCCAGGTGCCGGGACATGGCCTCGGTGACCAGTCCCGCCGGGTTGGTGAAGTTGATGACCCAGGCGTCGGGCGCCAGCCGGGCAACCCGGCGGGCGATGTCGACGGCGACCGGGACGGTCCGCAGCCCGTACGCGATGCCGCCCGCGCCGACCGTCTCCTGCCCGAGGACGCCCTCGGCGAGCGCCACCCGTTCGTCGTCGGCACGCCCCTGGAGGCCGCCGACGCGGATCGCCGAGAACACGAAGTCGGCACCGCGCAGCGCCTCGTCGAGGTCGCTCGTGGCGGTCACCGCCGGCGCGTCGGGCACCCCGGCCGCCTGCTCGGCCAGCACCCGGGTCATCGCCGTCAGCCGCGCCGCGTCCGTGTCGTACAGCACGACGTCGCGCACGCGCCCCTCGGCACGGTCCCCAAGCAGCGCCCCGTACACGAGCGGCACCCGGAACCCGCCGCCGCCCAGCATCGTCAGCCTCACGTCGTCCGCACCCTTCCGTCACCGAGCCGCGCCTTTCCGCCTGGCGCCGATCATGGCACGGCCGGGCGGCTGCCCGCGTGCACCCGCGCCTCCCTCTGTCCAGGGCCGGACGGGCGCCCTACCCTCGGCCCGGTGACGGCGCCCACCTCCCCCACCGCCCCCGACCGGCTGCTCTCCGTGCTCGCCGCGTTCGACCACGCGCACCCGGCCCTGTCCCTGACGGACATCAGCCGCCGGGCCGGGCTGAGCCTGACCACCGCGCACCGGCTGGTGGGCGCCCTGACCCGGTGGGGCGCCCTGGAGCGGGACGCGTCCGGCGTCTACCACGTCGGCCTGCGGCTGTGGGAGGTCGCCGCACTCGCCCCGCGCGGTCTCGCGCTGCGGCAGGTCGCCCTGCCCTTCCTGGAGGACCTGTACGAGGCGACCCACGAGAACGTGCAGCTCGCGGTACGGGACGGCAGCGAGGTCGTCTACATCGAGTGGCTGGCGGCGCGGTCGTCCGTCGGCGTGCACATCCGCGTCGGCGCCCGCTGGCCGCTGCACGCCACCGGGGTGGGACTCGCGCTGCTCGCGCACGGCGCACCGGAGTTCCAGGAGGCGTACCGCACCGGCCCGCTCGCCTCCTTCACCCCGCACACGATCACCGACCCCGGACGGCTGCGCCGGGTACTGGCCGAAGTCCGGCGCACCGGCGCGGCAGTGAGCGACCGTCAGGTCACCGACGACGCCCTGTCGGTGGCCGCCCCGGTGCACGGCAGGGACGGCACGGTGACGGCGGCCGTGTCGGTCGTCGTGCCGTACGCGGGAGCCCGGGTGCCGACGCTGGTCCCGGCGGTACGGCTGGCCGCGCGCGGCATCTCCCGGGCGCTGGGCTGGCGCCCCGAAATCCCTCTCGCCGGTGAGGACGGGCACCCGCACGGCTGTTGATACTGGGACGGCCCTTCCCCCAGGAGCCGCCATGCCCGACCGGTCCCCGCTCGCCCCCGTCGTCGCACGGCTGCGCACGACCAACCCGTACGCCGTGGACGCCACCGTCGCGGCGCTGGCACTGTTCGCCGTCTCGTTGCAGTGGCTGTTCCCGGACGAGGGGGACGACCCCCTGTCCTGGCGGGGCTGGCTGCTCGGCGCGGCGACCGCCGTGCCCCTGGTGTGGCGGCGTGCGGCGCCCTTCGCGACCGCCTGTGCCGTGTCGGTGGCCACCCCGGCCCAGGCGCTGTACCACGCGCCGCCCCCCGACCTGATGTACGGCGGCTTCGTCGTCCTCTACACGCTGGCCGCGCTCGCGCGTCCCTGGCAGCGGCGGGTGATGCTGGCGGGCTGGCTGATCGGGGTCGCCACCACCATCAGTCACCGGGAGGACGCCGAGCCGTTCGAGTACGCCTTCCAGTTGCTGAGCATCGTGTGCGCGTACGCGTTCGGCTCGCTCAGCCGCAGCCGGCGCGCCTACACCGCCGAACTGGAGGACCGGGCGCGGCGGCTGGAGCGGGAGCGGGCCGCCGACACCGCGCGGGCCACGGCGCGCGAACGCGCCCGTATCGCCCGCGACATGCACGACATCCTGGCGCACGCGGTCAGCCTGATGGTGGTGCAGGCGGAGGCCGGGCCGGTCGTCGTGCGCAGTGATCCGGCGCGCGCGGAGGCCGCGTTCGACGCCATCGCGACCGCGGGGCGGGACGCGATGACCCAGCTTCGGCGCATCCTCGGGGTGCTGAAGGAGGAGGAGCGGGAGTCGGGGCCGCGGCGGCTGCCCCAGCCGGGCCTGGCCGCGCTGCCGGGGCTGGTCCGCCTGGTCGGCGAATCGACCGGTCTGCGGGCGGAGTTGAAGATGTCGGGCGAGCCGCGCCCACTTCCCCCGGACACCGAGGTGGCCGCCTACCGCATCGTGCAGGAGGCCCTCACCAACACGGTGAAACACGCGTACGCTTCCTGCGCGGCGGTCGCACTCGACTGGGCGGAGGACGCGGTGACCCTGACGGTGACGGACGACGGACGGGGGCCGTCGGCACCGGGCGACGCACCCGGCGTGGGCGGGCACGGGCTGATCGGCATCCGGGAGCGGGCCGCCGCCTGCGGGGGCCAGGCCGTCGCCAGCGGCGGACCGGACGGCGGCTTCCGGGTCGTCGTACGCCTGCCCGTCGTCGCGGCGGGCCGGCCGGCGGCGCTCGGGTGAGCATCCGGGTGGTCGTGGCCGACGACCAGGAGCTGGTGCGCAGCGGGTTCACCATGATCCTTCAGGCGCAGCCCGACATCGAGGTGGTCGCCGAGGCCGGGGACGGAGCGGAGGCGGTCGCCGCGGTCGAACGGCACGCGCCGGACGTACTGCTCCTGGACATCCGCATGCCGGTCATGGACGGTCTCGACGCGGCCCGGCGGGTGTGCGCGGGCTCCGCCTGCAAGGTCGTCATGCTGACCACGTTCGACCTGGACGAGTACGTGTACGAGGCCCTGTACGCGGGCGCCAGCGGCTTCCTGCTCAAGGACGTGCGCCGGGACGACCTGGTGCACGCGGTACGGGTGGTCGCGGCCGGCGACTCGCTGCTCGCCCCGGCGGTGACGCGCCGGCTGGTCGCGGACATCGTGCGGCGCCGGCACGAGGAGGCCGCGGCCGACGTCACCCCGCGGCGCCTGGAGGTGCTGACCGCGCGCGAGGTCGAGACGCTGCGGCTGCTGGCGCGGGGGCTGTCCAACTCCGAGATCGCCACGACGCTGTTCGTGAGCGAGCACACGGTCAAGACGCATGTCAGCAACGTGCTGAGCAAGCTCGGTCTCAGGGACCGGGTGCAGGCGGTCATCTGCGCGTACGAGACCGGTCTGGTGGCTCCCGGCTCCCCCTGACGGGTGAGGCGGCGGGCGTTCTCCCCCGCACGGGCGAGTCCGCGAACCGCTCCTGTCGGCGATCCGGCGGACCGCCCGCGGCCCGACTCTGGTGGCGACGACGCAAGTTCGAAGCCCGACCGCCGGGAGGGACCGTGCTGTCCACACTCGCCCGGGCGGCGACCCGCCGCCCCTTGACCGTGATGCTCCTGTGGGGCCTCTTCCTGCTGCTCGGCTTCGGCCTCGGCACGGGCGTCTTCGGGAAGCTCTCCGACGACGTGCCCGACGTCCCGGGCACCGAGTCGCAGGTCGCCGCCGAACACCTGGACGGCCTGGACCCGGCGGGCGACTCGATCACCGGCGTGGTCGAGGCCACCGCCGTCGCGGACCCCGCCGTGCGCGCCGAGGTGCGGCGGGCCGTGGCCGACCTGCGGGACGTCGCGGGCGTCGCCGAGGTGCCCGACCCCTATGCCACGCCCGGGCTGGTCGCCGAGGACGGACGGGCGCTGATCGTCTCCGTCACCCTGGAGGGCGGACTCGACGACGACGCCGAGGAGTCGGCGGTGGACGACGCGTCCGCCCGGCTGCACGGGATCGCCGCGAGCGAGGTGTCCGGGGTCCATGTCAGCGGCGGACCGCTGCTGGGGCAGCAGCTCGGCGAGCGGGCCCAGGAGGACGTGAAGAACGCGGAGTTGATCTCACTGCCGGTGGTGCTGGTGCTGCTGCTCGTCGTGTTCGGGGGGCTGCGCGCGGCCGGGCTGCCGCTGCTGGTGGCGGTCGCCGGGATCGCGGGCGCGTTCCTCGCGCTGTTCGGCTTCAGCCGGTTCACGGACATCTCCGTGTACGCGATCCAGGTCACCACGATGCTGGGGCTCGGTCTTGCGGTGGACTACGCGCTACTGATGCTGGTCCGCTTCCGGGAGGAGCGGCGGCACACCCCGGACGTGGTCGAGGCCGTGCACCGCACGGTCGCGGCGGCCGGGCGGACCGTGCTGTTCTCGGGGCTGACCGTGGCCGTGAGCCTGGCCGGGCTGCTGGTCTTCCCGAGCACGTTCCTGCGCAGCATGGGGCTCGCGGTGGCCGCGGTGGTCGTCGTCGACATGCTGGCCGCGCTGACGCTGCTGCCGGCGCTGCTGGCCCGGTTCGGCGGCCGTATCCCCCCGGCGAAGGCGCGGCCGGAGGAGGAGGGCCGGATCTTCGCCCGCCTCGCCCGCTTCGCCGCCCGGCGGCGGGTGGCCGTCCTCGCGGTGGCCGTCCCGGCGCTACTGGTGGTGGCGCTGCCCGTCACCGGCCTGACCATCAACCTCGGGGACGCGCGGCAGCTCCCGAAGAGCACCGAGGCCCGGCAGTTGTACGACGCCGTCGAGGCGCACTTCCCGCCGGGCACCGGCGTCTCACCGGTCACGGTGGTCCTGCGGCCCGGCACCGACGCCGCTACGGCCGACCGCATCCGCGCCCTCGCCCCGGGCACCGTCGACCGGGACCTGGCCGGTGGCACGCGGGTGCTCGAACTGCCCGCGGGAGGGCCGGCCGACGGCCCCGCGGCCACCGAACTCGTCGAGCGGGTACGGGACCTGCGGGGCGACGCGCCCGTGCAAGTCACGGGCGGCGCGGCCCAGCTCGTCGACTTCCGGCAGATGCTCGCCGACCGCGCGCCCTGGGCGGCGCTGACCGTCCTGGCGGGGATCTTCGTGCTGCTGTTCGCGTTCACCGGGTCGGTGCTGCTGCCGCTGCGCACCGTCGCGACCACGCTGCTCAGCCTCGGGGCCGCGCTGGGCGCGGTGGTGTGGGTGTTCCAGGACGGCCATCTCGCCGGGCTGATCGGCGCGGAGGGGCTGGGCGCGCTGAGCCTGACGGCGCCTCCGCTGATCATCGCCATCGCCTTCGGACTGGCCATGGACTACGAGCTGTTCATCCTGGCCCGGATGCGGGAGGCCCGGGAGCGGACCGGGGACGACCGGGAGGCCGTGGTGAGCGGCCTGCGCCGTTCCGGCCGGGTGGTGACCTGCGCGGCGCTGCTCCTCGCGGTGGTGTTCGGCGCCTTCATGACGGGCGGCTTCTCCCCGATCCTGCAGATCGGGCTCGGCCTCACCCTGGCGGTGCTGATCGACGCCACCGTCGTCCGGATGCTGCTGGTACCGGCCACGATGGCGCTGCTCGGCCGCCGCGCCTGGTGGGCGCCGAAGCCGCTGCGCCGGGTGCACGACCGGTTCGGGGTGCGCGAGGAGACCGCCGTCCCGGCTCCGCCGCGGCCCGTGGCGCGCTGAGGCACCGGGCACCCGGGCCGGCCGTGGTCCTCCCCGACGGGGGTGGGGAGGACCACGGCCGAGGCGCGCGGGCGGGAGGCACACCCACGCCCGGCACTTTCGTGACGTTCACGACGTTCACGGGCTGAACTCCGCGGCCCGGTAAGGACTTTCTCGGCTTCACCTCTTGACGACGGCGGCGACCGGGAGCACATTGGCCGCACTCTGAGAGCGCTCTCAGAATCAGCACCTCCTCCCCTCGGAGCGCACTCGGGGCGCACCGCTTCCCACTCCCGCATCGAGAGGCGACCCCCACATGAGTCAGACATCCGGCAACCCGCCCAGACGCCGGCCGCTGCGCCGGGCGCTGGTGGCCGTCGTCGGCACGCTCGGTCTCGCCGCGGCGGCGACGGCCGTGACGGGTCCGTCGGCGGGCGCGGCCGTGCCTCCGCCCCCGTCCGGCTGGACGCAGGTCTTCGCCGACGACTTCGACGGCGCGGCGGGCTCCGGCGTGAACACCGCGAACTGGCAGTACGACACCGGCACGTCGTATCCCGGCGGGCCCGCCAACTGGGGCACCGGCGAGATCGAGACGATGACCTCCTCCCCGAGCAACGTCTCGCTGGACGGCAACGGCAACCTGCGCATCACCCCGCAGCGCGACGGCGCCGGCAACTGGACCTCGGGCCGCATCGAGACCAGGCGCGCCGACTTCGAGCCCCCGGCCGGCGGCAAGCTGCGCGTGGAGGCCCGCATCCAGGTCCCGAACGTCACCGGGGCGGCGGCCAAGGGCTACTGGCCGGCGTTCTGGATGCTCGGCTCGCCCTATCGGGGCAACTACTGGAACTGGCCCGGCGTCGGCGAGATCGACATCATGGAGAACACCCAGGGCCTCAACACGGTCTGGTCCACGCTGCACTGCGGCACCTCTCCCGGCGGCCCCTGCAACGAGACCAGCGGCATCGGCGGCAACACCCCGTGTCCCGGCGCCACCTGCCAGGCGGGCTTCCACACCTACCGGATGGAGTGGGACCGCTCGACGAGCGTCGACGAGATCCGCTTCTACGTCGACGGCAACAACTTCCACACCGTCCGCGAGAACCAGGTCGACGCGACGACGTGGGCGAACGCCACCGACCACGGCTACTTCATCATCCTGAACGTCGCGATGGGCGGCGGCTTCCCGGACGCCTTCGGCGGCGGCCCGGACGGCGGCACCCAGCCCGGCCACTCGATGCTCGTGGACTACGTCCAGGTGCTGTCGGCCGGTGGGAGCGGTACCACGCCGCCGCCGACCGGCGGTGACCGCGACGCGTACAGCGCCATCGAGGCGGAGTCGTACGACGCCCAGTCCGGCACCATGACCGAGGGCACCTCCGACTCGGGCGGCGGGAGCAACCTCGGCGCCCTCGCGAACGGCGACTGGGCGCAGTACAAGGGCGTGAAGTTCGGTTCGAGCGCGGCGACCCAGTTCAAGGCCCGGGTGGCGAGCGGTGCGGGCGCCGGGGTCAGCGGTCTGGTCGAGGTGCGCCTGGACAGCCGCAGCAGCACGCCGATCGGCAGCTTCGCGGTGGGCAATACGGGCGGCTGGCAGTCCTGGCGCACGATCCCGGCGAACATCGCCTCGGTGACGGGCACCCACGACGTGTACCTCACGTTCACCAGCGGCCAGCCCGCCGACTTCGTGAACGTGAACTGGTTCGCCTTCGGCCACTGAGCCGCGACCGACCCCCCGCAGGAGAGGCGAAGGGGCTCCACGCACCGTGGGGCCCCTTCGTCGTGCCGTGCGGCGTTCCTCAGCGCAGTTCCGCCCGGAAGGCCGCCGGGGTCTGCTCCGTGTGCTGCTGGAAGAACTTGGAGAAGTTCGCCGCGTCCGGGAAGCCGACCGCCGCGCCGACCCGGCCGATCGGCATCTCGGTGTGGGCGAGGAGCCGCTTGGCCTCCAGGACGACGCGCTTGTCGATGAACCCCTTGGGTGTCTCGCCGGTGGCGGCGCGCACCGCGCGCACGAGGGTGCGGCGGGAGTAACCGAGCGCGTCGGCGTAGGCGCTGACACTGTGATTGATGGCGAAGCCCCGCTCCACGGCGTCCCGGAAGAGGGTGAAGGTGCTGTCCCCCGGCGGGTCCGCCCGCCCCTGCCGCGCGGCACTCGCGGAGCTGGCCGCGAGGTGCGCGAGGCGAAGCAGGAACGCGGAGAGCGTGTGGCGCAGCACGGCGGTGTGCAGGCTCAGCGGGAGCGTGGTCGCGTCCTCGTACTCGCGCCGCAACTGGTCGAGCGCCGCCGTCAGTCCGGCGAGGCGCGCCTCGTCCGGGTGGAGCAGGGGCGGCAGGTCGTAGCGGTAGAGGCCGGTGGCCTCGACGGTGGCGCGGGGCAGGAAGCCGGGCTGCATGGTGAGCACCGTTCCGCGGTACTCGCTCTCCGGCGCGAAGCGGTGGACCTGGCCGGGACGGATCCACAGCAGATCGCCGGCCGACGCCTCGTACTCGGCGAAGTCGATCATGTGACGGACCGGGCCGCCCGTGAAGAGCATGACGATGTGGAAGTCGATGCGGTGGACGCGGTGCAGCGGGGCGTGCGCGTGCCAGGTGCGACCGTCCCCCATGGGCCCGACCTGCATACCGACACCGAGGAGGCTGAGATCGACCGGGAAGGGGAACGTCCTGATCCCGTCACCGCCGTCGGCGCCTCGGCCGTCGCCACCGTCTTGGATGTTTTCGTCCGCCATGTCCGTCTCGTGCCGTCCCACCCGTACGCCCCGCGATCGGGGCGTGTCCCAGTTTCACCACAGGCTGACACACCACGACCTTCACTCTCAAAAGTCAGACTTTTAAGTTTGAACGCGTCAGACCAGCCACTTCGCTCCGACAGAGGATTTCTTGAAGATGAGCACGCAGACAACGGACGGCGCGGACCGCTTCGAATGGACCGAACTCGACCGGCGTGCCGTCGACACCGCCCGGGTCCTCGCGGCCGACGCCGTGCAGAAGGTGGGCAACGGCCACCCGGGCACGGCGATGGCGCTCGCCCCGGCCGCGTACACGATCTTTCAGAAGATGATGCGGCACGACCCCGCCGATCCCGAGTGGACCGGCCGTGACCGCTTCGTCCTCTCCCCCGGCCACACCTCGCTGACCCTCTACACCCAGCTCTTCCTCGCCGGGTACGAGGTGGAGCTGGACGACCTCAAGGCCTTCCGCACGCACGGCTCGAAGACGCCGGGCCACCCCGAGTACGGGCACACGGCCGGCGTGGAGACCACGACCGGTCCGCTGGGCCAGGGTGTGGCCAACGCGGTGGGCATGGCGATGGCCGCCCGCTACGAGCGCGGCCTGTTCGACCCGCAGGCGCCGGAGGGCGAGTCGCCCTTCGACCACACGATCTGGGCGATCGTCAGCGACGGCGACCTCCAGGAGGGCGTCTCCGCCGAGGCGTCCTCGCTCGCCGGTCACCAAAAGCTCGGCAATCTGGTCTTCCTCTACGACGACAACCACATCTCGATCGAGGGCGACACCGTGACCGCGTTCTCCGAGGACGTGCTGAAGCGCTACGAGGCGTACGGCTGGCACACGCAGCGCATCGAGCCCGCCGAGAACGGCGACGTGGACGTGCACGCGCTGCACGCGGCGCTGACGGCGGCGAGGGCCGAGACCGGGCGCCCGTCCATCATCGCGATGCGCACGATCATCGCCTGGCCCGCCCCGAACGCCCGGAACACCGAGGCCTCCCACGGCTCCGCCCTCGGCGCGGAGGAGGTCGCCGCGACCAAGCGCGTCCTCGGCTTCGACCCGGAGAAGTCCTTCGAGGTCGCCGACGAGGTCCTCGCCCACACCCGCCGGGCCCTGGACCGGGGCGCCGAGGCGCACGCGGCCTGGGACAAGCGGATCGCCGCCTGGCGCGACGCCGCCCCCGAGCGCGCCGCGCTCTTCGACCGCGTGGTCGCCGGCCGGCTGCCCGAGGGCTGGGAGGACACCCTGCCGGTGTTCGAGACCGGCAGGGCGGTCGCGACCCGGGCCGCGTCCGGCAAGGTCCTCCAGGCGCTCGGCCCGGTGCTGCCCGAACTGTGGGGCGGCTCCGCGGACCTGGCCGGTTCGAACAACACCACCATCGACAAGACGTCGTCCTTCCTCCCGGCCGGCAACCCGCTCCCCGAGGCCGACCCGTACGGCCGCACCGTCCACTTCGGCATCCGCGAGTTCTCCATGGCCGCCGAGATGAACGGCATCGCCCTGCACGGCAACACCCGGATCTACGGCGGCACCTTCCTGGTCTTCTCCGACTACATGCGCAACGCGGTCCGCATGTCCGCGCTGATGCATCTGCCGGTGACCTACGTGTGGACGCACGACTCCATCGGTCTCGGCGAGGACGGCCCGACCCACCAGCCCGTCGAGCACCTGGCCGCCCTGCGCGCCATCCCCGGCCTCAATGTCGTCCGCCCGGCCGACGCCAACGAGACCGCGACCGTGTGGGCGGAGATCCTCCGCCGCCACTCCACCCACCCGGCGCCGCACGGCCTCGCCCTCACCCGCCAGGGCGTGCCGACCTACGCGCCGAACCCGGACGCGGCGCGCGGCGGCTACGTCCTCGCCGACGCCGCCTCCGGCACCCCGGACGTCGTACTGATCGCCACCGGCTCCGAGGTGCAGCTCGCGATGGCGGCCCGGGAGGCGCTGGAGGCCGAGGGCACCGCCACCCGGGTGGTGTCGATGCCGTCCGTGGAGTGGTTCGAGGAGCAGCCCCGCGCCTACCGCGAGAGCGTGCTGCCGCCGTCCGTGCGGGCCCGGGTGGCCGTGGAGGCCGGGATCGGCCTGACCTGGCACAAGTACGTCGGGGACGCGGGCCGCATCGTCTCCCTGGAGCACTTCGGCGCCTCCGCCGACGCGAAGACCCTGTTCACCGAGTTCGGCTTCACCGCCGACCACGTGGCCGCCGCCGCCAGGGAATCCCTGGCCGCCGCCCGCGGCTGATCACACCGGATTCCCTCCCCGATCCGATCGCAGAAAGAGAAGATGATCACTGTGACCGAAGCAACCGCCCCCGCGGGAGCACTGCAGCGCCTGGCCGACCAGGGGGTGTCCGTGTGGCTGGACGACCTGTCGCGGCGGCGGATCGAGTCCGGCAACCTCGCCGAGCTGATCCGGACGAAGCACGTCGTCGGCGTCACCACCAACCCGTCGATCTTCCAGGCCGCCATAGGCTCCGGCGAAGGCTACGAGGAGCAGCTCGCCGACCTCGCCACCCGGGGCGTCACCGTCGACGAGGCGGTCCGCATGATGACCACCGCCGACGTCCGCGCCGCCGCCGACGTGCTGCGCGAGGTGTACGACGCCACCGGCGGCCGGGACGGCCGGGTCTCCATCGAGGTCGACCCGCGCCTCGCCCACGACACCCGGGCCACGGTCGCCGAGGCCAAGCAGCTGGCCTGGCTGGTCGACCGCCCCAACGTGATGATCAAGATCCCGGCGACCAAGGCCGGTCTCCCGGCGATCACCGAGGTCGTCGGCGCCGGCATCAGCGTCAACGTCACGCTGATCTTCTCCCTGGAGCGGTACCGCGAGGTCATGGACGCCTACCTCGCCGGCCTGGAGCGGGCGCAGGCGGCCGGGATCGACCTGGCCGGCATCCACTCGGTCGCGTCCTTCTTCGTCTCCCGCGTCGACAGCGAGATCGACAAGCGTCTGTCGCTGCTGGGCACGGACGAGGCGCTCGGCCTGCGCGGAAAGGCCGCGCTGGCGAACGCGCGGCTGGCCTACGAGGCGTACGAGAACGTCTTCGCGGGCGACCGTTTCACCGCCCTCGCGGGGGCCCGCGCCAACCCCCAGCGTCCCCTGTGGGCGTCGACCGGGGTGAAGGACCCGGCATTCCGGGACACCCTGTACGTGGAGGAGCTGGTCGCTCCCGGCACCGTGAACACGATGCCGGAGGCCACCCTGGACGCCACCGCCGATCACGGCGAGGTCCGGGGCGACACGGTCACCGGCGGGTACGCCCAGGCCCGGGCCGACCTCGCGGCGGTGGAGCGGCTCGGCGTGTCGTACGACGAGGTGGTGGAGCAGTTGGAGCGAGAGGGCGTGGCGAAGTTCGAGGCGGCCTGGGACGACCTGCTCGCCGCCGTGACGAAGTCCCTCGACAGCAAGGGAGTTGACGGGGAATGAGCGAGGAGCTTCCCGCTGGGGCGCCCCAGGAGACCAAGGCGACGAAGGAAGCCAAGGAGACCCGGACGGCCCAGGAGGCGGCGGGCCCGCTGCACGCCGAGGAGGCCGAGGAGGCGCGCGCCGCCGGGACGGCGAAGGCGTCCGGGCGGGCGAAGGCTCCCCGGGGCGCGAAGAAGTCCGCGACGGACCGCGCCGCCAAGGGGGCGAAGGGCAAGGGGGAGGGCGTCGAGCCGGTGGCACCGCTCGACTGGAGCAACCCGCTGCGTGATCCCCAGGACCGCCGTCTGCCCCGGATCGCGGGCCCCTCCGGGCTGGTCATCTTCGGCGTCACGGGCGACCTGTCCCGCCGCAAGCTGATGCCGGCCGTGTACGACCTGGCCAACCGCGGCCTGCTGCCGCCGGGCTTCTCGCTGGTCGGCTTCGCCCGCCGGGACTGGGAGGACCAGGACTTCGCCCAGGTGGTGCACGACGCGGTCAAGGAGCACGCGCGCACGCCGTTCCGCGAGGAGGTCTGGCAGCAGCTCTCCGAGGGCATGCGGTTCATCCCCGGCGACTTCGACGACGACAACGCGTTCGAACAGCTGCGCAAGGCCGTCGAGGAGCTGGACGCCTCCCGCGGCACCAGCGGCAACTACGCCTTCTACCTCTCCGTGCCGCCGAAGTTCTTCCCGAAGGTCGTCCAGCAGCTCAAGAAGCACGGCCTGACCGACGCGCCGGACGGCTCCTGGCGCCGCGCGGTGATCGAGAAGCCGTTCGGCCACGACCTGGACAGCGCCCGCGACCTGAACGCGCTGGTCCACGAGGTGTTCGATCCGGAACAGGTCTTCCGCATCGACCACTACCTGGGCAAGGAGACCGTCCAGAACATCCTGGCGCTGCGCTTCGCCAACCAGATGTACGAGCCGATCTGGAACCGGTCCTACGTGGACCACGTGCAGATCACGATGGCCGAGGACATCGGCATCGGCGGCCGGGCCGGCTACTACGACGGCATCGGCGCCGCCCGCGACGTCATCCAGAACCACCTGCTCCAGCTGATGGCGCTGACCGCCATGGAGGAGCCCGCCGCCTTCGACGCGCGTTCGCTGCTCACCGAGAAGCTGAAGGTGCTGCGCGCCGTGCGGCTGCCCGACGATCTGGGCGAGCACACGGTGCGCGGGCAGTACGCGGGCGGCTGGCAGGGCGGCGCGCAGGTGCCCGGCTATCTGGAGGAGGAGGGCATCGACCCGGCCTCCACCACCGACACCTACGCGGCGATCAAGCTGGGCATCGACAACCGCCGCTGGGCGGGCGTCCCCTTCTACCTGCGCACCGGCAAGCGCCTGGGCCGCCGGGTCACGGAGATCGCGGTCGTCTTCCAGCGGGCCCCGCACTCCCCCTTCGACTCCACCGCCACGGAGGAGCTGGGCGAGAACGCGATCGTCATCCGCGTCCAGCCCGACGAGGGCATGACGGTGCGCTTCGGTTCCAAGGTGCCGGGCACGTCGATGGAGATCCGGGACGTGTCGATGGACTTCGCCTACGGCGAGTCCTTCACGGAGTCCAGCCCGGAGGCGTACGAACGGCTGATCCTGGACGTCCTTCTGGGTGACGCCAACCTGTTCCCGCGCCACCAGGAGGTGGAAGAGTCCTGGCGGATCCTCGACCCGATCGAGGAGTACTGGGCCTCGCACGACAAGCCCGCGCAGTACGCGTCGGGCGGCTGGGGGCCCCGGGAGGCGGACGAGATGCTCGCACGAGACGGACGGAGCTGGCGCAGGCCATGAGGATCGACCTGACCGACACCACGGCAAGCAAGATCAACAAGGCGTTGGTGCAGGGCCGCCGGGCCATCGGCACCCCGGCCGTGGGCATGGTGCTCACGCTGGTCATCGTCACGGACGAGGAGAACGCCTACGACGCGATCAAGGCCGCCGAGGAGGCCTCGCACGAGCACCCCTCGCGCACCCTGGTCGTCATCAAGCGCCACCCCCGCAACCTGCGCGACCGCACCCGCTCCCACCTCGACGCCGAGGTCCGGGTCGGCTCCGAGGCCGGCACCGGCGAGACCGTCGTCCTGCGCATGTACGGCGAGGTGTCCGAGCACGCCGACTCGGTGGTGCTGCCGCTGCTGCTGCCGGACGCGCCGGTGGTCGTGTGGTGGCCGGTGGAGGCGCCGGACAACCCGGCGAAGGACCCGCTGGGCGCGCTCGCCCAGCGCCGGATCACCGACCTGTACACGGTGGAGCGGCCGATGGAGGTGCTGGAGCGCCGGGTGCGCGCCTACGCGCCCGGCGACACCGACCTCGCCTGGACCCGGCTGACGCTGTGGCGCTCGATGCTGGCCGCGGCCCTGGACCAGGCCCGGGTGCCGGTGACCTCCGCGGTCGTGGAGGCCGAGGCGGACAACCCGGCCGCCGAGCTGCTGGCCCGCTGGCTGGAGGCCCGCCTGGGCGTCCGCGTGGACCGCGTGATCACCGACGGGCCGGTCGTCACGGCCGTCCGCCTGGGCACGGCGAACGGCGAGATCGTCGTCGACCGCCCGGAGGGCCCGCTCGCCACGATGACCCTCCCCGGGCAGCCCCCGCGCTCCGTCGCCCTGAAGGTGCGCCCCACCTCCGAACTGATCGCCGAGGAGCTCAGGCGCCTCGACGCCGACGAGATGTACGCCGTCGCCCTGCGCGGCGAGGCCGGCAAGGAGACCCCCGTTCATGTCTGACACCCCCAAGCTCAACCAGCGCCCCCAGTGGACCGCGCTCGCGGACCACGCCAAGGGCGCGCTGCCCCACCCGGACCTGCGCGAGCTGTTCGACCGGGACCCCGGGCGGGCCGAGCGGTACGTCGTGCGCGTCGGTGACCTGCGCATCGACTACTCGAAGCATCTGGTCACCGACGAGACGCTGGGCCTGTTGCAGGAACTGGCCGCCGCGACCGATGTGTTCGGGCTGCGCGACGCGATGTTCCGCGGTGAGCGCATCAACCTCACCGAGGACCGGGCGGTCCTGCACACCGCGCTGCGGGCGCCGCGGGACGCGGTGATCGAGGTCGACGGCGAGAACGTCGTCCCCAAGGTCCACGCCGTGCTGGACAAGATGGCCGGCTTCGCCGACCGGGTCCGCTCCGGCGAGTGGACCGGCCACACCGGCAGGCGCATCAAGAACGTCGTCAACATCGGCATCGGCGGCTCCGACCTGGGCCCCGCGATGGCCTACGAGGCGCTGCGGGCCTTCACCGACCGCTCGCTGACCCTGCGCTTCGTGTCCAACGTGGACGGCGCCGACCTGCACGAGGCGGTCCGGGACCTGGACCCGGCCGAGACCCTGTTCGTCATCGCCTCCAAGACCTTCACCACCATCGAGACGATCACCAACGCCACCTCGGCCCGTTCCTGGCTGCTGGACGGCCTCGGGGGCGAGGAGAAGGCGGTCGCGAAGCACTTCGTGGCGCTGTCGACGAACGCCGACAAGGTCGCGGACTTCGGCATCGACACGGCCAACATGTTCGAGTTCTGGGACTGGGTCGGCGGCCGCTACTCCTTCGACTCGGCCATCGGCCTGTCCCTGATGATCGCCGTCGGCCCGGACCGCTTCCGGGAGATGCTCGACGGGTTCCGCATCGTCGACGAACACTTCCGCAACGCCGAGCCCCGGGCCAACGCACCCCTGATCCTGGGCCTGCTGGGCGTCTGGTACGGCGACTTCCTGGACGCGCAGTCGCACGCGGTGCTGCCGTACTCGCACTACCTGTCGAAGTTCACCGCCTACCTCCAGCAGCTGGACATGGAGTCCAACGGCAAGTCCGTGGACCGGGACGGGAACCCGGTGCAGTGGCAGACCGGGCCGGTGGTATGGGGCACGCCCGGCACCAACGGGCAGCACGCCTACTACCAGCTGATCCACCAGGGCACGAAGCTGATCCCGGCGGACTTCATCGGCTTCGCCCGCCCGGTGGCCGAGCTGAGCGACGAACTCAAGGCCCAGCACGACCTGCTGATGGCCAACTTCTTCGCCCAGACCCAGGCCCTCGCCTTCGGCAAGACCCCCGACGAGGTCCGCGCCGAGGGCGTGCCCGAGGAACTGGTCCCGCACAAGACCTTCCGCGGCAACCACCCCACCACGACGATCCTGGCCGCCGAACTGACCCCGTCCGTCCTCGGCCAGCTCATCGCACTCTACGAGCACAAGGTCTTCGTCCAGGGCGCGATCTGGAACATCGACTCCTTCGACCAGTGGGGCGTCGAACTCGGCAAGGTCCTCGCCAAGCGCGTCGAACCCGCCCTCACCCAGGGGACGGAAGTCCCCGGCCTGGACGCCTCCACCAAGACACTGGTCGCCGCCTACCGTGAACTGAAGGAAGTGCACTGACATGGAGATCGGTCTCGTTGGTCTCGGCAAGATGGGCGGCAACATGCGCGAGCGTCTGCGCAACGCCGGCCACACCGTCGTCGGATACGACACCAATCCCGAACGGGCCGACGTGGACAGCCTGGTCGAGCTCGTCGACCGGCTGGAGCGGCCGCGCGCGGTCTGGGTGATGGTCCCGGCCGGCGGCGCCACCCAGCACGTCATCGACCAGCTGGCCACGCTGCTCAAGCCCGGGGACACCGTCATCGACGGCGGCAACTCCCGCTGGACGGACGACGAGAAGCACGCCGAGGAGCTGGGCAAGCGCGGCATCAACTTCGTCGACGCGGGCGTCTCGGGCGGCGTGTGGGGACTGAAGAACGGCTACGCCCTGATGGTCGGCGGCGACAAGGAGACCGTCGACGACCTCAAGCCGATCTTCGACGCCCTCAAGCCCGACGGCCCCTACGGCTACGTCCACGCGGGCAAGGTCGGCGCCGGGCACTTCTCCAAGATGGTCCACAACGGCATCGAGTACGCCATGATGCAGGCCTACGCCGAGGGCTGGGAACTGCTGGAGAAGGTCGACTCCGTGGACAATGTCCGCGAGGTCTTCCGCTCCTGGCAGGAGGGCACGGTCATCCGGTCCTGGCTGCTCGACCTGGCGGTCAACGCCCTGGACGAGGACCACCACCTGGAGAAGCTGCGCGGGTACGCGGACGACTCCGGCGAGGGCCGCTGGACGGTCGAGGCGGCGATCGACAACGCGGTGCCGCTGCCCGCGATCACGGCCTCCCTCTTCGCCCGGTTCGCGTCCCGCCAGGACGACTCGCCGCAGATGAAGATGATCGCCGCGCTGCGCAACCAGTTCGGCGGGCATGCCGTGGAGTCGGCCAAGAAGTAGGCGACGCCCAGGACGCGTTGACGTGATCGGCCGGTTCGGGTCAGAGTCCCTCCCTGATGGAGATCAACGACCTGACACCGGCCGAGTCGCGTCTTTGGCGGGCGTTCGCCTCGGGCACCGACGTGGACTTCCGTGCCGACGGCCCCACCGCGGCGGACTCCGACGACCCCGCCGGCGGCGGCACCTGGGGGCCCGAACGGACCGTGCGCGCGAGCGTGCTGCGCTCCCTGCTCCTGGACGGGCCGCGGGAGGAGGGCCGGGTCGCCGCGCTCAGTCTCGCCGGGGCGCGCGTCACCGGGCGGCTGGACCTTCAGTACGCGACGGTCGACCACCCCGTGCGCCTGCGGCACTGCCACTTCGACGAGGCACCCAGGTTCTACGGGGCCCGGCTGCGTGAGCTGAACCTGAGCGAGTCCGTGCTGCCCGGGCTGATCTCGCACGCGGTGCGGGTGGAGGGCGTACTGCGGCTGACCCGGGCCCGGTTCGACGGCATGGTGCGGCTCGCGGGGGCGGAGATCACGGGCAGCCTGTACCTGGAGGGCACCCGCATCGAGGCACCGGACGCCGAGGGCCCGGTGCTCCAGCTCAACCAGGCCGTGTTGGGCGCCGACCTGTGGGCGCCGGGGCTCAGCACCCGCGGGCCGGTGCGGCTCACCGGCGCCTCCGTCACGGGCACGGTGAACCTCCGGGACGCCCGACTCGACGCCGCCGGCGGCACCGCCCTGGATGCGCAGAGCCTCGTCGTCGGCTCCGGCGTCGGCGCCGCGTGCCTGCGCGCCCGCGGCCGGGTCGACTTCCGCGGCGCCCGCGTCCCGGGGACCCTCGACCTGCTGCACGCGAGCCTGTCATCGACGGGCGGCACCGCGCTGCGCGCGAGCAGCTGCGTCATCGGCGAGCTGTGGCTGCGGCGCGGCGACCGGATCGAGGGCGCCCTCAACCTTCGGCGCTCCCAGATCGACCTGCTCACCCTCGACACCGGGAAACTGCCGTCCGAGGTGTATCTCGGCGACCTCACCTACACCGCCCTCGCCCCGCACGAACCCGCCGAGCGACGGCTGCCCATGCTGGAGCGCGACGGCGACGGTTTCGTACCGTATGCCTATGAGCAGTTGACCGCCTCCTACCGGCGGATCGGCGACGACGACGCGGCGCGCCTGGTGCAACTGGCCAAGCAGCGCCGACGGCGGCGCACCCTGCCCTGGTACGGGCGCCTGTGGGGGCACCTGCAGGACGTCGCCGTCGGCTACGGCTTCCGTCCGCTGCGCGCGGGCGGCTGGCTGCTGTCGCTGCTCGCGGTCGGCTCGGTCGCGTACGGCCTGCACCACCCACCGCCGCTCAAACCGGCCGAGGCCCCGGACTTCAACCCGGTGTTCTACACGCTGGACCTGCTGCTGCCGGTGATCTCCTTCGGTCAGGAGAGCGCCTTCGCGCCCGAGGGCGGGTACCAGACCCTGTCGTACGTCCTGATCCTCATGGGCTGGATCCTGGCCACCACCGTCGTCGCCGGTGTGACCCGCACCGTCAGCCGCCAGTGAAGTCGGCACCCGAGCGCCGGTCGCGAGCCGAAGCGTCTCGGGTTCCGGGTGCGCGCGTTCCGGGTGCGCGAGTGCGGGGTATGCCAGACCCACCCCGAAGAACGATCAAGGAGAGCGATGGCGATGCCACCCCTGCGGCAGGAGGTCGACGCGGGTGCGGCCGGGCTGGACCCCGAGGCACTGGACCGGCTCGACCGGCACTTCGCCCGGCAGGTCGACGAGGGACGACTGCCCGGGTTCCTGGTCGCCGTCGCGCGCGGCGGCCGTGTCGCCCATCTGACCGTGCACGGGCTGCGGGACGTCGCGGCCGGACTCCCGGTGACGGCCGACACGCTGTGGCGGATCTACTCCATGACCAAGCCGGTCACCGCGGTGGCCGTGCTGACCCTGGTGGAGGAGGGCCGGCTCTCGCTGGACGACCCCGTGGACCGGTATCTGCCGGCCTTCGCCGAGCCGCGCGTGTACGTCGAGGGAGGCGGGGCGGACGTCGTCACCCGGCCGGCCGCCGGACCGGTGCGCGTCCGGCACCTGATGACCCACACGGCGGGGCTGACGTTCGGCTTCTACCACGCCCACCCCGTCGACGCGCTGTACCGGGCGGCCGGTGTGGAGTCGTCGGTGCGGCCGGGCGCGGGCCTCGCGGAGACCGTCGATCTGTACGCCTCCCTGCCGCTCCAGTTCGAGCCGGGCACGCAGTGGAACTACTCGGTGGCCAGCAATGTCCTGGGACGCCTGGTGGAGGTGGTCTCCGGGCAGCCGTTCGACGCGTTCTGCGCCGAGCGGATCTTCGGCCCGCTCGGCATGACGGACACCGGCTTCCACGTCACCGACGAACAGGCCGGCCGACTGGCCGAGCTGTACGGCGAGACGGACGACGGCGGCATCGAGCCGGTCCCCGGCCTGCCGCTGCGGGGCGGCCGGCCACGGTTCCTGTCGGGCAGCGGCGGCCTGGCCTCCTCGGCGTACGACGTGCACCGCTTCGCGGAACTGCTGCGGCGCCGGGGCGAACTCGACGGCGTCCGCCTGCTCTCCCCCGCGACGGTGGACCTGATGACCCGCAACCACCTGCCCGGCAACGCCGACCTGCGCGCCTTCGGCAGCCGCCCGGCGCACGACCGGCCCGGCAACGACGGGGTCGGCTTCGGCCTCGGCGTCTCCGTGGTGATCGACCCGGACCGCACCCAGGCGCCCTCCGGGCTCGGCACGTACGGCTGGAGCGGGGTGGCGACGACGACGTTCTGGGTCGACCCGGGCCGTGACCTGACGGTGCAGTTCCTGACCCAGGTGCGCCCGAAGTCCTCGCACACGGTCTACCCGGACCTCAAGCGGCTGGTGGCCGCCGCCGTGACGGACTGACCACCCGCCGCTCCCCCGCTCAGGACGACAGGTGCGCCACCGCGTCGAGGTGGGGCAGGTGGTGGTCGAGCCGTTCCCGCTTGGTGCGCAGATAGGTGATGTTGCTCTCGCACGGCGGTATCAGCAGCGGCACCTGCTCGCTGACCTCGATGCCGTGCCGTACCAACGCCTCCCGCTTGCGCGGGTTGTTGGACATCAGGCGCACGGAACGCACCCCCAGGTCACCCAGGATGCGGGCGGCCACACCGTAGTCGCGGGCGTCCACCGGCAGGCCGAGCGCGAGGTTCGCCTCCACCGTGTCCAGGCCCTCCGCCTGCAACGCCATCGCGCGCAGCTTGGCGAGCAGTCCGATGCCGCGCCCCTCGTGCCCGCGCAGATAGACGACCACCCCGCTTCCCGAGGCGGCCACCTCCCGCAGCGCGGCGGCGAGTTGCGCGCCGCACTCGCAGTGCTGGGAGCCGAAGGCGTCGCCCGTGAGGCACTCGGAGTGCAGCCGGGTGAGCACACCGTCGGTGCCCGGCTCGCCGTGGACGAGGGCCACTTGCTCGTCACCGCGCTCGTGGTCGAAATAGCCGTACGCGCGGAATTCCCCGTACACGGTGGGCAACGGCGTCACGACCACCCGTTCCACGTCCGTCCGCTGCGACGTCTTCTTGCCGAGTACACCAATTTTTTCCGTCATGATTCTCGCGTTCCTCAACAGATCAACAGATGCTCTAATGGCTCAACAGTTTTTGTCGACCGAGACGAAAGGCCGTGCGGAAATGGATGTCTCACTGGTGCCGGCGGACACGACCGAGGACGTGCGCGGGCGGGGCGCCCGAGCGCCGCGTCAGGTGGCGGTGCTGCCGGTGGGGAGTTACGAGCAGCACGGGCCGTACCTCCCGCTGGCGACGGACACGCTCGTCGCGTGCGCCATCGTCCGCGAGATCGCCGCCGCGTACCCGGTGCACCCGCTCCCGCCGGTGACGATCGGCTGCTCGCACGAGCACGCGGACTGGCCGGGCACGGTCAGCATCTCCTCGACGA
The DNA here is from genome assembly GCF_003950055.1 of Streptomyces sp. KPB2. NCBI lineage: Bacteria > Bacillati > Actinomycetota > Actinomycetes > Kitasatosporales > Streptomycetaceae > Streptomyces > Streptomyces sp. KPB2. Next base: position 1,141,260 of record NZ_CP034353.1, read on the forward strand.
CCCTGCACGCCGTGGTGCGCGACACGGCCGACTCGCTGCGCCGCTCGGGTGTCGACGCCCTGGTGGTGGTGAACGGCCACGGTGGCAATTACGTCCTGGGCAACGTCGTCCAGGAGGCCACCGCGCGCGGCGAGCGGATGGCGCTGTTCCCGGCCGCGGAGGACTGGGAGGAGGCGCGGGAGCGGGCGGGGGTGACCACCTCGCTGCTCACCGACATGCACGCGGGAGAAATCGAGACCTCCATTCTTCTGCACACACATCCCGAATTGGTCCGGCCCGGTTACGAGGCCGCCGATTTCGTCGCGGACGACCGGCGTCATCTGCTCTCCCTCGGTATGTCCGCCTATACCGATTCCGGTGTCATCGGGCGGCCGTCGCTGGGTTCGGCGGAAAAGGGGAAGGAACTGCTGGCGAGTCTGGCGGATTCCTTCGGGGCGTATTTCTCGGTCCTGACGGCGGCGGACGTGCCCCGGCAGGGGGGCGAGCGCGGGTAGGGCCCGTCGGGGTCCGGAGCGTGCCTCGGCGGGAGGCCGTCCGGCGCGGCGCGGGGGGCGAGGGCGTCGTCGGCGGGATGGGCGGGGGCGTCGCCGGGCGGGCGGTTGCCCCGTCGGCCGAGCGTGCGATTGTCGCGTCGGCTGGGCGGGCGGTTGTCCCGTCCGCCGTACCTGCGGCCGTACCTGCGGCCGTGGCTGCGGCTGCCGGCCCGGTACGCGTCCCGCCGTACCAGCGCGCGACGAGCACGACGGCGCCGGGCAGGCTCGCCACCAGGCTGAGCACCCCGTACACGGCGGCCACGCCCAGCCCGGTGCCGGCGCCGAGCCCGGCCGCGCCGAACGCCCAGGCGGTGACGCCCTCCCGAGGGCCCCAGCCGCCGACGTTCAGCGGCAGCGTCATGGCGAGCAGCGCGAGCACGGCCAGTGGGGTCAGTACGGAGGCGGAGGCGGCGCTGCCGGCCGCCCGCGCGGCGAGCAGGAACATCGCCAGGTAGCCGGCCAGGACGACGGCCGACGACAGCGCGACCCGCGGCAGGTTCCGCCGGGACAGCAGCGCTTCACGCGCTTCGGCGAGCATCGCCCGCGGGGCCCGCCCCTTGCGAGTGGGCCCCGAGGGCACCCGGTTCATGCGCAGGGCGAGGAGGACGGCGAGCGCCCCGACCAGGGCCATCCCCACGAGCGGCGCCGTGTGCCGGGCGCCGGCCCGCACCGGGGACGGCATGGTGAGCAGCACCACGACCGCGAGGAGGGTCAACGCGATCTGTCCGGCGACGCGTTCGAGGACGACGGACCGCACTCCGCGCCCCAGGTCTCCGGTGCTGCGCCCGTGCCGCACCGCGCGGTGCACGTCGCCGAGGACGCCGCCGGGGAGGGCGGCGTTGAGGAACAGCGCGCGGTAGTAGTCGGCAACGGCCGGGACGAGCGGCAGCCGGATGCGCAGCCCGCGGGCCACCAGGGCCCAACGCCAGGCGCTGCACACGGTGGTGACGAGCCCGATGCCGAGCGCCGCCAGGAGCGTGGGCGCGTCGATCCCGCGCAGCCCGCCCAGGAGGGGACCGGCCCCGGTCCGCCACAGGAGTACGCCGAGGATGGCGACGCCGGCGAGAGTCCCCAGGTGGGTGCGCAGGTGAGAGCGCAGGGCCCGGCGCCGGGGAGGTGCGTCGCCGTTGCCGCCGGTCGTCGTGGTGTCCCGGCGCGCGGCCGTCGGCACGGGGCCGGCGTCCGCCGCCACCGTCGTCGGTGTGCTCACGAGGACCCGCCCGTCGGCCGGCACAGCGCCAGTAGGTCGGTGTGATGGACGACGACGCGCAACTCCCCCGCCGCGCAGGCGGCGAGGCGCTCCTCCAGGTACCGGCCGGCCGGCTCGCGCAGTTCGGGTCGCTGTTCCACGGCCGCGCCGACCCAGCCCCGCAGCCACTGCTCGGCGAGCGCGGCCTCGCCCGGTCCCAGCCGCCAGGGGCTGGGGTGCGCCCGTACGGTGGCACCGTGCGCGGCGAAGGCCTCCGCCGCCGAGGTCACCGCGTCGGGACCGAGCAGGCCGGTGCGCCGCTGGTGGTCGTTGAACGCCTCGGTGATCTCGGCGTCCAAGGGGTGGGCGGGGGCGAGTTCGACCCGTCCGGCGACGGAGAGCGTCAGCAGGGCCGGGCAGCCGGCGGCGGCGCAGGCGGCGGCGAGGGTGCCCACCTCCTCGGCGGTGAGCACGTCCAGCAGCGCGGACGCCGTGACCAGTCCGGCGCCGGCCAGCGCGTCCGGCGTGAGACGGGCGAGATCACCGCGCCGGGTCTCGACGGTGACACGGCTCCCGTCCGCCGCCGAACGCGGGGCGCCGACGGCGGCGAAGTGCAGGAGGTAGGGGTCTCGGTCGTGGAGCACCCAGTGCTGGGCACCGTCGAGGAGCGGGGCGAGCCAGCGTCCCATCGAACCGGTGCCGCAGCCCAGGTCGTGCACGACCAGCCCGTCCGCCCGGCTCGGCAGGTTGGCGAGCCGGATGCGGAGCGGATCGAGCAGATCGTGCGCCCGCGCGGCGGCATCGGCGGGCTCACGGAGCCGCAGCCACGCGGGCGCGTATCGCGGCGGGCCGCCGGGGCGCCCTGGGCCGCCCGGGTCGGCGTCGACCGGGACGGCTTCGGTCGGGACGGCTTCGCGGAGACGGAGGGTGGCTCGCTCGACAGCGGACGGGCTGGGGCCGTCGTGGCCGTCGGTGGGACATACGGTGCCAGTCCGGGCGGCCTGCGCGGTGGGGTCCTCGTCGACTGCTCCGGCTCGGCCGGCAGGACCGCGCCCGGCGATCCCTCCGCCCGGCCCGCCCGAACCGTCCCCGCCCCGCGTGCCCACCGGGTCGGCGGACTCGCGGAGTCGCACCCGCTCGGGCGCGTGGCGCGACGGGACGTCGGGGCGCCCGGGGTCGGCCGGGGCACGGCCGCGCAGGCGGAGGGTGGCTCGCTCGGCGGCGGGGTGGTCCGGGCCGTCGACGAGTCGCTCGGTGCCTGGCTCGGCGATCCCTCCGCCCGGCCCGCCCGAACCGTCCCCGCCCCGCGTGCCGACCGGGTCGGTGTGCTCGGCGGCCTGGCCTGCGCCCCGGGCTTCCGGCCGCCCGGTGGCCGCGGCGGGCCCCGTGGGCAGGTCCGGATGCTGTTCCCGCGGTCGCCCCGCGGACGGCTCCGTCGGTCCTGACGCCGGGCGCGGCGTCGGACGTGGCCTCGGGCGCGGCGTGAGCCCTTCGCCGGTCGGTCCGGCGCCGGGGATCACGCCGTTCCTCGACTCGGCGGCGTCCTGAGGCCCGGGCTGGGCCGGAATGGCTCCCGCGACCGGTGCCGTCGTCTTCCTCATGCCGCCTCCCTCGGTTCGTCCGGCAGTCGGTGCAGTACGGCGGCAAGGCTCCGCGCGGTGGCCGCCCAGCCGTTCAGGGCCGCGCGACGGCCTCTCGCCGCCGCCTTGAGCCGGCGCCGTACGTCCGCCTCGCCGAACCAGCCGCGCAGTTCGGCGGCGAGCGCGACGGGATCCTCCGGCGGAACGAGGATGCCGGGCACCCCGCCGTCGGGCGCCCGCCCCACCGCCTCCGGGAGGCCGCCGACGTCCGTGGCCAGTACGGGGATGCCGCGCGCGAGTGCCTCGGTCACCGCCATGCCGTACGTCTCGGCGTACGAGGTGAGGACCATGAGGTCGGCGGTGGCGTAGGTGGCGTCGAGTTCCGTGCCCGACCTCGGCCCCGCGAGTACCAGCCGCTCCTCCAGACCGTGCCGCGCGATCAGCGACCGCAACTGCCCGACGTACTGCGGGTCGTGCCCGAGCCCGCCGACGCACACGCAGCTCCACGGCAGGTCGGCGACCGCCGCCAGCGCCTCCACGAGCCGGTGCTGGCCCTTGCGCGGGGTGACGGCGGCGACGCACACCAGCCGGGAGACGCCGTCGGTGCCGGGCGCGAGGGGCGAGATGTCGGCGCCGGGCGCGGCGACGTGGACGCGGGCCGGGTCGAGCCCGTGGTGGGCGACCAGCCGGCGCACGGCCCAGTCGCTGGTGGCGACGACCGCCGGTACGGCACGCAGCACCGCACGCTCGCGCGCGTCGAGGTCGGCGGCGACGGCGGGGTCGAGGCCGGTCTCGTCGCCGAGCGGGAGGTGGACCAGCACGGCCATGCGCAGCCGCTCCGCCTCCGGGACGACGACCTCGGGCACCCCGCAGGCGACCAGTCCGTCGAGGAGGACCACGGCACCGTCCGGCAACCGGCGCAGGAGACGGGCGAGTTCGGCGCGGGCGGCGTCGTCCGGCCGGGGCCAGGCCCCGTCGACGGGCAGCCCGCGCACCCGCCAGCCGAAGCCGGGCAGGTCCAGCCGCACGCGGCGGTCGTAGGCGTTGCCGCCGCTGGGGGCGGCCGGGTCGTCGACGCCGCCCGGCATGACGAAGTGCACGGAGCGCAGGGACATGGGGACGATTCCGCCGTTCCTCGGGGCGGCCGGCGTCTGTGCGGGCACGTAGGCGAGACGGGAGCGCGCCGTCGTCGTGGGAATCACCGGTTCGGTGGACGTGTCGGTCACAGCGCACGCTCGTAACTCGCCCAGGCGACGTGCGACTCGTGCAGGGTGACGGTGAGGCCGGCCAGGCCCCTGGCGCCCTCGCCGAGCGCGCCCTTGTGCACGCGCTCGGCCAGCCGGTCGGCGATGACCTTGGCGAGGAACTCGGTCGAGGTGTTGACGCCGGCGAAGTCCGGTTCGTTGTCGAGGTTGCGGTAGTTCAGCTCGCTGACGACGGCGCCCAGCTCCTGGGTGGCCAGTCCGATGTCGACGACGATGTTGTCCTCGTCCAGCTGCTCGCGCCGGAAGGTGGCGTCCACCAGGAACGTCGCTCCGTGCAGGCGCTGCGCGGGCCCGAAGACGTCGCCGCGGAAGCTGTGGGCGATCATGATGTGATCGCGGACGGTGATGCTGAACAACGGACGACCCTCCAGGTGTGGCACGTCTGGTCCCCCGCCTGTCGCTGCGCGGGGTGCCGTCTATTACGGCCGAGTGCCTTCCCCTGTTCAGTGCGTCGTACGTCTTTTCTCAAGGTCAGGCGCCGCCGCGGGCGTCCGCCTCGGTGTCCTCCCCGTCGTACCGGATCCGGTGGCACAGTGCGGGGATCTCGCCGGAGGCCAACCGGGGCATCAGCTCGGGCAGTTCGGCGAACGCGGACTCGCCGGTGACGAGCGTGTCCAGCGCCGGGTCGGCGAGCAGGTCGAGGGCGAGGGCCAGCCGGTCGGCGTAGGTGCGGCTGGCGGCGCGGGCCGGGGAGACGGTGCCGACCTGGCTGCCGCGCAGGGTCAGTCGGCGGGAGTGGAAGGCCTCGCCGAGGGGCAGGGCGACGCGCCGGTCGCCGTACCAGCTCAGTTCGACGACGGTGCCCTCGGTCCGCAGCAGCTCCAGCGACCGTGCGAGCCCGGCCTCCGTCGCGCTGGCGTGCACGACGAGATCGCGGTCGCCGAGGGCGTCGGCGGGGGACGCGAAGCCGACACCGAGCGCGGCGGCGACCTCCGCCCGGCCGGGATCGGCGTCGACCAACTCGACCCGGACGCCCGGGAAGCGGGCCAGCAGGGCGGCCACCGAGCAGCCGATCATCCCGCCGCCGACCACGGTGATCCGGTCGCCGACCAGCGGTGCCGCGTCCCACAGCGCGTTGACGGCGGTCTCGACGGTGCCGGCGAGCACGGCCCGCCCGGCGGGGACGGAGGGCGGCACCGGGGTGACTGCGGCGGCCGGGACGACGTACCGGGTCTGGTGCGGGTGGAGACAGAACACGGTGCGCCCGGCAAGACGCTCCGGGCCCTCCTCCACCACACCGACGTTGAGGTAGCCGTACTTCACCGGCCCGGGGAAGTCGCCCTCCTGGAACGGCGCGCGCATCGCCGCGTACTGGTTCTCGGGCACCCGGCCGCCGAAGACGAGGGTCTCGGTGCCCCGGCTCACTCCGCTGAAGAGCGTACGCACGAGCACGTCGTCCGGGCCCGGTACCGGCAGCGTCACCTCGCGGAGGGCACCCCGGCCGGGCGCTTCGAGCCAGAACGAACGTGCCGTGCGGGTCATGGAAAGTCCTCCTGAACGATCGGGAAGCCACTCACGTACCGAGGGATGCACAAGCCGCGCACAAGGTAGCGGCGTTGATCGACTCTGTCACACGGCCGGAGGGTGTTCGGTGGCCCTGAACAACACGTACGACCCGTACGACGCCTACGACGCGAGGCCCGTTCAGCAGGAGACCGCGGTGGGCGCGGGCGCGATGCTCCTGCTGCTGGTGCTGCTCGGCACCGCGATCGGCATGGGCACGGCGGGCTGGCTGACCGGCCTCGCGTTCGCGTTCGCGAGCTGGGCCGTGCTCTCCCGGGCCCTGCACCGCTCCCGCCTGCCGTCGTTCGGTCCGGCCAACCGGGTCACCCTCGGCCGGGCCGCTCTCGTCGGCGGGGTCACCGCCCTGGTCGCGGACTCCTTCCGCAGTGCGCCGCCGGTCTCCCTGCTCGTCGGACTGACGGCCGTGGCCCTGATCCTGGACGGCGTGGACGGCAGGGTCGCCCGTCGCACCGGCACGTCCACACCGCTCGGCGCGCGCTTCGACATGGAGGTCGACGCCTTCCTGATCCTGGTGCTCAGTGTGTACGTCGCCATGGACCTGGGCCCGTGGGTGCTGCTGATCGGCGGCATGCGGTACGTGTTCGTGGCGGCGGCCCGGGTGTGGCCGTGGCTGACCGCTCCGCTGCCGCCGAGCACGGCCCGCAAGACGGTGGCCGCGTTGCAGGGCGTACTGCTGCTCCTGGCGGGCGCGGACCTGCTGCCGCGCATCGCGAACGCCGGAGTGGTGGCCGTGGCGCTGGGCCTGCTGGTGTGGTCGTTCGGACGGGACGTGCGGTGGCTGTGGCGGCGGAGCCGGGTGCCTGCCGCCCCGGCCGGGACGGTGCCGGAGCTCGTCGCCCGGTGAGCCTGCTGGGCCCTGTGCGCCCTGTGCGCCCTGTGAGCCCGGTGAGCGGCCGGTCCGGTGGACGCCCCGGTGTATTGACCCGTACTGACCCGTGAAGGTCGGCAACAGCCCGACGGAGACGCCGACGACGCCACGAGGCTAGGAAGAGCTCGACGAGGACGGCGGCACGGGCGGGGAGGGGGCGGCCGGCGTCGAGGAATCCGGTGGAACCGGCCGCGCCCCCCGGGGCAGCACCCCCACCGCCACCAGCGGTACGGCCGCCAGCACCAGCCACGGCACGGCGACCGGCAACCCGGCGTCCAGCAGCAGCCCGGTCGCGGAGCTGCCGGCCAGCACGACGAGCCCGGAGACCGAGGACAGCGCCCCCGTGTACAGCCCGAGCCGCCCCTCCTCCGCGAGGTCCGGGACCCAGGCGCGGGCGACGGGCGCGACGAGCATCTGCCCGAGGGTGAGCAGGACGACGAACCCGGCGGCGGGCACCAGCCCACCCGTCCCCGTCCACCCCGCGGGCCGGGCAAGGCCGACGACGGCGAACCCGACGGCGATCAGCACCAGCCCGGCCACCATCGACCGGCGCCGCGCCAGCCGCTCCCCCGCCCACCGGGTCACCGGCAGCTGCGCGGTCACCACCAGCAGCGACGACAGGGCGAACAGCCAGGCCAGCGGCGCCTGCGAACCGGCCGCCCGCTCCACCTCGGCGGGCAGGGCGAGGTAGAGCTGGTTGTAGGCGAGCAGGTAGGCACCGTAGGCACAACACAGCGCGATGAACCGCCGGTTGCGCAGCACCAGCCGCGCTCCGCCCTTGACCCGGACCTGGACCCGCCCGGGGATGCGCTGCGGCAGCAGCCGGGCATGCCCGGCGAGGACCAGCACGAAGACACCGGCGCCGGCGAGGCAGGCCGTACGGAAGTCGACGGCGAGCAACAGCGCACCCAGCAGCGGCCCGACGAAGGCACCGGCCTGCCCGGCGACGGTGAACAGCGCGAGCACCCGGGTCCGGTCGCCACCCCCTGCTTCCTCCCACACGACCGCCTGCCGGGCCACCTCGGACTCGACTGCGGGCGAGAAGAGGGCGGCGGCGAACCCGATGAGCAGTACGGCACCGACGACGGCCCAGGTCTGCTCGGCGAACCCGAGCCAGGCGAACCCGGCGATCCGCAGGACGCACCCGGCGAGCACGACGGGCCGGATGCCGTACCGGTCGGCGAGCGCACCGCCGACCACGAAGAGCCCCTGCTGGCTGAAGGTCCGCAGCCCGAGCACGAACCCGACCAGCCACCCCGCCATGCCGACGGACTGCCCCAGGTGCTCGGACAGGAAGGGCAGGACGGCGAAGAAGCCGATGTTGAAGGCGAGTTGGGTCAGGACGAGCAGCCGAAGCAGCGGGGAGAGGGCGGAGATCGTGGTGAACGCCGTGAGCCGTGCGCTGCGACGGCGTCGGGACGCCGGCACGGACCGCTCGGTGGAGGGCGAGGAGGGGGACGAGGGAGACGAGGGAGACGAGGGAGATGAAGAGGATGCGGAGGATGCGGAGGATGCGGAGGTCATGTCATCGGACTCCGGCCGGCTCCTTCTCCGTCGCCGTCACGGACCGGCGCTCGGCCCCGTCGCCCCCGTCGACGACCGGTGAGGGGCGTCGGCGGACCGGTCGGCGCAGCCCGCCCGCCACGCTGACGGCCAGCGCGCCGAGCAGGGCGAGTACGGCGGCGGGGGCGAGGACGGCCCAGGGGGCGCGCTCGGCGTAGGGCTGGTTCTCGGCGAGGAGCAGTCCCCACTCGGGGGACGGCGGCTGGGCGCCGAGGCCGAGGAAGCCGAGTGAGGCGAGCGCGAGGGCGACACCGGGCAGCCGCAGCAGGGCGTGCCGCAGGACCGGCGGCACCACGGCGGGCAACAGCTCGTGCCGCAGCAGATGGACCGGCCCCGCGCCCAGCCCCTTGCTGGCGGTGATGTGCAGGGTGGCGCGCTCCTGCCGCAACAGGGCGGAGGTGTGCGCGGCGAGCGGCGCCCAGGCGACGGCTCCCACGGCGAGCGCGGGCGTGGCCGCACCACTGCCCGCGACGGCGGTGACGAGGAGGGCGACGAGCACGGGCGGCACGGCGTTGAGGGTGTCGACGAGCGGCGCGGAGACGCGGGGCACGAGCCCGAGCAGCACGCCCACGAGCAGGGCGGCCGCGCTGATGGCGGCGGCGAGGAGCAGCGTGTCCAGCGCCCCGTGGCCGACGCGGGCGAGCAGGTCGCGTCCGAGGGCGTCGGTGCCGAAGGGATGCTCGGGGGAGGGTGCCCGCAGTCGCTGCCCGGTGTCGAGGGCGAGCGGGTCGCGGGCCAGCCCGAACGCCACGACGGCGACCAGCAGGGCACCGTAGACGAGCGGCAACAGCCTTCCGGCGGGCGGTGCGGGCCGGTGCAGCGAGGACAGGGCGCCGTCCCGCAGCGCGGGCCCGGTCAGCAGCCGGGCGGCGACGCGGGTGGCGCCGGTCGCGAGCGCGGCCAGGAGGACGAGGGCGAGGGTGCCGGCCTGGAGCACGGGCAGGTCCTGGGCGAGGGCGGCCTGGAGGGTGGTGCGCCCGAGCCCTGGGATGTCGAAGACCTGCTCGACGGCGACGGCTCCGCCGGTCAGCCCGACGACGAACAGCCCGAGGTTCGGCAGCAGCGCGGGCACGCACCGCCGTACGGCCTGACGGGCGATGGACCTCCCGGTCAGCCCCCGGGCCGCGGCGGCCAGCGCCCACGGTTCGCCGAAGGCGCCGGGCAGCAGATCGTCGAGCAGCCGCCCCAGCACGGCCCCCGCGGGGAGCCCCAGGGCGAGCGCGGGCAGCACGGTCCACTGGGGCCCGTACCATCCCAGCGCGGGCAACCACCCCAGCTGCACGCCGACGACGGTGGCGAGCACGGAGGCGACGAGGAACTCGGGCAGCGAGGCGAGTACGGCGGACCCGCTCCCGCCGGCGCGCCGCCCGCCGAGCCGCCGCCGGGCCCCGAGTCGCAGGGTGCGGAGGCAGATGACCCCGGCCGTGAGAACGGCGACGAGCAGCGCGACGCCCATGAGCAGCAACGAGGCACCGAGCGCCCGTGTCACCTCGGGAAGGACGTCCGCGCCGGAGATCCACGACTGCCCGGCGTCCCCGCGCACGAGCCCGCCCAGCCAGCCGGCGAGTACGTGCAGGGGCCCGCCGTCGATCCCGAGCTGCTGCCGGATGTCGGCGAGCACCTCGGGCGTGGGCTCACGTTCGGCGGACCGCGCCTTGAGGACGGTGTACGCGGGGTCGGTGTGGGTCAGCCAGGGCAGCAGCCCGATTCCGCACACCAGCCCGAGGGCGAGGAGGGTCCGCCACCCCGCGCCTGCCACCCGCTGCCACACGGTTCAGCGCCGGGTGCCGGTGCCGACGAGGGTGCGCTCGTACGGGTCGAGGACGACGCCCTGGACGGAGTCGGCGACACCGGTGATGATCCGCTGGTGCACGAGCGGTACGACGGCGTCGCTGCCGAGGATGCGCGCCTCGGCGGCCATGGCGGCGTCCTGTCGCTTCGCGGTGTCGGCGAACTTCTCGGCGTCGGCGACGGCACGGTCGACGCCCTTGTCGCAGAGCTGGGCGATGTTGAACCCGCCGTCGCAGGTGTAGTCGCTGGCGAGCACGGCGACGGGGTCTCCGGTGTCGAGGAGGGTGTTCCGGGCCAGCACGAAGGCGTCGAACTTCCCGTCCAGCGCGTCCCCTTCGAGCCGCGAGTACTCCCGCACGGTGAGCTTGACGGTGAACCCGGCCTTCTCCAGCTGCTGCTTGACGACCTGGGCGACCTCGGGCAGCTCGGGCCGGTTGTCGTAGGTGGCTAGGGTGATGGTGTCACCGCTGCCGGGCTTCTTGACCGCCGCACGTCCGACGGGCGCGCTCCGCTTCCCTTCCGCCCAGGTGACGGCGGGCCCGTAGATTCCGGCACCGGGATCGGCGTACCCCTCGTAGACGTCCTTGGCGAACACGGAGGTGTCGAGGGCGGCGCGGGCGGCAGCCCGCAGCCCGGCGTCTTCGAAGGTCCCCGACGAGGCGTTGAGGAGCAGGCTGGTGGTCCGGGTGGTGGCGGTGTCGCGCCGGGTCTTCTCGTCGAGCGAGGCGGCCTGGGCGACGGGAACGGCCTCGGCGATGTCGAGTTCGCCGGTCCGCAGGGCGTTGGCGCGTGCGGTGCCGTCGGCGATGAAGCGTGCGTCGATGCCGGAGGCCTGGGCACGGCCGCCCCAGTAGTCGTCGAACCGGTCGAGGGAGGCGGAGGTGGCGCCGTTGACCTCGGTCAGCTCGAAGGGGCCGGTGGCGTGGCCGACGGGGTCGACCCGACTGGCCTTCGCGTAGGCGTCCTTGGACAGGATCGCGAGGCTGGGGCTGGAGAGCCGGAGCGGCAGCACGGGGTCGGGCTCGGCCGTGGTGACGCGTACGACCCGTTCCCCGCTCGCCTCGGCATGGAGGGTGACACCGGCGAGGGCGGCGGGCGCGGGCTTGGCGTCGGTGGCGTGCGTGAGGGACTCGGCCACGGCGGCGGGGGTCACTTCGCCCCCGTCCTGGAAGGTGGCGTCGCGGAGGGTGAACTCCCAGGCCTTGTCCCCGTCCCGCCGCCAGGACTCGGCGAGCGCGGGGGCGGCGGAGCCGTTGGCGTCGAGGGCGGTGAGCCCTTCGGTGACCCCGAGCCGGCTGAGCAGAGTGGCGTCGGCGCCGTACGGGGACAGGTTCTCGGCGGGCGGGAAGGCGAGGGCGACGCGGAGACGGGCACCGTCGCCGTCGCCACCGTCACCGGACGCGGAGTCGTCGCCACCAGAGGCGAAGCAGCCGGCCATGAGCGGGGCGAGCAGGAGGGGGGCGAGCAGCCGGGGGCGGCGGTGGGAGCGCATGGTCCTCGGATCGATCGGTTCAGGCGGGGCGGGCAGACGGGTGTGCGGCGGCGCACCGAGACCCTACATGGAAATGATTTTCACGCCTACTCAATCGCGCGAGCCGGCCACACGGGAGACGACCAGGGGAACATCGAAGTGCACGATCCCCTGCCCACCGCCCGCGTCCTCCCGCTCGTCGTGCACGACCTTGGCCAACGACCGCCAGAACGGCTCGGCCCCTTCAACGGCGGGGTCGGTGTGCAGATACACGGCCCGATATCCCCCATCACGGGCGGCGAACGCCAGCAACTCGTCGACGAGCCGCCGCGCGAGCCCTCGCCGCCGATGCTCGGGCCGCACATACACCCGCCGCAACTGCGCGGTCACACCGGAGGGATACCGCTCGGCAACGTGCGCGGGGTTCGGGGGGTGCGCGGGCCCCCGCGAGTCGAGAGCCCCGGTGGCGACAACCTCACCGCCCGCGTCCACGGCGACGAGCAGCGCGTGCCGGGCGGGGGTCAGATAGGCCCCGGCCGGGTCGATGACATCACCGTGCCAGCGGGGGACGTAGCCGGTACGGAAGTCCCGGTAGACGGTGTCGAGCATGACGGCCCGGGCGGGGGCCACGTCGGCGGGGGTGGCGGTTCGGATGGTGTAGTCGGTGGTGCGCACTTGCACATCGTACGCATTAAGGAGAAGTGCTGGTCCACGCCCCCGGCAGCACAGTCGGCCCGCGGCCCCGCGGGTTATCGATGACGCCAAAGCTGGAAGAGCGCGAACACCTCCATACGCCAATGCATCTCGAGGGACTCGTCCGGTACGCGCTCGCGGCCGTGGCTGAACCGGATGTGTCGGTACAGCCCGTGCGGTGACAGATCCGAGCCGGCGACGAGTGCTGACAGCAGTGGTTCGTCCGCAGGGGTGTCCTGGTCAACCACCATGAGGATTTCGCCCTGGTCGTCCGGGTGGAGGAAGGGCAGCGCCCCACCCAGTCGACGGCGCAGGTCTCCCCACGTGACGGTCGTTCCGGCGCGTGCCGAGTCCTGGAGGAGGGTGTGCACCCGGTCGGCGAGGGCCACGAGGACGGCCCTGTCCAACCGCGCAGCTTCCTCTCCTCCGTCCGAGGCGGCCCCGACCGCGCTCTTGCCGAGGCGGAAGTCGGTGTGTCCTCGCTCGTCCCGCAGACGGCGTCGGAGGTTCCCACGCCACCTGATCAACGCCTTCTTCTGTGCCTCCGGCAACGGGCCGGGAATGTCACTGCGGAGTCGGTCTGCCTCCGCGAGAGCTGATTCGAGTTCTGCTGTGGTCAGTGTGGTCCTGTGCTTTCCGAGATCATCAATCAGGACTCGGAGGGATCGGAGGGAAACGTCGGCCGGAGATCTCGGTTTTTGATCGAGCACCCACTGTTTGAATTCTCTCATCAGCCCGGTCACCGCCTCACGGTCCTGCGGTGAGAGGCGCAGAGCGTAGACGGGGCCCATCCCGTTGCGGATGCGCTTCGCCAGCGCGAGGTCCCCCGCGTCCCTGGCCGCACGGAATTCATCGGCCATCCGGTCGAACAGCTCACGCGCCTCCGAATCGGTCGTGACGGATTGTTCGAGACGTCTACGGAGGACCGTGCGCCAATGTCCCAGGCGGCTCTTTACAGGGTCCGTCAGGAAGGGGTCCCCTACCAAAGATGCCAGACGGTCGGCCTCCTTCAGAGCCTGCTCGAGATCCGATACCGGAAGCCTTGCGCCCGTTTCGTCAAGGTGACGGAGAACCGTGTGCAGTCGCCCGAGCGGGTCCTGCCCGGTTTGCGCGGGCTTCAGCCCGGAGGGCGCCGCGCCCTGTGCCGCCGCTGATGTGCTGCCGCGACGCGCTCGTTGGATGCGCGCCCGGTGGGTTTTCCAGATGTCGGCAGCGCGTGCGTCATCGGTCCAGTGGGGGTGTCCGAGGGCCAGTAGCACATGTCGGAAGAAGGGAGGTAGAGCATCCTTCGGCTGTGCTTGCCGAGAGAACGTGATCAGGCTGGAGAGGAAGGGGCGGTTTGCTTTGGCATGCGGCGCGTCGACAGCCGCGAGTAGTCGCACCTGCCGCGCCGGACTGACGGCCTCCGAACGGACACCGATCTGCCCGAGCAAGTCCTGCCAGGTGATGCTCGTGCCCGCGCGGGCGGTCTTCACCAAGACTCGGGTGAGTTCGACGACTAGGCGGTCGTCCGACGTGAGAACATGCTGCGCGGGCAGGGGGGCAAGCGCGCTCGACGGCTTCTTCGTGTCCGCACCGGCGGACCCTACGGGCTTCTCCTGCGGGGCACGTGTCATCGTCGCGCTCGCGTCCCCCTCGCGCGCGGCCGGCTGGAGCAACTTCCATTCCGCCGCCTTTGCCGACGACAAGCGGACGAAACCTTCCGCGCGAAGCGTCCATCGTGAGTCGGCATCGGCTGTGCGAGGTCCGTTCAGTACAGCCGCTCTGTCGGTCAGTACGTACACGTGGTGACTTTTTGGAGCCGTCGCCGAAGCGGGCAGGGACAGCCGGGCGGGAAACCTCGTCGACCCGATGGGCTGGGCGTCCACATCGTAGAGTCTGCGGTGACCCTCCTCGGACACAAAGGCCGCGCGTGTGAAGGCCACGCACCCCGTCATGAGCGGTAGCACTGGTTCGACGTCGGAACGGCTCTCGATCTCCGGCGGCCGAACGGCATCTCTCTTCCGCTCACCAACCGTGTGACCCTCCTGGCCGACGGCGGGGACCCTCCCCTTCGGCCGAATCCCGTACGGCGTCTCCTCCACCCACGGAGTGACGATCCCGGCATGCACGAGTTTGCACTTGTCGAGCGTCGTCCACTCGACCAGATGGCCGGGTGGGTGAGTTCCGACGTACACGACACGGGTGCCGTTCTCGGTCACGCACTTGAAGCGGAGGGCATATCCCGCGGCATCGACCTCGAAGGGAGCGAGTTGGCTCTCGGGTCCGTACATGCGAATGGTGGTTGGCTTGCCGACCGGCGCGCCCAGCCGCTTCCCGTCGGCCTGCCAGTCCGTGAAGGATCGGCGGGCCATCTGCACATGAATCAGGCGACGCTTCTTCTTGGACCCGAAGCGGATCTCTATCGCGTCACTCCGCGCGCCCTTCTGCTTGACGTACTGCACCTGGACGGCCGACTGTCCCTGTTTGCGCAGCCATTTGGCGACGGCCTCACCGATGTAGAGGTGATCCGCACTGTCTGCGCCGAGCGCGGTACGCGTGCACCGGACTGGCGGACGGTGGGCGAAGTGCGACTTCTTGTCGTCGCAGGCCCGCAGGGTCAGGAGCTTCCCGCATCCGCCGAGAAGGGTCCCACAGGAAAAGGCGTTGGAGCCGTGCTTCTGTCGTAGCTGATCCGCGGCTTGCTTCTCATAGGGAAGGAAGAGAGGAAGATGACCGTCGGGCCCGCCCAGCACGGCCGTCTGAACCTTACGGGTGTCCTCTTCGCGTCCGACTGGCATCATCGGCGGCCGTCTCCTTGCCGTGCGTACAGAGTGCACGTCCGTACGGGGAACGGCACCGCTTCTTCGACTCCGCCGAGGTCGGTGTGGTTGTACACGAATGGGTCACAATGCGGGTTGCCGGGCCCGCCCCCTCAACGGCCCCTTCAGCCGACCCGCTTCCACTCCTGGCACCTATTGGTCTTGAAGTACTCGCCCTTGTTGAGGGTCACCCGGCCGGTGCCCTCAAGGTTGTTGTTGGCGATGATCGAGCCGAACTCGCCGCTGGCATCCTTGGCCCGCTCCCAGTAGCAGCCCCACTCGTCCTGGGGCCCGGCCGTCTTGTACGTGCCGGCCTTGATGTCCTCGCCAACGAGGTACTCGCCGTCTCCCGAGAAGGTGGTCGCCGGCCCCGGCTCCTTCGTCTTCTTCGGCTTGGCGGTCACCGTCTCCGTCACGGTCTCGGTCACCGTGGGCGCGGGTTCGGCCTCGGCGGCCGGTGCCGTCTCCGTGACGGTGGCCGTCGGGCGGGGGCCGGCCTTCGCGTCTGCGGCCGCCTCGGCCTCGCTGCCCGTGTCGCCGCTCGCGCCCATGCCGACTCCGACGAGCAGGGAGACGAGGGCCACAGCGCCGTACTTCAGCCACGCCCGGTTGCGGGAATTGGGCTGCACGGGCGGGGTGTGCGGTGGCATCGGCGGCGGGAAGGGCGGCCGTCCGCCGCCGTACGGTCCGGTGGTCGGCTGAGTCGTGTGACCGTTGTCGGAACCAAGGCCCGGGTTGGGCTTGTGGTCGGTCATGTTGCGCTCCGTTTCCTCTGCGCACAGGCGGGTCGTTCCGCACCGGCGCTCTGGGATTCGTACTGTCGGTTCCACTCGCAGGCAGGGGGCGAGGTGGACG
Organism: Streptomyces sp. KPB2; assembly: GCF_003950055.1. Taxonomy (NCBI): domain Bacteria; kingdom Bacillati; phylum Actinomycetota; class Actinomycetes; order Kitasatosporales; family Streptomycetaceae; genus Streptomyces; species Streptomyces sp. KPB2. Next base: position 1,157,393 of record NZ_CP034353.1, read on the forward strand.
GTCGATGCGGCTCAGAGGCCGCGGATCTGGCGCCCCGCCTCGGTCGCCGGGTAGAGGATCGCGTCGGCGACGCGACCGCCGGAGTCCTTGACCCCGCCGCTGAAGTTGAGGCGGCCGGAGGTCCCGGTCTTGGCGGCGACGCCGTCCCAGTACTTCGCCTCGCGCTCCCAGCGGATGCCGTCGAGGAGCCGGAGCAGGTCGTCCATGCGGAACACGGCCCCCGACTCGCTCCAGGGCATGGTGGGGTGCACGGCGATGCCGAGCCCCGCGAGGACTGCGGGCGCGGTGATGGCGCCGCGGTCCGCGAACTCGCGGGCGTGACGGACGATCAAGTCGCCGAGGATGGGTACGACTGCGGCCTCCACCTGCTCGGGACGGGCGCCCGCCGGCAACTCGTCCTCGTGCACGGACTCGGCGGAACGTGTAAGCCCGCCCCGCCCGTAGAGGGTGGTGACGACGAGTGCGCGCAACGCGGAGAGGGTGACGACCTCGCGGTCACCGGCGGACAGCTGCCGCTTGCTGACATTCACGAGCCGGGCGAACGGCACCCGCTGGCCGTCGACGTCGATCCGTACGGAGTCGGCGACCAGATGGGCGAGGCGGGTACCGAAGTCCCGCTGGTCCATGGACATGGCGAGGTTCTTCGCCACGGCGACACCCTGCACGTTGCGGTCGTAGAAGATCTGCCGCGCGTCCGCCGGGGCCAGGTCGACGTAGAGCTCGAAGGAAATGCGCACACGCGAGAGCTGCGAATACGTCAGTCCGTACGCCTCCGGGTCGTCGTAGAGGTCGTGCCAGGCCGTGGTCTGGGTCTCGCCGTCGATGGCGACGACCATCGTGCCCGGGGCGACGGTCAAGGTACGCAGACCGGTACCGAAAACGAGTTCCTCGCTGAGCGCGGCGAGCGGTCCGGCGTGCCACAGGGTGATCGGCGGCGTCGACCAGGCGGCTCCGAGCTCGCCCTTGATACCGGCGGCGATGTACTCGGCGTACGGACGGACGTTCTTGCCCTTCTGCGAGGACTTCAGCGTGCGCTGCACGGTGGCGCGCAGCTCGGCGTGCCGACGCACCAGGCCCGACGCCGCCTTCAGCTTGCGCGGATCCTCCTCGGCGCGGGGCGAGGGCACCAGCTGGACGAGTGCGGGCACCGCCATCGTCCCCACGACGGCGTCGTCGCGGAACGGCATGACGGTGAGCTGGGTGCCCTCAACGACGGCGGTCGGCATGGTCAGGCGCATGGGTCTCCCCCTGAAGCGATGCCTGCACGGCATCTGGAGCGGTCGAGCGGTCTGGTAGGCGCGGCGGTGTCGACACCGTCCGCACCGGAAGCATGACCAGGTAAGCAGGACAGCGAAAGCGTTGTCAATCGTTCATGTGGGCTTGACGCGTGCTGTAGGTTGTTGACTGTCAACTACCGAGAGGTCCAGGACCCGCCATGCCCCAGCAGCCCACCGCGCAGGTGACGGCAGCCGAGATTTCCCGCATCGCTGGAGTCACGCGCGCCACCGTCAGCAACTGGCGCCGCCGGCACGACGACTTCCCCGATCCCTCCGGAGGTACGGAGAGCAGCCCGCTGTACGACCTGGAGGCGGTGCGCGCGTGGCTGGCCGCGCGCGGCCACGCCTCCGCCGCGAGTCCGGCGGAGGAACTCCGGACGATGCTCCGCCTGCACGGACGTACCGGCAGCGGCGCCACGGGCGACTCCGCCGAGCTACTGCTCCTCGTTCTCGCAGCAGCCCGCCGCTCCCCCGCCGAGCTGGCGGCGGCCGCCGGCCTGTCCGACGCGGACCTCGCTTCCGAGGCCGAGCGCGACAGAGCGGCCGTCGCCGAGGCCGTCCCGGGATCGGGTGACGGGGCCGTCCGCTTCACGGCCAAGGACGCCCCGGTTCTCCGCGCGCTGTACGCGTGTGTACGCGAGTCAGGCGGCCAGGCCACACTGGGCGTCCTAGCGGAGTGGGAGCTGGAGGACAGTGCGGCGAGTGGCGCCTACCGAACCCCCGGGCCGCTCGCGGACCTCATCGCCCAACTGCTCCCCGGGACTCCGTCCAGCGTCCTCGACCCGACCTGCGGCAGCGGTTCCCTCCTCGCGGCGGCCTCCCGGCACGGCGCTCGCGCGTTGTACGGCCAGGACGTGTTGCCCGTACAGGCCCGCCGCAGCGCCGTCAGCCTGATGCTGACCGCACCGGATGTCACGGTCACCGTCCGAGCCGGGGACAGCCTCCGCGCGGACGCCTTCCCGGACCTGCTCGCCGACGCCGTACTGTCCAACCCGCCCTACGGCATCCGGGACTGGGGACACGACGAACTGGCCTACGACCCGCGCTGGGCGTACGGCGTCCCGGCCCGCGCGGAGTCGGAACTGGCCTGGGTACAGCACGCGCTCGCCCACCTGGTGCCGGGCGGCTACGCGGTCCTGCTGCTGCCCCCGGCCACGGCCGGGCGAGCGTCAGGGCGGCGCGTACGCGCGGAACTCGTACGCAGCGGAGCCCTGCGCGCGGTGATCGCGTTGCCGGTCGGCGCGTCGGTGCCGCTGCACGTGGGCCTTCAGGTGTGGGTGTTGCAGCGCCCCGAGCCGGGGGGTGCGGCGCGCAAGTCCGTGCTGTTCGTGGACACAGCGGCGGAGACGCCGACGACGGCGACCGGGCGCGGTGCGGCGACAGCGCTGTCGCGGACGCGGGGTGCCGGCCGGTCGACGTCCGTGGACTGGGCGGCGGTAACAGCGCGGGCGCTGGAGGCGTGGGAGGCGTTCACGGCGGACCCGGACGCCTTCGAAGGCGAGCCGGGGGTCGCTCACGCGGTCGGCGTGGTGGACCTGTTGGACGAGGTGGTGGACCTGACCCCCGCGCGGCTCGTGCGGGCGTCACGGGCGGAGGTCGATCCGGCGAAGCTGTCGGCCGAGGTGGACGCCACGCGCCAGGACCTCGTAAAGGCCGCGAAGGCCCTCGCGCGGACGGCTGGTCGCGAAGGATGGAGCGCCGCGGGTGCCGACGCCCGGGAGTGGCGGACGGCGACGGCCTCCGACCTATCGCGGGGTGGAGCACTCACCCTGCTCCGCCCGGTACCGGACAGCGCGCGCACACGGGCACACCCCGTAAGCGGTGAGAGCGGGCTCCAGGGGGCACGGGCGGTACTCACCGGCTCGGACATCGCGACCGGGTCGGGGCCCACGGGAGAGCCGACGGAGCTGTACGACGACACGTCGCCCGTGATCGCCGTCGGAGACGTCCTCGTACGTGCGGTCGCGAGCACGGACGGCGCCATGGCCCGGGTCGCGGGCGAGGGAGACACCGGCGCTCTGCCCGGCCCGCACGTCCACCTCTTCCGCCCGGACCCGGCGCGCTTGGACGCCTGGTTCCTCGCCGGGTTCCTGGGGGCGGAGGAGAACATCGCGGGCGCGTCGACGGGCAGCACGACCCTTACCGTCAACCCGGGCCGACTGCGCGTGCCCCTGCTGCCACTAGAGGAGCAGCGGCGGTACGGGGAGGCGTTCCGACACGTGCACGGACTCCGGGCGGAGGCTCAGCGGGCGACGCGGCTGGCGGAGGAGACGGCACGGTTGCTGGTAAGCGGGCTCACGGGCGGACAGTTGCTGCCGTCGCCGGGAGACGACTGAGTCAGTTGACCGGAGGTACGCGGCCGGGTGGCGATTCACCCCATTCGGCACGCATGCCTTCACACATAGACCACAATTGGCAGACCGCTCCGGCGACCGCTCAAGGCGGCTCGGCTCGGGCGGTGGGGTTGGGACATTTCGGAAGGAATCCGGGGATCCAGTTGAACAGCAGTAAGCACACGGAGTTGGCGAACCACGCGTGGTCCGTCGCCGACCTCCTGCGGGGGGACTACAAGCAGTCCGACTACGGCAAGGTCATCCTGCCGTTCACGGTGCTGCGGCGACTGGAGTGCGTGCTGGCGCCGACCCGCGAGAAGGTCGCGGAGATCGCGGAACAGCACAAGGACAGCGGCATCGACCCGGACCGCTTCCTGCGGCGGGCCTCGGGCCACTCCTTCTACAACAGGTCCCGCCTGACGTTGAAGAAGATCGCGGAGGACCCGCAGAGCGCTGCGATGAACCTCCAGGTGTACGTGGGGGCCTTCTCGGACAACGCGCAGGGCGTGCTGGAGCGCTTCGAGTTCGCCCAGCAGATCAAGCGGCTGGACAGTGCCGGACTGCTCTACAAGGTCATCGGCAAGTTCACGGACCTGGACCTGCGTCCCGAGATCGTGCCCAACCACAACATGGGCTACATCTTCGAGGAGCTGATCCGCCGCTTCGCCGAGCAGTCGAACGAGACGGCCGGTGAGCACTTCACGCCGCGTGAGGTCATTCAGCTCATGGTGCGGCTGCTGGTCGCCCCGGACGGCGACGCGCTCCAGCTTCCGGGCGCGGTGCGTACGGTCCTCGACCCGGCCTGTGGCACGGGCGGCATGCTCTCGGCGATGGACGACCTGATCACCGAGTTCAACAAGGACGCCACGGTGGAGGTCTACGGGCAGGAGCTGAACCCCGAGTCGTGGGCGATCTGCCGGTCCGACCTCATGATCAAGGGCCAGGACCCGGAGAACATCGCCTTTGGTAACTCCTTCTCCGACGACGGCCACGCCCGCAAGACCTTCGACTACATGCTGGCCAACCCGCCGTTCGGGGTGGAATGGAAGAAGGTCAAGGACGAGGTCGAGCACGAGCACAAAGCGCTGGGTGATGCCGGCCGTTTCGGTGCGGGTCTCCCGCGCATCAACGACGGCTCGCTGCTGTTCCTCCAGCACATGATCTCCAAGATGAAGCCGGTGGACGTGAACGGCGGGGGCGGCTCGCGCCTGGCGATCGTCTTCAACGGCTCGCCGCTGTTCACGGGTGCAGCCGGCTCGGGCGAGTCGGAGATCCGCCGCTGGATCCTGGAGAACGACTGGCTTGAGGGCATCGTCGCCCTGCCGGACCAGCTCTTCTACAACACCGGCATCTCGACGTACTTCTGGATCCTGACCAACCGCAAGAGCCCGGACCACAAGGGCAAGGTCGTGCTGCTGGACGCGCGCGACCAGTGGCAGAAGATGCGGAAGTCGCTGGGCGACAAGCGCAAGCAGCTGGGCTCGGACCACATTGCGACGGTGGTCAAGCTGTACGGCGAAGCGCTGGCCGTGGCGGACAACACGGAGCACCCGCTGCACAGCAAGGTGAAGGTCTTCCGCAACGAGGACTTCGGCTACCAGCGCATCACGGTTGAACGCCCGCTGAAGCTGCGCTTCGAGGTGACGGAGGAGACGCTGACGGCACTGGAGGCGTCCAAGCCGATCCAGAAGCTGCCGCAGGCCGCGGCTCTCGCGGACGCCTTCAAGTCCCTGATGGGCGCGAGCTGGGGCACGAAGCAGGAGGCTTGGCTCGCCCTGAAGGACGCGGTGGTGCAGGCCGGCGGGACGTGGCCGACGGGGGCACCGTTCAACAAGGCGCTGCGTGAGGTTGTTGGGGTACGGGATCCGGAGGGCGAGGTGCAGCTCGTCAAGGGCGAGCCGGAACCGGACTCGGAGTTGCGGGACTACGAGAACGTGCCGCTGGGTGAGGACGTGGAGGAGTACCTGGCGCGGGAGGTCCACCCGCATGTGCCGGACGCGTGGATCGACGACGGCAAGACGAAGGTCGGGTACGAGATTCCGTTCACGCGGCACTTCCATGTGTATCAGCCGCTGAGGCAGCTTTCGGAGATCGACGCAGAGTTGAAGGCGCTGGAGGCGGAAATCCAGGGCCTTCTTGGAGAGGTTACAGAGTGACCATCACCGACAAGTGGCTTAACACGGCGCCCACTCACTGGACTCGTGGACGGCTCAAGAATCTAATTTCCTCGGTGACCAATGGAACGTGGGGTAGTGATCCGGTCGAGAACGGCTACGACGTCCGCTGCGTCCGCGCCGCGGATTTCGATCGCGCGAGTCGACGCGTGGACCTCTCCACCGCACCACTGCGCCATGTCGAGCCCTCATCATTTCGTCAACATCTCCTGAAGGCTGGCGACCTCATCCTGGAGAAAAGCGGGGGCGGAGAGAAACAACCTGTAGGAATGGCTGTTCTGTTTACTGGCAGCACCAAAGCGGTCTGCTCCAACTTCTGCGCGCGAGTAAGACCGGCCGTCGGTGTCGATCACCGGTTCCTGACGTACGTGTTTGCCGCAGCATATGGGCAAGGTCTCACTCAGGCCGCAGTCAAGCAGACGACCGGAATCCAGAACCTCGATACCGGGGCCTTCTTCGCTTCACGCTGGACCTACCCTGCAAAAGATGAGCAGCGCCGCATCGCCGACTTCCTCGACATCGAGATTGGTCGCATCGACCGTGTCAGGAAATCACGAGAAGCCCAAGGCGAGCTGCTGAACCTCATGTTGGATCAACTCGTCGACGGAGCCACCGCTGGCGATTCCGAAACCCTAAAAAGACTTGGGGTCGACTCAAATCGTGCGGACTGGGGGCTCGGAAGAATCAGCCGCCTGTGCCAAGTTGTTCCAGGTTACGCCTTCCCCAGCGAAGAGTTTCTACACAACGGCGGGACACGACTCCTTCGCGGCATCAACGTCTCAGTGGATGAGACGTCATGGAAGGATACCGTTTCATGGGACGAAGAAAAAATGCCAACACCTCCACGATTCCACTTGCGCGATGGGGATCTGATCGTGGGGATGGACCGCCCCTGGATCTCCAGCGGCATGCGCATGACTTTCATCTCGGAGAGAGACCTGCCTGCGCTCCTACTCCAACGGGTTGCATGCCTTCGACCCAAATCGACTGAGGTGGACATGAAGTATGTCTACTGGAGCCTTCGGTCTTCGATGTTTCGCCAAGCTGTGGAGGGCGAACTCACCGGTGTCTCGGTTCCGCATCTCAGCGGTGACCAGATCGGAGGGTTTACATTCCCTCTCCCGCCAGTTTCGACACAGCGCGACATTTCACACCGTCTCTCTAATCATTCAGCATCCATCCGTAAGCTTCGATCAACGATGCAGCGTCAGGTGAAGCTGCTGGACGAGCGCCGCCAGACACTGATCACTGCCGCCGTAACCGGCCAGTTCGACATCTCCACGGCCAGCGGACGCAGCGTAACCGAAGGAGTCTCCGCATGAGTCCCGTGCACGACGAGTCCTCCTTCGGTTCCGCCATCGTCTCGACCCTGTGCAAACAAGGTTGGCGGGAGGCGAACCCTGAGGACTACCAAGCGGATCTCGGCCTCGACACCAACGAGCTGTTCACCTTCATCGGCGCCACGCAGGCTGACGAGTGGGAGGAACTGCTCACCGTCTACGGCCGCGATACCAACGAGGCCCAGCGTGGTTTCGCTCAGCGGCTCGACCGGGCCATCGCTGAGGACGGGCTGCTCCACGTCCTCCGGAACGGTGTGAAGGACCGCGGGGTCCGCCTCCGTGTCGCCTACTTCAAGCCCAACCTCATCTCCGCCGAATCCGTGCTCAACGGCTACCGCGCTAACCGCCTCACCGTCGTCCGCGAGCTCCCCTACGCCACCAAGCAGGCTGACTGGGGCCACCGCCTCGACCTCGCCCTGTTCCTCAACGGCATCCCCGTCGCCACGGCCGAGCTGAAGAACCCGCTCACCGGGCAGGGCGTCGAGCAAGCCAAGGAGCAGTACCGGACGGACCGTGACCCGACCGAGCTGATCTTCACGCGGCGTGTCATCGCGAACTTCGCCGTCGACCCGGACCTGGTCTTCGTCACCACGCAGCTGCGCGGCAAGAGCACTCAGTTCCTGCCGTTCAACACCGGCTCGAACGGCCCCGGCCAGCCCGGCGGCGCCGGCAACCCGGCGCCCACGGAGCACGGCAAGTACGCCTCCTCCTACCTCTGGGAAGAGGTCTGGCAGCGGGACAACTGGCTCGACCTCCTCCAGCGCTTCGTGCACCAGCAGAAGGAGAAGACGCCCGGCGGCGGTGTCACCAAGAAGACGATCTTCCCCCGGTTCCACCAGTGGGACGTGGTCCGGAAGCTCACCGCGCACGCCTCCGTCCACGGCGCCGGCCAGAACTACCTGGTCATGGCCTCCGCCGGGTCCGGCAAGTCGAACACCATCGGTTGGCTGGCCCACCGCCTCAGCGACCTGCACGCACGCATGGACCCGGCTGTTCTCCCACCCGACGCGCTGGCCGAGGGCCGCATCAAGCCCGGCGAACCCGTCTTCGACAAGGTCATCGTCATCACGGACCGACGCAACCTGGACGCCCAGCTCCGGGAGACCGTCGGCAGCTTCAGCCAGACCGACGGCCTGGTCGTCAAGGTCGACGAGAAGCACGGCGCGAAGAGCGAACAGCTCGCCCGCGCCCTCTCCCGCGACTCCGGGAAGATCGTCACCGTCACCCTGCACTCCTTCCCGGCCCTGCTGGACTACATCAAGCGCAATCCCACCGAGATCAAGGGCACCCGCTTCGCGATCATCGTGGACGAGGCGCACTCCTCCCAGTCCGGCGACGCCGCCACCGCCGTGAAGTCCGCCCTGCGCGACCTCGGCCTGGACTCCGACTCGGACGACGAGGGCGCCACCACGGTCACCGTGGACGACAAGCTGAAGGCGAAGGCTGTCGAGCGCTCGCACGCCGCCAACCTCTCCTACTTCGCCTTCACCGCCACGCCCAAATCCAAAACCCTTGAACTCTTCGGCACGGAAGGCGTGGAGAATGGCAAGACCGTCTACCGGCCCTTCCACACCTACTCCATGCGCCAGGCCATCGAGGAAGGCTTCATCCTCGACCCACTGCGCAACTACGTCACGTACAACACGTATTGGAAGCTCGCGAACCTCAACCGCGACGAGAAGGAGGTCGACCCCTCCAAGGCGAACAGCCTGCTCGCCCGGTTCGCGCTCATGCACGAGCACACGGTGTCCCAGCACGCCCAGGTGATCGTCGAGCACTTCGTCGCCCACACCCGCGGCCGGCTCGGCGGCCGGGCCAAGGCCATGGTGGTCACGGCTTCCCGCCACTCCGCCGTGCAGATGGCCCGTGCCATCAAGAGCTACATCGCCGACCGCGACTACGACACCAAGTACCCGGATCTCGGTGTCCTGGTCGCGATCTCCGGCTCCCTCACCATCGACGGTGAAGAGACCACCGAGGTGAAGGAGAACGGCGGCCTGTCCGAGAGCGCACTGCCCAAGGCCTTCGCCTACACGCGCGCCGACGACAAGGCTGTGAAGGCCGGCGGCAAGGGACAGCAGGAGTACCGGATCCTGGTCGTCGCCGAGAAGTACCAGACCGGCTTCGACCAGCCGCTCCTCACGACGATGTACGTCAACAAGACGCTGACCGGCATCGCCGCGGTGCAGACCCTCTCCCGCCTCAACCGCACCGCCCAGCGCAAGACCCAGGCCGACCTGGCCGTCCTGGACTTCGTCAACGAGGCGGAAGACATCCAGGACGCCTTCCGCCCGTACTTCGAGGAGGCGCACACCCTGCCCTCCGACCCGAACCTCCTCTACACGGCTCAGAGCCGCGTCATGTCCGCGCCGATCATCTCGGAGCAGGACATGGACGAGTTCGTCGCCGCGTACTTCGAGGCGCAGGAGAAGGCGGGGGGCTCCCAGTCCAAGTGGGAGAAGCTGCACGCCGAGCTGTACCGGCTCCTCTCCCCCGCCGTCACTCGCTTCACCGCCCTCCTGGAGAGCGAGGAGGAGGACGACGTCGAGACGGCCGAGGAGTTCCGGGCCAACCTCAACGACTACGTCCGCAAGTACGGCTTCCTCGCGCAGATCGTGCCGTACCGCGACGCCGAGTTGGAGCGCCTGTACCTCTACGGGCGTTACCTGCTCAACCGTCTTCCCCGCATCGCCGACGGCGGAGTCGACATAGGCGAGGTCGACCTCAGCCATCTGCGCGTCGAGAAGACCGGCGAGCACGATGTGTCCCTCAACCCCGAGGGTGCCGCCGAGCTCAAGGGCTTCGGCGACGGCGTCGGTGGTGCCACGGACGCCGAGAAGTCACTGCTGTCGGCGCTGATCGAGAAGTTCAACGCCAAGTTCGGCACGGAGTTCACCGAGGAGGACGTCCTCCCGGCCTTCAACGCGACGAAGGACGACCCGAAGGTCCGCGCCGCCGCCGTCGTCAACGACGAAGAGAACTTCGGCATCGTCTTCGACAAGAAGTTCGAGGAGAACATGATGGATCATGTCTCCACGATCGACACGCTCGGAAAGCGGTACTTCGGTACCGACCGGGACTTCAAGTCCAACCTCGACCGCAGCGCCCGCCGCGCGGCCTGGCGGATGATCCGCCGGGAGGAGGGGCTGGACGACATCTGACGCGATCGGGGCGCGGTGCGCACCTCGCGCATCGCGCCCCGCCGGTCTTCGATCAGTTCAGCGCCCTGCGGTCATCCGCACGAACCCGTCCCAAGCCTCAGAGCCGAAGGCGAGCTGGGCCGCTGCGGGCTGCTTGGAGTCCCTGACCATGACAGTCTCAAGCCAGGCAGCGACTTCTAGGCACTCCCCGCCGCCACCGGTGCTGTAGCTGCTCTTGCGCCAGGCGGCTTCTGGCACGGCGTGCGCTATGCGAACGCTCATGACTCTCCCATCAGTTTCTCGATGAAGGCGAATGACTCGCTCGGCGTCAAGGCCTGTGATCGGAGGATGCCATACCGAGCCTCCAACTCCCGCACCCTGGCCGCCTCGGTGTACAGCCGACTGTCGTCCTGAACCTCCGCGTATGCGATGCGCTGACCCTTGTCCGTGTCGATCAACGTGAACGGACCACCCAACGCAGCGTTGTCCTGACGGTCGGTCGGCATGACTTGCACCTCAACATGCCTCAACTGGGCTGTCAGCAGGATTTGTTCCAACGTTTCCCGCATGACCTTGCGGCCACCCAGCGGCCTCCGCAGAACCGCCTCCTCGATCACGAAACTCATCAGCGGCGCGGGGCGTCGGCTGAGGACCTCCTGTCGAGCCAAGCGGGCTTCCAGGCGTTGCTCGATGACCTCGTCGGGCAGCAAGGGGCGCTGCATCTGGAAGACCGCCCGCGCATAGTCCTCGGTCTGCAACAGACCGGGTACCGCGTAGACCGCGTAGAGATTCAGCGCTGTCGCCCTGGCCTCAAGGCGAGCCGCATCTCGGAAGTAGGCCGGATACTGAGCCCGCCCCACCTCCTCCTTCAGCGCCGTGAGCACACCCCCCGCCCCCAACACCTCATCCGCCTTCTCGATGAACCGAGCCTGCGGAATCCGCCGCCCCTGCTCGATGGACGCCACCGTGTCCGCCGAGTAACCGAGCCTCTTGCCGAACTCCGCCCGCTCCAGTCCCGCCCGCACGCGCAGCAGCTTCAGCTGCCGCCCGAACGCGGTCACCACGCCCGTCCCCGGCTCGTCCTCCGGCCGCTGCTGCCGCTGCGCCGCCGGCTCCTCGTCCCTCACGGTCACCGCCCCGCCTCCTGTCCTCTCCGCGCGTACCACCACGTACAGCGCCCGCGTCCGCTCCGTACGACGACCCGACGTCAGCGCGTCACCTCTGGTCACGCTAGGCCACGAAGCGCCACCGTGAGTGCATGACCGCAACACAACCACCCCTGACGGTGCACAGGTTCGCGATGTGCTTCAGCTCCACCCCGCGGGGCGCCCGCCTGGCCCGGCGCCTGTGCGCGCACCGTCTGGACGCCTGGGGGATTCCGTACGGCACCGACGCGCACGACGTCGTCACGCTCATCGCGTCGGAGCTGTGCGCGAACGCCGTACGGCACGGGCACGTCGCCGGCCGGGACTTCCACCTCTCGCTCACTGCCGACCCGGCCACCGGCACCGTACGCATCGAGGTGACCGACACGCGGGGGGAGCGTCTCCCCCGCCTTCCCGCTACCGCACCCGAGGACGACGACGGCGGGCGGGGACTGCTCCTCGTCGAGGCGCTGGCCGACCGCTGGGGATGCTCGCCCCGTGCCGAGGGCGGCCCCGGCAAGACCGTGTGGGCGGAGTGCGCCGCGCCCCGCCTGACCTGATCGTGTAGCTCCCCGGCGACCTGGCTGGACGCCCGCAGGCACGCCCGCGAGACTGATCTCTTCGGACACTCGACGGGGCGGGAGCGGGGACCAGGTGCCGGACGTACGACGGGTCGCGGGGCGTTACGAGCTGCTGGAGCAGTTCGACAACGGGGGCATGGGGGACGTCTGGCGCGGTTACGACGCCGTACTGGACCGGCCGGTCGCCGTGAAGCTGATCCGCCCGCAGGCCGTGACGTCACCGCACCTGGCGGAGGAGTTCGAGAAGCGGTTCCGGCGCGAGGCGCGGGTCACCGCCCGGATCCAGCACCCGGGCGTACCGCAGGTGTACGACGCGGTGCTGGACGAGTCGTACGAGCAGCTGTTCCTGGTGATGGAGCTGGTCGACGGCGTCCCGCTCACCGCGTACGTGCACCCGGACCACCCGCTCCCCGTCAGCTGGGCGGTGGCCGTGGCGGCGCAGGTGGCGACCGTCCTCTCGTACGCGCACGACGTGCCCGTCGTCCACCGTGACCTGAAGCCGGGCAACATCCTCGTCGCCCGGGACGGCACGGTGAAGGTGCTGGACTTCGGCATCGCGGCGATCCTCCAGACGGACGTCACCAAGCTGACCGCGACGGGCAGTCCGATCGGCACGCACCAGTACATGGCGCCGGAGCAGGTGCGCGGCGCGCGGGTCACGCCGCGCACCGACCTGTACGCCCTGGGGTGCGTGCTGCACGAACTGCTCTGCGGACGAACGTTGTTCAGTGGGGACAGCGAGTGGCAGCTGATGACCCAGCACGTCAACGCGACCCCGACCCCGCTGCGGCAACTGCGCGACGACGTACCGGCGGGTCTGGAGGAGCTCGTCCTGCATCTGCTCCTGAAGGCACCCGAGGCGCGTCCGGCGGACGTGCAGGAGGTGTACGAGCGGCTGCGGCCCTTCCTGCCGGGGCCTGGCGATGAGTCCGCGCCGCAGGAGGCAGGGCCCGCCGGGGCGCCCGACCCGACGGGGATCTTCCGTCGGCCGTACGCGCCCCGCTCGCGCACCGGTGCCGCGGGCGGCGCGCAGGCCGCCGCCCCCGTCGTCGGCCCGGACGCACCGCCCGTCGTGCCCGCGGCCGAGCGGGAGGCGTTGCGGGAGCAGATCCGCGAGGTCCACGCGCACTACGTGGCGCTGATGGAGGAGGAACGGTACGCACAGGCCGCCGACGTGGTGGGTGAGCTGATCGAGCCGGCCGCACGGTCCCTCGGCTCGGAGAGCAGGGCGGTGCTGCGGCTGCGTTCGTGGCGGGCGGTCAGCCGGCAGTTGGCCGGCGACCATCGCGCCGCGCTGCCGGAGTTCGAGGCGCTGGCCGACGCCTACGGACGGGTGAGTGGGACGAACAGCGAAGAGGCACTGTGGTGCCGGGCTCAGGCGGCGCGCTGTCGCGGCAAACTCGGCCAGGTGACCGAGGCGCTGGACGGGCTGAACGGCGTCCTCGAGACCGTCCGCGCCATCGACGGAGACGTCAGCGAGAACGCGGTGGAGCTTCGCCACGACATCGGCATGCTGCTCCTCGCGCAGCAGCGTGCTGCCGAGGCCTTCGGCGTCCTGGAGCCCCTGCACCAGGATCTGTGCGTGGTGTTCGGCCCCAACCACGAACTGACCGCCGAGGTGGCCGAGACCCTGGCGGTGATCCGTCTCGATCTCGACGAGGACCACGGCGACGACACCGGTCCGTCGGCCTGACCTGGCCTTTGCCCGCGCCGCGGTCGGCCGGGGCACTAGGATCTCCGCATGCCGCAGCTCGCCTTCGACATCGGTTTCTTCGCCGAGCTTCCCAAGCTCCAGCCTCCGGTCAGGAAGGGCGTCCTCGACGCCTGGGAGAAGTTCAGCCGGCTCACTCTCGACCAGCTCTTCAAGGATCAGGGGCTGAAGCTGGAGAGCCTCGTGAAGGCGAAGGACAAGCAGATCCGGACGATCCGCATCGACCAGTTCTGGCGCGGTGTGGTGCTCGCGCCGCCCACCGGGGACACGTTCGTCCTGCTGCGGGTGATGCAGCACGACAAGGCCATCGCCTGGGCGATGAAGCAGAAGTCCAGCATCAACGAGGTGACGCGGGCCGTCGAGATCCGGGACGCGGCGACCCTCGACGAAATCACGCCCGCCTACGAACGGGTCGCGGACCACTCGTCGAAGGTACGACTCTTCGCGAAGTTCTCCGACGGGGACCTGAAGGCTCTCGGCATCGACGACGAGACGCTCCGGCAGGCGCGGTCACTCGTCGACCAGGAACAGCTGGACGTCTTCGCGCCGCTGCTGCCGCAGGACCAGCGGGAGGTGCTGCAGTATCTCGCCTCGGGCTGCACGGTGGAGGAGGTCTGGCAGGACATCGTGGCGCCGGCGCTCCACGCGTCCACGCAGCCGGTGGACACGCGGGACTACGAGACCGCGATCCAGCACACCCGGGCACGGATCGCCCTGGTGACGGCTCCCGAGGAACTGCGGGACATCCTGGAGAAGCCCTTCGCCGCCTGGCGGGTCTTCTTGCACCCTTCGCAGCGGAAGGTGGCCTATCGGGCGTCCTACTCCGGCCCCGCGCAGGTCACGGGTGGGCCGGGCACAGGCAAGACCGTGGTCGCACTGCACCGGGTCAAGCACCTGCTCGGGTATCTGCGGGACGGCGACCGCATCCTGCTCACGACGTACACCAACGCGCTGGTCAACGCGCTCCGTTCGGGTCTGGAGTCCCTGGTGGAGGATCCGGAGCTGCGTGAGCGGGTCGACATCTCGACCGTGGACGGCTTCGCGGGCCGGGTCGTCGCGGAGGCTCCGGGCGCGGTGACGCTGCGGCCGCTGATGAGCAACGAGGAGGTCAGCCGCTGGGGCAAGGCCGCCAAGGCGACGGGCTTCACGGGCAGCGCACAGTTCCTGGCCCAGGAGTACCGGCATGTCGTCCTGGCCCAGGGCATCAGCAGCCTGGCCGAGTACGAGGCGGCTGACCGGCGGGGCCGGGGCAGCAGGCTGACGGCGGCCGAACGGCCGTTGGTGTGGGAGACGGTGGAACGGTTCACGGCCGGTCTCGCGGCGGACGGGTGCCGGACCTGGCTGCAGACGTGCGTGGAGGCGGCGGGACTGTTGGAGGTGAAGGGCCCACCGTACCGGCATGTGGTGGTGGACGAGGCGCAGGACCTGCATCCGGCGCAGTGGCGGCTGCTGCGCGCGGCCGTTCCGGCCCGCCCTGACGACTTGTTCATCGCGGGCGACCCTCATCAGCGCATCTACGACTCGAAGGTGTCGCTCAAGTCCCTCGGCATCAGGGTGGCTGGGCGGTCGGTGAAGCTGCGGAAGAACTACCGCAGTACGCAGGAGATCCTGCGCTGGTCCACGGCCCTGCTGATCGGCCGGCCGATCGCCCAGCTCGAGGACGAGGGCCGCAACGAGACCTTGCTCGGCTACCGCTCCGCTCTCCACGGCGACGGGCCCGCCGTACGGGGCTCGGAGAGCGAAGAGGCTGAACTGGACGCTCTGGTCGACCAGGTGCGGGCGTGGATGGACGCGGGTGTGGGTGCCGGGGAGATCGGGGTGAGCGCCCGGTTCAACAAGACGTGCGCGAAGGCCGTGGCGCACCTGAAGGAGGCGGGTGTCCCCGCAGTGTCCTTGCGCAGCGCTTCCGGCGGCTCCGCGGCGGGCGAGGGGGCGGCTGTGCGGGTCGGGACCATGCACTCGTTCAAGGGGCTGGAGTTCCGCTGCGTCGCGGTCATCGGTGTCAACGACGAGGCGCTGCCGTTCGCGAAGGCGGTCACGCCACCCGACGTGGACCCCAAGCAGCACGAGACGGACATGATGTCCGAACGTTGCCTGCTGTTCGTGGCCTGCACGCGTGCGCGGGACAGTCTCTTCGTTTCCTGGTCAGGTGCGCCGAGCCTCTTCCTCATCGAAGCCGGGGTCACCACTGTCTGACCCCTCGAACCTCGGGAGCATCCGCCTGGAATCGCCGCAAGGTCACGATGAATTGATTGACACTGCTTTCATCGGCATGGTTGAGTACTCATGCTTCCGGTGATGCCTGGGGGGACACCGCCGGAAGCACCTGGCCCCCATGCCCGGAGGCCGGTCGGCGCCTCGCCGCCCCGGTTGCTCCGCACCGTCACACTTCAGGATGACCATGAAGATCAAGCGCGTTCGTATCGAGAACTTCTGCTGTCTGCGCAGCCTCGACGTCTCCTTCGACTCCATCACCTCGCTCATCGGGCCGACGGGTGTCGGCAAGTCCACCGTGCTGCGTGCGCTGGACTGGTTCTTCAATGGTGAGAAGGGCGGCGTCCTCAGCGAGGAGGACGTGCACTCCGCGGCGGAGACGAAGCGGATCCGTGTGGAGGTCGAGTTCGACGGACTCACCGCTTCCGACCGTTCCATGCTCGGCCACTACGCGCCCGACGGGCTGGACACGCTGAGCATCTGGCGCACCTGGGAGAACGGAGAGGACCGGATCACGGGCAAGGCCCTGGCCTATCCGCCCTTCGAGCGGATCCGGGACGGCGGCGGCAGCCGGGAGAAGACGGCCGCGTACAAGGCGTTACGCGACCAGGACCCGGCACTCGGCCTGCCCGCCGTCCGTAGCTGGGACGCTGCCGAGACGGAGATGCGGTCCTGGGAGACGAGGAACCGCGACCGTCTCGCCGAGGCCGAGGTGGAGGGCACGCACTTCTTCGGCTTCGCCGGCCAGGGACTGCTCGGCAAGCTCATCGACTTCGTCTTCATCTCGGCCGATCTGCGAGCGTACGAGGAAACCGACGACAACAAGACGACCGTGGTGGGGCGGATCCTCGAGCACGCGGTCGACCGCTCGGAGGCGGAAGCCCAGTTCACGGCCATCGACGAGGACGCCCAGGCAGCCCGCGAAAAGGTGCACAGGGAGATCTACGAGCCGGTGCTCGCGAGGCTGTCCGGCGCCCTGTCCATGGAGGTCGGCCGGTTCACCACCGGTCGGGACGTCGTCGTCACCCCGACGGCCCAGGTGCCCAAGCGGGTCAAGACCGCGTTCGCGGTCAACATCCGTGACGGGGCGGCTCTGACACCGGTCCGTCGTCAGGGGCACGGATTCCAGCGTGCGCTGATCATCGCGGCACTTAGGTACCTCTCGGAGTGCCGCCGCCCCGAGAACGGCACGCGCTCGCTGTGCCTGGCGATCGAGGAGCCCGAACTGTTCCAGCACCCGGCGCAGACCCGCGTCTTCGCGCAGGTACTGCGCAGTCTGGTCGCGTCCGCCGAGGACCAGACACAGGTGATGTACGCGACGCACAGCCCGGTGTTCATCGACCCGAGCGACTACCAGCAGGTCCGCAGGCTGTATCGGGTCAGTGGTGGCGAGCATCCGGAGGTGAGCCTGCGCGCCCTCACCGAAACGGAGCTTCGGCAGTCCCTTGAGGACCACGTGTCGGAGAAGGCCATCGCACGTCGAGGCGCCACGCGGTACGTCAAGGAACTTGCCGAGGCGCTGTTCGCCGACGTCGCCGTCCTGGTCGAGGGCGCCACGGACGAGAGCGTCCTCCTGGCCTTCGCCGAGCGCCAGGGCTTGAGCCTCGGCGCCGAAGGCATCTGTGTGGTGAACGCCGAGGGCAAGGACAACATGATCCTCTGCCACGCCATCCTCACCGGGTTCGGCGTGCGCTGCCACCTCGTCTTCGACGCGGACACCGGGCCGAGGAAGGTGGCCGACGCGGACACCGAGAAGAAGACGGCGAGTCTTCGGGACAACATCGCGAAGAACGCGAAGATCCTCAGCTATTTGCGGGTCACGGGCGAAGCCAGCCCCGCGAGCGCGAGTGAGGCGACGCACACCGTCTTCGAGGACGACCTCGACAGCTACCTCAAGGACGACTGGCCCGCCTGGAACGCCCGCCGCCTTGAACTGATCGCGCGGGGCGAGGGCTACGTGGACGGCAAGCACGGGCCGACGTACGCGGAGGCCGCACGCACCGCCGACGGTGAGCCGAAGTTGTTGCACGAACTGATGGAGAACGTGAGGGCCATGACGGGACCGCCGACGCCTCACGCCCAGCACGTACGCACAAGGTTCATGCCCTTCCGGTCGGCCTCCGACCGTAGGCTGTCGCTGGAGAAAAAGGGGAGACGATGACTGACGACCGCAAGGGGATCGTTCCGGTGTGGACGCTGGCGACCGGTGATGTCCGGGTGCCCGCATTGACCGGGGACGGGCCTATGACGGCTGAGCGCCTGGATGAACTGCGCGGGGCACTGGCCGCTCTGGCCGACGAGCCGATCGCCACGCTCGAGGCACATCCGTTGCCCGACAAGCTGGACCGCGGCCGGGGCATCCCGCTCGATGCCGCGAGCCCTTTGGCTCAGCACCTGTCGCAGCTCATCACGCAATCAGCGCGGAGTTCCTCGTCGGCTACGGCGACAGCTTCCGGCGAAGGCCTGTACCGCATGGTGATTCCGGCGAAGCTCGCAGCCCAGGTCGGTCAGGGCTGTCTTCGCCCGATGAGGGCGAAGGGCACGGTCGGCGCCATCCGTGGTGCGATCGTGGACTCTTCTGGAAAAATCGCCGGCGGCGCGACATTCGTGCCGGTCAGTCAAGCGGCAACGGCGGGCGCGGTCGGTGGAGCCGGTGCGACGGCGGGCGTGGCGGTCGGCGGCAGTGCGATGCTCACCGTGGCCGCGCCGCTCGTGCTCATGGCCGTGGCGGTCGGGGTGAGCGCGCACGCCGACGGCAAGCGTCAGCAAGCCATCGAGCACATCACGGAAATGCTGGAGCAACTGCAGGAACAGGAACTCGGACGAGAGCACAGCACGCTCGACGGCTGCCGCGACGCCATCGACAAGGCCACCGCCATCCTGCTCGACCAGGGCAGGCCAGGAGTCTCGCTGGGGCTGGACTCGGCGGTACACGCCATCAATTCGGCGCTGGGCGCCGTCGATCGCCGCCTTGCCAAGTGGCAGAGCGCACTCGACAAGCTGCCCGAGGGCCAGCCTGTCGACCTCGGCACGCTGACCAAGTCGTTCCCCGGCATCGACGACCATGGCGGCATCTTCCGCGCCCACCTGGAACTCGCCACCCTCGCCATCGCATTGAAGCGACGAGTCGTCGTCCTGCAAGCCGTCGAACACGCCCAGGGGGACCCCAGCAACCCGTTCCAAAGCTTCACCCGCGTCCTCAGGCGCGACCAGGAGCGCCTTGACGCATTGGAGTCGGACCTTGCCGCCGTCCTGGTCCGCCTGTCGACGCTGGAGCTTGCCCGCCCGCACGGGCTGCGGCCCGTCTTCACGAACGCGGAAGTCGATCGTCTGATGCGCGCGGCACACCGGGTTCGCCAGTTGGGCGACGGCGTCGTGGTCAACAGTCGCCCGGCAGACGTGGCGATCGAAATCGCACGCGAAGAGAACGGTTCGGTAATCGTGTTCCCTGCGCTTCCCGCGTCGGCGTAGGCACGACGGACTTCACTGTTCGCCGAAGTTCTGGACCCGCCCTGATTCACGCCTCTGTGATCCGTGGTGGGCACCACCGCCGGGCAGCGCGACCGCTTTGTGTCCGCGCTGCCCGGGTTGCCCGCGACGGGTGGTCTGCAACTAGTGTTCCTGATCACCCCAGCGGTCCGCCCTACGGGTAGCTACACCGGCAGCGCGTGCAGTTTCTTGCCGTGCAGGGCGAAGACGCGTTTGCCGTCCGTTGCCACCAGCCAGGCGTGGTAGTCGCCCGTCTTGTCGTTGAACGTCCAGCGCACGGCGCCGGTCCTCGCGTCCATGGCGATGATGCCGCCCTGCTTGTCCAGGTCCGTGGCGCCGTAGAGGGTGTCGCCCGCCTTGACGTACTGCCGCGGCACCTGGAGACCCGCGTCCGCGAGGGCTTCGGACTTCCAGAGCTGTTTGCCGGTGCGCGGGTCCACGGCCCACATGGTCCTGGCGCTGTCGGCGACGTAGAGCACGTCCTCCGGTGCGGCCGGTTCCCGGAAGAGGGCCCCGTCCGACGCTTCCAGGGACCACTTCTCCTTGCCGTCGGCCAGGTTGAAGGCCTGGAGCACGTTCCCTTGGGGGACGATGACCAGGTCCTGGTGGACCGTGAAGAAGCCGTAGTTCGTCTTGGTCGTCTTGTGCGTCCACACCTGCCCGCCGCTCGCGGTGTCGCGCACGGTGAGGTTCTTCTTGAAGTCGGTGTAGACGAGGTGGCGGCCCCGGACGGCGGCGTGGATGCCGTTCTGCTCGGTGCCGACGTCGCGCTGTTCCTTCCAGGCGATCCTGCCCGTGGTGCTGTTGAGGGCGGCGATGACGTTGGTCCTGGACGAGCCGTCCTTCTCGAGGATCTCGGCGACGACGTACACCTGCTCCTCGTCCACCGCGATCGGTTGCGGCTGCCGGTACTCCTTGCCCAGGCGGCTGCGCCAGGTCTCCTTGCCGGAGGCCGGGGCGTATCCGATGACGGAGCCGTCGTAGTCGCTGCTGGCCAGGTACAGGGTGTCCTTGCCGAGCAGCAGGGGTGCGCCGGGGACCGCACCGCCCGGCAGGGACCACTTCTGCTCGCCGGTCGCGGCGTCGAGGGCGGCCAGCGGGCTGCCGCTGGCGATCACGACGCCGCCCGCGGCCACCAGCTCGTCGTTGTCCCCGTAGGTCTCGGCCGACGTCGACTTCGACCACAACGGTTTCGGAGCTTGCCCCTTCTCGCCGCCACCGTCGCCGGAGCCCTCGCCGCCGCCCTTCGTCGCGTCACCGCCGGCGCTTCCCGGCTCCTCGACGTCCACGGCGTCCTCCTCGCAGCCGACCGTGCCGACGGTCAGCGCCGCCAGCGCGAGACCGCCGCCGGCCAACCGCAGTACGCGCCGCCGGGAAGGAGGAGGGAACGTCCCCGGTGTTCTGTCGTCCGACGTGTTGTCTCGCCCGGCCATGTGCCGTACCCCCCGTGATGCGTCAGTGCAGGAAACCCGAACCGGAAGGCCCACGCCATACCGAACATACGAACGTGCGCCTCCGCGACCAGGAACGTTAGCCGCGCTCCCGCGCCGCCCACACCGCCAGATCGCAACCGCGACAGCACCGTGAAGCAATCGAGACAACTCGTCCCGGATTCACCTCACGCACCTCACACGCCTCACGACGGTGCCGTCGGCGGCCGTCCCGCCGGGTCTTGGGCCTGCTCCTCCTCCGACGCGAGGGCCTTTCCCAGGAGGTCCACCAGCTTGCGCAGCTCCTCGTCCCCAAGCTGCGCGAAGGGCGTCAGTGCCAGCGTCGCCTCGATGACAGCCTCCCGCACGCGGCGCCCGTCGTCCGTCAGGGCCACGACGCGTGAGCGGCGGTCGGCGGGGTCGGCGGTGCGTTCGACCAGGCCGCGGTCGGTGAGCTGGTTCATGACGAAGCTGAGGTTGGGCGCGTTGCAGTACAGGCGGCCGGCCAGTGTCTTCATCGAGGGCGGTGCCTGGTCCGGGTCGATGGCCCAGAGGGCCTGAGCGGTCGCGGGGGTCAGGCCGTGCTCAGCCAGGACGGCCTCGATCCGGTCGCCGGTCCGCATGAAGAGCTCGTGGTTCGCAGCCACCACCGCCTCAAGGGTGCTTCGCGTCATGGGCCCATCGTACGCCTATTTACTTCGAGACTCGAAGTGTATGTTGGGGGTCACGAGATTACTTCGAGGCTCGAAGTACCTGCTCGCGGGCCGCGCCGTGCCTTCTTCCGGTCGCACTACCTCCAACCGCACTTCCTCCAACCACCCTCCTTCCAACCGCACAGAAAGCACTCACGTATGCACGACTACACGAACACCACCGTCCTGGTCACCGGCGCCTCCAAAGGGCTGGGCGAGGCCTACGCACGGGAACTCGCCTCACGGGGCGCGCACTTGGTCCTCGTCGCTCGCTCGGCCGACGCACTGCATGCCCTTGCCGACGAGATCCGGGCCACCCACGCTGTCCGCGTCGACGTGATCGCCGCGGACCTGGCGGACCGGCGGTCGCCGCAGCGGGTTCTCGATGCCGTCGACGGGCTCGGTCTGGACGTGGATCTCCTGGTCAACAACGCCGGGATGGGGGCCGTGGGGCCCTTCCTCGGTCGGCCCCTCGCGCCCAACCTCCAGTCCGTCGACGTGAACGTCACCGCCCTGGTCGGACTGGTCCACCTCCTGGGTGCCCGCATGGTCGCACGCGGCCACGGCGGCATTGTCAACATCGCCTCCACCGCCGCCTTCCAGCCCATGCCGTACCAGGCGAGCTACGCCGCGACCAAGGCGTTCGTGCTCTCGTTCACCGAGGCGGTCGCCGAGGAGGTCCGCGGCACCGGCGTACGTGTGATGGCGGCCCACCCGGGAGCCACCGCCACGGGGTTCTTCGAACGGACGACCGCCTCCATGAACCCCAGGTTCACGGATGCCCCCGCCGACGTGGCCGTCAGGACGCTCGACGACTTCGCCCGGGGCCGGGCCGTCTCCTTCCCCGGGCGGGCGTCCCAGCGCGTCGGGGTCTGGGCGTCACGGGTGCTGCCTCGCACCGCGGTCACGCGTGTCACGGGCGCCCTCAACCGCCGACTGGGGTTCCGCGACGTCAGCGATCGCGACCCCGCCGCCGTCCCGGGGCAGTGATGAACCTGGGTGGCATACTGCGCGAAGAAGCAGGGGTGAACAGGGGGCGGGTCATGAAGTGGTTCCAGCGGGATCGGGGGGAGCGGCCTGCTGGTGTGGTGCCGCTGCCCGGGGTCGTCAAGAGTGAGAGCGTGCCCGGACAGGCACCTCCACCGCTCGGCCCGGGTGGACCGGTGCTGCAGCGGATCGGTGGCGACAGTGACCAGGTCGCAGGGATGACGGCGCTTGCGGGGCCGGTCGTCCTGGACATCACCCATCAGGGACGTGGTCACTTCGTCGTGGACGCCCTGGACGCCGGTCTGCGTTCGCTGAGCCAACTCGTTTACACGGACGGACCTTTCGCCTGCCGGGCTCTGGTCAACGCCGACGACAGGACCGTGCGGGCACTCAGAGTCCAGGCGGACGGGCCGTGGGTGATCGATGCGACCGCGGTGTCGAGCGCCTCGGTCTTGAGCGGAGCTGCACGGTGCCCCGCCTCGAACGTGCTGCGCTACGACGGCGGTCCGGGGATTGCTTCGCTCTGTCACGAAGGCGATCCGCGGGCCGAGGACGGCGGCTATTTCCTCGTCGACACCTTCGAGCGGGATGGGCACGGCTTCCTCGACGAGCTGGCCAACCACGTCGGCCCCTGGCGGGGCGAGGCGCCGTTGACCGGACCGTGCCTCATCTACGCCCGCTCGGACGGGCCGTGGTCCATCAGCGTGCAGCCCCTGTAGGTCTTCGCCACCCACCTGGGACCACGTGTCTCGCTCCAGCGACGCCGCCGCACGCTCGCCCCGGGCAAGCATCGATGATCCGGACTCAACGACCGTTGCCCGCACGCGCGTTCATCACATAGTGTCCCGTCAGCGACACCAGGCGTCAGCCCCCGAACCGGGAGTGCAACGGTGGCATCACCCTCTCCCCTCAACGAAACCCTGCGGCGTCTCGACCGGGTTGTCCAGGAGAAGGAAGTCCGTACGAAGCTGCTGGACGCGGTGGAGCTCGCCCGCCGGACGGCTCTGCCGGTGTCCACCGTCCGCAGCCTCCTCCAGGGCGGCACGCCTCCGGACGACTCCGTCAACGACCGGGTTCGGACGCGGATCGCCGCGCTCGCCGAGGCCGAGATGGCCGCGACCGGCAAGCGCATGTCCGACCTGGCCTCGGACATCTCCGAGCGGCTCGGTGTCTCCGGGTACTGGGCCCGGCAGGTCTGCGACGGCAAGAAGGTGCCCAGCGTCGAGCTTCTGCACGGGCTCGTCGAGTACTTCGGGGTCGAGGAGGGAGAGGCGTTCTTCACCGCGCCGGCCGCCGACGCGCTCAACCGCGTCCTGCTCCCCGTCCTGCACGGACTGGAAGAACCCGAGAACGATCCCGTGCTCGCCCTGATGGACCGGTACGGGGTGAGGTCCGCCGACCTGCGCGCACACGGCTCCCTGACCCGTGAGCAGTTGGAGCGACTTCTTGAAGGCGTCCTGCGGTCCGTCGTACCCCCGGACGGAGGTCGTGAGCGGTGAGCACCAAGGCCATGAAGTCCTTACTCTCCGTCCTGGGCCGGAACGCGGCGCGGGCCATTCGGCGGCCGGCCGAACCCCGGGAGGTCATGGCAGCCTTCTGCGAGGCCATGGGCGCCCGCACCGGTCGGCCGATCCGCCTCGTGTTCCGGGGGTTCCCGCCGGACATTCCCGTCTCCGGCATGCGCCTGGACTGCGGGGACCACTCCATCATCGTGGTGGAGGAACACACCGTTCCCGAGGCGCAGTTGGTCATTCTCGGCCATGAGCTGTGGCACGAGGAGCAGGGGGACTGCGGACACCACGTGGCGGGGATGCCGGCCGCCGCCCGTGCGCTGCCCACCGAGCAGGCCGGGGAAGTGATCGAGCGGGCCGTCGAACAGATCCTCGCAGCGCACGAGGTGCCCCCGGACGCGCTCCTTGCCGTCGCGGCCCGAGCCGAGTCCCGCGACGACCACGAGGCGGACGCCGAGACGTTCGGGCTCCTCTTCGGCCGAGAGGCCCGCACCTGGATGAAAGGCCGTTACGCGCAGGGCCCGGTCAGCGCGGACACCGTGGAAGGCCGCATCAATTTGTCCCTGAGCAACCGCGGCGGGCACCTGCTGTCATGAGTCCGTCCTTCCACATTCCCTACCTCCTGCCCACCGCGCTGCTGGCGCTGGCCCTCGTGCTGAAGCTGCCCACGTTCCTGCGGGCCTCGCGCGACCCGGACGTCAGGGCGACCACTCTCCTGCTGATCTGGGCCACCGCGGTCCTGGTCGTGATCACGCCGGTCAACATAGAGCGGCTCAACGACCTCACGGGTGTACCGAACATCGCCTCCCCCTGGGCCTACTCCTTCCTGACCGCCTTCTGCGCCACCGGCCTGACCATGATCATGCGTTGGCGCGAGGCCCCGTCGGTGGGACGGCGGCGCAGGATCCGCCGCATCTACTGGATCTACGCGGGGGTCGTCGCCGTCCTGTGGCTGACGTTCGTCCTGGCCGACGTCCCCACGGCACGCGTCTACGACCTGGACACCTACTACGCCGGCACCCCCTGGATGCGCGAGCACATCCTGCTCTACATCGCCGCGCACACGGTGTCGTCCCTCGTGGCGGTCTCCATGCTGTGGAAGTGGTTCCCCGAAGTGGCCAACCGCTGGCTGAAGGCAGGGGTGGTGTTCCTGCAACTGGGCTTCGCGTCGGGGCTCGTCTTCGATGTCGCGAAGGCGGCTGCCATCGGCGCCCGGTGGTCGGGACACGACTGGGACGTACTGAGCACCCGGGCCGCGCCCCCGTTCGCGCTGCTGGAGGCCGCCCTGGTCGCACTCGGCTTCATCGTGCCCCAGGTCGGGCCCGCCCTGCAGAAGTGGGTCCGGGACCAGCGCGAGTACCGTCGGCTCGGCCCGCTGTGGCACGCGCTCCGCAACCTCGCCCCGGCGGCGGCCGAGGCGCGCTTCGGGCCCTGGACCCCACTCGACCTGCGTCTGCTGCAACGCCGGCAGCGCATTCACGACGCCCTGCGTCTGCTCGGGCCCTATGTCGACCCGGCGCTCTACCGGCGGGCCCACGAAGCCGCGCGGTGCGAGGACGGGGTCCCGGACGCGGACGGTGTCGCCGGGGCGCTCGCGATCAGTGCCGCCGTCGGTGCCTACCGGCAGGGCGGGCCTCCCGTCGCGGGCCCGCGGGAGCCGCAGGCAGGGGTGGTCGTGAGCGGTCGTATCGAAAGCATCGCCTCCGCCCTGCACCGGCCCCGCATCCTCGAAGACGTCCGCCGACGCATGACCAGCACAGGAAGCGCTCATCACCATGGCTGAAGCAATCGTCACCCAACGGCCCACCGCCGTGGTCATCGGCGCCGGCGCCTCCGGCCTCTTCGCGGCGGCGGCCCTCGCGGACTTCGCCGACGTCACGGTCGTCGAACGCGACCGTCTCCCCGACGGACCCGAACCGCGCAGGGGCGTGCCCCAGGCCCGCCACGCGCACCTGGTGTGGAGTGGAGGGGTCAAGGCCTTCGACGCTCTCGTCCCCGGCCTCACCGGCGACATCGTGGCACGCGGCGGGCGCCTGGTTCACATCATGGGCGACATGGTCTCCCGGGCGCCCAACGAAGTGTGGTTCCGCCGCTTCACCTCCACCCATCATCGCAACCTGGTCTGCTCCCGCGACCTCCTCGACTTCGTCCTGCGACAACGCGTCCTGGCCGACGAGCGCATCACCCTGCGCGCGGAGACCACCGTGCTCGGCCTCGAAGGCGACGCCACGGCGGTCACCGGTGTCCGCGTGGGCACCGACGGCGAGGAAAGCACCCTGCGCGCGGACCTGATCGTCGATGCCTCGGGCCGGGGCTCGCGGGCCCCGCAGTGGCTCACCGGGCTGGGAGCGCCGAGCGTCACGGAGCGCGAGGTCAACGCCGGTGTCGCCTACGCCACTCGCCTCTACCGCGCCCCCGAGGCGACCCGCGACCTCGGCTTTCCCCTCGTCAACGTGCAGGCCAACCCGGCCAGACCGCCGGGGCGGGGAGGCATCGTCCTGCCCATCGAGGGCGACCGCTGGATCGTCACGCTCTCCGGCACCCGCGGCGGGGAACCCACCGACGATCCCGACGCGTTCGTCGATTTCGCACTCAGCCTCGGCGATCCCGTCATCGGCGAACTCGTCAAGGGCCTCAAGCCGCTCGGGGACGTCATGACCACCCGTGCCACGGCCAACCGTCGTCGCTACTACGAGCAGGTCAAGCGCTGGCCGGACGGTTTCCTCGTCCTCGGCGACGCCGTCGCCGGCTACAACCCCGTCTACGGCCATGGCCTGACCGTCGCCGCCCAGTGCGCGCTCGCCGTCCGCGACACGCTCAGCGCCACCGGGCTGGGGCAGCCGGGCCTCGCACGCCGGCTTCAGCGAGTCGCCGCACGGCCGGTGGCCGGCGCCTGGGATCTGGCGGTCGGCCAGGACGCCCTGTATCCGGGAGCGACCGACACCCGGCCCAACGCCGTCGAACGCCTCCTCGCCCGCTTCGTCGACAAGGCCGTGGAGACCGGCGCACGCAATCCGCGCGCCATGGGGGCCCTGCTGGACGTCATGAGCCTGGAGCGACCTGCCACTCGGCTGTTCTCACCCGACATGCTCATTCCCATGCTCATCGGTCCGCGAAGGCCACATCTGCAAGGCCCGCCCCTCACCGACGCGGAGCGCAAGAGCGCCATGCCGTAGTGCCCAACTACGAGAGGCTTCGCGCCTGGTGTGGTGGGAGGAGCAGACGACACGGCACGGCTCGTTCCTCGGCACCGCCCTGACCGTCCGGCTCCACCCGGTACACCCGGGCCCGAGGCAGGCGCGTCACGGAATCCGTCAGCCGGCCCTCGGTGAAGAGGGCGCCGACGCCGTCCTCCAGGGCCCAACCGGAGGGAAGTTCTCGGCTCGCGACCGCCCCGCGATAGGACGCACGCCTCCCCTGCTCACTGTCATAGTGCGGACAGACCGAGCCGGGCAGCAGACCCAGCCCGTCGGGGAGGTGGGTCAGCGGCCCGAAGGAGTCTGTGTGCGAGCCCTCGGCCCAGCAGTTGGCGCCCGCGCTGATGCCGCAGAGCAGGGTCCCGCGGGCGAAGGCCTCGCGCAGGAGCCGGTCGACTCCGTGCGCGCGCCAGACGGCGAGCAGGTTCACCGTATTGCCGCCGCCCACGTAGATCACGTCCTGGCTGAGCAGGAACGTGCGCAGGGCGTCGTCGTCGAGTTCGCGGCGAAACAGGGGCAGGACAGCGGGCTCGCACGAACGTGGCTGGAAGGCGGCGAGGAATCGCTCCACGTAGGCGGGGGCGTCGCCGCTCGCGGTCGGAACGAAGCACACCTTGGGCCTGGGAACCGGCACCTGATCGAGCAGCCAGTCGTCCAGCAGGCCGTCCTCGTCGTCGGAGAAGCCTCCTCCGAGGAGGGCCAGACGGGGTTTCGGGGCGATGGTCACGGGGTGTACCTCCTCGGTCAAGGAGAGCGCAGCCAGTCCAGGCGCTCCTCGGCTGCCCGGAGCCGGGGGTGTCCCGGGCCGTGCAATCGGCGGTAGTCGCGTACGCAGCGGTCGAGCAGTTCGGTGGCCTCCGCATGGTGGCCGGCGTCGATCAGCACGTTGGCGAGGTTGTCCCGGGTGGCGACCGTGATCGGATGGTCGTCTCCGTGGAGTGCGGCACGCCCGGCCAGGATCGCGCGCAGGATCGGCACTGCGTCGTCGTAGCGTTCCTGGGCGTGGAGGACGGCCGCGAGGTTGTTGCGCGCGGTGAGAGTGGTTTCGTGGTCCGGTCCCAAGGTGGCCTCCGTCGACCGCACGACGGCACGGATCTGCTCACCAGCCTCGGAATGGCGGTCCAGTCGGACCAGGACGGCGCCGAGGTTGCTCCGGGCCGCGACCGTCTTCTCGTGGTCGGGCCCGTACCGGTCCACCAGTCGGGGCACGAGGGCGCGCAGAGTGCGCTCGGCCTCCTGGTGACGGCCGCACTTGATCAGGGACGCGGCGTGCGCGTTGGTGGAGGACAGGACGTCGGGGTGGTCATGGCCGAGCTGCCGGATGCGGCGTTCGAGGACGTCCCGCACGAGCGGCTCGGCCTCGGGAGCGCGGCCGAGGTCCTCCAGAACCGCCGCCAGTCGGGTGGCGCTGCGCAGCACGTCCGGGTGGTCGCGGCCGAGCGTCTCCGCCTGGGCGCGGAAGGTGTCACGCCACGCCGTTTCCGCGAGGCGCAGTTGACCGGTGGTGTGGAGGGCGTCGGCCAACTCGACGGAGGCGCGCAGGGTGTCCTCGTGGCGGTCGCCGAGCGTGGTCCACCGGGTGCGGGCCACGTGCTGGAAGAGTTCGACGGCCTCCTCGCCGCGTCCGGGGATGGGCAGCAGGACGTGGGCGAGTTCGCGCAGGGCGGTGAGGGCGTCCGGGTGCTCGGGGCCCAGGGTGTCCAGGGCGGACCGGGCCCGCATGGTGTGGATCTCCTCGGCGGAGAGCCGCACGCGGGCGATCTCCCGCTCCGGCCGGCCCTCCGTGACCTCCGTGACGGTGAGGTGTCCCCCGCCCAGCCGTCGCCCGGTCCCGGAACCTCCCGGGGGCTGCTCCTGCGCGTTCGGGCCCGGTTGCGGCTGTCCGGCGCCCTCGGCGAGGCGGCCCCGATGTCCCTGCCCGGCTTCGTGTACCTGCCCGCCTGCTTGTTCCTGCCGGGGCCCCTGCGGCTGAGCGTCGGCGGCCTTGCCGTCCTCCGTGGCTCGTCGTCGCCGCCATCGGACCATCGTGACCGCCTCCTCTTGTCGTTACCGGTGTCGTCAGGCGCCCGCGTGCACGTGTGCCGCCCACAGGCTGGGACTGGCCGCGAAGGCGGCACGGCACCCGCGGACGGCCTGGTGCAGGGCGTGGGCCGTCCTCGTGTCGTCCAGCTCAGGACCGCCGTCGGCTCCTTCGGCGCACAGCTCCCGGTAGAGGAGGCGTGTGACGCGGACGGCCACCGCGTCGTGCACCGGCCAGAGGGTGCCGACGGCGTTGGGGTATCCCGCGAGCTGGAAGGCGGACGTGATGTGGATGGACTCGTCGGCCAGTTCCCCGCCGCCCCGCGCCGTCTCGCAGGCCGACATCACCGCGAGCCGTGCCGCCGGCAGTTCCAGTCGGGAGATCGCGCTGACCGTCAGGGGCCGGGTCGCGTGGTCGTGCACCAGGAGACGGCCGTTGGAGGGGTCGGCGGGCTCGCTGACGCCGTGGCAGGCGAAGTGCACGCACGGGTGCCGGGGCAGAGCGTCCATCACCCGTTCGAAGGTGGCACGTTCCTCGGACAGCACCTCGGTGGGGAGGAGCCCGCGCAGGATCTCGACCTCGCGCCGTGCGCCGCCGAGCGGCCGGGCACCGGGCGTGTCGGGCAGCGCCACGGCGAGCACCGGGCCGTGCGGGCGGGGGGCGGCGGCGCGGGCCCGGGCGTATTGGAGAGCACCGACGGTCGGCGTGTACGACGAGACCACCCGGTCCATGACCGTCAGCGGCCCCGGTTCGGCCGCCGACCGGGCCGCCACCCGCGGCGTCACCTGAGCCGTCACCCGAGTCGCCGCCCGAGCAGGACCCGGAGCGGGAGCCGGCTCCGGCGCCGCCGGTCGGCCGTCCGGTTCCGCGCGCGGGGCGGTGTCGTGGTGGCCGGCCGCGTGCAGGGGCAGCGAGGCCAGCGCGCCTCCCGGTGACCACCACACCCGCTGCCACTCGCCGTCGGGTGTGGGCCCGTGCAGGCCGAGCCGGTCGAGCACGGGTCCGGTGACGTGGTCCCACGTCCAGGCCAGCACCTCGCCGACGGTCTGCTGGGCCGCCCGGTCGCGGGCGGGATCGGTCGCGTCGGCGAGCGCCCGCTCGAGCCGGTCCGCCTGTTCGCCGACGGCCTGCGGGGTGGCGTACGGCAGGGGGACGAGGAGGACTTCGCCGTCCTTCAGCACGAGGGCGTCACTGCGGAACTCGCTGCAGTAGGCGAGTACCACCGGGCCGTGGTCGGCGCAGGCCAGCAGCGCCCGCAGGTCCGGCAGGCCGAGGAAGTCGGCGAAGCCGGGACGGGTGCGGATCTCGGCGACCAGGTGTTCCAGCGCGACCGCGACGGTGTGCCGCAGATCGGTGGTGTCGGTCGAGAGCCCGCCCCTGACGGCTTCCGCGGTGTCGGTGGCCTCCAGCGCGTCGAGCCGTTGCCGGAGGCGGGAGAAGAGGTCGGCGAGGTCCGGGTGGGCGACGCGCAGTCGTCCCAGCCCGTCGCGGGTGGCCATGGCCCGGCCCAGCAGGACGCCCCGGCCCTGTTCCAGCAGCAGTACGGCGTGCTCCGGCCGGCCGGCGTTGACCGCGCAGGCGGCGGCTTCGGCGGCCAGGCCCCGTACGCGCGACAGGCCGCGTTCCTGATCGCCGCGGACCAGTCGGCCGGAGGTGGTGAACGGCAGGAGCCGCAGGGCCAGTTCGTAGCCCGGCAGGGCGTCGTCCCAGCGGCCGTCCGCTCCGGCTGCGGCGCCCCACTCCCAGGCCGCGAGGACCCGTTCGTAGGCGGGCAGGGCCCTGGTCCCGGCGGCCTGCCGGTAGGCGTCCTGGGCGGCGCGGAGCACTGCCGGGTCACCGTCCCGGTGATGCAGGGCGCGCAGCGCGTCGCCGTACGACTTCAGATAGCCGCCCTGGGTCGCCGTGCCCTCGGTGACGGCCCATACGGCGCGGCCCAGTTCGCTGACGGCCTGCTCCAACTCGCCGGGTTCTTCGGTGGCGTGGTGCTTGGTGAGGCGGGCGGAGCCGAGGTTGGAGAGGATCACCGCGAGGGACGGATCTCCGTAGGGGACCTGCCGGGCGGCCTCCTCCAGCAGTCCACAGGCCTCGTCGAGGTCTGCCACGTCCGCGGTGGACGCGAACCGTGCCCGCAGGGCGTTGGCGAGGTGGTTCATCCGGTCGGCGCGCAGCTGACCGTCCGCGGGCGCCAGCGCCAGTGCCTGACGCGCGACGTCGATCGCCTCGTCGGCGGCCGTGGTGTCGCCGGTCACGTCGTGCCAGCTCTGCAGGACCACTCCCAGATTGGCGAGCCGGGCGGCGTGACGGGACGGCGTGTTCCGGGTCGCGTAGAGCGCCTCCCGGGCCAGTCGGGAAGCTTCCCGCAGGGAGGTCACGTCGTCGGTCTGGATGGCGCGTTCCCGCAGGGTGACGGCGAGGTTCGCGAGGGTTCCGGCGTAGGAGTCCGTGCCGGGCCGCTCCTCGGCGAGGGCGGTGCGCAGGGTGGTGACGGCCTCGTCCAGGAGCGCCGTGTCACCGGTCCGCTGTGCCAGCGCGTGCAGGGTGTTCCCCAGGCTGTTCAGCCTTTTGGCGTGTTCCGGGGTGCCGGGGCGGAAGAATGGCAGGGCCTCCCGCAGCAACGCCGCGGACTCCTCGAGCCACGCCAGCTCGTCGGTGTCCTCGGCGGCCAGGCGGAGGGCGACTCCGAGACCGGCGAGCAGCTCGGCACGGTCCGGGTGACCGGGCGGGCATTCGGCGAGGGCGGTGCGGTGAATGCGCAGCATCTCCACCCGGTGGGCCTCGTCGGGGGCGTGCTCGTGCAACTCGCGGTGGGCCTGGGAGAGGCCGCGCAGGACGAGC
The DNA here is from genome assembly GCF_003950055.1 of Streptomyces sp. KPB2. Classification (NCBI taxonomy): domain Bacteria; kingdom Bacillati; phylum Actinomycetota; class Actinomycetes; order Kitasatosporales; family Streptomycetaceae; genus Streptomyces; species Streptomyces sp. KPB2. The sequence goes on from NZ_CP034353.1 coordinate 1,189,469, forward strand.
AGGCGGGCCGCCCCGCCCCGTGGGACGGCCGGCAGTGCGATGGTCCACAGGTCGATGGCCTCGCGCAGGGCTGCGACACCCCCCTCGAACAGATATGCGTCGTGACGCAGCGAGGCCAGGTTGCCCAGGTAGTCGGGTCGGTCCTCCGCTCCGTCCGGCAGGACGTGGAGGGCGCGCCGTTGGGCGTCCGTCGCGCGCAGAAGATCCGGCAGAGGATCCGTGCCGGCCGGGGTGGCGGGGGCGGTGGGTGCGTCAGGGGTGGTGGGTGCGGCGGAGTCGGGGGGCGCGGGTTGCGTGGCCTGGCCACCCTCCGGGGCCGTGCCGCGGTCGACGGCGATCCGCTGCCGCGTCTGCAGCGTCTGCGCGAGGCCACCGAGCGACTGCGCCGCGGTCTCGGCCTCCTGAGGGAGGCGGGAGGCCCGGTCGAACGCGTCCACCGCCCGGTCCAGGTCCTCGGACCGCCGGTACAGCTCGAACCTCTGCTGGTACGCGAGACCCAGGAGCCGTACGTCCTGCGGTCGCACCGGTTCGCACTCCGCCCGTTCACGGGCCAGGTCGACCAGCGCGTCCAGGTCGTCCGGGCGCCCCAGCAGGGTGTAGCGGGTCTGGAGGGCGACCATGAGGTTGGCGGCGGGCCGGGCGACGGCCCGCCCGGTGTCCGGCGCCGCCGAGCCGAGTAACTGCTGGTAGAGCGCGATCGCCTGGTCGAGGGCAGGCCGGTCGCCCGTGGTGAAGTGGTGGGACAGCAGCCCGTCGGCGCGCGATTCCTCGTCCCGTCCGTCCGCTGCCGGAGCGCGATCCCCGTTGAACACGCCCACCCCCGTGTCACACCGCCGGACCGAGTTCTCTGGGCCCTCCGCGGCCGCCCGTTCTCACGATAGCGAACCGGCCGTGCGCGCGACGGCGTACGGAGAACGAAGAACGGCGTACGGAGGGACGCGTCGTCCGTCGAACCGCTCGTTCGACGGGGTCCGGCCGACAGCCAACGCCTGACACCCAGCACGCAACACTCGACACTCGACGGCCAACAGCCAACAGCCAACGTACAATCGCGGCCGACCGGCATCCTGCGTCCGAGGGGGAACGGTGGAGATGGGGACTGACGGGCGAAGCGCGCCGCGCGGCGGACACGCCCGGCTGGGTGAGCTCTGCCTGCGGCTGACGGACCCGTCGGGATCGCTGCTGCTCGGTGAGCGGGGCCTGCGGCTCGTCGAGTTCATCACCTCGGAACTGCGTACCGGCCGGCACCCCGACGAACTCGACGATGTCTTCGATGAGTTGGAGGAGGAGTTGCTCGCGGCCGGGCACAGCGCCGGTCTGGGCTCCTACCGCACCACGCCGACGCCGCCCACACCCGGCTTCCAGCCGCTCCCGGGCGCCGGGCACCGGCACGCGGCCCTGCACGTGCTGGCCTGCCCGCAGGGTCACTGCGAGCGGGTGGAGGCGCCGGACGCCGATTCCCCGCCCCCCGGCTGCCGGATCTTCGACCAGCCGCTGCGTCCGGTGCCCCTACGGTGACCAGCGGCTTCCTCAGCGCGCTGGGCGGCCGGATCGCCGAACGGTGGCTGGCCGCGCTGGCCCTGCCGGGGCTGCTCTTCCTCTCCGCCGCCACCACGGCCGTGGTCCTCGGTCACGGACACTGGTCGGACCTCGGACGGTTGCGGGACTGGCTCGACACCCTCGCCGACTCCCCCGCGTCCCACAGCGCGGGCAGCGTCGTCCTGGTGGCGGCGGGCGTGTTGGCCGGTGCCGCGGTGACCGGCGCGGCCGCGCAGTCCCTGGGCACGGGCGTGGAGCTTCTGTGGTGCGCGGAGCCGCACGGGCCGGTGCTGCGGCGCCTCGCCGACCGCCGGTCGCGCCGCTGGCGCGCGGCCGACGCCGCCTTCCGTACGGCGCTGGTGACGGCCGGCCGGGCCCGCATCACAGGGGCGGACGACGCGGACCGGCTCGCCGATGTCGCCGAACGCCGTCACGCCGACCGGGAGCGCATCGCCTCGGCACCGCCGCGCCATCCCTTCTGGACCGGCGACCGCCTGGCCGCGCCCGCGCAACGGCTGTGGCGCGCGAAGCAGTTGGACCTGGCGGCCGCCTGGCCCCATCTGTGGCTCCTGGCCTCCGACGGCACGCGTGCCGAACTGCAGGCTGCCCGCCTCCGGTTGACCGCGGCGGCGCGCCTGTGCGCCTGGGGAGCGGGGTATCTGGTGCTGGCGCTGTGGTGGTGGCCCGCGGGACTGGCCGGGGTCGTTGCCGTCGCCTCGGGCGTGCGGCGAGGCCGCGCGGCCGCGGAGGCCTTCGCCGAACTCACCGAGGCCCTGGCCGACCTCCACGTACGCGACTTGGCGACCGCCCTGGGCGTCGAGAGCGCGGGCGTGGACGACCCGGGGCTCGGTGAACGCCTCACCCGGCTGCTGCGCAAGGAGACCCGAGCAGCGTAGGCCGGCCGGTCCCGGCGCCGCGGGGACGGGCGGGGGTCAGTCGGAGGAGGCGGCGTCCTCCCTGCTTCGCCGGTGGGCGCGGTCCACCTCGGCCATGTGCTCCTCGGCCCATTCACGGAGTGCGGCCAGCGGTTCTTCCAGGGTCAGGCCGAGCGGGGTGAGCCGGTAGTACACGCGTGGCGGGACGGTCGCCTCGACCCGGCGGCCGACCAGACCGTCGCGGGCGAGGCCCTGGAGGGTGACCGAGAGCATCTTCTGCGAGATGCCGGCCATCCTGCGCTGCAGTTCCGCGAAGCGCACCTCCTCCGGGGATGCTTCCGCCAGCACCTTGACGGCCATGGACGTCCACTTGGTGCCGATCCGGTCGAGGAGGCGGCGGGTGGGGCACTGCGGGTCGAACAGGTCTCCCCGGACGCTGTCGATGTCGTCGTTCGGGGAGTGCGACGCCCGTGACGTCGAGGAAGGGGTCACCTGTGGCTCACCACCTGTGGGAGAAGTGCGGTCTGGGATCTCTCAGCCTAGTTACCTATCGTTCCCACGTCACCATTGGTAACCGCCTCGGGAGTACCTGTGCCCATCGCCTCACCCCGCCCCTCCGGTCTCCAGCCCCGAGGCGTCGAACTTCGGCGTGTCGCGGTCAACGGCGTCGAACTCAACGTGGCCCTCCTCGGCGAAGGCCCCGCCGTGCTGCTGCTGCACGGCTTCCCGCACACCTGGCAGCTGTGGACCGCCGTCATGGGCCCCCTTGCCGAACGCCATCGCGTGATCGCACCGGACATGCGCGGAGCGGGGGCGAGTACGCGTGCGGCGGGCGGCTACGACGCCGGCACGCTCGCGTCCGACGCCGAAGCTCTGCTGGACGCTCTCGACGTGCGCTCGGCGGCCGTCGTGGGCATCGACGCCGGCACGCCGCCGGCGTTTCTGCTCGCCATGCTCCGACCCGACCTCGTCCGGCGACTCGTGGTCATGGAGTCACTGCTGGGCGGGCTGCCGGGAGCCGAGGAGTTTCTCGCGCAGGGCGCGCCCTGGTGGTTCGGCTTCCACGCGGTGCCGGGTCTCGCGGAGACGGTGCTGAGCGGGCACGAGGCCCAGTACGTCGACTGGTTCCTGGACACCGGTTCCCTCGGAGCGGGGGTCGATCCCGCCGTCCGGGACGCCTTCGTGCGGGCGTACACCGGGGCCGACGCCTTGCGCTGCGCCTTCTCGTACTACCGGGCCCTGCCCACGAGCGGCGAGCAGATCGCGGCGTCCGTCGACGGTGGGCGGTTGACCGTCCCCACGATGGCCGTCGGTGCCCGTCCGGTGGGCCGGGCCCTGGAACGGCAGCTGCGGCCGGTCGCCGATGATCTGGTCGGCCACGTGATCGAGGACTGCGGGCACATCATCCCGCTGCATCGTCCGGAAGTGCTGCTCCGCCTTGTCGAGCCGTTCCTCGCCCCGGGCCCTCGGGGCTTGCCTCCCAGGGGCTGAGGGGACGCTGCCCTGCCTACGCCACGGGGGTGTTCAGTTCGTGCCGGACCCGCGAGAGGAAGGTGTCCACCGCGCGCAGGCCCCGGTGCGGGGTCAGGCCGTGGACGAGCCGGAGCACGTAGTCGCGGGCGCGGCGGGAGTCGACCTGGCGCAGGATGTCCACCGAGCGGTGTCCGACGGCCAGGCTCTGTTCCAGGTCTCCTGCCTTGAGGTGGGCGGTGGCGACGACCGCGAGACGCATGCCCACGGATCGGGTGAAGGCGTTCGGCGCCATCGCCTCCGCCTGCGCGTGCCAGGCCAGACACGCCCGGGAATCGCCGAGGTCGCGGTGGATCTCGGCGGCGTCGGCGGCGAGACGGGGGTGGGTGAGGAAGTCGAGCCACTCCGGTCCGCCGCCGGGGCGTGCCGCGTCGAGGAGACGTTCGGCGGACGCGAGGGCGATACCGGCCGACCTGCCGTCGCTCGCGCGGGCGTGCGCGCGGGCTTCGACGAGCCGGGTGAACGCGAGGGCCCGGGTGCTCGCGTGGTGCGTGGCCGGGCCGAGTGCGCCCTGGATCATGTCGAGGGCCGTGGCGGGACGGCCGTAGAGGGCGGCGTGCAGCGCCATGGTGGCCAGGACATACGTGATCGCGTCCGGGTCCTCCGCCGCGCGTGCCCAGTACAGGGCACGGTCGAAGTGCCGGCGTGCGGCGGCGTGCCGCCCGGTGTCGAGCGCCGCCCAGCCGGCCAGCCGGGCCAGTTCGGCGCAGATGGCGCACAGCTCGTGCTCGCGAGTGGGCGGGAGGGGCCGGCCGAACAGGGGCAGGGCCCACTGGTCGAGCAGATGACCCGCGGCCTGGGCCTGCGCGCTGCCGCCGCCGTAGCGGGAGTCACCGTGCCGGACGGCCGCGGCGGCGCGGTGCAGGGCCGCGATCTCCTCCCGTCGGACGCCGTGGCGGTCCGACGGTCCGGCCGGCCGCTCCGGAAGCCGGCCGTGGAGGGGCAGGGCGGCGGCAAGGGCGCCGCCGGACGCCGCGGAAAGGAGTATTCGACGGTTGGGACGACGGTTGAGGTGAGAAGAACGGCTGAGGTGGGGGAAAAGGTTGAGGCCGTTGGGACGGTTCGGTCGGTTCACAGGACGCCTCCCGTCGGTCGGCTGTCTACTCAGGCTGCTGTCGGCTCAGGCTGGTGTCGGCTCAGGCTGCTGTCGCGAGCTGCCCGGCCAGGTCCCGTACGTCTTTCAGGTAGGCGACCACGGCGGGTTCGCGGCGCCAGGGGGCGAGCGACTCGGTGTAGATCTTCAGATAGTCGAGTCCTCGGATGCTCTGGAGCCGGGCGAACAGCCGCAGGGACTCGCCTCCCAGCCGCAGCGAGTGCTCCAGTTCGCCCGACTGGGCGTGGGCGGTGGCCAGGACGGACAGCCGGATGCCGCGGGAGCGCGCGTAGGCGTCTCCGGGCATCGAGCCCAGGGCGTGCCAGGAGAAGGTGGCCCGGGGATGCCCGAGGTCGCGGAAGATCTCCGTGGCGTCGGTGACGATCCGCTGCCGGGAGAAGAACTCGATCCAGGGCCGCTCGCCGACGCCCTCCGCCGCTCCCCGTTCCTGGAGCCGCTCGGCGGTCGCCAGACAGGAGGCGGCTGCCCGGGCGTCGCGCTGCCGGGCGTGGGCGCGTGCCTCGATGAGCTTGGCGAATCCCAGCACGCGCGGGTCGGCGGTGGGGACCCGCTCGTAGGCGCCCTGGGCCATGTCGATGGCCTGGGAGGTGAAGCCGCGCATCAGCGCCTGCATCGCCATGGTGCTGAGCACGTACGAACCCAGATGCACGTCGCTGCCCGCCTTGGCCAGCCGCAGCGCCTGGACGAAGTGGCGCTGGGCCACCTGGTGCTGGCCGGCGTCGAAGGCGGTCCATCCGGCGAGCCTGGCCATTTCGGCGGTCACCGAGAACAGGTCGCGTCCGTCCTGCTCGGTGTACCGGCCGTCCAGGAGCGGAGTGACCCGTTCGTACAGATAGGCGGTGAGCGAGCGGGACTTCCAGGTCGCGCCGCCGAACCGGGAGTCCCACAGCCGGGCGGAGTCGGCCGCTTCCCGCAGTTCCTGGATGTGTGTTCGGTCGACCGTGATGCGGCCGGAGGGGGGTGACAGGGGTTCGGTCGGGTTGACGAGCCACCGGGTCACCGGTTCCGAGAAGACCGAGACCACGAAGGGAGAGCTGGCGAGGAAGGTCCGCCGGTTCACTGTGCTCCAATACGACGATGCTTCGCTGATCGCGTCGCGTTGGCCCCTGGGGAACTCGAGACCGGCGTCGCGGTCGAGATGCCCCGGCCGCTCCATGCCGATCTCTCCCAGGCCGACCGGTCTGCCCAGTCCCTCGGCCAGCACGGCGCAGATGTGCTGCGGTACGGGCCAGCGCGGGCGCACGCCTCGCCGGCACCAGTTGGCCACGGAGGTGTGCGTGTATTCGCTGGTGATTCCGTGCGAGAGGCAGATCTGATTGAGGCGGTGGGCAAGTCTTTTATGACTGATTCCGGATTCCTCGATCAGACTCTCCAGCCGGAGATTCCGCTTCGGTCGGGATTGCTTCTCCGCGGCCACGTCAGTCACGTGTGCCCACCTCCTCCGAGGGCCGACTACGCGTTAACGCCACTATAGGGGCGTCCAGTTGGCATGAGCGTCGACCGCGATTCATGAGCCCCCTCATGAGCCCTGCAGAGGCTTCCCGGGGGCTGATCTCCTGATGAAACACAACCCGGTTTCCCAGGAGGGAGAAGATCGTGCGAAAGAACGGAAAGACGAATTCCGGGCGGGGCGGGCAGGGCCGCGCCAGGCGTTGGATCGCTCTTGCGGCTCGGTGGTCCGCCGCGTTGCTGTCCGCCTATGTGCCCTTGGTGGAACAGCTGCCGCCCCTGGTGCCGGCCTTGCTGGTGAACGTCCTGGCCCTGCTGGCCGGGGTACACGCGCTCCTGCCGTTCGACGGCGCTCCGGGAACGGTGCCGACGGGCGAACCCACGGTGCCGGCCTGCCGTTTCGACTCCGATCGGTGTGTGCGCACCGCCGCCGTCCGCCACCCGGTGCGGTCCGTCAGTGCGGGGCGCGGATGCTGTCGATGATGCGCGTCCAGTTGTCGCTGCCGTGGCCGTTCTCGATCGCTCGGCGGTAGTGGCCCTGGACGGCCGTCGGGAGGGCGAGGTCGAGGCCGAGTGCCGTGCTGGTGTCGACGATGTGGTCGGAGGTCGCGCCCATCATGGTGACCGTGCTGAGGTGGCCGGGGTGTTCACCGGCGTCGAGGGCGGCGCCGGGGTGTTCCTCGCCCGCGCGCAGCATGTCGCCGATGGAGTCGGCGGAGGACAGCAGCTCCGGCAGCGCCTCCCGGGCCTTCAGTCCCGCGGTTCCCAGCATCGCGGTGGCGTGCATCAGGCCGGACAGGGTGGTGAGGAAGACGGCGAGTTGGGCCTGGTACATCAGCTGGGCGAGGCCCGGTTCCTCGCCCAGGTGTTTCGGGGTGCCCAGCAGGGTCAGCACGTCCCGGTGCTTCTCCAGCAGTTCCCCGGGGCCGCTGTAGTAGATGTGGGCCGCGTTCGTGCCGACCATGGGTGCGGGGGCCATGACGCCTCCGGTGAGGAAGGCGGCGCCGTGACGGGCGGCCCACGCCGCTGCCTCGCGTGTGCGGTCGGGGGTGTCGGAGCTGAGGTTGACCAGGGTGCGCCCGGCCAGCGCTTCGGTGACGTCGTCGAGGATGTCGTACATCGCCTGGTAGTCGGTGAGGCTGAGCAGTACCAGTTCGCTCGCCTCGACCGCCTCGCGGGGTGTCGGAGCGTGCGTCGCGCCGGCGCCGACGACGCCGGCGGCTCGACTAGCCGTGCGGTTCCAGACGGTGACCGGGTGGCCCGCGGTCAGGAGGGTGTGGGCGATGGCCCGGCCCATCGGGCCGAGTCCGATCACGGAAACGGGAGTGGCGGGGCTGGTGGAGCGGTCCTTGTGTGCGTTCACCCCTTCATCCTCGACGGGCACGGGTAGCCTCGGAAGTACCCACTTTTTTCTGCGATACCAACCATTTGGTAAGGGGCTGAATGATGGCCAAGGGGTCGAGGTCCGGGCCGTACGTCTGCGGCATCGACGCCGCGCTCGACGTGGTCAGCGGCAAGTGGAAGGGCCTGATCCTCTGGGAGCTCGACGCACACGGAGTACGCCGTTTCGCCGAGCTCCGCCGGGGGCTGCCGGGCGTGAGCGAGAAGATGCTCACCCAGCACCTGCGGGAGATGGAGGCGGACGGGCTCGTCCACCGGGAGGTGTACGCCGAGGTGCCGCCGCGCGTGGAGTACTCCCTGACCGAGCACGGACGCACACTCAATCAGGCCCTCGGACCGCTCGGCGCGTGGGGCACGGAGCGGATACGTCGCGAGGGGTGCGAGCAGAGGCAGCCGCAGCCGGGCACGCGTTCCTCGCGGCGCTGATCGGATCGGTGTCCCCCGCCGGGCGTACCGATGATGTCCGGGCCGGCCGGCAGTCGTTACGGGGACGAGAGCGAGGAGATCTGCCATGTCCATGGAACAACCGGCCGTACGGCGACCCACGACCGAGCTCGACGCCCGTTACAGCTCCGCACTCAATCCCCGTCCGGGCACCGCGGAGGTCACGGCCACCGAGTGGGCCGAGGCCCGACGGCGCGTGGCGGCCGCCGAGATCTTCTGGGTGGTCACGGTGCGACCCGGCGGCGGGCCGCACGTCACGCCGGTGATCGCCGCCTGGCACGACGATGTGCTGTATTTCTCCACCGGACCGGGTGAGCAGAAGGCCCGGAACCTGGCCCGTGACGCGCACTGCGCTCTGCTCACGGGTACGAACTCGCTCACCGACGGGTTCGACCTGGTGGTCGAGGGGGAAGCGGCGCCGGTCGGTGATCCGGCGGTGCTGGAGCAGGTGATCGCGGCGTACGAGGCCAAGTACGGGGCGCACATCACGTCAGCGGAGGGCACCTTCCACGGGATCGGCGACGCCATGCGGAGCGGGGACGCGGTGCTGTTCGCCGTCTCTCCTGTCACCGCGTATGGGTTCGGCCGGGACGAAGGGGTCTACAGCCATACGCGGTGGTCGTTCTGAGGAACGGCAGTCCGCCGCCAGGGGGCGGGGCCCGGCTCGGGCGAGTACGGAATCAGCCGCCGTCGGTGCCCAATGCCCCCAGCAGCATCGGCAGGGACGCGTGCAGCTCGCGCTCCCAGTAGGCCCAGCCGTGGGTCCCCGGGCCGTAGAAGTGGGTCGTCACGTGCCTCGCGCCCACGCGCTTCAGCTCGGCCGCGAGCGCGTGGTTCTGGCGGTTGAAGTCGGCCTCCAGGGCGCTCGTGGCACCCGGTGGGTCCAGGGGGCCGGTGGTGCCGTCGCCGCAGGACAGGTAGACGGGGATCGACCGCAGGCGCTTGGCGAGGTGGAAGGGGTCGTGGGCCTGCCAGATGCCGCGTTGGGCGACCGGGTCGCCCCAGACGCGGAGCGGGTCGGTGTCCTGGCCGGCGAAGAAGCCCATGATGCGGTCGACCGACTCGTCGTTGAGGAGGGGGTGGGCCGAACCGGAGTACGCCGCCGTTGCCTTGAACATTCCGGGATGCCGGGCCGCGTACAGCAGGGCGCCCTGGCCGCCCATGGACAGGCCGGCGACCACGCGGTTGCTGCTCGCACCCCAGTCGCGCTCCAGGAGGTGGCGCAGTTCCTTCGTGTGGAACGTCTCCCATGCCGGGTCGCCGCCCCGGCCGTAATTCCACCAGTCGCTGTACCAGCCGTTCCAGCCCGCCTCGGGCATCACGACCAGGACGTCGCGCAGGCTGTCGGTCTCCGCCACGTCCGTCATGCTCGTCCACGACGTGTAGTCGCCGCAGCAGCCGTGCAGGAGCCAGAGGGTGGGCCAGTGCTGCCGATGGCGTCGGTCGTACGGGTTCCAGCCGTCGGGGGTGAGGAGCCGGACTTCGACCGTGCGGCCGCCCAGGGCCGTCGACCGCACCGACAGGTCGACCTGCCGGTCGGCGACCCGGGTGACGGCGACGACCTCGGCGCCGGGGCGGTCGGCCCCGGTCTCCGGCTTACCGGCGGCCAGGGCCCCTGGGGCGGTCGGCGTCAGGACGGCCAGCAGGACGGCGAGGACCAGGAGGAGTCTGGCTCGCAGCGGGGTGAGGACGGCGGGCACGTTCGCGAACACGGCGGCTCCCTGGGTGGGTTGCTGTGCATCGTGCGTAGTGCATCGTGCGTAGTCCGTAGTGCGTAGTGCGTAGTGCTTTGTACGTGGAGCGTTGTACGTGGCGCGTGGTGCGTCCGAAGGGCGGTCGTGGCGGACCCGGTCAGGTGTCGTGCCGGTGCGGCAGGATCAACAGCGCGTCGCCGACCGGGCGTTCGCCCGCCGCGTCCGAGGGGGAGTTGAGTACGGCGCCCTCGGCCACCATGGTCGTCGAACCTCCCCCGTCCAGGTTGACGGCGTCGCGCAGACCGAGCGACCTCGCGACCGCCGCGCTCTCGCCGATGCTGAGTCCGAGCGAGTCCGTGCTGCGGCCGTCGGCGGTGACGAGGACGGTGCGGCCCGCGCCGTCCACCCCGGCCAGGGTGCGCGGGTTGCGCTTGTGGACCCAGCCGTAGTACCAGCTCGGGTCGCCCGGGTGCACCATGCCGTCGGTGGCGGGGGTGACGTGGATACGGCCGTCGCGGACCAGCTCGGGACCCGCGTTCACGATGTCGGTACGGGGCGAGGGGGACATCCGGCGGCCTCGGTCGTCCAGCAGGGTCGTGCTCACGCGCAGGCGGTCGCCCACGTGGGCCAGGGCCGTCAGGTCGGCGACGCGTTCGCCCGTCGCCTGGACCGAGCTGCCGCCCCTGGGGATCGTTCCGCCGCGGGGTGAGCGCAGCTCCACGACCCGCTCGTGGGCGTCCAGCACGGCCTCCAGACCTTCGCCCCCGGGCGTGCGGTCGCCGTACTCCGGGGTGAAGGTGACCAGCTCGTCGGGGTTGGTGCAGGTGACGTCGTGCAGCGGGAGCGACGTCGGGGTGTCGCCCGCGCTGCCGCCGCAGTTCCTGATCAGGCCGGGTACGCGGTTGACGCCGTTCAAGGGGAGGGAGGCGGCCCGGGCGGCGACCCGGCCTTGCCAGGTGAGACGGGCGATCTCGGTGCGGCGGCCGTCGTCGTGAACGACGAGGGCCGGGCGTCCCGCCACCGGTTCGCTCAGCAGGCGGCCGTCGTACACGCCCACTCCGGCGGGGTCGCCCGGTGCGCCGGCCTTGGGGTCGAGGACGAAGAAGCCGGCGTTGACCGCGGCCGTCGCGGCTGCCGACGCCGACAGCGCGCTGGTCGTCTCGCGGTCCTCCAGGTCGGGGCCGTACGACGCGTCGAGGGTGCCGCGGAACGTGCGCGGGTCGATGGTGAGTACGTCGACGCGCCACGGGCCCCGGTCCGTCGTCCCGCCGTCCCAGCCGGTGTAGACGGCCGAGCCCGAGTACCCGGCCGCTCTCAGGCGGGTGCGTTCGGCCGTCGCGGCGCTCTGCGAGTCGAAGGTGCCGATACGGACCCGCCGGCCGAGGGTGCCGCCCCGGTAGTCGGCCGTCGCGGGTGTCGTCACCACCTCCACCCTCGCGTCGAACCCGTCCCGCCGCAGTTCGGCGGCCAGTTCGTCGGCGCTCGCCCGGTCCTTGAGGGCCGTCGGCGGCGCGTCGGGGTCCGGGGACGTGTCGCCGCCGGGGATGGACGCCTCGACGGTCCAGTGCAGGGCCGGGTCGTCGGCGTTCCCGCGCACGATGCGGGTGAGGGTGACGCCCGGCTGGAGGGTGGTCGTGGTGCGGCGCTCGGGGAGGTCGGCGGGGCCCAGGGGGAGGGCGTGCCGTGCCGTCGGCGGGTGCCCGCCGGGGTGCGGGGACGCCATGGCGGCCGGCGGAAACGCGGCCGGTGCGGTGAGGGCGCCGAGAAGGACGCCCGTGGCGGCCCACAGCCGCCGCTTCCTCTGATTCATCTGTCGTCCCGTCTCACGCCGACCACGGACACCGACCGACCCATGCTGCGCACAAGTATCGGCCGGTTCCCGTCGGCGTCAAGGAGGCCCCGGAGGAGGGGAGGTTCGACGGGTTCGCCCTCGGCCCGGTCAGGGGATGCGCGCCACGCCCGCGTAGAAGCCGCTGCGTTCCCACACCGGTGCCGGTTCCTCCTGGTACCACTCGGTCGCGAACACCAGGCCGGGCTCGACGAGTTCGAGGCCGGAGAAGAAGGGCTCGACCTCGCTCCGGGTGCGCATCCGCAGCGGGATGGCCCCCTTCTTGTAGGCGGACTCGGTCTCCTGCCGCAGCTCCGGGTGCTGGTCCGCGGTGCCGTGCGAGAGGAGCAGGTAGCTGCCGGAGGGAAGGGTGTCCACGAGGGTGCTCACGACACGGTACGGGTCCTCTTCGTCGGGCAGGAAGTGCAGGAGCGCGATCAGGGAGAGGGCGATCGGGCGGTCGAAGTCCAGTACCTCGCGGGCGCGTTCGAGGATCGTCGCGGGCTGTCGTACGTCCGCGTGGAGGAAGTCCGTGACCCCCTCCGGGGTGCTGGTCAGCAGCGCCTCGGCGTGCCGGAGGACGATCGGGTCGTTGTCCGCGTAGACGATCCGGGCGTCCGGCCTGATCGCCTGCACGATCTGGTGCAGGTTGGGTTCGGTGGGGATGCCGGTGCCGATGTCCAGGAACTGGTCGACGCCGTTCTTCGCCAGCCAGGCCGCCGCGCGGTGCATGAACGCCCGGTTCCGGGCCGCGTTGCCGCGTGCCTCGGCGGGGAGCGTCTCGCCGACCCGCTGGTCGACGGGGTAGTTGTCCTTCCCGCCCAGCAGCCAGTCGTAGACACGGGCCGGGTGGGGCTTGCTGGTGTCGATGTGGGGTCTGGGTGTACCGGCGGTCACAGGACACTCCTCCGTACGCGGAACGGCATCGTCGGCTCGCCAGCCTAAGATGATGTTCCGACCGGCGCTCACCCAGCTGCTCGTCACTCCGGCGCCTTGGGTGGCCCACGAGTTGAGGACGGAGTCAGGCCGCATGACCTCCCTGAGCAGTGGCGAGAGCGCCGCCCACCCCGACCGGATCGACACGAGCAGGCCCCATCCCGCGCGGATGTACGACTACTTCCTCGGCGGGAAGGACAACTACGAGGTCGACCAGAGGGCCGCCGAGCAGTTCATGAAGGCGGCCCCCGAGGTGCGTGAGGGAGTGCTCGCCAACCGGCACTTCATGCACCGGGCGGTGCGGCACGTGGTGGCCGAGGGCGGCGTCCGCCAGATACTCGACGTGGGCACCGGCCTGCCCACCGAACCCAACGTGCATCAGATCGCGCGGTCCGTCGCGCCCGGGACCCGGGTCGCGTACGTCGACAACGACCCCATCGTCGCCACCCATTCGAGGGCCCTGTCGGACGACCCGGACACCGCCGTGGTCCTGGCCGACCTGCGCGACCCCCGCGCGATCCTCGACCACCCCGAGGTGCGCGCGGTCATCGACTTCGACCAGCCGGTGGCGCTGCTGCTGGTCGCCGTCGTGCACTTCGTGGCCGACGCGCAGGACCCGGCGGGCATCGTCGCCACCCTGCGCGACGCGCTGCCCGCCGGTTCCTACCTCGTTCTCTCGCACGCGACGGGTGACGTCCACGAGGACCGGCGCGAGGACGCGGCGGCCGTCTACAACAAGGCCACCGCGTCCCTCAACCTGCGTTCGCACACGCAGGTCCTCGATTTCTTCGGGGACTTCGCGATGGTGGAGCCGGGGCTGGTCCGCGTCACCGACTGGCGCCCCGAGGAGGCACGGCGTCCCGACGCCCCGCCGATCGGCATCTACGGCGGAGTGGCACGAAAAGGGGCCTGACGCACGGCGGCGGCCCGGCCCCGCCCGGCAGGGCCGGCTACCCCTTCTGCTCCACCCGCACCCAGTCCACCTCGGCCCGCACTCCCCCGGCCGCGATCCGGTCCACGCTGGACTGCGGCAGCCCCCAGTAGGGACTGGTGACCTGGTTCCAGCCCGCCGGGTAGGCGCCGCCGAGGGCGAGGTTCAGGATGACGTACTGGTCGTGGTCGAAGACCCAGGCGCCGCGCGTCGACTCCAGTTTGTTGCGGGTCGTCTCCTGGACCACGCGGTCGTCGACGGAGAACTTCATGCCGGTCGGCGTCCACTCCACCGCGTAGGTGTGCCACTGGTCGGCCCGGCCGCCGCCCGGGTACACCTGGCGGGCGCCGATGTTGCCGTCGGCCGAGTAGCCGGGGCCGTGCAGGGCGCTGCTGGTCCAGTCGCCGTAGCCGATGTTCTCCATGATGTCGGTCTCGCCGGAGGCGGGCCAGGACACGGAGGGGTCGTCGACGTTGCTGCCGAGCAGCCAGAAGGCGGGCCAGAAGCCGTCGCCGACGGGGAGTTTCATGCGGGCGCTGACCCGGCCGTAGGTGAAGTCGAACTTGGTGTTGGTGTCGATGCGGCCGGAGGTGAAGTCGTAGGTGCCGCCGCCCGCCTTGGTGCAGCCCTTGCAGTGCTCGGCGCGCAGGACCAGGGCGCCGTTCTCCAGGCGGATGTTGTCGGCCGAGTCGACGTAGGCCTGCGCCTCGCCGTTGACCGAGCCCATCTCGGTGCCGGTGCGGACGACGCGCCACTTGCCGCGGTCCAGCGCGGCCGAGGAGAAGTCGTCGAAGAACGTGGTCCGGTAGGTGCCGGACTGTTCGCCGGGCAGCACCGGGTAGGCGGCGGCCGCGCTGCCTCCGGTGCCCCAGACCTCGAACTCGTAGAGTGAGTAGCCGAACTGTGCGGTGGCCGGGGCCGGGTTGTAGAAGGAGCGGCGTTCCTTGCCGAGCATGCGGACGTAGCGGCCGGTGACGGGCTGGGGCAGGCGCACGGTGTCGTGGCGGCCGGTGGCCTCTCCCGGGGACTTGACGTCGGCCCGGCGGGCGGCGACCTCGTCGGCGGAGGGGCGGTACACGGTGCGCCAGGTGCGGTTGTCGTCGGAGACCTGGAGCGCGTAGTCGACGGCGTAGGCCGCCTCCCAGTACAGGTCGACCGTGTCGATCGTGGACGTGGCGCCGAGGTCGACGGAGACCCAGCGGTCGGCGTTCCAGTCGCTGGACCAGCGGGTGGCGTCGCCCTTGAGGTCGGCGGGGCGGCCGCCGTCGGTGACGAACGCCGGTGAGGTGCCCGCGTGCTGGTAGACGTTCGAGTACGCGGGGTGGTTGAGGGCGAGGTTGGTGCGGGTGGTGGAGGCGGGGACCGGTTCGCCGCCGTAGACCTTGAAGGAGTAGAGGGAGTAGCCGTAGGGGGTGGCGCGTTCGATGCCGCGCATGCGGACGTAGCGGGCCCGCACCTCCTGCGGGTAGGTGTGCGCGGTGACCGAGCCTCCGGTGCCTGCGGTCTCGGTGTAGAAGGGCGTCCAGTCGGTGCCGTTCGTGGACGCCTCCAGGACGTACCTCTTGCCGTGGGCC
This sequence comes from Streptomyces sp. KPB2, assembly GCF_003950055.1. NCBI lineage: Bacteria > Bacillati > Actinomycetota > Actinomycetes > Kitasatosporales > Streptomycetaceae > Streptomyces > Streptomyces sp. KPB2. Next base: position 1,204,784 of record NZ_CP034353.1, read on the forward strand.
GCCTCCCAGTCCAGCGTCACCCGGTCGACGCGGATCGTCGTGCCGAGGTCGACGCGGATCCAGGCGTCGTCGGTGAAGTCGCTGGACCAGCGGGTGCCGCCGTCGCCGTCGAAGGCGAGGCCGGGCGCGGTGCCGGCGTTCTCGGCGGCCGAGGCGGTGACCGCGGCCGGGTCGGCGGCGTAGGCGGAGGCCGCGCGGTCGGTGTCCCAGGCCGCTGCGGCGGCGGCCGACGGTTCGGCGGCGGCCGGGGCGGCGGCGGTGAGGGACGGGACCGCGGCCAGCAGGGCGAGCGCGGTCAGGGCGGTGAGGAGAGTGCGGGGGGTACGGGACGGCATGCGGCTTCTTCTCCTTGGGACGATTCGGGGATGTCGTGAACCTGACAGAATCGTTCGTGCGGGTGAACCGTGCGCCGTGGTGGGCGCGGACTCCCGCATCCGCACCCACCACGGGGTCCGTGGCCGGTTCTCAGGCGGCCTTGCGCTCCCTCCCCCGCGCCCGGCCGATGAGGTCCGCGTAGTGGTGTCCGCTGCCCTTGATGGTGCGGACCTGGGTGGCGTAGTCGACGTGGACCAGGCCGAAGCGCTTGTCGTAGCCGTACGCCCACTCGAAGTTGTCCAGCAGCGACCAGGCGAAGTAGCCGGCCAGCGGGGCTCCCCTGCGGGCGGCGGAGGCGCAGGCCGCGAGGTGGGCCGTCAGGTACTCCTGGCGCTCGGGGTCGTCGATCGTGCCGTCGGGGCGGATCACGTCCGGGAAGGCGGAGCCGTTCTCGGTGACGTACAGCTTGCGTGCCCCGTACTCCTCGGTCAGGCGCAGCAGCAGGTCCTCGATGCCCCCGGCGTCGATCTCCCAGTCCATGCCGGTGCGCGGGACGCCGACGCGGCGGACGGTGCGCACGTGCGGGGCGGGCCCGGTGGGGTCGTCGGCGACGGTCTGGGGGAAGTAGTAGTTCAGGCCCAGCCAGTCGAGTGGGGCACCGATGAGCTGCGTGTCGCCGGGGAGTTCGGGGAGTTCGACGCCGTAGAGCTCGCGCATGTCCTCGGGGAAGCCGCGGCCGTGGACGGGGTCCAGCCACCAGCGGTTGGTGTGGCCGTCCATGCGGCGGGCGGCGGCGAGGTCCTCGTCGCGGTCGGTGGCCGCGTGGATGGTGGAGAGGTTGTTGACGATGCCCACCTGGGCGTCCGGGGCCGCCGCGCGGATGGCCCGCATCGCCAGTCCGTGGCCGAGGAGCAGGTGGTAGGAGGCGCGGACCGCCGCGGTCAGGTCGGTCCACCCGGGGGCCATCTTGCCCTCCAGGTGACCGATCCAGGCCGAGCACAGCGGCTCGTTGAGGGTGGCCCAGTGGCCCACGCGGTCACCGAGGCGTTCGGCGACCACGGAGGCGTACGACGCGAAGTGCTCGGCGGTGGCGCGCTCCGGCCAGCCGCCGCGGTCCTGGAGCGCCTGGGGCAGGTCCCAGTGGTAGAGGGTGACGGACGGGGTGATGCCGGCGGCCAGCAGGTCGTCGACGAGCCGGTCGTAGAAGGCCAGGCCCTTGGCGTTGACCGGGCCGTCGCCGCCGGGCACGACGCGCGGCCAGGCGACGGAGAGGCGGTAGGCGTTGGTGCCGAGGCGCCGCATCAGCTCGATGTCCTCGTGCGTGCGGTGGTAGTGGTCGCAGGCGACGTCGCCGTGGTCGTTGTTGTCGATCTTCCCGGGGGTGTGCGAGAAGGTGTCCCAGATCGACGGCGCACGTCCGTCCTCCGCCACGGCTCCCTCGATCTGGTACGCCGATGTGGCCGTGCCCCACAGGAAGTCGTCCGGGAGTGCGGCGAAGTCGATGGTCACGAAGGTCCTTTCGGGTCGGGAGTGGGAGCGCTGGGGCGTGCCGGTCACTTGACGGCTCCGGCCGTCAGGCCCGCCACCAGGTAGCGCTGGAGGAGCAGGAAGCCCGCGACCACGGGCACGCTCACCACCAGTGAGGCGGCCATGATCTGGTTCCAGTACACGTCGTTCTGCGTGGAGTAGCCCTGGAGCCCGACGGCGAGGGTGCGGGTGGCGTCGTTGGTCATGACGGAGGCGAACAGGACCTCGCCCCAGGCGGTCATGAAGGCGTAGACGGCGACCGCGACGATGCCCGGGATCGCGGCGGGCACCACGACCTTGAACAGGGCGCGCAGCGGCCCGCAGCCGTCCACGAGGGCCGCCTCGTCCAGGTCGCGGGGGACCGAGTCGAAGTACCCGATCAGCATCCAGATCGAGAAGGGCAGGGAGAAGGTCAGGTAGGTGAGGATGAGACCGCCGCGGGAGCCGAACAGGGCGATGCCGGTGGCGTTGCCGATGTTCACGTAGATGAGGAACAGGGGCAGCAGGAAGAGGATGCCCGGGAACATCTGCGTGGACAGGACGGTCACCGAGAAGACGCGCTTGCCGCGGAACTCGTAGCGGCTGACGGCGTAGGCGGCGAACACGGCGATGACCACGGAGCAGACGGTCGCCGCGCCGGCCACGATCAGCGAGTTCATGAAGTACTTCGCCAGCGGGACCGTCGACCAGATGTCGATGTACGGACGGACGGTCAGGTTGCCCGGCAGCCAGTGGAACTGGCCGGCGACGTCCTCGAGCGGCTTGAGCGAGCTGGAGACCATGACGTACACCGGCAGCAGGACGAAGCCGGTGAGCAGGGTGAGGAAGACGCGGCGGGTCCAGGTGAAGGAGCGCGGCGCAGCCATCGGGGACCTAGACATCGGCCGTCTTCCTCTCCCGGGAGTTGCGGGGGGTCCGCGCGGTCCTGGAGGTCAGGAACAGGTACACGCCCGTCACCAGCAGCAGGAAGAGCAGCAGCAGGACCGACATCGCGGAGCCGGTGCCGAAGTTCCAGGTGACGAACGACGATTGGTAGATGTGGATGGAGATGAGGTCGGCGGCCTCCGGCGCCGCCTTGCCGAACAGGACGAACGGCGTGTTGAAGTCGTTGAACGTCCACAGGAACAGCACCAGGACGAGGACCTGGTTGACGGGACGCAGCGACGGCAGGGTGATGCGGCGGATCTGCTGCCAGACGCCGGCACCGTCGAGGGCGGCGGCCTCGTACAGCTCCCTGGGGATGTTCTGCAGGCCCGCCATGACGATGAGGAAGGCGAACGGCCAGCCCTTCCACACCGAGACGACGAGCAGCGCGACGAAGCTGTTGTCGCCGATCAGCCAGAAGGAGGGCTTGTCGGTGAGGCCGAGCTGGTCGTGCAGGACGTGGTTCACCAGGCCGTTGTCGTGCTGGAACATGAACGCCCAGGTGATGACGGCCGCGTAGACCGGCAGGGCGTACGGCACCAGGAAGATCGCGCGGAGCAGGCCGCGGCCGCGGAAGGCGTCCTGCATGCAGATCGCGGCGGCGGTGCCGATCAGCCAGCACAGGCCGACGGAGAGGATCGTGAAGGCGCAGGTGACGAGGAAGGAGTGGAGCAGCGCCTCGCCGACGGGGGCGTCGAAGTCCACCGACATGGTGAAGTTGTCGAGGCCGGTCCACGGGGCGGTGGTCCAGTCGCGGATGTAGAACTGGGTGAGTTCCTTGAAGCTCATCACGATGCCGAAGACCATCGGCACCAGATGGACGAGGAGTTCGAGGAGCAGGGCCGGCAGGAGCAGCAGGTAGGGCAGGCCGATGCGGCGGATCCGCCCGGGACGGCGGCGTGGTCCGCGCGCCGTCCCGGGGGAGCTCTTGCCGACCGTCCGCTCGCCGGGCTGCGCCGAGGCGGTCGTGGTGGTCATGGCGAGGTCCGTGTCCGTGTCGGTGGGGCTGGGTTCCGGGTCGGGATGCTCACTTGTTCGGCATCTGCTGCTGTGCCTTGGCGAGCTTCTCCCTGACGGACTCGGTGGTCACCTCGCGTCCGTTCGCAGCGTCCGCGAACAGTTCCTTGACGGCGGTGCCGACCGCGGTCTCGAACTGCGACTCGTCGGGCACCTGGGGCAGGGCCGCGGCGCTGGTGGCGAGGGTCTCGCGCAGGACGGCGGTGGCCTGGGTGTTGAACGCCGGGTCGGACTGCGCGGCCTTGACCGGCGGGATGGAGCCGTAGGCCTTGTTGAGGAGCTTCTGCTCGGCGTCGCTGGTCATGAACTTCACGAACTTCGTGGCGCCGTCGAGGTTGTCGCTGTTCTTGAAGACGGCCATGTTGATGCCGGCGACCATGGAGTTGGTGGCCTTGCCCGGGCCGGGGGTGCCGGACGGGACGGGGGCGGGGGCGACGCCCCACTCGTCGTCCTTCATGCCCATGGTCTTGAAGGTGGCGGAGGCGGTCTGCCAGAGCACCATCGCGGTCTTGCCCTTGGCGAAGTCGCTGAGGGACTGGTTCTGCGCGTACTCGGCGTTGCCGGGCGCGACGACCTTGTCCTTCGCCATCAGGTCGACGTACTGCTTGACGGCGGCGACGGCGCCGTCGGAGGTGAAGTCGGGCTTGCCGTCGGCGGTGAAGAAGTCGGCGCCGTGCTGCTTGGCGAGGACGAAGACCTGGTGGATGTTGTTGGACAGGTTGGACCCCTCGGCTCCCAGGCCCCACTTGCCGTCCTTGGAGATCTTCTTGCCCACCTCCACCAGCTCGTCCCAGGTGGCCGGGGGCTTGGTGATGCCGGCGTCGGCGAACATCTGCTTGTTGTAGTAGAGCGCGTAGGCCATCGAGTACAGCGGGACGGCGGCCGGGTCCTGGCCCTGGACACCCGTGGAGCCGAGCGCGGAGTCGACGAAGCGGTCCTTGCCGCCGATCTTCTCGAAGTTCTTCGCGTCCCAGGGCAGCAGGGCGCCGGTTGCCTGGAGCGAGGCGCTCCAGGTGTTGCCGATGTTCAGGACGTCGGGGCCCTGTCCGGAGGTGGTGGCGGTCAGGATGCGGTTCAGCAGGTCGGACCAGGGCACGACCTCCAGCTTCACCTTGATGCCGGTCTCCTTCTCGAACTTGTCGAGTTCGGGCTGGAGGACCTTCTTGTCCACCTCGACGCTGGCGCCCTGGTTGGAGGCCCAGTAGGTGAGTTCCTTCGGCGAGTCGTTGGATCCGCCGCCCGAGGAGGAGCCTCCTCCGCAGGCCGTGGCGGCGAGTGCGAGAGACAGGGTGACGGCGCCTACGGCCGCGGCTCGGATGCTGCGCATGGCTCCTGGGTTCCTTCCGGGAGTCGGTCGGGACGTTTCCCGACGGCGGCCTCGGTTGTTTCCTTCCCGAAGCCCCTCATGGCTTAATTTAGGGCGTGAGTTAATCTCCGAGAGAACGAATCGTCAAGGTCTCGCGCACGTTCGAGGGGCGCGCGGGGGCGGGAAAGGGAGGGGCCCGATGGCCACGCAGGGCAAGCGCACGGTCCGTGACCTGCGACGGGAGAGCCGCAGCGCCGTTCTGCAACGGTTGTATTTCGACGGGCCGATGAGCCGGCTCGCACTGGGCTCGGCGGCGGGCCTGAGTTCGGGATCCGTCAGCAACGTGGTCGCCGAGCTGATGGCCGACGGGCTCGTGGAGGAGGCGGGCAGCCTCGGCACGGACGGCGGGCGTCCGCGCACCCTCGTCCGCGTCGCGGCCGGCCGGGGGCGCCTCGTCGGCGTCGACGTCGGCGAGACCCGTGTACGGGTCGAGCTGTTCGACCTGTCGATGTCCGAACTGGCCCGGACGGAGCGCGTGCTGCCCGGGCACGGGTCGCGTTCGTACGACGTCGAGTCGGTCGCCGGGCACATCCTCGACGGCGTCGCGGAGGTGCTCGGCGCCGACGGCGGCGCACGGGACCCCGGTGAGCTGCTGGGCGTCGGCATCGGTGTGCCCGGCATCGTCGAGCGCACCGCCGCGGGCACCGTGGTGCACGGGCAGACCGTCGGCTGGGACGCGGTACCGCTGGAGGCCCTGCTGCGCGGCTCGGGCCGACTGCCCGCGCACATGCCGCTGTTCATCGAGAACGGTGCCAGAACGCTGGGGCAGGCCGAGATGTGGTTCGGCGGCGGACGCGGCGCCCGCAACGCGGTGGTCGTGCTCTTCGGCTCCGGCGTCGGCGCGTGCGTCGTCACCGACGAGGTGGAGCAGGGGCGCGCGGTGGAGTGGGGCCACCTGACCGTGCGGGTGCGGGGGCGCCGGTGCCGGTGCGGGGCACGGGGATGCCTGGAGGCGTACGCCGGTGCGGAGGCGCTGCTGGCGCGGTGGCGGGAGGCGGGCGGTGAGCCGCCGCCCGGCGCCGACGAGGAGGCGGCGCTCACCGCCCTGCTGTCCGCCGCCCGGCCCGGCGACGGGGGCGAGGCCGATCCGGTGGCGGCGCGGGTCCTCGCGGAGACCGCCGAGTACCTGGGCGCGGGGCTGGCCGACCTCGTCAACCTCTTCCAGCCCGAGCGGATCCTGGTGGGCGGCTGGGCCGGGCTCCAGCTCGGCCCGGCCTTCCTGGAGTCCGTGCGGGACCACACCCTGGCCCACGCCCTGCGCCACCCCGCCGGACGGGTGGGCATCGCCATGGGCCGGCTCGGTCCCGACGCGGTGACGGTGGGCGCCGCGATCCTGCCCCTGGCCGCGTTCTTCGCCCGCGGCGGCCGGCGGGTTCCGGTCGACTCGCCCGCGCCGGTGCCGGCCTGGCGGGCGGCGCTCGGGGGGCGGCTGGCGGGGCAACGGGGTGGGGGGTGACCCGGGGGGAGGTGGAAGGGGCGTGGGGCGTCAGGCGTCAGACGGGTTCAGACATCGGGCGTCGCGCGTCGCGCGTCGCGCGTCGGGCATCGGGCATCGGGCATCGGGCATCGGGCATCGGGCATCGGGCATCGGGCGTCGGGCGTCGGGCGTCGGGCGGGAGCATGACGGCGTGTGCGCGGCGCGTGCGGCGACAGGTGCGAGGATGGGGCCGGGCCGAGCAAGCCCCGAGTGGAACAGGTCGGCGGAGCGGGACGGGGCGGCCGGGAGCGAGAGGGAGAACGACGAGATGGCGGGCCGAAGGCGTTGGTCGACCGAGCAGATCCTGGACGCGGCGGCGGAACTGCTGCTGACGGGCGATGCCGAGACGTTCAGCGTGCGCAGGCTCGCGGCGGCACTGGGGACCGACTCCTCCAGCCTCTACCGGCACTTCCGCAACAAGACCGAGCTGCTGCGCGCGGTCGCCGACCGGATCCTGCTGTCCGCCATGGACGGCTACCGGCCCGAGGGCGACTGGAAGCAGCGCCTCACCTCCCTGTCCCTGCGGCTGCGCGCGGCCTTCGGGCAGCAGCCCCAGCTCGCCGCCGTCTGGGGGCGTCACGGCTCGGGCGGTGCCGGTTCCCGGCTGGTGATGGAGGAGGTGCTGCGGGCCCTGCGCGCCTCGGGCCTGCCCGACGAGGAGATCCCGGCGTGCTACCACCGGCTCGTCGTCCTGATCGCCTCGCTGATCACCGCCGAGGGCGGGTTCGGTGCCGTCGGCGCCGAGGAACACGAGCAGGGCATGGAGCAGTTCCGCGTCGCGGTGCTGGGCGCCGATCCGGACCGCTTCCCCACCCTGGCCCACTTCGCCCGTGAGATCCGCCCCCTGGGTGCGGACCGCCGCGCCGCCTTCGAGGAGATCCTCGCGGCCCACCTGGCCCACATCGAGGCCGCGGTCCCCCGACCCCGGCCCTGAGGCGGGCCCCGGACCGCTACGCCGAGTCCCGGACCACCAGCTCCGGGTCGAAGATCACCGACGTCGGTTCGGTGCGCGCGCCCCTGATGTGGTCGTCGAGGAGGCGGGCCATCGTGGCCGCCATCTCCTCGACCGGCTGGCGGACCGTGGTCAGCCGGGGCCGGCAGGTGACGGCCACGCTGGAGTCGTCGAAGCCGACGACCGCGACGTCCTGCGGCACCCGGCGTCCGTGGTCGCGCAGCACCTGGACGGCGCCCTGGGCCATCAGGTCGTTGGCGGTGAACACACCGTCGGTGTCGGGGTGTTCGGCGAGCAGCGCGGCCGTCGCGGCCATGCCGCTGTCCACCGTGAAGCCGCCCTCGGCCACCGGTACGTAGGGGTGCCCGTGCCGGGCCAGGGTGTCCCGGAACCCGGCCAGGCGCTCCTGGCTGGCCGCGACCGCCAGCGGCCCCGTGACGGTGGCTATCCGGCGGCAACCCCGTTCCAGCAGGTGCTCGGCGGCGAGCCGGCCGCCGTCGCGGTGGGCGAGGTCGACGTAGCTGAGCGGCACCGGGCGGCCCGGACGGGCGAACAGCACCGCCGGCAGTCCGGCACCGGCGAGCAGCGCGGGCAGCGGGTCGTCGGGGTGGGTGGACACCACCAGGGCACCGTCCGCGCCGCCCTGCCTGAGATAGGCCACGACCTCCTGCCGGGCTTCGGGCGTCTCGGCGAACATCAGCACCGGGTGCATCCCGCGCGGCCGGAGGTGACCGACCACGCCGCCGACGACGCGGCCGAAGAACGGGTCGGCGAACACCCGTGCGGCGAACGCGTTCTGCTCCGTGTCCGAGGCGTCGCCCGCGCCCGAGACGACCAGGGCGACGGTCGTGGTGCGCCGGGTGACCAGTTGCCTGGCGGCCTGGTTGGGTGCGTACCCGGTGCGTTCGATGGCCCGGCGGACCAGGTCCTGGATGGCCGGGTCGACGTTGCGGACGCCGTTGACCACCCGGGAGACGGTGGCCCGGGAGACGCCGGCCTCCCGGGCCACGTCCTCGAGGGTCGGGGCCTGTCTGCTCATGCCCGCACCCTAACCGGCGGGGTCCGGCGCGTGGTAGAGCGCTCTCCCCACGTGCGCTCCCCCGACTCACTCGCCGGGCGCGGGTACGACCTCCAGGTTCGCGGCCAGCGGCACGTCCCCCGCCGATCTTCCGGCCAGCACCCGCCAGGTCCCCGTCTCCGTGCGCCAGGCGTGCTCCGCCACCGACCAGTGGCGCAGCGCCCGCGCCGGGACCCGCACCGTCGCCGTCGCCGTCTCCCCCGGGCGCGCCCGCACCGCCGCGTACCCGGCGAGCCACCGTACGGGACGGTCGAGCGCCGACGCGGGCCGCGCGAGGTACACCTGTACGACCTCCCGGCCCTCCCGCACACCGGTGTTGCGCACCCGTACGCGCACGGTGAGGTCGTCGCCCGCCCGGGCCGCCGTGGGGACGGTCAGCTCGTCGTAGGACCAGGTGGTGTAGCCGAGCCCGTGGCCGAACCAGTAGGCGGGCGTGCGGTGGTGGCGCAGCCAGCCCCGGTGGCCGACGTGCAGGCCCTCGTCGTAGGCGAGGCGGCCCGCGCCGTCCGGGCGGGTGCGGGTGACCGGGGCGTCGGCGAGGGCGGCCGGCCAGGTGGTGGGCAGCCGTCCGCCGGGCTCGGCGCGCCCGAAGATCACGTCGGCGAGTCCGGCGCCGCCCTCCTGGCCGGGGAACCAGGCCAGCAGGACCGCGCCCGCCCGCTCCCGCCAGGGCAGTTCGACCGGCCCGCCGCTGTTGACGACGGCGACGGTGCGCGGGTTGACGGCCGTGACGGCGCGGACCAGCGCGTCCTGGGTGGCGCCGAGCGTCAGGTCCGTGCGGTCGTGGCCCTCCGACTCCCCGTGCTCCGTGGTGCCGACGACCACGATCGCCGCGTCCGCCCCGGCAGCCGCGCGGGCGGCCTCGGAGAGCGCGGCGGCGACGTCCGGAGCCGGCGGGGCCGCGACGAGGACCGTCGCCCGGCCGGTGCCGGGCGCCATTTCGCGGCGAGCCACCAGCAGGGCGTCCCGGCCCACCGCGAGGTCCGCGGTGGCGTATTGGGCGGGCGGGTTGACGTGCACCACCGCCGGGTCGTCGGTGCGGGGCGGGAAGTCGCCCGCCAGGAGGGTGCGCCCGTCCAGGGTCAGGGTCATCCGGCCGAATCCGGCCACGCCCAGGGTCCAGCGGCCGGCGGTGCGGGGACGCAGCCGGGCACCGATCTCGACGGTGTGCGCGCCCGGCACCAGGCGTGGTTCGAGCAGCCGCCCGCCCAGCCGCCGCTCGGCGTACAGCTCGCGGCCCTCCGCGTCGAGCATCCGCAGCAGGACGCCGGGCAGGCCGGAGCGCGGGTCGGTGCAGTCGTCCGGGGCCAGTGGCGGCGCGGGGCCGTCCGGGCGGGGCCCGGGAACGTGGACGACGCGGGCTGCCCGGTCGCGGAGTTCGGCCCGGATGCCGTCGAGTACGGACACCTCTTCCCCCGGGAAGACACCCGCGCTGCCACCGCCCTGGGTACGGGTCCGCGCGGCGTGCGCGCCGATCACGGCGACCGTGGCGAGGCGCTCGGGGTCCAGGGGGAGCACGTCCCTGTTGGCCAGCAGAACGGCCCCGGCGGCGACGGCCCGGCGGGCCAGGGTCCGGACGCGGGCGCTGGTCCGGTCGTCACGGGTGGGCGACGGCGCGGAGGTCGAAGGGCGCTCCGTGCCGCGCGCGTTGTCCGTCGGCACCGGCCGTCGGGGCGTACCACGGGCGGCTGACGACGCCGGGACCGCCGAGCGCTGCCCACCACTCGACTCCTCCGTCGGCACCCGCCGGGAGGAGCCACGGCTGGACGAGGGCACGCGCTCCGACAGGTGCTCCGCACCATGCGGGTCGTCCACCGACACCGGCAGGCACGTGTCACGGCGCGCGGCTGACGACGCACGCACCGCCGCCGGACGCTCCCCGCCACGCGACTCCCCCGTCGGCGGCGGCCGGTGCGAGTCGGGCCCGTCCAGCGCGTCCAGCCGGGCCGCGAGGCGCAGCAGGCGGCGTGCCTTGTCGTCGACGGTCGCCCCGGGCACGTCGCCGTCGGCCACCGCCCGTGCCAGCGCCTCGCCCCACGGGCCCTCGGGCCCCGGCATGGCGAGGTCGAGACCGGCGCGGGCCGTGTCCACGGTGCCGCGCACGGCTCCCCAGTCGGAGACGACGACGCCGTCGAAGCCCCACTCGCTCTTCAGCGGGTCGGTGAGCAGGGCGCTCGCGGTCATGGTGGTGCCGTTGACCGCGTTGTACCCCGCCATGACGAGGCGCACCCCGGCCGCCACCGCCGCTTCGAAGGGCGCGAGGTAGACCTCCCGCAGCGCCCGCTCGCCCACCCGCACGTCGACGGTGAGGCGGTCGGTCTCGGAGTCGTTGGCCACGTAGTGCTTGGCGGTGGCCGCCACGCCGTGGGCTTGGACACCGCGGATCAGCGCGGCGCCGATGCGGCCGGTCAGTTCGGGGTCCTCGGAGAGGCACTCGAAGTGCCGGCCGCCCAGTGGGCTGCGGTGCAGGTTCAGGGTCGGGGCGAGGAGGACGTCCACGCCCTTGCGCCGGGCCTCGGCGGCGAGCAGACCGCCGAGGCGTTCGACGAGGGCCTCGTCCCAGGTGGCGGCGAGCGCCGAGGCCGAGGGCAGCAGGACGGACGTGATCCGCTCGTCCCAGGCCTCGCCCCGTACGCCCGCCGGACCGTCCGACATCACCAACTCCCGCAGACTCACGGCTGGTTCCGCCTTCGTGCGCCAGGTCGTGGCGCCGGTCAGCAGCAGCGCGCGGGCGCGCGGTGTCAGTTTGCCGAGCAGCCGGTCGATCTCTTCGTCACTCGTGCCCACCTGGGTTTGTCCCCCTCCGTCTCGTCCCGCGGCGTCAGCTGTAGACGCCGAACTCGTACAGCGAGTAGCCGTAACCCGTACCGCGTGCGGTGCCGTTGACGCGTACGTAGCGGCCGGTGCCGGTCACGTCGAGGGTGTCGATGCCGCCGTTGCCGTCGGTCACCGTGGACACGGTCCGCCAGTTCTGACCGTCGTCGGAGGTCTGGACGGTGTAGGCCTTGGCGTACGAGGTCTCCCAGTACAGCTGGACGTGCCGGAAGGTGGTGCGCGTGCCCAGGTCCACCTGGAGCCACTGCGGGTCGCTCCAGTCGCTGGCCCACCGTGTGTCCGGGTCGCCGTCCACGGCGTTGGCGGCGGTGCAGGGGCAGTCGCCGTAGCTCGGCTGGAAGGAGGAGGCGGTGGCCGGCCTGCCGAGGGCGACGTTGGTGCCGTCCACGGCGGGCGGCACGACCCGCGCCGAGAGGGTCTCGACGCCGACGTTGCCCCTGCCGTCGGTGGCCTTGACGTACAGCTTCCAGACGCCGGGCCGGTCGGGGGCGGTCACCTTGAGGCGTCCGCCGCCGAGGTCGGTGAAGGGCATCGGGGTCAGCTGCTTGCTCTGGTCGATGTAGTTGCTGTTGGCCAGCACCTCGTACGCGATCGGGTCGCCGTCGGGGTCGGAGGCGCGCACGGTCAGGACCAGCTCCTTGCCGGCCTGCACCCGGCCCGCGTCGCCCTCGACGCCGAAGCCGGAGACGACGGGCGGGGTGTTGTCGCGCGAGGTGTCGCCGCCGTAGACCCGCTTCACGGCGTAGTACGACAGCCGTTTCTGCCCGGCCGGGAGCAGGTTGAACCAGATGCCGCCGAAGTCGTACTCGGTGCCGTAGTGGAACAGGGTCGTGCCCAGGGCGACGCCCCGGTGACCGGTGACGCAGTTCCAGGCGTCGGTGTAACCCTGTGCCTTGGCCCGGTCGGTGGGTTCCTGCGGCACGCCGTTGGCGTCGTCCGGCACCTCCCACTCGCCGGCCGGTCCGGACTCGGTGACGATGTACGGCTTGGTGTAGCCGCCCTGTTCCCACGCGGAGCGCACGTCGCACACGGCGTCGTAGGAGTTGACGGCGTAGAGGTCCAGGTCGGGGGCGTTCTTCTTGTAGTAGGGCCAGGCGCCGACCCAGGCGTCGGTGGAGGTCACCGGGTGGTTCGGGTCGACGGCGTGGATCTTCTCGGCGACGTCGTTGACGAAGGTGGTGTAGGCGTCGCGCTGGCGCTCCAGCTCGTCGCCGCCGTAGCAGTTCTGCAGGCCGAGCACCGACTCGTTGCCGACGTTCCACATCAGGACGCCGGGGTGGTCCTTGTACTCCTGCACCCAGCGCGGGAACTCGGCGAGCATCCGGTCCTTGTACGCGGTGTCGGTGAGGTAGTCGACGCACCCGCCGCTGCCCGGACCGCCGCCGGGCTGGAGCCAGAAGCCCGCGATGACCTTGACGCCGTGGGCGGCGGCCGAGTCGAGCAGGGGGCGGCTGCTCGCGTCGGTGCCCCAGGTGCGGATGGTGTTGACGCCCATGGAGGCCAGGTCGGGCATGTACCGGTCGGCGTCGGCGGGGGACGGGCCCCAGGTCAGCCCCTTGACGGTGTACGGGCTGCCGTCCACGGTCAGTTGCCAGTCGCCCTGGCTTCCGGTGACCTTCACGACGCTCCCGGCGGCGTGCGCCTGCGTCGCGGGCAGGGCGGTGAGTGCGCCGACGGTGAGCAGGCCGGCGGTGAGGGGGGCGGTGAGTCTGCGGGCTGAGGGGAGTCTGCGGGTGGGGGTGGGGGGTCGGCTCATGGGGGTCTCTCTCCGGTCTGCGGGATACGGGGGGGGCGGCCCGGCCGTAGCGGGACGGACGTGGACGGCCGGGCCGGTCGAGGGGGCGCGCCGGGTCAGGGCAGTTCGTAGTCCTCGTTCAGCGCGGCGCCTGCCTCCGGGTGGGTCTGGTCGTAACCGCGCGCGTTGCACTGGAGCCCGCCGACGATGCAATGGTCGACCATGGCGTCGAGGGTCGCCTCGTCCCAGGCGTTGAAGAAGTCGTAGTGGAACGAGTAGCTCGCGCCACTGGCCAGTCGGACCTGGGAGAGGTCGCCGTTGACCGGGAAGGCCATCTTGAACTCGATCATCGGCAGGGCGACGGGGTGGTCGGCCGGGCAGATGTTGTTGTTGGTCCCGGGGTTGACGACCGGATACGCCATGTGGCTCTTGTGGTCGGGCGTGTCCAGGTTCTTTCCGTCCCAGCAACTGGGCGCCTGGAAACGGATGTTGACCTGGACGTCCGGCCGCTCCGGGCAGTCGGTCGGGAAGTCGACGTTGAAGAAGCTGTCGCCGCACTCCCAGCCCTCGACGAAGCCGGGGTGGTCGCGGAACTCCTGGGCGCTCTGCATGGGGCTCGCGACGACGTAGCGCAGTCCCTTCGGGAAGGGCCGCACGCTGGTGTAGTCGGTGACGCCGGCCTTGTAGTAGATGGTCTGCGGGCCGACCGGGAGCACGGGGCGGTCGCCGTCGTACATGGTCGGCATCCAGTAGGCCGAGCGGTCGCCGGGCGCCAGGCAGGTGGTGGACCCGGCGTCGAGCGAGGCCGTGGTGCTGTTGGCGTCGGTCGTCGTATTGCCCATGAACGTGTGGTCGTGCGACTTGCCGGGCTGCTGCGGGAAGACGATCGGGTCGTCGGGTGCGGTGTGGGTGACCGAGCAGTTGGCCTGGAACTCGTGGAAGTAGCGGTGCGGGGGCTCCTCGGTGGACGGGGTTACGCCGGTGACCGGCGGGTTCGCGGGGATGTAGCCGTCGCCGTCCGGGTCCTCGGGCGAGGCGGCCGTAGAGACCGCCATGGTGTGCCCGGCGGGCGTCGCCGGGGCGGCGACCGGGGCCGGCGCGGGGGTGTCCGCGTTGGCGGCGACCGTGCCGATGCCGATCGAGGTCAGCAGTAACGCGCTCGCGACGAGGGTGCCGGACAGAACTTTCGATCTCCGTGGCATGGAGACCTCCTGAGAAGGTCGGGGAAAATCTCGGAGAGCGCTCTCCCGACTCGGAGTGTTGGGGGCGCGAGGGAGGGTGTCAAGGGTTTCGACGGGCCGGGCGCCGGTCACGGCAACGCCCGCCGTGCTCCTACTTGTTGAACACAGAGCACAAGAAGCGGTCGCAACTCTTGACGTGTCCGTACCGACGGATGAAGAGTGCACTCGCAGAGAGCGCTCCCCCACCTCCACTGCGTTCACTTCCCGAACAAGGAGAGCCGCCCCACATGCCCTCTTCCCCCACGCACTCCCCCCTGCCCGAACCCTCCGGACCGCGCCGCCGCAGCCTCCTCGCGGCGGCCGCCGCGGCACCTGTGCTGGCCTCACTCACCGGCGCGGGAGCCGCCTCCGCCGTCAACTCCGCCGTCGACTCCCCCGACGGCCCCCGCGCACTGCCCGGCGGCGGTGATCTCGGGCCCAACGTCATCGTCTTCGACCCGTCCACGGCGAACATCCAGGGCCGGCTGGACGAGATCTTCAAGCAGCAGGAGTCGGCCCAGTTCGGTACCGGCCGCTACGCGCTGCTGTTCAAACCCGGCACCTACCACGGGCTCAACGCCCAGCTCGGCTTCTACACCTCGATCGCGGGCCTCGGCCTCTCCCCCGACGACACCACCATCAACGGCGACGTCACGGTCGACGCCGGCTGGTTCGACGGCAACGCCACGCAGAACTTCTGGCGTTCGGCGGAGAACCTCGCCCTGGTCCCGGTCAGCGGCACCAACCGCTGGGCGGTCTCGCAGGCGGCGCCCTTCCGGCGCATGCATGTGCGCGGCGGCCTCAACCTCGCCCCCGACGGCTACGGCTGGGCCAGCGGCGGCTACATCGCCGACAGCCGGATCGACGGCACGGTCGGCCCGTACTCGCAGCAGCAGTGGTACACCCGGGACAGCTCGGTCGGCGGCTGGCTCAACGCCGTGTGGAACATGGTGTTCTCCGGCGTGGAGGGCGCGCCCGCGCAGAGCTTCCCGGAACCGCCGTACACCACGCTGCAAACGACGCCCGTCTCCCGGGAGAAGCCGTTCCTGTACCTCGACGGCGACGAGTACCGCGTCTTCCTGCCGGAGAAGCGCACCGACGCCCGCGGCGTCTCCTGGGGCAACGGCACCCCGCGCGGCACCTCGCTGCCCCTGTCCGGCTTCTACGTCGCCAGGCCCGGCGACTCGGCGGCCACCCTCAACCAGGCGCTGGAGCAGGGCCTGCACCTGCTGCTGACCCCGGGGATCTACCACGTCGACCGGACCGTCGAGGTCAAGCGCGCGGGCACGGTCGTCCTGGGCCTCGGCTACGCCACGCTCATCCCCGACAACGGTGTCACCGCGCTGAGGGTCGCCGACGTGGACGGCGTACGGCTGGCCGGGTTCCTCGTGGACGCCGGTCCGGTCAACTCCGACACGCTGCTGGAGATCGGGCCCGAGGGCGCGTCCGCGGACCATGCGGCCAACCCCACCACCGTGCAGGACGTGTTCGTCCGGATCGGCGGCGCGGGCCCCGGCAAGGCGACCACCAGCCTGGTCGTCAACAGCCGGCACACGATCGTCGACCACACCTGGGTGTGGCGCGCCGACCACGGCGACGGCGTCGGCTGGGAGACCAACCGCGCCGACTACGGCGTGGTCGTCAACGGCGACGACGTACTGATCACCGGCCTGTTCGTCGAGCACTTCAACAAGTACGACGTGCAGTGGAACGGCGAGCGGGGCCGCACGGTCTTCTTCCAGAACGAGAAGGCCTACGACGCCCCCGACCAGGCCGCGATCCAGAACGGCTCGGTCAAGGGGTACGCCGCCTACAAGGTCGGGGACGACGTCACCGAGCACGAGGGCTGGGGCATGGGCAGCTACTGCTACTACAACGTGAACCCGTCCATCGTGCAGCACCACGGCTTCGCCGCGCCGACCCGGTCCGGGGTGCGTTTCCACGGGCTGCTCGTGGTGTCGCTGGGCGGCCAGGGACAGTACGAGTGCGTCATCAACGACACGGGTTCACCCACGTCGGGCACGGACACCGTGCCGTCGAAGGTGGTGCAGTACCCCTGAGCCGTGCTGCCCCGGGCGCCCCTGAGCGGGGGTGCCCGGGGCAGGCGGGGGCGGCCGTCTCCCGCGGCGCTCGCGGGTCTCGGCGGCGGCAGGTCATCCGGCGTCGCCCGGGGTCGCGTTCGGCAGGCCCGGTGACTGGGCGATCTCCCGTTCGGCGGCCTCGATCAGGGTCAGAGCGGCCTCGGCCGCGGCCTCGGGGTCGCGCGCTTCGACGGCCCGGACGATGGCCCGGTGCCCCGGCAACGAGGCTTCCACGGCTCCCGGGGTCTGCGTAATGATGAGAAAGCTGTGCTCCAGGGCGATCTCGACGGCCCGGCCGAGTGAGCCGAGGAGACGGTTGCCGCTGGCGGCGAGCAGGGCCCGGTGGAAGGCGAGGTCGGCCTCGACATAGCCACTGCGGCCCGGTGCCGCCGCCGCGGCCTCCATGGCGGCCAGCGACTCGCGCAGGACTCGCAGGTCGTCGGCTCCGGCCCGGTGGGCGGCGAGCCGGGCCGCCTTCGGCTCGACGATCAGGCGCAGTTCGCCCGTGTCGCGCAGCAGGGACGCGGCGTCCCCGTCCTGCTTCCAGCGCAGGACGTCCCGGTCGAGATGGTTCCAGTGCTCCGGAGGCAGCACCCGGGTGCCGGTGCGCGGTCGTACCCGCAGCATCCCCTTGGCCATCAGTGCCTTGACCGCTTCTCGCACCACCCCGCGGCTGACGCCGAGTTCGGCCGCGAGCGCGTCCTCGACGGGCAGCGGGTCCCCCGGGTTCCAGACGCCGCCCACGACGCGCCGACCCAGCTCGTCGACCACCCGCTGGTGCGTGGTGGGGAAGTGTTCCACGATCTCTGCCCGCCCCCTGGACGCCATTCATCGAATCATTTAATGATTGTGGCACAGGGTATGGCCCCGCGGACCCTCACCCGAGAACGCCCCTTCGTGAGACGGACGACGCCACAGCCGACGGGAGTGACCGCATGACCGACGGGCAGAGGACGAGCCGACGCAGCCAGGCATGGTTCGGCGCACAGGGCCGCGGCGGAATGATCTACCGCTCCTGGATGCGCAACCAGGGGCTCGGGCACGAGGTGTTCGACGGGCGCCCCGTCATCGGCATCGCGACCAGTGCCTCCGAACTCGCCCCGTGCAACGCCCATCTGACCCACGTCGCCGAAGCCGTCAAACGCGGCGTGTGGCAGGCGGGCGGGCTGCCGCTGCAGTTCCCCACCATGGCCACCGGCGAGACCCTGATGCGCCCCACCGCCATGCTGTACCGCAACCTGATGGCGATGGAGGTCGAGGAGCTGATCCGGGCCAATCCGCTCGACGGGGTCGTGCTGCTGTCCGGCTGTGACAAGACGACCCCCGCCATGCTCATGGGCGCCGCCAGCGTCGACCTGCCCGCCGTGATGGTGACCGGCGGGCCGATGCTCAACGGCAAGTACCGGGGTCAGGACGTGGGGTCGGGCACCCACGTGTGGAAGTTCGAGGAGGACCTCAAGGCCGGCCGGATGACCCAGGAGGAGTGCTTCTTCGCGGAGGGCTGCATGGCCCGCTCGAACGGGCACTGCATGACGATGGGGACCGCCTCGACGATGGCCTGCGTGGCGGAGGCGCTCGGCATGCAGCTGCCCGGCTCCGCGGCCTGGCCCGCGGTCGACTCCCGCCGGATGGAGACCGCGCAGGCGGCCGGGCGGCGCATCGTGGGGATGGTGGAGGAGGAGCTGCGTCCCTCGCGGATCCTGACCCGGGAGGCGTTCGAGAACGCCGTCCGGGTCAACGCGGCCGTCGGAGGCTCCACGAACGCCGTCATCCACCTCACCGCCCTCGCCGGGCGCGTCGGCGTCGAGTTGAGCCTGGCGGACTTCGACGACCTGGTCCGCGAGGTGCCGACCCTGGTCAATCTGATGCCCAGCGGCACGTACCTCATGGAGGACTTCTGCTACGCGGGCGGCCTGCCGGCCGTCCTGGCCGAGCTGCTCAAGGGCGAGTTGCTGCACGGCGACCAGATCACGGTCACCGGACGCACCGTCGCCGACAACACCGAGCACGCCGAACGCGTCGGCTCCGACGTCATCACCCCTCTCGACGCCCCCTTCCAGCCGGCCGGCACCGGCATCGCCGTGCTCCGCGGCAACCTGTGCCCCGACGGGGCGGTGATCAAGCAGTCCGCCGCGTCGCCCCACCTGCTCACCCACCGCGGCCCCGCGCGCGTCTTCGACTCCCCGGAGGCCTACCACGAGGTCGTCGACGACCCGGAACTCGACGTCGACGAGAACACCGTCGTCGTCATCCGCAACGCCGGCCCCAAGGGGTACCCGGGGATGCCCGAGGTCTCCAACGTCCCGCTCCCCGCCAAGCTGCTGAAGGCCGGCGTCAAGGACCTGGTGCGGGTCTGCGACGGCCGGATGAGCGGCACGGGGTACGGGACGGTGGTCCTGCACGTGGCGCCCGAGGCCGCCGTCGGCGGACCCCTCGCCCTGGTGCGCGACGGCGACCCCGTCGTCCTCGACGTTCCGAACCGCACCCTGCACCTGGACGTGGACGACGCCGAGCTCGCTCGGCGCCGGCAGCTGTGGAGTGCCCCCGCCGAACAGTACGCCGGTGGTTACACCTGGCTCTACACGCAGCACGTGGAACAGGCCGACCGGGGAGCCGACTTCGGTTTCCTGCGCGGACGCCGTGGACACGACGTCCCCCGCGACTCCCACTGAGCACGGTCCCGGGCCACCGCACTCCCCCGAATCCAGGAGAGCATCGATCGTGGAAGCGGCAGCAGTACACCCTCGTCCGGTCCTCACCGGCTCCTGCGTCCTGCCGGAGGACGCCGACCGCGCGGCCCTCGTGGCGCGCGTCCACGCCCCGGAATGGGACGGGCCGTGTGTGGCCGCGGTGCGCGGGGAGCGTGTCGTCGACCTGACGGCCGTCGTTCCCACCGTCTCCGACCTCATGGAACGCGACGACGCGGCGGCCGTCGTCCGCGAGGCCGACGGAGGACGCGTCTGGCACCTGGACGAGCTGCTCGCAGCACCCCACGGCCGTCGTGACGTTCCCCATCTGCTCGCGCCCGTCGACCTCCAGGTGATCAAAGCCGCCGGCGTCACCTTCGCCGGGAGCCTGCTGGAACGCGTCATCGAGGAGCGCACGGGCGGCGACCCGGCGCAGGCCGCCCGGGTACGGGTCCGTGTCGAGCGGGCGGTGGGCGGCGCGCTCGACGGTGTCCGTCCCGGATCGCCCGAGGCGGACCGGGTGAAGGAACTGCTCGTCGCCGAGGGTCTGTGGTCGCCGTACCTGGAGGTCGGCATCGGTCCGGACCCGGAGGTGTTCACCAAGGCACCGGTCCTGTCCGCGGTCGGCGTCGGCGCCGACATCGGAGTGCTCGGCGCCTCGGTGTGGAACAACCCCGAGCCCGAGGTCGTCCTCGTCGTGGACTCGCGCGGCCGCGTACGCGGCGCGACGCTCGGCAACGACGTCAACCTCCGTGACGTCGAAGGACGCAGCGCGCTGCTGCTGGGCCGCGCCAAGGACAACAACGCCTCGTGCGCGATCGGCCCGTTCATCCGCCTCTTCGACGCCGGCTTCGACCTCGACACCGTCCGCGGGCTCGACGTCGGCCTGCGGGTCGACGGCCCGGAGGGCTACGCACTGCACGGCAGCAGCTCCATGCGCGAGATCAGCCGCGACGTCCTGGACCTGGTGGCCGCCACGCACGGTCCGCACCACCAGTACCCCGACGGCTTCGTGCTGTTCACCGGGACGCTGTTCGCCCCCACCGAGGACCGACGGGCACCGGGGTCGGGTTTCACCCACGAGCACGGCGACGTCGTACGCATTTCCAGCCCGCGACTCGGCACCCTGGTCAACACCGTCGTCACCAGCGAGCAGGCCGCGCCGTGGACGTACGGCATACGTGCGCTGACGCGCAGTCTCGCCCGGCGCGGCGTGCTGTGAGCCACCGGAGTCTCAAGCGGCTCCCGGCGGACGGTCCCGCTCCCGGACGATCACCGACCGCAGGCGTCGCGTGTGGTCCGGGTACCGTGCGGTCCCGGTCAGCGTGACCCCGGCGACGAGGCGGTGATCCGCGCTGGAGGCGGCCAACCGCAGTTCCAGCTCGCCCGGTTCGACCACACGCCGGCCGTCGCGTCCGGTGAAGGAAGCGAGGTCGGCCGGGACCGTGGCACGCAGACGTACGGCCTCGCCCGGCTCCAGGTCGACCCGGGCATGGCCGACGAGACGCTGCACCGGCTGGACGACGGAGGCGACGGGGTCGTGCAGATACAGCTGGACGACCTCGGTTCCGGACCGTTCGCCCGTGTTGCGGACGGTGAAGGCGAGACGGAACTCGCCGTCCGTCGGCGCCTCCCGCACCTCGACCGCCAGGTCCGTCCAGTCGAAGCGTGTATAGGACAGGCCGTGGCCGAAGGCGAACGCGGGCGTCGGGTCGACGTTCGACACTGCTCCGGCGTGGGCGAGCCGCGCGCCGAGGTAGGTGGCCGGCTGCGAGCCCGGCCCGCTCGGCACACTGACCGGAAGCCGCCCGGAGGGATTGACCCGGCCACTGAGCACACCGGCGATCGCGTGCGTGCCCTCCTCCCCCGGGAAGAAGGACTGCACGATCGCGGCGCCCTCCCCCACGCCACGCCCGACGGCGTACGGCCGCCCCGCGAGCAGCACGGCCACCACGGGGGTCTCCTGGTCGAGCAGGGCGTCGAGCAGCTGTTGCTGCGCCCCCGGCAGTGCCAGCGTCTCGGCGTCGCACCCCTCACCGCTGGTGCCCCTCCCGAAGAGCCCGGCGCGGTCCCCGAGCACCACGACGGCGATGTCGGCCTCGCGTGCCACGCGTGCGGCCTCCGGGATGCCGGTGAGCTCCCCGTCGTCGATCCCGGTGCCCCGGGAGAGCGTGATCTCGGCCTCGGGGAACTCCGCGGCGAGGGTGTCGCGCAGCGTCGGCAACTCGATGCCGTGCGGGGTCCCGGGGTGGCGGACGCCGATGTGCTGGGGGAAGGAGTAGCAGCCGAGTACGGCGGTGGGCTCGTCGGCGTTGGGACCGAGCAGGGCGATGCGGCGAGGCCGGTCCAGCGGCAGGGTGCCGTCATTGCTCAGCAGCACCACCGCCTCCTGAGCGATCGTGCGGGCCAGTTGCCGGTTCTGCGGCCCGTCCAGGTCGATCCGGCCCCTCAGGGCTTCCGGACGGTCGAGATCCGCCCCCTCCAGTGCGGCCGGCACCGGGTTCCAGTCCGGATCGAGCATGCCGAGCCGCGCCTTCTGCGTGAGGGTCCGGCGAACGGCGCGGTCCACCAGCGCCTCCGCGACATGCCCTGCTGCGACGGCCTCGGCCAGGGGAGCGCCGTACGTCTTGACGTTGGGCAGCTCGACGTCGACGCCCGCCTCCAGCGCCAGTCCGGCGGCGCCGGCCCAGTCGGCCGCCACGCCGTGCAGCGTCTTGAGGAAGGCGATGGCGAAGTAGTCGGCGACGACGGTGCCGTCGAAGCCCCAGGTGTCGCGCAGCAGCCCGGTGAGCAGGTCCTCGTCGGCCGCGGAGGGGACGCCGTCGGTGTCCGTGTACGCGTTCATCACCGACCGGGCGCCGCCTTCGCGTATCGCCATCTCGAACGGGGGCAGCAGGACGTCCGCCCGCTCGCGGGGGCCCACGGAGGAGGGCGCGAGGTTGCGGCCGGCGCGTGAGGCCGAGTAGCCGGCGAAGTGCTTGAGGGTGGCGACGATCCCGGCCGACTCCAGCCCGCGCACGTAGGCCGTTCCGACGGTGCCGACGAGGTACGGGTCCTCCCCGATGGTCTCCTCGACCCGTCCCCAGCGGGCGTCCCGCACCACGTCCAGGACGGGAGCGAGTCCCTGGTGGACGCCGACGGCGCGCATGTCGCGTCCGATGGTGGCGGCCATGCGCTCGACCAGGTCCGGGTCGAACGTGGCGCCCCAGGACAGCGGGACCGGGTAGGCGGTCGCGCCCCAGGCGGAGAAGCCGGCCAGGCACTCGTCGTGGGCGAGCGCGGGAATGCCGAAGCGGTTGCCGGAGGCGATCCGGGTCTGCGTACGGGCCAGGGAGAGCGCCCCCAGCGCCGGGTCGACCGGGACCGTCCCGAAGGGCCGGGTCAGCTGGCCCAGCCCGGTGGGCAGGAGCGCGTCGAGATCGACGGCCTCCTCCATGTCGTGCTGGTGCGGGGCCACTTCGTCCCCTTCGTCGGAGGCGCCCACCCAGACTCCGTACAGCTGGGCGGTCTTCTCGGCGAGCGTCATCGCGGCGACGAGCGCGTCGACGCGCGCGGTGACGGAGGCGGTGGTGTCGTTCCAGAGCGGGGCGGTGGTGGTGTTCTCGTTCTCTTCGGCCACGTTGGCGTTCACTTTCCTCCCACGTCGGCGTCGGTCAGCGACTGAATCCGGCGGTCAGACCGCTCAGCAACTGCCGGCGGCCGAAGGCGTACAGGATCAGGACGGGCAGGGTGGTGAGGACGACCGCGGCCAGAACGGCGGGGACGTTGACCCCGTACTGGCCCTGGAAGGTCCACAGTGCGAGCGGCAGGGTCCGGCGCTGCGGGCTCTGGGTGAGCACCAGTGGCAGCAGGAATCCGTTCCAGATGGTCAGTGCGTTGAAGATGGTCACGGTGAGGATGGCCGGTCGGGTGAGCGGTGCGGCCAGCCGCCACATCGTCGTCCATTCGCCGGCGCCGTCGACCCGCATCGAGTCGAACAGTTCGTTGGGCACGTCCCGGACGAAGTTGGCCAGCACCAGCACCGACAGCGGGATGGCGAACGCGACGGACGGCAGGATCAACGCCAGCAGGCTGTCGTACAGCTGGAGTTTGATGATGATGAGGTAGACGGGGATCACGGTCGCCTGCAGCGGGATGGCCAGGCCCATGAGGAACAGGCCGTTCATCGCGCGCAGTACCCGCATGCGCCGGCCTCGGACGATCGCGTAGGCCGCCATGAAGGAGAACACGACCGCCGGCACCACGGCGCCGACCGTGACCACGACGCTGTTCGCGAAGTAGCGGAGGAAGTCGGACTCGATGACCAGCCGGTAGTTGTCCAGCGTCGGGTCGGCCGGAGGTACCAGCGGGTTCTCCGCGTAATAGCGGCTCTGGGCCTTGAGGCTGGTGATGAGGGTCCAGTACAGGGGCACGGCGACGACGACCAGCCAGAGCCATCCCGCCAGGCCGCCGGCCCAGTTGCGCCGGCCGGTCACCCGGGAGGAGCGCTGTGGCCGGTCGCGGCCGGCGGCCTCGGGCGGCCGGCGTGCCTCGGACAGTGTGGTGGTCACCTCAGACTCCCTCGAGTTGGCTCGCGCCGGCGTCCCGGCCGCCGAGCCGGCGCAGCAGCAGCGCGAGGGCCAGACCCACCAGGACCAGGATGACCGCGATGACGCTGGCCGGTCCCATCAGACTGGCCTGGAATCCCCGCTTGTACATGTCCAGTGCGAGCACCCGGGTGGCGTCCCCGGGGCCGCCCTCGGTCAGCACGAAGATGAGATCGAAGAAGGTCAGCGACCCCACCACCATCAGCGTGGACGAGGTGATGACGGTGTACTTCAGCTGGGGCAGGGTGATGCTGAAGAACTGCCGGACGCGTCCGGCCCCGTCCAACTGTGCCGCCTCGTAGAGGGACTTGGGAATCTGCTGGACGCCGCCCTGGTAGATCAGGGTGTGGAACGGGACGAACTGCCAGGAGACGACGAAGACGACGACACCGAACGCGAGCCCCGGCCGCCCCAGCCAGTCCTGGACCAGTAACGGCAGCTTCAGTCCCGCCCCGAGGCCGAAGTTGGGATCCAGCAGCGCCTTGTACGCGATCGCGATGGCGGCGGAGCTGAGCATCAGGGGGACGAAGTAGACCACGCCCAGCACCGCGCGGTACCGCTGGCGGCCCGCCAGGAACGTGCCGAGCAGAATGCTCAGCGGTGTCTGCACGGCCCAGGACACGGCCATCACCAGGAACGTCACCCACAGGGCGTGCGGCAGCCCGGGGTCGGTGAGCACCGCGCGCCAACTGTCCAGCCCCGAGCCGTGGATGGTGCCGATTCCGTCCCAGGTGGTGAAGCTCAGCGCGAAGACACCGACGAGCGGAACCACCGCGAAGCCGACGTAGACCACCAGCGCCGGCGTGGCCAGCCACGGCAGGATGCTGCGCGGTGGGCGAGCGGGCGAGTGGCCCGTGTGCGGGCTCATGTGCCGATGACCGCGTTGAGGTTGGCGGCGAACTGCTGCGGCGAGACGGACAGCTGGAACAGCTTGGCGACGTTGTCCAGCAGCGTCTCGGCGGCCGTCGGGCTGAGGGCCTGGTCCCAGGACTGCACGAAGGTCTTGGCCTTGCTGGCGATGCCGTAGTTCACCTGGAGGAAGTCGGCGCTCTTGGAGGCGGCCAGGAGCTTCTCCGTGCCGACCCGGACCGGAACGGACCCGTTGTCGATCCACGCCTTCACCTCGGCGTCCTGGAGGACACCGGTCGCGAAGAACTCCTTGGCGATCTTCTTCTCCTCCCCGGTGGCCTTGGCGGAGAGGGAGAGGTACTGGGCGGGATTGCCGACCGCGTTGCTCGGATCGCCCTTGCCGCCGTCGACGGGCGGGAAGTTCATGTAGCCGAGGCCGCCACTGGGGACGAAGTCACCGCCGTCGGCCTGCTGGATGCCGTACGACCATGCGCCGTGCAGCATCATCGCGGCCTTGTCGGTGTAGAGCAGCGCCTGGTCCGCGTTGGAGTCCGCGGTGATGGACGAGAAGCCCTTGATGAACCCGTCGGCCTCGACCAGCTCCTGCACCCTGGTCAGCGCGGTGATGGCGTCCGGGTGCGACCAGGCGTCCTTCTGGCCGTCGATGACGGCCTGGAACACCTCTGGACCGCCGATGCGGTCGAACAGGAACTCCAGCCACATCATGTTCGTCCACCGGGACTGCCCACCGAGGGAGAACGGCGCTATGCCCTTCGCGTTGAACCGGGGCACCAGCGCCATGATGTCTTCCCAGGACTCCGGTGGCTGCGCGCCGACCTTCTCGAAGACCCTCTTGTTGTAGTAGAGGACGATCGGCTGCACGGCGTCGCACGGGACCGCGTAGATCCTGCCGTCCACGGTCGCCGCGCCGAAGGACGACGGAAACCGCGACTTCTTGACCTCGGGATGCTGGTCGAACCACGAGGTGAGGTCGTCTACCTGGCCGGCTTCCGCGTAGGTGCGCAGCGTCCCGCCGCCCCAGCCCCAGATGATGGTGGGCGCCTGCCCCGCACCGATGGCCGTCTTGATCTTGGTCTTGTAGGCGTCGTTCTGGAACGTCGTGTCCTTGATCCGGCTGTCCGGGTGGGCCTTGTTGAAGGCGTCCACCGCACCGGCTCGGACGCCTTCCTGCGGCTGGCCGTTCAGGTACCAGTACGTGGCTCCGCCACCGCTCTTGCCGGGTCCGGACGAGCCACAGGCCGCCAGCGCCGCGGAGACCGGCACACCGGCGGCCATGCCTAGGAGAGTACGTCGGGAGAGCGCCATGTCTTTTCTCCGCACCCGAGAGCCGTCGGCTTCTCGTGACTCGTGGTGAAAGGTTTTCGAAATCGCCTTCTCCGAGCTCTGGTCATGCAAGTTAGGGAGCACACTGACAAGGTGTCAAGGCATGTGCGTGAGCGTTCTCCCGCTTCAGAAATCCTTGCCACGACTGGAGTTTGATGACCGGCAAGGAGTCCCGACAGCTCCGAAACTGTTTCGAAAAGCATGACTGCGGGGCAGAGAAGATGAGGTGACACGAGTCGCGTTGCCGTACTGTTGACCGGTTCCACCCGCGTTGCCGGCCCGAGCGGCGACTCACCACACGGTGGACGTACCCGTGGGAGGGAACCGATGCGACCGGACGCGAGGCGCACCACGTTGGCGGACATCGCACGAGCGGCCGGGGTGTCCGTGGCGACGGTGTCCAAGGTGGTCAACGGCCGTGGTGACGTGGCTCCGCAGACCCGCACCCGGGTGCAGGAACTGCTGCACCAGCACCACTACCTCGCCCCCGTGTTCCGGCACACGGAGGCGGTGGAAAGCCCCACCATCGAGGTGCAGTTCAGGGGTGGACTGAAGTCGTACGTGGCCGAGACCCTGGAAGGGATCATCGATTCGGCCTCCGAGTCCGGGGCCTCGGTGGTGATCAGCAAGGCGTCCGGTGCCCCGCACTGGGCCCGGGACCTGGTCTCGGCCGGGCGTCGTGCCGTCATCGCGGTCACCAGCGTGTACACCACGGCGCACCTGAACGAACTGGCCCGGTCCGGGCTGCCCCTGGTGGTACTGGACCCGTTGCACCTGCCGGACAGCCGGATCCACAGTGTCGGGGCCACCAACTTCGCGGGCGGCCTGGCCGCGACCCGGCACCTGCTCTCCCTCGGCCACCGCCGAGTCGCCTATCTCGGCGGACCCGCCATGGCCGTGTGCAACCAGGCACGCCTGCACGGCTACCGCGCCGCCATGGAGGCGGGCGGCGTCCCCGTACCCGATGCCTACACCCGGCCGGGAGAGTTCACCTACGAGACCGGACTGCTCGGAGCCGCGGCGCTGCTGGACCTGGACGAGCCGCCCACCGCGGTCTTCGCGGGCAACGACGAGATCGCCGTCGGTGTCGTCGAGGCCGCCCGTGCCCGAGGCCTGCGCGTCCCGGAGGACCTGAGTGTGGTCGGCTTCGACGACACGAGCCTCGCCCGGATGGCGTCGCCGCCCCTCACCACCGTCCGCCAGCCCTTGCGCGAGATGGGCGGTGCCGCCCTGCGCACCGCCCTCCGGCTCGCCAACGGTGAGCGGGTCGATTCCCACCACATCGAGCTCGCCACCGAACTCGTGGTACGCGCCTCCACGGCGCCGCCCCGCGCGGTGTCTCCGGAGCGCGGGTAGCCGGAGAGGAAGGGGCCGGGTCTCGAAGACCGCCGCACGGGAGCCCACGGTTCGGCACCCTCGTGCCCGGGGCGTGAGGGTGCCGCGCCGCGCCTACCGCGTGGTCGTGACGGTCGTCACGACCGGCGCCGGTGCGTAGCCGGTGGGCCGGGCGGTGAAGGTGCCGCGGCCCTGGGTGCGGCTGCGCAGCCGGGTCGCGTACCCGAACAGCTCGGCCAGCGGCACGGTGGCGGTGACCACCGCCGCGCCGCCGCGCGTGGCGGAGCCGGTGACCCGGCCGCGGCGCGCGGCGAGGTCACCGAGCACGCCGCCGACCGCGTCCTCGGGCACGGTGACCGTGACCTCCACGACCGGTTCCAGCAGGACCATCTCCGAGGCGCGCAGGGCGTCACGGAGACCGAACCGGCCGGCGGTGCGGAAGGCCGTGTCCGAGGAGTCCTTCACATGGGTCCGGCCGTCGGTGAGCGTGACCCTCAGGCCGGTCACCGGGTGCCCGCCGAGCGGGCCCTCGGCGAGGGCGTCCCGGCAGCCCGCCTCGACGGCCCGGACGTACTCCTGCGGCACGCGTCCGCCGACGACCGTCGAACGGAACACGAACCCGCCAGCGCCTTCCGTGCCGTCCTCGTCCTCAGTCCACGGCTCGACGTCGAGCACGATGTGCGCGAACTGCCCGGCGCCGCCGTCCTGTTTGACGTGCCGGTGGACGAAGCCGGTCACACCCGAGCCGACCGTCTCGCGGTGGGCCACGCCGGGACGGCCGACGGCGACGTCGAGTCCGTGCTCGCGCCGGACGCGCTCCATCGCTACCTCCAGATGCAGTTCGCCCATGCCCGACAGCACGGTCTGTCCGGTCTCCGGGTCGGTCCGCACGGCCAGCGAGGGGTCCTCCTCGGTCAGCCGGGCGAGCGCGGCGGCCAGCCGTTCGGTGTCGGTGGAGCGCCGGGCCTCCACGGCCACGTGCACGACCGGTTCGGCCACGCCGGGCGGTTCCAGGAGCAGCGGAGCACCCGGTGCGCACAGGGTCGAGCCGGCGCGGGCCGACTTCAGTCCGACGACGGCGACGATGTCCCCGGCGACCGCGCGGTCCAGCGGGTCGTGCCGGTCGGCCCGTACCCGCAGGATGCGGCCGATGCGCTCGGTGCGGCGCGTTCCCGCGTCCCACACGGTGTCCCCCTTCTCGATCGTGCCCGAGTAGACCCGGACATAGGTCAGCCGTCCGGTCGGGGTGGCGTTCACCTTGAACGCCAGTGCCGCCATCGGCGCCGCCGGATCGGCGGGCCGTTCCTGCTCCGTGCCGTCGTGCGTGCCGCGCACCGGCCGTACGTCGAGCGGCGAGGGCAGGTACGTCACCACGGCGTCGAGCAGCGGTTCGACACCGCGGTTGCGGTAGGCCGAGCCGCACAGCACGACCACGCCGTCGCCGGTGCGCGTCAGGTCGCGCAGGGCGGTGGCGAGGGTGGCCGCGGTGAGCGTCTGCCGGTCGCAGAACTCCTCCAGTGCGGCCGGGTGCCGTTCCGCCACCGCCTCCTCCAGCAGCCGGCGCCTGTGTGCCGCCTCCTCGCGCAGGGCGTCGGGCACCGGCCCCTCCTCGGCCGCGTCCGCGCCGGCGGCCCAGACGAGGGAGCGCATGCGCACCAGGTCGACGACGCCGGTGAAGCCGTCCTCCGTGCCGATGGGCAGCTGCACGGCCAGCGGCACGGGGTGCAGCCGTTCGCGGATGGAGGCGACGGCGGTGTCGAGGTCGGCGCCCGCCCGGTCCATCTTGTTGACGAACGCGATCCTGGGAACACCGTGCCGGTCGGCCTGCCGCCACACCGACTCGCTCTGCGGCTCCACTCCCGCGACCGCGTCGAACACGGCGACCGCGCCGTCGAGTACGCGCAGCGAGCGCTCGACCTCGTCGGCGAAGTCGACGTGCCCCGGGGTGTCGATGAGGTTGATCCGGTGGCCGTCCCACGAGCAGGTGACCGCCGCGGCGAAGATGGTGATGCCGCGGTCGCGTTCCTGCGGGTCGAAGTCGGTGACGGTGGTGCCGTCGTGGACCTCGCCGCGCTTGTGGGTGGTGCCGGTGGCGAAGAGGATCCGCTCGGTGACGGTGGTCTTGCCGGCGTCGACGTGGGCGAGGATGCCCAGGTTGCGGACTCCGGCGAGCGGGTCGGTGCTGGTGCGGGTGTTGACGTGGGTGCGCACGGCCTGTGGCCTTTCGCTGCTCGGTCGAGCTCATCTGTGAACAGGGCGGCGCGATTCCCGGGACCGGACGTGCGGGGACAGGGCCAGGGGCCCCACGAGGGCGGGGCGGGAGTGGCGTCGTGTCAGATGCCGGTCGCGGGCATCCGGTGCCGGCCGCGCAGCGGACACCGGACGGCCGAAGACACCAGGATCACCTCGTACCGGGACGGGGGAACGACGGCAGCGGTGCGGATACGCACGGCCCTGCTCCCCTCACTCGGTCTCGATCTCGGTGTGGTGAGTGTAGGGAGGCCGGGGCCGGCGCCGCACCGGGTTTTTTCGTCCGGGAACGCGAAATGCCGGCCGGGATCTCTCCCGACCGGCATCTTGCTCTGCCTGTCTTGTGTCCGAGGGGGGACTTGAACCCCCACGCCCGATAAAGGGCACTAGCACCTCAAGCTAGCGCGTCTGCCATTCCGCCACCCGGACCAGGTGTCTGTCGCGGCGCGGGGGTGTTCCCCGCGGCGACATGGACAACCATACCAAGGTTTCGCGGTGCCTTTCACCTGCGTTTCCTTCCCCCGCTCTCTGCCTGAGCGGCGGTCCGGGACCGGCGGCTCCGCTGCCCCTAGGGTCGCACCATGAGTGACTGGATGGTTACGCAGGGGCCGATTCCGCGTCGTCGGCCGCGGGCGCTGTCGCCGCTCAGGGAGCATCTGCGGGACACGTTCTGGTTCGCGCCCACGGCGGCCATGGTGGGTGTCTTCGTGGTCTGGCTGGCGGCCCAGGAGCTCGACGCCGCCCTCGTGCGTTCACTCCAGGACGACGGCGACTACGACACGCTCGCCGAGCTGCTGCGCTTCGCGGACGACGCGAAGACGGTGGTGTCGGCGGTCGGCTCGGCGATGATGACGTTCATCGGCGTGGTGTTCAGCATCTCGCTGGTCGCCGTGCAGATGGCGAGCGGGCAGTTCACCCCGCGGGTGGTGCGGCTCTTCGTCCGCAGCCGGATCACCAAGGCGACCTTCGCCGTGTTCCTCGCCACCTTCGTGCTGACGCTGCTCGTCCTGACCAGCTACGACAGCAACGCCGACCCACGCACCGCCGTGTCCGTGCCGCTGGTGCAGTCGGTGCTGACCCTGGTCATGGTCGCGCTGAGCCTGCTGCTCTTCGTGATGTACGTGAACGCCACGCTGCGGCTGATGCGGGTCAGCCACGTGATCGCCCGGATCGCCGCCGAGTCCTTCCGGGTGGCGGCGCTGATGCCGGTACCGGCGGACGGCGGCGAGGTTCCCGGCCTCGGGCCGGCGACGGCGTGGGTCGCCCACGACGGGCAGGCGGGCGTGCTGCGGGACGTGCACGTCGCCCGGCTGGTGCGGGTGGCCCGCAAGCACGGGGTGGTGCTGCGGCTGGTCCCGCGGATCGGTGACTTCCTGGTGCCGGGCACACCGGTCCTGGCGGTGCACGGCGGGGCGGCTCCCTCGCGCCGGGCGCTGCGGTACGCGCTGTCCGTGGGGGTGGAGCGCACCTTCCACCAGGACCTGGCGTTCGGGCTGCGCCAGCTGTCGGACATCGGCCTGCGCGCCCTGTCCCCCGCGGTGAACGATCCGACGACCGCCGTGCAGGCACTGGACCGGGTCGTGCAGATCCTGGCCACGCTGTCCCGGCGGCCGCTGGACGCCGTGCCGCACCGGGACCGGCGCGGCACCGTCCGGCTGGTGCAGCCCGTGCCCGGCTGGACGGATCTGGTGGACCTCGGGTTCGCCGAGGTGCGTGCCTGCGCCGTCGGGTCGCCGCAGGTCACGCGGCGGCTGCTGGCCGGGCTCGACGACCTGCTGCTGCTCGTGCCGCCGGAGCGGCGCGCCCCGCTGCTGCGCCACCGCGAGCTGCTGCGGCAGGCCGTCGAGCGGACCGCGCCGACCCCGGCGGACCGGGCCTTCGCCCTGCGGCCGGACCGGCAGGGCATCGGCTGACCCGAGGCGTCCGCCCGGCCCGCCTCAGGTCCGCTGTGGCATGAGGTGGTGGTCCGGGAAGTTCCCCGGCAGCCGCTCCCCCGCCGGGCCGCGGGTGACGGCGCGCACCAGCAGCTCACCGCCCACGAAGGCACCGCGCCAGGATCCGCCGTGCCCGCCGAACAGCTCCTCGCGGTCGCCGCGGGAGCGGGGCATGCCGTGGCCGACCTTGAACGCCCGGATCTGCGGCGCCAGCCTCTCGTAGGTCGCCGGGTCGTCCGTGGACAGGGTGGCCACGAGCGCGCCGTTGGAGGCGTTCATCGCGGCGAGCAGCTCGGCCTCGGTGTCGGCCAGGACGATGGTGTCGACCGGGCCGAAGGGTTCCGCGTGGTGCAGCGGTGAGGACCGGGGCGGGTTGAGCAGCGTGACCGGCTGGACGTAGGCCGAGGTGTCCTGGCCGGGGAGGAACCGGGCGTCGACCGCGCTGCCGCGGTGCAGCGGGACGGCGCCGCGGTCGACGGCCTCGGCGACCTGGTCCTGGAGCTCCTTGGCCTTGGCGGCGTTGATCACCGGCCCGAAGTCGAGCGCCGGGTACGGATCGTCCGGGGCCGCGACGGCGAGCGGGTGGCCGACGCGCAGGGTGCGGACCGCCGGGAGGTACGCCGCGAGGAACGCGTCGAACAGCTGCCGCTGGACGACGAAGCGCGGGTAGGCGGTGCAGCGCTGCTTGCCGTAGTCGAAGAGCTTCGGGATCACTCGCGCGAGCGCGTCCCAGTCCGTGAAGTTCCAGATGCCCCAGGTGTTGAGTCCTTCCTGTTCGAGGATGTGCCGCTTGCCGAGGTCGGCGACGGCGGTGGCGACGGCGGCGCCCGTGTCCCGGCCGCCGACGAAGGAAACGCAGCCGATCTCGGGCGCCCGCACCAGCGCCTGGGACAGCTCGCCGCCGCTGCCGCTGAGGAGGGTGACGGGCAGCCCCTCGCGGGTGGCCAGCGCGCAGGCGAGCGTCAGGCAGGCGACGCCGCCGTCGGTCGGGGTCTTGGCGACGACCGCGTTGCCCGCCAGTGCCTGGACCAGCATGGCGTGAACGAGCACGCTCATCGGGTAGTTCCAGCTCGCGATGTTGGACACCGGGCCGTCCAGCGGGGCACGCCCGTCGAGCATGTCGTCGATGCCGTCGACGTACCAGCGCACGCCGTCGACGGCCCGGTCGACGTCTGCCTGTGCCGACCGCCAGGGTTTGCCGATCTCCCAGACCAGCAGCAGGGCGAGCAGTTCACGGTGCTGGGCCAGGGCGTCGAGGGTGGCCGCGACGCGGGCGCGGCGTTCGGGCAGGGGGACGTGGCGCCAGGCCCGGTGCTGGTCGAGCGAGGCGCGTACGGCGTGCCGGGCCGTCGCGGCGTCGAGCCGGGGCGGGCCGGCGACCGGGGTGCCGTCGACCGGGCTGGTGGCCGGCAGGACCCGGCCGTCCGCCCGCCAGCCGGCGTCCCAGAGGTTGAGGACGCGGTCGTCGCGGAACGCCTCGGGCGCGACGGCGCGGCAGCGGCGCCAGGCGTCGGCCCACGCAGTGCCGGACTTGAGGGTGAGGGCTGCGGTGTCCCGCGCGCCGGCCGCCGTCATGCGCGGGCTCCGTCACGGGCGGTGCCGTCGTGGGCGGCGCAGTCGCGGGCGGTGCCGTCATGCCCGGCACCGTCATGGGCGGTGCCGTCGAGTACGGCGAGTACGTGCCGTGCCGTCTCGGTCGGTGTGCTCCCCACCCGTACGCCGGCCTCCTCCAGCGCCTCCTGCTTGGCCCGTGCCGTGCCCGAGGAGCCGGACACGATCGCGCCGGCGTGGCCCATGGTGCGGCCCTCGGGCGCGGTGAAACCGGCGATGTAGCCGACGACGGGCTTGGTGACGTGCTCGCGGATGTAGGCGGCCGCGCGTTCTTCCGCGTCGCCGCCGATCTCGCCGATGAGGACGATCAGTTCGGTGTCGGGGTCGTCCTGGAAGGCGGCGAGGCAGTCTATGTGGCTGGTGCCGACGACGGGGTCGCCGCCGATGCCGACGCAGGTGGAGAAGCCGATGTCGCGCAGTTCGTACATGAGTTGATAGGTGAGCGTGCCCGACTTGGAGACCAGGCCGATGCGGCCGGGCTTGGTGATGTCCGGCGGGATGATGCCCGCGTTGGACTGGCCGGGGGTGATCAGGCCTGGGCAGTTGGGCCCGATGACGCGGGTGCCCTTGGTCCTGGCATGGGCGGTGAAGGCGACGGAGTCGTGGACCGGGATGCCCTCGGTGATGACGACCGCGAGGCCTATGCCGGCGTCGCAGGCCTCGACCACCGCGGCCTTGGCGAAGGCGGGCGGCACGAAGACCACGGTGACGTCGGCGCCCGTGCGCTCGACGCCCTCGCGGACCGAGCCGAAGACGGGGACGGCACGGTCGTCGAAGTCGACGGTGCGGCCCGCCTTGCGCGGGTTGACGCCGCCGACGACGTCGGTGCCGGCGGCCAGCATGCGGCGGGTGTGCTTCATGCCCTCGGCACCCGTCATGCCCTGGACGAGGACCTTGCTCTCCTTGGTGAGGTAGATCGCCATGTCGTCCTGTCTCCTTATCCGGCGGTGGGTGCCGCGGTGGCGAGTCGGGCGGCACGGCGGGCGGCGCCGTCCATGGTGGTGGCCTGTTCGACCAGCGGGTGCGCGCGTGCGTCGAGGAGGGCCCGGCCGCGGGCGGCGTTGTTGCCGTCGAGGCGTACGACGAGCGGCTTGGTCGGCCGGACCTCGTCCAGGGCCCGGACGATGCCGTCGGCGACCGCGTCGCAGGCGGTGATGCCGCCGAAGACGTTGACGAGGACGGACCTCACGTCGGGGTCGGAGAGGACGACGGACAGTCCGTCGGCCATGACCCGGGCGGAGGCGCCGCCGCCGATGTCGAGGAAGTTGGCGGGGCGGGCGCCGCAGCCGGCGACCACGTCGAGCGTTGACATGACCAGTCCGGCGCCGTTGCCGATGACGCCGACCTCCCCGTCGAGCTTGACGTAGTTGAGGCCCTTGGCACCGGCCCGCGCCTCCAGGGAGTCGTCGGGCGCCGGCTTCTCGTCGCCCCAACGGGACTGACGGAAGCGGGCGTTGTCGTCGAGGGTGACCTTGCCGTCGAGGGCCACGATCCGCCCCTCGACCGTCCTGACCAGCGGGTTGACCTCGACCAGGAGGGCGTCCTCGCGGACCAGCACCTTCCACAGCCGCACCAGCGTGTCGACGGTCTGCGGGGGCAGCCCCGCGGCGTCGGCGATGCGCACCGCGGTGGCCGTGTGCACGCCCGCGACGGGGTCGACGGGGATGCGTGCCACGGCCTCGGGCCGCCGGGCGGCGACCTCCTCGATCTCCGTGCCGCCCTCCGCGGAGGCGACGGCGAGGAAGCCACCGGACGCGCGGTCGAGTACGTAGGAGACGTAGAACTCCCGCTCGATGGCGCAGGGTTCGGCGAGCATGACGGTGTCGACCGTGTGCCCCTTGATGTCCATGCCGAGGATGCGCCGTGCGGCCTGTTCGGCCTCGGCGGGGTCGGCGGCGAGGCGCACACCGCCCGCCTTGCCGCGCCCGCCGGTCTTCACCTGCGCCTTGACGACGGCGCGTCCGCCGAGGGCGCGGGCGATCTCCCGGGCCCGTTCGGGCGAGTCGGTGACCTCCGCCCTCGGCACCACGATCCCGTGTTCCTTGAAGAGTTCCCTTGCCTGGTGTTCGTACAGGTCCATCTCGGCTCCTGACTGAAAGTGCCGCACGCCCCCTGGACACCACCCACCGGATGCGGGATAACAAGCTTCATACAGTATTCGTCGACTGTATGCAATGTACCGCGAGAGCGCCCCAACCCCTCGTGAAGGGACAGGACTTCGCCATGCCCGACGACACCCAGGACGTCATCTCCGGCGGCCACCTCGTTGCCAAGGCACTCAAGGCCGAGGGGGTCGACCGCATCTACACGCTGTGCGGCGGCCACATCATCGACATCTACGACGGCTGCGTCGACGAGGGCATCGAGGTCGTCGACGTACGCCACGAGCAGGTCGCCGCGCACGCCGCCGACGGATACGCCCGTATCACCGGCAGGCCCGGCTGCGCGGTGGTCACCGCCGGCCCGGGCACCACCGACGCCGTCACCGGCGTGGCCAACGCCTTCCGCGCCGAGTCGCCCATGCTGCTGATCGGCGGCCAGGGCGCCCACACCCAGCACAAGATGGGGTCCCTGCAGGACCTGCCGCACGTCGACATGATGACCCCGATCACCAAGTTCGCGGCGACCGTGCCGGACACGGCGCGGGCGGCGGACATGGTGTCGATGGCGTTCCGCGAGTGCTACCACGGCGCCCCCGGGCCGTCCTTCCTGGAGATCCCGCGTGACGTGCTGGACGCCAAGGTGCCGGCGGAGAAGGCGCGGGTGCCGAAGGCCGGGGCCTACCGTGCCTCCACCCGCTCGGCCGGTGACCCGGAGGCCGTCGAGAAGCTCGCCGACCTGCTGGTGCACGCCGAGAAGCCGGCCATCCTGCTCGGCAGCCAGGTGTGGACGACCCGGGCCACCGAGGCCGCCGTCGACCTGGTCCGCACACTCAACGTCCCCGCCTACATGAACGGCGCGGGCCGCGGGACCCTGCCGCCCGGCGACCCGCACCACTTCCAGCTCTCGCGCCGCTACGCCTTCTCCAACGCCGACGTCATCGTGATCGTCGGCACGCCCTTCGACTTCCGCATGGGCTACGGCAAGCGGCTCTCCCCCGACGCGACCGTCGTACAGATCGACCTCGACTACCGCACCGTCGGCAAGAACCGCGACATCGA
Organism: Streptomyces sp. KPB2; assembly: GCF_003950055.1. Lineage (NCBI taxonomy): Bacteria > Bacillati > Actinomycetota > Actinomycetes > Kitasatosporales > Streptomycetaceae > Streptomyces > Streptomyces sp. KPB2. Next base: position 1,241,068 of record NZ_CP034353.1, read on the forward strand.
CCTCGGCATCGTCGGCGACGCGGGGCTGGTGCTGAAGTCGGTGACCGAGGCGGCGTCCGGACGGATCAACGGCGGCGCGGCGAAGCGCAAGGAGTGGCTGGACGAGCTGCGCGCGGCCGAACGGACGGCGCTGGACAAGCGGCTGCCGCAGCTCAGGTCGGACGCCTCTCCCATCCACCCGTACCGGCTGGTCAGCGAGATCAACGACTTCCTCACCGAGGACTCGATCTACATCGGCGACGGCGGCGACATCGTCACCTTTTCCGGGCAGGTCGTGCAGCCCAAGTCGCCGGGCCACTGGATGGACCCGGGGCCGCTGGGCACGCTCGGCGTCGGCGTCCCCTTCGTGCTGGCCGCCAAGCAGGCGCGGCCCGACAAGGAGGTCGTCGCCCTCTTCGGCGACGGCGCCTTCTCGCTCACCGGCTGGGACTTCGAGACCCTGGTCCGCTACGACCTCCCGTTCGTCGGCATCGTCGGCAACAACTCCTCGATGAACCAGATCCGCTACGGCCAGGCCGTGAAGTACGGCAAGGAGCGCGAGCGGGTCGGCAACACGCTCGGCGACGTGCCCTACGACCGGTTCGCCCGGATGCTGGGCGGCCACGGCGAGGAGGTCCGCGACCCCGCCGACATCGGCCCCGCGCTGCGCCGGGCCCGCGAGTCCGGCAAGCCGTCCCTGATCAACGTATGGGTGGACCCGGACGCGTACGCCCCCGGAACCATGAACCAGACGATGTACAAGTGAGGTGAACACTCATGACAGCGAAGGCTCTTGAGGGCATCCGCGTCCTGGACATGACGCATGTGCAGTCCGGGCCCTCGGCGACCCAGCTGCTCGCCTGGCTCGGCGCGGACGTCCTGAAGCTGGAGGCGCCGCACGGCGACATCACACGGGGGCAGCTGCGCGATCTGCCGGACGTCGACTCCCTCTACTTCACGATGCTCAACTGCAACAAGCGGAGCATCACCCTCAACACCAAGACGGAGCGCGGCAAGGAGATCCTCACCGAGCTGATCCGCCGCTCGGACGTCATGGTCGAGAACTTCGGCCCCGGCGCGGTGGACCGGATGGGGTTCACCTGGGACCGCATCAAGGAGATCAATCCACGGATCGTCTATGCCTCCATCAAGGGGTTCGGCGAGGGCCCGTACACCGCGTTCAAGGCGTACGAGGTCGTCGCGCAGGCCATGGGCGGATCGATGTCCACCACCGGTTTCGAGGACGGGCCGCCGCTCGCGACGGGGGCCCAGATCGGGGACTCGGGCACGGGCGTCCACGTCGTGGCGGGCATCCTCGCCGCCCTCTACCAGCGGGAGCACACCGGACGCGGTCAGCGGGTGAACGTGGCCATGCAGCACGCGGTGCTCAACCTCTGCCGGGTGAAGCTGCGCGACCAGCAGCGCCTGACCCATGGTCCACTCGCCGAATATCCCAACGAGGACTTCGGCGACGAGGTTCCCCGCTCCGGCAACGCGTCCGGCGGCGGGCAGCCGGGCTGGGCGGTCAAGTGCGCGCCGGGCGGCCCCAACGACTACGTGTACGTCATCGTCCAGCCGGTCGGCTGGCGGCCGCTGAGCGAGCTGATCGGCCGGCCGGAGCTGGCGGACGACCCCGAGTGGGCGACGCCGCAGGCCCGGCTGCCCAAGCTGAACAAGATGTTCCAGCTGATCGAGGAGTGGTCGTCCACCCTGCCCAAGTGGGAGGTGCTGGAGCGGCTGAACGCCCACAACATCCCGTGCGGGCCGATCCTGTCCACGAAGGAGATCATCGAGGACGAGTCGCTGGTCGCCAACGAGATGGTCGTCACCGTCCCGCACCCGGAGCGCGGCGACTTCGTGACCGTGGGCAGCCCGCTCAAGCTCTCCGACTCCCCCGTGCAGGTGACCAGTTCTCCGCTGCTGGGCGAGCACAACGAGGAGGTCTACGTCGGCGAGCTGGGCCTCGGCGACGAGGAACTGCGGCTGCTCAAGTCGAACGGGGTGATCTGACGTGATGGCCGAGGACCGCCGGGCGCGGGTGCGCGGGCTCCTGGACGCCGTCCGGGGCGAGGGGCGCACGGCGCTCACCGCGCCGGAGGGCAAGGTGCTCGCCGACGCCTACGGGATCGCCGTACCGGGCGAGGAGCTGGCGCGGGACGTGGACGAGGCCGTGGCGTGCGCGGCGCGGTTCGGCGGGCCCGTGGTGATGAAGATCGTCTCGCCGGACATCCTGCACAAGACCGACGCCGGCGGTGTGGTCGTCGGGGTGGAGGGCGCGGCGGACGTGCGGGCGGCGTTCTGCCGGATCGTCGACAACGCGCGTGCGTACGACGCCTCCGCGCGGATCGAGGGCGTGCAGGTGCAGGAGCTGCTGCCGCGGGGGCAGGAGGTCATCGTCGGTGCGGTCACCGACCCGACGTTCGGGAAGGTGGTGGCGTTCGGGCTCGGCGGGGTGCTGGTCGAGGTGCTGAAGGACGTCACTTTCCGGCTGGCGCCCGTGGACGCCGACGAGGCGCTGTCGATGCTGGACTCGATCCGGGCGGCGGAGGTGCTGCGCGGGGTGCGCGGGCAGGCCGGGGTGGACCGGTGGGCGGTGGCGGAGCAAATCCGCCGGGTCTCCGAACTCGTCGCCGACTTCCCGGAGATCGCCGAGGTGGACCTGAACCCGGTGATCGCCACGCCCGAGGGGGCGGTGGCGGCCGACATCCGGGTGATCCTGGCGACCGACGCGCCGAAGGAACGCCGCCGGTACACGCGCGAGGAGATCCTGACCTCGATGCGCCGCCTGATGCAGCCCTCTTCGGTGGCGGTGATCGGCGCGTCGGGCGAGCCGGGGAAGATCGGCAACTCGGTGATGCGCAACCTCGTCGACGGAGGATTCGCGGGCGAGATCCACCCGGTGAACCCCAAGGCCGATGACATCTTGGGCCGCAAGGCGTACAAGAGTGTCACCGACGTTCCCGGTGAGGTGGATGTGGCGGTCTTCGCGATCCCCGCGCGGTTCGTGGCGGCGGCCCTGGAAGAGGTGGGGCGCAAGCGGATCCCCAACGCCGTCCTCATCCCCTCCGGCTTCGCCGAGACCGGTGAGCAGGCGCTCCAGGACGAGATCGTGGCGGTCGCCGAACGGCACGGCATCCGGCTGCTGGGTCCGAACATCTACGGCTACTACTCGACCTGGCAGGACCTGTGCGCCACGTTCTGCACGCCGTACGACGTCAAGGGCGGCGTCGCGCTGACCTCGCAGTCGGGCGGCATCGGGATGGCCATCCTGGGCTTCGCCCGGACGACGAAGACCGGCGTGTCGGCGATCGTGGGCCTCGGCAACAAGTCGGACCTGGACGAGGACGACCTGCTGACCTGGTTCGGCGAGGACCCGCACACCGAGTGCATCGCGATGCACCTGGAGGACCTCAAGGACGGCCGCGCCTTCGTCGAGGCCGCGCGGGCGACCGTGCCGAAGAAGCCGGTCGTCGTGCTCAAGGCGGGGCGTACGGCGGCGGGTGCGAAGGCCGCCGGATCGCACACCGGGGCGCTCGCCGGGGACGACGCCGTCTACGACGACGTGCTGAAGCAGGCGGGCGTCATCCGGGCTCCGGGGCTGAACGAGATGCTGGAGTACGCGCGCGCGTTGCCGGTGCTTCCCGCCCCCGAGGGCGACAACGTGGTGATCATCACCGGTGCCGGCGGCAGCGGGGTGCTGCTCTCGGACGCGGTGACGGACAACGGGCTGTCGCTGATGGAGATACCGCCCGACCTGGACACGGCGTTCCGCGCCTTCATCCCGCCGTTCGGCGCGGCCGGCAACCCGGTGGACATCACCGGGGGCGAGCCGCCGTCGACGTACGAGGCGACGATCCGGCTCGGCCTGGAGGACCCGCGCATCCACGCGCTGGTCCTCGGCTACTGGCACACCATCGTCACGCCTCCCATGGTGTTCGCCGAACTCACCGCGCGCGTGGTGGCCGAGTTCCGCGAGCGCGGCGTCGAGAAGCCCGTGGTGGCCTCCCTGGCGGGTGACGTCGAGGTGGAGGAGGCGTGCCAGTACCTCTTCGAGCGCGGCGTCGTGGCGTACCCGTACACGACCGAGAAGCCGGTGGCCGTGCTCGGCGCCAAGTACCGGTGGGCGCGGGCGGCGGGGTTGTTGGGGGGCGGTTCATGACGTGAGACGGCGAGGGGCCGGCCGACGGGTGCGCGTCGGCCGGCCCCGGGGACCCGCGCGCGCACGAAAGGCATTGGACAGGGGGCGCTGGCCAGAACTTTCGACGCTAGGGGTGCAAACGACATGACAACCACCGATGTCACACGGGTCGCCGCCTATCGGGAGGTGACCGACAGGAACGGGCGCGTCTACCGCGTGGGCGAGTCCGACATCGACATCATGGGGCGCAAACGCAAGTGGATGGTGATCCTGCCCTGGATCGGCATGATGGGCATCTCCTCCGCCGAGTACGCGTTCGCGTCCGCCGAGGACACGCTGCACGAGGCCCACCAGTGGTCCAGCGGCAGCATCTACTGGATGATGACCGCCTGGGTGTTCTGCCAGGCTGCGGTCGCCTTTCCGGCGGGGCGGCTGCGCGAGAGCGGCAGACTGCCCGCGCGCTGGGCGATGATGCTGGGCTCGGCCGGCACACTGCTGGGCTATCTGTCGCTGGCGTTCGCACCGCACGTCGCGCTCGCCTTCATCGGCTTCGGCGTGTTCAGCGGCATGGGCGCCGGCATGGTGTACGCGACCTGCGTCAACATGGTCGGCAAGTGGTACCCGGAGCGCCGGGGCGGGAAGACCGGGTTCGTCAACGGCGGTTTCGCCTACGGCTCGGTGCCGTTCGTCTTCATCTTCCACGGCTACATGGACGGCTCCAACTTCCGCTGGGTGCTGGTCACGTGCGGCCTCTTCCTCGCCGCGACGGTGGCGATCGCCGGCTTCTTCTTCCGGGATCCGCCGAAGAACTGGTGGCCGTCCGCGGTGGACCCGCTGAACCCGCCGGAAGACCCGCGGGCCCGGCGTTCGCTGGCGAAGAACCCGCCGGCCGTCAAGCAGTACTCCCCGATGGAGGCCTGGAAGACCGGCCGGGTGGCGCTGATGTGGTTCTGTCTCGCCTGCACCTCCGGCGTGAACATCTTCGGAATCGCCTTCCAGGTCGACATCGGCGAGGAGGCGGGCTTCGCGGCCGGTGTCGTCGCCACCGCCATGTCGCTCAAGGCGATCGTCAACGGCACCGGACGGGGCGTCATCGGCTGGCTCTCCGACCTGTACGGCCGCAAGCAGTGCCTGCTCTACGTGTGCGCGATCCTGGGCCTCGCCCAGTTCGGCATCATCCTGTCGGCCGAGATCAAGAACCTGCCGCTGTTCCTGGTCTTCTCCGCCGTCTCCGGTTTCGGCGGCGGGGCCATCTTCCCGATGTTCGCGGCACTGACGGCGGACTACTTCGGCGAGAACAACAACGCCACGAACTACGGGATGGTCTACAGCTCCAAGCTCGTCTCCGGCCTGGGTGCCGGCATGGGGTCCGTGGTCGTCGGCGTCTGGGGCTACAACGGCGCCTACACCCTGGCGGGGTGCATCTCGTTCTTCGCCGGATTCGTGGCGCTGTCCCTGCGACCGCCGGGGCGCCCGAAGGACAAGCGCATCACGCCCAACCCCCAGCCGCTGGGCGAGGGGTGACGGGGGCGCGGCAGCCTCCCTCGCACGGACCGGGCGGCCCCTTCCGCATGCTGCGGGAGGGGCCGCCCGGTCCGTGTCGCGGTCAGTGGCGCCGCTTGCGCAGGGCCGCCATGTTGTCGTAGCTGATCTTGGCCTCCCGCAGGGACTGCGCGGGGTCGGTGGCGCTCGGGGAGTTGTCGTCCTCGACCATCGGGTTGTGGTAGTTCCGCAGGCCGACCCTGGAGAAGAACGTCGTGTAGTCGATGACGCCCGTCCCGAAGGGCACCATGTCGTAGCCCATGCCGTTGGTGGTGCTGACGACGCCGTCCTTGGCGTGGAACAGCGGGTAGCGCCGGTTGTGGCGGACCACCAGGCCGGCCGGGTCGAAGACGTTCTTCCTGGTGGTGCCGTCGTGGGCGGTGTACTCGTGGAACTTGTACTGGGCGACGTGCGCCCAGAAGATGTCCATCTCCAGCCAGACGACCCTCGGGTCGGTGATCTTCAGGAAGTACTCCAGCTTCCGGATGCCCGAGCTGCGGGTCGGCCGGCCCTGGTCGTCCAGCGGGCCGCCGTCGAGCAGGAAGCCGTAGGCGCTGTCGTGGTTGTGGGTGTAGAGCTTGATGCCCTCGCGGTGGGCGATCGCGCCGAGGGCGTTCCACTTGTCGGCGGCCACGTCCCAGTCGGCACGGTAGGAGCTGCCGGTGGGGTCGCCGCCGGTGCCCATGTGGTCCATGCCGAGGATGTTGGCGATCTCCAGGTGCTTCTTGAAGGTGTCCTTGTCCGCCGCGGTCAGCGGCCAGGAGGACGGGATGAAGCCGTGGTTGCCCTGCGCGCGCAGACCGTAGTCGTCGAGCCAGGAGCGCAGCAGCCGGGCACCTTCGACGGACTCCAGGTCGGCACCGCCCGGCGCGTTGGCGTGCTGGCGGTAGCCGGCGAACTCGACCTGGCGGTAGCCGTGGCGGGCCAGCTGCTTGAAGACCTCGCGGAAGCCGGAGGGCAGGTCGGAGGCGAGGGGGTCGCGGGCGGTGGCGTCACGGACGGTGTAGAGGATGATGCCGCGCTTGTCCGCCGGGACGAGGATCTGCCCGTGGCCGTGCCCATGGCCGTGGTCGTGGTCTCTGTCCCGGCCGTGGGCGAGGGCCGGGGAGGCTCCGAAGACGGGGGCGGCGACGGCACCGGCCGCCACGGCGGTGCAGGTGCTGAGGAAGCGGCGCCGGTTCACGCCGAGGGTGCGGCGCAGGCTCTCGCCGGGCCCGTCGGTGGACGGGTCGGTGCCGGCGTCGGTGCGGGAGGGGTCGGTGAACGGGGTCACTGATGCCTGCCTTCTGGGTCGTGGCCTGCGCCGATGCGGCTCGGGCGGGCCGTTGTCAGTGCCGTGTGTTTCACTCTCGGTAGTCGGATTTCGGTGGCGTACCGGGTGGTGCGTCAGCCGAGTCCGGCCAGCCGGAGCAGGAGTTGTTTCACGTCGGTGGCCGCGACGCGGTCTCCGACAGCGCGGGGGGTGGAGCAGATGAGGAGCGGACCGTCGTCGTCGCTCGCGGGGAGGCGGCCGTGGCTGCCTCGAATAGGTGAGGGGTCCAGGGGCACGACCGCCATGCGGTAGCGCATGCCGAGCTTCTTGCGGGCCAGGGCGCCGGCCGCCTTGACCTTGACGTAGGGGTCGAGCGGGTCCATGAACAGCTCGACCGGGTCGTAGCCGGGTTTGCGGTGGATCTCGACGAGCTGCGCGAAGTCGGGCGCGCGGTCGTCGTCGAGCCAGTAGTAGTACGTGAACCAGGCGTCCGGCTCCGCCACGGCGACGAGTTCGCCGGCGCGCGGATGGTCGAGGTGCTGGGCCTTCTTGCCCTCGTCGTCGAGGAGTTCGGCGATGCCCGGCAGTCCGTCCAGGGCCGCACGGGTCGCGTCGAGGTCCTCGGGGCGGCGGACGTAGACGTGGGCGATCTGGTGGTCGGCGACCGCGAAGGCGCGGGAGGCCATCGGGTCGAGGTATTCCATGCCGTCCTGGGTGTGCACCTCGAGGAGTCCGGCGCGGCGCAGGGCGCGGTTGATGTCCACGGGCCGGCTGACCGGGGTGATGCCGTACTCGGAGAGCCCGACGACGGTGCGGCCCTCGGCGCGGGCGTCGTCGAGCAGCGGGGCCAGGGCGGTGTCCAGGTCGGCGGCGGCCTGCAGGGAGCGCGGGTCGTCGGGGCCGAAGCGCTGCAGGTCGTAGTCCAGGTGAGGGAGGTAGCAGAGCGTCAGGTCCGGGTGCCGGGTGGCCATGATGTGCCGGGTGGCGTCGATGATCCACTGGCTGGAGACCAGGTCCGCGCCGGGTCCCCAGAAGTGGAAGAGGGGGAAGGTGCCGAGCTTGTCGGTGAGTTCGTCGTGCAGGGCCGGGGGCCTGGTGTAGCAGTCGGGTTCCTTGCGGCCGTCGGCGTAGTAGACGGGACGGGGGGTGACGGTGATGTCGGTGTCGGCGCCCATGGCGTACCACCAGCAGATGTTGGCGACGGTGTAGCCGGGGTGGGCGCGGCGGGCGGCGTCCCAGAGTTTGTCGCCGGAGACGAGGCCGTTGTGCTGGCGCCACAGCAGGACGTCGCCGAGTTCCCGGAAGTACCAGCCGTTGCCGACGATGCCGTGCTCGCTGGGATGGGTGCCGGTGAGGAAGGTGGACTGGGCGGCGCAGGTGACGGCGGGCAGCACGGTGCCGAGCGGCGCGCGGGAGCCGGACTGGCCGAGCTGCTTGAGGTGGGGCATGTGGTCGAGGAGACGGGGGGTGAGACCGACGACGTCCAGGACGAGGAGGGGGGTGGGTCCGGTCATGGCAGTTCCTTCAGGCCGAGGTCCGTCAACAGGTCGCGGGCGAGGGTCAGCTCGGCGGCGATGCCGTCGGTGAGCTGGGCGCGGGCGCGGGGCCGCAGCTCGGGCGGGAGGGCCTGCCAGGTGTAGGTCTCGACCTCCAGGTGGCGGGTGAGGGGGTGCGGGCCGCCGACGAGGCGGGTCAGCGCGGACTTGAGCACGGGAAGAGTGGAGGTGAGGGGTGCGGCGGGGGCCGCGTGCAGGGGGACGTGGAAGTGGGCGCGCCAGGGCGTGGTGGCGGGCAGCGGGCCGCCGTCCGCGAGGGCCTCGTCGAGGTCGTCGGTGCCCTGCCGGCCGCCCGACGGTGTGGTGGTGCGGGTCTGGTGCAGGAAGCGCGGTTCGGCGAAGGCGGCGAGGGCTTCGCGGACCGCGGGGTCGGCGGGGTGTTCGGCGTGCAGTGCGGCGGACAGCTGGGACTTGACGACGGATACGCGGGCGGCCGCGAGGGCGTCCAGGGCGGTGTCCGGATCTTCGAAGGAGGTGGCGAGGTGGCAGGTGTCGACGCAGACGCCGATGCGTTCGTGGGCGATCGCGGTCAGCGGTGCGATGGCGTCGTGGGTGGTCTCGACGACGCAGCCGGGTTCCGGTTCCAGGCCGATGCGGATGGAGCGGCCGGTCAGTTCGCGGAGGGCGTCGAGGCGTTCGGCGAGAGTGACCAGGGCGGCGCGGGCCTTGTCGGCGCGGGTCTCGTCGTAGGCGGTGCGCCAGGCGAGGGGAAGGGTGGAGATGGTGCCGTCCGTGACGTCGTCGGGCAGCAGTCCGGCGAGCAGCCGGGCCAGGGACGTGGTGTGGTCGAGGCGTTCGGGGTCGGCCCAGTCCGGCTTGTAGACCCGGTACTTGACCTCCTCGGCGCCGAAGCCCTCGTAGGGGAAGCCGTTGAGGGTGACGACCTCCAGGCCGCGCCGGTCGAGTTCGGCGCGCAGGCCGCGCAGGGCGGCGGGGTCGGTGACCAGGGCGTGGGCGGCGTCGCGGGCGAGCCACAGTCCGATGCCGAGCCGGTCCCGGCCGAGGCGTTTGCGGACCGGCTCGCAGTGGTCGCGGAGCTGGGCGAGGACGCCGTCGAGGGTTTCGGCGGGGTGGACGTTGGTGCAGTAGGCGAGGTGGACGGTGGAGCCGTCGGGGTGCCGGAAGCGCATGGCTCACTCCCCGCCGCGCAGGATGGAGTTGCCCTCGTGGGTGGCCTCGCCCGAGGTCACGTCGAGTTCCAGGCGTCCGCTGAGCCCGTAGAAGGCGACGGGGTTGCGCCACAGCACCCGGTCCACGTCGTCCTCGGTGAAGCCCTCGGCGAGCATCAGGTCGCCGACCTTGCGGGTCTTGAGCGGGTCGCTCCGGCCCCAGTCGGCGGCGGAGTTCACCAGCACCCGCTCCGGGCCGTACTCCCGCAGCAGGGCGACCATCCGGGCCTCGTCCATCTTGGTGTCGGGATAGACGGAGAAGCCGAGCCAGGCGCCGCTGTCCTTGGCCACCTTGACGGTGGTCTCGTTGAGGTGGTCGACCAGGACCCGTTCGGTCGGCAGGGCGGACCCGCGGACCGCGTCCAGGGTGCGGCGCAGGCCGGCGAGCTTGTCGCGGTGCGGGGTGTGCACGAGGGCGGGCAGGCCGTGGTCGGCGGCGAGCTGGAGCTGGGTGGCGAGGGCGGTGTCCTCGGCGGGCGTCATCGAGTCGTAGCCGATCTCGCCGACCGCGACCACCCGGTCCTTGACGAGATAGCGGGGCAGTTCGTCGAGGACGGGCAGGCAGCGGGGGTCGTTGGCCTCCTTGGGGTTGAGCGCGATGGTGCAGTGGTGGGCGATGCCGTACTGGGCGGCACGGAAGGGCTCCCAGCCGAGCAGCGCGTCGAAGTAGTCGCGGAAGGAGTCGGGAGAGGTGCGCGGCTGGCCCAGCCAGAAGGAGGGTTCGACGACGGCGCGGACGCCGGCGGCGTGCATGGCCTCGTAGTCGTCGGTGGTCCGGGACGTCATGTGGATGTGGGGGTCGAAGATGCGCATCAGGACTCCTTGCCGTGGGGGTCGGCCGTGCCGGGCGCGGGGCGTCCGGACTCGGTCAGGGCCAGGACGCGGTGCAGGTCTTCGGGGACGGTGCGGTCCGCGGCGGTGCGTTCGGCGGCGTAGTCGGCGAGCATCCGGGCGAGTTCGTCGTCCCCTCGGGCCCGACGGGCGAGGTCCGCCACGCTGTCGACGGGGACACCGGTGAACAGGCACTTCAGTACGGCGTGCCGCCACTGGTGCGGGTCGAGGTGCCGAGCCGCGTAGGGGCCGAGGGCGGCGGCGACGAGCCGGGTGTCGTTGGTGCGCAGGGCGTCCTCGACGAGCGGCAGCGCGTCCGGACCCGGCACCAGGTGGGGCAGGGCATGCAGGACGGCGCGGCGTTCGTCGGCGGTGCCCTGGGTGTAGACCCGGGTCAGGGCGTCCGGGTCGGCCCGGGCGGCGTGCAGGACGAGGACGCGGGCGGCGTCGGCGTGGGCAGGCCCGCAGCGGCGGCCGGCCTCGGCGAGGCGCAGCTCCCACACCGAGATGGGGCCGTGGGTGCCGGGGTGGGCGGTGGCCTCGTCGAGGGCCTGGTCCAGCCAGGCGCGGGCGGCTCCGTCGAGGCGGGTGGTGAGGGCCGCGCGCAGTTCGGCGGGCGGGACGTGGGCGGGGGTGGTGCCCTGGTCCGTTCCGGCCTGTCCGGCCTGTCCCTCGGGCCCGGCGGGGGCGCCGTCCGCGTCCTGGGTGTCGGGGGTGACGTGGGCGGCGTGTGGCTGCGTCATGGTGTGGCTCCCTTCAGTGGGTGGCGGAGGGCTCGCCCGAGCGGTTGGTGCGGGGCGGTGTCGCCGGTGCGGCGCGCCGCAGGAACGGGAGGGAGCGTTCGGCGAAGTGGGGGCCCGCGTGGGAGTGGCGGGGCAGTTCGACGACGGTCAGGCCCTCGTAGCCGGTGGCGGCGAGGGCGTCGAGGACGGGCGGGAAGTCGATCTCGCCGTCGCCGAAGGGGAGGTGTTCGTGGACGCCGCGGCGCATGTCCTCGATCTGCACGTGACGCAGCCAGGGGGCGGCGGCGCGCACGCAGTCGGCGGGAGGGAGCGGTTCGAGGCACTGGCAGTGGCCGATGTCCAGGGTGAGGCCGAGCGGTTCGGGGTCGCCGAGGATGCGGCGCAGGGTGTGGAAGTCGGCGAGGGTGGAGAGGAGGTGCCCGGGTTCGGGTTCCACGGCGAGGGGGACGCCCGCGCCGGCGGCGGCGTCCAGGACCGGGGCGAGGGACTCGGCCAGCCGCTTCCAGGCCGTGTCCTCGTCGGTGCCCGCCGGGGTGACGCCGCTGAAGCAGTGCACGGCGTGGGCACCGAGGTCGGCGGCCACGTCGACGGCGCGCAGGAGCAGGTCGCTGCGGCGGGCGCGGTCCTCCGGGTCCGGGTCGAGCAGGGAGGGGCCGTGCTTGCGACGCGGGTCGAGCACATACCGGGCGCCCGTCTCCACGGTCACGCCCAGACCGAGCGCGTCCAGTCGCCGCGCGACCCGGCGGGTGCGGGCGGCGAGGTCGTCGGCGAGCGGATCGAGGTGCATGTGGTCGAGGGTCAGGCCGACGCCGTCGTATCCCAGGTCGGCGAGGAGGGCGAGGGCGTCGTCGAGCCGGAGGTCGGCGAGGCCGTTGGTGCCGTATCCGAAGCGCAGCGGGTGCGCGGCGGCCTCCTGCGCCGCTGTGTCCCCGGTGCCACCACCGGCCCGGGTCTCGTTCGGTCCCCGGTTCGCGTCACGGGTCATGTGATGCTCACCTTCCTCATCGCGGTCCGTTTCGCGAACCACCGGCCGGCCGGGGCGAGGGCCGCGACCAGGAGGGACGTGGCGCCGGCACCCGAGCGGGCGGCGAGCGCGGCCTGGAGCGGGATCGTGGCCCGGATGCCCCCGCCCACGGCGCGCTGGGTGAGCGGGGGTGAGGGGTTGAGCACGGCGTGGAAGTAGGGACGGGCGGCCGTCGCGGCGTAGACGGCGCTCAGCCCGGTCCTGAGCGCGTCGGCGACACCGGGTGCCGGAATGGAGCCCGACAGGCCGGGGGCGGCTGCTGCCCGCCGGCCTGCCGGGAGTCGGGTGCGGCGGCGGGCGACCAGGCCGGTCAGCGCCCCCGTCGTCGCGAGGGCGGCCAGCGGGGCCAGGGCCGAACCGCCGGTGGTCTCCCGGCGGGAGACGGCCGTGACCGCGAGGGTGTGGCTGCCGAGCAGCGCGGCCGAGGGCAGCGCGGCCCGGGCGCCGGCCCCGGTGGCGGCTGCGCCCAGGAGCAGGTCGAGTCCGCGGGCCGCCGCCATGGCCGCGGGACCGGCCGGCGTGTGCTTCAGGGTGAGGTCGTAGGCCCACACGGTGGCCGCGAGCGGCACGGCGATCGTGAGGGCGGGTCGTCCCGCTCCGGCCGCCAGGGCGAGCCCGGCACCGGTGAGGGCGCCCGCGGCCGCGAGTGCGGCGCCGGGGCGGATACGGCCGGACGGGAGGGGGCGGTGCGGGCGCTCGACGGCGTCCTCCGCGCGGTCGGCCCAGTCGTTGAGGGCCATGCCGGCCTCGTACAGGCACAGGGAGGAGCCGATGGCCAGCAGGGTGCGGGGGCCGGGGCGCGCACCGGCCGCTGCCGCGCCGGCCAGGGCGTCGCCGGGGACGGTGAACAGGGCGGGCAGACGGAGGAGTTCGGCCCAGGCACCGGCGCGGGAGGAGGGGGCGGGCAGTGCTGCCGCCCCAGCGGAAGACGGTCCGGCGGCGGCGGAAGCCGGCCCGGTCGTCTCCACCGCACCGCCCGACGCACGGGCCGGCACCCCACCCGATGCACGGGCCGACGCACCGGTCGGCTCCCCACCCGACGCGCGTGTCGCCGACGCGCCGCGTGTGCTGTTCCGCGCGGTGGCGGAGATGCGGCTCATCGCCCCGCCCCGCGCTCGTCGGCGCCGCCGCCGGTTCCCACGGTCCCTGAGGTCCCGCCGTCCTCGCCGTCCCCGTCCCGACCGGAGTCCTCGGCGTCCCGCAGTCGCCCGGCGAAGCGTTTCAGCTCCCCGTACTGCTCGGCCAGGGAGGACGGCCCCTCCCCCACCGGGTCCTTGAAGTAGAAGCCCAGTGCCCCCAGCGGGCCGGACAGCCCCTTCTGCTGGGCGCGGGCGACCAGGCGGGCCAGGTCGAGGACGAGCGGCGCGGCGAGGGACGAGTCGCAGCCCTGCCAGGTGGTCTGGAGGATCATGCGGGCACCGAGGAAGCCGTCGAAGGCGATGTGGTCCCAGGCGGTCTTCCAGTCCCCGAGCGCGGGCACGTCGTCGATGTGGACCTCGCCCTCCACGGGGGCGCCGAGGGTGTCGGCCAGCACCCGCTCCTTGCCGGCGTTCTTCGCCGCGGCGGCGGCCGGGTCGGCCAGCGCGGCACCGTCGCCGCCGCCCAGCAGGTTCGTGCCCGACCAGGCGCGCACCGCCAGCGCCCGCTGCGCGAACATCGGGCCCAGCACCGAGCGCAGCAGGGTCTGGCCGGTCTTCCCGTCCCGGCCGGCGTACGGCACCCCCGAGGACTCGGCGAGCGCGGCCAGCGCCGGGTGGTGCAGGCCGGTCGACGGGGTGAAGTTGACGTACGGGCAGCCGGCGCGCAGGGCGGCCGCGGCGTAGAGGGAGCTGGCGGGCAGGCCGCCCCCGGTGGGCGCGGGCTCGGTGGAGGCCACGTTCACGACCACCGTCCGGTCCACGCCGCAGCGCAGCGCGAAGTCGGTGATGTCCGCGGCGAACGCGGCGATCAGTTCCTCGTCGTCCCGGGTGTCGCCCGGCAGCGGGCCGCCGGGGCGTATCTCGCGGTCGGCCGCGGCCAGTTCGGCGCCCACGGCCGAGGGCAGCCCGTGCGGCAGCACACCCCCCGCGGCCAGTGCCTCCGCCCGCTTCGGCAGGGGGCAGTCCACGGTGTCGTGACCGCCGAAGACGAGGGAGGGGAGCGCGGGGAGCCCCGCGTCGGCGAAGTCGGGGGTCTCGGTGACCATGCCGGTCGCGGGGTGCAGCCCCGCGGTCACGGCGGCGCAGCCCGCCACCACCGTGGTGGCGACGGAGCCGCGGGCTCCGATCAGCCAGACACCGGTACGGGAGCCGTGGGAGGAAGCAGAGGGGGACGCGGACATGGGCAGCCTCCTTGTCGAGCGCGTCGAGCACACACGAGCGGTGGTACGGCCGGAGGGGGGTTGGGCCGGGAGCGACGGGCCGTGCCGGGGGACGGCGGGCGGAGGTCCGGCGTCCTCCGCCCGCCGCCGTTCCGGTTGCCCCCGAGGGGTGGGGCGCCCCTGGAAGAGGTCACCCCTCGGGGGCGGTTCGCCCTAGGAGGGCAGTTCCTTGAGCTGGATGTTGCGGAAGGAGACCTGGTCGTCGGCGCCGTGGTTCTGCAGGCCGATGTAGCCGTCGGTCAGGCTCCGCTCGGGGTCCTTGTTGGTGAAGTCGTTGATCTTGACTCCGTTGAGGAACACCTGGAGGCGTTCGCCCTGGACCTTGATCTCGTAGGAGTTCCACTGCCCGGGCGGCCGCAGAACCTGGTCACGGGCCTTGATGTTCGCCGCCTTGAAGGTGTAGATCGCACCGGTGGTGCGGTCCACGGCGTCCGTGGCGTCGATCTGGATCTCGTAGCCCTTGTTCACGGCGGACCAGGGGTCGTCGGAGGCCGGGAAGCCCACGAAGACACCGGAGTTGTCGTCGCCCCGCATCTTCCAGTCGAGCTTGAGGGAGTACGACTTCAGCTCCTTGGCCTGGTACCAGAGCAGGCCCATGCCGCCCTCGGACTCCAGGACGCCGTCCTTGACGTTGAACTTGCCGGGGCCGGCCTGCTTCCAGCCCTCCAGGGTCTGGCCGTTGAAGATGTCCCGGTAGCCCTTGGCCGGCTTGCAGTCGGCCTTGGCCTGGCCGGTGGCGTACTGCATGCCGCCGAGCAGGTGGCCGCGGAAGGCCTCGTCCGCGTAGGACTCCTTGGTGTGGCCCATGCCGGTGTAGAAGGAGCGGCCGCCGCCGTAGTTCTGGCACCAGGCGATCGGGTGGTCGCCCTTCATGTTCCCGCCCTGGTAGGTGGTCTCGTCCAGGGTGGCGAGGACCTTGGCCTGCTCACGCGGGTTGGTGCGGTAGTTGTACCACTCGTCGGTGCGCTCCCAGGCGTCGTCCAGGTGCGCGGTGGCCGGGTGGTCGTGGTCCTCGACGCGGACGGTGGCCTTCTGGATGGCCGGGTGCGAGTCGAAGTAGGCGCCGACGAGGCCGCCGTAGAACTCCCAGTCGTACTCGGTGTCGGCGGCGGCGTGGATGCCCATGTAGCCGCCGCCGTTCTTGACGTAGTTCTCGAACGCCTTCTGCTGGTCGGCGTTGAGGACGTCACCGGTGGTGGACAGGAAGGCGACCGCGTCGTACTTGGCGAGGTTGGCCGTGGTGAACTGTCCGGCCTCCTCGGTCGCGGTGACCGAGATGCCGGCCGGGGTGCCCAGCTCCTTCAGGGCGGCGATGCCCGCCGGGATGGAGTCGTGGCGGAAGCCCGCGGTCTTGGAGAAGACCAGGACCTTCTTGCCGGCCTTGAACGGCTCCGTGGAGAACTCGAAGTCGTCGACGTCGAACAGCGCGCCCTCGCCGCCCTTGAAGACCAGGTAGACGTCCGTGGTCTTCTTGGGCAGGGACCGCAGCGGCACGTCGACGTTCTGGAAGGTCTCCCAGCTGCCGGTCGGCGGGATGTACGCCGAGCCGTGCAGCTTGCCGGTGGGCGAGCCGGTGCGGACCTCGATGTAGCCCCCGGCGCCGCCGGAGGAGGCCCGTACGGTCAGCTTCTTCTGCCCGTCGAACTTGTAGGGGCTGAAGGAGATCCAGTCGCCGTCGTTGATGTCGCCGACGGTCTTGCCGCCGTTGGCGCCGGTCTTGTCGATCGGCGACACCCCCTGCTGGGCGGAGAAGTGCTCGGCCTGGCGGTGCGGGGGCTGGATGACGGTGCGGGCGGTGCCGGTCAGGGCCTCCTGGCCGTTCGCCCCGCCGTCGGTGTAGCTGGCGCCGACGACGCCGTAGATGTTGGCGTTGGGGTCGTGGCCGCCGTCGCCCGGCGGCGGGTTGAGGGTGCCCTCACAGCCCATCTCGCTGGTCAGCTCGTGGGCGTGGGAGTCGTGGCCGAGGCTGTAGGCGACCTTGACCTTGGAGCAGTCGATCGTCTCCTCGGGGTCGGTGACCTTCACCTTGAAGGGGATGGGCTCGCCCATGGGCAGCAGCGTGCCGTTGCCGGGGGTCTCGATGACCACCGTGGGCTCGGTGTTGCCGACCACGATGCGGACACTGGCGTTGCCGGTGTTCCCCTCGGGGTCCTTGGCGGTGAAGGTCGCGGTGTAGGTGCCGACCTTCTTGTACTTGTGGGCGGGCGTCAGCCCCTCGCCCTTGGTGCCGTCGCCGAAGTCCCAGCTGTAGGTGAGGTCCGGGGAGTCGGCGTCCTTGGCGGTGGCGGTGAAGGCGACCTTCAGGCCGGCCGCGCCGGAGGTCTTGTTGGCGCTGACCTCGGCGATCGGGGAGAAGCCGTCCGCGGCGTTCTCGATCCGGTAGAGGGCGGAGTCCTTGTCGCCCTGGAACCAGGACAGGCCGTAGTCGAGGACGTAGAGGGCGCCGTCGGGGCCGAACTCCATGTCCATGATCTGGGTGCCGGTCCACGGGAAGTCGTTGATCTTCGCGACCGAGCCGTCCTCGTTCTGCTCGATGCGCTTGATCCACCGGCGGCCGAACTCACCGGCGAAGAAGTCCCCGTCGTACTCCTCGGGGAACTTGACGCTGGAGTCGAGCTCCGGGTCGTAGCGGTAGACCGGGCCGCCCATCGGGGACTCGGAGCCGCTGCCGAACTCGGGCACGGAGTCGTCGTCGTAGGGGATCCACGCGGCCTGTGCGGGCGGCAGGTCGGTGAGACCGGTGTTGTGCGGCGAGGTGTTCGTCGGGGCGGCGCAGTCGAAGGTCTCGCCGGAGGTCTTGGTGGCGAAGTCGTAGTCGACGTACGGGTCGTTGTCGCCGGTGCAGAAGGGCCAGCCGAAGTTGGCGGCCTTGGTGACCTTGGCGAACTCGACCTGTCCGGCCGGGCCGCGCTTCGGGTCGGCAGCACCCGCGTCGGGGCCGTAGTCGCCGACGTAGACCGTGCCGGTCTTCTTGTCGACGCTGATCCGGAACGGGTTGCGGAAGCCCATCGCGTAGATCTCGGGGCGGGTCTTCTCGGTGCCGGGCTCGAAGAGGTTGCCCTCCGGGATGGTGTACGAGCCGTCCTCGGCGACCTTGATGCGCAGGAGCTTGCCGCGCAGGTCGTTGGTGTTGCCGGCGCTGCGGCGGGCGTCGAAGGCCGGGTTGCGGTCGGCGCGCTCGTCGATCGGCGTGTAGCCGTCGGAGGCGAACGGGTTGGTGTCGTCGCCGGTGGAGAGGTAGAGGTTGCCCTCGGCGTCGAAGGCGATGTCGCCGCCGACGTGGCAGCAGGTGCCGCGGGAGGCCGCGACGTCCAGGACCTTCTTCTCGCTGGACATGTCCAGCGTGCCGTTGGGGTTGAGGACGAAGCGGGAGAGGCGGTTGACGCCGTCGAAGGGCTTGAAGTCCTCGGCGGTGCCGTTCTCCGGGGCGTCGCCCGCGGGGGTGTCGAGCGGCGGGGCGTAGTAGAGGTAGATCGCCCGGTTGTTCTCGAAGTCCGGGTCGATGCCGACGCCCTGCAGGCCCTCCTCGTCGTGGTTGTAGACGGGGATCTTGCCGGCGACCTTGGTGACGCCGCCCTGGTCGGTCAGGCGCAGTGTGCCGTCGCGGGCGGTGTGCAGGACGCTGCGGTCGGGGAGTACGGCGAGCGACATCGGCTCGCCCATCTCGGGCTCGCCCTTGGCGAGCGGTACCTGCTGGAACTGCCCCTCGGCGGCGGCTGCCGTCTCGTCGTGCTCCGGGTGGCCCGGGTGGGCGCCGGCGACGGTGGCCGGGGTGCCCACGGCCAGCAGCAGGCCGGTGAACAGGGCGAGGGTGGTGCGAAGTCCGGGGCGCCTGGTGGTGCCGGTGCCTTTGAGTCTGGTTCTGTGCACGAAGTCCCTCCGGGAACGGGGTGGGCCGTACTGGGATGGGTGCGAAGACGTGCGATGCGGGCGCCGGGGTGCGCCGTCACCCCGGAGGCGTGAGTGTCCTGGACACTTCAGGGACGGTAACCGCGTTCTTCCGGGGCCAACACCCCTTGGACCGTGGCTGGTTCAACTTTTTCCCAACTCAGGACAAAGCGGGATTCGGGCAGCCCGGACCGGGCACCGGCGTGGCGGCCGGTCCCCGGTCCTGACCTGCGGTCGAGCCTCAGGATCAGCTGTTGAAGGCCGCGTCGAAGGACGCGCTGGGCGGCTCGAAGTCGAAGGCTTTCAGCCGGGTGAGGGCTTCCGGTGCCCCTTGCAGCCGGTCCATGCCGGCGTCCTCCCACTCGACGGAGACGGGTCCCTGGTAGTCGATGGAGCGCAGCATGCGGAACACGTCCTCCCAGGGGACGTCGCCGTGTCCGGCCGACACGAAGTCCCAGCCGCGCCGCGGGTCGCCCCACGGCAGGTGGGAGCCGAGCCGTCCGTTGCGGCCGTCGAGGCGTTTGCGGGCCTCCTTGCAGTCGACGTGGTAGATGCGGTCGCGGAAGTCCCACAGGAAGCCGACGGGGTCGAGGTCCTGCCACACGAAGTGCGAGGGATCGAAGTTGAGGCCGAAGGCCGGCCGGTGGCCGACCGCCTCCAGGGCGCGGTGCGTGGTCCAGTAGTCGTAGGCGATCTCGCTGGGGTGCACCTCGTGGGCGAACCGCACGCCCTCGGCGTCGAAGACGTCCAGGATCGGGTTCCAGCGGTCGGCGAAGTCCTGGTAGCCGCGCTCGATCATCGACTCGGGGGCGGGCGGGAACATGGCGACCAGGTGCCAGATCGACGAGCCGGTGAAGCCGATGACGGTGTCGACGCCGAAGCGGGCGGCGGCCCGTGCGGTGTCCTTGATCTCGGCCGCGGCGCGCTGCCGTACGCCCTCCGCGTCGCCGTCGCCCCAGATGCGGGCGGGCAGGATGGCCTGGTGGCGCTCGTCGATGATGGCGTCGCACACGGCCTGGCCGACCAGGTGGTTGGAGATCGCCCAGCACTTGAGGCCGTACTTGTCGAGCAGCTGGTGGCGGGAGTCCACGTAGGA
Organism: Streptomyces sp. KPB2; assembly: GCF_003950055.1. NCBI lineage: Bacteria > Bacillati > Actinomycetota > Actinomycetes > Kitasatosporales > Streptomycetaceae > Streptomyces > Streptomyces sp. KPB2. Next base: position 1,260,645 of record NZ_CP034353.1, read on the forward strand.
GGGGTCGGCGAGGGCCTTGTCGACCTCGAAGTGGTCGCCCCAGCAGGCGAGTTCCAGGCCGTCGTAGCCGAAGTCGCGGGCGAGGCGGCAGACCTCCTCCAACGGCAGGTCCGCCCACTGTCCGGTGAAGAGCGTGAAGTTGCGTGGCATGTCGCTGCCGGCCTCCTCAGAGTGCGATGGGGGCGATCGGGGTGTAGACGGAGTTCTTCTCGGCGCTCTCCTCCACGGCCGCGAGCACGCGCTGCACCTGCAGCCCGTCGGCGAAGGAGGGTTCCGGCCCGCGGCCCTCGGCGACGGCGTGGACGAGGTCGCGCGCCTGGTGCACGAAGGTGTGCTCGTAGCCGAGCCCGTGGCCGGGCGGCCACCAGGCGTTCAGGTAGGGGTGTTCCGGTTCGGTGACGAGGATCCGCCGGAAACCGGCGTGTTCCGCGGGCTCGGTGCCGTCGTGGTACTCCAGCTCGTTGAGCCGTTCCAGGTCGAAGGCGAGCGAGCCGCGCTCCCCGTTGAGTTCGATGCGCAGGGCGTTCTTGCGGCCGGTGGCGTACCGGGTGGCCTCGAAGGAGACCAGGGCGCCGGAGGTGAGACGGCCGGTGAAGACGGCGGCGTCGTCCACCGTCACCTGGCCCGTCACTCCGTCCGCCGAGCCCGCGGACAGGCCCCGGGGGGCGCCGGCGGGCAGCGGGCGTTCCCGTACGAAGGTCTCGGTGAGGGCGGAGACGCCCGCGATCCGCTCCCCCGACAGGTACTGGGCGAGGTCGACGATGTGGGCGCCCAGGTCGCCGAGCGCGCCCGAACCGGCCAGTTCCTTGCGCAGCCGCCAGGTGAGCGGGGCCTTCGGGTCGACCAGCCAGTCCTGGAGGTAGGTCACCCGCAAGTGCCGCAGCCGGCCGACGCGGCCCTCGTCGACCATCCGCCGGGCCAGCGCGGTGGCCGGCACCCGGCGGTAGTTGAAGCCGACCATGGCCAGCTGTCCGCGTGCCCCGGCCCGCTCGGCGGCGCGGGTCATCTCCTGCGCCTCCTCGACGGTGTTGGCCAGCGGCTTCTCGCACAGGACGTGCTTGCCGGCGGCGAGTGCGGCCAGGGCGATCTCGGCGTGGCTGTCGCCCGGGGTGCAGATATCGACGAGGTCGATGTCGTCCCGTTCGACCAGGGTCCGCCAGTCGGTCTCGGTGCTCGCCCAGCCGTGCCGGTCGGCCGCGAGGCGGACGGCGTCGGCGTCCCGCCCGCAGATCGCGGCCAGTACGGGGTTCAGCGGCAGGTCGAAGACCCGGCCCGCGGTGCGCCAGCCCTGGGAGTGGGCGGCACCCATGAAGGCGTAGCCGACCATGCCGACGCGCAGGGGCGGTCTGGTCGCGGACGCCCCCGTCGCCGCCCCGGTCCCGGCAGCGGTCCCGGTATCGGTCCCGCTGCCGGTCCCGGCGGCTGCCTCCTCGCTGCCGGCCCCCTCGGGCTGCTGCGGCTGTCCCATGCGGATGTCCTCCTCGTCGTGGTGGCGCGGTGGGGGGTGGGCCCCGTCCCGGCGGCGGCTGGTCGGGCCGCCACCGGGACGGCGGCCCTCACTTGAAGCCCGTGGACATGTACTGGTCGACGTTCTCCTTGTCGACGACGGCCGAGTAGCAGGTGACGGTCGAGGGGATCTCGAACTCGGCGAGGCCGCTGACGCCCTTGCCCTGGCCGAGGGCGCGGGCCAGGTCGATCGCGGAGGCGGCCATGGTCGGCGGGTAGAGCACCGTCGCCTTCAGGACGCCACTGTCCGCCTTGATGGCCTGGAAGGCGGAGAGCGCGCCCGCGCCGCCGACCATCAGGAAGTCGTCGCGGCCGGCCTGCTCGATGGCGCGCAGGGCGCCCACACCCTGGTCGTCGTCGTGGTTCCACAGGGCGTCGAAGTCCGACTGGGCCTGCAGCAGCTGGGCCATCTTGGCCTGGCCGGACTCAACGGTGAACTCGGCGGCCTGGCGGGCCACCTTCTTGATGTTCGGGTAGTTCTTCAGGCCGTCGTCGAAGCCCTGGGTGCGCTGCTGGGTCAGTTCCAGGTTGTCGATGCCGGCCAGCTCGATGACCTTGGCGTCCGACTTGTCCTTGAGCTTCTCGCCGATGTAGTGGGCGGCGTTGAGACCCATGCCGTAGTTGTCGCCGCCGACCCAGCAGCGGTAGGCCTGGGGGCTGTTGAAGATCCGGTCGAGGTTGATGACGGGGATGCCCGCCCGCATCGCCTTCAGACCGATCTGGGTGAGGGCCTTGCCGTCGGCCGGCAGGATGACCAGGACGTCGACCTTCTTGTTGATGAGGGTCTCGATCTGGCCGATCTGCTGCGCGGTGTCGTTGGAGCCCTCGGTGACCTCCAGGGTGACCTCGGAGTACTTCTCGGCGCGCTTCTTGGCCTGGTCGTTGACGGCGTTGAGCCAGCCGTGGTCGGCCTGCGGACCGGCGTAGCCGATGGTGACGGGCTTGCCGGGCTTGTCGTCGGCGGCCGGCTGGGTGTCCGCGGCGGCCTTGTCGTCGCCGCCGTCGGGATCGTTGCTGGTGCACCCCGTGAGGACGGCACCGGCGGACACGGCGGCGGCTCCGAAGAGCAGCCCTCTGCGACTCGTGAGCTTCGTCATGACGGTGAACCCTTTCCTCAATGCGTGCTTGCGGTACGGCGCTGGACCAGCACGGCGGCGACGATGATCGCGCCCTTGGCGATCTGCTGCACGTCGGTCTGCAGGTTGTTCAGGGCGAAGATGTTGGTGATCGTGGTGAAGATCAGGACGCCGAGCACGGAGCCGAGGATGTGGCCCCGGCCGCCGGTCAGCAGGGTGCCGCCGATGATCGCGGCGGCGATGGCGTCGAGTTCGTAGAGGTTGCCGTTGGTGTTCTGGCCGGAGCCGGCGAGGGCGATCAGCAGGAAGGCGGCGATGCCGCAGCACAGCCCGGACAGCAGGTAGAGGTAGAGGCGCTGGCGGCGGACGTCGATGCCGGCCAGCCGGGCGGCCTCGGCGTTGCCGCCGACGGCGACGGTGCGCCGGCCGAAGGTGGTGCGGTTGAGCACCAGCCAGCCGATGACGGTGACGGCCGCGAAGACCATGACCAGCGGAGGTATGCCGAGCACGTAGGAGTCGCGCTCGGCGAGGTCGAGGACGCCCGGCACCGTGACGACCTGGGTGCGGCCGTCGGTGATCTGCAGGGCGAGGCCGCGCGCCGAGGCGAGCATGGCGAGGGTGGCGATGAACGGGACCATCTGGCCGAAGGCGATCAGCACCCCGTTGACCAGTCCGCAGCCCACGCCCACCACGACCGCCGTGAAGAGGATGCCGAAGAACCCGTACTCCTGGGTGGCGACCGTGGTCGCCCACACCGAGGAGAGGGCGACGATGGCGCCGACGGACAGGTCGATGCCGCCGGAGACGATGACGAAGGTCATGCCGACGGTGACGACGCCGATCACGGACGCCTGGGTGAGCACCAGCTGGAGGTTGCGGGTGTCGAGGAACGAGTCGGGCTGGGTGATGCCGCCGATGAGGACCAGGACGGCGAGCACGCCGAGCAGGGTGAGGGTGCGGACGTCGGCGCGGCCCAACCGGACCCGCCAGGCGGGCGGCCCTTCCACCGGTGCCGCCTTGTCGGTGCCGCCCCGTGGCGGGGACACGTGCTGCGTCATGACGCCGGGCTTCCTTCCATCACGAGGTCGAGTACGCGGGGTTCGTCGAGTTCACGGGCGGGGGCCTCGTGCACGACGCGGCCCTCCCGCAGCACCAGTACGCGGTCGGCCAGGCCCAGCACCTCGGGCACCTCGCTGGAGACCAGCAGCACGGCGAGGCCCTCGTCGGCGAGGCGCCGGATGACGGCGTACAGCTCGGCGCGGGCGCCCACGTCGACGCCGCGGGTGGGTTCGTCGAGCAGCAGGACCCGGCAGCCGCGGAGCAGCCAGCGGGCGAGCACCGCCTTCTGCTGGTTGCCGCCGGACAGGGTGCGCACGGGCACGGACGGGTTGTCGGGCCGCAGCGACAGCTCCCGGGTGGCCTCGCGGGCCGCGCCGAGTTCGGCGCCGCGGTCGATCCAGCCGCCGCGCGAGAAGCGGGACATGGCGGAGACCGACACGTTGCGGGTGACGGACTCGAGCATCAGCAGGGCCTGGGCCTTGCGTTCCTCGGGGGCGAGCCCGAGCCCGGCCCGCACGGCGGCGCGGACGCTGCCGGGCCTGAGCGGCTGCCCGCCGACGAGGACCCGGCCGGTGGTCGCCCTGCGCGCGCCGTAGACCGTCTCCAGGATCTCGGAGCGGCCGGAGCCCACGAGCCCCGCGAGGCCGACGATCTCACCGGGCCGCACTTCGAGGTCGAGCGGCGCGAACTCGCCCTCGCGGGACAGCCCTTCGACCTTCAGCACGGGTTCGGCCGCGGGTGGTGCGGCCGGCCGCTCCGGGAAGACGTACTCGACGTTGCGTCCGGTCATCAGCGCCACCACCTCGCGGGTGGGCGTGGACTCGGCGGGCAGCCCGCCGGCGACGGCCCGGCCGTCCTTGAGGACGGTGACCCGGTCGCCGATGCGGCGGATCTCCTCCAGACGGTGCGAGATGTAGACGACGGCGACTCCGTCGGCGGTGAGGTCGGCGACGATGCGGAAGAGGTTGTCGACCTCGTCCGGGTCGAGCGCGGCGGACGGCTCGTCCATCACGATCAGCCGTACGTCGTGCGACAGCGCCCGCGCCATGGAGACGATCTGCTGCTGCGCCGCCGACAGGTCCCCGACCAGCCGCCCGGGGTCGACCTCGGGATGCCCGAGCCGCTTGAGCAGCGCGGCCGTCGACGCCTTGGCCGCCCTTCCCCGTACGACGAAGCCGGCGGCGGTCGGTTCGTGGCCGAGGTGGACGTTCTCGGCGACCGACAGGTGCTCGACCAGGTCGAGTTCCTGGTAGATGGTGGCGATGCCCAGGCGCATGGCGGCGATCGGCGAGCGCAGGGTGACGTCCTCGCCGCGCCAGCGGATGGTGCCGGTGTCGGGCTGGTGGGCGCCGGCCAGCACCTTGATGAGGGTGGACTTCCCGGCGCCGTTCTGGCCGAGGAGGCAGTGCACCTCGCCGGCCTGGACGTCGAGGTCGACGCCGTCGAGGGCCCGGACTCCGGGGAACGACTTGGTGATGCCGGACATGCTGAGCAGCGGTGGTTCTGGTGCCATGTGAGGTCCCCTCGGCGGGCTTGCGGGCCGGTGTCAGGGCAGAGCGGAGCAGGGCGTGGCGAAGCGGGTGACGGTGATGCGGAACAGGGCATGACGGGGTGGAGCGCCGTGCTGGTGGATCTGCGGAACCGAAGAAGTGCTGCGCGGGTGGGAAAACGAGTGCTGCGCGAGTACGAAGACGGGTGCTACGCGGGTGAGAACAGGTGGTCGCTGATCAGCCGGGCCGCGCCGATGACTCCGGCGGTGGGACCCAACTCCCCAAGGACGATGGGCAGGTTGCCGGTCGCCAGGGGCAGCGACTGGCGGTAGACCTGGGTGCGGATCGCGGCGAGCAGGTTGTGGCCGAGGCCGGTCACCCCGCCGCCGATCACCACCAGGCCGGGGTTGAAGAAGCTGACCAGGCCGGCGATGACCTGGCCGGTGCTGCGGCCGCCCTCCCTGATCAGCTCCAGCGCGGTGGCGTCGCCCGCGGCTGCCGCGGCGGCGACGTCGGCGGCGCTGAGGCCGCCGTTCGCCTCCAGCCGGTTCGCGAGTTCGGCCGACTGCCCCTGCTGGGCGGCCTCCGTGGCGTCGCGGGCCAGGGCCGCGCCGCTGAAGTGGGCCTCCAGGCAGCCGCGGTTGCCGCAGGCGCACTGGCGTCCGTCGGGCACGGCCTGGATGTGCCCGATGTCGCCCGCGCTGCCCGTCGTCCCGCGGTACACGTCCCCGCCGACGACGATGCCGCAGCCGATGCCGGTACCGATCTTGACGACGAGGAAGTCCTGCTGGGTGCGGGCGACGCCCGCGTGCTGCTCGCCCAGCGCCATCAGGTTCACGTCGTTGTCGACCATGACGGGGCAGCCGAGTTCCTGGCTGAGTGCCTCCCGCACGGGGAAGCCGTCCCAGCCCGGCATGATCGGCGGCGCCACCGGCACGCCCTCGGGGAAGCGGACCGGTCCCGGGACGCCGATGCCGGCGCCGTCGAAGCCCTCCGCGAGCCCGGAGGCCCGCAGCTTGGCGGCCATCGACAGCACCTGCTCGAAGACCGCGACCGGACCCTCGCGCACGTCCAGGGGCTGGTTGATGTGCCCGAGGATCTCCAGCTCGGCGTTGGTGACGGCGACGTCGACCGAGGTCGCGCCGATGTCGACGCCGAGGAACCGCAGTTCGGGATTGAGCCGGACGTTGTGGCTGCGGCGCCCGCCGCGCGAGGCGGCGAGTCCGTCGGCGACGACGAGTCCGGTCTCCAGCAGCCGGTCCACCTCGACGGCCAGTTTCGACCGCGAGAGGTCGACCTGGTCGCCCAGCTGGGCGCGGGAGTTGGGCCCACCGTCGCGCAACAGCTGGAGCAGTCGCGCTTGGTGGGCGTTCGCGGGTCGTGCGGTCATGCGTCTCACGAGCCCCTCCCCGCCTCAATCGGCTGTGAGTGTGCCGGTCTTCCGGCCTCGTCCAGTGGCTTGCTTTCGGAGGGAACGTAGCAGTGGGCGCCGGGTGTGGGAAGAAGTTACGCAGGAATTGCCGCAAGCTTTCTCCACTGAGTGGACAAAGAAGGGTGCGGCGCCGGACGGGCCCGCACACGACAAGGCCGCCCGGCGAACCTGCCGGGCGGCCTGCGCACTGCTCCGAACGGGCCCTGAACGGGCTTTGACCTCAGGATTCCCCGCGGGCGTGGTACGAACGCCGGGTGTGTTCCGTGTGCTCGCGCATCAGCCGGGTCGCCGCCTGCTCGTCCCGCTCGGTGATGGCGGCGATCAGCTTGCGGTGCTCGATCCAGGACTGCCGGCCGCGCTGCCGGGCGACCGGGGTGTAGTACCACCGGACCCGGCGGTCGACCTGTGCGGCGAGTTCGGCGAGGACGGTGTTGCCCGCCAGCTCCATGACCTTGCGGTGGAAGCGGGCGTTGAAGGCGACCGCGGCGTCCACGTCCTCGGCGGCGACGGCCCGCTCCCCCTCCGCGCACAGCTCCTCCAGTGCGGCGATGCCGGCACTGGAGGCGTTGGCCGCGGCCAGCCGCGCCGCCTCGGCCTCCAGGAGCGTACGCACGGTCAGGAGCTGGTCGGCCTCCGCCTCGGTGGGCTCGTGCACGAAGGCGCCCTGCGCGGGGCGCAGATCGACCCAGCCCTCGGTGTTGAGCCGCTGCAGCGCCTCGCGCACCGGCTGCCTCGACACCCCGAGGTGACCGGCGAGTTCGCTCTCCACGAGGTGCTGGCCCGGCTGGAGGGCCCGCGTGGTGATGAGTTCGAGCAGCGCCTCGTAGACACGGTCCCGCAACGGGCCGGGTCGCTCCAGCTTGGGCACCGCGCCCTGCGGCAGTCCTGCGGACAACATCGGTCCCCCCTCGACGGCCGGCACACAACCAGTACGCGCACCACTCGTACGCGCAGTATTGATTGTCTTTCGTCTACAGTCTACGGCGCACTCCCGGCGCGCCGGTGTGTAGACCACGTCACATCGCGGGGGGGGCGGGGTGGTCAGGGGCAGCGGACGACCTGTCCCGCGTAGGAGAGGTTGCCGCCGAAGCCGAACAGCAGCACCGGGTCCCCGCTGGTGATCTCGCCCCGCTCGACCAGCTTGGAGAGGGCGAGGGGGATGCTCGCCGCCGACGTGTTGCCGGAGTCCACGACGTCGCGGGCGACGACGGCGTTCACGGCGCCGATCTTCGCGGCGAGGGGTTCGATGATGCGCAGGTTGGCCTGGTGCAGGACGACCGCGGCGAGATCGGCCGGCGCGAGACCGGAGCGCTCGCAGGCCTGGCGCGCGATGGCGGGCAGCCGGGTGGTCGCCCAGCGGTAGACGCTCTGCCCCTCCTGCGCGAACCGGGGCGGTGTCCCCTCGATGCGGACCGCGTTGCCCATCTCGGGCACCGACCCCCACAGCACCGGCCCGATCCCGGCCTCCTCGCCCGGCGCGCACGCCTCGACGACGGCGGCCCCCGCCCCGTCGCCGACCAGCACACAGGTGCTGCGGTCGGTCCAGTCGACGACCTCGGACATCTTGTCCGCCCCGACGACCAGGGCCCGGCTCGAGGATCCGGCCCGTACGGCGTGGTCGGCGGTGGCCAGGGCGTGGGTGAAGCCGGCGCACACCACGTTGAGGTCCAGCGCGGCGGGCCCGGGGATGCCGAGGCGGGCCGCGACGCGGGCGGCGGTGTTCGGGGAGCGGTCGATCGCGGTGGAGGTGGCGACCACCACCAGGTCCACGTCGGCGGGGGTCAGCCCGGCCGCCGCGAGCGCCTTCGCGGCGGCGTGGCCGGCCAGCTCGTCGACCGGCTCGTCGGGTCCGGCGATCCGGCGCGTACGGATGCCCACCCGGCTCCTGATCCACTCGTCGCTGGTGTCGACCGTGCCCGCCAGGTCCTCGTTGGTGAGGATCCTGGCGGGCTGGTAGTGGCCGACGGCGGTGATGCGGGAGCCGTGGTGCATGGGTGGAGTCCTCGCTGCCTCGGGGTACGGGATCCACCAGTGTGATCAGTGACCGACGGGTACGACGGCAGGTGTTACGACAGGAATCCGGCGCCCGGCTTGTCGGCTTCGGTCAGCATCCTCCGCCGCCGTCGGCCGTCGCGGCTCCCCTGCCCCACCCTCATCCGGTGAAGAGCTGGGTCGCCTTCCGGACGAGTTCGTACAGCCCGTAGGCGAGCGGCGCGCCCACCCAGAGCCAGGTGAAGGCGATCAGCGGCCGCCGGTCGGCCGGTCCGGCCGCGTCAGGCGGACTCTGGCTGCTGTCGGCTGACATCGTTGCCCTCCTTCTGCGCGGGCTGCGCGGGGACGGTGGCGGCGGGTTCGTGGTGCCGGGCGTGCACGGGCCGGATCAGTTCGTTGGCGACGAAGCCGACGACCAGCAGCCCGATCATGATGAGGAAGGACGTGCCGTACAGCGCCGAGCCGTGCCGTCCGGCCTCCTCCTGGTGGTCGGCGATCCAGTTCACGATGAGCGGCCCGAGGACGCCGGCCAGCGACCAGGCGGTGAGCAGCCGTCCGTGGATCGCGCCGACCTGGTAGGTGCCGAAGAGGTCCTTGAGGTAGGCGGGGGCGGTGGAGAAGCCACCGCCGTAGAAGGACAGGACGACCAGTGCGCACAGGACGAACAGCGGCTTGGAGGAGTCGCCGAACAGTGCGATCAGGGTGTACATCAGCGCACCGACGCCGAGGTACACGCGGTAGATGTTCTTGCGTCCGATCAGGTCGGAGGCGGAGGACCAGCCGAGTCGGCCCGCCATGTTGGCCGCCGACAGCAGCGCCACGAAACCTGCCGCCGCGGTGGCCGACACCGGTGTGGAGGTGTCGGCGAAGAAGTCCCGGATCATCGGCGCGGCCTTCTCCAGGATGCCGATGCCGGCCGTGACGTTCATGCAGAGCACGATCCACAGCAGCCAGAACTGCGGGGTGCGCATGGCCGAGCGCGCCGAGACCTGGACGCCTTCGAGCGGCGCGGGCCGCCCGTCCGCCCGTTCCCTGGGCCGGGGCACCCGCACCAGCAGCACGCCGAGCAGCATGAAGACGGCGTACGTCAGTCCGTGGACGAGGAAGGCGAGGGCGATCCCCGAGTTGTCGGTGCCGAAGGACTTCAGCATCTGCGCCGACCAGGGCGAGGCGATGAGCGCGCCGCCGCCGAAGCCCATGATGGCGATGCCGGTGGCCATGCCGGGCCGGTCCGGGAACCACTTGATCAGCGTGGAGACGGGCGAGATGTAGCCGATGCCGAGGCCGATCCCGCCGACGAAGCCGTAGCCGAGGACGATCAGCCAGTACTGCTCCACCGCCGCGCCGAGCGCGGAGAGCAGGAAGCCGGACGAGAAGCAGACCAGGGCGACGGTCATCGCCCAGCGCGGCCCGTGCCGTTCCACGAGCGTGCCGCCGAAAGCGGCGGACAGACCGAGCATGACGATGCCGAGCTGGAAGGGCAGCGCGCTCTGCGTGCCGCTGAGGCCGAGCGCGGACTCCAGGGGCGGTTTGAACACGGACCAGGCGTAGGCCTGCCCGATGGAGAGGTGGACCGAGAGAGCGGCCGGGGGGACGAGCCAGCGGCTCCAGCCCGGGGGTGCGACGGGGGGACTCATGGGTCCCCAACCGTAGGCATCCGGAAAGCGCTTGAGAAGACTGTTGAGCCGACAACTACAGAAGCCGAACACGCGGCCACGGACCACCACCACTGCTGCACAGGGCCTTGCCGCCCCAACCTCCATACTGTAGACAATATTTCGTCGACAGACACTTTTCGGTTCCTCCTCGGTATCCCTCGACCGAACGGAGCTCCCCCGCCATGAAAGTCGCAGTCCTCGGCGCCGGGGCGATCGGCGCCTACGTGGGCGCCGCGCTCCACCGTGCGGGCGCCGACGTGCATCTCATCGCCCGTGGACCGCATCTGGCGGCCATGAGGCAGTACGGAGTTCGGGTGCGCAGCCCGCGCGGCGACTTCACCGCGCACCCGCGCGCCACCGACGACCCGGCCGAAGTCGGCCCGGTCGACTACGTGTTCCTGGGTCTGAAGGCGAACTCGTACGCGGCGTGCGGGCCGCTGATCGAGCCGCTCCTGCACGACTCCACGGCGGTAGTGGCCGCCCAGAACGGCATCCCCTGGTGGTACTTCCACCGGCACGGCGGCCCCTGGGACGGGCGCCGCCTCGAAAGCGTGGACCCGGCCGGCGCGGTCAGTGCGGTGCTCGCGCCCGAACGGGCCGTCGGCTGCGTCGTGTACGCGGCCACCGAACTGGAACAGCCGGGCGTCGTACGGCACGTGGAAGGCACCCGGTTCTCGATCGGCGAGCCCGGCCGGGAGGTCTCGGCGCGGTGCCTGGCGTTCAGCGAGGCGATGCGCGCGGGCGGTTTGAAGTGCCCGGTCGAACCGGACCTGCGGGGCGACATCTGGCTGAAGCTGCTGGGCAACATCTCCTTCAACCCGATCAGTGCCCTGGTCCGGGCCACCATGCGCCAGATGTGCCGGCACGGCGGCACCCGCGAGGTCATCGAGACCATGATGACCGAGACGCTGGCGGTCGCCGCGGCCCTCGGCTGCGAGGTGGGCGTCTCCATCGAGCGCCGGCTCGCGGGCGCCGAGAAGGTCGGCGACCACCGCACCTCCACGCTCCAGGACCTGGAGCGCGGCAAGCCGCTCGAACTCGACGTCCTGCTCGCGGCCGTCGTCGAACTGGCGGAGATCACCGGGGTCCCGGTGCCCACCCTGCGCACCGTGCACGCCCTGTCGGACCTGCTCGCACTGAGGAGCGCCGCATGAGGAAACGCGACCGAACCCCCAAGACCTACACCCGCCTCACCCACCCCCTGGTCCGGGACTCGCGCGACGAGCCCTTCCGCCGGGCGACCTGGGAGGAGGCCCTGGACCGCACGGCGCGGGGCCTGGCGGCGGCGCGCGGCGCGTTCGGGATGTTCTCCTGCGCGCGGGCGACCAACGAGATGAACTACGTGGCGCAGAAGTTCGCCCGGGTGGTCATGGGCACCCACAACGTCGACTCCTGCAACCGCACCTGCCACGCGCCCAGCGTCGCGGGCCTGTCGGCCGCCTTCGGCTCGGGCGGCGGCACCTCCTCCTACGAGGAGATCGAGCACACCGACGTCATCGTGATGTGGGGCTCCAACGCCCGCTTCGCGCACCCGATCTTCTTCCAGCACGTCCTGAAGGGCATCCGGGGCGGCGCCCGCATGTACGCGGTGGACCCGCGCCGCACCTCGACCGCCGAGTGGGCGGAGAGCTGGCTCGGCCCGAACGTCGGCACCGACATCCCGCTGGCGCACGCGGTCGGCCGCGAGATCATCCACTCGGGCCTGGCCAACGAGGCGTTCATCGCCCGCGCGACGACGGGCTACGAGGACTACAAGGCCCTGGTCGAACCCTGGACCCTCTCCCTCGCCGAGAAGGTGACGGGCGTACCGGCCGCCGCCATCCGCGAACTGGCGCACGCCTACGCCCGCGCCGAGCGCGCCCAGCTGTGCTGGACCCTCGGCATCACCGAGCACCACAACGGCACGGACAACGTCCGCGCCCTGATCAACCTCTCCCTGCTCACCGGCCACGTCGGCCGCTACGGCTCCGGCCTGCAGCCGCTGCGCGGCCAGAACAACGTGCAGGGCGGCGGCGACATGGGCGCCATCCCCAACCGCCTCCCCGGCTTCCAGGACGTCCTCGACCCGGAGGTCCGCCGGAAGTTCGAGACGGCGTGGGACACGGTGGTCGAGCCGCACCACGGTCTCACCCTGACGGAGATGTTCGAGGCCATGGACGACGGCACCCTCCGCGCCGTCTACTGCATCGGCGAGAACCCGGCCCAGTCGGAGGCGGACGCGGACCGGGCGGTACGCCGCCTGCGCGCTCTGGACTTCCTGGTGGTCCAGGACATCTTCCTCACCAAAACCGCCGAACTGGCCGACGTGGTCCTCCCGGCGACGGCCGGCTGGGCGGAGACCGAGGGCACCACCACCAACAGCGAACGGCGCGTACAACGCGTCCGCAGGGCGGTCACCCCGCCGGGTGAGGCCCGCGAGGACATCGACATCCTCTGCGACCTCGCGGCCCGCCTGGGCCACGACTGGAAGTACGCCGACGCGGAGGCGGTCTGGAACGAGCTGCGCTCCCTCTCCCCCGACCACCACGGCATGACGTACGCCCGTCTGGAGGAGCACCAGGGCATCCAGTGGCCGTGTCCGAGCACGGAGGACCTGGAACCGACGTACCTGCACGGCAGGTTGTGGTCCGCGGACCCTGCCGCCCGCGGCCGCCTCGCCCCCTTCGGCCTCGTCCGGCACGACCCGCCCGTGGACCTGACCGACGAGCAGTACCCGATCCGGCTGACCACGGGACGCCGTCTCGACTCCTACAACACCGGTGTGCAGAGCGGCGGTTACTCCTCTCCCCTGCGCCGCGGGGAGTCCGTCGAACTCTGCCCGGAGGACGCCGAACGCTACGGCGTCGTGGTCGGCGAGGAGGTCCGGGTCACCTCCCGGCGCGGTTCACTGCTCGCGCCGGTCTGGGTCGACACGGCCCTGCGCCCCGGCCTGGCCTTCATGAGCTTCCACTTTCCCGACGAGGTGGACACCAACCAGCTGACCATCGAGGCCAACTGCCCGATCGCCGGGACGGCGGAGTTCAAGGCCTCGGCGATCCGGATCGAGAAGGTGAGCGCCAGTGGACCTGCGCTTCGGTGACAGCAAACCGACGGACGAGGAACGCGCCGCCGTCGACGCCCTGCTGGGCCCGCCCGAGTCCTCCTGGGAGGGCGCGGACCGCTCCCACGCCGACCTCAGATGGGCGCGCGGGGGCCGCGAGGCCCGGGACCGCCGCGACCAGCTCCTGCCGGCCCTGCACGCGCTCAACGACCGGGTCGGCTGGATCAGCGAGGGCGCCCTGGACTACGTGTGCCGCCGCCTGACCGTCCCTCCGGCCGAGGCGTACGGGGTGGCCACCTTCTACGCCATGTTCTCGGTCCGCCCCCGCCCGGCCACGGTCCTGCACGTCTGCACGGACCTGGCGTGCACGACGGCGGGGGCGAGCGAGCTGTGCGCGGCCGTGGAGTCACGGCTGGGCCCCCAGAGCGGCGTGAAGGTCGAGCGAAGCCCGTGCCTGGGCCTGTGCGAACGGGCCCCGGCAACTCTGACGATCCGGGCGGGCACTCCAGCCCGTCCGGCGTTTGAGGACGAGGCCGTCCAGGCCGAAGGGGGGTCCGGGGGCGCAGCCCCCGGGGACGGGAAAGGGAAGGGGCGGCGGGGGCGAAACACCCTCCGCGCGACGGCGGTATGCGCCCCCGCAACCCCCGCCCAAGCGATTGCGGCGGCCACCGCCCCCGAAACCGCCCCCACCGAACCCGCCCCCGAAACCGCCGTCCCCCAGTCCGGCGACCCCACCCTCACCCTCCTCCACCGCATCGGCACCACAGACCCCACCTCCCTCGACGACTACCGCGCCCACGGCGGCTACACCGCCCTGCGCCGCGCCTTCGCCCTCGGCCCCGCCGCCGTCATCCGCGAGGTCACCGACGCCGGCCTGGTCGGCCGCGGCGGCGCCGCCTTCCCCACCGGCCGCAAGTGGCAGGCGACGGCCGCCCAGCCCGACCACCCGCACTACCTCGTCTGCAACGCCGACGAATCCGAACCGGGCACCTTCAAGGACCGCGTCCTCATGGAGGGCGACCCGTACGCCCTGGTCGAGGCCATGACGATCGCGGCCTACGCGACCGGCGCCCACCAGGGCCACCTCTACCTCCGCGGCGAGTACCCCCGCGCGCTGGCCCGCCTCACCCACGCCATCGAGCAGGCCCGCACCCGCGGCCTGCTCGGCGACGACGTCCTCGGCCAGGGCTACGCCTTCGACATCGAGATCCGGCGCGGCGCGGGCGCGTACATCTGCGGCGAGGAGACGGCCCTGTTCAACTCCATCGAGGGCCACCGCGGCGAGCCCCGCTCCAAGCCGCCGTTCCCCGTCGAGAAGGGCCTGTTCGGCAAACCCACGGTCGAGAACAACGTGGAGACCCTCGTCAACGTCCTCCCCATCCTGACGATGGGCGCCGAGGCGTACGCCGCGATCGGCACCCCGACGTCCACCGGCCCCAAGCTGTTCTGCGTGTCCGGCACCGTGGCCCGCCCCGGCGTCTACGAACTCCCCTTCGGCGCGACGCTCGGCGAGCTGCTCACCCTCGCCGGCGTCCGCGACAACCTGCGCGCGGCGCTGCTCGGCGGCGCCGCCGGCGGTTTCGTCCGCCCCGACGAGCTGGACATCCCGCTCACCTTCGAAGGCACCCGCGAGGCGGGCACGACCCTGGGCTCCGGCGTCGTCATGGCCTTCGACGACACGGTCCCGCTCCCCCGCCTCCTCCTGCGCATCGCCGAGTTCTTCCGCGACGAGTCGTGCGGGCAGTGCGTGCCGTGCCGGGTCGGGACCGTGCGCCAGGAGGAGGCGCTGCACCGGATCGCCGATCGCACGGGCGCCGCGGCGGCCGACGACATCGCCCTGCTCCGCGAGGTCGGCCGCGCGATGCGGGACGCCTCGATCTGCGGTCTCGGGCAGACCGCGTGGAACGCCGTGGAATCCGCCATCGACCGTCTGGGGGCGTACGAATGACCGCGATACCGCTCGGAGTGCCGCGCCGTCTGGTGGAGTTCACCCTCGACGGGCAGGAGGCCCGGGTCCCCGAAGGGTCCACGATCCTCGACGCCTGCCGGGCCGCCGGGAAGGACGTCCCGACCCTGTGCGAGGGCGACACGCTCACCCCGAAGAACGCCTGCCGGGTCTGCGTGGTGGACGTGGAGGGCGCCAGGACCCTCGCGCCGGCCTGCTCGCGCAGGGCGGAGCCCGGCATGGTGGTGCGCACGGACACCGAGCGCGCCCGGCACAGCCGCAAGATCGTCCTCGAACTCCTCGCCTCCTCGGTCGACCTCTCCACGACCCCTTCGGTCGCCCAGTGGCTCAAGGAGTACGAGGCGAAACCCGACCGCTTCGGCCCGGACGCGGCCCGCGTCGACGAGGAACCGCGCGTCGACAACGACCTCTACGTGCGCGACTACGGCAAGTGCATCCTCTGCTACAAGTGCGTGGACGCCTGCGGCGACCAGTGGCAGAACAGCTTCGCCATCTCCGTCTCCGGCCGCGGCTTCGACGCCCGGATCTCGGTCGAGCACGACGGCCCGCTGACCGACTCGGCGTGCGTGTACTGCGGCAACTGCGTCGAGGTGTGCCCCACGGGCGCCCTGTCCTTCAAGTCGGAGTACGACATGCGGGCGGCGGGCACCTGGGACGAGGAGCGGCAGACGGAGACGACGACGGTGTGCGCCTACTGCGGTGTGGGCTGCAACCTCACGCTCCATGTGCAGGACAATGAGATCGTCAAGGTCACCTCTCCGCACGACAACCCGGTGACCCACGGCAACCTGTGCATCAAGGGCCGCTTCGGCTACCAGCACGTACAGAACCGGGACTGACCGGCACACCGACCGGCGCAAGGGGCACGAACATGGGACGAGTCACGGAACGACGCAAGGTGATCCGCGTACGGGACGGCGCGGTCTCCACCCGGCCGGACACGCTCGTCGCCGAGGAGCCGCTGGAGATCCGGCTGAACGGCAAACCCCTCGCGATCACGATGCGCACCCCGGGCGACGACTTCGCCCTCGCCGCGGGGTTCCTGGTCAGCGAGGGCGTGCTCGCCGAGCAGGGCGACCTGCAGAACATCGTGTACTGCGCGGGCGCCACGGTCGACGGTTCCAACACCTACAACGTGGTCGACGTGCGGACCGCCCCGGGTGTGCGCGTCCCGGACATCACCCTGGAGCGGAACGTCTACACCACCTCGTCCTGCGGGCTGTGCGGCAAGGCGAGCCTGGACGCGGTGCGCACGACGGCCCGCTGGCCCATCGCCGACACTCCCCCGGTGCGCGTCGCGCCGGAGCTGCTGGCGGACCTGCCCGACCGGCTGCGCGCGTCCCAGCGGGTCTTCGACCGGACCGGCGGGCTGCACGCGGCGGCGCTGTTCACCGAGGACGGCGAGCTGGTGGACGTGCGGGAGGACGTGGGCCGGCACAACGCGGTCGACAAACTCGTCGGCCGCGCCCTGCAGAACGGCGATCTGCCGTTGTCGCGCTCCGTGCTGCTGGTGTCGGGCCGGGCCTCCTTCGAGCTGGCGCAGAAGGCCGTGATGGCGGGCGTCCCGGTGCTGGCCGCGGTGTCCGCGCCGTCCTCGCTCGCGGTGGACCTCGCCGCCGAGACCGGCCTGACGCTGGTGGGCTTCCTGCGCGGCAGCTCCATGAACGTGTACGCGGGCGAGGACCGCGTCGCCCTGCGGGCCGCGGCCGCCCAGGGCTGACCTCACCCCTCCCCGCGACACGGCGGCGGGGCCCCTGCCGGGCGGGGAGCGCCCCCTGCGCCCCTGGGGCCCCGCCTCGACCGCGCCCGCCGACCGCGCCGCCGGCCGACGGCGCCGGCCGTCGCCCTCAGCCGTCCGCCTCCGTACCGGCGACCCGCCGGACCAGGTCCATGAGCCGTGCCCGCTCGTCCTCGGTGAGCGGGGCCAGCAGCTCGTCGTTGGCCGCGCGGGCCGCCTCCTCGCAGCGGGCCAGTACCCGGCCGCCCTCCTCCGTGAGCGACACCGCGTTCTTGCGGCGGTCGCCGGGGTCCGGCACCCGGACGACGAGACCCGCGGACTGCAGGTCGTTGAGGACGCCCACCAGGTCCTTCGGATCGAGCCCGATGCCGCGCCCCAGGTCCGCCTGCGCGACCGGGGCGAGGTCGCGGACGGCCGAGAGCACCACGTGGTGCCACATCTTCAGGCCCTCGGCCGCCAGCGCGTCGGCCACCAGGGCCCGCCCGCGGGCGGCGGCGCGGCCCAGCAGCCAGCTGGGGAGGGAGCGGATCTCGGGCAGCGGTGCGGCGGTCATGGCGAAAGCCTACCGGTAATCGTTGGACTTCCCCACGATTCTCGGCTTACCGTTGGGAGCACCAACGGTTCCCCGACTTCCCGGAGGTGCGCTTCCATGCGCCGTGTCCGTTACGCGTCCCCCGGCGGCCCGCTGTTCCTCGAAGAGGTCCCCGTGCCCCGGCCGGACGCCGGTGAGGTCCTGGTGCGCTGCGAGGCGGTCGGCGTGACCCTGCCCGTCGTCCGCAAGGTCACCGAGGCCGCCGGGCCCGTGCCGCTCGGCGGGGAGGTCGCCGGTGAGGTCGTCGCGCTCGGAGCCGACGTCACCGGCCTCGCGGTGGGCGACCGCGTCACGGGGCTGTGCTTCGGGCACGGGTACGCCGACTTCGCGGTCCTGCGCCGGGAGATGACCTCGCCGGTTCCCGGCGGGGCCGGCGCGGTCGAGGCGGTCGCGCTGGTGCGCAGCAGTCTGGTGGCCCTCGGCGCCCTGTCGGCCGCCCGCCCCCGGCCCGGCGAGGCGGCACTCGTGACGGCCGCGGCGAGCGGGGTCGGTCACCTGGCCGTCCGCCTCGCCCGTGCCCGGGGCGCCGCGCGGGTCGTGGGCGCCGTCTCCGACCCCGGGAAGGTGGACTTCGTGCGTTCGCTCGGTGCCGACGAGGTGGTGGTCTACGGCGACGACGGCTGGGGCGAGCCCGTCGACTACGTCCTCGACGGTGTGGGCGGCGACCTCCTCACCCCGGCGGTCGGCGCCCTCGCCCCGGGCGGCCGGCTGGTGGCGTACGGCTCGGGCGGCGGGACCGTGCGGGCGTACGACCTGCTGGTCGGGGCCAGGACGGTGACGGGGTTCCAGATCGCACGGATCGCCCGGGAGACGCCGGACGTGTACGAGGGGTGGCGGCGGGAGCTGTGGCGGCTGTACGCGGAGGAAGGGCTCCGGCCCGCCGTGCACGGGCCCTACGCGTTGGAGGACGCGGCGAAGGCGCACGAGGCCGTCACCTCGCGCGGCAACCTCGGGAAGGTCGTACTCGTCCCCTGAGACCGGTCCGGGCCCCTGCCCCCGACGCCCGGGAAGCGGCGCGCTCCCCGCGGGCCCGGGACACCCGGGTTCGGGGGGCGGGCTCCTCGGTACGGACGCGTCACGCGGACCGGCCGCCGGTGCCGACCTCGGTGCGCTCCGGGGCGGCCGGCCGCTCCTGGGACGGGAGCGCCTCGGGGTCGTGCGACCGCCGCTTGGCGATCACCGCGCACACCATCAGCTGCATCTGGTGGAAGAGCATCAGCGGCAGTACCGCGAGCGAGGCCTGGGCGCCGAACAGGACGCCGGCCATCGGCAGTCCGGCGGCGAGCGACTTCTTGGACCCGGCGAACTGGATCGCGATCCGGTCCTCCCGGCCGAAGCCGAGCCCCTTCGCCCCGTACCAGGTCAGGACCAGCACCACCGCCAGCAGCACCGCCTCGACGGCCAGCAGCCCGGCCAGCCGCACCGGGCTCACCTGGTGCCAGATGCCCTGCACCATGCCCTCGCTGAACGCCGTGTAGACGACCAGGAGGATCGAGCCCCGGTCGACGAGCCCGAGCACCTTCTTGTGCCGGGCGACGAAGCCCCCGATCCACCGGCGCAGCAGTTGCCCGGCCACGAACGGCACCAGGAGCTGCAGCACGATCTTCACCACCGAGTCGGCGGAGAACCCGCCCCCGCTGCCGCCCAGCAGGGCCGCGGCCAGCAGCGGTGTGACGACGATGCCGACCAGCGAGGAGAAGGACCCGGCGCAGATCGCGGCGGGCACGTTGCCGCGGGCGATGGAGGTGAAGGCGATCGACGACTGGATGGTCGACGGGACCAGGGTGACGAAGAGCAGGCCCTGGTAGAGGGGGTCGGTCAGGAACACCGGGACCAGACCGCGCGACGCGAGGCCGAGCAGCGGGAAGACGACGAAGGTGCAGGCCAGCACGGTGACGTGGAGCCGCCAGTGCCGTACGCCGTCCATCGCCTCACGGGTGGAGAGCCGGGCTCCGTAGAGGAAGAAGAGGAACGCGATCGCTCCGGTGGAGGCGCCGGAGGCGACGTCCGCGCCCGTGCCGCGGGCCGGCAGCAGCGCCGCGAGGCCCACCGTGCCGAGCAGCAGCAGGATGTACGGGTCGATCGGCATCCAACTCGGCCAACGCAGGCGTTTCACGGTGCTCCACTTGCTCGCTGCTTACTCGTTCTCGCTCGTTGCGATGGGGTCACGGGTCCCCGCTCCATCGTGCTCCGCCGCCCGGCGATCGGGAATCCGGCATACCGCTCTGACTGTCATCACGATCGCCGATGAGCAGCGCTAGCCTGGCGTCATGTACGACCCCTCGCACCTGCGCACGTTCCTGTCGGTGGCCCAGACCCTGAGCTTCACGCAGGCCGCCCGGCGGCTCGGCCTGCGCCAGTCGACGGTGAGCCAGCATGTGCGGCGGCTCGAGGACGCCACCGGACGGCAGCTGTTCAGCCGGGACACGCACTCCGTGGAGCTGACGGAGGACGGGGAGGCGATGCTCGGGTTCGCGCGCCGGATCCTGGAGGTGCACGAGCAGGCGACGGCGTTCTTCACGGGCACCCGGCTGCGCGGGCGGCTGCGCTTCGGGGCGTCCGAGGACTTCGTGCTGACCCGGCTGCCGGAGATCCTGGAGGGCTTCCGGCACGACCACCCCGAGGTGGACCTGGAGCTGACGGTGGAGCTGTCGGGCACGCTGCACGAGCAGCTGGCGGCCGGGAAGCTGGACCTGGTGCTGGCCAAGCGGCGGCCCGAGGACCCGCGGGGCGAGCCGGTGTGGAGCGACCGGCTGGTGTGGATCGGCGCGGAGCGGCTGCGCCTGGAACCGGACCGCCCGGTGCCGCTCATCGTCTACCCGCCACCCGGTATCACGCGTGCGCTGGCCCTGGACGCGTTGCAGCGGGAGGGGCGCGACTGGCGCATCGCGTGCACCAGCGGCAGCCTCAACGGCCTGATCGCGGCCGCCCGTGCGGGCCTGGGCGTGATGGCGCACTCGCGCGGTCTCGTCCCGCCCGGCCTCGTCCGGGTGCCGGACCGGGCCGGCCTGCCCGAGCTGGGCGGTGTCGACTTCGTGCTGGTGCACGGCCGGCGCAGCCCCTCGGCCCAGGGAGCGGCGGACGCGCTGGCGGCGGCGATCCTGGCGGGCGGCGACCGGCTGCACCGGCCTCAGCGCGCGGGCCTCGGATAGGCGGCCGCTTGCACCGGCCTCAGCGCGCGGGCCTCGGATAGGCGGCCGCTTGCACCGGCCTCAGCGCGCGGGCCTCGGATAGGTGAGCTGCTTCACCCGGCGCAGGAACGGCGACGCCTCCACGTGCTGGACGCCCTCCAGACGGCCGAGCGGACCGCTGAGGTAGGCGTAGAGGTCGGCGGTGCTGCGCACGACGGCGGTGGCGACGATGTTGGACGGGCCCGCGGTGGCGGCGGCGTGGGCGATCTCGTCGTGCGCGGCAAGGGCCTCGCCGACCCGGTGCAGGGCGGCCGGGCCGGTGGTGAGCCACAGGACGGCGGCTGTGGGGTAGCCCAGGATCTCGGAGTGGTACTCCACGTCGATGTACATGGCCCCCGAGGCGAGCAGCGCGGACAGCCGGCGTTTGACCGCGGACTCGGAGCGGCCGGTGGCGTGTTGGAGCTCGGGATGGCCGGCCCGCCCGTCGCGCTCCAGCACGGCGAGCAGCGGCTCGTCCTCGGGGTCGATGCGGGCCGGTCCGGGTGCGGCCGGACCGTGGTCGGGCCGCAGCGCCGCGACCTGGTCGTCGCTGAGCACCCGGAACTTGCGGAGCCAGCCGCTGGGTCCGCCGTAGAAGCGGTGCAGGATCTGGTGGGCGTGGATCTCCAGGACGCGCGGGGTGCGCGGCAGCTTGCCGAGGAGCAGGTCGTCCCGGTCGCCGGGGCTGCGCGGCCGGGTGCCGAAGATGACCTCGGTGCCGCCGGCCGCCAGCCCGATCCAGTTGGTGTCGGACCGCTTGGCGAGGGCGTCGGCGATGGCCAGGGCGCTGTCGGGGACGCAGCGCAGCCGCAGCGTCCAGTGGTCCTGGCCGAGCGCCGCCGCGTCCCGGACGGCGACCACGCGCAGCCCGCCCTCGGCGCACAGCCTGCGGTAGCGCCGGGCGACGGTCTGGTCGGAGACGCCGAGGACCGCACCGATGCGGCTGAAGGAAGCGCGGCCGTTCACCTCCAGGGCGTCCAGCAGACGCAGGTCGAGTTCGTCGAAGGTGTCGGATTCCATCCGCATCGAGGTCGCTCCCGTCGGATTCCGTCGTATCACCGCCCGGGACCGGTGCGATCGGCCGGGCGCTGCCCATCGTACGGAGGCACGGAATCACGTACGACACGGGAGACAAGACGGATCATGCGTACATGGGGGCCGCTCACGGCGGTGTGTCTGGGGACGTTCATGCTGTTGCTGGACGTGACGATCGCGGTCGTCGCGCTGCCGGACATGGCCAGGGGACTGCACGCCTCGCTGAGCGATCTGCAGTGGGTGATGGACGGCTACGCGCTGGCGCTGGCCGCGCTGATGCTGGGGCTGGGGGCCGCGGCCGACGTCCTGGGACGGCGCCGGGTGCACGTGGCGGGTGTGGTGCTGTTCGCGGTGGCGTCGCTGCTGTGCGGGCTGGCCACCGGGCCGGGGATGCTGGTCGCCGCGCGCGGGCTGCAGGGCGTGGGCGCGGCGGCGATGTTCGCGACCACGCTGCCGCTGCTCGGCTCGGTCTACCAGGGGCGCCGGCGGTCGATGGCGCTCGGTGTGTGGGGCGCGGTCAGCGGCGCGGCGGCGGCCGTGGGGCCCGTGCTGGGCGGACTGCTCACCGACGGTCCGGGCTGGCGGTGGATCTTCTGGGTGAACCTGCCGGTGAGCGTGGCGGCGGTCTGGCTGACGCTGCGCGTGGTGCCGGAGTCCCGCGGGGCGGCCGGGCGCCGTGTGGACTGGGCGGGTACGGCGGGCTTCGCGGCGTTCGCCGGGGCGCTGACGTACGGGGCGGTGCGGGCCGGGTCGCACGGCTGGACGGAGGGCGGCACGCTCGCCTCCTTCGTGCTCGCGGCGGTGGCGCTGGGCGCGTTCGTCGCCGTGGAGCGCCGGGTCGCCGATCCGCTGCTCGACCCGCGGCTGTTCCTGCGGCCCGCCTTCTCGGGCGTGATGCTGGGCGGGCTGGCCTTCAACGCGGCGGCGTTCGGAGTGATGGCGTACACCTCGATATGGCTGCAGACGCTGCTCGGGATGAGCCCGGTGCGGGGCGGCCTCGTGTTCGTGTGGCTGTCGCTGGCGTCGTTCCTGGTGGCCGCGGTGGGCGGCCGGCTGCTGCACGGGGTGCCGGCCCGGCTGACCATCGGGGGCGGGCTGCTGCTGATCGCGGCGGGGCAGTTCTGCATGGCGTTCCTGGACGCGGGCTCCACGGCGTCCGCCCTGGTGCCGGGGCTGCTCCTGGTGGGCGTCGGGACGGGGCTGGTGTCGCCCGGCATCGCGGGTGCGGCGCTGGCGGCGGTCCCGCCGGAGCGGGCCGGCATGGCCGGGGGTGCGGTCAACACGTTCCGGCAGCTCGGGTACGCGCTCGGCATCGCCGTGTTCGGCACGGTGCTGACCTCGCGGATGGCGGACACCCTGCCGCACGACGCGGCGCACGGTCTGGCGGGCGGTGCGGCGGGAGCCCTGCGGGGCGCGTTCGGCGAGCACGTGCTCCGGGCCGCGTTCGCCTCGGGACTGAACGCGGCGGCGGTGGCCGCGGGCGCGGTCGCGGCGGTCGCCGGGGTGCTGGTGCTCGTCCTGGTGAGGGCCGATCGCGGCGGCCGGGGTGCCGGTGTGACGGATTCCGCGGCGCCCGCGCTGAAAGAGGAGGAAGCCGTTCCGGCGGCCCCGTACCGGCGGTAAGCGGGTCGTACAGATTCGGTGGAGATTACGCCACCGAAACTTGCCCAACCGTCGGGAATCTGTCCGACCCTTCCCCATGTGAGCGCATTTCCTCCTGTTGACCAGCGCGAACATGAGCCCTGTTCGATTTTGGCGCCCCTCCCGTCCCCGCGCCGGGTGGGGTAGCTTTCACCGCGCTGTGCGGGGGTGTCATCGAAGCGGGGATCGAAAAGCGGGGAGCGGGGTTTGCGCGAGTTCACCAGTCCTCCGTCGACGTTGGCACCACCGGTGGGCGGTCTGGCCGACGTCGTCTTCGAGCATGCCCAGGAGGACCCCCGGCACATCGCGCTCGGCCGCAAGGACGAGGGCGGGCAGTGGCGGGACGTCACCGCCGGCGCCTTCCGCGACGAGGTACTGGCCCTCGCCAAGGGGCTCCTCGCCCAGGGCATCCGCTTCGGCGACCGGGTCGCCATCATGTCCCGCACCCGCTACGAGTGGACCCTCTTCGACTTCGCCCTGTGGACGATCGGCGCGCAGGTGGTGCCCGTCTACCCGACCTCCTCGGCCGAGCAGTGCATGTGGATGCTGTACGACGCCGAGGTGACGGCGGCGGTCGTGGAGCACGAGGACCACGCGATGACGATCGCCACGGTCATCGACCGGCTGCCGCACCTGCGCGGGCTGTGGCAGCTGGACTCCGGCGCCGTCCAGGAGCTGTACGACGCGGGCGCGCACCTCGACGACGAGGTGGTCCACCGGCACCGCAGGGCGGTCACGCCGGAGTCGGTGGCCACCGTCATCTACACCTCGGGCACCACCGGCCGGCCCAAGGGCTGCGTGCTGACCCACGGCAACTTCATGTACGAGGCGGACACCGTCATCGAGCGCTGGGAGCCGGTGTTCCACTCCAGGCGGGGCGACGAGGCGGCGACGCTGCTGTTCCTGCCGCTCGCGCACGTCTTCGGGCGGATGGTGGAGGTCGCGGCGATCCGCGGCCGGGTCCGCTTCGGCCACCAGCCCCAGCTCAACGCCGCGGCCCTGCTGCCCGACCTGGCCGCCTTCCGGCCGACCTTCATCCTCGCCGTGCCGTACATCTTCGAGAAGGTGTTCAACGCGGCGCGGCGCAAGGCCGAGAAGGAGGGGAAGGCCGGGCCCTTCGAGAAGGCCGTCGACGTGGCCGTGAAGTACGCGGAGGCGGTGGAGGCGAAGGCCTGGGGCTACGGCCCCGGCCCGTCGGCGGGACTGCGCATGCAGCACCAGTTCTTCGACAAGCTCGTCTACTCCAAGGTCCGGGCCGCGATGGGCGGCCGCATCCGCAACGCCATGTCGGGCGGTTCGGCCATGGACCGGCGGCTCGGGCTGTTCTTCGCGGGCGCGGGCGTGCAGATCTACGAGGGCTACGGCCTGACCGAGTCCACGGCGGCCGCCACCGCCAACCCGCCCGAGCGCACCCGCTACGGCACCGTCGGGCAGCCGATACCGGGCATGACCGTGCACATCGCGGACGACGGCGAGATCTGGCTCAACGGAGACAACGTCTTCCAGGGCTACCTGAACAACCCCAAGGCCACGGACGAGACCCTGCACGACGGCTGGCTGGCCACCGGCGACCTGGGCGCCCTGGACGAGGACGGCTACCTCACCATCACCGGCCGCAAGAAGGAGATCCTGGTGACCTCCGGCGGCAAGAGCGTCTCGCCCGGTCTGCTGGAGGAGCGGGTGCGCGACCACCCGCTGGTCAACCAGTGCATCGTCGTCGGCAACGACCGTCCCTACGTCGCCGCCCTCATCACCCTCGACCAGGAAGCGGTCGAGCACTGGCTGACGATGCGCAACAAGCCCCAGATGTCCCCGGCCGAGCTGGTGCACGACGCCGATCTGGAGACGGAGGTGCGGCGCGCGGTCGTCGCGGCGAACACGCTGGTGTCCCAGGCCGAGTCCATCCGCACCTTCCGCATCCTCGCCCAGCCGTTCACCGAGGAGCACGGGCTGCTCACGCCCTCGCTGAAGCTGAAGCGCAAGGCCATCGAGAACGCCTACGGCACCGAGGTCGAGGCACTTTACCGAGCGTGACTTCCACGGTCAGGAATGCGTCGGGGCTCGTGATCGTTGACGATATGAGTACCACCTGACCACAACCGAAGGATCAAGAGCTCGTGAGCAGCAAGGTCCCCCCGATCATCCTGAACAACGGCGTCGAGATGCCCCAGCTGGGCTTCGGCGTCTGGCAGGTGCCGGACGACGAGGCCGAGACGGCCGTCGCCCAGGCGCTGGAGGCCGGGTACCGCAGCATCGACACAGCGGCGATCTACGGCAATGAAGAGGGCACCGGCCGGGCGATCGCCGCCTCCGGTCTGGCTCGCGAGGACCTCTTCGTCACCACCAAGCTCTGGAACAGCGACCAGGGGTACGACGCCACGCTCCGCGCCTTCGACACCTCGCTGGCGAAGCTCGGCCTGGACTACCTCGACCTCTACCTGATCCACTGGCCCACCCCGGCCAAGGACACGTACGTCGACACCTACAAGGCGTTCGAGAAGCTGCTCGCCGACGGCCGGGTCCGCGCCGTCGGCGTGTCCAACTTCCTGCCGGAGCACCTGGCCCGGCTGACCGCCGAGACGTCGGTGATCCCGGCCGTCAACCAGATCGAGCTGCACCCCCACCTCCAGCAGCACGCCGCGCGCGAGGTGCACGCCGAGCAGGGCATCGCCACCGAGGCCTGGTCCCCGCTCGGTTCCGGCAAGGGCATCCTGGACATCCCCGCGATCGTCGCGATCGCCCAGAAGCACGGGCGCACCCCGGCCCAGGTCGTGCTGCGCTGGCACCTCCAGCTCGGCAACGTGGTGATCCCGAAGTCCGTGACGCCGTCCCGGATCAAGGAGAACATCGACGTCTTCGGCTTCACCCTGGACACCGAGGACCTCGCGGCGATCAGCGCGCTGAACGAGGACCGCCGGCTCGGTCCCGACCCGGCGCACTTCAACTCCTGAGCGGTACCCGCACGGAAGAGGGGCCCGACCGTCTGCGCGGCGGACGGACCCCTCTTCCACATGTCAGTTGGGCTGCCCGACCGGCCGTACGACCACGGTGTTGACGTCGACCCCGGCGGGCTGGGTCATGGCCCAGACGACCGAGTCGGCGATCTGCTCGGCGGTGAGCAGCTCGCCGGGCGGCAGGCCCCCGGTGCCGTCCCAGAACGGGGTCTCCACCCGGCCCGGCGCGATCAGGGTCACGCCCACGCCCCACTGCGTCACCTCCCGCCGGGTGTTCTCGGCGAGGCCGGTCACCGCCCACTTGGTGGCGCCGTAGAGGTTGCCCGGCGTGTTCACGAAGCCGGCGACACTGCCCACGAGCACGATCCGCCCGCGGGTCTCCTTGAGCGCGTCGATGGACGCCCTGATGAGCAGGGCCGGGCCCAGCACGTTGGTCAGCACCATCTCCGTCCAGCCCGCCGGGTCGCCCTCGGCGACCGAGTCGTGGGTGGCGAAGCCGGCGTTGGCGACGACCGTGTCGAGGCGGCCGAACTCCTTCAGCGTGGCCTCGACGGCGGCGGCCACCTGGGTGTGCTCGGCGGCGCTGCCCCGGATCGTCAGCAGATTCTCCGGGTCGCCGAGTTCCTCGGCGAACGCCCGCAGCCTCGCCTCCCCGCGTCCCGTGACGGCCACCCGTTGCCCGGCGTCCAGCAGCCGCCGGGCGACAGCGGCTCCGATGCCGCTGCCGCCACCGGTGATCAGCGTGACCGGTGTGTCGGTCATGGTTCCCCCTTGTCTGCGCCTGTTTCCCACGGACGCCGGGAGTCCATCACTTGGAGCGCTCTCGAAGTCAAGCCCTCCGTGTCGGACCTGTCCTCAGGCCGGTCGCACCGCCGTGTACACGGTGTGCGCCACCAGTACGAACAGGTCCTGGCGGCGGTGCACGCCCGCCTCGTCGGCGGGGTCGAGCAGCCGGTCCAGGGTGGCGAGGTCGCCGGCGTCCAGTCGGTCGCCGATCCGCTCGCGCAGCCGGGACAGGGACGTGGTGACGTAGTCGCGGGCCGCGTCGGAGACGGGCGCGGGCAGGTCGAGCAGGAAGCTGCGGGTGCCGGTGTGCTTCAGTCCGGCGCCGGTGAGCATCGCGGGCCAGTCCTCGGCCTCGGCCACGGAGTCCGGCAGGTCGGCACGCATCTCGGCGAACGCGTCCTCCTCCACGGCGCGGAGCCTGGCCTGGAGTCCGGGGCGCCCGATCCCGATGTCGCGGGGCAGGAAGCGGGCGGGCAGTCCGCCCTCCAGGATCGCCAGCGTGCCGCCGGGTGCGAGGTGTCCGCCGAGGGCGGCGAGGGCCGCACGCTGGTCGGGGAGGTGGTGCAGGCTCTGGCTGGCCCACATCAGGTCGGCCGGGTAGTCCAGTTCGGCCAGGGCGCCGGGCAGATCGCCGGCGAGGGTGCCGAAGCGGTCGGCGAAACCCAGCCGCCCGGCGCGGGCGCGGGCCCGTTCGAGCAGCGGTGCGGCGCCGTCGGCGGCGACGACACGGGCGCCCGGGAAGGTGTCGGCGAACAGGCAGGAGACGACGCCGGGTCCGCTACCGACGTCGACGACCAGACCCGGATCGGTCACCTCCCGGGCGAGCCAGGCCAGGGCCTGCCGGTACAGCGGCGTGTACAGCTCGGCCTGCGCCTCGAGATGCGGGGCCATCTCGGCCCAGTCGATGTCGCCGTGGTCGTGCGCGTGTCCGTGGCCCTGCTCGTGGGCGGAGCCGTGCGTGTCCTGGTGGTGGTCGTGCGCCATGCTGGTCAGCCTCCCGTTCGCGGTGCCGCCAGGGTGCGACGACTCGCCGCCCGGAGGCAATCGATGTTGCCGGTTTCGCAACAGAGGGAGGCCCGTCGGGGCCCGGCGCGCAAGGACCGGGCCCCGACGGCTCACCCGCGCGGGGTGCGCGGGAACCCGCTCACGACAGGGGCGGGTAGGCGTTCTTCATGAGCTCCTGGAACTGCGCGGAGAACCACTTCCCGGAGAGCGGGGCGTCCGGGAGGGCACCGGACATGCTGTTTCCGTTGCGGGCGTTGCCGGTGTACGTCGGGTCGCACATCCGGTCGAATCCCTTGCCCTCGTCGTTCGGGATCTCCTTGCTCGCGCCGTCCGACTCACCCGGCGGCTTCATCCACACGTAGGCGTCGATGCCCGGCTCGGGGTTGGCCTGCGGCCGTTCGCCGAGGCCCGCCCCGGACTGGTTGCACCAGTTGCCGAGGTGGATGCGGCGGTCGTAGCGGCCGCCGTCCACGTAGGTGTTCACGTCGGTCGTCGCGCCCGGTCCGGTGGGCCGGTCGGCGCCGCCCCAGCCGTTGCGGGAGGTGTCGATCAGCATGCCGAGGTTCTGGTCGAAGCCGAGCGAGACCAGCTTGTCGCGCATGGCCTGGGCGTAGGACAGTTCGTCGGTGTACTGGTTCCAGTCGACCCAGTCGGACTGGCGCACGGAGGTCCCGTTCACCGAGTCCGTGATCTTGAAGTTCTCCTCCTTCAGGGCGCTGTAGTTGGCGGTGTTGACGATGAAGCCGTGCACGTCGTCGAGGGTCGCCCCCTCGGTGGTGGCGGCGGTCTTGAAGATCTCGGCGGAGGGGCCGAAGTTGCTGTCCCAGCCGAGCCAGCCGTGGTGGCCGGCGTCGATGTAGTTGTAGACGTTGCCGATGTCGCCGAGCTTGTTCAGGGCGTAGCCGACGCCCTTCTGGTAGTTGCCGTTGGCCTTCATCACGTCGCAGTTCTCCGTGGCGGTGTCCCGCCCGGAGACGTTGGTGATCAGGTTGGGCAGCGAGTCGATCTCGACCGTGGTGACGATCCGGAGGTCCGCGTACTTCGAGTCGCCGAGGATCTCGGCGATCGGGTCGATGTACTCGGTCTTGTACCGGTCGATCTCGGTCGGGCCCAGCTCGCCGTTGGAGGCGAGGGCGGAGCAGTCGCGTCCCGGCAGGTTGTAGATGACGAGCTGGACGACCATCTCGCCGGAGCCCTTCTGCTCCAGCGCGGCGTCCAGGTGGTCGCGCAGGCCCATGCCGCCGTTGGCGCCCTCGATGGCGGCGATCCGGTCGAGCCACACGCCCGTCGGCTCGTCGGCGATCCGGTCGCCACCGGGCTCGGCGGCGGCGTTCGCCGACCACTCGGGGTTCACGTAGACCTCGGCACCCTCGTAGGGGTTGTCCACCCGGCCGGACGGGTCGGTGGGCGGGTCGGTCGGATCGGTCGGCGGGTCGGTCGGGTCCGTGGGGTCGGTCCCGCCGTCGACGTTGCAGGTCACGCCGTTGAGGGTGAAGGTGGCCGGGATCGCGTTGCTGCCGCTGTAGGTGCCCTGGAAGCCGAAGCTCGCCGAGCCGCCCGTGGAGAGCGTGCCGTTGTAGGACTCGTTGGTCGCGGTGACGGCGGCGCCGCTCTGGCTGACCTTCGCGTTCCAGCTGTTGGTCACCTTCTGGCTGCCGGCGTACGTCCATCCCAGCGACCAACTGGACGTGGCGGCACCGTTGTTGGTGACGGTCACGGCAGCGGTGAATCCGCTTCCCCAGTCGTTCTGCACCTGGTAGTCGACGGTGCAGGCGGCGGCCGCTGCTCCGGCGCTCGCGGACTGGGCGGCCAGTGCCGTGCCGGAGGCGCCGGCGACCAGTGTCAGGGCGGCGAGCATCGCGGTTCTGGTACGGGTCATGAGTGCGGGTTCCTTCTTTCGTGGGGGTGCTGCTGTCGTCCGGGGCCGCGCGCTGCTCGGCGCGGCCCGCTGCCGATCGGCCTGGGGGTGCCGTCGTGATCGGTCGTCAGGAACGGCCCGCGGGCACGGTGGAACAGCCCGGGGGGTGAGCGATCCGGCACACGGGCCGGCGAAGCGTCGGACACATGGCGGCCACGACTGCGGCAGCGGCTAAAAGTCCTGAACGCGGAGGGTGGAGCGGGGGGTGGCGCATGAGCGACTCCTTGCAGTTCGGACGCGCCGTGACGGACGCGTCGACTGGTGGAACCGCTCCCACTGGTGCAGCGAAGGTAGCGCCAAGTGACGGCAAAGAACAGAGGAGTTACCGACTTTCTGCCGGCGGACCCCGTCGAATCTTTTCGACTGTTCACACATCTTGACCGCACCGGGCGCCCTCCCCACTATGGGAGCGCTCCCACTGGTTCAAGGCTTGTTGCTCCTCCCCCACCCCTCCCCGAGCCGCAAGGAGGAACCAGCACCATGCATCCCGGACACAGACACAGACGCCGCACCGCGCGGCGCTGGTGGACCGCCGCGCTGGCGGCCCTCGCACTCCCCCTCACCATGCTGGGCACGGGCTCGACTCCCGCCCAGGCTGCCGCGCTCCAGTGCAGCGTGGACTACGAGACCAACGACTGGGGCTCCGGCTTCACCGCCGAGCTGACGCTGACCAACCGGGGCTCCGACGCCATCGACGGCTGGACCCTGACGTACTCGTACGCGGGCGACCAGAAGCTCACCAACGGCTGGAACGGCACCTGGTCCCAGTCCGGGCGGAACGTCACCGTGAAGAACGCGTCGTACAACGCGCGGATCGCCGCCGGGGCCGCCGTCTCCACCGGCGGACAGTTCACGTACAGCGGCAGCAACGCCGCGCCGACGGACTTCGCGGTCAACGGCACCTCCTGCGTGGGCGCCCACCAGCCGCCGATCACGGTGCTGACCAGCCCGGAGGCGGGCGCGGTGTACTCGCAGGGCGAGGCGGTCCCGCTGGGCGCCACGTCGGCCGCGGCCGACGGCGCCACGATCAGCAAGGTGGAGTTCTACGACGACACCACCCTGCTGGGCACCGACACGACTTCGCCCTACACGTACTCGGCCTCCGGCTTGACCGTGGGCAGTCATTCCCTGGTGGCGAAGGCCTACGACAGCATGGGCGCCTCCGCGGACTCGACACCGGTCGGCATCACGGTCGCCTCGGGACCGACCGTGGTCGCCTCGCCGAGCCAACTGGGCGTCCAGCAGGGCGAGTCTGGATCGTACGAGGTCAAGCTGTCGGAGCAGCCGACCGCGAACGTGACCGTCACGACCTCCCGCGCGAGCGGCAACACGGGCCTGACGCTCACCGGCGGCGCGAGCCTCACCTTCACCCCGTCGAACTGGGACACCGCCCAGGAGGTGACCGTCTCGGCGGACGCCTCCGGCAGCGGCTCGGCGGTCTTCGAGTCGACGGCCCCCGGCCACGGCAAGGCCGCGGTCACCGTGACCCAGCTGGCGGCGGCGAAGGACTACGACGCCCGCTTCCTGGAGCTGTACGGCAAGATCACCGACCCGGCGAACGGCTACTTCTCGCCGGAGGGCATCCCGTACCACTCGGTCGAGACGCTGATCGTCGAGGCCCCGGACCACGGGCACGAGACCACGTCCGAGGCGTACAGCTATCTGCTGTGGCTCCAGGCCATGTACGGCAAGGTGACCGGCGACTGGGAGAAGTTCAACAACGCCTGGGAGATCATGGAGACGTACATGATCCCCACCCACGCCGACCAGCCGACCAACTCGTCCTACAACGCCTCGAAGCCGGCGACCTACGCGCCCGAGCTGGACACACCGAACGAGTACCCGGCGCCGCTGGACGGCACCGTGTCGGTGGGTTCGGACCCGATCGCCGGTGAGCTGAAGTCGGCGTACGGCACGGACGACGTCTACGGCATGCACTGGCTCCAGGACGTCGACAACACCTACGGCTACGGCAACTCGCCCGGCAAGTGCGAGGCGGGGCCCTCCGACACCGGCCCGTCCTACATCAACACCTTCCAGCGCGGGGTGCAGGAGTCGGTGTGGGAGACGGTGCCGCAGCCGACCTGCGACGCCTTCAAGTACGGCGGGAAGAACGGCTACCTGGACCTGTTCACCGGTGACTCCTCCTACGCGAAGCAGTGGAAGTTCACCAACGCCCCGGACGCCGACGCGCGCGCCGTGCAGGCCGCGTACTGGGCGGACATCTGGGCCGGTGAGCAGGGCCGGAGCGACGAGATCTCCGCGACCCTCGACAAGGCCGCGAAGATGGGCGACTACCTGCGCTACGCCATGTACGACAAGTACTTCAAGAAGATCGGCAACTGCGTGGGGCCGACGAGCTGCCCGGCCGGCTCCGGCAAGGACTCCTCGCACTACCTGCTGTCCTGGTACTACGCCTGGGGCGGCGCGGTGGACACCTCGGCCGGCTGGGCCTGGCGCATCGGCTCCAGCCACACCCACGGCGGCTACCAGAACCCGCTGGCGGCCTACGCGCTGAGCACCGACGCCGACCTGAAGCCGAAGTCGGCGACCGGCGTGGCCGACTGGGCCAAGTCCCTCGACCGGCAGCTGGAGTTCTACCGCTGGCTGCAGTCCGACGAGGGTGCCATCGCGGGCGGCGCGACCAACAGCTGGAAGGGCCGCTACGCGACCCCGCCGGCCGGGACGCCGACGTTCTACGGCATGTACTACGACGAGGCGCCGGTGTACCACGACCCGCCGTCCAACCAGTGGTTCGGCTTCCAGGCGTGGTCCATGGAGCGGGTCGCCGAGTACTACCAGCAGAGCGGCGACGCCGACGCCAAGGCGGTCCTGGACAAGTGGGTCGACTGGGCGCTGTCGGAGACGACGGTCAACCCGGACGGCACCTTCCGGATCCCGTCGACGCTGGAGTGGTCGGGGCAGCCCGACACCTGGAACGCCGCGTCCCCGGGTGACAACGGCGACCTGCACGTCACGGTCGCGGACTACACCAACGACGTCGGTGTGGCGGCGGCGTACGCCAAGACCCTGACGTACTACGCCGACCGCTCGGGCGACACCGAGGCGGCCTCGACCGCCAAGGCGCTGCTCGACGGCATGTGGGAGAACAACCAGGACGCGCTCGGCATCGCCGTCCCGGAGACCCGCGCCGACTACAACCGCTTCGACGACGGCGTCTACGTCCCGAGCGGCTGGAGCGGCACCATGCCGAACGGCGACACGATCGACGCCTCGTCGACCTTCGCCTCGATCCGCTCCTTCTACCAGGACGACCCTGCCTGGTCGAAGATCGAGAGCTACCTCCAGGGCGGTGCCGCGCCCACGTTCACGTACCACCGGTTCTGGGCCCAGGCGGACATAGCCCTCGCCATGGGTTCGTACGCGGAGCTACTGGAATAGCCCCCGCGAAGCGCTCCGCGGGTTGGGCGGTTCGATTTCGGCTGCGGGCCGTGTGTGGCTGGTCGCGCAGTTCCCCGCGCCCCTGACGGGGCGCTGTGGGCACCGTCGCTTTCCCGGTAGCGCTTGACGGCTCCGTGTGCACGGTCTTGTCACCGGACGACGAGACCACCTGACCGGGCGGCCCCGACCACGCCGGGGCCGCCCGGTCCTCGCATGTGTTCTGTTCCTGACGGAAGGACGGTTCCCCACCGTGCGAAGAACCCGGACACTCACCGTGCTGCTGGCCCTCGCGGCCGGTCTGCTGGCGGGCAGCCCGCCCACGGCACTGGCCGCCGAGCCGGCGCCGCGGGCGGCCAGCGCCGCCGACAGCTACACCTGGCAGAACGCCCGCATCGACGGCGGCGGCTTCGTCCCCGGCATCGTCTTCAACCGGGCCGAGAAGGACCTGGCCTACGCCCGCACCGACATCGGCGGCGCCTACCGCTGGCAGGAGTCCTCCCACACCTGGACGCCGCTGCTCGACCACGTCGGCTGGGACGACTGGGGTCACACGGGCGTGGTCAGTGTCGCCTCCGACTCCGTGGACCCGGACCGGGTGTACGCGGCGGTCGGCACGTACACCAACGACTGGGACCCGACGAACGGCGCGGTGCTGCGCTCCGGGGACCGGGGCGCGACCTGGCAGAAGACGGACCTGCCGTTCAAGCTGGGCGGCAACATGCCCGGCCGCGGGATGGGCGAGCGCCTGGCCGTCGACCCGCACGACAACGACGTGCTGTACCTGGGCGCCCCCAGCGGCCACGGCCTGTGGCGGTCCACCGACGCGGGCGTCACCTGGTCCGAGGTGACGGCGTTCCCGAACCCCGGGAACTACGCGCAGGACCCGGGCGACACGTCCGGCTACGCCTCCGACAACCAGGGCATCACCTGGGTCACCTTCGACGAGTCGACGGGCAGCGCGGGTACGGCCACCAAGACGGTGTACGTCGGGGTGGCCGACAAGGAGAACGCGGTCTACCGCTCGACCGACGCGGGCGCGACGTGGGAGCGGCTCGCCGGTCAGCCCACGGGCCACCTGGCGCACAAGGGCGTGCTGGACGCGGAGAACGGCTACCTGTACCTCGCGTACAGCGACACGGGCGGTCCGTACGACGGTGGCAAGGGCCGGCTGTACCGGTACGCGACGGCGACCGGCACCTGGACGGACATCAGCCCGGTCGCGGAGGCGGACACCTACTTCGGCTTCAGCGGCCTGACCCTCGACCGGCAGCACCCGGGCACGGTGATGGCGACGGCGTACAGCTCCTGGTGGCCGGACACGCAGATCTTCCGCTCGACGGACAGCGGCGGCACGTGGACGCAGGCCTGGAGCTACACCTCGTACCCGGACCGCGAGAACCGCTACACGATGGACGTGTCCTCGTCCCCGTGGCTCACCTGGGGTGCGAACCCGGCGCCGCCCGAGCAGACGCCGAAGCTGGGCTGGATGACGGAGGCGCTGGAGATCGACCCGTTCGACTCGGACCGGATGATGTACGGCACGGGAGCGACGATCTACGGCACGGAGAACCTCACGAACTGGGACTCCGGCAGCAAGTTCGCCATCGAACCGATGGTGCGCGGCCTGGAGGAGACCGCGGTCAACGACCTGGTCTCGCCGCCGTCCGGTGCGCCGCTCCTCAGCGCGCTGGGTGACGTCGGCGGCTTCCGGCACACCAGCCTGACCGAGGTCCCGTCGATGATGTACACCTCGCCGAACTTCACCACCACGACGAGCATCGACTTCGCGGAGGAGAACCCGGACGTCGTCGTCCGGTCGGGCAACCTCGACGCGGGGCCCCACATCGCGTTCTCCACGGACAACGGCGCCAACTGGTTCGGGGGCACCGACCCGTCGGGTGTCAGCGGCGGCGGCACGGTCGCGGCGGGCGCGGACGGCAGCCGCTTCGTGTGGAGTCCGGAGGGCACGGGGGTCCAGTACACGACGGGCTTCGGCACCGCGTGGCAGGCGTCGGCCGGCATCCCGGCGGGCGCGATCGTCGAGTCCGACCGGGTGGACCCCGAGACCTTCTACGGCTTCAAGTCCGGGAAGTTCTACGTCAGTACGGACGGCGGCGCGACCTTCACCGCCTCGACGGCGACCGGTCTGCCCGCCGGCGACAGCGTCCGCTTCAAGGCGCTGCCGGGCGGGGAGGGCGACGTCTGGCTGGCCGGCGGTGCGGCGGACGGTCCGTACGGTCTGTGGCACTCGACGGACGGCGGCGAGACCTTCGCCAAGCTGCCCGGTGTCGACGCGGCGGACACCGTCGGCTTCGGCAAGGCGGCCCCGGACGCCTCCTACCAGACCCTGTTCACCAGCGCGGAGATCGGCGGCGTGCGCGGCATCTTCCGCTCCACGGACGAGGGCGCGACCTGGACCCGCGTCAACGACGACGCCCACCAGTGGGGCTGGACCGGCGCCGCCATCACCGGCGACCCGCGGGTCTACGGCCGGGTGTACGTGGCGACCAACGGCCGGGGTGTCGTCTACGGCGACACGGCAGGAGGAGACGGCGGCACCGATCCGGGGCCGGGCCCCGACCCGACGCCCACCGGAGCCTGCGAGGTGGAGTACACGGTCACCAACCAGTGGTCGGGCGGCTTCCAGGCGGACGTCCGGCTCACCAACACCGGCACGTCGGCCTGGAACGGCTGGTCCCTCGACTGGACGTTCCCCGGCGACCAGAGGGTGACCCAGATGTGGAACGCCGAACACACCCGGACCGGCACGACGGTGACGGCGAAGAACGTCGCCTGGAACGCCGGCGTGGCGCCCGGCGCCTCGGTGAGCTTCGGATTCACGGGGAGCTGGTCGGGAACCAACGCGGAACCGTCCTCGTTCGCGCTGGGCGACCGGGTCTGCGGACGGACATGAACGTCCGGGAGGGCGCGTCCGGTGGCGCGCCCTCCCGGCGCCGTGACCAGTGCGCCCGTTTCGCGCCCTTGTGGCCCTGCTGCGCTTCTTCGACCGTTGTGTCAGTGGGAGTGGTCGGCGAGGACAGGGGGCGTCGTATGGCGCGAAGGTGGGAGGGTCCGGCAGGGCGGCTGCTGCTCGGGCTGGCGGTGCTGCTGGACCGGACGGTCACGGGCAAGGCCGCGAAGAGGCGGCTCCAGCACTGCCGGGACGCCGCTCTGCGGGCCGCGTACCGGCGGGGCGTACCGGTGGAGGTGCTCGCCTCCCGGACGCGGCTGACGCAGAGGTGGGTCAGGACGGTGGTCACCGGCGGGAAGCCCCCGCCGGTGGACGAGGCCGCGTGAGGGTCAGGGCGTGAAGACCGACGGGCGCGGAGCCGTCGGCATGCCGGCGCCGATGAAGAAGCTCGGGTGCGGGGGCTGGTTGTAGGCCGTGTTCTGCCAGGCCAGGGCGGTGCGGTATTGGGTGTCGTGGAGGAGGGTCGTGATGCGGGTGTCCGTGTCGTAGGGGGTGGAGTAGATGCGCAGCGCCGTGTTGTTCGACGTGCGCCAGACGACCTCCTCGCGCCAGTCGCCGAGGATGTCTCCGGCGAGGACCGGGGTGGCCTTGGTGCCGTTGTTCGACGCGACGCCGGAGCCGGTGAGCAGGCGGGTGTCGCCGGACGTGCCGTACTTGTCGATGCGGGTGCCGTCGAGGAGTTCGCGGACGGTGTCGCCGTCCCACCAGGACAGGAAGTTGGTGCTGGAGGGCTTGCGGCCGTTCACCACCGTGCCCTTGGGGTTGCGGATGCCGCTCTCGGCGGACGACCAGGACTCGGCGCCCGCGCTGCCCGCCCAGATGTCGCCGGAGACACCGCGCCCGTTGTCGCCGCTCGCGCCGGTGGACCAGAGGATCTGGCCCGTGCGGGCGTCGGCCATCCAGGAGGAGGGCTTCGAGCCGTCCTCGTCGACCTTGAACTCCTCCAGCCCCGCCCGGGACGGGTCGAGGTCGCCGACGTGCATGGCGTCGCCGTGGCCGTTCCTCGTGGTCCACAGGGCGTAGCCGTTGTCGTCGACGGCCATCGCGCCGTAGACGATCTCGTCCCTGCCGTCGCCGTCGACGTCCGCGACGGAGAGCTGGTGGTTGCCCTGGCCGTCGTAGCCCTTGCCGCTGTTGGTGGAGGAGTTGGTGTCGAAGGTCCAGCGGCGGGTGAACCGGCCGTCGCGCCAGTCCCAGGCCGCGATCACCGTGCGCGTGTAATAGCCGCGCGCCATGATCACGGAGGGGCGGGAGCCGTCCAGGTACGCCGTGCCGGCCAGGAAGCGGTCGACGCGGTTGCCGTAGGAGTCGCCCCAGGAGGAGACCGAGCCGCGGGCGGGGACGTAGTCGACGGTGCCCATGGCCCCGCCGGTCCGGCCGTTGAACATGGTGAGGTATTCGGGGCCCGACAGGACGTAGCCGCCGGAGTTGCGGTGGTCGGCGGACGAGCTGCCGATGACCGCGCCGGTGCCGTCCCTGGTGCCGTCCGCTGTCTTCATGGCGACCTCTGCCTGGCCGTCGCCGTCGTAGTCGTACACCTGGAACTGGGTGTAGTGGGCGCCGGAGCGGATGTTGCGGCCCAGGTCGACGCGCCACAGGCGGGTGCCGTCGAGGCTTATGCCGTCGACGATCGTGTTGCCGGTGTAGCCGGACTGGGAGTTGTCCTTGGCGTTGGTCGGCTGCCACTTGAGGACGATGTCGAGGGCGCCGTCGCCGTCGAGGTCGCCGACGGAGGCGTCGTTGGCCTCGTAGGTGTAGGAGACGCCGTCGGGGGTGGTGCCGCCGGAGGGCGGGCTGATCGGTACGTCCTTGTAGCCGGCGCGGAACTGGATGGCGTGGACGGAGTCGCCCTGCTCGGTGCCGTTCACGACCGCGCGGACGGTGTAGTCGGCGTGGGAAGGGGCGCCGGAGTGGAAGTAGGTGGTGGAGCCGGTGACGGGACTGGAGTTGACCTTCGTGCCGGCCCGGTAGACGTTGAACGCGACGTTGTCCGGGTCGGTGCCCAGCCAGCGCCAGCTGACCAGGTTGCCGTCGCCGGTGTGGACGCTGACGACGCCCCGGTCCAGGGCCTCCACCTGGCGCGCGGTGGCCGCCTCGGCGGTGTCGGGGGCCAGGGTGGTCAGGCCGGCGCCGAGGAGCCCGGCGGCGGTGAGGGCCGCGGCCAGGGCGAGACGGGGTCTGCGGTGCGGGTGGGGGGCGTGGGGGCGGGTGTGGGGGTGCCTCACGGGACGAACCTCCTGGAGGGCGGATGGATTCCGTCTCCCAGTCGCCGCCCGGGGCCGCCGGGTTGCCGCCCTCGCCTACGGCTTTCGGAACGCCGCGAGTGTGAAGACCGGGTCGGGCCGGGGCCGGTCCTGGTCCGGCAGGGCGGCCAGCCGCGCGGCGAACTCCTCCGCGAGCGGCTCGCCCGGCGGCAGCGTGACGAACCAGCCGCGCCGCAGGTCCGCCACCGTCCGGCGAGGGCTGCGGCCCTGGCCGTGGCCGGTGAAGCGGGCCCTGCCCACGGGGATCAGGCCGTACTCGCGGGCGTACTCCTCGACCAGGTGGGCGGCGTCGTGCGCGGTGCTGGGCGGGCGGGCGGCGAGCACGGCGTCGATGTCGCTGCCCACGTTGTGCGAGGCGCCCTTGTCCACCGTGGTCACGTACACACCGCCGGGCCGCAGC
This sequence comes from Streptomyces sp. KPB2, assembly GCF_003950055.1. Lineage (NCBI taxonomy): Bacteria > Bacillati > Actinomycetota > Actinomycetes > Kitasatosporales > Streptomycetaceae > Streptomyces > Streptomyces sp. KPB2. The sequence goes on from NZ_CP034353.1 coordinate 1,299,740, forward strand.
ACGCGGGCGCACTCCCCGACGATCGCCCGCGCGTTGAGGGCGCCGCCCGCGAGGTGCAGCAGCCAGACGCTGGTGACGGCGTCGAACTCCCCGCCCGCGAACGGCAGTCGGCGGCTGTCGGCCAGCGCGACGGCCCCGGGCAGCCGGGCGTCGGCACGGCGGACCATGGCAGGGACGAGGTCGACGCCGGACACTCGGAGGCCGTCGTGTCCGGCCGCGATCCGCCGGGTGACGATGCCGGTGCCGCAGCCCACGTCGAGCAGACGGCGGGCCTGCCGCGGCACCAGGCTCAGTACGGCCCGCGCGGCCGCCGCGGCCCGGGGCTCGCCGCCGCGGGACTCGTCGTACCGCTCCGCTTCCTTGTCGTAGTCGAGCACACCGTCAGTGTGCCCCGTGACCGGCGGCCAGGTCCTCCACCCTGCGGGCGAGCTCGATGTCCTTCTCGGTGATGGCGCCACCGGCACTGTGGGTGCGCACGGCGAGGGCGACTGTGTTGTAGCCGAGGGTCAGGTCGGAGTGGTGGTCCAGCTCCTCCTGCACCTGCGCGACGTGGACGACCATCGCGGTCGCCGCGAAGTGGGAGCCGAGCCGGTAGGAACGGGTGAGGCGGCCGGCGTCGAGCGACCAGCCGGGCAGCCCGGCCAGGCGCTCCTCGACCTCCTGCGACGACAGCGGTTCGACGGGCATGTGCTGCGCTCCTTCGCTGGTGCTGCTCGACGGGCGGATCGGCTCCAGCGTGCCACAGCGCGGCCGCTCCGGCGCGGCCCGGCGTCGACTACCGTGCTGGGCATGACCGCACTCATGTCCGGTACCGCCCCCGCCACCGACCGGGGCGTGGGCCCCCTGCTGCGGGCCTGGCGGGAGCGGCGCCGGGTCAGCCAGCTGGAGCTGGCGCTGCGCGCCGACTCCTCCGCCCGCCACATCAGCTTCGTCGAGACCGGCCGCTCCCGGCCGAGCGAGGAGATGGTGCTGCGCCTGGCCGAACACCTGGACGTCCCCGTGCGCGAGCGCAACGCGCTGCTGCTCGCGGCCGGTTACGCCCCGCGCTACCCGGAGACCCCGCTGGACGACCCCGCGCTCGGCGCCCTGCGCGAGGGCATGGAACGGCTGATCCGGGGCTACGAGCCGTATCCGGCGCTGGTCGTCGACGGGACGTACCGGGTGCTGGCGGCCAACCGGGGGATCACGATGCTGATGGAGGGCGTCGCGGAGCACCTGCTCGCACCGCCGCTGAACGCCATCCGGCTGACGCTGCACCCGGAGGGACTGGCGCCGCGCATCCGCAACCTGCGCGAGTGGCGCGGCCACCTGCTGGAGCAGATGGGACGGCAGATCGCCCTGCACCGCTCGCAGCCGCTGCGGGAGCTGTACGACGAGGTGGCGGCGTACCCGGTGCCGGAGACCGCGCCGGGCGGCGAGCCGGAGGAACCGGTGCCGTACTTCGCGCTGCCGATGCAGATCGAGCACCGGGGACACGTCCTGTCGTTCATCTCGTCCATCTCCACCTTCAACACCCCGATGGACGTGACGGTCGCCGAGCTGGCCATCGAGACGCTGCTCCCGGCCGACCCGGCGACGGTCAAGTACCTTCACACGCTGCTTCCCTGACCCTGTCTCAGGGCCGCGTACTGGAGCAGCGCGAACCCGGCCACGACGACGGCCTGGAGCACCGTCCACACCGCTCCGGCCGTGGTGGGCGTGAGCCAGAGCGCGAGCGCGACGAGGCTGACGGCCGTCCAGGCCAGGTTGGCCTCGACGACGGCCCGGACCGCGAGCGCGGGCGGCCGGAGACGGGCGGCCAGCAGGCCCACGCACCCGGCGTACACCGCGAAGAAGGCGCCGAGGGCGAGAAGCAGCCCGGAGTCGGCGCCGAACCAGCGGCCGAGCGGGCCGGAGAGCGCGAGGTAGGCGAGCGCGTTGGCGCCGGTCACCGCCGCGTCGAGGGCGAGGAAGCGGCGGAGCATCAGCCGCGGCTCGGCCGTACGGGCGAGTGCGGCAAGCTGGTGTGTGGACATGACGAGTCGGCCTCCGTCGGGTCGGACATGCTGGGGAGCGGGCCGGGCCCCGGACCGGAGTGCGCCGGACCGGAACCCGGTGGCTCCACGATCCCGCCCCGGGCGGGCGGGGTCGATTACCCGCCGGGTAATGCCCCCGGTACCGGCCGGCCGGTCCGCCCGGTCCGGGAAAGATCCACGAACACCCCTGTGAGACTGACAGAGGAACATGACAGACTGCGATGAGACTTGGGCGCGTTGGGGAGGCGTGGCGTGAGCGAGCGGCGGGCCGCACCCACCGTGGGCCAGGTGGTCCTCGGCAGACGGCTGCAGGAACTGCGGGAGACGGCGGGCCTCAAGCGCGAGGAGGCCGCCAAGGTGCTCCGCGTGGCCCCGGCGACGGTGCGGCGCATGGAAATGGCCGAGGTCGCGCTGAAAATACCGTACGTCCAGATACTGCTGACGGCGTACGGAGTCGGCGCCGACGAGGTCGCGGCGTTCGTCGCGCTCGCCGAGGAGGCGAACCAGCCGGGCTGGTGGCAGCGTTACCACGACGTGCTGCCGGACTGGTTCAGCCTGTACGTGAGCCTGGAGGGTGCCGCACGGATCGTCCGTTCGTACGAGCCGCACTTCGTCCCGGGCCTGCTGCAGACCGAGGACTACGCGCGCTCGGTCCTGGAGGCCGGGACGATCGGCAACGCGGGCGGGGACGCGGTGGAGCGGCACGTGTCCCTGCGCATGGAGCGGCAGCGCCTCCTCGAGCGCCCGGACCCGCCCCACCTGTGGGTGGTGATGGACGAGACGGTGCTGAGGCGCCCGGTGAGCATCCACGGCCGGGTGATGCGCGAGCAGCTCGACAAGCTGCTGGAGTTCGCCACCCGGGACCGCGTGACGCTCCAGGTAGCCGAGTTCGAGGACGGGCCGCACCCCGGCACGTACGCCCCCTTCACGCTGTTCCGGTTCGCGGAGCCGGAGCTGCCCGACATGGTCTTCACCGAGTACCTGACGGGCGCCCTGTACCTGGACTCGCGCGCCGAGGTCTCGGCGCACCTGGAGGTCCTGGACCACATGACGGCGCGCGCCGCCTCGACCCAGCGCACCGAGAAGATCCTGCGCGCCTACCGCGAGAACTTCTGACCGGCGACGACCCGCACGCAGCGAACGCAGCCCCGAGGAGACGACACCGCATGACCGGATCCGAGCCCGTGCCCGCGCCCCTCGACACCAGCCGGCCGCACCCGGCCCGGGTCTACGACTGGTGGCTGGGCGGCAAGGACAACTACCCGGTGGACGAGGAACTGGCGCGGAAGATCCTCGCGGCGGACAGCACGGCGGTGCGCGGGGCGCGCGCGAACCGCCGGTTCATGCACCGGGCGGTGCGTACCCTCGCCGAGGCCGGGATCCGCCAGTTCCTGGACATAGGCACCGGCATCCCCACCGAGCCGAACCTGCACCAGGTGGCCCAGGCGGTGGCCCCGGAGGCACGGATCGTCTACGCCGACAACGACCCGATCGTCCTCCGGCACGCCGAGGCGCTGCTGCACGGCTCGGCGCAGGGCGCCACCGACTACGTCCACGCGGACGTCCGGGACCCGGAGACGATCCTGCGGCTGGCGGGCGAGTCCCTGGACTTCGACCGGCCCCTCGCCCTGTCCCTGGTGGCCCTGACCCACTACCTCGGCGACGCGGCCGACGGCGACGACGTGTACGGCCTGCTCAAGAGGTACACCGACATGCTCGCACCGGGCAGCTTCCTGGTCCTCTCCCAGGTCACGCCCGACCTGAACCCGGAGGCGGTGGGCAAGGCCGCGGAGCTGTTCGCCCGGGGCGGCACGCCGTTCCACCCGCGCTCCCTCCCCGACTTCGCGCGCTTCTTCGACGGCCTGGAGCTGCTGGGCCCCGGCATCATCCCGGTCACCGGCTGGCGGCCGGACCCGGAGGACGTGGCGGCCCAGACCGAGGGCATCGTGCCGGTGTACGCGGGGGTGGCCCGCAAGCCCTGACCCGGACGTCCAGGGCCCCGTGCTGACCCGTACGGGCGCCGCGAACGGGTGCGCTCCCGCGCCCGCCCCTAGGTTCGGGAACCAGGGCGAGCAAGGGAGCGCACGTGACCGAGACGCGGACACCGCCCACCGAGCCGGGCGCGGCGCTGCTGCGCGCGGGACGGTTCTTCCGGCCGGGCACCGCCGCACCCGACCTGCACAGCATCGGGCTGGTCGGCGGGCGGGAGTCGGACGCCTTCTACCGGGACCGCTGGAGCCACGACAAGGTCGTGACGTCGACGCACGGCGTGAACTGCACGGGTTCGTGCCGGTGGAACGTGTTCGTCAAGGACGGCATCATCACCTGGGAGACCCAGGCCACGGACTATCCGTCGGTGGGCCCGGACCGCCCCGAGTACGAGCCGCGCGGCTGCCCCCGGGGAGCGGCGTTCTCCTGGTACACGTACTCGCCGACCCGGGTGCGCTACCCGTACGTGCGCGGGGTGCTCCTGGAGATGTACCGGGAGGCGAAGGCGCGGCTGACGGACCCGGTGCTGGCCTGGGCCTACATCCAGGGCGACCCGGAGCGCCGCGGGCGCTACCAGCGGGCGCGCGGCAAGGGCGGCCTGGTCCGGGCGAGCTGGGACGAGGCGGTCGAGATGATCGCCGCCGCGCACGTGCACACGATCCGCACCCACGGTCCCGACCGCATCGCGGGGTTCTCGCCGATCCCCGCGATGTCGATGGTGTCGCACGCGGCGGGCGCCCGCTTCCACTCGCTGATCGGCGCGCCGATGCTGTCGTTCTACGACTGGTACGCCGACCTGCCCGTGGCGTCCCCGCAGGTCTTCGGCGACCAGACGGACGTGCCGGAGTCCGGCGACTGGTGGGACGCGGCGTACCTGATCATGTGGGGCACGAACGTGCCGGTGACCCGCACGCCGGACGCGCACTGGATGGCGGAGGCCCGCTACCGGGGCCAGAAGGTGGTCGTGGTTTCGCCCGACTACGCCGACAACACCAAGTTCGCCGACCAGTGGCTGCACCCGCATCCCGGGACGGACGCGGCGCTGGCGATGGCGATGGGGCACGTGGTGCTCAAGGAGTTCTTCGTCGACCGGACGACCCCGTTCTTCGACGACTACGTGCGCCGCTTCACCGACCTGCCGTTCCTGGTGACGCTGACCGAACGGGACGGGGCGTTCGTCCCGGACAAGTTCCTGCGCGCCGCCGACCTGGGGCAGGGCGGTGACGACGCCCGCTGGAAGACGGTGGTCCTGGACGAGGCGACGGGCCGCGCGGTGGTCCCGAACGGCTCGCTGGGCTTCCGCTGGAACGAGGCCGACCGGGGGAAATGGAACCTGGACCTGGGCGACATACGGCCCCGGCTGAGCCTGCACGGCCACGAGATGGCGTCCGGCGTGGAGGTACTCCTCCCCCGCTTCGACACCGAGGGCGGCACACACGGGCAGGGGCGCGGGGACGTGCTGCGCCGGGGCGTCCCGGCCACGCGGCTCGGCGGGGCGACCGGGCCGCTGGTGACCACGGTGTTCGACCTGATGCTGGCCCAGTACGGCGTGGCGCGGCCGGACGTGCCGGGCGAGTGGCCGGCGTCGTACGAGGACGCCGAGACGCCCGCGACCCCCGCCTGGCAGGAGACGCACACCTCGGTCCCGGCGGCGGCCTGTGTGCGCATCGCCCGGGAGTTCGCGCGGACGGCGGAGCGGTCCAAGGGCCGCTGCATGATCCTGATGGGCGCGGGCACCAACCACTGGTTCCACTCCGAGACGATCTACCGGGGCTTTTTGGCCCTGCTCCAGCTGACCGGCTGCCAGGGCCGCAACGGCGGCGGCTGGGCGCACTACGTGGGCCAGGAGAAGTGCCGTCCGGTGACCGGCTGGGCGTCGCTGGCCGCCGCCTCCGACTGGTCGCGCCCGCCGCGCCAGGCGATCGGCACCGGGTACTGGTACCTGCACACCGACCAGTGGCGCTACGACCGCTTCCGCGCCGACGTCCTCGCCTCCCCGCTGGGCGAGGGGCGGCTGGCCGGGATGGCTGGGGCGGACTGCCTCGCCCTGTCGGCGCGCACCGGCTGGATGCCCTCGTACCCGACCTTCGACCGCAACCCGCTGGAGCTGGGCGAGACCTTCGGCGATCCGGTGGCCAACGCGGTGGCCGAACTGCAGGCGGGGACGCTGAGGTTCGCGGGCGAGGACCCGGACGCGCCGGAGAACTGGCCGCGGATCGTGACCCTGTGGCGGGCCAACCTGCTCGGCTCCTCCGGCAAGGGCGCCGAGTACTTCACCAAGCACCTGCTGGGCACCCAGTCCTCGCTGCGCGCCGAGCAGGCGGCGCCCGGCGAGCGGCCCCGTGACGTGGTCTGGCACGAGGAGGCACCGGAGGGGAAGCTCGACCTGCTGCTGTCGCTGGACTTCCGGCACACCTCGTCCACGCTGCTGTCGGACGTGGTGCTGCCCGCCGCGACCTGGTACGAGAAGCACGACCTGTCCAGCACGGACATGCACCCCTACGTGCACGCCTTCTCCCCGGCGGTGAACCCGCCCTGGCAGGCGCGCACCGACTTCGACACCTTCAAGCTCCTCGCCGAGAAGCTGAGCGAGCTGGCCGAGGACCACCTCGGGGTCCGCAAGGACCTGGTGGCGGCCCCGCTCCAGCACGACACCCCTGGCGAGATCGCCCAGCCGGGCGGTGTCGTACGGGACTGGCGGCGTGGGGAGTGCGAGCCGGAGCCGGGCAAGACCATGCCGAACCTCGTCGTCATGGAGCGCGACTACACGGCGATCGGGGCGAAGTTCGCGGCGCTGGGCCCGCTGGTGGAGGTCAAGGGGCTGCCCGCCAAGGGCATCACCCTGCGGCCGGACGAGGAGGTGGCGCGGCTGCGGGACCTGAACGGCACGGTGCGCGGCGGCCCGGCCGACGGACGTCCGGCGCTGGACACGGCGGTGAAGGCGGCCAACACCATCCTCTCCCTGTCCGGCACCACCAACGGCCGTCTGGCCACCCAGGGTTTCCACACCCTGGAGGCGAGGACCGGGCAGGAGATGGCCCACCTGGCCGCCGAGCACGAGGGCAAGCGGATCACCTACGCCGACACCCAGGCGGCGCCCGTGCCGGTGATCACCTCGCCGGAGTGGTCGGGCAGCGAGGCCGGCGGGCGGCGCTACACGGCGTTCACGCTCAACACCGAGCACCTCAAGCCCTGGCACACCCTCACCGGGCGCCAGCACTTCTTCGTCGACCACGACTGGATGCACGAGTTGGGCGAGGCGCTGCCCGTGTACCGGCCGCCGCTGGACATGCACCGGCTGTTCGGCGAACCGCGGCTCGGCCCCGACGGGCACCGCGAGGTGACGGTCCGGTACCTCACCCCGCACAACAAGTGGTCCATCCACTCCGAGTACCAGGACAACCTGTTCATGCTGGCGCTGTCCCGCGGCGGTCAGACCATCTGGATGTCCGCCGAGGACGCGGCCGCCATCGGGGTCGCCGACGACGACTGGATCGAGGCGGTCAACCGCAACGGCGTCGTCGTGGCCCGCGCGATCGTCTCGCACCGCATGCCACCGGGCACGGTCTACATGCACCACGCCCAGGAACGCACGGTCAACGTCCCGCTCACGGAGACGACCGGGAAACGCGGCGGCGTCCACAACTCGCTCACCCGCCTCCTCCTCAAACCGACCCATCTCATCGGCGGCTACGCCCAGTTGTCCTGGGCGTTCAACTACCTGGGCCCGACGGGCAACCAGCGCGACGAGGTGACCGTGATCCGGCGCCGCTCCCAGGAGGTCGAGTACTGATGCGCCCGATGGCCCAGGTCGCGATGGTCATGAACCTCGACAAGTGCATCGGCTGCCACACCTGTTCGGTCACCTGCAAACAGGCGTGGACCAACCGGCGGGGCATGGAGTACGTCTGGTTCAACAACGTCGAGACCCGCCCCGGACAGGGCTACCCGCGCCGCTACGAGGACCAGGAGAAGTGGCGGGGCGGCTGGGAGCTGAACCGGCGCGGCGCGTTGAAGCTGAAGGCGGGCGGCCGGTTCAGGAAACTCGCCGGGATCTTCTCCAACCCGAGGCTCCCGGAGATCAAGGACTACTACGAGCCCTGGACGTACGACTACAAGAACCTCACCGACGCCCCGCTCGGCACCGACTACCCGGTCGCCCGGCCCGTCTCGCAGCTCGACGGCAAGCCGATGAAGATCGGCTGGTCCTCGAACTGGGACGACAGCCTGGGCGGCGCCCCCGCCTACGGCGACCTGGACCCGATGGTGGAGCGCACCCGCCAACAGGCTTCCGAGAAGGTGCGGTTCGCCTACGAAGAGACGTTCATGTTCTACCTGCCGCGCATCTGCGAGCACTGCCTGAACCCGTCGTGCGTGGCGTCGTGCCCGTCCGGGGCGATGTACAAGCGCTCGGAGGACGGCATCGTCCTGGTCGACCAGGACCGCTGCCGGGGCTGGCGGATGTGCGTGACCGGCTGCCCGTACAAGAAGGTGTACTTCAACCACCGCACCGGCAAGGCGGAGAAGTGCACCTTCTGCTATCCGCGCATCGAGGTCGGTCAGCCCACCGTCTGCTCCGAGACCTGCGTGGGCCGCCTCAGGTACCTGGGCGTGGTCCTGTACGACGCCGACAAGGTGACCGAGGCCGCCGAGACCCCGAACGAACGCGACCTTTACGAAGCGCAGTTGGGTGTCTTCCTGGACCCGGAGGACCCGGAGGTGCGGCGGGCCGCCGAGGAGGCCGGGATCCCGTTCGACTGGATCGAGGCGGCCCGCCGCTCCCCCGTGCACGCGCTGGTCGGCAAGTACAAGGTGGCGCTGCCCCTGCACCCGGAGTACCGCACGATGCCGATGGTCTGGTACATCCCGCCGCTGTCGCCGGTAGTCGACGCGCTGACGGAGACGGGGCACGACGGCGAGGACGCGGACAACCTGTTCGGCGCGATCGACACGCTGCGCATCCCGCTGGAGTACCTGGCCGAGCTGTTCACGGCCGGTGACACCGGACCGGTGCGGGCCTCGCTGGAGAAGCTGGCCGCGATGCGCGCCCACATGCGGTCGGTCAACCTCGGGGAGGAACCCGATCCGGCCGTGTGCGAGGGCGTCGGCATGCGAGCGGCGGAGATCGAGGAGATGTACCGGCTGCTGGCGCTCGCCAAGTACGAGGAGCGGTACGTGATCCCGACGGCGGCCGTCGGGGACGCGCACCGGCTGGAGGCGTCCGCGCTGCCGGACACGTGCAGCCTGGACACCGACGGCGGGCCCGGCATGGGCGGCGACGGGCCCTTCGGCCAGGACTCGGGGCGCAAGCGGCTGCCGCTGGTACCGGTGGAGAACTTCCACATCCTGCGCAGGCGGCAGACCGCCGACGACGAGAGGGAGGTCTGATCCGATGCCCGGCTTCGAGGTGCTGTACCAGGCGGCGGCGCTCTGTCTGACGTATCCCGACGACGACTTCCGCGCCCGGCTTCCCCTGCTGCGGGAGGCCGCACCGCAACTGCGCGGTTTCACCGACCACGCGGCGGCGACGGAGCAGGGCGCACTCCAGGCGCACTACGTCGAGGTCTTCGACTTCAAGAACCGGCACAGCCTGTACCTGAGCTGGTGGACCGACGGCGACACCCGCAACCGTGGGATGTCCCTGGTCCGCTTCAAGGAGCTGTACCGCGCGCACGGCCTGGAGTTCACCGGGGAGGAACTGCCGGACTTCCTGCCGGCGGTCCTGGAGTTCGTCTCCCGCACCGGGGACATGACCATGCTCACCGAGCACCGCGACGCCCTCGACGAGCTGCGCTCCCGGCTCACCGCCTTCGGCACGCCCTACGCGTGCGTCCTGGACGCCGTGTGCGCCACCCTGCCGCCCGCACCCACCGGAGCCCGCCGATGAACGTCTTCCTGTGGGGCGTCCTGCCCTACGCCGCCTTCGCGCTGCTGATCGCGGGCCTGGTCTGGCGGCACCGCTACGACCGGTTCGGCTGGACGACGCGCTCCTCGCAGGTCTACGAGTCCAAACTGCTCAACATCGCCTCACCGGTCTTCCACTACGGCATCCTCTTCGTGCTGGCCGGCCATCTGATCGGTCTGTTCATTCCGGCGTCCTGGACACGGGCCATCGGCATCGACGAGCACGCGTACCACCTGTTCTCCCTGTACGGCGGCACCTTCGCCGGGGTCCTCGCGGTCGCCGGGATCGGCATCCTGATCTACCGGCGCCGCACCAACGCGCCGGTCTTCCGCGCCACCACGGCCAACGACAAGCTCATGTACGTCTTCCTGCTCGGCGCCCTGCTCCTGGGCATGATCGCCAAACTCTCCGACACCTCCGGCAACGGCTACGACTACCGGAGCACCATCGCCCCCTGGTCGCGCAGCCTGTTCACCCTGAATCCGAAGACGGAGCTGATGGAGGGCGTGCCGGTGCTGTACCACGTGCACGCGGTGGTCGGGATGGTGCTGATCGCCCTGGTGCCCTACACGCGTCTGGTGCACATGTTCAGCGCGCCCCTGCAGTACCTGACCCGCCCGTACGTGGTCTACCGGTCGCGCGACCCCAGGCAGCTGGGGCCGCGCCCGGACCGGCGGGGCTGGGAACGCGCGGGCTCCTGACCCGCCCGGCCGGCCGAATCCGGGGCCGGAAAAAGTGGCGGACGCCGCAACAGCCTGCCCGGGCCACCGCATTGAGAAGGAGTACGGACGTACGGCACGAGAACACAGCGGGAGAGCCCACCATGAGTGGAATACGCCTACGAACGAGAACCGCCGTCGCGGTCCTGGCCCTGGCCGCGGTCACCGTACCGGCCGCCACGGCGCACGCCGGTGCCCGGTGGTCCGCCGCGGACCTGACGGACGTGGGCCACGCGGCGCTGACCGGCGTCACCCGGGTCGACGGCGACACCACCTGGGCCTACGGGGTCAAGGCCCGCCAGGAGGGCAAGGTCCAGCCCAGGACGCCGCTGCTGCTGGCCCGCGACGACGACGAGAGGTCCTGGCGGGAGATCCCGATGCCGGCGTTCGCCGACCGCGCCAACCAGATCAGCTCGATCGACGCCGTGTCCCAGGAGGACGCCTGGGCGGTCGGTCTGTACGAGGAGTCGCGCGGGGCCTTCCTCACCCAGCACTGGGACGGCACCGAGTGGCGGGTGGTCGACGCGCCGGCGCCGGAGGGGATCCGGCTCGCCGGTGCGGGACTGCTGGACGTGTCGGCACGGACTGCCGACGACGTGTGGGCGGTCGGCTGGCTCATCGTCGTCGACAGCGAGGTGCCCAACCCCAACAAGCCCGGGGGGACGATCCAGGAGACGCACGCGGAGGCGATGCTCCAGCACTGGGACGGCGAGGCGTGGCACCTCGTGCCCGTACCGGACGCCACCTCGCTGTGGACGTACTCCGTCACCGCCCTCGCCGACGACGACGTGTGGGTCTCCGGCTACACCATGGACGACCGGCCCGCGATGCTGCACTACGACGGCTCTTCCTGGTCCCGCGTACCGGTCCCCTACGACGGGGTCAACGGCGAACTGACGGACCTGGAGGCCCGCGGGCCGAACGACGTCTGGGCGGCGGGCCGGAAGCTGGTCGACGACGAGGACCCGGGGCACGCGCTGCTCGCGCACTGAGACGGCCGCTCCTGGAAGCAGGTGCCGACGCCCGCCGACGCCGGTCGCGTGAACGACCTGACCCTCGCACCCGCCGGTGTGGCGGTCGCCGGGGAACAGCCGGACGGCACCCCGTACGTGATGCGGCTGCGCCACGGCCGGTGGTCCCGGCCGTCCGTGCCGCCGGGCGGTACGGACGGCGGCCGGTACCTGACCTCGGTGGCCTGGACCCCGCGGGGCGTCACCGCCGTCGGCTACGAGGAGGGGGCGACGGGCCTTCCCAGCCCGATGCTGCTGACCGGCGGGCGCTGAGTCCCGGCCGCGCCGGACCGCCCGCGCCCTCCGGCACGGGACGTGCACGTGCTGGAGGGCGCGGGGCGACGGGGTCAGGCCAGCTTGGCCGACAGGGTGATGGTCGTGCCGGTCAGGGCCTGGCTGACCGGGCAGTTCTTCTTGGCGTCCTCGGCGGCGGCGACGAACGCGTCGTTGTCGAGGCCGGGGACGGTGCCCTCCACGGTGAGGTGGATGCCCGTGATGCCCTCACCGGGCTGGAAGGTGACGTCGGCGGAGGTGGTGAGCTTGGTGGGCGGGGTGCCGGCGCCGGCCAGGCCGTTCGACAGCGCCATGGAGAAGCAGCTGGAGTGGGCGGCGGCGATCAGCTCCTCGGGGCTGGTCCTGCCGTTCGCCTGCTCGGCGCGCGACGGCCACGACACCGGCTGCTCGCCGATGCCGGACGAGTCGAAGGTGACGACACCCTTGCCCTCGAACAGGTTGCCTTCCCAGACGGTGTGTGCGGAGCGCGTGGTTGCCACGGCGGTTCCTCTCGAATTCTCTTGCTGTAGCTGGGCGGTGGGAGCCCGGCGGCCGGGTTCCCACCCCCATCCGATCACACTCCGGCTCAGCTCACCCGGAAGACCGGCCCTCGGGCGGTGAACGGCAGCCGCGCGCCCTGCGGAATCAGGTAGGCGTGCTCGCGCCGCACCCGCAGCGCGTCGCACCAGCCGTCGGTGATGACGAGGACCGGCGCGGTGGGCGGGAAGTCGTCGGCGCGCAGCAGCAGATCCACGCCTGGCTGCAGGACGGTGCCGCCGCGGCCGTGCACCCGCACCCTCCCGGCGATGTCCGTGACGGGCAGGTATCCGGCGTCGTGGGGCGCGGCGTCGCAGAACACGACCCGGGCGGCGGGCACGTCGCGGGCCCCGGCGTAGGAGGCGATGGCACCGAGCGCCTTGCCCAGCAGGGTGCGGTCCATGGAGCCGGAGGTGTCCAGGACGACGCCGAAGGTGCAGCGGGCGATCTCCTCCGGGGGGAAGTACCGTCCGGCGCGCGGGATGTCGGGGGTGGCGGCCTGACGCCGGGAAGGGCGGGCGTACGACCGGACCGGCTCGGGGCGGGGCACGTACTCGTCGAACCAGCGGGCGAGTCGGGCGTCCCAGGGCAGCGGCGGATGGCTGAGGGCGCGGATCTCCTCGACCAGGCCGCCGGGCAGGAAGCCGCGCCCCTGCTGCTGGTGCAGGTCGAAGCCCTGGGCCAGGCCCCGGCGGTAGAAGCCGTCGAGGTCGACGTGGTCGCGGGGAGAGCCGGGCTCTCCGCCGAGGATGTCGCCGACACCCTTGCCGCGCAGGGTGGACAGGCGGCGCATGCGGCGCAGGTCGTCGGCGATGCGGTCGTAGACCTCCTCGGCGGAGAGCCCGGCCAGCTCCGGGTCGTGCAGCAGGCCTTCGGGCATGGTGCCGACCTGCATCTCGACGAGCCAGCCGTTGATGACGTAGTCGCAGGCGACGTTGAAGAGGTAGGGGTCGCGGGTGCCGCAGCGGTCGCCGTGGCGCAGGGCGGCGTGCAGCATCTCGTGGGCCAGGACGAAACGCCATTCCTCGTCGTCGTACTGGCGCAGGGGGTTGACGTAGATCTCCCCCGCCTCGGCGTTGACGGCCGCGACGGAGATGCCGTGGGTGCGGGCGAGTTCGGCGTCGGCGACGAGGGTGATGCCCGCCGCGATGCCGCCGAGCAGCGGGTAGGAGGAGACGAACCAGCTCAGGGCCCGCTGCCAGGGCTGAAGCCGGGTGGGGCCGCCGAGCATGGCGTCGCGGCGGCCGCCCGCGAGGTCGAGGGCGGTGGACATGGTGCGGGTCAGGGCGTGGGCGAAGGCCAGTTGCCAGTCGGGGACCTGGAGGTTCCAGCCGTCCCAGGTGACGAGCAGTTGGTCGGGGTCGCCGCCCGCGGTGCCGCAGTGCTCGTAGGCGGCGGGGATGCCGCCCTCGCGGCGCCAGGCTGCGGCGATGCGCTCCTCGTCGCCGTCGGGGTACGTCGGCGGCAGGTGGTCCGGGGTGCGGCCGACCGGGAAGGTCTGCAGGAAGCGGTTGACGACGGTGCAGCGGGCGGCGAGGTCGTAGCGGTCGGGCTGGACGCGCTCGCCGTTGGCGGCGGGCACGTGACCGAAGCCGAGGTGGATCAGGGCGTGGGCGATGGCCCATGCCCAGTCGGCGGGTTCGGCGTGGCGGGTGGGGTTCAGGTGGACCCGGCCGTTGGAGCTGACGCGGGCGAGTCCGTGGCGGGGCGCGACCTCGCACTCCTCTTCCCGGCAGAGCTTGACCTCCATGGCCGCGAGCGCCGGGTTGGCCCACACCAGCTGCACGCCCTTGGCGCAGTCCTCGGCGGCCGGGTCCTTCTTCTTCTGCTGCTGCTTCTGCCTGCGGGTGCGGCTCACCGGCGGGCCTCCACCAGCCGGGGCATGTCGCGGGCGGCCTCGACGAGGAACCAGGCGGGCAGCAGCGGGTTGCCGTCGGCGTCGGAGGCGATGACGCTCTGGGCGACCTCGACGGAGATCTCGGCGAGCTGCACGAGCAGCGACTTGGCGCGGTAGGCGGTCTGGCGGCCGTTGGCCGACATGTGCTCCTTGCTCGCGGGCAGTTCCTTGACCAGGCGGCCCCGGAAGGACTCGGCGAGGTAGTAGAGCAGGTCGCGGTCCTCGAGGCGGTGGGGCCAGCGGGCCTCGCCCCTCAGGATCGCCTCGATGCCGAAGCGGCTGCGGACGATCTTGACGTAGCCGCAGAAGGCGGTCGCGTGGGCCGGGGTCAGGGTGCCGTGCGCGAGGACCTTCAGGGTCTCCTCGTCGAGGTCCCGGCCGAAGGAGTGCAGGGCGTCGGAGAGCATGTGCCAGGAGCGCGGGGTGGAGAACGGCTCCTCGGTCTTGGGCGGCTTGGACCACAGGTGGTCGGGGCGGTCGGTGAGGTGGTCGGTGATCCACGGGTGGATGCCGTTCTCGCCGGCCCACACCAGCCAGTCCTTGGCGGAGGCGTCCAGGTGGACGTGGGTGAGCCGGTTGACCAGCGCGGAGGCGATGGGGCGGGCCAGCGCGTTGTCGGTGGCGCGGTTGCCGGCGCCGATGACGATGGAGCCCTTGGGGAGTTCGTAGTTCCCGATGCGGCGGTCGAGGATCAGCGAGTAGAACGCCTTCTGCACGTCCGGGGTGGCCGCGTTCAGCTCGTCCAGGAAGAGGCAGTACGGCTCGTCGCGGGCGATGGCCTCGGGCGGACAGAACACCGACCGGCCGTCCCGGATCTGCGGGACGCCGATCAGGTCCTCCGGCGCGAGCTGGGTGCCGAGCAGGCTCACGCACTCCAGGCCCAGCGAGTCGGCGAAGTTCCTCACCAGGGAGGACTTGCCGATGCCGGGTGCGCCCCACAGGAAGACCGGCCGCACGGTGGCGAGGCCGAGCAGCAGTTCCGGGAGGCGGGCGGGAGTGACGGTGACGGCTGCCTGCACGCAGGGGCTCCTGGCGGGAGAGGGGGTCGGGAGGTGACCGGCCCAGTGTGCGTGCCCGCCGGGGTGCCGCGCAGCCGAATTACGGGGCGCCGGACGTTTCCGCGCGCCGCCTGCGGGCCGCCATCACCGCGTACACGAGCACGCCCGCGAACAGGAACAGCACGCCCTGGTAGACCGCCGCGTAGCCCGCGCCCGCGACGAGCCACAGGGAGAAGGCCGCCGCGACCGACGCGATCACGCCGTCCCGGACCAGGCGCGCCCGGTCGACCTTCTCGCCCTGCCCGGAGAGCAGGTGGAACAGCTGGGCGGCCGTGGCCAGCAGGTACGGCACGGTGGCGGTGAAGGTGGTGACGAGGACGAGGACCTCGAAGACCTTCGCCGAGCCGGACGTGTAGTTGTAGACGGTGAGCAGCGAGGCGAGGACCACGGTGACGCCGACGCCGACGGTGGGCACCCCGCGCCGCTTGCGGGCGAAGACGGCCGGGAAGAGGCCGTCCTTGGCTGCCGCGTACGGGGTCTGGGCGCTGAGCAGGGTCCAGCCGTTGAGGCAGCCGGTCATCGAGACCAGGGCGGCCAGCGCGACGGCCCAGCCGCCCCAGGCGCCGCCGAACATGGCGTTCACGGCGTCCGAGAAGGGAGCGTCCGAGGTGACCAGACGGTCGTGGGCGACGGTGCCGAAGACGGAGAGGGTGCCGAGCAGGTAGACGAGGGCGGCGCCCGCGGTGCCGATGACGGTGGCCCGTCCGACGGTGCGGCGCGGGTCCTTGACCTCGCCGGCGCTGACGGCTGCGGACTCCACGCCCAGGTAGGAGAAGAGCAGGATCGCGGCGGCGGCGGAGACCGCGCCGATGCCGCTGGAGCCGCTGGCGTTGAAGGGGCCGAGGTTGTCCGGGTCGAAGAAGAACAGTCCGCCGACGGCGACGAGCAGCAGCGGCGCGAACTTCAGCACGGTGGAGACGAGCTGGACGGCGCCGACCCAGCGGGTGCCGGCGAAGTTGGCGAGGGCGGGCAGCCACTGGATGACGAGGGCGGCCAGGCAGGCGGTCCAGCGGTGGCCGTTCACCGGGATCAGGACGTCGAGGTAGCCCACGGCGGCGACGGCGAGCGCGGCGTTGGACACCCACGTGGTGATCCAGTACGCCCACGCGGCGAGGAACCCGGCGAAGTCACCGAAGGCGCCGCGGGCGTAGACGTAGGGGCCGCCGGTGCGCGGGTCGCGGGCGGCGAGACGGCCGAAGACCAGGGCGAGCGCGATGGCGCCGACGGTCAGGACGCCGAAGGCGAGCAGGCTGATGGTGCCGAACGGGGCGACGGAGGCCGGGAGCAGGAAGATGCCGCCGCCGATGATGTTGCCCATGACCAGGGCGGTGGCGACGGGGAGCCCGAAGCGGCGGGCGTGCCGGGTGCTCTCGGATACGGGGGCCGCGGGGGTCTCCCGCGGTTCCGGAGCCGGTGGGGGGACGGTCCCGGTGACGTGCATGGGGTGGTGCGCCTCTCATGGAACGGGTCCGGGATCGCCGGACCCGCCCATGGTCGGGCACGGTCCTGCCTTGTTCCAAATCAGGCGCTTTTGTCCTGTACGAACCCGTCCGTGACCGGAAAAGGTGCGCCTTCGACGACGTTGGGCCGTGGATCCTCCGCCTGCACCGGCACCTGGGGGCCGTTCGACTCGCGCAGCCAGTGGCGCAGCACCCGGTGGATGCGCTCGGCGCCGACGAGTTCCTCGCCCTGGCCGGCCGGCGCGGACAGCACGGTCGGGGAGAGCAGGAAGGCGTGCGACTGGGCGCCGCCGAGCCCGCCGTGGGAGCCGATCTGCTCCTCGAAGGCGAGGACCTCGCCGTCGGCCGGGTCGTGGAAGGAGTTGACCATGATGTCCGCGGTGTGCGGGAAGGTATGGGTGCGGCGTACGGCGTCGGCGGCGCCGGGGCCGAAGGGGGCGAGCGGGCCGGGGTCCTCGCCGAGCCGGTCCAGGGGCACCTCCGCACCGCGGGCGCCGAGCACGACACCGCCGTGTTCCTCGCTGCGCACCAGCAGGAAGCCGATGCCGGGATGGTTGGCGAGGGTCGGGAGCAGGGCGGGGTGCCGGGCGTCGATCTCCTCCCGGGACATCCGGTGCGGGACGTCCGGGAAGGAGACCAGGCCCAGGTTGCCGGAGGCCAGCACGATCGGTTCGGAGCGGCGTCCGGTGGGGGTGTCGGCGGGCCGCTGCTGTTCGGCACCCTCCTCGACGGGGCGGTGCAGGGCGGCCCGTACGGTGTTGCGCGCCTCGGCGCCGCTGCGGGTGCGCCGGGCGCTGCGCGGCACGGGCAGTCCGCAGCCGGCCCGCACCAGGTCGGCGAGGGTCAGGCCGTAGCGGGCGCGGAAGGTCTCGCCGGGGCTCTGGCCGTGGTCGGAGAGGACCACGATCCGGTAGGAGCGGGGGGCGTGCTCGGCGACGTTCTCGATCAGGGCGAGGGCCCGGTCGAGCCGCTGGAGGACCTTGGCGGCGTCCCGGCTGCCCGGCCCGGAGTGGTGGGCGACCTCGTCGTAGGCCACCAGGTCGGCGTAGACGGAGGTGCGGCCGGCGAGCATGTCGCCCATCACAGCGGCGACGACGACGTCGCGCTCGACGACGGTCGCGAAGGCGCGGACGAGGGGGTAGAGGCCGCCGCGGGAGACGCGCGGGCGGACCTTGTGGAGGCGGGCGCGGGTGGACTGGCCGATCTCCCGGCACACCTCGGCGACGAAGGACATCGCGGTGCGCACGGCGTTGGCCGGGTCGGAGAAGTAGGCGAAGTAGCCGGCCCGGGAGCGGGTCTCGCGGCTGCGGCGGCGGGCGGCTATGGACAGCACGAGGGC
This sequence comes from Streptomyces sp. KPB2, assembly GCF_003950055.1. Classification (NCBI taxonomy): domain Bacteria; kingdom Bacillati; phylum Actinomycetota; class Actinomycetes; order Kitasatosporales; family Streptomycetaceae; genus Streptomyces; species Streptomyces sp. KPB2. Next base: position 1,317,942 of record NZ_CP034353.1, read on the forward strand.
CTGTTCGTCGGCGCCGCCGCCGAACAGGTTGCCGCGGCTGGCGCCGTCGAGGCTGAGCAGACCGCCGTCGCCGGTGCGCTCGACGGCGCGGTACTGGAGTTCGGCGGCGCTGGTCGGGCGGTTGCTGACCATGACCTCGCCGGTGTCCTTCTCGTACCAGCGGAACGCGGGGACGTCGTGGTTGCTGCCGTGCAGGATGCCGAGCTGGCTGGCGCCGGTCTGGCTGGACCAGTCGGTGCGCCAGGGGTCGAGCCGGTGGGTGGCGGAGGTGCCGTCGCGGCCGAGCCAGCGGGCGACGGTGGGCATGACGCCGCGGTCGACGGCGTCCAGCAGGACCTCGTGGCCGACGCCGTCCAGTTGCAGGAAGACGGTGCCGGGTCCGGCCGGGCAGGGCGGCCCGAATCTGCGGCGGCGGTCGGCGAGGCGGTAGAGGCGGCGCCGGTAGGCGTCGTCGTCGCGCACGGCCAGGGCGCCGCCGGTGGCGGAGGCGACGGCGGACATGACGGCGGCCACCACGACCGCCGTCTCGGGGGCGACGCCGCCGCGTCCGGCCGGGTTGACGTCGATCGCGAGGAGCAGCAGCCCGCCGTTGAGGAAGAAGACCAGCAGGCCGAGGACCAGGGCCGGCACCAGGAGCAGCAGGCGGACCATGAGCGGCCAGACCAGGGCGGAGAGCAGACCGAAGGCGCCGGCGCCGACGGCGGCGGTCATGGCGATGTCGGTCGCGCTGTCGCCGTCGGGCGACTGGAGCCGGAAGTCCGGCAGGATCCCGGCGAGCACGAGCATGGTGAGGGTGGACACGGCCCACACCGCGACACTGCGCCCGATCTGGCTGGCGACCCGGCGCCAACGGCCTCCGCTCACGTCCCGCACACCTCACGTCCCCGGCCCGTCGTCCGTGCGGGCCTTCCCCACCCTGCCACAACGCTCCGGAGTGTCCGTTTGTCCCCCCGGGTCCGGTTCACACCCCGGGGTGGTGGTCAGCGGCCGTCGTACCCGGCCGTCGGCATCGACAGCCGGCGGTGCACGCACGCCTTCATCCGGGCGTCGTACGACGGTTCGGCGTGGCCCACGGTCTCCACGCGGACGCCGCGCCGCGCGCACTCAGCGGTGAAGTCGTCGACGGAGGACAGCGCGCTCTCCAGCACCCGGCGACTGGGCGCCACGAACAGGTCCTGCCCGGGACGCACTCCGTCCCACAGGGCGTCGTGGTCGTGCCGCAGCCGGCGCACCAGCAGCTGCCGGGCGACGACGTAGCCGTGCTCGGCGGCCCAGCGGGCGCACATGGCGTGCTGGCTGCGGGAGTCGACCAGGAAGGGATCGTCGTCCAGCTGTTCCAGTGGCGTCAGACTCGCGATCGCCGTCACCCGCACCGGCCCCATGGTGTCCCCCCTCACCTCCCGTCACCTCCCGTTTTCGCCGCCGACCCTACTCCTGGACGTAGGCTTCGGGGAGTCGCGCGAAGGAGGCAAAGAGGTGCCGGTGGAGCTCACGTGGTGGGGTCACGCCACCTGCACGGTCGAGGACTCGGACATCCGCGTGCTCACCGACCCCTTGTTCGTACGCCGGCTCGCCCACCTGCGCCGCAGGCGGGGCGCGGTGCCGCCGCCGGAGGCCTGGCGTGCCGACGTGGCGCTCGTGTCCCACCTGCACGCCGACCACCTGCACGTGCCGTCGCTCGCGCGGCTTGCGCCGGGCACGCGCCTGCTCGTGCCCCGGGGCGCACGACGGGCGGTGCCGGGGCTGCGCCGGCTCGGGCACCTGGAGCTGACCGAGGTGGCGCCGGGCGACGAGACGACCGTCGGCGACCTGCGGATACGGGCGGTGCCCGCGCGGCACGACGGGCGGCGGCTGCCGGTCGGACGGCACCGCGCCCCCGCGCTCGGGTATGTCGTCGAGGGCGAGGCACGGACGTACTTCGCCGGGGACACCGGTCTGTTCGACGGCATGGAGAAGGAGGTCGGGCCCATCGACGCGGCGCTGCTGCCGGTCGGCGGCTGGGGCCCGTACCTGGGTGCGGAGCACCTGGACGCGGGGCGGGCGGCCGAGGCGCTGGCCCGGCTGGCGCCGCGCACGGCGGTGCCGGTGCACTACGGCACGTACTGGCCGATCGGGATGGACGCCGTGCGCCCCCACGAGTTCCACACGCCGGGCCAGGAGTTCGTGCGCCTGTCGGCGCTGCGCGCGCCGGGAGTGGCGGTGCACCGGCTGGGGCACGGCGAGAGTGTGCGGGTGGAGGTCGCGCGGTGAGCTGGCTGGGGGCCGCGACGCTGAACATACCTACGGAGCCGACGCAGCAGGCGCTCGGCTATCCGTCGCTGTTCCTGCTGGTGCTGATCGGGGCGCTGGTGCCGGTGGTGCCGACGGGCGCGCTGGTCAGTTCGGCGGCGGTGGTGGCGATGCACCAGACGCTGCCGTTCGCCATGCTGATGGTCTTCGCGACGGCGTCGCTGGCCGCGTTCTGCGGGGACATGGCGCTGTACTGGCTGGGCCGGCGCGGGGTCGGCTCGAAGAACGGCTCGCGGTGGCTGGAGGCGATCCGGTCCCGGGCACCGGAGGACCGCCTCGAGCAGGCGCAGGAGAAGCTGGCCGAGCACGACGTGGCGGTGCTGGTGCTCTCCCGGCTGGTGCCGGCCGGCCGGATTCCGGTGATGCTGGCCTGTCTGCTGGCGAAATGGCCGCTGCGCCGCTTCGCCCGGGGCAATCTGCCGGCCTGCCTGGCCTGGGCGGCGACGTACCAGCTGATCGGCGTCCTCAGCGGCGCCCTGTTCAGCAAGCCGTGGGAGGGCGTGGCCGCGGCGATCGCGCTCACCGTGCTGGTCAGCGTGGCGCCGGGGCTGTGGCGGCGGTTTCGGGGGCCGGCGAAGGCGTAGGCCGGTGGAGGTGGCCCGACGGGGGCGGGCCGGGTGCGCTATTCCAGCACCCGGGAGGCGCCGACCGGCAGGTCCCACAGTCGTTCGCGGGGCAGGCCGGCCCGCTGCCAGGCGGCGCGTACCCGGGTGAGGGGCTCCAGCACCGGTTCCGCGGAGAGCACGAACGTGCCCCAGTGCATCGGCGCCATGTGGCGCGCGCCGACGTCCTGGGCGGCCCGTACCGCCTCCTCCGGGTCGCAGTGCACGTCGCTGAGCCACCAGCGGGGGTCGTAGGCGCCGATGGGGAGCAGGGCGAGGTCGATGCCGGGGTAGCGGCGGCCGATGCGACCGAACCAGTGGCCGTATCCCGTGTCGCCGGCGAAGTAGACGCGCCGGCCGTCGGGGTCGGTGAGCACCCAGCCGCCCCACAGGGTGCGGCAGGTGTCGGTGAGGCTGCGCTTGGACCAGTGGTGGGCCGGGACGAAGTCGAACCTGACCCCGTTCAGCTCGGTCGCCTCCCACCAGTCCAGCTCGGTGACGCGGGTGAAGCGGCGGCGGTGGAACCAGCGGCCGAGACCGGCGGGCACGAGCACGGGGGTGTCGCGCGGGAGCCTGCGCAGGGTGGGGGCGTCCAGGTGGTCGTAGTGGTTGTGGCTGATGACGACGGCGTCGACTCGGGGCAGGGCGCTCCAGGGGACGCCGACGGGGGTGATCCGCGCCGGGGTGCCGAGGATCCGGCGGGACCAGACCGGGTCGGTGAGCACGGTGAGGCCGCCGATCCGCACCACCCAGCTGGCGTGTCCGGCCCAGGTGACGGCGACGGTGCGGGCGTCCACGCGGGGCAGCGGCCCGGGGGCGCAGGGCAGCCGCGGGACGTCGGCGAGTCCGGCGGGGCCGGGTCTCACCGCCCCCTCACGGGCGAATCTGGCGAGGGCCTTCAGGCCGGGCAGTGGCGCGGTCAGCCGGTCGTGGAAGGTCCGCGGCCACACCCGGTGCTCGGCCGGCGGCCGGGGTGCGGCGAGCGGCGGATGGCCGGGGGCCGCGTGGGTCTCGTCGGCGGCCCTGGGAGTGTTCTCGGCGGACGTGGGGGTGCTCGTGGTCGACCGGGGCTGCTGCGTCATCGAGGGGTCTCCCATCGCTGAGCGTCGCGGAGACCGTCGAAGACCGTCTTCAGACCGGTCAACGCGCGTTGCACGTGTGGCAGTTCCAACGGGTCCGGGGACCGGAGGCATTCCGCCCGCCGCTCGTCGGTGCCCGCGTCGAGCAGGGGGCCGGTGGCGAGCCGGACGCGCAGGGCGGGCAGGTCGTCGCCGAAGCGGTGGCCGCCGGGGGCGGGGACGCCGAGCCGGGCGGTGAGGAAGTCCTCCAGTTCCTGGGCGTCGCCGACGCCCTCGGCGCCGAGCGCGTCGCGCAGCGGACCGAGGTCGGCGTAGAGGTGGCGGCCGGCCTGCGGGGGCCGGGCGGTGGCGCCCGCGGAGACGACGGCCGCGTGCACGGCGGCGGCCACGCGCGCGTGCAGACGTACGGAGGCCGCACGGCGGGTGGTGACCGGTTCGGGTTCGTCGAGCGCGTACCCGGCCGCGGCGGCGACGGGGGCCGCGACGCGGGCGCCGAGCGCGGTGAGCACGTCGAGCACGCGCGCGTGCAGGCCGTTGCCGGCGGCGGACGCGGGGAAGCGGGCGACGGCGGCAGGCCAGGCGGCCGGGAGCAGCGCGCCGGCCAGGTCGGTGACGACGGTGACCCGGTCGGGCAGCATCTCGGCGGGACTGAGGACAACGGTGGCGTGCGGGTCGTGCAGGGTGTCGCGCCAGGTCTCGTCGCTGACCAGGTGCAGTCCCTCGCCGGCGGCGGCCTCGACGGTCTCGTGCAGCAGCTCGGGCGGGGCGACGGTGCCGGTGGGGTCGTCCGCGACGGACAGCACGAGCAGGCGGGGATCGCCGCCCTCGGCGCGGACCCGGCGCACCGTCTCCAGGAGGGCGTACGGGTCGGGTACGCCCCCGGACTCGGCCGGCGTCGGTACGTGGAACACGGGCCGGCGCAGCAGGCGTGCGTACGGTGCCCACCAGGCGGCGCAGGGGCGGGGCACCAGGACGTCGCCGCCCAGCGCGGCGGTCAGCGCCAGCAGCAGGGCGCCCGCGCCGGGGGCGGCGGCGAGGTGTCCCGGGTCGGTGGTCAGACCGCGCCGGTCCCAGTAGCCGCTGGCGGCCTCCAGGAGGGCGGGGGCGCCGCCGGCCGGTTCACCGTGCGGGCGGCCCGCGGCGGCGGCGAGCACGGCGGCCAGCTCGGGCAGCACCGGGAGCCCGTCACCGGGAAAGTGCGGCCCGTAACGAACGGGCCCGTGCCCCACGGCGCCGGGTCGGCCCACGCCGGAAGTACCACCGGAACGCCCCCCGGTGTGGCGCCCCTCGGATCCGCTGCCCGACCCACCGTGTCCGCCGACCGCCCCACCGGAGGCCCCCGCCCCGACACCACCCCGAAGCGCCGGGCCACCACGCCGATCGGGAGCGCCGCCGGACTCTGTCACGGAGTCGCCGGCGCCCGCGACCGAGCCACCGGGCTCCCCGTCCCCACGGCAAGAACCCCTGCCCGAGCCACCACGACCTCTCGCCGAACCCTTGCCCCCCGCTGCCAAGCCTCCGGACTCCCCACCCGACCCCCCAAACCCTCCGACCAAGCTGCTCGACCCCGTGGCCGTACCCATTGGGTCCGTCACCGGACCCCCGACACCCTGGGCGAAGCCACCGGGACCGGTGGGGGAACAACCAACCCCCTCGCCCAGACCACCCGGTCCCCTGGCCGAACCGACCGGACCCTCGCCCAAACCGGCGGGACCCGTCGCCAAGCTGCTCGCCCCCGTGGCGAAGCCGCCGGGACCGGTGGGGGAACGACCAATTCCCCCGTCCAGATCGCCAGATCCCCTGGCCGGGCCGGCCGAAACCTCGCCCAAACCGGCGGGATCCGTGGCCAAGGTGCTCGCCCCCGTGGCGGAGCCACCGGGACCCGTGGGGGAACAACCAACCCCCTCGCCCAGACCACCCGGTCCCCTGGCCGAACCGACCGGGCCCTCGCCCAAACCGGCGGGACCCGTAGCCAGGCTGCTTGCCCCTGTGGCCGTACCCACAGGGTTCGTCGCCGGAACGCCGACACCCGAGGCGAAGGCACCAGGACCCGTCGGGGAACGACCAACTCCCCCGTCCCGACCACCCGATCCCCTGGCCGGGCCAGCCGGAGCCTCGCCCGAGCTGTTGAACCCCGTGGCCAAGCCACCGGCGCTTCGGAGCGCGCCGCCGGACCGCGTGGCCGGGTCGGTCGTACCCGTGGGCGAGCCTTCGGGGTCCGTGCGCCGCATGCGTACCTCCGCGCGGTCCGTGCCGTCTCTTCGTGCCGTGGCCAGTCTCCGTCGGGCCCGTTTCCGGCGGGCCCCGTTGCTCGCTCGCGCTCGCTGATCCCCGTACCCAGCGTGCCGCCCCGCCATGGCTCCGGCTGCGGTCGCGTGTGTCACAGGTGCGCAGGGTCAGCGCTTCCCGGCCTCCCCGCGCAGGTGCAGCCGCAGCCGGTGTGCCGCCGCACCGGCCGCGCCCGCGATCAGGACGCCCCCGGCGACCAGGGCGGGGACGGAGTCGCCGAAGGTGCCGCCGGCACCGGCCCGCACCCCGTGCTCCGCCGACGCGCCGCCGCAGGGCGTGCCCTGGGTGGCGGACTCACCGCGCGGGGCCGTGGGTTCGGGGCACGCGGGCTTGGTGGGGGTGCAGGGCGTGCCGTGCGTGGAGGTCCCCGCGCGGGGAGCGGCGGATTCCTGGCACCCCGGCTTGGTGGCACCCGCACCCGCACCGGTACCGGCACCGGCGCCGCTCTCCTCCGGCACACTCATCGTCGCGCTCCAGGGATCGCCGGCCTCGCCGCCCGAGGAGTCCGGGCAGGCGCCGTCGACGGTCCAGTCGTCGGCGACCCCGGCCGGGTCCTCCGTCTCCGCCCAGTCTTCGGCCCCCGCCGCGTCCCCGATGCCCGCCGCGTCCCCGGTCTCCGCCACGTCCCCGGTGCCCGCCGTGTCCTCCGTCTCCGCCGCGTCCCCGGCCCTCGCCGCGTCTCCGGCACCCGCCGCGTCTCCGGCACCCGCCGCGCCGCCGGTGCCCGCGGTGTCCTCCGGGGGCGCGGCCTCCTTCGGGTCTGCCGAGTTCGTTTCGGGGCGCTCGGACGTGGGGTCCGCGGCGGCTATGCGTGCGGTGCCGCGGTAGGTCGGCCCGGACGTCGTGCCCCCGTCGTCCGCCACCTTGCGCAGCGCGACGGTGCCCTCCTCGAAGGCCGCCGAGGTGGCGTCGAGAGTCGCGGGCGCGGACCCGCCGGTCGGACCGCACGAGACCGAGACGGTGACCGTGTCGCCCGGCGCGGCGGCCGCCGGACTGACCCGCGCGGCGGCCTGACCGGAGGGCGGCGCGACGGCCTCCCCGGCGGACGGCGGAGGTAGGGCGGCCGAGTCGTCGGCGGACGGCGGGGCCAGGGGTTCCCCGGCGTCGGCGGGAGGCGGTGGGACGCCCGGGTCGGCCGCACCGACCCCCGCGCCGACACCGAGGGCGGCACTGGCCAGGACGGCGGCGGACAGGGCGCGGGCGGTGCGGCGCATGGGACGGGCTCCTTCGAGCGACGGCTTGCGGGGCACTGCACTCGCGCCCCTCGGCCATCACAGCCCGGCCGGCCCGGCGCCGCCCGTCACCGTGCGCCGTTCGCGCGAACGGAGGGTCCGGGCGGGTGAGCCCGAGGTTTCACGCCCCCTTCTCGGGTCCCGGTTCCCGCATGACCTGCTCCCGCACCCGGTCGCAGCAGCGGCTGATCAGCCGGGAGACGTGCATCTGGGAGATGCCGAGCTGTTCGGCGATGCGGCTCTGGGTCATGTCGTCGAAGAAGCGCATGTAGAGGATGGCCCGCTCGCGCGGGGGCAGCGCGGCCAGCCGGTCCTTGACGGCCTCGCGGTCGACGACCGTGTCGAGCGCCGGGTCGGGGGCGCCGAGCGCGTCGCCCAGCGAGTAGCCGTCCTCGCTGCCGGGGAGTTCGGCGTCCAGGGACAGGGCCGTGAAGCTCTCCAGCGCTTCGAGGCCGGTGCGGACGTCCTCCTCGCTGAGGTCGGCGCGTTCGGCGATCTCGGTGACGGTGGGCCCGCGGCCGGAGATGGTCTGGGACAGGTCCTGGCGGGCGAAGCGCACCCGGTTGCGCAGTTCCTGGACCCGGCGGGGTACGTGCAGGGTCCACATGTGGTCGCGGAAGTGGCGCTTGATCTCGCCGGTGATGGTCGGCACGGCGTAGCTCTCGAAGGCGTTGCCGAGCTCGGGATCGTACCGGTCGACGGCCTTGACGAGGCCTAGGGCCGCGACCTGGCGCAGGTCCTCGTAGCTCTCGCCGCGGCTGCGGAACCGTCCCGCCAGCCGTTCGGCCATGGGCAGCCATGCCTCGACGATCCGGTCGCGGACCGCGTCACGCTCGGGACCGTCGGGAAGGGTGCCGAGCCTGCGGAAGGCGTCGGCGGTGTCGGGGGCGTCGTCGTGCGGGTGCTTCACACTGGCGTGGATCGGCATGGTGCGTCGCAACTCCCTCGGAGCGCGGGGTCCCGTCGTCGCGCCGGACGAGGGTCCGGTCGGTGCGGCCCGCGGGGGAGGCGACCGTCATGCGGACGGCCTCCGGCGCGTGCGGCGGACGGCACCGGTACGACGACGCGGCCCTGGGGTCGGGCGGTCACCGTGGGAGGACATCCGGCTCCGCTCGGACGCATCCGTGGCGGCGTCGCGCCGCTCCCACGGACGTGCCTCCTGTCCGAAGCACTGACTTTGCGCCTGCCCCCTGCCTCCCACGGCAAACACCCGACTTCTCAGCCCTTGCGCGGCTGCTTGAAGCGCAGCATGTTGCCGGCCGGGTCGCGGAAGGCGCAGTCGCGGACGCCGTAGGGCTGGTCGACCGGCTCCTGGAGGACCTCGGCGCCCGCGGCACGGATGTGCTCGAAGGTGGCGTCGACGTCGTCGGTGGTGAGGATGACGCCGCGCAGGTGGCCCTTGGCCAGGAGTTCGGCCATGGCTGCCTTGTCTGCGGCCGAGGCGTTGGGGTCCGCGAGCGGGGGTTCGAGGACGATGTCCACGTCGGGCTGGGCCGGGGAACCGACGGTCACCCAGCGCATCCCTTCGAAACCGACGTCGCCCCGGACTTCCATGCCGAGCACGTCCCGGTAGAAGGCGAGCGCCTTGTCGTGGTCGTCGACGGCTATGAAGCACTGCGAGAGGTTGATGTCCATGCGCGTCACGCTACGAGCGGTGGCGCGGGCGTCGCTTCTCCGTTCCTGACGGACCAGGGGGTGTCGTTCGGATCAGGCCGGGGTCGCTCGGCCACAAGGCACCGTTGCCTGGAGCCGGCCTGATCCGAACGACACCCCCTAGCCGCCCCGGACCGGCCGGGTGTACACCTTGGCGACGCAGGCCGGGATCGCGGCGCCGTCGGAGTGGTCGCGCTCGCGGTAGGTGCTCGGGCTCTCGCCGACCAGTTCGGTGAAGCGCGTGCTGAACGACCCGAGCGAGGTACAGCCGACCGCGAAGCAGACCTCGGTGACGCTCATGTCGCCGCGCCTGAGCAGCGCCATGGCGCGCTCGATGCGGCGCGTCATCAGGTAGCTGTACGGCGTCTCCCCGTAGGCGGCACGGAAGCTGCGGGAGAAGTGGCCCGCCGACATGAGGGCGACGCGGGCCAGCGCCGGCACGTCGAGCGGTTCGGCGTACTCGCGGTCCATCAGGTCGCGGGCCCGGCGCAGCCGGGCCAGGTCCTCAAGCGTCGTCACCCGACCACGATCCCACGGCACCGGGCACCGCCGGTAGCGCGTTTCCGGCGCCGTGGGCCGCTGCCCGGGTCAGGCGCCGACGTAGGCGGCGAGGTGCTCGCCGGTGAGGGTGGAGCGGTCGGCGACCAGGTCGGCGGGGGTGCCCTCGAAGACGATCCGGCCGCCGTCGTGTCCGGCACCGGGTCCGAGGTCGATGATCCAGTCGGCGTGCGCCATGACGGCCTGGTGGTGCTCGATGACGATGACCGACTTGCCGGCGTCGACGAGGCGGTCCAGCAGGCCGAGCAGCTGCTCGACGTCGGCGAGGTGCAGTCCGGTGGTGGGCTCGTCGAGGACGTACACGCCGCCCTTCTCGCCCATGTGCGTGGCCAGCTTGAGCCGCTGCCGCTCGCCGCCGGAGAGGGTGGTGAGCGGCTGGCCGAGGGTGAGGTAGCCGAGGCCGACGTCGGAGAGCCGCTGGAGGATCTTGTGCGCGGCCGGGGTGCGCGCCTCCCCCGCGCCGAAGAACTCCTCGGCCCGGTCCACGGACATCGCGAGCACCTCGCTGATGTCCCGGCCGCCGAAGCGGTACTCCAGCACCGAGGGCTGGAACCGCTTGCCCTCGCAGTCCTCGCAGGGGGTCGCGACGCCGGCCATCATCGCCAGGTCGGTGTAGACGACACCGGCGCCGTTGCAGGTGGGGCAGGCGCCCTCGGAGTTGGCGCTGAAGAGGGCCGGCTTCACTCCGTTGGCCTTGGCGAAGGCCTTGCGGATGGGGTCGAGCAGTCCGGTGTACGTCGCGGGGTTGCTGCGCCGCGAGCCCTTGATGGGGCTCTGGTCGACGGAGACGACGTCGGCGCCGGCCGGGACGGAGCCGTGGATCAGGGAGCTCTTGCCGGAGCCCGCCACGCCGGTGACCACGCAGAGGACGCCGAGCGGGACGTCGACGTCGACGTCCTGGAGGTTGTGCGTGTTCGCGCCGCGGATCTCCAGGGCCCCGGTGGGCTTGCGGACCGACTCCTTGAGGGTGGCGCGGTCGTCGAGGTGGCGGCCGGTGACGGTGTCGGCTGCCCTCAGCTCCTCGACGGTGCCCTCGAAGCAGACGGTGCCGCCCGCGGTGCCGGCGCCGGGGCCGAGGTCGACGACGTGGTCGGCGATCGCGATGGCCTCCGGCTTGTGCTCGACGACGAGGACCGTGTTGCCCTTGTCGCGCAGGCGCAGCAGCAGGTCGTTCATCCGCTGGATGTCGTGCGGGTGCAGTCCGACGGTGGGCTCGTCGAAGACGTACGTGGTGTCGGTGAGGGAGGAGCCGAGGTGGCGGATCATCTTGACGCGCTGTGCCTCGCCGCCGGACAGGGTGCCCGCGGGCCGGTCGAGGGAGAGGTAGCCGAGGCCGATCTCCGTGAAGGAGTCGAGGGTGTCCCGCAGGGCGGTGAGCAGCGGGGCGACCGACGGCTCGTCGAGCTCGCGGACCCACTCGGCCAGGTCCCGGATCTCCATCGCGCAGGCGTCGGCGATGGAGATCTTCCCGATCTTCGACGAGCGGGCGCCCTCGCTGAGCCGGGTGCCCTCGCACTCGGGGCAGGTGGTGAAGGTGACGGCGCGCTCCACGAAGGCCCTGATGTGCGGCTGCATCGCCTCCTTGTCCTTGGACAGGAACGACTTCTGGATCTTCGGGATGAGCCCTTCGTAGGTGAGGTTGACGCCGTTGACCTTCACCTTGACCGGCTCGCCGTACAGGAAGTCCCGCAGTTCCTTGTCGGTGTACTCGCGGATCGGCTTGTCCGGGTCGACGAAGCCGGACTGGGCGTACACCTGCACGGTCCACTGGCTGTCCGACTTCCAGCCGGGGATGGTGAAGGCGCCCTCGGCGAGCGACTTGGAGTCGTCGTAGAGCTGGGTCAGGTCGATGTCGGAGACGGTGCCGCGGCCCTCGCAGTGCGTGCACATGCCGCCGGTGCGCTGGAAGGTCGCCTTCACCGCCTTCTTGCTGCCGCGCTCGACGGTGATCGCGCCGCTGGCCCGGACCGAGGCGGTGTTGAAGGAGTAGGCGCTGGGCGGGCCGATGTGCGGCTCGCCGAGGCGGCTGAAGAGGATGCGCAGCATCGCGTTGACGTCGGTGGCGGTGCCGACGGTGGAGCGCGGGTCGGCGCCCATCCGCTGCTGGTCCACGATGATCGCGGTGGTGAGGCCGTCCAGGACGTCCACCTCCGGCCGGGCGAGCGTGGGCATGAAACCCTGGACGAACGCGCTGTAGGTCTCGTTGATCAGCCGCTGGGACTCGGCGGCGATGGTGTTGAAGACCAGCGAGCTCTTGCCCGAGCCGGAGACTCCGGTGAACACGGTCAACCGGCGCTTGGGCAGGTCGACGCTGACGTCCTTGAGGTTGTTCTCGCGGGCGCCGTGCACACGGATCAGGTCGTGGCTGTCGGCGACGTGCGATCCGGTCCCCTGCGGGCCCGGCCTCCTGGCGCTGCTCATCGTGTCTCCATCTGTCGGGGGCTCGGTGAAGGGTGACGCCCTCAGTGCCTCGGTGGTCACACGCTAGAGCGGCCACGACGGCCCGCGCTTCTCGATTACTGATTCGTCTCCCGTCCGTCGATCCGCGCACCTGATCCGCGCACCGGCCCGGATGAAATCGGAATGGACCCGTCCGGGTGATTCCGTGTCGGCCCGCGGTGTCCGGGTACGCGGTCCGCACCCCCTGAGGATGTGGAGGGAGACATGCAGCGAGGCAGCGACCGGATGAGCGTCCACCGCGACGACGAGATGAAGCACGAACTGCAGGGTCTGCTCAGGTCCGGGCACCCCACCCGCAGCGAGGAGTGGAACGACCCGGAGCCGGCCGCCGAGGACGATCCGGACGTCATGTACGGACCGGTGACACCGGGCCGCGGACCGACGTACCTGGAGGCGCTGCGGCTGGAGCTGGCCCGGAACCTGACCCGGGGCAGCTTCCCCGCGGGACCGCGGGAACTGACCCGCGCGCTGCGCCGCGGCAACGCGTCGGACGCCCTCGTCGAAGGGCTGGACCGGCTGCCGCACAAGGCGCGCTACGACAACGTCCAGGACCTGGCGGTGGCCCTCACCGAGAGCGGCCGGTCCGGTCCGTCCGGTACCTGAAGGAAGGGAGTCCGAACTCCATGCGGATCGCATTTCTCACCGCGCCCGAGGGCGTGGAGCAGGTCGAACTGACCGAGCCGTGGAAGGCGGCGAAGGACGCGGGGCACGAACCCGTGCTGGTCTCCACGCAGTCCGGGAAGGTCCAGGGCTTCGATCACCTCGACAAGGCGGACACCTTCCCGGTCGACGAGGTGGTGGGCGACACGTCCGCCGACTCCTTCGGCGGCCTGGTGCTGCCCGGCGGGGTGGCCAACCCGGACTTCCTGCGGACGGACGAGAAGGCCGTGGCCTTCGTCAAGGACTTCTTCACGCAGGGCCGCCCGGTGGCCGCCATCTGTCACGCGCCGTGGACGCTGGTCGAGGCGGACGTCGTGCGCGGCCGCACCATGACCTCGTGGCCCAGTCTGCGGACCGACCTGCGCAACGCGGGCGCCACCTGGGTCGACGAACAGGTCAAGGTCTGCGACGCGGGCAGCAACACCTTGATCACCAGCCGCAAGCCGGACGACCTCGGGGCGTTCTGCGAGACCTACCTCGCGGAGTTCGCCAAGGCGGCCGGCTGAGGCGGGCACACGGAATCACGGCGGCGGGCCACCGGCGAGGGATCGCGGTGGCCCGCCGCCGCGCTCAGCCACCGGGCGCGGCGGTCTGGCCGCAGCCGCGCTCCCGGGCGCCCTCGCGGGTGCGGCCCGCGGCCACCGGGCGCCGGGGGTTGCGGCGCAGCCATTCGCCCTCGAGCCGGGCCATCCGGTCGTTGTGCGCCCGCAGCGCGTCGTTCGACCCGTACAGGAGGGTGTCGTGGCGGGTGCGGTGGATGGTCTCCAGCTCTTTCATCAGCTGCTGGTCGTCCAGGCGGCCCGGGTCCACTCCGGTCATGGTGTCGTCCCGCGTGTCGTGTTCGTTCATGCGACCCGGGTACCCGCCCCGGAGCACTACCACCCCCGAGCGGCACCCGGGAGGGCAGCCACATGGACCTCGCGTTTCTCCACCCCCTCTACGAACACCAGGGACCCTGGGCCTCCGTCTACGTCGACCTCTCCCGGAACGCGGAGGACACCGCCCACGAGCGGGAGCTGACGGCCGCCGCGGTGGCCCGGGAGCTGGCGGAGCAGGGGGCCGACGACGCCACCTGCCGGGCGGTGCGGGAGGCGGTGGACGAGCTGCGGCACGCCACCGATCCGCACGGGCGGGCCCTGTTCGCCTGCGCCGGCCGGGTGGTCCTCGATCCGCCGCTGGCCCGGCCCCCGTACGGCGGGACCACCGCCGACTGGGCCCCGTTGCCGCACGTCACGCCGCTGCTCGACCTGGCCGGCGAGGACCCGGTGTGCGTGGTGGCGTACGTCGACCGCAAGGGCGCCGACTTCGAGCTGCGCAGTGCGCTGGGCAGCTCCGACGCGGGCGGCGTGACCGGGCGGCAGTGGCCGGTGCACCGGACGAGCAGCGTGGACTGGTCGGAGCGGCACTTCCAGCTCCGGGTGGAGAACACCTGGGAGCACAACGCGGCGGAGATCGCGGACGCGCTCGCCGTGTGCCAGGAGGAGACGGGTGCCGACCTGCTGATCCTGGTGGGCGACGACCGGGAGCGGCGTTCCGTGCACGAGCGGCTGCCGAACCGTCTGCAGGAGCGCGTCGCCGAGGCCTCGCGCGGCGCCGGCAGCAGGCTGCTGGACGACGAGGTGGAGGGGCTGCGCGAGGACCATGTCCGCAGCCGTGCCCGGGAGGACCTGGACCGGTTCCTGGCCGCCAGGTCGCGGGACGACGAGGGCCGGTCCGGCGCGGCCGAGGGCGTGCCCGCGCTGGTCGAGGCCGCCCGGGAGCACCGCATCGACGAGCTGCTGGTCATCCCGGACGCCCCCGACACCCACCGGGAGGTGTGGATCGGCGAGGACGCCGACCAGGTGGCGGTGCGCCGTACCGAGCTGAAGACGCTCGGCGAGCAGAACTCCTGGTCGGCCCGGGCGGACGACGCCCTGCTGCGCTCCGCGGTGATGACCGGCGCCCCGGCGATCTCGGTGACGCCGGTGCTGCCGCCGGAGACCGCGGAGAAGGCGCCGGTGGGCGGCCTGGGGGCGCTGCTGCGCTGGAGGTGACCCGGACCCGTACCTGACCGGGGTGGCTCAGCGCGCCCGCTCGACCCGCCGTTCGTCCCAGACCGGCTCCGGCGTCTCGCGCACGCGTCCGTCGCTGCCGAAGACCAGGTACCGGTCGAAGGAGCGGGCGAACCAGCGGTCGTGGGTGACCGCGAGGACCGTGCCCTCGAAGCCCTCCAGGCCCTCCTGGAGGGCTTCGGCCGACTCCAGGTCGAGGTTGTCGGTGGGCTCGTCCAGGAGCAGGGCGGTGACGCCTTGGAGTTCGAGGAGCAGGATCTGGAAGCGGGCCTGCTGGCCGCCGGAGAGCCGGTCGAAGGCCCGCTCGGCCTGCTGGGTCAGCTCGTAGCGGCGCAGCCGGGACATGGCGGCGCCCCGGTCCTGGGCGTGGTCGGTCCACAGGATGTCCAGGAGGGTGCGGCCCAGCAGTTCGGGGTGGGCGTGGGTCTGCGCGAAGTGGCCGGGCACCACGCGCGCCCCGAGCTTCCAGTCCCCGGTGTGCGCCACCTCGTCGCCGGCCAGCAGTCGCAGGAAGTGCGACTTGCCGGAGCCGTTGGAGCCGAGGACGGCGACCCGTTCGCCGTAGAAGACCTCCAGGTCGAAGGGTTTCATCAGGCCGGTGAGTTCCAGTTGCCCGCAGGTGACGGCGCGCACGCCGGTGCGGCCGCCCTTCAGGCGCATCCTGATGTCCTGCTCGCGCGGCGGCTCGGGCGGCGGTCCGGCCTCCTCGAACTTGCGCAGCCTGGTCTGGGCCGCACGGTAGCGGGACGCCATGTCCGGGCTGTTCTCGGCGGCCTGGCGGAGCGTCAGGACGAGCTTCTTCAGCTGGGCGTGCTTCTCGTCCCAGCGGCGGCGCAGTTCCTCGAAGCGGGCGAAGCGTTCCCGGCGGGCCTCGTGGAAGGTGGCGAAGCCGCCGCCGTGCACCCAGGCGTCGGCGCCGGCGGGGCCGGGTTCGACGGAGACGATCTTCTGCGCGGCGCGGGCGAGCAGTTCCCGGTCGTGGGAGACGAAGAGCACGGTCTTGCGGGTCTCGGCGAGCCGCTCCTCCAGCCAGCGCTTGCCGGGCACGTCGAGGTAGTTGTCCGGCTCGTCGAGCAGGAGCACCTCGTCGGTGCCGCGCATCAGCGCCTCCAGGACGAGGCGCTTCTGCTCGCCGCCGGAGAGCGTGCTCACCTGTCGCCACTGGGCCTTCTCGTAGGGCACCCCGAGCGCGGCGGTGGTGCAGATGTCCCACAGGGTCTCGGCCTCGTACCCGCGTGCCTCGGCCCAGTCGGCGAGTGCCTGCGCGTACGCCAGTTGGGCGGCCTCGTCGTCGACCGTCATGATCGCGTGCTCGGCGGCGTCGACGGCACGGGCGGCCTCGCGGATCCGGGGCTGCGCCACGGACACCAGCAGGTCGCGCACGGTCGTCTCGTCCCGTACGGAGCCGACGAACTGGCGCATGACGCCGAGGCCGCCGGTGACGGTGACGGAGCCGCCGTGCGGCTTCAGCTCGCCGGCCAGCAGGCGCAGCAGGGTGGTCTTGCCCGCGCCGTTGGGTCCGACGAGGGCCACGACGGCCCCCTCCCCCACCCGGAAGGAGACGTCGCCGAGCAGCGCCCTCCCGTCGGGAAGGTAGTACTCCAGATGCGCGGCTTCGAGGTGACCCATGGGACCGGATTCTGCGGCTCCGGCCGGGCTCCCGGCAAACCGTTTTCGGCGGCGGGACGGGGAGGCGCGGCACGTGGGGAGCGCCACGGCAGGAAATGCCGTCCGCAGGGTAGGTGGGAGCCATGAGTCCCGACGTAGACCTCACCGCCCCGACGCCCGGCCCGCACCCCCTGCGCACCGGTTTCCTGCGGCTGGACCAGCGGCTGTTCGAGGCCGTCGCCGCCCGTACCTGGCTCGGCGCGGACCCCCTGCTGCCCCGGTTGAGCCGGAGCGCCAACCACGGAGTGCTGTGGTTCGCGGCGGGCGCCGCGCTGGCCGCGACCCGTACGCCGAGGGCCCGGCGGGCCGCCGCCCGGGGCCTGGCCTCGCTGGGTCTCGCCTCGCTGACGATCAACACCCTCGGCAAGCGCTCGGTGCGCCGGCCCCGGCCGGTCCTCGACCCGGTCCCGCTGGTGCGGCAGTTGAAGCGGCAGCCGATCACGACGTCGTTCCCGTCCGGGCACGCCGCGTCGGCCGCCGCCTTCGCGACCGGCGTCGCGCTGGAGTCCCCGGCGTGGGGTGCGGCGGTGGCCCCGGTGGCGGCCGCGGTCGTCCTGTCCCGGGTCTACACCGGCGTCCACTTCCCGAGCGACGTCCTGGCCGGCGCGGCGCTCGGGGCCGGGGCCGCGTTCGCCGTGCGGGGGATGGTGCCGACGCGGGCGCAGCACGTCCCGCCGGCCCGGCCGCGTGCCGAGGTGCCCGCGCTGCCCGGCGGCGAGGGGCTCGTCATGGTCGCCAACGTCGGCTCGGGCACCTCGGACCGGGTGCGGGCGCTGTGCGACGCGCTGCCCGACGCCGAGGTCGTGGAGTGCGAGCCGGGGGACGTCCGGGCCGAGCTGGAGAAGGCGGCCGGGCATGCCCGGGTGCTCGGTGTGTGCGGCGGCGACGGCACCGTGAACGCCGCGGCCGAGATCGCGCTCCGGCACGGGCTGCCGCTCGCGGTCCTGCCCGGCGGCACGCTCAACCACTTCGCCTACGACCTGGGCGTCGAGGACGTACGGGATCTGTGCGGCGCGCTGGAGCGGGGCGAGGGGGTGCGGGTGGACGTGGGCCGGTTCGCCTCCGGCGGGCGGCGCGGCGTCTTCCTGAACACCTTCAGCCTCGGTGTGTACCCGGAGCTGGTGAACGAGCGGGAGCGCTGGTCGTCCCGGATCGGCGGCTGGCCGGCCGGGGTGCTTGCGGCCGTGCGGGTGCTGCGCGCCGACCGGCACCCGCTGGAGGCCGAGGTGCGCGGCCGCAGGCGTCCGCTGTGGATGCTGTTCGCGGGCAACGGCACGTACCACCGCCGGGGACTGGCCTCGGGGCGCCGGCTCGACCTGGCGGACGGCCAGTTGGACGTGCGGGTGGTGCACGGGGGCCGCCGGCCCGCCCTGCGGCTGCTCTCCGCGGCCCTCGCGGGACCGCTGACCCGCTCCCCCGCCCACGCCGCGGTGCAGGTGCCCCGACTGCGCCTGTCGGGGGTCGCGCCGGGCACGCTGATGGCGTACGACGGCGAGCTGACCGAGACCGAGGGCGACCTGACGCTGGAGAAGCTGCCCGAGGCGCTCACGGTGTACCGGCCCCTGCCCGGCGGCGGACTGCTCTCCTGACGAACCGTCAGTCCATATCGCAATACGGGTATCTCATCATGCGGCCGTCCGGCGTACCGTGAGCGCACTGCCGGAGAGGGGATCCACCATGCCGAAGCCGCATGAGACCGCCGTCTACACGCACGGACACCACGAGTCCGTGCTCCGCTCGCACACCTGGCGCACCGCCGAGAACTCCGCCGCCTACCTGCTGGGATCGCTGCGGCCGCACATGCGGATCCTGGACGTCGGCTGCGGACCCGGCACCATCACCGCCGACCTGGCGGAACTGGTTCCGGACGGCCACGTCACCGGTGTGGACCGGGCTCCGGAGATCGTGGCGAGGGCCCGGGCCACGGCCGCCGGGCGCGGGCTGGCCAACACCGACTTCGCGGTCGCCGACGTGCACGCGCTGGACTACCCGGACGACACCTTCTGCGTGGTCCACGCCCACCAGGTGCTCCAGCACGTGGGCGACCCGGTGCGGGCGCTGCGGGAGATGAAGAGGGTCGCGAAGCCGAACGGGATCATCGCCGTCCGCGACTCCGACTACGGCGCCATGACCTGGTACCCCGCGTCCCCGGGCATGGACGACTGGCTGGACCTGTACCGCCGGGTGGCCCGCGCCAACGGGGGCGAGCCGGACGCCGGGCGCCGGCTGAAGGCCTGGGCGCTGGAGGCGGGGTTCACCGACATCACGGCGACCTCGGCCACCTGGACCTTCGCCGCGCCCGAGGAGCGGGAGTGGTGGAGCGGCCTGTGGGCGGACCGCACCCTCGCGTCGGCGTACGCGGAACGCGCCACCGAGGGCGGTCACGCCACGCCGGAGCAACTGCGGGCCGTCTCGGCGGCCTGGCGGGAGTGGGGAAAGCAGCCGGAAAGCTGGTTCAGCGTCCTGCACGGAGAAATTCTGTGCCGAAAGGAAGCCCGACCGACGCCTGTTCGGTGAATTTCGGGAAACCAGTACGGCAGGAGGTTACACACTATGGTTCCGCTTCTGCTCGTACTGCTTCTCGCGATCGTTCTTTTCGGTGTCGGGTTCGCGGTGAAGGTTCTCTGGTGGATCGCTCTGGCGGTTCTGGTCCTGTGGCTGATCGGTTTCCTGGCCCGCGGGACGAAGACCGGTGGCGGCAGGGGCCGCTGGTACCGGTGGTGAACGACCGGTGACGCCTGGCCGGTGACGCACCGGCCGGCGAGGAACGACCGGTGACGAGGCTGCTGCCCCGGGAGTGACGCTCACTCCCGGGGCAGCAGCGGTCCCAGCGGCCCGAGGTCCAGGTTCAGGTCCTCGGGCCGCAGTCCGTAGCGGTCGCGCAGTTCGGTCATGCGGTCGTCGAGGAGCATCAGGGTGAGCCCGATCCGCTCCTCCTGGTCCTCGCTCAGGTCGCCCTCGTCGACGCGGCGCAGCGCCTGGCGTTCCATGAGCTGGCGCAGCAGCTCGACGACCGTCAGCACCAGCTTCATCAGATCGCGCTCGACCGTGTCGGGGTCGAGGTCGAGGCGGCGCGCGCGGGGCTCGGCCGGTTCCGGATGCCCGGGGTGTTCGGTCATGTCAGTCCCCGAACGGTGAGGGGACGTTGCGGTTGACCGAGCTGATCAACGCGTTCAGGTCGATGCGGACCAGGTCGACGTCCGCGATACGCAGCGTGACGTCGCCGGTGATGACGACCCCGCCGGCCAGCAGCCGGTCGAGCAGGTCCACGAGGGCGATCTCGCGGCGCTCCACAACGGTCACGACCCCTCCCCCGCATTCTCCCCGGCGAAGGAATAGGCGGCCCAGGGCCCGGTGAGTTCCGCGCGAATTCCGGGCACGTCGTCCTTCGTACGGTCCACCATTTCCACGAATTCCTCGGATGCGTCGCGGCGCACCAGATAGGCGGCATTGAGCACGTTCCGTCCGGCCGCCCCGGAAAGGCGCGGATTCTGCGGGGCGTGCAGCCGGGCGTCGTCGGCCCGGCCGGACAGCGTCGCGTGCAGCCCCGTGGCGAACTCCTCGGCCCTGCTCCACAGGTCGTCGCTCGCCCGGGACTGCCGGCGCCGCTGCCGCAGGTAGTCCCGGCCCGAGACGGGCTTCGGCGCGGGCGGGGCCGATGCGGCCGACCGCCCGGCCCCCGCCTGCTCCGACTGCTCGGTCTTCTCCGTCTCGACGTACACCTTCACGCCCCACTCCACCCGCCCGTCCAGCCGGTCGAGCGTGCGCCGGAAGGCCGCCTCGCGCTTCTCCAGCATCACGCGTACGCCGCTGTCGTCCCGGAAGACGGTGGCCAGCCGGAGCGGCAGCGGGGTGGTGACGGCGGTGAGCGCGTCGACGACCTGCTGGTGGGCGCGGGCGGTGGCGGTCAGCCAGTCCAGGTCCTCCAGGTGGGCGCGGAGTTCCTCCTCGCTGAAGTCGGCCTCGGGCACGTGGCTGACGACGGCGACCAGGTCGCCGTGCGGCAGCAGCCGGGGCGGGTCGCCCGCGACCCCCGTGAGCTGGGTCTGCAGGGCCGCGTCGAAGGGACGGCAGACGGCGTAGACGTAGCGCAGTCCGGTCACGGCGCCTCCCTCGGGACCCGGCCCGGGTCCAGCTCACGCAGGCGTTCACGCAGCGCCGCGTTCTCCCGGGTGAGCTCGTCGTGCCGGGCGCGCGAGGACAGGGCGGGATCGCTCTCCCACCAGTCGATGCCCATCTCCTTGGCCTTGTCCACGGAGGCGACGACGAGCCGCAGCTTGATGGTCAGCAACTCGATGTCGAGCAGATTGATCTTGATGTCGCCCGCGATCACGACTCCCTTGTCGAGCACCCGCTCCAGGATGTCGGCGAGGTTGGCGCTCTGTCCCTGGCCGTAGGGATCGGGCAGCCGGCTGGGGGTGGTCATCGACGGCTCCCGCCCTCGGCGTCCTCGTACTCGTCACGGGACGCGTACTCGTCCTCCCCGGCTTCCTTCTCCGCCGGGGGCTCCTCGTACTCGCCCTCCGGTTCGTCCTCGTACTCGGCGTCGGCCTCTTCCTCCGGTTCCTCCTCGTACTCGCCCTCGGGCTCTTCCTCGTACTCGCCCTCGGGCTCCTCGTCGTACTCGGCCTCCGCCCCGCCCTCGGACTCCTGCTCCGGTTCCTGGTCCCGGTCCTGCTGCTCTTCCTCCTCCGCGACCGCGTCCTCGTGGCTTCGGACGACCTCGCCGTCGCGGATCTCGCCGCGCCAGCCGTCGTCGGCCTCTCCCTTGAAGGTGATGTGACGGACGTAGTTCTTCAGGTCGAGCCGGGCCCGGCGGCCCTGGGCGCGCCAGATGTTGCCGGTCTTCTCGAACAGACCGCTCGGGTAGTACTCGATGACCAGGACCACGCGGGTCAGGCTGGGGGCCAGCTCGTGGAAGCTGACGACGCCCTTGGTGGAGCCCTTGGCACCCTCGGACGTCCAGGAGATCCGGTCGTCGGGCACCTGCTCGGTGGTCGTCGCCTTCCAGCTGCGGTTGGACCAGAAGACCTTCAGCTGCCAGTCCGAGGTCGTGTCGTCGGCGCGGTTCGCGCTCTTGACGCCCTTGGCGAAGGTGCTGAAGTCCTGGTACTGGGTCCACTGGTCGTAGGCGGTGCGCAGCGGTACGCCGACGTCGACGTACTCGATGATGACGGTCGGCTTCTGACCGCCGCCGCCCTTCTTCCCGCCCTTGCCGCCGGTGAGGTTCTTGAAGGCGCCGACCACGTTGTCCTTCACCTTGCCGGCGCCGACCTCGAAGGCCGCCCGCATGGGGCCCTTGCCCTCGGCGAGCTTGCGTCCGCCGTCGAGGGCGAGCTTGGCGAATCCCGGGCTGTTGCCCTCGGCGATGTCGTTGAGCTTGCCGGTGGTCTCGCCCAGCTTGGTGCCGAGGCCGGTCAGCAGCCGGGTGGCCTGGGCGGCGAGGTAGTCCTGCACCTCCGCCTTCAGGCGGTCGGCCGCCTCGCTCTGCGCGACGTCGGCCAGCGGGTTCTTCTTCGCGGCGTCTCCCGCCCCGGAGGCCGCGGATCCGAGGGTGTCGCTCATCGCTCACCACCGCCCTTCGACTGACGGGCACCGGACGTCTTCTTGGCAGCCGTCTTCTTGGCGGCCGTCTTCTTCGCGGGCTGGGCCCGCTTCGCCGCCGCCTTCCTCGCGGGCGCCTTGGCCGCGGCCTTCTTCGCGGGCGTCTTCTTGGCCGTCTTCCGCGCTTCGGGCGGAGCCTTCCTGGCCGGCCGCTCACGCCGCGGCGCGCGCCGTTCCCCGCGCTCGTCGCTCTCGTCGCGCTCGTCGCGTCCCTCGGGCTCCTCGCGTCCCTCGGGCTCCTCGCGCTCCTCGGGCTCCGAGTCCTCCGAGTCCTCGGAGTCGCGGGAGTCGTCCGATCCGACGCCTGCCGCCTGGGACGCCGCGCCGGAGAGCTGGTCGCGCACCTCGGCGGTGCGCCCGTGCAGCCGGTCGGCCAGCGCGTCCAGCTGCCGCTCGACCATGGCGCCCGAGGCCGCCTTGCCCACACCCCGCAGATCCGTGCGCAGCTGGTCCCCGATCTCCTTGAACTGGGGGTTGTTCTGCAGCTGTCCGGAGACCAGTTCGGCGATGCCCTTCGGGGTCAGGTTCATCTTCTTGCCGGCGACCATCGTGCCCACGGCGACCGCGAGTTTCAGCTTCTTGGTGCGTCCCAGCAGATAACCGGCCCCTATCGCGAGGCCCAGTCCCGTTCGGTTCATGGTGCCGTCCCGTTGCCCAATCCCGCGCTCGTGCGCGTAGCGATCTCCAGCCGGTCCAGAAGCTCGTCCTCCTGTCGGTCGAACTCCTCCTCGGTGATCTCACCGGCCTCCAACTGCTCCTCCAGGCGGGCAAGTTCGGCTCGTACGGTGGCGGGGTCGTAGTAGATGCGCTCCGCCTCGCTCAGTACCTGTCTGATGGCCCAGCCGCTGCCGCGCACCGGCGCGAGCGGCAGCAGCAGGACTTCCGAGATCAGCCCCATGTCGTCACCCCGCTCCGGCGTCCGCCCCGCCGGCCGCGGTGCCCGCGGGCTCGGCAGGGCCCGGCTCGACGAAGCTGTACGGCGGGAGCGGACCGTTCAGGCGGACCTCCAGGTGCGGCATGTCGCCGCGGGCCCGCTCGACGGCCTCCAGGAAGTCGTCGGCCGCCTCCCGCTTGACCAGGAACGAGACGTTGGCCAGCCAGCCGGTGGACTCGGGACCCACGCTCACGGCGTCGGCGGCCGGTTCCAGGGCGCGCTCCAGCGTCGTGGCGTCCTCGGCCTCCTTGCCCTTGACCGCGGCCGCGACCATCTCGCCGAGCCGGATCTTCGTCTCGTACGTTCCGCCGCCCGCCTGCCGGTTGGACTCCGCGAGGGCGCGGATCTCGGGGTTCTGGGCCATCACGTGGTGCAGCACGGCCTCTTCGACGTGGGTGGCCTTGACGTTGTACTCGACCCGGCCGTCCAGCGCGTCCAGGCGCTCCGCGTAGTGTTCGGCGCGCTCGGCGAGCACCCCGGTGACCGCCTTGTCGTCCGGGGCGATGCTGCCGAAGCGCATGGGCAGCACGCAGCCGTCCGCACCGACCTCGCTGAGCACGTTCTGGTGGGCGAGCAGCTCCCTGCGCTTGGGGCGCAGTCCCTCGGGTGCGTCGCTGACGACGGCCGCCAGGTCGCCCTCCTTGAGGATCCGCACCTCGCGCGGCGGGTCACCGACGCCGCCGGTGCCCTCGGGGAGCGAGGGATGCGTGGCGGCGGTGATGCCGTAGACGTACGTACTCACTCCTGCTCCTCCTTCCGGCGCGAGGGCGCGGCCTTGCGGGCGCGCGGTCGCGACGAGGTCTCGCGCTCGGAGCCGCCCTCGTCACGGGCCTGCTTGAACGCGTCGGAGATGGTCTCGGCAGCGCCGGACAGCGCCCCCTTGGACTTGCCGCGGGCGCCGGACTCGGTCATCTCGCCGACCAGGTCGGGCAGTCCCGGGTCCTTGCGCGGCCCGGCCTCCAGGTCGAGCCGGTTGCACGCCTCGGCGAAGCGCAGATACGTGTCCACGCTGGCGACGACGACACGGACGTCGATCTTCAGGATCTCGATGCCGACCAGGGAGACACGCACGAAGGCGTCGATGACGAGCCCCCTGTCCAGAACAAGCTCAAGCACGTCGTAGAGGCCGCTGCTGCCGCCTCCGCCGCCGGTTTGTTGTGCCGGTACGACAGTCATGCCTGTTATTCCTCCATCTTGTCGGTGTGAATGGTGTGCGCCGGTACGGGAGCGGGCGCCGTGCGCCGGCCTAGCGGCTGCCGCGGGCGTCGGCCCGGCCGCGCTCGTAGCGCCGTACCCGCCGGTAGCCCGTGAGCTGCCCCTCTGCGTCCAGCTCCACCTGGTAGCTCGCCATCAGGCTCATGGTGTCGGGCACCCGCTCCAGTTCCAGGACCTCGACCTCCAGCGCCCAGCCCTCGTCCGTCTGCTCGAACGACGACACGGACTCGGCGGTCATCCCGGTGAGCTCCGCCAGCTGGGCCCGCGCCTCGCGCAGAACCTCCATCGGCTTGGGACGGCGCGACTCCTGTGGCGACTGTGACGCTTGAGACTTCTGAGTCTTCTGTGATGTATGTGGCTTTCGTGAACTCTGTGGTGCGTCTTGTGAGTCGGATGTGCTGTTCGTGTTCGACATGGCCACCTCCCCCTCCGTGTGGCCGCATGTGTGTTCGCCAAACCTCGCCGAGTTGCGCGGCTCGCTCAGTCGTGCATGGCGTTCAGCCGGCGCCGGGCGGGGCCCAGGGCCCGGGCGCGGTCCGCGAGCCCGGCCCAGGGCCTGGTGCGGGCCTGTTCCACGGCGTCCGCGACGGTCCAGCGGCGGGCGTGCAGGCCGGGGTCGTCCAGTTGGTCCCAGGAGATGGGCGTGGCCACGGGTGCGCCGGGGCGGGCGCGCACGGTGAAGGGGGCGACCGCGGTCTGGGCGTAGGCGTTGCGCTGGATGTCGAGGTAGAGCCGGTCGCCGCGGTCCTTCTTGCGGGCGGCGGTGGTGAGCCGGTCGGGGTGGGCGGCGGCCAGGACGTCGGCGACGGCCCGCGCGAAGTCGCGTACGTCGTCGAAGTCCTGGCGGCCGTCCAGCGGCACGACGACGTGCAGCCCCCGGGAGCCGGTGGTCATCGGCGCCGAGGGCAGCTTCAGCTCGTCGAGCAGGTCGCCCAGCAGCCGGGCCGCCTCCCGGACCGCCTCGAAGTCGTCTCCGGCCGGGTCGAGGTCGAAGACCATGCGGTCGGGCAGGTCGATCCGTCCGGTCCGGGACAGCCAGCGGTGCAGGGTGAGCGCGGCCTGGTCGGCGAGGTAGACGAGGGTGGCGGAGTCGTCGCAGACGGTGTGGCAGACCGTGCCGCCCTCCTTGCCGACCTCGACGCGTTCGATCCACTCCGGGTAGTGCTCCGGGGTGTTCTTCTGCATGAACCGCGGCCCGTCGATCCCGTCCGGGTGCCGCTCCAGCATCAGGGGGCGGCCCCGCAGGTGCGGCAGCATGAACGGGGCGACGGCTCGGTGGTAGTCGACGAGATCGCCCTTGGTGTACTCCTTCGGCTCCCCGGCGCCGCCCGCACCGGCCGGGAACAGCACCTTGTCCGGCCGGTGGACCTGCACGGTGCGACGCCCGGCCCGCACGGTCCGGGCGCCGTCACCGCCGCTGTCGCCGTTCCGGCCCCCGCGCCCGCTCACGGCACGATCGCCTGCTCCACGAGCATCCGTGCGGCCGCCTCGATGGACTCGGCGTCGATCCCCGCGGCGTGCAGCTCCTCGGCGGGGGTCGCGGAGCCCGGCATCGTCGTGACCGCGAGCCGCACCAGCCGGGGCACGGGCCGTCCGTCCGTGAACGCGTCCAGGACGGCGTCGCCGATGCCGCCCTCCGGGCGGTGGTCCTCCACGGTCACCAGGCAGTCGGTCTCCTCGGCGGCCGCGCGCAGGGTGGCCCGGTCGACGGGCTTGACGGAGTACAGATCGATCACGCGGACCGGGATGCCGTCCGCTCCGAGCGCGTCGGCCGCGGCGAGCGCCTCGTGCAGGGTGACGCCGGCCGCGACGAGGGTGAGCCGGTCGGCGTCGGAGGAGCGCAGCACCTTGCTGCCGCCGACGGGGAACTCCTCGTCCGGGCCGTAGATCACCTTGCTCCCGCCGCGCGAGGTGCGCAGGTACCGGATGCCCTCCAGCCCTGCCATCTCGGCGACCAGGCGCGCGGCCTGGTTGGCGTCGCACGGGTACAGCACGGTCGAGCCGTGGACGGCCCGCATCATCGCGAGGTCCTCCAGGCCCATCTGGCTGGGCCCGTCCTGGCCGATGGCGACGCCGGCGTGGGAGCCGACGAGGTTGATGCCGGAGCCGCTGATCGAGGCCATCCGCACGAAGTCGTGGGCGCGGGTCAGGAAGGCGGCGAAGGTGGTGGCGAACGGCACCCAGCCGCGCGCCGCCATCCCCACGGCGGCGGCGACCATCTGCTGCTCGGCGATGTAGCACTCGAAGTAGCGCTCGGGGTGTTCCTTGGCGAAGAACTCGGCCCGGGTGGAGTCGCCGACCTCGCCGTCGAGGGCGACGACGTCGCCGCGCGCGGTGCCCACGGCCGCGAGCGCCTCGCCGAAGGCGTTGCGGGTGGCGATCTCGTCGCCCTTGTCGTAGCGGGGCAGCTCGGTCTGTCCGGTGCCCGTCGAGTGCAGGGCCCGCGAGTCCTCGGGCGCGTGCACCCGCACCGTGAGGTCACGGGGGCCGCCGAGTTCGGCGACGGCCTCCTCGGCCTCTGGCAGCGGCTTGCCGTGCTGGCCCTCGCGGTCCTCCACGGCCTTGACGCCCTTGCCCTTGAGGGTGCGGGCGATGATCGCGGTGGGCTGTCCCTTGGTGGACAGGGCCTCGCCGTAGGCGCGGTCGATGGCGTCGACGTCGTGGCCGTCGATCTCGATGGTGTGCCACTCGAAGGCCCGGAAGCGGCGCGCGTACGCGTCGAGATCGTGGCCGTGCCGGGTGGGGCCGCGCTGGCCGAGCCGGTTGACGTCGACGATCACGGTGAGGTTGTCGAGGTGCTCGTGCCCGGCGTGCTCGGCGGCCTCCCAGATCGACCCTTCGGCCAGCTCGCTGTCGCCGCACAGCACCCACACCCGGTAGTCGGTGTGGTCGAGGCGCTTGCCGGACAGGGCGATGCCGACGCCCACGGGCAGTCCCTGTCCGAGCGACCCGGTGGCCGTCTCGACCCACGGCAGCCGCTGCGGCGTGGGGTGCCCCTCCAGGCGGCTGCCCAGCTTGCGGAAGGTGAGCAGTTCCTCGTCGTCGATGGCGCCGGCCGCCTTGAAGGCGGAGTAGAGCAGGGGCGAGGCGTGTCCCTTGGAGAGCACGAAGCGGTCGTTGCCGGGGTGGGCGGGGCGCCCGAAGTCGTAGCGGAGGTGGTTGGCCAGCAGTACGGCCATCAGGTCCGCGGCGGACATCGACGACGTCGGGTGCCCGGAGCCCGCGGCGGCGGACGCCCGTACGCTGTCGACACGCAACTGCTGTCCGAGGTCGACGAGTTCACCGGTGTTCATGAGTCTCCTTCCGCGGCGCGGCCGTCGGTGCGCTTGACCGGGCCGGGGGCGATGTCGGGTCCCGGGGGCGGCTGGTTCGCCGGCGGTTCGGGACCGGGGTCGGTGGGCGGGCCCGCGGACCGGCTCGGTCCGGACGGGGCGGCGGGGTGTTTGCCGGCGGAGCCCGCACCGGACGCGCGCGGCGCCTTCCCCGGCCTGCCGGAGCCTCCCCGGGCGGGGCGCGGTCCGGCGGCTTCCACGGCCCGGCGCGGCTTGCCGGACGCGCGGGGCGAACCGGACGGCCCCTTCTTCGCACGCTCACCGTGCGGTTGGTTCTTGGCGGGCTCGCCGCCCGGCTGTGCCTTGGCAGGCTCGCTGCCCGGCTGGTTCTTGGCGGGCTCGCCGCCGGGCTGGTTCTTGGCGGGCTGGCCGCCGGGTTGTGCCTTGGCAGGCTCGCTGCCCGGCCGTGCCTTGGCGGGCTCGCCGCCGGGCTGGTTCCCGGCCGGTTCGCCGCCCGGGCGGGAGCGCGCGGGCTCGCTGTCCGGCTGAGTCTTCGCCGCCGCGTCGTTCGTCGTGCCGCCGACCTGCTCGCCCGCCGGCTCGGTGTCCGACCGCTGCCTGTCGGGCGTCGTGGGCGTCGCGGGCCTCCCGGCCCCCTCCGGTCGCCCCGGCACCTCCGGTCGCCCCGGCACCCGCGCGACCTCGGGCGACGACGACTCCAGCGGCACGGACCAGGACCGTACGAGGCCGAGCTGTACGGCCTGGCGCGGCAGCACCGCGTCGAGCAGCCAGTCCGCGGCGACCCGGACGCGGTTGCCCGGCATCGCCGCGAGGTGGTAGCCGCGGGTGACCGCGCCCGCCGCCGGGCCGGACATCGGCACGCCGAGCGGGTTGGCGGCTGCCTTCGCGCCGCCGAGGTCCACGACGAACCCCAGGTCACGGTGGCGGTAGGCCCGCCGCTGCCCCCGGCCGAGCGACGCGACGACGTTGTGGGCGCAGACCTTGCCGTGCCGCCATGCGTGCTGGGCGGTCATCGGCGTGTACTGGCCCGGCTGGTTGAGGTCGGGCACGGCGGCCACGTCACCGCAGGCGAACAGCTCCGGCCGGCCCGGCACCTGGAGGTGGGGGTCGACGAGCAGCCGGCCGCGTTCCATGGGCAGGCCCAGGGACTCCACCAGCGGGTCGGGCCGCACGCCCACGCACCACACCAGCGTGCGGGTGTCGACGCTCGTTCCGTCGGTCAGCACCACCCCGTCGTGCGTGGCCTCCTTCACGGAGGTCCCCATCCGCACGTCGACGCCGCGCTGCCGCAGGACCCGCTCGGCGGTGCGGGAGAGCCGTTCGTCCATCTCCGGCATGACCCGGGGCGCCACGTCGAGCAGCATCCAGCGCGGCCGCATGCCGGTGCGCATCGGGTGCTTGCGGACCTGCGCGTCGGTGTACATCGCGCCGTGCGCGGCGACCTCGGTGCCGGTGTAGCCCGCGCCGACCACGACGAACGTGCACCGCGCGGCGCACTCCGCCCGGTCGTCCGCCGCCGCGGCCAGCTCCACCTGCCGGGTCACGTGGTCGCGCAGGTAGAGCGCCTCCGGCAGCCCGCGGAAACCGTGGGCGTGCTCGGCGACGCCGGGGATGGGCAGCAGCTTGTTGACGCTGCCCGCGGCGAGCACCAGCCGGTCGTAGGGCAGGGTGCCCTCCTCGCCCTCCGGGCCGGTGTAGTGCACGGTGCGCCCGTCGAGGTCGATGCCGTCGGCCTCGCCGAGGACGAGCCGTACGTGCGGCAGCGTGCCCGACAGGGACACGCTGACCCGGCGCGGTTCCAGGATGCCGGCGGCGACCTGGGGCAGCAGGGGCAGGTAGAGGAAGTAGTCGGTCGGGTTGAGCAGGGTGATGTCGGCCTGGTGCCGGGTGAGCCGGGACAGGGTGCGGGCCGTCCGGTACCCGGCGAAGCCGGCACCGACGATCACGATGCGGGGTCGGCTCACGGTTCGCCTCCGGGCTGTCGCGTACCTCGTGAGCCTTCCGCGTCCCCTTGACCAGGGCGCCCAAACGTCTCCGGGGCGGCCGCGCACCACCGGCGAGGAGGCCGCCGTGCCGCCGGTTTCCGGCCCGGTGCCCGGGTACCCGGTCCCGGACCCACCCGCTCCCTGTCCGGAGGCACCCCCTCATGCCCGAGTACGGCTACTTCCTCTCGTGCGAGCAGTACGGTCCCGCTGAGCTCATCGAGCAGGCCCGGATGGCCGAGCAGGCCGGTTTCCAGGCGCTGTGGATCTCCGACCACTACCACCCCTGGAACGGCGAACAGGGCCAGAGTCCGTTCGTGTGGTCGGTCATCGGCGCGCTGTCCGACGCCGTGTCCCTGCCGATCGAGACGGCGGTGACCTGCCCGACGGTGCGCATCCACCCGGCGGTGGTGGCGCAGGCCGCGGCGACCAGCGCGGTGATGACCGACGGCCGGTTCCGGCTGGGCGTCGGCACCGGCGAGGCGCTGAACGAGCACATCTTCGGCGACGCCTGGCCGGCCGCGCACGTACGCCTGGAGATGCTGGAGGAGGCCATCCTGATCATCCGCCGGCTGCTCACCGGCGAGGAGGTCAACCACCACGGCGCCCACTACACGGTGGAGAACGCCCGCCTGTACACGGTGCCCGACGAGCCGGTCCCGATCGACATCTCGGGCTTCGGCCCTGCGGCGACCAAGCTGGCGGCCCGGGTCGGCGACGGCTACATCACGATGATGCCGGACGCCTCGATGGTGGAGCAGTACCGCAAGGGCGGGGGCGGCGGCCACCTGGTCAGCGGCGGCACCAAGGTCTGCTACGACACCGACAAGGACGCGGCCGTGCGCACGGTGCACCGACTGTGGGCCAACGAGCAGCTGCCCGGCGAGCTGGGCCAGGTGCTGCCCTCGCCGAAACACTTCGAGCAGGCGCAGACCCTGGTCACCGAGGACATGGTCCGCGACAACCGGGTGTGCGGCGCCGATGTCGACGAGCACGTGGCGGAGCTGAAGCGGTTCGCCGACGCCGGCTTCGACCGGGTGTACGTCAACCAGATCGGCCCGGACCTGCGCGGCTTCTTCGACCTGTACCGCACCAAGGTGCTGCCGCAGCTCCAGCAGAGCACCTGACGCGCGACCCGGCGGGCACCTCACCGGCCCGGCACGGCACAAGAAGGCGCCCCGCACGGAAGAGTGGCATCCGTGCGGGGCGCACGCCTGTCCGCGGCGGCCGGTCAGCCGCGCTCGCGCCCGGCCTCGGGGTCGATGTCGTCCTGGCGCGGGGCCGCCGGTCCGGTGCCGCCCGGTGCGGGCGTGCCCGCGCCCGGGGCACCGGTCGCCGCGCCCGCGCCGCCGGGTGCGACGGGTGGCATCGGCGGGTACGGCACACCGCCGAGGCCGCTCGGGGGCCCGCCGGGCGCGCCGCCGCCGACGACGTGGTCGTGACCGGCGCCGTGGGCGGAGCCCGGTCCGGAGGCGTGCGGCCGGGCCGCGCCGCGCAGCAAGTACGCCACGACGCCCAGGAGGACGGCCGTGATCAACGCCGCGGCCCAGCCCGGCAGTACGACGGCGAGCGCCAGTCCCACGGCCAGCGAGACGGCGGCGCCCGCGTACAGGGCTGCGGTGCCGGACGCGGCGTACAGCGCGGCCTTGCGGCGCTGCCTGCGAGTCTGTTCGCGCAGTTCGTCGCGCACGGTCTCGCGTGCCACCTGCGCCAGCTCGTCGACCAGTTGCCTGTCCAGGTGTTCCAAGTGATCCATGCGGTCCATGTGTTGCGGGTACCCGCGGACCCGGCTTCCATGGCCGGACCGGCGGTGGCCGACCGGCGGACGCAACTAGGCTCCTCCGTATGGACATTCTGGGAGCCACACTGCGCATCTACGTCGACGACCTGGACAAGGCGATCCCCTTCTACGAGGGACTGGCCGGCGGCGAGGCCCTCCGTTTCGAACGCGGCGGGGTGCATGTCGCCGCGGTCGGCTGCTTCCTGCTGATGAGCGGGCCCGAGTCCCAACTCGAAGTGCTGCGCAAGGTGGCCGCGACGATCGCCGTGACGGACGTCGAGGAGACGCACCGCGTACTCGGCTCACTGGGCGCGGACATCATCGCCGGCCCGGTCGCCACGCCCGCCGGCCGCAACCTGATCGCCCGTCATCCGGACGGGGCGATCTACGAGTACGTGGACCGGCAGCAGAAATAGCCCCGGGTCCCGGGTCCCCGGCAGAGCGGGACGGGCAGGGCGGGCGGTTCGGATCACTCCCGGTCCGGCCGCATCCGGAAGTCGTAGCGGGCCGGGAGCGGCGCGTCGTCGAGGCGGGCCCACAGCAGGCCTATGCTCTCGGCGCCCTCTCTCAGGTCGGCGACCTCGAAGCCCTCGTCGAAGACGGCGCGCGCCTCCTCCCGCCGGCCCTCGGCGGCCAGCAACTCCGCCTCGGTGAGGCGGAAGCGGCCCCGGGCCCGCGTCGCCGGTTCCAGCCGCTCCCACACGGCCCGGGCGTCGGCGGTGCGCCCGGCCGCGAGCAGCGCCCCGATCGCCTCGCCGCCGAGCGCGGCGGCGACGGCCGTCCACCGACTGTCCCCGCCCGCGTCCCGCAGCCCGTCCGGCCGGCGTGCGCAGAGGTCGGCGAAGGCCTCCGCGTAGCGGTCGGCGGCGCGCTCGTGGTGGCCGTCCTCCCGGTCGGCGACGGCGAGGCAGCGCAGCAACGGCCAGCGGTCGGCCGCGGCCCCCGGGTCCTGGGGGCTCCGGGGGCTCTGGGCGCTTTCGAGACCCTGGAGGCTCTGGAGGCCGCGTTCCCAGCTGCGTACCGCCTGTGCGCGGTCGCCGCCGTGCCACTGCGCGACACCTAGGTGGTACTCGGCCAGGGGCGTGGCGGCCGTCGTCTCCATCATGTCCCGCCAGGGCCGGGCGACCAGCGTCCCGCCGGGCGGTTCGTGGTGCTCCGGCTCGGGCAGCGACCCGGCGCGCAGCAGGTGCAGCCAGGGCCGCTGCTGCTCACCGAGGGTGTCCTCGTCGAAGGGCGTGCCGGGCAGTTTCCAGCCGGCCCGCAGTACTTCGAGGGCGCCCCAGCCCGATCCGGTGGCCAGGCGCTCGCCGGGCTCGGCGTCGGCGTACGGCAGCCAGGCGTCGTACGCGCCGTCGACGTCGGCCCGCGGCAGGGCGGCCTCCAGCCGGTCCTCGGCCCCGCGCAGGACGCTGTGCCAGTCGCCCTCGGGCGGGGCGTCGAGCGGTCCGTATGCCTCCAGCCAGGAGACCTCGCTCTCCGCCTCCAGCCTGACGTGTTCGAGCTGGGTGCGGACGAGCCCGGCCTGGATCTCGCAGTAGCCGCCGGTGCCGGGTTCGGTGAGCCACTCCTGCCAGCGCCGTCCGCCGGGTCCGGTGCCCCACACGAACAGCTTGCGGCCGCGCAGCACGTCGGTCGAGGTCTGCACCAGCCCGTGGCCGTGCTCGTCGAGGGCGGCGATCCAGCGGCGCCGGTCCTCCGGCACCTCGTAGAAGTAGTCGGCGGCGTAGGTGCTGTTCAGCGGGTGGGTCCGGTCGATCCCGTCGTACTCCGGGACCGGGACACGGCGCAGTCTGCGCTCGTAGCCGAAGTGCCAGGCCTCGTCGGCGGGGGCGAGGACACGGCGGTCCTCGGGGACGGCGATGTTGGACCACCAGTAGGTGGGCACCGGGTGCTCGTGCGGGTTGCGGATCCGGGCGCCGACGTAGAGGAAGTCCGAGCCGTCCGGCAGCCACAGGTCGACCTGGAAGGGCAGGTCGCGCAGCCGCTCCCACTCCCACAGGCGCAGCATCTCCCCGCCGTCCGGAGCGGGGACGCGGGCTGCGTGCACGGGTGAGCAGGACAGCGTGGTGTGGCCGGTGGCGCCGATGTTCCACTCGATGCCGCCGGAGAACCAGGCGCCGTTGAGGGCGAAGTTGGCGGGCTGGAGGACGGGGTTGACGTAGAGGAGCTCGCGGTCGGTCGGCTTGTGGCGGAGGGAGGCGATGCGGCCGCCGAGGGCCGGCAGGACGGTGGCCCGCAGCCGGTCGTTCTCGATGACGAGGGCGTCCAGCCCGCTCGGTGCGCGTCCGCGTCCGTAGCCGTCGCGGACCTGGACGGGCAGCAGGCTGCGCAGTGGCTCGTAGTCGACCTGGCGGGCCATGTCGCGCGGCAGGTCCGCCCGGTCCCGGTCGTCGATGCGGTGGGCCTCGTCCAGGGGGCGCAGCGGCGGCAGGGGGTTGTCCGGGCCCAGCGGCGCGGCGGGCAGGGTCAGTACCTCACGTCGGATCGTCGTCACGCTTCCCCATGGAAGCCGCTCACCGCCCCGGTGAACAGGGGCTCCGCCGGCCGGGCCGGGGCGATGTGGCTCACGTTTAATCCGCTGGGGCGCGGTGGGGGCGGGAACATAGGGTCGGGCGGTCGGCGCGCCCACGAGGGCCGGGGCCGGGACGAGGGAAGA
This sequence comes from Streptomyces sp. KPB2, assembly GCF_003950055.1. Taxonomy (NCBI): domain Bacteria; kingdom Bacillati; phylum Actinomycetota; class Actinomycetes; order Kitasatosporales; family Streptomycetaceae; genus Streptomyces; species Streptomyces sp. KPB2. Next base: position 1,351,947 of record NZ_CP034353.1, read on the forward strand.
GAGCAGCGCGTGAGTGAGCAGCACACCTACCGGGTGATCGTCCGGGGCACCTGGGACGGTCTGACCGAGGACGCCCGGGCCCGGTTGCTCGCCGAGGCGGGCGAGCACGGGATGGCGAGCATGCGGTTCACCGAGGAGGGGTCGCTGTCGTACGAGCCCGCTCCGCTGAAGCACTTCTCGATGCGTTACGTGGTGGTGTCGGACGCGGCCGACGGTGAGGAGATGGCGGGGGCGATCGCGGAGGACCGGGCGGAGGGCGCGCTGCGCGGTCTCGGCTACGGGTTCCGCGACCTGCGGTCCACGGTGACGGACCTGGACACGATGAAGGTCAACCGGAAGTCACGGTCTCGGCGGTGATCGCCCAGCGCTGGTGGTCGCGCCAGGCGCCGTCGAGGTAGAGCATCCTCGGCGAGAAGCCCTCCAGGTGGAAGCCGCAGGAGCGGGCCAGTGCGATCGAGGCGGCGTTGCCCGGCTGGACGTTGATCTCCAGTCGGTGCAGCCGCATCGGCCCGAACGCGTACCGCACCACCAGGTCCAGCCCTTCGCGCATCAGCCCGCGGCCCGCCGCGTGCGCGAAGGCGCCGTAGCCGAGCGCGCCGCTGAGGAATCCTCCCTCGACGATGTTGTTGATGTTCACGAACCCGGCGATGGAACTGCCGGGGGCGTCCCCGGAGGCCGGGTCCGGGTCCTTCTCGCAGACCAGGAACCCGGCCTTGGTGCGGTCCTCGATCAGCCGGCCCGCGTAGGCCTCGTACGCCTGGGCGCTGTCCGGCGGGAAGAGCCAGGGGTGGTGCAGGTCCTTGCTCTCCCGGGCCCGGGCGGTGAACTCGGCACCGTCCTCGTAGGTGAAGTGCCGGATGCCCACGCGCGGGCCCTCGGCGAGGTGACGGGACGGGATGTGCGGCATGGGGTCAGCCTACGACGGTCAGCACAGCGCCGGCCGGTCCAGGGTCAAGGTGCCCGCGTCCGCGTCGAGTTCCGCCGGTATGCCGAACGGGACGGTCAGCGCGCCCTCGCAGTGCCCGAAACCGAAGCCCTCGACGACCGGCACGCCGAGGCCGCCGAGCCGGTCGGCCAGCAGGGGCCGCAGCCGCTCGTAGGGGTCGCACCCCTCCCAGGAGCCGAGCAGCACGCCGGCGACCCCGTCGAGCCAGCCGGCCCGCAGCAACTGCGTGAGGTAGCGGTCGACGCGGTAGGTCTCCTCCCCCACGTCCTCCAGACACAGCAGCCCGCCGCGCGCGCAGGAACGGGCGTGCGGGGTGCCCAGTTCGGCGGCGAGCAGGGCGAGGCAGCCGCCCAGGGTGACGCCGCGGGCCCGGCCCGGCACCAGGGGTGTGCCGTCGGAGGCGATCACGCGGACCGTCTCCGGGGCGAACAGGGTGGCTCTCAGGTGTTCCTGTGCCCGCGCGTTCTTGATGAAGTCGGCTGCCGCCGCCATCGGTCCGTGCAGGGTGGCCAGGCCGAGGCGGGTGGCGAACGCCTCGTGCAGCACGGTGATGTCGCTGAATCCGACGAGCACCTTCGGACCGGCCGCGCGCATCGCCTCCCAGTCGAGCAGGTCGACCATGCGCTGTGCGCCGTACCCGCCGCGGGCGCAGAGCACCGCGTCCACGGACGGGTCGCACCAGGCGGCCTGGAGGTCGGCGGCCCGGTCGGCGTCGGTGCCGGCGAGGTAGTCGAAGGTGCCGTGCCGGTCCTGGACGTGCGGCGCAACGACCGGGTCGAGGTCCCAGCCGCGGAGCACGTCCAGGCCCGCCTGGATCCGCTCCTCGGGCACGGGTCCGCTGGGTGCGACGACCGCCACCCGGGCTCCGGGGGCGAGCCGCGGCGGCCGGACCAGTTCCCTCACCCGGCTCATCGGGACAGCTCCAGGGTCGGGACGCCGGGCGGGGTCAGACCGAAGGTCTGGGCGTACAGGGAGAGTTCGGCCTCCAGGGCGCGCACCATGGTCTCCGCCCGGCGGAATCCGTGTCCCTCTCCCTCGAAGGTGAGGTAGGCGTGCGGCACTCCTCGGCCCGCCATGCGTGCCAGGAACCGCTCGCACTGCACCGGCGGGCAGATCACGTCGTCGAGCCCCTGGAGCAGCAGGAACGGCGCGGTGACGCTCTCGGCGTGCTCGGCGGGCGACCGCTCGGTGTAGCGGTCGGGGACCTCGGCGTACGGGCCGATCAGGCTCTCCAGGTACTGCGACTCGAAGTCGTGGGTCTCCCCGGTGCCCCAGCCGGTGAGGTCGAGGATCGGGTAGAGGATCGTGCCGCAGGCGTAGACGTCGGTGCCGGCCAGCGACGCGGCGGAGGTCCAGCCGCCCGCGCTGCCGCCGCGCACGGCGAGCCGCTCCGGGTCCGCGGCGCCTTCCTCGGCAAGGGCGAGGGCGACGGCCGCGCAGTCCTCGACGTCGACGACTCCCCACTGCTCGCGCAGCCGGTTGCGGTACTCCCGGCCGTGTCCGCTGGAGCCTCCGTAGTTGACCTCGGCGACGCCGATGCCCCGGGAGGTGAAGTAGGCGATCTCCAGGTCGAGAACGAGCGGGGCGCGACTGGTGGGGCCGCCGTGCGCCCAGATGACGTACGGCGGAAGTTCGCCCTCCGGGGCCCGGCAGCCGGGGTTGTGCGGCGGGTAGAGGTGGGCGTGGATCTCGCGTCCGCCAGGGCCCTGGAAGGTGCGGATCCGCGGCTGCGGGTAGTAGGCGGGGTCGGTGGCGTCCTCGTGGGGTGCGCCGATCACGCGGGCGCGGCCGGTGCGGGCGTCCAGTTCGACGACCTCGAAGCCGCTGTGGGCACTGGCGCCGACGCCGACGACCCGTTCGCCGTGCGCGGCGAGGGCGGGTGCGAATTCCGTCCAGGGGCCCGCCGCGTCGACGACCTCGCCGGTCTCGGGGTCGAGTATGCCGAGGACGGCGGCGCCCCGGCCGTGCAGGACCGCGATCAGGCCGCTGTCCAGGGGCGCGAACCAGCGCTGCCCGAGCTTCCACAGCGGCCCGCCGAACTCCTCCTCGCGGGCGCACAGGGGCCGCCCGTCGCGGTAGAGGTTCCACCAGCCGGTGCGGTCGGAGACGTGGAGCAGGGTGCCGTCCGGTGCCCAGTCGGCCTGGGCGATCGACTCCTCGGGTCCGCCCGCGACCGTCCGGGCGTCCTGGAAGGTGCCCTCGGGACCGACCTCGGCGACGATCAGCTCGGTGCCGTCCCAGGGCATGCGCGGGTGGTCCCAGGCGAGCCAGGCGGCGCGGCGCCCGTCGGGCGAGAGGCGGGGCCCGGTGACGAAGCGGTGCCGCTCGGGGGCGAGTTCGCGGACCGCGGCGCGGTCGTCGGCCGCCGAGCCGTCCAGCGGCACCGCCACGGGCACGCGGCGCAGATCGGTGGGGCCCTCGCCGGTGAACTCCTCCAGCACGCACCACACTTCACCGCGCTCGGGGTGCGGGTCCGGTTCGATCCAGCGCAGTCCGCCGCCCACCGTGGACAGCGGTGTGAGGGGGCGCGGTTCGTCGCCGCCCGGGGTGAAGGCGTACAGCCGCTGGTCGGCGAAGTTCACGAAGACGACGAGCGGGCCGGAGTCGGTCGTGACCGCACCCCATGGCCGGCCGCCGTACTCGATGACGCGGCTGCGCACGTTCCACGGCGCCGGCAGGACCGGTTCCTCGGTGCCGTCGGCGTGCCGCCGCACCAGGGTGCGCCGTCCGCCCTCGGTGGGCCGGGGCGCGGTCCACCACACCTCGTCGCCGACGAAGGCGACGTCGTCGGGCCGTCCGTCGTGCGCGGCGGCGAGCGCCGCGTCGACGGGCGAGGGCCACGATCCGTACGAAAGAGTCGACACTGACTCCCCCACTTCTCCTCCAACAACTGCTCGTTCGTTCGGGCGCCGGGCCCCGGGGCTGTCTCTAGGCCGTGCGCAGAAAACGGTCCAGGACGCGGACTCCGAAGTGCAGCGCCTCGACGGGGACCCGTTCGTCCACGCCGTGGAAGAGGGCCTGGTAGTCGAAGCCCTCGGGCAGCCTGAGCGGCGCGAAGCCGTAGCCGGTGATGCCGAGCCGCGAGAACTGCTTGGCGTCCGTGCCCCCGGACATGCAGTAGGGCACGACGTGCCCCTCGGGTGCGAACTCCTGCACCGCCGCGCGCATCCGGGCGTACGTCGGCGAGTCGACCGGCGCCTGGAGCGCCACCTCGCGGTGGGCGAACTCCCAGTCCACGTCCGGCCCGGTGAGCCGGTCGAGGGTGCCGCGGAACTCGTCCTCGCCCCCGTACAGGAACCGTCCGTCGACGTGGGCGACGGCTTCTCCGGGGATGACGTTGACCTTGTAACCGGCGTCCAGCATGGTCGGGTTGGCGCTGTTGCGGACGGTGGCCTCGACCAGCTTGGCGGCCGGGCCGAGCTTGTCCAGCAGCGCGTCGACGTCGCTCAGGTCGGTCTCGATGCCGTAGACGGCGGCGATCTCGGTCAGGGCGGCGCGCACGGTGGGGGTCAGGCGCAGCGGCCACTCGTGTTCGCCGATGCGGGTGATGGCGGCGGCGAGCCGGGTGACCGCGTTCTCCCGGTTCACCTTCGAACCGTGACCGGCGCGTCCGCGGGCGGTGAGCTTGAGCCAGCCGGTGCCGCGCTCACCGGCGGCGATGGGGTAGAACTGCCGTCCGGCCCCGTCGTGGAAGGTGAACGCGCCGGACTCGCTGACGCCTTCGGTGCAGCCCTCGAACAACGGGGCGTGGCGGTCGGCGAGGAAGCCGGAGCCGTCCTCGGCGCTGGCCTCCTCGTCCGCGGTGAACGCGATCACCACGTCCCGCCGGGGCCGCACTCCCTGCCGGGCCCAGTCGCGGACGACCGCGAGGATCATCGCGTCCATGTTCTTCATGTCGACCGCGCCGCGCCCCCACACCACGCCGTCGCGGATCTCCCCGGAGAAGGGGTGCACGCTCCAGTCGGCGGCCTCGGCCGGCACCACGTCCAGATGACCGTGGACCAGCAGCGCGTCGGCCGACGGGTCGGTGCCCTCGATGCGGGCCACGACGTTGGTGCGGCCCTCGGTGCGCTCCAGGAGCGTGGGCTCGATCCCGGCCTCGGCGAGCCGTGCGGCGGCGTACTCGGCGGCCGGCCGCTCCCGGCAGTCGCCGCCGCCCCGGTTGGTGGTGTCGATGCGGATCAGTTCGGAGGTGAACCGGACGACCTCGTCCAGTGCCTGTTCGCCCGTTTCCGTGGCCGGGTCGGGGCCCGTGTGCTCAGCCATACTGCTCCTCCACCGCCGCCGAGACGATCGTGGTGACCGCCTTGAACGTCCGGATCGCCTCGAACATCGTGTCGTGGGTGTACGCCACCTTGCGCTCCCCGACCTGCGCCACCCCGGGCACGACGGTCGCGGCCGCCGCGAGGTGCTCGGCGTCGAACTCCATGGCGAGGGTGAACGGCCCGCCGGTCACCGGTGCGTGGCGCACCGCGAGCGTCGCCGCGTCCTTCGCCGCGGCTCGGATGTCGGCGGCGGTCCTGGCCGGCGTGCGGCAGACGGCCGCGTACCGCGACACGTGGTCCTTGACCGCGACCTTCCGCGCCTCCGGCGCGTACCCGAGCGCGTCCTCGCAGGCCACGTCGTCCCCGGTGACCAGCACCACCGGCACGCCGTACTCGGCGACCACGTGTGCGTTGAGCAGACCCTCGCTGGCGCGTATGTCGTTCAGCCAGACGCCGGTGAGCTGGTTGGCGAGGTAGGTGTGCGCGAGGACGCCCTCCATGCCGGCGCCCGCGTGGTACCCGACGAACGCGATGCCGTCCACGTCCCCGTGCTGGACGCCCTCCACCATGGACAGCGCCTTGTGCCGCCCGGTGAGCATCTCCGTGCGCTCGTCGAGCCGCTCCAGGAGCAGATTGCGCATGGACCAGTGCGCCTCGTTGACCAGCACCTCGTCGGCGCCGCCGTCGAAGAAGCCCAGCACGGCCGCGTTCACGTCGGAGGTGAACATCGACCGGCACCGCTCCCACTGCGGCGTGCCCGGCAGCACGTCGGCCGGCCAGGTGACACCGGTGGCGCCTTCCATGTCGGCGCTGATGAGGATCTTCATGGCTCGAAACCGTACGCGCTGCCCGGCCGCCTCGGCCAGGGCTGTGGACAACCACCGGTGGTCTAGACCGTCAAACTGACCTCGTACGGCCTACGATCAGCGCTTTCTCCGGAATCGGTGCGGTCATACAAACGCGAGGAACAGCGCATCTCACGCAGGCCGGCCCGCCACCACCCACGTCGACGGCAGCTCGATGCGGGTGCCGTCCGGCGTGTACTCCGTGGTGAGCAACGGGAGTTCGCCGCTCGCCAGGACGGCGAGGCCGGCCGCGCGGAGGTACTCGGGCACCGCCTCGTCGGGAACGGCGCCGGGGGTCAGCCCGTGACGGAGGACCGGGGCGAGTTTGGCGGGCGGCCCGGCGGGGCCCCGGGCCAGGCCCATCAGGACGGTCTTGGCCGCCTGGGAGGGCTCCACCAGGAAGGCGCGGCCGCGGTCGCCCAGGAGCGCGGCGACGACGTCGGCCAGAGGCTGACGGTCGTCGGGCTCGCACTGGTGCAGGACACCGCGGACGTAGACGTTGGCGTCGCCCAGCTCCGCGTGCAGGGTCTCCGCCTCGGCCTTGTCGGCGGCGTCCAGCCGCCGGTACGCGGCCGACCCGGCCGGGTCCGCGCGGCGGGCGTGTTCGAGGGCCGCCTCGGAGAGGTCGGCGCCGACGACGTGCGGGAAGCGCTCGGCGAGGTAGCGGGTCTGGGTGCCGTTGCCGCAGCCCAGGTCGATCAGGGGCAGGCCCGCGTCGGTCAGGTGCGGCTCGAAGTGGGCCAGGTGGCGACCGGCGGTCAGGGCCGGTTCCGCGTCCCAGAACACCGCCCCGCGGTCCTCGGAGGCCTCGCTCCAGAAACCCTCCCAGGCGTCCCGGTACCGACGCGTCACGCTCATGCCCGCTCCCCAGGTGCGACGACGTACGAGCCCGTCGACGACGACGGGTCCGTACGGTGTACCGCGCCCGGCGCACGGCCACAAGCGCCCGGCGCGTTCCTTCACCGGTCGTTCGCGCCGGGCGGATTCGGACCGCGGACGGGTCGGGTAGATTGCGGCGGTCGGCCGGGGACGGGGCGACGGGGGCGGCCACGGGAACGGGGGAACGCGTGAGTGTCGGACGGTACCGGGACATCGAGGTCGCGGACATGCCACCGGTGCTCGCCGGTGTCCTCGGGGTGCTGCTCCTGGGCCTGTTCTGCGGCCTCATCTGGTACCTGACCAGGCTCGACCACACGAAGCTCAGGGACCCCGGCGCGCGGGCGCGGGCCGAGCGGGGCAAGAAGAGCCGCCGTCGGCAGCAGGAGCTGCGTGCCCGGCGCGAGTCCCTGCAACGCAGGGCGGCACGGCGCCGCGACGACGCCTAGGACGCCGGCGCGGGGGTCTGACGGGGCCGACGGTGCCGGGCGGGCAGGGTCAGTTCGAACCACACGGTCTTGCCCGCGTTGGTGCGACTGGCGCCCCATTCGCGGGCCAGGGTGCTGACCACGCGCAGGCCGCGCCCGGTCTCGTCGTCGGGACCCGCGCTCTTCAGGGCCGGCAGGTCGTGGTCGTCGTCGTCCACCTCGCACAGCAGCGTGTCGGCGCGCACCAGGCGCAGTTCGACGGGGCGGGCGTGCGCGTGGCGGACGGCGTTGGTGACGAGTTCGCTGACCATGAGTTCCGCCGGGGCGGCCAGGCCGGGCAGCTCCCAGTCGTGGAGTTGCTCGCGGACCGCCGCGCGGGCACGGCCCACCTCGGCCGGGTCGCGGGCCAGGCGCCACTCCGCGACGTCGTCGGGTTCGATGCCGGTCAGCCGGGCCATCAGCAGCGCGACGTCGTCCTTGCGTCCGCCGCGGATGCCCAGGGCGCGGATGATGGTGTCGCAGGCGTCGTCCATGGACGCGGCCGGGTGCGCCGCGGACTCGCACAGGGTGGCGAGGCCGACGCCGATGTCCTCGCCGCGCACCTCCACCAGGCCGTCGGTGCACATCACCAGCCGGTCGCCGGGCCCCACCGGCACGCGCACCGACTCGAAGGGCACCCCGCCGACGCCGATCGGCGCCCCCGTCGGCAGGTCGATCAGCTCGCTGGCGCCGTCCTCGGCGCGGACCAGGACGGGCGGGATGTGGCCGGCGTTGGCGAGGTGCAGTTCACCGGCGATGGGGTCGTACACGGCGTACAGGCAGGTCGCGAGGTGGGTGTCGCCGAGGCGCTGGGCGAGGTCGTCGAGGTTGCGCAGGAGCTGGGCGGGCGGCAGGTCGAGACCGGCCATGGTCTGCACGGCGGTGCGCAGTTGCCCCATCATCGCGGCCGATCCCAGGCCGTGGCCCATGACGTCGCCGACGACGAGGGCGGTGCGGGCGCCGGGCAGCTTGACCGAGTCGAACCAGTCGCCGCCGACCCGGCCGAGCAGCGTGCCCGGCAGATAGCGGGTGGCGATGTCGCAGCCGGCCATGCGCGCGGGGATGTGCGGCAGCATGCTGTCCTGGAGCGTCTCGGCGACGTTCTCCTGGTGGGTGTACATGCGCGCGTTGTCGAGGACCAGGCCCGCGCGGGCGGCGAGTTCGGCGCCGGTGACGCGGTCCATGTCGTTGAAGACGGGCCGCTCCGGGTGCCGGAGCAGGATCATGAAGCCGAGCACGACCTGGCGTGCCTTCAGGGGCACCAGCAGCATCGAGCGGCCCGTGATGAGCGGCCGGATGTCCCGCTTCTCGAACTGGGAGGCGATGGCGTGCCCCATCTCGTCGGTGATGCGGGGCACCAGGACCGGCTCTCCGCTGGTCATGCACTGGAAGAAGGGGGTGTGCGCCGGGAAGGGCATCGCCTCGCCGACGGGGACGACGTCGTCCCAGCGGCCGGGTTCGTCGGTGTGCTCCAGGGCGACCCGGTGCCACATCGTCGTCGTGTCGGGCACGCCGTCGGGGAAGCCCTCGCCGGCGACGACCTGTTCGCGCAGATAGGTGCCGGCGACGTCGGTGAAGCGGGGGACGACCGCCCGGCTGACCTCGACGATGGTCCGCGAGAGGTCCAGCGAGGTGCCGATCGCGCCGCTGACCTCGTTGAGGAACTCCAGGCGTTCGCGGACCGCCGCGTACTCCAGGTCCTCGGCCTCGTCCCGCAACTCGTCGGGCACCGGTTCGCCCGCCGCCAGGGCCCGCGCGGCCCGCTCGCGGCGCGCCCGGCGCTCGGCCCGCCGGGGCACACCCCAGTCGGGGGTGACGGGCACCCGGTCGTTCTGGCTGAACTCGAGGATGGGGTAGCCCAGTTCGAGGACCTGCGCGACGATGCGGGCACTCTCGCCGACGCTCATGCTGGGCAGGATCTCGGGGAGGCGGCGGGCGAGTTCGTCGGCGCCGGGGAAGTCGGTGTGCAGGGCGAATCCGGGCGCGATCCGCTCGACGACGGTCGCCTCCGTGCTGTCCTCGGCGCCCCCGCCGCCGTAGTCCCGGCGCAGCCCGTCCGCGTCGGCGGCCAGCACGAGCAGCCGTTCCGGACCGGGGCCCACCAGAGGGTACGCCCACCAGAGCACGTCGACCCGGGCATCGGCCGGCACGGTCAGCCGGGCGCGACCGGCGGCCGGGTAGGACAGCCGCCCGTCGAGGGAGGACTCCAGGCCGGGTCCGAGACCGTCGTGCTCCGGGTGAGGGCCGTGGGCCGGGTCGTCGTCCCCGGTCCCGCCGACGTCCCCGAGCACGCCCGAGACGGGCAGCAGGTCGGGGGCGGGGCGGCCGATCGCCTCTTCCTTCGGCAGGCCGAACAGCCTTCGTGCGCCTCGGCTCCAGTGGGAGACCAGCCCGTCGCGGTCCACCACGACGACGGCCAGCGGGACACGGCCCGTCACGGGGTCGGCCGGCACGGTGCCGGGTCCGGCCGGGCGGCCGGGAGGTGCGTCCCGCTCGGTGCCATGGTCCATGGCGTCAGGCCCTCTCTGCCCACGGCTCCGCAAGATCTGTGTCGCCGTCACCACCGTACGGTGGCGGCCGGTGACCATGTGCGGCAACGGGGGAATTGGTGGCGCGCGAACACACCGGCGCACGCCCGCGCGCCGGTGTGCCGGTCTCAGTCCTCGTGTCCGAGCTGCAGGTCGCGCTCGGTGCGGCCGCCGCCGGCCACCTGGAGCACGGTGGCGACGGGCGGGTATCCGGCCGCGATGACGGTGTATTCGCCGGACGACAGGTCGACGAACCGGAACGTGCCGTCGGGTCCGGTGGTCAGGGTGTCCACCACGTTGCCCGCCGCGTCGAGCAGCGTCACCCGCGCGTCCTCCACGGCCCGTCCACCACTGGCCCGTACGGTGCCGCGCAGCACGGCCCCGCCGGCCAGTTCGACGTCCTGGCGGGTCTCCCGGGCGGCCTGGACGCTGACCGGCAGGGCGGCCGGGCGGAAGGCGGGGGCGCTGGCGGCGAGGGTGTACTCGCCCGCCACCAGCTCGGTGATGACGTAGCCGCCCTCGCGGCCGCTGCGGGTGGTGGCGACGACCTCGCCGTGCACGTTGGTGAGGGTGACGGCCGCGTCGCGCACGGGGCTGCCGTCGGCGGTCACGACGCTGCCGGCCAGCCGTCCGGCGCCGCCGAGGACCACGTCCAGTTCCACCGGGCGTTCGCCGACCGTCACGGAGACCGCCTGCGGCTGGTGGCCACCGGCCGCGGCGATCAGGACGTACGCGCCGGACCCGGGCGTGGCCAGCGCGTACCGTCCGTCGTCGCCGCTGGCGCCCCGGCCGATCTGCTGTCCGCCGACGTCGATGAGGGTGAGCGCCGCGCGGGGCACGACGGTGCCGTCGGGGTGCTGCACCGTGCCGCAGACGGGGATGCCGCCGGCGTAGGGCGACCGGGCCGGCGGTACCTGGGCGGCGGGCTGTTCCTGCGGTGCGTGCTGTGCGTACTGCGGCTGCCGCGCGGTCTCCGGCTCGGTGACGGGGGCGTTGTGGGACACCAGGGGTTTCTCCTTGAGGAAGAGGGCGATGAGGAGCCCGAGGACGAGCACCGGCACCAGGTAGAGGAAGATCCGCGGCATGGCTTCGGCGTACGCCCCGATGTAGGCGTCGCGCAGCGCCGGCGGCAGGGAGTGGACGAGCTGGGGGGTGATGGCCTCGGCGTCGGGGAGCCCGGCTCCCGCGTCGGCGGGGATCCGGTCGGCCAGGGCGTCGGTGAGCCGGCCCGCGAAGAGCGTGCCGAAGACGGCCGCGCCGACGCTGCCGCCGATCTGCCGGAAGTAGTTGTTGGCGCTGGTGGCGGTGCCCAGGTCGGTGGGGCGCACGGAGTTCTGCACGGCGAGGACGAGGACGGGCATCACCATGCCGATACCGGCGCCGAGGACCGCCATCCAGATGCTGTAGTGCAGCCGGGGCGTGTCGGTGTCGAGGCGGGAGAGCAGCCACATGCCGACGACGGACAGCGCGCTGCCGAGGATCGGGTGGATCCGGTAGTGACCGGTACGGCTGATGAGCTGTCCGGAGATGATCGAGGCGCCGACGACGCCGCCCATCATCGGCAGCATCAGCAGTCCGGATTCGGTGGCGCTGGCGCCGTCCACCATCTGGAGGAAGGTCGGCAGGTAGCTCGCGGCGCCGAACAGGGCGACGCCGATGACGAGGCCGACCAGGGCGGTGACGTTGAAGATGGAGTCCCGGAACAGGCGCAGCGGGATCAGCGGTTCGGGTGCGAAGCGCTCGGCAACCAGGAAGAGCAGGGTGGAGCCGACCGCTCCGGCGGCGAGACCGAGGATCGTCCTCGACCCCCACGCGTACTCGGTGCCGCCCCAGCTGGTGAGCAGCACCAGGCAGGTGGAGGCGGCGGCGAGCATCAGGGTGCCGAGGATGTCGAGGCGGGGCTTGACCCGCGGCCTGGGCAGCTTGAGGACGACGGCGACGACGGCCATGGTGACCAGGCCGAAGGGCACGTTGATGTAGAAGCACCAGCGCCAGGAGAGGTGGTCGGTGAAGTAGCCGCCGAGCAACGGGCCCGCGACGGAGGCGAGTCCGAAGGCGGCGCCGATCAGGCCCATGAAGCGGCCGCGCTCGCGGGGCGGCACGATGTCCGCGATGATCGCCTGCACGCCGATCATCAGGCCGCCGGCGCCGACACCCTGCACCGCGCGGAAGGCGATCAGCTGGTCCATGCTCTGCGCACGTCCGGCGAGCGCGGAGCCGACGACGAAGACCAGGATGGCGAACTGGAAGACGCCCTTGCGTCCGAGGAGGTCGCCGAGCTTGCCGTAGATCGGCAGCCCGATGGTCGAGGTGAGCAGGTACGCGGTGATCGCCCAGGACATCCGGTCCAGGCCGTGCAGCTCGCCGACGATCTTCGGCAGGGCCGTGGCGACGATCATCTGCTCGAGGGCGGCGAGCAGCAGGGCCAGCATCAGCCCGACGAAGACCAGCCGCACCCGGCGCGGACTCAGCCCGGCGTCCGGCTCCCGGTCCTCCCGCTCCGGCTCCCCTCCCGTTCCGGCGGCGGGGGGCCCGGGTGGCGCCGGGGCCGCGACGACCGGTCCGTCCTCCACCGGATCCTGCACCAGAGTGATCCCGCCCACGTACCGCTCCCCTCGTCACACCTGCTCACATTTGCCACCTGAGGCGACAACTGCGAACAAGTGCGACGAGTTACGGACGTGCGACGGGTTCGCGCGGAGATCACTCGAACCGGTGAGGCGCCCAACAGGCGCCCCCTGCTTGCCGTTTGGCTACTTCTCGACCTCGGCGGCGAGCTTGGCGAGCATGGCGTCGTAGATCCGGCCGAGGCCCTTGGGTGCGAACGTCTTCTCGAAGAAGCCGCCGACGCCGCCGGCACCCTGCCAGGTGGTGACCACGACGACCCGGGACCTGCCCTCGCCCGCCGGGGTGACCCGCCAGGTGGTGACCATGGAGGAGTTGCGGTCCTTCTCGACCAGCTCGCCGTCGGTGGGCTCGGTGACCTCCAGCAGGCAGTCGCGAACGCGCTTGCTGGTGGCCTGCAGCTTCCAGTGCACGAGGGTGCCCTCACCGTCGCCGCCCTCGCGGACCTCGTACTCGCTGAAGTGCTCGGGGAGCAGCTTCTCGCGGGTGCCGCTGTAGTCGGCGAGGGTGTCGAACACCGTCTCCGCGTCCGCTGCGACGATCCGCTCCGTCGTCGCCTCGACCTGCGCCATCGGGTCCCTCCAGGGCCTGGTTCTCGGGTTCGGGGCAAGCCAACCACCCCGCCGCGCGGCCACCAAATCGGGGGGCGTGAAGCGGCCCCGCGCGACTCACCCGCACGATCAAGGGAACAAGTGTTCTATTGTGTCGACCAGTGCTACCGAGGAGGCCGAAATGCGCTGGGAGAACCTCACGGACTCCGACCACGCCCGGGCCGCGGACGCCGGGCTGTTCGGCGCGGACGCCGTCGTCACGCGCACGTTCGACACGCCCGAGTTCGCAGGCGTCACCTTCCACGAGGTGCGCGCCCGCTCGATCCTCAACCGAGTGCCGGGGGCCTCGCGCATGCCGTTCGAGTGGACGGTGAACCCCTACCGGGGCTGCACGCACGCGTGCGTCTACTGTTTCGCGCGCAAGACGCACAGCTACCTGGACCTCGACACGGGGCTCGATTTCGACTCCCAGATCGTCGTCAAGGTGAACGCGCCCGAGCTGCTGCGCCGCCAGCTGGCCTCGCGGCGCTGGCAGGGCGAGCACGTCGCGATGGGCACCAACGTCGACTGCTACCAGCGCGCGGAGGGCCGCTACCGGCTGATGCCGGGCATCGTCGAGGCCCTCACCGACCGGGCGAACCCCTTCTCGATCCTGACCAAGGGCACGCTGATCCTGCGCGACCTGGACCTGCTGACCCGCGCGGCCCGGGTGACGGACGTGGGCATCTCCGTCTCGGTCGGCTTCACCGACCCGGAGCTGTGGCGCACCGTGGAGCCGGGCACTCCCGCACCGGAGCGCCGGCTGGAGGTCGTACGAGCCCTCGGCGAGCGCGGCATCGGCTGCGGAGTGCTGATGGCCCCGGTCATCCCCTTCCTCGGCGACCGGCCGGCCCAGCTGAGGGCCACCGTGCGCGCCATCGCCGCCGCGGGCGCCACCTCGGTGACGCCCCTGGTGCTGCATCTGCGCCCGGGCGCCCGGGAGTGGTTCATGGCCTGGCTCGGCCGGCACCACCCGCACCTGGTCCGCCGCTACGAGCGGCTGTACGCGGACGGCGCCTACGCCCCGAAGTGGTACCAGCGCCGGATCACCCGCCAGGTGCACGACCTGGCCCGCGAGTACGGCATCGGCCCCACGCGCGCGGGGATGCCGCGCCGGATCGCCGAACCGGAGCACTCCCGCCCCGCCGAGGCCCCGCCCACCGAGCCGGTGCAGCTCTCGCTCATCTGACAGCCTTCGGGTACGCGCTCCGGCCGAAGAAGGCGGCCTCGCCAAGGGTGAAAGGGATCTCCATGTCCTACGGCTGCATCGCTTCGATGAAGACCCGGCCCGGCTGCCGCGAGGAGGTGGTCTCCCTTCTCCTGAGCGGCGCCGACGGCCTCCGGTCAGCCGGCTGCGACCTCTATCTGGTCGGCCGGTCCGACGACGACGAGACGACGATCTGGGTGACCGAGGTGTGGCGCACCCGGGAACATCACGACGCCTCGCTGGAACTGCCCGAGGCGAAGGACGCGATCGGCCGGGCCATGCCCATGCTGACGGGGGAGTTCACCAAGCAGGAGATGTCGGTTGCCGGCGGGCTCGGGCTCTGACGGCACCGTGAGCCCGCCCGGAGCGGCCGAGTAAGAGCATTGGAGGGCATCTTCCGACCCAATCGGGTCAAGTATGGACAGGTCTCGTTCTTCCGCACGCGCTCCCCGGGACGATCCGGCGAGGACCGCGACCCACGCGGACCCTTGCCCCGCCGTTCCGGGAGTCCTGGGAGAACGCCATGAGACAACGCGCAGCCGTGCTGTGCGGCGCCGCCGTCATCGCCGCCGGGACCGTCACGGCCGTCCCCGCCGGGGCGAGCGCCCCACGGCCCGCGCAATCGGCACCCGCCGCGGGACCGCACTGGAAGAAATGCGCCACGGAGGACTACCCCACGCTCCAGTGCGCGTCCCTGAAGGTGCCGCTCGACCACGCGCGTCCGCGCGGGAGGCAGATCACGCTGGCGTTGTCCCGCGTCCCGCACACCGCCGAGACATACCAGGGACCCCTGCTGGTGAACCCCGGCGGCCCCGGCGGCAGCGGGCTGACGCTCGCCGGGTTCGTGGCCTCCTCGCTGCCCGCGAAGGTGGCCGCCCAGTACGACGTCATCGGCTTCGACCCGCGCGGGGTGGGCAGGAGCAGTCCCGCACTGGACTGCCGGCCGGGCCACTTCGACCCGGTGCGCCCCGACTCGCTGCCGGACACGCCGGACGTCGAGCAGGCCAACCTCACGCGCGCGAAGTCCTTCGCCGACGCCTGCGGCGACAAGTACGCGGACGTGCTGCCCCACATCGACACGGTCAGCGCCGCGCGGGACCTGGACGCGATCCGCGCGGCGCTCGGCTCCGAGAAGCTCAACTACTTCGGCTACTCGTACGGCACCTACCTCGGCGCCGTCTACGCCAAGCTCTACCCGGACCGGGTACGGAGGCTGGTCCTGGACTCGGTCGTCGGTCCGGACGACGTCTGGTACGACGCCAACCTCAACCAGGACCTCGCCTTCAACGACCGCCACCGGGCGTTCCTGGCCTGGATCGCCGAGCACGACGCGGCGTACGGGCTGGGCACCGACCCCGAGCGGGTCGAGACCGCGTGGTACGCCATGCGGGCGGCGCTGGCGAAGAAGCCGGCGGGCGGGAAGGTCGGCGCCTCCGAACTGGAGGACACCTACATGCCCGGCGGGTACTACAACGGCTACTGGCCCTACCTGGCCGAGGCGTTCGCCGCGTACGTCAACGACGGGGACACCGGCCCGCTCGTCGAGGCGTACGACAACTTCGGCGCCCTGGACGCCTCCGGGGACAACGGGTACAGCGTCTACACCGCCGTCGAGTGCCGCGACGCGAGCTGGCCGCGCGACTGGGACGAGTGGCGCGACGACAGCTGGGGCCTGTACGAGAAGGCGCCCTTCATGGTGTGGAACAACGCCTGGTACAACGCACCGTGCGCCTTCTGGCCCACGGAGTCCCGGGAGCCGGTGGACGTGGCCAACGACGAACTGCCCCCGGTACTGCTGTTCCAGGCGACGGGCGACGCGGCCACGCCGTACGAGGGCGGCGTCACCGCGCACCGTCTGCTGCGCGGCTCCAGCCTCGTCGTCGAGGAGGGCGGCGGGAACCACGGCATCACGCTGAGCGGGAACGACTGCCTGGACGAGCACCTGGCCGCCTATCTGACCGACGGCACCGTGCCGCGCGGCGACGGCGGCGTGGACGCGGTGTGTGCGGCGCTGCCGGAGCCGAAGCCCCTGGAGTCCAAGGCGGCTTCGACGTCCTCACGGGGGTCCACCCTGCACGGGCTGCTCGGCTTCCGCGGCTGACCCCCCGGGCGGCGTTGTCAGTGCCGTGGTCCACGATGGACGCATGAGCGAACTGACGAGGATCCCCGCCCCCGAGGGTGTCGCGCCCGCAGCGCAGTACACCCATGTCGTCCTCGGCACCGGGCGGTTCGTGGCCGTCTCGGGGCAGCTCGCCCTGGACGAGGACGGCAAGGTGGTCGGCGAGGGCGACCCGGTGGCCCAGGCCCGCCAGGTGTTCGAGAACCTGCGCCGGTGCCTGGTCTCGGCCGGAGCGACCTTCGACGACGTCGTGAAGCTGACCTTCTTCGTCACGGACATGGCGCACATGGCGGCGATCCGGACGGCGCGCGCCGCGCACATACCGGACGACCGGCTGCCGGCCGCCTCGGCGGTGCAGGTGGGCGCGCTGGTGCGGCCGGAGTTCCTCATGGAGATCGAGGCGTTCGCGGTCGTGGCGCCGTGAGTCCGCGGCCGGTGCCCGTGCGGATGCGGGTGCGGGAGATGGCTCTCGCGGACTGCGACCGCGTGTCCCGGATTCGCGTCCGGGGCTGGCGGACCGCCTACCGGGGGCTGGTGCCGCAGCCGTACCTCGACGCGATGGACCCGGCCGCCGACGCCGAGCGGCGCCGGACCATGTTCACCGGCGCCTCGGGGGACGTGGTGAACCTGGTCGCCGAGGACGACGCCGGCGAGGTCGTCGGCTGGGCCTGCACCGGCCGCTACCGGGACGCCGAGGCACGCACCGCGGACGCCGAGTTGTACGCGCTCTACGTCGACGCGGGACGGTTCGGCACGGGCATCGGGCAGGCCCTGCTTCGGGAGTCGGTACACCGGTGCGAGGCCGCCGGGCACGCGCGCATGCTCCTGTGGGTGCTCGAGGGCAACGCCCGCGCCCGGCGCTTCTACGAGCGGGCGGGGTTCCGCCCCGACGGCGCCGAGGAGCCCTTCGTGGTGGAGGGGGTCGCGGTACCGGAGGTGCGGTACGCGCGGCCGTTGGGCAGCTGACGGCACGTCACCGCCCCGACCGGTCCCGCGACCGGCCACGCCACGTCCCCCTGGGCGCCGCACGCCCCGCCGACGCCCCGCCGACGCCTCGACCGCGGCCGGCCGGGCTTCGGGCGGCCCGCGCGCCGTTCGGCCGTTCCGTACCCGTACCGCCGTCCGCCCGCACCGGCCGGACGCCGCTCACCGCCGGCCCGGGATGCGCGCCAGCGCTCGTACCGCGGCCTCCGCCAGTGCCGGGTGGGCGAGCGCGTCGTTCAGGACGGGGGCGGCGCGCTCGTCGCCGAGGGTGCCGAGGCCGTCGACGCAGGCCAGCGCGACGCGCCGGTACGGGTCGTGCGGGCGCAGCCGCCGGCGCAGCGTGGTGATCAGCGCGGGCACCGCCTCGGGGGCGCGCAGTGCGACCAGCAGCCGTACCGGGTGCAGGGCATAGGCGACCCGGAGTTCGTTGGTGGCGAGCGCGGCGGCCGCGCGGGCGGTGCGCGGGTCGCCGAGGCGGGCGAGGGCGTGGGCGGCCGAGGCGCAGCGCGGTGGGTCGCGGTGATTGAGCAGCAGCACGAGCGATTCGAAGGCCCGCCGGTCCCCCGCCACGCCCAGCCGGAAGGCGGCCAGTTCCCGGGCCCACAGCGGGTGTCCCGGCTCGGTGAGCACCGCGGCCAGCTCGTCGTGGTCCCCGGTCGCCACCAGCCGGTCGTACTCCGCCGTGGTGCCCGGGGCGCCGGATGCGGCCGACTCGGCCCGTAAGCGCTCCGTGAGCACGCGCAACTCTTCGTCCATGACACCGAGGTTAGGCGCGTCACCCGACCCGTGGGACGTACATCACGAACACGGAGGGCTGGCGCGCTCGTTACCCGCGGGTTAACCTCAGACGAGCGGGTCACCCACCCGCAGCAACTCCTCACGGTGGTCTGGTGACGCAACCACCGGGAGAGCAGTCGGTCCGGTACCTCGGGTACCGCATCAGGACTCGGCCTCGGGACAGGGCCGGTCACAGGCCGCCGGGCGGGCGTGTGCGCGCCCTCCACGACGGCACCGGGCGTGTGCGCCGTTCGAGCCCGGCAACACCCGCACTCCTTTCCTTCCTTTTCCACGCACCCGGTGCGCCGCGACGGCGCACCCGGGCGTGCTCCCGTCGTCACCCCTCATTCCTGGAGTCCCGCGATGGCCACTCCCCTGTCCGACACCCCTCTGTCCCCGCTCCGGACCGTCGCCGTGGTCGGCCTCGGCACCATGGGCACCGGTATCGCCGAGGTCCTGGCCGTGGCCGGCCGCGACGTCGTCGGCATCGACGTCAGCGAGGCCCAGGCCGTCAAGGCCGTCGCCGCGCTGGAGTCCTCCACCGCCCGGGCCGTCGAGCGCGGGCGCCTGACCGAGCAGGAGCGCGCCGCCGCCCTGGGCCGCGTCCGCACCTCCGCCGACCTGCGGGCGGCCGCCGACGCCGACCTGGTGATCGAGGTGGTCCCGGAGTCGTACGAGATCAAGCAGCGGGTCTTCCGGGAGCTGGACGGGATCGTGCGCCCGGAGGCGATCCTGGCGACCGGCACCAACGCGCTGTCCGTCACGCGGCTCGCCGCGGACTCGGCCCGCCCGGAGCGGATGCTCGGCCTGCACTTCTTCAACCCGGCGCCGGCCATGAAGCTGGTCGAGGTCGTCTCCTCGGTGCTGACCGCGCCCGCCGCCGTCACGGCGGTCACCGACCTCGCCCTGGACCTCGGCAAGGAGCCCGTCGCGGTCGGGGACCGGCCCGGCTTCGTCGCGGACGGGCTGCTGTTCGGCTACCTCAACCAGGCCGCCGCGATGTACGAGGCCAACTACGCCTCCCGCGAGGACATCGACGCGGCGATGCGGCTCGGCTGCGGTCTGCCGATGGGGCCGCTGGCCCTGCTGGACCTGGTGGGCGTGGACACCGCGCGCACGGTCCTGGAGGCCATGTACGCCGCCTCCCGCGACCGGCTGCACGCCCCCGCGCCAATCCTCAGGCAGCTCAGCGAGGCGGGCCTGACGGGGCGCAAGGCGGGCCGGGGCTTCTACACCTACGAGTCGCCCGGCAGCGCGGTCGTGGTGCCGGACACGCTCACCCCGGCGGAGGGCGGCACCGGGGTCGCCGGGCGGCCGGTGCGTGCGGTGGGCGTGGCCGGTTCGGGGACCATGGCGTCCGGCATCGCGGAGGTGTTCGCCAAGGCCGGGTACGAGGTGGTGCTGGCGGCCCGCAGCGCGGAGAAGGCGCAGACGGCCAAGGCCCGGATCGGGAAGTCCCTGTCCCGGTCGGTCGACAAGGGGCGCATGACCGCGGAGGCGGCCGCGCGGACGCTGGAGCTGATCACGCCGACGGGCACGTACGACGACTTCGCCGACGTCGACCTGGCCGTGGAGGCCGTCGCCGAGGACCTGGAGGTGAAGCGGCAGCTGTTCGCCGCGCTGGACAAGGTCTGCAAGCCCGGCGCGGTGCTGGCCACCACCACGTCCTCGCTGCCGGTCGTCGCCTGCGCCCGGGCCACCTCGCGTCCGCAGGACGTGATCGGCATGCACTTCTTCAACCCGGCCCCGGCGATGAAGCTGGTCGAGGTGGTCCGCACGGTGCTGACCGCCGACGACGTGCACGCCACCGTGCACGAGGTGTGCGCCACGGTGCGCAAGCACGCCGTGGACTGCGGCGACCGGGCCGGTTTCATCGTGAACGCGCTGCTGTTCCCGTACCTCAACAACGCGGTCAAGATGGTGCAGGAGCACTACGCGACCCTCGACGACATCGACGCGGCGATGAAGCTGGGCGGCGGCTACCCGATGGGCCCCTTCGAGCTGCTCGACGTGGTGGGGCTGGACGTGTCCCTGGCCATCGAGAAGGTCCTGCACCGCGAGTTCCGCGACCCCGGGCTGGCGCCGGCACCGCTGCTCGAGCATCTGGTGGCCGCGGGCTGCCTCGGCCGCAAGACGGGCCGCGGTTTCCGCGAGCATGCCCGCCGCTGAGCGGGCGGGCGACGGGTTCGGACCCGAGGAGGACTGGGGCGGGCTGCTGGATCCGGCCGGGTCTCCCCCGCCCCGGGCGGGCGGGGGAATCCCCGGTCACGCGCATGATTGCGCCCACATGCAGTACGTTCGGGTCATGTCCCAGCCCGCCAAGTCCTCACGTACCTCAGCCACGTCCGACGCTCCGGAGAGCACGGCCGGCAGCCGGGCCGCCGCCCAGCGGCTCAAAATGCGCCGGGAACTGGCGGCGGCGGCCATGGAGCTGTTCGCGACCAAGGGGTACGAGGCGACCACCGTCGACGAGATCGCGGCCCAGGCCGGGGTCGCCCGCCGCACCTTCTTCCGCCACTTCCGCTCCAAGGAAGAGGCGATCTTCCCCGACCACGACGACACTCTGGTGCGCGCCGAGGCAGTCCTCAACGCGGCGCCCGCGCACGAGCATCCGCTCGACACGGTGTGCCGCGGCATCAAGGAAGTCATGAAGATGTACGCGGCCCGGCCGGAGATCTCGGTCGCCCGCTACAAGCTGACGCGCGAGGTGCCCACGCTGCGCGAGGCGGAGATCGCGTCGGTGGCCCGTTACGAGCGCCTGTTCACCCGCTACCTGCTGGGTCACTTCGACGAGCACGCGCACGACGACGACGCCAACGACGACCCGCTGCTGGCGGAGGTCGCCGCGTCCGCCGTGGTCACCGCGCACAACCACGTGCTGCGGCGCTGGCTGCGGGCCGACGGGCAGGGCGACGTGGAGGCCGAGCTGGACCACGCCTTCGCGATCGTGCGGAGGACCTTCGGCACGGGCATCGGGGCGGGCCGCGGCACCACCTCCGGCACACGGCCGCCGGCCGCCGCGGCGTCCTCCTCCGTGCAGGGCGAGGTGCTCGTGACGGTGGCGCGCACCGACGCGCCGCTGCACGAGGTCATGCGCACCATCGAGCAGGCGCTCAAGGAGCGCTGACCGCCCTTTCCGCACTGTTCCGCGCTGTGACGACGGCCACCCACCGGGTGGCCGTTTTTGCATGTCGGTGCCCCTTTTTCACCCGTGGCGGGAGATGATTCGATCGATCATCGCTCATCTGTCGCGTAAAGATTTCATCTGAGATGAGTTTCTGGCACTCAGTGCCTTGCGGGGTGACACGCGGTGTCATACGTTGAAGGTGTTCGGGCTGTCCCCGCACCTCATCCCCTGCGCGCCCGAACGCCTGCGTCACAGGCACACACCCTCACCTCAGCAGCACCGACGTACCCCTCAGCGCCCCTCCCTCAGGGCGCTCACCGCCGGAGGCAACACCGTGACCGTGAAGGACATCCTGGACGCGATCCAGTCGACCGACGCCACGAAGGCCGACATCGCCGCTCTGCCGCTCCCCGAGTCGTACCGCGCGATCACCGTGCACAAGGACGAGACGGAGATGTTCGCGGGCCTCGAGACCCGCGACAAGGACCCCCGCAAGTCGATCCACCTGGACGAGGTGCCGCTGCCCGAGCTGGGCCCGGGCGAGGCCCTGGTGGCCGTCATGGCCTCCTCGGTCAACTACAACTCGGTGTGGACCTCGATCTTCGAGCCGCTGTCCACCTTCGGGTTCCTGGAGCGCTACGGCCGGGTCAGCGAGCTCACCAAGCGCCACGACCTGCCGTACCACATCATCGGCTCCGACCTCGCCGGCGTCGTCCTGCGCACCGGCCCGGGCGTCAACGCCTGGCAGGCGGGCGACGAGGTGGTCGCGCACTGCCTCTCCGTCGAGCTGGAGTCGTCCGACGGCCACAACGACACGATGCTCGACCCCGAGCAGCGGATCTGGGGCTTCGAGACCAACTTCGGCGGCCTGGCGGAGATCGCGCTGGTCAAGTCCAACCAGCTGATGCCGAAGCCGGACCACCTGAGCTGGGAGGAGGCCGCCGCTCCCGGCCTGGTCAACTCCACCGCGTACCGCCAGCTCGTCTCCCGCAACGGTGCCGGCATGAAGCAGGGCGACAACGTCCTCATCTGGGGCGCCAGCGGTGGACTCGGCTCCTACGCCACCCAGTTCGCCCTCGCCGGCGGCGCCAACCCCATCTGTGTCGTCTCCTCGCCGCAGAAGGCGGAGATCTGCCGCTCGATGGGTGCCGAGGCGATCATCGACCGCAACGCCGAGGGCTACCGGTTCTGGAAGGACGAGAACACCCAGGACCCCAAGGAGTGGAAGCGCTTCGGCAAGCGCATCCGCGAACTCACCGGCGGCGAGGACATCGACATCGTCTTCGAGCACCCCGGCCGCGAGACCTTCGGCGCGTCCGTCTTCGTCACCCGCAAGGGCGGCACCATCACCACCTGCGCCTCGACCTCGGGCTACATGCACGAGTACGACAACCGCTACCTGTGGATGTCCCTGAAGCGCATCATCGGCTCCCACTTCGCCAACTACCGCGAGGCCTGGGAGGCCAACCGCCTCATCGCCAAGGGCAAGATCCACCCCACGCTCTCCAAGGTGTACTCGCTGGCGGACACCGGCCAGGCCGCCTACGACGTCCACCGCAACCTCCACCAGGGCAAGGTCGGCGTGCTGTGCCTGGCCCCCGAGGAGGGCCTGGGCGTGCGCGACCACGAGAAGCGCGCGAAGCACCTCGACGCCATCAACCGCTTCCGGAACATCTGAGGAGCGCCACGTGACTGAGCGTCAGAAGGACCGGCCGTGGCTCATGCGCACCTACGCCGGTCACTCCACGGCCGAGGCGTCCAACGAGCTGTACCGGCGCAACCTCGCCAAGGGCCAGACGGGTCTGTCGGTCGCCTTCGACCTGCCGACCCAGACCGGGTACGACTCGGACCACGTCCTCGCCCGCGGTGAGGTCGGCCGGGTCGGCGTGCCGGTCGCGCACCTCGGTGACATGCGCCGGCTGTTCCAGGACATCCCGCTGGAGCAGATGAACACCTCGATGACCATCAACGCCACGGCCATGTGGCTGCTGGCGCTCTACCAGGTCGTCGCGGAGGAGCAGGGCGCGGACATCACCAAGCTCCAGGGCACGACCCAGAACGACATCGTCAAGGAGTACCTGTCCCGGGGGACGCACGTCTTCCCGCCGGGGCCGTCGCTCCGTCTGACGACCGACATGATCGCGTACACGGTCTCCCACCTGCCCAAGTGGAACCCGATCAACATCTGCAGCTACCACCTGCAGGAGGCGGGCGCCACGCCGGTGCAGGAGATCGCGTACGCGATGTCCACCGCGATCGCCGTGCTCGACGCGGTGCGCGACAGCGGTCAGGTGCCGCAGGAGCGCATGGGCGACGTGGTCGGCCGCATCTCCTTCTTCGTGAACGCGGGCGTGCGCTTCGTCGAGGAGATGTGCAAGATGCGCGCCTTCGGCCGCATCTGGGACCGCATCACACGCGAGCGGTACGGCATCGAGAACCCCAAGCACCGCCGCTTCCGCTACGGCGTCCAGGTCAACTCCCTGGGCCTGACCGAGGCGCAGCCGGAGAACAACGTCCAGCGGATCGTCCTCGAGATGCTGGCGGTCACCCTCTCCAAGGACGCACGCGCGCGTGCCGTGCAGTTGCCGGCCTGGAACGAGGCGCTGGGCCTGCCGCGCCCCTGGGACCAGCAGTGGTCGCTGCGCATCCAGCAGGTGCTGGCGCACGAGAGCGACCTGCTGGAGTACGAGGACCTCTTCGAGGGTTCGAAGGTGGTCGAGGCGAAGGTCGACGAGCTGGTCGAGGCGGCCTTCGCGGAGATCGACCGCATCCAGGAGATGGGCGGCGCGATGGCCGCCGTGGAGTCCGGCTACCTCAAGTCGCAACTGGTCGCCTCGCACGCCGAGCGCCGGGCCCGGATCGAGTCCGGCGAGGAGAAGATCATCGGTGTCAACGCCTTCGAGGGCACCGAGCCCAACCCGCTGACCGCCGACCTGGACACCGCGATCCAGACGGTCGACCCGGCGGTGGAGGCCCGCGTCATCGCCTCGCTGCGGAACTGGCGCGACAGCCGCTACCAGCCCCCCTTCAACCACCCGCGCCCCTGCAAGGCGCTGGAGAAGCTGAAGGAGGCCGCGCGCGGCACCGGCAACCTCATGGAGGCCACCCTGGAGTGCGCCCGCGCCGGCGCCACGACCGGCGAGTGGGCCGGGGCACTGCGCGAGGTCTTCGGTGAGTTCCGCGCACCGACCGGGGTGTCCTCGGCGCCCGTCGCGGTCACCGCCGAGGAGGGTTCGGCCCTCTCCGAGGTGCGCCGCACGGTGGAGCTGACGGCCAAGGAGATGGGCGTCGGCAAGCTCCGCTTCCTGGTCGGCAAGCCCGGCCTGGACGGCCACTCCAACGGCGCCGAGCAGATCGCCGTGCGCGCCCGCGACGCCGGGTTCGAGGTGGTCTACCAGGGCATCCGGCTCACCCCGGAGCAGATCGTGGACGCCGCCCTCGCCGAGGACGTGCACGCGGTGGGCCTGTCCATCCTGTCCGGCTCGCACGCCCAACTGGTGCCGGACGTGCTCGAACGGCTCCGTGTGGCCGGTGCCACAGATATACCGGTGATCGCCGGTGGCATCATCCCGAACGGTGACGCCGAGGAACTGCGGGCCGCGGGAGTGGCCGCGGTCTTCACCCCGAAGGACTTCGACATCACCGGCATCATCGGCCGGATCGTCGACGAGATCCGGAAAGCGAACAAGCTCGACCCCCTGGAGGTCCCCGCATGACCACGGTCAACCGTCTCCGCCCCCGGCGTTCCTGCCTGGCCGTACCGGGCTCGAACCCGCGCTTCCTGGAGAAGGCCCAGGGTCTCCCGGCGGACCAGGTCTTCCTCGACCTGGAGGACGCCTGCGCGCCGCTCGCCAAGCCGGAGGCGCGGCACACCATCGTCAAGTTCCTCAACGAGGGCGACTGGACCGGCAAGACCCGCGTCGTGCGCGTCAACGACTGGACGACCGAGTGGACGTACCGCGACGTCGTGACGGTGGTGGAGGGCGCGGGCCCGAACCTGGACTGCATCATGCTCCCTAAGGTCCAGGACGCCCAGCAGATCGTCGCGCTCGACCTCCTCCTCACCCAGATCGAGAAGACGATGGGCTTCGAGGTCGGCCGGATCGGCATCGAGGCGCAGATCGAGAACGCGCAGGGCCTGAACAACGTCAACGAGATCGCCCAGGCCAGCCCGCGCGTGGAGACCATCATCTTCGGCCCGGCCGACTTCATGGCGTCCATCAACATGAAGTCCCTCGTCGTGGGCGAGCAGCCGCCCGGCTACCCGGCGGACGCCTACCACTTCATCCTGATGAAGATCCTGATGGCCGCCCGTGCCAACAACCTCCAGGCCATCGACGGCCCCTACCTGCAGATCCGCAATGTGGACGGCTACCGCGAGGTCGCGCAGCGCGCCGCCGCCCTCGGCTTCGACGGCAAGTGGGTCCTGCACCCGGGCCAGGTCGAGGCGTCCAACGAGATCTTCTCGCCCTCCCAGGAGGACTACGACCACGCCGAGCTGATCCTGGACGCGTACGACTACTACACCTCCGAGGCCGGCGGCAAGAAGGGCTCGGCGATGCTCGGCGACGAGATGATCGACGAGGCCAGCCGCAAGATGGCGCTGGTCATCTCCGGCAAGGGGCGTGCGGCCGGCATGCGGCGCACCAGCAAGTTCGAGATCCCGGAGGGCTGAGCGCCATGCAGTTCGGACGCACCTACGAGGAGTTCGAGGTCGGGGCGACGTACAAGCACTGGCCGGGGAAGACGGTCACGGAGTACGACGACCACCTGTTCTGTCTGCTCACCATGAACCACCATCCGCTCCACATGGACACCAACTACGCCGAGAAGACGACGGACTTCGGCAAGAACGTGGTGGTCGGCAACTACATCTACTCGCTCCTGCTCGGCATGTCCGTGCCGGACATCTCCGGCAAGGCGATCGCCAACCTGGAGATCGAGTCGCTCAAGCACGTGGCGCCGACCTTCCACGGCGACACGATCTACGGCCAGACGACGGTGCTCGACAAGTGGCCGTCGAAGTCGAAGAGCGACCGCGGCATCGTCCACGTCGAGACCAAGGGCTACAAGCAGGACGGCACCCTGGTCTGCGTCTTCCGCCGCAAGGTGATGGTGCCGACCGAGACGTACACCAAGGAGCGCGGCGGCGAACAGCCCGGCCGGCCCGAGCTGAAGGAACAGGGGAAGTAGAGATGAGCCGCCTCGCCCAGACCCACGGCCTCACGGACGTCCAGCAGGAGATCCTCTCCACCGTCCGGGACTTCGTGGACAAGGAGATCCTCCCGGTCGCCACCGAGCTGGAGCACCGGGACGAGTACCCGCAGGACATCGTCGACGGGCTGAAGGAACTCGGCCTGTTCGGCCTGATGATCCCCGAGGAGTACGGGGGCCTGGGCGAGTCGCTCCTGACCTACGCCCTGTGCGTGGAGGAGATCGCCCGCGGCTGGATGTCGGTGTCCGGCATCATCAACACGCACTTCATCGTGGCGTACATGCTCAAGCAGCACGGCACGCAGGAGCAGAAGGACCACTTCCTGCCCCGGATGGCCGCCGGGGACATCCGGGGTGCCTTCTCGATGTCCGAGCCGGCGCTGGGCTCCGACGTGTCGGCGATCTCCTCGAAGGCGGTGAAGGACGGCGAGGAGTACGTCCTGAACGGCCAGAAGATGTGGCTGACCAACGGCGGTACGTCCTCGCTGGTGGCCGTCCTGGTAAGGAGTGACGAGGGTCACCCCGAGGGGACGGCTCCCCACAAGTCCATGACGACCTTCCTGGTGGAGAAGGAGCCCGGCTTCGGCGAGGTCCGCCCGGGTCTCACCATCCCCGGCAAGATCGACAAGATGGGCTACAAGGGCGTCGACACCACCGAGCTCATCATGGACGGCCTGCGCATTCCGGCCAATCGGGTCCTCGGCGGCGTCACCGGCCGAGGTTTTTACCAAATGATGGACGGCGTCGAGGTGGGACGCGTGAATGTGGCGGCGCGTGGCTGCGGCGTCGCTCAGCGTGCCTTCGAGCTCGGTGTCCGGTACGCCCAGCAGCGTCACACTTTCGGCAAGCAGATCGCCCAGCACCAGGCCGTCCAGTTCAAGCTCGCGGAGATGGCTACCAAGGTGGAGGCGGCCCATGCGATGATGGTCAACGCTGCACGCAAAAAGGACTCGGGCGAACGAAACGACCTGGAAGCGGGGATGGCCAAGTACCTCGCCTCCGAGTACTGCAAGGAGGTCGTGGAGGACGCCTTCCGGATCCACGGCGGGTACGGCTTCTCCAAGGAGTACGAGATCGAGCGCCTCTACCGCGAGGCGCCGATGCTGCTCATCGGTGAAGGCACCGCCGAGATCCAGAAAATGATCATCGGCCGCCGACTGCTCGAAGAGTATCGATTCCAGGGTTAGATGTCCGGATACGGGGTGTTTTCTTGGAGAAGAAGGTCACACCCCGTAGGCACTGTTCGGCCGCCGACTCGGCTTCCTGGCTTACCCAGTTGCGGCAGGAAGCCGCTACGATCGCCGGAAAGCCGCCGTCCCCCGTCAGAGCGCGGCATCATCCGCTACGAAGGTCATCCATGCCCCACAGCCAAACCTCTGCACCTCGCGACAGCCTCGCCGGCGTACGCCTCGCGCGCGGAGCCTCGCCGTGGCTCCTGCCGACCGTCGCCACCGCAGCCGTCAGCCTCCTGCGGGCCCGTCGTTCCGGCGCCGCCAAGGCCGTCGCCGTCCCCGCCACCGCGCTCGCGGCGGGGATGCTGTGGTTCTTCCGCGACCCCGAGCGCGAGATCACGCAGGGTCGGGTCGTCTCGCCCGCCGACGGTGTGGTGCAGAGCATCATGCCGTGGAAGGACGGCCGCACCCGCGTCGCGATCTTCATGAGCCCGCTCAACGTCCACGTCAACCGAGCCCCGCTGGCGGGCACGGTGACCTCGGTCGAGCACGTGCCGGGCGGCTTCGTTCCCGCTTTCAACAAGGAGAGCGAGAACAACGAGCGCGTGGTGTGGCACTTCGACACCGAGCTCGGCGACATCGAGATGATCCAGATCGCCGGCGCGGTGGCCCGCCGCATCGTCCCGTACCTGCCGCAGGGCACCAAGGTCGAGCAGGGCGAGCGGGTCGGCCTGATCCGCTTCGGCTCCCGCGTCGACCTGTACCTGCCGGAGGGCGTCGAGGTGGATGTCGAGGTGGGTCAGAAGACGGTGGCTGGGGTGACTCGAATTGACCGTGATTGATCCACAGACCCAGGCCGGATGGGTGCCGGAGGCCGACGAGGTGGACGACGAGGAGGAGATGCCGCTCTCGCTCCGCCTGTCGATAGCGGACACGCTCACGCTCGGCAACGCCACGTGCGGCTTCATGGCGGTGTACTTCACCACCACCGGCATCCTGATCCCGCACCTCATGGGCAGCGACGAGTCGGGCATGGCCCGGCACAGCGCGGCCACCGCGGTGATCCTGATGCTGTGCGCGGCGATCTTCGACCTGTTCGACGGTCTGGTCGCCCGCAAGCTGCGGTCCTCGCCGATGGGCGCGGAGCTGGACAACCTCTCCGACCTCATCAGCTTCGGCCTCGCGCCGGCGTACTTCGTCCTCGTCTACGGCATGGTCGCGGACGACGCCTACCAGCGGGTGGCGGCGGTGGGGGCGATCGTGGTGCTGCTGGCGGTGGTGCTGCGGCTCGCGCGGTTCTCCTGCGTCACCGTCAAGGACGGCACGTTCCAGGGCATGCCGTCGCCGTTCGGGGCGCTGACGGTCGTGTCGATCGTGCTGCTCGAGCTGCCGTTCGTGGCGACGCTGCTGGCGATTCTCGGCACGGCCTGGCTGATGGTGAGCCGGGTCGAGTACCCGAAGCCGCGGGGGCGCCTCGCGGTAGCGATGCTGTCGTGGATCGTCCTGTCGATGGGGCTGCTGGCCGGCTGGGCCTTCGACGCGCCGAGCGGGCAGCTGCTGCTGCAGACGGGGTGTGCGTTGCAGTTGGTGATGGGGGCGGTGATCCCCCTGTTCGCCACGGCTCGCAGGGTGAACAATTTCCGTGACAATCGGCGGGAGGCGCGGGCCGCGCAGTTGCCGTAACGCTCCGCTGGGAAGGGCCCCGAACCCCGGGCTGGGTTCGGGGCCCTTCCGTTTGCGCGTGCCCGGCGTCGGTGTCGGCGTCCCTGGGGGCTCCGCCCCCAGACCCCCGGGCCTATGCCCACCCGCCGCCCGACTCGGTGGGGACATAAGTGGCCGTGGTCGGCCCAACCAGCCCGTCCGGCGTTTGAGGACGAGGCCCGTTCAGGGCCGACAGCGGGGGTCCGGGGGCGGCAGCCCCCGGGGTCGGGGACGGGAAGGGGCGGCGGGGGCGAGACTCCCCTACCCGATGAAGTCCCGCGCGATGGACTCGGCCACCCGCTCCAGGATCGGCCCGGCATCCGCGATGCACTTCGCGACGTCCGGCTCCACATCCGTCAGCGGATACGCCCGCCGGATCCCCGCCCGCCCCAGCGTCTCCGCCGGCAGCGCGAGGCGCCCGCACACCGCGACGACCTCCTTGCCCGCGGCCCGCGCCGCCGCCGCGACCCCCGCCGGTGCCTTCCCGTGCAGGGTCTGCTCGTCCAGCGAGCCCTCGCCGGTGATCACGAGGTCCGCCCGCTCCAGCGCCGGCGCGAAGCCCAGCACGTCCAGCATCACCTCGATGCCCGGCCGGAACCGCGCCCCCAGCAGCATCGCGCCGAACCCGATGCCGCCCGCCGCGCCCGCGCCCGGCGACGCGGCGTACTCGGCGACACGCGCGCCCACGCCCTCCGTCTGCTCCAGCACCTTCGCGAAGTGCGCGAGCGCGGCGTCCAGGGCCGTCACGTCGTCCGGCGAGGCGCCCTTCTGGGGGCCGTAGACCGCCGGGGCGCCCTTCGGGCCCGTCAGGGGATTGTCCACGTCGCTGGCGAGCACCAGCTCCACGTCCGCCAGCCTCGGGTCGAGACCGGTCAGGTCGGCCGAGGCCAGAGCGGCGAGCCCGCCCCCGCCCGGCGCGACGGGCTCCCCGTCGGCGTCCAGGAACCGCGCGCCCAGTGCGGCCAGCATTCCGGCGCCGCCGTCCGTGGTGGCGCTGCCGCCGACCCCGAACACGATGGTCCGCGCCCCCGCGTCCAGCGCGGCCCGCAGCACCTCGCCGGAGCCGTGGGTGGACGACGTCAGCGGCGCGAGGACGCCTTCGGGGAGCCGCTGGAGGCCGCTGGCCTCGGCCATCTCCACCACCGCGGTGCCCTCGCGCAGCGCGTACGCCGCCGTCACCTCGTCGCCGAGGGGCCCGGCGACCCGCACCTCCCGGCGCTCGAACCCGGCCGCGACCGCGGCGGCCACCGTGCCGTCACCGCCGTCGGCGACGGGCAGCGCCTCGACCCGGACGTCCGGCACGACGCGGCGCAGTCCGGCCGTGACGCGCTCGGCGACCTCGACGGCCGTCAGCGAGCCCTTGAACTTGTCCGCGGCGACGAGGACCCGGCGGGCCCCGTCCACAGCAGCGTCAGCCACCTTGATCTCCCCTTGCTCTCCGAGCCTTGCGCACGTCAAGGCAGTCGCGCCGCTGCGACCCTAACCGGAGGACACCCGTGCCGTCATGCCCTGCCCACACCGTGGAACCGGCCGTGCGCCCGCCCCGCGGCTCCCCCCGGGGCCGGGTGCGGGCTCGTTACTCTTCCGGAATGACCACTCCTGACTACGCCACCTACATCGCCGGTCTGCCCCGCGTCCTGGCCGGTGCCGCCACGGTCTTCAGGGACGCCACAGGGCGGGTGCTGCTCGTCGAGCCCGGCTACCGCGAGGGGTGGGGGCTGCCGGGCGGGACGATCGAGTCCGAGGACGGGGAGACGCCGCGGCAGGGCGCGTGGCGGGAGACCCTCGAGGAGATCGGCCTCGACGTGCGGATCGGACGCCTGCTCGCGGTGGACTGGGTGCACGGTCCGGGCAGGCCGCCGATCGTGGCGTACGTGTACGACGGCGGGGTGCTGTCCGAGGAGGACTTCAAGGCGATCCGGCTGCAGGAGGAGGAGTTGCTGTCCTGGCGGCTGGTGGCGCGCGAGGACCTGGGCGACCACCTGCTCGACACGCTGCACGGCCGAGTGCTGACGGCACTGGACGTGCTGGCGGACGGCTCCGGCACGGCCGAGCTGGTCAACGGCGTCCGCGTCGACCGATAACCGTTCGCCGGCCGCCCGCCCGCGCCCTACCCTCGACCGCATGACCGGCAAGCCCCTCGTCGCCATCCTCAGCGGTGCAGGCGTCTCGACCGACTCCGGCATCCCCGACTACCGCGGCCCGAACGGGCTGGGGCGGCGCGACCCGGAGGCGGAGAAGCTCGTCACCTACGAGTACTACATGGGCGATCCGGAGATCAGGCGGCGCTCCTGGCGGATGCGGCGCGACACCGCGGCGCTGCACGCCGAGCCGAACGCGGCGCACCGCGCGGTGGCCGAGCTGGAGCGGCGCGGGGTGCCGGTCCGCGTGATCACCCAGAACGTGGACGGCCTGCACCAGCTCGCCGGGGTCTCCGCCCGCAAGGTCCTCGAACTGCACGGCACCGCGCGCGCCTATGTGTGCACGGGCTGCCGGGTCCGGGGGCCGATGGCGGACGCCTTCGCGCGGATCGACGCCGGTGAGGACGACCCGCCGTGCCTGGAGTGCGGCGGCATCCTGAAGTCGGCGACGGTGATGTTCGGCGAGCGCCTCGACCCGGTGGTGCTGGGCGAGGCGGCCGCGATCAGCAAGGCGTGCCAGGTCTTCGTCGCCGTCGGCACCAGCCTCCGGGTGGAACCCGCCGCCGCACTGGCCGGCGTGGCCGTCGAGCACGGGGCCCGGCTGATCGTCGTCAACGCCGAGCCGACGCCGTACGACGCGCTGGCCGACGAGGTCGTCCGGGAGCCGATCGGCACCGCCCTGCCCGGGCTGCTGCGCGGCCTGGGCTGAGCGGGCGCCGGTCGGGCGGGCCGTCCGGTCGGAACAAGGCGTCCGGTCGGAACAGGGCGTCCGGTCAGAACAGGGCGTCCGCGAGGCGGTCGACCTGGTCGATGTCCGAAGCCCAGCAGTACAGCACGACCTCGTCGGCGCCGATGCCGCGGAAGGCGTCGACGGCCGCGCGGATGTCCCGTGCCGTGGTGAGCAGGCCCTTGGTCATGTACTCGGCGCGCCCGGTGAAGGCGTAGTAGTCGCGGAGGTTCCGCCGGGCCCGCTCGACCGTGGCGTCGGGGCCGAGGGCGACGCTCGCCTGGGCGACCAGGTGCGGCCGGCCCGGGCGGTCGTACTTCCGCCAGACCGCCTCGACCTGGCGGAACAGGCCGGACATGTGGGCGGCGGGCAGCGCCGCGCCGAGGAAGCCGTCGCCGAAGCGGCCGACCCGTTCCAGCGCGGCCGGGGCGAAGCCGCCGAACAGCACCCGGGGCCCGCCGGGCGTCGCGGGGCGGGGCCCGATGGGGCCGACGTCCCGGGCGTAGGGCTCGCCCGCCCAGGTCCGGCGCAGGAGGGTCATCTGCTCGTCGAGGCGGCGGCCCCGGCGGCGGAGGTCGATGCCGGCGGCGAGGCAGTCGTCGGCGCGACCGCCGACCCCGACGCCGAGCGTGAAACGGCCGCCGGACAGCCGGTCGAGGGTCGCGGTCTGCTTGGCGAGCAGCGCGGTGTTGTGGACGGGGGCGATCAGCACCTCGGTCTGCAGGCGGATGCGGGAGGTGGCGCCCGCGAGGGTCGCGAGGGTGATCAGGGGTTCGGGGTTGTCGAAGACGAGCCGGTCGAGCAGGCCGAGCGTGCTGAAGGGGAGCGCGTCGGCGCGCCGGGCCCAGGTCGGCAGCAGGGCGGGGTCGTCGACGGGAAGGCCGAGGCCGATGTGCGGGCGGTGCGTGGGATGCATGGGAGCAGTCCTCCGGAGGGCATGACGGATCAGGGCGCCGCCCCTCCGTGGCTCCGGGCTGCTGTGCGCGGGCCTGCTCCCCGTCTGCGGCATCGTTCTGGAGAGCGTGGTCTTCGAAGTGCGGCGAGCGTAGCGGGCGCCGCGACGCTCGGGCAACGCGTTTTCGCCCGGCCGGAACGGCTAGAACAACGCCTCCGGTCCCGTCTCGCCCCGTTCGAAGTCCAGCAGGCGCCGCTTGCGCTCCAGGCCGCCGCCGTAGCCGGTGAGGCCGCCGCTCGCGCCGATGACACGGTGGCAGGGGACGACGATGCCGATCGGGTTGCGGCCGTTGGCCAGGCCCACGGCGCGGGAGGCGGCCGGGTTGCCGAGAGCGGCGGCGAGGTCGCCGTAGGTGCGGGTCTCGCCGTACGGGATCTTGCGGAGCTGGTCCCAGACCGTGCGCTGGAACGGGGTGCCGTTCAGGCGCAGGTCGAGGGTGAAGTCCTTCAGCTCACCGGTGAAGTAGGCCTCCAGTTGTTCCTCGGTCTCGGCGAAGGGGCGTGGGTCGCGGGCGCCGAAGCTCTCCTCCGGCGGGCGGTGGCGCTGGTCGGTCATGTAGAGGCCGCACAGGGTGCCGTCCTCGGCGACGAGGGTGAGCGCGCCGTAGGGGCTGTCGATCACGGTGTGCTGTTTCACGGGGTTCACGCGGGCTCCTCGAACCGGATCCAACGGGTTCATACGGGCAGGAAGTTGATCGGGTGGTCGTCGGTGGCCCACAGGTACTGGACGGCGTACGCCCGCCAGGGCCGCCAGGCCGCCGCGCGGGCGGTGAGCGCGGCCGGGGTGGAGGGCAGGCCCAGTTCCCCGGCGGCGCGGCGGATGCCGAGGTCGGTGGGGAGGAAGGCGTCGGGGTCGCCGAGGGCGCGCATGGCGATGACGTCGGCGGTCCAGGGACCGAAACCGGGGAGGGCCAGGAGCCGGGCGCGGGTCTCGGCCCAGTCGGACTCGACGCCCAGGTTGAGCGAGCCGTCGGCCAGGTGGGCGACCAGGGTGGTGAAGGTGGTGCGGCGGGTGCGCGGCATCGCCAGGGTCTCCGGATCCACGGCCGCCAGGGCCTCGGTGGACGGGAAGAGGTGGGTCAGGCCGCCCTCGGGGTCGTCCACCGGATCGCCGTGGGCGGTGACCAGGCGGGCGGCGTGGGTGCGGGCGGCGGCGGTGGAGACCTGCTGGCCGAGCACGGCCCGTACGGCGAACTCCGCCTCGTCCACCGTGCGGGGCACCCGCCGGCCGGGCGCCTTGTCGACGAGCGGTGCGAGCAGCGGGTCGGCGCGCAGCTGGTCGTCGACGGCCACCGGGTCGGCGTCCAGGTCGAGCAGGCGCCGGCAGCGGCTGATGGCGACGGTCAGGTCGCGCGGGTCGCCGAGGGTGAGGCGGCAGGCGATGTGGTCGGGGTGCGGGGTGAGGGACACGATGCCGTGACCGTACGGGAGGCGCAGGGTGCGCCGGTACGCGCCGATGGGGGTACCTCCCACGCCCTTAAGGCTGTGGGGGAGCCACTCCTCCACGCCGGGTACGGCGGTGGCGGCGAGGTGGCCGAAGAGGTTGTCGGGGTTGAGCGGGGCGCGGAAGGGGAGGCGGAGGGACAGGGTGCCGGGAGTGGTGCGGGCGAGGCGGTTCCTGGGGGCGCGGGTGCGCAGTTCGCTCGGGGAGAGGGCGTAGACCTCGCGGACCGTGTCGTTGAAGGAGCGGATGGAGGCGAAGCCGGCCGCGAACGCGATGTCCGCCATGGGCAGCGGGGTGGTCTCGATCAGCAGCCGGGCGGTCTGGGCGCGCTGCGCGCGGGCGAGGGCGAGGGGCCCGGCGCCCAGTTCGGCGAGGAGCTGGCGCTCGATCTGCCGGGTGCTGTAGCCGAGGCGGGCGGCGAGGCCGGGCACGCCCTCGCGGTCCACGACTCCGTCGGCGATCAGGCGCATGGCGCGGGCCGTGAGGTCGGCGCGCAGGTTCCACTCGGGCGAGCCGGGGCTGGTGTCCGGGCGGCAGCGTTTGCACGCCCGGAACCCGGCCTGCTGGCAGGCCGCCGCGCTCGGGTAGAAGGTCATGTTGGCGGGCTTGGGCGGCACCACCGGGCAGCTGGGCCGGCAGTAGATGCGGGTCGTCAGGACGGCCGTGAAGAACCAGCCGTCGAAGCGCGCGTCCTTCGACCGCACGGCGCGCACGCAGCGCTCGGTGTCGGTGTGCATTCCCGTCTGCATGCCTCCAGGATGGCCCCTGGGACGGGTGCGGACTGGCGGGAATCCGACATCGACATCCGCGGTGCTGCGCTTCCGCGGATCACTCCGAGCGCCACGTCGACTCGCGCAGCAGCCGCAGGCCGTTCAGGCCGACCAGCACGGTGGAGCCCTCGTGGCCCGCGACGCCGAGTGGCAGCGGGAGGTGGCCGATCAGGTCCCACAGGACGAGGACGGTGATGAAGACCCCGGCGACGGCCAGGTTCTGGACGACCAGCCGGCGTGCGCGCCGGGAGAGCCGTACGACGGCGGGGACGGCGGTCAGCTCGTCGCGCACGACGACCGCGTCGGCGGTCTCCAGGGCCAGGTCGGAGCCGGCCCCGCCCATGGCGACGCCGGCGTGCGCGGCGGCCAGCGCGGGGGCGTCGTTGACGCCGTCGCCGACGAAGAGCACCTTGCGACCGGCCCGCTCCCGCTCCCGTACGGCCTCGACCTTGTCCTCGGGCAGCAGTCCGGCGCGGACGTCGGTGATGCCGGTCGCCTCGGCCACGCGGGCGGCGGCGGCCGCGTGGTCGCCGGTCAGCAGGGTGGGGGCGGTACCGGTGAGGGCGGTGAGTGCGGCGGTGGCCGGGGCCGCGTCGGTGCGGAGGCGGTCGGTGAGGGCGAGGGTGCCCAGAAGGGTGCCGTCGCGGGTGACGCGGACGGTGGTCTCGGCGCCCTCGGGGCTGTCCGCGCGGCCGACGTGCACCGTGCGGCCGTCGACCACGGCCGTCACGCCGCGGCCGGGAGCCGCCGTGAAGTCCTCCACGGGCGCGATCCGCAGTCCCCGGGCGCGGGCTGCGGCCACGATCGCGCGGGCCAGCGGGTGCTCGCTGGGGTGCTCGGCCGCGGCGGCGAGGGCGAGGAGGGCGTCCTCGTCCACGCCGGAGCCGGCCAGCGGGTGTACGGCGGTCACCTCGGGGGTGCCCTCGGTGAGGGTGCCGGTCTTGTCGAGGGCGGCGGTGTCGATCTCGCCGAGGCGTTCCATGGCGACCGCCGACTTGACCAGCACGCCGTGTCGGCCGGCGTTGGCGATGGCGGAGAGCAGCGGCGGCATCGTGGCGAGGACGACGGCGCACGGCGAGGCGACGATCATGAAGGTCATGGCACGCAGCAGGGCGTCGGTGAGGTCGGCGCCGAAGGCGAGGGGGATGCCGAAGACGGCGAGGGTGGCGACGACCACGCCGACCGAGTAGCGCTGCTCGATCTTCTCGATGAACAGCTGGGTCGGCGCCTTGGTGCGGGACGCCTCCTCGACCAGGGTGACGATCCGGGCGATGACCGAGTCGGCCGGGTCGCGTCCGACGCGGACGCGCAGGGCGCCGGTGCCGTTGAGGGTGCCGGCGAAGACGTCGTCGCCGGAGCGTTTGAGGACGGGCAGGGACTCGCCGGTGATGGTGGCCTGGTCGACCTCTCCGGCGCCCTCGACGACAGTGCCGTCCGCGCCGATCCGCTCCCCCGGCCGGACCAGGACCAGGTCGCCGACGGCGAGGTCGGCGGTCGGGACGGTCTCCTCGTTGCCGTCGCGCACACGGGTCGCGGTGGTGGGCGCGAGGTCGAGCAGGCCGCGCACGGAGTCGGCGGTACGGGCGGTGGCCAGGGCCTCCAAGGCGCCGGAGGTGGCGAAGATGACGATGAGCAGGGCGCCGTCGAGGACCTGGCCGATGGCGGCCGCGCCGAGCGCCGCGACGATCATCAGCAGGTCGACGTCGAGGGTCTTCTCGCGCAGCGCCCGCAGCCCTTCGAGCGCGGGCTCCCAGCCGCCGGCGGCGTAGGCGACGGCGTACAGCGGGCCGTACGTCCAGGCGGGTGCGCCGCCGAGGTCGAGGGGCAGCGCCAGGAGGAAGGCGACGAGGGACGCGAGCGCCCAGCGAGCCTCGGGCAGGGCGAGGACGCGGGTGCGGCGGCGGGGCGGCGCGGGGGCGGAGGGCGCGGCCTCGGGAGCGGGGGCGAGAGTGGTGGACACGCGGCACACCATACAGGAACACATGAAGACCCATTCATTCGTTCATCCGTTCATGCGCCTGTTTCATGTGTCTGTTCATGCGTCTGTTCATGTGTCTCTGGAGGATCGCGCGCGGGTGCGTAGGATGACCGCATGGGTCACGGAGCCGCCACCACCACGCAGAACGCCGCCGAGCGGGTGCGCCTGGACGCGGACAACGTCGCGAAGGTGGCCACGACCCTCCAGGCCCTGTCCACCCCGTCCCGGCTGCTGATCCTCGCCCGGCTGCGCGAAGGGCCGCTGCCCGCCACCGAGTTGGCGGCGGAGGTCGGCATGGAGCAGTCGGCCTGCTCGCACCAGCTGCGACTGCTGCGCAATCTGGGCCTGGTGGTCGGCGAGCGCCGGGGCCGTTCGGTGGTGTACGCGCTGCACGACCACCACGTCGCCGAGCTGCTCGACCAGGCCGTGTTCCACGTGGAGCACCTGCGGCTGGGGATCAGCGACGCCGCCGGCTGACGGCGCCGCTCCCCTGTCCGCCGCCTTCCGCTACTCCGTCGCCGTCGGCCGCCGCGAGGCGCGCGTCGCGTCGCGGACGTCGGTGAGCGGGCGCAGGCGGTAGGTGTACGCGTAGTCCCGGTCGGCGAAGAGCTTGAACTCGTCGTGGGTGTGCGCGCCCCAGCTGTTGTCGCCGCCGACACCCATCTGCCGGTGGTTCAGGCGCAGGACGACCTCGTCCCTCGGGGTGAGCTGGTAGTCGTGCCGCACGCCGGCCGACAGGTCCTCCGGCGTGAAGTAGGAGGCGTTGGCCTCCAGCAGGGGTTCGCCGGAGGCCAGCAGGCCCACGCCGTGCCGGTCGGTGAGGGCGATCCAGCGGACGTCGGTCTTGTTGCCGTTCTCCTGCGGGCGGATGTACGGGGTCCACTGCTCGGCGACGGTCCCGGAGTAGAGGCCGACGTCCGTGCCGTCGTTGCGGTCCCAGTGGTTCTCCTCGGGGCCGCGGCCGTACCAGTGCACGCGGTCCAGGCGGCGCGGCAGGAAGAGCACGGTGCCGACCTCGGGGATGTACGGCAGGTTCGCCGCCCCCGGGTGCAGGGTGTTGTCGACCTTGATCTCGCCGTTGCCGAACACCGTGTAGGTGGTGCTGTAGGCGGACTCCACCGAGGTGGGCAGGGTGCCGGTGACCTTGATCTCGACGGCCCGGTCGCCGAGCGCGCGCACGGCGACGTCGGTGACCTCGCGGCGGGCGCCGGCGTCGCGCCAGGTCTGGTTGCGGGTGTGCTGGCCGTTGCCCTTGTCGTTGTCGGTGGGTGCGCGCCAGAAGTTGGGCACGGGTCCGGAGGTGATCAGGGCGCGGCCCTTCGCCTCGTAGGAGGTGAGGGTGCCGGTGGCCTTGTCGACGGTGACCGAGAAGTCCTTGCCGGTGATCCTCACGTCCTTGTCGCGGTCCTGGTGGCGCAGGGCCGGGACGCTTTCCAGGCGTGCCGGGGTGGGGGCGGGGGCGTCGGTCTCGACGGGGAGCTGCTGCCGGGCCACCTCGAAGCCCGCCTTCGCCCAGGGGGTGGACTCCTTGGTGGTGAAGGAGAGGTGCAGGAAGTACTCGGTGCCCGGGTCCGGGTCGTGGGGCAGGCGTACGGGGACGGTGATGTCCTTCTCCGACCGCGGTGCCACGTCCAGTTGGTCGCGGGTCAGCCTTCCGCGCCGTACGACCTCGCCGTCGGCGACGAGTTCCCAGCGGCCGTCGAACTCGCGGAGGTGGGTGAAGAGATACTCGTTGACGAGGGTGACCGCGCCGGGGCCGCCGCCCGGGGTGTTGGCCGCGTTGACGGCTTGGTAGACGCGCTTGACCTCGGCGGCCTTGCCGGTGTGGCGGCGGTCGGCGGTGACGATGCCGTCGGCGACGAAGGCGCCGTCGTTCGGGTTGTCGCCCCAGTCGCCGCCGTAGGCGAGGAACGTCTTGTCCTCGGGCCGCTTTTGATCGCTCTTCACGGTGGCGGCGTCGAACCAGAACCGCACACCGTCGTCACCGGGGCCGCGGCTCTCGGAGGCCAGCTCGCCCGCCTCCAGGGCGCGGGCGTAGACGCGGGCGCGGCGGATGGTGCCGCTGAACTCCCGTACCTGGTTGTCGGCGTCGGAGGCGAGCGCGAGGGGCGCGGTGTTGCTGCTGGGGCGCCGGTCGGTGGTGCGGGTGGCCCGTACCGTGCCGTCGACGTAGAGGGTCAGGGTCCCGGCGTCGGCGTCGAAGACGCCCGCGAGGTGGTGCTCGCGACCGGTCCAGTCGTCCGGCACGGTCCAGTTCGCGGTGATCCACTGGCCCGCGGAGTGGATGAAGAACTCCAGGGTCCGGCCGTTCTGCTTCAGCGCGTACTGGGTGTCGCCCTTGGCGATGATCGGCTGGTGGTAGCCCGTCACGTGCGGGGTGACCCAGGCCTCCAGGGTCAGGGAGCCGGTGAGGTCTAGGCTGTCGTCGCGTTCGAAGACGGTGATGCCGGACAGGCCCTTGTCGCGGTCGAGTGCGCCGCGGGTGGCGAGGATCTCGCCGCGCAGCCCGGCGGGTCCGGCCTCGGTGAGCAGGGTGCGGGCGGGAACGGGCGTGTAGAGGGACTGGTCCACGAAGTCCCAGATCCAGCCGCCCTGGAGGACGTCGTACCGGCGGACGATGTCCCAGTACTTCTTGAAGTTGCCGGTCGAGTTCCCCATCGAGTGGGCGTACTCGATCATGACGTACGGCCGGGTGTCGGAGGTGTCCTTCGCGCGCTGCTCGACGCGCTGCGGGCTGTCGTACATTTCCGAGCGGATGTCGCTGACGCCGGGGCGGTCGTCGCCCTCGTACTGGATGACGCGGGTGTCGTCGTAGGAGCGGATCCAGTCGTGCATGGCGGTGAAGGTGGAGCCGCCGCCCGCCTCGTTGCCCAGCGACCAGATGACGACCGAGGCGTGGTTCTTGTCGCGGTGCACCATGTTCTGGGCGCGGGCGACGCACGCGGCGGTCCAGTCCGGGTGGTCGCCGGGGTACTCGCCGCGGATGCCGTGGGTCTCCAGGTTGGTCTCGTCGACGAGGTACAGGCCGTATTCGTCGGCGAGTTCCAGCCAGTACGGGTTATTGGGGTAGTGCGAGGTGCGGACGCTGTTCATGTTCATCCGCTTGATGATCTTGATGTCCTCGACCATGTCCTCGCGGGTGAGCGCGGTGCCGCGGGAGGGGTGCATCTCGTGGCGGTTGGTGCCGCGGATGGACACCGGCTCGCCGTTGATCCGCATCAGCCCGTCCTTGAGCGCGAACTCGCGGAAGCCCACCCGGTGCGACAGGGTCTCCGTCACCTTGCCCGAGGGGTCGCGCAGGCGCAGGACGGCCGTGTAGAGGTCGGGGTGTTCGGCGGACCAGAGCCGGGGCTTCGGCACGGCCTTGGCGGCCCGGACGGTGACGTCCTCGCCGGCGCGGGCCCCGCCCAGGTCGACGGGCTGCTGCAACGGCCGGGACCAGACGGCGTGGCCGCGCGCGTCGTAGAGCTGGGTCTCGACGGTGTAGCGGCCGGTGCCGCCCTCGCCGTACGCCCGCACGCTCGCGGTGACGGCCAGTTCGGCGTCGGTGTAGGCGGCGTCGAGCGGGGTGTCCAGCTTGAAGTCGCGCAGGTGCACGGCCGGGGTGGAGTAGAGGTGGACCGAGCGGAAGATGCCGCTCACCCGGATCATGTCCTGGTCCTCCATCCAGTCGCCGTCGGAGTAGCGGTAGACCTCGACGGCGATCTGGTTGGTGCCGGGCTTGAGGTGGTCGGTGACGTCGTACTCGGAGGGGGTGTAGGAGTCCTCGTCGTAGCCGACCAGTTCGCCGTTGATCCACACGTAGTGCGCGGACTTGACGCCCTCGAAATGGAGGAAGGTGCGGCGGCCCTCCCAGTCGCGGGGGACGGTGAAGGTGCGCCGGTACTGGCCGACCGGGTTGTAGCGGGTCGGCGCGGCGGGCGGCTGCGGTTCCTCGCCCAGGCCGTTGGGGCCCCAGTACGGGTAGGTGATGTTCAGGTAGATGGGGAAGTCGTGGCCGTGCAGCTGCCACACGGAGGGGACCGGGATGGTCTCCCAGTCGCCGTCGTCCACGTCGGTGCGGTGGAAGTCGGCGTCCCGGTCCTCGGGGCGGTCGGCGTAGGCGAACTTCCAGGTGCCGTCCAGGCTCAGCCGGTAGGGCGAGCGGGCCCGGTCCCCGGCGAGCGCCTGCTCGACGTCCGCGTACGGGGTGAGCGTGGCGTGCGGCGGTTGGGTGCCGAGCCGGAAGACGCCGAAGTCGTTCCACTCCGGGGGTTCGTCGGCCGCCGCTCTCCGTCCGGCGGCGTGCGCGGCGACGGGCGACGCGGAGAGGGCGAGCGCGCCGAGGACGGCGGCCCCGCCCTCCAGGAGACGGCGGCGGCTGACGACCGAGCGGGCCGGACGGGCCGGGAACTGGGCGGGGGACGCGGGAGAGTGCGGCATGACCGTGGCCTTCCGTGGGCTTCGGGGGCGGCTCAACACACGGTGCTTCGAACGCAGTTGAGAGTGGGGCGGTGCTCAACTGCCGGTGACGCGGTGACTACTGGATCAGGCTCACCCTAGAACTCGAACAGAACCGAATCAATTATCCCGTCGGAGTTTGTTTGTTCCTGATGGACGGTCGTGCCTCCAGGGCGACCGGTCACGGGACGTGGACCCTTGGGGCACCCAGGTCTGCCCCGAGGTCCCCTGACCCGGAATCGATCACCACGTAACGTCCTTGCGTGAACTTGTGGACTTCCCTGGAGCCCGCGTCCGCCACCGTCGACCCCGGCAGCAGTACGCGCGTACGGCTGCGGGTGCGCAACACCGGTGACGTGGTGGACGAGTACCGGTTCGAACCCGTCGGGGACGTGGCCCCCTGGACGACCGTCGAGCCGCCGACCCTGCGCCTGTACCCGGGCACGACCGGCACCGTGGAGCTGACCTTCGCTCCGCCGCGTACGCCGGACGCGGTGGCGGGGCCGAACCCGTACGCGGTGCGGATCACGCCGACCGAGCATCCGGACGCGGTGACGGTGCCGGAGGGGAACCTCACGATCACGGCGTTCACCGAGGTGCGGGCCGAGCTGGTGCCGCCGACGGTGAAGGGGCGGTTCCGGGGCCGGCCCAGGCTGGCGGTGGACAACCTCGGCAACACGAAGGTGACCGCCTCGGTCGCGGGCAGCGACACCGGCGACCACCTCTCGTACGAGATCCGGCCCTCGAACGTCCAGATCGAGCCGGGCCGTGCGGCGTTCGTGGAAACCACGCTGAAGCCCAAGCAGATCATCTGGTTCGGCTCGAAGGAGGAACGGCCCTACAAGCTCGCGGTACGCCGCTCCGGCGTCGATCCCACCGACGTCGAGGGCACCTACGTCCAACGCGGCTTCCTGCCCCGCTGGCTGGCCACCTTCCTCGGCATCTTCATGGCCCTCGCGCTCGCCTTCGTGATGATCTGGATCGCGTACAAGCCACAGGTGCGCACGAGCGCCACCGAACAGGCCCAGCAGGCGGGCGCCGCGCTCGCCCCCAGCCCCAGCGCCACCCCTCAGACGCTTCCCAGCACCGCCGAGTCCGCGCCCGCCGAGCAGCCGAAGGTGCGGGAACCGGCCGCGCAGGAGCCGAAGGACGACGGCGGCGGGGGTGGGGGCGGGGAGGAGAAGGCGCCGGCGCCCGAGAAGTCCGAGAAGGAGACCTCGGGCGGGGGCGGCGAGGAGAAGCCGGACACCGCGGCCCCGGAGCCCGTCGCCCCCGGCACGACCATCTACGGCCACGCCTCGAACCGCTGCATCGAGGTGGCGGGACACAAGTGGCGGGACGGTGCGCCGCTGCAGATCGCGGACTGCACCGGCAAGGCCTGGCAGAAGTGGGACTTCCGGCCCGACGGCACGATCCGGTCGCTCGGCCTGTGCATGGACGCGACCTGGGGCGGTACGGCCAACGGCACGGTGGTCCAGGTGGCGGTGTGCAGCGGCAACCCGGCCCAGCAGTTCATCCTGGCCGGGCCCAAGGACCTGGTCAACGTGCAGGCCAACAAGTGCGTGGACGTGGTCGACGAGAAGACCGGCAACGGCGCCAGGCTCCAGCTCTGGGAGTGCAACGGCCAGGACAACCAGAAGTGGAGCACCCGCTGACCCCGTCCGGGGCCGGGGCAGGGGGTCAGCTCTTCGGCGTGGAGGCCACGGAGGCCCACTCGACGGTGCGGTCGCACCAGCGGTCCAGCAGGACGCGGTCGTGGCCGACGGCCAGCAGCCCCGCTCCCGTGCCGGCCCGGTAGTCCTCCACCACCCGGACCAGGGCGGCCGTGGTCGAGGCGTCCAGCATCGCGGTCATCTCGTCGCACACCAGCCAGCGCGGGCGCAGCACCAGCGCCCGGGCAAGGCACGCGCGCTGCAACTGGCCGTCGCTGACCTCGTGCGGGCGCCTGCCGAGCAGGTCGGTGGTCAGCCCCACGGTGGCGGCCAGTTCGGCGACCCGGTCGGCGGCCTGTGCCCGCCGGCCGGTGGCACGCAGCGGCTCGGCGACG
Source organism: Streptomyces sp. KPB2 (assembly GCF_003950055.1). NCBI lineage: Bacteria > Bacillati > Actinomycetota > Actinomycetes > Kitasatosporales > Streptomycetaceae > Streptomyces > Streptomyces sp. KPB2. Next base: position 1,395,891 of record NZ_CP034353.1, read on the forward strand.
AGGTCGGCGAGTGTCAGCCGGGGGTCCGCGGAGAGGCGGGCCTGCTGGAAGACGACGCCGAAGGCGGTGCGCAGGGCACGCGGGGCGCCATGCCGCCAGCGCCGTACCGGGGTGCCGTCGAGGAGCAGCGCGCCGGCGTCGGGGCGGTGCAGCAGCGCCGCGACGCGGGCGAGGGTGGACTTGCCGCAGCCGCTGGGGCCGAGCAGCCCGACGGCCTCCCCCGGTGCCACGGACAGGGACACGTCCCGGAACACGGGCGCCTTCCTGTCGTATCCGGCGGTGACGGTGCGCAGTTCAAGCACGGTCGGCGGCCTCCGTGAGTGCGGCGTGCGGGTGGTGGCAGGCGACCTCGCCGCGCAGTAGGGGCAGGGTGGCGCAGGCGTCGCTCGCCCGGTCGCAGCGGGCGGCGAAGGCGCAGCCGTCGGGGAGGGCGCCGAGTTCGGGCGGCAGGCCGGGGATGGGGGCGAAGGCGCGGTCGGGCAGCGCGTCGAGCAGGCCGCGGCTGTAGGGGTGGCGTGGGCCGGGGGTGCCGAAGAAGGCGGAGGCGTCGGCGAGTTCGACGATACGGCCGGCGTACATGACGGCGACGCGGTCGGCGATGCGCTCGGCGGCGGCCAGGTCGTGGGTGATCATCAGCAGGGCACGGCCACCACCCTTGTCGACATGTCGTCTCAGTTCGTCGACCGTGTGGTCCACCAGGTCCCGGTCGAGCCCGGTGGTCGGCTCGTCGGCGAGCAGCAGCGGGGCGTCGCCGACGAGGGCGAGGGCGGTGGCGGCACGCTGGGCGAGGCCGCCGGAGAGTTCGTGCGGATGGCGGTCGAGGTGGTCCACCGGGAACGCGGCGCGTTCGGCGGCGGCCTCGGCGGCCTCGCGCAGCGCGGTGCGGCCGCGGACCCCGGTGAGTTCGGCGACCGTCTCCGCCAGTTGCGAGCGGATGGTGCGGACCGGGGTGAGGTGGGCGGCCGGGCTCTGCGGGACGAGGCCGATCAGCCGGCCCCGTACGGTGCGGGCGAAGGTCCGTTCGTCGGCGGCGAGCAGGTCGAGGTCGCCGAGGAGGGCGCGGCCCGCGGTCTGCGCGTTGCCGGGCAGCAGCCCGAGCAGGGCGGAGGCGAGGACGGACTTGCCGCAGCCGCTCTCGCCGATCAGGGCCAGGCACTGGCCGGCCGCCACGTCGAAGCGCGCGTCGGTCACGGCGGCGACGCGGCGCCCGCCCGGCATGCGGAAGCGCACCGACAGACCGCGCACCGACAGCACGGGTGGCACCGACGGTACGGGGGGCACCGACGGTGCGGGGGGCACCGACGGCACGGGGGCTCGCCCGGTCACAGCATCAGCTCCGATCGGCTGCGGGGGTTGATCCGCTCCCGCCAGGCGCCCGCGAGTCCGGCGACGGCGAGGGTCGGCACGATGATGAACAGGCCGGGGAAGAGGGTGGGCCACCACTGCCCGGCCAGCAGCGAACCCCGCGCCTCCTGGACGAGGTTGCCGAGGCTCGCGGTGTGGGTGGGCAGGCCGAGGCCGAGGAAGGACAGCGCCGACTCGTGCCACATGGCGTGCGGCACCATGAGCACGGCGGCCAGCGCGGCCTGCGGCAGCACGCCGGGCAGCAGGTGCCGTACCGTCACCCGCCACCGGGAGGCGCCGCCGGAGACGGCCGCGTCGATGTGGGGACGGGCGCGCAGGGACAGCACCTCGGCGCGGACGATACGCGCGGTGGACAGCCAGTGGGTGAGCGCGACGGAGGCCACGACGGGCCAGACGCCCGGCCGGAACATCGCGACGATGAAGATGCCCATCAGCAGGTGCGGCACGGAGGACAGGGCGTCGACGACCCGCATGACGCCCCGGTCGACCCAGCCGCCGAGCGCACCGGCGGTGGCGCCCACGGCGGTGCCCACGACCGTCGCCGTCAGCGCGGCCGCCACGCCGACGAGCAGGGAGACGCGCAGGCCGTAGACGCAGCGCAGCAGCAGGTCGCGGCCGACGTCGTCGGTGCCGAACGGGTGCGCCGGGCTCGGGGCCCGGAGCTTGGCGGCCAGGTCGACGGCCTGCTGGTCGAGCTGCACCAGCGGCGGCACGAGCAGCACGGCGAGCACGGTGACGGTCAGCAGCGCGGCGGAGGTGCGCAGGCGCAGGGTGCGGGTGGAGCGGCGGTCGCCGCTCCGGGAGCGCCACCCGGTGCCGGTCTTCTCGGCGGCGACGTCAGCCATGGACATCACATCTCACTGAGCTTCACCCTCGGGTCGAAGAGTCCGTAGAGCAGGTCGGCCAGCAGGTTGCCGGCCAGTACGGCGGCGGTGGCGAGCGTGGTCAGGGCGGCGAGCAGCGGGAAGTCGACGGCGGTGGCCGCCTCGACGGTGGCGGCGGCGATGCCCGGCCAGCTGAAGACGCTCTCCACCAGCAGGGCGCCGGTGATGAGTTCGGGCACGCGAGAGCCGATCAGGGTGAGCACGGGCAGCAGTCCGGAGCGCAGGGCGTGCCCGAGGAGTACCGTGCTCTCCCGCAGACCGCGGGCCCGCGCGCCGCGCACCGGGTCCTCGGCGAGCGCGTCGGCGACGCCCTGGCGCACGTAGAGGGTGAACCAGGGCAGTTGGGAGACGGCGAGGACTCCGGCGGGCAGCACGAGGTGGCCCGCGACCTGCCCCGCGGTGACCTGTTCGCTGGCCGTGTCGGTGAGACCGCCGGCGGGCAGCGCGTCCCACTGGAGGGCGAACAACCACACGGCGAGCAGCGCGATCCAGAAGACCGGGGCCGCCTCCAGGGTGTACGCGAGGGAGGTGACCGCACGGTCGAGCACCGAGCCGGGCCGCCGGGCGGCCAGCACGCCGAGGAGCGTGCCGAGGGTGACCGCGACGGCGAAGGCGACGGCGCACAACAGTGCGGACCAGACGAGGCGTTCGCCGATGACCTGGGTCACGGGCTGCCGCAGCACGCTGGAGTGGCCGAGGTCGCCGGTGAGGGCGTCGGTCAGCCAGTGCCACCAGCGGACGACGAAGGACTGGTCCACACCGAGGTTCTCGCGCAGCCGGTCCAGGGTCTCCTGGTCGGCGCCGAGCGCGGCGGTGCCGGCGTACGCCTTGACGGGGTCGAAGGGTGAGGCGGCGGCGATCGCGAACACGCCGAAGGTGACGACGAGGATGACGGGCACGGCGAACAGCGCCCGCCGCCCCACGAGGCGTGCCATCGCGCCCCAGGGCAGCCGCCGGAGGGTTCCGGTCACTTCTTGGGCTGCCAGTCCTCGATGTTCCACCAGGGCCCACTGGCGAAGCCGTGCTCGTGCGGCTCCAGTTGGGTGGTCAGCCCGTCCCAGCGGTCGGCGAGGACGTAGAGGTGGTCGATGTGGGTGAGGAAGGTGTAGCCGGGGTCGTCGACGAGGGCCTGCTGGATCCGGTCGTAGGCGGCCGCCCGCTTCTCCGGATCCCGGCTGCGGCGCCCGGTGTCGAGCGCCTCGTCGACGGCCGGGTTGTCGTAGTGGGCCATGTTGTTGAAGCCGTCGCCGGCGAGGGTGGAGTGCAGCAGGGTGTAGAGGCCGAAGTCGGGGTCGCCGACGCTGCCGAGGCCCGCGAGGACCGCGTCGGTCTTCATCCGCGGTTCGATGACCTCCCAGGTGGCGCCCTCGACCTTCACCTCGATGCCGGCCTTCTTGGCGTCGGAGGCGTAGGCGAGCGCGTGGTCCTGGCGGACTTTGTCGCCGGAGGGGTAGTAGAGGGTGAACGAGGCGCGCTGTCCGTCCTTGGCGCGGACGCCGCCGGAGCCGGGCTTCCAGCCGGCCTCGTCCAGGATGCGCCGCGCCTTCTCGAGGTCGTGCGGGCGCTCGATGCCGCGCTCGTACCAGGGGTCGTCGACGGGCAGCGGTCCGTACGCCGGCCGGCCCGCGCCGCTGAGGATCTTGTCGACCATGGCCTGCCGGTCCACGGCGGCGTCCAGGGCCCGGCGGATCGCGCGGTCGCCGGTGACCCTGCCCGAGGTGGGCAGGGTGACGGCCCGGAAGTCGTAGGACCTGGCCCGGTAGGTGCGCCGGCCGTCGTCCTTGTCGAAGGTGGCGGCGAGGTTGGGCGGCAGGACGGCGCCGTCGAGGTCGCCGGAGCGCAGCCGGGTGGCGCGCACGTTGTCGTCGGGGACGATGGCCATGGTGAACGACTTCACCGCGGGCCGGCCGCCCCAGTAGTGCGGGTTGGCCTTGAAGGAGAGCTTCTCGCCCTTGCTCCAGTCGGTGAGCACGTACGGTCCGGTGCCGACCGGTTCGGTGTTGAAGTCGCCGGTGTTGGGGTCCTGTCCGCCCGCGACGTGCTCGGGGACGATGGGCAGGACGGTGCGGGCGGCGAAGGGCGCGTACGGGTACTTGAGCGTGAAGACGACGGTGTCGTCCCCGCTCGCGCGGACGGCCTCGATCGCGTCGAGTTCGCTGCGGGCGGTGTTGTTGGTCTTCTCGTCGAGGACGGTGCGGTACGTGTAGACCACGTCCTCGGCGGTCAGTGGTTCGCCGTCGCTGAACTTCACTCCGTCGCGCAGGGTGTACGTGTACGTCCGGCCGCCGTCGGTGATCTTCGGCAGCGCGGTGGCGAGCGCGGGCTTCAGTTTCAGGTCGGTGTCGCGGGCGAGCAGCCCGTCGAAGATCTTGGAGTTGCCGTCCTTGCCGTAACCCAGCAGCGGGCTGAGGGTGTCCGGTTCCGAGGCCACTGCGATCACGACGGACTCGGCGGCCCCGGCGCCGTCGTCCTTCCCTCCGTCCGAGGGTGCGGAGCAGGCGGCCGCGCCGGCGGCGAACACCACCGCGGCGGCGGCGCTTCGTATCGGAAGGCTCCGATCGGTCCGACGGGTCCAACGGGTCCGACGGGCTGTCATGTCTCCCCCACGCTTGTTGTCGTTGCGTGGCTATTGCACATCAGTCGCAATAAAGCGTCAAGCCAGGTGGGAGAGCATGCCGCGGCGACGGCTCGCGGACTCAGTGACGGCGCGCGGTGGCGCGTTGGCCGGCCGGCGACCGAAGACGTGCGCGCGGCGGTCAGCCCACCCGCGCCGCGAAGGCCTGGTAGGCGCGGTCGTCGAAGAGGACGAAGCGGACCTCCGTGACCGACGTCTCGGCGGTCCCGACCGTCTCGACGGCGATGCGGGCCGCGTCGTCCAGCGGCCAGCGGTAGACGCCGGTGGAGATGGCGGGGAAGGCCACCGTGCGGGCGCCCAACTCGTCCGCGACGCGCAGGGATTCGCGGTAGCAGGAGGCGAGGAGGTCCGAGCGGTCCTCGGCGGCGCTGTGCACGGGGCCGACGGTGTGGATCACCCAGCGCGCGTCCAGGTCGCCCGCGGTGGTGGCGACCGCGCGTCCGGTGGGCAGGCCCTTGCCGAGGTGGCCCGCGCGGAGCCTGCGGCACTCGGCGAGGATCGCGGGGCCGCCGCGCCGGTGGATGGCGCCGTCGACGCCGCCCCCGCCGAGGAGCGAGGAGTTGGCGGCGTTGACGATCGCGTCGGCGTGCTCGCGGGTGATGTCGCCCTGGACGAGGGTGATGGTGGGCATAGGGGTCCTCGCTCGGCCGGGGGTGTCCGGGGTCAGGTCTGGCGGAGTCTGCGCCAGACGGCCTTCGCCGCGTTGTGGCCCGACATGCCGTGCACGCCGGGGCCGGGAGGCGTGGCCGACGAGCAGATGAAGACGGCCGGGTGCGGAGTCGCGTACGGGAAGAGGGAGAGCTTGGGGCGAAGGAGGAGTTGCAGGCCGTTGACCGCGCCGGAGGCGATGTCGCCGCCGACGTAGTTGGCGTTGCGGGCGGCGATCTCGGGCGGGCCGGCGGTGGCGCGGGCGAGGACGCGGTCGCGGAAGCCGGGGGCGAAGCGCTCCAGTTGGCGTTCGATCGCGTCGGTGAGGTCGCCGGTCCAGCCGTTGGGGACGTGGCCGTACGCCCAGAAGACGTGCCGGCCGGCCGGGGCGCGGGTGGGGTCGGCGACGCTGGGCTGCACGGTGATGAGGAACGGCCGCTCGGGCGCGCGGTCGGTTCCGGAGGCCGCGTCCAGGGCGGCGCCGATCTCCGCGCTGTCGGCGCCGATCTGGACGGTGCCCGCGCCGCGGGGCTCCTCGGCCGTCCACGGGACGGGGCCGTCCAGCGCGTAGTCGATCTTGAAGACGCCGGGGCCGTACCGGTAGTTCGCGTAGTGGTGGCCGAGACCCGCGATACGGGCCAGGGCCGTGGGCGAGGTGTCGAAGACGTACGCCCGCGCGGGCGGCAGGTCGTCGAGGCGCTTGACCTCGTAGTCGGTGTGGACGGTGCCGCCGAGGTCGCGGAGGTACCCGGCGAGGGCGTCGGAGATCGACTGGGAGCCGCCACGGGCCACGGGCCAGCCCCGGGCGTGCGCGGCGAGGGCGAAGACCAGGCCTATGGCGCCGGTGGCGAAGCCGCCGAGCGGGGCCATGACATGCGCGACGAGCCCGGCGAACAGGGTCTTGGCCTTCTCGTCGCGGAAGCGGCGCATCAGCCAGGTCGACGGGGGCAGGCCGGCCAGTCCGAACCTGGCGAGGGTCACGGGGTCGCGGGGCAGCGCGGTCAGCGGCAGGGACATGAAGTCCCGGGCGAGCGTGTCCCACCGGGGCAGGAAGCGCTCGACGAGCCTGCGGTAGGTGCCCGCGTCGCGCGCTCCGAAGGAGGCGGCGGTCTCGCCCACCGACCGGGACAGGACGGCGGCCGAGCCGTCGGGGAAGGGGTGCGCCATGGGCAGCGCGGGGTGCAGCCACTCGAGGCCGTACCGCTCCAGGGGGAGGCCGCGGAAGGCGGGGGAATTGATGCCGAGCGGGTGCGCGGCCGAGCACGGGTCGTGCCGGAAGCCGGGCAGGGTCAGCTCCTCGGTGCGCGCTCCGCCGCCGACGGTGCCCCGGGCCTCGAACACGGCGACCGAGAAGCCGCGCCGGGCGAGCTCCACGGCAGCCGTCAGTCCGTTCGGCCCCGCACCCACTACGACCGCATCGAGCATCGACGGCACCTTCGGACCCCTTCGTCAGCCGATGGCCACTGGGGATCAGGATATGCCCGGGGTCCGGCGGCGCGCGGTCGCGGTGCCCCGCCCGCGGCGGCCGTCGGGCATCACGCCTCGCCCGACAGCAGCGCCGCCACCCGGCGTGCCGTGGCCGCGTCGCGGGCGGCCGTGAACGGCAGGTCGTTGCCCCCGGTGATGCGGAAGGGTTCGCCCGTGCGGGTCAGGTGGGCGCCGCCCGCCTCCTCGACCAGGAGGAGACCGGCCGCGTGGTCCCACGCCGCCTCCCAGGAGAAGGCGGTGGCATCGGCCTCACCCCGGGCGACCGCCAGGTACTCCAGGCCCGCCGAACCGCAGGGGCGGGGGGCCACGCCCGGGGTGCGCAGGGCGAGCAGGGCGCGCTTCTGCTCGTCCGTCGTGTAGTCCGGGTGGGAGGTGGCGACCCGCAGCTCGCGGCCGGGCTCGGGCGGTCCCGCGTACAGCCGCTCACCGTCCAGGAAGGCGCCCCGTCCGCGGACGGCCGTCGCGAGCCGGTCGTCGACGGGGGCGTAGGTCCAGGAGGCGTGCACGACGCCGTGCCGGGCGAGCGCCACCAGCGTGCAGAAGCCCTCCTCGCCGCGCACGAACTGCCGGGTCCCGTCGACCGGGTCGATGATCCACACCGGGGCTTCGCCGCGTATCGCCTCGTACGACGCGGGGTTCGCGTGCACGGCCTCCTCGCCGACCACCACCGAGCCCGGCAGCAGGCCGGCCAGGACCTCCGTCAGGCAGACCTCGGCCCGGCGGTCGGCGTCCGTGACCAGGTCGTGCGGGCCGGTCTTCTGGTCGACCTCGTCCGCCGCGAGCCGGCGCCAGCGCGGCATGATCTCCTGGGCGGCCGCCTTGCGCACGGCCGCCTCGACCTCGTCGGTGTGCCGGGCGAGAAACTCGTCGATGGTTTCGTTGTTCTCGATCATGACTCCATGAGAGCACGCGCCACTGACAGTCCCCACCCGGGTGGTGTACTCCGGGTGGAATCGGCACGAACATCGGGTGCAGGGGCACGCGTGCCGGTCACCCGGGCGCGTGTTCCGGTCAGCAGGCGCGTGTGCCGGTCAGCGGCCCACCGCGTACCCCTGCATGCCGCGCGGGTTCGCCGCCGCCGACAGCACGCCCGTCTCCGGGTCCCGTGCGACGGCGCACAGCCGGCCCTCCGACCACGCCTCCCCCACCGTCACGTCGTGCCCGCGCCGCCGCAGCTCCTCGACCACCCGCGCCGGCATCCGGGACTCCACGGTGACGGAGCCCGCCCGCATGCCGCGCGGGAAGAAGGAGCCGGGGAAGCCGTCGTTGTGCCAGTTCGGGGCGTCGATCGCGCCCTGGAGGTCGAGTCCGCCGCGCACCCGGGGGCGCAGCGCGACGGCGAGGAAGAAGTGCGTCTGCCACTGGTCCTGCTGGTCGCCGCCGGGGGTGCCGAAGGCCATGACCGGCACCCCGTCGCGCAGGGCGACGGACGGTGTGAGCGTGGTGCGGGGGCGGCGGCCCGGCGTGAGCGAGTTGGGCAGGCCCTCCTCCAGCCAGGTCATCTGGAGCCGGGTGCCGAGCGGGAAACCGAGCTCGGGCACGACGGGGTTGGACTGGAGCCAGCCGCCGCTGGGCGTGGCCGAGACCATGTTGCCCCAGCGGTCCACGATGTCGAGGTGGCAGGTGTCGCCGCGGGTGCCCCCGTCGGCCGCCACGTCCGGCTCCCCCGGCACCAGGGACGTCGGGCTCTTGGCGACCGTCGGCTCGCCCACCCCCAGGGCGTCGAGGCCCTCCCCCTCCACGGCGGCGACGAGGGCGTGCGCGCTGAGCCGCGGGGTGCGCCCGCCGGGTGCGCCGGGCCGCAGTTCGAAGGACGCCTTGTCGCCCACGAGTCGGCGCCGCTGCGCGTTGTACTCCGGCGACAGCAGGTCGTCCAGCGGCACCCGGTCCGCGCCGTCCGCGTCGCCGTACCAGGCCTCCCGGTCGGCCATGGCGAGCTTGCAGCCCTCGACCAGCAGGTGGACGTAGTCGGCGGAGCCTTGGGCGGGGAGTTCGGGCGGGAGCAGCGCCAACTGCTGGAGCAGGACGGGTCCCTGGCTCCACGGGCCGGCCTTGCACAGGGTCCAGCCGTTCCAGTCGTAGGTCGCCGGGGCTTCGTAGTGGGCCGACCAGCCGGCCAGGTCGGCCGCGGTCAGGGTGCCGGTGTGGCGTTCGCCGCTGGTGTCCAGGGTGGGCCGCCCGGCCTGCCGTACGAGCGCCTCGGCTATGAATCCGGAGCGCCAGACCTCGCGGGCCGCGTCGATCTCCGCCTCCCGGTCCCCGGCTCCCGCCGTCTCGGCGAGCAGCCGCTGCCAGGTGGCGGCGAGGGCGGGGTTGCGCAGCAACTCGCCGGGGCGGGGCGGGTGACCGTCCGGCAGGTAGATCTCGGCGGAGGAGGTCCACTCCGTCTCGAACAGCTCCCGGACGGTCTCCACCGTCTCCCCGACCCGTTCCACGGGCGCGTGCCCGTGCTCGGCGTAACCGATGGCGTACTTGAGCACGTCGGCCAGTGACTTGGTGCCGTGGTCGCGCAGCAGGAGCAGCCAGGCGTCGAAGGCACCGGGCACGGCGGCGGCGAGCGGTCCGGTGCCGGGGACGAGGTCGAGTCCGAGCCCCTTGTAGTGCGCGACTGTCGCTCCGGCGGGCGCCACGCCCTGCCCGCACAGCACCCGCACCTCGCCGTCCGCCGGGGCGAGCAGGATCGGCACCTCTCCGGCGGGCCCGTTGAGGTGCGGCTCGACGACGTGCAGCACGAAGGCTCCGGCCACGGCGGCGTCGTAGGCGTTGCCTCCGTCCTCCAGCACCGCCATGGCCGACTGCGAGGCCAGCCAGTGGGTGGAGGACACCATGCCGAAAGTGCCGCTCAGGGTGGGGCGAGTCGTGAACTGCATGCCTGACCTCGGTGTTCGGATTCGTTGACGGGCGGGTCGGGCTGTCGGCCTCGGCCGCTGCCGCAGGCAGCGTAGATCCGCGCCACCGACCGACGCCACATCCCCATCGGGCCGAACGCCCGATCAGGCAGCCGGCGGAACCCGTCCCGCCCGGCTCGTCAGGTCCGTGGGACCAGGTGGTCGCCGGCGATGCCGGACTTCTCGGGGCGGTAGTAGTCCCTGATGGCATCGGCCCAGGTGGACACCCGCACACGGTCCTGCCCGTCCGGGCCGAAGGCCTCGAAGAGGGCCTCGATGTTGGGCCGTGCGAAGCCGATCGCGATCATCAGCGCGACGAACTCGGGGCGGGCGACGAAGCCGTCGCCGTCCGGGTCGCCCATCGCCGCGAGGGCTTCGGCGAACTCGTCCACGGCCGCGTCGAACCGCTGCGGGTTGAGGACGACGGAGGTGAACTCCTCGGGGCTGACCCGGCCGTCGCCGTTGGCGTCCAGCTCGGTCAGGAGCGTCTCACCGTAGCGGCGGAAGGCACCGGCCATCCTTTCCTTGACGGCCTCTTGCGCGGTCGGTACCGCGGCCACCACGCGGTTGCCCATCAGGTCGAAGTCGGCGCGTTCCAGGTAGCCGTTGCCATCGGCGTCGAAGAGGGAGAAGACCAGCTCGATGCGGTCGGTCGCCTCGGTGGTGGGCACCATGGTGCACCCTGCCTTTCTTGGTGGGGCCTTGCCGTCGGAATGCGCCGGGGAGCTGCCCCGGCGGCCGACCCCACTATCCAGTCGTCGCGACCGCTCCCACGGGAAACAGCGACTCTTCACACACGAACGGGGGGAAACGGTGAATTCACGCATGAAACGTGCCGGGCCACTCACGCCGCCCGCGCTCTGTCCGCGAACACCCAGCGGTTGCCGCCCAGGGCGTCGTTCTCCTCGGGCAGCGGGCCGCGTCCGTGCAGGCGGGTGAAGTCGAAGGGGGTGTGGACCGACACGGTCCAGCCCCTGCCGGTCAGACGGGCCGCGGAGTCGGGCCGCGGCTCCCGGCTGAACAGGTCGAGCAGGTCGATGCCGAGTTGTCGGCGCGTGGACGTGTACAGCGGACTGTCGCGGTACGCCATCAGATCCTTCTCGAGCTTGACCTCGTACGCGAGGGTGCTGCCGGGCGCACTCAGCCGGTCGACCGTGTCGATGAGCGCGGTCTCGGCGGCGCGGGGCAGGTAGAACAGCAGACCTTCGACCAGCCACACGGTGGGGATCGTGGGGTCGAAGCCGGCGGCCGTCAGCGCGCCGGCCCAGTCGGCGCGCAGGTCGATCCCGACCGGCACGCGCGCCGCCCGGGGTTCGGCCGACAGAGCGTCGAGGACCTTGTGCTTGAACGCGAGGACTCCGTCCCTGTCGATCTCGTAGATCACGCAGCCGGAGGGCCGGTCGAGCCGGAAGGCCCGCGTGTCCAGCCCGGCTCCCAGCAGCACCGCCTGTCGGATGCCGGCGGACCGGACCGACCGGAGCAGGAAGTCGTCGAGCACCCGGGTGCGCAGGCCGAAGTAGCGGGCGAAGCGTCCCCAGAGCGGGCTCGTGTCCCCTCCCGGGGCCTGCTCCAGGCGGACCGGCCAGTGCGCGGACGCCTCGGCGCCCAGCACGAAGTGCTCCGCGTAGCCGTCCTGGGCCAGGCTGTCGGGACGGTGGGTCTCGATCGCCCGGGCCGCGGCGACCAGGAGGGCGGTCAGCCCCACTCCTCCCTCCACGCCGTCCGTAGTGGTGCTGAGCGATGCCGTGTCGGCCATGCCTTCTCCCTGGTGGGGTCGTGTGGGTCGGGCGTCCGTCTCAGGCGCCGGCCGGGGTGGGCGGCGGTGCACGGCGGGTTCAGTGCCGTCGGCCGTCCGGGATCAGGACGGGTTTGACGACGCGGCCCGTCTCGCAGTCGTGTTCGGCCTCGTTGATGTCGGCGAGCGGATAGGTGCGGATCAGCTCGTCGAAGGGGAATCGCCCGGCCTGCCAGAGCGCGGTGAGGCGGGGGATCAGCACTCCGGGGACGGCGTCACCTTCGCAGATGTGGGAGATCGTGCGCCCCCGGTCCAGGGTCCCCACCTCGAGCGGCAGGGTGTCGTGGAGCCGTGCCACGAGGCCGAGCCGGCCGGTCGGACGCAGCGACCGGAGCGCCTCGTTGATCAGCCCGGCGGCCCCCGTGGTGTCCAGCGCGTACATCGCTCCCCCGCCGGTCAGCCCCAGAACACGGTCGGACAGGCCGGTCGGAGTGGCCCGGAGCGGAAGGGCGTGGAACCGCTCGGCGAGGGCCAGCCGCCCGGGATGCCGGTCCACCGCCACGCTCACCGCGCCGGCGGCGTGAGCCGCCATCACCGCGGCCAGGCCCACCGCGCCCGCGCCGAGGACGACGAGGGTGTCGCCGGGGCCCGCACCGAAGGAGTTGAGGACCGCACCGGCGCCGGTGAGGAAGCCGCAACCGAGCGGTCCGAGCAGTTCCAGGGGCAGCGCGGGATCGACCCGGACGGCGTTGCGGGCCGGGACGAGCGCGTACTCGGCGAACGAGGACTGGCCGAACCAGCGGGGGGCCAGGGGCGTCCCGGTCGGGTCGGTGAAGCGTGCGGCACCGTCCTCGCGCCCGCCGAACAGGTTCAGCGAGGCGAAGGAGTCACAGTAGGCGGGCGCCGCGCCCAAACAGTTGCGGCAGTGCCCGCAGGAGTCGAAGCTCAGCACCACATGGTCGCCGGGGCTCAGGCCGGTGCCCGTGCCTCCCGTCTCCACCACGACGCCGGCCCCCTCGTGGCCGAGGACCGCCGGCAGGGGTGAGCGGTCGGCCGAGCGCCGCACCGCCAGGTCGGTCCGGCACATCCCGCAGCCCGCGATCCGGACCAGGACCTCCCCTTCGGCCGGCCCGTCCGCCAGCACCACTTCCTCGACGGTGAACGGATCCTCGTACGCACGCAGTACGGCAGCGCCGAACCTCACTTCACGCCTCCTGAGGGCGGTGCACGACGAACGGTCTGAGGTTTCCGTAGAGCCCCCACGGTCCGCCCGCGACGCCGACACCGCTGTCCTTGGCACCCGCGAAGGGCTGCGCGAGGGAGAGTTCGCCGTGGTGGTTGATCCAGGCCGTTCCGCACTCCAGGCGGTCGGCGACGGCCGCGGCCCGGTCGAGGTCGGTGCCCCACACCGAGCCGCCCAGGCCGAAGCCGGTGTCGTTGGCCGCCCGGACGGCGTCGTCGAGGCTGTCGTACGGCAGGACCGGCAGGACCGGGCCGAACTGCTCCTCGGTCACCACCGGGCTGTCGGCCGGTACGTCGGCCAGGATCGTCGGGGCGAAGAAGTACCCCGGCCGGTCCAGGCGGTGTCCGCCGGCCACGGCCCGGCCGCCGTCGGCCAGGGCGCGGGCCGTGTGGTGCTCGACGCGAGCGAGTTGCGGGGCGTTGTTGACCGGTCCGATGCGGGAGGCCGGGTCGAGTCCGGATCCGACGGCGGTCGTGTTCGCCCGGTGGGCGAGGGCCTCCACCACCCGGGCGTAGAGCCGGGCGGGGGCGTAAACGCGTTTGACCGCCATGCAGACCTGGCCGCAGTTGCGGAACGCCGCCCAGAACAGCCGGTCCGCGATCTCCTCCACGTCGACGTCGTCGAGCAGGAGAGCGGCGTCATTGCCTCCCAGTTCCAGGGTGACGCGGGCGAGTGTGGCCGCCGCGCCCGCGGCGACCGCCCGTCCCGTGGCCGCCGACCCGGTGAAGCTCACGTGGCGGATCCCCGGGTGCGACGCGAGACGGGCGCCGAGGGGTTCCCTTCCGGTGACGATCGTCAGCACGCCCTCGGGCAGGGCACCGGCGAGGACGGACCCGAGCATCCGTGTGGCGAGGGGGGTGAACGGTGAGGGTTTGAGCACGATCGTGTTGCCCGCCGCGAGCGCCGGTGCGAACTTCGCCGACGCCAGCTGCAGGGGGAAGTTCCACGGGACGATCGCGGCGACGGGCCCGATCGGCCGCCACCGCAGCCGGCTGTGCACGGGGCGACCGTCCGCGATCGGTTGCGTCCCGGTGTCCAGTTCGGCGAAGTAGCGCAGCCGGGCGGCCGCGCGGGCCACCTCCGCGTGCGACTCGGTCAGCGGTTTGCCCTGTTCACGGGTGAGGAGCGGGGCGAGAGCGGCGGCGGCCGCGTCGACGGCGTCCGCCGCCGCGAGCAACGCCGCTTTGCGGGCGACCGGGTCTGCCCGCCAGTCGTGCCAGGCCGCATGGGCCCGGTCGACTACCGCGTCCAGTTCCTCCGGTCGCCCGTCGGGAGCTTCGTCGAACGCTTCGCCGGTCGACGGGTCGACGACGGTGAAGTACCCGCTCCGGTCTCCAGGGGTGAGGGATGGACACCTGGTTGCCGAGGTCATGATCAGCTCTGTACCGCGGCGGCCGCGCGCTCGCGGACGTGCCGGTCCATCTCCGCCCGGAAGGCTGCCACCAGGTGCGGCTGGATCCGGCCCGCATTGCGGTCCCCTCCCTCGCAGACCGCTCCGCGCACCCCGACGATGTCCGCCTGGATGCGGGCCAGTTCGCCCAGGTCGCCGCTCCCGACGCTGCCCGCCAGCGCGGCGAGCAGGCCGGCGTCGTGGGCACGCCGTACGAACTCGGCGCACACGTCGGGCGGAACGTGGTCGAACAGCCGCGTCCCGTCCTTGATCGCGGTGTCGAGCATGGCGGCGTCGGAACCCGAACGGCGCGCGATGTCGGGCAGCGCGAGCGGGTTGACACAGCCGATGCGGTGGGCGTCGGCGTATCCCGAGGCGACGACGAAGGCGTCCGGCCGGTGGTCCTTCACCGCACGGACGACCCCGCGCATGACCTCGACGGCCTGCTCGGGCGTGCCGCATCCGTAGAGACCGACCTTGATGTAGGTGGCCCCGGACACGGCGGCGCCGAGTGCCGCCTGGGCCACCGTGCCGGGCTTGTACGGCACGTCCCCCACGGTGGCGGAGACCGGTTTGTCCGCCGGAACCGCTGCGCGGATCTCCCGGATGACCCACGGGTAGTTGGCGCCGAGCGAGCCCTCGTCGGGCTTCTTGACGTCGACGATGTCCAGGTGCTCGGCCGCCTTCGCGCAATCGAGGGCCTCGTCGACACCGTCCGGAGAGATGAGCAGCAACAAGGTGAGTCCTTTCCCCCGCACACCCGTCCGCTCATGGAGCGGATACGCGGATTCGCCTGGCTCGCACGCGGTCCGCACATCATTTCCCGGGGGGTCGCGCCCCGGCAGGGCGCGCGGAGTGCCACACGGATCACAGCCACCGGGAGCTCGCGCCCCGCACAACGCGCCGTCCGCGCCGGACCGCACGCGCGCGTGCGGCGCGGACGCGCGGGCACTGTACGAACTCCGTTTCCCCGTTGTATGACTTCTCCCTATGTGATGGCGGAGGCGTTCACCTCGGAGCGCTTGCTTCGAGTGCCGCTTGACAACGTTGTCCACCAGGGAGGGGTCCGTGCTCGTCATGCCCGACAGATCCAAGAGGCCGTCGAGACGGTCGGCCCGGTCACGGCCCCTGCGGTCCACGGTCGCCGCCGTGCTCGCCGGGACGCTCGGCCTCGCCGCGCTGACGGGCGGCGGCACCGCCGTGGCCGTGCCCCTCGCGAAGCCGTCCTCCGCTGCCGCTGAGACATCCGGCGGGACCGACTACACGAAGCTCGTCGACCCGTTCGTGTCCACCGCCGGCGACGACGGCAACGACCTCCCCGGCGCCCAGGCCCCGCACGGCCTGGCCAAGGTCAACCCGATGACGACCCCGGGACGCAGTCACTCGGGGTACGACTACGACGAGGACCACATCGCCGGGTTCACCGCCACGAACCTGGACGGCGTGGGCGGTTCGGGCGGCGGCGGCGACCTGCTGGTCGTCCCGACCTCGGCGCAGTACGACAGCCGCCCGGCCACGAGCAGCTACGCGCACCCCTACAGCCACGAGGACGAGTCCGCGACGCCCGGTTCCTACCGGGTGGGGCTCGGCTCCCCCGCCGGGACCATCGACGCCGAGATGGCCGCGACGACCCGTACGGCCCTCGAACGGTACGGCTTCCCCGACGGAGCGCGGCCCCAGCTCGTCCTCGACCTCGCCAACAACTTCACCAGCCGCACCCGTTCGACCCTGGAAGCGACGAAGCTGAAGGACGGCACCACCGCGATCAGCGGACTCGTCGCCGGGTCCTTCAACGGCGCCTCGTACCGCCTGTACTACTACGCCACCACGAACGTCCCCGTGACCTCGCTGCGCACCTGGGGCGACGACGGCGCGCTGGACGACGCGACCGCGCGGGACGGCAGGGACACCGGTGCCGTCCTCGGGTTCGACCCGGCCGACGGCGACGACGTCGAACTGCGCATCACACTGTCGCCGATCAGCGCCGAACAGGCCGCGACCGACCAGCACCACGAGGTCGCGGGCCGCGGCTTCGAGGAGGTGCGCGCGCGGACGAAGGCGGACTGGAACCGCACGCTCGGCGCCGTCGCGGTGAAGGCCTCGAAGAAGGCCGACCCGGACTCGACGCTGACCAAGCTGTTCTACACGCACCTCTACCGCATGTACGCCCTCCCGGTGAACGCCACCAGCACCAGCGGCACCTACCGCGGCGTGGACGGGGCGGTGCACCGGGCGAACGGCTTCACGTACTACGACGGCTGGTCCACCTGGGACGACTTCCGCAAGTACTCCGTCGAGGCGTACATCGACCCGGCGACCTACCGGGACATGGTGCAGTCCGCGGTCGTCCTGTTCGCCGACGCGCACGCCTCGGGCAAGGGCCCGGGCAGCCTCACCCACTCGGTGCCGACCGTGCGCTGGGAGCGTTCGGCGGTGGTGATCGCCGACGCGCTGTCGAAGGGGTTCAAGGACTTCGACCGCCTCGACGAGGCGTACCCGGCGCTGAAGTCGTACACCGGCTACTACACCGGAACCCAGCTGCGGCAGGGGTACATCGCCGGCGACCCCGGTACGACGGTGCAGCGCGGCTACGACCAGTGGGCGCTGTCCGTCGTCGCCGACGCGCTCGGTGAGGACGCGGACGCGAAGAAGCTGCGCGAGCAGGCGAGCATGGCGATCGACAACCTGGTCAAGCCCGGCGCCTGGACCGCCGCCGACGGCACCGAGGTCGGTCTGCTCACGCCGCGCGACGGCGAGGGCGACTGGCAGAGGGCCGACTACGAGAAGTTCGAGGAGGCGAAGCTCTACCAGGGCACCCTCTGGCAGTACCACTGGTACGACGCCTACGACATGGCCGGCCTCGTCGAGGCCATGGGCGGCGAGAAGGCCGGCCGGGCGGCGATCCGGCACATGTTCGGCGAGGACTCCGACGCCGACGACGGCTCGACCATGCTGCACTCCAACGCGAACGAGATCGATCTGCAAGCCCCCTATCTCTTCAACTACGTCGGTGAGCCCAGCCTGACGCAGAAGTGGGTGCGCGCCATCTACACCGGCGAGACCTGGAACCGGTACATCGCGACCGGTTCCACGAACGAAGCGCCCAGCTCGGGCGGCGAGTTCAGGCCGCCGGTGAAGACCAAGGTCTACGAACTGGCCCCGGACGGCTTCCTGCCGACCATGGACAACGACGCCGGCACCATGTCGACGATGTTCGTCGCCGCCGCCGTCGGGCTCTTCCCGGTGACCGCGGGGTCCAGCCAGTTCCAGATCGGCAGTCCGTTCTTCGACTCGACGACGATCCGCTACGAGAACGGCGCCGAGTTCACCGTCGAGGCCGACGGAGTATCGCCGGGCGACTACTACGTGCAGCGCGCGACGCTCAACGGCAAGCGGTTCTCCAACACATGGCTCGACTACGCGCAGATCGTCGCCGGCGGCACCCTGACGTTCGACATGGGCTCCGAGCCGTCGTCCTGGGGCTCCCGCACCGAGCCCGCGTACTCGCTGAGCGGCGACACGGGCGACGACGGTGACGACTCCGGCCCCGGCAGGGGCACGACCGTCGTCTCCGCCCGCCCCGAGACCGTCGGCACCGCCGCCGACGGCACCGTCGAGGACAGCATCGGGCTTCGGCTGTCCGGCCGGGCGTCGTTCGCCGCGCGCAAGGGGACCAGCCTCACCGGGACCGGCGCGGCGAGTGTCACCGGCCTTCCGGAGGGGGTCGAGGCGGATCTCCGGGTCACCGGCCGGCGCACGGCGTCCCTGAAGCTCACCGGCACCACGAGGACCGACGCGCGGCTCGGCATCGTCTTCGCCGACCGGGCCTTCCCGCGCGGCATCCCGGCCTCGACGGTGACCGGCACCGGCGTGTCCGTGACCGACCCGCTGGTCGTCTCGGCGGCGGCGGTGCACCGGGCGACCCTGGACGCCCTCGTCGACGAGGCGTCCCTGGTGCGCGAGGGCAACTACTCCGACGGCTCCTACGGCGTCTTCCGGGCGGCCCTGGAACGCGCGCGGACCGTCCTCGCGGACCCCGCCTCGCCGACCGGCACGCTCATGGCGGCCCACGACGCGCTGCGGTCCGCGACCGACGCGCTCACCCTGGACGAGGGCGGCTACGCCGTCCTCCAGGCCGAGGACCCGGACCGGATGGAGGGCCCGAGCCTGGTGAAGGAGGCCTACCACTCGGACGGCGACCTCGGCGGCGTCACCGAGGGCGCCTGGGAGCAGTACACCGGCCTCGACTTCGGCGGGATCGCCCCGCGCAGCGTCTCCGTGCGCTACGCCAACGCACAGGCACCGACAGCGGATCCGAGCAGCGTGGACATCCACGCCGGGGACGCCGACGGCCCGGTCGTCGCCACCGTCTCCCTGCCGGGGACCGGCGGCTGGCAGTACTACACGACCGTCCAGGCGGCCGTCACCGACCCGGACGCCCTGCTGGACGCGTCGAGCGCGACGTTCGTGTTCCACGCCCCGTCGGGACAGCAGTGGGTGTCGAACTTCGACTGGTACCGGTTCTCGCCCGGGGAGGCCCCGTCGTCCTCCCCGGTCACCACGCTCGCCACGCTCACCGCGGCCGACGCCACCGGGACCGGCGACGGTTCGCTCCCGTTGAAGCTCTCGAACGGCGTCTTCGAGAACGTGACGAACGGTGCCTGGGCCGAGTGGCGGGACACCGACCTCGGTGACGGCGCCGACACCGTCGCCGTCGGCTATGACAAGCCCCGCTCCCGCGCGGCCTCGGACTCGCGCATCGAACTGCGCCTGGGCGCGAAGGACGGCCCGGCGGCGGTCGAGATCCCCCTCGACTACACGGGTTCGGGCTGGGGCACCGTGGCCACCACGAGCGTACGGCTCGACCCGGACGTCTTCGACGGCACCCGGGACGTGTTCGCCGTCTTCGTCTCCAGCACCCAGACCGACGCGCAGCCGTACGTGGCCAACATCCACTCGCTCACCTTCACCCGGCAGGCGGACGCCCCGGTGGTCCTCGACGCCACGGCGTTCACGGGCAGCAGCGGGGGCGGGCTCAAGAGCGAGCCGGCCACCTGGAGCGACGCGGGTTCGGCCACCAGCCTCGGCGGCACCTACGACGGCGCCTGGCTCGACTACGGCACCATCGACTTCGGCGACTCGCCCAAGAACACCGTCACCTTCACCTACGTCAACAACTCCGCCCGCTGCGGCACCGGTTCCGCCGTCCAGCTCTACCTGGACTCCTTCGACGCGGACGCCCCCGGCACGCCGTACGCGACCGTTCCCCTGCCGGTCACCGGCAGTTCGTGGTCGTCGGGAGGGACGACCGGCCTGACCCTGCCGAAGCCGGTCACCGGCACGCACGCCGTGCACCTGCGGCTGACAACGAACGCGGACTCCTCGCACCCGTACGTCGCCAACCTCGGCCGCATCACCTTCGGCCACGTCGAGGCGCCCGCGGAGACGGACCTGTCCGCCCTGCGGAAGGCGGTCGAGCGGTACGAGGGGCTGTCCGAGGACGCGGACCGGTACGGCACGATCGACTTCGCGGTGTTCCGCCGCGAACTCGCCGCCGGCCGCGCCCTCCTCGGCGCCGGGGACGCGACGCAGCTGGAGGTCGACCTGCGGACCCGGAGCCTCACCCTGGCCGCGAACCAGCTGGTGCCCCTCCCCCGGCTGAAGCTGGAGAACCTGGTCGCCACCGCGTCCGCCCTCGCCGACGAGCGGTACACGGAGGCCTCGTGGCGTGCGTTCACCACGGCGCTCACCGCGGCGAAGACGGCGCTGGCGGACGACTCGGCCACGGACCGCGCGCTCGGCGAACGGTACGCGGCCCTCGACCGTGCCAGGACCGCGCTCACCACGAAGCGCAGGACGGTGCCGGCCGCGCCCGACGCGGTGTCCGCGACCTCGTCCGGCAGCAGTGTGAAGGTCGCCTGGTCCGCGCCCGGGGACGACGGCGGTTCGCCGGTCACCGGCTACGAGATCACGCTCGGCGACGGCCACCAGGTCGAGATCGCCGATCCGGACAGCCGGAGCGCGGTGTTCACCCGGCTGAAGGACGGCACGTCGTACACGGCGCGGGTCCGCGCGGTGAACGCCCTGGGCGACTCCCCCTGGAGCGCCTCGACGCAGCCCGCCGTCACGGGTGACAACACGCCCCAGACACCGACCGTCACGGGCGTGGTCACCGACGGCGAGCGGGTCCGGGTGAGCTGGCGGTCCGCCGGGGACGGCGGCTTCCCGGTCGTCGGCTACACGGTGGCGCTCGACGACGGGACGACCACGCACGTGTCCGGCACCGCGGACACCGCGCTGCTCACCACGACGGGCCGGGCGAAGACCCACACCGCCACCGTCACCGCGGTGACCCCGGCCGGCAGCTCCGACGACCCCGGCAAGGCGACCGCGACCACGGCAGCCGCCTCCCCGGACCCGGCGGACTACGAGCCCTCCCCCTTCCCGGACGACGTGCTCGAGGCCGCCTACGCGTCGGACTCGTGGCCCGCGACCGACGACGGGAGCGACTACTTCACCCGGCTCCTCGGCGGCTTCGACGACCTGGACTCCGGCACCCTCGGCGCCAACGAGAAGTGGACCGGAGGCACTTCGCTCACGGCCGAGAACGACACGATCACCGTCACCGTCAACAACGCGGCGACGCGGGAACAGGTCGACCGGGCCGAGGTGGACGCGTCCCACAGCGCCACCGTCACGATGGCCGACGGCCTCGGCTCCCGGCTCGGCCCGCTGTACAGCGAGGCCCTGAAGGAAGGGCAACTGCCCAAGACCAGCGCACTGTTCTCCCGCGTCGCCGAGAACCTCGACACCCACGACGCGGCGAAGAACCACTACCAGTACCTGCGCCCCTACGTGCGGCTCGGCTTCGCCGGGGACGGCGGCGCGATCCACGAGTCGCAGGACAGCTCGTACAGCGGGCTCGCCGGCCAGGGCTCGTACCCGAGCGGCCACACCTACGGCGGCTACGAGGCCGGGACGATCCTCGCCACGCTGCTGCCCGACCTGGCGCCGTCGATCCTCGCCCGCACCTCGGAGTACGGGGACAACCGCGTCGTCCTCGGGTTCCACTACCCGCTCGACGTCATGGGCGGCCGCATCACCGCGCAGGCCACTGTGGCGCACCGCTGGGCGGACCCCGCCTTCGCGGAGCTGCTGCGGCAGGCCCACACCGAGATCGAGAACGTGCTGCTCGCACGGTGCGAGGAGGAGGGCTACGGCGACACCCTCACGGCCTGTGCGGGCGACCGGTACGCCGGGCTGAGCACCGGACAGGCCGTGGACCTGTACACGCGGCGCCTGACGTACGGGTTCTCCCGGACCGGCGAGGCCGGGCGGACCCTCGACGCGCCGGCCGACGCGGCGGCGCTGCTGATCACGGCCTTCCCGGACCTCACCGCCGAGCAGCGCACCCAGGTCCTGGAGCAGACCGCCACGGACTCCGGGTACCCGCTCGACCTCACCGCGTCCGGCGGGCCGGGCTGGCAGCGGATCAACCTCGCGGCGGCGATGGCGGCGGACGTGGTGGTGAACGCCGACGGGTCGGTCACGGTGACCGACTTCCCGGACGCCACGAAGGCCAGTGTGGCCGACGCCTCCGCGATCACTGTGGGGGGTGTCGCGCTCAAGGGGTTCGAACCGGACGTGAGCACGTACGTCGTGGACTGGCCCGGGCACGGGAGGATCCCGGCCGTCGGGGCGGTGGCCGCCGAGTCGGGGGCCGGGGTGAAGGTCACCGACGGCAGTGACACGGTCTCGTCGTCCCGCTCCCGTCTGACCACCCGCACGATCACGGTGACCTCTGCCAACGGTGAGTACACCCGGACGTACACGGTCGCCGTCCGGCGGACGACGGACCACTGCCCCCACTGGTGGACCGCGTCCGACGGTCGGGGTGCCGTGGGCGGTGACGTCGGCGCGGGCGCCGGCGGCCTGTGGTCTCCGGCCCGGGAATGGGAGGCGACGCGGGGCACGCCCGGGGCGCGCGGGGTGAGGTGACGGTGCCGGACTCCCACTGACCGATCCCCGTGTAGTGGCGCCGCCGTGCGGACCCGGCCGCGCGGCGGCGCCGAGGGAGAGAGGGGGTGGTGTCCGGCGGAGGGCGAAATGGGTGCCGGAACCGATGGACTGTGCGCCGTGCGTCGCCGACGCTGCTGCGGTGCCCTTGTTCTGGAGAATCTCGCTGTTCAACTCGGTGGTGCTGATCGTCGCGACCGCGTTGCTGCTGGGACCGGTCACCGTATCGACGCCCGTCCTGCTCACCGAGGCCGCCATCCTCACGGCGGGGCTGGTGGTGATCCTGATCGCCAACGTCGTACTGCTGCGCATCGGTCTCGGGCCGCTGCGGCAGCTGGCCCGCGCCATGACCACCACCGATCTGCTGCGGCCGCGGGTGCGTCCGAAGGTCGACGGCGACGGCGAGATCGCCGAGCTGATCACGACGTTCAACACGATGCTCGACCGGCTGGAGGCCGAGCGGGCGCTGAGCGCCGCCCGCACCCTGAGCGCGCAGGAGTCGGAACGTCACCGCGTGGCCCAGGAGCTGTACGACGAGGTGGGGCAGACCCTCGCCGCCGTGCTGCTGGACCTCAAGCGGGTCGCCGACCAGGCGCCCGACGAGGTGCGTGAGCAGCTGTCGCAGGTGCAGGAGACCACCCGGTCCAGCCTCGACGAGATCCGCCGCATCGCCCGCCGGCTGCTCCCGGGGGTCCTGGAGGAGCTGGGTCTGTGCAGCGCCCTGAGGTCGCTGTCGGACGAGTTCACCGGCCCCTCGCTGACCGTGCGCCACGACCTCGCCTCCGGCCTGCCCGCGCTCGGGGACAACGCCGACCTGGTCCTGTACCGGGTCGCCCAGGAGGGCCTCACCAACGCGGCCAGGCACTCCGGGGCCCGCCTGGTGACGCTCACCCTGGAACGGGCCGGTGACGCCGTCGAGCTCCGGGTCCGCGACGACGGCCGGGGCTTCGACGGCTCCGGGGACGCCTCCGAGGGAGCCGGAATCCGCGGCATGCGGGAACGCGCCCTGCTGATCGGCGCGGACCTCTCCGTCGGCCCGGCGCGCGGGGGCGGCACGGAGGTGCGGCTGACGGTGCCCGTGGGCGACCGGGTGGCCGACCGCGTCGGCTGACCGCCGGCCGACCGCCCCGGGGGCGCGGGGCGGGAACACACCGGCCGGGCGCACCGTTGTCCTCTACTGCGAAACGGAGGCGGAACGGTGCACGGTGAATACAAGATCCCCGGCGGCAAGCTGGTCGTCGTGGACGTGGAGGCCGAGAACGGCGTGCTGCGGCACGTGCGCGTGGCGGGCGACTTCTTCCTGGAACCGGACGAGGCGCTGGACGCCGTGAACCGCGCGCTGGAGGGCGCCCCGGCGGACACCGACGCGGCGGGACTCGCCGCGCGGATCGACGCCGCAGTGCCCGAGGGCACCGTGATGTACGGGCTGACCTCGGAGGGCGTCGGCATCGCCGTGCGCCGCGCCCTGGCCCACGCCACGGACTGGACGGACTACGACTGGCAGCTGATCCACGAGGGGCCCGAGTCCCCCGCGCTGCACATGGCCCTGGACGAGGTGCTGACCGCCGAGGTCGCCGCGGGCCGGCGTCCGCCGACGCTGCGGGTGTGGGAGTGGGGCGCCCCGGCGGTGATCATCGGCAGTTTCCAGTCGCTGCGCAACGAGGTGGACCCCGAGGGCGCCGCGCGCCACGGCATCGAGGTGGTCCGCCGCATCTCCGGCGGCGGCGCCATGTTCGTGGAGCCCGGCAACACGATCACCTACTCCCTGTCGGTGCCGGAGGCGCTGGTGCAGGGCCTCTCCTTCCAGGACAGCTACGCCTACCTCGACGACTGGGTGCTCGGCGCGCTCGGCGAGATGGGCATCCGCGCCTGGTACCAGCCGCTGAACGACATCGCCACCGACCAGGGCAAGATCGCGGGCGCCGCCCAGAAGCGCGTGGTGGGCCCCGGCGGCGGTCCCGGCGCCGTACTGCACCACGTGACCATGTCGTACGACATCGACGCGGAGAAGATGCTCGACGTCCTGCGCATCGGCAAGGAGAAGATGTCCGACAAGGGCACCAGGAGCGCCAAGAAGCGCGTGGATCCGCTGCGCCGGCAGACCGGCCTGGCGCGCGAGGCCGTGATCGAGCGGATGGTCTCCTCCTTCGGCGACCGGTACGGCCTGACCCGGGGCAAGGTGACGGACGAAGAGCTGGCCCGCGCCCAGGAGTTGGCACACACGAAGTTCTCCTCCCCCGAGTGGACCGCCCGGGTGCCCTGACGGCCGGGTTCACCGGCGGGCTCACCCGCCGCGCACCGCGACCAGGCCCGACTCGTAGGCGAACACCACGAGTTGTGCCCGGTCGCGGGCGCCCAGCTTGGTCATCGCACGGCTGACGTGCGTCTTGGCGGTCAGCGGGCTGATCACCATGTGGGCGGCGATCTCCTCGTTGCTCAGGCCGCGCGCGACGAGTGCGGTGACCTCGCGTTCCCGGCGGGTGAGGGTGTCCAGGCCGGGTGCGGTGGCCCGGTCCGGGGGCCGGGCGACGAACTCGCCGATGAGAGTGCGGGTGACCGACGGGGAGAGCAGGGCCTCGCCGCGTGCGACCACGTCGATGGCCTGGAGCAGGTCGGCGGGCTCGGTGTCCTTGAGGAGGAAGCCGCTGGCTCCCGCCCGCAGCGCGTCGAAGACGTACTCGTCGAGGCCGTAGTTGGTCAGGATGACGACGCGTACGGCGGCGAGGTCGGGGTCGTTGGCGATGCGGCGGGTCGCCTCGATGCCCGACATCACCGGCATCTGTACGT
Source organism: Streptomyces sp. KPB2 (assembly GCF_003950055.1). NCBI lineage: Bacteria > Bacillati > Actinomycetota > Actinomycetes > Kitasatosporales > Streptomycetaceae > Streptomyces > Streptomyces sp. KPB2. Next base: position 1,420,970 of record NZ_CP034353.1, read on the forward strand.
CGACCAGCGCCACGTCGGGAACCTGGGCCCGCACCAGCGCCACCCCCTGTTCCCCGTCCGCGGCCTCGCCCACCACCTCGATGCCGTCCTCGGCGTCGAGCAGCGCCCGGAAGCCGGCCCGCATCAGGGCCTGGTCGTCGACGAGCGCGACCCTCAGGACCCCGCTCCCGGCGTTCATACCGCCTCCATCAGCGGGAGCCGTGCCCGTACCGCGAAGCCGCCCTCCGCGCGAGGGGCGGCACTCAGGGTGCCACCGAGCGCGCTCACCCGTTCGCGCATGCCGGTCAGGCCGGTGCCGGGCACCGGCGGGCGGTCCGGGTCGGCGGCCCCGTCGTCGTCCACGTCTATCGCCAGCTCCCCCGCGGGTGCCCCGGTGTTCCCTGTGCCGTAGTCGATGCGGACCCGTACCTTCGCGGGTCCGGCGTGTCGTGCCGCGTTGGTGAGGGCCTCCTGCACGATGCGGTAGGCGGCCAGGTCGACGGCCCGGGGCAGCGGTCGCTCGTCCCCGGTGACGGTCAGGTCGACGGTGAGCCCCGCCGCGCGGGCCCGCTCGACGAGCAGTGCCGGGGTGCCGGTGGGTTCGTCGGCCCGCAGCACCTGGAGGGCGGAGCGCAGTTCGCGCATCGCCTCGCCACTGGCCTCCTGGATGGCCAGCAGTGCGGGAGGCACCTCGTCACCGCGCTTGCGCGCGAGGTGCACGGCGACACCGGCCTGGAGCTTGACGATGGAGATGCTGTGGGTCAGCGAGTCGTGCAACTCGCGGGCGATGCGCAGCCGTTCCTCCCCGGCCCGGCGCAGGGCCGCCTCCTCCCTGGTGCGCTCGGCCTCCAGGGCCCGCTGTTCGGTCTGGCGCAGGTACGCCTGCCAGTTCCGGTCGGCGAGCCCGGTCACCACGGCGCACAGGAACCAGCCGGCGAGCAGCCCGGCCCGCTCGGCCACGTGCTGCGTGCCGGGCCCCGTGGCCACGTACCCGGCCAGGAACACGGCACCGCCGGCCGCCGCGACGCCCCGGTGGCCGACCCGGGCCGCTGTGTGCACGGCGCCGAGGACGGGCAGTGCGGACAGCGGGCCGGGGTGCGCGTGCACGACGTACGCCGTGCCGAGGGCGGTGGCGACGGCCAGCACCGCGCGCGGGGCGGCGCGGTGGAAGGCGAGCGCCGCCGAGGCGAGGGCGACGAGCGCGTGATCGAGAGCCGTGGTGCCGTCGTCGAAGGCGGCGACCGCCGTGCCGAGGGCGCCGACCACGGCCGCGAGGACCACGTCGGCGAGTCGCCCGCGATCGACCTGACGCCCACTCATGTCCGCACCATAGACGGCCCGGCCGACAGTCGCGTCGGCCCTGTGGACGGCTTCGCGACTACTCCCGGCGAAGTAGTCCGCCGCCCGACCGGGTCCCGGCGGCGCAGCGCCAACCGCATCCGGCCGTACGACGACCCCGGGCACCCGGACGGCGCAGGCTGCTGTCCATGCCCACACCTTTCCGTCACACCGAACCCCTGCCGCCGAAGGCGGCCACCGGCCGCGTCGCCGAGGTCTACGCGCAGGCCGCGCGGGACTTCGGCATCCCCGAGCCCGCCCCGTTCGTGGCCCTGTCGTCGGCGCCCGCGCTCGTCGCCCCGGCCTGGGCGCTGATGCGCGAGTCCCTGCTCGCCGGGCCCGGCGACCGGACCTGCAAGGAGGTCGCCGCCTTCGGGGTGTCCGAGGCCAACAAGTGCCGGTTCTGCGTGGACGCGCACACCATGCTGCTGCACGCCACCGGCGACCACGCCCTGGCCGAGCGGCTGGCCCGGGGGCAGGAGCCCGCCGACGAGCGGCACGCGCGCGTGCTCGACTGGGCGCGGCGCACCCGGGTCCCGGGCGCCGCGCGGGAGCCGTACCCGTTCCCGCCCGAGGAGGCTCCCGGCTACCTCGGCACCGTGCTGGCCTTCCACTTCATCAACCGCGTCGTGTCGTCGCTGGTGACCGAGAGACTGCTCCCGGCCGACGCGCAACGGCTGCGCCCGGTACGGAGCCTGGCGGGCCGGTCGCTGTCCCGCACCGTGCGGCGAGCCGTCGCCCCCGGCGCCGCCCTGCCCCTGCTGGACGACCCCGGCCGGGGCCCGGCCTGGGCGGCGGGCACGCCGGTCGGCCCGGCGTACGCGGCGCTGAGCGCCACCGCCCCCATGGGCGCCGGGCTCCTCGACGCCGACGACCAGGACCTCGTCCGCACCACCCTGCGTGACTGGGACGGCTCGCACCCGCCTCTCACCCCGGACCCGTTCCCCGACCGGAGCGAACGTCCCGGCGCCCGGCTGGCGCTGCTGGTCGCGCTCGCGCCGTACCGGATCACGGACGCGGACGTCGCGGCGTGGCGCCGGCCCGAGCACACCGACCACTGCCTGGTGCACCTCGTCGCGTACGGCGCGTTCGCCGCCGTGGACCGCATCGAGACCTCCCTGACCGCCCCCGGCGCCCGTCCCACCGCTCGGGAGACCCCGTGACCGACCGCGCTCGGACGCGCGTGGCCGTGCGTCTGCGTCACCGCGCGGCCACGCACCGAGTTCGCCCTTCCGCCCCACGGGGAGTCGTGTGACACTGGCGTCCCGTCCGCCGTGCGGGCACCCTCCGCACCGTCCCCCACGAGAAGTGCGCCTTGCGTTCTCTTCCTCTGCCGCTCGCCCTGACCGCCCGTCTGGCGCCGGTCGCCGTGCTCGCCACCGCGGGCTGGGCGATGTCGTCCGGGCCGGACACGTCACCGGCCGCCAAGGAGAGAACGCCGTCGCCCGGCACCACCGAAAGATCGGCGTCCGCACCGGCGAGCCCGTCGGCGACGAAGAAGTACGCCACCGCGCCGGCACCGTGCGAGAGCCTGGCCGGCAAGACGGTCACCTCGCTGGTGCCGGGAGCCAAGGCGGCCGGCAAGGAGATCCCGTCCACGGACACCAAGGTGCGCCGCACCTGTTCGTGGAACGCGCTCAAGGGGTACGACTACCGCTGGCTCGACGTCTCCTTCGAGGTGATGGAGACGGAAGAGGCCGCGCAGAAGTCGTACAAGGAGCGGGTCGCCGACCGCAGCGGCGGTGGTGACGTGCCGGGGCTCGGCGACAGCGCCTACTCCGTCGTGAACCTCACCACCGAGGACAAGCAGCAGACCCGTGAGGGCACCGTGCTGGTCCGCGCGGCCAACGCCCTGGTGATGATCACGTACAACGGCAGCGACTTCGAGTCGAAGAAGGCGCCCGGCACCACCGAGATCAACAAGGGTGCCATCAAGGCGGCCAAAGAGGCCGTGGCCGCCTTGCAGGGCGGCTAGGACGGGTCCCGGGAGGGTGCCGGCCGCGCTGCGGCGACCGTACCGGGCCGGGTCGCGGGCAGCAGCATCAGCGCCAGGTAGAGGACGAGGGACGTGCCCAGGCCCACCGCCCAGCCGTAGTCGGCCAGCGGTTCGAGGAAGGGCACGGGGCGGCCGTCGACCAGCGGGTGGAAGTCGGCGCCGCCGATGGCCAGGACGCCGCCGACGGCGAAGGCGAGCACCGCGCGCCAGTTCCAGCCTCCGCCGTACCAGTAGCGGCCGCCCCTGCGGTACAGGTCGACGAGGTGGAGGCGGGCGCGGCGCAGGATCCAGTAGTCGGCGATGAGGATGCCGGCCACGGTGCCGAGCAGCCCGCCGACCAGGCCGAGCCAGGTGAAGATATAGCCCTGCGGGTCGGAGTACAGCTTCCAGGGGAAGATCAGCACGGCGAGCACGGACGTGATGAGGGCGCCGGCCCGGAAACTGACCTTGCGCGGTGCGACGTTGGAGAAGTCGAAGGCCGGGGAGACCAGGTTGGCGGCGATGTTCACGGACAGGGTGGCCACCAGGACGGTGACGAGGGCGAAGAGCAGGCCCACCACGTTGTCCGTCTTCGCGGCGAGTTGTACCGGGTCCCAGATCGGTTCGCCGTACACGGCCTGGCTGCCGGAGGTGACCATGACGGAGAGGAAGGCGAACAGGGTCATCGTCGTCGGCAGGCCGAGGGCCTGGCCGCGGGTCTGTGCCTTCTGGCTCTTCCCGTAGCGGGTGAAGTCGGGGATGTTGAGGGACAGCGTGGACCAGAAGCCGATCATGCCCATCAGGGAGGGCCAGAACAGCTTCCAGAAGTCGCCGCCCCAGCCCAGCTTGGAGGGCTGGTCGAAGAGCGGTCCGAAGCCGCCCGCCTTGTCGGCCATCCACCACAGCATCACGAAGGCACCGACGAGGACGAAGGGCGCCGCCCAGTTCTCGAAGCGGCGGATGGTCTCCATGCCCCGGTAGATGATGGCGACCTGGAGCGCCCAGAAGATCGCGAAGGACAGCCACATGGTCCAGGCGTAGCCGCCGACCGTCGCGGCGCCGGTCCAGCCGTCGCCGATCAGCTTGCCGGCCAGGAAGTAGATCGCCTCGCCGCCGATCCAGGTCTGGATGCCGAACCAGCCGCACGCCACCAACGCCCGCACGACGGCGGGCAGGTTGGCGCCCCGGATACCGAAGGAGGCGCGGGCGAACACCGGGAACGGGATGCCGTACTTGGGTCCGGCGTGCCCGGTGAGCAGCATCGGCGCGAGCACGATCAGGTTGGCCAGGGCGATGGTGAACACCGCCTGTTTCCAGTCCATGCCGACCGCGATGAGACCGGACGCGAGGGTCCAGGAGGCCGTGTTGTGGGCCATGCCGACCCACAGGGCGGAGAAGTTGTACGTGGTCCAGGTGCGCCCCTCGACGGGGACGGGCAGCAGGTCCTCGTTGGCGTAGGGACCGCTCGGCGGCGGGGAGCCCGGGGCGAGCTCCACACGCCCGTCGGGGAGGGTGACTTGGGCGGACGGCGATATGGCCGTGGGCGCGGTGTCGGTCATGGGCAGGCCAATCATGCGGTGGGCCGGGAGAGGCCGTGCGGGCGGTGCCGAGGGGGTGCGCGGGTGCGCCCTGGTGCCCGCCCCGTCGTGCGGGGCGGGCGGGGACGGGTCACGCGTTGACGGCCGGGATGACCTTCGTGCCGTAGGTGTCGATCACGGCTTCCTGCGCGTCGTGCATGTCGTACAGCGCGAACTGGTCGACGCCGAGGGCGCGCAGGGCGGTCAGCTTCTCGATGTGCTTCTCGACCGGGCCGATCAGGCAGAACCGGTCGACGATCTCGTCCGGCACGAACTGCGTGTCCGGGTTGCCGCTGCGCCCGTGGTGGGCGTAGTCGTAGCCCTCGCGGGCCTTGATGTAGTCGGTGAGTTCGTCGGGGACGGCGCCGGTGTGGGCGCCGTACTTGGCGACCAGGTCGGCGACGTGGTTGCCGACCATGCCGCCGAACCAGCGGCACTGCTCGCGTGCGTGGGCGAGGGCCTCGGGCGAGTCGTCGGCGGTGACGTAGGCGGGGGCGGCGACGCAGACCGTCACATCGGAGGGGTCGCGTCCGGCGGCCTCGGCGGCGTCCCGGACGGCCTTGACCATGTACTCGGTGAGGTAGAGGTCGGCGAGCTGGAGGATGAAGCCGTCGGCCTCCTCGCCGGTCATCTTCAGGGCCTTGGGGCCGTACGCGGCCATCCACACGGGGACTTCGGCGCCGGGCTTGATCCAGGGGAACCGGACGACGGTGCCGCTGCCGAGGTCGGCCTCCTCTCCCCTGCCGAGCGCGCGGATGACCTTGATGGCTTCGCTTATGCGGGCGAGGGTGTTGGGCCTGCGTCCCGCGACGCGCATCGCGGAGTCGCCGCGGCCGATGCCGCAGACGGTGCGGTTGCCGAACATGTCGTTGAGGGTGGCGAAGGTGGAGGCGGTCACCTCCCAGGTGCGGGTGCCCGGGTTGGTGACCATCGGTCCGATCTTCAGCGTGCTGGTGTGGGACAGGACCTGGCTGTAGATCACGAACGGTTCCTGCCAGAGCACGGCGGAGTCGAAGGTCCAGCCGTGGCTGAAGCCGTTGCGCTCGGCGCGTTGCATCAGCTCCACGACGCGGGAGGCCGGCGGGTCGGTCTGCAGGACGAGTCCGAAGTCCATGGGCACCGCTCCTAGTTCAGGTACTGACAGGTGGCGCGCGGGGTGTAGACGCCGTGGCCCTTGCGCCCGGTGTACTCCCGCTCGGTGACGACCGGTTCGCCGCGCGAGAGCACGGTCTCCACGCGGCCGGTGATCCGCCTGCCCTCGTAGGCCGAGTAGTCGACGTTCATGTGGTGGGTCTCGGCGGAGATCACCTGCTCGGCGTCCGGGTCGTAGACGACGATGTCGGCGTCCGCGCCGGGCGCGATGGTGCCCTTCTTCGGGTACAGGCCGAACATCCGGGCCGGGGTGGCGCAGGCGATCTCGATCCAGCGGCGGCGGCTGATGTGTCCGTCGACGACGGCCTGGTGGAGCAGGTCCATGCGGTTCTCGACGCCCGGCATCCCGTTGGGGATCTTGGAGAAGTCGCCGCGGCCCAGCTCCTTCTGCCCGCTGAAGCAGAAGGGGCAGTGGTCGGTGGAGACCACCTGGAGGTCGTTGGTGCGCAGGCCGCGCCAGAGGGAGGCCTGGTGCTCCTTGGGCCTGAGCGGGGTGCTGCACACGTACTTTGCGCCCTCGAAGTCGGGCTCGGCGAGGTTGTCGGTGGACAGGAACAGGTACTGGGGGCAGGTCTCGCCGAAGACGGGCAGGCCCTCGTCGCGGGCCCGGGTCAGCTCGGCGACCGCCTCCGTCGCGGAGACGTGCACGACGTACAGCGGCGCGCCGGCGACCTGGGCGAGCCGGATGGCACGGTGGGTGGCCTCGGCCTCCAGGAGCGCCTTGCGGACCTCGCCGTGGAAGCGGGGGTCGGTCTCCCCGCGGGCGAGGGCCTGTTCGACCAGGACGTCGATGGCGATGCCGTTCTCGGCGTGCATCATGATCAGGCCGCCGTTCTCGGCGGCGCGCTGCATGGCGCGCAGGATCTGGCCGTCGTCGGAGTAGAAGACGCCGGGGTAGGCCATGAACTGCTTGAAGGAGGTCACGCCCTCCTCCACCAGCAGGTCCATCTCCTTGAGCGTCTTCTCGTTGACGTCGGAGACGATCATGTGGAAGGCGTAGTCGATCGCGCAGTTGCCCTCGGCCTTGGCGTGCCAGGCGTCCAGGCCCGAGCGCAGGGAGTGCCCGACGCTCTGGATGGCGAAGTCGACGATGGTGGTCGTACCGCCCCAGGCGGCGGCGCGGGTGCCGGTCTCGAAGGTGTCGGCGGCGTAGGTGCCGCCGAAGGGCATCTCCATGTGGGTGTGCCCGTCGACGCCGCCCGGGATGACGTACTTGCCGCTCGCGTCTATCACCCGCTCGGCGGTGAACGCCTCGGCCGCCGGGGTGCCGGTCGCGGCGAGGGCGGCGACGCGGCCGTCCTCGATCAGGACGTCGGCGTGGATCTCGTCGGACGCGGTGACGACGAGGCCGCCGCGGATGACGGTACGGCTGCTCATGCTGCTGTTCCCTCCTGTCGGGGGCGCCGGCGGATCAGGGCGCGGTCAGCGGGGAGTAGGCGCCCGGCGCGCGGTCGCGGTAGAACTGCCAGCGGTCGCGGACCTCGCGCAGCTTGGCCATGTCGAGGTCGCGGACGACGAGTTCGGTCTCCTTGTCGCTCGCGACCTCGCCGACGAACTGGGCCTCGGGGTCGACGAAGTACGAGGTGCCGTAGAAGTCGTTGTCGCCGTACTCCTCGACGCCGACGCGGTTGATGGCGCCGACGAAGTACTCATTGGCGACGGCCGCGGCCGGCTGCTCCAGCTGCCACAGGTAGCCGGACAGCCCGCGCGAGGTGGCCGACGGGTTGAAGACGATCTCGGCGCCTTCGAGTCCCAGCGCCCGCCAGCCCTCGGGGAAGTGCCGGTCGTAGCAGATGTAGACGCCGACCTTGCCGACGGCGGTGTCGAAGACCGGCCAGCCGCTGTTCCCGGGGCGGAAGTAGAACTTCTCCCAGAAGCCGCGCACCTGGGGGATGTGGGTCTTGCGGTACTTGCCGAGGTAGGAGCCGTCGGCGTCGATGACGGCGGCGGTGTTGTAGAGGACGCCGGGCTGCTCCTCCTCGTACATGGGGAGCACCAGGACGATGCCGTGCTCGCGGGCGAGCCGCTGGAAGCGCTCGACGATCGGCCCGTCCGGGATGCTCTCGGCGTAGGCGTAGAACTCCGGGTCCTGGACCTGGCAGAAGTACGGCCCGTAGAACAGCTCCTGGAAGCACATGACCTGTGCGCCCTGGGCGGCGGCGTCGCGCACCGCCTGCTCGTGGACCTGGATCATCGATTCCTTGTCGCCCGTCCAGGCGGTCTGGAAGAGCGCGGCACGGATCACTCGGCTCATCTTCGGCCTCCACTCGCTCGGTGTACGGCGAGACTAGGGACGGCGGCCGGCCGGATTGAGTGGCACGGTGTCACGTCTGCGGGGGTCGGGCATTGCACGGTGTCACCCCTGTTGGGCGTCGTGGGCGAGGAGCGCGATGTGGACGGAGGCGGCCTGCTCGAAGTCGTCGAGGTCGACGCCGAGGAGGCCCTGTATGGCTTCGAGGCGGCGGTAGAGCGCGGGCCGGGAGACGTGGTGGAGCTGGGCGGTGCGGGACTTGTTGCGGCCGGTGGCGAGGTAGGTGCGCAGGACGGGCAGCAGGTCCTGGTCGGGGCCGCGCAGCAGTCCGTCCAGCTCGCGTTCGGCGAAGGACTGCACGTGCGGGTCGTCGCGCAGCAGCCGCACCAGGCCGCGCAGATGGATGTCGCGCAGCCGCACGACGGGCGGCAGGTCCAGGGCGGTCGCGGAGTCGGCGACGGCGTCGGCGACGTGCTGGGCCTCGCGCAGGCCCGCCGGGACGTCGGTCCAGTCGGCGCGTGCGTCGGCGGCAGCGACCACGGTGTGGGCGGCGTCCGGTTCCGCACGCAGCCTGGTCGCGAAGTGGGCAGTGAGCGCCCGGGCGTCCTGGTCGGGGGCGAGGCTGAGCAGGACGGCGACGTGGTCGTCGGCGAGCCGGGCGGCGATGCCGGGCAGGCCGAGCCGCCGCAGCACCCGGGCGGGCCGGGCGGGTTCCCGCTCGCGGACGACGAGGGGGACGAAGACGCGCCGGTTGACGGGCAGGCCGGCCGCGCGTGCCCGGGGCAGCAGTTGTCGCGCCGGTACGGCGCCGGTGACCAGGTCGGTGAGCAGGCTCCGCGCGGACTGCTCCTCCCAGGAGTCCCACGCGTCCCGGGTGCCCGGGGAACCGACCCCGCGGCCGCCGTCACCGGCGAGCATGCGGTGCAGGACGAGGGCCTCGGCCGCGCGGTCGGCGAGCAGGCGTCCGGCGGCCCGCTCGCCCCGGTAGCCGCACAGCACCAGGCGTCCCCAGCGCTCCCCGCGGCAGCTCAGTTCGGCGCGGATCCAGCCGTCGGCCGACGCGGCACCGGCCTGGCGGGCGATGCGCTCCCAGTCCCGCAGTACGTCGTCGACGGCCGCCCGCTCCCCCGCCGTGGCGAGCACGCGGTGGGCGAGGTTGGTGACGACGACCGGGCAGCCGGCGTGCCGGGCCACCTCGTCGAGCAGGCGCTGCACCGGGGCGCCGGCGGTGATCAGACCGGTCAGTTCGGTGCGTACGGCCTCGGAGAGGCTGACGGCGGCGAACTTGCGCCGCAGCAGCCGGGACTGCACCTCCTCGGTCAGTTCGGCGAAGGGGAAGGGCCGGTGCAGGACGATCAGGGGCAGTCCGCAGCGTTCGGCCGCCCTGCGCATCACGTCGGGCGGCGCGGGGAAGGCCCGGCCGAGGCCGAGCACGACGGCCGCGGCCTCGGCCCGGTCCAGTGAGCGGATGTACTCGCCCTGCCTGTCCTCGTCCCCGGCGAGGAGCACCCCCGTGGTGAGGACCATCTCGCCGCCGCTGAGCATCACACCGACGTCGGCGGCCTCGGCGACGTGCACCCAGCGCACCGGCCGGTCGAGCCGGTGGGCGCCGGCCACCACCTCGGGCCGTCCTGCCCGCACCCGTTCCAGGTCGAGGACCTGGCGGACCGACAGGGCCGGCTCCCAGGGCTCCCGGGGCTGCTGGGCGGGGACCCGCGAGGTGGTGGTCATGGCGGCGCCTCCTGGGGCTCGGCCACGCGGCGGTCAGATGCTTCGCAGGGCGCGTTCGAGGATCGCGGCGCCCTCCTCGGCCTCCGCGACGGTGAGGGACATCGGCGGGGCGATGCGCAGGACGCTGGTGCTGTGGCCGCCGCCCTTGCCGACGAGCAGTCCGCCGGCGCGGGCCTCCTCCAGGACGGTGGACGCGGCGTCGGGGGCGGCCTCGTCGGTGCCGGGCCGGGTCAGCTCGACGCCGATCATCAGGCCGCGTCCGCGCACCTCCCGTACGTGCGGCACCTGGGCGGCGACGGACCGCAGCCGTTCGATGAGCAGGCCGCCGACGCGCCGGGCGTTGCCCTGGAGGTCGTGTTCCAGGAGGTAGGAGAGGTTGGCGAGGCCCGCGGCCATGGTGACCTGGGTGCCGCCGAAGGTGGAGATGCTGTTGGCGTCCAGGCAGTTCATGATCTCGGCGCGGGCGACGACACCGCCGATCGACATGCCGTTGCCGATGCCCTTGGCGAAGGTGACGATGTCGGGCGGACCGCTCCTTGCGTGTGCCTGCCAGCCCCAGAAGTGCTCGCCGGTGCGGCCCCAGCCGGTCTGCACCTCGTCGGAGATCCACAGGATGCCCCGCTCGTGCAGCACCTCGCGGAAGGCGGCGTACAGGCCGTCCGGCGGGGAGGTGAAGCCGCCGACGCCCTGGACGGGTTCGGCGATCAGGGCGGCGGGGGCGCGGGTGTGGCCGAGCAGGTCCTTCAGGTCGGCGACGCAGGCGTCGATGAAGTCCCGGTCGTCCAGGTCCGCGTAGGGCCCGCGGGTGCGGACGCCGCCGTGGACGTAGAGGGTCTGGAGCGGGGAGAGGGAGGTCGGGGACCAGCCGCGGTTGCCGGTGATGCCGACGGCGCTGAAGGAGCGGCCGTGGTAGCTGTTGCGCATCGCCAGGATCGCGTTGCTGCGCCGGTGGGCGGTGGCGAGCAGCAGGGCGGTGTCGTTGGCCTCGGTGCCGGAGGTGGTGAAGAAGACGCGGGCGTCGGGGATGCCGGAGAGCTGGGCGACGCGTTCGGCGAGTTCCACCATCGGGCGGTTGAGGTAGAGGGTCGAGGAGTGGATGATCCGCCCGGCCTGTTCGGCGACGGCCTTGGTCACCTCGGGCAGCGCGTGCGCGGTCATCGTGGTGAGGATGCCGCCGAAGAAGTCGAGGTACTTGTTGCCGGCCGTGTCCCACACGTGGCGGCCCTCGCCGTGGGTGATCTCCAGCGGGTCCTCGTAGTAGAGGGCGAGCCAGTCGGGCAGGACGGCGCGGTGGCGGGCGTAGAGGTCACGGGTCACGGCCGCACCAGCCCCTCGTAGGCGTCGGGACGGCGGTCTCGGTAGAAGGCCCACTGCTGCCGGACCTCCTCGATGAGGTCGAAGTCCAGGTCGCGGACGACGAGTTCCTCCTTGGTGTCGCTGGCCGGCTCCCCGACGAACTGTCCGCGCGGGTCCACGAAGTACGAGGTGCCGTAGAAGTCGTTGTCCCCGTACTCCTCGACGCCGACGCGGTTGATGGCGGCCACGAAGTACTCGTTGGCGACGGCCGCGGCGGGCTGTTCCAGCTGCCACAGGTGGGCGGAGAGACCGCGGTGGGTGGCGGACGGGTTGTAGACGAGCTGGGCGCCGCCGAGGCCGAGTTGGCGCCAGCCCTCGGGGAAGTGGCGGTCGTAGCAGATGTACACGCCGACCTTGCCCACGGCGGTGTCGAAGACCGGCCAGCCCAGGTTCCCGGGGCGGAAGTAGAACTTCTCCCAGAAGCCCTTGACCTGCGGAATGTGATGCTTGCGGTAGGTGCCGAGGACGGTGCCGTCGGCGTCGATCACGGCCGCGGTGTTGTAGTAGAAGCCGGACTGCTCGACCTCGAAGACGGGGACGACGATCACCATGCCGGTTTCGCGGGCGAGGGCCTGCATGCGGCGGACGGTGGGGCCGTCGGGCACGGGCTCGGCCCAGCGGTAGTGCTCGGGGTCCTGGACCTGGCAGAAGTAGGGGGCGTTGAAGACCTCCTGGAACCCGATGACCCGCGCGCCCTGCCGGGCGGCCGCGCGGGCGTGCTCCTCGTGCTTCGCCACCATGGACTCGGTGTCGCCGGTCCAGGTGGCCTGGACGAGAGCGGCACGTACGACGTTGGCCATGAGCTGCTCCTTCGACACGACGTCAGAGCCTCTACGCCCGTAGAGCGGGCCGTAGAGGGACGAACGTAAGCCTGGCCGGACGGGCTTGCCAAGACCATCGTCGTCAAGGCGCGGTGTCGATCACGTTTCGCACTCCTGTGGGTGAGTGCGGGCGCCTCAGGCAGGCAGGGGGACGCACCTGCCCACCAGCTCGTCCATGGACAGCCCCAGTGCGCCGGCCAGCGCGGCCACCGTGAAGAAGGCGGGGGTGGGGGCCCGGCCGGTCTCGATCTTGCGCAGGGTCTCGGCGGAGATGCCGGCCTCGGCGGCGACCGCCGTCATGCTCCGCTCGCCGCGGGCCGCGCGGAGCAGCCGGCCGAGCTGCTCGCCGCGCTCACGCTCTTCGGGGGTCAGGGGTGTGCGCACCATGCCGTCATTCTAATACCGCCCCCGACAGCGGGAGCCAATTCAAATACCGGTATAGTAATTGGCATGGTGGAACTGAAGACGGACTCATCGATCGACGCCATGCACGCGGCCGGACAGGTCGTCGCGCGGGCCCTGACGGCCGTACGGGAGGCGGCGGACGTGGGCGTGTCGCTGCTGGAGCTGGACGCGGTGGCGCACGAGGTGCTGCGGGAGGCGGGCGCGGGCTCGCCGTTCCTCGGGTACCGGCCCTCCTTCGCGCCGACGCCCTTCCCCGGCGTCATCTGCGCGTCGGTGAACGACGCGATCGTGCACGGCATCCCGGACGGCTACCGGCTGCGCGACGGGGACCTCGTCTCCATCGACTGCGGCGCCCTCCTGGACGGCTGGGCGGGGGACTCGGCGCTCAGCTTCGTGGCGGGCACGCCGCGCCCGGCCGACGTGAGGCTGATCGAGACCGCGGAGCGGGCCCTGGAGGCCGGCATCGGGGCGGCCGTCGTCGGCAACCGCATCGGCGACATCGCGCACGCCATCGGCACCGTGTGCCGGGCGGGCGGCTACGGGATCATGGACGACTTCGGCGGCCACGGCATCGGCCGCCACATGCACGAGGACCCGGGGGTGCCCAACGAGGGCCGCCCGGGGCGCGGGCTCCCGCTGCGGCACGGCATGGTCATCGCCATCGAGCCCATGCTGATCGCGGGCGGCCGGGACGACTACCACGCGGCCCCCGACGGCTGGACCCTGCGCACCAACGACGGCTCCCGCGCGGCGCACGTGGAGCACACCGTGGCGATCACCGAGAGCGGTCCGCGCGTCCTGACGTCGCGGGACGGGTTGTGAGACGTCCCGGGCCGGGCTGTGAGAAGTCCCGGGCCGGCTGTGGGACGTCCGGGACCGGCTGTGGGACGTCCGGGACGGGTCACGGCGTCCCAGGAGGACGGGCCCTGACGTCGCCGGACGGGTCCTGAGCCGCTGGGCGCACCCGTTCGCGCGGCCCTGCGCGGTCCCGGGTCCCCGGCATGCCCGCCGGAACAGAACGTGTCATGTTGGGCATGACCGCGCCCCGTCCGGGTTACCCGGCCCCGGCACGTCGATCAGCGATGCAGCGGAGGTCCGTACACGATGACCAGCGGCTACATGGGCCCGGAGGGCGACCCGTTCGCGGAGTTCCTGGCACGCTTCTTCGGCGGGCCCAGGCCGAGGCAGATCGACATCGGCCGACTGCTCAGCCAGCCCGCGCGGGAGCTGGTGCGCGGCGCCGCCCAGTACGCCGCCGAGCACGGCAGCCGGGACCTGGACACCGAGCACCTGCTGCGGGCCGCGCTCTCCACCGAGCCGACCCGGGGGCTGCTCAGCCGGGCCGGCGCCGACCCCGACTCGCTGGCCTCGCAGATCGACGAGCGGACCGGCCCGGTGCAGCACCCGCCGGGCGAGGTCCCGCCGCCCACGTCGCTCTCGCTCACCCCGGCCGTCAAGCGCGCCCTGCTGGACGCGCACGAGATGGCCCGCTCCACCGGCACCGGCTACATCGGCCCGGAGCACGTGCTCAGCGCCCTGGCCGCCAACCCGGACTCGGCCGCCGGGCACATCCTGAACGCGGCCCGGTTCGCGCCCTCCAACGTGCCCACGGAATCCCCGGAGGCCGCGAAGGCCCGCACCGAGAGCGCCCGGGCCACGAACACGCCGACCCTCGACAAGTACGGCCGCGACCTCACCGATCTGGCCCAGCAGGGCCGGATCGACCCGGTGATCGGCCGCGAGGACGAGATCGAGCAGACCGTCGAGGTGCTCTCCCGGCGCGGCAAGAACAACCCGGTGCTGATCGGTGACGCCGGCGTCGGCAAGACCGCCGTCGTGGAGGGGCTGGCGCAGCGCATCACCGACGGCGACGTGCCCGACGTGCTGCTCGGACGCCGCGTGGTCGCCCTGGACCTGACCGGTGTGGTCGCCGGCACCCGCTACCGGGGCGACTTCGAGGAGCGGATGAACAACATCGTGGGCGAGATCCGCGCCCACTCCGACCAGCTGATCATCTTCATCGACGAGCTGCACACGGTCGTCGGCGCCGGCGGGGGCGGCGAGGGCGGGTCGATGGACGCCGGGAACATCCTCAAGCCGGCCCTGGCCCGCGGCGAGCTGCACATCGTGGGCGCCACCACGCTGGAGGAGTACCGCAGGATCGAGAAGGACGCGGCCCTCGCCCGCCGCTTCCAGCCCATCCTGGTCCCCGAGCCCAGCACGGCCGACGCCATCGAGATCCTGCGCGGCCTGCGCGACCGCTACGAGGCCCACCACCAGGTCCGCTACACCGACGAGGCGCTGGTCGCCGCCGTGGAGATGTCCGACCGCTATCTCACCGACCGGCGGCTGCCCGACAAGGCCATCGACCTGATCGACCAGGCGGGCGCCCGGGTACGGCTCCAGTCCCGCACGAAGGGCACCGACGTGCGGGCCCTGGAGCGCGAGGTCGACCAGCTGGTCCGGGACAAGGACCAGGCGGTCGCGGACGAGCAGTACGAGCGGGCGACGCAGCTGCGGGACCGGATCGTGGAGCTGAAGCAGCGGATCACCGAGGCCACGGGGGACGGCGAGGCCGACGAGGGGCTGAACCTGGTCGTCGGCACCGAGTCCATCGCCGAGGTGGTCTCCCGGCAGACCGGCATCCCGGTCAGCAGCCTCACCCAGGAGGAGAAGGACCGCCTGCTGGGCCTGGAGTCCCACCTGCACGAGCGGGTGGTCGGCCAGGACGAGGCCGTACGGGTCGTCTCCGACGCCGTGCTGCGCTCGCGCGCCGGGCTGTCCAGTCCGAACCGGCCCATCGGCAGCTTCCTCTTCCTCGGCCCGACCGGCGTCGGCAAGACCGAGCTGGCCCGGGCACTGGCCGAGGCGCTGTTCGGCAGCGAGGACCGGATGGTGCGCCTGGACATGAGCGAGTACCAGGAGCGCCACACCGTCAGCCGCCTGGTCGGCGCCCCGCCCGGCTACGTCGGCCACGAGGAGGCCGGCCAGCTGACCGAGGTGGTGCGCCGCCACCCGTACTCGCTGCTGCTGCTCGACGAGGTGGAGAAGGCGCACCCGGACGTCTTCAACATCCTGCTCCAGGTGCTGGACGACGGGCGCCTGACCGACTCGCAGGGCCGGACGGTGGACTTCTCCAACGCCGTCGTCGTGATGACCAGCAACCTGGGCTCCGACGTGATCACCCGGCGCGGCGCCGGGATCGGCTTCGGCTCGGGCGGCGCGGAGGCGGACGAGGAGGCCCGGCGCGAGCAGGTGCTGCGCCCGCTGCGCGAGCACTTCCGGCCCGAGTTCCTCAACCGCGTCGACGAGATCGTGGTCTTCCGCCAGCTCAGCGGCGAGCAGCTGCGGCAGATCACCAGCCTGCTCCTCGACGAGACCCGCCGCCTGGTGCGCGCGCAGGGCATCACCGTCGACTTCACCGACGCGGCCGTGGACTGGCTCGCCGAGCGCGGCTACCAGCCCGAGTACGGCGCGCGTCCGCTGCGCCGCACCATCCAGCGCGAGGTCGACAACGAGCTGTCCCGGCTGCTGCTCGACGGCCGGGTCGCGGAGGGCGGCCGGGTGACGGTCGACGTCGAGGACGGGCGGCTGGCGTTCCGCACGCCCGAGCGGCCCGTCCCCGAACTGTGACTACCTCCGCCGCACCGGTTCGACCACCATCGCCGAGCCGCCGCCGCGCCGTACCTTCTCCGCGGCGGCCAGCCACTTGCCGTGCGGCAGCCGCTGCACGGCGGTCGCGGCGCCGATCTCGGGGTTGGGTTTGAAGGAGTGCCCGAGGGCCTCCAGCTCGGCCCGCACGCCGCTGTCGTAGAGGCCGGGTTCGAGTTCGGTCTGCGCGGCGTTGCGCTGGCTGGCGCGCGGGGCTGCGATCGCGTCGACGAGCGGGAGTCCCCGGTCGAGGAAGCCGGTGAGGGTCTGGAGCACGGTGGTGATGATGGTGGCGCCGCCGGGCGAGCCCAGGGCCACGACCGGCTGGTGGTGGCGGTCGAGGACGATCGTCGGCGCGATCGAGGAGCGCGGGCGCTTGCCGGGCCCGGGCAGGTTCGGGTCGTGGACGGCCGGGTTGGCCGGGGCGAAGGAGAAGTCCGTCAGCTCGTTGTTGAGCAGGAAGCCCCGGCCGGGCACGGTGATGCCGCTGCCGCCGGTCTGCTCGATGGTGAGCGTGTAGGCGACGACGTTGCCCCACTTGTCGGCCACCGTGAGGTGCGTGGTGTTCTCGCCCTCGTACGTCGTCGGCGCCGCCGTCCCGTCGCCCGCGCAGTGGGCCGGGTGCCTCGGGTCGCCGGGCGCGAGCGGGCTGGTGAGCACCGCGTCGTCCTTGATCAGGCACTCACGGGAGTCGGCGTACCGCTGCGACAGCAGCTCCTTCGCCGGTACGTCCTCGAAGGCGGGGTCGCCTACCCAGCGCCCGCGGTCGGCGAACGCGATGCGGCTGGCCTCGATGTAGCGGTGCAGATAGCCGGCCTTGTCCGCGGCGGAGAGGTCGGTGCGCTCCAGGATGTTGAGGGCCTCGCCGACCGTGGTGCCGCCGGAGGACGAGGGGGCGATGGAGTAGACGTCCAGGCCGCGGTACGAGGTCTTCGTGGGCGCCTGGAGCTTGGCCTCGTAGGCGGCGAGATCCTTGGCGGACAGGTCGCCGGGACGGGCGTTCCAGCCGGAGTCCGGGTCGACGGGCGGCTCGTTGACGGTGTCGACGATGTCCTCGCCGAGTTCGCCGTGGTAGATGGCGCCGACGCCCTCGCGGCCCAGCTCCTTGTAGGTGCGGGCCAGGTCGGGGTTCTTGAACGTCGATCCCACGACCGGGAGTTCGCCGCCCGGCAGGAACAGCTCGGCGGTGTCCGGGAAGTAGCGGAACCGCTGCTCGTTGGAGGCGGTCTGGGAGCGGAAGGTCTCGTCGACGGTGAAGCCGTGCCGGGCCAGCCGCTCGGCGGGCTTCAGCACGGACGAGAGCGTCCGGCTGCCCCACCGGTCGAGGGCGGTCTGCCAGGTGGCCGGGGTGCCCGGCGTGCCCACGGACAGGCCGCTGGTGACGGCGTCGGCGAAGGCGAGCGGCTTGCCGTCCTCCGTAAAGAGCTTCTCGTCGGCGGTGAGCGGCGCGGTCTCGCGGCCGTCGATGGTGCGCACGGTACGGGACTTGGCGTCGTAGTAGACGAAGTAGCCGCCGCCCCCGACCCCGGCGGAGTAGGGCTCGGTGACGCCCAGCGCCGCGGCGGTGGCCACGGCCGCGTCGACGGCGTTGCCGCCCTTGCGCAGCACCTCGATGCCGGCGGCGGAGGCGTCCCGGTCGACGCTGGAGACCGCGCCGCCGTACCCGACGGCGACCGGCGTCTTCGGAGCGGGCCGGTGCCGGGCCGTGGGCGGGGCGGCCGCTCCCACCGACACCACCACGGCGGCCGAGACCGCCAGGACCGTCAGATTCCGTGCGACAGGGCGACGCATCCGCACCTCCAGGGAAAGGCCGTTCGGGCAGCTTAGTTGATCGTCATGGCCGCGTCAGGAGCACACGACGCACCCGGGTGCGCCCGGGGTGCCGCGCCCCGTCGAACACAGGTACGCCGACGCCCGCTAGCATGCGCGCCCATGACTGACGACGTACGCAACATCGTCCTGGGTGTGGTCGCGGCGGGTATCAGCGCCACGCTGGGCTGGCTCGCCCGTACCTACCTGTGGAAGCGCAAGCTCCGGCGGAAGCAGGCGTTCTTCGGGCTGCCGGACAGTTCCGAGTCGCTGCTCGTCGTCAACCGGGACCCGGCCGCCTCCGAGCCGGCGGTCCACCGCTTCGACGTCTTCGCGCTCCTCGAACTGTCCGCGTTGATCAAGGACTGCGGCGCGCACGCCCAGGTGGTCACCCAGGACATGGTCGGCCAGGGCTTCGGCGAGCGTACGGAGTTCTGTGTGGGCGGGCCCGGTTCGAACCGGCGCATGGTCGCCCACATGGCGGCGATGCTGCCCGGGGTACGGGTGAACATCGACCCGGAACCCGGCCCGGACCGGGGCGCCTTCCAGATCGGCGGCGAGCGCTACCGCCTGGACGCGGGCGTCACCGAGTACGTCCTGCTGGCCCGCCTCACCGCCGGCGACCGGCGCGAGGCCCGCCCCGCGTTCCTGTTCTGCGGCCAGCGCGCGATCACCAACCAGGCCGCCACCCGCTATCTCGCCCGGCACCACGAGAAGCTGGCCCGCAAGCACGGCAACAACTCCTTCGTGCTCCTCCTCAAGGTCGTCAACTCCCAGGCGTACGGCCCGGACGTGGTCGAACTGGTCGGCGACGTCACCCGGGCGGCGACCAGCCCCCTCCCGGCCCCGGCACCCACGTCCCGCAACTCCCACCGGGCCTGAGCGGGCGGCGCACGTTTTCATGACTTGCTCCACCGAACGAAGCAGAACGGACCAACGAAATGGCTTCCTCGTTGCGAATGCGCCGCGCATCTCCGACTGATTCGGAAAAAGGTGCGGCACATCTGGAGGAGGGGTTCACCGCCACACGCGACAACGACGTCTTCGACGCCGAGCAGGAAGCAGGTGCGCTCTGCAGCCTGGGCGAGGACTGGCAAGAGGTCAACGTCCTGCTCACCAGCAGCTGAAGCGCTTCTACGGCATGGCAGCCCGGGAGGGGCAAGCAGTGGTGAAGCGCGTCCACGGCCACTACTAGGGCCGGATGGCCGCTGCCACCAGGTCGGCGCACGCCCCTCGCGCGGCGTGCGCCGACCGGTTGGGCTCGGGCGGCTCACCGGTTCAGCAGGCGCCGAGGTCCTCCCAGACGCCCCATTCGCCGGTGGTGCCGGGCTCCTCGCCGGTCACCCACCACTTGGCGCGCCAGGTGTGACCGGCGTGGGAGACGGTCTCTCCGCCGGTGTAGACGTCGCCGGCGCTCCAGGCTCCCGCGGTGCAGTCGCCCGGCTGATCACCGCCGCCGTCCCCGTCACCACCACCGTCGTCGCCACCGCCCCCGTCGTCGCCACCACCGTCGCCGCCGCCGATGTTGACGTCGATACAGGCGTAGAAGGCGTTGGCGGTGTCGGCGATGTTCCAGACCGCGAGCACCTTCTGCTGCCCGGTGAACCCGCTGAAGTCCAGCTGGTGGCTGACCGAGGCCGGAGGCAGGGCGCCGTGGCCGTCGAACTGGGCGATCTTCCGGTCGCCGATGAAGTACTGCCAGTTACTGGTGGCGTGCCGCGCCTCGATGGTCCAGGTGAAGGTGTGGGTGGTGCCGATCGGAGTGACCCGCCAGCCCTTGGAGTCGTCGTCCAGGTCGGCCCACCGGGCGTCCCCGCCACTGCAGTTGCGCAGCCCCTTCGGACCCTCGACACTCGCCGGTTCCCACTTGATCTGACCGCACTGCACCACGCGGTTGGCGCACTGGTCCTGGCGGCTGCCCGGCGAGACCACCCAGCCGTGGGCGCTCGCCGTGGGTGCCGGCAGACTCAGGGCCACCACGGGGGCGACCAGCGCCCCCACAGCGGCGGCTACTCGCCTTTTCATGCGCATGACATCACGTTTCCCTTCGGTCCACGTCGAACCAGCCTGCCCCGGCGTATGTACGACGTTGCCGACGAGGCAACACCGCGTCGCAGGTCTAGACCTACGACATGCAGGTCTAGACCTTAGCGGAGCAGCGGAGACCGTCAAGAGGGCGGGAGACGGCCAACTTCGGCGTGGGAAAAGGCCCTTGTGCCCCACGGTCCGGTGTAGTGGGCTGTCCGGCATGAAGAAGAGAAGCATGGCGGCCCTGACCGCGATCCTGGTCGTGGCCCCCCTCGTGGCGGCGGCCCCCGGTCAACGGGCCCGAGCCGCCGAACCCGGACCCGGCGACGCGGCGCGATCCGTCGAGTCGACGCTCGTCCAGGGAGTGAACCTCGACACGGTGACCATCCCCGAACTGCAGGAACGCATGGACCGCGGGACCCTGTCCTCGCTCCGGCTGACCCTCGCCTATCTGCGGCGGATCAAGGCCGTCGACCCGAGGATCAACGCGGTGCTGCGCACCAGCCCGACGGCCCTGGGCCAGGCGGTCGCCAGCGACCTCAGGCACCGTCTCGGCAAGTCCCGCGGACCGCTGGACGGCATACCCGTCCTGCTCAAGGACAACGTGAACACCCGCGACATGCCGACGACCGCCGGGTCCCTGGCCCTGGCCGGAAGCCCGCCGGCCTCCGACGCCGACCTGGTGAAGAAGCTGCGGGCGGCCGGTGCGGTGATCCTCGGCAAGGCCAACCTGTCCGAGTGGGCCAACTTCCGCGCGGCCAAGCCGACGTCGGGGTGGTCGGCGGTCGGCGGTCGGCGGTCAGACGAACAACCCGTACGTCCTGGACCGCAACCCCTGCGGATCGTCCTCCGGTTCGGCCGCCGCTCTCGCCGCGTCGCTGGCGCAGGTGGCGATCGGGACCGAGACGGACGGCTCCATCGTCTGCCCCGCCGGAATGAACGGCGTGGTCGGCCTCAAGCCCAGCCTCGGAGTCGTCAGCCAGTCGGGCGTCGTACCGATCTCCGCCGAGCAGGACACGGCCGGCCCCATGGCCCGCAACGTGATCGACACCGCGCTCACCCTCTCGGTGCTCAGCGGCCGCGACACCGTGCGGGACGGCGACGCGCCGAGCCTCACGGACACGGCCGGCCGTCCCGGCACCCTGCGCGGCAAGCGGATCGGCCTGTGGCGCCTGCCGTCACTGGGCGCCGAGGTGGACGCCCTCATGACCCGTACGGCCGAGCAGCTGCGGGCGGCGGGGGCCGAGGTCGTCGAGGTGAGCCTGCCGTACCAGGAGCGGCTGGCCGAGCTCGAGTTCCCGGCACTGCTGAGCGAGTTCCACCGGGACATCGACGCCTACCTCGCCACCCGTGGCGGGCCGCGGAACCTGGCCGAGCTGATCGAGTTCAACCGCACGCACCCGCGGGAACAGGCCTGCTTCGCCGGCCAGGAACTGTTCGAGCAGGCGCTGGCCGCACCGCCCACCACCGATCCGGAGTACCGGGCGATGCGCGCGGAGTTGACCGATCTGTCCCGGCGGTCCATCGACGAGGTCATGGCCGAGCACGACCTGGACGCCATCGCCTCCCCGGCGAACCCGCCGGCGTGGACCACCGACTGCGCACGGGGCGACAACGACGTGATCCCGTCGTCCACCCCCGCCGCCGTCGCCGGGTATCCCTCGCTGTCCGTACCCGCCGGGTTCGTCGGCGAACTGCCGGTCGGGCTGCTCCTCATGGCCGGTGACCGGCAGGACGCCGAACTGCTGTCCCTGGGGGCGGCGGTGGAGCACCGGCTGGACGCCTGGCGGGCGCCCGGGTACCTGCCCACGACGCCGTCCATCACCTCCCACTGAGCCGACCGGCGGGCGGCAACTCGTCGAGCGGTACCTCGACGGGGCCGCCCGCCGGTCCGCAGCTGACCTTCTCCTCGCCCGCGAGCAGTGATCTCCGGCTGCACCCTGCGTACGTCCCCCGTGCGTTCGTGTTCGCTCCGACCACCGCAACGTATCCAGACGAACGCCGTGAACGACGCCGACACGCACCTTCCGGGCATTACCCCTATTTACGGTGGACGGGGTCGCGACTCACGCCTCGGCGACTTCGCCGTACAACTGCGAGAGTTCGGGAACGCCGTCCTCCGCCCACGCGTGCCCGTTCGCCACCACGTCGAACTCACGGCCGGAGGCGAGCCGGACGACCGGCTGTCCGTCGGGCCGGATGGCCCAGACGGCGCCGGGCACGGTGCGCACGATCACGGTGCCGAGGTAGAGACCGGCGTCGTTGCCGAGCCAGGTCAGGATCTCCTCGTCGGCGCGCCAGCGCGGCAGCACCTGGTCCAGCTGCTCCAGGGAGCGCGCGGAGTCGTCGAGCCGCACCCCCTCCCGCAGCGCCTGCGAGCGCAGCAGATCACAGTCGGCGAGCAGCTCGCCGATGCCCTCCGCGTCGTGCACCCGCGGATGCTCGCGCCGCTTGCCCAGGAAGGGGAAGTTCATACCTCCAGACTGTCATTCGTACCGCCATGTGCACCACAGGGCACGCGAAAGCCGTGGGTGCGGGAGGGGCGGCCTACAGCTCCAGGTCCACCACGACCGGCGCGTGGTCCGAGGCTCCCTTGCCCTTGCGCTCCTCGCGGTCGACGTAGGAGTCGGTGACCGCCTTGGCGAAGGGCTCGTTTCCGTACACCAGGTCGATGCGCATGCCGCGGTTCTTGGGGAAGCAGAGCTGGCGGTAGTCCCAGTAGGTGTAGGGGTGGTCGTACTTCAGCGGGCGCGGGACCACGTCGGAGAGGCCGGTGCCGCGCAGGGAGGCGAGGGCGGCGCGCTCGGCGGGGGTGACGTGGGTGGCGCCCTCGAAGGCGGCGCGGTCGTAGACGTCGTCGTCGGTCGGTGCGACGTTGTAGTCGCCCATCACGGCGAAGGGGCGGTCGCCGGAGGCGTCGCTCTCGACGGCGGCGCGCAGGGCCTCGAACCACTGGAGCTTGTAGGCGTAGTGCGGGTGCTCCACCTCGCGGCCGTTGGGCACGTACACCGACCAGACGCGGACCGGACCGCAGGTGGCGGAGACGGCGCGCGGCTCCTGGACGCCCTCGTAGCCCGGGTCGCCGGGGAGGCCCTTGACGACGTCCTGCAGGCCCACGCGGGAGAGCACCGCCACTCCGTTCCACCGGCCGGTGGCGTGGACCGCCGCCTCGTAACCCGCCTCGCGCAGCTCGTCGAAGGGGAACTGCGCCTCGGCGATCTTGGCCTCCTGGAGACAGAGCACGTCGGTGCCGCTGCTCTCCAGCCAGGCCAGCAGCCTCGGCAGGCGGGCGGTGATCGAGTTCACGTTCCAGGTCGCGATGCGCATGTCCCACAACCTACCGGGCGGGACTGACAACGCGGTCCCGCCCCGTGGGGCCTCAGAGCCGCGCCGAGCCGCCCGGGGCCAGCCGCAGGTGCTCGGCGCCGCCCAGCTCGCCGATCTGGCGGTCGTAGATCGGCCGGGCCAGGTCCGTGAGGATCGCGTCGTGGATGTCGTAGGCCCGCTGCGGCCGGACCTCGCGGACGTAGTCGATGACCTCGGAGATCTTGTTCCAGGGGGCGGCGACCGGCAGCATCAGCGTCTCGACCGGGTGGTCGGGGACGGTGAGGGCGTCGCCGGGGTGGAAGACCTTGCCGCCGTCCACGAGGAAGCCGACGTTGGTCACGCGCGGGATGTCCGGGTGGATCACCGCGTGCAACTCCCCGTGGACCTGCACGTCGAAACCGGCGGCGGTGAAGGTGTCGCCGTGGCCGACGGTGTGGACGCGGCCGGGGAACGCCGCCGAGATCTTCTCCGCGACCGACTTCAGCGTCCAGATCCCGGCCGCCGGGTTGTCCTCCATCGCGGCGCGCAGCCGCAGCTCGTCGAAGTGGTCCGGGTGCTCGTGGGTGACGAGGATCGCGTCCGCGCCGAGGGCGGCGTCCTCCTCGCTGAACCCGCCCGGGTCCAGGACGAGCGTCCGCCCGTCCTTTTCCAGGCGGACACAGGCGTGCGACTTCTTGGTGAGCTTCATGTCCCCATCCTGCCTCCGCGCGCCCGCCACCGGCCCGCAGGGATCACTCCGGTGGTGTCGTCTCCTCGCGGATGACCTGCTGGGCCACCCGGAACGCGCCGTTCGCGGCCGGCAGACCGCAGTAGACGGCCGCCTGGAGCAGTACTTCCTTGATCTCGCCCGGGGTGAGGCCGTTGCGCAGGGCGGCCCTGAGGTGGGGCGCCAGCTCGTCCAGGTGGCCGCCGGCGACGAGGGCGGTGAGGGTGACACAGCTGCGCGAGCGGCGGTCCAGGCCGGGCCGGTCCCAGATCTCGCCCCACGCGTACCGGGTGAGGAACTCCTGGAAGTCCCCCGAGAACTCGTCCGCCTGCGCGAGCTCCTGGTCGACGTGTCCGTCGCCGAGGACTTCGCGGCGCACCTTGAGGCCGGCGTCGTACGGGTCGGGCCTGCCCTGCGCCTGCGGGGGCACGACGGGGGCCGGGGCGATCTCGGCGATGGGCGCGGCCTGCGGCGGCGGAGGCACCGGCTGGAGGGGCGCGGTGGCCGCTCCCGCGACCGGCACGGCCGGAACCGGGGCGGCCGGGGCCGGGTGTGCGGTGGGGTGGACCGGCGCCGGTACGGGGACCTGACCGGTGGAGGTGGCCTCGTGGACGGCCTGCCACGCGGTACTGAAGTGCCGCACCAGCAGGTCGGTGACGGCCGCGGGCTGCTCGACCGGGACGAGGTGGGAGGCGCCCGGGACGACGGCGAGGCGGGCGTCGGGGATGCCGGCGACCAGGGTGCGGGCCTCGGCGGGGCCGGTGACCTGGTCGTCGGAGCCGACGAGGACCAGGGTCGGGACGCCGACCCTGCCCAGTTCCCCGCGCACGTCGAACGCGGCGAGGGCCTCGCAGGCGGAGATGTAGCAGCCCGGGTCGGTGGTCCGCACCATCTGGACCGCCCACTCGGTGATCGCGGGCTGTGCGGCCGCGTACCCGCCGGTGAACCAGCGCTCGGGAGAGCTGCGGGCGATGGGGTCGAGCCCGTTGGTGCGCACGATCACGCCGCGCTGGCGGAACTCGTCGGCCGTGCCGAACCGGGGCGAGGCGGCGATCAGCGCGAGGGAGGCGAGCCGCTCGGGGTGGCGCAGCGCCAGTTCGATCCCGACGGCACCGCCGAACGCGCAGCCCGCGTAGCCGAAGCGCTGCACGCCGAGTCCGTCGAGGGTGGCCAGCAGGCGCGTGGTGAGTTCGGCGACGGACCCGGCCGGGTGGGCCGGGGCACCTCCGTGTCCGGGCAGGTCGAAACGGAAGACCCGCCACTGCTGGGACAGTTCGGGCACCTGCCGGTCCCACATGTGCCATGTAGCACCGAGGGACGGCCCCATGACGAGGACCGGGGCCTGTTCCGGCCCGTCAAAGCGGTATTGCATGCTGTCGACGTTCTTCTCACTCACCCGTTCACGCTCCCACATCTCACATTCTCTTCGTGAACGGGGGCGGAGCCACTCGCCAGACCTCCCCACGTGTCCGCCGCCGGCCGCAGATCCTCCACATCCGGCTTCACGTACCAGCGTTTCGTGGTCCGGACGTCGGCGTGACCGGCCCACCGGGCGAGGAGATGGTCCGGGACCCCGTGGTTCGCCAGGTACGTCAGGCAGCTCGCACGTGCGTCGTACAGACGAACCCGACGCAGCCCGCTGCGATCCATGACCTTGTAGGCTCGCTCACGCAGTTGCCGCCCGTTGAGCGCTCTTCCCCGAGCGTCCACGAGAACGTAGCCGCTGTCTTCGTACCCCTGCCCCGCCGCCGTCTTTTCGGCTGCCTGAGCAGCCCGGAACGCGGTCAAAGCAGCCGCAACAGGAGCCGGTAGCGGAAGCTGCCGCTCACCGGCGAGCGACTTGGCGTCCTTCTCCACCACGATGTCGTTCCCCATGACCGTCCGGGTGTTGGTGATGGACACCGTGGCTTCGCCCAGATCGACGTCCGCCCAGCGCATGCCACAGATTTCCGCCGGCCGAAGACCCATCAGAGCCAGGAGGAACGGTGCCTGCAGGCGGTCACCTGCGATCGCGCGGACAAAGGCGCGTACCTCCGCGACGCTCCACGGCGGCACAGCCTCCCTGGCCCTGCGCTCTGCCTTCCGTGCCCTACGGGGAATGGTCACCTCACGAGCGACGTTCACCTGGAGCAAGCCTTGTGTCACTGCCCGGTCAAGCGCCTCCTTCAGCCGGGCCAGCGACATCTGGACCGAGGTCGCCCCCAGGCCGGTGCCCGGCTTCCCTCCCCGCCCACGCCCCTCCCGGAGCGCCCATTGCATCCATGTCCCGACATGGTCCTCGGTGAGGTCCTGGAGCCGGATGCGCCCGAGCCTTCCGCGGACGCGGGCCAAGGTCATGGTGTAGCTGTAGGCAGTGCTCTCTTCCAGGTCCTCGGCTTTCATGGACAGCCACTGATCCAGCCACTCGTCCACCGTGACCTGACTGAGCGGCGCACGTGCCGCCTCGTAGCGACGATGCACGATGCTCGCGTACTCCGCCTTCGCCTCCCTCAGCGTCCCAAAGGTACGCGTCAGCTGCTTACGCTTCCCCGTGACCGGGTCGGGGCCTGCGTCGACCACGAACCGGTACCGGACCTTTCCCCTGGCGTTCGGGGCGAGCTTCTTGATCGGATAAGACAGGGCTACTCGCTTTCCTTGGAGTGTGGGAGCCCTTCTGCACAGCCTTCTGTGCGCATGTCGAAAGCCAAGACCGAGGGCTGACGAGCTGCTTCAAGGATTGCCGTGATCGCCGGTTTGGCCAACCGGCGATCACGGTCTATGTTCCGCTCGTCATCAACCAGGACCGGGCGTCAGTACCCCCATGAGAGTGGGTACCCCCTCGATATGCTGTGCAGGTGCGGGTCCTCCCGGCGGATCCTGCGTAGCCCGCCCGCCGCCTCTGGCTTAGCTCCCGGTGCTCCGCCTCCGAGCCGACGCGGCGTCGGGGCAGCCGGTGGCCCGCATGCTCAGGCGCTTGTCAGACCTCGTGGTTCCCCTCATCGCGTGCCCTTGTATCCCGTTCCCCGCTGGACGACCACGGCCGGGGCTTCCGCCCGTCCGCTGTGCTCGAAGTGAAAGGTGAAGGGCACGAGGTCTCCGGCCTCCCAGCGTGTCGTGGCTGGGACGGTCACATCGCTGGTGAGCGGGGACATGTCGATGGTGCTCACCGTCGCCTGACCGGGGACCACGATCTCAGCGCCGTTCCAGACGCGTGATGTGGGTCACCGCCCGGATCGCGGACGTCCGCGTTCCCGACGGGCCGACTGCCCGTAGGCTGCCCGCAGCAGCTGGTTCGCCCCGTCAGCCAGAGGGGGCGTCGCAAGAGGGAACCCGGTGGGAATCCGGGACTGCCCCGCAGCGGTGAGCGGGAACGACCGCCGTCATACGCACTGGGTCCGAGGTACCGGTCCCGGGAAGCGACGGCCAGTAGGGGTCCTCGAACGGTGAGGACGTGCCCGCGAGTCCGAAGACCTGCCAACTGCCCGCGCTCGAACCGTTCGTGCGCGGACATCCCGGTGACCTCGAGGGCGGGTCGGCGTACATACCAGGCGGACGGACCTGCCTTGTCGCGCAGCGTCGGCCACGCCCGGTGTGTCACCCCTTCGCGTTCTCGTCCCGGCCCCGGGATCTCAGGGATTCATCTCGCGAAGGAGATCTCCGTGACCACGAAGTCCGCAGCCGCGGCAGCACGGGCCACCGTGTACGGCTACCCCCGCCAGGGTCGGAACCGTGAACTGAAGAAAGCCGTCGAGGGCTACTGGAAGGGCCACGTAACCGCAGACGCCCTCCGCGCCACGGCCGCCGAACTGCGCCGTACGAACTGGCTGCAGTTGGCCGACGCGGGCATTGGCGAGGTACCGACCGGCGACTTCTCGTACTACGACCACGTCCTGGACACCACGGTCATGGTCGGGGCGATCCCCCAGCGCCACCGCTCCGCCGTGACCCGCGACGCGCTGGACGGCTACTTCGCCATGGCGCGCGGTACCCAGGAGGTGGCGCCGCTGGAGATGACCAAGTGGTTCGACACCAACTACCACTACCTCGTCCCGGAACTGGGCCCCGACACCGCGTTCACCGCCGACTCCGCCAAGCAGGTCGGTGAGCTGAAGGAGGCCCTCGCGCTCGGCCTGACCGCCCGGCCCGTCCTCGTGGGGCCGGTCACCTACGTTCTGCTCGGCAAGCCCGCCCCGGGCGTGCCGGCGGACTTCGACCCGCTCACCCTGGTGGACCGGCTGCTGCCCGTCTACGCCGAGGTTCTGGCCGATCTGCGGGCGGCGGGAGCGGAGTGGGTCCAGCTGGACGAGCCCGCCCTCGTCCAGGACCGCACCCCGGCCGAGCTGAACGCCGCCGAGCGTGCCTACCGTGACCTCGGCGGTCTTGCCGACCGTCCGAAGCTCTTGGTCGCCTCCTACTTCGACCGGCTCGGCGATGCGCTGCCGATGCTGGCCAAGGCCCCGGTCGACGGTCTCGCCCTGGACTTCACCGGGGCGGCGGCCGCCAACCTGGACGCGCTGGCCTCCGTCGGCGGGCTGCCCGGCAAACGGCTGGTAACCGGTGTCGTCAACGGCCGCAACGTCTGGGTCAACGACCTCGCCGCCTCCTTGTCCACGCTCGGCACACTGCTGGGCCTGGCCGACCGCGTCGACGTGTCCGCGTCCTGCTCCCTGCTGCACGTCCCCCTGGACACCGCCGCCGAGCGGGACATCGAACCGCAGATCCTACGCTGGCTCGCCTTCGCCGAGCAGAAGACCGCCGAGGTCGTCACCCTCGCCAGGGGGCTCGCCCGGGGCACCGACGCCATCGCCGCCGACCTGGCGGCGAACCGTGCCGACCTCGCCTCTCGTGCCCACTCCCCCATCACCCGCGATCAGGCCGTCCGCGCCCGCGCCTCCGCGGTCACCGGGGCCGACGGGCGCCGTTCCCAGTCCTACGCGGAACGTGCCGCCGCCCAGCGCGCCCACCTCCGGCTGCCGCTGCTGCCGACCACTACCATCGGCTCCTTCCCGCAGACCGGCGACCTGCGCACCGCCCGCGCCGACCTGCGCGCCGGGCGGATCGACACGGCCGGCTACGAGGAGCGGATCAGGGCGGAGATCCAGGAGGTCATCTCCTTCCAGGAGAAGACCGGCATCGACGTCCTCGTGCACGGCGAACCCGAACGCAACGACATGGTCCAGTACTTCGCCGAACAACTCACCGGCTACCTCACCACCCGGCACGGCTGGGTCCAGTCCTACGGCACCCGCTACGTCCGCCCGCCGATCCTGGCCGGCGACATCTCCCGCCCCGAGCCCATGACAGTGCGCTGGACCACGTACGCCCAGTCCCTCACCTCCCGCCCCGTCAAGGGCATGCTCACCGGCCCGGTCACCATGCTCGCCTGGTCCTTCGTCCGTGACGACCAGCCCCTCGCCGACACCGCCCGCCAGGTCGCCCTCGCCCTGCGCGACGAGGTGAACGACCTGGAGGCCGCGGGCACGTCCGTCATCCAGGTGGACGAACCCGCCCTGCGCGAGACGCTGCCGCTGCGCGGCGCCGACCGGGCCGGGTACCTGGACTGGGCCACCGAAGCCTTCCGGCTCACCACGTCCGGCGTCCGCCCGCAGACCCAGATCCACACCCACATGTGCTACGCCGAGTTCGGCGACATCGTCCAAGCCATCGACGACCTCGACGCCGACGTCATCAGTCTGGAGGCCGCCCGCTCCCACATGCAGGTCGCCCGCGAACTCGCCGCCCACGGCTACCCCCGCGAGGCCGGACCCGGCGTGTACGACATCCACTCCCCGCGCGTCCCGAGCACCGACGAGGCCGCGGAACTCCTGCGCACCGGCCTCAGGGCCATCCCCGCCGAACGGCTCTGGGTCAACCCCGACTGCGGTCTGAAGACCCGCGCCTGGCCCGAGACCCGGGCCTCGCTCGAACACCTGGTGGCAGCCGCCCGCACCGTCCGTGACGAACTGTCCCGCTCCTGACCCCCGGCTCACCGGACCGAAGGCACCGCTTCCGGCCCGGTGAGCGGCACAGCCCGAAACGGATGTACCTCATCTCATGGCTCGGCGGGGCACACCATCGGCCAGCCCGCAGTCACTCCACCTAGTGCCGTGACCGGGAAGGTTTGCCGGGTAGGCGGTGCAGAATGACGTGGCGCCGATCGGCTGGGGGTTGTCGTACCCCCGGTGTAGCGTCCGGGCCGGAGTCAGATCATGTTCTGTGGTTGACGGAGGCGCGCGGATGACAAGTACGACGGGTGAGGCCACGGTGGGCGGCGTCCCAGCTAAGCAAGATCCAGGCGCAGGGCGCCGTTCGGTGAACGCTGAACTCGCCGCGCTCAAGGGTGCCCTGGACAGCCAGCGCGCGCACGTCGTTGGGATCCTCGAAGGGGTCTCGGAGGAGGATCTGCGGCGGTCGGTGCTGCCCAGCGGTTGGAGCTGCCTGGCGTTGCTGCGCCACCTCACGGTGGATGTCGAACGCTTCTGGTTCCCCGGAGTGATCGCGGGCGAACCGGATGTGGTCGGACAGCTCGCGGCAGGCGCGGAGGCGCACTGGTACGTCCCCGAGGGGATGAGCACCAGGGAGGTCTTCGCCGACTACCGGGCGGCCATCGCACGCGCAGACGTCGTGCTCGCCGCCGCAAACCTGGACCAGGAGCCTGCCGCGTGGCCCGTGGACATCTGGCCGACCTGGCGGCTGCCCGACGTGCGCCGCATCCTCATCCACGTGCTCACCGAGGTCGCCTGCCACAGCGGTCACTTGGACGCGGCACGCGAACTGATCGATGGCACCACCTGGCTCGGCGGCAACCCCTACGCTGGATAGTCCTCTGCCCCAGTGAGCAGCATCGAGATCTTCAGGCCGCGGTGGCGAGAGGCCGGCCGCCCCAGCGGGTTCCCTTCTCGCTGCGAACACGGGCTCGTTCACGACGCTGAGCGGCCAGAACATCGGGGTGCCGGGAGTTGGCGTTTCGCCAGCGCAGGTATCGCTGCAACTCCCTCGTCTGAACTGTGTGGTTGGGGTGATGCGAGTTGGCGAGCGTGAACTGCCGCAGCGGACCGAAGTGCGCCTCGATCGGGTTCGCCCAGGAGGCGTTGGTCGGCGTGAAGCACAGCTCGACCTTGTTCTTCCGGGCCCACCGGCGGATCTTGCTGCCCTTATGGGCGGACAGATTGTCCAGGATCACGTAGATCGGGGCGCCGTCCGGCCGGGCGGCCCGGATCGACTGCAGCGCGGCCAGCGATGGAACGGCGCCCTTGCGGCGACGGTTGACACCCCAGAGGGTGTCGTCGCCGACCGAATAGCAGCCATGGAAGTAGGTGACGCCGTGGGTGCGGTGGAAGGTCGCCGGCAACCGGTCGGGCTTGCCCTCCTTCGCCCAGCACGACCCAGCGGTGGGACGGATGCCGAGCGGCCCGAACTCGTCGAAGGCGAAGGTGCGGTCGGGGCGCTCGGTCAGCGCGTACTCGATCCGGCCCAGCTTGGCGTCGAAGTCCGGGTCGCTGGATTCCTTCCAGGTCTTGGTCCGCTGGAACGTCACGCCGCGACGGCGGAGCAGGCAGCGCGGGGCCTCGCGGCCGATGCGTATCGGACGGGCGACGTTGCGCCGCAGATGCTCGGCGAGCTTGCGGATCGACCAGCGGGTAAAGGGCTGGCCGAGCTTGGTGGGGCCGGTGATGGCCGTCTCGATGACGAACTCCTCGTCGTCAACGCTCAGTGGGCGGGGACGGCCTCCCGCCCACTGAGGGTCCAAGCAAGCCAACCCGATCTCGTTGAATCGGTGGATCACATCGCGGGCGGTGTCCTCGTCCGCCTGCACCAGGTTCGCGATCACCTGGACGGTGTTCCCGCCCGCGGAAGCCAGCAGCATCATCGCCCTGCGGAACCGCACCGTGCTGGTGCTGCCCCGGCGCACCATCCGCTGCAGCTTCTGCCCCTCCTGCTCGGTCAGCCTGCGAACTCTGACCGGCTCTGCCATCCCGCCTCCCACACCGATTGGACGTGTCGTCACATCCAACCGGCGCACGGTCAGTCAACACCAGCCCGGTGATCGTTTCCGGTCACAGCACTAGAGCCGTCCGGTGCGCGGTAGTAGAGACAGCAACTCCGGCGGCGGAACGCGAGGCCGGGGCCGGTGAGCACTCCGGTGCCCGCCAGGCGTCCGGTGTCCAGCAGCGCGGTCGTGAGGTCGGTGAGCGGCCCCCGGACGGCAGGACGGAGCGCGAGCAGGGCGTGGGCCGCCCCGGCGAGCGCCGAAGCCGAGTTGCCGTCCAGCAGACGTGGGGCAACCCTGACGCGCAGTCCTTCGGCCAGGGCCAACAGGTGACCCGTCACCTGCTGGTACAGGGCGCGGGCGCCGCCGCCGTCGAGCCCGTCGGCGTACCGGCCGACCGGGCGGGGCATCCGGAGGTCCGGTCCGTCGTCGGCCCGCTGCAGCCTCACCAGGTCTGGGACGATCCCGTGCAGCAGGACGCAGACCAGGGCCGGTGACCAGAGGCGGGCCGCGTGACCGAGTTGGGCTTGCGGAGACGTCGACGCGCGGTTCCGGAGTGCGGTGGCGGCGTGCGACTGCTTCGGAGAGGTCGGTGAAACCTGCCGCGTAGGAGTGGGCGATCTGACGTCAGCCGTCGCCCCGGCCGCCGACCTGCAGGGCGAGGAAGCCGCCGAGGTCGGCCACGTCGTGCAGGGCGGCGGTGACAGACGCGATTGAGGCACGGCGCTTCGCGGACCCGGCGGAGGAACTGGTCGAAGCACTCGGCCTGGACGGTCCACCTGGTCGGGCACCACACGGGCGGGGTGATCGCCGTCGAGCTGGCAGCCCGCCTCCAGAACCGCGTGGCCAGCCTCATACTGTCCGCGGCATCGTTCGTCGACGACGAGAAGCGCGCCGGCGCGGTCACCCACGGACGCATCGACCATGTCGACCCCGCGCCGGACGGCATGCATCTGCGGGAGTTGTGGGACAAGCGCCGCGCCTTCTACCGTCCCGGCGAGGAGGCGGCTCTGGGGCGGTACGTCGGGGACGCGCTGACCGTCCTCGACCGCGTCGAGGAGGGCCATGAGGCGGTACGCCGCTATGTCATGGAGCCCCGCCTGCCACGGATTACCGCACGCACGTTCGCGGTGTGCGCACCCCACGACCACTGTTCCCTCCCGTCCCTGGCCAAGTTCGCAGCAGCGCTCGGCTGCCCGACGAGAGTGCTGTCCGACGGGCACATGGCAGCACCAGAGCAGGTGCCCCAGGAGTTCGCCGCGACCGTGGTGGACTGGATCGGTCTCAGCTGAACTCAACACGACCTGGACCAGACCGGCCCGCGGCGCATCTCCGATTTGGCCGCGGTCGAGGGCGTCACCCAGCCCGCGATGACGGCCCTGGTCCGGGTGATGGAGGAGTCCGAGTCCGGCCTGGACGAGCGGCAGGACGACACGTCCGACAAGCGGGGCAGGACACGCTGGCGTGCCTGACCGTGGCCGGCGCCTCCTATGTCCAGACACGACGCCGGGCTGACGTCCGCGCGTTCGAGCGGTTGATCGGCAAACTCACCGGCGACGAGGTGGAGGTGCTAGTGGCGGCCTTTCCGGCGCGCTGAAGCATCTGGCAGCGCTCGAAAGCCAGGACCGCGAAAAGCCGAAGCACTGACCGGGCAGCCGGTCGGTGGGGCCGCGGTGAAGGGTCATCTGCCAGTGACCAGGCCGGTCCGGCCGTGTCCGCTCCCACACCAGGTGATCCGGCACCCCGTTGTTGGCGAGCTACGTGAGGCCAGCCGGCCGAGCATCGTACAAACGGACCCGCGAAGGCCGTTTGCGTCCAGCTCCCCCGCCATGCTCTTCGTGTCCTTGTCCACCACCGTGCGGCGCCCCATCACGGTCCGGGTGTTGGCGATGCTGAGCGTGGCAGCGTCCAGGTCGATGTCCGACCACCGCAGGCAGCAGACCCCCGCCGGACGGAGCCCCATCACGGACAGCAGCAGCGCGAACAGGCGGTCGCCCTTCATCGCAGCATCGAAGGCACCCTCCGAGGCGTTCCAACTGAATGGCGTCTGAGGCGGACAGCCTGGCCGTGGTGCAGTGACTAAGAGGCGCCGGCGGACCGCACGGCCCCACATGCGCCGTCCATGCACCCGTCGCCGCGAAGGCGCTCCGCTCGCCCGAGCCCGGTTCGGGTGCTCACGTCGGACCGCGAGGACTGGTTGAAACCGTGCGGCGCCCCCATGCAGGCGGAGATGTCTGAGCAAGATGTTCACGCGCCGGAGGGTGTCGGCCCGCGCATCGCGCACCATCCCCGACGCTCTGCGCTGAGTGAAGGTAGACGACGAGATCACTGCCGGAGTCGTCACCTGACTCAAGGGATGCCGAGGCTCCTGGTCGCGCTGGACGAAGCGGCACCCAGGCGGCCCGAATTCGGAATCTCACGTCCGTGGCCAACGCCTGGCGTCACCGTACGGCCGAATGCCCCGCCCCCTGGGACTTCCCCTGGGCGGGGCACTACCGCATCCGCCAGTCAGCGATCCGCCGCGCCGCCCCGGACGACACAGGACCGGCTGTTCTCCCAGCCCCACCCGTCACCGTCGGGATCCGAGGCGCTGCCGTTGGCGCAGTACGAGTACCCGTTGGGGGCGAGCCCGCCCGGGACCACGCACGAGCGGCTGTTCTCCCAGCCCCACCCGTCGCCGTCCGGGTCGGAGGCGCTGCCGTTCACGCAGTACGGGTAGCCGTTGGGAGCGGTGCCGCCCGTGCTGCCGTCGTCACCGCCACCGTAGACAGTGGCCGTCTTGGACGTGGCGGCGATGCCGTTGCTGCCGTTGAAGAAGCGGTCACCCCAGCTGGTCAGCGAGTTCGGGTCGAAGCCGTTGACCATGTCGAGGTACTCGACCCCGCTGCCGTTGCCGCTCCAGGACCAGCCGATGTAGCCGATACCGAGGGACTGGGCCGTCGCCATGATGGCGTCCTCGTCGGGGTTGCCGTCGCTGTGCTGGTCGCCGAACTCGCCGACGACGATGGGGAGTCCGTTGTCGACGAAGGCGTTGAGGTAGTCCTGTACCTCGGCGGCGGTGTCGTAGACCCCGTACATGTGGATGGAGAAGATGGTGTTGCGGTCGGGATCGGAGGCGAAGACCGAGGCCGCGTTGGACCGCATCGTGCCGGACCAGTCCTGGCCCCAGTTGGGTGCGTCCACCATGAGGGCGTGGTCGATGCCGGCGCCGCGGAGTTTGGTGATGGCCGCCTTGGTGGCGTCGGTCCACGCGGTGTAGTTCGTGTTGCCGAAGGGTTCGTTGCCGATGTTGACGACGACGTAGTCCTCCTGGCCCTCAAGGGCGCTCTTCACGCTGATCCAGTAGTCGGCCGCCTGGTCCAGGCTGGTCGCGGCACCGTCCTCGCCGTACCCGGTCGTGTCGTGCACCTCCAGGACGCAGATGACCTTGTTCTCCTTGCACTGCTCGATGAGCGTGGAGACTTGGGACGCGTTCGTCTTCGTCCAGCGGCCGCCACTGCCGAGCACGACGCGGACGGTGTTGGCACCCTTGGCCGCGATGTCGGCGATGGAGCTGGTCTGCTCGGGGTACCAGGTGTAGGCGTGGTTGACCCCGCGCATGACGAATGCGTTGCCGTTGCCCTCGACGACGCGTCCGTCGCTGACGTGGATACCGCCGTCCGCCGCCTCCGCCTTGCCGGTTGACGGCCCGGCGAGTGAGAGCAGCAGGCCAAGGACGGCGGCGAACGCCATCCCCGCCGTCGTGATGAGTGTGCTTCCTGGCTTTCGCATGTGTCTCCTCGGGGGTGAGTGGGACGGGGTGACGGCACCTGACCGGGTGCGCTGGACGCGCGGTGCCGGCGCATATGGATGACAACGATGTCAGACGGCGGGAGGTGCCGCCCGACACAGGCCCTCACAGGCGTCGGGGGTTGCGGAGCAGGCGCCGCACAAGCGGTGCGACGGGGACGACGAGGCAGCCGGAGGGGCTGCGGACCGCCCAGCGCCACACCATGAGGCACCGGATGTTCCATCCATGTCAATAGACGGTTCAAGATTCGCCTCAGCAAGTCGAGAAGCCCTGGCGTACTAAACCGCTAAACACGCTGCCCAGCACCAAGAGACGTTCAAGAGGGGGCAGTTACCAGCATGAACACACTCTGCGCGATTGATTGACAGTCGAAGTAGACGCCCCTACGTTCCTCCCCGATTAACCGGTACATGCAAGTCACCTCCGAACGAGAGAGCCGCTATGCATGCTCACCCCCTCCCCTCATCCAGACGGTATGTGACGCCTCTGGTGCTCCTGCTCGTGGCCGCGTTGGCGGGCGCGTGTCTGTCGCTCATGCGCCCGCCCCCGGCCTCGGCCGCCGCCGAGGACTCCTTCGTCACGCGCTGCGGGATCCGCTTCTGCCTCGACGGCGAGGAGTACTACGTCGCCGGCGCCAACGCCTATGACCTGTTCACCTTCGGCTCGGGCTCCGGCGACACCGAGACGCAGTACATGGACAAGGAACGCATCGACGCCCACATGGCACGCATGCGCGACGACGGTGTCGACGTCGTGAGGCTGTGGATGTTCAGCCACGAGAGCTGGCACGGCTTCGAGAGGTCCGAAGGCGTCTACGACGAGCAGCAGTTCGCGCTCTTCGACTACGTCATCGAGTCCGCCAGGACGCACGGGCTGCGCCTCATGCCGGTCTTCGAGAACTACTGGGAGGCATACGGCGGCATCGACACGCGCCTGGGCTGGGAGGGACTGTCCGGTGGGCAGCCCGCCCGTGCCGCGTTCTTCGACAAGGACCGCTGCCCCGGGTGCTTCACGTCCTACAAGAACTACGTGAGCCACGCCCTCAACCGGACGAACCACTACAGCGGCGTCAAGTACAAGGACGACCCGACCATCTTCGCCTGGGACCTGATGAACGAGCCGCGCTACGAGGGCCAGAGCGACGAGGAGAACGTCGAGGGGACCACGCTGCGTGCCTGGGTCGACGAGATGGGGGCCTTCGTCAAGGAGATCGACCCCAACCACCTGCTCGGCGCCGGCATCGAGGGACACGGCACGCAGTACGGCTTCGGCGGCGACGAGGGCAACCCCTTCGTCCACCTCCAGCAGTCACCGTACCTGGACTTCACCTCGGCGCATCCCTACCCGACCGAGTACTGGGCCGACCTGACCCTGGACGAGACGAAGGAGCTGGTCCGGGCCTGGATTACCGATTCGCACGAGAAGGTCGGCAAGCCCTTCTTCATGGGCGAGTTCAACGTCCACAACGTCGACCGGGCGGCCTGGTGGAGCGAGATCTACGCCGACTTCGAGGCGGCCGGCGGTGACGGCAGCGCCTTCTGGTGGTACCAGGACCGCGAGATCGACGGGAAGTTCGGCGTCACCCAGGGCGATCCGGAACTCGACGTGTTCCGTGCCCACTCCGCCCGCATGGCCGCCAAGAGCGGTCGCACCTCCCCGACCGGCACCCCGTCCTCCTCGCCCTCCACCGGAGAGCCGACGACGACCCCCGAGCCGACCACCACGCCGGACCCGACCGGCACACCCACCGCGTCGCCCACGGCCGGCACACCGTGCCGGGTCGACTACCGGCTGTCGGACTGGGGAACCACCTTCAACGCGGACGTCACGATCCACAACACCGGCAGCACGGCGGTCGACGGGTGGGAGCTGTCGTTCACCTTCCCCGGTGGCCAGTCCGTCACGCAGATCTGGAACGCCACCCGCGTCCAGGACGGTCGCAGCGTAACCGTGACCCACCCCTCGGGCTACAACACGTCCATCGCACCCGGAGCGACCGTGAACTTCGGGTTCAGCGGCGCCTCGCAAGCCGGCACGAACGGCGTTCCCGGCTCCTTCACGCTGAATGGAACAGCCTGCTCGTCAGTGTGACGGAAAGCCGACCGCATCAACTATACCGGTTCAATAACGGGGCCCGGGCAGCTCATGGAATCTGTTCAGACACGGTTAACGTACGACCGTGGATCTACTTCAACCGATCATCAAGCCATACGCATGGGGTTCACGCGACGCACTGGCCCGGCTGCAGGGGAGGGACACCCCGTCGGCCGGGCCGGAGGCGGAGTTGTGGATGGGCGCGCATCCGTCCGGTCCCGCGGGGCTGACCCGCGACGGACGGGCCACGACGCTCCTGGACGCCGTGGCCGGCGATCCGGACGGGGAGCTGGGGGGCGCCTGCGCCCAGACGTTCGGAGGCAGGCTGCCGTTCCTGCTGAAGGTGCTGGCCGCCGAGCAGCCGCTGTCCATCCAGGTGCATCCGGACCGGGACCAGGCCCGCTCGGCCTTCGCCGCCCAGCAGGCCCGCGGCGGTCACGGCCCCTACGCGGACGACTGGCCCAAGCCCGAGCTGCTCTACGCGCTCAGCCGCTTCGAGGTCCTGGCCGGATTCCGCGACCGCGAGGAGGCCGCGCACCTCCTGGAGAACCTCGAGGTCGACGGCCTTCGCCCGGTGATCGGACTGCTGCGAGCCGGCACCGGTGAGCAAGCCCTCTGCGAGGCCCTGCGCGCGCTGCTCGAACGCGCGCCGGACGATCGCGCGCCGCTGACTTCCGCCGTCGTGGCGTCGAGCCGCCGCCTGGCGCGGTCCGCGCACCCCTATGCAGCCGCGTACGCGGTGGTGGAACGCATGTCAGGACATCATCCCGAAGACCTCGGCCTGGTGGCTTCCCTGTTGCTGGACCACCGGGTTCTGGAGCCGGGCACCGCCCTGTTCATGCCGGCGGGCGGGCTGCACGCCTACGTGCACGGGGTCGGCCTGGAGCTGCTCGCCAACTCGGACAACGTGCTCCGCGCGGGACTGACGACCAAGGAGGTGAACGTGCCGGAGCTGCTACGGATCACCGACCCGGCGGTGCGCGTGCCGGTGGTCGTGCCGAGGAGCGTCCCGGGGCCGGGTTCAACCTGGCTGTACGACTGCCCGGTGGCGGAGTTCGCGCTCTACAGGACCGAGCTCGACGGCTCCGACGGGCCCCTCGTACCCGCGTCCGGCCCTCGCATCGCCTTCTGTGCGGGCGGATCGGCCCGACTGAGCACGAGGACCGGGAACTCCGAGCCGCTGCGCCTCGGCCCCGGCGCCTCCTGCTTTCTTCCCGCCTCGGACCAGGAAGTCCTGGTCGAGGGCGAAGGAACGCTGTTCGTGGCCACCGTGGGCCTGCTCCCGCCAGAGCACAGCGCGATCGCCCAGAATTCGTTTGCTTCTCTGCAATGACAACGTTGTCGCATCACCGGTTTCCTCGTCGCGTCCACATCCTGCTTCGAGGTTTCCCGGGGGATCGACTGGAGAAAGGACCACATCGGTGTACGCCGCCCTGGACATCGGAGGGACCAAAATCGCGGGAGCGCTGGTGGACGAAGGGGGGTCCGTCGTCCACCGAGCCGAACTCCCCACACCCGCGAGGGAGTCCGCCCAACGCATGGCACGGACGATCGACGCCGTGATCGACACCCTGTCGGCCGCCCCCGCCTGGGGCACCGTGCGTGGTGTGGGCATCGCCAGCGCAGGCCCCGTCGACACAGCGGCCGGCACGGTCAGCCCCGTGAACATTCCCGCCTGGCGGGACTTCCCCCTCGTCGAGAGCGTGCGCGCCCATCCACTGCTCCTCACCGGCCTCGAACCAGTCCTGCTCGGGGACGCCGTGGCCATGGCCGCCGCCGAACACTGGCTGGGGGCTGCTCGGGGCGTGGACAACGCCCTGTGCATGGTCGTCTCGACCGGCGTCGGAGGCGGATACGTCCTGGGCGGCCGACTGCATCCCGGCCCTTCGGGCAACGCCGGGCACATAGGCCACATCTCCGTCGGCATCGACGGACCGCCCTGCGCCTGCGGGGCGCGGGGATGTGTCGAGGGGTACGCCAGTGGGACCGCCATCACCCGTTACGCCGTGCAGACGGGCTGGTCGCCGGGGCCGGGTTCGCAGCCCTCGGCCGCCGCGGTCGCCGCGTCCGCACGCGAGGGCGACGAGCGTGCCCTGACTGCCTACGACCGTTCGGCCCGGGCGCTGGCCGCCGCGATCGCGGGCAGCGCGGCGCTGCTGGAGATCGAGGTCGCGGTCATCGGGGGCGGTGTCGCACAGGCGGGCGAGACGCTGTTCACGCCCCTGCGCCGCCATCTGCGCGCATTCGCGGTCCTCGACTTCGTGCGTGATCTCAAGGTGCGTCCCGCCGCTCTGGCACGGGACGCCGGGCTCATCGGCGCGGCGGCGGCGGCCCGGCAACAGTTCGCAGAACGGAGCGGGGCGACATCGCCCGTCGTTCACGAAACCAGCGCTTAACCGGTTTCGTGACACTGTTGGAGCAGTGCGGCTCACGGGGCAGCTCTTCGCTCTCATTTGCAGTACCCACTTGCAGTGCCCTTGGGTGAAATTTCCTGTGGAACTACCGCGGTCCGGCTGGCATTTCACAGCGAAGCTCTCGGTGACACGCGAAGGGGCGCGGCATGGCGCCGCGCCCCTGGACCGTCCCTGCCCGCCGCTCTACGACGGGGGCGGCGCGGTCGACGCCCGCGGTACCAGCGAGGGCGTCGCGACAGGCCCGGAGGTCACGTCGTGGCCCGCCAGTACCTCGAACAGCACTCGCGCGACCTGCGCACCGAACCCGTGCACGTCGTGGCTCATCGCCGAGAGCGTCGGATGGGTGAGCCGGCACAGCTGGGAGTCGTCCCACGCCAGCAGTGACAGGTCGTCCGGCACGGAGACGCCCATCTCGGCGGCGACACCGAGTCCGGCGACCGCCATGATGTCGTTGTCGTAGAGGATCGCCGTGGGGCGCTCGGCGGACAGCAGCAGGGAGCGGGTGGCCCGCGCGCCGTCCTCGCCCGAGAAGGCCGTCTCGACGTGCGGACCGCCGTCGAGGCCGAGTTCACTCATGGTCCGTTCGAACGCGGTCGTCCGGATGGCGCTGTGCCCGAGCCCTCGGGGACCGCCCACGTGCGCGATGCGCCGGTGCCCCAGCACCGCCAGGTAGCGCACCGCCTCGGCGACGGCCGCGTCGTCGTCGGTCCACACCGACGGGAATCCGCCCGTGAGGGACGGGTGACCGACCGCCACAGCAGGGAGGCCGATGCGCCGCAGCGGGGCGATCCGTGGATCCTCGTGGTGGAAGTCGACCAGGATCGAGCCTCCTATCTGCCGCTCCCGCCACCAGCGTTCCTGCAGCCCGATCTCCTCGTCCAGCGAGCCGACCAGGCGCAGCAGCAGTGAGCAGTCCCGCTCGGCCAGCACGCTCTCGATGCCGGAGACGAACTCCATGTAGAACGGCTCCAGGCCGAGCAGCCTGGCGGGCCGGCAGATCGCCAGGCCGACGGTGTCGACGGACTGGCGCGACAGACTGCGGGCCGAGGAGTTCGGGGCCCAGCCCAGTTGCCGGGCCGCCGCGAAGATCCGCTCCCGGGTGGCGTCGGACACCCCCGGCTTGTCGTTGAAGGCCAGGGACACGGCGCCCTTGGACACGCCGGCGGCCGCGGCGACGTCCTTGATGGTGACGCGTACGGACGGTGCGCTCACGCCGGTTCCACGCAGAACAGCGCCGCGCGGACGGCATTGGCCCCGGTGTCGGTAGCGCCCGTGACCCGCAGGCGGAGTTGTTCGCCGGGGAGGAGGGTGCGCAGTCCGGTGTCGCAGACCGCGTCCGGTCCGAGCCGGTCGGCCTGCAGGAGGAGGTCGCGTACGAGGGTGTGTGCGGTTACCACGACCTCGACATTACCCGTCCCGGCGCCCATCGGGGACTCCACGGCCACGTCGTAGTGCGGGGCCGGGTAGGCGAACTCGCGGTCCGTCACGGGCAGGTGCACGCTGCGCAGGTCCTCGCTGTCCGCGACGAGGAACTCCTTGGCGGACCCCTGGGCGGGGGCCAGGTCCTGCGGCACGGTCCGGCGGTGTACCGCGCGGGCGGCGACGGTCACGTCGAGCACGTGCTCGGCCACCTCGGTGCCGTCCGCCCGCAGGCGTCGCAGTGTGATGCGTGCCTGCCAGGGCTCGGCGGACTGGTTGACGGCGGCTAGTACGGGGAGGCCGTCGTCGCCGTCGCCCGGCTGGAGCGTGAGGAGGCGGTCCGCGTAGACCCGGCGCAGCTCATGGTAGAGCGGCTTGAGCCGGCCGTCGCCGTCGATGGCCGCCCAGGAGCTGACCGGCCAGCAGTCATTGATCTGCCAGACGATGGTTCCGGCGCACACGGGCCAGTGCGAGCGCCAGTGCTCTATCCCGGTGGCGATCGCGCGGGCCTGCACGACCTGGGTGAGGTAGTGCCAGCGGTCGAAGTCGCCCTCGGGCGGCGCGAAGTGGCGCTCCACGCCCCGGTTCAGCTTGCCGTTGCCGTCCTCGGCCTTCTGGTGGTGCAGCATGCCGGGCGAGTCGGGCGCGAGCCGTTCGCCGGGCAGCGCGCGCCGCAGGGTCGCCATCGCGGGCGGCGCCTGCCAGCCGAACTCCGAGACGAAGCGCGGCACCGAGTCACGGTACTCGGCGTAGTCCCGGCGGTTCCAGACCTCCCACGAGTGGTGGGTACCGTGGGCCGGGTCGTTGGGGTGGTGGTCCCAGGAGCCGGACCACGGGCTGCCCGCCGTGTAGGGACGGGTGGGGTCGAGTTCGGCGACGATCCGCGGGAGCAGGTCCAGGTAGTAGCCGCCGCCCCAGGAGTCGCCGCGCAGCTCGGGCTCCCAGTCCCAGTCGCGGAAGCCCCAGAGGTTCTCGTTGTTGCCGTTCCACAGGACGAGCGAGGGGTGCGGCATCAGCCGGACAACGTTGTCGCGCGCCTCGGCCTCGACCTCGCCGCGCAGCGGCTGCTCCTCGGGGTAGGCGGCGCAGGCGAAGAGGAAGTCCTGCCAGACCATGAGCCCCAGCTCGTCGCAGGCGTCGTAGAAGGCGTCGTCCTCGTAGATGCCGCCGCCCCAGATCCGCACCAGGTCCACGCCCGCGTCGGCCGTCTGGCGCAGCCGGGTGCGGTAGCGCTCGGGAGTGATCCGGGACGGGAACACGTCGTCGGGGATCCAGTTGACCCCGCGCGCGAAGATCCGTTCGCCGTTGACGACGAGAGTGAAGCCGGTGCCGTGCTCGTCGGCCGAGCGG
This sequence comes from Streptomyces sp. KPB2, assembly GCF_003950055.1. Lineage (NCBI taxonomy): Bacteria > Bacillati > Actinomycetota > Actinomycetes > Kitasatosporales > Streptomycetaceae > Streptomyces > Streptomyces sp. KPB2. The sequence continues at coordinate 1,464,112 of NZ_CP034353.1, forward strand.
TCCAGTTCCACGGTCCGGAAGCCTATGCGCCGGTGCCAGGAGTCGAGGGGCCGCTCTTCGGCGCCCGGACCCGCGGCTTCCTCGGTGAGCTCGAGTTCCAGGTCGTACAGGGGCTGGTCACCGTATCCGCGAGGCCACCAAAGGGCGGCGTCGGGCACCTCCATCATCAGTACGGCGTGTGTCCCCTCCACCACGCCGCGCGCCTCGGCCAGGCCGTCCCCGACGGTGGCACGTACGATGAGCGGGCGGGCCGTCCCCTGCGCGGTCCGCTCGATCTCGACGCGTATCTCGACGCGGCCCGTGCCGCCCTCGACCGTCACCAGCGGGCGTACGTCGGCCAGCCGGGCCGTCGACCAGCGTTCCAGCCGGACCGGGCGCCAGATGCCCGCGGTCACCAGGGTCGGGCCCCAGTCCCAGCCGAAGCTGCTGGCCATCTTGCGGATGTACTGGAACGGCTCCGGGTAGACGTTCGGTCGCTCCCCCGTCAGCGCCCGCACCGAGGCCGCCTCGTCGTAGGCGGAGGCGAAGTCCACCTCCAGGCGCCCGTGGCGGCCGGTGACGTCGAAGCGGTAACGCCGGTGCATGTTCCGGGTGCGGCCCACCTCCCGGCCGTCCAGCGTGATGGTCGCGGCCGTGTCGAGTCCGTCGAAGACCAGGTCGGTCCGCTCGTGCCCCTCCCCTGCGGTGTCGGAGCCCGGCAGGTCGCGGACGTAGGTCCAGGCCCGCTGTCCGACCCAGGCGACGGCGGGTTCGTTGACGCCGAGGAAGGGGTCCGGGATCAGGCCGGCCGCGAGCAGATCGGTGTGGACGCAGCCGGGGACCTGGGCGGGCAGCAGGTTGTCGCTGTGGCTCAGGCTCCAGCCCTCGGCGAGCGGGAGGACTTCCTTCATGTACGGCTCCTTCGGCGGGACGGGCCCGGTGTCGTATGAACGCGACTCAACCTAACCCCACAGAAGTGAACCGGTCTAGCCCTCCGTCCTTGACAGGAGGCCATTCGGAAGCACAGTTGGCACATGAATGGGCCGACTCAGCCTCTCACCTCAGGTAACGATTGAGTATCGCGAAGGTTTGGGAAGCTTTACCGGTTCACGAGTGGCTGACATAGTCGCCGTCAACCACCACCGGAGCCCGAGCCGTAATCCTTGGAAAGGAGCTGGGCACATGGGGAAGAGGACGCTGAGCGTCGCACTGCTTGCCACCGCGATGCTGACCGTTGCGGGGTGCAGCGGAGGGGGCAGCGCGGACGCCGGCGAGACCGCCGCCGCGCCGGTGAACCCGGACGGCGTCTCGGGGGACATTACCGTGCTCACCAATCGCACCGACCTCGTCGAGGACGGGACGATGAAGAAGTACGCCGCCGAGTTCAACAAGACCTACCCCGACGTGAAGGTCGAGTTCGAGGGCCTCACCGACTACGAGGGGGAGGTGAAGATCCGCATGAATACGGAGGACTACGGCGACGTCCTGCTCATCCCGTCGGCAGTCGCCAAGGGCGACTACCCCAAGTTCTTCGCGCCGCTCGGCGAGACCTCGTCGATGAAGCCCACCTACCGCTTCACGGACAAGACCGACGTCGGTGGCAAGACCTACGGCATCGCCACCTTCGGCACCGCCAACGGTCTGGTCTACAACAAGGCGCTGTTCAAGAAGGCCGGGATCACCGACTGGCCGACGACACCCGAGCAGTTCCTCGACGACCTCAAGACCGTCAAGGACAAGACCGGCGCGACCCCGTACTACACCAACTTCAAGGACGGCTGGCCGCTGGAGAGCCCCTGGACCAACAGTGTCGGCTCCGTCAGCTGCGACACCCAGGGCCACGACAAGCTCGCCGACATGGACAAGCCGTGGGCCGAGGGCAACGACCTCAACGCCCTCGACACCCTGCTCTACGACATCGTCCACGAGAAGCTGTCGGAGAAGGACCCGGCCACCACCAACTGGGAGAGCTCCAAGACCCTCCTGGCCAAGGGCAAGGTGGGCAGCATGGTGCTCGGCTCCTGGGCCATCAACCAGATGCGGGACGCGGCCGAGAAGGCCGGCCAGAACCCTGACGACATCGGCTTCATGCCCCTCCCGTACCAGAAGGACGGCAAGTTCTGCTCCACCCTGGTCTCCGACTACCAGCAGGCCGTCAACATCCACTCCGACCACAAGGAGGCCGCGCGGGCGTGGATCGACTGGTTCACGGAGAAGTCCGGGTACGCGGCCAAGGAGGGCGCTGTCTCGGCCCTGAAGTCCGAGGGCATGCCGGAGACTCTCAAGGACTACGTTGACAACGATGTCAAGACGATCGAGCGTTCCGCGGCACGGACGGCCGAGGTCGACGCCATCGACAACGCCTCCGAGATCGGGCTCAACAAGCCCGACTACCGCAAGAAGCTCATCGACATCGCCCGCGGTGCCACGGACGGAAGCCTCGATGGCTACTTGGACGACCTGAACAAGCGCTGGTCCGAGGCAAGGCAGACCGTCGGCTCCTGACCCCAGCACCCGTCTGGCCCCGCACCCGCCGGGTCCCCTCCCCGCCTCCCCGGAGAACGGGGGACCCGGCGCCCAGCGCCCTCAGCGGACGACGAAAGGCCCTGGCTCCGCAATGACCCGAACTGCCTCCACCGCTTCACCGCCCACCCCGGCCGCCGGGACGAGGGGCCCGACCGGCAAGCAACGCACCCGGCATCGGGCACGGGCCGGCGCCTCGTGGCGCGACCGGCCGATGCGCAAGATCACGCCGTGGCTGTTCCTGCTGGCCCCCCTCGCCCTGCTGGTCACGTTCACGTACGTGCCGGTGGGCAACATGATCTACTACAGCTTCACCGACTGGGACGGCATCAGCCCCGACCGCAACTACGTCGGGGCGGACAACTACACCGAGATCTTCACCCGCCCCGAGCTGTTCCGGGTGTTCGCGGTGAGCTTCTACTACCTCGCGGCGTCCGTCGTACAGATCGTCATCGCCCTGTACTTCGCCGCCGTCCTCAGCTTCGACCTGCGCTTCAGGAACCTGTTCAAGGGCATCCTGTTCTTCCCGTACCTGATCAACGGCGTCGCCATCGGCTTCGTCTTCCTCTACTTCTTCCAGGACGGCGGCACGCTCGACTCGGTCCTGTCCTGGTTCGGCGTCGGCACCGACCACGCCTGGCTGGGCACGCCCGAGTCGGCCAACACCTCCATGGCCGGCGTGTCGGTGTGGCGCTTCACCGGCCTGAACTTCGTCCTGTTCCTCGGCGCGATCCAGTCCATCCCCGGCGAACTCTACGAGGCCGCCCAACTGGACGGCGCCGGCCGCTGGAAGCAGTTCCGGCACATCATCGCACCGAGCATCCGGCCGGTGCTGAGCCTGAGCGTCATCCTGGCGATCTCCGGCTCGCTCTCCGTCTTCGAGATCCCGTACATCATGACCGGCGGCGCGACGGAGACCTCGACGTTCGTCATCCAGACGGTGAAGTTCGCCTTCCAGTTCAACAAGACCGGCCTGGCCTCGGCCTGCGCGGTGGTACTGCTGGCGATCATCCTGGTGATCACCTGGATCCAGCGCCGCCTCGTACCCGACGAGAAGGTGGACCTCGTATGACCCTCACTGCCCCAGCCCGCCGCGCGCAGGATCGGGCGCGCCGCCGCCCGCGCGTCAGCACCGCCCTGACGTACCTGTCGCTGGTCGTCGCCTCGCTCGTGGTGCTGCTGCCGCTCGCCGTGGTCTTCCTGACCTCGCTGAAGTCCTACGGGGAGATCTCCGACGGCCAGGGCGCCCTGGCCCTGCCGGACGACTGGCTCAACTTCTCCAACTACGCCACGGCCTTCAACGACGGCCACCTGCTGCAGGCATTCGGCAACACGGCCTTCATCCTGCTGTTCTCCATCACCGGCACCGTGATCATCGGCTCGATGACGGCGTACGCGATCGACCGCTTCGACTTTCGCTTCAAGAAGCTCGTCATGGCGCTGTTCCTGATCGCCACGCTGGTGCCGGCCGTGACGACGCAGGTGGCCACCTTCCAGGTGGTCAACAGCTTCGGGCTGTTCAACACCCGCTGGGCCCCGATCCTGCTGTACATGGGCACGGACATCGTGGCCATCTACATTTTCCTGCAGTTCATCCGCGGAATCCCGAAGTCCCTCGACGAGGCCGCGCGGCTCGACGGCGCCAACTCCTTCACCATCTACCGGAAAATCATCTTCCCGCTGCTCAAGCCGGCCATCGCGACCGTGGTCATCATCAAGGGCATCACCACGTACAACGACTTCTACATCCCCTTCCTCTACATGCCCGCCGAGGACCTCGGAACCATGTCGACGGCCCTGTTCCGGTTCAAAGGACCGTTCGGGGCGCACTGGGAGAACATCTCCGCGGGAGCCGTTCTCGTCATCGTGCCGACGCTGGTGGTCTTCCTGTTCCTCCAGCGCTACATCTACAACGGCTTTGCTCAAGGGGCCACAAAATAGCGAACCCCCCGCCGCGTCGTATCTGCCGGACGAGGCGTTCGGGCGTACTGAAGGCGACGTCGGAGCCGCCCCGCGCCGCAAGGCGACCAGAAACCTTCGAACAGGCGCAGCCGGCTCCCGCAGGGGACGGCCGTGGCATGAAGTCGTCGGCTGTACAGACCAGCCGTCTCAACGGGACCTGGTCTGCGACCGTTGCCCCTGACCGGTCGCAGACCAGGCACTCGTGCATGGCAAGTGATCGGTTCCAGTTCCGAGGGGAACCGATCCGGCCAAAATACGGCGGTACCTCGGACAGGCAGCGGTTGGACGGCGGGCGGAGCCGGCCGGGATCGGCTGGAAATGGCCGTTGTTTCACACGCCTCTCACAGCGCACCGACCTAGCTTCCCGTACATGACAAACCCACACCAGTTCTACGACGAGGCCGACAACGCGTTCGTCTCGCGGGCCCTGTCACGTCGCCGTGTCCTCGCACTGGGCGGGGCCGGCGCCGTCACCCTCGCCGGAATGGGTGCGGCCGCCCACGCCTCCGCCCGCGGGGGCGTCGGCGCGACGGACGCCCTCGACTCGGCACGGACCGCCGCGCTGGCCACCGACACGTGCATGCAGCTGACGACCGAGCAGATCGAGGGCCCCTACTACATCGACTATGAGCTCTTTCGCCGCAACGTCGTCGAGGACCGAACCGGCGTGCCGCTCATCCTGCTGCTCCGCGCGGTGGACGCCACGACCTGCCGACCCCTGCGGAACACGGCGATCGAGATCTGGCACTGCGACGCCTCCGGCGTCTACTCGGGATACACCGCCGGCGGCAACGGCGGGGGCACCCCGCCCGGAGAGCCCCCAACGCCGCAGCCCTCCGGCACGCCGACGGATCCGCCGCCCGGCGGGGGCGGCGGGGGCCATGCCACTCCGACGGACGACCTGACCTGGTTGCGGGGCATCCAGATGACCGATCACCAGGGTTTCGTCACTTTCCGCACGATCTTCCCCGGCTGGTACAGCGGACGAGCCGTCCACATCCACACCAAGGTGCACACGGGAGGCGAGCGCACTTCGGACGGCTACACCGGGGGACGCACCTGTCACACAGGGCAGTTTTACTTCCCGGAAGGCGCGGTGGAGGCCACCGTCGGGCTCGACCCTTACGCGGCAAACTCCGTCACCCGCGTCACCCTGGACCAGGACACGATCTACCCGGGCACCGGGACACCGGGTGGACTGCTGCGGCTCGTCTACGACCGCCGCCACTTGGCACGGGGCGTGGTCGGCCACATCACGATGGCGGTGGACCCGGAGGCCGAGAACGACGGCGGAGGCATGCCGGGGGGAGGCACTCCGCCGGGCGTCTCGCCCTCCCCCACCGCCTGAGCACCGGGGACGCGAGGCGCTGACGACCGCCGGGGACGGCTCGGCGGCCTGCCGGAGCGCGCCGCCTCCTCCCCTCCCCCCCCTCATCGGTGGCCACCGTCCCGGCGCTGAGGTCCCTGGTCACGATGGTCGGGGACCTCGCCGAACTCAAGTTCGTCCGCTGGGTGAAGGCCCGGCCGCTCATGACACCACCAGGGGGCACCACCGGACACTCGTGTACCCCGGAGCCGAACCGCGCTTCGAAGACGGAAACGCAGTCGGACCGCCGCCGGAACGAGCCCGGACCGGCCGGTAGCGACCTCGCCGTCCAAGCCTGGTCGCGCAAGGCTCTCTCCGGAGTCCGCCAGGCCCGCTCACACGGGAACGGAGCAATGACCGGAAGGGACATGCCCCGCAGAAACGACGTCACGGTCTTCCGACGAGGCTAGGGAGTGGCGCCCTTGCTGTCGCATGGGTTCGAGTGCGACCGGAACCTGTGGCGCTGGCCGTGCCCGCCTCGCGAAGCGGCACCGCGTGATGCCTTTTCGACTGCGTCGCTCCGGCAGGTTGGCGGCCTCGCGGCGAAACGCCGGTCAGCCGCGCGTGCTGCCCGACGGCGCACCGCCCGGCGGGTACCCGGGGGGCTGCGACCCCCCTCCGCCGGGCGGCTGACCGGCGCCGCCGCGGGTGGGCTCAGTGTCGGTGTCGACACCGACGTCCAGCTTCGCGACATAGCCGGAGCCCGCTTCGCCGGACACGGTGGGCGCCTGCAGCTTCCAGTCCCCCTCGCCGAAGATGTCGTCGTCGGACACACGAGTGCCGACGCCGGCCATGTTGTCGCTGGACCCGGAGTAGCCGTCGAGGGCGTAGACCTTGCCCAGCATGTCGGCCGGAAAGGCGAGCTGAGAGGTGGCGACGACGTTGGCGACGTCCGTCGCGGAGTCGGCATCGGGGTAGACCTCGAAGTGGATGTGCGGCCAGCGACCCGTGTAGCAGCCCGGCACGATGGTTTTGAAGGTCACCACGCCGTCGGCGTCGGCGAACTGCACACCGCGGAGGTAGGTCTCCTCCTCCACCCCCTGGGAGTACATCGAGTACCGGCCCTGCGCGTCACACTGCCACACGTAGACTGCGGCGCCCTCGAACGGGATGTCGCCACTGGCCATGTCGGTGACCGTGAGCGTGAGAGTGAGCGGCACGCCCTCGACGGCCGTTCCGCCGTCGAGGCTTGTCGTGATGTCGCTGCGCACGATGCCCGACCGCTCCAGCACGTTGACGTCGTTGGTGCCGTCCGCCGGGTACGGGCCGTTCGTCTCCTCCGGGATCTCGCCCTCTGTGCCCGCGGAGCCCGACGCCGCAGCCGTGGACGTGGCACTCGGCCCGGAGCTGTTCGAGGAACAGGCGGCGAGCACGACCGTACTGGCCCCGATCCCGAACAGGCTCAGCACTCGCCTGCGGCCGATCAGCGTCCTGGCGTCGAAGGCGGCACCCTGGTCCACCACTTCGTCGTCCGGACGGTCGAGCGGACGGCCCTCGTACTGGGGCCCCTCGGGCGTATGTTCGGGCTCGGGCACTCGTACCATGTGTGTCTCCCTGGTTGTGTCTCAACACGGACGGTCCTGCCACTGTCGGGGGCAAGCCTGGGCGAACACTGTGACGACACCACGCTCATGCTGTGCACCTCAGGCCCAGTTCCGGGTCCGCCCTCTGGCACTAATGCACCCGCGGGCCCGTCGACTTTCCCGCTCCGCTCATGAGCACGTCCGCCGCGTAACGCCGCTAGGACGACGCCCACTGGCCGGGAACAACGCTGGGCCAGGGCCGGGTCGCCCGTCACAGTTCCCTAGGACCGTTGACGCAAGACCTGTCTGGGCCCCGCCCAGCCTCCCGGACGCGCTATCAAGAGGAGGGTATGGGAATCCGGTCTGATCAGGTTGAAGACCTCGCGGGCGGCGTATCGCTTGAGGCATCGGATGCCCTCCATCGGCTCTTGCCGCGTGGGTACGTGAGTCGTGGCGCAGCCGGGTAGACCCGATGCGGCGCAGCGCAACGTAACTGATTCCAACAGAGGCGTCGCAGGCAAGGAGCTCACACGACCCATCGGAAAGCCCCTGGGACGCGCTGCAGCAATGGGCCGCCCTCATGTGTACGGCCCTCGGTTCGGGTCGGCTCTCCGTAGGCACGTGGCATTGCCGAGCCGGTGGATGCGCGAGGCGTTGCCCCGCCCACCGGCCCGGCCCTCATGCATCACAGCAGAGGTGCGGCCACAGTTAGTCAGAAGAGGTCGGGCTGGGCGGATGAGTCATTGTCAATACCTGTGGATTCGGGGTGTTCGTTCGTCCTTCGCCGGTCAACTGCTTGCGAGCAGCCGTGCTGTGATCTGGGCGGGTGTCTCGTCACGGGTGTAGATCGTCTGTGTCGCGACCTGTTCGGTGCCGGGGTCGTCGAGCCAGTGGGCGAGGAAGTCGTGCCCGTCGATGATCCAGGATCGGCCCTTGCTCGCCGTGCAGCGTCGCCGTAGGACGGTCAGTGAGACGTCGCGGTTTGGGGAGGGCAGGAGTCGGACCACGTCTCGGCAACGGCTCAGAGCGGTGCGGACCGTGACCAGGTGCTGGTGGTCGGTGTAGCTGGTGTGGCCTGCGCCCAGTGCCACAACGGCGTCGAGATGATCGGCGACGGCGCGGGCCATGGCGTGTGCCCGGGCTAGGGGGTGTGTGATGTCGTGATCACGCGGTGGTCACGAGGCCTCCGGGACAGGCCGAACCGCAGAAATCAGCCCAACCAGTAGTGCTCGACCTTGTCGAACCGTCTGGCGTGAAGGTCGTCGCGGCTGATCAACCAGCTGATGTCGCCGTCCATCCAGTCGTACTGGAGCGACTCCATGTTGAAGGTCGCGAGGTGCAACAGCGGTTGTCCGGGCAGCTCCCGCCATGCCCGGTCGTAGACCTCGTCGAACCGCTCCGGGGCGTCCCTGAGTTCGCGGACCGCCTCCTCCCGCAGGCGCTGGAACGCCTCTGTGCTCTTGTCCCAGCTGTGGTGGATGTTCCCCTGCACTCCCCGCAGCTTGTCGGTGCTGTTGTCCATGGCCGGTCTGACGCCGACCTTGGCGGCGTACTCCTCGACGGCGGCCTCCAGCCGAGCGTGCCACTCGGCTTCCTCCCCTTCCGGCTCACCCCAGATGCCCCCGTGGTCCTCGCCGATGAGCCAGGCGTGGGCGTCCCATGCGTCGTTGTGGGAGGCGACCATGGTCCAGCGGTCCAGCATCATGTGGGAGGACCCGAACTGCAGGTCCAGTTCGCTCGGGACGGGGGCCGGGCGCACGGTCGTCTTGGTCCCGGGCGGTATGTAGAGCGCCTTGCCGCCGCCAGCGTCCGACCAGGTGAACAGCAGGAGGTGCCCCTCCCGGGGCAGCCCGTCGTCGAACAGCGTGCGGGGCACCGCGGCGAGGTCGAAGGATGCGACGAAGATGTCGCCCACCTTCCACTCCATGTCCAGGGGCAGCGCCGGCGCCCCTCCGATGTGACCGATCACCCGGTCGCCGGGCCGGACGCTCTCCGGCGTCTTCTGCTTGAAGTACACGGCCGGCTCCATGCTCCACAGCAGGCGGGTGATGGCGTCGTCGGACACCCCGTGCCGCCGGGCGAAGGCCCGGAAGGCACTGCTGCGGGACGTCTGCCCCACGGGATCGCCGGAGGGGCCGACTGTGCTGTCCCAGTTGCTCACGAGTTCGCTTTCTGACGAGGGATCGGTGACCGGCACCGTGCGGGCGGAGCCCGATGCTGATCAACACGGTAGAGCACCCCTCCGACAACGCCCTCGTCGCCAACTGCCGGTGCCCCTAAGGCTGTCCACACGCCGCGTCACCCTCGGACCATCGTCGGCCTGAGGGTGGCGCGGCGCCGGCGACTCCTGGGGCCTGTGTGTTGTCGTGATTAGTTGCCGGGTTCTGAGCTCTTCGCGAGGTGGAAGCCGGTAGGACTGTGGTCGTGACGCGTAGGCAACTCACCGATGCTCAGTGGAAGTTCATCGAGCCGTATCTGCCGATCGGTAAGTACGGCCCGTATCCGGAGCGTTTGCGGGAACAGTTCGAGGGGGTGATCTGGCGGTTCCGCTCCAGCGGTCAGTGGCGGGAGATGCCTGCCGAGTTCGGCCCATGGGCCACCGTCTACGGACGTTTCCGCATCTGGCGAGACGCCGGTGTGTTCACCGCCCTGCTGGAAGGCCTGATCGCTCAGGCAGCCCGCGCGGAGCAAACAGATTTATCGCTGGTCAGCGTGGACTCCACTACGGTCCGTGCCCACCATGACGCCGCGGGGCTCCGCGTCAGCAAGCACCTCATGTCGGCCCTGGAGGAGGCTGCGCACAAGCAGGAGACAGCCCGGCAAAAAGGGGTGGTACGGAGGAACAGAACGGACAGGACGAGCGCCGGCGTATCCGGCGCCGACACAAGCTCCGTCTGAAGCAAGCCCTGCTCGGCCGGTCCCGGGGCGGCCTCACCAGCAAGATTCATCTCGCGGCGGACCGCAGATGCCGTCCGCTCGCCTTCGTCTTGACCGCCGGGCAGGCCGCGGACAGTCCGCAGTTCATCCCCGTGCTCGAGAAAGTGCGAGTCCGTCTGCCGGTCGGCCGTCCCCGCACCAAACCTGGCGCAGTCGCCGGTGACAAGGCCTACTCATCGCGCGGAAACCGCCGCTACCTGCGAAAACGCAACATCAAAGCAGTCATCCCGGAGAAGAAGGACCAGGCCGCAAATCGCAAGAAAAAGGGCTCACGCGGCGGCCGGTCCATCAGCCACGACGCCGACCTCTACAAGGAACGGAACACTGTCGAACGCCTGATCAACAAGCTGAAAGCCTGGCGGGGCGTCGCCACCCGCTACGACAAGTCACCCGAAAGCTACCTTGCCGGCCTCCACCTCCGAGCCTCCATAATCTGGATCGACGACTCGCTCAAGTACACCGTGTGATCACGACATCACACAGCCCCTAGTTCCCACTCCGCTTCGGCTGCAAGGCGTCCGACCGCGGTGATGCGCTCGCGGAGTTTGTCGATGCTCCATCCCGCCTCCGCGTAGTACCCGTCCGCGGCAGCGTCCAGGTCGACGAACGGTCTCTGCGTCCTTGCCGCGATCTCTTGGCCGAGGGTGGTCTTTCCGGTGCCGGCCGGACCGACGAGGACCATCCAGGGTGTTTCGATGGGCGTCGGTCGGCTCACGCGGCAGTCACCTCTTCGCGTTCGACGAGGTGACCGCGTTCGAAGCGGGCTCCGGCGCGGACAAGGGCGACGAGGTGAGGTGATTCACGGCCCGCCACCGGGCCTGGGCGGACTCGATGAGCTTGAATACCATGGCCAGGGCAGCGGTACGGGAGCCGGCCCCGCGGGTGACCTTGGTGCGCAGGCGGACGGTGGAGAACGTGGACTCGATCGGGTTCGTGGTCCGCAGGTGGATACAGTGCTCTGCGGGAAAGTCGAAGAACGCCAGCAGCTGGTCCTGGTCGTCGGTGATCTTCTTGACGGCTTTGGGGAACTTCGCGCCGTAGAGCTGGGCGAACGTCTTGATCGCCTTGACCGCGTGCTCGCGGTCTTCGGCGTTGTAGATGTCCTGGATCGCCTTCTTCGCGCCCGGCTGCGCGGACTTTGGAAGAGCGTCGAGGACGTTGGCCGTTTTGTGAACCCAGCACCTTTGCTCGCGGGTTTCCGGAAAGACCTCCGCGAGTGCTTTCCAGAATCCCAGGGCGCCGTCACCGACCGCGAGGACGGGGGCGCGCATGCTCCGGCGTGCGCAGTCGCGCATCAAGTCGGCCCAGGACTCGGATGATTCGCGGTAGCCGTCCTTGAGTGCGACCAGTTCCTTCGAGCGTCGGCGCGCACCCCGACCAGCACCAGGACGCAGGCTCTGGCTTCCTCCAGGCGGACGTTGAGGTGGATACCGTCGGCCCACACGTACACGTAGTCGACCTCGGACAGGTCGCGCTCCATGAACGCGGCGTGGTCGGCCTGCCACCGCTGTGTGAGCCGGGTGACCGTCGCCGGGGAGAGCCCGGCCGCGCTGCCCAGGAACTGCTCCAGCGCGGGCACGAAGTCGCTGGAGGACAGGCCGTGCAGGTAGAGCAGCGGCAGCACCTCGCTGATCTTCGGGCTCTTGCGGCACCAGGGCGGCAGGATCGCCGAGGAGAACCGCTTGCGCTCGCCGGTCTCCGCGTCGACGCGCTTGTCGTTGACCCGCGGTGCCTTCACCTCCACCACGCCGGCCGCGGTAGTCACCTTGCGGGGCTGGTGGTAACCGTTGCGGACCACCAGTCGTCGGCCGGTCTCACCTCTATGATCGATCAACTCGGCTATATAGGCGTTGACTTCTGCTTCCAACGCGGCAGCAAGCATCCGTCGTGCACCCTCGCGGACGATCTCATCGATCAGGGAGGAGCTGTTGGCGACGGTGCCGTCGTCGTTGACTACGCTGAGCACGGGCGTGCCTTCCCGACCGGTGCTGCGAACACCGGCCTACTCGATGACCACCAGTCGATCACTCGGGAAGGTACGCCCTTCGCGTGCTCCCCGGGCTCGATCCACAGGTCTCGAGCATGGCTCCCGCTCCGTACTCGGCCTGCCTGACCTGGGCCGAACGGCCAAGACCGGAATCCGCAGTACGTCCGGGCCACTTCCTCCGCAGCCTTGCCCATGGGCCCGCGAGTCGCCACACGACGGCGAATATATTCTCCCTGTCCGGGTCCTGGGGATCGGGCATGACGAACTGCCGGCCAGGCACGAACACTCCTGCCGCGACCTGCCGCACCAGTGACGGCAGGAGTCCTGACATGACCCCGGTCCCACCCCTGGCCGGGGTCGTCAACGTCGCCCGGACGACAGGGACATCGCAGGCCGCACCGGCCGACGACAGCGTCAGGACGCCCGACCGGACGCGACGGTGTCGGCCGACGTCGGGACAGTTTCCACAGAGCGGTTCCTGATGTACCGATGCAGGCTGAGGGCTCCGGCTCTTGCGTCCGCGATGTTGCGTCGTCGACCTTTGGGCTGGACTTCTTCGAGTCCAGGCAGCGACGGCTTCGACCCTTGGGCCGTGCGCCGTCCGCGCTTATCGCCGCCGCGAAATAGCACCCGGCCGGGCCACGCCCGCCGACCCCATCATCGGCCGTGGACAGACCCGGCCGTATTTCCTGGGTAGCGCTCAGCCTTCGATGTGGTAACGGCTCTGGGACACGACGGCTTGGCGGATCTTGGTGGTGAAGTCGGGGGTGCGGGCGATCCGGTCTACGCCGCCGGCCTTGTTGCGGCGGAGGACGCTTTTGAAGCTTTGTTCCAGAGTGCCTGTCATGCGGAACATCAAGTCGTCACTGAGGTGCCCGGGGTCGATGTTGAGCAGGTCTCGCGGCGTAGGCTGCCGCAGCCGAGTGAGTGTGTAGGCGGACATGGCTGCCAGCGGGTAGAGCCAGTTCTCCAGCGAGTCACCCAGCAAGGGCCGGTCTTCGGCATACCGGGTGAGAAACGCGCGCAGCCTGGTGTGCACATCGAGGCACAAGGGGTAGATGTCCAGGTCGTGCCGAGGGGAGAAGATCTGCGCGTAGTGCTGGTCGTCGAGTAGTAGCGCGTCCGAGTGTCGCAGCGCGGTATGTGGCTCGCGCAGAACGAAGGCGGTGAACTCGCGGGCAAGCCTGGCCATGCTGACGACCCGATCGAGGGGGAAGCCGAGGTTGCGGTAGTAGCTGGCTCGGCGCTCGTAGTAGTAGCCGCCCGCCTGGCCGAGGCTCTCTTCGATGTCTTTCTGAATGGACTCGGTGGCCCGCAATGCGCCGGCGGGCAGCTGGGTCTGGCTGTTGGTCGCTCGGATGATGCGGTCGCGAGCCGTGCCGGACTCAGGCGCGACGACGATCTTGACGAGGAGGGACCGGTCGCGGTGCTGACCACCGTTCTGAATGTAGCTGTATATCTCGTGGCTGGTCTGGAGCCCGTTGACGATCTGAGGCTCTTTGACCACGATCCTCTTGCCGGCGATCTGGGCAGCGTCCGCGACGACGGTGACACCGTTGTTGAACCACCAGAAGTCCTCGCCAGTCCCGGACTTCAGAGTTTCGCCGATGGCGTTGTTCACGGCCGTAGACCCCGCGTAGTCACGCACGTTGGACTCGAACAGCTCCAAGCGCAACGCCTCGTTGTCGGACGTGATGAAGCGGTAGTACTCGTCCAGCCGCGCCAGACAGACATAGCCCTCGCCGAGCGATGTGCTCATCGGCGTTTCGGTGAACACTAGCTGTGCGACAGCTTTGGCTCCGCGGGCAGTCCGCTCGCGCAGGTCAGCGGCGCTGAGGTATTCAAGGTCGGCCCGCGTGTCGGAAGTGATCTTCGCCAGCTGGCGTCTGAGCCTGTCGCCCTTGGCCTTGACGTTGGGGTGCGGCGTCTCCGCCGACTTGTTCGCATAGATGACCTTGATGCGAACTTGCGGGAAGGACGATGCCAGTTCTTCGAGGATATGCAGAAAACGGCGCGTGCGTTCGAGCAGCTTGGCGTTGGTGTGGGCGACCAGGTCTTCCTCGTCCCGGCCCATGTCCAACAGAGCGGGCAGATGAAAGTGCAGCTTCTCGATCACCGACTCCTGGTACCCCGAGGAGTTCTTCGCCTGCAAGATGACCAACTCGATCTTGCCGGCACGCGACGGGAGAAACTGGTGAGCATCAGCGGTGATGTAGCGCTCGTCCACGAACGTCCAGATGCCGTCGATGCCGCAATCATGCGCGCCGTCGACGATGCCGTCCGTAATCTCGTCGTTGTCCAGGTCCCAGTCCTGCAGAGCCTTGTCCGCGGCGAAGAACGTGAAGAAGTCATCCCGATTCTTGTCCGGCGCCAGCTTGCGATGCTGGTCCTCCAGGATGCGTTCCAACAACCGCTGATCATTGCTCTGCACCGACACCACGCAAGCCCCCAACGTCACCTGTCAGTGAGATGTTGACAGGCCCGACCGGCTATGAACAGGTCGCGCACGAATTTCCGAGCACCCTTCCCCACGCCCCCTGTAGACCGCACCAGCCATGGACCAGGCTGCTCCCCGAGCCACCGGCGACTCTCACCCTCCCGCGTCCGATGGTGGCTGGATGGTCGCGTGCACGGTCAACCATCCGCGCGCCTCGAAAGGACAGCCAGAGCCGGGACACCGAGCGTGAACTTTGCAGCAGCGGACAGTATGCGCAGCAGTCGACCGCGCACAGTTATTGGGCCGCACGCTGCGGCTCGAGCCTGGAGGCTTGCTGTCACCGCGTCCCCGCCTCCGTACTCGGAGAGGAGGAGACCCAAGTGAAAGGACACCCAATACAGACGCACAAACCCACCCGCTCAAGAGCCCTGCCGGACCGCACCTGCGGAGCTTCTCGTCGAACGCCGCTATCACAAGCCGATCACCAACTGAGTCGACGCCCCTAGATCAAAACGCTCTGAGCTGGCCTTACACGGTCACCTTGAACTTACCTGGACGCCTGCAGACGGTCTCTACAACCTGTGCCATGTAGCACCGAGGGACGGCCCCATGACGAGGACCGGGGCCTGTTCCGGCCCGTCAAAGCGGTATTGCATGCTGTCGACGTTCTTCTCACTCACCCGTTCACGCTCCCACATCTCACATTCTCTTCGTGAACGGGGGCGGAGCCACTCGCCAGACCTCCCCACGTGTCCGCCGTCGGCCGCAGGTCCTCCACATCCGGCTTCACGTACCAGCGCTTCGTGGTCCGGACGTCGGCGTGGCCGGCCCAGCGGGCTAGCAGGTGGTCCGGGACCCCGTGGTTCGCCAGGTACGTCAGGCAGCTCGCACGTGCGTCGTACAGACGGACCCGGCGCAGCCCGCCGCGGTCCATGACCTTGTAGGCCCGCTCACGCAGCTGCCGCCCGTTGAGCGCCCTGCCCCGAGCATCCACGAGAACGCAGCCGCTGTCTTCGTACACCTGACCCGCCGCCGTCTTCTCGTCTGCCTGAGCAGCCCGGAACGCGGTCAAGGCAGCCGCAACCGGATCTGGTAGAGGAAGCTGCCGCTCACCAGCGAGCGACTTGGCGTCCTTCTCCACCACGATGTCGTTCCCCATCACCGTCCGGGTGTTGGTGATGGACACCGTGGCTTCGTCCAGGTCGACGTCCGCCCAGCGCAAGCCACAGCTCTCCCCCGGCCGAAGGCCCATCAAGGCCAGGAGGAACGGTGCCTGCAGGCGGTCACCTGCGATCGCACGAACAAGGGCGCGCACTTCCGGGACGCTCCACGGCGGCACTGCGGCACTGCGGCACTGCGGCCCTGGCCCTGCGCTCTGCCTTGCGCGCCTTACGGGGAACGGTCACCTCACGAGCAACGTTCACCCGGACCAGGCCCCGTGTCACTGCCCGGTCAAGCGCCTCCTTCAGCCGAGCCAGCGACATCTCGACCGGGGTTGCCCCCAGGCCGGTGCCCGGCCTCCCTCCCCGCCCACGCCCTTCGGCGGGCGGTACAGGACGCCGCCGCACGAGCGCTCCGGCGATCAGTGCCCGGCGGGCCACCGGCCGCTGCGGTGTCCGGTCAGCGCCGTTCCCGTGGTTGCTGCACCGCCGCCGGGTCCGAGTGCCGGGCCGCCTGCCAAGAGCGCCACAGAGACGCGTAGGCACCGTCCGCCGCCAGGAGTTCCTCGTGGCTGCCCAGCTCGACGATCCGGCCACGGTCCATGACCGCGATGCGGTCGGCGTACCGCACCGAGTCCAGGCGATGCACGATGGAGATCACTGTGCGGCCTTCGATCAGCGCCGCGAGCGAACGCTCGACCCGGCGGGATGCGGTGGAGTCCAGTAGCGCCGTGGCCTCGTCCAGGACCAGCGCGTGCGGGTCGGACAGCAGCAGCCGGGCCAGTGCCAGCTGCTGGGCAGCCGACGGGGACACCGGAGCGGCGCCCGGGCCGATCTCGCTGTCGAGGCCGTCGGGGAGCGCGCGCGCCCAGTCCGTCAGCAGGACGGTCTCCAGCGCCTCCCACAGCCGCTCGTCCGGCGGAGCCTCCTCACGGGCCAGGGTGAGGTTGTCCCGTACCGTGCCGGTGAACACGTGCTGCTCCTGCGTGACGAGCACGATCTCACGCCGTAGTTGGTCCACCGGCATGGTGCTGATCTCGGCGCCGCCGATGCGTACGGTCCCCCGGGTGGGATGGTGCACGCCGGCGAGCAGTTTGCCGAAGGTGGTCTTGCCCGCACCCGAGGCGCCGACCACAGCCAGGCGCTCGCCGGGGCCGATGTCGAGGTCGATGCCGGACAGGACCTCGCGGCCGGGGCCGTAGCCGAAGCCGACCCCTTCCAGCCGGATGGCGTGCCCCTCAGTGACCGCCGGCGGCCGCGGATCCTCGGGCGGCAGCCGGTCCACGCCCAGGATCCGGCGCAGCGCGGCGTTCCCGATCTGGAGTTCGTCGGTCCAGGTCAGCAGGTCGTTGAGGGGCTCGCCGAGCGCCTGTACGTACAGCACCACGGCGGTCAGCTCGCCGAGCCCCACGGCACCCCGCTGGTAGGCGAGCCCACCGATCAGCAGGGTCAGCGCCATCGGCACCATGGTGGCGAGGTCCAGGCTGGGGAACCAGATCGTCTGTAGCCAGGTGGTGCGCTGTCGGGTGCGTACCACCTGGTCGACGGCCGCGCCGTGGCGCTTCACCTGGCGGGGTCCGAGCCCTAAAGTCTCGACGGTGGCGGCACCACGGGCGGTCTCGTGCGTGACGGCCAGCACGTCGGCCTCCTGGGCGAGCAGCCGCCCGTACGCGCGGGTGGCGCGCGGCCGGTACCACCAGGTCGACAGGGCGGCGAACGGTATCCCGGCCAGCAGCCCGAGCGCGAGCAGGGGCGAGGTCAGCAGGATCGCCGCGACGGTGAACACCAGGGTGACGGCGGCCAACGCGATGCGCGGGGCGGCCTGCCGGATGCTCTCGTTGAGGCGGTCTGCATCGGTGGTGGCGCGGCTGAGGAGATCGCCGGTGCCGACGCTCTCCACCTCCGCCAGCGGCAGCCCGAGGACTCTGCGGACGAAGTTCTCGCGAGTTCGGGCCAGGACGCGCTCGCCGAGCAGAGTGGCCTGGGTGCGGGCCGCCCGGGCGAGCAGCGCGTGGGCGCCGAGGATGGCGACGAAGGCCAGGGCGAGCAGGTCGACTCGGCCGGTGGTGGTGCCGACCTTGACGGACTCGACCAGGTGGCCGAGAAGCCGGGGGCCGACGAGGCCCGCCACGAGAGCGGCGGCGAACAGCGTGAAGGTGAGGAGCAGCCGGGCTGCCTCGCCACGGAGGAAGGCAACGATCCAGACGCGGACGTCGGCCCGGTCGGCCAGCGGCAGCCGACCCGCCTCGGCGCGGCCCGGCGGCCCGTCGGGCGCGGGGCAGGGAGGCGGGGCCGGGGCGGCGCCGGCGGAAGCCTGGGTTGGGGTCGTCGTCACGAGGGCACTCCTGCAGAGCGGTCGGGGCTGCCGGGGACGTGGTCCGCATCGAGGCGGACCTCTCGGTCGGCGACTCCGCGCCACAGCGGGCTGTCGCTGAACACGATGGTGGTGCGACCCGCGCGGGCGGCGGCCACCCGTTCGACCACCCGCGCCTCGGTGTGGGCGTCGACGGAGGAGGTCGGGTCCTCCAGCACCAGGACGTTGGGGGCCGCGAGCAGGGCCCGCGCGAGGACGAGGCGCTGGCGCTGACCGCCGGACAGGGCCCGGCCGCCCTCGTCGAGGCGGGTGTCCAGGCCGGCAGGGAGCGCCTCGACCACGTCGTCGGCGTCTGCGGTGAAAAGCACGTGGTCCAAGTCCTGTGGGGAGCGGACGGCCGCCCCGGTCAGCTCCTCCCGTACGGTGCCGCTGAACAGGGTGTCGGCCGGCCCTGACCGGAGCACCCGGGAGCGCAGTTCGGCGAGGTCCACCCGGTCGAGTGGGATGCCGCCGAGCAGCACGGCCGGGGTGCCGTCGCCGGACCCGCCGGGGCGGGTGAGCCGGTCAGCGAGGTTCCCGGTGCGGTCGGCGGGGCCGACGACCACGGTGAGCTGTCCGGCCTCGGCGGCGATGCCGGTGTGGGCGTCCGCCAGCGAGAGCGGTCCCGGCGGCAGCGGCTCGGGGTGCGCGGGCTGGGTGGTCTCGGGGGTGAGGCGCAGCAGGGTGCAGACCCGGCCGGCGGCGACCTTGGCCAGGCTGAGCGTTTCGGCGGCCTCGGTCGCGGTGCTCACCGGCAGGGTGAGGAAGGCCGACGCGCCGTAGAAGGCGACCAGTTCGCCAGCGGTGATGGTGCCCTGCACGGCGAGGCGGGCACCAAGCCAGACGATGCCGACGGTGACGAGGCCTGGCAGGAAGACCCCCGCCGCCTGGAGCCAGGCCTCCATCCGGCCGGCCGACTCGCCGGCACGCCGCACCTCCTGGCTGGTGCGGCGGAAGCGCTCGGCGAAACCGGCCTCGCCGCCGATGCCGCGCAGGATCCGCAGGCCCGCAACGATGTCGCCGGCCTGGGAGGTGGCGATGCCCATCTGCTCGCGCTGGGCCTCGTCGCGCTCCTGGAGCGGCCGCAGCAGCGGTCCGATGCCCAGGACGGCAGCCGGAACGCCGATGAGCACGGCCAGCCCAAGCACTGGCGAAGTGGCGGTGAGGGCCACGGCCACGAGCACGGCGGCGAACATCGCGCCGATGGTGCGGCCGACCACCTCGAAGGCGTTGCCGATGCTTTCGACGTCGGCGGCGGCCGAGGCGGCCACGTCGCCGGAGCGGGCCTTGCCGCGCAGAGTGGCGCCCAGCCGGACCACGTGCCGCATCAGTACGCGGTGGGTGTGCGACAGGGCGTGCGCCTCGGCGCCCACGGCCGCCTGGATCAGGCCGGCGCCGGCGAGGGCCTGGACGATGCCGAGGACCAGCGCGAGCACGGACCACAGGTACAGGCCGGCCTGGCCACTGCCCTGGCCGGCCTCGTCAATGGCCCTTCCGATGACGAGCGGGATCAGCGCGAGGGGGACCATCCAGACGGCACCGAGCACGCCGCTGAGCATCAACGGCCAGGGCCGGATTCGCACCAACCACCACAGGTAGGCCCAGGGGCCCCGCACGTCCGCCTCGGGCAAGGAGGCGGGGGCCACCGAGGCGTCGAAGCACCGGTTGGTCACAGGTACCGGTCCCGGGTGGCCGCGCGGTCGACCTTGCCGGTGCGGGTGTGCGCCAGTTCGGGGACCGCAACGATCCGGTCGGGGACGAGGTACGGAGGGAGCGTGGCACGCAGGTGCGCGCGCAGCGCGGCGGGTTCGGCCGGGACGCCGCCATCCTCCGGCGCGGTGCCGTCGGGGGCGACGACCACGAAGGCGACGAGCACGGTGTGCTCGCCCTTGGCGTGGGAGGCGGCTGCGACGGCGGTCACGCCGGGGAGTCGGCCGATGGCCTCCTCGACGTCCAGCAGGTCCACCCGGTGGCTGCGGATCTTGACCTGTTGGTCGATGCGGCCGTGGAAGACGAGGGTGCCGTCAGCGGTCTCGTGGACGAGGTCGCCGGTGCGGTACCAGCGGGTAATGCCGTCGCCGAAGTCGGCCTCGACGAAGCGGGCGGCCGTGCGGTCGGGGTCGTCGAGGTAGCCGAGGGCGAGCTGGGGCCCTGCCACGAGCAGCTCGCCGGGAACGTCGGGCGCCTCCGGGCGGGGCACCACGGCCTGCCGTACGGACGGCAGCGGACGGCCGATCGGGACGCCGTCGGCGAACGGGTCGTCGGCGGCCGGGCGTTCGGCACCGGGGCCGGCGAGGACGGCGCTGTGGGTGACGAGCGCGGTCTCGGTGGATCCGTAGGTGTTGAGGAGACGGACGTGGTCGGCGCCGAGGCGGTGCCAGCGCTCCAGCATGTCGGGGCGGACGGCCTCGCCGCCGATGACGACGGTCTCCAGAGTGCCGGGGAGTTTCCGGCCGGTCTCCAGCAGGTGGCCGGTGTAGATGTGCCAGTAGTCGACGGGCAGGTTGATCAGGGTGACCTCGTTGTCGGTGAGGACGCGGTCGAGGTTCGCCTCGGCGTCGCCGTCCAGGACGACGAGCCCGCCGGCCAAGAGGGGCGGCAGGATCTCTTCCAGGCTGGTGTCGCCGTCAGCGCGGGTGAAATTGAGGGAGATGGTGTCCGGGCCGACTGCGTACAGTTTTCGCAGGTGCGGGAGCACGGCGTGCAGCGCGCGGTACGGGACCGCGACGGCCTTGGGAGCACCGGTCGAGCCGGAGGTGAACAGCACGTAGGCGGGATCGTCGGCGCCGACCGGCTCGCCGCGGTCCCGGACCGGGGCGCGGGAGGCGCCCCAGTGGGGGCGCAGAACGCGGTCGACGGCGGGCAACCGGTCGGTCTCGGCGGTGGCGACCAGCTCCCGGACGCCGAGGGCGCGCAGGGCCTCGTCGGTGTAGCCGGCGGGGTCGTCGGGCACCGCCGCGTAGCCGCGTCCGGCCGCGAGCGTGCCGAGGACGGCGGCGATGTCGCGGACGCTGTGGTGCAGGGTGATGGCCACGGGCGGGTGCGGACCGGGTGTACGCATGGCGACCAGGTCGGCCACCGCTCCGGCCCAGCCGGCCAGTTGGCCGTATCCGACCGTCATTCCGTTGTCGGTGACCGCCGGCCGGGCGGGGTCGGAGCGGGCGATGGCGAAGAAGGGGTCGAGCACGCTGGGCAAGGTCATGGCAGGGTGTCTTCTCTTGTTCGTCCGTGGGGTGTTCAGCTGCCGCGTGTGCCGGCCGCGTCGGCTCCCGCCGTGTCGAGGAGGGCCGTGAGGGCGGTCCGGTGGCGGGCGGCGAGGTCGCGTACCGTCGCCTCGTCGTGCAGGGCGGTGGAGTACCACCACTCGACGCGCAGTACCTCGTCGTCCGTCGTGGCGATCACCTCGATGAGGTGGGGCCGGGTCCAGTGTGGGGCGGTGATGTCGCCGACGGGTTCCGGTGCCATGTCCGGCAGCACGGTGCGCAGCGGCAGGGCGTCCGCGTCGTCGCCCTCGAAGTCGAAGGAGACATCGCTGAGCGGGGCGGCGCGCAGGGCGGCCGCGATGCGCGGTCGGCCATGGCGGCTGAGCGCGCCGTACCCCACTCCGCCGCCGGGCAGAGCCGCGAGGTGGCCGACCGTCAGCGCGAGCCGTTCGGCCGCGCTGCCGGGGGCCAGGTCCATGCGGACGGGCACGGTGGTGGTGAACCAACCGGTGGTACGGGCCAGATGGGTGTCGCCGACGGCCTCCTCGCGCCCGTGCCGCAGGATGTCCACCCGGACCGCCGTCTCGTCGAGCCAGTCGGCCAGCGTCTCGCCCAGGGCGTGCAGGACAAGGTCGCCGGGGTGGGCGCGGTGGGCGCGGGCCGCCGTGTGGAGGCGGGCGGTGAGCCCCCGGGGGAACTCCTCGCGGTAGGTCGCGGCGGTGTGAGCGGTGTTGGCGGCCCTCGGGTCGGTGACGGCGTGGTCCAGCGGGATGGTCGCGGGGGTGCTGACCACGTCGGTCCACCACTCGGCCTCCGCCTCGGCCTCGGGGGTGCGTGCGTGGGCGGCGAGCGCCTGAGCCCACTCGGGGTACGAGGTGCCCTCGGCGCACCAGGCGTCGTCTCGGCCGGCTTCGAGCGCCGTGTACAGCTCCTCGAGGTCTTCCAGGAGGACGGACCACGAGACCATGTCGAACGCGATCTGGTGGATGACGATCAGCAGCCGCCCCGGACGGGTCGGGCCCGCGTCGAAGCGGACGAACCGGGCCACAGGTCCGGTCCGCGGGTTAAGGGCCTCTTGTTCGACCGCGCAGCGCAGGGTGATCGCGGCCGGCAGTTCAGTGTCGACGAGTTCGGAGACGTCCATCGTGTCCAGCACCGGGCCCAGGGCCTCGGCGGGCGGGCCGTCGGCGGCGATGGCCGCCACGACCTGCTGGGGCCGCCGGGCCGGGGGCGCCTCGACGGCCAGGCGCAGCGAGGCGTGCCCGACGACCAGGCGGCGGACGGCCTCGGCGAACAGCTCGGCGTCAAGACCCGCCCGGGTAGTGAGGAGCAGCGCCTGGTTCCAGTGGCCCCGGTCGCCGGTCTGCTCCTCCCAGGCCTGTTCCTGCGGAGGGGTGAGCAGGACCGGGCCGTGGCCGACGCCGGGTGGCGCGGCGTCGGCGGTACGGCGGCGGGCGGCGCGTTCGGCGACCAGCGCGGCCAGCTGGGCCGTGGTCATCTCCGGGGCGGCCAGCTCCCGTAGCTGCACGCGGACGCCGAAGGCGGCCTCGATGCGGCGGGCGGTGCGGATGAGGTCGAGGGAGTCGACGCCGAGGTCGAACAGCGGGACCGACAGATCGGCCTCCGGCGCGAGTACGGTGTCGGCGAGCCAGGCGTCGAGCCGGGCGTGGATCTCCTCGGCGCTGGGGCCGGCCGGGCCGGTGGAGTCGGCCTGGCGGGCGTTCCCCTCCGCCACACCGTTCTGGCCGTTGTGGTCGGCCCCCGGGGTCGCGGCGCCGGCCCGCGCGGGGGCGCCTGCGTCCGCGGCGGTACCGAGGTGCGGGCGGGCCGGGGCGGTCATGCGCCGGCCTCGCCCAGGGCGCCGTCGGGGCGGCGCACCAGGAACGGCCCGAGGGCCAGGGCGTCCATCGGCAGCCGGTGGAAGGTGGCGAGGGCGTCGCGCGGGCTACAGACGACCGGTTCGTCGCGGCCGTTGAAGGAGGTGTTCAGTATGACGGCGGTGCCGGTGCGCTCGCCGACCTTGCCGATGAGCCGGTGATAGAGGGGGTCGACGTCGGCGGCGACCGTCTGCGGCCGGGTGGTGCGGTCGCTGTGGACCACGGCGGGCATGACGGCGGCTCCGGCCTCGGTAACCGGGGTGGTGACGATCATGTACGGCAGCGGGGTGGTGGTGCCGATCAGTGCCTCGGCCGCCTCCTCCTGCATGCTCGGGGCGAACGGCCGCCACGCCTCACGGTCCTTGATGCGGACGTTGACCCGGTCGCGGGTCTGCTCGGGGTTCGGCACGGCGACCATGCTGCGGTGGCCGAGGGCGCGGGGACCGCCCTCGGCCCGGCCCTGGAACCAGCCGGCGACTCCGCCGGCGGCCAGGACGTCCGCGGTCGCGGCGGCGATGTCCGCGGGTTCGGTGTAGGCGGCGCCGGAGGCCTCCAGGACCCGGCGGATCTCGTCCGGGCTCCACTGCGGGCCCCAGGCCACCGAGCCCTTCATGGGCTGGATCCGGTCGCCCTCCTGGGCCGCGACCCAGACCGCCGCGCCGAGCGAGACGCCCTGGTCGCCGGCGAGGGGCTGGACGAAGAGGTCCCGGACCTCGGGCATGCGCATGAGCTTGCCGTTGAGAGTGGCGTTGAAACCGACACCGCCCGCGATCAGCAACGTGGTCTCGCCGCTCTCCCGGAGCAGGGTGCGCACGAGGGCCATGACCGCGCGCTCCAGCGCTGCCTGGGCCGTGGCCGCGATGTCCCGGTACTCGAACGGGTCCCGGTCGGTGACCTTGGTGTAGCGGCCCACGCGGGGGTCGAAGCAGCGGGCGGAGCGGTTGGGGGCGTCCGGCAGCACCTTCTCCAGGTGCCTCAGCCAGTGCCGTATGGTGGCCGTCTCCTCGTCGGTGCTGCCGGTGGAGCGCAGGTCCGGTGGGACGACGCCGATGGTGAAATCCTCGTCCGTGAAACCGAAGGCCCCTCCGAAGGTGAGGTCCTGGGGGGTGCCGTACGAGGCCAGGCCCATCATCTTGCCGGCCGCGTCGGAACCGAGGCCGGCGTACTCGCAGACCGCGGCGTAGAAGTAGCCCAGTGACCAGCCGGGCGTGTAGGTGCGCAAGGTCTTGATCTCGCCGTCGATGCCGACGGCGAGGGTGGTGCTCACGTCCTCGCCCTGGCCGTCGAGTACCAGCACGGCGCCGCGGTCCCGCCCGGAGAGGTGGTAGGCGCTGGCGGCGTGGGCGATGTGGTGGTTGACGAACGTCAGCCGCGGGTCGCGGGTGCGCGGGAACAGCGCCTTGGGCAGCAAGTGTTCCAGCGCGGCGGCGTCGTCGGCGAACCAGTCCAGGTCCCGGTCGCGGAAAAGCTTGGGCAGGTCCCACCCGTGGGCGACGACGTCGATGTCGTCCAGGGTGAGACCGCCCTCCGCGAGACAGTGGGCGGCGGCGTTGAGGGGCGCCTCTCCGTAGGCGTGCTTGTTCCGGGTGAAGCGTTCCTCCTCGGCCAGGGCGATCACTTCGCCGTCCACGACGAGGCAGGCAGCACCGTCGTGGCTGGCCCCGGGCCAGCCGTTGACTCCGAGCACACGCATGGTCAGTCCCCAAAGGTCGGTCGGGATCGTCCGAGGCACCCTGGCTCAGTGGGCGCGGGGTGCACCGGTCACGCCAACCGATCTTGTCGACCTGCCGAGTTGTACACCACCTTCGACGTTGTGCGGAGATCCGCGGCGAAGATCGCGAACGCCGCCTTCAGCACCTCGTTCGCGCGCCGCAGCTCCTCGACCTCACTGCGGAGTCGGCGCAGCTCGGCCCGTTCGTCGAGGGTCAGTTCGTCCGTGCCGCGGCCGTGCGCGGAGGTGGTGGGCGCGAAGGTGCCGGGGCGCCCCCGGCCGTGATCGGGTAGCCGGTCGGGGCCGCGGTCCGGTTCCCAGTCCGGGGGCGGTCCGTTGTCCGGCTCCCGGTGCTGGGCCGCCACATCGTCCGGCACCCGGTTCCGGTCGGGACCGCGGACCGGGACGCGGTTCCGGTCCCTATCCCGGGCCTGGTTGCGGGCGCGGTCCGCTGCGAGGGCGGCGCCCCACCCGGCGTCCCCGTCCGCGCCGCGCTCCCGGGCACCCGACCCGGCCCCGCGCCGGCCGGAGCCGGGAGGTTTCCGCTCCGGGCCGCCCAGCCGCCCGTGTCCGGATGCGTCGCATGCTTCCAGTTCGCTGCTGACGCTGTTCCAGCGGCGCGACCACGACTCCAGGTCTCCGCCGCACGCGGCCACATAGGCGAGGGTCACCTTCAAGGAGGGTTTGTGCAGTCCCCGGGCGGCCTCGGCGAGCGTGGCTACGGAGTAGTGCGCCCGTTTCGCCATGGTGCGGTACGAGGGGTTCCCGGCCCGCCTCCGTAAAGTGCGCAAGTCATGGGCGAATGCCTCCAGTGGTCCTGCGGAAGGGTCCAGCAAACGCTCTGGCCTGGGCACATTTCCCCCTGGTAATCAGTTGTCTCGGCACAGCGCGCAGTCCCCGTCGGGCCGTACATCCGTGGTCAGCGGTGTCCGGCCCCGACGGCACGATCAGCCGGAGGCTGCTGGAATCCCAACAGGGAGGCCTCCGTACCGGATCTGCGGCTATTGGTACATGCCACCGACATACACATCAACTCATCAACTGATAATTCCGGCCAGCCCCGGAGCCGTTCGCACGGGTTCGGAAGGGCCGTCCCCTCGCCTCTCAACACCGGCCGGACGCTTCCGCTTCCTGCCGAGCGGTCCCGAGTTGTACAGGGGCACTCGGCACTTGCGCCCCGTACAAATACCCGTCGTGTACAACCCCTCGCCCTCTGCAAGATCGACGGCAGGCGATACGGCCGAAACCGATGGGATTGGGTGGCGGGTCGGTGGACACAGCACGCAGCCAGACGGAATCAGCAGCACTGGAAGGCGCCTACGAATACCGCAGCCGTCCACTCGTGGAGCCGGACTGGCGGCGCTTGCCCGGGTGGCGCGGCGTCACCGCGGCCGAGTGGGCGGATCCCCAGTGGCAGCGCGCACACTGCGTGAAGGACGCGAAGGGCCTGCGCGAGGTCATGGGCGACTTGTTGGACGAGCGTTTCTACGAGGACTGGGAGCAGGACCGGCTGCACCGCGCCACCATGTCGGTGCTGCTGCCGCCCCAGATGATCAACACCATGGCGCCGGAGGCGGTCGCCGCCCGTCCGGGCGAGCTCACCAAGGCGTTCTACGACGACCCGGTGCGCCGTTACATGCTGCCGGTCTTCTCCGACCGGCACCCGCAGTGGCCCTCGCATCCGATGGCCAGCCGGGACTCGCTGCACGAGCAGGACATGTGGGTGGTGGAGGGGCTGACCCACCGCTACCCCACCAAGGTGCTGGCCGAGCTGCTGTCGACGTGCCCGCAGTACTGCGGCCACTGCACACGGATGGACCTGGTGGGCAACTCCACGCCCCAGGTGGCCAAGAACAAGCTCCAGCTGAAGCCGGCCGACCGGGCCGACCGCATCCTGGAGCACCTGCGCGCCTCCCCCGGCATCCGGGACGTGGTGGTCTCCGGCGGCGACCTGGCCAACATGCCCTGGCCGCGCCTGGAGCGCTTCATCAGCGGCCTGCTGGAGATTGAGTCGATCCGGGACATCCGGCTGGCGAGCAAGGGACTGGTCGGACTGCCCCAGCACTGGCGGTCCGGTCCGGCGCTGGAGGGCGTCGCGCGGGTGGCACGGACGGCCCGGTCCCGCGGGGTGCGCATCGCGCTGCATACCCACGCCAACGCCGCCCAGCAGATCACGCCCTCGGTGGCGGAGGCGGCCTGGGCGCTGCTGGGCGCGGGGCTGCACGAGGTGCGCAACCAGGGGGTGCTGATGCGCGGGGTCAACGACAGCGCACACGACCTGCTGGACCTGTGCTTCGCACTCAGCGACCACGCGGGGATCACGCCGTACTACTTCTACATGTGCGACATGATCCCCAACGCCGAGCACTGGCGGGTGCCACTGCACCGCGCCCAGTTGATTCAGCGTCAGATCATGGGCTACCTGCCCGGCTTCGCCACGCCCCGCATCGTGTGCGACGTGCCGATGGCCGGCAAGCGCTGGGTGGAGCAGGCCGACTCCTACGACCGTGAGCTCGGCATATCCCACTGGAGCAAGAGCTACCTGACCCCGCTGGAAGCGGCGGACCCCGTGGCACGCAGCGGCTCGTACCACTACTACGACCCCATCGACACGCTTCCGCTCGCCGGGCAGCGCTGGTGGCGGGACACCCATCAGGACACCCGTCAGGGGCAGAAGGGACAGTTGAACAACCATGAGCAGCCTACGTCCGCTGCGTGAGGCCCCCCCGGTGCTGGAGGAGTGGTACCGCCGGCACCTGGGCCCCGGCATCCACGACATCAGCTCCAGCGGCGTCCACCCGTACACCTTCGCCGAGATACGTGAACTGTGCCGCATCCCGGCCGAGGACCTGGACGCCGTCGTCATGGACGACAGTGTCTCCCAGGGGGGCGCGGGCATCCGGCAGGCGATCGCCGACCGGTACGCGGGCGGGGACGCCGACCGGGTGCTCGTCACCCACGGCTCCAGCGAGGCCATCGCGCTCACGCTGGGCACCATGCTGCGGCCCGGTGACCGGGTCGTCGTCCAGCAGGGCATCTACCACTCGCTGGGCCACTACCCACGGGCGGCGGGCTGCGATCTCGTCGAGTTGCCGGCCGCGGCCGTGCGCGACGGCGAGATCGACGAGGACGTGCTGGAGGGCCTGGTGACGCCGGGGACCACGGCCGTCATCGTCAACTTCCCGCACAACCCCTCCGGGGCCACGCTCTCGCCGCAAGGCCTGAAGGCGCTGACCGAGCGGACCGCCGCCGTCGGCGCGACCCTGGTGTGGGACGCCGCCACCGGCGAGATCGCGCACCGCTGGGACGTCCTCCCGGACCCCGCCGCCACCCGCGGCGACACGGTGTCCTACGGCACCTTCTCGAAGACCTTCGGTCTGCCGGGGCTGCGGGTCGGCTGGGCCATCGCGCCGCCGGAGCTGATCACCTCCGTCTTCCCGTTGCGCGACCGGACCACGCTCTTCCTGTCCCCACTGGTCGAGCTGGTCGCCGAGCGGGCGATGCGCCACGCCGACGTGCTGATCGGCACACGGGCGGCCGAGGCGCGGCGCAACCTGGTGTACCTCACGGAGTGGATGGCCCAGCACGAGGACCTCGTGCACTGGACGCCGCCGGAGGGCGGGGTGTGCGCGTCGCCCGTCTTCCGCGAGCTGGAGGAGGCCGCGGCCGGACCGGCGGCGGTGGAACGGTTCTGCCTGGAGCTGCTCTCCCGCCACCGCACGCTCCTGGTGCCGGGTACGGCCTTCGGCGAGCCGCACGGCGCCCGCCTCGGCTTCGGCGGGCCGGAGGAGGGCTTTCGGGCCGGGCTCTCGAAGCTGTCCGAGTTCCTGCGCACCCACGGAGCCGCCCGGTGACCACCGTGGAAGAACCCGACGTGCTGGACCTGTGGTACCTCTGTGTACGGGAACGCGCTGAGGCCGTCGCCTTGGTGACACCTGATCAGGTTATGACCTACCGGTCGGTGGACCGGCTGACCAACGCCTGGGCCGGTTCCTTGGCCGCGCAGGGCGCCGGCCCCGGGCGGCTGGTGGGCCTCGCGTTCCCCGACCCCGGCCGCACGGTGCTGGGCATGGTCGCGGCGTTGAAGGCCGGGGCCGGGTTCACCGTCCTGGACGACCGGCTGCCCGCCGCCGCACGGGACTTGCTGGTGCGCCGTACGCAGGCGGCCGTGTGGCTCGGCGACGGCGCCCACGCACCGGCGGCGGCGTACGTGCCGGCCGGGCCCGCCGACACCGGCGGCGGGACGGCGGACGGCTCCACGCTCCCGCGGCTGGCGGCCGGCAGCGACGTCGCGTACGTAGTGTTCACCTCCGGGTCCACCGGGCAGCCCAAGGGCACGGTCATCGAACGCGACTCGCTGCGCCGATTCGCGGTCGCGGTCGCCGAGCGGCTAAAGCTGGCGGTCGAGGACCGCTGGCTCCAGGTCTGCTCGCTGGGCTTCGACGTGCTGATCGAGGAGGTCTTCCCGGCGCTCGTCTCCGGCGCCGCCGTGGTGTGTCGGGCCGATACCCAGGCCCTGGACGCGGAGGAGCTGCACACCACCATGGCCCGCACGGGGACCACCGTGGTGGAGCTGTCCACCCAGTACTGGCTGGAGTACGCCCGCTGGCTCGACGGGCGCGGCCTGACCACCCCGGCGAAACTGCGCCTGGTGGTGGTCGGCGGCGAGCGGATGGACCCGCGGCCCTATCGGGATTGGCAGGCCCGGCAACCGGCCCGGTTGGCCCACGTGTACGGGCTGACCGAGTGCACCGTCAGCTCCACCTTCTACACCGGCCTGCTCCCAGCCGACGCCGAGGAGGTTCCACTCGGCACGCCGCTGCGGGACGTGGAGATCAGCGTCCGGCGCGACGGGCGGCTGGTGCCGCGGGGCGAGTCCGGCGAGATCCACATCGGCGGACCGCTACTGGCCCGCGGCTTCCTCGGCGACGAGGCCGCCACAGCCCGCCGGTTCGTACCCGACCCGCTGTCCGCCGCCCCCGGGGCGCGCGTGTACACGACGGGCGACCTGGGCCGGATCGACGCCGACGGGAACCTGGTCTTCCTCGGCCGGCTCGACGACCAGGTGAAGATCCGCGGCCACCGGCTGGAGCCGGCCCGGGTTGAGCGCACCCTGTGCGAGAACCCGGCCGTGGACCAGGCCGTGGTGTTCCCCGACCCGCGAACCGGAACCGCGCTGTGGGCCTTCACCGTCCCGGCCGACCTGCGGCTCGCCCCGCTGCCCGGCGAGGCAGTCCGCCTGACAGGGGCGGAAAGGGACGCGCTGGTGGCGCAGCTGACGGCGCATCTGCCCGACTGGGCCGTGCCCAGGGTGCTGTACCGGGTGTCCGTCCTGCCGAAGAACCCGCACGGCAAGGTCGACAAGCGTCGGCTGACCAACTGGGCGACCGCGGCGGGGGCCGGCGTTCCGGGGAAACTCCCGGACACGGCCGAAGGTCCGGCGAGGGCCCAGGGCCCGGACACGGTGCCCGCCGGACGCGTGGCCTTCGCTGCACCGGCCGGATGCGAGGCGCCGACCGGCCCCGGCGTGCCGGAGCCGGGCACGGCCGCCGAGCCGGAGGCCCGCGCCGAACCGCTGTCCACCGTCGTGGAACTCTTCCGCGAGGTCCTGGACGCGCCGGCGATCGGCCCCGACGACGACTTCTTCGAGCATGGCGGGCAGTCCCTGCTCGCCATGCGTCTGCTCGCGGGGCTGCGCGAGTCCTTCCCCGCGGCGGACGGGCTGCGGGCGAGCGCCCTGCTCCGGTGTCCGACTCCCCGGCTGCTGGCTGGGGCGCTCCCGGTCGCCGAGACCACCCGGCCCTGAGCGGCCGCGGCACGACCGCTGTCGCGCGCCTCACGGACCATCGCGTCACCCAGCACCACCCGAGGGCCCGCGGCCCGGCTCCGGAGCCGCCCGCAGGCAGTAGAAATCCATCCCCGACACTCAGCGAGAGTTGGCCATGTCGAACCTCACCGACCAGTCCACACGCAGCTACACCCTCACTCCCGACGAGGCCGCCGCGACCGCGCAGCTCACCCTCGAATTGGCCGCCACCTACCCGTCCTTCGGCGACGCCGTCCTGCTGCGCGACCTGCCGCGGCTCGCGGCCCGGCTGCCGCTGGGCGTGCAGCACTTCCTGCGCGACTTCAAGCTGGGCGACCGCCACGGCCACGTGGTCGTCCATGGGCACGAGTTCGACCAGCAGCGTATCGGGCCCACGCCGGAGCACTGGCGCGGCCGCCGGCGGCCCGGCCCGGAGTTCCCCGAGGAGCTGCTGCTGATGCTGTACTCGGCGCTGCTGGGCGAGCCCTTCGGCTGGGCCACGCAGCAGGACGGCCACCTCGTGCACGACATCTTCCCGATCCGCCAGCACGAGAACGACCAGCTCGGCATGGGCAGCAAGGAGTTGCTGACCTGGCACACCGAGGACGCATTCCACCCGTACCGCAGCGACTACCTGATCCTGGGTGCGCTGCGCAACCCCGACCACGTGCCCACCACGGTCGGCGAGCTGGACCTGTCCTCGCTGTCCGACGACGACATCGACATCCTCTTCGAGCCGCGCTTCTACATTGCGCCGGACGAGTCGCATCTGCCGAAGAACAACACCATCACCTCCGAGGAGGAGGCCATCCGGTTCGCCACGATCCAGAAGATGATTGACGAGCGGCCGCTCGGCCCGCTGCTGTACGGCTCGCGGCAGGAGCCGTACATGCGTCTGGACCCGTACTTCACCTCCGTACCGGCGGACGACGCCGACGCCCGTCGTGCCTATGACGCGCTGTTCAAGGTGGTGGACGCCGGGATGGGGGAGGTGGTCGCGGACCAGGGCGACGTGCTCATCATCGACAACCACCGGGCCGTGCACGGCCGCCTGCCGTTCCAGGCCCGCTACGACGGCACCGACCGCTGGCTCAAGCGGGTGTGCGTCACCGCCGACCTGCGGCGCTCCCGCCCGATGCGGGCCACGGCCAAGACCCGGCTGCTGGGCTGAGCGCACCGGTGGCACTCATCCTCACCGACCTGTCCCGCGACTCGTGGTTGCTGCCCGAGGTGGACGCCCTGATCGGCGCCAACATGCCCGCGTTCATGAGCTGGGAGTCCCCCGGCAACTGGCGCTGGCACGGGATGTACGAGCGCTACCCCGCCCACCAGTTCTGCCTGGTGGACGGCGACGGGACGCTGGTGGCGGCGGCCAACGGGCTGCCGGTGCGGTGGGCCGGCACTGCCTCGTCACTGCCTTCCGGCAGTGACGAGGTCCTGGTGCGGGCCGTCGACCACGGCCCGCCGGACCACCCGGACGCCGTCTGCATGCTGTCGGTGTCCGTCGACCCCGCGCACCGGGCGGCCGGCCACGCCGAGCGGCTGCTGACCGAGGTCCGCACCAGGGCCGCCGAGCAGAGCCCGCGCGGGGTGATCATCCCGGTCCGGCCCACGCGCAAGCCGCGCTACCCGCTGATCCCGATCGAGGAGTACGCCGCCTGGCGCCACCCCGACGGCCGCTGCTTCGACCCGTGGCTGCGCACGCACCTGGAGCTCGGCGCCCGGCGGATGGGGATCGCCCACCAGTCCCTGGTGATCCGTCAGCCGGTCTCCCGCTGGGAGGAGTTCCTCGGACACCCGCTGCCGGGTCCGGGCGACTACCCGCTGCCCGGCGGCCTGGTGCCGCTGCGAGTCGCCGACGACGGTCACGGAACGTACGCCGAACCCAACGTCTGGGTGCACCACCCGGCCGACGCGCCGTGACCCGCGCCGCGCGACCCCGTGCCGCGGCGTACCCCCTCCCGAACCGTCCCCCTTCCGACACCCTGGAGAACCCATGCCTCCCGTACGCCTCGCCATCGTCGGGTGCGGTGCCGCCGCCCGCGGCTGCCATGTGCCCGCCCTGCCACCGCTGAAGGGCGACGTGCAGCTGACCGCACTCATCGACCGGGACCCGCGCCAGGCGCAAGCCGCGCTCGAGCTCTACCGCGAACTCGGCGGGACTGGTGCCGACAAGGTGGTGATCGCCACCGACCCGGCCGAGGCCGCGGACGCCTTCGACGCCGCCGTGGTCGTCGTCCCGCACACCGTCCACGCCCGGACCGTGGAGTCGCTGCTCGCCGCCGGCAAGCACGTGCTGCTGGAAAAGCCGATGACCACCTCGGTCGAGGACGCACGGCACCTGGTCGCCCTCGCCGCCGACGCCTCGGCCCCGCTGCTCGCGATGGCCCATCCGCGGCGGCTCCTCCCCGCGTACGCCTGGGTCAAGCGACTCGTCGAGGGCGGCGATCTGGGCGACGTGGTGCGCGTTGACTGGGCGGAGGGCCACCCGTACGCCTGGGAGCCGGTCTCCTGGTCGATGTTCGACCGGCGGCTCGCGGGCGGCGGGGTGCTCACCGACACCGCCTCCCACGTTTTCGACGCGCTGCTGTGGTGGCTCGGCCCCGACGTGGAGGTCGTCCGCTACGAGGACAACTCCCTCGGCGGCGTGGAGACCGACGCGAGCGCCCACCTGCGGTTCGGCACCGTCGACGTGCACTGCGAGTTCAGCCGGCTGCGCGACCTCGGCATCTCCTGCAGGGTGACGGGCACCAAGGCGACCGTGACCATCGGTACGGATTTCCCAGCCGGCGAGTGCACCCTGGTCGCCTCGGACGGCGTGGAACTGCACCGGGGCGACGTGGAGGCGGTGGCCCCCGCCCAGGGCGAGTGGGAGCTGCTGTTCACCGAGCAGCTCGCCAACTTCGCCGCGGCCGTGCGCGGCACCGCCGCCGTGCACTCCGGCCCCGAGGACGGTCTGCGCGTCGTCGAGTTGATCCAGGAGTGCTACGGCGGCGCCCACGAGGACGCCACCCAGCCCTGGACCACCCGCGGCGCCGCGCCCGACGCCGACGGCGCAGCGCTCGACGGCCGCACGGTGGCGGTCACCGGCGCGAGCGGCTTCATCGGCGGCCGCGTCGTCGAGCGGCTGACCCTGGGCACGCAGGCCCGCGTCCGGCCGGTGGTACGTGGCTTCGGCCGGGCCGCGCGGCTGTCCGTCCTGCCGCAGGATCGGCTGGAGTTCCGCCAGGCCGACCTGCTGGGCACCGACGGGCTGCGGGCCGCCTTCGAGGGGTGCGACACCGTCGTGCACTGCGCATTCGGCAGCGCCGGTGACGAGGCGGACCGCTGGGCGGCCTCCGTCGAGGGCACCGCCAACGTCCTGGCCGCCGCCCGCGCCGCCGGCGTCCGGCGGGTGGTGCACCTGAGCACCATCGACGTCTACGACCCCGGCACCACCGGTGAGCTGACCGAGGAGTCGCCAGCTCGCCCGGCCGATCCTGCCGACCGCGAGTACGAGCAGCAGAAGCTCGCCGCGGAGCGGCTTGTCCTCAACGCCCACGGACCCGACCTGGAGACCGTCGTGCTCCAGCCCGGCGTGGTCTTCGGGCCGTGGGGCGGCCAGTGGACCACCGCGCAGCTACAGCGCGCGGAGGGTGACTTCGCCGCGCTGCCGACGGGCGAGGACAGCGGCATGTGCAACGCCGTGTACGTCGACGACCTGGTGGACGCGGTGCTCCTGGCCGCCGGCGAGGACGCGGCCGCCGGTCAGCGCTTCCTCATCGGCAACGACGAAGCGCTCGGCTGGGGCCGGTTCTTCGACGCGATCCGCTCCCTGCGGGGCTTGGGCGAGCCGGCCGGACAGTGCGCCGGAGACCCGGTGCCGGACTGGGAGCTGGACCTGTACCGCTCGACCGCGCGGGCCCGGTACGACAAGGCCAAGCGCATGCTCGGCTTCGCCGCGCGCACCCCCTTCGCCGAGGGCGTCGAGCTGACCGGGCAGTGGGCGGCCTGGACCCGGCAGGTGCCGGAGGTGCGGTCGTGACCGGGGTCACCGATGTGCTGGTGGTCGCGCCGCACCCCGACGACGACGTCATCGGCTGCGGCGGTTCCATCGCCAAACACGTGCGGGACGGCGCCCGAGTGACGGTCGTCATTGTCATCGGGCGCGAGCGCAGTGCCCTGGACGACGAGGTCACCGACGCGGAGTTCGCCGCCGAGACGGAGACCGCCGCGAAGACGCTGGGCGTGCACCGCTGCATCCGCTTCGACGAGCCGTCACGGGACTTCGCGCTCTCCCGCCGCGTGCACCTGGACCTGGTGCGGGTGATGCGGGAGGTGCGGCCGCAGGTGGTTTACCTGCCCCATGACAACGACGACGACGTCGAGCACCGAATGGTGCACCAGCTGACCACCGAGGCGCTCTGGATGGCGCAGTCGGAGTTCTTCCAGGAGGCGCGCGAGCGGCCGATGCCGACGCCGCACCTGGTGCTCGGGTACGAGGTGTGGGCACCGATGGCCCGGTTCCAGTACGCGGAGGACATCGACGGCCAGATCGAGACCAAGGTCGAGGCGATGCGCGCGTACGTGTCGCAGCTGCGCCACGCCGCCTGGGACGAGGGCATCCGGGGGCTGGCCCGCTACCGGGGCGCCGTCTCCGCGGGCTCGGGCCACGCGGAGGTGTTCCAGGTGCTGAGCCTGCACACCCCGCCCGCGGCCGTCGGGGCGGCGGGGTCGCGGGGCGAGAAGCCGGGAGGCGGCCGTGACTGAGCGGCTCCTGGTATGCGGGCTCGGTTCGGGGATGGATCACTCGCTGGCCGAACTACGTTCGCCCCAGCGGGAGTTGGTGGTGGTCACCGACACGCCCACCGACCGGGCGCGAGCGGCGGCGGACGTGCTGCTGGTCTGCGACCCGACCGACAGCACGGCGGTCCTCGTGGAGCTGTCGGCGGCCGGCGTCGACCGTTTGGACGGCGTGTTCTCACTCGGCGCCGACAACCCGCCGGTGATCAGCGTGCTGGCCCACAGGTTCGGCTGCCCCGGCCTGCCTCTGGAGACGGCGCTCAGCTGCACGCTCAAGGACCGGCGGCTGGCGATCCTGCGCGAGGCGGGCCTGGACCTCCCCCGGTTCGGGACCGCCGAGAGCGTGGATGAGGCGCTGCGGGTGGTCGCCGAGGTCGGCCTGCCAGCCGTGATCAAGCCGAGCGACCAGACCGGTTCGCTGGGTGTGCTGAAGGTGGAGTCGCCCGAGACGGTACTGGAGACGGCGGCCGAGTCGCTGCGGCTCAGCCCCGTCGGCCGGATCGTCGTCGAGGAGTTCCTGGAGGGGACCGAGCACACGCTGGCCGCCTTCATGCTCGACGGCGAGCTGCACCGGTTCGGTTTCGCCGACCGGGAGTACGGGCGCAAGGAGGAGTTCGCCCCGTACTTCTTCGAGGGCGGCGACACGCTCCCCAGTCGGCTCACCCCCGAACAGATCGAGGAGGTCACCGACACCGTGCGGCGTGGCGCGCGGGCCCTGCGCCTGGACCCGGCGGTGATCAACACCGACATCCTGCGCACCCGTGACGGCCGGGTGGTGCTGCTGGAGATCACCTGCCGGCTCACCGGTGCGCGCATCGCCACCGAGGTGATGCGGCTGGCCACCGGGGTGGACCCGCTGCCCAACCTGGTGCGTCTGGCGCTGGGCCGGCCACTGGAGCTCTCCGAGCTGCGTCCGACGCGCGGCAGGGCGGTGGTACAGCGGTTCCTGCCGGCGGACGGCGGGGTGGTGGAGTGGGTCGGCAACCCGCGCGACGTCGCCCGCCGGGCGGGGGTGCACGACGTCTTCTGGGGCATCGAGATGGAGCCCGGCACCGTGGTGCCGCCCTACCGCGGCGGGGCCGACGTCCTGGCGGGGGTGATCGCGTACGCCGACGAGCCGGCCGAGGCCGAGGCGATCGCCGAGCGCACGCTGCGCGCGCTGCCCCTGCGGTTCAAGGCTCCGGTGCAATGACCACGACACCGGCGACGACCGCGCGGACTGCTGCGCACCGGCACGGACACCCGCGTGCACACGGGCACGCACACCAACGAGACGAGGGAGAACGGGATGGCCACCGACCCGGTGGGCGAGGCCGCAGTCGAGAAGGGGATCGCCCGCACCGCCGTGGTCATCGCCCTGCGCGACGACCTGCGGATCGCCGACTGCATCGCGTCGATCGACGAGGACGTCGAGATCGTGCTTGCGCTCAACGGCCCCAGCGACGCGGTGCTGAAGCTGATCGCCGAGCATCCGCGGCCGCTGACGGTCACCGAGATCGACGACGTCGGCAACCTGGGCGCGGCCTATAACGCGGGCGCTGCCGCCACCGACCGGCAGTACCTGCTGCTCATGGACTCCGACTGCACCTTCGCCCCCGGCGTGGTGCGGGCCATGGTCCGCGCGGTGCTGACCGCCCCGGTGGTCAAGGGACAGGTGGTGTACGGCGAGTCGGACGGATTGTTCAGCAAACTGACCGCCCGGGTGCGGGAGTTCGACGAGGGCGACTACGTCAGCGCCCTGTCCCCGCCGCTCATCTACAACCGGGCGATCGTCGACCGTATCGGCGGTTATCACTTCGACGAGCTCATCCACTGGTGTGAGGACCGGGAGTTCGACTTCCGGCTCCAGCTGGCCGGCATCCCGGTGGTGTACCTGCCCGAGGCCCGCATCTTCCACGACGCCCAGCACGGCTTCGCGAACATGCGCAGCTACTTCCGCTACGGCGTCGGCGAGGGCATCGCCCAGGAAACGGGGGTGTTCACCACGCCGGCCGTGCCGGCGCTGTGGCGGCTGTACGAGGCGAGCAGGACGCTGGTGCACTGCGCCCGCGACAAGGGCGCTGGGGCCGCGGCGTACTACGCGCTGCTGAAGGTCGCCTTCCACACGGGGACCGTGCACCACCTACTCAACGACCCCTACCGGGTCCGGGACCGCTACCCGGCCTCGGCCAAGCGGGCGCGTATGGTGCGGTCGATCCCACAGCACAGCACCCGCCTGACCAAGGCACAGCTGCGGCGGCTGCGTCGGGCGCACTGGGAGGCAGGCCGGCGGATCGAGAAGGTGACCGACCTGTCGGTCTTCCATCAGGACGCCGCCGGCCCGGCCGGCGCGTCAGCCGCCGACGATACGCGGCAGCAGCAGGCGTGAGGGATGGTCACCGCCGCGGTGGACGGTGTGGTGCGCGACCACCCGGGGATGGACGTCGAAGCGCGGTGCGTTGCTGGCCGCGACTTCCAGACGGACGCGGTGCCCGGTGCGGAACACGTGGCCGATCGCGCCGAGGCGGACGGTGACCTCGACCGGCCGATCGAGGGCCGGCGGGGCGCCCGCCCCCGGCGCCGTCGCCGGCTCCAGCCGGTGGATGCCGTCGCACAGCAACTCCGCCCGGCCGTCGGGCCAGACGTCGACGAGCTTGCCGGTCATGTCGGCGCCCGCCGCGTCCGGAGTGACGTACACCGTCAGGACGGTGTCACCGACCACGGTCAGCGGGGCGGTGAGCGGTGCGCCGGTGAAGCACAGGACGTCGCCGCGCTGCTCCACCTCGCGCTGGTCGAGCGGGCCACAGTCGCCGCCGGTGAACTGGCCGGGCAGGGCGGTGGCGCCACCCGTGGTGGGCACCGGGTCGGCCGGGTCGTGGCGGATCGCGTCGCTGCCGGCCGCCCGCGGTGTGGGTCCGGGCGTGAGCTGCCGGCCGTCCAGGTAGAGCACGTACTCCTCCGTGCCGGGGGCTGGCCAGTCGAGGAAGGTGCGCCACTCGTCGGTGCCGGTGAGGAAGAGCCGTACCGGCTCGGGGGCCGCCGCGCCGGTCCGCCGCCCGCGCAGATGACGGTCGAAGTGGTCCAGGTGCAGGCCGGTGACGTCGAGCTCCCGCTCATCGGCGGCGAGCCCGTAACGGCGCTGCGGGAAGATGCCGCCGGTGACGCAATGGGACCAGGGGCCGACCACCAGACGCGTCTCCACGCCCTGTTCCCGAATTCCCCGGTAATTCTCCAGGGAACCGGCGAGGAATATGTCGTACCAGCCCGTCAGATTCAACACCGGAACTTTTATCGACGAATACGCCTCGCGCGGTGCGGCACGCTTCCAGTACGGGTGGCCGGAAGGGTGCTCGAGCCATTGCCGGTAATAGGGCGCAAGCCGGTCCAGGAGGTCCCCGGCGGCGTCCGGATCCGTGTACAGCGCGTCGATCCGGTCGACTGCGCCGGCCACCTCGGCCAGCTCCGGCCCGGCCAGCCCTGCCCCGCTGAGCAGCAGGTCGTACAGCACCCAGTAGAGGAGGAAGCCCAGTTGGAAGGCGCCGCCCTGCCGCGTCCAGCCCTCGTCGAACCCCGAACCGGCCACGTGCGGCGCGACGGCGCCCAGGCCCGGCGGCCGCTCGCTCGCCGCGAGCAGCGCGGCCATGCCCTCGTACGACCGGCCGAACAGGCCCGCCGAGCCGTCGCACCACGGCTGCCGCACCGCCCAGGCGACGGTGTCGGCGCCGTCCGCGGCCTCGTTCCAGTAGGGCTCGAAGGCGCCGCCGGAGGCGAACCGGCCGCGCACGTCCTGCACCAGCAGGGCGTATCCGGAGCGGACCAGTCGCAGGCCGTCGACGGAGGCCCCGCCGGGGCTTCCCGCTTTCCCGTAGGGCGTCCGCCGGATGAGCACCGGCACCGCCCCGGCCGTCTCCGGGCGGTAGAGGTCGGCGCTCAATAACACACCGTCCCGCATGGGTATCTTCACATCGTGTTCCACAACAATACGCACCCGCCAATATTCCAACACATCACGGGAATTCACAATGGAGTCCTCTGCAACCTCATTTCTGGAACCGTTTTTCGACACGGCGCGCGACGATCCGGACCGGCCGGCCGTGGTCGACAACGGTCTCGTCCTCACCTATGGCGCC
Organism: Streptomyces sp. KPB2; assembly: GCF_003950055.1. Lineage (NCBI taxonomy): Bacteria > Bacillati > Actinomycetota > Actinomycetes > Kitasatosporales > Streptomycetaceae > Streptomyces > Streptomyces sp. KPB2. The sequence goes on from NZ_CP034353.1 coordinate 1,503,827, forward strand.
TTCGCCGCCTGGGTGCTGGCGGTGGCAGCCGCCGTGGAGCCGCGCACGGCGGAGCCCCAGCCTCCCGTGGGCGTCGTGGTGCACCACTCGGCCCGTGACGTGGCGGCGATCCTCGGCGTGCTGGCGGCGGGACGGGCGTATGTGCCGCTGGAGGCCCACCACCCCGAGGCCCGGCTGGAGGAGATCCTTCGGCGGGTGGGCTGCCGGGAGGCGGTGACGACCGCGGAAAACGGCTGGCAGCCCGCCGTCGAGAAGGTGATCACGCTGCGCTGGGCGCCCGCCCCCGCGGCGTCCGCGGCACCCCCCGCCCCGCCGCGGCCGGGCCCGCGGCCGGAGGACCCAGCGTACGTGCTGTTCACCTCCGGCTCCACCGGCGAGCCGAAGGGCGTGGTGGTCCCCCACCGGGCCCCGGCGGCCGTGGTGCCGCCACTGCGCAGCCTGTACGGCGTCGGCGAGGGCGAGTTCGTGCTGCACTTCCACGGCGCGGGTGGTGACACGAGCCTGGAGGAGATCCTCCCGGCCCTGACGGGGGGCGCCACCCTGGTCATCGACGACGGGGTGCGGGAGGGGTTCGCGCGGGTGGCGGAGGAGCAGCAGCTCTCGGTCGCGGTGCTGCCCACCGGGTTCTGGGACAGCCTGACGGGTGATCTGCTGCACCAGGGCGCCCGGCTGCCCGCGTCCCTGCGGACCGTGGTGATCGGCGGGGAGGCGGTGCGCGCCGACATGCTGGAGCGCTGGCGCCGGCTCGGCGGCGCCGAGGACGTCCGGCTGGTCAATACCTACGGCTCCACGGAGACTGCCCTGGTCACGCACGCGGTGCAGCTCGCCGGGCCGGGCGCCCCCACGCTGCCCGAGACCGGCGGGGACCTGCCCATAGGGCTCCCCCTGCCGCACGTAGGCCAGCGGATCGACGATACGGGCGAGTTGTACGTCTCCGGGCCCGGCCTGGCCCTTGGCTACCACGACAACCCGGAGGCGACGGCGGCCCGGTTCACCGAACGCGCCGGCGTCCGCTGGTACCGCACGGGGGACTTGGTCGGTGAGGCGGCCGGCGGTGTCCTGGTGTTCCGAGGGCGCTCCGACCACCAGGTCAAGATCCGCGGTTTCCGGGTGGACCTGCTCGACGTCGAGGCACTGATCGGACGGTGTGAAGGGGTGTCGTCGGTCGCGGCCGCCAGGGTGGAACGGGCCGGCCACTCCTCGCTGGCCGCGTTCTTCGTGCCGCTGCCGGCCGTCGAGCCGGGCGTGGTCGCTGCGGGCATCCGCGACCGGCTGACGCGGACGGCGCCGCCGCACCTCGTGCCGAGCCTGGTCGTCCCGGTGGACGCGCTGGAGCAGACCCACACCGGCAAGGTGGATCGGAACGCGACCCGCGACCGCCACCTGGGCACCGTGGAGGCCGCCCGATGAGCGCCGCCCCCATGGCCCCGGGGGCGGAGGCCGCCGAACTGGCCGCGTACGTCTCGCGCAGGCTCGGCGTGGCGCTTGTACCGGAGTCCGCGCGCGGCGACGACAGTGGCTGGGACTTCCGCGTCACCCACATCCGCGCCGCGGACGGCACGCACTGGATATTGCGGCAGCCGCGGCGGCCGGAGGCCTCCGACCAACTGGCCGTCGAGGGCGCCGTGCTCGGCGCCGTGCGCGACCGGGTCCCGGTGCCTGTGCCCGACTGGCGGCTGCACACCCCGAATCTGGTCGCCTATCCCCGCCTGTCCGGAGAGGCTGCGGGGAGCGAGGACCCGGTCACCCTCGCCTACGGCTGGTCGATGGACCCGCTGGCCCGTCCCGACCGCTACCTGGAGCCGCTCGCCCGCTGCCTGGTCGCCGTGCACTCCACGCCCCTGGACGGCACCTGGGAGTTGCCGGGACGGCACCCGGCCGGCCCCCAGGCCATGCGCTCCGGGATCGCGGGCAAGCTGGCGCGCGCACGGGCCGAACTGGAGCTGCCCGCCGCCGGGGTCCGGCGCTGGCAGGAGTGGCTGGACGACGACCGCCTGTGGCCCGACCGCCTGGTGCTCGTCCACGGGGACGTGCACCCGGGTCACACCCTGGTGGAGCGCCGCCCATCCAGCCCCCCGGCACTGTCGGCGCTGCTGGACTGGGCGAACGCCGGTATCGGCGATCCAGCGGTGGACTTCGTCGACATGCTCTACGCCGGCGGCCCAAACGTCCTCGACCGCCTCATGGACGCCTACCGGGCGGCGGGCGGCGAGGTCCCCGACGGCATGCGGTCGCACATCATGGCGCGCGCGTCCTTCCTCTGGGTCCATGTGGCGCTGCGCGGGCTGGACACCGGCCGCTCGGCGTGGACGGAGATCGCGCTGCGGAGGATGGGCCGGTGAGCGGTGGGACGGTGTACACGGTCCACGGCTCCGGGCGGCCAGTGGTCCTGGTCGCCGGCTCAGGAAGCACCGGCCGGATCTGGGAGCACCACCAGGTGCCCGCGCTCACCGCGGCGGGCCACCAGGTGATCACCTTCGACCACGGCATCGCCGGCTCCTGCGTCGGCGAAGTGGCCGCTGTGGTACGGCAACTCCTCACCGCGCTGGGGCTGCCGCCCTGCCCGCTGGTCGGCCACTCCCTGGGGGCCCTGGCGATACAGGAGCTGCTCCTCACCGATCCGCACCTGGCGAGCGGCGGCGTGCTGGCCGCGACACGGGGACGGCCCGACGCGGTCGGCGACGCGCTGGCCCGCGCCGAGGCCGCGTACGCCGAAGCGGGCAGCCGACTGCCGCCGGAGTACGAGGCGTTCGTACGGATGGTGCAGAACCTCTCCCCCAGGACCCTGGCGGACGAGGGTGCGGTCGCAGACTGGCTGGACTTGTTCGAGATCGCCGCGCTCAGCGGTACCTCCGCCGGCGTGCACCGCCCGCGCCCGCATGCCCGCGACCGGCTGGCCGCGTACGCGCGGATCACCACGCCCCTGCTGGTGGTGGGCTTCGCCGACGACATGCTGGCTCCCGCCCACCTGAGCCGTGAGGTGGCCGCGGCGATTCCAGGCGCCCGCTACACGGAGCTGGCGGACACCGGCCACCTCGGTTTCCTGGAACGGCCCGACGCCTTCAACAGCGTCCTGCTGGACTTCCTCGCCACCCTCACCACGACCGACCCCGGAGCGTCCCGTGTCCACTGAGTCCCTCACTGAAGCCCCCGCCTCGGTCGAGGTGGTGTACGTCGGCCAGGAGCAGCCCGAGTCCTGGGACGCGGCCGTGTACCTGTGCGGACCCACGCCCACCGACCCCGAGGAGCCGTCCTGGCGTCCGTCCGCGGTCGCCGCCCTGCGCGCCGCCTGGGACGGCGCGGGGCGACTGGCGGTCTTCCTGCCGGAGCCCACCGCGGACGGGTCCTACCCGCCCTACGCAGACCAGATCGCCTGGGAGGAGGAGGCAATGCGCCGCTCGGACGTGGTCCTGTTCTGGATCCCCCGGGAGATGAACCGGCTCCCCGGGCTGGTCTCCAACATCAAGTGGGGGGTGTGGTACGACTCGGGCCGGGCGGTGCTCGGTGCTCCGCCGGAGGCCGAGCGCATGGCGTACCTCCTGCACTTCGCCGAGGCGTTCGGGGTGCCGGTGGAACGCACCCTTCAGGAGGCGGCGGGAGCGGCCCTGCGCGCGGTGGGCCGCGGCTCCCGCCGCACCGGCGGCGAGCGGGCCGTCCCACTCGTGGTGTGGCGGTCCGAGCGCTTCCAGAGGTGGTACGCCACCCTCCGGTCTGCGGGTTGTCGGCTGCTTGACGCGCGCCTGGAGTGGTACGAGCAGGCCGCGGCCCCGGACGGAGAGCCTGCCTGGCTGCTGACCATCATAGTCGCGCCGGTCGACGGGGCCGTCCCGTCCGTGCACCGCCTGCTGTCTGCTCAGGGGCAGGGCATGCTCATGTAAAGCGCTTGCTCACCCTCGGAGGGGGTGTCGTGGTAAAGGTGGGTGTCCAGCCCGCAGAAGGCGAAGCCCATCCGCCGGTATGCGTGGATCGCCGGCGCGTTGATGTTGGTGACCTCCAGCCAGAGGTGCCCGGCACCTCGCTCGCGGGCGAACTCCACCGCGAGCCCCATCAGTGCGCGGCCGACCCCTCGGCCCCGGTGCTCCGGGGCGATCTCGATGTCATCGATGGTCAGCCGGCGGTTCCAGCCGGAATACGAGACGGCGACGAACCCGGCCAGGTCGCCGGCGGCCCCGTGGGCGACGAAGGTACGCGACTCCACGGCATCCCCGTCGTCCCCGTCGTCCCCGTCGTCCTCGTCCTCGGGGAACACCTTGGTCAGGGGCGGGTGCACCGCAATCTCCCGCAGGGCGAACCCGTCGTCCGTGACGGTCACCTTGAAGACCGTGTCGGTGGTGAAGGAGCCGTCCAGGGCCTTGATGGCCTCGGCGTCCTCGGGGACGGCGCTGCGGTACCGGTAAGCGATGTTGTCTGCAGTGGTCACGGCACCACGCTAAGACCGCTCGGACCTCGACAGGACGGCTTTCGGCCGACCACGCCCCCCTTCCCGGACCTGGTCTCAGGGTCACGGGGCACGACGGGTCGGCGGCGGTGCCGTGCCTGTGGATGACGTACACATCCCGCCACGACCGCGGCGGCACCTTGCTGCCGTCGCCCGTGGTGGAACTCATCGCGCATTTCGCCGCAGTCGCCTCCGCCATCATGGGCGTCTCCGGCCGGGCCATGCTCGAAGCCCTCATCGCCCGGGAACGCGACCCGCAGGCCGTCGCCGAGCCGGCCACAGCGAAGTCGCGCCAAAGCCCGCCACCCGCATTCCGTGCGCACCGGTGCGGGATCTGATCGGCGTATGCGACACCGGTGCCGCCTACGCCGTGCAGCAGCGGGTCACGGCGCCGCGCCTGGAACGCGGCGCACGCGTCGTGGGTCACAAGATCGGCCTGACCTCGTCTGCAGCGCAACGCCAACTCGGCGTCGATCAGCCAGACTTCGGAGTGCTGCCGGACGACATGGGATACCCGGACGTCGACACCGTGCCGTACGCGTCCGTGCTCCAGCTCCGCGTCGAGGCCGAGATGGCGTTCGTTCTCGGCGAGGACCTTGCCGAGGGTCCGCTGGACCTGGCCCGGGTGCGGGCCGCCGTAGCTGCCGTGGCCGCCCTGGAGGTCTGCGGCAGCCGTATCGCGGGCTGGGACATCACCCTGTCCCACACTGTCGCCGACAACGCCTCCGCAGGTGCCTTCGTACTCAGCCAGGAACGTCGCGGCCTCACCGAGTCCGAGCCGCGGACGGCCGTGATGAAGATGTCCGTCGACGGCCGGACCGTGTCCGAGGGCACCGGCGCGGACTGTCTGGGTGACCCGCTCGCCGCGGTGCTCTGGCTGGCGCGCACCGCACGCGATCTGGACGATCCGCTGCGGGCCGGTCATGTGGTGCTCTCCGGGGCGCTCGGGCCGATGAGCCCGCTCGCACCGGGCGCACAGGTCACCGCAGCGATCGGCGAGCTGGGCACGGTCATTACCTCCATCGGGGAAGGAACGGCATGACGACGCGCGCTGACGGCGCGTCACGCACCAATCTCGCGATCATCGGTTCGGGCAACATCGGCACCGACCTCATGATCAAGGTGCCGGTGCGTGGTCGAGACGGCACCGCGCTGGCCGGGCTGTCGGTGTCGATGCCCAGCGTGCGCTACGACCCGAAGCTTTTGCAGTCGCTGGTCGCCACGCTGGAGGCTGCAGTGCGCGCCCTCGCCGAAGACCTGGACGAGCAGTTCTGAGACACAATCAGGTCGTCGGGCCGTTGGAGTCCGGCGCGCGTTCTGTCGGTGTTTCCGTCGCGGGACCGGCTACGCCGGCTTGGAGTGCGCCGGGGTGATCGGGTCGGTGAGGCGCAGCAGCAGTGCCGCGGCGATGTACCGCATCTGGCCGACGTTGGTGCGCGGGTCGTAGCCCAGGGTCTGCGTCAGCGCCTCGTGGCGGGCTTGCACGGTGGAGTGGTGCATGCCCAGTCGAATCCCCGAACCACGAGCCGCCGAACTGCAGCCCTTCCTCGGGCACTGGAGTCCCTATGGCCCCTGACACAGGTTGGGCCCCACCCAGCCTCACGGAAGGTCACCACGCGAGGCGAAGGGGGTTCAGCATCGACGGCGGCCACTACGTGACTCATCCACGGGCATCCTATATACCGCTTGGCCTGCCCAAGCAGGGCAGAGCGCGCCGTCCCTCCAGCCGACAGAGCCCGCCCAGTTGTCTGGCGGGCCACGTCGTCCGTCATGGCTGCGATCGCAAATTCAGCGTCGCCGAGAGCAGCACTGGAAGACAAACTGCATGACGAGCCGAACGCGTCACGCATGCACGCACAGTCAACTTCACGGTGATGCCCCCACCGGAGCGCTCCGGTGTGGCTTCATCTCATGGCTCCAGGCAGAGGCCCGCCAAGGATGCTGCCCGGCAGGGCCTCGTCTATCACCGGCCCTGTCACGCGTCTGTCGCCAACTACGCCGACGCCGCCAGACCGCAAAGCCCTGACCTGCTACAACTCACACGCCAAAGACTGGTGTGGACGCCCCTAGACGGTCTCTACAACCTGTGCCAGGTGGTACCCAGTGAGGGACCGAGGATCAGGACCGGAGCGTCTTCTGGCCCGTCGAAGCGGTATTGCAGCGTCTCGGTCTTGCCTTCTGTCACGGGTTCACACCTTCATCTGTCACGATCTGTTTCACGCCGCTTCACGTACCACTTCTTCGTCATCTTCACGTTCGTGTGTCCGGCCCACCTGGCGAGCAGGTGATCCGGCACCTCGTTGCTGGCGAAGTACGTGAGGCAAGACGCCCGAGCATCGTACAGACGGACCCTGCGAAGGCCGTTTGCGTCCATTATTTTGCAGGCCCGCGCGAAGCTGCCGACCGTTCAGCGCGCACCCAGGCGTCCGGGTGTTGGCGATGCCGAGCGTGGCCGCTCCCAGGGCAGGGAGTCGGCATCACACACCGCCGTCCGGTTGTGTCGCTGTGCCCCAGACCCTCTGACAGGGTGCGGACATCAAACGGGGAGGGACCCATGTTGAAGCAAGTCGCCGAGGGTGTGCTGATCCACCAGAGTGAGTTGCTCGAGAACAACAGCGTTGTAGTGCAGGGCAGGGACGGCGTGCTACTCGTGGACGCCGGGATCACCGGTGCCGAAATGACCTGCCTGGCGAACGACCTTCGAGAGCTGGGCCGGCCCGTGGCGGCAGGATTCTCGAGGCATCCCGAGGGCGTTGCGGACGATGTCGATGTCCTCATCCCCGGACATGGATCCGTCGCCAGGGATGGGGAGGTACGCGCAAGGATCAAACTGGATCGAGCGTACGTGGAGGACCTGCGTGACGCCCGGGTGTCCAGCGACCCACGGGTCGTATCGCCCAAACCCGGCTGGGAGTGGACAAGCGGCATTCACGACGGGCAGGCCCGTAAGCTCGCCCGACGAAGCACGCCAAGGGACGCCTGACCAGAGAGCAACCAACGGCCAGGCGACGGGACATCGGGACACGGTGGTGGCGGCTTCCCGTGAAGCCATCGAGGTTCTGGCCACCACCATCGCCCCGACCCTTCCCTTGGCTCACCGTCCGGCGTCCGTTCACCCACACCAGCTCGCGCTCTGGACCCCTTTCGCGCCAAATCGCGCGGCTGAACAGGATCCGTCATCCACTCGGCCTGCGCACTCCTGAACAGGGCCAGTGGAGGCCCATCGCGTTTCGGCCCCGGTTCCCACGGCACGTTAGTTCGAGATTTTTCTGATCATGCATCACCGCGACCTCCTTTCACTCCTGACCCACAGGTGATGCACTGTGCGCACACAAGCGCGAAGACTTGTCACGGTCGTTCTGGCCCTGGCCCTGCTGGCAACAGCGGGGGTCGCCCCCTCCTGGGCGTCGTCCGGGGACCGGCCCCACTCCACGGTCACCGCGGCCATCACACACGCGCGGGCCCGGACAGCCGCCGACCTGCCCAAGCCTCCCAAGGCCATGACCCTGGCCGAGCGGCGCAAACAGGTCGACGAGGACCGGCACGAACGATCGCCGATGCGCGACTACATGACCGCGCCGGAGCGGGCACCCAAGGGGAAGCCCCACAGCCGGCCGGAGGAGAACCGCGTCGAACGCGGCCCCGCCACCGAGTCGAAGGTGGCTTCGCAGCCTCTCGCCGCGGCGGCCGAGAACCCGACCTGGGTGTCGTCCTGGGCCACCGCGTACCCGGGCATGCTGTCGATCGGCGGACAGGTGAAGTTGCCCAAGCGGGGAGACTCCTATACGGGGATGTGGCTGTACGTCCTGGACGAGGACGGCTCCCCCGTCGTGCAGCAGGAGATCAAGAAGTCCACGGACGATCCCGGCGGCGACACCCCGGACACCGGGGCCTGGTGCTACGACTGGTGGGCGAGCAACTCCTACCCCACCGACCAGTGTTTCTGGTGGGCCGGCAGCGCGCTGGGCGGAATCCTCGAGGACGGCAAGGAGTACTACGCCTGGGTCTTCCTCAACAGCGCCGACGGGACGTCGAGTCCCGGCGGAACCACCTCGCCGCTGGTGGAGGCGTTCTACACCCCGGTGATCCCGGGAGCGCAGGCGGGCATCTGCACCTGCTACGCCCAGGCGCACCGCGCCGACCCGGTCAACACGGCCACCGGCATGTTCTTCGAACAACTCACCGACGCCTCCCTGGTGAGCCCCGGCGTGCCTCTGACCCTGGAGCGCACCTACCGCTCCGACTCGAGCGCCGTCGGCCTGTTGGGGCGCGGTTGGGCGACGCCGTTCGACGCCAAGTTGACCGTGGCGACGGGGAAGGCGACCTACCGGACGGACGACGGGGCGTCGTTCGTCTTCACACAGAACAGTGACGGCACGTACACGGCCCCGGCCGGTTCCGCGGCCGAGCTGGTCAAGGGCGCGAGCGGCTACACGATCACCACGCCGGACCACACCGAGCGGACATTCAACAGCGGCGGCCGGCTCACCTCCGTGGTCGACCGAGCCGGCAAGGGGCTGAGCCTGACGTACGCGTCCGACACGCTCGCCTCCGTCAAGGACGCCGCCGGCCGCACCACCACGTTCACGCCCGGTGCCGACGGGCTGCTGTCCAAGGTGGGCCTGCCGGACGGTACGTCGGTGTCGTACGGCTACACCGGCGGTCTGCTGACCTCGGTGACCGACCCGGCCGGGAAGGCGTCGTCGTACGAGTACGACGCGAACAAGCAGCTGTCCTCCTACACCGACCCGGCGGGCGGCAAGGTCTCCAACGTCTACGACACCGCGGGCCGCATCAAGTCCCAGACCGACCAGAACGGCAAGACCACCACGTTCACCTGGGACGGCAGGAGCGAGGCGCACACCACGGCGCCGGACGGCGGCGTGTGGACCGATGTGTACGCCGGCAACGTCCTGATGGAGACGATCGACCCGTACGGCAAGAGCATCACCTACGACTACGACCGTCACCTGCGTCCCGTCGCCATCACCGACCAGCGCGGCAACACCACGGAGATGACGTACGACAGCGCCGGACGGATGCTCACCCGCAGCGCCCCCTCGGCCCTCGGCTACACGGAGACCTGGACCTACGACGGCGCGGGCAACATCACCGGTCACACCGACGGTCGCAAGAACAGGACGACGTACACCTACAACACGTCGAACCAGCTGACGTCGGTCACGGACCCGCTGGGCGGCAGGACCGGCTACACGTACACCGCGCTCGGCTCGCTGGAGACCGTGACGACGCCACGCGGCAAGGTCACCACCTACGGCTACGACACGGCCGGCAACCGGACCTCGGTCACCACGCCGCTGGGTGAGAGGACGACGTTCACCTACGACAGGGCCGGCCGGATCCTCACGAAGACCGACCCGCGCGGCAACGTCACCGGCGCCGACCCGGCCGACTTCACCACGACGTACGCCTACGACGGCCGCGGCCTGCTCAGCTCGGCCACCGATCCGCTGGACCGCACCACGACCTACACGTACAACGGCGCCGAGCAACTGACGTCGGCCAGGAACCCGGCGGGCGACACCACCACGTTCGCCTACGACGACGCCGGGCACCCGACCCGGACCACCGACCCGTCCGGCGACTTCGTCACCCGCACCTACGACGCGAGCGGACGCCTGGCCTCGCAGACCGACGCGGCCGGCGGCAGGACCACCTACACCTACGACAAGGTGGGCCGCCTGCTGAGCAGCGTCTCGCCGCGCGGCAACGTCTCCGGCGCCGACCCGGCCGCCCACACCACGAGTTACACCTACGACGCGGCCGGCAACGCCGTCGCGGTCACCGGCCCGACCGGCGCGACCACCACCACGACCTACGACGCCGTCAACCGGCCCCTCACGGTCACCGACCCGCTGGGCCGCACCACCAGCTACACCTACGACGCCGACGACAACGTCACCAAGGTCACCGACGCCGCAGGCGAGACGGTCACCTCCGGCTACGACAAGAACAACCGGCTGACCAGCAGCACCGATCAGCTGGGCAAGACCACCTCCTACGCCTACGACGCCGACGGCAACCTGCTCAGCCGCACCTCCCCGCTCGGCCACGAGGAGAGCTGGGCCTACGACGCCGACGGCCGCCAGGTCGCCTCGGTCGACCCGCGCGGCAACGCCGGCGGCGCGGACCCGGCCCGGTACACGACCACCTACGGCTACGACCCGGCAGGCAATCCGACCACGGTCACCGATCCGCTCGGCGGCGTGACCACCACCGCCTACGACGCCGTGAACAACGTCGTCGAACAGACGGACGCCGACCGGCGCGCCACCGCCTACGGCTACGACGAGCTGGACCGGCTGACCGAAGTCACCGCATCCGACGGCGCGGTCACCACCTACGGCTACGACAAGTCAGGCAACGTCACCGAGCGCACCGACGCCAACGGGCACGTCACCACGTACGGCTACGACGGTGCCCGCCGCCTCACCTCGGTCACCGACCCGCTGAAGCGGGAGACCACCTACGCGTTCGACGCCGCCGGCAACCTCACCGGGAAGACCACGCCCCGCGGATCCACCCGCTACACCTACGACCCGCGCGGCCTGCTCACCGAGGTCGACTACTCCGACTCCACCCCCGACGCGACGTTCGGTTACGACGACGCCGGACAGCTGACCGCCCGCGCCAATTCGAAGATCTCCGAGGACTTCGTCTACGACGCGGTCGGCAACCTCACCAAGACCCGCGGCTTCGCCTACACCTACGACGCCGCCGGGCAGATGCTGACCCGCAAGTACTCCGACGGCAACACGATCGCCTACACCTACGACGACGACGGCCGCACCGCCACCATGCTGGCCGACGGCAGGACCACCGCGTACACCTGGGACCCGGCCGGCCGCCTCACCAAGTCCGCGCTCCCCAACACCGAGACCGAGGACCGCTCCTACGACCGGGCCGGCCGCCTCACCGCCGTCACCTCCGCCAAGGCCAGCACCACGGTCACCAAGACCGCCCTCACCCTCTCCCCCGCGGGCCTGCCCACCCACGTCGACGTCACCCGCGCGAGTGTCGGCGCCGGCGGCTACGACCTGACCTACGACACGGCCGGCCGCCTCGCCTCCGGCTGCTTCCCGCAGCCCTGGGTCACCGGCTGCGCCGCCGGCCGCACCACCTCCTACACCTACGACAAGGTCGGCAACCGCCTCACCTCCACCCTCGGCACCACCTCCACCGGCTACGTCTACGACGCGGCCGACCAGCTCACCTCCACCACCACCGGCACCACGACCACCGCCTACGACTACGACGCCGAAGGCAACCAGACCAAGAAGGGCGCCGACACCTACACCTACGACCTGGCCGGCCGGATCTCCGCCGCCACCGTCGGCGGCAACAGCTACACCTACGACCACGACGCCGCCGGCAACCAGGTCGTCGCCGCCAAGGACGGCACGGTCACCAGTCGTACCCAGTGGGATCCCAATGCCCCGCTGCCGATCCTGGCCACCGAGTACGACAGCGACTGGACGGTCAAGCAGTCCTACCGCTACGACCCCCTCGGTCAACCCACCGCCACCAAGACGGGCTCCGGGGCGCTCTTCTACTACCACCACGACACCCAGGGCTCACCGGTCGACGTCACCGGCAGCACCGGCACCCTCCACCAGCGCTGGGCCTACGACCCGTTCGGCACCCGTGTGCTGAACACCACCACCGGTGGCGCACCCGCGAGCACCCCGTCGTACACCGGCGCCCGCCACGAGACCACCACTGGCAATCTCGACCTCCACGCCCGCCAGTACGACACCACCACTGGCCGCTTCACCCGGCCCGATCCGGCCACCCGCGCCAGAACGACCCCGTACATCTCCCCCTACGCCTACGCCGACAACACCCCCACCCTCCTGACCGACCCCAGCGGTCTGACCCCCGACGACCCCGACAACGGCCGCGTCGACAGCCTCGGTGAGGCGGCGCGCATCTTCGGCGACGGGTTCGTCGAGGGCTTGAAGTCCCCCTTCGTCTTCCTCGGAGACGCCTACGACGCGTTCACCGGCCGGAACGGCGGTGCCGGCGCCTTCGTCGACAAGTACCTGCCCGTCCGCCCCGCCTACCGCCTCTACCGCGCCGAGTACCTGCTCCGCCAGCAGGGCTGCGACGCCCTCGCCGACCTGTACGCCGAAGCCGCCGAAGAACTCACCCAGCAGATCGTCCTCGTGGGTGTCGGCGGACTGACGGGATGGCGCAGAGCCGCGGTCGAGCCGGGCGGGGGACGCTACTACGGGGACCCGAGTTCGACGCGGTTCGGACTCCCCTACTACACACCGGAAACCCCGTCGTCCATGAGCCGCATCAACCCGGAGGGCGGCCGGAGGAACTGCGGACTGTGTGCGACCGCCGGCGACGACCTCATGGCCGGCCGGAATCCGAACGGGGTGTCCGGAGCGGACCGCCCGCTGACGCGGGCCGAGGTGTCGGCGATGACCGGGCTGCCGTTCCGGAAGGTCGGCGGCCTCAACGTCATCGTGAGTGACATGCTGCGCTGGGGACCCGGTGCTCGGGCGATCATAGGAGCGTGGCCGAGGAAGGGCGTGGGCCACTATTTCAATGTCGCGAACATCGATGGAAAGGTGGTCTTCCTCGACTTCCAGTCGGGCAAGGCCAATCCGGCGCACAAGAGGTACCGCGACTACTACGTGATGAGGACCAACTGACATGCTCGACCCGGAAGAAGCCGAGCGCAGGGCCGCGGAGTTCCTCACCGAGGAAAGCAGAGCATGGGGGATGTCCTCCAACGTGAGGATCATTCCCGAGTACTGCTTCACGGACAAGGGACGGTTCATCGCTCCCTACGACCATGTCGAGTACCTCGATCACGGACGTCAGGACATGCAACTCGGCGGGAACCTGCCCGTGGCCGTCGACCTGAACACCGGAGCGTGCTCCTTCATCACCTGGGACGAAGCGGATGACCTGATGGAGCGTGACCTGCTCTGAGTTCGAGCAGGCGGGTCACCCCGTGAAGCAGCGGCACGGCGATGCCTCACCGGAGCGCTCCGGTGAGGCTTCGTCTCACACCCGACGGAGCACGGCCGACCGTGACCGCATAGGTGCACACGACACGTTTCCCGTCTCCGGATAACGGTCGGGTCTCGTCTGCTGGGACGTTCCCTGGTCACGAACCGTAACGTGAGATAGGTCACTAAAAGTTCGGCAAAGTCGTGGTACAACTGCGCAACTTCGCAGGTGGCCCGGCCGGCCGGCCGTCCGCGAAGTGCCGACCTGTCGTCGACCCGTTCACCACTCCAGCCCGGCCCGGTCACGGTCCGACACCGCTCCGTGCACCCCGGGTCCGTTCACCGGACAACGACGTTCGCCCAGAGACCGCTCAACCAGGCGAGACACCCCACCCCGCCCGACCAGCGTCACCGAGGTAACCACCGTGTCACTCGACTCCGTCACCCAGTCCGTCGACGAAGCAGTCAGCGGATTCTTCGAGCCCATAGCCAAGTGGCTGGGCGAAGTCGTCTTCTACACCGTCCCCGTCGGCGGGACCGATCTGCCGCTCATCGTCGCCTGGCTCGTCGTCGCGGGCCTCGTCTTCACCGGCTGGTTCGGCTTCGTCCAGCTCCGCAAGTTCAAACTCGCCGTCGACGTGGTGCGGGGCAGGTACGACGAGAAGGGATCGACCGGCGAGGTCAACCACTTCCAGGCACTGACCGCGGCCGTCTCCGGCACGGTCGGCCTCGGCAACATCGCCGGTGTGGCCGTCGCCGTCTCCATCGGCGGCCCGGGCGCCACCTTCTGGATGATCCTGTGCGGCCTGCTCGGCATGGCCACCAAGTTCGTCGAGGTCACCCTCGGCGTGAAGTACCGCGAAGTGCACCCCGACGGCACCGTCTCCGGCGGCCCGATGCACTACCTCCCCAAGGGCCTGACGGAACGCTTCGGCAAGAACGGCAAGACCCTCGGCAAGGTCCTCGCGGTCCTCGCCTCCTTCCTGATCCTGTTCTTCGGCCTCTTCGGCGGCAACCTCTTCCAGGTCAACCAGTCCTACGCGCAGCTGGTCTCCGTCACCGGCGGCGAGGACGGCGCGCTCGGCTCCTCCGCCGGCGCCCTGTTCTTCGGCATCCTGATCGCCGCTCTCGTCGGCATCGTCCTTCTCGGCGGCATCCGCTCGATCGCCAACGTCACCAGCAGGCTCGTGCCCGCCATGGCCGGCATCTACGTCGTCGCGTGCCTGATCGTGATCCTGGTCAACATCACCGCCGTCCCCGACGCCGTCGCCTCCATCGTCGAGGGCGCGTTCAACCCCGAAGGCGTCGCCGGCGGTGTCCTCGGCGCACTGATCATCGGCTTCAAGCGGGCCGCCTTCTCCAACGAGGCCGGCCTGGGCTCCGCCCCGATCGCCCACTCCGCGGTCAAGACCAAGCACCCTGCCAGTGAGGGCCTGGTCGCGCTGCTCGAACCGTTCATCGACACCGTCGTCGTGTGCACGATGACGGCGCTGACCATCGTCATCGCCAACCCCGCCAGCTGGGGCGAGGCCCGCGCGGGCGAGGACATCGGCGGCGTCACGATCACCTCCGACGCCTTCGAGACGGTCCTGCCCTGGTTCCCGTACATCCTCACCGTCGCCGTGCTGCTGTTCGCCGTCTCCACGGTGCTGACCTGGGGCTACTACGGCCTCAAGTCCTGGACGTACCTCTTCGGCCGCAGCCGGGCCAGCGAAGTGACCTACAAGGTCGTCTACACCGTCTTCGCCGTCGCCGGCTCGCTGCTGACCCTGCAGACCCTGATCGACATGGCCGACGCGTTCCTCTTCACCCTCGCCGTCATCAACATCATCGGCCTCTACCTCCTCGCCCCCGTCGTCAAGCGCGAACTGGCCTCCTTCCTGGAGTTCGTCCGCGCCCGCAACGCGGGAGAGGACACCGGGAACGGCGACGACGACCAGAAGCCGGTGAAGACCACCGTCTGACCGCTCACACGGCCCGGCTCCTGGTGGCACCCCCGGCCGAAGGCCGGGGGGAGGGCCCGTGCCCACCTCGCGCCTTGGTGGGCACGGGCCCGTTCCGGCGGAGCGGAGTCGTCCGTCAGCCGGAGTCTCACCCGCTCCGAACAGCGCGAACATCGTTTGCTTTCGCTTCTGTTCGCTTCGTTGCGCCTGTCGAGGACCGCTGCCTACGCTGCCCCGGCAGCGGCCGTGCCGGGAGAGCCCCGTGGAGCCGTGCGAGGAAGGGCGGTTCGAAGGTGAGTGTCGTGAGCCACGCCGACCGGATGGCTTCACTGATCCGGACGGCCGCCGGGGAGGCACGTGCGTCCGCCATGCCCACGCCGGTGTTCTCCCAGTACCGCCGCTACGCCGACGAGGGCGACCGGCTCGGCTACGAGGAGCTGTACTTCCGCCGGCGCCGGCACGTGACGGCGCTGGCGGCCGAGGCGCTGATCGATCCCGGGGCCGACCCGGCCGCCCTCCAGGACGCCCTGTGGTCCGTGTGCGACGAGTACTCCTGGGCCCTGCCCGCCCACGAGAAGCAGGCCGTCGACATGGGCAGGGGCATGGACCAGTGTCTCGACCTCTTCGCCGCCCTCACCGCCTGTCTGCTCGCCGAGACGGTCCAGCAGTGCGGTGGGCGGATCGACGCCCGCGTGACCGCCCGGGTCCGGGCCGAGGTGGAGCACCGGGTACTGACCCTGCTCGCGGACGACGAACGCCCGCTGCCGTGGGAGTCGTGGCCCCACAACTGGGCCGCGGTCTGCGGCGGAGCGGCGGGTATGGCGGGGATCGCCCTGTGGGAGAGGGGACCGCGTCTGGACCGTCTGCTCGACCGCTGCCGGCGCGCCATGCGCACCTATCTGTCCGGCTTCGGTGACGACGGAGGGTGTCCTGAGGGAGTCGGCTACTGGGCCTTCGGCTTCGCCCACTTCGTCTACTTCGCCGAGGAACTGCGCCGGCTCACCGGGGAAGACCTCCTGGACGACCCCAAGGTGCGGGCCATCGCGTCCTTCCCCGCCGTGGTGCATCTGGGCGAGGGGCTGTTCCCCGCCTTCTCCGACGGCCAGGAGCGCCCTGACCTGCCCGCCGGTCTCGGGTGCTTCCTGACCACGAGACTGGGTGTGGAGGTCCCCGGCCTCGCGCCTGTCACGGAGATGCCGGGGGACTGGGCGGACGTCACCCGGACCCTGCGGTGGGGGACGCTGCCGGCCACCCACGGGGCGAACCGCTCACGTACCGGCACCAGTTGGCTGCCCGACCTGGCATGGGTCGTCGATCGTGGCGAGTCGTCGGCGTTCGCGGCCAAGGGCGGGCACAACGACGAACCGCACAACCACAACGACCTCGGCCACTTCCTCCTCGCGGCGGGCGGCGAGGTCCTCCTCACCGACCTGGGAGCCGGCGAGTACCGCAAGGGCTACTTCGACGACGACACGCGCTACACCTTCCTGCACAACTCCTCGGAGGGGCACTCCGTCCCCGTCATCGCCTCCCGGGGGCAGAGCGCCGGGAGGAGGCGTGCGGCCCGTGTGCTGCGCTGCGAGCCCGGCCCGGACGGGGTCGACTACGAGCTGGACCTCACCGCCGCGTACGAGGCGGACGGGCTGCGGTCGCTGCGGCGCCGCTTCTCGTGGCGGCGCACCCCGGGCGAACTGCTCCTGACCGACGAGGTGCGGGCCGAGCACGAGCTGACCGTGGACGAGGTGTTCGTCAGCCGCATCGAGCCCCGATGGGAGGGGTCCCACGCCGTCTGGGAGGGGAAAACGGCGCGGGCGAGGCTCGCCGTCCCGCGGCAGTGCGTCGCGCGGGACGTGGAGACCCTGCACACGACCGATCACGACGGCGCACCGGACACGGTCCACCGGCTTCGGGTGCGCTTCACCGTCCCGGCGGGGACCACCTCGCTGCGCTTCACGTGCACGCTCCAGGGCAGGTGACCGCGCCGGGGCCACCCCTGCGGGCCCTCTCCTGCGACCAAGCGGCGGTATGCCGGGTACGGGGCGCCCGTCCGGCGGGAGGCCAGTGGGGAGACTCTTCCTTCCCGCTTCCGCGGAGCCCGCCTCCCTCCGGCTCCGCTCGACGAGGTGACCCATGCGCCTGCTGCTCGTCCATCCCAGCGCTCTGATGTACTCCGAGATCTTCCTGCGGCTGGAGCCCCTCGGCCTGGAACGGGTGGCCGGTGCCGCCCTGGCGGCGGGCCACGAGGTGCGGGTCGTGGATCTCCAGGTGCTGCCGGTGACGCGGCTGCGCGACGAGGTGCGGTCGTTCCGGCCCGAGGCCGTCGGCTTCTCCCTGAATTACCTGGCGAACATCCCGGAGGCGATCGATCTGGCCCAGAAGGTGAAGCGGGAGGTTCCCGGCTGCTTCGTCTTCTTCGGCGGGCACAGTGTCTCCTTCGTCGCCGAGGAGGTGCTGGAGCAGGCGGCGGGCGCGGTGGACGCGGTGGTCCGGGGCGAGGGCGAACCGGCCGTGGCGCCGCTGCTGGAGGCGGTCCGCGACGGCGGCGTGGACGGCGTCCCCGGCATCATCACCGCCGCCGGGCGGGGGCCCGCGCCGCTGATGCTGCACGGCATCGACACGCCGCTGCCGGCCCGCGACCTGATGCGCAACCGCCGCCGCTACTTCATCGGCGAATTGGACCCGTGCGCGTCCGTGGAGTTCACGCGCGGCTGCCCCTGGGACTGCTCGTTCTGCTCCGCGTGGACCTTCTACGGCCGCAGCTACCGCAAGGCCTCTCCCGAAGCGGCGGCCGAGGACCTCGCGCGGATCCGCGAGCCCAACGTGTTCATCGTGGACGACGTGGCCTTCATCCGGCCCGAGCACGGCAACGCGATCGCCGACGAGGTGGAGCGGCGCGGCATCCGCAAGGAGTACTACCTGGAGACGCGCAGCGACGTGCTGCTGCGCCACCCCGAGGTGTTCGAGCGGTGGGCGCGGCTGGGCCTGCGCTACATGTTCCTGGGCATGGAGGCCATCGACGCCGAGGGCCTCGACCTGTACCGCAAGCGGATCAGCCCGGACGAGAACATCCGCGCCCTGGAGGCGGCCCGCCGCATGGGCATCCAGGTCGCCATCAACCTGATCGTCGACCCCGCCTGGGACGAGGAGCGGTTCCGGGTGATGCGGGAGTTCGCCCTCTCGGTGCCGGAGATCGTCCACTTCACGGTGATGACGCCCTACCCCGGCACGGAGATCTGGCACACCGAGTCCCGCCGGCTCACCACCCGCGACTACCGGCTCTTCGACATCCAGCACGCCGTGGTCCCCACCACGCTGCCCCTGGAGCGGTTCTACGAGGAACTGGTGCGCACCCAGGCCGTGATCAACCGCAAGCACCTGGGCCTGCGCACCGCCTTCGGCGCGGCCCGCATCCTGGGCCGGAACCTGCTGCACGGGCAGACCAACTTCGCCCGGATGCTGTGGAAATTCAACCAGGTCTACAATCCGCGCCGGCAACTGGCCGACCACGCCCGTCCGGTCCGCTACGAGCTGCCCCTGCCCAAGCGGCTCGACGTCGGCGACCGCCGCAAGCTGTACGTGCACACCCGCGGCGACGC
This sequence comes from Streptomyces sp. KPB2, assembly GCF_003950055.1. NCBI lineage: Bacteria > Bacillati > Actinomycetota > Actinomycetes > Kitasatosporales > Streptomycetaceae > Streptomyces > Streptomyces sp. KPB2. The sequence goes on from NZ_CP034353.1 coordinate 1,522,791, forward strand.
CCAGGGCGCACCCGCGCGTCGCGCCGCCGACTGACGGGCCGAGGGCCCGCGTGTCCCCCGCCGCCGTTTGGCCGGGCGCCGTCGGGGCACTCAGGCCCCGGCCGGTCCGAAGGCGGCGCATGGGCGAGGAGGCCCGGACATGACGGACGACACCGAGACTCCGGTCCCCGGAGCGGGCGGAAACCTGCTGTCCGGGCCGCAGCCGGATCCGGCGCGTGCCGCCGGCCATCCGGACGCCCCGCCCCGCGTGGGCTTCTTCACGGACACCTCCGTGTGCATCGGCTGCAAGGCGTGCGAGGTGGCGTGCAAGGAGTGGAACGCGATCCCGGAGGACGGCCTGGAACTGACCGGCATGTCCTACGACAACACCCAGGGGCTCGGCGCGGACACCTGGCGGCACGTGGCCTTCATCGAACAGCGCAAGCCGCTGGGCGGACAGGAACCCGGCGTCGGCCACGAAGCCGTCGACGTCTTCGCGGCGGCCGGCGCGCTGGGCACCTCGCCGTCCTCACCGGGCCCGGGCTCGACCGCACCCGCACCCGGCGACGCGCCCGGTGACGGGCCGCCGGCCGCGGCACCCGCCGGGGAGATCTCCCCCCTGGCGCCGGAGGGCCGCACCGAGCTGCGCTGGCTGATGTCCTCCGACGTGTGCAAGCACTGCACCCACGCCGCCTGCCTGGACGTCTGTCCCACGGGCTCCCTGTTCCGCACCGAGTTCGGCACGGTCGTGGTCCAGGAGGACATCTGCAACGGCTGCGGCTACTGCGTGCCCGCCTGTCCGTACGGCGTCATCGACCAGCGTCCCGACGACGGCCGGGTCTGGAAGTGCACCCTGTGCTACGACCGGCTCGGCGTCGGCATGGAACCCGCCTGTGCCAAGGCCTGCCCGACCGACTCCATCCAGTTCGGCCCGCTGGACGAACTGCGCGAGCGGGCCGCGAACCGGGTCGCCCAGCTGCACTCCGCCGGGGTCACGGACGCCCGCCTCTACGGCGCGGACCCCGGCGACGGGGTCGGCGGCGACGGCGCCTTCTTCCTGCTGCTGGACGAACCGGAGGTGTACGGCCTGCCGCCCGACCCGGTCGTCACCACCCGCGACCTGCCCGCCATGTGGCGGCACGCGGCGACGGCCGCCGTCTCGCTGGTCGCGCTCACCGCCGCCGCCTTCGCCAGGAGGCCGCGATGAGCGGTTCCGACGTGACCCGGGACGGCGTGGAGGGCGCCCGACCCGGACGGAACGCCCTCACCGGGTCCCGCACCGGACGCCGTCGGCGGGGCAGGGGCCGGGGCGAGCGGGCGATGGTGCCCGACGCCGAGTTCTCCTCGTACTACGGCAGGCCGATCCTGAACAGGCCGACGTGGAAGGCCCTGGACATCGCGGGCTACCTGTACCTCGGCGGGCTGGCGGGCGCCTCCTCGCTGCTGGCGGCGGGAGCGCACGCCACCGGCCGGCCCGCGCTGGCCCGGACGGCCAAGCTGGGCGCGGCGGGCGCCGTCTCCCTGTCGCTGGCCGCCCTGGTGCACGACCTGGGCCGCCCCGAACGCTTCCTGAACATGCTCCGCGTCTTCAAGCCCACCTCCCCGATGAGCGTGGGCTCGTGGCTGCTGGCCGGTTACGCGCCGCTGACCGTCGCCGCGGCCGCCGCCGACGTCGCCGGCAGGTATCGCCTCGTGGGCGCGGCGGCCACCGCGTCCGCCGCCGTGCTGGGTCCCGCGGTCGCCACCTACACCGCCGTACTGGTCTCCGACACGGCCGTGCCGTCCTGGCACGAGGGGCACCGCGAGCTGCCGTACGTCTTCGCCGGGTCCGGGGCCACCGCCGCCGCCGGGCTCGCCCTGGTGTGCGCGCCGATCGGTGAGACGGGCCCCGCGCGGCGCACGGCCGCGCTGGGCGCCGTGCTCGAACTCGGGTCGTTCCGGGTGATGAAGCGGCGCATGGGGCTGGCCGCCGAGCCGTTCGAGCACGGCAGGGCCCGGACGCTGCTCCGGGCGGCCGAGACGCTCACCTTCGCGGGCGCGACGCTCGGGGCGTGTTTCGGCGGGCGCAGCCGGGCGGTCGCCGCGGGCGCGGGCGCGGCCCTCCTGGCCGGTTCGGCCGCCCTGCGGTTCGCCGTCTTCCACGCGGGAGTCGCCTCGGCGGAGGATCCCAAGTACACGGTGCTGCCCCAACGGGAGCGGCTGGCGGCCGGGGCGCGGGAGCCCGGCGGCGCGCCCCCGGCGTCCTGAGTCAGCCGCCCGCGCCCAGCCGTCGCGCCAGGTCGGCCATCGAGTCGGCGGTGCGGTCGGCGGGCCGTGCTGCCGACGGGTACGGGACGGGTGTGCGCCGCAGCCACGCCGTGCCGAGGCCCGCGCGTGCCGCGCCGTCGATGTCCCAGGGGTGCACCGCGACCAGCGTCGCGGCGTCCGCCGGGACACCGGCCTCGCGCAGGGCGTACGCGTAGGCCTCCGGTGCCGGCTTCCAGCGCCCGCCGGCTCCTGCGACGTCGAGGTGGGCCTCGAAACACTCGGCCAGTCCGGCCCGCCCCAGGACGGCACGGCTGGTGTCCGCCGATCCGTTCGTCAGGGTGACCAGGCGGTGTCCGGCCGCGTGCAGGGCCCGTACCCCCTCGGGGACGTCCGGGTGGACGGGGAGCTCCGGCAGGGCGCCCAGGACGTGGTCCGTCGCGGCCTCGTGGTCGGCCGGCGGGACGCCTTCCCGGGCCAGGTGGGTGAGCAGGGCGTCCCGTGCCACGGTGGCGAAGTCGGCCGGGCCGCCCGCCAGCGTGAGCGCGATGCCGTCCCGCAGGACGCCGGCGAACCACTCCGGCACCAGCCGGCCGGGCAGCCCGACGTCCGCGAGGCGGGGCGCGAGCACGGACATGTCGGTGAGGGTCTCGTTGACGTCGAAGACCAGGACCTCGGGTCCGAGCACGGCAGTCTCCTCTCGGGAACGTGTCGGGCGGACTCTACGGACCGGCCGGACGGCCCGCGCGCGGACACACCGCGGGACGCGGTGCTCCGGTTCCGGCGCCCGGGCAGGTTTGGGAAGCGCGCCCCGGCGCACTCCTTCCGACAGGTCGGTGAAGCGCCGCGGGAGAGGCAGGCGACCATGACGCACTCGGCCGGGAAGGGCCAGGTCCGCAGCCGGACCGGGCTGGTCCTGTCCGCCCTTCTGACCGGCGGGCTGCTGCTCGTCACGGGCTCGGCGTGCTCCCAGCCTCCGCCGGCCCGGGCGCCCGAGGTGCTGCCCCAGGTGGAAGCCCCCTACGACCTGGCCATCGGCAAGGCGCTCGACGAGGTGCCCCGCAGCGAGTTCGTCTCCCTGAGCCTGCGGCCGTCGGACGTCCGGCCCACCTGGCTGGTCCGGGTCGCCGACGACACCGGGTCGGAGCGTCTGGTCCGCGTCTCGGCCACGGACGGCCGGCTCCAGGGCACGTCCGTCCCGGCCGGGCAGTCCGCCGGGACGAAGAAGCGCACGGCCGAGCTGGTCGCCGCCGCCCGGGTACTGCCGAAGGAAGCGGTCGACAAGGTGAAGCGGCCGGACTTCGGCAAGGTCAGCGGCATGGCGCTGCACGAGGGGTCGGGCGGGCAGCCCGTCTGGTCGGTCACCGTCGCCCTCGTCGAGCCGCTCCGGGAGCGGGTGTACGAGGTCGACGCGGTGACGGCCGAGGTGCTGAGCAGCCTCACCACGGGCGAGCGGTCGAAGACTCCTGACGACCACGGATGATTGACCGGGTCCGCGCGGGGCACTCGCAGCGGGCCACGACGGGACACGACGGGAAGGCAGGGGTGATGGGCGTACGCACCTGGATCGACTCCTGGCCGGTCTACCGCCAGCTGAAGGGGACCGACCCCCTGGGCCGCGGGGCCGCCGCCAAGAGCGGGGCCAGTGCGCGTCTCACGCCGCGCGTCGCCTCCGCCGACCGGGTCGTCAAGTCGATCTGTCCCTACTGCGCGGTCGGCTGTGGACAGAACGTCTACGTCGAGGACGGCCGCGTCACCCAGATCGAGGGCGACCCCGACTCCCCCATCTCCCGCGGCCGTCTGTGCCCCAAGGGCTCGGCCAGTCTGCAGCTCACCACGGGCGGTGCCCGCGAGCACCACGTCCTGTACCGCCGGCCGCACGGCACCGAGTGGGAGCGGCTGGACCTGGACACGGCGATGGACATGATCGCCGACCGGGTGATCGAGGCACGGCGCTCCGGCTGGCAGTGGGAGGTCGACGAGACCCGTACCCGGCGCACCCTCGGGGTCGCGAGCCTCGGCGGGGCGACGCTGGACAACGAGGAGAACTACCTGATCAAGAAGCTGTTCACCGCCCTGGGCGCGGTGCAGATCGAGAATCAGGCGCGTGTTTGACACTCCTCCACCGTTCCCAGTCTGGGAACCTCGTTCGGCCGCGGCGGCGCGACCACCTTCCAGCAGGACCTGCAGCACTCCGACTGCATCGTCATCCAGGGCTCGAACATGGCCGAGTGTCATCCGGTCGGGTTCCAGTGGGTGATGGAGGCCAAGGCCCGCGGCGCGAAGGTGATCCACGTCGACCCGCGTTTCACCCGCACCAGCGCCCTGGCCGACGTCCACGTGCCCCTGCGCGCGGGTTCGGACATCGCCTTCCTCGGCGGGATCATCAATCACGTCCTGCGGACCGGGAGCTACTTCCGCGACTACGTGGTCGCCTACACCAACGGGCCGGTCGTCCTGCGGGAGGACTTCCGCGACACGGAGGACCTGGACGGCGTCTTCTCCGGTCTCGACGCCGACAACCGCAGCTACGACAACAGCAGCTGGCAGTACGAGGGCACGGAGATGCAGGCGGCCTCGGGCGAGCGCGACCTGGAGTACGACAGGCGGACCGGGGGCGGCAGCAGCGTGACGGAGGCCGCCCGCGGCGAGGCGCACGGCTCGGGCGGTGCCGACATCGGTGAGGGGGAGCCGGAGCGGGACGAGACCATGTCCCACCCGCGCTGCGTCTTCCAGGTCCTCAAGCGGCACTACGCCCGCTACACGCCCGAGGTGGTCGAGCAGGTCTGCGGCGTGCCGCAGGACCTCTTCCGCCAGGTGTGCGACCTGGTGACGCAGAACTCGGGTCGGGAGAGGACGACGGCGTTCGCGTACGCGGTCGGCTGGACCCAGCACACGGTGGGCGTGCAGTACATCCGGGCCGCCTCCGTCCTGCAGAGTCTGCTGGGCAACATCGGCCGGCCGGGCGGCGGCATCCTCGCCCTGCGCGGCCACGCCTCCATCCAGGGCTCCACGGACATCCCGACGCTGTTCAACCTGCTGCCGGGCTACATCCCCATGCCGCACGCCCACCAGCAGCAGGACCTCGACACCTTCGTCGAGGCGGAGGCGGCCCGCAAGGGCTACTGGGGCAACATGCGCGCCTACCTCGTCAGCCTCCTCAAGGCGTACTGGGGTGACGCGGCCACCGACGGCAACGACTTCTGCTTCGACTACCTCCCGCGGCTGACCGGCTCGCACTCCACCTACGAGACGGTCATGGCCCAGCTGGACGGCGTCTGCAAGGGCTACTTCCTCATGGGCGAGAACCCCGCCGTGGGCTCCGCCAACGCCAAACTGCAGCGCCTGGGCATGGCCAACCTCGACTGGCTGGTGGTGCGGGACTTCTCCCTGATCGAGTCGGCCACCTGGTGGCAGGACGGCCCGGAGATCGAGACGGGCGAGCTGCGCACCGAGGACATCGGCACGGAGGTGTTCTTCCTGCCGGCCGCCGCGCACACCGAGAAGGACGGCAGTTTCACCAACACCCAGCGCCTGCTCCAGTGGCACCACCAGGCCGTCCCGCCGCCCGGCGAGGCCCGCAGCGACCTCTGGTTCACCTTCCACCTCGGACGGATCATCCGGGAGAAGCTCGCCGCGTCCACGGACGAGATGGACCGGCCGCTCCTCGACCTGACCTGGGGCTACCCCACGAAGGGCGAGCACGCCGAGCCGGACGCGGAGGCCGTCCTCGCCGAGATCAACGGCCATGACGCCGACGGCGACCCGCTGTCGTCGTACGAGGAGTTGAAGGACGACGGGTCGACGGTCTGCGGCTGCTGGATCTACTGCGGGGTCCGCGCGGACGGGGTCAACCAGGCGGCCCGCCGCAAGCCGGGGCGGGAGCAGGACTGGGTCGCGAAGGAGTGGGGCTGGGCCTGGCCCGCCAACCGCCGCATCCTCTACAACCGTGCCTCGGCGGACCCGGAGGGTCGGCCGTGGAGCGAGCGCAAGGCACTGGTGTGGTGGGACGCGGACGAGGGTTCGTGGACCGGACACGACGTCCCCGACTTCAAGCCCGACAAGGCCCCCGACCACGAGCCGCCCCCGGACGCGGAGGGCCCCGCGGCGCTCTCCGGCAAGGACCCGTTCATCATGCAGGCGGACGGCAAGGCGTGGCTGTACGTGCCGTCCGGCCTCACCGACGGCCCGCTGCCCACGCACTACGAGCCGCAGGACTCGCCGTTCCCGAACCTGCTGTACACGCAACAGCGCAACCCCGTACGCCACTTGCTGCCGCCGCACCCGGACAACCGCTACCAGCCCAGCGGCACCGAGCCCGGCTCGGAGGTCTTCCCGTACGTCGCCACCACGTACCGGCTCACCGAGCACCACACCGCGGGCGGCATGTCCCGCTGGCAGCCCTACCTCGCGGAGCTGCAGCCGGAGTTCTTCTGCGAGGTCTCCCCGGAACTGGCCGCCTCGCGCGGGCTGGAGCACACCGGCTGGGCGACGATCGTCAGCGCCCGCGGCGTGGTCGAGGCCCGGGTCCTGGTCACCGACCGCATGGCGCCCCTCACCGTGCAGGGCCGGCGGCTGCACCAGGTGGGTCTGCCCTACCACTGGGGCCCCAACGGCTACGCGACCGGTGACGCCGCCAACGAGCTGCTGCACCTGTCGCTGGACCCCAACAGCCACATCCAGGAGGCCAAGGCGTTCGCGGTGGACATCAGGGCGGGTCGCCGCCCCAGGGGGACGGCCGCGCCGGAGCTGGTGCGGGAGTACCGGGCCAGGGCCGGCATCGACGAGGACACCGGAACCGAGCCGTAGGCCTCCGGGTCATCACCCGAGGACGACGGAGTGGGCGCCCTTCGGCACCAGTTCCCCGATGACGGGGGCGCCCGGCACCTCGCCCGCCACCAGCAGCCCGCCGGAGGTCTGCGCGTCGGCGAGGAGCAGCCGGGTGTCGGCGTCGGCGTCGCCGAAGTCGGTGAACGGGGCCACCCAGTCCAGGTTGCGCCGGGTGCCGCCGCTGACGTACCCGTCCCGGACGGCCTCCCGGGCGCCGTCCAGGTAGGGCACGGCGGCGGTGTCGACGACGGCGGTGACCCCGGAGGCGCGGGCGAGTTTGTGCAGGTGGCCGAGGAGACCGAAGCCGGTGACGTCGGTGGCGCAGGTGGCTCCCGCGTCCAGGGCCGCCGCTGACGCGTCCCGGTTCAGCGCCACCATCGTCGCCACGGCCTGCTCGAAACGCTCGCCGGTGGCCTTGTGCCGGTTGTTGAGGACACCGAGGCCGAGGGGCTTGGTGAGCGACAGCGGCAGTCCGGGGCGGCCCGTGTCGTTGCGCAGCAGCCGCTCGGGGTCCGCGACGCCGGTGACGGCCATGCCGTACTTGGGTTCCGGGTCGTCGACGCTGTGGCCGCCGCCCACGTGGCAGCCGGCCTCGGTGGCGACGTCCAGTCCGCCGCGCAGCACCTCGCGCGCGAGGTCGAACGGCAGCACGTCGCGGGGCCAGGCCAGCAGGTTGACGGCGACGAGCGGCCGGCCGCCCATCGCGTAGACGTCGGAGAGGGCGTTGGCCGCGGCGATGCGGCCCCAGTCGTAGGCGTCGTCGACGACCGGTGTGAAGAAGTCCGCCGTGGACACCACCGCCTGGCCCGGAGCGCCGTCCGGCGCGGGCAGGGTGACCACCGCGGCGTCGTCGCCCGTGGCGAGCCCGACCAGCAGGGAGGCGTTCGCCGGGGACACGCCGGGGCGCGCGAGACCGCCGAGCACGTCCTCCAGTTCACCCGGCGGAATCTTGCAGGCGCAGCCGCCGCCGTGCGCGAACTGCGTGAGCCGTACGGGTGTCTCGCGGGTGGTCGTCATGCCTGGTCCCTCCGGGTGGTTCGGTTGGATCGCCGGTCGATCAGGGCGCTCCTGTAGCCTGAGCGGGCGGTGGAGGCGTGTGGGTGCCTGGTGGCCCTCCCGGTCTTCAAAACCGAGGTGTCCGAGGATCTCGGGCAGGCGGGTTCGATTCCCGTCCGCCTCCGCTCCCCGCGGTCTCCCGGCAGCGCCGGCGCCGGTCGTCCACGCGCTCGGTGTGTCCCTGCCGGTCCAGCAGCTCCAGCAGCGGCACGGCCACCCGGCGCGTGGTGTCGAGGGCCCGGCGCGCCTCGCTCAGCGTGAACGGCTGGGGCAGCGACCGCAGTACGGCGGCGGCACCGGCGTCCGCGCCGGGCAGCAGCACGACGCCGTCGGCGACCCGGAGCAGTGCGCCGGCCGCCACGGCGGCGGCCAGGGCCTTGTGGACCAGCCCCAGCTCGGCCAGCCGGCCGGCCTCGGGGGCACGGAACGGTGACCGGCGCAGCTCCTCCCCCAAGGCGTCGACGGCCCGTCGGACCGACGGCGGCAGCGACGGCCGGGGGTCGCCGGGTCCGTGGAGTCGCCCTTGACGGTGGCTCAGTACGCCCTCGCCCGGCGTGTCGACGAGGGCCTGGACGAGGGCGCGGTTCGGCAGGCCGAGCAGGCGCCTGGCCGCCTCGGTGGGCAGCCCCGGGTCCAGCGGATGCTCCTCGGCGTGTCGCGCCACCTCCGCGGTCAGGCGGTCGCGCAGCCGGGCCCAGTGGGCGGGGTCGGCCAGCCAGTCGCCGGTGACGGGCGGGCCCGGCGGGGTGATTCCCATGGCCTCCAGGTCGGGCCGGCGCACGAGCCGTCGCCGGCGCAGTTCCGCCGCACCGTCCGGCCGCCCGGTCATGGCCGTCAGCTCCCGCGCCCTGGTCCGGGCCGCACCGCGCCGCGTCAGCCGCGGCGGGGACACGTCCAGCACGGTCAGTCCGCACGGGGCGCGCCGTCCGCCGGGTTCCCGCAGGACGGCGCGGTCGCCGACCCGCAGCGGGAGCCCACGGGTGAGGGTCAGCCTGGCGGTGTCCTCGCCCAGCGGCCGCACGGTCACCGGCACGGCGGCGGTGCCGATGTGCAGGGTGACCGTGCGGGGCAGCTCCGCGACCGGCGTTCCGTGCACCCGGACGTCGGTCACGGTGGTGTCCGGCCAGCGGTCCGGGGTGAGCAGCACCTCGCCCCGGCCGAGCGCGGCGTCGGCGCCGCCGTGGACGTTGACGGCCACCCGCGCCACGCCGCTGACGGACGTCCGCTCCTCGTGCAGGCACTGCAGTCCGCGCACGCGCAGCGCGCCCGTGCCGTCTCCGGTGACCAGCCGGTCGCCGACGCGCAGGGTGCCCGCCCCCAGGGTGCCGGTGACGACGGTGCCGTGGCCGCGCACGGTGAAGGCGCGGTCCAGCCACAGCCGTACGTCGGCGTCGGCCGGCGGGTCGGGCAAGGCAGCGCTCAGCCGGGCCAGTTCGCCGCGCAGTTGGTCCAGTCCCGTGCCCGTCACCGCGCTGACCGCGACGGACGGTACGGTGCCGAGCGAGGTGGCGGCCAGCCGTTCGACGGCGTCCGCCCGTACGGGTGCCGGGTCGGCCAGGTCGCTGCGGGTCACGGCGAGCACGGCGTGCCGGACGCCGAGCGCGTGCAGGATCTCCAGGTGCTCCTGGGACTGCTGCTGCCATCCCTGGTCGGCGGCGACCACGAAGAGCACGCCGGGCACCGGGCCGACGCCCGCCAGCATGGTGGCGACGAACCGCTCGTGGCCGGGTACGTCGACGAAGGCGAGGTGTTCGCCACCGGCGCCGCCCACACCGCCCGGTGCGTCCGGCTCCAGCCGGGTCCAGACGAAGCCGAGGTCGAGCGTCAGGCCGCGGCGCCGCTCCTCCTCGTGGCGATCGGGCTCCATGCCCGTCAGCGCCCGTACGAGGGCGGACTTGCCGTGGTCGACGTGCCCGGCGGTGGCCAGTACCCGCATGTTCCCTACCTCTCGCCCGCCCGTACACGGCGCACTGCCTCGGCCAGCCGCCGGTCGTCCTCGGCCGGCACCGACCCCAGGTCCAGCAGGCACCGTCCGCCGTCCAGCCGTCCGACCACGGGAACGGGCCCTTCGCGCAGCGCGGTGGCGTACGGCTCGGGCAGGGACAGCGCGGCGCTCGGCAGCGTCACGCCGGGCGCCCCGCCGCCGCCCACGGTGGCCCGACTGCCGACCGCCCGGGCGTCGACGCCGTCGGCCCGCAGCGCGGTGGCCAGCAGCTCGGCCCGCCGGGACAGTTGTTCGGGGTCGGCGTCCAGCGCCTGTTCGGTCGGCGTCTTCGGGCCGGTCAACGTGGCCTCCAGCGCGGCCAGGGTCAGTTTGTCGACCCGCAGCGCCCGGGCGAGCGGATGCCGTGACATGGCGCGGACCAGGTCCTCCCGGCCGAGGACGAGTCCGCACTGGGGCCCGCCGAGCAGTTTGTCCCCGCTGGCGGTGACGAGGGAGGCTCCGGCCTCCAGTTGGCTCCGGGCGTCCGGTTCGTCCGGCAGGCGCGGATGGGGGGCCGGCAGACCCGACCCGATGTCGGCGACCACCGGGACGCCGAGCGGCGCCAGTTCGCCGACCTCGGCGGCGCGGGTGAAGCCGGTGATGCGGAAGTTGGAGGGATGCACCTTGAGGACGAAGCCCGTCTCGGGGCCGATGGCCCCGGCGTAGTCCTGGACGGTCGTGCGGTTGGTCGTGCCGACCTCGCGCAGCCGGGCGCCGGTGGAGACCAGGAGGTCCGGCAGCCGGAAGCCGTCCCCGATCTCCACCATCTCCCCGCGGCTGACCACGATTTCCTTGCCGGCGGCCAGTGCGGCGGCGGCGAGGACCAGTGCGGCGGCGCCGTTGTTGACGACGTGCACCGCTTCGGCGGACGGCACGCGGGCCCGCAGGGCGGCCAGCGCGGTACGGCCGCGGCGGGCCCGTACACCGGTCGTCAGGTCCAATTCGACGTCGGTGGGGCCTGCGGCGTCCTGGACCGCCTGCCGGGCGGCTGCGGACAGCGGCGCCCGGCCGAGGTTGGTGTGGAGCAGCACCCCGGTCGCGTTGATCACCGGGCGGAGGCCGCACGCCGCCCGCGGCAGGAGGGCGACCGCCGCCTCGGCCACCGCGTCCGGGGGCACGGCACCCTCTCTCGCCTGCTGCTGTGCGCGGCGCACCGCCGACTTGACCCGCTCCGGACCGAGCCGGCCGGTCGCGTCCAGGAGGCGGGGGTCGCGCAGCAGGGCGTCGGTGCGGGGAATCCGCCGCCGTACGTCCGGCACCGCGTGCGCCGGTCCGGCGGGCCCGGCGGCGCCGCCCGGATCCGCCGCCACGCTCTCGCCGCACCGCTCGGCCGCGCCCCGCTGTTCCACGTGTGTCCTCCGCTCCGGCCCGGCTCCCGCACTGTCCGGGAACATGCATCGTTCCCCCAGTGCCCCTTACGGGGTCCGGGACACGCCGAACGGAGGCGCGGGCCTACCGGCCGGGGGGTGACGTCACGTCACACGGCCCGCTCGGGGATCGCCGGGAGGACCTTCTCGGTGACGTCGAGGAGGGCGTCGTCGTCCGGGAAGGCTCCGGACGTGCTCCACACGGTGATCTCGTAGTAGCCGCCGCCGTCCTTGGCGTCGAGGGCCACGGCCAGCGTTCTGGCCAGGGGGCCCTGCTCGACCGGTCCGCCGGAGCCCCCGCCCGGGTTGATCTCGATCTTCATGGTGTGGTCCGAGGACAGGACCGCGGGCCGGCCGAGGACCTTGAGTTTCCTGACGTCGATCTCGTTCCCGTACTCCATCAGTTTCACGTACTGGGCGATCGACAGGTCGTTGTAGGTGACCGTGACGTTCACGGTGTAGGTGTCGAACTCGATCTGAGCCTCCGGCTGGGCGACCTTCCCGTCGGTCAGCGCGGCGGTGCCGTTGGAGGCGGACGCCCCGGTCGCGGTCTCCGCCGGCGTTCCGAGGAGCCGGGCCAGATCGGGTGTGTTGAGCGCCTTGCACAGCTCGGCACCGGTCACCGCCCCGGACGTCTTCCGGTAGGCGCTCGGCGGCTCCGTCTCCTGCCCGCCCGGACACGAGACGGCGTGCGGCGTGCCGTGGGCCTCGGAGGGCAGCAGCTTGGGCCCCAGCCACGCAGCGGCCCCGAGGGCCGCGAACACGCCGACGGCCGCGAACGCCTGACCCCACGCGTTGGGTTCCTTCTCCCGGACGGCCGGAGCGGCCGGGGCGGCAGGGACGACCGGCGCCGGACGCTGCTGCGCCGCCGTCGGAGGTTGCGGCTGGGTCGGGGCGGGGTTGTCACGGCGGGCGCGCAGGGCCCGGACCACCACGTGGACGCGCACCGCGGTGACCACCAGGAACACCGCGCCGACCCCGGCCAGGGCCCAGTCCTTCTCGACGACGGCGAGATACAGGAGGCGTACGCCGAACACCGACCCGACCACGATGAGCAGGGGTTCGCGGACCCAGAAGGGCAGGAGACGGACGAGGAAACCGAGCATGCGGCGATCTCACCAGGGCAAGATCACGTCAGCCGTGATGGAAGCCACAATTCCGGCCTGGTACTCAACCGTGATGAAACAGGCTCACGACCACCGCCGCAGCGGAGCCGCGAGGTGTTGCGCGCCTGACTGACACGCCAGTCAGAGTCGCAATATGCAGGGTGGAGCCGCATTTGTGGCGGACCGCGGTTGAGTTTTCCGCAACGGGTGCCTAGGGTCGTGGCCCGTGGAAACCGACGACGTCTCCGACGGCGCACCCGGCGCCGGCACCGCCACCCGTGTCCGCGAGGTCATCGCCGCCGCGGGCGTCAGCCAGCGCGAGTTCGCGCGCCGTGTCGTGATGGATCCGTCCAAGCTGTCGCGTTCGCTGAGCGGCACCCGCCGCTTCACGGCCGCGGAGCTGGCGCGGATCGCCGACGAGGGCCGGGTCGACGCGGGCTGGTTGCTCGGCACCCGGCCGCGCGAGAAGGCCACGGCGCCGGGCGCCGGTGTCGAGGGCGGGCGACCGCTGCAGATCGTCCGCGAGACGGTCCGGCTGATCGCGGAGCACGGTTTCCACGCGGTGCGGGTGGCCGACATCGCCCGTGCCTGCGCCACCAGCAGCGCCGCGATCCACTACCACTTCCCCGGCCGCGCCGACCTCCTCGAGGCGGCCGTGCGCTGGTGCATGGACGAGGACACCGCGCGCCGCGCCGCCCTCCTCGCCGAGGCGGACGACGCGGCGGCGGAGTTGCGCCAGCTCATCGCCCTGCAGACCCCGCGCACCGCACAGCAGCGCCGCCAGTGGGCGGTGTGGCTCGACCTGTGGGCCGAGGCCGCGCGCTCCACGGCGGTGGGCCGACTGCACTCCGAGTACTACCGCCAGTGGCGGGAGACCGTCGCCGACGTCGTACGCCGGGGTGTCGCCCAGGGCGTGTTCCGCGCGGGCGTCGATCCGCAGGCGGCGGCGCTGACGCTGACCGCGCTGATCGACGGCCTGGCGACGCACGTCCTCTCGGTGGGCGGGCCGTCGGCCGACGGTGCCGCGGACGCGATGCACGCGGCACTGACCGCCCACGTCACCCACACGCTCCTGGCTCCACAGCCCTGAGCGGCAAGACTTCCGGAGGCCCCGCATGCCCATGACCGAGAACGTCATCATCACCTGTGCGCTCACCGGCGCCGGCGACACCGTCCGCAAGAGCCCCCACGTCCCCGTCACCCCGGAGCAGATAGCGCGGAACGCCGTGGAGGCGGCCGCCGCCGGAGCGGCCGTCGTCCACATCCACGTACGCGACCCGGAGACCGGCGACCCGTCCCGCGACCCGAAGCTGTACCGGGAGGTCGTCGAACGGGTCAAGGAGACCGGCACCGACGTCGTCATCAACCTCACCGCCGGCATGGGCGGCGACCTGGTCGTCGACCCGGACGACCCGCTCACCCACCTCCCCGGCACCGACCTCGTCGGCGGCCTGGACCGTCTTCCGCACGTCGAGGACCTGCTGCCCGACATCTGCACGCTGGACTGCGGCTCGCTCAACTTCGGCGACGGCTCGAACCTCTACGTCTCGACGCCCGACATGCTGCGCGCGGGCGCCCGGCGCATCCAGGAGCTGGGCGTACGGCCGGAGTTGGAGATCTTCGACACGGGTCAGCTCTGGTTCGCCAAGCAGTTGCTGGCCGAGGGCCTGCTCGACGACCCGACCGTGTTCCAGCTGTGCATGGGCATCCCGTGGGGCGCGCCGGCGGATCCCGGGGTGCTCCAGTCGATGGTCAACATGCTGCCGGACGGAGCCCGTTGGGCGAGCTTCGCGCTCGGCCGGATGCAGATGCCGTGGGTCGCGCAGTCGATTCTGCTCGGCGGGCACGTCCGGGTGGGTCTGGAGGACAACCTCTACCTCGGCAAGGGCAACAAGGCGACCAACGCCCAGCTCGTCGAGCGGGCGGTGAGCATCACCGAGTCGATCGGCGCACGCGTCGCGACTCCCGACGAGGCCCGCGAGCTGCTCGGCCTCAGGAAGGCGGTCTGAGCATGCGTACCGCACCCGAGAGCGTCCGTCGCGTCGCCTGTGTCGGCGCCGGGGTCATCGGCGGCGGCTGGGTCGCCCACTTCCTGGCGCGCGGCTACGACGTGACCGCCTGGGACCCCGCGCCCGACGCCGAGCGCAAGCTGCGCCGCCTGGTGGACGCGGCCTGGCCGGCGCTCACCTCGCTCGGTCTCGCCGAGGACGCCTCGGCCGACCGGCTGACCGTGACCGACACCCTCGAACAGGCCGTGGCCGACGCCGAGTTCGTGCAGGAGAGCGCGCCCGAGAAGCTCGACCTCAAGCGCGACCTGCTGGCCCGCCTGGACGCGGCGACACCGCCCGGCGTGGTCATCGCCTCCTCCACCTCCGGCTATCCGATGACCGACATGCAGACGTCGGCGGCGGACCCCTCGCGCCTGGTCGTCGGCCACCCGTTCAACCCGCCCTACCTCATCCCGCTCGTCGAGGTGGTCGGCGGCGAGCGCACCGACGCGCCGGCGGTCGCCTGGGCCGCCCGCTTCTACGAGGTGGCGGGCAAGTCCGTCATCACGATGGACCACGAGGTGCCGGGCTTCATCGCGAACCGCCTCCAGGAGGCCCTGTGGCGCGAGGCGCTGCACATGGTCGCGTCCGGCGAGGCGACGGTCCGGGACATCGACCTGTCGATCACCGAGGGTCCCGGGCTGCGCTGGGCGGTGATGGGGCCGATGCTGACGTTCGCGCTCGCGGGCGGCGAGGGCGGCATGGCGCACATGCTGGACCACTTCGGCCCGTCCCTGAAGTCGCCGTGGACGCGCCTGGAAGCGCCAGAACTGGACAAGGAGTTGTACGACGCCGTGGTGGCGGGGTGCGACGAGGCGGCGGACGGCCGCTCCATCGCGGACCTGGTGGCCGAACGCGACCGGGGCGTCATCGACGTGCTGCGCGCCACCGGCCGCCTGGACCGCGGGGAGGGTGCCCGATGACGGATCTTTCGACGACGACACTCCCGCTGTTCCGCAGCACCGTCCGCCCGGAGTGGATCGACTACAACGGCCACATGAGCGAGGCCTTCTACGTCCTCGTCTTCGGCCACGCCACGGACGCGCTGATGATCGAGGCGGGCCTGGACTCCGGCTACCGCGAGTCCACGGGCTGCTCCCTCTACACCGTGGAGTCCCACATCCGCTATCTCCGGGACGTCCCCGAGGGCGCCCATCTCGCCGTCCGCACACGCGTGTTGGGAGCGGCGGCCCGCAAGGCGCGCTTCGTGCACGAGATGTACGTGGTGCCCGGACCGGGGTCGGATCCGGCGCGCGACGCGGCCCCGGTGGCGACGACCGAACTGCTCGCGGTCCACGTCGACCAGCAGGCGGGCCGGGCGGCCGAGTTCCCGGAGCCGGTACGGCGCCGCTTCACGGAGCTGACCGAGCCGGCCCCGGAATGGGCCGGCCGCTCCATCGCCGCCGTGGTCTGACGCGCGCCGGCAGGTTCAGCAGCGGGAGCGTGCCGCGACTCGGACGCCGACCGCGGTGGCCGCCGCTGCCAGGGCCACGGCGGCCGAGACGCGCAGGGCGCGGGTGCGCCACGGCGGAGCCGGACGGGCCGGGTCGGTGCTCACGGCACCGTCGGCCGTGGCGCGTGCGCCGTGTTCGCGGGCCAGCTTCATGATCTCGGCGATGTGCAGGGCCTCGCGGCCGGTGCCGGCGTCCTTGATCTGTGTCTTGCAGGAGAAGCCGTCGGCGACGACGACGCGGTCGTCCCCGGCGTCGCGGACCGCGGGCAGGAGTGCCTGTTCACCGCAGTCCATGGAGATGTCGTACTTGCCGGACTCGAAGCCCCAGGACCCGGCCAGGCCGCAGCAGCCTCCCCGCAAGTCCTCCACTTCGAGGCCCATGCCCTCCAGGAGTTGCCGGTCGGGGCTCATGCCGCCGGTGGCCCGCTGGTGGCAGTGGCCCCACAGGAGTGCCCTGCCCTCCAGGGCGGGCGGCTTGATCCCGTACGTCTGGAAGAACTCGGCGAAGTGGCAGGCGTTGCGGGTCAGTCGCTTGGCGTCGTCGTCGTGCGGGAGCAGCTTGGGCAGCTCGTCCTTGAAGACGGCGAGGCAGCTGGGTTCCATGCCGACGACGGGCGTGCCGGCGCGCAGTTCGGGCCGCAGGACGTCCAGGACCCGGTGGAGGTAGCGTTCGGCCTCGTCAAGGAAGCCGTAGTCGTACAGGGGGCGTCCGCAGCAGATGTGCTGTTCGGGCATGACGACGCGCCAGCCGGCCGCCTCGATGGCTTCGACGCAGGCCACGCCGACCTGGGTGTGGAAGTAGTTGTTGAAGGTGTCGGGGAAGAGGACGACGGGCCGTCCGGTCGGGTTGGTGGTGCCGCCGCGCCGGGCGAACCACTCCTGGAGGGTCATCGGGGCGAAGCTGGGCAGCGGGCGTTTGCGGTCGATGCCCGCGACCAGCTTGGTGAGCTGTGACAGGCCGGGTGTCCGGGTGGCGGTGTTGGCCAGTTCGGGGATGTGGGAGGCGAGGCGGGCGGCCTGGTCGATGTAGCCGAAGGCGTAGGCGTGCCGGGGGCGCCACCGCTTGGCCGACTTGTAGTGGTGGTGCAGGAACTCCGCCTTGTAGGTGGGCATGTCGACGTTGACGGGGCAGTCGTTGGTGCAGCCCTTGCAGGCCAGGCAGAGGTCGAGGGCGTCCTTGACCTCGTTGGACTGCCAGCCGTCGGTGACGACGTCGCCCTTGAGCATTTCGTACAGCATGCGGGCGCGGCCTCGGGTGGTGTGCTTCTCCTCGCGGGTCACCTGGAAGCTGGGGCACATCGTCGTCTCGGCCTGCGGGACGCGGCACTTGCCGATGCCGACGCAGCGCAGGGTGGCGTGCGCGAAGTCGCCGCCGTCCTCCGGGTAGGCGAACTTCAGCGGGATGCGCGGCGGGTTGTAGTCGGTGCCGAGCTTGAGGTTCTCGTCCATCCGGTAGGGGTCGACGACCTTCCCGGGGTTCATCTTGGCCCGCGGGTCCCACACGGCCTTGAACTCGCGCATGGCCTGGAGCAGTTCGGAGCCGTACTGCTTCTCCAGGAGTTCGCCGCGCTGCTGTCCGTCGCCGTGCTCGCCGGACACCGACCCGCCGAGCGAGACGACCAGGTCGGCGGCGTCCTCCATGAACGCCCGGTAGGTGGCGAGGCCGTCGGCGGTGCGCAGGTCGAAGCTGAGCCGGGAGTGGATGCAGCCCTGGCCGAAGTGGCCGTACATGGCGCCCCTGATGTCGTGCCGGTCCATGACCCGGCGCAGCTTGCGCACGTATTCGCCGATGCGGTCCGGCGGAACGGCGGAGTCCTCCCAGCCGGGCCAGTGGTCCTTGCCGTCGGGCGGGAACGCGGTGGAGCCGAGGCCGCCCTCCCGGATCGCCCACAGGTGTTCGCTGGTGCCGCCCTCCTGGGTGCTCCTGGCCAGGCGGATGCGGTCGCGGGCGTAGCCCTTGTCGCCGGTGAGCCACTCGATGAACGCCTCGGCCCGGCCGACGGACTCCTCCTGGGTGTCCGCGCCGAACTGGACGACGAGCCAGGCGCCGCCGCCCAGGAGGGGCAGTTCCTTGATGTCCTCCACGTGCATGTTCTGTTCCTGCTGGTCCCGGATGAGTTCGTCGTCCAGGGCCTCCAGGCCGATCGGGCGCCAGCGTTCGACGATCTCCTCGCAGTGTTCGGCGGCGTCGGCGAGGTCGTCGTACTCGACCACCACGGTGGTGCGCTCCAGCAGCGCGGGGGTGAGTTTGAGGACGGCCCTGAGGACCGTGGCGCAGGTGCTCTCGGTGCCCACCAGGGCGCGTGCGACGTTGAAGCCGCGCTCCGGCAGCAGTTCGTCGAGGTTGTAGCCGGAGACGCGGCGCGGGACCTGCTTCTCGGAGTGGAAGCGGGCCCGGATGGTGTCGGCGTACTTGTCGCGCAGGTCGCGCAGTCCCGCGTAGATCTCGCCCTTGCGGCCGCCCGCGGCGATGATCTCGTCGAGGTGTTCCTCCTCGTTCACACCGATCCAGAAGCGGGCGCCGTCGTAGGTGACGACCTCCAGGGCCTCGACGTTGTCGCTGGTGCGCGGGCCGGGGCCGTACAGCTGTGACTGGACCGAGTGGATGCCGCAGGAGTTGTTGCCGAGGTTGCCGCCGATGGCGCACCGGGAGTGGGTGGACGGGTCGGGTCCGAAGATCAGGCCCTGCTTGCCGGTGTGCCGGTTGAGGACCTCGTTGATGACGCCGGTCTCGCACGTCACCAGGCGGCGGTCCACGTCGAGTTCGCCGATGGCCGTCAGGTACTTGGAGTGGTCGATGACGACGGCCTCGTTGACGGTCTCGCCGGACAGGCTGGTGCCGCCGCCGCGGTTGAGGACCGGGGCGTCGAAGCGGTGGCAGATCTTGTGCACCGCGACGACGTCGTCCAGGGTGCGCGGGACGACGACACCGATCGGTACCTGCCGGAAGTTCGACGCGTCCTGCGCGTACAGGCCGAGTGAGCCGGTGTCGAAGCGGACCTCGCCGTCGACCGCCTTGCGCAGGGCGCGTTCCAGTTTTCCGACGTCGATGGTCTGCCGGGCACGCGGCGGTCCCGCGATCCCGGGGTCGGTCCTGGTGGGTACGTCGCGTGTTGCCTTCGCCATCGGGTGTCGGATCTCCTCGTGGTACGGGGGCTGGTCAGGACGGCCGCGTGCCGTGGACGCGGTAGGGCTCCGCGTCGGCCCACTTGACGTCGAGACCGAGTCCCGGCCGGCCGGTGTCGGGGCGCAGGGCGCCGCCCTCGGGCGACAGGGTGCCGTCGAACAGCAGGTGCTCGACGCGCAGGTGGTCGTGGAAGTACTCCAGGTGCCGCAGCCGGCGCACGGCGCAGAAGGCGTGGGCGGAGAGTGCCGGGGCGCAGTGCGCGGACAGGTCGAGGTGCCGGACGGCGGACAGTCCGGCGATCTCCAGTACGCCGGTGATGCCGCCGCAGCGGGTGACGTCGGCCTGGAGGCAGTCGACGGCCGGGCCGGCGGGGCCCTCGGTGAGGTTGGCGAAGTCCTGCGCGGTGAAGGCGTACTCCCCCGCGGCGATCTCCAGCCGCGCCGGTCCCCGCTCGCGCAGCATCCGCAGCCCTTCCAGGTCCGCGGAGCTGACGGGTTCCTCGAACCAGCGCACGTCCCACTCGTCGTGGAAGCGCCGCGCCCAGTACAGGGCGTCCTTGCGGCCGAGCGCGCCGTTGGCGTCGGCGAACAGTTCCGGTGCGGTGCCGATCGCCTCGCGTACGGCGGTGAGGCGTTCGGCGTCGTGCTCGGGCCGGCGCGAGGTCTTCAGCTTCACGCGGGGGATGCCCTGAGCGACCCAGCCGGCGAGCTGGTCGGTGAGCCGGTCCAGGGAGTAGTTGGTGAAGCCGCCGCTGCCGTAGACGGGCACCCGGTCGTGGTGGGCGGGCAGCAGGTGGACCAGGGGCAGGTCCAGCAGCCGTGCCTTGAGGTCCCACAGCGCCACGTCGACGGCCGACAGGGCCATGGCCCCGACGCCGGGACGGCCCGCGTTGCGCGTCTGCGCGGCCATCCGCCGGTTCAGCGCCGCCGGCGAGGCCGTGCTCGCGCCCTCGATCACCGGGGCCAGCTTCGACTGCGCGAACACGGCGGCCGAGACGTCGCCGTAGGTGTAGCCGAGCCCGGTCCGGCCGCCCGCGTGCACCCGGACGAGGACGAGCGTCGTGGAGTCCCACTCCAGGGTGCCGTCCTGCTCCTTGCCGTCGGGGCCGTCGGTGGGCACCTCGAAGGCGTGCACGTCGACCGCGTCGACCGTGCACGCCTCCAACGGCGAGGTGCCCCTCTCGTCCGGCGCTGTCGAGCCGCTGCGCATCAGTGGCGTCCGGGGAGTTCGTCGAGGCCGTCACCCGGACAGCCGTACGCCTGCGCGACGCCCCGCTCGGTCAGGCGCTGGAGGACGAAGTCGGCGACTTGGGTCATGCGGCTCTCCTGGGCAGGCGGGAAGAACACTCATGGAGTGCCTTCCCTGAACGCCGGTAAACCGGACGACGGTCACTCATTGGGGCGAGTCGGGCACCGCGCCGGCCGCGCCGCAGCCGCCGGCCGGCGCGGCGAGCGCCACGCTCACGCCACCGGTACCGGGTCGGCCGGTCCGGGCGGCTCGCCGGGGCCGGCCTCCGGGGCAGGATGTCCGGCGGACGAGTCGGTGCTCTCGCCGAGGAAGCCGCCCGACTGGTGCTGCCACAGCCGGGCGTAGGCACCGTCCGTCGCGAGCAGCTTCTCGTGGCTGCCCTGCTCGACGACGCGTCCGCGGTCCAGGACGACGAGGCGGTCCATGCCGGCGACGGTGCTCAGCCGGTGGGCGACCACGAGGGCCGTGCGTCCGTCCATCAGCCGCCACAGGGCGTCCTGGACGAGGATCTCGCTCTCCGAGTCCAGCGCGCTGGTCGCCTCGTCGAGCAGGAGGATCGGGGCGTCGCGCAGGATGGCCCGGGCGAGGGCGACGCGCTGGCGCTGGCCGCCCGACAGTTTCACGCCCCGCTCCCCCACCAGGGTGGCGAAGCCGTCGGGCAGCTGGTGGGCGAACTCGGTGACGTGGGCGGCCGCGGCGGCCGCGTGGATCTCCTCGTCGGTGGCGCCGGGCCGGGCGAAGGCGATGTTGTCCCGCAGGCTGCGGTGGAACATGGCGGGTTCCTGCGGCACGTAGGCGATCAGTGAGCGCAGGTCGGTCTGGCGCAGCCGGCTGATGTCCTGGCCGCCGATCAGAATGCGGCCCTGGTCGATGTCCGACATCCGCAGCAGGAGCCGGGTGAGCGTGGTCTTGCCGCCGCCGGACCTGCCGACGAGGCCGATCCGCGCGCCCGCGGGCACGTCCAGGTCGAGTCCCCGGAAGATCGGCTCGGCGCCCGTGTGGGCGAAGGTGACCGCCTCGAAGCGGACGCCGGTGTCCTTGGGCGCGAGCGGTTCGGGCTCGTCGGCGTCCAGCACGGTGGGCGGGTCGAGGAGCAGCTCCGTGAACTGCGCCGCCTCGGTCATCGAGCTCTCCAGCCGCCGGTAGATCTGGTTGAACTCGAACATGATCTGGGTGGCGTTGGAGTAGTACGTGAAGGCGACGACGACCTCCTCCACGCCCTGGCCCGGGCCGCCGAGGGCGAGGGCGACCACCAGGCCCAGCACGTTGGTCAGGACGGACAGGGGGGCGATCAGGGTGTCGACGCGCAGGTTGCCGTAGTCCCACGACTTCAGCGTGAGGCGCCGGGACTCCGCGACGCGGCTGCGGTGTTCGGCCCCCTCCCGGCGCTCGGCCGCGAAGGCGCGGACGGTCTCCATGTTCATGAGGCTGTCGGCGACATGGCCGGAGACCCGGGCGATCGCCGCTTCCCGGTCGTTGACGAGCCGTTGCCTGCGCCGGATCAGCGGGGTCGCGGCCGCCACGGTCAGCGCGATCATCGCGAACAGGCCGACGACCAGCATCGGTTCGTAGCTCCACAGCACCACGGCCCCGAACACCAGCGGGACGAGACTGCCCACGATGCGGTACGTCAGTGTGTCGACGAAGTCCTCGAAGCGCTTGCCGTAGCTGAGCACCCGTTTGGTCAGGGAGCCGGCGAAGTTGTCGTGGAAGAACGCGGCGTCCTTGGCGAGGAGTTCGTCCATGCCACTCACGTAGAGGTGCTCCATGCCGAGCGCGTCCACGCGGTTCAGGCAGTGCTGCCCGATCCGCCAGACGCCCTCGGCGAGCAGCAGCGTCACGCCGAAGCCCAGCACGTACGGCAGTGCCGGGCCGAGGGCGAGTCCGCCGCCGTCGGCCGCCTGCCCGGCCAACTTGGCGATCAGCAGCGGCGCGACGTAGCGGATGCCGATGTTGCCGACGGCCGGCAGCAGCAGGGCGGGCAGGGCGAGTCGTCGTTGTCGCAGCAGTTCCCGGCCGTAGTGGCGCAGCGCCAGGACGACCGCGCTCCTGCCCGGTGCCGGCCCTCGCGTGCCTGTGGTCCCCATCACACTCCCGGTGGTTCGGAAGTCGGAAGTCTCCCGTCGGACCAGGTACGCAGTCCAGGCATTTACCGCGGAGCGTCGAGAACCGGACATCGCGCGGCCCGTCGTGGGCGCAACGTGACATTGTATGGTGAGGCGCCATTGGCCGGCCGGACGCAGGAGCACGGATGCCGCATCTCAAGTCCCGGGCGATCTCCGTCCAGACCCATCTGCGCGACCAGGTCGCCGACGCGCTCCGGGCCGCCCTCATCGCCGGTGATCTGCGTCCCGGTGTCGTCTACTCCGCGCCCTCCCTGGCCGCCGAACTCGGCGTCTCCGCCACTCCGGTGCGCGAGGCCATGCTGGACCTGGCCAGGGAAGGGCTGGTCGAGGCGGTGCGCAACAAGGGGTTTCGCATCACGGAGATGACCGAGCGGGACCTGGACGAGTTCACCGAGCTGCGGACCCTGATCGAGGTTCCCACCGTGGGCCGCGTCGCCGCGACCGCGACCGCCGAGCAACTGGAGGCCCTCCGGCCGCTGGCGCTGCGGATCGTCACCGCGGCCCGGGAGCACGACGTCCTCGAGTACCTCGAAGCCGACCACCGCTTCCATCTCGCGCTGCTGGGCCTGGCCGGCAACCGGCATCTCGTGGAGGTGGTCGCCGACCTGCGCAAGCGTTCCCGCCTGTTCGGGCTGGGGAGCCTCAACGAGGCGGGGCGGCTGGTCGCTTCGGCCCAGGAGCACGTCGACCTGCTGGATCTGATGGTGGCGGGCCGCGGTGCCGAGGCCGAGGAGTGCATGCGCCGCCATCTCGCGCACGTCCGCACGCTGTGGGCGGACGGCACCGCCCCGTCCGTCAGAGGGTGAACCCGGCCGGGTAGGGGTCCGCGGGGTCGAGCAGGTACTGCGCGGTGCCGGTGATCCAGGCACGGCCGGTGACGGACGGAAGGACGGCCGGGCGGTCGCCGACGGTCGTCTCGCCGAGGATCCGGCCGACGAACCGGGAGCCGATGAACGACTCGTTGACGAAGTCCCGGCCGGCCGGCAGCAGGCCGCGGGCGTGCAACTGCGCCATCCGGGCGCTGGTGCCGGTGCCGCAGGGCGATCTGTCGAACCACCCCGGGTGGATCGCCATGGCGTGCCGTGAGTGCTCCGCGGTGGATCCGGGGGCCTCCAGGTAGACGTGGTGGCACACGTCGATCTCCGGATTCTCCGGGTGGGACACCGGGTTCTGCTTGTTGATCGCGTCCATGACGGCCAGTCCCGCGTCGAGCAGCCGCTGCTTGTGCGCCCGTTCGAAGGGGATGCCGAGGTCGTCGGTGCGGACGAAGGCGTAGAAGTTGCCGCCGTAGGCGATGTCGTAGCGCACCCGGCCGTGGCCGGGGACGTCGACGACCTGGTCGAGTGCGTGGCAGTACGACGCCACGTTCTCCAGGGTGACCGACTCGGCGTGGCCGTCGCGCACCCGTACCCGGGCCGTGACGAGTCCGGCCGGTGTGTCGAGCCGGACCAGGGTCTCCGGTTCGGCCACCTCCACCATGCCGGTCTCGACGAGGACCGTGGCGACCCCGATGGTGCCGTGCCCGCACATCGGCAGACAGCCGGAGACCTCGATGAAGAGCACGCCGTAGTCGGCGTCCGGACGGGTGGGCGGCTGCAGGATCGCCCCGGACATCGAGGCGTGCCCGCGTGGTTCGCACATGAGCAGGGTGCGCAGGTCGTCGCGTTCCGCGACGAACCGCTGCCGTCGCTCGAACATCGTCGCGCCGGGGAGGACGCCCACCCCGCCGGTGATCACGCGGGTGGGCATGCCCTCGGTGTGCGAGTCGACGGCGTGGTAGCAGACCGTCGAGCGCATCGTCAGTTCACCCCCGCGTCGATCAGGGCCTGGGTGGCGGCGCGTACGACGGCCTCCGTCTCCGGGGCCAGCGGCTGCCGCGGCGGGCGGCACACACCGCCGCGGCGGCCGGTCAGCTCCTGGCCGAGCTTGACGGCCTGGACGAACTCCGTCCTGCTGTCCCACCGCAGCACCGGGTGCAGCCGGCGGTAGAGCGGCAGTGCCGTCTCCAGGTCGCCCGCGACCGACGCCTCGTACAGGGCGAGGCAGGCCCGGGGGAAGACCTGTGGGTACCCGGCGACCCAGCCCTTGGCGCCGGCCAGTGCGACCTCCAGCACGGTGTCGTCGGTGCCGATCATGAGGTCGAGGCCGGGGGCCAGTTCGGAGATCTCGTAGCAGCGCCGGACGTCGCCGGAGAACTCCTTGACGCCCACGATGAACCCTTCGGCGTGCAGCTTGGCCAGCAGGTCGGGGCGCAGGTCCACCTTGGTGTCGATGGGGTTGTTGTACGCGGTGACGGGCAGTCCCACCGAGGCCACCGTCTCGAAGTGTTCCAGCACGGCGCGGTCGTCGGCGCGGTAGGTGTTGGGCGGCAGGCACATCACCGCCTGGCAGCCCGCGTCCTTGGCGAACTGTGCGTGCCGCCTGGCCTCCCCGCCGCCGTAGGCGCCGACGCCCGGCATGACGGTGAACCCGGCGGGCGCGTTCGCGACGGCGGTCTCGACGACGCGGTCTCGCTCCTCGTACGTGAGGGTCTGGTACTCGCCGAGCGATCCGTTGGGCGCGACGCCGTGCATCCCCTGCTCGGCGAGGTGGGCGACGCTCTCGCCGTAGGCACTGAAGTCGACCGAGAGGTCGTCGTGGAACGGCAGGCTGGTCGCGACGATGACGCCGTGCCAGGGCTTGCGGGTCTCGCTCATGAACACTCCTTGTCGGTTGCGCCGTTGGCCGCCGGTCCCGACGGTGCGGGCGGTGCCGCGGGGGCCTGGGGTGTCGCGGGGGTCTGGGGTGTCGCGGGGGTCTGGGGTGTCGCGGGGGTCTGGGGTGTCGCGGGGGTCTGGGGTGTCGCGGGGGTCTGGGGTGGGGGTCCTTCGTCGAGGTCGGCGAGGGCTCCGAGGGTGACGGGCGTCGCGACGAGCCGTTCCGCGGGCTCGTAGGCCCGCTCCCGTGCCGTCAGGCAGTGCACGGCGGGTTGGCACATCCGGCCCTGGCACCAGCCCATGCCGGCCCGGGTCAGCTGCTTGACCTGCCGGTGGTCCTGGGCGCCGGCCGCGCGGGCGGTCCGGACCGCTGCGGCGTTCACCTCCTCGCAGCGGCACACGACGGTCTCGTCGGTGAGCCACGAGGACCATGCGGGAGGGACCGGATGGGCCAGCGCCATCGCCCGGGCGAAGGCGCGTTGCCGGTCCACCGCCGAACGGACCGCCGCCAGGCGCCTGTTCGCCCCTACGTGGGGTGCACCGGAGTCGGTGAGGACCGACTGAGCGGCCAGGCGGCCCTCGTTCACCGCGAGCGCCGCCCCGCCCACACCGCAGGTCTCCCCCGCGGTGTAGAGACCGGGTACGGTGGTGCGCTGCCCCGCGTCGACCACGGCCACCGCGTTCCCGTCCGCCGAGTCCGTGAGGGCGCAGCCGAGCGGGACGAGCAGGTCGAGCTGGGGTGTGAAGCCCCAGCCGACGCCGACGGCGTCGACCTCGACGCGTCGTTCGGTTCCCGGGCGGGGGCTGCCGTCCGGCGTGAGCGAGGCGATCCGCACCGACGTCACGCGTTCGCCGCCCTCCGCGGCGACGATCGCCGTGCGCGGGCGCACCGGGACACGGTGGCGGGCGAGCACGGCGGCGTATCCGGCTCCCTCGGCCCACTTGGCGGGGTTGCGCAGCAGCGGACCGGGACGGCGCAGCCAGGCCCTCGGGTGGGCCGCCTCGCACACCGCGACGACCTCGACGCCGCGCGCGGCGAGACCGGCGGCGACCGGCAGCAGGAACGGTCCGGTGCCGCCCAGCGCCACCCTGCTCCCGGCCGCCACGCCGCCGCCCTTGAGCAGCGCCTGCAGGCCGCCGGCGGTCAGGACACCGGGCAGGTCCCAGCCGGGGAAGGGCAGTTGACGGTCGTAGGCGCCGGTGGCCACGAGGAGCCTCGGCGCGCGCACGACGCCCGGGGTCTCCCGTGGCGCTGCCCGGCGGTCGACCACGTGGACCGCGAATCCGTCGCCCTCGCGGACGGCGGACCAGGCGTGGTGTTCCAGGCGCAGGTCGAGCCGGCCCGCCGCCCGGTGCGCCGTCAACGCCCGGCACAGGGCACGGTATGCGCGCAGCCCGTGGTGCAGGTCGTCGGTCGGTACGGCCGCTCGCGCGTGCTCCGGCGGGTGCCGCCAGTACTGTCCGCCGAGGGCGGTCCCGGAGTCGACCAGTACGACGCGCAGTCCGCCGGCCAGTGCGGTGGCGGTCGCGGCCATGCCCGCCGGGCCCGCGCCCACGACGACGAGGTCCGCCGGCTCACTCATCGTCGTCCTCCCGCGTCGTGACGGTCATGCCGGGCCGGGCCGGCACCAGGCAGGCGCGCTGCCCGCCGGTACCGTCGACCGTGACGAGGCAGTCGAAGCAGACGCCGATGCCGCAGAAGACGCCCCGTGGGCGGCGTCCGACGCGAGTGGTGCGCCAGGCGACCCGGCCCGCCGCGACGAGGGCCGCGGCCACGGTCTGTCCCTCGGTGAACGGCAGCGGGTCGCCGTCGACGACGATCTCGCTCACTGGGGCGCACCTCCGGCGTTGAGGAAGCGGTCGGGGAGAAGAGCGGTGTGCGCGGCCGGGTCGGCGCCGCGCCAGGGGCGGCCGAGCAGATGGGCCGTCACCAGGGCGCCGGTCGCGGGGGCGAGGCCGATGCCCGCGCCCTCGTGACCGCAGGCGTGGACGACGCCCGGCACGCGCGGGTCGGGGCCGACGACCGGCAGGTGATCGGGGCAGTACGGCCGGAAGCCGCGGTAGGCGCGCATCAGGTGGACTCCGCGCAGGAAGGGGAAGAGCCGGCACGCCTGCGCGGCGAGCCGCGCGACCACGGCGGGGTTCATCGTGGTGTCGAAGCCGACGCGTTCCCTGCTGGCGCCGATGAGGATCGTGCCGCCGCGCGTGCCCTCGACGACGCACGAGGTCTCCAGTCCGGCGTCGGACGAAGCGACGTTGGCGACGTAGTCCGCGGAGTAGACCTTGTGCCGGACCATCGGGGGCAACGGTTCGGTCACCAGGACGAAGCCGCGGCGCGGCAGCACCTCGACGGGCGCTCCGAGCCGCCGTCCGACCTCGCCGCCCCAGGTCCCGGCGGCGTTGACGACGGCGTCGGCGGGCAGCAGGTCACCGGCGGTCGTCCGGACCCCGGTGATCCGGCCGCCGGTGGACCGGTCCGCGGGGGTTCGGCCGCCGTCCCGGGCGGTTACGGCGGACGCGACCTCGCCGGTGCGGAAGCGGGCGCCGTGCCGTACGGCGGCTCGCAGCAGCGCGGCCGCCGCCAGCACCGGCTGCACCTGGGCGTCCTGCGGGTAGTGGACGCCGCCGGGGATCCCGGGCGCGAGGTGGGGTTCGAGGTCCCGCACCCGGTCGACCGGCTGGACGCGGACTCCGGCCGCCTCCTGCCGGGCGGCGAACTCGCCGAGCGCGGCGAGGCCTTCGGCGGTGCTCGCGACGACCAGGCCGCCCTTGGCCTCGAGTTCGAGGGAGTCGGGACCGAGCTCCCTGCCCGCCTCGTCCCACAGGGTGCGGCTCAACTGGGCCAGGGCCAGCTCGGGGCCGGGTTCCTTGTCGGAGAGGAGGACGTTGCCCTCGCCGCGGCTCGTCGTCCCGGCGCCCACCGGACCGCGGTCGACGACCGTGACGTCCATGCCCGCCGAGGCGGCGTGGAAGGCGCAGGCGGCTCCGACGACTCCCGCGCCCACGACGACGATCTTCAGGGTCAACGGCCCTCCTCCGAGCGCCACGAGCCAACAGCGTCGATCACCAGCACCCGCGCTGTGCAATGTCACATGCCATGAGTGAGGCTATACATCCGGCCGGTGGAAGACAACGCCCTCTTCGTGCCCGGGAGTCAGAGGTCGACTCGGGTGCCCAGGCCGGTCAGGGCGCCGACCGGGTCGAGGTCGGGGGTGCCGCGCGGCCACCAGTCCTCGCGGTCGGGCTCGGACTCGTAGGCGTACCAGAGGCCTGCCCGGCCGAGTCTGAGCTGGACATGGCCCCGGGGGTGGGTGAGGCGGTTGCGCCAGGGGCGGAAGGCGGGGAGGTCGGCGGCGAGCAGCAGGGGGCGGGCGCGGTCGAAACGGCCGGCCGGCGGGTCCCAGGGCTCCTCCAGGACGTCGAGGCCCTCGGGTCCGCCCTGCCGCCAGGCGGCGACGGCTCGCGCCAGCTCCGCCGTGTCGCGTCCGGCGGCCGAGGCGAGGGAGGCGTAGAGCGCGCGGGTGCCCGCGGTGAGGCCGGAGCCCGGGCGTGCCGCCGCCAGTCGGACGGCGTCCTGCCACAGCGTCAGCCCGCCGACCGGATCGCGCCCGGTCGTGAGCAGGGCGTGGGCGCGGGCGGCTGCGTCGGTGGCGAGCTGGTCCAGCGCGAACGGGTCGGGGCCGCCCGGGGCGGCCGGGTAGGCCGGCGGCTGCTCCGGGTGCGGGGGCGCGGGCAGCGGTGCGGGGAGGGGCGGCAGGAGGCGCCGGGCAAGGGCTTCCCCGGCGCGGACGCCGGGCAGGGGCGCCGGTCCGCGCTCCTGGGCGGCGCGGGCCGCGCGGGCGGCGTTGCGCCGGGACAGGGCGTCGAGCAGCGTGCGTTCGCCCCGGCCGCGCAGCAGGAGGAGCACGAAGGGGTCGGCGTCGAGCAGACGCGCCGTCTGGTAACAGAGGGCGGCGGCGTGTTTGCAGGGGTGCCCGGAGTCGGGGCAGCTGCACTGCGGGGTGAGGTCACCGGGGCCGGGGAGCAGCGGGACGCCGCGGTCCGCCAGGTCGGCCAGGGAGTGGGGCAGTTCCTTGTCGAGGAGGGCGGCGATGTGCCCGGGCCGTTCGACGGCGGCGTCCAGGAACCGGTCCCAGTCGGCGTCGCCGAGCGTCCGCAGCCGCACCTGCGCGCGGTACGGCCGGGCCCGGCTGCCCTGTACGTAGGCGAGGACCAGCCCGGGGGTCACGGTGATGGCGTCCACGCGCCCCCGCTCGGCGTATCCGCGCCCGCGCTCCAGCCGCGCGGGGTCCAGGGCGCCCTCTTCCAGCGCGGTCACCCACGCGTTCCCCCACCAGGTCCCGGCGAGGCCCTCGTCGGCGGCATTCCGGGGCGGGAGCGCGGGGAAGGTGCGCCGGAGTTCGCCGTCGCGGCCCGGGGCCCCCATCGAGCGGGGTGCACGGGGTCGCGCGGGCGGTGCGGAGTGGGCGGCGTCGGCGTCCCGGTCACGCACGGCCGACGGCTGCTCGGGACGCCTCGGCCCTTCCGGCCGCTCGCGGTCGGATGCCGAGCCTTCGGGGCGCGGCGCGTGCCCGGCACGCGGAGAGACGGCGGCGGGCTCGACACCGGCCCCGGTGACCGGACCGACGCCGGGGGGCGGGGTGGGCTCGGGGGGCGGGGTGGGCTCGGGGGCCGGAGCCGGGTGGCGGGCCGGAGCGGACTCCGGGGACCGAGCCGGGCCGGGGGCCGGAGCGGACTCCGGGGACGGAGCAGGCCCGGGGGACGGAGGAGGCCCGGGGGACGAGGCCGCCACCCGATCCTCCCCCGAGCCCGCAGGACCGGAGCCGACGGCAGGACCCACGCCGGACGAGGAGGCCGCCGCTGGGGACGAGAGCGCCGCCCCTTCCTCCCCGGACCCCACAGGACCAGAGCCCACGGCAGGACCCACGCCGGACGCCGAGACCGCCTCTGGAGACGAGAGCGTCGCCCGTACTTCGCGGGAGGTCCGGTCGGCGTGCTTGTCGGCGGGCAGGCTTTCTCCGGTCCGCCCGGCCGGCGAGGTCTCCTCGGGCGGGTCCGCCTCCGAGGGGAGTCGGAAGGCGTCCGCGACGAAGTCCCGTACGGCACGTGCGCGGGCGTCGGCGGTGCCCGTGCCGCCCGCCCGCCGCTGACGGCCGGCCGGACGCGGCGCCCGCCGTGCATGCGCGGCGCCCCCGGACGCCGCGGCGGCCTTCGCCTGCCGACGCGCCGCCCGCAGTGCCTCCCGCGCCACGTCCGCGGGACGGCTGTCGCCTCCGTCCGCGGCACCGGAGCGGGACTCTTCGACGGGGGCCGTCGACGGGGGCCGGTCGCCCGACCGGTCCCCTCCTTCGCCCCGCTGTGTCGGCCCTCCCGACTCCACCCCTTCTGCCGGATTCGACCGATGTGACGGCGTGTCGGAGGCGTGCCCGGGGTCGTGCGCCTCCGCATGCCGTGCCCTGCGCAGGGCGGCGCGGGCGGCGTCCCCGGCGCGTGGCTCGGTGGGCTCAGTGGGCTTCCCGCCCGGGGCGCCCTCCTGGCCCTGCGCCTGCGCCGACGGTGCGGACGGTGCCGGCGCCGGTGACGCCGGCCCGTGCTCCCGGCCCGCGCCCGTTCCCTCGCCGCGCTCGCGTGCCTCCCGCAGGGCGCGGCGGGCCTCGTCGGCGGGACCGGGGGTCATGACGGCCTCCGCAGGGAGACGAGGTCGGACAGTTCACGTGCCGTCAGCTCGGTGAGGGCCGACTCGCCGGAGCCGAGGATCGCGTCGGCCAGGGCCCGCTTGGACTGGAGCATCTCGGCGATGCGGTCCTCGACGGTGCCCTCGGTGATGAGCCGGTGGACCTGGACCGGCTGGGTCTGGCCGATGCGGTAGGCGCGGTCGGTCGCCTGTTCCTCCACGGCCGGGTTCCACCAGCGGTCGAAGTGCACGACATGACCGGCGCGGGTGAGGTTCAGGCCGGTGCCGGCGGCCTTCAGGGACAGGACGAGGACGGGGGTCGCCCCGCTCTGGAAGCGGTCCACCATCCGCTCGCGCTCCGGCACCGGCGTACCGCCGTGCAGGAGGTCGACCGGGACCGCGCGGGCGCCCAGGTGTGAGGTGATGAGGCGGGCCATGCCGACGTACTGCGTGAAGACCAGTGCCGAGCCGTCCTCGGCGAGCACCGTGTCCAGCAGCTCGTCCAGCAGGGCGAGCTTGCCGGATCGGGCGGTCATCCGGTCGGCCCCGCCCGGCGGGTGTGCCTCCTTCAGGAACAGCGCGGGGTGGTCGCAGATCTGCTTCAGCGAGGTCAGCAGCTTGAGGACGAGGCCGCGGCGGCCCATGCCCTCGGCCTCCTCGATGGCGAGCATCGACTCGCGCACCACCGCCTCGTAGAGCGCGGCCTGCTCGCGGGTGAGCGGGACGGGGTGGTCCGTCTCGGTCTTCGGCGGCAGCTCGGGGACGATGCCCGGGTCGGACTTCCTGCGGCGCAGCAGGAAGGGGCGGATGAGGCGGGCGAGGCGCTCCACCGCCTGGTCGTCCTCGCCGTTCTCCACCGCGCGCGCGTGCCGGGCGCGGAAGGACTTCAGGGGGCCGAGCAGTCCGGGGGTGGTCCAGTCGAGCAGCGCCCACAGCTCGGAGAGGTTGTTCTCCACAGGCGTGCCGGTCAGCGCCACCCGCGCCGGGGACGGAATCGTGCGCAGGGCCTTCGCCGTCGCCGAGTACGGGTTCTTCACGTGCTGGGCCTCGTCCGCGACGACCATGCCCCAGGGGTGCTCGGCGAGGGTCGTGGCGGCGGATCGCATCGTGCCGTAGGTGGTGAGGACGAAGCCGCCGGTCAGGTCGTCGAGGGTGCGGTCGGGGCCGTGGAAGCGGCGGACGGGGACGCCGGGGGCGAAGCGCTCGATCTCCCGCTGCCAGTTGCCCAGGAGGGAGGCCGGGCAGACGACGAGGGTCGGTTCGGTGCGGGCCCGCTTCAGATGCAGGGCGATGACGGTGACGGTCTTGCCGAGGCCCATGTCGTCGGCGAGGCAGCCGCCGAGGCCGAGCGAGGTCATGAGGTCGAGCCAGCCCAGACCGCGCAGTTGGTAGTCGCGGAGGGTGGCGTGCAGGCCGGGAGGGGGTGCGGCGGGGCGCACACCGGCGGTGAGCCGGTCGCGCAGGGCGGCCAGGGCGCCGACGGGCACCACGTCGACCGTTTCGCCGTCGGCCTCGGCGCTGCCGGTGAGGGCGACGGAGAGGGCGTCGACGGGGTCGAGCAGGCCCAGGTCGCGTTTACGGGCGCGGCGGACGAGCGAGGGGTCGACCAGCACCCACCGGTCGCGGAGCCGGACGACCGGGCGGTGTGCCTCCGCCAGGGTGTCCATCTCGGCCTCGGTGAGCGGATCGCCGCCGATCGCGAGCTGCCAGCGGAACTGGAGCAGGTCCTCGCTCTCGAAGAAGCCCGTGCCGTCCGTCGCCGAACCGGGCGCGGTCCGGACCACGGCGGTCGCGGTGAGGTCCTGGGCCAAGTCGCGGGGCCAGTGCACGGCGACGCCCGCGGCGGCGAGCCGGCCGGCCGCCACGCCCAGCAGGTCGGTGACCTCCTCCTCGGACAGGGCGAGGACGTCGGGGACGTCCTGTTCGGTGAGCCGGTCCAGCGGCGGCCAGACCCGCGCCGCGCGGCGCACCGCGAGGGCGGCGTCCACGCGCGCGCGGGCGCCGAACGACGCGTCGGCCGCCCCCGCCCACAGGTCCGCGGCGTCGGCGACGAGCGTGGGGTCGGCGAGGCTGTGCACCTGGACGATCGCCGCGCCCGCGTTGCGCACGCCGACGCTGCCGCCGCCTTCCGTGCCCGCGCCCCCGTCCGCGTCGCGGTCGAACAGGTCGTACGCCGACAGGTCGAGGCGGAGCGAGATCCGCACGCCCGCGTCCATGCCCGCGGCGACCTCGGCGGCCCAGTCGTGGGCGTCGGGCAGGTGCTGGGCCGCGCGGGCGGCGAACGGACGGCCGGAGGCGTGGGACGCGGCCGGCGTGCGCGGGAGGATGTCGGCGACCGCGTCGAGGAAGGCGCGGGTCAGCGCTTCCGGCTCCGGGAGCCGGATGGGTCCCGGGCCGTCGAGGGGGACCGCGTGGCCCTCGGGGGGCAGGGCGGCGGCCACGGCCCGCAGGTGCGCGATGTCATCGGGGTCGAGCGGGCCGGCCCGCCAGGCGTCGTGCCCGGTCGCGGTCAGGCCGGGCAGCAGCCGTCCGCGCGCGGTGAGCCGCAGGGCGTGCAGGGCCGCCGCGCCCCAGCAGGCGGTGGCGGGGTGGGCGGCCGGGTCGTGCCGGGCGCGCACCAGGAGGGGCAGCGCCTCGGCGAGCGGCAGGGACACCGCGGGGGTGGTCCGGCGGCGCACCCCGGCGCCGTGCGGCCGTACGACGGTCAGCTCCGCGACCCGGCCGCCCGGCCGCGCTCCGTCGCCGGTGACCGCCGCGGCCTCCGCGCCGTGCCCCGCCTCCGTGTCCCCGGCCGGACCGCTCCCGGGACGCGCCCCGGCGGCACCTGCCCCGGGCCCCGGGGCGACGCCGCCGTCGGCGTCGTAGGCGGGGACCGGGCCGGTGACGGGGCCGCCGTCGGGGTCCCAGAAGGCGATCCGGCCCTCGCGCGGGAGGGGTGCGGGCAGGAAGACGGCCGCGAGCCGGGCGGGGACGGACGCCGCCGCGTGCCGCATCGCCTCCCCCGGCTCCGCCGTCCGCTCCCCCGCTCGTCCGGGAGCCGTCGTGTCCGTCACGGCCGTGTCGCCCATACGTCCTGTCACCTCCCGCCCGTCGGCCCGATCAGATGTCTTCGACTCTACGGGCGGGGTCTGACAATCGGCTCCGGCGGCCGCCGCCGGGCCCGGGGACCCTACGGAACGGTGTGCGAGACGACGTAGACCATGGGGTAGTCCGGGTTTTCCATGTTCACGACGACGTCCTGGGTCGGCGCCGGGTTCTCCTGCTCGTTGACGACGCCCCACCAGGAACCGGACCCGCCGAACTCCCAGCCGGTGACCCGCTGGGCGCGGTCGCTGATCGCGATCCTGTCCTTCTTCAGCGCGTCCCGGTCGACGCCCAGCCCCGCGAGGAAGACGTCGAGACCCGCGTTCGTGGTCTCGAACTGGACGTAGAGCCGGCTGGTCTTCCAGTTGTTCGTCTCGTAGTAGGCGACCTCGTCGGACGGGACCGGGACGGGCACCTCGTAGATGCGGCGCTGCAGCTTGGACGGCCAGCCGTCGGTCATGCCGGTCGCCGCGTACTTCGCCTCCTTGTCCCGGCCGCTGTCCCGGCTCTGGCCGGCGGAGATCGCGAGGTAGCCGGCCGGGACGCCGATGAGCAGCACGATGATGAGCAGCGTGAGCGCACGGCGGCGGATCATGTGCCGGCGGTCCTCGGGCGGCGGTCCGGGCTCCCTCGGGGACGCCGCCTGCTGCGGCAGGGTCTCCGTCACAGCGACTCCCGGGACGAGCGGCGGGCCTCGGCGTACCGTTCGTAGCGCTCGTACCGCTCCACCCGGCGCCGCTTGGCCCGGCGGAACCTGCGGGCGACCAGCCGGGCCAGGTCGGCGGCGCCCACCATGCCGGCCTCGGGGCCGAGCTGGGCGCGGACGATGCGGGCCTCGGGGCGGTAGCCGCGACCGGTGAGCTGACGCTTGAAGGCGTCGCGCGCGGGGCCGATCAGCAGGTCGTCGGCGGCGCTGACCCCGCCGCCGATCACGAAGCAGGACGGGTCGAGGGCCGCGGCGAGGTTGGCGATGCCGACGCCGAGCCACTGCCCGATGTCCTGGAGCAGCTCGACGCACATCGCGTCGCCCTCGCGGGCCAGCTCGGTGATCATCGGGCCGGTGATGTCGCCGATGCTGCCCTTGACGTGCTCGATGATCCCGTACGCCACCGGCGAGTCGGCGGCGGCCAGCTCGCGGGCCTCCCTCACCAGGGCGTTCCCCGAGCTGTACTGCTCCCAGCAGCCGCGGTTGCCGCACGGGCAGCGGTGGCCGCCGGGGACGACCTGCATGTGCCCGAACTCGCCGGCGACGCCGTACTTGCCGCGCTTGACCTGGCCGTCCTCCAGGATCGCGCCGCCGATGCCGGTGCCGAGCGTGATCATGACCAGGTGGTCCTCGCCGCGGCCGGCGCCGAAGCGCCACTCGGCCCAGGCGGCGGAGTTGGCGTCGTTGTCCACCAGGACGGGGACGGCCAGGCGGCCGGCGAGGCGGTCGCGCAGCGGTTCGTTGCGCCAGGACAGGTGGGGGGCGAACAGGACGCGGTTGCGGTCGGCGTCGACCCAGCCGGCCGCGCCGATGCCCACGGCGTGCACGTCGTGCCGGTCGGAGAGGTCCAGGACCAGCTCGACGATCGTGTCCTCGACGACCTTCGGGCTCTTGGACTTGTCCGGGGTCTCCGTGCGGAGCTTCTCCAGGATGTTGCCGTCGGCGTCGACGACGCCCGCCATGACCTTCGTGCCGCCGATGTCGATGCCGACCGTGGGCACGCGGGGTGCCGTGAGGTGCGAGCGGCGTTCCCTCGTGCCCACGGTGCGCAGGACCGGGGCGCGGCGGGATCCGATGGGGGCGGTGAAGTCGCGGTAGGTGCTCATCGGGTGCGATTGTGCCGCACGGGTGTGCCGGGTGCCGAATGGGACAGGGGGTGGCGTGATCGGTTCGTTGCCGGGTGCGGGTGCGTCGTGGTTACTCGCGCCGTTCCCCGCGCCCCTGGTTCCGTTGCAGCTCATGGCGTAGATCGTCCAGCTCGTTTCCGCCCGCCATCTGGCGCGTCAGCTCGTCCAGTGTGATGGCGTCCCGCTCGTGGTTGCCGACCATCGTGCCGCGCTTCAGGAGGACGAAGCGGTCGCCCACCAGGTACGCGTGGTGCGGGTTGTGGGTGATGAGGACGACACCGAGGCCCTGGTCACGGGCCGCCGCCACGTACTTCAGGACGACGCCGGACTGCTTGACGCCGAGCGCCGCCGTCGGCTCGTCCAGGACGAGGACCTTCGCGCCGAAGTACACCGCGCGGGCGATGGCCACGCACTGGCGTTCGCCGCCGGAGAGGGTGCCGATGGGCTGGTCGACGTCGCGGAGGTCGATGCCCATGCGCAGCAGTTCGGCGTGGGTGGTGCGGCGCATGTGGTCGACGTCCATGCGCTTGAACGGGGCGACGCCCTTGCGCGGCTCGGAGCCGAGGAAGAAGTTGCGCCAGACCGGCATGAGCGGGACGACGGCGAGGTCCTGGTAGACGGTGGCGATGCCGCGGTCCAGGGCTTCGCGCGGGGAGGCGAGGCGGGTCTCCTCGCCGTCCAGGCTCAGCGTGCCGCCGTCGTGCTGGTGCAACCCGGCGATGATCTTGATGAGGGTGGACTTGCCCGCGCCGTTGTCGCCCAGGACGCAGGTGATCTCCCCGGCGTGGACCTCCAGGGACACGCCTTCGAGGGCGCGGACGTTGCCGTAGTTCTTGCTGACGCCGGACAGCTCGACGAGCGCCGTACGGCTTTCGGTCTGCGTCACTTGGTGGCCTCCGCGCGCTTGCGGACCCAGGCGTTGAGCAGGGTCGCGAGGAGCAGCATCGCTCCGAGGAAGAACTTGAACCAGTCGGGGTTCCACTCGGCGAAGACGATGCCCTTGCTGGTCATGCCGAAGATGAACGCGCCGACCGCCGAGCCGACGGCGCTGCCGTAGCCGCCGGTGATGAGGCAGCCGCCGATGACGGCCGCGATGATGTAGATCAGCTCGTTGCCGACGCCCTCGCCGGACTGGACGACGTCGTAGGAGAAGAGCAGGTGCTGGCCGGAGATCCAGGCGCCGAGGCCGACGCCCATGTAGAGGCCGATCTTGGTCTTCGTGACCGGGACGCCCACCGCGCGGGCGGCGTCCTTGTTGCCGCCGACCGCGAAGATCCAGTTGCCCGCGCGGGTGCGCAGCAGGATCCAGCTGGCGACGGCGACCAGGGCGAGCCACCACAGGATGGTCACCTTGAAGCCGACGCCGCCGATCGTGATCGTGGAGGCGAAGACGTCGCGCGCGGAGGGGAAGCCCTCCATGTCGGCGATCGACTTGGTGGAGACGGTGCCGTCGATGAGCTTGGTGAAGCCCAGGTTCAGGCCGGTCAGCATGAGGAACGTGCCGAGCGTGATGATGAAGCTGGGGAGTCTGGTGCGGGTGAGCATGAAGCCGTTGAAGGCGCCGATCGCCAGGGTGACCAGCAGCGACACGCCGACGCCGACCCAGACGTTGGCGGTCATCTGGTAGCTGAACATCGACGACACCAGCGCCGAGGAGGTGACCATGACGCCCGCGGACAGGTCGAACTCGCCGCCGATCATCAGCAGGGCCACCGGGACGGCCATGATGCCGATCGTGGAGGCGGCGTAGAGCACCGTGCTGAGGCTGGCGGCGTGCAGGAAGCTGTCGGCGAAGAACGCGAAGAAGACGAAGACGGCGATCGCGCCGACGACGGAGCCCAGCTCGGGGCGGCCCATGAGCTTGCGCAGCGCCGATGTGTGCAGGAGCCGTTCGTCGGCCTCCTTCACCTGTGTGGCGTTCATCGCGTGCCCCGCTTCGTGTAGTCGGCCAGGGCGGCGGCGTCGTCCTTGGTGATGATCTGCGGCCCGGTGAGCACCGGCCGGCCGCCGCCGAGGACGTCGGCGTTGTACTTGTACAGCCACAGCAGGTCGACGGCCTCGTAGCCCTGGAGGTAGGGCTGCTGGTCGACGGCGAAGCCGAGGGTGCCGTCCTCGAGTCCGGCGGCCACCTTGGCGTTGAGGTCGAAGGTGTCGATCTCGGCCTTGCTGCCGGCGCCCTGCTTGGCCTTGACGGCGGTGTCGGCGTACGGGGCGCCGAGGGTGACCACGGCGTCGACGGACTTGTCGGTCTGGAGCTTGGCCTCGATGGCGGACTGCACGTCGGGCATGCTTGTGCCGTTGACGTAGAGCCGCTGGACCTTGCCGTCGAAGGTCTTCTCGACGCCGTCGCAGCGCTGCTCGTGGCCGACGTTGCCCTGCTCGTGGAGCACGCAGATCGCCTGCTTGCGGCCCCGCTCGTTCAGCTCCTCGCCCACGGCCTCGCCGGCGATGGTCTCGTCCTGGCCGACGTGGGTGAGGGCGCCGAACTCCTTGGACTCCTCGGAGCCGGAGTTCACCGTGATCACGGGGATGCCCGCCTTGTGCGCGCGGGCGAGGGCGGACTTCATCGCGTCGGGCTTGGCGAGGGTGACGACGATGCCGTCGACCTTCTTGTCGATGGCCGCGTTCACGAGCTGGGCCTGCTGCTGCGCCTCGTCGTCGTGGGAGTACAGGAAGTTGATGTTGTCCTTGACCGCGGCCTGCTCGGCGCCGCTCTGGACGATGTCCCAGAAGGTGTCGCCGTCGCCCGAGTGGGTGATCATCGCGAAGGTCCAGCGGGGGGTGTTCACCGCCGCCCTGCCCTCGGCCGACGCGGCCTTGCGGGCGTCCTCGGCGCGCTTGCCGCCGGTGCTGCTGCAGCCGGCCAGGGACACCGTCAGTGCCCCGGCCAGCGCGATGCCCACCCATGTCCGAAACCGTGCCACGAGGCCGTGCCCTTCTTGCTGTGCCGTGCTGTGCGTGCGAGGCCTTCCAGGCCCCGGCCGCCCGGGTTCTGGAAACCCCAAACGCCCCATTGTCCGACACACAAGCGGAGCACGTGCCTCCGGGGATCGGCCGGCGGTCACATTGTCCGGACATTGCGACGAACCCGCACGACGGGAGCCGTCCGCGAAGGTGGCCGCTCAGGACCGCACGAGC
The DNA here is from genome assembly GCF_003950055.1 of Streptomyces sp. KPB2. Lineage (NCBI taxonomy): Bacteria > Bacillati > Actinomycetota > Actinomycetes > Kitasatosporales > Streptomycetaceae > Streptomyces > Streptomyces sp. KPB2. Next base: position 1,561,784 of record NZ_CP034353.1, read on the forward strand.
AGCTGGAACTCGAAGGAGTAGCGGGACGGCCGGTAGGTGTGGGTGCCGAACTCGACCGCCCGTCCCGTGTCGTCGAACGTCGTGCGCTCCATGGTGAGCAGCGGCGCGCCCGCGTCCTCGCCGAGCCGCTCGGCCTCGCCGTCGGTGGCGGCGCGGGCGCCGATGGTCTGCCGGGCGCTGTGCAGGGTGATCCCGGCGGCGCGCATCAGCCGGTAGAGGCCGGTGGCCTCCAGCTGCCCGGTGTCCAGGTCGAGGAGGCCGGGCGGCAGGTAGTTGCACATGTACGCCATCGGCTCCCCGTGCGTCAGCCGGAGCCGTTCGACGCGGTGCACGTCGCTCTCCTCGGCCACGCCGAGCGCGGCGGCGACCTCTGCGGTCGCGGGGACGACGGTGTTGACCAGGACCTTCGTGGCCGGACGCTGTCCCGCCGCCTCCAGGTCGTCGAAGAGGCTGCTGAGCTCCAGCGGGCGCCGGACCTTGCTGTGCACGACCTGGGTGCCGACTCCCCGGCGGCGCACGAGCAGGCCCTTGTCGACGAGCGACTGGATGGCCTGGCGGACGGTGGGCCGGGACAGACCGAGCCGGGCGGCCAGCTCGATCTCGTTGCCGAGCAGACTGCCGGGGGTCAGCGCACCGTGCTCGATCGACGCCTCCAGCTGCTGCGACAGCTGGAAGTACAGCGGCACGGGGCTGCTGCGATCCACGCTGAGGTCCAGCGCCACGGTGGGGTCCACTTCTGGTTTCGGCACGGGCCGAGCGTAGCTCTGTGCGCAGGTGACGGGAAGTTGTGCGGTCCGATTGTCCTGACATACGCATTGACAGGGTGCGGGCTGTGAGCCCACTTTGATTCCATGCGCATCGGGGTCATCGGTACGGGCCGTATCGGCACCGTTCACGCCAACACGCTCAGCCGCCACCGCGACGTCGGGTCCCTGATCCTCACGGACGCCGCCATCGCGCGGGCCCAGGAGCTGGCCCACCGGCTGGGCGAGACGGCGGCACCGGGAGTGGACGAGATCTTCCAGTGGGGCGTGGACGCGGTGGTGATCACCACGGCGACGCCGGCCCACGCGGAACTGATCGGCCGGGCGGCCCGTTCGGGTCTCCCGGTGTTCTGCGAGAAGCCCATCGCGCTGGACCTGCCGGGGACGTTACAGGCGATCGCGGAGGTGGAGGCCGCCGGGACGATCCTCCAGATGGGCTTCCAGCGCCGCTTCGACACCGGTTACGCGGGGGCCCGGGAGGCGGTGCGCTCGGGCCGGCTCGGCCGGCTGCACACCGTGCGGGCGGTGACCAGCGACCAGGCGCCGCCGCCCGCCGAGTACCTGCCGCAGTCCGGCGGGCTCTACCGGGACACGCTCATCCACGACTTCGACGTGCTGCGCTGGGTGACCGGGCGGGAGGTCGCCGACGTGTACGCCGCCGGGTCCGACGCCGGTCCGCCGATGTTCCGCTCGGCGGACGACGTGGACACCGGCGCCGCGCTGCTCACTCTGGACGACGGGACGCTGGCCACGGCGACGGCGACGCGGCTGAACGGTGCGGGCTACGACGTCCGCATGGAGCTGGCCGGGGAACTGGACCAGATCGTCGTGGGTCTGGACGACCGTACGCCGATCGCGTCCACCGAGCCGACCGGGCCGCCGGCCGCGGACAAGCCGTGGACGGGCTTCGTGGAGCGGTTCGGCCCCGCCTACGAGGCCGAGCTGACCACCTTCGTGCAGGTGGTGCGGGGTGAGCGGGCCAACCCCTGCGACGGGCGCGAGGCGCTGCAGGCCCTGCGGATCGCGGAGGCCTGCGACGTCTCCCGCCGCGAGCGCAGACCCGTACGGCTGGCGGAGATCCCCGAGGCGCTCACGTCCTAAGGGGTGTCGTCCAGGAAGTCGTCCAGGAGGCCCGCCTCGTACGTCAGCAGGGCGATCTGCACCCGGTTGTCGAGGTCGAGCTTGGCCAGGACCCGGGAGACGTGGGCCTTGACCGTGGCGACGCTCATGAAGAGGTGGGTCGCGATGTCGGCGTTGGCCATGCCGCGGCCGACGGCCACGGCGACCTCGCGCTCGCGGTCGTTGAGCGCGTCCAGGCGTGCACGCGCGCGTGCGTGCCGGGCACGGCGCGTGTCGGGGGCGGTGCCGGCCGCCTGCTCCATCAGCCGCCGGGTGACGGCGGGCGACAGGACGGGGTCTCCGGCCGCGACCCTGCGCACCGCGTCGAGGATCTCCGCGGGCGGGGTGTCCTTGAGGACGAACCCGGCGGCGCCGGCCCGCAGGGCGCGCAGCACCTGTTCGTCCGCGTGGAAGGTGGTGAGCACGACGACGTGGGGCGCGTCCGCGCGGGCGCGCAGCCGCTCGGTCGCCGTGAGACCGTCGACCACCGGCATCCGGATGTCCATGAGCACGACGTCGGGGCGGGTGCGGTCGACGAGTGCCCCGACCTCGTGGCCGTCGGCGGCCTCGCCGACGATCTCCACGTCCTCGGCGCCGCCCAGCATGAGGGCCAGCCCGGCCCGCACGAGCGGGTCGTCGTCGACGAGGAGCAGTCTGATCGCAGTCATGCCGCATACGTAATCACGGTCGCCCCGGCCCAGTGCCGGGGTCTCGCCGACGTCTTGCGGACGTCTCAGTCCCACGGCAGCCGGGCCCGGACTTCGAAGCCTCCCCCGGGCGTCGGCCCGTGCTCCAGGGTGCCGCCGGCGAGGGTGGCCCGCTCGGTCAGCCCGATCAGGCCCTGTCCGGAGCCGGGCACGTGGGGCACCTCGCCGCGCGGCGGGGCGTTGCGCACCGACAGGGCTAGACCGTCGCCCGGCGCTCCGGTGACCGAGACGGTGACCTCGGTGCCGGGGGCGTGCTTGCGGGCGTTGGTCAGCGCCTCCTGGGCGATGCGGTACGCGGTGCGGCCGACGGAGGCGGGGACCCCCGCGGGGTCGGGGACGCGGTCCGCGAGGGTGACCTTCATGCCGGCCTCGCGGGACTCGGCGACCAGCGCGGCGAGCGCGGCCAGCGTCGGCTGGGGGCGGCCCGCGTCGTCGGCGTCCGCCGCCCGCAGGACGCCGATGATCTGCCGCAGGTCCTGGAGGGCCTCGTGCGCGCTCTCCCGGATGACGCCCGCCGCCCGCGCGACCTCCTCCCGGGGCGCGTCGGGCCGGAACTCCAGGGCGCCGGCGTGCACGCTGAGCAGTGTCAGCCGGTGGGCCAGGACGTCGTGCATCTCGCGGGCGATGGCCTCCCTGGCCAGCCGCTGCGCCTGTTCGGCCCGCAGCCGTGCCTCGGCCTCGGCGTGCCGGGCGCGGTCGCGCAGGCTGAGCAGGAGCTGGCGCTTGGAGCGGACGAGCAGGCCCCAGCCGAGCACCGTGACGCCGAGCAGCAGGGCGATGACGAGGGAGGCGAGGAAGGGCAGCCCCGGTTCCGGGCGCATCCAGTAGTACAGGGGCGTCACGGCGAGGCTCGCGCCGCCGATCCAGGCCACGTACCGGAAGGGCCGGTGCACGGCGAGCGTGAACAGGGAGACGAGGACGGCGCCGCCCGCGGTGGCGGAGACCAGGGAGACGGGCAGCATCGCGACGGCCAGCCCGACCGGCCACCGGCGCCGGAGCCAGACGGCGGCGCAGGCCAGGGCCCCCGTCACCTGGTCCGCGACGGCCATCGCCGGTGAGAGGTCCGGCTCCTGGTCCAGCACGTCGGCGGACATCAGGCCGATACCGACCGCGAGCAGGAAGCAGGCGAAGTCGACGGCCCAGTCGCGTGCGGTGCGCCGGGGCCGGCCGCCGGGCCGCCGGGGCTGCGGGTACAGGTCCTCGACCAGCGCCGCCGGCAGTACCCAGCGCCGCTTGGTGAACGCCGGGGGCACCGTGGCCTGCTTGTCACTGTTCACAGTCGACGAATCTATGCGGGATCGGTGGCCGGGGCGGCCGGTCGGGCGCGGGCGTCGACCAAAGTCGCGCGACCGGCGACTTTCGGCGCGCCGGGGCCCGTGCGACGCCGCCTTTCGCCGGACGGGGCTCGCCCCGCGGCCGATGTGTGTGGGGGGACCGCGGGGCGAGAGTCGGGATCATGAAGAAACTGCTGGAGTTCCTGGGCTTCGTCACCGTGCTTCAGGGCGTGATGGGCCTGGTGCACGAGTTCACCGACTGGAACGTGGGTCTGGTGCGGCGGATCGGTTTCCTCGACGGCTACGAGGTCTACGCGAGCGTGGCCCTGCTGGCCCTCGGCGGCGCGCTGTTCGCCGCCGCCGAGAGCCGCGGGTCCGCGTGAACGGGCCGCCTCAGCAGCCGTGGTCGACGAGGTCGAACGACGCGTAGTGGTCGGCCGTGTAGTAGTCCTCCTGGTACTCCTCGCCGGTGACGATCCGGCGGGCTCCGCGCGTGTCCGAGCCCGGGGTGATCACCGTGTACTCGTGGTAGTACCCGGAGGACCGGTCGGGGAGGATGCCCTCCCGGTTCTGGAAGACGGTCCCGTCCTGTTCGAAGGGGAAGGGGCCGCCCTGCTCGATCAGGTCGAGCGTGTCGTGGGCCTGGGACGGGAGGGCGCTGTAGCAGATCTCGCCGACCGCCGCGGGGGCGGCGCCGGCCGTGGTCGCGGAGACGGTTCCGCCCACGAGGAGGGCGGACAGGACTGCGGCTGCTGCGCCGAGCCGAGCGGCGCGTGGGGGGAATCGCATGACTCATGATGACGCGCGTAGACACTGGCATGTCAATGACAAGGGCGTGGAGTTTCCCGGGACGTCATATGTGTTTTCCGCGTGTTCACGACATCGACCTGGTGCTTGGTGGGCGCCCGGCCGCCGGTCAGGTCGACGTCCGTTCGCCGCCAGCACGGGCGCGGCGGCCCGGCTGGGATGGACCCATGAACACGAACACGCACACCAACCCACTGGCCCCCGCCCCGTCTCCCCTGGCCGGTCGTACCGCCCTGGTGACCGGTGGCAGCCGGGGCATCGGCGCGGCGACCGCCCTTCGGCTCGCACGGGAGGGCGCGGACGTGGCCCTCACCTACGTGAACGGCAAGGACGCGGCGGAGGACGTCGTACGGGCCGTCGAGGCGCTGGGGCGCCGTGCGGTGGCCCTGCGGGCCGACTCCGCCGATGCCGAGGAAGCGGCGGGGGCGGTCGAGCGGGCCGCCACGGCACTCGGCGGCGGCCTCGACGTACTGGTCAACAACGTGGGGCTCGGCCTGCTCGGCCCGCTGGAGAGCCTGGCCCTCGCCGACGTCGACCGGCTGCTGGCCGTGAACGTCCGCGGCGTCTTCCTGGCCTCGCAGGCGGCCGCGGCCCGCATGGGCGAGGGCGGGCGGATCATCACCGTCGGCACCTGCATGTCCCAGCGGGTGCCGGGGCCCGGCGGCACGCTCTACGCGATGAGCAAGTCGGCGCTGATCGGTCTGACCAAGGCCCTGGCGAGGGAGCTGGGCCCGCGCGGGATCACGGCGAACATCGTGCACCCGGGGCCGATCGACACCGACATGAACCCGGCGGACGGCCCGTACGCGCAGGGGCAGGCGGCCATGACGGCGCTGGGCCGCTTCGGCACGGCGGACGAGGTGGCCTCGACGGTCGCGTACCTGGCGACCGCCTCGTACGTCACGGGCGCGGAGTACGCGGTGGACGGCGGCCACGCGGCGTAACCGCCCCAGGACCCGCACGACGGATGCCCGGGGACGGGCGACAGCCGCCCCGGAACGTACGCGCGGGGCGCACCGGTGCTGTCCTGCCGGTGCGCCCCGCGGGTCTTCGTGGCGGCGGGTCAGCCGCCCAGTTCCTGGTGGCGGGCGGCGAGGTGGGCCGCGCCGTCCTGCGTCAGGGTGCCGAACAGGCGCAGGCGGGAGATGCCGCCGTCGGGGAAGATGTCCACGCGCGCGTGCGTGCCGACGGCCGCCTCCGGCAGGACGAAGCGGTGGTTGGTGTCGGGCTGCATCCGGGTGCGCGGGAGCACCTCGCGCCACTCGCCGTCCTCGCCGTCCTTCACCGACACCGACGCCCAGCCGGCGCTGTTGCCCTTCAGGTACGCCGTGTCGATCTCGATCGCGCGGATCTGGGAGCGGTCCACCAGGCGGTACTGGATCCAGTCGTTGCCCCGGTCGCGGCGACGGCGGGTCTCCCAGCCGTCGTCCATCTTGCGGGAGCGGCCCGGCTGGATGGTGTTGGTGGCCGGCGAGTAGAAGAGGTTGGAGGCGTCCTCGACCCGGCCGCCGTTCTCCAGGGCGACGACGTCGAAGGTGCCGAGGGCGGCGAGCCACGCCGGGTCGGGCACGACCTCGCCGTACACGCGCAGGCGGGCGATGCCGCCGTCGGGGTGCTGCTTGAGGCGCAGGTGGGTGAAGCGCTGCTCGGTGGAGACGGCGAAGCCGTTGGCGGCGTGGCCGCCGACCGGGGTGCGCGGGACGAGGGTCGTCCACTTCACGTCGTCGGCGAGCAGTTCCTCCGGGGAGGGGGAGCCGGCGACCGAGGCGCCCTCGACGGAGACGGCCTGCGGGTAGTTGCCGCGGAAGTGGGCGGTGTCGACGACGATGCCGCGGATCACGCCGGGGGCGCCGAGGCGGATCAGCGCCCAGTCGTGGTCCTCCTCGGTGGGCCAGGGGTGCTCGGCGGAGACACCGCGGCGCCGGCGGGTCTCCCAGCCGTCCATGACCTTGCCCTTGTGCCCGAAGTGCTCGGGGTCGAACTCGGCGGGCTCGGGCACCAGCAGGTTCTCGCGCTGGGCGAAGAACTCGTCGTTGGCGGCGACGACACCCGCGCCGAGCTGCCGGTCGGCAAGGTTGGCGTACTGGGTGAAGGGAAGGTCGGCGGTGCGGTAGTCCGCGTACGGGTCGCCGCCTCCGTAGGGCTGGGCGTCGCCGGTGAAGCTGGCCAACGAGGTGTTCTGCTGGGCCGTCACGGTGATCAGGTGTTCCTTTCGGGGCTGTTCCGGAGGTACTTGGTTCAGGGGATGGCCGGGCACGTCAGGCCCGGTCGAGCAGGTGTCCCTTCGGGTCGGTGAACGCGCCGTCCGCCAGGACGCGCGTGCCGCGCAGCCAGGTGGACTTCACGACGCCGTACAGGGTCTTGCCCGCGTACGCGGTGACGCGGTTGCGGTGCTGGAGGGCGGCCGGGTCGACGGTGAAGGTCTCGTCGGGGGCGAGGACGGCGAAGTCCGCGTCGTGGCCCGGCGCGATGGCACCCTTGCGGGCGTCGAGCCCCACCAGGGCGGCCGTCCGCGTCGACATCCAGCGGACGATGTCCTCCAGGCCGTGGCCGCGCTCACGGGCCGCGGTCCACATGGCCGGCAGGCTGAGCTGGAGGCCGGCGATGCCGCCCCAGGCGGTGGCGAAGTCGTCGGTCTTGAGGTCGGCCGTGGACGGCGAGTGGTCGGTGACGACGCAGTCGATGGTGCCGTCGACGAGCGCCTGCCAGAGCAGGTCCTGGTTGGCGGCCTCGCGGATGGGCGGGCAGCACTTGAACTCGCTGGCGCCGTCCGGCACTTCCTCGGCGGTGAGGGTGAGGTAGTGCGGGCAGGTCTCGACCGTCACCTTCACGCCGTCGGCACGGGCCTCGGCGATCAGCGGCAGGGCGTCGCTGGAGGACAGGTGGAGGACGTGCACGCGCGCGTTGAACCGCTTGGCCTGCGCGAGCAGGGTGGCGATCGCGGTGTCCTCGGCGTCGCGCGGGCGGCTGGCGAGGAAGTGGGTGTACTTGGGGCCGCCCTGCTGCGGGGCGGCGGCCAGGTGGTGCGGGTCCTCGGCGTGCACGATCAGCAGGCCGTCGAAGGCGGCGATCTCCGCCAGGGACCGGGCGAGCTGCTCCTGGTCGAGGTGCGGGAACTCGTCCACGCCCGACGGCGACAGGAAGGCCTTGAAGCCGAAGACCCCGGCCTCGTGCAGCGGACGCAGGTCCTTGACGTTGTCCGGCAGGGCGCCGCCCCAGAAGCCGACGTCGATGTGGGCCTTGTCGGCGGCGACCTCGCGCTTGGTGCGCAGGTTGTCGACCGTGGTGGTCGGCGGGATGGAGTTGAGCGGCATGTCGACGAGGGTGGTGATGCCGCCGGCCGCCGCGGCGCGGGTGGCGGTCCAGAAGCCCTCCCACTCGGTGCGGCCCGGGTCGTTCACGTGCACGTGGGTGTCGACCAGGCCGGGCAGGACGACGTGGTCGCCGACGTCCTCCAGCCTGGCGCCCGCCGGGACGGGGGCGTCGTACGGCAGCACGGCCGTGATCTTCTCCCCGGTGACCGCGACGGACGCGGCGCGGGTCCCCTCGGGAGTGATGACGCGCGTCGAGCGCAGCACCAGTTCAGCTTCGGACACCCGGATCCCCTTCTCTGCCTGTGCTTGTCTGCCTCTGCCGTCGAATTTCAACGTTCTGTTGAAGGAGTCTTCACTCCCACTTCGAGGCCGTCAAGAGGCACCCTTTGTGATGGCATGCCCAATGACCCCGCTCTGGACGTTTCCACAAAGCGGAATTAGAATTCCAGCAAGCAGAACGTAGCTACGTACAAGCCGGTAGTCAACCGGGTGCCGGGTACGCTTCTTTCCTCCCGCCAGCCCCGAAAGGAACGTGCCGTGCCGACGTCCAGCGCCAGCACCACCGACTCCGCCAGGTCCGCCACCGGTGGCGTCCAGTCCCTGGAGCGCGCCTTCGACCTGCTCGAACGGATGGCGGATGCGGGGGGCGAGGTCGGCCTGAGCGAGCTCTCGGCGAGCAGCGGGCTGCCGCTGCCGACCATCCACCGCCTGATGCGCACCCTCGTGGCCTGCGGTTACGTACGTCAGCAGCCCAACCGCCGATACGCGCTCGGCCCCCGCCTGATCCGCCTCGGCGAGTCCGCCTCCCGGCTGCTCGGCACCTGGGCCCGCCCGCACCTGGCCCGCCTGGTCGAGGAGACCGGCGAGACGGCGAACATGGCCCTGCTCGACGGCGACGAGATCGTGTACGTCGCCCAGGTGCCGTCCAAGCACTCGATGCGCATGTTCACCGAGGTGGGCCGGCGCGTGCTGCCGCACTCCACGGGCGTCGGCAAGGCGCTGCTCGCGGACTTCCCGGCGGACGAGGTGCGGGCCCTGCTGGGCCGCACCGGCATGCCGGCCGCGACCGACAAGACGATCACCACGCCGGACGGCTTCATCGCGGCGTTGGAGGACGTGCGGCGCCAGGGCTACGCGATCGACGACAACGAGCAGGAGATCGGCGTGCGCTGCCTGGCCGTCTCCGTGCCGGACTCCCCCACCGCCGCGGCCATCTCGATCTCCGGCCCGGCGGGCCGGGTCACCGAGGCCGCGACCGACCGGATCGTGCCCCTGCTCCAGCAGGTGGCGGCGGAGCTGTCGGAGGCCCTGCTGGCCTCGAACGGTTCACCGAACGGCTCGAACGGCACCCCCGCCGCCTGAGGCGCCCTTCCCTTCACGGGGCTCAGCGCCGCGGCGGGTCCCCGAACAGCTCCACGGCGTGCCGGACCTCCGTCAGCCCCGGCTTGAGGGCGCTGACGGAGCCGATCGCGCCGGCCACCAGCAGCAGGGAGCGGCGCAGTCGCGGCGCCTCGGGGACGCCGTGCCCCGCCATCGCGGCGAGGTCGGCCAGTTCGTCCTCCGCGATCCCGCGGTCCGGGAAGTCGGCGGGCAGCAGGGCGAGTTGGCGGCGCAACCGCGACACGGCGGTCCGCAGCGCCACCACCCTGACATCCTCGTCGCCGACGGTCACGTGCCTCTGCCCCAAGCTCCGCAACACAGCCCTCCCCACCCTCCCCCTCGCACCCCGTTGTGCGCGGGCCAGTAAACGCCACCCCGCGCCGGGCGCGCCACCACGCGGACCGAAATTCAGTCTCCGGGAATTCTCCGGAAACCCCGCGCACGCCGGAGCGTTTGGCGGGCCGTCAGGTATGCAGGACGCATGACCGACAACGAGGTGCGGGCAGAGGACCAGGTGGGCGGCCCGGTGGCGGGGCTGCTGCTGGCCGCCGGGGGCGGCCGGCGGCTCGGCGGCCGGCCCAAGGCACTGCTGCAACACCGTGGACACCTACTCGTCGAACATGCGACCGACATGCTGCGCGCGGCCGGCTGCGCCCGCGTGCACGTCGTCCTCGGAGCGCGCGCCGAGGACGTACGCGCGCGGGCGGCGCTGGACGGCTGCGTTCTCGTGGACAACCCCGACTGGGAACAGGGCATGGGCTCGTCGCTGCGGGCCGGGCTCCGCTCACTGACGGGAACCGGGGCGCGGGCGGCACTGGTCGCCCTGGTGGACCAGCCCGGCATCGGCGCGGAGGCGATGGCCCGGGTGGGCGCCGGGTACCGGGACGAGACGTCGCTGGTCTCGGCGGCGTACGCGGGCGTGCGCGGCCATCCCGTACTGCTCGGCGCCGCGCACTGGGCGGGGATCGCGGCGACCGCCACCGGTGACCGGGGTGCGCGCGCCTATCTCAGGGAACACGAGGCGGAGATCGCCCTCGTCGAGTGCGGGGACGTGGCCCGGCCGTACGACATCGACACCGAGGCGGACCTGGGCCACCTTGAGTGAGTGAGGTGGCACCCAGCGCCACCTTTCCTCGACCCGGAGAATCTCGACATCAACAAACCATTGAAATTCCACGATGAGGAAACTACTATCCACTGACCAGAAGCACTCCGCTGCACGGCGAGTGCGTAATGCCCCATACGCACCCTCTGGCACCCGGTGCCACCGCTGAAGGAAGTGACAGCTCATGTCCGCACCAGCGCCGTCCACGCTGGCCATCGTCGACGCCGAGCCCCTGCCCGGGCAGGAGGAGGTCCTCACCGATGCGGCGCTCGCCTTCGTGGCCGAGCTGCACCGGCGGTTCACGCCCCGGCGTGACGAGCTCCTCGCCCGCCGAGCGGAGCGCCGCGCCGAGATCGCCCGCACCTCCACGCTCGACTTCCTCCCGGAGACCGCCGCCGTCCGCGCGGACGACTCCTGGAAGGTGGCCCCCGCTCCGGCCGCGCTGCAGGACCGCCGCGTCGAGATCACCGGCCCCACCGACCGCAAGATGACCATCAACGCCCTCAACTCGGGCGCGAAGGTCTGGCTCGCGGACTTCGAGGACGCCTCCGCGCCGACCTGGGAGAACGTGGTCCTCGGCCAGCTCAACCTGAGCTCGGCCTACACCCGCACCATCGACTTCACCGACGAGCGCACCGGCAAGTCGTACGCCCTGCGCCCGGACGCCGAGCTGGCGACGGTCGTCATGCGCCCGCGCGGCTGGCACCTCGACGAGCGCCACCTCCAGGTCGACGGCCGCCCGGTCCCCGGCGCCCTGGTCGACTTCGGCCTGTACTTCTTCCACAACGCGCAGCGTCTGCTGGACCTCGGCAAGGGCCCGTACTTCTACCTCCCGAAGACGGAGTCCCACCTGGAGGCCCGCCTCTGGAACGAGGTGTTCGTCTTCGCGCAGGACTACGTCGGCATTCCGCAGGGCACCGTCCGCGCCACCGTCCTGATCGAGACGATCACGGCCGCGTACGAGATGGAGGAGATCCTCTACGAACTGCGCGACCACGCCTCCGGGCTGAACGCCGGCCGCTGGGACTACCTGTTCTCCATCGTCAAGAACTTCCGTGACGGCGGCGCCAAGTTCGTCCTGCCGGACCGCAACGCGGTCACGATGACCGCGCCGTTCATGCGGGCGTACACCGAACTCCTCGTCCGCACCTGCCACAAGCGGGGCGCGCACGCGATCGGCGGCATGGCGGCGTTCATCCCGTCCCGCCGCGACGCGGAGGTCAACAAGGTGGCCTTCGAGAAGGTCCGCGCCGACAAGGACCGCGAGGCCGGCGACGGCTTCGACGGCTCCTGGGTCGCCCACCCCGACCTGGTCCCGATCGCCATGGAGTCCTTCGACAAGGTGCTCGGCGACAAGCCCAACCAGAAGGACCGCCTGCGCGAGGACGTCGACGTCAAGGCCGCCGACCTGATCGCGATCGACTCCCTGGACGCCAAGCCGACCTACGCCGGTCTGGTCAACGCCGTCCAGGTCGGCATCCGTTACATCGAGGCCTGGCTGCGCGGCCTCGGCGCGGTCGCCATCTTCAACCTGATGGAGGACGCGGCCACCGCCGAGATCTCCCGCTCGCAGATCTGGCAGTGGATCAACGCGGAGGTCGTCCTCGACAACGGCGAGCAGGTCACCGCGGACCTGGCCCGCAAGGTCGCCGCCGAGGAACTGGCGGGCATCCGCGCCGAGATCGGCGACGAGGCCTTCGCGGCCGGCAACTGGCAGCAGGCCCACGACCTGCTGCTCACCGTGTCGCTCGACGAGGACTACGCCGACTTCCTGACGCTGCCGGCGTACGAGCAGCTCAAGGGCTGACGTCCTACGGGCCCGGTGAGCCGCGCCCCCGATGCCGCAGCACGGCACCGGGGGCGCGGACGCGTGTCAGCCCAGGTGGACGGACCAGTCCTGCTCGGCGGGCGGCTTGCCGTGCAGGTCGGGGACGCGCTTGAGCCAGTCGGGCCGACCCCGTCGGGTCCGCGCCGCGCGGGCGGCGTTCTCGGCGGCGAGCTCCTCGCGGCTCGGGAAACCGGTGGGCAGCCACTGATGGGAGGCCCGCACGCGCGCGTGCAGGTAGTCCACGTAGGCGACGCGCACAGCGTCCGGCGTGTCCAGGTCGCCCTCGCAGGTCAGCCAGGCCTCCGGCACCCGGTCCACCACCTCGCGCAACAGCTCCCGCGTCACCTTCGGCGCCAGCTCGGCGTCGGCGGCCGGGAGGTCGGGAGCGTAGTGGCCGAGGGCGTGGTGGCGGAAGTCGTACGCCTTCTCGGGCGGTGAGGCGCCCCAGCGGTGGTGGAAGACGAGCGCAGCGCCGTGGTCGATGAGCCACAGCCGCGGCGGCACGGTGCCGAGGGTGGGCCAGACCATCAGGTTGGAGCTGTGCACGGTCCGGTCGACGTTCACGGTGAGCGCGTCCAGCCAGACGACGCGTCCCGCCTCCCGCGGGTCCACCGGGAACACCTCGGCCAGCTCGGGCGTGAAGTCGGCGCCGCCCGAGAGGTAGTCCATGCCGAGGTTGAGCCCCGCGCTGGCGTGCAGCAGGTCCCGCACCTCCTGGTGCGGCTCGGCGTCGGCGATCGCCGGGTCGAAGTGCGCGCGCACCAGCTCCGGCACCCGCAGCCCCAGCTCCCGGGCCAGCTCCCCCACGACCACCTCGGCGACCAGCGCCTTGCGGCCCTGGGCGGAGCCGGTGAACTTCAGGACGTACGTCCCGAGGTCGTCGGACTCGACGACGGCGGGCACGGAGCCGCCGGAACGCAGGGGTTCGACGTAGCGGGTGGCCACGACCTCTTTCAACTTCGCCTCGGGCATGGGGTGAGCATATGACCGGCGCCGCGTCGGCAGGTCGGCGGCGGCGACTGCGTCGAGGTCGCCTCCTGACCCGGCACCGTGCACGTCCGCGACTCCAAGGTGCGGGACGGGGAGCAGCTCGCCGTCTCCCCCGCGGCCTGGACCCGCTTCCTCACGTACACGGCCAACGCCTGACTCGCCCCGCCCGGACGCACCTCAGGACCAGGTGCGGGAGCACAGCACCAGGCGGTAGCCGTCCGGGTCGGCGATCGTCACACCGTGCTCGTCCCAGTACGGGTTGTGGGCCGGAACGCGGGTACCGCCGACCGCGACCAGGCGGTCGATCAGGGACTCGTCCGCCGGCTCGCCGAGGTAGACGACGAACAGGTCGTCCACCGTCGGGGTCGGCTCCAGCGGACGCTCCGGATCGTGCGTCAGCTCGAAATGCCAGGCGGCACCGGGCGGGCCGACCATCAGCAGGTCGTGCTCGCCCGGCACGCGCTCGGTCGTGCGCCACAGGACGGCCAGGCCGAGGCCGTCCACGTAGAAGCGTTCGGCGGCGGCGAGGTCCCGCGACGGCCGGGCCACCCGGACCGGGACGGTGGGGTCGATCATGCCGCTACCTCCGGGGCAGCCCGCCGGACGGGGCTGTCGACGTAGTTGTCGAACCGCTCCGCGGAGGCGGTGATCTCCTGCCGTCCGCCGGTCTCTGTGACTTTCATGTCGCGTCCTTCCCAGTTCGAATGTTCGGGAGTTGTCGTCATTTCGTCGCCGCCCGGGTGATCTCGGGCAGCCGCAGCACGGTGCCCCGGGCTCAGGCCGTCCCGCAGCGCCCGCGCAGGATGTCCACCCCGTCGCCTTCCAGGTCGTCGCAGTACGCCGCGCGTCCGGTCATGGCCATCACCAGGGCCAGGGTGGGGCCGGACACCACGGGGCCCGAGCCGGTCGTGAACGTGCCGTCGTTGGCGGCGAGTCGCAGCCCCGCGACGCGCTTCTTGGCGACGACCACCATGTCCGAGCCCTGGTAGTACTCGGCCACCCGCGTGACGACGTCGATCGGGTGGGCGTGCCGGATGCCCAGCGGACGTCGTATGTCCTCGCCGTGGACGAGCGTCTCGCCCAGCATGGCGATGGCGGGCAGCGGCGGCTTGGTCGTGCTCGGGACGATGTGCCGGAACCGCGCGAGCGTTTCGGCCGGATCCGCGCCGAGCTGCTCCGCCAGCCGTACGGCCACCTGCTTGTCGAAGTCGAACCGGCAGCGGATCACCCCGGCCAGCCAGCGGACGGTGTTGAGGCTCGCGCCCGCCGTGAGGTGCGCCAGGACCTCACGCACCGTCAGGCCCGCGCACAGCGACGGCGTTGCCCACTGCTCGTCGGTCAACTCCCCGAGGTCGGCCGCCAGCGCCGCCCGCTGGGTGCGGATCGAGGGCCAGACTCCGGCACCCCGGCCGCGTTCGGTGGTCGGTTCCGTATCGGTCATGGGGGAAGTCTCCTCCTCAGCAGGATTCCTCGACGTACCTACGGGTCAACTCGACCGCGCGGTTGAGGATGCCGGTCACCAGACGAGGTCGGTGAGGCTCAGGCCCGGGTTCCGCTCGGAACGATCGGAACGGTCGTCGCGGGTCTCGGTGTCATCGGCCGGCGCCCCGGACTGTGGGTGGGCCCGGGCCCGGTCGTGCCGGCGGTGCTCGCCACTTGGGGTCTGCACCTCGCCGGGTGGGGGAAGGCCCCGGGCGTACGCGGCCCGGGGCGACGGGGCATCGGGGTGCGGGACGTCTCCGCGCGCGAGGGGCACACGGGTTGCCTCGGGTGCCGCCTCGCGGGCCGGGGCCGTCACCCCGGCGCCTCGCACAGCGGGTTGGGCAGCGGCCGGTAGCGGGCGTCGGCGCCGTCCGCGCCGGTCCAGCGCAGCAGGAGGTTGGTCTTGGCGGGGAGGGACGGGGCGGCGAGCAGGGCCGGGATCTCGGGGAGGTCGTGGCGGGCCAGGGCGCGGCGGACGGCGGGCCAGGGGTCGAGGCCGGGGTGGTGTTCGGTGAGGGCGGCGGCGATCTCGTACAGGTGGTTGACGACCAGGCAGTAGACCAGGCGCTCCCAGCCGGCCGCCCTGGGCGTGTCCGGCAGCAGTTTGACGCCCTCCGCGTCCCGGAAGAGGGCCTGTACGGGAGTGCCCGCGGCGTCCACCGCCACCAGGGTGTTCTGGAGGTGCGCCTCCAGTACGACGCCGTCGTCGGCGAAGGCGGTCAGGACGGGCGGGACGACGGCGGCGAGGTACGCCTCCCACCAGGCCGCCGGGTCCGCGGTTGCCGCCAGCGGGCTGCCGGGGAAGCCCTCCACGAGCGCGGCGGCCAGGAGCGGGGTCGCGCCGGGCAGGAGGTGGTCGCGCACTCCGTCACGGACGACCACCGCCAGCTCCTCGAAGGCGAAGTCCACGGTGCGGTGGCCGCGGTCGCCGAGCCAGGCGGCGGGCGGCCCGAGGGAGGCGAAGGCCTCGGTGACCGCCGTGTCGGTGCGGCGCAGCCGCATCAGGTCGTGGCGCCACAGGCGGCGGATGTCGTTGGTGATGCGCACGTCCAGGCTGAACTTCAGGAACAGGTCCCGTCCCCCCGTGTACTCGGGTGCGTACACGGTGCGGATCGCGGCCGTCGGCCAGACGAAGAAGCCGGTCGTGCCCACCTTGACCAGGCGGCCGTCGGCGAGGGCGGGGGCCAGGGCCGGTGCCGCCAGCTCCAGTTGCCAGGGGTGGGCGGGCAGCAGGCGGTAGCCGGGCGGGGCCTTGCCGAGGGCGTCCAGGGCGGCGGTGTCGCCCTGGTCCACGACGGTGTCCTCGCGTGCGGCGAGCAGCGGCAGGGGGAAGCGGGCGTAGGCCTCGGGCGCGTACGGCAGCCAGCCGGCGTGCGGACCGCCGCCGCGCGCCTTGGGGGCGGGGTGGTGGGTGTGACCGGTGAGCAGGGACTGCTCGGAGCGGAGGTAGGGGTCCGCGGGCGGGGTGGCACGCGCGCGTGCCGTCAGCAGCGCGGCCACCGCGTCGCGGCTGTCGGTCATCTCGGTGGGCAGTTCGTGATTGGGCACCCCGGTGTGCCGGCGCAGTGCCTCGGCGACGAGCTTCACCAGTTCGGCGTGGTCGACGCGGTGCCAGCCGTCCGCCGTGCGGACCTCCGGTTCGGCGGGGCGACGCCCTTGCCGCACCCGCAGCAGTCTGCCGCCGGGCAGCCGGTAGACGGGGCGGGGGCCGGAAAGCGGCAGCGGTACCGCCACCTCGCGCAGCAGGCAGTTGAGCAGCGGTACGGCCGCGTGGGCGTCGGCGCGTCGCGCCACGTCGTGCCGGGAGTCGGCGCCGGTGGGCGGGGGCAGGAGATCCACGCGTTCCACTCGTTCCCTACGGTCGGTCGATGGCGGAAAGATCGATGGCGGAGAGGAGGACGGAGACGATCAGGACGATCAGTATGTCTCTCGTCGTGCCTCCGGTCGTGTCGCTCGTCATGACCCCCGCCCGCCTTCCGCCGAGACGTTCCACCGTGCCCCCACCCGCACCCGAGGAGCCAGCCCGTGCATCGTCCCCCCAGTGCGGCGACCGAGGTCGCCGAGGAGCTGGCGGCCGTCCGTCCCGATCTGGTCGCCCGGTTCACGGCCGAGCTGCCCGGCGCCCGCGCGGCCGTGCTGTCCCGGCTGTGGCGCGCCCTCGCCTTCGAACCGCTGCCGTGGGTCGAAGGCCGGGAGCGGGCCGGGGACGGGCTCGTCCTGCGGTTGCGGGACGGCCGCCGGCTGACCGGTCCGGCCGCCGATCCGTACCGCACGGACGCGTACGTCGCACTCGTACGGCTGGACGAGGTCGGGTACGACGATCCGGAGCGGCTGATGACCGACCTCGCCGTACCCCGCTCCTCCGGGTTCGCCGCCGAACTCGGGCACAGCGCGGCGTCGTTGGCGTTGTCCCGCGCGGCGCAGCACCGGGCAGCGGGCGGGGCGGCGCGGGAGAATCACCCGGACGAGTGGCCGGACAGCGACCGGGAGTGGGAGCGGAAGGTGGTCGACGGGCATCCGTACCACCCGGGCTGCCGTGCGCGGCCGGGCTTCTCGGTGGCGGAGCAGCTGGCCTACGGGCCGGAGCACGGGCCGGTGGTGGGGCTCGGCCTGGTGCCGGTGGCGGCGGCGGAGGCCCTGGTGACGGGGGTGTGGCCGCGGGAGCTGCGGGACGGGGCGCGGGTGCTGGTCCCGGTGCATCCGTGGCAGGCGGCACACGTGCTCAAGGTGCCCTGCGAGCCGGGGCTCGACGGGCATCCGCTGATGTCCCTGCGGACCCTCGCCGTGCCCGGCGGCCCGCACGTCAAGACCGCGCTGAGCGCCCGGCTGACGTCCTCGGTGCGGGACATCTCGGTCGCCTCGGTCGCCGCCTCGGCGGCCCTGTCGTCGCTCGGGGAGGAGCTGGCGGCGCGCACGGACGGCCTGCTCCACGTGACCCGCACGCTGGGCGCGGCCACCGCCCACTCCCCCGACCTGGCCGCCGTGCTGCGCGAGTCGCCGCAGGGGTACGGCGGCCCGGGTGAGCACGTCGTCCCGGTGGCCGCGCTGGCGACCACCGAACTGCCCGGCTCCCCGGCGTGGTTGGCGGCCTTCGCCCGTCTCGCCCTCGCCGTCGGGCTGCGGGCGCTGGAGCTGGGCGTGGCCCTGGAGGCGCACGGTCAGAACCTGCTGGTCGTGCTGTCCGCGACGGGCGCTCCCCTGCGCCTGGTCTACCGCGACCTGGGCGACATCCGGGTCTCGCCGGCCCGCCTGGCCCGGCACGGCATCGACGCCGCCGGCCTGCCCGCGCGCATACGCACCGACGAACCGGCCGTGCTGCGCCGGAAGTTGTTCGGCTCCCTGGTGGGCGGCGCGCTGGCGGCGACGGCCGGCTCGGGCGAGGCGCTGCGCAAGGCCCTGGAGGCGGCGGTGCCCGAACTGCCCGGTACCGAGGACCTCGTGGCCCTGCGTGAGAGGCCCCTGCCGGTGAAGGCGCTGACGTCGATGCGGACTTCACCGGAAGGGACGGGGGATCTGTGGACGGAGCTGCCCAATCCCCTGCGGTGCGGGTGACGCCGGGGCATCGGCGCGGTCTCGTTTTGGAGCGCAGCACTCCTGATCAATAGGATCCGCCGATGATCACAAGAACACGGCTGGCGGCGGGTGCCTGTGCCCTGCTCGCCGCGCTGGCGGCCGGGATGGCGTTCCCGGCCGGGGCGGTCGCCGGTGAACCCACGGGTGAGGACGCGCCGAAGGTCGACCTCGTGCTCGACGTCAGCGGTTCGATGCGGACCCGGGACATCGACGGCGGTACGCGCATGGCCGCGGCGAAGCAGGCGTTCAACGAGGTGCTCGACGCGACGCCGGAGGAGGTGCAGCTCGGCATCCGCACGCTGGGCGCCGACTACCCGGGCGACGACCGCAAGACCGGCTGCAAGGACACCGCGCAGCTCTACCCGGTCGGCCCGCTGGACCGCACCGAGGCGAAGACGGCGGTGGCGACCCTCTCGCCCACCGGCTGGACGCCGATCGGCCCCGCGCTGCTGAAGGCGGCCGACGATCTCGACGGCGGCGACGGCTCCAAGCGGATCGTGCTGATCAGCGACGGCGAGGACACCTGCGCCCCGCTCGACCCGTGCGAGGTGGCCCGCGAGATCGCCGCCAAGGGCATCGGGCTGACCATCGACACGCTGGGTCTGGTCCCCAACACCAAGATGCGGCAGCAGCTCAGCTGCATCGCCGAGGCGACCGGCGGCACGTACACGTCGGTGGAGCACACCGAGGAACTGACCGACAAGGTCAACCAGTTGGTGGACCGGGCGGCGGACCCGGTGGTGACGCCGGTGGCCACCGAGGGCGCGGACGCGTGCGCGAAGGCTCCGACGCTCAAGTCGGGGCTGTACACCGACCGCGAGGAGTTCGGGCAGCAGCGCTGGTACCGGGTGGACGTGGAGCCGGGCCAGGAGCTGCGCGCCTCCGTGAGCGTGGGCGCCGACCGGGCCGTGAACCCGTCCTACGGGGTGCTGCTGCGGGCGGTGACCGTGCACGGCCGGGAGATCGTGCGCGGGGAGGCGGCGGGCAACGGCCGCACCGACGTGCTCTCGACGGGGCTGCGCTACCCGAAGCAGGAGAGCGACGAGGAGGACGCCCCGGCCGAGGCCGTGTGCCTCCAGGTCACCAACTCCTTCTCCGTCGCCTCCGGTGTGAAGACCACGCCCGGTCTGCCGCTGGAACTGACCGTCGACGTCGTGGACGGCCCGGGCGACTCCGCCGACGTGGCCGCCTTCGGCCTCGGGCGCGGCTGGTGGCTGCTCGGCCTGCTGGTGCTGGTCGGCTTCCTCGCCGGTCTGCTGTGGGGCTGGCTCTCGCGCTGGCGGTTCGCGATCTGGAGGACCAACTGATGCGATTCACCCGAGCGTTGAGCGCGGCCGTACTGCTGCTCGGCCTCGCCGCGGCTCCCGCGGCGGCCGACTCCTCGCCCTCGGCGAGCCCTTCGGGGGACGCTGACGCGCCGACCACGGCCGGCACCTCCTTCCGTACGGCGGCCGAGTTCGAGCAGGGGCAGGTCGCCACGGCGAGCGGTGCCGCGGGCGACTACCTGTACTGGTCGTTCCCGGCCGACGCCGGGCAGCGCCCCACCGTGAAGGCCACGGTGAAGCTGCCCGAGACGCACGCCGCGCAGACCTGGCGCATCGACGTGTACGACGGTCTGCGCCGCCGCCAGGCCTGCCAGTGGGGCGCCCAGACCCGCACCGCGGACGCGGGCACCTCCTCCCTGGAGCTGGCCTGCGTCCTGCGCACCGTGCGCGCCTGGTCCGAGCCGTGGGCCAACGACCCGCTGCCGGGCACGTACTACCTCCGGCTGACGGCGGTGAACGTGCCGACCTCCGATCTCGGCGTGCCGGTCTCCGCCGAGGTCCGGGTGGACTCCAAGGACATCGGCGGCGCCGCGGCGGTGGACGGTTCGCTGGCCGAGCCGCTGGTGCCGGGCATCGCGGTGACGTCCGGTGCCGACCGGGGCGACGAGGACGAGAAGAGCGCCGTACTGTCCGCCATCGAGCCGGAGGACGGCTGGTCGTCGGGCTGGTGGTCGGACCGCTGGGTGTGGAGCGGGATCGGGGCCGTGCTGGCCGCGCTCGCGGGCATCGGCGGTTATGCGCTGACCCGGGGTTCGGGACGGCCGTCCCGGGTGCCGCCCGGGGCTTGACCGGTTGTCAGGAGGCCCGCCCCCGGCGGGCCTCCTGCCGTTTCACCCCTCCCGCAGGGCCTTGGCCGCCGGGCCGTCGCCGGTGACCTCGACGCGGCCGTCGCGCACCGCGTCCAGCAGTCCGGTCTCCCCGCGGCCGAGGGCCGCGCAGGTCCCGGCGTCCAGCACGAGCCGGGCGTCGGGCTCGCCGGGCGCGGGCCCGTCGCCGTACACGCGACCGTCCCCTTCCTCGGCCTCCTCGGCCACGCCGTCGGCGTACAGGTGGAAGTCCCCCTCCTCCAGGCGCACTTCGACGACTCCCTCCGCCGCCCCGGCCTCCCGCAGGGCCCGCAGCAGGGGCAGTGCGAACCAGTGCGCCCGTACGGCGTCCGTGGGCCGCCGCTCCCCCAGCTCGCCCGCGCCCCAGGCGCCGAGCGCCTCCAGCACCGGCAGCAGGGCCCGCCCCCGCGCGGTGAGTTCGTAGACGTAGGCCGCGCCGGGCGGGGGCAGCCGGCGCCGTGTCGTGAGCCCGTCGCGCTCCATGTCCCTGAGCCGCGAGGCGAGTACGTCCGTGCTGACGCCGGGGAGGTCGGCGTGCAGGTCGGTGTAGCGCCGCGGGCCGGCGAGCAGCTCCCGGACGATCAGCAGGGTCCAGCGGTCGCCGACGGCGTCGAGGGCGCGTGCGGCGGAACAGTACTGGTCGTAGCTACGGCGAGCGCGTGGTGACATGCGACGCAGTGTAGACAAGTTGTTGGACTTTCCAAGCTGCTACTTGGTAAAACCAAGCAACACCAGATTCCGGAGGGGAAGCCGCGCATGGAGTTCCGGCAGTCGAACAAGCTCAGCGAGGTCTGTTACGAGATCCGCGGCCCGGTCATCGAGCACGCCAACGCGCTGGAGGAGGCGGGCCACAGCGTCCTGCGCCTGAACACCGGCAACCCGGCCCTCTTCGGCTTCGAGGCGCCGGAGGAGATCGTCCAGGACATGATCCGGATGCTGCCGCAGGCGCACGGCTACACGGACTCGCGCGGCATCCTCTCCGCCCGCCGGGCCGTCGCCCAGCGCTACCAGGCCCTCGGCCTGGAGGTCGACGTGGACGACGTCTACCTGGGCAACGGCGTCTCCGAGCTGATCTCCATGGCCGTACAGGCCCTCCTGGAGGACGGCGACGAGGTGCTGATCCCCGCCCCCGACTTCCCCCTCTGGACGGCGGTGACCACCCTCGCGGGCGGCAGGGCGGTGCACTACCTCTGCGACGAGCAGGCGGAGTGGTACCCCGATCTGGCCGACATGGAGTCGAAGATCACCGACCGCACCAAGGCGGTGGTCATCATCAACCCCAACAACCCCACCGGCGCCGTCTACCCCAAGGAGATCGTCGAGGGCATCCTCGACCTCGCCCGCCGGCACGGCCTGATGGTCCTCGCCGACGAGATCTACGATCAGATCCTGTACGACGACGCCGTGCACCACTCGGCCGCATCCCTCGCCCCCGACCTGGTGGTGCTCACCTTCTGCGGGCTGTCCAAGACGTACCGGGTGGCGGGCTTCCGCTCCGGCTGGCTGGTGGTGACGGGGCCCAAGCAGCACGCGAAGGACTACCTGGAGGGCCTGACCATGCTGGCCTCCATGCGCCTGTGCGCCAACGCCCCCGCCCAGTACGCCATCCAGGCCGCGCTCGGCGGCCGCCAGTCCATCCGCGAGCTGACCGCACCCGGCGGGCGGCTGCGCGAACAGCGGGACGTGGCCTGGGAGAAGCTCAACGAGATCCCCGGCGTCTCCTGCGTCCGGCCCAAGGGCGCCCTGTACGCCTTCCCGCGCATCGACCCGGCCGTCCACAAGATCCACGACGACGAACGCTTCGTCCTGGACCTGCTGCTCCGCGAGAAGATCCAGGTGGTGCAGGGCACGGGCTTCAACTGGCCCTCCCCCGACCACTTCCGCATCCTGACCCTCCCCCACGCGGAGGACCTGGAGGCCGCCATCGGCCGGATCGGGCGGTTCCTGAGCGGGTACCGGCAGTAGGCGGCGGACACCACCCGGGAAGCGGCCGGGACGACGGACCCGCCGTAGCCTGGACGCATGGGTGATCTTTTTCTGGTCCGGCACGGTGAGACCGAGTGGTCGCGGTCCGGGCGGCACACCGGGCTGACGGACGTCCCGCTGACCGAGAAGGGGCGGGAGCAGGCGCGGAGCCTGGTGCCGTTGATCCGGTCGCACCGGATCGGGGCGGCCTTCGTCAGCCCCTTCCAGCGGGCCCGGGAGACGGCCGAGCTGATCGGGCTGCACGAGGTGCGCGTCGACCCGGACCTGCACGAGTGGGACTACGGCGGCTACGAGGGGATCACGACCGTCGAGATCCACCGGAGCCGGCCGGACTGGTTCCTGTTCACCGACGGGGTCGCGCCCGGGCCGCCGGACCACCCCGGGGAGACGCCCGAGCAGGTGGGCGAGCGGGCCGACCGGATGCTGGCCCGGGTGGAGGCCGCCTTCGCCAACACCGAGGGGTGCGTGGTGCTGGTGGCGCACGGGCACTTCCTGCGCGTGCTCACCGCCCGGCACCTGGGCCTTCCCGCGTCGCACGGCGCCCTGTTCCAGCTGGGCACGGGCACCCTGTGCCGGCTGGGTACCGAGCACGGGCGGCCGGTGATCGCCGCCTGGAATGTCAGACCTCCGTCGTAGTCTTCGAAGTCCGCGAAGACTCGGCCGACGGGCCGGAAGGAGGGACGCCGTGGCGCTGTCGCCCACCGCCGCGCAGCGGCGTGTCATCGCCGCCGCCGATCCCGTCACCGGGCGCCTGAAGGGGGCCCCGGCCCAGCTCGCGGCGCTGGTGAAGCGCGGGCTCGCCTTCCGGCACCCGCGGCCGCCGCACGACCACTTCCTGACGCCGGCCGGGCACCGGATACGGGAGGCGGCCGACGCGTCCGGAGACTCCGGGGCGCCCGGGACGCCCGCCGCACCGGACGCCGGGGGTGTGTTCGCCGCGCGGGTCGGCGGGGAGGAGCCCGCGCCCGGCGACTCGGGGCCCGCGCGCCTGCGGGAGGTGCGCGGTGCCTGGCAGGGGCTGCTGGAGCTGCGCCGGATGACGCACCCCGACGGGAGCACCGACCGGCCGTGCGGGTGGGAGCGCTCGCACCTGGTGCGGGCCGCCGCGCTCGCCCTGGAGGCGGCGGGACATCGCCCGGCGGGCCCGGACGGCGGGGACGGGTACCGGGTGCGGGCCACGCCCCAGCCGGAGGCCGTCGCCGTGTACGAGCCGGACGGCACCGCGCTGCGGGCCTGCGCGGCGACGCTGGAGCGGGCCGGCTGGCAGGTCGGGGAGCACACCGAGCCGCGCACGCGGGCCCGTTATCTGCTGGCCTCCCCGCGGAAGGTGTGACGCCCGCATGTCAGGATCGGTCCGTCCGTACAGGTGCGAAGAGAGGCAGCAGCGGTGAGCGAGCCGTTTTCCGTCCCGGTGACCGTCCGCGGGTACGAGACCGACACCCAGGGCCATCTGAACCAGTCCGTGTATCTGAACTACGCGGAGCACGCCCGCTGGTCGCTGCTCCAGGCGGCGGGGATCCGGCAGGCCGAGCTGGTCGCGAGCGGGGTCGGCCCGGTGGCCCTGGAGACGACCATCCGGTTCCGGCGTGAGCTGCTCGCCGGTGACGAGGTGTCGGTGAGCTGCGCGTTCGAGTGGGGCGAGGGCAAGACGTTCCGGATCCGGCAGCTCGTCACCAAGGCCGACGGCACCGTCGCCGCCGAGATCGACGCCGTGGGCGGGCTGATGGACCTGAGCGAGCGCAGGCTGGTGGCGGACCCGCGGCAGCGCTTCAAGGAACTGGCGGCGCGACCGGAGTTGTTCGGCCTGTAGACGGGCGGGCGCACGTCAGGCGTCCACCGGCTCCGGACAGTCTTCGTCCCGGGCGGCACGCCGTGTGTGGCGTGCCGCCCGGGACGTGTCCGACGATCGAACCGCACCGGACGCCGGTGCTACGGCATCGCCGCCGCCCGGGAGGACTCGGTGATCTCGTCGCCCGCCTCCATCGGGTGGGTGACGTCCTCCGCCTCGCGTTCCCGGCCGCCGATGTGGTTGAAGACCAGGTTGAGCAGGACGGCGGCCACACAGCCGGTCGAGATGCCGGAGTCGAGGATGATCCGCGCGTTCTCCGGGAACGAGTGGTAGAACGCCGGCGCCGCGATCGGGATGATGCCGACGGCCAGGGAGACCGCGACGATCAGGACGTTGTTGTCCTTGTCCAGGCTCGCCCGGACCAGGGTCTGGATGCCGCTGGCCGCGACCGAGCCGAAGAGGACCACGCCGGCGCCGCCCAGGACCGGACGCGGGACGACGGCGATGAGCGAGGCGGCCATCGGGCACAGGCCCATCAGGACCAGGAAACCGCCGCCGGCCGCGACGACGTAGCGGCTGCGGATCTTCGTCATCGCCACCAGACCGATGTTCTGGGCGAAGGCGCTGCACATGAAGCCGTTGAAGACCGGGCTGAGGGCCGAGCCCAGGGTGTCGGCGCGCAGGCCGGCCGCGATGGTCTTCTCGTCCGCCGGGCGCTCCACGATCTCACCGAGGGCGAGCATGTCGGCGGTGGACTCGGTCATCGAGACCACCATCACCACGCACATGGACAGGATCGCGGCGATCTGGAACTGCGGGGCGCCGAAGTGGAAGGGGGTGGGGAAGCCGACCACGTCCGCGTCCGCGACCGGGCCGAAGTCCGTGACGCCGAACGGGACGGCGATGACCGTACCCGCGATCAGGCCGAGCAGTACGGCGATCTGCTTGACGAAACCGCGGGTGAAGCGGCGCAGCACCAGCACGATGACGAGGGTGATCGCGGCCAGGCCGAGGTTGGTCGCCGAGCCGAAGTCGTCGGCCGTGGGACTCGGGCCCTGCGCCCAGCCGAAGGCGACCGGCAGCAGGGATATGCCGATCAGCGTGATCACGGTGCCGGTGACGACCGGCGGGAAGAAGCGGATCGCCTTGCAGAAGACGGGGGCGGCGAGGAAGCCCAGGAGTCCGGCGACGATGACCGCGCCGAAGATGATCGGCAGCGCGTCGGACTTGTCGTCGGTGGAGGCGACGACGGCGGTCATGGGGGCGACGCCGGCGAAGGTGACGCCGTTGACGAAGGGCAGCCGGGCACCGATCTTCCAGATGCCCAGGGTTTGGAGGAAGGTCGCCAGGCCCGCGGTGAACAGGCAGGCGCCGGTGAGGAAGGTCAGCTCGGTGGCGCTCAGGCCGATGGCCGCGCCGACGATCAGGGGCGGGGCGACGACCCCGGCGTACATGGCGGCCACGTGTTGCAGGCCGGTCGTCGCCATTTTCAGTGGCGGGAGTTTCTCGTCAACAGGGTGGTCGGCCACGGCGGCGTTCCTCCGGTCGGTTACACGTCGGCTCTGACGTGGGTGTCAGGGAGGTGGTGCGGGTGGTGGTCGTGCGGGACCCGGACGGGCCGTTCGGGGAAACGGGAGACCTATCCGGGGCGTGCGCGCAGGGGCGCACGCCCCGGAGTCGGTCACCGCGGACCCCGCTCGGGTCCGCGGTTACCGGCCGGGAGCCGTCCCTCCCGGCCGGAGATCAAGTGGTGTTCTGTTGTGCGGGGTTCAGCGCCGGTCGGCGGTGATCCGTGCCAGGCGTCGTGCCTCGTCCCGGGTGGAGCGGGCCACGGCGTCCTCGTCGACCGTGAGCAGCCTGCCGTCCTCGACGATCTGCCGGCCGTTCACGAACGACGCCGTGACCGGCGCGGGGGCGCCGAGGACCAGGGCGGTCACCGGGTCGGCGATGGAGGAGTGGGCGAGGGTGTCCATCCGCCACAGCACCAGGTCGGCGAGCTTGCCCGCTTCCAGGGAGCCGGTCTCGGCGGCCCGGCCGAGGACCCGGGCGCCGCCGTACGTGCCCAGGCGCAGTGCCTTGCGCGCGTTGAGCGCGGCCTCCCGGTGGGCGCCGAGGCGGTTGATCAGCAGGGCGTTGCGCAGCTCGGTGTGAAGCTCGCCGGACTCGTTGGAGGCGGTGCCGTCGACGCCGAGGCCGACCGGGACGCCGGCGGCGAGCAGGTCGGGGACCCGGGCGATGCCCGCGGCCAGACGGGCGTTGGAGGAGGGGCAGTGGGCGACGCCGGTGCCGGTGCGGGCGAAGGCGGCGATGTCGGAGTCGTTCATGTGGACGCAGTGCGCCATCCACACGTCCTCGCCGAGCCAGCCGGTGGACTCGAAGTAGTCGGTGGGGCCCATGCCGAACAGTTCGTGGCAGAACTTCTCCTCCTCCACGGTCTCCGAGCCGTGGGTGTGCAGCCGCACGCCGAGCCGGCGGGCCAGTTCGGCGCCCTGGCGCATCAGTTCGGTGGAGACGGAGAAGGGCGAGCAGGGGGCGACGGCCACTTGGGTCATCGCGTCGAAGGAGGGGTCGTGGTGCTCCCGGACGGTGGCCTCGGTGGCGGCGAGCGCGTCGTCCAGGCTCTCGACCGCGAAGTCCGGCGGCAGCCCGCCGTCGGACTCGCCGCGGTCCATGGAGCCGCGGGCGAGGGTGAGGCGGACGCCCATGTCCCGGGCGGCGCGGATGATCGCGCCGGACAGGTCGCCGGCGCCGCGCGGGTGGATGTAGTGGTGGTCCGCGGCGGTGGTGACGCCGCCGCGGGCCATCATCGCGAGCGAGCCCTGGGCGGCGGCGTGGGCCATCGGCTCGTCGAGGCGCGCCCAGGTCGGGTAGAGGGCGACCAGCCAGCCGAAGAGGTTGTGGTCGGTGGCCAGGCCCCGGGTGAGCCACTGGTAGAAGTGGTGGTGGGTGTTGACCAGGCCGGGCGTGACCAGGTGTCCGGTCGCGTCGATCCGGCGTACGACGTTCTCCGGGTCCTCGGGTGCCCGCCCCGCGCCGACCGCCTCGATCCGGTTGCCGGCGAGGACGACGTGGCCCGAGGCGTACTCGGTGCCGTCCGCGTCGACGGTCGCGATGGCGCAGTTCTCGATGACGATGCGCTCGGGTGCCGTGGGGACGGCGACGCGATCGGCTGCCGCTGATGCTGCCATGCTGCTTCCTTCTCTTTCGGTGCGGCCCGTGGGCGGGGAGTCGAGTACCCACGGGGAGGGCACGGCAGGACCCTAGGAGGATTTGAGTGCCGGGGCCGCGGTACGGCTCCGGGTGCCGAGGTGGTCGAAGAACAGGTTGAGGGCGACCGCGACGATCGCCCCGGCGCTGATGCCGGAGCCCAGTACGGTCTGGGCCCAGGCGGGGAACTCGGCGTAGAAGGTCGGCGCGGCCAGCGGGATGATGCCCGCGCCGAGCGCCACGGCGACCAGGATGATGTTGGAGCTGTCGTCGAGGCCGGCCTCGGACAGGGTACGGATGCCGCTGACCGCGATCGAGCCGAAGAGCACGATGCCCGCGCCGCCGAGGACCGGCATCGGGACCAGGGAGACGACCGCGCCGAGGACCGGGAAGGCGCCGAGGACCAGCAGGGTGGCGCCGGCGACGGCGACGACGTAGCGGCTGCGCACCCGGGTGAGGGAGACGACGCCGACGTTCTGCGCGAAGGCGGAGGTGGGGAAGCCGCCGAAGACGGGGCCGATCAGGGTGGCGAGGCCGTCGGTGCGCAGGCCGCGGGTGATGACCCTGGCGTCGGCGCGGCGGTCGCAGATCTCGCCGAGGGCGAGCATGCCGGCGGACGACTCCGTCATCAGGACCAGCATCACGATGCACAGCGAGAGGATGGCGGCGGGCTGGAACTCGGGGGCGCCGAAGGCGAAGGGGGTGGGCAGGGCGGCGACGGGCGCGGAGTCGAGGGCGCCGAAGTCGGCCATGCCGAAGGGGATGGCGACCAGGGTGCCGATCAACAGCCCGAAGAGCAGCGCCACTTGCTTGACGAAGCCCTTGCCGAACCGCTGGATGACCAGGATGACGCCGAGGGTGAAGGCGGCGAGCGCGAGGTTGCGCATCGAGCCGAAGTCGGCGGCGGTCTTGTCGCCGCCCTGGGCCCAGCCGACCGGGACCGGCATCAGCGTGACGCCGATGAGGGTGATGACGACGCCCGTGACCAGCGGCGGGAAGAAGCGCAGGAGCCGGCCGAAGAAGGGGCCGACGGCGAGGCAGAAGACACCGGCGACCATCACCGCGCCGTAGACGGCAGGGAGTTGGCTGCCCTCGGCGTTGGTCTCGACGATGGCGAGGATGGGCGCGATGCCGGCCGAGGAGGCGGCGTTCACGAACGGCAGGCGGTTGCCGACGAAGCCCTTGACGCCGAGGGTCTGGAGCAGGGTGGCGACGCCCGCGATGAGCAGCGAGGCGGCGATCAGCCGGGTGCGGCCCTCCAGGTCGAGTCCGCAGGCCTGGCCGATGATGAGCGGAGGAGTGACGACGCCCGCGTACATGGCGGCGATGTGCTGGAGCGCGGCGGGGACGAGCCGCGAGGGGTGGAGCTTCTCGTCCACCGGGTGCACGGACGTGACGGCGTCCTCGGTGTGCACCGGCGGAGTGGTGCCGGGGCCGGTGGCCGGGGTGGAGTCCGGGCCGGTGGCCGCGGTCGGACCCGGGCCTGTGGCGGGCCCTTTCGCAGGCAGTGCCATGGTGTTTCCTCCGGTGTGGCGCACCGCCGGCCCCGGGGGGGGGCGGGGCCGGCGGTGCGCGTCCCGCGTCAGAGGTTGGTCATGTCGACCGGGATGAGTTGCTCGGCGCCGTCGCGCAGGATGGTGGCCTCGATCAGGCCGTACGGGCGGTCGGCGGCGTAGTACACGGCGCCGTCCTTGGCCTCGTTGTCGATCCCGAAGGGCGACAGGTCCGAGCGGAAGTGGTGCTTGTTGGGCATCGAGAAGCGGATCTCGTCGACCTCGTCGCGGGAGTTGAGCACCCGCACACCCATCTCGAACAGGGTCTGCTGGAGCGAGTACGAGTAGGTCTCCGCGAACGCCTGGAGCGCGTGCTTGCGCACCCCGCTGTAGGAACGGTCCCAGTCGGGGGCGTGCGAGTCGATGCCGTCCCAGTTGTGCCGCCACCAGGTGGAGACGGTGGTGGCGAGGATGCGGTCGTGGTCCTCCTGGAGGGTCGTGTACTTGTCCTTGAGGAAGCCGAAGAACTCCGAGTTGGTCGAGTTCAGGACGGTCAGGTCCTTGAACCCGGAGAGCACCTGGATGCCGTGGCCGTCGTAGGTGATCTGCGCGACGCGGGTCTCCTGGCCGGTGCGGACGAAGGAGTGCGCGATCTCCTCCGAGCCGACGAAGCGGGCGCCGCCCTTGGAGGTCTCGATCCGCTCCCAGCCGTACTCCTCGATGCGGATGCGGGCCCGGTGGATCGGCTCGTTGTTGTCCACGAAGTGCCGGGCGAGGGCGACGCCGAGGTCCTCGGCGCTCTCGATGCCGTGCTCCTTGGCGAAGGCGAACACCGTGTTCTTGGTGGTGTCGGTCGGCAGGACGTTGGCGTTGGAACCGCTGCGGTGGACCTCCTCCATGTCGCCGGACAGGGCGACGGAGACGTTCAGGTCCTTGATGTGGTGCGTGTCGCCGTCACGCGTGATCTTGACGACGCGGTTCTCTGCCTTGCCGTACTGGTTCTGTCCCAGGACGAAACGGGTCATGATTCGGTCAGCTCCCTCGGTAAACGGAGTAGCCGAACGGGTTGAGCAGCAGCGGAACGTGGTAGTGCTCGCCGGGTACCACCGCAAAGGTGATGGTGACCTCGGGGAAGAACACGGGCCGGCCGTTCTCGCTGTCCCGGAGCGCGGGGGCGTCCTGCTGGGCCGCGGCTTGTTTCTTGGCGAAGTACGTCTCGGTGTCGAAGTCGAGCCGTACGTGGGTGGTGCCCTCCGGCAGGGCCGGGAGGTCCTTGCACCGGCCGTCGGCGTCGGTCGCGGAGCCGCCGAGCGCCTGCCAGTCCGCGCCGCTGCCCGAGCGGGCGGCGAGTTGGACGGCGACACCCTCGGCGGGGCGGCCGACGCTGGTGTCCAGGATGTGCGTGGACACGGAGGCGGTGGTGCTGGTGCTCATGGTCAGGCGTCCTGTTCGACGAGTCGGTTCAGGCGGATGCGGTTGATCTTCCCCAGTTCGGTGCGGACGATCTCCCGCTCCTGCTCGGGCGAGTTGCCGATCCGCTCCTTGACCGCGTCCCGCATCTGCTCGCCGGTCCGGCCGGTGGCGCAGATGAGGAAGACGTGGCCGAACTTCTCCTGGTAGGCCAGGTTCAGTTCGAGCATCTCCGCCTTGAGGTCCTCGCCGGCGCCGGCCATGCCCGCCTGTTCGCGGGACGAGGTCGGATCACCCGGCTTGGGGCGGCCGATCGGCGGATGCCCGGCCATCGCCTCGGCGAGGTCCTCGGCGCTCAGCCCGGCCATGGCGGCGTCGCTGGCGGCGTACAGGTCCTCGGCGGTGGCGAAGGGGCGGGCGGCGAGCAGGTGCCGGGCCCACGCCGTGGAGGCGCACGCCTCGTGGAGTTCGGCGCGTGCCGAGGACTCCTCGAGAGCGTTGAAACGGGCCAGGCCCGACGCGGAAGTGGACGTCACGGGAGCCTCCGTGGCCTTGTGCTGAGCGGGCGTGCCGATAGCTAACGCCCTCGGAAACAAGCCGTCAACACTTTGTTGAAAATTCGGGGTCAAAAAAGCCGCCGCCCGGTGACCGGGCGGCGGCGTGGGATGCGGAGGAACCGTGCAGGTCAGGCGCCCTTCTCACGGTTGAGGTAGTTGTACACGGTGAACCGGCTGACGCCGAGGGCGCCCGCGACGGTCTCCACGCCGTGCCGTACGGCGAAGGCGCCGCGCGCCTCCAGGGCCCGTACGACCTCCTGTTTGGCCCGGCGGTCGAGGTCGGCCAGGGGGCGGCCCTGCCGGCGCTCCATGGCGGCCAGGATGTGGTCCAGGGAGTCGGCGAGCTGGGGCAGGCGCACGGCGACGACGTCGGCACCCTCCCAGGAGAGCACCACGTCCTCCCGGCCCGCTTCGTCCGGCGGCAGCATCTCGCCGCCCATGGCGTCGACCAGGGGCTTGACGGCCGCGATGAACGGCTCCTCGGCCGGGCCGGTCACCGCTCGCCCTCCCCGGCGCCGGGCTCGTCGACCACGTTGACCTGGAGCGAGATCCGGGTGGCACCGGCCTCCAGGGAGCGGCGCAGCAGCGCGTCCACCGCGGTCAGCACCCGGTCGGCACCGCCCTCGGCGGTGTTGCCGAACGGGCCGACGTCGACCGCGTCCAGCTCGGCGGCCTCGACGACCTCGCGGGCGACCACCGCGTGGGCGGGCGCCTCGTCCAGGTCGAAGGGTTCGGTCGTGAACTCCACTCTCAATCGCACGCGGTCAACCTAACGCGGAGTGACCGCTTTGCGCCGCCCCCTCTTGACAAGGACCGCACTCCCCGGGCAACCTTCCATCAAGCAGAAACGAACTTCCGTAATGCGGAACATCGATCGAAACGGAAGGGAGCGCGGCACCCGATGGGCTTCGCAGATCAGCGCTTCAACGTCAACCTGTCGATCCTCTTCACGGAACTCCCGCTCCTGGAGCGCCCCGCGGCCGCCGCCGCGGCCGGCTTCACCGCGGTCGAGCTGTGGTGGCCCTGGATCGACTCGCCCACCCCCGAGCAGTCCGAGCTCGACGCCCTCAGGGCGGCCATCGAGGACGCCGGCGTCCGGCTCACCGGCCTGAACTTCTACGCGGGGCAGCTGCCCGGACCCGACCGGGGCGCGCTGTCGATCCCCGGTGCGGAGTCGGACCGCTTCCGCGCCAACATCGACGTGGCCGCCGACTTCGCCCAGTCGCTGGGCTGCACGGCGCTCAACGCGCTGTACGGCAACCGCGTCGAGGGCGTGGACCCGGCCGAGCAGGACCGGCTCGCGCTGGAGAACCTGGTCCTCGCCGCCCGCGCGGCCGACCGGATCGGCGCGATCCTGCTCGTCGAGGCGCTCAACAAGCCCGAGTCGCCGCTGTACCCGCTGGTGTCGGCACCGGCCGCGATCGAGGTCGTGGACAAGGTCAACGAGGCCACCGGACTGGGCAACGCCAAGTTCCTCATGGACCTCTACCACCTGTCCATGAACGGCGAGGACCTGCCGCAGGTGATCGACGCGTACGCCGCGAAGACCGGCCACGTGCAGATCGCCGACAACCCGGGCCGCGGCGCCCCCGGCACGGGCTCCCTCCCGCTGGAGGACCTGCTCGACCGCCTCGCGAAGGCCGGATACGACGGCTGGGTCGGCCTGGAGTACAAGCCCGGCGACGCCCCCAGCGCCCAGTCCTTCTCCTGGCTGCCGGCCGGGGCCCGCGCGGCCCGCTGAGCGCCACCCCGCAGGAATTCTCCACAGATTTTCAGAGAGGTACCCATCATGAGCACGCTCCCCAAGGTCGCCTGGGTCGGTCTCGGCATCATGGGCTCCCCCATGTCCGAGAACCTGATCAAGGCGGGTTACCAGGTCACCGGCTTCACGCTGGAGCAGGAGAAGCTGGACCGGCTGTCCGCCGCCGGCGGCACCGCGGCCGGCTCGATCGCCGACGCCGTGCGCGACGCCGACGTGATCGTCACCATGGTGCCCGCGTCCCCGCAGGTCGAGGCCATCGCCTACGGCCCCGACGGCATCCTGGAGAACGCGAAGTCCGGCGCGCTCCTGGTCGACATGTCCTCGATCACCCCGCAGACCTCCGTCGACCTCGCGAAGGCCGCCAAGGACAAGGGCATCCGCGTCCTGGACGCCCCCGTCTCCGGTGGCGAGGCCGGCGCGATCGAGGCCGTGCTGTCCATCATGGTCGGCGGTGAGCAGGCCGACTTCGACGAGGCCAAGCCGCTCCTGGAGGCGCTCGGCAAGACCATCGTGCTGTGCGGTCCGCACGGCTCGGGCCAGACCGTGAAGGCCGCCAACCAGCTGATCGTCGCCGTGAACATCCAGGCGTGCGCCGAGGCCGTGGTCTTCCTGGAGAAGTCCGGCGTGGACCTGAAGGCCGCCCTGGACGTCCTCAACGGCGGTCTGGCCGGCTCGACGGTGCTGACGCGGAAGAAGGACAACTTCCTCGGCCGCGACTTCAAGCCGGGCTTCCGCATCGACCTGCACCACAAGGACATGGGCATCGTCACCGACGCCGCCCGCAACGTCGGCGCCGCGCTGCCGGTGGGCGCCGTGGTGGCCCAGCTGGTCGCGTCGCTGCGCGCCCAGGGCGACGGCGGCCTGGACCACTCGGCCCTGCTGCGGGCCGTGGAGCGCCTCTCCGGCGCCCAGGTCTGACCCGCGCGGCACCCTCATGACCTCCGGGTGGCGCCGCCGCTGACACCTGTCCTGTCGCGCCCGAGCGGCGGCGCCGCCCGGAACCCACTTCAACAAACTGTTGACGTGCCACTGTCCCAAATCTAGGCTCCACGAAGCGGAAACCTGTTTCCAGAAGCAGTTCCACTGAACAGTCCACTGAACGGTTCCGCTGAACCCTCGTCTGCAAGGCCACGGAAGGTCCACGATGTCGCAGCGCGTGCTCACCACCGAGTCCGGCGCCCCGGTCGCCGACAACCAGAACTCCGCTTCCGCCGGCATCGGCGGTCCCCTCCTGATCCAGGACCAGCACCTCATCGAGAAGCTCGCCCGCTTCAACCGCGAGCGCATCCCGGAGCGCGTGGTGCACGCCCGCGGCTCCGGCGCGTACGGCCACTTCGAGGTGACCGACGACGTCACCGGCTACACGCACGCCGACTTCCTGAACACGGTCGGCAAGCGCACCGAGGTCTTCCTGCGCTTCTCCACCGTGGCCGACTCCCTCGGCGGCGCGGACGCGGTCCGCGACCCGCGCGGCTTCGCGCTGAAGTTCTACACCGAGGAGGGCAACTACGACCTCGTCGGCAACAACACCCCGGTGTTCTTCATCAAGGACCCGATCAAGTTCCCGGACTTCATCCACTCGCAGAAGCGCGACCCGTTCACGGGCCGTCAGGAGCCGGACAACGTCTTCGACTTCTGGGCGCACTCCCCCGAGGCGACGCACCAGATCACCTGGCTGATGGGCGACCGCGGCATCCCGGCCTCGTACCGCCACATGGACGGCTTCGGCTCGCACACCTACCAGTGGACGAACGCCAAGGGCGAGTCCTTCTTCGTCAAGTACCACGTCAAGACCGATCAGGGCATCCGCTGCCTGACCGCCGACGAGGCCGCGAAGCTCGCGGGCGAGGACCCGACCTCGCACCAGACGGACCTGGTGCAGGCGATCGAGCGGGGCGTGTACCCGTCCTGGACGCTGCACGTGCAGCTGATGCCGGTGGCCGAGGCGGCGAACTACCGCTTCAACCCGTTCGACGTGACCAAGGTGTGGCCGCACGCCGACTACCCGCTCAAGCGGGTGGGCCGGCTGGTGCTCGACCGCAACCCGGACAACGTCTTCGCGGAGGTCGAGCAGGCCGCGTTCTCCCCGAACAACTTCGTCCCGGGCATCGGCCCCTCCCCCGACAAGATGCTCCAGGGCCGCCTGTTCGCCTACGCGGACGCGCACCGCTACCGCCTGGGCGTCAACCACACCCAGCTCGCGGTGAACGCCCCGAAGGCCGTGCCCGGCGGCGCCGCCAACTACGGCCGCGACGGCCTGATGGCGTCCAACCCGCAGGGCCGGTACGCCAAGAACTACGAGCCGAACTCCTACGACGGCCCGGCCGAGACCGGCACCCCGCTGGCCGCCCCGCTCCCCGTGTCCGGCCACACCGGCACGCACGAGGCGCCGCTGCACACCAAGGACGACCACTTCGTGCAGGCCGGCGCGCTGTACCGGCTGATGAGCGAGGACGAGAAGCAGCGCCTGGTGGCGAACATCGCCGGCGGCCTGTCCCAGGTCTCCCGCAACGACGTCGTAGAGAAGAACCTCGCGCACTTCCACGCGGCCGACCCCGACTACGGCAGGCGCGTCGAGGAGGCGGTCCGCGCCCTGCGCGAGGACTGATCCACCGGCTCGCGCACGGAACCCGGCGGGGAGGCCGGGGCCGTGTGCGCGGCCCGCGCAGGCACCGAAGCGGCCCGGATGAGGGGTGACCGCCCGGTGCCGGCGCGGGCAGGGCGAGGACCGCGGCGGCCAGCGAGCCAGTGCGGTGGTGAAGGGCGGGACGTTCCTCCTACGACCTGAGGGGAGGAGCCGTTCCGGCCCGTCGCACCGCCGCGGTCCCGGCCAACCCCGCCTCTCGTGACCGAGAGGCCCCCATGCTCCGTCCGGCGGCGCGAACGACCTGTCGCGCCCAGCCTCGCGCCGCCGGACGGGTTCCACGTGAAGACACCCTCGGCGGGGAATCCCTCACCGGACCCGCCCACCAAGAACCTTCACCGGCCGGGAAGCGCCGGATGCGGACGGTCCCGCATCCGGCGCTTTCCGGCGTTCGCGTTCACCGGGTGCGGATTCACCGCCCGCGCAGCAGCCTGGAGACATGGCTACGGCACACCCACCCGAGCATCCGCACATCGTCGTCCACTCCCCCGCCCTGGACGGCTCCCGCCGGGTCACCTCCGGCGACGAGACCCTGGGCGTCGCCTCGCACGTCGACGACGTCGCCGAACTGCTGCGCCTCGCCGACCTCTACGTCACCGACGTAGAGGACAGCGACCTGGTCGAGTGGCAGGGCGGCGGCCCGGAGGACTGGCCGGGGCTGCACGAGCACCCCGGCGGCTGAACGCGCGTAGGAGTCCCCCGCAGCGGGCACAACCCCGGCACGGCACGGGGCGCACGGGGGTGGGGTCGTGGACGGTGGCACGGAGATCGGGTGGGAGCCGCACCAGATAGCGCTCCTGGGCGGCGGACCGCCGGCCGCCGTCACGGTGGCGCTGGTCGCCCTGCACCTGCTGGGCGCCGTCGAGAACGGGCCGCGCAGGACGCTGTGCGCGGCGGGACCCGAGCCGGAGGACCTGGGGCCGTTCGAGGGGACCGTGCTCGACTGTCTGCACGAGCCGCTCACCGCCCGCGAACTGGTCCGCCACCCGGAGGTGCGCCTGGCCCTGGCCCTGACGCGCATCCCGCTCGCGGAGGACGGGCTGCTGGGCCGCCCGTGGCTGCGGCCGACCCGCGGCGCACGCCGGCGCGTGGAGTTCTGGCGGGAGCGGCACCCGCTGCCGGCGGTCCGACACGGGCTGACGGACGAGGACACGCTGCTCGCGGTCGCCCTGCACGGCGACGCCGCCCTGCGTCTGCTCCTGCCGCGCTTCGCCCTGCGGACCGGGCTGACGGACCCGGGCGCACCGGCCGACGGGGTCCGCTTCTCCCTGGGTCGCGGCGGGTTCCTGAGGTGGCGCGACGCGTACGAGGACTCGGTCTCGGGCGACTGGGGCGGTGCGGGCCACGGGGACCACACGGGCGGCTGGGGCTCGGGGGGCGGCGGTGGCGGCCCGGACTGAGTGCGCGCACGCGAGAGCGGCCCGCCCCTCGGGGGGACGGGCCGCTCTCGGTTCTCCGGTGCCCGAAGGGGTCAGGCCTTCAGCGGCTTGATCGCGGTCGGGGCGTGGCCCGGCTCGGTCGCGAGCTCCTCGAACTCCATGACGTTGCCGATGTCGTTCGTGCCCGACATGGAGATGTTGGTGACGCGCTCCAGGATCGCCTCGACGACGACCGGCACCCGGTGCTCGGCGGCCAGCTTCTTGGCCTGTTCCAGGGCCGTGCCCAGCTCGTTCGGGTCGGTCACCCGGATCGCCTTGCAGCCCAGGCCCTCGGCGACCTTGACGTGGTCGACGCCGTAGACGCCCAGCTCGGGAGAGTTGATGTTCTCGAACTCCAGGTTGACCTGGAAGTCGATCTCGAACGCCCGCTGCGCCTGGCGGATCAGGCCCAGGTAGGAGTTGTTCACCAGGACGTGGACGTAGGGGATCCTGTGCTGCGCGCCGACGGCCAGCTCCTCCAGCATGAACTGGAAGTCGTAGTCGCCGGAGAGCGCCACGACCTGGGCGTCCGGGTCGGCCTTGGCGACGCCGAGGGCGGCCGGGACGGTCCAGCCGAGCGGGCCGGCCTGGCCGCAGTTGATCCAGTGCCGCGGGCGGTAGACGTGCAGCATCTGGGCGCCGGCGATCTGGGAGAGGCCGATGGTGGAGACGTACCGGGTCTCCGGGCCGAAGGCCTTGTTCATCTCCTCGTAGACGCGCTGCGGCTTGATCGGGATGTCGTCGAAGTGCGTACGGCGCTGGAGGGTGGCCTTGCGCTCCTGCGCG
The DNA here is from genome assembly GCF_003950055.1 of Streptomyces sp. KPB2. Classification (NCBI taxonomy): domain Bacteria; kingdom Bacillati; phylum Actinomycetota; class Actinomycetes; order Kitasatosporales; family Streptomycetaceae; genus Streptomyces; species Streptomyces sp. KPB2. Next base: position 1,599,331 of record NZ_CP034353.1, read on the forward strand.
GAGGCGGCCCACGCGGAGCGGTCGGGCAGCTTGCCGGCCGCCTTCAGCTCGCGCGCGACCTCGACGAACAGCTCCAGGGCGGCCTTCGCGTCGGAGGCGATGCCGTAGTCCGGGGCGAAGATCTTGCCGATCTGGGTCGGCTCGACGTCGACGTGGACGAACTTCCGGCCGGCCGTGTAGACGTCCAGCTTGCCGGTGTGACGGTTGGCCCAGCGGTTGCCGATGCCGAGGACGAAGTCCGACTCGAGGAAGGTCGCGTTGCCGTAGCGGTGCGAGGTCTGCAGGCCGACCATGCCGGCGTTCAGCTCGTGGTCGTCGGGGACGATGCCCCAGCCCATCAGGGTCGGCACGACGGGGGTGCCGGTCAGCTCGGCGAACTCCACCAGCAGGTCGGCCGCGTCGGCGTTGATGACACCGCCGCCGGCCACGATCAGCGGGCGCTCGGACGCGTTGAGCAGGCCGATCGCCTTCTCGATCTGGGCGCGGGTGGCGGTGGGCCGGTAGACCGGGAGCGGCTCGTAGGTCTCCGGGTCGAACTCGATCTCGGTGGTCTGGACGTCGATCGGCAGGTCGATGAGGACCGGGCCGGGGCGGCCGGAGCGCATCAGGTGGAACGCCTGCTGGAAGACGCCGGGGACCTGCGCGGCCTCCAGGACGGTGACGGCCATCTTGGTCACCGGCTTGGCGATGGAGGCGATGTCGACGGCCTGGAAGTCCTCCTTGTGGATCACCGCGGTCGGCGCCTGGCCGGTGATGCACAGGATCGGGATCGAGTCGCCGATCGCCGAGTACAGACCGGTGATCATGTCGGTGCCGGCCGGGCCCGAGGTGCCGATGCAGACGCCGATGTTGCCGGGGTGGGTGCGGGTGTAGCCCTCGGCCATGTGCGAGGCACCCTCGACGTGCCGGGCGAGGGTGTGCTGGACACCGCCGGACGCCTTGAGCGCCGCGTAGAAGGGGTTGATCGCCGCGCCCGGCACACCGAACGCGTCGGTGACGCCCTCGCGCTTCAGAATCTCAACTGCCGCTCGGGCAGCGGTCATACGAGCCATCGAGTACTCCTGCTCCGGCTGTCGGATTCACACTCCCGTCGCGCCCCGCGGTGAGCTTCTTCCGTAGCAACTTCCGTATAGCGAAATTTGTTTTCTACGATCTGGAAGTAATGTAAGTGGGCAGCCGGGGGCCGTCAAGAGAGGACGATGGGGGTCATGTCCGAGACCATCTCGGTGTGCTGCACCGCCTGCGGGCGCCGGCACCGCTACACGGCACCGTCGTACCCCTGTGTCTGCGGGGCGCCCGTCGCCCCGGAGCTGGACCCGCGCGGGGCCGCGACCGCGGTCACCCACCGGACCTGGGACGAGGAGTGGGTCGCGGTGCGCTGCGCGGCCTGCGGGGCACAGAGCCGGTGGCCGCGGCCGGAGCTGGGCTGTCCGTGCGGGACGGTGCTGAGCGTGCCGGTGGACCGGGCGGCGACCGGCCGGACCGGACGCACCCCCGGTTCACGGATCCCGGCGCACCGGGCCGTCCCGATCCGCACCGCGCGCGACGCGGTCACCGCCGCGGTGCTCTATCTGCGCGGCCTGGGCCACCGGGACGTGCGCCGCGCCGACCAGCGGCCGCTGTCCGGCATCGGGCTGGCCGCGCCCGGCATCGTCGTCCAGGTGGATCCGACGGTGGGCCCGGCCTCGGTGCGGGACGTGGAGTGCCTGTGGCTGACGGCCATGGCGGAGTCCGCGCGGGGCGTCTACTTCTCGCTCGCCGGATACGCCGAGGACGCCCGCGCCCGCGCGGATCTGCTGGACGTCCCGCTCTTCGTGCTGGACCCGTCGGGCGTGCCGCGACCGGTCAACGCACCGGCCGTGGCGCTGGACGCCACGGCCGGCTGACGTACCGCGCCCGCTACGGGCGGGCGTACCGCTCCCGCAGCTCCACCTTGCGCACCTTCCCCGAGACGGTCATCGGGAAGGAGTCCAGGAGCTGGAGGCGGCTGGGCACCTTGTAGTGGGCCAGCTGCCCGTCGCAGTACGCGCGCAGTTCCTCCAGGGTGAGCGGGTCGGCGGCGTCGCGCGGGACGACGCAGGCCAGCACCTCCTCGCCGTAGCGCTCGTGCGGTACGCCGACGACCTGGACGTCCGCGATCTTCGGGTGCGCGTACAGGAACTCCTCGACCTCGCGCGGGTAGATGTTCTCGCCGCCCCGGATGATCATGTCCTTGATGCGGCCGACGATCTCCACGTAGCCGTCCTCGCGCATCACCGCGAGGTCCCCGGTGTGCATCCAGCGGCCGGGGTCGATGGCCTCGGCGGTCTTTCCGGGCTCCTCCCAGTAGCCGAGCATCACGCTGTAGCCGCGGGTGCGCAGTTCGCCCGCGTCGCCGCGCGGCAGGGTCACTCCGGTGACCGGGTCGACGACCTTGACCTCGATGTGGGGCAGGACGCGGCCGACGGTGCCGGTGCGGTGTTCGAGGTCGTCGTCCATGCGGGTCTGCAAGGAGACCGGGGAGGTCTCGGTCATGCCGTAGCAGATGGAGACCTGCTCCATGTGCATCTCGGCGACCACCCGCTTCATCACCTCCACCGGGCACGGGGAGCCCGCCATGATGCCGGTGCGCAGGGAGGTGAGGTCGTAGGAGGCGAAGCCGGGCAGGTTCAGCTCGGCGATGAACATGGTCGGGACGCCGTACAGGGACGTGCACCGCTCCCGCTGCACCGCCTCCAGCGTGGCCGCCGGCTCGAAGGACGGAGCGGGGATGACGATGCAGGCGCCGTGGGAGGTGGCGCCCAGGTTGCCCATGACCATGCCGAAGCAGTGGTAGAAGGGCACCGGCAGACAGACCCGGTCCTGCTCGGTGTAGCCGACCGTGCGGCCCACCCAGTAGCCGTTGTTGAGGATGTTGTGGTGGGAGAGGGTGGCGCCCTTGGGGAAGCCGGTGGTGCCGGAGGTGTACTGGATGTTGACCGGGTCGTCGCAGCTCAGCTCGGCGGCGAGGGCGTCGACCCGCTCCTGCGGCACGGACGCGGCGCCCGCGGTGAGCGCGTCCCAGGACGGGTCGCCGATGTAGACGGTCTCGCGCAGCGCGGGGCACCGGCCGCGGACCTGCTCCACGATCGCCCGGTAGTCGCTGCTCTTGTGGGCGAGCGAGGCGACCAGCACGGTGATGCCGGACTGCTGGAGGACGTACTCCAGCTCGTGCGCCCGGTAGGCCGGGTTGACGTTGACCATGATGACGCCGATGCGGGCGGTGGCGTACTGGACGAGGACCCACTCGGGGCAGTTGACCGCCCAGATGCCGACCCGGTCGCCCTTGGTGACGCCCTTGGCGAGCAGGCCCCGGGCCACCTCGTCGACGGCGGCGCCGAACTCGGCGTAGGTCCAGCGCCGTCCGGACGGGACGTCGACGAGGGCCTCGCGGTCCGGGTGGGCGGCGATCGCGCGGTCGAGGTTGGCGCCGATGGTGTCGCCGAGGAGCGGGGTGGTGCTGGTGCCGTGGGCGTAGGAGAGGGTGGTGGTCACCGGAAGTCCTCCTCGCGGTACTCGTCGGCGGAGCCGGCCGCGGTGGCCTCGCGCAGTTCGATGCGGCGGATCTTGCCCGAGACGGTCTTGGGCAGGTCGCCGAACTCCAGGCGGCGCAGCCGCTTGTAGGGGGCGAGGGTTTGGCGGGAGTGCTCGAAGAGCACCTTCGCGGTGTCCGGGCCGGGCTCCCACCCGGCCGCCAGCACGATGTACGCCTTCGGCACGGCGAGGCGCAGCTCGTCCGGGGCGGGCACCACGGCGGCCTCGGCGACCGCCTCGTGCTCCAGCAGCGCGCTCTCCAGCTCGAAGGGGCTGATCTTGTAGTCGGAGGCCTTGAACACGTCGTCGGCCCGGCCCACGTAGGTGAGGTAGCCGTCCTCGTCCCGGGCGCCGATGTCGCCGGTGCGGTAGTAGCCGCCGGCCATCGCCTCGGCCGTGCGGTCGGGGTCGCCGTGGTAGCCGGTCATCAGGCCGACGGGGCGGTCGGCGAGGTTCAGGGCGATCTCGCCCTCGTCGGCGCCGGGCGCGCCGGTCACCGGGTCGATCAGCTCGACGCGGTAGCCGGGGCTGGGGCGGCCCATCGAGCCGGTCTTGAGGACCTGGCCGGGGCTGTTGGAGACCTGGACGGCGGTCTCGGTCTGCCCGAAACCGTCCCGGATGGTCCGCCCCCACAGGCGGCGGACCTGCTCGATCACCTCGGGGTTGAGCGGCTCACCGGCGGCGACGACCTCGCGCGGCGGGGTGGCGAGGCGGGTGAGGTCGGCCTGGATGAGCATGCGCCACACGGTCGGCGGGGCGCAGAAGGTGGTGACCCCGGCCCGGTCCATCTCGGACATCAGCCGGGTCGCGTCGAACCGCGTGTAGTTGTACAGGAAGACCGTCGCCTCGGCGTTCCACGGCGCGAACAGGTTGGACCAGGCGTGCTTGGCCCAGCCGGGCGAGGAGATGTTCAGGTGCACGTCGCCCGGGGTCAGCCCGATCCAGTACATGGTCGCCAGGTGGCCGACGGGGTACGACACGTGGGTGTGCTCAACCAGCTTGGGGCGGGCGGTGGTGCCGGAGGTGAAGTACAGCATCAGCGGGTCGTCGGCGGCGGTCGGGCCGTCCGGGGTGAAGGCGTCCGGCGCCCCGTACACCTCCTCGTAGGGCCGCCAGCCGGGTCCCGTCGTGCCGTCGCCGACCGCGACGCGCGTGTAGTCGCCGGGCACGTCGTCGAACTTTCCGGTGTCCTCGGCGCGCACGATCACGTGCTTCACCCGGCCGCGGTCGACGCGGTCGCGCAGGTCGGCGGGGCCGAGCAGGGTCGTGGCCGGGATGACGACCGCGCGCAGCTTCATCGCGGCGAGCGCGGTCTCCCACAGCTCCACCTGGTTGCCGAGCATCACGAGGATGCGGTCCTCCGGGCCGACGCCCCACTCGCGCAGGCGGTTCGCCACCCGGTTGGAGCGGGCCGACATCTCGGCGAAGGAGACCCGGACCTCGCGGCCGTCCTCCTCGACGATGTGCAGCGCGGGACGGTCGTTGCCCTCGGCGATGACGTCGAACCAGTCCAGCGCCCAGTTGAAGTGCTCGGGCCGGGGCCACCGGAACCCCTCGTAGGCGGCGGTGTAGTCCTCGCGGTGTTCCAGCAGGAAGTCCCGTGCGCTGCGGAACTGCTCCGTGGCCGTCGTCATCTGTCCTCCTCGGTGCCGGACCTTGCCGGGCGGCTCCGTGCCATCGTCTAATCCGTGATGTGGGTCTCACTACCCCCGAACGGGGGTGTGCGTCCCAGGACGGCGACCCTGAACGGGGCGCGTGCGTCCCAGGACGGCGGTCACGAGGGAGGACGGGACGAGTGGCGGTGGACGCGGCCGAGGCGGCTCAGATCCGCAGCGCCCTGGTGCGGCTGCGGCGCACGACGGGGCTGCCCGTCGCCTTCGGCGGTCTGGTGGAGTCCGGGCGGCGCCAGGTGCGCATCAGTGAGCTGAGCGGCACGGCCACCACCGCGCTCAGCGCGCTGGCGGTGACGGCCGGCAACGGGCTCGGCGGCCGGGCGGTGGCGCTGTCGCGGCCGTGCGCCGTGACGGACTACTCCGTCTCCCGGCAGATCAGCCACGAGTACGACCTGCCCGTCGCCGCCGAGGGCCTGCGCTCGGTGCTCGCGGTGCCGGTGGTCGTCCGGCGCCGGGTGCGCGGCGTGCTGTACGGCGCGCTGCGCTCGGCCCAGCCGCTGGGCGACCGCACGCTGGGCGCGGCCGTCGCGGCGGCGCGGGACGCGGAGCAGGCGCTGGTGCTGCGGGACGAGGCGGACGAGCTGCTGGCGGCGGCCTCGCCCCCGTCGGCGCGGACTCCCGCCGCGCCCGATCCGGCGGGCGGCGCGGCCTGGGAGCAGGTGCGGGAGGCGCACGCGGCGCTGCGGGCCCTGGCGCCGAGGATCGCGGACCCCGCGCTGCGGGACGAGTTGCTGCGCGCGTGCGGCCTGCTGGCGGCCGGGGACGACGGGCCCGCCCCCGGGCCCCGGCTGGCGCCGCGCGAGGTGGACGTGCTGGCCTGCGTGGCCGCGGGCGCGACGAACGGGGCGGCGGCCGAGCGGCTCGGGGTGGGTCCGGAGACCGTCAAGAGCTATCTGCGCTCGGCGATGCGCAAGCTGGGCGCCCGCACCCGCACGGAGGCCGTCGCGGCGGCCCGCCGGACGGGGTGGCTTCCGTAGAAGGACGTGGCGGGCGTGGGGCGGGGCGCCCGACGCGGGACGCGGGCCCACGCAGGACCGGGTGCCCGACGCTGGACGGGGTGCCCGACGCTGGACGGGGTGCCCGGCTCAGGGCGCGGGCCGACGCAGGACGGGGGCCGACAGGACCAGGTGCCCACGCAGGACGGGGCCGACGCTGGACGGGGTGCCGGCTCAGGCGCGGGCCGGCGTGGGGCGCGGGCCGGGGCACGGGCCCCGCGCGTCCGGGCCGGCCGGGGATTTCCCGCGGTGATTGCTTTCGGCGCTTTGGGATTTTGTTATTCGCCTCACCTGGTCGTCCCTCCGTAATGCAATGCCCCGGTGCCTAATATTGGCCCGGACACGACACACGGAGGGGAGCGGTCACCGTGCCACGGGACTTCGCGGAGGCTGCAGGTCGCCGCTCCGACCTGGTCATCGGGCGGGAGGACTCGTTCGGCGCGGCGCGTGAGCAACTCACCCGGGGCGGCAGTGTGTTGCTGTACGGTCCCGCCGGAATTGGAAAGTCGACGGTCCTGCGCACCCTGGCCGCGGAATATGCCCGCACGGCGCACACCGTGTTGCGCTGCTCGGCCACCGAGTCCGAATCCCACCTCCCCTTCCTCGCCCTCGCCGACCTGCTCGGCACGGTCCTCGACGAGGTCTCCTGCGCCCTGCCCGCCGCGCAGCGCACCGCACTGGAGTCGGCGCTCACCGGCCGCGGCGAGTCCACCCTCCAGCGCGACGGCCTCGCGCTGCGTCTGGCCGTCCTGTCCGCGCTGCGCGCCCTCGCCGCCGCGGGGCCGGTTCTCGTCGTCGCCGACGACCTCCAGTGGCTGGATCCGGCCAGCGCCGAACTCCTCGGCTTCGCCGCCCGCCGGCTGGGCGACACACCGGTACGGCTGCTGTGCGCGGTGCGCACCGAGGGACCGGAGACCGGGGACGCGGAGTACGACCGCCACCTGCGCGCCTCCCCGCCGGACACCCGGGCCGTGCGCCTGGGGCCGCTGACCCGCGCCCAGGTGTCGGCGCTGCTCGACGAACGCGGCTACACGGGTCTGCACCGGTCCACCGTCCGCGACATCCACCGCACCAGCGGCGGCAATCCGCTGTTCGCCCTGGAACTGGGCCGGGCCCTGGCCGAGAGCCCCGCCGCACCGCGCCCGGGCGAGCCGCTGCCGGTGCCGACCTCGCTGCGCGCCCTGGTCCTGTCCCGCCTGGAGATGCTCTCGGACGAGGCCCGCCGCACCCTCCTGGTGGCCAGCGCCGGCGCCCGCCCCACCCCGGCCCTGCTGCACGCGGCCGGCCGGGAGAACGCCGACGCGGAGACCGCGCAGGCGGCGGCGCTGGGACTGCTGGCGCCCGACCCCGAGGGCCCGACCGTGCGGTTCGCGCATCCGCTGATCTCGGCCGCGCTGTACGCCGAGGCCCCGGCGCCGGAACGGCGGGCGGCGCACGCGGCGCTGTCCACGGCGGCCTCCGACCCGATCGAGCGGGCCCGGCACCTGGCGCTGGCCACCACCGGCACCGACCCGCGGGTGGCGGCCCGGCTGGCGGAGGCCGCCGCGCTGGCCCGGGACCGCGGGGCGCCGTCGGTGGCCGCCTCGCTGGGGCTGCTCGCCGCCCGCCACACCCCGGCCGAGGGCGACCCGGGTCCGGACGAGCGGCGGCTCACGGCGGCCGAGGACGCCATCACCGCCGGTGAGCCGGACCTCGCCCGGGACATCGCCCGCGAGGTGCTGACCCGGGCCACCGCGCCCGGCGAGCGGGTGCGGGCGTGGATGGTGGTGATCGAGGCGGCCGGGCAGGCCATCGGCGAGGTCGACGCCGTCTTCCCGCAGGCCCTGGCCGACGCGGGCGACGACCCGAGGCTGCTCGCCCTGGTCCACTACCAGCTGGCCTGGCGCTCCCTGGTGGTGCAGGGCGACTTCGCCCAGGGCCGGGAGGACGCCGCGCACGCGGCCCGGCTGGCGGCGCGGGGCGGGGACCGGCGCACCGAGCTGCTGGCCCTCGCGTTCCAGGCGCAGTCGGAGACGCTGATGGGCCACCCGGACGCCGCGGCGACCATCCGGCGGGCGCTGGAGGAGCCGCAGGACCCGCGGGTGGCGTGCCATCACAACGGGGCGGGCTCCTCCCGGTTCCGGTGGCTGGTGATCAACGACCGGCTGGCCGAGGCGCGGACCGCCGTCACCGCGCTGCTGCGCGAGGTGCGCCGGCGCGGCATGGCCGAGAGCGAGGTGCACTATCTGCGTTTCCTCGCGGAGACCGAACTGCATTCGGGCCACTGCGGTCGCGCCCTCGAACTGTCCCGGGAGAGCCTGACCCTGGCGCGCGACGCGGGCATCGGGGAGGGCGCGGGCGTGATGCAGGCCGCGCTGGCCGAGGCCGCGGGCGGCGACCCGGACCGGGCGCTGGAGCTGGCGCGGGAGGCGGTGCGGCGGACGGAGGAGGACGGCGACGCCGTGTACCTGTCGCGGGCGCTGGCCGCGCTCGGGCACGCGCACCTGGTGGCGGGCGACGCGGCGGCGGCCGTACGGGCGCTGCGCCGGGTGCGGGAGCTGGAGGCCGGGGCGGGCATCACCGACCCGGCGCGCGGCCGCTGGCAGGGCGACCTCGCGGAGGCGTTGGTGCGCACCGGGCAGCCGGCCGAGGCGATGGAGGTCATCGAGGTCACCCGGGCGCACGCGCTGCGGCTCGGGCGCGGGAGCGTGCTCGCCGTCCTCGACCGCTCCGAGGCGCTGGTGCGGGCGGCGCGGGGCGAACACCGGGCGGCCGAGGCCAGGTTGACGTCGACGCGGGAGCGGCTGGCCGGGCTGGGGTTCGGCCTGGAAGAGGCCCGGGCGGTGTTCGCGCTGGCCGAGCTGCACGCCGAACGGCCGGGGCGGGCCCCGGAGTCGGCGTCGTACGACGAGGCGGCGCGGCTGTTCCGGCGGTGCCGGGCGCTGCCCTGGCTGCGGCGGGTGGAGGCGGCCGTCGCGGCGCGGGCGGCCGGACCGGCGCCGGTGCCGGCCGCCGAGCCGGACGGTCTGGCGGGGCTCGCCTCGATGGAACGCCAGGTGGCCGCCCTGGTCATGGAGGGCGCGACCAACCGGGAGATCGCGGCGCGGCTGTTCGTCAGCGTCAAGACCGTCGAGGCGACGCTGACCCGGGTCTACCGCAAACTCGGGATCCGCTCCCGCGTCGACATCGTCCGGCTGGCGGCGGGCCGACGCGCCGACTGAGCCGAGCCGTCCCGGCGACCGTCGGGTTTACCGTGGGTGAACCGAGGGTTTTCCCTGCCCGCCGCACCTAGGGGGTTCCCTCATTGGGTGGTCCGGACCGCCGGTTCTAGCGTGAACACGTGCCGCTCGCCCGGGCATACGGGGGTCTGTCCCGAGACCCCCGTCCCACCCCCCACGCCCGGGCGACCCCCCACCGGCGACCACCCGAGGAGACTCATGTCCGGGCTCACCCGCTCCAGACCGACCGCCGCCACGGCCGTCGCCGGCGCCATGAACACCTGCCAGGGCGAGAGCGGCGGACCCCTGCTTGTCGGGGGCGCCCTGGCAGGTTCACCGATCTCCTGAGCAACCCTCGGGTGCAGACCAGGGGGCGTTGCGGGCCTCCACGAGCGGCCCGCAACGCTCCCTCTCCATGTCCGCCGCCCTCTCCCCCGCCCGCTCCGCCGCGTGCCGCATCCGTGGCGCCCGAGTGACGGTTCAGTCGCGTACGGTCCCGAAGCGGATGTCGTACGCGGTGTCGGCGTGCATCGTCGCGAGCATCCGCCCGCCCTCATCCACGACCTCGTTCCGCTGCTCGCGCGTGAGCGCGTCGAAGGGCTCGACGACGAGGGCGTCGTCCGCGAGCTTCCACAGTCCGGCCACGAAGCCGTCGACGAGGAGGACGCGGTAGGCCTGGTTCTTGCGCCAGGTGCGGCCCTTGTGCGCGGGCGCAACGAGGCGGGTGCGGTCGGCGTGGGAGAGGAGCAGGTTGTCGAACTCGGGCAGGAAGCGCGGCGGGGCCGGGGTGTCCGGGTCGGGGCGCGGTGCGTCGGGGAGGTCGAAGAGTTCGGTGCCGTTCGGGTCCCGGAAGGTGGCGAGGCGGGGGCGGAGTCGTTCGAAGGCGTCCCGGAGCCGGGTCAGGCCCGCCCAGGTCTGCATGTCCTTCACCGAGGCCGGCCCGAACGCGGCGAGGTAGCGCAGCACGGTGTCGTCCGGTGCCGGCGCGGGCCGCGCGGGGCGCCCGAGCCAGTGCTCGGCGGTGGTGAGCGCGACCCCGCCGCTGCGGCCCCACAGTCCGCGCGGCGTCACCTGGACGAGCGGGAGCCGGCAGCGGGCGGCGACGGCGAGGGCCTGCGGGTCGGCGTCGGGCCACTCGGCGAGGAGGGCCTCGCGCAACTGGCCCATGGTGCGCGGCTCGGCCTCGACCAGCTCCCGGGCGAGGACCGCGAGCCGGTCCAGGTCGACGCCGGTGAGCCCGTGGCGGAAGGCGTGCAACTCCCGGTCCCTGGCGGCCTGGACCAGGGGTCGCAGGGTGAGGCAGTCCTCGGCGGTGTGGGTGTGGATGGTCGAGCGCATCGTGACGAGCCGGGCGACGCGGCGCTCGGCCATCGGCGCGGACAGGTCCTCGGGTGCGAAGCCGTCGAGGCGGGCGGCGAGCGCGTAGTACGGGGGCTTCACGTTCTGGGCCTGCAGCCCGACGAGGTGCCCGACGGCGGCCTCGGCATCCATCGCCGCGCGGCGCAGCAGCAACTGCCGGGCCAGGGTGGCCCGGTTGAGGGCGCGGAGGCCGAGGACGGGGGCGGTCGTCGCTGCCTTGGTCGTCATGGGAGGACGGTAGCGGGGATCGCAAACTGATCCTGTCCGCGATCGGGCCCGTCGTGCCGACGCGGTGCACGGACGGACCGGCGGGCCGACGGGCCGTCGTGCCGGCGCGGTGTACCGGTGGCCCGCGCCGCGCGCGGGTCGTCGGCCGGCTCCGACCCGGTGGGGTCAGCAGGTGGGGCGGTAGGGCAGGTTGGGCAGCAGTTCGGTCCAGCGGGTGGGGGTGAGGTCGCCGCCGGTGCGGGTGCAGACGCGGCTGAGCGCACGGTCCGTGTCCAGGGTCCAGATCCTGGCGGTGAGGTCGTTGCCCACCGAGGCCAGGGTGTCGCCGTCCGGCGCGAAGGCGACCGACGTGACGGTGTCCAGGTGTCCGGTGAGCGCGGTGCCGAAGGCCTCGGCACGGGCGGGGTCGGCCACGTTCCACAGCCGTACCGCGTGGTCCTCGCCGCCGCTGGCGAGGGTGCGGCCGTCCGGCGCGAAGGCGACGGAGGTGACGCCGCCGCGATGGCCGGTCAGTTCGCCGCCCAGGGGGCGGGCCCGGCCGGGGTCGGAGACGTCCCAGAGCCGTACCGTGCGGTCCCGGCCGCCGGTGGCGAGGACGTGGCCCCGGGGGGCGAAGGCCACCGCGTTGACCCAGTCCCCGTGGGCGGTGATGGGCTCGCCGACGGGCCGGGGCCGGTGGCGGTCGCGTACGTCCCACAGCCGGGCCGTCTTGTCCTGGCTGCCGGTGGCGAGGGTCTGCCCGTCCGGCGAGAAGGCCACGGAGCCGACCCAGTCGGTGTGGCCGGTCAGGGGCGTGCCCACGGCGCGTACGTGGTCCGGGTCGCGCACGTCCCACAGGCGGACCCGCTCGTCGACGCCACCGGTGGCGAGGGTGCGGCCGTCCGGGGCGAAGGCGACGGTGAGGACGCCGCCCGGGTGGGCGTCCGGGACGGTGGCCGCGGGGACGGGCCGGGCCGGGTCGGAGACGTCCCACAGCCGCAGGGTGCCGTCCTCGGCGCCGGAGGCGACGGTGTGGCCGTCGGGTGCGAAGGCCGTGGTCAGGACGGGGGCCTCGTGGCCGGCGAGGGGCCGCGGCAGCGGGCGGGGCGGCCCCGGCCGGCGGACGTCCCAGAGCCGGACCAGGGCGTCGTCGGTGCTCGCGGCGGCGAGTAGTCGGCCTCGGGGGTCGTAGGCAACGGCGGTGAGCGGGTTGGTGAAGTCGGTCAGGACACCGTCCGGCAGGTGCCACAGGCGGACGCTGTGGTCGGCGCCGGTGGTGGCGAGGGTGCGGCCGTCCGGGCCGTAGGCCAGGTCCCACAGGCCCTCGGTGTGCCCGGTCAGGGGTTCGCCGATGCGGTGCGGGCGGGCGGGGTCGGCCACGTTCCACAGGATGACCGTGTCGTCCTGCGCGGCACTGGCCAGTGTGTGGCCGTCCGGGCCGAACTCCACGGACCACACGGCGGCGGTGTGCGCGGTCAGCGGTTCGCCCAGCGGGCGCGGCCCGTCGGTCCCCCGCACCTCCCACAGGCGCACCTTGTCGTCGTAGCCGGCGGTGGCGAGGGTGTCGCCGTCCGGGGAGAACGCCACCGACCAGACCGCCGCGTCGTGGGCGTGCCGGGGTTCGCCGAGCGGGGCGGGCCCGTCGGCGCCGTCCGGGCGCCACAGCCGTACGGTCCCGGTGTGCCCGGCCGTGGCCAGGGTGCGGCCGTCCGGGGAGAAGGCGACGTCGCGGACGCTGCGGGCGTCGGCGCGGGCCGGTGCGCCGATCGGTGCGGGCCGGGCCGGGTCGCCCAGGTCCCACAGGCGCAGGGTGCCGTCGTCGCCGACGGTGGCGAGCGTGCGGCCGTCGGGGGCGAAGGCGACGGAGGTGACGGACTCGCCCGCGTGGCTGACCAGGGGCTCGCCCAGGGGCCGGGGCCGGTCGCGGTCCCGGGTGTCCCACAGCCGGATGCCCCCGCCGTGCCCGGCCGCCACCAGCACGGTGCCGTCCGGGGAGTACGCCACCGCGCCCACCGGGGCGCCGGTGATCCGCAGCGGCTCCCCGAGCTGCCGGCCGGATCCGGCCGTGTCCCACAGCCGTACGGTGCCGTCGTGGCCGCCGCTGACGAGGGTGCGGCCGTCCGGGGCGAAGGCCACGGCGCTGCCGATGTCGTCGTGTCCGGGCAGCCGGGTGGACAGCACCCGGCCCGCGTCCGTGGTGAGCGCGGTGCGCAGTTCGGGGGTGGTGCGCATGCCGAGCGCGGCGACGTCGAGCCGGGCGGAGAGGGCGGCGTTGGTCTCCCGCAGCCGGTCGGCCTCGGCGGTGATCCGGCCGAAGACGGCGTCGTCCCGCTCGGCCTGGGCGGCGGCCCGTGCCCGGAGCGCGACGACGGCGGTGCCCGAGGCGAGGACGACCAGCAGGGCGAGGACGGCCGACAGCCCGCGGCGCAGCCACACCGCGCGCCGCCGCCGGTGGATCGACGCGGCCAGGAACTCGCGCTCCGGCGGGGTCAGTTCCCCCGGCGCCGGTTCCCCGCTCCGGTGGTCGTGGCCGACGTCGCGGCCGAAGGCCTCCCGGGCGGCGGCCAGCCGTGAGCCCGCGTAGAGCGCGGCGTTCTCCCGGCCGAGGGCGAGCCAGGTGCGGGCGGCCTCGGAGAGCGCGCGGTGGACGCGGAGCCGGTCGCGTTCGGCGTCGATCCAGCCGCGCAGTCGCGGCCACGCGGTGATGAGGGCCTCGTGGGCGAGTTCGACGGTGCCGTCGTCGAGGGTGAGCAGCCGGGCGGCGACCAGCCGGTCGAGCACGGCGCGGGTGCCGTCGGGGTCGCCGAGGTCGAGTTCCGCGTGCTCGGCCGGGCGCCGGGTGTCGGGGGTGCCGTCGCCCGGGGCGACCAGCCGCAGCAGGATCCGCCGGGCCAGGTCGGCCTGGGGCGCGGTCAGTTCGCCGTACACCTCCTCGGCGGTGCGGACGACGGCGCCGCGCAGTCCCCCGGCGGCCTCGTAGCCGGTGACGGTCAGGGTGCGGCCGGTGCGGTGCCGCCAGGTCTCCAGCAACGCGTGCGACATCAGCGGCAGTCCGCCGGGCGCGTCCTCGACCTCGTCGATCAGGCGTGCGGTCAGGGCGCGTTCGACGACCAGTGAGGCCGCGGCGGCGGGGCGGACGACGGCCTCGCGCAGCTCCTCCCGGCTCATCGGGCCGGCCAGCAGGGTCGCGTCCTGCAACGCGGCGGTGAGGCCGGGATGTTCGGCGCAGCGCCCGAGGAAGTCGGCGCGTACGGCGACCACCACGCGCAGCCGGCTGTCGGCGGCGGTGGCGCCGAGGAGGCGGTCGACGAAGGCGTTCCGTTCGGCCGAATCGGCGCAGAGGGTGTACAGCTCCTCGAACTGGTCGACGAGCAGCCAGGTGTCCGCGTCCGTGTCCGGCACGGGGTCCAGGCGGTCCGCGTGGGTGGTCATCGGTGCGGCGCCGGGGGTGAGGATGCGCACGGCCGCCGGCGCGGCGGGAGCGTCGGCGCCCGCGTCCGGGGCGGGCGTGCGCAGGCGCGGGATCAGGCCGGCCCGCAGCAGGGAGGACTTGCCGCTGCCCGAGGGGCCGAAGACGGCGGCGAAACGGTGCCCGCGGGTCAGTGACTCCAGTCGGCCGACCAGCCGGTCGCGGCCGAAGAACAGGGCGGCGTCGTCCGGTTCGTAGCGGGTCAGGCCCCGGTAGGGCGGGCGGGTGTCCTCGTCGGCGGCGGCGAGTGCGGCGGCCTCCGCGCTCGCCGCCCGCCAGCGCCGCTCCCACTCCCCCGGGTCGCCGCCGCAGACGTCGACGTAGGCCAGGGTCACCGCGAGGGTGGGCAGCTGCCGTCCGGCCGCCGCCTGCGACAGCGCGGTCACCGAGAACGGGACCTTGTCCGCCATCGTCCGGTACGTCGGACGCCCCACCGACTCGCGCAGGGCACGGAGTTCGGCGGCGAACCGCTGCACCGGTCCGGCCGCGGGGTCGAGCCGTCGCTCCCGGCGCCCCGCTCCGTTTCCGCCCACGTGTGCCCCGCCCCGCCGTCGCTCTCGGTCCCCGTCCGGACGCCCACGGTAGGGAGGCGCGGGAGCGGGCGGCAAGCTCGGGGCCGGTCGCCGGGGCGGGGCGCACGGGGAGTTCACGGTGCCTTCACGCGAGGTCCGCAGCTTCCGGCTCGCTCCGCGGCGGATTCCGCATTGTTCAGTGCCGGGCGCGGGCTGCTGAACAACGGTGCGGCGCGGTGGAATTCGGGTCCGGGGGAGTGCGGGGCGGCACGACCGGCTCGGTCACGGTCGCGCCACCCCGCACCCGTGCCCCCTTTGCCCTCCCCCGTCCGCCGAGGACGGCCGAGGGCGGCTCAAGGCACATGACGAGACATGAAGGAAGTGATCCGATGACCACCGAGGCGACCCGTCGGCCGCGGAGCGTGACGCTGGCGGTGGTGCTGGTGATGCTGGGGACCCTGGTCGCGGCCACCACGGCGAGCGGCCCGCAGGGGGCGGCCACCCTGGTGCTTCTGCTGCTGGCGGTCTGCTTCTGGTTCGCCGTCCGCGCGGGCCGCGGCCGGCGCACCGCCCGGACCGCGACGAGCGGTCTGACCGCGGTGCTCTTCGTCGTCGCCACGCCGTTCGCCCTCGACGATCCGCTGTACGGCGGCACCACGCTGCTCCTGGCCGCGCTGCTGGCCGTCCCGGGCGTGGTCCTGCTGTACCGGCCGGCCGCCGAGGCGTACGTGCGGGCCCGCGGCGGGGAGGAGATCGACGAGGAGTCCGCGGTATGACCGGGCCGCGCGAGCCCGATCCGCTCGCCGTGGCCCTGGGCAACGCCTCGCTGCTGGGGGCGGGGTACCTGCTGCTGGGTCGCCGGGCCCTGTTCTGGGCCGCCGCGGTGGTCACGGCCGCGCTGCTGTGGCTGACGTACGCCGTCGCCGGGACGTGGTGCGAACTGCTGGTGGTGCTGTGGTGGGCGGCGGTCGTCGCGCACGGCTGGTGGCTGGCGCGGCGGCACCCGGCGGCGGGGCCGCGGCGCGGACAGCGGGTGCTCGCCCTCGCCCTCGCCGTGCCGGTGCTCGCGGCCGCCGGGTGGGTGCGGTTCGACGCGTACGGGATCGAGGACCGTGTCACCGACGCCCGCGCGGACGGGAGTTGCCGGGCCGCGGTGGACGCCCAGGAGGAGGTGGGGCTGCGGCACCGGCTCGTCGCCGCGCCGGTGGCCGCCCGGGGCGACACGGTGGTGGAGGCGTGCGAGCGCCTGGACGCGGCGGCGGGCTATCTGAGCGGCGGACTGACCGGCGACCTGGACATGCTGGAGGCCGCCTTCGAGCGGCTCGGTGCGGTGCTCGGCGAGCCCGGCAACGAGCGGACGGTCGAGGCGACCCTGGACCGCTATCTGGGGCGGCTGCCCACCGACGACGGCTGCCGGAACGTACGCATCGCGGACTGGCTCCGGGACCGGAGGACCGGTCCGAAGGACCTGACCGGACCCGCCTCGGCCACCGCGGCCCGGATCGGCCCGGGGGCGCTCGCGGCGTGCGGCGACGCACTGCTGACCGACGAGGAGTGGGCCGACGCGCGGGACGTCTACCGGCGGCTGCTCGACGAGCATCCGGGTGACAGCCGGGCGGACGACGCCCGCGAGGGGATCAGGAAGGCGGATCTGGCGCTCGAACTGATCCAGGTCGGGAATCTGCTCGACGAGGCGGACGGCATGGACTCCGGATACTGCCGGAATCCGGCGAAGTACTCGGCGGCCCCCGCCTACCGCAAGGGCAGGAGCGGTGCCGTGTTCGTGGGTGACACCGAGTACACGGACAAGCTGCCGGAGGAGTGGCGGGCCGACACGCCCGAGGCCGCGCTGGTGGTGTGCGCGGACGAGACGGAGGCGGGGGACGTCGTCGAGACCTGCCGGTACCGGGACCACGAGGGCCGCATCGGCAGTGTCCGGTTCAACAAACTGGCGGTCCGGGTGAAGACCTACGCGCTGCGGACCGGGAAGCTCGTGACCGACCGCACCGTGCAGATCGGCGGCGAGAGCTGCCCCGGCACCCTCGGATACTTCGGCGCGCTGCCGTCCCGGATGGCCGTCACCCCCTCGGACGCGGACGTGCGCGACGCCTTCGGGCCGGTGGTCGGGCGCTGACCGGACGCCGGTGACCGTCGCCCCGGTGGTTGCCGGGGCGCCGGCGGGGCACCCGGGGGCACTGTGTACGAACGGGACAGAACCCTGGTGACCGGCTGGTTCAGCTTCCTGCACGGGGAGGCGACGGCCGGGGACGTGCTGGCGCTGGCGCGGGTGGAGCGGGTGCTGCGGGACGCGGGGTCGGCGTACGACGTCGTGTGGAGCCCCGGGTTCCGCGCCGACGGCACGCACTTCGCGGACGTGGACCCGGCGGCGTACTCGCGGCTGGTGTTCGTGTGCGGGCCGGTGCACGGGGTGCAGGTCGAGGAGTTGCACCGGCGGTTCGCGCACTGTGTGCGGGTCGCCGTCGGCGTCTCCGTGGTCGACGCGGGCTCCCCGGCCGTCACCGGCTTCCACCGGGTGATGGCCCGGGACGGCGCCGGGGATGGTCCCGGGCTGGATCTCGCGGCCCGGGCTCCGGCGCTCCCGGCGGTGCCCGTCGTCGGGGTGGTGCTCACCCACGGGCAGCACGAGTACGGGGGACGGCGCCGGCACGAGGAGGTCGCCGCCGTGCTGACGCGCTGGCTGGCCGGCCGGGACTGTGCCCGGCTCGAGCTGGAGACGCGGCTGGACGCGCACGACTGGCGGCTGTGCGGCACGCCGGCCCAGCTGGAGGCCGTGCTGTCCCGGCTCGATCTGGTCGTCACCGACCGGCTGCACGGGCTGGTCCTGGCGCTGCGGGCCGGTGTCCCGGCGCTGGCGGTGGATCCGGTGGAGGGCGGTGCGAAGGTGACGGCGCAGGCCCGGGCCTGCGGCTGGCCGGCGCTGGTGCCCGCCGAGCGGCTCACGAAGGCGTCGGCGGAGGGCTCGGCCGGGGGTCCGGCGGGGGGTTCGGCGGAACTCTCCGCGGAGGGCTCGGCGGAGGAGACGCTGGAGCGCTGGTGGGACTGGTGCCTGGCCGACGGGCGGGCGGAGGCGGCACGCATCGGCGCGGGGTTCCGCGCGGCGGAGTCGGTGCCGGACGGGGTGCCGGACGCCGCGGACGGGTTGGTGGCGGCGTTGCGGGAGGCGGCGGAGGCCGAGGCGGGGCGATGACGGTCCGGGCGGACGGGCGACGAGGGTCCGGGCGGGCGGTTGGTCGCGGGCTGCGCGGGAACTCGACGACGGTCGGTCCGTCCCCAGGAGGAAACATCGTGTCCATCGGCCGGCTCCCCGATCACGAGCAACGCATACTCGACGAGGTCGAACGGGCCCTGCGCCGCGATCGCCGGCTCGACCGGCGCCTGCGCACGCTGCGGTACCGCCGTTTCCCCGACCTCACCCGTCTGGCGGCCTACCGCCCGCGCGTCCCGACCGTGCTCGTGCTGCTCGCCGTGGCGGTGACGCTGATGGTCGTCGGCATCGTCACGTCCGCGCCCGGCGTGATCTGGGCGTTCGCCGGTGTGTGGCCGGTGGCCCTGTTCGCGGTGTTCCGGCTGCTGTGCCGCTGGACCAGGGGCTAGCCGGTCCGCCGTTACGCGCTCCCCCGGCGGCTCAGCCGGTGTAACTGCGGGCCGTCGAGTCGCGTTGGGCGGGTTCCAGGGCACGGAGGCGGGCCTCGACCTGCGGCGGCAGCACCCGGCGTTCGCGCAGCACCCACGGCAGCGCGGCCGTCGCCTCCGCGAAGGCGCGCAGGGACGCGGTGTCGCGGGGGACGGTGCGGGCCAGGTGCAGGGTGCGGCGCAGGGCGGGGCCGACCGGGCGGCGCAGCCAGGTGAACCACAGGGTGTTGCGGATGCCCTGGGCCCGGCGCACCGTCGAGTCCCGTACCCGGGACGGGTGGTGGTGGATCGTCAGGTGATCGGCGTACGTCAGCCACCAGCCGTCGGCGGCCAGGTCGGCGGCGAGCAGTTCTTCCTCGCCGCCCAGCCACAGCCGTGGGTGGAAGCCGCCCGCGGCGCGGAAGGCGTCGGTGCGCAGGACGGTCGCGGCGGCCAGGAAGGAGCCGAGCGCCGGTCCGGGCAGCCAGTCGGGGCGGGGTACGGGCGAGTCGCGCAGTTCCTTGACGATCGGGTCCTCGGTGCCGTCCGGTTCCACCAGGATGCGCGCGGTGACCGTGCCGACCGCCGGGTACCGGTCGAGCAGGTCCGCGGCTCCGGCCAGGGAGCCGGGCGCCCACCAGGAGTCGTCGTCGCAGAAGGCGACGTAGGGGGTGTCGACCTGGCGGATCGCCAGATTGCGGCCGACGGCGCCGAGGTTGCGGCCGGGCAGGAGGAGCCGTACGCCGGGGTGGTGGCGGGCGACGGCGGCGGCCGTGCCGTCGGTGGAGCCGTTGTCGGTGACGATCACCGCGGGCCGCTCGGGGAGTTCGGCGAGCCGGTCCAGGGTGCGCAGGAGTTCGGGGCACCGGTTGTGGGTGATGACGACGACGGTGGTGCGGGTGTCCGTCATGAGGCCGCTCCGTCGAGGAGGCGGGCCGCCCGTTCCACGTGCGGGGGCAGGGGCCTGCGGGCGCGCAGGGCGGCGGGCAGGCGGGTGAGCGTTTCGCGCAGGGCGTGCCGGGCGTCCGGGTCGCGGCGGGCGTCGGCGGCGAGCGCGCGGGTGCGGGCCAGGGCGTACGGGAGGGGGCGGCGCAGCCAGGCGGTGAGGAGTTCGTTGCGGCGTACGACGGCCGGGCGGTCGGTGCGGGGGCGCGGGTCCGGGTGGTGGTGGGCGACGACGTCGGGGCAGTGCGTGACGCCCCAGCCTCGGGCCGCGAGGTCGTAGGCGAGGAGGGTCTCCTCGGCGCCGAAGAAGAGCAGCGGGTGGTAGCCGCCCGCGTCTAGGTAGGCGGTGCGGCGGGCGACGGCGGCGCAGGCGAGGAAGCCGAGCACCTGGGTGCCGGGGAGGTCGGTGGCCGTGCCGAGCGGGGAGCCGGCGAGCAGGTCGTTGAGGGGGTCGGCGGCGTCGGCGGCACCGACGAGGGTGCGGGCGGAGAGCAGGCCGAGCCTGGGGTGCTCGTCGAAGTGCCGGGCGGCGGCGCTCAGGGAGCCGGGGGCCCACCAGGAGTCGTCGTCGCTGAACGCGACGTAGGGGGTGTCCAGGGCGCGGACCCCGTGGGTGCGGGCGAGGGCGCCGCGGTTGACCGGCATGGTGAGGACGCGGACCTGGGGGTGGTCGCGGGCCAGCATGGCGCGGGTGCCGTCGGTGGAGGCGTTGTCGACGACGAGGATCTCGGGCCGCTCGGGCAGCGCGAGCAGGTTCCGCACGGTGACGGCGAGGCTGGCGCGGCGGTTGCGGGTGGCGATGACGATCCCGACGGGGGCGGGCCGCGCGGGGTCGTCGGGGTGGGGCCGTTCCCGGGTGGCCGTCGGTCCGTGGTGCGCGGCGTGGTTCATGGTGCCTCTTCCGAAGTGCCCGGGGCGTCCGGGGAGTGCGGGGTGTCCTGGGCGTCGGGGGTGTCGTGGGCATCGGGGGTGTCCAGCGCGTGCAGGGCTTCGAGCACGGCGTCGGGGGTGATCCGCAGCAGCGCCGGGTCGGTCTCGCGGCCGTGCGGGTCGCCGTCCGGGCCCGGGTGCCACAGGGCGCGGTGCCGGGGGTGGGGCGGCGGGCCCCAGCGGCTGGGCGGGACCGGTCCGAAGAGGGTGACGGAGGGTGTGGCGTGGGCGACGGCCAGGTGGGCGATGCCGGTGTCACCGCTGACGACGGCGCGGGCGCCGGCGACGAGGGCGGAGAGCCGGTCGTAGGGCAGGCCGCCGCCGAACACGTCGGTGTCGGGCAGGTCGGCGAGCTTGGCCAGCCGGGCCACCAGGTCCGCCTCGCCCGCTCCCCCGGTGACCACGACCCGACGCCCGCGTGCCCGCAGCGCCTCGGCGACGGCCGCGTACCGCTCCACGGGCCAGCAGCGGGAGGGGGCGCCGGCGCCGGGGTGCAGGACGACGGCACCGGGGGCGGGAGAGGGTGCGTCCGGGCGCGGCAGCCGCAGGTCGGCGGGGTCGGCGTCGATGCCGTACGCGCGCAGCAGTCGGCACCACCGCTCCCGCTCGTGCTCCTCGGCGTACCAGACCGGGCCCTCCACCTCGGGGGTCTCGGGGTGCGCGAACGCCAGCAGCCTGCCCGGGCGCAGGCCGGCCAGGAGGCGGTGACTGGGCGGCCCGTTGCCGTGCAGGTCGACGGCGACGTCGGGGGGCGGCCCGGTCCAGTCGAGGGTGCGCGGGACGGCCCGCCCGGGTGCGGCGGCGGGCAGCACCCGGTCCACGGCACCGGACGCGGCGGCCACGGGGGCCAGCTCGGCGGGGCCGGCCAGCACCAGCTCGTGCCCGGGGTACGCCCGCCGCAACGCCCGCAGCGCGGGCACCCCGGCCAGCAGATCCCCGAGCCCGAGGGCACGCAGGACGAGTACGCGGGGCCGGTCCCCGCCCTCGCCCCGCACCGGTTCCGGCCCGCCCCGCGGCGCCCCGGCGGCGCCTGGGCTCCCCGCTCCGGCGACCGGCGGATGCACGGGGTCCCCGGTCACCGGCCCACCGGCCGACCCGGCGGACGCGAAGCCGCCCTCCCCGGGCCCCGGTCCGAGCCGGGCGGCCGCCGCCGCGACGCCTGTGTCGGCCGGCCGGCCACCCGGGGGCACGGCAGGACCGCCCACCGGCAGGACCGGGGTCACCGCACCGCCGCGGGCGGCGGCGCGGAGGACGGCGGCGCGGGCGGCGGGATCCCGGCCGGCTCCGGCCCGATCCCCGCCCGGCCTCCCGACACCGACCATCCCGACGCCCTCCACCCCGACCGGGCCGAACGGGCCGGCCACGGCCTCCGGTCCTCCACGGACCGGTCCCGTCGGTGACGCCGCCGGTGCCCCGCAGCTCGCGCGCCCTCCCGTGTCGGCGGGCGGCCCGTCGCCGGACTCCCGGCCGGTCACCGGCGTCGCCGTGGCGGGCCTGCCCGGGCCGGCCGGTGGCCGGTCGTGCGCGGTGGTCGGCGCGGGCCGTGTTCCGCGGCCGGCCTGCTCCGCCCCCGGTGAGGGGAGCGCCGGGGCCGGGTGCGATGCGGCCACCGGCGCGACGCCTACGCGGGCCGGGGCACCGCGCCTCATCGGGCTCCCTCCGCCGCGCGGGCCAGCAGGGCCGTGGAGGAGCGGCCGTCGAGGTAGGGCAGGAGGACCGCCTGGCCGCCCCACTCCTGGAGGAGCTTGGCCTCGGGGAGGTCGGCGCCGGCGTAGTCGCCGCCCTTGACCCAGACGTCGGGGCGCAGGTCGCCCAGGAGGCGTTCGGGGGTGTCCTCGTCGAAGACGGCGACCGCGTCGACGCAGGCGAGGGCGCGCAGGACGCGGACGCGGTCGGCGAGCGGGTTGACGGGGCGGCCGCCGCCCTTGCGGCGCCGGACGGAGGCGTCGGAGTTGACGCAGACCACCAGGCAGTCGCCGAGCCGGCGGGCGGCCTGGAGGAGGCCGACGTGCCCGGCGTGCAGGAGGTCGAAGCAGCCGCCGGCCGCGACGACCGTGCCGTGTTCGGCGCGGATCCGGGCGGCCAGGGCTCCGGGGTCGTCGGTGTCGGGGAGCGCGGCGAGCGCCCGGTCGGAGCCGGCCGGCGGTACGGCGGCCGCGCCGCCCGCCGCGACGAAGGCCGTGGCGGCGCTCACCGCGCCCTCGACGGCCTCCCCCACCAGCGCCCCGTCGGCGAGGAGCCCGGCCGCGGTGGCCGCGAACCGGTCCCCCGCCCCGCAGGAGTCGCCGTGGTGGGCGGCGGGCGCGGGGACGAGGAGGGGGTGTTCGCCGTACGACAGGAGGGCGCCGCGCGAGCCGAGGGTCACCGTCACTGCGGGCACCCGCCAGTCCCGTACGAGGGCGGCGGCATGGAGCGCGGCGGCGCGCAGACCGCCGCCCGGGTGGGCCTCGGACGGTGCGAAACCGCGGGCCTCCTTCTCGGCCGGGGTCACGAGGCGGGTGCCGGGGACCGGCGGGCCCCCGCGGGGGTGGGGGTCCCAGACCAGCGGCGGGCGCGCGGCGAGCACGTCGCGCAGGGCGTCGGCCGCGCCCCGGCCGTAGTCGGAAACCAGGACGGCGCGGGCGGAGCGCAGCGCGTCGCGGGCCTCGTCCGTGGCCTCGCGGACCCGGCCGCCGCCCCGGTCCAGGCGGACCACCGGACGGTCCTGGGCGAGGACGCGGGTCTTCTCCGGCACCGTGCCGGTCAGCGGCAACTGGACCAGGTTCAGCCACGGTTCGAGCAGTTCGCGCAGGGCCCGGCCGGCCGGGTCGTCGCCGACGCCCGCGACGAGCGTGACCTCGCGGCCGTCGCGGGCGGCGAGGTACGCGGCGAGGGCGGCGCCGCCGGGGCGGATCCGTTCGGCGCACTCGGAGACGACCGGGACGGGCGCGTCCGGGGCGAGCCGGTCGGCGGAACCGGTCAGGTCCCGGTCGAGCAGCGCGTCGCCGACCACGACCAGCGGGGTCCCCCTGTGAGCCTTGGCGGCCATGTCTCCCGTCACCTCCGCTTCCGCTGGGCCGCGCGCCCGGCACCGCGCGCACTGCGCGCACCCCGTGCCCCGCGCTCCAGGGCGGCGTCGAAGGCCGCGCAGATCATGTGGACGGCGACCAGGTGGATCTCCTGGACGGTGGCCGTCGACGGTGCCTCGACGCACAGGGACTCGTCGCTGCCCGCCATGAGCGGGTTGGGGGCGCAGCCGGTGAGCGCCCACACCCGTACGCCGGCCGCGCGGGCCGCGTCGGCGGCGGAGAGCAGGTTGGCGCTGGCGCCGGAGGTGGACAGCAGCATCAGCACGTCGCCCTCGCGGCCGTGGGCGCGGACCTGACGGGCGAACACCTCGTCGACGCCGTAGTCGTTGGCGATGGCGGTGGTGGAGGAGGTGTCGGCGTGCAGGGCGATCGCGGAGAACGGCGGGCGGTCGTCGCGGTAGCGGCCGACGAGTTCGGCGGTCAGGTGCTGGGCCTGGGCGGCGCTGCCGCCGTTGCCCGCGGCGAGCAGCCGGCCGCCGCCGCTCAGCACGTCCGCGAGGCGGTCGCCCCAGCGCTGGGTGACGTGCGCGGAGGCGCGGAACGCGCCCAGTGCTTCCAGGAGTTCGTCGCAGTGCCCGACGACGGGCGGGTGCAGCGTCATGACGCCACCTCCGTGGACACGGCGTGTTCGGAGCGGGTCAGGCGGTACACCTGCTCCGCGCCGTCGGCGACCCGCGCCCAGGTGTAGTGCCGCAGGACGCGTTCGCGGCCGTTCCTGCCGTACTGGCGGCGCAGCCGCTCGTCGGCCAGGAGTTCACGGGCGGCCTCGGCCACCGCCTCGGGGTCCTGCGGGGCGACCAGCCGGCCGGTGACGCCGTCGGCGACGGAGTCGCGGTGGCCGCCGACGTCGGTGGCGAGGACGGGCACGCCGCACGCCATGGCCTCCAGCGGCACGATGCCGAACGGCTCGTACACCGGGGTGCACAGCACCAGGTCGGAGCTGCGGAGCAGGGCGGGCATGTCGTCCGGGTCGACCGCGCCGAGCAGCCGGACCCGGTCGGCCACGCCGGCGCGGCGGGCGATGCCGGTCAGGCGCCGCGCCTCGGGTTCGGCCTCCACGGCACCGGCGGGCGGGCCCCCGGCGATGAGGAGTTCGGTGTCGGGGATGTGGGCCAGGGCGCGGATGGCCAGGTCGTAGCCCTTGCGGGGGACGAGCCGGCCGCAGGCGAGCAGGCGGTACGGCAGGCGTCGTTCGGGGGTGCGGCCGGTGTCGGCGGCGGGGTGGAAGTGCTCGGCGTCCACCCCGCAGGGCACGACGGAGACCTGCCGGGGCGGGACGCCCATGTCGCCGAGTTCGACGACCTCGTCGGTGCAGGTGGCCAGGACCCGTGCGCAGCCTCGGCCGAGCTGCCGTTCGATGCCGATGCGCTCGTAGGGGCTGGTGTCCCGCATGCCCTGGTGGCGGCGCTTGACGGTGCCGAGGGCGTGGAAGGTCTGGACGAGGGGGATGCCGTGCGGGGCCGCGCCGAGCTGCGACGCCATGCCGGACATCCAGAAGTGGGCGTGCACGACGTCGGGCCGCTCCCGGGCCCAGGCGCGGGCCAGGTGGGCGCCGAAGGCGGGCATGTGCGGGAACAGTTCGTCCTTGGGGACGGACACGGGTGGCCCGGCCGGCACGTGCTCGACGACCGCGCCGCCGGGCAGGGGCACCCGGTCGGGCAGGTCGGTGGCGTCCCGGCGGGTGTAGACCGTGACGTCGTGGCCGCGTCCCGCCAGCTCCTCCGCGAGCCGGGCCACGTAGACGTTCTGTCCACCGGCGTCCACACCGCCGAGCGCGGCGAGCGGGCTCGCGTGCTCGGACACCATGGCGATCCTCATCGGGTCACCTCCTTGAGCAGCCGCTCCCAGTCGTCCAGGAAGCGGGACAGCCCGTAGTGGGCGAGGGCCGCCGCACGGGCCCCGTCGCCGACCGTCCGCGCGTGCAGCGGATCGGCGAGGAAGTCGCGTACGGCGTCGGTCAGTACGTCGATGCGGTTGGAGACCACTCCGGCGCCCGGTGGCACGGCCTCGGCGACCTCGGTGGTGGCCAGGGCGACCACGGGCATGCCCAGGTGCATGGCCTCCAGCAGGGACAGGCCGAGCGAGGTCCAGCGGACGGGGTGGACGTAGACGCGGCGGCGGGCCAGCTCGGTGTGCAGGTCGCCCTGCGGGACGTCCCGGGTGCGGCAGCGCCCGGGGTCGACGCCGAGGTGCTCGGCGAGCCCTTCGGTGCGCATGCCGAACACGTCCAGCGGCGCGGCCCGGGAGAAGACGGGGAGCAGGTCGGTGCCGGTCGTACGGCCGCGCCGGATCGGCTCGTTGACGACGACGGCGGCGCGCTCCAGTTCGCCGGTCCAGCGGTGGCCGGGGTCGACGATGCCGTGCTCGATGACGGCGGTCTCCGTCGGGCCCGCGTCCCACATCAGCCGGTTGAAGTGGGTGACGTGGACGAGGGTGACGCCCGGGACGTCCGCGGCCGGGTGGCGGGTGTGCGGCACGTCGCCGTCGGGGGCGTTGTGCTCCAGGTAGACCAGCGGCGGGCGGCGGCCCAGCCAGCGGTCGACGAGGTCGAGTTCGTGCGGGCGCTGGAGGATCACGAGGTCGATGTGCTCGTCCCGCAGCCGCTCCGGCGGTACTTCGACGACGGAGTCGGGCCAGTCCCAGGTGCGGGCGCGGCCGAGGCCGTCGGGTCCCCGGTCGGGTGTGACGGGGACGAGGTAGGTGTGCGGGCCCTGCACGAAGGCCGTGGTCCACGACCCGTGCACGTGCCAGATCAGGATCCTCATGTCTCCCCCATCGGTTTCTCGGCGGCCATCAGCTTTTCGACGGCGGCGGCCACGTCGGTGGCGGTGACGGTGTTCAGGCAGGGGTGTCCGGGGACGGGGCAGTCCCGGGCCCTGCTGCCGGCGCAGGGCGCGTCCTGGTCGCCCAGCAGCACGTAGGGGACGCCGTAGGGCCGCCAGCGTTCGGCGGGTACGACGGGGGCGAACAGGCAGACGACGGGGGTGCCGACGGCCGCGGCGAGGTGGGCGGGCGCCGTGTTGCCGGTGACGACGACGCAGGCGCCCGCGAGGACGGCGGCCAGTTCGGGGGCGTCGGTGCGGCCGCCGAGGTCGGTGCCGTGCCGGCCCGCGACGTGTGCGGTGAGGTCCCGCTCGCCGGGGCCGCCGGTGACCAGGACGCGGTGCCCGGCGGCGGCGAGTTCGCGTACCGCCTCGGCGGCGCGCTCGGGGCTCCAGGCGCGGGCGGGGACACTGGCGCCGGGGTGCAGGACGACGTAGGGGCCGGGGCCGGTGAGGGCGTCGGCGGGCGGCGGGGTGTGCACGCGCAGCCGCCCGTCGTCGGGGCGGGGGAACCCGGCCGCCTCGGCGAGGTCGAGCGCGGCCTCGGCCTCGTGGGCGTGCGGGGCGCGTTGGTGTCGCAGGTCGAGGAGCGAGCCGGGGTAGTCCACGCTGTCCGCGGCGATGTACCGGACGCCGGCCAGGCGCAGCACCAGGGCGGTGGGCAGCGGGGACTGGTGGAAGGAGGTGAGGACGAGGGCCGTGTCGGCGTCGATCCGGTCGGCCAGCGCGTCGATGTCCTCGCGGTTGACGTCGGGTGGCGCGAATCCGCCCCAGGGCGCCTCCCACACCAGCACCTCGTCGACGCCGGGCAGCAGCCGGGCGGCGGGCGCGCCGCGCGACCCGCACAGCAGGGTGACGTGGTCGGCCCGCGCGGCGACGGCCCGTACGGCGGGCCCGGCGAGCAGGACGTCGCCGAAACTGTCGAGCCGGGTGACGAGCGCCTTCATGCCGGCCTCCCACGGCTGTCACGGACGCCACGCGCACGTGCCGCCCCGTCGGCGGGTGCGGTGCGCGAGCGGGCCACCGCGGGGGCGTCCTCGCCCCGGCCGGGGCGACGGCCCGTGTCCGGAGCCGCTGTCCGGACCCCGTCGGGGGCGACGGCCGGTCCGCCACGGCGCTCGTCCGTGTCGGCCTCGCCGGGCGCCTCGGGGGCCGGGCGAGGCGTCTCCGGGGCGAAGACGCCTTGCCCCGGAGACGTGGGGGACGCGGTCTCCACGGGATCGGACCGGTCGCCGTCGGCGGGGGCGGCGGTCCGCGGGCCGTTCTCGGCGCCCGGACCGTACGCCGCCTCGATGGGCCGCTCGTTCACGAGGATCCGGCCGGTGGGCGGGCCGTCGAGGACAGCCCGTACGGCGGTGAGGAGGTCTGGGGCGACATGGGCCGCGGCGGCCGTCTCCTCCGGCCGGGTGCGGTCGTTGGGGACGAGGATGCCGTGGGCGCCGGCGCGTTCGGCGGCCTCCATGTCCGCGCCGATGTCGCCGACGACGACGCAGTCGGCGGGGCCGGCGCAGACGCGTCCGGCGGCCCACAGGATCATGCCGGGCTCAGGCTTGCGGCAGTGGCAGCCGTCGTCGGGGCCGTGCGGGCAGACCGCCCAGACGTCGAAGGGGCCGATCAGGTCGTCGATGCGGCGGTTGACGCGCCGGACGTCGCCGTCGCTGATCAGGCCGCGGGCCACGCCGGACTGGTTGGTGACGACGCCGACGCGGACGCCGTGTTCGCGCAGCAGGGCCACCGCCTCGCGGGCGCCCTCGACGGGCCGGACCCGGTCGGGGTCGCCGTTGTAGGGGACGTCGTGGACGAGGGTGCCGTCGCGGTCGAAGAGGACGGCCTTCACGGGGGTGCTCGCGGCGCTCACGCGGCCACCTCCCGCCAGGCGGGGGCGGCGCGGTGGCGCCACAGCCCGCTGAGCCGGTGCCAGGTCGCGGCGGGCGGGATGAGCGCGCTGGTGACCAGCATGGTGGTGACCTCGTGCCGGGTGCGCGGTCCGGGCGCGATGCGGGCCCAGGCGAACTCGGCGGTGCCCGCGGCCCAGCCGGCCCCGGCGAGGGCGGCGGCCCGGGGGCGTCCGGCCGCCGCGAGGACGAGGGCGGCGGCGCCGGCGGCGGTGATCGCCGCGTGGCGCCGGATCCGGCCCCGGGGCGCGACCGCCTTGGCCCACCAGTCGGGGCCGTGCAGCCGCCGCATCAGGGCGTCGTCGGCGTTGCCACGCTGCTGCTTCAGGGACACCCAGCGTGCGGCGGGGCGTACGGGGTGGCGGGTGGTGCGGCGGCCGCGCCGGATGCGCCAGCCCGCGTCGAGGACGCGCAGCGCGAGGTCGGCGTCCTCTCGGAAGGCGCGGGTGAAGCGTTCGTCGAAGCCGCCGACCTGTTTGAGCACGTCGGTGCGGTAGGCCATGTCGGCGGTGATCCACCGCGCCTGCGCGAGGCCCGCGGTGCCGCGCTCCCAGTCGGTGGGGCGGCGCTCGCCGGGCAGCGGCACGGCGATCACGCCCTGCACGGCGCCGGTGTCGGGGGCCGCCTCGGCGAGGTCCTGGATCAGCTGGCCGCACCAGTGCGGGCCGACCTGGACGTCGTCGTCGAGGAAGGCGGTCCAGGGCGAAGTGACCGCGCGGGCGCCGGTGTTGCGGGCGGCGGCGGGACCGCGTCCCCCGCTGCGCAGCACCACCGTGCGTTCGCGCAGGTCGCCGAGGACGGTCAGGGCGTGTTCCAGCGCGTCCGGGTCGGCGTCGGGGTAGGGCCGGTCGTCGACGAGGACGATCTCGTCGGGGTCGGGTCCGTGCGCGGCGACCAGCGCGGCCAGGCAGTCGGCCAGCGTGTCGCGCACGAGGGTGGGGACGACGACGGCGTATCCGGTGCGCGGGCCGCCGGTTCCAAGGGCGGCGCTCATCGGAACGCCCGTCCCCGGCGCACCGCGAAGGGGCCGATGGCGAGCAGGTCCACGGGCGCCGAGCCGAAGCACTCCAGGGCGTCGCGCGGGTCGTCGACCATGGGTCGCCCGGCGGTGTTGAGGCTGGTGTTGACGACGACGGGCAGCCCGGTGCGGCGTTCGAAGGCGGCCAGCATGCGCGCGACGAGCGGCTCGCGGCGTTGCTCGACGGTCTGGATGCGGGCGGTGCCGTCGACGTGCACGACGGCCGGGATGCGGTCGCGCCAGGCGGGGGCGACGTCGTGCACGAAGAGCATGTACGGGCTGGGCATCGGCCCGGTGAAGATGTCGTCGGCGCGGTCGGCGAGCACCATGGGCGCGACGGGGCGGAACTCCTCGCGGCCCTTGACGTGGTTGAGGCGTTCGAGGTTCTCCGCGCGTCCGGGGTGGGCCATCAGGGAGCGGTGGCCGAGGGCGCGCGGCCCGAACTCGCTGCGGCCCTGGAACCAGGCGACGATCCCGTCCCGGGCCAGTTCCTCGGCGACGGTCTCGGCGATGTCGTCCGGCTCCTCGTAGGGGATCGCGGCGGTCTCCAGCCAGGCGCGGATCTCGTCGTCGCTCCAGCCGCGCCCGAGGTCGGCGCCGGGCATCGGTTCGGGCGCGGCGCCCTCCTGGGCGGCGGCCACGTGCAGGGCGCCGCCGAGGGCGGTGCCGGCGTCGCCGGCGGCGGGCTGCACCCACACGTGCCGGTACGGGCCGCGGGCGGCGATCTTCGAGTTGGCGACGCAGTTCAGCGCGACGCCGCCGGCCATCGTCAGGGCCTCGCCGCCGGCCTCGCCGTGCAGCCAGTGGACGAGTTCGAGGAGGAGTTCCTCGAGGACGGCCTGGGTGCTCGCGGCGAGGTCGGCGTGGTCCCTCGTCCAGTCCTCGCCCCTGGCGCGCGGCGGGGCGAGGGCCGCCCAGTCGACGCCGTGGGCGCGGAAGCCGCCGTCGCCGGTGGCGTGGATGTGCTCACGGAGCCGGTCGAGGTGGCGGGGGGTGCCGTAGGAGGCGAGGGCCATCACCTTGTACTCGTCGCTGCTGCGCAGGAAGCCGAGGTGCTCGGTCAGTTCCTCGTAGACCAGGCCGAGCGAGTGCGGCAGTGCCTGGGTGGCGAGGATGTCGAGCTTGCCGTCGCGGTAGCGGCCCGCCAGGTGGGAGGCGGACTCGCCGCGCCCGTCGAGGACGAGGACGTCGTTGTCGGGGTGGGGCGAGGCCGGTCCGGCGGAGGCGGCGTGCGCCACGTGGTGCGGGACGAAGACGACCCGGTCGGGGTCGAGCCCGGGCAGCGCCTCGGCGAGGAACTCGGGGGCGCGGCGGGCGTATTCGAGCCGCAGCGGGTCCCAGGGGTCGTCCAGGCCCAGGTCGCGGGCGGGCCGGGCGAGCTTGGGGTCGAAGGAGTACGCCACCGCGTCCAGCTCCCCCGGCCGCACCCCGGCGTGCTCCAGGCACCACCGCGCCGACAGCTCCGGGACCTCCCAGGCGGAGAAGGGCACCGGGCGCTTGCCGTGCTTGCGCCGGCTGAACCGCTCCTCCTCCGCGGCCGCGACGGTCCGGCCGTCGACGACGAGCGCGGCGGCCGGGTCGTGGAACAGGGCGTTGATACCAAGGATGCGCATGGGGCGGGCTCCTCTCTCGGCGTCGCGGGTGCCGCGGGACGGTTGCGTCAAACACTTGGAGACAGGTCACTTCCGGAGAAAAGCGGACGTATCACCTTAAGTGACCGTCTCGGACCTGCGTCAGGCGGCGACGGCGTGCGCGAACCAGCCGATGGTCCGCTCCAGCCCCTCACTCCAGCCCACGACCGGCCGCCAGCCCAGCCGTTCCCGGGCCAGGGTGGTGTCCGGCCGGCGCCGGCCGGGGTCGTCGACGGGGCGTTCGACGAAGCGGATGCGGGAGCCGGAGCCGGTGAGTTCGACGACCCGGCGGGCCAGTTCCAGCATGGTGATCTCGTCGGCGCCGCCGATGTTCATCGGCCCGGTCTCCCGGGACGCGGCGAGGGCCAGGACGCCGGTCACGGTGTCGTCGACGTAGCACAGGGAGCGGGTCTGACCGCCGTCGCCGGCGACGGTGAGCGGCATGCCGTCCAGGGCCTGCGCGATGAAGGTCGGCACGGCCCGGCCGTCGCCGGTGCGCATGCGGGGGCCGTACGTGTTGAAGATGCGCACGATGGCGGTGTCGGTGGCGTGCACCTGGCGGTGGGCGGTGACCAGGGCCTCGGCGAAGCGCTTGGACTCGTCGTAGACGCTGCGCGGGCCGACGGGGTTGACGTTGCCCCAGTACGTCTCGCGCTGCGGGTGCTCCAACGGGTCGCCGTAGACCTCGGAGGTGGAGGCGAGCAGGAAGCGGGCGCCGTCGGCGTGGGCCCGCTCCAGGGCGTTGCGGGTGCCGGTGCTGCCGACGTCGAGGGTCTGAAGGGGCAGCCGGAGATAGTCGGCGGGCGAGGCGGGGCAGGCGAAGTGCAGGACCAGGTCGAAGCGGCCGGGCAGGCCGCGCAGGGCCGTCGGGTCGGTGGCGTCGGCCCGGACGAACCGGAATCCGCGCCGCCGCTCCAGGTCGGCCACGTTGGCGCGGGACCCGGTGGCCAGGTTGTCGAGGCAGACGACGTCGGTACCGGCGTCGAGCAGGCGGCCGCACAGGTGCGACCCCACGAACCCGGCTCCGCCGGTCACCAGGGCCCGGCGCCAGACGCGTCCGCTCACGGGGCTCACGCTCACGGGGGTCTCGCTCACGGGGTCCTCCTCACTCTCACCGTCACGTGCGTGTCGGCTGAGTAACCCGATGGAGACGACCACTACCCCGAACGAGCATTCGAGGGGGTACTATAAACCGCGTATATACTCGCAGCGTATAGTCCTCGCATGCCTTCTCTGACCAGGAAGATGACGAAAACGGGGACCAGGTTGCGTGTGCTGGCGACCTTCGCCGCGGCTGCCTCACTGACCCTCGCGCTCAGCGGCTGCACGAAGCTGGAGACCGTCTCTCCGAGCTCCGTCCGCAACGCCGCCGACACCCAGGCCGGTGCGGCGGGCGGCCAGGCCCGCGCGACCGAGCTCGGCACCGTCGACTGCGCGCACGCCAAGTGCATCGCGCTGACCTTCGACGCCGGACCGAGCGAGAACTCCGCCCGACTGCTCGACATACTCAAGGAGAAGCAGGTTCCGGCGACGTTCTTCCTGCTCGGCAAGCGTCACATCGACACCTATCCCGAACTTGTCAGGCGCATGGCCGCCGAGGGCCACGAGGTGGCCAGCCACACCTGGACGCACAAGATCCTCACCGATGCGAAGCCGGACGAGATACGCGAGGAGCTGAAACGCCCGAACAAGGAGATAGAGCGCCTGACGGGCAAGCGCCCCACGCTGATGCGCCCGCCGCAGGGCCGCACGGACGACACGGTGCACGACATCTGCCGCGAGCTGGGCCTCGCAGAGGTGCTGTGGACCGTGACTGCCAAGGACTACAAGACGAACGACTCTCACCTGATCACCGAACGGGTCCTGGACCAGTCCTCCCGGGACGGCATCATCCTGCTGCACGACATCTACGACGGCACCGTGCCCGCCGTGCCCGGCATCATCGACGCGCTCAAGAAGCGCGGCTACGTCTTCGTGACGGTCCCCCAGCTGATGGCCCCCGGGAAGGCCGAGCCGGGCAAGGTCTACCGCTGACGGACGTGCCACGATCGTCCGGTGGCCACCTTCTCGCTCGAACGTGCCGTCCCGCTCACCCCGGACGAGGCCTGGCGCCGGCTCACCCGGTGGGAGCGGCACGGCGACACCGTGCCGCTGACCCGGGTCACCGCCCGCCCGCCCGGCCCCACCCGCCGGGGCACGCTGGTCGTGGCCCGCACGGGTGCCGGGCCGCTGGCCTTCGACGACCCGATGGAGGTGACGGTCTGGCAGCCGCCGGGCGAGAACGTCCCCGGCCGGTGCCGGATGGAGAAGCGCGGCGGGGTGGTCCGGGGCTGGGCTGAGATCGAGGTGTCGGCGGAGCCCGGCGGGCGGGCGCGGGTGGTGTGGCGCGAGGAGCTGGACGTCCGGCTCCTCCCCTCCCTCCTCGACGGCGTCCTGGTCCGCTCGGGGCGGCTCGTCTTCGGCCGCACGGTCGACCACCTGCTGCGGCACCCGTGAACGGGCGGTTGCGGGCCGGCTACGGGACCCGGGCGAGATCGCGCCACACGCCTCGTGGACGCCGTTTCCCGCGTACCGTGCCGGCATGTCTCTCAGAGCGCGCACCTTCACCCAACTGTCCCTCGCAGGTGCTTTGTTGACGCTGGCCGTGGCGGCCCCGCCCGCCTCCGCCGCCGACCGGGGCCACTCGGTCCCGTTGCGCGTCGCCACCTACAACATCCACGCCGGGGCCGGCTCGGACGGCGTCTTCGACCTCGACCGGCAGGCCGCCGCACTGCGCGCCCTGGACGCGGACGTGATCGGCCTCCAGGAGGTCGACGTGCACTGGGGAGCCCGCAGCCGGGGGCTCGACGTGGCCGGGGAGCTGGCCGGGCGGCTCGGCATGCGGGTGTCGTTCGCGCCGATCTACAGCCTCGACCCGGTGACCGCCGGGGAACCCCGGCGCGAGTACGGCGTGGCGGTGCTGTCCCGCTTCCCGATCCGCTCCGCGACGAACCACGAGATCACCCGTCTGTCCACGCAGGACGAGAACCCGGTGCCGGCCCCCGCGCCCGGGTTCGGCGAGGTGACGCTCAAGGTGCGCGGCGTGCCGGTGCAGGTGTTCGTGACCCACCTGGACTACCGCGCGGACCCGGCGGTGCGCGAGGCCCAGGTCGCCGACACCCGGCGGATCATGGCCCGGGAGCGGGCGGAGCTGCCGGGCGCCCGCCAGTTCCTGCTCGGCGACTTCAACGCCGAGCCCTCGGCCCCCGAACTGGCGCCGCTGTGGAAGGAGCTGCGCGACGCGGGAGCGGGGACCCCGGACACGTATCCGGCCGAGGCGCCGGTGAAGCGGATCGACTACGTGGCCGTGGGCGAGGGGGTACGGGTGCGCGACGTCGCCGTACCGCGGGAGCCCACGGCCTCGGACCACCGGCCGGTGGTGGCGGAGGTGTCCCTGGCGCGGAAGGGACCGGGCCGGGACTGAGTCCGGCGGCTCCGCGGGGCCCCCGGCCGGTGCCGGGTACGGCGACTACGCCACCGAGCCGACGCGCCCCGCCGGGGCCGCCGGGCCGTCGTGGTGGATGGGGGTGTGGGCGCCGGTCAGCGCGGCGCCCGTGCCGCCGTGGCGGGACGCGACGATCTCGGCGGCGATGGACAGGGCCGTCTCCTCGGGGGTGCGGGCGCCGAGGTCGAGGCCGATCGGCGACCTGAGGCGGGCCAGCTCCAGGTCGCTCACGCCGGCCTCGCGCAGCCGGGCCTCGCGGTCCAGGTGGGTGCGGCGGGAGCCCATCGCGCCGACGTACGCCACCGGCAGGCGCAGCGCCAGCCGGAGCAGCGGGATGTCGAACTTGGCGTCGTGGGTCAGGACGCACAGCACCGTGCGCGCGTCGACCTCGGTGCGCGCCAGGTACTCGTGGGGCCACTCGGCGACGACCTCGTCCGCGTCAGGGAAGCGGGCCGGGGTGGCGAAGACGGGGCGGGCGTCGCACACCGTCACGCGGTAGCCGAGGAACCTGCCGACCCGCGCCAGCGCCGAGGCGAAGTCGATCGCGCCGAAGACGATCATGCGGGGTGGGGGAACGGAGGACTCGATCAGCAGGGTGAGCGGTGCTCCGCAGCGCGAGCCCTGCTCACCGATCTCCAGGGTGCCGGTGCGCCCGGCGTCCAGGAAGGCGCCGGCCTCGGCGGCGGCCGTGCGGTCCAGCTCGGGGTGGCCGCCGAGGCCGCCGGTGCGGGAGCCGTCCGCCCGGACGACCAGCGCGCGGCCCAGCAGCTCGGCCGGGCCGCTCACGACGCGTGCCACGGCCGCCGTCTCCCCGTGTGCCGCGGCGGCGAGGGCAGTGGCCAGGGCCGGACGGGCGGGGTCGGCCGTCCGTACCGGGGCGACGAGGACGTCGATGACCCCGCCGCAGGTCAGGCCCACGGCGAAGGCGTCCTCGTCGCTGTACCCGAAGCGCTCCACGACGGTGTCGCCGTCCTGGAGGGCCTGCCGGCACAGCTCGTACACGGCTCCCTCCACGCACCCGCCGGAGACCGAGCCGACCACCGTGCCGTCGGCGTCCACCGCGAGGGCGGCGCCGGTCGGCCGGGGGGCGCTGCCGCCGACGCCCACCACGGTGGCCACGGCGAAGTCGCGTCCCTGCTCGACCCACCGGTGCAGCTCCTCGGCGATGTCCAGCATCTCTCGGTCCTCCTCGAACCTTCCGGTCCTCTCGTCCTCCCGGACCTTCCGGTCTCCTCGGACAACGGGTACGTGAAGGGTTCCCGTCGTGGCGGCTAGTGCACGCCCATCCAGCTCTCGATCGGGTTGAGGGCGAAGTAGACGATGAAGATCACCGTCAGGCCCCACATGAACGCGCCGATCTCCCGCGCCCTGCCCTGCGCGACCTTGATGGCGACGTAGGAGATGACACCGGCGGCGACACCAGCGGTGATGGAGTAGGTGAACGGCATCAGGACGACGGTCAGGAAGACCGGGATCGCGGTGGCCCGGTCGGCCCAGTCCACGTGCCGGGCGTTCATCATCATCATCGCGCCGATGACGACCAGGGCGGCAGAGGCGACCTCCTGGGGCACGATCGCGGTGATCGGCGTGAAGAAGAGACAGGCCGCGAAGAACAGACCGGTGACGACCGAGGCGAGCCCGGTGCGGGCGCCCTCGCCGACGCCGGTCGCGGACTCGACGAAGACGGTCTGGCCGGAGCCGCCCGCCACTCCGCCGATGGCACCGCCGGCGCCGTCGATGAACAGCGCCTTCGACAGACCCGGCATCCGGCCCTTGTCGTCGGCGAGCTTCGCCTCGGTGCCGACGCCGATGATGGTGGCCATCGCGTCGAAGAACCCGGCGAGCACCAGCGTGAAGACGATCATGCCGACGGTCATCACGCCGACGTCGCCCCAGCCGCCGAACTCCAGGCTGCCGAAGAGCGAGAAGTCCGGCATGGAGACCGCGCTGCCGTGCAGCTCGGGGGCGCCGTTGGCCCACTGCTTGGGGTCGATGACCCCGGTGGCGTTCAGAATCGCGGCGACGATCGTGCCGGTGACGATGCCGATCAGGATGGCGCCGGGCATGTTGCGGGCCTGGAGCATGAAGATCAGCAGCAGGGTGCCGGCGAAGAGCAGGACCGGCCAGCCGGCGAGTTCCCCGGCCGGGCCGAGGGTGAGCGGGGTCGCCTCGCCGGCGTGCACGAAGCCGCCCTTGACCAGGCCGATGATGGCGATGAACAGGCCGATGCCCATGGTGATGCCGTGCTTGAGGGCGAGCGGGATCGCGTTCATGATCATCTCGCGGAGCCCGGTGACCACGAGGAGCATGATCACCACGCCGTACATCACACACATGCCCATGGCCTGCGGCCAGGTCATCTGCGGGACGACCTGCCCCGCGATCACCCCGGACACCGAGAGCCCGGCGGCCAGGGCCAGCGGCACCTTGCCGACGAAGCCCATCAGGAGGGTGGTGACCGCCGCGGCGAGCGCCGTCGCGGTGATCAGGGCCTTCTGGCCCAGGGTGTCCCCCGCCGCGTCCTTGCCGGACAGGATCACGGGGTTGAGCAGGACGATGTACGCCATCGCCATGAAGGTGGTGATGCCGCCGCGCACCTCACGCGCGACCGTCGATCCCCGGTGGGATATGTGAAAGTACCGGTCGAGCCAAGACCGTCCGCCGGGGACGCGGGAACCCGCGCCCGCGTCTTCGGCGGTGATCTTGGGCTCCACTGACTGCTGGGTCATGGGGCCGTCTCCCAAGGTTCATAGGTGCACCCGGCCGGCCGCTGGGGCGGCCGCGGGATTTGGGATATGCACGACCCGGGGGACGGCCCGAGACGAACGCATGTGTGGTGGTACTGGTGCCGCGGCAGTACTGGTGACACTGGTGGTGCTTCAAGTACCGCGAGCGGAGCGGGACTTGCTCGGTGCTCCGGGCGGCGCGGAGGGTGTGACGTTCCGTGCGCCGCCCGGAGGGTCCTGGGACGCCGTGCCGGTGAGGTGTTCCGGTCGTACCGGCGTGCGGTCGAGCGCCAGCCCGGTCGCGTCCCTGATGGCCGCGAGGACCGCCGGGGTGGACGACAGGGTGGGTGCCTCGCCGACCCCGCGCAGCCCGTAGGGCGCGTGGTCGTCGGCGAGTTCGAGCACGTCGACCGGTAGGGCCGGCGTGTCGAGAATCGTGGGGAGGAGATAGTCCGTGAAGGACGGGTTCCTGACCTTCGCGGTCACGGGATCGACGACGATCTCCTCCATCACCGCGATGCCCAGACCCTGGACGGTGCCGCCCTGGATCTGGCCGACCACGGAGAGCGGGTTCAGCGCCTTGCCGACGTCCTGGGCGCAGGCCAGCTCGATCACCTTGACCAGGCCCAGTTCGGTGTCGACCTCGACGACCGCGCGGTGCGCGGCGAAGGAGTACTGGACGTGGCCGTTGCCCTGGCCGGTGCGCAGGTCGAAGGGTTCGGTCGGCCGGTGCCGCCACTCCTCCTCGACCTCGACCACCTCGTCCTCCAGCACGTCCGCGAGGTCGGCGAGGACCTCGCCGCCGTCGGTGACGACCTTGCCGCCCTCCAGGAGGAGTTCGGCGGTGGCCCAGGCGGGGTGGTGGGAGCCGAGCTTGCGGCGGCCGGTCTCCAGGACCCGCTCGCGCACCAGCTCGCAGGCGTGCTTGACGGCGCCGCCGGTGACGTAGGTCTGCCGGGAGGCCGAGGTGGAGCCGGCCGAGCCCACCCGGGTGTCGGCGGGCCGGATGGTGACCTCGGCGACGCCCAGTTCGGTGCGGGCGATCTGCGCGTGGACGGTGACGCCGCCCTGGCCGACCTCCGCCATCGCGGTGTGCACGGTGACGACGGGCCGGCCGCCGGCGACCTCCAGGCGGACCCGGGCGGTGGAGTAGTCGTCGAAGCCCTCGGAGAAGCCGACGTTCTTGATGCCGACCGCGTAGCCGACGCCCCGTACGACGCCCTCGCCGTGGGTGGTGTTGGACAGGCCGCCGGGCAGCTGCCGTACGTCGGCGCCCTCGCTGGACTCCCACTGGCGCTCCGGCGGCATCGGCATCGCCTTGACGCGGCGCAGGAGTTCGGCGACCGGCGCCGGGGAGTCGACGGGCTGGCCGGTGGGCATGAGCGTGCCCTGCTCCATGGCGTTGATCCGGCGGAACTCCACCGGGTCCAGGCCGAGTTCCGCGGCCACCTTGTCCATCTGCGCCTCGTAGGCGAAGCACGCCTGGACCGCGCCGAAACCGCGCATGGCGCCGCAGGGCGGGTTGTTGGAGTAGAGGGCGAGGGCCTCGATGTCCACGTCGTCCACCGCGTACGGTCCGACCGAGAGCGAGGCGGCGTTGCCGACGACCGCCGGGGAGGCGGAGGCGTAGGCGCCGCCGTCGAGAACGATGCGGCACTTCACATGGGTGAGCCGGCCGTCCCGGGTGGCGCCGTGCTCGTAGTGGAGCCGGGCCGGGTGGCGGTGGACGTGGCCGAAGAAGGACTCGAACCGGTTGTAGACGATCTTGACGGGTTTGCCGGTGCGCAGCGCGAGGAGGCAGGCGTGGATCTGCATCGACAGGTCCTCGCGCCCGCCGAAGGCGCCGCCGACGCCGGAGAGCGTCATCCGCACCTTGTCCTCGGGCAGGCCGAGCACGGGGGCGATCTGGCGCAGGTCGGAGTGGAGCCACTGGGTGGCGACGTAGAGGTCGACGCCGCCGTCCTCGCCGGGCACGGCGAGACCCGACTCGGGGCCGAGGAAGGCCTGGTCCTGCATGCCGAAGTGGTAGTCGCCCTCGACGATCACGTCGGCGCGCCTCGCGGCCTCGTCGGCGTCGCCGCGCACGATCGGCTGGCGGTGCACGATGTTGGGGTGCGGGACGTGGCCGGCGTGGTGGTCGGTGCGGTGCTCGTGGACGAGGACCGCGCCGGGGGCGGTCGCGGAGGCCTCGTCGGTGACGAGGGGCAGTTCCCGGTACTCCACCTTGATCTTGGCGGCGGCGCGGCGCGCGGTCTCCGGGTGGTCGGCGGCGACGATCGCGACCGGCTCGCCGTGGTGGCGGACCTTGCCGTGGGCGAGGACCGGGGTGTCGCGGATCTCCAGTCCGTAGTGGCGCACGTCGGTGGGCAGGTCGTCGTACGTCATGACGGCGTACACGCCGGGGGTGGCGAGCGCCTCGCCCGTGTCGATGGAGACGATCTCGGCGTGCGCGACGGTGGAGCGCAGGATCTGCCCCCAGAGCATGTCCTCGTGCCACATGTCGGACGAGTACGCGAACTCGCCGGTGACCTTGAGGACGCCGTCCGGGCGGAGCGTGGACTCGCCGATGCCGCCCTTGGTCCGGGAGCCCTGGGTGAGACCGGTGGGTGCGCCGACGGCGGTCATGACCGGGCCCCCTCGGATCGGCGGGCCGCGGCGAGGCGGACCGCGTCCATGATCTTCTCGTAGCCGGTGCAGCGGCACAGGTTGCCGGACAGCGCCTCGCGGATGTCCTCGTCGCTCGGGTCCGGGTGGCGCTCCAGCATCTCGTCGGCGGCGACCAGCAGTCCGGGCGTGCAGAAGCCGCACTGGACGGCGCCGGCGTCGAGGAAGGCCTGCTGGATCGGTGCCAGTTCGATGTTCTCGCCGGTCTGCGAGTCGGTGCCCCGGGCCTGCCACCGCCGGGCCTCGTCGAGCGAGGCGCTCTCGCCGGCGCGGCCCCCCGTCGTGGTGCCGCCCCCGGCGCGCTGCCGGGCGTACTCGGCCAGGCCCTCGACGGTGACGACCTCGCGGCCCTCGGCCTGTCCGGCCGCGACCAGGCAGGAGCAGACCGGCACGCCGTCCAGGCGGACCGTGCAGGAGCCGCACTCGCCCTGTTCGCAGGCGTTCTTGGAGCCGGGCAGGCCCATCCGCTCGCGCAGGACGTACAGCAGGGACTCGCCCTCCCACACGTCGTCGGCCTCCTGCGGACGTCCGTTGACGGTGAAGTTGACGCGCATCACGCGGCTCCTTCCGTGGTGCGGCGGGCGCCGCGGTACGACTCCCAGGTCCAGGTGAGGGTCCGGCGCGCCATGACGCCGACCGCGTGGCGGCGGTAGGCGGCGGTGCCGCGGACGTCGTCGATCGGGTTGCAGGCGGCGGCGCACAGCTCCGCGAACCGCTTGACGGCCGACGGCGTGATGATCTTCCCGTTGTCCCAGAGGCCGCCCTCTTCGAGCGCCGCGTTCAAGAACTCCTCGGCGGCCGCGGCGCGGATCGGGGTGGGCGCGGCCGAGCCGATGCCGGTGCGGACGGTACGCGTGTCCGGGTGGAGGGCGAGGCCGAAGGC
This sequence comes from Streptomyces sp. KPB2, assembly GCF_003950055.1. NCBI lineage: Bacteria > Bacillati > Actinomycetota > Actinomycetes > Kitasatosporales > Streptomycetaceae > Streptomyces > Streptomyces sp. KPB2. Next base: position 1,639,994 of record NZ_CP034353.1, read on the forward strand.
GCACACGGCGATGACCATGGCGTTGCGGGTGCCGACCTTGGAGAACTGCTGCGGTCCGCCGGCCCTCCTGATGTGCACGGCGCGGATCAGCTCGTCGGGCTCCAGCGCGTTGCGCTTCACGCCGGTGTAGAACGCGTCGATCGGGATCAGGCGCCTGCCGCGCACCGACTCGGCCTCGACCTCGGCGCCGGCGGCGAGCAGCGCCGGGTGGGCGTCGCCGGCCGGGGAGGCGGTGCCGAGGTTCCCGCCCACGCCGCCGCGGTTGCGGATCTGCGGGGAGGCGACCGTGTGCGAGGCGAGGGCGAGACCCGGCAGCTCGGTGCTCAGGTTCTCCATGATCCCCGTGTAGGGCACACAGGCACCGAGCCGTACGGAGTCCTCGCCGACCTCCCACTCGGTCAGGTCGGCGACGCGGTTCAGGTCCATGAGGTACTCGGGCCTGCGGTGATCGAAGTTGATCTCGACCATCACGTCGGTACCGCCCGCGATCGGCACAGCGGTGGGGTGCTCCGCCTTCGCGGCGAGCGCCTCCTCCCAGATGGCGGGGCGAAGGAAGTCCATGACCGGCTCTCCTCCTCGTCTGATCGGGGCGTTCGGGTGATCGGGGGCGTACGGATCGAGCCACATGCCGGTGCGGGAGGCCCGGCTCGTTCATGTGCTGTTCACCTGGAATGGACTCAGTACACCGTCGCGTGCTCCACCAGGGTCAGTCGCAGAAACCATGAAGGAGTTGGCTGGCCAGGGCGGGCATCTTGTAGATTCGTATGAACGGAGGTGCTCAGAAGCCTCCCTGTTCTCCTCCGGAATCGGGCGACACAGCCGCGTGACCTGGAACACTTCGAGACAAAGAACGGCGGCGACGAGAATGCGGCTGCGCGCACTGCTGGACACCGACGCGCTGGGCCTCAAGCTGCTCGGCGGCGAGGACGAGCTGGACCGCACGGTCCGCGGTGTGATGACCACCGACCTGCGGGACCCCAGCCGCTATCTCTCGGGCGGCGAGCTGGTGCTCACCGGCCTCGCCTGGCGCCGGGGCCCCGCCGACTCCGAGCCGTTCGTCCGCCTCCTGGTGCAGGCCCAGGTGGCCGCGCTGGCCGCCGGTGAGGCGGAGCTGGGGAGCGTGCCGGAGGACCTGGTGGTGGCCTGCGCGCGGCACCGGCTGCCGCTGTTCGCGGTGCACGAGTCGGTGGCGTTCGCGACGATCACCGAGCACGTCGTGCGCCAGGTGTCGGGCGAGCGGGCCGGGGACCTGGCCGCCGTGGTGGACCGGCACCGCCGGATGATGACCTCGGGACCGGCGGGCGGCGGCCCCGACGTGGTCCTGGACCTGCTCGGCTCCGACCTCGACCTGCGCGCCTGGGTCCTCTCCCCCACCGGCCGGCAGGTCGCCGGTCCCAAGGACGCGGAGCCCGCGCTCTCCACCGAGGTGTGCGCCAAGCTGGCGGCCGAGCACCTCGCGGCCACCCGTACGGGCCGGCGGGCGCCGCACCGGGTGTCGGTGGGCTCCACGACGTACAGCCTCTTCCCGGTGCGGGGCCGGGGACAGCTCCCGGCGACGGCCGCGGGGACGCGGGTGGCGCCGGGTGCGGCCTCGGGCCGGGAGGTGCGCGAGACGGTGCTGTCCGACTGGCTCCTCGTGGTGGAGGCGGACGCCGGGGACTGGGCCGAGGAGCGCCTCGACCTGCTGTACGGCGTCACCCAGCTGATCGCGGTCGAGCGGGACCGGCGGGACGCGGCGCGCACGGTGCGGCGGCGGCTCGCCCAGGAGGTGCTGGAGCTGGTGCAGACGGGCGCGGCACCCGCCGAGATCGCGGCCCGGCTCCGGGTGGCGGCGCCGGTGCTGCTGCCGGGCCTCGGCGCGGCACCGCACTGGCAGGTCGTGGTGGCCCGGGTGGAGTGGGCGGACGGCGACGCGCAGACCGGCCGGGTCGCGCAGACCCTGCTGGAGGAGATCCTCGTCGACCCGCACGCCACCGGGCCCGAGCAGTCGGACCGCATCGCCGTCGCGCACACCGGCGAGGAGGCGGTCGCCCTCGTACCTCTGCCGGCGGTCTCCACCGAGCACGACGGCTCCGAGGCCGGGGTCCTCGCGGAAGCGCTCCTCGAGTCCGTGCGGGAACCGCTGTCGGCCGGTCTCGACGGGGACGGGCGGGTCACGCTCGGCGTCAGCGCGGCCGTGCACTCGGCGGAGGGGTTGCGCGGGGCGCTGGAGGAGGCCCGGCACGCGCGCCGGGTCGCCGCGGCGCGCCCCGGCCGGGTCTGCGCGGCCGGCCACCAGGAGCTGGCCTCGCACGTGCTGCTGCTCCCCTTCGTCCCCGACGACGTGCGGCGCGCCTTCACCGCCCGGCTGCTCGACCCGCTGCGGGACTACGACCGCCGCCACCGCGCGGAGCTGATCCCGACGCTGGAGGCGTTCCTCGACAGCGACGGTTCCTGGACGCGTTGCGCGAACCGGCTGCACCTGCACGTCAACACGCTGCGCTACCGCGTCGGGCGGATCGAGCAGTTGACGGGGCGCGACCTGTCGCGGCTGGAGGACAAACTCGACTTCTTCCTGGCGCTGCGGATGAGCTGAGGCCCGGGGCGCGCGGAGCCCGCGGAAGGGCCCGGCGCGCTCCCAAACCTCGACGGCACGAAGTCCACGACTTTGTGAAAAGTTTCACCCATCCCCTTGGCCGGGCCGCCGTATCCGTGCTGAGATGCGGCCACCACTCGAGAGCTCGATGGCGTGCTAAGGGGAGGGCGACGTGGCGCATTCCGCCATGGCTGGTTCTGGCTGGGGAACGACCGAGGGTGACGATCCGCTCCAGACCGCGGTATGGCGGTTGCGCTCGCGCGGCTGCTGGGCCGACGCGGCGTCCCTGCTGGAGCCGGTCACCGCGGACACCGCCTTGCAGCGGACCGCGCTGCTGGTGGAGCGGTGCCTGTACACGGAGCAGGGCTGGGCCGAGGCCGAGGACGCGCTGCGCACCGCGGAGGCGCTCGCCCACAGCGACGACGAACGCGGGGCCGCCGCCTGCGAACGGGGGCAGCTCGCGTACGCCGCGACGGTGCACGGGGTGCGCGACCGGGCCGACGAGGCGCGGGCCGCGCTGGGCCGGGCGGCGGCGCTGATCGCGCCGGGGGCGAAGGGGCGGGCGCTGCTCGACTTCCGGCGCGGACTGCTCGCGGAGAACCTGACCAGGTCCCCGCAGGCCGCCCGCGCGGCGTACCGGCGCGCGCACGCCGGCGCCACGGCGCACGCCGAGCCACTGCTGCTGTCCTTCACCTGGCGGCATCTGGCCGGTCTCGCCCTGCGCGAGGGGGAGTTGACCGAGGCGCGGCACGGGTTCGCCGAGTCGCTGCGCATCCGGGAGGAACTGGGGTACCTCGTCGGTACGGCGCCCGCGCTGGCCTCGCTCGCCGACGCGGAGTCGGAGCCGGAGGCGTCCCGGTTGCGGGAGGAGGCGCGGCGGCTGTTCCGGCTGCTCGGCGGGGTGCCGACGTGGCTGGCCCGGCAGTTGGCGCCGCCGGCGGCGGGCGCGGCGACGGCCTGAGGGGGCCGCGGGGGGGCGGCCGTCACGGGAATCCGCTCCAGCGCGGGGCCGTGTTGGCCCAGGCCGCGTCCCACTGGGCGAGGTTGCGCCGGTGCAGCACGAGACCCGTGGCGGCGTGGGCCGCGAGGCCGGTGACGACGACGCCGAGGAAGGCGAGGATCGCCCAGCCCATGGTCCGGCTGCGGATCTGCTCCGCGGTCAGCGGCGGCTCGGTGATACGGCCCTCGTCGTCGACCCAGACCAGGACGGTGCTGTCCGCCGGCAGCCCCGGCTCGACCTCGGTCGTCCCGGTCCTGCTCAACCCGTCGGGGCCGGTGTAGCGGACCGGGACCGGGTAGCGGGTCTCCCTCGCCTCGTCCGATCCCGGCTCGGGGTGGCGCGGGGCGTCGTGGGTCAGGACGGCGGGGCGGTGGTCCCGGGTCCGCTCCTCGTGCTCGGCGGTGCTTCGGTAGTGCCGGTAGGCGCTGTCGCCGACGCCGAACATCGCCGCCGGGGCGGCCACCAGCACGGCGAGCACGAGCCCGAGCGAGACCCAGGCCCGCAGCCGGTCACTCGGCCTGCGCAGCGGGTTGCGCCGCCACCGCCAGAACAGGAGGTACGGGTGCCGCACGGGCTCGGGCTCGGGTTCGGGAACGGCGGGCGGCGGCTGGGCGGGAGGAATCTCTCCGGCCACGGTGTGTCTCCTTCCTGGGACGGGGCGGACTGTCGGGCGGGGGCGCGCCGGGATCGTGTCGGAATCGCGCGCATGAGCTACGGGGGGCGGTGCACGGCCGACGCCGGGGCGGGCGCCGGCCGTACGGGCGGGGGCGGGAGCGTACGGGCGGGGGCAGGAGCGTACGAGCGGAGGGACGGGGGGTGCGGTCGGGGGGCGGTCGAGGGTGAGCCGGGTGCGGACGAGGGGACGGGGGCGGACCGGGGGGTGGGCGGGGGTGCGGACGAGGGAACGGGGCGGAACGGGGGACGGCGGTGCGGACGAGGGGACGGGGGCGGAACGGGGGGCGGGCGGGGGTGCGGACTAGGGAACGGGGGACGGCGGTGCGGACGAGGGGACGGGGGGCCGACAGGGGTGCGGGTGAGGGGACGGGGCGGAACGGAGGTTCGGGCGGTGCGGTGCTTCCGGTGCGGCGGCGGTCGGGACCGGCGGTGCCGGGGCCGTCGATCCGTTGACGGCCGCCGGAGCCCCGGCGTCGCGGCCGACGGGCCGGGCGTCCGGTGCCGGGCACCGGTCGGATGCCCGCCCGCCGGGGTGGCCGACGCCGGTCGCCGGACTCCCGCTCCGGTGCACTGGTAGCCGGACCGGCCCCGACCGGCTCTGCAACCGGGGCCGGACGCCCGACACCGTGCGGCGGCCGAAACGAGCGGCGCCCGCCGAGCTGGGCGACATCGGGAACCCGGCCCCCTGCTCCGGCGTACCGGCGGTGGGACCACGCCGACCCGTCCGGCACCGGATGCCGCGCGGGCGACGCCGGCGAACGGCGCCCGCCCGCCCGGGTGGCCGACACCGGGAGCCCAGCGCCGGCACCGCCCCGACCGGCCGGACACCCCGCGTCGGTGCCGGGCTCTCGGGCGTCGGCACCGTATGACGGCGGCCGGGACGGGGACGACGCGCGGCGGTGGCCGGGGTCGTGTGCCGGGGCGGGCGGCTCCGGGGGGCCGGCAACGGGCCGGGGTGGGTGCCGGATCAGTGCGGGTGGCCCTCCGGTGGGTCCGTGCCCGTCGTGGACGGGTGGGTGTGCGCCGCGTCCAGGAGCTTCGCGGCGCCGCGCACCGCGGCCGTGTGCGGGGCCGGCACCGCGCGCAGCGGTACGTGCAGCCGGTCGGCGAGCCGGCAGGTGATCTCGGGGCGCAGCGCTCCCCCGCCCGCCAGCAGCGGCCCCCGGCCCAGCGCGTCGACGGTGAGGGACGTACCGTCCTGCCGCAGCATCGAGGTCGTCATGTCGGCCAGCGCCTCCCCGATCCGCGAGGGCGGAGTCGCGTCGTCGATGTCCCCCGTGCCCAGCGCCGTGCGGCGCGCGTCGAAGACGGCACCGTCGACCAGGAGCACCACCTCCGTGAGATGGGCACCGATGTCCATGACGAGCAGCGGCCGGGTCAGGTCGGCGCCCGCCGCGAGGGCCACCGCCCGCGCGCTGGGAACGGTCAGCACACTGCGCGGGCGCAGCACCTCCACGGCCGTACGGGCCTCGGTGCGGTAGGCCAGCCCGTCGAGGACCGGCGCGGTCACCACGACCACCGGACGGGCGAAGCGGGGCAGCCGGTGGCCCAGCAGCCGGTCGAGCATCCGGGCCGTGCCCTGGGTGTCGACGATGGAGCCCCGCTGGATGGGGTACACCGCGCCCGCACCGGGGAAGGTCACCGTCGGCACGTCGAGGATCATGCCGCGCCCGGCGACCCAGGCGCGGGTACGGGCGCTGCCCATGTCGAGGGCGACGCCGCTGCACTGCCGGCACAGCGGCCAGGGCCGGTGCCGGGACAGCGCGGCGCGGGGCCGCCGGAGCACGGTCATCGTCCGGCCTCCCGCACCTGCTGGCAGCGGGCGCAGTAGCGGGCCTGCGGCACGATCATCAGCCGGTCGCGGTCGATGGTGCGCCGGCACAGATGGCATCGGCCGTACCGGCCCTCGGCCATGCGGTCGAGGGCCGCCTCGACGTCGGCGAGGACCATGCGCGCGGAGGCCGCCAGCTTGACCCGGACCTCGGCCTGCGCGGCGGACCGCCGCTGGATCGGCTCGTCGGTACGGGACGGGACCGCCGCCATCTGCCGCAGCTGGTCCTCGCGGAACAGCCGCTGCTCCTGGAGGTTCTCCCGGAGCGCGGCGAGGTCCTCGGGCGACAGGGGCGACGGACGCGTGTCGCGGTCGTCGATGATCTGGTTGTTCACCACTTCACCCCTTGGGCAGGGCGGGAGGGACGAGTACGGGACGGAAGGGCGCGGTCAGGCGGCGGCGCGGCGCTGGCAGGCGACGCAGTACCGCGTGTAGGGAAGGATCTCCAGCCGCTCCCCCGGTACGGGCTTGCCGCAGCCCAGGCAGGTGCCGTAGGTGCCGTCCTCGACCCGGGCGAAGGCCTCGTCGATCTCCTTGAGCACGCGCTCGATCGCGGCCTGCTGCGCGGACATGAGCTGGTCGTCCGCCTGGCCGCTCTCGCCGAGGGCCTGAAGCTGGGTCATCCGGGTGTTGCGGGCGTGTTCGAGACGCTGACGCGCCTCGTGAGCGGTCAGCCGCTCGGGGCGGGGTTCGATGCGGGAGGCGTCGAGCGACACGGTGAAGGGTCCTTTTCTCGGAAGGTTCTGCGGGTTCTCGGAAGGTTCTGCGCATTCGCGACGGTTCTGGAGAGTCGCGAAGGTTCTGCGGGTATGCCGAGTGCCGGGCCGATCGGACCCGGTCATCCTCAACCTTGGCCGGGCGGCCCCGGGAAACCCATCGGGCGCAGGACCCATTTGCACGGGGGCGCGGGATCCACACGCCGGTGCGCCGGGGCGGCCGTATGGGTGCGCGGCGAGCCGGAAATGGGGGTCGGAGCCCATCGACCGGACGGGTCCGCGAGGCGCACGCTGGTCGCTTGCTCGGTCGCTACCTGGGCCGCAGCTCCCACCGAGGGTGCGCGATGACCGACAGTAGAGGCGTACCAGTCGACACGTCGCTGAAGGAGGCGTACCCCCGGTGTCCCTGTTCTGGCGGATCTTCGGGCTCAACGCGGTGGTGCTGGGCTTCGCCACGGCGCTGCTGTTGTGGGCTCCGGTGACCGTCTCCGTGCCGATCCTGCTGACCGAGGCCGTCGTCCTCGTGCTCGGCATGGGCGTCATGCTGGTGGCCAACGGCGCGCTGCTGCGCTGGGGCCTGGCGCCGCTGGAGCGGCTCACCAGGCTGATGACCACCGTCGACCTGCTGCGCCCCGGGCAGCGGCTGCCGGTCTCCGGGGGCGGTGAGATCCCCGAGCTGATCCGCACGTTCAACGCCATGCTGGACCGCCTGGAGAACGAGCGGGCCACGAGCAGTGCCCGCGTCCTGCTCGCCCAGGAGGCGGAGCGGCGCCGTATCGCCCAGGAGCTGCACGACGAGGTCGGGCAGAGCATGACGGCGATCCTGCTGGTCCTGGGGCGTGCCGCGGACGACGCCGACGAGCCGCTGCGCGACGAGCTGCACCAGGCGCAGGAGATCACCCGGGAGAGCCTGGACGAGGTCCGCCGTCTGGTGCGCCGGCTGCGGCCCGGCGTCCTGGACGACCTCGGTCTGATCAGCGCGCTGTCCTCGCTCACGCACGACTTCGCCACCCACACCGGCCTGCGGGTGGTGCGCCGTTTCGACGCGGACCTGCCGGTCCTGGACCACGAGACCGAACTGGTCCTCTACCGGGTGGCGCAGGAGAGCCTGACCAACGCCGCCCGCCACGCGGACGCCGAACGGCTGGAGGTGGGCCTGGCCCGCGTCGACGGTGCGGTGACCCTGACCGTCGCCGACGACGGCCGCGGCATCGAGGCGGCGCACGAGGGCGCCGGCATCCGCGGCATGCGTGAACGGGCCCTGCTCATCGGGGCCGCCCTCGACATCACATCGGCGCCCGGCGCCGGCACCCGTATCCGGCTCACCGCACCCCTTCCCAGGAAGTAGCTCCGACCATGTCCGACCCGTCCCTGCCCGAGCCGTCCGCGTCCGACCGCACCGCCGCGTTCGCGACGTCCGCGGACGGCCCGTCCCAGGCCTCCGCGTACGGCCCGTCCCAGGCGTCCGCCCCGGCGAAGATCCGCATCCTGCTCGCCGACGACCACGCGCTGGTACGCCGCGGTGTGCGCCTCATCCTCGACCGCGAGCCGGACCTCGAGGTGGTCGCCGAGGCCGGGGACGGCGCGGAGGCCATCGACATGGCGCGGGCCCACGAGGCCGACCTCGCGGTCCTCGACATCGCGATGCCCCGCCTCACCGGTCTCCAGGCGGCCCGCGAGCTGGCGGCGCTCAAGCCGGGGCTGCGCATCCTGATGCTGACGATGCACGACAACGAGCAATACCTGTTCCAGGCGCTGAAGTCGGGTGCCTGCGGATACGTGCTCAAGTCGGTCGCCGACCGGGATCTCGTCGCCGCCTGCCGGGCCGCGATGCGCGACGAGCCCTTCCTGTACCCGGGTGCGGTGACGGCGCTCATCCGCAACTACCTCGACCGGGTACGGCACGGCGAGGAGACCTCCGACCACATCCTCACCCCGCGCGAGGAGGAGGTCCTCAAGCTGGTCGCCGAGGGTCACTCCTCGAAGGAGATCGCCGAGATGCTCTTCATCAGCATCAAGACCGTCCAGCGGCACCGGGCGAACCTGTTGCAGAAGCTCGGCCTGCGCGACCGCCTGGAGCTGACCCGGTACGCCATTCGAGCCGGGCTCATCGAGCCCTGACGCTCCCACGAACCGCCCGTGGCTCTGGCCGCCCACTCCCCGGCCGGAGCCCCGGGCTCCCCCACCCGCCAGGCCCGCTCATCCACCACGAAAGGGGACGGTGCATGCGACGACGGCTCGCGAGCGTGCTCACCGTCCTGCTGACCGTCCTGCTGCCCCTGGTCCCGGCCTGGCCCGCGGCCGGTGCGCACGTCGGTCCGAGCGGTCCCCTCGCGGCGGCCGCCGCCACGGCCGTGCCGCACCCGGCCCTCGACCTCCACGCCGACGACGGCTGCACGCCGGTCTGCGCCGCCCAGCCCCGGGCCCGGCACGACCAGCCGGCCGGTCGTCCCACGGCACCGGACCAGCACCCGGCGACCACCGCGTACCTCGGGGGCGGCGTCGCCCCGGGCGGCCACGCACGGACGTCGTTCGCGCCCGGCCCGGTGCCGGTCTCCCCCGGCCGCGCGAGCCACGACAGCGGCCGGGCGCCACCCGTCTCCTCCGGCACCTGAGACACCACTCCTTCCTTTCACCTTCTTCCGCCGCGGCCGCGCACGGCCGCCGCCGCGGTGTGCCCGCCGGAGGCCCGTGTTGAAACGCTCCCGTCCCCCTTCCCGCACCCGTTCGCGCTCGCGTTCCCGCTCCCTGAACGTCCGCGCGCTCCTCGCGCTCGCCGTCATGGCCGCGTCCGTCGCCATCGCGCTGACCATGCCGGTCCGCCTCGGGCTCGACCTGCGCGGCGGCACCCAGATCGTGCTGGAGACCAAGTCCACCGAGACCACCAAGGCCGACCGCGAGGCCACCGACCGCACCGTGGAGGTGCTGCGGGGCCGCATCGACGCCCTCGGTGTCGCCGAGCCGACCATCGTCCGCTCCGGCGAGAACCGGGTCGTCGTCGAGCTGCCGGGCGTACAGGACCCGAAGAAGGCCGCCGACGTGCTCGGCCGCACCGCGCAGCTCACCGTCCACTCGGTGCTCGGCCCGGCGGAGAACCCCGCCGACGCCGGCGAGGGCAGGACCGAGGCAGCCAAGGACGGCGAGCGGGTGCTGCCGGACGAGTCCGGGCAGTCCCTGCGGCTGAAGGCCGCCACGCTGACCGGGCAGGACGTCAAGGGCGCCGACGCCCGCTTCGACCAGCAGAACGGCGCCGGCTGGACCGTCACCGTCGACTTCAAGGACTCCGGCAGCGACCGCTGGGCGCAGGTGACCGGCGAGGCGGCCTGCAACCCGGCCGGTGACCCCAAGCGCCGGGTCGCCATCGTGCTCGACGACAAGATCATCTCCTCGCCGCAGGTCGACCCCTCCGTGTCCTGCGGGGCGGGCATCACCGGCGGCTCCACGCAGATCACCGGCTCCTTCGACGACGCCGAGGCGCGCGAACTGGCCCTGCTCATCAAGGGCGGCGCCCTGCCCGTGCCGGTCGAGACCATCGAGCAGCGCACCATCGGCGCCACCCTGGGCGACGAGGCCATCAACGCCGGCGCCTGGGCCGCCGTCATCGGCACCGCGCTGACCGCGCTGTTCATCATCGTCGTCTACCGCCTGATGGGCGCCCTGGCGACCGTGGCCCTGCTCTGCTACGGCCTGATCTCCTACGCCGCCCTGGCCGCGGTCGGCGCGACCCTGACCCTGCCGGGACTGGCCGGCTTCGTCCTGGCGATCGGCATGGCGGTGGACGCCAACGTCCTGGTCTTCGAACGGGCCCGCGAGGAGCAGGCGGTCCGGACCCGTCCCAGTACCCGGTCCGCGCTGACCGCCGGTTTCCGCAGCGCCTTCAGCGCGATCGCCGACTCCAACATCACCACGCTGATCGCCGCCGCCCTGCTGTTCTTCCTGGCCTCCGGCCCGGTCAAGGGCTTCGGTGTCACGCTCGGCATCGGTGTGCTGGCCTCGATGGTCAGCGCCCTGGTGATCACCCGGGTGCTGGCCGAGTTCGCCGCGAGCCGCCCGGCGGTCTTCCGCCGCCCCGGCATCACCGGCATCTCGACCACCGGGCCGGTCCGGGACGCCCTGCTGCGCCGCAACCCGTTCCTGATGGCCCGGCCGCGCCGCTGGCTGGCGGCGTCCCTGATCGTCATGGTGGTGGCGGGCTCCGGCATCCTGGTGCGCGGCCTGAACTTCGGCATCGAGTTCACCGGCGGCCGGCTCATCGAGTACTCCACCGCCGACCAGGTCGATCCCGACCGGGCCCGGGACGCCCTCGCCGACGCGGGCTTCCCGCGCGCCGTCGTCCAGTCCTCCGGGGACGGCGACCTCACGGTGCGCACGGAGGAGCTGACCGACGACGAGGCGGCGACCGTCACCAAGGCCGTCGCCGAACTGGGCGGCGAGACGGAGAAGGTCCGCGACGAGCTGATCGGCCCGAGCCTCGGCGAGGAGCTGCGCCGGGACGCCCTGATCGCCCTCGGCCTCGCGCTGGCCGCCCAGCTGGCCTACCTCGCGGTCCGCTTCCGCCTGCTGTTCGGCACGGCGGCGGTCAGTGCGCTCGCCCACGACGTGGTCATCCTGGTCGGTGTGTTCGCCTGGCTGGGCAAGCCGATCGACGGGGTGTTCCTGGCCGCGCTGCTGACCGTGATCGGCTACTCGGTGAACGACTCGGTGGTCCTCTTCGACCGCGTCCGGGAGTTGCTGGGCAAGGAGCGGAAGGCGCCGTTCGCCCGGCTCACCAACGACGCGATCCTGCAGACCCTGCCGCGTACGGTCAACACCGGCATGGGCGCCGTGCTCATCCTGGCCTCGCTGGCGATCCTGGCCGACGACTCGCTCACCGACTTCGCGCTCGCGCTGCTGATCGGCGTGGGGGTCGGGACGTACTCGTCGGTCTTCACCGCCTCTCCCCTGGCCATCGAGCTGCACGAGCGCGGCACCGGGTCCCGCTCCACGCGCCGCAAGGGCGGCAAGGGGCAGGGAGCCCGCAGGACCGGGAAGACCGACAAGCAGGTCCCCGCGAGCCGCACGGAACGGCAGGAGGCCCTCTAGGGACCGACTGCCCGCAGGGAACGCGTGGCCGCCCCCACTCTGGACGGGGGCGGCCACGCTCTGGACGGGGGCGGCCACGCTCTGGACGGGGGCGGCCCCGCTCTGGACGGGGGCGTCCCCGCTCGGGGGCGCCCCGCTCAGAGCCCGAGGACCCCGGAGTCCTGGCGCGCGCCCGTGAAGTGCTGCCCGACCAGGGCCCGCACCGCGTCCGGGTCGCCGGCGATCAGCGCGTCGAGGAGCGCGGTGTGCTCGTGCGCGTCGGCGACCAGGTCGGCCCGCCCGCGCGCGGTGGGCGAGCCGGCCGGCGGCCACTGGGCGCGGCGGTGCACGTCACCGGCGATCCGGACCAGCTCCTCGTTGCCGGCCAGGGCGAGCACCGCGCGGTGGAAGGCGCGGTCGGCCTCGGCGTAGGTGGCCGGGCAGCCGGAGGAGGCGGCGCGGGCGGTGGCCTCGGCGAGGGGGCGCAGCTCCGCCCAGCGCTCGGCGGGCACCGTACGGGCCAGCCGGAGCCACACCGGGACCTCGATCAGGGCCCGGACCTCGGCCAGCTCGGCCAGTTCCCGGTCGCCGCGTTCGACGACGCGGAAGCCGCGGTTGGGGATGACCTCGACGGCGCCCTCCAGGGCGAGCTGCTGCATGGCCTCCCGCACGGGTGTGGCCGAGACGCCGAACCGCTCGCCGAGCACGGGCGCCGAGTAGACCTCGCCGGGCCGCAGCTCGCCGGTGACCAGCGCGGCGCGCAGGGCGTCGAGGACCTGCCCGCGCACGGAGGAACGCTGGACGGGGGTGCGCGGGCGGGGCGTGGAGTGGCCGGGTGCGGACGGCCCGGGCACGGACGGTCCCGGTGCGGGCGGTTCGCCGTGGGTGTGCTCGCCCCGCGCCGCCCCGTCCGGCTCCCCGGCGCCGCGCATCCGGCCCCGGGCCCGGCTCTGGTCTTCGTCCCGGTCCCGGGCCACGTCCGCCGCCGAGGGCTGCACCGGAATCCGCACCGCTGCCGCCGTACCCGCACCGGGCCCTGCGGCGCCCTGCGCGCTGTGCTTCACGGGTCCTCCTGCGGGACGTGTCGGTACTTGAGGTCATTACGGCGGGTTGTCACCTGTCCGTCAAGCACGATAGGCGCAGGGGCGGCCAGTTCAAATCCCCGGCACCTTGGGTAAGGTAAGGCTTACCTCTAAGCAACCCGTTGTCCCGACGTGGATCGGTGGTCCCGCATGCCTGTCGCCCGTACGGCCTTCACGGACGCCTACGCGCGCCTGTCCGAGGTCCTCCCCGGGCTGGGCGTCACCGAACTGGGCGCGGCCGACGGGGTGCCGAGCGGCGACGGCTGGTTCACGGCCGCCGCGCTCGCCTCGGACGGGGCGGAGCTGGCGGCGTTCCTCGCCCAGGACGAGGCGCAGGTGCTGCGGGACTACGGGCAGCGGGCCCGGCCGGACGTGATCGCGAGCTTCGGCCTGCACCGGTACGCGTGGCCGGCCTGCCTGCTGATCACCGTGCCGTGGTTCCTGCACCGCCGGGTGCCCCGCCTTCCCGCGGCCCACGTGGCCTACGACCGCACGGCCGCCGGGCTCCCCCTGGGCCGGATGGCGGTGCGCGCCACCTCGTTCGCCTGTCTGCCGGGCGATCCGGCCGCCGCCCTGCCGGGCGCCCGGGTGGTCGCCGACGAGGAGGCGCTGCGCGCCGAGGTGCGGGCGGCGGTCGCCGAGCACATCGAACCGGTCCTGGCCGGATTCGGCCCCCGGATGCGGCGGCGCGGACGCGCCCTGTGGGGCATGGCGACCGACGAGGTCGTCGAGGGCCTGTGGTACGTCGCCCACCTGCTCGGCGAGCAGGAGCGGGCGCGCCACGAGCTGGAGCTGCTGCTGCCGGGCGCCACCAAGCCGTACGTCGGCGACGCGGCGTTCCGCGAGCTGAAGGGGCCGGACGGCACCCCGCTGCACACACGGGACCGGGCGAGCTGCTGCATGTTCTACACCCTGCGCCCGGAGGACACCTGCGCCACCTGCCCGCGCACCTGCGACGCGGACCGCGTCGAGAAGCTGCTCGCGGCAGCCGGCTGACCCACCGTCGGCTAAGATCATCGGCGTTGTTTCACAACTCCCCCACCCGTCACGGGAACTTTCCGTGGAACCACCCGTACGGGTAGTCTTATTCGAACTCAACTCCCGCCCCTCACGCGGCAGTTCGAGCAGAACGCCGCCCTGGGCACCCCCTCTGCACTTCCTTGGCGGCCTCTTGCCCCGAAACCCCCTGAGGGCCGCTGGGTTTGGGCCACCATGGCGGGCGTTACGCCCTATCCCACTGCAAGGGACCCCAGATGAGATTGACCGACATATCGCTGAACTGGCTGCTTCCGGGCGCCGTGCTGCTCCTGGGCATGCTGGCGGCGGTGGCGGTGCTCGCGCGCGGCAAGCGTTCCTCGGGGAAGGACGCGGGCGCGGACGACTCGTGGGAGCGGATGGAGGAGCGCCGCCGGCGCAAGGAGGCGCTCTACGGCACCTTCTCCTACGTCCTGCTCTTCTGCTGTGCCGCGGTCGCCGCGGCGCTCTCCTTCCACGGTCTGGTCGGCTTCGGCGAGCAGAACCTCGGTCTGAGCGGCGGCTGGCAGTACCTGGTCCCGTTCGGGCTCGACGGCGCGGCGATGTTCTGCTCCGTCCTCGCGGTGCGCGAGGCCAGCCACGGTGACGCGGCGCTCGGCTCGCGGATACTCGTGTGGGCCTTCGCCTTCGCCGCGGCCTGGTTCAACTGGGTGCACGCGCCGCGCGGCCTGGGGCACGCGGGTGCCCCGCACTTCTTCGCGGGCATGTCCCTGTCGGCGGCGGTGCTGTTCGACCGGGCGCTGAAGCAGACCCGCCGGGCCGCCCTGCGCGAGCAGGGTCTGGTGCCGCGTCCGCTGCCGCAGATCCGCATGGTCCGCTGGCTGCGCGCGCCCCGGGAGACGTACCGCGCCTGGTCGCTGATGCTCCTGGAGGGCGTGCGCAGCCTGGACGAGGCGGTCGAGGAGGTGCGCGACGACCGGCGCCAGAAGGAGGAGAAGAAGCTGCGGCGGCGCGAGCAGGAGCGGCTGGAGCGGGCGCAGCTCAAGGCGATCAGCCGGGGCCACGGCCACCGCGGCTTCCCGGGCCGCGGCGGCCGCCAGGTCGAGGTCGAGGTGCAGCAGGTCGAGCGCGGCTCGGAACGCGCCACCGCGGAGCCTGCCATATCGACCCCGGAGCAGCTGCCCGCGGCAAGCCGGCGTCCCTCCCTCCAGCCCGTGCGGAGCGGGTCTGAGCAGATGAGGGTGGAGACCGTGGAGACCGTGGACCTCACCGCGGAGGACGACACGCAGGCCCTGCCCCGCCTGGACTCCCTGGAGCGCAAGCTCAAGGACCTGGAGCAGCAGTTCGGTTAGGGCCGGTCCGAGCGGCAGCGTGGCGACGGCCTGGGGCGTCGGGGCATCCCGGCGCCTCAGGCCGCTTCCGCGCCTGCTTCCCCGCCCGGTTCCGCGCCCAGCTCGAACCAGACCGACTTGCCCGCCTCGAAGGGCCGTACGCCCCAGTCGTCGGCGAGCGACTCGACCAGGAACAGGCCTCTGCCGTTGGTGCTCCCCTCCTGCGGGGCGCGCGGTCCGGGCTGCCGGCCGCGGCCGGTGAAGTCCCGCACCTCGACCCGCAGGGCACGCGGCCCGACCGTCGCGGTCAGCACGGCGCCGTCGTCGGTGTGGACGAGCGCGTTGGTGACCAGCTCGCTGGTGAGCAGCTCGGCGACCTCCGACTGTCCGGGCCCGCCCCAGTGCCGCAGCAGCTCACGCAGGGCCCGCCGGGCCTCCGGCACCGCCCGCAGATCGGCCCGGCCGAGCCGCCGCCTGAGCTGTGACACCGCCTCCTCCTTCATGTCCCCCGTCGGCGCGCTGATGTCGCTTCCCCCTGTCTGTCCCGTCCGTCCCGTCCGGGTCGAACATCTTCACGGGGAAAGCCTTGCCCGTTCGGGCCCCCGGCAGTCATCGAGTTTCGGGCGGGCGGCCCGAGCGGTCACGGCCGGGGAACGTTGCGCAGGTTGGAGCGGGCCATCTGGAGCATGCGGCCGACGCCGCCGTCCAGGACGATCTTCGAGGCGGACAGGGCGAAGCCGGTGACCATGTCGGCGCTGATCTTCGGCGGGATGGACAGGGCGTTGGGGTCGGTGACGACGTCGACGAGGGCGGGACCCTTGTGCTTGAACGCCGCCTTCAGCGCCCCCGCCAGGTCCTTGGGCTTCTCCACCCGTACGCCGAAGACGCCGCAGGCCTCGGCGACGGCGGCGAAGTCGGGGTTCTTGTTGGCCACGCCGTGCGAGGGCAGGCCGGCGACGAGCATCTCCAACTCGACCATGCCCAGCGAGGAGTTGTTGAAGAGGACGACCTTCACCGGCAGGTCGTGCTGGACGAGCGTGAGGAAGTCGCCCATCAGCATGGTGAACCCGCCGTCGCCGGACATCGACACGACCTGCCGGCGCCGGTCGGTGAACTGGGCGCCGATCGCCATCGGCAGCGCGTTCGCCATCGAGCCGTGGGAGAAGGAACCGATGATGCGGCGCCGTCCGTTGGGCGAGATGTAGCGCGCCGCCCAGACGTTGCACATCCCGGTGTCGACGGTGAACACGGCGTCGTCGTCGGCCATTTCGTCGAGCACGGCGGCGACGTACTCGGGGTGGATCGGAACGTGCTTGTCGACCTTGCGGGTGTAGGCCTTGACGACGCCCTCCAGCGCGTCCGCGTGCTTCTTCAGCATCCGGTCGAGGAAGCGGCGGCTCTTCTTCTCCTTCACCCGCGGGATCAGACAGCGCAGCGTCTCCCGGGCGTCGCCCCACACCGCGAGGTCCAGCTTGGAGCGCCGGCCCAGGTGCTCGGGCCGGACGTCGATCTGGGCGATCTTCACGTCGTTCGGCAGGAAGGCGTTGTACGGGAAGTCGGTGCCGATCAGGAGCAGCAGGTCGCACTCGTGGGTGGCCTCGTAGGCGGCGCCGTAGCCGAGCAGTCCGCTCATGCCGACGTCGTACGGGTTGTCGTACTGGATGAACTCCTTGCCCCGCAGGGCGTGCCCCACCGGGGCCTTGAGCTTCCCGGCGAACTCCATGACCTCGGCGTGCGCGCCCGCGGTGCCGCTGCCGCAGAACAGGGTGACCCGCTCGGCGTCGTCGATCATCCGCACCAGCCGGTCGATCTCCTCGTCGCCGGGCCGGACGGTGGGCCGGGAGGTGACCAGTGCCGTCTCCGCGGCCCGCTCCGGGGCGGGCTCGTCCGCGATGTCGCCGGGCAGCGAGACGACGCTGACGCCGCCCTGGCCCACGGCGTGCTGGATGGCGGTCTGCAGCAGCCGGGGCATCTGCTTCGGGCTGGAGATCAGCTCGCTGTAGTGGCTGCACTCGCGGAACAGCTGGTCGGGGTGGGTCTCCTGGAAGAAGCCCAGGCCGATCTCGCTGGAGGGGATCTGCGAGGCGAGGGCGAGGACGGGGGCCATGGAGCGGTGGGCGTCGTAGAGCCCGTTGATGAGGTGGAGGTTGCCGGGGCCGCAGGAGCCCGCGCACGCGGCCAGCTTCCCGGTGATCTGCGCCTCCGCGCCGGCGGCGAAGGCGGCGGTCTCCTCGTGCCGGACGTGCACCCATTCGATGCCGGAGTGACGGCGCACGGCGTCCACGATCGGGTTCAGGCTGTCCCCGACGACTCCGTAGAGGCGCTCCACCCCGGCGCGGGCGAGGATGTCGACGAACTGTTCCGCGACGTTCTGTTTGGCCATGGGTCCAGCTATGCCACAGCGAGCGGTCTCACGCCTCCCAAACGGCGGCGGCCGTACGGTCGTCCGCGTATCCCTTGACCCGGACGCGGCCGTCGGCGAGGAACTCCCCGAGTCCGGGCGCCGGGCGGCCCGTCCATCTACGGGCGAGGAGTTCGCCCAGTCCGGGCTCGTTCAGCAGCGGCTCGGCGAGGCCCGCGGTGCACATCAGGAGCACGTCACCCGGGCGGGCTACGGAGGCCCGGAAGCGGAAGGGCTCGCGGGGCGGTTCGGCGGGCGGGCCGTCGCGGGGCCCCGGGGCCGTGGTGATGCCGAGGTCCATGGTGAGCCGGTCGCCCTCGGGCGTCTCGGCGGGCGCGTCGGCGGGCATGCCGCCGGGGGCGCTTCCGGGCGTTCCCCGGGGCGCGGAACCGAAGCCGAGGACGGGTTCACCGGTGACGTCGCCGACGTCCGGTTCCATGTCCTGCCACGCGCCGTCGCGCAGCCGGAGCAGTCCGCCAGCGCCGACGCCGAAGAACACCCGGGTGCGGCACTCGGGGTCGGCGGGCAGCAGCAGGCAGCGCAGGGTGGCCGCGTACTCGTGCGGCTCCAGGCCCTGTTCGGCGGCGCCGGCGCGGAGCCGGCCGAGGCTGCGGTCGGTGAGGCGGTGGAGGCCGGACTTGAGGTCGCCGCGCCGGGCGGCCCGCAGGTCCTCGGCGAGCCGCGCGTGACTGCGCCCGACCGCCCGCCCGATCCACCGGCACACCTCGGCCGCCGCCCGGTGCGCCCCGGCGGTGGCGCGGGCGCCGGTCGCCATCGCCACCAGGACCAGCGCCTGCTCGGCGGCGCCGAACCGGGCGACGAGCAGCGCGTCGCGCCGCGGCTCGCCCCGGTACCGCGCGGAGTCCCCGCGCACGGAGACGGCCCGCAGCGTGCACGTCCCGTACCGGGCGCCTTCCAGCACGGTGTCGGGGACCAGCCCGTCGAGACCGTCGGGATCGGCGGGCGGCAACGCGGTGGGCTCGGCGTCGTAGGTGGGCGGTCCGCTGCCGACGTAGTCGGGGTCGGCGCCGTCCGCTTCGGTCGGCGGCGAGGGCAGGAACGCGGGCGGGAGCGGGGGCAGGCCGGACGCGGTCCGGGGCGGCGGAACGTCGGCCGGGGGCTCCGTGAGGTCGGCGGCTCCGGTGCCCGAGGTGGTGAGCCCGCGCGGTCCGCCCCCTCGCCCCCGGCCGCCGGATGCCGGGGCCGGCGGTACCGGGGGCGCGGACTCCGCGGCGCCGGGCCCCTGCGGGGCCGCTGCGGGCGGCACGGCGCCGGGCACTCCGTTCTCCGGCGGCACGGCGCCGGGCCTGTCGTTCCCCGGCGAAGGCACGGTGCCGGACCGCAGTGACCCGTCGGCGTCCGCCGGGCCCGCGCCGCGGGGGCCGGGGATGTCCGGGGTGTTCGCCGGGGACGCCCACCACGGAGACCGGGGTCCGGGCGGGACGGGGTCCTGCGGGGGCGGGGCCGCCGCGTCCTCGGTGCCGGCGGCCGGACGGCGGGCCACCGTGCCGGACGCCGAGGCGAAGCGGTCGTCCAGGGAATCGGGTGCGGCCGTGGGGCCGGTGTCGTCGGTGGAGTCGTCGTACAGCTGACCCCACCAGTCGTCCTCAGGACCGGTGGGACCGGTGGGACCGGTGGGCCTTCCCCCCTGCTGACTCATGCTCCCGATTGTCCACCGAGGGAGCCGGATGAAAACGGGGCATCGGGAAATTCGGGCCGGACCGGCGCCCGCCGGGCGGCGTGTCGGGGGACGCGTCGAACACTTCTCCGAGGTGGGGTGGCCGGGCGGCCCCACCCCCCACGGGAGGACCGCCCGGCGACGCCACCTTGGCAGAGTGACCGGCGGTACGGCGATGATGTCCGCGGGCGGGTTTACGCCGTGGCCGTTTTCCGCCACGGACGTCCCCGCGGCTGGCGATGATCATGGGTCCGGGGAGGGGCGACGCCTGATGCTGGGAGTGCTGGGGCTGGAGGACACGCAGGAGGCGGCGTACCGGGCGCTGGTGTCGGTGGGCGCCGCCGACGTGCCCGATCTGGCGCGGCGGCTGACGCTCGGCGAGCAGGACACCGAGCGCGCGCTGCGCCGGCTGGAGCAGCACGGGCTCGCCGCCCAGTCCTCGGCCCGCCCGGGACGCTGGGTCGCGGCCCCGCCGGGCGTCGCGCTGGGCGCCCTGCTCACCCAGCAGCGGCACGAGCTGGACCGGGCGGAGCTGGCGGCGGCGCTGCTGGCGGAGGAGTACCGGGCGGCGGCGGCCGAGCCGGCCGTGCACGACCTGGTGGAGGTGGTGACCGGCGCCGGGGCCGTCGCCCGGCGCTTCCTCCAGCTGCAGCTCGGCGCGAGCGACGAGGTCTGCGCGCTGGTCACCGACCGGCCGGTCGCCGTGACCGGCATGGAGAACGACGCGGAGGAGCAGGCCACCGGACGCGGTGTGCGTTACCGCGTGGTGGTCGAGCGGTCGGTGCTCGACCTGCCGCACGGCATCACCGAGCTGACCGCCGCGCTGGGCCGCGACGAACAGGTCCGGGTCGTGGACCGGGTACCGACCAAGCTGGTCGTAGCCGACCGCTCCCTCGCCCTGGTGCCGCTCACCGCGCACTCCTCGGAGCCCACCGCGCTGGTCGTGCACGCCAGTGGCCTGCTCGAACTCCTGTCGGGCCTCTTCGAGGCGGTGTGGCAGGACGCCCTGCCGCTGCGGCTGGGCGCCTCCGGGGTGACCGAGCACGGCCCGGACGGGCCCGACGGCACCGATCTGGAGATCCTCTCCCTGCTGCTCGCCGGTCTGACCGACGCGAGCGTCGCCAAGCAGCTCGACCTGGGCCTGCGGACCGTACAGCGGCGGGTGAAGCGCCTGATGGAGCTGACCGGTGTCACCACCCGGCTTCAGCTGGGCTGGCACGCCTACGAACGGGACTGGGTGGCCCGCAAGCCCTGAGAGGCCCCTCCCCCGCCCCCCGGACTTCTGCGGACCGGGCCGGACTCCGGCACCCTGGACAGATGGGAGCGTGGGACCTCCTGCTGGCCGGCCTGGTCATCCTGCTCGGGCTGTGCGGCGTCCTGCTCCCCGGCGTGCCCGGGTCGTGGCTGGTGTGGGCCGGGGTCCTGTGGTGGGCGCTGAAGGACCCGCGGCCGCTCGCGTGGGCCGTCCTCGTCGGCGCCACCGTCGTCCTGCTGCTGTCCCGGGCGGTGCGCTGGGCGCTGCCGCGCCGCAGGAGACGCCGGGACGAGGCCATGCGCCGGCTGACGGCCTACGGGGGCGCGGGCGCCGTCCTCGGTTTCGTGGTCGTCCCCGTACTGGGCGCGATCCCCGGCTTCCTGGGCGGCGTCTACCTCGCCGAGCGGCTGCGGCTCGGGCGGCACGGCGAGGCGATGGCGTCACTGCGGACGGCGATGCGCCACGGCGGCACCGACCTGCTGACGGAGCTGTTCGCGTGCCTGCTGATCACCGGGGCGTGGCTGGGAGCGGTGCTGGCCGGCTGACCGGGGCGCCCTCCAGCGTCAGCAGCCGCGTCTTGCGTTCCAGGCCGCCCGCGTACCCGGTCAGGGAGCCGTCGGCGCCGATCACCCGGTGGCAGGGGCGCAGGATCAGCAGCGGGTTGGCGCCGATCGCGCCCCCGACGGCGCGTACCGCGGGCCGCGAGGCCCCGATGCGCGCGGCGATCTCGCCGTACGTGGTCGTCGCCCCGTAGGGCACGTCGTCCAGGGCCGCCCAGACGCGCTCCCGGAAGGCGGTGCCCTCGGCGCGCAGCGGCAGCCGGAATCCGGTCGACTCCCCGGCGAAGTAGGCGCCGAGCTGCTCCTCGGCCGCCCGGAACGGCCCGGGGTCGTGCCGCCAGCCGTCCTGGACGCTGCGGCCGCCCTTCTGCCCGGGCACGGACAGGGAGGTGATCGCCCCGTCGGGTCCGGCGGTCAGCAGCAGCCGTCCGACGGGACTGTCGATCTCGTGCCAGTAGGTGGTGGCGGGGGTGGTCATCGGTCGTTCTCCCACTCTCCTGCTGCGCGCAGGTGGTTCAGTGCGTAGGAGCGCCAGGGGCGCCAGGTGTCGGGGACGGCGGGGCCGGGCGGGGCGACGTCCGGGTCGCCGAGGGCGCGGGTGCGCACGACGGCGACGGTACGGGCGTCGAGGCCGGGCACGGCGAGCAGGGCGCGCTCGGCGTCGTCCCGGTCGGCGCCCGGGTCAAGGCGTACGGCGCCGTCGGCGAGGGCGGCGGCGAGCGCGCCCGGGGCGCCGTCGGGCGCGGCCTCGGCGAGGACGGCCGGTTCGGGGAAGAGGTGGGTGAGGGTGCCGCAGGGCGCGTCGAGTGCCTTGCCGTACCGCTGGACGAGCCGCTCGGCCTCCGCGCGCCCCACCAGGGCCCGTACCGCGAGTTCGTCGGGGTCGGCGGTGCCCGGTGAGCGCAGCCCGGGGCGGGCGGCGACCAGCGGGGCGAGCCGGGGGTCGGCGCCGAGGCGCTCGTCGACGGCGTACGGGTCGGCGTCGAGGTCGAACAGCCGCCGCAGCCGCTGTACGGAGGTGGTGAGGTCGCGCAGGTCGGTGAGGTGGAGGCGGGCCTCCAGCCAGCCGCCGCTGCCGGTCCGGCCCGCCCGGTCCGGCCCGCCCGGGCGCCCCGGCCGTTCCTGGACGGCGACGATCCCGGTGCCGTACGGCAGGCGCAGGGTGCGCCGGTAGACGCGGTGGCCGGGTGCGCCGCTCACCTCCTCGATCCCGGCGACGGCCTCCCGCTGAAGCAGGTCGAAGACGGGGCCGGACCGGTAGGGCCCGCGGTGGGCGAGGCGCAGCGGGACGCCGGCGGTGGGGGTGGCCGTGCGCCGGGCGGCGCGGTCGCGGGCCGGGGCGGCGGCGCGCAGCTCGCTCGGGGTGGCCGCGTACACGGCCCGGATCGTGTCGTTGAACTGGCGCACGCTGGCGAACCCGGACGCGAAGGCGATCTCGGTGACCGGGAGGGCGGTGGTCTGCAGCAGGACACGCGCGGTGTGCGCCCGCTGGGCGCGGGCGAGCGCGACGGGTCCCGCGCCGACCTCGGCGGTGAGCTGGCGCTGCACCTGGCGGGCGCTGTAGCCGAGCCGGACGGCGAGTCCGGCGACGCCCTCGCGGTCGACGACGCCGTCGCCGATCAGCCGCATGGCCCGGCCCACGACGTCGGCGCGGACGTTCCAGTCGGCGGAGCCCGGCACGGCGTCGGGACGGCACCGCCGGCAGGCCCGGAAGCCCGAGCCCTGCGCGGCGGCGGCCGTGGGGAAGAACCGCACGTTGTGCCGCTTCGGCGTGACCGCGGGGCAGCTCGGGCGGCAGTAGATGCCGGTCGTCTCGACGGCGAAGAAGAACGCGCCGTCGAACCGGGCGTCCCGGCTCCGCACGGCCTCGTACCTGCCGTCCTCGTGCGTCTTCTCGTACTCCGCTGTCCGTGTCACGCAGTCCAGTCTCCGCCGGACCGGCGGACCGGGCTGGCGGAAATCGGACATCGCGTCGGAGCGGCCGCGGGAGCTACCGCAGGTTGCCCCGCTTGGCCTCCATTGCGGCCTTGCCGATGGCGTCGCGGCGCTTCCACTCCTTGCGCATCTCGGCCCGCAGCCGGGCGTCGCTCTTGGCGACGATGCGCTGGTTCTCCCGCACGAGCTTGCGGTAGCTCTCCAGCCGTCGCACGGGCAGTTCCCCGCTGTCGATGGCGGCGAGGACGGCGCAGCCAGGCTCGGACTCGTGGGCGCAGTCGTGGAACCGGCAGCCCTCGGCCAGCTCCTCGATCTCGGCGAACACCTGCCCGACCCCGCCGCCCGCGTCGAAGAGCCCGACGCCCCGCAGACCGGGGGTGTCGATCAGCACTCCCCCGCCGGGCAGGGCGAGGAGGTTGCGCGTGGTGGTGGTGTGCCGGCCCTTGCCGTCGACGTCGCGGATGGCCTGCACCCCCATGACGTCCTCGCCGATCAGCGCGTTGGCGAGGGTGGACTTGCCGGCGCCGGACTGCCCGAGCAGCACGGCCGTGCCGCCGGAGACGACGGCGGCGAGGACGTCGAGCCCCTCGCCCTGCTCGGCGCTGACGGACAGCACCGGCACGCCGGGCGCGGCCGTCTCCACGTCCTGGACGAGGTGCGCCAGGGTCACCGGGTCGGGCACGAGGTCGGCCTTGGTGAGGACGACCAGGGGCTGTGCCCCGGACTCCCAGGCGAGGGCGAGGAACCGCTCGATCCGGGCGAGGTCCAGCTCGGCCGCGAGCGACACGGCGACGATGGCGTGGTCGACGTTGGCCGCGAGGATCTGCCCCTCGGACCGCTTGGAGGAGGTGGAGCGCACGAAGGCGGTACGGCGCGGCAGATACGTGCGTACGTAGCGCGGGGTGCCGCCCTCGGGGTCGACGGCGACCCAGTCGCCGGTGCAGACGACGCGCAGGGGGTCGTTGGGGGTGACGAACGCGGTGTCGGCCCGCAGGACGCCGTCCGCGGTGACGACGTCGCACTGCCCCCGGTCGACGCGCAGGACCCGGCCGGGCAGCAGCCCTTCGGCGGCGTGCGGCGCGAACGCGTCGGCCCAGTCGTCGTCCCAGCCGTAGGACGTCAGGGTGGAGGAGGGCAGGGCGGAGGAAGCGGAGTGGGAAGTCAAGGGTGACCCTTCACAAGGGCGGCCCCGGCGGCGCGTGCACGGACGCGCGGAAGGAAGTGGTGTCAGCCGGAGGCCACGGAGGTGGACTTGATGATCCGGAATCGGGCAACGCCCGGCGCGGCGACAGTCATCGGTCAACACCTCCAGGTCATGCGCGGCAGACGGCGGCTACGGAGCAGCCGCGGGAACGAACACGACCTTAGCCGCCGCCCCGACGACGCACCAGCGGTTTTTCGGGGAAGCGGCCTCGGCGCGGCCCGCTGCCGGACCGGCGGCCTCATGACCTTTGTCAGTACCGACGGCTGCCGGAAGTAATTAGCCTTGCCGACGTGAAAGGATCAGTCGCCTTCCCCACCCCTGTCCGGCCCGGCACCGCGCCCGTCGAGCAGAAGCGGCCCATGAGGCGCTCGCTGGTCCCGGCACTGCTCGTGTGGGCCGCGCTCAACGTCCCGGCCCTGCTGCTGTCCTCGGGGTTCCCGGACGGCCTGAACACGTGGTGGCAGATCCTGATCGGGGCCGTGGTCACCGGTGTCGCGGTCGCGCTGCACCGTGACCTGCCCCTGGTCTCGTTCGTGCTGTGCCTCGCCCTGTGGTGGACCCTCGGCACGCTGGACAACGACCTGGGGTCGGCGGTCCTCTCGCCGTACCTGCCCGCCGTCTTCGTCATCAGCTTCACCCTGGGGCGGCTCCCGGTGCCCGCCACGGCGGTGCTGCCGGCCGTCGGCGGCACGATCGTCGTCGGTTCGGTGCTCGCGGTCGTGGTCCATCTGTCGCTGCCGGTCTGGTTCCTGCTGCTGACGGTGCTGATCTTCGCCTGTCTGCTGCCCTGGCTGACGGGCCGCTACTGGCAGCAGCGGCACGAACTGCAGCTCGCGGGCTGGGAGCACGCCCATCAGATGGAGTTGCAGCAGCGCATCCTGATCGACCAGGCCCGGCTGCGGGAGCGGACCCGGATCGCCGAGGACATGCACGACTCGCTGGGCCACGAACTCAGCCTGATCGCCCTGCGCGCCGGGGCGCTCCAGGTCGCGCCCGGCGTGGCGGAGAGTTTCCGCAGCGGCGCCGGCGAACTGCGGGAGAGCACCGCGCGGGCGATGGAGCACCTGCGCGAGATCATCGGCGTGCTGCGCGAGGACGACTCGGACTCGCCGCTGGATCCCTCGCAGTCCGGCATCGGCGCGCTGGTCGACCGGACCCGGGCGTCCGGCGTGCGGGTGGACCTGGAACAGGTGGGCGAGCCGGAGCAGTTGCCCGCCATGACGGACAAGGCGCTGTACCGGGTGGTGCAGGAGTCCCTGACCAACGCGATCAAGCACGCCCCGGGCGCCCCCGTGACCGTGCGGGTGGAGTACGGGCGCGGCGGGGTCATGGTGACCGTGCGCAACGCCGCGCCGCAGGAGCCGCCGGCGGACGACCGGCCGAGCGGCGGGCGCGGGCTGATCGGGCTCCGGGAGCGGGCACGGCTGGCCGGCGGACGGGTGCACGCCGCCCCGCTGCCGGACGGCGGTTTCCAGGTGACGGCCCGGCTGCCCCGGGTGCCCGAGGCGATCAGGCCCGACGAGGACCCCTCGTGGCCGCCGGCGGAGACCGGGGCGACGGAGGACGGTCTCGCGGACGCGACCACGCATGTGCGCAGGCGCTTCATCACCGCGGTGGCGCTGCCGTGCGCGCTGTTCGTCCTGCTCGTCGTGGGGATGATCGGCTACTACGCGTATCTGTCGGCGTCCTCCACCCTCTCGGAGGAGGACTTCGACGGGCTCCGGGTCGGGCAGCCCACCGCCGACGTCAACCAGGTGCTTCCGGACAACGACATGAACGATCCGCCGTCCGAGGAGCTGCCCGTTCCACCCGGCGCGTCCTGCAGCTACTACCGTTCCAGTGATGCGCTCTTCGTCCGGGTCGACGTCTACCGGCTCTGTTTCGCCCAGGGGCACCTCGTGGCCAAGGACGTCATCACCGCCGAGTCCCGGGCTCCCGTCGACAACGGCTGACCGGCTCCCCCACCTGCGCTCCATCTCGAAGAGGAGAAGACCATCACTCCCATCACCCTGGTACTGGCCGACGACGAAGCGATGATCCGCGCGGGGGTGAAGGCCATCCTGGCCACCGATCCCGAGATCAACGTGGTCGCCGAGGCGGCCGACGGGCACGAGGCCATCGCCCTGACGCTGGAGCACCGGCCCGACGTGGTGCTCATGGACATCCGGATGCCCGTCATGGACGGGCTGGCCGCCACCGCCGAGATCAAGCGGCAGGTGCCGCAGACCTCGGTGCTGGTGCTGACCACGTTCTCCGAGGACTCGTACGTGGCCCGCGCGCTGGGCGACGGCGCCAGTGGCTTCATGCTCAAGTCCGGTGATCCGCGGGAGCTGTTGACCGGCGTGCACGCGGCGGCGGCCGGTGCGTCCTATCTGTCGGCGAAGGTCGCCGAGCGGGTCATCGCCGAGCTCAACCGCGGCTCCGGGCGGCAGGCCGAGTCGCGCGGTGCCGCCGCGCAGCAGCGGGTGAGTGCGCTGACCGAGCGGGAGAAGGAGGTGCTCGCGCTGGTGGGCGGCGGCCTGTCCAACGCCGACATCGGCAGGCGGCTCCATGTCGTGGAGGGCACCGTCAAGAGCTACGTCAGCGCCATCTTCACCGCGCTGGGCGTGCGCAACCGGGTGCAGGCCGCGATCATCGCCTACGAGGCCGGGCTCGTCACCGACCGCGAGGCCTGACACACGTCGTACCCCGGGCACTTGGGCGCCCGGAGTACGACGGTCGGGGGTGACGCGGGGTCACGCGTCACGCTTTCGGAAGGCGTAGAAGCCCAGGCCCAGCGCCCCGAAGGCCCACAGGGCGAGGAGCAGGAGTCTCAATGACGAAGTCAAGCCGCTTGCGTGACCGGCGGGGCGGGAGTGAATACCCGGTTGTCACGCAGCAGGGCCCACAACACGCTGGCTCGTCGGCGGGCCAGGGCGATGACGGCCTGGATGTGTTTGCAGCCCTCGCCGCGCTTCTTCAGGTAGAAGTCCCGGTTCGGTCCTTCGCGGGTCATGCTCGTCTGCGCGGACATGTAGAACACCCTGCGCAGGCGTCGGCTGTAGCGCTTGGGCCGGTGGAGGTTGCCGGTCCGGCGACCGGAGTCACGCGGGACGGGCACCAGCCCGGCCGCCGATGCCAGGTGGCCGGCGTCGGCGTAGGCCGACAGGTCGCCGGCGGCCACAACGAACTCGGCTCCGAGTATCGGGCCCATACCGGGCAGCGACTCGATGATCTCCGCCTGCGGATGACTGCGGAACGTCTCGCGGATCTGCTTGTCGATGCGCTTCATCCGGTCGTCCAGGGCCAGGAGCTGCCCGGCCAGTTCGGCCACGATCTGTGCGGCGACGTCCTCACCGGGCAGCGCGGTCTGCTGGGCTTGGGCTGCTGCCAGTGCGGTCTCGGCGACCGCGTCGGCCCCACGCACGCCGCGGTTGGCCAGCCAGGCCGTCAGCCTCGCCCGGCCGCGGCGGCGGATCGCGACCGGGGTCTGGTAGCCCGTCAGCAGGACGAGCGCGCCTTTGTGGGCCGAGTAGTCGAAAGCCCGCTCCAGTGCGGGGAAGACGCCAGTCAGCACGTCGCGCAGGCGGTTGATCATCCGCACGCGGTCGGCCACCAAGTCGGTGCGGTGGGCGGTCATCAGCGCGAGGTCGACGGCCAGCTGGGCGGGCACGTCGATGGCGGTGAAGTCGTTGCGGTGGCGGGCGGTCTCGGCGATGACGTAGGCGTCACGGGCGTCGGTCTTGGCCTCGCCCCGGTATGCGCCCGACATGCGGTTGACCGTGCGGCCAGGCACGTAGACGGCCTGCTGGCCATGGGCCGCGAGCAGGGCCAGCAGCAGCGCGGAGGACGTGCCGGAGATGTCGACCGCCCAGTGGACCTCGTCGGCCAGGTCCAGGATCTCGCCGAGCGCTGTCAGGATCGCCGACTCGTCGTTGTCGACCTTCTTCGACCACAGGGTCGCGCCGGTCTCGTCGACCACCGCCGTCCAGTGGTGGCCCTTGCCGGCATCGACACCGGCCCAGACCTGGGTCTTCCGCTCGTTCACTCGCCCCTCCTCAAACCATCCGGCATGCCGTCGGCCCGAGGAACACCCCGCTGTCATCTCCGTAATCAGCGACCGCACAAGGCGCGCACATCTCAATCAGCAGCCAGGGCGCCCCGGAGAGCCGGGCGGCCACTCCTGCTGAGCCACTGAAGACAAGAACCCATCAGCCACACCCGGCCCTCCCAGGCCGCCCAACAACTTACGGAGCCCCATGCCGGGTCCGTAGGGCGTGCTGTCCGCGTTCATGAAGACGGTGCCGGCGGAGTTGGGCATCCGCTCCGCGAGCGAGACCAGCGGGCCGATGTCGGAGGCCTGGAGGATCACCGGCAGGACGGTGAGTCCGACGAAGACCAGGGTGAGCGTGCCGGCGGCGCTGCGTACGGCCACGGCGACGGCGATGGTGAGTACGGCGACGAGGGCGAGGTAGACCCCGATCCGCAGGGCGCTGCCCAGGGCGTCGCCGCCGGCCGTGTCCGCCTCGTCGCCCAGGGACATCGAGGAGACGCCGACGCCGATCAGGCCGAACACGATGCCGGCGAGCAGGCTCACCGCGCCGGCCACCGCGGTCTTGGCCACCAGCAGCCGGCCGCGCATCGGCACGGCCTGCAGGGTGGTGCGGATGCTGCCGGAGGCGTACTCGGCGGTGATCATCAGCATCGCCAGGGCGATCAGCGCGAACTGGGCGACGTACACGGTGGCGACGGCGACTTCACCGACCGGCACCAGGGCGCCCTTCTTGTTGTTGTTCGCCATGGTGGCGCCGAGGATCGGGGTGGTGAGCAGCATCAGCCCCGCGCCACCGAGCAGGCACCACCAGGTGGACCTGACGGACCAGAGTTTGATCCATTCCGCTGCCACGGCGCCGGGCAGTCCGCCCCCGGAGCCGCGTACGGCCGGGCCGGCGGTCGCGGCGGGCATTGATGTCGTCATGACCATTCCTTGTGCTGTGTCAACGGTGCGACGCGGTCGCGTGGAGTTCTGCCGCCGTTTGAGGGCGGGATGCTGCTGCGGGCGCGGCGCCCAACACCGGTTTCAGTACCGGGCGTTGCCGCAGCCGGGCGACGGCCCAGGTGCCGGGGGCCCGCACGGCCAGCAGGAGCAGGGGGGCCAGCACCAGGCCGAGCAGGGCACCGGCGGCCACGTCGTGCAGGTAGTGCACGCCGACGTAGACCCGGGAGAGTGCGACGAGCACGGCGAGGGGGAGGGCGAAGGCGGCCACGAGGCGCCAGGTGACGAGGAGCGTCGCGGCGGAGGCCGCGGCGATCACGGAGTGGTTGCTCGGGAAGGCCCAGTCGCCCGGTGCCGGGCATTCGGCGATGGTCCGGACGTTCGGGATGTCGCGGCAGGGCCGCTCCTCGTGCAGCCAGATCTTGATGATCTCGCTCAGTCCGTACACCACCATCACGGCGGCCGGTGCGAGCAGTGCCTGGGCCATCGAGCGGTCGTCGCGGGTGCGGGCCCTCCACCACTGGACGGCGAAGAGGGCGACGAAGACGAGGATGCCGAGTTCGGTGCCGATCTCGCCGGCGGACTGCATCCAGTCCGGCGTGGTGGCCGCCCACTCGGTGATGTCCCGGTAGACGCCGACGCCGTACTCGGGGCCGGCCTTCGCGAGGTGCACGGTCGCGGTCGTGTCAGACATCACGCCCCCGTTCCCGGGTACTGCTGGTGGCCGGACGCGGCGCCGAACTCGACACTGTCCGCGGTGAGTTCCATGTACGCCTGTTCGAGGGAGGCCTCGACGCTGCGGACCTCGTGCAGCCGGACGCCCATCTCGTAGGCCATGTCGGAGACCCGGTCGACGGTGAGTCCCGTGATGTACAGCTCGTTGTGGCTCTCCCAGCGGGCGGGCACCGACCATTCGTGCAGCCGGGCCATGAGCTTCTGCAGCCCTTCCTGCTCCGGGCCGCGCGCCCGCACGGCGTTGACCGAGCTGCTCTCGATGAGCGCCTGGACGGTCGTCTCGGTGATCAGCCGGCCCTTGCCGATGATCACCAGGTGGTCGGCGGTGAGCTGCATCTCGCTCATGAGGTGACTGGAGACGAAGACGGTACGGCCCTCGGCGGCGAGTCCGCGCATCAGACCGCGGATCCAGCGCACGCCGTCGGGGTCGAGGCCGTTGACCGGCTCGTCGAACATGACGACGCCGGGGTTGCCCAGCAGGGCGCCGGCGATGCCCAGGCGCTGGCCCATGCCGAGCGAGAACGAGCCGGCGCGGCGGCCCGCCACCGAGGTGAGGCCCACGGTTTCCAGGACCTCGTCGACCCTGCGGGCGGGAATGCCGTTGGTACGGGCGAGGGCCCGCAGATGGGCGCGCGCGCTGCGGCCGGGGTGCACGGCCTTGGCGTCCAGCAGGGCGCCGATCTCGCGCAGCGGGTAGGCCAGTTCGGCGTACGGCCGGCCGCCGACGAGCGCCTGACCGGAGGTGGGACGGTCCAGACCCATGATCATCCGCATGGTGGTGGACTTGCCCGCACCGTTGGGCCCGAGGAACCCGGTGACCTTGCCCGCCCCGATGGTGAGGGACAGGTCGCCCACGGCGGTCTGATCGCCGTACCTCTTCGTCAGCCCCTGCAGGGTGATCATGGATGAATACTCCCAGCCGTTCCAGCTTCTCTGTCTCACCGAGAAACTAGGGCCTGACCAGGCACGATCACATCAGCCCAAAGGAAGGCGTTCACCCCTACTTTGGTCAGGCGTCCGCCGAGACCTTGGGCAACCGCCCGTTGACGAACGTGTCACACCTCCACGGGCGCGTCCGCCGGCAGGCTGTCCATGAAGGAGCTGACCGAGAAGACCGCGTTGCCGGCGCCGGGCGGGCCGTAGCCGGGGGGCGAGGAGAGGCCGAAGTCCTCCATGGTCTGGCGGTAGGCCTGGAGCAGGCGGATGTGGTACTCCAGCGGGGCGCCGTCGGGGTTGGTCTTGCCGAGCGGGGTGGTGGGCTCGGGGCACCAGGTGGTGAAGCGGGGCGTGATGCCGTGCGACATGAAGAAGCGCAGGCCCTCGGTGGTGGACGCGATGGCCTCGTCGACGGTCTTGAAGCCGAAGGGCTCGGCCATCTCCACGCCCGCGACGAAGTTGGGGATGACGTTGCGGGGACCGAAGACCTCGGTGGAGTCGAGGATGCGCCGGTGCCACTCGTCACGGCCGACGTAGCGCTCCTTGCCGGGGCAGTACATCTTGAACAGGTACTCGTCCCACACCTCGAAGTTGGGGTGGTAGATCTGCACGCCGTAGTCCTTGAAGCGCTGGACGTCCGGCTTGGGCAGGGCCTGGGCGACGACCTTCCCGATCCAGCGGCCGGGGAAGTGCTCCTCGATGGCCTTGGCGTACCGGCCGTAGAAGTCGGCCTCGTCCAGACCCTGGACCTTCGACGTGATCGCGCCGCCGGTGAGCGTGTACGCGGTGGAGATCCTGCCGGTGTCGTACCTGTTGATGATGTCCAGCGCCTCGAGGACCTCGTCGACGTCCTTCACGCCCGTGTAGGGCCGCCCGGCCGCCTTGTGCTGGCGCCAGTTGTGATTGATGTCGCAGTACTGGCACTCCTCCTTGGCGCCGAAGTACTGGCAGACGCGGAACGCGGTCAGGTAGATCAGGTAGCCCCACTGGATGGTCGGGGCCACCTCCATGACCGACTTCCCGTTGGAGAGCTTGTGCCGGTAGTACTCCGGCATGGGCGGCACACCGACGTCGGCGATCCGCTTGCCGTCGAGGTAGAGGCCGAGGACCCCGTCCTCGTTCGCGGCGACCCGGTAGGGCGAGGCCGGGTTCACCCGGACCGAGACGACGGTGCGGCGCAGGTCGTAGGGGCCGCCGGTGAGGATGATCTCCTCGGGCGGGCGGCGCAGGGCGGCCTCGCCCAGCTCGGGCAGGGTGCCGTGGTCGAAGGAGAAGATGAAGTACGACTTCGGCTTCACCTCGCCGCTCTCGTTGTCGCTCAGCGCCGAGGGGTCGAAGGCGACGCCGCCCCGCAGGAGGTCCTCCTTGAAGACGGCCTCGCGCGGTACGTTCGGGAACCGCTCCATCAGATCCTCGACCAGCGCGGTACGGCTGTCCATCCCGTGTCTCCTCCCAGCTCCGGCGTTCGACTTCTCACGGTATGCCCCCGCGGGAGCGGCTTCCCTCCCGGGTCCCCTCCCGGGCGCGCCGGGTAGGTTTCCACGGTATGAGCGACATCACGGTGACCAACTGGGCCGGCAACATCACGTACACGGCCAAGGAACTGCTCCGGCCGCACTCCCTGGACGCGCTGCGGGCCCTGGTGGCGGACAGCGCCAAGGTGCGGGTGCTGGGCAGTGGGCACTCCTTCAACGAGATCGCCGAGCCGGGCGAGGGGGGCGCCCTGCTGTCGCTGGCGGACCTGCCCTCCGAGGTGGACGTGGACACGACCGCCCGTACGGTGCGGGTCGGCGGCGGCGTGCGGTACGCGGAGCTGGCCCGGCTGGTGCACGCGCGGGGACTCGCCCTGCCGAACATGGCCTCGCTGCCGCACATCTCGGTCGCCGGGTCCGTGGCGACCGGCACGCACGGCTCGGGGGTGGGCAACGGTCCGCTGGCCTCGGTGGTGCGCGAGGTGGAGCTGGTCACGGCGGACGGTTCGACCGTGGTGCTCGCGCGGGGCGACGAGCGCTTCGGCGGCGCGGTGACCTCGCTGGGCGCGCTGGGTGTGGTGACCTCGCTCACGCTCGACCTGGAACCGGCCTACGAGGTGGAGCAGCACGTCTTCACCGAGCTGCCGCTGGCCGGCCTGGACCCGGCGACGTTCGAGACGGTGATGGCGGCGGCGTACAGCGTGAGCCTGTTCACGGACTGGCGGGCCCCCGGGTTCCGCCAGGTGTGGCTGAAGCGCCGCACCGACCAGCCGCTGCCCGACTTCCCGTACGCCGCTCCGGCCGCCGAGAAGATGCATCCGGTGCCGGGCATGCCCGCGGTCAACTGCACCGAGCAGTTCGGGGTGCCGGGGCCCTGGCACGAGCGGTTGCCGCACTTCCGCGCCGAGTTCACGCCCAGCAGCGGGGCCGAGCTGCAGTCGGAGTACCTGCTGCCCCGGGAGCACGCCGTGGCCGCCCTGCACGCGATGGACGCGATACGCGACGTGCTCGCGCCGGTGCTCCAGACCTGCGAGATCCGTACGGTCGCCGCCGACGAGCAGTGGCTGAGCCCGGCGTACGGCCGCGGCACCGTGGCGGCGCACTTCACCTGGGTCGAGGACACGGCGGCGGTGCTGCCGGTGGTGCGGCGGCTGGAGGAGGCGCTCGCGCCCTTCGCGGCCCGCCCGCACTGGGGGAAGGTGTTCACGACCCCGGCGGACCGGCTGCGCGCGCTGTACCCGCGGCTGGGCGACTTCCGGGCGCTGGCCGGGACGCTCGACCCGTCCGGGAAGTTCACCAACGCGTTCGTGCGCGGAGTGCTGGGCGGCTGAACGGCACCGGCGGGCGGCGGGGAGACGCCCCGCCCTGCGGACCTGGCGTCTCCCCGTCGCCCGCTGTCAGGTCCGCGACCGCCGTGCGGAGCCGCCGGCGCTCCGCGCGCCGCGGTCACGGGCCGGTCAGTGGTCCGCGCAGCACGGTGTCGGGTCCGGGTCCTCGAAGGGCACGAGGGTGCCGCCCGCGGCGGGCATGGCGGCCAGGACGAGGCGGCCGTCCTGCCAGTGCGGCCGGACGTGCTCCCGGGTCACCAGCGGGGTCCGGGGGTCCGGTTCGCCCGGCGTGCCCAGCACCGTCACCCGGTCGATCGCGGAGCGCGCCAGCAGTTCGGCGAGCGTGAGCGTGCCGGTGAGGGCGTCGGCGCCCGGGAAGAGGACGGCACGGCCGGCTTCGTCGGGAGCGCCGTCGCTCACCTCGTAGCCCTGCTCGGTGAGCCGCTCCCGGACGGTGCGCAGGACCGGCTCTGACGCGACGGCGAGGGACAGGGCGACCCGCGGGCGGCCGTCCCGCACCAGGTGCGTGCAGCCGAAGGCGCCCTCGGGTAGGGCGAGTTCGGACGCGAGCGCCCGGAGCAGGTGGTCGGCCTCGCGCAGCGTCGTCGTGTCCGTGTCGACACCGAGGACGTACGGCACGGGGGCGGTGTGTGTCACGACGGGAGGATCCACACCGGGTTGGAGTAGAACCACAGGTCGCGCCACGGGTCGGCGTCGCCCACGACGTCGATCGCGGGACCGGCCGGGTCGACCTTCGCGCCGCGCGCGCCGACGGCGGAGCGGTTGCCGTCGGTGCCGCGGATGCGGAGGTAGACGGGACGGTCGACGCGGCCGAGGTCGTGGGTGAGACGGACGGTGCCGCTGTCCGTGTTCGCCTCGGTCACCTCGTACGACTTGACGACCCGGGCGGTCGGCTCGGTGAACGTGTCCTTGTCGGCGGCCGGGCCGGTCACGTCGCCCTGGATGACGTCCACGCGGGCCAGCTCGGGGACGAAGCCCGCCCAGTTGGGTCCGCCGGCCAGGGCCACGTCCACGGAAAGGGTGACCCGGGTGCCCTTGCGGACGTGCAGGGCGCCGCCGAGCGTGGCCCAGCGGCCGCCGCCCGAGACGCGGACGTCGAGGCCGCTGATGAGCTGCCCGTGGTCGACCCAGATACGGCCGGCCCGGATGCCGTCCATGACGGCGGCGTAGGAGAAGCCGTCGGAGCCGACGTGGGTGCGGCTGTACTGGCCGGGCCAGAAGTCGTTCTGGGTGATGTCGATCTGTCCGGCATAGACCGGGTCGTCGTAGCGGCCGTTGGCGTTGAAGTCGCCGCCGCCGCGGGCGCCGGTGTCGGCGTAGACCTGGTGGGAGTCGGAGTTGGCGGTGATCCACCAGGGGCGGCCCTCGGCGATGAGGCTGTCCCACAGGCCGCCGACGGTGGCGGTCATCCAGTCGAAGCCGCCCCAGGTGCGGTAGCTCTCCAGCGGGTAGCCGGCGAAGGAGTTGGCGCTCGGGCTGCCGTCGTAGATGCCGCGGGCGCCGCCCGGGCCGAGGGGTTTCGGCAGGCCGCCCGCCTGGTGGCCCGGGGCGCCCTCGAAGCCGACGGCGATCTGGTGCCCGCGGGAGGTGGCGTCGCGCCAGGCGCGGATCTCGTGCGGGGAGTCGATGCCCTTGCGCGCCGGGTGGTTGGCGAGCATCAGGGCGTCCTTGACCTTGCGCCGCTTCACCTGGTCGGCGAGGAAGGAGAGTCCGGCGATGGCGAGGGCCTCGTTGGCGGGCGTGGAGTCGGTGGCGCCCTTGACGCCGCCGTCGTAGTCGGTCTCGAACTGCTTGAGGACGGAGACCTCGTGCTTGCCGGGGTGGACGAAGACGGTGCCGTGTTCGGCGGCCGGGATGTTCCACTCCAGGCCCTGGAAGACGAGGGTGTCGTCGTGGGCTTCGCGGGCCTCGCGGATGTCCGGGTTGACCTTCTCCACCCCGATCCTGGCGTGGGTGGCGCTGCCGTGGTCGGTGATGACCAGCCAGTCCATGCCGTGCCGGGCGCCCTGGCGGACCTGGTCGACGACGCGGTACTTGCCGTCGCTGCTGTACTGGGTGTGGATGTGGTGGTCGCCGGCCAGCCAGAGGAAGCCCTTCCTGCGGCGACCGTTGCTCGCCGGCGCGGGGGCGGCGGCAGCGGTCCCGGTCTGGGCGAGGACGGTACCGGCGGCCAGTCCGGCGCCGAGCAGGCCCGCGCGGCGCAGCAGCCCGCGCCGCGACTGCTGTTCGGGGCTCAGGGCCTCGTCGGGGACGCCGGTGTCGAAGGCGGCGGGCAGGGCCGACGGGGCGTCGTGCTCGTGGCCGTGCGGGTGTCCGTGGTGGTGGCCGTGCGCGTGTCCGTGCCCGTGTCCGTGCCCCATGAGTCTTCCTCCTGAATACCGCCGCCGTGCGCGACTTGGAGGAGAATCGACGCGGAAGGTGAACGTTGAACGACTTATGGGTGATCCGTGTCTGCCGCCCGTCCTGACCTAGCATGAAACCCAGGATTCCCAGGCTGCAGGAAGGTGGCCCATGCCCCGAGCGGGTCTCACCACGGACCGCGTCGTCGCCGCAGCCGCCGACCTCGCCGACGAGACCGGGTTCGGGGCGGTCACCGTCTCCGCCCTCGCCCGGCGCTTGGGAGTGCGGGACGCCAGCCTGTACACGCACGTCAGGAACCTCCAGGACCTGCGGTTCCGGGTCGCGTTGCTGGCCGGCAGCGAGCTGA
This sequence comes from Streptomyces sp. KPB2, assembly GCF_003950055.1. Classification (NCBI taxonomy): domain Bacteria; kingdom Bacillati; phylum Actinomycetota; class Actinomycetes; order Kitasatosporales; family Streptomycetaceae; genus Streptomyces; species Streptomyces sp. KPB2. Next base: position 1,676,447 of record NZ_CP034353.1, read on the forward strand.
TCGAGGAGATCGCGCAGGCGGTGGCAGGCCGGGCCGGGAAGGAGGCGCTGGCCGCCTTCGCCGGCGCCTACCGGGCGTACGCCCTGCGCCACCCCGGCCGTTACGCCGCCACCCAGATCCGTGTCGACCAGGCCCTGGTGGCCGACTCCCCCGCCCTGCGCCGCACCGCCGAGATCACCTACGGCATGCTGCGCGCCTACGGCCTGGCCGAACCCGACCTCACCGACGCCGTACGCCTGCTGCGCGCCACCTTCCACGGGTACTGCGCGCTGGAGGCCTCCGGGGGCTTCGGCGCCCCGCGCGACGTACGGGCGTCCTGGGACAAGGCGGTCGACGCCCTGCACGTGGCGCTGGAGAACTGGCCGCGGGCGGAAGGAGCGGGGGAAGAGGACGGCGACGCGGACGACGACGAGGAGCGGCAGGGCACCGCCGGCTAGCCGGTCAGTTCCCGCACCTCGTCGTAGGTCGGCGTCGGACCGCCCGGCTCACGGCCGGCCCGGAGGTCCGCGGCCGCCTCCAGGGCGGCGCCCAGTGCGCGCCGGTAGAGCAGCGAGCCGAGGCTGACACGGCCGACACCGAGGTCGGCGAGGTGCGCGAGGTCGGGTCCGGCGGGCGTGTATAGGACGTTGAGGGGGACGTCGAAGCGGGCGGTGAGGGACGCGATGCGGGCCGGGTCGGTGAGGCCGGGGACGAAGACGCCGTCGGCACCGGCCTCGCGGTAGGCCTCCAGGCGCCGCAGGGTGTCGGACCAGTCGCCGTCGCCCGACCAGTACGTGTCCGTACGGGCGTTGACGAAGAGGCCGGGGGCGGCCCCGCGGACCGCGGCGATCTTCGCGGCGTGCCGGTCGGCCGGTCCCAGGGCGTCCTCCAGGTTGATGCCGACGGCGCCGACCGCCGCGAGCTGCCGCGCCAGCTCCCCCACCTCGTCCGGGTCGTCGCTGTACCCGCCCTCGGCGTCGACCGAGAGCAGGAAGGGTGCCGATCCGAGGGTGAGAGCCAGCCGCAGGGTCTCGTCGCGGGTCGCCGAGGCTCCGTCGGGCAGCCCGGCCGACGCCGCGACGCCGAGGCTGGTCGTGCCGACGGCGCGGAAGCCGTGCCCGGCGAGGGCGAGCGCCGAGGCGTGGTCCCAGGCGCACGGCAGGAGCAGGGGCTCGCCGGCGCGGTGCAGGGCGGCGAACGCGGTCACGACAGGTCACCCACCGCGTCCGCGTAGTACACGGATTCCGTCAGGTGGACGGCGAGTTCGCGAAAGCTCCAGCCCTCGCCGGGCGAGTGGTCGAGCTGTTCGCCGGTGAGGGCGTCGAGGCGGTTGGCCCAGATCCGGGCGAGCCGGGTGAGGCGGCTGCGGGCCTCGTCGAGATCCTCGTCGGTGAAGCGGGCGCGGTCGGCGTCCGTGGTGACCGTGGAGGCGTGCCAGTGGTCGGGCTGCGTCGCCTCCCCCGCCAACCGGGCCTCCAGCTCCGCGAGGTGGTCGACCATGTGGTCGGCCACCCGGCGGATCGCCTTGTGCGGGGTGTAGACGCGGCCGTCGACGTGTGCGGGCCGTCCGTCCCAGCGGGTCCAGGTGGCGGCCAGGGCGAGGACGTGGTCGACCATGCCGGTGACGGCGGCGGCGGGGGTCACGGCGGGCGCCGTGTGCGTGTGGCTCATGTCCCGCACGCTACGGGCCACTCGCTTCGGCGCCGGCCGAACTGTGCCCACCGGTCGGGCCTCTCCCCGGCCCGGCTCAGTTGCGCCCTCTCGCCGAGTCCGGGACCGGGACGCCGAAGTCCGGGGTGCCGTCCGCCTTCCAGCCGAGCTTCTGGACGCGGGTGTGCCGGTTGGGGTCGTCGAGGGGGTCTCCCTGGATCTCCTTGTACTGGCGGGCGTGGTAGACGAGGACGTCGGTGCGGCCGTCCTGGGCGACGGTGAAGCAGTTGTGGCCGGGGCCGTACTGACCGGTGGTGTCGTTGCTGGTGAAGACCGGGGTGGGCGACTTCGACCAGTTCGCGGGGTTCATGAGGTCGGCGTCCGCGTCCACGGTCAGCAGGCCCATGCAGTAGTTGGCGTCGGTGGCGGCGGCCGAGTACGTCATGAACAGGCGGCCGTTCCGGGCGATGACCGACGCGCCCTCGTTGACCTTGAAGCCGACGCACTCCCAGTCGTACTCGGGCGTGGAGAGGCGCACCTGGGGGCCCGTCAGCGTCCAGGGGTTCGCCATCTCGGACAGCCAGAGGGCGGTGTTGTTGTCCATGCCGGGCTCGTGCTGGGCCCAGGCGAGGTAGCGGGTGCCGCGGTGGGTGAAGGTGGTGGCGTCGAGGGAGAAGGTCTCCCAGGCCGTCCGCACCTGCCCCCGCTCCACCCAGGTGCCCCGGAAGGGGTCGGCGTGCGCGTTCTCCAGGACCCAGATGCGGATGTCCCAGACGCGCTCGGCGGGCGCGGCGGCGAAGTAGATGTACCACTTGCCGTCGAGGCGGTGCATCTCCGGCGCCCAGATGTGCGCGCCCATGTCGCCGGTGGCGTGCTTGCGCCAGACGACCGACTCATCGGCGGTCGCGAGGCCGCCCAGGGTGCGGGAACGCCGCAGGACGATGCGGTCGTACTCGGGGACGGTGGCGGTGAAGTAGTAGAAGCCGTCGGTGTGGCGGCGGATGTGCGGGTCGGCGCGGTTGCGCACGAGCGGGTTCGCGTAGGGAGCCGCCTTCGCGGGCGCGGCGGCGGGTACGGCGGACGCCACGGTGGGCACGGCCGCCAGGGCTCCCGCGGCCGCGGCGCCCTTCAACAGCAGGCGTCGGCCGGGGCTCGCGGGCGGGGCGGGCGGGACGGGCTGATCGTCGGCGCGGCTCATGCGGGCTGCCTCTCGACAGGGCGCACGACACGACTCGTTCGTGATGTCGAACGCCATCTGTGATTACGAACGTCGAAAAGGTAAGGGTGTGCCGTGGAGAGGTCAACGGGTCCGACGCCGCCACCCGTGCGCGGCGTCAGGTCACCAGGCCGTGGCGGTAGGCGAAGACGACCGCCTGGACGCGGTCGCGGAGGTCGAGCTTGGTGAGGATGCGGGAGACGAAGGTCTTGACGGTCTCGGGGCTGATCACGAGGGTGGCGGCGATCTCGCTGTTGGAGAGCCCGTCCGCGATCAGGCGCAGGACCTCCATCTCCCGGGGGGTGAGCGGTATGTCCCGGGTGGTGCCCTCGGCGGGGCGGATCCGGGCCGCGTACCGGCCCACGAGGCGGCGGGTCACGTCGGGGTCGAGCAGCGCCGCGCCCATGGCCACGGTGCGGATGCCGTGCAGCAGCCGGTCCGGGGGCGCGTCCTTGAGCAGGAAGCCGCTCGCGCCCGCGCGCAGCGCCTCGTAGACGTACTCGTCGAGGTTGAACGTCGTCACCACGAGCACCTTGACGGGGTGCTCCACCCCGGCGCCGGCCAGCAGGCGGGTGGCTTCGAGGCCGTCGAGCACCGGCATGCGGATGTCCATCACCACGACGTCCGGCCGCAGTTCGCGGGCCAGGTCGACCCCGGTCCGCCCGTCCCCGCACTCGCCGACCACCTCCAGGTCGGGCTGGGCGTCGACGATGGTCGTCAGACCGGTGCGGATCAGTGCCTGGTCGTCGCAGATCACGACCCGGACCGGCGCGCTCATGCCGTGCTCCCCCCGGGTATCCGGGCCCGGACGACGAAGCCGCCGTCCGCCGGGCGGTCCGTGCTGAACTCGCCGCCCAGGACGTCGACGCGTTCCCGCAGGCCGGCCAGGCCCCGCCCGCTGCCGCCGGGGGACGCGGCCCCCGTGCCGGAGCCGTCCGTGCCCACTTCCACCGTGATCTCTCTTTCTCCGTGCCGCACCAGGACGGAGGTCCTGGCACCGTGGTCGTACTTGAGGGCGTTGGTCAGGGCCTCCTGCACGACGCGGTAGGCCACGAGGTCGGAGCTGCCGGTGGCCGCCGCCGGGGTGCCCTCCTCGGTGAACTCCACCGGCTGCCCGGCCCGGCGCGTCTGCTCGACCAGGGTGAGCACCCGGCCGACGGGCGGTGTCCTGGGCTCAGCGGTGCCGTGGTCGGGATTGAGGAGGTCGAGCAGGTGCCGCAGGTCGGTGATGGCGCGGCGGCCGGTGTCGCTGACGGCGGCCAGTGTCTCGTCGAGCCGGTCCGGCGCGGCGGTCAGGTAACGGGCCGCCTCGGACTGGACGACCATCGCCGTCACGTGATGGGTCACGACGTCGTGCAACTCGCGGGCGATACGGGTGCGTTCGGCGTTGCGGGCGTCCTCGGCGACCCGGGCGCGGCGTTCGGCCTCCGCGGCGCGCCCGGAGCGCATCCAGGCGCCGATGCCCCAGGCAAGGGCGAGGACCAGGTAGAACGTCACGTACTCGACCAGCGTTTCGTCGCCGCCGCGCGCCTTCAGCCCGACGGCCATGGCCACGTACGCCAGGGTGGCCGCGACCTGCGTGGCACGCCGGTACTTCTCCTGGTGGGACCCCGCGCTGATCAGCACGATGGGGAGCGCGGCGCCCGCGAACAGGTGGTAGCCGCGCAGTTGGTCGAGGGCGAAGCCGAGCGAGACCAGGGCGAGGCAGACGAGGGTCCACCGCCGGCGCACGGCCAGCGGGATGGACTGCAGGACGGCCGCCACCCCGGCCAGCGCGTCCGCGGGACGGGTCGGCAGGCCGCCGATCTCCGTGCCCTGACCGCGCAGCTGGGGCAGGAGCGAGGCGACGAGGAGCAGCACCCCGAGCGGGAGGTCCCGGACCGTGACGTCCAGCCGGCGCCACAGCTCCAGGACCCGTCGGCGATCGATCACCGGGGAAGTGTAACGGCGGAGTCGGCACCCGCGGCACGGCGCCGGGCACCGAACGGCACGACGTTCCCGCGCCGGTGCGCCAGCCACAGGAACACCAGCGTGAGCAGCACCCCGAAGCCCACCGAGTACACGCTGCCCTCCGGGCCGAAGTCGCCGCCGGTGAGCAGCTTGGGACCCGACATCGTGGCGTCCAGCAGGCCCTTGCTGTCGCCGTTGCCGGAGACGACGGTGCTGAAGACGCCGCCCGCGGCGAAGTTCCAGCCGAAGTGCACGCCGATCGTCAGCCACAGGTTGCGGGTGGCGGCGTAGGCGGCGGCGAGCATGAACCCGGCCTCGATGGCGATGGCGACGGCGCCCCACAGGGTGGCGTCCTCGTTGAGCAGGTGCGAGAGCCCGAACACGAGCCCGGTCAGGCCCAGCGCGAGATAGGTGCCGATGTGCTCCTCGATGATCCGGAACAGCACCCCGCGGTAGACGACCTCCTCCGTCGCGGCGGCTCCGGCCATGAAGCCGACCAGGCCGACCGCGCCCTGCACCGAGCCCAGTCCGTCGACCTCGTAGTGCCCGGAGGTGAAGAGGTTCACGATGACCGCCGAGAACATCCCGGCACCGATCAGCGTCCCCCAGCCGAACTTGGCGCCGGCGCCCTCCAGGGCCACGTCCAGGGCCTGCCGGCGCTCGGTCCGCCGCACCACCCACCCGTACACGAACAGCACCAGCGCGGCCGCCGTGAGTCCGACGACCAGGGTGAGCCAGTCGTTGTCCTTCACCGCCTGGATGGCGGCGCCGCCGATGGCGTAGGCCGCCAGTACGGCCAGGAACTGCCAGACAAACCTCACGGGAACTCCTTGGTCGGGCCCGTGACTTCCGCGCCTCGGGCTGTGACAGGGACGCTACGGATCCGGCGGCCGGAGATCGTCACCTCACGGTGGACACCTGGCCGTAGCTCGCACGGGGGACAAGGCCCCGGAGCCCGGGCGGGCACGTCGTAGCCTCGGACACATGACCAGCGACTTCGCCGACGACTCCCCCGACGGCGCTTGCGTCCGCTCCTTCGCCGACGCCCTCGCCGCGGGCCCGCTCGTGCTAGACGGCGGCCTGTCCAACCAGTTGGAGGCGGCCGGGCACGACCTGGGCGACGCCCTGTGGTCGGCCCGGCTGCTCGCCGACGACCCCGAGGCGATCACGCGGGCCCATCTCGCCTACTTCGAGGCCGGCGCGGACGTGGTGATCACGTCCAGCTACCAGGCCACCTTCGAGGGCTTCGCCCGGCACGGCATCGGGCGGGAGCGGGCCGGCGAACTGCTCGCGCTCAGCGTGGAGTCGGCGAGGGAGGCGGCCCGCCGGGCGCACGCCTCCCGTCCACTGTGGGTGGCGGCGTCGGCGGGCCCGTACGGGGCGATGCTCGCGGACGGTTCCGAGTACCGGGGGCGGTACGGCCTCGACGTGGCCGAGCTGGAGCGCTTCCACCGGCCCCGTCTGGAGGTGCTGGCCGCCGCACGGCCGGACGTCCTCGCGCTGGAGACGGTCCCGGACACCGACGAGGCGGTCGCGCTGCTGCGGGCGGTGCGCGGTCTGGGCGTGCCCGCCTGGCTGTCGTACACCGTCGACGGGGACCGGACGCGTGCGGGTCAGCCGCTGGAGGAGGCCTTCGCCCTGGCCGCCGAGGCGGAGGAGGTGGTCGCGGTCGGCGTCAACTGCTGCGCCCCCGGGGACGTGTCCGGCGCGGTCCGGACCGCCGCCCGGGTCACCGGGAAACCGGTCGTCGCCTACCCCAACAGCGGGGAGGTCTGGGACGCGCGGGCGCGGGCCTGGCGGGGGCGTTCGCTGTTCGCGCCCCGGCTGGTGCGGGAGTGGCGGGCGGCCGGTGCCCGGCTGGTCGGGGGGTGCTGCCGGGTGGGGCCCGACGCGATCAGGTCGATCGCGTCGGGCCCCTCGTCGTCCTGACTCACAGCGAGAGCATCGCCAGGGGCGCGTCCCGGGTGACCTCCCGGACGCGTCGCGGGGTCAGGCCGGCCCGTTCGAACCACTCGGCGCTCCGGGTCAGCCAGTCGGTGATGTCCGGCTGGGACGGCTGGCCCAGGTCGGAGCTGTAGACGACCCTCGGCAGCAGGGTCAGGACGTCGGCGAGATCGCTCCAGGGCTGGTAGCCGAGGAGGTGGGTCAGGGCGGTCTGTTCGGTGAAGACCTGTTCCGCGCCGACGAGGTCGGCGAGGTCCTTGCACGTCAGCCCGGTCATGGGGTTGGCGGGCTGGTTGAGCATCAGGCGGGGCAGGTCGAGCCTCACCGCCTCCTCGATCAGCAACCGCACCTCGTGGCCGTCGGCGTGTCCGGTGGAGACGACCACGGGGAGGTCCCGGGCGGCGCGCAGGAGTTCACGGACGTCGGGGCGGAGCCTGCCGCTGTCGTCGGTGACGGTGAGCGGACGCTGGCCGTCGGCGAGCAGGGGGTGGGAGGGCGTGCGGGTCAGGCGGCTGCGGTGCGACCGGCCGGTGACGGTGGGCAGGTGGACGATCAGCCGCAGGCCGCTGTCCTCGCCGTGCTGGACGACGGCCTGTTCCACCGCCCGCGGGTCGAAGCCGCCGGCCAGGTCGTTGAGGACGATCGAACCCGAGACCGGCAGACCCTGCTGCCGGGCCTCCCACGCCTGAGCGGCGGTGGAGCCCAGGTGGTTCTTGAGGACCACCCAGCCGCCGTGCTCGGCGTAGGCCGCGGCCGCGGTCGTCGCGGTGCGGCGGCGCACATACGCGTCGGGGCCGCAGTGGTAGTGGACGTCGATGAAGCGGGCGGTCCGCGCGCCGCCGTCAGCGGCCGTCACGGCGGCCCCCGTCCTCGTCCTCCCACGGGCGCGCGTAGCCGAAGCGGGCGCGTGCCCCGTCGAGCCGGCCGCCGTCGAGCACGGCGGCGCGGATGCGTGCCTCGGTGCGGTCGACCGCCTCGGCGCGACGCAGGACTTCCGCGGCTAGCGCGGCGGGCACGCGCAGCGCGCCGTTGTCGTCGGCGACGATCCAGTCCCCGGGGTCGACCGTGGTGCCCCCGATGTCCACGCTCACCCCGGTCCGGTCCAGGACGACCCGGTTCTTGCCGCTGACCATGGTGACGCCGGTGCTGAACAGGGGGTAGCCGGCGGCGCGGCTCTCCGCCACGTCGCGCACCGAGCCGTGGACGACGGTGCCCGAGACGCCGCGGTGCAGGGCGACGGAGCTGAGCAGGGAGCCCCAGTTGGTGCAGGTGAGGCTGCCGCCGTTGTCCACGACGACGACGGAGCCGGCCGGCACCTCGTCGATGTAGTCGGCCGCGTTGCGAAAGCCCCGGGCGTCGGGGTCCAGGGGGCGGTAGCGGACGGTGAAGGCCGGACCGCAGGCGAGGGTGCCCGGCGTGCGCGGGCGGATGCCCGGCAGGACGCACGGCGGGGTGCGCAGGCTGTCCATGGCGTCGGAGAGGGCGGCGGTGTCCAGCCGCGCCAGCCTCCGGCGCAGCTCGCCGGTGTCGCCGGAAGGGGCGGTGGCGGTGGTCATGCGGGGTCCTCCGGGTGGGGGTGGCCGGTGAGGTGCCGGGTGAGGGTCCAGGCGGCGTACTGGGCGGCGTAGGCGGTGACTTCGGCGCCCCGGTTGGGGACGGTCAGGGTGTGCGTCCGCTCGTCCGTCCCCTCGCGCACCGCGCAGTTCAGGGCGACGGTGCCGGTGTAGGTGGTCCGGTCCCCGCCCTCCCACCGGCCGGACAGGGTGACCCGCAGGGAGCGCGAGCAGTCGCCGGTGCCGCGGGCGCGGGCCAGTTCGGCGGCGAAGAGGCCGTCGGTGAGCCGGTCGTCCACGTCCAGGGCGACGCCGTGCTCGTCCAGCACGGCCGCCAGCTCTTGGACGGCGGTGCGGTCGCGGTCGGTGACGACGTGACGGGCCAGGGTGGCGTCGAGGCGCCGCGCGAGGTCCGCGGCGTCCTCGGGCGGGCAGGTGACGCGGATGTCGACGTAGGGGTAGTGCCAGCGGTAGGCGGTCCTGGCCGGGCCGCCGTACTCCTTGACCAGGGCGTCGACCAGGGCGGCCGCGTCCGCCTCGATGACGCCGAGGGTGCGGCGGAAGAGGGTGGTGGTCTCGGGCGGACGGGGGATGTGGGGCAGGCCGTCGCGCAGCGACTCCTCCAGCATGGGCAGGCATTCGCGCGGCGGGCCGGGGAGCATGAGGACGGTGCTGCCCCGGGACTCGGCGCGGCAGCCCCACGCGGTGCCGCCGGAATTGGGCAGCAGTTCGGCGCCCTCGGCGAACAGCGCCTGGCGGCGGTTGTCGTCGTGCACGGCGACGCCGAAGCGGGTCAGGCGGGCCACGACGGCCTGCCAGGCCTCCTCCCGGTGTTCCAGCGGCCGGCCGAGCGCCCGGGCCACGGCGCCGCGGGTCACGTCGTCGGAGGTGGGGCCGAGTCCGCCCATGACCACGACGACGTCGTCCCGGCCCAGGCAGAAGCGGACCGCGTCGGCGATGCCGGCCTCGTCGTCGCCCACGGTGTGCCGGGCGCGGACCGGGATGCCGCGTTCGGCCAGCATGCGGGAGGCGTGGCCCGCGTTGGAGTCCTCCAGGTCGCCGCGCAGCAGTTCGTCGCCGACGGTGACGACGGCTGCGGTGGGGGCCTGCGGGAGGGCGCGGCAGGCGTCGACGACCGCCTCGGCCGCCTCGGCGGTGGTGGCCGAGCCGCCCAGGTCGTAGGTGACCCGGTCGCGCCTGCGGGTGACGTGCCGTACGGCGTCCTTGACCGCGCCCGCCTCCTCGGTGAACCCGAGGTGGTCGAGCATCAGCCCGATGGTGAGGAACGCGGCCGTGGGGTTGGCGCGCTGCCGGCCCGCCAGGGCGGGGGCGCTGCCGTGCACCGGTTCGAAGTAGTTGCCGCTCTCGCCGATGTTGGCGCTGGGCGCCAGACCGAGTCCGCCCATGACGCCGCCGCCGAGGTCGGAGAGGATGTCGCCGAACATGTTCTCGGCGACGATCACGCCGAACCGCTCCGGGCGCCGGGTCATCCACAGGGCGACCGCGTCCACGTTGAGCACCTCGTACGGGATCTCCGGGTAGTCGCCGGCGACGCGTTCGAGGCGGTCCAGGACGTACGCGCTGGAGTCGCGCAGGACGTTGGGCTTGTCGGCGAGGGTGACCCGCTCGTAGCCGTGGGTCCGGGCGGTCTCGAAGGCGAACCGCAGGATGCGGTCCAGGCCGTGCGCGGTCTGGAGGCGGACGGAGGCGGCCGCCCCGGCGCGGGTGGAGCGGCGGACGTTGGGGTGGTCGGCGACCAGCGGCCACAGCGCGTCGGGCACGGGGCTGAAGTCCAGTCCCGCGTACAGGCCCTCGGTGTTCTCCCGCACCACGCAGTAGCGGTACGGGGTGGTGCCGCCGAGGTAGTTCTCCACCGGGCGCAGGTTGGCGAACAGGTCCAGGCAGCGGCGGAGTTGGATGATCGGCGAGATGTACCGCGGGGCGCTCGCGCGCAGTTCGGGGGCGAGTTCCGCCAGTGCCTCGCCGCGCGGTTTGGTGGTGGTGGCGCCGAGCAGTACGGCGTCGCTGCGGTCGATCAGGTCCCAGGTGCGGTCCGGGACGGGGTTGCCCTCGGCGCGCCAGCACTCCCAGCCGATGTCGCCGAATTCGAGGTCGAGGGGGAGGTCGAGGGCGTCGATCACCGGCAACGCGGCGTCCAGCACCTCCGGTCCGATTCCGTCGCCGGGGAGGACGGCGACGGTCTTGCGGTTCATGTGAGTTCAGCTCCCAGGAAGCGGGTGAGGGTGTGCCGGACGAGGTCCGGCCGGTCGGCGTGCGGGCGCATCCCGGCCCGCGGTACGGCGACGAGACGGTGGTGCGGCAGCGGTCCCGTCGCCAGGTGTTCGCGTCCGACGAGCCGGGACCGTTCGCCGTACACGTGCAGCAGCGGCCCGGGGAAGTCCCGTACCGGGTGCCGGGCGTCGGCGTCGTGCAGCAGGCGCAGTCCGGCGGCCAGCCGGCGGGCCGCCGGTTCGCCGGCCGCGGTGGGGCGGGCGGAGGCCGTCGGGGCGGGGGCGTCCGGCGCGGTGGGGCGCCGGTGTGCGGCGCCGGCCGGCCCGTCGGGTCCGCGCACCACGTCCTCCAGCAGGCGGGTGGCCGCCGGCAGGCCCTCGGCGTCGGCCGTCGCGGCGATGCGTTCGAGTGTGGTGTTCAGCCGGTGGTCGGCGACCGTGGGCCCGGAGAGCAGCAGCACTTTGGCCCGGTGGGTCCACTCCTCGCCGAGCATGCCCTGGACGACGGCGCCGCCCAGGGCGTTGCCGACCAGGACGTCCGGGGGCGCGTGCCGCGACGGACCGTGCGCGCCGGGTGCCGGGCCCGGGTCCTTGCGCGGTGCGAGGTACCGGGCCCAGCGGTGCACGAGGCTCCCCAGGTCGTCGCCGTCGCGCAGCAGGGACAGGGTGTCGTGGATCGTGACCCGGTGGCCCGAGTCGAGGAACGGGCCGGCGATCCGCCGGAAGAACGCGCCGTGGTCCCACCGGGCGAGGACGGGGGCGAGGACGATCGCGTGGCGCGGGGCGCAGGCCGGGCCCAGCACGGCGTGGGCCGGGACCGGCGCCGTGTCGTGCGTGGGCTCGGACGGTGGGCCGGGCGGGGTCACCGGGCGCCTGTGGCGGTGAGTTCGCGGGCCGCCGAGAAGGCGTCCGAGATATGGCCCTGGGGGAGCTTGGCCCGCTCCTCGACGGACAGGTCGAAGTGGCCCAGGACCAGGTCGGGCAGGGGCAGGGAGGGTGCGGCTTCCGCGAACTCGCCCTCCATGCGGTGGGCGAGGGCGAGGATCCGGCCCAGGTCGAGGCCCTCGGTGCTCCCGTGCCGGCCGAGGTAGGCCAGCCACTGTTCGGTGACGAGGTTGCCCGGCCCCTTGCCCATGCCCAGGACGGAGGAGTCGATCCACGTCGCCCCCGCTTCCACGGCGGCGATGGCGTTGGCCAGGGCCAGTCCGAGATTGTTGTGGGCGTGCAGGCCGATGGCAGCGTCGGTCACGGAGCGGACCAGGGTGACCAGCCGGGAGACCTCGCGCGGCAGCATGCTGCCGTTGGAGTCGGCCAGGTAGACGACGTCGGCGCCCGAGTCGCCCGACATGGCCGCCAGTTCGGCCAGGCGGCGGCCGTCGAGCTGGCTGACGCGGGTGATGTTGACGGTGGTGGTGAACCCGAGGTCCACGGCCCGGGCGAGCAGGGCGAGTCCGGCCTCGGGCGCGCCGGAGGGCAGGCAGAAGCGCACCATGCGCGCGCCCGCCTCGTACATGCGCGGCAGGTCGTCCTCGGTGATGTTCTTCGGGTGCACGATCATGCACAGGTGCTCCGGCGGGACGACCTCGGCGAGGGCGCGTATGTAGTCGTCCGCGCCCAGTCCGGTCCGGCCGATGTCCGGCCGCGGCTTGAACGAGCCGTTGCGGTAGCCGATCTCGATCCACTCCATGCCGGCCGCGACGCTCTCCCGGACGTGGTGGCGTGCGTAGTCGAGCGGGAAGTCGAAGTTGTTGCGGTAGCCGCCGTCGCGCAACGTCACATCAAGATTGATGACCATTTCTACCCCTCCATGAATGGTGCATGCAGGCAGGCGGGGCGACGGTCCGCGCGGCTTTCCGCGCGGACCGACAAAGAATTGGGAAACTGTTCATTCTGTTGCGGGGGCTCCCGATGGACCCGCTCCGCATCACCCCGTTGATAAACCGCGAAGAACTTCGGCATTCAACCAGCTTCGTACTGAAGGAAGTTCTTCGACACGGGACACGCTATCCCACGATGCGAGCAGGACTTTAATGCACAGGTAAAGAATCAGACGGAGGGTTCTTTACCCGCGGACTTCTCACGCACGCGTGCACTGGTTTCGGTCAGCAGTCTCAGCCGTTCGGGATCCGCGTCCGCCCGCAGGGCCAGGGACATGCGAATGGCGACGGGCTCGCCGTCGATGGGCAGCACCGCCACGCGGCGCGAGGAGACGGTGCCGGCCGCCGCCGGGTACATCGGAATCCAGCCGGCCGCCCCCGCGCCGATCTCGGCGAGGCTCTCCTGAAGACCGGTCGAGGGCGGACCAAGGGCGGGCTCGAAACCCGCCTTGCGGCAGGCGAGGACCACCGTGTCGAAGAGCACGGGGTTCTCGGCCCGGGGGGCGATGCGCAGCGGCAGGCGGGCCAGGTCGGCCAGGCGCAGCCGGTCGCGGCCGGCCAACTCGTGCGCGGCCGGCAGCGCCACCACGAGCGGGTCCTGCCAGAGGCTGAGAAGCAGCAGGCCAGGGGCGCTTTCGAGGCCGCGGACGAAGGCCGCGTCGAGGCGTCCGGCACGCACCTCTTCCAGCCGGGTGTGGGCGTCCAGGGTCTGGAACTCGAAACGGGTCCCGGCGCCCCGGTCGGGCAGCGCGTCCAGGAAGTCGTCGAGCCGCTGCCCGAGGGCGGAGCTGATGCCGACGCGGAAGGTGGCGTCGCCCTGGGCGGCCAGGCGTCGGGCCGTCGCCGCGAAGGAGTCCATCGCCCTGAGCACCTCACGGCCCTCGGGCAGCAGCGCCCGGCCGGCGGGGGTGAGGGTGACGGTGCGGCCGGAACGGTCGAAGAGCTCGGCGCTCAGCTCGCGCTCCAGGCGGCGGACCTGCTGGCTGACCGCCGGCTGGCCGATATGCAGACGTTCGGCCGCGCGGCCGAAATGCAGGTCTTCGGCGACCGCCACGAAGTATTGAATCTGACGCAGTTCCACGGTGTCCCCCTCGGCGGCCGGCGACCCCTTTACGGAATATGCCGAACACAGGCGGGTGGGGGCGCCGCGAGGGAAATCCTCGCATACCGCGGAGCGGCACCTCCCCCAGGAGGGCCGCTCACGGCGGAGCGCGACACGACGGGTTCTTCGGTGACGGTTCGGTGAGGATTTCGCCGAGGCCGCGACGGAACCGGTCCGGTCCTTTTACTCGGCGACGGCCTCCTGAACCTCCTTGGGACGCCCGCCCGCGTCGGTCGCCACGGTCGCGGCGGTCTCGGCGGTCTCGGCGGTCTCGGCGGTCTCGGCGGCCGCGACGGGCGCGGCGTCGTCGGACCCGGGGCTCCCGGTCGCGCGTCGCCGGGCCGCGAGCCACAGGAAGAGGGCGAACAGGACGACGCCCACCGCCGACGCGGCCAGCACGAACCAGCCCAGCGCGAGGAGGTCACCGGCGGGCAGCCTGCTGGTCAGGTAGATGCCGAGCGAGGCGCCGAGCAGTTGCAGCGCGCCCATCAGCCCGGACGCCGAGCCGGCCGTCGTACGGAAGGCCGTCACCCCGGCGCTCATCGACAGCGGCAGCAGGAAGCCGTTGCCGAAGGTCATCACCGGCATGAAGACCAGCACCAGCAGGCCCCAGCGCCCGCCCGCGCCGCTCAGTCCCAGCCCGAGCATCAACAGCGCGCCGGCCAGGAAGAACCCGTGGCCGACCCACAGCAGTTCGTCGATGCGCCGCCTGCGGACCAGGGAGCGCGAGGTCAGGTTCCCCGCCACGTAGGCGACGGAGACGGTGATGTAGCAGTAACTGGTCGTCTCGGTCGCCAGGCCCATCTTCTGGAAGACCAGCGGCGAGGCGGCCAGGTAGCCGAAGTAACCGCCGTAGGCGACGGCGAGGTTGACGGTGTAGGCCCAGAACCGCGGGCGGGTCAGCAGGCCGGGATAGCCCTTGAGCGTGGCCCCAAGGTGCTTGCTGCGCCGCTGCGGCGGCAGGCTCTCCGGGATGCGCGCGACCATCACGACCAGCGTCGTCAGCCCGATCAGCGCGGTCGCCGCGAACGGCGCCCGCCAGGAGACGTACGAGGTCAGATAGCCGCCGATCAACGGCGCGACGGACGGGGAGACGCCCACGATCGGCATGACGGTGGCGAAGGTCCTGGCGGCCTCCTTCTCCTCGTACAGGTCGCTGATCACGGCCCGTCCGAGCACCATGCCGGCCCCGGCGCCGAGCGCCTGGAGCAGTCGTCCCGCACCGAAGACCTCGATGGTGGGGGCCGCCGCGCAGAGCAGGGAGGCGGCGACGAACAGGCCGAGCCCGAAGACGATGACCGGTTTGCGCCCGTACGCGTCCGAGATCGGGCCGTAGACCGCCTGCGAGACGGCGATGCCGATCATGAACGCGCTGAACGTCCACTGCACGGACGCGACCGGGGCGTCGAAGGCCTGCGCGGTGTCGGGCACGCCGGGCAGGTTGATGTCGGAGGCGAACAGACCACCGGCGTTCAGCGAGCACAGCACGGCCAGCAGCAGGGCGTAGGACGTCCGCGCGGGTCTCGGTACCGGTGTCGATGCGGTTCTCATGGCGACTCTCTGCGAATGAGGATGCCGTTCCCGGCCGGGAACGAGGGGGACGGTTCCCGGCGGGAACGGCGGCTGCGGACCGTCAGCTCCTGGCGGCGCGGGCGGCGAGGGTCTCCCCGCCGATCGACCAGCTGTCGGTGGCGATCTCCTGCACCGTCACCCACACGCTCTCCGGCTTGCTGCCGGTGGCGCCCACATAGGCGTCGGTCAGGGCGCGCACCAGCTCGCTCTTCTGCTCGGGGGTCCTGCCGGGGGTCTGCTGCACGTGGATCAGGGGCATGACGTGCTCCGGGGCTCGTTCTGGACTGCGGACACAACGGCGTACGCCCCGGCGCCGTGGGCCGGGGAGTCGCTGTATTCCCAGTCCAGCACCGGGCGCGGGGCCGTCCAAGACGCAGTCCGCTCTGGCCACGATCACGAATCGTGATGAGACGCCGCTCCGGGACCGGCGGACGCGGCCCCGTGTTCCGGCCGACGGTCAGGCCGGCTGCAGCTCCTCGGCGGCGCGCCAGGCGTGGTCGGCGAAGCGGGCGGCCTGGGGGTGGGCGCCGTGCGAGGGATAGGTGAGGTAGGCGGGCACGGTGGGTGCGCCGGTCAGCGGCATGATGCGCACGGAGGGGTGCGTGTAGCGGCGGGCGGCGGAGACGGGTGCGGTGCCCACGCCCAGGCCCACGGCGACCTGCTCCAGCCATTCGTCGAAGTTGCGGCACTCGGAGCCGACCACGGGCCGGCTGCCGGCGGGCCACATGTCGGGGAAGGTGGTGCCGCTGACGATGTTGACGATCAGCGGCAGCCCGGCCAGCTCCGCCCAGTCGAGTTCGCTGCGCTCGGCCAGCTTCCAGCCGGCCGGGACGGCCGCGCTGCGCGGCTCCTCGTAGAGGAGGACACCCCGCAGCCCCTTCGGCAGGGGCGTGCTGCGCAGCAGGGCCACGTCCGCCCGGCCGGTGTCGAGTCCGGCCCGGGGGGTGTCGCAGCGGATGAACTCGACCCCGGTGCCGGTCGCTTCCGTGAACCGGGCGGCCAGCCGCGACAGGCCCTCGGGCAGTCCCCAGCTGAAGCCGACGCGCAGTCTGTCCCCGTTGCGCAGGTCGGTCAGCGCGGAGTCGAGTTGGCGCAGGAGCGGGACGACGGCTTCCCGCAAAGCCTCTCCTTTGCCGGTGAGTTCCGTTCTGCGGGTGGTGCGCTCGAAAAGCCGCACGCCCAAAGACTCCTCAAGTGTCCTGATATTGCGTGTCAGGGTCGGCTGGGCGAGATGCAACCGGTGTGCGGCGGCCGTGAAACCCCCCTCCTCGGCAACGGCCAGGAAGCAACGGAGGTGACGCAGTTCGACATTCATTCGTTGAGCGTATAGGTGGTTCGGTAACGTCATTTCTCCCACACCTTGCGCGGCGTCTAGTCTTCGTGGTGCCGCCGGGCGGACCGTGCTCCCGACGGCAACGGGGTTACTGTGCAGCGATATTGACGCGCACCGTCAATCGGCTTGGCGCAAAGATCGACCAAAGGGCGAGCAAAGGCGCCGGCTTCCGGCTGTCCCGCGGACGCGATGTCCGCCACCCCCGATGGTTATTCCCTCAACTATTTCCGTTCGGCTTCCCGGCGCATTGCCGGGGCCTCGGCCGCGCCACCGGGTTCCGGCACGGCGCCCCGTCCGTTCCCCCTGCCCGAATGCCCGATCCGCCACCGTAAACACTGAGAAGGATTGTGCTGTGCCGGTCATCACCATGCGCAACGGTCCCTTGGAACACGTCGTCATCGACGGCGATCCCGACCTCTCCCCCCTGGTCTTTCTGCACGGCGGACTCGGCTGCCTCGCGGCCTGGGGACGATTCCCCGCCCGGCTCGCCGCCGCCACCGGACGGCGCGCCCTCGTCTACTCCCGCCACGGCCACGGCGGCAGCGGACCCGACCCGCTCCCCCGCACCGTCCGCTACATGCACGAGCACGCCCACGAGGTGCTGCCGGAACTGCTCGACGCGCTGGGCATGCGCCGCCCCGTCCTGGTCGGCCACAGCGACGGCGCCTCCATGGCGCTGCTGCACGCGTCGGCGCACCCGGTCCGGGCGGTCGTCGGGATGGGCCCGCACCTGTACTTCGAGGAGGAGAACCGCCGGGGCATCGAGAACGCCCGCGCCTCCTACGCGGCGGGTCCGCTCGCGCGGAAGCTGGCCATGGTGCACGACGACCCCCGAGGGGTGTTCGACCGCTGGAGCGGGGTCTGGCTCTCGCCCGCCTTCCGCGACTGGTCCATCGAGGACGAACTCGACGTCACCGCACCGGTGCTGGCGATCCAGGGCGACGCGGACGAGTACGGCACGCTGGCCCAGGTCGACGCGGTCGAACGCGCGGTGGACGGCCCGTTCGCGCGCCTGGTCCCCGAAGGCTGCGACCACTACCCCCATCTGGTCCGGCCCGGACTCGTCGTCGACGCCGTCCGCGCGTTCCTCGCCGACCCAGCCGCCCCCTCGGCGCACACCGCGCACACCGACCGGATACCGTCCGCGGGAGCCGGCCGGTGACCGCGACGACCGCCCCCCGCCTCGACGCCCTGCTGACCCGCGCCGCGCGCGACCACCCCGGGCGCACCGCCCTGGAGGGCGCCGGCGAGAGCTGGACGTACGCCCGGCTGGAGCGGGCCGTCGACGCGCTGGCCGCCCGGCTGTCCGCCAGCGGCGTCGCCCCCGGCGACCGGATCGGCGTCCACGCGCCCAAGTCCCCCGCCACCGTCGTCGCCCTGTACGCGGTGCTGCGGGCCGGGGCGGTGGCCGCACCGCTGGACACCGCGGACCCGCCGGAGCGGACCGCCCGGATGATCCGCAACGCGGGTCTGTCGGCGCTGCTGACCGTCGACCGCACCCTGACCGGGGCCCGCCGGGCCGTCGCCCGCGCCCGCGACGGCCGCCCCCGCGACGACGCGCCGGCCACCGCGGAGGCCCTCGACCACGGCCTGCACCTGCTGCGTTGCCTCGGCCCCGACGAGCGGCCCGCGCCACTGCCACCGCCGGCCGACCGGGGCGGCTACATCCTGTTCACCTCCGGCAGCACCGGCTGGCCCAAGGGCGTCCTGCTCTCGCACGAGAACGTCGCGCACTACGCGCTGTGGGCCGCGCGGGAGTTCGGGCTCACCCCGGAGGACCGGATCGGCTCGCAGGCCGCCCTCACCTTCGACCTGACCACCTTCGACCTGTTCAGCGCCGCCGCCGCGGGAGCCTGTACGGTCCTGATGCCGGACCCGCTGCGGGTCTTCCCGCGCGACGTCGTCGCGTGGCTGACCGAACAGCGCGTCACCGCCTTCATGGCCGTGCCGTCCCTCTACCACGCCATGCTCCAGCAGGGCGGTGTCGCGGACGCCCCGCCGGCCACCCTGCGGATCGCGGCCTTCGGCGGGGAGCCGTTCGCCCCCGAACTGCTCGAGCGGTACCTGAGGTTGTTCGCCGGGGTGCCGTTCTACAACCTGTACGGGCCCACCGAGACCAACGCCTGCACCTACTACCGGGTGCCGGCCGACTGGACGGCCGGCCGGGAACTGCCCATCGGCCGGGGTATCGGCGGCGTCCACGTCGACGTGCTCGACGACGAGGGCCGGCCCACGGACGGTGAGGGCGAGATCCACATCGCGGGACCCGTCGTCTTCCAGGGCTACCTGCGCGGCGGGGCGCCCGAGGACCCCACCGTCACCGCCGTCTTCCGCGACGGCGTCGCCCGCCGCGCCTACGCCAGCGGTGACCTCGGCCGGATGCGGCCCGACGGACAGGTGCTGCTGCGCGGCCGGCGCGACCACCAGGTCAAGCGGCGCGGCCACCGCATCGATCTGATGGACGTGGAACACGCCGTCCTGGAGCTTGCGCAGGTGGGCACCGCCGCCGTCGTCGCCCGGGAGGGCCCCCGCGGCCCGGACGGCTCCCGCACCGTCGAGATCTGGGCCTACGCGCAGACGGACGCCACCGAGCACGAGGTCCTGGCCGCGCTGCGCGCCGTACTGCCCAAGCGGATGCTGCCCGACCGCGTCGTACCGCTCACCACCCTGCCCACCACCACCAGCGGAAAGGTCGACCGCCGCGCCCTGAGCGGCACGGCCGGCCCCGCGCACCCGGAGGACGTCACCGTATGAACAGCGTCGAAGAACTCTGCGCCCTGATCGGCAGCCGCATCACCTGGGGCCCCGGCGAGGACGCGAGCTCCCTGACCGCCGACACCCCGCTCCTCGAAATGGGCCTGGTCGACTCGCTGGCGATCATGGAGATCGTCGCGGCGCTCGACAAGGAGGCCGGCGTCACCCTGCCCGACACCGAGATCGTCGCCGCCAACTTCCGCAGCCCCAAGGCGTTGTGGGCCGCGATCGAGAGCCTCGCCGTCGAGGGCCGCCCATGAGCGCGACGACCACCGCGGCGCTGCGCTCGTGCGCACCGGAGACCGAAGAGATCGTCGACGCCTACCGGGACCTGGCCGCGCCGGTGACGGAGCGGGCCGAGGACGCCGACTTCACCGCCCGGTGGCGGGCGATGGCCGACCTCGGTGTGCTCCGCCTCGCCCCGCCCGGGGCCACGACGCCCGGGCCGGTCACCCGCGCCCTCGCCATGATCGAGGGCATCGGGCTGGCGGGCGTCGACCCCGGCGTGTGCTACGCGCTGGCCTCCCAGGTCTTCGGGATGCAGTTCCCGCTGCGGGCCACGCTCCCGGCAGCGGCCTGGGACGCGGTCGCCGACGTCCAGGACGGCCGGACCCTGCTCTGCCACGCGCTGACCGAACGCGGGGGCGGCAGTGACCCGTTCTCCATGGAGACCCGGGCCGTGCGCGACGCCGACGGCTTCGTGCTCGACGGCGCGAAGACGTTCATCACCGCGGCGCCGGTGGCCGACCGGGCGATCGTCTTCGCCCGTACCGCCCCGGGGCGCTCACCGTTCGCGCTGTCCGCGTTCCTCATCCCCCTCGACCTCCCGGGGGTCCGGCACGGCGAGACCTTCGCCAAGACCGCGCTGCCGACCGTGCCGATGGGGGAGCTGATCTTCGAGGGCGCCCGGCTGCCCGCGGACGCGCTGCTCGGCGAGGAGGGCTCCGGGCTGGCGGTGATGGCCTCGACCACCGCCTGGGAGCGCTCCGTCGTCCTCGGGTACGCCCTCGGTCCGATGCACCGTCTGCTGACGCGCACCGTCGAGTGGGCGGCCGGACGGGACCACTTCGGCCGGCGCATGGGCGCCAGTCACCAGGTCGCCGCACGCGTCAGTGACATGGCCCTGGCGCTGCACCGCTCCCGCGTCCAGCTCTACGCGATGGCCGCCCGGCTCGACGCCGGCACACCCGCCCGGCAGCTGGCCGCCGAGGCCGCCCTCACCAAGATCTCCGTGTCGGAGGACTACGTGCGGATGACCGAGCACGCCACCGCGTTGTCCGGAGTCCGGGCCTTCCTGCCCGGCTTCGACCTCGCCGCGGACCTGTCGAGCCCCATGGCGGCCCTCACCTACGCCGGTCCGAACGACCTGCTGCGGGTGGCCGTGGCACGGCAACTCGGCCTGCCCGTCGAGAACTGACGGGACGACGGCCGACGGCCCCTCACCCGTCAACCGGCCGATCGACACCCCGACAACGGCCGGCCTCCGACCGGCCGGAAACCGACCGATCGAGACCCGGCCGGCCGACGACCCACCCACCGGCCCGGCACCGACCCCCAAGGACACCGATGACGCTGCCGACCCACTTCGACGACCTCCTCAAACTCGCCGCCGACACCGGCTCCGCGATCGCCCCGCTCGCCGCCGCCACCGACGCCGCGGACGACGACGGCCACGAGGCCTACCGCGTCCTGCGCGAGTCCGGGCTGCTCGCCCTGCTCGTGCCCCGGGAGGCCGGCGGCGCCGGTCTCGGCTTCGGCGACTACTGGCGGGTGCTGGCCGAACTCGGCGCGCACCACGGCGCCGCGGCCCTCGGCTTCAACATGCACCACGTCGTGATCGGCGCGCTCGCCGAAGCCGCCGGGACCCGGCTGTCCCCGGCCGCCGACGCCTTCCGGACCTGGATGCTGGGCGAGGTGGTGGACGGGCACAAGATGTTCGCCTCCGCCACCTCCGAGGCGGGCCGCGGCGCGAAGCTCCGCGGCATGCGGACCCGCTACCGCCGCTCCGGCGACGGCACGCACTACGTCCTGAACGGCAGGAAGGACTTCGTGTCCCTGGCCGGCGCCGCCGACTACTACGTCGTGGCCGCCGCCGACGGGGACGACGAGGAGAGCGCCGAGGTCTCGCACTTCGTCGTCGCCGCCGACGACCCGGGCGTCGGCTTCGGCCCCGTGCGGCACATGTCGGCGATGTACGGCACCAGCACCGCGCCGATGACGCTGGACGAGGTGGTGGTGCCCCGCTCCCGCCTCTACCTCGGCGTCGAGGGCATGTCCCTGTTCAAGGTGGTGCGCGAGCCGCACTGGATGTTCGCCGGCTACACCGGCGCCTACCTGGGCATGGCTCAGGCCCTCTACCGGCACACCGTGGACCGTGTCACCGCCGCCCCCGGCCGCGCCGACTCCCCCGTCGTGCAGCAGGAACTGGGCCGGATGTCCGCCCGTCTGCGGGCCGCCCGCGCCCTGGTCCACGAGGCCGGCGACCTGGTCACCGCGGAACGCGGCAGCCTGGAGGCCAACGCCATGGTGCACGCCGCCAAGTACGTCGTGGGCGAGACCGGACCGCTACTCGCCCGGGACGCGCTGCGGCTGTGCGGCTCGGCCGCCGTCAGCCGCGGTCACACGCTGGAACGGCTGATCCGCGAGGTCCAGTTCGCGCACGTGATGCCGGCCAAGCCGCACGAGTGCCTGGAGTACCTCGGCAAGGCCGCGACCGGCGTCAACCTCTACGACGCCCGGACCTTCTCGTGGTGACCCCCGCGAGCACCACCGCCTCGATGCCCGCCGCGCCCCGTGCCGGGGACGAACACGCCGTGCCGCACGACGCCTTCCGGGCCCTGATGGGCTCGCACCCCAGCGGTGTCGCCGTCGTCACCACGGCCGACGCGCGGGGCACACCGTACGGCTTCACCTGCACCGCGCTGTGCTCCGTCTCCCTCGATCCGCCGCAGTTGCTGGTGTGCGCGGCAGCCGGCGGAAGCACCCTGCCCGTCCTCGCGGCCCGCGGGGCCTTCGCCGTGAACCTGCTGCACGGCAGCGGGCGACGCGCCGCCCAGGCGTTCGCCGGTCCGGCCGCCGAGCGGTTCACCACCGTCCCCTGGCGGCCCGGGCACCTCACCGGGCTGCCGGTACTGCCGCAGGATTCCCACGCCACCGCCGAGTGCCGCGTCGCGCGGACGGTCCCGGCCGGCGACCACACCATCGTGATCGGCGAGGTCCTGCACACCGAGACCCACGTCCCGGCCGCCGAGGCCGCGCCCCTGCTGTACGGCATGCGCCGCTACGCGTCCTGGCCGGTCTGACCCGGCCGCACCGTCCCGTCCATCTCCCCGCCCCGTGAAGGAGCCCTCATGTACCGCACCCTGATGAAGTCGAAGATCCACCGCGCCACCGTCACCCAGGCCGACCTGCACTACGTCGGATCGGTCACCGTCGACTCCGACCTCATGCACGCCGCCGGCCTGCTCCCCGGCGAGAAGGTCGACATCGTCGACATCGACAACGGCGCCCGGCTGTCCACGTACGTCATCGAGGGCCCGGCCGGCACCGGCGTCCTCGGCATCAACGGAGCCGCGGCCCGGCTCATCAGCCCCGGCGACCTCGTCATCCTCATCGCCTACGCCGCCATGACCGACGAGGAGGCCGCCTCCTTCGTCCCCGACGTCGTGTTCGTCGACGAGCACAACGCCGTCGCGGGCCTGGGCTCGGACCCGGCCGAGGTGCCCGCGGGCTCGGGCCTCAAGCGCGGCGACCTCGTCGCCGAGGTGTCATGACCCTCGCCGTGGTCAGCGGCGGCACCCGCGGCATCGGACGGGCCCTGAGCCTCCGGCTCGCCGCCCTCGGCCACCGGGTGGTCGCCCTCTACCGCGGTGACGACGACGCCGCGCGGCGGACCGAGAAGGCCGGTGACGGCCGGATCGAGGCGCTGCGCTGCGACCTCGCCCGGCCGCAGGAGGTCCGGGCGGTCTGCGCGTCGCTCACCGCCCGCCACGGGGCACCCTCCGTGCTCGTCAACAACGCCGGTGTCAACCGCGACCGGCCGTTCCTGTCGATGACCGACCGGGACTGGGACACGGTCCTGGCCACCAACCTCTCCGGCCCCTTCCACCTGACCCGCGCCCTGGCCCCCGCGATGGTGCAGGCCGGCGGGGGCAGCATCGTCAACGTCGCCTCCACCACGGCGATCCGTCCCCGCGCCGACGGCGCCAACTACTGCGCGAGCAAGGCGGGCCTGCTCCAGCTCACCAAGTGCCTGGCCCTCGAACTCGCCCCGCACGTCCGGGTCAACGCCCTGCTGCCCGGGTTCACCGACACCGAGGAGGTGACCGAGCGCTACCGCCTGGACGACCCGGAACGGCTCGGCGCCGTCCTGGACACCATTCCGCGCGGCCGGCTCGGCACGGCCGAGGACATGGCCGACGCCCTGGAGTTCCTGGTGGGCGCGCGCAGCGGCTACGTCAGCGGACAGCAACTCGTCGTCGACGGCGGCCACTTCATGGGATGACCTCCGCATCGTCCCGTCCCCCGACCGATCAGGAGAACAAGCGCATGCGACTGACCCAGCAACAGGCCGACGAGTACCACGAGCGCGGCTTCCTCATGCTCGAATCCCTCCTCGACGCCCAGGAGGTGGAGACACTGCGCGCCGCCTTCGAACGCGACGCGAAGGTCCCCGGGCCGCAGGTGGTGACCGAGGACGGCGGTACGGAGGTCCGCGCCGTCTACTCCTCGCACCAACGGCAGCAGGAGTACGCCGGACTGGTCCGCGACCCGCGGATCCTGGCACCGGTGCGGCAACTGCTCTGCGAGGACGTCTACGTCTACCAGTTCAAGATCAATGCCAAACCGCCGTTCGGCGGCGACAAGTGGGCCTGGCACCAGGACTTCCTGGCGTGGCGCATCGCCGACGGCCTGCCCGCCCCGCGCCAGGTCAACATCGGCGTCTTCCTGGACGACGTCACCGAGTTCAACGGCCCGGTCATCTTCCTGCCCGGCTCGCACCGGCGCGGACTGGTCCGCGAGGGCCGGTCGGCGTCCGCCAGGTCCGAGCAGCACCTCGACCCGGACGACATATCGCTGTCGCCGGGGCAGCTCGCGGAGTACGTGGACCGCCACGGCATGACCAGCCCCAAGGGGCCGGCCGGCTCCGTCGTGCTGTTCTCCCCGGAGATCGTGCACGGCTCGTCCCCCAACATGTCGCCGTTCGCGCGCCGGCTGCTGATCGCCACCTACAACGACACCGCGAACCTTCCGCGGCCGGAGGGCGAGCCCCGTCCGGAGTACGTGGTGTGCCGGGACACCGCGCCGCTGCGCCCGCTGGCGGCCCCGTTCTCCCAGGTGCCGTGCGCGGTGGCGTCGTGACCGCCCGCGCCGCGACGGCCGCCGCCACCGGACGCGCCGTCGTCCTGGAGGAGTTCGGCAAGCCGCTGTCGCTGCGGACGTTCCCGCTGCCCGGGCCGCCCGCCGGCGGCATGGTCGTGGCCTGCGGCTACGGCGGTGTCTGCGGGACCGACCTGCACCTGTGCCAGGGCCACCTGGACATCCCGGTCCCTCTCGTCCTGGGCCACGAGGGGCTGGGCGTCGTACGGGAGCTGGGTGCCGGCACCCACCGGGACGCCGCCGGGACACCACTGGCGGCCGGTGACACGGTGATGTGGGCGTCCTCCATCTCCTGCGGGGTCTGCCCGCCCTGCCGGCTGCACCGCGAGCCGACCCTGTGCGAGCGGCGCCGCACCTACGGCGTCAACCGGGCCCTCGCCGACGGGCCGGAGCTGTCCGGGGCCTGGGCCGACCACATCGTGCTCCAGCCGGGCACCGCCGTGATCAAGGTGCCCGACGGCACGGACCCGCTCGCCGCCATGTCGCTGGCCTGCGCCGGGCCCACCGTGGCGCACGCGCTGCACGAGAGGCGGCCGGTGCGGCTCGGCGAGACCGTGGTGGTGCAGGGCAGCGGTCCGGTGGGGCTGGCGGCCGCCGCCTTCGCGCAGCTGGCCGGGGCCGCCAAGGTGGTGATCGTCGGCGGCCCGGCCGGCCGGCTGGAGCGGGCCGCCGACGCCGGTATCGGTGACGTCCACCTGGACATCGCGGGTGCCGACGATCCCACGGAGGTCCTGCGGGAGGCGCGGGCCGCGGTCGGCGGGGACGGCGCCGACCTGGTGATCGAGTGCGCCGGTGTGCCGGCCGCCGTCGGCCAGGGCCTGGGCCTGGCACGCCGGGGCGGCAGTTACCTCGTCATCGGCCAGTACACCGACGCCGGGGACACCACGCTCAACCCGCACCAGATCGTCCACCGGCAACTCGACGTGGTCGGTTCCTGGGCCTTCACCGGTGCCCATCTCGTCGAGTACGTGCGGCTGCTGCCCGCCCTCACCGGCCGGTTCGGACTGGCGGGCCTGGTGACGCCGTTCCCGCTGGAACGGCATGCCGACGCGCTCGACGCGGTCGCCGACGGGTCGGTGATCAAAGCCGTCCTCACGTCCTGACGCCGCCCGTCCCGGTGCACCCGACGGCCCGGCAGCCGCCCCCCGCGCGGCCGGGCCGTCACCGCTGCCCGGCGAGCAGCTCCAGCCCCTGTGCCGTCGCCCGGTCGTCGGGCAGGTAGGCCAGCAGGTGGTGGCCGGGCTCGTCCACGGCGGCGAGTTTGACGTACCGCAGGCGGAGATCACCGGCCACCGGGTGCCGGAAATGACGGACGGCGGGGTGGAACGCCGCCGTCTCCCGGCGGCCGTACCAGCGGGCGGCGTCCGGGTCGTGCAGCAGCTCCCCGGTGATCTCGGCGTACCGGCCGTCCTGCGGGTGCCGGGCCGCCTTCGCCCGGAACTGGCCGAGCAGACTCCGCGCCTCGGACTCCCAACTGGCCAGCAGCGTACGGGCGGGCGGCCAGCGGAACACCAGCCACAGCAGGTTGCGCTGCTTGGGCGCCAGCCGCGCCAGGTCGGTCAGCAGTCCCGAGTAGCCCGCGTTCCAGGCCAGCAGGTCCCAGTGCGGGTCGAGCACCGCGGCCGGATGCGGTGCCAGCGACTCCACCAGCGACAGCAGGTTCGGCGAGACCCATCCCGGCGGCGGTCCGGCCGGCTCGGCCCGTTCGACGAAGGACAGCACGTGCGCGGTTTCGTCGGCGTTCAGTCGCAGGGCCCGCGCCAACGACCGCAGCACCTGCTCCGACGTACGGACCCGGCCCTGCTCCAGCCAGGCGTACCAGGACGCGCTGACGCCGGCCAGCTCGGCGACCTCCTCGCGCCGCAGGCCGGGGGTGCGCCGTCGCGGTGAGCCGGGCAGCCCCACGTCGGCCGGCCGGAGCCGCTCCCGGCGGGAGCGCAGGAAGGCTCCCAGCTCGCGCCGCGGGTCGCCGGCTCCCCCGCCGTTCACGTCCTCGGTCCTCCTCGGTTCTCCCCGCGCCACCGGCCCGGGCCGGCGCGACGCACCGCGCCCCAGGCTGTGAGCAAGGGTAATCGGCTGCGGGGCCGGGCGGGCCGGCCGCGGTGATGAGCTGGACAGGCCGGTCGGACCGTCCGGCGACCACCGATCGAGGAGCACTTCCATGGACCCGGCCGACTCGTCACCGACCACCTCCGCACCGCCTCCGGCCGGTCCCGCCGGCCCGGCCGACCCGGCCTCCGCGCGCCTGGCAACCCCCATGCCCGCGGCCACCCTGCGACTGCTGCGCACGGCCGGATTCGTCAGCAACTTCGACCGGTTCTGCATCACCCCCATGCTGCTGGTCATCGGCACCCGGCTCGGCGTCCCGCTGACCACGGTCATGCTCGCCGCCAGCGGCTACTTCCTCGCCTACGGCCTGATGCAGCCGGTCTGGGGACTGGCGAGCGACCGGCTGGGCCGGGTGCGGGTCATGCGGATCTCCCTGGCCGGGGCCGCCGTCGCGGCGCTCGCCTCGGTGCTCGCGCCCGGCGCGACGGTGCTGATCGTGGCGCGCGTCGTGGCCGGGGCGTGCTTCGCCGCGTCCATCGCCGCGTCCATCACCTACGTCGGCGACACGGTGCCCGCCGCGGTACGCCAGCGGCCGCTCAGCGAGCTGATGACCGCCTTCGCGCTGGGCACCGCCGTGGCCACCGTCGTCGCCGGGGTGCTGGCCCACTACGCGAGCTGGCGCGTGGTGTTCGCCCTGCCGGGCCTGATCGCCGCCTACCTGGTCGTCGCCCTGCGCCGGCTGCCGGAACCGCCGCGCGCGGAACCCGGCGCGCTGCTCGCCCCCTTCGCCGTCGTCCTGCGCTCCCGCTGGCAGTGGTACGTCATGGCCGTCGCCCTGTTCGAGGGCGCCGTGCTGCTGGGCTTCCTCACGTACATCGCGCCGGCGCTGGAGGCCCAGGGTGCCTCGGCCGCCCTGGCCGGTGCGGTGACCGCGCTGTACGGCGTGGGCTCGATGGCCGCGGCGCAGCTGGTCAAGCGGCTGGTCGGGCGGTGGACGCCGGTCCGGCTGATCGTGGCCGGCGGGGTGCAGATGACGGTGGCGTTCGGCTGTGCCGCGGCCGACCGGTCGGTGCCCGCGCTGGTGGTGTGCGCCCTGCTGCTCGGCGGCGGCTGGTCGTTCATGCACTCCACGATCCAGTCCTGGGCCACCGCGCTGTCCCCGGCGGCCCGTGCGACCGGGGTCGCGATGTTCGGGGTGGCCCTCTACGTCGGCAGCGCCCTGGCCAGCACCGTCGCCGCCGGTCCCGCGGAACGCCACGCCTACCACGGCCTGTTCCTCACCGCGGCGGTGCTCACCGTCCCGCTGACGGTGGCCGCCGCCGTGGGCCGCGCCCGCTACCGGGGCTGACCGGCACGGGCCGCCGCCGGGAGCGCCCGCACCGGACCGCCCCGGGCCGCCCCGGGCGCCGAGGCGCGGCCCCGGGGCGCCGGTGGGGCATGTGCCAAGATGGCGCTGAACAGGCGTTCGGGGGCGACGGGTTCGACGGGGGGCGAACGGCATGGATCGGGGCGGGCGGACCGGACACCGCGCGGTGCCGGGGGCGGTGGTCGCCGTCGGAGTCGTCGGCGCCCTGGCGCTCGCCGCGCTCGCGCTGCGGCCCGCGGAGGGGCTGCTGCACTCCGGCCGGGGGCCGCTCGGCCAGTGGGGCATCGTGGTGATCGGGGCGTCCGCCGCCTGGACGATCGGGGCCTGGACGGCCGTCCGGCGTCTTCGCCCGCGTTTCGGCGCCAACCGCATGGACGTGCCGCCGGTCGAGGAGCGGCTGCGGGAGATCGCCGCGCCCCTGCTGCTCTCCGCGACGGCCGTCATCGGCGTACTGGCCCTGGTCCTGCACCGGTTCTCCACCGGCGACGGCACGCCCGGCCCGCCGCCGCCCCTCGCCACCGAACCGGCTCCCGAACCGACGTTCGCCACTCCCCCGCCCCAGGAGCGCCCGCGCGGTTCGGGGGACCATTCCGCCCTGCCGCTGCATCTCGTGCTCCTGGCGCTGGCCGCGGTCGTCGCCGTGCTCGTCGTGGTGGCCGTCGTACGGCGGCTGCGCCGGTTCCGGCTGAGCCTGCCGTACCGTCCGGGTCCGTCGGGGAGCACCGCACCGCAGGACGACGACGCGCGACTGCTGCTGTCCGCCGTGCACTCGGGCCGCCGCGCCCTGGCCGGCACCGACGACGACGCCCGGGCCGCCGTCATCGCCTGTTACGCCGCGATGGAGGACGCCCTCGCCGCGTCCGGTGTACGGCGGCAGGCCTCCGACAGTCCGGCCGACCTGCTCACCCGCGCCGCCGCCGCGGGCTTCGCCCCGGGCCCGGCCGGGCCGCGTCTCACCGCCCTCTTCCGCGAGGCCCGTTACTCCTCGCACCCGATGGACGGCTCGCACCGGGCGGCCGCGGCCGCCGCCCTGGAGGAGATCGCGTCCCTGCTCGGGGACCCGGAACCCGCCCCGGCCACGGACGGGGAGGTCGAGCGGTGAACCGGTCCCTGGAGGACGGCCCGGGGCAGGACATGCTGTCGCTGCCCCGGCTCGGGCTGCTGGGCGGCGCGGTCGCCGGCTCGGGCCTGCTGCTCGTCCTGCTCCTCGACGGCCCCGGGGCCGCCGGCGCGCTGGTGGCGCTGCTCGCGGCCGTGGCCGTGCTGGTCGCCCGGTACGTCACCGGGGCGGGCGCGGTCGACTCCGCGTACCGGGACGAGGTACGGCTGTTGCGGACACGGGCTCCGGGCATGGGCGAGTGGCGGCGCAACGTGAAGACCTCCACCGGACCCGACGGCGCCCAGTACTACCGCGCGGTGCTCCGGATCGAACTGCGCCGCCTGTACGCCGCCGCGCTCGCCGAGCACCACCACGTGTCCCTGGAGCACCAGCCCGAGCGGGCCGCCGAGTTGGTCGGCCCCGAGCTGTGGCCGTGGCTGGGGCCCGTGCCGCCGGACACCGGCCCCGGGGGCGCGGTACCCGTCGAGGTACTGCGCCGCCTGGTCGACCGCCTCGAAGCCCTCGGCGCACCCCGCGACCACGACCGCGACCACGCGCCGGCCGGCACCCGCACCCGCACCTCCCGTACCGGTAAGGACCAAGCGAAGTGACCTCTACCTCCACGCCCCCGCTCCGCACCGCCGAGCAGGTCGGCGAGCAGGCCGGTGCCGTACTGCGCGAGATCGGCCGGGCCGTCGTCGGCAAGCAGGACGCGCTCGAACAGGTGATGCTGGCCGTGCTGGCGGGCGGCCACGTCCTCGTCGAGGACCTGCCCGGTCTCGGCAAGACGCTCCTCGCCCGCTCCTTCGCCACCACGCTCGGTCTGGACTTCCGCCGCATCCAGTTCACGCCCGACCTGCTGCCCTCCGACGTCACCGGAACGCCGCTGTACGACCAGCGCACCGGCGAGATGGTGTTCCACCCGGGCCCGGTCTTCACGCACCTCCTGCTCGCCGACGAGATCAACCGTACGCCGCCCAAGACGCAGGCCGCGCTGCTGGAGGCGATGGCCGAGTCGCAGGTGACCGTGGACGGCGAGACCCGGCCGCTCGCCGACCCGTTCCTCGTCATCGCGACCGCCAACCCGGTGGAGTACGAGGGAACCTACTCGCTGCCCGAGGCCCAGCTCGACCGGTTCCAGCTGCGGGTGCGGATGGGGTACCTGACCGCCTCGGAGGAGCTGGCGATGCTGCGGGCCCGCATCGACCGGGCCGCGCCCGAGGCCGTGCTCGAAAGGCTCGCGGGGCCACAGGACGTGCTGGCGTGGCGGGCCGTCGTCGAGCGGGTGGAGATCGACGACGATCTGCTGGAGTACGCGGTCGCGCTCGTCGGCGCGACCCGCGGCCACCCCCAGATCAGCATCGGCTCCTCGCCGCGCGGCGGCCTCGCCCTGGTCCAGCTCGCCCGCGCCCGCGCCGTGCTGGACGGCCGCGACTACGTCGTCCCCGAGGACATCAAGGATCTCGCGGTGCCCGCGCTGGCCCACCGGGTGTCCCTGCGGCCGGAGTTGTGGGTGCGCGAGCTGTCCACGGACGACGTGCTGCGCGAGCTGGTCGACGGCGTGCGCACGCCGACGACGCGGCGTACGGCCGCAGTGCCGTCGTGACCCCGTCCGCACCGGAGGCGGTACCGGCACCGGAGCCCCGGCCGGACGCGCTGGTGGACCGCGCCCTGGAGGGCCGCACCGCGCCGGCGCCCCCGCCGTCCCGGCCGCCCGGGGGTCCGCGTCCGGGCGAGCGGACGCTGCGCCTGCTGACCGTGGCCGCCGTGGCGTCGGCCGCCGCCCTGCTCACCGGCCGGGGCTGGCTGCTCGCGCTCGCGGCGGCGCCGCTGGTCCTGCTCGCGCTGGCGCTGCCCCGCACCCCCGCCCGCCGCGTCGAGACGTCGGTGACCGTCGAGCCGGGGCGCTGCTTCGAGGGCGACACGGTCACCGTCCGCGTCGAGGTGGCCCACGACGGCGACGCCGTACGCCTCGACCCGGGTGTCACGCTCGGCCCCGGCCTGCGCCTCGACGAGGTGGCCGTCGGCCGCTCCTCGGTGACGCTGCGTCATACGGCGTTGGCCTGGGGCCGCTGGTCGCTCGGCCCGGTGGACCTGGACGTGTACGACTCGGGCGGCACCGTGCGCCGCACCGTGCGGGTCGAGGTCCCCGAGGTCTCGGTGTTCCCGCACGCGGCGCAGGCGAGGTTCACCCCGATCCCGGTACGGCTGCCGCAGCGGCTCGGCGAGCACGCCTCGCCGCAGCCCGGGGAGGGCGTCGAGGTCGTCGGGGTGGGGCCCTGGGTTCCCGGGGAGCGGCAGCGGCGCATCCACTGGCCGTCGACGACCCGGCGCGACGCCGTGCAGCTGCACCGGTTCGCGGCCGAGCGGGCCGCCGACACCGTGATGCTGCTCGACGCGTTCGGGGACGTCGTCGACCCGGTGACCGGGCTGTCCTCCCTGGACGAGACGGTACGTGCCGCCGCCGGGCTCACCCGGGCCTATCTGCGCACCCACGACCGGGTGGGGGTCGTCTCGACCGGCGGCACCACCCGCTGGCTGACGCCGGGCACCGGGGACGCGGCGTTCTACCGCATCGTCGAGAGCGTCCTCGACGTCCGCAAGGACCGCACCTTCGGCGGCGACGGGCTGGAGCGGGTCCCGCCGCCCGCGCTGCCGGAGGGTGCCCTGGTGTACGTGTTCACCCCGCTCAGCGACGCACGGATCCTGTCGGTGCTGCGGGACGTCCAGGCGCGCGGGCGGCGCCCGGTCGTCGTGGAGATCCCGAGCGGCGACCCTCGGGTGGAGCCCGGGGACGAGGCGGGCGAGCTGGGCCTGCGGCTGTGGCGGGCGGAGCGCGACGCGATGCGGTTCGCCCTGCGGGACAGCGGGGTGCCGGTGCTCCGCCACACGCCGGGCGAGTCGTTGGATCCGGCGCTGGCGCCGCTGCTGTCGGGGCGGGTCGGCGGAAGGGGGCGCGCGGGATGACGGCGCTGGAGTCCCGGGTGGGCCTTCGGGAGTACCTGAGGTACTGGATCGGCACCGTGCCGGTGCGGGTGATCGCGGTGGCGGCCGTCGTGCTGGCGTGGCGGCCGTGGGCGACGGTGACCACGGCGGGTCAGGCGGTGCCCCTCGTCGGCGCGATCGCCTTTGCGGCGTGGGCGGCGCCCTCACTGGACCGGCGGCCGTCGGTGGCGGCCGGCTGGTCCGCCCGGCTGCTGCGCCACCGGACGACGCTGCTCGCGGCGGGGGTGGTGGTGATCGCGGCGTTCGGCGACCCGGCCTGGTGGGAGGCCGGCTGCGTGGTCGTCCTGCTGGTCGCCTATCTGGTGACCAGTGAGACCTGGCCGTGGCGGTGGGGGCGCGGGACCGCACGTGTGTGGGCCGAGGCGCTGGCGGCCTGCGCGGGGGCGGGCGTCGTGGCGGCCGCCGCCGCGGTCCCGGTGAGCGGGACCGGCTCCGGGCTCGGGCGGGTGCTCGCCGCCGGGGCGGTGGTGGCCCTCGCGGTGGCCGGTGGCTGGGCGGTGCGGGCGCGGTGGCGCGGCGATGCCCCGGAATCCGGTGTCCCGGCGCCCTGAAGGGCAGGGCATTGCCCGTTCGGCACCGGAAGATCCCCCTCCACCCGATCCCCCAGCCAGCCGTTCCGCGATTCGGTCGCAGGACCTTCACACCCCGTCAATTTCCGTCCCGGCCCGTCATATGGCGGCTGGTAGCGTGCCCAGCGCTTCACCCCCACAGAACGAAGTAACCGATCTTTGGATTTCACTTCATGACTGGTACGCCAGACGAGACCCCCACGACCACATTCGCCCCCGGCGGACGGCGCAGGCACCGCAAGGCAAGAGTGAGCCGCGTCGGCGCACGCCGGGCCCTCGTGCTCGCGATGGCCGTGCCCGTGGCCTCCGCCACGCTGGCCGGAACCTCCGCCTTCGCCGCCGACGACAACTCCCCGCGACCGCAGGGCATCTCGGTCGACGACCTCGCCGCCGACGACGCGCAGCTGGTCAAGAACCTCAACGAGCGCCTCGCCGACGAGCGTCTGGGCAACGATGTCAGCGGTGTCGTGCTCGACGCCGACTCGGACACCGCCCTGTGGGACCACAACGGCTCCACCGCCCTCATGCCGGCCTCCAACGCCAAGCTCGCCACGGCCACCACGGCCCTGACGCTGCTGGGCGCGAACCACGAGTTCACCACCAAGGTCGTATACGGCGAGGGCACCCTCACCCTCGTCGGCGGCGGCGACCGCACCCTCACGAGCGAGGACGTGGCCGAGCTGGCCAGGACCGCCGCCGACGGCCTCAAGGCAGCCGGCCGCACCGACGTCCAGGTCCGGGTGGACGACAGCCTGTTCGCCGCCCCGAGCCTGGCCGAGGGCTGGAACGAGGGCTACTACCCCACCGAGGTGGCGCCGGTCCGCTCACTCGTCGTCGACCGTGCCGCCGTCCAGGACACCTCGATCGACGCGGGCAAGGTCTTCGCGAAAAAGCTCGCCGCGCAGGGCATCACGGTCGACGGCGAGGTGTCCCGCACGACGGCGAAGCAGTCCGACGTACCGGTGGCCCAGCACAAGTCGGCGCCGCTGTCGGACATCGTCAAGCAGATGCTCAAGACCAGCGACAACAACATCGCCGAGACCCTGCTCCGCATGACCGCCGTGGAGCTGGGCAAGCCGGGCACCTTCGAGGCCGGCACCGCGCTGGTCCGCCAGGTGCTCAGCTCGTACGGCATCTCCCTCGACAACTTCGAGATGCACGACGGCAGCGGCCTCTCACGCGCCGACCGCATCCCGGCCGCGACCCTCGCCCAGCTCCTCGACGCGATCACGGAGTCCCCGGCCCTGGGCTCGATCCTGGAGGGCCTGCCGATCTCCGGCGAGGCCGGTGCCAGCCTCGGCCCGGAGTGGGGACGCTTCGACGACCCGAATTCCGAGTGCGCCGTCGGCAAGGTGCACGCCAAGACCGGCACGCTGACGGGCGCCATCGCCCTGAGCGGCGTCACGCGGACCGACGACGGCGACTGGCGGATCTTCTCCTTCATCGAGAACAACTCGACGGCCGACCCGAGCGACATCAAGGACGCGATGGACGGCCTCGCCGCGACCGTGAACGGCTGCTGGGCCTGACCGTTGGCCCGTGCGTGACGGTGTGTCCGCGCGTCGCCGGGGGCGGCGCGCGGACGACCGCGCGAGGAGATTCGGTGAAGGCCGCCGAGGCAGACGTACGGGGCCTTCGGGGCAGCGCGGCCCGACGTCCCGAGGACGGTTCAGGCCGGGCACTGGTGCGACGGCAACCCCGGTGGCAGCGCGTTGCGCTCGCTGTCGCTGAGGTTCCGTCCGACGACCGCGCACAACTGCCGTTTCCACAAGGCCGGATCGAGACGCAGCAGCGTCATGACGCCGCCGTCCGGCGGAACCAGCAGGAACGCCTTGCCGTCGTCCGTCGCGGCGAGGAACGCCTGGTCGGTTCCGAAGTCGTACCGCTGCTCGAAGGCGGGGTCGGCCGCGTCTAGGAACCGTACGGAGGTTTTGTCCGCGATGAAGAATCTGGAGCCCCCCGGCCCGCCGACGGTGAACCGGTTCGCTCGCACAGGACCGATGGGACCGACCGTTTTGTGCGCGGTCCCGCCGGGCTCCACCGACCACAGCTCCACCATGCTCCCGGTGGTGAACAGGGCCATGTAGCTCGTGTCCTTCATGGGCAGCGCGGTGAGGAGGTCGTCGCCGAGGCGCAGCCGGAGGTCCCGGTCCTCCTTTCCGTCGCGCAGGTCGACGGCGTGGACGTACGGTTCGCCGTCGACGGTGACCGCCACCTGTTCCGGGTCCGCCCACGGCCCCGGTCCCACGGTGAACGCGGGGTCGCGCTCGTCGGTGAGGTGGGCGTCCCGCAGGTCCACCGGAGGCGCCAGACGGCGGCCGGATGCCGCGTCCCAGTACTCGACGAGCGGGCCGGAACGGGTCAGCATCCGGTTCTCGTCCAGGAAACGGAAGCGCAGGTCGGGCTTGCCGTCCTGCCCCGATGGCGGGGGCGCCGTCTCGAAGTCGGCCACCTGGCGCAGGGAGGGCAGGGCGCGGACGGTGATGTGGTTGAGGTCGGAGACGTCGGCGACGAGGGACTCGGCGTCGTTGACGGCAAGGTACTGGGTCGCCTCCGGCGGAGTCTTGGCGTGCGTGCGCACTTCGGAGACGACCTCGCCGTCGCCCTCCGTCCTCACGACGCGCAGCCGCCCGGCGTCGGCGTCCGTGCGGACGACCATGGTGCCGCCGTCACCCAGCAGCTTCGGCGGGCTGAAAGCGGTGGCGGGGTCGAGCCTGGTCAGTGCCCACGCCCGGACCGTGCCGCCGTCCGCGGTGACCATCACCGGATGGTCCGGGGTGCCGAGCAGGGGCAGTTCGCCTTTCGCGTCCGCCTGGTTCGGCCCCTGGAAGAGCACCGGCTTGGCTTTGCCCGTCGTGGCGAAGACGTGCCAGCCGTCCACGTCCGACGTCGCGGGGTACACCGCCGCGTGCGAGCCGGTCTCGTCGACGACGGTGTCGGAGCACCAGCTGCCGTCCTCGCGCAGGCTGCGCAGGACGGTTCCGTCGGACACGCGTACGGTCTGGTACTCGGCCGTGGGTTCTTCCCCGTCGTCGTGGTCGGGCTCCCGGCAGACGACGGCCACCTTGCCGTCACTCGACAGACTCGTGCCCTCACTGTGGATCGCCCGGGCCCGCACTCGCGCGGTGTCGGAGGTGAGGTCGACCGTCAGCAGCGAACCGCCGCCGTCCACCGGCTCCTCGGTGGCGACCAGGGTGTCCTCGTCCGGCCCGAACCAGACCTGGCTGAGCCGCGGGATGCTCGCGGGCAGGGCCCGTGGCTCGCCGGTGGCCAGGTCCCACACCTGCACGGGACGGTCGGAGGCTACGGCCGGTACGCCCACCAGTCGCCGGGCGTCCGGGGAGAAGTCGAGGACGTTGAAGTCGTCCATGCCCATGAGGGCCCCCAACGAGATGCTCTCGAAGGTCCCTTGGAGCCGGTGGGCCGGGCCCAGGGGCCGGCGGGCGCCGGGAGTCACCTCGTGCCACACCACCACCCCGTCGGCGTCCCGCACGTAGGCTATGCGGCTTCCGTCGCGGCTGACCACCGGCAGAGTCACGTTCTCGGCGAGATCCAGCTGCCACCTGCGCACCCGGCCCTCGACATCGCGTACGAAGAGTGTCGCCCGGCCCGTCGTGGTGGTCACCAGGGTGACCGAGCCGTCCGCGCTCATCGCCGTGCCGTGCAGTTCCCCTTCGGCACCGGACAGCAGCCAGGCCGTGCGCCGCTGCTCCAGGTAACGGCGGAGCAGAGCGCTGCGGGCCTCCTGCGTCGGCGCGACCTCGTACGCGGCGAGTGCCGCCAGGGCCGCCTGGCCAGGGTCGCTGTCCTTCATGTCGTCTGAACGGATGGCCAGGGCACGTGAACGCCCCTCGGCCTGCCGCTGCGCGCTCACCCGTGACTGCTGCACGAGGAAGGTACCGAGGGCCGCGACCAATGCCAGCACGACGGCGATCGCGACGAAGGCGGCTCCCCTGAGACGACTGCGGGTCCGCAGGCGGTGACGCACCCTTTCGAGAAACGCCCTTTCGTCCTCGGTGAGTTCATCCTCGCGCCCCTTGAGGCGCGCCTCGCCCGACGGCAGTCCCACTGTGCCGTTCCTGTTCCGCGAGCGCTCCGTGTCCATGTCCTGCCGCAGTTCGGCTCTCGCCGCCAGGAACGCGGCGTCCTCCCGCGCGGCCTCGGCCAGCACCGGCCACGCGGTGATCAGCGCCTCGTGGGCCAGCTCTACGCTCTGCTTGCCCTCTCCGGGCTCGTCGCCGCCGCGCAGGACCAGCAGGCGCTGCTCGGCCAGGGCCTGGGCCAGTCGCCAGCCTTCCTCACCGGCCTCCTGCCGGGTCAGGGGGCGGCCCAGCGGGGCTCCGCCGCCGGGCAGGACCCTGATGAGGCCCGTCAGCAGGCGCTTGGTGTCCTTCTCGGTGCCGGGTTTGACACATGAGTCCCAGACCTCGTCGGCACGGTGGCGCAGTGCGCCGGCCACCCGCCCGATGCTGTCGTAGGTCTCCGTGCGCAGCCGCCCCGCCGCACGCTGCTCCCACAGTGTCTCCAGCACGAACCCGAGCAGCGGCAGGACGCCAGGTGCGGCGCCGGCGTCGTCCAGGATGCGCTGCGCCAGGCCGGGGTCGTACTCCCAGGCCGGCGTCCTGCGGATCGGTTCTGTGATCACCTCGCTCAGTTGGTCCGGGGTCATGGGGGTGAGGGGCAGGGTTTCGCCGCTCTTGAGCGCCCGGCCGAGGCGGGGGTGGCTGAGCGCCGCGCCCATGAAGTCCGCGCGCAGCGTCACCAGCACCCGCAGGCCCTTCGGCGGCTCCCGCGGCAGCAGCAGTCCGATCGTCTCGGCGATCTCCGGCTCCGGGCGGCTCAGGAGGGCCTCGGCCTGGTCGAGGACGACCAGGAGGCGCCGAGCGGGCCGGCCGGTGACTCGATGGTAGGTGTCGGCGACTCCCAACTCGGCCAGCAGGGAATCCACCTGCTGGGCGTCCGCGACCCGGGGCGAGCCGTGGCCCGCCGCGCGCGCCGCCTCCAGCAGTTGGGTCGCCAGGGCGGCTTTTGGGGACCCGGCGTGCCCCGCGCCGACGACCAGGACGTCGTAGCCCTCCTGACGCATTCTCGGTACCACACCGGCCAGGGCGAGGGAGGACTTGCCGCAGCCGGAGGGCCCGTAGACGGTGACGACCGGTTGGCCGCGCACCGCCGCGACGGCCTTCTCCACCTCCGCCGCACGGCCGAAGAACAGGTCGGTGTCCGTCTCCCGGAAGGGGTCGAGTCCCCGGAAGGGCGGGGCGGGGCACAGCACGGGCTCGAGCGCGGGCAGCGCCCGGATCACCGCTCTGGTGCGCAGCACGAACGCCTGCTGGGCCTCGCGCACCGGCTCGGCCGCCACCACCATGCCGACCGCGGCGCCCAGATCGTCGTCCCACACGGGACTGCCGCTGAAGCCCCCTTCGACGTGGGCGGCCTGCCCGCTCTCCCGGGCCAACTGCACCCAGCCGCCGCCCGTGACACCGCTGAAGCGGCCCCGGTGCCAGATGCCGTCAGGGTGAGCCCTGGTGAACCCCACGGCTCGGGCGCCGTGGTCCCACACACTCTCGGCGTCCGCCATCGGCAGCGGCCGGGCCCGGGGCAGTGGATCACGCAGTTCCAGCAGCGCCACGTCCCCGGAGCGATCCGCCGCGATCGGCGCCCAGTGCACGACCGACGCCGACGCTGTGGGTACCGCACCGTCGGCGTCCGCCGCCAGCAGCAGTTCCACGGTGACCGACTCACCGGGCTCCACGACGCCATCTCGCGGCTTGCCCAGCGCGTCGGACACCACGTGGGCACAGGTGAGGACCAGCACGGGCGAAATCAGAAAGCCGGAGCCCCCTCCGCCCCGGCGGCCCTCAGCGGTGACGCGGACGACGGCGGCGGCGAGCAGCGGCTCCGCCTCCTCGCCCCCGTTCACATCATGCCCTGCCTCACTGTCTGTAGGTTCGCCGTCACTCCGTCGAAGCGGCCACCGATTAGACCAGTACCGAAAGGCACCGTCAACCACCAATGGGTGCAACTCACCCTGTCTTTACGGTAGTTGCATCTCTCATTTCGCACCACACGACCTTGCCGGGGTCCCGTTGCGCCACCCCCCATTTGTCTGCCAGCTCCGACACCAGCAGCAGCCCGCGCCCGCCCTCGTCCGACCCACCGGAGTCCAGGGGCACCGCCGGCACACCGTCCCCGCTGTCGTGGACCTCGACGCGTACGCCGTCCCCGCAGGGGAGCAGCCACAGCCGCAGCAGGAAGCCCCGGCCGGGCGGTACGCCGTGCAGCAGGGCGTTGGTCGCCAGTTCGCTGACGCACAGCACCACATCGTCCGCGCGCCCGCGCACGCCCCAGTCCGCGAGCGTCTCCCGCGCGAACGCCCGCGCGGCGGGGACGGACCGGCGCTCACGGCGGTAGAGGCGCTCACGTGGGGACGGGGGTGGAGTTTCGTTGTTCACGTGACGAGGGTCACGCTCCGTGGTCATGATGGGACAGTGCGCATGGCCGTACAGCCGGGCTGTACGGGTGCGCGTTGGTGAACGTACGCGCGCGGGTGGGGAGTTCGACCTCATGGGCACGACGACACGGAGGAACGCCTCCGCGATGAAGATGGTGGGCGCGCTGCTCGCGCTCTACCGGCAGGCGGCGGGGCACACCCAACGCTCCCTGGGCGAGCGCTTCGTCATCGGCGAGCAGCAGATCGCCTCGATCGAACAGGGCCGACGCCCGCTGAAGCCGGATCTCGCCGAGCAGCTCGACGAACTCCTCCAGACCAAGGGGGCGTTGTCGATCGCGCTGAGCAAGATGCCGGAGGTGGACCTGGTTCCGTTGTGGGCGGAGGAGTTCCTGGACCGGGAGCGGGAGGCCATCGCCATCTCGTCGTACGAGAACCAGGTGCTGCCGGGTCTGCTCCAGACGGAGGCGTACGCGTGGGCGGTGTTCCGCAGCCGCGTGCCCTTCTACGACGAGGACACGATTGCCAGGCTGGCGGCAGCACGCATCGACCGGCAGGGAATCCTTCAGGGCAAGGAGCCGCCGATCACTTGCTTCGTGGTCTGGGAGCCGGTCGTTCGAGCACCGATCGGTGGGCAAACCGTCTGGCGCGACCAGCTACGGCATCTGCGCGCGTGCTCGGAGCTGCCAGGGCTCATGTTGCAGGTCCTGCCTCAGGACCGGACGAGTCACGCGGGGCTGAACGGCCCGTTCGTGCTGCTGGAGACGCCCGAACACCAGCGGCTCGCCTACACGGAGAACCAGCGCGGCAGCCAACTCATCGCCGACCCGGATGAGGTGGCGATCCTTACGCAGAAATGTGCGATGCTGCGGTCTCAGGCCCTCACCCCCGAGGACACGAGGGATCTGCTGGACCGTCTCCTGGGAGAGCAATGAGCAGCACCGCACTTCGGTGGTTCAAGTCGAGCTACAGCGGCAGCGAGGGCGGCAACTGCATCGAAGTCGCCTACGAATGGCGCAAGTCCAGCTACAGCGGCGACGAGGGCGGCAACTGCATCGAGGTCGCCCAAGAACCCACCGCCATCCACATCCGCGACTCCAAAGCCCCGCAGGGACACGTCACCGTCGCACCAGACGCCTGGGCCGCGTTCCTCGGGGCGCTCGACGCGTGATGACGTCGGCCTTCCACAGGTCGTACTCGGCGTCGAGCGGGCCGTAGGCCGTGCGCGGGTCGCCGTCGCCGAAGACCCGCACGGGGTGGGTGGCGTCCCACGCCTCCCACCCGGGGTCGCCGGACTCCACGAACCGCACCCACGCCCCGTGCATCGCGTCGGCCAGCTCCTGCGGCGCTCCCTCGCCCGCGAGCCTGCGCGCGTCCGGGCCGTCGCCGGAGTCGAAGACGAAGCCCAGCTCCAAAGCGTGACAGGCGCCGAGGTCGGGCAGGTTGGACGGCCAGGCGAACTCGTAGACGTACGAGGAGCCGGGCCGCGCGTCGGCCAGGCGGTGCATCGGGATGCGGAGCAGGTGGTCGGTGACCAGTTGGCCCACGATTTCGGCGGTCCCCGCGTCGGGGCGCGCCGTACGGTAGCCGCGGACGACCTCGTTGCCGCAGTGGCAGCGGGCCCGGGCGCCCGCGAGGGCCACGGCGCCGAGCCGGTCGACGCGTTCGACGAGGCCGCCGGGGACGAGCCAGAGCCGGTACTCGTCGCGGGTCCAGCCCATCATGAGATCGACGCCCGGTGCCGCAGCGCCGTCGACGAGCGCCTCCAGGGGGTCGTGGGGGAGGACGTCGCCGTCGACGACGAGGCCGAAGCCGGGGCCGCCGAGCACGGGGCTGCTGAACCGGCCCACCTCGGCCTGGGCCCGCAGCAGCTGGTCGCGGTCGGCTGCGGCGAAGGCCTCGGCGGTGGCGGGGATCTTGAGGCGGGAGGCCATGCGACGGACCATGCGCCGCACCTTGTCGCGGTCGGTCGCCTCGGGTGCGCCGCTCTGGAGCACGGCCCGCCGGAACAGCCCCTGGGCCGCGGGGGCGGCGAGGAGCGCGCCGGTGCTGATGGCACCCGCGGACTGCCCGGCGACGGTGACCCGGCCGGGGTCGCCGCCGAAGGCGGTGATGGAGTCGCGCACCCACTGGAGGGCGGCGATCTGGTCGCGCAGGCCGGCGTTGGCGGGGGCGTCCGGGAACAGTCCGTAGCCCTCCACCCCCAGTCGGTAGTTGATCGAGACGCAGACGACGCCGTCGCGGGCGAAGGTGTGGCCGTCGTAGACCGGTACGGCGGAGGAGCCCCTGGTCAGGGCGCCGCCGTGCAGCCAGACCAGGACCGGCAGGCGGGCGCCGGGACCCGGCTCGGGGGTCCAGACGTTGAGGTTGAGGCAGTCGTCGCCGGGGATCGACGGATCGGAGAGGTACCGGGCGAAGGCCTCGGAGTACGGCGGCTTCGGGGCCGTGGGGCCGAAGGAGCCCGCGTCACGGACGCCGTCCCAGGGCTCGGGGGCCACGGGCGGACGGAACCGGCCGGGGCCGAAGGGGGGCGCCGCGTAGGGGATGCCCCGGAACACGGCGACTCCGTGCTCGTACCTGCCGCGTACCGCCCCGTGCACCGTTCTGACCACGGGGTTCGTCTGGCCCGACCGCATACGCCCACCAGCCCTTCACCGCACTCTCGTACCGCTCAAGACACAGCGCCGCACGGGCCTGATCTATTCCGGGCCGCCCCTGTCGTCCCGAACGGGGGGACAATGGAGGCCACGGACGCCACGCACGCGACGAGCGACCGAGGAGGCTGTCGTGACGGACGCACCCGTAAGGATCGCCGAGGCCGACGGGCGGCACGCGGTGCTGGCCTTCTCCGGGGCCCTGGACGCGCCCGCGCTGGGCGTGCTGGAGGAACTGCTCCTCGACCCGCGGCTGCGGGAGCCGGGATCGTGGACCCTGGACATGAGCGACCTGGACCACATCGACCTGGCCTGTGCCTACGCGCTGCTGCGGACGGTGACGCGGACGCCGGAGCCGGTCGCCCTCACCGTCCAGGGCGCCCGCCCCGCCGTCCACCGGACGCTGCGGCAGGCGGGGCTGGACACGGTGGCGGCCTTCACGGCGTGAGCGGGTGGCCGGGTCAGCCACCCACGTCCACGTGGTTGTCGGGCGCCCCGTCACCGTACCGGGGCAGGTCGCCGCGCTCGACCGGAGAGGCGGGCGCGGGGTCGGCGGAGGGCAGGAGGCGGTCGGTCTCGGCGGCGTCGGGGCGGTGGGCGGCCAGGGCGGCGGCGCGCAGGACGTCGCGCGGTACGGCGTCCGTCTCGGCGGAGACGCGGACGA
Source organism: Streptomyces sp. KPB2 (assembly GCF_003950055.1). Taxonomy (NCBI): domain Bacteria; kingdom Bacillati; phylum Actinomycetota; class Actinomycetes; order Kitasatosporales; family Streptomycetaceae; genus Streptomyces; species Streptomyces sp. KPB2. The sequence goes on from NZ_CP034353.1 coordinate 1,718,845, forward strand.
CGTGGCCCTTCTCGGGCAGCGCGTACTCGTGCCGTCCGGCGCCGGTGCGGTACCAGGCGTCACCGTCGCGCTCGCAGGTGGTGTGCTCGCCGGACATGTCGCCGACCGGCTGCTCGGGGCAGGTGTCGGCGGTGATGGTGCCCCGGTCGACGGCGAGGCGCAGCAGCGCGTTGGTGTCGCCGTCGACCCAGGTGGCGGAGAAGCCGTCGTCGCCGAGGACGCCGACGGACTGCTGGGCGAGGGTGAAGCCGGGGGCCTCGGTGACGTAGACCAGTTCGGGCGCCACGCCCATCGCCTGGGCGCGGGCCGCTAGTTCCCCCGCGTCGGTGGCGGGGGCCGCCGCGCCCGGGGAACCGGAGGGGCGGCCGGCCTCCGCCGTGGAGGAGGCCTTCTCGGAGACCTCCTCGGAGGCCTTCTCGGAGCCGCAGGCGGTGAGCAGCAGCGGGGCCAGCAGCAGCACGGGCAGCACGCGCGCGGGACGATTCATACGCTCATCCTGCCGCACAGGTGTTCACGCTCAGGTGGTTTGGTGATCGATTAGAGTGGCGCGATGCTCGAAGAAAAGTTCGACAGGTTCGAGGGGAAGCTGGTCAGACTGCGTGCGCTGCGCCCCGAGGACGCGGAGCACCATCTGCGGTGGCGCAACGACCCCGAAGTGACGCACTGGGCCACGGCCGGCGATCCGTGCTTCGGCCCGGTCACCGCGGAGGCGGTCGCCCTCGGCTTCGACACCATGCTGCGCCTGAACCCCCGGGAGTCGGCCGTGTTCACGGTCGAGGACCTGGCGGGCGGGACGGTGATCGGCATGGCGGACTACCGGGACCTGGACCCGTACGCCGGCGTGGCCACGCTCGGAGTCACCATCGGCGAGCGGGAGTTCTGGGGCCTCGGCCACGGCAGCGACGCGCTGCGGCTGCTCGTGGACCACCTGTTCGGCACCTACCCCCTCCACCGGCTGGAGCTGGACACCTGGAGCGGCAACGAGCGCGCCGTGCGCGCCTTCACCGGGCTGGGCTTCCGCGAGGAGGGCCGCCGCAGGTCAGCCGTACTGCTGGCCGGGAAGCGCTACGACAGCGTGCTCTTCGGGATGCTCCGCGAGGAATGGGCGAAGCCCACGCGTGACGAGGTGGACGGGGCCGCCTAGGGGCGGTGGGCCGCGGCGTCCTTCGTCAGTTTGACGGCCTGGCGCAGGCTGAGCCCGGGGGCCGCCTCGCGCAGGGTCTTGACCGCGCGGACGGAGTCGACGGGGCCCTCGTGCCCGGCCGCGGCGAGGCGTTCGTGGACCCAGCGGGCGAGCAGTGCCGCGTCGGGCTCCGCGGCGGCCTGCTCGACCAGGGCGGCGGCCCGCTCCAGCCCGGGCCGCTCCTCCGGCGTCGCCTCGGCAAGCGCCTGACGGATGCGGTGGGCGACGACGTCCGTGTCGCGCAGGACGAGGACGTTGAGTTCCGGTGGGGCGAGTCGTCCGAACATGCAGCCATGATCGACGGGACGCCCCGTGCCGTACAACGGACTTGAGGAGCATCTGAGGCGCGTGGCCGCCGGGTGTCCGTTTTCTTCAAGACCGGGCTCGCACGCCCCGCCTACGGTGAGCCCATGACCGCACGATTCGACGCCATCGGCCTCATCGTCTCCGACATGGCCGCCTCCGTGACCTTCTACCGCCGGCTCGGATTCGCCTTCCCCGAGGGCTCCGAAGAACAGCCGCACGCCGAGGCCGGACTGCCGGGCGGCATCCGGCTGCTCCTGGACACCGAGGACTCCGTCCGCTCCTTCACCCCCGGCTGGCAGCCGCCGGCCGGGGGCGGGCGGCACTCCCTCGCCCTGCTGTGCGACACGCCGGCCGAAGTGGACACCTTCTACGCCGAGTTGACCGGCGCCGGGTGCAAGGGCGAGCGCGAGCCCTGGGACGCGCCATGGGGGCAGCGGTACGCCGTCGTCAACGACCCCGACGGCCACGGCGTCGACCTGTTCGCACCGCTAGCCGCGCAGTAGCCGCACCAGCGTCGTGCCCGCCAACTCCCGTACGTCCCGCGCCAAATGGGCCTGGTCCGCGTAGCCGGTGCGGGCGGCCGTCTCGGCGAGGGGTGTGCCGTCCCTCGCCAGGGCGAGGGCGCGTTGCAGTCGCCGTACGCGGGCCAGCGTCTTGGGGCCGTAGCCGAAGGCGGCCAGCGAGCGGCGGTGCAGCGTGCGGGCTCCGATGCCGAAGGCGTCGGCGGTGGCGGCGACCGGGCGGCCCGCGTCGAGGGCGGCGACGACCCGGACCAGCAGGGGGTCGGGCGGCCCGGTCTCGGCGGCGCGGAACAGCGCGGCGTCCTCCAGGCCGGTCGCCGGGTCGGGGGCCGCGTTCACCCGGGCGGTGAGGTGCCGTGCGCGGGCGGCGGGCCAGAGGTCGGTGAGGTCCACGCGCCGGTCGCGCAGTGCGTCGGCGGGAACGCCGAGGAGGGCGGGGGCGGTGCCGGGGTAGAAGCGGACACCGGCCCAGGGGCCCGGGGCGCCCTCGGTGACGTAGGCATGGGTGTCGGGGCCTGCTACCAGCAGCCGTCCGTCGTGCCAGAGCAGGTCCATGCAGCCGTCGGGCAGGATGCGGCCGGGGCCGGCCCCGGTGGGGCTGCTGGTCCACACCACCACACCGGCCAGCCGAGACCCCCACTCCGCATACACACACGCCAGATTACGCCGCCAGCACAGGTACAGCCCCAGCCACGGCCAACCGTGCCGCTCCCCCACCGCCGCCACGGACAGTCGCCCCACTCCCCCACCGACCGCCGCCACGGACAGTCGTGCCGCTCCCCCACCGACCGCCGCCACGGACAGTCGCCCCACTCCCCCACCGACCGCCGCCGCGGGCAGTCGTGCCGCTCCCCGCCCCCGCCACGGTCAATCGTGCCGCTCCCCCGCCGCCGCTACGGACAGTCGCCCCGCTCCCCCGCCGACCGCCGCTGCGGGCAGTCGTGCCGCTGGGGCGGCACGGGTGGGCGCAGCGGCACCCCGCAGCGCCGGGCCGCGTCACCCCGCCCCCCGCCCGCGCCACCGCGCCGGTCAGCCGGACCCCCGTCCCGCTCACCCTCCTGCCACGTCACCCCGGGACCCCGGTCCGGTACTCCTGCGGACTGACGCCGTACACCCGCTTGAACGCCGCGGACAGCGCGAACGCGCTGCCGTAGCCGACCCGGCGGGCGATCGCACCGAGCGTGTCCTCGCCGTCGCGCAGCCGGTCGGCGGCCAGCGCGAGGCGCCAGCCGGTGAGGTACGCCATGGGCGGTTCGCCGACCAGGTCGGTGAAACGGCGGGCGAGCGCGGCGCGCGAGACGCCGGTCTTGGCGGCGAGCGACGCGACCGTCCACGGGTGCGCCGGGTCGTCCTGGAGCAGCCGCAGCGCCCGGCCGACGACCGGGTCCCCCAGGGCCCGGTACCAGGCGGGCGCATCGGCCGACGGACCGGCGAACCAGGCCCGGAGCGCGGCGATGACCAGCAGATCCAGCAGCCGGTCCAGGACCACCTCCTGACCGGGCTCGTCCCGCGCGACCTCGCTCATCAGCAGGGGCGTGAGGGGGTTGTCCCACGCCTCGGAGGTGAGCGACAGCAGCGGCGGCAGCGCGTCGAGGAGCCGGCCGCCGATCTCGCCGCGGACCAGGTAGGTGCCGATGAGCAGGACCGCCCGGCCGTCGGGGCGGTCGCCCCAGGTGCGTACGCCGAGATCCATCGAACCGTTGAGGGGGCGGCCGTCGGGGTAACTGCACGCGCCGCCCGGGAGGATCACCGCCTGAGGGGCGGTGCCGGGGTCGTCGGCGCAGACGTACGGGTCGGGACCGCGCGCGATGGCGAGGTCCCCGGCGCGCAGCCGCAGCCGCTCCCCCGTGTCCGGCACGATCCAGGCGTCGCCGCGGACCATGAGCATGACGGTCAGCGGCGCCTGATCCTCGACGCGCACGGCCCAGGGCGGGTCGAAACAGGCGCGGATCATGAAGGCGCCACGGGCCCGGGGGCCCTCCAGCAGTCCGGCGAGTGCGTCCACGGTGCCAGTGTCCCGGTTCGGCCCCCGGGCCGTTCACCCAGGGGCGTGGCCCTCTCCTCCGGCCGCCGCGTCCAGCGCCCGCCGCGCCGCCGCGACGACGGCACCGTCGGTGACGAAGTGGGTGTCGTCCTCGGCGGAGGTGCCGCCCGCGCCGAGGGGCACCCAGCCGGCCGCGCGCCGGGGCGTCGCCCGGGTCTTGGCGGAGAGGTGCACCGAGCCGGCGCCCGCCGTGAGCAGACCGGCGATGTCGCCCGGCCGTACCCCGCCCCCTGCGGCCACGTCGACCCCGGGGACCGCGGCGGCCATCGCGGTGAGCGCGGCGCTTCCCTCGATCGCGGTGCGCGCGCCGCCGGAGGTCAGGACACGGGTGATGCCGAGCCCCGGCAGCGCCGCGACGGCGGCCACCGGGTCGCTCGCCTGGTCCACCGCCCGGTGCAGCGTGACCTGCGCGGCGGGATCGGTGTCCCGGGCGGCGTCGGCGAGCGTCGCGAGGGCGTTCGTGTCGAGGGCGCCGTCCGGGGTCAGCGCGCCGACGACGACGCCGCGGGCACCGGCGCGCAGGGCGGCGCGCACCTCCGCGGCCATCAGGGCCACCTCCTCACCGTCGTACACGAAATCGCCGGGGCGGCAGCGGACGAGGACGTGGACGGGCGGACCGGACTCGACGGCCGCCTCGACGGCCGCGGTCGAGGGCGTCAGGCCGCCGAGTTCGAGTCCGGTGCACAGTTCGACGCGGTCCGCGCCGTGCTCGCGGGCGGTGCGGGCACCGGCCGGGGACACGACGGCGATCTCCAGGCTGGGGCGGGTACTCATTCGTCGGCCCCGGTCAGCGGCTGGTCGGCGGCGGGGACCATGCGCGCGGACAGGTCCGGGTCGGCCATGGCCGGGTCGAAGGGGAACATGGGCCGGCGGATGCGGTGGTGGCCGAGGCGGACGAGGTCCTGGTCGACGCCGCCCGGGGTGAGGGCCATCTTCCAGTCGGCGGCCATCGCGAACAGCTCGGGTTCCAGGTAGCCGATCTTCACGACGACGACGTCGGCGCCGCGCGGGTCGAGGTCCAGGTCGGTGAAGTCGTGCTCGTGGTGGTAGGGCTTGCGCAGCTCGGTGAGGATCACGTACGCGCTGCCGACCCGTATCACCACCTCGGTGCGGGCGTCGCGGTCCCCGAGCCGGACGGCGTGCACGACGCCGGTGAGGGTGACCGGGCCGGCGTGCCGGTCGTCGACCTCGGCGCCCGCCGTCACCGTCACCGTCGCCCCGACGCCCGCCGCGGCGGCGTGCCGGACGGCCTCGGGGCCCGGCACCGAGGCATACAGGACGGTCGGCCCGTCCTCCTTCTGGAACTCGGGGCGGGCCAGCAGCCGCGTCAGCCCCCACGTCACGTCGCCGGCGCCGCCCGCGGTCGGGTTGTCGCCGGTGTCGCTGACGTAGTACGGGCGTCGTTCGCCGGCCAGGGCCTCGTCGAGGATGTCGTCGAAGGTGCCGGTGGGGGCGACGAAGTCGAAGTCGTGGCGGGCCTCCCAGAAGCCGCGGGCCAGCTTCTCGGCGCCCGCCGAAACCGCCTGCTCGTCGTGGCCGGTGACGACGACCGCGGCCCGGTTGCGGGGTTCGTCGGCCCAGGCGTAGCCGACCCAGATCGCCGCGTCGATCACGCCTTGCTCCGCCTCCACCTGGGGAACGGCGCCGTACACGCTCTTCGCGGGCTCGATCCGGGTGGAGGTCTGCTCACCGGCCAGCAGGACGGGGACGGGCACCCATGCCTTCAGCGGGCGGGGGGCGCCGGAGGCGAGGTGGGTCAGGAGGTTGCGGACGGCGCGTTCCTTGGTCTCCATGTGGTCCTCGTGCGGGGCCATCCGGTAGCAGGTGATCAGGTCGCTGCGGTGGACGAGGGCGCGGGAGACGTTGCCGTGCAGGTCCATGGAGGTGGAGACGATCACGTCGTCGCCGACGACGGCGCGCACCTTCTCCAGGAGCAGCGCCTCGGCGTCGTCGAGGCCCTCGACGGTCATGGCGCCGTGGATGTCGAACCAGAGGCCGTCCAGCGCGGGCAGTGCGGCGAGCCGGGTGAGGAGTTCCCCGGTGAGTTCCTCCCAGGCGGCGGCGGTGACGGTGCCGCCGGGCAGTGACTTGCCGACCAGGGCGCCGTGCCAGTCGGCCGCCTCGCGCAGTTCCTCGCCGACGGCGAGGAAGGGGTAGCGGTCCAGTACCTCCTGGCCGCGGGAGGGGTGGAAGGCGGGGGCCTGGGTGCGGGCGGGCGAGAAGGTGGACGACTCGATGCCGAGTCCGGCGACGGCGACGACCGGGCGGCGGGAGGGGGCGGAGGTGGGAGTGGGGGTGGGGGTGGGGGTGCTGGGGTGCGACATGGCTCCTCGTTCGTGCGGGTGGTGCGGGTGGTGCGGGCTTGCTCAGGCAGTGGTGGGTGTCCGGAACCGGTCCGGGTCGAGCTGGGCTCCGCCGACCTCGCGCAGGGCCAGGGCGAGCGCCCGTTGGAGGGCGAACTGTCCGGCGCCCAGGAGGCCCGCGTCGGCGCCGAGGACGGCGCGTTCGATGGCGAGGTGTTCGGTGACCAGCGGGTGACAGCTCTCGTAGAGCTGGCTGCGGACGGCGGCGACGAAGGGTTCGACGGTGGAGAGGATGCCGCCCAGGTAGACGGCGTCCGGGTTGAAGAAGTTGACGTTCGCGGCGAGCACCTGGCCGAGGTAGTCCCCGGCCCTGCGCACCGCCCGGTTTGCCTCCGGGTGCGCGTCGGTGGCCAGCCGCACCACGTCCTCGGCCGTGCTGACGTCGACGCCCTCGTCGCGCAGCACCCGGACCAGGGCGGCGCCGGAGGCGACCGTCTCCAGGCAGTCGGTGTTGCCGCAGGAACAGGGCATGCGGTCGCCGTGGGCGATGCGGATGTGGGTGATCTCCCCGGCCGCTCCGGTGCCGCCGCGGTAGAGCCGGCCGTCGACGAGGGCGGCGGCGCCGATCGCGGTGCCCATCTTCACCATGATCACCTGCTGGTGGCGTCCCTTGCGGGCGGTGTGCTCGCCGACGGCCATGCAGTTGGCGTCGTTGTCGGCGACCGCGGGGACGGCGAAGCGCTCCCGGAGCCAGGACTCGACGGGGAAGCGGTTCCAGCCCGGCATGCGGGAGGGCTGCACGACGCGTCCGGAGGCGGTGTCGACCGGGCCGGGGAGGGAGAGGCCGACGCCGCGCAGCCGTGACCTGCCGTGGCGTTCGACCAGCTCGTCCAGGGTGGCGGCGAGCCCGGAGAGGGCCGCCTGCGGGCCGTCCGCGATCACCAGCGGCACGGTGGAGACGTCGCTCAGCTCGCCGCCCGGCAGGACCACGCCGACGCGGGCGTGCCGGCCGCCGAGGTCGGCGGCGACGGCGAACTCGTCCTGGCCACCGAGTCTGAGCACCTTGCGCGGGCGCCCACCGGTGGAGGACTGGGTTCCTTCCTCGGCGACGAGACCGTGCTCGACGAGCTGGGCCACGGCCACCGAGACGCTGGAGGCCGCGGCGCCGAGCAGCTCGGCGAGCTGGGCCCGGGAGGTCGCCCGGCCGGAGGCGACGAGTTCGAGGGCGCGCGCCGCCAGCGCCGAAGTGCCCGCCGTGCGCCGGCCCCGCGTACTTATTTCATTCATGTACGTGCTTACTTCCCCATGGTCGGTCCGATGCAGACAGTACGCCTGAAACGCCTTCCCGTGAATGGGGATTCGCCCAGTAAATCGGGACGGTCGCGGCGTCCGGACTTTTTTCAGAAACGGAGATACTTAGTTGTTACCCAACTTTGTTTGTGCCCGCGCCGGGGCAGGCGTTAGCTGACCTCCACGCCATTCACCTGGAGGAGATACATGTCCCCTGCTCGCACAGCGTCACGCCGACGCCGGGCGCTCGTCGCCGGCGCATGCGCGGCCGTGGGTGTGCTGCTCAGCGGCTGCACGGGCGGTGTCTCCGCCCCCTCGGGCTCGAAGAACGAGATCAATTACGCGCTTCCGGCGAACTTCACACCCAATTGGATCGTTCCGATCGGAACGCCGGGCCATCTCAACACCAACAACTCCTCGATATCCCAGGTGATGTGGGAGCCCCTGATCGCCTACGACGGCTCCAGCGGCGAGATCGGCTGGAACAAGGACAACTCCCTGGCGACACAGGCGAAGTTCGCCGCGGACAACAAAAGCGTCACCATCACCCTCGGCGACCGCCACTGGAGCGACGGCGAGCCCGTCACCTCCCGGGACGTCGAGTTCTGGTTCAACCTGGTCCGGGCGAACAAGAAGTCGTGGGCCAGCTACAGCCCGGGCAAGGCCCCGGACGTCTGGACCTCCTTCAAGACCCTGGACGACCGGCACTTCACGCTCGACTTCGACCGGGCCTACAACCGGCAGTGGATGCTCGCCAACGAGCTGAGCATGATCCGCCCGATGCCCCAGCACGTGTGGGACAAGACCGGCGACTCGGGCACGGTCTCCGACCTCGACCGCACGCCGGCCGGCGCCAGGAAGGTCTGGACGTACCTGATCGACGCCGGCAAGAAGATCTCCCGCTACGCGAGCGACCCGCTGTGGAAGACGGTCAGCGGACCGTACCGGCTCAAGTCGTTCGCCACCTCCGGCCGGGTCGAGCTGATCGAGAACGAGAAGTACGACGGCGGGGGCGCGGCCCACGTGAAGCAGATCAACCTGCTGTCCTTCACCACCGTGGCCGCCGAGGAGAACGCGCTGCGGGCCGGCACCGTCGACTACGGCTACATCAGGGCCTCCGACCTCGGGATCAAGAAGTCCTTCACGGACCTCGGCTACCACGTCGAGCGGTGGTCCGGCTGGGCCGTCACGTACATGCCGTACAACTTCAACAACCCCGAGATGGGCGCGGTCTTCCGGCAGTTGTACGCCCGGCAGGCCATCCAGATGTCCGTCGACCAGAAGACCCTGTCCGAGGTGCTCTACAACGGCACCGCGGTGCCCACCCACGGCCCCGTCCCGCAGGGCCAGCCGTCGGCCTTCCTGTCGGACGAGCAGAGGGCGGAGCCGTACCCGTTCTCCAACTCCGAGGCGCGCGGGCTGCTGACGGACCACGGCTGGAGCGAGCAGGACGGCACCATGGTGTGCACCTCACCGGGCACCGGCGAGGGGCACTGCGGCGAAGGCGTCGAGAAGGGCACCGAGTTCAGGATGCGAGTGCTCTCCCAGTCCGGCTCCACGGAGACGGACAACATGATGAGCGCCCTTCAGTCCTCCTTCGAGAAGACCGGCATCGACTTCGAGATCAAGACCGCCCCGGTCAACTCGGTCCTCTCGCAGACCGGGCAGTGCGAGGAGGACGACCCCGCCTGCAAGTGGCAGCTCTCCTTCTTCGGCAGCGCGGGCAGCTGGTACTTCCCCGCCTACCCCAGCGGCGACGCGCTCTTCGCGAGCGGCGGCGGCTCCAACTTCGGCAACTACTCCAACCCCGAAGTGGACGAGCTGATCGACCGGACCACCACCTCCTCGTCCTCCGACGCCATGCTCGCCTACAGCAAGGCCCTCGCCGAGGACCTGCCGGTGATCTGGCTCCCCGAGCCCGACTACCAGGTCTCCGTGATCAGGGACGGACTCGGCGGATTCGCCCAGGACTCCCTCGCCAACTTCCACCCCGCCATGTGGGCGTGGACCGAGTGAGCCCGGGCCCGGCCCCGTTCACCCGCAGCCGCCCCGTCCTCCCCACCCAGTCACCCGGAAACCCATGAGCACATACTCCTTCCTGATCAGGCGCGTCCTGCAGGCGCTGGCGGTGGTCCTCCTCGTGACCGTCGTGGTGTTCTGCCTGCTGCACGCCCTCCCCGGGGGTCCCGCACGCGGCATCCTCGGCCCGCAGGCCACCGCCTCGCAGATCGCCGCCTTCAACCACGAACAGGGGCTCGACAAGCCGCTGCCGGTCCAGTACCTGTACTTCCTGAACCAGCTGGTCCACGGCGATCTCGGCATGTCCTACACCCTCAACGAACCCGTCTCCCAGCTGATCACCGAGCGGCTGCCGAAGACGCTGCTGCTGACCGTCCTGTCGGCCGTCATCGGCCTGCTGTTCGCGGTGCCGCTCGGCGTGTGGCAGGCCGTCCGCCGCAACAAGCCGGTCGACTACGTCATCACCACGCTCAGCTTCGTCGCCTACTCCACCCCGGTGTACTTCCTCGGGCTGATCCTGGTCCTCGTCTTCAGCCAGGTCCTGCCCTGGTTCCCGGCCCAGGCGCCGCAGGGCAACGATGTCGCCGACATCCTCGCCCAGCCCCAGGGCCTGGTGCTGCCGGTGGTGGCCGGCGCGGCCACGATGGTCGCCGTCTTCAGCCGCTACATGCGCTCGGCCACGCTGGAGAACCTCACCGAGGACTACGTGCGCACGGCGCGGGCCGGCGGCTCCCGGACCCGGGCCGTCCTGACGCGGCACGTCTTCCGCAACTCGCTGACCCCCGTGGTGGCCATGCTCGGCTACTACATACCGGTCCTCTTCGGCGGCGCCCTGGTGGTGGAGCAGCTCTTCAACTACCCCGGGATGGGACTGCTGTTCTGGACCGCCGCCCAGTCCTCCGACTATCCCGTGCTGCTGGGCTGCGTCCTGGTCATCTCGATCGCCACGGTGACCGGCACCCTCCTGGCCGACATCGCGCAGCGCGTCATCGACCCCCGAGTGAAGGCAGGTCGGTCATGAGTTCCCTCACCTCCCTGGACGGGCTCGCGGCGACTCCCCCGCGCGCCGCCTCCGGCACCCGGCTCGCGGTCCGCCGCTTCCTGCGCAACCGCCTCGCCGTGGTGGGACTCGGGGTCGTGGTCTTCTTCGTGCTGTTCTGCTTCGTGGGCCCCCTGGTCCACGAGACCGACCAGACCCACACCCTTCTCCAGCAGGTGAACCAGTCGCCGAGCGGCGCCCATTGGCTCGGCACCGACGCGGTCGGCCACGACGAGCTGGGCAGACTGATGTACGGCGGCAAGGTCTCGCTGATCGTCGGCCTGTCGGCCGGCGTCCTCGCCACGGTCATCGGCACCCTGTGGGGCGCCGCGGCCGGCTACGCGGGCGGCTGGATCGACGCGGTCATGATGCGCGTGGTGGACGCGGGCATCGCCATCCCCGCCCTGTTCATCCTGCTGGTGGTCTCCGCGATCACCACCCCCGACCTGACCGGCCTCGTCCTCATCCTCGGTCTCATCTCCTGGCTGGTGCCCTCGCGCCTGGTGCGGGCCGAGACCCTGACCCTGAAGAACCGGGACTTCGTCCTCACCCTCCGCGCGATAGGCGGCTCGCACGGGCGGGCCATCGTCCGGCACATCCTGCCGAACTCGGTGTCGACCGTCATTGTGGCGGCCACCTTCCAGATCGCCGACGCGATCCTGCTGGTGGCGTACGTCTCCTACCTCGGCCTGGGCGTGCAGCCCCCGGCCACCGACTGGGGCGGCATGCTCTCCACCGGGATGACCGCCGCCTACTCGGGTCACTGGTGGCTGATCGTGCCGCCCGGCCTCGCCATCATCCTGGTGGTGTGGGCGTTCAACGCGATCGGAGACGGACTCCGGGACGCATTCGACGTGAGGGGGCGCGCATGAGCGCCGTTCGACGCCCGGCCGCTCCCGCCGCCGGGGACCACATCCTCGACCTCGACGACCTGGGCGTCGTCTTCACCACGGAGACCGGCACGGTGCAGGCCGTGCGCGGCGTGTCCCTGCACGTCGCGCCCGGCGAGACGCTCGCCCTGGTCGGCGAGTCGGGCTCGGGCAAGTCCACCGTCGCGCTGGCGGCCATGGGACTGCTGTCCGGCAACGCCCGGGCCACCGGACGGGCCGTCGTCGACGGCACCGACGTCGTCGGCGCCGACGAGGAGCGGCTGTCCCGGCTGCGCGGTTCGACCGTCTCCATGGTGTTCCAGGAGCCGGCCACCGCCCTCGACCCGCTCACCCGGGTCGGCAGGCAGATAGCCGAGGTGATCCGCAACCACCACCGCGAGGTCTCCGCGGCGGACGCCGCCGCCCGGGCCGTCGAGCTGCTGCGCCGGGTCGGTATCCCCGAGCCCGAGCAGCGGGCCCGCTCCTATCCGTTCCAGCTCTCCGGCGGCCAGCGCCAGCGCGTGGTCATCGCCATGGCCATCGCCAACGACCCGGCGCTGCTGATCGCCGACGAGCCCACCACGGCGCTGGACGTGACCGTGCAGGCCGAGATCCTCGACCTGCTGCGGCGGCTGGCGGCCGAGACCGGCACGGGTGTCCTGCTGGTCACCCACAACATGGGCGTCGTCGCGGACTTCGCCGACCGGGTCGCGGTGATGTACCAGGGCGCCGTCGTGGAGACCGGGCCCGTCGAGGACGTACTGCTGCGCCCCTCGCACGACTACACCAAGCGGCTGCTGTCCGCCGTGCCGCGGCTGTCGGTCGCGGAGGCCGGCGAGGCCGCCGGGGCGGGCGAGCGGGCGGCGGAGGAACCCGGGGACGCGTCCGCCGGGGAACCGGCGGTGGAGCTGACGGACGTCTCGGTGGTCTTCGGCCGCGGGAAGCACGCGGTGCACGCCCTGAGAGGCGTCTCCTTCGCCGTGCACCCGGGAGAGACGCTCGGCCTGGTGGGCGAGTCGGGCTCCGGCAAGTCCACCGCCTCCCGGGTGGCGCTCGGTCTGATCGCCCCGACGGCCGGCTCCGTCACCCTGTTCGGCGCCGACCTGGCCCGCACCCGGGCGCGGGCCCGGCGGGCGCTGCGGGCCGGCGTCGGCGTCGTCCTCCAGGACCCGGTCGCCTCGCTCGACCCCCGGATGACGGTCGGCGAATGCGTCGCCGAACCGCTGCGGGTGCACCGCCGGAAACTGTCCGGCAGGGAACGGGAGGCCCTGGTCGCCGGCGTTCTCGACCGGGTCCGGCTGCCGCGGGAGGTGGCCCGGCGGGCGCCGCGCGAACTGTCCGGCGGCCAGCGCCAGCGGGTGAGCCTCGCGCGTGCCCTGGTCCTCGAACCGCGGCTGCTCGTGGCGGACGAGCCCACCAGCGCCCTGGACGTGAGCGTGCAGGAGGCGGTCCTCGAAGTGATCCGCGAGCTGCAGGGGGAGCTGGGCTTCGCCTGCCTCTTCGTCTCCCACGACCTGGCCGTCGTCCAGCAGTTCGCGCGCCGGGTGGTCGTGATGCGGGCGGGGCGGGCCGAGGAGCAGGGGCTCACGTCGGCCACCCTGCGGCACCCGGAGACCGACTACACCCGGCGCCTGCTGGCGGCGGTGCCCGTGCCCGACCCCGTCGTCCAGCGCGGCCGCAGGGCGGAGCGGCTGGCGACCCTCGCCGCCGGGCGGACGGAGGAGCCGGCGTGAGCGGTGCCGACGCCCCGGTCTTCGCCGGGGTCGACATCGGGGGCACCACCACGCAGGTGGTGCTCTGCGACACGGAACTGAAGGTGCTCGACCGCGCGGAGGTGGCCACTCCGGCCCGTTCCGGCGGCCGGGCGATGATCGACGCGGTACTCGACGCGCTCGCGGTCGTGCGGGCGCGCACGCCCGGCCGGACGGCCGCCGTCGGGGTGGGCGCGGCCGGGGTGGTCGATGCCGTCTCCGGGCACGTCCTGGTGGCGAGCGACTCGTTCACCGACTGGGCCGGCTTCCCCGTGGCCGCCGCCCTGCGCACCGCGCTGGGCGTCCCCGCCTTCCTCGACAACGACGTCAACGCGTTCCTGCGCGGCGAGATCGCGTGCGGTGCGGCGGCGGGCGAGGCGGACGTCCTCGGCATGACCCTGGGCACAGGTGTCGGCGGGGCGCTGTGGACCGGCGGCGAGCTGCGTACCGGAGCCCACGGGGCGGCCGGCGAGATCGGCCACATCCCCGGCTTCGGCGACCTGCCGTGCACCTGCGGCGGCCGCGGCCACCTGGAGACGCTGGCCTCGGCCCGGTCCGTCCGGGCCCGCTACGGCGAGCGCACCGGGCGGGAGCTGACCGCCCGCGAGGTGGCCGACGCCGCCCGGGACGGGGACGCCGACGCCCGTGCCGTGTACGCGGCGGCGGGCGCCGGCATCGCCCGGGCGATCGTGATGACCGCGGGTCTCGTCGACATCGGCACGGTCGTGATCGGGGGCGGTGTCAGCGGCGCCTGGACCCTGCTCGAACCGCTGATCCAGGAGCGGCTCGCCGCCGAACCGCCGATCAGCGGCCACCCCGTCAAACTGCTGCGGGCGGCCCTGGGGTCCGACGCCGTACCGCTGGGCGCGGCGGCGCGGGCACGGTACGAGCTGACCGGCCGCTGACCGCCCGCCGGGCCCGGCGGGCCGGCGGGCTAGGAGGCTTCCGGCTTGTCGTGGCCGTGGCCGTCGTCGTGCTGGTCGTGGTGAGGGTGGGTGTGGTTGTGGTGCGCGGGCGGCGGGTTCTTCCCGTGGGTGCGCAGGCGGGCCGTGACGTCCTCGGGCGGCAGGAAGCGGGACCAGCGCTCCGGGAACTCGGAGGGCATGTCCGGGTCGCCCTCGCCGTTCGCGGAGGTGCGGGCCACGTACTCGGCGACCTGGGCCTGGCGCAACCGTTCGTTGGCCTCGCGGGCGGCGGCGGTGGCGGCGGCCGGCCACACCCGGTCGATGGCCGCGTTGACCGCCGCGCCGACGAGCACCGCGAACGCGGACACGCCGATCCACAGCAGCACGGCGACGGGCGCGGCCAGGGAACCGTAGATGGTGGGGCCCTCGACGGTGCTGGTGAGGTAGATGCGCAGCAGGAAGCTGCCCAGCACCCACATGGCGAGGGCCACCAGCGCGCCGGGGACGTCCTCGATCCACGGGGAGCGCACGGGTACGGAGACGTGGTACAGCGTGGTCAGGAAGGCCACGGACAGGATGATGACGACGGGCCAGTACAGGACCTGGACGACCGTCGTCGACCACGGCACGATCCGCACCACGGCGTCCGGCCCCGCCACCATCAGCGGCAGCGCGACCGACCCGATCAGCAGGGCCACGATGAAGAGGAGGAAGGCCATCAGGCGGGTGCGGACGATGCCCCGGACGCCGTCGAGGCCGTACATCACGGTGATCGTGTCGATGAAGACGTTCACCGCGCGGGAGCCCGACCACAGGGCGAACAGGAAGCCGATGGAGATGACGTCGGGCCGGCCGCCCTTCATCACGTCGTCCAGGATCGGTTCGGTGATCTGCTTGACGCCCTTCTCGGAGAGCACCGCGCGGGAGGCGTCCAGGATGTTGTTCCGCAGGCTCTCGGTGGTGTCGGCGCCGATCCAGGAGTCGACGTAGCCGAGCAGCCCGAGCAGGCTCAGCAGCAGGGGCGGCACCGACAGCAGGGTGAAGAACGCGGCCTCGGCGGCGAGACCGAGGATGCGGTACTCCATGCACGAGTTGACCGTGTCCTTGAGCAGCAGCCAGGCGGTCCTGCGTTTGGAGACGTTCCGGTACAGAACCCGGGCGCGGTGGAGCCGGCCCGAGGGCCGTTCGGGGGAGTCACTTGCTGGCTGCACGCCCTAAAGGTATCCGGCGCGGGGGCCGGCACTCATCCGCGGACGCCCGGTGATCCCGTAGCGGGCCCGCCGGGGTCGCGCGCGCGGTAGGTTCACGTCCATGGCAGGCAGTACCCACACCGTGACGAATCAGGCGCCGCCGCTGACCGGCTACGACGTCTTCACCGCCGACCGTGCCCTGACGGAGGCGGTCGAGCGGCATCTGCCGACGGAGCTGCGCGAGGAGGCGCTGGCCGAGCTGTCGGGGACGGGCCGCGGCTGCGGGGCGCTCCAGACCCAGGAGTGGGGGGCGCAGGCCAACGCGAGTCCTCCGGTGCTGCGCACCCACGACCGGTACGGGCACCGTGTCGACGAGGTCGACTTCCACCCCGCCTGGCACCGGCTGCTCGGCAAGGGTGTCTCGGCGGGCCTGACCGACGCGTGGTCGCGTCCGGGCGGGCACGTGCGGCGTGCGGCCGGGTTCCTGATGTGGACCCAGGTGGAGGCGGGGAACTGCTGTCCGCTGTCGATGACCCACGCGGCGGTGCCCGCCCTGCGCGCCGACCCCGACCTGGCCGCCGAGTGGGTGCCGCGGCTGACCTCCCGGGTCTACGACCGGGAGCTGCGGCCGGCCCGCCTGAAGGCCGGGGTGCTGTTCGGGATGGGCATGACGGAGAAGCAGGGCGGCAGCGACGTACGGGCGAACACCACGTCGGCGCGGCCGCTGGCCGAGGCCGGGACGTACGCGCTGACCGGGCACAAGTGGTTCTGCTCGGCGCCCATGTCGGACGGCTTCCTGGTGCTGGCCCGGGCGCCCGGGGGGCTGACCTGCTTCCTGGTGCCGCGCGTCCTGGCGGACGGCACCCGCAACGTGTTCCTGATCCAGCGGCTCAAGGACAAGCTGGGCAACCGGTCCAACGCCTCGGCGGAGGTCGAGTTCGCCGGGACGTGGGCGCGCCGGGTCGGCGAGGAGGGGCGCGGTGTGGCCACCGTCATCGAGATGGTGGCGGCGACCCGGCTGGACTGTGTACTGGGCTCGGCGGGGCTGATGCGGCAGGCGGTGGCGCAGGCAGTGCACCACTGCGGGTACCGCGAGGCGTTCGGTGGGAAGCTGGCCGACAAGCCGCTGATGCGCAACGTGCTCGCGGACCTCGCGATCGAGTCGGAGGCGGCGACCGTCCTCGGGATGCGGCTGGCGGCCGCCCACGACGCCGCCGGGGCCGGGGACGAGCGGGAGCGGGCGCTGCTGCGGCTCGCGGTGCCGGCGGCCAAGTACTGGGTGACCAAGCGCTGCGCGCCGGTGGCGGTGGAGGCGGCCGAGTGCCTGGGCGGCAACGGGTACGTCGAGGAGTCCGGGCTGCCCCGGCTGGTGCGCGAGTCGCCGCTGAACTCGGTCTGGGAGGGCGCCGGGAACGTGCAGGCGCTGGACGTGCTGCGGGCGCTGGGGCGGGACCCGGCGGCGCTGGACGCGTATCTGACGGAGGTGGGCGCGGCGCGCGGGGCCGATCACCGGCTGGACGCGGCGATCCGGGACCTGCTGACGGAGCTGGCCGACCTGGCGGCCGCCGAGGGGCGGGCGCGGCTGCTGGCGGAGCGGCTGGCGCTTGTGTTGCAGGGCGCGCTGCTGGTGCGGTTCGCGCCGCCGGAGGTGGCCGACGCGTTCTGCGCCTCGCGGCTGGGCGGCGACGGGGGTGCGGCGTTCGGCACGCTGCCGCCGACGCTGGACCTGGCGGCGGTCGTGGAGCGGGCGCGGCCCGTGGTCTGATTCCGGCCGCGTGGCGCGGGGGTGGTGCTGCGCCGACACGGCACCACCCCCGCCACACGGGCCTGTTCGGGCCGCGTACGCCGCTCGGGACGGCGTGGTTCAAGTTTGGACACCCGCGGGGCCGTCCACCAGGGTTGCAGGGGGTTGCAACTTGCGGTCGGCTGTGTGCGGACTGTGCCCGTCCGACATGGGCAACCGGTCAGTATGAGACGAGCAATCGACTTCCGGAAGGACGAGGTCCCGTGGCGCTCTCGCCCATGGACGTGACGCAGTTCGCCGCCGCCGACACGGCGCGTGCGGCGCGGATGCTCAGCGAGGTCCGCTCCGCGAGACTCTCGGGCGGGCGGGCTCCGGTGGCACCGCGGCCGGTGATCGAGCAGTCCTGGGACCGGATGCTGCGCAGCGGCGTCGATCCGGAGCACGACGTCCGCTCCGGGCTGCTGGGCCCGGAGGAGATCCGGCGGCGGCGCGAGTCCTCCCCGCTGCGGCACGTCCTGCCGGTGCTGCGGGAGGCGCTGCTGTCGGTCGCCGACGTGGCCCACCACATCATGGTGGTCGCGGACGAGGACGGCCGGGTGCTGTGGCGGGAGGGCAGCGCGCGGGTGCTGCGCCGGGCCGACGGGCTCGGGTTCGAACTCGGGGCGGACTGGCGGGAGGAGGTGGTCGGCACCAACGGCCTGGGGACACCGGCGGTGACCCGGCGGCCCGTACAGGTCTTCGCCTCAGAGCACTTCGTACGGTCCCAGGCCACCTGGACCTGTGCCGGGGCGCCGATCACCGACCCGCGCAGCGGACGGCTGCTCGGGGTGGTCGACGTGAGCGGGCCGCTGGAGACGATGCATCCGGCGACGCTGGCCTGGGTCGACTCGGTGGCCAAGCTGGCGGAGGCCCGGCTGCGGGAGCTGCACACGCAGTCGCTGGAGCGGTTGCGGGCGGTGGCCGCGCCGGTGCTGGCCCGGCTGGAGGGGCGGGCGCTGGTGGCGGACCGGGACGGCTGGACGGCGGCGGTGACGGGGATGCCGTACGTGGAGCGGGTGGTGCTGCCCAAGTCGCCGGAGGCGGGGGCGCGGTGGCTGCCGGGGTTCGGGGCGGGCACGGTGGAGCCGCTGGCGGAGGGCTGGCTGGTGCGGGCCGCGGCGGGGCCGGTGCCCCAGGGCGCCGTCCGGATCGTCCTCGACCTCGGTCAGCCGCGCCGGTGGTCGGTGCGGGTGCTGGGCGGCGCGGAGGACTGGGCGCGGGAACTGAGCCCGCGGCACGCGGAGTTGCTGTACCTGCTGGCGGTGCACCGGGGCGGGCGCAGCGCCGCCGGGCTGGCCGAGGACATGTTCGGCGACCGGGCCCGCACGGTGACGGTACGGGCGGAGATGTCGCGGGTACGGAGGTACCTCGGGGCCTACCTGGAACACCGGCCGTATCGTTTCTGCGAGGACGCGGAGGTCGAGGTCCTGCTCCCGGCCGACCCCCGCGACCTGCTCCCCCACTCCACGGCACCGGCGGTGACGGAGGCACGAGCATCGGCGACGGTGCCGTGACCGGGGCCCGCGACGCCGCAGTACGGCGGGACGGTGGGCCCGGCCTCGTACCGCCCTCGACGAGGAGGACCCGGATGGCCGTAAAGGCGGGTTGATTCCGCATATTTGCATCGTCTGCGTCCGCCGGGCCGTCCGTCTGTCGTAGCATCCTCTACGGACCGCCTCATCCGCTCCTCGGTCAACGCGTCCACCGTCGAGCACAGTTGGTCCGGTGTCCGTGGAGGTTCTATGAAGCAGCGCGGCAGACACCGCCGGCGCAGACGGGGCAGGGCGCTGCGCGCGGCCCTGACCGGCGCCGCGCTCGCACTGACCGGCGCGGCCACGCTGATCAGCGCCTCGCAGGCCACGGTCGCCGACGACCCCGGCACCCTCAAGCCCCTCACCTCCGCCGCCGACACCGAGGCGCTGCGGCTGACCGAGCACCGGGTGCCGACGGCCTGGCTGGACCGGCTCTCCGCCGCGATGGGCGACCCGGTGGGCGTCGACACCGTCCTCGACTCCGCCGACCGCACCCTGCGCGACGCCGACGACTGCGCGACCGGGGAGCGCGAGGCGCTGCCGGTCTCCCCCGCCGCCACCCGCGCCTACTGCTGGGACGAGGCCGACACCGACGGCTGGCGTCCCGGCGCCGTCACCACCTCGGGGGAGGCGGAGCAGGACGGCCGCTGGGGCGGCCACCGCGTCATCCTCTCCGCCTGGTCCCGCGACGACGGCACGCCCCAGGGCGGTCTCGCCCGGGTCTCCTTCGTCAACGCCGACGACCCCGGCCGGCTCGGCTACGCCTCGGCGCTCCTCGCCGTGCCGGTCGACGGCGGTCACGACTACCGGGGCCTGGCCTCCCCCGTCACCGGCATGGTCTGGTACCGCGACAAGCTGCTGGTCACCGCCGCCGCCGGGGACCGCGACGCGCTGTACGTGTACGACGTGCAGCGGGTCCAGCGCGCCACCACCGCGGCGGACGCCGTCGGCCGGGTGCCCGGCGGCTGGGCGGCGGGCGGCCACCGGTACGTGCTGCCCGCCATCGCCTCCTACCGGCTCCCCGACCTCGACGGCGCCGCCCGCCCCGGCGCGATCTCCCTGGACCGCGGCACGACCCCCGACAGCCTGGTGGCGAGCGAGCGCGTGGACGCGGACGGCGACCGGCCCACCCGGCTGTGGCGCTACGCCCTGCGCGCCGGCACCGACCCCGAGCGCGGCGGACTGCCGGTCACGGACTCCACCGGGCACGTCAACGCGGTGGAGGCGTACGAGACCGGTGCGGCCGAGGTCGGCGGCGTACTGTCGTACCGCCCGCCCAGCGCGACACGGACGGACTGGTACCTGGGACGCGCGGCCGGCGGGCAGGACGGACGCGGCACCCTGTGGCGCCAGGACACGCGGGGCGCGCGGGCGTCGGAGTGCGGCGCGGACCGGTCGCAGCAGTGCTGGAGCGGACCTGCGGGTTCGCTGTCGTACTCGGCGCCGACCGGCGAGGTCTGGTCCCAGTCCGGCCGGATGCTGTTCGCGCTGCCGATGGCGTCGATCGAGGACGCCCTCGACTGACGCGCGTCGCCGTCGCGGGCGTCGCACCGGCCCGCGCGGGCGGGGATCGACAGACCCGCGGAGCGGATGATTCCCTGACCGGCATGACCAACATCGCCGTGACCACGTGGTCCCTGGAGCAGACGGCGCCGACCGATCTGCTGCCGGCCGCCGCCCCGGAGGGGGACGTCCGGATCGTCCGCTCCGAGGTGCCCTCCCCCGAGTTCAGCCGCTTCCTGTACGCCTCGGTCGGCGGCGACATCCGCTGGACGGACCGGCTCGGCTGGAGCTACGCCCGCTGGCGGGAGCACCTGGAGCGGCCGGGCGTGGAGACCTGGGTCGCCCTCGACCGCGGCACGCCCGCCGGATACGTGGAGCTGACACCCGGGGACGACGGCGTCGTGGAGATCGAGTACTTCGGCCTGATCCCGGCCTTCCGCGGCCGGCGCATCGGCGGCCACCTCCTCTCGTACGGCACCGCGCGCGCCTGGGACCTGGCCGAGCGCTGGCCGGGGCTGGCCACCACCAAGCGGGTCTGGCTGCACACCTGCAGCAAGGACGGCGAGTACGCAATGGACAACTACCAGCGCCGCGGCTTCCGGCTGTTCGACACGAAGGTGGAGGAGGAGGCGGACGTGGCCACTCCGGGGCCGTGGCCCGGGGCCTTCCCCGCCTGACCTGCGCCGACACGTCTGTTTTCGGCCGTGTGCCCGCGCGGCACCGCGCATGTGACCCACGACACCCTTGTCTCGTCCAGAGAGACAAGGGTGTCCACATTTTGGATTAAGCTGGACCTGGTCCAGATCGCCGTGCCAGTCTTCCGACATGCCTGGAACTGGAATTGCCTTGGTGAGTCGGCGCCACGTCGACCTCGGCCGCATGTCCAGCGCCATCTGTCCGGCCCGCTGAGAGCACCCTCCAGCACCTCCGGAACCCCCGCATTCACCCCGCTCCCGCGCAATGACGCGCACGCGTGTCTCACGTACGCCCACGTAGTGCCATGCGCCATGCGCGCAGGTCAGAGCCGCTTTCCGCCTGTCTCCAAAGGACGTGTCACCCATGGCCGCCACTCCGCCGAAGCCTGCTGCCGCGAGCCCCCGCCGCAAGGTGAGCCGTCACCGCGGCGAGGGCCAGTGGGGGGCCGGGCACTTCACCCCGCTCAACGGCACCGAGCAGTTCAAGAAGGACGACGACGGTCTCAACGTTCGGACACGTATTGAGACGATCTACTCCAAGCGCGGCTTCGACTCCATCGACCCCAACGACCTGCGCGGACGCTTCCGCTGGTGGGGCCTGTACACCCAGCGCCGCCCCGGCATCGACGGCGGCCGCACCGGTCTGCTGGAGCCGGAGGAGCTCGAGGACAAGTACTTCATGATGCGCGTCCGCATCACCGGCGGCCGGCTCACCACCGAGCAGCTGCGGACCATCGGCGAGCTCTCCGAGACCTACGCACGCGGCACCGCCGACATCACCGACCGGCAGAACATCCAGTTCCACTGGGTCCGCATCGAGGACGTGCCCAGCATCTGGGAGCGGCTGGAGGCCGTCGGTCTGTCCACCACCGAGGCCTGCGGCGACTGCCCGCGCGGCATGCTCGGCTCCCCGGTGGCCGGCGTCGCCGAGGACGAGATCATCGACGGCACGGCCGCCCTGGACGAGATCGCCCGCCGCTACCTCGGCGACCCGCGCTTCTCCAACCTGCCGCGCAAGTACAAGACGGCGGTCTCCGGGTCCCCGCTGCTGGACGTCGCCCACGAGATCAACGACATCTCCTTCGTCGGCGTGGTCCACCCCGAGCACGGCCCCGGCTTCGACCTGTGGGTCGGCGGCGGTCTGTCCACCAATCCCAAGTTCGGTGTGCGGCTGGGCGCCTGGGTGCCCGAGGCCGAGGTCCCGGACGTGTGGGAGGGCGTCACTTCGATCTTCCGCGACCACGGCTACCGGCGGCTGCGCAACCGCGCCCGCCTGAAGTTCCTGGTCGCCGACTGGGGCGCGGAGAAGTTCCGCCAGGTCCTGGAGGACGACTACCTGGGCCGCAAGCTGATCGACGGCCCGGCGCCCGAGATGCCGGCCCAGCAGTGGCGCGACCACATCGGTGTGCACCGCCAGAAGGACGGCCGCTTCTACGTCGGCTTCGCCCCGCGCGTGGGACGCATGGACGGCTCGCTGCTCACCAAGGTCGCCGAGCTGGCCGAGAACCACGGCTCGGGCCGGGTCTCCACCACCGTCGAGCAGAAGATGATCGTCCTCGACGTGCCCGGCGACCGGGTCGACTCGCTCGTGGAGTCCCTGGAGGCGCTCGACCTGCGGGTCAAGCCGTCGCCGTTCCGGCGCGGCACGATGGCCTGCACCGGCATCGAGTTCTGCAAGATCGCCATCGTCGAGACCAAGGAGCGCGGCAGCGACCTGATGGACGAGCTGGAGCGCCGGATGCCGGACTTCGACGAGCCCCTCACCATCAACATCAACGGCTGCCCGAACGCCTGTGCCCGCATCCAGACCGCGGACATCGGTCTCAAGGGCCAGCTGATGGCCGACGCCGAGGGCCGTCAGGTCGACGGCTACCAGGTGCACCTGGGCGGCGCCCTCGGCCTCGAGCCGAGCTTCGGCCGCAAGGTCCGCGGCCTGAAGGTGACCTCGGACGAGCTGCCGGACTACATCGAGCGCGTCCTCACCCGCTTCCAGGCCGAGCGGGAGGACGGCGAGCGCTTCGCCGCCTGGGCGGCCCGGGCCTCCGAGGAGGCCCTGTCGTGAGCGAGCGCGCCGCGCCCTTCTACTGCCCCTACTGCGGCGACGAGGACCTGCGTCCCGGCGAGCAGGGCCACGGCGCCTGGGAATGTGGGGCGTGCAACCGCGCATTCCAGCTGAAGTTCCTCGGGCTGCTGGCCCGGGGCCTTCGCCCCAACTCCACGGGAGGGGAACCGACATGACCGCGGTTCAGGAAGAACGTACGACCGAGGACCTCAAGGCGCTGGCCGAGCGGGCGGGCCGTGAGCTGGAGGACGCCACGGCGCTGGAGATCCTCCAGTGGGCGGCCGAGACCTTCGGCAACCGGTTCTGCGTGACCTCCTCCATGGAGGACGCGGTCGTCGCCCACCTCGCCTCCCGCGCCCTGCCCGGCGTGGACGTGGTGTTCCTGGACACCGGCTACCACTTCCCGGAGACCATCGGCACCCGCGACGCGGTCGAGGCCGTGATGGACGTGAACGTCATCACGCTCACCCCGCGCCAGACGGTCGCCGAGCAGGACGCCGAGTACGGCCCGAAGCTGCACGACCGCGACCCCGACCTGTGCTGCGCGCTGCGCAAGGTCAAGCCGCTGGAGGAGGGCCTGAAGGGCTACCAGGCCTGGGCGACCGGGCTGCGCCGCGACGAGTCGGAGACCCGGGCGAACACGCCGGTCGTCGGCTGGGACGAGAAGCGGGGCAAGGTGAAGATCTCGCCCATCGCGAAGTGGTCACAGGAAGATGTGCAAACGTACGTCACCGAGCACGGCGTCCTCACCAACCCGCTGCTGATGGACGGCTATGCCTCCGTGGGCTGCGCGCCCTGCACCCGTCGTGTGCTGGAGGGCGAGGACGCCCGCGCCGGACGCTGGGCGGGCCGCTCCAAGACCGAGTGCGGGCTGCACGGCTGACATGACGACCACCAAGGGACCGACGGCCACCGGGCCGACGACCACCGGACCATCGAGATCCAGGGAGAACCACGTGACGACCGGAGCCACCGTCTGGCTCACGGGGCTGCCCAGCGCCGGCAAGACCACCATCGCCCGCGAGCTGGCCGACCGCCTGCGTGAGGAGGGCCGGCGCGTCGAGCTGCTCGACGGCGACGAGATCCGCGAGTTCCTCTCCGCGGGCCTCGGCTTCGACCGCGCGGACCGGCACACCAACGTGCAGCGCATCGGCTTCGTCGCCGAACTGCTCGCCCGCAACGGCGTGACGGCCCTGGTCCCGGTGATCGCGCCGTACGCGGACAGCCGCGACGCGGTCCGCGAGCGTCACGAGGCGAACGGCACGGCGTACGTCGAGGTGCACGTGGCCACCCCCGTCGAGGTGTGCTCGGTGCGCGACGTGAAGGGCCTGTACGCCAAGCAGGCCGCGGGTGAGCTGACCGGCCTCACCGGGGTGGACGACCCCTACGAGGAGCCCGTCAAGCCCGACCTGCGCATCGAGTCGCAGGACCAGACCGTCCAGGAGTCCGCCGCGGCGGTCCACGCCCTGCTCACCGAAAGGGGACTGGCATGACGACGACCGCCGAAGCGGCGCGGGAGGGTACGGCCGGCCCGTACGCCCTCTCCCACCTCGACGCGCTCGAATCGGAAGCCGTGCACATCTTCCGCGAGGTGGCGGGCGAGTTCGAGCGGCCGGTGATCCTCTTCTCCGGCGGCAAGGACTCGATCCTGATGCTGCACCTGGCGCTGAAGGCGTTCGCCCCGGCGGCCGTGCCGTTCTCCCTGCTGCACGTGGACACCGGGCACAACTTCCCCGAGGTCCTGGAGTACCGGGACCGTACGGTGGACAGGCACGGGCTGCGGCTGCACGTCGCCTCCGTGCAGGACTACATCGACCGCGGGGTGCTCAAGGAGCGCCCGGACGGCACCCGCAACCCCCTCCAGACGCTGCCGCTGACCGAGAAGATCCAGGCGGAGAAGTTCGACGCCGTCTTCGGCGGCGGACGCCGCGACGAGGAGAAGGCGCGGGCCAAGGAGCGGGTGTTCTCGCTGCGCGACGAGTTCTCCCAGTGGGACCCGCGCCGCCAGCGCCCCGAGCTGTGGAACCTGTACAACGGCCGGCACGCCCCGGGCGAGCACGTCCGCGTCTTCCCGCTGTCCAACTGGACCGAGCTGGACGTGTGGCAGTACATCGCCCGCGAGGGCATCGAGCTGCCGCAGATCTACTACGCCCACGAGCGCGAGGTCTTCGCCCGTTCCGGCATGTGGCTGACGGCCGGTGAGTGGGGCGGACCGAAGGACGGCGAGACGACCGAGAAGCGGCGGGTCCGCTACCGCACCGTCGGCGACATGTCCTGCACCGGCGCCGTCGACTCCGACGCCGACACCATCGAGAAGGTCATCGCCGAGATCGCCGTCACCCGGCTCACCGAACGCGGCGCCACCCGTGCCGACGACAAGATGTCCGAGGCCGCGATGGAAGACCGCAAGCGCGAGGGGTACTTCTAGACATGACCAGCACCACTGAACCCGTCGAGCCGCTGTCGGTCTGGCAGTTGTCGGAGACGACCCTGCTGCGGTTCGCCACCGCCGGCTCGGTCGACGACGGCAAGTCCACGCTGGTCGGCCGGCTGCTGCACGACTCCAAGTCGGTCCTCACCGACCAGCTGGAGGCCGTCGAGCGGGCCTCCGCGAGCCGCGGCCAGGACGCCCCGGACCTCGCGCTGCTCACCGACGGCCTCAGGGCCGAGCGCGAGCAGGGCATCACCATCGACGTGGCCTACCGCTACTTCGCCACCCCGCGCCGCCGGTTCATCCTGGCCGACACGCCGGGTCACGTGCAGTACACGCGGAACATGGTCACCGGCGCCTCCACGGCCGAGCTGACGGTCATCCTCGTCGACGCCCGCAACGGCGTCGTCGAGCAGACCCGCCGGCACGCCGCGATCGCCGCCCTGCTGCGCGTCCCGCACGTCGTCCTCGCCGTCAACAAGATGGACCTGGTCGACTACAAGGAGTCCGTGTTCGCGGCCATCGCCGAGGAGTTCACGGCGTACGCCACCGAACTGGGCGTCCCCGAGGTCACCGCGATCCCCATCTCGGCGCTCGAGGGCGACAACGTGGTGGAGGCCTCCGCGGTCATGGACTGGTACGGCGGCCCGACGGTGCTCGAACACCTGGAGACCGTCCCGGTCAGCCACGACCTGGCGCACTGCCACGCCCGGCTGCCCGTGCAGTACGTGATCCGCCCGCGCACCGCCGAGCACCCCGACTACCGCGGCTACGCGGGCCAGATCGCCGCCGGCACCTTCCGCGTGGGCGACGAGGTCACCGTGCTGCCCTCGGGCCGCACCTCGAAGGTGTCCGGCATCGACCTGCTCGGCCGGCCCGTCGAGGCCGCCTGGACGCCGCAGTCGGTGACGCTGCTCCTCGAGGACGACATCGACATCTCCCGCGGCGACCTGATCGTGCCCAGCGAGGACGCCCCGGCCACCAGCCAGGACGTCGAGGCCACCGTCTGCCACGTGGCCGACGCGCCGCTCACCGTGGGCCACCGGGTGCTGCTCAAGCACGGCACCCGCACCGTCAAGGCGATCGTCAAGGACATCCCGGCCCGGCTCACGCTGGACGACCTGTCCCTGCACCCGCACCCCGGGCAGCTCGTCGCCAACGACATCGGCCGGGTGAAGATCCGCACGGCCGAGCCGCTGCCCGCCGACTCCTACGCCGACTCGCGGCGCACGGGCTCGTTCATCCTGATCGACCCGTCCGACGGCACCACGCTCACGGCCGGCATGGCCGGCGAGTCCTTCGCCGCGCCGGAGCCCGTGAAGGGCACGGCGGACGACGACGGGTGGGACTTCTGAGCATGGGCTCCCCCGACTTCTACTCCACGTTCGCCAAGGAGGGCGGCCGTATCGGCAGCGGCGCCCTCGGCAGCGGGCAGGGCGGAGTGGCGCGATGTGCGCGGTGACGTACGCGCACCGCTCGCGCGCCCTCACCCCCCACAGCCGAAGACCTGCCGACCTCCCGGCCACGACCTGACACCTCGGACGAACCGACAGGCGTGCGTGCCGGACCAACGAGAGGAACCCCTCCCGTGCCTGCCACCTCCGCCCTGCGCCACACGCTGGCGGTCATAGCCGCCCTTCCCCTGCTGACGCTGGCCGCCTGCGGCTACGGCTCGCAGGCGAAGGACGACGACACCGCGAAGATCGCCGCGGGCGCCGAGAAGATCGACGGTCTCGACTCCGTCCGGATCGGGTACTTCGGCAACATCACGCACGCCACGCCGCTGGTCGCCAACCAGAAGGGCTTCTTCCAGAAGGCACTGGGCGGCACCGAGGCCAAGTACGCGGTCTTCAACGCGGGTCCGTCCGAGATCGAGGCACTGAACTCCGGTTCCATCGACATCGGCTGGATCGGCCCGTCCCCGGCGATCAACGGCTACACCAAGTCCGGCGGCAAGAACCTGCGCATCGTCGGCGGTTCGGCCTCGGGCGGCGTCAAGCTGGTGGTGAACCCGGACCGGATCAAGTCCCTGAAGGACGTCAAGGGCAAGCGCATCGCCACCCCGCAGCTGGGCAACACGCAGGACGTGGCGTTCCTCAACTGGATCGCCGAGCAGGGCTGGAAGGTCGACGCGCAGAGCGGCAAGGGCGACGTGACGGTCGTCCGCAGCGACAACAAGGTGACCCCGAACGCCTACAAGTCCGGTTCCGTCGACGGCGCGTGGGTACCGGAGCCGACCGCGTCCCGGCTGGTCGCCGAGGGCGGCAAGGTACTGCTCGACGAGTCGACGCTGTGGCCGGACGAGAAGTTCGTGATCACGAACATCATCGTGTCGCAGAAGTTCCTCAAGGAGCACCCGGAGGCCGTGGAGGCGGTCCTCGGGGCATCGGTCGACACCAACGAGTGGATCACCACCCACCCGGACGAGGCGAAGGCCGCGGCGAACACCCAGTTGGAGAAGGACTCCGGCAAGGCGCTGCCCGCCGACGTGCTGGACCCGGCCTGGGAGTCGATCAGGCTCACCGACGACCCGCTGGCCGCCACCCTCGACGCCGAGGCGGAGCACGCCGTGAAGGCCGGACTGCTGGAGCAGCCCGACCTGAGCGGCATCTACGACCTCACCCTGCTGAACAAGGTCCTCAAGGCCAAGGGCAAGCCCGCGGTCGACGACGCCGGGCTCGGCGTCGAGTAAAGCCCGGATCCGACCACCCAGGAGGTGACGACCATGGCCACGACCACGACCCTCGCCAAGGCCGCCCACGGCACCGAGCCGGCCGCGTACGCCGCCCGGATCGAGCACGTCTCGAAGTCCTTCGCGGGCCCCGCCGGGCAGCAGCTCGTCCTGGACGACATCACCCTCGATGTCGCGCCCGGCGAGTTCGTCACCCTCCTGGGCGCCTCCGGCTGCGGCAAGTCCACGCTGCTGAACCTGGTGGCCGGCCTGGACCGGCCCAGCGCGGGCTCCATCACCACGGACGGGCGGCCGGCCCTGATGTTCCAGGAGCACGCCCTGTTCCCGTGGCTGACCGCGGGCAAGAACATCGAACTCGCCCTCAGGCTGCGGGGCGTGCCCAAGTCCGAGCGCCGCGACAAGGCGGAGGAGCTGCTCGAACTCGTCCGCCTCAAGGGCGCGTACGGCAAGCGGGTGCACGAACTGTCGGGCGGTATGCGCCAGCGGGTCGCGATGGCCCGGGCGCTCGCGCAGGAGAGCAAGCTGCTGCTGATGGACGAGCCGTTCGCGGCCCTCGACGCCATCACACGGGACGTGCTGCACGACGAGCTGACCCGCATCTGGCGCGAGACGCGGCTGTCCGTGCTGTTCGTGACGCACAACGTGCGCGAGGCCGTGCGGCTGGCCGAGCGGGTCGTCCTGCTGTCCTCGCGGCCCGGCCGGGTGGCGCGCGAGTGGACGGTCGGCATCGAGCACCCGCGCCGTATCGAGGACACCGCCGTGGCGGAGCTGTCCGTCGAGATCACCGAAGAACTGCGTGGGGAGATCCGCCGCCATGGCCAGCACTGACACGACGCGTCCCGCGAAGGAGAGCGGCGATCTCGCCGGTCTGGAGGCGGGCCTGGACGCCCTGGAGTCGGTGCAGCAGGGCCGCAAGCCCTTCCGGCAGACCTTCGTGGAGAAGATCCTGCCCCCGGCCGTCGCCGTGCTCCTGGTACTGGCGGTCTGGCAGGGCCTGGTCTCCTTCGGGATCGTCGACGACCCGACCAAGCTGCCGGCCCCCTCCGACGTGTGGGACGTGGTCCACCGGGCCTGGCTCCAGGGCGAGCTGCTCGGCTACATCTGGACCAGCGTCTCGCGCGGCCTGCTCGGCTTCTGCTTCGCGCTGCTCATCGGCACCCCGCTGGGACTGCTGGTGGCGCGGGTGAAGTTCGTGCGCGCCGCGATCGGCCCGATCCTGTCCGGCCTCCAGTCGCTGCCGTCGGTGGCCTGGGTGCCGCCGGCCGTGATCTGGCTGGGCCTGAACAACTCGATGATGTACGCCGTCATCCTGCTCGGCGCGGTGCCCTCCATCGCCAACGGCCTGGTGTCCGGCGTCGACCAGGTCTCCCCGATCTTCCTGCGGGCGGGCCGCACCCTGGGTGCGACGGGGCTGAAGGGCACCTGGCACATCGTGCTGCCGGCCGCGCTTCCCGGCTATGTGGCGGGGCTCAAGCAGGGCTGGGCGTTCTCCTGGCGCTCGCTGATGGCCGCCGAGATCATCGCCTCGTTCCCGGATCTGGGCGTGGGCCTCGGGCAGTTGCTGGAGAACGGCCGCAACGCCAGCGACATGGCCATGGTCTTCGAGGCCATCCTGCTGATCCTGATCGTCGGAATCGCCATCGACCTGCTGATCTTCAGCCCGCTGGAGCGCTGGGTGCTGCGCAGCCGCGGTCTGCTGGTGAAGGGCTGAGGTACACCATGTCCGCGCCGGTGCTTCTCGTCGTCGCCCACGGCAGCCGCGACCCGCGGCACGCCGCGACCGTGCACGCCCTGGTCCGCCGGGTGCGGGCACTGCGTCCCAACGTGCGGGTGGAGACCGGCTTCCTGGACTTCAACGTCCCCTCCGTGCAGGGGGTGCTGGAGTCCCTGGAGACCGAGGGCGTGCGGGACGTGGTGGCCCTCCCGCTGCTGCTGACCCGCGCCTTCCACGCCAAGGCGGACATCCCCGCGGTCCTCGCGGCGGCGCCGCCGCGCCTGAGGATCCGGCAGGCCGAGGTGCTCGGCCCCTCGCCGCTGCTGCTGTCGGCGCTGGAACGGCGGCTGTACGAGGCGGGCCTGACGCCCGCCGACAAGTCCTCGACCGGGGTCGTGCTGGCCGCGGCGGGGTCCTCCGACCCGGAGGCGATCGCAGTGATCGCTGAAATCGCGCGGGAGTGGCGGCACACCGGTTGGTGCGCCGTGCGGCCTGCGTTCGCCTCCGCATCCCTTCCGCGCACCGAGGACGCGGTACGGCGGTTGCGCGCGCTGGGCTGTGCCCGCGTCGCCGTCGCCCCGTACGTCCTGGCGCCCGGTTTCCTGCCGGACCGTATCGCCCGGGGCGCGGCCGGGGCGGACGTGCTGGCGGACGTCCTGGGTCCCGCACCGGAGGTGGCGCGGGTCGTGCTGGAACGCTACGACGCGGCACGGGTGCCGGTGGCGCTGGCGGTCGGGGCCTGAGGCCCGGGGCCCGTCAGGCGCCGGTCAGCTCCACGAGTTTGGTGACCGTGTTCCAGTTGCGGCTGGTGGCGATCAGCCCCTTGTTGACGCGGGGTCTGCCCAGGGCCTCGGCGAGCTTGGAGCGGCCGAGCCCGTCCGGTGCGTAGAGGTACAGGGCGCGGTCGCCGAGGCGGAACTCCTCCGGGTGGAAGGCCGGTGCGTCGATCGCCGCGAAGCGGTCCGCGTCGACCGGCGCGGAGAAGTAGGTGACGTGCAGCTGCTTGGCCTCCAGCTCGGCGGCCGGGAACGGGCACGCCTCGACGACCCCCTTCAGGTAGGCGTGGTCGCGCACGATCACGTCGACCGGGAAGCCGAACCGCTTCTCGATCGCCTCCGCCACCTCCGCGGCCAGGGACTCCTCGTCACCGTGGTCGGAGGCGAAGACGGCCTGCCCGCTCTGCAGATGGGTGCGGACGGCGTCGTGACCGAGGGAGGTGAGCAGCGCGCGCAGGTCGGCCATCGGGACCTTGCGGCTGCCGCCCACGTTGACCCCGCGCAGCAGCGCCGCGTACATCGTCGTCATCCGCACACCATAGAACGGCCGTCGTGCCCCGTGGGGGCGGGCACGACGGCCGGGTCCGCGCGCCGGGCGCACGTGCGCGTCACTCTCGCCGATGCGGTGCGCGGGGTTCAACCACTACACACGCCTGTGACTTAATCAACAACTCTTCCAAAAGGCTCCGGCGCGCCACCGAACCCTGATCACCGCCCCTGGAAGCCCCCGGTAGATGTAAGGGGCCGGGATCCTCCTCAGCGGTGAGTGCGGCGGTACGGAGGGATGAGGGCGACGCCGTCGCACGTCACCGGAGAGCACGACGCGACGGCCTTATGCGGCCCATACCTTCGAATCGCAAGGTGGCGGCAGGGGGCCGGCACCGCTCAGGAGGGGGCAGGCCGGTCATGCGGAACCAGGAGACACGGGTGCGGGGCATAGCGGCCCGGGCGGGCGGCTGGAGCGCCCGGCACCGATGGGCCGCCGTCGGGATCTGGGTGCTGTTCGTCGTCCTGGCGATGGGCCTCGGTTCGGCGGCCGGCCGGGTCGACGTCAAGGACAGCGACCAGATGGGCGGCGAGACGCACACCGCCGCCAGGATCGTCGAGGAGGCGGGGATCGACGAGCCGGCCAGTGAGTCGGTCCTGGTCCAGGCGAAGTCGGACGGGCTGAAGGCCACGGACGCCGAGTTCCGGGCCGCCGTCGGCGCGGTCGTCACGGCGGTGGAGAAGACCGGGAAGGTCACGGGCGTCACCTCTCCGTACGACGCGAAGACCATCTCGAAGGACGGCCGCAGCGCGCTGGTCCAGTTCGACATGCGCGGCGAGGCGGACACCGCGGGCGACCGGGTCGAGCCGGTGCTGAAGGCGGTCGAGGGCGTGCAGAAGGAGCACGCGTCGCTGCGGATCGAGGAGATCGGCGGCGCCAGCATGATGAAGACGTTCGACGACGCGTTCGGCGACGACTTCAAGAAGGCCGAGTACTCGGCGGTGCCGGTGGCCCTCGGCATCCTGCTCGTCGCGTTCGGCGCGCTGGTGGCGGCGCTGGTCCCGGTGGCGCTGGCGATCACCGCGATCATCGCGACGATGGGCCTGATGGGCCTGGTCAGCCACTTCCAGCCGATGAGCGAGACCGCCAACTCCGTGATGCTGCTGGTCGGTCTGGCCGTCGGTGTCGACTACTGCCTGTTCTATCTGCGCCGCGAGCGCGAGGAGCGGGCCGCGGGACGGGACGCGCAGACGGCGCTCAGGATCGCCGCCGCCACCAGCGGCCGGGCGATCGTCGTCTCCGGCGTCACGGTGTGCGTGGCGATGGCGGGCATGCTGTTCACCGGCATCGCCGAGTTCGAGGCGATGGGCCTGGCCTCGCTGATGGTGGTCGCGGTCGCCATGGTCGGCTCGGTGACGGTGCTGCCGGCGCTGCTGTCCCTGCTGGGCGAGCGGGTGGAGAAGGGCCGCGTGCCGTTCCTGCGCCGGCGCCGGCCGAGCGGCTCGACGGGTGAGGGCAGCCGGTTCTGGACGGCCGTGCTGAAGCGCGTACTGGCCAGGCCGCTGCTCGCCGCCGTGGTCGCCGTCGGCGCGCTACTGGCCGTCGCCGCGCCCGCTCTGGGCATGAAGACGCAGAACCTCACGCTGGACCAGGAGTTCGGCGACTCGCTGCCCATCGTGCAGACGTACAACCGGGTCAACGAGGCCTTCCCCGGCGGTTCGGACCCGGCCGAGGTGGTCGTGAAGGCCGACGACATCAACGCGCCCGAGGTGCGGGCCGCGCTCGCCGACTTCCGGGAGCGGGCGATCAGTTCGGGCGCCTCGCGCGGTCCCGTGGAGATCACGACGCACGACGAGCAGAACGTCGCGCTGGTGTACGTCCCGCTGGTCGGCGGCTCCGACCAGGACAAGGCGGGCGAGAGCCTGGACAAGCTGCGCGACGACGTGCGGCCCGCGACGCTGGGCAGGGTCGACGGCGTCGAGGCCCCGATCACCGGTCAGGTGGCCGGCAACAAGGACTTCAACGACCAGCTCGTCGGGTCGGTCCTGCCGGTCTTCGCGTTCGTCGTGGTCTTCGCCTTCCTGCTGATGCTGCTGTCCTTCCGCTCGCTGACGGTCGCGATCACCTCGATCGTGCTCAACCTGCTGTCGGTGGGCGCCGCGTACGGCATCCTGGTCGCCGTCTTCCAGCACGGCTGGGGTGCCTCGCTGGTCGGCGCGGAGGGCGTGGGCGCCATCATCACGTGGCTGCCGCTGTTCCTCTTCGTGATCCTGTTCGGTCTGTCGATGGACTACCACGTGTTCGTGGTCTCCCGGATCCGCGAGGCCCGGCTGCGCGGGCGGAGCACCCGGGACGCGATCCAGCACGGCGTGGTCACCACGGCGGGGGTCGTCACCAGCGCAGCCGTCATCATGGTCGCCGTGTTCGCCATCTTCGGGACGCTGTCCATGCAGTCGATGAAGCAGATGGGCGTGGGCCTGGCGGCGGCGGTGCTGATCGACGCCACGATCATCCGGGGCGTCCTGCTGCCGGCCGTGATGTCCCTGCTCGGGGAGCGCAACTGGTACCTGCCGAAGTGGCTGCACCGGCTGCCGGACCTGACCCACGACGAGTCGCCCGAGGCGATCGCGCCGACGGTGCGGGACGGCGAGCGCGGGGAGCGGGGCGAGCCGGTCGGCGTCTGACCGGTTCCGGCCGCCACGTCAACGGCCGCAGGGCCCGCCGGTTCCGGGGGAACCGACGGGCCCTGCGCCGTGTTGTGCCGGATCAGCCGCGCGCCGCGGCCAGTTCGGCCTCGATGAGGTCGGCGGCCCGCCGGGTGCCGCCCTCCTGGGCCATCCGGGTCCGGATCTCCTCGAGGCGCCCCGCCACCTCCGGGTCGTCGACCAGGGCGAGGGCGGCGGTGCGCAGCGCCTCGGCGGTGGCCTCCTCGGTCGGGAGCGTGCGGGCGACACCGAGGCCCTGGAGCATGTCGGCGTTGCCGAACTGGTCCGCGGCCTGCGGTACGGCGATCATCGGCGTGGCGGTCGCCAGTCCTTCCTGGCTGCCGCCGGCACCCGCGTGGGTGACGAACAGGTCGGCCTCCTGGAGGATCGCCAACTGCGGCACCCACGTGCGCACTTCCACGCTGTCGGGTACGTCGCCCAGCTCGGCGGTGTCGATGTGCCGGCCGACCTGGAGCACGGTGTGCCAGCCGGGCAGGTCGCCGAAGGCCTTGACGCACTCCCGGTAGAACGCCGGCTGCTTGGTGAAGGCGGACCCGAGGGAGACGAGGACGACCTTCTCCGCGCCCTCGGGACGGGACCAGTCGCCCTCGGCGGTGCGGTCCCCCTGGCAGGCGCCGACGAAGGTGTACGCCTTCTCGTCGACCCGGTCGGCGTTGGGCTGGAGCGCCTTGGGGATCAGCACCAGGGAGCGGTCGGGGCGGCCGACGAACGGGTCGGGGTGGTCGGTGATCCCGTTCTCCTCCAGCCAGGCGTGGAAGCGGGCGTAGTACGCCTGCCCGCGCTCGGTCTTCAGCGGCTCCTCCCACATCGGCTCGCCCACCTCCTGTTCGTACCCCTCCCAGGCCACCATGCAGGGCGACAGGGAGATCACCGGCACGTTCCAGCGGCGGCCGAGGACGCGGGCGGTGTAGGAGCCGATGTCGTGCAGGATCAGGTCGGGCTCGTCGCCCTCGTACGCCTCGGCGAGCTGCGGGAGTGCCTGAATGGCGTCGTCGAGGAAGGGCTCGACGTTGTCCAGCAGGGTGCTCCCCCACGCCTCCGGGTCGGCGTCGGGGCCGGGCAGCGTGCTGTTCCAGAGCTTGGGTTCCGCGCCCGTCGCGGCGACCTTGTCCGCGAGGAGCGGCGGGATCGCGTACGTCACCCGGTGCCCTCGCGCGACGAGCTCGCGGATCACCTCCAGGCTGGGGTTCACGTGGCCGTGCGCGGCGATGGAGAACATGGCGATGTGGGCGGGTCGACTGGTCATGCGACGACCGTATGCGAGACGAGACGTCTCGTGCAACTCTTTTCGGTTCATCTCCTGGGGCTCCTTCCGGTTCATCTCCTGGGGCTCCTTTCGGTTCACGCCGTCAGCTCCTCGTGCAGCCGGAGCCAGCCGCCGGGCGCGACCTCGCCGACGAGCAGGGCGGGGTCGAGCCGGGCGGCACGGAACGCCGCGTCCACCCGGCGCCTCGGATGGGCGCGGCGCAGGGACGCGTGCAGCGAGCCGCCGACGCCCGAGAAGCCGAGTTCGACCAGGTCCGCCCAGCTGCGAAGAGCGGCGGGGCCGGTGAGCAGCGGAGCCGGGCGGCGCTCGATGCGGAGGATGCCGGCGTCGACGCGCGGCGCCGGGCGGAAGCGGAGCCGGTCCACCCGGCCCACCAGCCGCCATGCGTGGTGCGGCCAGGTCAGGACCGTGAGCAGGGTCCAGCGGCCGTAGTCGCCGGTGCGTTTGCGGGCGTACTCGAGCTGGGTGATGAGGGTGGCGTCGGTGAGGGCGGGTGCGCGCAGGCACCAGTCGACGATGTCGGCCGTGCGCGAGAAGGGCACGTTCCCGGCGACCGAGAACGGCGTGCGCGGGGGCCGCGCGGCGAGGAAGTCACCGGGGACGACGCGGACGTGCGGGCTGCGCGCGAAACGGGCGCGGAGTCCGGGGACGAGCCGGGGGTCGATCTCGTAGGCGTGCAGTTCGCGGCTGCGGCGGGCGAGCGGCCCGGTGAGGGCCCCCTTGCCCGCGCCCACTTCGAGCACGAGCGGAGGGGAGGCGCGGTCGGGGGCGGCGAGCCGGGCCACGTGGTGTGCGGTGGCGCGGTCGGCGAGGAAGTTCTGCGAGAGCGTGCGGGCACGCTGGGTGGGGCGGGCCATGGCCTGCGGTCCTTGTCTTCCGTGACAGGAGGGGAAAAGGGCAGCCGAAGGCCCTGACCGGAAGACGAAGGCAAAAGGGAATGCGGAGGCTCAGCCCCGCCGCGCGCATCCTGGACGCGTCGAACGCGTCCGTTGCGTCAGCGGCGGGGGGACCCCGGGCCGGTCAGGGCTCCGGGGCCACGACGCATCCTGATGGCGTACGTGCAGCCCCGGCCGAGACCGGAGTCGAAGATCGCGTTGAAAGCTGCCACGGACGCGACGTTAGGCGGGCGGGCACCCGGCGGGCAACCGGTTTTCGCGCGGCCGGACGCAGGGTGGGCAGCGGTCAGCGCTGGTAGCGGGCGAGTACGAGGTTTCCGTCCTCCTCCAGTCTGTGGCGCAGTTCGGCCATGTCGATCGCCCCGCTGTAGTACTCCTGGAGCGCCGGTGTCGCCACCTTGTCCTTCCACTCGGCGTAGCCCCGCACGGACTGCGCGGGCGCCGGGCGCAGGTGGGCGGCGAGGGCGGTGCCGGTGGCCCAGCCGCGTTCGGAGGTGTGCAGGGCGGGGTCCTTCAGGGCCTGCTCGCCGGTGGGGAGCATCCAGTCGCCGAGGGCGAGGCGCACCATGTTGTCCGGCTGGAGCAGAAAGTCGACGAAGGCCGCCGCCTCCTTCTTGTGCGGGCTGTCCTCGGCGATCGACAGGGTCTGCGGGCTGACGCCCTGGACGAGCCCGTCGGCGCCGGCCGGGGCGGGCAGCACCTGCCAGTCGAAGCCCTCGGGTGCCTGCTGCTCGATCTGCTGACGGTAGGAGAAGCCCAGCGGCACCATGGCGTACTTGCCCGCGAAGAAGCCGGGCAGCGTGTCGGAGCCGCCGCTGCCCAGGGTGGTGGGCGAGGCACTGTGGTCGGTCTCGACCTGGTCGTGGACGGTGCGGGGCACCACCTCGTCGCCCGTCTCGAAGCGGACCGTCACCTTGCCGTCGGCACCCCGGTGGAACAACTTGCCGCCGGCGGACAGGGAGAGGTTGAGGGTGGCGGAGACGGGCTCCTTCAGCGGCCAGGCCACTCCGTATGTGCCGTCGCCGCTCAGCTCCTTCGTCACCTGCCGGAACTCGGCCCAGCTCCAGGGGTGTTCCGGTGTCGGTATCCGCACGCCCGACTTCTCCAGCAGGGTGGCGTTGGCGATCAGCACCCGCGGTTCCTGGAGGAACGGCACGCCGTAGACGCCGTCGCCGAAGGTGACCGTCTCCCAGCTGTGCCGCGGGATGTCCGACTTCAGCCGCGCGGGGAGCAGTTCCGTGAGGTCGGCGAGGTAGCCGCCGTAGGCGAAGTCGGCGAGGTCGTCGGAGGCGTCGTGGATGATGTCGGGCGCCTCGCCGCCCTCGAAGGAGGTGAGGAGCTGGTCGTGGACGCTGTCCCAGCTGCCCTGGACGTACTCGACGCGCACGTCCGGGTGGGCGGCGTTCCACTCCCGCACCAGTTCCCTGTTGGCGCGGACCGACTCGTCCTGCCAGGCCAGGGACTGGAAGCGCAGGGTGATCCGGCCGTCGTCGCCGTCGCCGCCCCCTCCCGCGCAGCCGGAGACGAGCAGGACGAGGGCGAGGAGCAGGGTGGTGGTCCTGGCGCGCATCAGCTCTTCACCGCCCCGGCGAGCATGCCGCCCGTGATCCGCCGCTGGATGAGGGCGAAGACCACCAGCGAGGGCAGCGTGGCGAGGAAGGCCGCCGCGGCGAGCGGTCCGAGGTCGGCGACGCCCTCGGCGCCGATGAAGTGGGTGAGGATCACGGGCAGCGTCTGTTTCTCCGGGGTTTTGAGCAGGACCAGCGCGAAGAAGAACTCGTTCCACGCGGTGATGAACGCGAACAGGGCCGTCGCCACGATCCCGGGCGCGAGCAGCGGCGCGGTCACCGAGACCAGGGTCCGCAGCCGCCCGGCGCCGTCGACCGCGGCCGCCTCCTCCAGCTCGCGCGGCACGGCGCGGACGTATCCGGCGAGCATCCACAGCGCGAACGGCAGCGACCACACGACGTACACCATCACCAGCCCGGCCACCGAGTTGATCAGCCCGAGGTTCTTGAGGACCAGGAACAGCGGGATGACCAGCAGGACGAAGGGGAAGGCCTGGCTGACCACGACCCACCCGGTGGCCGCCTTGGTGAGCCGGCCGCGACGGCGGGCCATGACGTACGCCATCGGGGTCGCGATCAGCACCGCGATCACGGCGGCGCCGAGGGCGGCGACCAGGGAGTTGAGCCCGGCGCGCAGCAGTGGCTGCTCGTCGAAGGCCTGCCGGAAGTTGTCGAGGGTGGGGTGCTCCGGGATCCAGGTGGGATGCAGACTGGCCAGCTCGCGCGGTGGTTTGAAGGCGATGGAGATCAGCCAGAGGAACGGGAGGGCCAGGAAGACCAGATACGCGAGCAGCGCGGCGTACTGGCCCGCACGGGCCCCGGTCGAGGTCTTCACGCCTCGTCACCTCCCTTGTCCGAGCCGCGGAGCCGGCCGACGAGGAAGACGGCCAGCAGCAGCGAGACGACCGCGACCATGACGCAGCCCATCGCCGCCGCGTAGCCGAACTGGCCGTAACGGAAGGCCTCCTCGTAGGCGAAGAGCATGGGCAGCCGGGTGCGTCCGCCCGGTCCGCCGTTGGTGAGCACGTAGACCAGGGCGAAGGAGTTGAAGTTCCAGATGAGGTTGAGCGCGGTGATTGCGAGGGCGACCGGCCTGAGGGCGGGCCAGGTGACCGTGCGGAAGCGGCGCCAGGCGCCCGCGCCGTCCACCGCGGCCGCCTCGTGCAGCTCGCGCGGGGTGTTCTGGAGCCCGGCGAGCAGGGCGACGGTGGTCTGCGGCATCCCGGCCCAGACGCCGACGACGATGACGGCGGGCAGGGCGGTGCCGAGGCCGCTGAGCCAGTCGTGGCCGTTGCCGAGGCCGAGGTCGCGCAGGGTCTCGTTGAGGATGCCGGCGTCCGTGTTGTAGACCAGCCGCCACATGATGCCGACGACGACCTCGGGCATCGCCCAGGGGACGATCGCGAGGGCGCGGGCCGCCCAGCGCAGCTTGAGGTTCTGGTTGAGCAGCAGGGCGAGGCCGAGTGCGAGCAGGAACTGCGGGACCGTCACCCCGACGGCCCACACCAGGCCGATGCGGAACGACTCCCAGAACAGCGTGTCGTGCAGCAGGTCCTGGAAGTTCAGGGCGCCGATCCACTCGGTGGGCTCCGTGCGGCCCGACTGGGCGTCGGTGAACGCCAGCAGGATGCCGTAGACCAGCGGACCCACGCTGAGGACCAGGATCGGGATCAGCGCGGGCAGCACCAGGAACCAGGCGCCGTGGTCCGGTCCGCCCCGTGGGGCGTCCGGTCCGGGCGCACGGCGCGCCGGTCTCCTCGACTCGGTCACCAATGTCACGCAATCAACCCCTTTGCACGGCTCGAACGGGCCTGGTCATGGTCGTGAAGTGACCGCGTCCCGTCAAGAGCCCGCGTACACGCTCCCACCTGTGCGAATGCGACACTGACCCCCGGCACGACCGGAACGGGTACGGACACGGAGGCGCGAGGCGATGGACGAGGCACGGGCGCGGGAGGTGCTGGCCGCGGCGGGGCTGCCCGGGGCGGCGGCGCGGGAGGCGCGGCTGCTGGCCCTCGGCGAGAACGCGGTGTTCGCCGCCGGCGACCTGGCGGTCAAGGTGGGCCGCGACGCCGAACTCCTCGACCGGGCGCGCCGGGAACTGGCCGTCGCGCTCTGGCTGGCGGAGGCGGGCGTACCGGCCGTGCGGGCGGCCGAGCCGGCGGCGCTGATCGTCGACGGGCACCCGGTCACCGTGTGGCACCGGCTGCCCGATCCGGTGCGGCCCACCGAGCCCAGGGACGTGGCCGCGCTGCTCCGGCTCGTCCACGAACTCCCCCTCCCCTCCTCCTTCGAACTGCCGCCCCGCGAGCTGCTGGGCGGTGTGGAGCGCTGGCTGCGCCTCGCGGGCGATGTCATCGACCCCGCGGACGCGGCCTATCTGCGCGAGCGCCGGGACGGCTTCGCGTCGGCCGCCGCCGCGCTCACCCCGCACCTGACGCCGGGTCCCATCCACGGGGACGCGCTGCCCCGCAATGTGCACGTCGGTCCCGACGGGCCGGTC
The DNA here is from genome assembly GCF_003950055.1 of Streptomyces sp. KPB2. Taxonomy (NCBI): domain Bacteria; kingdom Bacillati; phylum Actinomycetota; class Actinomycetes; order Kitasatosporales; family Streptomycetaceae; genus Streptomyces; species Streptomyces sp. KPB2. The sequence continues at coordinate 1,758,900 of NZ_CP034353.1, forward strand.
CTGATCGACCTGGAGACCTTCTCCGCCGACCTGCGCGAGCACGACCTCGTGGTGATGGCGCTGAGCCGGGACCGCTACGGGCTGCCCGCCGAGGCCCACGACGCCTTCACCGCGACCTACGGCTGGGACGTGCGCGAGTGGGACGGCTGCGCGGTGCTGCGCGGCGCCCGGGAGACGGCGAGCTGCGCCTGGGTGGCGCAGCACGCGCCGAGCAACCCGAAGGCGCTGGCCGAGTTCGAGCGCAGGGTGGCGTCGCTGCGGGACGGGGACCCGACCGTGCGGTGGTATCCCTTCTGACGTGAGGCCCCTTCCGGCCCCGGGCGGGGTGGCTCAGACCCGCTCGTCGGCCGGTTCCCCGGCGGGCTCGCGCAGCGGCCAGGTCCCGTCGACGACGGCCGTGGCGTCGCCCTTGCGGCGCAGGAAGCCCTGGAAGTCCGCCGCCCACTCGGCGTACCACTCGACCTGGCGGCGGTGCAGGTCCGCCGGGCCGAGGGCCGCGACCTTGGGGTGGCGGCCGGCTATCGCGCAGGCCAGCCGGGCCGCGGCGAGGGCGTCGGCCGTGGCGTCGTGGGCGGCGTCGAGCGGGACTCCGTACTCCCGGCAGACGGCCTCCAGGTTCCGCTTGCCCCTGCGGTAGCGGTCGACGGCACGGTCGATGGTGTACGGGTCGATGACCGGGGCGGGGTCCAGGCCGCCGAGGCGCTCGCGCAGGGACGGCAGCCCGTGCCGCCGCAGTTCGGCGGAGAGCAGGGTGAGGTCGAAGGCCGCGTTGTAGGCGACGACCGGGACGCCGGCCTTCCAGTGGTCCGCGAGGACGTCGGCGATGGCGTCCGCGACCCGGTCGGCGGGGCTGCCCTCACTGGCCGCGCGTTCGTTGCTGATGCCGTGGACCGCCACCGCGTCCGCCGGGATCTCGACGCCGGGGTCGGCCAGCCACTCCCGCCGGCCGAGCGGCTGTGAGCCCCTGACCTCGATCACGGCCCCCGTGACGATGCGCGCCTCGCGCGGATCGGTGCCCGTCGTCTCCAGGTCGAAGCCGATCAGCAGCTCCCGGTGCCAGCCCATGGGCGGTCCCCCTTCTTGGTGGTGCGTTCCCCCAGTGGTCTCCACCTTCGCACGGGCCACTGACAATCAGAGGACCGCATTCCGCTTACGCCCCCGGGGCGACGTTCAGGACACCGGCCGCGAATCCGCCCACATCAGCTCGAACTCCTCACGGTAGGTGGGGAAGAGTCCGCCTTCGTCGAGCCGGTCCGACTTCACCACCTTTGCGCCGTTGCGCCCGTTGCGCAGGACGAGCACCGGCGCCTCCATCCCGCGCGTGCGGCGCAGATAGGACTGCACGACCGCGATGCCGTCGGCGCCGTCCCCGTCGACGAGGTAGGCGGTGAAGCGAGGCGTCTCGTCGAAGACCTGGATCTCGAAGGCGCCCGGGTCCCGCAGCCGGGCGCGCACCCGGCGCATGTGCAGGATGTTCATCTCCACCGCGCGGCTCAGCTCGCCCCGCTTGATGCCCAGTTCCCGCTCGCGGCGCTTGATCGCGCTGGAGGCCGGGTTCAGGAAGAGCAGCCGCACCCGGCCGCCGGCCTCGGCCATCCGCAGCAGGCGGCGGCCGGAGAAGTTCTGCACGAGCAGATTGAGGCCGATGCCGAGGGCGTCCACCCGGCGGGCGCTGCCGAACAGGTCCTCGGCGGGGAACTGGCGCAGCAGCCGCACCCGGTCCGAGTGCACGGCGACCACGTCGGCGTAACGGTCCCCGACCAGATCCTCCACCGCGTCCACCGGGAGCCGGCGCGCGGACGGCACGTCGCTGCCCGCGCCCAGGACCTCGAGCAGCCGCGCCGAGGCCCGTTCGGCCTGGTTCAGGACCGCCTCGGACAGCGCCCGGTTGCGGGAGACGACGTTGCGGGTGACCTCCAGCTCGTCCAGGGCCAGCTCGACGTCGCGGCGCTCGTCCACGTAGGGCTCGAAGCAGGGCCAGTGCTGCACCATCAGCTCGCGCAGCTGGGGCAGGGTGAGGAAGCTGAGGACGTTGTCGTCGGCCGGGTCGAGCAGGTAGCCCTTGCGGCGGCTGACCTCGCGGACCGCGACCGCGCGCTGCACCCACTCCTGTCCGGCGGGTCCGGCGGCGGCGACCACCCAGTCGTCGCCGTGGACCGGTTCGTAGACCGGCCGCAGGACGGCGGCCACCACCGCGCGCAGCCGCTGCTCGACGAGGTTCAGCCAGATGTAGGCCCGGCCCGCCCGCTGCGCGCGGGTGCGCACCTCGTGCCAGGCGTCGGAGTCCCAGTCCAGCTCCGGACCGATCGCGCCCGCGTTCATCGGCCGCGCCAGGGACACCGCACCGGGCGGGACGTCCGTGGAGTTCCCCTGATGACCCTCGTCACCAGGAGGCAGCTCCAGCCCTCCCGAGCCCACCCGAGTACCGCCTTCCGCTCCCCCGGACACTGCCGGGGACACCCCGTCCCAACGATCAAGGAAGGGTACTCCGCCGACGGTCCGAGGTGCAGCCCGATGCACGGGCCGGTTTTCACCAACCTCCTTGATCCACGGGCGTGTTCCGCCGGCACTCACACCGGGGAGTGAGCGGATTCATAGCGGTGACGTGGGAGGGGTACGACGCAGGAGGCCGGGTGCCTGTCCGGGGCCCGGCCGGAGCAGAACGCCGGAGGATGGGTAGGAGGACGTACGTGCTAGGTGGTCGCCTCACTTTCGGGGAGACTTCCGGGGGACTCGGAGCCAAGGCGTCCGCACCGGCGCCCCACACCTGAAAGAGTCGTGTTCATGCAGGTCTGGCCTGGAGAGGCGTATCCACTGGGTGCCACGTACGACGGCGCCGGCACCAACTTCGCGGTCTTCACGGAGGCCGCCGACCGAGTAGAGCTGTGTCTGCTGCACGACGACGGCTCGGAGACGGCGATCGAGCTGCGGGAGAGCGACGCGTTCGTCCGGCACGCGTACGTGCCGGGCGTGATGCCGGGACAGCGGTACGGGTACCGCGTGCACGGCCCGTACGCCCCGGAGCGCGGGCTGCGCTGCAACAGCGCCAAGCTGCTCCTCGATCCGTACGCGCGTGCGATCAGCGGGGCGGTCCAGTGGGGGGAGGAGGTGTACGGCTACCACTTCGGCCAACCCGAACGGCGCAACGACCTCGACTCGGCCCCGCACACGATGACGTCGGTCGTGGTCAACCCGTACTTCGACTGGGGCGACGACCGGCGCCCCCGGACGGAGTACCACCACACGGTGATCTACGAGGCCCATGTGAAGGGCCTGACGATGCGCCACCCGGGCCTGCCGGAGGAGCTGCGCGGCACCTACGCGGCCCTCGCGCACCCGGCGCTCATCGAGCACCTCACCGGGCTGGGGGTGACCGCGCTGGAGCTGATGCCGGTCCATCAGTTCGTCAACGACCACCGCCTGGTGGACATGGGTCTGAACAACTACTGGGGCTACAACACGGTCGGCTTCTTCGCCCCGCACAACGCCTACGCCTCCTGGGGCGACCGCGGCCAGCAGGTGCTGGAGTTCAAGTCGGCGGTCAAGGCGCTGCACGAGGCCGGGATCGAGGTGATCCTGGACGTTGTCTACAACCACACCGCCGAGGGCAACCACCTGGGCCCGACGCTGTCCTTCAAGGGCCTGGACAACCCCTCGTACTACCGGCTGGCCGACGACCCCCGCTACTACACGGACACCACGGGGACCGGGAACTCGCTGCTCATGCGGTCCCCGCACGTCCTTCAGATGATCATGGACTCGCTGCGGTACTGGGTCACCGAGATGCACGTGGACGGGTTCCGCTTCGACCTGGCGGCGACCCTGGCCCGGCAGTTCCACGAGGTGGACCGGCTGTCGTCGTTCTTCGACCTGGTACAGCAGGACCCCGTGGTCTCCCAGGTGAAGCTGATCGCCGAGCCCTGGGACGTGGGCGAGGGCGGCTACCAGGTGGGCAACTTCCCGCCGCTGTGGACCGAGTGGAACGGCAAGTACCGGGACACGGTGCGGGACCTGTGGCGGGGCGAGCCGCGCACACTGGCGGAGTTCGCCTCCCGGCTGACCGGGTCGTCCGACCTCTACCAGGACGACGGGCGCCGCCCGCTGGCCTCGATCAACTTCGTGACCTGCCACGACGGCTTCACCCTGCACGACATGGTGGCCTACAACGACAAGCACAACCACGCCAACGGCGAGGACAACCGGGACGGCGAGAGCCACAACCGCTCCTGGAACTGCGGCGTCGAGGGCGACACGGACGACCCGGCGGTGCTGGAGCTGCGGGCGCGGCAGATGCGCAACTTCATGGCCACCCTGCTGCTCTCCCAGGGCGTCCCGATGATCAGCCACGGCGACGAGTTCGCCCGCACCCAGCGGGGCAACAACAACGCCTACTGCCAGGACAACGAGCTGGCCTGGGTGGCGTGGCCCGACGAGGACCCCGACCTGCTGCGGTTCACCCGTGCGATGGTGTGGCTGCGCAAGGACCACCCGGTCTTCCGCAGGCGCCGCTTCTTCCACGGGCGCCCCGTGCAGGGCACCCACGACGAGCTCTCGGACATCGCCTGGTTCACCCCGGAGGGCGCGGAGATGACCCAGCGGGACTGGAACTCGGCGCGGGCCTCGGCGCTCACGGTCTTCCTGAACGGCAACGCGATCTCCGAGCCCGGCACCCGCGGGGAGCGCATCGCCGACGATTCGTTCCTGCTGATGTTCAACGCCTCGCCGAAGCCGCTCGACTTCGTGGTGCCGGTCGACCACGGCCGGCAGTGGGAGGTGGTCGTCGACACCGCGCTGACGGAGGGGGTGCCCGCGGGCACGGGCCCGAAGGTGCAGGCCGGGGACCGGCTGACCCTGCTGGACCGGAGTCTGACGGTGCTCCAGCGGCCCGTGTAGGGCCCGGGACGGGGCCGGCCCCCTGCACCCGTGCAGGGGGCCGGTGACAGGAAAGGCGGCGGGGCGGGTACACAGCTTTCCATGACACCTGAGCGACCCGACCCGGTGCCGTCCCCGGCCTCCCCCGCCTCCGCGACCCCTACCCCCGCCCGCGTCCCCTCGGCCACCTACCGGCTCCAGCTCCAGCCGGACTTCCCCTTCGGGGCCGCGGCGGCGGCCGTGCCGTACCTGGCCTCGCTCGGCGTGTCGCACCTGCACCTGTCCCCCGTCCTGGAGGCGGTCCCGGGCTCGCCGCACGGCTACGACGTCGTCGACCACGCGCGCGTGCGCGCCGAACTGGGCGGCGAGGAGGGGCTGCGGGCGCTGTCGCGCACCGCGCGGGAGCACGGTCTGGGCCTGGTGGTGGACATCGTGCCCAACCACATGGCGATGTCGCCGCGCCACAACCGCGCCCTGTGGGAGGTGCTGCGCGAGGGACCCGAGTCGCCGTACACGCGGTGGTTCGACATCGACTGGCGGGCGCAGGGCGGCCGGCTGCTGCTGCCGGTGCTGGGCGGCCCGGTCGGCGAGGTGCTGGGCGACCTCCGGGTCGACGGCGACGTGCTGCGCTACCACGAACACGCCTTCCCGCTGCGGGACGGCACCGCGGACCTGCCGCTGCCGCGGCTCCTGGACGCGCAGTGGTACCGCCCGGTGTGGTGGCGGCTGGCCCGCACCGAGCTGAACTACCGGCGCTTCTTCAGCATCTCGGAGCTGATCGGCGTCCGCGTGGAGGACCCGGAGGTGTTCGAGGCCACCCACGCGACGATCCTGCGGCTGCTGCGCGAGGGCGTGGTCGACGGCCTGCGCGTCGACCACCCCGACGGCCTGGCCGACCCCGACGGCTACCTGGAGCGGCTGCACGAGGCCAGTGGCGGCCGGTGGACGGTGGTGGAGAAGATCCTCGCGGACGGGGAGCGGCTGCCCGCGGCCTGGCCGGTCGCCGGCACCACGGGGTACGACGCCCTGCGGCACGTCGACGGGCTGTTCGCGGACCCGGCCGGGTCCATGCAACTGCTGGACGCGTACCGCCGGTTCTCCGGCCCCGAGGCGGACCGGGGCGGGGACTGGGCGGCGACGGTGCGGCGCGCGGCGTACGAGGTGCTCGCACACGAGCTGGCCACCGAGCTGGACCGGCTGACCCGGGTCGCGCACCGCCTGTGCGCCACGGCCCCCGACCTCGCGCTGCGCGACCGGGCGCCCTGGGCACTGCGTACGGCGCTGCGGGAGCTGCTGGTGCGCATGAAGGTGTACCGGCCCTACACGTCGGTGGACGCGGCGGCTGTCGTCACCGAGGAGGCGGCGGCCGAGGCACGGCGCGTCTTCGCGGTGCCCGAGGAGGCCGGCGCGGTGGACGTCGTACGGAATCTGGTGCTGGGGCGGTACGGGGACGGTCCCGAGCACGTGGAGTTCCGGACGCGGTTCGCGCAGACCGCGTCGGCGCTGCGCGCGAAGTCGGTCGAGGACACGGCCTTCTACCGCTACCTGCCGCTGCTGTCGGCGACCGAGGTGGGCGGCGACCCCGGCAGACCGGCCGTGTCGGCCGAGGAGTTCCACGCCTACTGCGCGCGCGTGCAGCGCGACTGGCCCGCGACGGGCACGGTGGTCTCGACACACGACACCAAGCGCAGCGCCGACGTGCGCGCCGCGCTGGCGGTGCTCACCCAGTGCCCCGAGCGGTGGGCGGACGTCCTGGCTCAGGCTGCGGAACTCGCCCGGACGGGCGGGGAACCGCCGGACGGACAGGTGGCCTGGGCGGCCTGGCAGACGGTGTTCGGTCTGGGGCCGGCGGACGAGGAGCGGGTGCAGGAAGCGCTGCTCAAGCACGTGCGCGAGGCGGGCCTGCACACCAGCTGGACGGAGCAGGACCCCGCGTACGAGGAGTCGGTGGCCCGGTTCGTGGCCTCGGGGCCGTGCGGCGCGCCGGGGGAACGGATCGCCGCCCTGCGCAAGGCGCTCGAACCGCACGTGAGGGCCAACGTCCTCGGTGCGGCCCTGGTCCATCTGACAATGCCGGGCGTGCCGGACCTCTACCAGGGCACCGAGCACGAGTACCGGGCACTGGTGGACCCGGACAACCGCCGCCCGGTGGACTTCCCCTCCGCCGGGGCCGGCGGCGCGGGCGTGGGCATCGGCGAGAGGGGGGAGAAGGCGGCGGTGACCCGGGCGGCGCTGGCGCTGCGGGCACGGCGGCCGGGCACGTTCGGTGACGCGGCGACGTACGAACCGCTGCCCGCCGAGGGCCCGGCGGCGGCGCACTGCGTGGCGTTCGCCCGCTCCGGCCGGGCCGTGACGGCGGTGACCCGGCTGTCGCTGCGGCTGGCGGAGGCGGGGGGCTGGCGCGGCACGACGCTGCCGCTGCCGCCCGGCCGGTGGGCAGACGCGCTGGCGCCGGAGCGGGAATTCGCGGGGCACGCGCGCGTGGCGGACCTCTTCGCGGACATGCCGGTGGCGCTGCTGGAGCGGGTCGACGCGCCGGAGGCGTAGCGGGGCGGCCGAGGTGTGAGGGGCGGCGGCTGAGTGGGGGCCGCGAGAACGCGGGCCCGCGCGTCCGGGTGGACCGTGTCAGTCCCGGTGCATGGGCACCGTGGCCTCGGTCCCCCGGCCGGGACCGGCCGCGCGGGAGCCCGCGCCGGGACGCCGCCCGGCCAGTTCGAACGCGGCGAGTACGACCCGGGTCTGGTACTCCACCTGGCGCCCGACCGGTATCCAGTGCGCGGCGCAGCCGTCGCGGTAGTCGGCGCAGCCCTCGTCGACGAGCCGGTCCAGTTCGGGCAGCACGCCCGCCGGATCGCCGCCGGTACGGGTGACCAGCTGGTGCAGCAGTCCCGCGGTCCGCAGGGACAGGCGCCGTCCGGCCAGCCGCAGGGCGACGAGGTGGGACGTGTTCATCGGCGGCAGTGAACGGCCCGTTCCGTCGTCGGTGTCCGGGTCCCAGGCGTCGGCGAGCCGGGGGCAGACCAGCAGGTAGTCGTCGACCGGTGCGAGCAGGTGCGCCGCCTCCGGCACGGTGGCGAGGTGGGGCCTGAGGCGGGCCAGGACGCGGTGCAGACGCCGGGTGTCCTGGCGCAGGGTGCGGCTCACGGTGCGCAGCACGGTGTCGCGGTCGGCCGGGGGCGAGCCGTCCGCCACGGCCGCCACGCCCCACATGGGTGCCTCGACGACCGCGGTGACGGTGCCGTAGCGGCCCGGGTGGCACCAGGTCGAGTCGACGGCGGCCTCGGTGATGGCGGCGGTGAAGTCGCCGCGGCGGGGCGGGGGGATGCGGTAGACGGCGGGTCCGAGGTCGGGCCAGTACAGGGTGTCGTAGGCGCCGAGCTCGCGGGGTACGGCGAGCCGGGCGGCGATGTGGGAGATGCGCTGGGAGAGGCCCGGCAGGTCGTGGGTCAGCTCGACGAATCCGCCGCCGACGTCCACACCGTGCAGGGAGCACTGCAGGAAGGGCCGCAGCTCCGCCTGGAGGTCGAGCAGGGTGCGGGTCTCGGGGAGCGTTGCGCGGTCCGGGCCGTCGGGCAGCCACTCGGGCTGTTCCAGGAAGCCGGGCCGGAAGAAGTTCCGGGCGTAGCGGCCCAGGGTGTAGGGGCCGGTCAGCCAGCCCTCGTTGCGGCGCAGCCCGTCGGGGTCGGCGCACAGCAGCAGGTTCCAGGTGGCGTCCGCGCCGTCGGCGAGCCGGGGGTCGGCCACGGCCCGCTCGGCCAGCCGCAGGGCGGTGGCGCCGCCCACGGGTTCGTTGGCGTGCGGTCCGGCGACGACGAGGACCTGACGGCTGCCGTGGCCGACGGAGAGCAGCAGCAGCGGATGGCCCGCGCGGGAGGTGCCGACGCGGCGCAGCCGGGCGTGCCGGGGATGCCGGGCGACGATTGCGGCGGCCCGGGCCCCCAGCTCGTCCACGGTCGGGTAGCGCAGGAGGGGCGGCAGGGCACACCTCCACGAAGCGGGCCGTCGGTTCACCTGGTGTGCGCGGTGTACGCACAGTCAGTCACGAGTTGGAGGGTACGTCAACACCGCGAAAAGCAAAGAGGATTCGGGCCCGGTCAGTTCGCGGCCAGGCGGAAGGCCATGCGGCCGAAGCCGATCTGGTCGCCCTCGCGGACGACGGCCGCGCCGATGACCCGCCGCCCGTTGACCGTGGTGCCGTTGGTGGAGCCCAGGTCGCGCAGGACCCACATGCCGCCCTGGCGGCTCAGCTCCGCGTGCACCCGGGAGACCGTCTCGTGGCTCAGCCGCAGCCCGCTCGCCGGGTCGCGCCCTATGCGCAGCGGATGGCCGGCGCCGGGGTGGGGCAGCAGCAGCTTGGGCAGCCGCTCGGCCCGCCACGCCCGGCCGAGCCGTACGCCGAAACCGGACACCGCCTCCACGGTGCCGAACACCATCCGCGACAGCCGGCTCTCGGTGCGCAGGTCGGCGGTGAGCACGGCCAGCTCCTCCACGCGGCGGGCGGCGAGCGCCAGTTCCATCCGGCGGACGAAGGTGTCGTGCGACAGGCGCCCCATGGCGACGCCGTCCCGCAGCACGCTCAGCGCCTTGTCGCGCTCCGCGTCGGACAGCCGCGCGGGGTACGTGTGGAACTCGAAGGACGACGTCACGCAGCTGATTGTCGGTCAGCGGGGGCCGGGGTGTCCAGACGACGGCTCGTCGGCCACGGCGTACAGCGCGGACACGCGGGCGCCGCGGCGCCGCTTGGCCTCGATCGTGGTCATGCCCGCGTGCAGGGCCGTGGTGCCGTGGGCGTAGGCGTCCTCGATGGGGAGGTAGTACATGAGGTTGAAGTAGAGGTGGGGCGCGGGGTGTTCGCGGTCGTGGGCGACCGCGCGGATCCATGTGGTGGCTCCGTAGTGGTAGTAGAGGCAGAAGGCGATCATGCGGTCCCGCTCGTGGGCGGCGACCACCCGGGCCTCGGTGCCCATGGTCGCGGCCTGGCGTTCGAGCAGGGTGGTCATCGCGTCGACGCCGTCACGGTCGTGTCCGTGGCCCTGCTGGTGTCCGGCGAGGAGCGCTCCCGCCTCCTCGAAGCAGTCCGCGAGCAGGTGCCGGCGTACGGGGAGGGCGGCGGCGAAGTCGCGTCGTTCGCGGCGGACGCCGGCCCGGCGCCGTGCGGGCAGTGCGGCGACGTAGTCGTCGAAGTCCGTGCCGGGCAGGGGGATGAGGGCGTCGTCCTCCAGGTGGAGGGGCGGGCCGGGGTAGAGCGGCGCGAGTCGGGTCGCGGCCCGGGCGGTGAGGTAGGGCCACCAGTGGGTGGTGCCGTGGCCGGCCGCGAAGCGGCGTGCGGTGTCCCGGAGGAGGACGAGGCAGGCGTCGCGGTCCGCGGGGGCGAGTCCGGGACGGGTGAGCGGGGTGTTGTGGTAGCCGCGACGGGCGCCGGCGATCACGCGGGGCCGCAGGTGAGGGGGCAGTACGGTCTCGGGCCGGTAGCGGTCGTTCGGCTCGTCCCGCACCAGATAGAGGGGTGCGGCGGCGAGCAGGGTGCCGCCGCGGTCCCGTACGAGGGCGTACGCGGCGGTGGCGGTGGCGTCCGACTCCTCACCGACCAGCCACCGGTGGGAGAGGTAGAGCCCGGCCGGCCGGGCGAGGTGCTCCCACTCCGCGGCGGGCAGGTCGTGGAGGGAGTCGACGACGCTCGTGATCAACTGGGGCTCCTTCGGCCGGGGCGGTCGGCGGTGGTGAGGGCCGGGGCGGCGAACAGGGCGATCAGGCAGGCGGCGGCCTCGAAGCCCCACGGCAGGAGAGGGTCGGTCTCCAGCAGCAGGGTGAACAGGGCGGGGGCGGCGACCATGCCGACGGCCCAGGAGAACTGGTAGAGGCCCTGGGTGAAGCCGCCGGCCGCCTGGGGCGTGAGGGTCACCGACAGTTCGCTCAGCGCGGGGCCGAGCAGGATCTCCGCCACGCTGAAGAGGACGATCGCGGCGACCAGGGCCGCCCAGGCGGCGGCGGTGGCGCCGGGGAGGGCGGGCAGCGCGAACGCCCCCATGCCCGCCGTCATGATCAGGTAGCCGGTGGACACGGCGCGCCGGGGCACCTTGGGGGCCAGGTGCGCGGTGACGACGGTCGAGCACGCGGAGACGATGAGGGTGTTGACGGCGAACAGCAGGCTGGCGGCCGAGGCGGGGAGGTCCAGGGCGCGGGTGGTGTAGACGGCGACGAGCACGGAGAGGAGGGCCTGGGCGAGGACGTAGGGGATGTTGACGGCCACGAGCACGAGGTAGCGGCGGGTGTGGCCCGACCTGGTCACGGGGTCGTCCGGCGGTGCGCCGTCCGGTTTCGGCGGGGTGAGGGTGAGGGTGGCGAAACAGGCGGCCGCCAGCAGGTAGGTCGCGGCGTCCACGGCGATCAGCCAGCGCAGCGATCCGGTGCCGAACAGGCTCAGCGCTCCGGCCGCCGCGCCGGCTCCGGCGGCGAGCCCGATGTTGCGCAGCGAGCCGGTGAACGCGAACCAGGCGCGATGCTCGGCCGGGGCGACGTGGATGATCAGGGTGCGCTGCGCGGTGAAGTACATGTTGATGCCGGCCTGTACGAGCAGGTGGACGCAGGCAATGTGCCACGGCTGGCGGGCGCACAGGAACAGGGCGAACCCGGCGGCGGAGAGGATGTTCGCCCACACGACGACGCGCCCCGGTCCGACACGGTCCATGAGGCGTCCGGCGAGGAACGTGACGGGCAGGGCCAGCGCCTGACCGGCCGTCATGGCCACGCCCACCCGGGCCAGGGGCAGGTTCAGGACCTCGGTGCAGTAGAGGAGTCCCAGGGGCAGCAGCATGCCGTTGCCGACGGAGTCGATCAGGTTGCCGGTGACGAACAGGCCCTGGCCGCGCAGCTCGGGCAGGCCGAGGCGCCGCGCGGTACGGGGGCGGCGGGCGTCCGCGGGCGCGGTCACCGGCGCACGTCCAGCAGGGAGCCGATCTTGGCCATGACACCGGCCGCGGGGAATCCGGACGTCTCGTGCAGCTCCGCCAGGGCCTCGACGGTCGGCTCCTCGTCGCCCTCGGCGAGGCGGAACACGACGATGTCGCCGTGGGAGGCGCCGTCGATGACCAGCTCGTGCGCGGTCACCACCGGCACGCGCCGCCGGAGTTCGGCCAGTGCCCCGGGCGGGGTACCGTCGGCGGCCAGGAACTCGATCGCCCAGCCGGTCCGCGGTGCCGTGCCACCGGGGACGGGAAGGCCGCGGGCCATGCGGGCGAGGGAGGTGAAGGTGTTGGTGCCGGACGCGGCGCACGACAGGGTGGTGGCGCCGCCGATGCGCGGGTTGACCTCCAGGACGACGAACCGGTCACCGGTCCAGATCATGTCGACGTTGACCGACCCGTGGACGCCGAGGTCCCCGCAGAGACCGACCAGGGTGCGGGCGACTTCGGCGAACGCGGCGTCCGGCGTCTCGCGGGGACCGCACCACCGCAGGTCCGCGAAGGTGAACACCGGTTTAGCCCCGGCGCGTCCGGTCCAGCACAGGGGCAGGACCCGGTAGGAGCCGGGGCGGCCCACGATGTCCACGCTGCACAGATCGCCCTCGATCACCTGTTCCACCACCGTGGACACCCTGTCCGGGTCCGGGGCGAGGTGGGTGTCGAGGTCGGCGGGTGAGCGCAGGGTGCGGATGCCCATGCTGGTCGAGTCCCAGACAGGCTTCGACATCAGCGGGTAGCCGATGCGTCCGGCCTGCACGCGCAGCGCGTCGCGGTAGCCGGGCACGGGGAGCCCCCGTCCCCCGAGGAGGTCGGAGTCGACGCGGAACCCGTCGGGCACGTGCAGCCCCGCCCGTGCGCAGAGCCGTTTGGTCTCCCACTTGTCCACCAGCAGCAGGGTGGCCGCGAGCGGGGTCATGACCGTCGGGATGCCGGCCGCGTCCAGGAACGCCTTGGCCGCGGCGTCGCGGACGGCGTTCTCGCACGGCAGCGAGATCGACACCGCGGCGTCCGCCCCCCAGGCGGCGACCGCGTCCGCCAGCTCCCTCGGCGTCACCTCCCGGCCGAGTCGTTCCCGGTGGCCGGGGAAGTCGTCGTCGGCCGCGGGGCCGCCGGTGTGGAACAGCCCGGCCTCGATCCCCTCGGCCGCGAGTTCGCGCACGGCGCGCTGGATGTAGGGGTCGGCCCGCCGGATGTGCGCGGAACGCATGAACGCGATCTTCCGCATCCGTGTCAGCCCACTTCCACTCGGGACCGGGCGACCACCCGGTCGGCCAGCGCGCCGGCCCGGTCCGGGGTCTCCGCCCGGGCCACCACGTGCCCGATCCGGCACGTCGAGTCGGCCGGCTCGGGCACCGCGTCCCCGGGCCGGAGATGCACCTCGCTGTGGGTGCCGGGCAGGTCGGGGATGTCCACCCGCCGCAGCACCCCGCCGTGTTCGGGCAGCAGGAACCTGATCGCCGCCGCGTCCGCACGCCGGGGGACGGTGTCGGGGACGAGGCCGAGCACGGCCCGGAGATGGGCCACGGCCTCGCTCACGCCCGTCGCGGCCTCGACGACCTCGCACAGGTTGTCGCCCGGAAGCCGGGCGCCGGTCTCGATGACGTACGGCGTCCCGGTGCCCGGGGGGATCTTCACCTCCGTGTGCGCGATCCCGTTGCGCACGCCGACGGCGAGCGCCGCCCGAGCCGCCGTGTGCCGCACCTGCGCGGCCACCGGCGCGGGCAGGCCGGAGGGGCAGGTGTGTCCGGTCTCGACGCGGTACCGGCCCCCGGTGGTGTCCTTCCTGACGACCGGCAGCGGGTAGGCCACCCCGGACGCGACCACCGTGTCGCAGGAGTACTCCTCCCCCGCGACGTACTCCTGCAGCAGCACCCTCGGGTCGAGTTCCAGGCCGTGGGGCAGGGCGCGGGTGTACCGCCGGGCCGCGTCGACGGCGTCGCCGAGCCGGTCCGGGCCGTCGACCACGGACACGCCCCAGGAGCCGCCCTGCTCCGCGGGCTTCACCACCAGCGGCCATCCGAGACCGTCCCGCCGTTCCCGCGCCACCCGGTGGGCTTCGGCCGCGTCGTGCACGACCGCCCAGCGGGGGGCGGGGATCGCGTCGGCGGCGAACGCCTCCCCCATGCGGATCTTGTTCCGGGCCGCGTGCGCGAGCCGGGGGTCGTTGCCGGGCAGGCCGACCCGCCGGGCGAGGAGCGCGGCGAGCGGAGTGAACAACTCGAAGCAGGCCGCGATCCCCGCGACGGCATGCTCCCGGCAGAAGGCCGCCATGTCCCCCAGGGCCCTCGGGACGTCCGTCAGGTCCGTCGCGCACACCCCGGCCAGGGCGGTACGCAACCAGTCCGGGTAGCCGTCGTGGACGTCCTTGTGGGTGGCCGCGTACAACCGCACCCCCAGCCGGTCGGCCGCCTCGACGAGGAAGCGTCCCGCGTTCCCCATCGGCTCGATCACCAGCACGCCCGGCCCGCGCGGGCCCGTCGAGAATGTCATTCCACCAGCAAAGCGGCGGGGCGGCCACAGCGGCTATGGGCCCGATGGACGAAACCAACTGGCTTTCCGACGTGGGCTTTTGGAGCAAGTGCCAAGGAACTGGCAAGTAGGGCCGGGGTATTTGGTGCGCCCACCTGATGGAACCGGGCACGCGCCCCGTGGTCGGATCGCCGGGCGGCAGGAACCACACTCCTCCACCCGGGAAAGGCAACAGGTGACCAGCAGTCTGCACCGCCAACTCGCCGACCACATCGACCAGGGAGTGATCCCGCCCTACCAGTACTCCTACCCGCCCCGCTCCGCGTACCGCCCCCTTCCCGAGGGCAGGTGGACCGTCCCCGGCGTGTGGGCGGCGGACCTGGCCAACCACCAGGTCCCGGAACTCAATCTCTATCTCCACGTACCCTTCTGCGACCGCAAATGCGGGTTCTGCAACCTGTACACCGTCATCAGCACCGACGAGGACGTCTACGACGCCTACACCGAGGCCCTGTGCACCCAGATCCGTGATCACGCGGAGATCATCCGGGCCCGGCGGTTGCGCACCGTCTACATCGGGGGCGGCACTCCCGCGCTGCTACGGCCCCGCCACTTCGAGCAGATCTTCACCACCCTCGGCGAGGTCTACCCGAACTGGCGCTCCACGGCCGAGGAGGTGGCCGTCGAAGCGACCCCGTCCTCGATCGCCGACGCACCCGACGAGTTCAAGGCCCTCATCGACATGGGCCTGACCCGGGCCAACGTCGGCATCCAGTCCCTCGTGCCGCGCGAGATCCGCGAGGCGGGCCGCGGCGGCGAGGACGAGGACGTCATCCGGCGCGCCGTCCACACCGCGCACGAACTCGGCCTGCCGGACCTGTCCACCGACCTGATCATGGGCTTCGCCGGGCAGACCCCCGAGACCTGGCGCCAGAGCGTGGACGAACTGGCCGCGCTCCGGCCCACCACCGTCAGCACCTACTTCCTCACCGTGCGGCCGGACGCCTGGTTCTCCAAGACCGGCGCCTACCAGTACATGTGGCAGCCCGAGTTGTACGAGCGCTACGACTACGCCCGCCAGGTGTTCCTGGAGCACGGGTACGTCCAGGAGGGCTCCGTCCGCTACAAGAAGCCCGGCCGGGGCGGCTACGCGCAGAAGGTGCTCACCTTCCACGGCGTCCCGCTGCTCGGCCTGGGCGTCGGCGCCCGTTCCTACACCAGCGTGCTCGACTACATGTGCGGCAGTGTGAAGCCCTCGACGGCCGAGGTCGCCGACTACATCAGGAAGGCCCGCGACCACGAGCTGACCCCCGTCACGGGCTTCGAACTGACCGCCGAGGAGAACCTCCGCAAGCGGCTCGTCCTCGACACGTTCGACCTCGACCTGTCGGAACTGGAGCGCTTCGGCTACCAGCGGCATGCCGCCGAGTTCGAGCCCGTCCTGGACGCCGCGGAGTCCAACGGGCTCGTGCACCGCCTCGGCGACCGGGTCCAGCTGACGCCCAAGGGCTTCAAGTACCGCGACATCCTGTCGTGGATGTTCTACTCCGGCCCGGTCAAGGACCTCGACCGCGAGTACTACGAGAGGCTCCACGCGGCGAACGGGCGCGCCCGCCGGAACATGGGGGCGGCGCCGGTCCGGATCACCGGTGTCGACCTGCGCGAGGGCGCCACGTGAGCGACCTGTACGTCGCGGCGGGCGGCGGAGGTGATCCCGTGGGGACCCTGATCGCGGCCCGCGCCCTCGGCGGCGACGCGTCCGGTCCGCCGCTGGTCGCCACCTACGCGTGGGAGCGCCCCGAGGTCGATCCCACCGCCGCCGCTCTCGGGGGCGGGGACTTCGAGGGGCTCGTCCACCGAGCGGGCGCCGGGGACGGCTTCGCGGCCTTCACCGCGGCCACGCGCGTACGTCCGCCGGCCGGATCCACCCTGCCCGGGCTCGCCCGCGACCTGCCCGCCCGGCTGCTGCTGCTCGACCCGGCGGCGGGGCTCTCCGCCCTGGCGCGGCAGCTGGGTGCCATGGCGGCGGCAGCGGGCGGCCGGATCCGCGTCGTGGACATCGGCGGCGACATCCTGACCCACGGCGACGAGCCCGGCCTGTGCAGCCCGTTCACGGATGCCCTCACCCTCGCCGCCTGCCACCTCACCGGCATTCCCACCACCGTCCACGTCGCGGGGCCCGGCCTCGACGGCGAGATCGAGGAGCGGACCCTCCTCGAACGCCTCACCGGAAGCGAACCCCTCGTCCCCGACCGGGACGCGGCGGCGGCCGCCTCCCGGGCACTGGCCTGGCATCCTTCCGAGGCCTCCGCGCTGTGGGCGGCGTCCCTCCAGGGCGCCCGCGGCACGGTCCGCACCGTCCGCGAGGGCACCGTCCGGCTCACCGACGCCTCCCCGGGGCTGTACCCGCTGCCGCTCGCGCGGGCCCTCGACCACAACCCGGTCGCGCGGGCCCTCGTCGAGGAACGCCCGGCGACCCTGCGGGCGGCGGCGGCCGTCTCCCACCGGCTCACCGGGATCCACGGGCTGGCGAGCGAGCCCACCGCGCCGTCCCGCCGGGACCGGCACCCGCCCGTCGCGGGGGCCGCTTCCCTCGACGGGGACACGGCCAGGAAGGTCCTGCGCGAGGCGGCCGACGGCGCCGACCACGTCACCCTCCGGTTCGCCGTGCGCACCCTCGGCCTCACCTGGGTGGACATCCCCGCCCTCCGCACCGTCCTGGGCATCGGCACCCCGCTGCTCCGGCCGGCCTGACGCCGGCCCAGGTGCCCGGTCCCGTGCCTCCGGTGAACGGACGGCGGGGCCGGGTACCGCGGCGCGACACCCGCCGCGGGAGGAATCCCCAGCGGAATGATCCACGGTGGAGGACCATGGACGGGTCAGGGCCGCAGACGAAGGGGAACCGTCCGTGCAGTTCGAGGTGTGGGCACCGCAGGCCGGCCGGGTGACGTTGCAGTGCGACGGCACCACACGCGCGCTGGAGCGCGATCCGGAGCGGCCGGGGTGGTGGTGCGGTGAGGCTCAGGCGCAGGACGGCTCGCGGTACGGCTTCGCGGTGGACGGCGGGCCGGTGCTGCCGGACCCGCGCTCGCGCCGTCAGCCGGACGGCCCCGACGGGCTGAGCGCGGTCGTCGACCACGGCCGGTACGCGTGGCGGGCCAACTGGGCCGGGCGTCCGCTGCCGGGCGGCGTCCTGTACGAGCTGCACGTGGGGACGTACACCCCCGAGGGCACCCTCGACGCCGCCGCCGAACGGCTCGAGCACCTGGTGCGACTGGGCGTCACGCACGTCGAGTTGATGCCCCTGTGCCCCTTCCCCGGACGGCACGGCTGGGGGTACGAGGGGGTCTCGCCGTGGGCGGTGCACGAACCGTACGGCGGGCCCGAGGCGCTGAAACGGTTCGTCGACCGGGCCCACGAGCTCGGGCTCGGCGTGGTGCTGGACGTGGTGCACAACCACCTGGGCCCGTCCGGCAACTACCTGCCCGCCTTCGGCCCGTACTTCACCGACACCCACCACACGCCCTGGGGTGCCGCCGTGAACCTGGACGCGCCCGGCTCCGACGAGGTGCGGGCGTATCTGGTGGACAGCGCGCTGGCGTGGCTGCGGGACTACCGGATCGACGGGCTGCGCCTGGACGCGGTGCACGCCCTGGTCGACACGCGCGCGTGCCACTTCCTGGAGCAGTTGTCGACCGCCGTGGACGGCCTGGCGGCCGACCTGGACCGGCCGCTGTTCCTGATCGCCGAGTCCGACCTCAACGACCCGCGGATCGTCACCCCGCGCGCGGAGGGCGGTCTGGGGGTGCACGCGCAGTGGAACGACGACTTCCACCACGCGCTGCACGCCGCGCTGACCGGGGAATCGCAGGGCTACTACGCCGACTTCGCCCGCGAGCCGCTGGCCGCGCTCGCCAAGACGCTGACCCGGGGGTACTTCCACGACGGCACCTACTCCTCCTTCCGGGGCCGTTCGCACGGCCGTGCGCTGGACCGCGCCCGCACGGCCGCGCACCGGCTGACCGGCTACAGCCAGACCCACGACCAGGTCGGCAACCGCGCCCAGGGAGACCGTCTGGCGTCCCTGGTGTCCCCGGGGCTCGCCGCCTGCGCGGCCACGCTGACGCTGACCGCGCCGTTCACGCCGATGCTGTTCATGGGCGAGGAGTGGGCGGCGGGCACGCCCTGGCAGTTCTTCACCGACCACACCGACCCGCGGCTCGCCGAGGCGGTGCGCAGCGGCAGGCGGCGGGAGTTCGCCGCGCACGGCTGGCGCGAGGAGGACGTGCCCGACCCGCAGGACCCGGCGACGCGCGAGCGCTCCTGTCTCGACTGGTCGGAGCCGGAGCGCGAGCCGCACGCGCGTGTACTGGACTGGTACCGGCGGCTGATCGCCCTGCGCGCCGAGCAGCCGGACCTGACCGACCCGGACCTGGCCGACACCCGGGTGGCGTACGACGGCACGGCGCGCTGGCTGGCCTTCCGGCGCGGCGACATCCGGGTGGCCGTGAACCTGGGCACCGAACCGGCGGCGATCCCGCTGGGCAACCGCCCCGCGCGCGTGCTGGCGGCGTGGGAGCCGGTGGAGGGCCCCGGCGAGAACGGAATACTGCGCGTGCCGGGTGAGTCGAGCGTGGTGCTGGTACAGGAATGAGCGCCGGGTGAGCGGGCGGCCCGGTGCCGTCAGGCGGTGTCCTCGGGGCCGTCGTCGCGCAGCTCCGTCACGCGTTCCAGGAGGATCGGCTCCCAGGCCCGTCGCAGCCGGGTTCTGAGCAGGGGCAGCGCGCCGGGGCGGTCGTCCAGCGCCCGGGCGAGCCGGACGACGGCGTCGCAACGGGCCAGCCACAGGCCGCGCAGGCAGGGCCGGGCTCCGTAGCCGGCGAGGGTGGCGGCGCGGACGGCGGCCGGTGAGCCGACGGACAGGGCGAGGCCGGCGATGTCCTCGGCCGGGTCGCCGAGGACCGCCTCGCTCCAGCCGAGGACGCCGCGTACCCGGCCGTCGGCGCTGACGACGAGGTGGTCGCCGCTCAGCCCGTGGTGCACGAGGACGACCGCGCCCGGCTGGACGCCGAGCTGGGCCGCCGCCTCCCGGGTGAGCCGCTCCGGCCGCGCGGTGTCGAACTCGTCGGCCGCGGCGAGGCGGCGGGCGGCGCGCTCGGCGGACTGCCGCAGGGTCTCCAGGGCGCGCGGGGCCGCCCTCGGCACGCCGAGCGTCTCGGCCTGCCGCAGGGGTACCTCGCGCAGGCCGGTGAGCAGCGCCGCGAGGTCCGCCTCGCCCAGGGCGGAGACGGCGTGGTCCTCACCCGACCCGCCGGCCACCTTGGCGTCCAGCGTGTAGGTGAGGCCCGGCGCCCACTCGCCGTGCGCCACGCTGGCCGGCAGCGCGGCCGGGACGTACGGCCGGACCAGTTCGCGCAGGCGCAGTTCGCGGCGTCTGCGTACCGCGGTCTCCCGGTCGGGGGCGAGCCGCAGGACGTGGCGGGTGCCGACCCACCACGTGTCGGGTTCGCCGCCCTCGGTGACCGGCCGGACGTCGGGTTCCGTGTTCCCGCCCAGCAGGGAGCGGACCAGTCGGCGGACGGTGTCCGCGGTGGGTGTCGGTGCCTGGGTCATGTCGCGCCGTCGTCTTCCGGGTCTGCCGGGGTCTGCGGGGTCCGTCCGGCACCGGTCACTCGACCAGGACCAGATCCCGCGTGGTGTCGTTGAACCGCCTGCCACCGTCCTCGGTGACGGTGACGATGTCCTCGATGCGTACCCCGAAACGGCCGGGCAGATAGATGCCCGGCTCCACGGAGAAGCACATGCCGGGCACGAGGGGCTGCTCCTCCCCCTCGATCATGTACGGCGGCTCGTGGGTGGTGACGCCGATGCCGTGCCCGGTGCGGTGGATGAAGTACTCGCCGTAGCCGGCGTCGGCGATGACGGCGCGGGCGGCCCGGTCGACGTCCTGGCAGGCGGCGCCCGGCCGCACCGCACGGAAACCGGCCTCCTGCGCCTCGCGGACCAGGTCGTGCACCCGGCGCTCCTCGTCCGTGGGCCCGCCCACGTGGACGGTGCGGGAGGTGTCGGAGCCGTAGCCGTCCTTGAGGCCGCCGAAGTCGAGGACGATCATGTCGCCGTCCTCGATGACGCGGTCGCCGACCTCGTGGTGCGGGTTGGCGCCGTTGGGTCCCGAGGCGACGATGGTGAAATCGACCTGGGAGTGCCCGAACCGGCGCAGCAGGTCGGCGAGGTCGGCGGCCACCTCGGACTCCCGGCGCCCGCCGAAGCGGACCTTCCGGATCTCCTCGAAGGCGGCGTCCGCGGCCGCGCCCGCCGCCGCCAGCAGTTCCAGCTCCGCCCTGTCCTTGACGGCGCGGAGCATCGGCAGCGCCTCGGTGAGGGAGGCGTAGGACGTACCGGGCAGGGTGCGCTGGAGGGCCAGCAGGTGCATGGCCCAGGCGTTGTCGCTGATGCCGAACCGTCCGGCCCCGTCGAGGAGGGCGGCGGTGGCCGCGTAGGGGTCCTTGCCGTCGGTCCAGTCGCGCAGGGTCAGAGCGGGCGCGCCGGCCGCCTTCGCGGCGTCGGGGGCCTCCAGCGTCGGGACGACGAGCACCGGGTCGCGACCGGGGGCGAGGACGAGCAGGGTGAGGCGTTCGGTGTCCGCCGTCGGCGCGTAACCGGTGAGCCAGACCAGGTCGGGGCCCGGGGCCACCAGGAGCCCGGCCAGCCCCGCGTCGGCGGCCGCACGCGCGGCGCGCTCCATGCGGGCCCGGTAGTCGTCGGCGGTGAAGGGGACGGCGGGCCTGCTGCCGGTCATGCGCGCCTCCCGGGGCGGAAGAGTGAAGGGACCACGGGCAGCATCCTGCCCTCAGGACGGGGGCGACGCGAGCCGATTGGCGTTGATCGACCCTCACGGCTAATGGTTGGATGACGGGCAGGCATTAACATCGGGGGCGTCGCGGCCGTGTGGCGGTTCGGGCGCCCGGAGGAGGCCGGCATCGTGCTCGTACTCGCGCACATCAGTGATCTGCACCTGGACGGAACCCCGCGGGCCACGGAGCGCGCCGAGCGGGTGCGCGACCGGCTGTGGCGGCTGCCGGGGCGGGTGGACGCGCTCCTGGTGACCGGGGACATCGCGGACCACGGCACGGAGTCGGAGTACGAGGAGGCCGCCCGCGTCCTGGGACTGCGCGACGGCTCCGCGCCGTTCCCCGTGCTCACCTGCCCGGGCAACCACGACAGCCGCGCCCCCTACCGCAAGGCCCTGCTCGGCCGTCCCGCCGCCGACGGCCCCGTCAACGACATGCACGTCTTCGACGGCGGCGCGGTCCTGATGTGCGACTCCAGCATCCCGGGCAGCGACGAGGGGGAGCTGGACGAGGAGACGTACGGCTGGATCGAGGCGTCGCTCGACGGGCTCGACGGCGACATGCCGGCCCTGCTCGCCTTCCACCACCCGCCGGCGGCGCTGCACCACCCGCTGCCCGACTCCTACCGGCTGCGCCGGCCCGGGCGCCTGGCCGCGCTGCTGGCACGGAGGCCGGGGATCGCCGGGCTGATCACGGGTCATGCCCACACGCCCGCCGCCACCGTGTTCGCCGGACGGCCGCTGGTGGTGGGCCCCGGGGTGACGTGGACGCTGCGGCTGCCCTGGGAGGGCGACCAGGTCGCGGACCGGGACGCGCCGGTCGGGCTGGCCTACCACGTGCTGGACGACGCCGACCGGCTCACGAGCCACTTCCGCACGGTCACGTGACGACGCCCGGTACGGCCGTCAGCTGCTGGTAGCCGCCGCTCCTGTGGCGCACGGTGAGCTTGACCTCCTTGCCGGGCTCGGCGCGGGCCACGGCGCGGGCGAGGTCGGCGGCCGAGTCGACGCGGGTCGTCCCGACCGTCAGCAGGACGTCGCCCCGCACCAGACCCGCCGCGTACCCGGGGCCGGGCACGTGGACCCCCACGACCCGGGCCCCGGGCCGCTCGTCGTCCACGGCCTCCACGCCGAGGGTCGCGCCGGCCGGCGCCACCGAGGGGGACGCGTCGCCCTCCGGGTCCGCAGGGGCGGCCCGCGTGTCCGTGCCCGCCCCGGCTCCTCCTCCCTGTCCGTGCCCGTCCGCGGCCGCTGCGCCGGGTCCCGGTGCCCCCGCCTGCCGCTGCAGCTCGGCCAGCTTGCTCATGCCGATCACCGTGGTGCCCACCGTGCCGAGCCCCACGCCCGCGAGGACGAGAACGATGGCGGTGAGCACGCCGAGCAGCAGGGTGAGGAGCCGCCGGCGGCGCCGGCGCCCGGCCTGGGGCCGCGGGCCGGT
The DNA here is from genome assembly GCF_003950055.1 of Streptomyces sp. KPB2. NCBI lineage: Bacteria > Bacillati > Actinomycetota > Actinomycetes > Kitasatosporales > Streptomycetaceae > Streptomyces > Streptomyces sp. KPB2. The sequence continues at coordinate 1,781,491 of NZ_CP034353.1, forward strand.
GTCGGGCTCGGTGCCGGGCCCCGGGTCCCGGCCGGGCATCGGCTTGGGACGCAACGCTGTCTGTTCCATGGATCGCCTCCGGCAGGTGCTCTACCCGGCGCATCGGCGCGTGACGAGCCACGAAAGAGTGAGACTGAACGTCGGTCAGGGCGTCGGGACGGGACTGCTCCTCGGCACCGGGACCGGCACGGCCGGCACGGGCGCGGCCGGAATCCGGTCCGGCAGGAAGCCGTGGGTGCGGCTCGCCAGGTACTCGGCCTTGTAGCGCGGGACGTTCCGGTGCCAGTTGAGGATGCCGGCCATCCAGTTCTGCAGGTCGGTGACGTAGCCGTGCATGACGGTCCGCGCCTCTTCCGAGAGCTGGAAGTCGTCGTAGACGACCGGCAGTTCGTGCGCGACGACGTGCTCGAACTGACGCATGCGCTGGTTCATCAGGTCCTGCACGACGCCCAGGGCGGCCGGGTAGTCGACGCCGAAGAAGTTCTGCACGACGAGGACCGCGTTGTGGATCTCGCCCTCGTACTCGATCTCCTTCTGGTAGGAGAAGACGTCGTTGAGCAGGCAGGCGTAGTCGATCGCCGCGTTCTCCAGGGAGCGGACGGGGCCGCTGCGGTAGACCTCGGGCGGCACCGCCGGGCCGTGTCCGGCGCGGCACAGGCCCAGGGTGAGGTCGGAGCCGAAGGTGGCGCGGCGCATCTCCAGATAGTCGACCGGGTCGGGGACGCGGTTCTGGATCTGGTTGGACAGCTCCCACACCCAGGACTCGGTCATCGTGTCGACGGCCGTCTTCAGCGGGCGCCGCTCCTCGGGCGTCATGCCGGCCGTCGTGCGCACCCACAGGTCGATCAGGGAGCGTTCCATGGCGTTGACGGGCGGCGGGACCGGCTCGCCGTCGAGCGGCATGCAGGCCGACAGGCGGGCGGTGGTCAGCCGGGCGGCGGCGAGGTCACGGCGGTGGCCGTAGACCAGCGGGTAGTAGTCGTCGCCGTAGGTGCCGAAGGCCAGCCAGCCGGAGGCGAGGTCGAGTTGGTCCTGGGTGGCGTCCGGGTCGAGGCCGGCGGCGCACAGGGGGAGGTCGCAGCTCTCCAGCTTGTCCTGGTCCCAGACGCCCTCGCTGAGGATGCCCATCCGCAGGCACCACTCGGACAGATGCCGCCGGGCGCCCTCCAGGGCGGGGCTCAGCTCCAGCGGGTAGGGCATGCGGATGTCGGGGATGATCGACGGGCCGACCCTCCGGAAGGGCACGTTGGTGTAGGGGCGGGCCCGCTGGGCGACCGTCGCGGCGAGCAGCGCGCCGACGTCGGCGGCGGAGGTGCCGGGTCCGGTCAGCGCCTCCCAACCCGCCGCCGGACGCTCGCCCTTGTTCATGTAGCGGCTGGAGCGCATGTGCCATTCGTGGCCGCCGGACTGCCAGTCCTGCAGGCCCTTCGTGTACGCGGCGACGGCGGCGAGTTCCGGCGGGGTCAGGCCGTTCTCCAGGGCGACGGCGGGCACCTCGGTGAACGCCGTGTGCTCGAACTGGTGCAGCCGGGAGGTGAGGACGTCGTTGACCAGCTCGGCGGCCTCCTGGGTGGTGCAGCCGAAGAAGGTCTCCAGGACCAGCACCCCGTTGCTCAGCTCCCCCTCGTCCTCGACCTCCCGCTGGTAGGAGAAGAGGTCGTTGCGCAGGTGCACGGCGTCGGAGAACGTCTCCATGAGCACCCTGAGCGGCCTGGACCCGGCGACGGCTGCGGGCACTTCGGCGGTCGCGTACTCGACGAGCCCGGCCGACCAGGGGGCGCCGCCCACCTTGCGGCGCATCTCGATGTACTCGACGGGGTTGGCGACGCGCCCCTCGTTGATGTTGGACAGCTCCCACATGGACTCGTTGAGCAGGTGCTCGGTGGCGACGGCGAAGCGGCGGCGCCAGTCGGCCGACATCGCGGGCACGGTGCGGGTCCACAGGTCGGCGAGGCCGGCCTCGACCGGGTTCTCCGGCTCGGGCATCTCGGCGGCGTCGTCGAGCGGCATGAACAGGGGGAGCCGGTCCAGGTGGGCCTTGCCGGCGAGACGGTCCTGGCTGCGTTTGAACTTCTCCAGGAAGTGGTCGTCGAAGAAGAAGACCCACACGTACCAGTCGGTGATGAGGGAGAGCGCCGGCCCGTCGCAGTCGGGGTGGGTGTAGGCGCACAGCAGGCCGTAGTCGTGGGCGTCGAGGTCGGACTGCTCCCAGACCCCGGAGCCCTCCAGCATGCCCATCTCGCGCGCCCACGTCGTCGAGTGGGCGCGGGCCTCGTCGAGATGCGGGTTGAGCCGCGCGGGATGCGGCAGGTAGAAGTGCGGGAGTCGGAAGGGCTGTTGCGTCATGGCCGGGCACTACCCAGGGCCCTCGGGAGGCATCCACCGGGCGACACATGATCACACCATCGCGTGAATCGGCCCGGAATGCGGGAACTTCTCCCCCGGTGCTCCCTCAGTACGTTCAGCACTCCCTCGGTGCTTCCTCGGCACTTCCTCGGCCCCCTCAGACTCTGGCCTGGATCAGCGCGTGCGTCCCGCTGGTCCGCCAGTGCCGCTCGCCGCTCGCCTCCAGCGCGGCCTCGGTCTTCGCGTCGAGTCCGGTCACCACGTCGGACTTGAGGGTGCGCAGCGCGGCGACCGGGCCGGGGAAGTACGCGGTGACGTCCGCGAAGGGGGTGGTCGGCGGCCACCACCGGTCGCCCACCAGACGCCGGTAGTTCAAATCTCCCTTGAGGACGGTCACGGTGGCCGCGGCGAAGTCCTCGCGCAGGTCCCCCGGCATGTCCGCGTACGGCAGCGGGGCGCAGGAGAAGGGGTGGGCGCGGACAACGACCCGGCCGTCGGTGAGCGCGGTCCACAGCCGCTCGCCGTGCCCGGCCGCCGTACCCCCCGCGGCGACGAGCCGCCGCACGGCGTCGAGCACGTCGGTGGGCGTGGCGTCGGAGACGTAGTAGGGGTACGGCTTGACGTGCAGGACGACCCGGTCGACGCGGCCCTCGGCGAGCAGGTGCGAGACGAGGAGCAGGTCGGGGACGAGTTCGCGGCCGGCGTTGTCGGCGACCAGGCACAGGGTGGCCGGGTCCTGCCGTGCGGCGCCCGTCCCCCGGGCCGGGAGCAGGGACCACAGGGTGTCGCTGTCGTCGGCGACGAGGGGTTCCGCCTCGCCCCTGGGGCCGGCGCCCCGGTCGGAGAGGCGGAAGCCGAGGTCGGCGCGGTTGCCCCAGAGCGAGCCGTGCAGCATGGCCCGGGCGCGCTCGTCGGCGGGCAGTTCGCCGAGGCCGTCGAGCGCGGCGAGTTCCTCGTCCGTTTCCGGCGCGTCGAGTTCGGCGAGTTTGGCGGGCCGGAACGGGTCGACGCCCTGCCAGGGGCCGGGGCCGAAGTAGCCGACGGCGTCGAGGAGCCGGCGGTAGAAGTGGCTCTCGGCCCACAGCCAGGGCACGTCGTACCAGGAGCGGCCGGCGTACTCGTCCATGCCCCAGCGGGACCAGCGGTCCCGGTCGCGTCCGGTGGGGTCGGCCGCGGCGGGCAGCGGTTCGACCACGCCGTCGGCACAGCTCGCGAGCAGCGCGTCGAGCGCCTCCCGCCGTCCGGGATCGAGGGGGAAGGCGTCCCGCACCTGCCGCACGATGGCGGGGTGCCGCTCGGCGAGCACGCCGTGCGGGAAGGACCCGGGTTCGTTGCCGAGGATGACGGGGGCGGGCACGGACGGGGTGTCGGGCATGCACGTCACCGTACCCGTCGGACCGCGCCCGGCTCCGTACCGGTCGACCACGCCCGCCTCCGTACCCGGTCAGGCCGCGCCCGGCTGCGTACCCTCTCAGGCCACGCCCGGCTCCCGTTCCAGGCGGGACGCGAGGGTCACGTAGCGGGCGCGCCGGGTCACTGGGACCATGCCCCGGATGAGGACATACCACATCCCGGCGAGGCGGCGGGTCCAGCGCTCGGCCGGTTCGAGCGTGCTGCTCACGACGCGGGTGCCGACGATGGAGCAGACGAGGGTGTGGGCGGCGGAGTCGACGTCGATGTCCGGGTGCACGTCGGACTGCCGCACGGCTTTGGTCAGCCGGTGGGTGGCGATCTCCCGCCACTCGGTGAACGGGTGCGGCAGCGGAGGCCGCACCGGCACCCCCGCGGTGGCGAGCCGCAGCCCCGCCCGCAGCACCGGCCCCTCCTCGCAGAGCCGGGCCATGCCGAAGGTGAGGCGCATCAGCGCCTCCAGCGAGGAGTAGCCCCGCCCCTCCAGGTCCTTCGCCAGCCGGCGGGAGGCGCGGGACTGCATCTCCATGATGGCGTGGGCGAGATCGTCCTTCGCCGCGAAGTGGAAGTACAGGGCGCCCTTGGTGACCCCGGCGTGGGCCACGATCTCGCTCAGGCTCGTCGACTCGTAGCCGTGACGGTCGAACAGGTCGGCCGCGGCACCGATGATCGTCGCGCGGGTCTGCTCGGCGCGTAGCTGCCTCGCCATCGGCTGAACTCTCCTGGGCTGGAACTCAACAGACCGTGCCGCCTGTCTTAACCCCCTGTACACGATAACTCACTTACTAACTGTCCATCAGATCAGCCTCGGAGGAACCGCCGCGCACCGTGGCCACCGCCGGGCACCCTCTGCCCGCACCGCCGGGCATACCGCTCGGCATTCCGCTTCGGCCCGCTTTCGCCGTCCCGATCATCACGATGCGGCACCGACAACTGACAACGGTTCGCTGGTCACTTGACTACCAGCGGTCACACACGGTTTGCTCCGGCCAGGCGAGTTTCACCCGGTTGACGCACCGACCCGCTGATCCGGGCCACCTCGCTCCGTTCCTCCTGCTCGGCCGCACAGCGAGGTGCCCCCGCCCCCATGAGTACAGCTCCCCCGCCCATCCGCTTCTCCGCGCCCCTGCGCACCGCGGCCCTCGCGGTCGCCGTCTGTCTACTGGGGGCCGGCTGCTCCGCCCTCGGCGGGGACGAGGACGGCTCGGCGGCGGACGCCGCGGGCGGGCCGGGCGGTGACCGGATGAAGATCGTGATGGTCACCCACGGCGGTGAGGGCGACGCGTTCTGGGACCGGGTGCGCAAGGGGGCCGAGGCGGCGGCCGCCAAGGACGGCGTCGACCTGACCTACGCCGGTGACGCGGACACCGCCGACCAGGCCGACCTGGTGCGGGACGCCGTCCGCGACAAGGTCGACGGCATCGCCGTGACGCTGGCCAAACCGCAGGCGATGAAAGCGCCGGTCGCCGAGGCCAAGGCGGCCGGGATTCCCGTGGTCGGCCTCAACTCCGGCATCGCCGCCTGGCGTTCCACCGGGCTCCTGGAGTACTTCGGGCAGGACGAGAGCGTCGCGGGCCGGGCCGTCGGCGACAAGTTGAACGACCTCGGGGCCAAGCACGCCCTGTGCGTCATCCACGAGCGCGGCAACGTCGCGCTGGAGGCCCGCTGCGCGGGGGTGAAGAAGACCTTCGAGGGCGAGACCGAGATGCTCTACGTCGAGGGCACCGACATGAAGGCGGTCGGCGCGGCGGTCACCGCCCGGCTGCGGCAGGACACGAGCATCGACGAAGTCGTCATGAACGGCGCGGCGTTCGCCCTCACCGCGGTCGAGTCCGTGGACGAGGCGGGCAGCAAGGCGCACGTCGCCACCTTCGACCTCGACAAGGACCTGGTCGCCGCCGTCAAACGCGGGGACGTCCAGTTCGCGGTGGACCAGCAGCCGTATCTCCAGGGCTATCTCGCCGTGGACGCGCTCTGGCTGTACCGCACCAACGGCAACGTCAGCGGCGGCGGGGTGGCCCCCGTGCTGACCGGCCCGGCGTTCGTGACCAAGACGAACGCCGACTCGGTCGCCGAGTTCGCCGCGGGCGGCACTCGGTGACCGGGCCCCGCTGCCGGCGGCGCCCGCCCGCGCCCGCTTCCCTTCCCCACCTGATCGCCTAGGACGACGATGTCTGCACGCAAGACACGGAAGACGCAGGAGACACGGGAGACGCCGGAGGCGCGGGGGACTCAGGAGGCGCCACGAGCACGCGGGAAGGGTCTCCGGCGCCGCCTCGGCTCCATACGTCTCTCCCTGATCCTCCTGGCCCTGGTGCCCGGCGTCACCCTGGCGGCCGTGTGGGGCGTCACGACGGTCCAGATCTTCTCGGAGGGACTGCGGCTGCGCGCGCAGACCGAGTTGAGCCGCGACACCGGGGCCATGGGCACCGAGGCCACCCTGGCGCTGCAGAAGGAACGCAGTCTGTCGGCCGCCTGGCTGGCCGCGCCGGACGGCGACCGGGCGGCACTGGACGCGCAGCGCAAGAAGACGGACGAGGCGGTCGCCCAGCTCGTGGGCCAGTCGGACGCGATCGAGAGCGCTCCCGACCGGATCTCGGACCGGCTGTACTCGGTGCTCGGTTCGGTGGGCAGCCTGGAGTACTACCGCAACCAGGTGGACGACCCCAGCGACATCACCGCCGAGCAGGCGCTCGACCAGTACACCTCGATCGTCGACGAGCAGATCCACGCCTTCCAGGAGCTCTCCCAGGTCGACGACGGTGACCTCACCTCCCAGGCGGGTCCGCTGGTCGCCCTGGAGCACGCCGCCGAGCTGGTCTCCCAGGAGGACGCCCGGCTCACCCTGGCCTGGCCGTCCGACCGGATGGACGAGGAGCAGTGGAACGGCTTCGCCCAGCTGGTGCACACCCGCCGCTGGCTGGTGCAGGACCAGATCGTGCCCTCGCTGACCGGCAGTGCGAAGACGCAGACCGAACGGATTCTCGCGAGCTCCGAGTGGAAGTCCCTGCAGGACGTCGAGGACCAGGTGCTGGAGGCCCGGTCGGCCGGGGACGACGAGCGGATCGACCTGCCGGACGCGCGGCAGCGCTGGAACACGGCCTTCGAGTCGATCTCCGCGCAGTACGCCCAGCTCGTGAGGCAGCAGACGGACGGCCTCCTCGACCGGAGCGCGGAGGAGGCCCGGGGTCTGCTGATCAAGGCCGGGATCCTCAGCGCGGGCGGGCTGATCGCCCTGGTGCTCTGCGTCGTCATGTCCTGGCGCATCACCCGCTCGCTGTCCCGGCGGTTGCGCGGGCTGCGGCTGGCCACCCTCGGGCTGGCGGAGGAACGGCTGCCCGACGTGGTGGCGAGGCTGGAGCGCGGCGAGAAGGTCGACGTGGAGTCGGCGACGCCGCCGCTCGACTACGGGCGGGACGAACTCGGCCAGGTCGCCCAGGCGTTCAACACCGCGCAGCGCACCGCCGTGCACACCGCCGTCGAACTGGCCGACACCCGGCGCGGGTTCCAGAAGGTGATCCTGGGCATCGCCCGGCAGAGCCAGAACCTCGTCAACATGCAGCTCGGCAAGCTGGACGCCCTGGAGCGCGAGCACACGGACCCCGAGATCCTCAAGGGCCTGTACGAACTGGACTCCACGGCCAGCCAGTTGCGGCGCTACGAGGAGAACCTCGTCATCATCAGCGGTGAGCAGCCCCGGCGCACCTGGCGCGAGCCCGTATCGGTGGTGGACATCCTGCGCAGCGCCGTCGGCGAGGTCGCCGAGTACCAGCGGGTGGAGCTGCACGCCGACGAGGAGGTGGCCCTCGCCCCGCCCGCGGTGGCCGACGTGATCCACCTGCTGGCCGAGCTGATCGACAACGCCACCTCCTACTCCCCCGCCCCCAACCCGGTCGGGGTGCGCGCGGCGCTGGTGGCCAAGGGTCTGGCGGTCGAGATCGAGGACCGCGGGCTCGGGCTGTCGGAGGAGGACTACGCCTCGTTCAACGCCCAGTTGGCGGTGGCTCCGCAGTTCGACGTGGTGGCGCTCGCCGACGACCTGCGGCTCGGCATGTTCGTCGTGGCCCGGCTCGCGCACCGGCACGGCATCACCGTCACGCTGCGCCCCTCCCCGTACGGCGGGACCACGGCGATCGTGCTGATCCCGCACGACATCGTGGTGCGCGAGCCGGCCGGCCGGGCGAACGGCACCGGCATCACGGCGGACGGCGCCATGGCCTCCCGGGTCCCCCGGGCCGCCGGGGCACCGGAATCCCTCGCGCCCGAACCGGTCGGCGTGGCCGCCGCGTCCGCCGCCTCCGGCGCCTCTCCGGATCCGGGAGCGGACCCGGCCCACGGCGCGCGGCCCGTGCGGTCGTCGCGGCCCGCGCCCCCGAGCCGGTCCGCGGTCGCGGCGGGCGCCCCGGGCGGCTCCCGCGACGGTTCGTCCCCCGGCGACGAGCACGGCGGCCTGGCTCCGCTGCCCCGCCGGGTGCCGCAGACCAGCCTCGCCGCCGAGCTGCGCGACGAGGACCCCGGCGTCCGTCGGGACGGCGCGGAGGGCGCGTCCGGCGACGACTACGCCGACTTCACGGCCGAGCGCGCCGCCTCGTCCCTCGCGGGGTTCCAGCGCGGCACGCTGCGGGCCCAGACCGACGACGACACGGACGCCACCGACACGGACGCGGACACGGGCACCGGCACCGGCACCGGCACCGACGGACCCGTGCCCTCCGCCGCCTCCGCCGCCTCCACCCCCTCGACTCCCCCCGCCGACCGCCGACCGCCGACGAAGGACACCCGATGACCCGACCCTCCCCCGCCACGCACACCGAGCTGGACCAGTTGCTCACCGGACTCGTGGAGCGGGTCGCCGACGTGAACCAGGCCGTGGTGCTCTCCGAGGACGGACTGGTCGTCAGCAAGTCCACCGGGTTCCTGCGCGACGACGCCGAGCGGCTGGCGGCGACCGCGTCCGGTCTGATGAGCCTCAGCAAGGGCGTCAGCATGGACTTCCGGGGCGGACCGGTGCGCCAAGCGCTCATCGAGATGGCCAACGGCTACCTGATACTCACCTCGGCCGGCCCCGGCGCGCATCTGGTCGTGCTCACCGGGCCGAACGCCGACGTCGGTGTGGTGGCGTACCAGATGAACATGCTGGTGAAGAAGATCGGCGAGCACCTGAGCGCGGCCCCGCGGGCCACCGCCGGCCCCGGCGAGTGACGTGACCGGAGGCGACGCGGCCGGCCGGCTCGTGCGGCCGTTCACCCTGACCGGCGGCCGGACCCGGCCCAGCCGCGCCGACTTCACCCTCATCACGACGGTGACCGCGGTCGAGCCGCAGCCCACGCGGGCGGCCCGGCCGCAGCCCGAGCACCTGCGGATCCTGCGCCTGTGCGCCGAGCCGGTCGCCGTGGCGGAGATCGCGGCCCGTCTCGACCTGCCGGTGAGCGTGGTCGTCATCCTGCTCTCGGACCTGCTGGAGGCCGGCCGGATCACCGCACGGCCGCCGCACCTCGTCTCCCGCGCCACTCCCGACCTGGACCTGCTGCAGAAAGTGAGGGACGGCCTTGGCCGGCTCTGAGCGCGTCGCCGACACGGCGCCCACGGCATCCGCACGCTCCACCGCGCCCGACGCGGTGAAGATCCTGATCGCGGGCGGTTTCGGCGTCGGCAAGACCACCATGGTCGGGTCGGTCAGCGAGATCGCCCCGCTGCGCACCGAGGAGCCGCTGACCGCGGCGGGCCTGGGCGTCGACGACCTCGCCGGGATCGAGGAGAAGCGGGCCACGACCGTGGCGCTGGACTTCGGCCGGATCTCCATCGGCCGGGACCTGGTGCTGTACCTCTTCGGCACGCCCGGTCAGCAGCGGTTCTGGTTCATGTGGAACGACCTGGCGATCGGGGCGCTCGGCGCGGTGGTCCTGGTGGACGTGCGCAGGCCCGAGTCGAGCTTCGCCGCGATCGACTTCTTCGAGCGGCGGGGCATTCCGTTCGTCGTCGCGGTCAACGGCTTCCACGGCCGGCACCCGTACCCGGCGGCGGAGATCCGCGAGGCCCTCGCGCTGCCGGAGCACGTGCAGGTGCTGCTGTGCGACGCGCGGGAGCGGACCTCCAGCCGGGACGTCCTCATCGCCCTGATCGACCAGTTGATCGACGCCGCGACCGGAGCCGCGGCGTCGTGACGGCGGCGGCACCGGCGACGGCTCCGGCGCCGGCCCCGGTCAGCCGAGGCCGGCGGACTTGAGCCATGCCTTGGCGACGTCCAGCGGGTCCTTCTTGTCCAGCTGGACCTGGGCGTCGAGGTCGAGGAGCGTCTTGGTGTCGAGCTTGGCGGAGACCGCGTTGAGCGTGGCCACGCCCTCCTTCGACAGCCCCTCCTTGTTGACCAGCGGGGTGACGTTCGCGTAGCCGAAGAGGTTCTCCGGGTCCTTCAGGACTACGAACTTCTCCTTGATGATGGTCGGGTCGGTGGTGAAGACGTCCGCCGCCTGCACCGTGTTCTTGGTCAGCGCCGACTGGGTCAGCGGCCCGCCCGCGTCGAGCGCCTTGAACGACTTGAACTTCAGCCCGTACACCGACTCCAGGCCCTTGAGCCCCTGCTGCCGGGTCTGGAACTCTGGCGAGCCGCCGATCACCAACTCCGGCGCGACGTCCTTGAGGTCGGCGAGGGTCGACTCGGCGGTGAGGCCGTGCTTCTTCGCCGTCTCGGCGTTGACGCTCACCGAGTCCTTGTTCTCGGCCGGCGACGACTGGAGGAGCGTCAGCTTCTGGTCGAGCTTGGCCTTGGCCGCCTCGTTGACCGCCTCGGTGGACTTCTGCTCGGCCTTCGGGTCGAGGTAGGCCAGCAGTGAGCCGTTGTACTCCGGCAGCACCGTGACGGACCCGTTCTTCATCAGGCCGTAGGTGGTCTCGCGGCTGCCTATGTTGTGCTTGTAGGTGACCTTGAGGCCCTTGGCCCTGAGGGCCTCCCCGTAGATGTCGGCGAGCAGGGTGCTCTCGGCGAAGTTGTTCGAGCCGACGATGACGGTGCCGGCCTCCGCCTTCTCGCCCGCCAGTGGATTGTCGGACGTGTCGTCGGAGCCGGAGGAACAGCCCGCGAGCAGCGCCGCCGCGGCGGTGAGCGCGACGGCGGCCGCGCCGGTGTGCCTCGTCCTGGACCTGCTGCTCTTGGCGGTGAAAGTCATCCGTCGATCCAAACGAGCCGTTTGCCGGTCAGTCAAGACCGGCCTGGTTACGGTTTCCTCCCCGGCGCGCGGGCTCAACGCCTGCGTACTCCCGGCGACACGGCGAGCCGTCCGGCCGCCCAGAACACCGCGAGGGTGACGAGCGCCAGCAGGGCGACCAGGGTGGCGCCGCCGACCACCTTCTCGTAGTCGCGCTGGTAGAGCCCGTCGATGATGTACCGGCCGAGCCCGCCGAGACTGACGTAGGCGGCGATGGTCGCCGTGGACACGACCTGGATGGCGGCCGAGCGCAGTCCGCTGAGGACCAGCGGGAGGGCGACGGGCAGTTCGACCCGGAAGAGGATGCCGGTCTCGGTCATGCCCATGCCCCGCGCGGCGTCCACCGGAGCGGGGTCGACGGAGCGGACGGCCTCGTAGGTGGTCACCAGGATCGGCGGGATCGCGAGCACCACCAGCGGGATCATCACCGGCAGCAGGCCGATGCCGACGACGACGGCGATCAGCACCAGCAGTCCGAAGCTGGGCAGGGCGCGGGCGGCGGTGGCGACGAAGGCGACGGCGTTGCCGCCGCGCCCGGTGTGCCCGGTCAGCAGCCCGACGGGCAGCCCGATCGCGGCGGCGAGGCCGAGGGCCATCAGCGTGTACTGGACGTGCTCCACGAGACGGGTCGGGATGCCGTCGTAGCCGTGCCAATGGGCGCTGTCGCTGAAGAAGGCGTTGACGAAGTTCAGGACGTTCACTTGGCGGCCGCCTCCCGGGGCTCGGGCCGCGCGGCGGCCTCCTTGGGGCGTTGCCGCCTGCCCCGCGGCATCCACGGGGTCAGCAGGTTGCGGACCAGGACGAGGACGGCGTCGCACAGGATGGCCAGTACGGCGGTGGTGAGGACGGAGTTGACCGCCAGTTCGGGCCGGCCGTACTTCTGGGCGTCCGCGAGCAGGTTGCCGAGGGCGCCCTGGTTGCCGATGAGGGCGCCGACGCTGACCAGCGAGATGCTGGAGGCGACGGCGACCCGCAGCCCGGCCAGGATGGCGGGCACCGCGATCGGCAACTGCACCTGGAGATAGCGCCGCACCGGTCCGAAGCCCATGGCCGTGGACGCGGCCAGCGTCTCCTCGGGCACCGACCGGACGCCGTCGACGATGGCCGGGACGAGCACCACCAGGCTGTACACGGCCAGCGGGATCATCACCGTCAGTTCGGTCTGGCCGGTGTAGTCGATGAGGACCACGAAGACGGCCAGCGACGGGATGGCGTAGAAGACGGTCGTCACGCCGAGCACCGGCGGGTACAGCCAGCGGAAGCGCACACAGAGCTGGGCGAGGGGCAGCGCGGCGAGCAGGCCGGCCAGCACCGGCAGCAGTGCCTCGCGCAGGTGCAGGCCGATCAGGCCGAAGTAGGTGTTGTCGAGGTCGCTCGGGATGTCGAAGAAGCCGTTCACGGGGCGACCTTCGTGACGTCGGCGGGCTGCTCGGTCGCGCGCTCGCCGCCGGGGCTCGCCGTGCCGTGGGCGCTGCGGATCGCCTCGCCGATGGTCTGCTGGGAGACGACACCGGTGACCCGCCCGTCGGCGTCCACGGCGACGGCCCAGCCGGTGGGCGAGAGCACCGCGCAGTCCAGGGCGGCCCGCAGCGAGTCGGTGCCGGGCACGAAGGGCCGCCCGTAGGACAGCAGAGGCCCGGCCGCCAGGTCCCCGGCGCTCAGGTCGCCCGGCTCGGCCCAGCCCAGCGGCCGGTCGTCCGCATCGGTCACCAGCAGCTGCGGGGCGCCGTCGGCGGCGGCGAGCTGCTCGGCGCCGGCGTCGGCGCGTACGACCGGGCCGCGGGTCAGCTCCAGGGCGGCGGACGGGAAGAAGGAGAGCCGCCGGATGCCGCGGTCGGCGCCGAGGAAGTCCTCGACGAACGCGTCCGCGGGGTCGGACAGCAGCTCGGCGGGCGGTGCGAACTGGGCGAGCCGGCCGCCGGTGCGCATCACCGCGACCATGGTGCCCAGTTTGATCGCCTCGTCGATGTCGTGGGTGACGAAGACGATGGTCTTGCCCAGTTCGTCCTGGATGCGCAGGAGTTCGTCCTGCAGTCCCTTGCGGACCACGGGGTCGACGGCGGAGAACGGCTCGTCCATGAGGAGCACCGGCGGATCGGCGGCGAGCGCCCGCGCCACTCCGACCCGCTGCTGCTGGCCACCGGAGAGCTGGTACGGGTACCGCTTGGCGAGGGAGGCGTCCAGCCCCACCCGGTCCATCAGTTCCGCCGCCCGCTCGCGGGACTTCTGCCTGCCCCGGCCGAGCATGCGGGGCACGGTGGCGATGTTGTCGAGGATCGTCCGGTGCTGGAAGAGCCCGGCGTTCTGGATGACGTAACCCATCGACCGGCGCAGCGTGGTGACGGGTTGCCGCTGCACGTCCTCGCCGTCGAGCAGGATCGTTCCCTCGCTCGGCTCGACCATTCTGTTGATCATCCGCAGGGTCGTGGTCTTGCCGCAGCCCGAGGGACCGACGAGGACCGTGATCGAGCGGTCGGGTATCTCCAGTGACAGCCGGTCCACCGCCACGGTGCCGTCCGGGTACCGCTTGGTGACTGAGTCCATCCGTATCAAAACGCCGAATACCCTTCGGGACTGGCAGAAGCTGCCCGCTCCGGCCGCGGTCGGTGGGGCCGTCGCCGGTCGAGTGTAGACGGCTGCTGCGCGGGGCCCCCGTTGCTCCGGGGCGACTCCTTCCCGCTGCTCGGGGGTTCACACCGGAAACTTTCCCGACCTGTCGGTCACCTGTCGGTCCGCTGTCGATCGGGCAACGACGGCCTCCGCGCCCTGGGGTGCGGGCGGCCGGTGGCGCAGTATGAGCGGGTGGAGAAAGTACGCCTGCTCGTGGTGGACGACGACCCGCCCATCGCCGACCTCGTGGCCACCGTCGCCCGCTACGAGGGCTGGGAGGCGGTCACGGCCAACTCCGGTGCGCAGGCGCTGCGCCTGGCCGCCGCGTTCCGCCCGGACATCGTGGTGCTCGACCTGATGCTGCCCGACGTCGACGGCTTCGGGGTCCTGGACCGGCTGCGCGGGGCGGGCACGATGGTGCCGGTGGTGTTCCTCACCGCCCGCGACCGGGTGGCCGACCGGGTGGCGGGGCTGACCCGGGGCGGGGACGACTACCTGGTCAAGCCGTTCGCGGTGGAGGAGTTGATGGCCCGGCTGCGCACCGTGCTGCGGCGCAGCACCGGGCCGGGTTTCCAGCGGTCGGTGCTGAAGGTCGCGGACTTGGTGATGGACGAGGACGCCCGCGAGGTGCGCCGCGGCGAACGGCGGCTGTCGCTGACGCCGACCGAGTACGAGGTGCTGCGCTACCTGATGCGCAAGTCGCCGGCCGTGCTGACCAAGGCCCAGATCCTCGACCACGTGTGGGAGTACGGCTTCGGCGGCCGGTCCAACGTCGTGGAGCTGGTGGTCAGCCGGCTGCGCCGCAAGCTGGAGGCGGCGGACGGCGCGGGCGGGCCGCTGATCGAGACGGTGCGGGGGTTCGGCTACGTGATCCGGCAGGCGGCCGGGTGACAGGCAGGTGGTGGCGTGCCTACCGCGGCCTGCGACTCGGCACCCGGCTGGCGCTGGGGCTCGGGGTGCTGTCGCTGGTGGTGTTCGCCGTCGTCGGCACGGTGCTGACGACGTACATGCGGGAGTATCTGGAACGTCAGCTCGCCGACCAGATGAAGCTGGTGCAGGTGGTGCAGTCCAAGGACGCGGCGGCGCACGGCACGGTCGAGCGCAAGCCGTACTACGGCTGGTACACCGCCGTCTACGACGTGTCCGGCACCTCGGCGGACCTGCGCACGCCCGCCGAGGTGCCGGCGGACAGCCAGGCGCTGACCGCCCTGGCGCGGACCATGGCCCGCTCGGACGAGGACCTCACCCGCACGGTGCGCATCGGCGGGCACGGCCCCTATCTGCTGCGGGCCTGCGAGGTCGAGCCCGGCGTGGTGCTGGTGAGCGCGGCGCCGCTGGGCGACGTCGAGGACACCGTGGAGCAGCTGATCACGGTGCAGGTCGTCGTCTTCGGGCTGGCGCTGGCGGCCCTGGTGGTGTTCGGCCGGCGGATGCTGCGACGCGGTCTGAAGCCGCTGAGCGACATGGCGAGCACGGCGCACGGTATCGCCTCGCACGATCTGACCGAGTCGGCGGCGCGGCTGCCGCTGCGGGCCGACGGGCGGGACGGCGGCAAGGAGGTGGCGGAGCTGCGGACCGCGTTCAACACGATGCTGGAGCACATCGACGCGTCGCTGGCGGTCCGTGCGGAGGCCGAGCAGCGGCTGCGCCGGTTCGTCGCGGACGCCTCCCACGAACTGCGCACCCCGCTGATGTCCGTACGCGGTTACGCCGACCTCTTCCAGTACGCGGCGGCCAACGCCCCCGGGGAGCGCGAGCGGCACCTGGCCCGGCTGCGGGCCGAGGCGGCCCGGATGGGGGCGCTCCTGGACGACCTGCTGCTGCTCGCCCGGCTGGACGCGGACGAGGTGGAGGCGCCGCTGCGGTGGGAGGAGGCGGACCTGGCGGAGCTGGTGCGGCAGGCGGCCGAGGCCTTCCGCGCCGCCCGCCCCGACCATCCGCTGACGGTGACGTCCGGGACGGAGCCCGTGCGGCTGCGCATGGACCCGCAGCGGATCCGGCAGGTGCTGGACAACCTGCTCACCAACGCGGCCGTGCACACCCCGCCCGGCACCGAGGTGTCGGTCACGGTCTCCGCCGCGTCCGGGGCGGCCCGGGTGTCGGTCGCCGACACGGGCCCCGGCGTCCCGGTGGCCGACCGGGACCGGATCTTCGACCGTTTCTACCGCGTCGACAAGGCCCGCAGCCGCGACCGGGGCGGCAGCGGGCTCGGTCTCGCCGTCGCCGGGTCGCTGGTGCGGGCGCACGGCGGGACGATCGGGCTGGCCGGCGAGCCGGGCACGACGGTGTTCACGCTCACTCTGCCGACGGGCCCGGCGGGAGCCGCGGACCGGTGAGGTTCCGGTGCCCCGCTCCCGCCGGACCGGCCGGACCCGCCGTGCGTACCGCCAACCGGTCCGGCCACGAGCCCGGCCCGCGCGCCGCCCGCCGCCGGACGCCACGCCCCGGCAGCGACCGTGCCAGACCGAACCCCACGCCCCCCGCACCGGCCCCTCACGACACCAAGTCGCCCCCGAGCACATCGAGAACGCCCCGGCACACCACCGGCACCCGCGCCCCGACAGCGACCGTGCCCCGCCGAACCCCACACCCCCCGCACCGGTCCGTCACGACACCGAGTCGTCCGCGAGCGTGTCGAGGACGGCCCGGCAGGTCGCCAGCACCCGGGGTCCGTGCTCGCCCTCGGCCAGGGCCGCGGCCTGCTCCCGAAGGGTCGGGTGGGTGAACACGAGCCTGGCGTCCACGTCCAGGTCGAGCACCGCCCCGATCCGCGTGGTCATCCGCGCCGCCTGCAACGACGTACCGCCCAGGTGGAAGAAGCTCGCCTCCGGGTCGGCCTCTCCGGCGAGGTCGAGCGCCTCCGCCCAGACCAGCGCCAGCACGGACTCCACGGGACCGGACACCCGGCCGGCCCCCGCTCGGACCGGCTCGGCGGGCAGGTCCCGGCGGGACAGGGCGAGCCGGTCCACCTTGCCGTTGGCGTTGAGGGGCAGCACGTCGAGAAGCTCGACCGCCGCGGGGACCGCCGCGCGCGGGAGGTGCGCGGCGGCGTGGTCCAGCAGTTCCCGCGTGGAGACGGGCCGGCCCGGCTCCGGGACGACGTGGGCGACCAGGCGTTTGCCTCCCGCCACCTCGCGGGCGCTCACCACGGCGTCCCGGGTCGCCGGATGCCGGCGCAGCACGGCCTCGGTCTCCGCCGGCTCCACCCGGACGCCGTCGATCTTGACCTGGTGGTCGCGCCGCCCCATGAACTCGATGCTGCCGTCGGGCCGCCACCGCCCGAGGTCACCGGTCCAGTACGCGGGTGTCCGCGACCCGGGGCGCGGCCGGAAGGCGGGGCTCGACTCCGCGCCGAGGTAGCCGCGGGCCAGGCCGACCCGGGACTCCACGCACATCTCGCCGGTCACCCAGTCCGGGACCTCGCGGCCCTCGCCGTCCAGGACGAAGTAGCGCTGGTTGCGCATCGGCACGCCGTACGGGATGGACGCGCCGTCGCAGACGTACCCGCGCGGCAGCGGATTGACGATCGACCACACGCAGGTCTCGGCGGGACCGCCGGACGCCACGACCGAGACGTTCGGGAACACCCGCTCGGCCCGCGCCGGCAGGTCGACGGGTATCCAGTCGCCGGCCAGCACCACGGCGCGCAGGCCGTCGAGCCGTATCCGGTGCTGCTCCGCGTGGTGCACGACCAGTTCGAAGAGCGCCGGTGCGGAGTTCCACACCGTCACCCCGCGCGACCGGATCAGTTCGAGCCAGTGGCCGGGGTCCACCCCCCGGTCGCCGTCGGGCACCACGGCGGCGCCGCCCGCCATGAGGATGCCGAACACGTCGTACACCGAGAGGTCGAAGTGGAAGCCCGACACCGCGAGCACCCGGTCGTCGGCCGAGACCCGCAGCAGCTCGTTCATGTGGCCGAACGCGTTGGCCGCACCCCGGTGCGGGACCACCACTCCCTTGGGCGTCCCCGTCGAGCCGGAGGTCAGGATGACGTACGCGTCGCCGGTGGCCGTCGCCAGGCCGTCCGGCAGCGGCTCGCGGCCGTACGGTTCGTCGACGCGCACGACCGTGACGGCGCCGAGCCCGCGTGCGCGGCGTTCGCGGTCCCGGTCGGTGACGACGTGTGTCACCCCGGCCTCGCGCAGCACGGCGCTCAGCCGTCCGTCGGGCTGGTCGACGTCGAGCGGCAGATAGGCGAGTCCCGCGTTGGTCACCCCGTGGGCGGCGACGATCTGGTCACGGCCCTTGGGCAGGAGTACGGCCACCGGCACGCCGGGGCGGCCCGGTTCGGCCAGCACCGCGGCCAGCCCGAGGGCCCGTTCGGCCAGTTCGCCCCGGCTCAGCACCTCGCCGTCGGCGGATACGACGGCGGGCCGGTGCGGATGCCGGCGCGCGCCGTCGAGCAGGGCCCGGGTGAGCGGCTCCCGGGGTACCGGAGCGTCGGTGGCGTTGCCGGCGCGACGCCGTTCGGCCTGGTCGGGCGGGATCAGGTCGAACCGCTGCTCCTCCCATGCCGGGGCGTCGCCGGCCAGTCGGCGCAGCAGTCGGCCGAAGGCGCCGAACATGGCGCGGACCATGCCGGGCGGGAAGGCGGCGGCGCGGTGGTCCCAGCTCCAGCGCAGTTCGCCGCCGGTCTCCGCGACCTGGAAGTCGAGGCTGACCTGCGGGGTCTGGGTGCTGGTGTACACGGACTCCCCGAGATCCGTGCGGGTCTCGCGCCCGGGCTGCCCCAGCAGGCTCGTCAGCACGACGGGGAATCCGACCTCCGTCCGGCCCCGGCGGCGGGCCAGCGCCCGGGCCACGTGGATACCGCTGAAGTCGCTGTGCGGAAGGTCCTCCCACATCTGCCGCTGGGCCTGCCGGGCCCGGTCGGTGAACGTGGCGCCCTCGCCGCGCATCTCCAAAAGCACGGTGCTGGTGAAGTCGCCCACCACTCCCGCGTACGCGTCCCCGGCCCGGATGGCGGGGAACACGGGGACGTTGACGACGAAGTCGTCACCGCCTCCCCAGGCGCGGAGCACCTCGGCGAAGACGGCTGCCAGCAGGGCGGTCGGGGTGACGGACCGGCGTGCGGCGCTCTTCTGGAGCCGTTCCCACGTCACCGTGTCCAGGGCGTCCTCCAGGCGTACGAACCTGGTGTCGTCGCCCGCCGCGGAAGGGGGCTGGGGCAGCGTCGGGGCCGGGGGCAGCGTGTCGAGCCGTTTCGTCCAGTACTCCTCGGCGCGGCGCCACTCGGGGCCGGTCGCTTCCCGGTGGTGGCGTTCCAGGACGAAGTCGCGGAACGTCCGGCGGGGCGCCGGCCCCGGCGACTCGCCCCGGTAGAGGGCCGTCAACTCCGGTACCAGCACGTGGAAGTAGCTCCACGCGTCGGCCACCAGCAGGTCGAGACTGAAGTGGACGCGCCGGCGCCCGCCGGGCAGGAGCGACACCTGCACGTCCCAGAGCGGGAAGGCGAGGGGGTCGAAGACGTGCCGGGACCGGTCGGCGCGCAGCCGGGTGAGGCGGCGTTCGGCCTCCTGCGGGTCCAGCTCCGCCCAGTCGTTGACCGTGACCTCCCACTCCGGCGGGTCGGCGAGGACGCGTTGGCCGCCCTCGGCGCACATCACCGTGCGCAGCGCCGGGTGCCGGGCCACCAGCGCGCGCCAGGCGGTGGCGAGCGCCGTCGGGTCCGCCGTCGTCGACTCCCACTCCCAGTAGCCGTGGCAGCCGACCGAGCCGTACCGCATGGCCGTGTCGCGGCCGACCAGATAGGCCTCCTGCGTCGCCGTCAGCGGAAACGGGTCGTGGACGCCGCCCGTGTCGTGCCTCTCCTCGGACGCGGACTGCTGGATCACGGCTGCATCACCTCCTGAACGTTCGTCGTGGTCGGGGAAAGGGGTCCGGCCGGTACGTCCTCCAGTTCGCCGCAGATCTCGGCGACCCGGCGGCGGGCCAGGGCGCGGGCCGCGGGCGGCAGCGTGTAGGAGGTGGGGCCGTGGGACTCGACGCTGTCCAGCACCCCGACGATCAGTTCGGCCGCCCGGCGCGCGTGCTCGGCGTCCCCGCCGCGGGCGGCGAGTGTGTTGGTCCCGATCCGCAGACCGCCCGCCACGGCGGCCGGCAGCGTGTCCTCGGGCACGACGTTCCGGTTGACCAGGACGCCGCAGCTCTCCAGCGCCTTCTCGGCGACCCAGCCGGTCGTCCCCGTGCCGCGCAGGTCGGCGAGGACCATGTGGGTGTCGGTGCCGGAGCCGACGAGGGCGTACCCGTGGTCCGCGAACACCTCGGCGACGGCCCGGGCCGCGGTGACGATCCGGCGGCACATGGCGTGGAAGTCCGGTGTCGCGACGTGGCCGAACGCCCATGCCTTCGCCGCGATCGAGTGCGGTGCCGGAGTGCCCTGGACGCCGGGAAAGACGGCGGCGCCCACGCGTCGCTCCAGTTCCCCGGGGTCGGGCACGTTCGTGCCGCCGAGCACCAGTCCGCCGCGCGGGCCGGCCAGTTGCTTGTAGGTACTCGTGGTCACCAGGTGGGCGTACGGCACGGGTGAGGGGTGCAGGCCGGCGGCCACCAGGCCCGCGATGTGGGAGACGTCGGCGAGCAGGGCGGCACCCGCCTCGTCGGCGATCTTGCGGAAGGCGGCGAAGTCGAGCTCGCGCGGGTACGCGCTGCCCCCGCAGATGACGACGTCCGGGCGCAGGCCGAGGGCCAGCGTCCGGACCTCCTCCAGGTCGATGAGGCCGTCGCGGGTCACGCCGTAGTGGTGCACGCCGTAGAGAGTGGAGGTGACCGAGGCGCGCGCGCCGTGGGAGAGGTGCCCGCCCGCCTTGAGCGACATCGACAGCACCTTCCCTCCGCGCGGCAGCAGGGCGCGGAGCGCGGCCAGGTTGGCGTTGGTGCCGGAGTGCGGTTGCACATTGGCGAACGAGGCGCCGAAGACGTCGCGGGCCCGTCGGCAGGCGAGTTCCTCCAGCCGGTCGAAGACCCCGCAGCCCGAGTGGTAGCGCCGGCCCGGGTATCCCTCCCCGGTCACGTTGGTGAGCACCGAGCCGTTGCACCACAGGACCTGCCACGGCGCCGTCGACGCCGCGGCGACCATCTGCAGCGTGTCCCGCTGGCGCCGTTCCTCCTCCGCCAGCAGCGCGAACACCGCGTCGTCCTCGAAGGCCGGCCGCATCCGGCCGGCATCGGTTTCCCAGTCCACGTCATCGCCTCCCCCGCAGGTGGCCACGACCGTAAAAACCGCCGGTCAGCGCCGGGGGAAGGGGACCGGAACGCACTGAACCGATTCGTAACCGGCGCTCCTAAGCTTGGGCGGGCTCCTCATTCATCACGTATCCGGAGAGGCGAGTGAGCCGTGACTGGGCCTGAGCAGGACGTCGGGGCGGAAGCAAGTACCGCGGAGCCCGGCGGGCCCCCACCGGACCCCCGGCGCTGGAAGTTACTGGCGGTCCTCGCGACCGTGCAGTTCATCATCTTCCTCGACGCGACCATCGTGAACGTCGCACTGCCCTCCATCCGCGACAGCCTTCACTTCAGTGAACAGCAACTGACCTGGGTGGTGAACGGCTATCTGCTCACGGCTGGCGGCCTGCTCCTCGTCGGCGGCAGGCTGGGCGACATGCTCGGGCGGCGCAGGATGTTCGCCGTCGGTGCGGCCCTGTTCGCGGCGGCGTCGGTCCTGGCCGCGGTGTCGGCCAACGCGGAGACCCTGCTGGTGGCCCGCTTCGTGCAGGGCACGGCCGAGGCCTGTGCCGCGCCGGCCGCGCTCGGCATGATCGCGCTGACCTTCACCGATCCGCGGGAGTCCCAGAAGGCGTTCGCGATCTGGGGCGGACTCTCCGGGCTCGGGGCGACCCTCGGTGTGGTGCTCTCCGGTGTCCTCACCGACCTGATCAGCTGGCGGTGGATCTTCTGGATCAACGTGCCGCTGGCCCTCGTTCCGCTGGTCCTGGTCTTCGTCTTCGGCAAGGAGAGCCGGATGGAGGGCAGGCGGGCGCTCGGCCCCGTGAGCGCGATCCTGGTGACCGGCGGCATGGTGGCGGCGGTCCACGGGATGCTGCAGATCGTCACGCATCCGGTGGGCAGCGCCGAGGTGCTCCTGCCGCTGTGCGGCGGGCTGATCGCCCTGGCGGTCTTCGTGGCCGTGCAGGCGAAGTCCGCGCATCCGCTGCTGCCGCTGGCCTTTCTGCGCAACCGGGTGCGGGCCGCGGGGTATGTGGGCCTGACCTTCCTGAACGCGGCGACGGCGGCGATGTTCTTCCTGCTGGTGCTCTACATGCAGAACGTGCTGGACTACAGCCCGCTCGCCAACGGCCTGGCCTGGGTTCCGTACTGCCTGACGTTCCTGCTCGGTCTTCAGGTGGCCCTCGCGACCATGCCGAAGGTGGGTGCGCGGGCGGTCATCACCATCGGGCTGACGACCGCCGCGCTGGGCATGGGGTGGCTCGCCCTCATCCCGGCCGACGGCAGTTTCTGGTCGTCGCTGCTGCCCGGCATGCTCGTCCTCGGGTTCGGCGGGGGGTACACCTTCCCCGCCACGCAGACCGCGGCGCTCTCGGGGCTGTCCATGCAGGACGCCGGGCTCGGGTCCGGGATCATCGCCACCCTCGGCCAGCTGGGCCAGGTCGTGGGCCTCACCGCCCTGGTCACCGTCTCCCTGGCGGTCACGGCGGACTCGGGCGCGTCCGGCGACGAGGCCGTCGTGGACGGGTTCGGTGTGGGCCTGGGGATCGCGGCGGTCGTCCTCCTGGCGGGCGCGCTGCTGGCCGCGGCCACGTTCGGCAGGGCGAACCGCGACGTCGCCAAGCTGGCCCGGACGTAGCGCCCCGCCCCGCCAACACGCGCGGCGGGGCTCGGGGTTGCCAGCGTTTCCCCGCCCGCGCGGGGAACCTCATCGGTAAGGTCTCACATCATGAATTCTCCCCATGTGGTGTTCTACCGGAGCATGAACCTCGGCCACGCCGGCAGCCCGGACCGGGCGACGCTCGAGGGCGCGCTGTCCGCCGCGGGGGCCCGCGGGGTCAAGTCGTTCCAGACGAACGGCACGGTGCTGTTCGACGCGGACGACCCGCTGGGCGTGGTCGCCGAGGCCGCCAAGACCCTGGAATCGGCGGCCGGTTACACCGAGCCCGCGCTGGTCCGGGGCCTCGACCTGCTGGTCGACGTGCTCGCCGGCGACCCGTTCGACGGCCACGAGGACGGCCGCACGTACCGCAAGACCTTCACGTTCTTCGACGGCGGGCGGCCCGTCGAGCTGAAGCTGCCGTGGACGAACACCAAGGACGACGTCGACATCGTCGAACTGCGCGAGGGCCTGGCGCTGAGCCTCATCCGCAAGGAGAAGTCGAACGCGGGCAGCCCGACCGCGGAGATCGAGCGCATGTTCGGCGTACCGGCCACCACCCGCACGCTGGGCACGATCGAGCGGCTGGTGAAGGCCGCGGGCCGGGGCTGACGTTCGGACCGGGCGCGTGCGACGGGGCGTCCTAGGCCGCGTCCGGCCAGGCGTCCACCACCTGCCGGGCCTGGCCCGGGTGCAGCCGCGGGTCGCACAGCGGCTCCGGGGCGCCGGCGGGCCAGGGCGACTCGGCCGCGTGCGACACGCACTCGGCCACCGGGTCCGCGGTGACCTCCAGGTGCAGTCCGCCGGGCGTGCCCCGCTCGGCGGTGACCGCCGCGTGGAAGCCGCGCACCTCGCTCATCAGTGAGCCGACCACCCGGATCTTCCGGCCGCCCGGGCCGCGCAGGGTGTTGCCGTGCATCGGGTCGCACAGCCAGACGACGGGGTGGCCGGCCCGGCGCACCGCCGCGACCAGGCCCGGCAGCAGACTGTCGACGCGCCCGGCTCCCAGCCGCGCGATAAGGGTGAGCCGGCCGGGTTCGCGGTCGGGGTCCAGCCGCTCGCACAGACCGGCGAGTTCGGCCGCGGTCATGGCCGGACCGACCTTGACGGCGACGGGGTTGACCACCCGGGACAGCAGTTCCACGTGCGCGCCGTCGAGTTGCCGGGTGCGCTCGCCGATCCACGGCCAGTGCGTGGAGGTGAGGACGAGCCCCTCGGGCTCCCGCCGCAGCAGCGGCATCTCGTAGTCGAGGACGAGTGCCTCGTGGCTGGTCCACACCCGTGGGCGCACCCCCGCGAGCACGTCGGCCACGGTGGCCGCCGCCCGGTAGCCGACGAGCATGCGGTACGGGTCCGGCCGCCGGGCCCCGGCCTCGAAGGCCGGGTCGTTGACCAGGTGGCCGCGGAAGACGGGCAGTTCGCGTCCGTCGCGGACCTCGACGGGCTCCGAACGGGGCTTGGCGTACTGGCCACCGATGCGGCCGACCGTGACGACCGGGCGCCCGGCCCGGGCGGCGAAAGCGTCGCCGAGCGAGTGCAGCAGTTCGCCGGTGCGGGCCGTGCGTTCGGCCGTCGCCCGGTCGGGGATCTCCGCGCAGTCGCCGCCCTGCAGCACCCGCAGCCGGCCCGCGGCCGCCCCGGCGAGCAGGGCGCGCAGGGCCGTCGCGTCGGAGCCGCTCACCAGGCCCGGCGCACCGGCCAGTTCACCGGTCACGGCCGCCACCGCGCCCGGATCCGGCCAGTCGGGCTGCTGCCGGGCCGGCCGGGCGCGCACGGCGCGGATCACGGCGTCCGTGGCCGGGGGCCCCGGGGCGGTGAAGTCACTGCGGACAAGGCTCATGAAGGGGTCCTAGGCGTCGGGGACTCGGTCCACCGCAGGGGCGCCGGTCCGCAGGGCCGCGGCGAGCAGGCCGCGGATGAGGCGTGGCCCGTGCTCGGTGAGCACCGATTCCGGGTGGAACTGCACCGAGGCGAAGGCGGGTCCGCGCAGGGCGTGCACCTCACCGGTCGCCTCGTCCCGGCCGATCTCGACCGGTCCGGTGCCCGGCCCCGCGGTCGTGCGCGAGACCGGGGACCAGGCGGAGAAGGTGTTGTAGAAGCCGACGTCGGCCGGCTCGCCGAACAGGTCGATACGGCGCCTGACCCCTTGGTTGGGCTCCGGCCGGCACCGCACGTCGAGGCCGATGAGCCGGCAGAGCACCTGGTGGGACAGGCAGACCGCCAGCAGGGGCTTGCGCAGGGCGAGCAGCTCGCCGACCAGCGTGTGCAGCCGGGCGATCCTCGGTTCCTCCAGTCGCCCCGGGTCGCCCGGGCCCGGGCCGGCGACGACGAGGTCGTGACCGCCGTGGTCGGGAACGTCCCGCCAGGAGGTCACCGTGACCGTCAGGCCGAGCGCCCGCAGCTGGTGGGCGAGCATCGCGGTGAAGGTGTCCTCACCGTCGACCACCAGCGCCCGCAGGCCGGTGAGCTCGGGCACCGCCCAGTGCGTGCGGGGCGACGGCGAGAGCCAGAACCGCGCCAGGCCCTCGTTGCGTGCGCGCAGCAGGCGCCGTACCCGCGGGTCCCGGGCCGGGTCGGGCCCGGCACCGGTGCGGACGGCGGCCGTGCGCTGCCCACCGCGCAGGGCGGAGAGGAACCCGGCGGCCTTGGCGTGGGTCTCGGCCACCTCGCTCACGGGGTCGGAGTGCCGGACGAGCGTGGCGCCGACGCCGAGCCGCAGCCGGGCGTCCGGTGTCAGTTCCGCCGTACGGATCAGGATCGTCGAGTCCATCGTCACCGCGCCGGCACAGTCGCGGCCGATGAGCGCGGCCACTCCGCTGTAGTAGCCCCGGCCCACCGTCTCGTGCCGGGTCAGCACGGTGCAGGCGTTCTGGACCGGGCTGCCGGTGACGGTCGGTGCCAGCAGCGTCCGGCGGAGGATTTCGTGCGCGGGCAGCGCGGTGCGGCCCCGGACGAAGTACTCGGTGTGCGCGAGGTGGCGCATCCGCCGCAGGTACGGCCCGTCCACGTGCGGCCGCTCGTGGCAGATGCCCGCCATCATCTTCAGTTCCTCGTCGACCACCATGTACAGCTCCTCGACCTCCTTGCGGTCCGCGAGGAACCCGAGGAGGCCGTCCACGGTGGGCCCGCCCGCCGGATAGCGGTAGGTGCCGCTGATCGGGTTCATCACGGCCTCGCCGGCGCCGAGGCCGACGTGCCGCTCCGGGGTCGCCCCGACGAAGGTCCGCCGCCCGGTGTGCACGAGGAACGTCCAGTGTGCTCCGGTCTCGCCCGTCAGCAGCCGGCGGAACAGGGTCAACTCGGCCGTCACCGAGGGGTCCCGCAGCCGGGCGGACCAGCTGCGTGCGATGACGAAGTTCGACCCGGCCCCGGTACCGATCTCGCGTGCCAGGACGTCGCGCACGATCTCGGCGTAGCGGTCGTCGCCGAGGTCGAACCCGGCCGCTTCGAACGGCACGTCGGTGTCCCGGGTCGCCCGCAGGAAGGCGTCGAGCCCCAGGACCGACCGCTGCTCGATCCGCATGGCCAGCAGCGGTGCCCCGTCGTCGACGCAGGCGTAGCCCCGCTCGGCGACCTGCCGGAACGGCACGAGGGCCAGCACGGCGGGGCCGGCGGCCGGGGCCCCGGCGTGGTCCACCGGCAGTTCCGCGAGGCGCGACAGCTCGGCCACCGGCCCGCGGAACAGCTCCAGTACGCCGGGCGCCGTCATGCCCGGCCGGTGGACCAGTGCGAACGGCCCACCGTCGTACAGGCGGCCCAGCGGCCCGCCCGGCTTCCTCTCGTCCAGCCGGCCCACGGCTCCCCCTTCCGCACCGCCCCGACGGTGTGGGCTCAGGTCCGCCGCCGGACGGACACCTCGAGGTTCTCGGGCATGAAGAAGCCCCCCTCGGCGACCGACAGGACGTAGTCCGGCGGCACCTCCACGTCGAACGAGCGCACGGTCTCGGCCAGCGCCAGGGTGGCGGCGTGCAGGGCGAACTGACGGCCGATGCAGGCACGGGGTCCCGTGCCGAAGGGCTTGTACAGGTGGGGCTCCCGGGCCCGGACGCGTTCGGGCAGGAACCTGTCCGGGTCGAAGGCGTCCACGTCCTCGCCCCAGGCCGGGTCCCGGTGCAGGCCGCCGGTGAGCAGCGCGGCCCAGCCGCCGCGCCTGACCTCGTACCGCCCGCCGATGACGGTGTCCTCCTTGGCGACCCGCAGGAACGCGGGGGTGGGTGACCAGAGCCGCAGCGTCTCGTCCACGGCCCGGCGCAGGGTGCGCAGCCGGTAGACGCTCTCGAAGTCGATCTCGGCGTCCCCGACGGTCTGCTCGATCTCCGCCCGCACCGCGCTCAGGACACCCGGGTTGCGGGACAGGAAGTACAGGCAGAAGGTGATCAGCGACGCCGTGGTGCCGTATCCGGCGACCATGAACGTCGTCACCTGGTAGCGCATGTTCTCGTCGGGCAGCCGTTTGCCGGTGACCTCGTCGCGGGCGTGCATCATCATGCCGAGCAGGTCGGTGTCCGTGCTCGTGCCGGACCGGCGGCGGGTGTCGATGACGTCGTCGACGGTGCCGTTCATGGTCGTCACCCAGGAGCGGAATTCCGCCTCGCGTTCCTGCTGGAGCTGGGGCGGCAGCACCGAGTAGGCGAGCGCGTTCACCATGGAGCTGACGTAGGGGTGGTTCTTCCCGCCGCCCTCGAAGGAGCCGAAGTCGAAGCCGAAGCCCGCCTGCCCGATCATGTCCAGCGCCAGGGAGACGGAACTCTCGCCGAGGTCGACCGGCCCGTCGCCCGCGGTCTTGGTCCAGTGGTCGACGAGCCTGCCGACGGAGCCCGCCATCTTCGGGTGGTAGCGCATGAGCGCCTCACGGCTGAACGCCGGCAGGAGGATGCGGTGGGCCAGCGCCCAGTTCTCCTCGTCGTTGTAGGCGGTGAACAGTCCGTCCCCGGTGACCGGCCGGAACGCCTCGATGCCGAAGCCGGTGTACTTCTCGAAGCGGGTGTCGTCGAAGAGGTCTTTGGCGAGGTCGGCGCCGGTGACGACCACCATGCCGAAGCCGGGGGCCTGGGTCTCGAAGATCGGGCCCAGTTCCCTCGACCACTGGAACATCCGCTGCATCGGCCGTACGAAGTCGGAGTTCTCCATGTCCAGGGTGTCGGGCTTGCGTCCCGCCGGGTGGGGGATCGCGTCGAGCCCCGGCCACTGTTCCTTCAGGTGCGCCACGTTCGCTTCCCTTTCTGTCGTGACGGGTGGTGCGGAGGGTTCCGACTCGTTCATGCGGACCGGGGTGCCGGGAGCGCGACCGGCCGGCGGTCGCGCTCGCCGGCGTACTCGTCGGCCAGCAGGTCCGCCCCGGTGAGTTCCCGGTGCTCTCGGAGCACCCGGGCCAGGCGTGCCATCCGGATCACCATGCGGCGCAGCATCTCCATGCCCTCCTCGTCGCCGAGGACCTCGCCCTTCTCGTTGCCGAACAGCACGCTCGGGAAGCCGTGGCCGGGCACGATCATGCGGTTGAGCAGCACGTTGTTCAGCAGGTGGTTGTGCGTCTCGACGTGGGAGTAGCGGCGTCCGGTCACCAGGACCCCGCCCACCTTGTTGGTCAGCACGCGGTCGAAGCGCAGATGGCCGGTGCCGGAGCGCTCGATGAAGGTGGGCATCGTGGGCGCGGACCCGAATCCGTGCACCGAGGTGGCGTAGATGAGGGCGTCCGCGGCGGCCATGCGGTCGATCAGCGGCCGCAGGCCGTCGTCGAGGGCGCAGGGCCGGGTGCGGAAGTTGCAGTCGCCGCACGGTCCGCACGGCGACAGCCGCAGGTCCCACAGGCGTACGACCTCCAGGTCCGCCTGCTGTCCGGCCAGGATCTCCTCGACCCGGCGCAGTGCGTGCACGATGTTGCCGTCGGGGCGTTCGGAGCCGTTCAGGGCGAGGAACTTGAGCCGGCCCGGGCCGGTGCCGGTGCCGGTGCCGGGCTGCGTGGTGTACGTCATCGGGCCGCCCGCCCGTCGCGGCGGGAGGCGGGCCGGAACCGGACGGGAAGCCTGCTCAGCCGGTGCACGGTGAAGCTGGGCTCCCAGGTCAGTTCCTTCTCCGGAACGGCCAGTTCGAGGTCGGCCAGCCGGTCGACGGTGACCCGCAGGGCGATCTCGCCCTCCAGCCGGGCCAGGGGCGCCCCCAGACAGAAGTGGGTGGAGTGCCCGAAGCTGAGGTGCGGGTTGACGGTCCGGCGGACGTCGAAGTGGGCCGGGCACTCGACCACGCGCTCGTCGTGGTTGGCCGAGGGCAGGCAGATCGCGACGTGGTCGCCCTTGGGGATGCGCACGCCGGCCAGGGTGAGGTCCTCGGCGGCGAAGCGGTAGGTGATGCCCGAGACCGCGCTGTCGTAGCGCAGCATCTCCTCCAGCGCGCGCAGCGTCCCGTCCCGCGATCCGTCCTCGCGGAAGATCCGCAGCTGTTCGGGGTGGCGCAGCAGTGCCAGGAGCCCGTTGGCGAGGAGGTTGACGGTGGTCTCGAAGCCCGCGGACAGGAAGAGGAAGGCGTTGGAGCGGGCCTCCCGCTCGGTCATCCGGCCCGCGTCCACGGCCTGGGCCATCGTCGTCATGACGTCGTCGCGCGGCTCGGCCCGCCGGCTCGCGAGCAGCTCGCCGGCGAACGTGTCGAACCAGGCCCCGGCCGCGGCGATGTCGCTGCCGTTGGCCGAGGTGTTCACCCCGGTGATGACGGCGGCCCGGGCCTCGAAGTCGGCGCGCCTGTCCTCCTCCACGCCCAGTACCTCGCTGATGACGGCGATCGGGAAGGGCAGCGCGAAGGCCGGGACGAAGTCCGCCTCGCCGGCCTCGACGAAGGCATCGACGAGACCGTGGGCGAGGTCCGTCATCCACGGCCGCAGCTTCTCCACCCGGCCGCGGTTGAAGGCGTCCTTGACGCTCTCCTTCATCCTGCCGTGGTCGGGCTGGTCGGCGAAGAGCAGATGCCGGCTCAGCGGGAAGTCGCTGTTGGCGAGGGTGAGGTAGGGCGTCAGGGCCTCGTTGGCGGCCGACGCGCTGCGCACCAGTCCCGGGTGCGAGAGGGCCTGGCGCATCTCGGCGTTTCCCAGCACCAGCCAGGCCGGCATCCCGTCGGGCAGCAGGATCGGCACGCAGCCGTGGCGCCGGCCGACCTTGCTTTCCAGGGCGTCGACGTCGCTGAAGTCCTCGATGGTGAGGGGTACGGCCTCGCTGACGGTCATGCGCTCTCAGCTCCTTCGCTCGCCGGGACGCCCACTGTGCGGGCGGGCGGTTATCCCGCCTCCTCGGCCGCGGCCGCGCGCATAACCACGGCTGAACCCGCCGGTGCCAGCCTCGGCCGTCCACGACGACGAGCCCGGCGACGGGTGACTGAGGGCAGGGGTTCACCAGATGGCCACGGATGAGAAGGAACAGCTCCTCGACGAGACGGCCGGCGACCGGCCCAGCGCGTGCCGCATCTACGGCAGTCTGATCGGCGGTGACACCGTCCTGGACGTCGATCAGGGCGCGTTGGCCCGTCTGCTCACGATCAATCCGGGTACGCCGACGGTGGCCCGCGAGAACCGCCAGTTCATGCTGCGCGCCGCGCGGACGCTCGCCGCGCGGTACGGGGTGGAGCAGTTCCTCGACCTGGGGTGCGCGTTCCCCACCGAGGACTCGCCCAACCTGCACGAGGTGGTGAGGGCCGAGCAGCCCGGCGCCCGGGTCGTCTACGTCGACGTGGAGGACGAGGCCGTGGCCGCCTGGCGGGACCGTCTGGACGGCGAGAAGGACGTGGCGGCCGTACGGGGTGCCGTGCAGGACCCGGAGGGGGTCCTCGGGGACCCCCGGGTGCGTGCCGTCCTGGACTTCACGCGGCCCGTCGCCCTGGTCCTGACCGGGGTGTTCCCCTTCGTCTCCGACGCGGACGACCCGTGGGCGCTGCTCGGCCGGTTCCGGGACGCCACCTGCCCGGGCAGCTACCTGGTGCTGTCCCATGCGCTGACCTCCGAGGACTGGCCGCAGGGCGCCGAAGAGGTGCTGCGGCTGTACCGGGAGGAGATCCAGCCGATGTACCCGCGTCCGGAGCGGGAGGTCCTGCGCTTCTTCGAGGGCTACGACCTCCTGGAGCCCGGCGTCGTCTCGACACCCGCCTGGCGGCCCGACGAGCCGGTCGCCCCGGAACTCGTCGCCTTCAAGCGCGCCGTGGCGGGGGTGGGCCGGCGGCTCTGACCGCCACGACACCGCACGAGCGGCGAACACCCCGATGCCCCGGCGCCCCGAACGGCCGCCGGGGCACCGCCCGTTCAACGCCCGCCGGGCACCCGTTCCGCCTCCCCGTCGCACAGCGAAACGACCAGCCGCACAGGCGCGCCCCGTCCGGCCCACGCCGCACGAGCGACGAACACGCGGACACCCCGGCGACCCGAACAGCCCCCGGGGCACCGCCCGTTCAGCGCCCGCCGAGCATCCGTCCCGCCTCCCCGTCCCTCAGCGAAACGACCAGCCGCACAGGCACGGCCCCATCCGGCCCACGCCGCACGAGCGACGAACACGCGGACACCCCGGTGGCCCGAACAGCCGCCGGGGCTCCGCCCGTTCAGCGTTCGCCGGGCACCCGGCGTTCGCCGAGCATCCGTTCCGCCTCCGTGTCGCTGAGCGAGGCGACGAGCCGCACGAGCGCGTCGCGTTCGGCGGCCGCGGTCTCCAGCAGCCGGCCCACCCCGCGCGGGGTGGCGTCCGCGAACAGCTCGTCCATGTCGATCTCCAGCCCGAGTTCGTCCCTGGCCAGTGCCACGGTCCGGGCGGCCGTCAGGGAGTGCCCGCCGATCTCGAACAGGTTGTCCGTCACCCCGACCGGTTGCCGGCCCGTCATGCGGGACCACACCGAGCGGACCCACTCCTCGTGCCGGGACACCCCGGAGCCGCCGGGCGCCGTGGCACCCGCCTCCCGCTCTCCCCCGGCCGCGCCGCCCACCAGTTCGGCGACGCGTCGCCGGTCGGTCTTGCCGCTCGTGGTCAGCGGCACGGCGTCGGCCCGTCCGACGAGCGAGGGAACCATGTGCTCGGGCAGCAGCCCGGGAAGCAGTTCGCGCACCGCCGCGACCGCTTCCTCGCCGCCCACCACCAGGAGCCGGAGGGCACCGTCCGCGACGGCCGCCACGGCGTCCGTGACGCCCGGCGCCCGGCGTGCGGCCGCCTCGACGTCGCCGAGTTCGACCCGGTGCCCGCGCACCTTGACCTGGTCGTCGGTCCGCCCGAGGAACTCGAACCTGCCGTCGGGGCGCCGGCGCGCGAGGTCGCCGGTGCGGTAGGCGGGCCCGGCCTGGGACGCGAAGAAGCTCTTCGCCGTGGCCTCGGGCCGCCCCACGTACCCGTCCGCGAGCGCCGGTCCGCCCAGGCACAGCTCCCCGACGACGCCCGGCTCCAGCGGGCGCAGGGTCTCCGGGTCGGCGACCCAGGCGGCGTAGCCGGGCAGCGGTGCTCCGATCAGCGGCTCCCCGCCGGCCGCGGTGTCCTCGGCGCGCACCCTCTCGCGCAGCGCCCAGACCGTCGCCTCGGTGGGTCCGTAGAGGTTGACCAGCTCGCCACCGCGGTCCGCCAGTTCGCCCGCCAGGTCGGCGGGCAGCCGTTCACCGCCGCACAGCACGCGCGGCACCCGGTCCCGACGGCTCCAGCCGGCCGCCATGAGGACCTTCATGGTGGACGGCGTGCCGTGCACCACGTCCACGGCTCCCTCCCGGATCAGCCGCACCGCGCGGCCGACACCGCGGACACCGGACCCGCCGGCCAGGACGACGGTGGCCCCGGCGGTCAGGGGCAGCAGCAGTTCGTACAGCGAGATGTCGAAGGTGGTGGCCGTCATGGCGAGGACCCGGTCCGCCGGGCGGACGAGATCCTCGTCGGTCATGGCCGCGACGAACGTGGCCAGGGCACGGTGGCTCACCCGCACGCCCTTGGGCCGGCCCGTGGAGCCGGAGGTGAACATCAGGTACGCGCTCTCGCAGGCACGTCGTACGAACGGTGCGGCCGGGTCCGTCCCGCCGTGGAGCGGCACCGGGCCGTCGCCGTCCGGTCCGGGGGGCCCGCCGGGGTCCGCGGGATCGCCCAGGAGCACCGCGTCCCGCCCGGGGGCGTCGCGCACCGTGAGGCGGGCGTCGGCGTCGCCGAGGATCATGGCCAGGCGCTCGGCAGGCAGCCCGGGGTCGACCGGGAGGTAGACGCAGCCCGCCTTGAAGGCGGCGAGCATCGCGACCGGCACGAGCGCGGAGTGCTCCAGCAGACAGGCCACGACGTCCCCGGGTCGGGTGCGGGCGGCCAGGTAGGCCGCCAGCACGTCCGAACGGGCGTCGACGGTCCGGTAGTCGAGTTGTCCGTCCGGGGCCCGCAGCGCCACCCGGTCCGGCCCGGCGGCCACGGCCGCGTCGAAGCCCGCGAGCACGGCCGGCGGCCGCCGCCTGCCCGGTGCGACCGACACGGAGGCGCCGTCGTACGGCACGGCGGGGGAACCGATCGGCTCCTCGCCGTCCGTCACGGCGCCGACCAGCTCGGCGAACGCGCGGGCCAGCCGCTCGACGCCGGGGCGGGACCGTTCGGCCGTGGCGAAGTCGAACCGGGCCCGGACGGAGGGGCCCCAGGGCGACACCGTCACCTGGAGGCCGACCCTGGCCGTGCCGTTGTGCAGCCCGTGGACCCGCCAGCCGAGCCGGTCGTCGACCGCGGTGACCTCGTCGGTGACGAAGGGGTCCATGGTGACCAGCACGTCGTACAGGGGATTGCGGCCGGGTGAGCGCGGCACGTCGAGGGCGCGGACGAGCGAGGCGAAGGGCACCTCGTACGGGGCGCGTCCGCAGGCGGGTCCGTCGACCAGTGACCGCACCACCTCGCGCACCGTGCGGTTCGGCTCGGCGCGGACGCGGACGGGTACCGAGTCGGCGAACGGGCCCACGCACTCCAGCTGCGAGACGGTGGACCGCCCGGTCACCGAGAGGCCGTACACGGCGTCGGCCGGGCCGGAGTGCCGTGCCACGACCGCGGCGAGGCAGGCCAGGACCGCGGCGGCCTCCCCCGCCCCCTCGGCCTGCGCGACGGCCCGCAGCCGCTCCCACCCGGCTGCCGGCAGATCGACGGTGACGTGGTCGCCCCGGTGGCGGTCGGACGCCGTTCGCGGCCGCCGGTCGGCGGGCAGCCGGGCCGGTGGCCGGCCGTCGAGGTGGCCGCGCCACCAGGCGCGGGCCTCTTCGCCGACCTCGCCGTCGGCGGCCCGGGCGGCCAGCGCGCGGAACGCGGGCGTGTGCGGGCCTTCGGGCACCGAGCGCTCGCGGTAGGCGGCCGCGACCATGCCGACGATCGCCGCCATCGACATGCCGTCGACGACCGCGTGATGCCCGATCAGCACCAGCAGGTCGGCCTCGGACCCCGCGGACCGCAGCAGGGCCGCGGTGAACAGGCCGCCGCGCTCCAGCCGCAGCGGCTCACGGGCCAGTTCTCGCGCGCGTTCCCACACCCGGGCGGTGTGCTCCACCCGCACCCGCACCGGCGGCGTCCCGGCCACCACGGACCGCAGGGCGCCCCGGCCGTCGGCCTCGAAGCGGCTGCGCAGCACCGGCAGCCGTCCGGCCACCGCCTCCACCGCCGCGGCCAGCGCCGACTCGTCGTAGTCGCCCAGCAGTTCCAGTGCGAAGGGCACGGCGTAGGGGCTGGGCCCGTCGCCGACGGTCTGGTCGACGTAGAACTGGGCGCTCTGCCCCACCGAGGCCGGTACGGGTCCCCCCGGGTCGCGGAGGTCCTCGGCGGGCGGTCCGGCGACGGTGCCGACGCGTCGTCCGCGCTCTTCGCGGCTCAGCGCCGCCCACCGGTCCAGGCTCATCGGGCCCGTCCTTCCCGGGAGACGTCGGCGGCGAGCCGCTCCCGTATCACCCCGGCCAAGTCGTCCGGGCGGTGCTTGCAGAAGTAGTGCTCCCCGCCCTCGATGACCGAGAGGGTCACCCCGGTGCCGTACCTGCCCCAGTCGGTGTAGCGCTGTTCGTAGCCGGGGGTGGCGGGATCCTCGCTGCCGACGACGCAGTGCACGGGCGCCCGGACCGGCTCGATCCCGGTGCCGTGCTCCTCGCTGTACATCGTGATCATCTCGGCCAGGTCGTGCCGCACCACCCGGAGCATCCTCATCAGGTCGCTGTCGTCGAGCACGCCGCTCAGACCGCCGAGTCCCCGGATGTGGCCGAGGAGCAGGTCGTCGTCCGCCTCGCGCACCAGCCGCATCGATTCCGCGGGGTCCTGGTCGGGCAGGGCGGCGCCGACGAAGAGCGCCCGGACCTCGACGCCCCGGGCCTCGCAGGCGCGCGCCAGCCGGACGGCCGCCGCGCAGCCCGCGCACTGTCCGTAGACGACCACGGGGCCGGTGAACCGCTCGGCGATCTCGTCCGCGCAGCGCCGGGCCACCTCCCGGATGCTCTGGGGGTCCTCGCGGTCGGCGAGGTCGTGGCCGGGCAGGTTGACGGCCCAGACGTCGAAGCCGGCGCCCAGCGTGTCGGCGAGTGCCTGGTAGACCACGGCGTTCCCGCCTCCGTGCGGCAGGCAGACGACGGGGACCGGCTGCTCGTCCCGGCTCGGCGGGTGCTCGGCGGATGCCGACAGGTGCAGCAGCAGTCCGGTCCCGCTGCCGGCCTCCCCTCCGCGGTCGATGTGGTCCGCGAGGGCGGCCACCGTCGGGTGCCTGAAGACCGCCGACGCGGGCAGGTCGCCCGCCACGAGCCGTGCCGCGCGCACCGCCTTGAAGGAGTCGCCGCCCAGTTCGAAGAAGTCGTCGTTCCGGCCGAGGGCGGTGGCCCCGAGCACCTGGGCCCAGGCCTCGGCGACCCGGCGCTCGGTGGGCGTGGCGGGCGGCTCGGAGCGGGGTCCGGTGTCGGTGGGGGCCGCTTCCCGCGCGGCCAGGGCCCTGCGGTCGACCTTGCCGTTCGGTGACAGCGGGAACGCGTCCAGCACCTGGATCCTCGCGGGCACCATGAACGCCGGCAGTACCTTCTTCAGGCCGTCGCGCAGCGCCGCGGTGTCCACTTCGCGGTCGCTCGTCACCCAGGCGACGAGTTCCTTGCCGCCGCCGGGGGCCGCGGCGGCCACCACGGCGACGCCGGTGAGGTCGCCGGTCCCGTGCAGCGCGGACTCGACGTCGCCGGGCTCGATGCGCAGCCCGTGGATCTTGATCATGTCGTCGTCGCGGCCCAGGAGTTCGAGCTGGCCGTCGGGCCGCCACTTGGCGATGTCGCCGGTGCGGTAGCGCCGTTCGCCCAGGACGTGCACGAACCGCTCGGCGGTCAGTTCGGGCTTGCGGTGGTATCCGGCCGCGAGCCCGGCGCCGCCGAGCAGCAGGTGGCCGGGCACGCCGATGGGGCTCGGCCGGCCGTCGTCGTCGACCACGACCGCCGTCTGGTTCGCCATCGGCCTGCCGTAGGGGATGGACTTCCAGCCCGGGTCCACGCTCGCGCAGGAGTAGAACGTGGAGTGGATGGACGCCTCCGTGGCGCCGCCCAGCACGGTGAACTCGCTGTCGGGGAACAGGGAGTACCAGCGGGCGGGCGCGCCGAGCGGTACCCAGTCGCCGCCGAGCACGGCGACGCGCAGCGGCGGTGCCTCCTGCGTCGAGCCGCTCTCCAGGTGGCCCAGGAACAGCTCCAGCAGCGCGGGCGCCGAGTTCCACACGGTCACCGCGTGGCGCGTGGCCATCTCCTCCCAGTGCGCCGGGTCGCGGGCCAGTTCGTGGTCGACGACGACGGCGGCGCCGCCGAAGCAGGGTACGCCGAGCAGTTCGAAGACCGACATGTCGAAGCTCGGCGACGACACCGTCAGGACTCGGTCGTCCGGTCCCAGGCCCAGCCGCTCGGCCAGGTCCGCGAGGTTGTTGAGGATGCCGCCGTGGCGGATGACGACGCCCTTGGGCCGGCCGGTCGAGCCGGACGTGAAGATGACGTACGCCGGGTCGTCCGGGCCCACCTCCGGCAGGGTGACGTCGGCGTCCCGTCCCTCGGCCGTCAGCGTGGGCACGTCGAGTCCGGTGTCGTCGACGAGCAGCGCGAGGTCCGCCTCCGAGGAGATGAGGGCGACCCGTTCGGCGGGGTAGTGCGGGTCGATCGGCACGAACGCGGCTCCGGCCGCCATGGTGCCGAGGACGGCGGCCAGGTAGTGCGCGCCGGGCTGCAGGCGTACGCCGACCGTGTCGCCGCGTCCGACGCCGCGCCGCACCAGTGCCCGGGCGACCCGGTCCGCCTGCTCGGACACCTCGCGGAAGGACCGGCGCGCGCCCGTGACGTCGACGAGGGCGAGCGCGTCGGGCGTGGCCCGGGTCGCGCGTGCGAACAGCCCGTGCAGGCTGCCGGGCAGGTCGAACTGCCTGTCGGTGTCGTTGTGCCGGGCCAGTTCGGCCGCCTCGGCGTCCGACATGACCGGCAACTCCCGCACCGTGCGCTCGGGTTCCCGCACGGCGGCGGCCAGGCAGGTTTCGTAGGCGTCGAGCATGCGGGCGGCGGTGGAGCGGTCGAACAGCTCCGCGTCGTACTGGAAGTGGAGCCGGGTGCCGTCGGGCCGGTTGCGGACGCTGACGAGGAGGTCGTACTTGGCGGTGCCGGAGAGGAAGTCGTCGTCGAGCGCGACGTCCAGGCCGGTCAGGCGCAGTGCGCTGTCGGGGGTGTTGTCCTGCTGGAACAGCACGGGGGTGACCGACCGGCCGGTCCCGTCGCGGGTGCCTTCGAGGGCGTCGACCACCAGCTCGAAGGGGATGTCCGCGTGCGGCCGGGCGCCGAGCACCGCGGCCTTCACGGAGGCGACGACGTCGGCGAAGGTGTCGTCGGCGCGCACCTCGGTCCGCAGCACGTTGGTGTTGACGAAGAAGCCGATCACCCCGGCCAGGTCCTCCGACTCGCGCCCGGCCGCCGTCGTGCCGACGGCGAGGTCGTCGTGGCGCTGGTAGGCGCGCATCACCACGAGGAAGGCGGCGAGTACGACCATGAAGGGCGAGGCCGCGCACCGCGCCGCGCAGGCCCGCACCCGGCGCGCCACCTCGGGCTCCACCCAGCGGGCCACCTCGCCGCCGAGCTGCGCCGGTTCGGCGGGGCGCGGCCGGTCGGTGGGGAGCGTCAGGGGGCGCAGGTCCTTCAGCGTCTCGCGCCAGTAGGCCAGCCCGGCCTGGAAGCCGCCGTCGCGCTCGCGGGCGGCCTGCTCGCGGGCGTACTCGGCGTAGGTGCGGCCGGGGGCGGGCAACCGGACGGGCGTCTGGGACGTGTTCGCCTCGTACACGGCGGCGAGTTCGCGGACGAAGACGCCCATGGACCACTGGTCGCAGGCTATGTGGTGGATGGTCAGCAGCAGGAGCCACCGCTCGCTGTCGGTCCGGACGAGCGCGGCGCGGAACACCGGGCCGCGTGCGAGGTCGAAGGGCCTGGCCGCCTCCGCGTGGACCAGCCGCTGGGCCGCGTCGTCGCGGAGGTGGTCGGCCAGGCCGGTGACCGAGTGCCGGGACAGCACGTCGGACGGCACGGGCTCGACGCGCTGGCGCAGCTCGCCGTCGGCCTCGTGGTACGTGGTCCGCAGGATCTCGTGGCGCTCCAGCAGGGTCGTCAGGGCGTCGGTCAGCGCCGGCACGTCCAGCGGTCCGGCGATGCGGTACAGGATCGGCACCGTGAACGCCGGGCCCGGCGCCAGCTTGTGCACGAGCCACATCCGCCGCTGGGCGTGGCCGGCCGGTGCCCGGTCCGTCGGCGGCGCGTCCGGCTCGGTGCCGGGGCCGGGCCGCCGGCCCCCGGTCATCGACTCCAACAGGCGGCGCTGTGCCGCGGACAGCTGCGGCAACTGATCGTCGACGTGTGTCACATGGGCCTCCCACCGTGGCTTTGCGCGCCAAGCTAGGAGCGGGGGGTTATGAGCTTCCGTGCGGCGCCCCCCGGTGCGTAACTCCTCCCTAACCGCCGCGGACGACGATGCCGTGCGAGGTGGAGCCATGGAGACGTACGACGTTGTGGTGGTGGGCGCGCGGTGCGGCGGGGCTCCGGCGGCCCGGCTGCTCGCCGGGCAGGGCCTGCGGGTGCTGCTCCTCGACCGGGGAGCACGGGGTTCCGACAAGCTGTCGACCCTGTACGTCCATCAGCCGGGCGTGGCGTTCCTGCGCGCGTGGGGAGTACTGGACGAGGTCCGTGCGACGGGCGCGCCGCCCATCACCGGACTCACCTACCGGGTGCGGGACGTGGTGCTGCGCGCTCCGGGGCCCGAGGTGGGCGGCGGCAACGAGGCGTACGCTCCGCGCCGGGGAGACCTCGACGCCATCCTGGGCCGGGCCGCCGAGGCGGCGGGAGTGGACGTCGTGCACGAGGCCTCCGTCACCGAGCTGGTCCACGAGCGGGGGCGCCCGGTCGGCCTGCGCTACCGCAAGGCGGGTCGCTGGCACGAGGTCCGGGCGGACCTGGTCGTGGGCGCCGACGGGCTGCGCTCGACGGTGGCGGGGCTGGTCCCGGCGGAGTCCTATGCCGTGCATCCGAAGCTGAGCTGCTGTGTGTACGGCTACTGGGCCGGTCTGGACGCGGGGTTCGAGCAGCACCAGGGGGACGGCCTCTGGGTCGGCGTCATCCCCACCGCGGGCGCGCACGTCGTCGCCTGCTACTTCCGCCAGTCCGAGTTCGCGCGGGTGCGCGTCGACGTGGCGGGCGCCCACGACCGGTGCCTGCGCGCCGCGGCCCCTTCGGTGGCCGAGCGGCTCGCCGGCGCGGAACGGATCGGGCGGCTGATCGGCATGGGCGACCAGCAGAACTACTTCCGGACCGCGAGCGGCCCCGGTTGGGCGCTGGTCGGGGACGCGGGACACCACAAGGACTCGCTGACGGCGCGCGGCATCACGGACGCCTTCGTCCAGGCGGACCTGCTGGCCCGGGCCGTGGCGGAGGCGGGCTCCCTGCGGCCGGCGCGCCTCGACGCCCAGCTCGCCGCGTACGCCCGCGAGCGCGACCGCCGCATGATGCCGTTCTACCGCTCCACGCTCGCGGTGGCGCGGCTGGACGTGGAGGCCGAACGGCTGGCGGAACTGCGGCGCATCGCCGCTTCCCCGGAGCTGTGCGCCCGGTACGGCGCGGCGGTCGCGGGCGTCCTGACTCCCGAGGAGTACCGGCTGCACGACGCGGCGCTGGCGCCGTGACCACACCCGACCACAGGAGGAGCGGATGACCTCGACGACCGGCGAACCGGCCGAGCTGCGCGGCGACGCCGACATGTACACCAAACCGGTGCTGATGATCTACGACCCGATCGCGCTGGGAATGGTCTGCCCCGTCGCCTGGCGCTGTTCCCGCCGGACGATGCTGTCCTTCTACAACGACAGCGTCAGGGGCGACCACCTGGACATCGGTCCGGGCTCCGGCTTCTTCCTCGACAAGTGCCGCTTCCCCACCAGGACTCCGCGCATCACCCTGCTCGACCTCAACGAGTTGGTGCTGCGCACCGCGGCCGGGCGCATCGCGCGGTACCGCCCGACGACCGTCGTCCGGGACGTGCTCGGTGATCTCGACCTGGGCGAGCGGAAGTTCGAGTCGGTCGCCCTGCAGAACGTGCTGCACTGTCTGCCCGGGACGATGAAGCAGAAGGGCGTGGTGTTCGACAACGTCCGCCCGTACGTCGCCGACGGCGGTGTCGTCTTCGGCTGCACCGTGCTCGGCAAGGAGCCCCCGTTGCCGGCCCACGGCCGGTGGATGATGGAGAAGTACAACCAGGCCGGCTCCTTCCGCAACACCGAGGACGGCGTGGAGGAACTGGAGGCCCAGCTCGCGGCGCGGTTCACCCGGTACTCGGTGCGCACGCGCGGCGCGGTGGCGTTCTTCGAGGGCCACTGCTGAGCCCGTGAGCCGGAGCGGGCGGCACGCACCGGAGTGCGCGCCGCCCGGCCCCTTCCCGCGAAAACCACGGAATCCGAGGTCCCGGTGTCCCGGTGTGCCGGAAATCGCGGCGGCTTCCGCACCGTCCTACGGAGCCGCCACGTCGCAACGCTTCATGACCGACGACAGTACCGACCGCGTCTCACCGCTGACCGGGACGCCGAGTTCGTCATGGAGCCGGCTTTCACAAACGCTGTACCATTTCAGCGCCATTCCGAGATCACCCCGCTTTCCGTGGAGTTCCATCATCAGGCGGTAGGTGCGTTCGTTGTAGGGGTCGATTTCACTGGCGCGCCGGCACCACTCAATCGCACCGAAGTCGTCTCCGCCCTTGATCGCCAGGGCGGCCAGCCGCTGCACCACCTTCAGGCCCGTCGACTGGTGCCAGGCCCTTTCCGTTTCCGCCCAACGCGCCTCCTCGCTCGGCAGGAAAGGGCCGCGGTACAGCGCGGCGGCCGCCTTGTACTCGCGTACCGCGGCCGCCCGGTCGCCCCGCTGTTCCAGGGTGAACCCGCGTGTAGCGTGCCCGCGGAACGCCTCGCAGTCCACCCAGATTCCGGACGCCCGCAGCACGTACCCGAAGTCCTGGTACTCCACCCGGACACCGCTCGTCAGAGGCCCGTCCGCGAGGGCCTTGCGCAGCGCGTGGACGGCGACCTTGAGCGAGCTGTTGCCGGGCGACTTGTCCTCGCCCGGCCACAGCACCTCGCTCAGGACGTCGCGGGACACGACCGTGTCCCGCCGAGTGATCAGATACTGCAGGAGGTTCCTGGCCTTGCCGGCGCGCCAGCGCGCCACCGGGACTCCGTCGGCCAGGACCTCGAAGTCTCCCAGCAGCCTGACTTGTAATTCGCCACAGATCACGTATCCCCCAACACATGTGTGATCTCACCCCGTTGTCGGCGAAGCTGTGCCGTCCCGCGGATACAAGGAGCGACGCATCTCGTGACGTTCGCACCGCGACCGCTGGTTCCCGGACGGCAGTCGTCAGCCTAAATGATCCATTTCAGAACAGCCAGAAGCCGGAAAGTGGTGTTCAGCGAGGAACACTTTCAAACTTCACCCAACATCACCGGCGAGTCCGCGCATAACCCGGCACGAACCGGGGGGCCTTACGTTCCTTGCATGA
This sequence comes from Streptomyces sp. KPB2, assembly GCF_003950055.1. Taxonomy (NCBI): domain Bacteria; kingdom Bacillati; phylum Actinomycetota; class Actinomycetes; order Kitasatosporales; family Streptomycetaceae; genus Streptomyces; species Streptomyces sp. KPB2. The sequence goes on from NZ_CP034353.1 coordinate 1,822,890, forward strand.
CGCTCAGTATGGAAGACGGTGTACCGGCGGCCCCGTCCCTGCACGGCGAACGGCAGGCCGCGTACTACGAGTCGCTGCTGGACCTCGAGCGGCGCTGGGACGGTGATCCGTCCTCGGAGGAACTCGCCGCCTGGCGCGAGCGGCGCACGGCCGAGGTGGTCGACTGGGTGAGGGCCGAGTCGCCCTTCTACGCGGAGCGGCTGGGCGACGACTGGCAGGGGGAGAAGCAGGACTTCTTCACCACCAAGGCGGACCTCGCGGCGGCAGGCCTCTCCGTCCTCAGCGGGTCGGTCGAGGACGCGCAGGTCTACTACGAGACGACCGGCACCACCGGCCCGCCGACGCCGTGCCCCCGCTCGCCGCTCGAGGTCGCCGTCAGCAACCGGGGGATCCTCCGCGCCTGGCGGGAGATGCTGTCCCGGCACTTCCCGGGCGAGCGTCCCTTCGTCGCGGTGATGGGCCCCTCGGAGCTCTACGCCTTCGGCGACGTCTTCGGCGACGTCGCGCGGTCCTGCGGCCTCGGCCATGTGAAGCTGTGGCCCGACTCCCCGCGCGTCGGGTTCGCCAGGGCACTGCGGCTGCTGCGGGAGCTGTCCGTCTCGGTGGTGGCGTGCGCGCCGTCCATGGTGCTGGAGCTGGCGCGGGAGCTGCTGCGCACCGGCCAGGACCCCGCCGACCTGGGTATCCGGCAGTTCCTCGTGCTGGGGGAGGTGAGCACTCCCGAGTTCCTCCGCAACGCCGGGACGCTGTGGCCGGGTTCGCGGGTCGGTCCCGGCATGTACGGCTCGCAGGAGGCGATGTGCATCGCCGGCGGCTGGCCCGACGGCCGGCTGCGGCTGTCCGAACCCAACTACGCCGTGGAGCTGGTCGACCCGGAGACGGGCACGCCGTCGCCGGGCGACACCGGTGAGCTGGTCGTCACCATGCTCACCCCGGGCGTGAAGCCGCTGATCCGCTACCGCACCGGCGATCTGGTCCGGATCGACCCCTGGGCACCGGGAGATCTGCCGGGGCGCGCGCTGACCGTGCTGGGCCGGGCGAAGGACAACGTGGTGTTCGCCGTCGGCGGCCCGGTCACGGCGTACGACCTGGAGGAGGCGGCCCTGACCGGGCTGGAGCGCTGTCTCGGCTACCAGATCGTCCTGGAGGACGCCGCGGAGGCTTCGGGGGCGCCGGGGGACCGGGTGGTGCTGCGCGTGCAGTTCGCCGATGCGGCGCCCGCACCGGAGCGGACCGCGGCGGCCGTCGGGCGGCTGACCGCACTGACCGGTGCCGAGGTGCGCGTGGAGGTCGTCGACGACCTCGACGCACGGGCCCATCAGGGCGCCCTGATCAGCTGGAAGGCCGCACGCATCGTGGACGACCGCAAGGGGGCGCGGTGAACCCGGAGAGCACGGCGGAACACGAGAAGCCGTCCACGCGTCCCGGCCTGCACGTGGCGGGAGACCACCGCGCTCCGCACGCCGCCGTCAGCCACGTGGTGCGGCGAAGGCCCGACCCGGACGGGTCCGGCACCGCCCTCAGGGCGGCCGTGCTGGCCACCATGGTCCGGTACTGCCGCGGCGGCCGGGTCGACGTGGCCGACCACCGGGAGGTGCGGTCGTACGACGTCGACCTCGACTCCCCCCTCGGTGAGCTGCTGGAACTGGCCGCCACCGACGGTGTCCCCCGGCCCCGGGCCGCGGAGGCGTCCGTCGCGCTGCTGCCCGTCGGCAGGGCTCCGGTGGTGGACGCCACGCTCTGCGTGCAGTGGGCCGGTGAGGGTGCCGAGGAGTTCGTGGTGGCGTCACCGGCACGCCGGCACGGTCCCGTCGCGGTAGGGCAGTTCGCGGATGCCGTGCGCACCTTCCTGGAGGTGTTCGCGGAGGCCGACGGGCCGTCCCTGGCGCAGATGACGGTGGCATCCGTCGGCATCCTGGACGCCGGCCGCGACGCCGCCGTCGGGCGGGGGCCCGTGCTGCCGCCGGCCGGTGAGCAGGTCCACCGCACGGTCGCCCGGCTGGCCGTCGAGGCCCCGGACCGTCCCGCCGTCGAGGACGGGGACGTCGTCCTCACCTACCGGCGGCTGGCCGGCGCCATGCTGGCCACCCGGGACCGGATGCGCGCGGCCGGAGTGACCGCCCACGACGCGGTGGCCGTCGCGATGGACCGCGGGGCCGGCAGCGCGGTGGCGCAGCTCGCCGCGTTCGCCGCCGAATGCCGCGTCGTCCTGGTCGACCCGACCCTCCCGGCGGCCCGCGTCCGGTACATGCTGCGGGACTCGCGGGCCGCCCTGGTGGCGGTGGCCTCCCCGGACCACGAGGTGGCCCGGCTCGCCGCTTCCCTGGGCCTCGCCACGCTCGTGCCCGACACGGACCCGGCGCAGGCCCACCCACCGGAGCCGGAGCCGCGCGGGAGTGCGGCGGCGCTGCCCGAGCTTCCGGAGCACGCGGTCAGCCACATCGCCTACACGTCCGGTTCGACCGGCGAGCCCAAGGCGGTGCAGCTGCGGCACGGCCCCATGCGCAACACCGCGACGGCCCTGGCGGAGGCCTGCGGACTGTCGGCCGCCACCCGCGGCTCCTGGTTCTGCCCTCCGGGCGTGGGCATGGTCGAGGTCGACATGTTCCCGGTCCTGGCGGCCGGCGGCACGGTGGTCGTGGCCCCGGTGTCGGTCGGCACCGACCCGGTGGCCGTCCAGGAGTGGCTGCTGGACCACCGGATCTCGCACACCCTGCAGACCACCGTCGTCGCCGAGCACCTGCTCAAGATGGCCTGGCCCGCGAAGCCGGCCCTGGTCTCCATGCGGGTCGCCGGCGAACGGCAGCGGCTGTGGCCCCCCGCGGACTGTCCCTTCCAGGTGCTCAACGTCTACGGCTCCACCGAGGCGAACGTCGTGGCCGTCTGCGACCTGACGGAGTTGGTGCGCGAGGGCGCCGGGCAGGCCGGCCTCGCCCCGCCGATCGGCCGTCCGGTACGCAACGTCGCCCTGCACATCCTCGACGAGGAGCTGCGTCCCCTGCCCCGCCACGCGGTGGGCGAGCTGTGCATCTCGGGCCGCAGCCTCTCGCGCGGCTACCTCAACCACGAGGCGGCGAACGCCCAGCGGTTCCTGCCCAATCCGCTGCCCGGGGAGGAGTTCCCGGTCCTCTACCGCAGCGGGGACCTGGCGCGGATGGACGGCGACGGCCTGGTCGACGTGGTGGGCCGGATGGACGACGAGGTGAAGATCCGCGGCTACCGCGTCCACCCGGGCGCCGTGGAACGGGAGCTGTCCACCCTCCCGGGTGTCGCCGCCTGCGCGGTGATCGCGGAGCAGCCCGACTCCGGGGAGTCCCGGCTGGTCGGCTTCGTGGAGCGGGCCCCCGGCCCGGTGGGCTCCGCCCTGGACTCCTCCCGTGTCCGCAAGGAGCTGGAGCGGCTTCTGCCCGCGTACATGGTCCCGTCCGTCCTGACGTTCGGCCCGCTCCCGGTGAACCGCAACGGCAAGATCGACCGGGCCGCCCTGCGCGAACGCCCCCGAGCGGGTCACCGGCACCGGGCCCCCGCGTCGGAGACGGAGCGCAGGCTGGTGGAGCTGTTCGCACAGGTCCTGGGCCAGGGCGACGTCGGTGCCGACGACCACTTCTTCGAGCTGGGCGGCAGCTCGCTGAGCGCCGCCCTGCTCGTCCGCAAGGCCGTGGAGGAACTCGGTGCGGAACTCACCATGGTGGACCTCATGGAGGCGCCGACGGCCGCCCGGCTGGCCCTCCGCTGCACGCCGCCTCCCCCGGACCGCCTCAGCCCTCGGCCGGGGCCAGCCTCAAGGAGATCGAGTTGATGCAGTACCGCTGGTCGGTCGGGGTCGGGTAGCCCTCGCCCTTGAAGACGTGCCCGAGGTGCGAACCGCACCGGGCACAGCGCACCTCCGTGCGGACCATCCCGTGGGAGCGGTCCTCGATCAGCTCGACCGCGTCGGTGTCCTTCGGGTCGTAGAAGGACGGCCAGCCGCAGTGCGACTCGAACTTGGTCGTGGAGGTGAACAGCTCGGCGCCGCAGGCACGGCAGGAGTAGACGCCCTCGGTCTTGGTGTCGGTGTACTCACCGGTGAAGGCCGGCTCCGTGGCGGCCTCGCGCAGCACGGCGTACTCGGCCGGGGCCAGCTCCGCCCGCCACTGCTCGTCCGGCTTCTCGACGTCGTACGACATGAGTCCTCAGCCCCTTACTTCGGCAGTTCGTCCAGGATGCGCGGTCCGAGGTCGGTGACGTCGCCCGCGCCCATGGTGAGAACGAGATCACCGGCCTTCGCCATTCCCGCGACCAGCGCGGGCGCCGCGTCCTTGTCGTGGACCGGGGTGACGTCCGCGCCCGCCGCGCGGGCCGCCTCGATGATCAGCTCGCTGGTGACTCCCGGGATCGGGTCCTCGCGGGCCGGGTAGATGTCGAGGACGACCGAGGCGTCGGCGAGGGCCAGCGCCTGGCCCATCTCCTTGCCCAGCTCCTGGGTGCGGGAGAACAGGTGCGGCTGGAAGAGGACCAGGATGCGGGCGTCGCCGACCGCGGCGCGCATGGCCTCCAGGTCGGCGGTCATCTCGGTGGGGTGGTGCGCGTAGGAGTCGACGACCTGGACGCCGGCCGCCTCGCCCTTGAGCTGGAGGCGCCGCTTGACGCCGGTGTAGGCCGCCAGCGCCGCGGCCAGCTCGGCGGCGGGGACACCGAGGGCGGCGCCCGCGGCCAGGGCGGCGACGGCGTTGTGGGCGTAGTGGCGGCCGGGGACGGAGACGGCGAAGGTCAGCTCGGCCCCGTCGAGGACGACGGTGACCTCGCTCTTCAGGCCCTGCGGGACGACCGACAGGATGCGCACGTCGGCGTCCTCGGACTCCCCGTACGTCACGGTGCGCACCTTGCCGGCCAGTCGCCGGGTCAGCTCCCGGGCGCCCTCGTGGTCGGCGGCGATCACCAGGGTGCCGCCGGGGACGATCCGGTCGGCGAAGGTCTCGAAGGACTCGTAGATCTCGTCCATCGAGGCGTAGTTGGCGTGGTGGTCCAGCTCGACGTTGAGGACGATGGCGACCTCGGGGGCGTACTTGTGGAAGCTGCGGTCGCTTTCGTCCGCCTCGGCGACGAAGATCTCGCCGTCGCCGTGCAGGGCGTTGGAGCCGGGGGCGTCCAGGTCGCCGCCGATCGCGTACGACGGGTTCAGGCCCAGCTCGGACAGGGAGACCGCCAGCATCGAGGTGGTGGTGGTCTTGCCGTGCGTACCGGCGACCGCGATCGGGCGCAGGCCGTTCATCAGGGCGGCGAGGGCGTCGGAGCGGTGCACGACCGGGATGCCCAGCTCGGCGGCGCGGGCCAGCTCCGGGTTGTCCTCCCGGATGGCCGAGGAGACGACCACGCAGCTCGCGTCGTCGGCGAGGTGGTCCGCCGCGTGCCCGATGTGCACGGTGGCGCCGAGCGCGCGCAGCGCCTCGGCGGTCGCGGACTCCTTGGCGTCGCTGCCCGCCACGGCGGCGCCGCGCTGGGCGAGGATCTTGGCGATGCCCGACATTCCGGCGCCGCCGATGCCGATGAAGTGCGGTCGGTCCATGGCGGTAGGAAGGCCGGGTGCCATGCGCTGTTCTCCCAGGGTGATCCGTGCGTGATCCGTTGACGGGCGCGCCCCCTCGGCGGGGGCGCGGCACCAGCCTATGCCTTGCTGTGCGAGAAGAGTTTCAGGACCGGTACGCCGACCTTGTGCCGGGCCCTGGAGGCCCAGTCCCGGTGGAAGAACTCCTCCACGTAGTGCGGATCGGTCAGGACGATCACCTCGTCGGCCGCGATCTCCATGACCAGGGCCTTGAGCTCGTCCAGCGGGTGGTTCTCGATCAGCCGGCCCTCGGCCCGGGCGCCGGACGCGCGCAGGGCGGTGAGGGACACCTCCAGGGCCCGCTCGCCCACGCTCTGCGCCTCCCGGCCCTCCGGCGTCTCCCCCTCCCGCACGGCGTCGTCGAGCTCGCCGAGCGCGACGTCGTCGATGGCCCGCAGCAGGCGGTCCGCCTGATCGCCGCGCGGCTGGAGCAGCACGTGGAAGGCGACCTGCTCGTCCCCGTGCAAGGTGGTGACGAACTCCACGTCGGCGGACGTCAGGGCCTTCTCGATCATCAAAACGCTTGTGAACACCAGGCGCCCCTTCTCCTTCGAGGGCCCGTGGGCCCACCCTCCGTAGGCCGGAAACGGACCCTGCGGAAACCATCCTGCCCCGTGAGCGCACGGGTACTGCCGGAATCAGTGTGCCCGGCGGAGGCTAAACGGAACGGAAGATTCCGCCGATTCCCGGATGTGCGGTAACGACCGAACTGCTGTCCGGTCGTCGCCGCCCACTCGTGCCCGGGATCGCCCTAGTCACGCCGGTAACGACTGAAGAGGAAACCTTCCTCCTCCAGTAGGGACACCAGTGCGAACCGCCGCGGGACCTCGACCGCCGGTCCGCCCGCGATCCGCTGCGCGCTCCCCGCCGTCAGCATCGGGGAGACGGTCAGGCACAGCTCGTCGAGCACCCCGGCCGTGACGAACTGCCCCAGCAGCCGCGGACCGCCCTCGGTCAGCAGCCGGGTGTGCCCCAGCTCCGCGAGCGCCGTGAGGGCACGGGCCGGGTCCACGCCGACGCCCTCCCCCGCGGTCACCACCCGCGCCCCGGCCCTCTCGGCGGCCGCGATCCGGTCCGGGGCCGCGGCGGCTCCGGTCAGGATCAGGGTGGGTACGGCCGGGGAGGTGAACAGCGGCAGCGAGAAGTCCAGCTCCAGGCTCGCGCTGACCACGGCGACCGCCGGCACGGGTGCCTGGCCGGCGGCCCGCCGGGCCTCGGCGAAGTCCGCCCGCGCGCGGGCGGGGCGGTACCCCTCCTGCCGTACGGTCTCGGCCCCGGCGATCACGACGTCCGCCAGCGCGCGCAGGGTGCCGAAGACGCGCATGTCGGCCGCGCTGGAGATGGGCTGGGAGCGGCCGTCGTGCTGGGCGGCGCCGTCGAGGGTGGAGACCATGTTGGCCCGCAGCCACGTCTCGCGCCGTCCGTCCGGCTCGGGATAGGCGTAGGCGGTCGCCAGCTCGGCCAGGCTCCACTCCCGGTCGGCTCCGTCGAAGCCCGGGCCGGCTGTCTGATCGGTCACAGGGGGCAGGGGGAACAGGCGTCGCATGGGGTGCAGTGTTCCACGCCCCCGCCACCCCAACCGCGCGTGCCGACGCCCGTGACGCCGCAGGCCGGCGCCCCGGTGGCCTCGCCCGGGGCGGCCCGGGACGGCACGCCCTCCTGGCCGCCGGTCGGCCGCCGCCTGCCCACCAGTCCCGGGTCGCCCCGCTGCCTGGCCGCCGACCCCCGGCCCCTCGACCACCGGCCCGCCCATCGCCCCCGGCGGGCTCCTGCCGCGCCACGCCACCCGTGCCGCCCGGCCGTGTCCACGCTCCGGCCCCACCGTCCGGGCGGCAACGAGGCTTCCCGGGCAGGCCCTACCATTGAGTACCGTGTCGTCCTCCTCCGCCTCCGTTCCCGCCCCGATAACCGGGACGGCTCCGGCCACGGTCTCCCTGTGCGCCCGCGAGCCCCACGTCCCCGCGGACCGTCTGGTCGCCGAGATGGTGCCCCCGCCGCGTTTCGACTCGGTCCGCTTCAGCACGTACATCCCGGACCCGAACCAGCCCAGCCAGAGCGAGGCCGTACGGGTCCTGGAGGGCTTCGCGAGCGGGCTGGGCGAGGCTCCCGGCGCGACCGGCGGCAGGCGCGGGTTCCTCGGGTTCGGCCGCGGCAGGGCGCCGAAGGCCCCGGCCGGCCCCCGTGGCGTGTACCTCGACGGCGGCTACGGCGTCGGCAAGACGCACCTGCTGGCCTCCCTGTGGCACGCCACCCCCGCCGAGCCCTCCCGCAAGGCCTTCGGCACCTTCGTGGAGCTGACCAACCTCGTCGGCGCCCTCGGCTTCCAGCAGACCGTGCGGACCCTCTCCGGGCACCGCCTCCTGTGCATCGACGAGTTCGAGCTCGACGACCCGGGCGACACCGTCCTCGTCTCCAGCCTGCTCGCCCGGCTCGTGGAGTCCGGCGTGGCGCTCGCCGCCACCTCCAACACGCTGCCCGGCAAGCTCGGCGAGGGCCGCTTCGCGGCGGCCGACTTCCTGCGCGAGATCCAGGGCCTGTCCGCCCACTTCCGCGCCCTGCGCATCGACGGCGAGGACTACCGCCACCGCGGCCTGCCCGAGGCCCCGGCGCCGTACTCCGACGACCAGGTGACCCGTACCGCACAGGCCACCGGGGGCGCGTCCCTGGACGACTTCCCCGCCCTCCTCGACCACCTCGCCCGCGTCCACCCCAGCCGTTACGGCGCCCTGACCGACGGTCTCACGGCCGTGTGCCTCACCGGGGTGCGCCCGGTGCCGGACCAGTCGACGGCGCTGCGGCTCGTGGTGCTCGCGGACCGGCTCTACGACCGCGAGGTGCCCGTCCTGGCGTCCGGGCTGCCCTTCGACCGGCTGTTCAGCGAGGAGATGCTGAAGGGCGGGTACCGCAAGAAGTACTTCCGGGCGATCTCCCGGCTCACCGCGCTGGCCCGGGACGCGGCCCGTCTCGTCGAGACCCCCTGAGGACCGGACGACAGCGGTCCGGTTCACGCCTGCCCAGGCCTGACACGGGCCCCGTACCGGGCCTATCGTGACGGTAAGGGCGAAATCGGCCCTCCCGCCGAGGAGGTCGTCATGGTCCAGGAGTTCCTGACCGCGATCGTCGCCGTCGTCTGCGTGGGCGTCCTCTACGTCCTCGCGGCGGCCCGGGTCGTCAGGCAGTACGAACGCGGGGTCGTCTTCCGGCTCGGACGGCTCGCGGGGGAGCCGCGAGGTCCGGGCTTCACGATGATCGTGCCGTTCGTGGACCGGCTCCACAAGGTGAACCTGCAGATCGTCACGCTGCCCGTGCCCGCCCAGGAGGGCATCACCCGGGACAACGTCACCGTGCGGGTGGACGCCGTCGTGTACTTCAAGGTCGTCGACGCGGCCAACGCGGTGGTCAGGGTCGAGGACTACCGGTTCGCCGTCTCGCAGATGGCCCAGACCTCACTCCGGTCGATCATCGGCAAGAGCGACCTGGACGACCTGCTGTCCGACCGGGAGAAGCTCAACCAGGGACTGGAGTTGATGATCGACTCTCCGGCGGTCGGCTGGGGCGTGCAGATCGACCGGGTCGAGATCAAGGACGTGTCCCTGCCGGACACCATGAAGCGCTCGATGGCCCGCCAGGCCGAGGCCGACCGGGAGCGGCGCGCCCGGATCATCAACGCGGACGCCGAGCTCCAGGCGTCGAAGGTGCTGGCGGACGCGGCCCGGCAGATGTCCGAGACGCCCGCGGCCCTGCAACTGAGGCTGCTGCAGACCATGGTGGCCGTGGCCGCCGAGAAGAACTCCACGCTGGTGCTGCCGTTCCCGGTGGAGCTGCTGCGGTTCCTGGAGAAGGCACAGGAGCGCCCGGAGCACGCACAGGACCACCCGGAGCATCCGGAGCGCCCGGAGCCCGTGGAGCGCCCGGAGCACGTGGAGCCTGTGGAGCCCGTGGAGCACCTCAAGCACCCGGTCTAGCGGTGACACGAGCTACACGCGTGGTTCCCGGGGCTCCTGGCAGGTGATAGACACAGCGGGGTCACAGTCCTGTCCGCCAGCAGGAAGGTCACCCCATGTCCGCAACTCGACGCCAGGTGCTCGCCCGTACCGGAGCACTGGGCGCAGGCATCGCCTTCACCGGCGCCCTCTCCGAACTCTTCGCCGGCACCGCCGCCGCCCAGCCCGGGGGCCACAGCGGCTACGGTCCCCTGGTCCCCGACCCCGACGGCCTGCTCGACCTGCCCAGGGGCTTCCGCTACCGCGTGCTGTCCCGCGAGGGCGACGAGCTGCGCTCCGGCGAGGGCCCGGTGCCGTCCAACCACGACGGCATGTCGGCCTTCCCCGGGCGTTCCTCCGGCAGAGACGGCCACGGTCACGGGAACGCCCACACCTACCTGGTCCGCAACCACGAGAACCGCGCCAACGGTCGCGTCCCGGTCCCCACCGTCGAGGGTCTGACGTACGACCCGGAGGGCAAGGGCGGCTGTACGGCGCTGGCGCTGGACTCCCGCAACCACGTCCTGTCCGAGCGGGTCGCGATCGCCGGTACGGCCGTCAACTGCGCGGGCGGGCACACACCCTGGAACACCTGGCTGACCTGCGAGGAGACCGAGGACCGGGCCGGCACCAACGGCTACACCAAGGACCACGGCTTCATCTTCGAGGTCGACCCGGTCGACCCGCACCGCACCGGCGCCGTACCGCTGACCGCGATGGGCCGCTTCCAGCACGAGGCGATCGCCGTGGACCCGCGAAGCGGCGTCGTCTACGAGACGGAGGACGCCTTCGAGCGGCCGTTCGGCCTCTTCTACCGGTTCCTGCCCCAGAAGCCGCTCGGCGGGCGGGGCTCGCTGCGGGCGGGCGGCCGGCTCCAGGCGATGCGGGTGCCCGGCGTGCCCGACCTCTCCTCGATCCAGGAGACGGGCGCGACCTTCGACCGCATCGAGTGGGTGGACGTACCCGACCCGCTGGCGGTCGAGACGCCGATCCGTTTCCAGGACTTCGGCCGGGGCGGCATCACCCACGCGCAGAAGCTGGAGGGCTGCTACTGGGGCGGGCGGAGTGTGTACTTCGTGTCGTCCTTCGCCCACAGCGACGAGGGCTCGGCCGCCGACCACTTCGGCCAGATCTGGCGCTACGACCCCGAGCGGCGCCGGCTCACCCTGGTGATCGTCTTCGGCCCGGACACCGACGTGCAGCTGCCCGGCGAGTCCCCGGACAACATCTGCCTCGCCCCCAGCGGCGGCCTGATGGTCTGCGAGGACGGCAACGGCGCGCAGCACGTCTTCGGCGTCACCCGGCGGGGGGAGGTGTACGCGATGGCCCGCGGCGCCCAGAACATCGGGACGGAGGAGGAGCCCGAGTGGGGTGAGTTCGCCGGTGTCACCTTCTCCCCCGACGGCGACACGATGTACGTCAACTGCTACACGCCCGGCACCACCTTCGCGGTGACGGGGCCCTGGCGCAGGTAGCGGCGCGGGCGGGGCGCGAACCGTCCGGTCACTGAAGCCGCGACCTCGGGGTACCCGGGCCGCATGACTCGGAACGTGCAGGTCAACGGCTCGTACTGGCTTCAGACGGCACCGGGCGGCGCGCCCCGCCCCGCGCTCGCGGAGGATCTCGACGTCGACGTCGCCGTGATCGGCGCCGGCGTCGCGGGTCTCAGCACGGCCTGGGAGCTGGCGCGGGCCGGGCGGAGCGTGGCGGTCCTGGAGGCCGGGCGGGTCGCCGCCGGTGTCACCGGGTACACCAGCGCCAAGCTGACCGTCCAGCACACCCTGGTCTACGACAAGCTGCGCCGCACCCGCGGCCCCGAGGGCGCCCGGCTGTACGCCCGCTCGCAGTCCGAGGCGATCGAGCGCGCCGCCGGGATCGTCGCGGAGCTGGGCATCGACTGCGAGTGGGAGACGCGCGACGCGTACACCTACGTCCGCGATCCGGGCCGCGTCGACGAGGTGCGGGCGGAGGCGGCCGCCGCGAAGGAGGCGGGGCTCCCGGCGTCGTTCGTGACGGAGACCGGGCTGCCGTTCCCGGTGGCGGGCGCCGTGAAGGTGACCGGACAGGCCCAGTTCCATCCCCTGAAGTACCTGCGGGCGCTCGCCGCGGACCTGGAGGCGCACGGCGGGCGGATCTTCGAGGACACCACCGTCCAGGGCCTGGACGAGGGCGAGTCGTGCCGGGTGCGGACGGAGGCGGGAGCGACGGTCACCGCCCGGGACGTCGTGGTCGCCACGCACTACCCGATCTTCGACCGTGCCCTGCTCTTCGCCCGCCTCTCCCCGCGCCGCGAGCTGGTCGTCGCCGGGACCGTCGAGGCGGACCGCGACGTGGACGGCATGTACATCACGCCGGAGGAGAACACCCGCTCGGTGCGTACGGCGCCCCTGGACGACGCGGGCCGCCGCCTGCTCGTCGTCACCGGGGAGCACTTCACGCCGGGCACGGGCGACACCCGGGAGCGCTTCGGGACCCTGGCCGCCTGGGCGGACGAGCACTTCCCCGGCGTCGAGCGCACGTACGCCTGGGCCACCCAGGACATCGACCCCACCGACACCGTGCCGATGGTGGGCCCGCTGCACCCGGGCGCGCACCACACGTACGTGGCCACGGGCTTCGGCGGCTGGGGGCTGAGCGGCGGCATGATGGCGGGCCGGCTGCTGACGGCGCAGATCCGCGGCGAGGAGTGCGCGTGGAGCGGGCTGTACGACCCGCGCCGGCTGCGCACGGCGGTGCGCGAGGCGCCGGCGCTGCTCAGGACGCAGGCGGAGGTGGCCCGGCACTTCGTGGGCGACCGGCTGCGGCCGGTGCCCCCGGTGGACGCGCTGCCGCCGGGCGAGGGCGCGGTGGTCCGGGCGGGCGGCGACCGGCTCGCGGTCTACCGGGACGAGGCGGGCACGCTGCACGCCGTCTCGGCGCGCTGCACCCACCTGGGCTGCCTGGTCGGTTTCAACGCCGCCGAGCGCGCCTGGGAGTGCCCGTGCCACGGTTCCCGCTTCGACACGGACGGCAAGGTGATCGAGGGCCCGGCGACGAAGCCGCTGGAGCGGCGGGACATCTGACGCCGGGGCATGAGCCGGGAGGGTGACCGGACCGGCACGTCGGCCCATGTAGTCATACAAACAGAACATCCCACCCATACGTTCGTACGGTGATCTCTCTCGTACGACGTGCGACCGCGCTCTGTGCCCTGGGCGCCGCCCTCACCGCCTGCGGAACGAGCGGGGCCGGGCAGACCCCCCGCCCCGCGCCCTCGGCTCCCGCCCCGTCTCCGTCCCCCTCCCGGACGCCCACCCTCGCCCCCGGCCCCGCGGGCCTGACCCCCGTCTTCGAACACGGCCCCCGCACGGACGGCACGAAGGACGGTACGAAGGACGGCAAGACGGTCGCCCTCACCTTCGACGCCGACATGACCGCCGACCAGGGGCCGCGGGCGGCCGCGGGTGAACGCTTCGACAACCCGCCACTGATCGCGACGCTGCGGAGGCTGAAGGTGCCGGCCACGGTCTTCATGACCGGCCGCTGGGCCGAGGAGTACCCCGAGGAGGCCCGTTCCATCGGCCGGGACCCGCAGTTCGAGATCGCCAACCACTCCTACAGCCACTACGCCTACACCGACGACTGCTACGGCCTGCCGACGGTCGCCAAGGCCGACATGCGCTCGGACCTGGAGCGCGCGTACGCCGCGTTCGAGAAGGCCGGGGTGCCGAACCCGATGCCGTACTTCCGCTTCCCCGGCGGCTGTTACGACGACACGGCTCTCAAGGAGCTGTCGGCCACCGGGGTCACCGCCGTGCAGTGGGACGTGGTGAGCGGGGACGCCTTCGCCACGGACGCCGACGCGGTGACCCGGCAGGTCCTCGACGGGGTGCGGCCGGGTTCGGTCGTCGTCATGCACTGCACGCGCAGCGCCGCCCCGGTGACCGAGGAGGTGGTGCGGGCGGTCGTGCCCGAGCTGCGCCGCCAGGGCTACCGCTTCGTGAAGGTCTCGCAGCTGATCGGCGCCGCGAACGGGCGCGCCTGACGTCCTGCGCCGACGTCCTACGCTGGAGACATGAGCAGCGACCACGACCAAGGCCCGGACGACTCCGGCCCCGGCTGCGAGCCCGGCGGCTACTGCCTGATCGACACGGCACCCCGGCCGCCCAGGGCGGACGGCCCGCCGTACGCGGACTGCGTCCTGTGCCGGGAGCCGACCGAGTACCCGGAGTCGTACAGGGGCATCACGCTCTGCCCGGTCTGCGAGTGGCAGGAAGCGCAGCGCACCGCCTGCTCGGGCTGACGACCTGCGCGCGAACAGCCCCCACGCCCAGGAGGGCGGCCCGGCAGCCCCCGGCGGGTGGCTTGGCAGACTGTAGGGCGTGAGCAATGACCCGACGGCACCCGTCCCCGCGCCCGTTTCCGTTCCCGACAGTCCCTTCCGTCCCGAGCCCGGCGACCGGGACCTCGCGCCGCAGTTCGTGCTGCCGCTCGTCGTGCGCATCGAGCGGGCGGCGCCGCCGGCCCGTACCGACGCGCTGGAGACCTCGGCCCGGGCGGTGCTGGTGATGCTCGGCGACGCGCGGTCGACCGGTGACGGCGAGTGGGCCCGGGCGATGCGGGACTGGCAGGACGCCCGCATCCGCAAGGTCGTCAGGCGGGCCCGGGGCGCGGAGTGGCGGCGGGCCGAGGCGCTGCCCGGCATCACGGTCACCGGCAAGGATGCCGAGGTGCGGGTCTTCCCGCCGGTCCCGCTGGACGGCTGGCCGAAGGACCTGGCCCGCCTCCAGGTCTCCGGCACCGACCTCGACGACCCGGAGCCGCCCGCCGACGCCGACCCCACCGCACCGGTGCTCTGGCTGAACCCCGACCTGGACATGTCGGCGGGCAAGGCGATGGCCCAGGCCGGCCACGGTGCGCAGCTCGCCTGGTGGGAGCTGTCGGACGGCGAGCGGGCGGCGTGGCGCGACGCGGGCTACCCGCTGTCGGTACGCACCGCGGACCCGGCCCGCTGGGCCGGCCTCACCACCGGCGGCCTGCCCGTGGTGCGCGACGCCGGCTTCACGGAGATCGCGCCGGGTTCGTGCACGGTGGTCGCGGACCATCCGGCGCTGCGGCGGTAGGAACCTCAGATGTTGCTCTGAACCGGCCCCGCCCGGGGTTCGGCCCGGGCCGGGTGGGCGATACCCCCGACATGTTCGCAGGAGGGGAGGCGACCATGGAGCGCATGGCGCGACTGGGCACCGGCATCGGATGGCGGCCGGAGATCGCGGACGTGGTCGAGGGGATGCCCGGCATCGAGTGGGTCGAGGCCGTGTCGGAGAACCTGTGTCCCGGGCATCTGCCCGACTCGCTGCTGCGGCTGCGCGAGCGCGGGGTGACCGTCGTGCCGCACGGGGTCTCGCTCGGGCTCGGCGGCGCGGAACGGCCGGACGCGGGGCGGCTGGCGGCGCTGGCCGAGCGGGCTCTGCTGCTCGGGTCGCCGCTGGTCACCGAGCACATCGCCTTCGTGCGGGCGGGCGGCGCGCTGACCGCCTCGCCGCCGCTCGAGGCGGGGCACCTGCTGCCCGTGCCGCGCACCCGGGACGCCCTCGACGTACTGTGCGAGAACGTGCGCATCGCGCAGGACGCGCTGCCCGTGCCGCTCGCCGTGGAGAACATCGCCGCGCTCGTCTCCTGGCCGGACGAGGAGCTGACGGAGGGGCAGTTCCTGTACGAGCTGGCGGACCGGACCGGGGTGCGGCTGCTGATCGACGTGGCGAACCTGCACACCAACCACGTCAACCTCGGCGCGGACCCGGCCGACGCGCTCGCCGAGTTGCCGCTGGAGGCCATCGCCTACGTCCATGTCGCGGGCGGCTTCGAGCGGGACGGCGTCTGGCACGACAGCCACGCCCACCCCGTTCCGCGGCCGGTGCTGGACATCCTGACCGACCTGGCCTCGCGCGTCGCACCGCCGGGCGTCCTGCTGGAGCGGGACGAGAACTTCCCCGACGGCGACGAGTTGCGCGGTGAGGTGGAGGCGATCCGCGTCGCGGTGGAGAAGGGGCGGGCGTCGCGTCCGGCGGCCACCGGAGGGCGGGCGTCGCGTCCGGCGGCCACCGGAGGCCGGGCGTCCCGTACGGCGGCCACCCCGGACCGGGCGCCCCACCCCTCGGGTTCCGGCTCCGGCGCCGCCGCCGCCGACGCCGTACGGCAGCGGCTCGGGCTCGCGCAGGCCGCGCTGCTGTCGGCGCTGGTCGCGGGGACACCGGTGCCCGAGGGGTTCGACCGGGTGCGGATGGGCGTGCAGGCGCGGGCGCTCGCCGGGAAGCGGGCCGACGTGGTCGGCAGGGTCGCGCCCGAGCTGCCGGTGATCCTGGGCGCGCGGTACCGGCCGGCCTTCCTCGCGTACGCGCAGGGGTGCCCGATGACCGGCGGCTACCGCAGGGACGCCCTCGACTTCGTGGCGCACCTGCTGCGGACGGTGCCGGGGGAGATCGAGGACCCGGGGGTACGGCGGGAGTTGCGGGAGTGGTGGCTGGAGCGGTCGGGGCCGGTGCCGCGGTCGACGCGTCCCGGTGTGCGGCTGGCCCGTGCGACCAGGCGCGTTCTGCTGCGCCGCTGAGCCCGGGGCGGCCCCGGGCGGGACATCACCAAACGGAACGTCACATACCCACAACACCGTGTCCCGGAATGTGAACAGGGCATGGCGCCGGCGAAAGCCTTTGGCATAGAAGTACGGCATGTTCTGGGTCCTTTTCCTCCTGTCGGCCTGGGCCGTCGCCGGCCTCGCGTGTCTGCGGCTGTGCCTGGCCGCCGTGCGCGCGGCGGCCGTCGACCCGCACGCCGCCGTCCGTGAGCACACGCTGACGCTGTACGAGGCGGCGTTCCTGTCCGGCGGCCCGCGACGGGTGGCCGACCTGACGCTGGTCTCCATGGCGCGCCAGCGGCGGCTGCTGCTCGCGCACACCGGCTGGGCGACGGTCGTGGACCCGTGCGGCCGGGACGACATGGAGCGGTCGGTCATAGGGGCGATAGGGCCCGGGGGGCAGTCCCGGATAGCGCCGGTGCGGGCCGCCGCGGCCGCCGCCGACGCGGTACGGACTCTGGCCGACCGGCTGGTCGGGGCGGGCCTCGCCGTGCCCGACGGCGGCGCCGGTGGCGTCGCGGCCGGGGTGCGGCGGGTGCGGATCGCCGCGGCGACCGTGTGCGGGCTCGGCCTGGTCGCCCTGGCACTGCCGCTGCCCACCACCGAGCCGCGCCTGCTCATCGCCCTCTGGTTCGCGCTGCCGCTCACCCTGACGCTCGGGTGCCTGGCCATCACGCGCGTGGAGATCCACCCGTACGCCCGCTGGGCCTCCCCCGCCGGGCAACGGCTGGTCGGCGCCCTCGTCCGGCAGGCCGACGGCAGGGGGGACGACCGGACCTTCCTCACCTCGGTCGCTGTACGGGGTGTCCACGCGGTCGGCGAACCGGACCTGCGCGCGGCCTTCGCCCACCGCGAGAAGTACGCCGGGGACCACTGGGAGCGCCAAGCCTGACCCGCCGGGGGCGTACGGGGGCACTCGGCGCCGACACCCGCGGGCGGTGCTTGCCCTGCCCGGCCGCCGCACCAAACATCCCTTGTGTCACACCGTGCACCGAAGGGATACGCGATGCGAGCTGCCGCCCTCTACTCGGCCGCCGGGTCCTTGCTGCTCACCGCTCTCGCCGCCGCTCCGGCCCGGACGGAGCCCGCGGCCGGGCCCGGGTCCGCCGAGGCGCACGGCACCGCCGTGGCCGCCCGGCGCGCGGCGGCGGCCGGGATCGAGTTCGGGGCGTGCCCGAGGGCGGAGGAACTGCCGGACAGCATGCGCTGCGGCACGGTCACCGTGCCCCTGGACTACGCGCACCCCGACGGGAAGCGGATCGAGCTGACCGTGAGCAGGGTGCGGGCCACCCACAAGGATCCGGACGACGGCGGTCGGGAGGTGCCCGGCCAGGGTGCCCTCCTCTACAACCCGGGCGGTCCCGGCGCCTCCGGGCTCTACTTCCCCCTCGTGGGCATGGTGCCCGAGTGGAAGCGCGTCGCCGCCGCCTACGACCTCGTCGGCTACGCCCCGCGCGGCGTCGCGCCCTCGGCGCCGCTGTCCTGCCGGGACCCCGGGGACTTCTTCAAAGGGCCGCGGCCCGCCCCGACGCAGCCCTCGGACGCGTACAAGAGGCAGCGCGCCGCCGAGGCCGAGGCGTACGCGCGCGACTGCGCGAAACGGGGCGGGGAGGCGGTGCGGCACTACCACTCGCTCAACAACGCCCGGGACCTGGAGGTCGTCCGCGCCGCGCTGGGCGAGCGGCGGCTCACCTTCATGGGCGCGTCGTACGGCACCTACCTCGGGGCCCTGTACGCCGAGCTGTTCCCCTCGCACGTACGCCGGATGGTGTTCGACGCGGTGGTCGACCCGGACCCGGAGCAGATCTGGTACCGCAACAACCTCGATCAGTCGGAGGCGTTCGAGGACCGCTGGGACGACTTCAAGGAGTGGGTCGCCGAGCACGACGCCGTGTACGGGCTCGGCGACACGGCGCGGCAGGTGCAGGACGGTTACGAGGAGGCGAGCGCGCGGCTGGCGGCGGAACCCGCGGGCGGGACGGTGGGGCCCGCGCAGTTGCAGGGCGCGATGCTGAAGGCGGGGTACTACGACGACTACTGGCCGCACCGCGCCGAGGCGCTGTCGGCGTACCTGAAGGGCGATCCTCAGCCGCTGATCGACCAGGCGGGGACGCGGACCGAGGAGGGCGCCGTCGCGGCGGAGAACTCCAACGCCGTGTACACGGCCGTCGAGTGCAACGACGCGCCCTGGCCGGCCGACTTCGAGGTCTGGGACCGGGACAACACGCGGCTGGCCCGCCGGGCGCCGTTCGAGACCTGGGACAACGTGTGGACGAACCTGCCGTGTGCCTACTGGCAGGGGCCCCGGCAGCAGCCGCTCGACGTGCGCACCGCGCCGGGTGAGCTGCCGCCGACGCTGATCCTGGCCGCCGAACGGGACGCGGCGACGCCGTACGAGGGTGCGCTGGAGCTGCGGCGGCGGCTGTCGGGCTCGGTGCTGGTGACCGAGCGGGACGCCGGGACGCACGGCATCGCCGCCGGCCCGAACGCCTGCGTCAACGGCCACCTGGAGGCGTACCTGCTGGAGGGCCGCCTCCCGGCGCGGGACACGTCGTGCGCCCCGCGCCCGGAACCGGAGCCGAGGCGGGCCGCGGCGCCGAAGGCCTGACTAGGCGAGCCCGGCGACCAGGTCGCCGATGTCCTTGCGACGACCCGTGAAGAACGGGATTTCCTCGCGGACGTGGCGGCGGGCCTCGGAGCCGCGCAGGTGGCGCATGAGGTCGACGATGCGGTGCAGTTCGTCGGCCTCGAAGGCGAGGATCCACTCGTAGTCGCCCAGCGAGAAGGAGGCGACCGTGTTGGCGCGCACGTCCGGGTAGCCGCGGGCCATCTTGCCGTGGTCGGCGAGCATGCGGCGGCGGTCCTCGTCGGGCAGCAGGTACCAGTCGTAGGAGC
Organism: Streptomyces sp. KPB2; assembly: GCF_003950055.1. Taxonomy (NCBI): domain Bacteria; kingdom Bacillati; phylum Actinomycetota; class Actinomycetes; order Kitasatosporales; family Streptomycetaceae; genus Streptomyces; species Streptomyces sp. KPB2. The sequence goes on from NZ_CP034353.1 coordinate 1,841,962, forward strand.
GCACGAACGGGTAGACGCTGATGTAGTTGCGCGGCGTCTCGTCGGCCAGGAAGGCCGGGATGTGCGAGCGGTTGAACTCGGCGGGGCGGTGCAGCGCCATGTTCGACCAGACCGGCTCCAGCGCACGGCCGAGCCTGGTGCGGCGGAAGAGGTTGTACGCCTCCTGGAGCTGGTCGGCGGTCTCGGCGTGCCACCAGATCATCAGGTCGGCGTCCGCGCGCAGCCCGGACAGGTCGTAGGTGCCGCGGATCGTCACGTCCTTCGCGGCGAGCTGGTCGAACAGCTCCTGGACCTCGTCGGCGTACCCGGCGCGGTCCTCGGGGAGGGTGTCCTTGAGCTTGAAGACGGACCAGAGGGTGTAGCGGATGACCTCGTTGAGGTCCTTGGCCAGCTTGCCCTTGTTCGGGATCCGCTCGGCGGCGGGGGTGGAGGCGTCGTCACTCATGGCCCTATTCTCCCGCTCCGCCGTGCAGACTCTGCACCGGGTGGGCCGTGAGCTCCTCCACACCGCGCAGGTCGCCCCGGATCTGGTCGACGGCGGCGTACGCGCTCGCGATGCTCGCCGGGATGCCGACGCCGTCGTAGGCCGCGCCGCACACCGCGAGGCCGGGCAGCTTCGCGACGTGCTCGCGGACGCGGGCCACGCGCGCGTGGTGGCCGACGGGGTACTGCGGCAGGCCGTCCTGCCAACGGGTGACGCGGGTGGCGACGGGCTCGGCGGTCAGGCCGGTGGCCTCCGCGAGGTCGTGCCGGGAGACGGCGACGAGGCCCGCGTCGTCGCGGCCGAGGATCTCCGTGTCGCCGTACCGGCCCACCGAGGTGCGCAGGACGACCAGGTCCGGGTCCTCGTCGGCGATCCAGCCCCACTTGCGGGAGGCGAAGGTGGACGCCTTGATGGTGTGCCCGTCGACCGGCGGTACGAGGAAGCCGCTGCCCTCGGGGAGCGCGGCGGCGTCGGAACGGCGGTAGGCGAGGGTGATCAGGGCCATCGAGGCGTACTCCACCGCGGACAGCTCGGCCGCGGCGGCGGGCGCCTCGGCGCGCAGCAGCTCGGCGGCGGGGCGGGCCGGGACGGCGACGACGACCGCGTCGGCGTGCAGCTCCCGGCCGCCGGCGACGATCCGCCAGCCGGCGGACGCGGTGCGGCGCAGCTCGGTGACGGGCGCCTGCGTGACGATCTCGCCGCCGCGCGCGCGGACGGAGTCGGCGACGGCGGGCGGGAGGGTGCCGATGCCGCCCTCGATGCCCATGAACACCGGGCCGCTGGGCGGTGAGGTGGCCGTGCGGCCCTGGAGGGCGCGGACCGCCTCGGTGAGGGAGGTGTGGGTGCGGGCGGCCTCGAAGAGCTGCGGCACGGCCGAGCGGAGCGAGATGCGGTAGGCGTCGCCCGCGTAGACGCCGCCCAGCAGGGGCTCGACGAGGCGGTCGACGACCTCGCGGCCCAGGCGCGCGGCGACGTACTCCCCCACCGCCACGTCGTCGCCGACCTCGGTGCGGGGCAGCTCGGCGTCGCGCTCGATACGGGCGAGGCCCTCCTCGGAGAGCACCCCGGACAGGGCGGCGGCGGTGCCGGGGACGCCCATGACGTGGCCCTTGGGCATGGGGCGCAGGGCGCCGCGCGTCCACAGGGAGGCCGTCGCGGTGGACGGCGGCTGGAGGCGGTCGGCGAGTCCGGCGGCGCGGGCCAGGCCGACGGCCTCGGGGCGACGGGCCAGCATCGACTCGGCGCCGAGGTCGACGCGTACGCCGGCGATCTCGCCGGGCAGCAGCTTGCCGCCGACGCGGTCGGACGCCTCCAGGACGGTCACTCGGGCGCCGCCCTCCAGAAGGCGGTGGGCGGCGGCCAGTCCGGCGATGCCGGCTCCTACGACGACTACGTGTCCGGGCCCCTGTTCCGGGGGGAACTCACCCGCCGGGGTCTCACTTGCGCTCATGCCCCCAGCGTCTCAGACCCCACCGACACCACCCCGGGGCCGAACGACCCCGCCCCGGGCCCACAGGTCCCGCCCACCCCACGCCCCCGCCGTCCGCCGACATCCGCCCCGGCGCGCACCCAGCCATCCGCCCCGGCACCCGACCCCACGCCCGCCCGGAACGGACCCGGCCTGCGCCCCGCCATCCGCCCGCGCATCCAGCCCCCCCGCCCCACCCAGGCCACGAGAGGACCGGACGCCCGCGGCACCGGACCCGCACGCCCCGCCCCTCCCGTGCACCCGCCCGCCGCCGACGTCCCACCCCGGCGCGCGCCCCGCCATCCGCCCCGGCGACGGCCCCGTCGTCCAGCCCCACACCGGCCCGGGGCGCGTGCCTTCACCCGACCCCGACCCCGACCCCGACCCCGTGCCCGGACCCGCACCCGCACCGCGTCCCCGCGTCCCCGCGTCCCCGCGTCCGGGTATGCGTACGCCCTCCGCCCCCACCCCGCGAGTCCGGACCGTGATCTCTTCGGAACCGTTCCGCGCCGTCGTGCGCGGGCCTGTGCGCGTCGTAGAGGCATCAAGCCCGACTCAGCCCTGGGGGGACCCACGATGCAGGCACAACGAGCGACGACACGACGAGCGGTGGCCCGGAGGGCTGCCCCACCCGCGCGTGCCCTGGCCGGACTGCTGCTGGTCACGGCGCTCGCCCTCACCGGCTGCAGCGCCTCGGACGCCGGCTCCGACGCGGGAGGCAAGGCCGAGGCGGCCGCGCCGCAGCAGGGCTCGCAGGGGGCCGGGTCCCAGGCCGACGGCCGGGCGGGCGCCGCCGGTGAGGCCGGGGGCGACAACGCCGGGGCGAGCGCGCCGCCGAAGCTCGCGCCGACCCACATCATCCGCACCGTCTCGCTGAGCGTGCAGGTCGAGGACACGCCCAAGGCGCTCGACGCGGCCCGCACCGCGACCGAGAACGCGGGCGGTTACGTCGGTGACGAGAGCACCACCCGGGACGCGGAGGGCCACGAGCGGACCGAGGTGACGCTGCGCGTGCCCGTGGAGCGTTACGAGGACGTGCTGGACGAACTGGAGGGCGCCGGGAAGCTGCTCAGCCGCAAGGCGAAGGCCGAGGACGTCACCGACCAGGTGGTGGACGTGGACAGCCGCGTGAAGTCGCAGCGCGCCAGCGTGGCCCGCGTCCGCGAGCTGATGGACCGGGCGACGGAGCTGGACGACGTGGTGACCCTGGAGGGCGAGCTGAGTACGCGTCAGGCCGAGCTGGAGGCGCTGCTCGCCCGGCAGGCGGCGCTGAAGGACCGCACGAGCCTGGCCACCATCGCCCTCTCCCTGTCGGAGACGCCGGTGAGGCATGTGGAGAAGAAGGAGGACGAGGACCCCGGGTTCGTGGACGCGCTGGCCGGCGGCTGGGACGCCTTCGTGACGATGCTGCGCTGGCTGGCGGTGGTGCTCGGCGCGGTACTGCCGTTCGCGGCGGTGGCGGCGCTGCTCGCGCTGCTGTGGCTGCGGGTCGTACGCCCCCGGCTGCCGCGCCGTCCGATGACGGTCCCGGCACCCGTGGCGCCGCGTGCGGAGGCGCCGCACGGCGAGGAGCCCGGCGAGCGGGACTGAAATCCCCCGCCGCCGTAGCGTGTTCGCATGAGCATGAGCATGAACACGGGCCCGAGCACGGGCTGCGCGGGCGGTACGAGGGAACGACTGGTCGTCATCGGCGGCGACGCCGCAGGGATGTCCGCGGCGTCGCAGGCGCGTCGGATGAAGGGGCCGGACGAGCTGGAGATCGTGGCGTTCGAGCGCGGGCACTTCAGCTCGTTCTCGGCGTGCGGCATCCCGTACTGGGTCGGCGGCGACGTGGCCGAACGGGACGCGCTGATCGCGCGCACCCCCGAGGAGCACCGCGCCCGGGACATCGACCTCAGGATGCGCACCGAGGTCACGGAGATCGACGTGGCCGGCGGGCGGGTACGCGCGCGTGACGTCGATTCCGGCGCCGAGTCCTGGACGTCGTACGACAAGCTGGTGATCGGGACGGGGGCACGCCCGATCCGGCCGGAGCTGCCGGGCGTCGACGCGCCCGGTGTGCACGGGGTGCAGACGCTGGACGACGGGCAGGCGCTGCTCGACACGCTCGCACGCACGCGTGGCCGTCGCGCGGTGGTCGTCGGCGCCGGGTACATCGGCGTGGAGATGGCCGAGGCGCTGATCAACCGCGGTTACGAGGTGACGGTCGTCAACCGGGGCCGGGAGCCGATGGCGACGCTCGACCCCGACATGGGCCGCATGGTGCACACGGCGATGGAGGGCCTCGGCATCACGATGGTGAACGGCGCCGAGGTCACCAAGGTGCTGACCGGGGACGACGGCCGGGTCCGTGCGGTGGCCACGGAGGACGCCGAGTTCCCGGCGGACGTGGTGGTGCTCGGCATCGGCGTGCGCCCGGAGACGGGGCTCGCCCGGGCCGCGGGGCTGCCGCTCGGCGCGCACGGCGGGTTGCTGACCGACCTGGCGATGCGGGTGCGCGGCCACGAGAACATCTGGGCCGGCGGCGACTGCGTGGAGGTGCTCGACCTGGTCTCCGGGCAGGAGCGGCACATTCCGCTGGGCACCCACGCCAACAAGCACGGGCAGGTCATCGGCACCAACGTGGGCGGCGGCTACGCCACCTTCCCGGGCGTGGTCGGCACGGCGGTCAGCAAGGTGTGCGATCTGGAGATCGCGCGGACCGGTCTGCGGGAGAAGGACGCGCTGCGGGCGGGGCTGCGGTTCGTGACGGCGACCATCGAGTCCACCAGCCGCGCGGGCTACTACCCGAACGCCTCCCCCATGACGGTGAAGATGCTGGCGGAGCGGCGCACCGGGCGGCTGCTGGGCGTGCAGATCGTCGGCCGCGAGGGCGCGGGCAAGCGGGTCGACATCGCCGCGGTGGCCCTCACGGCCGGGATGACGGTCGAGCAGATGACCGCCCTGGACCTGGGCTACGCGCCGCCCTTCTCCCCGGTGTGGGACCCGGTGCTGGTGGCCGCCCGCAAGGCGGTGCGGGCGGTCGAGCAGCAGCGCTGAGCCAGGACGAGCGGGGCGCGGGGCCCTACGCCGTTCCGTTGATGCGGTCGATGGCCTGCCGCGCCTGCTCGGCCGGGGGCCGGGACGGCAGGGAGGACACCGAGGCCGGGCCGGTCGCCGGCACCGGGGCGCTCACCGCGGGCGGCTGCTCACCGGCCGGCCTGGCGTGGGACGCGGCCCGCGCGGAGCGCAGCCGGTGGCTCACCGCCTCGTCCAGTGTCACCGGCCGCTGCGTCTGCGCCGCCAGCCGTCCCGCCTCCTGGCCGAGCCGGGCGACGTCCTCCCAGGGCAGCCGCAGCACGAGGGCGACCTCGGCCTCGCCGTCGGGCAGGGCGTGCAGCGCCGGAGCCGGTGTGACCCGTTCGTTCATCGCCTGATCCTCACGTCGTCCCCGCGCCCCGCCTTCCCCGGGTCGCGGGCGGTTGAGAGGGCATACGTACACACGGACGGGGGCGTTCAACGCGGCGAACCGATTCACCGTCCGCGGGGCGGGCAGTAGTGACTCGTGGTCATCCCCGTCCATGACGTGAACCCGGCGCGCCGCACCCCGTGGGTGACGTACGCCCTGATCCTCGCGAACGTCCTGGTGTTCCTGTTCACCCCCGGCATGACCGGGTCGGCGACGGGCGACGGCAGCCTGGCGCAGATGTGCGACCTCCAGGCGTTCCTGGACCACTGGGCGGCGGTGCCGCAGGAACTGCTCCAGCACCGGATGCCGCGCCTGGTGCCCACCGGCGCCGTCGGGGTCGGCCCGCAGGGGCCGGGCTGCGTGGTCGCGCCGCCGGGCTACGACAAGTCGCCGGAGCTGAGCGTCCTGACGGCGATGTTCCTGCACGGCGGCTGGCTGCACCTGCTGGGCAACATGCTGTTCCTGTGGATCTTCGGCAACAACGTCGAGGACCGGATGGGCCACCTCCCCTTCCTGCTCTTCTACGGCGTCTGCGGCTACGCGGCCACCTACGGCTTCGCCCTGCTCAACGCCGACTCGGGCGCCCCGCTGATCGGCGCGTCGGGCGCGATCGCCGGGGTGCTCGGCGCCTATCTGGTGCTGTATCCGAGGGCCCGCGTCTGGGTCCTGGTCCCCTTCCTGATCTTCCTGCCGCTGCGCCTGCCGGCCTGGCTGGTGCTCGGCTTCTGGTTCGGGCTCCAGGCGGTCTACTCCTCCGGCGGGGCCGTGTCCGACGCGGGCACCGTGGCGTACGTGGCCCACGTCGTCGGCTTCGTCGTCGGCATGCTGATCGCCTGGCCGCTGAGGCGGGGCACGCCGCCTCCGCCGGAGCCGCGCGGGCTGCTGTTCGGCAGACGGGCGCGGCCCGGGTGGTGAGCGGCGGCCACGGCGGGCCCCGTGCGGTCAGGCCGGGGTCGCCTCGCTCGGCGCGACGGGGGCCGGGGCGGTCCAGCGGATGCGGGTGCTGCACAGCGCGACGGCGCCCGCCGAGGCGGCCACGGCGCCCATGCCCCAGGCCAGGTCGCTTGCGCCGGCGATGAAGCCGATGAGGGGCGGGCCGGCCAGCAGTCCCGTGGTGCCCATGGCGGCGACCAGCGTCAGCGCGTCCGAGCCCTGCCGGGCGGCGGCGGCGTAGACGCAGGGGGTCACGGCGGCGATGCCCAGGCCCATGCAGGCGAAGCCGGCCAGGGCCGGTGCGACGCCGCCGCTGACCAGCGCGACGGCGAGCCCGGTGCCGGCCACGGCGCTGCCCAGGAGGACGACCCGTCCGTCGCCCCAGCGGCTGCGCCAGCCGTCGGCGAAGAGGCGGGCGACGACCATCATCCCGGACACCACGGCGATGCCGAGCGGGGCGAGTTCCGCCGACGCCTTGGCGATGTCCTTGAGGTAGAGGGCGGACCAGTCGTTCATGGCGCCCTCGGCCACCGTGCCGAAGACCATGGCGCAGCACATCCACAGGGTCAGGCGGGAGGGGATGCTCCAGCGGCGCCGTTCGGGCTTCGGCTCGGCGGGGGTCTGCGCGGGGGCCGGGTCCGTCCCGTCGGGCGCGGTCTCCTCGTCGAGGAGTCCGGTGCGTGCCGTGGCGCCCAGTACGACGAGCAGGGCGACGGCGACCGCGAAGTGCGCCGTGACCGATTCGGTGGCGGCGGTCATGCCGGAGGCGAGCAGGGCCGCCAGCAGGGAGCCGGCGCTGAAGACGGCGTGCAGCCTCGCCATCGTGTTGCGTTCGTACCGTGCCTCCAGGGCCGCTCCCTGCGCGTTCATGGCCACGTTCAGGCAGCCGACGAGGACACCGTCCGCGCACATCACCAGCAGGGCCACGGGGTAGTCGGGGGCCGCCGCCAGGGCGAGCAGCAGCAGGGCCAGGCCCAGTTGGGACAGCAGGGCGAGCCGGCGCGAGCCCATGCGGCGCATCAGCCAGGCGACCGCCGGGAAGGACACCGCCGCGCCGACCCCCGCGGCCATCAGGAGCACCCCCACCTGGGCCGCGCTCAGGTCCAGGTCGGCCTTGACGGCCGGGATGCGCGCGGCCCAGGTGGCGTACTGGAAGCCGAGGGACAGGAACAGCGCGGCGGTCGCCAACTGGCCGCGCAGGAAGGGGTCGTGGAGTCGGGACACGCGCAATCAGCTCACTTCGCGCAGGGTGGGTGCGGGCGGGGAGAGGAACGGGCGGGCACGGGTCTGCCGGGCGGCCGCCACCGGTTTGGACATGTAGACGGCGTCGCCGCCGTACGCGTCGCCGGGCACCACCCCCGGCTCGGGCACGAAGCCGCGCGCCGACCAGAACGGCTCGGTGCCGCCCACGGCGACCAGGGAGATCCGCTGGTCCCCGCGGGCCCGGGCGGTGCCGGTGAGGTGGTGCAGGAGGTGCCGGGCGAGTCCTTGGCGGCGCAGGCCCGGGGCGACGACGATGTCGTGGAGGTGGAGGTTGCCCGGCGGGACGACGGACGGCTCTCCGGGCGGCCCCTCCGGCGGTTCCTCCGGCCGCGCCAGGTCCGGGTAGCGGTGCGGCGGATACGGCAGCGCGAGCACGTAGCCGGCCGTACGGGCGCCGACGTCCACGACGAAGCAGGTGTCCGGCGACACCGCCGCCCTGGACTGCAGCGCGGCGCGGCCCTCCGACAGGCCGAGGCCGGTGTAGGCGTCCCGCTCCAGCGTCACGACCGCGTCCCAGTCGCCGTCGGCGAGGGGGCGTACGCGCACGGGGTCAGTCATCGGCGCCGGTCCCCTCCGGACGGTCCGCCCAGGCGTGCGGGAGCGGGGCGAAGCCGTTGAAGCCCAGGGTCGTGTAGCTGGTCGCGTAGGCGCCGCAGGACAGCACCCAGACCGGGTCGCCGGAGGCCAGCGTCGCGGGCACCGGGACCAGTCCCTCCTCGTGGGAGTAGGCGTCGTCGCTGTCGCAGGTGGGTCCGGCGACGACGGCGGGGACGTACGGGCCGTCGGGGTGGTGGCCCGGGAAGACCAGCCGGTACTGCAGGGCGTCCATCTCGTACAGGCCGTTGAACTTGCCGCAGCTCAGGTACAGCCAGTGCTGCCGTTCGCCGCCCGCCGTCCGGCGTTCGGTGAGGCGGGTGACGTGGGCGCGGATGGCGCCGTGGTCGGCGACGAGGTGCCGGCCGGGTTCGACGACGAAGTCCAGGGGGCCGCCGTGGATCCGGCGCAGCTCGTCCATGCTCTCCCGGATCACCGCGAAGATCTTGTCCAGTGGCGGGTCGAGAGGGGTGCCGCGCCGGTCGCGGTAGCCGAGGGCGGGCAGGCCGCCGCCGAGGTTGACGTGGTCGACGCGGAGGCCGCGCCGGGCGAGGGCGCGCAGTACGTCGCCCAGGTCCTCGGCGGCGGCGTGCCAGGCCTCCCCCGTCATCTGCTGGGAGCCGACGTGCACGGACAGGCCCGCGGGCACGAGACCGGCGTCGCGGGCCGCTTCCAGCACCCGGACCGCGTCGCCGGGCGGGCAGCCGAACTTGTTGCTCAGCCCCCACACGGCGCCCGTGCCGCCGGTCGCCACCCGGCAGAACACGCGGGCGCCGGGGGCGTGTTCGGCGAGGGCTGCCACGTCCTGGACGCTGTCGGTGGCGAAGGTGCGCACGCCGAGCCGGTACGCCTCGGCGATGTTCCGGTCGGACTTGACGGTGTTGCCGTAGTGCACGCGGCCGACCGGTATCCCGGCCCGCAGCGCCTGCTCGACCTCGCCGGGACTGGCCGCGTCCGCGCCGGCGCCCCGGCGGGCCAGGGCGGTCAGGACCTCGTCGAGCGGGCAGGCCTTCATCGCGAACCGCACCTGTACGCCGGGGAGTTCGCGGCGCAGGGCGTCGTGCCGCGCTGCGATGCCGGCGAGGTCGTACACGAGCCGGTCCTCGGTGGCGGCGGCGAGGGCGGCGGCCAGGGGCTCGCTGAGGCCCGCGCCCGTCACCGTGCTCTCCGCGCTCTCCGCGCTCACCGCGCTCACCGCGGCTGTCCCGCGGGCGGAGTGGGCGAGGTGGCAGCGGCGGCGGCCACCATCCCCTCCCACGCCTCGGTGAGCAGGGCGAAGTCCGCCATGTCGTCGCGTGCCTCGTCGAGGAGGCGGGCGCGGCGGCCGGCCAGGTGGTCGGCGACGTCGGCGTACGGGCCGCCGAGCCGTCGGTAGGCGGTGTCGAGGGCGTCGAGTCTGCGGACGTTCTCGGCGGGGTCGAGGCCGGTGCTCTCGCGGGCCAGGGCGGCGACGGCGCCGGGGCGGGCCCGGCCGTGCTCGTCCAGCAGGGAGTCGCCCGCCTCGGCCATGCGGTCGTAGACGTGGTGGAAGTAGAGCATCGACAGCAGGAACTTGGCGAAGCGGGTCTGGTAGGCCAGGAAGCCGGGTCCCGTTCGGCGTTCGCCGGTGTAGTAGTTGACGATGTTGCGGTTGTGCAGCACGCCGGGCAGCCGGGCGTCGTGCACGAGGTGGATGAGGAAGTAGTCGCTGCCGATGGTGTCGCGGGCGGGCGGCAGCGGCACGCGTTCGGTGACCGTCGCGGCGTGGAAGGCGATGTTGCACATGTCCACGCGCATCGGGTCGACCACCGTCAGCGTCGCGTGGTCGGCCGTGAAGGGTTCGGTGCCGGCACCGGTGAACGACTCCTCGACCAGCTCGCGCTTCCGTTCGGCGGACCAGTGCTCGGGCGCCCAGAGGGAGACGACGTCGCGGTAGACGTCGGGGTCGGTGTCCCGTATCCGGGCGATGTCGACGGAGAGTTCGCCCACGAAGGAACTGCCGACCATGGCGACCCGCCGCTCCATCAGGTGCTCGGGCAGCGTCGACTCCGTGACACCGGCCACGGCGTCGGCGGCGCGTGCGCCGAGGGACAGCAGCTCGTGGTGGACGGGGAAGACCGTACGGCCGTCCACGCTCTGGTAGCGGCTGTCGGAGTCCCTGCGGTGGACGGAGTCGCAGCCGAGCGCGGCCGCGATCAGGAAGGCGCGGTTGGTGCAGGCGCCGTAGGAGAGCCCGTCGGGGAGCATCAGGTCGAGCAGCAGTTCGGGCTTGGCGCTGCCGGAGCGCGCCGTCACCCGGGTGAGGAAGTCGCGCTGGGCGGCCTCGTCGAGGTGGTGGGCGGTGACCCGGGGGTGCTCCGGCAGACGCCGCAGGGCGTCGGCGTGGGCGGTGCGGTCCTCGGCCGGACAGGAGTCGAGGACGAGGAGATGGACATCGATGTCGAAGTGGCCGGCGGCGTAGGCGGCTTCCTCGCCGAGGGCCGTGATCGTCTCCGGGCAGCGCCGGTTGGTGGGGAGGGTCAGGCAGATACGGCGCATGCGGCGTCCCCGGTGGCCTCGTCGGTCGCCTCGTTCATGTCGCCGCCGTCGGGTGCGGCGTCCGCGTGCCAGGACGTGAGGCCCAGCAACTTGGCGCCGAGATCGGTCAGTTCGGCGGGGCCGTAGCGTTCCGACTCGTGCCGGTGGGCGTCGCCCAGGAGGGTGGCGTTCCAGTCGGGGGTGGCGAGGGTGCGCCAGGAGTCGACGCGGGAGTCGCGCAGCCTGCGGTGGGTCTCCAGGGCGGGCATCATCGACAGGTACTGGACCGCGCGGACGCCCTCGCCGGAGACGTTGGGTGCGACGCCGTGGGCCAGCAGGCCGTTCCAGATGAGCAGGTCGCCGGCCTCCAGGTCGGGCCGTACGACGGGCATGTCCTCGCGGTCGATCGCGGGCCGGATGGGGTCCCGGTCGTCGGGCTGGAGGGCCTTCCAGCGGTCGAAGCGGCGGAACAGCTCGGGGCAGCACTGGAAGCCGCCGTGGTCGGGCTTGGTGTCGTTGAGCGCGATGATGCCCTGGACGCGCTGCGGTAGGACGCCCTGGGAGGTGTCGACGTCCCAGTGCAGTTCGATGTCGAAGCCGCGGTCGGGCTTGTCGATGAGCGCGCGGTCGCGGTTGCCGACGTTGGGCGGGTTGAGGTTGAGCCGGTCCAGGGTGACCCACAGCTCCTCGCAGTCCCACACGTCGACGAAGGCGTCGTAGACGCGCCGTGTCTGGCGGCTGTCCCAGATGAGCTGGTGGTGGTAGGCCTCGACGAAGCCGTAGATGTGCAGCTCGCGGTCGAGGTCGGAGCGGTACTCGCGGTCCTGGTACCAGGTGTCGGGGCGTTCGGGGTCGAGCCCCTGGAACTCCCAGGCGAAGTCGAGCAGCCGGCGCGCGGAGTCGGCGGGTATGGCCTCCTTGACGACGACGTAGCCGTACGTCTGCCAGTGGGCGAAGTCCTCCTCGGACAGCACCCGCAACGGGCGGGTCTTGCGGAGGTCGCGCAACTGGGTGCGGGCCAGGTAGGTGTCGGCGTCCGCGCTGAAGTAGGGCAGGTCCGACGGGGCTCGGTGGAGGTAGGAATCGGGCGTTGCCATGTGGTGCTCCAGATCCTCGCCGTCGCCCCGTGCGGGCAACGGCGGTGCGTGCGACGGTGGTCGGCCGTCGCACATGAGGTCGGTGGTGGCAGCGGGAGCCCGCTCGCGGCACGGGGCGGGAGCGGGGCGACGGGGCGGCTCGGACGGGGTGGTGCCCCGGCCCGCGCACCCGTCCGGAATGGTCGTCTCGTCCGGGGTGGTCGTCACGGAAGTCGTCGCCACGGCAGCGGTCTGCGCAGTCCGGCCGCGGCTGGTGTCCGGCGCGGAAACAGGAGTCGCAGCAGCCCCTCGCCGAACTTGCGCCTCACAATGGACTAGACCAAGGGAGGGTGTCAACACCCCTCCGGACTAGGCAAGTTGTTACTTCCGAGTTCGCTTCCAGGCGCCCTTGACACGTCTGGTTAACCTGAACGCGCACCGTCTTGGTCTATACCAAGAAACCACCCGAAAGGCGCGGCCGATGTCCTCAAGCAAGCACAGCAGCGCGTTGCGTCGGCTCGCGCTCTCCGTCCTGCAGCCGGGTTTCGTGGGCACCGAGGCCCCCGACTGGATCCTGCGCGACATCGGCGACGGACTGGCCTCCGTCGTGCTCTTCTCCCGCAACATCGTCTCCACCGAGCAGGTGGCCCGGCTGACCGGCCAACTGCGCGCCGAAAACCCCGATTTGATCGTCGCCATCGACGAGGAGGCGGGCGATGTCACCCGCATCGAGTCCGCCACCGGCTCGTCCCGGCCGGGCAACTTCGCCCTCGGCACCGTCGACGACGCGGAGCTGACCGAGGCGGTCGCCGCCGACCTCGGCCGGCAGCTGCGCACCGCCGGGGTGAGCCTCGACTACGCGCCGAGCGCGGACGTCAACTCCAACCCGGACAACCCGATCATCGGGGTGCGCTCCTTCGGCTCGGACCCCGACGTGGTCTCCCGCCACACCTCCGCATGGATCCGCGGGCTCCAGTCGTCCGGCGTCGCCGCCTGTGCCAAGCACTTCCCCGGCCACGGGGACGTGGCCGTCGACTCCCACCACGACCTGCCCTCCTACCCCGCCGGGCGGGAGGAGATCGCCGCCCAGGCGCTGCCCCCGTTCCGGGCCGCCGTCGCGGCCGGCGTGCGCGCGGTCATGAGCGGACACCTGCTGGTCCCGGCCTACGACCCCGACCTCCCGGCCACGCTGAGCCGCCGGATCCTGCACGGCCTGCTGCGCGAGGAGTTGGGATTCGACGGCCTGGTCGTCAGCGACGCCATCGAGATGGGAGCGGTCACACGGCGCCACGGCATCGACGGTGCCACGGTGAAGGCCGTCGCCGCCGGGGTGGACGCCGTCTGTGTGGGCGGCGAGAGCGCCGAGGAGGCCACCGTCGCGCTGCTGGTCAAGGCGCTGACCACCGCGGTGACGGGCGGGGAGCTGCCCGAGGAGCGGCTGGCCGAAGCGGCGGACCGGGTACGGGAGTTCGCCCGCTGGTCGGCCGGGCTGCGCTCGGCGGCCGGGGACGCCGGGACGACGGCCGGGGTCGGGGACGGTATCGGGCACATCGCCGCGCGCCGGGCCGTGCGCCTCACCGGCGCCGCGCGGGCCGCCCTGCCGCTGACCGCGGCCCCGCACGTGGTCGAGCTGGCACCGGTGACCAACATGGCCATCGGCAAGGAGACCCCGTGGGGCGTGGCCGGCCCGCTGCGGGAACGGCTGCCCGGTACGACCTCCGTGCGGGTGCGCGGGCAGGAGCTGGAGGAGGGGACGGTGGCGCTGGAGCGCTGCGCGCTCGAACCGGCGGCGGGGCGCCCGCTGGTGATCGTCGCCCGCGACGTGGCCCGGCACGCCTGGATGAGCCGTGCCGTGACCGGCCTGACCGCCGCCCGCCCGGACGCGATCGTCGTGGAGATGGGCCTGCCGGGCACCACCACCACCGCGGCCGCCCAGATCTTCACCCACGGCGCGAGCGCGGCCTCGGGGGTGGCCGCGGCGGAGATCCTGACAACGACGTCGGCGGGCTGAGCGGGCGGCCGCGCCCAGGAGCCCGGGGCGGCCCGGAAATCCGTCGCCGCCCGGAAGCGTGTCGCGGCACGGACATCCTGCGAGGCGAAGAGGCGCAGGGCGCCATGACACCCCTTGGTCGCTCCTCCGCCCTCCGTACTCACCGTCCACCGTGCGCACGGTCCACCGCGGTGGAGTACCGCCCGCGGACGCGACGCGCGGTCGGCGCCGCCCCAGGGCCGTGGGCCACGCCCTCGGCCGCGACGGGCTCGGCGCGCGCGGGCGGTCGGGGGCTCAGCCCGCTGTGCGGGGCGGCCGTCAGCGGGCGGTCTGGGTGTGGACGTACTCCACGAGGCGGGTCAGCGCGTCCGGGTCGGTGGTCGGCAGGACGCCGTGGCCCAGGTTGAAGACGTGGCCCTCCAGGTCCGCCGCCGCGTCCAGGATCTCGCGGGTCTTGGTCTCGACCGCCTCCCGCCCGGCGAAGAGGACGGCCGGGTCCAGGTTGCCCTGGAGCGCCTTGCCGGGGCCGACGCGGCGGGCCGCCTCGTCCAGCGGGACGCGCCAGTCGACGCCGACGACGTCCGCGCCCGCCTCGCCGAGCTGGCCGAGCAGCTCGCCGGTGCCGACACCGAAGTGGATGCGCGGCACGCCGTAACCGGAGACGGCGTCGAAGACCTTGCGGGAGGCGGGCAGCACCGAGCGGCGGTAGTCCGCCGGGGACAGCGCGCCGACCCAGGAGTCGAAGAGCTGGACCGCGCTCGCGCCCGCCTCGATCTGCACCTTGAGGAAGGCCGCCGTGATGCCGGCGAGCCGGTCCAGGAGGTCGGCCCACAGCTGCGGGTCGCCGTACATCAGGGCCTTGGTGTGCTCGTGGTTGCGGGACGGGCCGCCCTCCACGAGATAGCTGGCGAGGGTGAACGGCGCGCCGGCGAAGCCGATCAGCGGGGTCGAGCCGAGCTCCCGGGTGAGCAGACCGAAGGCCTCGGTGACGTAGGCGACGTCCTCGGGGGTGAGGTCGCGCAGCCGCGCCAGGTCCGCGCGGGTGCGGATCGGCTCGGCGATGACCGGGCCGACGCCGGGCTTGATGTCGAGGTCGATGCCGATGGCCTTGAGCGGGACCACGATGTCGCTGAAGTAGATCGCCGCGTCCACGCCGTGCCGGCGCACCGGCTGGAGGGTGATCTCGGCGACCAGTTCCGGCCGCATGCAGGACTCCAGCATCGGGATGCCCTCGCGCACCTTCAGGTACTCCGGCAGCGAGCGCCCGGCCTGCCGCATGAACCACACGGGCGTGTGCGGCACCGGCTCACGCCTGCACGCCTTGAGGAACGCGGAGTCGTACGTGGCGGTCGGCGGCTGGCCCGCGGGGCTCTGGTTGGCACTCACACCGGCAAGTCTCGCATGCCCCCGGAAGGGCACCGGACCACGGGTGGGGCGGCTCCCGCGCGCCCCCGCGGGACCGCGTGATCCGGACATCGCGCCCGCACGCGGGTGTCCCTCCCTGCACCGGGCCGCCGTTCCGCTTAATGTTCCCCGCATGGCTGCGGCTCAGGGACGACTGTCGGACGGCGCTGGCGGAATGGACGACGCGAAGGGGACCGAGGAAGAGGCCCGGCACAAAGGGAATCACAACGGAAGCAACGGAAGCAGCGGGAGCAACGGAAGCACCGGCAGTGGCGCGGGCGGCGGGAGTACGGTGCCGCCGGCCTTCACGGCCGCCGTGGAGGCGCTGAGGGCCGCGCGGCTGCGGCCGCAGATCGAGGTGGAGGCCACCCGCGCCCCGCAGCGGCTCGCCCCGCACGCCTACGCGCTGGAGGCCGCGGTCGTCGACGGCGACGAGGAGCTGGCGGACGGGCGGCTGGTGCTGCTGCACGAACCGGCCGGACACGAGGCCTGGCACGGGACCTTCCGACTGGTGACGCTCGTGCGGGCCGAGCTGGAACCGGAGATGGCGGCGGACCCGCTGCTGCCGGACGTGTGCTGGTCCTGGCTGACCGGCGCGCTCCAGGCACGCGGGCTGACGTACGGCGAGCCCAGCGGCACGGTCACCCGTGCGAGTTCCCACTACTTCGGAGGGCTCTCGGCCCGGCCGTCCGCCTCGCAGATCGAGATCCGGGCGTCCTGGACGCCGCGCGAGTCCCTGGGCGGCGTCCCGGACACCGCGGCGCACCTCTCCTCGTGGTGCGACCTGCTGGCCCAGGTCGCGGGCCTGCCGCCGGCCGCGCCGGGCGACGCCTCGGTCGTGACGCTGCCTCAGCGGCGCGGCCCGCAGTCGCGCTGATCCCAGCCGCGTTCTTTGTTTCCGGGCGTGGGACCCGCATGCCCGGAGGGGGTTCCGTCACTTTGTCGACACGACCACTTTCGGGCTCGTATCGACAAAGTGCGAAACCGTTCGATCTTCGAATGATCGACAGCGTGTCCGAATTGCTCGGATTGTTACTCACCAGATCGTGATCATTCTCTAAAGGCGGACGCCTTCGGTGCCGAAGACGACTGTGACCTTGAAAGCACGGTTCGTCCCGGCTTCCCCCATGAGCCGGCCCCGTCCCCGCACCCCAGGAGGCCTGGTGTCCGTTCTCCTCGAGCAGCCTGCAAGCCTGGTCGCCTACCGCCCGAACAAGCCGACCGCCATGGTGGTCGTGGCCGACCCGCGCGTCCGTTCCACCGTCACCCGCCACCTGTGGGCGCTCGGTGTGCGCGACGTCATCGAGGCCTCGTCCGTCGCGGAGGCTCGTCCCCGCATCGGCAACCCCCGCGACATCTGCGTCGCCGACGTCCACCTCCCCGACGGCTCCGGCCTGACCCTGCTGTCGGAGACCCGCGCCGCGGGCTGGCCCAACGGGCTCGCCCTGTCCGCCGCCGACGACATCGGCGCCGTGCGCAACGCACTCGCCGGCGGCGTCAAGGGCTACGTCGTCACCGGCACCCGTACCAACGTCGGGCTCCCCACCCGGCCGGGCGCCGCCCCCATCGGCGCCGCCGCCGCCCGCCTGCACCGCCGCCCCCCGGGCGCCCCGAGCCACCCGGGCGGCTACCGCGAGCTCTCCGGCCGCGAGGTGGAGGTGCTGCGCCTCGTCGCCGAGGGCCAGTCGAACAAGGCGATCGGCGTCTCGATGGGCCTGTCCGCCCTCACCGTCAAGAGCCACCTGGCCCGCATCGCCCGCAAGCTCGGCACCGGCGACCGCGCCGGGATGGTCGCGGTGGCCCTGCGCACGGGAATCATCCACTGACCGCCCCGATCTCCCGATCTTCCGCTCCCCACTCGCCGCCCCCACTCCCCCGACGACGCCCCCGTGAAGCCGATCTTTCACTGACCTGACTGGTTTACGACCCCCCGGCGCCCGCCGACGGAACGTTCCGTCGGCGGGCGCCGTCGATGCACCGATACCCTTGACAGGTGACCGACGCCCACGAAACCGCAGCAGACCGTCCACTGCGAACCACCGGAGGCGCCCCTCCGGACGACGCCGGATCTTCTGTGAGCCGGGCGCCGATCCCCTTGCTCGAACCACGCGAGGGCATTCCGCCGGTGATCGCCGACGCGGAGACCCTCGCCGAGGTGACCGCCGCCTTCGCCGCCGGGAGCGGCCCCGTCGCCGTCGACGCCGAGCGCGCCTCCGGGTACCGCTACGGGCAGCGCGCGTACCTGGTGCAGCTGCGCCGCGAGGGCGCGGGGACGGCGCTGATCGACCCGGTGGCCTGCCCCGACCTGTCCGGCCTCGGCGCGGCGATCGCCGACGCGGAGTGGGTGCTGCACGCGGCCACCCAGGACCTGCCGTGCCTGCGCGAAATAGGGATGGTGCCCACCCGCCTCTTCGACACCGAGCTGGCCGGGCGGCTGGCCGGATTCCCGCGCGTCGGCCTGGGCGCGATGGTGGAGAACGTCCTGGGCTTCGTCCTGGAGAAGGGCCACTCGGCCGTCGACTGGTCGACGCGCCCGCTGCCCGAGCCCTGGCTGCGCTACGCCGCGCTCGACGTGGAGCTGCTGGTCGACCTGCGGGACGCCCTGGAGAAGGAGCTGGACCGCCAGGGCAAGCTGGAGTGGGCCCGGCAGGAGTTCGACGCGATCGCGTCGGCCCCGCCGCCCGAGCCGCGCAAGGATCCGTGGCGCCGTACGTCCGGCATGCACAAGGTGCGCAGGCGCCGGCAGCTCGCCGTGGTGCGTGAGCTGTGGCAGGCCCGGGACCGGATCGCGCAGCGCCGGGACGTCTCCCCCGGCAAGGTGCTCGGCGACGCGGCCATCGTCGAGGCCGCGCTCGCCCTGCCGCCCAACGCACACGCGCTGGCCGCGCTGAACGGGTTCGGGCGGGTCAACCGCCGGCAGCTGGAACAGTGGCAGTCGTCGGTCGACCGGGCCAGGGCGCTGTCCGAGTCGCAGCTGCCGCAGCCCGGCCAGCCGGTGACCGGTCCCCCGCCGCCGCGGGCCTGGGCCGACAAGGACCCGGCGGCCGCGGCCCGGCTGACCGCGGCACGGGCCGGCGTGACGGCGCTGGCCGAGGTGCTGAACATGCCCCAGGAGAACCTGATCACGCCGGACACCGTGCGCCGGGTCTGCTGGCAGCCGCCCGCGACGATCGACGCCGAGTCGGTGAGCGCGGCCCTCGCCGGACACGGGGCCCGTCCCTGGCAGGTGGAGCAGGTGACACCGGTGCTGGTGGCGGCGCTGAGCGGGGAGGCCTCGTAGACGGCGCGACGGCGGATTCCGGCCGGATCCCGAAGCGGACGTCCGGACGGATCCCGAACCGGACACCAGGGCGGACGCCCTACCGGACGTCCGCCTGAGTGGTGCTCCGGTGGTGTGACGGACGGTGTGACCTTCGCCGCTCCCGCCGGGGGGACTGGGCAGCTACGTTACCCACAAGTAGCATGGGGCTGAGCGCGCGCTCAGTGCATGCGTGCCGCAGCAGTGCCATCCCGCACCCTGGAGGAGAGCCATCGTGCCTCGTACCGTCAGGGACGTCGTCTTCGTCGACGGCGTCCGCACCCCGTTCGGCAAGGCGGGCCCGAAGGGCATCTATCACGAGACCCGCGCCGACGACCTGGTCGTGAAGGCGATCCGGGAGCTGCTGCGCCGCAACCCCGGTCTCGACCCGAAGAAGATCGACGAGGTCGCCGTCGCCGCCACCACGCAGATCGGCGACCAGGGCCTCACCATCGGCCGCACCGCCGGCATCCTGGCGGGCCTGCCCACCTCGGTCCCTGGCTACTCCATCGACCGCATGTGCGCCGGCGCCCTGACCGCCGTCACCACGGTGGCCGGCTCCGTCGCCTTCGGCGCGTACGACGTCGCGATCGCGGGCGGTGTCGAGCACATGGGCCGCCACCCGATGGGCGAGGGCGTCGACCCGAACCCGCGGTTCGTCAGCGAGAAGCTGGTCGACGAGTCCGCCCTGTTCATGGGCATGACCGCGGAGAACCTGCACGACCGCTACCCGAGCATCACCAAGCAGCGCGCCGACGAGTACGCGGTGCGCTCGCAGGAGAAGGCCGCCAAGGCGTACGCCAACGGCCAGATCCAGGCCGACCTGGTGCCGATCTCGGTGCGCCGCACCAACGAGGAGGCCGGTGAGACGGGCTGGGGCCTGGTCACCGCCGACGAGCCGATGCGTCCGGGCACCACGCTGGAGAACCTGGCGGGCCTGAAGACGCCGTTCCGCGTGCACGGCCGGGTCACCGCGGGCAACGCGGCCGGTCTGAACGACGGTGCGACCGCCTCCCTCATCGCGAGCGAGGACTTCGCCCGCGAGAACGACCTGCCGGTCAAGATGCGCCTCGTCTCGTACTCCTTCGCGGGCGTCGAGCCGGAGGTCATGGGCTACGGCCCGATCCCGGCCACGGAGAAGGCGCTCGCGCAGGCGGGCCTGTCGATCTCCGACATCGGCCTGTTCGAGATCAACGAGGCCTTCGCCGTCCAGGTCCTCGCGTTCCTGGAGCACTACGGCATCGCCGACGACGACGCGCGCGTCAACCAGTACGGCGGCGCCATCGCCTTCGGCCACCCGCTGGCCTCCTCCGGCGTCCGCCTGATGACGCAGCTGGCCCGCCAGTTCGAGGAGCAGCCGAACGTCCGCTACGGCCTGACCACCATGTGCGTCGGCTTCGGCATGGGCGCGACGGTCATCTGGGAGAACCCGCACTTCGAGGGGGACAAGTGAGCACCACCGCAGAGCTGCTGAAGGGTGCGGCCGAGCTGTTCCCCGGCGAGGTCGTCACCAGCGCCCACGTGCGCCACTTCGACCTCCCCCTGGGAGCCGGGCGCTTCGCGCTCATCACCCTGGACAACGGCCACGACCACACCAAGCCGACCACGCTCGGCCCGCAGTCGCTGGCCAACATCGACGCCGCCCTCGACCAGGTCGAGAAGGAGGCCGCGGACGGCGACATCGTCGGCGTCGGCGTCACCGGCAAGCCGTTCATCTTCGCGGTCGGCGCCGACCTCAAGGGCGTCGAGCTGCTGAAGCGGCACGAGGACGCGCTGGCCATCGGCAAGGGCGGCCACGACGTCCTCAAGCGCCTGGCGAACCTCGCGGTGCCGTCCTTCGCGTACTACAACGGCGCGGCCATGGGCGGCGGCGTGGAGATCGGCCTGCACTGCACCTACCGCACGGTGTCGGCGGCCCTCCCGGCCTTCTCCCTCCCCGAGGTCTTCCTCGGCCTGGTCCCCGGCTGGGGCGGCTGCACGCTGCTGCCGAACCTGATCGGCGCCGAGAAGGCCGTCTCGGTCATCATCGAGAACAGCCTCAACCAGAACAAGCAGCTCAAGGGCAAGCAGGTCTTCGAGCTCGGCATCGCCGACGCGATCTTCGAAGGCGCCGACTTCCTGGAGCAGTCGCTGCTGTGGACGGCGTCCGTCCTCAAGGGCGAGATCACCGTCGAGCGTCCGCTGATCGACCGCGGCGAGGCCTGGGACCAGGCCGTCGCCAAGGGCCGCTTCATCGCCGACGGCAAGGTGCACGGCGCCGCCCCGGCCGCCTACCGCGCCCTGGACATCATCGCCACCGCCAAGAACGGCGACCTCCAGCGGGGCTACGACGCCGAGGACCAGGCCCTCGCCGACCTCATCATGGGCGGCGAACTGCGCTCCGGCATCTACGCCTTCAACCTGGTCCAGAAGCGCGGCAAGCGCCCGGCGGGCGCCCCCGACAAGTCGCTGGCCCGCCCGGTCACCAAGGTGGGCGTGGTCGGCGCCGGCCTGATGGCCAGCCAGCTGGCCCTGCTCTTCCTCCGCCGCCTGGAGGTCCCCGTCGTCCTCACGGACATCGACCAGGAGCGCGTCGACAAGGGTGTGGGCTACGTCCACGCCGAGATCGACAAGCTGCTCGGCAAGGGCCGTATCAACCAGGACAAGGCGAACCGCCTCAAGGCCCTGGTCACCGGTGTCCTGGACAAGGCCGAGGGCTTCGCGGACGCGGACTTCGTCATCGAGGCCGTGTTCGAGGAGATGGGCGTCAAGCAGAAGGTGTTCGCGGAGGTCGAGGCGGTCGCCCCGGCGCACGCGATCCTGGCCACGAACACCTCCTCCCTCTCCGTCTCGGAGATGGCGTCGAAGCTGAAGCACCCCGAGCGGGTCGTCGGCTTCCACTTCTTCAACCCGGTCGCGATCCTCCCCCTGCTGGAGATCGTCCGCGGCGAGCAGACCGACGAGGCCTCGCTGGCCACGGCGTTCGGCGTCGCCAAGAAACTGAAGAAGACCGCGGTCCTGGTCAAGGACGCCCCGGCGTTCGTCGTGAACCGCATCCTGACCCGCTTCATGGGCGAGATCCAGAACGTCATCGACGAGGGCACGCCGGTCGCGGTGGCGGAGAAGGCGGTGGAGCCCCTCGGCCTGCCGATGTCCCCGCTGGTCCTCCTGGAGCTGGTCGGCCCGGCCATCGGCCTGCACGTCTCGGAGACCCTCAACCGGGCCTTCCCCGAGCGCTTCACGGTCTCCCCGAACCTGAAGGCGGTCGTCGAGGCCGGCAAGCGCGGCTTCTACGTCTACGACAGCGGCAAGCCTGAGCTGGACCCGGAGGTCGCCGCGCTCCTCAAGCAGGGCGACACCGTCCTGACCGAGGACCAGGTCCGCGACCGCGTCCTGGACGCGGTGGCCCAGGAGATCGGCCTGATGCTCGACGAGGGCGTCGTCGCCGAGGCCCAGGACATCGACCTCTGCCTGATCACCGGCGCCGGCTGGCCCTTCCACCTGGGCGGCATCACGCCGTACCTGGACCGCGAGGGCGTCGCCGAGCGGGTGAACGGGAAGCGGTTCCTGGCGCAGGGCGTGGCCAGCGTTCCGGCGTAGGACCACCGCGCCGAACGAGGCGAGGGCCGTACGGGATGTTGCCGTACGGCCCTCGTCGCTTCCGCCTCCGCCCGGCTGGCGTCACTCCGGTCGCGGCCCCTCCTCGCCCCGCACGAACTCGCGCAGCCAGGCGCGGAAGTCCGGACCGAGGTCCTCACGCTCGCAGGCCAGCCGAACGACGGCACGCAAATAGTCGCCGCGATCCCCGGTGTCGTAGCGGCGGCCGCGGAAGACCACCGCGTGCACGGGACCACCGAGAGTCGGATCGAGGGCCAACTGCCGCAGGGCGTCGGTCAGCTGTATCTCACCGCCGCGGCCCGGCGGAGTCTTGCGCAGGATCTCGAAGATCTGCGGAGCGAGAACGTACCGCCCGATCACGGCGAGATTGCTGGGCGCGGTGCCCGGTTCGGGCTTCTCCACGAGATCGGTGACGGCCAATACGTCATCCGCCTCGTCGCCCAGGGGAGCCACGGCCGCGCATCCGTACAGGTGCGTCCGGTCCTCCTCGACCTCCATGAGCGCCACGACGCTACCGCCGCGCTGCTCCTGGACCTCCAGCATCCGGGCGAGCAGCGCGTCGCGCTCGTCGATGAGGTCGTCGCCGAGCAACACCGCGAACGGGGCGTCACCCACATGCGGTTCGGCGCAGAGGACGGCGTGGCCCAGGCCAAGCGGGTCGCCCTGGCGCACGTAGTGGACATCGGCCAGTTCGCTCGACTCACGCACCTGGCGCAGCTTGCCGAAGTCGCCCTTCAGCTCCAGCAGATGCTCCAGTTCGTAGGCACGGTCGAAGTGGTCCTCCAGCGCCCGCTTGTTGCGGCCGGTGACCATGAGCACGTCGTCGATACCACTACGCACGGCCTCCGCCACCACGTACTCGATGGCGGGTCGATCCACGACCGGGAGCATCTCCTTGGGAGTGGCCTTGGTCGCGGGCAGGAATCGGGTGCCAAGACCCGCGGCCGGGATGACGGCCTTGCGGGTGCGGCGGTGGTGCGTGGGCATGAACGTGTGCTCCATGGCGGGCGGTGGATGTGATGGAGCCCGGGCCGGGGCCCGGGGCTTCGGCAAGGGGTGTCAGTCCTTGTCGGGGCTGACGGTGAAGGACAGCTCGTTGCCGGGCGTGAAGAAGACCCTTCCGCGCGCCGGGCCCTGGGTCGGGTGGTGCCAGTGCTGCGTGGGGTAGACGTCGATGTGCTTGCGCTCCAGGATGTCGTCGAAGAAGCGCGCCAGCCGGATGCGCGGCAGACCGGGTTCACGCTCCAGCCACAGATCCCAGTCGTCGTGGCCGCCCGACGAGGCGGCGACCACCCCGGCGAACGGCAGATGCGCCTCGAAGGTGCCGTCGTGCCCCACGGACACCGAGCCCGACACGGTGGACGCCGCACTCCCCTTGCGGGGCACGGCCCCCAGCCGGAGCCCGGAGAGGCTGGTGCCCGGCGGGACGACCAGGCCGCCGCGCACGAGCCAGCCGTCCTGCCCCACCAGCACGGCATGCACCTCGGCATGCTCCACGCGGTGACGCACGAAGACGGACAGATGGCCGTCGGCGGTGCGGTAGGGCACGGGCCAGTACGCTGGGCCTCCCGCCGGAATCCGGCGGATCAGCAGACCACCCGTGTGGACGCCCTCCACGGCGAGCGGCAGACGCCGGCCGTCGTGCAGTTCCAAGTCGATGTCATAGCGCCCCTCGGCGAGGGCCGGTGGGTCGGCGGGGACCGCGTACACCGACCGCAGCGTGCCCGTCGCCTCGTCCACCGACGTCCCGAGGGCGGGCAGCCTGAACAGGGTCTCGCCCCTGCGCGGGGTGACGCACAGCACGGGCGGCTCGGTGCCGGGGCTCAGCGCCGCACGAACCTCGATGGCGCCGTCGCCGCGCACCAGTACTTCCGCCGGGACACCGCCCGGGGCGACGGACGGGGCGGAGGCGGCGTGCTCCTTCGGTACGGAGGCGGCCACGTCCCGCAGGAACGCGTCGTACCGGGAGGCGATGCGCTCGGCGCTGTAGAGCGGGGCCGTGGCGTAGGCGCCCTGGGACAGGGTCTCCCGCACTGCCGGCTGCTCGATGAGGTAGCGCATCGCCTGGGCCATGGCGTCCTCGTCGTCGATCGGCACCAGAATGCCGTTGGTGCCCGGCACGACGATCTCGCCCGGGCCGAAGGGCGCGTCGGCAGCGAGAACCGGGAGCCCGTGGTGCATGGCCTCCACCAGGGTCAGGCCGAAGGACTCGCGGCGGGCCGCGCTCACCGCGAACGCGGCCTTGTCCCACTCGGCCGTGAGGTCGGGCAGCGCGCCCATGAGGCGGACGGCGTCGCTGAGCCCATGCGCGTGCACGAGGTCCTGCAGCCGTGCGCGCTCGGGCCCGCGGCCGAAAATGCGCAGCCGCCACTGCGGGTGGTGCGGCACGACCTGGGCGAACGCCTTGATCAGCGTGCCAAAGCCCTTGCGTGGCACGAGCTGTCCCGCGGCGGCGATCAGCGGCAGGCCACGCACCGGGCTGTGCCGGGCCGGCGGTGGCACGATGTTGCCGATGGCGGCGAGTGGGGGTGCCTGGTCGCCCAGCTGGCGCTGGTAGTTGTTCGCGTCGGCCTGAGTGAGGCAGACGACGCCGTCCATCTCGCGGTAGAGCTCCAGGGTGCGCTCGCGCAACTCCTGAGAGGGCACCATCGAGCCCTCGTGGTCGATGACCACGCGCCCGTAGCCGTGCCGTCCATGGGCCATGAAGTAGGCGGCGAACGTCGGCCGGGCAGCGATCACGACATCGGCACCGCAACTGCCGAGGTGACCGATGATCAGGTCGTCGACCTCCTGGGTGTATTCGTCGACCCAGCTGTCCTCGCGCGGCATGATCCGGGACGGTTTGCCGCGCTTGGCCTCCGCCGCTCCTTTCCGCCGGTCGGCCAGGTAGCGCAGGGTCACGCCGCTGGACGGCGGGAAGGACGGCCGGTCCGCCGTGCGGAAGACCGAGACGACCTCCACCTCGTGGTGGTCCGCCAGCGCGGAGGCCAGGCTGCTGGTCGCCCGCGGCACCCCGCCGAAGTTGTCGATCGTATGAAGCAGGAAGGAGATCCGCACGAGTGTCCTTTGGGATTCTCTGGGTCCGTGAGGAGCCGCTGTCAGGGATGCTCGGTCACCACGAGCGAGAGTTCGTTGTCCGCCGTGAAGTAGGGGCGCAGTCCGACGACGGCACGGTCGACGTCGGGGCCGAACAGCCCGGTCGGCTCCTCCCGCACCAGCTCCGGGAAGCGTTGGACGTCGCGCCTCACCACCTGGTCGTCGGCGATGCGCGCCACCCTGACCGGCTCGCCGCCGCCGCTGTCGGCGAGCAGCACGTCCCAGTTCTCGCGCATGAGCAGCCGGGCCCTCATGGCCTCGTCCATGTTCAGCTCCGCGCCGAACCAGCCGCTTTCGAAGCGCACCCGGCCGGCTGCCAGGGTGCGGGCGGGCTCCTGACGCCGGCGCAGCAGCAGCATCAGCTCGCCGCCGAGCTGCCACTCCCCGTGCAGCCAGCCCGTCAACCACAGGCTCGTGTCGCTGTAGTCGACGGTCACCAGCTCCGCGTGGCTCGGACGGGACCAGACACGCAGCCGGAAATAGCCGCCCTCGGTCGCGTACGGCAGCACCCAGTGGAAGTGGTTGAGGTCGCTCAGGTGTCCGATGTCGCGTGCCCCGCCGAGCGTGCACCGCCCGTAGCGCAGGCGCCTCTCCTTGTCCCTGCCGTCCACCACGTAGACATCGGCGCGGCCCTCGCCCAGTACGGCGAGCGCGCGAGCATCGATCCGGGCCCGGCTCCCGCCGCCCTCGACGGCGAAGTCGACGACTCCCGTGCGGCCTTTGCCCGCCTCCTTGACGCGAACGCTCCGGGCACCGGACACACCGCTCAGGGCGATCTCCCATGCCCCGTCCGGCAGCACTCGGCAGTCAGCGGTGGGGACGGTACGGGCTTCGGCGGGCGCGTCGCCGCCGGTGCGCCGCCGTCCGCGGCCCCAGCGGCCGCGCACCCCGGCCTTCACCGCTCCGAACAGTTCCTCGTACGCGTCGCCCACCTGCTCCGTGCCCGCGGACTGTGCGATCCGCAGGGCCTGGGCCCGGTGCGCGGAACGCAGGCTCCCGTCCGCCATGTAGCGCTCCAGGGCGCGGGCCGTGGCATGGACGTCACCGACCGGCACCAGCAGCCCGCCCTGGCCCTCGGACAACACCTCCGGGGCTCCGAAGGGCGCCTCCGTGGCGACCACGGGGGTGGCCTGGGCCAGCGCCTCGACCACCGGGCGGGCACTGTCCTGGCGCTCCGCGGTCACCAGGGCGACATCGGCGTCGTAGTAGTCCTCTTCGCCGACTTCCCGGTCGAACAGCAGCACATGGTCGTGGAGTCCCAGCGCGGTGACGAGGTCGCGGGTCTCGCGGCGCAGCGGCCCGGTGCCGACCACCCTCAGCTGCCAGCCCGGTTGAGTCGCCCGGGTCTGGGCGAACGCGTGCAGCGCCACTTCGACGCGCCGGTGCGAGACCAGCCGGCCGGCGCTGATCACCACACCCGTCGTCGGTTTGTCCGGGCTCTCGGCGAGCAGCATCGGCTCGGGGATCTGGCGCACCTCGACACCGGCGGCACGCAGCGCTTCGTACTCGGGGGCGGCGGCGTCGGCCCGGGTGAGCGGGACGACCGCGTCCAGTTCGCTGTAGAGCTCCGCCCAGCGGGCGCGCACCGATTCCGGGAGCCGCTCGACGGGTGCCGGCTGGCGGGCGATGCGCCGCGCGTGGGGAACGCGGCACTGGGCCAGGGCCGCGCCGAGCGCGGAGCTCAGGGCGACCACCACGTCGGCGCCGCTCGCGGACAAGTGCGTGCGGAGCCTCTCGTCGTCGGCGCGATTGTACCGCCGGAACTCGGGGTCGCCGGCGATGACGAGCTGGGAGGTCTCGTCGTCGTCCCGGTCGCCGGCCGCGACGGAGGGAGCCAGGGCCAGGACGTCGACCTCGGCCGGGAGCCGCAGCGCCGGGTGCGGTTCCGCGGCGCCCCGCACGGTGACGACGGTCACCTGGTGCCTGGCGACCAAGGACTGGGCGAGCCGGGCGGCCGCCCGCGCGCCGATGGAATCGGTGGCCAGGGTGTGAACCAGTATCTCGATGTTCATGGTTCAGGCCGCCGTCTTCTCGTACGGGCTCGGCACCGGGTAGAAGGCCTCCAGGAACCGGTGGAGCACCTGGCTCTGGTGCTCGATCTCGGCGGGGTCGCTCGCGGAGTCGTTCAGGCAGAAGGTGTCCCGGTCCCGGCGCAGCAGCAGCAGTTCCAGCTTGTGCTCCAGCTCGGGGTCGTCCAGCGCGAAGTAGCCGTAGCGGAGGTCGCCGGGCAGGCTGCACCCGGAGTAGTAGCTGTAGTAGTGGTGCAGCGAGGACGCGATGGACAGGTCCGAGATGCTCCGCACGGGGCTGGCGGAGGTGCGCCGGTGCTCTTCGGGGAAGTCCCGTTCGATGGCCGCGAGGATGTCCCGGTTGAGCGCGTACGGCACGTGCTTCATCTTCTGCACGAGCGTCCGGCCGAACCGCTGCTGGATGAGCCGGCGGTTGTTCTTCGCGGCGACCGAGGTGGGCACCTCGTCGGGCTCCGGCTCGCCGTAGGGGACCTGTGCCGGGGACGGGAAGAACTTGGCGATGCCGTTCGGGTGGAAGAACGCCGAGGGCGTGAGGGGCCGGCCGATGAACATGTCGTCGTTGAAGTAGACGAAGTGGCGCGACAGTCCCGGGATGTGGTGCAGCCTGGACTCGATCGCGTGGCTGTTGAAGGTCGGCAGGTGGGAGGGGTCGTCGAAGATCTCCCGGTGGTCCACCACGCGGGCCCTGCCGTCGCCGGCGGCCCACCAGTGCGGGGTCTGCTGGTCGGTGACGATGTAGATGTTCCGCACCCAGGGCATGAACATGCGCACGGAGCGGAGGCTGTACTTCAGCTCGTCACGGGAGACATAGCGGGCCAGGCTTGCCGCCTCCGCGTGGAAGACCTCACCACGGCTCTCGGCGCGGCGCCGTTGCCAGGCCGGGTCGTCGCCGTCCACCCAGGTGTACACGACGTCGATGGGGAAGGGGTGCTCGTCGGGGAACGGGATGTCCAGTTCGGGACGGGTACGTGTCGGGCGCAGTTGCGGCACCCCGGCCCCGTGGGCCCGCCCCACGAGCCTGGTCATCTGCTCCCCGGGAACGAGGAGCTGCTGGTGGCCGAGGAAGACGTGCTCGCTGGCGCGGTTGCGGCGGGGTGCGACGAGGCGGTCGACTCCGTGGCCGGGCGCACTCTCCGCGGGCTCCCAGAACTCGACGTCGCAGCCCGCGTCGGCACCGTATGTCAGACGTCCTTCCTGCGTGGTGCGGAACCAGAAGGCGCGCACGACGGACAGGCCGTTCGCCCGCTCCCAGGTCTTTGCCGACGATCCGTCCCATGCTCCGTCGCCGGGGGCCATCCCGGCCTTGGGGCGGGCGATGTAGCCCCTGCTGCCGGACAGGCCGGCGCGCAGCGCCGCCAGGGCCTGCGGGCGCTGACGCGCGTCGACCCCGACCGCGGAGGCGGTGTCGTCGAGGCCCGGCACCGCGAACCAGTCGACGTGCGCGGCTTCCAGGGCGCGACGGACTTCCACGTTGTTCAGCTCACGTGCGGCAAGCGGCGTGAGACGGTCGTGCACCAACGCCACCCGCTTGTGCATGTCCACGACGACCTGGCGCTCCGTACGGCTCCTGCGCGGTTGCGTCGACGTGGGCTCCGGGCGAGAGCCGGCGCCCATGAAGGCCTCGCCACCCCTTTCTCGGCTGGAGGTGTCAAACACGCGGTTCACTTTCGTTACGGGATGGGTGCTGCGACAGGAGGAACGTTTCACTCACCGTTTGATCTCGGCCTTCCGCGACCCGCTCGAACGGGTCACGTGGCGGTACGCGTCCGAGCCCACCCGCTCGAAGCGGCTGGGAACGGGGAAGTACGCATCGAGGAACGTCCTGACCATGCGCTCCTGCGCGTCGGGGTCCGGGTGCACCACCGTGTCGTTCAGGCAGAAGGTGTCGAAGTTCCGGCGCGCGAGCAGGGTGTCCAGACGTCGCTGGGCGAGTTCCGCGGCGAGGTCGATGTAGACGTAGCGCAGTTTGCCGGTGGTCGCGCGGCCGGTGTGGAAGCCGTAGTAGTGGTGCAGGGACGAGGTGATGGGGACGTCGTCGGGTGATCTGAAGCGGGAGTGCTGGGTGCGGCGGTGCTCGGCCGCGTACACCAGCTCGATGTCCGCGAGGACGCTGCGCCGCAGCGGGTGCGGGGTGTGCTTCATCTTCTGCGCGACACGAGTACCGAAGGACCGCTCGATCAGCGCCCGGCTGTTCTTGCCGGCGGCGTCCACCGGCAGGTCGTCGGGGCTCGTCGGACCACTCGGTACGAGCGCCTTGGACTGGAAGAACTTGCTCAGCCCGTTGGCGTGGAAGAAGTGGCCCGCGGTGAGCGGACGGCCGAAGAACACGTCGTCGTTGAGGTAGAGGAAATGCTCCGACAGGCCTTCGATGTGGTGCAGCTGGCTTTCGATGGCGTGCGAGTTGAAGGTCGGCAGGGCAGCGGGGTCGGTGAAGATCTCCCGGTGGTCGACCACCTTCAGGCCCGGGACCTCGGTGTCGAGCCAGGCGGGAACCTGTCCGGCTGTGACCAGGTGGATGGTGCGCACCCAGGGCGCGTACTGGTGCAGGGAGCGCAGGGAGTAGCGCAGCTCGTCACGGCTGGTGAAGCGGGCGTCGTTGGCGGCCTGGGAGTGCAGCCGCGGCGCGGGGACGCCCAGCCGCCCCGACCGGGCGGCGTCTCGTTCGGCTGCCCAGACGGGGTCGGAGTCGTCGACCCAGGTGTAGACGACGTCGATGGGGAAGAGGTGGTCCTCGGGCAGCGGCTGGGTGAACTCGGGCAGCGTGCGGGTGAGTCCCGTGGCGTAGGCGCCGGGTATGAGACTGAACAGGGCCTGCGGTGCCTCGACCCGCTCTCCGACGTCGACGAAGTTCGAGACCACACTGTTGGGGCGGGGGGCGGTGAGACGCCCGCCGACTTCCTTCCAGAACTCGAGGTCACAGCCGAAGTCGGCCCCGAAGACCAACGCCTGGGTGCGGTCGGTGACGTACCAGGCGACACGGAGCACGTCGTGCCGGCGCAGCCGGTTCCAGCTGCGCTGCTCGTCGCCGGCCTGCATGGCTCCGTCGCCGCCCGCGACGGGTCCCGCGTAGCCGGGCGCCGCCTCGAACACGGCCCGCAGCACCGCCTCCGCCTCGTCGCGCAGAGCGGCCGGCACGGCGACGGCGGGCAGGTCGCGTCCGGCGCTGCGGATGCTGAAGTGGTCGATGCCCCCGGCTTCCAGCGCGGTGACGAGGAGGTGGAGGTTACGGGCACGAGCCGCCCAGGCGGTGGCACCGTCCACGAGCTGGGCGCGCACGTGCCGGTTGCCGACCTTGACGACCCGGACGCTGTGACCGTCACCGTGGCGCGGTGGGTTGCGACGACCGCCCATGGCCCAGACGACCGCGGCGGAGCGGACCGCGTCGACGCTGGACAGCGACTGCTTGACGGCGGAGCGCAGCGGGGTGGGGACCTTGCGGGCGATGCCGCGCCGGGCAGTCGTCGGCACGATCGCCCGGTACGCGGACACGAGAGATCCAGACTCCGGATTGCCGGAACCGACCACGAGGCACTCACCATCCATGCCGCTACCGGTCCCGCGCCGACGCCACGGAGAGGCAGCGCCGCCTTCCGATCGTCGAGCGAAGACAGACCGTACGCTGCCTATTTATCCGTTCTGTTCGACTCACGACACAACCCGTGGACGCATCGAACATGCGCACGGGTTGACCGAGTCACAGAACCTTCACATAAATGGCCCCTAAAAGTCCAGGCGTGAAATATCGCGCAACGTGATGGTGTACGTGAACAATCCCACGCCGCCCGCGTACAACCTTTTGCGGCCTTCCGGTACTGACCGCGATGGCGCGGGGACGGTGCCCCAATGCCTGGTCGGCCTGCATATAGTGCTCCGTCATGAGTGACCCCACTCCCGACTCCAGCATCCGCGCCGGCCGCCGAAGAGCCTCCCGCAGCGGCCGCCGACAGCGCACCCGTCGTTCACGGGTCGTCCGCATCCTCCTCGGTACCTTCATAGTTCTGCTGCTCGCCGCGGGCGGCACGGCCTACTGGCTGTACAGCAGCCTGAACGGAAACATCGAGGGCGTCGACCTCGACAAGGCGATCGGCGACGACCGGCCGCAGAAGCTCCCCACGTCCGGGCAGAACATACTGATTCTGGGCTCGGACTCACGAGCCGGGGCCAACGCGGAGCTGAATACCGGCAAGGTCGCCGGCGCCCGCTCCGACACCGCTCTGGTGATGCACATACCCGAGGGCCGCACCCGGGCCGTCGCCATCAGCATCCCTCGCGACACCCTGGTCACCCGGCCCGCCTGCAGCAAGTCCGACGGCAGCGAGGTGGCCTCGGCGAAGCGCGTGATGTTCAACTCCATCTACTCGCAGGTCGGTCCGGCCTGTGTGGTCAAGACGGTGGAGCAGATGTCCGGCGTCCGCATGGACCACTACATGGAGATCGACTTCGCCGGCTTCAAGGGCCTGGTGGACGCGATCGGCGGGGTGACCGTCACCGTCGACCAGGACATCAAGGACTCCTCCAGCGGCCTCGACCTGACCGCCGGCACCCACCGGCTCGACGGCACCCAGTCCCTGCAGTTCGTCCGTACCCGGCACGGCATCGGTGACGGCAGCGACCTCGGGCGCATCGGCCTTCAGCAGCAGTTCATGATCGATCTGCTGTCCGAGATCAAGAAGCAGGATCTGCTCGGCAGCCCCACCAAGACCTACAAGATCGCCGACGAGCTCACCTCCGCCCTCACCACCGACTCCGAACTCGCCTCGCTCACCAAACTCGCGGACTTCGGCCGCAGCCTCAACGGAGTCGACCCGGCCACCATGGAGACGATCATGCTTCCGGTGGCGTACGACAAGATCGACCCGAACCGGGTGGTGGCCGCCGAACCGCAGGCGTCGACCCTGTGGAAGGCGATCCGCAGCGACTCGGAGATCCCCGAGTCGGCCAAGAAGTCCCCCGCCACGGGAGGCACGAAGAACTGAACCGGACAGTGGCCCCGCCGCGGTGTCAGACGGGCACGGACGGCGTCATCGACAGGCCCGGCTCGCCGCTCTGCCGGGCGACGCGCAGCGAACCGTCCCGGCCGAGCACCGCGAGCACGACGCGACCGAGCGCGTCGACGGCCAGTGCCGGGGCGGTCTCGCTGTGCTCGCCGGTCTGCGACCACCACACACCGGACTGTTCGTTCTCCGTACCGCAAGCGGCCAGCATGACCTCTCCGGCGACGTCGCGGTGGGCCAACACCGTGCAGTCGTAACCGTCGAGCACCACACGCACCACGGCGACGGGCTCCGCGGCCGGCGCACCGCCGAGCGGTATCGGCCAGCCCCCGAGGCGATGCGCGACGACGCCGCCCGCTCCCGGATCGATCCAGTAGTACGTCGCGCGGTCCGGCGCGGTCTCGATCACCGAGGCGGTTCCGGGCGCCGTCCGGACGGGCATCGTCAGCTCCCGACGAAGCTCGCCGTCGGGTTCGTGCTGACGCCACCACATGACGCTGTTCTCGCCGCCGGCCAGCAGCTCGACCCGTCCGGACGTGTGGGCGAGGGCGGCGAGCCCGTCATGCACCCCGCTGCCCCTGAGGTCGTGCCACCGCTCCCACTTCCCGCCCGGCGCCTCCCTGCGCAGCATCACCCCGCCGCCCGCGTTGCGCACCAGGACGTACACCCGGCCCGAGGCGCTGACAGCGGCCGTAGGCACCCCGAGACGGGCCGCCTTCTGCGGGTCCGTGTGCGGATTGCCCAGCGATCGCCACTCGGTGACCGGACGTCCGCTCTGGTACTGGATGGCGTGTACGAGGTCGGTGGCGGGCGG
Organism: Streptomyces sp. KPB2; assembly: GCF_003950055.1. Classification (NCBI taxonomy): domain Bacteria; kingdom Bacillati; phylum Actinomycetota; class Actinomycetes; order Kitasatosporales; family Streptomycetaceae; genus Streptomyces; species Streptomyces sp. KPB2. The sequence goes on from NZ_CP034353.1 coordinate 1,874,947, forward strand.
CCCGTCCGGTTGACGGATCTCGCGCCGGCCGAGGAAATGCACGTACGTGTCGGCGCCCTGAGTCACCGATAGGTGTGTCAGGTGCGGCACGGGGAAGAAGTCCGGACCCGCCCACGCGGGCCCGCCCGGCCTCGTCTCGGTCCACCGCAGCAGACCGTCGTCGGTGCGCGCGTAGGCGGTCAGCCGGCCGTCCTTGCCGAGTACGAGCCACCGGCCGTTCATGGTGCGCCGTGCACCGTACCGCTCGGCCGGCGGCTGTTCGGCCCCGGAGAGTGCTCTGCCCCGGGCTGCGCCGCGCCCGGATCTGGTACGCATGACGAGACCTGCCCCTTCCGTACTCTCGGCGCGGCCGGTCCGCCTCTCCCGAACCTGCGTACGGGAGACCGAGCGGGCTCATCATAGGATGACCATGTAGTGAACGAAGCATGGAGAGCGTGCGACGGACGGTCCGGGCGCACGGTGTCCCCGTCCTCGCGGTGTGGGCCCCGCCCGCTGCCGCGTCAGACCCCCTCCCACGCCCCCATCGCCAGCCCCGCCTCGTCCCTGCGCCGGCTCAGCAGCAGCTGTCCGCTCGACGGGGACAGGGACGCCGCCACCAGGCGGCCGTCGGCGTCCAGGGTCAGGGAGACGGTCGCGTCGGGGGGCAGGGCGGGGCCCGACTCGGTCCAGGTCGCGCCCATCTCCTCCAGTTCCGAGGGGTACGCCGCGAAGACGACGCGGCCGCTGCCCGTCGCGCGCTGGGCGAGCAGCGTGCAGTCGTGGCCGTCTATGACGGTGCGGACGGCGGACACCGGGCCGGGGCCCGCGGCGGGTGCCAGGGGCACGGACTTCCCGCCGGGGCGCCAGGCGCACAGCTCACCGGTGCCGGCGTCGGTGTAGAACACCGTGGTGTGCTCCGCGGAGGTCGCCAGGGCGCGCAGGGTGCCCGGTTGGACCGCCGCGTCGAGGCGCTCCCCCAGGACCGGTCGCGCGCCCGGCTTCTCCTGGCTCCAGTGCAGGATGCCGCCCTCGACGGGCGCGTACGCCTCGACCAGGCCGGAGTCGGCCGTCACGGCGGTCGGCGCCTCCTGGACGCCGCGGCCCTTCAGGTCCCGCCACGGCTCCCAGCCGCCCTTCTCCTGCTGGGCCACCATGCTCAGGCCGCCGCCCCCGTTGCGGACGAAGACGTGGGCGCGGCCCTGTGCGTCGACCGCGACGGCGGGGGTCCCGGTGCGGTCGCCCTGCTTGTTGGGGTGGCCGGCGGGCTGCCAGTCCAGGGGCGCGAGCAGCGGCCGGAAGTGCGTGGTGTGGACGAGGGTGCAGCGGCCGGCGCCGGTGGGGCGCCAGGCGACCAGATGGGTGTAGCCGTCCGGTCCCCGGCCGACCGCGAGGCCGCCGTCCGGGCGCAGTTCCTGGTCGCCGCCGATGCGGCGCGGGGCCTCCCAGCGCCCGGCCGGGGCGCGTTCGGCACGCCACAGGGCGGCGTCGTTCGACGGGAGGTAGACACTGAGGCGGCCGTCGCGGCCGGTAAGAAGCCAGTCGCCATTCACCGGATCACTCTAAGCGGGGCCGTCGGCTCCGCGTCGGCCGGGTACGGCCGTCACCGTGCCGGCGGGGGTCGGTGACGGAGCCGTGCGAACCTGACGGGATGGAAGACAACGTGCCTCTGCTCGTGATCGTCGACGCCGCGAACGTCGTCGGCTCGGTGCCCGACGGCTGGTGGCGGGACCGGCGTGGGGCGGCGGAGCGGTTGCGGGACCGGCTGGCGGCGGACGGGGTGCCGGGGCGGGCGGGGCCGGTGGAGGTCGTGCTCGTGGTGGAGGGCGCGGCCCGCGGTGTGGAGTCCGTGCCCGGCGTACGGGTCGAGTCCGCGCCCGGCAGCGGGGACGACCACATGGTCGAGCTGGTCGCGCGGGCGGCGGGCGACCGCGCCGTCCTGGTCGTGACGGCCGACCGCGAACTGCGCCGCCGGGTGACGGAGCTGGGGGCGGAGGTGGCGGGGCCGCGGACGGTGCGGCCGGGGTGAGACCCGGCCGCGGACGGCGCCGGGGCCACGCACTCGCGTGAGTGCGTGGCCCCGGACCGGTGAGCCGACGGGCTACGGGCCGTTCGGGGCGGACGGCTTCGCCGGGGCCTCCTCGCCGCGGCCCAGGCGGCTGTGGGTGCGGCCGTAGAGGAAGTACACGACGAAGCCGATCGCCATCCAGATGCCGAACCGGACCCAGGTCTCGGCCGGCAGGTTCAGCATCAGCCACAGCGACGCGGCCACGGAGACGATGGGCAGCAGCGGGACCAGCGGGGTGCGGAAGGCGCGGGGCAGGTCGGGCCGGGTCCTGCGCAGGATGATGACGCTGATCGCGACGACCACGAAGGCGAAGAGCGTGCCGATGTTCACCAGCTCGGCCAGCTCGCTGAGGCTGGTGAAGCCGGCGACGATCGCGATGACGACGCCGAGCAGGATGGTCGGCCGGTAGGGGGTGCGGAACTTCGGGTGGACGTGGGAGAAGAAGCGCGGCAGCAGTCCGTCGCGGCTCATCGCGAAGAAGACCCGGCTCTGGCCGAGGAGCAGGATCATGCAGACCGTGGTCAGGCCGACCGCGGCGCCGAAGCTGATGACGCCCGAGAAGAAGGGATGCCCGGTGGCCTTGAAGGCGTCGGCCAGCGGGGCGTCCACCGAGAGCTCGGTGTAGTGCTGCATGCCGGTGACGACGATCGAGACGCCGACGTACAGGAGGGTGCAGATGATCAGGGAGCCGAGGATGCCGCGCGGCATGTCGCGCTGCGGGTTCCTAGTCTCCTCGGCGGCGGTGGCGACGATGTCGAAGCCGATGAAGGCGAAGAAGACGACCGAGGCGGCCGTGAAGATGCCCATCACGCCGAAGTTGGACGGCGCCCAGCCGAACATCAGCTGGATGAGGGGCGAGTGCAGTCCCCCGCCCGCCTCGACGGGCTGCGACTCGGGGATGAAGGGGTCGTAGTTGGCGCCCTTGACGAAGAAGGCCCCGGCGATGATCACGATGAGGACGACGGCCACCTTGATGGCGACGACGAGCGAGGTGATGCGTGCCGACAGCTTCATGCCGAGCACGAGGATGGCGGTGAGCACCAGCACCAGCGCGGCGGCGAGGATGTCGAAGCCGAAGCCCTCGGCGCCGTCCCGGCCGCCCAGCTCGGCGGGCATGTGCCAGCCCGCGTTGTCCATCAGTGAGCGGATGTAGCCCGACCAGCCGACGGCCACCACCGCCGTGCCGAGCGCGAACTCCAGGACCAGGTCCCAGCCGATGATCCAGGCGGGCAGCTCGCCCAGGGAGGCGTAGGAGAAGGTGTACGCGGAGCCGGCCACGGGGACGGTGGAGGCGAACTCGGCGTAGCACAGCGCGGCGAGCGCGCAGACGACGCCGGCGACGACGAACGCCAGGGCCGTGGCGGGGCCGGCGTTGTTCTTGGCGACGGTGCCGGTCAGTACGAAGATGCCGGTGCCGATGACGACGCCGATACCGAAGACGGTCAGGTCCAGCGCCGACAGGGATTTCTTGAGCGCGTGCTCCGGTTCCTCCGTGTCCTGGATGGACTGCTCGATCTTCTTGGTCCTGAAGAGGGTGTTGCTCACGGGGACCTCCCACGCTTGTCGTCCTCGACATGATCGAGAGGGGGCGTACTGCGTATGCCCCGGCGTGGGCGATTTCACGCGGATGGGCCGGTTGCACCACTGCAACGAGTGGTGCGACCGGCCCATCCGCGTGAACTGCGCGAGCGCGTCAGTCGCGCGCGGCCTCCACCTGGTCCACGGCGGCGCCCGTACGGTCGTACCGGCCGTCGAGCTTGGCGACCAGGCCGGTGACCTGGCGCGCGATGTCGGGCGCGGTGAGCCCGATCTCGGCCAGCACCTCGGCGCGGGAGGCGTGGTCGAGGAAGCGCGGCGGGATGCCGAAGTCGCGCAGCGGCACGTCGACGCCGGCGTCGCGCAGGGCCTGGGCGACGGCGGAGCCGACGCCGCCGACGCGGGAGTTGTCCTCGACGGTGACGACCACGCGGTGACGCTCGGCGAGCGGGGCCATGGCCTCGTCGACGGGCTTGACCCAGCGGGGGTCGACGACGGTGGTGGAGATGCCCTGCTTGTCCAGCAGGTCGGCGACCTCCAGGCACATCGGCGCGAGGGCGCCGACCGAGACCAGGAGCACGTCGGGCGTGTCGGTGCCGGGGGCGCGCAGGACGTCCATGCCGCCGACGCGGCCGACGGCGGGTACGGCCGGGCCGACGGCGCCCTTGGAGAAGCGGACCACGGTCGGCGCGTCGTCCACCGCGACGGCCTCGCGGAGCTGGGCGCGGACCTGGTCGGCGTCGCGCGGGGCGGCCAGGCGCAGGCCGGGGACGACCTGGAGGATCGACATGTCCCACATGCCGTTGTGGGAGGCGCCGTCGGTGCCGGTGACGCCGGCCCGGTCCAGGACGAAGGTCACGCCGCACTTGTGCAGGGCGACGTCCATGAGGACCTGGTCGAAGGCGCGGTTGAGGAAGGTGGCGTAGACGGCGAAGACCGGGTGGACGCCGCCGTGGGCGAGGCCGGCCGCGGAGACCGCGCCGTGCTGCTCGGCGATGCCGACGTCGTAGACGCGGTCGGGGAAGGCCTTGGCGAACTTGTCGAGGCCGACCGGCTGGAGCATGGCGGCCGTGATGGCGACCACGTCCTCGCGCTCCTTGCCGAGTTCGAGCATCTCGTCGCCGAAGACGGACGTCCAGTCGGCGCCGGAGGTGGAGATGGGCAGGCCGGTGTCGGGGTGGATCTTGCCGACGGCGTGGAAGCGGTCGGCCTCGTCCTGGAGGGCGGGCTGGTAGCCGCGGCCCTTTTCGGTGAGGCAGTGCACGATGACCGGGCCGCCGAAGCGTTTGGCGCGGGTGAGGGCGGACTCCAGGGCCTCCAGGTCGTGGCCGTCGATCGGGCCGACGTACTTGAGGCCGAGGTCCTCGAACATGCCCTGCGGGGCGATGAAGTCCTTCAGGCCCTTCTTGGCGCCGTGCAGGGTGTCGTAGAGGGGGCGCCCGACGACGGGGGTGCGCTCCAGGACCTCCTTGGTGCGGGCCAGGAACCGCTCGTAGCCGTCGGTGGTGCGCAGGGTCGCCAGGTGGTTGGCGAGGCCGCCGATGGTGGGGGCGTAGGAGCGCTCGTTGTCGTTGACGACGATGACCAGGGGGCGGTCCTTGGCGGCGGCGATGTTGTTCAGCGCCTCCCAGGCCATGCCGCCGGTGAGGGCGCCGTCGCCGATGACGGCGACGACGTGGTCGTCGCGGTCGAGGACCTGGTTGGCCTTGGCGATGCCGTCGGCCCAGCCGAGGACGGTGGAGGCGTGGCTGTTCTCGATCACGTCGTGCTCGGACTCGGCCTGCGAGGGGTAGCCGGACAGGCCGCCCTTCATCTTGAGCTTCGAGAAGTCCTGGCGGCCGGTGAGCAGCTTGTGCACGTAGGACTGGTGGCCGGTGTCCCAGAGCACCTTGTCCTTCGGCGATTCGAAGACGCGGTGCAGGGCGAGGGTGAGTTCCACCACGCCGAGGTTGGGGCCGAGGTGGCCGCCGGTCTTGGAGACGGCGTCGACGAGGAAGGTACGGATCTCCTCGGCCAGCCGAGTCAGCTCTTCCAGGCTGAGCCGGTCCAGATCGCGCGGTCCCGTGATGCGGGTCAGCAGCGGCACCCGTGCCTCCTTGCAGTAGAGCTGTTGCCGGGCTCGTCGAGTCTAATGTTCCGCTCCGGCGGAACGTGTCCGGGCGGTGCGTCGTACGTCACGCGTTCGGCCTTACCCAGGGGCGGCCCGTTCTACGTCTTCCCGGTCCGCGTCCTCCCCGTTCGCGCCCTCGCGTGTCCCCGGACGTGTCCTCGCGTCTTCCCCCTCCGCACCGTCGGGCACGTCGCCGTCCGGCTTGGGGACACCTTTACCCGGGTGGTCCAGTACCCCGGGCGCGCGGTGTCCAGGCCCGGTGACGTCCGATCCGGCGAATTGGTCTAGTCCCATTCTGGTCCAGACCATTGCGGCCCCCGGTGCTCCGGCGATATCCCCGTACCCGGCAACACCCCAGCACAGCACGGGAATCGACGTTCCACCCCACACACACCGGGACTGACATGAGACGCATGCGTTCCATCCGGGCGGCCCTCACCGCGGCCGCCACCACCGTGGCCGCGGTGGGCCTCGCGCTGACCGGCACCGGCGCGGCCCAGGCGGCGACCCCGCTGCCGGACCGGGTCTTCGCGCCGTACTTCGAGGCCTGGACCGGCGAGAGCCCGGCCGCGCTGTCCGCCCAGTCGGGTGCCAAGCACCTGACGATGGCCTTCCTCCAGACGGCGACCGCGGGCTCCTGCACGCCGTACTGGAACGGCGACACCTCGATGCCGATCGCCCAGTCGACCTTCGGCGCCGACTTCGACACCATCCAGGCGAACGGCGGGGACGTCATCCCCTCGTTCGGCGGCTACACGGCCGACACCACCGGCACCGAGATCGCCGACAGCTGCACCGACGTCCAGCAGATCGCCGCGGCCTACGAGAAGGTCATCACGACCTACGACGTCACCCGGCTCGACATGGACATCGAGATCGACGCGCTGGACAACACCGCGGGCATCGACCGCCGCAACAAGGCGATCAAGCTGGTCCAGGACTGGGCCGCCGCGAACGGCCGGGACATCGAGATCTCCTACACGCTGCCCACGACCACCCACGGCCTGGCGAGCAACGGCGTCGCCCTGCTCGAGAACGCCGTCAAGAACGGCACCAAGGTCGACGTCGTGAACCTCATGACGTTCGACTACTACGACAACCAGCCGCACGACATGGCCAAGGACACCCAGACCGCCACCCAGGGCCTGCACGACGTACTGGCCCGGCTCCACCCGGACAAGTCCTCCGCCGACCTGTGGCACATGATCGGCGTCATCGAGATGATCGGCGTCGACGACTTCGGACCGGCGGAGACCTTCACCCTGGACAACGCCCGCACGGTCTACGACTGGGCCCTGAAGCAGGGCATCAACACGCTCTCCTTCTGGGCGCTGCAACGGGACAACGGCAGCTGCGCGGGCGGCGGCGCGGCCGACAACTGCTCGGGCATCCAGCAGAACACCTGGGACTTCTCGCACATCTTCGCGCCCTTCACCAGCGGCAGCACCGCCCCGGAGAACGACTTCTCCCTCTCCGCCACCCCGGCCTCGGGCACGGTGACCGCGGGTGCCTCGGCCACCACCACCGTGAAGACCGCGGTGAAGTCCGGCGAGGCGGAGGCGGTGCGGTTCAGCGCGAGCGGGGTCCCGGCCGGCGTCACCGCGTCCTTCAGCCCGGCCTCGGTCACCGCGGGCGGGCAGTCGACGCTGACCCTCGCCACCACCGACCGGGCGGTCTCGGGGACCTACTCCGTCACCGTCACCGGCACCAGTCCGTCGGGCAGCCACAGCACCACGTACTCGCTGACCGTCACCGGCGGCAACGGAAACCAGTGCACTGCCGCCCCGTGGGACTCGGGCGCGATCTACACCGGCGGACAGCAGGTCTCCCACGAGGGGCACACCTGGAAGGCCAAGTGGTGGACGACCGGCGAGGAGCCCGGGACCACCGGCCAGTGGGGCGTCTGGCAGGACCTCGGCGCCTGCTGACGACGCGCGGGGTCCACTGACGCGACACAGCGGTCCGCCCGCCGGCCCAGGGCTCAGCTGGGCGGGCGGGCGGACCGTCGTCGGCCGTGCGGGACGCTATGCGCGGCCGGCCGTCTTCTGCGTCTTGCGGGTGATCGCGTCGATGACGACGGTCGCCAGCAGCACGCCGCCGGTGATCATGTACTGGACCGGCGAGCCGACGCCCTCCAGGGCGAGGCCGTACTGGATCGAGACGATGACCATCACACCGAGCAGCGCGTCCCAGGTGCGGCCGCGGCCGCCGAAGAGGGACGTGCCGCCGATCACGGCCGCGGCGATGACGTTCATCAGGAACTCACCGGTGCCGGCGCCCTGGTTGGCGGCGGCGATCTTCGAGGCCACGAAGAGGCCGCCCAGCGCGGCGAAGCCACCGGCGATCGCGAAGACCGAGATCCGGACCAGCTCCACGTTGATACCCGCACGGCGGGACGCCTCGACGCTGCCGCCGAGCGCGAATATCTTGCGACCGTAGGCGGTGCGGCGCAGGACGAAGTCCGTGAGCAGCAGGAACGCCAGGAAGATCACCACGGCCAGCGGCAGGCCCTTGTACTGGTTGAAGACGATCGCCACGACGAAGGCCAGGATCGCCAGCAGCACCGTGCGCACGATGATCTCGTTCAGCGGCCGGGACGGCACCCCGGCGGCCTCGCGGCGACGGTTGTCGAAGAACGCGGTGAGGAAGTACCCCGCGGTCACGACGACCGCCAGGCCGTAGGCGGCGGCCACGTCGCTGAAGAAGTAGCTGGTCATCTTCACGACCACACCCTCGGAGTCGAGGTTGATCGTGCCGTTGCTGCCCAGGATCTGCAGCATGAAGCCCTGCCAGAACAGCAGTCCGGCCAGCGTCACGGCGAACGCCGGCACGCCGATGCGAGCGAAGACGAAGCCGTGGATGGCGCCGGCGACGGTGCCCGTGAGGACGGACAGCAGCAGCGCGAGCCACTCGTTCATCCCGTGCGTGACGCTCAGCACCGCGAAGGTGGCGCCCGCGACACCGCTGACCGAGCCGACCGACAGGTCGATCTCGCCGAGCAGCAGGACGAAGACGATACCGACGGCGATCATGCCGGTGCCGACCATGGCGACCGACATGTCGGAGATGTTGCCGGCGGTGAGGAAGTTGGAGTTCAGGCTGGTGAAGATGGCCCAGATGATCAGCAGTCCGACGACCACCGGGATGGACCCGAGGTCACCGGCCTTCATCTTCCGCTTGAACTCGCCGATGTAGCCCGCGAAGCCCTGCTCGCGCACCAGCAGCCGCGGGTCGACCGCGGTGGCCGCGCCGGCGGCCGCGGCGGGGTTCTCGACCGCCTGGTCCTCGGCGGGAGTGGAGGTCTTGTCGATGCTCACTTCTTGATCTCCCCATTGGTGCGCGCCGCACGACGGGTCACGGCGTTCTCCGTGGCGCCCGTGATGGCGGAGATGATCTCTTCCTGCGAGGTCGACTTGACCTCGAAGACGCCGTTGTTGCGCCCGAGGCGCAGGACGGCGACCTTGTCGGCGACCGCCTTGACGTCGGCCATGTTGTGGCTGATGAGGATGACGGCGTGGCCGCGCTCGCGCAGCCGCTCCACGAGGTCGAGGACCTGGGCGGTCTGCTCGACGCCGAGGGCGGCGGTGGGCTCGTCGAGGATGACCAGCTTGGGCTCGCCGAGCATGGACCGGGCGATCGCCACCACCTGGCGCTGACCGCCGGAGAGCGAGGCGATCGGGATGCGGACGCTCGGGATGCGGATGGACAGCGTGTCGAGGAGCTCGCGGGAGCGGCGCTCCATCTCCACCTCGTCCAGGACGCCGCGCCTGCGGATCTCCCGGCCCAGGTAGAGGTTGCCGACGACGTCGATGTTGTCGCACAGCGCGAGGTCCTGGTAGACGGTCGCGATGCCGAGGTTCTGGGCGTCGTGCGGCTTGTTGATCGAGACGGCCCTGCCGTCCCACTCGATGGCGCCCTCATCGATGGGGTGCACGCCGGCGATCGTCTTGACCAGCGTGGACTTTCCGGCTCCGTTGTCGCCCACCAGGGCGACCACCTCACCGGCGTGGACCTCAAGCTCTACGTCGGTGAGCGCCTGGACGGCACCGAATCGCTTGGAGACCCCGCGCAACGCCAGCACGGGCGTAGCGGACACGTGAACCATCTCCTTCGCCGCCTGACCCGGCGGGAGGTTGTACAGAAGTTGGGGGGTTGTTCCGTCCGGCGCCCCGCGTAGCTTGCGGGGCTGATGAGTGCGGGGCGCCGGAGGAGCTGGGGCGGGCGGTCCGGGCCGCTCACGCGGCGCGGGACGCGGGTCCGCTTACTTGAGGCCGATCTTGTCGCAGGCGGCCTTGTACTTGTCCGTGCAGATCTCGTCGATCGTGTAGAAGCCGTCCTTGATGACGGTCTCCTTGATGTTGTCCTTGGTCAGCGAGACGACCGGGACGATGACCGCGGGGACACCCTTGGTGGTGGCGCTGTCGACCTTGTCGTTGGCGATGGAGTCGAGCGACTCGCCCTTGGCCAGCGCGACGGCCATCTCGGCCGCGGTCTCGGCCTCCTTCGGGTAGGACTTGAAGACGCTCATGTACTGCTCACCGGTGACGATGCGCTGCACGCCCGCGAGTTCGGCGTCCTGGCCGGTGACCGGGATGTTCTTGATGCCGGCGCGCTTGAGGGCGGTGATGGAGCCGCCCGCCATGCCGTCGTTGGCGGAGTAGACGCCGTCGATCTTGTCCTTGCCGAGCGCGGAGATGGCCGCCTGCATGTTGGCGTTGGCGTTCTCCGGCTTCCACTCCTTGGTGTCGTACTCGCGGCCGATCTTGACCTTGCCGTCGAGGACGGAGTGGGCGCCTTCCTTGAACTGGGCGGCGTTCGGGTCGGTGGACGAGCCGTTCATCATGACGATCTGGCTGTCCTTGGCCTTGTCGCCCAGCGCCTTGAGGAGCGCCTCGCCCTGCGTCTTGCCGACGGTGACGTTGTCGAACGAGGTGTAGGCGTCGATCGGGCCCTCGGCCAGGCGGTCGAAGGCGACGACCTTGATGCCGGCGTCGTGGGCCTTCTTGACCGAGCCCGCGATGGCCTTGTAGTCCACCGCGTCGATGATCAGCACGTCGACCTTGTTGGTCACCATCGTGTCGACCTGCTGGTTCTGCAGGCTCGCGTCCTGCTTGGCGTTGGCGTAGACGACCTCGCCCTTGTTGTTCGTGAGCTCCTTGACCTTCTTCTCGATCATGGGCTTGTCGAACTTCTCGTAGCGAGCGGTCTGGTTCTCCGGAAGGAGGAGCCCGACCTTGATGTCGTCGCCCTTCTTGGCCGCCGAGTCCGACGAGTCGCTGCCGCCGTCGGCCTCCTTGGCGCTGCCACAGGCGGCGAGCGAGACGGCCATCGCGGTGGTGGCAACGGCAACGGCGGCACGACGCATACGCGTGTTCACTTCACAAACCTCCCTGACGAGGCCGCGTCGTTGCGGCCGAGGTGGCTGGAAGTCAACTCGGCCACACGTGCGACGTCAAGAAGTAAATCCTTAACGAGATGACAACGGTGCCATCCGTGCTCTAAGTGAAGGCAGGCGTGGCCGTCGGCAGGGCGCCGGTCGCAGATCCGTCCAAAAGGGTCGAATCACCCATCTCGCTCAGCGCCAGGGCGAGCGCCCCGAGCACCTCCGCACGGCCCCCAAGAGCCCCCGGAAGTACGGAGAGTTGACGCGCCGCGCTGGGGATGGCGTAGCGCCCGACGGACTCCCTTATCGGCCCGAGCACCAGCTCGCCTGCCTCGGCGAGATCGCCGCCGAGGACGACCCGGCTCGGGTTGAGCAGGTTGCAGAGGTTGGCGACTCCACTGCCGATGTGGCGGCCGACGTCGGCGATCACCCGACGGCAACCCGGGTCACCGTCCCGGGCCAGCCGCACCACGCCCTCCATCGTCAGATCGGTGCCGTGGCTGGGCTGGAGGAGCGGAAGCACATAGCGTGCTGCCGCGAAGGTCTCCAGGCAACCCCGGTTTCCGCACCGGCAGACGGGACCGGCCTCGTCGAGGGTGATGTGCCCGATTTCGCCCGCCGTGCCGCCGGGGCCGCGATAGATCTTCCCGTTGATCACCAGACCGGCGCCGACGCCGCTGGCGACCTTGATGTAGGCCAGGTCCCGCACGCCCCGCCCGCTGCCCCAGACGAGCTCGCCCAGGGCGCCGAGGTTGGCGTCGTTGTCCACGTGCACCGGCACGCCGAGCCGCCCCCGCAGCTCCTCGGCGGGCCGGGTGCCGCCCCAGCCGGGCAGGATGGCGGTCGAGCCCAGCGTGCCGGACTCGACGTCGATCGGCCCGGGCACGCCGAGGCCCACTCCGGCGATCTTGGAGCGGTCCACGCCGGTGGCCGCGATCAACCGGCTGACCAGCTGTTCCGCCCGGTCGAAGCCCTGGGCCGCGGACGCGTCGACGTCCAGGGGCTCGGACTCCTCGGCGAGCACCTGGTGGGCGAGGTTGCCGACGGCGACCCGCAGGTGGGTGTGGCCGAAATCCACGCCGATGACGATGCCGGCGTCGCCGCTCAGCGAGACGCTGCGGGCCCGCCGGCCACCCGCCGAGGTGGGCGTGACCTCGACCGTCCCGCCTTCCTTCAGTTCCCGGACGATGTTAGAGACCGTGGCCGCGGACAGCCCCGTCGTCCTCGCGATCTCCGCCTGCGTGAGCGAACCAGCGAGCCGTACCGCTCGTACGACCCGTTCCAGGTTGGCTCGGTGCAGCGACGACTGCGACCCGGGAGTCTCCATTGACTCTCACCCTCATCCCTGGGTCCGCGTCACCCTGTGTGATGCGGACCTTGTACAAGTTATGAACCCCAAACTCCGCTGAATCGCCCAGTGACGTCAAGCCCTTGATAGAAATCGGTTCCAGCCCGTGTCCACGGCCGACTGTCGGTGGTACGCCACAGGGGTCCGGTCCCGGAGAACTGTCTCTCCGGGACCGGACCCCTGCGTACGGCGGGTGGAGCGGCGGTGGACGTCAGCGGAAGGTGCCTTGCGACACCGAACCGGCGATCCGCCGCTGGAAGAGGCAGTACACGAGCAGTACGGGCACCACCGTGACCACGATCGCCGCGAACAGCGCGCCGTAGTCGATGTCGTAGACCTGCGAGGACGCGTAGGCGGCCATGCCCTGGGTGAGGACCCACTTGTCCTGGTCGGTGTTGAGCGCCACCGGCAGCAGGAACTGGTTCCACAGGCCCAGGAAGTTGAAGATCGCCACCGCCGCCATGCCCGGACGGGCCATCGGCAGCATCACCTGGAAGAACGCCCGCCAGTCCCCGGCACCATCGATCAGTGCGGCCTCGTACACGTCGTGCGGCAGCGACCGGAAGAACGAATAGAGGAAGAACATCGTGAACGGCAGCGCGAACGCGACATAGGTGAGGATCAGTCCGGGTCGCGTGTTCAGCAGCCCGAAGTTCTGCAACTGGAAGAAGAGCGGAACGATCGCCAGGAAGACCGGGAAAGTCAGGCCGGCGAGCATCACGTAGTAGATCAGCCGGCGTCCGGGGAACTCGAACCGGGCGAGAACGTAGGCGCACATCGCGCCGAGCAGCATCACCAGGATCAGTGCCGAGACCACGACGATCACGGAATTCAGGAAGTACTTTCCGATGTTCGCGTCGGTCCACGCGTTCGCGTAGTTCTCGAAGCGCCAGTGATCCGGCAGCGAGAACGGCGACGAAAGGATCTCGCCGGTCGATTTGAACGACGACATCAGCACCCACAGCATGGGCACGATCACGATCACGGACCACAGGATCAGCAGGGCGTGCGAGATCGCCGCGAATCTGCGGTCGCTGCTCGCGGCGGCCCTCGTCAGCTTGCGGTCGCTCGCCGGTTTCCGGTCACTGGCCGGCTTCCGGTCGGCGGCGATGACGCTCACCGGGCACCTCCCTTGGCTGCGGCACGCCGAGCCGTGGACCCAGGTGCTTTCCTCTTGCTCTCGCCCTCGCCGCCGCCCGTGAGGCGGTTGACGAGGAACACCAGCGCCGCGAACACCAGGGTGACGACGGCGAGGACGACGCCCATCGCGGTGGCGTACCCGAACTGCTGCTTGGCGAAAGCGACGTTGAACAGACGCTGGCTGATGGTCAGGGTCGAGTTGTCCGGGCCGCCGTTGGGCACCATCGCCTGGACGTAGACGAACGCGTCCAGGGCGGCGATGCCCAGATAGATGTACGCCGTCTGCACGCTGTCCCGGATCGCCGGCAGGGTGATCGAGATCGTGGTGCGGAACCGGCCGGCCCCGTCGATCTTCGCCGCCTCGTACAGCTCGCCGGGAACGCCCTTGATCGCGGCGATGAAGAGCACCGCGTAGAAGCCGACGAGCCCCCAGATGATCACGAACATCACGGCCGGCATCGCGGTCGCCTTCTCGCCCAGCCACGCGAACGCGTCGAAGTGGTCGAGGCCGAGGCCGGTGAGGACGCCGTTGAGCAGGCCGGCGTTCGGGTCGTACATCTGCGCCCAGATCAGACCGACGATGATCGCCGGCACGACATAGGGGAAGAACGAGACGATCCGGTAGAACGACGCTCCCCGGATTCCTCGGACGGGGCCCTTGCTGGGCCCGCCCAGGGTGATGGCCACGGCGACCCCGAGGGCCAGCGTCAGCGTCACCAGCGGCACGAAGGCCGCGAGGAGTGCGACGTTGCGCAACGCCTTCAGGAAGATGTCGTCCTGGAACATCTTCGTGAAGTTGTCGAAGCCGACGAAGTTGTAGTCCGGACTGAAGCCGCGCCAGTCGGTCATCCCCCAGAAGATCGCCTGGCCGAACGGGATCAGAACGAAGATCACGAAGATGGCCAGCGGTACACCGAGGAACGCGAGGAAGAACGTCACCCGGTCGAACGTGAGCCTGCGGCGCCGTGGCCGCCCGCCGCGAGCGGCCGGCCCGGGCCGGCGGCTCGCGGCGTCGGAGGTGGTGATGTCGTCTTTCATCGCTGTACTAGCTGATCTTGATCTTGTCGATGGAGTCGTCGTCCCGGACCTTGTCGGAGATCTTCTGCAGGGCCGAGGTGAGGCCCTTGCGGTCGAGGTCGCCGGAGAGGAACGAGTTCCACGGCACCAACTGGTCGGTGTTCATGCCGTAGGCTTCGACGAACCTCCTCATGTCGTAGATGTTGTCGCCCGCGGCCTCGAGCATCGTCGTCTGGGAGACGAGGGCGGCCGATCCGAAGCCGTCGGCGGGCACGGTGCCCTTGACCACCGTCGGGGCCAGCTTCGTCTTGGAGAAGTTGGCGGCCGCCTTCTCGGACAGCATCGCCCGCAGCACTTCCTTGCCGCCGGCCGGGTTCTTGCCCTGCTTGGGCACGATGAACGGCTCGCCCGCCGCGGCGTGGAGCGACTCGTAGGGCAGCTTCGGCTTGTCCGTGAGCGTCATCTCCGGGAAGCCGGTCATCTGGAAGTCCTTCTTGGTGGCCTGCTTCATCTCGTTCTCGATCCAGCCACCGGACGGGTAGAGCAGCGCCTTCTGGTCGTTGCTCCAGATCGCCTGTGCCTTCTGGAACTGGGTGCCGGAGCCGCCGGGGACGAACATCTTTTGCTTGATCATGGTCTCCATGACCTTGAGGACGCCCTGGATGGCCGGATGCGACCAGGCGTTCTTCTCGAGATTGCCGAGAGCGAGCCGGACCTCGTCACCGCCCTCCTTGATCGCTGAGGCGAACAGCATCGTCTGGTAGTAGGTCGCGGCTTCCTTGCCGTGGACGAAGAGGTACTTGCCCTTCTTCTTCGCCTTCTGGCCGAGGTCGAGCGCCTCGTCCCAGGTCTTCGGCGGGGTCCAGCTGTTCTCCTCGAAGAGCGTCTTCGAGTACCAGACGCCGTACACCGTCATCACGTACCGGAGCGCGACGAACTTGCCGTTGTACGTTCCGGGGTCCTTGACGCCGGGGTAGACGATGTCGGCGATCTTCTTGCCTTCGTAGGTGTTGGCCTCGAAGAGGTCGTCGAGCTCCTCCAACTGGTCGAGGATGCCGAGGAAGCCGATCTGGTCCTCACCGGAGTTGTCGATGAGGTCCGGCGGGTTGCCGCCGACGAAACGGGGCTGGAGCTGGGGGGCGATGTCGACGACCGGCTCGACCTTGACCTTGAGTCCCTTGATCTGGCTGCCGAGCACCTGGTTGGTGTAGTCGACGTAGTCGGTGCCGTAGCCGCCGTCGAAGATGGCCGCTTCGACCGAGGAGTTCGCGGCGACACCGAACGGGTTGTTGGCGCTCTTCTCGCCCTTCGGGCCGCCGTCGCCGTCGCCGTCCTCGCTGGAGGGAGAGCTGCACGCGACCGCGAACGAGCCCATCGCCGCGGTGGCGATGGCCCCGCGCAGGAGCGTCCGCCTGTCGAGAGAGCGGGCACGAATGGTCATCTCTGCATCCTCACTGATCGGTTGGATCTGTACGGGTGTGCTGCGTGTGCGCCCGCCGTGGCCGGACCGGTCCTGTGCCGGCCGCGCCTGGGGCGTTGTCGCCGTCGTCTCGGAGCCGCGGGGCGGCGCCGATGATCAGCTGAGTGATGCCGACACAACAGTCGCCGGTGTCGGAGCGGCGGTCGCGCTCCGCCTGATCAGATCGCGATGGCCCACGCCGGTGGTGGATCCCATGCTCAAGTCCTCGCCTTCTCCAGGACTCAGGCGGTGAACCGGATCCTCCCCGGCACCGCGTTCGGGTCAAGCTGGGTCGTGCAGGAAATGCGGACGTACAAGGTCGGGTGCGGTGAAGATGCCCCGGAGTGCCGACAGGTATAGTCCACTTCACACCGGCGGAGCAAGATCGAATGCAAGGTTCCCGGTACGTCTTTTCCGAGTTGAGACCTCCCGGAAATATGAGTGCCCTGTGCGTCGCACGACGTAGGAATACCCGCCATAACCCCCGAACGCCACATCCAACACCCTTGACATCACTTGTCACTTGACCCCTACTGGTCCTTGCGCAGTTGAATTGACAACGTTGTCCCCAGCGCTGGGAGGGTGGCCAGGACATGCAGTACAGAGTTCGGCACAGATGGGGTCCGGCGGTCGTGACGGCGACCGCCTTCGCCTTGGCGGTGGGTTCTCAGGGGGCCGCGGTCGCCCTGCCCGGCGCGCCCGCGAAGGCCGACCGGGAGTTCGCGTCGTCCTTCGAGAAGGGCGACCCGGCCCCGGACTGGACCGACACCGTGGACACCGGCGCGGACGGCCGCAAGCGGGCCTCCGGCGTGGACGGCGGGTTCAGCACCGGCATACCGGGCAACGTCACGGAGCACGTCACCGGGGTGCGGGCCAGCGCCGAGAACACGGGCGGCGGGGAGGTCAAGGAGAACCTCGTCGACAACGAGCCGGGCACCAAGTGGCTGACCTTCGCCCCGACCGGCTGGGTCGAGTTCGACCTGGACGCCCCGCAGAAGATCGCCAAGTACGCGCTCACCTCGGCCAACGACCACGACGAACGCGACCCGGTGGACTGGACGCTGAAGGGCTCGTCGGACGGCGAGAACTGGCAGACCGTGGACACCCGCTCCGGGGAGAGCTTCGGCGAGCGCTTCCAGACGAAGACGTACGAGCTGTCCGAAACCGCCGAGTTCCAGCACTTCCGGCTGGAGATCACCAGGAACAACGGCGCCGGCGACGCCCTCCAGCTCGCCGACGTGCAGCTCGCCACCGGCGACACCGAGGTCCCCACCCCCGAGGACATGCTCTCCTCGGTAGACGACGGCCCGGCGGGCTCGCCCACCGCGAAGGCGAACGCCGGCTTCACCGGCACCCACGCGCTGCGCTACGCGGGCCGCCACACGGCGGACGGCCGGGCCTACTCGTACAACAAGGTCTTCGACGTCGACGTCAGGGTCGACCGGCGCACCGAGCTGTCGTACAAGATCTTCCCGTCGATGGCGGACGGCGACCTCGACTACGACGCCACGAACGTCTCGGTCGACCTCGCCTTCACCGACGGCACCTACCTGAGCGACCTCAAGGCCACCGACCAGCACGGGTTCCCGCTGACGCCGCGCGGTCAGGGCGACGCCAAGATCCTCTACGTGAACCAGTGGAACAGCGTCGAGTCGGGCATCGGCACGGTCGCGGCGGGCAAGACCGTCGACCGGATCCTGGTGGCCTACGACTCCCCCAAGGGCCCGGCGAAGTTCCGGGGCTGGCTGGACGACGTGGAGATCAAGCGCGCCGAGCCCGAGCGTCCCAAGGCCCACCTGTCCGACTACGCGCTCACCACCCGCGGCACCAACTCCAGCGGCAGCTTCTCGCGCGGCAACAACTTCCCCGCGACCGCCGTGCCGCACGGCTTCAACTTCTGGACGCCGGTGACCAACGCCGGTTCGCTCAGCTGGCTCTACGAGTACGCGCGCGGCAACAACGACGCCAACCTGCCCACCCTCCAGGCGTTCAGCGCGAGCCACGAGCCGAGCCCCTGGATGGGCGACCGGCAGACCTTCCAGGTGATGCCCTCGGCCGCCTCCGGCACCCCGGACACCGGCCGGGACGCCCGCGAGCTGGCCTTCCGGCACGAGAACGAGACCGCCAGGCCGTACTACTACGGCGTGCGGTTCGAGAACGGCCTCAAGGCCGAGATGACGCCGACCGACCACGCGGCGATGATGCGCTTCACCTACCCCGGTGACGACGCGAGCGTGATCTTCGACAACGTGGAGAACAGCGCCGGTCTGACCCTGGACAAGGAGAACGGCACCTTCTCCGGCTACTCGGACGTCAAGTCCGGACTCTCCACCGGCGCCACCCGCCTCTTCGTGTACGGCGAGTTCGACAGCAGGGTGATCGGCGGCGACTCCAGCGGCGTCAAGGGCCACCTTCGCTTCGACGCCGGCCGGGACCGCACCGTGACGCTGCGCATCGCGACCTCGCTGATCGGCGTGGACCAGGCGAAGGACAACCTGCGCCAGGAGATCCCGAAGCGCGCCTCCTTCGACAAGGTCAAGCGCAACGCCCAGAAGCAGTGGGACCGGATCCTCGGCAAGGTCGAGGTCGAGGGCGCCACCCGGGACCAGCTGACCACGCTGTACTCCAGCCTCTACCGCCTCTACCTGTACCCGAACGCGGGCCACGAGAAGGTCGACGGAAAGTACAAGTACGCCTCCCCGTTCTCCAAGGCGGTCAAGGAGGACACGCCGACCGCGACCGGCTCGAAGATCGTGGACGGCAAGGTCTACGTCAACAACGGCTTCTGGGACACGTACCGGACCACCTGGCCCGCGTACTCCTTCCTCACCCCCTCCCAGGCCGGTGAGCTGGTCGACGGCTTCGTGCAGCACTACAAGGACGGCGGCTGGACCTCGCGCTGGTCCTCCCCCGGCTACGCGGACCTGATGACCGGCACCTCCTCCGACGTGGCCTTCGCCGACGCCTACGTCAAGGGCGTCGACTTCGACGCGAAGGCGGCGTACGACGCGGCCCTGAAGAACGCCACCGTCGTGCCCCCGTCCTCCGGCGTGGGCCGCAAGGGCATGGAGACCTCGCCCTTCCTCGGCTACACCAGCACCGAGACGCACGAGGGCCTGTCGTGGGCGCTGGAGGGCTACCTCAACGACTACGGCATCGCCAAGATGGGCGAGAAGCTCTACAAGGAGACCGGCGAGAAGCACTACAAGGAGGAGTCCGCCTACTTCCTCAACCGGGCCCAGGACTACGTCAACCTCTTCGACGCGAAGGCCGGCTTCTTCCAGGGCAAGGACGCCGAGGGCAACTGGCGCGTGGACTCCGAGAAGTACGACCCGCGCGTGTGGGGCTACGACTACACGGAGACCAACGGCTGGGGCTACGCCTTCACCGCCCCGCAGGACAGCCGGGGCCTCGCCAACCTGTACGGCGGACGCAAGGGCCTCGGGGACAAGCTCGACGAGTACCTGTCGACCCCGGAGACGGCCTCCCCGGAGCTGAAGGGCTCCTACGGCGGGGTCATCCACGAGATGGTCGAGGCGCGCGACGTCCGCATGGGCATGTACGGGCACTCCAACCAGGTCGCCCACCACGCCCTGTACATGTACGACGCGGCCGGGCAGCCGTACAAGACGCAGAAGAACATCCGCGAGGTGCTCCAGCGGCTGTACACCGGCAGCGACATCGGCCAGGGCTACCACGGCGACGAGGACAACGGCGAGCAGTCGGCCTGGTTCCTCTTCTCCTCGCTCGGCTTCTACCCGCTGGTGATGGGCAGCGGCGAGTACGCCGTCGGGTCCCCGCTGTTCACGAAGGCCACGGTGCACCTGGAGAACGGCCGCGAGCTGGTCGTCAAGGCGCCGAAGAACAGCACGAAGAACGTCTACGTGCAGGGCCTGAAGGTCAACGGCAAGCGCTGGAACTCCACTTCGCTCCCCCACTCG
Source organism: Streptomyces sp. KPB2 (assembly GCF_003950055.1). Taxonomy (NCBI): domain Bacteria; kingdom Bacillati; phylum Actinomycetota; class Actinomycetes; order Kitasatosporales; family Streptomycetaceae; genus Streptomyces; species Streptomyces sp. KPB2. The sequence goes on from NZ_CP034353.1 coordinate 1,894,925, forward strand.
CTGCTCGCCAAGGGCGGGGTCCTGGAGTTCGACATGGGCGCCAAGCCCTCCTCGTGGGGCACCGGCGAGAACGCGGCGCCGCCGTCGATCACCAAGGGCGACGAGGTGGCGACGCCGCGCGCCGACGCGATCACGGGTGAGGGTGCCCTGTTCGACAACACCTCGGGGACGGAGGCGAGCGTGACGTCCGTGGACCTGCCCGTGTCCGGCAAGGGCGTCGAGGCGGTCCAGTACACGCTCACCTCGTCGGCCGACCGTGCGCAGGCGCCGACCGGCTGGAAGCTCCAGGGCTCGGCCGACGGCACCACCTGGAAGACGCTGGACGAGCGCTCGGGCGAGTCCTTCGCCTGGGACCGGCAGACGCGGGCGTTCTCGGTGAAGTCGCCGGGCTCGTACGCGAAGTACCGGCTGGTCCTGGACGGCGAGCACACGCTGGCGGAGGTGGAGCTGCTGGCGTAGGCGCGGTCCGCGCGTGACGCGGGGGCGGCGGGTTCGGGCTTCGGCCGGAATCCGCCGCCCGTCCGTGCCGCCCCATTCCCCTGAGCCGGTGCATGCACCAGGATGAGCGGGCGCCGCCGGCGGCCGCCGAGGGCGCGTCACGCATCGTCAGGGGGAACACATGCGGACATCCATCGGCAAACGCGTCACGGGGCTGGTCACGGGCGCACTGCTGGCGGCGGGGGCGCTCTTCGCGACCGCCGCGCCGGCCCAGGCCTACGACCCGGACCCCAGCGTCTCCACGTACTACCGCCAGACGAGCAACTGCCCGTGCAGCGGCGGCACTCTCAGTGACCCGTTCGACGGCACCTACTTCGCGCACGACGCGGGCGGCACGGCCGTCAAGATGGAGCTGAACGACGCGGGCTGGTTCATCGGCAAGGTGGAGTTCCACCCCGACGGCGAGAAGCTGTGGGTGTACGACACCAAGAACGACGGGGACGGGTTCTACGTGGCGATCGGCTACTCGTGGGGCGGTTCGTACCACGACCTGGGTACGTTCTCGGCGCCGGGCACCTCGGCCACCGTGGACATGACGGTCAAGGACTTCAGCATCCCGGACGGCGCGTACGTGGACCTCACGGTCTACGACGGCTCCGGCCGCTCCGACTACATCGCCGCGGCGCGCGGCACCGGCGGGGCGGTCGCCTGACGGCATGGACGACGCCCTCGACCCGGCCTGGCTGCCGGACGCCGCCTTCCGCGCCCTCGGCAGCCGGCGCACGCTGGTGCGCGGGAGCGGACCGCTCGCCGGGACGGTGCGCGGTGAGGTGGCGGCGGCCTGCGAGCGGTTCGGGGGCGCTCTCGTGGACGAGACCGCCGCCCCGGCCGACCTCGTGCTGGAACTGACCGCCGACGGCGGCTCCGAAGGCGGCTCCGAGGGCGTCGGGGAGTTCGGCGACGAGGGCTTCGCATACGCCCGTGCGGACGGCCGGGCCACCGTCACCGCGTCCGGCGGGCGCGGGCTGCTGTACGGCCTGTTCCACGTCGTACGGCTCGGCGAGGCGGCGTTCGCCGGCGACCCGGTCCGCGAGGAGCACCGACCGGCCCTCGCGCTGCGGATGCTGGACCACTGGGACAACGTGGCCGTGCACCCGGTGATGGGCCAGGTCGAGCGGGGCTACGCGGGCGGTTCGCTGTTCTGGTCCGACGGCCGGGCCCGCGACGGCCTGGACCGGGTGCGGGCGTACGGCAGGCTGCTCGCGGCCTGCGGGATCAACGCGGTCTGCGTCAACAACGTCAACGTCCACGAGACGGAGGCGCACCTGCTCACCGACCGGATGGGCGAGGTCGCGGCGATCGCGGGCGCGCTCAGGCCCTACGGCGTGCGCACGCACCTGTCGGTCACCTTCGCCGCCCCGGTCGTCCTCGGCCCGCTGCCCACCGCCGACCCGCTGGACGAGCGGGTGCGCCGCTGGTGGGCCGGGGTGACGGAGCGGGTGTACGAGACGATCCCGGACTTCGGCGGGTACGTGGTGAAGGCCGACTCGGAGGGGCAGCCCGGCCCGTTCGCGTACGGCCGCACCCACGCGGACGGCGCCAATCTGCTGGCCGGCGCGCTCGCCCCGTACGGGGGCACCGTGCACTGGCGGGCGTTCGTCTACGACCACCGGCAGGACTGGCGGGACCGGTCGACGGACCGCGCCCGGGCCGCGTACGACCACTTCGTGCCGCTGGACGGCGAGTTCGCCGCGAACGCGGTGCTCCAGGTCAAACACGGCCCGATGGACTTCCAGGTGCGCGAGCCGGTGTCCCCGCTGATCGGCGCGATGCCGGACACCCGGCTCGCGGTGGAGGTGCAGGCCACGCAGGAGTACACCGGGCAGCAGCGGCACGTGTGCTGGCTGGGCCCGATGTGGAGCGAGGCGCTGCGCTTCCGGCCGGACGGCGAGGTGAGCGTGGGGCGGCTGGCGGACGCCCTGGTGGCGGTGTCCAACGTGGGCGACGACCCGTTCTGGACCGGCCACCCCCTCGCCCAGGCCAATCTGTACACCTTCGGGCGGCTCGCCTGGGACCCGGCGGCGGACCCGGGCGCGGTCCTGGACGAGTGGATCGCGCTGACCCATCCGGGCGCCGGGCGGCGGCTGTCCGAGGGCCTGCACGCCGTCCTCGACGGCTCCTGGGCGACGTACGAGAAGTACACCGCCCCGCTCGGCGTCGGGTTCATGGTGCAGCCCGGGCACCACTACGGGCCGAGCGTGGACGGCTACGAGTACAGCCCCTGGGGCACCTACCACTTCGCCGACCGCGACGGCGTCGGCGTGGACCGCGGCACCGCGACCGGTACGGGGTACGCGGCCCAGTACCCGGACCCCTGGGCGGAGTTGTACGAGTCGCCCGAGACCTGCCCCGACGAACTGCTGCTGTTCTTCCACCACGTGCCCTACGGCCATGTGCTGCACAGCGGGAAGACCGTGATCCAGCACATCTACGACACGCACTTCGAGGGCGTCGCGGAGGCCGAGGAGGCCCGCCGGGTGTGGGCGGGCCTCGCCGACCTGGTGGAGCCCGCCCGGCACGCGCGCGTGGCGGAGCGGTACGAGGAGCAGGTGCGGTCCGCCCGGGAGTGGCGCGACCAGGTCAACAGCTACTTCCTGCGCAAGTCCGGGGTGCCGGACGAGCGGGGGCGGACGATCCACTGAGCCGCGGGACCCACCTCGCCCGCCGTCACGCCGTGAACTCCTCCCGCGTCTCGGCGATCACCGTGCGGCTGCTGTGCAGCAGGGAGAGCAGCAGGGGTGCGGCCAGCAGCGCGGGCAGGGCCTCGGTCAGCAGGGCGGTCAGGGCGGCGGCCAGGAGCAGCAGGGAGGCGGCGCCGAGGGTGGCGCGGCCGTGCCGGGGCAGGAAGTACGCGGCGAGGCGGGCGGTGTCGCGGGCGCGGAAGGTGAACAGGGAGGTGAGGACGAGGGCGTGCGCGCCCCACAGCAGGGAGCCGGCGCCCACGAGGGCGAGCAGCGCGGCCCACCAGCCGGGCAGGCCGGTGGCGGTGAAGTGGGTGAGGGTGAAGGCGATGACGGTGAGCCAGGCCAGCAGGGGCGCCCACAGCCCCAGCGCCGGGAGGGCGTTCAGCCGCCAGCCGCGCAGGTAGACGCGCGCCGGGTGGAGTTCGGTGAGGTCGTTGCTGCGGTGGTGCAGGGCGTAGACGGCGGCGGACAGGGCGGGGCCCAGGGGCAGCAGGCAGAGCGCGGCGAGGGGGAGGTTGGCGGGGTCGGGGGCGAGCAGGAGGAGACCGGCGAGGCCCGGTGCCGAGGTCAGGAGCAGCAGGGCCTCGACGGTGAGCAGGGTGTGGATCAGGGCGGCGGCGCGGGAGAGGACGCCGGTGCCGAAGTCGGCGGTGCGCGCGGTGCTCACTCCGGCTCCCGGCCGAACTGCGGGTCCCGGCCGAACTGCGAGTCCCGGCCGCGCCGCGGGTCCCGGCCGCGCCGCGGGGCGCCGCCGCGCCGCGGGTCGCGGCCGAGCAGGCGGCGCTCGTCCCACCAGGGCGGGGTCTCGTCGTCGACCGGGCTCAGCTCGGCGAACGTGACCTCGTGCCGGGCGAGGGTGAGGGGCAGGTCGACCCGGCCCTCCTCGATCGGCAGGCTCCGGTGGGTGCGGGCGGGTTCGGCGGCCTCGTGGAGGACGTCGAGCTGCTGGGGGCGGGGCGAGCGAGGGCTGCCCATGCGGCGCCAGGCGGTGTAGGCGTTGCCGTTCTCCTCGTCGACGCTCAGGCGCCGGACGAACGCCGCGCCCCGCCCGGCGGCGCGTCCGACCGGCACGGACAGCCGCAGGGCGTGCTCCTGCGGCCCGGGGGTGGCGCCGGTCGGATCGACGGGTGCCCAGGCCAGGACGGTGACCCGGCCGTCGGGGTGCCGGGTGACGAGGTGGTCGTCGCCGCGGGTCAGCAGGTCGGGGCCCATGCGGGCCAGGAAGGCGTACAGGTGGAACGTGGGCTTCCTGATCTGCCGGTGGGTGAGCAGCCCGAAGCCGCCGTGGAAGAGGGCGGTGGGGACACCGGCCTCCTCGAAGACGTCGCTGAACGTCCAGTACGAGAAGGAGTCGACTAGGTCGCCGCCGCCCGCGAGGACCGGGGCGAGGTAGGCGGCGTGGAAGGCGGTGTCGTGGACGGGGTTGTCGGGCCGGTAGGAGGAGTTGAACTCGGTGACGTGCACGGGCGCGTCCGCGAGCCGGGTGCCCTTGAGGGTGCGGCGGGGCTCGGCGAACTGGTCGAGCAGTGTCGCGGCCGGGGCGAGGGTCTGGTGCACGCCGAAGGGCACGTGCTGGGCGGGCCCGGAGCTGTAGGCATGGCGGGAGACGAAGTCGACGGGGACGTCCCGGACCTCGGTGAACTCGGCGAACCGTGCCAGCCAGTCGGAGCCGGCCCCGGGTGACACCGCCGGGCCGCCCACCCGGAGTTCGGCGTCCACCTCCTTCACGGCGTGCGCGGTGGCCTCGTAGAGGCGGTGGTAGGCGTCCTGGTCCGCGTGCTGCCAGAAGTCGGGCAGGTCGGGTTCGTTCCAGACCTCGATGGGCCAGGTGCGCACCTCGTCGAGGCCGTAGCGGTCGACGAGGTGGGCGAGGGTGGCCTGGACCAGCGCGGTCCACTCGGCCGGGTCGCGGGGCGGGGTGACGTTGCCGCGCCACCAGAAGACCGTCTGCTCGCCGCTGGCCAACCCGCCGGGCATGAAGCCGAGTTCGAGGAAGGGGCGGACGCCCGCCGCCAGCCAGGCGTCGACGACCTGGTCGACGTGGGTGAAGGAGTGGTGGACGTAGCGGGTGCCCCCGTCGGTGTAGGGGCGGTGCACGGCCATGCCGTCGCTGAACAGGCCGTGGCCCCGGATGTGCCGGAAGCCGATCTCGCGCTGGAGCAGGGCGAGGGAGTCCTGGTGGTCGCGGCGCAGGGCGAGGTCGAGGCGGCCGGTGCCGACACAGTGCCGCCACGCGTCCGGGAAGGCTCCGGCCGCCTCGGCGGGGACGTGGACGCGGCTCGTGCCGGTCACCCCTGCTCCTTCCGGAACCGCTCGTACGCCTTGTTGTGCACGTCGACCAGCCGGTCCATGTTCTTGGCCTTCAGCTCGCTCAGGTAGGCGTCCCATTCGGTCAGGGGACGCTTGCCGAGGATGAACTGGAGGGTGTTCTGCCGGACGTGGTCCTTGAGGGGGGTGTCCCAGAGGGTGGCCTGCTCCTGCTCCACGGACTGCAGGGGGTGGGCCGGGTCGACGGGGAGTTCCTCGCGCTGCGACATGGCCTCCTGGAACTTCTTCTCGTCGGGGCCGAAGGCGGAGGAGACCAGTTCCCAGCTGCCGCCGTAGGAGAAGACGCCGTTGTAGAAGCCGTAGTCCTTCTGGAGGTCCTTGGGGGCGTTCGGGGCGGAGCCCATGAGGCTGATGCCGTCGGCGACCCGGTAGGTGCCGCCGGACTCGGTGTAGGTGACGCCCTCGACGCCCCACTTGGTGAACCTCTGGCCCTCGTCGGAGTACCAGAGCCAGTCCACGAACTGGATGAGGGCGACGAAGTCGTCGCGGTCGAGGGCGTCGCCGGAGATCATCATGCCGTTCTCCAGGCGGGAGCCGCCGAGCACCACCGGTCCCGCCGGTCCGAGCGGCACCGGGACGATCTCGATCTTCGCCCCCTCGACCTGCCGCTGGAGGTTGTAGCGGTAGTTCTGGACCAGTTCCTGCGGGTTGGCGCTGATCGCGAAGGACTTCTCGGAGAGGAGCTTCTTGACCGCCTCGTCGTCGCTCTGGGTGAAGCCCTCGGGGTCGATCAGCTTCTCGTCGACGAGCCCCCGCAGGTACTCGATCATCTGCCGGTAGCCGTCCGTGGCTCCGGTGAAGACGAACTTCCCGGCCTCGGCGTCCCAGCTGGTGTTCAGGTACGACCAGCCGGCCCGTACGCCGTGCGCCTGGCCGATGTAGCCGAGGAGGGCGCCGCCGGGCTCCGGCTGGTTCCAGCGGTCGGAGAAGGGGTGGCTGCCGGGGTACTCGGACTTGAGGGCCCGGAAGACGTCGGCCGTCTCCTCAAGGGTGGCGGGCAGGCTCAGGCCCAGCTTGTCGAGGACGTCGGTGCGCAGGGCGAGGGAGTAGTTGGCCTTGGCCCGCTCGTGCAGGCCGGGCAGCAGGTAGTACTTGCCGTCGGACTGGCGCAGGGAGTCCACCTCGGGTTGCAGCTTCCATCTGCTGACCTTGTCGCGGAAGTTGGGCATCAGCTCCGCGTACTCGCTGACGGCGAGGACGGAGCCGGACGAGACGAAGGGGGTCTCCTGCCCGGGGTAGGTCTTGGGCAGGAGCAGGGGTGCGTCGCCCGCGCCGATGAGCAGGCTGCGCTTCTTCTCGTAGTCGCTGAGGGGGACGTCGGTGCGCTTGAAGGTGACGCCTGTGCGCTTGGTGATCTCCTTCCAGAGCAGCCAGTCGTCCTTCGGCGGGTAGTTGGGGTTGCTCAGGTGCAGGAGCGAGAAGGTGAGCGGCCCGGCGGCCTTGAACCGCTGGCCGGCCCGGTACTCCTCCATCGCTCCCTTCCGCTTCTTCGACAGGTCCTTGGAGTCCCCGCCGTCGTCGCCGCTGCCGCAGCCGGTGAGGGCGGCGAGACCGGCGAAGCCCGCGGCCGCCAGGATCTGCCGTCGGGAAAGGTGTGCTGCGTTCTTCACGGTTGCTCCCTCGGTGTGGCTGGGACTCAGCCCTTGACCGCGCCGAGCATCACGCCCGACACGAAGTAGCGCTGGACGAACGGGTACACGCAGAGGATGGGCAGGGCGGTGAGCACGATGGTGACGGCCTGGATGTTGGCCGCGACCTGGGTGAGCTGCTCGGTGCCCGCGCCGGCGCCGGTGCCGCCGGTGGCGCCCGCGATGAGGTTGCGCAGATAGACGGTGACCGGCATCAGCTCGATGCGGTCCATGTAGAGGAAGGCGCCGAACCAGGAGTTCCAGAAGGACACGGAGTAGAACAGCACCATGGTCGCGACGACCGCCTTGGACAGCGGCAGCACGATCCGGAACAGGATGCCGTACGTGTTCAGGCCGTCGATCTGGGCGGCCTCCTCCAGTTCGTCCGGCAGACTCTCGAAGAAGGCCTTCATCACCAGCAGGTTGAAGACGCTGATGGCGTTCGGGAGGGCCAGCGCCCACACCGTGTTCTTCAGGTCGAGGCTGGTGACGAGCACGTAGGTGGGGATGAGCCCGCCGGAGAAGAACATGGTGAACACGGCGATGCCGACGAGGACTCCGCGCCCCTTCAGGTTCTTCTTGGACAGGACGTAGGCGTAGCAGGTCGTGAGGACCATGGCGACGGCGGTGGAGACGACCGTGTAGAAGACGGTGTTGCCGTAGTTGCGCCAGAAGGTGCCGTCCTGGAACACGATCTTGTACGTGGTGAGGTTGAAGCCCTTGGGCCACAGCGTCACCTCGCCCGCCCGGATCTGCTGTTCCCCGCTGAAGGAGCGGGCGACGATGTTGAGGAAGGGGTAGAGCGTGACGACCACGACGCCGGTGAGGATCAGCCCGTTGACACGCTGGAAGACGCGGTGGCCGCGGGTGGGCCGGTCGGCGTTCACCACAGGCTCGTCCCCACCGTGCGGCGCGAGAGCAGGTTGGCCGAGGTGATCAGCACCAGGCCGATGACCGCCTCGAACAGGCCGATGGCGGCGGCGTAGCTGAAGCTGTTGGACTCGACTCCGGTGCGGTAGAGGTAGGTGGAGATCACGTCACCCGTCTCGTAGGTCAGCGGGTTGTAGAGGAGCAGGATCTTCTCGAAGCCGACCGCCAGGAACGTGCCGATGTTGAGGATCAGCAGCGTGATCATGGTGGGCCGGATGCCGGGCAGGGTGACGTGCCAGATCTGCCGCCAGCGGTTCGCGCCGTCGATGCGGGCCGCCTCGTAGAGGTCGTCGTCGATCGTGGTGAGCGCGGTCAGGTAGAGGATGGTGCCCCAGCCGGCGGTCTGCCAGATCTCCGAGCCCACGTAGATGGCGCGGAACCACTCCGGTTCCTGGATGAACCGGACCGGGTCCTGTCCGAACCAGCCGAGCACGTGGTTGACGGGGCCGTCGGTGGCGAGCATCTGGAGGGTGATGCCGGCGACGATCACGATGGACAGGAAGTGCGGCAGGTACGACACCGACTGCACGAACCGCTTCAGGGCGCGGGTGCGCACCTCGTTGAGGAGCAGCGCCAGCACGATGGGGATGGGGAAGCAGAAGACGAGCGTGAGGCCGCCGATCCAGAGGGTGTTGCGGAAGACCTGCCAGAAGGTGGGGTCGCTGAGGAACATCTCCACGTAGCGCAGCCCGACCCACTGCTCCCCCAGGATCGACCCGCCGGGTTCGAAGCGGCGGAAGGCGATCACGTTGCCGATCATCGGCAGATAGCGGAAGACCAGGAAGAACAGCAGCGGCAGTACGGCCAGTGAGTACAGCTGCCAGTCGCGGCGCAGCGCACGCCGCCGGCCGGACGGCGTGGTGGAGGTGCTCATGAGTCGGCCTCCCCGTGGGATACGGAGGACCGAAACATTCGATCCTCCGCCGGTAACTTCGCGGCAACCTAGAGCTACGAAGAAAGCGGTGTCAATGACCTGTGCATGCCTGATTCTCAGGCCACGCGGGGCACGGCGAAGGCTGGGCGGAACAGCCGATCGACACCTGGGAAGAGCCGCGCGGAGCTGTTACCGTCGACCGCACCTTTCTGGACCCGCACCGCAACGATCGGTCCTCCGATCGCCGCCCGTCCTCCCCGAGCCCGCTGCGAGGTGCCGCCGTGCCCGCCTTCGACCTGCCGCCGACGGAACTGGCGCACCACCGTCCGGACCTCGACGAACCCGAGGACTTCGACGCCTTCTGGCGCGCCACCCTCACCGGGTCACCGGCCGGCGAACCCCTCGTGTCGGCGCACCCGGTGGAGACCGGGCTGCGGCTGACCCGGACCTGGGACGTGACCTTCCGGGGCTTCGGGGGCGACCCGGTGCGTGCCTGGTTCAGCAGACCCGCCGGAGCCGGCGACCGGCCCCTGCCGGCGGTCGTCGAGTACGCGGGGTACGGGCGCGGACGCGGCCTCCCCCACGAGCGGCTGACCTGGGTGGCCGCCGGGTACGCGCATCTGCTGATGGACAACCGGGGCCAGGGCGACCAGTACGGCTGCGGCGGCGACACCCCCGACCCGCACGCGGACGCGCCCGGCGGTCCCGGCCCGGCGGTCCGGGGGCTGCTCGATCCGCACGACCACCACTACCGCCGCCTCGTCACGGACGCGGTCCGCGCGGTCGCCGCGGTGCGGGCCCTGCCCGGAGTGGACCCCGCGCGGGTCGCGGCCGTCGGCAACAGCCAGGGCGGCGGACTCGCGCTGGCCGTCGCGGGCCTGGTGCCGGACCTCGCGGCGGCCCTGGTCTCCGCGCCGCTGCTGTGCGGGATCCGCCGCGCCCTGGACCTCACGGACACGGGCCCCTACGGCGAGATCGCCGCGTACCTCTCGGTGCACCGGGGCGCCGAGGGCGCCGCGTATCGCACCCTTTCCTACCTGGAGGGCGTCTCCTTCGCACGCCGGGCGCACGCGCCGGCCCACTTCGGGGTGGGCCTGCGCGACACGGTGTGCCCGCCGAGCGGGGCGTACGCCGCGTTCAACCGGTACGGGGAGTTGTCGGGGGCGGCGCCCCGCAAGGAGATCCGGGCCTACCCCTTCAACGGGCACGAGGGCGGCGACGCGGTCCATGTGCGGCGCCAACTGGCGTGGCTGGCCGGGGTCTGAGGGTCCGACTGAGGCAACTTCGGTGCCCTTTCCGCGCGTTTGCGGTGGCTTCCCGTGTCAATTTCTTCTAATCCGATTGACATGTAAAAGCCATGTGTAAGGATCACGGAGTTATCGGGATCATGTCGTGCCCTACCCCGGCACCCGGTCCCTTCGGTATGACCATATGGAGGACCCACGTGGCCAAAAGCTCCGGCCTGAACACGCGTCGCGCCCTGGCGCGTGCCACGGCTGCGGCGCTCACCGCCGCACTGGTGGCGACCGGTGCGAGCAGCGCCGTCGCCGCGGACGGACCTGGACGTTCGGCGTCGAAGGCTCCCGTCGACGTGAAGGCGTCCGACGCCTCGAAGTTCAGCACCTCCGCCGAGGAGGACTACGCCCCGATCAACGGCCTGTACGGCGTGGACTCGGCCGGCGACATGTGGGCCTACGTGCCCAACGGCGAGGGCGGCCTGGAGTCCCGCATCGACAACGGCTACGGCTGGCAGGACTCGCGCTTCATCACCCAGGTCGACCACGACGCCGACGGCTTCTCGGACGGCATCTGGGACGTCACCGGCAGCCAGCTCTACTACACCCAGTGGGGCACCGACCAGCAGCTCTTCGTCGGCAACGGCTGGAACATCTACGACCGGCTCCTCTCGACCGGCGACCTCGGCGGCGCCGCCGCCGACGACCTGCTGGCCCGGGACAAGTCCGGTGTGCTGTACCTGTACCTCGGCTACGGCAACGGCAAGCTGACCCAGCGCTACCGGGTCGGCGGCGGGTGGAACGCCTACACCCACATCGCCGGACAGGGAGACCTGACCGGTGACGGCAAGAACGACATCGTCGCCAAGGACTCGTCCGGCGTGCTGTGGCTCTACAAGGGCACCGGCAACTACAAGGCGCCGTTCACGTCCCGCACCCGCATCGGCGGGGGCTGGAACACGTACAACAACATCCTCTCCGTCGGCGACATCGACATCGACGGCATCACCGACCTGGTCGCGCGCGACAAGAACGGCGCGCTGTACCTGTACAAGGGCACCGGCAACGCCGCTTCCCCGTACAAGTCCCGGGTGAAGATCGGCAGCGGCGGCTGGAACACGTACCGCATCCTGTTCTAAAGCCGTACGCGCGCCTCTGTGAGGCGGGCACGCGCGAGGGCCGCACCCCCGTCACCGGGGATGCGGCCCTCAACCGTTGTGCGCCGCCGCCTACTTGCGGATCAGGCTGCGCAGCACGTACTGCAGGATGCCGCCGTTGCGGTAGTAGTCGGCCTCACCCGGGGTGTCGATGCGGACGACCGCGTCGAACTCGACGCCGGTGTCGGTGGTGACCTTCACCGTGCGCGGGGTGGTGCCGTCGTTCAGCTCGGTGACGCCGGAGACGGAGAAGGACTCCTCGCCGGTCAGACCGAGGGTGTCGGCCGTCTGGCCCTCCGGGAACTGCAGCGGCAGCACGCCCATGCCGATGAGGTTCGAGCGGTGGATGCGCTCGTACGACTCGGCGATGACGGCCTTGACGCCGAGGAGCGCGGTGCCCTTGGCGGCCCAGTCGCGGGACGAGCCGGAGCCGTACTCCTTGCCGGCCAGGACGACGAGCGGGATGTTCCGCTCGATGTAGTTGCGGGAGGCGTCGTAGATGAACGACACCGGACCGCCGTCCTGCGTGAAGTCGCGGGTGTAGCCGCCCTCGGTGCCCGGCGCGATCTGGTTGCGCAGGCGGATGTTGGCGAAGGTGCCGCGGATCATGATCTCGTGGTTGCCGCGGCGGGAGCCGTAGCTGTTGAAGTCGCGGCGCTCGACGCCGTGCTCCGTCAGGTACTTGCCGGCCGGGGTGTCGGCCTTGATGGCGCCGGCGGGCGAGATGTGGTCCGTGGTCACCGAGTCGCCGAGCTTGGCGAGCACGCGGGCGCCGGAGATGTCCTCGACCGGGGCCGGCTCCATGCCCATGCCCTCGAAGTACGGGGGCTTGCGCACGTAGGTGGACTCGGCGTCCCACTCGAAGGTGTCGCCGGTCGGGATCGGCAGCGCCTGCCACTGGGCGTCGCCCGCGAAGACGTCGCTGTAGGACTTGGAGAACATGTCCTCGCCGATGGCGTTGGCGACGACGTCGTTGACCTCGGCCTCCGAGGGCCAGATGTCCTTGAGGAAGACCGGGTTGCCGTCCTGGTCGGTGCCCAGGGCCTCCTTGGTGATGTCCACCTTCATGGAGCCCGCGAGCGCGTAGGCGACGACCAGCGGCGGGGACGCCAGGTAGTTCATCTTGACGTCGGGGTTGATCCGGCCCTCGAAGTTGCGGTTGCCGGAGAGCACCGAGGTGACGGCGAGGTCGTGCTCGTTGACGGCCTTGGAGACCTCCTCCGGCAGCGGGCCGGAGTTGCCGATGCAGGTGGTGCAGCCGTAGCCGACGAGGTTGAAGCCGACCTTGTCGAGGTAGGGGGTCAGGCCCGCCTTCTCGAAGTAGTCGGTGACGACCTTGGAGCCCGGGGCGAGGGTGGTCTTGACCCACGGCTTGCGGGTCAGGCCCTTCTCGACCGCCTTCTTGGCCACCAGGGCGGCGGCGACCATGACGTACGGGTTGGAGGTGTTGGTGCAGGAGGTGATGGCCGCGACCGTCACCGCGCCGTGGTCCAGCTCGTACGAGGTGCCGTCGGGGGCGGTCACGCGGACCGGGTTGGACGGGGTGCCGTTCGGGGTGACGGCCGGGGAGTCGGAGGCCGGGAAGGACTCCTTGCCCGCCTCGTCCACGACGTCGACGTAGTTGAGGACGTCGGTCTTGAACTGCTGGGCGGCGTTCGCGAGGACGATGCGGTCCTGCGGGCGCTTCGGGCCGGCGATGGAGGGGACGACCGTGGAGAGGTCGAGCTCCAGCTTCTCGGAGAAGTCCGGCTCGGCCTTCGGGTCCAGCCAGAGGCCCTGCTCCTTGGCGTAGGCCTCGACGAGCGCGACCTGCTGCTCGCTGCGGCCGGTCAGGCGCATGTAGTTCAGCGTCTCGCCGTCGACCGGGAAGATCGCGGCGGTGGAGCCGAACTCCGGCGACATGTTGCCGATGGTGGCGCGGTTGGCGAGGCTGGTGGCGGCCACGCCCTCGCCGTAGAACTCGACGAACTTGCCGACGACACCGTGCTTGCGCAGCATCTCGGTGATGGTCAGCACCAGGTCGGTGGCGGTGGTGCCGGGGGTGAGCTCGCCGGTCAGCTTGAAGCCGACGACGCGCGGGATGAGCATGGAGACCGGCTGGCCGAGCATCGCGGCCTCGGCCTCGATGCCGCCGACGCCCCAGCCGAGCACGCCGAGGCCGTTGACCATGGTGGTGTGCGAGTCGGTGCCGACCAGGGTGTCGGGGTAGGCCTTGCCGTCACGGGTCATGACGACGCGGGCCAGGTGCTCGATGTTCACCTGGTGGACGATGCCGGTGCCCGGCGGGACGACCTTGAAGTCGTCGAAGGCGGTCTGGCCCCAGCGCAGGAACTGGTAGCGCTCGCGGTTGCGGCCGTACTCCAGGTCGACGTTCTGCTTGAAGGCGTCGGCGGTGCCGAACTTGTCGGCGATGACGGAGTGGTCGATGACCATCTCGGCCGGGGAGAGCGGGTTGATCTTGTTCGCGTCGCCGCCGAGCTCCTTGACGGCCTCACGCATGGTGGCGAGGTCGACGACACAGGGCACGCCGGTGAAGTCCTGCATGATCACGCGGGCCGGCGTGAACTGGATCTCCTGCGACGGCTGGGCCTGCGAGTCCCAGCCGCCGAGGGCGCGGATGTGGTCGGCGGTGATGTTCGCGCCGTCCTCGGTACGGAGCAGGTTCTCCAGCAGCACCTTCAGGCTGTAGGGAAGGCGCGCGGAGCCCTCTACCTTGTCCAGCCGGAAGATCTCGTACGACTCGTCGCCCACCTGCAGCGTGCTGCGGGCGTCGAAGCTGTTCGCCGACACGACAGTCTCCTTCATTCATGTGCGCGTACCACCGCATCCTGCCGCCACGCCCCCTGGCCGATCCGCTAAGGTAGGGCTAAGTTAGGTAACCCTTACCAGGGTGGTGGCTGCGGTACGCCTCGGCAGATATCTCGATGTCGAGATAACTCTAGTACATAGGGGCGGCCCGGTCATGTCCGGGCACCGTGTGGCGTGCGCCCCACCCCGGGTGACCCGCGCGGCCATCACTACGCCGTACGGGGGTATCCGACTCGTGCCGGACCGACCCGGCACGACCCGGAAGGGGGCACGATGCCGCTCACGTTCCGCAAGAGTTTCCGGATCCTCCCCGGAGTGCGGCTGAACATCAACAAACGCTCGTGGTCCATCACGACCGGAGGCCGCAACGGCCCGCGCCACACCAGCAGCAGTACCGGACGTCGTACGACATCAATGGATTTGCCGGGACCTTTCGGATGGCGTCGCACGACGACGGACAGGCGCCGCTGAGCCGCGACCGGGGGTTTCTTGACGTGACGTCACCCGAACGGACCCCCCGAGAGGTGCGATCTCATATCTGAGATAGCCTCAACCCCATGGCAGACGACTACCTCGTACGCATCGGCCGACTCATCCGTGACGCCCGGCAGCACCGCGGCTGGACGCAGTCACAGCTCGCGGAGGCGCTCAACACCAGTCAGAGCGCCGTCAACCGCATCGAGCGCGGCAACCAGAACATCAGCCTTGAGATGATCGCCCGGATCGGCGAAGCGCTGGACAGCGAGATCGTCTCCCTGGGGTACGCGGGGCCGATGCACCTGCGTGTGGTCGGCGGCCGTCGCCTGTCCGGCGCCATCGACGTCAAGACCAGCAAGAACGCCTGCGTGGCCCTGCTGTGCGCCTCGCTGCTCAACAAGGGGCGCACGGTGCTGCGCCGGGTCGCCCGCATCGAGGAGGTCTACCGCCTCCTGGAGGTGCTCAACTCCATCGGCGTGCGCACCCGCTGGGTCAACGACGGCACCGACCTGGAGATCGTGCCGCCGGCCGAGCTGGACATGGAGGCCATCGACGCGGAGGCGGCCGTCCGCACCCGCTCGATCATCATGTTCCTCGGCCCCCTGCTGCACCGCATGGACCGCTTCCGCCTCCCCTACGCCGGCGGCTGCGACCTCGGCACCCGCACCATCGAGCCGCACATGATCGCGCTGCGCCGCTTCGGCCTGGACGTCGCCGCGACCGAGGGCCACTACCACGCGGTGGTCGACCGCACGGTGCGCCCGGACCGCCCGATCGTCCTGACCGAGCGGGGCGACACGGTGACGGAGAACGCGCTGCTGGCCGCCGCCCGCCACGACGGCGTCACCGTCATCCGCAACGCCTCCTCCAACTACATGGTCCAGGACCTCTGCTTCTTCCTCGAAGCCCTGGGCGTCCGCGTCGAGGGCATCGGCACCACCACCCTCACCGTGCACGGCATGCCGGTCATCGACGCCGACGTGGACTACTCCCCCTCCGAGGACCCGGTCGAGGCGATGAGCCTGCTGGCCGCCGCCGTGGTCACGGAGTCGGAGCTGACGGTACGTCGGGTCCCGATCGAGTTCCTGGAGATCGAGCTGGCGGTCCTGGAGGAGATGGGCCTCGACCACGACCGCACCCCGGAGTACTTCGCCGACAACGGCCGCACGCGGTTGGTGGACCTGACGGTGCGCCCGTCGAAGCTCGAAGCGCCGATCGACAAGATCCACCCCATGCCCTTCCCGGGCCTGAACATCGACAACGTCCCCTTCTTCGCGGCCATCGCCGCCTCGGCCCAGGGCCAGACCCTCATCCACGACTGGGTCTACGACAACCGCGCCATCTACCTCACGGACCTGAACCGCCTCGGCGGCCGCCTCCAGCTCCTGGACCCCCACCGCGTCCTGGTCGAGGGCCCCACCCGCTGGCGCGCCGCCGAGATGATGTGCCCGCCGGCCCTGCGCCCCGCGGTCGTCGTCCTCCTGGCGATGATGGCCGCCGAGGGCACGTCGGTGCTGCGCAACGTGTACGTCATCAACCGCGGTTACGAGGACCTGGCGGAACGGCTGAACTCGATCGGGGCGCAGATCGAGATCTTCCGGGACATCTGAAGACTCTGGGGAAGAACGGCGCGAGACCCCTCCTGACCTGCACGATGCGGGGCAGGAGGGGCTCGCAGTTGCCCCTGGGACTGCTCTGGGACATGCACGTCACGTGTTCGTTCATCGAGAATGGTGCTGCTGACGCCCGCGTCGTGGCAGGAAGACTTCCCGCTACCCGAGAGCGTCGTGGTGGGCATCGGTATCGGTCGCCGCCAGCACCGCGATCCGAGTCCGGGTGGGATCGAGCACGGCGAAAGCCAGGTCCGCGGTGTCGTGGTGGAACCAGTCCGTGAACGCCATGAACCGCAACCACCGGTGATCCGCCGCGCACCGCACCGCTTCCAGGAGGGGCACACCGATGGGCAACCCCATGAGCGCACAGAGGCTCTCCCAGGCATACAGCCGCGCGTACGCACCACCCTGTCCCTGGCCGTTCACTCCGCCGACGTAGGAAGCCGTGAAGAGCTCGTTGAGGACATCGTCGGGTGTCGTCATGCAGGCGAGCGCGCTCCCCCGGCGGCTGCCCTCACCCGCCAGACAGCGCAAGGACAGTTCCTTGATGAAGGAGATGCCGAAGTCGCCGGGGCTGAGCGGGCTCGGCAGCGTGAAGAACCGCGCCTCGGGCTCACGGGCCCATCCGCCGGCACGGAACGGTCGGGCTGCCGCGTTCGCCCGAACGTCGTCCCGAGCATCCCTGGCACCGCGGCCGGCGACCGCCCCGCCGTCAGTCGAGGGAGCCTCCGGGAAACGCGACCGGAGCTGCTTCGCGCTCTTGACCGACCCCAGTCCCCGGACGCGGACGGCGAACCGGTGCTCGATGTCCAGCCGCGTCCTGGGCAGCCGAGCCAGCGGGTGCCCCAGCTCGCGCAGCCTGTCGGCGTACGCCTCCAGGGAACGACGACCACCCCCCGAGCCGATCAGCGCCAGCTCTCCAAGGAGACAGGCCCGTAGCTCGACTGCCGGACCCAGAACCCCGTCCGGCAACTCGGCGAACAAGGGCTCGATGTCGCGTGGATGCCGAGTCCTGACCAGCTCCGCAGCCACGGAACGCAGCATTCGATTACTTCCGCCGGGGGGCATGTCCCCAGCGGGCAGCAGCCGACGCACGAGGTCCGCCGATCCGAGCTCGGCCAGATGCTGCGCCTCCTCCCGGCGATGCCGATCGGAAGAGCTGTCGCCAGGCGTCTCCTGGTTGTGGCTCACGCCCCGAGTCTACGAGCAGGGGATCAACCAGCTTGTTGGTCGGCCACGAGCAAGGGGAGTCAGTCCCCTGGGATTTCCTGGACTTCCGGCTGCATCAACAGGCACGAACGTGAAAAGTGTCCCGGAGGGACCAATGCCGAACTCGAGGAGTTCGGTTGTCGCCCATGCGCCCTCATCCGGCCACGATCTACGGCCCGAGGATCTCCGAAGCCGGACCCTAGTCGTGAAATGTGGTGGTCGACTCGAGCGGGGCGCGTTCGGTCCTGACCTGGTTCACCGGCGCTGACTCGTCGGCGTACCCGAAGGAGATGCCGACGAGCAGCCTGCCTCCGGTGACGCCCAGTTCGGTGCGGACGGTGTCGGCGTAGAAACTCAGCAGCCCCTGGGGGCAACTGTCCACGCCGTACGCCGTCATGGCCAGGAGGAGCGTCTGCATGTAGGCACCGACATCCGCGGCCAGTCGGGCTTCCCCATCGCCCTGGACGAAGAGGAAGGCGGCGTGGGGTGCGCCGTAGAACCCCAGACTTTCCGAGTCGTAGGCCGCACGTGCCGCGTGATCGCCGGATCCGATGCCCAGCGCACCGTACAGTTCGGCGCCGAACACCACCCGGCGTCCCTGGTGAACCGGCGCGTACATCGCTTCGGAGTACGGATAGTCCACCGAAGTGCGACGCTCGGCGTGAGCCGTCCGCAGAGCGTCGGCCAGGCGCTGACGTGCGGCGCCGCTCACCACCTCCACCTGCCACGGTTGGGCGTTGGAATTGGACGGTGCGGCGCCGGCGAGCGAGAAGATGCCGCGCATCGTGTCCTCGGGCACGGGTTCCGGGCGGAACGCACGGGTCGCGTGGCGACCTCGTATCAGCTTCTCCGCACAGCCGCTCAGCTCGGTGGTGGCAAACCTGGTCATCGAGACTCCTCAAGGGGTGGTGGGGGGAAAGGCCTTTTGGCTCAGGTAAACGGACCCGTTTACCTGAGCCACTGTAACGCGATGCGACGAGGCAAGTAAACGCAGGCGTACACTTACTTCATGAACACGACCGCTAGTACGACGGCCACGGCGTCCGGGCGGCGCGGGCGCGGCGGGCGGGAGCGCGTCCTGGCCGCTGCCGCCCGGTTGTTCGCGACCCAGGGCATCGGCGCGACCGGCATGGAGCAGGTCGCCGAGGCGGCGCCGGTGTCCAAGCGAACGCTCTACGCGCACTTCCGCACCAAGAACGACCTCGTCATCGCTCACCTGCGGGATCTCGTCCGGTCGGGGGCCACCCTGGAAGCCGTACTGACCAGTGCGGACCTCGCCCCCCGTGAGCGAATCCGCCGGCTGTTCGACCAGCCGGCGGTCGACGCGACTTTGGTGCGCGGGTGTCCCTTCATCGATGCCGCCGCGGAGTTCCCCGACCCGGAGAGCGCGGTGCATTCCTACGCCAAGGAGCAGAAGCTGCGCATGGTGCAGCTGATCGCCGCGGTGGTGACGGAGCTGGGCTGCCGCGAACCCCTGTCACTCGCCGAGCAACTTGCCACCCTCGCGGACGGAGCGGCCAGTCGCGCCATGGTGCTGAACGACGCGCACTACGGTCGGCACGCGCGGGCGGCGGCGGAGATCCTGCTCGACCAGGCCCTGTCAGGAGGGACGGAGCAGGGCTGACGAGACGGACGCCGTCCTCCACCTCGCCTCGCCGCCCGGGGCGAGGGCCTCCATGGTCCGTTGTCAGTAGGCGAGTTGCCCGATGCCTCCGTCGACCCGCAGTACGGTGCCTGCGGTGTAGGCGGATTCGTCCGAGGCGAGATAGACCGCCGCCTTCGCCAGTTCGGTGGCGCTTCCCAGACGATGGAGGGGCACGGTCTGCCGGAGTTCCTCGTAGAGGGCGGCCTGGCGCTCGGGGCCGAGCGGCGCGAACGCATTGGTGATCGTCGGACCGGGACTCAGTCCGTTGACTCGGATGCCGCGGTCCTTCAGCTCGTGGGTGAGTCCGCGCGTGTAGGAGAGCAGGCCCGCCTTGGCCGCGCCGTAGACCGTCGCGTTCTCGTGTCCGATGTACGCGGAGACCGAGCCGACGAGGATGACCGAGGACTGGTGCGAGAAGAGCGGCAGCAGGTCCCTGATCAGGAAGAAGGGTGACTTGAGGTTGGTCGCGAGGAGCCTGTCGAACGCCTCCTCGGTCCATGCCTCGATCGGCAGGTGAGTGACGTCGGCGGCGTTGCTCATCAGGATGTCGAGCTTCGGCCATTCCTCCCGGAGTCGCGCCGCGAGCGCCGCTTGGCCGGGTACGTCGCCGGCGTCGCTGGCTATGGCGAGCAAAGGGCCGTCCAGTTGCCGGGCTGCCGCGTCCAGCTTTTCCTGCGAGCGGCCGGTGATGGCGACAGTCGCTCCCTCGGCGAGGAACTCGCGGGCCGTTTCCAGGCCGATGCCGCTCGTCCCCCCGGTGATCAGTGCGTGCTTTCCTGCAAGGCGATCCATTGTTCCGCCTCCCTTCAGATCGCGGTGCGGCCACCGTCGGCGGCGACGATCGCCCCGGTCATGTAACTGGCCCGGTCACTGGCGAGAAAGGCGACCACGTGGGCCACCTCGGCCGGGTCGGAGGTGCGCCCGAGTGCGGTGGTCAGGCCCATGCCGCCCATGTCCGGCCCCATGGCCGCGACCACCTTCGAGGTGCGCATCGGGCCCGGCGCGACGGCGTTGACCCGCACGTTCGACTTGGCGAATTCCGCCGCCCAGGTACGGGTCAGCGATTCGAGCGCCGCCTTGGTGGCGCCGTAGACGGCCATGCCCGGCATGCCGAGGCCGGCTGCGGTGGAGCTGACATTGACGATGCTGCCGCCGCCGCTCGCGGCCATCTTCTGCGCGAGCAGGGCGGTGAGCAGGAACGGGGCCCGCACATTGACCGCGAAGGCGGCGTCGAAATCAGCGAGATCCTGCTCGGCGGTCGGGGCCAACGTCATGACGCTCGCGTTGTTGATCAGGATGTCGACGGCCCCGGCGTCCTCGACCAGCCGGCGCACGCCCTCCGCGTCGGACACGTCGGCCGCGACGAAGCGCACCGTCCCGACGAGCTCGCCACCGGCTGCGCGAAGGTCTTCCACCACCTGGGCGCCGCGCCTCGGATCGGCGCCGGTGAGGATCAGGTCGGCGCCGCCGGCGGCCAGCGCCCTGGCCGTCGCGTACCCAAGTCCGCCGATCGCACCGGACCCGGTGATCAGCGCCGTCTTGCCTGCGAATTCCATAGCTCAGCCCTTCGTGTCGACCGGCGAGCGGCCGACTTCTGTGCATCCGTTCAAGAACTACTCCCAAGGGAAGCTACGACTTCTTGAACACCCAGTCAAGAAGTCGTAGTATCGAGCACGTGGCACGAACCGGACGCCCCCGCGAGTTCGACAGGGAACAGACGCTGGAGCGCGCACTCGAACTGTTCTGGTCCCGGGGATACGGGGCGACGTCGATCCAGGACCTGGTCGACGCACTGGGGATCGAACGCGGCAGCCTCTACGGAGCGTTCGGCGACAAGCGCCGCTTCTACCTGGAAGCCGTCAGGCTCTACTGGGAGGTGTACGAGCGGCACCTGATCGCCGCGCTCGACACCGGCCCGCTCCTGCCCGCCCTGCGTGAGATCCTGAGCCATCCCGCGCGGCTGGACGAACTGATCTCCGACATGGGTGTCCCGCAGGGCTGCCTGGTCGGCAACACGACCGCCGAACTCGTTCCCCAGGACAGTGAAGCCACGGAGATCGTCACCCGCTCGTACCGCCGGTTCACCGACATCCTGTCCGGCGCGCTCCGCCGCGCACAGGCCGCCGGAGAGGTCACGGACGCCCACTCCCCCGAGGCCCAGGCGCAGCTCCTGCTCTATGTCGTCCAGGGCCTCTCGCTCGTGTCGAGGGCGGGTCTCGACAGGGCGGCAGCCCTGGCAGCGATCAACGCGAGCGTGGACGGACTGAGGGCGTAACCGATGTCAGTGCCGGGCTCTACTTTGGCCGTGTGACTTACGAAACGCTACGCGAGCGACTGGCTCGTTTCCGCGATGAAGCGGTCCAACTGGACATCCCGGCCGACGAGGTCGACCGGTGGATGGATTTGGTACGGCCCTGCGCGGTCCTGTCGACGCGCGACGACGGGCCGGTCGCCGCCCGGTTCGGCGGCCCCGTCCTGCTGCCGGTCGGCACCCCGCACCCCCCGTTCCCCTACGTCGCATCCATCGACCTCGCGGCGCTGCCGCAGGCCTCGACCGATCTGCCCCTGCCGAGCAACGGCCGCCTACTCCTCTTCGCCTGGCCGCGCGACCGCGGTGACCTCACCAACCACGGCGCCGTCGTGCACGTCCCGCTCGGGACCCCCACGGAGGAACACGACAAGTACGCGTGGGACCCCGACGGCATCCCCGAGGCGCGGGAGGTGGCCGACGCCTTCCCCCAGGGCGAGCTGCGAGTCAGGACAGAGCCGTCGCTGCCGTACCACTACGAGGTCGAGCTGCCCGATGGCGACCTGGAGCCGCTGCCCGGCTTCCCCCACGCCGAGGAACTGGCCGAGGAGTGGGAGACGGCGTGCCGCTACCTCGACCTCCGGGGCCCCCTCCACATAGGCGGGTACGCCGACGAGGAGATGGTTCACCTCGACCCGCTGGAAGGTCTGGTGCACTGCGCGGTGGAGCAGGCGTCGAGGGGCAACTGGGGCAGTGGAGGACCGGTGTCCGAGAACGTCGAGGACTGGGTTCTGCTCGCGAGCTGGAGCCCCGCCCTCGGTGACGTGGCGGCCGGATCCAGCGTCCACTGGGCGATCCAGCGCAAGGACCTGGAGGCCGGACGCTTCGACCGGACGTACACCGACGTGTACTGGAACCCCTGATCCGACCGGTTGGGGGCGGGCACGGGTCAGCTTGGCCGGTGTAAGGGGGGTGGACTCCGGCAGCAGCGGTGAGGGACGGGTCCACCCCCACCGCCGCCGTTCCCCTCACTCGACGGCCTCGGTCGAGCACAGCGACCGCGGCCCCGCGTCGGGCGAACTCGAACGCGGCGGCGCGCCCGATCACATGCCGGCGCCGGTGACCGGGCCGGCCTTGCCGGCGCAGCCGTTCACGTCAGCGGCTCGTGGTTGACCCAGACCACCTTGTACGGATGGCGACTCTGCCAGCGCTTGATGAGGTCGACCGCCCCGGGCATGGTGAAGGTCGCATTCAGGGCGTCGAGGTCGGGCACGCGCAGTTGCAGGATGGCGCTGGCGGTGGCCACCGGGGCGTGGTCGTCGCCCGGGACGCGGATGTGATGGCGGGTAGCGACCGACTCGACCAGACCGGATCCCTTCGCGAGCCCCTCGAACTCCTTGAGGTACTGGTCCAGCTCGCTCGCGGGAATCGGATGGTCGAACGCGACGATCATCGTGTGGTGAATCATGCCTCCACCGAACAGCAATTTTCCGGGTCGGTCCAAGATCTATTCGTTCGCATTCCATGCCTGTCAGGAATGGAACGGCCGATAGTCTTGCGCCATGGCCGAGCTGGAAACCCGCGAACTGGAGTACTTCATCGCCGTCGCCGAGGAACTGCACTTCGGCCGCGCCGCGGCCTGCCTGGCGATCGCGCAGCCGGCCCTGTCCAAAGCGATCCGGCGCTTGGAATCCCGGCTCGGAGTGAAGCTCCTGGAGCGCTCGAGCAGGCACGTCGCCCTCACCCCCGCCGGCGAAGCACTGCTGCACCACGGCCGGCGCGCCCTGAACGCTGTCAGCGCGGCTGCCGAGAAGGCACGCCGGGCCGGTGATCAGCAAGCCCATCTGCGCCTGGTGATCAAACCCGGCGGTGATGCGAACCTTCTGTCCGGAATCCTGGCCGCTTACGCCGGTCGGCCCGACGCCCGACAGGTGGACATCCTCTTCGGCGGAGCCACCGACCGAGCCGACTACGTCCGCGACGGCCGCGCCGATGTCGCCCTGCTGTACGCGCCCTTCGACGACATGACCGGCCTCGACCACGAAACCCTGACGGTCGAAGGACGTGTCGCGATCCTGCCGCCGGACCACCGGCTCGCCTCTCGCCCGGAGATCACCCTCGCCGACCTCGCCCAGGAGACACTGCCACGCTGGAAGGGCGTGCACTGGACCGGAGCACCCGAGGCCAGGCCGGGGCCCGAGGTCACGGACGCGGTCGAAGCCCTGGAGATGATCAGGCTGGGACGCGCAGTCGCGATCCTGCCGCGCTCGCTGGCCCAGCCCATGCACCCCGACCTCGTCCACCGGCCCGTGATCGATGCCCCCAACAGTGAACTCGTCCTCGCCTGGTCCCAGGACGACTGCCGCAGCATGGTCGCCTCCTTCGTCACTGCCGCAGTGGATGCCTCAAGGGCGACTTGAGGAAGCGGGTGCGAAGCGGCCGCCGCGGATCGTCAGCATGACCTCAAGGACTCGAGGCCGACCTGATGTCCTGAGGTGCCTTCAGCCCCTGGGAGCTGTTCCGCATTCGGCCCAGACCGTCTTGCCGGGGCCCAGGCGCTCGCGTACACCCCAGTCGGCGGCTAGCGCGTCGACGAGGAGCAGGCCGCGACCGCCGTTCTCGTCCGTACCAGGGGTCCGCCGATGGCCACATGTACCTGGCCGAACACCTGACCATCGTTGGCTCGGCTACACCGAAGGCCAGCGGTCGAGCCAACCTCACGTGACGTTGTTGTCCGCGTCCCAGCTCATCTTTGTGGTCCAGGACTTGGCGTTGGTGGTCTGGACGGGGCGGTCGAAGTCGTCGGTGACCTTCCCCAGTAACCGTTCCGCGGCCGGGCGCCGGGCGTCGGAGCGGCCGGGCTATCCGGGCGGCGGGGTCAGGAGCGGCATGGAGCGGCAGTTGTGCCAGAGCACGCTGAGCACGCAGCCGGGCAGGACGGCCAGTCCGAGCAACGGCGCCTGGTTGACGAGCAGGAGGCCGGCGCTGAGCAGGACCAGGTTCACGAGGGTGAGGAACCAGTGGCGGACGACGGCGAACGGCACCAGGACGAAGGCCCTGCGTGCGATGGTCCCGTGCCCGGCGACGTGGGCGAGGGCGACGACGTGGGAGAGCAGCGCGAGGACGGCGACGACGGCGGCCATGGGAACGAGGGGCGGGCCGAGCGGAGTTGTACGCAGCATGACGACGTCGGCGACGGCGACGCATGTCGCCAGCAGGTACGCGCTGGAGGTGAGCAGGGCCGGGCGGAAGAGCCGCGCGTAGGCCCGGAAGTACGCGCGAACCGGTGGTTGCCCCGATCCGCCCGCCTCGTCGAGGTAGGCGAAGGCCGCGGCGAGGGAGGGGCCGGTCAGGAGCAGGAGCGGGCCGAAGAGCAGCGGGTGGCGCCAGGGGTGGTGGTGCAGTTGCAGCGCGGCCAGCAGCGGCAGGTTCGCCGTCGCGATTCCGAGGTTGATGACCAGGATGCGGTGGACGTGGGACCAGATGTGGTCCCAGGAGTTGTAGGCGACGTTGAGGCGCAGGCGTGCGCCGGTGGTGGCTCGGCCGGCCATGGTCCCTCCCTTGTTGTCCCTTGACCTTGTTGTCCCTTGACCTTGTTGTCCCTTGACCTTGTTATCCCTTGACGCCGGTGGTGGCGATGCCCCGGACGAAGTAGCGCTGGCCGAGGAGGAAGACCAGGAGGATCGGCAGGATGGACAGCACCGAGCCGGTCATGATCATCGCGTACTGGGCGTCGTACTGGCCGATGAACGAGCGCAGGCCGAGCTGCACGGTCCACAGGCTGTTGTCCGTCAGGTAGATGAACGGACCCATGTAGTCGTTCCAGGTGTTGACGAAGGTCAGCAGGGCGAGGCTGGCGAGGGCGGGTTTGGACAGGGGGAGGATGATCCGGGCCCAGATGCCGTACTCGCTCAGTCCGTCCAGGCGGGCGGCCTCGCTGATCTCGTCGGGGATGGTCAGGTAGAACTGGCGCATCAGGAAGACACCGAAGGCGCCGAAGGCCTGGAGCAGGATCAGGGACAGGTGTGTGTTCACCAGTCCGAGCTTCTGCATGATGATGTACTGCGGGATCATGTACGCCTGCCAGGGCACCGCGATGGTGGCGATGTAGCCGGCGAAGAGCAGGTCCCTCCCGGGAAAGCGCATCTTCGCGAAGCCGTAGGCGGCGAAGCTGCCGGTGAGCACCTGGAGGAAGGTGATCACGACGGAGAGGAAGAGCGAGTTGCCCAGGTAGGCGGCGAGCGGGATGTCGGTCCAGATCCGGCTGAAGTTGTCCCAGTGGTACTCCTGGGGCACCCACTCGATGGGCACCGTGAAGACGTCCCGGTCCGCCTTCACCGAGGAGATCAGCATCCAGATGAACGGCAGCAGGATCAGCAGCGCGACGCCGGTCAGTGCCACGTAGAGCGCGACGCGGCCGACGGTGCGCAGCGCGCGGCCGGGACGCCTGCGTTCCTCTCCTGCCGTCATGGGCGGCGGGGCCGGTGAACGGGTGCTGTCCTTCCGCAGCACGGTGGTGTTCATCGCTCGCTCCTTCGCTGGAAGTAGAACTGGACGGCCGTGATCACGAGGCAGACCACGAAGAGGGCGAGGGAGACCGCGGAGGAGTAGCCGAAGCGCCCCTGGGTGATGCCCTCCCGGAAGATCAGCTGGGACAGGACGAGGGTGGACCGGCCCGGGCCTCCCTCGGTCATGACCTGCACCAGGTCGAAGACCTTGAAGCTCTGGATGGTGAGCATCACCATGACGAAGAAGGTGGTGGGGCGCAGGCCGGGCAGGGTGACGTGCCAGAAGCGCTTCCACGGGCCGGCGCCGTCCACCCGTGCGGCTTCGTAGAGTTCGGCGGGGACGGTCTGCAGGCCGGCGAGGAAGAGGACCATGTAGTAGCCCATGTCGCGCCAGACGCTGGTGACGATGAGCGCCGGCATGGCCCAGTCCGTGGAGGTCGTCCAGCCGGGCGGGTGGGCGATGCCGATGGACTGAAGGAACTGGTTGACGGGGCCCACTTCGGGGCTCAGCAGCATGTTCCACACCACCGCGACGGCCACGAGCGAGGTGATGTACGGGAAGAAGAAGGCGGTCCGGAGGATTCTGACGCCGCGCAGCTTCTGGTTCAGCAGGACGGCCAGTCCCAGCGACACCGCGAGGGTGAGGGGGATGTGTCCGGCCGCGTAGTAGCAGGTGTTCTCGAAGGCGGTCCAGAAGTTGTCGTCGTCCCACATCCGGCGGTAGTTGTCGAGGCCCGCCCACTCGGGAGTGCTGTAGGAGTCCCAGTGGGTGAACGAGACCGCCAGGGCGCCGACGACCGGTACGAGGGTGAGGGCGGCGAAGCCCAGGAAGTTCGGGAGGATGAACGTCCAGCCGATGAGGGTGACACGGCGGCGCCGGCGCCTGGCCGCGGCGGCGTGCGCCGCGGTGACGTTCGGGGCGGTGACCTTCGGGGTGGGAGGCGAGACTGTGGTCACTGGACGTCGTTCCTCACCCGGTCGTTCATCTCCTTGATGCCCTCGTCGACGGACTTCTCGCCGCTCATGACGAGTTCGTGCTCCTCGGTGAGGATCTGGTCGACGTCGGAGGACTTGTCGCTGACCGGCATCTCGAGCTGCACCTTGGACGGCTGCATGGCCTGCCGCGAGACCGGGTCGTTCGGCATGCCCTCGACCGCGAAGAACCAGTCCATGATCTTGTCGTCCGAGTAGGCGGGCACGACTCCGATGCTCGCGATGGCGGCGGCGCCCTCCGGCCCCGAGGCCCACGTCACGAACTTCTCGGCCTCCTCGGCGTTCTTGGCCTTCTTGTTGACGGCGAACGCCGTCGGTGAGCCGAAGGTGACCGTCTCGCCGTTCGCCGAGACCTGCGGCATCGGCGCCATGCCCCAGTCCACGGGGTTCTTGCCCTGCTTCTTCTCCGCCAGCAGCGCTGCCGCCCACCAGGTGCCCATCGGCACCATGGCCGCCTTCTTGGTAGTGAGCTGCGAGTCGTAGGTGATGTTCTGGCTGGAGGCGGTGGAGAAGGGCAGGGTGGCCTTGGCCTTCTGCAGGTCCAGGGCCATCGCGTACTGGTCCTTCATGAACCCGTAGTCGCCGCCCAGCAGGTCGCCGCCGGTCTGGGCGGAGGCGATCGCCTGCACCACGGAGCGCCAGGTGTGCAGGTAGGTGCCGTACACCTTGGAGGAGCCGGACCCCTTGGTGGTCTTCTTGGCGAGGTCCGCGAATTGGGACCAGGTCAGGTGCGAGAGATCGGCGTCACCGATCAGCGCCCGGTTGTAGTACAGCACCCAGAAGTCCTGCCGGTACGGTATGGCGTAGTACTGGCCGTCCAGGTCGAAGTTCTCCAGCCCGGAGTAGGACGCCCGGGGCAGCTTCTTCACCTGGTCGGTGAGCGGCTCGAGTTGGCCGCGCGTGGCGTAGCGGGCGTAGTCGGTGACGTTCTTCATGGTCAGTACGTCGGTGGTGTCCCCGCCGGCCAGCATGGTGGTGACCTTGTCGGGGTAGTCCTCGGCGAGGATGTCGACGGGCTGCACGTCGATGTCGGGGTTCTTCGCCTCGAAGCCGTCGATCAGCGCCTTCCACTCCGGCGTGGTGTCGTAGTTCCACAGGGCGATCCTGACGACGGTACGGCCGTCGGAGGTGCTGGTCGAGCCGCTGGCATCGCAGCCGGCGGCGACCAGGGCCGCGGCCATGACCAGGGGCACGACGGTGGTGAGGTTCTTCTTGGTCTTCATGTCGTTGGCTCTCCTTCGAGCGGTGGGATACGACACGGGGTCGAGTCGCTGCGGGTCATGCGCTGAGGCCGAGGGCCCAGTGCTCCTCGGTGATCTCTGCTTGGAGGGGCCGGCGGGAGGCCCAGCGGGACAGCTCGTCGAGCACGTGGTCGGTGAGCCGTCCGATCTCGGTGCCCAGCGAGCCCGCGATGTGCGGGGTGACCATCACGTTCGCCACCTGCCGCAACTGGGAGTCGACGGGAAGCGGCTCGGGGTCGGTGACGTCGAGGATCGCGAACAGCCGCCCGGAGCGGCACTCCGCGGCCAGGGCGTCGGCGTCGACGAGGCTGCCGCGGGCGGTGTTGACGACGGTCGCGAAGTCGGGGAGCCGGCGCAGTTGCTCCGCGCCGATGAGGTGGCGGGTCTCGGCGAGTTCCGGGGCGTGCAGCGAGAGCACGTGGACCTGCGGCAGCATCTCGTCGAGCGTCACCAGCCGGGCGCCGGCCCGGGCCACCTCCTCCGGATCCGCATAGGGGTCGGCGACCAGGCACTCCGTCCCGCTGATCACCTTGAGCATCTCGACCACACGCCGGCCGATGCGGGAGAACCCGACGAGGCCCACGGTGCGTTCGAAGTTGGACAGGTCGCCGTAGCCGCTCACCGAACCCCAGCCGCCGTAGGCCCGTTCCCGGTCGGCCGCGAGGAAGGGGGCCTTCTTGCCGGCGAAGATGATCGCGGCCAGCGTGTACTCGGCCACCGGCACGGCATTGGCGTCCGCGGCACTCGTCACCCGGATCCCGCGACGCCAGACGTCCGCTCCCACCAGCTCTCTCACACTGCCCGCGGCGTGCATGACCGCCCGCAGCCGGGGCGCCGCCTCGAGACGCGACGGGGTCAGCGCCGGCGCTCCCCACGAGGTGATGAGCACCTCGGCACGTGCAAGGTGAGCGCGGGCCTGCGGTGTGTCGAGTTCGTCCGTCCAGAAGGGGTCGTCCAACGCCACCACTTCGGACAGGCGTTGCAGCCGAGGGCGGTCGAAGTGCGCCTCGAGGCTCGACCTGCTCATCACGACCAGAGCAGGGGGCTTGGTCTGCATGGGGTACGGGCTCCCATTCATAGGGGGAAGTGCCACTTGGGTGGAGGCGGAGTGGCCGGAACGCGTGGGGTAAGGAATAAGGGGTGGGCGCACCGCACCACCAGAGCCCCAGCCATAAGCGAAAGAAATCGATCACGTTCGAACATTCGCTGCGGGGCGGCTACTCGGCGTTCACCTTCGGTACTTGGCCCGGACGGACCCAGCAATCAGCGGTCAGCAATCAGCGGTCAGCCATGACACCGAGCTCGCTCGTCTCAAGCGCGGGCTCGGGCTCGGGCTACAGCTGCTCCGGCTCGGGCGCGGTACCGCAGGATTCGCGGACCACCACGTTCGGCCACAGCTCCAGCCGGTGAACGGGCCAGTCCCCGCCGACCTCGGCCACCTTCGCCAGCACCAGTTCCGCCGCGAGTACGCCGAGGCGGTGCTTCTGCGGCCGCACCGCGGTCAACGGCGGGTCGGACGCCGCCCCGATCTCGTCGTCGTAGGTGACGATCGCCAGCTCGTCCGGGACGCCGATGCCCAGCTCCCGGCCCTGCTCGATCAGACCGATGGCTTCACGGTCCGAGTGCACGAGCAGCCCCCGCACGCCTAGGTCCCGACTGCGCTTCAGCACGTCTGTGTACGCTTCGGCCCAGCCCGCGGACCCGTACGAGGGCACCTCGATGTCGAGCCCTTCGTGGGAGTCGAGCCGCAGGGTGTCCACCGCGTCCTGCCACCCGGTGCGCAGCGCGTTGCTCGTAGGGCTTTGACGGGTGGTGATCAGCGCGACGCGGCGGTGCCCCAGTGTCACGAGATGCCGCACGGCCAGGCCGGCGCCCAGCGCGTGGGCGGTCATCACGGCGTCCAGGGCAAGCGTGGCCAGTTCCTGGGGCGGGCGGCGCTCGACGAGGACGACGGGCACGGTGAGGGAGCGCAGCCAGCGCAGCAGTTCCATGGCGCCGTCCCCCGTCGTGGTGGGGGCGATGAGAAGTGCCTGCACACCCCGCTCGAGGAGGGCGTTGACCTGTCGTCGGTCCTCGGCGGGGTCGTCCCAGCGTGAGGCGCGCATGACGAGTCTGCCCTGGGCGGCGGCCACGGCGGCGTGCGCGCCCTGGATGACGTGCGGCCAGTAGTACTCGACGGAAGGCACCACCATGCCCACCAGGGTCCGGGTGGCCATCGGCCCGTAGGCGCCGGACACCCCTTCCCGGGCCTGAGGAGTCTGCACCCTGTGCGGCAGGGCGACGCCGCCGTGCACGCGCTGCACCAGACCCCGGTCCGCCAGCAGCGTCACGTCGCGGCGTACCGTCACGGGGGTGACACCCAGCTGTTTCACGAGGTCCGCCAGCCGCACCATGCCGTGCTTGCGTACCGCGGCAAGGATGCGTTCCTGACGCTCGGCCGCCAACGGCATCGCCGGTCCCCCTCAAGCCGTGCTTGCCCCGGAAGCAGGGCAGTCGGCCTCACATTATCTTTTCTGATCGGATCGACACCGGCGGAGTGGTCCGTCGGCCTGTGCGGCTCAGGACCGGAACCGGCCCCGTCACCGGTCCCGTCTGCGTCGCGCTTCGCCCGCGGCGGGCCGGAGCAGCATCAGCAGCGCGGTCAGCGCCGCCGCGCCGGCCAGGCTCAGCAGGACCACCCGGTCGGACGCCGCCGCGCCGATGTCCGACAGCCGTTCCTCCAGGGCGAACTCGGTGTCGGTGCTGAGCACCGACGGCAGTGCGGAGGTGCCGTCGAAGGTCAGGAAGGCCACCCCGAGCGCGACGAAGAACAGGCCGCCGATCAGGGCGGTGCTGTGCAGGGTCAGCGGGCCCGCCCGGAAGGTCCGGCCCCGCAGCCGGCGTCTGCGGCCCAGGTCGAACCGGTCCCACAGCAGGGCGAGTACGAACATCGGAACCGCCATGCCGAGCGCGTAGACGGCGAGCAGCACGCCGCCGTGCAGGGGGTCGCCGTCGACGGCGGCCACGGTCAGGATGCCGCCCAGGATCGGCCCCGCGCAGAAGCCCGCCAGCCCGTAGACCGCGCCCAGGGCGAGGACCGACAGGGCCGAGCCCGAACGGCGCCCGCCCGCGGCCCGCGCCATCCGGCGGGAGCCGAAGCCCAATCCGAAGATCTGGGCCACGCCCAGGGCGATGACCGTCCATCCTCCCGTCGTCACCAGGGCGTCCCGGTGGCCGTAGAAGAGGCGGCTGGCGAACGAGCCGGCCACGCCGAGCGGGACGAGGGTGGTGCACAGGCCGACGTAGAACAGGCCGGTGCGCGTCACCAGTCGGGTGCGGCTGGTGAAGGAGTAGGCGAAGAAGGCCGGCAGCAGCAGCGCGCTGCACGGACTGAGCAGGGCCAGGAGCCCGCCGAGGAAGGCCACCGCCAGGCCGACGTCGCTCATCGTCCTGCCGCCTCGGCCGTGTCCGCCGCGGTCTCGACGGCTTCCTCGAAGGTGGCCGTGGGCTGGGCGCCCAGGATCGGCTTGCCGTTGACCAGGAACGCCGGGGTGCTGGTCACGCCGAGGTTGTAGCCCTCCTCCTGGTCGGCGCGCACGGCGCTGCGGGCTTGGTCGGAGGTCATGTCGGCCTGGAAGCGCTCGATGTCGGCGACGCCCGCCTCGCGGGCCATGGCGATGAGGTTCTCGGCGTCGAACGCGCCGGAGTTGCGCTCGCGCGGCTTGCCGTAGGCGACGTCGTGGAACTCCCAGAACTTCTTCTGCCGCCCGGCCGCCCAGCCGGCCAGCGCGGCCTGCTCGGACTCCTCGCCGAAGATGGGGAAGTTGCGCCACTCGATGCGCAGGATCCCCTCGTCGACGTACGAGCGCAGCAGTTCGGGCTTGGTCGTGCGGGCGAACCGGCCGCAGAACGGGCACTGGAAGTCGGAGTACTCGATCAGGACGACGGGGGCGTCCGCGCGTCCGACGGCCAGCGGGTCGGACGCGTCGCGGCGGGCGAGGGCGAGCAGGCTCTCGTCGGCGGGCGCGGGGGCGGCGGAGCCGGTGACGACCGCGGGCTCGCCGGCCTTCTCCTCGCGGTCCGAGCCGTCGAGCGTGAGGGCGAAGGCCGCGGTCACCGCGGCGGCGGTGAGAACCGCGGCGGCCGTGACGGTCCGCCCGCGGTTGCGGCGGGACGGGGACGGGGTGGATCCGGTCATGGGGCACCTCAGACGTCGAGGGAGGGAAAGGGGAAGGGTGTGGGACCGGGCCCGGGTCAGGCGGAAGCCGTGACCGGGCACTCGGTCTGGGAGGACAGGCGACGCAGCGCGGCCTCCGCCAGCAGACCTGCCGACAGGACGGCCAGCAGCGGCTGCAGCGGAGCCCAGTAGCTCAGGGCGCCGGAGGCTCCGAGGAGGAGAAGGACGAGTTTGTTGCAGACCGGGCAGCCGACGGCGAAGAAGGACAGCACCCCGCCGATCGCCCCGAGCCGGCCGCCGTCGGCGGCTCGCGGCTCCGGGGTGGACGAGGGCTCCCGCACGGCGGGCACGCGCACGTAGGTGCTCAGGACGATGCCGGCCAGTACGGCCGTGACGGCGAGGGTGGGGTAGTTCCACCACTGCACGGGGACCGAGCGGCCGAACAGCGGGTTGGGCACCACGTCGGTGGGCGCGCCGACCAGGATCGCCGTGGCCAGGGCGCCTGCGCCCGCCACGGTCCACTGTCGGGACCGCCAACCGCGCAGCGCCTCACCCGCCCGCCGCCAGGAGCGCCGGGAAGAGGACATGCCGAAGAACTCCGTTTCCGAGGATTCAGGGACGCGGCCTACGGGCCGGTCTAGATCCGCAGAACGGAGTGGAGGGTCGCCGGGGGCGGATCGGGGCCGCCTGCCGACGCCCCGAAGTGCTGTGACACGAGAGGCGCGGGATCGGTGTCCGGGGACGCGAGTCCGGCGCGGCCTCCCGAAGTGGACGGCGGCGGCGGATTCTCCGCCCGCTGCACGCCGTGGTCGCCGACGGCCTTCTTGCCGCACGGGGCCGCCGCATCGTCCGAAGGTTCGGCGACGGTGTCGACGGCGGCGACGGCGACCGTGTCGATGGCGGTGACGGTGTCGACGGCACGGGCGGCCCCGGCCGCGGCTGCCGCATCGACTGTGTTCGCGACGGCGTGCGGCCGCTCCGCGGTGGGCGGGAGCGCGTCCCGTCCGCCACGTTCCGCGTGCCCGAAGACGCACAGCAGCGCCACCACGCCCACGAGCAGCGCCAGCACACCACGGAACCGGGCGTGCGCCCGCCCCTGTGCCGCTCGCTTCATCGCCGCTCCCGCGCCGTCACGCCGTCCGTGGTCACGGCCAGCCTAGGTCACCCTCGCCGGGGGGCGGCCACCCAGGGGCCGGTACCCGCCGGCGGCGGCTTTCCGAGGAACCTTGACGCTTTTCGTACAGGGCCACGATAGAACCGGTGTGAATTCGGGATTGGGTAAGTATCGCAGAAATCGTTCACTCGACTGCCGCGCATCCGACGGAGTAGGCAGACGTTACTTCGGATATGACCGAGGAACACGGGGAATTGACGGCGCTTGGCCCGTACACCTACAGGCCCGGCAGAGCTCACTGTCCGTCACCGAGCGACGGAACTCTGACCAGAGGCGGGCACCCCGTCCCTCTCCGTGTGACCGAGCCGGTCCTGCAACGCTTCCTGGACGTCATGACCGAGTTGGAGAGCGGCCTCGCCGAGCGGTGGGGCCGTGCGCAGGGCTCCCTGACGTGCACCCGGGCGGAGTGATCCGCACCTCGTGTACGAAGAACCCACTCACCCCCACATGCCGTACGGCGAAGGCCCGTTCCACGTCACGGGCAGGGGCCGGCACCGCGCGCCCGAGCAGGCCTTCCAGGAGACGCTGGTCCCGCCCGAACCCGGCTGGGACCCCGCCGAGGAGCTCGCCTTCCTGCTCCAGGACGCGATGGAGCAGCAGACCGGCGTCCCCTCCCCCTCCGCCACGGACGCATCGGCGCTCGCACCCGCCCCGGGCACACCGCTGAGCAATCTCCAGGAGATCACGGCGGAGTTGCCCCCGTTGAGGGAGTCCCCGACGAGTCACCGCAGGGTCCGCAGAGGGAGAAGGGTGAGCCGGCTGCGCGCCGCGAGCCTGTTCGTCGCCGCGCTGGCCGCGGTCATCGCGGCCTCCGTGAGCCTGTTCGGCGGCATGGTGGCCTACGAACCGTTGCGTCTGGCCGCCGTGACCCGCACCCGGGGCAGTGTCGTGTCGTGGTGGCCCCTGCTGGTCTACGGCCCCTGGCTGGTGGCGTCGCTGGCGGTGCTGCGGGCCGCGCTGCACCAGCGCCGCGCGGTGCACTCCTGGGCCGTCGTCCTGCTGTTCTCGGCCATCGCGATGTTCCTGTGCATCGTCGAGGCGCCCAGGACCGTCAGCGACGGTGCGGCGGCCGCCCTGCCCGGCCTGGCCTCGCTGGTCTGCTTCCAGCAGGTCATCCGGCAGATCACGCTCACCCGTCCGCCGCGGCGGGCGGTGCCGCGCCACCGACAGCGCGCCGCGGTCACACCGGGTGACGATCCGTCGGGCAAGGCGGTCTCCGACGGGGTGTCCCTTCCGCAGCAACGGCAGAATCAGGTGCGCTCCCCGCGGCCGGGCACACGCCCCGGGAAAAGAATCTGACCCGGAGCGCGACAAGGCGGTCGGAACAGGATTCCATTCCCTCCACCGGACGCGGAGGGCGCGGAGAATGCGAAGGAAAAGGAAATCCGACTGTCGTCGTGGGACGTTCCTTCGACAGGTTCGGACACCGGCCGCCGCGAGAGGTCAGGAGGCCGTCAGGGTCACGTCCCGCGCCTGCCGGGCGTGGAAGCTCGGGAGCGGCACGATGCCCATGGGGCGCAACTCCATGAGGGTGGCTTCGACGTGGGCCGCGCCGGGTTCGAGGACGACCGTGTCGGGCGTGCCGGTGTTGACCCAGCGGTGCTCCAGTCCGTCGCAGACCGCGCGGGTGCCGCCGATGCCGTACCGGACGGACTGGTCGCCCTGGCTCACGTTGGAGCTGACGAAGACCGGGCCGGTGCCGCCGGTGCAGCGGTAGGTGCCGGAGAGGGTGACGCTGCCGTCGGCGGCGATGCGGCCGATCGGGTCGACGGTCACCGACTCCGCGACGAGGCGGGCGTCGTCGGGGGCGGCCGGGGCGGCGGGCGCGGGGGCGGGGGCGGCGAGCAGGAGCAGGGCGGCGCCGGCGGCCGTGGCGAGGGCGGCGGATCGTACGCGCATGGGGAACCTCCGGGTGGGTCGGAATGATGGGTTCCACTGGTACCGGGCGGAGGGTCGGGCGGGAGTGACCGTCACCCCTTCGGTGGCGAGTCCGCGTCACTCCTCGGTGACGGGTCCGCGTCGGCCGTCGTGGAACCGTCGCCGGCTTGTCCGGGTGTTGTCACGCTTGCCACCGGGGTCTTGGCGGCGACTCGCCGGTGGGCGCACGGTCGGTGCACGCGACGGTCCCGACGAAGGGACGGTCTCCCGACACGGAGGTGCGCCATGTGTACCCACCGGCCTTCCTGCCCCGCAACCGACGCCCGCGCGCACGTCGTCGCCGCCCACCCGGAGCAGGGGTGGAACCTGCTGTGCGACGGCACGCTCGTCTTCGACGACACCGGCGAACTGCGGCCCGACGGCTTGGTCGTCGCCCCGCACCGGCTGCCGGGCGGACCGCTCGCGATGGCCGCCTGACCGCTTCCGCGGGTCAGCGCTTCCCGGCGACGAACTCCCGCAGCAGGGTGGCGAGCAGCTCGGGCTGGTCCTCGGGGATCAGCGTCCGGGTGTCCTCGACCTCCACCAGCCTTCCCCGCGGGAGGAGTTCGGCCAGGCGTCGGCCGTGGGCGCGGGGCATCATCAGGTCCTCGGTCGCCCAGACGACGAGTGCGGGCCGGTCGAACCTCCGCAACCCCTGGGCGGCTTCCAGGAGTTCGTCGCGGCGCACGTGTGTGCCGTAGTGGCGGAAGTCGCGGCGGATCGCCGGGTCGGTGCGCAGCGGGTGCAGCCAGCCGTCGACGACCGCGTCCGGCACCGGCCGCTTGGTGAGGGCGCCGATGCCGACGGGCAGGCGGCGCAGCGGTTTGAGGCCCAGGGTGCGGACCAGCGCGGACACGCCGCCGGGCGTCCGGCAGGCGACTCCGATCAGCTTTCCCGGCAGGCCCGGCGGGTAGTTGTCGAACGCCTCGCACGCGACGAGGGCCAGCCGTGCGAGGCGCTGCGGGTGCCGGGCGGCCACCGTCTGGGTGCGTCCGCAGTCGTTCTCGACGAGGGTGACGTCGGTGAGGTCGAGGCGGTCGAGGAACTCGGCGATCAGGTCGTTGACCAGGTCGGGGGTGGGCGGTCGGCGCATGGGGCGGCGGTGGGCGCCGTAGGGCAGGGTCGGCGCGATCACCCGGTGGTCGGTGCGCAGGTCGGCGATGACCTTGCGCCAGACGGTCCGGTCGTGGACGAGGCCGTGGAGGAGGACGACGACCGGGCCGTCGCCGCCGGTGTCCTCGTACTCGATGGTTCCCGCGCTCAGTTCGATGTCCGGCATGCCGGAATGGTAGGGGCGGCGGGTGCGCTACGGCAGTACGGCGAACCCGTCGAGTTCCACCAACGCCCTTTCGTCCCAGAGTCGTACGACCTCCACGACCGCCATCGCCGGGTAGTCGCGGCCGGCCAGCTCCCGCCAGGTGCGGCCGAGGTCGGCGGCGTGGGTGCGGTAGGCGGCGACGTCGGTGGCGTAGACGGTGACGCGGGCGAGGTCGGCGGGGGTGCCGCCGGCGGCGCGCAGGGCGGCGAGGAGATTGGTGAGGGCCTGCTCGAACTGGGCGGAGAGGGTGTCGCCGGTGACCTTGCCGTCGGTGTCGAGGGCGGTCTGGCCGGCCAGGAAGACGACGCGGGTGCCGGTGGCGACGACGGCGTGTGAGAAGCCGGTGGGCGGGGAGAGTTCGGGCGGGTTCACCCGTTCGGCGGTCATGCTCCGGCCTCCTCGGTGGTGGTGTCCTGAGCCCGCTGCGTCCGGTACGTCCGGTACAGCTCCTTTGCGACGATGCCGCGCTGCACCTCGCTCGCGCCCTCGTAGACGCGGGGTGCGCGCACCTCGCGGTAGAGGTGTTCGAGGAGGTGGCCGCGGCGCAGGGCGCGGGCGCCGTGCAGCTGGACTGCCTTGTCGACGACGTACTGGGCAGTCTCGGTGGCGAGGAGCTTCGCCATCGCCGCGCGCCGGGGGACGTCCGGCGCGCCCGCGTCGTACGCCGTCGCCGCCGCGTACACCATCAGGCGGGCGGCCTCGGTGCGCAGGGCCATCTCGGCGACCTGGTGGGAGACGGTCTGCAGGTCGCGCAGCTTGCCGCCGAAGGCGTCGCGGGCGGTGGTGTGCGCGAGGGCGGCGTCCAGGGCGGCCTGGGCCATGCCGACGGCGAAGGCGCCGACGCTGGGGCGGAACAGGTTGAGGGTGTCCATGGCGACCCGGAAGCCGCGGTCCGGTTCGCCCAGGACGTCGTCCGCGGTGACGGGCACGGCGTCGAAGGCGAGGGCGCCGATGGGGTGCGGCGAGAGCATGTCGATCGGGGTGCCGGTGAGGCCGGGGCGGTCGGCGGGCACGAGGAAGGCGGTGACGCCGCGGGCGCCGGCGCCGGGGGTGGTGCGGGCGAACACGGTGTAGAAGTCGGCCTCGGGGGCGTTGGAGATCCAGCACTTCTCGCCGGTGAGCCGCCAGCCGGGGCTTCCCGCGCCGCTCCCGGCGTCCGGTTCCGCCCGCAGTGACAGGGCCGCCGCGTCCGAGCCCGCGTCGGGCTCGCTGAGGGCGAAGGCGGCCACCGCGGTGCCGTCGCTGACGCGGGGGAGCCAGCGGGCGCGCTGGGCCTCGGTGCCGTGGGCGTGCACCGGGTGGGCGCCGAGGCCCTGGAGGGCGAGGGCGGTCTCGGCCTCGGTGCAGGCGTGGGCGAGGGACTCGCGCATCAGGCACAGGTCGAGCGCGCCCGAGGTGAACAGGCGGGGCAGCAGGCCGAGGGCGCCGAGCTCGGCGACCAGGGCGCGGTTGACGCGGCCCGGCTCGCCCTTCTCCGCGAGCGGGCGCAGCCGTTCGGCGGCGAGGGCGCGCAGCTCGTCGCACCAGGTGAGTTGTGCCGGTTCGAGCGAGAATGCGGTCATCGGCCGTCCCTTCCCCTGCTCCCCTGCCCTGCCTGCGCCCGGCTTCCGGCCCACCGGACGGGCCGCCGGACGTGCCGTCGGTCCACGGCCGAGGTTATCGCGCCCCGTTGACTGTCGTCACCAACACGATACGCTCGTTGCGCGAGCCCACCACGACAAAGGGGGCGAACCGCCATGGCCGATCCGCGCCACGCGGACCCGCACCGCTCCGCCCACGTCGACACCTTCGCGCGGGACCACCTGCCGCCCCCCGAGCAGTGGCCGGAGCTTCTCTTCGAGCTGCCCGAGCTGCGCTACCCGGCCCGGCTGAACTGCGCGGCCGAGCTGCTCACCGGCCCGCCCGGCGACCGCCCGGCCTTCCGCACCGCGTCCGGGGACACCTGGACCTACGGCGGGCTGCGGGAGCGCGTCGACCGGATCGCGCACGTGCTGACCGGCGACCTCGGTGTCGTCCCGGGCAACCGGGTGCTGCTGCGCGGCCCCACCACCCCCTGGCTGGCCGCCTGCTGGCTGGCGGTGCTGAAGGCGGGCGCGGTGGCGGTGACCGTACTGGCCCAGCAGCGCCCGCACGAGCTGCGCGCGATCTGCGACATCGCCCGGGTGCGGCACGCGCTGTGCGACGTCCGGGCGGTCGACGACCTCGCCAAGGCGGAGATCGCCGGCCTGCGCATCACGGCCTTCGGCGGGGACGCGCCGGACGACCTGCGGTCCCGTACGGCGTCCGGCGCGGTGCCCGGCACGCCGTACGAGGCCGTCGACACCGCCGCCGACGACGTGGCGCTCATCGCGTTCACCTCCGGCACCACGGGGCGCCCCAAGGGCTGCATGCACTTCCACCGCGATGTGCTGGCGATCGCGGACACCTTCTCCGCGCAGGTGCTGAAGCCGCGCCCGGACGACGTCTTCGCGGGCAGCCCGCCGCTCGGCTTCACCTTCGGGCTCGGCGGTCTCGTGGTCTTCCCGCTGCGGGCCGGGGCGAGTGCCCTGCTGCTCGAACAGGCGGGGCCCAAGCAGTTGTTGCCGGCGATCGCCGAGCACCGGGTGTCGGTGCTGTTCACCGCGCCGACGGCGTACCGGACGCTGCTGGACGAGCTGGACGCGTACGACGTGAGCAGCCTCAGGCGCTGCGTCTCGGCGGGCGAGAACCTGCCCGAGGCCACCTGGCGGGCCTGGCACGAGCGCACCGGCCTGCGCATCATCAACGGCATCGGCGCCACCGAACTGCTGCACATCTTCGTGTCCGCGGCGGACGACGCCATCAGGCCCGGCACGACGGGCGTTCCGGTGCCGGGGTGGCACGCGCGCGTGCAGGACGAGCGGGGCGGGCCGGTGCCCGACGGGGAGCCGGGGCTGCTGGCGGTGCGCGGCCCGGTCGGGTGCCGCTACCTCGCCGATCCGCGCCAGCGCGAGTACGTGCGCGACGGCTGGAACGTCACCGGGGACACCTACGTCCGCGAACCCGACGGGTACTTCCGGTACGTGGCCCGCGCCGACGACATGATCATCTCCGCCGGCTACAACATCGCCGGGCCGGAGGTGGAGGACGCGCTGCTGCGCCATCCGGACGTGGTGGAGGCGGCGGTGGTGGGCCGGCCCGACCCACGCCGGGGGCAGGTCGTCGTGGCGCACGCGGTGCTGCGGGAGGGGGCCGTGCGGGACGCGGACGCGTTGCGCGACTTCCTGCGGTCGGAGCTGGTGCCGTACAAGTGTCCGCGGGAGATCGTCTTCCTGGACGCGCTGCCGCGCACGGCGACCGGGAAGCTCCAGCGCTACCGCCTCCTGGACGCTCCCGGCCCCGGTCCCGCCGCCGCTCCCGGTGCTCGTCCGGATCCCCTGGGCGGCCGGGCCTGACGCCGACGACATAAGATGATCAACGTGTCCGACCAGCACGTGCAGCACGCCCCGAGGTCCCTCATCGTCACGCTCTACGGCGCCTACGGCCGTTGTGCGCCGGGGCCGGTGCCCGTCGCCGAGCTGATCCGGCTGCTGGCGGCGGTCGGGGTGGACGCGCCCTCCGTACGCTCGTCCGTGTCCCGGCTGAAGCGGCGCGGGCTGCTGCTGCCCGCCCGTACGACCGAGGGCGCGGCCGGTTACGAGCTCTCCGCCGAGGCCCGGGAACTGCTGGACGACGGAGACCGGCGCGTCTACGCCACCGCACCCCGCGAGGACGAGGGCTGGGTGCTCGCCGTGTTCTCCGTGCCCGAGTCGGAGCGGCAGAAGCGGCACGTCCTGCGCTCGCGCCTGGCCGGGCTCGGCTTCGGCACCGCCGCCCCCGGCGTGTGGATCGCCCCGGCCCGGCTGTACGAGGAGACCCGGCACGCCCTGGGCCGCCTGGGCCTGGACTCCTACGTGGACTTCTTCCGCGGTGAGCACCTGGGCTTCACCCCGACCGCCGAGGCGGTGGCCCGCTGGTGGGACCTGGCCGCGATCGCCAAGGAGCACGAGGCGTTCCTCGACCGGCACGCGCGCGTACTGCGCGACTGGGAGCGCCGCGCGGACACCCCGCCCGAGGAGGCCTACCGCGACTATCTCCTGGCCCTGGACTCGTGGCGGCACCTGCCCTACACGGATCCGGGGCTGCCCGCCCGGCTGCTGCCCGGGGACTGGCCGGGCACGCGCTCGGCGGCCGTCTTCCGGGCGCTGCACGAGCGGCTGCGCGACGCGGGCGCCCGCTATGCGGACATGGGGCCCGCCACGGGACCAACTCCGCCTTCCGGACAGTGATTCACGTCACATTTCAACGGGATCAGCGAACCCTCAGCCCTCTCAGATCCTCTTCTCAGGTTTCCCACCTACCGTGCGGAGACATGAGTCTCGCGCGCAACTTGAACCGGGCCCTCACCGTCACCACCGGCCTCCAGGTACGGAGAGCACCCCAGACGGCGAAGGGGAAGCAGAGCAAGAAGTCCGCCGCTGCCAAGCCCGCGGCGCGGCAGCCCGCCGCCTACCGATGTCCGCCGGCCGGGGAACTGCCGACCGAGCGCCTGCTGCGCCGGCCCGTCTTCATCATCTCGTCCATCCGTTCCGGTTCCACCCTGCTGCGCATGATGATGGGCGCCCATCCGCGGCTGCACGCCCCGCACGAGCTGCACATCGGCCGGCTGGAGGTCGCCTGCACCAACTGGCACTCCGAGCGAGCGATGAGCGAACTCGGCCTGCGGCGCGGCGACCTGGAACACCTGCTGTGGGACCGGGTCCTGCACCGCGAACTCACCAGGTCCGGCAAGGACCACGTGGTCGAGAAGACCCCGGCCAACGCGTACATGTACCGGCGCCTCAAGGACTGCTGGCCCGACGCGCGCTTCGTCTTCCTGCTGCGCCACCCCGAGTCGATCGCCCGTTCCTGGCACGAGAGCGACCCGGTGAAGCGACCGCACGACACGGCCGTCACGGACGTGCTGCGCTACATGACGGCCGTCGAGGAGGCCCGCACGGCCGACGCCGACGGCTTCACCGTGCGCTACGAGGACATCACCGACGACCCCGAGCGCGAGATGCGCCGCCTGTGCGCGTACCTCGACGTCGACTACGCGCCGGCCATGCTGAACTACGGCAGGAAGAGCAGCGCCGAACTGGTCCGGGGCCTGGGCGACTGGCGCGAGAACATCCGCACCGGCACCGTGCAGCCCGGCCGCGCGCTGCCCCGGGAGGACGAGGTCCCGGAGCGGCTGCGCCCGATGTGCGCGGCCTGGGGCTACACGTCCTGACGCGGGCCGTGCAACGTCAGCCTCGGCTTGGGGGCATCGGTGCGTCCGGTGCGCGGCGGCCGGCTGCCCGCCCGGTACGGCGCCGGCCAGACGGCGCCCGGCCCGTCGTAGCCCTGCTCGGCGGCGGCGTGCAGCGTCCAGTGCGGGTCGTAGAGGTGGGGGCGGGCCAGCGCGCACAGGTCGGTGCGTCCGGCCAGGATCAGCGAGTTGACGTCGTCCCAGGAGGAGATCGCGCCGACGGCGATCACCGGCACGCCCGCCTCGTGCCGGATGCGGTCGGCGTACGGCGTCTGGTACGACCGCCCGAACTCGGGCCGTTCACCGGACACGACCTGGCCCGTGGACACGTCGATGGCGTCGGCCCCGTGCGCGGCGAAGGCCCGGGCGATCTCCACCGCCTCCTCGGCGCTCGTGCCGCCCTCGGCCCAATCGGTGGCGGAGATCCGCACCGTCATGGGCCGTTCCCCGGGCCACACCTCGCGTACGGCGTCGAAGACCTCCAGCGGGAAACGCAGCCGCTTCTCCAGTGAGCCGCCGTAGGCGTCGGTGCGGTGGTTGGTGAGCGGGGAGAGGAAGCCGGAGAGCAGATAGCCGTGGGCGCAGTGCAGTTCGAGCAGGTCGAAACCGGCCTGGCCGGCCCGTTCGGCAGCGGCCCTGAACTGCTGGCGCACGTCGGCGAGTTGGGCCCGCGACAGCTCGCGCGGGACCTGGCTGCCCGGCCGGTACGGCAGCGGGGAGGGGGCCACGAGGGGCCAGTTGCCGTCGGGCAGCGGTTCGTCCATGCCCTCCCACATCAGCCGGGTCGAGCCCTTGCGCCCGCTGTGGCCGAGCTGCACGCCGATCGCGGTGCCGGGTGCGCCGGCGTGCACGAAGTCGGTGATCCGCCGCCACGCCTCGCCCTGGCGGCCGGTGTAGAGGCCCGCGCAGCCGGGGGTGATGCGGCCCTCAGGGCTGACGCACACCATTTCGGTCATCACGAGGGCGGCACCGCCGAGGG
Organism: Streptomyces sp. KPB2; assembly: GCF_003950055.1. Lineage (NCBI taxonomy): Bacteria > Bacillati > Actinomycetota > Actinomycetes > Kitasatosporales > Streptomycetaceae > Streptomyces > Streptomyces sp. KPB2. The sequence goes on from NZ_CP034353.1 coordinate 1,937,832, forward strand.
CCCTGGCCCCCAAGTGGACCAGGTGGAAGTCGCCGGGGACGCCGTCGGTGGCCGAGTACATGTCCATCGCGGAGACGACGACACGGTTGCGCAGGGTCAGGCCGCGCAGCCGGAACGGGGTGAACATCGGCGGCGTGCCGGGCGGGCAGCCGAACTCGCGCTCGACGGCGTCGGTGAAGCCGGCGTCGCGCAGCCGCAGGTTCTCGTGGGTGACCCGGCGGCTGCGGGTGAGCAGGTTGAAGGCGAACTGGCGCGGTGGCTGGCCGAGGTACCGGGCCAGGTCCTCGAACCACTCCAGGCTGGCCTTGGCCGCCCGCTGCGTGGACGCGACGACGGGGCGCCGCTCCTCCTCGTAGGCGGCGAGCGCCTGCGGGAGGGTGGGCTGCTCCTCCAGACAGGCGGCGAGCGCGAGGGCGTCCTCCACGGCGAGTTTGGTGCCGGAGCCGATGGAGAAGTGGGCGGTGTGGGCGGCGTCGCCGAGCAGGACGACGTTGCCGTGCGACCAGCGTTCGTTGACGACCGTGCGGAAGGTGGTCCACGCGGACTTGTTGGACCGCAGGGGGCGGCCGCCGAGGGCCTCGGTGAAGATCTTGGCGCAGCGGGCGGTGGACTCCGCTTCGTCGAGTTCGTCGAAGCCGGCCGCCCGCCAGACCTCCTCGCGCATCTCGACGATGACGGTGGAGGCGTCGGGTGAGTAGGGGTAGCCGTGGAGCTGCATCACGCCGTGCTCGGTCTCGGCGATCTCGAAGCGGAAGGCGTCGAAGGCGAAGTCGGCGGCGAGCCAGATGTAGCGGCAGCGGTGGGGCGTGAGCCGCGGCCGGAAGACGTCGCGGTACGCCTCGCGGGTGGCGCTGTGCACGCCGTCGGCGGCGACGACGAGGTCGTGGGTCCGGGCGAGCCGGTCGGGGGGCGGGGCCTCGGTGCGAAAGCGCAGGTCCACGCCGAGGTCGCGGCAGCGGTCGTGCAGGATTTCGAGGAGGCGGCGGCGGCCGAGGGCGGCGAAGCGGTGTCCTCCGGAGGTGTGGCGGGTGTTCCGGTGGACGATGTCGATGTCGTCCCAGCGGACGAAGTGGGCCTTGAGGGCCTCGTGGACGACGGGGTCGGCGTGTTCGATGCCGCCGAGGGTCTCGTCGGAGAGGACCACGCCGAAGCCGAAGGTGTCGTCGGGGGCGTTGCGCTCGTAGACGGTGATCTCGCGGTCGGGGGCGAGGCGTTTGAGGAGGGCGGCGGTGTAGAGGCCGCCGGGGCCGCCACCGATGATCGCGGCGCGTAGGGGGTGGCTTGTCTTCGCGGGCGGCTGCGGGTTCGTTGTGGCTGGTCGCGCCCCGCGGCGGAGCCGCTGATCGACACAGCCCCGCGCCCCTAGGTCGGCTGTGCTTCCCCGCGTTGACAACATCTGCCCTACCTCCCTTGCCATTTCGGGGGGCGTTTTTCTGTGAAGGCGGCGTGGAACTCTGCGTAGTCCTCGCCGGTCATCAGCAGGGCCTGGGTCGAGGCGTCCAGTTCGATCGCTGCCGCCAGGGGCATGTCCAGCTCTGCCGTGAGGAGGGCCTTGGTCTGGGCGTGGGCCAGGGCCGGGCCGTCGGCCAGGCGGCGGGCCAGGGCGTGGGCGGCCTCGTCGGCGCGGCCCTCCTCGGTCAGTTCGCTGATCAGGCCGATGCGCTCGGCCTCGGGCGCGCGGACCGCGTCGCCGAGCATCAGCAGGCGGGTGGCGTGACCGAGGCCGACCACGCGGGGCAGCAGGTACGCGGCGCCCATGTCGCCGCCGGAGAGGCCGACGCGGGTGAAGAGGAAGGCGAAGCGGGCGGAGGGGTCGGCGACGCGGAAGTCGGCGGCCAGGGCGAGGACGGCGCCCGCGCCCGCGGCGACGCCGTGCAGGGCGGCGATCACCGGGAACGGGCACTCCCGTACCGCCCGCACCACCTGGCCCGTCATCCGGTTGAAGTCGAGGAGCGTCGCGGTGTCCATGGACAGGGTGGCGCCGATGATCTCGTCCACGTCGCCGCCGGAGCAGAAGCCGCGCCCCTCGCCGGCCAGCACCAGGGCGCGCACGGATCGCCGGCGGGACAGCTCGGCGAGCAGGTCGCGCAGGTCGGCGTAGGCCTCGAAGGTGAGCGCGTTGAGCTTGTCGGGGCGGGCGAGGGTGACGGTGGCGACGCCGTCGGTGATCTCGACACGCAGGTGCCGCCAGTCGGGGGTGGGGGCGGCCGAGCCGGTGAAGGGACTCATGACACTCGAAGTTATCACTCATCCGTGACTGTCGTCACGAGTGCGCGATACGACGTGAAGGGCGTCGGAGGGGTCCGTGTCGAGGGGCGAAGGTCCCGAGGGGTGCCCGTCGAACGGCTCTGCCGGGTGGCGCCGTACCATTCATAAGGTTGAAAGCAGGACAGGACGCCCCTGCTCCACGAAACGGACCCGCCGTGCACGATCACTCCCCCGCACCCGCCTCCTGGCGCATCGCGCTGCCGCACTCCGCCGCGGCCGTGCCGGTGGCGCGTGCGCTGGTGCGCAACGCCCTGGCCGAGCTGGAGCACACGGCCGACGGGGACACCGCGGAGCTGCTCACGGCGGAGCTGGTCGCCAACGCCGTCGAGCACACCTCGGTGGGCCGGACCCCGATCGAGCTGGTGGTGGAGCTGAGGCCGACCGCCTGCCAGGTCGAGGTGCACGACCCGGACCCGGCGCCGCCCGCCGACCTCACCCGGCCGGACGTGGAGCCGCCCGACCCGTGGCGGGAGGGCGGGCGCGGTCTGCTGCTGATCCGCGCCCTCAGCTCGTCCTGCGGCCACCGGCCCACCGGGGCGGGCAAGGCGGTCTGGTTCAGGCTTCCTGCGGTACCCGCTCAGCGTCGTCCGCGCTGACGGCGGCCCGGGCCAGGCGGGAGTGGCGGCGGCCGTAGGCGCTGTAGACCAGTAGACCCACCGCGAGGAACACCGCGAACTGCAGCCAGGTGGCGCCGCCCGTCTCGTACATCAGGTACAGGCAGAAGCCGACCCCGAGCAGCGGCGTCACCGGGTACAGCGGGACCCGGAAGGTACGGGCGAGACCCGGCTCGCGGCGGCGCAGGGTGATCACCGAGACGTTGACGGCGGCCATCGTGGCGAGGGTGCCGATGGTGCACAGGTTGACCACCGCGTCGAGCGGGGCGAAGGCGGCCGGCAGGGCGAAGACCACGCCGACGATCAGGGTGCCGGCGACGGGCGTCGACGTGCGCGGGGAGACCTTCTCGAAGACCCGGGGGATCAGTCCGTCCCGGGACATCGACATCAGGATGCGGGTCTGGCCGTACATCACGGCGAGCACCACCGAGGCGATGGCGACGACCGCGCCGAAGGCGACCACGCCGCCGCCGATCGCGGAGCCGGTGACCTCGTCGACGACGTAGGAGAGCGCGGCGGGCCGGTCGCCGACCTGGTCGCCGCCGACGGCGCCGATCGCGGCGACGGCGACCGCGCAGTACAGCAGCGTGACCAGGCCGATGCAGACCAGGATCGCGACGGGGATGTCCCGGCGGGGGTTCTTGGCCTCCTCGCCGGCCGTGGTGATCGCGTCGAAGCCGATGTACGAGAAGAAGGCGGCCGTGGTGCCGGCGCCGATGCCGCCGAGGCCGGCCGGGGAGAACGGGGTGAGGTTGCCGTCCTTGAAGGCGTAGAAGCCGATGGCGCAGAAGGCGACGAGGACGGCCAGCTTGAGGACGGCCATGGCGGCCGTGGCGCGGGCGCTCTCCCGCACCCCGCGCACCAGCAGCACGCAGGCCAGGGCGATGACGATCACCGCCGGCAGGTTGACGGCGCCGCCGTCGCCGGGGCCCGCGGACAGGGCGTGCGGGAGCTGGACGCCGAGGACGCTGTCGAGCAGTTCGTTGACGTACTGGCTCCAGCCGACCGCGACCGCCGAGACCGACACGCCGTACTCCAGGAGCAGGCACCAGCCGACGAGGAAGGCGGTGCGCTCGCCGAGTCCGGCGTAGGCGAAGGAGTACGAGGAGCCGGAGACCGGGATCGCGCCGCCCAGCTCGGCGAAGGAGAACGCGGTGAACACGCAGGTGATCGCGGCCAGGACGAAGGAGACGACGACGGCCGGGCCGGCCTCGGCCACGGAGTCGGACAGGCCGACGAAGATGCCGGTGCCGACGATCGCGCCGACGCCGAAGCAGACGAGCTGGAACAGGCCCATCGTGCGCTTGAGGCCGTGGCCTTCGCGGTCGGCGCCGGATTCGGCGACCAGCAGGTGGGGGGACTTGACGCGGGAAGCGGGCATTGCGGGTGGTGCTCGTTTCTGGTGGTGCGGGGGGCGCGACGGTGGTCGCGGCCGGCGGCACCGGAAGGGGTGGCTCCGGAACCGCCGGTCAGCATAGGTCCTGGTCGGGCGGGCTGTGAAGAAGACGTCAGGCGAGGGTGGCCACGAGGACGGCCTTGATGGTGTGCAGCCGGTTCTCCGCCTCGTCGAAGACGACGGAGTGCTCGGACTCGAAGACCTCGTCGGTGACCTCCAGGGAGTCGAGCCCGTGGGCCGCGAAGATCTCCTGGCCGACCTTGGTGCCCAGGTCGTGGAAGGCGGGCAGGCAGTGCAGGAATTTGACGTCCGGGTTGCCGGTGGCGCGCAGGACGTCCATGGTCACGGCGTAGGGCGCGAGGGCCTTGATCCGCTCGGCCCAGACCTCCTTGGGCTCGCCCATGGAGACCCAGACGTCGGTGACGACGAAGTCGGCGCCGCGCACCCCGTCGGCCACGGTCTCGGTGAGGGTGATGCGCGCCCCGCTGGTCTCGGCGAGCGCGTTCGCCCGGTCGACGACCTCCTGGGCGGGCCAGTAGGACTTCGGGGCGACGATGCGCACGTCCATGCCGAGCAGGGCGCCGGTGACCAGGTAGGAGTTGCCCATGTTGAAGCGGGCGTCGCCGAGGTAGGCGAAGGTGATCTCCCGCAGGGGGCGGTCGCTGTGCTCGGTCATGGTGAGGACGTCGGCGAGCATCTGGGTGGGGTGCCAGTCGTCGGTCAGGCCGTTGTAGACGGGGACGCCGGCGAAGGCCGCCAGCTCCTCGACCTTGGCCTGGCTGTCGCCGCGGTACTCGATGCCGTCGAACATCCGCCCCAGCACGCGCGCGGTGTCCTTCACGGACTCCTTGTGGCCGATCTGCGAGCCGGCCGGGTCCAGGTACGTGGTCGAGGCACCCTGGTCGGCGGCGGCGACCTCGAACGCGCAGCGGGTGCGGGTCGAGGTCTTCTCGAAGATCAGCGCGATGTTCTTGCCGGTGAGGTACCGCGTCTCGGTCCCGGCCCGCTTGGCGGCCTTCAGCTCCGCGGCCAGCTCGACCAGGCCGCGGAACTCCTCCTCGGTGACATCGAGCTCCTTGAGGAAGTGGCGGCCGGCGAGGGCGGTCGGGACTGTCGCCATGGGGGCACTCCAGAGGTGCGGGGTCGGGGACTGACTTCTGGAAGTCTATACGAAGTTCTGAATTTATATACAGAAGCCCCCTTCCCGCCCCTCTAGACGGCCGCCCGCTCCACCGGGCAGCTCATGCAGCGCGGCCCGCCCCGGCCCCGGCCCAGTTCGCTGCCCGGGATCTCGATCACCTCGATGCCCTGTTTGCGCAGGTGGGTGTTTGTGGTGGCGTTGCGTTCGTAGGCGACGACGACGCCCGGTTCGACGGCCAGGACGTTGCAGCCGTCGTCCCACTGCTCGCGCTCGGCGGCGTGGACGTCCTGGGTGGCGGTGAGGACCCGGATCTCGCCGAGCCCGAGGGCGGCGGCCATCGCGCGGTGCATGTGCTCCGGCGGGTGGTCGGTGACCTTCAGGTCCTTCTCCCCGGCGCCCGGCTCGATGGTGTACGAGCGGAGCATGCCGAGCCCGGCGTACTGGGTGAAGGTGTCGCCGTCGACCATCGTCATCACCGTGTCCAGGTGCATGAAGGCACGCCGCTTCGGCATGTCGAGGGCCACGATGGTCCGGGCCGACCCGGCGGCGAACAGCTTGTGGGCGAGCATCTCGACGGCCTGGGGCGTGGTGCGCTCGCTCATGCCGATGAGCACGGCGCCGTTGCCGATGACCAGGACGTCGCCGCCCTCGATGGTGGAGGGGTAGTCGGCCTGCCCCTCGGACCAGAGGTGGAAGGTCTCGTCGCGGAAGAGCGGGTGGTGCCGGTAGATCGCCTCGAAGTGCACCGTCTCGCGCTGCCGGGCGGGCCAGCGCATGGCGTTGATCGACACGCCGTCGTAGATCCAGGCCGAGGTGTCCCGGGTGAAGAGGTGGTTGGGCAGCGGGCCGAGCAGGAAGTCGTCCAGTTCCATGGCGTGGAAGCGCACGGAGGTCGGCTCCGGGTGCGCCTCCAGGAACTCCCGCTTGGTCATGCCGCCGACCAGCCACTCGGCCAGTTCGTGGGCGGGCAGGGTCTCGAAGGCGGCCCGGAGGTGGTCCGTGGCCAGCACTCCGTACTCCTTCTCGTCGAAGACCCGGTCCAGGACGAGCCGCCGCGCGGCCGGCACGTCCAGGGTCTCGGCGAGCAGGTCGCCGAAGAGGTGCACCGCCACCCCGCGGTCGCGGAGCACGTCGGCGAACCCGTCGTGCTCGGCGCGCGCCCGGCGCACCCACAGCACGTCGTCGAAGAGAAGGGCGTCCTTGTTGCTGGGGGTGAGCCTTTTGAGCTCGAGATCCGGCCGGTGCAGGATGACGCGGGTGAGCCGCCCGGCTTCGGAGTCGACTTGGAATCCCATGTCTCCATCCTGACCACTCGGACGCGAGTTCACCCCCCGCTTTCACGGGCCCGTGACCACAGTGCGCCCTCCGGGTGCCCCCGTGCGACGCCGGGGTGCCCCCGCCGGTGCCGCGTAAGGCCTGGCGACGGCCGGAGCGCCCGGCCGCGCGTCAGGGGGGAGACCCGTTGAACTCCGGTATCGCTTCCAGTCCGGATGCGTTGAGTGCCGACGCGTTGAGTCCGGACGTGTTGATCACCCATTTCGTGGGTGCGTCGGCGCTGATCCTGGTGGCCGCCCACAGCGGCGGGTGGCTGGCCCGGCGGCTCGGACAGCCGTACATCGTGGGTCAGTTGGCGACGGGCATCGCGCTCGGCCCCTCGCTGCTCGGCAGCACGGCCCCGACGGTCTACGAGGCCCTGTTCCCGGCGGCGATCGGCCCGGCGCTGACCGGTCTCGCGCAGGTCTCGCTGGTGGTGTTCCTGTTCGCGGTGGGCTACGAACTGGACCTGAAGGTGCTCGGCGTCCGGGCGCGCAGCTCGGTGACCGTGGCACTGGCCTCCTTCGCGGTGCCGATGGCCGTCGGCAGCGGCTGCGCGCTGCTGTTCCGGGGCACGCTGCACGACCTGGGCATGCCCCGGGACCTCTCACCCGCCATGGTGGTCTTCGCCGGGGTCGCCCTGGCCACCACGGCGGTACCGGTGCTGACGGCCATCGTGCGCGAGAACGGGCTGTCCCGCACGGTCCCCGGGGTGCTGGCCGTCTCCGCCGCCGGGGTGCTGGACGCGCTCTGCTGGACCGTGCTGGCGGGCGCCCTGCTGAACGCGGGCGGCGGCGCCGGAGGAGGACTCGACTGGCCGTGGCGGGTGGGGCTCACCGTCGGCTACGTCGTCCTGATGGCGTGCGCGGCCCGGCCGCTGCTGCGCCTGCTGTTGTGGCGGACCCGCCTGGAGCCCTCGCTGCGGATGGCGTTGCTCATCGGTTTCGCGCTCGGCTCGGCGTGGGTCACGCACGCGCTGGGTCTGCACGTGATCTTCGGCGCGCTGCTCGCCGGTGTGGTCGTCCCGCGGGAGAGGGGCGGCACGCTCGACCCCGATCTGCTGCGGCCGCTGCTGTCCGTGGCCTCGCTGCTGCTGCCGTTCTTCTTCGTGCTCTCGGGCCAGTCCGTGGCCCTGAACAACATGACCGGCACGGGCTGGGCCGCCCTGTCGGTGGTGACGCTGCTCGCGGTCACCACGAAGGTCGGCAGCGGGACGGTGGCGGCCGGCCTGGGCGGACTCGACCGGCACGACGCGCGGACGGTCGGCATCCTGCTCAACACCCGGGGGCTGACCGAGCTGATCGCCCTCAACGCGGGCCTGGACGCGGGCCTGCTGAGCGCCCCGCTCTACACGGTCCTCGTCTTCATGGCCCTCGCCACGACGCTCCTGACCCAGCCGCTCCTGCGGCTGAACGCCCGGATCGCCACGCGCGAACGCCGGCCGGAGTCGGCCCGGTCCACGGCGGTGAAGCCGTACGCCGGGTGACACCGGCCGGCGCCCGCCCCACCGCCGGGGCCGGTTCACCGGACCACGGAGGTCACAGCCGCGGGTCCACCGGCTCCGACTCCAGGGCCAGCACCCCGAACACCGCCTCGTGCACGCGCCACAGCGGCTCGCCGTCCGCGAGGCGGTCCAGGGCCTCCAGGCCGAGGGCGTACTCGCGGATCGCCAGGGACCGCTTGTGGTTCAGGAAGCGGTTCCGGAGGCGGGCGAGGTGGTCGGGGCGGGTGTACTCGGGGCCGTAGATGATCCGCAGGTACTCCCGGCCGCGGCACTTGATGCCGGGCTGCACCGGGCGGCCCTTCTCGTCGCGCACGAGGGCACCGACCGGCTTGACCACCATGCCCTCGCCGCCGCGGCCGGTCATCTCCAGCCACCAGTCGACGCCGGCCGCCACCGACTCGGGGTCGCCGGTGTCGACGTACAGCCGCCGGGTGGTCCGCAGCAGGCCGCTGCCGTCGTGCTCGACGATCCGGTCGATGAGGGCGAGCTGCTCGTCGTGCGGCAGGGCGGCCAGGCTGCGGCCCTGGACGGCGAGGATCTGGAACGGGGCCAGCCGGACGCCGTCCAGGCCGTCGGTGGGCCAGCAGTAGCGGCGGTAGGCGTCGGTGAAGGCGGCCGCGTCGGCGGACCGGTCGCGCTGACGGCCGAGAAGGTCCTTCACCTCGACGCCGCGCGCCGCGGCGCCCTCCAGCGCGGCCAGCACGCCCGGGAACACCGCGCCGGAGGCGGCGCCCACGGCGGCGTACTGGGAGCGCAGCAGCCCGGCGGCCTTGAGCGACCACGGCATCAGCTCGGTGTCCAGCAGCAGCCAGTCGGTGGCCAGTTCGTCCCACAGGCCGGCCTCGCCGATCGCTTCGCGCAGCCGGCCGAGGATCTCCTCGGTGACGGACGCGTCGTCGAAGAAGGGACGGCCGGTACGGGTGTAGAGGGACCCGGTGGGGCCCTCCACGCCGAAACGGGCGCGGGCCGCGTCCGCGTCGCGGCAGACCAGGACCACCGCCCGGGAGCCCATGTGCTTCTCCTCGCACACCACCCGGGCGACGCCGTCCGCCGCGTACTGCGCGAAGGCCTCCTTCGGGTGCTCCAGGTAGCCGTCCACGCCCGAGGTGGCGGTCGGTGCCATGGTCGGCGGGAGGTACGGCAGCAGCCGGGGGTCGGTGGCGAAGCGGCTCATGACCTCCAGGGCGGCCGCCCCGTTCTCCTCGCGCACGGTGATTCGCCCGGCGTGCCGGGTCTCCACCACCCGGCGGCCCTGGACGTCGGCCAGGTCCAGCGGGCGGCCGTCGTGGCCGCCGGGCGCCTCGGTGCGCAGCGGCTTGGCCGGCTCGTACCAGACCCGCTCGGCCGGTACGTCGACGATCTCCCGCTCCGGCCAGCGCAGCGCGGTGAGCCTGCCGCCGAAGACGGCGCCGGTGTCCAGGCAGATGGTGTTGTTCAGCCAGGTGGCCTCCGGGACCGGGGTGTGGCCGTAGACGACGGCCGCGCGGCCCCGGTAGTCCTCGGCCCACGGATAGCGCACCGGCAGGCCGAACTCGTCGGTCTCGCCGGTGGTGTCGCCGTACAGGGCGTGGCTGCGGACCCGGCCGGAGGTGCGGCCGTGGTACTTCTCGGGCAGACCGGCGTGACAGACCACCAGCCGGCCGCCGTCGAGGACGTAGTGGCTGACCAGGCCGTCGATGAACTCCCGTACCTCGGTGCGGAACTCCTCGCTCTCCCCCTCCATCTGCTCGATCGTCTCTGCGAGTCCGTGGGTGTGCTGGACCTTGCGGCCCTTCAGGAAGCGGCCGTACTTGTTCTCGTGGTTGCCGGGGACGCACAGCGCGTTGCCCGACTTGACCATGGACATCACGCGGCGCAGCACGCCGGGGCTGTCCGGGCCGCGGTCGACGAGGTCGCCGACGAAGACGGCGGTGCGGCCGTCGGGGTGGACGCCGTCGGCATAGCCGAGCTTGGCGAGCAGGGTCTCCAGCTCGGCGGCGCAGCCGTGGATGTCGCCGACGATGTCGAAGGGGCCGGTGAGGTGGGTGAGGTCGTTGAACCGCTTCTCGGTGACGACGGTGGCGTGCTCCGCCTCCGCCGCGCCGCGCAGCACGTGCACCTTGCGGAAGCCCTCGCGCTCCAGGTGGCGCAGGGAGCGGCGGAGTTCGCGGGTGTGGCGCTGGACGACCCGGCGGGGCATGTCGGCGCGGTCGGTGCGGCCGGCGTTGCGCTCGGCGCAGACCTGCTCGGGCACGTCGAGGACGATGGCGATGGGCAGCACGTCGTGCTTCCTGGCCAGCTCGATCAGCTGACGCCGGGCGTCCTGCTGCACGTTGGTGGCGTCGACGACGGTGCGGCGGCCCGCGGCGAGCCGCTTGCCGGCGATGTAGTGCAGGACGTCGAAGGCGTCGCGGCTGGCGCTCTGGTCGTTCTCGTCGTCGGCGACCAGGCCCCGGCAGAAGTCGGAGGAGATGACCTCGGTCGGCTTGAAGTGGCGCCGGGCGAAGATGGACTTGCCGGAGCCGGAGGCGCCGATCAGCACGACGAGGGAGAGGTCGGTGACGGGCAGGGCGCGGGCCCGCACAGGGGTGGCGTCGGTGGTGTCCGCGGTGCTCATGCGGCCTTCGCCTCCTTCTCGGTCGCGGTGTCGGTAGGGGTGTCGAGGGTGAACAGGGCGAGCTGGGTGGGCGGGCCCACCTCGGGGTCGTCGGGTCCGACCGGGCGGAACTCCACGTCGTAGCCGTGCCGTTCGGCGACCGTCCGGGCCCAGGTGCGGAACTCCTCGCGGGTCCACTCGAAGCGGTGGTCGCGGTGGCGGACGTGACCGGCGGGCAGGGTCTCCCAGCGCACGTTGTACTCGACGTTGGGGGTGGTGACGACGACGGCGCGGGGACGGGCCGCGCCGAAGACGGCGTACTCCAGGGCGGGCAGCCTGGGCAGGTCGAGGTGCTCGATCACCTCGCTCAGCACGGCGGCGTCGTACCCCTTCAGGCGCTTGTCCGTGTAGGCGAGGGAGCCCTGGAAGAGGTTGACGCGTGCGGCCTGCCGCTCGCCCATGCGGTCCAGCTTGAGCCGCCGGGAGGCGATGGTGAGCGCGCGCACCGACACGTCCACGCCGACGATCTCGGTGAACCGCGGCTCCTTGAGCAGCTCGCGCACCAGGTGCCCCTCGCCGCAGCCGAGGTCGAGGACGCGGGCGGCGGCGTGGTCGCGCAGCGCGGTGAGGATCGCCTCGCGGCGCTGTACGGCGAGCGGGGTGGACTTGGCCTCCTGCTCGGCCTCCGCCTCGACGGCGTTGTCGATCTCCTCGACCTGGCTGTCGTCGGTCTCGGCCAGCCGGATCAGCTCCAGCCGGTCCATGGCCTCGCGGGTCAGGGACCAGCGGCGGGACAGGTAGCGGCTGGTGATGAGCTTCTGCTCGGGGTGGCCGGGCAGCCAGCCCTCGCCGGCCCGCAGCAGCTTGTCGACCTCGTCCGGGGCGACCCAGTAGTGCTTGGCGTCGTCGAGCACGGGCAGGAGGACGTACAGGTGGCGCAGGGCGTCGGAGAGGGTGCGGGTCTCGGACTCCAGCACGAGCCGGACGTAGCGCGAGTCGCCCCACTCGGGGAACTCGGTGTCCAGGGGGACCGCCTCGACGGCGACCGCCCAGCCGAGCGGCTCGAACAGGCGCCGTACCAGGTCGGGACCGCCGCGGGCGGGCAGTGCCGGGATCTCGACGCGCAGCGGGAGCGGCCGGGCGGCGCGCTCGGGGCGGGCCTTGCACACGCCGCGCATGGCGCTGGAGAAGACGTTGCTCAGCGCGACGGCGAGCAGCGACGAGGCCGCGTACGGGCGGTCGTTGACGTACTGCGCGAGGGCGGCGTCGGGGGCGCCGCCGCGGCCCTTGCCCTTGCCGCGCCTGACCAGCGCCACCGGATCGACCTCCAGCAGCAGCGCCGCCGTGCAGCGCTGTTCCTCCGCCTCGGGGTAGAGCACGTGGGCCGTGCCGAAGGAAGTGGAGAACGCCTGCGCCTTCCCGGGATGCTTGTGCAGCAGGAAACCGAGGTCGGTCGCGGGGTGCTCGGGGGTGCCGGTGGTGGTGACGGTCAGGAACATGGGCCTCTCCGGCCGGGTAGACGGTGCGACGGACGACTGCTGACGCCGTACGCGCGGGAGCCCCCGGGGCGGTACCCCGAGGGCTCCGGCGAAGCGACGGTCATACGATCGCACGGAGCGAGTGACCGGCGCCTTCGGTTATTCGGCCGTGCGGCGGGGACGGCTCAGGAGAGCTGCGACTGGACCTGGGAGGAGATCAGCTCCAGGTGGTCCAGGTCGTCGAGGTCGAGGATCTGGAGGTAGATCCGCTGGGCGCCGGCCTCGGCGTAGCGGCCGATCTTCTCGACGACCTCGGCCGGGGAGCCCGCGAGGCCGTTGGCCTTCAGCTCCTCGACCTCGCGGCCGATGACGGCGGCGCGGCGGGCGACCTCGGCGTCGTCCTTGCCGACGCAGGCGACGAGGGCGTTGGAGTAGGTGAGGGCGTCGGCCGCACGGCCGGCCGCCTCGGCGGCGGCCCGTACCCGGCCGAACTGGCGCTCGGTGTCCTCGATGGAGGCGAACGGCATGTTGAACTCGTCGGCGTACTGGCCGGCCAGCCGCGGGGTGCGGGTGGCGCCGTGGCCGCCGATGAGCACGGGCACCTTGGCCTGCGCGGGCTTGGGCAGCGCGGGCGAGTCGGTGAGGTCGTAGAACTTCCCGTGGAAGTCGAAGGTCTTGCCGGTCTCGGTGGCCCACAGACCGGTGACGATCGCCAGCTGCTCCTCCAGGCGGCCGATCTTCTCCTTCGGGAAGGGGATGCCGTACGCCTTGTGCTCCTCCTCGAACCAGCCGGCGCCCAGGCCCAGCTCGACGCGGCCGCCGGACATCTGGTCGACCTGGGCGACCTGGATGGCGAGGACGCCGGGCAGCCGGAAGGTGCCCGCGGTCATCAGGGTGCCGAGGCGGATGCGCCTGGTCTCCCGGGCGAGGCCGGCGAGGGTGATCCAGGCGTCGGTGGGGCCGGGGAGGCCGTCCACGGCGCCCATGCGGAGGTAGTGATCGCTGCGGAAGAAGGCGTCGAAGCCGAGGTCCTCGGTGGCCTTGGCCACGGTGAGCAAGGTGTCGTAGGTGGCCCCCTGCTGGGGCTCGGTGAAGATACGGAGATCCATGTCGTCCATCCTGCCTGCTGGGCGCGGGTGTCGGGCACAGGCTCCGGTCGCGACGCGCGGAACGCGGGACACCGGGGGCTAGCCGGCCTCCCGCTGCGGTAAGTGCGCGTCGCGGTCCGCCAGTTTGCGCAGCATCTCCAGGACCCGGTCCCGTGACTCGTCGGCCGCGTCGATGGCCTCCATGCACTGCCAGTACGTCGCCTCGTCGGCGGCGGCGCAGGCGACGCCCACGAGGGCGATACCGGTCTCGCCGAGCAGGGTGCCCAGGCGCATCAGGGCCTGCCGGGCGTCGCCCAGTTCGGTGAGCTGGGCGGCGCGCAGCTCACCCGGGGGCAGCACCGGAGTGCCCAGCACCCCGCAGCCCCGGCCCGCCAGCTCGGTCAGTCCGATGGCCTCGCCCCGCAGTTCCGGTGGTCCGTACACCGCCAGCCGGCTGCCGATCGCCTGGGCGAGGGCCTGCACCTGCCACACCTCCGCCAGGACCTCCGGCACCTCGCCGCCGGCGGCCAGGGCACGCCCACTCGTCACGATGAGCCGCACAGCGTCCATGCGCTGCCCCCGTCTGTTCCGACGCGCGCGCGGCGCGTCCGCCCGAACTCCGTTGTCCACTACCCAGAGTGAAGGTGTGTGGGGCGAAAAGCTAGAGGAAGGCGGAAATCTTCGGACACCATGTTGATTTCTGGCCTGATCCCGACTGCGGAGAGTGATAACGGAGTCGTTGGCTCCTCCCGGTTGAGACTCCCGCTTGAGACTCTCGGCCGAGCCTCCCGTTCAGCCTTCCGGTTCCCTCGCCTCGGGGGGTGCGCCGGGCACGGGGAACCGGGACTCGTTCCGCTCGATCTTCGCCTCCAGCGCGGCCAGCGGGTCGACGCCGAGCACCTCGCAGAACTGGAGGAGGTACGCGAGGACGTCGGCGACCTCGTCCCGGACCCGGTGGGCGGTGTCCGGGTCGGTCATCACGCGGGCCGACTGCTCAGGCGTCAACCACTGGAAGATCTCCAGGAGTTCGGAGGCCTCCACACTGAGGGCCGCGGCCAGGTTCTTGGGGGTGTGGTACGGCTGCCAGTCGCGGGCGGCGGCGAACTCGGCCAGCCTGCGCCGCAGGGCCGGAAGGTCACGGGGATGATCGGTCACGGCTCCAGGTGTACCACCGTGACGCCGCCCGGCCCGCCGTCCCCTCCCGCCGCCCCCGCGCCACCGACCGCCCCGACCGCCCCCGCCGCCCACGAGGCGTCGGCGACCGCTCCGACGAAGCGGATGTGCCCCCGGTCGCACATCCGGGCGGCCAGCCGCAGCAGTTCGGCGCGCTGGTCCACGTCCAGCCCGCGGTCGAAGCCGTCGGCGAGGACGGTGAGCGTCTGCAGGGCGGCGGGCACCTCGCCGGCCGGGTCGACCTCCAGTACACCGGGGCCGGTGAACAGCACGAGCGCGAGGGCGAGGTAGCGCAGTTCGCCGTAGCCGAGGCGGGCGAGGCCGGTGCGGGTGCCGTCGCCCCGGTCGATCAGCGCGCGGACCACGCCGCCGACGTCCGGTTCGGCCAGGACGTCGGCGACGGGGCCCGCGCATCCGGTGCGTACCGCCGCGACGAACTGCGCGTGCCGTCGGCCGCACTCGGCGCGGGTGCGCCACAGGACGTCGGCGAGGTTGTCGCAGCCGCCGAGCAGGCGCCCCGAGCCGGTGGGCACGGGCTCGCGCATCCGGCCCGGCCGCGGATCGCAGGCGAAGACGGAGCGCAGCGCGACCACCATCTGCTCGGCCGCCGCCAGCACCCTGCGCTGCCCGTCCGTCTTGCCGGCCACCCGCAGCGGCAGCAGCGGGGTGCCGAGCCGGTCGTCCGGCAGGGGTGCGCGGGTCACGGGCGCCGACCCGGCGGTGTGCCAGGCCGCCTGCACGGCACGGCGGCCCGGGTCGCGCAGGGCCGTCTCGAGGAGCACGACGCCGTCCGCCGACAACCGCTCCCCCACGATGCGCAGCTCGGGCTCGGCCTGCACGGCGACGTCCAGGTGCACCGGTCCCTCGGCCCCGTCGGCCGTGCAGCCGATGCGGAAGCCCCGGCGGCGCTGGGCGTCGGGCCGGGCCCGCTCGGGCACGCAGGCACCGGGGTCCGGGAACACCGCGCCCAGTTCCGCGCCGCCGCCGAGCCGGGCCAGGGCGTCGTAGGCGCGGAGCGCACTGGTCTTGCCGCTGCCGCTGGGCCCGGCCAGCAGGGTGAGCGGCCCGAGCCGCAGCACGGCGCGCCGGTGCCCGGCGAAGGCGGCCAGCCTCAACTGGGTGACGCGGGGCCTGCCGGGAAGCGCCACGACGGACGCCGGCGACGCGGCGGACCCGGGTGATCCCGAGGACGCCGGTGCCGGGGAGGCCCCGGGTGGGCCGGAGGACGCCGGCGACGCGGCGGACCGGGGTAATCCGGGCGATTCCGGTGACGGGGAGGACGCGGGTGACGTTGACGCTGCCATATGCGGACCGTAGGACTCCGCCGGACGGCGAACCGTTTTGCCCGGACGGCTTTCCTACGATCGGGGGACCGGCCGGTCGGAACCGGGGCGCCCCTCACTCCCCCGGGACCCGGGGCCGTCACATCCCGGGGACCCCCACCGCGCCCTCCATCAGCCCGTTCACCTCGGTCCCCGCCGGGGTCAGCAGAAAGACGTTGCGGTCGACCCGGTGCATCCCGCTGGCCAGGCCGAAGACGACGCCGGTACTGAAGTCCAGGACGCGCTTGGCGACCTCGCCCTCGGCGCTGGTCAGGTCCAGGAGGACCGGGATGCCCGCCATCAGGGTCTCGGCGACCTCGCGGGCGTCCGCGAACACATTGACCCGCAGCACGACGAACCGGCGGCGCCGCTCCGTCTCCGCCTCCGGCATCGCCCGGTGACCGACCGCCGACGGCCAGGCGTCCCGTCCGCGCAAGGGAACGACCTGGGCGAGCCCTTCCCACTGTTCATCGGTGACGTCGTGGCTGCTCACCGGCTCCCCCCGATTCCACTCGCCTTCATTGCGTGCACCAGCCAATTCTTACGCCAAGTCACCCGTTCGGCCCAACAGCGACACGGTTGGCGACGCTCCGTGTCCGGTGATTGCCCGGCGCCGGGCGGGGTACTCAGCGACGGCCGTCGTGTCCGGGCGGGTGCCGCCGGCGCGCCGGCGGTCGTACACCGCCACACGGAGGAGTGCCCATGGGTGCGCTGGATCTGCCCGAGCCCGTCACGCGGGACGGGGCACCGCCGCCGGTCGACACCGACGGTCTGCGGGCTGCCCTGCGCGAGCGGGTGGACGGTGAGATCCGCTTCGACGCCGGGAGCCGGGCCGCGTACTCCACGGACGCGTCGAACTTCCGCCAGACCCCCATCGGCGTGGTCGTCCCGCGCACCCCGGAGGCCGGGGCCGAAGCGGTGGCCGTGGCACGGGAGTTCGGCGCGCCCGTGCTCTCGCGCGGCGGCGGCACGAGCCTGGCCGGTCAATGCACCAACGCGGGCGTGGTCCTCGACTGGTCCAAGTACTGCACGCGGGTGGAGTCGGTGGACCCCGACGCCCGCACCTGCGTCGTGCAGCCCGGGATCGTGCTCGACGACCTGAACCGGCAGCTCGCGCCCTACGGCCTGCGGTACGGGCCCGAGCCCGCCACGCACCCCAACTGCACCATCGGCGGCATGATCGGCAACAACTCGTGCGGCGCCACGGCGCAGGCGCACGGCAAGGTCGTCGACAACATCGCCCGCCTGGAGGTGCTGCTGTACGACGGCACCCGCTTCTGGTGCGGGGAGACCGACGACGAGGAGTACGCCGAGATCGAGCGGCAGGGCGATCTCCGGGCCACCGTGTACCGCCGGCTGCGCGCGCTGCGCGACACCTACGGGGACGAGGTCCGCCGCCGCTTCCCGGACATCCCGCGCCGGGTCTCCGGCTACAACCTGGACTCGTTGCTGCCCGAGTACGGCTTCGACGTGGCCGGACTCCTGGTGGGCAGCGAGTCGACGCTGGTCACCGTCCTGCGGGCGGAGCTGGAACTGGTGCCGGTGGTGAAGGAACGCTCCCTGCTGGTGCTGGGGTTCGACAGCATCGACAAGGCCGCCGACGCGGTGCCCGAGATCCTGCCGCATGAGCCGATCGCGCTGGAGGGCGTCGACGCCCGGCTGGTCCGCGACGAGCGGATCAAGCACCTGAACGAGAAGGCGCTGGCCGAGATGCCCGAGGGCAACGCCTACCTGATGGTGCAGTTCGGAGGGGACACCGTCGAGGAGGCCGACGCGCGGGCGCACCGGATGCTGGAGGCGGTGCACCGCTCGGAGCACGACGCCGACTGCGCGTTCCTGGACGACCCGGGGCACGAGCAGGACCTGTGGCAGGTGCGCGAGGCCGGGCTCGGTGCCACCGCGCACATCCCGGGCAGGCCCGACACCTTCGAGGGCTGGGAGGACTCGGCGGTCTCCCCCGACCGGCTGGGCGACTACCTGCGGCGGCTGCGGGCCCTGTTCGAGGAGTTCGGGTACCTGAGCGACACCGGTCCGAGCCTGTACGGCCACTTCGGGCAGGGGTGCGTGCACACCCGCATCCCGTTCGACCTCTACACGGCGGACGGGGTGGCGACCTACCGGCGGTTCATGGAGCGGGCGGCCGATCTGGTCGTCGAGTTCGGCGGCTCCCTCTCCGGTGAGCACGGGGACGGACAGAGCCGGGGCGAGCTGCTGTCGCGGATGTTCGGGGACCGGCTCGTCGAGGCGTTCGGGCGGCTCAAGGCCGTCTTCGACCCGCTGGACCGGATGAACCCGGGGAAGATCGTCGCACCGTACGGGCTGGACGAGAATCTGCGCCTGGGCAGCGGCTGGGCCCCGTTCGAGCCGCGCGACCTGCACTTCGGGTTCCCGCACGACGGGGGTTCGTTCTCGCAGGCCGCCAACCGCTGCGTCGGCGTCGGGAAGTGCCGGCAGCACACCAGCGACGGCACGGTGATGTGCCCGTCGTACCAGGTGACCCGGGAGGAGGAGCACTCGACGCGGGGGCGGGCCCGGCTGCTGTTCGAGATGCTCGACGGGCACGGCGACGCGGCGATCCGGGACGGCTGGCGTTCGGAGGCGGTCAAGGACGCCCTCGATCTGTGCCTGGCCTGCAAGGGCTGCAAGAAGGACTGTCCGGCGGACGTGGACATGGCCACGTACAAGGCGGAGTTCCTGTCCCACCACTACGCGGGCCGGCCGTGGCGCAGGCCGCGCTCGGACTGGTCGATGGGCTGGCTGCCCGCGCTCGCGCAGGTGGTGGGCCGCACCCGGCTGGGGCCGGTCGTCAACGCGCTCACGCACGCCCCGCTGCTGTCGAAGGCCGCGGTGCTGGTGGCGGGGGTGGCGGACCGGGAGGTGCCGCTGTTCGCGGAGCGGACCTTCGAGCAGTGGTTCGCGGACCACGAGCCGGAGGGCGACGGGCACCGCGGCTCGGTGCTGCTGTGGCCGGACACGTTCACCAACCACTTCCACCCGCACATCGGCCGGGCGGCGGTACGGGTCCTCGAACACGCGGGCTGGCGGGTGCGGTTGCCGGACGAGGCGCTGTGCTGCGGGCTGACCTGGATCTCCACGGGACAGCTCGGCACGGCGGAGAAGGTCCTCACCCGCACCGTGCGGGCCCTGGCCGGTCACGTCCGGTCGGGCGGCCTGGTCGTGGCGCTGGAGCCGAGCTGCACGGCCGTCTTCCGGGCGGACGCGGCCGAGTTGTTCCCCGGCGACCAGGACGTACGCCGGCTGGCCGAGCAGACGGTGACGCTCTCGGAGCTGCTCACCGAGCACTCCCCCGGCTACGAACCGCCGCGGGTGCCCGAGCGGTCCGCGCGTGCGCTGGCCCAGGTGCACTGCCACCAGCACGCGGTACTGGGCTGGGAGGCCGACCGGGAGCTGCTGCGCCGGGCCGGGGTGGACGCGGAACGGCTGGACTCCGGCTGCTGCGGGCTGGCCGGCAACTTCGGCTTCGAGCGCGGACATCTGGACGTGAGCGAGGCGTGCGCGGAGCGGGTGCTGCTGCCCCGGCTGCGGGAGGAGGACGAGTCGACCGTCGTCCTCGCGGACGGGTTCAGCTGCCGCACCCAGATCCACGAGTTCGACAGCGGCGGCCACGAGGGCGTGCACCTGGCGGAGTTGCTGGCCTCGGCCCTGCCGGGCGGCCCTGCGACCCACCCCGAGGTCCCGGGCAGTGCGTACGGCACGGCGCCGGGCGCCCGTCCGGGGGTCCCGAGCCGCCGGGCCCGGGTCCTGGCCCTCGCGGGCACGGCGGCGGCCGCGGTGGGCACCGCGGGGGCGGCGGCGGTGCTGGCCCGGAGCCTGCGCCGCCACTGAGCGGGCACGGGGGGGGCGACTTGCCCAGGTGGTTCGGCCCCGTGTCCGGGAGCCCGCGTGGACGAACTCCCCGGACACGGGGGCGGTCACCGCCGCGGACGCGGGGTGACCGCCGTGTGCCGGGGGGCCGTCGGCGTGCCCGGGGTGACCGCCGGGGGCGCGGGGGCTCAGACGCGGGAGGAGCTCTCCTGGCGCCGGGCCAGGGCCCAGATCACGAACACGTCGATCGCCATCATGATCACGGACCAGACGGGCGAGTACGGCAGGAACAGGAACTGGGCGATCAGGCTCAGCGAGGCCAGGACGATGCCCGCCATCCGCGCCCAGGCCATGTCCTTGAGCAGGCCGTACCCGGTGATGAACACGAGGGCGCCCAGGACGACGTGGACGATCCCCCAGCCGGTGAGGTTCATCTCGTAGACGTAGGTGCCGATACGGGCGTACACGTCGTCCTCGGCGATGGCCGCGATGCCCTGCAGGACGGCGAGGGCGCCGTTCAGCAGCAGCAGTACGCCCGCGAAGACGACACCGCCGGTCACCCAGCCGCTGGCGCGGTCGCCCGAGCGCTGGGCCCAGGAGGCGTCGCCTTCGTGGGACGGCCGGCCGGGAGAGGGTTCGGCGTGCTGGCTCATGAGCGGAGTCCTTTCTGTGTCCCCCGTACGGGGCAGCTGCCCACCGGCGCCGACGGCACCGACAGGTCTGTTAGAGCCTGCGGGCGTCCGCGCTCCCCGGCCACGTGGGTCCGCCGGACGGGTGAACCGCCCACGGGTGTGCGCGTGCGGTCGTTCGCGGACTCGCGTTGACTGAAGCCATCCGCTGCCCCGGGTGACGCGAGGACCCGGGGCGGAAGAAGGAGGGCGTGTGACGAGTCGGCCGCTGCCCCGGCGGGGCCCGCTGTCCGGGCGCGGGCGGCGCGCACGGGTTCCGTGACCGCGCCGGCGAACGCCGTCCCGGACCGGGCGGAGCAGTCGCTGCGGGAGACCCTGCTCAGCCCCGGCTACCGGCGGCTGTTGCTGCTGTGCGTGCTGCTCGGCGTTCCCATCGCGCTGGCCTGCTTCTTCTTCGTCGGGCTCCAGCACGAGTTGCAGCACTGGGTGTGGACCTCGCTGCCCGAGGCGGCCGGTTACGACACCCCGCCCTGGTGGTGGCCGCTGCCCGCGCTGGTCCTGGCCGGGCTGATCCTGGCACCGATCGTGACCCGGATGCCGGGCGGCGGCGGCCATCTGCCGGTGAACGGCCTGGGCGGCGCGCCCGTCGGCCCCCGGGCCCTGCCCGGCGCGGTGCTCGCCGCGCTGGCCACGCTGCCGCTCGGCGTCGTACTGGGCCCGGAGGCCCCGCTCATGGCGGTCGGCAGCGGGCTCGCCCTGCTGGCGCTGCGGCGGGCGGGCGGCGGCGCGGACCAGCGGGCGAGCGCGATCCTCGCCACGGCCGGCTCCACCGCCGCGATCTCCACCATCCTCGGCGGCCCGATCGCGGCGGCGGTCCTGCTCATCGAGGGGGCGGGGCTCGCCGGGACGCAGCTGGTCGCGCTGCTGCTGCCCTGTCTGCTGGCCAGCGCGACGGGCGCCCTGGTCTTCACCGGCTTCGGGCAGTGGACGGGGCTGAAGATCGGCGCGCTGGCCCTGCCCGAGCTGCCGCCGCAGGCCGGTCCGGACGCGGGCGACTTCCTGTGGGGCCTTCCCACGGCCGCCCTGATCGCCGTACTGGTCACGCTGGCCCGCGGGCTGGGCCACCGCACGGTCACCTGGACCCGGCAGCGCACGGCGGCCCGCACCGTCGCCTGCGCCACCGCGGTCGGCGTCTGTGTCGCCGCGTACGCGCTGATCACGGGCCGTTCCCCGGCCGAGGCCGCGCTGTCCGGGCAGGCCACCCTCGCCGAGCTCGCCGCGCACCCGCACGCCTGGTCCGTGGGGGCGCTCGTGGCGCTGGTCGCGTGCAAGGGGCTGGCCTGGGGCATCGCGCTGGGCGCCCTGCGCGGCGGCCCGATCTTCCCGTCCGTGCTGCTGGGCGCGGCGGCCGCCCTGGCCTGTTCCGGACTGCCCGGCTTCGGCGCGACCCCGGCCCTCGCCCTCGGCATCTCCGCCGCGGCGGCCGCGGTGACGGGGCTGCCGCTGGCCAGCGCGGTCCTGGCGGCGCTGCTGATGGGGCGGGACGCCCACGACCAGATGCCGCTGATCGTCATGGCCTCGGTCGTCGCCTTCGTCGTCGCCCAGCTGGTGCGCCGGGACGGGCCGGGGGCGGGCAGGACGCCGGGCGGAGCGCCGACGACGGGAGCGGCGGAACGGTGACCGGCGCGACGGGCCCCGAAGACCCCGACCCCACGGACCCCGCGGACCGGAAGGACCCCGCGGACCGGAGGGACCCCACGGCCCCGGCGGCCCCCGCGGACGGAACGGCCGGCCGGGGCGCCCACCGCCGTACCGGCTGGGACGCCGTGAGGCCCTGGCTCGTGCGGGTCGGGATCGCGGCCGCCGTGGTCGTCGCCTACTTCCTGCTCCCCCTCGACCACCTGGGCCCGCAGCGCCCCGTGCTGAGCTGGGTGCTGTTCGCCGTCCTGCTGACCGTCGTGGCCGTGCTGCTGCTCCGGCAGATCCGGCACGTGCTCCTCAACCGTCCGGACAGCCGGCCCGGCGTGGTCATCTCCCTGCTGATCGTCCTGTCCGTGCACGTCTTCTCGGCCTCGTACTACGCCCTGGCCAAGTCGCCGGGCGAGTTCAGCGGGCTGCACACCAAGATCGACGCCCTGTACTTCACCGTGGTGACGCTGGCCACCGTCGGGTACGGCGACATCACGCCGCGGGGCCAGGCCGCGCGGGTCGTGACCGTCCTTCAGATCACGTACAGCTTCGTCTTCCTCACGGCCGCCGCGACCGCGCTGACCACCCGGATGCGGGACATGGTGGTCCGACGGCCCGAGCGGGGCCGCTCGCGCTGAGGCGGGCCTTGAAGCTGCCGCCGCGTCACCCCCTAGCCTCGGCCTCGGCCGCACCCGCAGGGAGGAGCCCGGAGGAACCCCATGACACAGACGACCGGCGCCACCCGGCGCATCGGCGAACTCGCACGGGAGACCGGGCTGAGTATCCGCGCCCTGCGCTACTACGACCGGCTCGGGCTGCTCACCCCGTCCGCCCGCAGTGAGGGCGGCCACCGCTGCTACGACGCCGACGACGTCCGGCGCCTGCACCGGGTCCTGGCGCTGCGCAGCTTCGGGCTCCCCCTGGCGCAGATCCGCGCGGTGCTGGACGCCGAGCCGGACCACGATCCGACGGAACTGATCCGGCGCCAGCTCGACGTCGTCGAGGAGCGGCTGCGGCAGACCGCCGGGCTGCGGCTGAGGCTGCTCGGCGCGCTGAGCGCGCTGGACGCCGCCGCCGACGGCTCGACCGAGGCCTATCTGGACGTGATCGAGGAGATGACCGCCGTGGAACGCCCCCTGACGCCGGAAGAGGTCGCCCGCCTGGGCGAGGCGCGCCGCCGCTGGGCCGAGTCGCTCGGCGAGGAGGAGGTGCGTGCCCTGCACCACAGGCGCGCGGAGATCTTCGCCACGATGGGCGAGGACGAGAGGCGGCTGATGTCCGAGCGGCGGGGCCGGGCGTTTCCGCAGCCCTGAGGCCTGTGGGGCGTATCGGCGGGGTGTCCGTCCGGCCCGAGGCCCGCTTGTGCCCACCCCCGTGGGAGCACTACTGTCGCCACGCCTTGGTGAACGGGAAATCCGGTGTGATGCCGGTGCGGCCCTCGCCACTGTGAATCGGGAAGTCCGGCTCCGGCCCTCGCGGGCAGCCACTGGATCGCTTGCGATCCGGGAAGGCGGAGCACGGGCGGTGGTACCCGTAAGCCAGGAGACCGGCCAAGGCGCGTCGTCCATCCACGAGGTGCTGGAGAGGGTCTGCTGAGCCATGCACATAGCCGAGGGCTTTCTGCCACCGGCGCACGCGATCGCCTGGGGTGTCGCGTCCGCGCCGTTCGTCGTCCACGGAGTCCGGTCACTCACCCGTGAGGTCAGGGAGCACCCGGAGAGCACGCTGCTCCTCGGCGCCTCCGGAGCCTTCACGTTCGTCCTGTCGGCCCTGAAACTGCCGTCCGTCACCGGGAGTTGCTCGCACCCAACCGGCACCGGTCTGGGCGCGATCCTGTTCCGGCCGCCGATCATGGCGGTCCTGGGCACCATCACCCTGCTCTTCCAGGCACTGCTGCTCGCCCACGGCGGGCTGACCACGCTCGGCGCCAACGTCTTCTCGATGGCGATCGTCGGCCCCTGGGCCGGGTACGGCGTCTACCGGCTGCTGCGCCGCTGGGACGTGCCGCTGATGGTCACCGTGTTCTTCGGCGCGTTCGTCGCCGACCTGTCCACGTACTGCGTGACCAGCGTGCAGCTGGCGCTGGCCTTCCCCGACCCGAGCAGCGGGTTCCTGGGCGCGCTCGGCAAGTTCGGGTCCATCTTCGCCGTCACGCAGATCCCGTTGGCGGTGAGCGAGGGCCTGCTCACGGTGATCGTGATGCGGCTGCTCGTGCAGTCCAGCAAGGGCGAACTGACCCGGCTGGGCGTGCTGCTGACCCGGTCCGGCGAGCGGAAGCGGGAGGCGGTGGCCCGATGAGCCGCAACGCGAAGATCAACACCCTACTGCTGCTCGCCGTGGCCGCGCTGGCGGTGCTGCCGCTGGTGCTGGGGCTGGGCGACCACAAGGAGGAGCCGTTCGCCGGGGCCGACGCGGAGGCGGAGACGGCCATCACGGAGATCGAGCCGGACTACGAGCCGTGGTTCTCCCCGCTGTACGAACCGCCGTCCGGGGAGGTCGAGTCGGCGCTGTTCGCGCTGCAGGCCGCGCTCGGCGCGGGCGTGCTGGCGTACTACTTCGGGCTGCGCCGGGGCCGGCGGCAGGGCGAGCA
Organism: Streptomyces sp. KPB2; assembly: GCF_003950055.1. NCBI lineage: Bacteria > Bacillati > Actinomycetota > Actinomycetes > Kitasatosporales > Streptomycetaceae > Streptomyces > Streptomyces sp. KPB2. The sequence goes on from NZ_CP034353.1 coordinate 1,962,438, forward strand.
GCGGGCGATGGCGGCCGCCGAGGCCACGTCGGTGTCGCGGGACACCCCCGAAGGGGACTGAGTGCTGCCGATCGACGCGGCGGCGCACGGCAGTCGCTGGCGCCGCCGCCATCCCGTGGACAAGGCCGTGCTCGGTCTCGGCCTGACCGTGCTGGCGATCTCGTTGCCGCCCTGGCCGGGTGCCGCGCTGGTGCTGGTGGCGGCGCTGACGGTGCTGCTGGGCCCGGCGGGTGTGCCGGGGCGCCGGCTGTGGCGGGCGTACCGGGTGCCGCTGGGCTTCTGCGTGACGGGTGCGCTGCCGCTCCTCGTGCAGGTCGGGGGCCCGGACGGGTTCCTGACGACGGCCGACGGCGGTGCGGTGCGCGCGGGCGAGCTGCTGCTGCGCACCTCGGCGGCCTCGCTGGGGGTGCTGCTGTTCGCGTTCACCACGCCGATGTCCGACCTGCTGCCGAGGCTGGTGCGGGCCGGCGTGCCGGCGCCGGTCGTGGACGTGGCGCTGGTGACGTACCGGATGAGTTTCCTGCTGCTGGACTCCGTGCGCCGGATCAGGGAGGCACAGGCGGCCCGGCTCGGACACACCACCCGGGCCGCGACCTGGCGTTCGCTCGGCGGGCTGGGCGCCACCGCGTTCGTGCGGGCCTTCGACCGGGCGGCGCGGCTCCAGTCGGGGCTCGCCGGGCGCGGTTACGACGGCACCCTGCGCGTGCTGGTGCCCGAGGCGCGGGTCTCGGTGCCGTTCACGGCGGCGAGCGTCGCGCTGCTGGCGGCGCTGGCCTGCCTCACCCTCGTACTGGAAGGACCCCTGTCGTGAACGAACCGGTGCGGTCACCGGAACCGGAACCGGACTCCGCCCCCGCCGCCGCTCCCGCCCCTGCCTTGGTCGCCCTGCGGGGCGCGTCCTTCGCGTACGAGGAGGGCCCGGACGTGCTGACGGGGCTGGACTTCGCGGTGCGGGAGGGACGGGCGCTGGCGCTGCTCGGCCGCAACGGCAGTGGCAAGACCACGCTGATGCGGCTGCTCAGCGGCGGACTCAGGCCGCGTGCGGGGACGTTGACGGTCGGCGGGGAGCCGGTGACGTACGACCGCAAGGGGCTGACCCGGTTGCGGACCACGGTGCAGTTGGTGGTGCAGGACCCGGACGACCAGCTCTTCGCGGCCTCGGTCGCCCAGGACGTGTCCTTCGGGCCGCTGAACCTCGGTCTGCCCGACGCGGAGGTCCGCTCCCGGGTGGCGGAGGCGCTCGCCGCGCTGGACGTCGCGGGGCTGGCCGACCGGCCCACGCACCTGCTGTCGTACGGGCAGCGCAAGCGGACCGCGATCGCCGGAGCCGTCGCGATGCGGCCCCGGGTGCTGATCCTCGACGAGCCGACCGCGGGGCTCGACCCGGACGGACAGGAGCGGCTGCTGGCCACCCTGGACGGGCTGCGCGCGGGCGGCACCACCGTGGTGATGGCCACGCACGACGTCGACCTCGCCCTGCGCTGGTCGGACGACGCCGCCCTGCTCACCCCGGACGGGGTGCGCACCGGCCCGACCGCCGCGACGCTGGCCCGCACCGATCTGCTGCGCCAGGCCGGGCTGCGGTTGCCGTGGGGCGTCGCGGCGGCCGGACTGCTGCGGGCGCGGGGGCTGTTGCCCGACTCGGCGACCGGTCCGCGCACGGCGGAGGAGCTGGCGGCGCTGGCCGAGTGACCGGAGCGCGGAGGCCCGGGGTCAGCCCTCGGCGGCGGCCCTGCCGATGCGCACCCGCCAGACGTCGGGGCCGGATTCGACGTAGTCCCAGGTGTGGGTGCCCGGGTGGGTGGCCTCGAACTCGCGGCGCAGCGGCTTGGGATCGTGGTTGTTGACCAGGACGAAGCCCTCTCCCGGGGCGAGGCGGGCGTACCGGGCGAAGATCCGCGGATGCCGCTGCCCGTGGGGGATCTCGCGGACGTCGACGACCGACGGGGTCTCCAGCCGGCCCCCTTCGAGCAGGGTGGTCAGATCCGCGACGAGACCGGGCAGGTCGGCACCGGGCAGGTCGGCGAGCGCCGGCAGCAGGACCGTCTCCTCGGTCGTCAGGTGGACGTCCAGGATCGCCTCGACCGCACGTGCGCCCGCCGCGACCGACGCGGCGTCCCCGTCACCGGCGAGCCCGTCGATGCGCCGGTCGAGGGCCCCGGCGGTGGTGCGCAGGGCGCGGACCAGGAGGCGGGTTCCGGCCGCGCCGGAGGCGGCCGCGTAGAGCGTCTGCTCGGTGGCGGCCAGGTGGCGGCGCAGCTCGCCGGTGCAGAACTCCACCGGTCCGCGCTGCCCGCCGTCCTGCGGGGTGCCCCGCACGGCGGTCGCGAGGCCGGCCCGCAGCCGGTCGTGCGCGTCGCGGACGGCGGCCCGCGCCCGGACGACCGGGTCGTCCGACGTGCCCTCGATGTAGACCTCCGACGACGATGTCACGACGGGTGCTCCTCTCGGCCTGCCCTCCCACCCCGCACCGCGGGGTGGCTCACTGGCCCGCAATTATTACATGTACCCTTTGGAGAAATTCGGGATCCCGCCTCATCGACCCGTTGACGCCACCGGCCCGGGAGGAGCGACCATGCCGTCGGACGAGGGAACGGAGCGCCTCTCCCCGCGCCGCCGGGCGGTGCTCGACGCCCTGCGCGGCGCCGACGGCCCCCGGGGTGTCGCCGAGGTCGCCGAGTCGCTCGACGTGCACCCCAACACCGTGCGCTTCCACCTCGACGCCCTCATGGCGCAGGGGCACGTCGAACGGACGGTGGAGCGGCCGTCGGGCCGGGGACGACCGCGTACGGTCTACGTCGCGCACCGCGGCATGGACCGCGGCGGGGAGCGGCGCTACGGGCTGCTGGCCCGGATGCTGCTGAGCCGGCTGGCCGCCGACGGGGACGGGGCGGAGGCCGCGGCCGTCGACACGGGCCGCGACTGGGGGAAGCACCTGGTCGAGCAGGAGCCGGCCGCGCGGCGGCCGACGGCCGCGGAGGCGACCGCCCGGCTGACCGCCATGCTCGCCGATCTCGGCTTCGATCCCCGGCCGGCCGGGGGCGACGGCCCCGGCCCGCCCGACCGGGTGTGGCTGCGGCACTGCCCCTTCCTCGAACTCGCCGAGGAACACGGCTCGATCGTCTGCCCGTTGCACCTCGGCCTGATGCAGGGCGCCCTGGCCGAGCTGCGGGCCCCCGTGTCGGCCGTCCGGCTGGAGCCGTTCGCCGAGCCCGACGCCTGCCTGGCGCACCTGTCGGCCACCGGGGCCGCGTAGGCACCGGCGGCTCTCCCACCCCTTCCACTCACCGCAAGCAGCACCGCACCCGGCAGGTCCGGAGAAAGACGGGACGACGATGGACTCGACCTCGGCAGCCGTGGCAGGCGCCGGCACCTTCCTGTGGCTCGGCATGGTGCTGGCGATCTCCTTCCTGGAGGCACCGCTGAAGTTCCGGGCTCCCGGGGTGACGATCCCGATCGGGCTCGGCATCGGCCGGCGGGTCTTCCGTGCCCTGAACCTGGCCGAGGCCGCCCTCGCCGTCGTCGTCATCGCGGCGGTCGCCACCGGCTCCCCGTCCGCGGGCGTCGTGACGCCCACCGCCGTCGCCGCCGCGGTCCTGTTGATACAACTCGGCGTCGTACGCCCGCGGCTGAACCGCCGCTCCGACGCGGTGCTCGCGGGTGAGGACCCCGCGGAGCACCGCTCACGCGCCCATCTGTACTACGTCGCCCTGGAGATCGTGAAGGTCGTCGCCCTGTTCTGGCTGGGCTGCGCCGCCCTGGCCTGACGCCCTCGCCCGGCGGTGCTCACCCGCGCCGTGCGGGCTCCGGACGGGAGGCGGTCCCGGCGTCCCGCGTGTCCGCCGCCCCGCCCTCGGGGCCGCCGCGCCGGTGGCCGGGCAGGACGGCGAGGACGATGGCCGTCCCGGCGGCCATGATGATGCCGCCGACCAGGCTGGTCGTCGAGACGCCGTGAGCGAAGGCCTTGTGCACGGCGTCGGCGAGGGCGTGCGCCTGCTCGGGTCCGGCGGCCGGGTTGGTGGCCAGGCGCTCGGCGACGGCCAGTCCCCCGCCCACCGAGTCCTGGGCGGTGTCGAGGGCGGCGGCCGGGAGCCGGTCACCCACCAGGCCGGACAGCTCGTCCCGGTAGGAGGTGCCGAGCAGCGAGCCCAGGACGGCGATGCCCAGCGAGCCGCCGAGCTCCAGCGCGGTGTCGTTGGCGCCGCCGCCGACGCCCAGTTCGCTCTCCGGGAAGGAGCCCATGATGGTGTCGGTGGCCGGGGAGACGCTGAGGCCGATGGCGAGACCGAGCAGCAGCATCGGGGCGAGGAAGTCGGCGTAGGTGGAGCCCTGTTCGATCAGGACGAGCAGGAAGACACCGGCGGTGCCGATGGCCATGCCGGAGCCGACCATGGCCCGCACGCCCAGCTTCGGGGTCAGCCGCCCGGTCACCGCCGCGCCGACGAACACGGCACCGGCCAGCGGCAGCAGCCGTACGCCGGTCTCCAGCGCGCCGTAGCCGAGTACGAACTGCAGGAACTGGGTGGCGTAGTAGATGGCGCCGTAGGTGCCGAAGAAGAAGAACAGCACCGCCAGCATGGAGCCGCTGAAGGGCCGCAGCAGGAAGCGCCGGACGTCCAGCATGGGGTGCGGGTGGCGCAGCTCCCAGGCCACGAAGGCGATCAGTCCGACCCCGGCCACCACGGCCGCGGCGACGGGACCGGCGCCCCAGCCGAAGTGCGGGCCCTCGATGGTCGCGTAGACCAGGCTGCCGACGGAGACGATGGAGAGCAGCCCGCCGACGTAGTCGATGCGGCCCGCGCCGGCCGCCTTCGACGGCGGTACGAGGATCAGCGCGCCGACGACGGCGAGGACCGCGACGGGGACGTTGACCAGGAAGGTCGAGCCCCAGGCGTGGTCCTCCAGGAGCCAGCCGGCGACCAGCGGCCCGACCGCGATGGCGAGTCCGGAGGTGGCGGTCCAGGCCGTGATGGCACGGGCCCGCTCCCCCTTCGGGAAGACCGCCACCAGCAGGGACAACGTGGCCGGCATGACGACGGCGGCACCGACGCCCATGATCGCGCGGGCCGCGACGACCAGCCCCGTCTCGTGGACCAGGCTGCCCATCACCGAGCCGGCCGCGAAGATCACCAGACCGGTGACGAGGGCGCCGCGACGGCTGTACTTGTCGCCGATCGCGCCGAGCACCAGCATCAGCGCGGCGTAGGGGACGGTGTAGCCGTCGATGACCCACTGCAGGTCGCTGCTGCTCAGCCCCAGGTCGGCGGTCATGTCCGGGGCGGCCACGATCAGGGACGTGTTGGCCATGACGACGATCAGCAGGCTCAGGCAGAGCACCAGGAGAGCCCACCAGCGCCGGGCGTAGGGCCCGGGCATCTTCTCGACGGGGGTGGTGGCCAGTAGGGGCATGAGGGCTCCCGGAAAACGAGCGAGGGCGACTTAATTGCCCATAGACGTGCAGACAAGAGCAGAGTAGTTTGTTGCACACGGGCGTGCAAATAAGGCGCCCACCGCATGGAAGGCGCCTGCTGAACGGGAGGGTGGCCTGCTCGGCCAGGACGGGCTACTTGCTCGGCCGGGCCACTCGGCCGAGAGGGACTACTCGCCCGAGAGGGACTACTCGGCCGGAACGGGCTTCGCGGGCACCGCCGGGCTCACGTCCTCGACCACGGCCCGCGCGGACCGCTCCGGCACCCCGGCCGCGATGAGGATGGCGGCGGCGGCCCGGGTGCCGTCGTCCTCCAGGGCGCCGGTGTTGACCTGTTCGAGGAGCGCGACGACCATCGCCTCGAGTCCGGCGCTCAGTACGGCGGGCGGCAGGTGGGCCGGGAACACCTCGTCCCGCTGGCCGCGCTCCAGGATGGCGGTGACCTCGGCGCGGGCCGGGGCCAGGATCTCTGACACCCGCTCCACGCCCAGATCGTGCCGGGCCAGGGCGAGCAGCATGCGGTAGCGGTCGCCCACGGGCCACATCAGCAGCGTGAAGTGGGCGAGCGCCCGGTCGGCCGGTTCGTCCGGGCCCACCGCGTCGGCCATCGCGTCCCGCAGCGCCTCGGACGCCTCCTCGGCGAGGGCCTCCAGGAGCGCCGCACGCCCCGGGAAGTGGCCGAAAAGAGTACGCCGTACGACACCGGCGGCGCGGGCCAGCTCCTCCAGGGTGGTGTCCGGGTTCCGCCCCAGCTCCCGGCGGGCGGTGGCCAGGATGCGCGCCCGGTTGGACCGGGCGTTGCGTCGCTGCGGCTCGCGGGCGAGGGGCTTGCTCACGGGAACCTCGGGGCGGGACGGTGCGGGGCGGGGACAGAGCCCGCGGGTGCGGGGGGCTATTCTGGCACGGCGGGCACGCACCGGGCGGCACCGCCATCGCCCGGGGCCGGGCCGACGGACCGGCCCCGGCGTCGTGGGCCGACGGACCGCCCCGGCGTCCCGTGGGGCCGTCCGTCCCCGGCGTTCTGTGGGGCGGACCGGCCCTGTCGCGCCCGGCGAGGGGCGGCAGGGCCGGTCGCGCCTCGCCTCACTCCAGTCCGTTGTCCAGCGCGGTCATGAGCCGGCCGTCGGGGGTGTCGCCGGACATCTCCCAGACGAAGCCCCCCAGCAGGCCCTTGGACTTGACCCAGTCGGTCTTCTTGCCGATCGACCAGGTGTCGTCGAAGGACCACCACTGGCCGCCCGGACCGGTGTAGCCGAACGTGGACACCGACTCCTCGTCGTGGTGGACGGTCATGGACGGATAGCTGCTGATCAGGTTGTTGTAGCCGCGGACCCCGGCCTCCGCGGGGAACTGTCCGGGTGCCGCGCCGTTCGCGTCCTGCCACTCACCGGCGACGCCGCCCTCGCTGACGCCCTGCCAGCCGCGCCCGTAGAAGGGGAAGCCGACCGTCAGCTTGCGCGGGTTGACCCCGGCGTCGAGATACGTCTGGATCGCGTTCTCGACGCTGAAGTGGAAGGGGTAGGGGTCCTCCGCGTCCGCGTAGAGGTTGGAGGCGTGCCCGGTGCGGTTGGGCTCCCAGGAGTTGTCGCTGCCCGAGCCGTGGAAGTCGTACCCCTGCACGTTGGCGTAGTCGAGGGAGTCGAAGATCTTGGTCAGGTCCCAGCCTGCCTCGATCTTCGCGGGGTCGGCCGGGGTGAAGGCGGTGAGCAGCTTGTGCTCGCCGCCGAGCGCGTCGAGCTGCCCCCGGAACTCGGCGAGCAGGGCGGTCAGGTTGTCCTTGTCCTGGGCGCCGTAGTGGTTGCCCGGGTGGCCCTCCGAGCCCGGCCACTCCCAGTCGATGTCGATGCCGTCGAAGATGCCCGCCGCGGTGCCGGGACCGCCGGCGCCGTTGTAGACGGGCAGGTTGCCCTTGATCCACACGTCGATGCAGGACTCGACGAACTTCTTCCGGGACTCCGGTGTGGCGGCGGCGTCCGAGAAGAACTTCGAGTACGTCCAGCCGCCGAGCGACACGACGACCTTCAGGTGCGGGTACTTGGCCTTGAGCTTCTTCAACTGGTTGAGGTTGCCACGCAGTTTGCCCCAGCCGTCGTCGGCGACCCCGTCGACGGACTGGGCGGCGGACATGGGCCGCGCGTAGTCGGCGTCCGCGTCACCGGCGCCGGTGCCCTCGTCCGGGTCCTGCGGATTGCCGGAGGTGCCCTTGGTGACGCCCGCCTGGCAGGTGAGGTTGGTCGGGTCGAGGTTCTCGAAGGCGTAGTTGATCACGTCGAGCTGCCTGGCGGCGCCGGAGGTGTCGAGGTTCTTCACGAAGTACTGGCGTCCGTAGATGCCCCACTGCACGAAGTACCCGACCTTGAGCTGCTTGCCCTCGCCGGCCATGTCGTCGGTGGTCACCTTCACGGCCGCGGAGGCCGCCGAGGAGTTGTCGGCGGTGTCCCGGGCCTTGACGGTGAAGGTGTAGGCGGTGGCCGGGGAGAGGCCGTCCACGGTGGCGGTCGTGGTGGCCGCGCCGACGGTCTTCACGAGGGCGGCGCCGCGGTAGACGTCGTACGCGGCAACGGCCACGTTGTCGGTGGCCCTGTCCCAGGCCAGGTCGACGCTGTAGGCGGTCTTGCCGGTGGAGCGCGCGTTGCCCGGCGCGGTCGGCGGCGTCGGGTCGGTCGACGGGTCCACCGTCTCGACGGTGAGCGGGGCACTGGCCGGTCCGACGTTGCCGCGCTTGTCCGTGGCCCGGACGGTGAAGGTGTAACTCGTCGCGGGGGTCAGGCCGGTGACGGTCGCTGAGGTGCCGCTGGTGGTGGCGACCGTCTCGGTGCCCTCCAGCACCTCGTAGGTGGTGACGGGGTGGTCACCCGGCTCGGCCGCGGCCCATTTCAGCGCGACCGTGTGCGCGGTGACCGCGGTCGCCTCCGGCGCGCCGGGAGCGGCCGGCGGTATGTCGGGGCTGCCGTCGCACTTGTCGCCGTTGATCGTGCAGCCGGTCGGGGTGCCGACCGGGCCGGTCGCAGAGAACTGGTAGCTGTAGGGCTCGGTGGTGCCGCCGGCCGGGACCCTGCCGTTGTAGTAGGCGTTCTTGACGGTCACGTGGCTGCCGGAGACGGTGGCCTCGCCGTAGAGGTGCCCGCTCACGGACACGCCGGGCGGCAGGTCGAACTCCAGGGTCCAGCCGTCGGAGGCGGCCGTGCCGTTGTTGTGGACGACGTACTTGCCCGTCCACCCGGACCCGTTGCTCTGGGAACCGAAGGTCGCCGTCAGCGTCCCGGCCGCCTGTGCGGGCGTCGCGAGCGCGGTGAGCGCCCCGAGCGGCAGCAGCAGCGCGGCCAGCAGGGCGACGATGCGCGATCTCGTACCGGTCAGTGGTGGTCTGCGCCTGTGGTACATGGCTCTCCCTGTGGTGGTGGGGTGGTACAGGGGTGAGGTGAACCTTGCGCGCGTGAGGGAGTTGAGCGCCCATAACGTAGATGGTCTGGACCAATGCGTCAACAGGACGGATCGTCGGGCAGGGGCAGCAGGATGCGGAACGTGCAGCCCTGGCCGGGGGCGGTGTCGAGGGTGATGCGGCCGGCGTGTGCGGTGACGAGGGCGTGCGCGATGGAGAGACCGAGGCCGGAACCGCCGGTGGCCCGGGTACGGGAGTCGTCGGTGCGGTAGAAGCGGTCGAAGACGTGGGCGCGTTCGGTGGCGGTGAGGCCGGGGCCCTGGTCGGCGACCTCCAGGACGGCGTCGGTGCCCTCGGTGCCGACGCCGATGCGCAGGGGGGTGCCGGGAGGGGTGTGGGTGACGGCGTTGCCGATGAGGTTGGTGACGACCTGGCGCAGCCGGGCCTCGTCGGCGTGGGCGGGGGCGGTGACCGGTTTCCCGCCCCCGGGTCCGGTCAGGGTCACCGGGCGGGTGCTGTCGAGGGCGCGTACGTCGCGCAGGGCGTCGGCGGCGAGGGTGCGCAGGTCCATGGGGGCGAGGTCGAGGGCGAGGGCGGGTGCCCGGGCGGTGTCCGGGCCGCTGCCCGTGGTCACGGCGTCCTCGTCGAGGCGGGCGAGGAGGAACATCTCCTCGACTAGCCGGGTGAGGCGTTCGGACTCGGCCGCGATCCGGGTCATGGTCCGGTCGACGTCCTCGCGGGTGGGCGTGGCGCCCATGCGGTGCAGGTCGGTGTAGCCCTTGATGCCGACGAGCGGCGTACGCAGTTCGTGGCTGGCGTCGGCGAAGAAGCGCCGGGTTCTCGCCTCGGCCTCGGTGCGGGCCCGGAAGGCGGTGTCGATCCGGTCGAGCATCTGATTGATGCAGGTGGTCAGGCGTCCCACCTCGGTGTGCGCGGCGGCGGGTCGCGGGACGCGGTGGGAGTAGTCGCCGGAGGTGATCGCGGTCGCGGTCTCCTCGATCCGGGTGAGGGGCCGCAGTCCGGAGCGCACGGCGAACCAGCCGGCCACACCCAGGACGACGAGCAGGGCGACGCCCGCGGTCAGGGAGAGGTTCCGGGTCTTGGCGATCGTGCGGTCGACCTCCTCCATCGAGGTGGCCACGACCACGGATCCGCCGGCCCCGGAGGCTTCCGGCGGAAAGACCTGCGCGGGCTGGGTCAGGGCGACGACCCGCCAGTCGTGCTCGCCGTCGCGGGCGGGCACGGTGAAGGGCCGGCCGCCGTGGGAGACGACGGCCGCGCGGTCCAGCCGGGGCGTGTCGGGCCCGCCGCCCGAGGGCTCGGTGGTGGCGTCGAACCTCCTGCGAGCGCCGCCGTCGTCGTCGACGTACGTCACCGTGGTGTCGCCGAGCACGCTGAGGGCACGCACGCTCGGCGGGGTCTCGGTGCCGGACGCGGGCGGACTCAGTCTGGCGGCGATCTGTCCGGTCAGGGCGAGCCGGTCGTCGACCCGGTCCTGGAGGTAGCCGTGCAGGGCGGTGGTGACGAGCAGACCGGTGCCGAGCAGACCTACGGCGACCAGGGCGACGGACAGGCACAGCAGGCGGGTGCGCAGCGACGTCCGGCCCGGCCACGCCGTGATCGGCACCGCACGGAGCCGCTTCACGGACGGGGCTCGCGGACGACGTAGCCGACGCCGCGGACGGTGTGGATGAGCCTGGGCCCGTCGGCGTCGGCGGGGTCGACCTTGCGGCGCAGATAGCTGATGTAGGTGTCGACGATGCTCGGGTCGCCGCCGAAGTCGTACTCCCAGACGCTGTCCAGGATCTGGCTCTTGGTCATGGTCCGTCCGGCGTTGGCGACCAGGAAGTGCAGCAGGCGGAACTCGGTCGGGGACAGCCGCACGGTCCGGCCGGCCCGGGTGACGTGGTGGCTGTCGGGTTCGAGGTGCAGGTCGCCGACGGTGAGGCGGGCCGGTGTCTCGCCCCGGGTACGGCGGAGCACGGCGTGGATGCGCGCGATCAGTTCCTCCAGGTCGAAGGGTTTGGTGACGTAGTCGTCGCCGCCCAGGCGCAGTCCGTGCAGGCGGTCCCGGCGGTCCTCGCGCGCGGTGACGAAGAGGACCGGGACGTCGCCGCCCCGGCCCGGGCGCGGGGAACGGGGCTGGGCGCGCAGGCGGCGGATCACCTCGAAGCCGTCCATGTCCGGGAGCATGACGTCGAGCAGCACGAGATCGGGGGTGCGCAGGGCGGCCAGGTCGAGGGCCTCCCGGCCGGTGGCGGCGGCGTCGACGTCGAACCCGGCGTAGCGCAGGGCGGTGCGCAGCAGTTCCCGGACGGTGGGCTCGTCGTCCACGACCAGCAGGTGGTCCGTGCGGCCTGCGGGGCGCGAGGGGGGTGTCGGTGCCGCCATGGTCGTGGTTCGCCTTCTCGGGATGTCTTCTCGGGATCTTCCGGTCCCCGGGATGTCCTCTCGGGAGTGCACCAGGAGATCACACGGTGCTCAGGAGGCCGAGTCGGACGTGAGGGCGCGACGTCGGGGTGCGGGCGGGCCGGCGGCCGTCCCCGCCGCGGCTTCGCGGCGCCGTGCCCGTCGCCCGTGCAGGCGGCTTCCGGCGTACCCGGCGAGGGCGGCCACGACGAACGCGGTGAGGGCGGACAGCCGGGGGCTCGTGTCGAGCCCGGCGCCGAGGCCGCCCATCTCCCGGCCCATGAGGCTGATGCCGATCCGGAGCGAGCCGCGCGCCAGGAACGGGAGCACGAACGTCGCGGCGCCGACCGCGAGGCCCATGCGCAGGGCGGTGTCGGCGTGGCGGTCCAGGAGGGAGTCGGCGTCCTGCCGCGGGGTGCGGGCCGGGGTGCGGGCGGCGGCGACGTATCCGACGGGCAGCAGCAGGAGCAGCGTGAGCAGCAGTCCGATCACCCACAGCGGCACGCCCGCGCCCGCCCAGTGGCCGAGGTCCACGGACCGGTCCGCGTCCGCCGTGCCGCCCTGCTGCTGCCCGCCGCCGAGCATGCCGAGCATCCCGCCGCCCTCGGGCCGCAGCCGCTGCGTCGCGGCCTCCCAGGAGGTGCCGGTTCCGGCGGTGAGCACCGCGGCGATCAGGTTGGGGCCGGCGAGCAGCAGCACACCGGCGGCCTCGGCGGCCCGCTCCCGGCCGGCCGGCGCGGCGGCACCGGCGAGGACCGCGACGGACAGGACGGCGCAGCACAGGACGATGCCGGCCCCGGTCAGGGCGGACAGGACGGCGTTCCACTTCAGCCGGAGCCCGCTCAGCGCGAGGGGCCGCGGCAGTGTCGTCCGGCGGGCGGCGAGGCAGCCGGCCGCGAGGACGGCGGCCACTCCCAGGACGCCGAGGAAGGTGGTGGCGACGACGTCGGTCCGGAAGCCGACCGAGGACAGCCCGGAAGCGAGGCCCCCGCCGCCACCGCCACCCCCGCCACCGAATCCTCCGAACCCGCCGAACCCGCCCGCGCCGCCCGACCCGGCGCGTTCGCCCATCCGGTCCTTCACGCTCTGCGGCAGCCGGGCGGTGCCCGTCGCCAGGAGGGCGCACACCGGCAGGGCCACGGCCGAGGTCACCAGGGCGCCGCCGCACCGCGCCCACAGCATCGCCGGGGCGGGCCGGGCCCGGCGGCGCAGCGGCCGGAAGAACCCGGCCGCCAGCACGGCCGTACCCAGAAAGGTCGGCGTCAGGGGTGTCAGCGCCGCCTGGCCGGCCAACGCGATGCTCAGACCGCCCTCGCCCGCGCCGAGCAGCCCGGCGAGCCCTCCTCCGCCGCCCGCGGAGGCGCCGGGCTCGGCGGCCGACTCCAGGGTGACGCCGCCGCCGACGGCCGTGCTCACCAGTGTCGGGACCAGCCGGGAGACCGGTGCGACGCCGTCGGCACCCAGGAGGGTCAGTGCGGCCCAGGCGGTGGCGGCCATGGTGCCGAGAGCGGCCACGACGGCGAGGGCGCCTTCGAGGACGTGCCGCCAGGCCGGCGGGGAGGCCGGACGGGGCCGGGGAGTCGCTGCGGGCATGGGGAGGCTCCTGTGTACGGGGGTGGGGTCGGGAGGTCAGTTGCCGGAGAAGTGGCCCGCGGCGGCCCCGACGGCTTCACCGCCGACCTCGGCCTCGCCCCCGTGCGCTCCCCGTTCCAGCCGCTCGCCCTCGCTGTCGAGGTCGGGCACGAGCCGGTCCAGCCACCGGGGCAGCCGCCAGGCGCTCCGGCCCAGCAGGGCGAGGACGGCGGGGACGAGCGTCATCCGTACGACGAAGGCGTCGAAGAGGACGGCGGCGGCGAGTCCGAAGCCGATCGTCCTGAGGATCTGCTCCTCGGATCCGAGGAACGCGGCGAACACCGAGACCATGACCACGGCGGCGGCGGTCACCACCCGCGCGCTGTGCTCGAACCCGCTGACCACCGACTCCTTCGGCGACCGCCCGTGGACGTACGCCTCGCGCATCCGGGTCACCAGGAACACCTCGTAGTCCATGGCCAGGCCGAAGACGACGCCGACCATGAAGATCGGCATGATCGACACGATCGGCCCCGGCTCCGTCACCCCGAGCACGGAGCCCAGCCGGCCCCACTGGAAGACCGCGACCACCGCGCCGAGCCCGGCCAGCACCGACAGCAGGAATCCGAGAGCGGCCTTGAGCGGGACGAGCAGGGACCGGAAGACGGCGATGAGCAGCAGGAACGCCAGCCCGACGACCAGCGCCAGATACGGCGCGAGCGCGTCGGACAGCTTCTGCGAGACGTCCGCGTTCATCGCGGTCGTGCCGGTGACGAGCACCCGGGCTTCGCTCGCCCGTTCCAGCTCCGGGTCGCGCAGCGCGTGGACGAGGCCGGCGGTCTCGGTGCTGCCGGGCGACGCGGCCGGTACGACGTTGAGTACGGCGGTGTCGCCGGAGGCGCTGAGCCGGGGCGGGCCGACGGCGTCGACGTCGTCGCGGCCGTCGATCCGCCCGGCGACCTCCTCGGCGGCCCGTGCGGCGCTGTCGCCACCCGTGTCGCCACCGTCGGCCTGGACGACCACGGTGAGCGGGCCGTTGTAGCCCGGCCCGAAACCGTCGGCGATCAGGTCGTAGGCGCGGCGCTGGGTCGTGGAGAGGGGCTTGCTGTCGTCGCCGGGCAAACCCATCTCCAGGGACGCGGCGGGCAGTGCGATCACGCCGAGCAGCGCGGCCCCGCCGAGGAGCACGGCGAGCGGACGGCGGACGACGAACCGGGCCCAGCGCACACCCATGGCCGGGCGCGCGACGCGGTCGGTCCGCCGCGCGCGGCGCCGCGGACGGGCGGGGCCGATCCGCCGGCCGCAGAAACCGAGCAGCGCGGGGACGAGGGTGACGGCGATCAGGACGGCGAGGACGACGGTGCCGGCCGCGGCGAGTCCCATCTGCGTCAGCATCGGGATGCCCACCACGGACAGACCGGCCAGTGCGATGACCACGGTGAGCCCGGCGAACACGACCGCCGAACCCGCGGTACCCACGGCGTGCCCCGCCGCCCGGGCACCGTCCCGGCCGCGCGCCAGTTCGGCCCGGTAGCGCGAGACGACGAACAGGGCGTAGTCGATGCCCACGGCCAGTCCGATCATCACCGCGAGACTGGTCGTCGTGGCGCCCAGGCCCAGCGGTGCGGCGAGCACCTTGATGGCGAGTGCGCCGACGCCGACGCCGAGCAGCGCGGTCAGCAGCGGGAGACCGGCCGCGAGCAGCGAGCCGAAGGTGACGACGAGCACCACGGCGGCCACCGCGAGCCCGACGGCCTCCGACGAGTGCCCGACCGCCATGGCACCGACGGCGTTGCCGCCCGCCTCGACGGAAAGCCCGGGGGACGCGGCCCGCTCGACGGTCTCCTGCAACGCGGTCCGGGAGTCCTCCTCCAGCTCGGCGGCGGACACCGCGTAGGAGACCTGTGCGTAGGCGGTGGAGCCGTCCTCGCTCACGGACCGGGTGGCGAAGGGGTCCGTGACCCGTACGACCTGCGGTCCCTCCCCGAGGGCGCGCACCGTGTCCTCGATCGCGCCGCGCGTCCCGGCATCGGTGACCTTGCCGTCCTCGGCGCGGAAGACGACCCGGGCGGCGGCCCCGTCGGCGTTCAGTTCGGGAAAGCTCTTCTCCAGCAGGTCGTAGGCCTGTTGTGCCTCGGTGCCGGGCATGGAGAAGTCGTTCGGCGGTGCGGCGGGCGCGCGCCCGGCCAGCACCGCCGCCCCCACGAGCAGGGCCAGCCACAACAGCGCGACCAGCCGGCGCCGCCGGAAGGAGAACCGGCCGAGCCGGGAGAGGAGTGTCGCCACGGAAAGGGCTCCAAGTCGGGTCGAGGCTCACAGAAGATCCGAGCCGGACGCTGTCAGCCCTCCCTGGCCGGACCCGGAGAGTTCCTGGGAGGTTTCTGAGAGCCCCGGGGAGCCGTCCCGGACCGCTACGCGGAGGAAACGGGCATAGCCGTCACCGGCGCGGCCGCATTCTCAGGAACCTCGCACTCCGCCACCCACCGTCCGGCCCGGCCTCCGCGGGCGCGGCTCATCGACCGCTGAGCGCGCGCAGCCGTTCGTTGCGCTGCTCCAGGGCCTCGGCCGTGGTCGGGAACAGGGTGCCGCCGCCCGCGCCGACCCGGTCCTGAGTGCGGGTCACGAGGTCGCGCGCCCCGCGCTCGTACGCGGCGAAGCCCGCCGTGTGGTCCGCGTCGGCCAGGGCACCGGCGAGGCGGTACGCGCCGATGAGGGCGAGGCTGGTGCCCTGGCCGGTGAGGAACGAGGGCGCGTGCGCGGCGTCGCCCACCAGCGCCACCCGGCCGCTGGACCAGCGGGGCATGCGGATCTGGCTCACCGCGTCGAAGAACAGGTCGTCCGCGTCGTCCAGGGCCGCCAGGATGTCCGGGACCTTCCATCCGGCGTTGGCGAACACCTCGGCGACCAGCTCCCGTTGGGCCCGCGGGTCGCCAAAGGCGTCGTAAGGCGGGTGGGGGCGGGCGAAGTCGAGGAAGGCGTGCACCTCGTCGTCGTCCCCGACGGCGTAGAGCGCGGCGGTCCTGCCCGGAGTGTTCCACATGACCGTCTCGTGGGAGAGGCCCAGGCTGTTGGGCATGGTGAACACGGCGAAGCAGTGGCCGAGGTACCGGTGGAACCGCTCCTCGGGGCCGAACACCAGCTCCCTGGTGCGCGAGTGCATGCCGTCCGCTCCGAAGACCAGGTCGAAGGTACGGCTGCCGCCGCCGCGGAAGGTGACGTCGACGCCGTGCCCGGACTGGTCGAGGGTGGCGACGGAGTCGTCGAACAGGAACTCCACGTCGTCCCGGACCGCCGTGTACAGCGCGTCGGTCAGGTCTCCGCGCCGCACCTCCAGGTCCCGCCCCGTGGCACCGCCGGTGACGGCGTGCGGGTGCAGGGAGGTGATCTCGCCGCCGTCCGCGTCGAGGAAGGTGAGGCGGCGCAGGTCGATGTGCGCGTCCCGCAGTCGCGGCAGGAGCCCCATCCGCTCCACCACGTCGAGGGCGGGGCCGCGTACGTCGATGGGGTAGCCGCCGCTGCGGATCGTGCGGGCCTTCTCGACGACGGTGACGGCGTATCCGTGGCGGTTGAGCCAGTGGGCCAGGGTGGGTCCGGCGATGCTGGCCCCGGAGACGAGGGCCGTGGGCGCGGGCTTGCTACGGGGCGTGGGGCGAGGCGTGGTGCGGGTCATGCGGTGACTCCCTTGCGCAGGGTGCGGGTGACGAACAGGGCCAGCGAGGTGACGACGCCGGCGAGGACGAATCCGGTGACGTAGGCCGATTCGGCGGCGACCTCCGAGCCGGAGGGGGTGGCGGCGGTGAGGAGCGCGCCGCCGAGCTGGCCGCCCACGGCGTAGCCGAGGACGCGGCTCACCAGGATCAGGCTGGTGGCGATGCCGGTGTCGTTGCGGTCGACGGCGGTGGCGGTGCTGGTCATCATCGCCGTGACGCACAGCCCGTTGGCCAGCGCGATCAGCGCCTTGCCGACGACGAGGTGCCAGACCTCGCTGTGCACGGCCGCCAGGGCGACCAGGGCGACGGCCATCATGACGACGCCGGTGGTGACGACGGCCCGGGAGCCGAAACGCCGGTCCCCCATGCCGCCGAGCGGTCCGGCCACCGTCGCGGCGACGGCGCCGGGCAGCAGGAAGAAGCCGATCTCGGTGGCGCTCGCCCCGAAGCCGTAGCCGTCGCCGCGCTCGTCGAGCAGCTGGGGGACGAGATAGACCGCCATCGCGGTGCCGAGGCAGATCACGAAGGTCAGTACGCAGGCCTTCCAGATCGCGGGCCGGGCCAGCATGCGCAGGTCGATCACGGGCGAGGCGGCACGCCGCTCCACCCGCACCCAGCCGGTGACGAACGCGGCCAGGACCAGCACGAGGGCGACGAGCACGAGCGGCTGGGAGGCCGCTTCGGGGGCCAGCGCGAGGACGAGCATGAGCGTGACCAGCATCCCGCTCAGGAGCAGCAGTCCGGGCCAGTCGATCCCCGCGCCGTCCGCCCGGCCCGGCGGATCGGCCGGCATCAGCCTGTTCACCAGCAGGGTGGCCCCGACGACCGCGATGGTCGGAAGGGCGAACATCCAGTGCCGGGAGAGCTGTTCGGCCACCGGCCCGGCCGACAGCATGCCGACCATGCCGCCCCCGACGAACAGGCCGCTGACCACGCCGATGGCCACCTTGGACTCGCCCGCGGGGAGGTGTTTGCGGACCACGATGAACGACAGGGGCAGCGCGCCGATCATCGCGCCCTGCAGCACCTGACCGAGCAGCAGCACGGGCAGGTTGGGCGCCAGGGCGGACACCGTGCCGCCGACCGAGACCACGGCCATCAGGCGGATCAGGACCTTCTTCCCGCCGTAGCGGTCGCCGAACTTGCCCGCGAGCGGGGTGACGAGCGCGCCGGTGATGAGCAGGACGATGCTGAGCAGCGCCCCCTCGGACTGGCTCATGTCCAGTTCCCGTTCCAGAAGCGGGATCGTCGGCGACACCACCGACTCCAGGGCGCCGGCGGACAGCGCCAGCAGGCCGAGGGCCCCGACCGCGGCCTTCCCGATGCGGGCCGGTGGCGCGAGGGTGGTCGTGGTCATGAGCGACCGGCCGCGCTCGCACCGGCCGGCTCACCGGTGTCGTGCGCTTCCTGCGATTGCTGCGCTTGCTGCTCCAGGTGCTCTAGGTGTTCTAGGTGCTCCAGCTGTCGGGTCGTCATCTCTGCCTCCTTGTCCGTGTGGGAGCCGTCCGCGGGTGGTACGGCGGTCCCTGGGCGACGGGAGGCAGAGTGCGGTGACGCCCGCGCGCCGGGCGTCATACCCGGGAGCCAAGGTGGAGGTACTACCGGGGTAGGGGGTGGGGACAGCGACCGGGTCGGTCAGAGGCAGGCGCCGGTCAGAGGCAGGCGCCGATCCGCAGGAAGGCCTGGAGGAGCGGAGCGGCCGGTACGGCCGGGGAGACGACCTGGGAGCCGAAGTGGACGGCGACCATGTCGAGGCCGGGCGAGACGAGCAGCCGCTGGCCGTGGATGCCGCTGGCCAGGTAGGAGCCGTAGGGGTCGTTCGGAATCCACCACAGGTCGTGGTAGGAGAGGGTGGCCGGTGAGTCGGGCGGCGCGGCGGGGAACCGCACCCGGCGGGGGTACCCGTCGGGGACACCGCTGGTGATCGTCGTCGCCACCTCCTCGGGCACGACCTGACGGTCGCCGACGGCGCCGCCGCAGCGCAGCATCTCGCCGAGGCGGGCGACGTCGCGCGCCGTGGCGCTGAAACCGCCGCAGGCCGCCTCTACGCCCTCGCCGTCGAGGATGTAGTAGGCGTCCTCCTCGGCGCCGATCTTCGACCAGATCATCTCGCCGAGCAGTGCGGCGGTGGTGAGTCCCGTGACCCGGCGCAGCACCTCGGCCAGCGCCTCGACGTTGCCGTTCTCGTAGCGGAAGCCGGTGCCCGGTCGCCCGGTGGCACGGGCGGTCAGGAGGTGTTCGCGGATGGTGGTGGGCCCGTTGTAGCCGGACGGCCGCAACTGCGGGGCGATGACGGCGTGGTAGCGCTGGGCCTCCATCGCCTTGTCGAAGGGCCGGCCCGCGTAGCCGACCTCGGTGCCCATGTGCAGCAGGTCCTGGACGGTGGCGTCGCCGAAGGCGGTCCCCGCGAGTTCGGGGACGTAGCCGTGGACGGGGGCCGACCGGTCCAGGAGTCCCTGGTGGGCCAGGGTCGCCGCCATCAGACCGAGGTAGGACTTGGCAGCGGAGGCGTTGAAGTGCGGGGTGTGCGCCTCGGTGCCGTGCCGGTAGGTCTCGTGGACGACCGCGCCCCGGTGCAGCACGAGGAACGCGTCCGTCTCGGCGGCGGCGAACAGGTCCTCCAGCTTGGTGGTGGTGCCACCGAGTTCGATGTCCAGCGCGTGCAGATCGGCGGGGCGCTCGGGCAGCTCACGGGCGGGCTCCGGGCCGCGCCACACGCGGCGGCTGGGGGCCAGTTCACGGCCGGCGGACGTGAAGCGGCGGATCCAGGCGGGGTCCGTGTAGCCGCGGGTCCAGCGGAGATCACCGAGCCGCGTCGTGTCGTTCATGGACAACTCTCCCACTCCAGGGTCTTGAACAATGACGCCGCTAACGTACAACCTGTTCGACATCGGGGGACAGAGTCCTTCCGCCAGAGCCGCAGGAGAGCCCCATGGTCGAACCGTCCACACCCGCGCCACCCCGCGAGCCCGCCGCCACGGCACCACCGCGGCCGGTGTTCGACCGCCGACGTGCCTGGCTGATCACCGCGTTGATCGTGGCGTTCATGCTGATCAACTACGCGGACAAGTCCGTCCTGGGCCTGGCGGCCGTGCCGATCATGGACGAGCTGGGGATCAGCAACAGCACGTACGGGATGATCTCCAGCTCGTTCGCCCTGCTGTTCAGCCTCTCCGGGCTGATCGTCGGCTTCGTCTCGGCGCGCGTCTCCAGCCGGGTCCTGCTCTTCACGATGGCCGTCGTCTGGGCGGTCGCCCAACTGCCCGTGCTGATCGTGGCGTCGGTGCCGGCGCTGGTGGCCGGGCGGGTACTGCTCGGGGCGGCGGAGGGGCCCGCGGCCTCGATGTCGATGCACGCCCTGTACAAGTGGTTCCCGGCGAATCTGCGCGGCCTCCCGTCAGCGCTGCAGATCAGCGGTGCCGCGCTGGGCACGCTGTTCGCGGCGCCGGTCGTGACCTGGCTGATCACCGGTTTCGGCTGGCGCTCCGCCTTCCTGGTGCTCGCGGTGACGAGCGTGGTGTGGAGCCTGGTCTGGTGGAGGGTGGGGCACGACGGCCCCTACGGCGAGGACCGCGTACCGGGCGCCCGCGACGACGCTTCGCGAGATCGCGACCGGGACCGGGACCGGGACCGGGACCGCGACCGGGATCGGAATCGGGATCGGAACGGCGGTGGCGACGGGGACGGCGGCGGCAACCCGGACCGCGACGGCGACCGGGGCCGCGAGCGCGCCCGCGCCCTCGCCCCCGCGCCGCGGGAGCGGCTGCCGTACCGGCGCCTGTTGCTGAACGGCACGGTCCTCGGCAGCATCGCCGGGGCGTTCGGCGCCTCCTGGGCGCTGGCGTTGAGCCACGCCTGGCTGCCCGTCTACCTGCGCACGCAGCTCGATCTGACGCCGGGCGCCGCCGCCGGGCTGATCAGCGCGATCTCCGGGTTCAGCCTGGTGCTGCTGCTGTCGGTGCCGCCGCTGGTGGACCGGCTCCGCCGCCGCGGCCGTTCCGCCCGGTGGTCGACCGGCGCCCCGCAGGGGATCGCGGTGATCCTGGCGGCCGTGGCCATGGCGACCTTTCCCTTCGTCGACGGGACGGCGCCCCATCTCGTCCTGCTCGCCCTGGCGTTCGGCGGCCACGCCATCGTCTTCCCGCTGCACTACATGACCGCTTCCGCCGTGGTCCCGCCGCTGCAGCGCGGGGCGGTCTTCGGCGTCGTCGCCGCGACCGGCACCCTGCCGGGCCTCGTCGCCCCCTATCTGACCGGGCGCCTGCTGGACTCGGCGGACTCCGCCGGCACCGGTTACACCCACGCCTTCCTGCTGTCCGCCGCCGTCATGCTGGTCTGCGGGCTTCTCGCGCTGGCCGCCATCCGACCGGAACGGGACGCGCGACGGCTGGGCCCGGCCGTCCCGGCAGAGGGCCCCCGGGCAAACGCCCCTCAGGCGGACGGCTCGAAGCCGCTGGCCCAGTAGCGTCCGCGCATCGCCAGGTCGAGCAGCATCCGCACGACCTCCTCCGCGGGCAGGGACGGCGTCTCCTGCTCCACCCACCAGCGCAGTACGCCGAGCTGTTCGCCCACCCAGACCCGGGCGAGCAGCTCGGGGTCGATGCGCGGCTCCACGGCGTTGCGCTCCGCGCGGGCGCGGAACTCCTCGGCGGTGACGCGCGCGCAGGCGTCGGCGAACATCTGGAGCGGCTTTCCGTCGCCCTCGCCGCGCAGCACGATCCGGTACAGGTCGCGCTCCTCGCGCGCGTGCCGCAGCATCTCCAGGACCGGCTTGCCCGTGAAGCCGACCGCGCTGTCGGCCATGGCCGGGGCCAGCCGCTCGGCGAGCCCGGCCAGCAGGTCGTCCGTCACGCGGGCGAACAGGTCCTCCTTGTCCCGGAAGTGGGCGTAGAAGGTCGCGCGGGCCACGTCCGCCCGCTCGGTGATGTCCTCCACGGTCAGCGCCGTGAAACCGCGTTCCAGGACCAGTTCGACCAGAGCGGTCCCCAGGGCACGGCGCGACCGCCTCGTCCGTCTGTCCTCGGCCATGGGCCCTCCTCGATCGTCCCGCCCGGTGCGGTGCCCAGTGTAGGAGACTCTTGACACTCGACCAGTTAATGAACAACCTGTCTGTAATTGATCTGACTGTCGACTTCTGCCGACTCCCACCGCCCTGTACCCCGCCTACGGAAGCAGCCCCATGAACCTCGGCACCTACCTGACGCGCAGCGCCCGCTACTGGCCCAAGGCCCCGGCCCTCGTGTGCGGCGACCGCTCCTGGACCTTCGCGGAACTGGACGGTTCGACCGGCCGCCTGGCCTCCGCCCTCCGCGCCCGTGGCCTGCGCCCCGGCGACGCGGTGGCCTCGCTCGCCTGGAACCGCGGCGAGCTGGTGGAGGTGGAGTTCGCTCTGTACAAGGCCGGGTTGACGCGCGCACCGATCAACGCACGCCTCGGCCGCGGCGAGATCGAGCACATCCTGCGCTACGCCCCGGTCCGCGCCCTGGTCTTCGACGCCGCCCACCGCGAGGACGCCCTGGCCGCCATCGCCGCGGCCGACACCGGCTGCCTGCCCGTCCCGCTGGACGCCCCCTCGGAACCGGGCCCCGCCGAGGTCCCGTACCCGACGCTCGTCCAAGAGGGCGACGAGGAACCGGACTTGGTGGAGGTGGGCGAGGACCAGCCGTGTGTCCTGAACTTCACCTCCGGCTCCACGGGGTCGCTGAAGGCCGCGGTGCAGACCGTCGGCAACCGGCTCGCCAACATGCGCAAACTGCTGATGTCCGACGAGTCCCGCCCCCGCCCCGGCACCCGCTATCTCGCCTGCGGCCCCATCACCCACGCCACCGGAATGGGCCTGCTGGCCGGCGTGTTCGGCGGCTCGACGACGTACGTCCTGCCGGCCTGGAGCCCGAAGAGCTTCCTGGAGACGGTCGAGCGGGAGCGCATCACGGCCACCTTCCTCGTGCCGGCCATGGTGAACACGGTGCTCGCCCACCCGGGGGCCGCCGACCACGACCTCTCCTCGCTCACCAGCGTGCGCGTCGGCGGCGCGCCCATCTCGCCCCAGCGCCTGCGCGACGCGGTCGAGTTCTTCGGGCCCGTGGTCGCCCAGGGCTACGGCCTCGGCGAGACGACCAGCGTGGTCGCGGGCCTGAGCGGCGCGGAGATCGCCCGCGCGGTGCAGGAGGACGCGGAGCTGCTCCAGTCCTGCGGCCGGGCCACGTACGACACCGAGGTGCGCGTCGTCGACGAGGCGGGCCGCGAACTGGCACCGCGCGAGGTCGGCGAGGTCATCGTGCGCGGACCCGACTGCGTACGGGAGTACTGGCGGGAGCCGGAGCTGTCGGCCGAGACGTTCCGCGACGGCTGGGTGCACACCGGGGACCTGGCGTGGATGCGGGAGGACGGCTATCTCTTCCTCGTCGACCGCAAGAAGGACATGATCATCTCGGGCGGCTTCAACATCTACTGCACCGAGGTCGAGGCCGCGCTCTACGAGCACCCCGCCGTCCAGGAGGCCTGCGTCGTGGGCGTCCCGGACGAGCAGTGGGGCGAGGCCGTCAAGGCCGTCGTCGTCCGCCGGGCCGGGAGCGAGGTCGCCGCGGCGGAGCTGATCGCCTTCTGCGCCGACCGTCTGGACCGCTTCAAGAAACCGCGCTCGGTCGACTTCACGACCGGACTCCCCCACAACCGCAACGGCAAGCTCGACCGCAGGGCCGTCCGCGAACCGTACTGGGCCGACGCCACCCGCCGCGTCAACTGATCCACCTCTCACAGGAGTTACGCAGTGACCTTCTCCCTCCACCCCGCCTACGACGACCCGCGCACCGCCGAACTGGTCGAGCGCCTGCGCGACTACCTGGACGGCGAGCTGGCCGACTACGAGCGCGAACGCGGCATCACCCACGCCACCCGCCTCACCCGCGCCGACCTCGAACCGGTCTGGCGGCGCAGCCGCGAACTGGGCTTCTACGGCATCCACCTGCCCGAGGAGTACGGCGGCCAGGACCTCACGTACACCCAACTGGCCGCCCTCAAGGAGGAGGTGGGAGCCTCCGGACGCGTCCTGTCGCACTGCGTCCTCGGCGACATGGGCGGGCCGCTGCGCGCCGGCGACATCCTCAAGCACGCCACGGAGCGGCAGTTGAACACCTATCTGCTGCCGCTGATCCGCGGCGAGCGGGCCTGCTGCTTCTCCCTCACCGAGACCGACGCGGGATCCGACGTCCGTTCCATGCGCACCGTCGCCGTACGCGACACCGGCGACGGTCGCGACGGCTACCGGCTGACCGGTCACAAGGTCTTCTCCTCCGCGGGCCCCTTCGCGGACTTCGCGATCGTCGTGGCCCGGATGGCCGGGACCGGGGAACGGGAGGGCGACAAGCCCCGGTTCTCCGCCTTCCTCGTGGACCTCGACAGCCCCGGCTGCCGCGTCGAGGACGGCGCGACGCCGATGTCCGGCGAGCACATCGAGAGCGACGTCGTCCTTCAGGACTGCTACGTCCCCGCCGCGAACCTCCTCGGCGAGGAGGGCGCCGGCATGCGCATCGCCCTCGGCCGCGTCACCACCAACCGCCTGCTGCACTGCCCCACCGTGCTGGGCGCCACCCGCCGTGCCCTCCGGCTCACCCTGGACCGGACCCGCACCCGTCAGGTCGCCGGGCAGCCCCTGCTCATGCTCCAGGCGATCCAGCACAAGGTCGCCGACATGGCCACCGAGCTGTACGCCGCGCGCTCCATGACCTACGCCGCGCTCGCCGCCCTCGACCAGGGCCGCGAGGTCCCCGCCGAGGCCTTCATGTGCAAGCTGTTCGTCGCCGAGTCCGCCTTCCGGATCCTCGACCAGGCCGTGCAGATCCACGGCAAGGAGGGGCTCACGCAGGGCAACGAGATCGAGTACCTGTTCCGCAAGATCCGTATGTTCCGCGTGCTCACCGGAACGTCCGAGATCCAGCGCAACGGCATCGCGAAGGTCCTCGCCTTCCAGCACTGATCCGGCAGAGGGGGTGCGTGCCGACTTCACACGCCGACCGCGCGGTCCCGATGAGACCGCCGACCACGCAACGAGGGTGCGGATGTGACACTGGGCGGGTGGTCGTACGGTTCCTGACCGCGGCCGGTGTCCGGTGTGCCTCGTCCGCGCCCTGCTGACCTCGGTGCGGCTCGGCGGGTCACCGGCGTCGTACTGATCGGATGCGGACTGAAGGTCGCCACGACCCGCCCTGAGCGGCCCAGCGGACGGGATAGGAGAGCCCGATGACGAACGACGGCGCCCCGGTGCTCGACGACCCGGTGGGTCAGTCGCTCGGCGCCCGGCACGCGCCTCTCGCACGCCGTCTCGGCCGGGCCGCCACCTACCTCCCGGACGTGGCGACCTTCTCCAGCGTGTCCACCGACCCCGGCGCGGAGGACTGGGCCGACCTGGCCAAGTTGCTCGGCCCCGGCGCCTTCGCCGACATGTTCGGCTGCCCGGCCCTTCCCCCGCCGGAGTGGGAGCCCGTCTTCAGCCTCGAAGGCCGCCAGATGATCTGGCCCGGCACCACCCGCCCCGGCTGCCGACCGGGCCCGGAGCCCGGCGGGGGCGTGACCGAGCTGGGCGCGGACAGCGTGCCCGAGATGCTCGACCTCGTCGCGCGGACCGAACCGGGGCCCTTCTGGCCACGCACCCACGAACTGGGCACCTACCTGGGCGTCCGGGTGAACGGCACCCTGGTGGCGATGGCCGGGGAACGCCTGCGCCCCCCGGGTTGGACCGAGATCAGCGCCGTCTGTACGGCTCCCGAAGCCCGCGGGCAGGGCCACGCCGCCCGCCTGATCAGCGCACTCGCCGCCCGCATCCTGGCGCGCGGCGAGCGCCCCTTCCTCCACGTCGCCGAGGCCAACACCGGCGCGATCATGCTCTACGAACGGCTCGGCTTCCGAACCCGGCGGCCGGTGACCTTCCGGGGCTTCCGCACCCCCTGAGGCGTCGCGCGGGACGGCGTCGAGGAGGGGGAAGGTGTCACGGTCGTCCCCCGCCTCATCCCCGGCCTCGGATCAGCGCCCAGGTCACCTCAGTGAGCTCGGCCATGCTCATGCCGTTCTCGCCCTCGAACTCGCCGCGCACCCACCGGCCGACGACGGCCAGCAGGGCCCCGCTCAGGAAGTGCGCGCGCACCAGGAGCGCCGTCTCGTCGCACGCGTCCGGGGATGCCTCGGCCAGCAGCTGCTCGAACCACGCCTGCGCCAGGCGCTGTTCGAGGCGGGCGGCGAAACGCGGGCTGCCGTCCTCGCCGAGCATCCGGCGGTAGACGGCGCGGTGCTTGTCGACCTGGGCGAAGAGACCCACCAGGTGCACCGGTGCGGTGTCGGGCAGCGTGTGCGTGTCCGAGATCAGCCGGCAGGCGCGCGCCGCCTCGACCACGCCGTCCATCGTCGACTCGGTGGCGTCGAGGAGCAGATCCTCACGGTCCTTGTAGTGCAGGTAGACCGTGGCCCGGTTCACCTCCGCGCGCTCGGCGATGTCGCCCATGGTGATGCCGTCCAGGTCCTTCTCCATCGAGAGGTCCAGGACCGCGGAGCGCAGCAGCGCCCTGGTCCGCCGGGCGCGGGGGTCGCGCGACGCGCCCCGGGTGTTCGAGGTGTTGGGCATGGGGCCACGGTTCCACAACACACGACAGGTGTACAACACCTGTCTGTTAAACGACATGCGTCGCGCATCCGGCGAGAACCCGAACCGCGCCGGGCCGCGCGTACCAAGCGGTCCTGAGCGGCCGGTCCGGGACACCGGCACCACCTGGAATGCCGTTCACCCGGCCTTCCCGTACTCGGGGTTCATCGCGGCGGCGATCCGCAGATGCCGCGCCGCCGACTCGACCTCTCCCCGTCGCTCCAGGGTGCGGCCCAGCAGCAACCGGGCGTACGCGTCGTCCGGGTTCTCCGCCACCAGCTTCTCCAGCCCGCCCTGTGCCCGGGACAGCTGCGCCGAGTGGTAGTGGGCACGTGCGGCGAGCATCCGTACGCCCCGCTCCTCGGGGTACTCCGCCATCAGGGACCCAGCAGCGTCAGACAGCCCAGCGGATCGCCCTTGTCGAGCAGCGCCTCGGCCATCCGCAGCCGTTCGACCTCGGCCGGCACCTCGCGCCGCGGCTCGGCCACGGCGCGTGCCACGAACCCCGCGATCACCTCGGGCGCGTGCGCCCCGGCCAGCGCCTCCCCACCGATCACCAGGGTCGGCGACGTCGTCACCCCGATCGCCTTGCCGCGCAGCAGGGTCTCCCGTACGTACCCCTCGCCCCCGCCCTCGTCCAGCAGCCGGGCACCCTCACGGAACCCGGCGGCGGAGGCGACCTCGTGGAGTGTCTCCGTCCGGCTGATGTCCCGGCGCTCCACGAAGTGGGCGCGCAACACCCCCTCCAGCACGGCGTCCTGAAGGGCCGCCCCGCCCTGCTCGTACGCCAGGGCGAGCAGCCGGTGCGCGTCATGGCTCGAAGCCCGCCATGCCGCTCCCCACCGCGGGCCCAGTCCCTCGGCGGCCGCGATCTCCGAGACCCTGACCCGGTTCTCGGCCGCGCTCGTCCCGGGCGCGCACCCCTGCAACGCCGCGTCCACCACGGGGTCCCGCAACACCTCCTCCAGCGACTGCGCCCGCGCCGGTGCCATCGGGTCGATCCGGAACGGCCGCCACACCACCTCGACGGGCTCGCCCTCCCATCCTTCGAGCGCCCGCGCCAGGCGCCGCTTGCCGATGTACGCCCAGGCGCAGACCACGTCGGCCCACACTTCGATGTGCCTCATGCCCCCAAGTTATGCAACACGTGTCGTTTATTCAACACACGTCGAACACGCGGCCCGAAGGAGCTCGGCCACGTGCCCCTGAGGCGGCGGTGCCGGTCAGCCGGTGGAACCGGCCCCGCCGCGCATCGGAAGGGTCAGCGCCGCAGGGTGAGGACCCCCGGCCGCCACGGCAGTTGGTTGTAGGGTCCGCCCGCGTTCGGGGACTTGCCCTGGTAGAGGAACTGCAGGTTGCAGGGGTCGATGGTCATGGTCTGGTCGGGGTTTTCGCGGACCAGGTCGCCGTGGCTGATGTCGTTGGTCCAGGTGGCGCCGCTGTTGGCCTTACCCGCGAAGGGGTTGCTCTCGCTCGCGGCCTGCGGGGTCCACGAGCCGTTCAGGCTGGAGGCCGTGAAGGAGCGGAAGTAGCGCCCGTTCGCGCCCATCGCCTCGACGATCATGAGGTACTGGTTCTGGCCCTTGACCTTGTAGACCTGTACGGCCTCGAAGAGATTGGCCTTCGTGTCGCTCATGACGGTCGTGTACGACGAGCCGAAGTTGCCCGGGAAGTTCCCGATCGGCATGCTCGCCCGGTAGATCTTGCCGTTGTCACCGGCGAAGAACAGGTACATGTTCTGGCCGTCGGCGATCAGCGTCTGGTCGATCGGTCCGGTGTCCGAGCCGGAGATGCTCCCGGTGAACAGCGGTTGCGGCGCGGACCAGCCGTTGGGGTTGGTGGGGTCGCTGGACGTGCGGTAGATGAAGGGCCACGCACCCCACTGGTACGCCAGCACCCAGATGTTCTTGGGCGCGAAGTAGAACAGCGTGGGCGCCACCGCGGCCTGGTTCATCCCGGTCTGGCCGGCCGATGCCATGTCCGACCAGTTCGTGAAGGGGCTGAACATCATCGAACCGTAGGAGGACCCCGACACGTTCGAGGCGTAGACCAGGTGCTTGCCGTTGTGCGTGACGGTGGTGAAGTCCTTCACCGCGGCCCACCCGTTCGCCGGCTGGGCGAGCACACCCGTCGACGACCACTGGTACGACGACGGCAGGGCGCACGAGCCGTCCGTCGGCGGCGTCCCGGTCAGTCCGGTCCACTTCTGGTTGCTGCCGCCGTTGCACGTCCCGATCTGCACCGCCGTGCCGTTGGCCGTGCCGGCGCCCGCGGCCTCCAGGCACAGCCCGGACTCCGTCCCGACGACCGTGCCGTCGGAGTTCACCCGCCACTGCTGGTTCGCACCGCCGGAGCAGGACCAGATCTGCACCCGCGTACCGGGCACGGTGGCGTGGCCCGGAACGTCCAGGCACTTGTTGCCGTACACGGTCAGCTGGTTGGCGTCCGTCGAGGTCCACTGCTGGTTGGTCCCGCCCCAGCAGTCGTACATCTGCAGGAGCGCGCCGTCGGTCTGGCTGCCGCCCACCACGTCGAGACACCGGTTGGAGCCGACGCCGCGCAGGGCACCGCTGGAGGCCGCCTGGGCGGGGGCGGCAACGAGCGTCGCCGCCAACGCGGCCAGAGCCGCGACCACGGCGGCGAGCACCGCGGACGTACGTCCGCGACTGGATCTTCTACCTCTGCGCATGGGATCTCCCTTGCCATGGAGCGACACAGTATGTTCGCGATATCGAACAGCGGTCGGAGTGTCGAGCGGTCCGCATCCTAGAGAGCCGTCGTGCGCCGTCAATACCTCTCGCATGTATCGCCCTGCGCCGCGAAACATTTCCGGCCGCCTTGACGCGCGATACCGCACAATGCCGGAACGCGGCGCCACTCGAAGGTACGTACAGGGCGAGCCGCGCCACCATCGACGACCGGCGAAACTTTCGCACAAAAACGGAAACTTTCTTCGCCCGAGGTATTGACCGGGCATCGTCAAAACCCCAATCATCCCTGTCTGGGAAACCGGCCGCAGATCGATATCCCGAACAGGCCGCCACCGCACGTCCCCGCGCTCCAGCCCTCCCGTGACCACTACCTTGGAGGCACCGCCATGGGCTCATACGCCCTCCCCAGACCCGACATCCGCCGGAAGGCGCGCGGCCTGCTGCTGGCGCTGGTCGTCGGCGCCCTCGGCACGGCCACCGCACTGGTCTCGCCGCCGGCCGCACACGCCGCCGAGAGCACGCTCGGTGCCGCGGCAGCGCAGAGCGGCCGCTACTTCGGCACCGCCATCGCCTCGGGCAAGCTCGGCGACTCGACGTACACGTCGATCGCGAACCGTGAGTTCAACATGGTGACGGCCGAGAACGAGATGAAGATCGACGCCACCGAACCGCAGCGGGGGCAGTTCAACTTCTCCGCCGCCGACCGCGTCTACAACTGGGCCGTGCAGAACGGCAAGCAGGTGCGCGGCCACACCCTGGCCTGGCACTCCCAGCAGCCCGGCTGGATGCAGAGCCTCAGCGGCAGCGCCCTGCGCCAGGCGATGATCGACCACATCAACGGCGTGATGGCCCACTACAAGGGCAAGATCGCGCAGTGGGACGTGGTGAACGAGGCCTTCGCCGACGGCAGTTCGGGCGCCCGGCGGGACTCCAACCTGCAGCGCACCGGCAACGACTGGATCGAGGTCGCCTTCCGCACCGCCCGCGCCGCGGACCCGAACGCCAAGCTCTGCTACAACGACTACAACGTGGAGAACTGGAACTGGGCCAAGACCCAGGCCATGTACTCCATGGTGCGCGACTTCAAGCAGCGCGGCGTGCCGATCGACTGCGTCGGCTTCCAGTCGCACTTCAACAGCGGCAGCCCCTACGACAGCAATTTCCGCACCACGCTCCAGAACTTCGCCGCCCTCGGCGTCGACGTGGCCATCACCGAACTCGACATCCAGGGCGCCCCGGCCTCGACGTACGCCAACGTGACCAAGGACTGCCTGGCCGTCGAGCGCTGCCTCGGCATCACCGTCTGGGGTGTGCGCGACAGCGACTCGTGGCGATCTGAGCAGACGCCGCTGCTGTTCAACAACGACGGCAGCAAGAAGCCCGCGTACACCGCCGTCCTCGACGCGCTCAACGGCGGCGACTCCACCACGCCGCCCGCCGAGGGCGGACAGATCAAGGGCGTCGGTTCGGGCCGCTGCCTGGACGTGCCCAACGCGAGCACCGCCGACGGCACCCAGCTCCAGCTGTGGGACTGCCACAGCGGCAGCAACCAGCAGTGGGCCGCCACCGACGGGGGCGAGCTGAGGGTCTACGGCGACAAGTGCCTGGACGCCGCCGGCACCGGCAACGGCTCCAAGGTGCAGATCTACAGCTGCTGGGGCGGCGACAACCAGAAGTGGCGCCTCAACTCCGACGGGTCCATCGTCGGCGTGCAGTCCGGCCTCTGCCTCGACGCCGTCGGCAACGGCACGGCCAACGGCACCCAGATCCAGCTCTACACCTGCTCCAACGGAAGCAACCAACGCTGGACCCTCACCTGACGGGACAGCCCCGACCGTCCCGGGTCGCCGCCATCGTGGCGGCGGCCCGGGACCGGCCGTCGGACGGGGGCACTCCCGCTGCTCGCGCCGCCGCATCTGAACCGGCGCCGTACCCCGTCGTGAACGCACTTTCCCCGAATCATCCCCAAAGTCCCTTCGCTGTGAGTGTGTTGTGAATCGCCCGGGGCATTCGGTACGTCACGCAGACATGACGTGACGACGGCCGCTACTCGTTGAGGAGGGGCTGGGAAGATGGGGATTCACATGCGTGTCAAGGGGACCAGGACGGGTGCCATCGTGGTGTCCGCCGTCATGGGGACCGTCATCCTGTCGGGGTGCGGAGGAGACGGCGAGTCCGAGGCGAGGGGGAGCGACGCGTCACAGGGCGCGAGCGGCAGCGACGGGGCCCGCGAACAGGGCACGACGAAGGTGCGGGCGGCCTACGACAAGACGGCAGAGGCCGAGTCGGCACGGATGACGATCCAAATGAAGCTCTCGGCGGAGGGCAGGACGATCACCTCCGACGGCAAGGGTGCCATCGACCTGGCCGAGGGCGACAGCGTCATGAAGATCACCGCGCAGGGCAAGAGCGTTGAACAGCGTGTCGTCGACCAGGTGCTCTACCAGAAGTCCCCCGACCAGAAGGCCCCGGGCGGCAAGTCCTGGATCAAGATCGACATGGAGAAGGTGGCCGCGCAGCAGGGTCTGAGCAACCAGCAGATCGGCGACCCGGCGCAGACCGCCGCCTACTCCAAGGCGATCACCGACCAGGACGTCGAGAAGGTCGGCCCCGAGAAGGTCGACGGAGTCGACACCACCCGCTACAAGGTCACGGTGGACGTCTCCGAACTGCCGGGCGGCGACCGGATGAGCCGGCAGCTCGGCCCGACACTGCCCATGCAGGTCTGGCTCGACGACGAGGGCCGGCTCCGGCAGCAACGGATCGACATGACCGTCAAGGCTCCCGCTTCCGCATCGGCGAAGCCGGACAGCACAGCATCCTCCAAGCAGCTCAAGATGAGCACGGTGATGCGGTTCTCCGACTTCGGCACCGAGGTCGACGCCAAGGCACCGCCGGCCGAGCAGGTGACCGACATGACGGATCAGGCCCTGCGGGGCGGAAACGAGCAGGGCTGACCGCCGAGCGGAGACCGGCGCCCTCCAGGTTTCGCTTCCCTCGTGCGCCGCCGAACGTCAGGAAACGGGGAACCATGTCGAGAGGCGCTTGGCGATGGCCGGTACATCGATGTTGTCCTGCGCGACGTCCTCGACGAACGGGCCGGCAACGGAGACGGGCGGCGGGGCGGTGCCGGCGCTGAGGCCGTTGAACCGCAGGAAGACACGCATGGCGAGCCAGGCGGTGCGCTTGTTGCCGTCGATCAGCGCGTGATTGCGGGCGACGGAGTGCAGCAGCGCCGCGGCCTTTTCGTGCAGCGCGGGGTACAGCTCGGCCCCGAACACGTTCGTCCGGGGCCGTTCGATCGCCGACACCAGAAGGCCCATGTCACGCACGCTGTGCTCGGTGCCATTGACCGTACGGGCGATGGCCAGGATCTCGTCGATCTGGACGTAGCGGACGCCGGTCACTTCAGGTAGTCCAGGATCTCCGCATCGCTGTCCATCAGCTCGGCCAGGACGTCATCGACCTTCAGCTCGGCCCGGTCCTGCGCGTCACGGATGGCCTCGATGGCAAGTTCCTGCTTGCTGCGGCCCTCCCGACGAGCCCGCTCGGTGAGCTTCGCGTCGAGGTCGTCGGGGAGTCGCAGTGTCATCGCCATGCAGGCATGATACCTGACCGGTATCACGCTGGCGCGGTCGAGTCGAACCCGCAGGTCAGGAGTCCTTGCCCGCAGGCTCCAGAATCGCCACGCACTCCACGTGATGCGTCATCGGGAACAGGTTGCACGAGAGAGATTCGGAGACAGCCAGGTCAGAAGGTGTCTCTCGGCCCTTCGAGAGGCTGGTAGATCCTCAGAGCGTCAAACGAGCGTCATGACCAGTGCATGCGCCGGCCTCTCCTTCCCACACCTGCTGATGTTGCAAAGAGCGACGCCGGTCTGGCCGGGTGAGGCCGAGACACACCTCGAACACTTCGCGATCAAGCGCAAGACCGTCACCGGCCTCGTCGACCGGCTCCCCGCATCCCCACGGAGCTACCCGAGCACTCGGACCGCCCGATTGTGAGGCCCTTCGTGCACATCGCGCTCCGTCAGCCCCGACGACTCTTGCAAGCCGGGCGGATACGAACTGCTCGGCCGGATCGGACAGGGCTGGACGGGCGGCGACTCCCAAGGCTCCCGGCAGCGATCGGACCGTGGTCCAAATCAGGGATTGGCCCGGGCTATTCCCCTATGGTCGGAGGGTCGGCCATAGGGACGCTCATCCCCAGTGCTCCTCCTGGTAACGCAGGAGGTCATCGCCGTGGAGTTGCTTGGTGGCATTGCCGACCCGGACCCAGAAGTCGGTGGCTCCGTTGCCGCCCTTGGCGGGCTTGGCGAACACAGGCTTACCTGCCGCAGCAACGCTGATCTGGCAGACGACATTGCCGGAAATCTCGGGGAAGCGTACGCGGACGGTGGTCGCTGTCGGGGTCGACAGACTGTTGTCGAGCAGTTGGCGTACGAAAAGCTCATACCCGTCGACGCTGGCCTGGGACTCCAGAGTGGTGAGGTCGTTCTCGATACCGAGGACGGTTCCATCGTCGGCGACACCGATGAACAGGTTTCCGCCCTCACCGTTGAGAAAGCCGCAGACGGCCTTGACGATGTTGTGCCGAAGGGACTTGTCGGCCTGCTGGGTGTGCACGTTCCAGCGAGCGCTGGCCTTGAACTCGGTGCCCTGGGACTCGCCGGCGGCGATCATGTCGGCCGGGGCGGTTGGGACGTATGCGGGGCGTTCCCCTGTGAGGGTTTCAAACGCTTCCCGCACGACCTTGGCGATGAGCTGGCGTCGCCGTTCCAGGAAGGTGAAATAGTCGAGCTGCTGCCAGCCGACCGGGAGTGCGTGCCACCGCACCTGCCGCTCGAGCACCACCGGGTCCATAGCGTCCGTGATTCTCGGCCAGTAGTCATGTGGTGCGTCGGTGTTGGACGGCTTGTCTGCCGGCCACGTCACATAGGCCATGTTGCCGATGGCATTGACTTGGCGTCGGTCGGTGACGCCCATTCCGGCGAGCACCTTGCGGTGGAACAGGTTGTCTCGGTCGACAGCCTTGGCAGGTTGGACTGAAGGGTCCAGCAGGTCACGGATTCGCTGGCTGCCGAAGAGCATCTCGGCGTCAAGGATGTTGAGCGCCGCCTGGTAGGCGAACAGCACCGGTGAACGTGACGAGGATGTGTCCAGCCGGTTCGGCAGGGAGATGTCCCAATAGTCGCCGGTGAAGTTCGCTGCGATGATCCGGTCGAGTTCCGCGGTGAAGGCTCGGCCGTCACCTGGCGGCAGATTACCGATCCGTCCCAGGTCGAACTCCATCTGAGACTCTGGCGAGTTGGAGTACCGACCGGTGGTGTGCGCCATGAAGAACCACCGTCCGATCACGGGACGGAGTTCATCGACCGTCAGTCCGAAGTCGTGGCGCCCGATCAGCCAGATCGCGTAGCTGTACAGCAGGGCGTTGTCGGAGGTGATCATTTTGCGACTGCGGAAGCCGGCCGACGTGACGCACTGGAAGAACTCGTGCCAGCTGGCCAGGTCCAGGGCCTTTGTGTGTGCTTGGGCGAGCCGGTCGAACTGCTCCTGCCGTCGAGCGGCGGTGACCTTGCCGGTTTCGAGGTCCTTTCCTCGCAGGACGCTATAGACGTGCTGCAGCCGGGCGCGCCGGAAGGCGACAGCAACTGCTACGCGCAGCAGCTGGTCCGGGCTGGGGTCCAGGAAGGCGTTTCGAGGGCTTGGACCGGGGGGTCCTGCGACCACCGCACCACGACAGAAGTCTTCGAGCTGGCGGCGGCCCTTCTCCCAATGCACTGACATCAGGGTGAGGATGAAGTCGGACTGGTTGAGCTTCACTCCTTCGGAGTTGATACGCACGAAGATGTCGGCGACCTGCTCCTCGCTGGCCGAGGCACCCAGCTCCACAACCTGAAAGCGGAACTCGTGTAGGTCCCGGACCCTGTCTACGCGTTCTTCGAGCTCATCCTTGGCAGCGTCCGACAGGGGTTGGCCGCTGGCCTGTTCGAGCCGTTGGAAGAACTGCCGGACGGTGGGCTTGTAACCACCTTGGGCCCAGAGCGCGGTGATGTCCGGAATAAAGTGGGCGTTACGTTCGATCGCCACATCCGTGACCTCGAACGTCTGGTCCTCCGGGTGGAACGCGATACGGACGTTGATCTCGTCGAAGGACTTGGTGACGATCTTGTGTCCGGTGAGGACAGCGAACAGGGCCGTGAGCCGCTGCTGCCCGTCAACGACCAACAACTGCGGTGCCCGAGCACCGACTTCCGTCCCGATCTGACGCGTCCCCACCTCAGCGCCGGTCTCCCAGAACATCAAGGTGCCGATCGGGTAGCCCCGGTACATCGAGTCGAAGAGATCGCGGGTCTTTGCCGCGGACCAGACGAAGGGGCGTTGAATGTCTGGTAACCCGATACGACCGCCTTCGATGTTCTCGATCAGGTGCCGGAGTGTGTAGCCAGTGTCGCGATACAGAGTGGGTGGCACAGCCGAGGGCTCCTAACATCTGAGGGCAACTGGTGGGCAGAAGCGGTCATGGCGTGGGAACAGCATCAGGTTAGCCCGCGTCACCCTGACCGAGCAGCGTCAGTAGTCCCGTGGACGTTCAGGTGGGCACTGCCGCGCACGGACTGTGGGCGTCAGACAACTCCGGTGATCTTGAAGGCAGCCCAAAACAGCGGGTTTTCCTCGGCCTGTTGATCGAGGTGGTGTCTCCAGTCCGGAAGCATCGCGTCGATGGCTGATTCGGCAGCGCACACCGGACCAGCCTCAGAGGGCACGCGCCACCGGTGCTCACGTAGGTAGCGGATGGTGTTGGCGACCTCTCACCGCCGGCGTCACATCTGCGGCCCGAGGTCGGCGGACACCTCTCGTGCGGCGCGCGTGCCCGAGGACAGGGCGCCCTGCACCGAGCCGGTCGCCCGGTGGTCGCCGCACACGTACCTGCCCGGGCCGAGGCGGGTGGTGCGGCTCAGCGGCCAGGGCGGCACCATCGCGGGCAGCGCGCCCTCGACGGTGCAGACGGCGACCTGATGCCAGCCGCCCGTGTCCGTGCCGTACAGCTCGGCCAGACGCCGGAGCACCGTCCGTCCCCTGCCGGGAGGATCCGTTCCCAGGACGGAGGTGGAGATGAGCGCGGTGCCGGGGGAAGCGTAGGTGGGAGCGACCGCGCTGATCACGCAGGTGTTCAGGACGGTGCCGGTGCTGTCCGCCATCAGGGTCGGTGCGGCCGTCGGCGGGCTGTCGGTGGCGTGGTGGTAGGTGGTGACGGTGCGGGTGTCCGGCACGGTCAGGTCCGGCAGCAGGCCGGCGGCGGTCGCCGGGTCCGTCGCGACCACGACGGCCCGGGCCGGTACCTCGCTCCCGTCCCCGAGCAGCACTCCGGCGTCGGTGACCTCCGCGACGGGCGTGCCGAGGCGCAGGACGCCGTCGGGCAGGCCGTCGGCGAGCTGGGCCGGCACGGCGCCGATGCCCTCCGCCGGCAGGCACAGGGAGCCACGGACCATGCTCCGCCAGACCAGGTCGAAGAAGCGCGCGGAGGTCTCCAGCCGGTCCTCCAGGAACACACCCGCCAGGAACGGCCGCAGGATTTCGGCGATCACGGCGTCCGACAGGCCCGCCCCGGACAGGGCTGCCGAGGTGGTGCGGTCGCGGCGCCGTCGGATGGTGGACACGGGCAGCACGGCGTTCCGTGCGGTGAGTGCCGCCAGCGCGGCGAGGTCGCGGGCCGACAGGACGCGCCCCGGCAGCAGCGTCCCCGCCGCGCCGGGCTCCCTGGTCGGATCGGCGAGACGGACAGGCCCGTGCGGTGTGTGGGCGACAAAGCCCGCTGTGAACGGCCGCAGTCGCAGGCTCCGCAGGTCCAGGCGTCGCTTCACCTGTGGGTACGAGGTGTTGAACACCTGGAAGCCCCGGTCCAGCAGGAAGCCGTCCCGCCGGTCCGTGCGCATCCGGCCGCCCACGCCGTCGGACGCCTCCAGCAGGGCCACCCGCCATCCGGCAGCGCACAGGTCCAAGGCGCACGCCAGGCCGGCCAGGCCCGCACCGACGACGACCGCGTCCGGTGCCCGGCGGTGTTCGTCGCTCACACGTCCGTCGCTCATACGTCCCCTCGATCGACGCCGTACCCGTGGCACCCGGAAGCCGAGCCCGTCCGCTCAACCTCTCCGTGTCGTCCAGTACCCGTGACCGGCGGACACAGGCCGGTGCCGAGCATGGAGCGAGAGCTCCACGGACGCCACGACCGAGTACCGGCGGACGACAACACGTCACGAGGACGACGACGCCGACGACTCCAGGGCGGCGACCGCCTCGGCGAGTCCCGACGGACGCGCGAGACCGGCCACCGCCTGCCCCGCCCAGCCGGGTCCCAGGGTCAGGACGACCGGCCTGCGACGGGCTCCGCCACTCCCCACTCCATCGCGGTCACGTGCTGGGCCAGCGTCCGACTGGCGGTGGTGCGGGACTGCGCCCACAGCCCCACCGCGGCCGGCCCGGTCCTGCGTACCGCAGCGACGAGCGACTCGACGGGCAGGGCACCGCCGAACATCCGCACCGGAACCCCTCGCTCCGTCAGCGCCGCGGACAGCACCTCCAACGGGAGCGTGTGATTCTCCCCGGCACACAGGCGAGCACCGTGACGGCGCCCGGACCGTCCGCGACCGAATGGGGCGTTGCTCGCCACAGGGCACCGAAGACGTGCCACAACAGGAAGTGCTCGACCTCGACACACTTGTCCCCCGAGGTCTCCCACTTGCGGCCGACGGCCTGGAGCGTCGGCACGATCACCTCGGCCCTGGCGGCGACCAGTCGCCTGTTCGGCATGCCGGTACGCACGTCGGCGCAGGCCGAGGCCGGGTTGTGCGATCCCGGTCTGCGGCAGATCACGAAGGAGTCATGCGGCGACGATGAAGGTATCCCCGTCGCTCGGGTCCGGTCGGTCGAGCAATCCGCCCCAACAGTGTCAGCGCAGGTCAGGACCCCTTGCCGACCGGTTCGAGGATCGCGACGGACGCCACATGCGACATCATCCGAGCTCACATCGCCGGAAACAGACTCGCCAGTAGTCCGCTTCCTCGGGGAGTCAGTGACCAGCGCTCCCGGCCCGCCGCGAAGTCACGGTCCGCCTCCTCGGCGGACGCCGACTCGACGACCCGCTCCTGGGGCGTCCGCAGCGGGAGCACCG
Source organism: Streptomyces sp. KPB2 (assembly GCF_003950055.1). NCBI lineage: Bacteria > Bacillati > Actinomycetota > Actinomycetes > Kitasatosporales > Streptomycetaceae > Streptomyces > Streptomyces sp. KPB2. Next base: position 2,000,455 of record NZ_CP034353.1, read on the forward strand.
CCCAGCAGCGCTTGCCGCGGGAAGTGGTCTCGGCTCCCCGTATCAGACTGAGGTCCTCGATCAGGGTGAGTCCCCTCCCGCACTCCTCGTCCGCCTCCGTCTGCCGAGGCCGCGGGAGCTCCCGGCTGTCGTCGAGGACCGCGACGACGACCATGCCGTGCACCAGCGTCAACTCGACGGTCATGGGCCCGCCCGCGTGCCGCAGCCCGTTGGTGAGGAGCTCGGAGGTCACGAGTTCCACGCTGAAACGGAGCTCTTCCTCGACTGGCCCTCCCCACCAGCTCAGCGCGGTGGAGACGCGGTGGCGGGCGCGGTGAACCGCGGCCCCGGTCGCTTCGACGGTGAAACTGATGCAGGTGTGAGGCATGATGTCGCTCCTCGATGGCGGTGCGCTTCAGGCTTCCGCAGTCGCCTCTGCGGACCAACACGCAGGTCCGAGATTTCCACGGCGGTCACCCGGGAACAACCAGCCAGGCCATACCAGAGGCTCCGGCTCACCCATAACCCTCGGGCTACTGGACGACCGAAGGCGTCGGGCCGTCTCGGATTCCCCACCGCCTTCCTCCTGGCGCATAATGGAACCCTGTTCGCCCGGGGCGAGGTGCCCCCGTGGAACTTGAGCTGCGCCACTTGCGCGTGCTGTGTGCGATAGCCGACGCAGGGGGCGTCGGCCGGGCCGCCGCGGCACTCGGGTACACCCAGCCGGCGATGAGCACCCAACTGCGCCGCATCGAGGGGCTGCTCGGCGAGGGCGTCTTCCTGCGCAGCAGCGCGGGTGTGGAACTGACCGCCTACGGCGCCCAGGTCGTCGGCCGGGCCCGGGAGATCCTGGCGCTCTCCGACGATCTCACGCGTCTGCGGCCTCCCCGCTCCTCCGGGACGACACGTCGGCTTCGCCTCGGCGCCATCAACACACCGGTGGTGCCCACCTTGCTCGACGTCCTCCGCGAAGCCTGCCCCGACATAACCGTCTCGGTCAGCAGTGTGTACGCCACCGGAGAACTCGTCGGTCTCCTGGAGGCCGGCGAACTCGACATCGCCCTGGGATGCGACTACCCCGGGCTTCCGCTTCACCACTCTCCGAAACTGGACCACCGAGCGATCAGAACCGTCCCTGTCTTCGTGGCCACCCCCGCCGACCACCCACTGGCACACCGGCTGGAGGTGTCCTTGGCCGACCTGGCGGAGGACGCGTGGTTCGTCTCCGCGGACGACGGGGTGGGCTGGCCCGGCGCCTTCTACGACGCGTGTGGGGCCGCGGGATTCAGGCCCGCCGTCACTCACGAGTTCCACATGCTCGACCAACTGCAGTCGATGATCGCCAAGGGTCTGGGGGTGGCCGCCGTCCAGCCCACCATGCGCCCGGTGGGCGGAGTACTGGTCAAACCCCTCGCGGGGGATCCGCTGTGGCAGCGGCATCTGCTCGTCTGGCGGCGGGACTCGGTCGAGGCGTCGACCGTCGAGGTGGTACACCACCACGCCGTACGCACCCACTGGCAACTGCTGTCACAGGCTCCGCACTTCCAGAAGTGGGTGACGCGCGCATACGCACCCGCCCGTCCCGCGAACGGAGCCGGAAAGGCGCTCCCCGGTACGGTCTGACCGGCCGACGCGTTCCACCGCGCTGCGGCATGCACGGTGTGCCACGCCCCCGCCCCCAGTCCGCTGGGTGGCGGACGGAGCGGAGTACGAGGGAGGACGCCGACCGCGGCTGCGGCGGTCGACGCCCTCCTGATGTGCACCGGGGCGGTACGCTCGCGGTCCGCCCGGGGTTGCCTAGCCTGCCAGCAGCGTGACCCCGCGGTCCGCCAGCGCTCGGCTGATCGGTTCGTGGATCATGCCACATCCGCTGTTCGGCCCCCCGCTGAGGATCCCGTGGGCCGTCGAGCCGTCGTAGACGCCGCTGCCGCTGTCACCGGGAGCGTCGCATGCGGTGGACCAGGTCATGCCGGTGAGGGTGCGGCCCGGGTAGGACACCGTCGCGTTGGTCTCGGTGATCTGCCCGCAGGTGTAGCCGGTCGTGGAGCCCTGCTTGCACACGTACTGGCCGACGTAGTCGTAGTCCCAGTTGGTGATGCGGGTCGAGGGGTAGACCCAGCCTCGCGGCTGCCAGAAGCCGGGGTCGTCGACCCTGACGATCGCGGAGTCGCCGTAGTAGCCGAAGGTGTAGTCGGCGACGTGACCGACCCCCCGGTAGCCGTAGCTGTAGGTGGGGACCTCCCAGTACGAGCTGTCTTCCGCACAGTGACCGGCGGTCATCATGTAGTAGCTGCTGCCGCTGTACGCCATGAAGGCGCTGGAGCAGCGCACGTTCGTGCCGTAGATGGCGAGGCCCGAGCGCAGCGGAGGGTCGCACGAGTACTGGCCGCCGCAGTAGAAGGGTTCGGAAGCGTGCGCGTAGGTGCTGACCTCGAGGCCCTCGCCGAGGGTCCGCTTCGCCCACTCCACCACTGCGCGCTGGGCGGGGGTGAGGGTCTTGCCCCGTGGCAGGTCCAGACGAACCTTGTTGTCCTGCACCACCACCGCGGACTGCAGACCGTGGGCGGTGTCCTTGTTCGCTGCGGCGATACGGTGGGCCAACTCCGCTGACATGCGGTTGAGTTGCCGCAGGCTGCGGTCGACGACGACGGTGGCCGTGTCGGGCGCCTGAGCCTGCGCGGACCGGGCCTCGACGAGCGCCGTGGCCGTCGACCGGGTGACGGCGACGGTCAGCCTGCCGCCGTGCTTCTGGTCGATCCAGGCTCCTGCGAAGCGGGAACCCAGGCGCTCGCGCAGCGCCGTCGCGACGTCGGTGAGTCGCTCCTGCCGCAGTACGCGTCGCTGTGCCTCCTGAGTGGAGATGTGCTGGTCCGCGGCGAGTTGGCCGGCCGCGGCCTGTTGCGAGGCGCTGAGCCGTGGGGTGTCCTGGTCGCCGCTGCCGGCGGCGGGTGTGGCGAGTGCGCAGGTGAGACCGACGGACGCGATGAGGGACCACATGGCGCGGCCTGGCCTGCGTGCGGGTAATGCCTTCACGTTCTGCCTCCTGGGAGGTAGGGATGCCCGTGTGCGGGCGGGCGATGTGTTCTCGGTCCGGGGCGACGGAGGTCTCCCCTCCTGCCGCCGCCCCGGACGCCGCCCGGAGCGGGGAGAGCCGCCCCGGGCCGTCGTGAGGGTCGTGCCTTGGTGCGGTGCCGTGCGTCAGTAGGCGGAACTCACGGTGACGCCGCTGAAGCTGCTGACGGCGTGCAGGCTGATGTAGTTGGCGCCGGCCGGCGGGTTGGTGATGGTCAGGGTGTGGCTGTTGCCGGCTCCCGTCGCCCGCTGCGTGTAGCTGGAGGTGCCGGGCCAGCCGCCGGCGCTGTAGTACAGGTCCGCGTCGCCCGTCCCGCCGGAGGTGGTGATCTTCAGCTGGGTAGTGCCGGCCGGGACGTACAGGTACAGGTAGGCGTAGTTGCCGGTGGTGGCCGACTGGTTGCCGCGTTGGCAGTTCTGGCCCAGTTCCCGGGTGTCGGTCCCGGTGCACTCGGTGCCGCCGCCTCCGCCGCTGCCGACGGTGACCGTCCTCGTGGCGGTGGCGGTGGCTCCCTTGTCGTCGGTGACGGTCAGCTTCACCGTGTAGGACCCGGCCGACCCGTACGTCTTGACGGGGTTGGTGGCCGTGGAGGTGGTGCCGTCGCCGAAGCTCCAGGACCGGGAGGCGATGGTGCCGTCGGCGTCCGTGGACTGGTCGGTGAAGGTGACGTCCAGGCCCTGGACGGCGGTGGTGAACGCGGCGGTGGGCGCCTGGTTGCCGGGCGGGTTGGTGCCCCCGCCACCGCAGTTGCCGGCCGCGCAGGCCGCCAGCCAGGTGTACCAGTCGCTGTCGTAGCGGGTGCCGATGGTGCTCGTCAGGTAGGAACGTGCCGCGTTCCAGTTCCCCGCCCGGTAGTAGCCGAGGACGGTGTCCATGTCGGCGCGGTGGTTCTCGAGCATGTACCGCACAGCGAGGTAGCCCCAGCGGTATATGCGGGTGGTGTCGTGGCTGTACGTGGTGTCGAACAGGGTGCTCAGCGCGTACGTGCGTCGCCCCGCCTCGGTCGTCGCCTCCGCGTAGGGGACACCGCGGTAGGAGTAGGAGACGTACTCCGCGAAGCCTTCGACCCACCAGATGGTCGGGGTGGTGATGTTGGCGTTGAAGTCGCCGTACATGTCGAAGCGGCCGTCGAGGTAGTGGGTGTACTCGTGGTTGAGGTTCCAGATCTGGAAGTCCGGGCGCAGCCACTCGGCCTCGTAGGCGATGAACCGCGGCTGGTTGCCGGCCGCCGACGGATTCCCCTCCAGGTACATGCCGCCGTTGTTGGTGTCGATCCCGTACATCGCACCGGCGTAGGTCTGGTAGTCGGTGCTGGAGTCGAAGACCACGACCTCGATGGTGCTGTTGTTGTCGTTCGCGACGGGGCCGTTGTCACGGACCACGTTGTGGAAGTAGGCGTCCTGGTTGCGCAGGCTGCTGCAGCTGGAGGACAGCTCCCCCGAGGTCATCTGCTGCGCCTTGATGGTGATGCTGGAGCTGCACGGGTAGGTCACCGTCAGGACGGAGCGGGCCAGTTGAGCCTGGAGGTCGCAGGTGCCGTAGTAGGAGCAGTTGGCCTTGTCGTAGTAGTCGGTCATCTCGGCGACACCGACCCACAGCGGGGCCGTCCGGCCCTTGATGGAGCTGGAGTTGAGCAGGCCCGCGGCCAGGGGGCTGACCTTGGAGCGCAGCGCGGAATGCTGCAGGAAACGGCCGAGTTCACGTCCCGCGTTCGACGTAAGGTAGGACTGGTCCGTTCCCAGCAGCGCGAGATGACCGCTCGCGAAGTTGTAGAGCGCGTCGATCAGACCCGGGTCGGACTGCACGGCACTCACGAACGCGGGCACCTGGTGGCCGCGGAAGGTCACCGTGTACACGTTGTTGACCGCGTTGAGCATCCACCACGACGAGTTCCAGGTGGAGCCGTAGTCCGCCAGCAGCCGCTTGAGCACGGGGATGTAGCGGGCGTTCTCCTCGGCGCTGTCGATGAGGGTGACGGCCTCGGCGAGCGTCTCGCCGTTGGCGTCGTTGACGTCGCGCGAGTGCGGGCTGGCGAAGAAGGCGTCGAGCCCCGCGCGTATCGCGGTCTGCAGACTGCTGCCGTAGGTGCCCACCGTACCGGCGTTGTAATAGTGCACGTAGTAGCCGGCGCGCAGGTAGAGCACGAGCTGCGGCATACCGGTGGAGGCGTTGCCCGGGTAGGACGTCGAACCGTCACGCAGGGCATAGGCGACCGAGGCCATCTGCGACTCGCGGAAGGCGTAGTAGGCGTCCGTCCCGGTCAGGTTGAACAGAGTGTTGACGCAGTCGGTCGTGGACGCCTTGATCTGCTGGACCAGCGCACCGCCACTCCGGCTGGTGAAGTCGGAGACGTTGCACGCGGCGGCACGCGCACGGGACTTGCCGGCCTTGCCGGCGACCGCCTTGTCCGTCGACTTCGACGGACGGACCGGCGCCTTCGCGGTCTTGCCGTACACCTCCTTGAGCGCGTCCTTGCTCGCTGCCAGGGGCGGCAGCTCGGACGCCTTCGTGCGTCCCTGCGCGACGTGCTCCGTCTCGGCGGTGGGGGACTGCGCGACGGGTGGGGGTCCTGCGTGCTCCGGGTCGTCCGCCGCGACGTGCACGACGGACCCGGTGTTCCCGGCTGCGCCGGCCGGCTGTGACAGCAGGCCCACGCTCATGGCGACGGTCAGGGCCAGCGGCAGCGCCGCCCCCAGACCTCGCCGTACCAGTGACTTTCTCACTGCGCCTCCCATGAGGGATCCGGCCGTGCGGAACACAGCCGATTGAAGGGGGAGAGGGCGTGGGAAACGGAGTACCGCGCTGCCACCTGACGGAAGACGGATGTCCTCTCCGACTTGGCATGGCCACGCCCTGCTACAGGGAACATGGCACAGGTGACATTGCACAGGGAATGGCATCGAGGAGTGAGACCGTGGGCGGGACCCGCGCCAGCGGGTCCGCAGGACCACCGGAGACGATGCGGAACGGCTGCTGAGAGGGGGTGCAGACCCCTGGCGGTCCTCTCGCCGAACGGGCCATAACAGTTCCACCGTGTCAGTCATAAGACTTCGTTCCGGAAATGCCGTCAGGCTCCGAAGGAAGCGACGCCTGCGCATACTTGGCCGACACTCTCCCCCCAGGGGTATGAGAATTCCTGTTCGTCTCGATCTTGCGAGGACGAGCCTCATGAGGCATATTCGTGCGCATATCCGTGCGTCCGTCGTCACACCCACGGTGATCGCCACGGCACTGGCAGCCGGTCTGCTGCTTTACCCGACGGGCGACCAGGAGGGCGCCACCATCAAGGTCGGGACGACGGAACCGCCGACGTCACTCGACCCGGCCGGCGGCTACGACTCCGGCTCGACGGCTCTGTACAGCAATGTCTTCCAAACACTGCTGACCCTGGAGCCCGGAGTGGCGGAGCCCGTTCCCGACGCGGCCGAAAGCTGCTCCTTCACCGATTCCGGCCTACGCACCTATCGATGCCGGCTGCGGGATGACATCACCTTCTCCAGCGGACGCAGAATGACAGCCAAGGATGTCCGGTTCTCGTTCGAACGGGTCAAGAAGATAGATTCCGACGTGGGGCCGTCGTCCCTCCTGGACACCATCGAGTCGATGGACGCCCGCGACCGGACCATCACTTTCCGACTGACCGCACCGGACGCCACGTTCCCCTTCAAGCTGACGACCGGGGCGGGCTCGATCGTCGACTCAACCACGTACCCGGCGGACTCCCTGCGCTCGGACGACCGGATCGACGGGACCGGACCGTACGGCGTCGTCTCCTACGCGAAGGGCGAGAAGCTCTCCCTCTCGCCCAACCCTCGGTACAAGGGCGCCGCCGAGAACACGGGCCGGCCGATCGAACTCCACTTCTACGACACCCCCGACTCACTCGCCCGGGCCTGGATATCCCACCGCATCGATGTCGCCCTCAGACAGCTTCCCCCCGAAATGCTCGCCGATCTGAACCCGAGCGATCCGGGGCTTCGCGTGACGGAGGCGCAGAGCGCGGAGACTCGAAACCTGTACCTCAACAACCGCCGCGGCAAGCCGTTCCACGACAGACGCGCACGGCAGGCGGCGGCCTGGCTGATAGACAGGGACCGGATTTCCTACGACGTCTACGACGGAACCGTGGACCCGCTCTACTCCCTCATCCCGACGAGCATCACGGGGCACACCACCTCCTTCTTCGACAACTACCCTCACAAGGACGCCGAAAAGGCACGCCGTCTCCTCGTCGAGGCCGGTGAGGAAATCCCGCTGTCCTTCACCTACGGTTATGCGGCGGGACGCGGCTCAGCCCACGAGGAGGCTGCGGAGGTGAAAAGGCAACTGGAGGCCGACGGCTGTTCAAGGTGACCCTCAAGGGATATGAGTGGGACGAATTCCAGAAGAGCTGGGCCGAGGGAGAGCTCGACGCATACGCCGTCGGCTGGGTGGCCGACTACCCCGATCCCGACACCTTCGGCGGTCCTCTCGTCGGCACGGACGGCACCATGGCAACGGGGTACGGCAGCAAGGCCGCCGACCGGCTGATCACGAACAGTCAGCGCTTCGCCGACCGGAGCGACGCCGAAGCCGACCTCGAAGCCCTTCAGAGGATCGTCGCCCGCGACGTGCCCGTCGTCCCGCTGTGGCAGGCCAAGGACTTCGTGGTGTCCGGGGAGGACGTGGGCGGCGGCCAGTACGCGGTGGACGGCACGGGGCTACTGCGCCTGTGGCGACTGACCTGGATCTGACGGCCCGGTCCTGACCCGACCGGACGGAGACGTGCGCCTGTTCGCCGGGGTGCCGGGACCGCGATGCACACCGGCGAGGTGCCGCTCCCTCAGTGGCCGGCGACGAGTTTGACGGCGACCACGCCGAGACCGATCACGGCGTTGAGTACACCGGTGATCAGGGCTCCCAGACGCCCGGCGCCGACACGCAGCCCGCCCACAAAGCCCCACAGGGCCAGCGCCGCCACCTCACTGGCCACCGAGACCCACAACGCCGTGTCCAGGGTGAGAACCCCCAGGGCGGACAGGGCGATCAGCAGCGCCGGCCCCAGTGCGCTGCTGAGGAGGGGGCTGCTGGTGAGCAGCGCGTGGCGGACCTCGGGTCCGGTGGGCCGACGCCCGTGCGCGACGGGACGGGCCTGGAGGTCGGCCACCAGTGTGGCCAGCCACAGTCCCAGCGCGGTGGCGGTGACCGAGGTGGCCGCGCCGACGTGCGTCGGGTGTCCGCTCTGCGCCAGGCCGACGAGGACCGCCAGCAGGGTCAGCGAGGCGTAGAGGCGTTCCTTCAGCCGCTCCCTGCGGACCTCGGCGTGCGCCTCGTCCGGCAACGACGACGGTTACCACCGACGACTGGGCGGCGTTCGTCGAGGAGACCGGGCATGTCTCCGACGCCGAGCGCTTCGGCTGGTCCCACGTCTTCCATCTGCACCTGCCGCCCGCGGTCGCGGCACGCGCGCCCCGGGTCCGGTCGGCACCGTGGTGGTGCGCGGTCCAGGGCGCGAGCTGGCGGCAGCCCGAGGGCCCCGGGTCCGACCTGGCCGGCCGCGAAGACCACCCCGCTGTGCACCTGTCCTGGCGCGACGCGCGGGCCTGGTGCGCCTGGGCCGGCGGCCGGCTGCCGACCGAGGCGGAGTGGGAGTACGCCGCCCGCGGCGGGCTCGACGGCGCGCGGTACCCGTGGGGCGACGAACCGCGCCCCGACGGGGAGCACCGGTGCAACATCTGGCAGGGCGACTTCCCCCACCGCCACGACGTCGGCGCCTGGGCCGGCACCGCTCCGGTCGCGACGTACGCTCCCAACGGGTTCGGTCTCTTCCAGACCGTCGGCAACGTGTGGGAGTGGTGCGCCGACCCCTGGCGCGACGGCCGGGTGATCAGGGGCGGTTCGTTCCTGTGCCACGACTCCTGGTGCAACCGCTACCGGGTGGCCGCGCGCTCGGCCAACGAGGAGGACGCGTCGGCCGCCAACGCCGGCTTCCGGTGCGTCTGGGACCTCCCGGCCCCAGACGCACCGTAGGCGGCGGCGCTCACCGTGCGTGGACGGCCACCTCCCACAGCGAGTAGCCGTACTTGGTGGCCCGGTCGGTGCCGTGCACCCTCAGGTAGCGGGCGGTCGTCGGGGGGAATTCGGCGGTCTCGATCCCTCCGTGCCCCTCCGCGGTCTGCCACACCGTGCGCCAGGTCCGGTTGTCGTCGGACACCTCGACGCGGTAGGCGGCGGCGTGGGCCTTCTCCCAGTCCAGTACCACCCGGCCGACGGGCTGGGGGCTGCGCAGGTCGACCGACCACCACTGGTCGTCGCTCCAGTCGCTGGCCCATCGGGTGGCGGGGTTCCCGTCGACGGCGCGGTCGGGGCGGTAGCTGGTGACGACGGAGAACTCGCTGCTGCTGGCCGACGCGGGCCCGCTCCGGGCCAGGTTGGCCGGTCGGTCCCACGTACGGGAGGCGTTCCACGTGTCCAGGTAGGACTGCGCGCCGTGCAGGAGTTCGTCGACGACCGTTTCTCCGCCGAGGTGGCGTACGTCCTCGATCCAGTCCGGGATCAGTCCGACGTGGGCGCCGCCGTCGGTGTTCACGTCCCACACCCGCTCGCCGGTGTGCTGGCGGTCCACCAGCGGGCCGTCGGGGTAGGACCGGAACGGGTAGGTGACCTTGTCGGGGGCGTCGGCCCCGCGGGGCGCGGGGTGACTGCCCAGCCCGTTGAAGTCGGTGCCGTAGCCGAGCCCGACGTCGTACTTCTTGCGCAGGTCGGCGGTGGCGGCGGTGTCCTGGACGAAGTTCTTGGAGTCCATGTCGTAGGAGCCGATGAAGCCGCCCATCCGGTACAGCCGCTCGGTCCAGCTGCGGTCCATCCAGCTGTGGCTGGAGATCACACCGGGGTACCGCACCGACTCCATGATGTCCATCGCCCGGTCGGCGGCCTTGACGCTCATGTGGTCGAGCTCGACCATCATCTGGCGGTCCATCATGGCGTTGAGGGCGTACTCCCCGAGCCGGGTGAGGCCGCGGGTGTTGCACTGTGCGTTCTCGTCGTACGACGGCACGCTCGTCCCCCTCGGCAGCTTCGCCTCGATTTCGGGGACCTTCGCCGAGCCGATCGGGTTGTCGTGCTGGGGGCCGGTGCACTTCTCGGTCTTCCAGAAGGTGCCGGTGGAGAGGAACTGCCCGACGTTGATGACGGTGCCCTGCGTTCCCTGGTCGAAGCGCACGCCGCACAGGGCGTTGTCGAACTTGTGGCACAGGAACATGCTGCTCACGCCGAGCGCCTGGAGTTCGTCGAGGCCGGCGTCGATGTCCGCCCTGGAGCACTGGGCGACGTCGAGCACCTGCTTGCAGCCGAAGGGTTCGGAGGTCTCCACGCCCAGGACCACGGCCAGCTTCCCTGCTTCGATCACCTGGCGGGCCTGCGCAGGAGACTTCACGATCCGGAACCAGCCCTTGCCGGCGCCGCCGTACATGTCGTCGACGTAGTCCTGCATCTCGTAGGTCTTCTGGGCCTGCAGCCGTACGGACTCCATCTCGTCGCAGCCGCGGTCGCGGACGTAGATGGAGCAGATGACTCCGTTCGACGTCAGGTCGGTGACCAGGACGCGCTGGCCGGCCCGCCAGGCGCGCTCCAGCCAGGCGTAGTAGTTCTGCTGGTGCGACATCGTGGTGGAGCTGGGCCAGTCCTTGAACGTCGGCCAGCCCACCGGGTCGTGGTGGCCGTCGGGGTCGACGGTGAGGTTCTCCAGCAGCGCGCCGGCTCCGTCGGGGTAGTGCTCGGGGCAGTCCTTGAGGGCGTCTGCGACCCCCTTGTCGGAGAAGGGTTTGCCGCAGACCAACTTGCCGCCGAACGCCTCGTTGGTCATCAGGTGGTTGTGGGTGTCGACGAATCCGCGTACGTCGCCGTTCGCGTCGGTGCCGGTGAACGGCTCGCCGCTCACGTTGATCCGGGAGTCGGGGGCGGGCCGGTCGACCGGCTCCCACCAGGGACGCTCGGCGGCACCGGCCCCACCGGCACCCAGGCCGGAGAGGAGCAGTGCGGAGAGGAGGGACAGGGCAAGGGCGGCGGCGCCACCCGGACGCGCTCTCTTCATGGGCTCTCCCGAGGCATGGGGTGGGGCGCACCCTAGAGTTGGTCAACCGTCCCGGTCAAGAGTCCCAGTTGAGCCATCGCGACCTCGTCGGTGCCCGGGTCAGGCGGGGCGTGCCAGCCCGGCCACGTGCCGGGCGACGAGATCGAGGGCCTCGCCGGCCGCTGCCGCGTTCCCCTCGTTGAGGTAGAGCAGCGTCACGCCGTCGAGCGCCGCCGTGACGTAGCGCGCCAGGACCGGCACCGGCGCCTCCCACTGCAGCCGCTTCCCCTCGTCGTCCGTGAGCGCCTCGATGAGACGGGTGTTGGCCGCCAGATAGGTCTGGTACTGCCGCTCCGCGACGACGGCCAGGCCGGACTGCCGCGCCGCGTAGTGCGTCAGCTCGTAGGTCAGACGGTGCTCGTCCGGCTCCTCGACCACGTGCTGCCAGTAGGCGCGCATCCCGCGACGCAGCCGCTCCTCCAGGCCGCCGGGGCCGGTCACCTCCGACAGCGCTCGCTCCAGGGTGTGGCCGGTGATGACCTCGATGACCTCGACCAGCAGCTCCTCCTTGGATCGGAAGCAGTAGTGAAAGGAGCCCAGCGGCATGTCCGCCTCGGCAACGATCGCGCGCGTCGTGGCGGCCGAGACCCCCTCCCTGACCATGACCGCGATCGCGGCGTCGACCAGCCGCCCGCGTCGTTCGCTCGCCGCCATCCGGCTCATGACTCGGCTCCTCACTCGTACTCGGGGGGGGTGACGGGGCGCGAGCGCCCACGTCCACTCCATTGTCCTCGCCCTCGTCCTGGACGATCGACCAGGACGCTTGACCCGACTTTCGGCTGCTGCGATAGTCGCGCCACCGACCGACTCGTCCGCCGGAGGCCGCGATGACCACGCGCCGGGAGAACCGGGCCCGCATCGAATCAGTCGTACTGGACCGGATCACCGGGCCCGCCTCCGCCGAGGAGGTCGCCACTCTCGTCATCGAGGCCGCGGCGGCCGGGCCGAACCGTCGACACCGCCGCCGCCCACCAGGGCCACCAGGGCCACCAGGGCCACCAGGGCCACCGCAGAGCCTGTCCCTTAAGACCGATCCCTGACCGTCAGCGCCGGAAGGTGTGACCATGTCCGAATTCCCCCGCCTGCCCGAGGACTTCGTCCTCGGCGTGTCGACGGCGTCGTACCAGATAGAGGGCGCCGCCGCCGAGGACGGCAAGGGCCCTTCCGTCTGGGACACGTTCTGCGCCGAGCCCGGCAGGATCAGGAACGGCGAGAGCGGTGAGGTCGCCTGCGATCACTACCACCGGTCCAAGGAGGATGTCGCCCTGATGCGGGAGCTGGGGGTGGACGCCTACCGCTTCTCGATCTCGTGGCCGCGCGTCATGCCGACGGGGGCGGGCGACGTCAACGCGGCCGGCCTGGACTTCTACGACCGGCTCGTCGACGACCTGCTGGCCGCCGGCATCACTCCGGCGGTGACCCTGTACCACTGGGACCTCCCCCAGGCGCTTCAGGACCGCGGCGGCTGGCAGGTGCGGGAGACGCCTCGGCGCATGGCGGACTACGCCACCGTGGTGGCCGAGCGACTCGGTGACCGGGTCGGTATGTGGATGCCGGTCAACGAACCGGTGGTGGCGACGATGTTCGGGCACGCGGTCGGCACTCACGCCCCCGGCCTGGCTCTCGGCTTCGACGCGCTGCCGGTGGCCCACCACATGCTCCTGGGCCACGGCCTGTCCGTGCAGGCGTTGCGCGCCGCCGGCGTCGGCAACATCGGCATCGCCTCCAACCACGCCCCCACGTGGGCGGCGACCGGCTCCGACGCCGACCGGGAGGCTGCCGCGTCGTACGACACCCTGGTCAACTGGCTCTTCGCGGACCCGATCCTGCGTGGCTGCTACCCCGACGAACTGCTGGCCTCACTGATGCCCGGCCATGCCGACGGCACCCTGGCCGCGGACCTGGAGATCATCTCCACCCCCCTGGACTGGTTCGGGGTGAACTACTACCAGCCGGTGCCCGTGGGCGCCCCCGGCACCGCGTCCGCGAGCTCGCCCGTACTGGAGGGCGCCGCCCTGCCGGAAGGGCTGCCGTTCGAGCCCCGCGTCCTGACCGGCACACCCACCACCGACCTCGGCTGGGCCGTCGTCCCCGACGGGCTGCACGAGATCCTGACCACGTTCGCGCGGCGGTACGGCGACCGGTTGCCGCCGCTCCACGTGACCGAGAGCGGCTGCGCCTTCCACGACCGGCCCGGCCCCGACGGTGCCGTCCACGACCCACAGCGAATCTCATACCACCGCGACCACCTCGCCGCGGTGTCCCGGGCGATCGAGGACGGCGTCGACGTGCGCGGCTACTTCGCCTGGTCGCTCCTGGACAACTTCGAGTGGGCCCTGGGCTACGAGCCCCGGTTCGGCTTGGTGCACGTCGACTACGACACCCAGGCGCGGACACCCAAGGACTCCTACCGCTGGTTCCAGAAGAACCTGTCCGTGCGGAGGAGGCCGGCGAAGTAGACGCGAGCCCCCGGCCGAGGCCACCGTGCGCCGATGCCACGCGCTCTCGCCACGCCCGCGTACCCAATGCAAAGTGAGGATGTGATGTTCTGGGCGGCGGACAGGAACGGCCGGCCCGTGAACGAGCGGTCCCCACCGCACGACGTCGAACATCAGGACACGGGGAACCAGGTTCAGAGGCGCTTGGCGATGGCCGGTACCTCGATGTTGTCCTGCGCGACGTCCTCGACGAACGGACCGGCCACGAAAGCGGGCGGCGGGACAGTACTGGCGCTGGCACCGTTGAACCACAGGAAGATGCGCATGGCGAGCCAGGCGGTGGGCTTGTTGCCGTCGATCAACGCATGGTTGCGGGCGACGGAGTGCAGCAGTGCTGCTGCCTTCTCGTGCAGCGTGGGATACAGCTCGGCCCCGAACACGTTCGTCCGGGGCCGGTCGATCGCCGACACCAAGAGTCCCATGTCACGCACACTGTGCTCGGTACCGTTGACGGTGCGGGCGGTGGCCAGGATCTCGTCGATCTGGAGGTAGCGCACGCCGGTCACTTCAGGTAGTCAAGAATCTCCGCATCGCTGTCCAACAGCTCGGCCAGGACGTCATCGACCTTCAGCTCAGCCCGGTACTGGGCCTCGCGGATGGCCTCGATGGCAAGTTGCTGCTTGCTGCGGCCCTCCCGACGAGCCCGCTCGGTGAGCTTCGCGTCAAGGTCGTCAGGGAGTCGGAGTGTCATCACCACAAGGGAATGATACCTGGCCGGTATCACGTGCCACGGTCGAGTCTCGTGCCCTGAAAACGTGGGCCGAAGATGCTGGCTCAGCGCCTGCGAAGGTCCGGCAGTGACTTCCACTTCGAGCGTCATCCGAGCGTCAACAATCCCCGAAAGCCCATCCGAGGGCGCCACCCAGGCAGGCACCCCACTCACGAAGCCGCAGTTCAGCAAGGTGCGAAGATCAATCCCCCGCTCAAACCTTTACTCAGAGGGAAACAGGTCGAGCACCACCGGCCGAACTTGAAGAACCATAGAAACCCGCAGGTCAGATCCTCTTTCCAGCAGGCTCAAGAATAGCTACACACTCCACGTGCGACGTCATCGGGAACAGATCGAACACCCGCAGCGTCCGCACCCGGTACCCCCCGTCCCGGAAGTACCCCAGGTCCCGGGCCAGGGCGGCCGGGTCGCAGGCCACGTAGGCGATTCGGCGGGCGGCCAGGGAGGACAGGTGCTGGACCGTCTTGCGGCCGGCGCCCGCGCGGGGCGGGTCGAGGACGATGAGGTCGACCTCGTCGATGCCGGTGCGGGGCAGGACGGTCTCCACCTTGCCCTGCTCGATGCGGACGCGGTCGAAGTCGGCGAGGTTGTGGCGGGCGTCCTCGACGGCGCGCTTGCCGGACTCGATGCCCAGGACCGCGCCCTGGTCGCCGACGCGGTCGGCCAGGGCGCCGGCGAAGAGGCCGACGCCGCAGTAGAGGTCGAGGGCCATGTCGCCCTTGCGGGGCAGCAGGCCCTGCATGACCGCGGTCACCAGGGTGTCGGCTGCCTTCGGGTGGACCTGCCAGAAGCCGCCGGAGCCGACCCGGTACGTGCGGCCGTCGGCGCGCTCGCGGACGAAGGGGCGGCCGTGGACGCGGTGGACGCCGCCGTCCTTCTCGCCGACGCGCATGACCGAGACCGGGCGGTCCAGTTCCACGATGGGCAGGCGGGCGCCGGGGCGCGGGGTCAGGATGACCTGGCGGTCCTGGGAGCCCGTCGCCGCGATCGCCTCGACCGTCGCCATGCCGGGCCAGTCACGGCGCTCGATGCCCAGCTCGCTGACGCCCTCCGCCGCGATCATGCAGTGGTCGATCGGCTCGACCTCGTGGGAGCGGTGGCGACGCAGACCCGCGCGACCGTCCGCGTCCACCGCGTACTGCACGCGCGTGCGCCACGACGGGACCTGGCCGGCGGGCACCTTGTCGCCCTCGGCCGGCATCACCGTGCCGTCCCAGCCGGCCTCCTCGGGGGTGAGGCCCGCCAGGCGCTGGAGCTGCTCGGCGACGACCTCGCCCTTGAGGCGGCGCTGGGCGCCCGGCTTGGCGTGCTGCCAGTCGCAGCCGCCGCAGCGGCCGGGGCCGGAGAAGGGGCAGGGGGCCTCGATGCGGTCCTTGGAGGCGTCCAGGATCTCGACCGCGTCCGCGCGCAGGAAGCGGGCGCCCTCCTCGCCCTCCGTCACCCGGGCCACGACCCGCTCGCCGGGCAGGGTGTGCCGGACGAACAGCACCTGGCCCTCGGACGTGCGGGCGATGCAGTGGCCGCCGTGGGCGACGGGGCCGACCTCGACCTCGTACTCCTCCCCCACCAGCGAGGCCGACGGCGGAGCGGGCCGTGCGCCCGCTCGCGACTCCGCCTGCGACTTCTTCGGTTCTGCCTGCATGGCGGGGTGACTCCAGAGAACGGTGGGCGACCAGGGACAACAGCCGTCCAGTCTACGTGGACGAGGAGGAGTCCTTCGGACGGTCCTGGTGGGGGTGGTGGGCCGGGCCGCGCCGCACCGCGCCGGGGGCGTTCCAGTCCTGGCGCTTGCCGGCCCGGCGCCGGGCCGCCTCGGAGGACTCCAGCTGGTAGGGCACCGACGTGACCATGACGCCCGGCGTGAACAGCAGGCGGCCCTTGAGGCGCAGCGCGCTCTGGTTGTGCAGCAGGTGCTCGTACCAGTGGCCGACCACGTACTCGGGGATGATGACCGAGACCGCGTCGCGCGGGGACTCCTTGCGCAGGCTCTTGACGTACTCGATGACCGGCCGCGTGATCTCGCGGTACGGCGAGTCCAGGACCTTCAGCGGTACCTCGATGCCGCGGCGCTCCCACTCCTCGCGCAGCGCCTTGGTCTCGACGGGGTCGACGTTGACGCTGAGCGCCTCCAGGCTGTCGGAGCGCATGAGCTTGGCGTAGGCGAGGGCGCGCAGCGTGGGGCGGTGGATCTTGGAGATCAGCACCACCGAGTGGACGCGGGAGGGGCGCACCATGTCGTCGCTCTGGGCCTCCTCGGGGTCCTCGGGGGCCGCGATCTCCTCGGCGACGCGGTCGTAGTGCTTGCGGATCGCCGTCATCGTCGCGAAGAAGATGCACATGCCGAGCAGCGCGACCCACGCGCCGTGGGTGAACTTCGTGGCCAGGACGACGACCAGGACGAGGCCGGTGAAGAAGGCACCGAAGGCGTTGATGGCGCGGGAGCGGATCATGTGGCGGCGCTTGGCCTGGTCGCGTTCGCCGGCCAGGTTGCGGTTCCAGTGGCGGACCATGCCGATCTGGCTCAGCGTGAAGGACACGAAGACGCCGACGATGTAGAGCTGGATCAGCCGGGTCGAGTCGGCGCCGTAGACGACGACCAGGAGCATGGCGGCGCCGGCCAGGAGCACGATGCCGTTGGAGAAGGCCAGGCGGTCGCCGCGGGTGTGCAGCTGGCGCGGCAGGTAGCGGTCCTGGGCCAGGATCGAGCCGAGCAGCGGGAAGCCGTTGTACGCGGTGTTGGCGGCGAGGAAGAGGACCAGCGCGGTGGCGGCGGCGAGGATGACGAACAGGAAGCTGCCCTCGCCGAAGACCGCCTCGGCGACCTGTGAGATCACCGGGTGCTGGACGTAGTCCGCGCCGACCGCGACGCCGTTGTGGAACAGCTCGGTGGCCGGGTTCTCCGACATGCGGACGTCGGTCGCGGCGGCCAGCGCGATGATGCCGCAGAACATGGTGACGGCGAGCAGGCCCATCATCGCGAGCGTGTTGCCCGCGTTCTTGGACTTGGGCTTGCGGAAGGCCGGGACGCCGTTGGAGATCGCCTCGACGCCGGTGAGCGCCGCGCAGCCGGAGGAGAAGGCGCGCAGGAGCAGGAAGATCAGGGCGAAGCCGGCCAGGCCGCCGTGCTCCGGCTTGATCTGGTAGTCCGCGGTCGGGGCGCGCATGGTGTCGCCCAGGACCAGGCCCCGGAACGCGCCCCACACGATCATGATGAAGACGCCCGCGACGAAGACGTACGTCGGGATGGCGAACAGAGTGCCCGACTCCCGCACCCCGCGCAGGTTCATCAGCGTCAGCAGCAGGATGACGGCGACCGCGCACAGCACCTTGTGCTCCACGACGAAGGGGATCGCCGAGCCCAGGTTCTCGATGCCGGAGGAGATGGAGACGGCGACCGTCAGGACGTAGTCCACCAGCAGGGCGCTGGCCACGGTCAGACCGGCCTTCGGGCCCAGGTTGGTGGTGGCCACCTCGTAGTCGCCGCCGCCGCTCGGGTAGGCGTGCACGTTCTGCCGGTAGGAGGCGACCACCGTGAACATCAGGACGACGACCGCGACCGCGATCCAGGGGCTGAAGTGGTACGCCGACACGCCCGCGATGGACAGGACGAGCAGCACCTCGCCGGGCGCGTACGCCACCGAGGACAGCGGGTCGGACGCGAAGACGGGCAGGGCGATGCGCTTCGGCAGGAGCGTTTCCCCCAGCCGGTCGCTGCGCAGTGCGCGCCCGATCAGGATCCGTTTGGGCACGTCGGTCAGTTTGGACACAACAGAGGATCGTAAGCGTTCGAACGGGCGACCGCGCAACCGCCACCCCCGATCGGTGCCGGTCTGCCCTACGGGTGAATTCGCGGGGCGGTTCGGCTGGGGGTGGGACGGGCGGCGGCGTTCGCATGGCTATATGACCAACACGGCCCGTCACGACCGGCACCGCCCGTTCTGACCAGCACCGCCCGTCCCGACCTGCACCGCCCATCCCGACCGGCACCGCCCGTCGCCCTGTGAGGGAGATCCCATGCATCTGTCCGCGGAGCTGATCGGCGGCGTGGTCACGCTCGTCGGTCTCGGTGTTCTGGCCTTCGCCAGCATCCGCAGCATCGGCCGGCGGGGGTCGTCGGCGGAGGGGTGAGGGCGCTCAGGAGAACGGGGACTCGCGGCCTTCCAGCATCTCGTTGAGCGTGTGCTGGATGGTGTCCTTCACCTCGCCCGCGAGCTTCTCGACCATCAGCGGGTCCTCCGCCGCGTCCTCGGGGAAGGCGTCCGTGTGGATCGGGGCACCGAAGCGGATCGTCCACTTGGTCGGCATCGGGATCAGGCCGGCCACGCCGAGCAGCGGGAACGTCGGGGTGATCGGGAAGTACGGCAGCTTCAGCATCCGGGCCAGGGTCGGGGCCGAGCCGATCATGGGGTAGATCTCCTCGGCGCCGACGATCGAGCACGGCACCATGGGGCGCCGCGAGCGCAGCGCCACCGCGGCGAAGCCGCCCCGCCCGAAGCGCTGGAGCCGGTAGCGCTCCTCGAAGGGCTTGCCGAGCCCTTTGTAGCCCTCCGGCATCACGCCGACCAGTTCCCCGGAGCCGAGCAGCCGCAGGGCGTTCTCGGGGCAGGCCCGCACGTGGCCCGCCTTGCGCGCGAGGTCGCGGACGACGGGCAGCTCGAAGGCCAGGTCGGCGGCGAGCAGCCGCAGCCTGCGGTGGGCGCTGTGGTGGTCGCGCAGGGCCACCTGGAGCATCAGGGCGTCCAGCGGCAGGGTGCCGGAGTGGTTGGCGACCAGGAGGGCTCCCCCGTCGGCGGGCACGTTCTCCAGGCCCTCCACGTCGACCCGGAAGTACTTCTCGTACAGCAGCCGCAGGACGGGGAGCAGGTAGTCGTCGGTCAGCTCCGGGTCGAAGCCGAAGTCGTCGACGGCGCCCTCGTCGGAGGTCAGCCGGGCGAACGCGTCCGCGCCGCCGGCCAGGACCTCGCGCAGCACCTCGGCGGTCAGGGACGCCTCGGCCTCTCCGAAGGGGATGTCTCCGGTCATGCGTGCCTCGTCTCGGTTCTGTCGGTCGGGTCAGGTGTCGCGCCCGGTACGGCGGCCCTCTCGCCGGGGCGGGAGGGCCGCCGTACGCGCGCGACGGGCGGGATCAGTACACGAACGGGACGAACTTCGCCGTCCGGGACGCGTACTCCTCGAAGGCCTCGCCGTAGCGCTCGGCGAGGTACTTGTCGAGCATGGGAATGTTCAGGAAGACGAACATGCAGACCATGATCAGCGGGATGGCGAACGCCCACACCGTGCCGGTCACCAGCGCGAATCCCGAGAAGAGCACGGCGTCACCGAAGTAGTTGATGTGCATGGAGTACTTGAACAGGCCCTCGGTGTAGAGCTTTCCCTTGTTCTCCGGGCGCTTCTTCCAGAGTTTGCGCTGGTACTCCGACCCTGTGTTCAGGTAGGACCCGAAGAGGTAGAGGACGACGCCGAGCCAGGTGAACACGCTCACGCCGGCGTCGTTGGTGCCGCCGAAGTACGCCATCGTGCCGTGGATCACCAGGACCCAGATGCCGATGGTGAACGACTCCGACCACTCCATCTTGCGTTGCAGCATCACGAAGTTCGTGGCGATGAAGCGCAGCAGGTAGAGCACCGACAACGCCGCCAGCAGGGCCCGGCGTACGGTCGCCGCCTCGTCGAAGTCGGTTCCGAACCAGTCCGCCACGGTGTCCGCGCCGCCGAAGAGGAACCACACTGCGATGGCCACGGCGACGGTGTTGAACGTCGTCACCACCGTCTTGGGACCGGTCGACGCGTCGTATCCGCCGTACATCTCTCACTCTCGCTCTCTCTTGTCCGTCCCCCGTCTTCGGGTCTACGGGCGCGCGGCGGCGTCCTCCTTGGGCTTGGCGCCGCGCCGTGTGCCGCCGGTCCCCCGGCCGCCCGCCGTGGCGCGGGCCGGCGTGCCGTTGCCCGCCGTCGCGTCCGGCGCGGGTGCCGGTTCCCGGACCGGCTCGCGGGCCGCGTCCCCGGCCGGTGCCGGGGCCGGTGCCGGTTCCCGGGGTGCGGCGGCGTCCGCGAGCAGCTTGGCGCGCATCGAGATGTACTTGGCGTTCATCTCGTCGACGGGGATGAACTTGTTCACGCCGCCGGCACTGATCTTGGGCTCCTGGTGCTCCATGATCCGTACGTCCTGGGGGTCCTGGACCCACTTTTCCATGTAGAGGGACGCCCAGGGCAGCAGTCGGCGCAGCGGTTCGATCCGCAGGACCGGCTTGACCTGTTCGTACTCGTACCAGCGCAGGATGTGTTCCGTGTTCTCGTCGTCGATCGGGACCAGCCAGGAGGTGGTCTCGAACTGCTCGGTCTGCACGTGCACCATGCACGGGAAGGTGAACGTGATGACGTAGTGGGTGGTGTTGGTGGGGTCGTCCTCCTGGCAGTGGTCGAAGGAGTAGCGGATGGTCTGCCCCTCCGCCTCCGTCTCCACCTGGTGGTTGGTGATCCGGGTGGCGGCCAGGTAGCGCTCGCGGCCGTCGAGCCCGAACTTGCTCGGTGTGCCGTACAGGAGCAGGTAGTCGATGTAGTTGAACCAGTGGTCCCGGTGCACGTAGGTCACGTGGTAGAACTCGAGCAGGCTCTCGATGTAACGGGTGTAGTGCACCGGACGGGTCCAGCGCTTGGTGGCGTAGAGCTTCCGGTTGTCCGTCACCTCGGCCGGGGCCAGGACCGGCGGCAGGTCGGCCGCGGGACGCTCGTCGCCCCACCACATCCACACCAGCCCGAACCGTTCCTGGACCGGGTAGGTGGGCACGCGCAGGGACCCGGGGATGCGGGCGCCGGACCCCATGGCGGGGATCACCCGGCAGGCGCCGTCGGCTCCGTAGCGGAAGCCGTGGTACGGGCACTCGATGGTGTTGCCCTTCATGCGGCCGTCGCCGAGGTTGGCGCCCTTGTGCGGGCAGCGGGCGCCCTGGCAGACGAGGTTGCCCTCGATGTCGCGCCAGAGCACGATGTCCTGGCCCATGCGGCGCAGACCGAGGGGTTTGTCGTTGCGCACCTCCTGCGCCTCGACGATGGGGTACCACTGGTTGGGGATCATCGGGTCGTCTCCCGTCTCGGTGGGGTCCGCCCCGTGCGGGGGCGGTCGTGGTCTCTCGTTGCGGCGGTGGCGGCGGGGCGTTCGGCCGCCACGCGTCCGCTCAGTCGTGTACGGCGTCGGCCGGGCTCGCGTCGGTGCCCGCGCTCCCCGCGCCCTCGGCGTCCGCGCTCTCGACGACCTCGACCGTGCCCGCGTCGCCGTCGACCACGATCAGGTCGCCGGTGTTGATGCGCTGGGTGGCGTCCTTGGTGTTCACCACCGACGGCACGTGGAACTCGCGGGCCACGATGGAGCTGTGCGAGAGCATCGACCCGATGTCGGTGACGACCCCGCCCGCGATGGCGAACAGCGGCGTCCAGGAGGCGTCCGTGTACCGGGTCACCAGGATCTCCCCGGCCTCGAACTCGTCGGCCTGCCACACCAGGTCCTCGACGATGCGGGCGCGGCCCACGATCCGTCCGGGGCTGGCGGCCAGGCCTTCGAGGCGGGCGCCGTCGGCGGCGGGCCGGACCGAGGCGGTGATGTCGTGCACGCCGACGAAGGTCAACGGCGGTTCCGGCAGCCGCTTGTTGTGCTCGTGCAGCCGGCGGGCGGCGTCGATGCGGGCCCGGTCGAAGACCCGCACGGCGTCCTCGTCGCCGGCGAGGTAGCGGCGTACGTCCTCGAAGTCGAGGTGGGCGACCTCGTCCAGGGAGTGCAGGACGCCGTCGGCGACCAGGCGCCGGCCGACCTCGTAGACCACGTTCCGCACCAGCCAGATGGACGTGATCATGGACATCCGGGTGGTCTCCCGCAGCTCGCTGCACAGGGCGTACAGGGAGATGACGGTGTCCAGGATCTGGCGCTTGGGCATCGGCAGCCGGTCCAGCACCTCGCGGGAGTCGTCGGACCAGGCACTGCTGCGCCGCAGGATGTCGTCGATGGAGAAGCCGTCGGCGACGTAGCGGCGGATCATCTGGAAGATGTAGGAGGGGTCGTCGATCCACCGCGGGTGGGTGATCTCCATCTCCTGGTGGCCCCGGGTGCCGTTGGCGCGCAGGAAGGGCTCCATGTGCCGGTCCCAGAAGCGCTGTCCGGCGGGGTCCTCGCGCAGCAGCCGGGCGATGTCCTCCAGCGGCTCGTCCTTGATGATCTTCAGGACGGCCGGGTCGTTCTTGGCGGCCTGGGCCACCGCCCAGACCTCCTTGGCCGACTCGACGGTGCGCAGGCTGGACATGTCGGTCTTGACGCGGTTCTGCAGACCGGTGCCGTCGCTGCCGAGCCAGCGGGCGCACAGCTCGGTGAGCAGGCCGTAGAACGCGAACGCGTTGATGTAGTACGGCATGTAGCCGACGTGCATGTCGTGGAACCAGGCGAGGTCGCGGTGGAGTTCGCCGTGCAGCTCGCGCCGGCTCATCCGGGTCAGGTCCAGGCCGCGGGCGCGGTCGAACTCGTAGAGCCGGGCGTCGACCATCTGCTGCGAGCGGGACTTCATCTGCGTCATCTCGCGGGCCGTGTGCTGGAGCCAGTGGACGGCGGACCGCAGGTCCTCCATGCCGCCGGGGAAGGTGCCGAACGGGTTCTCGTAGGAGGCGAGGTCCACCTCCT
Source organism: Streptomyces sp. KPB2 (assembly GCF_003950055.1). Classification (NCBI taxonomy): domain Bacteria; kingdom Bacillati; phylum Actinomycetota; class Actinomycetes; order Kitasatosporales; family Streptomycetaceae; genus Streptomyces; species Streptomyces sp. KPB2. The sequence continues at coordinate 2,023,507 of NZ_CP034353.1, forward strand.
CGCTGACGAAGCGGCTGGTGAAGTGGCGCTGGTCGCGGGTGGGCAGGCACTGGGCCAGCAGGTAGGAGCTGTAGGAGATGTTGAGGTAGACGTGCCCCTGGTAGAAGCCCATGTGCAGGTCGGCCTCGCCGGTGTCGCGCACGCCGAGGGCACCGGCGCAGTCCGTGTGGACGTTGCGCTGGTAGTAGCGGGCGAAGCTGAGACCGAGCGGCGTCATCAGGCCGACGAAGATCTCGCCGATGTCCATGCGCGACCACAGGGTGCCGTTCAGGATCGGCTCCGGCTGCGGGGCGACGTACGGGCTGAGCGCGCCGGACGGGGCCGCGGGGGCGACGGGGCGGGTCGTGATCGGCCGGGTCTGGAACAGGTGGAAGACGCCGTCGCGCACGCCCCACTCGATGTCCTGCTCGCTGCCGTAGAGGTCGCGGATGCGGACGGCGAGGGCGCCGAGTTCGCGCAGTTGGTCGTGGGTGAGGCAGGGGACGCTGCGGGACGCGGCGTCGACCTTCGTCATGCCGATGCGGCCGGGCTCCAGCGGCGCGCACTTGGTGACCTTGTAGCGCACCCGCTCCTCGACGACCTCCAGCTTCTCGTCGTCGACGACGAAGAAGTCGCTGGAGACCTGCCCGGAGACCAGTCCCTCGCCCAGGCCCTGGCAGGCCTCGACCACGAGGCGGTGCGGGCGCGGGTTGACCGGGTCGACGGTGAACATCACGCCGCTGACGTCGGTGTGGATCATCTCCTGGACGACCACGGCGAGGGAGTCGGGGGCGTCGGTGTCCCGGTACGCGGTGGCGCGGTCGGACCACAGGGAGGCCCAGCAGCGCAGGACCGCCTCCAGTACGTCCTCGTCGCCGCTGACGTCGAGGACCGTGTCGTGCTGGCCGGCGAAGGACTGGGCGGCGGAGTCCTCCCGCAGTCCGGAGGAGCGCACCGCCACGCGGGGACGGCCCATGCTGCCGTAGGCGTCGAGGACGGCGTCCGCGATCGCGGCGGGCATCCGGGTGCCCAGGATGCGCTCGCGCATCGTGCGGGGGTCGGCGCCCGGGACCTCGGCGGCGATCCCGGTCTCCCGCAGGTAGGCGTCGAAGAGGGCGGTGGTCAGGCAGAACGCGGGCGGGACGGGCAGTCCGGCGGCGGAGAGCTCGGCGAGGCGGGTGCCCTTGCCGCCGAGTTCCCCGCGGTGGTCCGTGGCCGGGGCGCCCGCGCCCAGGGTGACGACACAGGCGGCGTGTCCGGCCGGGTCGGTGACCGGGCTCGCGCCGCGCTCGCCGGCTGCGGCGGCGGTCGTCGTATCGCTGACGTGCGTGTCCATGGCGGGTGTCTCCTCGGCGGTCAGGCGTACGCGACGCGCTTGCTGGTGCCCGTGAAGGCGTGGAACTGCTCGCCCGGGACGATCCGGGTGGCCTCGACGTCGTCGAACCCGGCCTGACGGAGCTGGTCCACCAGCTCGTCGGCCTGCGGCAGCGGGCCGCCGAAGTCGGCGTAGGTGAACCAGAGGTTGAGCGCCTCCAGGCCGATGTTGCCGCCCTTGCACGAGGTGGTGAGCAGCAGCCGGCCGCCGGGCGCCAGCAGGTCGTGGGCCCGGCGCAGGGCGTCTACGCGCTCGGCCTCGGGGAAGTAGTAGATGTTGTTGTGCAGGGTGACCAGGTCGAACTGGGGCTGCGCGTCGAGGGTGCGCAGGTCGGCCCGGCGGGTCTCGACCCGGTCGGTCAGCCCCCACTCGGCCATGTTCGCCGCGGCGCTGTCCGCCACGTCCTGCTGGAGGTCGACGGCGAGCGCCGACAGGCGGGGGTTGAGTTCGGCGGCGTAGCGGACGTAGGCGCCGCTGCCGCAGCCGACCTCCAGGAGCCGTACCGGCGCGTCCCGGTCCAGCGTGCGGGCGATGGCCTCCTCGACCAGCGGCTGGACCACCCGGGTGGAGCGGGCGATGACCAGGCCGTCCTGGTCGTCGAGGGAGAAGCGGCGGCCCTCGCGCAGCATGCGTGGCCCGTTGAGCAGGGCGGGCACGTGGAAGCGCAGGACCTCCTCCAGGGCCGCGGCGATGGCGTCGTTGCCGGCCTGGGCGAGCGCCTTGGCGGGCAGGCTGCTCAGCTTGTAGCAGCCCTCGCGCTTGGCGAGGTCGCCGAGGCGGATGCCCATGTCCAGCCACTCCTTGAGGCGCGGCCGGTCCTCGTCGGCGATGCCGAGCCGTTCCGCCAGCGACTCCAGGTCGCAGGGGCGTACGGCGAGGGCGTCGAGCACGCCCGAACTCGCCGCCGAGGCCAGGAAGGCGGCCCGGTAGACCGGCTCCACGAAGCCCTTGGACAGGGCCAGGAGCAGCGGCATGTGCGGGTTGCCGAGCACCTTGGTGACGGTGCGCAGGTCGGTCAGCGGCGCCTCGACGCGGCTGCCGACGCTCTTGGCCAGGCTCAGAATGTCCATGTTGCTTCCCTTGTTGCCTTCCTGTGCGGGGTGGTGCCGAGGGCGTCGAGTTCGGTGCCCAGGTGGGCGAGCAGCCGGTCGCGGGACGGGCCACCGTTCAGGAAGAAGTGGTTGCCCGGCAGGTGGCGCCGCAGGAACGAGCCGGTGGTGTGGTGCCGCCAGGCCTCGACCATCTCCGGTGTGGCGATCGGGTCCTCGGTGGCGGAGAACGCGGTCGTCGGGCAGTCCAGCGGCGGCCGGGGCTGCCAGCCGTAGCGCTCGCAGGCGCGCAGGTCGGCGCGGAGCACCGGGAGCCTGCGGTCGAAGTAGGCGGCGCCGAGGGTGTCCGCGTCGTCGAGGCCGCCCAGGTCCCGGATCACCTCGCGCAGGCCGGCGTCGGACAGGGCGTGGTCGGCGCGGTCGCCGTACAGGTGCGGGGCCCGGCTGCCGGAGACGAACAGGTGCCGGGGCGCCGGCCGTGCGCGCCGGCGCAGCACGCAGGCCACCTCGTAGGCGAGCAGGGCGCCCATGCTGTGCCCGAACAGGGCGTAGTCGTGGACCAGCCCGTGCTCCTCCAGGGCGTCCGCGACCGCTTCGGCGAGGGGCGTCATGGTGTCGAACGGGCGCTCGCGCAGCCGCAGTCCGCGGCCGGGCAGCTGTACGGGGACGACGGCGACGGCGTCGCCCAGGTGCTCCTGCCAGCCGCGGAACGCGGAGACCGTGCCCCCGGCGTAGGGGAAGCAGACCAGGCGCAGCGGCGCGGTCGCCGGGTCGGGCCGGCCGGCGGCCGGTGACGCGACCGGGCGGGGGAACCAGGCGGACCGCTGGGCGAGCAGGTCAGCGGGCGACATGGGCGCGCCCCTCGGCCGAGTCGAGCCAGGCGACGGTGCGCCGCATGCCCTCCTTGAAGTCGACCTCGCCCTTGAAGCCCAGCTCCTCCTGCGCCCGCCCGATGGGGTAGGACTGGTCGCGGTCGAAGAGGTGGACGGCGTGCCGGGTCAGCACGGGCCGGGAGTTGATGCGCAGGGCGCCCCACAGCTTCTCGGAGACGGTGGCGACGGCGGTGGCGACCGGCGTGGGCAGGCTCAGCCAGGGGGCCTTCACGCCCAGCCCCTCGGCGAGCGCCTCGACGTACTCGCGCCAGGTGGTGTCGTGCGGGTCGCGCAGGTTGTAGGCGCGGCCCGCGGTGTGCTCGCCGGTCGCGGCGGCGATGATGCCGTCCACGGCGTTGGAGACGTAGAGCAGTCCGGCGGGCACCCGGCCGCCGCGGATGTAGACCATCTGCTTGCTCAGCAGCAGGTTCGCGATCTCGATCACGAAGTCCTTGCTGCCGGGGCCGTAGACGGAGACGGGGCGGACCACGGTGACGGGCAGGCCGGTGCGTTCGGCGGCGGCCCACACGGCACGCTCGCCGAGCATCTTGCTGCGGTTGTAGGGCAGGCCGATGTCGCGCGGGGCGGTGTTCTCGTCGCAGGGCCGCTCGGGGTAGCCGTAGACGTCGGTGGTGCTGAGGTGGACCAGGCGTTCGACCGTCCCGGCCTCGTGGGCCGCGTCCACGAGGTTCTTGGCGCCGTCCACGTTGACCGCGCGGAACCGGTCCCAGGGGCCCCAGTCGGCCGATAGCCCGGCGCAGTTGTAGACGTACCGGACTCCGGTGGTGGCGCGGCGCAGGCTGTCGGTGTCACCGAGGTCGCCGACGGTGACCTGGGCGGCGGCGCCGGTGAAGGCGGCGCGGTCGCTGGTGGAGCGCGCCAGGACGCGGACGCGGTGCCCGCGCTCGGCCAGCCGGTGCACCAGGTGACCGCCGATGAAGCCGCTGGCGCCGGTGACCAGGATGTCGGGGGCGGCGGACGGGCTGTCTTGGCTGAGTGAGGACATGGATCACACCAGGAGGTCGAGGGAGTGTTCGAGGTCTGCTTCGCTGTGGTCCGCGTTGATGAAGAAGCGGAGCCGGCACTGGTCGCGCGGGACGGCGGGGTAGCCGATCGGCATGACGTTGACGCCGCGCTCCAGCAGCGAGTTGGAGAGGGCCATCGTCTTCTCCCAGTCGCCGGTGATCACGGGGATCACCGCGGAGAGGCGGGAGACCCCGACGTCGAGGCCGCGGGCGCGGGCGCCGGCCCGGAAGAACTCGGCGAGTTCCTGCACCCGGGCCACCCGCTCGGGCTCGTCCTGGACGACGCGCAGCGCCTCCAGCGCGGCGGCGGCGTTGGCCGGGGAGATGCCGGTGGAGAAGATGTGCAGCGGCGCGGTGAACTTGAGGTACTCGATGATCGGGCGGCGGGCCGCGATGTAGCCGCCGAGGCTGCCCAGCGCCTTGCTGAGGGTGCCCATCCACAGGTCGACGTCGGCCGGGTCGGTGCCGTAGTGCTCGCCCACGCCGCGGCCGGTGCGGCCCAGGACGCCGATGGAGTGCGCCTCGTCGATCATCAGCATCGCGCCGTGCCGCTTCTTGACCTCGATGAAGCGCGGCAGGTCGGGGATGTCGCCGTCCTGGCTGTAGGCGCCCTCGATGACGACCAGCGCCCGGCGGTGCGAGGCCCGGGCGCCGGCCAGGATGCGGTCCAGGGCGGCCCAGTCGTTGTGCGGGAAGGAGCGGCGCCGGGCGCCGGAGAGGATGCAGCCGCGCACGGTGCTGTCGTGGATCCACGCGTCGTGCACCACCAGGTCCTCCGGGCCGAACAGGTGGCCGACGGTGGCGACGTTGGTGGCGTGGCCGCCGGAGAAGACGATGGCCGCCTCGGCACCGATGAACCCGGCGATCTCCGCTTCGAGTTCGTGGTGCAGCGGGGTCTCGCCGAACAGCAGCGGGGTGGCGGAGGCCGAGGTGCCGTACCGGTCGACGGCGTCCTTGGCGGCCTGGCGCACCCGCGGGTGGTGGGAGAGCGCGAGGTAGTTGAAGGCGGCGAAGTTGACGACCTTGGTGCCGTCGACCGTGGCGAGCGCGGAGTTGAAGCCCTCGTGGGTGCGGCCGTAGGGGTTGGAGCCGCTGGTCTCGGTCTGCCGGAGCCTGCCCTGGAGTTCGGCGTACTCCGCCCAGTCCTCGAAGGTGTGCTCCTGGCGGACCGGGGCCGCGGGCACCGGGGCGGGATCGGGCGCGGGGGCGGCGGGTACGGGTGCGGGGGCCGCCTGGACCGGGGCGGGCGGCGTCGGGGACGGCATCGGGAACGCCTGCTGCGGGAACGCCTGTTGCGGGAACGGCTGGGGGACGTAGTAGGCGTACGCGGGGGCGCCGTGCGGCGGGTAGCCGTAGGGGTACGGGTACGGCACTCCGGGCTGCGGGACCGGCGCCGCGACGGCGTAGCCGTGGGGCGGGGCCGGGAAGGCGCCGTAGGGACCGTACTGGGGGGCCGGGGCGGGCGGCGCCGCCGGTACGGCCGCGGGGCGGGCGGCCTGCTGCGCGCCCGCGCCGGTGCCGGGGGCGGGGGTGCCCGCGTGGTCGTCGCCGGCGGCGAGCCGGCCGATGATGTCCTGCACCGTGGGGTCCTCCGGCACGTCCTGGAGCATGTGCATCCGTTGGGGGAAGCGGTCGGTGAGACGGCGCTGGAGATCGGTCCGCATCAGCGAGTCGAACCCCAGGTCGAGACCCAGCCGGGCGTGTACCGGCAGGTCGGCCACGGGGAATCCGCAGACGGCTGCGACGGCGTCGAGCACGGTGCGGGAGACCTCGCCCGCCGGGTCCGTCTCGGCTGTGCCCGTCGCCGTGGGCTGGGACGGCATGGGATCGCCTTCCTGGTCGGGAGTGGGAGCGTGGAACCGGTAGGTCCGGCGCTCGAAGGGTGTGTGCGGCAGCGGGACGCGGGCGGGCGGGTGCTCGCCGTCCAGGGCGGACCAGTCCACGCTCGCGCCGGCGCAGTGGTGGGCGCCCAGCGACCGGAGCAGGGTGCGCCGGCCCGGGGCGCCGCGGCGCAGCGAGGGCAGCCACAGCGTCGGCCGCCCCTCGCCCGCCGGGGCGTCGGCGACGGCGGACCGGCCCAGGTTCAGCAGGGTCGGGTGCGGGCCGATCTCGACGAAGGCGTCGCAGAACGGGCCGCCCTCCGTGTCCGGGTCGCGCAGGCGGGCGAAGCCCTCGGCGAAGCGCACGGTGCCGAGCAGGTGCCGGACCCAGTACTCCGCGTCCACCCGCTCCACCGGTTCACCGGTGGCGTCGGAGATCCAGGGGATGCGCGGGGCGTGGAACTCGACCGCGCGGGCGGCCCGGAGCAACGGCTCGGCCGCGCCCGCCATCAGCGGTGAGTGGAAGGCGTGCGAGACGACCAGCGGCCGGACGGTGACCCCCTTGCGCTCCAGGTCCGTACGGAGCGCCGCGATCCGGTCGGCCGCGCCGGAGAGCACCAGGTTGCGGGGCCCGTTGACCGCGGCGAGCGCCACCCCCTCGTGGCCGGCGGCGATGTCGCGCACCGTGTCCGGGTCGCCGACGCAGGCGATCATCGCGCCCTCGCCGGGCTGCTCGTCCATGGCGCGCCCGCGGACGACCGCGAGCGTGAGGGCGTCCTCCAGGGAGAGGACGCCGGCGACGCACGCGGCGGCGAGGGCGCCGACGCTGTGCCCGAGCACGGCGGCCGGGCGCACTCCGCAGCTCTCCCACAGGTCCGCGAGGGCGACTTCGAGGGCGACCAGCGCGGGCTGGCAGTAGCGGGTGCGGGCCAGGTCCTCGGCGTGCTCCGGGTCGAAGAGCAGGTCGAGCAGCGGGATCTCGCCCAGGTCGCGCAGGACGGCGTCGGCGCGCCGCAGGGTGCGGGCGAAGACGGGGTGGGCGTCGTACAGGTCGCGGCCCATGCCCGGGTACTGGGTGCCCTGGCCGCCGAAGAGGAAGGCGACGGTGGGGGCGCCGCCGGGGGCGGGCCCGCCGCGGGCCACGTCGACGGCGGGCTCGCGCCGGATCAGGGCGTCCAGCGCGGCGTCCAGTTCGTCCCGGGTCCCGACGGTGAGGACCGCGCGGTGCGCCAGTGCGGAGCGGCCGGTGTTGGCGGAGCGGCACAGGGCGGCGAGCGGCACGTCGGGGTGGGCGGCTAGGTGGGTGCGGTAGAGGCCGGCCAGGGTGGTCAGGGCGGTCTCGGTGTGCGCGGACAGGGACAGGGCGTGCACCGTGCCGTCGGGGGCCCCGGACGCGTCGGCGGGGGCCGGGGATTCGGGCGCGGACTCGACGATCACGTGGGCGTTGGTGCCGCCGAAGCCGAAGGAGCTGACGCCGGCGCGCAGGGTGCCCCCGGCGGGCAGCGCCCGGCGGGTGGTGGGCACGGTCAGGCCCGAACCCGTCCAGTCCAGGTGCCGGTTGGGGGTTTTGAGGTGCAGCAGCGGCGGTACCTCCCGGTGCCGTACCACGAGCACCGCCTTGATCAGACCGGCGATGCCGGCGGCCGCCTCCAGGTGGCCGATGCCGGTCTTGACGGAGCCGACCGGGCAGGGCGCGTCGGCGGGGCGGCCCCGGCCGTAGACGCCGGCCAGCGCCTCCCACTCGACGGGGTCGCCGAGGGCGGTGCCGGTGCCGTGCGCCTCGACGAAGTCGATCTGCCCGGGTTCGATGCCGGCCCGCTCCAGTGCCCCGGTCATCACGGCGCGCTGGGCGGTGGTGCGGGGTGCGGTCAGGCCGTTGGCCCGGCCGCCGTGGCCGAGCGCGGAGCCGGTGAGCACGGCGTGCACGCGGTCGCCGTCGGCCAGTGCGGCGGACAGCGGCTTGAGGCAGACCAGGCCCGCGCCCTCGCCGCGCACATAGCCGTCGGCGCCCTCGTCGAAGGTGCGGCAGCGTCCGCCGGGGCCGAGCATCCCGCCCCGGGCGAGCGCCGCCGAAAGACCCGGGGCCAGCATCAGGTTGACGCCGCCGGCGAGGGCCACGCCGCACTCGCCGTCCCGCAGGCTGCGCAGGGCGGTGTGGACGGCGGCGAGCGAGGAGGAGCAGGCGGTGTCGAGGGCGAGGCTCGGCCCGCGCAGGTCGAAGAAGTAGGAGAGCCGGCCCGCCGCGACGGACTGGGCGTTGCCGGTGGCCGAGTACATGTCGACGACGTCGGGGTGGGGCATCTGGAGGTCGGCGTAGTCGTGCCCGCTGACCCCGACGAAGACGCCGGTGTCGGAGCCCGCCAGGGAGGAGGGCGCGATGCCCGCGTCCTCCAGGGTCTGCCAGGCGACCTCCAGGAGCAGCCGCTGCTGGGGGTCCATGCGTTCGGCCTCGCGGGCGGAGATGCCGAAGAAGCGGGCGTCGAAGTCGTAGACGTGGTCCAGGAAGCCGCCCGGGCGCCCGCCGGGTCCCGCGACGTCGGCGGCCCGGTCGGCGGGGGCCTCGCCCACGGCGTCCCGGCCGTCCCGCAGCAGCCGCCAGTAGCTGTCGGCGTCGGGCGCGCCGGGGAAGCGGCAGCCGATGCCGACCACGGCGACGGGCTCGTCGGCGGGAGCGCGGCGGGCGGGGCCGTGGGGGCGCGGGTGCGGGACGGCGTCGGTGCGGGGGGCCGGGGTGCCCGCCGTGCCGCCGGTCGTCGGGCCGGTGGTGACGTGCGCCGCCAGGGACTCGACGGTCGGGTGGTCGTAGACGGTGGCCGGGGTGACGGGGGTGCCGAGCCACTCGCCGAACCGGTCGGCGAGGGACACCGCCTGCTTGGAGTCCAGACCCAGGGAGGTGAAGGGCACCGTCGGGTCGATCACCGAGGGACGCAGGCCCAGCCGGGCGGCGACGGCGCGCCGCAACCAGGTCACGGCCTCGGTCCGGGTCCGTCCCAGCGCGGGGGCGGGTTCGGCGTCGGCGAGGGCCGTCCGGCACAGTGCGGTCAGGGCGTCGGCGCCGTCCGGTTCGGCGGCGGACAGGAGCGTGCCGACGTCGAGGGCGACGCCGAGGCCGTCGGCCAGCGTGCGTACGGCCGTCAGCAGCCGCTGGTAGCGCGGGGTCCCCTCGGCGGCGTGCGAGGCGGCGAGGGCGTCGGCGACGAGGGCGGCCGTGCGGTCCGCGGCGCCGGGGCCCGAGGGGTGCGGCCCGGTGGTGTCGGGCGTGCCGTCCTGGACGACGCTCGCGGCCACCACGGGCAGTTCGAGGTCGAGCAGTTGCTGCCGGCAGGCGCTGCGCTGGATCTTGCCGCTGGTGGTGCGCGGCACCGAGGAGCGCTTGAGCAGCACGACGGTGTGCGGCGTCACCTGGTGCTCGTCGGCGATGGCGGTGCGCAGCCGGGCCAGCAGGGCGTGCGGGTCTCCGGCGCCGGGTCCGCCGATCTCGTAGGCGAGCGCCAGTTGTTCGCCCTCGGCGGTGGGGATGCCGAACGCGGCCCCGTGCCCGGCGCGCAGACCGGCGCCGACGCGTTCGGCCGTCTGCTCCACGTCCTGCGGGTGGATGTTGCGGCCCTGGACGATGATCACGTCCTTGGTCCTGCCGACGACGAAGAGCTGCCCGTCGTGGCGGAAGCCGAGGTCCCCGGTGCGCAGCCACGCGGCGTCGGGTCCGTCCTCGACGCGGGTGCCGAAGACGTCCGCACCGGCCTCGGGGCGCTTCCAGTAGCCGCGGGCGACGTTCGGTCCGGCCACCCGGATCTCGGCGACGGTGCCGTCGGGGACCTGCCGGCCGGTGGCGGCGTCGACCAGCGCGACCTCGACGTCGTCCACGGGTGCTCCGCAGCCGACGACGCGGGTGGTGCGTACGCTGCCCGGTTCGGCCGGGCGGGCGGTGCCCGCCTCCAGGGCCGCCGCGTCGAAGGACTCCACCACGGGCGGCTCGGCCGGTTCGGCGCCGGTGACCATGAGGGTCGCCTCGGCGAGGCCGTAGCAGGGCAGCAGCGCGGTGCGGTCGAAGCCGGCGGGCGCGAAGTACTCGGCGAACCGGTCGAGGGTGTCGGGGCGGATCGGCTCGGCCCCGTTCAGGGCGAGGCGCCAGCGGCTGAGGTCCAGCCCGGCCCGCTGTTCCGGGCTGATCCGGCGCAGGCACTGCTCGAAGCCGAAGTTCGGCGCGACGCTGGTGGAGGCGCCGGTGCGGGAGAGGGTCTCCAGCCACAGCAGCGGTCGCTGCACGAAGGTCATCGGGGCCATCAGGTGCGCGGGGAAGCCGCCGTACACCGGGGTGAGGATGCCGCCGATGAGGCCCATGTCGTGGTACGGCGGCAGCCAGGACACCATGCCGGAGCCGGCGTCGTGGCCGAGCCGGAGGTGGATGGAGCGCAGGTTGCGCACCAGATTGCCGTGTTCGACCATCACGCCCTTGGGCGCGGCGGTGGAGCCGGAGGTGTACTGGAGGAAGGCCAGGGAGTCCGCCGTGAGGCCGGGGTCCTCCCAGGGGGCGCTGGAGTCGCCGGTGTAGAGGTCCTCGGTCACCAGCCAGCGCACGTCGTCGAGTTCGGCGCCGACATGTCCGGTGCCGCGGGCGGCGACCGCCTCGCGGACCCTGCCGGTGGTCAGGGCGTGGGTGGCGGCGGAGTCCCGGGCGATGGCGGCGAGACGGGGCACCGTCTGCCCGAACCGGGCGTTGTCCGGCGGGTAGGCGGGGACGGCCACCGCGCCGGCGTACAGGCAGCCGAAGAACGCGGCGAGATAGTCGAGGCCCGGCGGGTGCAGCAGCAGGACGGGGCCCCGGCCCACCTGCTCGCGGCGCAGGTGGGCGGCCACCTCGCGGGCGTGCAGGTCGAGTTCGCGGTAGCTCCAGGCGACGGAGGTGCCGTCGGCGTCGGTGAGGAAGCGGTGGGCGAGGGCGTCCGGGGTGTGTTCCGCCCGGTGCCGCAGCAGGGCGGTGACGGTCTCCGGTTCGGGTCCCTGCCAGTGCGCGCGTATCGGCTCCGTCGGCCCCTGACTCACGTTCTTCTCCATGGATCGCCGGGCCACTTAGCGGGCCGTTCCGAGCGGTGCCTCGGCGCGGGGGGCCGCGTCGACGCCGAGTCGGCGGTAGTCGGTCTTGCCGTTGGGGTTGAGAGGCATCCGGTCCAGCCGGACGGCGCTGTGCGGGACCATGTAGGTCGGCAGGTGCCGTGCGCAGTGCCGCTTGAGCTCCACCAGGCCGATCCGGTCGGCGCCCTCGCTCAGGGTGTAGTAGAGCCTGAGCCGTGCCCGGGGACCGGAGCCGTCGACCAGGACGGCGGCGTCGGCGATGCCGGGGTGGCGCAGCGCGGCGGCCTCGATCTCGCCCAGCTCGATCCGGTAGCCGGAGAGCTTCACCATCCGGTCCTTGCGCCCGCGGTAGACGAGCCGGCCGTCCTCCTCGTAGCTGACCAGGTCGCCGGTGGGGTGCACGCCCCGGCAGTGGGCGGTGGAGACGGGTTCCTCGGCGCGCCGCCAGTAGCCGGGGGTCACGCACACGCCGGACACGTGGAGTTCGCCGATGGCGCCGGGCTCGCGGACGGTGCGGCCGGCGTCGTCGACGACGGTGGTCCCGGCGCCGGTGATGGGCAGCCCGATCGGTACCGGGGTGGCCCGGTGCAGGTCCTCGGGGCGGACCCGGTGGTAGGTGCAGACGTTGGTCTCGGTGGGGCCGTAGAGGTTGTAGAGGGGGGTGCCGGCGGGGAGCAGTTCGCTGAGCGCGCGCAGCTGCGGGACGGGGAAGACCTCGCCGGCGAAGAGGACGTAGCGCAGGCTCGCGGCGTGCTCGGGGGTGAGCGCTGCGGAGGCGGTCAGCAGGTGCAGGACCGACGGGACGGAGTACCAGACGGTGACCCGGTGCCGGCGGATGCCCTCGGCCAGTGCGGTCACGTCCTTGGTCGCCGCGTCGGGGACGATCCACAGCGCGGCGCCGCAGGACAGCGCGGTGAAGAGGTCGAAGGTGCTCAGGTCGAAGTTGAAGGAGGCGTGGCCGGCGAACACGTCGTCGGGTCCGACGTCCAGTTCGCTGCGGGCCCACGCCACGAAGTTGGCCAGTGCGCCGTGCGAGATCTGCACACCCTTGGGCGTGCCGGTGGACCCGGAGGTGTAGAGGACGGCGGCGAGGTCGCCGGGGGTGAGGGAGGGCAGCAGCGTGACCCCGCCCGCGCGGCCCTGCTCCCAGCTCTCCCAGGTCGCGACCGGGGCGCCGCCCACGGCGGAGGGCAGCCCGTCGCCGACGGCCACGACCGTGGTGACGGAGTCCGGCAGGTCGTCGTCGCCGAGCAGGGCGGCGTGGTGCGCGTCGGTGAACAGGACGACGGGTTCGGCGTCCGCCAGGATGGTCCGCACCCTGCTCACCGGCTGGCCGCCGTCCAGGGGGACGTAGGCGCACCCGGCCTCCAGGGCGGCGACGATCGCCTCGGCGTAGCGCGGCTGCTTGTCCATCCAGATCGCGATCCGGTCGCCGACGCGCGCCCCGAGGCTGAGCAGATGGGCGGCCACGGCCTCGACCCGGGCGGTGAACTCCCCGTACGTCAGGGGGTCGGAGCCGACGAAGGCGGGCCGGGCGGCGTGCCGCGCGGACGCGGCCCTGGGCAGGCGTATCACGGAGGGAGTGGTGGCGCTCATGGGGTGTGGGCCCTTCTCCTTGACGTGCGTGGGTGGCTCGGGGCCCGGGCCCCGCCCGGCAGGGAGGGGGCCTGCCGGGCGGGGGCCGGACGTGCGGGGCGGACGGAGACGGCCGCTACGGGGTGCCGGGCAGCACCCCGGTCTCGCGGGCTGCTTCGACGAAGATCCCGGCGGCCTCGTCCAGGTCCTGCGGGGTGTGCTCGCAGGTGACGCTGACCCGCAGCCGGGCGTCGCCGAGGGGGACGCCGGGGTAGACCACGGTCTGGCAGAACAGGCCGCGGGCGCGTACCGCCCGGCCCATCTCCATGGCGCGGCGTTCGTCGCCGATGACGATGGGCAGGATCGCGCTCTCGGAGTGCTCCAGGTCGAACCCGGCCTCCAGCAGCCGGTCGCGCAGCGTGCCGATGTTGGTCCACAGCCGCTTGAGGCGTTCGGGCTCGGCCTCGATGACGTCGATGGCGGCGATCAGCCCTGCGGCGACCCCGGCGGGGATGTTCGCGGCGAAGACGTAGGAGTTGGAGTAGTAGCGCAGGTACTCGACGACCTCCTCCTCGCCGACGACGAACCCGCCCATGCCGGCCAGGGTCTTGCTCATGGTGCCCAGCTCCAGGTCGACCTCGCCCTTGAGGCCGAAGTGCTCGGCGGTGCCGGAGCCGCGGACGCCGAGGACGCCGGTGGAGTGCGCGTCGTCGATCATGACGCGGGCGTCGTACTCCTTGGCCAGGCGGACGATCTCGGGCAGGTCGCACACGTCGCCGTGCATGCTGAAGACGCCGTCGGCGACGATCAGCCTGCCGCCGGTGCCCTCCGCGGCGCTGCGGCTGAGGATCCGCTCCAGGTCGGCCATGTCGTTGTGCCGGTAGATCTTGCGCACCGCGCCGGAGAGCCGGGCGCCGTCGACGATGCTCATGTGGTTGAGGCGGTCGACGACGAGGGTGTCGTAGCTCTTGACCAGGGCCGAGATGGCGCCGAGGTTCGCGGAGTAGCCACCGGGATAGACGATGCAGGCGGGCCGCTGCTTGAACGCCGCCAGCCTGCGCTCCAGTTCCTTGTGCAGCATGTTGGTGCCGCCGATGAACCGGGAGCCGGTGTGGGTGGCGCCGTAGGTGCGGGTGGCGTCGCAGACGGCCTCGACGACACTGGGGTGGTTGGCGAGGCCGAGGTAGTTGTTGGAGGCGAACATGAGGAACTCGCGCTTGCGGCCCTCCAGTTCGTCGAAGATGACGGCGCGGTTCCCGCACTTGGAGTGCAGCGGCATGCCGTACCAGTACAGGCGGTCCTTCTCGCGGGAGCGCAGGTAGCCGGCGAAGCTGCGGGTCTTGGCGAACAGGTCGGGGTCGCGCTGCTCGGTGAAGTCCTTCATGGAGCGGTGGTCCCAGCCGTCCCCGTGGGCTCCGGGTGCCGAGCCGGGGGCCTGCCGCGGCTGGTCCGTGCCCGCGCCGTCGGCGGCGTCCGGGCCCGCGCCGGTGGCCGTGTCCCGGGCGGCGGTGTCGCAGGCGCGCAGCGCGTCGGCCAGGGTGCGCAGGGTCGTGGCGCCGGCGAGGTCCGGATCCGCCCCGGTGAGCCCGAGCCGCTCGGTGGCCTCGGCGACGACGGAGGTCAGGACGACCGAGTCGACACCCAGCTCGCCCTCCAGGTCGGCGTCGAGGGCGAGTTGGTGGCGCTGGTACTGGGTCTGCCGCATGGCGGCGGCGACCACGGCCTCGGTGACGGGGTCGTCCGCTCCCCCGTCGGCGGCGGGCGCGGCCCCGGCGGTGGCGGACGCGTCGGCGCCGGCGGTGGCGGACGCGTCGGCGCCGGCCAGCGCGGTCCGTACGGCGTCCACGAGTTCGCCGATGGTCGCGGAGCCGGCCGGCAGCTCGGCGGTGAGGGCGAAGTGCTCGCGGACGGAGGCCAGGACGGACTCCATGATGACCGAGTCGATGCCGAGGTCGGCCTCGAAGTGGCTCTCCGGCCGCAGGTGGGCGACGTCGTAGAGGGTGCGGGCGGCGATGACCTCCACGACGCCGTCGCGGATGCGCGCGGTGTCCGGGTGGGTGTCCACGGGGTTCGTCATGCCGCGCTGCCCCCCTCGGTCTGCCGGAGGCGGTCGACCAGGGCGCAGATCGCGTTGACGGACCGGAAGTTCTGCGGGGTGACCTCGGGCAGGGGCACCGTGACGCGGAACTCGCCCTGCAGGTAGTGGACGAGGTCGAAGATGGCGGCGGAGTCGATGATGTTGAGCTCCGCGATGGGGGTGTCCGGCTCCAGGCCTTCGGCGTCGCCGCCCATCCAGGCGTCGGCGATGTAGTCGGTGATCAGTTTCCGAGGAGTCATGGTCGTCCTTGGTTCATCGGTCGTCTGCACGCGCTGGGACCGGGCTCCGCTCCGGGGCCGGCCCGCCGCTCTCAGACCGGATCGATGGCGGGCCAGGTCAGTGCGGCGGCGCCCCAGGTGAGTCCGCCGCCGAACGCGGTGAGCAGGATCCGGTCGCCGGGCCGGATGGTGCCCTGGGCGTGCGCGTGGTCGAGCGCGAGGGGGATGGAGGCGGCCGCCGTGTTGCCCACCTCGGCGATGTTGCCGACGCTGCGCTGTCGGGGGATGCCGATCTCGTCGGCCAGTCGTGCGGTGATGCGGTGGTTGGCCTGGTGGCTGACCAGCCAGTCCACGTCCTCCAGTCGCCAGCCGGCCCGGTCGAGCACGCTCGCCGCGCACTCGCCCATGCGCTGGACGGCGAGCCAGAAGACCCGCTTGCCCTCCATGGTGAAGTAGCGGTCGGCGGAGTCGGCCGCTGCCGTCTCGCCCGGCCGCGGCGGGCCGCCGGCCGGCACGGTGATCAGGTCCACGCCGGTGCCGTCGCTGCCCAGCCGCAGCGGGCCGAGGGCACCGGTCTCGTCCGCCTCGCCGGCCCGCAGGACGACGGCTCCCGCGCCGTCACCGAAGATCACCGAGGTGGACCGGTCCTCGGGGTTGAGGATCCGGGAGAACGTCTCCGCGCCGATGACGAGGACCCGTTCCGCCGCTCCGGAAGCGATCAGACCGGAGCCCGCGGCGAGCCCGTAGAGGAACCCGGAGCACACCGCGGCCACGTCGAACGCCGTGATCGGGCCGGCCCCCAGCCGGGCCGCCACCGTCGGCGCGGTCGCCGGGCAGGGCCGGTCCGGGGTGGTGGTGGCCACGATGACCGCGTCGATCGCGTCCGGGGTCAGACGCGCGGACTTCAGCGCCCGCTCGGCGGCGCCCACCGCCAGGTCGGAGGTCTGGGTGCCGTCCTCGGCGACGTAGCGCTGCGCGATGCCCGTCCGCGCCCGGATCCAGGCGTCCGAGGTGTCCATGGTCCGTTCCAGCTCGGCGTTGGTGACGCACCGGGACGGCAGACAGGAGCCGATGCCGGCGACCACGGACGCCCGGCTCACCGGGCACCGCCCACGGAGCGGCTCCGGTGAGCGGTCTGCCGGCACGTGCGGCGACGGAGACGGGAAACCACGTGTGTGCTCCTCGCGTGTTGGACGGTTTACCGGCCGGTCGGTGCGGGGAGTAACCCGGGCACCCCGGCCGTCCCGAGTCTGGCCGGGTCCCCTGACCGGGCGCTGACGTCCCGCTGACCGCGGCTCCCACCCGGCAGGCGCACCGCCCGGGGGTCAGCGAGCCGTCAGCGAGCCGTCAGCGCACCGCCCCAGACTTGCCGCAGCGTCGCATCGTCGCCGCACGCCGCCCCCGCACCACCCCGTCGGCGGGCCGGGGCGGCGTGCGGCGACCGATCCACCCAGGAAAGGCGGACCACACTGATGAGCACCACCTACGACAGGCTCGTTGATCTGCTGGTCGACGGTTTCGCGGTGGACCGCGCTGCGATCCGTCCGGACGTGACCTTCGAAGAACTGGAGATGGACTCGCTGTTCCTCGTGGAACTGCTTCTCGTCATCCAGTCCGAGTTCGGTGTGAAGATCAGCGAGGACGCCGCGGTCCCGACCGACACCATCTCCCACGCGGTGGCGCTGGTCGACAGCGAGATAGCGGCCACGGCGTCATGACCGACCGCTCCGTTGCCGTGACCGGGCTCGGTCTGGTGACCGCGGCCGGACTGGGCGTCGACGCCACCTGGGAGGGGGTGGTGCGCGGGGAGTCGGCGGGAGCCAGGGACGAGCGGCTCGCCGGACTGCCCGTGGACATCGCCTGCGCGGTGCCGGGCCTGGACCCGGCGCGCCACGTGGACCGGCGCAGCAGGCTGGTCCACGACCGCTTCGTGCAGCTGGCGATCGTGGCCGCCCGGGAGGCCGTGGCCGACGCCGGCCTCGATCCGCAGACCTGGGACGGCGCCCGGGTGGGCGTGGTCGTGGGCTGCGGGCTGGGCGGCGTGTCGACGTGGGAGACCCAGCACCGGCGGCTGCTGGAGCGCGGGCCCGAGGCGGTCTCCGCGCTGCTGGTGCCGATGCTGGTGCCCAACATGGCGGCCGGGCACCTCGCGATGGACCTGCGGGCCCTCGGCCCCAACCTGGTGACCGCGACCGCGTGCGCCTCGGGCGGCACCGCGCTCGGCACCGCCGCCCGGCTGCTCCAGGACGGGACGTGCGACATCGTCGTGGCCGGTGGCAGCGAGGCGGGGGTCAGCCCGCTCATGGTCACGGGCTTCGCGCAGATGGGCGCGCTGTCCCGCAGGACCGAGGAGCCGGCCGCGGCGTCCCGGCCCTTCGACGCCGACCGGGACGGCTTCGTCATCGGTGAGGGCAGCGGCATGCTCGTCCTGGAGCGGCCGGCGGACGCCGAGGCGCGCGGCGCCACGGTCCGCGCCCGGCTCGTGGGTCACGGCGCGTCGGCCGACGCCCACCACGTCACCGCGCCCGATCCCGAGGGCGCCGGCGCGCAGCGGGCGATGGAGGCGGCCCTGGCCCAGGCGGGCGTCACCGGCCGCGACATCGACCACGTGAACGCGCACGGAACCTCGACGCCGCTCAACGACGCGGTGGAGGCCGCGGTGCTGGGCCGGCTGCTGGGCGACGGGGCGACCGTCACCTCGACCAAGGGTGTCCTCGGGCACACGCTGGGCGCCGCCGGTGCCATCGAGGCGGCGCTGACCGTGCTGTCCGTCGAGCGGTCCACCGTCCCGCCGACCGCGAACCTCCGGCGGCAGGACCCCGCCGTCGACCTGGACGTGGTCGCCGGCGCCGCGCGGGAGCAGAAGGTGGAGCTGGCGATGAGCAACTCCTTCGGCTTCGGCGGGCAGAACGCGGTCCTGGTCTTCGCCTCCCCGTAGAGCCCGCCCGGGACCTCCCCGGCCGTTCCCGAACCCGGTGCCCGAAGCCCGTACCGAACCCCGAACCCCGTCACCTGCGTCCCCCGTTCGGGGCGCCCCTCGTCAACCTCCGGAAGAAGCTGTCCCGTGACCGGACGAAACCTGATCCTCCAGCGCATCGTCGGCGCCCTCTACATCCTTGCGGGGATAGGCAAGTTCTTCCCGCAGCTGGAGTCGGTGGAGGGGCGCCTGGACGACGCCTCGGAAGCCAACCAAGGAACCGTGATCTCCGGCTTCGTGGACTGGCTGGACAGCCACCCCACCGGCGTCATGTGGTTCGTCGCCGTCGCGATGGTCGCGGCGGGCGTGGCGCTGCTGTGGAACCGCCGGGGCCTGGTGGTCGCGGCGCTCTACGGCCAGTTGCTGATGCTGGTGATGTTCGTGATCATCCTGGTGAGCAGTGTCCCGCAGATCCTGGTGATGGACGCCGCCTTCTTCGCCGCCGCGATCTACCTCCTGTACCGGTACCACTCGTCGCCGGGCGGGCGGGTCGCCGCGCCGTCCGGCCCGTCCCGGGAAGCCCGGTGACCCGGCCATGACCTTCTCCGTACCCTTCGACGCGCTCGACGCCCTTGAGGACGAGGTCACGCGGGCACTGCGGACCACCGACGACCGGGCCCTGACCATCCTCGGCTACGGGGAGGTGACGCTGGTGCTGCGCCTGGAGACCGACACGGGCGCGTTCGCGTGCAAGCGGCTGCCGGTGTTCCCGTCCCCGGAGCGGCTGGACCGGCACTCGGCGCTGGTCGACGACTACATCACCCGGCTGGACAAGGGCGGCATCGCGGTCGCCGAGACCCGCATGTGGCACCGGCCGCTGCGGGGCGGCCGGGCCGTCGCCTACTGCGTCCAGGAGGCGCTGCCCGAGGAGCGGTTGTGCTCGCGCCTGCTGCACACGGCCGGCGAGGCCTGGTGCGAGGGGTTCTTCGAGCGGTTCCTCGACCGCGTCGAGGCGACCGTCACGCCCCGGCTGGGGCTGGACGGGCAGGCGTCCAACTGGATCGAGTTCGACGGCGAGTTGGTCTACCTCGACGTGACGACCCCGCTGATGCGCGACGAGCGCGAGCGGGAACTCCTCGACGTGCCCCTGTTCTTCACCTCCCTGCCGTGGCTGCTGCGGGACGTGGTGCGGCTGGCGATGACGAAGTCGATCTTCGACAAGTTCTACACGCCGCGCGGAGTGGTCCTCGACTTCCTCGGCAACCTGCACAAGGAGCGGCTGGAGTGGCTCGTCCCCCGCTTCCTCGAGCAGGCCAACGCCCGCCTGGACCGGCCGCTGGACGCCGAGGAGGTCAGGGCCTACTACCGTGACGACGCGCGGATGTGGGAGCTGATCCAGCGGCTGCGCAAGGCGGACCGCTTCGTCCACAACAAGGTGCTGCACCGTCCCTACCCATTCCTGCTGCCCCGTCATGTCGCCCGGTGAGACCGCGACGGCACGCGCGGCGGACGGCCTCGCGGACCAGGTGGTGCTGGACGTGTCCCGGCCGCTGCGCGTCACGCACCTGACGCCGGCGTCCCGGCGGCTCACCCTCGCCGTGGTGTCCATCGGCTGGCTGCGCGGGCGGAGCCAGGAGGCCCTCGCCGAGCTTCGCGCGCGGTACCTGACGCCCGCCGAGGCGGAACGGGCCGCGACGCTGCGCGCGCCCCGCCGCAGACACGAGTGGCTGGCCGGCCGGCTCGCGCTGAAGCACGCCGTCAGCGCGCACGGCCGGCGGCACTGGGGTGTGGACCGGGCGCCCGGCACCGTGGAGGTGCGCACCGTGGTCGGGGGCATCCAGGCGGGAAGGCCGGTGGTGGACGCGCCGGTCGAGGTGGGTCTGACGCACTCGGGGGACTTCGCGGTCGCGGTGTGCGGACCGCACGCGATCGGCGTCGACCTGGAGTACGACCGGCCGATGCCGCCGACCCTGGCCGGCTTGCTCGACGGGGAGTGCGACCCGCGGGCGCCGTCACCGGACGCCCGACGGCTGGCGGCCATGCCGACGGCGCTGCGCTGGACGTGCAAGGAGGCCGTGCTCAAGTACTACGGCTTCGGACTGCGGGTCGACGCCCGCGAGGTGGCGCTGACCGGCTGGCTGCCGGACGGCCGCTTCACCTGGCGGCCCGGGGGCGGGCTGCTGCGTCACGCCCCCACCGCCGAGACGCGGCGGCCGACGGGATGGGCCGGCGCCGTCCACGGCCACCACCTGGCCCTCGTGGGGCGATGAGCCCGGCCTTCGAAGAGGAGATCGTCATGACCACCCGCAGCACGGACCGTGCCGCCGCGCCGGTGTCCACGTTCGCACAGGCGCTCGAGGCGGCGGCGGCAACGGCGGCGCTGAGCCCCTCCTCGCACAACTGCCAGCCGTGGGGCCTCGCCCGTGCCACGACCGCGGCGGCGCGCCGGGCGGCGGCGGACCTGACCGGCCGGGACGCGGACGAGTACCTGGTCCTGGCCCTGGACCGGGAGCGGGAACTGACCGCGCTGGCCGCCCACGCCGTCGAGATGGAGGTGAGCTGCGGCATCTACTGGCGAATCCTGCTGCGCGCCCTGGCGGCCCAGGGCTGGACGGCCGCCGCGGTGCGCACCCTGGACGGGGACGGCGGGTCCGGGAGCGGGGACGCGGCCCTGTCCGGGAACGCGTCCGGGGCCGGTGCTCTGGCCGGTGCCGGGTGGCCGGCGGCGTGGACGCCGCTGTGCGTGGTGGCGCTGCGTCCCGGGACGCCGTCCGAGGAGCGGCTGGACGACCTGCGCGAGACCGCGCTGGCTCGCCGCACCCACCGCGGGCCGTACCGGCCGGCGCCGGTCTCCGCCGAACTGCTGCGCGACCTGGCGCAGACCGGCTCGCCGGAGGGCGAGAAGGACGCGGTCCGCCTGCGCCACCTGACCGAGCGGCGGGACCTGCGCGCGTTCGCGGCGTTCGTCGCCCGGCACGCGGGCCTCGACTTCGGGCACCGTGCCGCCTGGCGGGAGACCCACTCCTTCCTGCGCCGGGACCTCGCGGACGCCGCCGCGCGGGGGGACGGGTTCACGCTGGAGCAGCTGTTCGGGCCCATGTCCCGGCCGCGCCGGGCCGCGATGCGCCGTGCGCTGGCGCCGGCCACCATGCACCTGCTGGGGAAGGCCGGCTACCACCGGGTGCTGGCCGCCGGGCTCGCCGACATCGTGCGCCGCACTCCGACCGTGGTGACGATGGGTTTCGCGGAGCGGACGCCCGCCCGGGCGGACCTGCTGCGCGGCGGAGCTCGACTGGCCGACTACTGGTGGCGGGCGACCCGGCACGGGCTGTCCCTGCATCCCGTCAGCATCGTCGTCCAGCACGAGGACCTGCGCGTCCGGCTGGAGCGCGAGCTGTCCCTGCCCGGCGGCCGCACCTTCTTCGTGAGCCGGGTCGGTGTCGCCGGGCGTCCCGCGCCGCACTCCCACCGGCGCGACGAGGCCGCCGGGCACGTGGAGATCTGAGGCGGACAGGCACGCGACCAGGGGCATTCACAAGATTCCCGACAAGATCTTCATCGGGGTGAAACAGATTCGTATCAGGCTGTCACCCGGGCATCACAAGCCCCTCTCCAGGCGCGCACAAGCGTGCTAAGTTTGGCCGCATGACGCATATCGGGGGAATCACAAAGAAAGGCGTCCGGCTCCGAGCTGTCACCGCCGGGCCCGATCCGCAGCATCTCTGCCATTCAGATCCCTCCTCCCGTCCGAAAGCCCGCGCATGACGACCCGTGTCCTGGTGTGCTGCGACCGCGTCATCATGGGCGAGGGAATGCGCGCACTGCTGGAGCGGCACCATCTGAAGGTGCAGGTGGAGACCACCTTGCGTGGCTCGCTCAGCACCGCGGCGGAGACCGGGCCCGACATCCTGGTCGCCGTCGCGCCCCTGGTGACGCTGGACAACATCGACAGACTGACCGAGCTGGCCCGCCTCGGCAAGACGATTCTCCTGAGCAAACCGGAGAACACCCATCGCGCATTCGAGGCACTCCGTGTCGGAGTACGCGCCGTATTGTCGGCGGAAACTTCGGTCGAAGAACTGGTGCACGTCATCAAAACCATCACCGAAGTGAACGCCATAATCGCCCCGGAAGAGGCCCAGGAGGCCTTGACGCGCTATTGGCGGAGCAAAGCACCGAAGAATCTCCGCCCGGACCTGACTCCACGGGAAACAGAAGTACTTATTTTATTGACCCAGGGGAAGACGAACACCGAGATGGCCGGGCACCTTTCCGTCTCGTCCACCACGGTCCGGTCGCACGTGCACCGGGTCCTGCGCAAACTGGGTGCGGCGACCCGCGCCCAGGCCGTCGCCATCGCCTACGAGTCGGGACTCCTGGGCACCTGCCCGGGCTACGGCTCTCCCACGCGCTGAGATTCCCATGTCCGAGGGGCCGAACGGCTCGTCTCCGTTCGGCCCCTCGGGGCTCCGCCTGGCCGGCGGACCGCCGCGTCAGGGCTGTGCCGCGTAGCCCGGTTCCAGGCGTTCGCCGCTCATCTCCTCGACAACCGAGGCCATCGTGTCGAATGCGGCGACCAGGCCCTGAAAGGCTTCCGATTTCATGTCCCGGGAGAATGCGTCCAGTGTGCTCACCGAGATGATCTCGAAGTAGTGGAATGGAGCGTCCCGCTCCGTGCTCACCCGCTGCACCGCGAAGGCGCGCACACTCGGCAGTCGGGGACAGGTCGCGTAGTCGACGTCCCGGACCCAGGCCTCGAAACGGGCCGGGTCCACTCCGTCGTGCAGCCGAATACGGTGGATGATGACGTCCATGTCTCGCTTCTCCCTGGCTCTGTGCTCAGCGGCGTGCCGCGGGACGCCGGCGCCCCAGGCCCAGCGCTCGCGCGACGTTGTTCTTCTGGATCTCGTTGGTGCCGGAGAAGATCCGGGCGGGCAGCGCGTCCCGCAGCAGGGACTCCGCCTCCCCGTCCAGCACGCCCAGCGCACCCCGTATCTGGACGGCGTCCAGGCCGAGTTGCACGGCGGCCTCGCTGACCGCGATCTTCGCCAGGGCCGGGCCGATCTCGTCCGCCGTGCCGTCGGCCAGTGACCGCGCCGCGCGGTAGAGCATCAGCCTGGCCCCCTCGTAGCGGCCCAGCATGTCGACGATGCGGTGGCTGACCGCCTGGAACTCCCCGATCGGCGAGCCGAACTGCTCGCGGTCCCGGGCGTGTTCCACCGTGGACTCCAGCACCCGGCGCATCGCCCCGAGGTAGGCCGCGAAGAGGCAGGTGCGCTCCCACTTCATCGACCCGGAGAAGATGCTCGCCCCGGCGCCTTCCGCCCCCAGTACCGCCGCGGCCGGGACGGGGCAGTCGTCGAAGTGGACGTCGGCCGTCGGGGAGCCGCGCAGCCCCACCTTGTCGTACGGCTGCCCCACCGTGAGCCCCGGGGTGGACGCCTCGACAAGGAAGGTGGTCAGCCCGAAGAAGCCGCCGTCCGGGTCGGTGGCGGCCTGCACCACGAACATGTCGGCCACCGGGGCGTTGGTGATGAAGCACTTGGCACCGTTGAGGACGTAGCCGCCGTCGACGGCCCGGGCGCGGGTGCGCAGACGCAGCGCGTCCGACCCGGCCTCCGGCTCGGTGATCGCGTGCGCGGCGATCCGCTCGCCCGAGGCGAGGGCCGGCAGCCACGCGGCGCGCTGCTCCTCGGTGCCGAACTCGACGATCGGCATGACGGCGGCGAACAGGTGCGCGGCGACCGAGAAGGCGAAACCGGTGTCCGCGCAGCCGTACCCGAGCGCCTCCATCGTCGCGGCCGCGGCCACCGCGTCCAGACCGCTGCCGCCGAACTCGCCCGGCACGGTGGTGCCCACCAGGCCCTGTTTGCCGGCCAGGCGCCAGCGCCGCCGGAAGTCCTCGGCGTCGGCGAAGCGGCCGGAGGAGTCCAGCTCGCGCCGGGCGAACCGCACGACCATGTCGCGCATCTCCGCCGTCTCGGCGTCGAACCCGGCCTCGAAATCGAAGTTCATCGCGTTGCGTCCGTGCCTTCCTCGATGAGCAGGTGGTAGTTGATGCCGCCGGTTCCGAACGCGCTCACCGCGGCACGCCGCGGCCGGTCGGGCCCCGCGGGCCAGGGCAGGGCCTCGGTGGCCACCCGCGCCGGGACGGCGTCCAGGGCGAGGTCGGGGCTGAGTTCGCTCAGGTTGACGCTGGGCGGCAGGGTCGCCTGCCGCATCGCCTGGAGCGTGCGCAGCAGCCCGGCCGCGCCGGCCGCGGCGAAGGTGTGGCCGAGGAAGGACTTGGCGGACCCGATGTGCAGCGGTGCGCCGCGCCGCCCCGTGCCGTACACCTGCGCGACGGCGGCCACCTCCACCCGGTCGCCCAGCCGGGTCCCGGTGCCGTGGGCCTCCAGGTAGTCCACGTCGTCCGGACCGAAGTCCACCTGGGCGAAGGCCTGGCGCACCGCGCGGGCCTGGCCGTCGGCGTCCGGTGCGATCAGCGACTTCGTGTCGTTGGACGCGCCGACCGCGCGGAGCACGCCGAACACCGGGTCGCCGTCGCGCCGGGCGTCCGCAAGGCGCTTGAGCAGGAACAGCGCGCAGCCGTCGCCCGGGGTGAAGCCGTCGGCCGCCGCGTCGAAGGGGGTGATCCTGCTGTGCGACAGCAGGCCCAGCGCGGAGCACAGCACCATGTCCCGTGCGTTGCAGGGCAGTTCCACGCCCCCGGCGACGGCGTAGTCGGCGGCGCCGGAGCGCAGCCGTCCCACGGCGACGTCGAGCGCCGCCAGCGAGGACGCGCAGGCGGCCTCCACGGCCACCGGTACGGCGTCCAGGCGGTGTTCGTTGGCGACGAGGGCCGCGATGCCGCTGGCGACGCTGCCGTCGAAGGTGGTCGGCAGGTCGACCGGGCCCGGATCCGCGAACCGGTCCCGCACCAGCTTGGTCAGCGCCTCGACCTCGTCGGGCCCCAGCCGGCCGAGCGCGGCGAGGGAACGGACGTCCGCCTCCAGGTCGTCCAGGCACAGGCCGGTGTGCAGCCGGCGTTCCCTGGACAGGCCCAGGTTGCTGCCGACGGCCACCGTGCCGACGCCCTTGAGCGAGTGCGGTGGGCGCCCGTGACGGGCGAACATCTCGGTCGCCACGTCGAGAGCGAGGCGCTGGGCCGCGTCCATCGCCGCGTACCGGTGCGGCGGGATGCGCAGCCCGGCGGGCGGCGCGTCCGGCGCCGGGACGGGCGCGCCCAGGTCGGTGTAACTGCGGCCGCGGGCGAGCGCGCCCGGGGCGTGGTAGAGGTCCCGGTCGAACGACTCGGCCGGCAGCGGCCCGATCCGGTCCCGCCCGGAGAGCATGGTCCGCCAGAAGCCGTCCGCGTCGGGCGAGTCGGCGAACCGCCCACCAAACCCGACGACAGCGACGGGCTCCCCATCACCGGTCACCGCCGCCCCGGCACCGTCCCGCAGCACGGGCGCCCCGACGCCACCGCGTACGGCCGCAACGGCACGCCCGCGACCCTGGAAGCCGCCCCCGCCGCCTCCCGACAGACCGACGCCACCGCACGCGGATGCGTCGACGCCACCGCACGCGACGGCTGCCCCCTCGTCCACGGGCCTCACACCGACCGGGCCGTCGGGGACAGCCGCCTTCGAGCCGGCCGGGACTCCGTCCCCCGAGCCCACCGACGCACCGGCCTGCGAGCCGGCCGAGGCACCAGCCTCCGGGCCGCCCAGGACACCGTCCCCCGCGCCCACCGACGCACCAGCTTGCGAGCCGGCCACGACACCATCCGCCGGGCCGACCAAGGCACCGGCCTGCGAGCCGACCGATGCACCAGCCTCCGGGCCGACCGGGACACCAGCCTCCGGGTCGCCCAGGACACCATTCCCCGGGCCGGTCGTGACGTCGTCCGGCGAACCGGTGGTCGGCTCCGGGGCCCCGGTGGTAGCCGGGGTGTGCTCTTCGAGGAGCACGTGGCAGACCGTTCCGGTCAGGGAGGCGCCCAGCACCGCCGCCCGGCGAGGCGTGCCGTCCGCGGGGGGCTCCCACGGCTCGGCCGTGCGCGGTGCCCGGAACGGCTCGGCGGTCGCGCCGGTCCGCGCCGGGGGCACGGTGCGGTGGTGCAGGGCCAGCGCCGCCTTCGTGACACCGGCGAGCCCCGCGTTGGCGAACGTGTGGCCCAGCCGGTCTTGCACGCTGCCCAGGGCCACCGAGTCCCGCGGCGCACCGGCGTGGAGCGCGGCCAGCGCCTCCTGCTCGGCGCGCCCCAGCGCGTCCGTGCCCGGCCCGGCGCCCTCGACGAGGCCCACCGACCCGGGCGCGACGCCCGCCGTACGGTGCGCGGCCTCGGCGACCGCCCTGCGGTATGCGGCCGACAACGAGTGGCGGAAGGTGCCCGGCCGCCCCTCGTGCCGCAGCGCGCAGTCCAGGACCGACGCGTAGACGCGGTCGCCGTCCCGCCGCGCGGTCGAGCGGCGCTTGAGCAGCAGCGCCCCGAGCCCCTCGGCGAGTACCGGGGCGTCGCCGGTCCCGTCCGGTCCGGCCGCGAACCCCTTCGCCGCCAGCGCCCGCCGGGCGAACCGGCCCTCGTCGCGTTGCCCCACCACGACCAGCGCGGCGTCGGTCAGCCCGGCACGCAGACTGTCCACGGCGTGCGCGAGGGCCACGTACGACGTGGCGTCCGCCGACTCGACGGCGAGGGTGCGTCCGCGCAGCTTGAAGGCGGACGCGATGCGCGCCGGGATCGTACTGGCCATCTCGCCCACCCGGTCGTGCGGGGAGGCGCCGAGCCGGCGGGTCAGTACGTCGTTGAGTTCCCGCTCGGCCTGCTTCGGGTCGACACCGTCGTCCCGCCACGAGCCGTCCGCGAGGACCTCCGCCAGGTCCCGGGCGTAGCGGGCGCCGTCGATGCGCAGCGCGTTGGCGTACTGCCGGTCCAGGCCGAGGCAGGTGCCCACGACGACGTCCGTGCGGGCCGGGAGGCCGCCGGGGCCCGAGGCGTCGTCGAGGCACTGGCGGGCCGCCTCCACCATGAGCAGTTGCAGGCGGGCCATGGAGGCTGCCTGGGCCGGCGGGATGCCGAAGCGCGCGACGTCGACCTCGATGTCGCCCAGGCTCGCCGGCGCCGGTGCCGATCCCGCGTCGGTGCCGGCGCCGGACGGCGGGGCGGCGTCGGCGGTCAGCAGCCGCCACAGCTCCTCGATGCCGTGGGCGCGTGGGTGGAGGGCGGACATGCCGACGATGGCGATCGGTTCCGGGGGGCGGGGCGTCGCCGGTGCCGCCGGCGACGCGCCCCTGTCCGTGACTGTTTCCTTGTCTGACAACTTCTCGTTCCTGTTCACAAGGGCGCCGGCCGCGACCGGCCCGGAGGGGGCCGTCAGGCGGTGAGCAGGCTGCTGTCGGCCTGCGGGTACGGCTCCCGCCGCAGCGTGGACGGCACCTTCAGAACCGGGTCCTGGGCGAGGATCTCGGCGTGCCGTCGGCGCAGCAGCGCGCCCGGCTGGACGCCCAGCTCCTCGTCGAGCCGCTTCCTGGCCAGGTGGTACGACTCCAGCGCGTCGCCCTGGCGTCCCACCCGGTAGAGGCCGACCATCAGCAGCTCGCAGAACCGCTCGCGCAGCGGGTGCTGCGCCACCAGCTGCTGGAGCATGGCGATCGCCCTGGCCTCCCCGCCGAGCAGGAACAGCGCGCTCGCCAGGTCCTCCAGGGCCGTGAGCCGGCGCTCCTCGAACAGGGCCGCCGCGCCCCGGCAGCGCCGGCCCTCACCCGCGTCGATGAGGGCGGGGCCGCGCCACAGCCGCAGCCCCGCCTCCAGCAGTTCGACGGCGCGCGCCGGGTCGGCCGGGAGCACGGAGGCGCCCTGCGAGACCAGCCGCAGGAACCGGTTGCCGTCCACGCACTGCGGGTCGATCTCCAGGAGGTAGCCGCCGAGCACGGAGCGCAGGATGCCGCCGGCCCGCTCGGGGCAGGCGCGCTCGTTGATCACCTTCCGGGCGCGCGCGGCGTGCGCCTGGAGGGCGTTGAGGACGTTGTCGGGTGGGGTCGCCCCCCAGAGTTCGTCCACCAGGTCCGCGAGCGACACGGCGCGGCCCGCGTCGACGGCGAGTGTCGCCACCAGCGTGCGGACCTTCCCGGCTCGGATCCCGCCGCCGCTGTGCGGCGTGTTGATCGATACGGGTCCCAATATATTGATTTCCACACATCCCCCGAGGTTGTACAGGTTGTATCCATCGTCCGAGGGGTCTGCCACGCGTGCTGCCGGACAGCTCGGCGCGCCGGGTCGCCCTCGCGTGCTCCCCGCACTCCCGTGAGCGGACGGGGTGCTGGTCCACGGCGGTCCTTCTCGGCCCCGAAGGGCCGCCGCCCGGTCTTTGGCTGGCTCTCGGCCAGTTCTCTTGCCGGGGTCCATCGTGGCAAGTGCTGTCCGACCCGTCATCCACCGAACGATCGGATTCCGGCCTCAACACAGGACCGGCGAAGCGTGACGTCACCGTCAATGTGTTGAGGCGCGACCGCGTTCCGGTTCAACGGAACTGAACGACGCGAACGAACCACCCCGGCGGGGTCCGGCGGCGGCGGACCGGCATGATGGTGACCCGCGGCCCTCAGCGGGGCCGCGGATGTTTGCCCGTCGAGCCGAAAGAGGAAGATGAACGGGATGTTCACCCCGGTAAGAGGGCTGAGAAGAAGAGTGGTGTGAGCCGTGCACATTGTCATCATGGGCTGCGGGCGGGTGGGCTCGGCGCTGGCCCAGACCCTGGAGCAGCAGGGGCACACGGTCGCCGTGATCGACCGGGACCCCACCGCCTTCCGACGCCTCGGTTCCTCGTTCGGCGGCCGCCGCGTCACCGGCATCGGCTTCGACCAGGACACCCTGCGTGAGGCGGGCGTCGAGGAGGCCGGCGCCTTCGCCGCCGTCTCCAGCGGCGACAATTCGAACATCATCGCCGCCCGCGTCGCACGCGAGATGTTCGGCGTGGAGAACGTCGCCGCCCGCATCTACGACCCTCGCCGTGCCGAGGTCTACCAGCGCCTGGGCATTCCCACCGTGGCCACCGTCCGTTGGACGGCCGACCAGATGCTGCGCCGGCTGCTGCCCTCGGGTGCCGAGCCGCTGTGGCGCGACCCCACCGGCGGTGTCCAGCTCGCCGAGGTGCACACCTCCTCGGCCTGGGTCGGTCACAAGATCAGCCGGCTCCAGGAGGAGACGGGTGTGCGGGTCGCGTTCGTGACCCGGCTCGGGGAGGCGATCCTGCCCTCCTCGCAGACCGTCCTGCAGGAGGGCGACCTCGTGCACGTGATGATGCGCACCGACGAGGTCCACAAGGTCGAGGCGGCGTTCGCCAAGGGTCCCGAAGAGGAGGGCGGTCACTGATGAGGGTCGCCATTGCCGGAGCCGGCGCGGTCGGCCGTTCGATCGCGGGCGAGCTGCTGGAGAACGGCCACGAGGTCCTGCTCATCGACAAGGCGCCGACCGCCATCTCGGTCGAGCGCGTCCCGATGGCGGAGTGGCTGCTCGCCGACGCGTGCGAGATCACGTCGCTGGACGAGGCGGCGCTCCAGCGCTGCAACGTCGTCATCGCCGCGACGGGCGACGACAAGGTCAACCTGGTCGTCTCCCTGCTGGCCAAGACGGAGTACGGCGTTCCGCGCGTCGTCGCCCGGGTGAACAACCCGAAGAACGAGTGGCTCTTCAACGAGTCCTGGGGCGTGGACGTCGCCGTGTCCACCCCGCGGCTGATGTCGGCCCTGGTGGAGGAGGCGGTGAGCGTCGGCGACCTGGTCCGGCTGCTGCGCTTCAGCCACGGCGACGCGAACCTGGTCGAACTGACGCTGCCGGAGGAGTCGGCCCTGGCCGGCACCCAGGTGGGGGACGTCCAGTGGCCCGAGGACACCTCGCTGGTGACGATCATCCGCGGCACCCGGGTGCTGACGCCGTCCCGGGAGGACTCCCTGGAGGCGGGCGACGAACTGCTCTTCGTCGCCGCGCAGGCCCGTGAGGAGCAGCTGGAGGACCTGCTGTCGGCCCGCAGACGGCCGGACGGCACGGTCTGAGCAGGGCGGTACGGCGCGATACGGCGGTGGGGCGCCCGGAGATCTCCGGGCGCCCCACCGCCGTATCGCCATATCGCCGTGTCGCCGTGGCGCGTCGTCCTGCGCGTCAGGCCTTGCGGTGCCTGCCGCCGCGTGGGTCGGCCGGCTCCCCCTCGGCCCCGGAGGGCCCCGGGAGGGCTCCGTCGGCCTCCTGCTCGCGCCGTTCCCGCTCGGCCTTCTCCGCCTTCTCGGCCTCCTCCGCCGCCTCCATCTCCGCGAACACGTCGATGGGGGCCGGCGCCTTGGCCAGGAAGACCCAGGTCAGCCAGACGGCGAGCAGGAAGGGCGGGATCTTCAGGGTGACCAGGACCCAGCCGAGCTGCTCCGTGTCCGCCCACCAGTACAGCGGGAAGAGGATCGCGGACTTGGCGAGCAGGATGAAGCCCCAGGCGTAGCTGGCCTTCGTGTACGCCTTCTTGCGGCCCGGATTGCGGGTGCGCCAGGAGAGGTTCTCCTTGAAGACCGGGCCGAGGATCAGGCCGATCAGCGGCACCCCGGCCAGCGAGGTGACGATGTAGGCCAGCGCCAGACCCAGGGTGTAGAGCATGCCCGGCAGATAGAAGTTCTTGGCGTTGTCGGTCATCATCGCGAAGACCACGCCGAAGGCGACGCCGAAGACCCCGCTGAACGCGTGCTTGACGGTGTCCTTCATCGCCAGCCGGACCACGACCAGCACCACGGACACGGCCAGGGCCGCGATCGCCGACATGTGCAGGTCGTTGTTGAGCGTGAAGATGGTGACGAAGAGCAGGCCGGGCAGCACCGTCTCGACCATGCCGCGCACGCCGCCGAACGCCTCGAACAGCGCGGCCTCCGTCACCGCCCGGGCGTCGTCGGCCTCTGTCGTCTCTTCGGTCGGCTTGTCGAGCGACGTCACCGGCTACTCCCGTCCGAGGGGTCTCAGTTCGTATTTCGGGTTGAAGAGCACCCGGCGGCCGTGGCTCATCGAGATCCGGCCCGATGCGATGAGCTTGCGCCCCGGCTCTATGCCCACGATGGAGCGTCTGCCCAGCCACACCACGTCCAGGGCGGCGGAGCCGTCGAACAGCTCGGCCTCCAGGGCCGGAACGCCCGCACGCGGCCGCAGGGTGACCGTGCGCAAGGTACCAGTTACCGACACGACCTGCCGGTCCTGGCAGTCTCCGATACGGGTGCAGCCGGCGGTGTCGGCGTCCTCGCGCAGTTCCTCCGACTCCAGGTCCTCCTGTGACGAGGAGAGCCGGTCGAACATGCGCCGGAACCGGCCCACCGGCTTGTCGGAACGCGGAGCAGCACTCATATCTGAAGCGTACCGGGGCCCGCCGACAGCCATGCACCCCTCCGGGGACGGGATGGCGAGGCTCACTCCCCCTCACCTCGCGTGCACGCCGGCTCACTTCTCGAAGCGGTAGCCCATGCCCGGTTCGGTGATGAAGTGCCGCGGGTGCGCGGGGTCCGCCTCGAGCTTGCGGCGCAGCTGGGCCATGTAGACCCGCAGGTAGTTCGTCTCCGTCCCGTACGACGGCCCCCACACCTCCTGCAGCAGCTGCTTCTGGCTCACCAGGCGCCCCGTGTTGCGCACCAGCACCTCCAGCAGATGCCACTCGGTGGGCGTCAGGCGTACGTCCTTCCCGCCCCGGTTGACCTTCTTCGCGGCCAGGTCGACGGTGAACTCCGCGGTGTCCACGACCACCTCGTCCTCGCCGCCCGGAACGGGTTCGGCCCGGCGGACGGCGGCCCGCAGCCGGGCCAGCAGCTCGTCCATGCCGAAGGGCTTGGTGACGTAGTCGTCGGCGCCCGCGTCCAGCGCCTCGACCTTCTCGTCGGAGGAGTGCCGGGCGGACAGCACGAGGATCGGCACCCGGGTCCAGCCGCGCAGCCCCTTGATCACCTCGACGCCGTCCATGTCGGGCAGGCCCAGGTCCAGCACCACCACGTCGGGGTGGCGGGCGGCGGCGAGCTGGAGGGCGGTGGCGCCGTCGTGGGCGGCGTCGACCTCGTAGTGACGCGCCTTGAGGTTGATCACGAGGGCGCGCACGATCTGCGGTTCGTCGTCGATCACGAGGACGCGGGTCATCGGGCGGTCTGCCTTTCTGCGGTCGTGCTTTCCGCGGTCGCGGGGTCGGGGGTCGTCGCGGGGGAACCGGAGGAGCCCACCGCGCGGAGGGTGAGGACCATGGTGAGGCCGCCGCCGGGGGTGTCCTCCGCGGTCAGTGTGCCGCCCATCGACTCGGCGAAGCCGCGGGCCACGGCCAGGCCGAGCCCCACCCCGGCCCCCCGCGGGGCGTCGCCGTAGCGCTGGAAGGGCTCGAAGATGCGGTCCTTGGCGTCGTCCGGCACGCCCGGCCCCCGGTCGACGACGCGCACCTCGACGCGGTCCGCGAGGGCGCTGGCGGCGACCAGGACGGTCCGGTCGTCGGGACTGTACTTGACGGCGTTCTCCACCAGGTTGGCCATCGCCCGCTCCAGGAGCCCGGCGTCCACGGCGACCATGGGCAGCGTCTCCGGGATGTCCAGCTCCGCGCTCCCCTCGGGCACCCCGCCGAGCGCCATCGGCGCCACCTCGTCGACGTCGATCTCGCGGATCAGCGGGGTGACGGTGCCGGTCTGGAGGCGGGACATGTCGAGCAGGTTGCCCACGAGGTGGTCGAGCCGGTCGGCGCCCTCCTCGATGCCTTCGAGGAGCTCCGCCCGGTCCTCTTCCGACCAGGCCACGTCGTCCGACCTGAGGCTGGTCACCGACGCCTTGATGCCGGCCAGCGGGGTGCGCAGGTCGTGGCTGACGGCGGCCAGCAGCGCGGTGCGGATCCGGTTGCCCTCGGCCAGGGCGCGGGCCCGGTCGGCCTCCTCGCGCAGGCGGCGCCGGTCCAGGACGACGGCGGCCTGGGCGGCGAAGGCGGCGAGGACCCGGCGGTCCTCGGCGGGCAGCACGCGGCCGGTCAGCGCGAGGGCCATGTGGTCGCCGACGGGCATGTCCACGTCGGCGTCCTCCGGGCGGTCGACGGGCGGTCCCGACCCGGCGCGGCCGGCGCAGGTCCAGGGGGCCATGTCGCCCTCCCGCTCCAGGAGGGCGGCGGACTCCATGCCGAAGGTCTCGCGGACGCGTTCGAGGAGCGTCTCCAGGCTGGTCTCGCCGCGCAGCACGTCACCGGCCAGGAAGGACAGGATCTCCGACTCGGCGCGCAGCCGGGCGGCCTGGTGGGTGCGGCGGGCCGCGACGTCGACGACCGAGGCGACGGAGAGTGCGACGCCCACGAATATGGCGAGCGCAAGCATGTTCCTCGGGTCGGCGATGGTGATCCGGTTGACGGGCGGCGTGAAGAACCAGTTCAGCAGCAGCGACCCGACCGCCGCCGAGGCCAGCGCCGGATACAGACCGCCGAGCAGCGCCGCCGCGACGGTCAGCGCCAGGTAGAGCAGGACGTCGTTGGCGAGGCCGAGGTGGACGGTGCTGAGCAGCAGTGTCAGCAGCACCGGTCCGCCCAGGCCCGCGAACCAGCCCCAGACGATGCGGGAACGGCCGAGCCGCGCACCCCTGGCCACCGGCAGCCCGCGTCCCTTGGCGACCTCGTCGTGGGTGACGATGTGGACGTCGAGGTCGGGTCCGGACTCGCGGGCGACCGTGGCGCCGACGCCGGGTCCGAAGACGTACTGCCAGGCCTTGCGGCGCGAGGAGCCCAGGACGATCTGGGTGGCGTTGACGCCGCGGGCGAAGTCGAGCAGGGCGGCCGGTATGTCGTCGCCGAGGACGTGGTGGAAGGTGCCGCCGAGGTCCTCCACCAGGGTGCGCTGGACCGCCAGCTCCTTCGGGGAGGCGGAGGTCAGCCCGTCGCTGCGGGCGATGTACACGGCCAGCACCTCGCCGCCGGCGCCCTTCTCGGCGAGGCGCGCGGCCCGGCGTATCAGCGTCCGGCCCTCGGGGCCGCCGGTCAGGCCGACCACGATGCGTTCGCGCGAGCCCCAGATCTTCGAGACGCGGTGCTCGCTGCGGTACTGCTGGAGGTATTCGTCGACCCGGTCCGCGACCCACAGCAGGGCCAGCTCGCGCAGGGCGGTGAGGTTGCCGGGGCGGAAGTAGTTGGACAGGGCCGCGTCGACCTTGTCCGGCTGGTAGATGTTGCCGTGGGCCATGCGCCGGCGCAGCGCCTGCGGCGACATGTCGACCAGTTCGATCTGGTCCGCCCGCCGCACCACCTCGTCGGGCACGGTCTCCCGCTGCCGTACGCCGGTGATCGACTCCACGACGTCGCCGAGCGACTCCAGGTGCTGGATGTTGACGGTCGAGACGACGTCGATCCCGGCGGCGAGGAGTTCCTCGACGTCCTGCCACCGCTTGGCGTTGCGCACGCCGGGGACGTTGGTGTGGGCCAGTTCGTCCACCAGGGCCACCCGGGGCGCGCGGGCCAGGACCGCGTCCAGGTCCAGCTCGGTGAAGTCCGCGCCCCGGTACGCGACCTCCCGGCGCGGAACCTGCTCCAGGCCGCGCAGCATCACCTCGGTACGCGCCCTGCCGTGGTGCTCGACGAAGGCCACCACGCAGTCGGTGCCCCGTTCGACGCGCCGGTGCGCCTCGGACAGCATGGCGTACGTCTTGCCGACGCCCGGCGCCGCGCCGAGGTAGATCCGTAGCTTGCCGCGTCCCATGGCCTCATTGTCTTCCGGTCACCGCTGAGTGCGCAGCGTCGACCCTACGACCCACAATCGCGGCAAAAAGGGCGGGGGTGCGGATGCCGGTCGTCCTTGACGGAACCCTGACGGCCGCCCGCTCCCGGCGGCGTCACTGCTCGACGATCTCCCCGTCGCGCAGCTCCAGCACCCGGTCGGCGAGGTCGAGGAGGGTGGCGTCGTGGGTGGCGACCAGGGCGGTGACCCGCTCGCTGCGTACGACGGCACGCAGCAGCTCCATCACGGAGTGCCCGGTCTCCGCGTCCAGCTGGCCGGTGGGCTCGTCGGCGATCAGCAGCGCGGGGTCGTTGGCGAGGGCGCGGGCGATGGCGACCCGCTGTTGCTGGCCGCCGGACAGCTCACCGGGGCGCTGGGCGGCGTGGTCGGAGAGGCCGACGAGGGCGAGCAGCAGCTCGACGCGCTCGTCCCGCTCGCGCGGCGCGGCCCGGCGCAGCCGCATCGGTACGCCGACGTTCTCGGCGGCGGTGAGGATCGGGACGAGTCCGAAGGACTGGAAGACGAAGCCGACCCGGTCCCGGCGCAGCGCGAGCAGTCCGTCCTCGTCCAGCTCCGCGAGGTCCCGGCCGTCGACCTCGACCCGGCCGGCGTCCGGCGTGTCGAGGCCGCCGACGATGTTGAGCAGTGTGGTCTTCCCGGAGCCCGACCTCCCCTTGAGGGCGACCAGCTCGCCGCGCGGCACGTCGAAGGAGACGCCGCGCAGCGCGTGCACGGCGGCGCTGTCGCGACCGTACGACTTGCGTACGTCCTCGACGCGCACCATGGTCCCGGTGGCCACCTGGCTCATCTCGCGCCCTCCCCCGCCGTACGCCGTGAAACCGGGCGCCAGTATCACCGGCGGAGACGGGCGGGTTCAACGGCCGGGGCCGGATCGCTCGCGGCAACGCCCCGCCGGCGACGCCCGTGGGCGTCCGGAGGGCACCTCGCCGCCGGGTCCCCCTCCCCGCGTCCGGCGCGGACGAGCGCGTGCCCGCCCCGACGCCGACGGCCGCACCCCCTTCCGGGGGCGCGGCCGTCGTGGCTCGCGTACGGCGGAAAGCCGTACCAAGTCTTTGCCTAACGCACTTCGGTGATCTCCGGTCCGCGCTGGAGCTGGCCCATGCCGCCGGCGAAGCGGGAGCCCTCCTCCTGCTGGACGCCCTCGGGGACCATCTGGGCGTCGTTCGGCAGCTTGAGGACGATCGGGTCGCGGGGGGCCATCGGGCCATCGCCGCGGACGACGACCGTGTCCCGGAAGATCTGCTCCAGCAGACCGGCGGCCTGCGGCTGCACCGCGCCCTGGCCCGAGATCACACCGCGCAGGAACCAGCGGGGCCCGTCCACACCGACGAACCGCACGACCTGGAAGCCGCTGGTGCCGTCCGGCAGCTGCACCGGGACCTGGGCCCGCAGCTCCCAGCCCAGGGGGCCCTCGACCTCGTCGATGATGCCGCCCTGCTGGGTGATGCCGGAGCCGATCTCCTCGCGCACCTCGGCCCAGATGCCCTCGCGCTTGGGCGCGGCGAAGCCCTGGAGCTGGATGGCGCTGTCGCGCAGTACGACGGTGGCGGCGACGATCGCGTCACCGGCGACCTCCACCCGCAGTTCCATGCCGTCGACCCCGGGGACGAACAGGCCGCCCAGGTCCACCCGGCCCTCGGCCGGGTCGCGGACCTCGCTGCTGTCCCAGGGCCCGTCGGGGCGCGGCTCGGGCTCGAGCCGCACGCGCTCACGCTCTTCGTCCGCCCCGGTGTCGACGCTGTCGACGACCTGCTCGGTCTCGCCGGCCGCGTCCTCGGCGGCGTCATTCTTCTTGCGACGTCCGAACACGTCACTGTCCTTCCCGGTCGGATACGACCGAAGCGTATCGATTCCCACCCGTCGGGCCGCCGTCGGCGACCTGACCGCTTGTGCCGCTTGCACGGTCCAACCCGGCGTGGCCGCCGGTGGACCCGAAGCCCCCCTCGGCCCGCGTCGAGTCGGGAAGCTCCGCGACCTGACGGAAGCGGACCCTCTCGACCTGCTGGACGACCAGTTGGGCAATCCGGTCGAAGCGCTCGAACCGCACGCTTTCGCGCGGGTCGAGATTCACCACGATCACCTTGATCTCCCCACGGTACCCGGCATCAATCGTCCCCGGGGCATTCACGAGGGCGACACCGCAGCGGGCGGCCAGACCGGAACGTGGGTGCACGAAGGCCGCGTACCCCTCGGGCAGCGCCACAGACACGCCCGTGGGCAGAACGGCGCGTTCGCCGGGCGCCAGTTCGCAGCCGAGGGTGGTGCGCAGGTCGGCGCCCGCGTCGCCGGGCTGCGCGTACTCCGGCAGCGGCACGTCGGGGTCGACGCGGCGGATCAGCACCTCGAGGTCGGCACGGCTCACGGGTTCACCTCGAAGGCGCGGGCGCGGCGGAGCTGGTCGGGGTCGTCCATGGCGGCGCGGATCTCCTCCTCGCGGCCGTTCCGGACGAAGTGCTCGACCTTGACCTCGATGAAGAGGGCGTCGGCGCGGACGGCCACCGGGCCGTCGGGCCCGCCGATCCGGCCGGTGGCGGTGGAGTAGATCTTCCGGCCGGCCACCGCGGTGACCTCGGCCTCCAGGTACAGCGTCGTGTCGACGGGCACCGGCCGCAGGAAGTCGGTCTCGAGCCGACCGGTCACCGCGATGGTGCGCAGCAGCCAGTTCAGCGAGCCCAGCGTCTCGTCCAGGGCGGTGGCCAGCACGC
Organism: Streptomyces sp. KPB2; assembly: GCF_003950055.1. NCBI lineage: Bacteria > Bacillati > Actinomycetota > Actinomycetes > Kitasatosporales > Streptomycetaceae > Streptomyces > Streptomyces sp. KPB2. The sequence goes on from NZ_CP034353.1 coordinate 2,060,947, forward strand.
CGCCGTGCGCCAGACCGGGGGCGCCCTGGTGGGCGGGGCGGACGACGAACTCGGCGGTGATCGACACGCCTTCGCCCGCCCGCGCCTGGAGGTGCAGCCCGTGGGGCTGGTCGCCGCCGCAGCCGAAGCACTGGCCGTAGTGGGCGCCGAGCAGCTCGCCGGGGGCGGGCGCGTCGGGGTGCCGTACGGGTTTCACGGCGTCGGCGGGGGGCTGAAGACCTGGGGAAGTACCACTCACAGGCGCAGACCTTACCCGTGCGTCGGCCGAACACCGATCCCGTGCCAAGCTTGGTTCATGCAGCTCTCCACGGCCCCGTACGAAGAACGCCTCACCGCGCCCCGCTCCTGGTGGCTCGTCTCCTTCCTGGTGGGGCTGGCGTTCGCGCTGATCCTGCTGCCCTTCGGCACCCTGCCGATGCTGGGCGGCCTGGCGGGCGGCACGGCGGTGGCGGCGGTGGCGGCCAGTTCGTACGGCGCGGTCCGCATCCGCATCGTGGGCGACTCGCTGATCGCGGGCGAGGCACGGGTGCCGGTGTCGGCGCTGGGCGAGGCGGAGATCCTCGACCCGGAGGAGGCCCGCGCCTGGCGCACGTACAAGGCCGACACCCGGGCGTTCCTGCTGCTGCGCGCCTACATCCCGCGTGCCGTGCGCGTGGTGGTCACGGATCCGGAGGATCCGACTCCCTACCTGTACCTGTCGACGCGCGAGCCGGAGCGGCTGATCGAGGCCCTGACGGCGGCGAAGGCGGCTGCGGCGTAGCGCCGGTCCGGCTGGTCCGCGGCGGGGTCCGCCCGGACGGGAGCGCACGCACGCGCGGGCGCGCGGGTGGCGCCGGAGCCGTCAGCCGCCGTCTTTGCCGAAGTTTTCCCCGTGGCCGCCAAGGCCGATGCCCCTGGTAAGGCCGTTGGCGATCTCTCCCATGTCCAGGGCGTCCTGCGGCCGTTCCAGCGCGGGGAGGCCCTCCAGGGCGCTCCAGGCGACCTGGTGCCTGCGCAGGTCGGCGCGGATTCTCGCGGCCAGTTTTCTGGTGTCGCGGCGGTTCATGACGGCGCCCACGGCCGCTCCCACCATGAACGGCATCAGGTTCGGCAGGTCGCGCACCATCCGCTTCATGATCTGCTGGCGCAGCTGACGCTTCATGTGGCTGTTCATCGCCGAGCCCAGGGTCGACGGCTTGGACACGTCGACGCCGCGTTCGTCGGACCAGGAGTTCAGGTACGCGGTACTGCGCTGCGCGAGGCCGCCGGGCGGGCGTACGCCGTAGACCTCGTGGAGTTCGGCGATCAGCTTGAGCTCGATCGCCGCGACGCCGGTGATCTCGGCAGCCAGTTCGGTGGGCATCGCGGGCGGTACCGGCAGCATCGCCGCCGCTCCGATGCCGGCCCCCACGGTCGCCGTGCCCTTGGCCGCGCCGGCCACGAGCCGGTCGGCGAGCTCCTCCGGACCGAGGCCGGGGAACTGCCTGCGCAGCGTCGCCAGGTCGCGTACGGGCACGCGGGGTGCGAGGTCGATGATCCGGTCGGCGAGGTGTCCCAGGGCCGCTCTGGCGCGGGCGCCGCCGTTACGGACGCCCTGGCCGGCCTTCTCCCGGAACGCCGCTGCCCGGCGCCGGGCAGCGGGTGCCGGAGGCTGCGTGGTCGCCGGGAGGTCACTCCGGTCGGCCACTGGCTCGAGCGGGGCCTTCCCCGTGTCGGTCGGGCCCCGCTCGTCGTCACGCGCGCTGTACGGGCCGTCGGACGGCCCTTGGTCCGCTCCTCCTCGCCGGGAGAAACGGCGCTTCCAGGGAGGGGTCGAGCCGGTGGTCACGGCCGACCCCGCCTCAGTCGCAGTCGCGGCAGATCGGCTGGCCGTTCTTCTCCCGGGCCAGCTGGCTGCGGTGGTGCACCAGGAAGCAGCTCATGCAGGTGAACTCGTCCTGCTGCTTCGGCAGCACGCGGACGGCCAGTTCCTCGTTCGAGAGGTCGGCGCCGGGAAGCTCGAGGCCTTCCGCGGCCTCGAACTCGTCGACGTCGACGGCCGAGGCGGACTTGTCGTTCCGCCTGGCCTTCAGCTCTTCGAGGCTGTCCGAGTCGACGTCGTCGTCGGTCTTGCGTGGAGTGTCGTAATCGGTTGCCATGGTCGCTCTCCCCCTCTGGGTGTCTGCGGTGTCTTCAGCGCACGTAACGCGTGAGAGGCCGGACTTGTGCCCGACCCGAGGCGGAGATTTTGCCTCACATCAAGGTCTGTTACTCAATCGACACCCAACCGGACCTCGCATGAGTGATCGGCTTGGATGGCGATGGGGACCGTACACGGTCCGAATGCCGCACTTCAAAGGCGTCTCACCGTGTACTTCCCGTGATCTGGACCCTCGAAAACCGGGATTTTCCCGGCTTTCCGACAGGGTGCATGATCACGGAGAGTAGAGAGTGGGAAAGCCCCCGTTGTGATCGATCACACATGCGACTCCCGGGCCGGTGACCTCGAAATTCCGCTCAAAGCGAACATCCTCCGGTCTCGGCGAGATGTCGGGGTCATGATCTCAGACGGGCAGTGTCACGCGCATCACGAGCCCTCCGCCCTCGCGCGGCTGGGCGTAGATGTGCCCGCCGTGCGCCCGGGCCACGGACCGCGCGATGGACAGTCCGAGCCCGACGCCCTTGTCGCTGCCCGTGCGCTCGGTGCGCAGCCGCCGGAACGGCTCGAAGAGGTTGTCCACCTCGTACGCCGGTACGACCGGGCCCGTGTTGGTGACCACCAGGACCGCCTGTCCGCCCTCCACGGCCGTGGTGACCTCCACCCAGCCCTCTTCGGCCACGTTGTAGCGCACGGCGTTCTGGACGAGGTTCAGGGCGATGCGCTCCAGCAGGACGCCGTTGCCCTGGACCACCGCGGCCTCCCGGGTGCCGCGGATCTCCACGCCCTTGGTCTCGGCCTCGGCGTGCACCTGGTCGATGGCCTGGCCGGCCACCTCGGCGAGGTCGACGGGTTTGCGCTCGACGATCTGGTTGTCGCTGCGGGCCAGCAGCAGCAGTCCCTCGACCAGCTGCTCGCTGCGCTCGTTGGTCGCCAGCAGCGTCTTGCCGAGCTGCTGGAGCTCCACCGGAGCGCCCGGGTCGGACAGGTGCACCTCCAGGAGGGTGCGGTTGATCGCCAGGGGCGTGCGCAGCTCGTGGGAGGCGTTGCCGACGAAGCGCTGCTGGGCGGTGAAGGCCCGCTGCAGCCGCTCCAGCATGTCGTCGAAAGTGTCCGCCAGCTCCTTCAGCTCGTCGTCCGGGCCGTCCAGCTCGATCCGCCGGGACAGGTCGGAGCCCGCCACCGCGCGCGCGGTGCGGGTGATCCGGCCCAGCGGGGACAGGACGCGGCCGGCCATGGCGTAGCCGAAGGCGAAGGCGATCACGGCGAGGCCGAGCAGCGCCAGCAGGGAGCGGCTGAGCAGGTTGTCCAGGGCCACCTTGCGCTGGTGGTCCATGCAGTCGCTGATCGCCGCGTTGAAGTCGGACAGCGACAGACCGCCGTTGTCGACCACGGGGCACGTGCTGCTGGAGACCTTGAGGTCGGTGAAGTCGACGATCTTGTACAGCGGTTCGTTGCCGGTGCGCACCGCCTGGGCGGCGAGCAGGTAGATGATCGACAGCAGCAGGATGCCGGCGATCAGGAACATGCCGCCGTACAGCAGCGTGAGCCTTATCCGGATGGTGGGCCGCAGCCACGGCAGGGGGGTGACCGAGCGCGGGTCCCACGTGGGCTTGGGGGGCGCCCCGGGGGGCGCGGGTGTCGTCGCCACGGCCGGTCAGATCCGGTAGCCGGAGCCGGGGACGGTGACGATGACCGGCGGCTCGCCCAGCTTGCGGCGCAGGGTCATGACGGTCACGCGCACGACGTTGGTGAACGGGTCGGTGTTCTCGTCCCAGGCCTTCTCCAGCAGCTGCTCGGCGGAGACCACGGCGCCCTCGCTGCGCATCAGGACCTCGAGCACGGCGAACTCCTTGGGCGCGAGCTGCACCTCCTTGCCGTCGCGGAAGACCTCGCGGCGGTTCGGGTCGAGCTTGATCCCGGCGCGCTCCAGGACCGGCGGCAGGGGCACGCTGGTGCGCCGGCCGAGGGCCCGCACGCGCGCGATCAGCTCGCTGAACGCGAACGGCTTGGGCAGGTAGTCGTCGGCGCCGATCTCCAGGCCCTCGACCCGGTCACTGACGTCGCCGGAGGCCGTGAGCATGAGCACGCGCGTGGGCATGCCCAGCTCGACGATCTTGCGGCAGACGTCGTCGCCGTGCACGAGGGGGAGGTCGCGGTCGAGGACGACCACGTCGTAGTCGTTGACGCCGATGCGCTCCAGGGCGGCCGCACCGTCGTACACGACGTCGACGGCCATGGCCTCCCGGCGCAGTCCGGTGGCCACCGCATCGGCGAGCAGTTGCTCGTCCTCGACGACGAGTACGCGCACGTCGCTTGTCCTTCCTGTGTCCACCCGCGTAGCGCTTCTCGGACGCACGAGGGCAGGGGGCTGGTGGGTGTGTTGCCTCCATCCTGCCCTTTTCGGCCATAAGTCGGCTGTAAGCCGGGTGAGGGGCCGGTGACGAAGAAGGGTGCGGAAAGGCCGCCGAAGCGGGAATGCGAGATTTTCTCGCGCGGTTGAGGTTTCCGCGAAGGGGAGCCGGGGGAGGACGGCTTTACACCCCGCGATCACGCTCTGCCTGTACCGCGTTACCGCGCGGTACGTCGCGGTCCGCTTCCGCAGAGCGGGCGTGGGTGTCCGGCACCGTCGCCGCCCGGCCGGGCAGCGCTGGGCACTCCACCGGAGACGTGATCGCCCCTTCCGATCGGCACACCCCCGTGCCAACGACCCACGACCCAGGACGAGGGGGCGCAGCATGGACGCTTTCACCGCAGGACTTCTGCAGCGCATAAAGACGACCGAGTCCGACCTCTCCCGGGCCCGCGACGAGGGCGACGAGTTCCTTGTCGAGGTGGAGCTGGGCGAGCTCGACGATCTGCGCCGTCTCGCTGCCGAGCACGGTGTGGAAGTCAGCGCGACCAACGCCTGACCGGCCCGCGGAGACCAGGCCCCGGCGAGATCCAGCGCCGGGGCTTCGTCGTGCGCGGCGCCGTCCGGCGGTGCGGTGACCGCCCGGCGGTGCGGCGACCGTCCTGGCCGGTGGGGCGAGGCGGGTGGCCGGGTCGCACAGAGCGGGCGACCTCGCCGGGGTGGGCGGTCCGGACACACGCACACGACGCGTCGACGCGGCGCCCGCCCTCGCGCCCGGGGCACTCGACCCGCCCGACCGCCAGCGAGCGGCCGCTTCGCAAATCCCGCCCGCACACGCACCGTGCACCGCCGCCCGCGCCCGCGTCCCACGGCATCGACGCGGCGCCCTCCCCCGCGCCGGGGACGCGCCCGGTCTCACCGACCGCCGGAGGCCTACGCCCCGAAGTCCGTCAGGAGCCGCTGGAGGGGCTCGAAGACGGCCGGGGTGGCGGCGATGGTGAGGGCGCCGCCGGGACGCTCACCGGGGCGTCCGCCGGTCACCGCGCCCGCCTCCCGGGCGATCAGGTCGCCCGCCGCGAGGTCCCAGGGGTGCAGACCACGCTCGTAGTAGCCGTCCAGCCGCCCCGCGGCCACGTCGCACAGGTCGATGGCGGCCGAGCCGCCGCGCCGGATGTCGCGGACCAGCGGGATCAGCCGCCGCGCGATCTCGGCCTGCTCCGCGCGGACGTCGGCGACGTAGTTGAAGCCGGTGGAGACCAGCGCCTGGTCCAGCGGGGCGGCGGACCGGCAGGTGAGCCTGCGTTCGCCCTCCCAGGCGCCCGTCGCCCAGGCTCCGCCGCCCAGCACCGCCTGGTACGTCTCGCCCCGCATAGGGGCCACGACCACGCCGGCCACCCGCTCGCCGTCCTGCTCGGCGCAGATGGAGACGGCCCAGGTGGGCAGTCCGTACAGGTAGTTCACCGTGCCGTCGAGGGGGTCGATGACCCACCGGACGCCGCTGGTGCCCTCCGTGGCGGCGCCCTCCTCGCCGAGGAAACCGTCGTCGGGGCGGCGGTCGGCGATCAGCCCGGTGATCAGCTTCTCCGCCGCGATGTCCATCTCGGTGACCACGTCGATCGGGCTGGACTTGGTGGCGGCGACCGCGAGGTCGGCCGGACGGCCGTCCCGCAGCAGCTCGCCCGCGCGGTGGGCGGCCTCCTGGGCGATCTTCAGCAGGTCGGCACGGAGCGGGTCGGGCGTCACGTCGGTCACGGGGCTCCTCACACGTAGGGGCTGTCGGCGCCCGCGGCGGCGGGCCGGGGGGCACGGGCGGGGCAGCAGCCGACCGGGCACAGGTTGTGGCTCGCGCCGAGCGTGCCGAGGGCACAGGGCGTGACCTCCTGCCCGCGCTCGGCGCCCGCGCGCTCCAGGACCAGGTCGCGGACGGCGGCGGCGAACCGCGGGTCGGCGCCCACCGTGGCCGAGCGGCGCACCGGCAGCCCCAGCTCCCCGGCCTTGGCGGTGGCCTCCGTGTCGAGGTCGTACAGGACCTCCATGTGGTCGGAGACGAACCCGATGGGGGCCATGACCACGGCGGGGACGCCGGCCGCGTGCCGCTCCTCCAGGTGGTCGCAGATGTCGGGCTCCAGCCACGGGATGTGCGGCGCGCCCGAGCGCGACTGGTACACGAGCTGCCAGGGGTGGTCGACACCGGTGCGCTCGCGCACCGCGTCGGCGATCAGCCGCGCCACGTCCAGGTGCTGGCGGACGTAGGCCCCGCCGTCGCCGTGCTCCTCGACCGGTCCGGAGGTGTCGGCGGCGGAATTCGGGATCGAGTGGGTGCAGAACGCGAGGTGCGCGCCCTCCCGGACCTCCTCGGGCAGCTCGGCGAGGGAGCGGACGACCCCGTCGACCATGGGCTCGACGAAGCCGGGGTGGTTGAAGTAGTGCCGGAGCTTGTCGATCTTCGGCAGCTCCAGGCCCTCCGCCTCCAGGGCGGCGAGCGCGTCCGCGAGGTTCTCGCGGTACTGGCGGCAGCCCGAGTACGAGGCGTAGGCGCTGGTGGCGAGGACCAGGATGCGGCGGCGACCGTCGCGGACCATCTCGCGCAGGGTGTCCGTCAGGTACGGCGCCCAGTTGCGGTTGCCCCAGTAGACCGGCAGGTCCAGGCCGTGCTCGGCGAAGTCCTTGCGCAGGGCGTCCAGCAGGGCGCGGTTCTGGTCGTTGATGGGACTGACCCCGCCGAAGAGGAAGTAGTGCTGGCCGACTTCCTTGAGGCGTTCCTTGGGGATGCCGCGCCCCCGCGTCACGTTCTCCAGGAACGGGACCACGTCGTCCGGGCCCTCCGGGCCGCCGAACGAGAGCAGGAGCAGGGCGTCGTAGGGGCTGGCATCGAGCACGTCTGGCATGCCCCGATCCTGCCACCCGGCACTGACAGCGGGGAAACGGTGGGGTACCGACCGTGCGTGTCACCGGATCCGAGGGGTGTCTTCGGGCGCGGCGACGAGTAAGCTGTATCGACTGCGTTCGCACCTTACGAAGCCGTCGCCCTGCCGTCACTGAGCCGCTTCGGAGACCTCGTTGGCCAGTCCCTACCGCGCCCTGTTCGCCCTCCCCGGCACCAAGGGCTTCTCCGCCGCGGGCTTCCTCGGCCGGATGCCGCTGTCGATGATGGGCATCGGCGTGGTGACGATGATCTCCCAGCTCACGGGGCGGTACGGACTCGCCGGGGCCCTGTCGGCGACCATCGCGCTCGCCGCCGCCGTGGCGGGACCCCAGGTCTCCCGCCTGGTGGACCGGTACGGGCAGCGCAGGGTGCTGCGCCCGGCGACCCTGGTGTCGCTGACCGCGGCGGCGCTGCTGCTGGCGGCCGCGCACTTCGAGTGGCCGGACTGGGTGCTGTTCGTCGCCTGCGTCGGCATCGGCTGCGTGCCGAGCCTCGGCGCGATGGTCCGGGCCCGCTGGGCGGCCCTGTACCGGGGCACGCCGCAGCTGCACACCGCGTACTCCTTCGAGTCCGTGGTGGACGAGATCTGCTTCATCTTCGGCCCCATCGTCTCCATCGGCCTGTCCACGGCCTGGTTCCCGGAGGCCGGGCCGCTGCTCGCCGCCTGCTTCCTGGCGACGGGGGTCTTCTGGCTGACCTCGCAGCGCGCCACCGAGCCGGAACCGCACCCGCGCGAGCACAAGGGCGGCGGCACCGCGCTGCGCTCCCGGGGCCTGCGGGTCCTGGTCGGCACGTTCGCGGCCACGGGCACGATCTTCGGCGCCATCGACGTGGTCACCGTGGCGTTCGCCGAGGAGGAGGGGCACAAGGCCGCCGCCAGCCTCGTCCTCGCCCTCTACGCGGCGGGATCGTGCACGGCCGCCATGATCTTCGGGCTGCTGCGCTTCGCGGGACCGCCGGAACGCCGCTGGCTCCTGGGCGTGTGTGCGATGGCCGTGAGTATGATCCCCCTCCTACTGGTCGGAAACTTGCCGTTTCTGGCCGTGGCGCTGTTCGTTGCGGGTCTGTCCATCGCTCCCACGATGATCACGACGATGTCCCTCATCGAAGAGCACGTACCACGCACGCAGCTCACCGAGGGCATGACCTGGGTGAGCACCGGACTCGCGGTCGGGGTCGCGCTCGGCTCCTCCGCGAGCGGCTGGGTGATCGACGCCTCCGGGGCGCGTGCCGGGTACGGGGTTCCGGCGGTGGCCGGGGCCGTCGCGGTCGCGGTCGGTTTCCTCGGGTACCGCCGGCTCAAGCGGCCGGAACCGCGTCGGGGAGGGACCGTTGAGCAGCACACGAACGGCGAGCGGCAGGGCGAGCGGACGGCCGAGGGGGCCGAAGGGCCGGAACGGCACATGGCGTAACTGGGGCGGCAACATCACGGCGCGCCCCGCGCGGGAGGTCGCTCCCGCCTCCGTCGACGAACTGGCCGGCGCCGTGCGCAGGGCGGCCGAGGACGGGCTGCGGGTCAAGGCGGTCGGCACGGGGCACTCGTTCACGTCGATAGCCGCGACGGACGGTGTATTGATCCGCCCTCAACTGTTGACGGGCATCCGCGGCATCGACCGCGACGCCATGACGGTCACGGTCGAGGCCGGCACCCCGCTCAAGAGGCTCAACCTGGCGCTCGCGCGGGAGGGTCTGTCGCTCACGAACATGGGCGACATCATGGAGCAGACCGTCTCGGGCGCCACCAGCACCGGCACCCACGGCACCGGCCGCGACTCGGCCTCGATCGCCGCCCAGATCCGCGGCCTGGAGCTGGTCACGGCGGACGGCTCGGTGCTGACCTGCTCCGCGGACGAGAACCCCGAGGTGTTCGCCGCCGCGCGGATCGGCCTCGGGGCACTGGGCGTCGTCACCGCGATCACCTTCTCCGTGGAGCCGATCTTCCTGCTGACGGCCCGCGAGGAGCCGATGCCGTTCGACCGGGTCCTGTCCGACTTCGACGCGCTGTGGTCCGAGAACGAGCACTTCGAGTTCTACTGGTTCCCGCACACCAACAGCACCAACACCAAGCGCAACAACCGCAGCGCCGGTCCGGAGCAGCCGGTGGGCCGGTTCCAGGGCTGGATGGACGACGAGTTCCTCTCCAACGGCGTCTTCCAGGCGGCGAACTGGGTCGGCCGCGCCGCGCCCGCCACCATCCCGTCGATCGCCCGGATCTCCAGCAGGGCGCTCTCCGCGCGGACGTACACGGACACTCCCTACAAGGTCTTCACATCACCGCGCCGGGTGCGGTTCGTGGAGATGGAGTACGCCGTTCCGCGCGAGGCCGTGGTCGAGACGCTGCGCGAACTGAGGGCGATGGTCGACCGATCGCGGCTGCGGATCAGCTTCCCGGTCGAGGTGCGCACGGCCCCGGCCGACGACATCACGCTCTCCACCGCCTCGGGGCGCGACAGCGCCTACATCGCCGTGCACATGTTCCGGGGCACGCCCTATCAGGCGTACTTCACCGCCGCCGAGCGCATTTTCACGGCGCATGAGGGCCGGCCGCACTGGGGCAAGGTCCACACCCGGGACGCCGAGTACTTCTCCCGGGTGTATCCGCGCTTCGGCGAGTTCACGGCGCTGCGGGACCGTCTTGACCCTGACCGGCTGTTCCTGAACGACTACTTGCGCCGGGTTCTGGGGCCGTAGCCGAGGCGTCCGGGTCGGGGGTTCCGGTGCCGTCGCCGGTGCCCTCGTCGCCGGTGGCGTCCGGGGTGGGCGTCGGGCTGGACGCCGTACCGCCGCCCTCCGCGGAACCGCCGTCGGGCGACGGGCTCCCGCCGGTCCCGTCCGGGCTCCCGGACGGGGTGGAGGCGGGTGCGTCGTCCCCCGTACCGGAGTCCTTCGCGTCACCCGGGTCACCGGAGCCGGCCGAGCCCCCGCCGTCCCGCACGTCCTCGGAGCCGCCGGACTCCCCCGAGGGGGAGGCGGACTTGTTGTGACCGGTGAAGGCGCTGCCGACGGTGGTGCTGTGCCCGCCGCTCAGGTTCTGGCCGGAGGCGACCTCGTACACGGTGATCCCGGCCATCGTGACGCCGAAGACGAGGGCCGCCGCGACCAGCGGGCGACGCCAACCGCTGGTCCGCGCGCGGTAGACGGTGCCCTCGGTGAAGTCGCCCGAGGGCGCGGCGGAACCCGGGCCCGAGACCGCGGCCGGGACCGACGCGGTCCTTCCGCCGGTCCGCACGGCGGCGACGGTGCGCTTCACCCGGATCTGCTCCCCGGTGCGCTTGAAGAAGTGCTGGAGCACCGAGCCTCCGCAGGTGGCGACGACACTGATCAGACCGGCGCCGGCGATCGTGCCGTAGACGCCGAAGGAGGAGGCGAGTTTGGCGGCCACCACCGCGGCCAGGGCGCTGCCCGCGACCTGGGGGACGCTCAGGTCGATTCGCCTGGACTCCCCCTTCGAATGCATGTCCGCCTCACCCGTGCCATCGGACCTTTCACGCATCGTCGGACCTTGCCTGCCTTTCCCGTACGGGAGCGATCAACTGCACGAGAAAGGGACGTGCGGCCGAAACCATTAGTTCCGTTTCTGGTGATTGCGTGAAGTACGCCACGTCCAAGATCGCGGAAATCCGGCCGCGGGCGGCCAGGGAGCACCTCTTGCCAGAAGTTGGGCGGCGTGCCAATCCACGCACGTGGCCCGAATGGAGTACTGTTGCGAGCCCTGGAGCCGGTCTCCCGACAAGGGGTCCGACACCGCGAAGGACCGCCACGAGGGGGACAGTTGCACAGGGTGACGGAGTTGGTCACTTAGCGTTGCGAACAGGTAACCGTGCCATAACGGCGATCCAGGGCCCGCGCCCGACACGCCGGGCAACTCGGCAAGGTTGTGGCAGGCTGCACCCGGGCAGGCCACACTCGACAGAGCGGAAGCAGCGACGCACGTGACGTCGGCAGGCACCACCCGGGAGGTCCCCATGCCCGAACTGCGTGTCGTGGCCGTCTCGAATGACGGCACACGGCTGGTGCTGAAGGCTGCGGACAGCACGGAGTACACGCTTCCGATCGACGAGCGGCTCCGGGCCGCCGTGCGCGGCGACCGTCCCCGCCTCGGCCAGATCGAGATCGAGGTGGAGAGCCATCTCCGCCCCCGCGACATCCAGGCACGTATACGAGCCGGCGCGACCGCGGAAGAGGTCGCGCAGATGGCCGGCATCCCCGTCGACCGCGTACGGCGCTTCGAGGGTCCCGTGCTGGCCGAGCGCGCCTTCATGGCGGAGCGGGCCCGCAAGACCCCCGTCCGCCGCCCCGGCGAGAACTCCGGACCGCCCCTCGGCGAGGCCGTCCAGGAGCGGCTGCTGCTGCGCGGCGCCGACAAGGACACCGTCCAGTGGGACTCCTGGCGCCGCGACGACGGCACCTGGGAAGTCCTGCTGGTCTACCTCGTCGCGGGCGAGCCGCACTCGGCGAGCTGGACGTACGACCCGCCGCGTCGCCTCGTCCAGGCCGTCGACGCGGAGGCGCGCGCGCTGATCGGCGAGTCCGACGACCTCGCCGCGCCGGAGCCCAGCTTCCCGTTCGTGCCGCGCATCGCCCGGCTGCCGCGCGACCGGCCGCTGGACCGCACCCTCGACCGGGAACAACGGGAACGTCCGAGCCTGCCCCCGCCGCCGGCCGAGCCGTCCGACGACACCGCGGCCACCGCCTCGGTCGAACGCGAACGCGACTCCCTGACCAGCCTGCTGGAGGCCGTACCGAGCTTCCGGGGCGACCTGGTGGTGCCCGAGCGCGCTCCGGAACCGGTGGAGGAGCCCGTCGAGGAACCCGAGGTGGAGGAGCCCCCGGCGCCCGCGGCGTCGGCCGGTTCCGCCTACGCGGACGTGCTCATGCCGCGCTCGGTGGCCAGCCACCGCGACCGCCTCACCGGTTCCACCGACCGCCAGGCCGAGGCCGACGGCGTCCGGCCGGGCCGCCGCGCGGCGGTGCCGAGCTGGGACGAGATCGTGTTCGGGACGCGGCGCAAGAAGCAGGAGTAGCCGGCTCCGGCCGAGCAACCGAAGGGGCCGCACCGTCGGGTGCGGCCCCGGCCTCTGTCCTGCCCCCTCCTACGGGCGTCCGCGCCCTGCTGCGGGTGTCCGCGCCCTACTGCGGGTCCGGCCCCACGGCGACCGGCCGCTCCGGGTCCGACGACCACTCGGACCACGAACCCACGTACAGCGCCGCCGGAATGCCCGCCACCGCCAGGGCGAGCACCTCGTGGGCGCCCGACACGCCCGAGCCGCAATACACACCGACCGCGCCGTCCTCCGTGGCGCCCAGGCTCTTGAAACGCGCCCGGAGTTCCTCGGCCGGCAGGAAGCGCCCGTCCGGGGCGACGTTGGCGGTCGTGGGCGCGGACACGGCGCCCGGGATGTGGCCGCCGATCCGGTCGATCGGCTCGACCTCGCCCCGGTAGCGCTCCCCCGCGCGGGCGTCGAACAGCACTCCGGACCGGGCCAGCGCGGCGGCCGCGTCCGCGTCCAGCAGTCCCGCCGCGCCCGGCGCGGGCACGAAGTCGCCCTCCTCGGGCGTCGGGACGTCCGTCGACAGCGGTCCTTCCCAGGCCGTCAACCCGCCGTCGAGGACCCGCACGTCCGGGTGACCCGTCCAGCGCAGCAGCCACCAGGCACGGGCCGCCGCCCAGCCCTGTCCGCCGTCGTGGACGACGACCGGCCGCCCCTGCGACACGCCCGCCCGGCGCATCGCCGCGCCGAACTCCGCCACGTCGGGCAGCGGGTGCCGGCCGCCCGCGCCGGGCGCGGAAGCGAGCTCCCGGTCCAGGTCGACGTATACGGCACCGGGCAGGTGCCCGGCCGCGTACTCGGCCCGGCCGTCGAACGGCGCGGCCCCGGCCGCCTTCGCCGTGCTCAGTTGCCAGCGGACGTCGAGCAGGACCGGCGGGTTGGCGCCCGCCAGTTCGTCGACGAGTTCGGATGCGGAGATGATGGCGTTCATGGCCCCATCCTGGCGTACCGAGTGGCCGAGGCGTCGCTGTCGGGCTACTCTGCCCGCCGGACAGTACCGGTCACGAGGCGTACGGGTTCGGCCACATGCTGTACTGCCCGGGCAGGCGGGCTGCCCCACGAGCGCGACCCCGCCCGAAGCACCGCACCGGATCCGGTAACGGCTTCGGTGCGCAAGCCGCGAGAGCCCACCGGAGCGGAAGCGGACGCACGGCCCGCGAAGGGCCGAGAAGAGGGTGACGATGACCGACGCACGGGGATCGGACAGCCGGATCGGCGAGACGAACGCCCGGCGCGCGCCCGGCACACCCTGCTGGGTGAGTCTGATGGTGCACGGACCGGCCGCCACCCATGACTTCTACGGCGCCCTGTTCGGCTGGGAGTTCCGGCCGGGACCCCAGCAACTGGGCCCGTACGCGCGGGCCCTGCTCGACGGGCGCGAGGTGGCCGGCATCGGTCAACTGCCCCCGGACCGCCAACTGCCCACCGCCTGGACGCCCTACTTCGCCTCGGACGACGTCAACCGCACGGCCGATACGGTGCGCCTGTGCGGCGGCACGGTCGGCGTCGGCCCCCTGGACGCGGGCGAGGCGGGCCGCATGGCCCTCGGTTCCGACCCGGCGGGTGCCGTCTTCGGCATCTGGCAGGCGGCGGCCCACCTCGGCACGGCGGTCGCCGGGGTCCCCGGCACACCGGCGTGGAACGAGCTGCTGACGTACGAGACGACGGGCGTCGCCAAGTTCTACGAGACGGTGTTCGGTTTCGAACTGGACGCCGAGACCTCGGCTGGCCGCGACCACGTCACCCTGCGCCTGTCCGGCCGCCCGGTGGCCGGCATCCAGGGCGTCGGCGACGCCCTGCCGCGCGACCGGGGCCCGCACTGGATGACGTACTTCGAGGTGGCCGACACGGATGCGTCCGTGGAGCTGCTCGTCGGCCTGGGCGGGCATGTCCTCACGCCCGCCGAGGACACGGCCCACGGACGGGTGGCGACGGTGGCGGATCCGGAGGGGGCGCGGTTCACGGTGGTGCGGCCGCCGCGCTGAGCAGGCGGGCGGCGCGTACGACGCTGCCGGAATACGCCTGACCGGCCCCGTGTTGGCGCGATCATGACGACGAATGCCGTGGGACCCGAGGTACTGCGCTACACCGCCTTCTCCAGCAACCCCGACGGCGGGAACCCCGCCGGTCTCGTGCTGGACGCCTCCGGTCTGGACGACGCCGGGATGCTGGGCATCGCCGCCGGGCTCGGGTACTCCGAGTCCGCGTTCCTGACCGCTCCCCCGGAGGGCTTGGGTGGCGAGGAGGGGCGGGCGTACAGCATCCGCTACTTCAGTCCCAAGGCCGAGGTGCCGTTCTGCGGGCACGCCACCGTCGCGGCGGCCGTCGCGCTCGCCGAGCGGATCGGTCCCGGGGAGCTGGTGTTCGCGACGCGCGCCGGCACCGTGCCGGTGACGGTGGCCGAGGAGGGCGGGGTGTTCAGGGCCACGCTCACCAGCGTCGAGCCGCACGTCGATGAGGTCACCGACCCCGACCTCGAAGAAGCGCTCGCCGCGCTCGACTGGCCGGCCGCCGATCTCGACCCGGCCTTCCCGCCCCGGATCGCGTTCGCCGGGGCACGTCACCTGGTGCTCGCGGCGGCGTCCCGGGCCCGCCTCGCGGAGCTGGCGTACGACTACGCCCGCCTCGAAGCGCTGATGCACCGACTGGACCTCACCACGGTGCAGTTGGTGTGGCGGGAGTCGGCCACCGTCTTCCACGTCCGTGACCCGTTCCCCGTCGGCGGTGTCGTCGAGGACCCGGCGACCGGCGCCGCGGCCGCGGCGTTCGGCGCGTACGCCCGTGAGCTCGGCCTCGTACCGGCGGACGCCGTCCTCACCCTCCACCAGGGCGAGGACCTGGGCCGCCCGGGTGAGCTCACGGTCACCCTGCGCGCGGACGACCCCCGCGTCCGGGTCGGCGGCTCGGGCACCCGCATCGGCTGAACGGCCGCTCCCCCGCCCGACGCGCCGGGCGGGGGCGGTCGGACCCGTCAGCTCGGGGAGACGGGCAGCACGTCCGGCGACAGGGCCGCCGCGCGGGCCGTCGCGGCGGTCGTACGGCGGCGGTGGTGGCGGCGGCACAGCACCTCGTAGCCGATCTCGTCCGGGGACTGGGCGACGTCGCCGACGACCACCTGGGCTCCCTCGACGACCATGACGCCGCCGACGGTGCGGGCGTTGTGCGTGGCGCGGGCGCCGCACCAGCACAGGGCCTCGACCTGGAGCACCTCGACGCGGTCGGCGAGTTCCACCAGGCGCTGGGAGCCGGGGAAGAGCTTGGAGCGGAAGTCGGTGGTGATGCCGAAGGCGTACACGTCGACGTCGAGGTCGTCGACCACGCGCGCGAGCTGGTCGATCTGGTCCGGGGCGAGGAACTGCGCCTCGTCCGCGATGACGTAGTCCACCCGGCCGCCCTGCGAGAGGTGGTCCACGACGTGGGCGTAGAGGTCCTGGCCGTCCCCGACCTCCACCGCGTCGGTGACGAGGCCGAGGCGGGAGGAGAGCTTGCCCTCGCCCGCGCGGTCGTCGCGGGTGAAGATCATGCCGGCCAGTCCGCGCGCCGAGCGGTTGTGCTCGATCTGGAGAGCCAGTGTCGACTTCCCGCAGTCCATCGTTCCGGAGAAGAACACCAGCTCGGGCATGAGGGGTTGGGCACCTTTCGGCGGAGGAGGGGCTTGGGAGGAGGGGCTTGCGGGGTCAGGAGCGTACTTCGAGCAGCGGGACGAGCTGCTCGGCCGGGGTCATCGAGCCGTGGTTGCCGACCATCGCCGACTCCTTGGGCTCACGCTCGGAGGCGATGAGCAGGACGTCGTCACGCGCCGCGGCGACCACGTCGCCGATACGGGCGTACACCCGGTCGTCGACGCTGGGGCCGAACCAGCCCGCGGCGATGGCCTCGTCCCGGGACGCCACCCAGAACTGCTCGCCGAGCACCTCGCGCCAGCAGGTCAGCACGTCGCTCCGGGCGCCGGGGACGGCGTAGACGTGGCGGGCGCGGCCCTCGCCGCCGAGGAGGGCGACGCCCGCCTTCAGCTCCCAGTCCTCGTCGAAGTCGATGCGGTGCTCCTCGTCGAAGGGCACGTCGACCATGCCGTGGTCGGCGGTGACGTACAGGGCGCTGCGCGGCGGGAGCTGCTCGGCGAGGCGCTGGACGAGCCGGTCGACGTGGCCGAGCTGGCCGCGCCAGGTGTCGGAGTCGACGCCGAAGCGGTGGCCGGCGCCGTCGACCTCGGCGTAGTACGTGTAGACGAGGGCGCGGTCGGCGCGGGCCAGCTGCTCGGCGGCGCAGTCCATCCGGTCCTCGCCGGACAGCCGTCCGTGGAACTCGCCGCCGCTGAGCGCGACCTTGGTCAGCGGGGTGTTCGCGAAGGTCGGTGAGGAGACCTGGGCCGCGTGCACGCCCGCCTCGTGGGCCAGGCCGAAGACGGTGGGGTACGGCTGCCAGGGGCCGGGCGCGGTCCAGGGCTGCCAGCGGAGCTGGTTCATCAGCGCGCCGGTGGCGGGATCGCGCACCGTGTAGCCGGGCAGGCCGTGGGCGCCCGGCGGGAGTCCGGTGCCGACGGAGGCGAGGGAGGTCGCCGTCGTGGCCGGGTAGCCGGCGGTGATCGGGCGCCCGGTGCCGCCGCGCGAGCTGTCCAGGAGCGAGGTGAGGAAGGGGGCGTCGTCGGGGTGCGCGCGCAGCTGCTCCCAGCCGAGGCCGTCGATCAGGAAGACGCAGTTGCGGTCGGCCGGGGTCAGCTCGGTGATCCCCGCGGTCATGCCGGGGACGCCGAGGCCGGCGGCCAGGGTGGGCAGCAGGTCGGCGAGGGAGCCCGTGCCGTACTCGGGTACGGGGGCGGAGTCGACGGGGAGCGGTTCCGGGTGGGTGTCCCAGGCGGTGTACTGCGCCATCAGCGGGCGGAGTCCGCGGTCGCCTCGGAGAGGGCCTGGGCGAAGGCGAGCGCCTGGCGCACCGTCTCGGGCCCGTCGCCGGCCTCGCTGACGCGCAGGCTGAGGTCGTCGGCCGTGGAGCTGCCCGTGTAGCCGTGGTCGGCCTCGCAGTTGGGGTCGCCGCAGGCGGCCGGTTCCAGGTCGAGGCGGGAGACGGCGCCCCAGCCGATGGTCAGCACGATCTCGCGGGGCAGTGTGCCCGGCTTGTACTGCTCCGGGTTGGCGACGACGCGGCTGACGACGATGGACGAGATCCGGCCGAGCTTGACGGACTCCGTGGACGTGGTGGCGTACGGCGTCGGGGAGGTGTCGTCGGCGGCCTGCTCGTCGGTGTGGCTGACGATGAAGCGGTTGCCGGTGAGGACCAGCACGGTCACGTGCCGGCGCACCTCGTTCTGGTCGAACGTCGTCTCCTGGTGGACCAGGTACGACCGCACGGGCTCGCCGCCCACGGCGGCCTCCACCGCCTCGGCCACGAGGGCCGGGTAGTAGCCACTGCGCTCGATCGCCGCTCGCAGCCCCTGGGTCGTCGTACTGGTCTTGGCCATGCCGTCCATCCTACGGGGACCCACTGACTGCGAGGGACGCTCCTGCGGTACCCGTCCCGGGCCGTGCGCGGTGCGGAGAACCGGGCGTGCGCGGTACCGGGGCCGGGCGTGCGCGGTACGGGGGCCGGGCATGCGCGGTGCGAGGGCCGGGCGGCGGCGGATCAGTACGCCGGCATGGTCCGCGGGCCCAGGTCGTCCCTGGCGGGCGGGGGCGCGAGGCGGACGGAGGCACCGAGGACGCTCAGGCCGTGCGGGGCGACCACGACCGGCTCCAGGGTGACGGCGACGACCTCCGGGTGGTCGTCGACCAACCGGGAGACCCGCAGCAGCAGCTCCTCCAGGGCGGCGGAGTCGACGGGGGCCGAGCCGCGCCAGCCGAAGAGGAGGGGTGCCGTGCGGATCGAGCGGATGAGCGAGGTGGCGTCCCGGTCGGTGACCGGGATCAGCCGGTGCGCCATGTCGCCGAGCAGCTGCGTGGCGGCGCCGGCCAGGCCGAAGGAGAGCACCGCGCCGGCCGCCGGGTCGATGACCGCCCGTACGACGGTGTCGACGCCGCGCGGGGCCATGCCCTGCACCACGGGGCGCAGCTCCGCGGGTTTTCCGAACAGCTCGGTCAACTCGGCGTAGGCACGGCGCAGCTGCTCCTCGTCCGCCAGGTCGAGGCGTACGCCGCCCAGGTCCGCGCGGTGACGCAGGTGCGGGGCGGTGGCCTTGAGGGCCACGGGGTAGCCGAGGGTCCGCGCGGCGGCCGCGGCGTCGTCGGGGGTGGGGGCGGGCAGGGCGCGGTGGACGTGGACGCCGTACCTGCCGAGCAGGTCGCAGGTCTCCCGGTCGCCGAGGGTGAGCCCCTGTCCGCGCGCGAGGAGGCCGGCGATCTGCTCGGCGGCGCCCTTCTCGTCGATGTCCTCGTACTCGGGCACCTTGCCGGGGTCGGCGGCCTCGCGCCGCCACTGGGCGTAGGCGACGGCCTCACCGAGTGCGCGGACGGCACGCTCGGCGGCGGGGTAGGCGGGGATCAGGTGGGTTCCCGCCGGGGCCGGGGCCGGGGCGGCGGGCTGCGACGGGGCCGGGGGCGGGGCGGCGGACGAGCCGGACGAAGCCGCCGCGGCCCCGCCTGGAGCGGCGGGGGGCGTGCTGCTCGGACCACCCCGGGCGGGGCTGCTCGGGGCCGCCCCAGAAAGAGCGTCCGGAGCGGTCCCGGTGACGCTGCCCGGAGCGGCGCCAGGAGAGGTGCCGGGAGTGGAATCGGCGGCGGTGCCCGGAGTCGCCCAGGACGGGGCGCCCGGAGCTGCCGGAGAGGCGAGGCCCGGATCGGCCTGTGGGGCGGCGCCCCCAGTGGCCTGTCGGGCGGCACCCGGAGCGGAATCGGCCGTGGGGCTCGACGGAGCCGGAGCAGCTGATCCGGGCTCGACCCGAGAGGCAGTGCCCGGCACAGCCGGAGGGGCCACGCCGGGAGCGGAATCAGCCGCGGCACCCGGCGCAGGCAGAGCGGCGGGGTCCGGCGCAGTCGGGGCGGTCGGGGCCGGGTCGGCCTGGGGGGCGGTGCTTGTCGCCGCCGACAGGGCCTCCGCCAGGCCGCCCAGCTCGACGTGGACCACGAGGACCGGCTTGGTGGGGACCGCGGCCGCCGCCGAGCGCAGCGCCTCGGCCAGTGCGGCGTCCCCGGCGGCGCCCTCCCCCACCGTGGGGATCGCGGTCACCACGACCGCGTCGCAGGTGTCGTCGGCCAGGGCCCTGGCCAGGGCGGCGTGGAAGTCGTCGGCCGACGCGGCGGTCGTCAGGTCCAGCGGGGGCTGCGGGCGCAGGCCCTCGGAGAGGCACGCGTCGTACGTGAGCAGTCCCAGGGACTCGGAGTTGCCGAGGATGGCCACCCGCGGTCCGGTCGGCAGCGGCTGGCGGGCGAGCAGCAGCCCCGCGTCGACCAGCTCCGTGATGGTGTCGACCCGGATCACGCCGGCCTGGCGCAGCAGCGCGGAGACCGTCGCGTGCGGCAGCCGTGTCGCCCGTACGGCGTGTCCCTGGGGTGCCACGCCGCCGTGCCGGGCGCCCTGCACGACGACCAGGGGCTTGGCCGCGGCGGTCCGCCGGGCGAGGCGGGTGAACTTGCGCGGGTTGCCGATGGACTCCAGGTACATCAGCGCGACGTCGGTGTCCGGGTCGTCGTACCAGTACTGCAGGACGTCGTTGCCCGAGACGTCGGCGCGGTTGCCGGAGGAGACGAAGGTGGAGACGCCGGTGTGGCCGGTGACCCCGCCGCCGCGCCGGTGCAGCCGGGACAGCAGGGCGATGCCGATGGCGCCGGACTGGGCGAACAGGCCGATCCGGCCGGGGCGCGGCATCTCGGGGGCGAGGGAGGCGTTGAGCCGCACGTCCGGGGAGGTGTTGACGATCCCGAAGGCATTGGGCCCGATGATCCGCATGCCGTACGTGCGCGCCTGACGCACGAGGGCCCGCTGCCGCTCACGGCCTTCGGGGCCGCTGTCGGCGTACCCGGCGGAGATCACCACGAGGCCCTGCACGCCGTGCTCGCCGCACTCGGTGACGACGTCGGGGACGTGCGCGGCGGGCACGGTGACGACGGCGAGGTCGACGGGCCCGTCGATGTCGCGCACGGAACGGCACGCCGGAACCCCGTCCAGGGTCTTCTGCTCCTCGGGAAACGCCCTGTTCACGGCGTACAGGCGGCCCGTGTAGCCGGCGTCCCGGATGTTGTCGAGGATGCTGCGGCCGACGCCGCCCGGGGCGCGGCCGGTGCCGACGACCGCGACCGAGCCGGGCTGCAGCAGCCGCTGGACGGAACGGGCCTCCGCGCGCTGCTCGCGCCCGTACTGCACGGCGAGCGAGCGGTCGGTGGGTTCGAGACCGAATTCCAGGCGGACCACGCCGTCCTCGAAGCTCCGCTTCTGGGTGTATCCGGCGTCCATGAAGACTTTGATCATCTTGGTGTTGGCGGGCAGCACCTCGGCGGCGAAGCGGCGGATGCCGCGCTCGCGGGCGACGGCGGCGATGTGCTCCAGGAGGGCGGAGGCGACGCCGCGTCCCTGGTGGGCGTCCTGGACGAGGAAGGCGACCTCGGCCTCGTCGGCAGGTGCGGTGGCGGGTGTTCCGCCGGCGCCGATCCGGTCGTAGCGTACGGTGGCGATGAACTCGCCGCCGATGGTGGCCGCGAGTCCCACCCGGTCCACAAAGTCGTGGTGCGTGAAGCGGTGGACGTCCTTGGCGGACAGGCGAGGGTACGGCGCGAAGAAGCGGTAGTACTTCGACTCGTCGGAGACCTGCTCGTAGAAGCTGACCAGGCGCTCGGCGTCATCAACGGTGATGGGGCGGACGCGCGCGGTGCCGCCGTCGCGCAGCACCACGTCGGCTTCCCAGTGGGCGGGGTACTCGTGCCGGTCCGACGAGGTCTGCATGGGCCCCAGACTACGGCTCGCGTACGACAACGGCGCGGGGCAGTCTGTGGACAACGGAATCCCGGACCGAGGCCGCGGTCCGGGCACCGCACGGGACGGCACACGCGGTCGTCCCGGCTTGCTTCACGATGTGGGAAACTGGTCTAGACAACATGGTCTAGACAACTTCAACCCCTCTGAACACCTGAAGGGCAGCATCACATGGCTGAGCGCCGCGTCAACGTCGGCTGGGCCGAGGGTCTCCACGCCCGCCCCGCCTCCATCTTCGTCCGAGCCGCCACGGCCACAGGCGTCCCGGTGACGATCGCCAAGGCCGACGGGTCCCCCGTCAACGCGGCCTCCATGCTGGCCGTCCTCGGCCTCGGCGCCCAGGGTGGCGAGGAGATCGTCCTCGCCTCCGACGCCGAGGGCGCGGAGGCCGCCCTGGACCGGCTGGCGAAGCTGGTCGCCGAGGGGCTCGAGGAGCTTCCCGAGACCGTCTGACGGACAAAGGAACAGCAGCACCGAAAGGCCCGCCGGTACCACCGGACGGGCCTTTCTCCTTTTCCGTTCCGAGCGCTGGAAAAGCGGTCCGGAATTCCCCGCCCCTTTCTACGGCACTTGTGTTACTTCGGCAGCACCGCCGTGTTTACGGAATGTTGCGCATTCCTCACGCGCTCCGTCCGCCCGCTGCCGGAGGCGAACCGCAGCCGGTACGCCGATGTCGACCGCTCGGTGTGCAGCGTCATGAGCGCCCGGGCGCGTTCGCTGTCGCCCCGGGCCACCGCGTCGACGATCGCGCCGTGCTCCGCCCAGTGTTGCACGGGTCCGGCCGGGGCCTCCTGGACGTACATCCAGGCGATCTTGTGGCGCAGTTGCGTCAGGAGTGCGGCCAGGGAGGGGCTGCCCGCCGCCCGGGCGAGGGTCTCGTGGAACCAGCCGCCCAGCGGGCGCAGATCCTCCCCGTCGCTCTGCCCGGCCCGCTCCTGGCCCAGCCTGACCAGGCCGCGCAACACCCTGAGGTGGGCCTCGGTGCGCCGCCGGGCGGCCCGGGAGGCACCGAGCGGCTCCAGGAGAGCGCGGGTCTCCAGCAGGTCGGCGGCCTCCTGCTCGGTCGGTTCCGCGACGCAGGCGCCCGCGTGCCGCCGGGTCACCACGAAGCCCTCCGCCTCCAGCGTGCGCAGGGCCTCGCGCACGGGGACGCGCGAGACGCCGTAGCGGCGGGCGAGGATTTCCTCGGTGAGCCGGCTCCCGCGTCCGTGGACGCCGGCGACGATGTCGTCCCGGATCGCCGTACACACAGAATGCGCCGGAATACGCATGACCGACCTCCGCCTTGATCCCTGAAACGTCGACGATGGACGCATGTTCAGCGACTCTAGGCCAATCAAGCGAATATGGAATGCGAAAAGCCCCGACTCAAGGAGGCGGGGCTTTTCGGATGCGGCCGTCAGACGTTCACGCCGTGCGAGCGGAGGTAGGCGACGGGGTCCATGTCCGAGCCGTATTCGGGGCTCGTGCGGGCCTCGAAGTGCAGGTGCGGTCCGGTGACGTTGCCGGTGGCCCCGGAGAGGCCGATCTGCTGGCCGGGCTCCACCGACTGGCCGACCGAGACGCCGATGGAGGACAGGTGCCCGTACTGCGTGTACGTGCCGTCGTGCATCTTGATCACGACCTGGTTGCCGTACGCCCCGCCCCAGCCGGCCTCGACGACGGTGCCGACGCCCACTGCGTGCACGGTCGTGCCGCTGGAGGCGTGGAAGTCGATCCCGGTGTGGCTGCCGGAGGACCACAGGGAGCTGCCGGCCTGGTAGGCGGTGGAGACGTAGGAGGCCGTGATCGGCGCGACGAAGGTGTTGAGGCGCTTGCGCTCCGCCTCCCGGGCGGCGCGCTCCTTGGCCTCGCGCGCCTCCTTGGCCGCCTCGGCCGCCCGCTCGCGGGCCGCTTCCCGGGCCGCCTCGCGGGCGGCGGCGTCCACGGCCGCCTGCTTCTGGGCGACGGCCTGGGCGTCGATCTCGTCGGCTACGGAGTCGCCGATGGTGACGACCGGGGTGAGCCCGCTCTGCTCCACCTCGGGCTCGGCGGCGAGCGCCGGAGCCGCGAGGGTGCCGACGACGCCGGTGGTGGCGAGGGCCGCGACTCCCGCCGCGCGGGCGGTGGTGCGGTGCACCCGACTGGGACGGCGGTGCTTCCCGGTGGCGCGCGTGAACGCCATGTAGAGGCTTGTCCTTTCCTTCCCTCTCGCCTACCGGGTTAGCTGACGGGTTCGGAGGTGGAAGGTCTCCTACGGACCCCCTCGCTGCGCGCGCGGGCGTCCGATTCACCCCAGGGACTGCGTTGGGTCCCCGGCTCCCCTGGCTCGCGCCGTACGGGGACTCGGCGATGACTGTCCGGTGCCGCGGGTGCGGCGCACTGCCTGACGAACAGCCCGGAAGACGCTAAACGCGGCTGTGTTCAATCCTCAAACGCAACAGGCTTTTTGTAGCGCACGCCACAGGGCAGACGGGCAGCCACTCCCCCAATCCGGACATACGGCGGCCCTGGTGACACTCCGGTCACCAGGGCCGCCCCACGCGCGTGCCGCTACTCGGCCGCCACCACGGTGACTTCACCGATGCCGAGGGCCTCGACGGGCTCCTTGATCTGCGCCGCGTCGCCGACGAGGACCGTCACGAGGCGGTCCACCGGGAAGGCGTTCACGACCGCCGCCGTGGCCTCCACGGTGCCCGTGGCGGCGAGTTGACGGTAGAGCGTCGCCTGGAAGTCGTCGGGCAGGTGCTGCTCGACCTGGTCGGCGAGCGTGTCCGCCACGGCCGCCGCCGTCTCGTACTTGAGCGGCGCCACACCCACCAGGTTCTGCACGGCCACGTCGCGCTCGGCGTCGGTGAGCCCCTCCGCGGCGAGCTTGCGCAGCACCGTCCACAGGTCCTCCAGGGCGGGACCGGTGTTGGGGGTGTCGACGGAGCCGCTGATGGCGAGCATCGCGGCGCCCGTGCCGTCCGGCGCGGACCGCAGGACCTGGCCGAACGCCCGTACGCCGTAGGTGTATCCCTTCTCCTCGCGCAGGACGCGGTCCAGGCGCGAGGTGAGGGTGCCGCCGAGGCAGTACGTGCCGAGCACCTGGGCGGGCCACACGCGGTCGTGCCGGTCGGCTCCGGTGCGGCCGATCAGCAGCTGCGTCTGGACGGCGCCGGGACGGTCCACGATGACGACCCTGCCCCGGTCGTCGGCGGTCACCGGGGGCACGGGGCGCGGCTCGGCGGCCGAACCGGTCCACGCGCCCAGGGTGTCGCCGAGCAGCGCGTCCAGGTCGACGCCGGTGAGGTCGCCGACGACCACCGCGGTGGCGGTGGCGGGGCGGACGTGCCGCTCGTAGAAGGCGCGTACGGCGGCCGAGTCGACGGCCGCGACGGTCTCCTCGGTGCCCTGGCGCGGGCGCGACATGCGCGAGTCGGCCGGGAACAGCTCCTTGGAGAGTTCCTTCGCGGCCCGGCGGGAGGGGTTGGCCAGCTCGTGCGGGATCTCGTCGAGCCGGTTGCGCACCAGCCGTTCGACCTCGCCGTCCGCGAAGGCGGGCGCCCTGAGGGCGTCGGCGAGCAGGCCGAGCGCCTTGGCCAGGCGCGAGGCGGGCACCTCCAGGCTCAGTCGGACACCGGGGTGGTCGGCGTGCGCGTCCAGGGTGGCGCCGCAGCGCTCCAGCTCGGCGGCGAAGTCCTCGGCGGAGTGCTTGTCGGTGCCCTCGGAGAAGGCGCGCGCCATGATGGTGGCGACGCCGTCGAGACCGGCCGGCTCGGCGTCCAGGGGCGCGTCGAGGAGCACCTCGACGGCGACGACCTGCTGGCCGGGGCGGTGGCAGCGCAGCACGGTGAGCCCGTTGTCGAGGCTGCCGCGCTCGGGGGCCGGGAAGGCCCACGGCTTGGGCTCGCCGGCCTGCGGCTGTGCGTGGAAGTCCATGGTGGCGAGCTCGGTCACTTGGCCGCCTCCTCGTTCTCGTCGGTGGCGTCGGTCGGGTCGGCGTCGGTCTCGTCGGCCGGGGCGGTGGGCTCGTAGACGAGCACCGCGCGGTTGTCGGGACGCAGGCGGGCCTTGGCGACCTCCTGGACCTCCTCGGCGGTCACCTCCAGCACCCGCTGCACGGCGGTGAGGGCGAGCTGCGGGTCGCCGAACAGGACGGCGTACCGGCACAGTTCGTCGGCGCGGCCGGCGACCGTGCCCAGGCGGTCCAGCCACTCCCGCTCGAGCTGGGCCTGAGCGCGCTCCATCTCCTCGGCCGTGGGGCCCTCCTCGGCGAACCGGGCCAGCTCCTCGTCGACGGCGGTCTCGATGACCGGCACCTCGACGTCGCCCGACGTCTTCACGTCCAGCCACCCCAGGGAGGGGGCTCCGGCGAGGCGCAGCAGGCCGAACCCGGCGGCCACGGCCGTACGGTCGCGGCGCACCAGCCGGTTGTAGAGACGGGACGACTCGCCGCCGCCCAGGACGGTCAGGGCGAGGTCGGCCGCGTCGCACGCGCGCGTGCCGTCCTCGGGGAGGCGGTAGGCGGCCATCAGGGCGCGGGCCGGGACCTCCTCCTCGACGACCTCGCGCAGCTGCTCGCCCATGACGTCGGGCAGCGAACCGTCCCGGGGCGGCTGCTTGCCGTCGTGGGAGGCGATGGAGCCGAAGTACTTCTCGATCCAGGCCAGCGTCCGCTCGGGGTCGATGTCGCCGACGACCGACAGCACCGCGTTGTTCGGCGCGTAGTAGGTGCGGAAGAACGCGCGCGCGTCCTCCAGGGTCGCCGCGTCCAGGTCGGCCATCGAGCCGATCGGCGTGTGGTGGTAGGGGTGGCCCTCCGGGTAGGCGAGGGCGGTCAGCTTCTCGAAGGCCGTGCCGTAGGGAACGTTGTCGTAGCGCTGACGGCGTTCGTTCTTGACGACGTCGCGCTGGTTCTCCATGGACTCCTCGTCCAGGGCGGCCAGCAGGGAGCCCATGCGGTCGGCCTCCAGCCAGAGGGCGAGCTCCAGCTGGTGGGCGGGCATGGTCTCGAAGTAGTTGGTCCGCTCGAAGCTGGTGGTGCCGTTGAGCGAGCCGCCGGCGCCCTGCACCAGCTCGAAGTGGCCGTTGCCCTTGACCTGGGCGGAGCCCTGGAACATGAGGTGCTCGAAAAGGTGAGCCAGGCCGGTGCGTCCCTTGACCTCGTGGCGCGAACCGACGTCGTACCAGAGGCACACCGCCGCGACCGGGGTCAGGTGGTCCTCGGAGAGCACCACGCGCAGGCCGTTGGCCAGGCGGTGCTCGGTCGCTGTCAGGCCGCCGGAGCCTGCCTGGGCTGTGGCCGTGTGACCCATGGGCATGTACGTCCCTTCGATCGCGAAATATCTGGTGGGATCACTGGGTGAACCACCGGGTGGAATCAGCGGGCGGAACTGCGGAATTCCGCCGATCCTGCCACTGTATGCAAGCGTGCGGGCCGCCGGTGGAGTTCCCGGAGCTCGTACGCCGAGAGCGAGCAGGCGGTTGACGGGCCGCCGGGGACGGCTGCGCGGACGGTGCCGCGGCACGAGGGCGTACTCTGCGGGCAGCGCCGGGCCGGGCAGCCCGTGACGGGTCCTGGTCGGTCGCTGTCAGTGCCGCAGTCCACAATGGACGGCGTCAGTTCACCGTTCACGCTTCAGCAAGGAGCCGGCAGCGATGGCCCGCCGTAGTACGAAGACCCCGCCGCCCGACGACTCGTACGAGGAGAAGATCCTCGACATCGACGTCGTCGACGAGATGCAGGGCTCCTTCCTCGAGTACGCGTACTCGGTCATCTACTCCCGTGCGCTGCCGGACGCCCGCGACGGCCTCAAGCCGGTGCACCGCCGCATCGTCTACCAGATGAACGAGATGGGCCTGCGGCCCGAGCGCGGCTACGTGAAGTGCGCCCGCGTCGTCGGCGAGGTCATGGGCAAGCTGCACCCGCACGGCGACGCGTCGATCTACGACGCGCTCGTGCGCATGGCCCAGCCGTTCTCGATGCGCGTCCCCCTGGTGGACGGCCACGGCAACTTCGGCTCGCTGGGCAACGACGACCCGCCGGCCGCCATGCGGTACACCGAGTGCCGCATGGACGAGGCCGCGGGCCTGATGACGGAGTCCATCGACGAGGACACCGTCGACTTCGCCCCCAACTACGACGGCCAGGAGCAGGAACCGGTGGCGCTGCCCGCCGCCTTCCCGAACCTGCTGGTCAACGGCGCCTCGGGCATCGCGGTCGGCATGGCGACGAACATGCCGCCGCACAACCTGCGCGAGGTGATCGCGGCGGCCCGGCACCTGATCCGGTACCCGAACGCCGACCTGGACGCGCTGATGAAGCACGTGCCGGGCCCCGACCTGCCCACCGGCGGCCGCATCGTCGGCCTGCCCGGCATCCGGGACGCGTACGAGACGGGGCGCGGCACCTTCAAGATCCGCGCGACGGTCTCGGTGGAGACGGTGACGGCCCGCCGCAAGGGTCTCGTCGTCACCGAGCTGCCCTTCGCGGTCGGCCCCGAGAAGGTCATCTCGAAGATCAAGGACCTGGTCGGCTCGAAGAAGCTCCAGGGCATCGCGGACGTCAAGGACCTGACCGACCGCGAGCACGGACTGCGCCTGGTCATCGAGATCAAGAACGGCTTCGTGCCCGAGGCGGTCCTGGAGCAGCTCTACAAGCTGACGGCCATGGAGGAGTCCTTCGGCATCAACAACGTCGCCCTGGTGGACGGCCAGCCCCTCACCCTGGGCCTCAAGGAGCTGCTGGAGGTCTATCTCGACCACCGCTTCACCGTCGTCAGGCGCCGCAGCGAGTTCCGCCGCAGCAAGAAGCGCGACCGGCTGCACCTGGTGGAGGGCCTGCTCACCGCCCTGGTCGACATCGACGAGGTCATCCGGCTCATCCGCTCCAGCGAGAACTCCGCCCAGGCCAAGCAGCGGCTGATGGAGCGCTTCTCGCTGAGCGACGTCCAGACGCAGTACATCCTGGACACACCGCTGCGCCGGCTCACCAAGTACGACCGCATCGAGCTGGAGTCCGAGAAGGACCGGCTGAACGCGGAGATCGAGGAGCTGACCCGGATCCTCGACTCGGACGCGGAGCTGCGCAAGCTGGTCTCGGCCGAACTGGCCGCGGTGGCGAAGAAGTTCGGCACCGACCGCCGTACGACGCTGCTGGAGTCGAGCGGCGCCCCGGTCGCCGCCGTGCCGCTCCAGGTGGCGGACGACCCGTGCCGGGTGCTGCTGTCGTCGACGGGCCTGCTGGCCCGCACCGCGAACGACGAGCCGCTGGTCACGGAGGCGG
Source organism: Streptomyces sp. KPB2 (assembly GCF_003950055.1). Lineage (NCBI taxonomy): Bacteria > Bacillati > Actinomycetota > Actinomycetes > Kitasatosporales > Streptomycetaceae > Streptomyces > Streptomyces sp. KPB2. The sequence goes on from NZ_CP034353.1 coordinate 2,089,540, forward strand.
GCGCCAAGCGGATCAAGCACGATGTGATCGTCTCCGCCGTGCCGGCCACGGCGCGCGGCGAGGTGGGTGTCGTCACGTCCGCGGGGCGGCTGCTGCGGGTGAACGTCGTGGACCTGCCCCAGCTCCCGGAGTCCATGCCGGCACCGAACCTCGCGGGCGGTGCGCCGCTGGCCGAGTTCGTGTCCTTCGAGGACGACGAGGACGTGGTCTGCCTGACCACGCTGGACGAGTCCTCGCCGGGCCTGGCGCTCGGCACGGAACAGGGCGTCGTCAAGCGTGTGGTGCCCGACTATCCCTCCAACAAGGACGAGTTGGAGGTCATCACCCTCAAGGAGGGCGACCGCATCGTCGGCGGGGTCGAGCTGCGCACGGGTGACGAGGACCTGGTCTTCATCACGGACGACGCCCAGCTGCTGCGCTACCAGGCCTCGCAGGTCCGCCCGCAGGGCCGTCCGGCGGGTGGTGTGGCGGGCATCAAGCTCGCCGACGGCGCAAAGGTCATCTCCTTTACGGCGGTGGACCCGGCGGCGGACGCGGTGGTCTTCACGGTGGCCGGTTCGCGCGGCACGCTGGACGACTCCGTGCAGACCACGGCCAAGCTGACGCCGTTCGACCAGTATCCGCGCAAGGGCCGCGCCACGGGCGGGGTGCGGTGCCAGCGGTTCCTGAAGGGCGAGGACTGCCTGGCCTTCGCCTGGGCGGGCGCCACCCCGGCGCTCGCCGCGCAGAAGAACGGCACGCCGGCCCAGCTCCCGGACATGGACCCGCGCCGCGACGGCTCGGGCGTGTCGCTGCCGAAGACGGTGTCGGTGGTGGCGGGTCCGGCGTAGGGAGGCCTACGGGGCGTCCGGCGGCTCCTGGCCGTCGGGGTCCTCGCCGTCGGGTTCCTCGCCGTCGGGCACGTAGCGCAGGACGCCCCACATGCCGTGTTCGTCGGCGGGTGGGGCGTCGGCGTCCCGGCGGCACGCGGCGAGTTCCTCGCCGAGGGTGGCCGTGTCGATGCCGGTGCCGATGAGGACGAGCCGGGTCCGGCGGACGCCGGGGGTGTCGGCGGCACCGGCGGCTTCGGCCGCCGAGGTCCAGGGCTCCGGGTAGAAGCGCAGGAAGCGTCCGACGGCGTGGACGGCGTACCGGTTCCGTGTGTCGTACGGGCCGAAGTCGACGTACCCCTTGATCCGGTAGAGGCCCTCGGGCCGGCTGTCGAGGAAGCGCATGAGCCGGCGCGGGTCGAGCGGGCGGTCGGAGACGAACGACAGGGTGTCGTAGGCGGCGTGCAGGTGCCCCGCGTGCGCGCCGCCCCCGGAGTGGTCGTGCAGGTCGTCGAAGGACAGCTGTCCCACGCGCTCCTCGGTGGGCCGGCAGTCGTAGAGGAACTCGGGGTCGATACGGCCGTAGGTCGCCGGGACGACGGCGGCACCGTCGGCGAGCGTGCGCACGAGGGCGAGCAGGCGCTCCGGGTCGAGGACACGGTCGGTCTTGTTGACCACGACCAGGTCGGCGAGGGCCAGATGCCGGTCGATCTCGGGGTGCTTGGCGCGGGTGTCGTCGAACTCGGCGGCGTCGACGACCTCGACGAGACCGCCGTAGACGACCCCCGGTTGCTCGCTGGCGAGCAGCATGCGCACCAGTTCCTGCGGTTCGGCGAGACCGCTGGCCTCGATGACGATGACGTCGATGCCGGTCTCGGGCCGGGCCAGCCGCTCCAGGTACCCGTCGAGTTCGCTCGCGTCGACGGCACAGCACAGGCATCCGTTGCCCAGCGACACGGTGGAGTCGCCGAGGGCGCCCGCGACGGCCATCGCGTCGATCTCGATGGAGCCGAAGTCGTTGACGATGGCGCCGATACGGCTGCCTCCGCTGCGGTGGAGGAGATGGTTGAGAAGGGTGGTCTTCCCGGAGCCGAGGAATCCGGCGAGTACGACGACCGGGATCTGCTGCGGAGTCGGGCGCTGCCCCACCGTGCGACCTCTCTCTCACCCACGCGTACGCCGGCCCGCGGCAGGGCGTACACCCACGTACGGAATTGCCTGCTCAGGATACGAGCCGGCGGAGTACCCGCGGAGTGAACGATTGTTAGCAGCACTTGGTGGGCAGACGTTTTGCATGGCGCCGGACCGTGCGACCCTCGCTTCCCTCCGTGCGCCGCCTCTCCGCCTCCCCGTCGATCAGCGCCGCTCGGCACTCTGGAGGCGGCAGCACCACGCATCGCTCGCCGGTCCCCGTCAGCCGACCCGCACTCGACGACCGGTGGGCGGTCGCCTGATTCGGGGGTTGACATGGTCACACGGAAGAACGTCACGGGGAGGTTCTGCTCCGCCGCGGCCGGGATGCTGGTCGCCACGGCGGGGCTGACACTGGCCGCACGCCGGCGGCGGCTGGAGGCGGAACGCCTCGGTCTCAGGCGGCTGGAACTGGAGGAAGCGGCCTCCCGGCGCAGGGCGCTGGCCCACCAGCAGCGCATGCACTGGGAACTGCTCACGAGGGCGATGGACGACGCGTCCCTGGCTGCCGTGATCGACACCTACGACAAGGACATCCCCGCGGAGAAGCGGCGTCAGTTCTTCTACGCCAACGCCTGGTACGTCAACCTCTACTACCTCTACGAAGCGGGCCTGTTGGACCAGCAGGAGCTGTTCGGGCGCCTGCGTGAGATCTTCCAGACGCCGCTGATGCGGGAGTACTGGGAGGCGTCCAGGGCGCAGCGCGCGACGCTGGACGAGTCGTCCGACGAGACCCGGATCGGGGCCATGGTGGACGGCCTCATCGTGGAACTGGACGAGGCGGACACGGACGAGTGGTGGGTGGTCGGCACGCCTCCGCCCGCCTGGGAGGGCACCTCGTCCTCGGGCGAGTGAACCTCTCGCCACATTTCGGCCATGCGGTCACACGCGACCCACTGATCACAGTACGGTGCTGCCGACCAGCGTGCCCAACCTGTGTAAGGACCGGTACCCCTTGAAGATCGTGCGCCGCATCGGTGTGCCTCCGAGCTCGCGTGGCAGTACGTCGGGAGCCAACTGCCCGGATCTGTTCGAACTGAGCGACGGCAACTTCGCCGTGATCGGTACGGAGGCCACCGAGGCCCTCGAGCGTGAGCTGCCCGCCGATGCTTCCCGGGCCGACTACGAACGCATCGTGGTCATCAGCCGGGAGACCCTCATCCGGGCCAAGGCGGACATCCCCGACGCCTGACCTCTGGCCGTGTCCTTGGCCGTACCCACCGCCGACCGCGCACGGACCCCACTCCCGGCGAGCAACCCGGCACCCCGTCCTTGCTCGACCCCTCCCGACCTGGCCTGGCGCCCGAACGGCACCAGGCCGCTCGCGTTCCTCAGGCCACCGCGGGTACACCGACGGGCGCTCCCGGCCCCACGTACCGGGCCGCCGGCCGGATGATCTTCGAGTCGCGTGCCTGTTCCAGGATGTTCGCGCTCCAGCCCACCACCCGCGCCGCCGCGAACGTCGGCGTGAACATCTCGCGGGGCAGACCGCACAGCTCCATGACCACGCCCGCGTAGAACTCGACGTTGGTGTGCAGTTCGCGCCCCGGTTTCAGCTCCGCGAGGATCGCCTCGACCTGCCGCTCCACCTCGATGGCGAACTCCACCCGCGGGCCGCCGAACCGCTGCGCCACCTCCCGCAGCATCCGCGAGCGCGGGTCCTCCGTGCGGTAGACCGCGTGCCCGAAGCCCATGATGCGGTCACCGGCGAGCACCCGCTCGCGGATCCATCCGTCGATGCGGTCGGGTGTGCCGATCGCGTCCAGGGTGTCCAGCGCCCTGCTGGGCGCGCCGCCGTGCAGCGGCCCGGACAGGGCGGACACCGCACCGGCCAGACACGCCGCGACGTCCGCACCCGTCGACGCGATGACCCGTGCGGTGAAGGTGGACGCGTTGAACCCGTGATCAATGGTGGAGATCAGGTACTGCTCGACCGCGCGCGTGCGCACCTCGTCCGGCTCGTCGCCGGTCACCATGTAGAGGTAGTTCGCCGCGTACGACAGGTCCTCGCGGGGCTCCACCGGCTTGAGGCCCTGCCCCAGCCGGTGCAGCGCGGCGAGCAGCGTCGGCACGGCCGCGGCCGCTACCAGGGTGTCCTGCCGGCGCCGGTCGGCCGTCAGGTCGTACACCGGCCGGAAGCCCAGGGCCGCGCCCAGCAGGGACAGACCCGTGCGCATCCCGGCGAGCGGTCCGGAGCGCCCGCCGGCCGCGGCGATGGCGGGCAGTGCCGCGCGCACCGCGTCGGGGAGCCGCCGCAGCGCCGCGGTCTCGGCGGCGAAGGCGGCGCCGCGCCGGGCGTTGGGGAGTTCTCCGTGGACCAGGAGGTGCCAGACGTCCTCGAAGGCGCGGTTCTGCGCGAGCTCGACGGCCGAGTACTGCCGGTAGTGGTAGAAGCCCTCGAGCCCTCGCACGTCGCCGACCTCGGTGTCGGCCACCACGACACCGGCGAGTCCGCGCGGCACCTCGACGGGCGATGTGGGGGCTGCGGTCCTGTTGACGGACATGATTACCTCCTCGAACTTGATTTAACTGTCCATACTTGACTGCGATCCTGTCAATATTGATTGCGTCCGGACTGAATCAACAGATGTGCTTCATGGCTCAACACGAACCCCCTTCCGATGGATACGGTGACCCCATGCGTGATCAAGAGCCCGGCCGTCCCGACGCCGAGGAGCGGCGCCTGACCACCCGGGAGGCGGCCGAACTGCTCGGGGTGAAACCCGAGACCGTCTACGCGTACGTGAGCCGCGGCCAGCTCGGCAGCCGGCGCACACCCGGCGGCCGGGGCAGCACCTTCGACGCCGAGGAGGTCCGGGCCCTCGCCCGGCGCAACCGGCGCGACGGCGGCAACCCCGCGGCCTCGGCCGCCGGTCAGGAGCTGACCGTGCGCACCCGCCTCACGCTCATCGAGAGCGACCGGTACTACTACCGGGGCGTCGACGCGGTCGAACTCGCCGCACGCCACACCTACGAGGAGGTGGCCGAGTGGCTCTGGACCGGACAGCTGCGTCCGGGCACCGTCTTCTCTGCGCCGGAACCCTCCGTGACCGCTGCCCGCGGGGCCGTCGACGCCCTGCCCGAACACGCCGGCCCCACCGACCGGCTCCGCGTGGCGGCGATCGCCGCCGCGGTCGCGGACCCGCTCCGCTTCGACCTGTCGGAGGGCGCGGTGCTGGGCACGGCCCGCATCCTCATCCCCACTCTCGTCGCCGCGCTGCCCCCCGTGCTGCGCGACGGTGACGACCGTGCCCCGATCGCCCACCGCCTGTGGACCCGGCTCAGCGGGCGGGAGGCCGACGAGCCGACGCTGCGCGCTCTCGACACGGCGCTCTGCCTCCTCGTCGACCACGACCTGGCGGCCTCCACGCTCGCCGTGCGCGTCGCCGCGTCGGCCCGGGCGCACGCCTACGCCGCGGTGTCCGCCGGGCTCGGCGTCATCGAGGGACCGCTGCACGGCGCCGCCGGAGGACTCGCCCACCGGATGCTGCTGGAGGTGCTCGAACTGGGCAGCGCGGGCCCGGTGGTCGCGGAGGAGCTGCGGGCCGGCCGGCGCATCCCGGGACTCGGCCACCGGCTCTACCCCGGTGAGGACCCACGCGCGCGTGCCCTGTTCGCGCTTCTGGAGGACATCCCCCGGGCGGCGCCCGCGCTCGCAGCGGCCAGGGACATCCAGGCCACCGCCGCCCGCCACACCCCGCTGCACGCCAACGTCGACCTGGCGCTCGCCGTACTCACCGCGTCGTCCGGCATGGCATCCACCGCGGCCGAGACGATCTTCGCGGTGGCGCGTACGGCGGGCTGGATCGCGCACGCCCTGGAGGAGTACGGGGAGCGCCCCCTGCGGATGCGGCCGAGCGGGCTGTACTCCGGCCCCAGGCCGCCGCGCCCCCTACCGGAGTAGCGCCCAGGCGCGGCTGGACGTCGCCGTGGCGCAAGTCAGGTTAGGCTCACCTCTGTGAGTACGTGCTCAACCGTCTCCCGGGACCTCGACGAGCCCCTTACGGGCACCGCACCCGTCGCGAGGACCTGGTTGCTGCTCGAACAGCCCGGCCCGTGGGGCGCCAAGGCGCTCACCTCGAGCCACCTGGACCCCGCGCTGGGGCGTGCCCTGGAGGCGGCGGCGAAGGGGACGGGCGTGCGCATCGCGCTCATCCGCCGCCCCGGGCGCCACGCGGACCGGGGCACGCCCGCCGAGCGCAGGGTGTACGCGGCGCACACCGTGCCGGGCAACGTGTGGCTGCACGGCACCACGGTCGCGGACCCCCGCCGGCTGCTCGACCTCGACTTCGCGGCACTCGGCCGGGGCGACCACCACACCTTCGACTCGGTGCTGGACGGCGGCCCCCACCGGGGCGATCCGCTCGCGCTAGTCTGCACCAACGGCAAACGCGACCGGTGCTGCGCGCTCCTCGGCAGGCCGCTGGCGGCCGAGATCGCCGCCTCCGGAGCCGACGGTGTCTGGGAGGTCACCCACCTGGGAGGCCACCGCTTCTCGCCGACCGTGCTGGTGCTGCCGCACGGTTATGTCTACGGGCGGGTCCAGGCACACTCCGTCAAGGAGATCCTGCACGGCGCGCGGGAGGGCCGGATCGTCGTGGAGGGCTGCCGCGGGCACTCCGCCTGGGAGCGCCCCGGCCAGGCGGCCGAGCTGGCCCTGCGGTCGGCCCTCGCCGAGGACGCGGCGCAGGCACTGACGGTCGTACGGACGGACGGCGCCGCTCCGCGCTGGGGGGTGACCCTGGCCCACTCGGACGGCCGGCGCTGGCGGGTCACCGTCGTACAGGGGGCCTCGGCGCCCCCGCGACCGGAGAGCTGCGGAGCGTCGGTGCTGGGCTCGCCGGCCCGGATGGAGGTCACGGCGGTGCGCGAGCTGCCGGTACGGGCGGCGGCACTGGCAAGCTGACGCGCGGACCACCTGGGAAGCCGGCCGACAGCTCGGCGGCCGAAGCTCGGCCGGGAGACGCGGGCGGAGCCGCCGGACGGGAGATACACGCCACACCCCGCTACGGCCGGCCGCGGTCCCCACGTACCGTCAAGGCCATGAGCTCCACTCCCCCCGTACGCCGACTGCGCCTGGGCCTGCCGCGGCGGGTGTTCTCGCAGGTGCTGCTGATGCAGCTGGCGATCGCCGCGGGCGTCGCCGTACTTGCGACCGGGCTGTTCCTGGCACCGCTCGGTGACCAGCTGGACGACCAGGCGATGCGCCGGGCGCTGGCGATCGCGCAGACCACCGCGCAGCAACCGCAGGTCGTGCGGGACCTGCGGACCACCCGGCCGGCGGCGGACGGACCGGTGCAGCAGGAGGCGGAGCGGGTCCGCAGGGCCACCAAGGCGGAGTACGTCGTCGTGATGGACCGCAAGGGGGTGCGCTGGTCGCACACCGACCCGGAGCGGATCGGCCAGGTCGTCTCGACCGACCCGGGGCAGGCCCTGGCGGGACGCGAGGTCATGGAGATCGACAACGGCACCCTGGGCCGTTCCGCCCGCGGGAAGGTGCCCCTGCGCGACAGCGACGGCGCGATCGTGGGGGCGGTCTCGGTGGGCATCGCCTACGACAGCGTCCGGGCGCGGCTGATCCACGCCATCCCCGGCCTGTTCGCGTACGCCGGCGGCGCGCTGGCCGTCGGTGCCCTGGCGTCCTGGATCATCTCGCGCCGGGTGCAGCGGCAGACCCGGGACCTGGCCTTCTCGGACATCGCGGGGCTGCTGGCGGAGCGCGAGGCCATGCTGCACGGCATCCGGGAGGGTGTCGTCGCCCTCGACCGCGGGGGCCGGATCCGCCTGCTCAACGACGAGGCGCAGCGCCTGCTGGGCATCGGGGGCGAGGCCGTCGGCCGCTTCCCCGACGAGGCGCTCGGCGCGGGCCGCACGGCCGACGTGCTGGCCGGCCGGGTGACCGGCACCGACCTGCTGACCGTGCGCGGCCCGCGGGTCCTGGTCGCCAACCGGATGCCCACCGACGACGGCGGGGCCGTCGCCACGCTGCGCGACCGCACCGAACTGGAGCAGCTCGGCCGGGAGCTGGACTCCACGCGCGGCCTGATCGACGCCCTGCGCGCACAGGACCACGAGCACGCCAACCGCATGCACACCCTGCTCGGCCTGCTGGAACTGGAGATGTACGACGACGCCGTGGAGTTCGTCGGCGAGGTGGTCGGCGACCACCGGGTCACCGCCGAACAGATCACCGAGCGGATCCGGGACCCCCTGCTCGCCGCCCTGCTGGTCGGCAAGGCGACCGTCGCGGCCGAACGCGGAGTCGCCCTGTGGGTCTCGGACCGGACGCGGCTGCCCGACCGCCTGGTCGATCCCGGGGGCCTCGTCACCATCGTCGGCAACCTGGTCGACAACGCGCTCGACGCCACCGCCGGGACACCGCACGCGCGCGTGGAGGTCGAACTGCGCACCGAGGGGCGCGCCGCCATGCTCACGGTGCGGGACACGGGGCCCGGCATACCGGTGGACCACCGCGAGCTGGTGTTCACCACGGGCTGGTCCACCAAGGAGGCGCCGGCCCACCGCGAGCGCGGTATCGGACTCCCGCTGGTGCGCCGCCTGGCCGAGCGGCAGGGTGGCAGCGCGACCGCCGGCGAGGCGTACGGCGGCGGCGCGGAGTTCGTCGTGGCCCTGCCGGAGGCACTGACGGAACCGGAGCCCGAACCGGTACCGGTGTCGACACCGGCGACGGGCCCGGTCCCGGAAGCCGCCCCCACCGCCTCTGTGACCACCGCTGCCGAGAAGGAGTCCCGATGATCGAGGTCCTGGTCGTGGACGACGACACGCGGGTCGCGCGCGTCAACGCCGCGTACGTCGAGAAGGTGCCCGGCTTCCACGTCGCCGGTGAGGCGCACAGCGCGCTGGAGGCGTTGGGCGCGGTGGAGCGGCTGTCCCGCCTGGACCTGATCCTGCTGGACCACTACCTGCCCGACCGGACCGGCCTGGAGGTCGTCGGGGAGATGCGGCGGAGAGGACTCCAGACCGACGTCATCATGGTGACGGCCGCCCGGGACGTGTCGACCGTCCAGGCGGCGATGCGCCAGGGCGCTCTCCAGTACCTGGTGAAACCGTTCGCCTTCGCCGGTCTGCGCGCCAAGCTGGAGGCGTACGCGGAGCTGCGCCGCACCCTCGACGGGGGCGGTGAGGCGGAGCAGGCCGAGGTCGACCGGATCTTCGGCGCCCTGTCGGCACCCTCCGAGCCCGGGCTGCCCAAGGGGCACTCCCCCACCACCGCCGAACTGGTGCGCCAGTGTCTGCTGCAGGCCGACGGGCCGCTGTCCGCCCAGGAGATCGCCGATCGGACCGGGGTGAGCCGCCAGACCGCCCAGCGCTATCTGAAGCTCCTGGAACGCACCGGGCGGGCCGTACTGACCCTCAAATACGGCGAGGCGGGCCGCCCCGAACACCGCTACGCGTGGGCGACCCGCGCCTGAACCGCCGTTGAGCCCCGGGGCGCTGGGGCCCTGGGGCCGCCGCCCTACACGGCCCCCGCCCCGGTCAGCGCCCGCACCTCCGTCTCGGCGTGCCTGGCCTCGTCCGGGACCTCCGGGGAGGTGGCCGTGCCGAGCCAGCCGGCGAGGAAGCCCAGCGGGATCGAGACGAGGCCGGGGTTCTGCAGCGGGAAGTACTGGAAGTCGAGGCCGGGGAAGAGCGACTGCGGGCTGCCGGAGACCACCGGGGACAGCAGCACGAGGACCACGGACGGCACCAGGCCGCCGTAGACCGCCCACACCGCGCCCCGGGTGGTGAAGCCGCGCCAGAAGAGCGAGTAGAGCAGCACCGGCAGGTTGGCGGAGGCGGCCACGGCGAAGGCGAGGCCCACCAGGAAGGCGACGTTGAGGTCGCGGGCGAGCAGGCCCAGCCCGATCGCGACGGCTCCGATGCCGACGGCGGCGACCCGCGCCACCGCGACCTCGCTGCGCGGCTCGGAGCGGCGGCGCCGCAGGGAGGCGTACAGGTCGTGGGCGACGGACGCCGAGGAGGCCAGGGTGATGCCGGCGACCACCGCGAGGATGGTGGCGAACGCGACGGCGGCGACGACGGCGAACAGGACCGTCCCGCCGGTGGACTGCGCGCCGCCGCCGAGGTCCAGGGCGAGCAGCGGCACCGCCGTGTTCCCGGCGGCGTTCGACGCGCGTACGGCGTCCGGGCCGACCAGGGCGGCGGCGCCGAACCCCAGCACGATCGTCATCAGGTAGAAGCCGCCGATGAGGCCGATCGACCAGACCACCGACCGTCGCGCCGCCCGTGCGGTGGGCACGGTGTAGAAGCGGGACAGGATGTGCGGCAGCCCGGCCGTGCCGAGCACCAGGGCGAGCCCCAGGCTGATGAAGTCGAAGCGGGACACCCAGTCCCCGCCGTAGGCCAGGCCGGGCGCGAGGAACGCGTCGCCGCGGCCGCTGCGCTCCGCCGCCGTGCGCAGCAGCCGGTCGACGTCGCCGTGGAAGCGCACCAGGACGAGCGTGGTCAGCGCCACGGTGCCGCCGAGCAGCAGGACCGCCTTGACGATCTGGATCCAGGTGGTGGCGCGCATCCCGCCCAGCGACACGTAGATCACCATGAGGGCGCCGACGCCGATGACGGTCCACGTCCGCGCCGCCTCGCTCGTCCCGCCCAGAAGCAGCGCGACGAGACTGCCCGCGCCCACCATCTGCGCCACCAGGTACAGCACGGAAACGGTGACGGACGACGTCCCCGCCGCGATGCGTACCGGCCGCTCCCGCATCCGGGCGGCCACGACGTCGGCGAGGGTGAACCGTCCGCAGTTGCGCACGAGTTCGGCGACGAGGAACAGGACGACGAGCCAGGCCACCAGGAAGCCCACCGAGTAGAGCATGCCGTCGTAGCCGTAGAGGGCGATGAGCCCCGAGATGCCGAGGAAGGACGCGGCCGACATGTAGTCGCCGGAGATGGCAAAACCATTCTCCATCGGAGAGAAGAGCCGGCCGCCCGCGTAGAACTCCTCCGCCGAACCGTGCCGGTGGCGGCCCACCCAGGTGGTGATGGCGAGCGTGACGGCGACGAAGGTGCTGAACAGCAGCAGCGCCAGCGTCTGGTGATCGCCCGTCACGAGGCACCGCCCCGCACACCGCGCGTCAGTTCCTGGGTGTCCCAGCGCAGTTCGAGCGCGGCCCGGTCCCTGCGCAGCCGGGCGTGCCGTGCGTAGGCCCAGGTGAGCAGGAAGGTGGTGAGGAACTGGCCGAGGCCGGCGACCATGGCGACGTTCACCGCGCCGGCCACCGGCCGGGCCATCAGGGCGGGGGCCGTCGTGGCGGCCACCACGTAGGCGACGTACCACAGGAAGAAGGCGGCGACCGCCGGCCCCACGAACCTGCGGTAACGGCTGCGGACCTCCTGGAAGGCCGCGCTGCGCTGGACCTCCAGGTACACGTCGGCCGCGGCCCGGGACGGCTTGGCCGCCGGGTCCCGGCGCATCGGCGGCACGGCCGGCTCGGGGGCTCCGGGGCCGGCCGGCTCGCCCCAGCCGGAGGCGAGGGCGTCGTACCACGGGTCGTCGTACCGCGGACCCTCGTGCCGCGGCTCGTCGTGCCGCGGGCCGGGGGCCGTCTCGACATGGGCCCTGCCCGGCGCGGCGCGGTGGTCGGCCGCGCTTTCGGGACCGCCCCCGGCGCCGCGGGGCCGATCGTTGCTTGACTGCATGCCCAAGGATGGACAGAACGGGAAGATCCCCGACTCTTCTTCCCCGGGCACTTCACCCCATCAGGTGATTCCCCCTGAGAGGTCCCTCCGGCCGGACCGGCCCCGGGTATCGCTCCCGGGTCCGGTCCGGCCGTCGGGCGTGGTCACGCGTCGATGCGCGAGCGGTCCAGCGTCGCGGCCGAGCTGGAGATGAACTCCTTGCGGGGAGCGACGTCGTTGCCCATCAGCAGGTCGAAGACCTGCTCGGCGGAGTCCAGATCGGTGAGGTTGATCCGGCGCAGGGTGCGGCGCCGGGGGTCCATGGTGGTCTCCGCCAGCTGGTCGGCGTCCATCTCGCCGAGACCCTTGTAGCGCTGGATGGAGTCCTTGTACCGGATGTTCTTGCTCTGGAACTCCATGAGCTTGTCGCGCAGCTCGCGGTCCGAGTACGTGTAGACGTACTTGTCCTGGCCCTTCTTCGGCTGGATCAGCTCGATGCGGTGCAGCGGCGGCACCGCGGCGAACACCCGGCCCGCCTCCACCATGGGCCGCATGTAGCGGTGGAACAGGGTCAGCAGCAGGGTGCGGATGTGGGAGCCGTCCACATCGGCGTCGGTCATCATGATGATCTTGCCGTAGCGGGCCGCGTCGATGTCGAAGGTACGGCCCGACCCGGCTCCTATGACCTGGATGATCGCCCCGCACTCGGCGTTCTTCAGCATGTCCGTCACGGACGACTTCTGGACGTTGAGGATCTTGCCCCGGATCGGCAGCAGCGCCTGGAACTCGGAGTTCCGGGCGAGCTTGGCCGTGCCCAGCGCGGAGTCGCCCTCGACGATGAACAGCTCGCTGCGGTCGACGTCGTCGCTGCGGCAGTCGGCCAGCTTGGCGGGCAGCGACGAGGACTCCAGGGCCGTCTTGCGGCGCTGGGCGTCCTTGTGCTGGCGCGCGGCGATACGGGTGCGGGCCGCGGCGACGGCCTTCTCCATGACCGTCCGGGCCTGCTGGGCGGCGTCGCGCTTGGTCGAGGTCAGGAAGGCCTTCAGTTCCTTGCTGATCACGTTGTTCACGATCCGGCGGGCCGCCGAGGTGCCGAGGACCTCCTTGGTCTGGCCCTCGAACTGCGGCTCGGCGAGCCGGACGGTGACGACCGCCGTCAGGCCCTCCAGGGCGTCGTCCTTGACGATGTCGTCCTCGGCGACACGCAGCATCTTCTTGGTGCGCAACACCTCGTTCATCGTCTTGGCCACCGCCTGCTCGAAGCCGGCGACGTGGGTGCCGCCCTTCGGGGTGGCGATGATGTTGACGAACGACCTGAGCGTGGTGTCGTAGCCGGTGCCCCAGCGCAGCGCGACGTCGACGCCGAGGTCGCGGGTGACCTCGGTGGGCGTCATCTGCCCCTCCTCGTCCAGGACGGGGACCGTCTCCTTGAAGGATCCCTGACCGCTGAAGCGGAGGGTGTCGCAGACGGGCCGGTCACTGGCCAGGAACTCGCAGAACTCGCTGATGCCTCCGTCGAAGCGGAACGACTCCTCGCCCTTGCTGCCGCCGTCACCGAGGCCGAACTCGTCGCGCACGACGATGGTCAGCCCGGGCACCAGGAACGCGGTCTGGCGGGCCCGCTGGTGCAGTGTGTCCAGGGAGAGCTTGGCGTCCTTGAGGAAGATCTGCCGGTCCGCCCAGTACCGCACGCGCGTGCCGCTGCGGCTCTTGGGAATCTTCTTGACCTTGCGCAGCCCGTTCCCGGCGTCGAACCGGGCGTCCGGGCCGGTCTTCGCGAACGTGCCCGGGACCCCGCGGCGGAAGCTGATCGCGTGGGTGTGTCCGCCGCGGTCCACCTCGATGTCCAGACGGGCGGACAGGGCGTTGACCACGGAGGCGCCGACGCCGTGCAGACCGCCGGAGGCGGCGTAGGAGCCACCGCCGAACTTGCCGCCGGCGTGCAGCTTGGTCATGACGACCTCGACGCCGGACAGGCCGGTCTTGGGCTCGACGTCGACCGGGATGCCCCGACCGTTGTCCCGGACCTCCACGGAGGCGTCGTCGTGGAGGATCACCTCGATGTGGTCGCAGTAGCCGCCCAGGGCCTCGTCGACGGAGTTGTCGATGATCTCCCACAGGCAGTGCATCAGCCCGCGGCTGTCGGTGGATCCGATGTACATGCCCGGACGCTTGCGCACGGCCTCGAGCCCCTCGAGGACGAGCAGGTGCCGCGCGGTGTAGTTGGATCCGTCCCGGTCTGCTCCTGCCAGCAGCGCAGTGGACGGCACGGATGTCTCGGCGGTCACGCGGTTCGCTCCTCGCTGAATTTCAGATGGGGCCCCGCTGGGTAAGGGCGTGGCTCGGTTCACCGCTCAGAGGGTACCGAGGCCTGGTAGAGCCGTTGTAACGCCACCCTCGTCGCCGAACCACCCTAGTCCACGGTCGCATGCCTGTTCGATCCCTCGATGGGGTGAAGCACACATCACGTTCCCTTCGACGCATGAACCATTTAGGCTCCGGGCACGTCCTCATGAACAAACCGGCAACCCAGCCGGCGGGACCGACACTGACCGACCGCGCGAACCCGTACGACACAGAGACACGCAATACGGCACATTCGCCGCCAATCGGCAACAGCCGGCCCCTCGGAAATTTTTTTCGAGGAAAAGCCACGAGCGGGAACGTTTTGGGGCTGGTTGGATGTTGACCCTGGTACGACAGCTCGTCGAGCTAGAGAAGAGGCGACGTGACTACTGTTCTGACTTCCGCAAGCCCGCTGACGGCCGCCGATCGCTGCGACCGCTGCGGCGCCCAGGCATACCTGCGCGTCGTCCTGCTGAGCGGCGGAGAACTGCTCTTCTGCGCCCACCACGGTCGCAAGTTCGAGCCGGAACTCAAGAAGATCGCCGCTGAGATACAGGACGAGACGGAGCGGCTGACGGCCGTTCCGGCTTCCTCCGCCGAGGAAGAGCGCTGAATCGAACGCGCCCGACGACGAGCCGAATCGGCACAGGCCGATGAGCGGGCGGCCGTCTCCGTGTCCCGGAGGCGGCCGCCCGTACTCGTGTCCCGGAGGGCTCTCAGCGGCCGTCAGGCGCCCCCGCGCTGCTTCGTGGCCGTGCCGTCCCACCCCAGCGTCCGCAGTACCGAGGAGACGCGCGTGTAGACCCCGGGGCTGCCCGGGCGCCCGCATCCACTCCCCCAGGACACCAGGCCGATGAGCCTCCCCCGGCCGACCAGCGGCCCCCCGCTGTCCCCCTGACAGGCGTCGCGGCCCCCGGCCTCCTGCCCGGCACAGAGCATGGTGTCCGGCAGATACCGGCCGTCGTCGTTCCCCGGATACGCCTGCTCGCAGGACGCGTCGGGAAGCACCCGCACCCGGGCCGCGTGCAGACCGTTGGCGTAGTCGCCGGCGCCCGAGGTGTCGCCCCAGCCGTAGACGAGGGCACCCGTGTCGGGTGTGTACGCGGGGTCGCCTTCCGCCGCCATCCCTATGACCGAGTCGGCGGGCAGCGCCTCGGAGAGTGTGAGCACCGCGAAGTCGCCGGCGTTGCTGCGGTCGTCGTGCGCCGGGTTCACCCAGACGGAGCGGATGGGGATCTCCTGCCCCCGGTCCGACAGCAGATCGGTCCGGCCGGCGATGACCCGCAGGTCGTCCACCTGTTCCGGCGGCGAGCCGAGAACCTCCTCCCCCAGGCAGTGGGCCGCCGTGAGCACGGTGGTCCGGCCGACGGCCACTCCCCCGCAGAACTGCCCCGCCCGCGTACCCCCGAACCGGTCACGACTGGACAGGGCGACGGTCCACGGACTGTCGGACACTTCGACCGGAAAGCCTCCGACGACGATGCTGTCGGCGGCCGCGGGGGCGGCGGACCCCAGCGGTATCGCGGTCGCGGCGGCCGCCAGCACCAGCGGCCGGGCCAGTGTCCGGGCACAGAGACGACGCATGCGGGCTCCTCACTCCTGGGTGGTCATGGGACACCCAGAGTGATCCAGTACGCCGCCCCCCGCACCCGCTGCCCAGCGCGAAGGCCCGGCTCCGCACCTGGCGGGACCGGGCCTCCGTCGCTCGTACTGCCTGCCTGTCGGCCTGCCGCGACCTAGTCGAGGTAGTCGCGCAGCACCTGGGAGCGCGACGGGTGACGCAGCTTCGACATGGTCTTCGACTCGATCTGGCGGATGCGCTCACGCGTGACGCCGTACACCTTGCCGATCTCGTCGAGGGTCTTCGGCTGACCGTCGGTGAGACCGAAGCGCATGGAGACGACGCCCGCCTCGCGCTCGGACAGGGTGTCGAGCACGGAGTGCAGCTGCTCCTGCAGGAGGGTGAAGCTGACCGCGTCGGCCGGGACGACCGCCTCGGAGTCCTCGATGAGGTCACCGAACTCGCTGTCGCCGTCCTCACCCAGCGGGGTGTGCAGCGAGATCGGCTCGCGCCCGTACTTCTGGACCTCGATGACCTTCTCCGGGGTCATGTCGAGCTCCTTGGCCAGCTCCTCCGGGGTGGGCTCGCGGCCCAGGTCCTGGAGCATCTGGCGCTGCACGCGGGCGAGCTTGTTGATGACCTCGACCATGTGCACCGGGATACGGATGGTGCGGGCCTGGTCGGCCATCGCGCGGGTGATCGCCTGACGGATCCACCAGGTGGCGTACGTGGAGAACTTGTAGCCCTTGGTGTAGTCGAACTTCTCCACCGCGCGGATCAGACCGAGGTTGCCCTCCTGGATGAGGTCCAGGAAGAGCATGCCGCGGCCGGTGTAGCGCTTGGCCAGGGAGACCACCAGACGGAGGTTGGCCTCCAGCAGGTGGTTCTTGGCGCGGCGGCCGTCCTCGGCGATGATCTCCAGCTCGCGCTTGAGCTTGGGCGCCAGCTTGTCGGCGTTCGCCAGCTTGTCCTCGGCGAACAGACCGGCCTCGATGCGCTTGGCGAGCTCGACCTCCTGCTCGGCGTTGAGCAGGGGGACCTTGCCGATCTGCTTGAGGTAGTCCTTGACCGGGTCGGCGGTGGCACCGGCCGCGGCGACCTGCTGGGCCGGCGCGTCGTCCTCGTCCTCGTCGGACAGCACGAAGCCCGCGTTCTCGGTGCCCTCGGGCTCCTCCGTCGCGGCCTTCGGCTCCTCGGTCGCCTCGTCCTCGAGAAGCTCGCCGTCGTCCTTCTTGGCGGTCGTCTTCTTGGCCGCCGTCTTCTTGGCGGTCGCCTTCTTCGCGGTCGCCTTCTTGGCGGTCGTCTTCTTGGCCGCCGCCTTCTTGGCGGGTGCCTCTTCCTCGACGGCGGGCTCGGCCGCGGGTGCCGCCGGGGCGGCGGGCGCGGTCGCCTTCCTGCTGGTCACCGTCTTCGCCGCGACCGTCTTCGTGGCGGTGCGCTTGGCGGGACTCTTCGCTGCGACGCTCTTTCGGGTGCGCTTGGGCTCTGCGGCACTGACCATCAGCGTCACACCCTCTTCCTCGAGGATCTGGTTGAGGCTGCGCAGTACGTTCTTCCACTGAGTGGCCGGAATCTGGTCAGCTTCGAAGGCCCGACGCACGTCATCGCCGGCGATCTGCCCCTCAGCCTTTCCCCGCTCAATGAGCGCCATGACAGAGACGGACTCGGCGATCTCCGGCGGGAGCGTACGGGATGTGCTGGCCGACACGAACAACCTCTCGGAACGTTGAAAAACGGCTTCCGGCCCCGTCCACGGCGGACGGGAGCCGACCACCGGCTTGGGAATGGGCCGACGGTGCGGGCGGGCCGGGGAGATGCACAGCGCCGTGAACGGCGTCCGTATTCCTTCCGCGGCTGTCACCTCTTAGGTCATCGTGTTGTTCCCAAGAGCGTTACGCCCAATCCGCGTGGCCCGAGTCACACCCCGTAAGCGATCAAAACCGGTCAGATCCGGATGAACAAGGTCACCAACTCATACCTACCGGCCATGCCGGGACGACTCAGCCTCTCATTCGCACCGTCGGACCCCGGGGAACCACGAGAGGCTCCGCGGGGTCCGACGGTGACGGCGGCGTGCCGGCCACTGCCACAGGAGGGGTATGGCGTGCCCGGACCGCGCCGCTGCGGCGGAAGGCGGTCAGTGCTCGCGCGGGGCGGGCACCACGCGTTCCACCTCGGGGTGGACGGTCAGAAGTTGGCGCATGGCCGCCTCGGCCGCCGCGCCGTCGCCGGTGGCGAGGGCGTCGACGATCCTGCCGTGCTGCGCGAGCGACACGTCGTTCGGCCGGTCACAGCCGGTGACCGGGCCGCCGGAGACGTGGAGGGCGGCGGAGACGATCCCCGAGAGGTGGTCCAGCATCCGATTGCCCGCGACCTGGATGAGCAGGGCGTGGAACTCGGCATCGGCACGCGAGAAGGTGAGCGCGTCGCCCTGTCCCATGGCGTGCCCCATGATCCCCACCATGTCGGACAGCCGCTGCTGGACGTCCTCGCGCCCGTGTCCGGCGGCCAGGCGCGCGGCGAGCGGCTCGATCGTCCAGCGCAGCTCGCTCAGCTCCCGGCGCTGGTCGTCGCGCTGCGGCCCGAAGGCGCGCCATTCGATGATGTCCGGATCGAGGAGGTTCCAGTCACTCACGGGGCGCACGCGCGTGCCGACGTTCGGCCGGGCGCTGACCAGCCCCTTCGCCTCCAGCACGCGAAGGGACTCGCGCACCACGGTGCGGGAGACCTCGAAACGCTGCCCGATCTCCTCGGGCACCAGCGGGCGGTCGGCGCCCAGGTCGCCCGAAACGATCATCTGGCCCAGTTGCTGGACGAGTTGCCCGTGCAGCCCGCGGCCACGGTTGCCCGCGGTGCGCCGGCCCACGCGGCCCAGCTCGGGCTCCACCCCTTCCCAGGAGGGCGCTCCGACGCGGTCGACGGCGGGCGTCTCGGCGTACGGGTAGCGGTCGAGTTCGCCCGGGTTCGCGAGGCCGGAGTCGGCGGAGCGGGCGGCGGTCATCATGGTGTGCGCAAGGGTACTCACGCATCCTTTGTCGGCGCTGACCCCAACTCCCTTGAGGTCTTTGGTGAAAAGCACACGAAAGGGTGATCGCTCACCCCGTCGCAATTGACGCCTTATCGGAAAGAAATGGGCTTTCCCCGGGGAGTTGCGCACACGGTCGGAACGGAAGGGTGAGACACGCGTCACCGCACCCTGCTGCGCAGGGTCATGAGCAGATACGCGCAGAGCAGAGCGGTCAGGGACAACGTCATTGCGCCGCCCACGGGTTGGGCGATCAGACGCAGCGCCTCCGCCACGTACCGCTCGCCCCCGAACGGCCACTGGGTCAGCAGGACCTCGCGCACCCGCATCGGGAAGCCGGCGGCGGTCCGTACGGACGGGCCCTCCCAGACCTTCTGTACGAGCGGTACGACGACGACCGGAACGGCGACCACGGCCGCCAGCCCGGCGGTGGTGGACCGGAACACGCCCGCGGCGAGCACGCCGGCCCATGCGCACCCGACGACGAGTGCGAGCCAACCGGCGCCCGGCGCGGGCCAGTCGGCGGGGAACCCCGCGAGTTCGGAGCCGTAGAAGAGCCGCAGCACCGCGGCGTCGCAGCCCGCGGTCAGGGCGGCCAGGACCAGTGCGGCGGCCGCGGAGACGAGGAGTTTGGCGGTCAGCAGCCCCATGCGGCGGGGCACGGTGCCGCAGTCGGCCGCGAGGGCGGGGTGGCGGAACTCGTCGCCGAAGGCGAGCGCGCCGAGCAGCCCGGCGCCGAGCGCGGCGGGCGGCAGCGGGAGCTCCCTCGGCCACGCGGCCAGGAGCCGCGCCTGCGGGGTGTGTCCGATCCGGGCGAGGATCACGGCGGTGACGGCGGACACGAGGAGCACGACCGCGCCGGTGACGAAGCCGGTGCCGACGCCCACCGCACGACGGAGCTCGTAACGCAGCGGCCGGAGGGGGCTGGGGGCGGAACGGACGGAGATGGGCGGCGGAAGCGTGACGGCCGTGTCCGCCGGCTTCGTCCCGCCCGGTGTGAGCGCGCTGAAGGGGCGCGGTGTGCGGTGCGGAGCGACGTCGGGGGCGGCGACTCCGGGGGCTCCGGACGATTCGGAGACACTGCCGGAGGCGCCGTCCGGGACGAGGGCCCGACGGGGCCCGGGTGTCCTGCGGCGGGCCGTCCCGGACGCGGGTCCGTCCGTGTCCCCGTCCGGGGCGGGCGCCTGACGGGGGCCGGCCTCGGGGCGGGCTTCGCGGCGGTGCGGCTGCGGCTGGGCGGCGCCGGAGGAAGGCGAGGAGGGGCCGGTGGCCGCGGTGCGGGACGTGCTCGGCGCCCCGGTGACCTGCGCGCGGTCGCCGTCACCGTCCTGCCGCTCCTGGTGCCGTGCTGCGGGGACCGCGCCGGCCCCGGCGCCCATGTCTCCCACCTCGTCTGCCAGTTGGTGCACGAGGATGCCGTGCCGGAAGGCGGTCTCGCCGATGTCGGCGCACGTACTGCCGTACACCGCGAGCCGGTTGCCTCCCTCGCGTACCACCTCGACGGAACGGCGGGCCGTGCGCGCCTCCTTGGTCACCAGGGCGGCAAGGCGGGCGGCGTGCGGACTGCGGACGGCGACGCGGGGACGCAACCGGGTCCGGGAGAACTCCGCGGCCTCCTGGTCGGCCACGACCTTTCCCCGCTCCAGGGTGACGACGTGGTCGGCGTTGCGCGCTGCCTCCTTGGGGTCCGCCGTGCTGAACAGGACGGTGCCGCCCTGGGCCGCGTGGGCACGCAGCGCGCCGTGCAGCCGTCGGGCGTCGGGGGCGGAGAGTGCGCCGGCGGGGTCGTCGAAGACCAGGGTGTGCGGGTCGGGAACGAGCGCGCAGGCCAGGCCCAGCCGTCGGTCCATGCCCCGGGAGAGGGTGCCGAGGCGTTCGTCGCGCAGCCCCTCGAGACCGACCGATTCCAGGACCTCGTCGGCCCTGCGGACGGGGACGCCGGCGGCCGCGCACAGCATGCGGAGGTGGCCGCGCACCGTGCGGGCCGGGTGCCCCGGGACGTCGCCCAGCAGCACGCCGACCTCGTGGGAGGGGTGGGCGATGCGGTGCAGCGGGCGGCCTCTGAAGTAGGTGAGACCCCGGCCGTGTTGGAGCTCGAGCATGAGTCTGAGTGCCGTCGTCTTGCCGGCGCCCGATGCTCCGAGCAGCGCGGTGACGCGGCCCGCGGGCGCCTCGAACGAGACGTCGTCGACGGCGGGCGGAAGCTCCTTGCGGGGGTTGCTGGTCAGTCCGAAGGCCTGGATCACCCGTAGCAAGATAGCGTGCGATATCCGGTTTTTCGGGCATAGCACGGCCTGTCGGCACGGGCACGGCCGCGCGTCCTCGACCGCTCGCACACCACCCCGGCGGGTCCGGCCCGGGCTCGGCGTCAGACCTCGGGGCGGAGCATCGGGGGGTTGAGGAGGGTCGCGCCGCCCGCCCGGAAGAGCTGGGCGGGACGGCCGCCCTGGCGGGTGGTCGTGCCGCCGGTGGGCACGAGGAACCCCGGCGTGCCCGTCACCTTGCGGTGGAAGTTGCGGGGGTCGAGCACCACGCTCCACACGGCTTCGTAGACACGGCGCAGCTCGCCGACGGTGAACTCGGGCGGGCAGAAGGCGGTGGCCAGCGACGAGTACTCGATCTTGGAACGGGCTCGCTCCACCCCGTCCGCCAGGATCTGGGCGTGATCGAAGGCGAGCGGCGCGACCGCCTCGCCTGCGTGACCGTAGCCGCTCTGCTCCAGCAGTTCCTCCACCGGTGCCCAGCGGGCGTTGCTGGCGTCACCGCCCGCTCGCGGTGCGGGCAGGTCGGGGGCGAGTGCGAGGTGGGCGACGCTGACCACGCGCATCCGGGGGTCGCGGTCGGGGTCGCCGTAGGTCGCGAGCTGTTCCAGATGGGCACCGTTGTCCTGGGCCGGCGCGGCCGGGTCGTGGGCGCACAGCCCGGTCTCCTCGGCCAGCTCCCGCGCCGCCGCCTGCGCCAGGTCCTCGCCGTCCCGCACGAACCCGCCGGGCAGGGCCCAGCGGCCCTGGAACGGCGGCTCACCCCTGCGCACCGCCAGCGCGCACAGGGAGTGGCGGCGCACGGTCAGCACGACCAGGTCCACAGTGACGGCGAAGGGCGGAAAGGCTGACGGGTCGTAGGGCATGCGGTGATCATAGTCGTCTTCCTGACGATAAACACTCCCTTCGTCAACCGCTCCGGCCACTGATCCACTCCTTGCCCGCCGGTGTCCCATCGCCCGCCCCGGCGGGCCGTGTGAGGAGGTCTCGCGCCAGGTCAAGCCCGTGACGAAGGGCCGCGACGGCCCGCTTCGGGGGCACTGGCGGCCCCACCGGCCCGGCGCTCTTCCCTGCGCGTCCCCCGGGGGCGCACTACCGCAGCGCTCGGCTCATGGGCATGCGCCCTCGTACGGCGGCGGGCACCATGCGTCGAGGGGAGGGTGCGCGAGCGGCGCCGACGGCCCGCCGGCACGCCGGCCGAGGGGTCGGCCGGCTCTCGCTCCGCCCGCGTTTCACCGCGTCCGTCGTCGTCCGGAGCACCGCCGCCCGTGTCCGCGCCGCCCTTCCTGCCCTCGCGCAGACAGCGGCGGATCGACTCGGGGTCGAGGCCCTCGTTGCACGCCTGGTGCAGCAGGCGGGCGAAGAGGTAGTCGGGGTCCGCACCGAGGGCCATGGCCAGTGCTTCCCGTGCCTCCAGCTCGTCACCGGTGGACCAGGCGACCCAGCCGGCGAGGGTGAGGGGCGCGGCCGCGTGTTCGGCGTACGGCCCGGCGCAGCGACGGGCCAGGGCTCGCCACAGCCGCATCGCGGGGGCCGCCTCGTCGCCCTCCATCCACGCGGCCGCGCGGTCACGTGTCGTACGGTCCTGAAGTCCGAGGATCAGCACCGCCGCCTCCTCGTGTCCGAGCAGGTGGTCGTCGCGCAGGTCCTCGGCCGGCACCCCGGAGACGGGCGGGGCCCCGGCGAGGCGTCGCATCACCCGCTCCGCCGTGTCCAGCGTCTCCTCGGCCACTTCCGCGCGGCCGTCGGCGTCGAGGATCCGGGAGACCAGCGTCGTGGCGGCGGCGTCCAGGGCCGCCGCCTGTTCGCCCGCCGCCGTGTCCTGTCGGGGAAGCATCCTGGCCCGCAGCTCACGGAGGGAGCCGCGCACCTGGATACCGGCGTAGGTGGCCGCCGCGGCCAGCACCGACGTGCCCGGCAGCCCCATGGGGAGGCCCTCCGCCGGGCAGCAGGCCTCTTCGTCGCAGCAGTACGACCAGAAGCGTCCGGCCGAGATGCACAGCGCTTCGACGACGGGGACGTCGAGGGCGCCGCACTCGACGCGCAGCTTCTGGGCCAGCGGTCGCAGTCGCTCCATCACGTCCCGTCCGGTCTCGCCCGGGCCCGGTTCCTGGCAGAGATAGGCGACCATCTGCTCGGGCCGCACCCCGCGCCGTTCGCTTCCGGTCACCAGGCCGTGGACCAGTTGTCCGGCCGCGCCCGCCCAGTCGTCCGGGTTCGCCGGGATGCCCAGTCGCGCGCGACCGCCGAAGCGGCCCCGCCCGTCCCTGTCCCGCAGGGCGGCCAGGACGATGCTGTCCTCGGGGCGGTACCCGAGCAGATACGGCAGGGCGTCGGCGAGTTCGGCGGGGGTGCGCAGGGTGACCTGCTGTTCGTCCCCGGGGCTCTCGTGCGGGGCGCGGTCCGCCCGGCCCGGCTCCGCGGCGTCCGGGATGTCGCCGTTGTCGAAGGATCCGGTCGTTTCGCTGTGGTTCGTCATGGCTCGACGATCTCGCGGATCGACAGGTTCCGCTTTGCCTGTGGATAACTGTCGACAGGGACACATCACCCCGCCCCGCGCGTGCCCTATCCGGCCAGGGCGAGGACCAGCGGAAGCACCTGGCCCGCACCGGCCTGACGCAGGAGGCGTGCGCCCACGGCCAGCGTCCAGCCGGAGTCGGTGAAGTCGTCGACGAGCAGCACCGGGCCGGAGACGCCGGCCAGGGCCGTGGCGAGCTCGTCCGGCACGGTGAACGAATCCGCCAGAGCGCGCAGCCGCTGGGCGGAGTTGCTGCGGTGGGCGGCGTGCGCGTCGGCCCGGGAGGTGTGGGCGAGGCTGCCCAGCAGCGGGAGCCTGCCGACCCGTGCCACTCCGCCGGCCAGCGAGGAGACCAGCTGGGGACGGCTGCGGGAGGGCATGGCGACGACGCCCACGGGCCGCGCCACCGCGTCGGGGGAACCGTCGGCCCAGCCGCCCGGGGAGCGGGCCCAGTCGGCCAGCACCGTCACGACGGCGTCCAGCACGTCGTCCGGGACCGGTCCGTCCGCCGACTGCGCCGACAGGAGCGGGCGCAGCCGGTTGCCCCAGCCGATGTCCGACAGCCTCCCCAGTGCCCGGCCGGTGAGGGCCTGCTGGCCCACCGGAATCCGGCCCTTGAGGTCCATGCCCACCGCGGCGAGCCCGGTCGGCCACATCTTGCGCGGCTCGACCTCCACGCCGGGACGGTCCAGCTCGCCGGTCGCCGCCGCGAGGGCCGCGGACGGGACGGCCGCATCGAGCCAGGGTCCGGCGCAGGTGTCGCAGCGGCCGCACGGAGCCGCCTTCTCGTCGTCCAGCTGTCGCTGCAGGAACTCCATCCGGCAGCCCGTGGTCGCCACGTAGTCCCGCATGGCCTGCTGCTCCGCCTGCCGCTGCCGGGCCACCCACGCGTACCGCTCCGCGTCGTACGTCCACGGCCGGCCCGTGGCGGCCCAGCCGCCCTTCACCCGCTGGACCGCGCCGTCCACGTCCAGGACCTTGAGCATCGTCTCCAGCCGCGACCGCCGGAGATCCACCAACGGTTCGAGCGCCGGAAGCGACATCGGCCGCCCCGCGTCCTCCAGCACCGCCAGCGTGCGCCGCACCTGCTCCTCCGGCGGGAAGCCCACCGAGGCGAAGTACGCCCAGATCGCCTCGTCCTCCCGCCCCGGCAGCAGCAGGACGTCCGCATGGTCCACGCCGCGCCCCGCGCGCCCGACCTGCTGGTAGTACGCGATGGGCGACGAGGGCGACCCCAGGTGCACGACGAATCCCAGATCGGGCTTGTCGAAGCCCATGCCGAGCGCCGACGTGGCCACGAGCGCCTTCACCCGGTTCGCCAGCAGGTCCTCCTCCGCCTGCAGCCGGTCGGCGTTCTCCGTCTTCCCGGTGTAGGAGGCCACCGGGTGCCCGCGCTGTCGCAGGAACGACGCGACCTCCTCGGCCGCCGCCACGGTCAGCGTGTAGATGATCCCGGAGCCGGGCAGATCGCCCAGCCGCTCCCCCAGCCACGCGAGCCGGTGCGCCGCGTCCGGCAGCTCGAGCACGCCCAGCCGCAGACTCTCCCGGTCGAGCGGCCCGCGCAGCACCAGGGCGTCCCCGCCGCCCGTGCCCAGCTGCTCCGCCACGTCGGCCGTGACCCGCGCGTTGGCGGTCGCCGTGGTGGCCAGCACCGGCACCCCGGCCGGCAGCTCGGCCAGCATGGTGCGCAGCCGGCGGTAGTCGGGGCGGAAGTCGTGGCCCCAGTCGGAGATGCAGTGCGCCTCGTCCACCACGAGCAGACCGGTCGTCGCCGCGAGCCTCGGCAGCACCTGGTCCCGGAAGTCCACGGAATTGAGGCGCTCCGGGCTCACGAGGAGGACATCGGTCTCGCCCCGCTCGACCTCCCCGTAGATCGTTTCCCACTCCTCCGGGTTGGCCGAGTTGATGGTGCGCGCCCGGATCCCCGCCCGCGCGGCCGACTCGACCTGGTTGCGCATCAGCGCCAGCAGCGGCGAGACGATCACCGTGGGACCTGCGCCGCGGCGGCGGAGCAGCGCGGTGGCGACGAAGTACACGGCCGACTTCCCCCAGCCGGTGCGCTGCACCACCAGGGCGCGCCGGTGCTCCTCCACCAGGGCCGCCACCGCCTGCCACTGGTCCTCCCGCAGCCGTGCCGAGCCCTCGCGATCACCGACCAGCTCGGCGAGGACGGCGTCGGCTTCGGTACGGAGTTCCTCGTGGTCCATGCCCCCATGCAACCCGATGGCACTGACAATGTGCGAATCGGAGACGGGCACGGCGCGTGCCGCGTCCCATGCGTCGCGCGGCGGCACTCCGGGTAGGGATATAGAGCGCACATCAGCCGATATGGGGCCTCGGTCTCAATTGCTCGTTGCCGCATCCCAGTTCGACAGGAAGAATTGAAGTCCGCTCCCCGCACGGCCCTCCGTGATCCGGCTGGGCTTCGCTGCGGTGCGCGCTCCCCGAATCCGACCCTGCCCGCAGTGTGGGCGCGTAGCCGAAGGGAGGAACGTGACCTTCGGATTCGCTCCGTCCTCGGCGGCCTCGTTTTCGTCGTCCGCCGTTTCCGCCACTCGCATGCTCGAACCGGCGGAGTGGGCCGCCGCCGGAATCCCGCTGCTGCGCAATCCTCGGGAGGTCGTCAGCGGGCTGCACTCCCGACACCGGCCGGAACCGGCGACTGCGGTCGTGGCCGTACTCGACCCGGACGAACGACTGCGCGCCAGCGCCTCGTTCACCAGCCGCCGCTCCCCCGCGGACGGCTGGATGTTCCGCAACGCGCTGCTCTCCCAGCTGCGCCGCGTCATCCCGCACGATCTGCGGCGCCGCACGCCGGTGCGCACCGCCGTACTGCTCTACTGCCGGGAGGGCGACGCGCGTTGGACGCAGGAGGACGGCGCCTGGATGTGGGGGCTGCGGGACGCGTGCACGCTGCACGGACTGCGCTGCGGCGCGTACATCACGCTGACCCGGGACGGCTGGCAGGTGCTCGGCGAGGGCCGCGGCGGACGCCGGCCCAACGCGGCGTCGGTGCCGGAGCCCTTCGCCACGGCGGAGGCACCGCCTCCGCCACCACGCACCGGCGGTGTCGCCTCGGACGTGCTGCGCCGCGCCGCCGCCCGCTGAGCACCCCGGCAGCGAGAAGCAGGCGACCACTGGAGGGCCACTACGGGTCCACCCGAGCGGTGACACGGCTCGCCATGATCCGGTCGGCCTGCGACCGGCGGACCGGGGTGCGCCGGTCCCGGTGACACCCGCACGCCGCCCGTGCCGCGGCGGCCGGGGCGCATCCACCGGTCCCGCTCGTCGGTCCGAGCCGGTGCGGGCCCGGAGGAACGTCAGGTGCACGCGGCCCGCGGGAGCCGCCGCCGTGCGGGGGCAGCGGCCCGGCACTCTCCGTGTCGCGCCGCCGGCCGCCGCACCCGGCGGAACGGGCTCAGACGCCCGCGCCCAGCACCGAGTTGATCCGCTGCGGGTCGCCGCAGACGATCAGCAGGGCGCCGGCCCGGGAGCGGGCCACGGTCAGGGCGGTGACGGCGGCGGCCTCGGGGCCGCCGTTGAGTGCGACCACGACCACGGCCCGCGACGCGGCACGGTCCGCGACGGCGGCGTCGGCGTAGAAGACGTCGTCGCCCGCGTCGTGCTGCGCCCAGTAGGCGGCATCGCCGAAGGACAGTTCGTGGGCCGCCCACGGGTGGGGGTCGCCGGTGGTGATCACCAGCACGTCACCGGGGGTGCGGCCCGAGTCCAGCAGCAGGTCGACGGCCTCTTCGGCGGCGTCGAGCGCGCCGTCCGGCGTGGCCGGGATCAGCTGGATCTGCGCGGCGGCCGGGGCGGCGGCGGGAGCGGCCGGGGCGGCCGGACCCGCGGGTCCGGGTTTGGCCGCGGCCGTGTCGCGCGACGTGCGTTGCGCCGGCGGAGCCGGGCGCACCGGGCCGGGACGGCCGGGGCGCGGCGGAGCCGCGGGACGGG
The DNA here is from genome assembly GCF_003950055.1 of Streptomyces sp. KPB2. Classification (NCBI taxonomy): domain Bacteria; kingdom Bacillati; phylum Actinomycetota; class Actinomycetes; order Kitasatosporales; family Streptomycetaceae; genus Streptomyces; species Streptomyces sp. KPB2. Next base: position 2,116,844 of record NZ_CP034353.1, read on the forward strand.
GGCCGGGTACGGGGCGGGGGGTCGGCGCGGTGCGGCCACTGGCCGGAGTGGCGCGGGGACCCTGGGCCTTCTCGTGAATCTGAGGCTCCTCGGGAATGAGAGGCATGAGCTGATGTTTATCAAACGTTGGTGCGGCTCGCGTCGGCGGGTGGCACATGCCTGCGAGCCGAACCGTCAGAAATCGAAGCCGAGCTGACCCTCGATTTCCGGAGCGCTTCCGTCCACCCAACTGCGGACCTTCTTGAGGTGCCGCCACTGGGGCAGCGCATCAAGATACGCCCACGACAACCGGTGGTGCGGGGTGGGGCCCCGCTCCTCCAGTGCGGCCTTGTGCACGGGCGACGGATACCCGGCGTTGTCCGCAAAACCGAAGTCTGCATGGTCGACACCCAGTTCGGCCATCATTTTGTCGCGCTGGACCTTGGCGAGGACCGAGGCCGCCGCGACGGCGACGCAGGACTGATCGCCCTTGATCACCGTACGCACCTGCCAAGGGGCCCCGAGATAGTCGTGCTTGCCGTCGAGGATGACGGCTTCGGGACGGACCGGCAGGGCCTCCAGGGCCCGCACCGCCGCCAGCCGCAGCGCGGCCGTCATGCCCAGCGCGTCGATCTCCTCCGGAGAGGCGTGCCCCAGGGCGTACGACGTGACCCAGGTGTGCAACTCCACGGCGAGCTCGGTGCGTCGCTTGACGGTGAGCAGCTTGGAGTCGGTCAGACCGGCCGGGGGCCGCCGCAGTCCCGTGACCGCGGCGCAGACGGTGACCGGACCGGCCCACGCGCCGCGCCCCACCTCGTCGACACCGGCAATGATCTTCGCTCCGGTCGTGGCGCGAAGGGAGCGCTCGACGGTGTGAGTAGGTGGTTCGTACGGCATGGCGCCCCTAGCCTACGCCGCCGCGATCCCCGTGCGACACCCCGGTTCCCCGATCGGTTCCGGCCCCCTCGGCGGCCCGGTTCAGGGAGCGTCGGGACGCAGCAGCGGGACCATCAACTGGTCGATCATTTCCTCGAGCTCGCCGTCCGTCCATTCACTTGCACAAATCTTCGAGCGGTACATCATCATCGCCGGGATGGCGTCGAAGACGTATCCGTTGGCCGCGTCGCGACGGACCTCTCCCCGCTCCATTCCACGGTTTATGACCTCGCAGATCATCGTGAGGGTCGGTTCCACCACACCCTTGATGATCACCGCATGGAAGCGCTCGGCCTGCATGCTGTCGCATTCGTGAATCACCGAACGCAACGCGAATCCGGGGCGGGAGAACATCGCGTCGCGCGCCCTGCGGCACAGCTCCAGCAGGTCCTCGCGCACGCTGCCGAGGTCGGGGACCGTGTCGAAGTCCGGCAGTCCGGACAGCAGCGCGTCCGCGACGAGATCCTCCTTTGAGGGCCAGCGTCGGTAGACGGCCGCCTTGCCGGTCTGCGCGCCGGCGGCCACGCCTTCCATCGTCAGGCCGTTCCAGCCGACGGTGCCGAGCTGGTCCAGCGCGGCCTCGAGGATGGCGCGCTCCAGGACCGCACCGCGCCGACGGGAGGGCGTCTGGGCGGAGGCGGCCGCCCAGTGCGAAGCAACCATGTCGGAGGTCTCCAAAAAACGGTGAAAACGGGTATTCGGGGACGAGACGCGTCTCGCGCGGCCGCAACGGGGGATCGGACGCGCGACACCTCGGCAAGTGAACGGTTGCGTTCACTGTCGCCGAGTCACTAACGTTGAAGCAACAGTGAACGCGAGCGTTCACTAAGTCATTCGTGGGGGACACATAGTGACAACCTCTTCTCTGATCAAAGACCAGAAGCCGGGAGCGGCCCGCCGGGAGGGACACCCCGGCATCGCACTCGCCGTCATCGCGGCCTGTCAACTCATGGTCGTACTCGACGCGACGATTGTGAACATCGCGCTCCCGCACATTCAAAACGCGCTCGAGTTCAGCACCACCGATCTCACCTGGGTCGTCAGCGCCTACACGCTCACCTTCGGCGGCCTGCTCCTGCTCGGCGGCCGAGCCGGCGACATCCTCGGCAGGCGCCGGGTCTTCATGACCGGCATCCTGCTCTTCACCTTCGCCTCGCTGCTCGGCGGCTTCGCCCAGGAACCCTGGCAGCTGCTGGCGGCGCGCGTCCTGCAGGGCATGGGAGGCGCGATCGCGTCGCCCACGTCGCTGGCCCTCATCACCACCACTTTCCCCGAGGGACCGGAGCGCAACCGGGCCTTCGGCGTCTTCGCCGCCGTCTCGGCGGGTGGCGGCGCCATCGGCCTGCTGGCGGGCGGCATGCTCACCGAGTGGCTCGACTGGCGTTGGGTGCTCTTCGTCAACGTGCCGATCGGTGTGCTGATCGCCGTACTCGCACCGCTCTACATCAACGAGTCCGAACGCCACTCCGGCCGCTTCGACATAGCCGGGGCGGTGACCTCCACCGCGGGCATGGCGTCTCTCGTCTACGGCTTCATCCGGGCCGCTGACGAGGGCTGGCGGGACAACCTGACCATCGGCTCCTTCGCGGCCGCCGCGGTCCTGCTGCTGGCCTTCGTCCTCATCGAACAGCGGGCCAAGGAACCGATCACCCCGCTGAAGATGTTCGCCGACCGCAACCGCTCCGGCACGTACGTGATCATGCTGAGCCTGGCCGCGGCGATGTTCGGCATGTTCTTCTACATCGTGCTGTTCGTGCAGAACGTGCTCGGCTACACGCCCATCGAGGCCGGCCTGGCCTTCCTGCCGGTCACGGTGGTGATCGCGCTCGGTGCGGGCCTGTCGCAGCGATTCCTTCCCGTCTTCGGCCCGAAGCCGTTCATGATCGCGGGTTCCACGCTCGCCGCGATCGGGCTCGGCTGGCAGGCCCTCATCAGCTCCGACAGCTCGTACGTCGGCGGCATTCTGGGGCCGATGCTGATCTTCGGCTTCGGCATGGGCCTGAACTTCGTGACGCTGACGCTGACCGCGGTCTCCGGGGTCGCCCAGCACGAGGCGGGCGCGGCGTCGGGGCTGCTCAACGCGATGCAGCAGGTGGGCGGATCGATCGGGCTCGCCATCCTGACGACGGTCTTCGGCACGGCCAGTAAGGACGAGGCGGAGAAGCAGATACCGGACTTCCTCACCAACGGGTCTCCGGAGCAGAAGGCGGAGTTCGCCCAGACGCACCAGCTGCCCGCGCCGTGGTCGCACGACGTGCTGGCGCAGGGCATCTCGGCCGCCTTCGTCCCGGCCGCCGCCATGGCCGTACTCGCCCTGGCCACGGCGTGGCTGGTGATCCGGGTACGGAAGAGCGACCTGGAGGCCCTGTCCGGCTCGGCCGGTCCGGGCGTGGGCTGAGCCCACGACACCGCGGGCCGGGCGGAAGCCACCGGCGGGCGTCCAGCACGCCCGCCGGAGCCCGCCCGGCCGGCTCGCGGATCCGGTCAGGCGCCCACCGTCATCCAGGCGGGCAGCGCCTCGACCCGTCCCGCCCACTCGGCGGGGGGCGCTCCGCCCTTGCCCGCCGCGACCACACCGCCCACGATGGCGCAGGTCGTGTCCACGTCTCCGCCGACCTGTGCGGTCGTCCAGAACGCGGTCTCGTACTCCCCGAGCGCGCGGGCCGCGGACCAGAGGGCGAAGGGAACCGTGTCGTGCGCGGTCGTACGCCGGCCGCAGCCCAGGACCGCCGCGACCGTGGCCGCGTCGCCGTAGTCGAGCATGTCCCGGGCGCGACGCAGTCCGGCGCCCACCGCGCTCTTGGGTACGAGCGCGATCACCCCGTCGAGGAGCGCGTGCGCCGGGGGCGGACCGGCCGGATCGGCGGCCAGGGCCGCAGCCGCCGCGACGGCCATGGCCCCGACCACCGCCTCACGGTGCTGGTGCGTCGGATAGGCGGAGATCTCCGCCTGGTGGGTCGCCTGTTCCGGATCGTCCGCGTACCAGGCACCCAGCGGGGCGATGCGCATGGCGGCGCCGTTGCCCCAGGAGCCCTGGCCGTTGAAGAGCGCCGCGGCCAGCTCGCGCCAGTCGCCGCCTTCCCGGACCAGCCGCAGCAGCCGGTTGACCGCGGGGCCGTACCCCCGGTCGAAGTCGTGGTGGTGGGCGAAGGAGAGCGCCAGCGCGTCCTGGTCGATGCGGTGGTGGGCGGCCAGGACGGAGACCACGGAACAGGCCATTTCCGTGTCGTCCGTCCACTGCCAGGTGCCGGGCGGCAGCTCACGGCGTCCCAGCAGCGGATAGTTCGCGGGAACGAAGAACTGTGAACCCAGCGCGTCCCCCACCGACAGTCCGCGCAGGCTGGAAAGGGCGCGGTCCGGGCGCCCGTCGGAAGAAGAATGAGCGGTCATCGCCCTGCCACTCTATCCGGTGATCCCGTACGGTTCCGGATCTCGCCAGCGTTCGAAGGGCCGGTCAAGGGTGTACTTGCCGTCCTCACCGAGAACGAGCATCCGCATCTCGGCGTTCCCGGGGTTGGACAGCGACTCGAACTCCGCGACCGTCCAGTGGAACCACCTCATGCAGAACAGCCGCATGGCGAGTCCGTGGGTCACCAGCAGCACGTTCGGCGGGTGGTCGGGGTCCTCGAAGCTGCGGAACAGGCTCTCCAGGAAGTTGCCGACGCGGTCGTACACGTCGGCGCCGGACTCGCCCTGGGCGAAGCGGTAGAAGAAGTGCCCGTAGGCGTCGCGGTAGGCCTTCTGGAGCCGGACGTCGTCGCGGTCCTGCCAGTTGCCCCAGTCCTGTTCGCGCAGCCGGGGCTCCTCACGGATCCGTATCAGGTCCGGGTCGAGGTGGAAGGCCTGGAGAGTTTCGTGGGTGCGGCGGTACGGCGAGACGTACACGCTGACCCGCTCGCGGCCGAACGCCTCGCGCAGCGCCTTGCCGGTCTCCTCGGCCTGCGCCCGGCCCCGGTCCGTGAGGGCCAGCGCGTGGTCGGGTTCGCGCTCGTACACGGTGTCATCGACGTTGCCGGTCGACTCGCCGTGCCGGACAAGAACGATGCGCCGTGGTCGTGCCATGCCAGAACCCTAGATCGAGACGGCCGGAACCAAGCACCCGTACGTTCCCGTACGGCGTACATCACACACACCTCACACGGCTTCCGCACCCGGGCGGGAGGCCGGGCCGGGGGTCTCAAACGGTCCAGGAGGGTTCCAGCTGAACGATGTCGCCGGTCAGGGCCGTGATGTCGGCCTCCGTCCGGGCGCGCAGGGCGAGCCGCTCGATACGCTCGGTGCGGTACTTCCCGTGCTCGGCGGCCGACAGCCACATGGACAGCACGAGGTACTCGTTGTAGGCGTCTCCCGGGGCTTCGCCGAACAGGCCGCGGATCATGCCCGGCGAGCCCGCCATCGCCGGGTTCCAGACCTTCTCCTGCATGAGGACGTAGTGCTCGGCCCGTTCCTCGTGGACCCGGCACAGCGCCACCCGGAGCAGGTCGGCGTCGGTGAAGCGCGGCTCGAACCCGGTCTTCACGTCGAACCGGTGGTCGAAGAGCCTGACCTGGGCGTCCTTGAAGGTGCCGGCCTGGGCCGATGCCAGCCTGTCGTGGGAGCGGGCCATGAAGGAGTCGTAGAAGGCACGGCTCTCCCAGAAGGCGAAGACGTGCGCCACGTCCGGCCGCGTCCGGCTCCAGCCACCCCCCTGTCCCCGAAAACCCGGCTCCCCCGGAAGCCCCGCCCACTTCCGCTGCCCCCGTTCGAAACCGCGGCGGTCCACCACGGTGCAGCGAATCCACTTGACCAGCACCGCGCCATGGTAAGGCCAGGGAACGTGGCACCGGTCACTCTCCGCGGGACCGCTTGCCCGCACCCCCGTCCCGGTGCGTGGCAGGATGGACAACCGGCCGTCACCGCCCGGCAGTTCGGAGGGCCGGGCAGGGCGGGGGACCTGGGAAGGGGAAGTCTGTGAACGGCCTCAGCAAGGGCATGCGCAAGGTCGAGGTCGCGCTGCGGTGGGACCCGAGTCCGGCGGGACAGCCGGCCGCCGACCTGGACCTCGTCGCCGGGACCTACCCGGTGGACGATCCGTACGGCGCTCCGGCCTATCTGGTGCACTTCGACAGCCGCTCGCCCGACGGCACGATCTATCTCAACCGGGACAGCAAGGACGGCAAGGGTTTCGGGTTCGACGAGGTCATGACGCTGGAGCTGGAGCGGCTCGCCGCCCGGTACGCGCGCGTGGTGGTCGGCGTCGCCATCCAGCAGCACTCCGAGGAGCGGACCTTCGCCGCGGTCGCCAACCCGGGCCTGCGCATCCGTGAGGGGTACACGGACCTGGCCTCGGAGGACTTCGCCGGTGTCCCGGACGCCACGGCGGCGACGGTCGCGGAGTTCGTCCGGGACGAGACGGGGGCGTGGGAGTTCCGGTCCGGCGTGCACGGCTTCGAGGGGGACCCCTCGACGTTCACCCGTGTGATGGGCGCCCCGCACCGGCCTTGACGGTGCCGTGCATGAGTAAGGGGCGACCGCCAAGGCGGTCGCCCCTTACTCATGAGCCACTACGAGCGGCTACGCGTCAGCTGCACCCGCTGGTCGAGCCGCAGCCCTCGCAGATGTAGCAGGAGCCGGCGCGCTGCATCTTCGTGCCGCAGGAGAAGCACAGCGGGGCGTCGGCCTGGATGCCCAGCTGCATCTCCACCAGCTCGGCGCTGGTGTGCGCCTGCTGCGGCGCGGGCTTGGCGGACTCGGCCTCGGCCTTCGGCGTGGCGACGGCCTTCACCTGGGCGAGCGGCGCCGACTGGGCCAGGCCCTCGACGTCCAGCTCGTCGTCGGACGGCTCGTACGAACCCGTCTCCAGGTGGCGCTGGCGCTCCTCGGCGGAGTGGATGCCGAGCGCGGAGCGCGTCTCGAAGGGCAGGAAGTCCAGCGCCAGGCGGCGGAAGATGTAGTCGACGATCGACTGCGCCATCCGCACGTCCGGGTCGTCCGTCATACCGGCCGGCTCGAAGCGCATGTTCGTGAACTTCGAGACGTACGTCTCCAGCGGCACGCCGTACTGGAGGCCGACGGAGACCGCGATGGAGAAGGCGTCCATCATGCCCGCGAGGGTCGACCCCTGCTTGGACATCTTGAGGAAGACCTCGCCGAGACCGTCGTCCGGGTAGGAATTGGCGGTCATGTAGCCCTCGGCGCCGCCGACGGTGAAGGACGTGGTGATGCCGGGCCGTCCCTTCGGAAGGCGCTTGCGGACCGGACGGTACTCGACGACCTTCTCGACCGTCTCGCGGATGGCCGCCTCGGTCTTCTCGGTGATCTCCGCCTTCTCGTCCTTGGCCGACTTGGTCTTCGCGGAGAGGGGCTGGCCGACCTTGCAGTTGTCGCGGTAGATGGCGAGCGCCTTGACGCCCATCTTCCACGCCTCGAAGTAGACCTCCTCGACGTCCTCGACGGTCGCCGACTCCGGCAGGTTGACCGTCTTGGACAGGGCGCCGGAGATCCACGGCTGGATGGCGGCCATCATGCGGACGTGGCCCATCGCGGAGATGGAGCGCTCGCCCATCGCGCAGTCGAACACCTCGTAGTGCTCGTGCGCCAGGCCGGGCGCGTCGACCACGTTGCCGTGCTCGGCGATGTGGGCGACGATCGCCTCGATCTGCTCCTCCTGGTAACCCAGGCGGCGCAGGGCCTGCGGGACGGTGCCGTTGACGATCTGCATCGAGCCGCCGCCGACCAGCTTCTTGAACTTGACCAGGGCGAGGTCGGGCTCGAGGCCGGTGGTGTCGCAGGACATCGCGAGACCGATGGTGCCGGTCGGGGCGATGACGGACGCCTGGGAGTTGCGGAAGCCGTTCTTCTCGCCGAGGCGGAGCACGTCCTGCCAGGCCTCCGTGGCGGCGGCCCAGATCGGCGTGTCGAGGTCGTCCATGCGGACGGCCTTGGCGTTCTCGTCGGAGTGCTGCTTCATGACCCGCAGGTGCGGCTTGGCGTTGCGGGCGTAGCCGTCGTACGGGCCGACGATGGCGGCGAGCTCGGCGGAGCGGCGGTACGACGTGCCGGTCATCAGGGAGGTGATGGCGCCGGCCAGGGCGCGGCCGCCGTCGGAGTCGTAGGCGTGGCCGGTCGCCATCAGCAGGGCGCCGAGGTTGGCGTAGCCGATGCCGAGCTGGCGGAAGGCGCGGGTGTTCTCGCCGATCTTCTGGGTCGGGAAGTCCGCGAAGCAGATGGAGATGTCCATCGCGGTGATGACGAGCTCGACGACCTTCGAGAAGCGCTCGGCGTCGAAGGACTGGTTGCCCTTGCCGTCGTCCTTCAGGAACTTCATCAGGTTCAGCGAGGCGAGGTTGCAGGACGTGTTGTCCAGGTGCATGTACTCGCTGCACGGGTTCGAGCCGTTGATGCGGCCGGACTCCGGGCAGGTGTGCCAGGCGTTGATGGTGTCGTCGTACTGGATGCCCGGGTCGGCGCAGGCCCAGGCGGCCTCGGCCATCTTGCGGAACAGCGCCTTGGCGTCGACCTCCTCGATGACCTCGCCGGTCATGCGGGACGTCAGGCCGAACTTGCCGCCGTCCTGCACGGCCTTCATGAACGTGTCGTTCACACGGACCGAGTTGTTGGCGTTCTGGTACTGGACGGACGTGATGTCGTCGCCGCCCAGGTCCATGTCGAAGCCCGCGTCGCGCAGGGCGCGGATCTTCTCCTCCTCCTTGACCTTGGTCTCGATGAAGTCCTCGATGTCGGGGTGGTCGACGTCGAGGATGACCATCTTGGCCGCGCGACGGGTGGCGCCGCCGGACTTGATGGTGCCGGCGGAGGCGTCGGCGCCGCGCATGAAGGAGACCGGTCCCGAGGCGTTGCCGCCGGAGGAGAGCAGCTCCTTGGAGGAGCGGATCCGGGAGAGGTTCAGGCCGGCGCCGGAGCCGCCCTTGAAGATCATGCCCTCTTCCTTGTACCAGTCGAGGATCGACTCCATGGAGTCGTCGACGGACAGGATGAAGCAGGCGGAGACCTGCTGCGGCTGGGGCGTGCCGACGTTGAACCACACCGGGCTGTTGAAGCTGAAGATCTGGTGCAGGAGGGCGTAGGCCAGCTCGTGCTCGAAGATCTCGGCGTCGGCGGGCGAGGCGAAGTACTTGTTGTCCTCGCCGGCCTTCCGGTACGTCTTCACGATGCGGTCGATGAGCTGCTTGAGGCTCACCTCGCGCTGCGGGGTGCCCACGGCGCCCCGGAAGTACTTGCTGGTGACGATGTTGACCGCGTTCACCGACCAGAACTCGGGGAACTCGACGCCACGCTGCTCGAAGTTGACCGAGCCGTCGCGCCAGTTGGTCATGACGACGTCACGACGCTCCCAGGCCACCTCGTCGTAGGGGTGGACGCCGGGAGTGGTGTGGACGCGCTCGACGCGGAGTCCCTTGCCCGCCTTGGTGCCCTTGGCGCGGGAACTCCGTGCCGGACCGCTCGCCGTCTCTGTCATGCCGCCTCCCTGTACGGGCGAAAACGCCCTGAAGTGCCCCGATTGTTCCCGTGGGCACGGTGTTCTGTCTGGTGTTGCGGGCATCTCTCGCTGCGCCCGCAACAGGTCTCTGTTCGCCGCCGTCCGGCCGGGCCCGGGCGCCGAAGTCCGGGTCCGGCCCGCCGATCAGTCGGCGGCGCCTGCGGGCTCGGGGACCTGTCCCGCCCCCGTGGGCCCGCGGTCGTTCTCCTGGCTCCCCGCGCCGGTGTCGTCGTCCTCGCCGGGGTGCCCCGTCGTCTCCCTCAGTTCCGCGATCGCGGCCTCGAAGTCCTCGAGCGAGTCGAACGCCCGGTAGACCGAGGCGAACCGCAGATAGGCGACGAGGTCGAGTTCCTGCAAGGGTCCGAGGATGGCCAGCCCCACGTCGTGGGTGGTCAGCTCGGCGCTTCCGGTGGCCCGCACCGCCTCCTCGACCCGCTGGCCGAGCTGTGCGAGCGCGTCCTCGGTGACGGGCCGGCCCTGACAGGCCTTGCGCACTCCGTTGATCACCTTGGTCCGGCTGAACGGTTCGGTGACCCCGGACCGCTTCACCACCATGAGCGAGCACGTCTCCACGGTCGTGAACCGACGGGAGCAGTCAGGGCACTGGCGGCGCCTGCGGATCGACGTGCCGTCGTCGGTCGTACGGCTGTCGACGACACGGCTGTCGGGGTGCCTGCAGAAGGGGCAGTGCATGGACTCCGAACCCTCCTCACAGCAGACTCAACGGCCTCGACAGACCCTTCGGGCCCCTCGAAGCAGCCCCCAGCATAGGCGATCGCGACGGGCCCGAAGACCCGGGGGACCACAACTTGTGGGCTGCTGATGCAATCCAACCACTAGATGTGGGGATTGGCTCATACATCCAGGCCCTGCACGCGTGTCGCGCCCGCGCGTACGCGCGCTCCGGGCCCCGAAGGGCGCGCATGCGGAGATACCGTGGGCGCCGCGGGGAGGGGACGTGGGACTACCGCAACAGATGGGAGACCCGCCCCGTCGAACGGGATGCCGGATGGCAGACTGGAGCGACATCCCGGAGGTTGTCACCACGGCGGTGAAGAGTACAGCAATAAGCCCTTTTGTCCGCCAGGCACAACGGTAGCCATACACCCAGACATGCAATACGGACGAGAGAATCGCGGTTTTTCACTCGAACGTGTGTTTGGCGCAACCTTTCGAAAGCTACTACCGTTGTGCAGCAGGGAGACCATCGAGAGGGGCCGACGTGACCACCACCGCCGACAGTGCCACCATCACTGCCCAGGAACGCCCCCAGGGCCGACCTGAGCCGGTGCACGCGATGAGCGACGCCACGAATCCCGAGGGGCACAAGCGCTCCCTGCCGGGGCGACCTCCCGGCATCCGGGCGGACAGCTCAGGACTCACCGACCGCCAACGCCGGGTGATCGAGGTCATCCGTGACTCCGTGCAGCGGCGCGGGTACCCGCCGTCGATGCGGGAGATCGGCCAGGCCGTCGGCCTCTCCAGCACCTCCTCCGTGGCACACCAGCTGATGGCTCTGGAGCGCAAGGGCTTCCTGCGCAGGGACCCGCACCGCCCGCGCGCCTACGAGGTGCGTGGCTCCGACCAGGCCGCCTCGGTGCAGCCCACGGACACCGCCGGAAAGCCGGCCGCGTCGTACGTGCCGCTCGTCGGGCGCATCGCCGCCGGTGGCCCGATCCTGGCCGAGGAGTCCGTCGAGGACGTCTTCCCGCTCCCCCGGCAGCTGGTCGGCGACGGTGAGCTGTTCGTGCTGAAGGTCGTCGGCGACTCGATGATCGAGGCCGCGATCTGCGACGGGGACTGGGTCACGGTCCGCCGTCAGCCGGTCGCCGAGAACGGCGACATCGTGGCCGCGATGCTCGACGGCGAGGCCACCGTCAAGCGCTTCAAGCGCGAGGACGGCCACGTCTGGCTCCTCCCGCACAACGCGGCCTACGAGCCGATCCCCGGTGACGACGCGACCATCCTCGGCAAGGTGGTGGCCGTACTGCGTCGCGTCTGAGCGCCACGGCGGGCGGGTACGCGCGACCGCGCCCCGCCGACCCGACCGGGCCCCGGAACCTCTGCGCCGGTTCCGGGGCCCCGCGCTGTCAGCCGCTCTCCGCCTGCCCTGCGGCCTCGGTCTGCCGCGCCTTCGCGTCGATCGCGGCGAGCGACTTGCGGACCTGGTTGCGGTCCGTGGTGAACCAGAAGTCCGGCAGGGACGCCTTGAGATAGCTTCCGTACCGGGCCGTCGCCAGCCGCTGGTCCAGTACGGCGACCACCCCGCGGTCGCCGGACGCCCGGACGAGCCGGCCCGCGCCCTGGGCCATCAGCAGCGCGGCGTGCGTCGCGGCGACCGCCATGAAGCCGTTGCCCCCGGCCTCCTCCACCGCCTTCTGGCGGGCGCTCATCAGGGGGTCGTCCGGACGCGGGAACGGGATCTTGTCCATGACGACGAGCTGACAGCTCGGCCCGGGGACGTCGACGCCCTGCCACAGCGACAGGGTGCCGAAGAGGCAGGTCCGCGGGTCGGCGGCGAAGTTCTTGATCAGCTCGCCGAGGGTCTCCTCGCCCTGGAGGAGGATCGGGTACTCCGGGATGCGCGAGCGCAGTTCCTCGGCGGCCAGCTGGGCCGCGCGCATCGAGGAGAACAGCCCCAGCGTGCGGCCTCCCGCGGCCTGGATCAGCTCGGTCAGCTCGTCGAGCATGTCGCCGCGGTCGCCGTCCCGGGCGGGGCGGGCCAGGTGCTTGGCGACGTAGAGGATGCCCTGCTTGCGGTAGTCGAAGGGCGAGCCGACGTCGACGCCCTTCCACTGGGGCACGTCCTCGCCCTCGGTGCCCTCGGGGGCCAGGCCGAGCGACGCCCCGACGCCGTTGAAGTCGCCGCCCAGCTTGAGGGTCGCGGAGGTCAGGACCACGGAGCGGTCGGTGAAGAGCTTCTCCCGCAGCAGCCCCGAGACGGACATCGGGGCGACCCGCAGCGAGGCCCCACTGGGCCGATACGCGGCTCCGCCACGGGGCTCGTGCCGCTCGTACCAGACGACGTCCCACTCCGAGCCGTTCGTGATCCGCTCCGCCACGTCGTGCACGGACTCCACGGACGCCAGCGCCTGCTTGCGGACCGCGTCCTCGTCCTGCACGGACTTGTCGCGGGTGGTGCCGATGGCCGAGATGACCGTGCGGCAGGCGTCCCGCAGTGCCATCAGCGCGTAGCCCAGGTCCTCCGGGATCTCCTCCAGGCGGCCCGGCAGCGCCAGCTCCATCAGCCGCTCGAAGCCCTCGGCGGCGGTCTGGAGCTGGTCGGCGGCCTTCTCGTTGACCAGCTTCGCGGCGCGGCGGACCGCGCGGTTGACCTGGCCGGGGGTCAGCTCGCCGGTGGCGACCCCGGTGACCCGGGAGACCAGCTCGTGCGCCTCGTCGACGATCAGCACCTCGTGCTGCGGCAGGACGGGCGCACCCTCGATGGCGTCGATCGCGAGCAGCGCGTGGTTGGTGACGACGACCTCGGAGAGCTTGGCCCGCTCCCGGGCCGTCTCGGCGAAGCACTCGGCGCCGTAGGCGCACTTCGTGGCGCCCAGGCACTCCCGGGAGGACACCGACACCTGCGACCAGGCGCGGTCGGAGACGCCCGGCGTGAGGTCGTCGCGGTCGCCGGTCTCGGTCTCGTCGGCCCAGTCGCGCATCCGCAGCAGGTCCTGGCCCAGTTTGCTGGTGGGTGCGGCGGCCTCGAACTGGTCGAAGAGGCCCTCCTCCTCGTCCTGCGGGACGCCCTCGTGCAGCCGATGCAGGCACAGGTAGTTCGACCTGCCCTTGAGCATCGCGAACTCCGGGCGGCGGCGCAGCAGCGGATGGAGCGCGTCGACCGTGCGGGGCAGGTCCCGCTCGACCAACTGGCGTTGCAGGGCCAGGGTCGCCGTGGCCACGACCACCCGCTCCCCGTGGGCCAGGGCGGGCACCAGGTAGCCGAGCGACTTTCCGGTGCCGGTGCCGGCCTGGACCAGCAGATGGGAGCCGCCGTCGATGGCTTCCTCGACGGCTTCGGCCATGGCCACCTGACCGGGCCGCTCCGTGCCGCCGACGGCGGTGACGGCGGCGTGCAGGAGTTCGGGGAGTGAGGGCTTCGTCATAGCGCGACCACCCTACGGCCCGGCACTGACAAACGGGTCGGCAAGGCGCGTACGAGGGGCGAGGGACTGCCGGGGTCAGACGTGCCGCGGCGGTGCGGAGGCGGTGGCGACGGCGGGTGCAAGGGTGGCTCCTGGACGGACGGGACGGGTCGGAGGGCGGCGCGGGTCACCGGGAATCGGGCGCCGTCCGTTCCCGGACCAGGAGGGCGGCCCGCTTGCCGGGCAGGTCGATCTCGGTGTGGAAGCGGAAGCCCGCGCCGAGGAACGCCGCGACGGAGGGTGCGTTGCGGACGTCCGGTTCGGCGAGCACCCGCGTGCAGGCGGGCCGGGCGGCGAGGGCGAGGTCGCTGACGGTCCTGATCAGCGCGGTGCCGATGCCCTGTCCGCGATCCGCGTCGTCGCCGATCAGGACGTGAACGCCGGTGTCGTGCGGCCGTACGGGACAGTACCGGGCCAGCGGGTCGAGGTCGGCCCGGTAGATCTCCCAGTAGCTCATCGGCACCCCGTCCAGCACCCCGACGCACGGGACGCTGCGGCCGTCGCCGGTGAGCTGGGCGCGTACGTGGTCCTCGGTCACGCTCTGTGGTCCGGCCAGCTGCCAGTAGGCGGCGACGGCCGGGTCGTTCATCCAGCGCGCGATCAGCGGAACGTGCCGTTCGACTTCGACGGGTACCAGGTGGAAGGCGCCCACGGGGGTGTCGATCGGCCCCCAGTCGGCGACGCGGTCGAGGAGATCCTCACGCGCGCGTGCCGTTCCCGTCCCGGCGGGGTCGTCCGCCCCGCTCCGGAAGAGCGCGACAAACTCCTCGGGCAGGTGCAGGTCCAGGGTGTCGTCGGCACTCGCGTCGGTGGACGTCATGGGGTCGCTCTTTCGGGGAGGGGCGGGGTGCCCGAGTCAACGGGGTCGGGGCGGCGGGCCGGTCAGGCGCGCAGCGGGTTGGCGATGGTGACGTAGACGGACTGGGTGTCCACCGGCCCCACGAGTTCGTCGAGGCCGTGCAGGCGGGTCAGCAGGTTGGCCTTGCAGCGCAGGACGGGTGAGTCGAGGAGGTGCGCCGGGAGCCGTCCGCCCCCCGGGGCCGGGGCGGCGGCGAGCTCGCCGAGGAAGCGGCGGAAGACGGCGAGCAGCAGCCGCTCGTCGGCCAGACCCTGGGCGCCGAAGGCGCCGATGAGGCCGAACACGTTGTTGACGGCGAGGTAGTAGGCGAAGCGTTCGTCGGCGACCTCGTCGGCCACGAAGGTGTCGCTGTGCGCGCCGAGCCCCGGCAGCCGGGCGTCGAGTTCCGTGCGTCTCGACTCCCGGAAGTAGTAGCCCTGGTTGTCGCGGTAGCGGCCGCCGGCGGGCCAGCCGTCGGCGTCCAACAGGACGAGCGTGTTCTGCTGGTGCGCTTCCAGAGCGATGCCCGCGTGGGCGTCCAGCCACAGGACGGGACGTACGACGTGGTGGAGGTAGCGCCCGAACCACTCGGTGGCGACGGCTCCTGCCGGGCGGCCCGTCCGCCCGGCGAGCCCGGTGACGACCTCGGCCAGCCGGGAGCGTGGGGCGGGAGCGCCGGCGGTGCGCGCGTCGGGGCGGTCCGCCCGCGGGTGCGGTCGCGGCGCGGCGAGGCCGGCCACGCAGGAGACGTCGTCCGAGGGCAGGAACGGGTTGTGACGGATGACGACGTCCAGCCCGCGCACGGGGGCGCCGTCCGGTCCGTCGACGGCGAGCCAGGCCGGGTCGCGGACGATGTCGAAGGCCGGGTGGGCGGCCTGCCACTGGCGGGACAGTCCGCGTCGCAGCAGGCGGTGGACCTCGACGCCGCGGTGGAGTTCCTTGCGGAGGTTCTCGCGGCGGGAGTTGGTGATGTGCAGCGCCAGCGAGAGCTTGAGCATGGCGGGGGCGCCGGTGCGGTGCACGGTCCGCAGGGAGGAGGTGGGATGCCACGGGGCGCCGCGGGCTCCCAGGTCCCTGAGCAGTCCGGCCTCCAGCAGTGCGGCGACCTCGGGCCGATGGGTGACGGCGCGGAACTGCCAGGGGTGCAGCGGAAGGAGCGCGTATCCGTCCGGCGGGGCCGGGCCGTCCGCGGCGAGGCGTGCGGTCAGCCGGGGTGCGGCGACCGGGCGCCCGCGCTCGGTCCAGGCCGAGTCGGTGGCGAGTACGGACGGGGCGACGGCCATCCAGTGCAGGGGGAAGGAGCCGCGCAGTTCGGGCGAGTACCGCCGCGCCTCCGCGTCGGTGAGGTTCTCACGGCTCTTGGGCGTGGGGTGCAGCGGGTGCCCGAGCAGCAGCGCCTGTTCGGCGGCGAGGAACAGGTCCTCGGATGCGGGAGCCGGACGACCGGTGGCACCGCCGGGGCGTTCCGCGCGGTCGCGGAGGATTACGGCGGTACGGCGGACGGAGTCGGCCACGCGCGCGACGAGGTCGGGCCCGGCGGGCCCCGGGACGCCAGGGGCCTCCCGTCCGAGCAGCGCGGCGAGCGTGAGGGCGTCCACGGGCGGCGCCGAGGAGGGGGCGCCGGCCAGCCGGGGGAGGCCGAAGCGGTGCAGTCCGGTCGGGGACCAGTAGGACACGGGGACGGCCAGGGCCGTGCCGCAGGCCGGGAGCAGCAGGTGCAGGACGCCGTTGTCGGGCGCGGGCACGCCGGCCTCACGGACCCAGCAACGGAGCAGGTTCTCGACGGCCGCGGCCTGCGCCACGGCGTAGGCGTCGAGGCGGTCGCTGGGGTGTGCGCGGTCTGGGCAGTCGCGGGGACCGGGGTGGTCCGAGGGGGTGGTGGCGGTCGGCCGCGGCCCGGGCGGTTCGGCAGGCGGCGGTTCATGTGTGGGGGTGGTGTGCAACTCGGTCCTCGTGACGTGCGGGAGCGGGGCGGGGAGCGGCGGCGGATGTCAGTGCGGGACGTGCGCCCGGTGGGGTGGGACGTGGCCGTCGCGGCGCCGGTCCACCGCCTGCACCGCGTCGGCCAGGCGGTCCAGCACCGCCGACGTCTGCTCCTCGGTGACGATCAGGGGTGGCAGCAGGCGCACGACGTTCCCGGCCGGTCCGGTGAGATCCACGATCAGGCCGCGGTGCAGGCACTCCCGTTGGACGGCGGCGGCGAGTTCACTCCCGGTGTGGGGCGGGTCCGCGTCGGCGGGGGTGCCGTCGAGTGCACCGTCCGGCGGCGCCAGCTCCATGCCGATCATCAGGCCGCGCCCGCGCACGTCCGCGACGCAGGCGAACTCCGCGGCCAGATCGCGCAGTCGGGACAGTATCCGGCCACCGAGGGTGGCGGCGTGCTCGGCGAGGCGCTGCTCGCGGACGTGGGCCAGGGTCGCCGCACCGGCGGCCAGGGCGAGTTGGTTGCCGCGGAAGGTGGCGGCACCGGACGCTCCGGCACGGTGCCGGGGGAAGCCGGCGCGGTGGCCGTCGGAGTCGTGCCGGTGGCCGTCGAGATGGTCGTCGAGGGCGTCGAGGGCGTCGTGGCCGTCGAGGGCGTCGTGGTGGACCACCGCGGCGAGCGGCAGGCTGCCGCCGATCGCCTTGGAGAGGATCAGCACGTCGGGAGTGACTCCACTGTGGTCGACCGCCCAGAAGGCGCCGGTCCGGCCGACCCCCGTCTCGGTCTCGTCGGCGATGAGCGGCACGGACCGTTCGGCCGTGATCCGTCGCAGGTCGCGCAGCCAGGCGTCCGGCACGGTCAGTACACCGTCCGCGCCCCGTACCGGCTCCAGGAGGACCCCGGCGGGCGGTTCTCCCGCGTCGGCCGGGCAGCACGCCCCGGCGGCCGCGCGGTGGTGGGCGCCGGTGACGGTGACGACCGGGGCCCGCCCGGTGGCGGCGCGCGCCAGGGCGACCGCGGTGTCGACCGGGTCGGTACCGCCGGGTCCGCAGAACCGCACGCGCGCGTGGGCGGAGAGCCGGGGCGGGAGGGTGCGCAGGAGTTCGGTGACGAACGCGTCCTCCACCGGGGTGGTGAGGCCCATGGCGTGCAGCGGAGCCCCCGAGTCGAGAACCCTGCGGATCGCCTCCAGCACGACGGGGTGATTGTGCCCAAGGGCCAGGGCCCCCGATCCGGAGGAACAGTCCAGGTACCGGCGGCCGGCGGCGTCCTCGACGGTCAGCCCTCGGGCGCGTACGGGGACGACCGGCAGGGCGCGCGGGTAGGTGCGCGCCGCGGTCTCCCGCGTCGGCTGACGCCTCGGTGCGCCTCTCGGCCCGACGCCCCGCGGCCCCGCGTCGTCCTCGGACCGGCCGGCCTCGGACCGGACGTTCACGGGCCGGCCCCGCCCCGACTCGCCGCTCTCGGGGCCGGCTTCCTCTCGGCCGGGGCGGCCACGGCGTCCGGGGCTCTCCCCCTCCATGCTCCGAGGTGCGGCGATCTCGCCGTCGCCGCCCGCAAACCCCTCGTACGCGGATCCCGCCACGGCTTCTCGACCTCCCGCTGTCCGACCCGGCGCGTCGTGCCGGGCCCGCCCTCGGCACGGAGGACCGCGTCGCGACAGCGGACCCCCCACCGCTAGCAACCGCGGCACGCGCGGTGGGTTACGGGTTGCCCGAAGATCCTTAGGCTCGATGCCGTGCTCCCCGGCCGCACCGACGACCGGCGCCGGCGTCCGCGGCGTCCCTCGCCGGCGTGCGGGCGCCGCCGCCGAACAGCCCCGGTCGGACGGCTGTGTCCGAACCGTTGCCGTTCCGTCGGAAGTCCCCCACAGCGGGCGCATAGTGTGTGGTGCCGTTCCAGGTGGCAGCCGCTGCGCGGAACCGGGCCCCGGGAGACCGGGCCGGTTCCGCCGGGCGGCGCGGCCACTGCACCACGTTCGTTCACAGCAGGGGGAGTCAACACCATGCGATCCATACGGCCGTCGTTCAGCACGCGCGGAAACAGACGCGGGCGGCGCGGGACCTCCTCCGCGGCCGCCGCCGTGGCGCTCGTCTCGGCGCTCGCGCTCACCGCCACGGCGTGCGAGGACGGCGACCCCGAGGCGGGCGGCGACGCCTCGGCCTCCGCTTCCGCCGTCGACGACGGCAACGGAGGCATCCGGATCCCGGACCACATCAAGGACAAGCTCAAGGAACACGGGATCGACGTCGACGACTGGAAGAACGGCGCCTGGAAGAACTGGAACAAGGACGACTGGCTGCGCGAGGCGCAGGACTTCGTCAACCCGATCATCGAGGGCCTGTGGGACCCGGACCGGATGCGGGACGCCGAGGAGCCGGACCAGGAGGTCGACGACAACGACATCTCCGGTGACCAGGGGGTCACCGACCCGGAGCCGGCGCCGGTGGAGGCGGAGGCCGTACCGGCCAAGTACCACGACAGCGCCGCCACGGCCGGCAAGCTCCTCTTCGACTCCCCCAAGGGTTCGATGGTGTGCTCGGCGACGGTCGTGAAGGACCCGGCCCACCCCGGCAAGTCCAACATGGTCTGGACGGCCGGTCACTGCGTGCACGCCGGCAAGAGCGGCGGCTGGTACCGCAACATCGCCTTCGTGCCGTCGTACAACGACGCCGACATGTCGATGGAGGAACTGCAGAAGGCCACCAAGGAGGAGCTCGCTCCCTACGGTGTCTGGTGGGGCGACTGGGCGCAGACCTCGGACCAGTGGATCGAGCAGGGTGGCGCCACCGGCGGTGACGGCGCCTCGTACGACTTCGCCGTGATCCACGTGACGCCGGAGAAGGGCAGCGGCGGCAAGTCGCTGGAGGAGACGGTCGGCGCCGCGATGCCGGTCGACTTCGACGCGCCCGCCGTGCCGGAGGTCGAGAGCATGAAGGCGATCGGCTACCCGGCCGCGCCGCCGTACGACGGCCAGAAGCTGTACCAGTGCCAGGACAAGCCCGGCCGGCTGTCGATCAACGCCTCCGACCCGACGATGTACCGCATCGGCTGCACCATGACCGGCGGTTCGTCCGGCGGCGGCTGGATCGCCGCGGGCTCCGACGGCAAGCCCGCGCTGGTCTCCAACACGTCGATCGGCCCGGTGACGGCCGGCTGGCTGGCCGGTCCGCGCCTGGGCAAGGAGGCCAAGGGCGTGTTCGACGCGGTGAGCGGCAAGTTCGCCGGTCAGTGAGCGGGCGTCGCCTGCGCTGAGCCGGCCGCACGGTGGGGTGCGCCGGGCCGAGGCCGGCACCCCACCGCGCATCCATGACAGACAATCACGCATTCACACGTCTCAACGGGGGTCCCCGCACCATGCGTTCCACACGTACGTCCGCCGCGCCACGGCGCGGCCGGCGCACCGCTCTCACCGCGGCCGGCCTGGTCGCCGCGCTGACGCTCACCGCGACCGCCTGCGGGGGGTCGGAGCAGGACAAGGCCGACGCCGAGCCCGGCGGCGGCACCTCCCAGGCCGCCGACACCGGCGCCGCCGGTGGCGGCGAGGGCGGTCTGCCGGCCGGCCTCGCGGACCGGCTCAAGGAACACGGCATCGACGTCGACCAGTGGAAGGAGGGCGGCTGGAAGAACTGGGACAAGGACAAGTGGCTCAGTGAGGCCAAGGACTTCGTCAACCCGGTGATCGAGGGCCTGTGGCAGCCGGACCGGATGAAGTCCGCGAAGGAGGCCGACAAGACCGTCACCACCAAGGACGCGGCCGCCGACCAGGGCGCCACCGACCCGGAGCCGGCGCCCGTCGAGGCCGTGGCCGAGAAGAAGCCGTACCACGAGAACGCCGCCCCGGTGGGCAAGGTCTTCTTCGACTCCCCCGAGGGCTCGATGGTCTGCTCCGGCACGGTGATCAAGGACGTGAACCACCCCGGCAAGTCCAACCTGGTGTGGACGGCGGGCCACTGCGTGCACGCCGGCGGCAGCGGCGGCTGGTACCGCAACATCGCCTTCGTCCCGTCGTACAACGACTACGGCAAGTCCGAGGCGGAGCTGGCGAACGCGACGACCACCGAGATGGCGCCGTACGGCACCTGGTGGGCCGACTGGGCGTCGACCTCGGACCAGTGGATCCAGGGCGGTTCGGAGAGCGGCGGCGACGGGGCCGCGTACGACTACTCGGTGCTGCACGTGAAGCCGGAGCAGGGCAGCAAGTCGCTGGAGGAGACCGTCGGCGCCGCGCTGGAGGTGGACTTCTCCGCCCCGTCGGCGACGGAGGTGTCCAGCATGGGCGCCTGGGGCTACCCGGCGGCCCCGCCGTACAACGGCCTGGAGATGTTCAAGTGCGTCGACCGGCCCGGCCGGCTGTCGCTGAGCCCGTCGCTGCCGACGATGTACCGCATCGGCTGCACCATGACCGGCGGTTCGTCCGGCGGCGGCTGGTTCCGGGTGGTGGACGGGGAGACCAAGCTGGTCTCGAACACCTCGATCGGCCCGCTGGAGAACACCTGGCTGGCGGGTCCGCAGCTGGGCCGGGCGGCCGAGGCGATGTACCAGAACATGAGCAAGACGTACGGCGGTCAGTGAGCCGCACGTGACGAGGGCCCGTCCCCCTGCCGTGGCAGGGGGACGGGCCCTCGGTCGTTGCCCGCTGTGCGGCGCGCGGGTCTCAGGCGAGCGGGTCTCAGGCGAGCGGCGCCGGAACGTACGGCGTCAGTTCCGCCGCCAGTTCCTCGTGCACCCGGACCTTGAGCAGGGTGCCCTCCGGGGTGTGCTCCTCGGAGATCACCTCGCCCTCGTCGTGGGCGCGGGCGACCAGCTTGCCGTGGGTGTACGGCACGAGCGCCTCGATCTCGACCGAGGGACGCGGCAGCTCGTTGTCGATCAGCGCGAGCAGCTGGTCGATGTTCTGCCCGGTGCGCGCCGAGACCGCGATGGACCGCTTCTCGACCCGCAGCAGCCGCTGGAGCACCAGCGGGTCGGCCATGTCGGCCTTGTTGATCACGACGATCTCGGGCACGTCGGTGGCGCCGACGTCCCTGATCACCTCGCGCACGGCGGCCAGCTGCTCCTCCGGGACGGGGTGCGAACCGTCGACCACGTGCAGGATCAGGTCGGAGTCGCCGACCTCCTCCATCGTGGAGCGGAACGCCTCGACCAGGTGGTGCGGCAGGTGCCGGACGAAGCCGACGGTGTCGGCCAGGGTGTACAGGCGGCCGCTGGGCGTCTCCGCGCGGCGCACGGTCGGGTCGAGGGTGGCGAACAGCGCGTTCTCCACCAGCACGCCCGCGCCCGTGAGGCGGTTGAGCAGCGAGGACTTGCCCGCGTTGGTGTAGCCCGCGATGGCGACGGAGGGCACCTTGTGGCGCTTGCGCTCCTGGCGCTTGATCTCGCGGCCGGTCTTCATCTCCGCGATCTCACGGCGCATCTTCGCCATCTTCTCGCGGATCCGGCGCCGGTCCGTCTCGATCTTGGTCTCACCGGGGCCGCGGGTGGCGAGGCCGCCGCCCTTGCCGCCGCCCATCTGCCGGGACAGCGACTGGCCCCAGCCGCGCAGCCTGGGCAGCATGTACTGCATCTGCGCGAGCGCGACCTGCGCCTTGCCCTCTCGGGACTTGGCGTGCTGGGCGAAGATGTCCAGGATCAGGGCCGTGCGGTCGATGACCTTGACCTTGACGACGTCCTCGAGGTGGATCAGCTGGCCCGGGCTCAGCTCACCGTCGCAGATGACGGTGTCCGCGCCCGTGTCGAGGACGACGTCCCGCAGTTCCTGGGCCTTGCCGGAGCCGATGTAGGTGGCGGCGTCGGGCTTGTCGCGGCGCTGGATCACGCCGTCGAGGACGAGGGCGCCCGCGGTCTCGGCGAGGGCGGCGAGCTCCGCCAGGGAGTTCTCCGCGTCCTGCACGGTGCCCGAGGTCCACACGCCGACGAGGACGACCCGCTCCAGACGGAGCTGGCGGTACTCGACCTCGGTGACGTCCTCGAGCTCGGTGGAGAGGCCCGCCACGCGGCGCAGGGCCGCGCGGTCGGAGCGGTCGAACTGCTCGCCGTCCCACTGGGAGTCGGTCTCGTGGCTCCAGGCGACGTCCTCTTCCATCAGGGCATCGGCCCGGAGGCCCTCGGGATAGGTCTGCGCGAGACGCTTGGTGTCCTGGGAGGGGGAAGAAGAGGAGGTCATTGGATCCTTACGCAGTGGGGAAACGGTGGGCGCGGCACATGTGCCGCGACATCGGGTACAACGTGCGAACCGCCGGGGAGATTCCCGGGGCCCGTGCCGCACCGTCCCGAAGATGGTCGCACGGCACGGGCCGTCTCGTCACCGGCTTATTCGCCGTGCGCCTTATGGGCCGCCTTGGCGGGGGCCTTCGCGGCCGGGGTCTGCTTCCAGTCCGGGTGGCCGGGCATCGGCGGGGTCTTCTCCCCGTACAGCCAGGCCCGGAAGAAGTCGCTCAGGTCGCGGCCGGAGGTCTCGGAGGCGAGGCGGACGAAGTCGGCGGTCGTCGCCGTGCCGTCCTGGTTGCGGGCGACCCAGGCGCGCTCGACGCGTTCGAAGGCGGGGCGGCCGATCTCCTGGCGCAGGGCGTAGAGCACGAGCGCGGCACCGTCGTAGACGTTGGAGCGGAAGATCCCGGTCTTGCTGCCGTTCTTCGGCGGCTTCGGAGCCGCCGGGGGGCCGCCCGCGGTGCGCCAGCGGTCGGAGGCGCCGTAGGCGGCCTTCATCCGTGCCGCCATGGGCTTGTCCGCGGTCTCGTCCGCGTACAGCGCCTCGTACCACGTGGCGTGTCCCTCGTTGAGCCACAGGTCGGACCAGGTGGCCGGGCTGACGCTGTTGCCGAACCACGAGTGGGCCAGCTCGTGGATCATGATCGACTCGACGTACCACTTCGGGTAGGCCGGCTCGGTGAACAGTTCCCGCTCGAAGAGGGTGAGCGTCTGGGTCTCCAGCTCGAAGCCGGTGGTGGCGTCGGCCATGAGCAGCCCGTAGGTCTCGAAGGGGTAGCGCCCGACCTTCTGCTCCATCCACTCGATCTGGCCGGGGGTCTTCTCCAGCCACGGTTCGAGCGCCGCGCGGTGCTCGGTCGGCACGACGTCCCGCACCGGCAGTCCGTGCGGGCCCGTGCGGTGCAGCACCGTGGAGCGGCCGATGGACACCTGGGCCAGCTCGGTGGCCATGGGGTGCACGGTCCGGTAGGTCCAGGTGGTCGAGCCGCCGGCACGGTCCACGTCCGCCGGCAGGCCGTTCGCGACGGCCGTGAGCCCGTCGGGGGCCGTGATGCGGAAGGTGAACCGCGCCTTGTCGGAGGGGTGGTCGTTGCAGGGGAACACCAGGTGGGCGACGTCCGCCTGGTTGGCCATGGCGAGGCCGTCGGCGGTGCGCACCCAGCCGCCCTGGCGGTCCTCGGGATACACGGGGTCGCTGCTGTGCCGCACCGTGATCCGCGTCCGCTCGCCCTCGTCGAGCTCGTCCTCGGGCGTGACGACGAGGTCCTCGCCGGCGGTGGCGAAGCCGGCGGGCTCCCCGTCGACCTCGACGGAGTCGACCTTTCCATGGGCGAAGTCGAGGTTGATCCGGTCCAGGTCGGCGGTGGTCCGGGCGTCGATGGTCGTGACGGCCTTCAGCGGCTTGCTGTTGTCGCCGGAGTAGGTGAAGGAGAGGTCGTACGCCGTCACGTCGTAGCCGGGGTTGCCCAGCTGCGGGAAGAGGCGGTCGCCGACGCCCAGCGGGGTGGGCGGTGCGCTCGCGGCGACCAGGCAGACGGAGACGGCGGAGGCGAGCAGCGCCGCGGCCCTGAGCCGGCGCCGGGATCGTGCGCGGGGTCGCGGAGTCGGGGCGTGAGGGGTGTGCAGCATCCCCCACGGCTATCAGCGCGCGCGTGCGGTGCGGCGACGGCGCGCGCCCACGGCACCCGAACGGGTCCCCGCGCGGTGTGCCGGTTCACACGACTGTTCAGGGGGTGCCGGTTCAGGCGCCCGTCGGCTGGGGTTGGGCACGGCTGACGTCGTACACGCCGGCCACGTCGCGCATGGCGCGCATCAGGGCGGGCAGCCGGGCCGCGTCCGGGAGGACGACGGTGTAGCTGTGCCGGACCCGCTGGCGGTCCGGGGGCTCGACGGTCGCGGAGACGATTTCGGCGCCTTCGAGGGCCATGGCCTCGGTGAGGTCGGCCAGGAGGTGCGGGCGGCCGAACGATTCGGCGAGCAGGGTCACCCGGCAGCCGGTGCTCTCCCCCCAGCGCACCCCGATCTCCGCGCGGCCGGCGTTCTTCATGCGCGTCACCACGGCGCACTGCGCGCGGTGCACGGTCACCACTCCCCCGCGCACGGCGAAGCCGGTGATCTCGTCCGGCGGTACGGGGGTGCAGCAGCCCGCCAGCCGCACGGTGGCGCCCGGGGAGTCGACGAGGACGTCGGCGGAGGCGGGGCGCGCGGGCGGGGCGCCCGTGGCCGGCCGGGGCGCGTCGGGGTGGGCGTGTGACTCGGGTGCGGCGGGGCCGCGTGCCGGGCCCTCCGCCTCGGGCGCCGGTTCCGGGTGGGCCGCGAGCCTGCGCTGGATGGCGATCCGCGCGGCGGGCGTGTGGGCGTGCTCCAGCCACTGTCTGGCGGGCTCGGAGGCGGGGTCCTGGCCCATCAGGAGCTGCACGGTGTCACCGTCCCGCAGCACCGTGCTCATGGGCGCCAGCCGGCCGTTGACCCGGGCGCCGATGGTGGCGTGCGCGTCCTCGCCGTACTGGGCGTAGGCGGCGTCGACGCAGGTCGCGCCGTCGGGCAGGCCGAGGGTGCCGCCGTCGGGGCGGAAGACGGTGATCTCGCGGTCCTGGGCGAGGTCCTGGCGCAGGGTGGACCAGAAGGTGTCGGGGTCCGGGGCGCCGCGCTGCCAGTCGAGCAGCCGGGAGAGCCAGCCCGGGCGGGTGGGGTCGGCGCGCTCGCCGTCGCCCGCGCTCTGCTCCTCGGACGGCTGGGCGTAGGGGTTGCCGAGCGCGACCACACCGGCCTCGGCGACCTTGTGCATCTGGTGGGTGCGGATGAGGACCTCGACGACCTGGCCGTCCTCCGCGCGGGCCACCGCCGTGTGCAGCGACTGGTAGAGGTTGAACTTGGGAACGGCGATGAAGTCCTTGAACTCCGAGACGACGGGCGTCATACAGGTGTGCAGCTCACCGAGGACGGCGTAGCAGTCGGCGTCCTCCTGGACCAGTACCAGGAGCCGGCCGAAGTCCGCGCCGCGGAGCCTGCCGCGCTTGCGCGAGACGCGGTGCACGGAGACGAAGTGGCGTGGGCGGATGAGGACTTCGGCCTGGATGTCGGCCTCGCGCAGCACTCCCCGCACCTCGTCGGCGACCGCGGCGAGCGGGTCGTCCGTGCGGGCGGAGTTCTCGTGGACCAGCTCCCGGGTGTGTGCGTACTCCTCAGGGTGCATGACCGCGAAGACGAGGTCCTCCAGCTCGGACTTGAGCGCCTGCACACCGAGCCGTTCGGCGAGCGGGATGAGGACGTCGCGGGTGACCTTGGCGATGCGTTCCTGCTTCTCCCGGCGCATGACGCCGAGGGTGCGCATGTTGTGCAGCCGGTCGGCGAGTTTGATCGACATCACACGGACGTCGTTGCCGGTGGCGAGGAGCATCTTGCGGAAGGTCTCGGGCTCGGCGGCGGCGCCGTAGTCGACCTTCTCCAGTTTGGTGACGCCGTCGACGAGGTAGCGGACCTCGGCGCCGAACTCCTCGCCGACCTGGTCGAGCGTCACCTCGGTGTCCTCGACGGTGTCGTGGAGGAGGGAGGCGGTCAGGGTGGTGGTCTCGGCGCCGAGTTCGGCGAGGATCAGGGTGACGGCGAGGGGGTGGGTGATGTACGGCTCGCCGCTCTTGCGCATCTGGCCGCGGTGCGAGGACTCCGCCAGGACGTAGGCGCGGCGCAGCGGGTCGAGATCGGCGTCGGGGTGGTGGGCGCGGTGGGCCTCGACGACGTGGCCGATGGCGTCGGGCAGGGCCCGGCTGCGGGTGGCGGAGCCGAGCAGGGCCGCGCGGCCCAGCCGGCGCAGGTCGATCCGGGGACGGGCCTTCCTGCGGGGCGCCGGGGTCACGGCACCGGTGGCCGCGGGCGGCACAGGGCCCGGGCTCGTCGGGTTCACGGCCTCCGCATTCATGGGCACCTCCGGCTGCGCGGACCGGCGGACGGGGAATCCCAGGGCGGACACGGCTCAGGGGATGGTGTCGGTCCCCCGTCCGGGCCGGTGCTTGATGCTATCGAGCCCATCACGTGCGGCCGACCGCCTCTCGCCGAGCGTGAAACGGATCACCCATTCGAGCGATGGTCCGAGGGTTTACGTTTTCGCACTGAGTGTCATGGACCGGGCTGTGGTTCAGGCGAGTACCCCTTCCAGCCAGGCGGAGTCGAACTCGCCCTCCGCCACGATCACCGCGGGGCCCGTCATCTCGATCTCGCCGTCGGGGCGCTCGGTGATCACCAGGGTGCCGCCGGGCACGTCGACGGTGTAGGTGGCCGGGGTGCCGGTGACCGCCGGGTCGACGCCGTCCCGGCGGGCGGTGGCGACGGCGACGGCGCAGGCGCCGGTGCCGCAGGAGCGGGTCTCCCCGGAGCCGCGCTCGTGCACCCGCATCGCGACGTGGGCGGGGCCCCGGTCGACCACGAACTCGACGTTGACCCCGTCCGGGTAGGCGCCGGCGGGCTCGAAGGGCGGCGGAGCGTACAGGTCTCCGGCGTGGGCCAGGTCGGCGACGAAGGCGACCGCGTGCGGGTTGCCCATGTTCACGTTCCGCGCGGGCCAGGTGCGCTCGCCCACGCTCACCTCGACGTCGCCCTCGGGGAGCAGTGCGCGGCCCATGCCGACGGTGACGTCACCCTCGGCCGAGCCGCCGGCGGACCCGGCCTTGGCGATGTGCACGCGCTTCACTCCCCCGCGCGTCGCGATGGCCAGGTCGCCCTCGGAGACGTGCCCGGCGCGCTGGAGGTAGCGGGCGAAGACCCGCACGCCGTTGCCGCACATCTCGGCGACGGAGCCGTCGCCGTTGCGGTAGTCCATGAACCACTCCGCCTCGGCGGCCATGCTCTGTGCCTCGGGGTGGGCCGCGGAGCGCACCACGTGCAGCAGTCCGTCCCCGCCGAGACCCGCGCGGCGGTCGCACAGCGCGGCGACGGCGGCGGGGGGCAGGTCGAGGGCGTTCTCCGGGTCGGGAACGATCACGAAGTCGTTCTCGGTGCCGTGACCCTTGAGGAAGGCGATCCGCGTGCTCATTCCTCGATCGTACGGGGTGGGCACCCCGCGACGACGAGGGGCGGCCGGGCGGTCCGTCAGCCGCGCAGGCGGGCGACCCGCCACACGGCCAGGACGACGACCGCGGCGACCGCCAGGGCGTACACGAGGATCGTCCGCCACTCGGCACGGCGCTCCGATCCCCGCTGGGGCAGGCCCGGCCACGTGTAGCCGACCCGGCGGGCGGCCATCATGCCCCAGCCGGCCGCGCAGGAGCAGATCAGCAGGCCCAGCATCGCGATCACGGCGCCGCTGTCGCCGAAGTCGAAGGCGAGGGGGAAGGCGAACATCAGGGAGCCGACCGCGGCCAGACACACGATGGGGGCGAGCTGCCACAGCCGCAGCCGGCGCTGGGGGCGCAGCTCGACCTCGACCTCGTCCCCGTACATCTCGTCGGGCTCGGGTCCGTCCGCGGTGACGCCCTCCGGCGTCTCATCGGGCCCGTCCGGGTTGAGCGCGCCGCCGTCCGGCTCCGGGCCGCCGCCGTCGGCGGTGCCGTGCTCGGTGCTTGGTGCGGTGTCGCGAGGGCCGGCCTCCATCGCCACGCGCCCTCCCAACTAGGACTCACTCGGTCGATCGAAGCTCGATGATGGCACGCCGCCGAAGGCCCCGATGACGGCCGGGGCGTCCCGATGCCATCACGTGATCAGGCTGTAACCGGTCGTTCGACCAACGACAGGGCGAGCCGCGGAAGTTCCGTGCGGTCCGCCACATTCCCACTGAGCCAGTGCACCCGCGGGTCGCGTCTGAACCACGAATCCTGACGGCGCGCGAAGCGCTTGGTGGCACGGACGGTTTCGTCGCGCGCCTCCTCCAGCGTGCACTCGCCGGCGAGGGCCGCGAGGACCTGCTGGTAGCCGAGCGCGCGCGACGCGGTGCGCCCCTCGCGCAACCCCTGCGCCTCCAGCGCCCGCACCTCGTCGACCAGACCCGCCTCCCACATGCGGTCGACGCGCCGGGCGATGCGCTCGTGCAGTTCGGGGCGGGCCACGTCGACGCCGATCTGGACGGTGTCGTAGACGGAGTCGTGCCCGGGCAGATTGGCGGTGAAGGGCTTTCCGGTGATCTCGATCACCTCGAGGGCGCGCACGATGCGACGGCCGTTGCTCGCCAGGATGGCCCGCCCCGCCTCGGGGTCGACTGCCGCCAGGCGGGCGTGCAGGACACCCGAACCGTGCCGTTCGAGTTCCGCCTCGAGACGGGCCCTGAGCTCGGGGTCGGTGCCGGGGAACTCCAGGTTGTCGACGGCCCCCCGGACGTAGAGGCCGGAACCGCCGACGAGGATCGGCCAGCGCCCCTTGGCGAGCAGCGTGTCGATCCGCTCCCGCGCGAGGCGCTGGTACTCGGCGACGGACGCCGTGACCGTCACGTCCCAGACGTCCAGCAGATGGTGCGGGACGCCACCGCGTTCCCCGGGCGTCAGCTTGGCGGTGCCGATGTCCATCCCACGGTAGAGCTGCATGGAGTCGGCGTTGACGACCTCGCCGCCGAGCCGCTCGGCCAGGAAGACGCCCAGATCGGACTTTCCGGCCGCGGTGGGTCCGACTACGGCGATGACGCGGGGGGCGGGGGGTGCGCTGCTCACCGCACCAGTCTCGCAAACCTCTCAGCCGGCCCTCGAACGAGTTACGTGACGGTCCGCGACGGGAGTCGTTGCCCGTTGCGAGGTTCCCGCTCCCCGGACCACCGGGTCATGGCCCCGGCCACGCAAACGGACGCACCGGACGCCGCGGGATTTCGCCCGCACGAGTAACGTATGGAGTTGATATGGGCGTTTTTGCACGGCTTTTTCGGAGGTCGAAGAACACCGAGGAGACGTCGGTCGCCGAGACGCGGACCGACACCCCGGACACCGAGGGCGTCGCGGAAGCGAGCGCGGCCGAGGCAGCGGAGACGACCGACGCCGGTCCCCGGAACACGGCGGAGGCCGACGAAGCCGCCGGGGCCACGGCCGAGGGCGGCGACTCGGAGAGCGTCGGCATCCCCAAGCAGCAGTCGGCCGGGGAGGCCGTCGACAACGAGGCCGACAAGGGCGCCCGCACCTGACTGCCCCGTGAGGGAAGGCGAACCATGGGTCTCCTGGACAACTTGAAGGCCAGACTGGAACCGGCGAAGGGCAAGGTCTCCGACCTCGCGCAGCAGCACGGCGACAAGATCGACCGCGGCCTCGACAAGATGGCACGGACCGTCGACGAACGGACCAAGGGCAAGTACAGCGACCGCATCCACACGGGCACGGGCAAGGCCAAGGACGCCATGGACCGTCTCGCTCACAAGGACACCCAGGGAGACGGGGAAGGAGGCGGCGCCGCCCCCGGCGGAACGCCCGGCGGCACCCCTCCGGCCGGACCGCCTCCGGCTTCCTGACACCGGGACGTCGGCACGTCGGTACGTCGGCACGTCGGCACGTCGGCACGTCGGCACCCAGGTGCGTCGCACGTCGGCGACGGTCCGGAGCCGATCTGCGGGACCGGCCGCGTGGTCCCGCGTGCCCGTGGGCGCACGGAAGCGCGGGCCTGCCCGTGGGGACGCCCTCGCGCCCGCGGGTTCCGGCCCGCGCGGGCCCGCCGCACCGCACCCGCGCGGGTCGGCAACCCCGCACACGCCCGCGCCCCGGCTCCCCGGTCGGGGCACGCGCGTGTACGGCCGGTCCACGCACGGGCCGGCCAGTTCGTCCACGCGTTGGGCGTGGGCCGCGGCGTGCCCGGGGCCACCGGTTTCGACACGCGCGTGTACCGCCGCTCCGTGCGCGCGGGCCCACCCGTTGGCACGCGCGTGTGTGCCCGCCAGCCGGCACGGGCCTGGGCCTGGGCCAACCGGTCGGTACGCGTCTGTGCCGCCAGACCGCACACGCGCGCGTGTGCCCGCCGGTCCTCACGCGCGCGTGAGGACGTGGTCACTTCGGCCGCGCCCAGCCGCTACGACCAAGTGGCCGCGACGTACCCGACCCCGTAGGGCGCGTCCTCGTAGAGGAGCGTGCCGGCGAGGTCCGTGTTCTCGGCCGCTCCCGCGAGGACCTGCCAGGGCGCCCGGCCGGAGACCTTCAGCTCGCGGGCCAGTGCGACGTCCAGGGCGACGAGGGCGGCCGGGTCGGCGGCACCCAGGGCCCGTCCCACCTCCGCGTCGAAGGGCGCGGCCCGCTCGTCGAGGTACCCGGGGGCCTTGAGCGTGCGGCAGGCGCTGGCGTCGCCCAGCACCAGCAGCGCGGTCCGTCCGGCCCGGGCGGCGATGTCCCGGCCCACGGCGGCACAGCGCTCGGCGGACAGCGCCTCCCCCACCCCGATGCCCTCGACGGGGGCGTCGGTCCACCCGGTCCTGCCGAGCAGCCAGGCGCCCACGGCCAGTCCGTACGGCAGGCCGGGACCGCGCGCGTCACCGACGTCGGCACCCAGGTACACGTCCAGGTCCACGCCGAAGCCGCGGAAGGAGCCCCGCGCGCCCTGCGGGTAGACCTCGGGACCGGCGGTGTCCGCGGGGCCGACGACCAGGAGCCGGTCGGGCCGGGACGCCGCGAGCACGCCCAGCGCGTCCGTGCACGCGGCACGTGCCGCGTCCAGCTCGGGTGCGGCACCCGCGGCGACCTCCGGTACGAGGAGCGGCGGGCAGGGACAGACGGCGGCGGCGACAAGCATGATCGGCAGCGTATCCCCGTACCGCCGCCCCCGGCGGCACCCCCTGCGGTCAGTCGCAGCCGCAGCCGCTCGCCACGGCCGGCTGGGGCTCGGGGACGCCGATCTTCGGCAGGCCGAGGAGGACGCCGGCCGGCTTGGCCTGCTCGGCCGTGTTGCGCTTCTCCCAGGCGTCACCCGCGCGGGTGCGGCGCACGTCGAGCACCGCGCCCTCGGCGAGCAGGTGGTGCGGGGCGGCGTAGGTGATCTCGACGGTCACCACGTCGCCGGGGCGGACCTCCTGCTCCGGCTTGGTGAAGTGCACCAGGCGGTTGTCGGGGGCCCGGCCGGAGAGGCGGTGGGTGGCGCCGTCCTTGCGGCCCTCGCCCTCGGCGACCATGAGCTCCAGGGTGCGGCCGACCTGCTTCTTGTTCTCCTCCCAGGAGATCTCCTCCTGGAGGGCGACGAGGCGCTCGTAGCGCTCCTGGACGACCGCCTTGGGGATCTGGCCGTCCATCTCGGCGGCCGGAGTGCCGGGGCGCTTGGAGTACTGGAAGGTGAAGGCCTGGGCGAAGCGGGCCTCGCGCACCACGTGCAGGGTCTGCTCGAAGTCCTCCTCGGTCTCGCCGGGGAAGCCCACGATGATGTCGGTGGTGATCGCCGCGTGCGGAATGGCGGCGCGCACCTTCTCGATGATCCCCAGGTAGCGCTCCTGGCGGTACGAGCGGCGCATCGCCTTGAGCACCGGGTCGGAGCCGGACTGGAGCGGCATGTGCAGTTGCGGCATCGCGTTCGGCGTCTCGGCCATGGCGGCGATGACGTCGTCGGTGAAGTCGCGCGGGTGCGGCGAGGTGAAGCGGACGCGCTCCAGGCCCTCGATGTTCCCGCAGGCGCGCAGCAGCTTGCTGAACGCCTCGCGGTCGCCGATGTCGGAGCCGTAGGCGTTGACGTTCTGGCCGAGGAGGGTGATCTCGCTGACGCCCTCGGCGACCAGGGCCTCGACCTCCGCGAGGATGTCGCCGGGCCGGCGGTCCTTCTCCTTGCCGCGCAGCGCGGGGACGATGCAGAAGGTGCACGTGTTGTTGCAGCCGACGGAGATGGAGACCCAGGCCGCGTAGGCGCTCTCGCGCCGGGTGGGCAGCGTGGACGGGAACGCCTCCAGGGACTCGGCGATCTCGACCTGCGCCTCCTCCTGTACGCGGGCGCGCTCCAGCAGCACGGGGAGCTTGCCGATGTTGTGGGTGCCGAAGACGACGTCAACCCAGGGGGCCCGCTTCACGATGGTGTCGCGGTCCTTCTGCGCCAGGCAGCCGCCGACCGCGATCTGCATGCCGGGGCGGCTCGCCTTCTTCGGGGCGAGGTGGCCGAGGTTGCCATACAGCTTGTTGTCGGCGTTCTCCCGTACGGCGCAGGTGTTGAAGACGACGACGTCGGCGTCGCCGTCGGCGCCCTCGGGGGCGCGGACGTACCCCGCGTCCTCCAGCAGACCGGACAATCGCTCGGAGTCGTGAACGTTCATCTGGCACCCGTAGGTGCGTACTTCGTAGGTGCGCGTGCCGCCCGCTGACTGGCTCCGGTCGATGCTGCTCATGGCAATAAGGGTAGGCGGTCGCGGTGGCGGCGATCGCCGCGCGCATATTGACAGTACACCGTCATGGTCGGTGTGATGCATGGGAGCGCTCCCACACATCGAGTCCCTTCTCCTCACTGGAGGCACCCCGTGCTCACCCGAGTTCTGCGATTACCGCGCCGGACCTGGACCGCCGTCGTGGCCGCCGTCGCGCTGGTCGTGTCGGTCCTGGCGGCCATGCCCGCGAGCGGTGCGGCGTCGGACGCCTGCCGCGTCGACTACACGGTCGACGCGTGGGCGGGCGGCTACACCGCACAGGTCAGGATCACCAACCTCGGCCCCGCGGTGAGCGACTGGCGGCTGACCTGGACCTATACCGGCGATCAGCAGGTGACGTCGGCGTGGAACGCGACCGTGACCCAGACCGGCGCGTCCGTCGTCGCCGTCGACGCCGGCTGGAACGGCGCGCTGGCCACGGGCGGCACCGCCGAGTTCGGGCTGCAGGGGACCTGGCGGTCCGCCGACCCGGTGCCGGACGACTTCGCGCTCAACGGCCTCTCGTGCGGCGGTGACGGCGGCACACCGCCCACGACACCGCCGCCCACCACGCCCCCTCCGACGACTCCGCCGCCGTCCGCGGAGTGCGGTGACGCCGTGATCTGCTCGGGCTTCGAGGACCAGGCCGGCCCCGAGCCGTCCGGCGACTGGCGGTTCACCGCACCCGACTGTCAGGGCACGGGCTCGGCCGTCGTCGACTCGGCGGTGGCGCACGAGGGCGGCAGGTCGCTCCGGGTGGACGGCCGGGCCGGCTACTGCAACCACGCCTTCGTCGCCCACACCGCGGACCTGTCGGCGGTCGGCCCGGTGGTGTACGTACGCATGTGGGTACGGCACACCACCGCACTGCCGGTCTCCCACGTCACCTTCGTGTCGATGCCGGACTCGGCCCAGGGCGGCCGGGCGCTGCGCGTGGGCGGCCAGAACGGCGCGCTGCAGTGGAACCGGGAGAGCGACGACGCCACCCTGCCCGCGCAGAGCCCGGCCGGGGTCGCTCTGAGCCGGCCGCTGCCGACGGACGGCTGGCAGTGCCTGCGGTTCGCGATCGACACCTCGGCCGGTCATCTGGACACCTGGCTCGGCGACGAGCAGGTGCCCGGCCTGCACGCCGACGGGGTGCCGACGCAGGACGTCGACCAGCAGTGGCTCGCCCGCGGCACCGCGCCCCGGCCGACCGCCCTGCGCCTGGGCTGGGAGAGCTACGCGAGCGGCGACGACACGGTCTGGTTCGACGACGTGGCCGTGGGCTCCGCGCCGATCGGCTGCTGACCGGACGCACCGGTGCGGGCGCGCCGGGTGGAGCTCCCGGGCCTCGCCCTGCGCCCGGTACGGCCCCGGCGCTTCCCTGCTGGGCCGCCCGCCTCGACGGGCGACCCAGCAGCCCAGGGGGCGGCGGCTGCCGGGCGAACCGCGCGGTGCGAGACCGCTGCTGCCGGCCGCGGACGGGAGTGCGGGGCGGGGGCGCGCTGGGGGGAGCGCCCCCTGGGTGTCTCCTCCGTCGGGTGCGGCCCGCCCCGTCCGGCAGGGCCGCCCCCGCCCGCCGGGCGATCGACCGGAACGGGCCGGCTGTCGCCGGGACCGCGCGACACGGGAGCACGACCGCCCCGACCGCCCCGAGTACCCGTGGAGGCGCGGGCGCGGGCGCGCGCAGGACGGTCCGCGCGCGGCGCACACCCTCGGGACGGCGCAGCCCCGCCGCACGGTCCTGACGGGCGCGACCCACGCCCTGAGCGGGGTCCCGCCGCTCGCCCCGGGGGCCGCGCCGTACGACCCGGCCGGCGGGTCCCGCCGCTCGCCCGGGTCCGAGGACGCGCGCGGTCACGGCTCGATGAGCCCCGCGCGGATCGCGTACCGGGTGAGTTCGAGCCGGTCGCGCACCCCCAGTTTCTGCAGGAGGTTCGCGCGGTGGCGCTCGACGGTCTTGGCGCTGATGAACAGCAGCTCGCCGATCTCCTTGGAG
The DNA here is from genome assembly GCF_003950055.1 of Streptomyces sp. KPB2. Classification (NCBI taxonomy): domain Bacteria; kingdom Bacillati; phylum Actinomycetota; class Actinomycetes; order Kitasatosporales; family Streptomycetaceae; genus Streptomyces; species Streptomyces sp. KPB2. The sequence continues at coordinate 2,151,600 of NZ_CP034353.1, forward strand.
GTGTGGCCCTCGGCGACGAGCTTGAGGATCTCCTCCTCGCGCTCGGTGATGGGCCGCTCGGGCAGACCCCCGCCGCCCTGTACGCGGTCGAGGTAGGAGCGGACGAGGGCCCGTTCGGCGCCCGGGTAGATGAACGGCTCGTCGCGCACGGCGGCCCGGCACGCCTCGACCAGGTCCCGGTCGGCGACGGACTTGAGCACGTATCCGCAGGCGCCCGCCTTGAGGGCCTCGAAGAAGTACTGCTCGTTGTCGTACATGGTCAGAATCAGGATGCGCAGCTCGGGCAGGCGGCGGGAGAGTTCGCGGGCCGCCTGGAGGCCGGTCATGCGGGGCATGGCGACGTCCAGGACGGCCAGGTCGACCTCGGTGGACCGCGCGGCCGCGACCGCTTCGGCGCCGTCACCGGCCTCAGCGACCACCGTGAGATCGGGTTCGCCGTCCAGGATGAGGCGGACCCCCCGGCGTACGAGGGTGTGGTCGTCGGCGAGCAGGACGCGGATCGGGGGCCGGGCCGGCATCAGGGGCTGTCTCCGGTTCGGTCTGCGGAAAGGTCCCCCGGCGGCGCGGGGACGCGCAGGCGTACGTCGGTGCCCCCTCCGGGGGCGGGTTCGAAGTGGATGTCGGCTCCTATCAGCAGGGCCCGCTCCCGCATCCCGCGGATACCGGCGCCCTCGGCGGCGGTCCCGAGGCCGGTGCCGTTGTCCCGCACGAGCAGTTCGACACCGGCGTCGTCGGGCAGCGGGCGCAGGGTGAGCGCCGCGCGGTCGGCGGAGGCGTGGCGGGCGGTGTTGGTCAGGCCTTCCTGCGCGACCCGGTAGAGCACGAGTTCGGCCTCCGGGGCGAGCGGGGGCAGGTCGCCGGGGATGTGGTGCTGGACGGTCAGTCCGTGGTGGGTGAACTCGGTGGCGAGCGAGCGCAGGGCGCTGGCCAGGCCGAGTTCCTCCAGGACGCCGGGGCGCAGCCGGCGGGCGATGCGGCGGATCTCGTCGAGGCCGGCCCGGGTGGCCTCCTGGGCGAGGGACACCTCCTCGCGCAGTTCGCCGGGGACCCGGTCGGCGACGCGTTTGAGCTGGAGGAGGACGGCGGTGAGCGTCTGGCCGACCTCGTCGTGCAGTTCGCGGGCGATGCGGTGGCGTTCGCGTTCCTGGGCCTCCAGGGCCCGGCCGGCGCCGGCGGCGCGTTCGGCCTGGAGCCGGTCCAGCATCGTGTTGTACGTCGCGATCAGCTGCGCCGCCTCGGCCGGTCCGGAGACCTCGGGACGGGTCCCCGGCACCAGCAGGTCGGCGGTGGACATGGCCCGCCCCAGCCGGTGCAGCGGGGTGAGACCGATGCGCAGCACGACCGCGTTGCCGGCGAGCAGTGCCACGAGGCCGGCCAGCAGGACGAGGGCCTCCCCGGCCAGCACGGGGGTCGACACGGTGACCGGTCCCAGCAGCAGTGCGGTGGCGACGACCAGGCCGGCGGCGTTGAGCGAGAAGATCCGCCAGAACAGCGACACGTTCCTGTTCCCGCTCCTCCCGGCCTGCTCGCACGACACCCCCGCGGCCAGCTTCGCCGACCGCGACCGGCTGCGTATATCCGTCACGACACCCATATCGCCACCGTACGTGCGGATGGCAGCATGGCGAGGTCGCGGGCACGTCACCCACGTGCGCAAACGCAGCGAGAGCGGCAGGACACGCGGCAGGCAACACAGGACGAATGAGGGGAAAGCACGTGTCAGCTCCACGCCTGAGGGCGACGCCGCTCCCGGGTATCGGGGTCCAGTACGACCTGGTGACCCGCGAGCACCGCCATCTGTCGGTGGTGGCCCACCGCGACGGTGCCCGCACGGTCAACGTGTACCGGTCCGACGACCCGGATTCCTGCGCCCACTCACTGCGGCTGACGGGCCCCGAGGCGGGCGCGCTGATCGACGCGCTGAAGCCCTCCCACCACAGCGCGAGCCTGCTCTACACCACCGATCTTGGGCTGGTCGCCGAGCGGATCGAGGTGGCCGCCACCTCCCGCTGGAACGGGCGGCTGCTGGGCGACACCCGGATGCGGACCGACACGGGTGCCTCGATCGTGGCGGTGCTGCGGCGGGCCGAGGCGATTCCCTCGCCGGCGCCGGACTTCCGGCTCGTGGGTGGTGACACCTTGATCGTCATCGGCACCCGTGAGGGCGTCGACGCCGCCGCGGCGATACTCGGGCAGGAGTGAGCCGGTGCACTCCGCGGTTCTGCTGATCGAGTTCGGTTCCATCATCCTGGGGCTCGGGCTCCTCGGCCGGTTCGCCGGCCGCTACCGCCTCTCCCCCATCCCGCTGTACCTGCTGGCCGGCCTGGCCTTCGGCGAGGGCGGTCTGCTGCCGCTCGGCGCGAGCGAGGAGTTCGTCGCGACCGGCGCCGAGATCGGTGTCATCCTCCTGCTGCTGATGCTGGGCCTGGAGTACACGGCCAGCGACCTGGTCACCAACCTCAAGTCCCACTACCCGGCGGGCCTCGTCGACTGCGCGCTCAACGCCGTGCCGGGCGCGGTGGCCGCGCTGCTGATGGGCTGGGGTCCGGTGGCCGCCGTGGTCCTGGCCGGCGTGACGTGGATCTCGTCGTCCGGTGTGATCGCGAAGGTCCTCGGCGACCTGGGCCGGGTCGGCAACCGCGAGACACCGGTGATCCTGAGCGTGCTGGTCCTGGAGGACCTGGCGATGGCGGTGTACCTGCCGATCGTCACGGCCCTGGTCGCCGGCGCCGGTCTGATGACCGGGAGCATCACCCTGGCGATCGCGCTGGCCGCGGCCGGCCTCGTGCTCTTCGTCGCCGTGCGCTACGGCCGGCTCATCTCCCGCTTCGTCTCCAGCGACGACCCCGAGAAGCTGCTCCTGGTGGTGCTGGGCCTGACGATCCTCGTCGCCGGTGTCGCGCAGCAGCTCCAGGTGTCGGCGGCGGTGGGCGCCTTCCTGGTGGGCATCGCGCTGTCCGGGGAGGTCGCGGAGGGCGCGCACACGCTGCTGAGCCCGCTGCGGGACCTGTTCGCGGCGGTCTTCTTCGTCTTCTTCGGGCTGCACACGGATCCGGCCAGCATTCCGCCGGTCCTGCTGCCCGCGCTGGCGCTGGCGCTGCTGACCGCGTTGACGAAGATCGCCACCGGGTACTGGGCGGCGCGGCGGGCCGGGATCTCCGTCAAGGGCCGCTGGCGGGCGGGCGGCGCGCTGGTGGCGCGCGGCGAGTTCTCCATCGTGATCGCGGGCCTCGCGGTCTCGGCCGGCATCGAGCCGTCCCTGGGCCCGCTGGCCACGGCGTACGTCCTGATCCTGGTCGTGCTCGGCCCTCTCACCGCACGCTTCACCGAGCCGCTGGCGATGCGCCTGTTCCGGCGCCGCGACAACCCCGACCGTCCCGGCGGCCCCGCGGAGGGGACGCCCCGGGCCAAGGAGGCGGAAGCCTCGGTCGGCGACTGACCCCGGCCCGGCCACGGCCCCCCGTACGACCCCGGCACACGGTGCCGGGGTCGTCGTGCGCCTCGCTCAGGCGCCCGGCGTCGTCGCGGTCCCGGCCGCCGGCGGCGTCCAGCCCTGCCGGCGCAGTACGCCCGAGACGTCCGGCGCCTCGTAGTGGTCGCCCTTGAGGACCTTGCCGTCGGCCCGGCGGCTGACGCGGCCGTCGGGGCCCAGCTTGGTCATGTTGGAGCGGTGGACCTCGGCGATCACCGCGTCCAGGTCGATGCCGTGCACGAGGGCGGTGCCGTACGCGACGTAGACCACGTCGGCCAGCTCGTGCGCCAGCCGGTCGAGCGGGCCCCCGACCGAGACCTCGGCCACCTCGGCGGCCTCCTCGGCGAGCAGCTCGCCCCGGTGCGCGGCGAGGCCGGGCGGGACCTCGGTCGGAGTGCTGCGCGCGTCCAGGCCGAAGGCGAGGTGGAAGGCGCGGACCAGGTCGGCGGGCGACGTGCCCCTCCCGGCGGACGGCGTGCTGCTCCCGGCGGACGGCGTGCTGCTCTCGGCGGGCGGGGTGCCGCTCCCTGCGGGCTGGGCGCTGCTCTCGGCGGGCGGGGTGTTGCTCATGCCGACGACTGTAGCGACCGCCACTGACATGGGGCCCTGGTCAGGGTGGGTGCGGGCTGGCAGGATCGCCTCCATGTCCACGCTGCTCTCCCGTATCGGCAGGCGCCGGGCCGTGCAGGGCGCGGTCGCCGGTGCCGTCGTGCTCGGGCTGCTGCTGTGGTGGCTGCTGCCGCTGGGCGAGAAGCCCCCGGGCGGGACGATCACGTTCAGTACGGGCACCCGCGCGGGCGTCTACCAGAAGTACGGCGAGCTGCTGCGCACCGAGCTGCGCAAGGACATGCCGGATCTGAACGTGCGGCTGATGACCAGCGCCGGCTCGCAGGAGAACGTCGAGCGGGTGGCGTCCGGCGAGGCCGACTTCACGATCGCGGCGGCCGACGCGGTGGAGACGTACAAGCTGGCCGGCGGTGCGGGCGCCGAGGAACTGCGCGGGGTCACCCGGCTCTACGACGACTACGTGCAGCTCGTCGTGCCGAGCGACTCGGACATCCAGTCCGTGGCCGACCTGCGCGGCAAACGGGTGGCCATCGGGCTGCCCAACTCGGGGGTGCGGCTGATAGCGACCCGGCTGCTGAAGGCCGTCGGCATCGATCCCGAGACGGACATCACGCCCCGGGCGGACGGGATCGACACCGGTCCGGGGCGCCTCGGCGACGAGCTCGACGCGTTCTTCTGGTCCGGCGGGGTGCCGACGGACGGCCTCAAGGAGATAGCGGAGAGCTCCGCGTTCCGGTTCGTGCCCATCGGCGACGACCTGGTCACCAAGCTGCACGAGTCGGGCGGCGCGACCCGCTACTACCGCACAACCAACATGCCGGAGTCGGCCTACCCCACCGTCCAGAACGGTGCCGTGGTGCCCACCATGGCGGTCTCCAACCTGCTGGTGACCCGCGCGGACGTCGATCCGCGGCTCACCGAGTGGCTGACCCGGACCGTGCTCGACAGCCGCGACGGCATCGGCGCGCACGTGCACTCCGCGCAGCTGGTGGACCTGCGCACCGCGATCTACACCGACCCGCTGGAGCTGCACGAGGGCGCCCGGCGCTACTACCGGTCGGTCAAGCCCTAGGGACGCGGCTGCCGCGGCTCCACCGGGGCCGTACCCGTCCGGGGCACCCTGACCGTGACCCGCAGGCCGTGCGGCTCGTGGTGGCCGAAGGAGATCGAACCGTCGCCCGCCGCGAGCAGTGCCCGGCAGATGGACAGGCCCAGGCCGGAGCCGTTGACGTTCTGGTGCCGCCCACTGCGCCAGAAACGGTCCCCCACGCGCGCGAGCTCCTCGTCGGTGAGCCCGGGACCGTTGTCGGTGACGACGACGGTGGCGGCGTCCCCGGCGGAGGCGACCTCGACCCGCACCGTCTCGTCGGGGGGCGTGAACTTCACCGCGTTGTCGATGACCGCGTCCAGGGCGCTGGACAGGGCCACCGGGTCGGCCCAGCCCGTGGTCGGCGGGCAGTCGCCGACCAGTCGTACGCCCTTGGCCTGCGCCGTCGGCGCCCAGGCCGCCACCCGCTCGGCGGTCAGCGCGCCGACGTCGGTGACCTTGAGGTCGGCCTGGCTGTGCTCGGCCAGGGCCAGGTCGAGCAGGTCGTCCAGGACCCGGGCGAGCCGTTTGCCCTCGGTCTGGACGGAGGCGATCTCCTCGTTGCCCTCGGGCAGTTCGAGGGCGAGCAGCTCGATGCGGAGCAGCAGCGCGGCGAGCGGGTTGCGCAACTGGTGCGAGGCGTCGGCGACGAAGGCGCGCTGCTGCTCCAGCACGTCCTCCACGTGGTCGGCCATCTCGTTGAAGGACCCCGCCAGGCGGCGCAGTTCCGGTGGTCCCCCGGACGGTGCGACGCGGGACTTGAGCCGCCCGGTGGCGATGTCGTGGGTGGTGGCGTCGAGCACCCGTACCGGCCTGAGCACCCAGCCGGTCAGCCGCAGTGCGGCGCCGACGGCGAGCAGCATCGCGGCGATCTCCCCGGCACCGATGACCAGCCAGCCGCGCAGGGTGCTCGACCGCATCGAGTCCGTCGGCGACTCGGTGACCACGACCGCGACCACGTCGCCGTCCCGGATGACCGGCGAGGCCACCACCAGCCGGCCGTCCTGCCAGGGCCACACCTGCTCGGGGTCGTGGCTGCGGCGGCTGAGCAGCGCCTCGTCGAAGGAGTCGCGCACCTCGCCGGTCTGCGGCAGGAACCACGTCGTGGGCGCGTTGGCCATCGGGATGTGGTTGCGGTAGAAGACGCCCGCCTTGATGCCGTAGACCTCGTAGTAGCTGGTCAGCTCGGTCTGCAGGGTCGCCAGGCGTTCGTCCGTGTCCGTCCGGCGTGAGCCGCCCGACCCGTCCTCGGTGACGAACTGGGCGAGCGCGGCGAAGCGTGCGGTGTCGTCTATGCGGTCGATGACGACCTTCTGCTGCTCGGCGCGCGCGACGCTGACGCCGAGCGGCACACCGAGAGCGAGCAGTACGGCCGCCATCAGGACGATGAGCAGCGGCAGCAGGCGTGTGCTCACCCGGCCCCTTGGGCGGTGGGGGCGACGAGGCGGTAGCCGACGCCGCGGACGGTCTCGATCAGCGCGGGCATGTGCAGCTTGGAGCGCAGGGAGGCGACGTGCACCTCCAGGGTGCGCCCGGTCCCCTCCCAGCTGGTGCGCCAGACCTCGCTGATGATCTGCTCGCGGCGGAAGACCACACCGGGGCGCTGGGCGAGGAGGGCGAGCAGGTCGAACTCCTTGCGGGTGAGCTGGACCACCGACCCGTTCACGCTCACCTGGCGGGTCGGCAGCTCGATGCGCACGGCCCCGAGGCGCACGACGGTCTCGGTGCTGCCGGTGGCGTCCTCGTGGGCGGTGCGCCGGCTGACGGCGTGGATCCGGGCCAGCAGCTCCCCCGTGTCGTACGGCTTGACCACGTAGTCGTCGGCGCCGAGGTTGAGGCCGTGGATGCGGGAGCGGACGTCCGAGCGCGCGGTGACCATGATGACCGGGGTGCTGGTGCGCTTGCGGATCTTGCCGCACACCTCGTAGCCGTCCTGGTCGGGCAGGCCCAGGTCGAGCAGGACGACACCGAAGCCGTCGACCTCGGGGACGAGCGCCTGGAGCGCCTCCTCGCCGCTGCGCGCGTGGGTGACGTCGAAGCCGTGCCGTGCCAGGATCGCGGACAGGGCGGCGGCCACGTGGTTGTCGTCCTCGACGAGCAGCAGTCTCATCCGGGCTCCCTTCGGTTCATCGGCCGTACGCTCGGCGCGGGTAGGAATCGGGCGGGGTGGGCAAGGGTTGCGGGCGGGTGGAACCACCGGCACGCGCGCGTGCGTCCTGTGCAGTGACTCCGATACAGGGGGACGGCGTCAAGAGGCTGCCGGTTGCGGCCGCTCGAAGTTATCCGGCCGATATGCGCCCAGCTCACAAGCGCTACGACTCGTGTCCGATCGCTACCGGATCGTGATGCTCAGATCTCGCTCAGATGTAGAGACGCGGCGTGGCCCGGGTCACTACTGTCCTCCGAAACCCAGGAGGACGGAGCCCGAGAGCGATGACCGAAGTATCGGTGGCCAAGGAAGACAAGGCTGCGACCGGCGAACTGGTCGTCCTGGACAGTGTCAACAAGCACTTCGGCGCGTTGCACGTGCTCCAGGACATCGACCTGACGATTCACCGCGGCGAGGTCGTCGTGGTCATCGGGCCCTCGGGGTCCGGCAAGTCCACTCTGTGCCGCACCATCAACCGGCTGGAGACCATCGACTCCGGTTCGATCACGATCGACGGCAACCCGCTGCCGGCCGAGGGCAAGGAACTGGCCAGGCTGCGCGCCGACGTCGGCATGGTCTTCCAGTCCTTCAACCTCTTCGCGCACAAGACGGTGCTCGAGAACGTGACCCTGGGCCAGGTCAAGGTCCGCAAGGTCGAGGCCAAGAAGGCCGAGGAGAAGGCCCGCGCCCTGCTCGACCGGGTCGGTGTGGGCGCCCAGGCGGACAAGTACCCCGCGCAGCTCTCCGGCGGTCAGCAGCAGCGTGTCGCCATCGCGCGGGCGCTGGCGATGGACCCGAAGGTCATGCTCTTCGACGAGCCGACGTCGGCCCTCGACCCCGAGATGATCAACGAGGTCCTCGAGGTCATGAAGCAGCTCGCCGAGGACGGCATGACCATGATCGTGGTCACGCACGAGATGGGCTTCGCCCGCTCGGCGGCCAACCGCGTGGTGTTCATGGCCGACGGCCGCATCGTCGAGGAGGCCACGCCGGACCAGTTCTTCAGCAATCCGCGCAGCGACCGTGCCAAGGACTTCCTGTCGAAGATCCTGCACCACTGAGACTTCGGAGCGGCTCCGGCGCCCTGCGCCGACCGCGCCGGCGGCCCGCTCCCGACGGCCGCACCTGATCGCCTGATCGTCCGATCGCAGCCAGATCACAGCTCGATCACAGCCAAAGGATGTTCCCCATGAAGCTTCGCAAGGTCTCCGCCGCCTCGGCCGCCGTGCTCGCCCTCGCCCTGACCGCCACCGCGTGCGGCGGCGACGACGGAGGCGACAGCGGTTCCTCCGGTGGTGGCGACAAGAAGATCACCATCGGCATCAAGTTCGACCAGCCCGGCCTCGGCCAGAAGACCCCGGACGGCTACGAGGGCTTCGACGTGGACGTCGCCACGTACGTCGCCAAGAAGCTCGGCTACACCGAGGACCAGATCGAGTGGAAGGAGTCGAAGAGCGCCGACCGCGAGACCATGCTGCAGCGCGGTGACGTCGACTTCATCGCCGCCACGTACTCGATCACCCCCGAGCGCTCGGAGAAGGTCGACTTCGCCGGCCCCTACCTGCTGGCCCACCAGGACGTGCTGCTCCGCGCCGACGACGACAAGATCAAGTCGCCGGAGGACCTGAACGACGCGAAGCTCTGCTCCGTCACCGGTTCGACCTCGGCCCAGAACATCAAGAAGAAGCTGGCTCCCAAGGCCCAGCTGCAGCCGTACCCGACGTACTCGGCCTGCCTGCCCGGTCTGCAGAACGGCGCCGTCGACGCGCTGACCACGGACGACTCGATCCTCGCCGGTTACGCCTCCCAGGCGCAGTTCAAGGGCAAGTTCAAGCTCGGCGGCTTCAAGCTGACGAACGAGAACTACGGGATCGGCGTCAAGAAGGGCAGCGACCTCAAGAACAAGATCAACGACGCGCTCGAGGCCATGGTCGCCGACGGCGCCTGGGACAAGGCCGTCAAGGACAACTTCGGCCCGGCCAACTACAAGAACGAGCCGGCGCCGAAGATCGGCGACATCAAGAGCTGAGGCCGGGCCTGACGGGGTGCGCCGCCCCACGGCAGGGGCGGCGCACCGGATCGGGCGTCCCTACACGCGGAAGCGCGGGAGATCGTGTTCGACTTTCTCGACAAGTACGACCTGTTGGGAGCCTTCTGGACGACAGTGCAGCTCGCTGTGCTGTCGGCCGTCGGCTCCCTGATCTGGGGCACCATACTGGCCGCCATGCGGGTCGGCCCGGTGCCGTTGATGCGCGGTTTCGGAACCGCGTACGTGAACATCGTCCGGAACATCCCGCTGACCGTGATCATCCTGTTCGCGTCGCTGGGACTGAACCAGACGTTGGGCGTCACCCTCGGCGGAGGGAATGACTTCGAGACGATCAACTTCCGGCTCGCCGTCCTGGGCCTGGTCCTCTACACGTCGTCGTTCGTGTGCGAGGCGCTGCGCTCCGGCATCAACACGGTGCCCGTCGGCCAGGCGGAGGCGGCTCGGGCCCTCGGTCTGAGCTTCGGCCAGGTGCTCCGGCTGGTGGTTCTGCCGCAGGCGTTCCGCTCGTCCGTCGTTCCGCTGGCGAACGTGCTGATCGCCCTGATCAAGAACACCACGGTCGCCGCCGCCATCGGTGTGGCGGAGACGGCGCTGCTGATGAAGGAGATGATCGAGAACGAGGCTCAGCTGCTGCTCATCGCCGCGATCATCGCTCTCGTGTTCGTGGTGTTGACGCTGCCGACCGGCCTGATCCTCGGCTGGGTGGGCAAGAAGGTGGCGGTGAAGCGATGAGCTCGGTCCTCTACGACGCCCAGGGCCCCCGCGCCAAGCGTCGCAACGTCCTCTTCACGGTCGTCTTCCTGGTCGCCCTGGCCGCCCTGCTGTGGTGGGTGTTCGGCACCCTCAACGACAAGGGTCAGCTGGAGTGGGCCCTGTGGAAGCCGTTCTTCACCGGCACCGAGGCGTGGTCGACGTACATCTGGCCGGGTCTGCAGAACACCCTGAAGGCCGCGGTGCTCGCGGTGGTCATCGCCCTGCCCCTCGGCGCGGCACTGGGCATCGCCCGGCTCTCCGACCACGCGTGGGTCCGGGTACCGGCCGCGGTCGTGGTCGAGTTCTTCCGGTCCATCCCCGTGCTGGTCCTGATGATCTTCGGCCTCGCGCTGTTCGCGGAGTACACCAACGTCAGCCCGGACGACCGCCCGCTGTACGCCGTCGTCACCGGCCTGGTGCTGTACAACGCCTCGGTCCTCGCCGAGATCGTCCGGTCCGGCATCCTCGCCCTCCCCAGGGGCCAGGCCGAGGGCGCCATGGCGATCGGGCTGCGCAAGGGCCAGGTCATGCGGCTGATCCTGCTGCCGCAGGCGGTCACCGCGATGCTGCCGGCCATCGTCAGCCAGCTCGTCGTGATCCTCAAGGACACCGCGCTCGGCGGCGCGATCCTCACGTTCCCGGAGCTGCTCGCGTCGGCCAACACCATGAGCGGCTACTACGGCGCCAACGTGATCGCCAGCTACACCGTGGTGGCCGTGATCTACATCGCGCTCAACTTCGCCCTCACGAGCTTCGCGGGCTGGCTGGAGCGCCGGCTGCGGCGGGCGAAGAAGTCGACCGGTGCGGTGCTCAGGGCGGACGACGTCGAGACCGCCGATGCCGGAACCGTCGGCAAGGTCTAGCAACACCTGACACTCGGTCATCTCGTATGACCATCAACGGAGGCCGTGGCGTGATCGCCACGGCCTCCGTCGCTTGACGCAAGCTGCGGCAATAGGTTGCATACGTTCTGTGACCGTGCACCCTGCTCAAACGTCCTGTTCACCCACGTCCCCCGGGACGCCGCCACGGGCAGGGGGCGCCGCACCGTGGACCCGGTGATCATCACCGGAGCGGGGCCCGTCGGGCTCACGCTCGCCCTGGCGCTGGCGCGGCAGGAGGTGCCCTGCGTCGTCCTCGACGAGGGGCCGGGCAAGGACGAACCGCGGCCCGCGCGCACCGTCGTCCTGCGCGAGGAGGCCGTCGCGCTCGTCGAGCGGCTGACCGGCACACCGCTGACGGGGCTGGGTTCGCGTTGGGCCGGATGGCGGTCGATGCGGCGCAAGCAGGTGACGCGCGAGGTCGTGTTCGGCGACACCGATCCGGCCCCCCTGCACATCGCCCAGCACGAGCTGACCGGGGTCCTGCGCACGGCACTCGCCCGCGAACGGCTCGTCAAGGTCGCCGTGGACAGCCGCCTGGACGGCATCGAGCAGGAACGCTCCGGCGTCACGGCCCACACCCGCGGCCCCGCCGGCACCTGGTGGCGCGGCAGTTGGCTGGTCGGTTGCGACGGCCCCCGCTCCACCGTCCGCAAGCTCCAGGACATCCGCTTCCCCGGCCGTACGGCGGTGGAACGATACGCCGTCGCCGCGCTGCGCACCGAACTCCCGTGGCCCGACGAGGCGCTGCTCCACCGGATGCCGCCGTGGCGGACGACCGGGCCGTCGGCCGGTGAGGTGGTCGGCCGCCCGCTGCCGGACGGCGTGTGGCGCCTGGACTGGCTGCTGCCGCCCGGCAAGGACCTCGTCACTCCGGAGCTCCTGGTGAACCGCGTGCGCGAGACCCTCACCGGGTGGGCCGACGGCGCGACCCCGGCGTACGAACTCCTCGACACCGGCGTCCACACGGTCCACCACCGTCTCGCCCGCCGCTGGCGGGTGGGCCGCGTGCTGCTCGCCGGGGACGCGGCCCACCTGCTGGGCGCGCTCGGTACGCAGGGTCTCGAAGAGGGACTCCTCGACGCCGACAACCTCGCCTGGAAGCTGGCCCTGGCCTGGCACCACGGGCCTCGCGAGGCGCTGCTCGACAGCTATCAGAAGGAGCGGCGTGCGGCGATCTCCGCACGACTGCGCGCCGCCGACCAGGTGATTCCCCTGCTCCGCGGTGGCGGCGGACTGCGCTCCTACGTCCCCGGCGCGGCCCGCGGCAACGACGCACTGCTGACGGACGGTCACCTCGGGCGCGGAACGCTGGGCGCCACGGGGTCCTACGCCGACTCGCCGCTGGCGCCCGAGGGCCTCGCCGGGGAGGTGTCCGTCGGCACACCGCCGGGGACGCCCGTCACCGACGTGCGGGTCACGGCGGAGGACGGCACGTTCGTCCGGCTCCGTGACCGGCTGGGGCGCGGGGCGCTGCTGGTGGTGCTGATCGCGCCGGGTACGGGGGTGTGGGAGCGCAAGCACTGGGTGACGGCCGGGGTCATGCCCCGACTGGCGGCCGCGGTGACGGCGCTGCCCCACCGCGCCGAGTTGCTGGTCGCCGAGAGCTATCCGGGTGCCGCGGCGCACACCGTGCTGCTGGTGCGGCCCGACGGTCACCTGGTCACAGCGCTGAACGGGGTGCGCCCGGCCGACCTCTACTCGGCTGCCGAGGCGGCGCTGGGCGGGGCGACGGCCGGGGCGACATCGGAGGCCGAGGAGGGAGCGGGGGCGGCCGCCGGGTCCCGTTGAGCGGGCCGTCGGCCGGCCGCCCCCGGGCCCGGCCTCCGCTCCCCGGCTGTGCGGGCACTGTCCGCATGGTGACGCTGAGTTGACCGGTCCGCACCGTCGTGGTCTACTCCGGATCGTGACCGACACCTGTGTGCGCCTGTGGCGGAGGGTCCATATGGACCTCGTCCGCTATGCGGGCGGCGTGTGTCGTCCGTCCTGCTGAATCGCCCTCTTCTTCACGCCCGGCGCAGCTCCTGCCTGCCGCCGCGCGCTTCCTCGCGAATTCCCAGGACGGTAGCCGTGTCCCTTCCCTCCCTCTCTTCCTCACCCTCTCCCGCCTCCGCCGCCCCGTCCGCCCCGACGGCGGCACCGACGCAGGCCGAGCTTCTCGACTTCGTCCGGCGTGCGGCGGCCGACGCCGAACTGGTCGCCTCCCTGCCACTCGACCCCGAGGGCCGCACATGGGTGCGGTTGGCCGGGCCCGGCGGCAGCGAGGCGTGGCTGATCGGCTGGCCGCCCGGCACGGGCACCGGCTGGCACGACCACGCCGAATCCGTGGGCGCCTTCGTCACTGCCGCGGGCGAACTCAAGGAGAACGCGCTCGCCGCCCGCCTGCCCACCGACGGCTGGAAGACCCTCGAACTCAGCGACGGCGTGGACCGGGAACGCCGGCTGACCGCCGGCCAAGGGCGCGCCTTCGGGCGGCACCACGTGCACGAGGTCCTCAACGAGTCGTCCGACCGCCACGCGGTCTCCGTGCACGCCTACTACCCGCCGCTGCCGCAGATCCGCCGCTACAGCCGCAGCGGGCAGACCCTGCGCCTGGAGCAGGTCGAGCGCCCCGGGGACTGGCAGTGAGCGGGCCCACCGGGATCGACGCCCTGCTGGAGCGCGTACGCGCCGGATACCGGCGGATCGCACCGCGCGACGCGTACGATGCCGCGGCGGCCGGCACCGCGCTGCTGGTCGACATCCGGTACGCGGCTCTGCGCGAGGCGGACGGTCTGATCCCTGGCGCCCTGGTGATCGAACGCAACGAGCTGGAGTGGCGGCTGGACCCGCAGGGCAGCCACCGTCTCCCCGAGGCGACGGACCACGACGTGCGAGTGGTCGTGGTGTGCAACGAGGGCTACGCCTCCAGTCTGGCGGCGGAGTCCCTGCACCGTCTGGGGCTGCACCGGGCCACCGATCTGATCGGCGGCTTCCAGGCCTGGCGCGCGGCGGGCCTGCCGGTGGCGGCGTCCGGCCCCGGTAGTCGGCGGGTCCGGTAGACGGCGAGTCCCGGGGCGGGCAGCGCCTCAGAACGCCTCGTCGCCGAGGTACTCCGTGTCCTCGCCCTCCTCCTCCAGCGCCCGGCGGACCACCCGCAGGGCCATGCCCTCGGGATAGCCCTTGCGGGCCAGCATCCCGGCGAGGCGGCGCAGTCTCTTGTCGCGGTCGAGGCCCCGGGTGGCACGCAGCTTGCGGTCGACCAGCTCGCGCGCGGTCTCCTCCTCCTGCTCGGAGTCCAGCTGGGACACCGCCGCGTCGATGAGGGTGGCGTCGACGCCCTTGGTGCGCAGCTCTCTGGCGAGGGCGCGCCTGGCCAGCCCGCGGCCGTGGTGCCGGGACTCCACCCAGGCCTCGGCGAAGGCGCCGTCGTTGATCAGGCCGACCTCCTCGAACCTGGACAGCACCTCCTCCGCGGCCTCGTCGGGGATCTCCCGCTTGCGCAGGGCGTCGGCCAGCTGTCTGCGGGTGCGCGGGGTCCCGGTGAGCAGGCGCAGGCAGATCGCCCGTGCCTGCTCGACCGGGTCCCGCGGAGGCTCCCCCTTCTCGGCCCTCGACGAGGAAGTGGCACCTCCGTCCTCGGCCGACGGCTCCGCGCGCTCGCGCCGCCGGCGTCCGCGCGTGCCGCCCGCCCCTCGGCCCCGTCCGCCTCCGCGGCGCGCCTCGCCGTCACCGTGGCGCGCCTCGTCGTCCTCGCGGGGGCCCGTGGCGAAGGGGTCCGTCTCGTACGGGGCCGCAGCCGCCCCGTACGTGCCGTCGCCCGGTCCGGCGGAGCCGTCGGTGTACTCGGCCCAGTCGGTTCGTCGGGTCATGGGTCAGCTCTTGGCTGCCGCGGCCTTGGACTTGGTGGCCTTGGTGGTCGTGGGCGCGGGCACCGCGGGTGCGGCGTCGGCCGTGGCGGCGGGGGCGGCGTCCGCGCCGGGCTCGGTGGCCGGCTCCTCGGGACGCACGCCGACGCCCAGCTTCTCCTTGATCTTCTTCTCGATCTCGTTGGCCAGGTCGGGGTTGTCCTTGAGGAAGTTGCGCGCGTTCTCCTTGCCCTGGCCGAGCTGGTCGCCCTCGTACGTGTACCAGGCGCCGGCCTTGCGGACGAAGCCGTGCTCGACGCCCATGTCGATCAGGCCACCCTCGCGGCTGATGCCCTGGCCGTAGAGGATGTCGAACTCGGCCTGCTTGAAGGGCGGCGCGACCTTGTTCTTGACGACCTTGCAGCGGGTGCGGTTGCCGACCGCCTCCGTGCCGTCCTTCAGCGTCTCGATGCGGCGGATGTCGATGCGCACCGAGGCGTAGAACTTCAGCGCCCGGCCACCGGTCGTGGTCTCCGGGGAGCCGAACATCACGCCGATCTTCTCGCGGAGCTGGTTGATGAAGATCGCGGTGGTCTTGGACTGGTTGAGCGCGCTGGTGATCTTCCGCAGGGCCTGGCTCATCAGGCGGGCCTGCAGACCGACGTGGCTGTCGCCCATCTCGCCCTCGATCTCCGCGCGCGGGACGAGCGCGGCGACGGAGTCGATGACGATGAGGTCGAGGGCACCGGAGCGGACCAGCATGTCCACGATCTCCAGGGCCTGCTCGCCGTTGTCCGGCTGGGAGAGGATCAGGTTGTCGATGTCTACGCCGAGCTTCTTGGCGTACTCGGGGTCGAGGGCGTGCTCGGCGTCCACGAACGCGACCTGACCGCCGGCCTTCTGCGCGTTCGCCACGGCGTGCAGGGTCAGGGTCGTCTTGCCCGAGGACTCGGGGCCGTAGATCTCCACGACCCGGCCGCGCGGGATGCCGCCGACGCCGAGGGCCACGTCGAGCGCGGTCGACCCGGTCGAGATGACCTCGATGGGCTCCATCGACCGCTCGCCCATGCGCATGACCGCGCCCTTGCCGAACTGCCGTTCAATCTGTGCGAGCGCGGCGTCCAGAGCCTTCTCGCGGTCGGTTCCTGCCATGGGTTCCACCCGGTTTGCTTGATTCGATCGCTTCACGTCAAAGACGCTAATGCCTGCCACTGACAATGGGCCCCGATGCGGGTCCAGCCTGTGGATAACCCGGGTGCAACCTCACCCAAACCCACTCGAATCACCCGTCACGAGCCCTGCCCGAGCCTCCATGAGAATGGATGTTCGATTTTCGTGTCAAGCGCACCACGCGGCACTTCCGAGCGTACGTCTCCCGGCCCGGCGGGCCGGGTGGTTGGATGCAGGGACGAGCCGGAAGAGGGGGCGCCATGGCCAGGGTCAACATCAGTCTCGACGCCGAACTGGTGGTGGAAGTGATGGTTCTGGCCGGTATCGGCTCGCCCCAGGACGCCGTCGAGGCGGTGGTGCGGGACTACATCGCCCGCGGTCACCGCACCGAGACCCGCACCGAGCTCAAGGACCGGGACCTGCGGGACATCGACGCCAAGCCGCAGGAGCCGCAGGGCTGACCCCGCTCCCGCCGGCCCGCCGCCCTCACGAGGGCCCGCCGTCTCCGTTCTCCTGCGAGCCCTCCGCCCCCGGGCGTCCCTGCTCCGGGCGCCGGGCCCACAGCTGGCGCAGTCGCGCGGACCGCGCGGGCCCCACCCGGCGGACCCGGCGCCCGTGGACCCGTGGATCGTCCGTGACGTCGTAGCGCTTGACGTACGCCCCGAGGAACGCCTGCAGCGTGGCGACCGCCGGGATGGCGATCAGCGCGCCGACGGCACCGAGCAGGGCGGTGCCCGCGATGACGGAGCCGAAGGCGACCGCGGGGTGGATGTCCACGGTCTTGGACGTCAGCTTGGGCTGCAGCATGTAGTTCTCGAACTGCTGGTAGATCACCACGAAGATCAGCACCCACAGCGCGTACCAGGGGTTGACCGTGAACGCGATCAGCATGGGCAGGGCGCCCGCGAGATAGGTGCCGATGGTCGGGATGAACTGCGACACCAGGCCCACCCACACGGCGAGCGCGGGGGCGTAGGGCACCTCGAGGATCTCCAGGAGGATGTAGTGCGCGACGCCGGAGATCAGCGCCATCAGCCCGCGTGAGTACAGGTAGCCGCCGGTCTTGTCCACGGCGATCTCCCACGCGCGCAGGACCTCGGCCTGGCGGGCGGGCGGCAGCACGGAGCAGAGCCCGCGCCGCAGCCGGGGGCCGTCGGCGGCGAAGTAGAACGAGAACAGCACGACCGTCAGCAGCTGGAAGAGGCCGCCGAGGACCTGGGCCGACACGTCCAGGACGCCCGTCGCGCTGTTCTGCACGTAGTTGCGCAGCCAGTCGGAGCGGAGCAGGCCCTCCTGGATGTCGACCCGTCTCAGCTCGGTGTGGAAGTGGCCGTTGATCCAGTTGATGACGGAGTCGAGGTAGTTCGGGAACTCCTCGACCATCTTGACGATCTGGCCGGCGAGCATGGAGCCCAGCAGGGTGACGAACCCGGCGGCGGCGATCAGCACGGCGAGGAAGACGAGGAAGGTGGCGAACCCGCGGCGCAGGCCGCGCCCGGCCATCCAGCTCACCGCGGGCTCGATGGCCAGGGCCAGGAAGAACGCGATGAGGACGTTGATCAGCAGCCCGGTGAGCTGGTGGAAGGCCCAGCTGCCCAGCTGGAAGGCGGCGATGAGCGCCAGAGCCAGCACCATGGCGCGCGGGAGCCAGCGCGGCATGCGGGCGCCCGGCCCGGCGGGGGCGCCGTCGGCCGGGGGCCCGGTGGGCGGCACGGCGCCGGCCGGGGATGCGTGCCGGGCCGCCTGCCCGGTCTCGTCAGTGGAGGGCACGGAGCAAGTCTCACCCACACCGCCGGCGGGCAGACCCCGCCGGGCGATCTTCGTGCGCCCTCACCGCTTCTCCCGCGGCACGTTCATGACGGTGCACACCACCCGCCACACGTCCTTGGCGTCCCAGCCGGCGTCCAGCGCCTCGTGCACCGTACGTCCGCCCAGCTCCGCCATCACGTGATCGCGCGCGAAGGTGTCGGCGTAGCCCGGACCGAAGTGGTCCGTCATCCGCTCCCAGAAGACCGTCAACCGCATGCCACCAGTATCCCGCCCCTGAGAGTGGGCCTTGGGCCGGGACCACCTGACGGAACCGCTTTCCGGCCTACGGTCTGTCCCATGGCCGAAACCGGAGCGTCCGCACTCCCCGCGATCCCGCCACCCGCGACCCCCCGCACCCCGGACCCACTTTCACCGCTCGCGCGCGCGGAGCGCTTCGTGTGGCTCAACGCGCGCGTGCTGGAGCAGCGGCTGTTCGCGTACCACTTCCGCGGTGGGACCCCCGACCCGGTGGAGACGGCGCTGGACGCCTACCGCAACGAGGACGGCGGGTACGGCCACGCGCTGGACCCCGACCTGCGCGGTCCGGTCAGTCAGCCGCTGCACACCGCACGCGCCCTGCGCGTCCTGGACGCCGTCGGCCGCTGCGGCGGGCAGCGGGCCGAGCGCGTGTGCCGCTATCTGACCTCCGTTTCCACCCCGGACGGTGCCCTGCCGCTGCTGCGGGCGGGCGGGGAGGCGGGGCTGACCGCGCCCTTCGTACCGGTCGTGACCGATCCGCCCGGTGAGCTGCTCGCCACCGGTGCGGTGGTCGGCCTGCTGCACGGCAACGAGGTCTGGCACGCCTGGCTGTTCCGCGCCACCGATTTCTGCTGGCAGGCGGCGGAGTCACTGGAGTCGTCGCGCCCGGACGAGATCGAGGCCGCCGTCGCCTTTCTGGACACCGCTCCGGACCGTCCGCGCGCGCAGGCCGCGGCCGACCGGCTGGGCCGCCTGGTGCGCGAGCGGCGCCTCGCCGTACTGGATCCGGACGATCTCGACGCGTACCCGCTCTCCCCCGGCCATGCCCCGGGCGGGCACCGATTCCCGCACGACTACGCGCGGGATCCGCGTTCGCTCGCGCGCGCGTGGTTCACGGACGCCGAGATGGCCCGCTCCCTCGACTTCCTCGCGGCCGAGCAGGAGGACGACGGCGGCTGGCCCGCCCGCCGGCCGCGCTGGGCACCCGCCCCGGTGCTTGAGGCCCGCGGCCGGGTGACGATCGAGGCCCTGCGCACGCTCCGGGCGTACGGCCGCCCCCTCGGCTGACCTGCCGGGCCAGGGGCCTGGGGCCGAGGGCCTGGGGCCGAGGGCCTGGGGCCTAGGGCCGGGGGCTTGAGGCCTGGGGCCTGGGGTCTGTTGCCCGGGGGCCTGGAGCCTGGGGCAGCTCAGCCGCCCATGGCCCGTACGCCCGCGGTGACGACCACGGCGGCCGCGACGACGAGCAGGAACGGCGCACGCAGCAGCAGCGCGACGGCAGCCGCGGCGACTCCCGCGGCCCGCGCGTCCAGCACGAGTGCCTGTCCGTCGGCGAAGGTCTGCTGAGCGGTGAGCGCCGCGAGGAGGGCGACGGGCAGCAGCGCGGCGAGCCGCCGGACCAGGGGGCGTTCCAGGGCGCCCGCGGGCACCAGCAGCCCGAGAAGCTTGACGGCGTAGCAGCCCACCGCGGTGACGCCGATCGCGATCCATACGCTCATCGCTCCCCTCCTCCTCGCCGCTTCCCGCGCCACGCGCGCGGCGTCCCCGCGCCCAGAGGACGACGGGCGCCGCCAGCGCCGCCACCAGGACGGGCACGCCGGCGGGCAGCACGGGCAACAGACCGAGTCCCAGGAGGACGGCCAGGGCGGCGACCGTGCGCTCGGTGGTGTCCTTCAGCATCGGCGCGAGCAGCGCGAGGAAGACCGCGGGGCCGGCCGCGTCGAGACCCCAGGCGTCGGTGTCCCCGATGGCCTCCGCGCCCAGCGCGCCGAGCAGGGTGGTGAGGTTCCACAGGACGTACAGGGTGAGTCCGGTGACGGTGAACCCGATGCGTACGGCGCGCCGTGTGGGCTGTGCGAGGGCCACGGCGGTCGTCTCGTCGATGACCCACTGCGCGGCGAACGGCCGCACCGCGCGCGGGAGTGCCAGCAACTGCGACAGGCGCAGCCCGTAGAACGCGTTGCGCACGCCGAGGAAGAAGGCCCCGGCCGCCGCGGTGAGCGGGTTGCCACCGGCCGCGAGCGCGCCGACGAGCGCGAACTGGGACGCCCCGGTGAACACCAGGAGGCTGAGGGCGCAGGTCTGGGCGAGGGTGAGTCCGCTGCCGGCCGAGGTCACCCCGAAGGCGAACCCGGACAGTCCGACGGCGACTCCGACCCCGAGGGCGTCCCGCACGACGGCGGTGTCCGGCTTGGCGCCGGCGACACCCGCGTCGGGAGCGTCGGGAAGGGCTGTCTGTTCGGTCACGCCTCGAACGGTAGGAGGGGCTTCCGCCGCGCGTCTTGTACGTTCTTGCGCTCCCGCTGGTAGGCGCCGGGCGGCACGCCGACGATGCGCGCGAAGTGCCGGTTGAGGTGCGGCTGGTCGGTGAACCCCACGGCGACGGCGGCCTCGGCCGGGGACGTCCCGGTGTCCAGCAGCCGCCGGGCCCGACGCACCCGGGCGTCCGTCAGCCAGGTGTGGGGCGGCATGCCGTAGGCGTCCCGGAACGCCCGCAGCAGCGCGAACGGGCTGCTCCCCAGCTCCCCGGCGAGGCGCTCAAGGCTCGGCGGGTCGGCCATCCGTTCCTCCAGCACGGCACGCGCGCGTGCCGCCGTCCCGGCCCCGGCGGTGGGCACCCGGCGCCGTGGCAGCGGGCCGCCGTTCAGCCGCAGCAGCCGGGTCACGGCCACGCGCAGCAGGGTGTCGGCGGCAAGCGCGTTCCCGTCGTCGGCGGCGCGCAGCACGCGGTGCACCAGCTCGACGGTGTACGGGTCGTCGAGCACCGGCCGGACGAACCCCGGCGTGCCGCGCAGCGTCGTCGTCTCCGCCGCGATCCCGGCCACCAGCTCGGGCGCCGGGTAGACGGCCCCGTACCGCCAGCCCTCCGGCACTCCGGCCCGTCCGGTGTGCGGGGTGTCCGGGTTGACCAGGGCGAGCGAGCCGGCTCCGGCGTACTGGTCGCTCCCGCCGTGGTGGAAGATCTCGACGCCGTCGGCGATGGCGGCGATGACGAAGTGCTCGTGCGTGTGGCGCACGAAGGTCTTCCGTATGTACTGGGCACGGAGCAGGTCGACGTCGGGCAGCTCCGCGTAACGCCAGTGCCGTGCCCGCTCACCCGATCCCGCCATGTCCCCATTCTCCGCCAACCGCACCCGGCCCCCGGGCGACGGCAGTCTCCGCCAACCACACCCGGCCCCGAGCGGCGGCCGCGGTGCACCCGGCACCAGACCCGGCCGTGGGTCGGGCGCCCCGCGCCCGGTTGCGGGAGCAGGCCGCTCCGCGACCCCGCCCCCGCCCGTACGCCCGGCGCGGGCCGATTGTCAGTGGCCGGGTGCACGATGGATCCATGGTCAGCTCCGCACACCGAGCCCTGGACGGCTTCTCCCCCGCGACCCGCGGCTGGTTCACGGGGGCCTTCTCCGCGCCCACCTCCGCACAGGCGGGCGCCTGGCAGGCCATCTCGCAGGGCTCGGACGTGCTGGTGGTCGCCCCCACGGGGTCCGGCAAGACCCTGGCCGCCTTCCTCGCCGCCCTGGACCAGCTGACCTCGACGCCCCCGCCCGCCGACCCCAAGAAGCGCTGCCGCGTCCTGTACGTCTCCCCGCTCAAGGCCCTGGCCGTCGACGTCGAGCGCAATCTCCGCAGCCCGCTGACCGGCATCCGCCAGGAGTCCGTGCGCCTCGGTCTGCCCGAGCCCGAGGTCAAGGTCGGCATCCGGTCCGGCGACACTCCGGCCGCCGAGCGCCGCGCCCTGGCCACCCGGCCGCCGGACATCCTGATCACCACGCCCGAGTCCCTGTTCCTGATGCTGACGTCGGCCACGCGCGAGGCGCTGACCGGCATCGAAACGGTGATCCTGGACGAGGTCCACGCGGTCGCGGGCACCAAGCGCGGCGCCCATCTCGCGCTCACCCTGGAGCGGCTGGACGAGCTGCTGCCGAAGCCGGCCCGGCGCATCGGTCTGTCGGCGACGGTCCGCCCGGTGGACGAGGTCGCGCGGTTCCTCGCCCCGCGCGGCCGGGTCGAGATCGTGCAGCCGGAGTCGGGCAAGGAGTTCGACCTGTCCGTCGTCGTCCCGGTCGAGGACCTCGGCGAGCTGGGCGGCTCCCCGGTCGCCGACGGCAACGAGGGCGCGGAGCGCCCGTCGATCTGGCCGCACGTCGAGGAGCGGATCACCGACCTGGTCCAGTCGCACCGCTCCACGATCGTCTTCGCCAACTCCCGGCGGCTGGCCGAGCGCCTGTGCAACCGGCTCAACGAGATCGCGTACGAGCGGGCCACCGGCGAGCCCCTGGACGAGCACCACTCCCCCGCCGAGCTGATGGGCGGTTCCGGTGCCGCCCAGGGAGCACCGCCCGTGATCGCCCGCGCCCACCACGGCTCGGTCTCCAAGGAGCAGCGCGCCCTCGTCGAGGAGGACCTGAAGGCGGGCCGCCTGCCCGCCGTCGTCGCCACCTCCAGTCTGGAGCTGGGCATCGACATGGGCGCCGTCGATCTGGTCGTCCAGGTGGAGTCGCCGCCCTCGGTCGCCTCCGGCCTCCAGCGCGTCGGCCGCGCGGGGCACCAGGTCGGCGCGGTCTCCACGGGCGTGGTCTTCCCGAAGTACCGCGGCGACCTGGTGCAGTCGGCCGTGGTCACCGAGCGGATGCGCAGCGGCGCCATCGAGGCCCTGCGGATCCCCGCCAACCCACTGGACGTGCTGGCCCAGCAGCTGGTGGCGATGACCGCGCTGGACACCTGGCAGGTCGACGACCTCCTGGCCACCGTCCGCCGTGCCGCCCCGTTCGCCTCCCTCCCGGAGTCGGCCTTCACCGCGGTCCTGGACATGCTCGCGGGCCGCTATCCCTCCGACGCCTTCGCCGAGCTGCGTCCGCGCGTGGTGTGGGACCGGATCGCCGGCACGGTCACCGGCCGCCCGGGGGCGCAGCGGCTCGCGGTGACGTCCGGGGGCACGATCCCGGACCGCGGGCTCTTCGGGGTCTTCCTGGCCGGTGCCGATCCGAAGAAGGGCGGCGGCCGGGTCGGCGAGCTGGACGAGGAGATGGTGTACGAGTCCCGGGTGGGCGACGTCTTCACGCTGGGCACCAGCTCCTGGCGGATCGAGGACATCACGCGCGACCGGGTCCTGGTCTCCCCGGCGCCGGGCGTGCCGGGCAGGCTGCCGTTCTGGAAGGGCGACCAGCTGGGCCGCCCCCTGGAGCTGGGCCGGGCGCTGGGCGCGTTCCTGCGCGAGGTCGGTTCCCTCTCCGTGGAGGACGCCCGGCTGCGTCTGGTCACCGCGGGTCTGGACGCCTGGGCCGCGGACAACGTGCTGGCGTACCTCGACGAGCAGCGCGAGGCCTGCGGCCACGTCCCCGACGACCGCACCATCGTCGTCGAGCGCTTCCGGGACGAGCTGGGCGACTGGCGGGTCGTCGTCCACTCCCCCTTCGGCGCCCAGGTCCACGCTCCCTGGGCCCTCGCCCTGGGCGCCCGGCTGACCGAGCGGTACGGCATGGACGCCCAGGTCATGCACGCCGACGACGGCATCGTGCTGCGCCTGCCGGACGCCGACCTCATGGGCCTGGACTTCCTCGACCAGGACCCCGCGAAGCCGGGCCTGGAGTACGACGCCGAGAAGGCACCCGTCGGCGCCGCCGACGTCGTCTTCGACAAGGGCGAGGTCGACCGGGTCGTCACCGACCAGGTGGGCGGCTCGGCGCTGTTCGCCTCCAGGTTCCGCGAGTGTGCCGCCCGCGCGCTGCTGCTGCCGCGCCGCAGCCCCGGCAGGCGCACCCCGCTGTGGCAGCAGCGGCAGCGGGCGGCGCAGCTACTGGAGGTGGCGAGCGAGTACGGCTCGTTCCCGATCGTCCTGGAGGCGGTCCGCGAGTGCCTCCAGGACGTCTTCGACGTCCCCGGCCTGGTCGAGCTGATGGGCGACGTGGAGGCCCGCAAGGTCCGCCTGGTCGAGGTCACCACCCCGGAGCCGTCCCCGTTCGCCCGTTCCCTGCTCTTCGGCTACGTCGCCCAGTTCCTGTACGAGGGCGACTCGCCGCTCGCCGAGCGCCGGGCCGCCGCCCTGTCCCTGGACTCGCGGCTGCTGGCCGAGCTGCTGGGCCAGGCGGAGCTGCGCGAGCTGCTCGACGCCGAGGTGCTCACCGAGCTGGAGCGCGAGCTGCAGTGGCTCACCGAGGACCGCCGCGTCAAGGACTCCGAGGGCGTCGCCGACCTGCTGCGGGTGCTCGGCCCGCTGACGGACACCGAGCTGGCCGAGCGTGGCGCCGAGCCGCAGTGGGCGCTCGAGCTGGCCGCGGCCCGCCGCGCGATCAGGGTGCGGATCGCCGGCGCCGACCACTGGGCGGCGATCGAGGACGCGGGCCGGCTGCGCGACGCGCTGGGCACCGCGCTGCCCGTCGGTGTGCCGGAGGCCTTCACGGAACCGGTCAAGGACCCGCTCGGCGACCTCCTGGCCCGGCACGCCCGCACCCACGGCCCCTTCACGTCGGTCACCGCGGCGGCCCGCTTCGGTCTGGGCGTGGCGGTCACCGAGGGCGCCCTCCAGCGGCTCGCCGGGACGGGCCGGGTGGTGCAGGGCGAGTTCCATCCGGCCGGCATCGGCCAGGAGTGGTGCGACGCGACCGTGCTGCGCAGGCTGCGCCGTCGTTCCCTGGCCGCGCTCCGGCACGAGCTGGAGCCGGTGGCGCCGGCCGCGCTGGGCCAGTTCCTCCCCCAGTGGCAGCACATCGGCAAGGGACACACGCTGCGCGGCATCGACGGGCTGGTCCGCGCCGTCGAGCAGCTGCAGGGCGCCTCCGTGCCCGCGTCCGCGCTGGAGAAGCTGGTCCTGCCCTCCCGGGTGGCGAACTACAACCCGGCGATGCTGGACGAGCTGACGGCCGCCGGTGAGGTGGTGTGGGCGGGGGCGGGTTCCCTGCCCGGCAAGGACGGCTGGGTCTCCCTCTACCTCGCGGACGCGGCCCCGCTGCTCCTGCCGCCCCCGCACCCGCTGGAGACGACCGCCCTGCACGAGTCCGTCCTGAGCATCCTCTCGGGCGGGTACGGCCTGTTCTTCCGGCAGATCGCCGACCAGGTCCGCGCCACCACCCACCCCGAGGCCACCGATCCGCAGTTGGCCGACGCGCTGTGGGACCTGGCCTGGTCCGGACGGCTGACCAACGACACGCTGGCGCCCCTGCGCTCCCTGCTGGGCTCCGGGCGCACCGCCGGCTCCACCGCCCACCGCGCCAAGCGCGCGGTGCCCCGGGGGCGGTACGGCTCGCTCACCGCCGCCGCCCGCCCGGCGTCCCGCACCGGCCCGCCGACGGTCGCGGGCCGCTGGTCGCTGCTCCCGGAGCGCGAGGCGGACGGGACGGTGCGGGCCCATGCCCTGGCCCGCACCCTGCTCGACCGGCACGGCGTGGTCACCCGTGGCGCCGTCGCCGCGGAGGGCGTGGAGGGCGGCTTCTCGGCGGTGTACCGGATCCTGGCCGCCTTCGAGGAGAGCGGGCAGGCCCGGCGCGGCTATGTCGTGGAGGGGCTGGGCGCGGCGCAGTTCGCCATGGAGGGGGCCGTGGACCGGTTGCGTGCGGTGGCGAACGCCCGAGAGCGCGGTGACGACTCGCCCCCTCCGGCGGACTCCACGGGCGGCGCCTTCGGCCCCGGCCACCCCTCCGGGGGCCCCGCCGGACCGGTCGCCGGTTCCCCCTTCGCCCCCTCCGACCCCTTCGACCCCTCCGCCCCCTTCGGGGACTCCGGCCACGTCGGCGATTCCGGCGACTTCCGCGACTCCGCGTCCGGCGGCGGCCCCGGCGCCCCGGACCCCGCCGGCGGCTCCGTCCCCGATCGCCGGGAAGGTCCAGGGGGCCGCCCGGCCCCGGCCGGGCCCCCGGACGACTTCGACGACGTCTTCGCCGACCCCGACGGCCTGGGCCGTTCACCGTCCCGGGGCGACTACATCTCGCCGCGCGACTACGCCGAGCCGGGCGCCGGCGGTCCCCGCGGCGGCGGGCACGGTCACGGCGGCTACGGGGGCTCGCGCGGCCCGTACGACACCGGACTCCCCGGCCGGCGCGATCGCACCCCCGCCGGGCCCCGGGCCGTCGTCCTGGCCGCCGCCGACCCGGCGAACGCCTACGGCGCGGCGCTCGGCTGGCCCGAGCCGCCTGCCGGTGCCACGCACAAGCCCGGCCGCAAGGCGGGCTCCCTGGTGGTCCTCGTCGGGGGCGAGCCCGCGCTCTACGTGGAACGCGGCGGCAAGACCCTCCTGCTGTGGCCCTCCGACCCCGATCGGCTGCCCACCGAGGATCCGGGGCTGCGAGCCGCGGCGCAGGCCCTCGCGGAGGCCGCACGCGCCGGTTCGCTCGGCACGGTCACGGTGGAACGGGTCAACGGCGCGGCGGCCCTGACCTCCCCCTTCGGACCGCTGCTGGAGGGAGCGGGCTTCGTCGCCACTCCACGCGGTCTGCGCATCAGGGCGTGACCCTGTCACCCTTGAACCATGCCCGAAGGCGACACGGTCCTACAGGCCGCGCGACGGCTCCACGACGCCCTCGCGGGCAAGGTGCTGACCCGCAGCGACTTCCGCGTCCCCCGGTACGCCACGGTCGATCTGACCGGCCGCACCGTCCTGGACGTCACCCCGCGCGGCAAGCACCTGCTCGCCCGTGTCGAGGGCGGTCTGACGGTGCACTCGCACCTGCGCATGGACGGTTCCTGGAAGGTGTTCGCGTCCGGTCAGCGCTGGAGCGGCGGACCCGCGCACCAGATCAGGGTCGTCCTCGCCACCGCCGACCGCACGGCCGTCGGCTACCGCCTCCCGGTGCTGGAGATCCTGCGCACCGCCGACGAGCAGCGCGCCGTCGGCCATCTCGGCCCCGATCTGCTCGGCCCCGACTGGGACCCGGCGCGGGCGCTGGACAACCTGCGGGCGGACCCGGCGCGGCCGATCGGTGAGGCCCTGCTCGACCAGCGCAATCTGGCCGGCATCGGCAACGTCTACAAGTCCGAGCTCTGCTTCCTCCTCGGCGTCACCCCCTGGCTGCCGGTCGGGGACCTGCCCGCCGACCGCGCCGCGCGGCTCCCCGCGCTCGCGCGGGAACTCCTGGAGGCCAACCGCGACCGCCCGGTCCGCCGGACGACGGGCCTGCGCGGCCACAACCTGTTCGTGTACGGCCGCGCGCCCCGCCCGTGTCTGCGCTGCGGCACGTCGGTCCGGGTGGCCGACCAGGGCGACGGCTCCCGCGAGCGCCCCACGTACTGGTGCCCGACCTGCCAGGCAGGACCCGCGCCCCGCCCGGGCGGCCCCGGGGGCGCACGAACACGACACCGGTCGGCCCACCGCGGAAGCCGCTGAGGAACCGCCGGGAAGCCGTGGGAGCCAGCCGTGGGAGCCGTGGGACGGCTCAGCCGGCGGCGAGGATGGCGTCCATCTGGCCGGCCGCCTCGCGCATGCCCTCGTCCATGCCCATCGTCATGAGCTGGTCCATCTGCTCCCGGGTGTCGAAGACCGCCCGCATCTCCATGCGGGTGCCGCCGTCGCGCTCGGTGAGCGTCACGCGGTTCGCGGTCGTCGGCATCGCGGCGTTCGGCACCCCGTCCTCGTCGGCGAACCCGTCGGTGAACTCCAGCGACCGTGGTGCGTCGACCGTGGCCACCCGCCACCAGCCGCGGTACTTCTCGCCCTCCGGGCCGGTCATGAAGTACGTGACGTCCCCGCCGGGGGTCAGGTCGTGCTCCTCCACCGTCGCCGGGTGGGACGGCGGTCCCCACCAGCGTTCCAGCTGCCGGGGGTCGGCCCACAGCTGCCACACCCGTTCCGCGGGGGCGGCGAAGTCGGCGACCAGGGTGAGGGTCAGGTTGTCCGGATCCTTGTCCAGGCTGGTGACACTCATCGGCTCTGTCCTTCCGTCGGTTGCTGTGCTTCGGGTTCGGTTTCCGGCGCCTCGGCGAGCAGGCCGGACATGCGCTCCACACGTCCGCGCCATGCGGCCTCGAGTCCGTCCAGGGCTCGCCTGGCCCGGTCCAGGGCGTCGGGCTCGGCCCGCACGATCTGTTCCCGTCCGCGGCGTTCCTTGGCCACCAGGCCGGCCCGTTCCAGTACCGCGACGTGCTTCTGCACGGCGGCGAAGCTCATCGGGTAGGCGTCGGCCAGTCGTGACACCGACAGGTCGTCCCGCGCACAGCGGCGCAGGATGTCGCGGCGGGTCGTGTCGGCCAGCGCCTGGAACAGGCGGTCCGTGCCCGCTTCCGCTTCCTCGATCCCTTCATCTACAACCATTTGGTTGTACGTTACTCCCCGGGGCGTCCGCCGTAAAGGCCCGCGCCGCCGGGCCGGGTCGGGTCGGGCGCCGGGTCAGGCCCTCGCGTCACGGCCCGCCGCAGAGCCCGCCGCCACCGCCCCGGTCCCAGGGCCCCCACGGCCCGGCGCCGCGGCACACAGTGCACCGGAAGCA
Source organism: Streptomyces sp. KPB2 (assembly GCF_003950055.1). NCBI lineage: Bacteria > Bacillati > Actinomycetota > Actinomycetes > Kitasatosporales > Streptomycetaceae > Streptomyces > Streptomyces sp. KPB2. The sequence goes on from NZ_CP034353.1 coordinate 2,179,972, forward strand.
CGCTCAGCCCCCAGCCGCCGACCGCGACGGCCCCTTCCAGCACCCCGGCACCGGGCTCCAGCGCCAGCCGCAGCACCGCCCACCACCACAGCGCACAGAGGCCCAGCGCGGCCGTCCGGCGGGCCGTGCGCGCCGCCGCCATCCCGCGTCATCCGTTTCCGGCCTGGAACATCCAGTGCTGCTTCTCGAGATCGGCCGTGATCTGGATGAAGATGTCCTGGCTCACGGGGTCGGGCTCGCCACTCGCCGCGATCCGTTCGCGCATCCGCCCGATCACCGCGCCCAGCGCGTCCACGATGGTCTGTACGGCGGCGGTGTCGTCGACCCAGCCCTCGGGCGTCACGTCGATCCCGCTGCCCACGGCGACGGTCGCGGCCCGCCCGTCCGGGGAGACGCCGAGCGCCGAGGCACGCTCCGCCACGGTGTCCGAGTGCGTGCGGGCGGTGCCGACGAGTTCGTCCAGCTGGAGGTGGACGGAGCGGAAGCGCGGGCCGACCACGTTCCAGTGGATCTGCTTCGCCACCAGGGCCAGGTCGACCAGGTCGACGAGGGCGCCCTGCAGCGCCTCGGAGACGGTCTTCAGGTCCGCGTCGGACAACGGGCTCTTGACGACGTACATGCACGCCTCCGTCGGTTCGCCCCCCGGCCATCTCCTCCACGATGACCGCACCGACCCGCACCGGCAAACCGGCGCCGGCGCCGCCGACGGCTCTCACGACCTCGCGTGGGACGCCCCCGGGCACGCGAAAACCCCGACCGCGTCGCTCCGGCTCACCGGAGCGACCCCGGGCCGGGGCCTCACACGCACACGTTCTCGGGCGCCTAGGCGGCGACGACGTCCACTGCCTCGGCGGGCGCCTTGATGGTCACCCGTTCCGGTGGCACACCGGTCACCGAGACGGAACCCAGCATCGGACGCACCGGTGCCGGAACGGTCTCGCTGGGGGTGGCCGCAGCGGACTGGGCCAGCTCGGCGAGGGCGAGCTCGTCGCTCACTTCCCGCATGAGCTCGGACATCCGTACGTCCAGCGCGTCGCAGATGGCGGAGAGCAGTTCGGAAGAAGCCTCCTTCTGCCCCCGCTCCACCTCGGAGAGATAGCCGAGTGAGACTCGGGCGGACGAGGAGACTTCGCGCAGAGTACGGCCCTGGCGTTGGCGCTGCCGACGCAGCACGTCACCCAGCAGGCGACGGAGCAGAATCATCGGTGGCTCCCTCCTCGGACCGTGTAACCGCATCCTTCACGCCCCACCGTACCGCCTCGCGCCGCGGCCGTGCGGGGAGCGATGTCGTGTTCACTCAGGGCTGCAAACATCAAAACCCCCCGTTCCGTTCCGTATCCTGTGCCCGCTCATTCCCGGTCTGTTCGCTCGCAAGCTCCCTCAAAAGAAGTGCGAGTACGCTCCGTACACTCTCCATACGAATTTCCGCGCGGTCGCCGTTCAACCGCAGCGCCTCCACTTTTCCGCCATCGGCGCGACCCCGGCGGGCCCCCAGGGGCCCGTCCACGGCCACGAAGACCGTCCCCACGGGCTGTCCGTCCTGCGGGTCCGGGCCTGCGACACCCGTCGTCGCGATGCCCCAGTCGGCGCCCAGGTTCGTACGTACGCCTGCCGCCATCTGGGCGGCGACCTGCGGGTCCACCGCTCCGCGTGCCGCGAGCAGCTCGCCGTCGACACCGAGCACTTCCCGCTTCAGCTCCGTCGCGTACGCGGTGACGGAGCCCCGGAAGGCCTTGGAGGCACCGGGGACCGCGGTGAGCGCGGCCGCGACCATCCCGCCGGTCAGTGACTCGGCGACCGCCAGGGTCTCGCCCCTGACGGTGAGTAGTCGCACCACGTCGGCGGCCGTGGAACTCAAGCTTCCGACTCCTTCGACGCATCCTTCAACGCCGCTCTGCGTTCGGCGATTCCCCGGCGGCGCAGCACAATGGCCTGCTTCACATAGTCCAGGCCGGTCGCCACGGTCAGGACGACCGCCGCGGCCATCACCCAGAACCTCAGGGTGGCCAGCGGCCCCGTCAGCGCCAGGACGTACATGCCGACGGCGATGCCCTGGGTGAGCGTCTTCAGCTTGCCGCCCCGGCTGGCGGGGATGACGCCGTACCGGATGACCACGAAACGCAGGACGGTGATCCCGAGTTCCCGGCCGAGGATGACGGCCGTCACCCACCACGGCAGGTCGCCCAGCGCGGACAGGCAGATGAGCGCCGCCCCCATGATCGCCTTGTCGGCGATGGGGTCGGCGATCTTGCCGAAGTCGGTGACGAGGTTGTAGGTGCGCGCCAGATGCCCGTCGAAGAGGTCGGTGAACATGGCGACGGCGAAGGCGGCCCAGGCGAAGGAGCGCCAGGCCGGGTCGTATCCGCCGTTGCCGAGCATCAGCACCACGAAGACCGGCACGAGGAGCAGCCGGAACATCGTCAGCAGATTGGCGACGTTCCACAGGCTCGCCTGGTTGACGGCGGCGGCCGCGATCTTGCCGCCGCGCCCGCCGGCACCGCCCTCGGTCGCGCCCCGCTCGGCCGTGCCCCGTTCCGCCGCGTCCCGTTCCACGGCAGCACCCCTCGGAGTCGTACGCTCGGCCGGTCCGTGCGCCGGACCCGCGGTGCCGCGCGGCCCGGTCCTGCGCGCCGCACTGGAGGAGCCGCCCGCCGCGGACGCCGGGACTCCGCTCATCTGCCGGCCTCCTCACTCCACTCGGGCGAGCCCTGCAGCGGCTCGGCCACCAGGTCGACACCCTCCGTACCGACCACCTTCGCGTCGACCATACGACCGACACTCAGGCCTTCGCCGCTCGTGAGCAGCACCTGGCCGTCCGTCTCGGGCGCCTGGTGCTCCGCGCGGCCGCGGACGCCGTCGCCCTCGTCGGCGGGGTCCACGGACTCGACGAGTACCCACACGGTCGCGCCGACGCGCTCGTCGGCGCGCTGCGAGACCAGTTCCTCGGCCAGGCGGGAGACCCGTGCCAGCCGCTCGGCGACTACGTCCTCGTCCAGCTTGTCGCCGTAGGTCGCCGCCTCGGTGCCCTCCTCGTCGGAGTAGCCGAAGACGCCGATGGCGTCCAGCCGGGCGTGGTTCAGGAAGCGCTCCAGCTCGGCGAGGTCGGCCTCGGACTCGCCGGGGAAGCCGACGATGAAGTTGGAGCGGACACCGGCCTCGGGGGCCTTGCTCCGGATGGTGTCGAGGAGCTCCAGGAAGCGGTCGGTGTCGCCGAAGCGGCGCATCGCGCGCAGCACGTTCGGGGCGGAGTGCTGGAAGGAGAGGTCGAAGTAGGGCACGACCTTCTCGGTGGAGGTCAGCACGTCGATCAGCCCGGGGCGCATCTCGGCGGGCTGCAGATAGCTCACCCGCACCCGCTCGATGCCGTCGACCTCGGCCAGGTTCGGCAGCAGCGACTCGAGGAGGCGGATGTCGCCGAGGTCCTTGCCGTACGAGGTGTTGTTCTCGGAGACCAGCATGATCTCCTTGACGCCCTGCTCGGCCAGCCACCGCGTCTCGTTGAGCACGTCGCTGGGGCGGCGCGAGATGAAGGAGCCGCGGAAGGACGGGATGGCGCAGAAGGAGCAGCGCCGGTCGCAGCCGGAGGCCAGCTTCACCGAGGCGACCGGGGAGCCGTCCAGGCGGCGGCGCAGGGGCGCGCGGGGCCCGGAGGCGGGGGCGACGCCCTCGGGGAGGTCGGTCGGACCGTGTCCCGGCAGGGCGACGGAGGCGCCGGCCTCCTGCCGCTCGGCGGGGCTGATCGGCAGCAGCTTGCGCCGGTCGCGCGGGGTGTGGGCGGCGTGGATGCCGCCGTTCAGGATGGTCTGCAGGCGGTCGGAGATGTCGGCGTAGTCGTCGAAGCCGAGGACGCCGTCGGCCTCCGGGAGGGCGTCGGCCAGTTCCTTGCCGTACCGCTCGGCCATGCAGCCCACGGCCACGACGGCCTGCGTTCTTCCGTGGCCCTTGAGGTCGTTGGCCTCCAGGAGGGCGTCGACGGAGTCCTTCTTGGCGGCCTCGACGAAGCCGCACGTGTTCACGACGGCGACGTCCGCTTCCTCGGCGTCGTCGACGAGCTTCCAGCCGTCCGCCTCCAGACGGCCTGCGAGCTCCTCCGAGTCCACCTCGTTACGGGCGCAGCCAAGGGTGACGAGTGCGACGGTGCGGCTTTCAGGCATGGGCTCAAGACTACTTCGTCCCGCGGACAGCCCACGTCGACGGGGTTGGCCGTTCCCGGCCGGCCCCGTGCCGGAGCACTCGCCCGATCCGCTATCCGACCTGCGGATCGCCCTTCGTGTACGTCAGCCGCTCGACGGCGCCGGGCTGGAAGTCGTCCTCGATCTTCTTGCCGTTGACGTAGAGCTCTATGGCGCCGGCGTCACCGAGGACGAGGTTGACCTTCTCGTTGTCCTGGAAGGTCTTGGAGTCGCCCTGGGCGAGCAGTCCGTCGAAGAGCAGGCGGCCGTTGTGGTCCTTGGCCGAGATCCAGCTGCGCCCGTCGGTGGCGCTGACCTTGACGGTCACCTTGTCCGCCGGTGCGGCGGCGATGGCGCTGTCGCTCGGTTCCGGCTTGGGGTCGGCGGGCTTCTTGGGCTTGGCGCTCGGCGAGGCGGACTCGCCGGACGAGGGCTGGGCCCCCTCGGCGACACTCGCCTCGTTGCCGCCGTCGTCGCCGCCCTTGACGAAGGTGAAGCCCACGAAGCCGATCACGGCGACGATGGCGGCGACCATGGCGGCGGTCCAGTTGGGTCCGCGCCGCTCGGGACGGATGCGCTCCGCCTCGAACAGGGGCGCGGTGACGGTCGGCTCCGGACGCCCGCCGTGCTGGGCCTCGAACCGCGCGAGCAGTTCGGCCGGGTCGAGCCCGACGGCCTTGGCGAGGGTGCGGATGTGACCGCGCGCGTAGACGTCGCCGCCGCAGGGCGCGAAGTCGTCCGCCTCGATGGCGTGCACGATGGCGATGCGGACCCGGGTGGCGGTGGTGATGTCGTCGACGGTCAACCCGGCGGCGATCCGTGCCTGCTGCAGGGCACGGCCGACGGAGGGTCGGGCTTCCTCGGAAACGTCTTCAGGGGCGTCGTGGGACACGTCTTCGATCGGACGCTCGTCTTCGGGAGAGTTGCCGTTGGACACGGGGGCGCCTTTCGAGCGTTTTAGCCGCCTGTGCTGGGCGTTCAGTCTAGGAGGGGTGCCAAGGGGTGGGGCAACCGGGCGGTACGACCTTTACGCCATCGGAATGGCCCGGCACCCCGATGGTGGACTACCTGTTTGTCACTTCCCTCAACTTGACGTAGGGCATGGGGAAACGGTTGCTCAATGATCCCTAACGGGTGAGTCACGATCGGCCGCCCGGCCGCCGCGACCCTCCGCCGGAGGAATGCCGCGGGAACTCCGGCGGAACCCATCGCCTACCCGTTCCCTAGCCTTCAGACTCCCCCCGGATCACCGCGAGCACGCCGTCCAGCTCGTCAGGCTTCACAAGAACGTCACGAGCCTTCGAACCCTCGCTCGGTCCGACGATGCTCCGCGACTCCATCAGGTCCATCAGCCGCCCGGCCTTGGCGAAGCCGACGCGCAGCTTGCGCTGGAGCATCGACGTCGACCCGAACTGCGTGGAGACGACCAGCTCGGCGGCCTGGCACAGCAGGTCGAGGTCGTCGCCGATGTCCTCGTCGATCTCCTTCTTCTGCTTGGTGCCGACGGTGACGTCGTCCCGGAAGACCGGCGCCATCTGGTCCTTGCAGTGCTGGACGACGGCCGCGACCTCCTCCTCGGTCACGAACGCGCCCTGCATACGGGTCGGCTTGTTCGCGCCCATCGGCAGGAAGAGACCGTCGCCCTTGCCGATCAGCTTCTCGGCGCCGGGCTGGTCCAGGATGACCCGGGAGTCGGCCAGCGAGGAGGTGGCGAAGGCTAGGCGCGAGGGCACGTTGGCCTTGATGAGACCGGTGACGACGTCCACGGAGGGCCGCTGGGTGGCGAGCACCAGGTGGATGCCGGCCGCGCGCGCGAGCTGCGTGATCCTGACGATCGCGTCCTCGACGTCGCGCGGCGCGACCATCATCAGGTCGGCCAGCTCGTCCACGATCACCAGCAGGTACGGGTACGGCTGGAGTTCGCGCTCGCTGCCCTCGGGGGGCTTGACCTTGCCCTCGCGCACCGCGCGGTTGAAGTCGTCGATGTGCCGGTAGCCGTAGGCGGCGAGGTCGTCGTAGCGCAGGTCCATCTCGCGCACGACCCACTGGAGCGCCTCGGCGGCCCGCTTCGGGTTGGTGATGATCGGCGTGATGAGGTGCGGGATGCCCTCGTACGCGGTCAGCTCGACGCGCTTGGGGTCGACCAGGATCATCCGGACGTCCTCGGGGGTCGCCCGCATCATGATCGAGGTGATCAGGCAGTTGATGCAGGACGACTTGCCGGAGCCGGTGGCGCCGGCGACCAGCATGTGCGGCATCTTCGCCAGCGAGTGCATGACGTAGCCGCCCTCGACGTCCTTGCCGAAGGCGACCAGCATCGGGTCGTCGTCCTCGGCGGACTCGGCGAGGCGCAGCACGTCGCCGAGGTTGACCATTTCCCGGTCGGTGTTGGGGATCTCGATGCCCACCGCGGACTTGCCGGGGATCGGGCTGATGATCCGCACGTCGGGGCTGGCGACGGCGTACGCGATGTTCTTGGTCAGCGCGGTGATCCGCTCGACCTTCACGGCCGGCCCCAGCTCGACCTCGTAGCGCGTGACCGTCGGGCCGCGGGTGAAGCCGGTGACGCGGGCGTCGACCTTGAACTCGGTGAAGACGGTGGTCAGCGAGTCGACTATGGCGTCGTTGGCAGCACTGCGCGCCTTGCCGGGCCCGCCGCGCGTGAGGGAGTCGAGCGACGGCAGGGAGTAGGTGATGTCGCCGGAGAGCTGGAGCTGCTCGGCGCGCGGCGGCAGGTCCCGCTCCTTGGGCAGCGGCGTCTTCGTCAGGTCCGGGACGCCACCGCTCGCCGGTTCCTCCGCGGGCGCCTTGGCGGCGTCCTTCTTGAGCTTCCCCGGCTGCGGCCGCGCCGCCGGCACGGGCGTGGGCGTCGGGGTCGTGGACTCGCGCTCCCCCGTGCTCACGCCCTGGGTGAGGTCGGCGACCAGCGGCGAGGGCGGCATTCCGTGCAGGACGGCGCCGTCGAGCGCGGCGGCCGCGGCGGCGGCGACGTCCACGGCGTCCATCGGCCGGTTCATCTCGGGCTGGGGCACGGCGGACCGCCGGGGCCTGCCGCGGCGCCGGCTGAGCGCCTCCTGCTCGGCCGCGTCGGGGTCGTACGGCTCGGCGGCCGGTTGGGCGCGCTTGCGGGACCGGGCGGGCAGTGCCTCGCGCCACTGCTCGTCGTAGCGCTCGTCGTCCTCGGTGTACTCGTCCGCCTCCGGGTCGTGGACGACGCCGAGCCGCACCCCGAGCTGCCGCAGCCGCTGCGGAATCGCGTTGACCGGGGTGGCGGTGACAACGAGGAGGCCGAAGACCGTGAGCAGCACGAGCAGCGGCACGGCCAGCACGTCGGTCATCGTGGCCGACAGCGGGGTCGCCGCGCCCCAGCCGATCAGCCCACCGGCGTCCCTTATGGCCTGCATGCCGTCGCTGCGTGCCGGTGAGCCGCAGGCGATGTGCACCTGGCCGAGCACGCCGACGACGAGCGCGGACAGACCGATCACGATCCGCCCGTTGGCCTCGGGCTTCTCGGGGTGCCGGATCAGGCGTACGGCGATGGCGCCGAGCAGGAGCGGCACGAGCAGGTCGAGCCGGCCGAAGGCGCCGGTCACGAGGATCTCGACGAGGTCGCCGACGGGGCCCTTGAGGTCGGCCCAGGTGCCCGCGGCGACGATCAGCGCGATGCCGAGCAGCAGCAGGGCGACGCCGTCCTTGCGGTGGGCCGGGTCGAGGTTCTTGGCGCCCTGCCCTATGCCGCGGAAGACGGCGCCGACGCCGTGCGCGAGGCCCAGCCAGAGCGCGCGCACCAGCCGGTAGACGCCTCCGGTGGGATTCGGAGCCGGTTTGGGCGCGGGCTTCTTCGCCGCGGCCTTCTTGGCGGGCGCCTTTTTCGCGGGTGCCTTCTTCGCGGCGGCCTTCTTGGCGGGACCCTTCGCGGGAGCGGCCGCCTTCTTCGCGGGCTGCTTCTTGGCTGCGGAGGGACGTGAGGCCATGGGTGTGAGGTTACCGGGGGAGACGGCGGTCGACACGTGTGCCCACCGCTTCACCCGTTCGTGTCGCGCCCGAGCGGAGGCGGAACTGACGGTTCCGGTACGGTGCCTGACCGTTCCTCACGGGCGGCCTCACAGGCGGCCGCAGCCGCCGTACCGGGACGTGATCGGTGATCCGGGCGCCGGCCGCGGCGTCAGTTGACGGCGGCCTGGCCTCCGGACGTGCCCGGCTCCAGGGCGTCCAGGGCCCGCCGCAGCCCGGTGAGCTTGCGCTCCAGGTGGGCGGCCGTCGCCACCGCCGCCGCGTCCGTCGACTCGTCGCCCAACTGCTTGGACAGCGCCTCCGCCTGCTCCTCCACGGCCGCCAGCCGCGCCGACAGCTCGGCGAGCAGCCCGGCCGGCTCCTTGGTCTCGCCCGCCTCCGCCTTGCCGCTGCCCTCCAACTGGAGCCGCAGCAGCGCCGCCTGCTCCCGCAGCTGGCAGTTCTTCATGTACAGCTCGACGAAGACCGAGACCTTGGCGCGCAGCACCCACGGGTCGAAGGGCTTGGAGATGTAGTCCACCGCGCCCGCCGCGTACCCGCGGAAGGTGTGATGGGGACCGTGGTTGATCGCGGTGAGGAAGATGATCGGGATGTCCCGGGTCCGCTCCCGTCGCTTGATGTGCGCGGCGGTCTCGAAACCGTCCATGCCCGGCATCTGGACGTCCAGCAGAATGACCGCGAAGTCGTCCGTGAGCAGTGCTTTGAGCGCTTCCTCCCCGGACGATGCCCGCACCAGCGTCTGATCGAGCGCCGAGAGGATCGCCTCCAGCGCAAGCAGATTCTCCGGCCGGTCATCGACCAGGAGGATCTTGGCCTTCTGCACCATGGCCCGCCCTCCTCGCCCCGGCGTGGGGCCTCCCCTGTCCACAGGACTTGGCACGGCACCGGCGGGTGCCGCCCCGGGGGACGGCTCCCTTGCGCCGTCCGTCCTCGTGCCGGTCATCGTAGCCGCACCCCGCCTGTCGCCACACCCTGTCACCGTGATGTCACTGTGCTCGTAGCAGAAACGCGGCAGGGGACCAGAAGGTTCCCCGAATCCCGTACTTCTACACGGCTTCGGGCACGCTGAGTCAGCGACTCCGCGTGAACCCCGAAGGTTCCCGCCGTTGACACACACTCCACGTTCGCACACCGCCCGAGCGAGCCGCACGGAAGGTGCCCGAACATACGAGGACACCGTGCCCGAACGTACTACGGACCCGGGGCCCGAACGTACCGCTCGCTTCCCGCCGGCTCCCCGGCCGCCGCCGGAGCCTCTCGCTCACTCCTCGCGCATCCACTGCTGCATCACCGTCAGCAGGTGGTCGGGGTCGACCGGCTTCGTCACGTAGTCGGACGCGCCCGACTCGATCGCCTTCTCCCGGTCCCCCTTCATGGCCTTCGCGGTCAGCGCGATGATCGGCAGACCGGCGAACTGGGGCATCCGGCGGATCGCCGTGGTCGTCGCGTACCCGTCCATCTCGGGCATCATGATGTCCATCAGGACGACCGCCACGTCCTCGTGCTGCTCCAGGACCTCGATGCCCTCCCGCCCGTTCTCGGCGTAGAGCACGGACAGGCCGTGCTGCTCCAGGACGCTGGTGAGGGCGAAGACGTTGCGGATGTCGTCGTCGACGATCAGCACCTTCTGCCCGCCGAACCGGATGCCCCGGCCGGACTGCGGCGCCGGCTCCTGCCCGTCGTCCGACTGCCGCTCCCGCACCGCGGGCAGCTCGTCGGTCCCGGCCGACCGGCGGCGGCGCCGGAACAGCGCGGCCGCTCCGTTCTGCGAGTCCTGGTACGACTTCACCTCGGCCGGCGTCTCGGCCTGTGCACCCGGCAGCTCGGCCACGGCCGCCGGGGACGCCGACGGCTCACCGCCCTCCACGGACGGCAGCGGCTGCTGGTAGCCGTGCGGCGGCAGCTCGCTCGGGTGCAGCGGCAGGTAGAGCGTGAACGTCGACCCGCGGCCCGGCTCGCTCTGCGCGTGGATCTCGCCGCCGAGCAGCTGCGCGATCTCCCGCGAGATGGACAGCCCGAGGCCCGTACCGCCGTACTTGCGGCTGGTGGTGCCGTCGGCCTGCTTGAACGCCTCGAAGATCACCTGCATCTTGCTGGCCGCGATCCCGATGCCCGTGTCGCTCACGGAGAACGCGATCAGCTCGGCGTCCGGGTCGCTCATCGAACCGGCCTCCAGCAACTGCTCCCGGATGGCCTGCGGCACCTCGTCCCGGGCGGGCCGGATGACCAGCTCGACCGAGCCCGAGTCGGTGAACTTCACCGCGTTGGACAGCAGGTTGCGCAGCACCTGGAGCAGCCGCTGCTCGTCGGTGTGCATGGTCGCGGGCAGCCCCGGCGACACCCGCACCGACAGGTCCAGGCCCTTCTCCGCGCTCAGCGGCCGGAAGGTGGCCTCCACGTAGTCCACGAGCTGGACGAGTGCGATGCGCGTCGGGGAGACGTCCATCTTCCCCGCGTCGACCTTCGACAGGTCGAGGATGTCGTTGATGAGCTGGAGCAGATCCGAGCCGGCGCCGTGGATCGTCTCGGCGAACTCCACCTGCTTCGGGGAGAGGTTCGCGTCGGCGTTGTCGGCGAGCAACTTGGCCAGAATCAGCAGTGAGTTGAGCGGCGTACGCAGCTCGTGCGACATGTTGGCCAGGAACTCGCTCTTGTAGCGCATGGAGACCGCGAGCTGCTCGGCGCGCTCCTCCAGGACCTGGCGGGCCTCCTCGATCTCGGTGTTCTTCACCTCGATGTCGCGGTTCTGCTGCGCCAACAGCTCCGCCTTCTCCTCCAGTTCGGCATTGGACGACTGGAGCGCCTTCTGCCGCTGCTCCAACTCCTCGGAGCGGTCACGCAGTTGCTCGGTCAGCTCCTGCGACTGCTTCAGCAGCACCTCCGTCTTGGTGTTGACGGAGATGGTGTTGACGCTGGTCGCGATCATCTCGGCGATCTGGTTCAGGAAGTCCTTCTGGATGTGCGTGAACGGCGTGAACGACGCCAGCTCGATGACGCCGAGCACCTGCCCCTCGAACAGCACCGGCAGGACGATCACCTGCGCGGGCGGGGCCTCGCCGAGCCCGGAGGAGATCTTCAGGTAGCCGGTCGGCGCGTTCTCCACGAGGATCGTGCGCTTCTCCTTGGCGGCCGTGCCGACCAGCGCCTCCCCCGGCCGGAAAGAGGTCGGCATCGAGCCCATCGAGTAGCCGTACGACCCGAGCATCCGCAGCTCGTACGCGTCGCCCTCGGCGCCCGCCTGCTCCTGCCCGTCGACCAGGGGCATCGCGAGGAAGAACGCCCCGTGCTGCGCGGAGACCACGGGCGTCAGCTCGCTCATGATCAGCGACGCCACGTCCTGGAGGTCGCGGCGGCCCTGCATCAGACCGGAGATCCGGGCCAGATTGCCCTTGAGCCAGTCCTGCTCCTTGTTGGCGATCGTGGTGTCGCGCAGGTTGGCGATCATCTTGTTGATGTAGTCCTGCAGCTCGGAGATCTCTCCGGAAGCGTCCACGTCGATCTTCAGGTTCAGGTCGCCGCGGGTCACCGCCGTCGCCACGCGCGCGATGGCCCGCACCTGCCGGGTGAGATTCCCGGCCATCTCGTTCACGGACTCCGTCAGGTCGCGCCAGGTGCCGTCCACGTCCCGCACGCGTGCCTGGCCGCCGAGCTGGCCCTCCGTGCCCACCTCGCGGGCGACGCGGGTGACCTCCTCGGCGAACGACGACAGCTGGTCCACCATCGTGTTGATGGTCGTCTTCAGCTCCAGGATCTCGCCGCGCGCGTCGATGTCGATCTTCTTGGTGAGGTCGCCCTTCGCGATCGCCGTGGTGACCATGGCGATGTTGCGCACCTGGCCGGTCAGGTTGGACGCCATCTGGTTCACCGACTCGGTGAGGTCCTTCCACGTCCCCGACACACCGGGCACCTGTGCCTGACCGCCCAGGATGCCGTCGGTGCCCACCTCGCGGGCCACCTTGGTCACCTGGTCGGCGAAGGACCGCAGCGTCCGCACCATGGTGTTGAAGGTGTCGGCGAGCTGGGCGACCTCGCCGCGCGCCTCGATCGTCACCGTCCGCGTCAGGTCGCCGTTGGCGACGGCCGCGGCCACCTGGGAGATGTTCCGCACCTGGACCGTGAGGTTCTTGGCCATCAGGTTGACGTTGTCGTTGAGGTCCTTCCAGATGCCCACGACGCCGGGCACGCTCGCCTGACCACCGAGGATGCCCTCCGTGCCCACCTCACGGGCCACCCGCGTGACCTGCTCGGCGAAGGACGACAGCTGGTCCACCATCGTGTTGACGGTGGTGACCAGTTCGAGGATCTCGCCCTTGGCGTCGACGGTGATCTTCTTCGACAGGTCGCCCTTGGCCACCGCGGTGGTGACCTCGGCGATGTTGCGCACCTGCATGGTCAGGTTGTTGGCCATGCCGTTCACGGACTGCGTGAGGTCCTTCCAGGTGCCGGAGACGCCCTGCACCTCCGCCTGGCCGCCGAGGATGCCCTCGGTGCCCACCTCGCGCGCGACGCGCGTGACCTCCTGGGCGAACGACGACAGCTGGTCCACCATCGTGTTCAGGGTGTTCTTCAGCTCCAGGATCTCCCCGCGCGCGTCCACGGTGATCTTCTGGGACAGGTCGCCGCGCGCCACGGCCGTCGCGACCTGCGCGATGTTGCGCACCTGCGCGGTGAGATTGCCGGCCATGCCGTTCACGGAGTCCGTCAGGTCGCGCCACACGCCCGCGACCCCGGGCACCTGCGCCTGACCGCCGAGCCGGCCCTCGGTACCCACCTCGCGGGCCACGCGCGTGACCTGCTCCGCGAACGACGACAGCTGGTCGACCATCGTGTTGATGGTGTTCTTCAGCTCCAGGATCTCGCCGCGCGCGTCCACGTCGATCTTCTGGGACAGGTCACCGCGCGCCACGGCCGTCGTCACCTGGGCGATGTTGCGCACCTGGGAGGTCAGATTGCCGGCCATGGAGTTGACGGAGTCCGTCAACTCCTTCCAGGTGCCGGACACGCCGTCGACCCGGGCCTGACCGCCGAGGCGGCCCTCCGTGCCCACGTCGCGGGCCATCCGCGTCACCTGGTCGGCGAAGCTGGAGAGCTGGTCCACCATCGTGTTCACGGTGTTCTTCAGCTGGAGCATCTCGCCGGAGACGTCCACGGTGACCTTCTGCGACAGGTCGCCGTTGGCCACCGCCGTCGTCACCTGGGCGATGTTCCTCACCTGACCGGTGAGGTTGCGGAACGCCGTGTTGACGGAGTCGGTGAGGTCCTTCCACGTCCCGGCCGCCCCCGGCACCTGCGCCTGACCGCCCAGCTCGCCCTCGACACCGACCTCGCGGGCCACCCGCGTGACCTCGGCACCGAAGGCGGAGAGCTGGTCCACCATCGTGTTGACGGTGTTCTTCAGCTCCAGCATCTCGCCGGCCACGTCCACGGTGACCTTCTGCGACAGGTCGCCGCTGGCCACGGCCGTCGTCACCGCGGCGATGTCGCGCACCTGAGTGGTCAGGTTCCGGAAGACGGTGTTGACGGAGTCCGTCAGGTCCTTCCAGATACCGGCCGCGCCCGGCACGTTCGCCTGCCCGCCGAGCTGACCCTCGCCGCCCGTCTCGTTCGCCACGCGCGTGACCTCGTCCGCGAAGATCCGCAGCGTCTCGGTCATCTGGTTGATCGTCTCGGCGAGCTGCGCGACCTCGCCGCGGGCCGGCACCGTCACCTTCTTCGACAGGTCGCCGTTGGCGACCGCCGTCGTCACGTGCGAGATCTCGCGCACCTGGGCCGTCAGGTTCCCGGCCATGGTGTTGACGGAGTCGGTCAGCTCCTTCCACACCCCGGCCACACCCGGCACCCGCGCCTGACCGCCCAGCGCACCCTCGGTGCCCACCTCACGGGCCACCCGCGTCACCTCGGACGAGAACGCGGAGAGCTGGTCCACCATCGTGTTGACGGTGTTCTTCAGCTCCAGCATCTCGCCGGCCACGTGCACCGTGACCTTCCGCGACAGGTCACCCTTGGCCACCGCCGTCGTGACCAGCGCGATGTCCCTCACCTGGGCGGTGAGCCGGTACGCCATCGTGTTGACGGAGTCCGTCAGGTCCTTCCAGGAACCGGACATACCGCGCACTCGGGCCTGACCGCCCAGCTTGCCCTCGGTACCGACCTCGCTGGCCACCCGCGTGACCTCGTCCGTGAACGTCGACAGCTGGTCGACCAGGTTGTTCACGGTGCGGCCGACCTTCAGGAACTCACCGCGCAGCGGCTGCCCGGTGCCCTCCTCGCTCTGCGTCCGCAGCTCCATGCGCGGCGACAGATCACCGTCCGCCACCGCCGACAGCACCCGGCTGACCTCGGAGACGGGTCGCACCAGGTCGTCCACCAACGCGTTCGAGTGGTCGATCGCGGCAGCCCAGGACCCCTCGCAGGCGCCGGTCTCCAGCCGTTCCGTGAGTTTTCCCTCACGTCCGACCACGCGCCGTACCCGCGCCAGCTCGCCCGTGAGGTGCAGATTCCGGTCGGCCACCTCGTTGAAGACCGCCGCGATCTCCGACATCACGCCGTCGCCGGACACCGTGAGCCGCCTGCGGAAGTTTCCCTCCCGCATGGACACGAGGGCCGCCAGCAGCCGGTTCAGGGCCGCCGTGTCCACCGTCGTGGTGCCGCCCCGGGTACTGCCGCCCCGCGTTTTGCCCTGGTTGCTCAGGGACTGTCCGCCCTTCGCGCGCGTCTTCGAGGTCCGCGTCGCTGCGCCAGACTCCACTGTGTCCCTCCCGCAGGGGTCGACCGATACCGCTGTGCCCGGCCGCCCACGCTCGGCGGACCGGTTCCTGCCGCCTGTGATTCCCGTACTGCCGGGCACCGCGGCCCGGCACGCCGGACCGCTTCCAGGGGCTGCTGCCCACCCGACTGGGCACGCATTCACCTGCCCGGACCTTCATAAGCAGCTTGCCCAGTGTTTCACCCCGGCCGAACCAGGCCATAACAGTTCGGCAGCTTCGCACATCGTCCGCACACCCTCTGGGCGGAAACACTGCAGACCGGCATCCGGATGGACGGCGAAGGTAAGTAACCTTGCATGAGGCTGTCCAGCCGTACCGGTCCGTCCGGTCTGGGCGGTGGCACGGAGACGAGCGGGCATCGGAGGGGCGGCCGGAATGACCACCGGACTGATCCCGGGGGAGCAGCCCCCGGATCCCGGGCCGACGGGTGGGCTGCCGCAGCAGCGGCACGAGCCGGTCGGCCATGAGGCCGTGCACGGGGAGAGAGGGTCGAGGAGTTCTGTGATCACCGCGCGCGCGGCCGCCAGCTTCGAGCCCGTCGGGCGATCCGTGGCGAGTGCCCGGTCCTTCGTCCGCGACACCCTCCAGGGCTGGGGCCAGGCCGACATCGTCGACGACGCCGTGGTGCTCACCAGCGAGCTGGTGACCAATGCCGTGGTCCACGCCGGCACCACCGCCGACGTCGTGTGTCTGCGCGGTGACGACGGCGTGCGCATCGAGGTCGCCGACCACTATCCGGAGCGCGAGGTACCGCTCCAGGGCTCCCCCGCCAACATGGGCAGCCTCGACCGCGAGGGCGGGCGCGGCCTCCAGCTGTGCGCGGCGCTCGCCGACCGCTGGGGCGTGGAGTACACGCCCACGCTCAAGAATGTCTGGTTCCACCTCCATCTGCCCGAGCGCCCGGTCGGCACCCGCGCCGCCGGCCCCTCCCTCCCGGCCGCCCTGCTGCCGCTCGCCGACGGCCGCGTCCGCGTCGCCGTCGTCCAGATCGACCGCACCGGCGCCGTCACGTCGTGGAACGAGGACGCCGAGGACCTCTTCGGCTACGCCCCCGACCAGGTCGTCGGCAAGCCGCTGACCGACCTCGCCGCCTGGCCGCACACCCCCGGCACCAGCACCGGCATCGCCGAGGCGCTCCAGCTCTCCCGCTGGGAGGGCAGCTACGGCATAAGGGGCGCCGACGGCCGCGTCACCCCGGTCTACGCCTCCCACCTCCGCGTCCGCGACGCCGACGGCGAACCGTCCACGGTCTGCCTCCTGGTCCGCGACCACGAACGCGCGGTGCTGCAGACCCCGTTGCGCGTGCCGGCCGCCGACACCCCGGCCGCCGAGGGCCAGAGCGCCGACCCCTTCGAGGTGTTCATCGGCTCCCCCGCCCCGGACGACCTCGACGGCCTGCTCCAGCGCACCGTCGAACGCGCCCGCGACATGCTCGACGCCGACGCCGCCTTCCTGCTCCTGGCCACCGACGACGAAACGGAGTTGGAGGTCCGCGCCTCGACCGGCCTGCCCTCCGCCCGCCAGCGCTTCGCCCGCGTCCCCGTCGAGGCGGGCCCCGGCCGCTACGGCTCGGCACGCATGCCCGCCGTCCACGACGACCTCGAGGCCGTCCCCGGCGCGGTTCCGCTGCTCAACAGCACGGGCATGCGCTCGGTCGTCACGGTCCCCCTCAAGGTCGAGGGCCGCCTCACCGGCTCCCTCGGCGTCGCCGCCGAGGCCCCCGGCCGGTACTCCAACGAGGAGGCCTTGCGCCTCCAGTTCGCCGCCGATCGCATCGCGCTGGCCGTCGAGTCGGCACGCCTGGGCGAGCTGGAGCGGCTGCGCCGCGGCTCGCTCAGCTTCCTCGTCGAGGCCTCCGACCTCCTCGCCGGCACCCTGGACCGCGACCAGACGCTGGCCCTCATGGCCCAGATGACGGTCCCGACGCTGGCCACCTGGTGCGCCGTGTACACCATCGCCGACCAGTCCTCGGACCCGTACCTCTCCTACGTCCTGCACGAGGACGAGGAGTTGATCGACGGCATCAAATCCCTGCTGTCGAAGATCGCCCCGCCCGACCCGGTCCCCACCCCGGGCGCCCGGGTCTGGACGGCTCCCGCCGAGATGGCCCACCAGGCGGCACTGCGCACCTCCATGCGCGACCTCGGCCTCAGCGGCGGTACGCCCCAGCCGGTGAGCATCGGCATCGGCCCGACCCTCGCCACGGCCTCCGCCGTCGGCGGCGAGACCGTCGTCCTCCCGCTGGTCGCCCGCAACCGCGTCATCGGCATGCTCACGCTCGGCAAGCCCACCGACGACCACTTCCGCCAGGAGATCCTGGAACTCGCCGAGGACCTGTCCCGCCGGGCCGCCCTGGCCCTGGACAACGCCCGGCTGTACTCGGAGCGCACGGCCATCAGCCAGTCCCTCCAGCGCAGCCTCCTGCCCCCGGAGCTGCCCGTCATCGACGGCGTCGAGGTGGAGGTCATCTACCGCGCGGCCGGCGAGGGCAACGAGGTGGGCGGCGACTTCTACGACCTCTTCCCCATCAGCGACGACGCGTACGGCTTCGCCATCGGCGACGTCTGCGGTACGGGCCCCAACGCGGCGGCCGTCACCGGCCTGGCCCGGCACGCCCTGCGCCTGCTGGCCCGGGAGGGGCTGAGCGGCCCGGCGGTCCTGCAGCGCCTCAACTCCGCCATCCTGGACGAGGGCGCCCGCAGCCGCTTCCTCACGCTGCTGTACGGCGAGATGCGCCCGCAGGAGGACGGCAGCGCGGAGCTGAAGGTGGTCTGCGCCGGCCATCCGCTCCCGCTCCGCCTGCGCCAGGACGGCACGGTCGAACCGGCCGCCGAACCGCAGCCCCTCCTCGGTGTCATCGAGGACCTGGAGCTGTACGAGCAGACGGTCACCCTCGACCCGGGCGACGTCCTGCTGTGCGTCACGGACGGCGTCACCGAACGCCGCGAGGGCACGCGCATGCTGGGCGACGACGGACTCGCCGACGTCCTGACGACCTGCACGGGTCTGACGGCCGGCGCGGTGGCCGCCCGCATCATGCGCGCGGTGGAACGGTTCGCGTCCGACGCCCCGTCCGACGACATGGCGATCCTCGCCATGCGCGTCCCGGAGCCCCACGCGGACTGACCAGGGCATGCGAAAGGCCCCGCCCGAATGGGCGGGGCCTTTGTGCTGGAGCCCCCAAACGGAATCGAACCGTTGACCTTCTCCTTACCATGGAGACGCTCTGCCGACTGAGCTATAGGGGCCTGTCGCTTTTGAGGTTTCCCTCGCGGCAACGGAATAGATCATACCCCGAACAAGCCGGTGCTCCCAACCACGGCCTTTCCTCAGTGCGCGGGTTGCAACAGCCCACCGAGCGCATTGCAGGCGGACACGATCCGCTGCATGTCCCGCTTGGTCAACGCCGCCTCGACGGGCAGCGCGAGCGTCTCGTCGACGGCCCGCTCCGTCTCCGGCAGTGACACGCACCGCCGGAATCCGGGCAACCGGTGCACGGGCACCTTCACCGGCACCCGGCATTCCACTCCCCTCCCCCGCACGGCGCGCGCGAACGCGTCACGGTCCGGCCGCCCGTTCCCCGGCACCCGCACCACGTACTGCTGGTAGGTGTGCCCGTCGCCCCAGTCCGGAGTCCGCACCCCCCTCAACTTCCCGTCGAGGTAGGCCGCCCGCTGCCTGCGCCGCGCTATCTCGTCGTACGGCACCTCGGACTCACCCTGCTCCAGCACGAGCAGCCCGTGCCGTTGTCCGACCCGGTGCAGTGCGCCCATGTCCGCCGGCCGCCCGAACCGGTGCACGACGACCATCGCCGCGGTCCGGGGCGTCAGCGCCGCCTCCACCACGGAGGGGTCCAGGCAGTACGTCACCGGATCTATGTCGGCGAACACCGGCGAAGCGCCCACCAGGGCCACGGCCTCGGCGACTTCCACGTTCCCGAAGGCAGGTACGACGACCTCGTCACCGACGCCCACGCCGGCGGCCCTGAGCATTGCTGCAGTACCCATAGGGGGATGGTGGGGGCGCAACGTGAACTCGAAGTGACGGAAAACAAAAAAGGGCTGGTCCCGGAACCGAAGTTCCGGGACCAGCCCTTCTAATAATTGTTCGGCGGCGTCCTACTCTCCCACAGGGTCCCCCCTGCAGTACCATCGGCGCTGTAAGGCTTAGCTTCCGGGTTCGAAATGTAACCGGGCGTTTCCCCTACGCTATGACCACCGAAACACTATGAAACACTCAACCGCACCACGCTGTGGACGTGGGGTTGTTCGTGGTTTCAGAACCAACACAGTGGACGCGAGCAACTGAGGACAAGCCCTCGGCCTATTAGTACCGGTCACCTCCACACCTCACGGTGCTTCCAGATCCGGCCTA
Organism: Streptomyces sp. KPB2; assembly: GCF_003950055.1. NCBI lineage: Bacteria > Bacillati > Actinomycetota > Actinomycetes > Kitasatosporales > Streptomycetaceae > Streptomyces > Streptomyces sp. KPB2. Next base: position 2,199,299 of record NZ_CP034353.1, read on the forward strand.
TCAACCCAGTCGTCTACTGGGAGCCTTACCCCATCAAGTGGGTGGGAGTCCTCATCTCGAAGCAGGCTTCCCGCTTAGATGCTTTCAGCGGTTATCCCTCCCGAACGTAGCCAACCAGCCATGCCCTTGGCAGAACAACTGGCACACCAGAGGTTCGTCCGTCCCGGTCCTCTCGTACTAGGGACAGCCCTTCTCAAGACTCCTACGCGCACAGCGGATAGGGACCGAACTGTCTCACGACGTTCTAAACCCAGCTCGCGTACCGCTTTAATGGGCGAACAGCCCAACCCTTGGGACCGACTCCAGCCCCAGGATGCGACGAGCCGACATCGAGGTGCCAAACCATCCCGTCGATATGGACTCTTGGGGAAGATCAGCCTGTTATCCCCGGGGTACCTTTTATCCGTTGAGCGACGGCGCTTCCACAAGCCACCGCCGGATCACTAGTCCCGACTTTCGTCCCTGCTCGACCCGTCGGTCTCACAGTCAAGCTCCCTTGTGCACTTACACTCAACACCTGATTGCCAACCAGGCTGAGGGAACCTTTGGGCGCCTCCGTTACTCTTTAGGAGGCAACCGCCCCAGTTAAACTACCCATCAGACACTGTCCCTGATCCGGATCACGGACCCAGGTTAGACATCCAGCACGACCAGACTGGTATTTCAACGACGACTCCACCCACACTGGCGTGCGAGCTTCACAGTCTCCCAGCTATCCTACACAAGCCGAACCGAACACCAATATCAAACTGTAGTAAAGGTCCCGGGGTCTTTCCGTCCTGCTGCGCGAAACGAGCATCTTTACTCGTAGTGCAATTTCACCGGGCCTATGGTTGAGACAGTCGAGAAGTCGTTACGCCATTCGTGCAGGTCGGAACTTACCCGACAAGGAATTTCGCTACCTTAGGATGGTTATAGTTACCACCGCCGTTTACTGGCGCTTAAGTTCTCAGCTTCGCCTGGACGAATCCAAGCTAACCGGTCCCCTTAACGTTCCAGCACCGGGCAGGCGTCAGTCCGTATACATCGCCTTACGGCTTCGCACGGACCTGTGTTTTTAGTAAACAGTCGCTTCTCGCTGGTCTCTGCGGCCACCCCCAGCTCACGGAGTAAATCCGGTCACCAGGTGTGGCCCCCTTCTCCCGAAGTTACGGGGGCATTTTGCCGAGTTCCTTAACCATAGTTCACCCGAACGCCTCGGTATTCTCTACCTGACCACCTGAGTCGGTTTAGGGTACGGGCCGCCATGAAACTCGCTAGAGGCTTTTCTCGACAGCATAGGATCATCCACTTCACCACAATCGGCTCGGCATCAGGTCTCAGCCGTATGCAAGGCGGATTTACCTACCTTGCGGCCTACACCCTTACCCCGGGACAACCACCGCCCGGGATGGACTACCTTCCTGCGTCACCCCATCACTCACCTACTACAGGTCTGGTTCGTCGGCTCCACCACTCCCACTGACGGCAAAGCCGGCAGCAGGCGGTCTCACGGACTTAGCATCGCCTGGTTCGATGTTTGACGCTTCACAGCGGGTACCGGAATATCAACCGGTTATCCATCGACTACGCCTGTCGGCCTCGCCTTAGGTCCCGACTTACCCTGGGCAGATCAGCTTGACCCAGGAACCCTTAGTCAATCGGCGCAAACGTTTCTCACGTTTGTATCGCTACTCATGCCTGCATTCTCACTCGTCAACCGTCCACAACTACCTTCCGGTGCTGCTTCACCCGGCAGACGACGCTCCCCTACCCATCACGATCCCCGTTGGGGGTACATATCGCAATGACACGACTTCGGCGGTACGCTTGAGCCCCGCTACATTGTCGGCGCGGAATCACTAGACCAGTGAGCTATTACGCACTCTTTCAAGGGTGGCTGCTTCTAAGCCAACCTCCTGGTTGTCTGTGCGACTCCACATCCTTTCCCACTTAGCGTACGCTTAGGGGCCTTAGTCGATGCTCTGGGCTGTTTCCCTCTCGACCATGGAGCTTATCCCCCACAGTCTCACTGCCGCGCTCTCACTTACCGGCATTCGGAGTTTGGCTAAGGTCAGTAACCCGGTAGGGCCCATCGCCTATCCAGTGCTCTACCTCCGGCAAGAAACACACGACGCTGCACCTAAATGCATTTCGGGGAGAACCAGCTATCACGGAGTTTGATTGGCCTTTCACCCCTAACCACAGGTCATCCCCCAGGTTTTCAACCCTGGTGGGTTCGGTCCTCCACGACCTCTTACAGCCGCTTCAACCTGCCCATGGCTAGATCACTCCGCTTCGGGTCTTGAGCGTGCTACTACAATCGCCCTGTTCGGACTCGCTTTCGCTACGGCTTCCCCACCCGGGTTAACCTCGCAACACACCGCAAACTCGCAGGCTCATTCTTCAAAAGGCACGCAGTCACGAGAACAAGGCAAGCCTTGTTCCGACGCTCCCACGGCTTGTAGGCACACGGTTTCAGGTACTATTTCACTCCGCTCCCGCGGTACTTTTCACCATTCCCTCACGGTACTATCCGCTATCGGTCACCAGGGAATATTTAGGCTTAGCGGGTGGTCCCGCCAGATTCACACGGGATTTCTCGGGCCCCGTGCTACTTGGGTGTCTCACAAGCAAGCCGCTGACATTTCGACTACGGGGGTCTTACCCTCTACGCCGGACCTTTCGCATGTCCTTCGCCTACATCAACGGTTTCTGACTCGCCCTGTTGCCGGCAGACAACAGAAGTGAGATCCCACAACCCCGCACACGCAACCCCTGCCGGGTCTCACACGTGAACGGTTTAGCCTCATCCGGTTTCGCTCGCCACTACTCCCGGAATCACGGTTGTTTTCTCTTCCTGCGGGTACTGAGATGTTTCACTTCCCCGCGTTCCCTCCACACTGCCTATGTGTTCAGCAGCGGGTGACAGCCCATGACGACTGCCGGGTTTCCCCATTCGGACACCCCCGGATCAAAGCCTGGTTGACGACTCCCCGGGGCCTATCGTGGCCTCCCACGTCCTTCATCGGTTCCTGGTGCCAAGGCATCCACCGTGCGCCCTTAAAAACTTGGCCACAGATGCTCGCGTCCACTGTGCAGTTCTCAAACAACGACCAACCACCCATCACCCCGAGACTTACATCCCGAGTGCACTGGGGCCGGCAACTGAAAGCAGGCCATGCGGCCGTACCTTCAGATACCCAACAGCGTGCCCGGCCGGATCCCGTCCGGTGATCGTGCGTTCCACGCTCCGAAGAGCAGTACTAGCAGCCACCGACCCGTGGTCCCGACCGAGTAGTCAACGTTCCACCCATGAGCAACCGTGCAAGACATTTGCTTGCAGTCGGCCATGTGCTCCTTAGAAAGGAGGTGATCCAGCCGCACCTTCCGGTACGGCTACCTTGTTACGACTTCGTCCCAATCGCCAGTCCCACCTTCGACAGCTCCCTCCCACAAGGGGTTGGGCCACCGGCTTCGGGTGTTACCGACTTTCGTGACGTGACGGGCGGTGTGTACAAGGCCCGGGAACGTATTCACCGCAGCAATGCTGATCTGCGATTACTAGCGACTCCGACTTCATGGGGTCGAGTTGCAGACCCCAATCCGAACTGAGACCGGCTTTTTGAGATTCGCTCCACCTTGCGGTATCGCAGCTCATTGTACCGGCCATTGTAGCACGTGTGCAGCCCAAGACATAAGGGGCATGATGACTTGACGTCGTCCCCACCTTCCTCCGAGTTGACCCCGGCGGTCTCCCGTGAGTCCCCAACCTCCGAAGAGTTGCTGGCAACACGGGACAAGGGTTGCGCTCGTTGCGGGACTTAACCCAACATCTCACGACACGAGCTGACGACAGCCATGCACCACCTGTACACCGACCACAAGGGGGGCACCATCTCTGATGCTTTCCGGTGTATGTCAAGCCTTGGTAAGGTTCTTCGCGTTGCGTCGAATTAAGCCACATGCTCCGCCGCTTGTGCGGGCCCCCGTCAATTCCTTTGAGTTTTAGCCTTGCGGCCGTACTCCCCAGGCGGGGCACTTAATGCGTTAGCTGCGGCACGGACAACGTGGAATGTTGCCCACACCTAGTGCCCACCGTTTACGGCGTGGACTACCAGGGTATCTAATCCTGTTCGCTCCCCACGCTTTCGCTCCTCAGCGTCAGTATCGGCCCAGAGATCCGCCTTCGCCACCGGTGTTCCTCCTGATATCTGCGCATTTCACCGCTACACCAGGAATTCCGATCTCCCCTACCGAACTCTAGCCTGCCCGTATCGACTGCAGACCCGGAGTTAAGCCCCGGGCTTTCACAACCGACGCGACAAGCCGCCTACGAGCTCTTTACGCCCAATAATTCCGGACAACGCTTGCGCCCTACGTATTACCGCGGCTGCTGGCACGTAGTTAGCCGGCGCTTCTTCTGCAGGTACCGTCACTTTCGCTTCTTCCCTGCTGAAAGAGGTTTACAACCCGAAGGCCGTCATCCCTCACGCGGCGTCGCTGCATCAGGCTTTCGCCCATTGTGCAATATTCCCCACTGCTGCCTCCCGTAGGAGTCTGGGCCGTGTCTCAGTCCCAGTGTGGCCGGTCGCCCTCTCAGGCCGGCTACCCGTCGTCGCCTTGGTGAGCCATTACCTCACCAACAAGCTGATAGGCCGCGGGCTCATCCTGCACCGCCGGAGCTTTCGACCCGCCAAGATGCCCTGGCAGGTCAGTATCCGGTATTAGACCCCGTTTCCAGGGCTTGTCCCAGAGTGCAGGGCAGATTGCCCACGTGTTACTCACCCGTTCGCCACTAATCCCCACCCGAAGGTGGTTCATCGTTCGACTTGCATGTGTTAAGCACGCCGCCAGCGTTCGTCCTGAGCCAGGATCAAACTCTCCGTGAATGTTTGCCGGTTATCCGGCGTACACCACGAGAGCGGAACATCGGGAGGAATAGTCCCGACGTTCACAGCGTCCTCGCTGTGTGTTTTCAAAGGAACCTCGTCCCAGCCTGATGGCCGGAGACGGGGTATCAACATATCTGGCGTTGACTTTTGGCACGCTGTTGAGTTCTCAAGGAACGGACGCTTCCTTTGTACTCACCCTCTCGGGCTTTCCTCCGGGCGCTTCCCTTCGATCTTGCGTTTCCGACTCTATCAGATCTTTCCGATCCGATTTCCTCGGTGCTTTCCAGGTTCCCGCTTTCGCGTTTCCCTTTCCGGCGAGTCCGACTTTATCAGAGATTCTGAGTCGGGATTTCCGCCCCCGGGGCGGCTCCGAACCACGAAGTGACCGGGTGCCCGTCCGAGCGGAGATGTAAACGTACTGGAGCGGGGCGCCCCGATGCAAATCGAGGCGCCCCGCTCCAGGTTGGCGCTGTCGGTGGTCCGACGGTCCGTCAGACCTCCACGACGACCGGCAGGATCATCGGCCGGCGCCGGTAGGTGTCCGAGACCCACTTGCCGAGGGTCCTGCGGATCAGCTGCTGCAACTGGTGCGGCTCGACGACCCCGTCCTGGGCCGAGCGCTCCAGTGCCTCGGTGATCTTGGGCAGCACCGCCGAGAAGGCCGAGTCCTCGATGCCCGAACCACGGGCCTGGACATGGGGCCCACCGGTGATCTTGCCGGTGGAGGAGTCCATGACCACGAAGACGGAGATGATGCCCTCGTCACCGAGGATCTTGCGGTCCTTGAGGGCCGGCTCGCCGACGTCCCCGACCGAGAGGCCGTCGACGTAGACGTACCCCGCCTGGACCTTGCCGGTGATCTTCGCCTTGCCCTCGACGAGGTCGACGACCACGCCGTCCTCGGCGATGACGATGCGGTCGTGCGGGACGCCGGTCAGGGCGCCCAGTTCGGCGTTGGCGCGCAGGTGGCGCCATTCGCCGTGGACCGGCATCAGGTTCTTCGGGCGGCAGATGTTGTAGAAGTACAGCAGCTCGCCGGCCGAGGCGTGGCCCGAGACGTGCACCTTGGCGTTGCCCTTGTGGACGACGTTGGCGCCCCAGCGGGTCAGGCCGTTGATGACGCGGTACACCGCGTTCTCGTTGCCCGGGATGAGGGACGAGGCCAGGATCACCGTGTCGCCGTTGACGATGCGGATCTGGTGGTCGCGGTTGGCCATCCGGGACAGAGCGGCCATCGGTTCGCCCTGGGAGCCCGTGCAGACGAGGACCACCTCGCTGTCGGGCAGGTCGTCGAGCGTCTTGACGTCGACCACCAGGCCCGGCGGGACCTTGAGGTAGCCGAGGTCTCTCGCGATGCCCATGTTGCGGACCATGGAGCGGCCGACGAAGGCGACCCGGCGGCCGTACTCGTGGGCGGCGTCCAGGATCTGCTGGATGCGGTGGACGTGGCTGGCGAAGCTCGCCACGATGATGCGCTTGCGCGCGCCGGCGAAGACCTGACGCAGGACGTTCGAGATGTCGCGCTCGGGCGGGACGAAGCCCGGGACCTCGGCGTTGGTCGAGTCCGAGAGGAGGAGGTCGATGCCCTCCTCGCTCAGGCGCGCGAACGCGTGCAGGTCCGTGAGGCGGCCGTCCAGCGGGAGCTGGTCCATCTTGAAGTCGCCGGTGTGCACCACCATGCCCGCCGGGGTGCGGATGGCGACGGCCAGCGCGTCCGGGATGGAGTGGTTGACCGCGACGAACTCGCAGTCGAAGGGGCCGACGCGTTCGCGGTGCCCTTCCTCCACCTCAAGGGTGTACGGCCGGATGCGGTGCTCCTGGAGCTTGGCCTCGATCAGCGCGAGGGTCAGCTTGGAGCCGATGAGCGGGATGTCCGGCTTCTCGCGGAGGAGGAAGGGGACGCCGCCGATGTGGTCCTCGTGTCCGTGGGTCAGGACGATGCCCTCGATGTCGTCGAGGCGGTCCCGGATGGACGAGAAGTCCGGCAGGATCAGGTCGATGCCGGGCTGCTCCTCCTCCGGGAAGAGCACGCCGCAGTCGACGATCAGCAGACGGCCGCCGTATTCGAAGACCGTCATGTTGCGGCCGATTTCGCCGAGGCCGCCCAGCGGCGTGACCCGGAGGCCGCCCTTGGGGAGCGCCGGGGGCCGGCCCAGTTCAGGATGCGGATGACTCAAAAGACTCTCCTCACCACGCGCGCCACGTACCGGTGGCACGTGGCGCGCGTGACGTTCGTGCAGAAGCAGTTGTCGTTGTGGGGTGCGGGCACCGGTGGCCCGCCTATTCAGTTGTGAAGTCCGTGCGCTCGTGCGGTGGTGCGAAGTCTGTTGTCAGAGCTGTACCCCGCCGGCGGCAAGATCGATCTTGAGCTGCTCGGTTTCCTCGGGCGTGAGGCCGACCATGGGGGCGCGCAGTGGTCCGGCGGGCAGTCCCTGGAGGGCGAGCGCGGCCTTGGTGGTCATGACGCCCTGGGTGCGGAACATGCCGGTGAAGACCGGGAGCAGCTTCTGGTGGATCTCCAGGGCCTTCTGTACGTCACCCGCGACGAACGCGTCCACCATGGCGCGCAGCTCGGGGGTGACGACGTGGCCGACGACGGAGACAAAGCCGACCGCGCCCACGGAGAGCAGCGGCAGGTTCAGCATGTCGTCGCCGGAGTACCAGGCGAGGCCGGAGCGCGCGATGGCCCAGCTGGCCCGGCCGAGGTCGCCCTTGGCGTCCTTGTTGGCGACGATCCGCGGGTGCTCCGCGAGGCGGACCAGGGTCTCCGTGTTGATCGGGACGCCGCTGCGGCCGGGGATGTCGTAGAGCATGACCGGGAGCCGGCTGGCGTCGGCGATGGCCGTGAAGTGCTGGTACAGGCCCTCTTGCGGGGGCTTGTTGTAGTACGGCGTGACGAGCAGCAGGCCGTGGGCGCCGACGCGCTCGGCGGCGCGGGCCAGCTCGATGCTGTGCTGGGTGTTGTTGGTGCCGACTCCGGCGACGACGTGCGCCCGGTCGCCGACGGCCTCCAGGACGGCTCGTACGAGGTCCGCTTTCTCCGCGTCGCTGGTGGTGGGGGACTCGCCGGTGGTGCCGTTGATGATCAGGCCGTCGTTGCCTGCGTCCACCAGGTGGGCGGCGAGCCGCTGTGCGCCGTCGAGGTCGAGTGCGCCGTCCGCCGCGAAGGGCGTGACCATGGCGGTGAGGACCCGCCCGAAGGGGGTCTGCGGAGTGGAGGTCGGAGCCATGGGTTACACGCTACTCGTTGCTCAGGGCGAGGTCTGCCCTCGGGGGAGGCGGCAGGTCGGAACGGAGGTGGAGCCCGGCACTGCCTGCTCGGGGGTTCAAGCAGTGCCGGGTCCCTTTGATCAGGCTAGATGAACTTCTCCAAACGCCGCAATCCGGACACTTCGGATGGTTGATGCGTACATCTGTGCCCGGCCGGGCGGGGCCGGAGGCCGGCCCTCGCTCTCGTTACGGCGCCACGCGGCCGTTGGCGTTGAAGGCTGCGTGGGTGAGCGGCATGAGCCGGGCCCACTCCTCCTCCATCTTCTCGCCGACCATCTCGATCTCCCGCTGCGGGAAGGAGGGCACCTTGGCCAGCTCGTGCTGGGTGCGCAGGCCCAGGAAGTGCATCAGCGAGCGGGCGTTGCAGGTGGCGTACATCGACGAGTAGAGGCCGACGGGGAGCACCGCGCGGGCCACCTCGCGGGCGACGCCGGCGGCGAGCATCTTCTGGTACGTCGCGTAGGCCTGGCGGTGGGAGTCCTCCATCGCGCCGCCGACCAGTTCGTGCTGCTCGGGGGTGCCCTCGACGAAGACGTACTTGCCGGGGCGGCCCTGCTGCACCAGCTTGCGGGAGGTGTCCGGCACGTAGAAGACCGGCTGGAGCTCCCGGTAGCGGCCCGACTCCTCGTTGTAGGACCAGCCGACGCGGTGCCGCATGAACTCCCGGAAGACGAAGATCGGGGCGCTGACGAAGAAGGTCATCGAGTTGTGCTCGAACGGGCTGCCGTGCCGGTCCCGCATCAGGTAGTTGATCAGGCCCTTGGAGCGCTCCGGGTCCTTCTTCAGCTCGTCCAGGGACTGCTCCCCGGCGGTCGAGACGCGGGCGGCGAACAGCACGTCGGAGTCGGTCGCGGCGCTCTTGACCAACTCGACGGTGATGTCGCTGCGGAGTTCGATCTTCGGATCGTCGGCGGGGATCTCGGTCACGGTGTGGAGGGCCTTCCCAGTCAATCTCGGCGCTTGGCGAGGCCACTCTACGGCCCGCCATGTGGCGCCGAATCGGGCGTTCGCTGCCGTGCCGCAATGAAGTCGGCGAAACAGGGCACCTGGAGGGGCGTTCGTTCGTCTGTATGAGTAACAGCACTTCATTCCAGTCCCTGAAGGGAGACGCAGTCCCTATGATCCGCCGGCGTGAACCCGTGCCGTTCGCCTTCGTCGCCGAGGCCGACAGGTTCCGCAGCAATGTCACACCCCCGCCGCGCGAGCGGGCGTCCTTCGGTCAGCTGGCCGGACGCTGGCTCCTCGGCCTCACCGTCGTCGCCGGTCTCGTGGGTTCCCTGGTGATCGGGATGCCCGCCCTGTCGGCCGACCAGCCCTCCCCGCACAAGCAGCCGTCGCAGGCGTCCGAGGGCCGCTAGGGGCACACGGGGGCGGACGGCCCGACTCCGTCCGGACCCCCGAGGGTGGTGACGGGAGACACAGGTCGGTAGCCTCACCGGGCACAACTCTTGCCTTGGAACGAGTGAGGACCAGCCGTGCCCCTGCCCTTCCTGACGGCCGACCGCGCCTTTGACACGGCCGACGACGTCGCGCTGCCGTACGACGACCGCGACCAGTGGCGCCGGCCCTACCGGCCGGGGCCGTGGCGCGTGGGGACGGCGGCCCTGATGCTGCTGCTGGCCTCGTTCGTCCTGTTCGCCGCGGTGATCATCGCGGCGACGGGCGGCCCGTCCTCCGCCGGGGTGGTCTTCGGCATCGCGGTCGTCGTCATCGTCTGCGCCCTGCGGATGCTGCGCATGGGCGCGTGGGTGAGCGCGCACGGGGTGCGTCAGGTGGGCTTCCTCAGCACGCGCACGGTGGCCTGGCAGCAGGTCGCCAGCCTGCGCACGGTGCAGCAGCCGGTGCGCTGGCTCGGACTGCCGCGCACGGTGCAGGGGCAGGCGCTGCTGCTCGTGCGGCAGGGCCGGTCGGCGGAGCCCATGGCCCCGCTGCTGACCACGCACAACTCCGACTTCCTCGCCCGTGACGGCGCCTTCAACCGGGCCGCCGACGCGGTGGAGGCGTGGGCCGACGAGTACCGGCGGAGCTGAACGGCCGAGGTCGAAAGGCCGGGGCCCGGACCGCACAGCTGCGGTCCGGGCCCCGGCCTTTCGGTTCCTGCCCGCTCAGGCGGCCTCGACCTGCTTGCCGTCGTGGAGGGCGATCGCCCGTTGCATCGCCTTGCGGGCGCGCGGGGTGTCGCGGGCGTCGTGGTAGGCGACGGCGAGGCGGAACCAGGTGCGCCAGTCGCCGGGGCTGTCCTCTGTCTCGGCCTTGCGCAGGGCGAAGACCGCGTCGGCCGACTCCCGGTCGACCCGGCCGCTGGGGGTGCGCTTCAGCTCGTCCACGGGCAGTCCGCCCTCGGCGTCGAGCTCGGCGGCGAGGGCGTTGGCCCGGCGGACGAACTGGGTGTTCTTCCAGAGGAACCACAGGCCGATCACCGGCAGGATCAGCACCGCGACGCCGAAGGTGACGGTGAGCAGGGTGCCGGTCTTGATGAGCAGCACGCCGCGGCTGCCGACCAGGACGAAGTAGAAGACCAGGACGGCGGCCGTGACGAGGTAGGTGATCTTCGCGCGCATCAGGGTGAGGGTCTCAGTTCAGGTCCAGGAAGTGTTCCAGGCCGAAGGTGAGGCCCGGGGTGGTGACCACCCGGCGGGCGCCCAGCAGGATGCCCGGCATGAAGCTGCTGTGGTGCAGGGAGTCGTGCCGGACGGTGAGGGTCTCGCCCTCGCCGCCCAGCAGGACCTCCTGGTGGGCGAGCAGGCCCCGCAGCCGGATCGCGTGCACCGGGACGCCGTCGATGTTCGCGCCGCGGGCGCCGTCCAGAGCGGTGGCAGTGGCGTCGGGCGCCGGTGCGGAGCCTGCCTTCTGCCGGGCCTGAGCGATCAGCTGGGCGGTGCGGGTGGCGGTGCCGCTGGGGGCGTCCACCTTGTTCGGATGGTGCAGCTCGACGACCTCGACGGACTCGAAGTACGGCGCGGCGATCTGCGCGAACTTCATGGTGAGCACGGCGCCGATGGAGAAGTTCGGCGCGATGAGCACGCCGGTCCCCGGGGAGGCGTCGAGCCACGCGTTCAGCTGCGCGAGGCGCTCGTCGGTCCAGCCGGTGGTGCCTACGACAGCGTGGATGCCGTGGCGCAGGCAGTAGTCGAGGTTGTCCATCACCGAGGCGGGGGTGGTCAGCTCGACGGCGACCTGGGCACCCGACTCGGCCAGCGCCTCCAGGCTGTCGCCCCGGCCGAGGGCGGCGACCAGTTCCATGTCCTCGGCGGCCTCGACCGCCCGTACCGCCTCGGAGCCGATCCGGCCCTTGGCGCCGAGGACGGCCACGCGCAGCTTGCTCATGTCACATGCTTCCTTCTCGAACTTCTCGGAACGGGACCGTCAGGCGACGGCGTCGTGCAGCCGGGCCGCCTGCTTGTCCTTGAGCGGGCCGATGACCGACAGGGACGGCCGGCGCCCCAGGACGTCGCGGGCGACGGCGCGGACGTCGTCCGGCGTGACCGAGGCTATCCGGGCGAGCATGTCGTCGACCGACATCTGCTCGCCCCAGCACAGCTCGCTCTTGCCGATACGGTTCATCAGCGCGCCGGTGTCCTCCAGGCCGAGGACCGTGGAGCCCTGGAGCTGGCCGACGGCGCGGCCGATCTCGTCGTCCGTGAGGCCGTGCTCGGCGACGTGGTCCAGCTCGTCGCGGCAGATCTTGAGCACGTCGTGCACCTGGGAGGGCCGGCAGCCCGCGTACACGCCGAAGAGGCCGCAGTCGGCGAAGCCGGACGTGTACGAGTACACGCTGTAGGCCAGGCCGCGCTTCTCCCGGACCTCCTGGAACAGGCGGGACGACATGCCGCCGCCGAGGGCGGTGTTGAGGACGCCCATCGCCCAGCGGCGCTCGTCGGTGCGGGCCAGGCCCGGCATGCCGAGGATGACGTGGGCCTGCTCGGTCTTGCGGCCGATCAGCTCGACGCGTCCGGCGGCACGGACGGTGCGCCGGCCGTCGCGCGGGGCGAGCGGCCGGGCCGCCGGGTCCTTGAGGGCGCCGGCCTTCTCGAAGGCGGCGCGGACCTGGCGTACGACCTTGTTGTGGTCGACGTTGCCGGCCGCGGCGACCACCAGGTGGGTGGGGTCGTAGTGCTTCTTGTAGAAGCGGCGGATGCGGTCGGCGGTGAGGGCGTTGACCGTGTCGACGGTGCCGAGGACGGGGCGGCCCAGCGCGTTGTCGCCGAACATGGTGTGCGCGAACAGGTCGTGCACGCAGTCGCCGGGGTCGTCCTCGGTCATCGCGATCTCTTCGAGGATGGCGCCGCGCTCGACGTCGACGTCCTCCTCCTGGATCAGCGAGCCGGTGAGCATGTCGCAGACCACGTCGATGGCGAGCGGCAGGTCGGTGTCGAGCACGCGCGCGTAGTAGCACGTGTACTCCTTCGCCGTGAACGCGTTCATCTCGCCGCCGACCGCGTCGATGGCGGACGAGATGTCCAGGGCGCTGCGCCTGCGGGTGCCCTTGAAGAGCAGGTGCTCCAGGTAGTGGGTGGCGCCGTTGAGGGCCGGGGTCTCGTCGCGGGAGCCGACGTGGGCCCAGATGCCGAAGGTCGCCGAGCGGACCGAGGGCAGGGTCTCGGTGACGATGCGCAGGCCGCCGGGGAGGGTCGTCCTGCGGACCGTGCCGATGCCGTGCTCGCCCTTGATGAGGGTTTGGGTACGGGCGACGGCCCGCGCCTCCGAGGAGGTGCGGGCCGTCGCCCTGGCGCTACGGGACGTCACTTGTCGGCGTCGTCCTTCTTGTCGTCGCCCTCTTCGCCCTCGATGACGGGGATGAGGGAGAGCTTGCCGCGGGAGTCGATCTCGGCGATCTCGACCTGGACCTTCTGGCCCACACCGAGGACGTCCTCGACGTTCTCCACGCGCTTGCCGCCGGCCAGCTTGCGGATCTGCGAGATGTGCAGCAGACCGTCCTTGCCGGGCAGCAGGGAGACGAACGCGCCGAAGGTGGTCGTCTTGACGACCGTGCCCAGGTAGCGCTCGCCGACCTCGGGCATGGTCGGGTTGGCGATGCCGTTGATCGTGGCGCGGGCGGCCTCGGCGGCCGGGCCGTCGGCGGCACCGATGTAGATGGTGCCGTCGTCCTCGATCGTGATGTCGGCGCCCGTGTCCTCCTGGATCTGGTTGATCATCTTGCCCTTGGGGCCGATGACCTCACCGATCTTGTCGACGGGGATCTTCACGGTGATGATCCGCGGCGCGTTCGGGGACATCTCGTCCGGCGTGTCGATCGCTTCCATCATCACGTCGAGGATGTGGAGGCGGGCGTCACGGGCCTGCTTGAGGGCGGCGGCCAGGACGGAGGCGGGGATGCCGTCCAGCTTGGTGTCGAGCTGGAGGGCGGTCACGAACTCCTTGGTGCCGGCGACCTTGAAGTCCATGTCGCCGAAGGCGTCCTCCGCACCGAGGATGTCGGTGAGGGCGACGTAGTGCGTCTCGCCGTTGCTCTCCTGGGAGATCAGGCCCATGGCGATACCGGCGACGGGGGCCTTCAGCGGCACACCGGCGTTCAGCAGCGACATGGTGGAGGCGCAGACCGAGCCCATGGACGTCGAGCCGTTGGAGCCGAGGGCCTCGGACACCTGACGGATCGCGTAGGGGAACTCCTCGCGCGTCGGCAGCACCGGCACGATGGCGCGCTCGGCGAGGGCGCCGTGGCCGATCTCGCGGCGCTTCGGGGAGCCGACGCGGCCGGTCTCACCGACGGAGTAGGGCGGGAAGTTGTAGTTGTGCATGTAGCGCTTGCGGGTCACCGGGGAGAGGGTGTCCAGCTGCTGCTCCATGCGGAGCATGTTCAGGGTGGTGACGCCCAGGATCTGGGTCTCGCCACGCTCGAACAGGGCGGAGCCGTGCACGCGCGGGATGGCCTCGACCTCGGCGGCCAGGGTGCGGATGTCGGTGACACCGCGGCCGTCGATGCGCTTCTTCTCCTTGATGACGCGCTCGCGGACCAGGGACTTGGTCAGCGCGCGGTACGCGGCGGAGATCTCCTTCTCGCGGCCCTCGAACTCCGGCAGGAGCTTCTCGGCGGCGATGCCCTTGACGCGGTCCAGCTCGGCCTCGCGCTCCTGCTTGCCGGCGATGGTGAGCGCCTGGGCCAGCTCGGGCTTGACGGCGCCGGTCAGCGCCTCCAGGACGTCGTCCTGGTAGTCGAGGAAGATCGGGAACTCGCCGGTCGGCTTGGCGGCCTTGGCGGCGAGGTCGGCCTGGGCGCGGCAGAGCACCTTGATGAAGGGCTTCGCGGCCTCGAGACCGGCGGCGACGACCTCCTCGGTGGGCGCCTCGGCGCCGCCCTCGACCAGCTTGACGGTCTTCTCGGTGGCCTCGGCCTCGACCATCATGATCGCGACGTCGCCGTCCTCCAGGACGCGGCCCGCGACGACCATGTCGAAGACGGCGTCCTCGAGCTCGGTGTGCGTCGGGAAGGCCACCCACTGGCCGCGGATCAGCGCGACGCGGACGCCGCCGATCGGGCCGGAGAAGGGCAGGCCGGCCAGCTGCGTGGACGCGGAGGCGGCGTTGATCGCCACGACGTCGTACAGGTGGTCGGGGTTGAGGGCCATGATCGTCGCGACGACCTGGATCTCGTTGCGCAGGCCCTTCTTGAAGGACGGGCGCAGCGGGCGGTCGATCAGGCGGCAGGTGAGGATGGCGTCCTCGGAGGGCCGGCCCTCACGGCGGAAGAAGCTGCCGGGGATCTTGCCGGCGGCGTACATCCGCTCCTCGACGTCCACCGTCAGGGGGAAGAAGTCGAGCTGGTCCTTCGGGTTCTTCGAGGCGCTGGTGGCCGACAGCACCATGGTGTCGTCGTCCAGGTACGCCACGGCGGAACCGGCGGCCTGACGGGCCAGGCGGCCCGTCTCGAAGCGGATGGTGCGGGTGCCGAAGGTGCCGTTGTCGATCACGGCTTCGGCGTAGTGGGTCTCGTTCTCCACTAGTGATTTCTCCGATGCTTGTCGTCTTTTGTCCCGCGCCGCCCGTGTGGCGGAGGGGACGGTACGGAGAAGCGTTCCGTGCAATGCGGGCCGGTCTTCGATCGAAGCACCCGGGGTTCTGCCCCCCGGGGGCCACTACCGAGGACCGGCGGCGGCGTGAGGGTCCGCTTCTCCTCGTACGTCTTGTGTTCTGTTACCACACTACAAAGGGGCGGCGACAGCACGCACGTACAGCAAAGGGAGCGGCCCCCGAACGATGGGAACCGCTCCCTCCACGGCGTCCTAGCGGGCGCCCGCCGCACCGCGGCGGATGCCGAGGCGCTCGACCAGCGCACGGAAGCGCTGGATGTCCTTCTTGGCGAGGTACTGCAGCAGCCGGCGGCGCTGGCCGACCAGGATGAGCAGACCACGACGGGAGTGGTGGTCGTGCTTGTGGGTCTTGAGGTGCTCGGTCAGGTCGGAGATCCGACGGGACAGCAGAGCGACCTGGACCTCGGGGGAGCCGGTGTCGCCCTCCTTGGTACCGAACTCGGTGATGATCTGCTTCTTCACTGCGGCGTCGAGCGACACGCGTACTCCTCTTGGTCTGTGACGGGCCACCGAGTGCCCCCGGTCTACGTCTCGGGGGATCTTCCACAACTCGGAAGGCGGGGATCCGCTGGGCGCGACCTCCAGGGCTCGAGGCTCCGGGGGCGCGTACACAAACGGCCGTCACACAGGGTACCAGTCGGCAGACGCGCCACTCACCCGGCGCTTTCGATGCCCACCGCGACCTGGTCGGTCCCACCGACCTCGCCCTCGTCGTACGGGCCCACGACGGTGCGCGCGCCGAAGAATACGCGCCCGTGCTCGTACACGATGTCGTTCTGCGCGGGGTCGTCGAGCCCGCCGACCTCCTCTCCCCCGGAGAACAGGAGCAGGAGGGTCTGCTCGCCGGAGTCGGGGTCCAGGGCGACGACCGCGTCGGGGCGGCCCAGCCCCCGGCCCGGGCGGTAGGCGATCAGCTGTCCCCCGCTCATCCGCAGCGGGTGCATCTCGCCGCCGGCGGGCGCGTCGAACTTCCCGGCGGTCCGGCCGGTGGCCAGGTCGTGGGCGACGATGTGGTCCTCCTCCGACAGGTACAGCCGTTCGTCGTCGACGACGATCGCGCCGCAGCTCTCGACCACGGCGCTGAAGGTCCGGTCGCAGTCGAGGACCTGGTGGTCCCGGTTCAGGCGGATGGTGGCGCGGCGCTTGCCCCGCTCGTCGAGGGAGATCAGGTCGGTGACGACGACGTCGCCGGCGGCCACGGCGACGACGGCCGGTGAGCTGGAGACCAGGTAGACGCCCTGGACGCCCCGGGCGACCCGGTACGTCCACTGCGCGTCGCCCGTGCGCGGATCGATCTTCTGGACGCGGTAGGTGGGATCCGCCGAGTCTCCGCAGGAGAGCAGGGCGAGCAGGTCGCGGCCACCGGCGAAGCCCTCGTCCGCGCAGGCCGAGGGGTCGGTGTCCGCCCACAGCCGCTTGCCGCCGGACAGCTCGTACGCCGCCGAGCCCTCGCCCCAGGCGGTGACGACGGTGCCGTCCGTCATCGTCACGTTGACGGCCAGGGAGGAGCCCGCGCCGGCCAGCTTCGTGTCCCACATCTTCTTGCCGGTGTCGATGTCGAACACCGCGAGCCGGTCGCAGGCGCGGGTGAGCGGGTCGGCCTCCGGCCCGCCGTCCCCGGTCCCGTCCTCGCCCCGGCCTTCGTCCTCCCCGGCGTAGGCGATGGCGGTACGGCCGTCCACGCTGACGTGGCGGGACACCGCGCAGAGCGGTCCCGGGAGGGTGAGTCGCCAGGCGGTCTCCGACGCGTCCGGGCCGCCGAGCCGGAAACCCTTGATCTCGTTGCCGAAGCCCTTGGCGAAGACCTTGTCCGTGGCCCAGGTGCCCATCGCCGAGACGTTCCGTCCGACGGTACGGAGGGTCTCCTCGTACGACACCGCCGCGGTGCCCTCCGGGGACGGCGGCCGTTTCTCGACGGTCTCCCGGATGTCGTCCGGTGCCTGGCGACCCGCCGCCGCCCGCGCGTCCGACGCGGAGCCGCCACCGGCCCCGCCCGGACCGAACGCCCACACTCCGGCGGCCAGGGCCACCAGCAGGACGGCCGCGACCGCGCCGACGGCCGTCCTGCGGCGCCCGGTGCGTGGCGGCGGACCGGAGGAGCCGTCCGGGCCGGGCACGTTGTAGGGGGTGGGCGGGGGCCCGAAACTCACGGCGGACGCCTTTCGAGTGGAGGAGTCGGTATCTCGGGGAGTCGAGAGGTCAAGGAGCCGACGGCATCGTCACTCCCTGCCTGGTGAGGCGTGCGCGAACCGCGGGGCAGGAGGGTGGGCGGCAAGTAGGGTAGCCGCACAGTTCGTTGGCACAGCAGGAAGGACCGGAGCCACGATGGCCGATGCCGAGGACAAGGAACTCCGAGCACGCAAGGACCGGGAGCGGGACGAGCTCTACGCCCTCGACATCTCCGGCGTCGAATGGCACAGCGCGCCCGGCACCGAGACCCATGAGGAGCGGGTCGAGATCGCCTACCTCCCGGAAGGCGCCGTCGCCATGCGGTCGTCCCTCGACCCGGACACCGTGCTGCGGTACACGGAGGCGGAGTGGCGGGCGTTCGTACTCGGCGCGCGGGACGGGGAGTTCGACCTGGAGCCGACGCCCCGGGAGAGCGGGAACGGCGCCGAGTGACGCTGCGGGCGGGTGGCGGCGTCGAATGACACCCGGAGCGGGCCACGCACTATGCCGCCCACCCGCCGTTCCGCGTGTGGTGGGAGGGCGTGGTGCGTATCCGGCCGCCCCGCCGTCTGGCGCCCGGTGCCACGTGGGCGCCGTACGAATGAGCGCCGTTCTCAGTCGCTCGTCATCGACCGTGCCGAGGCGTAGACGTCGAAGACCGCCAGGGCCAGGGGAATCAGCGTCAGCAGGACGAAGACCTCAGCGATCTCCATGAAGCGGCCCCAGAACGGCGTCACACCGCGCCGGGGAGTGATCAGGCCGATCGCGGTCACCAGGACCACCGCCACGCCCACCGCCGCGACCAGCCACACGCTGCGGATGTCGAGGGCTGCGGTGTCGCCCTGGAGCGCGTCGCGCCAGTACTCCACGGGCGGGCTCATCGCCAGCCCCAGACCGAGGGCGATCAGGCAGGCGAGCCCGGCGGCCAGCGTGGCGGCGACCTGGGTGGTGTAGCGGAACAGCTGCGCCCGCATCACCATCGCGACGCCGGTGGCGAGCGTCAGCAGTTGCGCCCACACGTTGTTCGTGAAGCCGAGGACGAGCGACGCGCCTACGGAGACCAGCGCGCAGCCGCCGACCAGCCCCGCGAGAAGCTCGTGGCCGCGACGGGCCTGGGCAGCGACACGCTCGGCGTCCACGGGCTCGGGCGCGGTGGCCTCGTCCGACGCGTAGGAGCCGCGCGGCTGGTTGGGCGGCTCGAAGCCGATCGGCAGTCGCGCGAAGCGCACGGACAGACCCGGCAGGAACGCCAGCGCGCACACGGACAGGACTGCACAGACCGCGGCTGTCTCCATGGGCTTCAGGTGCGTCAGCATCCCCACGAACGTCGCGAGCAGGCCGATCGCGGACGAGAAGACGAACGCGACGAAGGCGCTGTCGCCGCTCGGTGACACCAGGGTGAGCACGACGGAAGCGACCAGGACCGCCGCGCAGGCGAGGAGGAACTGGAGTCGGCCAATGCCCTGGCCGTCACTGAGCGGGAGCAGTCCGGAGCCCGCCACGGCCAGGTTCGCGAGTCCGCCCAGGCCGAGGGCGAGCGCGGAGCCCCGGTCCCTGTACACGCGCGCCCGCACGCAGGCGAAGGTGACGAGCAGGACGCCGGCCACCGCGGCGAGAATGCCCTGCAGGCTGTGCATGTCGTGACGGATTTGGGAACTCCAGGCCACGAACGCCAGCAGAACAGGGAGGACTCCCGCCCCCACCAGGCAGGCCACCCGGGTGAGCGCACCGTCCCACAGCGTGCGGTCGTGGACGACGGCGGAGGCGACCGCCTCCGACACGTCGTCGAAGACGGCCGGGGGCAGCGAGTCGGCGAACGGACGCAGCGTGAGCAGCTCACCGTCCAGGATGCGCTGCGCCGCGAAGGAGCGGCCGCTGTCGAGGACGGTTCCGTCACGGCGTACGAGGTGGTAACCGACGGGCGCGCCCTCGGCGGGGCTCTGCCGGGAGAACCGCAGGATCTCCGGGTACAGGTCGGCGACCGGCACGTCGTCGGGTAGGGCCACGTCGATACGGCTGTCGGGCGCCACGATCGTGACCCGGCAGAAGCCGAGTCCCGAACCCGCTGCGGCCGGGCTTCCGGCACCCGTGCGTGCTCCGCCTGTCGCGCCGGTCGGCGCGGAGGCCGTCATGCTCACCCGTCGTCCCCCTCGTGAGTGATGGCGGCAAGGTGCGGCACGGCGCGCCCTGCCTCTCGGTAACGATCCTGCTCGGTTGTTCGGCGGCGCCCCGCAGCACTGCGCGGGGAACAGCCCGTGTCCAGCGTCGCGCCGCCCGCGGGGCCTCACTTCTCCCTCCCGGACGGGTTCGCAACTGCTCACGCGTCTCACGGCACCCTACCGCCCTCTGCTGTTCGCAGGTGTCAGTAGGATCGTCCTTCGCGATCGACGTACACCGGGAGACGGGCGGTGAACGGAACAGGTCGGGCCGGCAAGGGAATTGGTGCGAAGTGAGTCACATCGTCGTCAAGCGCCCCCCTCGGGCACTGCCGAAGAACGTGCCCACGGAGGAGGTCCACCTGCAGTCCCCGCCGGAACTCCCGCGCGGGCAGCAGGAGGGCGCATGGATGCAACTCCTGCCCATGCTCGGCATGGGCGGGTCGGTGGTGTTCTTCTTCAACCCCTCGGCGCAGCCCATCATGAAGATCATGGGCATGGTGATGATCGCGTCCACGATCGCCATGGGCATCGCGATGCTGGTGCGCTACCGCCGCGGCAACCAGGGGCAGATGGCCGACACCCGCCGCGACTACCTCCGTTATCTGTCGCAGACCAGGCGCACCGCGCACGCAACGGCACAGGCCCAGCGGGACGCGCAGTACTACCTGCATCCGTCGCCGGACCAGCTGTGGGCGCTGGTGGCCGAGGGCAGCCGGCTATGGGAGCGGCGCACGGGCGACGAGGACTTCGCCCAGGTACGCGTGGGCCTCGGCCCGCAGTCCCTGGCCACTCCCCTGGTGCCGCCCGAGACCGCCCCGGTGGACGAGCTGGAACCGCTGACCGCGGGCGCCATGCACCGCTTCATCGCCACCCACGGCACCGTCGAGCACCTTCCGATGGCCGTCTCCCTGCGGGCGTT
This sequence comes from Streptomyces sp. KPB2, assembly GCF_003950055.1. Classification (NCBI taxonomy): domain Bacteria; kingdom Bacillati; phylum Actinomycetota; class Actinomycetes; order Kitasatosporales; family Streptomycetaceae; genus Streptomyces; species Streptomyces sp. KPB2. The sequence continues at coordinate 2,219,739 of NZ_CP034353.1, forward strand.
CTATCACTTGACGATCAGCGGCGACCCGGTCACCGCGCGCGGCACCGCCCGGGCCGTCACCGCTTCGCTCGCCGCGCTGCATTCCCCCGAGGACCTTGTGATCGCTGTCGCCACCGGGCGGGACGCGGCGACGGAGTGGGAGTGGGCGAAGTGGCTCCCGCACACGCAGTTGGGGGGTGCCGCTGACGGAGCGGGCTCCCGGCGCCTGATGACCGCCGATCCCACGGCGCTCGAAGAACTGCTCGGCACTCGTCTCGAAGGCCGCCCCCGGTTCCATCCGCAGGGCCGCCCGGTGCCCGATCAGCCGCACCTGGTCATCGTGCTCGACGGCGTCTCCCTGCCGCCGACGTCGCTGCTGGCGAGCCCCGAGGGTCTGCAGGGGGTGACGGTCGTGGAGCTGGTCCCCGGCACCCTCACCACTGGACGCGGCGACCTCTCGGTCGTCGTCCAGCCGAACGAACTGCGCTTGGAGGCCGTGCACGGAGCGGTCTACGAAGGCACCCCCGACATCCTGTCCCCGGAGAGCGCGGAGGCGCTGGCGAGGCAGCTCGCCCCGTTGCGCGCGGGAACGGGCGGGGACGACGACGAGCCGCTGCTCGCCAACCTGGAGTTCACCGACCTCCTCAACCTCGGCGACGCCGCCTCCGTCGATCCGCGCCGGACCTGGCGGCCCCGCTCCCAGTCCGAACGGCTCAGGGTGCCGATCGGCGTCGGCGAGGACGGCCGGCCCGTGATGCTCGACCTCAAGGAGGCCGCGCAGGAGGGCATGGGTCCGCACGGCCTGTGCGTGGGCGCGACCGGTTCCGGCAAGTCGGAGCTGCTGCGCACCCTGGTCCTCGGCCTGGCCGTGACCCACTCGTCCGAGAACCTCAACTTCGTCCTCGCCGACTTCAAGGGCGGTGCGACATTCGCCGGCATGGCGCAACTGCCGCACGTCGCCGCCGTGATCACCAACCTCGCCGACGACCTGACCCTGGTCGACCGGATGGGCGACTCGATCCGCGGTGAGCTCAACCGCCGCCAGGAGATGCTCCGGGACGCGGGCAACTACGCCAACATCCACGACTACGAGAAGGCCCGCGCGGCCGGCGTCGCACTGCAGCCGATCCCCTCCCTCGTTCTCGTCATCGACGAGTTCAGCGAACTACTCACGGCGAAACCGGACTTCATCGAGATGTTTGTCCAGATCGGCCGCATCGGCCGATCGCTGGGCGTCCACCTGCTGCTGGCCTCGCAGCGCCTGGAGGAGGGCCGTCTGCGCGGCCTGGAAACCTACCTGTCGTACCGCATCGGTCTGCGCACCTTCTCCGCGGCCGAGTCCCGCTCCGCGCTCGGCGTCCCGGACGCCTACGAACTGCCGAACGTCCCCGGCTCCGGGTTCCTGAAGTTCGGCACGGACGAGATGGTGCGCTTCAAGGCGGCGTACGTCTCGGGTGTATACCGCACGGGTTCCCAGCAGGCGGCGGTTCCCGGCGGCCCCCGGCCGATCGACCGGCGGCCGGTGCTGTTCACCGCCGCCGAGGTCCCTGTGCGGTACCTGGCGGTGCCGCAGCAGCGCGAGGAGACCCCTGACGTGACGGACGACGCCCTCGCCGACACGGTCCTCGATGTCGTGGTCCGGCGCCTGGAGGCGCAGGGCCCGGCGGCCCACCAGGTGTGGCTTCCGCCGCTGGACAGTCCGCCGTCGCTCGACACACTGCTGCCCGGCCTCGCCCAGGTGGCGGGCCGCGGGCTGACCCAGCCCGGCTACGAGGGCGCGGGGCAGCTCGTCGTCCCCGTCGGCATCGTCGACAAGCCGTACGAGCAGCGCCGGGACCCGCTGTGGGTGAACTTCGGCGGCGCCGCCGGCCACATGCAGATCCTGGGCGGACCGCAGTCCGGCAAGTCGACGCTGCTGCGCTCGATCGTCGCGTCCTTCGCGCTCACCCACACCCCGCACGAAGTCCAGTTCTACGGACTCGACTTCGGCGGTGGCGGCCTGTCGGCGCTGGCCGGCCTGCCCCACGTCGGAGGCGTGGCCTCGCGCCTCGACCCCGAGAAGGTACGGCGTACGACAGCCGAGGTCTACGGCGTGCTGACCCGCCGCGAGGAGTACTTCCGCACGGCCGGCATCTCGTCGATCGCGGAGTTCCGTGCGCGCCGCGCGCGTGGCGACATCTCGGTGACCGATCAGCCGTGGGGTGATGTCTTCCTGGTCATCGACGGCTGGGGCAACTTCCGCGCGGACTACGAAGGCCTTGAGTCGCTGGTGCTGGACATCGCGGCGCGAGGTCTCGGCTACGGCATCCACGTGATCCTCACCGCGTCCCGCTCCATGGAGGTCCGCAGCAACCTCAAGGACCACCTGATGAACCGCCTCGAACTGCGCCTCGGTGACTCGATGGACTCGGAGTTCGACCGCAAGGTCGCGGCGAACGTGCCGACGGGTGTTCCCGGGCGCGGTCAGACGCCGCAGAAGCAGCACTTCATGGCGGCGGTCCCGCGCATCGACGGGCTGTCCTCCGACACGGACCTCGCCGAGGCCACCCAGGCGCTCGCGACCGAGGTCACCCGGCACTGGCAGCAGCCCGGCGCTCCCGCAGTGCGGTTGCTGCCGCGCGAGTTCCCGGCGCAGCAGCTTCCCCCGGGGGACCGGTTCCCGCAGCGCGGGGTTTCCTTCGCGCTCGACGAGGACAACCTGGAGCCGGTGTTCGTGGACTTCGAGCAGGACCCGTTCTTCCTCATCTTCGGCGAGAGCGAGTCCGGCAAGTCGAATCTGCTGAAGCTCCTCATCCGCCGGCTCTGCGAACGCTACGACGGCGACTCCTGCAAGCTGTTCGTCATCGACAACCGCCGTACGCTGCTGGGCGTCACCCCGCCGTCGCACCTGGCCGAGTACGTGCCCATGTCGAACCAGATGCAGCACCACATGGACGCGCTGGCCGAGCTGATGCAGCGCCGCACGCCGACCGCCGACGTCACGCCGGAGCAGTTGCGCGACCGCAGTTGGTGGCAGGGCCCGGCGGTGTACATCATCATCGACGACTTCGACCTGGTCGCCACGTCCAGCGGCAATCCGCTGGCGCATCTCACCGAACTCCTGCCCTTCGCCCGGGACGTCGGCGTGCGCTTCATCATCGCCCGCTCGACCGCGGGTGCCGGCCGCGCCAGTTACGAGTCCTTCATGCAGCGCCTCAAGGAACTCGGCGCCCAGGGCGTTGTCCTCAGCGGCGACACGGCCGAGGGCGACCTGCTGGGCGGCGTCCGGCCGCGCACGATGCCGCCGGGCCGGGGCGTGTTCGTGTCCCGTCGGCGGGGAAGGCCACTGGTCCAGGTGGGGCTGGCGGAGGACACGGACACCGGCGGCCGCTGAGGGTTCGTCGGCCGACGGCCGAACGACCGGTCACCCGCGGGTGAGGCGTGAGAGGGGCGGGCCGACGGAGCGCTTGCTCCGCCAGCCCGCCCCTCCGTCGTCGAATGGCGCCCACCCTGGAGCCGGAAGACCCATCGGACTTCCCGCTCCCACCGTCGAGTGGCGGCCGGGTGAACCGCCTCCGGAGTCACCAATGAGGGTGGGCGTCTCCCGCGCACGCCCACCCTCTGTTGCGACCGCTTCGGCTGCTGCTCCAGCCTCGCCTACTGCAGGTACCTGGACGCGGCCAGGTCACCCTCCATGTACGAACCGCCGGACGAACCGACGACATGTCCGATGCCCATGAGAGCCTGGTGGATGTCGGTGGTCTCGTTCTTCCAGAGACGCAGCTTCTCGTCGTAGGCGGCCTGGGCCTTGCCCGCCCAGTACTGCTTGCTGCCCTCCACCATCTTGGTGAGCTGCTGAATGTCCTCGTCCAGCAGCTTCGCCTCGTTGGCGATGTTCGTCGCCGCGACGTCAAGTCCGTCGTACGTTACCTGCAGGCCCTCGCCGTTACGACCGCCCATTTCTGCCTCCCTGTTCTCCTGCCGGACGTGCGCCGGCTGTGGCTGACCCTTGCGCCGCGAGCCCCGTCGGATCTGCTCTCCGGCGCCTGCTGACCGCTCGACTCAGAGCGCGCTGAGGGGTGACGTCTTGGCACCGTCGCGGACGTCGATCTTGTTCACGGCAGCACGGACTTCGTCTTCCTTGCTGTCCTTGATGTTCCGCGTCGTGGTCATCGCGTCCACCACGTCCGCGAGAATGCGGCCCATGTTCTGCAGCGACGTGTTGATCTCGTACTGCTTCTTGTCGAAGGCGGCACGGCCGATACCCTGCCACTGGCCCTCAAGGCTGTCGATCACACCCTGCAGGTTGTGAACTCGCTTACGGATGCTCTCGAACTTCTCGTACATGTCCTTCTGCAGCTTGACTACCGCTGCATCTTCGAGCTTCTGGTCGACGGCCATGATCCGCCCTGCCCTCCCTGTTTCCTTCTCTCGTTACGACACCGACGGCGCCGGTGTCAGTGCGCGCGCTTCGCCCGCAGTACGGCGAAGGCACCGCCGCCGATGACGACCACGGCTGCGGCGGCGCCGAGCACGATCCACAGCGTGCTGCTCTCACCGGACGAGTCGGCCGCCACGGCTTTCGCATCGTCCGAGCCTGCGGCCGCCTGCTTGTCCTTGGAAGACCCTGCGGCACCTTGTGACGGGCCTGTTGCACCTGCGGACGGCTTCGCGGAGGCGGACGCCGGCGGAATCTCCGTAACCAGCTTCTCCCCCTCCTGCATGTTCTCCCTCCGCAGCGGGTCGGAGTACGGCTCCCCGGCGTCGTAGTTCGGGTCCGCCAGCACCGACCGAGGGCGGATGGTCCCGTAACCGGCGGTCGAGGTCGGCTCGTCCTTGGGCCACTTACGGCCAGCCGTGTCGATCAGCGCCCGGGTGACCTGGTTTGCCGTCCAGTCCGGGTGCGCGGACCAGATGAGGGCGGCTGCGGCAGAGGTGATGGCGGTGCTGAAACTGGTGCCGTTGAGGTTGTGGCAGTACTTCTCGAAGTTCCCGTTGCAATAAGCGGGGAGGTTCTCACCCGGCGCCACCAAGTCGACGTAATTGCCCGACTGGCCAAAGTCTGAGATGCGGCTCTTGTCGTCGATGGACGACACGCCAAGGACGTATGGGTACGCCGCTGGGTACTCAATGTAGCCACTGTCCTGGCCACCGTTCCCGACACTCGCGACCAAAATCTTGCCCTTGGAAGCGGCATACTTCACTGCTGCTGCATCTTCTGCTTCATAGGCTACGGAGCCGATGGACATGCTGATGATGCGTGCGTCGCTGTCCGCGGCTGCCCTGATCGCTTCAGCTGAGGTGGGCGCCCGTTTCTCCTCCTTGGCGCTGAGCTCGTTTCCCAACGGAACTCGATAGGGCACGACCTCCGCGCCAGGCGCCAACCCTTGAAGTCGTCCGCCTGCCCCGGTGCCGACGATCAACTCTGCCATCGTCGTGCCGTGGCCCGCATAGTCGTCGGTGGCACCGTACGCGACTTGCTTAGGCACTTCGTCAGCCAGAACCTGCCCCTTGAGGGAAGGCGTGTCGGGGTTAACTCCGGTATCGATTACTGCGACCTTGATGCCCTCCCCCGTGCTGGTCTTCCACATCTTCTCGGCCTGCATTGGCCCCAGGTACCACTGCTCCGACTGCACGTCGGCCGCAGTGGCACCTGGAGCAAAGCTCACGCCAACGGCAATCAGGGCACTCACGACGGCGCCCCCTACGCGTACTCGCAGCCCTTGGCGTGTTGCTGACTTCATGATGGGGTGAGTCCTCGCTCGCGCTCAGTTGACGACCGGCGGCACATCGCGCCGCGGATTCGTAGGCAGGTGTGTCTCTTCGTCCTCGACCAGGTAGTCGGGTCGCTCCGCACCTTCCTCCCTGCGTTCATCGCGACGGCGCCCACGTCCGCCGGGACCGCGCACGAGCCCCGTACCACCACGGGTCATGCCGTTCCGTTCGGCACGGGCGGCAGACCTCGCCCCCGTAGGCGCACCGGTGATACCGGGCTTCGCCGTGGAACGACCCTTGCCCGACTGCGATCCGGCGTCAGCCCCGACGACCGTGCCACGGGGAAGCTTCGGCCCACTTCGTCCCGTTGTACCCGTGGTGCTCATCGGCCGACCGCCGACCACACCACCAGTCCGGCCGGCTCCGGTGACCGGGCCGCCCACCGGTTTCGGCGCCATCGTGGGGTTAGGACGCGGAGTACCGCCGCTCACCCCGGGCCCCATGAGGGACGGCTTGGCTCCTGACGTGAGCCCCTTCACGACGGGCTGCTGCCCGGCAGGCGTCGGACGCCCCACCTGATTGAAGGGCCCCTGGCTGCCCTGACGCCCCGGGCCCCCACCCTGGGAGGGAGGGGTCACACGCCCCTGGGCCGGAAACGGCGCCCTGGCACGACCGGGTCCGCCATCAGCCCGGCCGGAGCGTCCAGGAGGCACCGGAGGACCGAAACTCGGACCGAACGGGCCAGTCGGTCCACCACCGTCACCCGGGGGTGGCGTGGTCGGCAACGCAGGGCCGGGAACAGGAGCCGTAGGCAGCGTTGGCGTACCAACACTGTCGATGTTCGTCGCAATAGGAACATCGGTGTAGACGGCCGGCCGTGTGATGCTCACAGATGAGTCAACGGTGCCGTCCGTTGTATGCGGCCGAGTTCGGTCCTCCATGACGGTGCCCGAATGACCGCCCGTAAAGCTTCCGCTCTCGCGTTCCTGAATGGGACCCGGCTGGCGAACATCAGGCGTCCCGGTTCGGTAATCCTTTTGAGGCTTCGGCACTCCCACATCCGGCATATCCGTGAACTTGGGCGGCTCCAGTCCCGCGAGCAATTCCTCGGACACGGCGTAGTAGGACGACAACCGGTTCATCTGGTTGATCGCCTCTTGGCGGTTCTTCTCGACGCGAACCGCTTCCGTGTACTCGCTGTTTCCCTCGACCTGCATGGGCATCGGGAGCTGCTCGGGCCGCAGCGCCTTGCTCGTCGGCCTCGTATCACGTTCCGGCATGGCAGTGCGTACGTGCGCCAGGCCCACAGCGGCAGCGGTGATCTGGTCTCCCGCCCCGCCGGCAAAGGCACTCAGGGCATGCGTGCTGGTGACAAGAGCGCGCCCCCACTTACGAAAGGCTTCGCCCGCCTCGCCCACCCAGCGAACGTTGCCGATATGACCGTCCAACTCCTTGGCGGCCTCCTTGATGGCGTCTCGCGCATCCCACAGCGCTTTGCCCGAGCTCTCCAGGTCTTCCGGATTCGTCTGTTCGACGAGGTCGACCATCTCGTTGAGGTCGTGGTTCTCGAAGTTCGTCCGGCCTCGCATGGCCGAACCCAGCGGCGTCGATTCGACAGCAGACTTCAGCATCCCACCGAAGAGCCCGAACGAGGGGCGTTTTTCCAGGCCCCGCGTCAAGTCGGCAGCGGTGTTCTGCCGAGAGATTCGGTCGTAGTCCGCCTCGTGACGCTTGTCGGACATGTCTACAGGCCCCCACTGACTGTCGATTCGGTGCGCTGTTTGCCGCCCCTGGCGTCCTCGATCTGCTTGAGCTGGGTCTGGATCAGCTGGAAGCGGCGGCGCTGCTCCTCTTCGAGATTGTCGAAGCCCACGTGCGCGCCCCTGACGGCGATGCCGATGGCCTCGATCTGAAGGTGCAGTGTCTTGGAGAGGCTGGTGAGCTCTTCGTGGACCCGGTTGTACTGCAGGTAGAGTGCGTGAGCCTCCGGGAAGGCGGCCGTGCTGCCGCTGTTGAGCGAAGAGGGCTTGATTCTTTGCGCGCCGATACGCGTCGGGTCGCCCGCCGACCCTTCAAGATTGCTGAGCGCGCTGTCCACCCGCTTCACGAACGTCGACAGTGCTTCGCCAGTGACCTCCAGGTTGGCTGCCCTGGCGGCGGACACCCCTCCCACCATTGGAAGCATGCTGCTACCTCCCCCGCTGCCCCGTACATCCGTCGGTCGAGCCAGTCTGAACGGCTTACGACCACAACCGATCGTAACCTTAGAGCTTCGTCACTGTAGTCGCCGGGTAGCTCCTACCCAACTGCAGTTTCTGTCAGCCTCGTTGCAGCCGCGCAACGGTTTCGACGTTCAACCACCACAGCGGCCGGTGCTTCGTGAGCACCCCCTGCCAAGCCTGCCCCATTGCCTCACAACTCCACCATGAGTACCCGTACTCATACCTCGCGGCGCGCCCGATGCAGCGCACGGTCACCTGCAGCCTGGGACGAACGAGATCCGTTGAATGCCCACAAGGGCGGACCTCGGGGTTGCCGGTGACCCCAGCGACGCCAGCTCGAGATCATCGCCCATCCGACTCCAGTGCATTCGACGAGAGCTAGTCCGAGTTGCGCAGGAACCATCAGCAATCCACACCTTCGTGATGTTACCGACCGTCGCGAATGCCAAGTGCCGAACGGAGCCTTCGCTGCGTAGCAGAAACGTTCGCGAGGTCCACAGCCCCTGCCACCGCCCTGTTCATCCGTGCCAATCCGGCTACGTGGTAAGAATGTTCGGTTGCCGCAGTCCCGAACGGGGAGGTACGACCGAGTGGCATGGGAAGAGTGGGAGCAACTGAAGTCCGGTGCCGTCGAGCGGCAGTCGGCGCACATGCAACTCAATCAGCTCCCAGCGGAGTCCGGGGGTGGTGGGGGTTCGGACCTCGTCGTCCATGACGACGAACTGGGGAAGCTCGGAAACATGGCGTACGACCTACGCGAGCGGCTCAGAGTTGACGGCGATTTCGCGCGTCCCAGTACGTTCACGGCGTCGAACGATCTCTTCAATGACGGCCTGGACATGGGTTCGGCGCTCCTTGAGGTACACGACGCCTGGAACACCCAACTGCAGACGCTCAACGAAGCGTGCGCCCACATCTCCAACCACCTTGACTTCAGCCGTGCCCGGCACGCCGAGGACGAGGCGCACGTAGTGACCGGTATGCGGAACGCGGCGGGTGACCTGATGACCGTTTCCCGCATCAACAGCTACTTCAAGTGACGGCAGCCGACAAGGCACCGGCAGCGAGTAACGGGGACTGATTCACGTGGCGGACACGCTGACGGCTCAGGAGCTCACGGATCTGCGCCTGAGTACCCTTAAGACGGCGGTGGACGACTGGGCCACCATGGCCGGACGCCTGCAGAAGCTGGCCGACGGCGGCAACGAGGATGTCAACGCCGCAGGCCTGCAGTCCAAGGCTGAGGCGGCGACCTGGAAGGGCGCGAACGCCACCGTGTCACGCCAGTTCGTGACCAAGACAGCTGCGCAGTTCGCGGACGCCGCCGCAGAGGCGAAGAGTGTCCACGGCCTCCTGCGGGATGCCCATGCCGACCTCACCAAGCGCAAAACCGCTCTCAACACCGCGATAGACGACCTGGCGAAGCGGAACATCTACGTGAATCCCAGCGGCAAGGTGAGTGCCTCCGTACCGTCCGGAGCTGCAGCCGGGGACGGCAAGGGCATCCACCAGCCGACCGACGAAGAACTCGACGGCGCGCAGCAGCGGATCACCAGGATCCTCTGGGAGGCTTCGGAGACCGACCGCATCGTCGCACGTGCGTTGCGTGCCCTGGTGAAGAACAAACATGACTTCACCGACACGGGGGCCGCATCGGTAAAGGAAGCCGACCGCGAGCAGGGCGAGGCTGACGCCAAGTACTGGGAGAAGGAGATCGCCAAGGGGAACGTCGACGAGTGGAGCAAGGAGAAGCTGGCCCGCTTCAACGAGATGTTGAAGGACCAGCGGGACAATCCCGGCTTCACCGAGACGTTCGCAACCGGGCTGGGTGCGGAAGACACCCTCCAGTTCTGGCGTGATCTGGCCGCGCCGCCCGGTGGAGCCGTCGAGGGTGACAAAGGCAAGATGCTGGCGGATGTCCAGGACAACCTCAGCATGGCCCTCGCCAATGCTTCCCACGGGGACAGCCCCGCGATGGAGGCCTGGAAGAAGGACGTCATCGCCGCCGGAACCAAGATATTCCCGGTCGATCCGGCCATGCCCATGGGGCCCAACGGCTTCCAGGTCATGAGCAGCCTCATGCACAAGGGCAAGTTCGACACGGACTTCCTGAACGACTACGGCCAGGCCGTGGTGAAGTACGAGCGCGAGTACCCGGGTGATCCCGGCGTGGCCTGGCGCGACACCGCCGACTTGAACTACCCGCCCACCGGCAACGCCAACGACCCGATGTCCGGCTTCATGGATGCTCTCGGTCACAACCCGGTGGCGTCCTTGGAGTTCTTCAACGCCTCGACCGGCCAGGGCGACGACAAGATGAGCAACTTCGACTACCTCGCGGGCCACGAAGGCGGTGCCCGTGACTGGCCGGAGGGCGACGACGGGAAACCGATCGGTTACGACAACCTCGGCCACGCACTGGAGTCCGCGACCCTGGGGTACGCCTACGACGAGCCGAACCCACAGATTCCGCCGATGAAGACAGAGCAGCAGATCGCGGCTCGTGAGGCCCGCTTGGACTTCGTCGCCGACGTCATGGGCAACTACAAGACGTCCGACATCATCGACGCCCAGCCCGGCGTCCGGGACAGTCTCGCCAAAATCGCGGCCGGCAACATCGACAGTCTCAACTACTCCATGGCGGACTGGGGTGGCAGCGGGCAACTCGCAGACCGGGATGGCCTTTTCAATGCCGACGCCCAACATCTCCGTGACCTCGACAGTTCGGACACGACCAACTTCCTGCGTGCGCTGGCGTCCGATGAGGACTCCTACGCCACGGTCTCCTCGGCACAGCAGGTGTACGGGGCGAGCCTCATGGCGGCACAGGGCGAGAATCGCGACGCAACGCTGGACGCGGGACTGCACAGTATGACCATGCACGGAATGCTGGACGAGTCTCGCACCGAGGCCATCGGACAGCAGTACTCCGATGACGAAGAAGCACGTAACAAAGCGCTCGAAAAGCAGGGCGAATGGCGTAAGTTCGCCGCTGGTGCCGCGATCGGGGTTGGCGTGGGCGTGGCTTCCGGAGTCGTCATCCCCGCCGGGGTCGCGGCGGCCGTGGCGGTCCCTCTCGGCTTCGAGACGCTGGGCGCAGCCGGCGAGACGGTCATGGGAACCCACACGATCGACTGGCTCCAGGAGAACGAGTACAAGAACGACCAGGAATCGATCGATTCGATTCAAGATGCAAAGGATCAGGGGCAACGCAATGCTATGACACCGCTCCTGAATTATGCGGAAGACGAGAACATGTCTCCACATGAAGTGCGCAAATTGACTCAAGACGCACAGGCTCGATACCTGATTGGCGAAGATCACACTGACACCGACAACAGTCGAGGTTAATAACGTTGAACGGCAAGAAGATCCTCGCTACCTCGACACTCGTCGGTCTACTGATCGCCGCCACGGCATGTGATGCCGAGACGGAGAACAGCAGTTCACCGAGCGCTTGCAAGCGACTGCTCGGACAATCTGGTATCGAATGGGTCGAGCATAATCAAGGGCAAGAGGCTGACTCCTCCAAATCGGGCGACCTGAAGGACGCCAAGGAGGATTTCTACCGGGACGCAAGAGAATGGAAACCCGACAACGACAAGACCCCCACATTCCTCAGCACAGAGGTGTGCAGGTATTTGGCGCACGACAAGAGCAACGAACAGGGAATTCTGTCGCTTAGCTACGGCGCCTCGATACTTCCCTTCGACTACCCGTTCAACAAAGAAGAAGACATCTACTCGTCTGTTTCCGTCGTATCCGTGAACTCTGATGTGAAGCTGGTAACCCGGGACGACGACGGAGCGCTCGAATACTCCGTCTACGTCAAGTGCCAGGTGTCCGACGCATCGCCAGGTCAGGAGCGAGGCGTACCCATCGAAGGGACCATGCGGGACACACTCACCGGCGACACCGACACCAACACACATCTCACCTACCTGCTGCAGTCGGCACGGACAGTCGTCGACGATTTCAGCTGCAAAAACAAACCCTCTGTTCCCACGCAACTACCGTCGGACTAAAATCGGCTAACACAACAAGGTGGATCGCCCCTGGTAGCCGTGCCTGACAGGCGAGTTGGGCGTTACACTGGACGTAGAAGCGGCGGTCCCGCGGTTGCAGGCCACGGCACTCTCCTCGCAGTGAGCCATCGCCCGCCGAAATACCACGGACGGCACCGGGCTTGACGTCTACCGGCGGGTGGTAGAGCGAACCTTCGCTTGGTTGCACGGCTTCCGGCGACTGCGAGTCCGCTGGGAACGCCGGGCCGACATCGTGATCCGCTGGGCGTCCTGAGCGGGCCAGACTGGAGGGACGTAGCCGTCCGAGAGCTGGAAGGTTATTAGCCCACACTCTCCGAGGATGCGACCGCCGCCCCATCAGGCTCCTCCTCGGTAATCGCCCAGCCCAGCAGAACCGAGTAGAAGTGAGCGAGCGCCCGCGGATCGGGCGCCTCAAGCCCGACGCCCCAGCAGTCATGCCTCGACATCCGAGGAGTACCAGGCTCATGACTGGGTCGCCCGCGCATGCCTCCAACTACCTCCGGATGCGCCGCCGCAGATCCTCTTCAAAGGCTGACCTCTGAGCCCTATCGACCGCCCAAGCATGAGGACCAGGGAACCTTGCACAGATCAGGGGACCTTCGTCGTGCTGTCGTGTCCGCGATCGGGCGGACGTTCCGTGTGACCTTGCCAGCCGACTTTCATGTTGGTGCGCTGCCGCAGGATTTCCACTGTCTGAGGCCGTGTGGGAAGTCCAAGCGGAGACCTTTGACGGTGAGCGTATGCACTGAGCGGTGCTCGCGCGTCTCTGGGCAGTCACAGCCGGCCCACGGTGCTTCGAGGGCCGTGGGCAGCTTCGGCTGGCTGCTCTTGACCACCAGCAGGCGATGCGTCGTCTTCACCTCGACCAGCCACAGGCGCGATGAACGCGAAGATCTCGTTGTCTTGTCCGGCACCCGCAGTTGACTGCGCGACCCGGCCGACGGCCGTGACGGATGCCAGGCAGGCGGCGGCGCAGTATCGGTATGTGAACCGCGGGCCCTATAGAGGACCGCGTCTGCCCCCGTCGGCTGGGATGCGGTACTCGTCCTGGACGGGCGCCGCCGGGCCGACCGATGCGGCGGTCAGGCCCAGTTGTGGGGCGTCCCCACCACCGTGCTCGAGGACCTCCTGCTCGACCTTCCTGGCGCAGTCACCGTCGAAGTCGACCAGGGACCCGTCCTTCAGGGTCTCCATAGGTGAAACTGCCGTCCAGGGCCGGGGTCACGCCCTCAGCCGCGCTCGTCAGTTCGTCGTCCCTCCATCCGCGTCCGTCCTGCATGGCTAGCCCCTGGAAACCGACGATGGCACAGACAACGGCCATGAGAGTCAGGACGGCTCGTCCGACCACGAAAGCCGGGTCCGGGAGGTCGGAGCGGAAGGGCTCAGCGACTCGCGCCAGGAACGTACGCGGTCCGCCTTCATACAGGTCATGAGGACCAGCAAAGCGGCGAGCGCGAACGGGGATGCATCATGGCCAAGAACCAGTCAGAGAGCCATCGGCGAAGACTCTTATGTCCGGGGCTGACCATGCGAGCTACGTCGCCTCGCCCAGCCATTGCTAGGTTATGGCAGAGTCCGGTCACCGCACGGCGCCCTGTGATCCGCACGGCGTCGATGGTCCTGCATACGGGGAAGGTAGCCGTCCATGGCATGGGACGAGTGGGAGCAGCTCAAGACGGACGCGTTGGAGCAGCGGCAGGGTGGCTCCGCGCACATGCAGTTGAACCAGCTGGACGGCGGTGGCCCCGTGCGGGCACCGAGTCAGTACGGGGATCTGAAGGTGCATAACGATGCCCTGACCAAGGTCGGCAAGGACGCCCACGCCCTGTACAACCAACTGTGGGACAAGGCTCGGGTCCACATCGTCAGTAGCGACAGTGCCGCGGGCGATCTGTCGAAGCAGGGCTTCGCGCTGGGCGCCGGGCTCAAGCACGTGTCGACGCGGTGGGACGAGCAATTGAAGTCCCTCATGGACGCGTGCGCCCAGATCTCGAACCACATGCAGGTCACCAAGAAGACCCATGACGGTGACGAGGGCTACATCCTGCGGCAGATGAGCAGCATCGCGACGCTGGACGCCGGTTTCGACGAACGAGTCGGGCCGCCTGGGAGGCACAACGAGATCTACGGCGAGCAGAGCAAGGAGAAGAAGGACTGACGCGCCACGCCCGCCGCCGTTGGGCGCGGGCAACCCCGGTTTCTCCCTCGTCTCCGACTTATGAGGAACGAATAGCTCGATGGAACTCGAAGCCCTGCGCGATGCCAACTTCAAGCTGATCGACGATGCTTTGACGGACTGGTCGACACTCGTCCGCAGTCTCGCAGAGATGAAGAAGGACGCCGAGGACAATCTGCACCAAGGCGCCAACAAAGCCGACTGGGCCGGCGTGAACGCCAAGGTGTCCAAGGAGTTCATCGGGAAGACGGCGGGAGAGTTCGCCGACGCCCACACCCAGGCAACGTCCATCTACAAGATCCTCAACGACACGGTCGGGGAGCTGAAGGACTACCATCGGCAGCTCCTTGATGCCCTGGAGGGCGGCCGCAAGAAGGACCTCACGGTCATCGGCTACGAGGGCGGCTTCACTGTCACCACGAACGCCCCGCCCGAAGCCCGCAGCAAGATGGATCAGGACAACAAGGGCGACATCACCGCGCTCCGGGACCAGATCCAGGGCATCCTCAACAAGGCCACCGAGAGCGACAACTCGGCCAAGACCGTCCTCCAGGCCATCGCCGACCAGAGCTCGCTGGGCTTCTCCGACGCCAGCTACAAGGACCGGGACTCCGCAGCCGAGGCCTTGAAGCAAGCGGAAGAGCTGGCGGCACTGGCGAAGAAGAGTCCCGACGACCTCAGTGTCAAGGACTTCGACAGGCTCACCGCGGGACTCAAGAAGTACGCCGGCGACGAACTGTTCGCCGAGCGGTTCGCCACGACGCTGGGTCCCAAAGGGACGTTGGAGTTCTGGACCGGAGTCACCGACCCTCAGCGGGGGAACTGGGACTTGGGGCGTGAGCGCCTCGACAAGTTCGACGACCTGCAGCGCAGTCTGGGCATGACACTGGCCACGGCGTCTCAGAGCGACTCGACGGCGATGGGCACCTGGAAGCACACGATGATCGATATCGGTGACAAACCCTTGTACGGCGACCGGGGTGGACCGATGGGCTTCCAGGTCATGAGCAACCTGATGCGGACCGGTGACTACGACGACGGGTTCCTCCGGGATTACGGCACCAAGCTCATGGAGACCGAGCGGAAGCTCACGGGGAACGGTGAACATCGCAATGGTGCGTGGCAGCGCTTGGGGATGGACCCCTACCTGAACAGGATCGGCGAGGACAGTGGTACGGACCCGTTGACGGGATACCTGAAGGGGTTGTCCAACAGCCCGGACGCGGCAACGGATTTCTTCAACCAGCAGTACGTGTCCAAGGACGAACCCGGCAACCCGTTCGAGCGCGACACCGACGATGACGGCAAGAAGGGCAAGGTTTCCTTGTCCAACTTCCAATACCTGTTCGAAGAGCGGGACTGGCCTCAAGAGGCCAACCTCAAGGGCGACGAACTTCACACCGGACAAAACAATCTGGCGCTTGCCCTGGAAGCAGCGACCACAGGACACCCGGCGGGCGAGATGCCGACTGCGGACACGTCGGCGCACAACGACGGCCAGGCCAAGCTCATGCAGAGTGTCGTCTCTTCCATCGCTGACGACCCGTCCCGACTTACAAAGAATAGCTATATGTCCGACAGCATGGGTCAGATCGCTGCCGAATATATGCCGGATATTCATCGCGCCCTGCACCCAGGAACGGAGGGCGAGGAGAAACTATTTCCTGTCGCGGGAGCGGCAGCCCAACTTAGCGAGACGGATACCACCCGTTTTCTGTACTCTGTGGGCCGTAATCCGGAGGGGTACGCGGCCGTCAACCTGGGTCAACACAGTTACACGACAAGCCTCATGCAGTACCACTTCCAACACCCGGACGCGTATCTCAACGATCCGAACTTCTCGCAAGATGAGAATCTTAAAAAGACCATCGAAGATGTTGCACGCACTGCTGGTGAGATCGAGGGAATGATCGGGGCGGGTCGAGCCTACGAAGGTGAACTCGAAGGGGGCAAGAAGGACGAGGACTATAACGCAGTCATCGATAAGATCGGCACCTGGGGTGGAACCGCTGTCGGAATCGGCGTCGGGCTCGGCACTGCTCCGTTCACTGGACCTGGCGGTGTGGTTGCAGGCGGCGTAGCTGGAACGGCGGCGGATGAGATCATCGGTGCCATCATCGGCGGCACTGTCAAGGATAGTTCAGAAGAAGTCATTTATCGTAACGGGCAGGATCTCGAAGGCACCAAGGACTCAACCTACATGCTGGTTGAGTCAGCAGCCAAGAAGGCCGGCGAGAACACCGACAATCCCTCTCCCATGATCGTATCTGCTGCGGCTACAGCAGCAGAACAAGGCTTCAACAATGCAGGGAAGAATGTCCACGACGCTCTTGACGGCGAAGGCATTCCTCGGCAGCTGGAAAAGGAAAACTGACCTGTGAATGCCAAACGCAACGGGTATGTGGCCGCTATCGCCGCCGTCGCGCTCGCAGGCGTGTGCGTGGCCGCTGCCCTCCTCAAAATCCCGCCGTTCAGCGATGATGCGGGTAAAATTGAGGCAAGTGAGGTGTGCGAGTCGCTGGGACCGGCATCTCAGTCTGTCGACGCACTGAGGTCCGTCCTCCCGGAAGAACCGTCGTACTCTTTCACCGACGACGTGAACGTTCGCGTGGACATCCACGACGACAGCTACCGCTCGGATTGCTTCGTCTCGGCCGGTGGCCGCCAGCTCCTGGGAGCACGTACGCAGATGATGCGCGACGAGCCGACCCAAAGCTGGATCGATGGCGAAGTGGCCGGAAAGACGGACCAGCTGAAGCCGTTCTCCTCGGACGTCCATGGTGTCGCCTCGTCATCCGTGGCTGCCGTCTTCCTGCCCTGTACTTCGGCCGGAAACATCCCTGGCGGTCAGTACAACCTGAGTGTCGTCATCCACCTCGAAGAGGCAGGCAACGCAGGAACTCTCGAAACGCGAGCGGGTCTTGTCGAGCTGGCGAAGAGTGCGGCCTCTTTTGCGCACGACAAGGCAAAGTGCGACATCCCGCTGAGCTGACTGAGAGGAGAGACAGCACGTACCGGCCCGCGTTCGCGGATCTGGTCGCGTGATCGCCGTGGTCAAATTGACGGCGACTTGCTTCCCCGCCGCCGTGAGTCCCGTACCGCCACCGCCGTGCCGCCCAGGGCGACTGTCAGGACCAAGGCGCCGACGGCCACGTAGGTTCCGAGGCGGGTGTTGCGTTCCGCTGCGGTTTCGCCGGCGTGGAGAGGTGGGACGTCGGGGGCCTTGGCGAGGCTGCCTGGTTGTTCGGCGGTGGGGGACTCCACCGGGCGGGCCGGGTCCACGTCCGTCAGGGCCTTAACCGGGTCGATCACGCCCCAGCCGACGAGGCGGTCGTGGCCGGGGATGGAGCGTTCAGCCGTCTGCTCGATCTGGGCGACGATCTGCTCGGCAGTCCACTTGGGGTAGGCCGACTTCAGCAGTGCCGCCACCGCCGCCACGTATGGCGCGGAGAAGCTGGTGCCGTTGTCGGAGCAGTGGCCGCCGCCGGGGACGGTGGAGATCATGTCGACGCCGGGGGCCGCCACGCCGATGAACTCACCGGCTTGCGAGAAGGACGCGCGTTCGTTGTTGCGGTCGGAGGAGGCGACGGCGAGGACACCGTCGTACGAGGCCGGGTAGGTCGTCTTGCCCTTGCCGCCCAGGCCGTCGTTGCCCGCCGAGGCGACGACCACGACCTCCTTGCCCAGGGCGTAGTCGACGGCGGACTCCAGGGTCGAGTCGGGTTTCACCGCCTTGGCCGTGTCCTGGGAGATGTTGATGACGTCAGCGCCCGCGTCCACGGCGTAACGGATCGACGTGGCAAGCGTGGCGGCCGTACCGTTGCCCTCCGCGTCGTTCTGCTTGATGGGGATGATCGTGGATTCCGGCGCCAGACCGACGAATCCGGTGCCTTCGGCGGGGCGGGCCGCGATGATGCCGGCCACGCGTGTGCCGTGGCCGACGGTGTCGGTGGTGCCGTGGTCGTTGCCCCGGTCGATCTTCTCGCCCTTGTCATTCTTCTTGGGCAGGTAGTTCTTGCCCTTGGAGGCGTTGACGGCGTCGGTGAGTTGGGGGTTCTTCACGTCCACGCCCGTGTCGATCACGGCGACCTGGACGCCCTTGCCCTTCGACTGTGCCCACAGCTCGTCCAGGTTGACGCGCTGGAGGGACCAGGGTTTGCCCTCGTAGTCCTTGGAGGGGAAGGTGCACTGTCCGCTGTCGGCCGCTCGGGCCGCGGGGGCGGCCGGGAGGAGCGTGAGTACGGTCGGTGCGGCCAGCACCGTGGCGGCGAGCATGGCTGTCGTCATGCTCCGGGTGCAGGCGCTGGCGCGGGTGGCCTTCTGCTTCTGCATGGTTTCCGTCTTCCGGGGAGCCACGGTCGTCACGAGCCCTGCGGCTGGCGTGCAGCCGCCTCGGACAAGCGGGGGCCGGTGGGCAGGAATGTGGACCACTGCACCGGAACGGGTGAGGGTTCGACGTTCTCGTATCCGAGCCGTGTCTGGGCGATCCGGGACTCGCTCAGTTGCTGCTCGCGCTTCTTGTCGGACGTGCCGATGCCCTTGTCGTCGCCGGCACTGTCGCTGTTGGACTGCAGGGCGTAACGCAACCCGGTGTCGGTGACCAGGAAGACACCGCCCGCCTTCGTCTCGCTGCCCTGGAACTGCCGGTAGAGCTGGCCAGAGCCCGGGGTCACGTACGCGCTGGAGGAGCCGGTGGGCAGTTGGGCCGGGAAGTCGGTGCTCGCCCAGGCGGACAGGGTCGTCGTGCCGTTCTTGGCGTTCACCGCGCGCAGGACGTTGCAGACGGTGTTGCGGCCGGAGGTCGCGGAAGTGCCGTCGTTCACCGTCTTCGGACGGTCCGTAGGCCAGTTCCGTTGCCCTTCGAACTCGACGCTGTCGACGACCGCCCCGGGGCTGACTTGCTGGGCTTCGCCGGCTTGGCCGACGTCGACGAGGGCGCCGCTGTTGAGGAGGAGGGTGGCGGTGAACTCGGAGATACGGGCGACGGCTCCGCTCTGCACGACGTAGTACTGCATGCGCCGGCCGTCGTACGCCTTGATGACCATGCCGATCCGGTCGTATTCCCCGAGCATGTCGGAGGCCCCCGCCGCCGCACCGGGCGTGCCTTTGATCTGTGGGATCTCGATCGGGTCGCCCTTGCGGAGGGTGTCCAGCCACTCCTGGGAGACCCGCTGCGGGACCCGGCCCTGGGTGTCGAGGGCCTTGAGGAGTTCCTTGTCGGCCGGGTCGGCCAGCGGGTAAGCGAAGCCGCGGGAGTCGACCACGTACTGGGAGGTGCCGTCCGGTCCGACGACGTACATCAGGTCGCCGCCGGCGAGTTTGTTCTCGCCCTCCGTCTTGGGCCAGTCCTTCTCTGCGAACACGAACGCCGCCTTCTGGATCGCCCGGCCGCCGGGACCGGGGCGTTCGCAGACTGCCCAGCGCTTGGCCTGCTCGGCGTCGTCGGGGACGGGCAGGCGGTCGGGGGCGTAGGGGATGCCGATGGTGGCGCCGTGCGGAGGCTTGCCGCTGTCGAGGACTCCCTCGTCGACCGTGATGACGCTGTCCTTGTCGGGGTCGAGGAGGAGCTTGGCGGAGGCCATGTTGAGGACGGGGTGCAGTTGCTTCTTCCCGTCGGTCTTCAGGACGACGTAGCGCGTGGTGGAGTCACTGGCCACGATCACGTGCCCGCCGACCTGGTCCCAGCCCTTCGGAGCGGTCGGGCTGAACAGGCCGATCGCGCCGAACACCGCCAGGACGACGACGCCGACGACCGCACCGGGCACGATCGCCCGCAGCGGCTTGGGGGCGCCTTCCTCCGAACCCGAGGGTGACGGCTGCAGGAAAGACGCGAGGGTGCGGCGCTTCGCGAAGGTGTAGGCGTTCAGTTCATCGCGCCGTGATGCCATGTGTCTTCGTTCTCTCCCCGTACGAGGGCGTGGCGGAACGGCGGGACAGTGGTCGCCACTGCTCCCTCTCCCGCTCCGGTCGCCTCCGGAACCTCGGCTGTCAGACCCGACCCCTACTATGCCTGTTGCCGGACGGTGCTTGGGGCACGGGTAGGCTTCCGGAGCCTGTCGTGTGCTGAGCACAATATCTTTGGTGAGAGTTCGGGGGATTTGGAGTGATGGCTTCCGCGTCGCGATCCCGGTCACGCACGCAATCGGCATCCCGTCGTTCCGACGCGCCGACGGATGCCGGACGCGCGGCGTGGGCTGCCCGGGCCTCGGTCGCACCGCATCTGCAGGCGCGTCCGGCACGTGGTGGTTCCTCCACCCTGCAGCGGCTGGTCCTGCTGGAGTTGGCCGCCGCCTTGGCGGTGTGCGGCTGGCTCATTGGGCCGGTGGCGATGGTGCCGTCGGTGGCCGTCGCCGTGGTGCTGATGCTTCTGGCGGTGGTACGGCGGCGCCGGCGCTCGCTGCCAGAGTGGCTGGCCAGTCACCTCGCGCTGCGTGCACGCCGACGCGCGGCACTGCAGGTCGCGGTGGCGCAGGGCATCGACGCCGGTCTGGCCCCGGCGGTGGAGTGCGAGCCGAATCTGCGCACGTACAGCTTCGTCCACCGCGACGAGCGCGACCGTCGGCCGGTGGGCATGGTGGGCGACGGGAGCTTCATCACCGCCGTGTTGCAGGTCGAGGCCGACGCCGGGGCGCTGCGTGCCGAGCGCGGGCGCAGGCCCCTTCCCCTCGCCTTGGTACGGGACGCGCTCGATGTGGACGGGATCCGTCTGGAGTCGGCGCAGATCGTGGTGCACACGCAGACCGCGCCCGCGCCCCATCTGCCGCGGCAGTCGGTCGTGGTGACCAACTACGCGCAGTTGCAGTCCGAGATCGCCTCCCCGGCCGTCCGTATCATGTGGATCGCGCTGAAGCTCGATCCCGAACTGTGTCCGGACGCGGTGGCCGCGCGCGGCGGCGGGCTGACGGGGGCGCAGAAGTGCCTGGTGCGGTCGGCCGAGCACCTGTCCAGCCGGCTGACGGGTGCCGGCTTCCGGGTGAACGTGCTGACGGAGGAGGAGGTGTCGTCCGCCCTCGCCACCTCGATGTGCGCCAACCCGATGGTGACCGTCCAGTCGGGACAGGGTGACACGCCCCGTCGGCGGACCGAGGAGTCGAGTCGCAGCTGGCGCTGCGACAACCGGCGGCACACCACGTACTGGGTACGCCGCTGGCCGCAGTTGGGCGGTCAGGGGGTGGGGCTGCCCCAGTTGGTGGCCCAGCTGACGGCCGTGCCCGCGCTGGCGACGACGTTCAGTCTCGCCATGGTGCCGAGCGGCCGCCAGGACGTGGCGATCACCGGACACGTGCGGGTGACCGGCCGCAGCAGCACGGAGCTGGCCGACGCCCGTCGGGGCCTGGAGAGCGCCGCGCGCCAGGCCCAGACCGGACTCGTGCGCCTGGATCGCGAACAACTGCCCGGCGTGCTCGCCACCCTGCCCCTCGGAGGTGCCCGCTGATGGCCGCCACGCCGCCCACCACTCCCGTGCACGCGCCGGCCGCTCCCGGAGAGCCGGCGACGGCGCTTCGGGAACGTTTGCGCACCGGGTTCGGGCTGCTCGGGCCGCGTCATCCGCGGCACACGCTCTCCATGGCGCAGGTTGACACGCTCGGTCTGCCCGTAGGGGACGACGGTGTCGTGGTGGGGGTCAACAGCGAGGGGCAGCCCGCCGTGCTGGGGGTGAACCGTCCGACGCCCTTCGACATCCTGCTGATCGGCGGGCTCTGGACCACCCAGGTGCTCGCACTGCGGGTGGCGGCGACCGGCGCCCGAGTGGCCGTGGAGACCGGCCGTCCCGCTCACTGGGCGCAGGTGGTGCAGGCGGTCGGCGGCGGCCAGTCGGGCATGACGGTGCACGAGGTGGGCCGGGTCCCTCCGCAGGGTGCCTCGGCGACGGCACCAGTCCTGGTCATCCGGGACTGCGGCATGCGTCCGCCCCGTGGCCGGGTGGTTTCGGCACCCTGGCAGTCCGTGCTGACGCTGCTTCCCTATCTGAGTCCCCTCGCCCCGCGGCTGATGCGTCAAGCCCGCCTGGTGGGTGTGCAACGAGTCTCGCCGGACGAGGCGGTGGAGATCGGACGCGTGACCGACCTGCCCCGCTCCGAGTACGAGGCACTGCCGACCCTCGCCGACGGGGTCACCCTGTGGTGTACCGAACGCGACCGACAGTACGTGATGACCCAGCCGACCGACGTGGAGGCCGGGCTCCTGGGCATGCCCCGGCGCATGGACTGACCACACACGGTCGACATGAGCATCAAGATGTGTCCGCTATGGCCGGAAATCGCATGGCATTAGTGCGAGTTGTGACGTCGGGCACCGGGACGGACGGGGCCCGGGGAGCTGACGGGGTCGGGCCACTCTTGATTAGGCTGGTGTCGGGCGCGACATCAGGACCCGTGGAGCGGGCGTCGGCGTCTCAGGGGGAGAACCGGTGGATCGGACGACCTCGGACAACTTCGGATGACTAGCAAGGGTCGCCCCAGCACGGCTTGAGGGTGCTCGACCACACCAGGAGGAACTGTGAGCAGCGATCGGGACGGGATCCGCGGGGGCTGGGCTACACCCGGCGATGACCAACCCGACGCGGAGTCCTCCGTCGAGACGACCGGCGAGTTCACCATCGACTACGCGCCGCCCGCCTGGTACACGCAGAACGCGTCCGGCGACGGCGGGCAGGGGGAGAGTGAGGGTGAGGGGTCCGGGTCGTCTTCCGGGTCCGGTTCCGGTTCGTCCGCCGCGTCCGCTGCCGCCTCCGGTTCGGCCGCTCCTTCCTCCCCTTCCGGTCCGGCCGTTCCGCCTGCTCCTCGTGGGCCCGTTCCGCCGCTGCCGGGGTTGACTCCGCCGCCGCACGCGACGCCCAACGGGGCTTCCGCCGCTCCGGCTTCCGCTCCGGGGGCGCCGTTCACGTCGCCACCGCCGGCTCCTGCTCCGGGTGTCCCCTTCACGCCCCCGCCCCCGGCGCCCGCGCCGGAGGCCTCGTTCACGCCGCCACCGCCGCCGACGGGGCCTGGTGCGCCGTTCACGCCGCCCGCGCCGACGGCCGGGGTGCCCAGGCTGCCGGTGGGGAGCGGATTCGAGCCGCAGCCTGAGCTGTCGGCTCCGCAGTCACCGGCGCCGACGGAGCCCGAGGCCGAGCCGGAGCCGCAGGCTCGGACGCCCGAGCCCGAGCCGGAGGCCGCCCCGGCGCCTGCCGCGGATCCCGCGTTCCCCACCGAGCCGCCGGCGTTTCCGGCCGGCGGGTTCCAGCTCCAGGCTCCCGCTCCGCCCCCGCCGTCGGCCGAGGAGCCCGAGGCGGTCGCCGAGTTGGAGCCCGACACCGGTGGTCTCGGCAACGGCGACCTCGAGAGCGGTGCCACCATGCGCTTCTCCTCGGCCGCGCTCAAGCGTGAGATCGCCGAACGGGCCGCCGCCGAGGACGGCATCGAGGACGGCACCGAGGGGGAGCCGGCCGACGGTTCCGACGCGGTCGACGACGCCCCGGACCAGGTGTCCGTGCTTGCCGAGGACGCCTCTCGGTCCGATGACGCCGATGTTGTCGAGTCCCCCGCACTGGACGACACGGACACCGACGGCGTTCCCGGGAAGGCCTCCGACGAGGTCACCGGTGCCGAGGACGGCGACGTGAGCGACCCGCGCATCGACGGGCCGGCCCGGGACGCCGAACCGGAGCCGGTCGCCCTGACCGCCGTACCCGACCCCGATCCCGTGGCCGATGACGCGCCCGGGGAGGAGCCCGAGGACAGCCTTCCGTCGGTGGACGAGCCCGAGGACGCGGTGCCTTCCGACGCCGCGCCGTCGGCCGACGCCGTTCCGCAGGACGCCGTTCCGCAGGACTCCGTTCCGCAGGACGCACCGTCGCAGGCGCCCGGCGGAATGCCGCCGCTGCCTCCGTCGTACCCGCCGGCCGCGCCCGCGCCGGCCCAGCAGTGGCCCGCACAGCCGCAGCCCGCCCCCGCCGCTCCCGAGCAGCCGGCGGTTCCGGCCCAGCAGCCTCCCTTCCAGCCGCAGGCTCCGCAGCCGGCGCCCGCCGCATGGCACCAGCCGGCCGCCGCGCCGGACCAGTCGGCCGCACCGCCCGCTCCGCCGGCCCCGCAGACCGGGTACGGCTTCCCGCAGCCCGGTGCGCAGGCTCCCCAGCCGCAGCCGCCGGTTCAGCCGCACTCCCCCGCCCAGGCCGGCGGGTACGGCTTCCCGCAGCCACCGCACGGGCAGGCGCCGCAGCAGCCGTACCCCGGCGTTCCGCAGCAGCCGCAGCAGCAGCCGCAACAAGTACCGCCGCTCCAGCCGGGCCAGGCTCCCCACGCGGCCCAGCCGGCCGCTCCCCAGGCCCCCCAGGCCCCGCAGGCTCCCCAGCCGATGCAGCAGCCCGGGCAGCACCCCGCACCCCCGGCGCCGCAGCCGGAGTACCAACCCCAGCCGCAGCAGCAGGCACCGCAGCCTCAGCCGCAGCCCCAGGCCCAGCCGCCCGCCGATCCCCGGCTCGGTGCCGCCTGGCCGCAGCCCATGCAGCACGACCAGCGACAGCCCACCAACCCGGGGGCCGCGCCGCTCGGTTACACGGCGGCCGTGGAGCTGTCGTCCGACCGGCTGCTCAACAACAAGCGGCAGAAGGCGAAGAGCAGCCGTCCGGCGGCCGCCGGGTCGCGGTTCAAGCTGGGCGGGAAGAAGGAGGAGGCGGAACGGCAGCGGAAGCTGGACCTGATCCGCACCCCGGTGCTGTCCTGCTACCGCATCGCCGTGATCAGCCTCAAGGGCGGTGTCGGCAAGACGACCACCACCACCGCGCTCGGCTCCACGCTCGCCACCGAGCGGCAGGACAAGATCCTCGCGATCGACGCCAACCCGGACGCCGGTACGCTCGGCCGCCGGGTGCGCCGGGAGACCGGGGCCACCATCCGTGACCTCGTCCAGGCGATCCCGTACCTCAACTCGTACATGGACATCAGGCGGTTCACCTCGCAGGCCTCGTCCGGTCTGGAGATCATCGCCAACGACGTGGACCCGGCCGTGTCCACGACGTTCAACGACGAGGACTACCGGCGCGCGATCGACGTGCTCGGACAGCAGTACCCGATCATCCTCACCGACTCGGGCACCGGTCTGCTCTACAGCGCCATGCGCGGCGTGCTCGACCTCGCCGACCAGCTCATCATCATCTCGACGCCGTCCGTGGACGGTGCGAGCAGCGCCAGTACGACGCTGGACTGGCTCTCCGCGCACGGATACGCCGACCTCGTCTCGCGGTCGATCACGGTCATCTCCGGGGTCCGCGAGACCGGCAAGATGATCAAGGTGGACGACATCGTCGGGCACTTCCAGACCCGGTGCCGCGGTGTCGTCGTGGTGCCGTTCGACGAGCACCTCGCCGCCGGTGCCGAGGTCGACCTCGACATGATGCGGCCGAAGGTGCGGGAGGCGTACTTCAACCTCGCGGCGATGGTGGCCGAGGACTTCGTCCGCCACCAGCAGTCGCACGGTCTGTGGACCTCCGACGGCAACCCGCCGCCGGTCGCCGCCCCGCCCATGCCGGGCCAGGCGGCACCCGGCCAGCCCGTGCCCGGCCAGCCGGTGCCGGGGCAGCCCTACCCGCCCCAGCCGCAGCAGCCGGGGCAGCCGCAGCCGGGTCAGCCCTACCCGCCGCAGCCCGGAGCCGGGCAGCAGCCGTACCCCCAGCCCGGTTACGGGCAGCAGCCCTACGCCCAGCCCGGCTACGGATACCCGCAGCAAGGACTGCCGGGGCAGCAGGCACAGCCGGGTCACCCGGGGCAGCCCGGGCAGACGCCCCCTCCCCCGCCCCAGCAGTAGCTCCACACCACCTCCGAAGGCCCGCGCCGTCCCCGACGGCGCGGGCCTTCGAGCGTTGCGAACGGCAACGTCCGCCCCAGCCGCCACGCTCTCACCAGGAAGGCGCCAGTGGTCTGCGCCAATGAGGGTCACACGTTGGTCAAGTAGCCGTTTCCGCAGGCCACATGGGGTTTGACACACCGTTGACGCGCGCAGACTGCCGCTGGTAGACACACACTTCATTCGGCGTTCACCACCGTTCAAGCCCGCCCCACGCGAGGACGCCCGGCGTCTGCGCGTGCGATGACGCGAGGTCAGGTAGCCATGAACAGACAGGATCAGCACGGCAGCCGACGGACCGGCCACCGGTCGTGGAGAACCCGCCTCCTCGCGGCAGCGGGCGCCGGCGCGCTGCTTCTCGCGTCGGGGACGCTCGCCCCCTCGGCCGCGGCGAAGGACGACGGGGGTGACGGAGGCGACAAGGTGCTCACCGTCGCCGTGGCGCAGAGCGTGGACTCGCTCAGCCCCTTCCTGGCGGTGCGGCTGCTCAGCACGAGCATTCACCGGCTGACGTACGAGTACCTGACCAACTACGACCCCAAGGACAATCACGTCATACCGGGGCTCGCCACCGAGTGGAAGTCCTCGCCGGACAAGCTGACCTGGACGTACACGATCCGCTCCGACTCCAAGTGGTCGGACGGGCAGCAGGCCACCGCCGAGGACGCGGCGTGGACGTTCAACAAGATGATGACCGACCCGGGTGCCGCCACCGCCAACGGCAGCTTCGTCGGCAACTTCGCGAAGGTCACCGCGCCCAGCCCGACCCGGCTGGTGATCCGGCTGAAGAAGCCGCAGGCCACGATGACGGCGCTGGACGTGCCGATCGTGCCCAAGCACGTGTGGGAGAAGGTCGACGACTTCTCGAAGTTCAACAACGACAAGCGGTTCCCGATCGTCGGCAACGGGCCGTTCGTGCTCACCGACTACAAGCCGGACAGCTATGTGCGGCTGAAGGCCAACAAGGACTTCTGGCGCGGCGCCCCGAAGTTCGACGAGCTGGTCTTCCGCTACTACAAGGACCAGGACGCCGCCGTCGCCGCGCTGCGCAAGGGCGAGGTGTCGTTCGTCGCCGGGTCGCCGTCGCTGACCCCGGCCCAGGCCGACTCGCTCAAGGACGAGGAGAACATCCACGTCAACGACGCCCCCGGCCGCCGCTTCTACGCCCTCGCCACCAACCCGGGCGCGCGGGCGAAGGACGGGACCAAGTTCGGTGACGGCGATCCGTCGCTGCTGGACCAGCGGGTGCGCAACGCGCTGTTCATGGCGGTGGACCGCAAGGCGATCGTCGACAAGGTCTTCCAGGGGCACGCGGTCGAGGGGGCGGGTTACATTCCGCCGCGCTTCTCCTCGTACTTCTTCGAGCCGTCGGCGGACCAGAAGCTCGCCTACGACCCGGAGGCGGCCGCCAGGCTGCTCGACGAGGCGGGCTACCGGACGAACGCCGACGGCAAGCGCCTCGGCAAGGACGGCAAGCCGCTGAACTACCGCGTCCTGTGCCACGCCACCGACCCGAACGACAAGGCGGTCGGCAAGTACCTCCAGGAGTGGTGGGGCGAGCTGGGCATCTCCCTCACCCTCGACTGCCTGGACAACGTGACCGACCCGTGGCTGGCCGGCGAGTACGACCTCGCCTTCGACGGCTGGTCCGTGAACCCGGACCCGGACTTCGTGCTCTCCATCCACACCTGCGACGCGCTCCCGGCGACGCCGAAGGACACCGGGGCCACGGACAACTTCATCTGCGACAAGACCTACGACGAGCTGTACGCGAAGCAGTTGGCCGAGTACGACGCCGGCAAGCGCGCGGAGATCGTCAAGAGGATGCAGTCCCGGCTGTACGACACCGGGTACATGAACGTCATGGCGTACCCGAACGCCGTCGAGGCCTACCGCACCGACCAGATCAAGTCGATCACGACGATGCCCTCCGACGCGGGCAACATCTACGGGCAGGACGGTTACTGGAGCTGGTGGTCGGCGGTGCCCGCGGACTCCGGGGGCTCCGGCGGGAGTTCGTCGTCGACCGGGACCGTGATCGGGATCGCGGCCGGCGCCGTCGTCCTCGTCGGCCTCGGCGTGCTCTTCGCCGTCCGCCGCCGTGCGTCGGCCGACGACCGTGAGTAGCGTCACCGGCCGGGTCGTCGACAAGCGCGAGGAGGACGGGAAGCGGGCGTCCGCGGCACCGCGGGGGCGCTCCCGCGGCGGGTATCCGCGGTACGTGGCGGGCAAGTTGGCGGGCGCGGTCGTCTCCCTGTTCGCCGTCCTCGTCACGAGCTTCTTCCTCTTCCGGCTGATCCCCGGCGACCCGGTGAAGTTCATGACCGGTGGCCGTCCGGTCTCGGCCGAGCAGCTCGCCGTGTACCGGGAGGAGTTCGGGCTCGACCTGCCGATGTGGCAGCAGTTCACGGACTACTGCGCCAAGGCGCTGACCGGGGACCTGGGCACGTCGTACCAGTTCCACTCGCCCGTCGTCGACAAGATCACCGAGGCGCTGCCGAACACGCTGCTGCTGACCGGAACGGCCTTCGTGCTGTACACGGCGCTGGGTGCCTTCCTCGGCACGCGTTCGGCGTGGCGGCACGGCGGGCTCGGCGACCGGCTCAACACCGGCCTGGCGCTGACGCTCTACTCCATCCCGTCCTTCTGGCTGGGGCTGCTGCTCATCATCGTGCTGTCGGTGGGCGTGGACCCGATTCCGGGTCTCTTCCCGACCGGCGGGATGGAGTCGGGCCGTGAGGAGGGGCTCGCCCACGTACTGGACGTGGCGCACCATCTCGTCCTGCCGGTGGTGACGCTGGTCGCCGTGGAGTACGGGCAGACGCTGCTGGTCACCCGGTCGGCGCTGCTGGACGAGATGGGCAGCGACTATCTGACGACCGCGCGGGCCAAGGGGCTCAGGGACGACCTGGTACGGCGCCGGCACGCGGTGCCCAACGCGCTGCTGCCGACGGTGACGCTGGTCTTCGTCAATCTCGGGCGGACCGTGGCGGGAGTCATCCTCGTCGAGACGGTCTTCTCCTGGCCGGGTCTCGGCGGGCTTTTCTACCAGGCGCTCAGCGTGCCCGATCTGCCGCTGGTGCAGGGGCTGTTCTTCGTCTTCGCCGCCGCGGTGATCCTGATGAACACGCTGGCCGACCTGTTGTATCCGATGCTCGATCCGAGGGTGGGCCGATGACCGCCGAAACCACCGAGCCTGCTGTGAAGCCGGGTACGCCCGGGCCGCGTGCCCTCGCCCGGCGGCGGCGCCGTGCCTCCGCGGCACGCTTCTGGAGGGAGTACCGCAAGCACCGCGCGGGGGTGTTCGGGCTGGCCGCGCTGGTGCTGTTCGTGCTCGTGGCCCTGACCGCGCCGCTGACCGTCGGGTCGGACGTGGACAGCGTGACCGACGCGCCCGGGCAGCCGCTGCAGAGCCCGAGCGGCCGGTTCCCGCTGGGCACCGACCAGTTCGGGCGGGACCTGCTGGGTCTGCTGGTCTGGGGCTCGCGGGTCTCCCTGCTCGTCGGGCTGCTCGCGGCGGTGCTGTCCGTGCTGATCGGCGCGCTCATCGGCATCACGGCCGGGCACTTCCGCGGCTGGTACGCCACGGTGATGATGCGGATCACGGACTGGTTCCTGGTGATGCCGACCCTGGTGCTGGCGATCGTGCTGGCGACGGTGCTGTCCCGGTCGCTCGGCACGATCGTGCTCGCGATCGGCGTGACGACGTGGCCCACCACGGCGCGCCTGGTGCGGGCGCAGACGCTGGCGGTGGAGTCGCGACCGTACATCGAGCGGGCGAAGGCACTCGGGGGCGGGCACTGGCACATCATGTCGCGGCACGTGCTGCCCAACGTCATGCCGCTGATCCTCGCGCAGACCACCCTGATCATCTCCTCCGCCATCCTGGCCGAGGCGACCCTGGCCTTCCTCGGGCTCGGGGATCCGATGGTGGTGTCCTGGGGCGGGCTGCTGCAGGACGCGCGGGAGGCGGGCTCGGTGAGTTCCGGCGACTGGTGGTACCTGGTGCCGCCGGGCGTCGGGATCGCGGTGGTGGCGCTGGCGTTCACGTTGTGCGGGCGTGCGGTGGAGGCCGTTCTCAATCCCAGGCTGGGGGTGTCCCGTTGAGTCTGCTGGAGGTCCGGGACCTGAGGGTGACGTATCCCGGGGGTGCGGCCGCCGTGCGCGGGGTCGATCTCACCCTGCGGGCGGGCGAGAAGCTCGGGATCGCGGGCGAGTCCGGCTGTGGCAAGTCCACGCTGGCACTGGCGTTGCTGCGGCTGCTGCCGCCGGGTGCGCGGGGCGGCGGGGAGATCCTGCTGGACGGCGAGGACGTGCTCACGATGAAGTGGGGCCGGCTGCGGGCGGTGCGGTGGGCGGGGGCGTCGATCGTCTTCCAGGGCGCGATGCACTCGCTGAACGCGGTCCACCGTGTCGGCGACCAGATCGCCGAGCCGGTCGTGCTGCACCGCAGGGCCACCGCGGCCGGTGCGCGCAGGAGGGCCGGTGAGCTGCTGGAGCAGGTGGGTCTGCCGGCGGCGCGGGCGAGTGCCTACCCGCACGAGCTGTCCGGTGGTCAGCGGCAGCGGGTGATGATCGCGATGGCGCTGGCCTGCGACCCGCGGCTGATCGTCGCCGACGAGCCGACCACGGCGCTCGACGTGATGATCCAGGCGCAGATCCTGCGGCTGATCGAGGGCCTGGTGGGCGCGCAGGACGTCGGCCTGGTCATGATCAGCCACGATCTCGCGGTGCTGGCCGACACCTGCGACCGGCTCGCGGTGATGTACGCGGGCCGGGTGGTCGAGGAGGGCCCGGCCCGGCAGGTGTACGCCGACGCCCGGCACCCCTACGCCCGGGCCCTGTCCGGGGCGTTCCCCAGGATCGGGGACCCGGCCTCGCGGTTCGCGCCGCGCGGCCTGCCGGGCGACCCTCCCGACCCGGCGGCGGTGCCGTCGGGGTGCGCCTTCCATCCGCGCTGCCCGGTCGCGCTGGACCTCTGTGCCACCGAGGACCAGGCGTTGCGGCCGGCGGGGCCGGGACGCCGTGCGGCGTGCGTGCACGTGGGGGCGGACGGCACGGGGACGCCGGGCGACGGCGGGGCGGTCGCCGAAGCCGGAGTGCCCGACGGGGGCGGGGTGCCCAACGAGGGCGGGGAGGCTGCCGACAATGGGGACGCGGAGCGCGGAGCCGGCCCCGCGACCGGGGCGGCCACCGAGAGCGCCGAGCCGGCCGGGAACGGCGCCGCTTCCGTCGCCGGCCCGACCGCCGAGCCCGGCAAGCCCTCGGGAAGCGGCACCGCCGCCCCTGGCCGGACCGCCGCCGAGGCCGGGGCATCCGGCACGAGCACAGGCTCCGCCGACAGCGGGAACGCGGAGAGCGAGGCCGGCCCCGCGACCGGGGCGGCCACCGAGAGCACCGAACCGACCGGGAACAGCCCCGCACCCACCGCCGGACCAGCCACCGCCCCCGGCCGGACCGCCGCCGAGGCCGCGGCATCCGGCGAGACGGCGGGCGGGCGGCCGGTGAACTCCGGCGACCCCGCCCTCCGGACCGGACCCACTGCCGAGACCTCGGCCGGGGACGCTGCCGACGATGAGGGACCCGTGGGCAACAGCGCCGCCATCGACAGCGGGACGCCCGGCGAGGGCGCCGAGGTCGCCGCGGAACCTGGTGCCGGTGCTGCCGCAGAGGGGGCCGGCGGCGCCGACGGGAACGGGACAAGGGCCGGGCGCGGAGCCGTGGACGACCCTGCGAGTGGGGCCGGCGGGGACGCGGCGGTGCGGGACGACGGAGTGAGGAGCAGTGCCCCATGAGCGGCAGCAAGGGCGGCAGCGAGGGCGGCGGCGAGGGCAGCAGCACAACCGGTACCGAGGCCCCGCTGTTGAGCGTCCGGGGTCTGCACATCGCCTTTCCCGGGCGGCGCGGGGCGGCCGCCGCGCGGGCCGTGGACGGGGTCGACCTCGACATCCGGCGGGGCGAGATCGTCGCGCTGGTCGGCGAGTCGGGCTGCGGCAAGACGACCCTGGCCCGTGCGCTGCTCGGCCTGGTCAGGCCGACCGGCGGGCGCGTGGCCTTCGACGGCGCGTCCCTCGCGTACTCCGCCCGGGCGCTGAAGGCGTACCGCAGGCGGGCGCAGCTGGTCCTGCAGGATCCGAGCGGCTCGCTGAACCCGCGGCACACGGTGTACGACATCGTCGCCGAGGGCCTGCGCATCCACGGGCGCGCCGGGGACGAGCGGACGGCGGTGGCCGAGGCGCTGGCGCGAGCCGGGCTGCGGCCACCGGAGCGGTTCTTCCTGCGCTACCCGCACGAGCTGTCCGGCGGCCAGCGCCAGCGGGTCGTCATCGCGGGTGCGCTGGTGCTGCGGCCGGAACTCCTCGTCGCCGACGAGCCGGTGGCGTCCCTCGACGCGTCGGTGCGCGGCGAGATCCTGGCCCTGCTGCTGCGGCTGCGCACCGAGCTGGGGCTGGCCGCGCTGGTGGTGACCCACGACCTGGGGCTGGCCTGGAACATCGCCGACCGGGTCGCCGTGATGTACCTCGGCCGGATCGTCGAGACGGGGCCGGTGGAGCAGGTGCTGACGGCGCCCCGGCACCCCTACACCCGGGCCCTGCTGTCCGTGCTTCCGGAGGCGCCCGGCACCCCGGTGGTGCTCACCGGCGAGCCGCCGGACCCGTCGTACGTCCCCGGCGGCTGTCGCTTCCACGTACGCTGCCCGGTCCTGGCGGGCGGCGAGGCCGAACGCGCCGGGGTCGCGGACGCGTGCCGGACCACGGAGCTGGAGATCCTGCGCGGCGGCGACGCGTCGCAGGTCGCCTGCCACTGGGCCCGGGCGGACCGGTCCGCGGCCGGGCGGCCGGGCTGACGGGGCGTCGACCGGGCGGGGAAGCCGACGGGGACGGCGGAAAAGCCGGCGGTGACGACGAGGACCGCCGTCGGCGCCCGGCGGCGGGAAGACCGCCGGGGCTCAGCGCCCGGGCGCGTCCGCCGCGGTGATCTCCCGGCACCGGTCGACGTCCTCGGCCATCTGCGCGAGCAGCGCGTCCAGCGTCTCGAACTTCGCCTGTCCGCGTACGAAGGCCACGAAGTCCACGGCGACGTGCAGGCCGTACAGCTCCAGGCCCACGCGGTCGATGGCGTACGCCTCGACCGTGCGCTCGGTGCCCTCGAACTGCGGGTTGGTGCCGACGGAGATCGCGGCCGGCATCGCCTCGCCCTGGGCGTGCAGCCAGCCGGCGTAGACGCCATCGGCCGGGATCGCGGTGTGCGGGAGGGTCTCGACGTTGGCCGTGGGGAAGCCCATCTCACGGCCCCGCTGGGCGCCGCGCACCACCACGCCCTCCACGCGGTGCGGGCGGCCCAGGATCTCGGCGGCGCCCGCGACGTCTCCCTCGGCGACCAGGCGCCGGGTCAGCGTGGAGGAGAACGGCTCGCCGCCGCCCGCCTCGCCGGTGACGTACAGGTCGACGACCTCGACCTCGAAGTCGTAGACCTTGCCCTGCTCGACGAGGAAGTCCACGTTCCCGGCGGCCTTGTGGCCGAAGCGGAAGTTGGGGCCCTCGACGACGGCCTTGGCGCGCAGCCGGTCGACCAGGACCTTGACCACGAAGTCGGCCGCGGAGAGCTTCGAGAACTCCTTGGTGAAGGGGAGGATCAGCACCGCGTCCACGCCCAGGTCCGCCATCAGTTCGGCCCGGCGGTGGTGCGGGGCGAGCAGCGGCGGGTGGCTGCCGGGGCGGACGACCTCGCTGGGGTGCGGGTCGAAGGTGACGACGACGGCCGGAACGCCCAGCTCGCGGGCGCGGTCCACGGCGTGCCTGATGATCAGCTGGTGCCCGCGGTGGACGCCGTCGTAGGAGCCGATGGTGACGACGCTGCGTCCCCAGTCCTCGGGGATGTCCTCCAAGCCACGCCAGCGCTGCACTGTGTCCGCTCCTTGGTGCTTCCGTGGTTTCCATGGTTTCCGTGGTGACCCTTGCGCAGGACTAAGGGTGCCATGCCGTCCGGCTCCCGCCCGCATCGGCATCGGCGCTGTGACCGGGTGCACGCCGTGCGGGCCCGGTGGGCGGTCGCGGCCGGGTCAGGCGGGGACTCGGGCGCCCGCCAGCTGCTCGATCGTGCGGCGGGTGCTGGGGCCCACCAGCGCGGCCCAGTCCCCGGGTGCGTCGGTGAGCCAACCGGTCAGGCGGGTGGCGAACCCGGGGACGTGGCGGGCGAGGTCGACCAGGCCCCGGTCGAAGCGGGTGGCGCCCTCAGGGGTGCGTACCAGGATCTGCCCGGTGCGGTGGACGAGGGCGCGCAGTTCCCCGCGGTCGCACCGGGCCGCCGCGTGCAGCAGCGCGTCCAGGACGGCGGGGTCCTGCTCGTGGGCGAACAGATGCTCCCGCAGTGCGCGGCGCAGCGGGGCGCCCGCCGTGGCCCCGTCGGCGGCGAGGACGGTGGCGAGCGCGGCCCGCGCGGGCTCGGGACCGTCGTCCAGGAGGCGGGTGACCAGCGGGAGGAGTACGGCGCGGGGTGCCGGGTCCCGGTCCAGGCGTCGGTCGACGTACGCGGCCAGGTGCCCGGCGGTCTCGGGGCGCTCCGCCACGGCCCGCCCCACGAGGGCGGCCACCCGGTGGGTCAGCTCGGGTGTGGTGGCGTCGGCGAGCCTGCGCAGCGCCTCCCCGGCGTCCGGGCCGAGCAGGCGGGCCCGGAACGCCTCCAGGACGGGCTCGGGGTGCGTCGGCAGGGCGGTGGCCACCGCGCTCGGCGGAAGGTACGGGTCGCAGGCGGCGAAGTGGTCGAGGGCTCTGGGGAGGTGGCGGTCGCGGCAATCGGGGTCCTGGACCAGCAGCGCGAGCGCGCCACCGCGCAGGGGGCTGTGGGAGGGGCCGGCGAGCAGCACCAGGGCGGCGTGGCGGAGCAGGGTGCGGTCGGCGCCGGTGCGGGCGTGCGGGGCGGTGCGCAGTCCGTGGGTGACGGCCGCGGTCTGCCGCGCCGGGCGCTCGTCGCGGGCCCAGCGCTCCACGGCGCGGCAGAGCGCGGACGGCTCTTCCTCGGCCAGGACGGCGAGCAGTTCGTCGGCGCGCCGGTGCGCGCTGTCGACGAGCACCTCGGTGAGGCCGTCCAGACCGCGGTGGCGGTGGGTGTGCAGCAGCGCCTGCGCGGCCGTCGCGACGGTGGCGTGCGGGGTGGCGGGCAACGGCCGCTCGTCGTCGAACCAGCGGACGAGGAGCGGTTGTACGGCCGAGGGGTCGGCGGTGAGCAGCCCGGCCACGGTGTCGAGGTGGCGGGGGCCGGGCTCGTGCGGAGGGCGGTCGGCGAGGACGAGGCGGCGCAGCAGGTCCAGGCGGGTGGACTCGGGCAGGCGCAGGGCCGTCCAGAAGCCGGGCCCGAACACCTGTGGCGTCGGCTGCCCCTCCGCTCCCCGTTCCGCGATGCCGTCGGCGAGCAGTCGCAGGACCTCCGTGTACGGCGTCGCGTCGGGTACGCGGGTGAGCACCCCGGCGAGGAGTCGGGCGGCCCACCAGGAGTGCGGGTCGAGGTCGAGGGCGTGCACCAGCTCCTCGAGCGTCAGCGCGAGTTGGGGGACGCCGTGCTGCCGGGCGAGGAGCAGGACCGCCTCGACGACGGAGCCGATGCGGTGGTGCGGGACGGGGAGGGTGTGCGTGCCGTGCGGGGTGTCACGGCGGTGGACGAGGGCGCGCAGGGCCTCGTCCAGGTCGAGGTGGGTGCCCTGGATCCAGTCGGCGAGCGCCTCGTGCGCGAAGCGGTAGCCGCTGCCCGCGGGGACGAAGAGGCCTTCGGCGAGCACGGCCGAGGCCCAGCCGGTGCCGCCGCCCAGCCGGGCGGGGGCCGGTCCCCACGGGAACAGCGCCCCGAAGGTCTCCCGGTCCAGTCCGCCCTGCCCGGGTCCGAGGCTGCGCCGGGCCGCCTCGTGCACCTGCCCGGAGACCTTCGCCGCGAGCCGGCGCACCGCGGTGCCGTGCAGGCCGTTCTCCCCGGCCAGGCGAGTGGCGATGCGCAGGCACATCAGGTCCAGGTATGCCGCGTAGACGGTGTCCCGGGTGACGGGGACCGGGGCCGGGGGGCCGGGGAGGGCGGCGTGCACCTCCGCGAGCAGACGGAGGGTGAGGGGGTGCCCGGCGTCCGCCTCCGCCAGGACGCCTTCCGGCACACCGTGGCGTGCGCGCGCCTCGCGGGCCTCGTCGTCACGCAGATCCCCCAGGCGGACACAGGGCGGAAGCCCGGCATGCCCGCGCCCCAGAGGGCCTGCGGACACCGTCTCGGAGCGCGCCGCCTCGGCGGACGCCCGCCTGGGGTACGTCGGTTCGGCGGAAGCCGACCCGGAGCGCGCCGCCTCGGCGGACGCCCGCGTGGGGTACGCCGGTTCGGCGGAGGCCGACCCGAAGCTCGTCGCCTCGACGGACACCCGCCCGGGGCACACCGACTCGGCCGTGGTCAGCGCGGAGCGCGTCGCCTCGGCGGACACCCAACCGGGGCACGTCGGCTCGGCGGAGGCCAGCCCGAAGCACGTCGGCTCGGCGGAAGCCGACCCGGAGCGCGCCGCCTCGGCGGACACCCAACCGGGGCACACCGACTCGGCGGAGGCCAGCCCGAGGCATGTCGGCTCGGCGGAAGCCGACCCGGAGCACGTCGCCTCGACGGACACCCAACCGGGGCACACCGACTCGGCCGAGGCCGGCCCGGAGCACGTCACCTCAGCGGAGGCCGGCCCGGAGCGCGTCGCCTCGGCTGACACCCGCCCGGAGCACGCCGGCTCGGCGGACACCGGGCGCAGGTCGGTGGCTTCGGGCCCTCCTCGCGTGGCTGTGGCGGCCGTTCCGGCCGGCGATTCAGGTCCTCCCGCGTCGCCGGTGCGACGCGGCCACGGTGTTCCGCGGGTCGCCCCGGGCGCGGCGGCTCCGCCGACCGTCCCGGACCGGGGCACCCCGTTCTCCGCCCAGCCCGACGCCCCCTCCCCCGCCCGGGACACCGGCACACGACCAAAGGTCACGCCTCCGGGCGACACACCACCGACCGGCACATGACCGGCCGCCGCCTCCGCCGACCGGGTTCCGTCGAGCATCCCGCGCGTCCCCGCGCCGGGGTCCGCCCCCGGCGCCTGCCCCCGGAAGCCGCTTCCGGACGGGGACACTGCACCCGCCTCCCCCGTCCCCCCTGCGGAGGCCCCCCGGGGCGACGGGAGCTCCGCCACCCACCCGGACGCCCCCGCCGCGGCCGCCGGACCGGACGTCGGCCCACCGGTGGACCGAGGGATCGACGACGGCGTGCCCGAAACCGCCCCGTACAGCAGCTCCCCCGGGAACTCCGCCCCCGCGTGCTCCCAGTACTCCGGGCGGCAGGCCACCACGAGCCGTGCCCCCGTCTCCCGCAGCCAGGTGGCCGTGCCCTCGGTCCACTCGGGGAGGCGGTGGGCCAGGACGGGCGGCATCTCCTCGGGACCGTCGAGGAGGACCAGGAGGGGCCGGCCGGCGGCACCGGCCAGGTGGGCGAGGCGTTCCGGGGTGATGTCGCCGAGGCGGGCCGGGCGGGAGGGGTCCGAGGCGCCCACGATGCGGGCCGCCCCGGCCAGCGTCCGGCGGACCGCGTCCGCCACCGACATGTCGTCGTCGTGCAGGTCCGCCCCGCGCAGCCACAGCGTGGGCGCCGGCTCCGGGCCCCCGGCACGGCGGGCGGCGAGGGCCGCCAGCTCCGTCGTACGGCCGCTGCCCGGCGCGCCGACCAGGCCGAGGACGTGGGCGCGGCTCGCGGCGAAGGCGGCGAACTCGCGGGCCGTTCCCGCGCGTTCGACCGGTTCCGGGGTCCCGGGACCGGCGGCGGGGCGGCCCTCCCGCACCGAGGTCGCCGTCAGGGCGAGCACACCGGGCAGGTTGAGGTCGGCGCCGTACGCCGGGACCGTCGCCGCGTTCTCGGCGAGGAGGCCGGCGAGCGGGCCCGTGGTCGCGCGGCGCAGGGGGAGGGCGAAGCCGACGTCGCTGTGGCCGGAGCTGAGGGCGGTGCCGAGGACACCGAGGACGGCGCCGGTCGCCGCGTCGAGCACGGGGCCGCCGGCCGCGCCGCCGCCCAGTCGCAGGGCGTCCCGCCCGGCCGTGCCGACGGCGAGTTCCAGGGCGTCGCCGACGAGGTGGAAGCGGTCGGTGGCGGCGTAGGTGACGTCGGTGGCGCCCAGGACGCGGGCCTCGCGCCAGCCGCCGGCGGCGATGCGGACGTAGGTCCCGGGCTCGACGCGGTCCCGCGTGGTGAGGGGCAGCGGGTCGACGCCGAGGCCCCCGGTGCGGACGAGGGCCAGACCGAGGGCGGGCAGCGGGGTCACATCGGCGGCGGCCACGACCCGACGCCGGTCACCGGCGGTGCTCAGGACCAGCCGGGACAGGCCGTCGACCGCTTCGTGGCTGGTGAGCACCGTGCCGTGGTGGTCGGCGACGAACCCGGTGCCGCGGGGGCGGCCGGCGAGGTCGTGGAAGCGGATCAGGGAGGCGTCGTCGGACGCGCACCCGGCCTGGTCGGACGGATACTCCACCGGCGCGGCCTCACGGACCGCCGGGAGCCCGCTCCGCGCTTCCCGGGAGCCGTCCCCGGGCCGCTCCCCCGCCGTGCCGCCCGCTGCCCCCCGGGACCGGTTCCGCGACGCCATCGTCGAACCTCCCCGCCGTACACCCGTGCTGTGTGTTCGACGGTAGGCGCGTGATGATCAGCGGGACAGACGCCGTGGCCAACGCGCCCCCTTCCACTCCCCCGGTTCACTCCGAGCGCCTGCCCGGACGGGTGAACACAAGGGGTGGGTTGGATAGACCCTAGGGGGTGGGGGAACCGAGGGGGGACCGTGGAGCGGCGACAGTGGTAGTCCCCGTGATCGCCGCTCCACGGGCGGCCCCGGCGGTGTACCGGCTCAGCCGAAGACGGCCAGGCTCTTCGCCTTGCCCTTCTGCTCCTCCACGAGCGCGAGGAGGCGCCCGTCGGGATCGAAGACGGCGACGGCACCGGCGCCCGCGTACTCCTCGGGCATCTCCAGGCGTACGCCGTTGGTGAGCAGCCGGGCCCGCTTGGTGTCCACGTCCCAGCGCGGGAAGGCGGCGCCGGCCGCGTCCGCGACGGGCATGACCTTGAGCTCCTGCTGGAGCTGGTCCAGCGTCCGGGCGCTGTCCAGCTTGTACGGCCCGACGCGGGTGCGGCGCAGCGCCGTGAGGTGCCCGCCGACGCCGAGGTCGGCGCCCAGGTCGCGGGCGAGGGCCCGGATGTAGGTGCCGGAGGAGCAGGTCACCGAGACCACCAGGTCGAGCACCGGGGTGCCGTCCTCGGCGACGGCGTCCCGGACGTCGTACACCGCGAAGGAGGAGACGGTGACGGGACGGGCGGGAATCTCGAAGTCCTCGCCCTCACGGGCCCGCTTGTAGGAGCGCACGCCCTTGATCTTGATGGCGCTGACCTTGGACGGCACCTGCATGATGTCGCCGCTCAGTTTGGCGACACCGGCGTCGATCGCCTCCCGGGTGACCTTCGAGGCGTCCCGCGACCCCGTGATCTCGCCCTCGGCGTCGTCGGTGAGCGTCGTCTGCCCGAGCCTGATGGCGCCCAGGTACTCCTTCTCGGTGAGGGCGAGGTGCCCGAGGAGCTTGGTCGCCCGCTCCACCCCGAGGACCAGGACGCCCGTCGCCATCGGGTCGAGCGTGCCGGCGTGCCCGACGCGCCGGGTGCGGGCGATGCCCCGCATCTTGGCGACGACGTCGTGCGAAGTGAAGCCCGACGGCTTGTCGACGATGACAAGGCCGTCGGGCGTGGTGTGCTTGTCGGTCATTTAGCGGTGTCGTCCGTCTCGTCGGCCTCGACGGCGCCTTCGGTGTCGGTCTCGTCCTCGCCCGGCCTGCGGTACGGGTCCGCGTCACCGGCGTACGCGGCGCCCGCGGACGCCTCGCGCACCTTCTCGTCGGACTGGCGCGCCCGGTCGAGGAGGTCCTCGATGTTGCGGGCGGTGTCCGGCAGGGCGTCCATGACGAAGGTCAGGGTCGGCGTGAACTTCACGCCCGCCGCCTTGCCGACCTCGGAGCGCAGGATGCCCTTGGCGCTCTCCAGGCCCGCCGAGGCGGCCTTGCGCTCCTCGTCGTCCCCGTAGACCGTGTAGAAGACGGTCGCCTCCCGCAGGTCACCCGTGACCCGGGTGTCCGTGATGGTGACGTGCGAGCCGAGCCGCGGGTCCTTGATCCCGCGCTGCAGCTTCTGGGCCACCACCTCTCGGATGAGGTCCGCCAGCCTTTTCGCCCGCGCGTTGTCGGCCACTGGTCCGTCTCCCGTTCTTTCTTCTCTTGCCTGATCCGGCTTCTTGCCCGATCCGGTCGGTCCTCTGCCCGATCTGGTCAGTCGTCGTCGCCGTGGAAGCGCCGTCGCACCGACAGCAGTTCCACCTCGGGGCGGCCGGCCACCAGCCGCTCGCACCGGTCGAGTACGTCGCTGAGGTGGCCCGCGTCGCCGGACACCATGGCCAGGCCGACGACCGCCCGGCGGTGGAGGTTCATGTGCTCCACCTCCGCCGCGCTCACCGCGTACTTCCGCTGGAGTTCGGCGACGATCGGACGGACGACGGAGCGCTTCTCCTTCAGCGAATGTACGTCGCCGAGGAGGAGGTCGAAGGACAGCGTCCCCACATACATGTGAAACCGGTTCACCCGCCGGTCCGGGATCGATGGCCCCGCCGCGAACGGGCGGGGACATCAGAACCGTACAACGAACGGCCGGGGCCGATCGACGGATATTGTGCTCCGCCGACCGGCCCCGGACCGGTCACTCCCGGAAGGCGCGGTGCTTACACCCGCGGCTTCTCGCGCATCTCGTACGTCGCGATGACGTCGTCGACCTTGATGTCGTTGAAGTTTCCAAGGTTGATACCGCCCTCGAAGCCTTCGCGGATCTCGGTGACGTCGTCCTTGAAGCGACGCAGACCCTCGATGTTGAGGTTCTCCGCGATGACCTTGCCATCGCGCAGGAGGCGCGCCTTGGTGTTGCGCTTGACCTCGCCGGAGCGGATGAGAACACCCGCGATGTTGCCCAGCTTGGAGGAGCGGAAGACCTCGCGGATCTCCGCCGTGCCCAGCTCGACCTCTTCGTACTCCGGCTTGAGCATGCCCTTGAGGGCCGCCTCGATCTCCTCGATCGCCTGGTAGATGACCGAGTAGTACCGGACGTCCACACCCTCGCGCTCGGCCATCTGCGCGGCACGCCCGGCGGCGCGCACGTTGAAGCCGATCACGATGGCGTCGGAGCCCATCGCCAGGTCGATGTCGGACTCCGTGACCGCACCGACGCCGCGGTGCAGGACGCGGATGTCGACCTCTTCGCCGACGTCCAGCTGGAGCAGGGAGGATTCCAGCGCCTCGACCGATCCGGACGCGTCGCCCTTGATGATCAGGTTGAGCTGCTGGACCTCGCCGGCCTTCAGCACCTTGTCCAGGTCCTCCAGCGACACGCGGCGCGTGCGCTTGGCGAACGCGGCGTTGCGCTCGCGGGCGGCGCGCTTCTCCGCGATCTGGCGGGCCGTACGGTCCTCCTCGACCACGATGAAGTTGTCACCGGCGCCCGGGACGTTGGTCAGACCCAGCACCTGGACCGGCGTGGACGGGCCCGCCTCGGCGACGTTGTTGCCGTTGTCGTCGAGCATGGCGCGGACGCGGCCGTAGGCGTCGCCCACCACCATCGTGTCGCCGACCCGCAGGGTGCCTCGCTGCACGAGGACCGTCGCCACGGCACCGCGGCCGCGGTCGAGACGGGACTCGATGGAGATGCCCTGCGCGTCCTGGACCGGGTTGGCCCGCAGGTCGAGCGAGGCGTCCGCGGTGAGGACCACGGCCTCCAGCAGGGAGTCGATGTGCAGACCCTGCTTGGCGGAGATGTCGACGAACATGGTGTCGCCGCCGTACTCCTCGGCCACCAGGCCGTACTCGGTCAGCTGACCGCGCACCTTGGTCGGGTCGGCGCCCTCGACGTCGATCTTGTTGACCGCGACGACGATCGGGACCTCGGCCGCCTTGGCGTGGTTGAGCGCCTCGACCGTCTGCGGCATGACGCCGTCGTTGGCCGCGACGACCAGGATCGCGATGTCGGTCGACCGGGCACCACGGGCACGCATGGCGGTGAACGCCTCGTGACCCGGGGTGTCGATGAAGGTGATCTTGCGCTCTTCGTCGTTGACCTCGGTCGCGACCTGGTAGGCACCGATGTGCTGGGTGATGCCGCCGGCCTCGCCCGCGATGACGTTCGTCTTGCGGATGGCGTCGAGCAGTCGGGTCTTACCGTGGTCGACGTGGCCCATGACGGTGACCACCGGCGGACGGACGACCAGGTCCTCCTCGGAGCCCTCGTCCTCGCCGAACTCCAGGTCGAAGGACTCGAGCAGCTCGCGGTCCTCCTCCTCCGGGCTGACGATCTGAACCGTGTAGTTCATCTCGTCGGCGAGGAGCTGGAGCGTCTCGTCGGAGACGGACTGGGTCGCGGTGACCATCTCGCCGAGGTTCATCATGACCGCGACGAGCGACGCCGGGTTGGCGTTGATCTTCTCCGCGAAGTCGGTGAGCGACGCGCCGCGGGAGAGACGGATGGTCTCGCCGTTGCCGCGCGGCAGCATCACGCCGCCGACGCTCGGGGCCTGCATGGCCTCGTACTCCTGGCGCCTCTGCCGCTTCGACTTGCGACCGCGCCGCGCGGGACCGCCGGGACGGCCGAAGGCACCCTGCGTGCCACCACGGCCACCGGGGCCGCCGGGACGACCGCCGAAGCCGGGACGGCCACCGCCGCCACCGAAGCCACCGCCGGGACGGCCGGCGAAGCCGCCGCCGCCACCCGGACGACCGCCGCCGCCACCGGGACGGCCGGCGAAGCCGCCGCCGCCACCGGGACGACCGCCGCCGGGACGACCGGCACCGCCGGGACCGCGCCCGCCGCCACCGGGGCCGGGACGCGGGCCGGCAGCGGGACGCTGCGGCATCATGCCGGGGTTCGGACGCGGGCCGCCGCCGGGACGGGGACCGGCGCCGCCGCCCTGCGGACGGGGCATCGAGCCCGGGCTCGGACGGTTGCCGCCCGGAGCCTGGGGACGGGGACCGCCGCCCTGGCCGCCGGGACCCTGCGGACGGGGACCGGCGCCGGGAGCACCGGGACCGCCCGGACGGGGACCGCCCTGCGGACGGGGCGCCTGCGGGCGCGCCATGCCGGCGTTGCCGCCGGAGGTGAAGGGGTTGTTGCCCGGACGCGGACCGCCGGGACGACCACCGGGACGCTGGCCCGGGGCGGCGGGACGCTGGCCACCGGGACGGCCCTGGCCGCCCTGCTGACCGCGGTCCTGACCCGGACCGGACGGACGGCGCTCGCCGGGCTTGGGGGCACCGGGACGCGCGCCACCGGGCTTCGGACCGGCCGGAGCCTGGGACGAAGCGGCCGGGGCTGCCGGAGCGGCCGGCGGAGCGGTGAACTCCGGGGCGGCCGGGGCCGGACGCGGCGCGGGCTTCGGACCCGGCGTCGGACGCGGGCCCGGCGCCGGGGCGGACGGTGCCGCGGGCTGCTCGGCGGCCGGCGGCTTGGGAGCCGCCGGAGCCGCGGGGCCCGGACGGGGCGCAGCCGGGCGGGCCGCCTGCGCCGGGGAGGGCGCCGACGGCCTGGGGGCAGCCTTCTTCGGGGCCGCGGGACGACCGGCGGACCGGCCGTTGCCACCACCCTGCTGGAAGGCGTCTGTCAGCTTGCGTACTACGGGCGCTTCGATCGTCGAAGACGCCGAACGGACGAATTCACCGAGTTCCTGGAGCTTGGCCATGACGACCTTGCTCTCGACACCGAACTCCTTGGCGAGTTCGTAGACCCGGACCTTAGCCACTTCGCTCCTCTGAGGTCCGGGTTGCGTCCGGACCGTCGCTAGTTCATGGGCGTACTCATCGCGTACTCATCGAGTGCTCATCGCAATCTCGACCTGCTTTCGACTCGCGAGGTACCAGACCGCGCGGGGTTCCGCGCGGCATGTCTTCCTTACCACGTTGCTCACACGCTGCTTTCGGCAGCCTTGTCGCAACCTTGTGCCTGCTCGACGTAGTGGCGCAACGCCTTTACGTCGAGCGGACCCGGGACGCGGAGCGCCCGCGGGAACGCCTTGCGGCGCACTGCCTGGTCGACACAGACCGGCACGGGGTGGACGTACGCACCCCGGCCGGGCAGCGTACCGCGCGGATCAGGGGCGCAATCACCCTCGACCGCGACGATGCGCAGCAGCTCGCTCTTGACCGCTCGCTCCCGGCACCCCACGCAGGTGCGCTCGGGGCATGCACGGGTACGTGTCCGGCCAGACACTCCTAAGTCTACCTCCCCGGATCGACCTCACCCCTTCGGGGCAAGAATCGAACACGTGCCGCAAGCAAAGCTGTCGTGATCTCAGCGGCCTGCGGCTTGGATCTATTCCCCGGCGCCTCGGACGGCTAGTCGTCCGGCTGGTCGTCCGGCTGCTCGGTGTCCGGGCGGATGTCGATCCGCCAGCCGGTCAGCCGGGC
This sequence comes from Streptomyces sp. KPB2, assembly GCF_003950055.1. Classification (NCBI taxonomy): domain Bacteria; kingdom Bacillati; phylum Actinomycetota; class Actinomycetes; order Kitasatosporales; family Streptomycetaceae; genus Streptomyces; species Streptomyces sp. KPB2. The sequence continues at coordinate 2,264,182 of NZ_CP034353.1, forward strand.
CGCGAGCCTGGCGTTCTGGCCTTCCTTGCCGATGGCCAGCGACAGCTGGTAGTCGGGCACGATCACGCGCGCGGAGCGGGCCGCCAGGTCGACGACCTCCACCTTCGAGACGCGGGCCGGGGAGAGCGCGTTCGCCACCATCTCGGCCGGGTCGTCCGACCAGTCGACGATGTCGATCTTCTCACCGTTCAGCTCGCCCATGACGTTGCGCACCCGGCCGCCCATGGGGCCGATGCAGGCGCCCTTGGCGTTCAGGCCCGAGCGGGTGGAGCGTACGGCGATCTTGGTGCGGTGGCCGGCCTCGCGGGCGATCGCGGAGATCTCGACGGACCCGTCGGCGATCTCCGGCACCTCGAGGGCGAACAGCTTCTTCACCAGGTTGGGGTGCGTGCGGGAGAGCGTCACGGAGGGGCCCCGTACGCCCTTGGCGACGCGGACGACGTAGGACCGCAGCCGCGTGCCGTGCGGGTAGGTCTCGCCGGGCACCTGCTCCTGCACCGGCAGGATGGCCTCCAGCTTGCCGATGTCGACCAGTACGTTCTTCGGGTCGCGGCCCTGCTGGACCACGCCGGTGACGATGTCGCCCTCACGGCCGGCGTACTCGCCGAGCGTCGCGTCGTCCTCGGCGTCGCGCAGCCGCTGCAGGATGACCTGCTTGGCGGTGGTGGCGGCGATGCGGCCGAAGTCGGACGGGGTGTCGTCGAACTCGCGGGGCGCCTGGCCCTCCTCGAGGTCGTCGGGGTCCTCCTTCGCCCACACGGTCACGTGCCCGGTGTTCCGGTCGAGCTGCACGCGCGCGTGCCGACGGCTTCCCTCGGTGCGGTGGTAGGCGATGAGGAGGGCCGACTCGATCGCTTCGACCAGCAGGTCGAAGGAGATCTCCTTCTCCCGTACCAAGCCCCGCAGGGCGCTCATGTCGATGTCCACGGCTACGCCTCCTCCTCTTTCGTGTTGTCGTTCTTGCGGTTGAACTCGACCTGGACGCGTGCCTTGTCGATGTCGCCGAAGGGCAGTCTGCGGGTGGTGGCCTTGCGGCCCTTGACACCCGGGACTTCGAGGTCGAGCCCGTCCTCGTCCACGGCGAGGATGCGGGCGACCAGTTCGCCGCCCTCGTGCAGCTGGAAACGGACCAGGCGGTCCGTGGCGCGCACGTAGTGGCGGTGCTGGGTGAGTGAGCGCTCCGCGCCCGGGGTGCCGACCTCGAGGGTGTACTCCCCCTCGCCCATCGCGTCGGTCTCGTCGAGCTTCGCCGAGAGCGCGCGGCTCACATCGGCGATCCGGTCCAGGTCCGCCCCGGTGTCGGAGTCGACGACCACGCTCAGCACACGCCTGCGGCCGACCGAGTCCACCGCGATCTCTTCGAGGTCCAGTCCCTGGGAGGCGACGAGCGGCTCCAGCAGCTCTCGCAGCCTCTCGCTCTGGGTGGTGCTCATCCGGGTGACTCCTCGGCCGCGTGTGCTGTTGTGGGACGGTGCGCGTGTCTGGTCAAAGGGTATCCGGTCGCGGGGGGTGTTGCCGTCCACCCCGGGGGTGGGGCGGGTTCGCCGACGGGGGCGTGGGTGGGGGGTGTGGTTCCGGGGGGGGTGGGGTCTGGCTTCCGGGGGTGGCGGTTCGGGTGGGGGGGCCGGTGCGGGTGCATGGGCGGTTCGGGGGCGTGGGTGGTTCGGGTGGGTGGTGCGGTGCGGGTGGGTGGTGCGGGTGGTGCGGTGCGGGTGGGTGGTGGGGCGGGGCACGGGTACCGTGATCACTGGCGGGCCGCAGGCCGTAGGCCGTATCGCGCTCCCGCCGTCGCCCGTCGCTCTGCCGCCGCTTCCGTACGAGCCTGTCGAGGTCGTCTGCCGTGTCGTTTTCCCCATCGCCGCGCCCTCCCCGGGGGCCGCGCAGAAGGAGCCTGCTCGCGTCGGCCGCCGGGGCCGCGCTGCTCGTCGGCTGTACCGGGGGCTCGGGCTCCGACGATCCCGGGACCGGGACGTCGGCCACCGACCGGGCACGCGCGCGTGCGGCCCGGGACAGCGAGGCGCTGGCCGAACGGTACGCGGCGGTGATCGCGGCCCATCCCGGGCTGGCGGAGCGGCTGGGGCCGCTGCGGGAGGAGGTCGTACGACACGCGGAGGCGTTCGGTGGTGTGCGGGCGGCCTCGTCGGCCTCGCCCTCGGTTTCCGCGCGGGCCGCCGGGCCGACGGCCCGTGACTCCGGTGCCGTGCCGGCGGACGAGAAGGGTGCTCTGGCCCTGCTCGCCGACGCCGAACGGAAGCTCGCCGACCGGCGGGCCGAGGCGCTGCTCGACGTCCCGGGCGAGTCGGCGCGGCTGCTGGCCTCGGTCGCCGCGGCCGGGGCGGCCCACGTGTTTCTGCTGACGGAGGGTGACGGGTGAGCAAGGCGGAGGACCGGCGGCTGGACGCCCTCCAGGCCGCGTTGGCGGCGGAGCACGCGGCGGTGTACGGCTACGGGGTCGTCGGTGGGCGTGTCGGCGATGAACGGCGCACCGAGGCACGGGCGGCGTACGACGCTCACCGGGCGCGGCGGGACGCGCTGGCGCGCGACGTGCGGGACCTGGGCGGCGAGCCGGTCGCCGCGGCGGCGGGGTACGCGCTGCCGTTCTCGGTGCCGGACTCGGCGGCGGCCGTGCGGCTGGCGGCCGACCTGGAGGACCGGGTGGCCGGGGTCTACTCCGACCTGGTGCGGGCGGCCGAGGGCGACGCGCGGGCCACGGCGGCCGGGGCGCTGCGCGAGGCGGCGGTCCGCGCGGCGCGCTGGCGGGGCGGGAGCGTAGCCTTCCCTGGGCTCGCCGAGCGGGCCGGCACGCCGTCCGGGCAGGGTCGTCCTGATCCGGATGTCTCCGACACGGCGACGGGACCGGCGGCTCCATCGGCCACGGCATCACCGACTGCGTAACGCGTACGGCTTTCCGTACGGGAAGGGAACGGCTCGCGCATGGCTTTCGAACCGCCGCGGCGTTTGATCCGAGCGCTCGGCGAGACGGCACCGGACGGTGACGACTGGCTGGCGAAGCTGCCCGAGGCGGCGGAGCGGGCCGTGGCGGTGCGTGGGCTGACCGCGGAGCGGGTGCAGGTGCCCGGCGGGCGCAGCAGTCTGGTCGTGCTCGTGCGGACGGCCGGGGGTTCCCCTGCGGTGCTGAAGCTCGCCCCGCGCCGGGCCCGTCCGGAGAGCGAGCGGGCCGCGCTGGTGCACTGGGGTGGGCTGGGGGCCGTGCAGGTGCGCGACGAGGATGCCGAGGGGGTGTCCGAGGAGGGCGTGCTGCTGCTCGAGCGGCTGCATCCGGATGTGTCGGTGCGGTCGTTGCCGGAGGCGAAGGCGTTGCTGGAGGCCGCGGGGACGTTGCGGCGGCTGTGGGTGGAGCCGCCCGCCTCTCATCCCTTCGAGACCGTGGCCGAGCGGACCGGGCGGCAGGCCGAGGCGATGCGGGTGGGGGCGGTGGCCGACACGGAGGTGGCGCCGCTGGTCGAGGCGGCGCTCGCGGCGCGGGCGGAGTTGTTGGCGGAGCCGTCGGAGCAGTTGCTGCTGCACGGCACGTTTCGGCAGAGCAAGGTGCTCGCCGGGGATCGGATGCCGTGGCTGGCGGTGGGGCCCGATCCGGTGGTCGGGGAGACCGCGTTCGATCTGGCGCGGCTGGTGCGGGACCGGGTGGAGGATCTGATCGCCCAGCCGTCGGGGGCGTCGACGACGCGGCGGCGGATCAAGCGGCTCGCGGAGTCGCTGGAGGTCGATCAGGAGCGGCTGCGCGGCTGGACGCTGTTCCGGGCGGTGGAGTCGGGGGTGCGGGCCCGGAGGGTGGGCCGCGAGCAGGACGCGGAACTACTGCTGGAGTTCGCAGGCTGGCTCTAACAGGGCCGGGTGCCTCCGGCGGTGGGTGGTGCGGGGTGCCTGCGGCGCCGGTGCGGGTTCGGTGGTGGTGCGGGGTGCCTGCGGCGCCGGTGCGGGTGGGGTGGGGGTGCGCGTAGCGCGTTGGGTTCGGTGGGTGGGTCGGGGGCGTGCCGGGGGGTGTCCGTCCTCGGAACGGCGCGGAATCGGTCGGCCACAGAAGTGGACTCTGTTGACGCGCCAACCGCTGCGGGCGGACACCCCCCGACCCGCCCCCTCCTCGCCGTACGCGCCTGCGGGCCGCCCCACGCCACTGCCCCATCCCCGCCGTACGCGGCTCCCCGCCGCCGTCACCGTCGCCGCGAGCAGCCGCCCCGCCGCCCCAGCTGCGGGCAGTCGTCGTGCCGCCCCAACTGCGGGCAGTCGTGCCGCTGGGGCGGCACGGGTGGGCGCAGCGGCACCCGGCCAGCGCCGGCCCGCGTCCCCCCACCCCGCGCCCACACCCACGCCGGGTGACCAGGCAACCCCGGGCCCGTGGGCCCACCCCGCCCACGCCCGATGACCAGGCAACCCCGGGCCGGTGGGCCGACCCCGCACCCGCGCCGGGGGCATGGGCGACGTCGGCCACGCGGTCCGTCGCGGCGTCAGGCGGTGAGGCGGGCGAGGGCCTCCTCGACCGTTACCTCCTCGCGCTCCCCCGTGCGGCGGTCCTTGAGTTCGACCACGCCCTCGGCGGAGCGGCGGCCCGCGACCAGGATCTGGGGGACGCCGATGAGTTCCGCGTCGGTGAACTTCACGCCGGGAGAGACCCCCGCCCGGTCGTCCACCAGGACGCGGACGCCGGCCGCGGCCAGCTTGTCGGAGACCTCCAGGGCCAGCTCGGTCTGCAGCGCCTTGCCCGCGGCGACGACGTGGACATCGGCCGGGGCGACCTCCTTGGACCAGACGAGGCCCTTGTCGTCGGCGTGCTGCTCGGCGAGAGCCGCCACCGCGCGCGAGACGCCGATGCCGTAGGAGCCCATGGTGACGCGGGCCGGCTTGCCGTTCTGGCCGAGGACGTCGAGCTTGAGCGCGTCGGCGTACTTGCGGCCCAGCTGGAAGATGTGGCCGATCTCGATGGCACGGTCCAGCTTCAGGCCGGTGCCGCACTTCGGGCAGGGGTCGCCCTCGCGGACGACCACGACGTCGACGTACTCGTCGACCTCGAAGTCGCGCCCCGCGACGACGTTCTTGGCGTGCGTGTCGGCCTTGTTGGCGCCCGTGATCCACGAAGTGCCCGGCGCGACGCGGGGGTCGGCGATGTACTTGAGCTTCTCGCTCCGGCCCTGCGGGCCGACGTAGCCGCGGACCAGGTCGGGGCGGCCGACGAAGTCCTCGGCGGTGACCAGCTCGACGGCGGCGGGGGCGAAGTGCGCCTCGACCTTGTCCATGTCGACCTCGCGGTCGCCGGGCACGCCCACGGCCACGATCTCGCCGTCCACCTTGACGAGGAGGTTCTTGAGGGTGGCGGAGGCCTCCACGCCGAGGGAGGCGGCCAGCGTCTCGATGGTGGGGGTGTCGGGGGTCGGGATGTCCTCGGCGGCGGGCACGTCCGTGGCCTCGACCGGCGTGAGGGTGTAGGTGATCGCCTCCGTGTTGGCGGCGTAGTCGCAGTTCGGGCAGTCGGCGAAGGTGTCCTCGCCGGCCCCGGCGGGGGCGAGGAACTCCTCGGACTTGGAGCCGCCCATGGCGCCGGCGGTGGCCGCGACGATGCGGTAGTCGAGGCCCAGGCGCTCGAAGATGCGCTGGTAGGCGGCGCGGTGCAGGGCGTAGGACTCGGCGAGGCCCTCGTCGGCGACGTCGAAGGAGTAGGAGTCCTTCATGAGGAACTCGCGGCCGCGCAGGATGCCGGCCCGGGGGCGGGCCTCGTCGCGGTACTTGTTCTGGATCTGGTAGAGGATGACCGGCAGGTCCTTGTAGGACGACGCCTGGTCCTTGACCAGGAGGGTGAAGATCTCCTCGTGGGTCGGGCCGAGGAGGTAGTCGCCGCCCTTGCGGTCCTGGAGACGGAAGAGTTCGGGGCCGTATTCGTCCCAGCGGCCCGTCGCCTCGTACGGCTCGCGCGGCAGCAGGGCGGGGAGCTGGACCTCCTGGGCGCCGATGGCGTCCATCTCCTCGCGGACGATGCGCTCGATGTTGCCGAGGACCTTCTTGCCGAGGGGCAGCCAGCTCCACAGGCCGGCGGCGGTGCGGCGCACGTAGCCGGCGCGGACCAGCAGCTTGTGGCTGAGGACCTCGGCGTCCGCCGGGTCGTCGCGCAGCGTCTTCGCCATCAACTTCGACATGCGCTGGACCGGTGCGTTGGCCATGGTTCTCGTGTCTCCTGCTGCGTAAGGGTGGTGCTAGGAGGTTAGCCGGGTGGTCCGGTGCGGTGGAAATCGGTTATCGACCGGCCGGTGACCGCCTGCGCAGCGGGAGCGTGGCGCCCATCACCGCGTACGGCTTGGGGGCGCTCGGGAAGAGGACCTGGCGGGCGAGGTCCTGGTAGCCGAGGGAGTGGTAGAGGCCGCGGGCGGGGCTGTCCCGGTCGATCGCGGAGAGGATCGAGCGGGGCTGGGTGGCGGCGTCGGTGATCGTGGTGATCAGGGTGCGGCCGAGGCCCCGGTTCTGGTGGGCCGGGTGGACGTGGAGCTCGGTGATGACGAAGGAGTCGTCGAGCCAGGCGTCGTTGTCCCGGGCGCGGAGATAGGGCTCGACGACGGTGGACCACCAGTGGGCACGGTCGTTGGGCATGCCGTAGACGAAGCCGACGAGCCGGCCCCGCTCGGTGGCGCCGAGGGCCCTGGCACCCGCGTAGGTCATGTGGCGCAGGACGATCTGCCGGCGGACGGCCACCTCGTCGGGGCCGAGGCCGAAGGCGGCGGCTTGGACGGCCAGCGCCTCGTCCACGTGCGCGGAGAGGTCCAGTGGGCCGATCACGAGGTCCATGCCGGGGAGCCTACAGGGGCGTTCCGGTTGTCGTCCGGGTGCGGGCCGCCGTCTGCCGCGCGGTTCAGAACAGGACGCTCATGAAGGCGCCGACTTCCCGGAATCCGACCCGCAGGTACGTCCGTCGCGCCGCCGTGTTGAAGTCGTTGACGTAGAGGCTCGCGACCGGCGCGGTGTCCGCGAGGGCGTGGCGCAGGACCGCCGCCATGCCCGGTGCCGCCAGGCCCTTGCCGCGGTACTCGGGGTGCACCCACACACCCTGGATCTGGCAGGCGCGGTCGGTGGCGGCGCCGATCTCGGCCTTGAAGACGACCCTGCCGTCGGCGTCGAAGCGGGCGAAGGAGCGGCCGGAGCCGACGAGTTCGGCGACCCGGGCCTGGTAGAGCAGGCCGCCGTCGCCGGCCATCGGGGAGATGCCGACCTCCTCGGTGAACATCGCCACGCAGGCCGGCATGATCCGCTCCACCTCGTCCTTGCGGACGCGGCGGACGTACGGGTCCGGGGCGATGTCGTCGGGGAGCCGGTCGGTGACCATGAGGGGCTGGTGGGCCCGGACCTCGCGGGCCGGGCCCCAGCCCGGTTCGAGCAGCCGCCACAGCTGGGCGGTCGGCTCGGCGGGGCCGACGATGGAGGAGCAGCGGCGGCCGGCCCGCCGGGCGCGGTCGGCGAAGGCGCGGACGGCGCGCGGGGTGGCGCAGATGGGGACGAGGTTGGCGCCCGCGTAGCACAGGGACGTGAGCATGCCGTGCTCGTACCAGCCCCACATCTCGCCGCCGAGGCGCCACGGGTCGAGGCCGGCGATCTGGACGCGCGCGGTCACGAAGGCGTTGGCTACCGGCTCGCGGTCGAGGACGGCGAGCGCGGCGTCCAGGTCGCTCGGTTCGAGCACGCGGGAAGTGGTCTGCGTCAACACGTGCGGGGGCCTCACCCTGAGATCTGCTGGTCTCCGCACTGTACCTGTCGTGCATATGCCGCGCCGCCCCCAGGGCGACGCGGCCTCGGTGGGCGGATCAGCCCGCGACGGAGACCGAGGGCTCGCCGGAGATCACGCCGTCCTTCTCCATCTGCTCGGCGATCTTCATGGCCTCGTCGATGAGGGTCTCCACGATCTTGGACTCGGGGACGGTCTTGATGACCTCGCCCTTGACGAAGATCTGGCCCTTGCCGTTGCCGGAGGCGACGCCGAGGTCGGCCTCGCGGGCCTCGCCGGGGCCGTTGACGACGCAGCCCATGACGGCGACGCGGAGGGGGACCTCCATGCCCTCCAGGCCGGCGGTGACCTCCTCGGCCAGCTTGTAGACGTCGACCTGGGCGCGGCCGCAGGACGGGCAGGAGACGATCTCCAGGCCGCGCTGGCGCAGGTTGAGCGACTCCAGGATCTGGATGCCGACCTTGATCTCCTCGACCGGCGGGGCGGACAGGGAGACGCGGATGGTGTCGCCGATGCCCTGGGAGAGCAGCGCGCCGAAGGCGACCGCCGACTTGATCGTGCCCTGGAACGCCGGGCCCGCCTCGGTGACGCCGAGGTGCAGCGGGTAGTCGCACTGGGCGGCGAGCTGGCGGTAGGCCTCGACCATGACGACCGGGTCGTTGTGCTTGACCGAGATCTTGATGTCCCGGAAGTCGTGCTCCTCGAAGAGCGAGGCTTCCCACAGGGCGGACTCGGCGAGGGCCTCGGGGGTCGCCTTGCCGTACTTCTGGAGCAGGCGGCGGTCGAGGGAGCCGGCGTTCACGCCGATGCGGATCGGCGTGCCGTGGTCCTTCGCCGCCTTGGCGATCTCCTTGACCTTGTCGTCGAACTGCTTGATGTTGCCCGGGTTCACGCGGACCGCCGCGCAGCCGGCCTCGATCGCGGCGAAGACGTACTTGGGCTGGAAGTGGATGTCCGCGATGACCGGGATCTGCGACTTCTTCGCGATCACCGGCAGGGCGTCGGCGTCGTCCTGGGTGGGGCAGGCCACGCGGACGATCTGGCAGCCGGAGGCCGTCAGCTCGGCGATCTGCTGGAGGGTGGCACCGATGTCGGAGGTGCGGGTCGTGGTCATGGACTGCACCGACACGGGGGCGTCGCCGCCCACCGCCACGGGTCCGACCTGGATCTGCCGGCTCTTGCGGCGCTCCGCGAGCCTGGTCGGAACGTCCGGCATGCCGAGAGAAATCGCAGTCATCTGCTGTGCAACCCCAAGTCGTGGATCAAGGTCCGGTCCCGTTCAGCGGCGGGCTCCGGCATCCGAGATTACGGCACCGACGTGAACGCCGGGCACACGGCGTACGGGAGATGCACCCTATGGCGTCCATCTGCCGGGTGAGGCGAGTGAAGCCCGGTCCGGAGGGACATGCTCTCCGGATCGGGCTTCTCATCGGATCGGTCGGACGGTCCGCAGATCGGGTGATCGTTCCCGGCGGCGGCGCTCGGTCCGGTGGTCAGGTTATGCGGACCGGGTTGACGACGTCCGCCACCAGCACGAGCAGGGTGAAACAGACGAAGACGCCCGCCACCACGTAGGCCACCGGCATCAGCTTCGCCACGTCGAAGGGGCCGGGATCGGGCCTGCGCAGGACCTTGGCGGTGGCGCGGCGCAGCGACTCCCACAGGGCGCCCGCGATGTGGCCGCCGTCGAGCGGCAGCAGCGGGAGCATGTTGAAGAGGAACAGGGAGAGGTTGAAGCCGGCCACCAGCATGACGAACATGGCGAGCTGCTGGGTGGGCGGGATGTCCAGGGTGGCGATCTCGCCGCCGACACGGGCCGCGCCGACGACGCCCATCGGGGAGTCGGCCTCGCGGGGTCCGTCGCCGAAGGCGGCGTCCCACAGGGCGGGGATCTTGGCGGGCAGGGCGGCGAGGTTGTCGACGGCGTCGCCGATCCGGTCGCCCATCCAGGTCACGGACTGGCCGAAGTCCTGTTTCACCACGCCGGTGGCGGAGCTGAAGCCGAGGAAGCCCGCGGTGACGTACTCGCCCTGGACGATCTGTCCGTTGGAGTCCTTCTTGGCGACCTTGTTGGTGGCGATGGTCGCGTGGAGGGTGATCTCCTCGCCCTTGCGCTCGACGACGACCGGCACGTCCTGGCCGGGGTTGGCGCGGATCAGGTCGGACAGCTTGTCCCAGTCGTCGGTCCGTACGCCGTCGAAGGCGAGGATCTTGTCGCCGGCCCTGAGGCCCGCCGCCGCGGCCGGGGAGGCCGGGTCCGACTTGGTGCAGTCGTCGCGGTTCTCGCTCTGCGAGATGACGCACTGCGAGACGGAGCTCACGGTGGTGGTCTGCTGGGAGATGCCGAAGCCCATCAGCACCGTGAGGAAGAGCACCACGGCGAGGATCAGGTTCATGAACGGGCCGGCGAACATCACGATGACGCGCTTCCACGGCTTGCGTGTGTAGAAGAGGCGCTTCTCGTCACCGGGCTGCAGTTCCTCGAAGGCGGCGGAGCGGGCGTCCTCTATCATCCCGCGCCAGGGCGAGGTGGAGCGTGCCTCCATGCGGCCGTCGGGGCCGGGCGGGAACATGCCGATCATGCGGATGTAGCCGCCGAACGGGATGGCCTTGACCCCGTACTCGGTGTCGCCCTTCTTCCGCGAGAAGAGCGTCGGCCCGAAGCCCACCATGTACTGCGGCACCCGGATGCCGAACATCTTGGCGGTGGACAGGTGGCCCAGCTCGTGCCAGGCGATGGAGAAGAGCAGGCCGACGGCGAAGAGGACTATGCCGAGGATGAACATCAGGGTCGTCATGCACGGGCCTCCGCCGTCTGTGCCGCCAGTTGCCGGGCCCGGGCGCGTGCCCAGGTCTCCGCTTCGAGGACGTCCGCGACGGTGAGCGAGGTTCCCGTACGGGGGGTGCCGTGCTCCTCGACCACCCGCGTGACGGTCTCCATGATCCCGAGAAACGGCAGCGCGCCGGAGCGGAACGCCTCGACGCACTCCTCGTTGGCGGCATTGAACACCGCCGGGGCCGTGCCCGCGAGCTGTCCGACGTGCCGGGCCAGGTTGACGGAGGGGAAGGCCTCGTTGTCGAGCGGGAAGAACTCCCAGGTCGAGGCCTTGCTCCAGTCGAAGGCGGGCGCGGCGTCGGGGACGCGGTCGGGCCAGCCGAGGCCCACGGCGATGGGCCCGCCCATGTCGGGGGGCGTGGCGTGGGCCAGGGTCGATCCGTCCGTGTACTCAACCATCGAGTGGACATACGACTGCGGGTGCACGACCACCTCAATGCGGTCGAAGGGAATGTCGTAGAGCAGGTGCGCCTCGATCACCTCCAGGCCCTTGTTGACGAGGGTCGCGGAGTTGATCGTGATCACCGGGCCCATGGCCCAGGTGGGGTGGGCGAGGGCGTCCTCGACGGTGACCGCCGCCAGCTCGTCCCTGGTACGGCCCCGGAACGGGCCGCCGGAGGCGGTGACGACCAGCTTGCGCACGTCGGCGCGGGTGCCGGCGGCCAGCGCCTGGAAGAGAGCGGCGTGCTCGGAGTCCACGGGGATGATCTGCCCCGGCTTGGCCAGCGCCTTGACCAGCGGGCCGCCGACGATGAGCGACTCCTTGTTGGCCAGCGCGAGGGTGCGGCCCGCCTCCAGGGCGGCCAGGGTCGGCGCGAGTCCGATGGAGCCGGTGATGCCGTTGAGCACGGTGTGGCACTCGGAGGCGGCGACCTGGGTGGCCGCCTCCGGCCCGGCGAGGATCTCGGGGAGCGGCTCGCCCGTCCCGTACTGGGCGGTGAGCGCCTCCCGCAGCGCCGGTACGACGTCCTCACGGGCGACGGCGACGGTCCGCGCCTTGAGCCGGTACGCCTGCTCGGCGAGGAGGGCGACCCGGCCGCCGTTGGCGGACAGGGCGGTGACCCGGAAGCGGTCCGGGTTGCGCAGCACGAGGTCGATGGCCTGGGTCCCGATCGACCCGGTGGACCCGAGGATCACCACGTCCTTCGGGCCGTCGCCCGCCACCGGGTCGTAGACGAGGTGGGGGTCGGCGAGTGGGGCTGGACTGTCGCTCATCCCCCCATTGTGTCCGCAACGGCCCTCCGGGAGGACAGCGCGTCCCTCGGTCGGGTGTCGCGCGCCCGCGCCGGGGATCGCCGGGACGCCCCTCCGGCCACCTCCCGCCCGCAAGGGGTCGGGGCAGGAGGCATGATCCGGGGGCGTGCCCGTACGGGCCAGGGCGGACGGCAGGGCTCACGAGCCCCCCGGGGCGCTCGGGTCGCGGCTCGGCGCCGCCGACGACGCCCGGCCCCGCTGCGGGGCCAAGTCACCGGGCCACCCCCAGGTGGACCGGGGTCGGGGCCAGGGCGTCCGAGCGTGGCCCGGCCGCGGCTCCGCCCGCCGCAGCGTGGCCCGGCGGCGCGCGCCCCGCCCAGGACGAGGGGCGGCGCCCTGCGTCGCCCCTCCCGCACGAGCGGCCGGGACACCGACCGGCCTCGCTCCAGGCCGTTGCACCCCGCACCGGCGGACGGTCACGGCTCCCGGCCGGACGCCGGGGCGCGCCTCGACGGCGGGCCCGCACCCGCGACGGGGCCCCGGCCCGCCGCCCGTCTCCGGGCCGCGCCCCCGCCTCAGCCGATGGCCCGGCGGACGTTCTCCTTCGTGCTGGCGCCCGGGGTCGCCTCCGCGATCCACGGGCCGTCGCCCGACGGGTCGACGACGCCCTGCTCCAGCCACTCGTACGCGCCGCCCAGCACGCCCTTGACGACCTTGCGGTCCAGGTCGTCGGTGTTGGTCCACAGGCGGCCGAAGAGTTCCTCGACGCGGATGCGGGACTGGCGGCAGAAGGCGTCGGCGAGCTGGTAGGCCTCGCGGCCGTGGTCGCCCTTGGCACGCAGGTGCTCGGCGCGTACGCAGGCGGCGCTCATCGCGAACAGCTCCGCGCCGATGTCGACGACCCGGCCCAGAAAGCCCTGCTTGGTCTCCATCCGGCCCTGCCAGCGGGACATGGCGTAGAAGGTGGAGCGGGCGAGCTTGCGGGCGGCGCGTTCGACGTGGCGCAGGTGCGCGGAGAGGTCCGGGTGACCGGACGGGTGGAAGTCCGCGTACGAGCGCGGGAGTTGTCCGGGGCCGGCGACGAGCTTGGGCAGCCACTTGGCGTAGAAGACGCCGGCCTGCGCGCCCGCCCTGGCCTTGTCCGAGAGGGACTTGTCGGGGTCGATCAGGTCGCCGGCGACCGAGAGGTGGGCGTCGACGGCCTCGCGTGCGATCAGCAGGTGCATGATCTCGGTGGAGCCCTCGAAGATGCGGTTGATGCGCAGGTCCCGCAGGAGTTGCTCGGCGGGGACCGCGCGCTCGCCGCGGGCTTCGAGGGAGGCCGCGGTCTCGAAGCCCCGGCCGCCGCGGATCTGGACCAGTTCGTCGGCCATCAGGCAGGCCATCTCGGACCCGTAGAGCTTGGCGAGGGCCGCCTCGATGCGGATGTCGTTGCGGTCCTCGTCGGCCATCTGGGAGGAGAGGTCCAGGACGGCCTCCAGGGCGAAGGTCGTCGCCGCGATGAAGGAGATCTTGGAGCCGACCGCCTCGTGCAGCGCGACCGGCTTGCCCCACTGCTCGCGCACCGCCGACCACTCGCGGGCGATCTTCAGGCACCACTTGCCGGCGCCGACGCACATCGCGGGCAGCGAGAGGCGGCCGGTGTTGAGGGTGGTCAGGGCGATCTTCAGGCCGGCGCCCTCGGGGCCGATGCGGTGGGCGGCGGGGACGCGGACGCGGTGGAAGCGGGTGACGCCGTTCTCCAGGCCGCGCAGGCCCATGAAGGCGTTGCGGTTCTCGACCGTGATGCCCTCGGAGGCGGCCTCGACCACGAACGCCGTGATGCCTCCCTTGCCTTGCTCCGACTTCGGGACGCGGGCCATGACCACGAGCAGGTCGGCGACGACGCCGTTGGTGGTCCACAGCTTCACGCCGTCGAGGACGTAGTCGTCGCCGTCCCGGACGGCCGTGGTGGCCAGTCGCGCCGGGTCGGAGCCGACGTCCGGCTCGGTCAGCAGGAAGGCCGAGATGTCGGTGCGGGCGCAGCGCGGCAGGAAGGTGTCCTTCTGCTCCTGGGTGCCGAACATCTTCAGCGGCTGCGGCACGCCGATCGACTGGTGGGCGGAGAGCAGCGCGCCGATCGCCGGGTTCGCGGAGCCGACCAGGGCGAGGGCCTTGTTGTAGTAGACCTGGGTCAGGCCGAGGCCGCCGTACTTGGTGTCGATCTTCATGCCGAAGGCGCCCAGTTCCTTCAGCCCGGTGATCACGTCGTCGGGGATGCGCGCGTCGCGCTCGATCACCGCGCCGTCGATCTTCGTCTCGCAGAAGTCGCGCAGTTTGGCGAGGAACTCCTCGCCCCGCTGGACGTCCTCCTCGGCCGGGAGCGGGTGGGGGTGGATGAGGTCGAGGCGGAAGCGGCCGAGGAAGAGTTCCTTGGCGAAGCTGGGCTTGCGCCAGTCCTGTTCCCGGGCCGCCTCCGCGACCTGGCGTGCCTCACGTTCGGTGACGGTGGGTCGGGAGGAGGAGGGGGTGGGTGGTGCGGACATGAGGCTCACCTCGCCACGATTCGTCCTGCACGAACTTGCGGACGTACGTTACTTGTCGGTGCTACTCGATCGTATGTACCCGATCCCGGGCGACCCGACCACCCTTCGTGCGGCCGTTCGGCCGATACTGCGTGGGGAGGGCGGAAGAGAGAAACGCAGGAGAGAAGCGTGTCGAAGCGCTTCGACAGACTATGGACAGGCATCCTCGCTGCGGCTACTGTCGAACCACTCTCACCCACACCCGTTGGTCCCCCGCGCTGTCGAAGCGCTTCACAAGCTTGGAGAGCTGGATGGTCACCCTCGCCGAGGTCGCCCAGCACGCCGGAGTCTCGGCCAGTACGGTGAGCTATGTCCTCAGCGGCAAGCGGTCCATCTCCACCACCACCCGCCGGCGGGTCGAGGAGAGCATCCGGAAGCTCGGCTACCACCCGAACGCGGGCGCCCGCGCCCTGGCCAGCAGCCGGTCCAACATCATCGCCCTCATGATCCCGCTGCGCACCGACATGTACGTGCCGGTGATGATGGAGATCGCCATCGCGGTCGCGGCCGGCGCGCGCACCCACGGGTACGACATCCTGCTGCTCACCGGCGAGGAGGGCCCCGACGCGGTGCGCCGCGTCACCGGCAGCGGTCTCGCCGACGCGATGATCCTCATGGACGTCGAACTGGACGACGAGCGGCTCCCCCTGCTGCGCGGCACCCACCAGCCGTCCGTGCTGATCGGGCTCCCCTCCGACACCGAGGGTCTCACCTGCGTCGACCTCGACTTCCGGGCGACCGGCGCGCTGTGCGTGGAGCATCTGGCGCAGCTGGGGCACCGCGACATCGCCGTCATCGGTGAGGCCGCCGCCGTCTATGAACGGCACACCGGCTTCGCCGAGCGCACCCTGGACGGTCTGCGCACCCGTGCGCGGGAGCTCGAACTGCGGCTGTTGCACCGGCCCTGCGAGGGCGGGTACGACGCGATGGCCGTGACGCTGGCCCGCATCTTCGACGAACGCCCCGACACCACGGGCTTCGTCGTCCAGAACGAGTCGGCGGTGGAGCCGCTGCTCGCCCTGTTGCGCCAGCAGGGCCGGGCGGTGCCGGAGGACGTGTCGGTGGTCGCGGTCTGCCCCGAGGAGGTCGCCACCCAGGCCTCCGTGCGGCTCACCTCGGTCTCGGTGCCCGCGCAGGAGATGGGCCGGCGGGCCGTGGAGCAGCTGGTCGCCAAGCTCGACGGCCGCGGGAGCGACGAGGTGGTGCTGCTCGCGCCGGAGCTGACCGTCCGGGCCAGCTCGGGACCGGCGCCCGTGCGGCCGTAGCGCCCCCGACCCCGGAGGCCCGCCCGCGCACCACGACGGTGCGCGGGCGGTCCCGCTCAGCCGCCGCTGACCGTCAGGCGGTCGGTGCGGAAGTCCAGGCCGCCGGCGGACGAGGTGATCTCGTAGCCGAACTGCACATCACCGATGGTCTCGTTGCCCATCCAGCCCTTGGTGTCCTTGATCCACTTCAGGATCGGCAGGATGTTCACCGTGCCCGAGTCGGAGTCCGAGGTGCGCAGGAACGAGAAGACCTCGTTGGCGCCGTTGTTCCCCTTGTAGACGTTCCAGGTGTGGCCGCCGAGGCCGACGGTGCCCTGCGAGGTGCCGAGGGGGCCGACGGCTCCGTTCTGGTTGACCCAGAGCATGATCTCGTAGTCGTAGTCCGTGTCCCAGATGTCGTACGACGTGTTGTAGGCGCCGGACGACGGGACCGTGACGTCGTAGCTGCTGGTGAGCGAGGAGAGGGAGGAGATCGGCTTGTTGATCACCTTCTTGGCGTTCGGGTAGGACTTGATGCCGCCCGTGTTGGGGTGGTCGGCCCAGACTCCCCAGTTGGTGCCGGAGTTGGCCCACACGCACTGGCTGCCGGCGCCGGAGCCCCAGATGTTGTTGTAGAGGGTGTAGCCGTCCAGGGCGGTGTTGCCCCACTGGTCGCAGGTGTTCCAGACGGCGGCCTGGGCGGGGGCGGAGGCGAGGCCGACGGTGGCGCCGAGCGCGAGGGCCGGGGCGAGGAGAGCCGTCAGCGTGCGGGTGCGGGTGGTGCGCGTGCGTGGTGCCATGGCGTTTCCTTCCATGGGTGGGGGGAGGTGCGCGGGTGTTACCGCGTCCTGAAGCTGAGGACGCGGTCCTCCCCGGCGACGAGGTCGAGCGGTTCGGCGCCGGAGGGAGTCCGGAGTTCGACGCGGTGGCTGCGGTGCGGGCGCAGAACGGCGCTCGCGCTGCCGTCCGGTGCCCAGGTGAGGTCCAGTGCCGCCCCGAACCGGGTGCGTACGCCCCTGAGTTCGCCCCGGGGGCAGGAGTCCGGGAGGGCGGGCAGCAGGACCAGCCGGCCGGGGGTGGACTGCACGAGCATGTCGATGAGCACGGCGGGCAGGCCGTGGGCGGCGTCCGCGTTGTAGACGTCGCGGTGGGGGTAGTGCGCGCTCATCAGGGAGGCGTGGAAGTAGTCCCCGTCGAGGACTCGCCCCAGGGCGTGGGCGACCCGGGCGCCGTCCCCGAGGCGGGCCGCGACCAGGGCGTGGTGGAGGTGGCCGTGGGCGGAGTCGTTCTCGGCACCGCGCAGTTCGAGGGCGCGGTGGGCGGCCTCGGCGAGGTCGGGGGTGTCGTACGGGTTGATCTCGTCGAGCGGCCAGACGGCGTAGAGGTGGCTGAGGTGGCGGTGGTCGTAGGTGTCCGTCAGGCCGGGCCATGCCCACTCCGCGAGGGCGCCGTCGGCGTTGATCCGGTGCGGGGGGAGCCGGTCGGCGAGGGCGCGCCGGCGGTCGGCGTGCTCGGGCCGTCGGTCGGCGGCGGTCAGCAGGGCGTGCCGGGCCGCGGAGAGGTCCATGGCCGCGTTGAGGGTGCCCCAGCTCGCGTTGGCGGGGCGGTTCTCGGGTGAGTACGAGGGGACGACGACCAGGTCTCCGGCGTCGTCGGTGCGGGTGAGGAAGTCCTCGTAGAAGAGGGCGACTTCGTCGAGCGCGGCGGTGGTGCGGGGGTCGCGCGTGCCGTAGGTCTCGTCGTGGTCGACGAGGGGTCGCAGCAGCCAGTCGGCGCCCGCGGTCCACAGGTGCAGGGGGTACTCGCGGCTGAAGTGGTACGTGTGGCCGCTCTCGCCGTCGGTGTGGGAGGGCGCGACCGCTCCCCGGGTGCCGAAGATCTCGCGGGCGTTGTCCCGCCAGTGCGGGAGCTGGCGGTGGACCAGGGCGGCGTGGGCCTCGGTGACCTCGGGGAGGGCGGCGGCCGCGGCGGAGGCGGTCTGGAGGTTGAGGTTGGCGTTGGTGGTAAAGGCGCCGGACCAGGCGGTGTTCCAGTCGCCGGTCCACAGACCGGTGAGGCGGGGCGGGAACAGGCCGCTCGCCGACAACAGGTGGTAGCGGCCGGCGGCGAAGAGGCGTTCCAGCAGGGCGGTGCCGTGCGGCCGGGCGAGCAGCTCCGAGCCCGGCAGGGCGCGTTCGGCGGGGTCGGCGGCGAGGTCGAGGGTGACGCGGTCGTAGGCGGTGCGGTGCTGGGTCAGGTGCCGGGCGAGGAGGTCGTCGTACGAGGCGGAATACGGCGCCGAGTGCGGCGCCGGCTGCGGGGCCGCGGACGGGGTCACGGGCAGCAGGTCGCGCAGGGCGCGGCTCTCGGCGACCGTGTCCAGTTCGCCGGTGTGGCGGTGCACCCGGGTGAGCAGCAGCACCTCGGCGGCGCCCTCGACGAGGACGCCGGGCGGCACGAGCTTCGTGGTGCCGCCGGTGACGGCGACCAGGGTGACGCCGGTGTAGGCGAGGTCGCTGCCCGGGTAGCGGGCGCGCAGGGTCAGCAGGGCGCCCTCGGGGGTGAGGACCGCGCCGTGGCCGATGCGGAGTCCGGCGGGGGCGCCGGGGAGGCGGGGGTCGAGGGACAGGTCGAGGGTGAGGTGCGGGGCGGTGACGTGCTGGACGATCACGTCGTCGGCGCGGGAGACGAAGACGCGGCTGGTCCAGCCGGCCCGGGTGGCGGTGGTCTCGCCGGTGGTGAAGTCGACGGCGCGGCGGTAGGGGGCGTCCGTGTCGTCGGGGGACGGTCTGTTCAGGCGGAGCTGGAAGGCCGGGTGGAAGGGGCGTACCCATTGCAGGGGGCGGCCGTCGGTGAAGTCCTCGGCGGCCGCCCGGTCCCCGGCCAGCAGGCGGTCCTGGAGGGCGGGGAGTCGGGCGGCGAGGGCGGGTGGGCGGCGGTGCTCGTCGTCGCCGTCCGGGCGGACGAGGGTGTGGTGGGTGACGATCACCCGGTCGGCGTCGGGATCGCCGTGCACGAGGGCGCCGTGGTGGCCGTTGCCGGTCAGGAAGGCGTCCTCCCAGCGGCCGGCGGGCACGGGCTCCCAGGTGCCGTGGACGGGCGTGGCGCTCACGGTGTCAGCACCGCCACGCCGTAGCGGCCGAGGGTGATCCGGTCGGTGGCCGTCGTCTGCGTCAGCAGGTCGTGGTGGGTGCCCGGGAGGTCGACGGTGACCGGCTCACGGCCGTGGTTGAGCAGGAAGAGCAGGCCGCCGCGCCGGACCGCCTCGACGCCGTCCGGGAGTGCGTCGAGGACCGGCCGGACACCCGCGCCGGCGGCGACGCGGGCCAGCAGGGCACGCAGCGCGTCCGGCTCGGGGAGCGTGGAGACGTACCAGGCGCGGCCCTTGCGCAGTACGGCCGGCAGTCCGTCGAGTTCCCCGCCCCGGTACGGCACGGTCTCGTCGGCGGTGCCGTCGGGCTCCAGTTCCTCGGACCACAGGGTGCCGCGCAGGCCGCCCGCGCACTCGGCCCTCTCACCCGGCCGGAGCGGCCACCACTCGTGCAGGGTGCGGATGCCGAACAGCTCGCGCAGCCGGACGTCCATGGCGCCGGGCCGTATCCGGTCGTCCTGGTCGGCGACTGCGGTCAGGAAGCCGCAGACGAGGGTGCCGCCGCCGCGCACGTACGCGAGGAGGTTGTCGACGGCCGCGTCGGTGAGCAGGTAGAGCTGCGGGACGACGACGAGGCGGTAGCGGGTCAGGTCGTGACCGGGGTGGGCGAAGTCGGTGGTGAGGCCGGCCTGCCACAGCGCGTGGTGCCAGGCGCCGAGGACGTCCGGGTAGTCGACCTCGCGGGAGGGCCGGGCCTCCTGGTCGCCGGCCCACCAGGAGTGCCAGTCGTGCAGCACGGCGACGTCCGCGGCGACCCGGCTTCCGGTGACGTGCGGGGCGATCCGGGCCAGGTCGGCGCCGAGCCGCCGCACCTCCTGGTACGTGCGTCCCCGCTCGCCCGCGTGGGAGACCATCCCGGAGTGGAACTTCTCCGCGCCCTGCCGCGACTGCCGCCACTGGAAGCAGCAGACGGCGTCGGCGCCGCGGGCCACCGCCTGCAGCGACCAGAGGCGGTGCAGCCCGCGCGGCTTGGGGTGGTTCACGCCACGCCAGTTGACGGCTCCGGCGGCCTGTTCCATGAGCATCCACGGGCCGCGTGCCTGGGAGCGGGTCATGTCCTGGACGAGGGCGCCGTGCTGGGCACCGGAGGGGTCGTGCGGGTCGGGGTAGAGGTCGACGGAGACGACGTCCTCCTCCTCGGCCCAGCGCCAGGCGTCCTGTCCCGCCCACAGCGGCATGAAGTTGGTGGTGACCGGGAGGTGCGGGGTGTGGCGGCGGACGATGTCGCGCTCGGCGGTGAAGCACTCCAGGAGCATGTCGGAGGTGAAGCGCCGGAAGTCGAGGACCTGCGCCGGGTTCTTGAGATAGTGGGTGCGGCGGGCCGGCAGGATCTCCGCCCAGTCGCCGTAGCCCTGGCTCCAGAAGGCGGTGCCCCAGGCGGTGTTGAGGGCGTCGAGGGTGCCGTAGCGGTCCTTCAGCCAGCGGCGGAAGCGGGTGGCTGCCTCGTCGCCGTGGTCGTAGGTGCAGTACTCGTTGTTGATGTGCCACATGGTGAGGGCCGGATGGCCGGCGTAGCGCGCGGCCAGGGCCTCGGTGATGGCGGCGGCGTGGCGGCGGTAGACGGTGCTGGAGTGCGAGAAGTGCTGTCGGCCGCCCCACCACTCGGTGCGGCCGTCCTCGTCGCGGGGCAGGGTGTCGGGGTGCAGATGCCCCAGCCAGGGCGGGGGCGAGGCGGTGGGGGTGGCGAGGACGACGCCGACGCCGGCCTCGTGCATCAGGTCCATGAGCCGGTCGAGCCAGGCGAAGTCGTGTACGCCGGGGCGCGGTTCGAGTCTGGACCAGGAGAAGACGCCGAGGGTGACGGAGTTGACGCCGGCGGCCTTCATCAGGCGGACGTCCTCGGGCCAGGTCTCCTCGGGCCACTGCTCGGGGTTGTAGTCGCCGCCGTAGAGGATGCGGCCCCGGGTGACGTCGGACAGGTGCGGCATCAGCCCTTCACCGCCCCGGTGAGCATGCCCTTCTTGAAGTGGCGCTGGACGAAGGGCGACAGGACGGCGACCGGCAGCAGGGCCATCACCATGACCGCCATCTGCACGGCCAGCCCGGACAGTTCACCGGTCTTGATGGCCTGGCCCAGACCGACCGGCGCCTCCTGCTTCTGCACCAGCTGGATCATGACGTTCTGGAGCGGAAGCATGTCCTGGTCGTTCAGGTAGAGGGAGGCGTTGAACCAGGCGCTCCAGTAGCCGACGGCGTAGAACAGGGTGATCACCGCGACGACCGCGCGGGACAGCGGCAGCACGATCTGCCACAGAATGCGCAGGTCGCCGGCGCCGTCGATGCGGGCGCTGTCGATCAGTTCCTGGGAGATGCCCATGAAGAAGCCGCGCAGCACCAGGATGTTGAAGACGCTGATCGCGCTCGGCAGGATCAGCGCGAGGTAGCTGTCGGTGAGGCCGAGGGACTGCACCAGCAGGTAGGTGGGGATGAGGCCGGCGCTGAAGAACATGGTGGCGAGCAGCACCATGAGGATCCAGCGGTGGCCCAGCGAGCCGCTGCGGGAGAGTCCGTAGGCGCACAGCACGGACACCGCCATGGAGAACAGGGTGCCGACGAGGGTGATGCCGATGCTGACGAGCGCGGCGCGGGTGACCTGGCCGCCGCTGAGCAGTTCCTGGTAGGCGACGAACGTGAGGTCCTTGGGGATCATCACCAGGCCGCCGGCCTCGTCGATGGTCCTGCGGGTGGACAGGCTGGTGACGATCACGATCCACAGCGGGAACAGGATGCCCAGGCAGGCCAGGAGCAGCACGAGCCCCTTGCCGGTGAGTCCGGCGCGGCTGGGCTTCTCCTCCCACACGGGGCGGGGCGGGGCCGCCCACCGGCGGGGCGGGCGCGCCGGTGCGCCGGCCGCGGGTGTCGTCGTCTCTCGTACGGCGGTCGCTTCGGGTACGGCGGTCACTTCTTGTACACCCCCTGCTCGCCCATGAGGTGGGCCACCTTGTTGGCCGCGAGGACCAGGCCGAGGCTGATGACGCCCTTGACGAGGCCGGCGGCGGCCGCGTAGCCGAAGTCCTGGTTGCGTACGCCGTTCCACCACACGAAGGTGTCCAGGACCTCCGCGGCGCCGGGTCCCACGGCGCCGCGTTGCAGGAGGATCTGCTCGAATCCGACGGTGAGGGCGTCACCGACGCGGAGCACGAGGAGCAGGGCGACGACCGGGCGCAGGGCGGGCAGGGTGACGTGCCACATGCGGCGCCAGCGGTTCGCGCCGTCCATCGCGGCCGCCTCGTACAGGTCGGGGCTGACCGAGGCGAGGGCGGCGAGGAAGACGATGATCCCCCAGCCGGCGTCCTTCCACACGCTCTGCGCGGTGATCAGGAACTTGAAGGTCTCGGGGTCGGTCATGATGTCGAGCCCGTCGTACCCGTGCTGCCGCAGCAGCTGGGAGAGGAGCCCGGCACCGCCGAGGAGCTGCTGGAAGACGGCGACGACCAGCACCCACGAGAAGAAGTGCGGTAGGTAGAGGATGGCCTGCGAGATCGCCCGGACCCGGGGCCTGACCACGCTGTTGATGAGCAGCGCGAGCAGGATGGGGACGGGGAAGTACAGCAGGAGCTGGAGGACGAAGAGCACGAGGGTGTTCTGGACCGCGTTCCAGAAGGCGGAGTCCTCGAAGATCCGCTGGAAGTTCTCCAGGCCCACCCACGGGCTGTGCACGATGGAGACGACGCCGTTGTCGCTGAGGTAGGGGTCGTACTCCTGGAAGGCGACGACGTTGCCGAGGATCGGCACGTAGTTGAAGACCAGCAGCAGCACGACGGCCGGCAGGGTCATCAGCAGCAGGACGCGGTCGCGCCGGAACCTCAGCCGCAGGCTCAGCCTGCCGGTGGGCGGTCTGCCGGGGGCCGCGGTGTCGCCGCCGTGCGCCTTCGGAGGGTTCTTCTTGCCTTCTTCGGCCTCGGTGTCGGTCCGAGGCACCGTGCTGTGGGACACGGCGGTTCTCCTTGCCTCGGTACCCGGTCAGCCGGCCGCCGGTCCGTTCTCGTCGAGGATCTTCCGGTACCAGTCGCGGAGCTTGTCCCCGCCCTTGCTCTTCCAGTCGGAGACTGCCTGCTGCACGTCGCTGATCTTCTTGCGGCCGCGGACGACGTCGTCCTCCAGCTGCTCGAAGTCGTTGGAGAGGTTGGTCCAGCGGGCCGGTTCGGTGATCTGCATGCCGTAGAACGACGGCTTCCTGGTGACGGCGCCCATGCGCTGCTGCCACTCGACCTGTCCCTTGGCGACCTGGGGGAAGTCGGGGTGGGCGATGGTCGCGGCGGGGCTCGCCACCATCACGTAGGCGTTCATCACGTCGATGTTGCCCTGGTCGGTCTTGGTCGGGACGCCGTCCTTGACGGTGTAGTGGGTGCCCTCCACGCCGTAGTTGGTGGCCATGTACTCCTTGGTGCCGTACGGCGCCGCGGTGACGTTGGCGACGGCCAGCACGTCGCGGATCACGGACTCGGATGCCTTCTTGTTGACGAAGGCGAAGATGCCCGCCGGGTTCTGCGCCCAGAGCGTGGGGGCGCCGCCGTCGTGACCCCAGATGTCCATGCCCCAGATCTCGAACTCGGGGTTCTGGGTGGCCTGTTCGGCGGTGCGGCTCCACCACTGCGACATGTCCTGGTTGTAGATCAGGAACTCACCGGCGGCGAACTTGGGCCCGGGGTCGGCGGCGTTGGACTTGCCGAGCTTGGCGTCGGGGTGGACGACGCCGGCGGCGAACAGCTTGCGCGTCCATTCCAGGGCTTCGAGGTACTCGTCGGTCTCGATGCGGTAGATCAGCTTGCCGTCGGTCTCGTTCCAGCCGAGGGACTTCTCGTTGCCGGAGAGCACCCCGAAGGCGTTGAAGGCGGTCCACTTCATGTCCAGGCAGGCCCAGCGCTTGGCCTTGGCGCTGGTGGCGTCCTTGGCCAGGGCCATGAACTCGTCGCACGAGCGGGGCACTTCGTACCCCTCCTTCTCGAAGACGTCCCGGCGGTAGAGCGGCACGATGCCGGTGACGTAGGAGGAGGGCATGGGCAGGCCGCGCAGCTTGTCGCCGAAGATGGACCGCTGCCAGGCGTCGGTGGGGATCGCGGCGAGGTTCGGGTACTCCTTGACCGCGTCGCCGGAGAGGTAGGGGCCGAGGTCGGCGAACTTGCCGATGATGGCGCTGGGGATCTTGCCGGTCATGTTCCAGCCGGGCACGACCACGACGTCGGGCACCTCGCTGGAGGCGAGGACGGCGCCGAGCTTCTGGTCGTAGGTGTTGCCGTCCTGGTTCTGCCAGACCACGTCGACGCCTATGAGGTCGTTCATCGACGTGTAGTAGGCGTTGCCGTCCTTGGGCGGCGAGCCCCAGAAGGGCGACATGACGGTGACCTTGCCGCCCTTGCCGAGCTTCTTCGGCACCGAGGTCTTCAGGTCCGCCAGGTCGAGCTTGCCGGTGAAGCCGACCGCGGAACCGTTCTTGCTGGGGATGTCGGGCGCGACCACGTTGCTCGCCACGTACGCCGGGAGGATCTTCTTGGCGTCCTTGCCCGACGTGGTGCCGTCGCGCGAGCCTCCGTCGGATCCGCCGCAGGCGGAGAGCAGCGGCACCCCTCCGGCCACCGCTGCGGTGGCGACCGCGGTGGAGGCGAGGAAACTTCTCCGGCTGGGACCGGAGGCGGCGTTCGGCGTCATGTGCGTCAACCCTTCGTGCCTTCGTGGCGCACCGGAGACCCGACGGCGGCCGTCGGGTGCGGTGTCTTGAGGGAACTGGGACCAGTTCGTGTCGAAGCGCTTCGATGTTGCAGCGAGGTTAAGTTAACCCCTCGGGGGGCACAAGGGTCGTCCCCAAGATTCCTGTTCGGCGGCGCGAGGAGAGGTCTTGACCACACTCCTCCTCATCAAGTTGAAGTTGGGCCGGGGCAGGAGCGTGATCGAGCGCGACGTCTTGACACGTGCCCAGGGCTGCACGGAGCATCGAAGCGCTTCGACGTCCTACCCGCTCCATCGCAAGGGGACCTCCACGTGACCGCACCCACGCCGCCGTTCCGTGATCCGCGACTGCCGTTCGCGAAGCGCGTCGACGACCTGATGTCGCGGCTCACGCTCGACGAGAAGACCGCCTTCCTGCACCAGTTCGCGCCCGCGGTCGAGCGTCTCGGCATCGCCGCCTTCCGTACCGGCCAGGAGGCGCTGCACGGCGTGGCCTGGATGGGCCCGGCGACCGTGTTCCCGCAGGCCGTGGGGCTCGGCGCCACCTGGAACGAGGACCTCGTGCGCCGGGTCGGCGAGGCGGTGTCCAGGGAGGCCCGGGCGATGCGCGCGCGGGACGAGCGCGTGGGCCTCAACGTCTGGTCCCCGACGGTGAACCTGCTGCGCCACCCCCTGTGGGGCCGCAACGAGGAGGGCTACTCCGAGGACCCGAAGCTGACCTCCGCCATCGCCACCGCCTACACCCGGGGGCTGCGCGGCGACGACCCGGCGTACTGGCGCACCGCGCCCGTGCTCAAGCACTGGCTCGCGCACAACAACGAGACGGCGCGGGACACTTCCTCGTCCTCCGTCCGCCCGCGCGTCCTGCACGAGTACGACCTGCGGGCCTTCCGCGAAACGGTCGAGGCGGGCGCGGTGGCCGGGGTGATGCCGGCCTACAACCTGGTCAACGGCCGCCCCAACCACCTCTCCCCCCACCTCGGCCGGCACCTGCGCACCTGGACGGAGGAGGACCTGCTGGTCTGCTCGGACGCGGGCGCGCCCTCCAACCTGGTCGACTCGGAGCACTACTTCGACACCCACGAGGAGGCGACCGCCGCCGCGCTGCGGGCCGGGGTGGACAGCTTCACCGACCACGGCACGGACTCCTCGAAGATCGTCGCGCGGGTCCGGGGCGCCCTGGCGCAGGGTCTGCTGACGGAGGCGGACGTGGACGCGGCGGTGCGGCGGCAGTTGTCGGTCCGCTTCCGGCTCGGCGAGTTCGACCCGGAGCACGACCCGTACGCGAAGGAGAGTCACTTCGACACGCCGGAGCACCGGGCGCTCGCCCGGGAGGCGGCCGAACAGGCGGTCGTCCTGCTCAAGAACGACGGCGTGCTGCCCCTGGCCCCCGGCACCCGCGTCGCCGTCGTCGGACTGCTCGCCGACGAGTGCAAGCTCGACTGGTACAGCGGCACGCTCCTCCATCGCTCGACCCCGCTGGAGGGCCTGTACGAGCGGTTCGGCGCCGACCGCGTGAGCTTCGCGGAGGGCGTGGACCGGGTCAGGCTGCGTACGGCCGACGGCACGTTCCTGCACGTCCTGCCCTCGGACGACGTCCCCGACGGGGCGCGCGCCGCTGAGGGCGCCCTCGACCCGGCCCTGCTCGCCGGCCGCACCGACCTGCCGCCCCTGACCACCGACGCCACCGGCACCGAACTGGCGCTGATCGACTGGGGCGAGGGCGTGCTCACCCTGCGCGCGCCCGACGGCCGCTACCTGTCGGTCGCCGAGGACGGCTACGTGCGCGCCTCCGCCGACCAGCCCGGCGGCTGGGTCGTGCAGGAGACGTTCCGGCTGGAACCGCACGAGAACGGTCACCTCCTGAGGCACACGGGAACGGGTCGTCCGGTCCAGGTCGCCGCCGACGGCGTGAAGGTTGCCGCGGACGACGCGGACGCCGAAGTCTTCGGGCTGACGGTCGTCGAGCGCGGCGAGGACGCGGTGAGGCGGGTGGCGTCGGCGGCGGACGTGGTCGTCGTGATCGCGGGCAACGACCCGCACATCAACGGCCGCGAGACCGAGGACCGTACGACGCTGCGCCTGCCCGGCCAGCAGGAACGGCTGCTGCGCGCGGCCCGGGCCGCCAACCCGGCGACCGTGCTCGCGCTGGTGTCCGCCTACCCGTACGCGGTCGACGCCGGGACGCTCCCGGCGGTGCTGTGGACCGCGCACGGCGGCCAGGCGGCCGGCACCGCACTGGCCCGGGTCCTCGCGGGCGACGTCTCCCCGGCGGGCCGGCTCCCGCAGACCTGGTACGCCGACGACGCCGACCTCCCCGACCTCCTCGACTACGACGTGATCGGCGGCCGCCAGACCTACCTGTACTTCGAGGGGACGCCGCTGTTCCCCTTCGGACACGGCCTGTCCTACGCGTCGTTCGGCTACGCGGACCTGGCGGCGGAGGTCGGGGACCGGACGGTGTCGGTGTCCTTCACCGTCACCAACACCGGTGAGGTCGCCGCCGACGAGGTGGCCCAGCTCTACGTCCGCGCCGAGGCCCCCTCGGTTCCGCGTCCGCGCCGCGAGCTCCTGGCCCACCGCCGGTTCACCCTCGCCCCGGGCGCGTCGACGCGGGTCGCCTTCGAGGTTCCGCTGTCCGCCCTCGCGTTCTGGGACGTCGCACACGGCCGGTGGCGGCTGGAGCCGGGCCCGTACGCCCTGCTGGTGGGCGCCTCCAGCGAGGACGTGCGCCTGTCGACGACCCTCACCCTCGACGGCGAGCCGGCCGCACCCCGCCCGGTCGGCGAACGCGGCCTGGAGGCGGCCGACTTCGACGAGCAGAGCGGCACGCAGATCGTCGACCGGACGAAGACGGCGGGCGACGCGGTGACGCCGGCGGCCGGCGGAACGGGCGAACTGCTCTACCGCTCTTGCGACTTCGGCACCGGCGTGACGAGGACGACCCTGTCGGTCGCGGGCACCGGCACCGTCGAGATGGCCCCCGACGGCGGCGCGTGGACGCCGGCCCTCTCGCCGTCCGCGCCGGCCGCGGGGCCGTACGACTACACGGAGCTGGACGGCGCCTTCACCGCCGGGGGCGTCCACGACCTCCGCATCAGACTGCGCGGCGCACTGCGGCTCGCGCACGTCGGCTTCTCCGGTTGAGGGTCCGGAGAGGTCCGGCACGGGGACGGGGCCCGGCACCGGTGGCCAAGAACTACCGGTACCGGGCCCCCGACTCACGCCCCGCTCTGACCAGGCCCAGCTCGTAGGCGACGATCACCGCCTGGGCGCGGTCGCGCAGCTCCAGCTTGGCGAAGAGCCGGTTGATGTGGGTCTTCACGGTGTGGTCGGTGATGGTGAGGCGTGCCGCGATCTCCGCGTTGGACAGGCCCCGCGCGATCAGGGTCAGCACCTCCGTCTCCCGGGCGGTGAGGTCGGCGGCCGCGGGGACGGGCAGCCGCGAACCGCGCGCGTGCACGAACTCGGCGATCAGCCGCTTGGTGATCTCCGGCGACAGAAGGGCGTTGCCGCTCGCCACCACCCGTACGGCGTGCAGCAGTTCGGGGAACGTGGCGTCCTTGAGCAGGAAGCCGCCCGCGCCGGCCGCGAGCGCGTCGTACACGTACTCGTCGAGGCCGAAGGTGGTCAGCATCAGCACCTTCGTGGCGCCGCCGGAGGCGGCCAGGATCTCGCGGGCCGCGTCGATGCCGTTCTTGTGCGGCATCCGGATGTCCAGGAGCGCGAGGTCGGGCCGGGTCTCGCGGGCCGCCAGCACCGCCCGCACCCCGTCCTCCGCCTCGGCGACGACCTCGATGTCCTCCTGGGTGGCCAGGAGGTTCACGAAGCCGGTGCGGACGACCGCCTGGTCGTCGGCGACCAGTGCCCTGATCACGCGCGGCTCCCCTGCTCGTCCCCCACTGCTCGCCCGCTCCCCCACGGCAGCTCCGCCTCCACCAGGAAGCCGCCGTCCGGGCCCGCCCCCGCGCTGAGCCGGCCGCCGACCAGGGCGGCCCGCTCGCGCATTCCGGTCAGGCCGTGTCCGGTGCCGCCGACGGAAGAGCCGGGCCCGGTGCCGGGACCGTCGTCGCGGACGCGGAGGGTGAGCAGCCGGTCGGCGCCGTAGTCGACCTCGACCACCGTACGGGCGCCGGGGGCGTGCTTGCGCGCGTTGGTCAGCGCCTCCTGCGCGATCCGGTAGGCGGACAGCTCCCACGCGGCGGGCAGCGGCACCCGCTCGCCGGTGATCCGCAACTCGGCCGTGCCGCCCACCGCCCGGTGCTGCTCGACCAGTTCGGCGAGGTGATCGAGCGTGGGCTGCGGTGCGGTGAGGGTGGCGGGGCCGGTGCCGTCCTGGGGCGTGCGCAGGACGCCGAGCAGGCGCCGCAGTTCGGCCATCGAGGAGCGGGCCGTGCCGGCGATCTGCTGGAAGCCGTCGCGGGCCGCTGGGGTGAGTCCGGGCGTGGTGTACGTGGCGCTCTCGGCCTGGACCGCGATCATCGACACCGAGTGGGACACGATGTCGTGCAGTTCGCGGGCGATCGCCGCGCGTTCCGCCTCGGCGGCCTGCTGCCGCTCCATCGCGATCAACTTCGCCTGTGCCAGGCCGCGTTCGATGCGCGTCTCCTCCCGGGAGCGGACCGCGTCGCCCATCATCACCGCCCCGAAGACGACCACGGTGAGCAGGAACGACTCGGCGAACAGGCTCAGCGACCCCTTCTCCCACAGCGCCGGCACCGGCAGGTCCATCCGCGACCAGGTGTTGATGTGGACCAGGTTGACGCACAGCGCGCCGAGCGCGCCGCCCGCGACGGTGAGGGCCGGGTGCAGCACCCGGTTGCGGCCCAGCGAGTAGCAGCCGGTCAGTCCGCTCACCATGATCGAGACATACAGGTTGACGTCACCGGCGAAGCCGATCAGCCCCGCCGCGACCGTGAGCATCGCGACGGGCGGGAAGGAGCGCCGCCACATCAGCGAGGCCGCGGACACCAGCGCTCCGACGGTGGTCGTCACACCGCCCGGGATGGCGATCAGTTCCACGACCGCGCCCGCCGTGACGGCGCCGCCGGTGACCCAGGGGTAGGCGGGTGCCGCGATCCACTCGCGCAGCCGCTGTTGGGGCGACGTCCTCATCCCTCCATGATCCCGGCCGTGGCCGAGGGGCGCGTCACCGCTCGGGTGGAGTCTCGGTGCGGATGTCGTACCACGGGTTGAGTCCCGGGTGCGGAGCCTCGGTTGACGCCTTGCGAACTGCGGATTCCTAGCGTCGACGGACATGGGGAAGACCTTTGGGGAACGGGTCGCCGGGTGCGCACCGCGGCCCGTCGAACGGTATGTGTGGGCCGGGTGCGCGGTGGCGGCGACGGGCTTCGCGCTGGTCTCCGGCCCGGCGACGCACCGGGTGTGGGGATGGTCGGCCGGGGCGGGGTACGCGCTCGCGGCGCTCCTTGCCCGGGGCTCCGGGCCGCTCCGGGCGGCTCGCGCGGTGGCGGTCGCGGGGAGCGTGGTACTGCCGCTCGTCGGCCTGGTGGCGGCGGGGCTCGGGCAGTCCGAAGTGGCCGTGGTCGAGCGGTCCGGGCACCTGCTGGCCGCCACCGGAAGCCCGTACGTCACGGCCCCCGCGGCCGTGGGCGACTTCAACCCCTACCTGCCGGGGATGGCGCTCTTCGGCGTCCTGCCGGGTGATCCGCGCTGGTGGACGGGCGGCGCGTTCCTCGGCGCCCTCGTCGCCGCCGGGGTGCGCCGTGCCGGACCGCTGCTCGCCTGCCCCCTGGTCGCGCTGCCTCTCGCGGTGGGCGGCGTCGACCTGCCGGTGGCGGGACTGATGTGCCTGGGCCTCGCACAGGCCGGGCGGGGTCGCGCGGGCGGGGCCGGTCTCGCGCTCGGAGCCGCCGCCGCCCTGAAGTGGACGGGCTGGCTCGCGCTGCCCGTGGCCCTGGCGCTGATCGCCGTACGGCAGGGCGGCCGGCCCGCGCTGCGGTGTGCGGGCACGTGCCTGGGCACCGGGGCGGCGGTGGTCCTGCCCTTCGCGCTCATCGATCCCGCCGGCTTCTTCCGGAACGTCGTCGCCTTCCCGTTCGGGCTCACCGCCACCGCCTCGCCCGCCGACAGCCCGCTGCCCGGTCACCTGCTCGCGGCGCACGTCCCCGGCGGCACGGTGATCACGCTCGCCCTCCTGGCGGTCGGCGCGCTGCTGACCGGTGTCTCGCTCGCGGTACGCCCGCCGGAGACCCTTCGGGCGGCGGCCGGGCGGCTCGCCCTCGGTGTGGGCCTGGCGACGGTCCTGATGCCGGCGACGCGCTTCGGCTACCTGGTCTACCCGATGGTGCTGGCGGCCCTGGCGCACGGGGCGGGACACCGCGACACCGAGGTCACCGGCCGCCCCGTCGAGAGGAACCCCGCATGACCGACGACGCCCGCACCGGTGGCCGCACGCTGATCGTCACCAACGACTTCCCGCCCCGGCAGGGCGGCATCGAGACCTTCGTCCGGGAGCTGGCCGACCGCTTCCCGCCCGACGAGGTGGTCGTCCTCACCTCCACGCCGACGGCCCCGACGGATCACGGCGCCCGCTCCCGCCACCCGGTGGTCCGCCACCCGGCCCGCACCCTTCTGCCCACCCCGCGCGCGACCGCGCACGCCGCGGAGGTGGCCCGCCGGTACGGCTGCGACCGGGTGTGGTTCGGCGCGGCGGCGCCCCTCGCGCTGATGGCGGGACGACTGCGCCGTACGGCGGGGATCCGCACCGTCGTCGCCACCACCCACGGCCACGAGGTGTGGTGGGCCCGCGTTCCGGGACCCCGGAGCCTGTTGCGCCGCATCGGCACCCGGGTGGACACGCTGACCTGGCTGGGCGACAGCACCCGGGGCCCGATCGAGGCGGCACTCGCCCCCGGCACCCGGACCGCCCGCCTGGTCCCCGGCGTGGACACCGGGGCCTTCCATCCGGCCGTCGACGGCACCCCGGTCCGCACGAGGTACGGCCTGGGACACCGTCCCGTGGTCCTGTGCGCGGCCCGGCTGGTCCCGCGCAAGGGCCAGGACACCCTGATCAGGGCGCTGCCCTGGGTACGCAGGGCGGTCCCGGACGCCGTACTGCTGCTGGTCGGTGACGGCCCCTACGGCCCCGGGCTCCGGCAACTGGCCCTGCGGGAGGGCGTTCTGGACGCGGTCTTCTTCGCCGGCGGCCATCCCCACCACGCGCTCCCGGCGTTCTACGCCGCCGCCGACGCCTTCGCGATGCCCTGTCGTACGCGCAGGGCCGGTCTGGAGGTGGAGGGCCTGGGCATCGTGTACCTGGAGGCCGCCGCCTCCGGGCTGCCGGTGGTCGCGGGCGACTCGGGCGGCGCGCCCGACACGGTGCGCGAGGGCGAGACCGGGTACGTCGTCGACGGCCGTTCGGTCGCGGCGACGGCGGACCGGCTGATCAGGCTCCTGCGCGATCCCCGGCTCGCCCGGGCCATGGGCGACGCGGGGCGCCGACGGGCCGCGTACGAGTGGTCGTGGGACCACTCGTACGCGACGCTGCGGGACCTGCTGGCGGGGCGTACGGCGGGCTGCCGCACCGTGGGGCCGCGGCTCCCGCCCGCGCACCGGCCGGCCGCCCCCGGCGCCTGACGGGGCGGGGTGTGGACCGCTGTCAGAGGGCCAGCCCCGTGAGGACCAGCACCCGCTCGTAGGTGTAGTCGTCCATCGCGAAGCGCACGCCCTCGCGGCCGACGCCGGACTGCTTGGCGCCGCCGTACGGCATCTGGTCGGCGCGGTAGGAGGGGACGTCGCCGATGACCACGCCGCCGACCTCCAAGGCGCGGTGGGCGCGGAAGGCGGCCTGGAGGTCGTGGGTGAACACGCCCGCCTGGAGGCCGTACTTGGAGTCGTTGACGGCGGCGAAGGCCTCGGCCTCGCCGGAGACCTTCTGCACGCTGAGCACCGGGCCGAAGACCTCCTCGCGGGCGAGGGTGGTGTCGGCGGGCAGGTCGGCGAGGACCGTCGGCGCGTAGGAGGCGCCGTCGCGCTTGCCGCCGGTGAGGAGCTTCGCGCCCGCGTCGACGGCCTCCCGCACCCACGCCTCCACGCGTTCGGCGGCGGCCTCGCTGACCAGCGGGCCGACGTCCGTCGCGTCGTCGTTCGGGTCGCCGGTGACCTGGGCCTCGACGGCGGCGACGATGCGGGGCAGCAGGCGGTCGTAGACGGCGGCGTCGGCGATGACGCGCTGCACGGAGATGCAGGACTGGCCGCCCTGGTAGTTGGAGAAGGTCGCGATGCGGGTCGCGGCCCGGTCCAGGTCCTCGTCGCTCGCCCAGTCCCCGAGGACGACGGCCGCGCCGTTGCCGCCCAGCTCCAGGGTGCAGTGCTTGCGGGGCACCGAGTCCATGATCGCGTAGCCGACGGTCTCCGAGCCGGTGAAGGAGATGACCGGGAGGCGCTCGTCCTGGACGAGGGCGGGCATGCGGTCGTTGGGGACCGGGAGGATGCTCCAGGAGCCGGCGGGCAGCTCGGTCTCGGCGAGCAGCTCGCCGAGGATCAGGCCGGAGAGCGGGGTGGCGGGGGCCGGCTTGAGGATGATGGGGGCGCCGGCCGCGATCGCGGGGGCGATCTTGTGGGCGCACAGGTTGAGGGGGAAGTTGAAGGGCGCGATGCCGAGGACGACGCCCTTCGGGAAGCGGCGGGTGAGGGCGAGACGGCCCTGACCGCCGGCGTCCGTGTCGAGGCGCTGGGCCTCGCCGCCGTTGAAGCGGCGGGCCTCCTCGGCGGCGAAGCGGAACACGGAGACCGCGCGGCCGACCTCGCCGCGGGCCCACTTGATCGGCTTGCCGTTCTCGGCGGAGATCAGCCGGGCGATCTCCTCGGTGCGCTCCACGAGGCGGCGGCTGACGTGGTCGAGCGCGGCGGCGCGGGTGTGGGCGGGGGTGGCGGCGAAGTCCTCGCGGACGGCGTACGCGGCGGCCACGGCCTCTTCGACCTGGGCGTCGGTGGGCAGGCTCACCGTGCCGACGGTGGTGCCGTCCCAGGGAGAGGTGACGTCGAAGCCGGACTCGCCGGTGGCCTGGCGGCCGGCGAGCCAGAAGGCGTGGGTGGAAGTCATTGTCGAGTCCCGGCCCTTCCGCGTTGGGGGTGATGGTGGTGACTGCGGGTGCGGGTCCACGGTAGGGCGGGGCGGGGCGGGGGGCGTTTGTCCGGGGTGTAGTGGTGGGGGCGGGGTGTTCGACGTGGTGGCCAGGTGGGGTGTCAGTCCGGGGCCGTGGCCTTCAGGGCCAGCCACAGCTCCATGCGTACGTCCGGGTCGTCCAGGGAGCGGCCGAGGATCTCCTCCACGCGGCGCATCCGGTAGCGCAGCGTGTGGCGGTGGACGCCGAGGTCGGCGGCGGCCGCGTCCCACTGGCCGTGGCGGGAGAGCCAGGCGCGCAGGGAGGCCACGAGGTCGCCGCGGCCGGTGGCGTCGTGGTCGTGCAGCGCCCGCAGGAGGCCGTCGGCGAAGGCGCGTACCGCGTCGTCGGCGAGGAGCGGCAGGACGGAGCCCGCCGCCAGGTGCTCGTGCTCCACGCAGACCCGGCCGCGCCGGCGCGCCACCGAGAGTGCCTGTTCGGCCTGCTTGTACGCGGCGGACGCGGCGATGGGCCCGGACGGTGCCGACAGACCGACGACCAGGCTCTCCTCGTCGCCGCCCGCGAGGGACTCGGACGCCGGTCGGGCGGCCTCCAGGGCCGAGGCGTGCTCGACGCAGGCGGCGACGGCCGCGCCCCCGTCGGTGGCCAGCATCACCAGGCGTTCGCCCTCGGGGACGACCAGGACCGCCTCGCCGGCCCGGGCCGCGGCGGACTCCACGACCTCGGTGAGGGTGCCGAGGGGGTCGCCGCCCGCCTCGCCGCCCGGGTCACCGGTGGTCTGCGGGGCCGTGGAGGCCCTGGTCCTGGCCGTCGGGGACTCGGCGACGGCGATCCGGAACGGCGCGTCCAGCAGGCCGCCGTACAGGTCGCCGGCGACCGTGCGCGCGTGGTCGGGTTCGCCGGCCAGCAGCATGCGCAGTACGGCCCCGTCGATGCGGAGCCCCGCCTCGTGCAGGGAACGGGAGCGCTCCGTGGTGAGGGTCAGCAGGGCGATGGCGGAGTGGACGGCGTACCGCTCGGCGGTGCCGGGGGCGGCGGCCGTGCCGACGGCGAGCGCGGAACGGGGGCGGCGGGAGGTGCCCAGGGAGTGCAGCTCGACCCGGTCGGCGTTCTCGGGGTGCTCGGCGTTCCCGGTGCCGCCGACGACGGAGGA
Source organism: Streptomyces sp. KPB2 (assembly GCF_003950055.1). Classification (NCBI taxonomy): domain Bacteria; kingdom Bacillati; phylum Actinomycetota; class Actinomycetes; order Kitasatosporales; family Streptomycetaceae; genus Streptomyces; species Streptomyces sp. KPB2. Next base: position 2,298,779 of record NZ_CP034353.1, read on the forward strand.
GGCGGGAGCGGGGCGCTCGCGCAGCCGTTGCACGTCCGCGGTGAGCCGCGCCGCCCTGCGGCCCGCCCACTCCGGCGCGGTGGCGACGACGGCGCCCGAGGCGTCGTACAGCGCCGCCCAGCCGTCGACCTGGGCGGCGAGCGCGGCCAGCAGGCCCTCCGGGCCCTCGGTCAGGGCCCGCCGGGTCAGCTCGCGCTGGGCGGCGAAGCCCGCGGTGACCGCGCGGTACTGGTCGGCGGCGATGGCGGCGGAGACGGCCTTGCTGATGGCGAGGAAGGGGGTGCGGCGCGGCACCTCCAGGAGCGGCAGCCCTTCCTGCCGGGCCGCTTCCACCAGGGCCTGGGGGATGTCGTCGTAGTTGACCCCGACGGCGAAGCCCAGGCCCACCACTCCGGCGCCCACCAGCCGCTTCACGTACCGGTGCATCACCTCGGGGTCCTCGGCGTCCAGCTTGAGGGCGGTGATCAGCAACAGCTCCCCGCCCTCCATGTAGGGCACGGGGTCGGCGAGCTCGCTGACGTGGGCCCAGCGCACCGGCACGTCGAGGCGGTCCTCGCCGGCGCGCACGGTCAGCTTGAGCGCCGAGTGGTGGACGAGCGAGGCGAGCGTCGGGGGCATGGGGGCCTTGGCCTTCGGGTCTGCGTCGGGGGCGTGAGGCGGTCGCGGGGTCGGTGTGGAGTCGCTGTGATCTTTTGGCCGCCGCGTATGAACGACCTGTGTCGATTCTGCCTCACTGTACGGTCCCCGGGTGCCCGCCCCGGCCCGTGGGGCTCACCCGTGCAGGTCGACCAGCAGCGGCGGCGCGTGCTCCCCCTTGACACTGGTCAGCGACAGCACGGCATGCCCGGCCGGCACGGCGTGCGCCAGCTCGGAGGCCGACCAGCGTTCCCGCTCGACCTGGCGGACGGTCACCGCGCGCGCGGTGGGCGCCTTTCCGGTGATCACCCGGCGGAGCATGTGCACGGCCTTGCCGGCCGGGGTCTCGGCGATGATCTGCCGGTCGGTGACGTCGCGGGCCTCGGTCCACTCCTTGCCCCACACCTCGGCGAAGTCCTGCCCGTCCCAGGGGGTGAGCCCGGACAGCGCCATCCGGCACCCGATGGCCCCGAGCAGCGGCCCGCGCAGGGGGCGCGGTACGTCGTCCAGGGTGCGCAGGGTCAGGACCACGCCGGCGCCGGCCGAGCGCAGCCGCTGCACGGCCCGTACCGCCTCCGGGGTCACCACGCCGCTCGCGTCGTCCAGCACCAGGCAGGCGAACAGCGACCGGTCCTCCCGCACCGAGACACTCGCCGTGAACTGGGCGAGCACCAGCCGCGCCAGCATGCGGGAGGCGTCGGCGTGGCCGCGCTGGGGCAGGTCGACACGGACCCGCACCGGGTGGTCGAGGGCCTTGAGCGAGAAGGGCCGGGACTGCCCGGAGGTGTCGAAGAAGGGGGCGAAGGCGGGGCGGTCCAGGAGCGCCACGCGGTCGGCCAGGACGCCGCCGACGTCCCCGGGGCGGTCCATCTGCCGTTCGCGCGCGTCCAGCTCGCGCAGCAGGGAGTCCTGCCCGGCCGCGCGCAGCCCTTCGCGCAGCTCGGCCAGCGGTCCGGGCGCGCCCTCCAGCAGCTGCCGCAGTTCCGGCACGCCGGGGAAGCGGCCGTGGACCGCGCGGAAGGGGCCGAGCAGCTGGGCGAGGACGGTGGTGGAGCGGCGGGTGTCGCCGCCCTGGTGCTGGTCGGTCAGGTCGCCGACCAGGGCCTCGGCGAGCACGACGGCGGCCTCGTCGGGGTCGGTGGTGCCGCCGTACAGGTCGAGGTCGTACACGGAGTCCGGGTGGCCGATCCGTACGACGACGTCGTAGGCGTCGGCCGGACCGAGGTCCGCGCCCGCCGCGCCGACCACGACGACGGCGGCGCGGCCGGCGAGCGCGTGCAGGCACAGCGATTCGGTGAGCGGGCGCACCAGGCTGCCGGTCTTGCCGGAGCCCGCGGGTCCGACGGCCAGCAGCGAGGTGCCGAGCAGATCGGGGCCGAGGGCGAGGCCGGCGCCGCGGTAGGCGTAGGGGTTGCGGGCGTCGTCGGCGGCCGCGCCGATGCGCACCTGGCCGGTGACGAGGTCGTGGCGGGCCCTGCGGACGGGCAGGTCGCGGGCGCCGGAGGGGTGCGGGCAGGCGGCGGCGCCGTGGCTGAGCACCGCGCCGGTGAAGGTGGCCAGGCTGTGCCGTCCGCGCTGCACTCCCTGCCAGGCGCGGGCGATGCGGGCGTGGTCGACGTCCCGCATGAGCCCCGAGCGGGCCTCGGCGGCGAGCCGCTCGGCGGCGTCGTGGGCACCGGCGGCGCGCAGGGCGGGCCAGGCGGCGGGGTCCTCCTCGGGGGCGGGCGCGGGACCGGCGCCGGCGGTGGCGGCGCCGCGCCAGGCGGGCGGGCCGTAGCGCCGCCAGATCTCGCCCCAGCGGCCGAGCCGGCCGACGGCGACCATGATGATGCCGGCGACGAGGACGTAGTAGGCGTAGACGACCACGACCGAGGCGAAGCTGTGGGGCTCGGCCCAGGAGTCCGGGATCATCGCGTAGAGGGGAAGCAGCCACCAGCCGCCGAGGTAGCCGTTCCACAGCAGCGACCAGACCAGCCAGCCGACGAGGAACGCGATCACCGCACCGCTCAGCAACTGCCGGCCCGGCACCCGCTCGGGCTCCTCCTCGGGCCGCGGCCGGTGTCCGAACCGCCACACGCCGGGCAGTGCCTGCGGACGCGGCGTGCGCAGCCAGGTCAGGAAGGCCGAGCCGTCCGGGCTCCCCGGCGCCCGCGTCGGCCGTGGCGGCACCGTCGGCGCCTCCGCGGGCATCTCGGGAGGCCCCGCGGGGCGCGGTACCGGATTCGCATGCGTGCCCCGCGCGTCCCGGGTCCCGTCGCCGTCCATCGCCCTTGCCCCCTGACCTGCCGCTCCGTCCACCATCAGCGAGCCAATCTAACGCGCTCCCAAGGGGAGTTCACCGCTTACGCGGCCGGGCCCGCGTCGACGTGTCCACATGTCGCCCCTCGCGCCACCTGTCCATGTCGGACAACCGGCCGCCCGGACAACGCCCACATGGAGCATGCCCACCCCACTTCGCCGGTCCTAGCCTGCGAGAAAAGAAGGCAAGCGTTCGTAAGATCCCGCAGATCGCGCAAGACCCCAGGAGCCCTCATGACCGCACTTCCGCAGGAGCGCCGCGTCGTCACCGCCATTCCCGGCCCGAAGTCGCAGGAGCTGCAGGCCCGCCGTACGGCCGTGGTCGCGCAGGGTGTGGGCTCCACGCTGCCCGTCTTCGTGGCGCGCGCCGGTGGCGGTGTCATCGAGGACGTCGACGGCAACCGTCTGATCGACTTCGGTTCCGGCATCGCGGTGACCTCCGTCGGCGCCTCCGCCGAGGCCGTCGTGCGCAAGGCGTCCGCGCAGCTCGCCAACTTCACCCACACCTGTTTCATGGTCACGCCGTACGAGGGTTACGTCGCCGTCGCCGAGGCGCTGGCCGAGCTGACGCCGGGCGACCACGCCAAGAAGTCGGCGCTGTTCAACAGCGGCGCCGAGGCCGTCGAGAACGCCGTCAAGATCGCGCGTGCGTACACCAAGCGGCCGGCCGTCGTCGTCTTCGACCACGGGTACCACGGCCGGACCAACCTGACGATGGCCCTGACCGCGAAGAACATGCCGTACAAGCACGGCTTCGGCCCCTTCGCCCCCGAGGTCTACCGCGTGCCGGTCGCCTACGGCTACCGCTGGCCGACCGGCGCCGAGAACGCCGGCCCGGAGGCCGCCGCCCAGGCGATCGACCAGATCACCAAGCAGGTCGGCGCGGAGAACGTGGCCGCGATCATCATCGAGCCGGTGCTGGGCGAGGGCGGCTTCATCGAGCCGGCCAAGGGCTTCCTGCCGGCGATCCGCGAGTTCGCCTCGGACAACGGCATCGTCTTCGTCGCGGACGAGATCCAGTCCGGCTTCTGCCGTACCGGCCAGTGGTTCGCCTGCGAGGACGAGGGCATCGTCCCGGACCTGATCACGACGGCGAAGGGCATCGCGGGCGGTCTGCCGCTGTCCGCCGTCACCGGCCGCGCCGAGATCATGGACGCCGCGCACTCCGGCGGCCTCGGCGGCACCTACGGCGGCAACCCGGTGGCCTGCGCGGGCGCGCTCGGTGCCATCGAGACGATGAAGGAGCTGGACCTCAACGCCAGGGCGAAGAACATCGAGGCGGTCATGAAGTCCCGCCTGGCCGCCATGGCGGAGAAGTTCGACGTCATCGGCGACGTCCGGGGCCGCGGCGCGATGATCGCGATCGAGCTGGTCAAGGACCGCGACACCAAGGAGCCGAACCCGGAGGCGACGGCCGCGCTCGCCAAGGCCTGCCACCAGGAGGGGCTGCTCGTCCTGACCTGCGGCACCTACGGCAACGTGCTGCGGTTCCTGCCGCCGCTGGTGATCGGCGAGGACCTGCTGAACGAGGGCCTCGACATCATCGAGCAGGCCTTCGCCGGTATCTGAGCGAGACCGTGCGCGAGGCCATGCGCGATCCCGTGGACGGGGCCGCCCGCGAGACCGGGAGCCGGCCGTGCGCCGGCGCGTGCGCCCAGGCGCGGGCGAGCATCTGCGCGAGGGGTCGAACGCGCATCTGAGCTGGGCTTCGCACGCCTGGCGCAGTGACCGGCAGAGCGTGTGAAGAACGTGTGCGAGGTGGATGTCAGGACGCCGATGTCCCTGTCCTGAGCGCACCCCCTGCCGTAGGTTCTACGCAGATGAGAGATGGACCCGCCCACAGGGGACTGTGGGCGGATCATCAGGACGGGGCCTCCCCAGCTTCGACCTGGTCGTGCCTCGCGCACACAACCGGGACCCGCGGGTTCCGGCTTCCTCACCGATCGGACGGTCGCCCGCCCCAAACCCCCCGGGGCGCGCGGCGTTCCGGTCAGGACGGCCGCCTCGGCACTCGGGACGGTGGTTCACCGAAGGGCCGACACACTCCCCCCCTTGTGCCGGCCCTTCGGTGTTCCCTCCCCCGGCATCACGCCCCTGGTTCCTCCCCGGTGATGCGGGCGAGCAGCGCGCGGGCCTCGCCGGTGCGCGGATGGGACGGGTGCAGCCGCCGTTCACAGTCGGCCAGCGACCGTCGTGCGGCCTCCGCCGCCTCGGTGCGGCGTCCCAGTCCGTACAGGGCCTCGGCGGTGACCAGGTCCGGGTACCCGCCGGCGTAGCGGGGCGGCTGCGGCAGGTCCTGGCGGAGCTCGGCCAGCGCCTCCTCGTAGCGGCCCTGCCCGTTCAGGCCGCGCGCCAGCGTGGTGTGCAGGACGCCGACGGCGGGGCCGTTCGCCCGGGGCAGGTTGCCGCGGGCGACTGCCTCCGCCTCCGCGTGGCGGCCCAGCCCGCACAGCACGACGGCCAGGTGCCCCAGGGTGTTGATCTCCAGCGCCGCCACCGGGGCACGGTGGGCGATCTGGTTCAGCTCCCCCAGGACGCCGTTCGCCTCGGTCTCCGCCTCCGCGTACCGTCGCAGGGCGGACAGGGCGACCACGCGGTTGCTGCGGGCGATCAGTCGCAGCATCCGCGAGTTGAGGCCGACCGGCTCCAGTTCCGCGATCAGTGTGTCCAGTTCGTCCAGCGCCTCGGCCACTCGGCCGTGCATGACGGCCGCTCCGGTGGCCAGCACCCTCGCCTCCCAGTGCGGCGGACGCCTGCGCCAGGGGCGCCGCGGGAGCGCGGCCAGGGCCCGTGCCTCGGCCTCGACCTCCTCGTACCGCCCCTCGCCGGTCATCGCCTTCAGCCGGGCGAAGGTCTCTCCCCACCGACTGTCCCGTGCCGTTCGTATGGTCGTCACGGGCGGTGAGAATACGTGAGGGCGGACCTGCGAAGCTGGGCGTCATGCCGGTCTCCGCCCGCTCCCGCGCCCTGCCCGCCCTCGTCGGGCTGCCCGTCCTCCTCTTCGCGCTGATCACCTGGCAGGTCGTCGCCGACGGCCCGCTGGTCGGGGTGGACGAGCGGCTGAGCGGGGCGCTCGTCCACCCGGACCGGATCTCCGAGCTGCTGTCCGACCTGGGCAATGTGCAGGTGGCCGTGCCGGTCCTGGTCGTGGCGCTGGTGTACGCGGCGTGGCACGGGCGGGCCTCGGGTGTGGACCGCTGGTGGGTGCCGCCCCTCGCGGGGGTGGTGGCGATGGCGCTGGTGCCGGCGCTGGTCGCGCCTCTGAAGGAGTGGACCGACCGCCCCGGCACCCCGGCGGTGCCGCCCGCGGTCGGCTACTACCCCTCGGGCCACACCGCCACGGCGGTCGTCGCGTACGGCACGGCGGCGCTGCTGCTGTTCCCGCTCCTGCGCTCGCCCGCCGTGCGCCGGACGCTGGTCGTGCTGTGTGCCGTGCTGGTGCTGGGCACCTCCTACGGGCTGGTACGGCGGGGCTACCACTGGCCGCTGGACGTGGTGGCGAGCTGGTGCCTGGGCGTGGTGCTGCTCGCCGGGGTCCGGCTGGCGGCCCGCCGAAACCCGGACGGCAGCCGGACCCCGGACGACGGCCGGACCCCGCCGGGGGTCAGCCGAAGTACGCGTCGAAGTTCTTCTGGAACTCCCAGTTCGAGTAGCGGTCCCAGTTGATCGACCAGGTCATCAGGCCGCGCAGGGCGGGCCAGGTGCCGTGGGTCGCGTACGAGCCGCAGTCGGTCTTCTTGGTCAGGCAGTTCAGGGCCTTGGTGACTTCGGCCGGGGAGACGTGGCCGTTGCCCGCCTGGGTGGAGGCCGGCATGCCGATGGCGACCTGGTCCGGGCGCAGCGGCGGGAAGACGTTGTTCGCGTCGCCCGCGACCGGGAAGCCGGTGAGCAGCATGTCGGTCATGGCGATGTGGAAGTCGGCGCCGCCCATGGAGTGGTACTGGTTGTCCAGGCCCATGATCGAGCCGGAGTTGTAGTCCTGGACGTGCAGCAGCGTCAGGTCGTCGCGCAGGGCGTGGATGACCGGCAGGTAGGCCCCGGCGCGCGGGTCCTGGCCGCCCCACTTGCCGGTGCCGTAGTACTGGTAGCCGAGCTGGACGAAGAAGGTCTCGGGCGCCATGGTCAGCACGAAGCCGTCGCCGTACTTGGCCTTGAGGGTCTTCACGGCCGAGATGAGGTTGACGATGACCGGGGTCTTCGGGTTCTTGAAGTCCGTGTCGTCGGCGTTCAGGGAGAGGGAGTGGCCCTCGAAGTCGATGTCGAGGCCGTCCAGGCCGTACTCGTCGATGATCGCGGAGACGGACGAGACGAACTTGTCGCGGGCGGCGGTGGTGGTGAGCTGCACCTGGCCGTTCTGGCCGCCGATGGAGATCAGCACCTTCTTGCCGGCCGCCTGCTTGGCCTTGATCGCGGCCTTGAACTCGGCGTCGCTCTCCACGTTCGGGCACTCGGCGACCGGGCAGCGCTCGAAGCGGATGTCCCCGGACGTGACCGAGGTGGGTTCGCCGAAGGCCAGGTCGATGACGTCCCAGCTGTCGGGCACGTCGGCCATGCGGGTGTAGCCGGAGCCGTTGGCGAAGCTGGCGTGGAGGTAGCCGACCAGGGCGTGGGCCGGGAGGTCGGAGGAGCCGCCGCCGTCGTCCGGGCGCTGGGCGGTGGTCGCGGTGACCGTGGCCGAACGCGCCGACTCGCCCGCGTCGTTGACCGCGGTGACCTGGAAGGAGTACGCCGTCGAGGGGGTCAGGCCGGACACGGTGGTGGAGGTGCCCGTGACCGTGCTGACCTTGACGCCGTCGCGGTAGACGGCGTAGCCCGTCGCGCCCGGCACCGGTGACCAGGACAGGGCGACGCTGGAGGAGGTCACCGAGCCGGTCCTCAGGCCGCCGGGGACCGCCGGGGGCTGCTGCGTCTCGCCGCCGGGGCCGGTGAGGGAGATGTCGTCGGCGTGGTAGGCGCCGGTGCCGTACCAGCCGTGGGTGTAGATGGTGACCTTGGTGGTCGACGGGCCGGTACGGAAGGTGGTGGTCAGCTGCTGCCAGTCGGGGGCGGACTGGGCCCAGGTGGAGACGTCGGTGGTGCCGGTGCCGCTCGCGCCCAGGTAGACGTAGGTGCCCCGGACGTAGCCGGAGAGCGTGTACTGCGAGTCCGGTTTGACGGACACCGTCTGGGCGCAGCGGGCGTTGTCGGCGCCCGCCGGGGTGGCCTTCAGGGCCGCCGTGCCGCCGTGCACGGGCGAGGTCACCGTCGTGCCCGCCGTACAGGTCCAGCCGTCGAGGGCGGACTCGAAGCCGCCGTTGCGGGCGAGGTCCGCGTCGGCCGCACGGGCGGCCGACGTGAGCGCGGTCATACCGGACGCGGCGAGGGCCGCGGCCGTGAGCACCGTGACGAGGGGGCGACGGACGAGGGGTCTGGCGCGTTGTACGCGTGCGCGTTCCACAAGTGCCTCCGGACATGGGGGAGATGGGGAGGGTGGAGCGCGCCCAATTTGGTCCAGACCAATTCTGTTGTCAACCCCTTGCGCACGTCACTCCCGTCGCGCCTCGCCCTCCTCCCCCGCCAGGGCCGCCGCCGCCTCGTGCATCGCCAGCTCCAGCAGCGAGGGATCGGTGAGGTTGCCGGTGCCGTCCGGCGGGATCAGCCAGCGGGTGCCTCCGGTCGACAGTCCACCGGGGTGGGGCACCACGATCCAGGTGCCGAGCCCGGCGGTCCGGATGCCGGTGCCGACCCAGCGGGCCGCCGTGCCGGGCGGGACGAAGAAGCCCGTGCGCGCGTCGCCGAAGTCGGCGAGCACCGGGCCGGGCTGGTCCAGCACGCGGGAGAGCACGTCCAGGGTCGGATAGCCGAGCCGGCTCGGCAGGATGAGCACGTCCCAGGCCTTGCCGGCGGGCAGCAGCGCGACGCCCGAGGGGTCGCGCTCCCAGTCCCGGCGGCAGGACCCGGGATCCGGTGCGACGGATGCCAGCCACGCGACCGCCGTCTTCGCACCAGGCATGTGAAACCTCCCTTTCACTCGTCGACGCGGGGTGCGTCACGAGGGAGAGGGAGGTCTCCCGGCCGCATTACGCGGGTTGTCGTGCCTCGTTGGGGTGAACCGGGTCACACACCCGCTCACCGGCGCGGCTCAGCTGTCGAAGCCGAGCCCCAGCCGGTCCATCGTGCGCAGCCACAGGTTGCGCCGGCCGCCCTGCGCGTCCGCGCGGGCCAGCGACCACTTGGTGAGGGCGATGCCGGTCCAGGCGAAGGGCTCGGGCGGGAACGGCAGCGGTTTCCTGCGCACCATCTCCAGCTCGGTGCGCTCCGTCCGCTCCCCCGAGAGCAGGTCCAGCATCACCTCGGCGCCGAACCGGGTCGCGCCGACGCCCAGGCCGGTGTACCCGGCCGCGTACGCCACCTTCCCCTGGTGCGCGGTGCCGAAGAACGCCGAGAAGCGCGAACACGTGTCGATGGCGCCGCCCCAGGCGTGGGTGAAGCGGACGCCCTCCAGTTGCGGGAAACAGGTGAAGAAGTGCCCGGCGAGCTTGGCGTAGGTCTCGGGGCGGTCGTCGTACTCGGCGCGCACCCGGCCGCCGTAGGGGTAGATGGCGTCGTAGCCGCCCCACAGGATGCGGTTGTCGGAGGAAAGACGGAAGTAGTGGAACTGGTTGGCGCTGTCCCCGAGACCCTGCCGGTTCTTCCAGCCGACCGAGGCGAGTTGGGCGTCGGTGAGCGGCTCGGTCATCAGGGCGTAGTCGTAGACGGGGACGGTGTACGAGCGCACCCGCCGGACCAGGTTCGGGAAGATGTTGGTGCCGAGCGCGACCGTGCGGGTGCGGACCCCGCCGTAAGGGGTGCGTACGGCCATGCCGGCACCGTAGGGCTTGAGGGTGAGCGCGGGGGTGTGCTCGTGGACGCGGACGCCGAGGGCGAGGCAGGCGCGCTTGAGGCCCCAGGCCAGTTTGGCGGGGTTGACCATCGCCACGCCCCGCCGGTCCCAGAGGCCGGCCCGGAAGGTGGGTGAGTCGACCTGTTCCCGCACGGCGTCGGCGTCCAGGTACTCGATGCCCTCGGCGAGCCCCTTGGCGCGGATCTCCCCGTACCACTCCTCCAGCTCCCGGGCCTGGTAGGGCTCGGTGGCGATGTCGATCTCGCCGGTGCGCTCGAAGTCGCAGTCGAGGCCGTGGCGGGCGACCGCCTCCTCGATGGCGTCGAGGTTGCGGGCGCCCAGTTCCTCCAGCCGGTGGATCTCGTCGGGCCAGCGGGTGAGGCCGTTGGACAGCCCGTGGGTGAGGGAGGCGGCGCAGAATCCGCCGTTGCGGCCGGAGGCGGCCCAGCCCACCTCGCGGCCCTCGATCAGCACCACGTCCCGTTCCGGGTCGCGCTCCTTGGCGATCAGCGCGGTCCACAGTCCGCTGTAGCCGCCGCCGACGACCAGCAGGTCGCAGGTCTCGGCACCGGTGAGGGCGGCCTCGGGGCGGGGGCGGCCGGGGTCGTCCAGCCAGTACGGGACCGGCTGGGCGTCGGAAAGCGATTTCGTCCAGTCGTTGCTGCGGCTCATGGCGCTAGGGGCCATGATTTCAACTCCCTACGAAGACACACTGAGATGCTCTATGCCTTGCGGCGATTTCGGCGGTTGCCGATGACCATGGAGACCAGGACGAACAGTACGGCGATCACGAACATGGCCGTACCGACGACATTGATCTGAACGGGCGTTCCGCGCTGGGCCGATCCCCACACGAACATGGGGAAGGTGACGGTCGAACCCGCGTTGAAATTGGTGATGATGAAATCGTCGAAGGACAGCGCGAAGGCGAGCAGCGCGCCGGCCGCGATGCCGGGGGCGGCGATGGGCAGCGTGACCCGGACGAAGGTCTGGAACGGACCGGCGTACAGGTCCTGCGCCGCCTGTTCCAGGCGTGGGTCCATCGACATCACGCGCGCCTTGACGGCCGTCACGACGAAGCTGAGGCAGAACATGATGTGGGCGATCAGGATCGTCCAGAAGCCCAGCTGAGCACCCATGTTGAGGAACAGGGTGAGCAGCGAGGCGGCCATCACGACCTCGGGCATCGCCATCGGCAGGAAGATCAGCGAGTTGATCGCGCCCCGTGCGCGGAAGCGGTAGCGGACCAGCGCGAAGGCGATGGCGGTGCCGAGCGCGGTGGCACCCAGCGTCGCCCAGAGGGCGATCTGCAGACTGAGCGAGAGCGAGCCGCACAGCCCGGCGACCCCGCACGGGTCCTTCCAGGCGTCCGTGGAGAACTGCTGCCATTCGTAGTTGAAGCGCCCGTTCGGTTTGTTGAACGAGAACACCGTGACGACGACATTGGGCAGCAGGAGATAAGCGAGTGTCAGCAGCCCGGCGATGACGACCACATGGCGCTTGAACCAGTTGACACTCGTGCCGAATATGCGACTCCGTCGCGCGTCCATTTAAACCAGATCCTCCGTCCCGGACTTGCGGATGTAGAAGGTGACCATGGCGAGGATCGCCGCCATCAGAACGAACGAGAGTGCCGCCGCCGTCGGATAGTCCAGCACCCGCAGGAACTGCGACTGGATCACGTTTCCGATCATTCCGGTGTCGGCCGAGCCCAGCAGGGAGGCGTTGACGTAGTCGCCGGTGGCCGGGATGAAGGTCAGCAGCGTGCCGGAGACGACGCCCGGCATCGACAGCGGGAAGGTGACCTTGCGGAAGACCGTGGAGGGCTTGGCGTACAGGTCCCCCGCCGCCTCGTGCAGCCGGCCGTCGATGCGCTCCAGAGAGGTGTAGAGCGGCAGGATCATGAAGGGCAGGAAGTTGTACGTCAGACCGCAGACCACCGCGAGCGGGGTGGCCAGCACACGGTCGCCGGAGGTCCAGCCGAGCCAACTGGTCACGTCCAGGACGTGCAGCGTGTTCAGGGCGCCGACCACCGGGCCGCCGTCGGCGAGGATCGTCTTCCAGGCCAGGGTGCGGATCAGGAAGCTGGTGAAGAACGGCGCGATCACCAGGATCATGATCAGGTTCCGCCAGCGGCCCGCGCGGAAGGCGATGAGGTAGGCGAGCGGGTAGCCGAGCAGCAGGCAGAGCACGGTCGCGGAGGCGGCGTAGGCGACCGAGCGCAGGAACTGCGGCCAGTACTCGGACACCGCGTCCCAGTAGGTCACGAAGTGCCAGGTGACCTTGTAGCCCTCCTCCAGCGAGCCCGTCTGCACGGAGGTGGAGGCCTGGTAGACCATCGGCGCCGCGAAGAAGACGACCAGCCACAGGATGCCGGGCAGCAGCAGCCAGTACGGCGTCCATCGCCCGCGTTTGCGCGGGGGCTTCGTCTCGGGCGCGGTCGGGGTCAGCGGTGGTGGTGCCTCGGTGAGGGTGGACATCAGGCGGCCTCGCCCTCGGCGACGCCCGCGTCGCCCATCGTCCCTGCAAGCACGGACTGGTCCGCGTCGAGCCCGAAGGTGTGCGCCGGGCTCCAGTGCAGGACGACCTCGGCGCCGGGCGCGAGGCGGGGGTCGCGGTCGATGTTCTGGGCGTAGACCTCGAACTCGGGGCACGCGGCGCAGTCCACGACGTACTGGGTGGAGACGCCGATGAAACTGGTGTTGGCGATCCTGCCGGTGATGCGGTTGCGGCCCTCGGGGATGGCGCCCGCGTCGTCCGCGTGGGTGAGGCTGATCTTCTCGGGGCGGACCCCGACCAGGACCTTGCCGCCCGCCTTCGCCGGGGCGGAACAGCGGGCGCCGGGCAGCACCAGCTTGTCGCCGGCCGCCTTCACGACGACGTCGTCGCCGCTGCGGGTGTCGACCTCGGCCTCGATGAGGTTGGAGGTGCCGAGGAAGTTGGCGACGAAGGTGGTGCGCGGGTTCTCGTACAGGTCGGCGGGGGCGCCCAGTTGCTCGACGCGGCCCGCGTTCATCACGGCGACCCGGTCGGCCATCGTCATGGCCTCCTCCTGGTCGTGGGTGACGTGCACGAAGGTGATGCCGACCTCGGTCTGGATGCGCTTGAGCTCCAGCTGCATCTGGCGGCGCAGCTTGAGGTCGAGGGCGCCGAGGGGTTCGTCGAGGAGCAGCACCTTGGGGTGGTTGATCAGAGCGCGGGCGACGGCGACGCGCTGCTGCTGGCCGCCGGAGAGCTGGTGCGGCTTCTTGCGCGCCTGCTCGCCGAGCTGCACCAGGTCGAGCATCTCGCCGACCTGCTTCTTCACGCTCTTGATGCCGCGCCGGCGCAGTCCGAAGGCGACGTTCTCGTAGATGTCGAGGTGCGGGAAGAGGGCGTAGGACTGGAAGACCGTGTTGACCGGCCGTTTGTAGGGCGGCAGCGCGGTCACGTCCTGGTCGCCGAGGTGGACGGTGCCGCCGCTCGGCTCCTCCAGTCCGGCGATCATGCGCAGGGTCGTGGTCTTGCCGCAGCCGGAGGCGCCGAGCAGGGCGAAGAAGGAGCCCTGGGGCACCGTCAGGTCGAGCGGGTGCACGGCGGTGAAGGAGCCGTAGGTCTTGCTGATGCCGGCGAGGCGGACGTCGCCGCCGCCGTCCGTCGCGGCTTGCTGGTTCTTCGTCGTGTTGGTCGTCATCGTCGTCACGCCCCGGTGAGCTTCGCGAACTTCTCTTCGTATGCCGTCTCTTCCTTCGCACTCAGGGAGCGGAAGGAGTGCGACTTGGCCTGCATGGCCTGGTCGGGAATGATCAGCGGGTTGTTCGCCGCGTCCTCGTCGATCTTCGCCAGGTCGTCCTTCACGCCGTCGACCGGGCAGACGAAGTTGATGTAGGCGGCGAGTTCCGCGGCCGGGCCCGGTTCGTAGTAGTAGTCGATGAGCCGTTCGGCGTTGGTCTTGTGCCGTGCCTTGTTGGGGATCAGCATGTTGTCGCTGGACGTGACGTAGCCGCTGTCCGGGATGACGAAGTCGATGTCCGGGTTGTCGGCCTTGAGCTGGACCACGTCGCCGGCCCAGGCCAGACAGGCCGCGAAGTCGCCCTTGCTGAGGTCGGACGTGTAGTCGTTGCCGGTGAAGCGGCGTATCTGGCCGCGGTCGACGCCCTTCTGGAGCCGGGCGATCCCGGCGTCGTAGTCGTCGTCGGTGAACCGGGCCGGGTCCTTGCCCATGTCGAGCAGGGTCATGCCCATGGTGTCGCGCATCTCGGTGAGGAAGCCGACCCGGCCCTTGAGCTTCGGGTTGTCGAGCAGGTCGGAGACGGACTTCACCTCGACGCCGTCCAGGGCCTTCTTGTTGTAGGCGATGACGGCGGAGATGCCCTGCCAGGGGTAGGAGTAGGCCCGGCCGGGGTCCCAGTCGGGGCTGCGGAACTGGGGCGACAGGTTGGCGAAGGCGTGCGGCAGGTTGGCCGGGTCCAGTTTCTGCACCCAGCCGAGCCGGATCAGGCGGGCGGCCAGCCAGTCGGTGAGGACGATGATGTCGCGGCCGGTCTCCTGGCCCGCGGCGAGCTGCGGCTGGATCTTGCCGAAGAACTCGCTGTTGTCGTTGATGTCCTCGGTGTACGTGACCTTGACGCCGGTGCGTTTGGTGAACGCCTCCAGCGTGGGGTGGCGCCGGCCGCTCTCGTCGACGTCCATGTACTCGGTCCAGTTGGAGAAGCGGACCTGCTTCTCCTCCTTGGAGTGGTCCTCGGCGGAGACGCCGCCCTCGGTCTTGCCGGCCGCCGGGATGCCGCAGCCGCTCAGCAGGCCGAGGCCGCCGGCCGCGAGCGCGCCGCCGGTGGAGGCGCGCAGCAGCGAACGGCGGGTGAGGGCGGCCCTGCCGCTCCTGAGTGAGCGCCGCACGGCGGCCACTTGGGCCGGGGACAGGCGGTCGGGCTCGTACTGCTCCATGCGCGTGGTTGCCCTTTCGGGTGGGTCGGCCGTGGTCGGCGGCCTGGCGTGGTGGCTCTCGGTCCTATCGGTCCCCGAAGACGGTGCGGTGCCAGTCCTTGGCCGCCACCGCGGTGTTGTCGAACATGACGTGCTTGACCTGCGTGTACTCCTCGAAGGAGTAGGCGGACATGTCCTTGCCGAAGCCGGACGCCTTGTACCCGCCGTGCGGCATCTCGCTGATGATCGGGATGTGGTCGTTGATCCACACGCAGCCCGCCTTGATCTCGCGGGTGGCGCGGTTCGCGCGGTACACGTCCCGGCTCCAGGCGGAGGCGGCGAGCCCGTACGGCGTGTCGTTGGCCAGCCGGATGCCCTCGTCGTCGGTGTCGAAGGGCAGGACTACCAGGACCGGACCGAAGATCTCGGACTGGACGACCTCGCTGTCCTGGGCGGCGTCCGCGACGAGGGTGGGCCGGTAGTAGGCCCCGCCCTTCAGGTCGCCCTCGGGCGCCTCGCCGCCGCACACCACGCGCGCGTAGGAGCGGGCGCGGTCGACGAAGGCGGCGACGCGGTCCCGCTGGACGTGGCTGACCAGCGGGCCGAGGTCGGTACCGGGGGCGAAGGGGTCGCCGACCCGGACGGTGTCCATGAGGGCGGCGGTCTTCTCGACGAACGCCTCGTACAGGGGCCGCTGCACGTACGCGCGCGTGGCGGCCGTGCAGTCCTGGCCGGTGTTGATGAGCGCGCCCGCGACCGCGCCGTTGACGGCGGCGTCCAGGTCGGCGTCGTCGAAGACGAGGAAGGGGGCCTTGCCGCCCAGCTCCAGGTGGAGGCGCTTGACGGTGGCGGTGGCGACCTCGGCGACGCGCTTGCCGACGGCGGTGGACCCGGTGAAGGAGGTCATCGCCACGTCGGGGTGAGCGACGAGGTGCTCGCCGGCCTCCCGTCCGGTGCCGCTGACGATGTTGATCACGCCGTCCGGGACGCCGGCCTCGGTCGCCGCCTGGGCGAACATCAGGGAGGTGAGCGGGGTGATCTCGGCGGGCTTCAGCACGATGGTGTTGCCCGCGGCGATCGCCGGGAGGATCTTCCAGGCGGCCATCTGGAGGGGGTAGTTCCAGGGCGCGATCGAGCCGACGACGCCGATGGGCTCGCGGCGCACGTACGAGGTGTGGTCGCCGGAGTACTCCCCCGCCGACTGCCCCTGGAGGTGCCGGGCGGCACCGGCGAAGAAGGCCGCGTTGTCGACCGTGCCCGGCACGTCGAACTCACGGGTCAGCTTCAGCGGCTTGCCGCACTGCAGGGACTCCGCGCGGGCGAAGTCCTCGGCGCGGTCGGCGAGGACGGCGGCGAACCGGTGCAGGGCGTCGGAGCGCTCGCCGGGGGTGGCGCCGGCCCAGCCGGAGAACGCCGCCCGCGCGGCGGCGACGGCCGCGTCGACGTCGTCGGGGCCGGCCAGTTCGTAGGTCAGGACGTCCGCGCCGGTGGCCGGGTCGACGACGGTGTGCGTGCGTCCGGAGGTGCCCTTCGTCAGGCGGCCCGCGATGTACTGGGCCCCGTCCGCGAAGCGGTCCTGGGCCGGGAATCGGTCCGGGGTGGCGTTGCCCGGGTTGTGCATGTCGGCTCTCCTCGGTCTCCCCGTGACGGGGGCCGGCGTGGCTCAGGCTCGATGTGAGTGCCGATCCTGGCAGAGCAGTAGGCCTCCAACAAGTGATTCCGTTGTTGCCATTTGGTTACGCGACGGAATCTGTCGACCAGGTGTCGAGTCGCCACGGAAAAGGGCGGACGGAGTGTCAGTGGCGCGTGCCACACTCGCGTGCATGGAGAGGATCACGGGGGCAGCGGTGGCGGGCACGGACCGGGAAGCGCTGATCGGGCGGGTCCGCGCGGGCGAGCGGATCAAGTACCTGTGCTTCTGGGGGCACCGGCCGCTCCCCGACGGCAGACTCGGACCGAGCTGCCTGAGCCAGTGGTGGCCGTCGCCGTTCACGGTGGCGGGGGTGGTGTACCGGACGGCCGAGCACTGGATGATGGCGGGCAAGGCCCGGCTCTTCGCGGACCCGGACGCCGAGCGGCGGGTGCTGGCGGCCGCTCATCCCGCCGAGGCGAAGAAGGCGGGCCGGCTGGTGCGCGGCTTCGACGAGACGGTGTGGGAGCGGGAGCGGTTCCGGATCGTGGTGGAGGGCAGCGTCCACAAGTTCGCCTCGGACCCGGCGCTGCGGGAGTTCCTGCTGAACACGGGCGACCGAGTGCTGGTGGAGGCGAGCCCCGTGGACCGGGTGTGGGGCATCGGTCTGGCCGCGGACGACGAGGCGGCGAGAGACCCGGAGCGCTGGCGGGGGCCGAATCTGCTGGGCTTCGCGCTGATGGCGGCCCGTGAGCGGCTGCGCGCGGACGCCTGCTGAGCGACGACACCCGGATGTCCGCCGTGCGGCACCCGAGCCGGCCGAGGGGGCGAGGAGGCGAGGGGGGCGACCCGAGGGCCGCCCCCTTCCCGCACGGCAGGGTTCAGGCGACGCTCATCAGACTCGCGAAGGCGAGGAAGCCGAGCAGCGGCAGGATCACGGTGGCCGTGATGCCGAGCACCAGACCGGCGGTCGCGGCGCCCTTGTTGGTGGCCTCGCCCCGGGTGGCCTTGCCCCGGCCCACCGCGCCGAAGATGATCCCGAGGATGCCCAGGATCACGCCGAAGAACCAGAGGAAGAAGGTCAGGCTGCACACCACGCCGATGATGCCGAGGACCAGTCCCGTGGTGCCCATGCCGTTGCTCGGCTGCATCGGCATGGCGTAGCCCGGGGCCTGCGGATATCCCACCGGCGGGGCGGCCGGGTAGGACGCCCCCTGGTTCGGGTAGCCGTAGCCGGGCGCGGACTGCGGGTAGGCGTAGCCCCCGGCGGGCGGCTGGCTCGGTTGCTGTGGCGGCCCGTATCCCCCGGGTCCGGGATTGGAGTACGACATGAACTGCTCTCCCCTCGTTGGCGCTTGACATCGTAGAGGCACTGCTGGGGGGAGGTGTTCAGCTTTCCGCCGTCACGGAGACCGGCGCGGGGCGCGAGGAGCCGTAGTAGGGATCGTCGTAGTACGAGTCGTCGTTGATCGCGGCGGTGATGCCGACGGCGATCAGGACGATCACGGCGATGCCGAGGACGACACCGATGATGCCCATGACGAAGCCGGCCTGCGCCTGCCCGTGGTTGTTGGCCAGGCCGACCTCCGCCTTCCGGCGGCCCTTGACCCCGAAGACGATGGCGAGCACGCCGAGCACCAGGGAGACCACGCCGTACATGCAGAACAGCGCACAGGCCAGGATGCCGAGCACCATCGAGGCGGTGCCCATGCCGTTCTGCGGGGCCATCGGCATGCCGGGCCAGCCGTAGCCCTGGCCGTACCCGGGATAGCCGTACCCGACCGGCGCACCGGCACCGTCGGGCGCGACCGGCGGAGGCGGCACCGCGGAGTCGGGCGCGGTGTATCCGGCGCCCGGCATCGAGGTGACCGTGGCCTGGTCGTGCACGCCGGGCGGTGGCTGCCAGGGCGGCGGTGTGTCGGAGGCGGGCGGCGCGGGCGGCTCCTGCGCCGGTCCGGCGCCGGCACCCTTGTCCAGCGAGGGCCCGCTCTCCGGGGGAGCCCAGGGGTCGTGACCACCGGCGGGATCCCCGTCGGGCCGTATCGCGTCCGTCATCTCTCGTCCCCCCGGGGTCGTTCGTGCCCGCCATGCTACGGTCCCGGGCCGCCGGGCGTGAGACCGGCCTACGATGATCCCCGAACGACCGATCAGCCGATCACCCGCGCCCCACCGCCGCCGCGCGCGGCCCGGGCGCCGCCCCGGGGAGGAACCCTTGACCGAGCATCTCGTCGACCCCGACGTCCCGCGCGACCTGCACGCCTTCATCGCCGGGCTGCCGAAGGCCGAACTGCACGTCCACCACGTCGGCTCCGCCTCCCCGCGCATCGTCTCCGAACTGGCCGCGCGCCACCGCGACTCCAAGGTCCCCACCGACCCCGAGGCGCTGGTGGACTACTTCACCTTCACGGACTTCGCGCACTTCATCGACGTGTACCTGTCCGTGGTCGACCTGATCCGCACCCCGGAGGACGTCCGGCTGCTCACCTACGAGGTGGCCCGGGACATGGCCCGCCAGCAGGTGCGGTACGCCGAGCTGACCATCACGCCGTTCTCCTCCACCCGGCGCGGCATCGACGAGGGCGCCTTCATGGACGCGATCGAGGACGCGCGCAAGGCGGCCGAGGCCGAGTTCGGGACCGTACTGCGCTGGTGCTTCGACATTCCGGGCGAGGCCGGTCTGGAGTCCGCCGAGGAGACGGCCCGGCTCGCCACCGACGACCGGCTGCGTCCGGAGGGCCTGGTCTCCTTCGGACTCGGCGGACCCGAGATCGGGGTGGCCCGCCCGCAGTTCAAGCCGTACTTCGACCGGGCGATCGCCGCGGGCCTGCACTCGGTGCCGCACGCCGGTGAGACCACGGGGCCGCAGACGGTGTGGGACGCCCTCACCCACCTGGGCGCCGAACGCATCGGGCACGGCACCAGTTCGGCCCAGGACCCGAAGCTCCTCGCCCACCTCGCCGAGCGGCGCATCCCGCTGGAGGTGTGCCCGACCTCGAACATCGCCACCCGCGCGGTGCGCACCCTGGACGAGCACCCGATCAAGGAGTTCGCCCGCGCCGGCGTCCTGGTCACGATCAACTCGGACGACCCGCCGATGTTCGGCACCGACCTCAACAACGAGTACGCCGTCGCCGCCCGGCTCCTGGGCCTCGACGAGCGGGGCCTCGCCGGCCTGGCGAAGAACGGGGTCGAGGCGTCGTTCCTCGACGCGCCGGGCAAGGCACGGATCATCGACGAGATCGACACGTACACCGCCGCCTGGCTCGCCTCCTGAGAACCGCGCCCACCGAGAGTTGCCCCCACCATGGACACCCCGCGCGCCCTGACCGCCGTCGCCCACCGCGGCGACCCCTACCGGCACCGCGAGAACACGATCGAGTCGCTGCGTTCCGCCCTGGACCGCGGCGCGGACGCGGTCGAGACCGACGTGCGCCTCACCCGGGACGGCGTGCCGGTGCTGCTGCACGACGAGACGCTGAAGCGGCTGTGGCGGCACGACCGGCCGCTGCGGTCCCTGTCGGCCGAGGAGGTGCGCGGTCTGACGGCTGGCCGGGTGCCGACGCTGGCGGAGGCGCTGGCGGCCACGGACGGCAGCCGGCTGATGCTCGACCTGCCGGGCGGGCCGGGCGAGCGGGCGGTCCGGCGCATCGTGGACGTGGTGCGCGAGTGCGGGGCGCGGGACCGCGTGTACTACACGGCGGGCGCCGCCGCGATGCTCGCGGTGCGGGCCGCCGACCCCGCCGCCGAGATCGCCATGACCTGGACGACGGCGGCCCCGCCCCGGCCCGCGCTCCTGGCGGCGGTCCGGCCGCGGTGGCTCAACTACCGGTTCGGGCTGGTGGACCGCGCCCTGGCCGAGCGCGTCCACGCCGACGGCCTGCTGCTGTCCGCCTGGACCCCGGACACCCGCCGCACGATGCGCCGGCTGCGCGCCCTGGGCGTCGACTCGATCACGACCAACCGCGTCGACGTCCTGTGCGCGCTGCGCGACGCCCACCGAACCGCTCCGGTCCCGTAAGGGGCGACCCTCACGACTCCCGCTCTTCGTGGGGGCGTTCCCCGAGTCCGGCTCGGGGACGGGCACCCTACTCAGCGACGATCCGCCGTGGGGCGCGGCACACAAGGATGATCACGATCCTTCCGCCGCAACCGCCTTCACCTGGAGCAGTCGATGCGTGCCCGTACCCCTGCGGTTCTCGCCGCCTCAGTCGTCCTCGCCCTGGCCGCCGGCCCGCTGGCGGCCCCCGCCTTCGCCGCGCCGTCCGCCCCGGTCTCCAGCTCCGCCGATCGGAAGGGACCGGCCGAGGAGGCGCTGCGTGCCGCCATCGCGGGACTGCCGAACCAGTACGCCACCGCCGCACTCGTGCGGGTCGGCACCCCCGGCGGCGACTGGCACGGCAGCGCGGGGGTGCGCGACCTGACCGGTGACGGACCGGCCCGCCCCGACGCCCGCTTCCGGGCCGGTTCGATCACGAAGGTCGTCACCGCGGCCACCGTCCTGCGCCTCGCCGCGCAGGACGAGATCGACCTGGACGCACCCGTCCAGAGCTACCTCCCCGACCTGTTCACGCCGGAGTTCGAGCAGCCGATCAGCGTGCGCCACCTGCTGAACCACACCAGCGGCATCAAGCCGGGCGACGGCTTCGGCGACGACTTCGCGGAGCTGTACGCGCACCGCTACGAGACCCTCACCCCGCAGCAGGTCGCGGCGTCGGCGATCGCCAAGGGACCGGAGGACTTCGTCCCGGGGACGCGACAGCAGTACCTCAACATCAACTACACGATCCTCGGCCTGCTGATCGAGAAGGTCACGGGACGCTCGTACGCCTCGCAGGCCACGCGTCTCGTCCTGCGCCCGGCCGGCATGCACCACACGTACTTCCCGGGCACCGACCCCCGCATCCGGGGCCCGCACAA
The DNA here is from genome assembly GCF_003950055.1 of Streptomyces sp. KPB2. NCBI lineage: Bacteria > Bacillati > Actinomycetota > Actinomycetes > Kitasatosporales > Streptomycetaceae > Streptomyces > Streptomyces sp. KPB2. The sequence goes on from NZ_CP034353.1 coordinate 2,320,027, forward strand.
CCGGGGCTACCAGGCGGTGGAGCGGCCGGACGGCACGACGGAACTCGTGGACGTGACCGAGTGGAACCAGGCGGACCGCTGGGCGGCGGGCGACATGATCTCCACCACCGCCGACCTGGAGAGACTGCTCACGAAGCTGTTCCGCGGGAAGATCGTGCCGCAGCCCGAGCTGGAGGAGATGTTCACGACTCCGGCGGGCGTCCCGGGCGCGACCCACAGCGCCGGACTGCAGTACCAGGAGGCCGACGGCCAGGTCTTCTGGGGCAAGTCGGGGGCGCGCTACGGCTACAGCGCCTTCATCGGCGGCACCCGCGACCTGAGGCGCACCCTGGTCTACTCGGTCAACTCCACCGACGCGAAGGGCACGGCGCGCAATCCGGTCGCCGACGCGATCACCGCGGCCGCGCTGCGGTAGCCCCCGTCAGCCGCCGCGCCACCGCGTGCGCGCCGACCGTCGCCGCCCCCGCGAGGCCGAGCCCCACGGCGAGGTCGCGCGGGCGGGTGGCGCGCAGGACGCCGGCGCGGCGCAGACGGTGGCGGGCCCAGAGGGTGAAGGGGACGACGACGAGGGGCGAGGTCGCCGAACCGGGCGTGTAGCCGCGGGCGAGGCCCGCCTGGGCGAGGTGGACCAGACCGTGCAGGCCGAAGGCGTCCAGCGCGGTCTGGTACGCGGCCGACCGGCCGCCGGTCAGCCGCCCGGCGACGGACGCGGAGGCCACGACCGCTGCCATCGCGCCGACCGCCACCGCGAACTCGCGCCCCTCGACCGCCCCGGCCCGCCGCCACACGGCCTCCGGCACGGCCGGGTACCGCTCGCGCAGCGCGGGGAGGTTGCGCCGCCACCAGCCCGGCACGGTCGCCAGCTCCTCGAGGTCGTGCAGGGCCCAGGCCACCAGCAGTCCCAGCGTGACCGCGCCCCCGACCGCCTGTTCATCGCTCGATGAATTCGTCACATGATCAGTCTGCTACACGCCGACGATCCCGTTCCACCGCTTCGCGAACTCCGACCGTTCCCCCGCCGCGATGTCCCGTGCGATGGCCAGCCGTTCGCGCATCGCCGCGTCCGGGAAGATCAGCGGGTCCTCGGCCAGGGCCGCGGTCTCCTCGTCGTCGGAGGAGGCGAGGACGTCCTGGGCGGCGGGGACCGGGCAGACGTAGTTGACCCAGGCGGCCAGCTCGGCGGCGACCTCGGGCCGGTAGTAGTAGTCGATCAGCCGCTCGGCGTTGGTCTTGTGGCGGGCCAGGTTGGGGATCATGAGGGACTCCGCCCACAGTTCGGCGCCCTCCTCCGGGACGACGAACTCGATGTCCGGGTCGTCCGCCTGGAGCTGGATCACGTCGCCGGAGTACGCCTGGCAGGCGAGGACGTCGCCACTGGAGAGGTCCTTGATGTAGTCGTTGCCGGTGAAGCGGCGGATCTGCCCCTTGGCGACCTGCTTCTCCACCTGGTCGCAGATCAGGTGGAAGTCGTCCGCCTTCCAGTCGGTGATGTCCACGCCGTTACCCTGCATCAGCAGCGCGAAGGCCTCGTCCATGCCCGACAGGAGCGTCACGCGGCCCTTGAGGTCGGCCGCCCACAGGTCGGACACGTGCCGGATCTCCCGGCCGAGCCGGCGCCGGTTGTAGGCGATGCCGGTGATGCCGGACTGCCAGGGCACGGTGAACTTCCGGCCGGGGTCGAAGGCGGGCGAACGCAGCAGCGGGTCCAGGTACTTGGTGACGTTCGACTGGCGGTCCCGGTCCATCTCCTGGACCCAGCCCAGCCGTACGAACCGGCCGCACATCCAGTCGCTGATGACGATCAGGTCGCGGTCGGTGGGCTGTTGGTTCATCAGGGACGGGCTGATCTTGCCGAAGAACTCGTCGTTGTCGTTGATCTCCTCGACGTACTCGACGGAGATGCCCGTCTCCTCCTCGAACGCCTCCAGCGTGGGCCGCCGGCTCGGGTGTTCGTCGTCGGTGTCGATGTACAGCGGCCAGTTGGCCCAGGTCAGCCGGTGCTCGGTGGCGGACCGGTCGGTGGCGGCGCGGTCGCCCGGGGCGACGTACGCGGCGGGCACACCGCAGCCGGCCAGCGTGCCGAGCGCACCGAGCGCGGCGGAACCGCCCAGGCCGCGCAGCAGGGTACGACGGGACAGCGGGGGCGTCTTCGGGAGCAGGGGCATGGCACGAAGGATCCCGCCCCCGCGCCCGCCGGGACAATCGACGCTGCGTCGAGCGCACCCGTACAGGCCCGACACCCTGTCGACCGGGGCGAGTTCACGGCCCACGCCGTCCAGCCGTCCACGCGGTGCGGCCCCGGACGGGGGGTTCCCGTCCGGGGCCGCACACGAGCCGGGCCGCACACGAGCCGGGGGCTTCAGCCGTCAGGCTTCACGCGTCCGGCGTTCGGCGTCGTCAGGCGTCCAGCGACGTCATCACGTGCTTGATCCGCGTGTAGTCGTCGAAGCCGTACCCCGACAGGTCCTTGCCGTAGCCGGACTTCTTGAAGCCGCCGTGCGGCATCTCGGCGACCAGCGGGATGTGGGTGTTGATCCACACGCAGCCGAAGTCGAGCTTCTTGGACATCCGCATCGCGCGCCCGTGGTCCTTGGTCCACACCGAGGAGGCCAGCGCGTACTCGACGCCGTTGGCCCACTCGACGGCCTGGTCCTCGTCGCGGAAGGACTGGACGGTGATGACCGGGCCGAAGACCTCCTGCTGGATGATCTCGTCGTCCTGCTTGAGGCCGGAGACGACGGTCGGGGCGTAGAAGTAACCCTTGTCGCCGACCCGGTGGCCGCCCGCCTCGACCTTGGCGTGGGCGGGCAGCCGCTCGATGAACCCGGAGACCTGCTTGAGCTGGTTGGGGTTGTTGAGCGGGCCGTAGAGCACGTCCTCGTCGTCGGGCTGCCCGGTCTTGATCTCGGACGCGGCCTTCGCGAGCGCGCTCACGAACTCGTCGTGGATCGACTCGTGCACGAGCACGCGGGTGGCCGCCGTGCAGTCCTGCCCGGCGTTGAAGTAGCCCGCCTCCGAGATGCCCGCGACGGCCCCCGGGATGTCGGTGTCCTCGAAGACCACGACCGGGGCCTTGCCACCCAGCTCCAGGTGGACCCGCTTGAGGTCCTTCGACGCCGACTCGGCGACCGACATGCCGGCCCGCACGGAGCCGGTGATGGAGGCCATCGCCGGGGTCTCGTGCTCGACCATCAGACGGCCGGTGTCGCGGTCGCCGCAGACGACGTTGAAGACGCCCTTGGGCACGATCGAGCCGATGATGTCGGCCATCAGGGCCGTGGACGCGGGGGTGGTGTCCGAGGGCTTGAGGACGACCGTGTTGCCCGCGGCGAGCGCCGGGGCGAACTTCCACACGGCCATCATCATCGGGTAGTTCCACGGCGCGACCTGCGCGCAGACACCGATCGGCTCGCGGCGCACGAAGGAGGTCAGCCCCTCCATGTACTCGCCGGCACCGCGTCCTTCGAGCATCCGCGCCGCGCCCGCGAAGAAGCGGATCTGGTCGACCATCGGCGGGATCTCCTCGGAGCGGGTGAGCCCGATGGGCTTGCCCGTGTTCTCCACCTCGGCCGCGATCAGCTCCTCGGCCCGCTCCTCGAACGCGTCCGCGATCTTCAGCAGGGCCTTCTGCCGCTCGGCCGGGACCAGGTCCCGCCAGGCCGGGAAGGCCGCCGCGGCGGCCGCCATCGCGGCGTCCACGTCCGCCTCCCGGGAGAGGGGGGCGGTCGCGTACGCCTCGCCCGTGGCGGGGTTGACCACTTCCGTGGTCCGTCCGTCGGCGGCGTCCCGGAACTCACCGTCGATGTAATTGCGCAGACGACGCAGCTCGGTGCTCACTGCCGGCCCTCCAAGTTCGGGTGTCCATTGACTGAGACACCCACCCTAGACGGAGTGCCGACGTTTTCAACACCCCCGCTCCCCCCGAGGTTGCGATATCCGCAGCTTGAAGCGATCGAAACAACGAATTTCATCGATCCGGGCTTGCGAAACTGTCGATACGTCGTGCACAGTGAAGCCGTGGCCAGTCGAAGCGCAGACCAGAAGGACTCCCGCGAGTCCAGGAACGGCGGTCCCCAGTTGGACGCCGTCTCCCTCGCCATCATCGAGCAGCTCCAGGAGGACGGCCGCAGGCCGTACGCCGCCATCGGCAAGGCCGTGGGCCTGTCGGAGGCGGCCGTGCGCCAGCGCGTCCAGAAGCTGCTCGACCAGGGCGTGATGCAGATCGTCGCCGTCACGGACCCGCTCACGGTGGGCTTCCGGCGCCAGGCGATGGTCGGTGTCAACGTCGAGGGCGACGTGGAGTCGGTGGCCGAGGCGCTGTCGGCCATGTCCGAGTGCGAGTACGTGGTGATGACCGCGGGCTCCTTCGACCTGATGGTGGAGGTCGTCTGCGAGGACGACGACCACCTCCTGGAGGTCATCAACCGACGCATCCGGGCCGTGCCCGGCGTGCGCTCCACCGAGAGCTTCGTCTACCTCAAGCTCAAGAAGCAGACCTATATGTGGGGAACCCGATAATCGTGAGCACCGACAGCCCCAAGGACCTCAGCAAGGCCGCGTACGACCACCTGTGGATGCACTTCACCCGCATGTCGTCGTACGAGAACGCCCCCGTCCCCACCATCGTCCGCGGTGAGGGCACCCACATCTACGACGACAAGGGCAAGCGCTACCTCGACGGTCTCGCCGGCCTGTTCGTGGTCCAGGCCGGACACGGCCGCCAGGAGCTCGCGGAGACCGCCTCGAAGCAGGCGCAGGAGCTCGCCTTCTTCCCGGTGTGGTCCTACGCCCACCCCAAGGCCGTCGAGCTGGCCGAGCGCCTGGCGAACGAGGCCCCCGGCGACCTCAACAAGGTCTTCTTCACCACCGGCGGCGGCGAGGCGGTCGAGACCGCCTGGAAGCTCGCCAAGCAGTACTTCAAGCTCACCGGCAAGCCGACCAAGTACAAGGTGATCTCCCGCGCGGTGGCCTACCACGGCACCCCGCAGGGCGCCCTGTCCATCACCGGCCTGCCGGGCCTGAAGGCCCCCTTCGAGCCGCTGGTCCCCGGCGCGCACAAGGTACCGAACACCAACATCTACCGCGCCCCGCTCTTCGGCGACGACCCCGAGGCCTTCGGCCGCTGGGCCGCCGACCAGATCGAGCAGCAGATCCTCTTCGAGGGCCCGGAGACGGTCGCGGCCGTCTTCCTGGAGCCGGTGCAGAACGCGGGCGGCTGCTTCCCGCCCCCGCCCGGCTACTTCCAGCGGGTGCGCGAGATCTGCGACCAGTACGACGTGCTGCTCGTCTCGGACGAGGTCATCTGCGCCTTCGGCCGCCTCGGCACCACCTTCGCCTGCGACAAGTTCGGCTACGTGCCGGACATGATCACCTGCGCCAAGGGCATGACCTCGGGCTACTCCCCGATCGGCGCCTGCATCATCTCCGACCGCCTGGCCGAGCCGTTCTACAAGGGCGACAACACCTTCCTGCACGGCTACACCTTCGGCGGCCACCCGGTCTCCGCCGCGGTCGGCATCGCCAACCTCGACCTGTTCGAGCGCGAGGGCCTCAACCAGCACGTGCTCGACAACGAGGGCGCCTTCCGCTCCACCCTGGAGAAGCTGCACGACCTGCCGATCGTCGGCGACGTCCGCGGCAACGGCTTCTTCTACGGCATCGAGCTGGTCAAGGACAAGGCCACCAAGGAGTCCTTCAACGAGGAGGAGACCGAGCGCGTCCTGTACGGCTTCCTCTCCAAGAAGCTCTTCGAGAACGGGCTGTACTGCCGTGCCGACGACCGCGGCGACCCGGTCATCCAGCTCGCCCCGCCGCTGATCTCCAACCAGGAGACCTTCGACGAGATCGAGCAGATCCTGCGCGCCACGCTGACGGAGGCGTGGACGAAGCTCTGATCATTTTCTGATCACCTTCCGATCATCCTTTGGGACGATCATCACCGGCCCCGGTGCCGCCCGTTCGAGTGAGACACGGCGGCCCGGGGCCTCGTGCTGTCCGGCCCCCGCGCGGGGACTGCCTAGCGTGCCCAGTGACCGATCGGCCCCGTCTTCGTTCCCCCGGAAGGGGGACGACACGACCGGGGAAATACGGATCAGAACCGAGGTGTACGCCCATGGAGGCCCCGCCGGACAACGACGTGCTCTGGGCCCGCGCCCTGCACTTCCAGCACCACGACGGCTCCCCCGCCCTGCAAGGCGTGTCACTCGGCGTGCGCGAGGGCGAGATCCTCGCCGTCAGCGGCCCGCGGGGCAGCGGCAAGACCACGCTGCTGCGGTGCCTGTCCGGCCTGGTCAAACCCCAGGAGGGCGAGGTGTGGTTCAACAGCGTGCCGGTGCACACCATGGGGCCGCTCAGCCGCGAACGGCTGCGCCGCGACCGCTTCGGCTGGATCGATCCGGCCCCGGCGCTCGTCCCGGAGCTGAACGCCTGGGAGAACGCCGCGCTCCCCCTCATGCTGCGCGGCACCGGCCGGCGCCGGGCCAAGACCGCGGCCCTGGACTGGCTGGACCGCCTCGACGTCGGCGGCAAGGCACGCCGGCGCCCGCACGAACTCCAGCAGGCCGAGCGGCAGCGCGTCTGCATCGCCCGCGCCCTCGCCGTCGCCCCGGCGGTCCTCTTCGCCGACGAGCCGACGGCCCCGCTGCACCGCGCCGACCGCGCCCAGGTGCTGCGGACGCTCACCACGGCGGCCCGCTCGCACGGCATCACCGTGCTGCTCGCCACGCACGACGCGCAGACCGCCGCCCTGGCGGACCGCGCGGTGGCCCTGCTCGACGGACGGCGGGTGCGCACCGTGCACCTGCCCCCGCTCACCGAGACCGCGGTGGCCACGGGTGCCGCCGGGACTCCCGGAACGGAAGGCCGGGCGGCGTGCTCGCTCTCCGCCTGACCCGCACCGCCCACCTCGCCGTCCACCTGCGCCGCCTGCTGGTCGCGGTGGCCTCGGCGGGCACGGGCTTCCTGCTGCTGTGCGCCCTCGGCTACGCGCTGAGCCACCCGGACACACCAGGCGCCGCCGCCCTCCGCCTGGCCTGGTGCGCGGCACCGCTGGCCGCCGCGGTACAGCTCGCGGTCGCCGTGGCCCGTACGGACCCCGGGACCCGGCCCCGCTCGGGGCTGTCGGCGATCGGCCTGGGCCCCGGCCGGCTGATGGCGGTCTCGGCGACGACGACGGCCCTGTCCGCCGTGCTCGGTTCGGTGGCGGCCCTGTTCCTCTTCCTCCACCTGCGCGGCGACCTGACGGGCGGCCCGCCCTCCGGCCGCGTGGCGGGCGACGCCCTGGCCGTCGGCCAGTCCCTCCCCGCCCCGGCCGTGCTGACCCTGCTGGTCCTCGTGCCGGTCTTCGCCTCGGCCGCGGTGGCCCACACGCTGCGCCCCCGCGACCCCCGGCCCGCCACGGCCACCGCCCCGCGCGGCTACGGCCGCTTCGGCGCCTACGGCTGGGGCAAGGCCCGCGAAACCTTCGGCGCCTACGGCCGCTTCGGCTCCCGCACCGCCCCGGTGTCCGCGGGCACTGGTACCACCGACGCCATCGCTGCGGGGAGCCATGCCGCCGGGGCCGTCGCTGCGGGCACTGGTACCGCCGACGCCATCGCTGCGGGCAGCGGTACCGCCGACGCCATCGCTGCGGGCAGTCGTGCCGCCGGGGCCATCGCTGCGGGCAGTGGTGCCGCCGACGCCATCGCTGCGGACAGTCCTGCCGCCGACGCCATCGCTGCGGGCAGTCGTGCCGCTGGGGCGGCACGGGTGGGCGCAGGCGGCACCCTGCAAACGCAGGCGAGTGACCCCCGCCCGCCAACCCCGACGGACGGCGCGGCGGAGACACCGGGCAGCACTCAGACGCTGGACCCGCAGCCCGAACCCACCCCGGCGCCGACCCCCCACTCCCCGAACACCACCGCCCTCCCCTGGGGCATCGCCGTACTCGCCGCAGGCCTCACCGTCGAGACCTACACCGGCAACGCCTCCGCCGCCCCCACCCCCGGCACCGCCCCCTCCGCCGGCGTCCTGGTCGGCTGGGCCCTCACCGCCCTGGGTCTCGCCCTGGCCGGCCCGGGCCTCACCCACCTGTGCGGCAGGCTGCTGCAGGCCGCCCGCCCCGGCGCCCTGCGCCTGCTGGCCGGCCGCGTCCTCATGGAGGAGTCCCACCGCATCGGCCGCCCCCTCGGCGTCGTGGCCGCCGTGGCCGCCGCGGCCTACGTGGCCGCCACGGTGTACGACGGGGACGGACCGGCCTTCGGCCCCCTCGCCACCCTGGGCGCCCTCCTCGTGGCGGGCTGCACGGTGGCCACCCTTCTCACCGCGGCCGTCGCGGCCAAACACGCCCGCGCCGACACCACTGACGCCCTGCTGCGGCTCGGCGCGCCCCCGTCGACCCTGCGCGGCGCCGCCGCCGTACGCGCCGCCGCGCTGCTCGCCCTGTTCGGTCCGCTGACCCTGATCGTCGCGGTGCTGGCGGCGCTGCCGTTGGACCACTGAGCCACGACCGAGGCGAACCGCGGCCGTACCCCCGACCGAAAAAAATCTTTTCGAGAAAGTCCGCGGTCCGGCGATGAGTTCCGGGGCCGCCTCCCGTCTACCTCTTCGAACGGCACGACGACCGCAGCGCATGAAACGGGAGAGGCCCCATGTACCAGCAGATGATCTTCGTGAACCTGGCCACCAACGACCTCGACGTCTCCAAGAAGTTCTTCACCGGGCTGGGCTGGGAACTCAACGCCCAGTTCAGCGACGACAGCACCGCCTCCTTCCCGGTGAGCGACACGATCGTCGTGATGGCGCACACGCCGCAGAAGTACCTCCAGTTCACCAAGAAGGAGATCGCGGACTCGACGAAGACCAGTGAGGTGCTGATCGCGCTGAGCGCCGAGAGCCGCGAAAAGGTCGACGAGCTGGTGGAGAAGGCGGTCGCGGCCGGCGGCTCGGTCACCGGCGAGACGCAGGACCACGGCTTCATGTACGGCCGGGCCTTCGACGACCCCGACGGCCACACCTTCGAGGTCGTGTGGATGGACCCGGCGGCGGTCCAGGGCTGATCAGGGCTGATCAGGGGCACGCCTAGCATGGGCGGGTGGATCAGACACCCGATCAGACACCCGCCCGGCGCAGGGCCCGGTCACCGCACGGGTCACCGTCACTGTCACAGTTCCAGTCCCACCACGCCTCGCACGACCGGGAGATCGAGAGCCTCGACGAGTTCGACCGCGTCGTCTCGGCACCCGGCTCCCTCGCCCACCACCGCGTCCAGGCCGTCGACCTGACGGGCCGTACGGACGCGCTGCTCGCCGCCGATCCCACGGGCGCCGTCTTCCTCGGCTGTCCGATGGACCCCGACGCGGCCGCCCGGGTCCGCGCCGCCGGCGCCCTGGTCTTCCCTCCCATACCGGGTCTCCCCTTCGACCCCTACCGGGGGCGCGTCTACTCCCCCGACGAGCTGTTCGCCCACCTCGGCGAGGGCTACGAGGCGACACCGGACGCCCTCGCGTACGACTGGTTCCAGCAGACCAAGGCCGACGGGGACGTGTTCGCCTCCATGCTGCGCGCGATCCACGACGACTCCGTCTCGGACGCGCTCGACGAACTCGTCGCCGGCGCCCGGGTGGTGGGCGTCATGGGCGGCCACGCCATGGCGCGCGGCACCGCGGAGTACGCGGGTGCGGCGCGTCTGGGCCGTGAACTGGCCCGTGCGGGGCTCATGGTGGCCACGGGCGGCGGTCCCGGCGCGATGGAGGCCGCGAACCTCGGCGCGTACGCCGCCCCGTTCGACGACGGCATGCTGGACGAGGCCCTGACGCTGCTCGCCAAGGTCCCGTCGTTCGCGCCCTCGGTCACGGACTGGGCGCGACCCGCGTTCGAGGTGCGCGAACGCTGGCCCGACGGCGCCGCCTCGATCGGCATCCCGACCTGGTTCTACGGCCACGAACCGCCCAACGCCTTCGCCACGCACATCGCCAAGTACTTCGCCAACGCCACCCGCGAGGACGGTCTTCTGGCCCGCTCCACGGCGGGTGTGGTGTTCCTGCCGGGAGCGGCCGGCACCTTGCAGGAGATCTTCGACAACGCGACGCCGAACTACTACGAGTCGCGCGGCGAGCCCACTCCCATGGTGCTCGTGGACCGGGAGCACTGGACCGAGACCCTGCCGGCGTGGCCGCTGCTGCGGTCCCTGGCGAAGGGGCGGACGATGGAGGCGCGAATCGCGCTGGTTGGCCGGATCGATGAGGCTCCCGAGGCGCTGAAACGTGTCGGCGGTTAATAAGACGGCAAAGTCAACAGCGTTGAGCGGCATATGCGTTGACACTTCTTACGCCCCGCTTATAGACCAGTGAGGCTCATGGGGGTGCTGATGCCGCGTCATCGAGCGTCGGCGCCCTCACCACCCCCCGCATTCGCGCTCCCGTAAAGGACAAACGTGGCAGTCCTGTCCATAATCAGCCGTACGGCATCCCGCCGCGGCGTCCGCGCCCTCGGCGTCGTCGCCGCCTCCGCGGCCCTGGCGCTCAGCGCCTCCGGATCCGCCCTCGCGTGCAACATCAACGAGTTCTCCGCCAAGGCCCAGTGCGATGGCGACAACGGTGTCATCACCGTCACCGACGTGGACCCCGCCGGCATCCCGGCTACCATCACCGTCTACCTCAAGGACGGCGACAAGCAGGTGGGTCAGCAGACGGTCAAGGGCTCCAAGGAGGGCACCACCGTCAGCTTCCCCGTGGACTGGCAGCCGAACACGACGTACCGCATCCACGTCAAGGCCGACCGGTACGTCGACGAGGACATCAAGCCGGACGTCACGACCCCGTCGACGCCCTGCAAGACCGAGGACACCCCGTCCCCGACGCCGACCCCGTCGGAGAGCTCCTCGACCCCGTCCGACGAGACGGAGTCCCCGGCGCCCGAGCCGTCCACGTCGGCCCCCGCGCCGTCGCAGCCGGAGAGCAGCGCGCCGGCGGCCGCGCCGAGCGACAACGCCCCGTCCCCGGCGGCCGGTGACTCCAACCTCGCCGAGACCGGCGCCAACTCCAACACCGGCATGATCGCCGGTATCGCGGCGGCCCTGGTCGTCGTCGGTGGCGGTGCCGTCTTCTTCGGCCTGCGCCGTCGCGGAGCGAACAGCAACCGCTGACGCCCGCACACCGGTTCACTCGGTGGCCCGTCCCGGTCCGGGGCGGGCCACCGTCGTGTCAGCCGAACGTCGCCCTTTCCAGCCAGAGTTCGAGCAGCTTGCGGTCACCGAGCACTTCGAGTCCCGGGTCGTCCAGCGGCAGCCGGCCGTAGAAGCCCAGCAGCACGTCCGTGAGCGGGCCGCGCAGCGCCACGGAGGCCTTCTCGTGGCCGCGGCGCCAGACGATGCCCTCCTCGGGGAGCTCGACGAACCACTCGGCGTTCAGTTCGGCCGGGGTGTCGGTGGCGTGCAGGTGAATGCTGCTGCCCGGGGCGCGCAGTTCCTTCGCCGCCGCGCCGGGAAGTGCCCGCTGTACGAAGCGTACGATGTCCAGCCACTCGTCGATCGCGTCGGCCGCCACCTCGGGCGCGACCGGCTGGACGGGCAGGCCCGCCGCCAGGGCCGCGTCGGCGCCGTGCACGACGAGTTCGTGGGTCATCCGCCGCGCCCAGAAGCCCGCCCGGTCGTCGCCGGACCACGACCACACCCTCGTGTCCGGGCCGGCCTCCCGCAGCGCGCCCACGAGCACCTCGCCGGACTCCGCCAGCCACGCGTCCAGCGCCGCCGCGTCCCCGGTCGCCGCGGGGCCCTCGGCGCCCGGCACCCGGTCCATCGGGACGTTCTCCTCGGCGCGGGTGCCGACGATCAGCCCGGTCCAGCGCAACGCCCCTCCCACGTGCCGCACCAGGTCCTCCAGGGACCACTCCGGGCAGGTCGGCACGGTGGCGGCCAGGTCCGCGCCGGACGTGACCACCGCCCTGAGCCGGCCCACCTGGTGAAGGATTTCGTCGCAGTAGCGGTCATGTGGGAGGAATGTCATGCGGTCACCCTACGAGCGGAACGGCCCTCACCCGAGCACGACGATCTCGGCCGCGTCGAACTCCACCCCCACCGCGTCCCCGACCTCCGGCGCCGCCCGCAACGCACACGCCGCCTCCAGGCGCGGCGCGCCCTCGGGCTGAAGGTGGACGGCGACGTGCGTGCCGCGGAAGGTACGGGCCGTGACCGTGCAGCGCAGGCCCTCGTCGGCGGGGACGACGCGGACGCCGGCCGGCCGGACGAGCACCGTCCGGGTGCCCTGCGGGGCGTCCTCGGGGACCGGCAGCTTGCCCCACGGGGTGTCCGCGGCCTGCCCGGAGACTGACGCCTCGGTCACATTGTCGAATCCGAGGAAACGGGCCACGAACGCGTCCGCCGGCCGCTGCCACACCTCCAGAGGCGTCCCCGACTGGGCGATCCGACCGTCCCGCATCACCACGACCCGGTCGGCGAGCGCGAACGCCTCGCCCTGGTCGTGCGTGACGGCCAGCACCGTGGTGCCCAACCGCCCGAACAGCTCCCGCAGTTCCACCACGAGCCGCTCCCGCAGCGAGCGGTCGAGCTGGCCGAGGGGCTCGTCCAGCATCAGCAGCCGCGGCCGGGGCGCCAGGGCCCGGGCCAGCGCCACTCGCTGCTGCTCACCGCCGGAGAGCGCGGCGACGGACCGACGGGCGGCGTCCGGCAGCCCGACCAGCTCCAGCAACTCCGCCACCCGGTCCCGCTGCTCGGCCCGGGAGGCGCCGTGCATCCGCGGCCCGAAGGCGACGTTCCCGGCCACGTCACGCTGCGGGAAGAGCTGGTGGTCCTGGAACATCAGCCCGACCTCGCGCCGGTGCGCGGGCACTCCGGTCTGGTCCCGTCCGTCCAGCGCCACCCGCCCGGCGTCCAGCGGCTGGAGTCCGGCGACCGCCCGCAGGAGCGTCGACTTGCCGCTGCCGCTGGGCCCGAGCACGCACACCACTTCGTGCTCGGCGACCGCCAGGTCCACGGCGTCGAGCACGGCCCGCCCGCCGAAGCGGACGGTGGCGCCTTCGAGGCTCAGCAGGCTCGACGGCATGGGCGGCCCCGACGGCACGGACGGTTTGGACGGCATGGACGGCATGTCAGAACTCCCCGCTCCGGTCGGTCCGCAGCCGCTCCAGCACCACCAGGGCCACGGCGCACACCAGCATCAGAATCGTCGAAAGGGCCATCGCCTGGCCGTAGTTCATCTCTCCCGGCCGGCCCAGCAGCCGCGCCACGGCGACCGGCAGGGTCGGGTTGTCGGGCCGTGCGATGAAGACGGTCGCCCCGAACTCGCCGAGCGACACCGCGAAGGCGAACCCGGCCGCGACCAGCAGCGCCCTTCGCACCATCGGCAGGTCCACCTCGCGCCACACCCGCCACGGCGACGCGCCCAGCACCGCCGCCGCCTCCCGCAGCCGGCCGTCCACCGCCCGCAGCACCGGCAGCATCGTGCGTACGACGAAGGGGACGCCCACCAGCGCCTGTGCGAGCGGCACCAGGATCCAGGACGATCTGAGGTCCAGCGGGGGTTCGTCCAGCGCGATCAGGAAACCGAAGCCGACCGTCACCGCCGACACCCCGAGCGGCAGCATCAGCAGCGCGTCGAACCCGCGCACGAAGCGGCCCGCGTCGCGCCGGGTGAGCGCGGTCGCGGCCAGCGCGCCGATCACCACGGCGATCGCGGTCGCGGCGGCGGCGTACTGGAGGGAGTTGCCGATCGCCTCGATCGGCGGGACGAGGAAGGTGCCGCCGTCCTCCCGGGTCAGCGCGCGGTAGTAACCGAACCCGGAGGCGCCCAGTGACCGCTGGACCAGCACCGCGAGCGGCAGCACCAGTAGGAGGACGACGACGCCCAGGACCCCGGCCAGCAACGCCCACTGCCCGGCTCCGCGCGGCCGGCGCGCGGTCGTGGCCGCGTCGACCAGCCGGAGGGCGCTCTCGCGCCGCCGTACCGTCCAGGCGTGCACGGCGAGGACGGCGGCGACGGCCGCGAACTGGATCAGCGTCAGCACGGCGGCCGTGGACAGGTCGAAGACCTGGGAGGTCTGGCGGTAGATCTCCACTTCGAGGGTGGAGAAGGTGGGGCCGCCGAGGATCTGGACGACGCCGAAGGAGGTGAAGGTGAACAGGAAGACCATCAGCGCGGCGGCGGCCACGGCGGGCGCCAGCGCGGGCAGCGTCACCTGCCGCCAGGCCCGCAGCCGCGAGGCGCCCAGCATCCGCGCGGCCTCCTCCTGCCGCGGGTCGAGCTGCCCCCACAGGCCGCCGACGGTGCGGACGACGACGGCGTAGTTGAAGAAGACGTGCGCGAGCAGGATCGCCCACACCGTGGTGTCCAGACGTACGCCCCACAGCTCGTCGAGCAGCCCGCCGCGCCCGACCAGCGCCAGGAAGGCCGTGCCGACGACGACCGTCGGCAGCACGAACGGCACCGTCACCACGGCCCTCAGCACCTGCTTGCCGGGGAAGTCGAAGCGGGCGAAGACGTACGCGCCGGGCAGGGCGATCAGGAGCGTAAGCGCGGTGGACGCCAGCGCCTGCCAGGTGGTGAACCACAGGACGTGCCGCACGTCGGACTGCGCGAGCACGTCCCCGATCCGGCCGAGCCGCCAGACCCCGTCGACCTTGAGGCCCCGCGCGACGATGGCGGCGACGGGGTAGGCGAAGAACACCGCGAAGAACGCGACGGGCACGGCCATGAGACCGAGCCGCGCCGCGCTCCCGCGCGCGGTGCCCGCCTGCTTGCCCGGGTGGCTCACTTCAGTACGAGCGAGGTCCACGACTTGACCCACTGGTCACGGTTGTCGGCGATCTTCGCCGGGTCGAGGGTCTGCGGGTCCTTCGCCTGCGGCCCGAACTTCGAGAACGCCTCGGGGACCTGCGCGCCCTCCCGCACCGGGTAGACGAACATGTTCAGCGGCATGTCCTCCTGGAAGGACTTGCTCAGCATGAAGTCGAGGAGCGCCTTGCCGCCCTCGGGGTTCTTGGCGTTGCTGAGCAGGCCCGCGTACTCGACCTGCCGGAAGCAGGTGCCGTCGGCGACGCCCGTGGGGGCGGTGTCCGGCTGCGGGTCGGCGTAGACGACCTCGGCGGGCGGGGAGGAGGCGTAGGAGACGACGAGGGGCCGGTCGCCCTTGGCCTTCTTGCCGCCGGCCGAGCCGGAGAACTCCTCGTTGTACGCCTGCTCCCAGCTGTCGACGACCTTGACGCCGTTCGCCTTGAGCTTCTTCCAGTAGCCCTCCCAGCCCCCGTCGCCGTACTGGGCGGCGGTGCCGAGCAGGAACCCGAGACCCGGCGAGGAGCTGCCCGCGTTCTCGGTGACGAGCAGGTCCTTGTACTCGGGCTTGACGAGGTCGTCGAAGGACTTGGGCGGGGTCAGCTTGTGCTTGCTGAAGTACGCCTTGTCGTAGTTGACGCAGATGTCGCCCGTGTCGATGGGCGTGACCCGGTGCTTGTCCCGGTCGGTCCGGTACTCGGGCCGGACCCGGTCCGAGCCCTTGGCCTCGTACGGCTGGAACAGGCCGTTGTCGAGGGCGCGGGAGAGCAGGGTGTTGTCGACGCCGAAGAAGACGTCGCCCTGCGGGTTGTCCTTGGTCAGGATGGCCTTGTTGACGGCCTGCCCGGCGTCGCCGTCCTTGAGGACCTCGACCTTGTAGCCGGACTCCTTCTCGAAGGCGGCGATGACGTCCTTCGACGCGGCCCACGAGTCGTGGCTGACCAGCGTCACGGTCTTGGCGCCGCCGGAGCCGCTCCCGGCGTCGTCGGACGACGATCCGCAGGCGGCCAGGGTGCCGACCATGCCGAGGCCGACGGCCAGGACACTGACCTTCTTGGTGATGCTCACTGAATTCCTCCTGGGTGACCAGGAGAAGACGCGGCCCCGCCCGGAACCCCTGGCGAGGGTCCCGGGCAGGGCGCAACAGCTCGAGTGGTGACCGATCTCCCTACCCAGAATGACCTGGGCCAGGTTCGGAGGGTCTGCGGCCGGTGCCGCACTCTCAGCGCTGTGGCGCTCCCCTGTCGGAATATGAAGATGTGACTGTGCTGCTGTACTTCCGCCGGTCAGGTTACCGCTCGCTCGCGGCGAGCTGACCACACGCCCCGTCGATCTCCTGTCCGCGGGTGTCCCGGATGGTCACCGGCACACCGTGCGCCGCGATCGCCTCCACGAACGCCTTCTCGTCCTCGGGCCGGGACGCGGTCCACTTGGAGCCGGGCGTGGGGTTGAGCGGGATCAGGTTGACGTGCACGGGCTTGCCCTTGAGGAGCCTGCCGAGACGGTCACCGCGCCAGGCCTGGTCGTTGATGTCGCGGATCAGGGCGTACTCGATGGACAGCCGGCGCCCGGACTTCGCCGCGTACTCGAACCCGGCGTCCAGCACCTCGCGCACCTTCCACCGCGTGTTGACGGGGACGAGGGTGTCGCGCAGCTCGTCGTCGGGGGCGTGCAGGGAGATGGCGAGGCGGCACTTGAAGCCCTCGTCGGCGAAACGGTGGATCGCCGGGACCAGGCCGACCGTGGAGACGGTGATGCCGCGCTGGGAGAGCCCGAGACCGTCCGGCTCGGGGTCGGTGAGGCGGCGGATGGAGCCGACGACTCGGTTGTAGTTGGCGAGGGGCTCGCCCATGCCCATGAACACGATGTTGCTGAGCCGCGCGGGGCCTCCCGGGACCTCGCCGTCCCTGAGCGCCCGCATGCCGTCCACGATCTGGTGCACGATCTCGGCCGTGGACAGATTGCGGTCGAGGCCGGCCTGGCCGGTGGCGCAGAACGGGCAGTTCATCCCGCAGCCCGCCTGGGAGCTGATGCACATGGTCACCCGGTCCGGGTAACGCATGAGGACGGACTCGACGAGCGTCCCGTCGAACAGCTTCCACAGCGTCTTGCGCGTGGTCCCCTGGTCGGTGGACAGGTGCCGCACGACCGTCATCAGCTCGGGCAGCAACGCTTCCCGCAGCCCCTCGCGGGAACCGGCGGGGATGTCGGTCCACTGCTCGGGGGCGTGCGCGTACCGCGCGAAGTAGTGCTGCGAGAGCTGCTTCGCGCGAAACGGCTTCTCACCGATCGCGGCGACAGCCTCCTTGCGCTCGGCAGGCGTGAGATCGGCAAGGTGCCGCGGCGGCTTCTTGGCTCCGCGCGGCGCGACGAATGTGAGTTCTCCGGGCTTAGGCATGGCCATACCAGTGTCGCAGACATACGGAGAGGGACCCGCCGCCCTGTGGACAACGGGTCCCTCTCCGAGAAACCAGCAGATCAGGCCCACCGTGCAGGGGGCACCGACCGGATCACCCGGACCCGACGAAGATCACCAGCAGCAGCCACACCACCGGTGCCGTCGGCAGCAGGGAGTCCAGCCGGTCCATGATGCCGCCGTGGCCCGGCAGGAGGGTGCCCATGTCCTTGATGCCGAGGTCCCGCTTGATCATGGACTCGCCGAGGTCGCCCAGGGTGGCGCTGACGGCGACCGCGAGGCCGAGCAGGAGGCCCTGCCACCAGGTGCCGTCGTCGATCAGGAACTGCATGCACAGCGCGCCCGCCACCATCGCGAACGCCACCGCACCGAGCAGCCCCTCGCGGGTCTTGCCGGGGCTGATGCGCGGGGCGAGCTTCTTCTTGCCGAAGCGCCAGCCGACGGCGTAGGCCCCGGTGTCGCTGACGACCGTCAGTATCAGGAAGACCAGGACGCGCCAGGCCCCGTCGTCGGCCATCAGCATCATGGCGACGAACGTGGCCAGGAACGGCACGTAGAAGGCGGCGAACAGCCCCGCGGTGACGTCCTTGAGGTATCCCTCGGGCGGCTCGGTCATCCGCCAGACGAGGACCGCGAGAGCCGTCAGCGCCATGGCGACCCACGCACCCTCGGCGCCGCGCGCGTAACCGGCGACCACCATCGCCGCGCCGCCGATGGCGAGCGGCACGAGGGGCGCCTTGATGCCCTTGCGCTCCTCCAGCCGCTTGGTCAGCTCCCACAGGCCCACGACGACGGCGACCGCGATCACGCCGACGAAGACTTCCTTGACGACGAACAGCGACGCGATGATCACCACGCCGAGGCCGACGCCGACCCCTATCGCGGCCCCCAGGTCGCGCCCCGCGCTCTTCTTCTGCGGCGGCTGGGGCTGCGCCGGCTGCGGGGCGTCGGGCATGGGCTCCGGATTCTGCGGCACCGCCGCATACGGCTGCGCCGACGGGTTCTGGTCGCGATACGGCTCGACGCGACCGGACTGGTCGTGGAACGGCTCGTCCCGGAACAGGGGACCGCCCAGCCGAGCGGTCCCCTGGTCGTCGTCCTGGTCTCCGCCGTGTTCGGGTACGTCGGGCACGATGGGCATGGGGCGAGTCTGCTGCGCGTAGTGCGCATCGTACGCGGGACCCGCCGGGGCGGCGCCCTGGACGGGTCCCTGGTCGGACGGCCCCCAGTACCCGGCTTGTGGCGGCGCTCCCCAGGAAGAGTCGTTCATCAGACCTCGAGCAGCTCAGCTTCCTTGTGCTTCAGGAGCTCGTCCACCTGCGCGACGTACTTGGCGGTGGTGTCGTCGAGTTCCTTCTCGGCACGACGGCCCTCGTCCTCGCCGACCTCGCCGTCCTTGATGAGCTTGTCGATGCCGTCCTTGGCCTTGCGGCGCACCGAGCGGATCGAGACCTTGGCGTCCTCGCCCTTGCCCTTGGCGACCTTGATGTACTCGCGGCGGCGCTCCTCGGTCAGCTCGGGGAACACCACTCGGATGATGTTGCCGTCGTTGCTCGGGTTGACGCCCAGGTCGGAGTCGCGGATCGCCTGCTCGATGTTGCGCAGGGCGCTCTTGTCGAAGGGGGTCACCACGGCCATGCGCGGCTCGGGCACGGAGAACGAGGCCATCTGGTTGATCGGCGTCGGCGCGCCGTAGTAGTCGGCCACGATCTTGTTGAACATCGCCGGGTGCGCACGGCCGGTGCGGATCGCGGCGAAGTCCTCCTTGGCGACCACGACGGCCTTCTCCATCTTCTCCTCGGCCTCGAGGAGGGTCTCTTCGATCACCACTTGCTCCTGCGTGTCTTGAGTAGGCCCGGCTGCGGTCCCCTGTCGGAGCTGCGGCCGGCTGCGTCGCGTTCTTCCTGCACGGTTCCCGACCGGCGGGACATTGTCCATCCCCCGGCCCGGTCCCGTCCCGTCCGTCCCCCGGACAGGTGGCGTCCGCGGACGGGGGGTGTTCTCCGGTCAGTCCCGGCTGCCCTGGTCACCCACAAGCGTGCCGATCTTCTCACCCTTGACGGCGCGGGCGATATTGCCCTCCTTCAACAGCTCGAAGACCACGATGGGGAGGCTGTTGTCGCGGCAGAGGGTGACGGCCGTGGCGTCGGCGACCTTCAGGTCGCGGGTGATGACCTCGCCGTAGCCGAGCGCGTCGAACTTCACGGCGTCCGGGTTGGTCTTCGGGTCGGAGTCGTAGACCCCGTCCACGCCGTTCTTGCCCATGAGCAGGGCCTCGGCGTCGATCTCGAGGGC
Source organism: Streptomyces sp. KPB2 (assembly GCF_003950055.1). NCBI lineage: Bacteria > Bacillati > Actinomycetota > Actinomycetes > Kitasatosporales > Streptomycetaceae > Streptomyces > Streptomyces sp. KPB2. The sequence goes on from NZ_CP034353.1 coordinate 2,339,500, forward strand.
GCGCTGCGCGGCGGTGGTGTCGGTGGAGAAGTAGGGCATGCCCATACCGGCACCGAAGATGACCACGCGCCCCTTCTCCAGATGACGCACGGCGCGCAGCGGGATGTAGGGCTCGGCGACCTGGCCCATCGTGATGGCGGTCTGCACACGGCAGTCGACGCCCTCCTTCTCCAGGAAGTCCTGGAGGGCCAGGCAGTTCATCACGGTGCCGAGCATGCCCATGTAGTCGGAGCGGGCGCGGTCCATGCCGCGCACCTGCAGCTCGGCGCCGCGGAAGAAGTTGCCGCCGCCGATGACGATCGCGATCTGCGCGCCGTCCCGGACGACGGCCGCGATCTCGCGGGCGATGGCATGCACCACGTCGGGGTCGACGCCCAGGCCCCCACCGCCGGAGAAGGCCTCTCCGGACAGCTTCAGCATGAAGCGGCCGCGTACTTTGCCGTCGTCGCTCTTCTCGGCCTTGGTGGTCATGGAGATCTCGCCTCTTTTACGTGGGTCACACACACGAAGAAGGCCACTGCCGGCGGGGGCGGGTTTCGCATCCCATACGCGGCAATGGCCTCCTCGTCAGATCTGCTGTCGTCCGCCGCCACGCGCGCGTACGCAACCGCATACGCGAACGGCGCCGACGACTGCTGTCGACCCTACCGGGGTCGTACGTCCGTCGCGGTACGGACTCAGATGCCGACCTTGATGCGCGAGAAGCGCTTCAGGCTGACACCGGCCTCTTCCAGCACCTTCTGGACGGACTTCTTGTTGTCCAGGGCGTAGGGCTGGCCGAGCAGGGTGGCGTCCTTGAAGAAGCCGTTGAGGCGACCCTCGACGATCTTCGGCAGGGCGGCCTCGGGCTTGCCCTCGGCGCGGGTGGTCTCCTCGGCGACGCGGCGCTCGGTCTCGACGACCTCGGCCGGCACGTCCTCCTTGGAGAGGTACTTCGGCGCGAAGGCGGCGATGTGCTGGGCGACACCCTTGGCGATCTCGGCGTTGGGCTTGTCCAGCTCGACGAGGACACCGATCTGCGGGGGCAGGTCGGGCATCGTGCGGTGCATGTACGCGGTCACGTAGCCGCCGGAGAACTGCGCGAAGCGGTCCAGGACGATCTTCTCGCCGAGGTTGGCGTTGGCCTCGTCGACGTACGCCTGGACGGTCTTGCCGGCCTCGATCTCGGAGGCGAGCAGGGCCTCGAGGTCGGCCGGGGCGACCTTGGCGACGTGCTCGGCGATGGTCTTGGCGACCGTCTGGAACTTCTCGCCCTTGGCGACGAAGTCCGTCTCGCACTTCAGCTCGACGATGACACCCGAGGTGTTGTCGTCGGCGATGATCGAGACGACGGCGCCGTTCTCGGCAGAGCGGCCCTCGCGCTTGGCGACGCCCTTCTGGCCCTTGATGCGGAGCGCCTCGACGGCCTTCTCGACGTTGCCCTCGGCCTCGTCCAGCGCCTTCTTGCAGTCCATCATGCCGGCGCCGGTGAGCTCGCGGAGCTTCTTGACGTCGGCGGCGGTGTAGTTCGCCATGATTCCGGAATCTCTCTCGAAGTCTGAAGATCTACGGGCCGGACGGCGGGGGCTTCGTGGGCCCCCGCCGTCCGGCACCCGAAGGTGGTGAGGGGTCAGGCCTGCTCGGCGTCCGCGGCCGGAGCCTCGGCGGCGGGCGCCTCGGCAGCCGGGGCGGCCTCGGCAGCCGGGGCCTCGGCGGGCTTCTCGGCGGCCTCGGCGTCGTCCTTCTTCTCGGCCTTCTCGCCCTCGAGCAGGTCGCGCTCCCACTCGGCGAGCGGCTCGCCGGCGGCCTTCTCGCCCTTGGCGCCACCGGCGGCACCGGAGCGGGCGATGAGGCCCTCGGCGACGGCGTCGGCGATCACGCGGGTGAGCAGGGTGACGGAGCGGATCGCGTCGTCGTTGCCCGGGATCTTGTAGTCGACCTCGTCGGGGTCGCAGTTGGTGTCGAGGATGGCGACGACCGGGATGTTGAGCTTCCGGGCCTCGCCGACCGCGATGTGCTCCTTCTTGGTGTCCACGATCCAGACGGCGCTGGGCACCTTGGACATCTCGCGGATACCGCCGAGGGTCTTCTCCAGCTTGGCCTTCTCGCGGGAGAGGACCAGCAGCTCCTTCTTGGTGAGGCCGGAGGCGGCCACGTCCTCGAAGTCGATCTGCTCGAGCTCCTTGAGGCGCTGCAGGCGCTTGTAGACGGTCGAGAAGTTGGTGAGCATGCCGCCCAGCCAGCGCTGGTTGACGTAGGGCATGCCGACGCGGGTGGCCTGCTCGGCGATGGCCTCCTGCGCCTGCTTCTTCGTGCCGACGAACATGACCGTGCCGCCGTGGGCGACGGTCTCCTTGACGAACTCGTAGGCGCGGTCGATGTACGACAGCGACTGGAGCAGGTCGATGATGTAGATGCCGTTGCGCTCCGTGAAGATGAAGCGCTTCATCTTCGGGTTCCAACGACGGGTCTGGTGACCGAAGTGGACGCCGCTTTCCAGCAGCTCCCGCATCGTGACGACGGCCATGGCCGTATCTCCTCGAGTTTCTCGGTTGTGCCGCGTGAGCCGGACGGCTCCCGCGCCTGACGCCCGGATGCGCCTGCCACTAGGGACCGAGGGGCGCTGACACGGACCTGTGCGGGCCTCGTGTCGGGGCGTGCGAAGTCGACCCGGTGACCCGGATCGCCACCAGAAGTGTACGGGACCCGCGGGGTACCGGGTGACGCGGCTGTCCACAAGCGGTACGCGGTCCACAGGGCCGGGCGGGGATCGGCCCCGGTGCGGGACGGTGCACGCATGCGAACGAGGCGATGGGTGCGTGGACGGACCCGGCTGCCGGTGCTGCCGGCCGCGCCGGCCGTCATGTCGGTCATGACCGTCCTGGCCGTAGTGGGCGTGCTGTGCGTACTGGGCGTACTGGCCGCGGGGCCGCCGGGTCGGACTCCGAGGGCGGCGGGGGCGGTGGCGGTCGCGGCCGCCGTGTCGGGCCGTGGGGCGGCCGAGGCACCAAGGGGCGCGGCACCGGAGGGCACACGGAGGGTGCCCGATCCGGGGGTACCGGCTGTGGCCCGCAACTGGCCGGTCGGTGTCCGGCCCGCGGTCCTGCGGGGCTGGGAGCCCCCGGCGACCCCCTACGGACCGGGCCACCGCGGCGTGGACCTCGCCGCCGCGGGCGGGACGCCGGTGCGGGCGGTGGCCGCGGGGCGGGTGTCGTTCGCGGGGCCGGTCGCGGGCCGGGGCGTGGTCTCGCTGGAGCTGGCGGGGACGGGTGATCCGCCCCTGCGGACGACGTACGCGCCGGTCGAGGCGGTGGTGGAGGAGGGCGACGTGGTGGCGGCCGGGGAGGTGCTCGGCTGGGTTCAGCCGGCGGGCTCGCACTGCACGGGCTGCCTGCACTGGGGCCTGCTGCGGGGTGACGTCTACCTGAACCCGCTGTCCCTGCTCCCGCCGTGGCTGCTGGACGCCGGTCCGTCGAGGCTGCTGCCCGTGCTGGGGGTGCCGTTGCCCGGCCGCGCGGAGGTCAGCCCCGTACGCCCCGCAGCGCCATGGAGACGGCCGCCTCCGTGATCGCCGCCGGCTCCTCGGCCGCGCCCAGCTCGATCCGCCGTACGGCCGCGTCCACGACGCCCTGGAGGAGCATCGCCGCCAGTCGCGGCTGGTCGTGCCCCAGCTCGCCGAGCGCCTCGACGATCATCGCGATCAGCCCGCCGTGCGCGGCCCTGATCTTCTCCCGCGCGCCGGCGTCCAGCTCGCTCGCGGAGATGGCCACGACGGCCCGGTGCCGCCGGTCCCCGACCAGGTCGAGCTGGGTGCGCACATACGCCTCGACCTTGGCCTCGGGAGCCGTCTCGCGCTCCATGGCCGCCTCGACCTCCGCGGCCCAGACGGGGAAGTCGACGGCGCACAGTTCCTCGACGACGGCCGCCCGCGACCGGAAGTACTCGTAGACGGACGACCGGGCGAGACCCGTGCGTTCGGCGAGGGCGGGGAAGGTCAGCGCCTCCGTCCCGCCGTCGGACAACAGGGAGCGTGCCGCGTCCAGCAGGGCGGCACGCTGCATCGACCGGTGCTCGGCCACGGAGGCCGCTCGAATCCTTGGCACGTCACCACTTTACGGACGCGGCCCCCCGGACGGGAGTCACGCGTCGGCCGGACGCGTACCGACGGGCGGGCCGGCCGGGGCGTTCTCGTGCCGTAGGCCCAGGTCAGCGGCCGAAACCGGCAAGCTTGGCGCGCAGTTGCAACACCGACTTGGTGTGAATCTGGCTGACCCTGCTCTCGGTCACGCCCAGCACGTTCCCGATCTCGGCGAGCGTGAGGCCCTCGTAGTAGTACAGCGTGACGACCGTCTTCTCCCGCTCCGGCAGCGTGTTGATCGCGCGGGCCAGGAGCCGTCGCAGCTCCCGGTCCTCGGCGACCTCCACCGGATTGTCGGCGGCGGTGTCCTCCAGCGTGTCCATCAGACTCAGCCGGTCGCCGCCCTCGCCACCCGCGTGCAGCAGCTCCTCCAGGGCCACCACGTTGGCCAGCGAGAGCTGGCTGAAGACCGCGTGGAGGTCCTCCACGGCGATCCCCATCTCCACGGCGACCTCGCTCTCCGACGGGGTGCGGCGCAGCCGTGCCTCCAGGGTCGCGTACGCGCGTTCCACATTGCGCGCCTTCTGCCGCACCGACCGCGGGATCCAGTCCAGCGCACGCAGTTCGTCGATCATCGCGCCCCGGATCCGGGTGATCGCGTACGTCTCGAACTTGATCTCGCGGTCGACGTCGAACTTCTCGATGGCGTCGATCAGCCCGAACACTCCGGAGGAGACGAAGTCGGCCTGCTCGACATTGGGCGGCAGTCCCACACTGACCCGGCCCGCCACGTACTTCACGAGGGGCGAGTAGTGCAGGATCAGCTGTTCCCGCAGCCGCTCGTCGCCGGTCGCCTTGTACGACCGCCACAGCTCGTCGAGCGTCGAGGGGGCGGACGGTCGCACGCTGCCACCGTCGCGGGCGGCTGGGGGGATCGCCGCCCGGTCGGACCCGGAGGTGTGCTGGGGCATTCGTCGCCTAGTGCCGTTCTGCCGTGATGTCGTGCGCTTGAGGCCGCCGCTCTGCTTTCTGGTGGTCACCTGCTGTCGGCCGTCTGCGTGGGGGCATCGTGAGCGTAGCGTGACTGAGCTGTCGCGGTGTGCGAAGGAGCGGGTGGTGACCCTACGCAGATACGTTCCGCTGACGCTCTACCGGGGGGATCGCCATCGCTCTGAGTGATCACTCGAATACCCCAACTGCCGGAATCCCCACGGGCGTCGGGCTTCCCCCGGACGGCCGAACACGGTGCGTCAGCACGGGTTGCGACCGCCGCGAATCGAGATCATCGCCTGGCGTGTCAACTTCCAGCCGTCGCCGTGTCGTTCGACGTAACCAAGCGCTCGAAGCTCGTACAGTCTCGCGGTCGCGTCGTCCTCGGTGGTCTGGGCGCTGCGTGCCACCTCGGCCGCCGTCGCCGTTCCCCGTCCGGGAAGCCCGGCCAGTGTGCGGCGGGTCCGGGGCTCCAGGAGATCGGTGGGCAGGACCGGCCCGCGCCGCTCCGGCGGCAGCTCTCCCATGGCGCCGACCAGTTCGACCACCTCGGCGGCGTCGCCGACGAGCACCGCGTCGCCGCGCAGCAACTCGTGCACCCCCGCGGAGAGCGCGCTGGTCGCCGGTCCGGGCACGCCCATCACGTGCCGGCCCAGCCGCCGGGCCGCCCGGGCGGTGACCAGAGAACCGCTGCGGTAGGCGGCCTCGACCACCACGGTGCCCCGGGTGAGCGCGGCGATGACCCGGTTGCGCAGGACGAATCTGCTCGGCGTCGGATGATCGCCCGGTGGCAGCTCCCCGACGACCAGGCCCTGCTCGGCGATCCTGGTGATCAGTGCCGTGTGTCCGGGAGGGTAGGGGCGGTCGACGCCGCAGGCGAGGACCGCCGCGGTGGCGCCGCCGGCGCCGAGGGCGCCCCGGTGTGCGGCGCCGTCGACGCCGTAGGCGCCGCCGGACACCACGACCCAGCCGCGCTCCGCCAGGCCGGCGGCGAGGGTGGCGGCCATGTGGGCGCCGTACTCGGTGCAGGCGCGGGCACCGACGACGGCGACCGACCGAAGCGCCCACATGCGCAGACTGGGCCCGCCGCGCACCCACAGCCCGAGTGGGCGGGCGTCACCGAGGTCGTCGAGCTGCCCCGGCCACTCGGCGGTCCCGGGGATCACGAACCGCGCCCCCGCGGACCGGGCGGCGGCCAGGTCACGCTGCGGGTCGGCCTTGACCGCCCGGGCACACAGGCCGGCCCACCGCTTCTCGCTCGCTCCCGGCAGGGCGCGTCCGCCCTCGCGCAGGCGCCGCACCACTTCCACGACACCGCGCTCCCGCATCCACCGCCCTCCGACCTCGTCCCCGGGCTCGAGAACCCGGGCGAGGAAGACCCGCCCGAGCAGCTCGGCATCCGCCGGCCCGTCGCTCCAGGCCCCGCCCGAGTCCGGACCGCAGCCCGGGCAGGTGCCCGAGTCCGGAGCACCTGGCCCGCCGACGGCGCGGACCCCGGCAGCGACTCCCCGTACGTCCCGGCCACCTCCTCCCGCCGGGCCCTCCTCCCCGACCGGGCTGCCCTTCCCGACCGCGCCGCCGTCTCCACCCGCGCCTTCCCCACCGGCCGCGAGGCCCGGCCCGGCCTTCCCGTCCCTTCCCGCCGAGCCGCGGTGCCCGACAGTGCTCTCCCTCCCTGCCGCGAGATCCGGCCCGGCCGGGCCGGGCCTCACCACGACGACGCGCTTCCCGCCCGCGAGGTCCGGCCCGTCCGAGCCGTCCCCTGCGGCCGAGCCGTACTCTCCAACCTCGCAGCCCGCTCCGGTCGGCCCGTGCTCCCCCGCCGGGCCGTGCCTTCCAGCTGTGAGGTCCGGCCCGGCCGCGGCGCCAACGTCCGACGTGTCGCCGCCCGGTGGGGCAACGCGCCGTGCCTCGTCCCACTCCTGCGCGTGCCCTGCGGGCGGAACGCCGCCGAGAGACGCGGCGTCGTCGGCGAACAGGGCGTCGTTCTGCGGGGGCACCGTGTCCTCGCTCATGTCAGTGCTCCCAGGGCCATCGGGACGCCGCGCGGCACCCCGGTGCGCAGTTGCAGGGCCAGGGCGACGTCCCTCGGTCCGGGGCGGTCGTGACCGACGAGGTCCGCGACGGTCCAGGCGACGCGCAGGACGCGGTCGAGTCCGCGGGCGGTCAGGACACCGCGTTCCAGACTGCGCTCCGCCTCGTCCAGCGCACCGGGCGCGGCGCGCCAGCGGCTGCGCAGCTCCCTGCCGGGCACCTCGCTGTTCGACCGCCACGGGGTGCCCGCGAGGCGGGTGGCCGCCCGCTCCCGGGCCGCGCGCACCCGGTCGGCGACCGTCGCGGTGGCGTCGCCCCGGGGGCCGTTGCCCGCCAGCTGGCTGCGTGTGACCCGGTCCACCTCGACCCGCAGGTCGACGCGGTCGAGCAGTGGCCCCGACAGCCTGGCCTGGTAGCGGCGGATCGCCGAGGGCGGGCACTCGCACAACTCGTCGGTCTGCGAGAACCGCCCGCAGGGGCAGGGATTGGCGGCGAGCACCATCAGGAACCGCGCCGGGAAGCGCACCACCCCCGCGCTGCGCGCGATGACGACGTGCCCGGCCTCCAGCGGCTGACGCAACGCGTCCAGCGCGTGGCTGCTGAACTCCGGCGTCTCGTCCAGGAACAGGACCCCTCGGTGTGCCAGCGACACGGCTCCCGGCCGTGCGATGCCCGGGCCGCCGCCGACGAGGGCCTGCATCGTGGCGGAGTGGTGGGGAGCGCAGTAGGGGGCCACGTCGATCAGCGGCTTGCCCGGCGGCAGCAGCCCCGCCACGGAGTGCACGGCGGTGACCTCGAGGGACTCCGCACGGCACAGCCGGGGCAGGATGGCGGGCAGCCGTTCGGCGAGCATGGTCTTGCCGGCGCCGGGCGGGCCTTCCAGGAACAGATGGTGGCGGCCGGCCGCGGCGACCTCCACCGCCGTGCGCGCCGACTCCTGTCCGACGACGTCGGCGAGGTCGTGGCCGTGGTCGTGCTGGGCCGCTCCCATGCTGCGCATTCCGGTGGCCGCGCCGGTGCCGGGCATGCGCAGACCGGCCAGGAGCGGGTCGGGACGGCCCTGCTGGGCCTGCTCCTGGTCCTCCTCCGGCACGGGTTCGTCGGCGAGGACGGCGATCAGCTGGCGCAGGCTGCGCACGCCGAGCACCGACACCCCCGGGACGAGGGACGCCTCGGCCGCGGCGCACTCCGGCACGACCACCTGTTCGTAGCCGGCCTCGGCCGCGGCCAGGACCGCCGGCAGGATGCCGCGCACCGGTCGCACCCGGCCGTCCAGTCCCAGCTCTCCGATCATCACGATGTCGGCGAGCACCCGCGGGTCGATCCGCTCCGCGGCGCCCAGGACGCTCGCGGCGACGGCGAGGTCGAAGCCGCTGCCGCTCTTGGGCACCGAGGCCGGGCTGAGTCCCACGGTCAGCTTCTTCTGCGGCCATTCCGCACCCGAGTTGACCACGGCCGCCCGCACCCGGTCCCGGCTCTCCGTGAGGCTCTTGTCCGGCAGTCCCACCAGCGTGAAGGCGGCCACGCCCGGCTCCAGGTCGGCCTGGACCTCCACCACCACGCCCTCGACGCCGACGAGCGCCACCGAGCACGTACGCGCGAACCCCATCACGCCACCCCCCGGGCGTGCTCGACCACGGGGGCGCCGCGCTGCGGGAGGAGGACGCCGACCAGGTCGATGCGCACGCCGCCGGGCGCGGCCCCTCCGTGGGTCTGGATCCAGCGCTCCGCGAGCCGCCGCAGCCGCTCCGCCTTGTCCGGGGTCACGGCGGCCATCGGGTGCTCGAAGGAGCCGCCCCTGCGCGTCTTGACCTCGCAGACGACCAGGACGTCTCCGTCCCGGGCCACGATGTCGATCTCGCCGGTCCTGCCGCAGCGCCAGTTGCGCTCCAGCACGGTCATTCCGGCCCCGGTCAGCCGGCGGGCGGCGAGCGTCTCGCCGTACCTGCCCATCGCACCTCGTGCGTTCATGTCGGCACCACCTCCGGCGCCAACCATCACGCAGACGGGCGAATCCCGTCACTCACGGTGAAATACTCACCGGTTGTGGAAAACTCCGTCACCCGCCCGGGAGCTCCAGGTCGCTCTTGTTCAACTCCTCGATGTTCACGTCCTTGAACGTCAACACTCGCACCTGCTTGACGAACCGAGCGGGCCGGTACATGTCCCACACCCAGGCATCAGCCATGGAGACCTCGAAGAACACCTCGCCCTGGACCGAGTGCACCTGCATCTCGTAGTCGTTGGTGAGGTAAAAACGCCGCTCGGTCTCGATCACATATTTGAACAGACCGACGACATCGCGGTACTCCCGGTAGAGCTTGAGCTCCATCTCGGTCTCGTACTTCTCGAGGTCCTCGGCGCTCATGGCATGTTCCCCTTCAGCCGTGCGGTCCCCCCATTGTGCGCCAGTCCCGTGCGCCCCTAGACGATTTCGGTGTCCAGGGTCACCGGGCCGGCCGGGGGACCTTCGTCGAGCAGCGTGCGCAGCAGCTCGGCGAGTCTGGTCGGATACACCGTCTCATGTGCCCGGGTCAGTTCCTCACACGTCCACCAGCGCGCTCCGGCGACGCTGCGCCGCTCCAGTTCGGTGAGGCCGGGGCCGACCGCCTCGGCGGCGGTCCGGGCGGCGCGGGCCAGGTAGTACCACTCGTCCTGGTCCCAGCGGCGACCCGCGAAGGGGAAGGAACACCTGCGCCGCCACAGCACCGGGCCGAGTTCGACGTCGGTGATGCCGGTCTCCTCCCGAAGCTCGCGCCGGGCGGCCTCGGCACGGGTCTCGTCGCCCTCCACACCTCCGCCGGGCGTGAACCACCAGTCGTCGGCGGGGTCGTCCGGTTCGTGCCCGTGCAGAAGCAGGATGCGGTCGTCTGGGTCGAGCAGCACGACCCGGGCGACCCGGCGCAGTCCGCCCTCGTAGGTGTCCGGTGCCGCCGGGGTCTCCTCAGCGGGCACCGGTGGGCTCCGCTCCCCTTCGGGCGCGGGAGGCCCCGGCCCGCTTGGCGAGCGGACCGTAGGCCGCGCCGCCCAGGATCAGCACCGCCCCGGCGATCACCAGCACAACGACCGTCCGCAGCGGGCCCGGCGAGGACAGGTCGCCCAGCGTCTCGAAGCCGGTCGGCCGCTCCAGCATGCCGTTCATCGGCCAGGCCACGGCGTCCACGCGGGCGTCCACGGCGCCGCGCGACACGGTGCCGCGGGCCGCGTCGGTGAGGTGGGCGGTGGAGTCCACGGAGTTGTCGCGCTCGTCGCCGAGGAGGAACAGGCGGCCCTCCGGGACCTTCACCGTCTGGAAGTCGCTGATCTCGGCCGGGGTGCCGGCGGGCAGGTACGGCTCGTCGATCACCTTGCCGTTGACCTTCAGCCTGCCCTTCTGACAGCAGGAGACGGTGTCCCCGCCGACGGCGACGACCCGCTTGACCATGGGCGCGTTGGCCCAGGACGCGTCGTTGAACACGACGACGTCGCCGCGGCGGACGTCGGCGCCGTCGATGCGCTGCGCCAGCACCCGGTCACCGGCGTCGATGGTCGGCGTCATGGAGCTGGTCGGCACGGTGTAGGGCCGGTAGACCACCGCGCCCCAGCCGAACCCGCCGAGGAACAGCACCAGACCCAGCGCCACGGCGATGCCGGACAGCCGCTGCCCGGTCCGGCCGCCCGCCGGACGCCTGTTCGCCGCGCCGCCGCGCGGGACCGTACGTGTCGTGCTCTCGCCACCCATGGAGCCGCACCTTACCCGGCGGTACGCCAACGGGGCAGCCCCCTCCCGGCGACCGGAAGACGGCCGGAAGGGGGCTGTTCGAACCTCAGCGGGCTGCGGTGGGCTCAGCGGGTCTCGACCGGGGCGGTGCGGCGACGGCGCCACCAGACGAAGGGGGCCACGCCGGCCAGGGCCAGGCCCTGGGGAGCGACCGACAGCGCGGCGGCGGCCGAGGACTGGGCCTGGGACTGCAGGCCGTCCTGGCCGAAGGTGTCCGGGACCGGCAGGGTGCTCCAGCGGTCCATCGGCCAGGCGACCACGATGGCGCGGCCGACGACCTCGTCCACCGGGACCATGCCGCCGTTCTTGTCCGACTGGTTGTAGCGCGAGTCCCGGGAGTTCTGCCGGTGGTCGCCCATGACCCAGATTTTGCCCTCGGGCACCGTGACCTTGAACCGGCCGCCCTGGTCGTCGTCCGAGCACGGCGTGTTGCCCGGGTAGACGTACGGCTCGTTCAGCGCCTTGCCGTTGACCTTGAGCGGGCCGGTCTTGTTGCACTCGACCGTGTCGCCGGCGACGCCGATGACGCGCTTGATCAGGTCCTTCTCCTCCGCGGACGGCATCAGGCCGATCCAGCTGAGGACGGTCTGGAGCGCGTTCGGGTCGGGCGTCGGCTCGCCCGCCAGCCAGTCGGCCGGGTCGTGGAAGACGACGACCTCACCGCGCTCGGGTTCGGATCCGAACCAGGGGGTCAGCTTGTCGACCAGGACCCGGTCACCGATCTGCAGGGTGTTCTCCATCGAGGAGGACGGGATCGAGAACGCCTGCACCAGGAACGTCTTGATCAGCAGGGCGAGCACCAGCGCGATGCCGATCAGGATCGGCAGCTCCTTCCAGAAGGAGCGCTGCTTCTTGGCCGCGGGAGGTGTCGCGGGCGGCGTCCCGCCGACCCCCTCCTCCTCGGTCCCGCCGTTGTGCCCGTCCTGGCCGCTCTGTCCGTTCGTCACCCTGCCGTCCTCGGTTCCGGAGCCGTACCCGGAGTCCGGGGCGCCGACCGCCGCCGGGCCGGCCGTCTCCTCGGGGCGTCCGCGGTTCTCCTCGCCGTCGTGTCCGGACCGTGCGCCAACCGCCACATCCCCCACGCCAACTCCTCACTCTCTGCCGCCGCCTGCCCCGGATACGGCGCAGGCCCACCACTCCCATAACGAGCGGGAGTTCCGCAGGGGTCGGGAGTTCCACCATCGCGTTCGGATCGTAGGGGGCAACCCTATGCGACAGCCCGGGAGCGGCGGTCGAACCGGAGGCCGAGTCGGACACGGCAGCGTACGTTTTCGGTTCGTCCAGGGTGGTCCAGTGGCCGAACGGCCATGCGATCACCATGGCCCGGCCCACCACCTCGTCCTGGGACACCGTGCCGAAGTCGGTCTCCTGGTGGACGCGGGAGTCGGCGGAGTTGGACCGGTGGTCGCCCATCACCCACAGCCGCCCCTCGGGGACGGTGACGTCGAACGGCGTCCGGGACGGCACATCCCCGGGGTACAGGTAGTCCTCGTTCAGGGGAACGCCGTTGACGGTGACGCGGCCCTGTTTGTCGCAGCACTTGACGTGGTCCCCGCCCACGCCGACGACCCGTTTGATGAGGTCCTTCTCGTCGTCGGACGGCAGCAGCCCGATGAAGGCGAGGCCTTCCTTGACCTGCTTGACGACGACGGGGTCGTCCTTCTTGGTGGTCTGCTCGCCCTGGAGCCAGCCGCCGGGGTCCCGGAAGACGACGACGTCCCCGCGCTGCGGCTCGGAGCCGAACCAGGGGGTGAGCTTGTCGACCAGGACCCGGTCGCCGATCCGGATGGTCTGCTCCATGGAGCCCGACGGGATCACGAAGGCCTGGACGAGGAAGGTCTTCAGTACCAACGCTATGAGGACGGCGACGCCGACGAGGAGCGGGATCTCCTTGACGGCGCCGCGTCTGCGCCGCCGTTTGACCTTGCGCTGGAGCTTGCGGCGCTCGGCGCGCGAGCGGCCGCCGGACGGCGCCGTGGTGCGCCTGGAACCGGTGGGCAGCAGGTTCTCCGTGGGGCTGCTGGGCGCTCCCCGCGGCTTGCCCCGGCTACCCATCGGCGTCCTTGGCGCGCGCCGCACCAGCACCGACACCAGCACCAGCCGCGGACCCTGCCCCGGCCCCGGAAGCCTCCCCGCCGCCTGTCTCCGCGTCCGGCACGCGCGCGTAGGCGTCGGGACGGTCGAGGTGGGTGGCGTGGCCGAAGGGCCAGACGATCCAGTCGGCGCGGCCGATCACCTCGTCCAGGGGGACCATCCCGCCGCCCGGGGAGCCCAGGTGGTCGCGGGAGTCGCTGGAGTCGGCCCGGTGGTCGCCGAGCACGAAGAGGGTGCCGTCGGGGACGACCACGTCGAAGGGGACCGTGGACGGACGGTCGCCGGGGTAGAGGAAGGCCGACTCGTCGACCGACTGGCCGTTCACCCGGATCCTCCCCTCCTCGTCGCAGCACACCACGTGGTCCCCGCCCACACCGACAACGCGTTTGATGTAGTCGCCGTGCCCGAAGAGCCCGGTGCCGTCGAAGACGACGATGTCGCCCCGCTGCGGGCGGCCATCGAAACGGTACGCCAACTTGTTTACGAGAACGCGGTCACCGATCCTCAATCCACGTTCCATCGATCCGCTCGGGATCTGGAACGGCTGCAGCACGAAGGTGCTGAGCAGCAGCAGGAACAGCAGGAGGACCAGCAGGGTCACGGTGATCCGGCCGCCCGGCACCCAGTCGGTGATCCGTCCCGCGAACGCGGAACGCGACCGGTCCTCCGGGCCTTCCGGATCCGAGGGCTGCTCGGAGTCGGAGGGGCGGGAGGAGCGGTCGCGCTCCGTGTGCTGTGCTTCGGTGTCCATCGGGGCCAGATGCTATCCGGCCCCGGCACGGACCTCGGAGGGCGCTCAGCTCTCGCGCTTCTCCTTGATCTTCGCGGCCTTGCCGCGCAGCTCGCGCAGGTAGTACAGCTTGGCGCGGCGGACGTCACCCTTGGTGACGAGCTCGATCTTCTCGACGATCGGGGTGTGCACCGGGAAGGTGCGCTCGACGCCGACGGAGAAGGAGACCTTGCGGACCGTGAAGGTCTCGCGCACGCCGGCGCCCTGACGGCGGATGACGACGCCCTTGAACTGCTGCACACGGGAGCGGTTGCCCTCGATGACGCGCACGTGGACGTTGACGGTGTCGCCGGGGCGGAAGGCCGGGACGTCGCTGCGCAGCGACGCGGCGTCGACGGAGTCGAGCAGGTGAGACATTTCGTCTGCTTTCTTCGCCGATGCCACAGGTCATCGACGGAAACTAGGTGTTTCGGAATCAGGGTCGTGCGGGTCGGGACGGGCGTCGTCTCCCCCTGTGGCAGGGGCGCGCTCCGGACGGACGCACAACAGCGGCCTATTCTTCCATGCCCGGGGTCCTGCGCCAAAATCGGCCGTAGGGTTCCCCGTCCGGATCCGGCTGCCAGCCCAGGATGGAGAGCATCTCGCGGTCCTTCTTGTCGAAGGCGGCGGGCTCGCACCGCTCGATCAGGTCGGGCCGGTTGGCCGTGGTGCGGCGCAGGGCCTCGTCGCGGCGCCAACGGGCGATCTTCCCGTGGTGGCCGCTGAGCAGCACGTCCGGGATACCGCGCCCGCGCCACTGCGGCGGCTTGGTGTGAACGGGCCCCTCCAGCAGGTTGGCCATGGCGCCGGGGGCGAAGGAGTCGTCCCGGTGGGACTCGGCGTTGCCGAGCACGCCGGGCAGCAGCCGGGCCACGGCCTCGGTGACGACGAGTACGGCGGCCTCGCCGCCGGCCAGGACGTAGTCGCCGATGGACACCTCGTACACGGGCATCCGGGTCGCGTACTCGTCGACGACCCGGCGGTCGATGCCCTCGTAGCGGGCGGGGGTGAAGATCAGCCAGGGCCGCTCGGAGAGGTGGACGGCGAGTTCCTGGGTGAAGGGCCGGCCGCTGGGCGTGGGCACGATCAGCGCCGGTTCGCCGGAGCCGCTCTCGTAGCCGTCGGCCAGGACGGCGTCCAGTGCGTCGCCCCACGGCTCGGTCTTCATGACCATGCCGGGGCCGCCGCCGTAGGGGGTGTCGTCGACCGTGTTGTGGCGGTCGTACGTCCACTCGCGCAGGTCGTGCACGTGGACGCCGAGCTGCCCACGCGCGCGTGCCTTGCCGACGAGGGAGACGTTCAGCGGCTCCAGGTACTCGGGGAAGATCGTGACGACGTCGAGCCGCATTACGCCTCGTCCCCGGCGTCCTCGGCAGCGCCGTCCTCGGCAGCGGCGTCCCGCGCGGAGGCGATCTCGGCCCGGTCGTCGATCAGGCCGGGCGGCGGGTCGATGACCGCCCGCTGTTCGTCGAGGTCGATGTCGGTGACGATCTCGGAGACGAACGGCACGTAGACCTCGCTGCCGTCGGGGCGCTCCACCACGAACAGGTCCTGCGTGGGCAGGTGGGAGATCTCGGTGATGCGGCCGACCTCGGTGCCGTCGGCGGTCACCACGTCGAGGTCGATCAGCTGGTGGTCGTAGTACTCGTCCTCGTCCTCGGGCCGCTCGTCCGGGTCGACGTCGGCGATCAGGAGGGTGTTGCGCAGCGCCTCGGCGCCGGTGCGGTCGTGGACGCCGGCGAAGCGCAGCAGGAGGCGGCCGCTGTGCACCCGGCCGGTCTCGATGGTGAGCGGTCCGGCGGAGGCAGGGTCGGTGGCCAGTACGGCACCGGGCCCGAGCCTCAGCTCCGGCTCGTCCGTGCGGACCTCGACGGTCACCTCGCCCTTGATCCCGTGGGCGCGGCCGATGCGCGCGACTACCAGCTGCACTGTGCTTGATCTCCTGTCGGAACTGCGACGAGCCCGCACGACGGGCTCATACGACTGCGGGCCGGGGACGGCCCAGTGGCCTTCCCCGGCCCGAGCCGGTGCTGCGATTGGCGTCAGCGGACGTGGTCCACGTCGACGAGGTCGACGCGGACACCGCGACCGCCGATGGCGCCCACGACGGTACGCAGGGCGCGTGCGGTGCGGCCGTTGCGGCCGATCACCTTGCCGAGGTCGTCGGGGTGGACCCGGACCTCGAGCACCCGTCCGCGGCGCAGGTTGCGCGAGGCGACCTGCACATCGTCAGGGTTGTCGACGATGCCCTTCACGAGGTGCTCGAGAGCCTCCTCGAGCATGCTCAGGCCTCGGACGCGGAGGAGTCGGCGGCGGCCTCGTCCTTCTTGTCGGCCTTCTTCTTCTGGGTGATCGCCTCACCCTTGCCCTCGTCCTCGCCACCGATCGCCTCGAAGGACGGGCGGGCCGCCTTCTCGGCCGGCTGCAGCAGCGGAGCCGGGGCGGGCTCGCCCTTGAACTTCTGCCAGTCGCCGGTCTTCTTCAGGATGGCGAGCACGGGCTCGGTCGGCTGCGCGCCGACACCGAGCCAGTACGCCACACGCTCGGCGTCGACCTCCATCACCGACGGGTTGTACGTCGGGTGGTACTTGCCGATCTCCTCGATGGCCCGGCCGTCACGGCGGGTACGGGAGTCGGCGACGACGATGCGGTAGTGAGGCGAACGGATCTTGCCCAGACGCTTCAGCTTGATCTTGACTGCCACGGGAGTGGGTTCTCCTGGTTTTGACGTGGGTGGGCACGGCGAGAGAGCCGCGTGGGGTTGCGGTACCCGAGTGCCCGATGGACGCGTCAGCCGGAGGAGAGAGGGGTCCTGTGCGACTGTCGAGTACAGCTAGCCATTGTGCCACACGCGGCCGGGCCCGCCGGACCGAGGGCACCGGATCCGCCACGCGGGCGGACCACTCGGCTCCGGACGGCGACGGGCCCCGGCCCCGGTCCGGCTGCCACGAGCAGCCGGACCGTCAGCTCACTCCCGCACCGACCACCTCCGGGATGCGGAACGGCTTGCCGCAGCCGCCGCACATGATCGGGGCCTGGGCCAGCACCGACGGGACGACGCGCACGTTGCGCCCGCAGTCGCAGACGGCCTTCACGCGCACCCCTCCCCCGGAGGAGCCGTGGCGGGCGGCCGGACCGCGGAAGCTGCGGGCCGTGTCGGTCGCGGTGGCGGCGGTGTGGGCCTTCAGCGCGCGCTGGAGGCGTTCGATCGTCGGGCGGTAGCGGCGCTTCGCCTCGGGGGTGAGCGTGACCAGCGAGAAGCCACTGCTGGGATGCGGCTCCTCGGGGTGGTCCAGGCCCAGCTCCTCGGCGATCGCGAGGAATCGACGGTTGTGGTAGCGCCCCGCGCGGGAGGTGTCGCGTACTCCGCGCGCGGCGGCGATGCCGTGGACTGCCTCGTGAAGCAGTCGCTCGAAGGAGAGCTCGTGCCCGCAGGCGGACGACGACTCTCCGATCAGGGACTCGGGCGCGGCAAGATCGGGCAGCTCGGTGTGGTGCCGCTGAATGTCGGCCCACGCCTGCGCCAGCTCTGCGGCGAGAACAGGTGGTGTCGTGCTCACGTAATGACAACGAGCCGGGGTGCCGCTGTGTTCCTATTCCGGGGCATCCCAAATAATTTGCACGTACCAGTCAGTTGCCGCTGATGCGTCCCGACGAGGGCGGGTGCGCTGATCTGCGGAGAAGCCGCACAGCTCGTACCAAGCTGGTGCGTAGTCCGACGTACGCGCCGGCGTGTAGCAGCCGTCCACGCGCCGGAGTGCGGGCGACCCGCGCGGGCGCAAGGGGCGTTTCGGCCGCTGTCGCGCCGGAGGAGCGCCGTCCGAGTGGGCGCGTCGGCGGAAGCGACGTTACCCGGTGCCCCGCCCGCGTGCGGCACCGCCCCGCCTCCCGGCGCGTCCGGGCCCCGCGCGGTGGCCGCCGGACCGGCCGACCTTGGCCGGAACCGCCCCCTCGGCGCCGCGGCCACCCACGGTCATCGCCGGGCGAAACGATCCGGCCATCCGGCCAAGGGCACCGGACGGGGCTACCCCGGGTACCACGCGGCCAGGCCCACATTGCCGGGAAGTGAAATCTCGCCAGGGTGCCGGGGATCGGGCAAACCGGGCCCCGCTACCACTGGACGCCACGGCGAGCCCGGAGTTACCTGGCATACGGGGGGAGTGCGAGCGCACTGCACGGGGGCCATGGAATCGGGCACGGCGGCAACACTCGGCGATTGGGGCGCTTTCCTATGACACCTACGCTCGTGCGGCAGCACTCGTCTCACGCGGGGGCGGCACCTCACGTGGACCCGCGTGCACGCGCGCGTGACTGGTCCGAGATACAGGAGCGGATGCTCGTACCGCTCTACGAGGCCGTCTACGAGCGACTGGACGTGGGCGGCGACACGCGCATGCTGGGCTTGGGCTGCGGTTCCGGTCTCGCGCTGCTGATGGCGGCCGCGCGCGGCGCCGCGGTGACCGGGGTCGACTCCCGCTCCCCGGAACTCCTGGCCCTGGCCCGCCGACGCCTGGCGACCGGGGTGCCCGAGGAACCGGAGGCGTACGAGGGGCCGCGGACCCCCGGAACGGGCGGCACGCGCGCGCGTGCCGGCGCACCGAGGATCATCGACGGCCCACCCGAGAACGCGGCGGACCCGACGGCACCGGCGTTCACCCTGGTGACCGCCTTCGAGCCCACCGGGTGCCTTGCCGGCGACGCGGAAGGGCTCGGCGCACTGCTCGCCCGGGCGACGCCGCTCGCCGCGCGGGGCGCGGCCGTGGTGCTGGCCGGCTGGGGGCCGCCCGAGCGGTGCGCCACGACGTCGGTGCTGCGGGTGGCCGCCAAGCTCTCCGACCCGCTGCGCGCTGCCGGCAGCTGGCGCCCCGCCCTGCGTGACGACCTGGAGGAGGTCGCCCAGCGGGCCGGGCTCCGGCCGGACGGCTCGGGACGAGTGGCGTGCCCGTTCGGCTACGCCGACACCGGCAGCGCGGTGCGGGGGCTGCTGTCCACCGGGCTGTTCGACGCGGCGGTCGAGGCGACCGACCCGGAACAGGTGGACAAGGAGCTGACGGAGGCCCTCCATCCCCACCAGCGGCCGGACGGGACCGTGTGGATGCCGAACGTGTTCCGCTACCTGATCGCCCGGGTGCCTTGACGGCCGCTTCCGATCGGATGTGCGCGGTACGCGATCGGTTCGTGACGCACTTCTTCCGGTGCGGGTGTGAATGGTGTGAAGAAGCCGGGCCGGGGCTTCCGCGGTTTCCCCTGGTGGATCTTGGGCCTCTACGCTGATCCACCGTTCGGGGGAACAGACACATCTGCATACAGGAGCCTGTAGTGCCGCACCGCAAGACCGCACTGCGCCTCGCCGCGCCGGTCACCGTCCTCGCCCTGGCCCTCACCGCCTGCGGGGGCGGCGACGACACCGACGCCGACGCGAAGAGCCCGGCGACCACCGAGGCCTCGCCGTCGCCGTCCCAGCCCGCGTCGGGCGGCGACATGGCGACGGGCGAGAGCGCGACGGGGAAGGTCGCGGAGGACCCCGGCGAGGTCACGTACGAGGTCCTGGCCCAGAAGGTCGACGTCGGCACCGAGGCGGAGGCCGCGAAGGCGGTGGCGGACGCCGCGGACGCCAAGGGCAAGGTGCTGGCCACCGCGCACATCAAGTACACGCACAAGAGCGGCCCCGCGCTGACCGAGGGCTCCGACGTGCACGACGGCGCCACGGTCTTCGCCGACGGACAGCGCGGCGGCGTCCTCATCGGCGCCTCCGAGGACGCGCCGGGCTGCGAGGACCCGTACGACGTCGAGAGCTGGAAGCAGGGCGAGAGCCACGTCTTCTGCGAGACCTACGTGATTCCCGCGGGCGCCGCCAGCGTAGAGGTGCACTGGTCCGAGGAGGACGGCGAGCCCTACGTCTGGAAGTTCCCGCAGAAGTAACCCGTCGGGGCGGCCCCTCGATCGAAGGGCCGCCCCGGTGGTGCGGTACGAGAAGGGCCGTCAGCCCATGAACTTCTTGAACTCGTCGGGCAGCTCGAAGTCCTGACCGCCCTGCTGCGGCAGCCCGAGGGCACCGCCGCCCTGCGCGGCGGCGGCCCGGCGGGCGGCCTCCTCCTGCTCCTGCTGCTTGCGCTTCATCGGGTTTCCGGAGCGCTGCTTGCCCTTGGCCTTCTTCTGCTGCTTCTTCTGCCGGCCGGGCCCGCCGCCCATGCCGGGCATCCCCGGCATCCCGGGCATGCCGCCGCCCTGGGCCATGCGGGACATCATCTTGCGGGCCTCGAAGAACCGCTCGACGAGTGATTTGACGGCGCTGACCTCGACGCCGGAACCCTTGGCGATACGGGCGCGGCGCGAGCCGTTGATGATCGTCGGCTCCTGACGCTCGGCCGGGGTCATCGACTTGATGATGGCGGCCGTGCGGTCGACGTCGCGCTCGTCGAGGTTGTTGATCTGGTCCTTCATCTGGCCCATGCCGGGAAGCATCCCGAGCAGCTTCGAGATGCTGCCCATCTTCCGGACCTGCTCCATCTGGGCCAGGAAGTCGTCCAGGGTGAAGTCCTGGCCCTTCTTGGACGCCAGCTTGGAGGCCATCTTCTCGGCCTCTTCCTGGCTGAACGTCTTCTCCGCCTGCTCGATCAGGGTGAGCAGGTCACCCATGTCGAGGATGCGGGAGGCCATCCGGTCCGGGTGGAAGGCGTCGAAGTCCTCGAGCTTCTCGCCGTTCGAGGCGAACATGATCGGCTTGCCGGTCACCGAGGCGATCGACAGGGCCGCACCACCGCGGGCGTCGCCGTCGAGCTTGGAGAGCACGACGCCGTCGAAGCCGACGCCGTCGCGGAAGGCCTCGGCGGTGTTGACCGCGTCCTGACCGATCATCGCGTCGACGACGAAGAGGATCTCGTCCGGCGACACCGCGTCACGGATGTCCGCGGCCTGCTGCATCAGCTCCTGGTCGATGCCCAGGCGGCCGGCGGTGTCGACGATGACCAGGTCGTGGACCTTGGTCCTGGCGAACTCGATGGAGTCCTTGGCGACCTTGACCGGGTCGCCCACGCCGTTGCCCGGCTCGGGGGCGTAGACCGCGACACCGGCGCGCTCGGCGACGACGCTCAGCTGGTTGACGGCGTTGGGGCGCTGAAGGTCACAGGCGACCAGGAGCGGCGAGTGGCCCTGCTCCTTGAGCCAGCGGCCGAGCTTGCCCGCGAGGGTGGTCTTACCGGCACCCTGCAGACCCGCCAGCATGATCACGGTCGGCGGCTGCTTGGCGAAGCGCAGCCGGCGGGTCTCGCCGCCGAGGATGCCGACCAGCTCCTCGTTGACGATCTTGAGGACCTGCTGGGCGGGGTTGAGCGCCTTGGAGACCTCGGCGCCCAGGGAACGCTCCTTGACCTTCTTGATGAAGGCGCGCACGACGGGCAGTGCCACGTCGGCCTCGAGGAGCGCGATGCGGATCTCGCGGGCCGTGGCGTCGATGTCCGCCTCGGTCAGCCGTCCTTTGCCCCGGAGGGATTTGAAGGTGGCTGACAGGCGGTCGGAGAGAGTATCGAACACGGCGGCGTAGGTCCTCGCGTCGGCGTTGGTGTGGGTCGCCCTCCAGGGTATCCGGCCCGGCAAGCAAATCGTCCCTGCCCGCGGCAGAGAGCGGACGAGGACCGACGCCCCGCGGGTACGGAACGTCGGCTCGCGGGTACGGGGCAGGGCGTCGGCTCGCGGTCACCCCCGCAGCGACTCCTCCACCTCCCGCGCGACGGAGGCCGCCTCCTCCCCCGGCAACGGCACCCCCTCGCCCCGCGTCACATAGAACGCGTCCACCGCGTTCGCCCCCAGCGTCGACACGTGCGCGCTCCGCACCCGCACCCCGGCCGCCTCCAGTGCGCGCCCCAGCCGGAACAGCAGCCCCGGCGCGTCCTGGGCGCGGACCTCGATCACCGTGGCCAACCGGGAGGCGGCCGGGGCGACGGTCACGCGGGGCGGGGGCGGCTCCACGCCCCGGCGCCGGGGATGGGCGGCGTCCCGTTCGGCCAGGCGTCCGGCGATGTCCAGCGTGCCGTCCAGGGCCCTGACCAGGTCTGCACGGAGCCGGGCGGCCTGGGGCAGGGAGCCGTACTGGGCGGCGACCCGCCAGTCGAGGAGCAGGACGGAGCCGTCGACACCGTCCGGCAGCGGAAGGGACCGCAGCTCCGCCGTGCGGACGGTCAGGCGGTGCAGGGCCAGGACGCCGGCCACCGCGGGGAGCACCCCCGCCTGGTCGGGTACGGCGATCAGCAGCTCCACGCCGAGCGGCTCGGAAACGGTGCCGGCCGGATCGACCGCCCCGGGATCGCCCGGTCCGCGCCCGGACGCGTCCGCCGGACCGGATGGATCGGACAGATCGGACGGTTGGGCCGGATCGGCCGGCGGCTCGGTCTGGGCGCGCAGCGCCAGGACCGGACCGCCGGTGCGGAAGGCCTCGACCGCGAGCCGCTCGTGCTCGGCGGTGGGCGCGGCGGCCTCGGCCTCGGCCGCCGGCTCCCCGGCCAGCACCCCGGCGACCCGTTTCACGAGGTCGGCGACGAGGGACCCGCGCCAGGACGACCAGGCGGCCGGCCCGGTGGCCAGTGCGTCCGCCTCGGTCAGGGCGTGCAGCAGTTCCAGCGTGCGCTCCGTGCCGACCGCGGCGGCGACGGAGCGCACGGTGGCCGGGTCGTCGAGGTCGCGCCGGGTTGCGGTCTCCACGAGCAGGAGGTGGTGGCGTACGAGGGTGGCGAGGACGGCCGCGTCCGCGCGGTCGAAGCCGATGCGGGCGGCGACGTCCCGGGCGATGGTCTCGCCGGCCACGGAGTGGTCGCCGGGCCAGCCCTTGCCGATGTCGTGCAGCAGCGCGGCGACCAGGAGCAGGTCGGGGCGGTGCACCCGGCGGGTGAACCCGGCGGCGCGGACGGCCGTCTCGATCAGGTGCCGGTCGACGGTCCACAGGTGCACGGCGTTGCGCTGCGGACGGCAGCGGACCCGCTCCCAGTCGGGCAGCAGCCGCGTGACCAGGCCCTCGGCCTCCAGCGCC
This sequence comes from Streptomyces sp. KPB2, assembly GCF_003950055.1. Lineage (NCBI taxonomy): Bacteria > Bacillati > Actinomycetota > Actinomycetes > Kitasatosporales > Streptomycetaceae > Streptomyces > Streptomyces sp. KPB2. The sequence goes on from NZ_CP034353.1 coordinate 2,362,226, forward strand.
TCCCAGACCTGCACCGTGGGGCGCCCCGAACCGAGCAGGGTCACCAGTTGCTCACGCGCCTCGGCGGGCCAGGGCGTGGGCAGGGGACGCGCGGTGGCCGCCAGGCGCCGTACGGCGTGCAGGGAGAGCGGGAGGCCGGCCTGCGCGGCGGCGGCCGCGGCGCGCAGCGGGAGTACGGGATCGCGCTCGGGGCGCGCGGTGCGGGCGAGCACCACCTCGCCGTCCTGCTCCACGACGCCCTCGGCGAGCGGGGAGCGTTCGGCGGCCGGTTTTCCGCCGTTCCTTCCGCTCATCATGGCGCGCAGCCTCGGCCGTACCGACCGCGAGCGCAGCACGCGCCCCACTTCGCGCCAGGTGACGTCGCCCGCGTAGGAGATGACGCGGGCCGCCTCGTACACCTGCCGCAGCAGGGCGTCGCCGTCCAGCAGGCCCAGGGCGGCCGCCACCTCGTCCTGTTCCTGCAGGGCCAGCCGGTCGGTGGCCCGGCCCGTCGCCAGGTGGAGGGCGTCGCGCACGTCGAGCAGCCGGCGCCGGGCGTCGGCGAGGCCCTCGCGCGGGGCGTCGGCGAGCCAGGACGCGGCGACGGCGCGCAGGGCGGTGGCGTCGCGCAGGCCGCCCCTGGCCTCCTTGAGATCGGGTTCCAGGAGGAAGCGCAGCTCGCCCTGGCGTTCGGCGCGCTCGGCGCACAGGTCCCGGAGTTCGGGGAGGCGTTTGGGGGCCTGGTTGCGCCAGTCGGCGAGGACGGCGGTGCGCAGGGCGGAGGTCAGGCCGAGATCTCCGGCGAGGTGGCGGGCGTCCAGGAGTCCGAGCTGGACCTTCAGGTCCTCGCCCGCGGTCTTGCGGGCCTGCTGCGGGGTGCGTACGGAGTGGTCGAGGTCGAGGCCCAGGTCCCAGACCGGGTACCAGAGGCGGTCGGCGAGTGCGGCGACGGCCTTGTCGTCGCGGCCGTCGTGCAGCAGGAGCAGGTCCAGGTCGCTGCGCGGGGACAGCTCGCCGCGCCCGTAGCCGCCGACGGCGACGAGCGAGACGCCCGTGTGTCCGCCGGTGGCGGAGCCGAAGAGGCCCGCCAGCCAGTCGTCCGTCAGTTCGGCCAGCGCCCTGCGGCGCGGCGGCCCGGACCGCGCCCCCTCGGTGAGGAGGCGCAGCCGGGCCGCCGCGTAGCCGCCGGGTTCCGAGCCTTCTGTTTCTTCGGTCACGTCCGTACGCGTCACCCGGCGACTCCTGTTCTTCGGTGGTGTCAGAGCGCGTCGGGTCCGCGCTCGCCGGTCCTGACCCGTACGGCCGTGTCGACCGGGACCGCCCAGACCTTGCCGTCGCCGATCTTGCCGGTGCGGGCCGCCTTGACGACGACGTCGATCAGCTGCTCGGCGTCGTCGTCCTCGACCAGGACCTCGATGCGGATCTTGGGCACCAGGTCGACGGTGTACTCGGCACCCCGGTAGACCTCGGTGTGTCCGCGCTGGCGGCCGTAGCCGCTGGCCTCGGTGACGGTCAGGCCGTGGACCCCGAAGGCCTGGAGGGCCTCCTTGATCTCGTCGAGCCGGTGCGGCTTGACGACGGCGGTGATGAGCTTCATGCGTCCACCTTCTTGCTCGGGGCCGACCCGGCCGTGGAGGCGGCCGGCGTGGCGGTCGTCCGGGCGGCGCCGCCCCCGGCGCCGCTGAAGTCGTATGCGGTCTCGGCGTGCTCGGCCTGGTCGATGCCGGCCACCTCGACGTCCTCCGACACTCGCATGCCGATCGTCCTGTCCAGCAGGAAGGCGAGGACCGCGGAGACGACCAGGGAGTAGGCGAGGACGCCGAAGACGCCCGCGCACTGCTTCCAGAACTGGTCGAGACCGCCGCCGTAGAAGAGGCCCTGGGCGTCGGACTGGCCCTTGCCGCTGGCGAAGAGGCCGACGAGCAGCGAGCCGAGGATGCCGCCGACCATGTGGACGCCGACCACGTCGAGGGAGTCGTCGTAGCCGAACCTGTACTTCAGTCCGACGGCCATGGCGCACACCACGCCGGCGATCAGGCCGACGGCGATCGCGCCGAGCGGGGAGACGGCGCCGCCGGCCGGGGTGATGGCGACCAGGCCGGAGACGGCGCCGGAGGCCGCGCCCAGGGTGGTGAAGGCGCCGTGCCGGATCTTCTCGTAGGCGAGCCAGCCGAGGACGGCGGCGCCGGTGGCGACCTGGGTGTTGACGAACATCAGCGCGCCGACGCCGTCGTCGTTGCCGAGCCACGAACCGGCGTTGAAGCCGAACCAGCCGAACCAGAGCAGTCCGGCGCCGAGCATGACCAGCGGCAGGCTGTGCGGGCGCATCGGGTCCTTCTTGAAGCCGACCCGCTTGCCGATGACGAGGATCACGCCGAGCGCGGCGGCACCGGCGTTGATGTGCACGGCCGTGCCGCCCGCGAAGTCGATCACGCCCAGTTCGAAGGCCCAGCCGCCGGCGCCCCAGACCCAGTGGGCGACGGGGAAGTAGACGATCGTGACCCACAGGGCGATGAACAGCGCCCAGGCCGTGAACTTCACGCGGTCCGCGAGGGCGCCGCTGATCAGGGCCGGGGTGAGGACGGCGAACATCAGCTGGAAGACCAGGAACACGAAGACGGGGATGGTGTAGCCGTCCCACAGCTCGGTCAGGCCGATGTTGCTCAGGCCCACCCAGTCGGAGTTCCAGCCGACGAGGCTGCCGGAGTCGGTGCCGAACGCCATGGAGAAGCCGTAGAGCACCCACAGGACGGTGACGATGCCGAGGCTGATGAAGCTCATCATCAGCATGTTCAGGGTGCTTTTGACACGGACCATGCCTCCGTAGAAGAAGGCCAGGGCGGGCGTCATGAGCATCACCAGGGCGGAGCAGATGAGCATGAAGCCGGTGTTGGCTGCGGAGAGCTCGGTCTCTGCCGCGAGCGTGATGGCTGGAGCCATCGGCGTCTCCTCGTCGTTGGTACGGCCCCGTGCGGGCGAAGCCTGGGCGGGCGGTGAGGGGTGGGCCGGTTATGCGCCATGAGATTGGCGCAGCGCGGTTTCGGTGGAGGCCCCTCGTTGTTTCGCCGCCGTGACGAAGGCGCGGTACGTGTTACGCGTGGGTGAACGGCCGGGTGCGGACGGATGGGGTCGCGTGGTGCCGGGACGGTCCGCACCGGGACGCGAACCGGCCGCGGCGGCCTCCGAATGACCTGGCATGGGGGAGCCGAGTCGGGCAGTTCGGGAGGGCCGGCCGCGGCCGGGGCTGGTGGGGGTTCAGACCGCTTCGGCGGTCTCCGGCAGCTCGACGGCGAGCCGTTCGGTGAGGTCGACGACCTCGCCGAGGTCGCCGAAATCGCGTACGGCCGTGTCGACGGTCTTGCGGATGCGGGTGTTGACGCGTTCGGATCGGACCTTCTTGGCGATGCCCATGGCCTCCTTGGCCAGGACGGCGCTCTCCTCGGGTTCGCGGCGCAGCAGGTGCACGGTGGCCATGCCGATCAGGTTGAGCGCGTAGGAACGCTGGTGCTCCTCGTCCTTGGCGAACAGCTCCACGGCCCGGCGCATCAGCGGGTCGGCGAGGGAGGCGTAGGCGGGGCTGCGGCCGGCCACGTAGGCGAGGTCGCGGAAGGAGTGGCTGTTCTCGCCGTACAGCTCGGCCTCGGAGAAGAAGCGGATCCAGTCGGGGTCCGGCTCGTCCCACTCGTCGGCCTCGGCGAAGATGTCCTCCGCCATCCGCACCGCGCGTTTGGTGCGGCCGGGCTGCCCCATGTTGGCGTAGGCGCGGGCCTCCATCGCGTACAGCATCGACTGGGTGCGGGGGCCGGCGCAGTCGCGGCTGCCGTACTGCGCGAGGTGGATCAGCTCCAGGGCGTCGTCGGGCCGGCCGAGGTGGATCATCTGGCGGCTCATGCTGGAGAGGATGTACGAGCCCAGCGGCCGGTCCCCCGCCTCCTTGGCGGCGTGCAGGGCGAGCACGAAGTACTTCTGGGCGGTGGGCTGGAGCCCCACGTCGTACGACATCCAGCCGGCCAGCTCGGCCAGCTCGGCGGCGACCTTGAAGAGCTTGGCGCGGGTGGTCTCCGTCTGGGGTTCCTGGAGCAGGTCGGTGACCTCGTGCAGCTGGCCGACCACGGCCTTGCGGCGCAGACCGCCGCCGCACTGGGCGTCCCAGCGGCGGAACATCACGGCCGTGGACTCCAGCAGGTCGAGCTCCGGCCTGGACAGTCGGCCGCGCGCGCGGGAGGCGGGGGCGGCGGACTCGCCCTCCGCCGACGGGCCGGCGGAGGGCGTGGGGACGAGCCAGCGCTGCATGGGTTCGATGAGGGACGGGCCCGCGGAGAGGGCCAGCGAGCTCCCGAGGAAGCCGCGCCGCGCCAGCATGAGGTCGCTGCGCGAGAACTCGCTGAGCAGGGCCACGGTCTGCGGGCCCGTCCAGGGGAGGTCGACGCCGGTCGCGGAGGGCGTGGGGCGGGTGGAACGCAGGCCCAGGTCCTCGACGGAGACGGCGACGCCGAAACGCTCGGAGAACAGCTCGGACAGGATCCGCGGGATCGGCTCGCGCGGGTTCTCCCCGTCGAGCCAGCGGCGCACGCGTGAGGTGTCGGTGGAGATGTGGTTGGCGCCCAGCTGGCGGGCCCGGCGGTTGACCTGGCGGGCCAGCTCACCCTTGGACCAGCCGCTGCGGGCGAACCAGGAGGTGAGCAGCTCGTTCGGGCGCTTGTCAGCGTGCGACGCGCTCCCCGCGCTCGTACCGCTTCCGCCGTTGCCACTCACTGGAACGCCCCCATCCCTGAGACCACCTGTCGCCGAGTGCGCCAAGCCCTATCAGAATGCCGGTGGTTGCGGCCCGCCGTCCGGTGGTTGACACCCTTCGCACGGAGGACCGGGTTGCCTCCGGCATACCCACAAGTGCATGTGCCCCAAGGCTCCATGCACACAAAGTAGTCCCGCGATCACTCGTTCAGCCATGGCGATTGCGGAATCGCCACCATTCGCCACCCCTTCGAATGAACTCACGGTGGCCGGGACGCGATTCACTTGACATAGGCCAGCCGGGAGTCGGTGCAACGGTGCGCACCGGGGCGTGCGCGGTCGGACACACCACCCGGAGTGCTTCCGGACGCTGTCTGAACGGCATCGGACTGGGGAGTTGGAAGCGGAGAGTCACGTTTCACGTCCGCTGCGTAACCGCCGCTGGGTCGGACCCGTTGGAGGGGGCATGGGCTTCACGATCGGTATCGGCAGCAGTCGGGGCATGCGGGAGATCCGGTCCGGCGCGCGCCGCCGCGGCCGCGCTTCGGAGTGCACCGTCGTGGCCGAGTACACCGGGCTGTGGGGCTGGGACGTGGTGCCGGGCGCCCGGACCGCCGCGGGTGCCTGCTCGTGCGGCCTGCCGGACTGTCCGGCGCCGGGCGCGCATCCTCTGGACTTCGCGCCCGAGGTGCCCGCCGGGGCGAGGCTCGACGAGGCGAGTGAGGCGTGGGGGCGGTATCCGGGCGCCGCGGTGATGCTGGCGGTCGGGCGGACCTTCGACGTGATCGAGGTGGCCGAGCCCGCCGGCCTGCGGGCGCTGTCCCGGCTGGAGCGCATGGGCCTGCCGCTGGGCCCGGTCGCGGCGACGCCGCAGGGCCGCGCCCACTTCTTCGTCGCGCCGGGCGCCGCCGCCGAGTTGCCCCGGATGCTGTACCGCATGGGCTGGGACGACCCGTCCGCCCTCGACCTGCGCGGCCTCGGCCCGGGTACGTACATCACCGCCCCGCCCTCCGACCGCGGCGGCCGAGGGCCGGTGCGCTGGCTGCGGCCCCCGGCCCTGGACTCGGCCACGAGGCCACCGGCGGCCCGGCTGCTCCTGGGGACACTGGCGTACGTCGCCCACCGGTCCCGCGCGTAACCGCCCACCCGTCACGCCCGTCACGCCGCCCACCCGGCACGCCCCGTACGGCTGGCACGCCTGCTCGCCCGGCACGCCCGGCACTCCCCAGTGCGGTCGGCACGCCTGCTCGCCCGGCACCCGCAGTACGGCCGGCACGCGCCCCTCCCTACACCCGTACGCCGAGCGCGTCCGGCTCCCGAAAGGAGCGCCGCCGGGCCACTCCCGCTCGCGCGCGGGCCGCGTGCCTGGCGCGCCTGCTGGCCCGCCACCCGGCGGACACAGGCGGCAACCCTGCTCACACGCATCCGAGTCACCCGCACCCGAACCGCCGTCAGGCCCGCCTGCGCGACAGCCGCCCCCACGGGCGCCGCATCGGCACCGACGGGCGTCCCCCGCCCGCCGCCATTCCGGCACTCATGCCGGACGCCACCTGCGAGGTGGCACCGAATACCCCGCCGACGGCACACCGGCACCGAGCCCCGCCGCGCCCGCCCGCCGCCATTCCGGCGCCCCGTCCGGCCGCGCCCGTCCCCCGCGCCCCGGCGCACGTACGGCCCCACCCCGGCGCGCGCCCCGGCGCGTTTGCCGCCCCGGGCTCATCGCCCCCGCCCGCCGCCGACACGGCGAAGCGCCCGTCCCCCGGTGGTCCGGGAGGCGGGCGCTTCTCGCGTGCGTGCGTATGCGGGACGCCGCGCGCGGCGCGGCGTCACTCGCCGATGAGGGCGTCCACGAAGGCCGCGGGCTCGAACGGCGCCAGGTCGTCCGCACCCTCGCCGAGCCCGATGAGCTTGACCGGCACGCCCAGCTCGCGCTGCACGGCGACCACGATGCCGCCCTTGGCCGTGCCGTCCAGCTTGGTGAGCACGATGCCGGTGATGTCCACGACCTCGGCGAAGACCCGGGCCTGGATCAGGCCGTTCTGGCCGGTGGTGGCGTCGAGCACGAGCAGCACCTCGTCGAGCGGGGCGTGCTTCTCCACGACGCGCTTGACCTTGCCCAGCTCGTCCATGAGGCCGGTCTTGGTGTGCAGGCGGCCTGCGGTGTCGATGAGCACGACGTCCGAGCCCAGCTCCTTGCCCTCCTTGACCGCGTCGAAGGCGACGGACGCCGGGTCGCCGGCCTCCGGCCCGCGCACGGTGTGGGCGCCGACCCGCTCGCCCCAGGTCTGCAGCTGGTCGGCGGCGGCGGCACGGAAGGTGTCGGCGGCACCGAGGACCACGCTGCGGCCGTCGGCCACCAGGACGCGGGCGAGCTTGCCGGTGGTGGTGGTCTTGCCGGTGCCGTTGACCCCGACGACCATCACGATGCCGGGCTTGCCGGTGGCGGGCTCGGTCTTGACCTCGCGGTCCATGTCGGGGCCGACGAGGTTGATCAGCTCCTCGCGCAGCAGGCCGCGCAGCTCTTCGGGGGTGCGGGTGCCGAGCACCTTCACCCGTTCGCGCAGCCGCTCGACCAGCTCCTGGGTGGGCTGCACGCCGACGTCGGCGGTGAGCAGCGTGTCCTCGATCTCCTCCCAGGTGTCGTCGTCGAGGTGCTCCCGGGACAGCAGGGTCAGCAGGCCCTTGCCGAGGGCGTTCTGCGAGCGGGAGAGGCGGGCGCGGAGCCTGACCAGTCGGCCGGCGGTGGGCTCGGGAACCTCGATCTGCGGGATCTCGAGCTCTTCGACGACGGGCGGCTCCTCGACGGTGGCGGTGCCGCCGTCCGGGAGGTCGACCTCCTCTATCGTCCGGCGCGTTTCGTCGCGCGGCGTCTCGGCCTCTTCACCGACGTGCGGCTCGGCCGGAGGGGCGGTGATGTCGGGCGTGGCGGGGGGCGGCGGGGGCAGCTGCTTCTTGCGGCGACTGCCGACGACCAGCCCGCCGAGCGCGCCGATCACGACCACGGCGATGACTACAGCAAGGATGACGATTTCCATAACGGGTCCAGTATGCGTGACCCCCGGCACGGGCCCCCGCTGTCGGCCCTTCTGGTTTCGCTTGTGGTCTCGCTGTCGTTGCGCTTGTGGTTTCGTCCGAAGGACAAAGGGCCCTGGAAGGAACGAGTCGGAGCAAAGTACGATGGAGGAGGACGCGTCAACGCGCGTAGAGTCCCGACCGGCCCCTCTTCCCCACGATCGAGGCACGGACCCCCCACATGAGCAAGACCGCCGAGAACGAAGGCGCCCTGGAAACCCGTGGCATCGAGCAGGTGCCCGACCACGAGCGCACCGCCCGGACCCGCGAGCTGTTCCCGACCTGGGTCGGCGCCAACATCAGCGTGCTGCTGCTCACGATGGGCGCGAGCCTCGTCGTGGCGTACCACCTCAACTTCTGGCAGGCCCTGGTCGTCGCGGCGGCGGCGCCCGTCGTGTCGTACGGCCTGGTGGGCCTGATCGGCATAGCCGGCAAGCGCGGCGGCGCTCCGGGCATGGCGCTGTCCCGTGCCGTGTTCGGGCAGCGGGGCAATCTGCTGCCCGGCTCGCTGATCTGGGTCGCCCGCTGGGGCTGGGAGACGATCAACGCGGTGACCGGCGCCTATGCCGTGCTCACCGTGCTGGACATCGTGTTCGGCATGCGGGCGAACAGCGTGCTGGACATGGTGACGCTGCTGGCCTTCGTCGTGGCGACGTTCGCGATCTCGGGGCTGGGCATCAACGCCGTGCAGAAGTGCAACAAGTACGCGACGTATCTCTTCGGCGCCTTCTCGGTGCTGGTGCTCGGCTATCTGGTCGTCGACACGGACTGGTCCGCGGTCTTCGACCGGTCCGCCGGTTCGGTGGCCGCGATGATCACGGGCGTCGGGCTGATCGCGGCCGGCGGCGTCAGCTGGATCCCGTCCGCGCCCGACTTCACGCGGTATCTGCCGCGTACGGCCTCTTCGAGGGGGATCGTGGGCGTCACGGTCGGCGGCGCCGGCATCGTCGTCCTGCCCATGGTCCTGATGGGCATGATCATGGCCGTCTCCACCCCGGACCTGGCCTCGGCCGCCGACCCGGTCTCCTTCCTGGGCGAGATCCTGCCCACCTGGATCGCGGTGCCCTACCTGCTGATCGCGCTGATCGGCATGCTGCTGATCAACTCGATGTCGATGTACTCGGCCGGCTTCACCGCGCAGACCCTGGGCTTCAAGGTCCCGCGGCACTGGGCGGTCTCGGTCAACGCCGTGATCTCGCTGGTCTTCGGCGGCGTGCTGATGCTGGTGGCGACCAGCTTCATGGGCTCCTTCATCGCCTTCCTGTCCCTGCTCGCGGTCGCCTTCTCCGCCTGGGTCGGCGTCTTCGGCGCGGACATGCTGCGCGGGCGGGAGTACGACGGCGAGGCGATGGCCGACACCTCGCGCACCAGCGCCTACTGGTACCGGGGCGGCTTCTCCCCCGCCGCCGTCGCCGCCTGGGCGGTGGGCCTGGCCGCCGGTCTGATGTTCACCACGTCCGACTGGTTCACCGGCCCGCTCGCGACGAACAACTTCGTGGGCGAGTACGGCCTGGGCTGGGTGGCCACGGTGGTGATCTCCGGTCTGCTGTACGCAGTCCTGCCGAAGCCGGCGCTGGTCGCCCCCGCGGCGCGCACGGAGCGGGCCGAGCAGCCCGAGGCCGTGACCGTCTGACGTACTGACGTACTGACGTACGCCTACCGACGCCCCCGCTCCCGCACGCCGCGGGAGTGGGGGCGTCGGCGCTCACGCTCGTGCTCGCGCTCGCCTGCCGAACGGGTCCCGGTACACCGCCGCCCCGCCCGGAAAAAGACCGGGCGGGGCGGCGGACGGTGCGGGGAGAGGGGCAGCGGGGACTTGGCCCTCCTCCCCGGGTTCGGGGCGGGCGGGTGTCAGCCCATTTCCTCCAGGGCCTTGCCCTTGGTCTCCTTCACGAACTTGAGCACGAAGGGGATGGAGAGGGCGGCGAAGACCGTGTAGATCACGTAGGTGGCGGAGAGGTTCCAGTCGGCCAGCGACGGGAAGCTCGCGGTGATGGCCCAGTTGGCGATCCACTGCGCGGAGGCGGCCACGCCCAGCGCGGCGGCGCGGATGCGGTTGGGGAACATCTCGCCGAGGAAGACCCAGACGACCACACCCCACGACAGGGCGAAGAAGAGGACGAAGACGTGGGCGGCGATCAGCGCGACCCAGCCCTGGGTGGCCGGGAGCTTGCCGTCGACCAGGTCGAAGGAGAAGGCCCACGCCTCCAGCGCGAGGCCGATCACCATGCCGACGGAGCCGATCAGGGCGAGCGGCTTGCGGCCGACGCGGTCCACGAAGATCATCGCGATCACGGTGCCGACGATGTTGATGATCGACGTCGTGAACGAGTAGAAGAACGACTGCGTCGGGTCGACGCCGACCGACTGCCACAGCGTCGAGGAGTAGTAGAACGCGACGTTGATGCCGACGAACTGCTGGAAGACGGAGAGGCCGATGCCGATCCAGACGATGGGCTTGAAGAAGAAGCTGCCGCCCAGCAGGTCCTTGAAGGAGGACTTCTCCTCGCGGTGCATCGCGTGCTCGATCTCGGCGACCCGGGCGTCGAAGTCGACGTCCTTGCCCTCGACCTCCCGCAGGATCTCCTTGGCCCGCTCGCGCTTGCCCACCGAGAGCAGGAAGCGGGGGGACTCGGGGATGGCGAAGGACAGCAGGCCGTAGAGGATGGCCGGGATCACCATGACGCCGAGCATGACCTGCCAGGCCTCCAGGCCCATCAGCTCGCCGCGCTGGTCGCCGCCGGCGGCGTTCAGCAGGCCCCAGTTGACCAGCTGGGAGACGGCGATGCCGATGACGATCGCGGCCTGCTGGAAGGAGCCGAGCCGGCCGCGGTAGGCGGGCGGGGAGACCTCGGCGATGTAGGCGGGGCCGATCACCGAGGCCATGCCGATGGCGAAACCGCCGATGATGCGCCACATCGCCAGGTCCCACAGCGCGAAGGGCAGCGCGGAGCCGACGGCGCTGACGGTGAAGAGGACCGCCGCGATCTGCATGCAGCGGATACGGCCGATGCGGTCGGCGATCCGGCCCGCCGTCGCGGCGCCGATGGCACAGCCGATCAGGGCGACGGCGATGACCTGGGCCAGTACCGCGGAGCCGACGTCGTAGCGGTCCCGGATGGCCTCGACGGCACCGTTGATCACGGAACTGTCGTAACCGAACAGGAAACCGCCCATCGCGGCCGCCGCCGCGATGAAGATGACGTGCCCGAGATGATCGGGATGAGCCGTCCTGGCTCCTGGACTGGGTGCCTGCGATGTGCTGGCCACGTGTACTCCTCGGGCTACCGGCAACGCTGCCGGGGCGGTTCGCCCTTCGAGGTGCCACTGAAGGGACCTGAAGGTAAAAGCAACGTTGCAGAGACTATGCCTTCAAGTTTCGAAGTCAATAGGGCGAGAGGTGTGAGTTTGAGGATGCCGAGCAGGGTTACTCGTTCAAGAGTTGAAGTTAACTGTGGTCGGGCGGCCTTGAACCGAAAGGGTTCGGACTAGCGCAGCCGCTGGCTGATGACCTTCGACACACCGTCGCCCTGCATGGACACGCCGTAGAGCGCGTCGGCGACCTCCATCGTGCGCTTCTGGTGCGTGATCACGATCAGCTGTGAGGCCTCCTGCAGCTCCTGCATGATCCGGATCAGCCGCTGCAGGTTGGTGTCGTCGAGGGCCGCCTCGACCTCGTCCATCACGTAGAACGGACTCGGCCGGGCCTTGAAGATCGACACCAGCATGGCCACCGCGGTCAGCGAGCGCTCCCCGCCGGAGAGCAGCGACAGCCGCTTGACCTTCTTGCCCGGGGGCCGGGCCTCGACGTCCACGCCCGTGGTGAGCATGTTGTCGGGGTCGGTCAGGATCAGCCGTCCCTCGCCGCCCGGGAAGAGCCGGCCGAAGACGCCCTCGAACTCCCGGGCGGTGTCCCGGAAGGCCTCGGTGAAGACCTGCTCGACGCGCTCGTCGACCTCCTTGACGACCTGGAGCAGGTCGGCGCGGGTCTTCTTCAGGTCCTCCAACTGCTCGCTGAGGAACTGGTGCCGCTCCTCCAGCGCCGCGAACTCCTCCAGCGCCAGCGGGTTGACCTTGCCGAGCTGCTGGTAGGCGCGCTCGGCGGCCTTCAGCCGCTTCTCCTGCTCGGCGCGGACGAACGGCCGCGGGCGATTGCGCGGGTGGTCCGGGTCCTCGGGGAGCACCTCGCCCTCGGCGGGGGGCGAGGGCGGCACCTCTTGATGGGGGCCGTACTCGGCCGCGAGCCCCGCCGGTTCCACACCGAGTTCCTCCAGCGCCTTGGTCTCCAGCTGCTCGATGCGCAGCCGCTTCTCGGCGCCGAGTACCTCGCCCCGGTGAACTGAATCCGTCAACTTGTCCAGCTCCGCCTTGAGGTCGCGTCCGGCGGTGCGCGCGGCGGTCAGTTCCTGTTCGCGGCGGGCCTTGGCGGCCTCGGCGAGGGTGCGCTCCTCGTCGGCGCGGGTGAGGGAGACCTCGACGTGGGCGAGCAGCTGCCGGGCGCCGGTGGCGACCGCCTCGGCGACGGCGGCCTCGTGCCGCAGCCTGGCCCGCCGCTGTTCCGCACGCGCGCGTGCCTCACGTTCGGCGCGGGCGGCCCGGTCGAGGGAGTCGGCCCGGCCGGCGAGCCCCTTGACCCGCTCCTCGTGCGTACGGACCTGGAGCCGGGCCTCCATCTCGGTCTGGCGGGCGTTGGCCCCGTCGGCGGCGAGCCGGTCGCGGGCGGCGGTGTCGGGCTCCTCCTCGACCGGCATCTCCTCGGCCACCGCCAGTCGCTCCGCCAGTTCCTCGGCCTCCATGAGCGCCTTGTCGAGCGCCTCCTGCGCCCGGGCGGCAGCGGCGGCGGACCGTTCCGCCTCGCCGGCGGCGCCCCGTGCCTGTCCCGCGAGCCGGCCCAGCTGCTGGGCGACGGACGACTTCTCCCGGTCGGCGGCCCGGCGCCGCTCCCCCAGCTCCTCGACGAGCGCGGCGCACTCCCGGCGCCGTGCGACGGCCGTTTCCTGTGCCCCGGCCAGCTCCTCGCACCGCACGCCCAGCTCCTCCAGCTCGGCGGCGGCCTGGTCCACGGACGCCTGCACCTCCAGGAGGCTGGGCGCCCCCGCGGACCCGCCCTGCGCGAAGTGGGCGCCCAGCAGGTCCCCCTCGGCGGTGACGGCGGTCAGCCCGGGGCGGGCGTAGACGAGATCCTCGGCGTCCTCCAGGGTGGCGACGACGACGATCCCCCGCAGCAGCCGCCGTACGGCGGGCATCAGCTCGGCGGGACCCTGGACCAGGTCGGCGGCGTACGGCAACCCGTCCGCGCGCGTGTCGCGCGTCTCGTCCGGTACGGCGTCGGGGGCGCCGGCGAGCAGCAGGGCGGCGCGGCCCGCGTCCTGCTTGCGCAGCAGGCGGATGGCGTCGGCGGCGGCCGCCGGGGAGGTCACCGCGAGGGCGTCGGCGGCGGTGCCGAACGCGGTGGCGAGGGCGGCCTCGTGGCCCGGCGTCACGGTGAGGAGCCCGGCGGCCGGGCCGAGCAGTCCGGTGAGCCGGTCCTTGGCGGCGAGCAGTGCGCCGGTGCCGTCCTTGCGGCGCAGGCCGAGGGCGAGGGCCTCGTGGCGGGCCTGCGTGGCGGCGCGCTCGCGTTCCGCGGCGGTGGCCGCCTCGCGGGCGGTGCTCAGCGCGGTCTCCGCCTCGGCCAGCCGCAGCTTGGCGGTGTCGTGGCGCTCGGCGAGTTCCCGGTCGTCGGCGTCGAGTCCGTCGACCTCGGCCCGGAGGGTTTCGTACTCCTCCTGGGCGGCGGCGGCCCGCTCGCGCGACGCGTCGCGGGCCTCGGCCAGCCGTTCGATCTCGGCCTGGGCGGAGGCGGCGCGGGAGCGGGCGGCGCCGACCTGGCCGCTGAGCCGGGCAAGTCCTTCGCGGCGGTCGGCGATGGCGCGGGCCGCGTCCTTGAGGCGGCGCTCCTCCACGGCGAGTTCGCGTTCGAGGTCGGCGCGGTGGGCGACCGTGTCCTCCAGGGCGTGTTCGGCCGCCTCCAGGGCCGCTTCGAGTTCGGCCTCCTGTTCGCGGACGCGGGCGGCCTCGCGCTCCAGTTCCTCCGGGTCGCGGCCCCGGCGCTCCTCGGGCGGCGCCGAGGTGGCGCTCTTCACGCGCGCGTCGGCGAGCGAGATCGTGCCGCGCACGCGTTCGGCGAGCTGGGACAGCTCGTACCAGGTCTGCTGGGCGCGCTGGAGGCGCGGGGTGAGCCGGCGCACCTCGTCCTCCAGGTCGGCCTCGCGGCGCAGGGCCCGGCCGAGCTCCTGCTCGGCGGTCTCCTTGCGCTCCTTGAGGGCGGCCTCGTCGGCGATCTCGGCCTGCAGCGCCTCGCGCATCCGGACCAGGTCGTCGGCGAGGAGCCGGAGCCGGGCGTCGCGGAGGTCGGCCTGGATGACGGCGGCCCGGCGGGCGACGGCGGCCTGCCGGCCGAGGGGCTTGAGCTGGCGCCGCAGTTCGTCGGTGAGGTCCTGCACGCGCGCGAGGTTGGCCTGCATCGCGTCCAGTTTCCTGAGCGCCTTCTCCTTGCGCTTGCGGTGTTTGAGGACGCCGGCGGCCTCCTCGATGAAGGCGCGGCGGCCCATCGGGTCGGCGTGCAGGACGGAGTCGAGCTGGCCCTGGCCGACGATGACGTGCATCTCGCGGCCGATGCCGGAGTCGGAGAGCAGTTCCTGGATGTCGAGGAGGCGGCAGGTGTCGCCGTTGATCTGGTACTCGCTGCCGCCGTTGCGGAACATGATCCGCGTGATGGTGACCTCGGCGTACTCGATGGGCAGGGCGCCGTCGGAGTTGTCGATGGTCAGCGACACCTCGGCCCGGCCGAGTGGCGGGCGGCCGGTGGTGCCGGCGAAGATGACGTCCTCCATCTTGCCGCCGCGCAGCGACTTGGCGCCCTGTTCGCCCATGACCCAGCTGAGCGCGTCGACGACGTTGGACTTGCCCGAGCCGTTCGGGCCGACGACACAGGTGATGCCCGGCTCGAACCGGAGCGTGGTCGCCGAGGCGAACGACTTGAATCCGCGGAGGGTCAGGGCCTTCAGGTGCACGCCGTCGGACTCTACCTTTCGGGTCCGTCTCACTCCACGAACCGGTGAACCGTCGCGGTTTCACCGGTGAACGGGCAGGGCACATCAGACGTTGAAGAGGGTGAAAGGTTGCGCGGGGCAGGGACGGGGCGAGACGGCGGGGCGAGCGGCGAGACAGGGACGGGGGCCGGGAAAGAAAGAAGGGACGCCGAAGCGTCCCTTGCAGACTCTGACACCTGAGCGGTTGTACGGGCGGTCCCAACCACTGCTGTGCCGTGGTGGAGCGATGCAGTGATCAGGTGAGCGCAGGCTCCGCCTGGTGTGCGTCAACGCTCTCCATGCTCTCCATGATCCTGTCGTGAGAAGCGGCAGCCGCCAGCGCGTCGTTCTCCGCCTGGATTCGTCCGAGCTCGGATTCCAGGTCCTGGACGCGCTGCTGGAGCCGTCGCATCTCGGCGAGGAGTCGAGGGTCGGAGCCGCCGACGTAACCGAGAAGCGCCTTTGCCATGATGGATGGTCCTCCACAATGAGTGACCGACCGAAGCGGTGTGGGTCGTCAGGGAATCGCACCCGCGGTGCTTGGCACTTTGGAGTTTTGCTGCCGTTCAACCATGCCAAACAGCTAAGGTGCGCGGGGCTTTCAGCGTCTCACCAAAAAGTTTGACGGTCAACACGATCACGCCCCGTATTGGCGGGCGCCCGGGGGCATGCGGCCGGGAAACGGCGACGCTGCGACTCCTGCGGGCCCCTGGGGGCGTGGCGATCATTCTGCGTGCGGAGCCTCCCACGAGCGGCCGCCCTTGGCAACCACCTGCCCGTTTTCGTCCCGGCCACCCCTGCGGGAGGGGGTCCTTCCGGTGTCCGGGGGCCGTCGCGCGGCGGGTCGTCAGCGGATGGCGAAGCCGTCGTAGCCGCCGCGAGGTGTGTCCCAGATCTCGGTGACTCCGTCCACGCGTCCGGGCGTGTCGTCACCGCGCAGCCAGTCGAGCAGCCCCTCGCAGCGCTCGCGGGGGCCCTCCGCGACGACCTGGACCCGGCCGTCGCCCAAATTGAGAGCAAAACCACTCATCCCGCCGAGTTCCAGCGCCCTGGCCCGCGTGAACCAGCGGAAACCCACGCCCTGGACCTGTCCGCGCACCCACGCGACCAGTCGTACATCCTCGCTCATGACTGCAACCTAACCAGTCAATGTCCCGCGCGACACTTCACCCCCAGGCGCCATGCGGTACCGTCCCGGTCCAATGAATCCCACATGAAACTCACTCGATCGTGTGAGTTCCGTGTTGATCTTGAGCACAGTCGACCGCAGGGCACTCCCCCGCGCGAGGACGAGGACGAGGAAGGCCAGGACATGGGACGCCACCGACGCTCCGCCGCCGGCCGCGCCGCCACGGGCCGCGCCGCGGGGGGCCACGAGACGCCCGGTACGACGACGGGACGGGGCCGCGGCCCGCAGGCGCCGGACGAGACCCCCGCGATGGGGATCGCCCCCTACCTGAACCCCGAGGCGTACGCCGAGGTCCGCGCCAAGAGCGACGCCTACCTGTTCGCGGACGGCCCGGACGGCGAGGCCCCGCAGGCCGGCCGCACCGTCGCCTTCCCCGCGGAGGGGTACACGCCCGACGCCGGGTCGGGGCCCGGCGGGGGACGCCGTCGCCGTCGCAAGAAGGCGGCAGCCGGTGTCCGCACCGGTCTCCTCGGCGTGTCAGCCGCGGTCGCCATCGGCACGGTGGCGGTGGCCACGGGCGCGGTCCCCGGCCTCGACAACTACCGGATCGGTGGCGACAGCAGCACCGGCGGCGATCCGGTGCGGGCCCAGGAGGCCCCGACGAACACCCCGTCCCAGCAGGGCGGCACCTCGGGCAGCGCCGGCCCGGGCCGGGGCGACGACGCCGCCACGAGCCGCGGCACCGACCGCTCCGCCTCGCCCTCCCGGTCGTCCTCGTCGCCGTCCGCGTCGAAGGAGTCGAAGGAGTCGCAGAAGGAGTCCGCCAAGGACTCCCCGTCCCCCTCGCAGTCCTCCCCCGCCACCTCGGCACCGGCCTCGAAGCCCGCCGCCCCGGCCGGTACGCCGTCGAAGACCAGGACACCGAAGACGCCCCCGAGCGCCAAGCCGAAGCCCACGCCCTCCCGCCCGGCCGCCAAGGAACCCGCCGGGCCCGGCACGCCCGCGGCCGTCTCGGAGGAAGCCGTCGCCGGGGCCCAGGTGCTCAAGCTGGTCAACGACGAACGGGCCAAGGTGGGCTGCAGCCCGGTGGCCGCGAACAGCGCCCTGCGCGAACTGGCCGAGGACTTCAGCCGGGCGATGGCCACCCAGGGCTTCTTCGACCACACCGACCCCAGCGGCGCGACCCCCTGGGACCGGGCGGCCGCGGCCGGCATAAGCGGCCTCGGGGGCGAGAACATAGCCCGCGGCCAGGCCGACGCCCAGGCCGTGATGGACGCCTGGATGGCCAGCCCCGGCCACCGGGCCAACATCCTGAACTGCGACTTCAAGACCCTGGGCGTCGGAGTCCACTTCGGCTCCGGCGGCCCGTGGTGGACACAGGACTTCGGCTACTGACCGGTCGGAAACACCCCCGCCCGGCGCTGTCCACCACCCTGCGCACTCTGCGGCGCAGCGCTGTGCTCACGTACGCTGGGGGCATGTCGACCACGCAGGAGCGGACGGCGGAGCAGGATCTGCCGTACGACGTGTTCTCCCGGGCCTGTCCCTCGCGCGGCACCCTGGAGCACGTCACGGGGCGCTGGGGCGCGCTGACGCTGGGCGCGCTGTACGAGGGGTCGTTCCGGTTCAACGAGCTGCGGCGCCGGGTGGACGGCGTCAGCGAGAAGATGCTCGCGCAGACCCTGCACGCGCTGGAGCGCGACGGGCTGGTGCACCGCGAGGCGCAGCCGACCAACCCGCCCCGCGTGGACTACGAGCTGACGGCGCTGGGGCGCGAGGTGGCCGGGCGGCTGCTCGCGCTCATCGAGTGCGTCGAGGGACGGATGGACGAGGTCCTGGCGTCGCGCGAGCGGTACGACGAGCGCCGGACGCCTACGGCGTGACCTTCGGCGGTCGCTGGCACTTCGGGCAGAAGTAGCTGGAGCGGTTCATCCACGGCCGGCGGCGCATCGGTGTGCCGCACCGGCGGCAGGGCAGGCCCTCGCGGCCGTACGCGTCGAGTGAGCGCTCGAAGTAGCCGGACTCGCCGTTGATATTGACGTACAGGCTGTCGAAGCTGGTGCCGCCCACGGCGAGGGCGGCGTTCATCACGTCCCGGGCGTGGCCGAGGAGTTCCGTGGTGCGGGGGCGGGTGAGGGTGGCCGTCGGGCGTTCGTAGTGCAGGCGGGCGCGCCACAGGGCCTCGTCCGCGTAGATGTTGCCGACGCCGCTGATCAGGGACTGGTCGAGCAGGGCCCGTTTGATCGTGGTGCGCTTGCGGCGCAGGGCGAGGTGGAAGGCCTCGTCGTCGAAGAGCGGGTCCAGCGGGTCGCGGGCGATGTGCGCGATGACGTCGGGCAGCCCGTCGGCGGACGTGTCGTGCAGGGAGAGGCCGCCGAAGGTGCGCTGGTCGACGAAGCGGAGTTCGGTGCCGAGGGCGTCGGCGAAGCGGACCCGGATGCGCAGGTGCTTCTCGGCGGGGGTCTCGTGCGGCTGGACCAGGAGCTGGCCGCTCATGCCGAGGTGGGCGAGGACCGCCTGGTCGGTGTCCTCCAGGGGCAGCCACAGGTATTTGCCCCGGCGGCTGGGGGTGCCGATGCGGTGGCCCGCCAGGCGGTGGGCGAAGTCGTCGGGGCCCGCGATGTGCCGGCGCACCGCGCGCGGGTGCAGGACCTCGGCGTCGGCGACGGTCCGGTGGGCGACCCAGCGTTCCAGGCCGCGTCGTACGACCTCTACCTCGGGCAACTCGGGCATGGCTTCCCCTCGGGTGGGCCGGTGGACGGGACCGGTGAACGGGTGACGGCCGAACGCCCGCCCCTGAGGCGGGACGGGCGTTCGGACCGTGCGGTGGGTGGGTCAGGCGGAGGCGGACGCCTCGTCGGGGTCCACGTCGACGGCGTCGGCCGTCGCCTTGGCACGCTCGTCCGCCGCGGCCCGGATGGACCGCCACGCGGATTCCGCGGCCTGTTGCTCCGCCTCCTTCTTGCTGCGGCCGGTGCCGGTGCCGTACGAGACGCCTCCGACGCGGGCGGCAGCAGTGAAGGTCTTCTCGTGGTCGGGGCCGGTCTCCGTGACCAGGTACTCGGGGACGCCGAGCCCTTCGGTCGCGGTGAGCTCCTGGAGGCTGGTCTTCCAGTCCAGGCCGGCACCGAGGTTGGAGGACTTCTCGATCAGCGGGTCGAACAGGCGGTGCACCAGTTCGGAGGCCGCGTCGAGGCCCTGGTCGAGATAGACCGCGCCGATCACCGCTTCGAGGGTGTCGGCGAGGATGGACGCCTTGTCCCGGCCGCCCGTGCCCTCTTCACCGCGGCCGAGCCGGATGAAGGAGCCGAGTTCGAGCCCGCGGCCCACCTCCGCCAGCGCACGCGAGTTGACCACCGCGGCCCGCAACTTGGCCAGCTGGCCTTCGGGCAGGTCGGGGTGGGTGCGGTACAGCGTGTCCGTGACGACGAGGCCGAGCACGGAGTCACCGAGGAACTCCAGCCGCTCGTTCGTCGGCAGACCGCCGTTCTCGTACGCGTAGGAACGGTGGGTCAGTGCACGCACCAGAAGGGCGGACTCGAGCCGATAGCCGAGCCGCCCTTCCAGAAGCGTGTGGGACGAGGCCTGGGTGTCCGCCTTCTTCTTGGCGGGTGGGTCCGCCTTGGCGTCTTCCGCCTTCTTGGGGACTGACACAGTGCCTCTCACCAGCCGCTCAGACCTCGAGGACCTGGCGCTTGTTGTAAGTGCCGCAAGACGGGCACGCGATGTGCTGCTGCTTGGGCTCGTGGCAGCGCTCGCACGCAACCAGGGTGGGGACCGCAGCCTTCCACTGCGACCGGCGGTGGCGCGTGTTGCTGCGCGACATCTTCCGCTTCGGAACAGCCACGGCTACTTCTCCTGCTTCTCGGCGGCGTCCGCGGAATCCGACCCGTCGCCGCTCATCTCGTCCTTCTCGCCGTCTCCGAGTGAACCGGCGAGTCCCTGCAATGCCGCCCAACGAATGTCGACGGCGTCGTGGTGGTGGTCCGGGTCGTCCGCCAGGCGCACTCCGCACTGGGAGCACAGACCCGGGCAGTCTTCCTGGCACACCGGCTGCATCGGCAGTGCGAGCACCACCGCGTCGCGCAGCACGGGTTCGAGGCCGATCAGTCCGTCCTCGACGAAGAGCCTGTCCTCGTCGTCCTCGGCGTCGTCGCCCGGTTCCGCCACGGGGCGGCCACGGTCGTCGGCGTCAGGGTACGAGAACAGTTCCTGGAAGTCCGCTACGAGCTGCTGCTCGAGCGGCTCCAGACACCTTACGCACTCTCCCTCGGCCCTGGCACGGGCGGTGCCTGTGACGAGCACACCTTCCATGACCGACTCGAGCCGGAGATCGAGCTCCACCGGGGCACCTTCCGGCACTCCGATGACCCCCTGGAGACCGAAGTCCTTGGGGGCGTCGACCGTGCGGGTCAGGCGCTGGAGCGCACCGGGCCGCCGTCCCAGCTCGTGCGTGTCGAACACGAGGGGGTCGCGGTGGTCGAGGCGCGCGTTCAGAACCATTCCTGCTTTCGGTCTTCGTGGTGGGGGGCGCCGCCCTTCGGTGTTCCCGGGCAGCGGCGATCGCGGACGTACGCGCGACCGAAGAGCCAGGATACTGGACCATTCGCTCTCGTCCCAATCCGGGCCGGGCGACCCCCTCGCTCCTCAGAGTCCGCGGCCCTGTTCGTAGGCCCTCAGCTGCTCGGCGCTGATCATGCTGGTGTCGAAGAGGCTGGTCTCGTCGAGCGCCTGCGGCTGGGCCTGCGGGGCGTGCGGGGGCTGCTCCGGGGGCTGCGGGTAGCCCTGCTGCCCGCCGTACGTGTGCTGCCCGCCGTCGTACGGGTAGCCGTACGGGTCGGTGCCCTGCTGCTGGTAGCCGTACGGGTCCTGCCCGCCGTCGTAGGTCTGCTGGTACGCCGCGTACGGGTCCGGCTGCTGCTGCGCCGCGAAGCCGTACGCCGGTTCCTGGGCCGGCATCTCCGGCACGGTCTGCGCGGGCACCTGGGCGGCGGCGGGCTGCGGCTCGCCGTACTGGGGCCGCTCGGCGGGGGCGGCCGGGGCGTCGGCGAGGCCGGCCAGGTCGGCGAGGTAGTCGGCGTCGCTGGAGTGCTGGACGGTGGTCATGTCGTCGGCGAGGGCGCCGAGATCGTCGGTGGCGATGCGGCCGTGCAGCTTCTGGCGGCCCTTGCCGACCGCTTCCAGCGTCTTGGCCAGCACGGCCTCGAAGGCGCCGAGCTTGGTGTCGACGTAGGTGTCGGCGTCGCGGCGCAGGGTCTCGGGGTCGTGGCTGCGCTCGGGGGCGTCCTCGTCCTCGTAGCCGTTCTCGTCGAGGCCGGGTCCGGTGCCGAGGAGTTTCTCGCGGCCGCGGCCGACGGAGCCGAGGGTCTTGGTGAGGACGACCTCGAAGTTGGCGAGCTTGGAGTCGACGTAGTCGTCGGCCTCGGCGCGGACCTCCTCGGCCTCCTGGCGGGCCTCGGCGAGGATCCGGTCGGCCTCGGCCCGGGAGCGGCGGGCGACCTCGGTGTCGGCGATCAGGGAGCCGCGCTCGGCGTGCGCGCTCTCGATGATCCGGTCGGCCTCCTGGCGGGCCTGCGCGACCATCTGCTCACGGTCGCCGATCAGCTCCTGTGCCTGGGCGAGGGAGCCGGGCAGCTCGGCGCGGAGCTCTTCCAGCAGCGAGAGCAGTTCGGCGCGGTTGACCACGCACGAGGCCGACATGGGCATGGCGCGGGCGCCGGAGACCATCGCGGTGATCTCGTCGAGCTTGTTCTGCACGTCCACCGTGTGCTCGCCACTCTCTACTGCTGTGTTGGAGACGGACGGGACGACTGTACGACCCCGGGATGTCCGGCGGACACCGGGTGACGGATTGTCAGTCCCCGCGGGCGGTGGCGGTTCTCGCGCGACGGAGCGGTCAGCGGTTCCTCAGGCGCTCCGTGAGGGCTTCGAGGACCAGCGGCGGCACCAGGTGGGAGATGTCGCCGCCCCAGGTCGCGACCTCCTTGACCAGGGAGGACGACATGAAGCTGTAGGTCGGGTTGGTGGGGACGAAGAGGGTCTCCACACCCGAGAGGCCGTTGTTCATCTGGGCCATCTGCAGCTCGTAGTCGAAGTCGCTGACCGCGCGCAGGCCCTTGACGATGGCCGGGATCTCGCGCTGCTTGCAGAAGTCGACCAGCAGGCCGTGGAAGGACTCCACGCGGACGTTGCCGTACTCGGCGGTGACCCGGCGGATGAGGTCGATCCGCTCCTCGATCTCGAACAGGCTCTTCTTGGACCGGTTGATCATCACCGCGACGTAGACCTCGTCGTAGAGGCTGGAGGCACGGGCGATGATGTCGAGGTGTCCGTTGTGGATCGGGTCGAATGACCCGGGACAGACGGCACGGCGCACTTGTGTTCCCTCGCTCTCCGGTCCGGTCATCGTGCGTCTTCGCACGTAGAGGCGGCGCGACCGTACCAAAACGTTCCCTCGCCGTAGCGACGGGACCGGATCGCCTCGAAGTCGTCCGGCCAGTGGAATTCGCCGCCTCTGGTGCTGCGCTCCACGGTGACGAGCGCTTCCGGCGCGAGCCACCCCTGAGTGCGGAGTGTGAGCAGGATCTCCCGAAGATCGTCGTCCGAGACGGCGTACGGCGGGTCCAGGAAGACGACGTCGTACGGCTCCGCCGGGGCCGGGGTACGGATGATCTGTTCCGCTTTGCCCGACCTGACCTCGGCGCCGGGCAGACCGAGGGACGCGACGTTCCCGCGGACCGTGCGGACGGCGCGGGCGTCGGCCTCGACGAGCAGGACGTGCCCGGCGCCGCGGGAGAGCGCCTCCAGGCCGACGGCGCCGGAGCCCGCGTACAGGTCGAGGACCCGCTCACCGTCCAGCGGGCCGCCGAGCAGGGACTGCCAGGTGGACAACAGGCCCTCGCGCGCGCGGTCGGAGGTGGGGCGGGTACCGGTTCCCGGCGGGACGGCCAGGCGACGTCCGCCGGCCTTGCCGGCGATCACGCGGGTCATGTCTGCGTCCTTGTCGGTGTGCTCGGGTGGACGGACGGTGTCCGCTGCCAGTCTGTCAGCCCTTCTCCAGGTACTGCTCCCGCTCGTCGTCCAGCAGTGCCTCCAGGGCCGTGCGCAGACCCGGCAGGCCGGTCAGCTCCGGATCGGCGGCCACGACGGCCGCGGCCTCCTGTCTCGCCTCCGCGATGATCTCCTCGTCCTCGATGACGGCGAGCACCCGCAGGGAGGTGCGGGCACCGGACTGGGCCTGGCCGAGGACGTCGCCCTCGCGGCGCTGTTCGAGGTCGATGCGGGAGAGCTCGAAGCCGTCGCGGGTGCTCGCGACGGCGTTCAGCCGCTGCCGGGCCGCGCTCGCCTCGGGCATCTCGCTGACCAGCAGGCACAGGCCGGGGGCGGAGCCGCGGCCGACCCGGCCGCGCAGCTGGTGGAGCTGGGAGACGCCGAAGCGGTCGGCGTCCATGATCACCATCGCGGTGGCGTTGGGGACGTTGACGCCGACCTCGATGACGGTGGTGGCGACCAGGACGTCGGTCTCCCCGGCGGCGAAGCGGCGCATGACCGCGTCCTTGTCGTCGGGCTGCATACGGCCGTGCAGGACCTCCACCTTGAGGCCCTGGAGCGGCCCCTTGGCGAGCTGCTCGGCCACGTCGAGGACGGCGAGCGGGGGGCGCTTCTCGGCGTCGCCCTCGGGCGGCTCGCCCTGTGCGGCCTTCTTCTTCGCGCCCTTCTTCGGGTCGTCGTCCTCGTCGCCGATGCGCGGGCAGACGACGTAGGCCTGGTGGCCGTTCGACACCTCCTCGCGGACCCGTTCCCAGGCCCGGGCGAGGAAGTGGGGTTTGTCGGCGGCCGGGACGACGTGGCTGGCGATCGGGGACCGGCCGGCGGGGAGCTGATCCAGGACCGAGGTCTCCAGGTCGCCGAAGACGGTCATGGCGACGGTGCGCGGGATGGGTGTGGCGGTCATGACGAGCAGGTGCGGGGGCTGCTTGCCCTTGCCGCGCAGGGCGTCGCGCTGCTCGACGCCGAAGCGGTGCTGCTCGTCGACGACGACCAGGCCGAGGTCGTGGAACTGGACCTTGTCCTCGATCAGCGCGTGGGTGCCGATGACGATGCCCGCCTCGCCGGTGGCCAGGTCGAGCAGGGCGTGCCGGCGGGCGGCGGCACCCATGGAGCCGGTGAGCAGCACCACCTTGGTGGCGTGCTCGGCGCCGCCGAGCATCCCGCCCTCGGCCAGCTCGCCCATCATCTCGACGACCGACCGGTGGTGCTGCTGGGCGAGCACCTCGGTGGGCGCCAGCATCACGGCCTGTCCGCCGGAGTCGACGACGGCGAGCATGGCGCGCAGGGCGACCAGGGTCTTGCCGCTGCCCACCTCGCCCTGGAGCAGCCGGTGCATCGGGTGGTCGGTGGCGAGGTCGTCGAAGATCTCGCGGGAGACCCGCTGCTGGCCGTCGGTGAGGGTGAAGGGGAGACGGTCGTCGAAGGCGGTGAGCAGGCCGTCCGGGCCGGGCTTCCTGGGGACGGCGGGGAGTTGGGTCTCGGCGTGGCGGCGGCGGGCGAGGGCGACCTGGAGGACGAAGGCCTCGTCCCACTTCAGGCGGGCGCGGGCGTCCTCGATGTCGGCCTTGGTGTGCGGGCGGTGGATCTTGAGCAGGGCCTCGGGCAGGGAGACCAGGCCCCGGCCCTCGCGCAGGGAGTCGGGGAGCGGGTCGACGGCCTCCTGGGCGCTGGGCAGCACCGTCTGGATCGCCTTGGCGAGCTTCCAGGACTCCAGCTTGGCGGTGGCCGGGTAGAGGGGGATGAGGGCGCCCGCCCAGGACTCGACGGTCTCCTCGCCCTCGGTGTCACCGCGCAGCAACTCGTACGCGGGATGCGCCAGTTGCAGGCGGCGGTTGAAGACGGAGACCTTGCCGGCGAACATCGCGCGGGTGCCCGGCAGGAGTTCCTTGTGGGGCTTGTGCACGCCGTTGCCGAAGAAGACCAGTTGGAGGCGGCCGCTGCCGTCCGTGATGGTCACTTCGAGACGCTGCCCCTTGCCGCGCGGGGCCTTCGAGGAGGCGAAGGTGTGCAGCCGGGCGTCGGCGACCTGCGCGACCACGGTGACGTGCTCATCCATGGGCAGGTCGGCGAGGTGGGTGAGCTGGCCGCGCTCCTCGTATCTCCGGGGGTAGTGGTGGAGGAGGTCGCCGACGGTGTGCAGGCCGAGGTGCTCGGCCATCACCTTCGCGGTGGCGGGGCCGAGCACCTTCTTCAGGGGTTCTTGCAGTGCGGGCACGAGATCCATTGCACACCACGCCACTGACAACGTGCCGGGGAAGCGCCGTACCGGCCCGGTGCGCGTCCCCCTACTCGACGCCGACCAGCAGCAGCGCGCCCTGCCTGCCGCCCCGGTAGACCACCGTGTCGACGGCGAGGTACGCCTCGCGGACGCGGGCCTCCAGCCGGTCGGCGACGGCCTGCGGGGCCTCGTCGCCGAGGACCAGGGTGACCAGCTCGCCGCCGGCCGACAGCATGCGGTCCAGGACGGTCGCGGCGACCTCGGAGACGTCGGCGCCGATCACGGCCACGTCGCCGTCGATGAGGCCGAGGACGTCCCCGGCCTGGCAGATGCCCGCCGTGGTCCAGGACTGGCGTTCGGCGACGGTGACCTCGGCGTGGCGGGTGGCGCCGGCCGCCGAGGTCATGGCCACCACGTCCTCGTCGAAGCGCCGCTCGGGCTCGTGCACGGCGAGCGCGGCGATGCCCTGGACCGCGGAACGGGTCGGGATGAGAGCGACGCGGACGCCCTCGGTACGGGCCTGCTCGGCCGCCGCGGCGGCGGTGTGGCGCAGGTCGGCGTCGTTGGGCAGCAGCACCACCTCGCGCGCGTGCGCCCGCCGTACGGCCTGCACCAGTTCGCCGCTCGCGGGCGGCTCCCCGGGGCGCGCGAGCAGGGTGGTCGCGCCGGCCTCGGTGTACAGCGCGGCCAGCCCCTCCCCCGGTACGACGGCCACCACGGCGCGTTGGGTCCGCTCCCGGGGCGGGCGCTCGGCGCCGGTGGTGTGCGCGTCGCCGTGCCCGAAGTGGGTGATGCGGATCCGGTACGGCCGCCCGGCCTCGACGCCGGCCTCCACGGCGGCGCCCGCGTCGTCGACGTGCACGTGGACGTTCCACAGCCCGTCGCCGCCGACCACGACGAGCGAGTCCCCGAGGGCGTCGAGCCGCCGCCGCAGCCGGGCCACGGCCGCGTCCTCGGCCTCCAGGAGGTAGATCACCTCGAAGGCGGGGCCGCCCTCGCCGCCCTCCTCGGCGCACTCCCCCGTCGCCCGCTCCTCCCCGGGGCCCGCGCCGCCGGGTTCCACGCGCGCGTGCGGCACGGCGACCGGTCCCGGTGCCCGGCCCGTGAACGTCTCCACCAGGGCCGCGAGGACCGTCACCAGACCGTGCCCACCCGCGTCGACCACTCCGGCGCGCTCCAGGACGGGCAGCTGGCCCGGGGTGGCGACGAGCGCCGCGCGGGCGCCCTCGTACGCCGCGCGGGCCACCTCGGCGCAGTCGCCCTCCGCGCCGTCGGCCGCGTCGGCGGCGGCCGAGGCGACGGTCAGGACGGTGCCCTCGACCGGGTGGGCCACGGCCTGCCGGGCGGACGTGGCGGCGTGCCGCAGGGCCAGCCGCAGGCCGGGGCCCTCGGTGTGGGCGGAGTCACCCCGCTCGGTGAGCACCTGGGCCATCCCGCGCAGCAGCTGCGCGAGGATCGTGCCGGAGTTGCCCCGCGCGCCGATCAGCGCCCCGTGCGCCATGGCGCCCACGGCGTCGGCCAGCGAGGGCCCGTCGGCCGTGTCCCGGGCCTCCGACGTGTCCCGGTCCTCCGACGCGTCCCGCGTCCCGCCGTCCACCTCGTGCGCCGCGAAGACGGCCTCCACCGCGGCGACGGCCGACTCGACGGTCAGGTACAGGTTCGTGCCGGTGTCCCCGTCGGCGACGGGATAGACGTTGATCGCGTCGATCTCCTCGCGCGCCCGTCCCAGCGCGCGCAGCGACAGACCGCACCAGGTACGCACCGACAGAGCGTCGAAGAACCTCTGCGGCACCTGCGCCACCTGCGCCTCCCTGGAGTGCGGACGTGGCTGGCAGCGTAGACCTTGGGCCGCCGGCCCACCGGAACAGGGCCGGGACGGGCCCCTGAGCTGCCGTGGTAGTTTCGTTGTACGGGAGCAGCCGTTGTATGCTGCTCCGGTTGCCCGATCCCGATCGGGCCACCCCCCTGGCACCGCCACTCAGATCCCGGCCCGTTCGCGAGTCCGAGAGCTTGATCCCGGCATGCCGGGATCAACCGTAAGTGCATCTGAAGTCTTTGGAGTGACCCGTGGCTGCCAACTGCGACGTCTGCGGCAAGGGGCCGGGCTTCGGCAACAACATCTCGCACTCGCACCGCCGTACGTCCCGTCGCTGGAACCCGAACATCCAGCGTGTGCGTACCGTGGTGGGCGGGACGCCGAAGCGCGTGAACGCTTGCACCTCGTGCATCAAGGCCGGCAAGGTCTCGCGCTGACGCGTCTCAGCTGAGCGCGCGGCCACTGCCTGGTCCGCTGTACGGAGCCGGTCCACCTCGTGTGGGCCGGCTTTTTGCCGTACCCGGACACCCGCCGTGCCAGAATCCCGGAAATGCGCTTCGGGATACTCGGCCCCCTGGACGTCCGCACCGATGACGGAACCCCCGTCGACCCGGGCGGTCCCCGGCCCCGAGCACTCCTGACGCTGCTGCTCCTCGACGCCGGCCGCACGGTCTCCCCGGCCCGGCTGATCGACGGCCTGTACGGCAGCGAGCCGCCCGCCGGTGCCGCGAACGCCCTCCAGTCGCAGATCTCCCGGCTTCGCGGGCGACTCGCCCCGGACGTCCCCGTGGAGGGCGGCAGCGCCGGGTACCGCGTCGTCACTCCGCCCGAATCCGTCGACAGCCATATCTTCGAACGTCTGTGCGGTGATGGTCGCGCCGCCCTCGCCGCCGGTGACCACGCGCGCGCGGCGACCGCCTTGCGCGCGGCACTCGCACTGTGGCGCGGCCCCGCACTCCCCGACCTTCCGCGGGCGCCCGCGGAGGCGGACCGGCTGACGGAGCTGCGGCTGACCGCCGTACAGGACCGGGTCGAGGCGGATCTGGCACTCGGGGGCGGTCCCGAGCTGGTGCCCGAGTTGCGGGCGCTGCTGTCCGCGCATCCCCTGAGCGAGCGGCTGTACGGGCAACTGATGCGGGCCCTGCACGCGGGCGGCCGTCCCGCCGAGGCGCTGACGGTGTACGAGGAGGCACGGCGCACGCTGGCCGAGGAGCTCGGCGCCGACCCGTCGCCCGAGCTGTCCGCCCTCCACGGTGAACTGCTCCGGGGACACACCGCCGCCGCCCCGCGACGGCCCCGGCTGCCCGCCCAGCTGACCCGCTGCGTGGGCCGGGACGCCGAGCTGGACCGCATCGCAGCCCTGTTCGCCGAAGCGCGCCTCGTCACGCTCACCGGGCCCGGCGGCACCGGCAAGACCCGGCTCGCGATCGAGGCGGCGAGCCGGTGCGGCGCTCCGGACGCCCCGGCCGACGTCTGCTTCGTCGAGCTGGCGCCCCTCACCGACGGCGGGCAGATGCCGTACGCCGTGCTCACGGCGCTCGGGGTGCGCGAGGGATTCCGCACACCGGGCACGGACGCCACGGAGCGGCTGCTGACCGCTCTGGAGGACCGTCGGACGCTGCTCGTGCTCGACAACTGCGAGCACCTCGTCGACGCGGCCGCCGCGCTGACGGCGCTGTTGCTGGGCGCCTGCCCCGGGGTACGGGTCCTGGCCACCAGCCGGGAAAGCCTCCAGATCACCGGCGAGGCCCTGGTGCCCGTCCAACCGCTGCCGCCGCGCCCGTCGGCCGAACTGTTCCTGGAACGCGCCCGTGCGGTGCGTCCCGGGTTCGACGGCCACGCGCGCGTGCCGGAGATCTGCGCGGCCCTGGACGGGCTGCCGCTGGCCATCGAGCTGGCGGCGGCCCGGCTGCGCACCCTCGCCCCGGACGAGCTGGCCGACCGCCTGGACGACCGATTTCGGCTGCTCAGCCGCGGCGACCGCGCCAAGGCACCCCGCCACCGCACGCTGCGCGCCGTCGTCGAGTGGAGCTGGGAGCTGCTGGACGACGAGGAGCGTGAGCTGGCCCGGCGGCTGACGGTCTTCACCGGGGGCGCCACGCTGGAGGCAGTGGCGGCGGTGTGCGGGGTGCCGCACCCTGAGGACCTGCTCGCCTCGCTGGTGGAGAAGTCGCTCCTGGAGCATCTGCCCGAGGGCCGGTACCGGATGCTGGAGACCCTCCGCGCGTTCGCGGCCGAGCAACTGACCGGCCGCGACCGGCTGCGCGACGCGCACGCGGCGTACTTCCTGGACCTGGCCGAGCGGGCGGAGCCGCATCTGCGCACCGGCGGCCAGCTGCCCTGGCTGTCCCGCCTCGCCGCCGAACGGGGCAACCTGGACGCGGCCCAGCGTCACCTCACGGAGACCGACCCGCGCGAGGCCCTGCGGCTCATGGCCGCGCTGACCTGGTTCCACCGGCTGCGCGGCCTCCATGGCGAGCAGGTGCCGCGGGCCCGCGCGCTGATGACGGCGGTCGGCGACGAGCCTCCCGAGGGGCTGGCCGAGGAGTACGCGCTGTGCGCGATGAACGCGGTCTCCGGGGACGGGGAGGGCGACCCGGCCGAGGCCGGTCGGCTCGCGCGGGTGTCGGCGCTGATGGCGTCGCTGGACCGGCCGTTGCGGCTGCCGTTCACGGTCGTCCTGCACTCGCTCACCTGCGGGCCCACGCTCGTGGCGGACGCCCTGCCGAGGGTTCAGGTCGGCAAGGGGCCCTGGGGGCTCGCCCTGCTCGACATGGGCATCGGCTACCAGGAGCTGTTCGGGGGCCGGGCGGCCGAGTCGGAGGCCGCGTTCGCCCGGTCCCTGGCCGGCTTCCGTGCCACCGGGGACCGCTGGGGCATGGCCAACTGCCTCGACCCGCTGGGCGGCTTCGCCAACCGGCGCGGCGCGTACGACCGGGCGCTGGAACTCCTCGACGAGGGGCTGGCCCACGTCCGGGAGCTGGGGTCGCCCGAGGAGACCGCGGACCTGCTGCGCTCGCGCGCGCTCGTGCTGCTGCACCGGGGCGAGACCGAGGAGGCCGCCCGGCACTTCACGCACTCCGCGGCCCTCGCCCGCTCGGTGGGGGCAGGTGACAAGGTGGCGAGCGCCCGGCGGGGTCTCGGCGACGTGGCCCGGCTCTCCGGCGACACGGCACGCGCGCGCGGGGAGTACGAGCACGCGCTGCGGTTGTGCGCCGACAACTGGTTCAGTACCGGTGAGTCGGTCCGCATCCTGGTGGGTCTGGGCCGCACGGCCGCCGCGGAGGGCGACGCGCGGGCTGCCGCGGACTGGCTGGAGCAGGCCCGGTTGCTCGCCCTCGACTCCCCCGACGTACTCGCCCTGGCGGAGGTCGCCGAGTCCCTGGCCGTCATGGCCCCCGCCCCGGAGCGCGCCGCCGAACTCCTCGGCGCCGCCACGGGTCTGCGCGGCGCCCCGGCCCTCGGCGACCCGGACGCCTCGCGCACCGAGCGGGAGGTCCGCGCCCGGCTCGCCCCCGAGGCGTACGACCACGCCTTCGCACGCGGACGGAGGCTGCGCGCGGCGGCGGTGGGCGCACGGTAGCCACCCGCAGGGCAGGTGGGCGGTCGTCGGTGTGCGCGTGCCTACTGTGCGCTCACCGCCGATGTGCGGGGCCTCCGTCTCTGCTCGGAGGGTGCGGTCGTGTGCCTTGGGCGGGCCGTGCGAAGACCTGCGGCTCGGATCCGGGCGCAGGCAGCGGCGGGACACCCCCGCCAGGCCCTTCGCCCGGGCCCCGGGCCGGCGTCGGGCACCCGCCCCGCGCACCCGCCCCTGCGGCTGCCCCGCGTCCGGCGCCCGTCAGCCCCCGTCAGCCCGCGGTAAGCGGACGGTGGGTGAACGGTAAGCGGGGCCGCCGAGGGTCATTGTCATGACGCACACACACCGCCTCGGCCACCTCACCGTCCTCGTCTCCGGCGCCGGCGTCGCCGGGCCCGCCCTCGCCCTCTGTCTCGCCCGGTACGGCGCCCGGGTCACCGTTGTCGAGAAGGCACCCGCGCTGCGCGGTGACGGCTTCGCCGTCGACTTCCGGGGCCATGTGCACCGGCGGGTGCTCACCGCCCTGGGCGTCTGGGACGAGATCCACGCCCGCCGGACCCACATGGGCCGGCAGACCGTAGTCGACGCCGACGGCACCCCGCGCGTGGACCTGCCCGCCGAGATGATGAGCGGGGACGTGGAGATCTTCCGCGGCGAACTGGCGAAGATTCTGCACGAGCGCACCGAGGACACCGTCGAGTACGTCTTCGGGGACTCGGTCGCCACGCTCACCGACACCGGGGACGGAGTGGACGTCACCTTCGAGCGCGGTGCGCCCCGCCGCTTCGACCTCGTCGTCGGCGCGGACGGCCTGCATTCGCGCACCCGCCGCCTGGTCTTCGGCGACGAGTCCCGGTACCTGCGCTTCCAGGACCACTACGTCGCCGGCTTCGGCGTCCCCAACCACCTGGGCCTCGACCGCACCGGCCGCCTGTACAGCGAGCCCGGCCGCGCGGTCTGCGTCGGCAACTACGACGGGGACCCGGACCACGCGGGCGCCCTCCTCGTGTTCCGCTCGGAGCGGCTGGTGTACGACCGCGGGGACGTGGCCGCGCAGAAGCGGATCCTGCGGGAACGCTTCGCGGGGATGGGCTGGGAGGCGCCGAGCGTGCTGAAGGCGCTGGAGGAGGCCGACGACCTGTACTTCGACGCGATCGCGCAGATCCACGTCGACCGGCTCACCGAGGGGCGCGTCGCTCTGCTCGGCGACGCCGGGTACGGCGCCACCATGGGCGGCATGGGCACGGGCGTGGCGGTCGTCGGGGCGTACGTCCTCGCCGGGGAACTCGCCCTGGCCGGCGGCGACCACCGGACCGCGTTCGCCGAGTACGAGACGCGGATCCGGGACTTCGCCAAGGGCTGTCAGAAGATCTCCGGCAACGCGGGCCCGTTCTTCGCCCCGCCCACCGAGCGGCGTATCCGCAGCCGGGACCGCATGTACCGGCTGCTCAGCCACCGCCTGATGGCCGGCTTCTTCAAGCGGCTCACGGAGAAGGCGGCCACCGACATCGAACTCAGGGAGTATCCCGCCTGAGCGCCCAGCCGTGGTCCACGGGGCCGATGCCGCCGCCGAGCGGGAACCCGGCCGCGATCGCCCCGGTGACGTACTCCTTGGCCGCTCGCACCGCGTCCGGCACCGACTGCCCCTTGGCCAGCCCGCAGGCCACGGCCGAGGCGAGGGTGCAGCCGGTGCCGTGCGTGTGGCGGTTGTCGAGGCGGGGGGCGCGCAGCCAGTGTTCCTCGGAGCCGTCGGTGAGCAGGTCGACGGCGTCGCCGGCCAGATGACCGCCCTTGATCAGCACCCAGCGCGGTCCGAACGCGAGGACGGCGGCCGCGGCCCGGCACAGGTCGGCGTCGGACTCGACGCGTACGCCGGTGAGTTGGGCGACCTCGTCGAGGTTGGGCGTGGCGACGGTGGCGACCGGCAGCAGCCGGGTGCGCACCGCGTCCAGCGCGGAGGCGGCGAGCAGTGCGTCCCCGTGCTTGGAGACGCCGACCGGGTCGATGACGACCGGCGCGTCGGTGCCGGCGAGCAACTCGGCGACGGTCTCGACCAGTTCGGCGGAGGACAGCATCCCGGTCTTGACCGCCTGGACGCCGATGTCGTCCACGACGCTGCGGTACTGGGCGCGCACCGCCTCCACCGGCAGTTCCCAGGCGCCCTGCACGCCGCGGGAGTTCTGCGCGGTGACGGCGGTGAGGACGCTCATGCCGTGGGTGCCGAGGGCGAGCATCGTCTTCAGGTCGGCCTGGATGCCGGCGCCGCCGCCGGAGTCGGAGCCCGCCACGGTGAGGACCAGGGGCGGCGCGGTCACGCTTCCACGTCCCCGCCGAAGTGGTCCCAGCCGCCCTTGCTGGTCCAGGGGGCACCGTCCACCGTCACCTGGGGCAGCGCGGAGGGGTTGAGGACCTCGCCGATGACCTTCCAGCGGGCGGGCAGCTTCACGTCCGGCGGGAAGGTCGCCACGATGGCGTGGTCCTCGCCGCCGGTGAGCACCCACTGCATGGGGTCGACGCCGACGGCCTGCCCGATGTCGTTCATCTGGGAGGGGATGTCGATCTGCCCGGAGCGCACGTCGATCCTGACCTTGCTGGCCTCGGCGATGTGTCCCAGGTCGGCGATCAGGCCGTCACTGACGTCGCACATGGCGGTGGCGCCCAGGCCGGCCGCGGCCGGACCAGCGTGGTACGGCGGCTCGGGGCGGCGGTGGGCCTCGACGAAGGCGCGCGGCGAGCGGAAGCCGCGGGACAGGACGGCGAACCCGGCGGCGGACCACCCCAGCCAGCCGGTCACCGCGACGAGGTCGCCGGGCTGGGCGCCGGCCCGGGTGACGGGCTCCTGGTTGCGCAGGTCGCCGAGGGCGGTGATGGAGACGGTGATGGTGTCGCCGCGCACCACGTCGCCGCCGACCACGGAGGCGCCCGCGACCTGGCACTCGTCGCGCAGCCCGTCCATCAGCTCGGTCGGCCAGGTCACCGGCAGTTCGGCGGGCACGACCAGGCCGAGCAGCAGCGCGGTCGGCACGGCGCCCATGGCCGCGATGTCGGCCAGGTTCTGCGCCGCCGCCTTGCGGCCCACGTCGTACGCGGTGGACCAGTCCCGGCGGAAGTGCCGCCCCTCGACGAGGATGTCGGTGCTGGCCACCACCCTGCGGTCGGGCGCGGCCACCACCGCGGCGTCGTCGCCGGGTCCGACCCGGACCGCGGGGGTGGTGGTGAGACGGGAGGTGAGCTCCCTGATGAGCCCGAACTCCCCCAGCTCACCAACAGTGCCCTTCATCGCCTTGGCTCCCCTTCTGTCCCGGTCCCTGTCCGCGTCCGTGCCCGGTCGCGCGTCATCTCTGTCCTCGTTACGGTCGAATGGACCGTCGCCACGGTCGGCGTGATCGTCAACTCGTGTCCCTCGGGCACCCCGACGCGCGAGGTCCGCGGCCCGCGGGTCTCCCCTCGGAGAGCGGCTACGCGATACCGTGGCGTTCCTTTCCCCACATGATCCTCGTGGCCGCTCTGGAGGTTCCGTGGTACAGGCGTACATCCTGATCCAGACGGAGGTCGGCAAGGCGTCGACCGTCGCCGAGACGATCAGCAAGCTCCCCGGCGTGATCCAGGCCGAGGACGTGACAGGACCCTACGACGTCATCGTCCGTGCCCAGTCGGACACCGTCGACGAACTGGGTCGCATGGTGGTCGCCAAGGTCCAGCAAGTGGACGGCATCACCCGCACCCTGACCTGTCCGGTCGTCCATCTCTAGCTCCTGCCCCCTCTCCGCCGCTCGGTCCCGTCCTGTTGATCGCCGCCGCGTGCTGTTCCTCAGCAGACGACGGCGAGTCGATGACGGTTCCCGGACCGGACAGGAAACCCGCTGATCATACTGCGAGAAGGCGACCCCCGAGGGAGTCGCCTTCTCTGTGGTCACGGCGCGAAGCGCGTCAGCGCAGTCCGGTGGACCGCCGCAGCGCCGCCTGGACCAGCCGGTCCACCAGCTCCGGGTAGCTCACGCCGCTCGCCTGCCACATCTGCGGGTACATGGAGATCGGCGTGAAGCCGGGCATGGTGTTGATCTCGTTGATGACGAACTCGTCGTCCTCGGTGAGGAAGAAGTCCGCGCGCACCAGCCCCTCGCAGGAGGCCGCGTCGAACGCCGCCACGGCGAGGCGCTGGACCTCGGCGGTCTCCTCGGCCGTGAGCGGGGCCGGCACGATGCCGGGGGTGGAGTCGATGTACTTGGCCTCGAAGTCGTAGTACGCGTGCTCCGAGGGCGGCGGGATCTCGGCCGGGACGGAGGCACGGGGGCCGTCCTCGAACTCCAGCACCCCGCACTCGATCTCCCGGCCGCGCAGCGCCGCCTCGACCAGGATCTTCGGGTCGTGGCGCCGGGCCTCCTCGATCGCCTCGTCGAGGCCGGAGAGGTCGTCGACCTTGGTGATGCCGATCGAGGAACCCGCGCGCGCGGGCTTCACGAACAGCGGCCAGCCGTGCTCCCCGGCGAAGTCGACGATCTTCTTGCGGGCGCCGGAACGGTCCTGCTCCCACTCGCGGGGCCGTACCACCACGTAGGGGCCGACCTTCAGGCCGTAGGAGGCGAAGACCGCCTTCATGTACTCCTTGTCCTGGCCGACGGCGGAGGCGAGCACGCCCGCGCCGACATAGGGCACACCGGACAGCTCCAGCAGGCCCTGGAGGGTGCCGTCCTCACCGTAGGGGCCGTGCAGCACGGGGAAGACGACGTCGACCTCGCCGAGCGCCTTGGGCACCGAGCCCGGTTCGCTGTAGACGACCTCGCGGTTGGCGGGGTCGACGGGCAGCAGCACGCCGCCCTCGGTCGACTCGGCCAGCTCCTCGACGTCGGGCGTACGGCGTTCGGTGATCGCCATGCGTTCCGGTTCGTCGGCGGTGAGGGCCCAGCGGCCGTCCCGGGTGATGCCGATCGGCAGGACGTCGTAGCGCGTCCGGTCGATGGCCGCGAGGACGGCGCCGGCGGTGACCACGGAGATCCCGTGTTCGGAGCTGCGCCCGCCGAACACGACGGCCACACGCGGCTTGCGGGGCGGCCGCGCGGGGCTCTGCTCAGGGTTCTGGGGGAGGTTCTCGGTGCTCATATCGCGTTGAGAGTACCCGCCCGTAGGGCCGTGAGACAGCGTCGGCGGGGCCGCGTGGCGCGCGGGTTCCGGATCGTCCCGGGAGGGGTCGCTCAGCGTCGTTCGGGCTTCGCGCTGCGCGACATCAGCTCCTTCACGGCGACCACCGGGGACTTGCCCTCGTGCACGATCGCGACGACCGTCTCGGTGATCGGCATGTCGACGCCGTGCCTGCGGGCCAGGTCCAGCACCGACTCGCAGGACTTGACGCCCTCGGCGGTCTGCTTGGTGACCGCGATGGTCTCCTCCAGGGTCATGCCCCTGCCGAGGTTGGTGCCGAAGGTGTGGTTGCGGGACAGCGGCGAGGAGCAGGTCGCCACCAGGTCGCCGAGCCCGGCGAGTCCGGAGAAGGTCAGCGGGTCGGCGCCGAGCGCGACGCCGAGGCGGGTGGTCTCGGCGAGACCGCGGGTGATCAGGGAGCCCTTGGCGTTGTCGCCGAGGCCCATGCCGTCCGCGATGCCGACGGCGAGACCGATCACGTTCTTCACGGCGCCGCCCAGTTCGCAGCCGACGACGTCGGTGTTGGTGTAGGGGCGGAAGTACGGCGTGTGGCAGGCGGTCTGGAGCCGCTGGGCGACGGATTCGTCGGGGCAGGCGACCACGGCGGCGGCCGGCATCCGGGCGGCGATCTCGCGGGCCAGGTTGGGCCCGGTGACCACGGCGATGCGCTCGGGGCCGACCTTGGCAACGTCCCCGATCACCTCGCTCATCCGCATCGCGGAGCCGAGTTCGACGCCCTTCATCAGCGAGACCAGCACGGTGCCGGGTGCCAGCAGCGGCGTCCAGTCGGCGAGTCCCGCGCGCAACGTCTGGGAGGGGACGGCGAGGACGGTGAAGTCGGCGTCGTGCGCGGCCTCGGCGGCGTCCGTGGTGGCCCGCAGGTTATCGGGGAGTTCCACGCCGGGCAGGTAGTCCGGGTTGGTGCGGGTGGAGTTGACGGCGTCGGCGAGTGCGGCGCGGCGCCCCCACAGGGTGACGTCGCAGCCCGCGTCGGCGAGGACCGTGCCGAAGGCGGTGCCCCAGGATCCGGTGCCGAAGACTGCCGCCTTGACCGGCTTGCTCACGTGCTCTGCCCTTCTGCCTGCTCTGCCTGCTGCGCCTGCGCGCGCGCCTGCGCCTGCGTCCGGCGCCGCTGTTCGATCCGCTCGCGGCGCGGGTCGTAGGGGGTCTCGGGTGCCTTCTCGCCGCGGATCTCCTCCAGCTGGCGAGTGACGGCGGCCATGATGACCTCGGTGGCCTCCTTGAGCACCTCCGCGGTCATCTCCCGGTCGTAGAACCGCGACAGGTCCACCGGCGGGCCGGCGAGCACCTGGTGGGTCTTGCGCGGCAGGAGGTTCGGCTTCTTGGCGTACGGCGGCAGCAGTTCGTTGCAGCCCCACTGGGCGACCGGGATCACCGGGCACTTGGTCTGCAGGGCGACGCGCGCGGCACCGGTCTTGCCGGTCATGGGCCAGCCGTCCGGGTCGCGGGTGAGGGTGCCCTCGGGGTAGAACGCGACGCACTCGCCGCGCTCCACGGCGTCGATCGCGGCCCGGAAGGCGCTGAGCGCGTCCGTGCTCTCGCGGTAGACGGGGATCTGTCCGGTCCCGCGCATCGCGGCGCCGACGAAGCCCTTCTTGAAAAGGCCGCTCTTGGCCAGGAATCGCGGGACGCGTCCGGTGTTGTACTGGTAGTGCGCGTACGCGAAGGGGTCGACGTGCGAATTGTGGTTCACGGCGGTGATAAATCCACCCTCGGCCGGAATGTTCTCCATTCCCCGCCAGTCCCGCTTGATCAGAACCACCAGCGGCGGTTTGCAGATCACCGCGGCCAAGCGGTACCAGAAGCCGATTCTGCGGCGGGGCACGCTGACACCTTTCCTCCAGGGCCTGGGGCCGGACAAGTGTCGCCCCGGGCCGCCCGTCTGTCGAGAACACCGTACGCCCCGAAGAGTGAACCGCCAGGTCTCGCAGGTGACAATGACGGCGACGAGAGAAGGACGGAACCTCGTGCAGTGGACCTTGGTCGTACCCGTGAAACACCTCGCCCGGGCCAAGAGCAGGCTGGCGGACACCGCGCACGACGGGGTGCGGCCGGGGCTCGCGCTGGCGTTCGCACAGGACACCGTGGCGGCCGCGCTGGCCTGCCCGGCGGTCGTGGATGTGGCAGTCGTCACGGACGACGCGCGGGCCGGGCGGGAGCTGGCGGCGCTCGGCGCGGGCATCGTCCCGGACGAGCCAGGCGGCGGCCTGAACGCCGCGCTGGCGCACGGAGCCGCCGCGGTACGGGCGGCCCGGCCGCACAGCCCGGTGGCCGCCCTGAACGCCGATCTTCCCGCGCTGCGGCCGGCGGAATTGGCGCGGGTGCTGGCCGCGGCCACGCAATTCCCGCGCGCTTTTCTCCCGGACGCGGCCGGAATCGGCACCACCTTGCTGGCGGTGGCACCGGGCCGCGAATTGGCCCCCGCATTCGGTACGGATTCACGGGCCCGCCACCGTGCGTCCGGCGCGGTGGAACTGCGTCTGGGCGCGGTGGATTCCGTACGGCAGGACG
Source organism: Streptomyces sp. KPB2 (assembly GCF_003950055.1). Classification (NCBI taxonomy): domain Bacteria; kingdom Bacillati; phylum Actinomycetota; class Actinomycetes; order Kitasatosporales; family Streptomycetaceae; genus Streptomyces; species Streptomyces sp. KPB2. The sequence continues at coordinate 2,400,542 of NZ_CP034353.1, forward strand.
TCGACACCGGCGGTGATCTCCGCTCCGCGCTGGCGCTCGGGGTGGGGCCCCGTACGGCCGCGGTGGCGGCGCGGCTGCTGATCGCCGGGCAGTAGGCTGCGCGCATGCAGGCGACCGCGTACACGTACGACCCCGAAAGCCGCACCGGGCAGGTGCTGCTCGACGACGGAACGCCCGTGCCCTTCGACGCGGCGGCGTTCGACGCGGGGGGTCTGAGGCTGCTGCGGCCGGGGCAGCGGGTGCGGATCGAGACCGAGACCGAGGCCGGGACCGAGGGCGAGGGCGAGGGCGAGGGCGAGGCGGACGGCGAGGCCGGGGCCGGAGGCGGCACCCGGGGCGCGGGACTCCGGATCACGCTGGTGACGCTGCAGACGTTCTGATCCGCGGGGGCCCTCGCGCCGCCCCCGGACACGCCGCGGGCCGGACTCCGAGAGGGAGTCCGGCCCGGCGCGTGAGTGCCCTGTGCCCGTTCGCCTGCTGCTGTTCGCCGCCGCTCGCAGGGTCTGCGGCTGCCTGCTACTTCTTGCGGGCGGTGGCCTTCTTGGCGGTGGTCTTGCGGGCCGTCGACTTCTTGGCCGGGGCCTTCTTGGCGGTCGCCTTCTTCGCCGGCGCCTTCTTGGCGGCGGTCTTCTTCGCGGCCGCCGTGGTGCTCTTGGCGGCGGACTTCTTGGCGGTGGTCTTCTTCGCCGTGGTCTTCGCGGCGCCGGTGGTCTTCTTCGCGGTGGTCTTCTTCGCCGCCGCGGACGTCTTCTTGGCCGCGCCCGTGGCCTTCTTCGCGGCGCCCGTGGCCTTCTTGGCGGCGGCCTTCTTGCCCGCGGCCTTGGAGATGGTGGGCGGCGGGCCGGACAGGCTGCCCTTGGGGGCCTTCTTGACCGCGATGTCGTTCTTCGGGAGCTTCTTCGAGCCGCTCACCAGGTCCTTGAAGCCCTGGCCCGCACGGAAGCGCGGCACGGAGGTCTTCTTGACCCGAACCCGCTCGCCCGTCTGGGGGTTGCGGGCGTAGCGGGCGGGGCGGTCGACCTTCTCGAAGGAGCCGAAGCCGGTGACCGAGACCCGGTCACCCGCGACGACGGCACGGACGAGGGCGTCCAGGACCGCGTCGACGGCGTCGGCGGCCTGCTGCCGGCCTCCCAGCTTGTCGGCAATCGCTTCTACGAGCTGCGCCTTGTTCACGTCTTCCCCTTCGGAGACCTCGCCAGAACGAATGTGTTCAAGCTTTTTCGCACGTTAGGCAGATATATACCGCAAATCAAACACGAAACGGGCTAATCACCCTTGTGCCGCAACGGACTCGGGCAGTCCGGCCGGTTCAGCCTTCCTCGTCGGGGAATCGACCCGCGTCGAGGTCGGCGGTGAACCGGTCCAGGCGCCGTGCCGCACCGGCGAGATCGTGTTTGGCCGCGGCCGTAATGACCAGCAGCTTCCGGGTCAGCGCCATCCGTACGCCCTCCGGGACTTGCAGTGCGCGCACTCTTGTGTGCGCTTCCTTGAGCCGGACCGCGACCGCCGTATAGAGCTCGAGTTGGCCGTCGTGTTCCATGCACAGATTGTGCCATCTGGGGCGAGTTGTCGCCTGCGCAGGGGGCAACTGCCGCCCCGAACGGCCTTCCTGGCGCATCCGGAATCCGGTCCTCAAGACCTCGCGTACCCCGGCAACAACGCCTCTAACGTGGGAAGTTGTGCGTCACGCCCGGCATCGGCGGCCTCGGGCGGATCCGAAAACGGCCGTACCCCCGATCGGGCCGATCGGGGGTACGGCGGGTGTGTTGGGTGGCCGAAACTCGACCTTGCGAAGCCCCCGGAGACGCGTGGGGGCTCCGGGATCAGACCTGGAGGGTCTGCGGCTTGAACGACGGGCGCTTCGCCTCGTACGCGGCGATGTCCGCCTCGTTCTGGAGAGTGATCGAGATGTCGTCCAGCCCGTTCAGCAGCCGCCAGCGGGAGTTCTCGTCCAGCTCGAAGGAGGCGGTGACGCCCTCGGCCCGGACCTCGCGGGCCTCCAGGTCGACCGTGATCTCGGCCTGCGGGTCCTTCTCCACCAGCTCCCACAGCGCGTCCACGATCTTCTGGTCGAGGACGACGGTGAGCAGGCCGTTCTTCAGCGAGTTGCCGCGGAAGATGTCGGCGAAGCGGGAGGAGATCACGGCCTTGAAGCCGTAGTTCTGCAGCGCCCAGACGGCGTGCTCGCGGGAGGATCCGGTGCCGAAGTCGGGGCCGGCGACCAGGACGGTGGCGCCCTCGCGCTCGGGCCGGTTGAGCACGAACTCGGGGTCCTTGCGCCAGGCCTCGAAGAGCCCGTCCTCGAACCCGTCCCGGGTCACCTTCTTGAGCCAGTGGGCGGGGATGATCTGGTCGGTGTCGACGTTGCTGCGGCGCAGCGGGACGGCCCGGCCGGTGTGCTTGGTGAACGCTTCCATGACTCTCAGACTCCAGCGGGCGTGGGGGCGTCGGCGGCGGACAGGTCGGCCGGGGAGGCCAGGTGGCCCAGGACCGCCGTCGCGGCGGCGACCTGCGGCGACACCAGGTGGGTGCGGCCGCCCTTGCCCTGGCGTCCCTCGAAGTTGCGGTTGGAGGTGGACGCGGAGCGCTCACCGGGGGCCAGCTGGTCCGGGTTCATGCCCAGGCACATCGAGCAGCCCGCGTGCCGCCATTCGGCGCCGGCCTCCTTGAAGACCACGTCCAGGCCCTCGGAGACGGCCTGGAGACCGACCCGCGCGGAGCCCGGGACGACCAGCATGCGTACGCCGTCGGCGACTTTGCGGTCCCGGACGATCTCGGCGGCGGCGCGCAGGTCCTCGATGCGGCCGTTGGTGCAGGAGCCCACGAAGACGGTGTCCACCTTGATGGAGCGCAGCGGCTGCCCGGCCTCCAAGCCCATGTACTCCAGGGCCTTTTCGGCGGCGAAGCGCTCCGAGGCGTCCTCGTACGAGGCCGGGTCGGGGACGGCGGCGGAAAGCGGCGCGCCCTGGCCGGGGTTGGTGCCCCAGGTGACGAACGGCGCCAGCTCGGCGGCCTCGATGACCACCTCGGCGTCGAACTCGGCGTCGTCGTCCGTGCGCAGCGTCTTCCAGTACTCCACCGCCGCGTCCCAGTCGGCGCCCTCGGGGGCGTGCGGGCGGCCCTGGAGGTAGGCGAAGGTGGTCTCGTCGGGGGCGATCATGCCCGCGCGGGCGCCGGCCTCGATCGACATGTTGCAGATGGTCATGCGGGCCTCCATCGAGAGCTTCTCGATGGCCTCGCCGCGGTACTCCAGGATGTAGCCCTGGCCGCCGCCGGTGCCGATCCGCGCGATGATCGCCAGGATCAGGTCCTTGGCGGTGACGCCCTCGGGCAGCTCGCCGTTGACGGTGATCGCCATGGTCTTCGGGCGGGCCATGGGCAGCGTCTGGGTGGCCAGCACGTGCTCGACCTGCGAGGTGCCGATGCCGAACGCCAGCGCGCCGAAGGCGCCGTGCGTGGAGGTGTGCGAGTCGCCGCAGACCACGGTCGTGCCGGGCTGGGTCAGACCGAGCTGCGGGCCGACGACGTGCACGACGCCCTGCTCGACGTCGCCCAGCGGGTGCAGCCGGACGCCGAACTCCGCGCAGTTCTTGCGCAGCGTCTCCAGCTGGGCCCGGGAGACCGGGTCCGCGATGGGCTTGTCGATGTCGAGCGTGGGGGTGTTGTGGTCCTCGGTGGCGATGGTCAGGTCGAGCCGCCGCACCGGGCGGCCGCTCTTGCGGAGGCCGTCGAAGGCCTGCGGGCTGGTCACCTCGTGCAGCAGGTGCAGATCGATGAAGAGGAGGTCGGGCTCGCCCTCGGCGCGCCGGACGACGTGGTCGTCCCAGACCTTCTCCGCGAGTGTCCTACCCATCGCTTTCCCTTCGGTCGACGACGAAGCGCCGACCCAACTAGAGATCTTGGGGAAGCGGTGCCCGCACCCCTGTGTTTCCGGGCAACCGCCACCAGGCCCTTTCGTCACGGGCCGTTGTGACTTCCTGCCGTCCAGAGTGGCGCGTTCCATGGAAAATTGAACTTGCGTTTCACAGAGTGAGACGGGAGTATCGTGTCATGGACAACAGTAGCGGCGTCGGCGTTCTGGACAAGGCGGCCCTCGTCCTGAGCGCTCTGGAGTCCGGCCCGGCCACCCTCGCGGGGTTGGTCGGTGCGACCGGACTGGCACGACCCACGGCCCACCGCCTGGCCGTGGCGCTGGAACACCACCGTATGGTGGCGCGCGACATGCAGGGCCGTTTCATCCTCGGCCCGCGCCTGGCCGAACTGGCCGCGGCGGCCGGCGAGGACCGCCTGCTCGCCACGGCGGGTCCGGTCCTCACCCACCTGCGCGACGTGACGGGCGAGAGCGCCCAGCTCTACCGCCGCCAGGGCGACATGCGCATCTGCGTGGCCGCGGCCGAGCGGCTGTCGGGCCTGAGGGACACGGTCCCGGTCGGCTCCACGCTCACCATGAAGGCCGGCTCCTCGGCGCAGATCCTCATGGCCTGGGAGGAGCCCGAGCGCCTCCACCGCGGTCTCCAGGGTGCCCGCTTCACGGCGACGGCGCTGTCCGGCGTGCGGCGCCGCGGCTGGGCCCAGTCCATCGGCGAGCGTGAGCCCGGCGTCGCGTCCGTCTCCGCGCCGGTGCGCGGCCCCTCCAACCGCGTGGTGGCCGCCGTGTCCGTCTCCGGGCCCATCGAGCGCCTGACCCGCCACCCCGGCCGCATGCACGCGCAGGCCATCATCGACGCCGCCGGCCGCCTCTCCGAGGCGCTGCGCCGCAACGGTTGACCGTCCCCGGACACGTCCGACCGGTTCCGGGCCCGCCTCAACGCCGCGGCGGGTCCGGCGCCGTTCTCAGAGCCCGTCGGGGGCCTTCCCCGGGGCGACGACGCGCTTCTCGGCCCGCTTCGCCGCCGGGTCCGCCGCCTTCGGCGACCGGTACGCGTAGCGGTCGCGGGCGCGCTTGCCCCGTCGCTCCAGGGGCACCTGTCCGTGTGCCGCCGCGAGCCCGAACGCGGGCATGTCGGCGTAGATCGACTCGTAGGACCCCTCCGGCACGACGTACGCCTCGTGCCACAGCCCCACGTGCCCGCGTACCTGCCCCTTGCGCTCCTTGCGGTTGATGATCGCCCAGGCCCGGTGGTGGAACATGTCGGGCGAGTGCGCGTACCGGTAGAGCTTCTCCTTGGACTCCCAGTACTGGACGACGTAGTACGTCCGCGGCGAGGCCGTCAGCAGGACGTGGTTCAGGAGCCCGCGCTCCGGTGCCTTCGCCAGTTCGCGGAGCATGCGCGGCATGGCCAGGAGGACCGGCAGCCAGTGGTGCACGGCCCAGAAGTGGTTGATCCGCATGCCGATCAGCAGGACGGTCACCTCCCCCTCGGCGGCAGCGGTGGTGCGGGTCGCGGTCGCGTTCTTGCCCGGCATGATGCCTCCCCCTGTTGGCGAGCTGCACTGTCCAAGTGGCGCTGCTTAGATAGTGGCGCTATCCGAAGGAGGGCGCAAGGGATGCGACTGGCCGACCTGAGCAACCGCAGCGGGGTGTCCACCGCGACGATCAAGTACTACCTGCGGGAAGGGCTGTTGCCGCCGGGCCGGCAGCTCAACGCGACCACCGCCGAGTACGACGAGAGCCATCTGCGCCGACTGCGGCTGGTGCGGGCGCTGATCCAGGTGGGCAAGGTGCCGGTGGCGACGGCCCGGGAGGTCCTGGGGCACGTCGACGACGAGTCGCTGGGCCGCACGATCCGGCTGGGGGCGGCCCTGTGGGCGCTGCCGCAGGACGCCGAGCCGGACGAGGCGGACCCGGCGGTGGCCGCCGCGCGGACCGAGGTGGACCAGCTCCTCGAACTGCTGGGCTGGGAGACCTCCCAGGAGTTGGCGCCGCTCTCCCCCGTGCACCGCTCCCTGGTGGTGGCGGTGGCCGCGCTGCGCCGGCTCGGCTATCCGTGGAACGCGGAACTGATGGCGCCCTACGGCGAGTTGATGATGGAGGTGGCCCGGCGGGACCTGGACTTCATGGAGACCCACGCCTCGGAGGCGGAGCAGGTGGAGATGGCGGTCGCCTCGGCGGTGCTCTTCCAGCCGGTGCTGCGGGCCCTGCACCGGCTGGCGCAGGAGGAGGAGTCGGCGCGGCGGTACGGCATCGAGTGAGCACCGGGTGAACGCCGAAGGGGGCTTCCGCCTCGGCGGAAGCCCCCTTTCGGGCTTCGAGTACCCCCGACCGGATTCGAACCGGCGCTACCGCCTTGAGAGGGCGGCGTGCTAGGCCGCTACACAACGGGGGCGTGGATCCTGCAGGCGATCCATACTGCATCGCCGCAGATCCGAGCTGGTCTACCAGGACTCGAACCTAGACTAACTGAACCAGAATCAGTCGTGCTGCCAATTACACCATAGACCAATGTGGTTTAGACCAGTTCGTACCCCCGACCGGATTCGAACCGGCGCTACCGCCTTGAGAGGGCGGCGTGCTAGGCCGCTACACAACGGGGGCCCTAGCGATCCTGCATCGACGACAGTGGGAGCGACCCGAGCTGTCCTCGCGGGAAGGATCTGTACCCCCGACCGGATTCGAACCGGCGCTACTGCCTTGAGAGGGCAGCGTGCTAGGCCGCTACACAACGGGGGCTTTGCAGATTTAGCTCTGCGAGCTGGCCTACCAGGACTCGAACCTAGACTAACTGAACCAGAATCAGTCGTGCTGCCAATTACACCATAGGCCACTGGAACGCAAGCCCCGGAGGGGTTCTTGTTCTAGCGTTGCGCTTCCGGTTCCCGGCCCTTCGGCCCGCTCTCCGGCGGCGCAGGAAGAACATTACCTGAAGGTGGACGGGGCTCCAAAACGGGTATCGGCGCCGAGGAGCGCGGGAAGTTCGGAGAGCGAGGCGATACGGCGCGGTCCGGCCGGCGGGTCGACGGTCGCGCAGACGCCGCCGCGGTCGATCCAGACGGAGAGCAGCCCGGCGTCGGCGGCGCCGCGTCCGTCGATCTCCGGGTGGTCGCCGACGTAGGCGACCTCGGACGGCGGGAGGGCCAGGGCGTCGCAGGCCGCGAGGAAGGCACCGGCCGCCGGCTTGGAGACGCCCAGCTCGGCGGCGCACAGGACGGCCTCGAAGCGGTCGTGCACCCCGAGGACGCGCAGCTTGCGGTCCTGGACGGTGAGGCTGGAGTTGGAGAGCACGGCGTGCCGGTGGCTGCCGGCGAGCGCGTCCAGGACGGGCATCACGTCCGGGAAGAGGGACCAGGCGGCCTCGTAGTGCGTGACGTAGCGCTGGAACCAGTCCTCGGCCTCGGAGTCCGTCAGCTCCGGGCGGCCCAGGAAGACCCGGGTCCGGTCGCGGCGCTGTGTGACGAAGTCCACCTCGCCCGCGGAGAAGCGCGCCCACTGCTGGTCGGTGATCTCCCGCCAGCGCACGAGGGCCTGCTCGGCCGACCCGTACCCGGCGAGGAGCCCCTCGGCGACCAGATGGGCACGCATGCCCTCGCGGTCGGCGGTGGTGTAGTCGAAGAGCGTGTCGTCGACGTCCCAGACCACGGCGCGGATACTCATGATCCGACGGTAACGCCGGGACGGGTGGTCCGGGTGCCTTTCGGCGGTCCGGGAGACGGCGGATGCCGTAGCGTGGGGAGACCGACGAGCGAAAGACCGAGCCCGCCATGACCGAATATCGCGTTCAGTTCACCGTTGAGGCCCGCGCGGCGTACGACGCGCTGCCCGGCGAGCGCCGGGATCAGTTGGATCGGGCCGTGCGGATACTGGCCCGCGACCCGTTCCGCAAGAACGCGACCGCACAACTCGGCCCGGACGAGCATCTGCGCAAGGCCTACGTCGCCCCTGGAGTGATGCTGGAGTACATGGTGGCCGGTGCGGTCATGGTCGTCGTCGTCCTGGAGATCTTCGACGAGAGCGCCTATCTCATCGACGAGGCCGACGCGCAGTGACCGAGTGGCAAGGGGCGGCACCCGTAGTTCCGGGTGCCGCCCCTTGCTGCTGTCTCTCTGAGGACGCGGGCGTTATGCCGCGAGCCGTGCCAGCGCCGCGTCGATGCGGGCCAGGGCCTTCTCCTTGCCCAGGACCTCCAGGGACTCGAAGAGGGGCAGGCCGACCGTGCGGCCGGTGACGGCGACGCGGACCGGGGCCTGGGCCTTGCCGAGCTTGAGGCCGTGCGCCTCGCCGGCGGCCAGGACGGCCTCCTTGAGGGCCTCCGGGGAGGACCAGTCGGCCGCGTCCAGCTTCTCGCGGGCCGTGGTCAGGAGCGCGTCCGAGCCCTCCTTCATCGCCTTGGTCCAGCTCGCCTCGTCGAAGACCGGCTCCGGCAGGAACAGGAAGTCGACGTTGTCGGTGATCTCGGAGAGCACCTTCAGGCGAGTCTGCGCGTGCGGCGCGATCGCCTGCCACTTGGCCTCGTCGAAGTCCTCCGGCGCCCAGGGGGCGACGGGGGCCTTCAGCCAGGGGCGGCAGCGCTCGGTGAAGTCCTTGACCTCCAGGAGGCGGATGTGGTCGGCGTTGATCGCCTCGCACTTCTTCAGGTCGAAGCGGGCCGGGTTGGGCTGGACGTCGTTGACGTCGAAGGCCGCGACCATCTCCTCGATCGTGAAGATGTCCTGGTCGGCGGAGAGCGACCAGCCGAGCAGGGAGAGGTAGTTGAGCAGGCCCTCGGGGAGGAAGCCGCGCTCGCGGTAGAGGTTGAGGCTCGACTGCGGGTCGCGCTTGGAGAGCTTCTTGTTGCCCTCGCCCATCACGTACGGCAGGTGGCCGAAGGCGGGGATCTCCTTGGCGACACCCAGCTCGATCAGCGCCTTGTACAGGGCGATCTGGCGCGGGGTGGAGGAGAGCAGGTCCTCGCCGCGCAGGACGTGGGTGATCTCCATCAGGGCGTCGTCGACCGGGTTGACGAGCGTGTAGAGGGGCGCGCCGTTGGCGCGGACGATGCCGTAGTCCGGGACGTTCTCCGGGAGGTAGGTGATCTCGCCGCGGACCAGGTCCGTGAAGGTGATCGCCTCGTCGGGCATCCGGAAGCGGACGATGGGCTCGCGGCCCTGCGCCACGTACTCCTCGACCTGCGCGGCGCTGAGGTCGCGGCAGTGGCCGTCGTAGCCGGAGGGCTTGCCGGCGGCGCGGGCGGCCTCGCGGCGGGTGTCCAGCTCCTCCTGGGAGCAGTAGCAGCGGTAGGCGTGACCGGCGTCCAGGAGCTTCTGGGCGACGTCCTTGTAGAGATCCATGCGCTGCGACTGGCGGTACGGCGCGTGCGGGCCGCCGATCTCGGGGCCCTCGTCCCAGTCGAAGCCCAGCCAGCGCATCGAGTCCAGGAGCTGGTTGTACGACTCCTCGGAGTCGCGGGCCGCGTCGGTGTCCTCGATGCGGAAGACCAGCGTGCCCTGGTGGTGGCGCGCGAAGGCCCAGTTGAACAGGGCGGTGCGGACCAGGCCCACGTGGGGGTTGCCGGTGGGGGACGGACAGAAACGGACGCGTACGGAGGAGCCGGATGCGCTAGCCACGCTTGACAACCTTGTTGGTGAGAGTGCCGATGCCTTCGATGGTGACGGCGACCTCGTCGCCGACGTTGAGGGGGCCGACGCCGGCCGGGGTGCCCGTGAGGATCACGTCACCGGGAAGCAGCGTCATCGCCTCGGAGATGTTGACGATCAGATCCTCGATGGAGTGGATCATCTCGCTGGTGCGGCCGAGCTGGCGCTGGCCGCCGTTGACCGTGAGCTGGATGGTCAGGTCGCTCGGGTCCAGGTCGGTCTCCACCCAGGGGCCCAGTGGACAAGACGAGTCGAAGCCCTTGGCCCTGGCCCACTGCTTCTCGCGGCGCTGGACGTCGCGGGCGGTGATGTCGTTGGCGCATGTGTAGCCGAAGATCACGTCCTTGACGCGCTCGCGCGGGACCTCGCGGCACATGCGGCCGATGACGACGGCGAGTTCGGCCTCGTGGTGCAGTTCCTCGGTGAAGGAGGGGTACTGGACGGCGTCGCCGGGGCCGATCACGGAGGTGGACGGCTTGAAGAAGGCGAACGGGGCGTCGGGCACCTCGTTGCCGAGTTCGCGGGCGTGCTCGGCGTAGTTGCGGCCGAAGGCGACGACCTTGTTGGGGAGTACCGGCGGCAGGAGCCGCACCTTGCTCAGGGGCACCTTGGTGCCGGAGAGCTCGTAGTCCGCGAACGGGATGCCCTTGATGATGTCGAGGACGAGCTGGTCCGGCTGGTCGCCCTCGACCGCGCCGAAGGCGACGTTCCCGTCGATGGAGAACCTGGCGATGCGCACGGGTTGCTTGGCCCCTTGACTGAGCTGGCTGGAGTCTGACGCTCCAGGCTAACTCGGCAAGGTGCCGGGACGGTCCCTGAACAGGGTGCGGCTCGGCGTCGTACTACTCTGCGACCGACGCCGCGACCGGGGCCTCCATGAGGATCGTGCGGCGGGGGTTGGCGGTCTGGGTGGGGAGCTCGACGGCGTGCTCCGGCTGCTCCGGCGTCTGCAGGTCGTCGGCGTCCTTGAGGTGCGCCAGCGTCGTGCGCCGCGGGTTGGCGATCTTGTGGAACATCATCGTCGTCTTCACGGTTGTTCGAGGCCCTGTCGTGTCCGGGCGCCCGAGGGCGTGGAAAGCCCCTGCGAGGGCGCGGGTTGTCGGTTTTGCCTTCTCTGTAAAGCGTCAGGCTAAACACGCGATTCCCCGCAACCCGCGGGGGAGTCCACGAACCGGGTGTGAGTTTGCTCACTTATCAAGGGTCAAACCGGTCAATTGCGACGCCGCCGCCACTCCGACCAATCAGACATTGCACACCTGAAGCCATCATTCCGCTGCTGATCATGGCGACTGGGACACCCGCCCCACCTCGGCGACTCGCACGCATACGTCCGGTTTGCGGGTGATCATCTTCTACGTCAGGTGACTCGACCCTCACGTGCTGTCACGTATCTCACGGCCTGCCCCACGGGCCTTGTTGGAGATCCTGCACTGTGCTGGAATTCCACGGACCGCCGCAGGATCGAGCCGGCGCACAGGGGGCGCACACCAGCGCCGAGCGGCGGCGAGAAGGGGGAACCAGCGCCGGTCACTCACGACCAACACAGGGGCGTATTCAGGGCGCCCCTTTGACGCCGACACCGTGCCCGGCCGTTCACGCGGAGGGGCGCCTGGTCCAGAGGTTGCGACGCTAGTGCAGGGACGTTTCAAGAGGGATGGCAGCGCTTCGGCGGAGCCGGAGCCGCAGGGCGGGACTGGCCCCAAGGCCGTCAGCTCCTCGCCCCAGCACGCCCAGAACCCGGGTCAGACCCAGCCCGGGGACAGCGGGGAGCGCGCCGGTCAGGCCGCGGACCCGTCCGCACCCGGCCAGCAGCAGCCCGCGAAGCCGGCCAAGGGCCCGACCGGCCCCGGCCCGCGAATAGCCCTGCGCAACTGGCGGATCTCCACGCGTCTGGTCTCGCTGCTGGCGCTTCCGGTGGTCGCGGCGACCTCGCTGGGCGCGCTGCGCATCAACCAGTCGATCGACGACATCCAGCAGCTCGAGAACATGAAGCTGCTGACCGAGATGACCAAGCAGGCCACCGAGCTGGCGCACGCCCTCCAGGAGGAGCGCGACCAGTCCGCCGGCCCGCTGGCCCACGGCTCGAAGTCCAGCGCCATCGCCGTCAAGGGCGACCGCGAGCAGACCGACCGGGCCCTGAAGAACTTCCTCGACAAGTCCGAGCAGATCGACGCGGCGAGCAAGGACGGCCAGCTCGTCGGCGTCCGGGACAGCCTCGTCGGCATCGCGAGCGACCTGAACGACCTGACCAAGATCCGCAGCACCGCGTACACGGCGAAGGACAACTCGACCCAGACGGTCGAGTCCTACCACCGCCTGATCACCCACCTGCTCGACCTCTCGCAGGACATGGCGGAGGCGACCAGCAACTCCGACATGATCCAGCGCACGCGCGCCCTGTCGGCCTTCTCCTCGGCCAAGGAGTACGCGTCCATCCAGCGCGCGGTCCTCGCCGCGGCCCTCCCCGCGAACAACACGGACAAGAGCGACCTCGCCGAGAACGACCGGCTGTACGCCCAGTCCGCGCTGCAGAGCCAGACCTCCGAGATCCGCAGCTTCAGCAGCATCTACGGCGAGGGCGCGGAGGACCTGCTCAAGCCGATCACCGAGGGCAACCCGGTGATCGAGGCGTCCGACCAGTACGCGGGCCGCGCCCTCGGCAAGGAACACGGCCTGGAGAGCCTGAAGTCCCGGTCCTACCAGGACTGGCTGGACGACAGCTCCACCAAGATCCAGCAGATGAAGAACATCGAGCTGAAGCTGCTGGAGGACATGGAGCAGCAGGCCCGTGAGCTGCGCAACGAGTCCGAGCAAGAGGCCATCATCTCCGGTGTCCTCATCCTGCTCGTGCTCGGCGTCTCCCTGGTCGGCGCGTTCGTCGTGGCCCGGTCCATGATCCGCTCGCTGCGCCGCCTGGAGGACACCGCGACCAAGGTCGCCCAGGACCGCCTGCCCGAGCTGGTCAAGCAGCTCTCCGAGACCGACCCGCAGGACGTCGACACCTCGGTGGAGTCGGTCGGTGTGCACTCCCGGGACGAGATCGGCCGAGTGGCCGCGGCCTTCGACGATGTGCACCGCGAGGCGGTCCGCCTCGCCGCCGAGCAGGCCCTGCTGCGGGGCAACGTCAACGCGATGTTCACCAACCTCTCGCGCCGTTCCCAGGGCCTCATCCAGCGTCAGCTGTCGCTCATCTCCGAACTGGAGTCCCGCGAGGCCGACCCGGACCAGCTCTCCTCGCTGTTCAAGCTCGACCACCTCGCGACGCGCATGCGCCGTAACGGTGAGAACCTCCTCGTCCTCGCCGGTGAGGAGCCGGGCCGACGCTGGACGCGTCCGGTGCCGCTGGTCGACGTGCTCCGTGCCGCCGCCTCCGAGGTGGAGCAGTACGAGCGCATCGAGCTGGCCTCCGTGCCGAGCACCGAGGTCGCCGGCCGCGTGGTCAACGACCTCGTGCACCTGCTCGCCGAGCTGCTGGAGAACGCCACCTCGTTCTCCTCCCCGCAGACCAAGGTCAAGGTCACCGGTCACGCGCTGCCCGACGGCCGGGTGCTGATCGAGATCCACGACACCGGCATCGGCCTCTCGCCGGAGGACCTGGCCGCGATCAACGAGCGGCTCGCCTCGCCGCCCACCGTGGACGTCTCCGTCTCCCGCCGCATGGGTCTGTTCGTGGTCGGCCGCCTCTCGCAGCGCCACGGCATCCGCATCCAGCTGCGCCCGTCCGACTCCGGCGGTACGACCGCGCTGGTCATGCTGCCCGTCGACGTCGCCCAGGGCGGCCGCAAGCCGCAGCCCAAGCCCGGCCAGCCCGGCGCGGGCGGCGGCGGTCCGGCCGCCGCGCAGGCGGCCGCCGGTGTCGCCGCGGCCCGCCGCGGCGGTCAGGGCGGCGGCGCCCTCGGTGGCGGCGGTGCCTTCGGCGCCGGTGCGCCGGGCGGCCGGCTCGGTGCCGGTCAGGGACCGCGGGCCGCACTGCCCGGGCGCGACGCGGGCGGTCGCCCGGGTGCGCCGGGCGGCGCGCGCGGGCCCCAGTCCCCTGCCGGTCCGGGACAGCAGAACCGTCCGGCTCCGGCCGGTGCCGGTGCCGGTGCCGGTCAGGCGCCCGGTGCTCCGCAGGGCCTGCAGGCCGCGGGCATGAACGCGCCGCAGGGCAACGCGCCTGCGAACAACGCCTCGCAGGGCCAGGACATGTTCGGCGGCACCCGCACCCCCGCCGCGCCCCCGCAGCGCGGCAAGCGCGGGGCGGGTGGCGACGCCGAGCAGGGCCGTCGTCCGCAGCTGCCGCCGCGCGGCGGTCCGCGGGCCGAGCTGCCCGGCGGCAACCCGCAGCCCCGTGTGCCCAGCTGGAGCGACGAGAACGCGCAGCCGCCCGTGCCGCGCGCCTCGCTGGACGCCCCGCGCGGCCACGACGAGCCGGACAGCTCCCGCACCGACCCGACCCCGCGCCTCGACGAGAGGCAGGGTCCGGGCTCGACCGCGGAGATGCCGGCGGTGCCGCGGTTCGGCGAGCCCCAGTCCCCCGCCGCCACGGCCGAGTTCGCCCGCCCCGACTTCGACGCCCCGGCGCCGCGCGGGGACGAGCCGCAGGACACGGGCCGGTTCGCCCAGCCCGGCCAGAACCAGTACGACGGCCGGAACCAGTACCAGGACCCGTTCGGGCAGGACCAGTTCGGACAGGACCAGTTCGGACAGGACCAGTTCGGACAGGACCAGTTCGGGCAGGGTCAGTACGGCCAGGGCCAGTACGACGGAGGCCGGTCCGGCGAGGAAGCCGCGCGCGGCGACCAGTTCACCCGGCCCGAGCCGACCGCTCCGCAGCAGGGCGGCAGCCCCTTCGTCCGCTCGGACGTCTTCGGCGGACAGCCCGGCCCGGCGGCCCCGAACGGGCCTTCGGCCGACCGGTTCGCCGGCGCCCAGGGCTACGACAACGGCTCGACCGGACAGCACGACCTGTCGCACCGTCAGAACCCGGCGACCACCGGGCAGTTCGAGCGGCCCCAGGTGGGCGGCACGCAGGGCGGCAACGACTTCGGCGCCCCGCGTCCGCCGGCCCCGCAGCGGCCGGTCCAGCCGGAGCCCGCGGCCCAGAACACCAACGGGACTCCCCCGCAGCGGCCCCAGGACGGATGGGCCCTGCCCCCGGCCTCCGGTCCCGGTGACGGACGTACCCCGCTGTACGACACGCTGGAGACCAACTGGTTCCACGGGGACCGCGAGTCGAGGGCGCCGCAGGCCGCCCCGGCCGCCACCCCGGAGCCGCAGGCTCCCCAGCCCCAGACCCCGGCGGCCCCCCAGCGACCGGCCACCTCCTCCTGGCGCAGCTCGCCGAACGACGACCTCGTCCGGCAGGCGGAGCGCGTCAGGCAGCCGGCCGCGGGCGGGGTCACCACCTCCGGCCTCCCGCGCCGGGTACCCCGGGCCAACCTCGTCCCGGGGACGGCTCAGCAGCAGTCGCACCAGAGCGGTCCGGCGGTTTCGCGTGCGCCCGACGACGTGCGCGGCCGGCTGACCAATCTCCGTCGGGGAATCGCACAGGGCCGGCAGGCCGGTACCAACCAGACCGGCAGCTACCCGCGGCCCACTCACCAGCAGGAGCGTTAGTTGAGCCCGATGAGCCAGGCGGCACAGAACCTCAACTGGTTGATCACGAATTTCGTGGACAACACCCCGGGGGTGTCCCACACCGTCGTCGTGTCCGCCGACGGACTCCTCCTGGCGATGTCCGAGGGCTTCCCTCGTGACCGCGCCGACCAGCTCGCGGCCGTCGCCTCGGGGCTGACCTCGCTGACCGCCGGGGCGTCCCGGATCTTCGAGGGCGGCAACGTCGCGCAGACGGTCGTGGAGATGGAGCGGGGGTTTCTCTTCCTCATGTCCGTCTCGGACGGCTCGTCCCTGGCCGTCCTCGCGCACCCGGAGTGCGACATCGGCCTCGTCGGCTACGAGATGGCGCTCCTGGTCGACCGCGCGGGCGCGGTCCTCACGCCCGACCTGCGCGCCGAACTACAAGGAAGTCTGCTCCACTGATCGGCCCCGGCACCACCCGTGTTACCAAATCACCGTCCGGCCGCCACAATCCCCCCACCGGCCTCGTCAGACGGCACGACTGACCAACCTGCTGTCCCGCCCGGAGGATTCATGACCCCGCCCACCGCCTCTCATGATCCGTACGCGGAGCCGTACGAGGACGAGGGCGACCAGCCGCTGGTACGTCCCTACGCGATGACCGGTGGCCGGACCAGGCCGCGCTATCAGCTCGCCATCGAGGCGCTGATCAGCACGACGGCCGACCCGGCAGCGCTCATGGGATTGCTCCCCGAGCACCAGCGGATCTGCCACTTGTGCCGCGAGGTGAAATCGGTGGCCGAGGTGTCGGCCCTGCTGGCGATGCCGCTCGGTGTGGCGCGGATCCTGGTCGCGGACCTCGCGGAGGCCGGGATGGTCGCGGTCCACCAGCCCGGCGGCGACGAGAACAACGGCGGTGCGCCGGACGTGACACTGCTCGAAAGGGTGCTCAGTGGACTTCGAAAGCTCTGACGGAGGGCGGGCGACCACCTCCGCGAAGATCGTGGTGGCCGGCGGCTTCGGCGTCGGCAAGACCACGTTCGTGGGCGCCGTCTCCGAGATCAACCCCCTGCGCACCGAGGCCGTGATGACCTCGGCCAGCGCGGGGATCGACGACCTCACGCACGCCGGGGACAAGACGACCACGACGGTCGCCATGGACTTCGGCCGCATCACGCTCGACCAGGACCTGATCCTGTACCTCTTCGGTACGCCGGGCCAGGACCGGTTCTGGTTCATGTGGGACGACCTGGTGCGCGGTGCCATCGGCGCGGTCGTGCTGTGCGACACCCGTCGGCTGGCCGACTGCTTCCCGGCCGTCGACTACTTCGAGAACAGCGGCCTGCCGTTCGTCGTCGCGCTCAACGGTTTCGACGGGCAGCAGCCGTACACGCCGGACGAGGTCCGCGAGGCGCTGCAGATCGGCCCGGACACTCCGATCATCACGACCGACGCCCGGCACCGCGCCGACGCGAAGTCCGCACTGATCACGCTGGTCGAGCACGCGCTGATGGCCCGCCTGCGGTAGGTCCGTCAACCGTCGCAGCCAAGTCGGCGGGGTGCTACGGCACTTGTCGTAGACGGTTCGGAGCCGGCTGTGTCCTTTGACACGGTCGGCTCCGCTGTTCATAACGTTTCGGCAGAGGAATCGGGTGGTACCGACACGCGACGCGGTCAGGTGGTCTCGCTGCGCGCACGAAGGCCCCGTCTTTTGACGGGCCTCGCTCTTTATGACCGTTTTACGTGGGGCTTACATCACGTGTAACCCCCGCGTTCCACTGTTTGGAAGAGCGCTGGTCGCCGTGCTGGAATGCCAGAACTGCCCAATGGTCAAAGACGTACTCAGCAGTAGCGCGTACTCGATGACGGACTGGGTTCTGAGACACAGCGGCACGACACAGGTGCCGACCGCCGAGAGGTTGTTGGTCGAGTGAGGCGAAGCAAGAACAGTCCCGAGCCATCGGCCCGGGGCAACTTCACCCCGCCGCCGCGCACAGCGGCGCCCGCCCCCGCCCCCGCTGCGGAACCCCAGCCCGAGCCCGCGCCCGGTGGTGGCCGTTTCACGCCGCGGAACTGGCGGGTGACCACCCGGCTGAACGCGATCCTGCTCATACCCGTGCTGGTCGGTCTCGTCATGGGCGGCTTCCAGGTGAAGAGCTCGATCGACACCTGGCAGGACGCCGAGGACGCCGAGAGCACCGCGCGTCTCGTGCGCGCCTCCCTGGGTTACGCCACCGCCCTCTACAACGAGCGCGACGTCACGGCGGCCCCGCTGCTGCAGGGCAAGGGTGAGAAGGACGCCACCGTCGTCAAGGCCCGCCAGGCCACCGACGCGGCGGCCGACGTCTTCGACCGGGCGGCCCAGGACATGCCCGACAAGGCGGGCCTGGAACGCCGGCTGAAGGTGTTCCGCGAGCAGGAGCCCAAGCTCCAGACGCTGCGGGCGGCGGCGTACACCTCCAAGCTCAAGGGCGTGGAGACCGAGGAGGGCTACACCGGTGTCGCCCACCCCCTGATGGAGTTCGCCAACGAGCTGGGTCTGGGCACCGGCAACATCACCTCCTACGGCCGTACCGTCTACGCGATCTCGCTGACCAAGGCCGCGCTCTCCCTGGAGCGCTCCATCGGCATGCACATGCTGGTCAAGCCGGGTCCGGAGCCCGGTCACCTCGCCAGCCAGCGCGTCGCGCTCTCCTCGTACGCCTACCTGGAGCGCATCGCGATCGAGGAGTACATCGGCGGCGGCACCGAGGCGGACGCGCAGAAGCTCGAGGACGCCGAGGCGAAGCTCAAGGAGGACGGCGCGGCCATGGCCAAGGAGGCCAAGGCCAAGGACCCGGACTACGTCCCGCCGCCGTCCAACCCGACGACGATGATCTCCGAGCTGGCCGGCCTCGAGTCCACGGACACCAGCGCGCGGGCGGACCTGGCCCAGCAGGGCATCACGCCGGAAAACTGGTGGGCGGTCAACACCCTCAAGTTCGACGCGTACCAGAAGATCGAGTCGGACCTCGCGGACAAGGCGGTGTCCGAGGCGTCCACGATCGCCGACGACGCCGAGCGCGACGCCTACATCACGGGTGCCGCGGTCGTGATCGCGCTGCTCGCCGCGTTCGTCCTGGCCGGCATGGTGGCCCGCGGAATGAGCCGCTCCATGCGGCAGCTGCGCAACGCCGCCTTCGGCATCGCCGAACAGCGCCTGCCGATGCTGGTCGACCAGCTCTCCCGCACCGACCCGGGCCGGGTCGACACCAAGGTGCAGCCGATCCCGATCACCTCGACCGACGAGATCGGCGAGGTCGCCCGCGCCTTCGACCAGGTGCACCGCGAGGCGGTCCGGCTCGCCTCCGAGCAGGCCCTGCTGCGGGGCAACATCAACGCGATCTTCACCAACCTGTCGCGCCGCAACCAGTCGCTGATCGAGGGCCAGCTGAGCCTGATCACCGACCTGGAGAACAACGAGGCCGACCCCGACCAGCTGGAGAACCTCTTCCGGCTGGACCACCTGGCCACCCGTATGCGCCGCAACGGCGAGAACCTCCTGGTCCTCGCCGGCGAGGAGCCCGGCCGCCGCTGGGACCAGCCGGTTCCGCTGGTGGACGTGCTGCGCGCCGCCTCCTCCGAGGTGGAGCAGTACGAGCGCATCGAGCTGTCCGGCGTGCCGGAGGCCGAGATCCACGGCCGCGCCGTGACCGACCTCGTGCACCTGCTCGCCGAGCTGCTGGAGAACGCCACCACGTTCTCCTCGCCGCAGACCAAGGTCCGCGTCACCGCGACCCGGCTGCCCGACGGCCGCGTGATGGTCGAGATCCACGACAAGGGCATCGGCCTGACCGCCGAGGACTTCGCGGACATCAACCACAAGCTGGCCAACCCGCCGACCGTGGACGCCGCGATCTCGCAGCGCATGGGCCTGTTCGTGGTCGGCCGGCTGTCCGACCGGCACGGCATCCGCGTCCAGCTGCGCCCCTCCGGCGAGCAGGCGGGTACCACCTCGCTGGTCATGCTCCCGGACGCCATCACCCACGGTGGCGGTGGCGAGCAGCAGCAGCGCGACGAGTTCACCGTCTCGCAGATCATCCCGGAGCAGAACTTCCGGGGCGAGAGCTTCGCTCAGGTCGGCCAGCCCATGCGGACCGCCGCGGAGCTGGGCTTCGACGACAGCCGGTACGCCGAGATCCCCGACGACATCCGCGAACTCGACCCGGTCGGCCGTTCGCTGATGCGCGAGGAGCGGCGCGCGGCCCTGGAGGCCCAGTCGCAGCCCGAGCTGCCCGGTCCGGCGGACCGCGGTGCGGGCGGGAACACCGAGGCCACCGGCTTCCAGGACCAGTTCACCGGTCAGCAGCAGGGCTACGACCAGGGTCTCGACGGCTACCAGCAGCAGCCGAACGGCACGTACCAGGAGTCGCCCAACGGCGCGTACGAGGAGTCGCCGAACGGCGCGTACGACCAGCAGGCGGCGTACGCCGACCAGCAGCAGGCGTACCAGGAACCGCAGCAGGCGTCGTACGACGAGCAGTACTACGCACCGAACGACGGCCTGCCGGAGAACGGGAACTATTCCCCCTTCGAGCAGCGGCGCCACCAGGACGACTGGCCGCAGCAGGACGGATACCAGAACGGATATCCGGACCAGTACTCCGCCGGTGCCCCGCAGGCGCAATCCGCCCAGGCCGCTGACGTGAACGAGGCGGACCGCGTAGGCTTCGACCGTCCGGGGCCGGCCCCCTCCGCCGCCCACGAGCTGACCGACGCCGGTCTTCCCCGCCGCGGATCCACCGCGAGCGGCGCGGGCGATGCGGGGCACGTGGGCCAGGAGACGCCGGCCGCCGCACCGGGGGCGGGCGGCGAGGACACCTGGCGGTCGGCCAACGACGACCGCTGGCAGCAGGCTTCGGCGCTGCGCAGGCCCAAGGCGGGCGGGGTGACCTCCTCGGGACTGCCGCGGCGGGTGCCCAAGGCCAACCTGGTCGAGGGCGCGGCCGAGACCACTCCCCAGGGAGGCCCCCAGGTCTCCCGCGCTCCGGAGGACGTCCGGGGCAGGCTGAGCAACCTGCGGCGCGGCGTCGAACGGGGCCGCAACGCAGGCAGTGAAACGAACGGCCAGGACACAAGGAATGAACACCGTGGTCCTGACAGCACCTACAACCAGGAGCGTTAGTGTGAGCCCGATGAGCCAGGCGGCGCAGAACCTGAACTGGTTGATCACCAACTTCGTGGACAACACCCCGGGGGTGTCCCACACGGTGGTGGTCTCCGCCGACGGACTCCTTCTGGCGATGTCCGAAGGGTTCCCCCGCGACCGAGCCGATCAGCTCGCGGCCGTCGCCTCCGGCCTGACCTCGCTGACCGCGGGTGCCTCGCGCATCTTCGAGGGCGGCAGCGTGAACCAGACGGTTGTGGAGATGGAGCGCGGATTCCTCTTCATCATGTCCATCTCCGACGGCTCGTCCCTCGCGGTTCTCGCACACCCCGAGGCGGACATCGGTCTCATTGGGTACGAGATGGCCCTTCTGGTGGACCGTGCGGGCACGGTTCTGACCCCCGATCTGCGGGCCGAGCTCCAAGGGAGCCTTCTCAACTAAAGGACAGACGGTGCGTTTTGGCGTCCCGTGGCCGTAAAGTTTCGGGACGCGGCTCCACAGCGATGGTGCCAGGCACAGTCGGAGGAGGAAGAAGTGGCAACACCCCCAGGCGGTCCGTCAACGGGCAACTGGTCGTACGGCCCCGGTCAGGGCCAGGGCGACGGCTCGGCGAACGGGTACGGCTACCCCTCCGTGCCGAACCACCGGCAGCCGTACGCGCCGCAGGGCCCCGGCCCTTCGCCGTACGACCAGCCGCAGGCTCCGCGCATCCAGCCCGTGCAGCCGCAACGCCGCACCCCTGAGCCGGCGCCCGCCGGGGCGTCGAACAATCCCCTGGTGCGCCCGTACGCCATGACGGGCGGCCGCACCAGGCCCCGGTACCAGCTCGCCATCGAGGCGCTGGTGCACACCACCGCGCAGCCGCACCAGATGCAGGGCCAGCTGCCCGAGCATCAGCGGATCTGCAACCTCTGCCGGGAGATCAAGTCGGTGGCCGAGGTCTCGGCCCTCCTGACGATCCCTCTCGGCGTGGCCAGGATCCTCGTCGCCGACTTGGCGGAGGCGGGACTGGTCGCCATCCATCAGCCCGGCGGCGACGAGAGCGCCGGCGGCCAGCCAGACGTGACACTGCTCGAAAGGGTGCTCAGTGGACTTCGCAAGCTCTAGCGGCGGTCCTTCCCGCTCCACCACTTCCGCGAAGATCGTGGTGGCGGGCGGCTTCGGCGTGGGCAAGACCACGTTCGTCGGCGCTGTCTCGGAGATCAATCCGCTGCGCACCGAGGCCGTGATGACATCCGCTTCGGCGGGCATCGACGACCTCACCCACACGGGGGACAAGACGACCACCACGGTCGCCATGGACTTCGGCCGCATCACGCTCGACCAGGACCTGATCCTGTACCTCTTCGGTACGCCGGGCCAGGACCGGTTCTGGTTCATGTGGGACGACCTGGTGCGCGGTGCCATCGGGGCGATCGTCCTGGTCGACACGAGGCGTCTGGCCGACTGCTTCCCGGCCGTCGACTACTTCGAGAACAGCGGCCTGCCGTTCGTGATCGCGCTCAACGGCTTCGACGGGCAGCAGCCGTACCAGCCGGACGAGGTCCGCGAGGCGCTGCAGATCGGCCCGGACACGCCGATCATCACGACGGACGCGCGGCATCGCGCCGACGCGAAGTCCGCGCTCATCACTCTCGTGGAGCACGCCCTGATGGCCCGCCTGCGCTGACGCGCCGCCGAGCCTGCGGCAGCCGTGCCGCGCCCCAGCCTGCGGGCAGTCGTGCCGCTGGGGCGGCACGGGTGGGCGCAGGCGGCACCCCGCTACGCCGGGCTGCGACACGCCCCCTGCGGCCACCGAGCTGCCGGGGGCGGTTTCGTTGCCGGGTGCGGGCAGTACGTGGCCGGTCGCGCAGTTCCCCGCGCCCCTGAGTGAGTTCCCCGGCCCGGCGTCGAGCAGAGACCCCACACACAGGTCGAGGCCCCTCCGAAGTGGAGGGGCCTCGATCTGTACGTGTGCTGAGGTCAGCGCCAGCTGTGTGGCGCCCTGAAACCCGGCTCGCGTTCCAGGCGGCGCCAGCCCGCGCGGGCGCGGCCGCCGCCGTGGGTCGGGGCGATCTCGGCGGGGCGGGCGGCGGCACGGGCCAGGAGGAGGGCCGTGATGGCGGCGACTTCCTCGGGCTCGGCGTGGCCCTTCTCGACGCGGATGTCGGCAGGGGACATGGAAGTGGCTCCTCGGGTCACTGCGGCGGGTTGCCGTGCTTGCGGGAGGGCAGATCGGCGTGCTTGGTGTGGAGCATCGCCAGGGACTTGATCAGCACCTCGCGGGTCTCCGCGGGGTCGATGACGTCGTCGACCAGCCCGCGTTCGGCCGCGTAGTAGGGGTGCATCAGCTCGGACTTGTACTCCTTGACCATGCGCGCCCGCATGGCCTCGGGGTCCTCGGCGTCGGCGATCTGCCGGCGGAAGATGACGTTGGCGGCACCTTCCGCGCCCATGACGGCGATCTCGTTGGTCGGCCAGGCGTAGGTGAGGTCGGCGCCGATGGACTGGCTGTCCATGACGATGTAAGCACCTCCGTACGCCTTGCGCAGGATGAGCGAGATCCGGGGCACCGTCGCGTTGCAGTACGCGTAGAGGAGCTTGGCGCCGTGGCGGATGATGCCGCCGTGCTCCTGGTCGACGCCGGGCAGGAAGCCGGGTACGTCCAGAAGGGTGACGATCGGGATGTTGAAGGCGTCGCACATCTGGACGAAGCGCGCGGCCTTCTCCGACGCCTCGATGTCCAGCACGCCGGCCAGCGCCTGCGGCTGGTTGGCGACGATGCCGACGACCTGACCGTCGAGGCGGGCCAGGGCGCAGATGATGTTGCGGGCCCAGCGCTCGTGGACCTCCAGGTACTCGCCCTCGTCGACGAGTTCCTCGATCACCTTGGCCATGTCGTACGGGCGGTTGCCGTCCGCCGGGACCAGGTCGAGGAGCACGTCCGAGCGCCGGTCCACGGGGTCCGAGGACTCGTGGCGGGGTGGGTTCTCCCGGTTGTTCTGCGGCAGCAGGGAGAGGAGGTAGCGGACCTCGGCGAGGCAGGTCTCCTCGTCGTCGTAGGCGAAGTGGCACACGCCGGACGTCTCGGCGTGCACGTCGGCGCCGCCCAGGCCGTTCTGCGTGATCTCCTCGCCGGTGACGGCCTTGACCACGTCCGGGCCCGTGATGAACATCTGCGAGGTGTCGCGGACCATGAAGACGAAGTCGGTGAGGGCGGGGCTGTAGGCCGCGCCGCCCGCGCACGGGCCGAGCATCACGCTGATCTGCGGGATGACGCCGGACGCCTTGGTGTTGCGCTGGAAGATGCCGCCGTAACCGGCGAGGGCGCTGACGCCCTCCTGGATGCGGGCGCCGGCACCGTCGTTGAGCGAGACCAGCGGGGCACCGGCCGCGATGGCCATGTCCATGATCTTGTGGATCTTCGTGGCGTGGGCCTCGCCCAGCGCGCCGCCGAAGATCCGGAAGTCGTGGGCGTAGACGAAGACCGTGCGCCCCTCGACCGTGCCCCAGCCGGTGATGACACCGTCGGTGTACGGCTTCTTGGCCTCCAGGCCGAACCCGGTCGCCCGGTGCCGGCGCAGCTGCTCGACCTCGCGGAAGGAGTCCGGGTCCAGGAGCAGCTCGATCCGCTCACGCGCCGTCAGCTTGCCCTTGGCGTGCTGCGCCGCCGTCGCCTTCTCGCTCGGTCCGGCCAGCGCCTGCGCACGAATCTCGTGCAGCTCGGCCACTCGCCCGCGCGCGTCCGTCGGCTCACCCGGCGCCTCATCCAAAACGGTCATGTAGCGACTCTACGAAGCCGACCAAGGATTGCGAGCCGTCGACTCCGTACAGTCTCCGGCCCGTTTTCCTGGTAGCACTGAACAGAACCCCCACCCCGTGCAGCCTTTCCGACTGTTCAGAGGGCCTCTGGCTTGTAGGGGTCTAACAAACCCGTCAGCTGAGAGTCACCTCACATTCATGGGTGGTACATGCCATCCCCGGAGTGACGCGGAGGTGCAGTCGGCGGCCCGTGGCGAGGATCTCGACCGTCTCGTCGGCCCGCGACACCGCGCTCACGGGGTGGTCCCAGACGATCTCCAGGGGCTGTCCGGTGCGCGGCGGTTCGCTCACGCAGAGCGTAGCGGTACGGCCGCTGCGGCGGACCAGCACGCTCGCCCCGGCGGACGCGGTGAGCGGGCCCGCCGTGCCGGCCTGCCAGAAGTTGGCGGCCGTGAGGCCGAGGGAGGGGACGGTGACCGCCTGGCGGCGGGCGTCGTTGGCGAGGATCCTCAGCCGGCTCCGGTCGGCGGCGCGCCGGGCCACCGCGCCCCGGGAGGCGCCCGGCATGACGAGGTAGACGTAGTCGGCGTCGGAGGGGTCGGTGCCGTGGTCGAGCCAGAGGGTCTGCCAGCGCCGGGTGCGGCGCTCGGTCGTGCTGGTGGTGTTGATGTCGGACCAGGCGCCGGTGCGGTCCTCGCGCAGGGTCCGCAGGTCGCCCTCGGGCACGATCCAGCCGCCGTGGCCCTCCAGGTGGGCCCAGTGCCGGCCGCGTACCAGGGCCCTGTTGCCGCCCTCCCCCAGGTTGCGGTTGTCCACGACCGTCTCGACCGGGACGCCGTCCGCGCACGTGATGCCGGCGCCGAGGCAGACCACCTCGTCGTCGAGGAAGAACCAGGACTTGCGCGCCTGAAGGGTGGAACCGAGGCCCTTGAGGTGCTGGCCGACGGCCGCGTACACGCCGTCGGTCGTGCCGCCGACCCAGCGCACGTCGGGTTTGGGCTCGCCCCATTCGCCGCCCGCGCGGTCGGGC
This sequence comes from Streptomyces sp. KPB2, assembly GCF_003950055.1. NCBI lineage: Bacteria > Bacillati > Actinomycetota > Actinomycetes > Kitasatosporales > Streptomycetaceae > Streptomyces > Streptomyces sp. KPB2. The sequence continues at coordinate 2,425,529 of NZ_CP034353.1, forward strand.
AGGCGCTTGGTGGAGACGGTGGTGCCGGGCAGCCGGTACCAGTCGACGGTGGGCCAGAACCAGTCTGTGTACTGATCGGACCGGTCGGACCGAGCGGACCGGTCGGACCGAGCGGACCGGTCGGACCGAGCGGACCGGTCGGACCGAGCGGACCGGTCCGCATCGCTCCCGTTCGCCCACCAGGTGAGCATCCCCGCGCCGGTGTGCCAGCCGCGCGGGTTCTCGCCGTTGCCGCACTCGTAGTGGGCGATGCGGTCGCTGGCCATGGCGAGGCCCGCGGTGAAGGCGGGGCGGCGGTGGACGGCGCGGTCCATCGCGGCGAAGAGGTGGTGCCCGGCGGGTTCGGGGGCGGCCGCGCCGGGTGCGTCGGCGATGGCGTGCAGCCGGGCGAGGTCGGCGACCGGGAACTCCGGTGCCGTGAGGATCGGGGTGACGGTGTCGCGTGCGATCCACCCCTTGATGCGGGCGTGCCAGCGCTGCCGCTCGGCGTCGCTCGCGCCGCCCGCGAGGACCGCCACGGCGGCGATCAGCTGGCGGCCGTGGAAGTGGTCGCCGCGCATGACGTGCAGGTCGTCGCTCTTGAGGTAGCCCCGGCTGATCGCGCGGCCGTTGACCACGTCCATGACCAGGCCGTCGTGGATCAGCGGTGCGTAGGCGCGCTCGACGCTGTCGAGGACGATCTGCCTGCCCGGGTCCGTCACCGCCCACTCGGAGCCGGCGAGCAGGGTGAACAGCCGGCCCAGTCCGTCCAGCATGACCTGGCCGTACGTCCCCGAGTAGGCGACCCAGGTGTGCTGGACGAACGAGCCGTCGGCGTAGAGGCCGTCGCCCTTCGTGACGTACGGGAAGACGGGCGAGAGGGCGTCGCGGGCGAGGGCGATCTTGGCGGGGGCCCGGCCCAGGATGCCGCGCAGGGCGACGGAGCGGCACAGGTCGACGCGGTTGGCGCCGGTGGAGGTGCCGGAGTAGTCGCCGAGCATCGCGTCGGGGACGAAGTGGTCGACGGCGGCGCAGGCGGCGGCCACGCGGTCGGTGCCGAGGTGGTCGTACAGGGCGGCCGTGATGTCCATCAGGAGGCGGGGGCTGCCGATCTGCCACTCCCACCAGTTGCCGTAGCGGGTGGTGGCCGGGTTGTAGACGGTTGCCGACAGGTGGTCGAGGCCGCGCAGGATGTCGGCGAGGAGGGCGGGATCGCCGGTGGAGCCGGTGCCCTCCTGGACGTACGCCTCGGTCATCGTCCACAGGCGGCCGTAGGCGAAGGTGATGCCGGCGGGCGGGTCGAAGGGGTGGCCGGGCCACAGGGAGGTGGGGGTGGGCGTCATGGTGGCGCGGTGCTCGCGGGCGCGCTCACCGGTCCCGGCGAGGCGGGAGGCGTACGGCTCGGCGGCCGGGTCGTAGCCGGCGCCGAGGGCGATCTCGAGCCAGCGCCGGCGGAGGGTGTCGTAGGGGTCGGCCGCCGCTGCCGCGGGGCGGGGGACGGCCGCGAGGGCGGCGGTCGCGGCCGCCGTGAGCAGGATCGCGCGGCGGGTCGGTGCGGTGGGGCGCTGTGGGGTCATGCTCATGCCGTCTATCACGCCGGGGGCGGGAGGGGAACGGTGTCGCGACACGTGCTGCGAAGCGGTTGAAGGCGGCATGGAATAGGTCTAGAGTCGAGTCCGTTGGACTGGTTGAACATTCAACTTCAAGTGTTCCCGGAGGACACCATGACCACCACCCCCGACCTCTCCACGCTCACCGGCGACTACACCGTCGACCCCGCCCACACGACGATCGGCTTCACGGCGCGGCACGCCATGGTCACCAACGTCAAGGGCAAGTTCCTCGACTTCACCGGCACGCTGCACCTGGACGGCACCGACCCGTCCCGGTCCACGGCTTCGCTCGACATCACCATGGACAGCATCGACACGGGTTCCCCCGACCGGGACGGCCACCTGAAGAGCTCCGACTTCTTCAACACGGGCGAGTACCCGACGATGACCTTCCGCTCCACCAAGGCGGAGTCCCTGGGCGGCGACGACTACCGCATCACCGGCGACCTGTCGATCCTCGGCACGACCAAGCCGCTCACCATCGACCTGGAGTTCAACGGCGCCGCCAAGGACCCCTTCGGCAACGAGCGCGTCGGCTTCGAGGGCAAGGCGGAGATCAAGCGCTCGGAGTGGGGGCTCACCTGGAACGCGGCCCTGGAGACGGGCGGCGTGCTGGTCTCCGACAAGATCAAGCTGAACTTCGACATCTCGGCGATCAGGCAGGCCTGACGCCCGGTGCCCCCTCGGGGGCGGCGAAGTCCACATCGGCGGCGGCCCGGACCCGGATACGGCGGCCGGGCCAGCCGATCATGCGGTAGACGGCGTTGGCCTGCGTGATGGAGCGGTCCGCCGGAACGAGGTCGACGTCCTCCTCGGTCCGCACCGACGTGGTGTGCCCGTCGGCGACGACCACGAGGTCGTAGCCCCGGCTCAGCGCCTGCCGCGCCGTGGTGTCCACGCAGACCTCCGTGGCGAACCCGGTGACGATCACCTCGGTGACGCCCAGCGCCCGCAGGGTCTCGTCGAGACCCGTGCCGAGGAAGCTGTCCGGGGTCGTCTTGTCGACGACCGGTTCTCCTTCCCGCGGGGCCAGCTCGGGCACGACCTGCCAGCCCTCGGTGCCGGGCACCATGCCCTCGTCCCGCTGGCGCACGGTGACCACCGGCACTCCGGCCGCGCGGGCCCGCTCGCTCAGCCCCGCGATCGCGGCGACCGTCTCGGCGGCCCGGTGCGCCATGGCGACCGTGGTGTTCTGCATGTCGATGACGAGAAGCGCGGCAGTGGGCGGCATGCCCTCACTCTAGGGGTGCGCCCCGCCCGGGCGCCGCCGCGTTCTCCAGCAACTCCCGCGCCTGGCCGAGGGCCTGGCCGAACGGGTCGGGCAGGACCCCCAGCCCGTACGAGACCAGGGCGCCCTCGTGCAGCAGCATCAGCGTGCGCCCGAGGCGCTCCGCGCCGGCCGCGTCGAGCTCCCCGGCCAGACGGGTGAACAGGCCGAGCATCCACCGCTTCTGCCCCGTGATGACCGGGTACGCCGGATGGGCCGGGTCGCTGATCTCGGCGTGCGCGTTGATCATGCTGCACCCCTTCCGCCCGTACTCCCCGGCCCAGGTGCGCGAGGCCTCGAACACCTCCAGGATGCGGGCGGCCGGCCCCTGCTCCGCGACCGCCTCCAGCCGGCCGGCCAGCAGTTCGCGCCAGCGCTCGTCGCGTCCGGCCAGGTACTCCACGACGATCTGCTCCTTGGAGCCGAACCGGTCGTACAGCGTCTTCTTGGTCACCCCCGCCTCGGCCGCGACGAGGTCGACGCCCACGGCATGGATGCCGTGCTCGTAGAACAGCCGCTCGGCGGCCGCCAGCACCCGCCGGGCGCCGGGTGTCATCCGGACGCGGTGCGGTTTCTCTTCTGGACCCATGACGCCAAGTATACCGGTCTGTATAGTGGGCACCTGAGACGAGTAAACCGATCTGTCTACTCCGGACTCTGGATGTGGTCCACGTGAACGCCCTGCTCTCGGTCGCCTTCGTCCTGTGCTGGAGCTCCGGCTTCATCGGCGCCAAGCTCGGCGCGGGAACCGCCGACGCGAGCACGCTCCTGATGTGGCGCTTCCTGCCGCTCGCCGCGGTGCTGCTGGCCGCCGCGGCCTTCTCCCGCCCGGCATGGCGGGGCCTGACGCTCCGCGACGCCGGGCGCCAGATCGCCGTCGGCGCCCTCTCCCAGAGCGGCTACATGCTCGGCGTGTTCTACGCCGTCCAGCTCGGCGTCTCCAGCGGCACCACCGCCCTGATCGACGGCGTCCAGCCGCTCGTGGCCGGCGCGCTCGCGGGGCCGCTGCTGCGGCAGTACGTCTCGCGCCGGCAGTGGCTCGGCCTCTGGCTGGGCCTGGCCGGCGTCGCCACGGTCACCCTGGCCGACGCCGGCGCGGCGGGCGCGGACGTGCCCTGGTGGGCGTACTTCGTGCCCTTCCTCGGCATGCTGTCGCTGGTGGCGGCCACCTTCCTGGAACGCCGCTCGTGCGCGCCGGTGCCGCCCCGGGTGTCGATGACGATCCACTGCACGACCAGCGCCGTCCTCTTCGCGGTCCTGGCGGCCTCGCTCGGAACCGCCGTCCCGCCCGCCGACTCCTCGTTCTGGCTGGCGACCGGCTGGCTCGTGGTGCTGCCCACCTTCGGCGGCTACGGCCTGTACTGGCTGATCCTGCGCCGGTCCGGCATCACCGAGGTCAACACCCTCATGTTCCTCATGGCCCCGGTCACGGCGGTGTGGGGTGCCCTCATGTTCGGCGAGCCCTTCGGGGTCCAGACCGCCCTCGGCCTGGCGGCCGGCCTCGCCGCCGTGGTCGTCGTCCGGCGCGGGAACGGGGCGGACCGGACGCGGCGGCCCTCGCGGCTCGCGCGGTCCCGCACGGACCGTCCGGCGGTCGCGCGGCCGCCGGCGGACAGGCGCTGACGCCCGCCGGGTGCCTCAGAAGCCGCCGCCGAAGTCGCCGCCTCCGCCGCCGAAGCCGTCGCCCCCGCCGAAGTCGCCGCCGCCGAAACCGCCCCCGAAGTCACCGGGGTCGAAGTCGCCGCCCGAGACGTCACCGCCCTCGTAGCCGCCGAAGTCGCCGTAGCCGGTGCCGTAACCGGCCCCGTACGCCGGACCGGCCATCATGCCGCCCAGCATGGTGCCGACGAGCAGGCCGGGCAGGATGCCGCCGCCGAAGTAGCCGCCCGCCCAGGGGCCGTAGGCCGGACCCGCGTCCCAGTAGGGGCGGCGGCCGTACTCGGTGTCCACCTCGCGGATCATCGGGGCCCGCCCGTCGGACAGCCGGGCCCGGTCGGCCGCGCAGACCGGGACCTGGCGGGTGGCGCCGCCCGGCGGGGTCCAGGTGGCGTCGGCGACCGACGGGCCGTGGCGCGGGTCGAAGAAGCAGGGCGGACGGCGTTCGGGCAGCGGCCTGCCCTCGCGGCGGGCGGCGAGCTGGGCGAGCGAGAAGCGGCCGTCCTCCACCGCCTGGGTGACGGCCCGCACGTCCTCCGGCTTGCGGGCGTCCGCCATGTACGCCTTGGCCTGCTCGTAGGCATCGAGGGAGCGTTCGTAGTCCGCCCGCATCGCGTCGTCGGCACCCGGTTCCGCCGGGTGGAAGTCCAGCCGGTCCAGCTCCTCGCCGAACGCCGTGATGTCCTCGTCGACCACCACCCGCAGCCGTTCCAGCGACTCCCGCTGCTCGGCCTCGCGGCGCCGGCGGTTGCGCCGGGAGAGCGCGTAGACGCCCGCACCGCCGATGACCACCACCGCGCCCGCGGTGATGAGGGCGCCCGTGGGCGCGGACGCACCGCCGGAGTCCCAGGAGGAGGGGGCGGAGCCGCGCACGCTGCGCACCGCGTCGTCGACGAAGTCGTTCAGCTGGGCTTTGGGGTCGCCCGCGCCCTGGACCGCGGTGACCAGGTTCTGCACGCCCTGGCGGCTCAGCACGCTGCTGTCGGCGCGGGCGTCGAAGCGGTCGCCGCGGCGGATGCCGTACAGACCGGTGATGCCGGTCTCGGTGCGGAGGTTCTGGAAGAGGTTCGCGGTCGGATAGCCGGCCGGGAGGACCGCGACGAAGACGGGTTCGCCGGCGTCCTCGATCTTGTTGGCGAGGGCGTCCGCGTCCGACTTGGACAGCAGGTCGGAGGCGGCCGGGTCCACGTACACGGGACTCTCGCGCAAAGCGGCGCCGATCTCGGAGACGTCGGTCTGCGCCTGCGCGCCGGGCGCACCGGACGCGCCGGCCAACAGCAGGGCCAGTGCGGCGACGACCGGCGCGACCAGGAGGCGTATGAGGAGGTGCATACGAACGCCACTCATACGATGGGCGTACCCGAATGCACCTCAATCAGACATAAGGTGCATTCGGTATCGAGCGCTCCGCTCACTCGGCGGGCGCGACCCCCGCCCGCAGCAGCCCGTACGTGTAGGCGTCCTCCAGGGCCTGCCAGGAGGCGGCGATGACGTTCTCCGCGACGCCCACCGTGGCCCACTCCCCCGTGCCGTCCGACGTGGAGATCAGGACCCTGGTGGTGGACTGGGTGCCGTGCACGCCCTCCAGGATGCGGACCTTGTAGTCGACCAGGTCGAGCTTTGCCAGCTCGGGGTAGATCTTCTCCAGGGCGACGCGCAGGGAGCGGTCCAGGGCGTTGACCGGGCCGTTGCCCTCGGCGGTGGCGACGATGCGCTCGCCCTTGGCCCAGAGCTTGACGGTGGCCTCGTTGGCGTGGCTGCCGTCGGGGCGGTCCTCGGTGATCGCGCGCCAGGACTCGACCTCGAAGTACTTCAGCGGCCTGCCCTCGGCCTCGGCGCGCAGCAGCAGCTCGAAGCTCGCGTCCGCGGCCTCGTAGGTGTAGCCCGCCAGCTCCCGCTCCTTGACGCGCTCCACGACCCGGCCGACCAGCTCGCGGTCCCCGCCGAGGTCGATACCGAGCTCCTTGCCCTTGAGCTCGATGGAGGCGCGGCCTGCCATGTCGGAGACGAGCATCCGCATGGTGTTGCCGACCAGCTCGGGGTCGATGTGCTGGTAGAGGTCCGGGTCGACCTTGATCGCGGAGGCGTGCAGGCCGGCCTTGTGGGCGAAGGCGGAGACGCCCACGTAGGGCTGGTGGGTGGAGGGGGTGAGGTTGACGACCTCGGCGATGGCGTGGGAGATGCGGGTCATCTCGCGCAGCCGGCCCTCGGGCAGCACCTGCTTGCCGTACTTCAGCTCCAGCGCGGCCACGACGGGGAACAGGTTGGCGTTGCCGACCCGCTCGCCGTAGCCGTTGGCCGTGCACTGGACGTGGGTGGCGCCGGCGTCGACCGCGGCGAGGGTGTTGGCGACGGCGCAGCCGGTGTCGTCCTGGGCGTGGATGCCGAGCCGGGCGCCGGTGTCGGCCAGCACCGTGGCGACCACGGCCTGGATCTGCGCCGGGAGCATGCCGCCGTTGGTGTCGCACAGGATGACGACGTCGGCGCCGGCCTCCGAGGCGGCGCGTACGACCGCCTTGGCGTACTCGGGGTTGGCGCGGTAGCCGTCGAAGAAGTGCTCGCAGTCGACGAAGACCCGGCGGCCCTGCGCCTTGAGGTGGGAGACCGTGTCGGCGACCATCGCCAGGTTCTCGTCGAGCGTGGTGCGCAGCGCCAGTTCGACGTGCCGGTCGTGCGACTTGGCGACCAGGGTGATCACCTCGGCGCCCGACTCCAGCAGCGCCTTGACCTGGTGGTCCTCGGCGGCGGTGGCGCCCGCGCGGCGGGTGGAGCCGAAGGCCACCAGCTGGGCGTGCTTGAAGTCGATCTCCTGGCGGGCCCGGGCGAAGAACTCGGTGTCCCGCGGGTTGGCGCCGGGCCAGCCGCCCTCGATGAAGCCCACACCGAAGTCGTCCAGGTGCCGTGCGATGGCCAGCTTGTCCGCGACCGTGAGGTTGATGCCCTCGCGCTGCGCGCCGTCGCGCAGGGTGGTGTCGAAGACGTGGAACGAATCGTCGAGTTCGCTGGTTGCGGTCATGATCTGAAGGCTCCTGTATGGGATCTCGGTCTACCGGAATGACCGGTTCCACCGTTCCTCTATGATCCCTCGCGCTCCCTTCCCGGCTCGGGGTGGGCCAGGAAAGCGAAAAACCTCTCGCGGGTGCGAGAGGTCTGCGCGCGGGTCGAGGACGACGGTGTCCACCCGTACCTGGTCGTACGTGGTGGTCACTGCGGACCGGCGCGCCTGCTGCCAATAATCATGGCGAACGAGAGCACGGGGGAAGTCTGGCACATTCCGCCTCCGGTCCACCGCGCGTCTCAGGATGCGAGCGCCGGGCGTCCGGATCAGGACGGTGCCAGGAGTCCGTCGGCGAGGAACTCGCGTACGTGGCCGAGCACCTGCTCCCGGTCCGTGCCCCGCAGGCCGATCGCCACGTGGATGGCGAAGCCGTCCAGGAGGGCGCGCAGCCGGGAGGCGAACCGGTCCGGGTCGACGGCGCGGAACTCGCCGCGCGAGATGCCCTCGGCGAGCAGCGCGACCAGGTCGCGGTGCCAGGCGCCCTCGATGGCGGCCTGCCGGTCGCGGGCCTCGTCGGGGGCGTTCTGCGAGCGGTTCCACACCTCCAGCCACAGCGTCCAGTGCGGGTCGCGGTGGCCGTCGGGGACGTACAGGTCGACGTAGGCGTCGAGGCGTTCCCGGGCGGTGCCGGGCCGGGTGAGCAGGCGGCCGCGCTCGGCGCCGAGGCGGCCCTCGCTCCACTCCAGGGTGCGCAGCAGCAGTTCGTCCTTGGAGCCGAAGTAGTACAGGAGGTGGCCGCTGCTCATGCCGACCTCGCGGCCGAGGGCGGCCATGGTGAGCTTCTCCAGGCCGCGCTCGGCGATCATCTCCATGGCGGCGGCGAGGACGTCCTCGCGCGGCGGGGCCTGCCTGCGCCCACCACCGGCCATGTCCACTCCCGGTCCTCTAGATCTTCGGCTGCTGCTGCGTGATGCAGTGGATGCCTCCGCCACCCGCGAAGATCGTACGCGCGTCCACCAGGGTCACCGTCCGCTCGGGGAACAGCCGGCGGAAGACGCCCGCCGCGAGTTCGTCGTTCGGGTCGCCGAAGGAACACAGGACGACGCCGCCGTTGCACAGGTAGTGGTTGATGTACGAGTAGTCGACCCAGTCGCCGTTCTCGTCCTTCAGGACGGTCGGGGCGGGCACCTCGACGACCTCGAGGCGCCGTCCCCTGGCGTCGGTCTGGCCGCGCAGGATCTCCAGGTACGTCCGTGAGCGGGCGTGGTCGGGGTGGCGCGGGTCGCGCTGGCTGTGCACGACGACGGTGCCGGGCCGGGCGAAGGCCGCGACGATGTCGACGTGGCCCTGGGTGCCGTACCTGCCGTAGTCGCCGGTCAGGCCGTGCGGGAGCCAGATCGCCTTGGTGGTGCCGAGCCTGGCGTGGATCTCCGCCTCGACCTGCTCGCGGGTCCAGCCGGGGTTGCGGCCGGAGCCGAGCTGGACGGTGTCGGTCAGCAGGACCGTGCCCTGACCGTCGACATGGATCGCGCCGCCCTCGTTGACGAGCGGGCTGCTCAGCGCGGGCGTGCCGGCCAGGTCCGCGACATGGCGGGCGATCTTGGAGTCGTGCTCCCAGCGGGCCCACTCCTGGGCGCCCCAGCCGTTGAACACCCAGTCCACGGCGGCCAGCCGGCCCTGCCCGTCCGTCACGAAGGTCGGGCCGATGTCACGCATCCAGGCGTCGTCCAGCTCGCGCTCCACCAGGTCGACGTCCGGGCCCAGCAGCTCGCGCGCGGTGTCGCCCTGGCCGGGTCCGTGCACCATCGTCACCGGCTCGAAGCGGCGCACCGCACGGGCCACGGCCGCCCAGGCCGCCCGGGCCTCGGCCAGCTCCTCGTCGTTCGTGAACGTCGGGTTGGGGCCGGGCCAGGCCATCCAGGTGCGTTCGTGCGGGGCCCACTCGGGCGGCATGCGGAAGGTCATGGAGGTGTCCCAGGGGTCGGAGGAGCGTCGGAGGAGGAACGTCGGAGAGCGTCGGAGGAGGAGGAGCGTCAGAGGAAGTAGAGGCGGTTGAGGGAGACCGAGTCGGCGGGTTCGGAGCGCAGCGGGTCACCGTCGAGGGTGACCAGGCCGGTGCGCTGGTCGACGTCGACCGCGCCGGTACGGGAGTTCAGCCGCAGGTCGGCCGGGCCGATGCCGCGGGTGCCGCGCACGGCGACCCGACGGCGGCGGGTCGGCATGGTGTCGTGTCCCTGGTCGAGGGCGGCCTGCGCGACGAAGGCCACCGATATCTCGGCGGGCGTGGCGCCGTGCGCGCCGAACTGGGGCCCGAGGACGAGGGGTTCGCAGGTGTCGGTGGCCGCGTTGGGGTCGCCGACCACGCCGTACGCCGGGAAGCCCGACTTGAGGACGAGCTGCGGCTTGGCGCCGAAGTGGTCCGGGCGCCACAGCACGATGTCGGCGAGCTTGCCGACCTCCAGGGATCCGACCTCGTGGGCGAGGCCGTGGGCGATGGCGGGGTTGATGGTCAGCTTGGCGATGTAGCGCAGGACGCGTTCGTTGTCGTGGTCCGCGTCCGGGGCGCCGAACTGGGCCTTCATCTTCCCGGCCATGGCGAAGGTGCGGCGCACGGTCTCGCCGGCCCGGCCCATGCCCTGCGCGTCGGAGGAGGTGATGCCGATGGCGCCCAGGTCGTGCAGCACGTCCTCGGCGCCCATGGTCCCGGCGCGGATGCGGTCGCGGGCCATGGCGGCGTCGCCCGGCAGGTCGGTCTTGAGGTCGTGGACGGAGACGATCATGCCGTAGTGCTCGGCGACCGCGTCCCGGCCGAAGGGCAGGGTGGGGTTGGTGGAGGAGCCGATGACGTTCGGGACGCCGGCCATCTTCAGCACGTTGGGGACGTGTCCCCCGCCGCAGCCCTCGATGTGGAAGGCGTGGATGGTGCGGCCCTCCAGGACCCGGAGGGTGTCCTCGACGGACAGGCACTCGTTCAGCCCGTCGCTGTGCAGGGCGACCTGGACGTCGTGCTCCTCGGCGACGCGCAGCGCGGTGTCGAGGGCGCGGGTGTGGGCGCCCATGTCCTCGTGCACCTTGAAGCCGCTCGCCCCGCCCTCGGCCAGCGCCTCGATCAGCGGCGCCTCGTGGGACGAGGAACCCCGGCCCAGGAAGCCGATGTTGACCGGCCAGGCGTCGAAGGCACCGAAGGCGTGCTTCAGCGCCCAGGGCGAGTTGACGCCGACGCCCCAGACGGGGCCGAACTCCTGCCCGATGACCGTGGTCACGCCGGAGGCGAGCGAGGCCTCCATGATGCGCGGGGAGAGCAGGTGGACGTGGGTGTCCACGGCCCCGGCGGTGGCGATGAGCCCCTCGCCGGACACGACCGAGGTGCCCGTGCCGACGACCACGTCGACACCGTCGAGGGTCTCGGGGTTGCCGGCCCGGCCGATGGCGTGGATGCGCCCCTCGCGGATGCCGATGGACACCTTCCGGATGCCCTGCACGGCGTCGATCACGACCACGTTGCTGATCACGACGTCGCAGGTCTCGCGGACGGCGGCGGCCTTCAGGTGCAGTCCGTCGCGGGCGGTCTTGCCGAAGCCGGCGAGGAATTCGTCGCCGTGGCGCTGCGCGTCGGACTCGACGCGGATCACCAGTCCCGAGTCGCCGAGGCGGAGCCGGTCGCCGGCCCGGGGGCCGTGGGTGGCGGCGTACTCGTACGGGGTGAGGCGGCGGGCCTCGGCGGGGTGTCCTCCGGGGCGGCTCATCGCCGTCCCTCCTCTCCGGTCGCTCCCGGGTGTTCCTCTCCGGCGGCTCCCAGGTAGCCGCAGACGGCGGCCCGGCGCAGCGCCTCCTGTTTGGCGCCCGGCGCGTCCAGCGGGCCGTCCACCAGCCCCGCGAACCCGATGGCGACGCGGGCGCCGCCGATCGGCACGAGTCCCACCTCGGCGCTTTCGCCGGGGCCGAAGCGGACGGAGGACCCGGCGGGAACGGCGAGGCGCATGCCGTAGGCCCGCGCGCGGTCGAAGTCGAGCCGCGGGTTGGCCTCGAAGAAGTGGAAGTGGGAGGTCACGGAGACGGGCACGGTCGCGGTGTTGGTGACCGGGAGACGCACCGCCGCCTCGGGTTCGGCGTGTTCGGGTCCCGGCAGCAGGGCACCGGGGGCGTCGCCCCCGAGTCCGCCGCCCCCGACGGGGTCGGTGACGACCGCGAGGCGGGAGCCGTCGTCGAAGACGGCCTCCACGTGCACCTCGGTGACCACGTCGGCGACGCCGGGCAGGACGTCGTCCGGGCCGAGTACGGACCGGGCGCGCTCGATGGCCTCGGCGAGCCGCGCTCCGTCGCGGGCGGCCTCGCACACGGTGTCCGCGATCAGCGCCGTCGCCTCCGGCACGTTCAGCCTGAGTCCGCGGGCCCGGCGGGCGCGAGCCAGCTCGGCCGCCCCGAAGAGCAGCAGCCGGTCACGTTCCGTGGGGGTCAGTCTCACGACGCGACACCTCCTTGCCTTCCCGATTTTAGAGCAACACTCTAAACGTAAACATCACTCTAAACACGGGATTCACGCAGCGGAACCGTTGACGAGCACCCGGGGCGCACGTCACATTGAACGTCGCTCTAACCCTCGGAACACCTCGGACGGCCGTCGAAGGAGACCAGCCATGCCGATAGAACAGCGCGGAGTCGACACCATCCCGGACGCCGAACGCACCAGCGGTCCCCGGGACCTGGTCTCGATCCTGCTGGGGTCCAACCTCTGCCTGGGCGTGATCGTCTTCGGCTGGCTGCCGCCGTCCTTCGGCCTCGGCTGGTGGGCGTCGGTGAGTTCGGTGGTCGCGGGGACGGTCGTCGGCACGGTCTTCACGGCCCCGCTGGCGCTGATCTCCCTGCGCACCGGCACCAACCTGTCCACGTCCTCCGGCGCCCAGTTCGGTGTGCGCGGGCGCCTGGTCGGCTCGGTGGTCGGGCTGCTCCTGGCCCTCGGCTACACCGCGCTGACCGTGTGGATCGGCGGGGACGTGATGGCGGGCGTGCTCGGCCGGCTGTTCGGCCTGCCCCAGGGCGGTGCGACGTACGCCGTCGTCTACGGCCTGCTCGCCGCCGCGACCGTCGCGGGCGCGGTCTACGGCTACCGGGTGCTGCTCGCCATGTCCCGGGTGCTGGCCTACGGCATGACGGCCCTGCTGGTGCTGGGTGTGATCGCCTACGCCCCCGACTTCACCACCGCCGCGCTGCCGGAGGCGGGCGGGTATCTGCTGGGCGGGTTCTGGCCGACGTGGCTGCTGGCCGCCGTGGCCGCGGGACTGTCCGGGCCGATCGCCTTCATCACGCTGCTCGGCGACTACACCCGCTACATCTCACCGGCCCGTTTCTCCTCCCGCCGGGTGCTGCACGCGACCTGGCTGGGGCTGATGCTGGGTCTGCTGGTCCCCCAGCTCTTCGGCACCTTCACCGCGTACGCCGCCCGGGCCGCCCTGGACTACGCGGGCCCGCTGGTCGACGCCGCCCCCACCTGGTACCTGGTGCCGCTGCTGCTGGCCGCCTCGGCCGGCTCGGTCGGCAACGCGGGGCTGATGCTGTACTCGATGGGCCTGGACCTCGACGCGATCCTGCCGCGCGCCTCCCGGGCCCGCGCCACCTGCGCCGTCGCCGTCGTCGCCACGGCCTGCGTCTTCGCGGGGCACTACGCCTGGGAGGCGCAGTCGGCGATGACGTCCTTCGTGCTGCTGCTGACGGCGATCGGCACCCCGTGGGCGGTCATCACGATGATCGGTTCGGTCCGCTGCCGCGGGGTCTACGACGCGGACGCCCTCCAGGTCTTCAACCGCCGGGCGCGGGGCGGGATCTACTGGTACCGCTCCGGCTGGAACATCCCCGCGACGGCCGCCTGGGCCGTGGGCGCGGTGGTCGGCGTACTGGCGGTCTCCCTGCCGTCGTACGAGGGCCCGCTGCTGTCCCTCACCGGCGGGGTGGACTGCAGCTTCCTGCTGTCGGGGCTGGTGGGCGGGGTGGTGTACGTGCTGTTGCCGCAGCCCCGGGCCGCCTCGTCGGAGGAGCCCGGGGTCGAGGAACTCAGCCCGTCCGGCGCTTGAGGACGAGGCCGTTCAGGCCGAAGCGGGGGTCTGGGGGCGGCAGCCCCCAGCCGGCCCGCCCCCACGCCGGGGCCGCGTCACGCCAGCGTGTGCATCCACCCGTGCGTGTCCTCGGCGGTCCCCCGCTGGATGTCCAGCAGCGCGTCCCGCAGCCGCTGCGTCACCTCACCCGTCTCGCCCCCGCTCTGCTGCCACTCCGCGCCGGTCCGCTTGACCGTGCCGACGGGGGTGATCACGGCCGCGGTGCCGCAGGCGAAGACCTCGGTGAGGGTTCCGTTCTCCGAGTCGCGCTGCCACTGGTCGACCGAGACTCGGCCCTCCTGAGCCTCGTAGCCGAGGTCGCGGGCGACGGTGAGGAGGGAGTCGCGGGTGACGCCCTCCAGGATGGAGCCGGTGAGCGACGGCGTGATGATCTTGTTGCCGTACACGAAGTACAGGTTCATGCCGCCCAGTTCCTCGACCCACTTGCGCTCGATGGCGTCGAGGTAGCAGACCTGGTCGCAGCCCTTGGTCGCCGCTTCCGCCTGCGCGAGCAGCGACGCCGCGTAGTTGCCGCCGGTCTTGGCGTCGCCCATGCCGCCGGGGACGGCGCGGACCCGGTCCTCGGAGACCCAGATGGACACCGGCTTGACGCCGCCCGGGAAGTAGGCGCCGGCCGGGGAGGCGATGACGAGGAAGAGGTACTCGTTGGCCGGCTTGACGCCCAGGCCGACCTCCGTGGCGATCATGAAGGGGCGCAGGTAGAGGGACTCCTCGCCGCCGTGCGCGGGGACCCACTTCTCGTCCTGCTTGACCAGCGCGTCGCAGGCCTCGATGAAGGTGTCGACCGGAAGCTCGGGCATGCCCAGGCGGCGCGAGGAGGCCTGGAAGCGGGCGCCGTTCTTCTCCGGACGGAAGGTGGCGACGGAGCCGTCGGGCCGCCGGTAGGCCTTCAGTCCCTCGAAGATCTCCTGCGCGTAGTGCAGGACCATGGTGGCCGGGTCGAGGGAGAGCGGGGCGTACGGCACGAGCTGGCCGTCGTGCCAGCCGCGGCCCTCGGTCCACTTGATCGTCACCATGTGGTCGGTGAAGTGGCGGCCGAACCCGGGGTTGGCCAGAATCGCCGAGCGCTCGGAGTCCGAGAGCGGGTTGGCGGAGGGCTTGAGCTCGATCGTGGGCGTCGTCATGGGTGGCTGTCCTTCACCGGTATGGGTTGTGACGGGCCGCGATCACGCCCGTACGGCCGGTGGCCGGTGCTAGGACGTCCGAGCATTCCCTCACGTCGCGGCTTCGCGTTCGATTATCGCGCGCGGCCCACGGTGGGTGAAACGGGGTGAATGCGGCCCAGGATTCGATGGTCGCACCTGGCGGACGCAGGAGAAAGCCGCCGGGTGCCTTGTTTTTGGACCCGGCGGCTTCGAAACGGATTCGATCGAGTGGCGCGGCGGGTGTCAGCCGGCTACTCGTACGGCGAGTGCGTCGCCGATCTCCGAGGTGGAGCGGGCGGGCAGGCCACCGCGCTCGCCGAGGTCGGCCGAGACCGCCTCCTCGATGCGGGCCGCCTCGGCCTCGTAGCCGAGGTGGCGCAGCAGCAGGGCGACGGACAGGACCGTGGCGGTGGGGTCGGCCTTGCCCTGGCCGGCGATGTCGGGCGCGGAGCCGTGCACCGGCTCGAACATCGAGGGGAAGGCGCCGGACGGGTTGATGTTCCCGCTGGCGGCGACGCCGATGCCGCCGGAGACGGCCGCGGCGAGGTCGGTGATGATGTCGCCGAAGAGGTTGTCGGTGACGATCACGTCGAAGCGGGCCGGGTCGGTGACCAGGTAGATGGTCGCGGCGTCGACGTGGATGTAGTCGGTGGTGACCTCGGGGTACTCCGCGGCGACCTTGTTGAAGACGTTGGTCCACAGGTGGCCCGCGAAGGTCAGCACGTTGTTCTTGTGGACCAGCGTGAGCTTCTTGCGGGGGCGGGCCTGGGCGCGGGCGAAGGCGTCGCGGACGACGCGCTCGACGCCGTAGGCCGTGTTGACGGAGACCTCGGTGGCGACCTCGTGCTCGGTGCCCTTGCGGATGGTGCCGCCGTTGCCGGTGTAGGGGCCCTCGGTGCCCTCGCGGACGACGACGAAGTCGATCTCGGGCTGGCCGGCGAGCGGGGTGGCGACGCCGGGCAGGAGCTTGCTCGGGCGCAGGTTGACGTGGTGGTCGAAGGCGAAGCGGAGCTTGAGCAGGAAGCCGCGCTCCAGCACGCCGGACGGCACCGACGGGTCGCCGATCGCCCCGAGCAGGATGGCGTCGTGGCCCTTGAGGGCGTCGAGGTCGGCGTCGGTGAGGGTCTCACCGGTGGCGTGGTACCGCCGGGCGCCGAAGTCGAACTCCTTGGTCTCCAGCTTCACATCCTGCGGAAGGACGGCGGAGAGGACCTTCAGGCCTTCGGCCACGACCTCCTGGCCGATGCCGTCACCGGGAATCACTGCGAGATTGAGGCTGCGAGACATGACGGCACCCTATCGCTCGTCCCACGGGATGACATGCGGCGTCCGCCATGCGGACGCCACTGTTGTCCCGGGCCGCTCAGTGGCCGGTGGCGCCGCCGT
Source organism: Streptomyces sp. KPB2 (assembly GCF_003950055.1). NCBI lineage: Bacteria > Bacillati > Actinomycetota > Actinomycetes > Kitasatosporales > Streptomycetaceae > Streptomyces > Streptomyces sp. KPB2. Next base: position 2,441,683 of record NZ_CP034353.1, read on the forward strand.
TGTCCCGGCGGTCGAGGGCGCGCTGGAGGGCGGCCGCGGCGTTCTTGCGGTCGGAGTCGCCGGTACGGGAGAGGTGGCGGACTCGGCGGCGGGCGGTGGTCTCGGCCATGGGAATCGACTCCTTCGGCACAGCACACGGGGGTGCGGAGAAAGGGGATTGCATGAGGCCGGAAGGGGCGGGGAGCGCGGTGCCGCAGGGGTTGCCTGCACGGGCACGGTCTCACGGCCGCCCTTCGCTCGATCGAGCGGGACGTTCGGCTCCTACAAAGTTAAGGGAGCCCGCCGCGTCTGTCTGCACAATTACTCGGACTTCCTACTATCTGAGACGGTGCCTTCGCTCACACCGCCTAGGCCTGCGAAAACGCCCGGCGGGCCAGGTCGGTCGACCTGGCCCGCCGGGCGTTTCGCGCGCGGGTGTCAGCCCATGTGCGGGTAGGTGTAGTCGGTCGGCGCGACCAGCGTCTCCTTGATGGCGCGGGTCAGCGTCCAGCGCATCAGGTTCTGCGGGGCGCCGGCCTTGTCGTTGGTGCCGGAGGCACGGCCGCCGCCGAAGGGCTGCTGGCCGACGACGGCGCCGGTCGACTTGTCGTTGATGTAGAAGTTGCCGGCCGCGTAGCGCAGCTTCTCCATCGTGTACGCGGCCGCCGCACGGTCGTTGGAGATGACCGAGCCGGTGAGCGCGTAGTCCGACACCGACTCCATCTGGGTCAGCATCTCGTCGTACGCGTCGGCCTTGCTGTCGTCGTAGACGTACACGGCGAGGAAGGGACCGAAGTACTCGGTGCGGAAGACCTCGTTCTCCGGGTCGGTGCACTCGACGACGGTCGGGCGGACGAAGTAGCCGACCGAGTCGTCGTAGGAGCCGCCCGCGACGATGGTGCAGGTCTCGTCCTCCTTGGCCCGGTCGATGGCGGCCTTGTTCTTGGCGAAGGACCGCTCGTCGATGACGGCGCCGATGAAGTTCGACAGGTCGGTGACGTCACCCATGGTGAGGTAGTCGACCTCGGCGGCGAACTCCTCCTTGAACCCGTCGTTCCAGATGGACGCCGGGATGTACGCGCGGGAGGTGGCGCTGCACTTCTGGCCCTGGTACTCGAAGGCACCGCGGGTCAGCGCGGTCTTGAGCACGGCGCGGTCGGCGCTCGGGTGGGCGACGAGGAAGTCCTTGCCGCCGGTCTCGCCGACCAGGCGCGGGTAGGTGCGGTACTTCTCGATGTTGTTGCCGACCGTCTTCCACAGGTGCTGGAAGGTCTTGGTCGAGCCGGTGAAGTGGATGCCCGCGAGGTCCCGGTGCTCCAGGGCGACCTCGGAGACCGCGATGCCGTCGCCGGTGACCAGGTTGATGACGCCCTTGGGCAGCCCGGCCTCCTCCAGGAGCTGCATGAGCAGCACGGCGGCGTGGGTCTGCGTCGGGGACGGCTTCCAGACCACCACGTTGCCCATCAGGGCCGGGGCGGTGGGCAGGTTGGCCGCGATCGCGCTGAAGTTGAACGGGGTGATCGCGTAGACGAAGCCCTCCAGCGGGCGGTGGTCCATGCGGTTCCACACGCCCTGGGAGTTGGCCGGGGGCTGCTCGGCCAGGATGTTCCGGGCGTAGTGGACGTTGAAGCGCCAGAAGTCGATCAGCTCGCAGGGGCTGTCGATCTCGGCCTGCTGGGCGGTCTTGGACTGGCCGAGCATCGTGGAGGCGGCGATGGTCTCGCGCCACGGGCCGGACAGCAGCTCGGCGGCGCGCAGGATGATCGCCGCGCGGTCGTCGAAGGACATCGCGCGCCACGCGGGGGCGGCGGCCAGGGCGGCGTCGATCGCGTCCTGGGCGTCCTGCTGGGTGGCGTTGGCGTAGGTGCCCAGGCGCGCCTTGTGGTTGTGCGGCTGCACGACGTCGAAGCGCTCACCGCCGCCCATCCGCTTCACACCGCCGATGGTGCAGGGCAGGTCGACGGGGTTGTCGGCCAGCTCCTTGAGCTTGGCCTCCAGACGGGCACGCTCGGGCGAACCGGGCGCGTAGCCGTGCACCGGCTCGTTGACGGGGGTGGGGACCTGGGTCACAGCGTCCATGGGTTCCGTAACTCCTTACTGAGCGGGTTGTGCGAGCGGGTGCGGGCTCAGCCCTTGCTGACCATCGAGCGGGCGAAGAACCGGAGGTTGGCCGGCTTCTCCGCCAGACGGCGCATGAAGTAGCCGTACCAGTCGGTGCCGTAGGCCGTGTAGACGCGCATGCGGTGGCCCTCGGCGGCCAGTCGCAGGTGCTCGTCGCTCCGGATGCCGTACAGCATCTGGAACTCGTACTCGTCGAGCTTGCGTCCGGCCGTGCGGGCCAGTTCCTGGCCGATGGAGATCAGGCGCGGGTCGTGCGACCCGATCATCGGGTAGCCCTCGCCCTCCATCAGGGTGCGCAGGATGCGCACGTACGCCTTGTCGATCTCGTGGCGCTGCTGGTACGCGACCTCTGCGGGCTCCTTGTAGGCGCCCTTCACCAACCGTACGCGAGAGCCGCTGTCGGCGAGGCGGCGCGCGTCGGCCTCGGTGCGGAAGAGGTAGGCCTGGATGACGCAGCCGGTCTGCGGGAAGTCCTTCCGCAGCTCCTCGTGGATGGCGAACATCGAGTCGAGGGTCGTGTGGTCCTCGGCGTCGAGGGTGACGGTGGTGCCGATCTCGGCGGCGGCCTCGACGACCGGGCGGACGTTGGCGAGGGCCAGCTCGTGGCCGCCCTCCAGCGCCTGGCCGAACATCGACAGCTTCACCGACATCTCGGCGCGGGTGCCGAGCTCCAGCGGCTTGAGCCGGTCGATCAGCTCCAGGTAGGCGTCGCGGGCGGCCTCGGCCTGCGCGGGGGTGGTGATGTCCTCACCGACGACGTCCATCGTCAGTTCCAGGCCCTGATCGGTGAGCTCCCGGATGATCGGCACGATCTGGTCGACCGTCTCGCCGGGGATGAACCGGTCGACGACCGGCTTGGTCACGGGCGCGGCCGAGACGAGACGACGCATCCGGTCGCTGCGCGACGCGGCGAGAATCACGGGACCCAGCACGGGGCACCTCCACTTACCAACCAACACAGGGGCCGCTGCCCGACGTAAGGGGAACGGCACGGAGAACCACCGTGAAATCTAAGGATGACCCCGATCGTCGGCCATCGACAGCTGTCACGCATCCGTGCCGCGGATCTCAGACAGATGTATGAAGAGGGCGCACAAATACGGCAGAATGCCCGGGTGACGTCCGATTCCAGAGGTGCCACAGGAGCCGGCTCCGGCGGGGCCCGCGGCGACTACCAGGAGCTGATCGACGAGCTGTCGGAGCTGCTGGGCGCGCCCGCGACCCTGGAGAACCGCGACTTCGAGCTGATCGCGTTCGGCGCCTACGACAGCGAGGGGGACCTGGATCCCTCCGCCCTGGATCCGGTGCGCACCCGCTCGATCCTCACCCGGCGCTCCACGGCGGCGGTCCGGGCGTGGTTCGAGAGCTTCGGCATCACCCGCGCGACCGGCCCGGTCCGCATCCCGCCGACTCCCGAGGCGGGCGTGTACCGGGGACGCACCTGTCTGCCGGTACGCCATCGGGGTGTGGTCCTCGGCTACGTGTGGCTCCTGGACACCGACCCGGGCCCGACCGAGCCGCAGCTGGCGGCGGCCATGACCGTGACGGCGCGGATCGGGGCGCTGCTCGCCGACGAGGCGCAGCACGGCGCGGACCTGAGCCGGGAGCTGCGGGCGGTGCTCACGGCCGAGCGGGACTGGCAGCGGGACATGGCGGTGGCGGAGCTGCGCAGCGCGCTCGGCACCCGGGCCGAGACGCCGCACGCGGTGGTCTGCGTGGCGCTCTGGCCCTCGGCCGACCCCGACGACGCGCCCTCGGTCCGTACGGTGCCGGGCGCCACGGCTCTGTGCACGGTGCCGTGGGGAAGCTCGGGCGTGTCGCTGGCGCTGCTGGTCCGGCTGCGCTCGGCGGACGTGCAGACCCCGGCGACGTCGGCGGCGGGGCGGCTGCTGGAGCGGGCGGGGGCCCGGGGCGCCACGGGCGGGTCCGCGGGCGCGCCGGGCGGTGTCGCGGCCGGTGTCTCCGCGCCGCGCACGGGCCTGGCCGACCTGGGGACGGCCTGGGCGGAGGCGTCGGCGGCGGCCCGGGCGGCGCGTGCGGAGTCGCGGTTCGGGCCGGTCGCGCAGTGGACCTCGATCGGGGCGTTCCGCCTGCTGACCTCGCTGCCCCCGCGCGCCGCCGGCGATCCCGCCGTGCGGGCGCTGCTCTCCCCCGCCCACCGCGAACTCGCCCGCACGGCGGAGGTGTACCTGGACTGCGCGGGCCAGGCCGGCCGCACCGCCGCCGAGCTGGGCGTCCACCGCCAGACGCTGTACTACCGCCTCTCGCGCGTCGAGCAGCTCACGGGCCTGGACCTGGACGACGGCGAGGACCGGCTGCTGCTGCACATGGCGCTCAAGGCGCACCGCCTCCGGTAGCGGCCTCGATCACCCGGCGGAGGCCTGCGGTGATCTGGTCCGCACCGGGCGCGATCTTGGGGTCGAAGGTCCATTGCGCGATGAGCCCGGTCATCAGCGTCACGTAGAACATGCCGAGGGTGCCCAGCTCCTCGTCGGAGACGTCCTCCTCCCGCCCGCCCATGAGCAGGGGAATGAAGCCGCGCCCGGCCTCCTGCTGGGCCTTCGCGAGGTGGTCGCGCAGTTCGGGCAGCTGGTCGCCGATGACGATGATCTCCATGCTGAGCCGCCACAGGGAGCCGGGCTCCCGCATGGTGGCGATGACGTTCGACCAGACCTCCTGGAACCGCTCGACGGAGCCCGGTTCGGTGGCCGGCCCCGTCTTCTCGCCGCCCTCGAACGCGTCGGCCATGCCCTCGACCAGCGCCACGTAGGCCTGCGCCAGCAGGGCGTCCTTCGAGCCGTAGTGGTAGCCGATCGACGCCAGGTTGGTCCCCGACTCCTTGACGATGTCGCGCGCCGTGGTGCGCATGAATCCCTTGTGCAGCAGGCAGCGCTTGGCGCCTTCGAGCAGATCCTCGCGGTGTCCCATGACGCCAGCCTACCCATCTGTCCATACGAACGTCTTAAACAATCGTCCTAGACAACCGTATAAGACGTGCGTACAGTCTCCGGCATGACAACGAACCCGTCCCGGGCCGGCCGTCGCGAGTGGACCGCGCTGGGCGTACTGATGCTTCCGCTGCTGCTGGTCTCGATGGACGTCTCCGTCCTCTACTTCGCGATCCCGCAGATCAGCGCCGACCTGGACCCGAGCGGCACCCAACAGCTGTGGATCTTCGACATCTACGGCTTCGTCCTGGCCGGTCTGCTCATGACGATGGGGGCGCTGGGAGACCGCATCGGCCGGCGCAGGCTCCTGCTGCTGGGCGCGGTGGCCTTCGGCGCCGCCTCCGTGCTCGCCGCCTACGCGCACACCGCCGAGACCCTGATCGCCGCCCGTGCGGTCCTCGGCATCGGCGGCGCCACCCTGATGCCGTCGACGATGGCGCTGGTCCGCACGATGTTCACCGACCCAGCCCAGCGGGCGAAGGCGATCGGGCTGTGGTCCGGGGTGATGACGGCTGGGATCGCGCTGGGCTCGGTGATGAGCGGCGTCCTCGTGGAGCACTTCTGGTGGGGCTCGGTCTTCCTGGTCAACCTGCCCGCGATGGCCCTGCTGCTGATCCTCGGCCCGGTACTGCTCCCCGAGTCGAAGAGCCCGTCCCCCGGCCGCTTCGACTGGCTGAGCGTCCCGCTGTCGATGGCGGCGGTCCTCCCCGTGGTCTACGGCCTCAAGGAGCTGCCCTCCGAGGGCTGGAACGTCCGCTACGTCGTCTCGATCACCGTGGGACTGCTCTTCGCGGCGCTGTTCGTGCACCGACAGCGCACCTCGGCCTCGCCGATGATCTCGCCCGCCCTCTTCCGCGGGCACGGGTTCTCCCCGGCGCTGGTCCTCAACACCCTGTCGGCCTTCGGGATGCTGGGCTCGGCGTACTTCACCACCCAGTACCTGCAGTCGGTCCTGGGCAAGAGCGCGCTGGAGGCCGCGCTGTGGAGCCTGCTGCCGTCGGTGCTCATCGGCGCCGCCGCACCGGTCGCCACCCAGCTGGCCCAGCGCGGTGTCGAGCGCGCGTACCTCGTGACGGCCGGATTCGTCGTCGCGGCGGGCGGCTACGGACTCCTCGCCCTGGCCGGTACGGACTCCCTGTGGCTGGTGCTGGCCGCGTGCGGCGTCCTGGCCGCCGGCATCGTCGTGGTGATGTCCCAGCTGACCGACCTGGCCCTCGGCTCGGCGCCGGTCGAGAAGGCGGGCGCGGCCTCCTCGCTGCTGGAGACCGGTACCGAGTTCGGCGGCGCCCTGGGCATGGCCACCCTCGGTTCCATCGGTACGGCCCTCTACCGCCACGGCGTCCCCTCGGACGCGCCCGGCCCGGCCCGGGAAACCCTGGGCGGCGCGCTGTCCGTCGCCGCCGAACTCCCCGGGCGCGCGGGAGACGCCCTGGCCACGGCGGCACGCGAGGCGTTCACCGACGGCATGCAGGGCGCCGCGATCGCGGGGGCGCTGCTGCTCCTCGGGGCGGCGGTGCTGGCGGCGCTGGGCCTGCGGCACGTCCGGGTGCGCCCGGAGGCGGAGACGGCAAACGCCGGAGAGGCTGATCGACTCAGCCCGTCCGGCGTTTGAGGACGAGGCCCGTTCAGGGCCTAAGCGGGGGTCCGGGGGCAGCGCCCCCGGGCCTCACACCAGGTTGACGGACCGGGCGGAGTTGGCGCCGATCTCCGCCGAGACCTCCGCCAGAACCCCGGCCGGCACCGTGTCGTCCACGGTCAGGACGGCCAGCGCCTCGCCGCCCACCGTCGCACGGGCGACCTGCATGCCGGCGATGTTGATGCCGGCCTCGCCGATGACGCGGCCGACGGTGCCGACGACACCGGGACGGTCCTCGTACCGCAGGACGACCATGTGGTCGGCGAGGGTGAGGTCCACGTCGTACTCGCCGACGGCGACGAGCTTCTGGAGGTGCTTGGGGCCGGCCAGCGTGCCGGAGACCGACACCTCCTCGCCGTCCGCGAGGGTGCCGCGCACGGTCACGACGTTGCGGTGCTCCGGGGACTCCGAGCTGGTGGTCAGCCGGACCTCGACACCGCGCTCCTGGGCGAACAGCGGGGCGTTGACGTACGACACCGTCTCGTCGACGACGTCCTCGAAGACGCCCTTGAGGGCGGACAGCTCCAGCACCTTCACGTCGTGCTGGGTGATCTCGCCGTAGACCTCGACGTCGAGGCGGACGGCGACCTCGCCGGCGAGCGCGGTGAAGATGCGGCCGAGGCGCTCGGCGAGCGGCAGGCCCGGCTTGACGTCCTCGGCGATGACGCCGCCCTGGACGTTGACCGCGTCGGGGACCAGCTCACCGGCGAGGGCCAGGCGCACCGACTTGGCGACGGCGATGCCGGCCTTCTCCTGGGCCTCGTCGGTGGAGGCTCCGAGGTGCGGGGTGCAGACGACCTGGTCGAACTCGAACAGCGGCGAGTCGGTGCAGGGCTCCTTGGCGTACACGTCGAGGCCGGCGCCGGCGACGCGGCCCTCCTTGAGCGCCGAGTACAGCGCCTCCTCGTCGACGATGCCGCCGCGGGCGGCGTTGACGATGCGGACGCTCGGCTTGACCTTGCGCAGCGCCTCGTCGCCGATCAGGCCGAGGGTCTCGGGGGTCTTGGGCAGGTGGACGGTGATGAAGTCGGAGACCTCGAGCAGCTCGTCCAGCGACAGCACCTTGACGCCCATCTGCGCGGCCCGCGCGGGCTGCACGTAGGGGTCGTAGGCGACGACCTTCATGCCGAAGGCGGACATGCGCTGGGCGACCAGCGCGCCGATGCGGCCGAGGCCGACGACGCCGAGGGTCTTCTCGGCCAGCTCGACGCCGGTGTACTTGCTGCGCTTCCACTCGCCGTTCTTCAGCGCGGCGTTGGCCTGCGGGATGTTGCGGGCGGTGGCGATCAGGAGACCGCAGGCCAGCTCGGCGGCGGTGACGATGTTGGAGGTCGGGGCGTTGACCACCATGACGCCGGCCTTGGTGGCGGCGGAGACGTCGACGTTGTCCAGGCCGACCCCGGCGCGGGCGACGACCTTGAGCTTCTTGGCGGCGGCGATGGCCTCGGCGTCGACCTTGGTGGCGGAGCGCACCAGGACCGCGTCCACGTCGGCGATGGCGGGGAGCAGTTCGGCCCGGTCCGCGCCGTTGCACTGGCGGATCTCGAAGTCGGGGCCGAGCGCGTCCACGGTCGCGGGCGACAGCTCTTCGGCGATGAGTACGACGGGTTTCGAGCTCACGTGAGTCCTCACAAGTCCAATGCGGACGGCCGTCCCGACGGCCGCATTCGGTGTCGCTGAGCCGCGTGGAAGACGCACGACGCTGTGGGCCTGACGCGTATGTTGTGCAGCAGTCTAGTGGCGTGACGCGGGTCGTCCTGCGCCTCTGCGGAAGGATCACCCGTCCGTGGCCGGACGGGATGGACAACACCGTGACGCCGGCGTCGTCCCGGGTTCGCCGAAGGGGCCGGAGCGGCGTCGCCCCGGCCCCCGGCAGTGAGGCTTACGCCTCCTCGTCGACCCAGCTCATGAGCTTGCGCAGCTCCTTGCCGGTGGTCTCCAGCAGGTGCTCGGAGTCCTGCTTCTTGTACTCGTTGTACTTCTTCAGGCCGCCGTGGTACTCGTCCATCCAGTTCTTGGCGAACGTGCCGTCCTGGATCTCGGCGAGGACCTTCTTCATCTCGGCCTTGGTGGCGTCGGTGATGATCCGCGGGCCGGTGACGTAGTCGCCCCACTCGGCGGTCTCGGAGATCGACCAGCGCATCTTCTCCAGGCCGCCCTCGTACATGAGGTCCACGATCAGCTTCAGCTCGTGCAGGCACTCGAAGTAGGCGATCTCCGGCTGGTAGCCGGCCTCGGTCAGGGTCTCGAAGCCCGCCTTGACCAGCGCGGCCGTGCCACCGCACAGGACGGCCTGCTCGCCGAAGAGGTCGGTCTCGGTCTCCTCGGTGAAGGTCGTCTTGATGACGCCGGCGCGGGTGCCGCCGATGCCCTTGGCGTAGGACAGGGCGAGCGCGAAGGCGTTGCCGGAGGCGTCCTGCTCGACGGCGGCGATGCAGGGAACGCCGCGGCCCTCCTCGTACTGACGGCGCACCAGGTGGCCCGGGCCCTTGGGGGCGACCATGCAGACGTCCACGCCGGCCGGGGGCTTGATGAAGCCGTAGCGGATGTTCAGGCCGTGACCGAAGAACAGCGCGTCGCCGTCCTTCAGGTTGTCCTTGATGTCCTTCTCGTAGACCTCGGCCTGGATCGGGTCCGGGACCAGGATCATGATGACGTCGGCCTCGGCGGCGGCCTCGGACGGGCTCACCACGCGCAGGCCCTGCTCCTCGGCCTTGGCCTTGGACTTGGAGCCCTCGTGCAGACCGACGCGCACGTCGACACCGGAGTCGCGCAGCGACAGGGCGTGGGCGTGGCCCTGGCTGCCGTACCCGATGACCGCGACCTTGCGGCCCTGGATGATGGACAGGTCGGCGTCGGCGTCGTAGAACAGCTCGGCCACTGGGTTATCTCCTTGTGTGCAGGTGTTGCGTCCCACCGTATGCCGGTGAGGGGAAGGGAAGTCTCGGGGTCTCGGAATGCGGGCGGCCGGAGTGACCGCGGCCGCCCGCTTCCGTCGTGGGGCGGACCGTTCGTGTCGCAGTACGGACCGTTTGCGTTGCTACGCGGACCGGTCGAGTGCGCGCAGCGAGCGGTCCGTGATCGAACGGGCGCCGCGCCCGATGGCGATCGTGCCGGACTGGACCAGTTCCTTGATGCCGTACGGTTCCAGCATCCGGAGCATGGCGGTCAGCTTGTCGCTGCTCCCGGTGGCCTCGATGGTGACGGCCTCCGGGGAGACGTCGACGGTCTTGGCGCGGAACAGCTGGACGATCTCGACGATCTGGGAGCGCGTCTCGTTGTCGGAGCGCACCTTCACCAGAACGAGTTCGCGCTGGACGGCCTGGGTGGGCTCCAGCTCGACGATCTTGAGCACGTTGACGAGCTTGTTGAGCTGCTTGGTGACCTGCTCGAGCGGGAAGTCCTCGACGCTCACCACGATGGTGATGCGGGAGATGTCGGGGTGCTCGGTGACGCCGACGGCGAGCGAGTCGATGTTGAAGCCGCGGCGCGAGAAGAGGGCGGTGATCCGCGCCAGGACGCCGGGGGTGTTCTCCACCAGGACGGAGAGCGTGTGCTTGGACATGGTCTCTTCGGTCTCTCTCGCTCAGTCGTCTTCGTTGTCGCCGAAGTCGGGGCGGACGTCCCGGGCGGCCATGATCTCGTCGTTGGAGGTGCCGGCGGCGACCATCGGCCACACCATCGCGTCCTCGTGGACGATGAAGTCGACGACGACGGGGCGGTCGTTGATGGAGTTGGCCTCCTCGATCACCTTGTCGAGGTCGGCGGGGTCCTCGCAGCGGATGGCGTAGCAGCCCATGGCCTCCGACAGCTTCACGAAGTCGGGGACGCGGGTGCCGCGGGCCTCCGGGTTGACGTCGTCGGGGCCGGAGTGCAGCACCGTGTTGGAGTACCGCTGGTTGTAGAACAGGGTCTGCCACTGGCGGACCATCCCGAGGGCGCCGTTGTTGATGACGGCGACCTTGATCGGGATGTTGTTCAGGGCGCAGGTGGTCAGTTCCTGGTTGGTCATCTGGAAGCAGCCGTCGCCGTCGATCGCCCACACCGTGCGGTCGGGCATGCCTGCCTGGGCGCCCATGGCGGCCGGGACGGCGTAGCCCATGGTTCCGGCGCCGCCGGAGTTCAGCCAGGTGGCGGGCTTGTCGTACTGGACGAAGTGGGCGGCCCACATCTGGTGCTGGCCGACGCCGGCCGCGAAGATCGTGCCCTCGGGTGCCAGCCGGCCGATGCGCTCGATGACCTGCTGCGGGGAGAGCGAGCCGTCCTCGGGCTGGTCGTAGCCGAGGGGGTAGGTCTCGCGCCAGCGGCTCAGGTCCTTCCACCAGGCGCTGTAGTCGCCCTTGTTGCCCTCGTCGTGCTCCTTCTGGACGGCCTGCACGAGGTCGGCGATGACCTCGCGGGCGTCGCCCACGATCGGGACGTCGGCGGCGCGGTTCTTGCCGATCTCGGCCGGGTCGATGTCGGCGTGGACGATCTTGGCGTGCGGGGCGAAGCTGTCCAGCTTGCCGGTGACGCGGTCGTCGAAGCGGGCGCCGAGGGCGACGATCAGGTCGGCCTTCTGCAGCGCGGTGACGGCGGTGACCGCACCGTGCATGCCCGGCATTCCCACGTGCAGCGGGTGGCTGTCGGGGAACGCGCCGAGCGCCATCAGGGTGGTGGTGACGGGCGCTTCGGTGAGTTCGGCGAGGACCTTCAGCTCGGCGGTGGCCTTCGCCTTGAGGACGCCGCCGCCGACGTAGAGCACGGGGCGCTTGGCGGCGGAGATCAGCTTGGCCGCCTCGCGGATCTGCTTGGCGTGCGGCTTGGTGACCGGGCGGTAGCCGGGCAGGTCCATGACCGGCGGCCAGGAGAAGGTGGTCTTCTTCTGGAGGATGTCCTTGGGGATGTCGACCAGGACGGGACCGGGGCGGCCGGTGGAGGCGATGTGGAACGCCTGCGCGATCACCCGGGGGATGTCCTCGGCCTTGGTGACCAGGAAGCTGTGCTTGGTGATCGGCATGGTGATGCCGACGATGTCCGCCTCCTGGAAGGCGTCCGTGCCGATCGCGGAGGACACCACCTGTCCGGTGATCGCGACCAGCGGCACGGAGTCCAGGTTGGCGTCGGCGATCGGGGTGACCAGGTTGGTGGCGCCCGGGCCCGAGGTCGCCATGCAGACGCCGACCTTGCCGGTGGCCTGCGCGTACCCGGTGGCCGCGTGACCGGCGCCCTGCTCGTGGCGGACCAGGACGTGGCGCACCCGGGTGGAGTCCATCAGCGGGTCGTAGGCCGGAAGGATCGTGCCACCGGGAATGCCGAATACGGTGTCGGCGCCGACCTCCTCGAGAGAGCGAATGAGGGACTGCGCACCCGTGACGTGCTCGGGGGCGGACTGTCCTCCGGATCGGGGCCGGGGCTGCGGGTGAGCCCCGGTGGCCTGCTCGGTCATCGGCGTTCTCTTCTCGATGCTGAGGGTTTTTGCGAGGTTTGGGCGAACTGTGCTGCTGCTCGGCAGGTGCCTGTGCAACAAAAAACCCCTCGTGCCATAAGGCAAGCGAGGGGAGCGCGTCGGTGGGGGTCGCGGGGAGTCCGGGTCGGTCCGGACGTCACCAGCTTCAGCCGACGCGCTTTCCAAGTACGAGAATTCGGGTGCGCATGGCACTGACCTTCCCTCCGGCGCACACTCACTGTCAAGTGGGTGGGACGGGAGTCTCATTATGTGAGCGGAGGGCCGTGCCACCACTCAGGACGGCCGGCAGTCCGGAGGCGACACCGCCGGCCACCTGCCCGGCGGCGGGACCGCCGACACTCTTGGTGTACACCCCGGCGCCACCGCCCGCGAAGGCCGGTTCGGCCGGGCCGTGCGGCACCGGGTAGTGGCCGGTTCCGAGCGCTCTGCGCAGCCGGTACTCGTCCAGCGCGCCGGAGAACGCCATGCCCTGTCCGTGGGTGCAGCCCATCGCGCGCAGGGCGACGATCTGCTCCGGCAGGTCGACGCCGTCGGCCACGGACTTCAGCCCGAGGTCGGTGGCGATGCGCAGCAGCCCGCTGGTGATCTTGTGCAGGCGCGCGGACTCCACCACGCCCTCGACCAGGCTCCGGTCGAGCTTGAGGACGTCCACGGGCAGGCGCCGCAGTGCGGTGATCGCCGCGTAGCCGCTGCCGAAGCCGTCCAGCGCGATCCGGACGCCGACCCTGCGCAGGGCGTTCAGCCGGCGGTCCAGCTCGTCGAGGCCGACCCGTGGGTCGATGTCCGACAGCTCGATCACCAGGGAGCCCGGGGGCAGCCCGTGGCGGGTCAGCAGGGCCTCCACGGAGCCCAGCGGCATCGAGCGGTCCAGCAGGCGGCGGGCGCCGATGCGTATGGCCACGGTCGCGGAGAGCCCTGCCGCCGCGCGCTCGGCGGCCTGTTCGACGGCCTCGCGGAGCACCCACCGGTCCAGTTCGGCGGTTCTGTCGCCGTCCTCGGACACCCGCAGGAACTCGGCGGGGGTGAACAGCACGCCCTGCGAGGAGCGCCACCGCGCCTGGGCGCAGACCGACGTGATCCGGCCGTCCGTCAGGGAGACCACGGGCTGGTGCAGCAGCGCGAACTCCCCGTCGTGCAGTGCGGCCCGCAGCCGCGTGGCCAGCTCGGCCTTGCGTACGACGTCCTGCTGCATCTGGGGCCGGTACAGCTCGACGCGTCCCTTGCCGCCCGCCTTGGCCCGGTACATGGCGAGGTCGGCGTTGCGCAGCAACTCGCCCGCGCCGAGGCCCGGTTCGGCGAAGGCGACGCCGATGGAGGCGTTGACCCGCACTTCGTTGCCGTCGATGAGGTAGGGCTGGGAGAGGGTCAGTCTGAGGCGGTCGGCCAGCTCCCGGATGTGGCCCTCGCGGGCGGCCCGGTCCCGGGTGCCGTCCCCGACGATCAGGGCCGCGAACTCGTCGCCGCCGAGTCTGGAGGCGGTGTCGCCCTTGCGGACGGCCTCGTGGAGCCGACGGGCCGCCTGGACGAGCAGCTCGTCCCCGGCCTGGTGTCCGATGGTGTCGTTGACGCCCTTGAAGCCGTCGAGGTCGATGAAGAGCACCGCCGTGCCGCGCAGGGCGGCGCCCCGGTCGGAGGCGCGGCGGCCGGAGAGCGCCTGCTGGACGCGCCGGGTGAACAGGGCGCGGTTGGGCAGGTCGGTGAGGGGGTCGTGCTCGGCGTTGTGCTGGAGCTGTGCCTGGAGGCGCACTCTTTCGGTGACGTCCCGGCTGTTGAAGATGAGGCCGCCGTGGTGCCGGTTGACGGTCGACTCGACGTTGAGCCAGCCGCCCTCTCCGGAGCGGAAGCGGCACTCGATGCGCGTGGTGGGTTCCTCGACCGGACTGGCGGCAAGGAACCGGCGTACCTCGTGCACCACGCAGCCGAGGTCCTCGGGGTGGATGAGACCGGCCAGTTCGCTGCCCACCAGTTCCTCCGCCGGGCGTCCGTAGACCCCGGCGGCGGCCGGGGAGACGTAGCGCAGGATGCCGCTGGGCGCGGCGATCATGATGACGTCGCTCGAACCCTGGACCAGGGAGCGGAAGTGGTTCTCCTTCTGGGCCAGTTCCTGGGTGAGGACGATGTTGTCGAGCAGCATGATGCCCTGCCGGACGACGAGCGCGAGCACGACGGTGCCGCCGGTCAGCAGCACCACGCGGTCGACGCTGCGGCCGTTGAGCACGTTGTAGAGGATGCCCAGGGTGCAGACGGCGGCCGCGAGGTACGGCGTGAGCGCGGCCAGCGACCCGGCGATGGGCCGGGCGGCCGGGTAGCGGCCCCGCTCGCCGCCCTGTCCGGGGCCGGGCAGGGCGGGGGACGCGGCGCTCGGCACGGCCGGGGGCGCCGGCTGGTGACCGGCGCCGCGCTGGCCGGGCACGTGTTCGCGCACCACGCGGGTGTGTCCGCCGGAGCCCTGCTCGTCCGCCGAACGCCGCCCGCGCCGGGAGGCGGCCCAGGGGGCGTAGGCGAGCAGCAGGGAACCGGCGAACCAGCCCGCGTCGAGCAACTGCCCTGAGCGGTAGCTGTTGTGCAGCAGCGGTGAGGTGAACAGGGCGTCGCACATCACCGTCAGGGCGAGCGCGCCGATGGCCGTGTTGACGGCGGACCGGCAGACGGGCGACCGCCGGAAGTGCAGCGCGAGCACCATGCTGACCAGGGCGATGTCGAGCAGCGGATACGCCACCGAGAGCGCGGAGTGGGCCACGCTGGACCCGCCCTCGGCCTTCGCCGCCTGGGCGAGCGCCAGGCTCCAGGCCAGGGTCAGCAGCGAGCCGCCGATCAGCCAGGCGTCCAGGCCCAGACAGATCCAGCCGGCCTTGGTCACCGGCCGCTTGGCCAGCACGAGGAGTCCCACGATGGCCGGCGGGGCGAAGCACAGGAAGAACAGGTCCGCGTAGCTGGGGCTGGGCACCGGCACCCGCAGGACGACCTCGTACCACCCCCAGACCGCGTTGCCGAGGGAGGCCATCGCCGAGGAGAGGGCGAAGAGCAGCCAGGCCGGTCGAAAGCGGACCCGGCGCCCGCGGGCGTAGAGGAAGCAGGAGACGGCGGCGGCAGCGGCGGCGGCGCTCAGCCCGAAGTCGCCCATGATCTTGGCGACGTACTCGGAGCCCCAGCCGAGCGCGGCTCCGACGGCGTAGCCCGCGCAGACCAGGGCCAGCACGAGCTGGCGGACCAGGGGCGTCGGGCCGGCGCCGGCGGACGGCCGGGGCAGCAGCGGGCCGGGCGGGGCCTGGCCGCGCAGCGCTCCGTCCAGCGTGGGAACGGGGGGCGGACTCACCGCGGCCTCCCGGTCCGCACCGCTCCCGCGTCCCGCGCGCACCGGCACCGGCGGGCCGGCCGCTGCTGCCTCCCGCGCTCGCCCGGCCGGCGCGGGTGGGGGCAGCGCGGGTCCGGGCGGCCGGGGTGGCCGTGCCGGCCCCGTTCGCGCGCGGTCGCGGCCGTCGTGCGGCAGGGTCGCCGGCGGCGGCTCCGCCGCGTCGGATCGTTGGTCCATAGGCCGTGCATCGCCCGTCGCCCCCCTCACAGTCTGAGATGTCCATCCCCGGCGCCGTACCCGTGCGCGGCGCATCCCCTGTCGGACGATACACCAGTCTCGTCACTCAGGGACATAGGTTCTCTACGCTCCGTGACGACCAGCGGATATGCGCGCACCCACCGCAGCCGGGGGGTTGCGGAGGGTGCCCGAAACGGATTACGCGCCCGTCGTCAGGATCACGTTGCGCAGCGGCTCCCGGTTCACGAAACGGTTCAACTGGTCCACCAGCAGCCGCTTGGCGCGCGGCAGGAAGGCCGAGGTCGGCCCGCCCGCGTGCGGGCTGACGACTGTGCCGGGAGCATTCCACAGGGGGTGGCCCGGCGGCAGCGGTTCGGGGTCGGTCACGTCGAGGGCCGCGGTGAGGCGTCCGCTCTCCAGTTCGGCGAGCAACGCCTTCGTGTCCACGACCGGTCCGCGCGCCACGTTGACGAGCAGGGCGCCGTCCTTCATGCGGGCCAGGAAAGTGGCGTCGACCAGGCTCCGGGTGGCCTCGGTGAGCGGTGTGGCCAGGACGACGACGTCGGCTTGCGGGAGCAGGTCGGGGAGTTCGGTGAGCGGGTGCACGGGGCCGCGCTCCGTGGCACGGGCGGAGCGCGCGACGCGCACGACCGGCGCGACCTCGAACGGCACGAGCCGGTCCTCGATCGCGGCGCCGATCGATCCGTATCCGACGATCAGGACCGTCCGGTCCGCGAGCGCGAGCCGGAACCCTCCGCCGAGCCACTCGCCCCGGTCCTGCGCCCGCACGAAGTCCGGGATGCCGCGCAGCGAGGCCAGGATCAGCGCGAGGGTCAGCTCCGCCGTGCTGGCCTCGTGCACACCGCGCGCGTTGCACAGCCGTACGCCCGCGGACAGGTGCTTCAGGCCGGGCTCGACGTGGTCGATGCCGGCGGAGAGGGTCTGGACGACCCGGACGGAGCGCATCTCGGGCAGCGGACGTACGCCGACCCCGGGGGGCTTCATGTAGGGGACGACGTAGAACGCACAGTCGGCCGGGTCGGCGGGATAGGTCTCCTCGCCGTCCCAGTGGCGGTATGCGGGGCCCTCGGGAAGGCCCTCGATCTCGTCCGGGGGGATGGGCAGCCACACGTCAGCAGTCATGGTCAGGAGGCTATGTCAGGGGGCGAAGAGGCAGAGGTTAGGTTGGGTGGCCTGACGAGGGAGGGTCACGACCGGTGGAGCGCAGGACGATCGGCGCGACGGCACTCGCGGTGGGGGCCGTCGGACTCGGGTGCATGCCGATGAACTGGGCGTACAGCGCCTCGCGGCAGCGGGGCGACGAGTCGCTCAGGGCCGTGCACCGGGCCCTCGACCTCGGCGTCTCCCTGCTGGACACGGCGGACATGTACGGCCCGTTCACCAACGAGCTGCTGCTGGGGCGGGTGTTGAAGGAGCGGCGGTCCGAGGCGTTCGTGTCGACCAAGGTCGGTCTGCTGGTGGGTGAGCAGCACATCGTGGCCAACGGCCGCCCCGGTTATGTGAAACGTGCCTGCGACGCGTCCCTGCGCCGGCTCCAGACGGACGTCATCGACCTCTACCAACTGCACCGCGCCGACCCGGAGATACCCGTCGAGGAGACCTGGGGCGCGATGGCGGAGCTGGTGCGGGCCGGGAAGGTGCGGGCACTGGGCCTCTGTGCGGTCGGCGCGCGCTCGGCCCGGCGTCCGGGTGCGCGGCTGCACGACGCGACGGTCCGTCAGCTGGAGCGGGTGCAGCAGGTGTTCCCGGTGAGCGCGGTCGAGGCCGAGCTGTCGGTGTGGTCGCCGGAGGCGCTGCGGACGCTGCTGCCGTGGTGCGTCTCGCGCGGCGTCGGCTTCCTGGCAGCGATGCCCCTGGGCAACGGCTATCTGACCGGCACGCTGACGCCGGGCGAGGGTTTCGAACCGGAGGACCTGCGGGCCCGCCACCCCCGCTTCACCGCCGAGATGATGGCCGCCAACCAGCCGATCGTGGCCACGCTGCGCCGGATCGCCGCCCGGCACGGCGACGGGGTGAGCGCGGCGCAGGTGGCGCTGGCCTGGGTGCTGGCCCAGGGACGGCACGTGGTGCCGGTGCCGGGCACCAAGCAGGAGCGCTGGGTGACGCAGAACGCGGGTGCGGCGGGGCTGCGGCTGACCGAGCGGGACCTGGCGGAACTGCGGGCGCTGCCGCCGGCGCAGGGGTCGTGGGACTGAGGTGCGCCGGGGGGCCATGGGACTGAGGCGTGCGGCGGGCCCGTGGGACTGAGGCGTGCGGTGCCTCGTGCGGGCCGCCGACGGATTCGGGATTCGGCGATCGGGAACCTGGGGAGCTCCTGCGGTGTATGACAGGGAGAACCCGCCGCGTCGAAGGGACCAAGATCGTGCGACGTCGAGCCGTGCCGGCCGTGCTGGCCGCCGCTCTCCTGCTGACGGCCGGCTGCTCCTCGGACGGCGGGGACCCGTCCGGAGCGGACGGCACCACCCCGTCCGGTACGGCGACGCGGTCCTCGCCCGCCGGGTCGCCCAGCGGGTCGCCCACCGAGGAGGCCCCGCCCGCGAAGGGCTCGGTGAAGGTGCTCCGCACGGTCGCCACGGGGCTCGACAGCCCCTGGGGTCTGGCTCCGCTGCCGGGCGGCGACCTGCTGGTCTCCTCCCGCGACGAGGCCACGATCACCCGCGTCGACGCGAAGACGGGCAAGAAGACGGAGCTGGGCGAGGTGCCCGGCGTCTCCCCGGCCGGCGAGGGCGGCCTCCTCGGCATCGCGCTGTCCCCCGACTACGCCTCGGACCACATGGTCTACGCGTACTTCACCTCCGCCTCCGACAACCGCATCGTGCGCATGCTGTACGACGACAAGAAGCCGGCGGGTGAGCAGCTGGGGGCGCCGGACACGGTCTTCCGGGGCATCCCGAAGGGGGTGATCCACAACGGCGGGCGGATCGCGTTCGGACCCGACAAGATGCTCTACGCGGGCACGGGCGAGAGCGGTGACACGGGCCTGTCGCAGGACAAGGACTCCCTCGGCGGCAAGATCCTGCGGATGACCCCGGACGGGGAGCCGGCGCCGGGCAACCCCTTCCCCGACTCCCCCGTGTACTCGTACGGCCACCGGAACGTGCAGGGTCTGGCCTGGGACGACAAGCAGCGGCTGTTCGCCTCGGAGTTCGGCCAGGACACCTGGGACGAGCTGAACGCGATCAAGCCGGGTGACAACTACGGCTGGCCCGAGGCGGAGGGCAAGGGCGGCGGCTCCGGGTTCCACGACCCCCTCGCCCAGTGGCACACCGACGAGGCCTCCCCCAGCGGCATCGCCTACGTCGAGGGCTCGGTGTGGATGGCGGGGCTGCGCGGTGAGCGGCTGTGGCGGATCCCGCTGAAGGGCACGGAGGCCTCGGCCGAGCCGCAGGCCTTCCTGGAGGGCGAGTACGGCCGGCTGCGCACGGTGGCGCCGGCGGGCGGCGACAAGCTGTGGCTGGTCACCAGCAACACGGACGGGCGCGGCGACGCGAAGGGCGACGACGACCGGATCCTGGAGCTGGAGGTGAAGTAGGCGACCGGCTACTCGTCCTCCGGCGCCGTGCGCTCCGTGCGGTCGGCGCGCGGCCGGTGGACGACGACCTTGCCCGAACTGAGGTCTATCGGGCCGTGGCCCGGGTCGCCGTCGCCGACATCCTCGCGGGTCAGTTCCAGGCGGTTCTGCTCGTCGCGGGTGTGTCTCCGGCCGGGGTTGAACAGTTCCTCGAACGCGTTGAACACGGTGCCTCCGTCGCTCGGCGTCCCTTACAGCGTAAGCCTCACTCCGGCGAACCGGACGTGAGCCGTTCGGCGGGGAACAGCGCCAGCCGGTGGGCCACGGCCGCCGCCTCGCCGCGGCCGGAGACGCCGAGCTTGGCCAGGATGTTCGAGACGTGGACGCTGGCCGTCTTGGGCGAGATGAAGAGTTCCCCGGCTATCTGGCGGTTGGTGCGGCCCTCGGAGACCAGCCGCAGCACGTCCCGCTCCCGTCCGGTGAGCCCGAGCGCCTCGGCCGGGTCCGTGGGCTCGGGTGCGGCGCCCGGGTCGCCGGTGTGGCCGAGGGTGAGGCGGGCGCGGCGGCCGAGCAGGGCGACGGCGTCGGACAGCGGGCGGGCGCCGAGGTGGTCGGCGACGGTACGGGCCAGTCGCAGCAGTTCCGTGGCGCGGGCGCGCTCGTCCTCGCCGCCGGTGGCCAGGAGGGCGCCGGCCAGTCGGTGCCGTACGCGGGCGAGGTCGTAGGGACGCTCCAGGCACTCGAAGGCGGTGACGACCTCCGACCAGAGCTGCGGGGTGTCGCGGCCGTGGGCCCGGTGGAGTTCGGCGCGGACCCACCGTTCGTGGGCGGCCCAGAGCGGAGCGCCCGTCGTCAGGTGCTTCGCGGCCCCGGCGAGGCGTTCGAGGATGTCGGCGCGGCCCTCCTCGGCGGCCGGCAGGGCGCGGGCGTCGGCCTCCGCCGCGGCGGCGGACAGCAGCAGGGGCCAGCCGTAGCGCTGGGTGCCGGGCGGGAAGCCCGCGTCCAGGACGCGGACGAGTTCGGCGCGGGCGTCCGGGAGGCGGCCCTCGGCCTCGGCGATGCCTATGGCGAGGGCGGCCAGCGGCAGTTGGTACTGCGGCATGGGGTCGTGGGTGCCGTAGGCGGCGCGGGCCTCGGCGAGCAGCCGGGCTGCCTCGGCCGGCTCGCCGCGGGCGAGGGCGACGGCGGCGCGTTTGAGCGCGGCGCCGCCGCGGGGTGCGGGGCTGCGGCCCGGCGCCCCGGCCCGGTCCGCCGCTTCCAGGGCCTCGTCCCAGCGGCCCAGCGAGATCAGCGACTCGGCGAGGTTCCCCCAGACCCAGGCCTCGGACTCCAGCAGGCCCATCCGCCGGGTGAGGTCGACGCCCTCGCGCAGGATGCCGAGCGCGTCCCGGGAACGGCCGACGCTCTCCAGGGCCGAGGGCAGGTTGACGTGGCTGCGGGCCACCACGACGGAGCGGTCCTGCGCCACCACCAGATCCCTGACCTGGAACATCTCGGCGAGCCCCGCGTCGATCTGCCCCGCGTCCACCATCAGGCCGCCCAGCGTGAGGCGGGCGTTGAGCTCGATCTCGTCGGCGCCCACCATGCGCGCGTACTCGACGGCCCGTTCGGCGGCCGTCATCGCGTCGGGGCCGGGCGAGTGGAGCATCGACCAGTTGGCCGCCATGGCCAGCACCTCGGCGTGCACCTGCGAGGGCGGCAGCCCGCGGACCAGTTCCTGCGCGATGCCCAGTTCCCGCCAGCCGTCGCCGCGGCCCTGGGCCTGGACCAGGAGCGAGCGCTGGGTCCAGAACCAGGCGGCGCGCTGCGGGTCCCGGCCGCTCGCGCCCGTCCCGGAGCCCGTGTCCTGCTCGTCCTCCAGCAGCCGCAGCGCCCGCTTGGTGATCTTCATCGCGCGCTCGCGCTCCCCGCACAGCCGCCCGGCGACGGCCGCCTCGGCCATCAGGTCCAGGTAGCGCAGGGGCGTGGTGGCCGGGTCGCAGCCGCAGGGAGGGTAGACCTCGGCGCAGTCCACGGGGCGCAGGGTGGCGCGTACCTCGTCGGGGACGGAGTCCCACAGCTCCATCGCGCGTTCCAGCAGCCGCAGCTGCTCGGAGTAGGCGTGCCGGCGGCGGGCCTCGACGGAGGCGTCCAGGACGGCGGGGAGCGCCTTGGCGGGGTCGTGGGCGTGGTACCAGTAGCTGGCCAGGCGCATCACGCGCTCGGCGGCCGGCACCAGCGTGGGATCGGCGTCCAGCGCTTCGGCGTAGCGCCGGTTGAGGCGGGAGCGTTCGCCGGGGAGCAGGTCGTCGCCGACGGCCTCGCGGACCAGGGAGTGGCGGAAGCGGTAGCCGTCGCCGTCGGGCGCGGGGAGCAGGATGTTGGCGTTGACCGCGGAGCGCAGCGCCTCGATGAGGTCGTCCTCGGCGAGCCCCGCGACGGCGGCCAGCAGCCGGTACTCAACGGTGGAGCCGCCCTCGGCGACGATCCGGGCGACCCGCTGGGCGCTCTCGGGCA
This sequence comes from Streptomyces sp. KPB2, assembly GCF_003950055.1. NCBI lineage: Bacteria > Bacillati > Actinomycetota > Actinomycetes > Kitasatosporales > Streptomycetaceae > Streptomyces > Streptomyces sp. KPB2. The sequence continues at coordinate 2,463,376 of NZ_CP034353.1, forward strand.
GGGCTTCCACGCGGACCAGGAGCAGGTCGCGCAGGGAGTCGGTGAGGCCGGTGCAGCTGCCCTCGTGGGCGGCGACGGCGAGTTCCTCGACGAAGAACGCGTTGCCGTCGGAGCGTTCGAAGATCGCGTCGACCTGGAGCGGGTCGGGTTCGTGGGCGAGGATCCCGGCGATCTGGCGGCCCACCTCGTCGCGGGTGAAGCGGCCGAGTTCGAGGCGGCGGACGGTGCGCAGCCGGTCCAGCTCGGCGAGCAGGGGGCGCAGCGGGTGGCGGCGGTGGATGTCGTCGGAGCGGTAGGTGGCGAGGACGACGAGGCGGCCGGTGCGCAGGGTGCGCAGCAGGTAGGCGATCAGGTGGCGGGTGGAGGCGTCGGCCCAGTGCAGGTCCTCCAGGACGAGGACGACGGTGCGCCGGGCGGCGACGCGCTCCAGCAGGCGGGCGGTGAGCTCGAAGAGCCGCGCCATGCTCTCCTCGTCGTGCCGGCCGCCGCCGGTGACCGGGGCGCCCTCGGCCAGTTCGGGCAGCAGCCGGGCCAGCTCCTCCTCCTGTCCGGCGGCAGCGGCGGCCAGTTCCTCGGGCAGGTGGCGGCGCAGGGCGCGCAGTGCGGTGGAGAACGGCGCGAAGGGCAGCCCGTCGGCGCCGATCTCGACGCAGCCGCCCAGTGCGACGACGGCGCCCCGCCGGCCGGCGGCGCGGGCGAACTCCTCGACGAGGCGGGTCTTGCCGACGCCGGCCTCGCCGCCGAGCAGCAGGGCCTGCGGCTCGCCCCCGGAGGCGGACGCCCCGGGGGTGTCGCCGCCCCCGGCGCGGGCGAGCGCGTCGTTCAACGTGTCCAGTTCGCCGGTGCGGCCGACGAACACGGGACTGACGGACCTGGTCTCCACGGACCCGAGCATCGCACGCGGGTACGACAGCGGGTCACCGATTTTCGGCAGCCGGACAACCCCCGGGACGGCGGCGGGTACGACGGCGGAGAGGGAGGCCGTGCGGCCTCCCTCCCCGGCTCCCCCGTTCACGCGACCCGGGCGAACCGGGGCCGGCGCTGTCGCGGCGTATGGCTCTCGGCCTCGGCGGCGCCCTGGCGTTCCCGGCGGCGGGCGGCGCGGCGGGCCCGGACCACCTCGCGAGCCAGCCGGGCCTCGTCGGCGCGGCGGATCAGCTCGGCGGAGCGGTACTGCTGGATCTCGTACTCGTACATGGTGTGTCCCCTCGGTGAGAGCCGGTTTCGGCTTCGCTCGTTCGCGATGCCTCAACCTTCGTCTCCCAGGGGGTGTCGCCACATCGGGCAAGTTCCGCATCTTCGGCGCCGCGCGGGGCCTTAGACATGCGTAAGGGGTCTTAGGGCGCGCGCACTGGGTGTGCGCTTGCCCTAAGACCCCTCGCAAGTGCCTGGTCAGCCGGTGGAGGGCAGCCCCAGCAGGACGTCCGTGTACTTCAGGACGGCAAGGAGCAGGCCGATGACGCCGAGCGCGACGCCCGCCCAGGCGACCGACTTGATCCACGGGGCCTGCGGGCGGCCCGGCGCGCCGAACGCGGGGCGGGCCAGCACGACGACGCCGACGATCAGCGCGACCAGGGCGAAGACGCCGCCCCACATCGCGGTGGCCTGCCAGGCGTTGCCGTAGCCCTTCTCGATCAGCGTGCCGACGTTCGAGGACGAGGAGGTCTCCAGCTGGCCCATCAGCGACTCGCGCGCGGAGGCCACGGTGCCGACCCAGCTGCCGGTCAGGGAGACGATGCCGAGTCCCGCGGAGACGACGGCGCCCGCACCCTGGCCCACGCCGGTGGGCCCGGCCCCGGTCGCGTCGGTGTCGTCGGTCTTGCCGGTGACGTCGGCGTCCGCTTCCGGACCGGCGCCGTCGGGGGCGTCGGTCCCGGCCGCTTCGGTGGCTTCAGCGGCCTCGGCGGACCCGGCGGCCTTCGTTTCCTCGTCGGTCTTGCGCTCGTCGGTCTTCACGCCGGTCTCGTCCACTGTCTTCGTTCCCATGCCTCGCACCGTACGGACGCTGTCTGAGAGGTCCCTTAATGATCCCTTTGAGCGGCACGCGCGCGTGCCTCGCGTGCCTCCCGCCACTCGGGTGCGAGCACCGCCCACACCTCGATGTCCTGGCGCACGCCCCGGTAGGGGGCGCTCTCGCGCAGCACGCCCTCACGCATCATGCCGAGTCGCCGCGCGGCGTTGACACTCGGGGTGTTCGCCGAGGAGGCGTGCCACTCCACGCGGTGCATGCCGCGCTCGTCGAAGGCCCAGTCGATGAGCACGCGGGCGCCGCGGGTGACCAGGCCGCGGCCCGTTCCGGCGGGCTCGAGCCAGCAGCCGATCTCGCAGACGCCGGTGGCGGCGTCGAAGACGCGGAAGAGCAGGCCGCCGACGAGTTTGCCGTCCAGCCACAGCCCGTGCAGGAAGCCGCTGTCGGCGGCGTGCCGGTCGGCGTAGGCCTGGAGCACCTCGCGGGCGGAGTCGACGTCGGTCGCCTTCGCGCCGAAGGGGATGTGCTGCGTGATGAACTCCCGGCCCCGGTCCAGGTGGGCCAGGAACTCCTCGGCGTGCCAGGTCTCCAGGGGTCGCAGTTCGGCTCCGTCGTCACCCAGTGATATCGCGTACATCGCGCTGCCGTTCCTCCTCCGCCTCCGCGAGGACGTCCGCCACTTCGGCGTCCGTCGCCGCGGCCAGCCTCTCATGGGCGGCCCGGCACTCGGGCGGCTCGATGCTGATGCGCGGCAGGAGGGCGTCCAGGCGGCGCGGCAGCCACCAGTTGGCGCGGCCGAGCAGGTGCATCAGGGCGGGCACCAGGAGGGTGCGCAGCACGAAGGCGTCCAGGGCGACGGCTGCGGCGAGCGCGATGCCGAACATGGCGATCACCCGGTCGCCGCTGAGGACGAAGGCGAGGAAGACCGAGATCATGATGACGGCCGCGGAGTTGATCACGCGACCGGTCTCCGCGAGCCCGACCCGGACGGCGCGGCGGTTGTCGCCGGTCTCCAGCCACTCCTCGTACATCCGGCTGACCAGGAAGACCTGGTAGTCCATGGAGAGCCCGAAGAGCACCGAGACCATGATCACGGGCAGGAAGGGTTCGATCGGCCCCGCGCTGCCGAGGCCGAGCAGTTCGCTCCCCCAGCCCCACTGGAAGATCGCCACGACCACGCCGAAGGCGGCGGCCACGGCGGCCACGTTCATGGCGGCGGCCTTGAGCGGGATGCCGACGGACCGGAAGGCCAGCAGGAGCAGCAGACACCCGAGGCCGATGACGACGCCGACGAAGAGGGGCAGCTTGCCGACGATGACGTCGGCGAAGTCGTCGTAACCGGCCGTCACCCCGCCCACGTGCACGTCGAGCGCGGTCCCGGCCTCGGCCCGCGGCAGCACCTCGGAGCGCAGCCGCTCGACCAGGTCGCTGGTCTGCTGCGACTGGGGCGCCGACTCGGGTACGACGGTGAGGTACGCGGCGTCGCCGCCGGAGTTGTACATCACCGGGGTCACCGAGGAGACGCCCTCGGTGGTGCGCAGGGTGGCGTCGAGGTTGTCCAGGGCGAGGCGGTCCTCGGCGCCGCGGACCTCGGTGACCAGGGTGAGCGGCCCGTTGACGCCGGGGCCGAAGCCGTCGGCGAGGACGTCGTAGGCCTGGCGGGTGGTGGTGCCCCTGGGGTCGTTGCCCTGGTCGGAGGTGCCCAGGCGCAGGCCGAGGGTGGGCAGGGCGAGGACGGTGATGACGACGAGGGCGAGGGCGCCGAGCAGCTTGGGCCGGCGCTCGACGAAGGCGGACCAGCGGGCGGCGAGCCCGGTCGGCACCTCCGGCTCGGGCCCGTGCTCGGCGAGCCGGCGCCGCTCGCGCCGGTTCAGGGCGCGCGGGCCGATGTACGACAGCAGGGCGGGCAGCAGCGTCACGGAGGCCGCGACGGTGAGGATCACGGTCAGCGAGGCGGCGACGGCGACGCCGTTGAGGAAGCTCAGCCGGAGGATCAGCATGCCGAGCAGGGCGATGCAAACGGTGGCACCCGCGAAGACGACGGCTCGTCCGGTGGTCGCCACGGCCTCGGCGGCGGCGTCCGTCACGGACAGGCCGCGTTTCAGTCCGCGCCGGTGTCTGGTGACGATGAACAGGGCGTAGTCGATGCCGACGCCGAGTCCGATGAGGGTGCCCAGCATGGGCGCGAAGTCGGCGACGGTCATGGCGTGACCGAGCAGGGTGATGCCGGCGTAGGCGGTGCCGACGGAGACCAGCGCGGTGGCGATGGGCAGCAGGGCCGCGGCGACGGTGCCGAAGGCGAGGAACAGGACGACCGCGGCCACCGCCACACCGACGGCCTCGGCGAGGTGGCTGCCGCCGGACTCGGTGAGCGCTATGGCGCTGCCGCCCAGTTCGACCTGGAGCCCGTCGGTCTCGGCCGCCTCGGCGGTGTCGACCACGGCCCGGGCCCGGTCCGGGTCGATGTCCTGGGAGGCGGCGTCGAAGGTGACGGTGGCGTAGGCGGTGTCGGCGTTCTCGCTGACGAGGGGCGAGTCGGGGTCGTGGTACGGGTTGGTGACCGCGGCCACCCCGGGCAGGTCCGCGACGCGGTCCAGGGTGCGGGTCATGGCCTGTTCGACGTCGGGGGCGCGGACGGTGCCGGTCGTGGTGTGCCAGACGATGGTGTCGCTGTCGCCGCCGAGGTCGGGGAAGCGGGATTCCATCAGCCGGTAGGCACGGTCGGAGCCGGTGTCCGGGATGCCGTAGTCGTTGGAGTACGCGGAGCCGGCGACCGTGGCGGCCGTTGCCACACCGCCGAAGGCGAGCAGCCAGAGCAGGACGGCTGCGAGGCGATGCTGTACACACCAGCGTGCGAGGGCTGCCACGGACGTGCTCCCAGGGGTGTCTGATTGTCGATCTTTGACCGGGAACACCCGGAAAGCCGGGAACACCGGGAAGGGACGTCCATGGTGTGAACGGTCCGCAAAGAACGCATGAGCAATGCGGAATCACTCTTGCAGGCAGAAGAGATCCTTTGCGGACTTAGTGTCGTTCTTCACAACAACGGCCCTGGGGGAACTCGCCGTGCTCGGCTCGTTCCCCCAGGGCTCGTTGTGGGCCGGGTGGACCGGGTGTCAGCCTTCGGTGACGCCCAGCTTCTCCAGGATCAGCTCCTTGACGCGGGCCGCGTCCGCCTGGCCGCGGGTCGCCTTCATGACGGCGCCGACCAGGGCGCCGGCCGCCGCCACCTTGCCGCCGCGGATCTTGTCCGCGACGCCCGGGTTGCCGGCGATGGCCTCGTCGACGGCGGCGGTCAGCGCGCCCTCGTCGGAGACGACCTTCAGGCCGCGCTTGTCGACGACCTCGTCCGGGGTGCCCTCACCGGCGAGGACGCCGAGGATGACCTGGCGGGCCAGCTTGTCGTTCAGCTCGCCCTTGGTCACCAGCTCGGCGACGCGGGCCACCTGGACCGGCGTGATCGCCAGCTCGTCGAGCGCCTTGCCCGACTCGTTGGCGCTGCGGGCCAGCTCGCCCATCCACCACTTGCGGGCGGAGGCCGCGTCGGCACCGGCGTCGATGGTGGCGACGATCGGGTCCAGGGCTCCGGCGTTGAGGATGGACTGCATGTCGTTGCCGGAGATGCCCCACTCCTCGCGGAGCCGGTTGCGGCGCACCAGCGGCAGCTCGGGCAGCGCGGAGCGGATCTCCTCGACCCACTCGCGGGACGGGGCGACGGGCACCAGGTCGGGCTCCGGGAAGTACCGGTAGTCCTCGGCCTCCTCCTTCACGCGGCCCGAGGTGGTGGACCCCGTGTCCTCGTGGAAGTGGCGGGTCTCCTGGATGATCGTGCCGCCGCCGCCCAGCACCGCGGCGTGGCGCTGGATCTCGAAGCGGGCGGCGCGCTCGACGGAGCGCAGCGAGTTGACGTTCTTCGTCTCGCTGCGGGTGCCGAACTTCTCGGTGCCGTGCGGGCGCAGCGACAGGTTCACGTCGCAGCGCATCTGGCCCATCTCCATGCGGGCCTCGGACACGCCGAGGGCACGGATGAGCTCGCGCAGCTCACGGACGTACGCCCGGGCGACCTCGGGGGCGCGCTCGCCCGCTCCCTCGATCGGCTTGGTGACGATCTCGATGAGCGGGATGCCGGCGCGGTTGTAGTCGAGCAGGGAGTGCGAGGCGCCGTGGATGCGGCCCGTCGCGCCACCGACGTGCAGCGACTTGCCGGTGTCCTCCTCCATGTGGGCGCGCTCGATCTGGACGCGGAAGGTCTCCCCGTCCTCCAGCTGCACGTCGAGGTAGCCGTCGAAGGCGATCGGCTCGTCGTACTGGGAGGTCTGGAAGTTCTTCGGCATGTCCGGATAGAAGTAGTTCTTCCGGGCGAAGCGGCACCACTCGGCGATCTCGCAGTTCAGCGCGAGACCGATCTTGATCGCCGACTCGACGCCGGTCGCGTTGACGACCGGGAGCGCGCCGGGCATGCCGAGGCAGACGGGGCAGGTCTGGGTGTTCGGGTCGGCACCGAGCGCGGTCGAACAGCCGCAGAACATCTTGGTCTTGGTGCCGAGTTCGACATGGACCTCAAGGCCCATGACGGGGTCGTACGACGCGAGTGCGTCCTCGTACGACACCAGGTCGGTCGTGGTGGTCACGGTGAAACTTCCCTCTCAGCCCAGCAGGACGTCGTCGTCGCCGAGGCGCTTCAGCTCGCGGTAGAGGATGGCGAGGTTGGTGACGACCGCGGCGCCGGTGACGACGGCGTCGAGCAGCCGCAGCGTGTCACTCTCGCCGCGCGCCTTCTTGATCTGCTTGTAGACCCCCACGGCGCCGAACGCCGAGGTGGCCATCGAGACGTACAGACCGGACTTGGACTTCTTGAAGCCCTTGGCCTTGGACAGTGCGCTCACAGCGACGGTGCCTCCTCGATCAGCGGGTGGCCCCACTTTTCCACGAAGGCGGCCTCGACGGCGGCGCCGACCTTGTAGAGCCGGTCGTCCTTCATGGCGGGGGCGATGATCTGCAGACCCACCGGCAGGTTGTCCTCGGGCGCGAGGCCGCAGGGCAGCGACATGGCCGCGTTGCCCGCCAGGTTGGTGGGGATGGTGCACAGGTCGGCCAGGTACATCGCCATCGGGTCGTCGGCGCGCTCGCCGATCGCGAAGGCGGTGGTCGGGGTCGTCGGGGAGACGATCACGTCGACCTGCTCGAAGGCCCGCTCGAACTCCTGCTTGATGAGGGTGCGGACCTTCTGGGCGCTGCCGTAGTACGCGTCGTAGTACCCGCTCGACAGGGCGTACGTGCCGAGCATGATGCGGCGCTTGACCTCGGGGCCGAAGCCGGCCTCGCGGGTCAGGGAGGTGACCTCCTCGGCGGAGTGCGTGCCGTCGTCGCCGACGCGGGCGCCGTAGCGCAGGCCGTCGAAGCGGGCGAGGTTGGAGGAGCACTCGGACGGGGCGATCAGGTAGTACGCGGAGAGCGCGAGGTCGAAGGACGGGCAGTCCAGCTCGACGATCTCGGCGCCCAGCGACTTCAGCAGCTCGACGGACTCGTCGAAGCGCTGCACGACACCGGCCTGGTAGCCCTCGCCGCGGAACTGCTTGACGACGCCGACGCGCATGCCCTCGACGCTGCCGTTGCGGGCGGCCTCGACGACCGCGGGGACGGGGGCGTCGATGGAGGTGGAGTCCATCGGGTCGTGCCCGGCGATCACCTCGTGCAGCAGGGCCGCGTCCAGGACCGTGCGGGCGCAGGGGCCGCCCTGGTCGAGGGAGGAGGAGAAGGCCACCATGCCGTAGCGGGAGACGCCGCCGTAGGTCGGCTTGACGCCGACCGTGCCGGTGACGGCCGCGGGCTGGCGGATGGAGCCGCCGGTGTCGGTGCCGATGGCGAGCGGGGCCTGGAAGGCGGCGAGGGCCGCGGAGGAACCGCCGCCGGAGCCGCCGGGGATCTTGGTGAGGTCCCAGGGGTTGCCGGTCGGGCCGTAGGCGCTGTTCTCGGTGGAGGACCCCATGGCGAACTCGTCCATGTTGGTCTTGCCGAGGATGACGACGTCGGCGGCCTTGAGGCGCGCGGTGACGGTCGCGTCGTACGGCGGGATCCAGCCCTCGAGGATCTTCGAGCCGACGGTGGTGGGGATGCCCTCGGTGGTGAAGATGTCCTTGAGGGCGAGGGGGACGCCGGCCAGCGGGCCGAGCTTCTCCCCGCGCTCGCGCTTCTCGTCGACGGCGCGGGCCTGGGCCAGCGCGCCCTCGCGGTCGACGTGCAGGAAGGCGTGCACCTTCTCGTCGACGGCCTCGATGCGGGCCAGGTGGGCCTCGGTGACCTGGACGGCGGTCAGCTCGCCGGAGGCGATCTTCGCGGCGATCTCGGCCGCGGTGAGCCTGATGATGTCGCTCATGGCTTACTCCTCCCCCAGGATCTGCGGCACCTTGAAACGCTGCTGCTCCTGGGCCGGGGCGCCGGAGAGCGCCTGCTCGGGCGTGAGCGACGGACGGACCTCGTCCGGCCGCATGACGTTCGTCAGCGGGAGCGGGTGCGAGGTCGGCGGTACGTCTTGGTCGGCGACCTCGCTGACGCGGGCGACCGCGCCGATGATGTCGTCCAGCTGTCCCGCGAAGTGCTCGAGCTCTTCGGGCTTCAGCTCCAGACGCGCCAGCCGGGCGAGGTGGGCGACCTCCTCGCGCGTGATGCCAGGCATGCAGCGTTCCTCTGGGTGAGTGTGTGGTCGGGGCGAATCGGCCGGGGCAAGTCGCTTGTCCGGGTCGGTATGGCCCAATGGGTTTGGCCCAATCCTATGGGGCCGGGCCCCCGGGCCGTTAAACGGATTCCCCCGGAGCACCCGCGCGGCGTCGCGCGTCCCAGGCGAGGCTGCTCAGGAAGTGGTTGTCGTACAGCTCCTGGACCTCCAGCAGGCTCTCCCGGGTGGCCTCGCCGAGGGCGATGCGCTGGAGGTGGCGGAAGTACTCGAAGCGCTCCACGCCCGGCGTGAGGACGATGAGCAGGTCGGCGTCGGCTCCGGGCACGGCGGCGAAGGCGTGCGGCTTGCCGGGTGGGACGACGACGAGGTCGCCGGGGCCGGCGGTGAGGACGTCGTCGCCGGAGAGGATGTCGGCGGCTCCGTCGAGGAGGAAGAACATCTCGGCGGAGTTGTCGTGCCAGTGCGGCTTGGCACCGTCCGCGCCCGCGGCGAGGGTGACGCGCTGGGTGGTCAGGGCGCCGCCGGTGGAGCTGCTGTCGGCCAGCAGGCGCACGGTGGCGGGCGCGCGGCCGACGACCTCGGCCTCGGCCTCGCGGACCACCACGGACTCGTCGAACTTCGGAACGAACAGCGACATTCTCGAACCTCCTGGGTGGAACCGCGGACGGACGTACCGGGTGCACCGGGCGCGCTCAGACCGCGAAGAGCAGTCCGGCACTGATCAGGACAACGACCGCGGTGGCGAAGTGGATCCCGAAAGCCACCGCTTTCGTACCCCCGTGACGCAGCACTATGAGCGTGTCGGCGAGCGGGATCAGGGCGACGCAGAGCATGAACCACGCCTCGGGCCGGGCACCGGCGAAGGCGAGCAGCACCAGCCCCACCACGCCGAGCGCACCGTCCCTGACGCCCTTGATCGTCAGGTAGGCGGAGGCGTCGCCGCCGGGGTCGGCCGGGACGCCGTAGCCGGCGGCGGCCGGGCCGGACTGGAACAGGAAGCGGTACCCCAGGAACAGGCAGAACAGGTTGAGCACGACGGCCAGGGTGTACGCGGTGACGGTCACGGCTTCTCCTTGCTAGCAGCGCTAGGGACAAGAACGACGCTAGCAGAGCGGCGACAGCATGGCTAGCGCTGCTAGCATCTCGGTCATGTCGATTCAGACGCGCCGGGAGCGCGAACGAGCGGAACGCGAGCGGTTGATCGTGACGGCCGCGCGGGACCTGGCCGAGGCGGAAGGCTGGGACGCGGTCACCACCCGCCGGCTGGCCGCCGAGATCGAGTACAGCCAGCCCGTCCTGTACAGCCACTTCAAGGGCAAGGGCGCGATCATGGCGGCGGTCGCGGTGCGGGGCTGCGAGGAGCTGACGGCCGATCTGCGGGCCTCGACCGCGTCGGAGGCGGGCGCGTACGGGCGGATCGCGGCGGTCGGCCGGGCGTACACGGACTTCGGACGGCGGCGGCCCGCGCTCTACGACGCGATGTTCACGTACCTGGTCGACCTGCCGTTCGCCACGCCCGAGGCACCGGCGCCGCTTCAGGAGGCCTTCGGCGAGCTGCTGCGGGCCGTCGAACCGTTCGCCCGCGAGGGCGAGGACCTGGCGCTGCTCACGGAGACGTTCTGGGCGGGACTGCACGGCCTGGTGACGCTGATGCGCAGCGGACGCCTGCCCGAGCAGGCCCACGACCGCCGCCTCGCCCTGCTGATCGAGCGGTTCGCACCGCAGGACCCGACGGCCTGAACGGACCGCCGGGGGCGGGCGGAGCGGCCCGAACCGGCCGGCCGAGCGGGCGGGCCGGACCGGGGAGAGCGGTCCCGGGCCGCTCGACAGGCGGCCCGGGAGGTGCCGGGCCGGCCGCGCGGTGCGCGCCTGGGACCGGAAGCCGGGTACGGGGCGGCAGCAGGCCGTCGGCACTCTTCTTGGCGGGTGGCGCGCGGGCCCGGACGAGGCGGTCCGGGCCACGCGGGAACGGCGAAGCGTCCGCCCCTGGCGAGCGCGCGGGCGCGCCGGCCCGGGCCGGGCCGGACGAAAGGACCGGACCGGGCGGCGCGGAAGCAGCGGCGCGTCGGCCCCGCCAGTCCGTCCCGGTGGGCAGCCGGCCCGGGCCGGGCGGCTCGTCCGGGCGGGGCGGCTCGTCCGGGCCGGGCGGCTCGTCCGGGCCGAGCAGCTCGTCCGGGCCGAGCGCTTGCCCGAGCCGGGCGCTTGCCCGAGCCGGGCGCTTGCCCGAGCCGGGCGCTTGCCCGAGCCGGGCGCTTGCCCGGACCGGGCCGGGCGAAAGGACCGGGCCGGGCGGCGCGGAAGCAGCGGCGCGTCGGCCCCGCCAAGCCGTGCCGGTGGGCGGCTGGCCCGGGCCGGGCGGCTCGTCCGGGCCGGGCGCTTGTCCGGGCCGGGCGTTTGTCCGGACCGGGCCGGGCGAAAGGACCGGGCCGGGCGGCGCGGAAGCAGCGGCGCGTCGGTTCCGCGAAGCCGTGCCGGTGGGCGGCGGCACCGGCGAGCGGGCGGGCAGGGCGCCTCGGGCGACGGCGCTCAGGCGCTCGGGGCGCTCAGGTCACTCGTCGCTCGCCGCCGCGGGCAGTGCGGCGGCGGCCCGGACCCAGCCCCTTGAACCGCGGGCGAGCAGCCAGGCGGTCGTCTCCTCCGGGGGCATCGCGGCGGCGACCAGCCAGCCCTGTACGGCGTCGCAGCGCAGGTCCCGCAGCCGCTCCCAGGTCTCGTCGTCCTCCACGCCCTCGGCGACGACGAGCAGGCCGAGGGAGTGGGCGAGGTCGACGGTGCAGCGCACGATCTCGGCGTCCTCGTTGTCGATGGCCAGCCGGGCGACGAACGAGCGGTCGATCTTCAGCTCGCTGACGGGGAGCCTGCGCAGGTGGACGAGGGAGGAGTAGCCGGTGCCGAAGTCGTCGAGGGACATCTTGACGCCGTGCCCGGTCAGGGCGTTGAGGGTGTCGGCCGCGCGCTGCGGGTCCTCGAGCAGGACGTGTTCCGTGATCTCGAGTTGGAGCGCTCCCGCGGGAACGCCGTGCCGGGCGAGCCGGGCGGCCACCGAGCCCGCGAAACCGGGGGTGTGCACGTCGCGCGGGGAGACGTTGACCGCGACCGGTACGAAGAGGCCCTGGGCGCGCCAGCGGGCGACCTGCCCGAGCGCCGTCTCCAGTACGTACTCGGTGAGGTGGGGCATGAGCCCGGAGGACTCGGCGATGGCTATGAACTCGTCCGGCGGCACCTTGCCGCGCTCGGGGTGCACCCAGCGCACCAAGGCCTCCAGGCCCGCCACCTGTCCGTCGAAGCGGACCTTGGGCTGGTAGTGCAGCTCGACCTCGTGGGCGTCCAGGGCCCGGCGCAGATCGCCGAGGAGGCCGAGCCGGTCCGGCGTGTTGGAGTCCCGCTTGGACTCGTAGACCTCCACGCCGGTGCGGTCCCGCTTCGCCTGGTACATCGCCACGTCCGCGCGGCGCAGCAGCCCTTCGGCGTCCAGCGCGTGGTCCGGGAAGACGGCGACGCCGGCGCTGGCTTCCAGGACCAGGGTGAGTCCGTCCAGGTCCATCGGTGAACTGAGCGCGGACACGAGGCTCCGGGCGACCCGGGTCGCCGACGTGGTGGAGTCGGCGACCGGCAGTAAGACGGCGAACTCGTCGCCGCCGAGCCGCGCGGCCTCCGCCCCGCGGGGCAGGGCCTGCCGCAGCCGGTCGGCGGTCTGCAGCAGCAGCCGGTCGCCCGCGAGGTGTCCGAGTGTGTCGTTGACCGACCGGAAACGGTCGAGGTCGATCAGCATCAGGGCGGCCCGGGCGCCGATGCGTTCGGCGTCGTCCAGCGCGCTCCAGGTGCGCTCCAGGAGCCACTGCCGGTTGGGCAGGCCGGTGAGCGGGTCGCGCAGCTGCTCCTCGGCGCGGGCGCGGGCGATCCACAGCGTGGAGTCGAGCGCGATGAGCGGGATGGCGAACAGCGGCAACAGCAGCGGCTTGGCGACGGCGACGACGCAGACCAGCGGGGCGATGCCGAGCAGGGCGACGGCGACCAGGCCCTGTCGGACCAGGGCGGTGCGGGCGGCGGTGGGCAGACCGGGGCGCGGGGTCTGCAGGTACCACAGCAGGGCGCGGGTGACGGCGAGGTAGGCGACGGCGACGAGCACCACCTTGGGCGCCGCGTACACCCCCCAGGTGCCGGGGTCCCAGGGGTGCTCGACGGACGGTACGGAGCCGCAGACGCCGAGGAGCAGGGCACCCGCGGCGATGCCGAGGATGTCCACCGCGCCGTGCAGGACGCCCTGCCGCCAGCGGCCCCGGCGGGCTATGCCGACCAGGACGACGACGGTGAGACTGACCATGCCGGCCGGAATCCAGCCGTACAGCAGCAGGACCGCGAGGGTGAGGGCGGCGCCCGAGCCGGTGCCGCCCCACCAGCGGGAGCGGCCGAGCATGACCAGGTGGCCGACGACGATGCCGGACAGCACGGCCAGCGACCAGCCGACGGTGCCGGACGGGAAGAGGGCGTGGCCGTCGCTGAACGCCCGGTAGAAGCCGGCGCCCAGCACGAAGGCGGCGGTCGCGACGATCGCCGCGGGCAACGCGGGCCAGGACAGGTGCCGTTCGGCGTCCGCGTCGGCCGGGCCGTGCAGGTGTCCCGTGGTGTGGCCGGTGGCCTGGGGCACACGGGTGCCCGTCGTGGGAGGCGGGGCGCCGCCATCGCGTTGCCCGAGCCACCGGCTCACGTGCGACGCGCCCACCATGCGACGCAGGCGCAGCCGTGAGCCCGCGGCGGCGCTCTCGGTCGGTTCCATTCCCGTCCCTCTCACAGCCGGCGGTGCCCACGCCACGCGGCCCCCGCCTCGACCACCTTCAACGGCTCCGCCTGGGAGACCCCTTCCCCTGTCACTCGGGGCAGGGGGTGCCCCGACCGCAGCTGGGTACGGCGGGCGCACACCTCAACAGTAGGCCGCGGAAGGCTTCCAGGGGCACTGGTCGTCGACGGTTGCCCGAATGCCACCCGGCCACCCGTATGCATCTGATATGCGCCGATCGGGTGGCCTTCAACCGCTATTCCTCAGCCGAAAGCGCGACATCCGCCGCCGCTTCGGCTCCTTGTTCGAGAAGCACGGTGAAACCGTCCTCGTCCAGAACCGGAACCTTCAGTTGCATCGCCTTGTCGTACTTCGAACCGGGGTTGTCACCGACCACGACGAACGACGTCTTCTTGGACACGGATCCGGTCACTTTCGCGCCCCTGTTCTGGAGGGCCTCCTTGGCCGCGTCCCGGGTGAAGTTCTCCAGGGTTCCGGTGACGACGACGGTGAGGCCTTCGAGCGGGCGCGGGCCCTCGTCCTCCCCCGTCGACCGGTCCTCCAGCAGAACCCCGGCCGCCTTCCACTTGCGGACGATCTCGCGGTGCCAGTCCACGGCGAACCACTCCTTGACGGCGGCGGCGATGATGTCGCCGACCCCGTCCGGGCGCGCCAGCTCCTCCTCGGTGGCCTGCTCGATGCGGTCGATGGAGCGGAACTCGCGGGCCAGGGCCTGGGCGGCGACCGGTCCGACGTACCGGATGGAGAGGCCGTTGATGAAGCGGGCCAGCGGGCGGGTCTTGGCCTCTTCGATGTGCTGGAGCAGCGCGAGGGTGTTCTTCTTCGGCTCGCCCGCCTTGTTGGCGAAGACCGTGGCGATCTTCTCCTCGCCGGTCTCGGGATCGCGCTTGGGCAGCCCGCTGTCCGGGTCGAGGACGTACGCCTTGATGGGCAGCAGTTTCTCGAGGGTGAGGTCGAAGAGGTCGCCCTCGTCCACCAGCGGGGGCTCGGACGGCTCCAGCGGCCCGGTCAGCGCGGCCGCGACGACGCCGCCGAAGTGCTCGATGTCCAGGCACTCCCGGCCGGCGAGGTAGGCGACGCGCTCGCGCAACTGGGCCGGGCAGGCGCGGGCGTTGGGGCAGCGGAGGTCGATGTCGCCCTCCTTCATGGCCCGCAGCGGCGTCCCGCACTCGGGGCACTTCGCCGGCATCACGAACTCCCGCTCGCTGCCGTCCCTGAGGTCGGCGACCGGCCCGAGGATCTCGGGGATGACGTCACCGGCCTTGCGCAGCACCACGGTGTCGCCGATGAGCACGCCCTTGGCCTTGACGACCTCCTGGTTGTGCAGGGTGGCGAACTCCACCTCGCTGCCGGCCACCGTCACCGGCTCGACCTGCGCGTACGGCGTGACGCGGCCGGTGCGGCCGACGCCCACCTTGATGTCGACGAGCTTGGTGTTGACCTCCTCCGGCGCGTACTTGTAGGCGATGGCCCAGCGGGGTGCGCGGGCCGTGGAGCCGAGCCGGCCCTGGAGCCGGATCTCGTCGAGCTTGACGACGACACCGTCGATCTCGTGCGCGACGGAGTGGCGGTTCTCGCCGTAGTAGGCGATGAAGTCCCGTACGCCGTCCAGGCCGTCGACCACCCTGTTGTGCGGGGAGGTGGGCAGGCCCCAGGTCTTGAGCAGGTCGTACGCCTGGGAGAGGCGGGTCATGCCCTTGTAGCCCTCCAGGATGCCGATGCCGTGGACGACCATGTGCAGCGGGCGGGAGGCGGTGACGCGCGGGTCCTTCTGGCGCAGCGAACCGGCCGCCGCGTTGCGCGCGTTGGCGAAGGGCTTGTCCCCCGCCTCGTTCAGCCGGGTGTTGAGCTCCTGGAACTTCTCCATCGGGAAGTAGACCTCGCCGCGGATCTCCACCAGGTCGGGGACCTTGTCGCCGGCCAGGCGCTCGGGGATCTCGGCGATGGTGCGGACGTTGGGTGTGATGTCCTCGCCGGTGCGGCCGTCGCCGCGGGTGGCGGCGCGGACGAGACGGCCGCGCTCGTAGGTGAGGTTGACGGCGAGTCCGTCGACCTTCAGCTCGCACAGGAAGTGGTACTCCTGCTCGCCCAGCTCCCGGGCGATGCGGTCGAACCAGGCGGCCAGCTCGTCGTCGTTGAAGGTGTTGTCCAGGGAGAGCATCCGCGTGGGGTGCTGCACCGCCGTGAACTCGGTCTCGTAGGAACCGGCGACCTTCTGGGTCGGGGACTCCGGGGTGCGCAGCTCCGGGTGCCGCTCCTCCAGCTCCTCCAAGGTGCGCAGCAGCCGGTCGAACTCCGCGTCGCTGACGACGGGGGCGTCGTTCACGTAGTACCGGAAGCGGTGCTCCTCGATCTGCTCGGCGAGCCGCATGTGCCGCTCCCGCGCCTCGGCGGGCACGCTGGTCGTCTCCGCCTGCTTGTCGCCCTGCTTGTCGCCGGCCACCGTATGTCCTCCCGTTACTCTGGGTTGTCCGCGAGGGATTGTGCCGCCCGGACGCAGTGGGCGAGCGCGCGCCGGGCGTACTCCGGGGAGGCGCCCGCGAGTCCGCACGCGGGGGTGACGGTGACCGCCTCCGCGAGCAGCTCCGGACGCAGCCCCAGCCTGCGCCACAGCGTTCTGACACCCATGACGCTACCGGCAGGGTCCGACAATGCGGTGTCCGTGCCCGGCACGACACCGGCGAACAGCCGGGTGCCGCCCTCGACGGCCTCGCCGATCGCGTCGTCGTCACGCTCGGTGAGCAGCGAGAAGTCGAAGGAGACGCCGGCGACGCCCGCCCGGCGCAGCAGCGCGAACGGCACGTCCGGTGCGCAGGAGTGGACCACGACCGGGCCCCCGTCGTGCGCCCCGGCGACCTCGCGGAGGGTCGCCTCCACCACCTGGCGGTCGACGGCGCGGTGGGTGCGGTAGCCGCTGGCGGTGCGGATCTGTCCACGCAGGACGGCGGTGAGGGACGGCTCGTCGAGCTGGAGCACCGGGCGGGCGCCGGGGACGCGGCGGCGGATCTCGGCCAGGTGCAGGCGCAGCCCCTCGGCGAGCGAGGCGGCGAGGTCGCGGCAGGCGCCGGGGTCGGAGAGGACCGCCTCGCCGCCCCGCAGCTCCAGAGCGGCGGCGAGGGTCCACGGGCCGACGGCCTGGACCTTGAGCGGACCCTCGTAGCCCTGGGTGAACTCCTCCAGGGCGTCGAGGTCCTCGCCCAGCCAGGCGCGGGCGCGCTTGGTGTCCCGGCCCGGGCGGTCGCCGAGTCGCCAGCCGCTGGGCTCCACGCGCGCGTACAGCTCGACGAGCATCCCTGCGGTACGGCCGATCATGTCGGCGCCGGGGCCGCGGGCGGGCAGCTCGGGGAGGAAGGGGAAGTCCTCGAAGCTGCCGGTGGCGGTCTTGGCGGCCTCGCGGGCGTCGTGGCCCGGGAGGCTGCCGATGCCGGTGGCGGGGGCGAAGGTGTCGTTCACGGGAGAAGCGTACGCAGGGGGCGCGGGGCTTGATTTCGCCCCCGCCGCCCCTTCCCGTCCCGTCCCCGGGGGCTGCCGCCCCCGGACCCCCGCGTTCGGCCCTGGACGGGCCTCGTCCTCAAGCGCCGGACGGGCTGGATCACCTTCCCGGGCGCACCGTCAGGTCGTTGACCTCCGCGTCCCTCGGGAGGTCGAGGGCCATCAGGATGGTGGTGGCGACGGACTCGGGGTCGATCCACTTCTCGGGGTCGTACTCCTTGCCCTCCTGCTGGTGGACCTTGGCCTGCATGGGGCTGGCGGTGCGGCCGGGGTAGACGGAGGTGACGCGGACGCCGTTGCCGTGCTCCTCCTGGCGCAGGGCGTCGGCCAGGGCCTTCAGGCCGTGCTTGGAGGCGCCGTACGCGGCCCAGCCGGCGTGGGCGTTGAGGCCCGAGCCGGAGTTGACGAAGAGCACGTGGCCCTGGGCGACCCGGAGCTGGGGCAGGAGCAGGCGGGTCAGCTCGGCCGGGGCGACCAGGTTGACGTTCAGCTGGTTGAGCCAGGTCTTCGGGGTGAGGTCCCCGACCGGACCGAGGTCGACGACCCCGGCGATGTGCAGCAGCGAGTCCACCCGGTCGGGCAGCGACTGGTGCGAGAGGGCCCAGGACAGCTTGGCCGGGTCGGCGAGGTCCCCGACCAGGGTCTTCGCGCCGGGGAGCGCGGCGGCCAGCTCCTTGGCGCGGCCCGCGTCGCGCGCGTGGAGCACGATCTCGTCGCCGCGTTCGTGCAGGCGGCGGGCGACGGCCGCGCCGATGCCGGAGCCCGCTCCGGTGATCACATGTGTAGCCATGCCCGCCATGCTCGCACCACCGGCGTCCTACTCGATGCCCTGGCTCTCCTCCAGGTAGGCGAGCGCGCCGACCGGCTCCTCGGCGAAGAAGACCAGCTCGGTGAGGGGTCGGGGCAGGAAGCCCTCGTCCTCCATGCGGCGGAACTGCACCTTGAGTCCGTCGTAGAAGCCCGCGGTGTTGAGCAGGACGACCGGCTTGTCGGTGTGCCCGTGCTTCTTCAGCTCCAGGATCTCGGTGGCCTCGTCGAGGGTGCCGGTGCCGCCCACCATGATGACCACGGCGTCGGCCTTCTCCAGCAGCAGCCGCTTGCGCTCGGCCAGGTCCTTCGCGATCACCATCTCGTCGGCGCCCTCGCGCGCCTTGGCCGCCAGGAAGTCCACCGAGACGCCGAGCAGCCGTCCGCCGGCCTCCTGCACACCGTCGGCGACGACCTTCATCAGGCCGACGTCGGAGCCGCCCCAGACGAGGGTGTGCCCGCCCTTGCCGAGCAGTTCGGCGAACTCCTTGGCGGGGCCCGTGTAGCGCTCGTCGAGGTCGGCGGCGGAGAGGAAGACGCAGATGTTCATGGCCTCCACCGTACGGCCCGCCGGAACGGGAAGAAGCCGGGATTCGGGCACGCTGTAGTGACGAAGGACACTGCCATCGAGGAGGACGATCGTGACCAAGGGACTCGTGGGCCACCGCATCACCGTCGAACCGAGCGACCGGCACGTGCGCGTGGTGCACGGCGATCAGGTGCTGGCGGAGAGCGACGCGGCGCTCGTCCTGCACGAGACGGGTTGTCCCGACCGGTACTACATCCCGCCCAGCGACGTGCGCCTCGACCTCCTGACCCCGTCCGGCACGCACACCCACTGCCCCTTCAAGGGCGACGCCTCCTACTGGTCGCTGCCGGACGCGGCGGACCTGGCCTGGGCGTACCCGGACCCGAAGCCGGAGGTGGCGGAGATCAAGGACCACCTCTGTTTCTACGAAGTCGAGGTGTCCTGAGCGATGAATCCGGTGCCGTAGGGCAGTCTGCACAGGCATGGAGATGACGACTGTTTCGCGGGACGGCACCCGCATCGCCTACGAGCGCTCCGGGCGGGGACCGGCGGTCGTACTCGTCAGCGGCGCCATGTCGACGGGTGCGACGACGGCGCCGCTGGCCGCCGAGCTGTCGGACCGTTTCGACGTCGTCGTGTACGACCGCCGAGGGCGCGGCGAGAGCGGTGACACGGCGCCCTACGCGGTGGAACGCGAGATCGAGGACCTGGCCGCGCTGATCGGGGCGGTGGGCGGCGAGGCCTCGCTGTACGGCATGTCGTCGGGCGGCGCGCTGGTGCTCCGGGCTGCGGCGAGCGGTCTGCCGGTGCGCCGGGCCGCCGTGTACGAGGTGCCGTACGCCATGGACGACGCCGCCGTGCGGGCCGCGGCCGAGTACACCGAGCGGCTGACCGAGGTGCTGGGGCAGGGCCGGCGCGGGGACGCGGTGGAGCTGTTCCTGCGGCACACGGGGCTGGGCGAGGAGATGATCCGGGGTGCCCGGCAGTCCCCCATGTGGGCGGGGATGGAGTCGGTGGCGCCGAGTCTGGCGTACGACGACGCCGTGCTGGGCGACAGCCGGGTGCCGCGCACCGAGATCGCCGCGATCACCGTGCCGCTGCTGGTCCTGGCGGGCGGCGCGAGCGACGCGTGGTGGCACGAGGCCGCCCGCGCGGTCGCCGACGCCGCCCCGCAGGGCACCTACGGCACCGTGGACCGGCAGACCCACATGGTGGAGCCGGGCGTACTGGCGCCGGTGCTGGCGGAGTTCCTCGCCGGATGAACCGGCGCCGTCGTCCGCCCCGGCGACGGCTCGGGGCTCAGGCCGCGCCGGCCGTCGCGCGCGTCGTGGAGGCGATCGTCGCCGAACCCACCACGCGCGTGCCGTCGTAGAGCACGATCGCCTGACCGGGGGCCACACCGCGGACCGGCTCGGTGAAGGTCACCTCCAGGGTGCCGTCGACCGGTTCGGCCCGTACCTCGGTCTCGCCGCCGTGGGCGCGGAGCTGGGCGGTGTAGGTGCCGGGGCCGGTGGGGGCGGCGCCGCACCAGCGGGGCTTGATGGCGGTGAGGGCGTCGACGTCGAGGGCCTCGGCCGGGCCGACCGTCACGGTGTTGTTCACCGGGGAGATGTCCAGGACGTAGCGCGGCTTGCCGTCGGGGGCCGGGGTGCCGATGCGCAGGCCCTTGCGCTGGCCGATGGTGTATCCGTAGGCGCCCTCGTGGGTGCCGAGCCGGTTGCCCGCCTCGTCGACGATGTCGCCCTCGGCCTTGCCGAGCCGGTCGGCGAGGAAGCCCTGGGTGTCGCCGTCGGCGATGAAGCAGATGTCGTGCGAGTCGGGCTTCTTGGCCACCGCGAGGCCCCGTCGCTCGGCCTCCGCGCGGATCTCGTCCTTGGTGGTGACGGTGTCGCCGAGCGGGAACATCGCGTGCGCGAGCTGGCGGTCGTCGAGCACGCCGAGGACGTAGCTCTGGTCCTTGGCCATGTCGGAGGCGCGGTGCAGCTCGCGGGTGCCGTCCTCGCGCAGGATCACCTGGGCGTAGTGGCCGGTGCAGACGGCGTCGAAGCCCAGCGCGAGGGCCTTGTCGAGGAGGGCCGCGAACTTGATCTTCTCGTTGCAGCGCAGGCAGGGGTTCGGGGTGCGGCCGGCCTCGTACTCGGCGACGAAGTCCTCGACCACGTCCTCGCGGAAGCGGTCGGCGAGGTCCCACACGTAGAAGGGGATGCCGATGACGTCCGCGGCGCGACGGGCGTCCCGCGAGTCCTCGATGGTGCAACAGCCCCGGGCGCCCGTGCGGAAGGACTGCGGGTTGGCGGAGAGCGCCAGGTGGACGCCGGTCACGTCGTGCCCCGCCTCGGCCGCGCGGGCGGCGGCGACGGCGGAGTCGACTCCGCCCGACATGGCGGCGAGGACGCGGAGGGGACGGGTGCGCTGCGGAGTGTCAGTCATAGCCCTTCCAGAGTACGGGGAGGCGGGAACCGGAGCGCGCGAGTATGCGTTGAAGATCGTATGGGGGCCAAGCAGGGATCCGCGGGCGGATCCGCACCGGGTGGGTCCGCGAGCGGCGGGTCCGGGGACGGCGACCGGCGCATCGGGCGGCGGGCGCTGATCGTCGGCGGCGCGGCGGCGGCCGTGGGCACCGGTGTGCTGGCCCGCGACGAGCTGTCCCGCCTGTGGTGGCGGATGCCGGGCGTCGAGCGGCCCCGCGAGCAGGGCGCCGTCGACTACGCGGGCGCCCGCTGGGTCGCGGCGTCGGACGCGAACTGGCGGCGGGCGGACCGCCCGGACGACTTCGGCATCGACATGGTGATCGTCCATGTCACGCAGGGCAGTTTCGACAGCGCGGTGCGGGCCTTCCAGGACCCGGGGCACAAGGCGGCCGCGCACTACGTCGTGGGACAGGACGGCCGGATCACCCAGATGATCCGCGAGCTGGACGTGGCGTACCACGCGGGCAACCGCGACTACAACGAACGCAGTGTCGGCATCGAGCACGAGGGCTTCGTGGACCGCCCGCAGGACTTCACCGACGCGATGTACGCCGCCTCCGCGCGGCTGACGGCGGGGATCTGCGCGCGGTACGACATACCCGTGGACCGCGAGCACATCCTCGGCCACGTCGAGGTGCCGGGCACCGACCACACCGACCCGGGGCCGCACTGGGACTGGGACCGGTATCTGAAGCTGGTGCGGCGCGCGGCCACGAGCGGCCCGTCGAAGCCGCCGACCAAGGCCTGAGCCAGGATCAGGATCAAGGTGCCCGAGCCGATTCGGCAGACCGTACGACCGCGGTCGTAACGCCCGCACGACGGACCTACGACGGCCCTACGACAGCCCCGCCGCCCTGGCGCGTTCCACCGCGGGGCCGATCGCCTTGGCGAGGGCCTCCACGTCGGCCTCGGTCGAGGTGTGGCCGAGTGAGAAGCGCAGGGTGCCGCGGGCCAGGTCGGGGTCGGTGCCGGCGGCCAACAGGACGTGGCTGGGCTGGGCGACGCCCGCGGTGCAGGCGGAGCCGGTGGAGCACTCGATGCCCTGGGCGTCGAGCAGGAGGAGGAGGGAGTCGCCCTCGCAGCCGGGGAAGGTGAAGTGGGCGTTGGCGGGAAGGCGCCCCTCCGGTGCCGGGTCGCCGCCGAGGATGGCGTCCGGGACCGCCGTGCGGACCGCGTCGACCAGGTCGTCGCGCAGGGCGCCGATCTCACGGGCGAACCACTCGCGCTGCTCGGCGGCGAGTCGGCCGGCGACGGCGAAGGAGGCGACGGCGGGGACGTCGAGGGTGCCGGAGCGGACGTGGCGTTCCTGGCCGCCGCCGTGCAGGACGGGCACCGGGGTGTACTCCCGGCCGAGCAGCAGCGCGCCGATGCCGTAGGGGCCGCCGATCTTGTGGCCGGACACGGTCATGGCGGCGAGCCCTGAGGCGGCGAAGTCGACCGGCAGCTGGCCGAAGGCCTGGACCGCGTCGGCGTGCAGCGGCACGTCGAACTCGGCGGCCACGTCGGCGAGTTCACGGACCGGCATGATCGTGCCGATCTCGTTGTTGGCCCACATGACGGTGGCGAGGGCGACGTCGCCGGGGTCGCGGGCGATGGCCTCGCGCAGCGCCTCGGCGTGGACGCGGCCGTAGGCGTCGACCGGCAGGTACTCGACGGTCGCCCCCTCGTGTTCGCCGAGCCAGTGGACGGCGTCGAGGACGGCGTGGTGCTCGACGGGGCTGGCCAGGACCCGGGTCCTGGCCGGGTCGGCGTCGCGGCGGGCCCAGTACAGGCCCTTGACGGCGAGGTTGTCGGCCTCGGTGCCGCCGGAGGTGAGGACCACTTCGCTGGGGCGGGCGCCGAGCGCCTCGGCGAGGGTCTCGCGGGCCTCCTCGACGGTGCGCCGTGCCCGGCGGCCGGACGCGTGGAGGGAGGAGGCGTTGCCGGTGGCGCTCAGGTGCGCGGTGAGTGCCTCGACTGCCTCGGGAAGCATCGGGGTCGTCGCGGCGTGGTCGAGGTAAGCCATGGTGCGGCCGATTCTACGGGGCGGTTCCGCCCGGCCCCGGACCAAGGCCGGTCTCGTCGCACGGTGGCCCCGGCGGGGCGGTGCGGTGGCTCACAGGCTCCAGGACAGCGTGTTGTCCGCGGACATGAACGCGACCAGGACCAGCAGGTCGGCGACGCCCAGGCCGAGACCGAGGAGGGCACGGCCGCGTCGGGCGGTGCCGCGCCACAGGGCGATGCTCGCGAGGGCGATGGCGATCGGGCCCAGGAAGACGTTGAGCACGAGCAGGCCGAGCAGGCCGAGGACGAAGGAGGCGACGGCCATGCCGTCGGTGTCGTGGATGCCGGTGCGACGGGTGGTGCGAGGGCTTTCGGTGGTGCGGTCGGCCGGTGCGGTGAGCTGCATGATGTTCTCCCTGCCGTACGTCGGTGGAGGTGCGTCAGTGGGCGGAGGTGCTCCGTCGGCGGCCGTGCCGCTCGCGGAGGGCGAAGATGCCGAGCCAGACGGCGATGACCAGGCCGGCCGCGACCGAGAAGGTGAGCGGGGCGTGGGCGACGGTGCCCATGACCAGCCCGAGGATCAGGAGTGCGACGACGAGAAACAGCATGGTGTGGGTCCCCCAGACTTCCGGACTTCCTTCCGGACTTCGGTGAACGGTTGTAGTTACAGTTGTTCACTGACTTCTCAGTCTAGCGCGCCGCACGGCTTTTCAATTACGGAGAACAGTTGTTAACTGCATGGCATGAGTCACGCCCCCGGCGTTCGGCAGGCGCAGAAGCAGAAGACCCGGCAGGCGCTCCTGGACGCGGCGCTCGGCCTGCTGGAAGAACAGAGCCTGAGCAGCCTGGGGCTGCGTGAGGTCACACGCGCCGTGGGGGTGGCACCGGCCGCCTTCTACCGGCACTTCCGTTCCACGGCCGATCTCGGCGTGGCGCTGGTCGAGGAGGCGCTGGGCAGCCTGCACCCGATGATCCGGACCACGATGTCACCGGCCGAGGACGACGACGAACGCATCGCCCGCGCCGTGGAGTTGATCGCCGGCCATGTGGCAGCACACCCGGCCCACGTCCGTTTCATCGCGCGGGAGCGGCACGGCGGGGTGCAGCCGGTGCGCCGGGCGATACGGGAGCAACTGGCGCGCTTCGCCGAGGAGGTGCAGGCCGAGCTGGCCACGGACGCGTCGGCGGCGGGCTGGAGCGACGCCGACCTGCGGATGCTGGCGGGGCTCTACGTCGACCAGATGCTGATCACGGCGTCCCTCTTCCTGGAGACGCTGGAGGCCCCGGAAGAGGAGCGCCGCCGGGCCGTCGAGACGGCGCGGCGGCAACTGCGGCTGATCAGCGTCGGCCGCACGCACTGGCTGGACTGAGCAGCCCCCGGGTCAGCCGAGCCGCACCCGGGCCAGCTGACGGGACTGCGCGACCAGCCGGTCGGCACTGTCCCAGACCTCGGCGTCCTCCTCCAGGAAGCCGCCGGCGAGGTTGCGGGTGGTGATGGAGACCCGCAGCGGACCCGGCGCCGGACGGCACCGCACGTGCGCGGTCAGCTCGACCGTCGGCACCCAGCCCTTGAGTCCCAGCTCGAAGGCGGTCGGCGGCAGCGCGTCCACCGCGAGGAGCAGCGACAGCGGGTCGGCGTCGCGGCCGTCGGAGAGGCCGAACCAGGCCCGCATCTCGCCCCGGCCCGAGGGCTGCCCGAGCGCCCAGCCCAGGGTGGCGGGGTCCAGCTTGAGCATCAGCCGGTCGGTAATGGCCGAGCTGCCCTCGACCGGGGCGGGGCCGTCCTCGGGGCCGAAGCACTGGTCCATCGGCGGGATCGCGGGCGGCTTCGCCGAGGTGCGGACGTCGTCCGGCAGCGTGTCGAGGTCGCCGTAGGAGGCGAGGACGCGGATGCGCTCCACCTCGTTGCCCTCGTCGTCGTACTGGAAGAGGGAGGCCTGGCCGGTGGAGAGGGTGCGTCCGGTGCGGACGGTCTCGGTGCGCACGACGGCCGGGCCGGGCTGGGAGGCGGTGAGGTAGTGCGCCGAGATGGTGAAGGGGTCGGGGTGCGGGAGGGCGTCGCCGAGGGCCCGGCCCAGGACGGCCAGCAGATAGCCGCCGTTGACGGCGTTGATGATCGTCCAGCCGGCCGAGAGGTCGAGGTCGTAGACGCCGGGGGCGCGTCGGGTGACGGCGGTGTCCCGGTCGAACTCGCTATCGCCGATGGTGGCCCGTACGGCCGCTGCGGAGGCTGCTTCTGGCATGACTGCACGGTACAACAGGCAACTACTAAGCGGTAGCTTTCCGCGTCCGCGTCCGTTCCCGGGCGCGCAGATACGCGTCCAGCTCCGCCGCCCCGGCCACCATCGCCCTGCCCCGGGCGGTCACCCGGTCCCGCCACTCGCGCAGGGCGGGCTCCAGCGGCTCCACCCCCCCGGCCGACCGGACCTGGGCGACGACCGCCGCGATCCGCTCCAGCGGGTAGCCGCCCCGCCTGAGCTGGTGGGCGAGGCGGGCGTCCCGGACGTCGGACTCGTCGTAGCGGCGGTATCCGGTCACCGGGTCGCGCCGCGGACGCACCAGGCCGGCCCGCTCCCACTTGCGCAGGGTGGCGGGCCGGAGGCCCAGCTCCGCCGCGAGCGCCCCGATGAACCCGCCGGCGGCCGCGGGCACCTCCCCGGCCGGCTCGGGCAGCAGGTCCCGCAGCGCACCCTCCACGGCCTCCAGTGTCCGCCGGTCGTCGAGCAGCCGGGCATGACTCTCGTCGATCAGGCGGAGCGCCTCGTCCAGCGCGTCCTCGTTCACGGCCCGCATCACCGAGCCCGCCGTCCGGTGGCCGTGGCCCGCCAGCAGGGCGAGGAACGCGTCCAGGGCCCGGGCGTGCAGCGCGGTGTAGACACGGTAGCCGTGCTCCGTGCGCTCGGCGGCCGGGAGGATGCCGGCCGCCTCGTAGTTCCTGACGGCCTGCGCCGACAGACCGTGCGCGCGGGCCAGGTCGACCGGCCTGAGCTTCCCCGCACTTTGAGGGTTTGCGGCCATGATTCCCCTGTCTTTGCGACCAAGTTTCAACCGGAACTTCAACGATACCGTTGAGGTCATGGCCGAACGCATCGAGACCACAGCCGACATCGCCCAGCCCCTGGACGCGGCCGCCGTCATGCGGTTGTTCCCCGCCCCGCCCCGGCTGCTCGCCCTGGGCGAGCCCACGCACGGCGAGGACGCCCTGCTCGACGTGCGCAACGCCGTCTTCCGGCAACTCGTCGAGCAGTACGGCTACCGGACGATCACGATCGAGAGCGACTGCCTGCGGGGACTGGTCGTGGACGACTACGTCACCTGGGGCGCCGGCACCCTCGACGAGGTCGTGGCACGCGGCTTCAGCCACCCCTGGGGCCCGAGCGCGCCCAACCGGGAGCTCGTGCGCTGGATGCGCGCGTACAACGAGGGCCGGCCCGCGCGGGAGCGGATCCGTTTCGCCGGCTTCGACGGCCCGCTGGAGATCACCGGCGCCGAGAGCCCCCGGCAGGCGCTCACCGCCCTGCACGGCTGCCTCTCGGCTTGGGTGGACCCGGACCTGCTCCCCTGCACCGCGAAGACGTTGGACCGCCTGCTCGGCGCCGACGACCGGTGGACCGAGTCCGAGGCCATGATGGACCCCGCCCGGTCCATGGGGCGGTCGGCCGAGGCGGGCCGGTTGCGGACACTCGCCGCCGATCTCGCGTCACTGTTGGACGAGCAGACTCCGCACCTGATCGCGTCCGCCTCGCGGGACGACTGGGAGCGGGCCCGCCTGCACGCACGTACCGCCACCGGCCTGCTGGCGTACCACTACGCGATGGCCGACGACTCCCCCGCCCGCATGACCAGGATGCTGGGCGCGCGGGACCGGATGATGGCCGCCAACCTCCTCGCGCTCGCCGAGCGGGGGCCGTCCTTCGTCCACGCCCACAACTCCCACCTCCAGCGCGCGAAGAGCTCGATGCGGATGTGGCAGGGCCGGCTGGAATGGTGGAGCGCGGGGGCCCTCGTCAGCGCCCGGCTCGGCGGGGAGTACGGCTTCGTGGCCACGGCTCTGGGCACGATCCGGCACCATGGCGTGGACACCCCGCCGCCGGAGACCGTCGAGGGGCTCTTGTACGCGCTCCCCGACGACCCCTGCGTGATCGAGCCCGCGCGGCTGGGCGACGCCCTCGGCGACCCGCGGCCCGAACCCCGGGCGTCCTCCTGGTTCGGCTACGCCCCGCTCGACCCCGCCCACCTGGACACGGTCGACGGCGTCGTCTTCGTCAAGGACATGACGCGGCCCTGAAGGACGCCGGGGTCAGTCCCCCTCCACCACCGTCGACCGGCGGTTCCAGGCGCGCGGCGCCCGCCAGTGGTAGCGCAGGGCGAGCAGCCGCAGGACGAAGGCCGTGACGACCGCGAGCCCGCTGGTGAACGGGGTGAGCGCCTCGTAGCGGATGCACAGGGCGACCATCGCGGAGCCGACGATCGCCGGGACGGCGTACAGGTCGCGGTCCCAGCGCAGCAGTGAGGGCACCTCGTTGGCGAGCACGTCGCGCAGGACGCCGCCGCCGACCGCGGTGGTCAGGCCCAGGCAGGCGGAGGCGGTCAGGCCGAGGCCGTAGTCGTACGCCTTGGTGGTGCCGGCGACGCAGAACAGGCCGAGGCCCGCCGCGTCGAAGATGTTCACGCCGGTCTGGAGCCGCTCCACGTGGGGGTGGAGGAAGAAGACCAGCAGCGTCGCGAGGAGCGGGGTGAGGAAGTACCCGAGGTCGGTGAAGGCGGCGGGCGGCACCGCGCCGATCACCAGGTCCCGGAACAGCCCGCCGCCCAGCGCGGTGACCTCGGCGAGGACGGCGATGCCGAAGACGTCGAAGTTCTTGCGTACGGCCAGCAGCGCGCCGGAGATGGCGAAGACGAAGATGCCGACCAGGTCCAGCGTGTGCTGGACGGTGGGGCTGAAGAGTTGCTCGTACACCCTTCCATTCTTACCTGTCACTGAGCCCCTGCCTTACAAACGAAGGCAGGGGCTCAGTGACAGGGTGGGTGAGTGAGGTCACTTCCCCTTGGCGGGGGGCTCCTCGTCACTGCTCTCGGCGGAGGGCCGGTCATCGTCCGACGCGGTGCCCTCAGCGGCCTCGGCCTCGGCCTCGGCGGACTCGCTCTCGGTCGACTCCGTCTCGGTGGACTCGCCCTCGGACGACTCGGCCTCGGACGACTCGCCCTTGGCGGACTTGCCCTCGCCGGACTTGGCCTCGCCGGACTTGGCCTCGGACGACTCGCTCCCGGTCGACTCGGCCTCGGTGGACTCGGCGTCCGTGCTCTGGGCCTCCGCGACCTCCGCGGCCACTGCCGCCGAGGTCGCCGCCGACTCCGCCAGCGCCTCCTCGGACACCAGCTCCGCCGCCTCCTTCGCGGCGGTGAGCAGGACGACGTCCTGCGGGGCCTGGTCCTCGAAGTTCTCCGGGTGGTGGCAGGCCACCTGCTGGCCGGGCCGCAGCTCCTTCAGCGGCGGCTCGGTGGTGGTGCAGATCTGCGTCGCCTTCCAGCACCGGGTGTGGAAGCGGCAGCCGCTCGGCGGGGCGATCGGCGAGGGCACGTCGCCCTTGAGCAGGATGCGCTCGCTCTTGGCCGACTTGCGGGCCGGGTCCGGGATCGGGACGGCCGACATCAGCGCCTTGGTGTACGGGTGCATCGGCGTCTTGTAGAGCAGGTCGCGGTCGGCCAGCTCCATGATCTTGCCGAGGTACATCACCGCGATGCGGTCCGAGACGTGCCGGACGACCGACAGGTCGTGCGCGATGATCACGTACGTCAGACCGAGCTCGCTCTGCAGGTCGTCGAGCAGGTTGACGACCTGGGCCTGGATCGACACGTCGAGCGCGGAGACCGGCTCGTCGGCCACGACCAGCTTCGGGTTGAGCGCGAGCGCGCGGGCGATGCCGATGCGCTGGCGCTGGCCGCCGGAGAACTCGTGCGGGTAGCGGTTGTAGTGCTCGGGGTTGAGACCGACCACCGACAGCAGCCGCTGGACCTCCTTCTTGACCCCGCCCTCGGGCTGGACGCCCTGGAGCTTGAACGGGGCGCTGACGATCGTGCCGATGGTGTGGCGCGGGTTCAGCGAGGAGTACGGGTCCTGGAAGATCATCTGCACGTCGCGGCGCAGCGGACGCATGCCGCCGACCCCGAGGTGGGTGATGTCCTTGCCCTGGAACTCGACCTTGCCGGCGGTCGGCTCCAGGAGCCGGGTGATCAGCCGGCCCATGGTCGACTTGCCGCAGCCGGACTCGCCCACGACGCCCAGCGTCTCGCCGGAGCGGACCTCGAAGTCGATGCCGTCGACGGCGCGGACCGCGCCGACCTGACGCTGCAGCAGGCCCTTCTTGATCGGGAAGTGCTTCTGCAGCCCGGTCACCTTGAGCAGCGTCTCGCCGGGAGCGGCGTCCTTGGTCAGGGTGGCACCGCTGGTCTGTGCGGGGATGGTCACCGCTTTGTCCTCTGCCTGGTCGCTCACAGCTTCGGCGCAATCTCTTCGGTCCAGATACGCTCCCGCTGCTCCTGCGACATGTGGCAGGCGGCCCAGTGCTTGCTGCCGACCTCGGTCAGCTCGGGGCGGACCGTGCGGGTGACGTCGTCCTTGGGCACGTCGGCGTACGGGCAGCGCGGGTTGAAGGCGCAGCCGGACGGGAGGTTGATGAGGGAGGGCGGCGAGCCCTTGACCGGGATGAGGCGTTCCTGCTGGTCGCGGTCGAGTCGCGGCATCGAGCCGAGCAGGCCCCAGGTGTAGGGGTGCCGGGGCTCGTAGAACACCTTCTCCGCCGGACCGCGCTCGACGCACCGGCCGCCGTACATCACCAGCAGGTCGTCGGCCAGTTCGGCGACGACGCCCAGGTCGTGGGTGATGATGATGACCGCGGAGCCGAACTCCTTCTGCAGGTCCCGGATGAGGTCGAGGATCTGCGCCTGGACGGTGACGTCCAGGGCGGTGGTCGGCTCGTCCGCGATGAGCAGCTCGGGGTTGTTGACCAGCGACATCGCGATCATCGCGCGCTGGCGCATACCGCCGGAGAACTCGTGCGGGTAGCTGTCCACCCGCTTGTCGGGCTGCGGGATGCCGACCCGGTCGAGCATCTCCACCGCGCGGCGCTTGGCGGTCTTCTTGTCCACCTTGTGGTGGATGCGGTACGCCTCCACGATCTGCTGGCCGATCGTGTAGTACGGGTGCAGCGCGGAGAGCGGATCCTGGAAGATCATCGACATCTCGCGGCCGCGGAGCTTGCGCACGTGGTCGGGGTCGGCGGACAGCAGCTCGGTGCCGTCCAGCCAGATCTCGCCGGATATCCGCGCCTTGCGCTTGCCGTACTGGCCGGCGGTGTGCAGGCCCATGATGCCCAGCGAGGTCACCGACTTGCCGGAGCCGGACTCGCCCACGATGCCGAGGGTCTTGCCCTTCTCCAGCTGGAAGGAGAGCCCGTCGACGGACTTGACCAGACCGTCGTCGGTCGGGAAGTGGACCTTGAGGTCGCGTACTTCCAGGAAGGCGGTCGGCGCGGGCGAGGTGGCGGTGGGCTCGCCCACCGCGGCCCCGCTCTTGCTCAGTTCGGTCATGCGAGCCTCACTCGGGGGTCGATCACGGCGTACAGGACGTCCACCACGAGGTTGGCGATCAGCACCGCGAGAGAAGTGATCAGGACGACGCCCAGGATAAAGGGCAGGTCGTGGTTCTGGATCGCGTCCAGCACCTTCTGGCCGAGGCCGGGGAGGCTGAACGTGGTCTCGGTCAGGATCGCGCCGCCCATCAGGGCGCCGAGG
The DNA here is from genome assembly GCF_003950055.1 of Streptomyces sp. KPB2. NCBI lineage: Bacteria > Bacillati > Actinomycetota > Actinomycetes > Kitasatosporales > Streptomycetaceae > Streptomyces > Streptomyces sp. KPB2. The sequence goes on from NZ_CP034353.1 coordinate 2,493,895, forward strand.
TCCATGCCGAGCATGGTGAGCAGCGGGGTCAGGGTCGAACGCATCGCGTGCTTGCTGATGACGACCTGTTCCTTGAGACCCTTGGCCCGCGCGGTGCGGATGTAGTCCTCGCCGAGGATCTCCAGCATGGTGGCGCGGGTGATCCGGGCGTACATCGCGGCGTACAGGAAGGCCAGCGTGATCCAGGGCAGGATCATGCCTCCGAACCATCCGCTGAAGCTGTCCTCGAGCGGTACGAACTCGCCGTCGATCCAGCCCAGTCCGTAGGAGAAGATCGCCAGGCTGAGCAGACCGGTGAAGTAGATGGGGAGGGAGACACCCGCCAGGGCGACGACCATCGCGCCGCGGTCCCACAGCGTGCCGCGCTTGAGGGCGGAGAGCACACCGGCGGCCACGCCGAAGATCAGCCACAGCACGGCGGCGCCGAGCGCGAGAGCCAGGGTCACCGGGAAACGCTCGGTCAGCACCGGCCAGACCGACTGCTCGGTCTTGAAGGAGTAGCCGAAGCAGGGCGCGGCGCAGTGGGTCACGTCGCCGCCGGCCGCGTAGGTGCGACCCGCGAAGATGCCCTTGAAGAACTCCCACGCCTGCACGAGGACCGGGTCGCCCAGACCCAGCTTCTCCCGCACACCCTCGACGGCGGCGGGGTCCGCCTGCTTGCCGACGAAGTTCAGGGCGATGTCGACCCCGGCCCACTTGGGGACGAGGAAGAAGATGCAGAAGACCACCAGGATGATGACCACGAGCATCACTGCGGCGGCGAACAGCCGCCTGATGAGGTAAGCGAGCACGGGTTGCGGCCCGCTGCGTCCCGCGGGCCGCCGGAGGTTGTCCGGCGGCCCGCGGTCACGCCGCGCCGGCCTTCACCTGCCTTTCGTGCCGTACGGCGGGTGTACCGGTTACTTCTTGGGGTTCTTCAGGCCGATGTTCACGAAGTCGTACATACCGCTGTAGGCGTCGGTGGTGTACACGTTCGCGATGTTGCTGGAGCGCCAGTTGATGAACTTCTCGAAGACGAAGGGCAGGTAGTACCCGCCTTCCATCACCTTGTGGTTGATCTCCGTGGCGATCTTCTCCTTGCCCGCGTCGTCCTTCGCGGTCAGGTAGTCGGCGAAGAGACCGTCGATCTTCGGGTCGTCGATCATCGCGAAGTTGTTGTTCGCGCTGTCGAGGATGTAGTCGCTGTGCCACAGCGGCAGACCGTAGCCCTGCACGGACGGGAAGTCCGGGCCCCAGCCCATGATGATGATGCCGTAGCCCTTCTTCTTCACGTTCGTGGGGCTACCGATGACGCTGGCGTACTGCGAGCCGTCGTACTGGTCGATCTCGACGTTGATGCCGACCTTCTTCAGCGAGGCCTGGAGGGACTCGGCGGTGGCGACCTCGACCGGCTTGTTGTTGCGGACCGCGATGGTGGTCTTGAAGCCGTTCGGCTGGCCGCAGGCCTTCAGCTCTTCCTTGGCCTTCTCGACGTTGCCCTTCTTGTTGGCACCGGCCATCTCGTACGGGTCGTACTTCTGACCCTCGGAGCCCGGGACGGCGGGCGGCAGCATGTTGGTGCCGATGTCACCGCCGGCGACCGGGCCGCCGCGCGCGGTCTGCAGGGAGACGTGGTCGGCCCCGTAGAGCACGGCCTTGCGGCAGTGGATGTTGTCGAACGGCTTCACGTTCTGCGGGAACGCGGCGTACCGGATGTAACCCGAGACCGGGTTGTCCAGGTTCTCCTTGTGCTCCTTCAGCGCCGTGGTACGACCCTGGGGGGACAGACCGGTCTGGGCCAGGTCGATGTCGTAGTCGCCGGCGATCAGGCGGGCGTCCAGGTCGTTGGCGTTGGTGAAGAACTTGATCGTGATCTTGTCCGGGTACGCCTTGCGGATCGGGTCCGAGCTCTGCTTCCACTCGGTGTTGCGGACCAGGGTCAGGTCCTTGCCCGGGTTGTACGACTCGAACTTGTACGGGCCCGAGGAGAACGGGTGCAGGCCGTACTTGGACTTGGTGTCCTTGTCCTGGCGGACCGGGGACGCCGAGGTCAGCGCGAGCATCTCCTCGAAGTCCGAGTTGGCCTGCGGCAGGTGGAAGACGATCGTCTTGTCGTCCGGCGTCTCGATCGCCTTCAGACCCAGCTTGTCCTTGGACTTGTCCTTGTACGGGCCCTTGTACTCGTCCTTGGGGTCGAGCACCTCCTTGAGGTACGTCGGACCGCCGGACAGCACGTCCTGCGCCCACACGCGCTCGATGCCGTACTTGACGTCCTTGGAGGTGATCGGCTTGCCGTCCTCCCAGGTGATGCCGTCACGCAGGGTGTACGTGTAGGTCTTGCCGTCGTCCGAGACCTTGGCGACGTCGGTCGCGAGGTCGGGGGTGACCTCGGCGCCCGTCTTGCCCGGCTCCGTCTTGTTCGTGACGAGCTGGCGGCTGTAGTAGCGGGAGAAGTTCCACATGAAGCCGTAGTAGCCACGCGTGGTGTCCCACGAGTCGGCGTCCTGCGTGCTGGCGAACTTCAGCGTCCCGCCCTTCTTGGCCTCGGAGGCCTGGGCGACCTTGTTGTTGGCGGCGTCGAAGCCGGCCGCGCCGTTCTTCGAACCGCTGCCGCCGTCGTCGTCGCCGCCGCCGCCGCACGCCGCCGTGGTCAGCAGCGCGGCGACCACTGCGGCAGCGGCCAAAGCCTGCTTGCGCCGCCCTGAGGTGCGTTGGGTAGTCACGATCTCGGATCCTCCGGATTAGATGAGAGACCCCGTGCAGGTGCCACGGGTCGCTTTGCGGTACGGCAGGTCAGCGGGAGCCCTTCGGGTCCAACGCGTCGCGCACGCCGTCACCGAAGAGGTTGAAGGCAAGAACGGTGATGAAGATCGCCACACCGGGGACCACCATGTACATGGGGTCGGACTTGTAGTAGTCGATCGCGCTCGAGAGCATCTGCCCCCAGGACGACGTGGGCGGCTTGACGCCCACGCCCAGGAAGCTGAGCGCCGCCTCGGTGAGGATGTTGGTCGGGATCATCATCGTCGTGTAGACGATGATCGGCGCCACCAGGTTGGGCAGCAGTTCCTTGAACAGGATGTAGAACCGTCCGGCTCCCAGCGACCGGGCCGCCTCGACGTACTCCCGTTCACGCATCGAGAGGGTCTGGCCGCGGACCACGCGGCCGATGTAGGGCCAGCCGAAGAAGCCGATGACCACGATCATCATGAGCAGGCGCACACCCGTGCCGCTCAGCCCCAGCATGGAGTCCGGCATCACGGAGACCAGGGCGATGATGAACAGGAGCTGCGGGAAGGCCAGCAGGCCGTCCATGATCCGGCTGATGAGGGAGTCGACCCAGCCGCCGAAGAAGCCGGCGAGGACACCCAGAACGGTGCCGATGACCACGGCGACCATGGCGGACAGGAAGCCGACGAGCAGCGAGATCCGGGCGCCGTGGACGATACGGGCGAAGATGTCACGGCCGTTGACCGGCTCGACGCCGAGCCAGTGGTCGCCGCTGACGCCGCCCAGGGAGCCCGTGGGGGTGCCGAACAGCGGGTCGATCATGTCCTCGTTGTACGCGTTGGGCTCCTGCCCGTACAGGGAGGTGATCAGCGGTGCGAAGACGGCGACCAGGATGAGGAGCAGCACCACGATGCCGCCCGCGAGGGCCAGCCGGTCCTTCTTCAGGCGCTCCCAGGCGATCCGGCCCAGGGAGCGGCCTTGTACCGACTTGGCCTCGGCGCCGGCGACCGCCGCTTCCTCTGCCGCACTCGGGGCCGCTTCCGCGGTCGGCTCGTGCAATGGTGCCGTCATCTGGCAGGGACCCCTCTCAACCGGCGGTAGCCGGCCCGCACTTGCCGCTGTAGCGGCGTGATCAGTCCGTCGTACAAAGGGGCGAGCATCCACCCCTTGTTGCGGGAGTCTTCAACGCTTTGGCGATCTGTAGCCAGAGCTGACGGGGAATGGATGCGCAACCGTGATGCTGTTCGAGGTGTTCCGTTATCCGGACAGTGGGTAACGGGGGCCGGACAGGGGCGAGTTGGACATCGGGGACATGGGGGTGCTTTGCGTCGTCATCTACGCGCGAAGATCCCCTCTTCCGACGCGACGGACGGACCCCTGACTGTCAGTACCGGCTACCGGCCGGAGGGTATCCGTACCCGCCCGCCGGTGCCTGGGCGGGGGCGGCCGCGTGGGCCTCGCGGTCGTAGAACGGTCGGGCGTTGGCGCGCAGCCACAGGGCGACCGGGTCGTGCGTGTCGGTCATCGCCACCGTCGACACCGGCAGCCCGTCCGGCACCGCGCCGACGGACTGCTGCATCATCGCGCGCACCGCGTCGACGGCCGGCGGGGAGGTGTCGTACACGTCCAGGCCGATGGCGAGATACGGCGCTCCGAGCGCCGGCTGCACCCAGGCGCGGCGCAGCGCGCGGACCGCCGGGGTGCGGTGGGCGTTCTGCGCGAGCAGGGCGTAGAACTGGGGGATCTCGATGGCCGGTTCGGACAGCCGCAGCGGGCCGGCGGGCTGGCGGTCCAGACCGGAGGCGATACGGCGCAGGTCGAGCCAGGGGATGCCGACGCCGCCGCCGGGGGCGTGCGGGTTGAGCCACAGGCCGTAGTGGTCCGGGTAGAGGGCGCGGGCGACCTCCAGGCCGTCGACCACCTCGTACGAGCGGTTCCAGCCACTGGCCGACAGCTCCTGGGCGGAGGTCACGCAGGGCGCGTAGCCGTAGCCCTCGACCTCCATGTTCCCGTACTGGGCGTCCGGGGAGCCGGCCTGGCCGTGCCACAGCAGCATCCAGACCTGGCCGGAAGTGGGGGTGGCGAGGGCGCGCAGCAGGGCCTCGTAGGCGTCGTAGCGCCCGGGCGTCACCTGGCGCAGCATGTGCTCGACCTGTCCGGTCGTGGTGCCGCTGGCGCTCACGCGTATCGCCCCTTCGAGAAGTTCCCCCGGTGTCGGGACCAGCTTACGGCTCCGCCGGGTGCGGGGGGCCTATGAGCTCGGGGTGTGCTGTCCGTCGGCGGGTGCGGCGCCGTCGTGGCTTGTCGCGCCCACGCGGCGGAGCCGCACATGCCACAGCCCCGCGCCCCTTTCGGGTCGCTCACCCTGACCGGCCTCTACAAGTCCCGGTCGTAGAAGGGCCTGACCTTCTCCCGCATCCAGTCGCAGACCGGGTCCTGGGCCGCCTCCAGGAGGACCAGGTTGACCTGGTACTTCAGGGGGGCCTTGGTGAGGGCGCGGCCGAGGGCGTCCAGGGGGAGGGCTCGGGCGTCGCCCTCCCAGTGGGTGAGTTCGACGCCGATGTACAGGACCGGGTCGGCGGTCTCGACGGCGGCCAGGCAGCGGCGTGCGGTGCGGACCACGCCGGTGGCGGCGAACTCGGCGGAGGCGGCGGCCAGGAAGTCCACGGGCTCGTCCTGCCAGTCCGGCTCGAAGAGGCGGACCCGGCCGCCGGACGCGGGCCCGTCCAGCGGGGTGCGCCCGGCCCGGCACAGCTCGGCCACGGCGGGCGGCGGCAGCGGGATGCCGACCACGCCCTCCGGGTTCACCGCGATGCCGACCTGCGGGGGCAGGCCGCGGGCGAACTCCACGGCGGGCGCGACGGTGTACGCCATCTGCGCCCCGGCGACCTGGCGGAACTGTTCCTCGGAGCTGAACACCGGTACGTAGGCCTGGCCGTCGATCTCCAGCGAGGGCAGGTCGAGGGGGCCGCTGTGCGGGCCTCCGCCGTTGGGCAGGGGTATCCACAGGAAGCTGCGGCCGAGGACCTCCACGATCCGGCCACCGGCCGTCGGGACGCCGAGGGATGCGGACAGCACCTCCTCCAGCTCGTTGCCGGGCCACCCGCCGTGCGGATGGGGGTGTGCCTGTGCCGGGAAGTCCATCTGTCTGCCTACCGCCTGCCTGGTACCGCCGTTCACGGCCGCTTCGTGGCCGCTTCGTGGCTGAAAGGCTAACCCGTTCGGCCCCGCGGCCCTACCGTGCGTCACCCCGTGAAGGCGATCCGGCGCAGGGTGTCGGCCGCCGCCCGGTCCAGGACGACCGCCGAGGCGCAGCCGGCGGGCAGGGTGCCCCCGGTCACCGCGCGCAACAGGCGGGAGTTGGCCGCGCGGTGGCGCAGGAACGCGTACCGCGACACGCCCCGGCCGCGCTCGCGCTGGCCGGCCAGGGCGTCGTCGGGAGCGACGTCGAGGAGCAGCAGGTGGAGGGTGCCGTCGCGGCGGCGGGCCTCGCGGGCCAGCCAGCCGCGCACCCAGGCCTGGGTGCCGCAGTCGTGCACGACGACGCCCTCGCCGGAGCGCAGCGCGCGGCGCAGTCCCGCGTAGTGGGCGAGGCGGACCAGGGGGCGGTAGAGCGCGTACGGCAGCAGGCGCGGCATGCGCCGGTCCCAGCGGTCGCGGGTGTCCTGGGAGTCGATGCGGCGCCCGCGCACGGTGCGCCGCATCAGCGTGGACTTGCCGCTGCCGGGCAGACCGGTGATCACCACCAGGTCGCGGGGCCCGAAGAGGAGGGCGTGCGGGCTGCGGCCGTCGCGGTCCCTGAGGTCCCGGACGACGGGTGCGGGCAGTGGGGCGCAGGCCTCCGGGGCGGGAGAGACGGGCTGCTTGGGCAGCGCGAGTCCCGAGGTCGTGGCGTACGCCGTGGTCCTGTTCACCGTGATCGTCCTCCCCTGGGCGGTACACGAGTACCTCCCCGTCGAGTGTAAAGAGAAGGTAATGCGCGGGTCTCGCGTTTTCGTTCGCTTACTGCCACAAGCCGGTTACAGATCACGGTCTGCCACGGATGGGCCGGGCGTGCAATGATGGCGGCGCCAACTGCATACCGGCCGTTTGAATCCGCGCGGGAGAGTCCCCGGCCGCGCCGGGGCGCCGAAGGAGCAAGTCCCTCCCTTGAATCTCTCAGGCACCGTTACCGCGCGGGCGAGGCACATCTGAAAAGCGGACCGCCCCGAGGGCGGTCCCACCCAAGGTGCAAGCCCTGATCGCCGTACTCCGGTGGCCGTGGCGAACCTCTCAGGTTCCGATGACAGATGGGGAGGACCGACCTCGCCACGTCCTGTCCTGGGAGACGACCGACCGATGAGCAGTTCCGAACTCCGCCGTACCGCGCTCGATGCCACGCATCGCGCGCTGGGCGCGACGATGACCGACTTCGCCGGCTGGGACATGCCGCTGCGCTACGGCTCCGAGCGCGAGGAGCACGTCGCGGTGCGCACCCGCGCCGGGCTCTTCGACCTCTCGCACATGGGCGAGATCACCGTCACCGGGCCGCAGGCGGCCGAGCTGCTGAACTTCGCGCTGGTCGGCAACATCGGCACCGTGAAGCCGGGCCGGGCGCGCTACACCATGATCTGCCGCGAGGACGGCGGCATCCTGGACGACCTGATCGTCTACCGGCTGGGCGAGTCCGAGGCTGCGTCTTCTCACTACATGGTGGTCGCCAACGCCTCCAACGCCCAGGTCGTGCTGGACGCGCTGACCGAGCGCGCGGCCGGCTTCGACGCCGAGGTGCGCGACGACCGCGACGCCTACGCGCTGCTCGCCGTGCAGGGCCCCGAGTCCCCGGGCATCCTCGCGTCGCTCACCGACGCCGACCTGGACGGCCTGAAGTACTACGCCGGTCTGCCCGGCACGGTCGCGGGCGTCCCGGCGCTGATCGCGCGCACCGGTTACACCGGCGAGGACGGCTTCGAGCTGTTCGTGAAGCCCGAGCACGCCGTCGAGGTGTGGCAGGCGCTGACCAACGCGGGCGAGGGCGCGGGGCTGGTGCCGTGCGGCCTGTCCTGCCGGGACACGCTCCGCCTGGAGGCGGGCATGCCGCTGTACGGCAACGAGCTGACGACCTCGCTGACGCCGTTCGACGCCGGTCTGGGCCGGGTGGTGAAGTTCGAGAAGGAGGGCGACTTCGTCGGGCGCGCCGCGCTGACCGAGGCCGCTTCCCGGGCGGAGCAGAACCCGCCCCGCGTGCTGGTCGGCCTGGTCGCCGAGGGCCGCCGGGTGCCGCGCGCCGGGTACCCGGTCGTCGCGGGCGGCGAGGTGATCGGCGAGGTCACCTCCGGCGCTCCGTCGCCGACGCTGGGCAAGCCGATCGCCATGGCGTACGTCGACCCCGCGCACGCGGCCCCGGGCACGGAAGGCGTCGGCGTGGACATCCGGGGCAGCCACGAGCCGTACGAGGTCGTGGCGCTGCCGTTCTACAAGCGCCAGAAGTAGACACTGGGCGGCACCGGCCCCCGGTGTTTCCGGCGGCACCGGCCGCCCGTGTCCCCGGCGGCGTCGGCCGCCCGTGTCCCCGGGGTCCGGTCCCGTGTGACGTACCGCCCCACCACCCCCTTCACCAGCCACTTCCTCGCGTACAGGAGAATTCAGGCCATGAGCAACCCCCAGCAGCTGCGCTACAGCAAGGAGCACGAGTGGCTGTCGGGCGCCGAGGACGGCGTCTCGACGGTCGGCATCACGGAGCACGCGGCCAACGCGCTCGGTGACGTCGTCTTCGTGCAGCTTCCCGAGGTCGGCGACTCGGTGACCGCGGGCGAGACCTGCGGCGAACTGGAGTCGACCAAGTCCGTCTCCGACCTGTACTCCCCCGTCTCCGGCGAGATCGCCGAGGTCAACGAGGACGTCGTCAACGACCCGTCGCTGGTGAACAGCGCCCCCTTCGAGGGCGGCTGGCTGTTCAAGGTGAAGGTCACGGACGAGCCGGCCGACCTGCTCTCCGCCGACGAGTACACCGCCTTCGCCGGCGCCTGAGGAGTCACGATCGCATGTCCCTTCTGAACACACCCCTGCACGAGCTGGACCCGGACGTCGCCGCCGCCGTCGACGCCGAGCTGGACCGCCAGCAGTCCACCCTCGAGATGATCGCCTCGGAGAACTTCGCCCCGGTCGCGGTCATGGAGGCCCAGGGCTCGGTCCTCACCAACAAGTACGCCGAGGGCTACCCGGGCCGCCGCTACTACGGCGGCTGCGAGCACGTCGACGTGGTCGAGCAGATCGCCATCGACCGGGTCAAGGCGCTCTTCGGCGCCGAGCACGCCAACGTGCAGCCGCACTCGGGCGCCCAGGCCAACGCGGCCGCGATGTTCGCGCTGCTCAAGCCCGGCGACACGATCATGGGTCTGAACCTCGCCCACGGCGGGCACCTGACCCACGGCATGAAGATCAACTTCTCCGGCAAGCTCTACAACGTCGTCCCCTACCACGTGGGCGACGACGGCCAGGTCGACATGGCCGAGGTGGAGCGCCTGGCCAAGGAGACCAGGCCGAAGCTGATCGTGGCGGGCTGGTCGGCGTACCCGCGCCAGCTGGACTTCGCCGCGTTCCGCAAGGTCGCGGACGAGGTCGGCGCGTACCTGATGGTCGACATGGCGCACTTCGCCGGTCTGGTCGCGGCGGGCCTGCACCCGAACCCGGTGCCGCACGCCCACGTCGTCACCACGACCACGCACAAGACGCTGGGCGGCCCGCGCGGCGGTGTGATCCTCTCCACGGCCGAGCTGGCCAAGAAGATCAACTCCGCCGTCTTCCCCGGTCAGCAGGGTGGCCCGCTGGAGCACGTGGTGGCCGCCAAGGCCGTCGCCTTCAAGGTCGCCGCGAGCGAGGACTTCAAGGAGCGCCAGGGCCGTACGCTGGAGGGTGCCCGCATCCTGGCCGAGCGCCTGGTGCGGGACGACGCGAAGGCGGCGGGCGTCTCCGTCCTGACCGGCGGCACGGACGTCCACCTGGTCCTGGTGGACCTGCGCGACTCCGAGCTGGACGGCCAGCAGGCCGAGGACCGCCTCCACGAGGTCGGCATCACGGTCAACCGCAACGCCGTCCCGAACGACCCGCGTCCGCCGATGGTGACCTCCGGTCTGCGCATCGGTACGCCGGCCCTGGCGACCCGCGGCTTCACCGCCGAGGACTTCGCCGAGGTCGCGGACGTGATCGCCGAGGCGCTGAAGCCGTCCTACGACGCGGAGGCCCTCAAGGCCCGGGTGAAGACCCTGGCCGACAAGCACCCGCTGTACCCGGGTCTGAACAAGTAGACACCGCACCCGAGGGGTGGGACGCCGCATCCGCCACAAGCGGCCGGGCGCCCCGCCCCTCGGCACCCCCTCCGCACCACCCCCGTTCTGAGGAGTCCCCGTGGCCATCTCGGTCTTCGACCTGTTCTCGATCGGCATCGGCCCGTCGAGCTCGCACACGGTCGGCCCGATGCGCGCGGCCCGCATGTTCGCCCGCCGCCTGCGCAACGAGAAGCTGCTGGACTCCGTCGCCTCGGTCCGCGCCGAGCTGTACGGCTCGCTCGGCGCCACCGGCCACGGCCACGGCACCCCCAAGGCGGTGCTGCTCGGCCTGGAGGGCGACTCGCCGCGCACGGTGGACGTCGAGACGGCCGACGACCGCGTCGAGAAGATCAAATCCTCCGGCCGCATCAGCCTCCTCGGCGACCACGAGATCGCCTTCTCCTACGACGACGACATGGTCCTGCACCGCCGCAAGGCCCTCCCCTACCACGCCAACGGCATGACGCTGTGGGCGTACGACGCCGAGGGCGCCGAGGTGCTGACCAAGACCTACTACTCGGTCGGCGGCGGCTTCGTCGTCGACGAGGACGCGGTGGGCGCGGACCGCATAGTCCTGGACGACACCGTCCTGAAGTACCCCTTCCGCACCGGCGACGAGCTGCTGCGCCTGGCCCGCGAGACCGGCCTGTCCATCTCCGCCCTGATGCTGGAGAACGAGCGAGCCTGGCGCGACGAGGACGAGATCCGCGAGGGCCTGCTGGAGATCTGGCGCGTGATGCGGGCGTGCGTCGAGCGCGGCATGACCCGCGAGGGCATCCTGCCGGGCGGCCTGAAGGTCCGCCGCCGCGCCGCGAACACCGCGCGCAAGCTCCGCTCCGAGGGCGACCCGCAGGCCCTGGCGATGGAGTGGATCACGCTCTACGCGATGGCCGTGAACGAGGAGAACGCGGCCGGCGGCCGGGTCGTCACCGCCCCCACCAACGGCGCGGCCGGCATCATCCCCGCGGTCCTGCACTACTACGTGAACTTCGTCCCCGGCGCCGACGAGGACGGCGTGGTCCGCTTCCTCCTCGCGGCCGGCGCCATCGGCATGCTCTTCAAGGAGAACGCCTCCATCTCCGGCGCCGAGGTCGGCTGCCAGGGCGAGGTCGGCTCCGCCTGCTCGATGGCGGCCGGCGCCCTCGCCGAGGTGCTCGGCGGCTCCCCGGAGCAGGTGGAGAACGCCGCCGAGATCGGCATGGAGCACAACCTCGGCCTCACCTGCGACCCGGTCGGCGGCCTGGTCCAGATCCCCTGCATCGAGCGCAACGGCATGGCCGCGGTCAAGGCGGTCACGGCGGCCCGCATGGCCATGCGCGGCGACGGCTCCCACAAGGTCTCCCTCGACAAGGTCATCAAGACCATGAAGGACACCGGCGCCGACATGTCGGTCAAGTACAAGGAGACGGCCCGGGGCGGGCTCGCGGTGAACATCATCGAGTGTTAGGAGACGGGCCCCGGCCGGCGCGTTCGGCGACGACGGTCCCCACCCGGCCGGTGTGCTCCGGGTGGGGATCGGCAGGCACACCGGTTGCCCCGGCCCCCTGGTGTGCTCAGCGTTCGCCGGCGTCCAGTGCGGCGAGGTGCCGCTCGGCGTCGAGGGCGGCGGCGCAGCCGGTGCCGGCGGCCGTGATGGCCTGGCGGTAGGCGTGGTCGACCGCGTCGCCGGCGGCGAAGACGCCCGGGAGGCTGGTGCGGGTGGAGGGGGACACGACCTTGATGTAGCCGTCGTCGTCCAGGTCGAGCTGTCCCTTGACGAGTTCGGTGCGCGGGTCGTGGCCGATGGCCACGAACAGGCCGGTGACCGGCAGGGGGCGCAGTTCGCCGGTGCGGGTGGAGCGCAGGGTCAGGCCGGTGAGGCGGTCGTCGCCGTGGATCTCGGCGACCTCGCTGTCCCAGACGAAGCGGATCTTCGGGTCCTGGGCGGCGCGGTTCGCCATGACCTTGGAGGCGCGCAGCGTGTCCCGGCGGTGCACGACCGTCACCGACCGGGCGAACCGGGTGAGGAAGGTGGCCTCCTCCATGGCGGTGTCGCCGCCGCCTACGACGGCGATGTCCCGGTCCTTGAAGAAGAAGCCGTCGCAGGTGGCGCAGGAGGAGACGCCCCGTCCGCCCAGCGCGTCCTCGCCGGGCAGGTGCAGCTTGCGGTGCTGGGAGCCGGTGGCGACGATCACGGTGCGGGCGCGGTGGACGGCGCCGGCCGTGTCGGTGACGGTCTTCACCTCGCCGGTCAGGTCCACGGCGGTGATGTCGTCGTCGACGATGTCCGCGCCGAAGCGTTCGGCCTGGGCGCGCATGTGGTCCATCAGGTCGGGTCCGAGGACGCCGTCGGGGAAACCGGGGAAGTTCTCCACCTCGGTGGTGGTGGTCAGGGCGCCGCCGACGAGGACGGAACCGGCGAAGACGAGGGGGCGGAGCTGGGCGCGGGCGGTGTAGAGGGCGGCGGTGTAGCCGGCCGGGCCGGAGCCTATGACGATGACGTCGTGCAGGGGGTCGTCCGTGCGGGTCACGGTGGGTCCTTCGGGGTGAGGGCCGCGGCGCGGCCGGGCCGGGGAGGTCAGTCGACGGACTGGGCGAAGCGGAAGAAGCGGTCCGGGTCGTAGGCGCACTTGACCGCGCGCAGGCGGCGCAGGTTGCGGCCGTAGTACGCCTGCCGCCAGTTGGTGAGGGCCGGGTCCATGTAGTTCTGGTACGACTCGTGGTTGGAGTACGCGTCCATGGTGGTGTGGGCGGTGTCCACCCAGACGCGGGCGGCTTCGCGGGCCTCCGCGGCGGGATCGGCGGTGGGCAGGGTGACCGAGAAGCCGGCGTTGAACACCGCGTCGCGGTGGACGAAGGCGGTCGCGGTCGGGGAGATCTCGTTGATCCGGCCGCCGTAGGGGAACAGACCGAGGAAGCGGAACTGGCCGGGGCGGGGGTCGGCGGTGAGGGCGTCCAGGGCACTGCGGACGGCGGCCGGGGTCCAGGGCTGGGCGAAGTAGAGGTTGCGCTGGGTGGTGTGGGACTCGCGCGGCAGCTGGGCCTCGGGGGTGAAGCCGACCCGGTGGCACTCGGCGACGGTCCGGTCCCCGCAGCCGTAGACCTGCATCATCGCCTGGGTGTAGGGAAGTTCGTCGACGGCGCGGCTGGTGCCCGGGTGGCCGACGGCGGTCGTGAGACGGTCGAGGAGCCGGTCGGCATCGCTCTTCGGTCCGTGGTACGCGCCGGTGAGGACGACGGTCGGTTCGGTGCCGGCGGGGGCGTCGGTGGAGTGCAGGAACATCAGTTCGCAGGCGAGTTCGCGGGGTGCGGAGGCCATCCAGTCCTGCCAGGCCAGGATCAGCGAGTGGGCGTCCGTGTAACGGAAGTTGAGGTTGAACAGGGTCAGGGACGGGATCGGAACGGGGGTGACCTCGTAGGCGGTGACGATGCCGAGGTTGCCGCCGCCGGCGCCGCGCAGCGCCCAGAACAGGTCGGGGTGCTCGGTCGCGCTCGTCCGCACGATGCGGCCGTCCGCGAGGACGACCCGGGCGGAGACGAGACGGTCGGATCCCATGCCGTACTTGCGGGAGGTGTAACCGAAGCCGCCGCCCTGGAGCCAGCCGCCCATCGCGACGGTGGGACAGGTGCCGCCGGCGATCTGCACGCCGTACGGCGCGAGGGCGTTCAGGGCGTCGATGCCCTGGGTGCCGGGGCCGAGGTGGACGGTGGCGCCGTCGACGCGGACGGCGGAGAGCCGGGAGACGTCGATGACCAGGCCGGGGGTGGTGGAGTAGCCGGCGGCGCTGTGGCCGCCGCTGCGGACGGCGGTGGCGAGGCCGTTGTCCTGGGCGAAGCGGATGGCGGTGGTGACGTCGGCCTCGGTGGCGCAGTACGCGACGCCCTGCGGGTGGACGGCGTCGAACTGGGCGAGCTGGAGCTGTCTCGCGGTGTCGTAGCCCGCGTCGCCGGGCAGCACCAGGCGGCCGGTGAGGGCGTCGGCCAGGGCGGCCCAGGGGACGGTGGCCGTGCCGGCGGCGAGGACGAGGCCGCCGGTGCCCGTGGTCAGGGCGGCCGCGGCGCCGGTGGCCGCGGAGGCGCGTATCAGGGAGCGTCGGGTGAGCATGCGGTTTTCCCTCTCCGTCGAAGGTGGTGGGCGGGTGGAGTCGTGGTGCGGTCGTGGTGGGGTCAGGGGGTGGGTCACGGGGCGGATGGTGGGCGGGTGCAGTCGTGGTGCGGGTCAGAAGGTGGGCGGTGGCCGGGTCGTGGTGGGGGTCAGGGGGCGGTCAGGTCGCGCAGGACGAGGGCGTGGGCGGCGACGCGGCAGCCGTCGGCGACCGTGACCGGGCCGAGGACGGAGGCGCCGGTGCCGATCACGACCCGGTCGCCGACGACGGGGTGCCGACGGCCCTGCCCGGCTCCGTCGCGCAGCCAGCCCCGGGAGCCGAGGGTGACCCCGTGGTACAGCGTCACGTCGGCGCCGACGACGGCGGTCTCGCCGATGACGACGCCGAAGCCGTGGTCGATGAAGGCGCGGCGTCCGATGCGGGCACCGGCGTGGATCTCCATGCCGGTCAGCAGCCGGGCCAGCCGGGTCAGCAGGGCGGCGCGCAGCCGGTGTCCGCGGACGTGGCGGCGGTGGGCCAGCCGGTACAGGGCCAGCCCCTGCCAGCCGGGGTGCAGCAGTGCCTCGCGCCGTCCGGCGCAGGAAGGGTCGCGGGCCAGGACGGCGTGCAGGTCCTCCCGGATGAGACGCAGGGTCGACGGGCGGGGCGCGTCGCCGCCGGGTCCCGGGCGGCCTGGGCTCCCCTCCGAGCGGCCCGGGGCGCCGGTGACCGCGGTCGGCCGGGAGGGCGCCGGGGAGCCGGTGACCACGACGCGCCGGGAGAACGCCGGGGGGCCCGGGGCGGGCCTGGGCGTGTCCGTGCCGGCCTCCGGGACCCGGGAACCGGCCACGGGACGGGGCACGCCCGTACCCACCGCCCAGGTTCGAGCATCGGCCGCGGGAAGGGGCACATCCGCACCCACCGCCGAGCCCCGGGGATCGGCCGCGGGACGGGACACGTCCGTGCCCACCGCCGACGCCCGGGGATCGGGCACGGGACGGGACGCCTCCGCCGGAGCCCGCAGGCCGGGCGCGGGACGGGGCACGTCCGTACCCACCGCCGAGCCCCGGGGATCGGCCGCAGGACGGGACACGTCGGTACCGACCGCCGACGCCCGGGGATCGGGCACGGGACGGGACGCCTCCGCCGGAGCCCGCAGGGCGGGCGCGGGACGGGGCACGTCCGTACCCACCGCCGAGCCCCGGGGATCGGCCGCGGGACGGGACACGTCGGTACCGACCGCCGACGCCCGGGGATCGGGCACGGGACGGGACGCCTCCGCCGGAGCCCGCAGGGCGGGCGCGGGACGGGGCACGTCCGTACCCGCCGCCGACGCCCTGGGGCGGGGCACATCCGTACCGGTCGCCGAGGCCCGGGGGGTGGACGCGGGGCGCGGTGTGTCCGTGCCGTTCATCGGGCCGGGACCGGGGTCGGGGCGGAGTCCAGGCGGCGGATGCGGTACATCGTGCGCTGGAACAGCTCGTCGGCGGTCAGGGTGGCGAAGCGCTGCGGGCCCTCCTCCGCGCCGGGGACGCGCAGCGGGGTGAGGGTGGTCCAGGGCGCCGGGTGGCAGAACTGCACGATGGACAACCGCCCTTCCCGCTGTCCGGGGGGCGCCACGACGCGGTGGACGGCCGCGCGGGCCAGCCCGTTGGTGAGGCGGTCCAGGACCATGCCGACGTTGACGA
The DNA here is from genome assembly GCF_003950055.1 of Streptomyces sp. KPB2. Taxonomy (NCBI): domain Bacteria; kingdom Bacillati; phylum Actinomycetota; class Actinomycetes; order Kitasatosporales; family Streptomycetaceae; genus Streptomyces; species Streptomyces sp. KPB2. The sequence goes on from NZ_CP034353.1 coordinate 2,509,663, forward strand.
CGGCGTGGCCGGGCGGTGCCTCGACCTTCAGCCACTCCCCGTCGACCAGCACCTCAAGGCCCGCCGAGGTGGCCCGGGGCAGCATGGTGATCAGGTCGAAGTCCTGGTGCTCGACGGCCCAGACGTGACGGTCGGTGGGCGCCTCGGCCATCGGCGGGTACCAGGTGGCGCGGTTGACGACCGGGCCGTCCTCCAGCAGGTCGGTGAAGTAGTCGGGGTGGGCGCCGAGCGCGTCGGCGAGGGTGCGGACGACGTCGTGCTGGAAACGCAGCATGCGGGCGTGCAGCTCGCGCAGGGCGGAACCGATGCCGGGGACCAGGTGGTCGGGGAAGTAGGGGTCGGGGTAGCGGTCGGGGAAGCGCTGCCGCAGCGGATGGTGGGCGGGGAGGGGCCGGCCCCAGTGGAAGAGTTCCTTCCAGTCCGGTACGGCGCCCTTCTCGGCGTGCTCCACCAGCGGCGGGATGTAGCCGGACTGGCCGTTGGTGCCCGGGACGCGGCAGGACCGCTTGGCGTCGGCGTCCAGGGCGAAGAAGGCGTGCAGGAAGTCGTACGCCTCGTCCAGCAGGCTCTCCGGCACGGTGTTGCGCACCAGGAAGAACCCGTCGTGCAGAGCGGCGCGCAGGTGCGTGTGGCTGCCGGGCCGGTCCAGGTCTATCGCCTTGAGCATGTGAGGTCCCTTCACGGGTGGGGCTTGCGGAAGGACAGCGCCAGGTAGGCGAGCCGGTGGCCCCGGTACGCGAAATCGCGGTCGATCACCAGGCGGTCCAGCGGCGCGAGTCCGGCCGCGGTGTACAGGTCGGTGACGGCGCGCTCGGTGAGCCACCAGTTCAGCCGGCCGTCCTGCAGGGGAAGTGCCGTGATCTCGCCGTCGGGGCTGAGGAAGACGCTGACCACGAGGGTGCCGCCGGGCCGCAGCAGTTCCGCCCCGTGGGCCGCCCAGCCGGGCCAGTCCTCCCGGCGCTGGTGGTGCAGACAGCCGTTGTCGACCAGGAGGTCCAGCGGCTCGTCGACGTGGTCCAGGAAGTCGGTCCGGCGGAAGCGGACGGTGCCACGGGCCGGCGGCGGGGCGTCCCACACGTCGAGCAGGTCGAGGCCGGTGGTGTCGGCTTCGAGACGTTCGGCGAACGCGGTGCTCTGGTGGCCCCGGCCGCAGCCCACGTCCAGGACCCGGCGCCGGAGGCCGGGCACGGGAGCCGGGCTCTGGTCGCAGGCGAACCGGGTGACGCGCTCGTTGGTGTCGGCGGCGGTCCAGGAGTCGCGTCCCGCGCCGTACCAGGCGCTGAAGGAGTCGGCGACGACGTTCCGGTAGGCGGTGTAGTCGGTGGGGCCGGCCGGGCCGGCGCCCAGGTCAGTGGTCGGCGGCATCGGTCCACTCCTCCACGGTTCCGCGGCTCGCGGCGACGGCCACTGCGTGCCGGCCGCGCGGGCCCTCGTCCAGGGCGCGGGAGGCGGTCAGCCAGGCGCCGGCGGCGCTGGCGGAGACCGCGATCCGCTGGGTGCGGTGCAGCAGCCGCATGCCGTCCAGCGCCTCCCGGTGGCCGACCTCCGCGAAAGCGAACTCGTCCTCGTAGGGGGCGAGCAGGGGCTGGCGCAGGCCGTGGCCGAGACCGCCGGTGCCGTTCATCCGGGGTGCGGCCGTGGGGGCGTGCGGGTCGCCGTAGGGCGCCTCGGCGGGGAAGACGGCGTGGGCTGCTATGTCCGGCCTGCGCAGCCGCAGGGCCTGGGCGGTGCCCACGAGGGTGCCGGCGGAGCCGACGGAGGCGGCGAGCGCGTGCGGCCGTACGCCTTCGCCGGTGAGCCGGGCGACGATCTCCGCGCCGGTGCGTTCGCGGTGGACGGCGACCGCCTCGGGGGCGCTGTGCTGGAGCAGCAGCCGGCGGCCCTCGTCCTCGGCGATGCGGGCGGCCTCGTCCATCGCGCCGAGGAAGCCGGTGCCCTCGGGGGCGCGGGTGACCCGGGCGCCGTCGCGGCGCAGCGCGGCCACCAGCCGCTCGGGGGCGCCGTGCGGGACGGCCAGGTGCAGGTCGAGGCCGAGCAGCCCGCACATGTGGGCGAGGGCCACGGCGAGGGAGCCGCCGGAGTACTCGGCCAGCCGGACGCGGCCGGAGCCGGCCCGTGCCACGGCGCCGCAGAGCAGGGCGTAGGCGGTGCGGGCCTTGACGGTGCCGGTGAGGTTGGCGGCTTCGGCCTTGAGCCAGACGGTGCCGCGGCCGCCCCGGCTGGGCACCGGCACGAGCGGGGTGGAGCCGACGGCGGGCCGGAGCGCGGCGAGGCCGGGGTGCAGCCGGTGGGCGGTCCGCTCCAGGGGCGCGAACGGGGCCTCGATGTCCGCGCGGTCGGGCCGTCGGGCGGCCAGGGCGCGCAGGATGTGCGCGAACCGCGGGTCGGGGACGGGGGTGGCCGCCGCGGCGGCCGGGGTCGTCGCAGCCGTCGCGGTGGTCGGAGTCGTCGGGGCGAGGAGGGGCGGTGAGGTGGTCATGAGGGGCGCTCACTGGTGGCGAGGCGGAAGCCGACGGGGTAGAGCGGGCCGGGGAACGCGCCGTGGCGGCGGCGGGTGCGGGTCAGGTCGCCGAAGCGGGCGAAGCCGCCGCCGCGTGCGACCCGGTAGGTGCCCATCGACTGGGTGAGGTGGTCGTCGACGGCGACGCCGCCCGGGTAGGGCGCGTAGTCGTCGGCGGTGAACTCCTCCACGTTGCCGCCCATGTCGTGGGCGCCGAACGGGGACTGGCCGTCGGGGAAGGCGCCGACCGGGGTGGTGGTGTGCACGCCCGACTCGCGGGTGTTGGCGGCGTCCGGGTCGAAGCCGCCCTCCCAGGGGTAGGGGCGTCCTTCCGGGCCCTTGGCGGCGTACTCCCACTCGGCCTCGGTGGGCAGCCGCCAGGGGTGCCCGGTGCGCTCGCTCAGCCAGCTCGCGTAGGCGTCGGCGTGCTCGGCGCGGACGCCCGCCACGGGGTGGTTGGAGCGGTCCCACGGATAGGCGCCGAGGTACCAGGTGGTGGGCCGGTCGGCGAGGCCCGCGTCGGCGAGGAAGTCCCGCCACTCGCCGTTGGTCACCGGATAGCGGGCGATCCAGAAGTCGCCGAGGCGGACGGGGTGTTCGGGGGTCTCCTTGACGATCCAGGACTCCTCGACGCCCTTGTCGGCCCAGTGCCGGACGACGTACTCGACCTCGTCGGCGGGCAGGCCGACGGGGACGGTGGCACCGGGGACGAAGCAGGTGACCGGTACGGGGGTGAGGCGGGGGTCGCCGAGCAGGCCCAGCATGCCGCCGGCGGCGAGCCGTTCGGCCAGCGGCAGCGAGGGGTCCTCCACGGCGGCGGCCAGCCGCAGCCGGTCGGCACTCACCGGTTGCCCGGGGCCCGGTGCCCGGTGCACCCGGGCGGGGTCGGCGAGGTCGGCGTGCTCCTGGAAGTGCGGGGAGCGGGTGATGTCGTCCAGGTTCATGCGCTCGCCTCTTCCAGCAGGGTCAGGGTGTGCCCGCTGTCGGCCTTGGCGGCGAGGTAGCGGGCGTTGTGCTCGGTCAGGTGGACGGAGGTGGGCAGGACGGCGTCGACCCGGATGCCGAGGTCGCGCAACTGGGCGACCTTGTCCGGGTTGTTGGTGAGCAGCCGGATCCGGGTCAGGCCGAGGGCGCGGAGCATGGCGGCGGCGGCCACGTAGTCGCGCTCGTCCTCGCCGCGGCCGATGATCCGGTTGGCCGCGAAGGTGTCGATGTCCTGGTCCTGGAGGACGTACGTGTCCAGCTTGTTGAAGAGACCGATGCCGCGGCCCTCCTGACGCAGGTAGAGCAGGACGCCGCCCTGGTCGGCCATCGCGGCGAGCGCCTCGTCGAGCTGGGGGCCGCAGTCGCAGCGCGCCGAGCCGAACACGTCGCCGGTCAGGCACTCGCTGTGCAGCCGGACCAGGGGGACGGTGTGCGGGGCGTGCGGCAGGACGCAGGCGAGGTGTTCCTGGGCGTCGGGGAGGTCGTGGAAGGTGACGAGTTCCGCGGTGCGTCCGGCCGCCCGGTCGAGGGTGACCGGGACGCGGGCCCGCACGGTGGCGGGGCGTTCCGGGGGCGTGAGGGTGTTCATGCGGCCCTGCCTTCCGTCGCGTCGGCGGCGGCCGGGGCGGTCGCCGCGGGGGTGTGGAGCAGTTCCTCCAGGTGCAGGGAGCGCCGGACGGCGGGGCGGCCGTCGGCGTCGAGGCCGACCAGGAGGAGGCGGCCGTCCCAGCCGGCCACGGCGACCGTGCCGTCGGTGAGCCGGAGCATGCAGGACAGGCCCTGCCCGAACTCGGCGAAGAGCCGGCCCGAGGCGAGGGTGGCGGCCGAGTCGTGCCAGTCGACCTGCCAGGCGTAGAGACCGAAGTCGTAGGAGCCGGCCAGGACGACGGGCCGGTCGGCGTCGCCCAGCAGGGCCACGCACTTCACGGACTCGTCGGGGCCGAGGAGGGTCTGCACGTCCCGCGCGCGCCAGGTGCCGTCGGGCAGGCGGACGAGCCGGCCGGCCTTGACGGTGTGGTCGCGGGAGGCGCTGGCGGCGGCCTCGGTGCCGAGGGCGGCGACCGCGTTGACGAGGTTGCCGTGCTCCCACAGGGTGGCGCGGGCGTGCGGCCCGCCGGCCCGTACGGTGCGGTCGGTGGCGGCGGACAGGAAGCCGCCGTCGACGGGTGCGAGGGACTTCACGGAGCCGTCGTGGGCGGCGATCCGCTCGCGTTCGGCGAGGGAGACGGGGTCGAGGAGGACGAACTCCCCGTTGTAGGTGCCGGCGACGAGGGCGCCGTCGTGGACGGCGAGGGAGGGCACGGGCGCGCCGAGCGGGGCGCCGGTGGTGAGGGTGTGCCCGTCGTGGCGCAGGACCTGCCCGGAGTAGGTGCCCGCGTAGAGGGTGTCGCCGTCGCTGGCGAGGGAGAGGATCGGGCCGTCGGTGAGGTCGATCAGCCGGACGGAGGGCGTGGCGGCGGCGTCGGCGGTGACGGCGACGACGAGGCCGGAGTCGGTGCCGACGAGGAGTTCGTCGCCGTGCTGGACCAGGGCGTTGGGGCCGTGGGTGGCGTCCTCGGGGGCGGCGATCGGCCGGGCGGTGGTCAGGTCGTAGAGGTGGGGGCCGTTCCAGAAGGAGCCGGCGGCGACGACGCCGTGGGCGACGGCGACCGAGCGGGGCCACACCCGGCGGTCCTCGACCCGGTGCAGCCGGGTGCCGACCACGTCGAACCAGTGCAGGCCGCCGTCGTAGGCGCCCACGACGAACGAGGAGTCGTCCTCCGCCCAGGCGACGGCGCGCGCCGCCGAGGTGGAGACCGGGACGGTGCGTACGACGTCGAGGCCGGCGGTGAGCAGGTCCACGGCGCCGTCGTCGCGGGCGACCGCGAGGAGGCGGCCGGAGTGCGACCATGCGCAGCCCTCGATGGAGGAGTCGTAGCGGCGGGTGGCCGGGGCGGTGGTGCCGTCGGGGTCGGAGACGGCGACCAGGCCGTCCTCGCCGACGGTGGCGACCAGGCCGTGCGGGCCGACCGAGACCATCATGCAGTGCGCCTCGTGGGAGCCGACCTCGGCGAGGAAGCTGCCGTCGGCGGTGGACCACAGGGTGGCGCGGCCGTCCTCGGAGACGCAGATGAGGCGTTCGCCGTCGGGCAGCCAGGCGACGGAGTTGATGTCGTCGGTGTGCCGGGCGAGCACGGTGCGCAGGGTGGTGCGGCCCTCCTCGGTGACCCGCCAGACCGCCACCGTCTTGTCGGCGGAGGCGGTGGCGAGCACCTCGGGGTCGACCGGGTTCCAGGCCGAGGCGTTGACCAGGCGGCGGTGGCGCAGTCGGGCCAGCGGGACGGGGCGGGCCCGGTCGCCGGTGTCCCAGACGATCACCGAGCCGTCGTACGAAGAGGTGGCCAGCCGTTTGCCGTCGGGCCGGAATCCCACGTGGGTGAGGGGGGCGGAATGGCCTGATCCGTAGGCCGGAAGGTCGATGGTTCGCACGCCGTCTCGTCCCTTTCTCGGGATGTCTGTGGGTTGTTTCTCTGGGTTCTCCGCGATCTTCCGGAGATCGTTCACGGGCATGTTCCGAACGAATGCGATGTGCGCCGAAATTAGGCGGGCGGCCCGGCCCGGTGCGAGCCGGAGCCAGCAATGTGGCAACTCGCGGAATTACCGGCAGCGGTGTTGACGGGACCGGAAAAAGGGTGTCCTGGCTCGTCACGGGCGGTTGCACGGCGGCTACTTGACCCATTCCCCCGGGGTGCCTTGAGAGGTGTGGACGGCCGGGCGGAGGCTGGCGCGGAACGCAGGACCTATCGGGCCGGGGAGCTGAGCGGCGTGCACATTGTTCTGGTGGAGACCACGTCCGTCCGCGGATTCGACATGGTCGCGGAGATGGCGGACGCGGGTGTCGAGGTCAGTTTCGTCACCGGCAATCTCGATGCCTATCGGGGAAATCCCGGATTCGAGCTGGCGTCGCGCGCCGCCCGCCTGGTGGAGGTGGCGAATCCCGCCGCCGGACGGCTCGCCGAGCGGCTGCGCGGCCGGCTCGGACCGACCAGGCCCGACGGGGTGATCTGCCGCGACGAGGTGCACCCCTTCGCCGTGGCCGAACTGGCCCGGGACCTCGGTCTGCCCCACGAGTCGGTGGCGGCGGCGCGGATCCTGGCCGACAAGTCCGCGGTCCGCGCCCGGCTCACCGAACACGGGGTGGGCTCGCTGCGCTGGCGGGTCGCGGCCACTCGGGCCGAGGGGCTGGCCGCGGTCGACGAGATCGGCCTGCCCGTGGTGGTCAAACCCACCGCGGGCGGCTGGTCGGTGGGGGTCACCGTCGCCTGGAGCCGGGAAGACGCCGCCCGCGCGCTGGCGGAGCTGCTCCGGGTGCCGGCGGGCCGCGACGGCGCTCCGCCGCGCGCCCTGGTCGAGGAGTACGCCGTGGGGCGGCACGTCAGCGCCGAACTGCTGGTGGCGGACGGGCGCACGGTGCTGCTCGGTTTCGCGGAGCGGCTCCCGGCGCCGACCGGGCAGACCGCCGAACTCGGCGGGCACTTCCCGGCCCGCCTCGACCAGGACGCGGCGGCCCGCGCCTTCGTGCTGGACGCCGTCCGCGCGCTGGGCCTGCGCCGCTCCGCCGTCCACGCCGAGTTCCTGCTCACGCCGACCGGACCCGAGTTGATCGAGTTCAACGGCCGGATCGCCGGGCACGTGGTGACCCGGCAGATGTCGTACGCGCTGGGCCGTTCGCTCACCCGGGACCTGATGGCGCTGGCCACCGGGGAGCCGGTGGAGGAGGCGGGGCCGCCCGAGTCGGTCGTCGCGCTGCACCAGTTGTACAGCCCGGTGGCGGCCGTGGTGCGCGGCGGCAAACCGGCGGACGTGCTCGGGCCCGACGTCATCGAGACCCACCTCGCCGTCGCGCCCGGGGACCGGGTACGAGCGCTGCGCACCAATCACGACCGGATCGGCTACGTACTGGCCCGGGGCGCCACGGCGCAGGACGCGGCGCGGACCGCCGCCGAGGCCGCGGGTCGACTCCTCGCCTCGCTGGAGCTGGCACCGGAGGCGGGCGCCGAGGCTCCGGGAGCGGCCGGGGACGCCGGTGTCGCGGAGGGGGTGCGGGGAGCCGCCGGTCCGGCGGCCGACCCCGTGACCGCCGCCGCACCGGCCGTCTCACCGGCCGTCTCACCGGCCGTCTCCGAGGGCTCCCCCGCGGCCGGCTTCACGGGCGGGGAACACCTGCTGGTGCTGCTGGGCGCGGACGACCCGGTCGAGGCGACGCTGACGGCCGTGGGTGCGGTGACCTCGCGGGTCAGCGTGGTGTGGACGTCGGGCCCGGAGGGCGAGGCGGAGGCGCGGGCGCTGTGGGCCCGCCACTGCGAGGGGCAGTGGCACACCGCCGACACGGGCCCCGGAATCCGGGCCGCTGCCCGCGCGGTGCACGCCGCCGAGCCGGTGCGCGGCGTCCTCACGCTCTCCGCGACGCCGTACGCCCGGCAGTTGCGGGACGGCGCCCCCGGTCCCGGCGCCCGGCCGGGCGCACCCCCGGTGCCCGGACACACGGTCGTGGTCACCGCCCACCGGGACGAGGTACGGGCGCTCACGGTGATCGACGAAAAGCCGGGCGTACGGCTCTGCCCTACGGCACTCGACGCCGGGACCCGCGCGACACTGACCGAACGCGCCGTACGCGCCGTACGGGAGGCCGGCCTCGACGGGGTGGTGCGGTGCTTCTTCCCTGCGGGGGAGGCGCCCGACGCGGGGAGTGGGGACGCGGCGGGCGAGGACGCGCCGGACGAGGCTGCGGCGGCCGAAGTCGCGCCGGACGAGGCTGCGGCGGCCGAAGTCGCGCCGGACGAGGACGCGGCGGGCGGCACGAAGACCCGCCGCACGGGGGCCGGCGGCGGGGAGGACTGCGTCACAGGGACCGGCGCCACGACGGACGACGGCACGGCAAAGGGCGGAGCACAGGCCGGCGCCACAGCGGACGACGGCACGGCGGACACCGAGACCGCAACCAGCCCCACCGCCAACCACGGCACGGCGGACGGCGACACCGGGACCGGCGCCACGGCGGACCGGGGCACTGGGGGCCGTGCCGTGGCGGACCGGGGCGTGGCGGACCGGGGCACTGGGGCCCGTGCCGTGGCAGACCGTGGCGTGGCGGACCGGGGCACTGGGGCCCCTGCCGTGGCAGACCGTGGCGTGGCGGACCGGGGCACGGGACGGGGCGCGAAGGCCGGTGGTGTGGCGGGCGGTGGGCCGGAAGGCGGCCGCGTCGGGCACGGCTCGGCCGGGCCCCTCCTGCTTCCCGGGCTCGACGAGGCCGTCATCGATCTCCACGACGCCGTGCACACCCGCGGTCTGGTCGCCGCGGTCGCCGAGGCCGCGCTCGGCCGGGTGCCGCGCGGCAGGGTCCGTGACCGGGTCGCCGCGCAGCACGCCCTGGCGCTGCCCGCCGGGCCGCTGCGGGTCGTGGAGGCGAGCACCGCCGCCGAACTGGGCGCCCGGTCCGACGTGTTCCGGGCGCGGGTCCTCACCCGCGCCGGGCACGTCACCGGGGCGGGCGGGCCCGGCACCTGGCTGCGCCACACCGTGGTGGCCGACGGGCACGACGCGGCGCGGGCCGCGGCGGACCGGCTGGCGGACTCCGTGGTCCTGCGCACCGCGCCGCACGACCGCACCCACGTGCTGCTGCTGGACCGGCTCGGCGCGGACGCCTGGACCGGCGCCGACGGTTCCTCGCCGGTGCTGCCCGCGGACCGTTTCCGGCTGTCCGTCCTGACCTCGGCTCAGGACGCCTCCGGGCCCGCCGACCTGGTCGTCCGCACCGACCTGTACGACGACTTCGCCCTCGGCCACCTCGCCCGGGCCGTGCGGGCGGCCCACCCCGTGCACCGGGTCGCCGCGCTCTCGGAGCGGCTGCTGGAGCCGGCCGCCCGGCTGCGTCGGCTGCTGGGCGTGCCGGGCGAGGGCCCGGAGGCGGTAAGTCGGTTCATCGACAAGGCGGTGATGAAGCGCCTGGCGCGACGCCACGGCATCCGCCACGCGGACGGGCTCCTCGCCCACACCGCCGAGGACGTGACCACCCTGTTCGGCCGGCACGGCCGGATCGTCGTCAAGCCGCGCGCCGCCTCCGGCTCGCAGGGCGTCGCCGTCCTGTCCACCCGGGCGGAGCTGGAACGCTGGCTGGGCGCGCACTTCGTGCCGGGCGCCTTCCTGTGCGAGGAGTTCGTGGACGCGCCGATGTGCCACATCGACGCGGTCGTGCACGACGGCGAACCGGTGTGGAACGTCTCCGCCTACGTCCGCGACACCATGGCGCTGCGACGCGGCCGGCCCCTGTCGTCGGCCACGGTCGCCGACCCGGCGGTGCGCGCGGCGGCCGGGCGGCTGCTCGCCCAGGTCGTGGACGCCTGGCGGGTGCGCTCGGGCGTCCTGCACCTGGAGGCATTCCTCACCGCGGGCGGCCTCACCTTCTGCGAAGTGGCCGCCCGGCCGGGCGGCGGCGGTGTCGTCGAGGCCTTCCTGGCCACCGACGGCGTGGACCTGCGCCACGCGAAGATCCTCGCGGACGCCGGCGAGAACCCCCTCGCCGGCCGCCGCGAACCGGTCGCCCCGTACGCCGGGTGGACGGTGCACTACTGCGGCGGCGGCCGGCTGCTGGAGTACGACGACTCGGCGGTGGCCGGTGACGCACACGCCCGCACGGTGCGGGCGCGGGTCGGGGACGCCGTCCCCGCGTCGACGTTCTCCGGCACCGGCATCAGCACCCACGTCTTCGCGCACGACACCCCAGAGGGGCTGGCGGCGCTGGTGGACCGGGCCGAGCGCGAGGTGCGGATCGTGACCGGACCGGCGGCGGGGGAGGCGGGGTCGTGATCCTCGGCATCCTCGGCAGCGCGGCGAAGGACTCGGTGTCCCGCGAGATCCTGCTGCGGGCGGGCGAGCGGCTGACGCGGGGCGGGTCCCGGTTCCGGCTGGTCGACCTGGCGGTGGAGTTCCCCGAGGCGCACCGCCTGGAGGAGTACGACGAGCCGCCGCCCGGCAGCCAGACCGCGCAACTGCGGGCGCTCGCCGCCCGGTGCGAGGCGGCGGTGCTGGCGACGCCGGTCTACCACGGCTCGTACAGCGCGCTGTTGAAGAACGCCCTGGACCACCTGACCGGTGACGCGCTGGCCGGCCGTCCGGTCGGTCTGATCGCCGCGGGCGGCGGTCCGCGCGGCGCGGGCACCGCCTGCGACCAGTTGCGCACGGTGGTGCGGGCGCTGGGCGGCTGGGCCGCTCCGACCCATGTGGCCACCACCGCGGCCGACCTGGTGTCCGGACCCGCGCTGGACTTCCTCGACGCGCGGCTGGACGCGCTCGCCGCCGAGCTCCTGTCCTTCCCGGCGCGTGCGCCGGACTCGTCCTGACCCACTCGACCGCGCCCCGTCACCACGTCCGCCGCGCCCCCCGTGTCCCCGTCCGCCGCGTCCCCCCGTGTCCCCGTCCGCCCCGTCGTCCATCTCCGCCCCGTCACCCGTCACCCCGTCGTCCCCGCGTCCGCCCTGTCCTGCTCCTTCGGCGGCTCGTCCGTCGGCCCCTTCGGTGGCCCCTTCGTGAAAGGTCCCCTCCCATGGCTTCCCCGCACCTCCTGCTCCTCGCCGGGATCGGCGGCCTCGCCCCCGACGAGGCCATCGACTCACTGTCCACCCTGACCGACACCGTCAGCGTCGTGTACGTCACCGCCTGGCGCCCCTCCGATCCCGTGCGGGCCTCCTGGGAGGAGCGCGGGCTGCGGGGCGAGTTCCTGGACGCGGCCGATCTGCCGGCCGCCGTCGAGGCCGCCGCCGCGCTGCACGGCCGGCTGCCGCTGGACGGCGTGGTCACCTACTCCGAACTGCTGCTGCGCCCGCAGGCCGAGATAGCCGCCCGGCTGGGCCTGCCGGGCAACTCGCCCGAGGCGGTGACCGTCGCCCAGTCCAAGGCGCGCCAACGCCTGCTCTTCGCCGAAAGCGGCGTCCCCTCCCCCGGGTTCGAGGTGATCACCAGCGAACGCGACCTGGCGGCGGCCGCCGCCCGGGTCGGCCTGCCCGGCGTGTTCAAGCCCTCGCTGGGTGCGGGCAGCCAGAACGTGCGGCGGGTCTCCACGTACGCCGAACTGATCCACGCGTTCACGGCGGCCCGCGCCGAGAAAACCGCCTTCCTCCAGTCCGACGAGGCGTACCTGCTGGAGGAGCGGATGGAGCTGGAGGCGGACGGCGACAGCGGTTACGCCGCCTACTGCAGCGTGGAGTCGCTGCTGGTCTCCGGGACGGCGTACCACCTCGCCGTCTCCGACCGGCTGCCGCTGGAGCACGGTTACGCCGAGGAGGGCGTGGTGCTGCCCAGCCGGCTGGCCCCCGCCACGAGGGCGGCCGTCACCGACGTCGCCGACCGGGCGATCCGGGCGATCGGACTGACCTCGGGCGCGGTGCACACCGAGATCGCGCTGACCGACGAGGGACCGAAGATCATAGAGGTCAACGCGCGGGCGGGCGGCCCGCTGCCGGTGATGTTCGAGGCGGCGGCCGGGTACGACTACGCCGCCCAGATCGGGCGCAGCGCGCTCGGGCTGGCGCCCAGCGCGCTGCCGGAGTTCGACGGCGTCGCCCTGCTCCGGTTCGTGCCGATCCCCGTCGGCGTGTGGCGGATCGCCGCGCAGACGCCCGTCGAACGGGTGCTGGAGGCGTTCCCCGAACTGGTCTACGTCGCCCCGCGCTTCTCGCCCGGCCAGCGGGTGAGCCGGCACGGCACGCTGCACCTGGTCAGCTTCCTGGTGAAGGCGCCGGACGTGGCCACCGCCCGCGCGGTGACCCGGCGGGTCGAGGAGGCCCTGGACATCCGGCTGGTGCCGGGGTTCGACGCGCCCACCGGAGCCGACCGTGAGTGAGGCGGCCGTCCCCGGGTCCGCGCCGTCCGCCGCGCCCAGGGGCGGTACCGCGCGCGGGCTGTACGCCGTCGGGCTGTTCGACGCGGTCGGGCTCGGCATGTACCTCTCGCTGTCGGTGCTCTTCCTCGACCAGGCGGCCGGCCTGACCAACCACCAGGTCGGCGTGGTGCTGGGCACCTCGGGGGTGACCTCGCTGCTGGGCGCCATGCCCATCGCGCGGGCCGCCGAACGGTTCGGGGTGCGCGCCGTGCTGGGCGTGCTGTTCGCGGTCCGGTGCGCGGCCTTCGTGGCGCTGGCCGCGGTCGCCTCCTTCGGGCAGGCGCTGCTGGCCGCCGCGGTCGCCGGGCTGCTCAGCCGCGGCATCGGCCCGCTGATCGAGTCGGGGCTGATCAGCCGGGTCCCGGACGGGCGGGCGGTCGGGGCGCTGGCGCGGCTGCGGACGCTGCGCAACGCCGGGATGGCGGCCGGGGCGCTGCCCGCGGGCGTCGCGATCGCCGCCGGGGAGGCATGGGTGTACCGGGCGGTGCTGCTGGGGTCCGCGGTGCTGTTCCTGTGCTGCGCGGTGATCTGCCGGAGCTTCCCCGCCGAGGCGGTGGCGCCCGAGCGCCGGGCCGGCGACCGGCGCGCCGGGATCCTGCGCAACCGGGCGTTCCTCGGGATCACCGCCCTGTACGGGGCGTTCACGCTGTCGGCGCTGCTGCTGGGCATCGGCCTGCCGCTCTGGATCGTGCAGCGCACCGAGGCGCCGCCGTGGAGCGTGACGGTGGTGCAGTTGCTGAACACGGTGCTGGTCGTGGCGCTCCAGGTACGGCTGAGCCGGGGGTCGGAGCGGTTGCAGCGGGCCCGGGGTCTGATGTGCCGCGGCGGTCTGCTGGCCGGGCTCGGCGCGGCGGTGGTGCCGCTGACCGTGCTGGGCGGGAGGTGGCCGGACCTGGCCGTGGTGGTCGCGGCGGCGGTGCTGCTGTCGCTGGGCGAGTTGCTGATCGTCGCCGGGTCCACGGGGGCGGCGCTGCTGCACATCCCGAAGGGCCGGCGCACCGCTCATCTCGCCGCCTTCAACATGGGGTTCGCCGCCACCACGGTGGTGGGCCCGCCGCTGATCGGCGTGGGGGTGGGCGGGAACTGGACGGCCTGGGCGGGGTGGGCGCTGTTCTTCGCCGTCCTCGGCCTGGTCGCCCTGCGGGTTCCGGCGCCGCCCGCGTCCGAGCCGGAGCCGGAACGCCGGCCGGCCGCGGCAGCGCCGGCCGGCGCATGAGACGCGCGCCCCGGTAGTGGAGGCCGGGGCGCGTCAGGCGGTCCGCGCCGCCCGGTACGGGGTCGGGGCGGCGCGGGCCGTGGGGGGCGGCTGCGGCTGCGAAGCCTTGGGCGCGGGGCCCGTGCCCGGGGCGAAGGCTCCGAGCCGCGTCGGCCGCGTTCCACCGTCGCCGGTCGGCCGGTCGGCGATGTGCGGTGAGCGGTGGACGCCCACCCGCCACCGCTCAGTCGAAGACCGGCCCCTGGGTGCGGGTGCGCTTGAGTTCGTGGAAGCCCGGTGTGGCGGCCAGGAGCAGCAGGCCGTCCCAGAGCCGGGTGGCCGCCTCGCCGCGCGGGGCGGGGCTGACGACCGGGCCGAAGAACGCCCTGCGGGTGCCGTCGGGTCCGGGCAGCGCGATCACGGGGGTACCCACCTCCTCCCCCACGTGGTCGATGCCCTCCTGGTGGGAGGCGCGCACGTCCGCGTCCCAGGTGTCCACACCGGTCTCGTCGAGGAGCTCCGGGGGCAGCCCGGCGTCCTGGAGGGCCCCCGCGAGCGCCTCCCGGGTGGGGCCGAGGCCCTGGACGTGGATACGGGTGCCGAGCGCGGTGTAGAGCCGGCCGGTGACCTCGTCGCCGTACTTGCGCTGTGCGGCGGCGACCAGGCGGACCGGCGCCCAGCCCTCGGTCAGCAGGCGCCGGTACCGCTCCGGGAGGTCCTCGCGGCCCTCGTTGAGCACCGCCAGGCTCATCAGGCGCCAGCGGATGTCCAGGGGGCGCCGCTCGGCGACCTCCAGCAGCCAGCGCGAGGTCATCCACGCCCAGGGGCATACGGGGTCGAACCAGAAGTCGACGGCGACGGGGCGGCTCGGGGGCTCGGTCGGGGTCTCAGTCACGGACACGGGTGTCGGTTCCTTCCTCGGCGAGGCGTTCGATCAGGGCGAGGGCGCCGACGCGGGCGTTCTCACGGGCGTCTTCGGCCGCCTCGGCGGCGGTCCCGGGCGGGGGCGGCGCCGCGAGCGGGGACCGCCCGCTGGGCGAGGGCGGGGCCGTGGAGGCCGCGAGCCGGGCGAAGAGGGTCGCCAGGCGGCCCTCCCCGGCGTGGGTCAGGGCGATGTCGCCCTCCCAGAGGACGGCGCGGAGACGGTCGGCGGTCAGGGCGCCGTCGCCCGCGCAGGCGTCGAGCAGACGCCGGGCGAGCCGGCGCTCCAGGGGGCCGGGCAGCCAGGCGCCGGTGGTGAGGTCCCGCGCCAGCGAGGCCGTCAGCTCGGGGATCCCGTCGGGGGCGGAATGCCCCGGCCGGCGCGGGGAGGTGGTGGGGTCGTTCATCGGGAGAGTCTTCCGCTTCCTGGTTCGAGTCCGGTGGGCCGGCAGCGCGGCTCGCTGCGGCGCGTACGGCGGCGGTGTGCCGTGCCGACGATCGGCGCGCGTGGTCGAGGTCCGGCCAAGGCGCGGCAAAGGCGCTCATCCGTCGGCGACGTCCAGGGCGAGGTGCAGGGCCGTGACGCGCATGCGGCGAGCGTGGTAGAAGCGGTGGGCGAGGTGGTTGGTGACGCCGGAGTCCAGTTCCACGCGTGTGCAGTGGGCGTCGCGGGCGCGGGCGGCGAGGTGGGCGAACAGGCGGGCCCCGACGCCGGCGGAGCGGTGGGCGGGGTCGGTGACGAGGTCGTCGACGAACAGGACGCGGCCCCGGCTGGTCGCCAGGACGCGGTGGGTGGCCACCGCCACGCAGTGGCCGTGCTCGTCGTACGCGGCGGTGAAGACCAGTCCCTGTGCGTGCGCCTCGACGGCGAACCGGTCGAACTCGGCCTCGGTGAGCGCGGGCCGCAGGGCCAGGACCAGCGGCCGTACGTGGGCGGCCATCCGCCGGTCGCCCGGCGTGACGTCCGTGGGCGGTGGGAGAGACATGAGCGGCAGCGTAGGAGCGCGGGGGCCGACGGACGGTGCGGAGTTGACACACCGCCGGGCACGGACCGCGCCCGCGGCGTCCCACGCCGACCGCGCCGCGAGCCGGGAACGGCCCCCGTCGCACTCCAAGTTGACACACCCGGGCCCCGACCTGACACACCCTGGCCCCCGTTCGCCGCCGTCCCGGCCGCCGGGGCCCGCCCGGGTGCCAGACTCCGTGAACATGCGTGCCGCCTACATCACCCAGCTCGGCTCCCCCGACCTCATACGGATCGGGGAGCTGCCGCCGCCCGCGCCGGGCCCGCACGATGTGCTGGTCGACGTCGAGGTGAGCGCCGTCAACCATGTCGACACCTTCGTGCGCTCAGGCGCCTGGCGCACCCCGGTGGAGTTCCCCTTCGTCATCGGCCGCGACCTGGTCGGGACCGTCGTCGCGGCCGGTGCCGCGGCCACCCGCTTCCGCGTCGGCGACCGGGTCTGGTCCAACAGCCTCGGCCACGACGGCCGCCAGGGCGCCGCCGCCGAGCGGGCGGTGGTCCCCGTGGACCGGCTCTACCACCTGCCCGACGGTGTCGATCCGGTCGACGCCGTGGCCCTCGCCCACCCGGCCGCGACCGCGCACCTGGCGCTGTTCACGCACGGCGGGCTCCGGGCCGGTGAGACCGTCGCGGTGCTCGGCGCCGCCGGCAACGTGGGCAGCGCCCTGGTGACGATGGCGGTCCACGCCGGTGCGCGCGTCGTCGCGGTCGCCGCCGCACGCGACGCGGAGTACGTCCGCTCCCTGGGCGCCGACACGGTCGTGGACTACCGCGCGGACGACGTCCCCGGACTGATCCGGGCCGCCGCCCCGGACGGTGTGGACGTCCATGTGGACACCTCCGGGCGCAACGACCTGGAGACGGCGGTGGAGTTGCTGGCCGGCCGGGGCCGGATCGTGGTCCTGGCCGGTCTGCGCACCCGGCCGGTGCTGCCGGTGGGCGCCCTGTACCTGAGGGACCGCTCGGTGCGCGGCTTCGCCATCTCGCACGCGGACACGGCGCACCTCGCCGACGCGGCCCGCGGCATCGGCGGTCTGCTGGCGGCGGGTCGGCTGCGGCCCCGCGCCACCGAGGTGCTGCCGCTCGCCGAGGCGGCCGAGGCGCACCGCCGGCTGGACGAGGGCAAGGTCACCGGCAAACTCGTGCTGCGCGTACGCGACTGAGAGCGCGCCACGCCCGTACGCGGCCTCACGCCCGTACGCGACTGAGAGCGCACCGCCACGCCCGTACGCGACGTCAGCCCCGTACGACGACGTCAGCCCCGTACGGCGACGCCGGGGGCGGGCTCCGCGAGGCAGGCCGTCTCGCGGAGCCCGCCCCGGCGCGCATCCCTTTCCGCCCGGACTCGATTACCCGGCATTCGCCCGCCCCGAATTCCTCCGGCACCCGGCCGGTGCCCGGCGCGACTTTCGTCGCCGGGGCCGGAATTGAACTTGACGTACCCCGAACGGCTCGATTGCAGGCTTTCCCGGCCCGTCGGCAGTATTGCCGCCATGACCGCCAACACAGAAACCATCATCGACAATTCCCCGCTCTTCGAACTCGACGCCCGCATTCGCGTCGCGGCGTCCCCGGAAAAGATCTACTCCGTCGTCAGCGACCTGGCCCGCTCCAAGGAGTGGAGCCCCGAGTGCATGGGCGGCGAGTGGATCGAGGGCGCGCCCTCGGCCGTCGGTTCGGTCTTCCGCGGCGAGAACCTGCGCAGCGAGGACGTCGTCGGCTGGGCCCCGCTGGTGCGCGGCACCTGGTACACCGAGGCCCGCGTGGTGGCCGCCGAACCCGGCCGGACCTTCCGCTGGATGATGCTCACGCACGCCCGTGAGGACCAGGAATCCGTGTGGGGCTTCGACATCGAGGACGCCGGCGACGGCACCTCCTGGCTCATCCACCACTTCCGCATGGGCAAGGCGACGGCCGGCATCCACAAGATCGTCGCGGACCTCGACGAGGACGGCCGCAAGCGGTTCGTCGTGGACTGGACCGCCAAGCTCGCCCAGGACCTCGACGACACGCTGGCCCGGATCAAGGCCGTCATCGAGGCCGACTGACCCGCGTTCCGGGCCCCGCCCGGCACGGTCCGCCCGCACCGGCGTGAAGTTGAGCAATTCGCACTCCCCTCAGGATTCCACAGCCATGGACGAGAGATCGGTTACATGTTTCTCCAGCGAATAGGAAGCAAGGGAATTCGACTCGGCACGCTTTTCGACCGGGCCGCCGCCAGGCATCCGGCGAATCTCGTGATCCTCGACCACGACCTCGACATCGCCCCGCAGCTCGGACGGCGCGCGACGCTGACCGAACTGGCCGACCTGGTGGACGACTTCGCCTCCCGCCTGTGGTCGGTCGGCGCACGGCCCGGCGACCACGTGGTGGTGCACAAGAGCGACGGCTTCGACATCTCCCTCCTCGCCTGTGCCGTCGCCCGCACCGGCGCCATCCCGGTGCTGCTGTCCCCGCAGTTGGACGGCGCCACCGTCGCCGAGCTGATCCGCCGGGTCGGCCGCCCGTTCCTGGTCACCGACCGGGACAAGCTCGACCACCACCTGCCCGCCGAGGTCTTCGACCTCTCCCGCGAGGTGCTCCTCGCCTCCGGCGAGCACGAGGGAGCCGTCTCGTTCGCCTCGCTGGCCGGTGTCGAGCGGGTGCCGGCGGTGCCGATGCCCATCGACCACCCCACGCTCATCACCCACACCTCCGGCACCACCGGCACGCCGAAGCTGGCCGTGCACACCGGCATGAGCTTCCAGGCCCGCTACCGCCCGCAGGCCACCGTCGTGAAGAGCGCGGTGCGCCGCAGCGAACCCGTCGCGGTGCACGTGTCGTTCGTGCACTCGCGGATGTTCACGGCGATGCCCATCGCGATCCTCCAGGGCCACCCGCTGATCGTGCTGCGGGACGACGATCCGGCGACCGTCGGTGACCTCTTCGCGCAGGTGCCGCCCGGGTTCATCGAGGCCCACCCCAACAGCTTCCTGCGCTGGGAGGTGCTGGCCGACGATCCGCGCGGGCCGCTGGCCAACGTGAAGTACTTCTCCAGCACCTTCGACGCCATCCACCCGCGCACGGTGAACACCCTGCTGAAGGGGTCCCGCCGCAAGGGCCGGCGGTTCGCGCAGGCGTACGGCCAGAGCGAGGTCGGCCCGATCGCCGCGCGCACCTACTCCCTGAAGGACGGCACCGACTTCAACGGCCGCTGCGTGGGTGTGCCGTTCCCCGGCATGACCGGGGTGCGGGTGGTCAGCCGCAACGGCGCGCCGGTCTCCAAGGAGAATCCCGGTTTCATCGAGGTCCGCAGCGACGGGCGGATCGTCACCTACCTCGGGGAGCACGGACGCTGGCAGAAGCAGGTCAACGACGGCTGGTGGCGCATGGGCGACCTGGGCTTCCGGACCCGGTTCGGCTGCCTGCACCTGCTGGACCGCGAGGTGGACGAGATCCCCGGGGTGCAGTCCACCCTGGAGATCGAGGACAAGCTGTTCACCCGGCTGCCGGAGCTGGTCGAGGTCATCGTCATCCCCGGCCCGGACGGCCGCGCGGTGCCGGTGGTGTGCACGCAGGACGACGCGCCACTGGACGAACTGGCCTGGAAGTCCGCGGTCGTGGACCTGCCGGCGCTCGGCGCGCCCGTGCAGTGGCGGCTGGAGGACCTCCCGCAGACCGCCACCACCAAGATCAAGCGCCTGGAGCTGGCGCGTCTGATCACGGACGCCCCGGCCGGCTGACCCGCACCGCCGCGCCCGTTCCCGCCCCCTTCCCGCCCCGGGACCGGCGGCCGCCCCCTTACCCGGCCGCCGGTCCCCCCGCCCAGAAACGGATTCCACCCAGATGAACAGCACCCTCGAGGTCTGCATCATCGGTGCCGGCCCCCGCGGGCTGTCGGTGCTTGAGCGGCTGCTGGCCAACGAGCGCCGCTCCCCCGCCCACAGCAAGGTCACGGTCCACGTCGTCGACCCCTCGGCGCCTGGCGCGGGCACCGTGTGGCGCGCGGAGCAGTCGCAGCACCTGCTGATGAACACCGTGGCCTCGCAGATCACCGTCTTCACCGACGACAGCGCGGGCATCGACGGCCCCATCGAGCCGGGTCCGAGCCTCTACGAGTGGGCGCAGACGCTGGCGCTGCTGGGCGATCCCACGCGGCACGACGCCACCACCCTGGCCGAGGCCGGGCGGCTGGGCCCCGACTCCTACCCGACGCGCGCCTTCTACGGCCGCTACCTGAAGGACTGCTTCGAGCGCATCACCGGGTCCGCGCCCGCCCACGTCGAGGTGCTGGTGCACCGTTCGCGCGCGGTCGCGGCGGCCGACACCCACGGCGTGCCGGGCGGCCCGCAGGGCATCCGCCTGGAGAACGGCACCCGGCTCAACGACCTGGACGCCATCATCATGGCGCAGGGCCACGTACCCGCCCGGCTGTCGGCGCGCGAGGCCCGCACCGCGAGCCTGGCCCGCATCCACCACCTGACCTACGTCACCCCGGCCAACCCCGCCGACCTGGACCTCAGCGGCATCGAACCGGGCCAGAACGTGCTGCTGCGCGGTCTGGGCCTCAACTTCTTCGACCACATGGCCCTGTTCACGCTGGGCCGCGGCGGCCGGTTCGAGCGCCGTGCCGAGGGCGGGCTGGTGTACCGGCGCTCGGGCAGCGAGCCGAAGCTGTTCGCGTTCTCCCGCCGCGGCGTCCCCTACCACGCGCGAGGCGAGAACGAGAAGGGCGCCACCGGGCGGTACTTCCCGCGGCTGCTCACCCCCGAGTACATCGCCACGCTCCGCGAGCGCGCGGTCGCCGGCGCTCCGGTGAACTTCGGCACCGACCTGTGGCCGCTGATCTCCCGCGAGGTGCAGAGCGTCTACTACCGGGCGCTGCTGGCCGCGCGCGGCGAGCGGGAGCGCGGCGAGAAACTGGCCGAGCGGTACCTGGCGGCGGGCGCCGACACGGCGGCCGTGCTGGACTCGTTCGGCATCGCGGCCGACGAGCGCTGGGACTGGGAGCGGCTGTCGCGGCCCTACGGCGACCGCGTCTTCGCCGACCGCGCCGACTTCACCGGCTGGCTGCTGGACTACCTGCGCAAGGACGTCGCCGAGTCCCGGCGGGGCAATGTCAGCGGCCCGCTAAAGGCGGCCCTGGACGTGCTGCGCGACCTGCGCAACGAGATCCGGCTCGCGGTCGACCACGGCGGCCTGGAGGGCGGTTCGCACCGCGACGACCTGGAGGGCTGGTACACGCCGCTCAACGCGTTCCTGTCGATCGGACCGCCGGCCTCCCGGATCGAGGAGATGATCGCGCTGATCGAGGCCGGCGTGCTGACGGTGACGGGTCCGGGCACCCAGGTGCGTATCGACACCACGGCCCAGTTGTTCATCGCGCACTCGGCGTCGGTGCCGGGCGAACCGGTGGCGGCCTCCGCGCTGGTGGAGGCCCGGCTGCCGGAGCCGGACCTGCGGCGCACCGACGACCCGCTGCTGCGGCACCTGCTCGACACCGACCAGGCCGCGCCGTTCCGGATCGCGGGCGCGGGCGGCGGTGACTACGAGACCGGCGGTCTGGCGGTCACCGAGCGCCCCTACCGGCTCCTCGACGGCCGGGGGCGGGCCCACCCGCGGCGCTTCGCCTACGGGGTGCCGACGGAGTCGGTGCACTGGGTGACCGCGGCCGGCATCCGCCCCGGGGTGGACTCGGTGACCCTGGGCGACTCCGACGCCATTGCCCGCACGGTGCTGGAGCTGCCGCCGGTGGCCCGGGTGCCCGACGGGGTACGGCCGGTGGACGCGGACACCGGCCTGCCCGACGGGGTGATCGTGTGAGCCCCTCGCCGTCCTGGGCCGACGACGGGCTGCTGTCGCCGGTGCGGGCCGGGTCGCCGGTCGAGGCGGCCACCGGCGACCGGGCCTGGCTCCAGGCCATGCTGGACGCGGAGGCGGCGCTGGCCCGGGCCCAGGCGTCGCTGGGGAGAGTGCCGAAGGAGGCGGCCGAGGCCATCACCCGGGCCGCCGACGCCGATCGCCTCGACGCACGTGCCCTGGCGCTGGCCGCCCGGGAGACCGCCAACCCGGTGGTGGGCCTGGTGAAGGCGTTCACGGCGGTGGTGGCCGAGGCGGACCCGTCGGCGGCGGAGTACGTGCACCAGGGCTCCACCAGCCAGGACGTCTTCGACACCGGCGCCATGCTGGTGGCCCGCCGGGCCCTCGCGCTGGTGCGGGCGGACCTCGCGCGCACGGCCGGGGCGCTGGCGGCGCTGGCCGGGCGGCACCGGGGCACCCTCGCGGTGGCCCGGACCCTGGCCCTGCACGCGGTCCCGACGACGTTCGGGCTGCGGGCGGCGGGCTGGCGGGCACTGGTCCTGGACGCCGACGCCCGGCTGGCCCGGATCCAGGAGGGCGGGCTCCCCGTCTCCCTGGGCGGGGCGGCCGGCACCCTGGCCGGTTATCTGGAGTACGCGGCGGACGGACCGCAGCCCGCCCCGGACGGGTACGCCGCGGAGCTGGCCGAGGCGTTCGCCGCCGAGACGGGGCTCGCCGTGCCGGTGCTGCCCTGGCACGCGCTGCGCACCCCGGTCGCCGATCTGGCGTCCGCGCTCGCCTTCACGGCGGGCGCGCTCGGCAAGTTCGCGGTCGACGTGCAGTCGCTGGCGCGTACCGAGATCGGGGAGGTCGCGGAGCCGGGCGGTCCGGGGCGCGGCGGTTCCTCGGCGATGCCGCACAAGCGCAATCCGGTGCTGGCGACCATGGTGCGTGCCGCGGCGCTCCAGGTGCCGGCGCTCGCCGCGGCGCTGACCGGGTGCCTGGTCTCCGAGGACGAACGGTCCGCGGGGGCGTGGCACGCCGAGTGGCAGTTGCTGCGGGAGTGCCTGCGGCTGTCCGGCGGCGCGGCCCGCACCGCGGCCGAACTCGCCGAGGGCCTGCAGGTCCGTACCGGGCGCGTGCGCGCCAATCTCGACCTGACGTCCAGTCAGGTCGTCTCGGAGCGGGTGGCCGCGCGGCTCGCCCCGGTGCTCGGCAGAGCCCGCGCCCGCACTCTGCTGACGGAGGCCGCGCGGGAGGCCGGGGAGACGGGCCGCCCGCTGGCCGAGGTGCTGGGCGAGATGCCCGGACTGCCGCCCGAGGTGGCGGGCGCACTGCCCGCGCTGTGCGACCCGGCCGGGTACACCGGCGCCGCGACCGCCCTGGTGGACCGTGCCCTGCGGTCCTGACCCCCCGCCCCCCCGCAAGCCGTCGCCCGGACCCGCCGGGCCACGGCTCGACGCCCCGGAAAGCCGAGGAGAAGATGACCCGCGCAGGTGCCGCCCGAGGGCGGTGGATCGAGAACTGGGATCCCGAGCACGAGCAGCGGTGGGAGCGCGGTGGACGCCGCGTCGCCCGGCGCAACCTCGTGCTGTCGATGGCCGCCGAGCACATCGGTATCTCGGTGTGGAGCATGTGGTCGGTCCTGGTGCTGTTCATGTCGCCGAGGATCGGGCTGGACTTCGCACCGGACGAGAAGTTCCTCATGGTGGTGGTGCCCACGCTGTCGGGCGCGCTGCTGCGGCTGCCCTACAGCCGGGCGGTGACCCGCTTCGGGGGCCGCAACTGGACCGTGTTCGCCTCGCTGGTGCTGCTGGTGCCGACCGGGCTGACGACGTACTTCGTGCAGCGGCCCGGCACCCCGCTGTGGGTGTTCCTGGTGATCGGCGCGCTGGCCGGGGCGGGCGGCGGCAACTTCGCCTCCTCGATGAGGAACATCACCGCCTTCTACCCGCAGCGCCACCAGGGTTGGGCGCTCGGCCTGAACGCGGGCGGCGGCAACCTGGGCGTGGCCGCGGTGCAGTTGCTCGGTCTGCTGGTGATCTCGGCGTTCGGCGACACCCACCCCGCCTACGTGGCCGCCTGCTACCTGCCGTTGATCGCGCTGGTGTCGGTGCTGGCCGCGCTGCGGATGGACAACGTGGCCGTGATCCGCACCGAGCCGGGCGCGCAGCGCGAGGCCGCCGCCAATCCCCACACCTGGTGGATCTCGCTGCTGTACATCGGCACCTTCGGCTCCTTCATCGGCTTCGGGTTCGCCTTCGGCCTGGTGCTGCAGAACCAGTTCGGCTCGTCGCCCCTGGAGGCGGCCTCGTTCACCTTCCTCGGGCCGCTGCTCGGCTCGGTGGCACGTCCGCTGGGCGGCCGGGTCGCCGACCGGTGGGGCGGGGCGCGGGTGACGCTGTGGGCGTTCGCCGGGATGGCGGGCGGGATCGGGGTGCTGCTGGTCGCCACCCGCAGCGATTCCTTCGCGCTGTTCGTGGCCGGTTTCACCGCGCTGTTCGTGATGAGCGGGGTCGGCAACGGCTCGACGTACAAGATGATTCCCGCGGTGTTCGCCCGGCAGGCGGAGGAGGCCGTCACCTCCGGGCGGGACGCCGCCGCGGCCTTCGCCCGCTCGCGCCGGCTGTCGGGGGCGGTCATCGGCATCGCGGGGGCGGTGGGCGCGCTCGGCGGCGTCGCCATCAACCTGGCGTTCCGCTCCTCGTACGGCGAACTGGGCACCGGGGAGCCCGCGTTCTACGCCTTCCTCGGCTTCTACGGGCTCTGCGCGGTGCTGATCCGCGTGGTGTACCTGCGCGGCGCGGGCGCGGCCGGTGCCCTGCCGGGCTCGGCCCGAGTGCGGTCCTCCCATGTCCGGTGAGGCGGGCGGGCGCGGCCCGCGAATCCCGGCGGACGTGCCGGAGACGACGACGCACTGCCCGTACTGCGCGCTCCAGTGCTCCACCGAGCTGTCCGGCGGACCGGGCCGGGTGGGGGTGCGTCCCTCGCCGGACTTCCCCGTCAACCGGGGCGGTCTGTGCCAGAAGGGGTGGACCGCGCCCGCCCTGCTCGACACCCCGGGGCGGCTGCTGACCCCGCTGGTGCGCGGCGCCGACGGCGTGCTCGCGCCGGCCTCCTGGGACGCCGCGCTCGACCTGGTCGCCGGGCGGCTGCGCCGGACCCGGGAGCGGTACGGCGCCGACGCGGTCGCGGTGTTCGGCGGCGGCGGGCTGACCAACGAGAAGGCGTACACGCTGGGCAAGTTCGCGCGGGTCGCGCTGGGCACCAGCCGGATCGACTACAACGGCCGGTTCTGCATGTCCTCCGCCGCCGCCGCGACGGTCGCGGCCTTCGGCCTGGACCGGGGGCTGCCGTTCCCGGTGACCGACCTGGACGACTCCGACGTGGTGCTGCTGGCCGGCGCCAACCCGGCGGAGACCATGCCGCCGCTGATGCGCCACCTGGAGCGGGCGGACCTCGTCGTCGTCGATCCGCGCCGCACCCGGACCGCCGAGCGTGCCGCGCTGCACCTCCAGCCGGTCCCCGGCTCCGACCTCGCCCTCGCCCTCGGCCTGCTCCACCTGGCGGTCACCGAGGGGCTGGTGGACAAGGAGTACGTGGCCGCCCGCACCACCGGTTTCGAGGCGGCCTGGGAAAGCTGCGCCGCCTGGTGGCCGGAGCGCGTCGAGGCGGTCACCGGGGTGCCGGTGGCGGATATGCGCCGAGCGGTGCGGATGCTCGCCGGGGCCCGCCGCGCCCACGTCCTGACCGGGCGGGGCGCGGAACAGCACAGCAAGGGCTCCGACACCGTCGCCGCCTTCATCGGCCTGGCGCTGGCGCTCGGTCTGCCGGGCCGGGCGGGCAGCGGCTTCGGCACCCTGACCGGGCAGGGCAACGGTCAGGGCGGCCGGGAGATGGGCCAGAAGGCCGACCAGCTCCCCGGCTACCGTTCGCTGACCGACCCCGCGGACCGCGCGCACGTGGCGTCCGTGTGGGGCGTCGACCCGGACGCGTTGCCGGGACCCGGGCCCAGCGCCTACGAACTCCTGGACTCCCTCGGCACCCCCGAGGGACCGCGCGCGCTGCTGGTGTTCGGCTCGAACCCGGTGGTCTCCGCACCCCGGGCCGCCCATGTCACCGAGCGTCTGTCCGCGTTGGACCTGCTGGTGGTGGCCGACTTCGTGCCGTCCGAGACGGCGGCGCTTGCGGACGTGGTGCTGCCGGTGGCGCAGTGGGCCGAGGAGGAGGGCACGCTCACCGGTCTCGAGGGCCGGGTGCTGCGCCGGCGCGCCCACCTGAGTCCGCCGCCGGGGGTCCGCACCGACCTGGAGCTGCTGCACGCCCTCGCGGTCCGGCTCGGCCAGCCCCCCGAGCGCTTCCCGGTGCGGCCCCGGGAGGTCTTCGACGAGCTGCGCCGGGCCTCGGCGGGCGCCCCGGCGGACTACTCCGGGATCAGCTACGCGCGGCTCGACGCCGGGGAGGCGCTGCACTGGCCGTGCCCGGCCGTGCCCGGCGGCGACCATCCGGGCACGCCCAGGGCGTTCCTGGACCGGTTCGCCCATCCGGACGGCCGGGCCCGGTTCGCGGCCGTCGAGCACCGGCCGCCCGCCCGCGAGCCCGACGCCGGGTTCCCGCTGTACGGGACGACCGGCCGGGTGCTCGCCCAGTACCAGTCGGGCGCGCAGACCCGCCGGGTGCCGGAGCTGGCCGAGGCGGCGCCGGAGGCGTTCGTCGAGGTCCACCCCGACACCGCCCGGCGCCTGGGCCTGTCCGACGGGGCGCTCGCCGAGGTGGAGTCGGTGCACGGGAGCACCCGGGCCCGGGTCCGGGTGACCCGCACCGCGCGCGAGGACACGGTGTTCGTGCCGTTCCACTATCCGGGCGCGGCCCGCGCCAACCTGTTCACCGGGGACGCGCTCGACCCGCGCAGCCGCATGCCGGAGTTCAAGGTGTCCGCGGTGCGCGTGACGCCGGTGGGTGAGCGGTCGTGAGCGGGGTCCTGATCGTGGGCGGCGGCCCGGCCGCGCACCGCCTGGCCGAGCGCCTGGTCCGCCACGGCCACGGCGGCGGGATCACCGTGGTGGGCGCCGAACCGCGTGCCCCGTACCACCGGGCGCTGCTGGGCTCGGTGCTGGACGGTTCGCTGGAGAGCGAACGGCTCGCGCTGCCGGCGCTGCCGGGGCCGGTGCGGCTGCTGACCGGGGTGCGGGTGACCGGCGTCGACCGGGCGCTGCGCACGGTGCGCACCGCGGACGGCCGCGAACTACCCTACGGCACCCTCGTCCTGGCCACCGGCGCCCGGGCCCGGGTGCCCGCCGTGCCGGGGCTCACCGACCGGCACGGCCGGCTCGCGGAGGGGGTGCGCCTCCTGCGCGCGGCGGCCGACTGCCGTCCGCTGTCCGAGGGGCCGGTCGTGGTCGTCGGCGGCGGTACGCGCGGGGTGGAGGCGGCGCTGGCGCTGCGCCGGGCCGGGCACGAGGTGGTGCTTGCGCACCCCGCGGCACACCCGATGGACCGGCACCTGGACGCGGCCGGCGGCGCCGTCGTGGCGCAGTGGCTGGCCGAGCGGGGGGTCACCCTGCGGCTGGGCCGGCGGGCCGCCGAGTACGCGCCCGGCAAGGTCGTCCTGGACGACGGCGAGGTCCTGGCGGCGGGCACCGTGCTGGTGTGCGCCGGCACCGAGCCGGAGACGCGGCTGGCGCGGGCCGCCGGGCTGCCGGTGGGCGAGGGGGTCCTCGTGGACGCCCGGCTGCGGACCGCCGACCCGCACGTCCACGCCATCGGCGACTGCGCCGAACAGGACGGCACGCCCGGCGCGACCGTGCTCGGGGCCTGGGAGCAGGCGGACACGCTGGCCCGGATCCTCACGGGCGAGGACACCGTCCACCGGGCCGGACGGCACGCGCTGCGCCCGCGCCTGCCCGGCAGGGACCTCGTCGTGCTGCCGCCCGGCCGGGACGGCGCGGAGGGCGACAGGACCGTGACGCTGCGGGACCCGGCGCGGGGCCGGTACGCCCGGCTGGTGCTGCGCGAGGGCCGGATCCGCCACGGCGTGGTCGCCGGCTCGGCGCGGGCGGTCGCCGCGGTAACCCTGCTGCACGCCCGGGACGCCCCCGTCCCGGCCGACCTGCTGGCCCTGCTGACCGGCGCCGACGGCACCTACACGGGCGGCGGGGAACCGCCGGAGGACACCGTGGTCTGCCACTGCAACAACGTCACCAGGAAGACACTGAAGGACGCCTGGCACGGCGGCGCCCGGGACGCGGCGGCACTGGCCGCGGCCACGCGCGCGACGACGGGGTGCGGCAGTTGCGGCCCCGTCGTGCGGGAGCTGTGCGCGGCGCTCGGCCGGCCGGCCGACCCGGCCGAGGGAGGGACACGGTGAGGACACGCACGTTGGTGGTGGCCGGTTACGGCATGGCGGCGGCCCGGCTGGTCGAGGAGATGCTGGCCGGGGACCCGGAGGGGCGCTGGCGGCTGGTCGTGGTCGGCGAGGAACCCCGGGCCGCCTACGACCGGGTGGCACTCTCCTCGCTGCTCGGCGGTGCCACGCCCGAGGACCTGGCTCTGGCCGGGCCGGAGGTGACGGCCGACCCGCGCCTCGAGCTGCGGCCCGGCACCACGGTCACCGGTGTGAACCGGGCGGCGCGGACCGTGACCTGCGACGACGGCACGGTGATCGGCTACGACGCGCTGGTGTTCGCCACCGGTTCGCGGCCGTTCGTACCGCCGGTGGACGGCCACGACCTGCCGGGGTGCTTCGTCTACCGGACGGTGGAGGACGTCGACGCGATCCGCGCGGCGGCCGTGCCGGGGCGGCCCGCGGTCGTGGTCGGCGGCGGGCTGCTCGGCCTGGAGGCCGCCGGCGGCCTGCGGTCGCTCGGGATGCGGCCCCGCGTGGTGGAACTGGCGCCGTGGCTGATGGCCCAGCAGATCGACGAGGGCGGTGGCCGGTTCCTGGCCGAGGCGGTCGGCCGGCTCGGTGTGCGGGTGCACTGCTCGTCCCGGCTCGGCGCGGTCGGCGCGGGACCGGACGGCCGGGTGGACCGGGTCGAGCTGGCCGACGGCACGGCCCTGGAGGCCGCCCTCGTCGTCTTCGCCGCCGGGGTCCGGCCGCGCGACGAACTGGCCGGGCCGGCTGGTCTGGCACGCGGCGAGCGGGGCGGCTTCCTCGTCGACTCGTGGTGCCGCACGGCGGACGAGCGGGTGTACGCCGTCGGTGAGTGCGCGGCCGTCGAGGGCCGCTGCCACGGGCTGGCGGCTCCCGGTTTCCGGATGGCCGAGACCGTGGCCGGGCAGTTGCTCGGCACCGCGGCCGGCCCGTTTCCGGGCGCGGACGCCTCCGCCGAACTCAAGCTGCTGGGCGTGCGGATGGCCGGTTTCGGCGACGCCCACGCCCGCGAGCCGGGAGCGGTGGAGTACGTCCACGAGGACCGGCGGGCCGGGGTCTACGCCAAGGTGGTGCTGGCCGCGGACGGCCGGACACTGCTCGGCGGGGTCCTGGCCGGCGACACCAGCGCCTACCCGACGCTGCGGTCCCTGACCGGCCGCGAACTGCCCGCCTCTCCCGAGGAGCTGCTGACACCGCGGAGTTGAGTGGACGGCCTGCGGCCGGACGGTTCGTCGCCTGTGCGGGCGTGGCCGTCCGGCCGCGGCCGGTTGAGCGGGGCCCGGCAACCCGTCCCTGTCGTGCCGGACCCCGCTGCTGTCGTGCACCGGCGTACGAGCCCTCGTTCGGTGCGCCGGTGCACGCGTCCGAAGTGGTGCGCCCCCTCAGACCTCGCCGGGCCCCCGGGTGCGTGAGGGGCCGGGAGCCCGGCGGGGTCTTGCGCGGACCGCGCGGGGGGATGGGGCGCGGTCCGCGGTACGGGGGTGGTCGGTGGCCGGCCGGGGCCGCGCCGGGGATGGGGGCGCGGACGGACGGCGGGCGCGGCGGCGCCCCGGGATGGGGAGCGCTGCGCGCGGCGGTGGCCGGAGCGGGCGGGGCCCGGTGCGTGCCGGGCCCGCCCGTCAGTTGTCGTACGGGCGCTTGGCCCGCGCCTCCTTGGTGGCCTGCGCCCACCAGGTCAGCTTGTCCCAGAGGACCTTGGCCGCGGCCTCGGCGTCGGCGCCGTCGTTGAGGTGGCCCTCCGCGTCGAACTGCGCCCAGGGGCCGTGGAAGCTGACGGCGTCCCGAACGGTGACGGCGTGCAGCTCGTTGAAGATGTGGCGCAGCTGCTGGACGGCGCGCAGGCCGCCGGCGAGACCGCCGTAGCCGACGAAGCCGACCGGCTTGGCGTGCCACTCGTTCTGGGTCCAGTCCACGGCGGCCTTCAGCGAGGCCGGGAAGCTGTGGTTGTACTCCGGGGTCACGACCACGAAGCCGTCGGCGCCGTGCAGGCGGGCCGAGAAGGCGGCGAGCACCTCGGCGACCTCGGGCGAGGGCTCGTCGGTCAGAGCGGTGGGCAGGGGGAAGTCCGCCAGGTCGATCAGGTCGACCTCGACGTCGTCGCGCTGGTCGGCGGTGCCGACGAACCAGTTCGCGATCGTGGGGCCGAAGCGGCCCTTGCGTACGCTCGTCAGGATCACAGCCACACGGATGCGGTCACTCGGCATGTCAGCCCTTTCAACAACGGTCGGTCCGTCCTCCCTCACCAGAAGAACAAACCCGCATGCGGGTTTCCAAGCCGTATCGAGAAAATCGATGCGACACACCTCCGCCGGACCCGCTCAAAGGCGGGTCCGGCGGACGGGGTACGCGCGGGTCACTGGGCGGGGGCGAGTTCCTCCGCGAGCTGACGGGCCAGCTCCAGGCGCCGGATCTTCGCGGTGGCGGTGCGCGGCAGCTCGGACAGCCGGCGCTGGACGGGCTCGCCCAGGGTCGGCTGGTCGGCGACCGCGGCCCGCCAGCGCGCGGCGTCCAGCGGCTTGTCGCCGCGGGTGCAGACCACCGGCACCGGCTTCTTGTCCGGGCCCGGCACGACGACCAGCTCGGTCAGCTCGTCCAGCCGGTGGAGGACCGCGTCCTCGACCTCCAGGGTGGACTCGACGCCGGGGATCACGTCGACCTCGCGGTCGAGCAGGTGCAGGCAGCCCCACTTGGTGCGGTAGCCGACGTCTCCCCCGCGCCACCACTCGCCGCCGACGACCTGCTTGTCGAACCGCTCCTGCTCGCCGAAGTAGGTCAGGGCCCGCCCGGCGGTCGCCACGTCGATGTAACCGGGGTTCTCCTTGGTGGGGCGCTGTCCGCCGCGGGAGACCAGCCGGTACCTGGTCATGAACGGCGTGGGATAGCCCTGGCACCGGCCGTCGGCCTTCAGGGCGTTGCGGCGCCGGTAGGTGCGCGCGGCCAGCGGCCCGCACTCGCTCTGCCCGTACACCTGGAGGAAGACGGGGCTGCGGCGGTCGGAGGCGTGCAGGAACTTGTGCATGGTGCTGGGGTGGATGGCGTCGAAGGTGCTGTTGAAGTACTTGACGTTGGAGATCGGCCGGCGCGGGTCGTCCAGCATCTCCTCCCACTCCAGGAACGAGTTGGGGTGGGTCTCCAGCACGCCCGGCCGGTGCTCGGCGAGGATGTCGGCCACGTGGGCCGGGGTGGCGTCGTTCATGAACACCATCGGCATGCCGCGCGCCTGGAGCACGGCGAGACCCAGGTACATCCGCGAGTGCACGTAGGAGACGTGCATGGCGACCGTCTCGCGCTTGCGGATGAAGGAGACGACCTTGTCCTGCCAGCTGCCGCGGGCGCCCAGCGAACGCGCCGAGTGCACCACCAGCTTGGGGACGCCGGTGGTCCCGGAGGTGTGGGTCATCAGGGCGGGCTGGTCGGGGGCGAGCAGCACCGGCCGCCGCACGGGTGCGCCGGCGAGGTCGGCGAGGGCGACGGCGTCCGGGTGGGAGCCGGTCGCGGTGACGACCCGCGCGGTCAGCTCGCCCAGCGGCAGCCCCGCGAGCGTGCCGGTGAGCTTGGCCTCGTCGGTGAGCAGGGTGGGCCGCTCCAGCCGCTCCAGGAGCTTGCCCACGGTCTCCCCGTCCAGGTGCGGGGAGAGCATCGCCGGCACGGCTCCTATGCGGGCCACGGCGCACGCCAGCACGGTGATGTCGAAGCTGGAGGTCTTGTGCACGGCCACGGGTTCGCTGGGGCGCACGCCGGCCGCCCACAGCCGGTCGGCGGTGGCGGCGACCAGGTCGGCGAATTCCGAGACGGTGAACTTCCGGCCCGTGTCGGGAAAGGCGTCCATCTCGTGGTCGAGCGTGATCGGGGTGTCGCCGTACTTCTTCGCGGCCTGCTCGGACATCACCCCGAGATAGAGGAACTTCTTGCTTTTCGGAACCATAAACATCAGGACTCTTCCTCCGAGAACCGTCACATGGAACAGGAATTCCCCTCTCTAAGTTCACACGTTCGGGACGCCCCCGGAAAGAAAGGAAAGGGAAATGCGTCATCTTGTATTTCGGCCACGAAAAAGGGGCCGGACCGCGCCGGCACGGCGCGGTCCGGCCCCCGCGGGGGACCGGTGGGTCAGCCCTGGGCCAGGCCCTTCCTCAGCGCCTCGGCGACCTTCAGGGTGCGGACGGTCTGGTAGCCGACCGCGGCGAGGTTGTCGTCGGTGACGTTCTGCGCGAGATGCCCCGGGATGGCCTGGAGGCCCGACGTGGCGCTCACCCCGTAGGGGTTGCCGTTGCTCGGCGCGAGCAGGATGTCGTCGGTCACGCCGGGCGGCACGATGACGGCTCCCCAGTGGTAGAACACGTTGCTCAGCGACAGGAGGGTGGACTCCTGGCCGCCGTGCGGCGTGCCGGTCGAGGTGAACGCGGACATCGCCTTGTTCATCAGGCCGCGCCGGGCGTGCAGTTCGAAGGTCTGGTCGATGAAGTGCTTGAGCGGGCCGGCGAGCAGACCGTAGCGGCCCGGGGTGCCCCAGACCACGGCGTCCGCCCAGTCGAGGTCGTCGATGGCGGCGACGGGCACGTCCCGGCTGGCCGAGACGTGTTCCCGGTTGGCGTCGGACCACTCGGTGTAGTTCGGGGCGAGCGGCTCGTCCGTGATCTCCGCGACCCGGCGCAACCGGACCTCGGCGCCCGCCTTCTCCGCCGCCTCGGCCGCGGCGACAGCCAGCTTGTGGATGTTTCCGGTGGCCGAGTAATAGACGATGGCGACATTGGTCATGGCCGTACCGCTCCCTCTTGGATTGGGTGCTCGGGTGCCGTTGCCGGCGTTGCGCTGCCCATACTGGTGCGGGCGGCGCGGGCGCGGCCACCGGTATTCAATAGTCCGTCAGGTGACCTCCTCACCGGGGCTGCGGGGGTCTTCAGCCGTCGGCCT
Organism: Streptomyces sp. KPB2; assembly: GCF_003950055.1. Lineage (NCBI taxonomy): Bacteria > Bacillati > Actinomycetota > Actinomycetes > Kitasatosporales > Streptomycetaceae > Streptomyces > Streptomyces sp. KPB2. The sequence continues at coordinate 2,542,269 of NZ_CP034353.1, forward strand.
TCTCCACGCCGGGCGGGTTGTCGATGATGTAGCGCCACAGGCCGTCGGGGCCGCGCCGGGCCACGTCGGTGGCGGTGCCCTCGATGTGCACCCGCTCGCCGTCCGGCTTGGTGCCGTCGATGACGAAGTCACCGATCAGCAGCGCGGTGTCGTCGTAGACGTAGGAGTGGCGCAGACTGATCTCGATCGGCACGCCGAGCGCCAGGAAGCTGCTGGTCGCCGCGCGGCGGCCGTCGCCGACGACCACCTCGCCGGGCCGCAGCACCCGGACCGCCCCGGGTTCGAAGAGCCGGTCGATGGCGTTGAGGTCCTTGGCGTTGAAGGCCGCGACGAACGTGTCCGGCAGGAGGGCCGGGTCGATGACTGCCATGAGAGGGCTCCCTTCTCGCGCGGGTGCGGTCAGGCGGCGGCCACGGACGCCGAGCGGGCGGCCTTGAGCGCGGCGGCGACGTGGATGGTGCGGCGGGTCTGGTAGGCGATGGCGCCGGCGTTCTCCTCGTGGATGAAGCCGATCCGGTCGCCCGCGACGGTGCTGGCGCCGTACGGGTTCCCGTTGTTCTTCTCGTACAGCACCGGGTCGGCGGAGCCGGTGGCGACGACGACCGCGCCCCAGTGGCAGATGGCGTTGTGCAGGGCGAGGATCGCCGTCACCTGGCCGCCGTGCTCGGCGGAGCCCGAGGCGAAGGCCGAGACGGCCTTGTCGAGGAGCTTTCCGTGGATGGAGAGCGACGAGGTCGTGTTGATCCACTGCATCAACTGCGGGGCGGCGAGCCCGAAGTGGACCGGCGAGCCCAGCAGCACGGCATCGGCCCACTCCAGGTCCTCCAGGGTGGCCTCGGGGATCCCGGCGACCTCCGCGGCGTGCTCCTGGGAGCCGGGACGGCCGGTGGCGGCGATCTCGGGCACCCGGCGCAGCCGCACCTCGGCGCCCTGCTCCGCCGCCGCCGACGCGGCGGCCTGGGCGAGACGGTGGGTGGAACCGGTGGACGAGTAGTAGATGACGGCGACGTTGGTCATGGTCAGGCGCTCCCTGGGCGTACGGGTGGTGTGAGGATCGGGTGGCTGTCGGAGCCGGACGTTCGGACGACTGTCCGCATGGTGGTCCGCGGCGCGGGGGCCGGACAACGCGTCGCCGCCGAGTGCATCAGGTCGTGCGGGACCTGCGGGCGACGCCCAGGGTGGCGACGGCCAGGGCGAGCGCCAGGAACAGCGCGAGGTCGCCGAACCGGTCGAAGAGCGCGGCGATTTGGGCCCCGGCTCCGGCGCCCACGTTCAGGGTGAAGCCGTACAGGGCGATGGCGGTGGTCTGGGCGGCGGCGCCGGCCCGCGCGCCGACCGACTGGATGAGCGCGGGGCCGAGGGTGGAGAAGCCCGCCATGAAGGCGAACAGGGCGGCGCCGAGGGTCACGGCGTCGTTGCCGCCCAGGGCGGCGGCCAGCATCGCCGCGGCGGTCACCGCGAGCGCGGCCACGGCCCGGCGGGAGGCGGGGACCCGGGCCAGGGCCGGGGCGATCAGCACGGCGCCCAGCAGGGCGGGCAGGGCGCTGGCGCGCAGGGCCAGCAGGGGTGCGCCACCGCCTGCCACGTCGTCGGGCCCGTAGAGCTGGACGCCGGTGTAGGCGGCGGTGAGACTGCCCGCTCCGACGAGGATGACCAGGTACAGCGGGATCACGCGCGGGCTCAGCGCGGCCCTGAGCGGGGAGTGGCTCCGCTCCCCCGCCGGGCCGGTCTCCTGCCGCCCCTCGGGCAGCAGGACCCGCCAGGAGACGGCGGCTCCGGCGAGCAGCAGGGGTACGGTCCCCCAGAACACCCAGACCCAGCCGGCCAGGGAGGCGACGAGCTGGGCCTCGACCTGGCCGATCACCACGGTGGCGCCCATGCAGGCGGATACGACGGTGAGCGCCAGTGAGGCGCGGCGGGGTTCGAAGCGGGCGTTGAGGTAGGCGTAGGCCATGGGGATGAAGGAGCCCGCGAACAGGCCCTGGAGCGCCCGCAGGCCGACGCCGGGGACCAGCGAGCCCACCAGGGGCAGCACGGCGGTCACGACGGCCATGGCGAGGACGCTGGTGACCATCACCGTGCGCCGCCCGAAGCGGGTGGAGAGCGGGCCGCTGACGAGCGAGCCGACCGCGTGGGCGAAGGCGAACGCCGTGGTGGAGGCCGCGGCCGAGCCGGTGGACACGTTCCAGGCGTCGGCGAGCTGCGGCATGAGCGGGATGGTCACGTACATCTGGCCGACCACGAGCACGCCCATGACGGACACGGTCGCGACGGTGGCGGCGAACGGTGCGTTTCCCGACGTGGCCGAGGGCACCTCGACCACCGATGATTTCGACATACATCGATGCTGCGAGCCCGGGGGCCGGCCGGGCCAGGCGGGATACGTCAATGCATCAAGTCGCCCGCGCACATGGTTGCTTGGCGGCACGACGGAGGGCACAAACGCCGGAACCCCCGCGCCGGCGGGGGAACGTACGGCACGGGGGTCCGGTGACCGGCGCGCCCGTCGGGGGCGCGCCGGGGTCCTGCGGATCAGACCTGGGCGGTCTGCGGCTCGTCGGTCGCGGCGGTGGCACCTCCCTGGGCGACCGGCTCGGGCTGCTTGCCGGGCTTGCGCAGGCCGAGGGCGACCAGGGCGGTCAGCGCGATACCGGCCGCGGCGATGAAGACCGCGGTGCGCAGGCCGTCCGTGGTGGCGGCGCGCAGCGCCTCGCCCTGAGCACCCTCCAGGCCGGAGTTGGCGATGGCGACCAGGATGGCGAGGCCGACCGCGCCGCCGATCTGCTGGGTGGTGGACGCCCAGCCGGAGGCGATGCCCTGCTCCATCGGGTCGACACCGACCGTGGCGGCGCCGAACATCAGCGTGTAGCCGGCGCCCTGGCCGAGGCCCATGACGACCATGCCCGGGATCAGGGCGACGTAGGAGGCGTCGGTGGCCAGGGAGAAGCCGAGGACGACGGTGCCGACGAGACCCACGAGGAGGCTGGCGACCATGATGGCGCGCAGGCCGTACTTGGTGGCCAGCCGGCCGGCCGTCTGGGCGCCGATGGCGATGGCGACCATCGGGACGAGGAAGGCGAGGCCGGTCTCCAGCGCGCTGTAGCCGTGCACGCCCTGGAAGTAGACGGTCAGGAAGTACAGCAGGGTGCCGAAGGTCGCCATGTAGAAGAAGGTGACGCCGGCGCCGGTGCTGAGGTTGCGGTTGCGGAACAGGCGCAGCGGCATCAGCGGGTCGCTGCTGCGCTTCTCGATGAGCAGGAAGGCGACGAGCAGCGCCACGCCGACGAGGAAGGCGCCGACGATCTCGGCCGAGCCCCAGCCCGACTCCGGGCCCTGGACCAGGGCGAAGACGACGGAGGTGGTGCCGACCGTGGAGGTGAGCGCACCGGCCAGGTCGAAGGAGCGGCGGGAGCCGCCCAGCTGGTCACGGGCGATCAGCGGGAAGGCGACGGCGATGGCGACGGCGGCGAGCGGGACGTTGACGTAGAAGACCGACTCCCAGCCGAACGCCTCGGTGAGGACGCCGCCGAGCAGCGAGCCCAGGATCATGCCGGAGCCGCCCGCGGTGCCCCACACGGCGAAGGCGCGGTTGCGCTCCTTGCCCTCGGCGAACTTGGTGGAGACCAGGGTGAGCGTGGCCGGGAAGAGGAAGGCACCGCCGACGCCCTGCACCGCGCGGGCCGCGATCAGCACGCCCGGGTCGGTGGCCAGTCCGCCGACCAGGGAGGACACGCCGTACAGGGCGAGTCCGAGGATGAAGATGCGGCGCGGTCCGAACAGGTCGCAGGCCCGGCCGCCGAGCAGCAGGAACCCGCCGAAGGCCACCGCGTAGGCGCTGACCACCCACTGGAGGCTCTGGGCGGAGAAGCCGAGTCCGTCGCCGATCTCGGGCAGTGCGACGTAGACGATGTTGTAGTCGATGGAGATGATGAGCTGGGCGAACGCCAGCAGCGCCAGGAGGAGTCCGGTGCGCCGGCGGGGCGTCTCGGTGGCGACGCCTGTGGCCGAAGACGGCATGACTGTGCCTTTCCCTACGGGGTCCGAAGGTCGGGAGGTTCCGGAACGGGGTTCCGGGAGCGGTGCGGGATCTGTGCGGTAGGTGGTTCAGGGTCGGTCGAACCAGCGGCGTACCTGGTCCGGGGCGGCCGGGTTGGCCCGCCGTACGGTGTCGGCGAGCTCGGCGATGGAACGGTCGGCGAGCTGTCGCCGCCAGGCCAGTTCAGCGGTGGAGAAGGCCTGGGCCACGGTGCAGGTGGTGCGGTCGGCGGCCGGTCCCGTGATGGTGCCGGCCGGGCCGTGGTGGCGGATGCCCGTGCACAGGAAGGCCTGTGCCGAGCCGTCTATCGCCGTCGCCACGTCCATCAGCGTGATGCGTTCGGGTTCCCGGCCGAGGCGGAAGCCGCCGCGGGGGCCGGAGCGGGAGGCGACGATGCCGACGCGTCCCAGGGCGTTCATCTGCTTGTTGAGGTAGGCCGTGGGCAGGTCGTGGAACGCGGCCAGTCTGGCCGCCGGCACCGCCCGGTCCGGGGAGATCCAGGACAGGTTGATGCAGCAGTGCACCGCCCACTCCACGCCCTCTCTCAGCTTCATGTCCTGGACATTACGCATCCACGATGTCCGCCAGAAGGGCTCGCTCCGTTATCCGTCAAGTCGCTGCGGACGTACGTGTTTCCGCAGGTCGGAGGGGGTGTGCGGGGTGGTCGCGGCCCGTCCGCCGGGCGGGCCGCGACCGGCCGTCAGGAGCTGTGGGGCTCCGCCACCAGCGCCACCCTCAGTTCGGCCTCCAGGCGGCCGAGGTCGGCCCGGTGGCCGTGGGCGGCGATGTGCCCGTCCGGGCGCACCAGCCAGTAGCCGGCGCTGTGGCAGCCGGTGGCGAAGGCGGCCTCGCGGCGCCGCAGCTCCACCGTGCGCAGCCGCTCGCCGTAGCGGGCGGCGACGTGCCCGGCCTCGGCGCGCCAGGCGTCCGAGGCGGGCGCCAGGACCAGGGTCCAGGCCTGCGGGTCGGTGCCGGGTCCGCTGACGCCGTGCGCGAGGGCGTGGCGCCGCGGGAAGACGGCGCCCTCCTTGAGTCCGCCCGGGACGCGGCCCCGCACCCGGCAGGCGGCGAACCCGGAGGGGCGCTGGGTGTCGCGCTGCGGCGGGTAGGCCAGCCGCCGTCCGGCCATGACCGGCGTGTAGTACCGCGAGACGGCGCCGGTGCGGTCGAGCAGTTTGAACGCGGCGTCCCGGGCCGCGACCTTGGCCCGGCTGTTCGCGACCCAGGCCCGGGTCTGGAGATCGGTGTCGCGGACGATCTGCCGGGTGGCCTCCGAGCGTTCCGCGCCGTAGGTGGCGAGGAGGGAGGCGGGTGAGGTGCCGTGCACGACGGCGGCCAGCTTCCAGGCCAGGTTCTGGGCGTCCTGGAGACCGTTGTTCATGCCCTGGCCGCCGGCCGGGCTGTGCACGTGCGCGGCGTCACCGGCCAGGAAGACCCGGCCGACGGCGAAGTCGGAGGCGTGCCGGGCGTGCACCCGGAACACCGCCTGCCACACCGCCTCGGTCAGCCGCACCCCGCGCGGGCCCCGCTCGTCCACGATCTCGCGCATCATCTCCAGGGACACCTCGCGGCGGCCCTGGGGCATGACGGAGAGGAAGCGGTGGACGCCGCCCGGCATCGGTACGACCACCAGGGCCCCGCTGGGCGCCTGGTAGAAGAGGCACTCGTCGTCGGGCAGGTCGCCCTCGATCCGGGCGTCGACGAGCGCGAAGGCCATCTCGTACGTACTGCCCTGGAAGCCGATGCCGAGCTGGCCGCGGACCGCGCTGCCGGCACCGTCGGCGCCGACCACGTAGGGGGCGTGGATGCGGTCGAGGCCGCCGTCGGAGGTCTCGACGACGGCGGTGACACCGTCGCCCGAGCCGACGCCGCCCGCGAAGTCGACCCCTTCCAGGGCCAGCAGCCGCACCCCGCGCTCGACCTTGCCGCCGAGCCCGGCGAACCGCTCGGCGAGCAGCCGTTCGGTCACGTGCTGGGGCAGCACCCGGCAGGCGGTGTCCTCGCTCAGCGCGAAGGAGGCGAGCGGGGTGCGTTCGGAGAAGTAGCTGAGCCGGTCGATCCGGGCGGACTCACGGCGCACCGCGTCGGCGAGTCCGGCGTCCTCCAGGATGTCCAGGGCGCGGGGCCACACGGACAGTGCCTTGGGGGTGGTCGACGGTTCCAGGTTGCGGTCGATCACCCGCACCCGTACGCCGCGGCGCATCAGTTCCACCGCGGTCAGCAGTCCGGTCGGCCCGGCGCCGACGACGAGCACGTCGACGTCGGCGCCGGTGAGGTTCTCGCTCATCGTGCTCATTCCGTCCGCACGCCGGCGGTGACGCCCCCGGCGGGCTCCTCGGGCAGCTTGTCCAGGCTGATGCCGAAGTGGGTCCGGTACGCCTCGAACGACTCCTCCTCGCTCGCCAGCGTGTGCTTGGACCGCTCGCTCCCGGCGACCCTGCTCATCTGGGTGTTGCCCTTGAGGGTGACCAGGCCGTCGGGGGTGCGGATGGAGCAGAACAGGGCCTGGAGGAACGAGGAGTCGGGCGAGGTGCGGTACCACCACAGGGTCGGCGCGAAGTCCTCGATGCGCACCGGCCGGTCGGAGACCCGGTAGAGCGGGTTGCCGTTGAGGTACACGTCGACGGCCCCGTCTCCGGCGTCCTGGAGGCGGTACTCGCCGTGCGGGTCCTGCTGGGTCTCGCGGGAGGAAAGGTCCAGCGGGAAGCGGCTGTTGCGGCCGAAGCCGACGTCGACCAGCCAGTCGCGGCCGTCGGCCTTGACGCGCAGCGCCAGATGGCCCTGGAAGGGGCCCAGGAGCCCGCCGGGCCGGTGCACCCAGCCGGGCAGGATGTCGACCTCGTATCCGAGCGAGGTCAGCAGGAACGAGAGGGCGGGGTTGACCTCGTAGCAGCCGCCGCCGCGGTTCTTGGTGACGATCTTCTCCAGGACCCGTTCGTCCATGAAGATGTCCTCGCCCAGGTGGTAGTCGAGGTTCTCGAAGGGCACCGACAGCAGGTGTCGCTCCATCAGGTGACGGAGGCCCGCCAGGTCGGGGCGGTCGGGGCGGGTGGCGCCGATCCGGTCGAGGTACGCGTCCATGATGCCGTCCTGCATCGCCGTCTCCTCAGCAGAAGGGGGTGGTGTGGGTGTAACCGGTGGGTGCGGTGTGGGTGGGCAGGGGGTGCTGCCAGCGCAGCAGCGACAGGCCCATGGCCATGCCGCCGCCGAATGCGGCGAGCAGCACCAGGTCGCCGTCGGCCAGCCGCCCGGAGCGGGCCGCGTGGTCGAGGGTGACGGGGACCGAGGCGGATCCGGTGTTGCCGAAGTCCTCGTAGGTGAAGTGCGTGCGGCCGGCGCCGATGCCGAGCGTGGCCGACAGGTCGTCGAGCATCCGCCCGTTGGCCTGGTGCGGCACGAAGTGGTCGATGTCGGCGGGGGTGAAGCCGGCGTCGTCGACGAAGGCGCCGATGGCCGGGGTGACGACATCGGTGACGAAGTCGCGTACGCCGCGCCCGTTCATGTGGAAGTACTGGAGGCCGGCCGCCAGGGTCTCGGGGGTGGTGGGCCGGCGGCTGCCGCCGGCGGGGACCTCGATGAGGTCGCGTTCGGCGCCGAAGCCGGCCAGCCGGGAGGCCAGCAGACCGCGCCCGGGGCGGGCGGGGCCGAGGACGACCGCGCCGGCGCCGTCCCCGAAGAGGATGGCGGTGCGCCGGTCGGCCGGGTCGAGGATGCGGGAGTAGACGTCCGCGCCGATGACCAGCGCGTAGGGCGAGTCGGAACCCGCCAGCACGTGCTGGGCGGTGTTCAGGGCGAACACGAAGCCGCTGCACACCGCGTTGACGTCGAAGGCGGCGGCGCCGTGCCCGGCGCCCAGGCCGTCGGCGACGATGCTGGCGGTGGGCGGTTGCGGCTGGTCGGGCGTCGAGGTGGCGACGACGATCAGCGAGAGGTCGGCGGCGGTGATGCCGGCGGCCTCCATCGCGGCCCGCCCGGCGGCGATGGCGAGGTCCGAGGTGGCCTCGTCCGGCTTGGCCCGGCGCCTGGCGATTATCCCGGTCTTGCGCCGTATCCATTCGTCGGTGACCCCGGCCGCGGCTCCCACCTCGTCGTTGCCGACGACGTGGGAGGGCAGGCAGGAGCCCGTGCCCAGGACGGCGATGGAGCCGGACGTCCGGCCGTGCCTGGCGGTACCCGTGCTGATCATGATCGTGCCCCTTCCGTGAAGGTGTCGGGCCTCCCCGCGCAAACCGATGCTCCCGAGGGCACGGGGCCGGCGACAAAGGCCGCCGGCCGAACCCGTCAGGTCGCCGGGGAGTGCGTCAGATGGCGGCCGGTCCGGGGCGGGCGTCCGCCCCGGACCGGCCGCCGGGTGTCACGCGGCCGGCGCGAGCGGCAGGCCGGTCAGCAGTCCGCGGACCAGGCCGCCGGTGATCCCGACGCCGTTCTGGGTGAGCACGGACTCGGGGTGGAACTGCATCGACGCGAAGTGGGCGCCGCGCAGCGCGTGCACCTCCCGGCTCTCCTCGTCCCGGGCGATCTCCACCACCCCGGCCTCCGTCTCCGCCTTGTCCTCGCCGCTGGCGGCGGCGAACGTGTTGTAGAAGCCGACGCGTTCGCGCCGCCCGAACAGGTCGATGTCGCGCTGGACGCCCTGGTTGGGGAAGGGGCGCCGCACCAGATCGAGGCCGAGGCGACGGCTGAGGACCTGGTGGCTGAGACAGATCGCCAGGAAGGGGCGGCGCTCCCGCAGCAGCCGCGCGATCGCGGCGTCCAGGTGGGCGATCTTCGGGTGGGACAGGTCACGCGGGTCGCCGGGGCCGGGGCCCATGACCACCAGGTCGTGGCCGGCGACCGTGTAGGGCTCGTCGAAGCGACGGACCGTCACCTCCAGGCCCAGCGCGCCGAGTTGGTGGCCGATCATCGAGGTGAAGGTGTCCTCGGCGTCCACCACCAGGACCCGGCGGCCGGCCGAGAGCGCGGCCTGCCCGGCGGCGGGCGCCTGCGGCCGGTCGGCGAGCCAGAACCCGGCGATGGTGTCGTTGCGCCGCTCCAGCGCTCGCCGCACCTCGGGGTGGGCCGCGAACCTCGCCGCCCCCTCCCCCTCCAGCGCGGAGAGCAGACCGGCCGCCTTGGCCCGGGTCTCGGCCACCTCCGAAAGCGGGTCGGAGTGGCGTACGAGGGTGGCGCCGACGCCGATGCGGACCGTGCCGCCGCGGTCGATGTCGGCGGTGCGGATGCAGATCGCGGAGTCGAGCGCGGCACCGCCGTTCGCGTCCTGGCCCATCAGGGCGAGGACCCCGCTGTAGTAGCCGCGGCCCTCCTGCTCGTAGCGGCCGATGACGCGGCAGGCGCTCTCCAGCGGTGAGCCGGTGACGGTCGGCGCGAAGAGGGTCTCGCGGAGGATGACGCGCGGGTCGCTGGTGGTGCGGCCCTCGATGAAGTACTCGGTGTGGGCGAGGCGGGCCATCTCCTTCAGGAAGGGTCCGGTGACCCGGCCGCCGCCGGGGCAGATCCGGGCCATCATCTTCAGTTCCTCGTCCACCACCATGTACAGCTCGTCGGCCTCCTTGCGGTCGGCGAGGAAGTCCATGACCTCGGGAAGGGTGGGGCCGGAGGCGGGGTAGCGGTAGGTGCCGGAGATCGGGTTCATCACCGCGGTGCCCTCGTCCACGCTGATGTGCCGCTCGGGGGTGGCGCCGACCAGGGTGCGCTCGCCGGTGTGCACGACGAACGTCCAGTACGCGCCCTTCTCGCGCTCCAGGAGCCGCTTGAAGAAGGTCAGGGCGCTGTGCGGGGTGTAGTCGGTGATGTCGACGGTGAAGGTGCGCTTGATGACGAAGTTGGCGCCCTCGCCGGTGCCGATCTCGTCGGTGATGATGCGGCGCACGGTCTCGGCGTAGGAGTCGTCGTCCACGTCGAACCGGGCGCCGGTGGTGCGGATCGGCACGTCGGGCAGGCGTTGCAGGACGGCGGCGAGGGGGGCGGTCTCCTGCCGGGTGACGGTGAGCGCCACCAGGGGGGTGCCGTCGTCGTGCCCGGCGAAGCCGCGTTCGGCGATCTGCCGGTAGGGGACGAGGGCGAGGACCTCGTGGCGGGGCGCGCCGGGGGTGCCGGACGGCTCGTCGAGGGGGATGTCGGCCAGTGTGCCGGGGCGGGACACGTCGCCGACCAGGATGTCGAGCACGCCGGGCCCGGTGGCCTCGGGGCGGTACAGCAGGGCGAACGGCGGGGGCGTGGGGCCGAGGATCTCCTGGAGCAGATCGGACCCGTGGGCGCGCCCGGCGCGGATGCCGGTCATGCCAGGACCTCCTTGGCGGTGGTGACGACGGCGCAGCGCGCGGCGGCGTACTCGACGGCCATCCGGTGCCGGTCCTCGTCGAAGTCGGCGACGGCGTCCGCGACGAAGAACGTCTCGATGTCGTGGCTGAACGCCTCGACGGCGGTGATCAGCACCCCGACATGGGCGTAGACACCGCAGACGATGAGCTGGTCGCGCTGGTGGAAACGCATCCGGGTGAGCAGGTCGGTGTGGTGGAAGGCGCTGTAGCGCCACTTGGTCACCAGCCAGTCGCCGTCCCGGGGCGCGAGGGCGTCGACGACGGCCCGGTCGGCGGGGGCGGGGCGCATGCCCGGTCCCCAGAAGTCCTTGAGCAGACCGCGCTGGTGCGTGGTCATGCCGCCGGGCTGGGCGGTGTAGGCGACGGGGATGCCGAGGGCGGCGCAACGCTCGCGCAGCTCGGCGGCGTTGGCGACGAGCTGGCCGCGCAGCGGCTCGGGGAAGGGCTCCAGGAAGTAGCGCTGCATGTCGTGTACGAGGAGGACCGCGCGGTCGGGGTCCACGGTCCAGGGCGCCGTGTTCGCCGGCAGGTCCGGCGAGGTCGGCAGCGGGTACGACTCGATGGTCGGAAGACCGGCCATGGTGGGGAGTGTCCTTTCTCGGCAGTCCGCTCTCGGCGGTGACCGCCAGGTGCGGGTGGGTGGGCGTGGGGGAGTTCGGGAGGGGCTGAGTGCTCTGCGCGGGGGCGGGCGAGGAGTGGGGGACCCGGACGCCCGCCGCTCAGGCCGCTCCGAGGGCCGCGCCGCCGTCGACGGTCAGGGTGTGCAGGGTGATGTGGGAGGCCCGGTCCGACAGGAGGAAGGCGACGGCCTCGGCGACGTCGGCGGGGCGGGCCAGCTTGCCCAGCGGGATGCCCACCCGGAACGCTTCCAGGTTGCCGGCGAGGGTGGCGCGGGGCCCCGACTCGTCGTGCCACATCGAGCTGAGCATCGGGGTGTCGGTGGAGCCGGGGGCGACGATGTTGCACCGGACGCCGTGCCGGGCCACCTCCAGGCCGAGGCTCTTGGTGAACATCTCCGCCGCCGCCTTGGACGCGGCGTACGCGGCCATCCCCGAGCGGGGCGTGGCGGCGGCGTTGGAGGCGACGGTGACGACGGCTCCCCCGCCCCGCCGGACCATGCGGCTCACCACGGCGCGCGAGAGGTGGAAGACGCCGGTGGTGTTGACGGCGAAGGTGCTGGTCCAGTCGTCGTCGGTGAAGGCGGTCACCTCGCCGAGCCGCAGGACGCCGGCGGCGTTGACGAGCCGGTCGACGGGCCCGAGGGTCCCCTCGATCTCGTCGACGACCGCCTCCACCGCGGCGCTGTCGGTGACGTCCGCGGCGTGCGCGGTCACCGGCAGCCCGTCGGCGGCCAGTTTGGCGACCTCCTCGCCGAGCCGGCCGGCGTGCCGGTCGACGGCGGCGACCCGCAGGCCGCGTTCGGCCAGGGTGCGGACGACGGCGGCTCCGATGCCGCCCGCCGCCCCGGTGACCAGGGCCAGTCCGCTCGCGGTGTCGTCGCCGGTGTCGCCGTCGCTTGCGTGTGCGCTGTGCATGTGGTGCCTCTCCTTCGCGGTCGCAGGGGTGGTGCCGGGACATGCGGGGCGTGCGGGGCGGCTCACGCGTGCCAGGCCGAGACCACGGAGATGGCCTGGCCGACGTTGAGGCGCGGGTCGCAGAAGCTCTCGTAGGCGTCGCCGACGAGGTGGGCCGAGCGGGCGTCGGGGACGCACTCGGTGACCGCGTCCGGGGTGGTCTCCAGGTGCAGGCCGCCGGCGACGCCGCCGTGGTCGACGACCGCCCTGCGGAAGGCGGCCACCTCCCTCTCGGCGGCCTCCACGTAACGGGTCTTGAAGCCGTTGGGGGTGGTGACGGTGTTGGCGTGCAGCGGGTCGGTGAGCCAGATGACCGGATGGCCGGCCGCGCGGACCGCCTCCACCAGCGGCGGCAGCACGTCCGCGGCCTTGTCGGCGCCCATCCGGGCGATGAGGGTGAGCCGGCCCGGTTCGCACAGGGGGTCCAGGCGCCGGCACAGGTCCAGCAGCGCCTCGACGGTGGTGGTCGGACCGACCTTGCAGGACACCGGGTTGACGACACCGGCGAGCAGGGCCACGTGCGCGCCCTCGGACTGTCGGGTGCGCTCGCCGATCCAGGGCCAGTGCGTGGAGGACAGCAGCAGGCCGTCGTCCTCGCGGCGCAGCAGCGGAACCTCGTAGTCGAGCAGGAGCGCCTCGTGGCTGGTCCAGACGGTGGGGTCGACGCGGCCCTCGGGGCCGGTCCCCCGCCAGCCGAGGTGGCCCATGATGTCGTCGGCCGCCATGTAACCGGTCAGCAGGCGCAGCGGGTCGGGGCGGCGGCCCTCGGGGGTGGGTTCCGGGTCGTTGACCATGTGGCCGCGGTAGACGGGCAGTTCCCGCTCGCCGATCCGTTCGGTGTTCTGCGAGCGGGGTTTGGTGAACTGTCCGGCGATGCGACCGACCCGGATCACCGGCTTGCTGGTGATCAGCTTCAGCGCCCCGGCGAGCAGGTCGAGCACGGCCGCCTTGCGGGCGACGTGTCCGGCGGTGCACTCCAGGGGGTCCTCGGCGCAGTCCCCGGCCTGCACGACGAGTGCCTCGCCGGCGGCGACCTGGGCCAGGGAGCGGCGCAGGGAGCGTACGTCCTCGGCGCGGACCAGGGCGGGGCGGCCCGCCAGGTCGGTGCGCACCCGGCGCACCTGGGCCGGGTCGTCCCACTCGGGCTGCTGCGGGGCGATCTTCAGTTCGATGTCGACTAGGGAGTCGTCCACAGATGTCTCCTGACAGGGACGGTGGGCGGCACGGCACGGGCCGCGTTCGGACATGGGTGGGTAGGGCGTCGGCGGTGCGGAGAGGGTGGCGGTGGTAGAGGGGCCGACGGGGGCTCGCGGGGCCGACGGGGTCGGCGCGGGGCCCGCCGGGAGGGGGCGGACGGGGTCGGTGGGCCGACGGGTCAGGGGGCCGGTGACCAGCCCACCGTGTCCCAGAAGCCGAGCTGCGCGAGTTTCGGGGTGCGGGTGACCTCCACGACGCCGGGGCCGCCGAGGACGAGCGTGCTGGGCTCGTCGGGCGTGTACGCGGGCCAGTCGGCGGTGTTGGGGGTGTGCGGCACCGAGGTGCGGGCGAACGCGGCGACGAGGTCCACGAACACGTCGGAGAGCAGCCGCTGCACGGGCCCGTCCCCGAACACCTCGGCGAACTGCGGGAGCCGGTGGGTGCCGAACAGGAAGGGCGAGGTCGCCTCGTGCGGGGTGCCGAAGTGCGGCGGCAGCGCCGGGTGGGCGAACTCCATCATGTACAGCGGGCTCGAACCCCGGCGGGCGTGCCGGTCGGCGAAGCGGACGATCTGGTGGCGGAAGAAGGCGTCGCCCCAGATCTCCGTCCATAGCGACCGGGGGTCGCCGGGCAGCCCGGCGTCCCGTGCGGCCGCCCGGTAGGCGGCGGCGCAGGCGCGGGCGAGGCCGTCGTCGGCGTCGGGGACCGCCAGCCGCAGCACCTGCCGCACCGCGCCGACCAGTGCGGCGTCGTCCCGGGGGCAGGGCTGCGGATACGGGGAGCCGGGCCCGGTGTAGAACGAGCCCTCGGTGCTGGTGTGGACGGAGAGCACGGGCATGTCGGGGGTGGGCAGGAGGTGGTCGGGGGCCGGCATGGTGCGGCCGTCGACGACCGGCCCGCGGTACCACCGTCCGCTGGCGACCACCCGGTCCTGCGGCGGGGGCGCGAACAGGGCCTCCCAGGCGTCCGTGAGCGCCGCGACGGGCACCTCGCGCAGCCCGGCCACGGTGGTGCCGAGCCGGCGGGCCACGGTGGCGTAGGCGGTACGGGAGTCCTCGGCGGTCAGCGCGGTGCCGGGCGCGGTGACGTGGCTGGGGCTGACGCAGACCAGGCGCCGGATCAGGCCGCGCACCGCGGGCAGCAGGGAGAGCTGCCAGGCGGCGGCGCCGCCCGCGGAGGTGCCGCACACGGTGATGTTCCCGGGGTCGCCGCCAAAGGCCGCGGCGTTGTCGTGGACCCAGCGCAGCAGCGCCACCTGGTCCTGGAGCCCCCAGTTGGCGGCGTGGCCGGTGGTGGGGTCGGTCAGCTCCTCGTGGAGGCCGAACCCCAGGACGCCGAGCCGGTAGTTGAAGGTGACCACGACGAGGTCCCCGCGTTCGGCGAGCCGGGTGCCGTCGTAGGCGGGCATGCTGCCGGCGCCGGCCTGCCAGCCGCCGCCGTGGACGTACACCAGGACGGGCCGGGAGCCGGTCGTCGCGGGGGTGAAGACGTTGGCGTGGAGCGAGTCCTCGCTGCCGGGCGGCACGGGCCGGTTGGGAATGGCGGGCTGGTGGGAGACGGGACCGAAGCGGACCGCCTCCCGGACGCCGGACCAGGGCACCGGCGGGCGCGGGGAGGCGAAACGCAGGGGGCCGACCGGGGGCCGCGCGTAGGGCACGCCGCGGAAGGCGGTGACGCCGGCGGCGCGTTCTCCGGCCACCGGTCCGCCCGTGGTGCGCACCACGACCCGGGAGCCGGTGGCGGCGCGGGGGCGGGGCGGACTCGGGACGACGGCGGGGGCGCCTCGCCGTTCTCGGGCGGCCTGCGGCTGGCTGGCCATGGTGGGCTCCTAGGCACTCGGAGGACTGGTCCGCCGATCGTGTGCCGCCGGTTCCGGGGTCGCCAAAGAGGGCCCGCGCAATACGTCAGCTGCCGAACAGAGTCCGTCAGCTCCCGGGCCGGGCCGGCCGGGGAGCTGACGGAGGGGGTGCGAGGGCGGCTGACAGCCGCCGCTGCCGCCTCTACACTCCGCGCCCGTCCCGCGGGCGCGGTGCGCTCACGCGGACACCTTCGCGGGAGGCGCGGCGGGGCCGTCCGTGCCCGAGAGGACGGCTACCGCGTGCGCGGCGGAGGCGAGGGTGGCGTGGCGGTGCCAGCCGTTGAAGGAGCGGCCGGAGAAGTCCTTGATGCCGACCCGCTCGGCGATGTCGGCGAAGTCCCGGTCGACGCGGCGGGTCAGCCGGCTCAGCCGGAGCAGCTGGGCGGGGTGCAGGTCGGTCAGGTCGGTCAGCCAGAGTTCGGCGGGCCAGCGCCCGCCGCTCTCGCCGACGCCGAGCAGCACCAGCTCCCGGCACCAGGACGGGCGGCGGCCGGCGCGCCGGGGCAGCCGCACCCGGACGGCGGCGGTCAGCGCGGCGTGCGCGGCGCCCCGGCCGTCGGGGCGGCGCTGGATGACCGGCTGCCGCAACGGCCGGGCCATCTGCATGAGCTGATGTGCCGTCAGCTCCGTCTCGGCGACGGAGCGGGGCAGTCCGGGGTCCGTCGCGGAGAGCCGCAGGTTGGCGCTGACCCGCAACAGCAGCGGCGCGCCGGCCGCCTGGAGGCGGCGCACCGTGCTGGGTACGTCGGACTCGCGGGCGTCCATGACCACCGGACGCACCGGCAGGCCCCAGTCGCGGGTGATGCAGAGGTAGGCCTCGACGCCGCACTGGTCCATGGTCTCGGGCACGGCGCTCTCCGGGATGGAGGCCTGCCGGCGCCGGGTCTCGTCGTCCAGCCAGGTCTCGGGCAGGTAGAGCCGCCAGTTGACGGGGGTGCTGTGCTCCTCGGAGACGGCCCAGACGCCCACCGCGTGCTGGGCGTTCATCATCTGGCCCCGGCCGGGGTCGAAGCGGCGGTCCACACCGACCGAGCTGTCGCCCGCCTTGGGGATGACCATCGGCCGCAGTACGTAGGCGCGGGCCGGGGACAGCTCCTCCAGGTGCCGGGCGAGGGCGCGGCGGACGGGACCCCAGTCCCAGGTCGAGCCGCTGATGAAGTGGTGCAGGCTCTGTTCGGCCGCCTCGCCGCCGAACAGCGACGAGATGTTCCGTATGGACTTGCGGCCCTGTACGCCGAGCAGTCCCTGGACGTACTCCATGCCGCGGCGCCGCTGGTCGCTGCGGGGGAGGGACTCGAAGACCACTCCGACCAGCTCCTCCAGCACGCCGTCCCGGGCCGTCGCACGCGCCGGACCGGTCGGCTCCATGCCCCTGGCGCGCTCCTGCAATCTCGTCTGCATCACGTCCCCCATCGCCGTTCGGTCGACCGGTCCCGGCGATCCGGCCGCGGTCCGTGTCTGTGCGGTTGACTCCTGCGTGGCGGTGGTCCGCGGGCCGGTGGGCCGCGGTCCTGCTGCCGGGTAGGAGCCTCCGGCGACCCGTCCAAGGCGAGGCCAAGGCCCGGGAAACGCGCAGGCGGGAGGGGAGGGCGCGGGGACGGCGCGTGCGGGGGGAGTGGGGACGGCGCGCGCGGGAGCGGGCGGGGCGGGGCCGGGCGGGGAACCCGCCGGGCACGGGTCAACGCCGAGCCGGGCGCCCGGGGGGCGGCGCACTGGCGGGGGCGGTGCGCGGACGGGGGCGGTGCGCGGACGGGTCAGGTGCGGTGCGCGGATCGGGCAGGGGCGGGGCCGGCCGGTGCCTAGGTTGGCTCGCGGAGATGGTGTCGGTACGTCCGCTCACCGCGGCGGGAGGGTTCGTGTCCCGTCGCGATGGGCGGACCTCGATGTGGAGGCCGTATGTCCTGCTTCGACCCCCGGTTCGCCTCGCGCCCCGGGTACGCGCGCGTGTTCCGCCCCGGCGGGCTGACGCTGGGCCTGTTCTTCCCGATGGAGTCCTACGACGGTCCGGTGCCCCGGATGGACGTCAACGAGCAGAGCGCCCGCGCCCTCCAGGCGGAACGCGCCGGCTTCGCGGCGCTGTGGGTGCGGGACATCCCGCTGCTGGACCCGTCGTTCGGCGACGCCGGCCAGTTGTACGACCCGTGGGTGTGGCTCTCCCACATCGCCGCGCGTACCACCCGGATCGCGCTCGCCACCGGCTCCACGGTGCTGCCGCTGCGCAACCCCATCGATACGGCGAAGTCGGCCGCGTCGGTGGACCTGCTCAGCGGCGGCCGGCTGGTGCTGGGCGCGGCGACCGGGGACCGGGGGGTGGAGTTCCCCGCGTACGGGCTCGACCGGGACGACAGCCCGGAGCTGTTCCGCACCGCGGTGACCACGCTGCGCCGGCTGTGGTCGGAGGACTTCCCGGCCGTCGACTCGCGGTACGGGACGCTGCGGGACGCCGGGGTGCTGCCCAAGCCGGACGGCGGGCGCATCCCGCTGCTGGTGACGGGGCACAGCCGGCAGAGCATGCCGTGGATCGCCGAGCACGCCGACGGCTGGCTGATGTATCCGCGTCCGCTGATCCAGCAGCGCCGGACCACGGCGATGTGGCAGAAGGCGGTGGCGGAGGCGGGCGGCGCGGCCAAGCCCTTCTCCCAGTCCCTCTACCTCGACCTGGTCGAGCGCGCGGACGCCCGGCCGAGCGCCATTCATCTCGGCTACCGCACCGGCCGACGCTACCTCCGCACCCACCTGGAGGGGCTGCGCGAGGCGGGCGTGCACCACGTCGTCCTCAACCTGAAGTACGGCCGCCGGCCCGCCGACGAAGTGGTCCAGGAACTCGCGGAGTACATCCTGCCGCACTTCCCCGCGCACGAGCGGGCGGCGATGGCCTCCGCGGCCTGACGACGGCGGACGCCGAGAGGGCCCGGGTCGCCCCGGGCCCTCTCGGCGTGTCTGGGCCGGACACGGTGCGGTCCGGTCAGGCCGCCGGGAGTTCCTCGGCCGGGTCGCCCCCGCCGCCGGGTGCCCCGCAATGGCGGCAGGCCGCCGGGTGGGCCGCGAAGCCGTCGCCGGTCCGGCGGTGGGGCGTCCCGTGCGCCGGGGGCGGCGGGGTCAACTCCAGCTCCACGCCGGCCGGCACCATCAGCCAGCGGGCCGGTATCCCTTCGTGTTCGTCGAGCGGCATGCCGCCTCCTCGGTCTGGGCCGCACCGGTCCGGCTGCTCCGCCCGGCACCGCCTCACCGCCAGCGTCGACGGGCCCGGTCCAGCCCGGGTGAAGGCCCGACCAACGCATGACGTCAACACGCGAGCCCGTACCGACGCGCCCCGACCGGGACAGCCCCGTACCGGGGGCCCGCCCCGCCGGATACCGACCGCCGCCGGTCCCGCACGGAGGACGGGCGAAGTCGCCTTCCGGGAGGGCACCGGCCCGAGAGAAGCCCACCGGGACCGCGTCGCCCCACCGGGTACCGGCCGACGCCGGTCCCGCACGAACGACCGGCTAAGCCACCCACGAGCCGAAGGACCGGAACAGCACCGGCCCGAGAGGCCTACCGGGACAGCGTCGGCCCAAGGGCCGCCCCGCCAGACACCGGCCTCCGCCGCTCCCGCACGAACGACCGGCGACGTCACCCACGAGCCGAAGGACCGGAACAGCGTCGGCCCGAGAGAAGCCCACCGGGACCGCGTCGGCCCAAGGGCCGCCCCGCCAGACACCGGCCCACGCCGCTCCCGCACGAACGACCCGCTAAGTCGCCCCCCCCCGGGACAGCACCGGCCCGAGAGGCCCACTGGGACAGCGCCGCCCCCACAGGACGGCCGGGACAGCGCCAGGCCGACGGGACCGCCGGGACAGCGTCGGGCCGCGGGACAGCGCCGGCCGAGCGGGTCATCGGGGCAGCGCCAGGCCGCGTGGGCCGCCGGGACAGCGCCAGGCCGAGCCGGCCGCCGGGTGCGCAGCGGCGCAAGGGTGGGGTCAGCCCGCTGCTGTCAGGACGCTGGAGACCGTGCGGTGGCCGAGGTCGCGGTCGGTGCCCGGGAGGACGCGCAGGCCGGTGTCGTCCGGGGACGGCAGGGCGAGGCGGACCAGGTGCGGGACGCGCAGGAGGAGTGCGGCGGGCCGGGTGTGCGGTTCGGCCACCAGGACGTGGTGGTCGAGGAGCCGGCCCACCAGGGACTGCGTGTCCCAGCTGTCGCCGTCGAGCAGTTCGCCCGCGCGGGCCATGTCGAAGGGTTCCTCGGCCGCCGACAGCAGGGCGAGCGCCCGCCGCAGCGACGCGGGCAGCCGGACCACCGCCCCGGCCGCGCGGGCCAGTACGTCGCACGCCTCGTCGTGGAGTTCCGCGGCGAGCCGCCCCTCGTCGACGAGGCCGAGCGCCAGGTCGCCCAGGGTCCACATGGGGCGCCCGGCGAACTTCTCCCCCACCGCGCGCAGCGCGAGCGGGAAGTTGCCCATCAGCCCGGTGACCCGGCCAAGGGTCTCCGCGTCGTCGGCGACGCGCTCGCCCCCGGCGACGCGGGCGAAGAACGCGGCGGCATCGGGGGCCGGCAGCGGGCCCAGCGCAAGCGCGTGCGCGCCGGGCAGGCCGGGCAGCCGGACCCGGGAGGTGACGAGGACCAGCGCGCTGTCGTCGGCCGGCAGCAGCGGCAGTACCTGGTCGGTGGTGGCGGCGTCGTCCAGCAGCATCAGCAGCGACCGGCCCGCCGTGGCCGCGCGGAGCATCCCGGCGAGTTCGTCGGTGTCGTCCGGCAGGGCGGCCGGGTCGTGGCCGCAGTCGCGCAGCAGGGCGTGCAGGACGGCGCGGGCGGACCGGGGGCGGTCCTCGGCGTCGTGGAGCCGGGCGTGCAGCACGCCGTCGGGGAAGCCGCCGGCCAGCCGGTGGGCACCGTGCACGGCGAGGGCGCTCTTGCCCACGCCGACCGGGCCGAGCACCACGACCACCCGGGGCCCGCCGTTCGTGGCCCGGCCGGGCGTGTCCGGCTCGGCGAGGGCGGTGAGCCGGGCCAGTTCGGCGGCCCGGCCGGTGAAGTCGGGGGTGTCCAGCGGGAGCTTGCCGCGGACGGGTTCGGGTCGGGCGGGGGCGGCGCTGCCGGGCGCCGGGGCCGGGTCCGGGTCCAGGGCGGGCGCGGCGGCCTCCGTCTCGGAGACCTGCGCGGTCAGCACCTCCTGCTGCAACCGCTGGAGCCGCTCGGAGGGTTCGATGCCGAGCTCGTCGACGAGCCGGCGGCGCAGCCGCGCGAACGCCTCCAGCGCGGTGGCGCGCTGCCCGGAGCGGTGCGCGGCGGTCATCAGCTGCGCGGTGAACTCCTCGTTGAGCGGATGGTCGGCGGTGAGCTGCCGCAACTCCCCCAGCAGGGCACGGTGCCGGCCCAGCCGCAGGTCGGCGGTGACGCGCAACTCCAGCGCGCTCAGGCGCAGATCGGCCAGGGGCGGGAGCTGGGCGGCGAGCAGCGGCCCGGTCTCCAGCCCGGCGAACGGCTCCCCGCGCCACAGCGCGAGCGCGTCGCGCGCGAGCGCCGCGGCGGTGCGCGGGTCGCCCTCGCCGAGCGCGGTGCGGGCGCGCCGGACACCGTGTTCGAACTCCCACAGGTCCAGTTCGCCGGGCCGGAGGTCGATGCGGTAGCCGTTCGGCCCGGTGCGCACCCGCTCGCAGGGGTTCACCTCGCAGTGCAGCGCCTTGCGCAGTTGGTAGACGTAGGTCTGGACGGTCTTGCGGGCCAGGCGGGGCGGTTCGGCCTCCCAGAGCTCCTCGATGAGGGTGGAGGTGGAGACGAGGCGGTTGGCGTTCAGCAGCAGCACCGCCAGCACCCGTCGGGCCATGGGAGCGGAGGGCGTGCGGTCCTCGCCCTGGGCGCGGATCTCCAGCGGGCCGAGCACGGAGACGCGCAGCGCGCCGCCGTCCGCCCCGGGGTGCTGTGCCCTGGTCTCCTCGGCCATCGCGTCCTCTTCCTCTCCGGCCCGCGCGGCGGGCCCGTCCTGGGGGGTGGCGGAGGGGGCGCCGCCCTGTGTCTCGTACCAGTGACGCATGCGGGCGCGCCGGAGCTTGCCGATGCCCGTTCTGGGCACGTCCCCCGCGGCGACCGGCACCACACGGGTGACGCGCACCCCGAGGCGGTCGGCGACGCGGGCGCGGACGGCCGTCGCGGCCCGCTCGGGTCCCGTGCCGGGCCGGGGGCGGTAGAAGACGGCGATCTCCTCGCCGGCGGGGCCGGTGACCGGGGTGGCCACGGTGTACGAGGGGGTGACGAAGTCCAGTTCCTCGACCACGGCCTCGATTTCGTGGCTGTGGCGGCACACGCCGTCGCACTCGACGAGTTCGTCGGCGCGTCCGGTGACGGTGAGGACGCCGTCCTCGACGAAGGCGAGGTCGCCGGTGCGGAACCAGCCGTCGGCGGTGAAGGCGCGCCGGGTGTGCGCGGCGTCGTCCAGGTAACCGCGGGTGACGGAGGGGCCGCGGACCTCCAGGCGGCCCACGGTGCCGACGGGGACGACGGTGCCGTCGGTGTCGACGCAGCGCACGGCCGTGCCCGGTTGGGGCCGGCCGGCCGGGACGTGGCGGGCGTCGGCGGTGTCGAGGTCGCGGAAGCGGTGGTCGACGACGCCGGCGGCGGTCTCCGACATGCCCCAGCCGGGGTGCACGGCGTCCCCGGGCAGTCCGAAGGGCGCGAGCAGGTCCAGGAAGCGCCGGACGACGGAGGCGCGGACCGCCTCGCCGCCGTTCATGACGTACCGCAGACGGCTGAGGTCCCAGTGGCGGTCCGCGAGGCCGTCGGCGCGGTCGTTGACGAGCGAGAAGGCGAAGTTGGGGGCCCAGGTGGTGCAGGCGCGGTGCCGGTCGGCGAGGTCGAGCCAGCGCAGCGGGTCGGCGAGGACCCACTCGGTGGGGGCGTGCACCTGGTGGGCGCCGAGGAAGACGTCCCGCACGTGGAAGAGGAGGAGGCCGCCGGCGTGGTCCAGCGGCATCCAGTTGACGGTGCGGGTGGCGCTGCCGAGGCCGTTGGCGCGGGCGGTGGCGGCGCTGCGGCTGAGGATGTTGCGGTGGCTGAGCATCACCGCCTTGGGTACGCCGGTGGAGCCGGAGGTGAGCAGCAGGGCCGCAGTGTCGTCGGGGCCGCCGGGGTGCCGGCGGTGGTCGGGGGCGTCCGCGCGCAGTTCGTGCGGGCTGCCGAGCCAGGCCCCGGCCGCGCGGGCGGCGGCCTCGGTGGCCGGGTCGACGGGCTGCCCGCGGCCGGTGACGAGGCGGGGCCTGCCGTAGCGGTTCCAGACCTCGTCGAGGAGCGCGGGGGCGGCGGCGCGGTTCGCCTCGGTGGTGCCGGTGCCGACCAGCAGGGGGACGAACCCGCCGAGGACGCACGCCCAGAACACGCTCAGCAGCTCGGGGGCCTCGGCGACGTGCACGACGACGCGTTCGCCGGGGCGGGTGCCGGCCCGGCGCAGTCCGGCCAGGGTCCGGGCGGCCTCGTGGAGGAGGCGGCGGTAGCTCCAGCGGGTCTCGCCGCCGTCGGGGCCGACGAAGCACAGGCCCCGGTCGCCGGGGGCGAGCGCGGCCCGCACCAGGGCGTTGCCGAGGGTGGCGCACCGGGGGTCGGGAGCGGGTCCGCCGTCGAGCAGCGACAGTCCGTGTGCGGTCACCGGACGTCACGCTCCTTCCGGAACTCGCGGGGGGTGATGCCGTACCGGTCGCGGAAGAGGCGGCTGAAGTGCGAAGCGCCGTAGAGGCCGGCGCGTTCGCCGATCAGGGCGACCGGCAGGTGGTCCAGGAGGGGGTCGGCGAGTTCGGTGCGGCAGCGCGCGAGGCGTTCGTCGCGGATCCAGCGGGCGGGGCTGATGCCGTGCTCCTGGAAGATCTTCTGCAGGTAGCGCAGGGAGACGTTGTGGGCGCGGGCGATGGTCACCGGGCTCAGGCCGGGTTCGGCGAGCTGCTCGCGGACGTAGGACTGGACCTGGAGCATCAGGGCCTGGCGGGCGATCTGCGGGTCCTCGGCGACCTCCCGCATGCGTTCCGCGAAGAGCGCGGCGGTCAGTCCCACGACGCTGCCGCCGAGCAGGTCGACCGAGGTCGCGACCTCCCGGCCGTGCCGGCCGAGCCCGTCCAGCAGGGAGGAGAGCAGGGCGGCGAGTCCCTCGGAGCCGGACCAGGGCCGCGCGGTGAGCGGTTCGGCCTCGGCGGGGGTGAGGCCGACCAGGCGGTGGGCCACGGTGACGTCGACCAGGCGGAAGTTCTCGGGCATGGCCGCCTTGTAGGGGCGGGTGCTGTCGAAGCAGATGAGCTGCGGGGCGCGCACCGTGCCGTGGCGGCCGTCCTGGACGACCCAGACCGCGCCGGTCAGCGGCCGCAGGACCCGCAGCACGCCCTCGTCGGCGGGGGCGATGCGGTGGCCCGGGCGGATCAGTTCCCGCGGGCCGTCGCCCTTGACGAGGGCCACCCGGACCCCGCCGAACTGGTGGGCCCGCAGGGTGCCGTCGAACGGCTCGTCGTGCCGGTGGACGATCTGCACTCCGCCGGGCGCCGCCCGGCCGGCCGCGGCCGGCCGCGGCACGGCGGGTGCCGGTCCCTTCCGTTCCTCCAGGCTCCGCACCGTCTCCCCCATCCGTCAGCGCGTCGGGACGGAACCGGCGGTCGTTCCGGGGGTTCCGCCCCCTCACCTCCATGCAAACATACCCGCATGCCGGTATCACAGTCATATCGGAGGGTTCAATAGGACACGCATACAACGCGAGTTCGAACAGTTACGGCCACCGCTGCGCCGCAGGTCGCGGCGTCATCCCCGCCGGGGTCCGAAGAGCCGGCCGAGTTCCGCGTGGAAGCCGGGGAAGGTCTTGGCCACACACTCCGGGTCGTCCAGGGTGATGCCGGGGACCCGCAGGCCCAGTACGGAGAAGGCCATCGCGATGCGGTGGTCGCGGTGGCAGGCGACCCGGGCGGGACGCACCGGACCGGGCAGGACGGTGAGCCGGTCGGGCCCCTCCTCGGTACGCACGCCGAGCGCGCGAAGGTTCCCGGCCACCGCGGCGATGCGGTCGGACTCCTTCAGCCGGGCGTGCGCGATGCCGGTGACGGTGATCGGTCCGTCGGCGAGCGGGGCCACGGCGGCCAGCGTCATGAAGGTGTCCGAGATCTCCCCCATGTCGACGCTGAACCCACCGCGCAGTCGGCCCGTCCCGGTGACCTCGGCGGCGTCGTCGGTCAGCCGTATCCGCGCGCCGGTCCGACGCAGCACGTCGAGGAAGCGCACGTCGCCCTGGAGGCTGCCGCGTCCGAGCCCCGGCACCCGCACCGTGGTCCCGGTCACGGCCGCCGCCGCGAAGAAGTACGAGGCGGTCGACGCGTCCGGTTCGACGCGCAGGCCGGTGGCGGTGTAGCGGCCCGGCTCGATGCGCAGCACGCCGGGCTCCGGTGTCACCACGGTGACGCCGAAGCGCGCCATGAGGGCCCGTGTCATGGCCACGTACGGCCCGCTGACCAGGCCGTGGGCGTGGACGGTGAGCGGGGCGCGGGCCAGTGGCGCGGCCATCAGCAGCCCCGTCAGGTACTGGCTGCTGGTGCGGGAGTCCAGCGCGACGGTGCCGCCCGCGAGGCCGGACGCCCGCAGGGTGAGCGGAAGTCCGCCGCCGGGGCCGGGCCGGACGTCGGCGCCCAGCGCGGCCACGGCGTCCACCAGCGGGCGCAGGGGGCGGGCGCCGAGCTGCCCGGAACCCTCGAAGACGTACTCGCCCCGGCCGGTCGCCGCCCAGGGCGGCAGGAAGCGGGCGGCGGTGCCCGCGTCCGCGCACCAGACCCGGCCGCCGGACCGGGGCCCGCCGCCGGCGCCGGTGACGGTCCAGTGGCCGTCGCCGGTGCGCACGTCGACGCCGAGTGCGGTCAGCGCCTCGGCGAAGGCCACGGTGTCGTCGCTGACCAGCGGGGCGTCCAGGCGGGTCGTTCCGTGCGCGGCGGCGGCCAGCAGCAGCGCACGGTTGGTGATGCTCTTGGAGCCGGGGACGCGGGCGCTCAGGACGGGGGGCGGGGCCTCGCCGGAGGCGGCGGAGGCGGTGGTCCGCCCGTTCTCCGTGCGGGCGGGGCCCGGGAGGCGGCCGTCGGCGCCGTGGCTCGTCGTGTCCGCGGTCATCGACGGCTCCCGCGCCGGGCCCGCTCCAGGGCGGCCCTGGCCGCCGCCGCCACGCGGTCGGGGGTCAGGCCGAACTGCTCGAAGAGGCGCTGGTAGGGGGCGCCGGCGCCGAACTCCTCGATGCTGACCGCCTCGCCCGCGCCGCCCAGCAGCGCGTACCAGCCCATCGCGGTGCCGGCCTCGACCGACACCCGGGCGGCCACACCGGCGGGCAGCACCGACTCGCGGTACTCCTCGTCCTGTTCGGCGAACCACTCCAGGCACGGCATCGACACCACCCGGGTGGCGATCCCCTCCGCCTGGAGCAGGGCCCGCGCGTCCAGGGCGACCGGCACCTCGCTGCCGGTGGCCAGGACGATCACCTCGGGCGCCGCGCCGTCGGCCTCGGCGAGGACGTACCCGCCGCGCGCGACGCCGTCGGCGGAGGCGAGTCCGGTGCCGGGCGAGCGGTCCAGCACGGGCAGTTCCTGCCGGCTCAGCGCGAGACCGGCGGGCCGGTCGGCGCGGGTGAGGATCGTGCGCCAGGCCACGACGGTCTCGTTGGCGTCGGCGGGCCGCACCACGTCCAGGCCGGGGATGCCGCGCAGCGACCACAGGTGCTCCACCGGCTGGTGCGTCGGCCCGTCCTCGCCCAGGCCGATGGAGTCGTGCGTCCACACGTAGGTGACGGGCAGCCGCATCATCGCGGCGAGCCGTACGGCGGGCCGCATGTAGTCGGAGAAGACCAGGAACGTGCCGCCGTAGGGGCGGGTGCCGCCGTGCAGGGCGATGCCGTTGAGGACGGCGCCCATGGCGTGCTCGCGGATGCCGAAGTGCAGGGTGCGGCCGTAGCGGTGGCCGGGGAAGGCGGCGGTGGCGTGCTCCTCGGGCAGGAAGGACGGCTCGCCCGCCATGGTGGTGAGGTTGGAGCCGGCCAGGTCCGCGGAACCGCCCCAGAGTTCGGGCAGCACCCCGGCGAGGGCGTCGAGGACCTTCCCGGACGCCTTGCGGGTGGCCATCGACCCGCCCGCCGGGAAGGTCGGGAGGTGCTCGGCCCACCCCTCGGGCAGGGTGCGCGCGCCGATCCGGTCGTACTCGGCGGCGCGCTCCGGGTGCGCCGCCCGCCAGTCGGCGTAGCGCCGCTCCCAGTCGGCGCGCATACGCCGGCCGCGCTCCAGCGCGGTGCGGGTGTGGAGCAGGACGTCGTCGGGGACCTGGAAGGAGCGCTCCGGGTCGAGCCCGAGCGCCTCCTTGAGTCCGGCCGTCTCGGCCGGGCCGAGCGCCGCGCCGTGGATCGCGCCGGAGTTCCGCTTGGTGGGCGCGGGCCAGCCGATCACCGTGCGCAGCGCGACCAGGGAGGGCCGGCCGGTCTCCCGCCGGGCCTCGCTCAGCGCCCGGTACAGCGCCTCCAGGTCCTCGGTGTACGTCCCGGTGACGGTCCAGTCCACCTGCCGCACGTCCCAGCCGTACGCCCGGAAGCGGGCCGGGACGTCCTCCGACAGGGCGACGGAGGTGTCGTCCTCGATCGAGATCCGGTTGTCGTCCCAGAGCACCACCAGGTTACCCAGCCGCTGGTGCCCGGCGAGCGAGGCGGCCTCATGACTCACTCCCTCCTGGAGGTCCCCGTCGGATGCGAAGACCCAGATCGTGTGGTCGAACGGCGAGGTGCCGTCCGGGGCGTCGGGGTCGAACAGGCCACGTTCGCGGCGGGCGGCCGCCGCCATCCCGACCGCGTTGGCCAGTCCCTGTCCGAGCGGTCCCGTCGTCACCTCCACGCCCGGGGTGTGCCCTCGCTCGGGGTGGGCCGGGGTGAGGCTGCCCTCGCGGCGCAGGGCCTTGAGGTCGTCGAGGCCGAGGGCGTAGCCGGTGAGGTGGAGCTGGACGTACAGGGTGAGGACGGCGTGGCCGCAGGACAGCACGAAACGGTCCCGGCCGGCCCACTCGGGGTCGGCCGGGTCGTGCCGCAGCAGCCGCTGGAAGAGCAGGTGGGCCGCGGGGGCCAGACTGATGGCGGTGCCGGGGTGGCCGTGCCCCGCGGCCTCCACCGCGTCGGCGGCCAGTGCGCGCGCGACGTCGGCGGCGCGACGGTCCGCGTCGGTCCACACGGGGGCGGCCAGGGTTTCGTCGTATTCGGTGACGCTTGCGGTCATGGTCTCTTCCTCGGTAGGGACCGCTCGCCCCGGCGGGTGGGGGCGGGCGGCGGCGGTGGTCCGGCGACGGCGGGCCGACGGTCGAGCAGCAGGGCGGCGGCGTGGGCCGCCGAGGCGAGCGTGATGTGGCGGTGCCAGCCGGCGAAGGTACGGCCGTCGAAGTCGTGCAGGCCGTGACGGCGGCCGGTGACGGAGACGTCCCGGTCGATCCCGTCGGGGGCGGCGGCCAACCGCAGGAGCGCGGCGCTGGGCAGGGTCGTCAGGTCGGTGAGCCAGTACGCGGTGCGCTCCGGGTGGTACGGATCGCGCCGGGCCAGCAGGAGCTGGCGGCGGCGCGGCCCCGGCGGCGTGTCGTACGCCCGGCAGGGGACGCGGACCACGTCGTACGGCCCGTCGGCCGCCCCGGGTGGCCGCACCCTGCCGTACGCACCGGCCGCCGGGCCCGCCGCCAGGTGGCGGGCGGTGACGACGCGGGCGGCGTCCCGGCCGTCGGCGGCGAGGGGGGTGAGGGGGTGCGATGCGGCGATCCGCAGCAGGTAGGGGAAGCCGCTGGCCTGGAGGCGGGCGGCGACCCGGCCCGCGGGGGCGTGCCGGGCGTCCAGCAGCACCGGCGCGCGGTGCGGCCCGGCGGTGGCGGCGGTCGCGCGGACCATGTCGAGACCGGCCGCTACGGCGTCCACGGCGGCCGCGTCCGCGGGGAGCCGGGCGCGTGCCCGCAGTACGGGGTCGTCGAGCCAGCGGGGGGTGAGCCGGAGGATCCAGTCGACGGGGCAGGAGCCGTGCGCGGTGACGGCCCACAGGCCCACCGCGCACCGGGCGTTGACACGCCGCCCGGTGCGCGGGTCGGTGAACTGCTCGACGCCGACGCCGCCTCGGCCCGCCCGGGGCAGGGTGGCGGTGTGCACCACCCAGGCCCGGGGCGGGGCGAGGGCGCCGACGTGGTGGGCGAGCGCGGCGCGTACGGGGCGCCAGCGCCAGGTGGAGTCGCTGATGAAGTGGTGCAGCCGCTGCGCGTCGGCGGGGACGCCGGTCTGCGCGGCGATGTTGCGGATGCTCTTGCGTCCGGTCGCGGCGAGCAGCCCCCGGATGTACAGCTCGCCGCTGCGCCGCTGATCGCTGCGGGCGAGCGGGCCCAGCACCCGTCGGCACAGCTCCCCGACGAGATCGTCCCCGGCCCCGCCGCCCGGACCGCCGGGGTCGTCGAACACCGCCGGGCGGAAGTCTCCCTCGGCGAAGAGGGCGGCGACGGCGTCGACCACGGGCGCGGTCCTGGGCCCGGGGGCGATCCGGGCCGTCCCGGGGGTCTTCCGGGCCACCCCGGGGGCGATCGGCGCCCCGGGCGCGGGTACCGGCGCCCGGAACGCGACCCGGCCGGTCACGCGCGCCGCCGGGATCGGCGCCGGGACGGCCGCGTGGCGTACGGCCCGCCCACGACCGGGCCGGGCGTGCACCGGCCGGGCGTGCACGGACCAGGTGTGCACGGGCCAGGTGTGCACGGGCCGACGGCGGTCCGGCGACGCGCACTCACGACACGGCGCGCACCCCCCGGGCGCGAGCGCACCGCCCGGCCCGTTCGCGGGGTGGCGGCGGGCCTCATCGGACGGTGAGGTGGGACAGGTAGGCGCGGTGGTTGCGGGCGGTCTCCGGGACGCTGTCGCCGCCGAACTTCTCCAGCGCCGCGTCCGCCAGGACCAGCGCGGTCGCCGCCTGGGCGACGACCGCGGCGGCCGGCACCGCGCACACGTCGGAGCGCTGGTGATGGGCGACGGCCGCCTCACCCGTGGCCGTGTCCACCGTGGCCAGCGCCCTCGGCACCGTGGCGATCGGCTTCATCGCCGCCCGCACCCGCAGCGGCTCCCCGGTCGACATCCCGCCCTCCACCCCGCCCGAGCGGGCGGTGGCCCGGCGCACCCCGGTCGCGCCGGTGAGGATCTCGTCGTGGGCGAGGGAGCCGGGCACACCGGCGAGGGCGAACCCCTCCCCCAGTTCCACGCCCTTGATGGCCTGGATGCCCATGAGTGCCCCGGCGAGCCGGGCGTCGAGCCGGCGGTCCCCGTGCACATGCGAACCCAGCCCCGGCGGCAGCCCGTACGCCACCACTTCGACGACCCCACCGAGCGTGTCGCCGGCGCCGTGCGCGCGGTCCACCTCGGCGACCATGGCCGCCGACGCGCCGGGATCGAGGCAGCGCACGGGATCGGCGTCCAGCCGCCCGGTGTCCTCGGGTTCCGGCAGCTCCGGCGAGGTGGAACGTGCCCCGCCGAGCGCCACGACGTGGGCGACGAGCCCGATGCCGTACGCCTGCCGCAGGAACGCCTCGGCGAGGGCGCCCAGCGCCACCCGGGCGGCGGTCTCGCGGGCGCTGGCCCGCTCCAGGACCGGTCGGGCGTCGTCGAAGCCGTACTTCTGCATGCCGGCCAGGTCGGCGTGGCCGGGACGGGGCCGGGTGAGGGGCGCGTTGCGGGCCTGCCCGGCCAGGACGTCGGCGGAGACCGGGTCGGCGGCCATCACGGTGCGCCACTTGGGCCATTCGCTGTTGGCGATGCGGACGGCGACCGGTGAACCGAGGGTCTCGCCGTGCCGTACGCCACCGGCGAAGGCGACCTCGTCGCGTTCGAAGGTCATCCGGGCGCCCCGGCCGTGGCCCAGCCGGCGGCGGGCCAGGGCGTCGGCGACCTGGTCGGTGGAGGTCCGCACCCCGGCGGGGAGCCCCTCCAGTACGGCGGTCAGGGCGGGCCCGTGGGACTCGCCGGCGGTGAGCCATCGCAGAGCAGACATGCGGATCCTTCGCAGGGAAGCGGGAGCGGACGGCGGTGAGCGACGACCGGCCGACGGTCAACGCGAAACGGAGAACGGAGACAAGGAAGAAGGGAGGAGGAAGGAGGCAGGAGGGCGGAGGGCGGAGGGAGACCGGGATGACTCGGCTCAGGCCGCGGTCCGGGCGCCCGTCCGGTCCCGTCGGGCGGCGGGCCCGGTACGGCGGGACGGTGTGCGCGGGCCGGAGTGGTCGGCGACGCGCTGGACCCGCCAGCCGCAGTCCTTCAGCCGCTGCGCCATGCCGAGCGCGGCGGTGGGCGACACCATCAGCTCGACCAGTCCACTCGGCTTGTCCGGGGTGTGGTCGATGGACATGTCCTCGATGTTGATGCCGAGTTCGGAGGCGGTGCCCAGCAGCCGGGCCAGTTCGCCGGGCTGGTCCCCGATCCGGATGCGCACCGGCACGCAGGTCAGGTCGGGCGTCTTGTGCTTCCCGGCGATGGCGCCGCGCCCGGCCAGGCCGCGGGTGAGCAGGTCGGCCAGCCGGGCGGTGCCGCCGGCGCGGGCGCCGGTGTCCTCGCCGGCCAGCGCGCGCAGTGCCGCGACCGTGCCGATGAGGTCTCCGGCGACCTCCTCCAGCACGTCGGCGACGGCGGTCGCGTTGGACTCCAGGATGTCGCTCCACAGCCGTACGTCCCCGTCGGCGATGCGGGTCACGTCCCGTACGCCCTGCCCGGCCAGCCGCACCGCGTCCGGGGAGAGGTGCTGGAGGCGGGCCGCCATCAGCGCGGCGACCACGTGCGGGGCGTGCGAGACGACGGCGACGGCGCGGTCGTGCGCCTCGCTGTCCATCAGGACGGGCACGGCGCCGCAGAGCGCGACCAGTTCCAGCGCCCGGTTGAGGGTGTCGCGGCCGGTGTGCGCGGACGGGCTGAGCACCCAGGTCCGCTCCTCGAACAGGGTGGCGCAGGCGGCCAGCGGCCCGGACCGCTCCCGGCCCGCCATGGGGTGGCCCCCGATGAAGACCGCGGCGTCGGCGCCGGCCGCGGCGACCTCCCGCTCGGGTCCGCCCTTCACGCTCGCCACGTCGGTGTAGCAGCGGGCGAGCCGGCGCCGCTGCTGCTCGGCGAGGACGGCGCCGACCCGGGCGGGCGGCACCGCCAGCACCGCGATGTCGGCCGGCACGGGCGGACCGCCCACCAGTCCGGCGCCGAGCGCCGCCGCCGTACGGGCCGCGGAGACGTCGGCGTCGGCCAGGTACACGGTGACGCCGTGCCGGGTCAGCGCGAGCGCGATGGAAGTGCCGATCAGACCCGTGCCCACCACCGCGGCGGTACGGATCATCCGCCGGCCTCCCTCGCCGCCAGGTCCCGGCGCAGCGCCGCGGCACCGCCCAGGTAGACGTGCTGGATGGCCGGCTTGGGCCGGTCGGTGTCGGCGTGCGCGAGGATGCGCACCACCCGGGGCAGCGCCCCTTCGATGTCCAGTTCCTGCGCGCACATCAACGGCACGTCGGCCAGGCCGAGTTCGCGGACCGCGACGGCGGGGAAGTCGCTGTGCAGGTCGGAGGTGGCGGTGAAGATGACGCTGATCAGGTCGTCGTGGACGAGTCCGTTGGCGTCGAGCATCTGCTGGAACAGGTCTTTCACGCTGTCGCGCAGGTGGAGCCGGTCGTCGCGCTCCAACTGCACCGCGCCGCGCACTGCTCGCATCGTCATGGCGCCTTTCGGTCGGTTCGGGCGGTCAGGCCGCGGTGGCGATCGGGGCGGGCTCCCGCCGCAGCGGGGTGGCGCGCGCCCGGTACAACTCGGCGACCTGGAAGGCGAGGTCGAGGGACTGGTAGCGGTTGAGCCGGGGGTCGCAGGCGGTCTGGTAGCGCTGGTGCAGGTCGCCGACGCCGATCCGGTCGCCGCCGCCGACGCATTCGGTGACGTCGTCGCCGGTCAGTTCGATGTGGATGCCGCCGGGGTGGGTGGCGAGCGCCCGGTGCACCTCGAAGAAGCCGCGCACCTCGTCCAGCACGTCGTCGAAGTGGCGGGTCTTGTGGCCGCTGGACGCCTCGAAGGTGTTGCCGTGCATCGGGTCGCACAGCCAGACCACCTGGGCGCCGGAGCCGGTCACCTTGGCGACCAGTTCGGGCAGCACGTCCCGGACCTTGTCGCGGCCCATGCGGGTGATGAAGGTCAGCCGGCCCGGCTCGCGCTCGGGGTCGAGGCGGTCGATCAGGGCGAGCGCCTCGTCGGCGGTGGTGGTCGGGCCGAGCTTGACGCCGATGGGGTTGCGGACCGTGGAGGCGAACTCGACGTGGGCGCCGTCGAGGCGGCGGGTGCGCTCGCCGATCCAGATCATGTGCGCGGAGACGTCGTAGGCGCGGTTGGTGCGCGAGTCGGTGCGGGTGAGGGCGGTCTCGTAGTCGAGCAGCAGCGCCTCGTGGCTGGAGAAGAACTCCGCGGAGTGGAACTCCCGGGGGTCGGCGCCGCAGGCGGCGAGGAAGGTGAGCGCGTCGTCGATGGCCCGGGCGAGGTCCTCGTAGCGCTCGCCGATCGGGGAACTGGCGACGAAGTCCCGGTTCCACTCGTGGACCTGGCGCAGATCGGCGTAGCCGCCGGTGATGAAGGCGCGGATCAGGTTCAGGGTGGCGGCGGAGGCGTGGTAGACACGCTTGAGCCGCTCGGGGTCGGGGGTGCGCGCCTCCGGGGTGAACTCCAGGCCGTTGACCGAGTCGCCCCGGTAGACGGGCAGTTCGACGCCGTCGCGGATCTCGGTGTTCCGGGAGCGGGGCTTGGCGTACTGGCCGGCGATGCGGCCGATCTTCACGACCGGCACGGAGGTGGCGTAGGTGAGGACCGCGGACATCTGGAGCAGGGTCTTGATCTTGTCGCGGACCTCTTCGGCGCCGACCGCGTCGAGGGTCTCGGCGCAGTCGCCGCCCTGGAGGACGAACGCCTCGCCGCGGGCGACCCGGGCGAGCCGCTCGCGGAGCAGGTCGCACTCCCCGGCGAAGACGAGCGGCGGGTAGGAGGAGAGTTCCGCGACGACGCCGTTCAGGGCGTCGGTGTCGGGCCAGGCGGGCTGCTGGTCGGCCGGGAGCCGGCGCCAGGAGTCCAAGGCGGTCACGGTGTGGTCAGCAAGCATCGGAAAGGGCCTCGTTCTCGTCCGAAGGGCTCGTGCGGGGCGGAAGGTGCGGGTGCGCGGGGCCTGGAGGGCGGGTGCCGGGACCCCATGGGCGGGGCCGGGTGCGGCCCCGGGAGGACGGTGCGCAGGACCGGGAGGGCAGGGCGCAGGACCGGGAGGGCGACCTGCTGGTCACTCGTCCAGCAGGTCGGGCTGCTCGGCGACGATCTCGTTCCACAGGAGCTGGAAGCTGAACCGGCCGAGCTGCTCGTCGCCGAAGCCCTCGCGCGCGGCCAGGGCCTGCTCGTGCGTGAAGGTCTGCGGGGTGCCGGCCGCCTGGGCGAGGAGCTGCACCTGGGCGCAGCCGTCGTAGGTGAAGAACCAGTGCACGGCCTCCTCCAGGGAGCCACCCACCGTGATCAGCCCGTGGTGGCGCAGCAGCACGGCCCGGTTGTCGCCGAGCCGTTCGGCGATGTCCCGGCCCTGGGCCACGGAGACGGAGGGGCCCTCGTACTCGCCGTAGAGGACCTGGCGGCCGTAGAAGGCGGCGGACTCCTGGTCGATGGGCTCCAGCAGCCTGCCGAGCGCGCCCAGTGCGCGGGAGTGCGGGGTGTGGCCGTGGGCGGCGGCGGTGGCGCCGGGGTGGAGTTCGTGGATCTGCGAGTGGATGACGAAGGCGCTGGGGTTGACCTTGTGCCGCCCGCTGACGACACGGCCGGCGGAGTCGACGCAGATCAGGTCGGCGACCCGGACCTGGTTGAAGGAGACGCCGAACGGGTTGACCCAGAACCGGTCCGGGTGTTCGGGGTCCCGCACGGAGATGTGACCGGAGATGCCTTCGCCGAAGCCGTACTTGCCGAACAGGCGCAGCGCGGCGGCGAGCCGCTGCTTGCGGTGGCGCCGGGCGTCCTCGTGGGTGGCGAACTCGGGGTCGCCGGGGATGGGCAGCCCCGTGGCGGTGTCCGCGAGGTAGACGGGGCGGGCGTCGGTGCTGATGCTCATGCGGTGGCCTTCGCTGTGGAGGGGCGGTCAGGGGATGGCGGTGCACGACGCCGGGGCGCGGTGCACGACGGCAGGGTCATGCGGCGACGGCCGTGGCCTCCTGCCGCACCGCTTCGACGGTCGAGGAGTGTTCGAGGATCGCGTGGACGATGTCCTGGCTGCGGTCGACCAGTGAGGGGATGCCGAAGGTGAAGAACAGGGCGCCGGCGGCGATGTTGCCGAGGCCGTAGAGGCGCGGGTCGGGGCGTCCGTTGCTGGTCAGCCGGCTGGTGGCGCGGGCGAGGTGCAGTCCGCCGTGCGGGTGCCGGGCGACCGCGCGGGCCTCCACCAGCGAGGTCACCAGGGAGAGCGCGCCGGTGGGGATGCGCCCCTCGGAGGCGTTGACGGCGCTGATCACCCGGTCGGCGCGGAACTCGGTGCCGTCGGCCGCCAGGACGTCGAAGCCGCCCTCCTCACCGGGGACGATGTCGAGCAGTCCCGAGAACATCTCCAGCTGTCCGGCCTGCACCAGTTCCAGCAGGACGGAGGCGCTGCTCGGCGGCATCGGGCAGCACAGGCTCATGATGGTGCGGTAGTGCGCCCGCAGGATCTGCACCTTGTCCTCCTCGCGCAGCAGCGGCCACACGTCGGGACCGGCCTCGGGGACGGCCCGCTGGAGGATGCGCATCCCCATCTGCGGGGAGTCGACCTCCTCGATCTGGCGGCGCAGCCGGTCCACCGGGTCCTCCAGGTCGACGCGGATGATCTCCTCGACGACCGCGTCGAGGTCGGCGCCCGCGTCGCGGAACTCGGCCCGCAGCACGGCGGCGACGTCCTCGACGGCGAGTTCGCTGCGGTCGCGGGCCGTGGTGCGGATGCGCTCGGGGGTCACGTGGCGCAGGGCGAAGTGGACGGGCCGCTGCCGGACGCCGGGCAGCACGCCGCGCCGGGACAGCAGGCTGACGGGGCCCTGGTGGCCGCGGGCGGCCAGGGAGAGGACGATGTCGACGGCGGTCAGGCCGCTGCCGATGACGGCGACGTGCTCGTTCTCGCCGATGTCGTCGAGGGCGCCGGCGACCGGGTAGGGGTCGCCGACGAAGCCGGGGGTGCCGCCGAGCCCGTACACGTCCTTGGGGCTGTCGCCGCCAACGCTGAGCACCACGTAGTCGAAGGCGCGGGACTGTCCGGGGCCGGTGCGCAGCAGCACCTGGTTGGGCAGCCGGGCGGCGGAGGTGACGGCCTCGCCGATGATGTCGACGCGCCAGCCGCGGCGGCGCAGCTCCCCGAGGGCCGCGTACGCGGACTCCTCCAGGTACTCGCCGTACTGCGGGCGGGGCGCGAAGCGGGCGCCGGAGATGCGGTCGACGCCGCTCGCGACGCCCGTGACGCGGTCCCGGGTCTCCAGCCAGCGCTCGAAGTGGCCCAGGTCCCCGGCGCGTACGGACATGTCGTCGGGGGTGGCGTTGACCCGCAGCGTCTCGCTGTCCACCTGGTAGGCCCGGCCGCGCCACAGGTGGGGCGAGGGCTCGAACACGGTGAGGCTGCCGGGGTCGCCCTCGGTCCGGGCCAGGGCGTCGATCAGACAGACGGCTGCCGCGCCGCCGCCGACGACGCCGATCGAGATTCCAGGGGGCATGAGTCAGTCACCTATCGGTATGCGGAGGCGGACGGGGGACGGGTACGGGGTCCGGGCCGGGGTTCGGGCGGGTCCGGAGGGCGTG
This sequence comes from Streptomyces sp. KPB2, assembly GCF_003950055.1. Lineage (NCBI taxonomy): Bacteria > Bacillati > Actinomycetota > Actinomycetes > Kitasatosporales > Streptomycetaceae > Streptomyces > Streptomyces sp. KPB2. The sequence goes on from NZ_CP034353.1 coordinate 2,578,052, forward strand.
CGGAGTCGGTGCGCGGGGCACTGCGATACGGGTTCGGAGGGGGCCGTGGGTGCCGGGGGCGCTCGGAGGCGGCCGGGAGAGGCGCGCCGGGCGCTCCGCATCGGCGGGGGCCGCCGGTCTGCGCGGGTGCGTCAGGTCTGCGGGGGCTCGAAACGGTGGAAGCCGCCCTGGAGGAAGATCAGCGGCGTGCGGGTGCCGCGCACGCCGAGCCCGACGACGTCACCGATGACCATGACGTGGTCGCCGGCGACGACGTGGTCGCGGTAGCGGCACTCCATCCAGCCGGCCGCCTCGAAGAGCAGGGCGCCGGTGTGCGGGCCGGGTTCGGCGGGCCGGGTCCGCACCGCCTCGTCGCGTTCGGCGCGCGGGCGGGCGAAGAGCCGGGCCAGTTCCTCCGAGCCGCCGTCGAGGATGGAGATGCCCCAGACGCGGGCCTCCATCAGGTCGGTGAGGAAGCTGGAGTCGCTGCGGAAGCTCACGGACACCAGGGGCGGCTCGAGCGACACCGAGGTGAGGGAGTTGACGGTGACGGCGCTGTGCCGCAGGCCGTCCTCCTGCTGCCGGTGTGTGCTGACGACGCAGACGCCGGTGGCGAAATGGCGCATGACGGCGCGCAGGTCGTCCGGTGCGTCCACGGCACCCGTCGTGTGATCTGCTGCTGGGGCCTGGCCCATGGTCGATCCTCTCCGGGTCTCGGGCATGAGGCGAACGCGAGTCCGAAAGACACGGACAACGGTTCGACAGCAGCGACTCTAGGAACGGGACCGGTCCCGCAATTGCCGCGCAGCGCACCGGCATTGGCGGAATCACGCGCCCCGGTTGGCGCAAGAACCACCATGGACCGACGGTCGCCCCGGGGCCCCGCCCCGCACACAGGCGTCGGCCGGTCCCAGGACGGGGACCGGCCGGCGAGGTGCGCAGGGGCCTGGCGCGAGGAGGGCGGCGTCCTCTCCGCTCAGAGCAGGGACGTCGGCTGCCGTACCCGGTGCCGGCGCGGACGGCGGGCGGTCTCGGCGACCTCGCGCCGGGCGGTCTCGGCCATCTCGATGATGCGCTCGGCGTGCGGCAGCAGCCGCTGCCCGGCCTCGGTCAGGGTGAGCTGGCGCCGGGTGCGGTCGAACAGCTCGGTACCGACGGCCTCTTCGAGGTTCTTTATCTGCGTCGTCACGGTCGACTGGGCGTAGTGCAGGTTCTTGGCGGCCTGAGTGAAGCTCAACTCGGCCGCCACCTCTCGGAACGCGCGTAACTGCTGGAACTGCATGACAGGGCCCTCCCCTCTGGTCCTCCTATAACATACCGGCTTGCGTGTATTTTTCACCGGTCGGTGCGACGGCTTCCCTCAGTCCGCCATCGCCATGGGCGACATCAGGTCACGGGCGATCTGCGGCAGCACCTGGTCGAGGAGTTCGCCCTCCCGCACCGCCCCGTCCGCGGTGCGCGGAACCTCGTCCACGGCCACGGCGTGCGCGTAGTGGGCGGGCAGGTTGCGCAGGCAGGCGGCGAGCACGGCCCGCCGCCCGGCGACCTCCTGCTCGGGCGCGAGCGGCACGAACGCCACGACCACCGAGGAGCCCAGCTCGGGCAGTTCGGTGGCGACGACCGCGCACTCGCGCACGCAGGCCAGTTCCAGCAGTTCACCCTCGAGGACGAAGAAGTCGCGGGCGAAGCGGGCGTCCCGGGCACCGCCCTCGACACCGCCCTCGGCGGCGGCGCCGGCCCCGGTCTCGGTGACGGTCATGCGGAGATCTCCTGATGCACGGTCTGCTCCAACTGGAGGTTGAGGGTGAGGATCGGGACCACGGCCCGCAGCAGTTCGGCCGTCCTGATCCGCCCGGTCGGGCTGTAGGGGATGTGGTCCACCGCGATGACGTGCGCCGGGATGGACGGCACCCGGCGCGCGCACGCCGTGCGCAGGGCGGCGTACCCGGTGGCCTCGCGGCCGACGGCCACGGCGATGAACGGCACGACGAGGGCGTCGCCGAGCGTGGGCAGGCTCACCCGGACCACGGCGGTGTCGCGAAGGCAGGGCAGGTTGAGGAGGTCGGACTCCAGACGGAACAGCGCGGCGTCGACCGCGCGGTCGCGCACCGCGGCCCGGACGCCGCCGGCCCGCCCGGTCAGGGTGAACCGGCCGTGCTCGTCGAGGACCCCGAGGTCGTCGGTGACGAGGAAGCGGCGCTCCCCCGCGTCCTCGCCGAGGGCGGACCCCGCGCCGGAGTCCGCGCCGGTGTCGAGGGTGCGGAACTCCGCCTCGCCGTCGAGGTAGCCGTCCATCACGTGCGGTCCCGCGAACGCGAGGCGGCCGGGCCGGCCCGCCGGGAGCACCTCGCCCTCGTCACCCAGGACGACGACGGTGGTGCCGAGCACCGCCCGCCCCGTCCGCGCCCGCGTGACCTGGGACTCCTCCGGGGTGAGCAGGCCGGCGAGCCCGGTCTCGGGCGAGGTGAGGGCCAGGTGCAGCACCGGACCCAGCCGCGCCCAGGCGGTGTCCACCGTCCAGCGGCCCAGGTGCCGCCCCGGGGTGATCACGCAGCGCAGGCGGCCGGCGCGGGCCGGCGCCGCGGAGTCCGGGTGGACCAGCAGCCGGCCGAGGGCGCCCGGTTCGATCATGGTGGTGGTGACGTGTTCGGCGGCGATCAGCGCGGCCAGGACCTCGGCGTCGCCGGTGTCGTCGAGCACCAGCGCCCCGCCCACCGTGAGGAGGGTGCGCGCCAGTTGCAGCGAGAGCGGCTGCCACAGCGGGGCGGCGACCAGGTGGATGTCGTGGGCGTCGAAGCCGAACTCGTCGACCAGGTCGATCAGCGCCCGTCCCTCGGCGGCGGAGCCGCGCACGGTGACGCGCGGCCGGGATCCGCCGGGCACCACGGCGAGGGACTCCTGGTGCAGGGGCTCGGGCAGGCGGCGGGGCGGGTCGCTCGCCAGGAGGTCGGGGAAGGGCCGGACCGGCTCCTCGGCCCCCGGGTCCGGGCGCCCGGCGAACTCCGGCCGCCCGGCGGCACGGTCCGCGTGCGCCGGGGATGAGGCGGCGCCCGTGGCCCGCGGGGCGTCCACGTGAGCGCCGGGCTCCGGCAGGCCGTTCGGGCCGGCCGCCCCGCCCGCGGCGTCCGCTCCGGAGGGCCGCGTGCTCTCGGCGGGCGGGTCCAGCGGGACACGCAGCAGCTCGCGCGCGTCCGTGCCCGGCGCCGCACCCAGCGCCGCGTCTAGCACCGGCGCATGCTCCGAGGAGACGATGACGATCGACGGACCGAGCAGGTCGAGCGTGCGGGCGAGCCGGTCCGTGTCCTGCGCGGGGTCGAGTCCCGTGCACGGGATGCCGAGCGTGGCGCAGGCCGCCAGCAGCACGGCCAGTTCCCAGCGGGGCCCGGACAGGAACACCGCGCGGACCGGGCGGGCCCGGCGCTCCTCGGGCAGCTGCTCCGTCAGGCCGGCCGCGCACCGTCCCACTGCGTCGGCGAAGTCCGTCCAGGAGAGCCGGACCGCGCCGTCCACGACGGCGGTCGCGTCGGGCCGTGCGGTCGCGTGCCGACGGATGTGCTCAATTCTGATCATGTGGCTTCTCCGTGGTCGGTGAGCCGGTGCGGAAACCTACCTCAGCGAAACAAACCCGCATGCGGGTATCAACATCTATCGAGAAGTGTGATGCCAGTGCGCCGGCGTGTCAGGTCGCCCGTCCGCGAGCGCCCCCGGGCGCCGACCATGCGAGTGCGCACTCCCCCGCCCCTGGTCCCTCACCCCTCACCCCGGAGGCTCCGTTGACCGACGCCCGGTTCCTCCCAGCCCTGGGCCCCGCCAAGGCGCCCGCCCCCGCTCCCGGCCCCGCCGTCGCGACCGCTCCGCGCGTGCGCCCTTCGGCGGTCCTGGTGGGCCTGCCCGGGGCGGGAAAGTCGACGGTGGGAAGGCTGATGGCCGACCGGCTCGGCGTCGCCTTCCGGGACACCGACGAGGACGTCGAGCGCTTCACCGGGCGCACCGTGGCGCGGTTCTTCGCCGACGAGGGCGAGGACCGGTTCCGGGTACTGGAACGGGCCGCGGTGCGTGCCGCGCTGGACGGGCACGACGGCGTGCTCGCCCTGGGCGGTGGCGCCGTTCTCGATCCGGTCACCCGCTCCTGGCTGATGGGCGGCCCTGTCGTCCACGTCGACGCCGGGGTGGACGAGATACTCGGCCGGCGCGGCGGCGTCACGGGCCGGCCGCTGCTCACCGGCGACACCGCGGGCCGGCTGCGACTGCTGTCCGAACGGCGCGCGCCGCTCTACCGCGAGGTGGCCCGGGTCACGGTCGCGACCCGGGGACTCGATGCCGCGGAGGTCACCCGGACGGCACTGCTCGCGCTGGGTCTGGAACCGACCCGCTGAACATCGTCGGGCGTCCGCCGCCGGCTCCCCTTTCCCGCGGCGGACCCGTTCACCCGCCCGCCTCCTCCCTCGCACGGTCGTCGGCCTCCGCCACGACGCGCGCCATGAGCCGCTTGCCGCGGTCGGGGGTGATGTCCAGCTGCGCCACCACCTCCGGGGTGGCCACGGCACGGGCGAGGCCGCGGTAGAGCACCGCGACCCGTTCCTCCAGGTCCTTGCGGTCGCTCATCACCTCGGCCATCAACTGCACGCCGCTGAACGCCCCGACGATCATCTGGGCCGCGTCGTCCAGGTCGGTGCCGGGCAGCAGTTCACCCCGGGCCTCCGCCTCGGCGAGGAGGCTCCTGTGCACGTCGATCCACGCCCGGTAGGGCACCCGGCGGTCGATCTCGTGACCCTGGTCCACGGCGAGCCGGATGCTGCCCTGGAGCATCCGGTCGAAGGTGAGCCGGTGGCCCACCAGCAGCCCGATGTCCACGACCTCCTGGAACTTGACGGCGTCCCCGGTGAACGGGACCTCCAAGTAGGCGATCTGGCCGCCGACCTGCTCGTCGAGCACGGCCTGGGCCAGCTCCACCTTGGAGGAGAAGTGAAAGTAGAAGGCCCCCTTCGTCACCCCGCACCGGGTGTAGACGTCATAGATCGTCGTTCCCGCGTATCCGTGTTCGGCGAACACCTCTCCGGCTGCGCCCAGGATCGCTTTCCTGGTCCTGACCGCCCGCTCCTGTCGCGCCACGCGGCCTCCCATCTGTACCCGGCCGCTCGGAGGGAACGGCTCCATTTGTCTGTCTTCGCGAGCTTGCCTCATCTCATTGAAAAACAAACCCGCACGCCTGTATCTTACCGACCGCGGGGGGAGATCGGCCATACCCCACGTCGTCCTGCACCTTCACCTTCGACAGAAGAGGCAACGACCTTGCGCGCTATGGCTTCGACGATCCGGGACGTCCACAAAGAGGCGCACAGCGCCACATTCCCGGACATCACAGCAGGGGGACCGCCCAGCGCTCCGGCGCTTCCGGTGGAGAAGACACTTGTCCACCGGGCCCGGCTGCGCGACGTACTGCCCACACAACTCACACGTCATGACGACACTCACTTCACCGTCTCCGCGCGCAGGCCGCGCACGCACCGGCTGTTCGTGACCGCCGAGGGGCGGAGCACGGCCTCGCTGGTGCTGGAGACGATCCGGCAGAGCACGCTGCTGGTCTCGCACGCGGAGCTGGGGGTGCCGCTCGGCCACCACTTCGTCATGCACGACCTGTGCCACCGGCTCGACACGCGGCTGCTCACCCGCACCGCGGCCGACGACCTCACCCTCGACGTGCACGTCGCCGACCTGCGCAGGCGCGGAGCGGTGCCGTCCAGTGTGCACCTGGAGATGCTGCTGCGGTCGGGTGGCCGGCTCGTGGGGTCGGGCTCGATCCGCTTCCAGATCACCTCACCCGCCGCCTACACCCGAATACGCGGGCACCTGCCCACCAGCGCGGCGGGCGCGGGCGTCGCGGCGGCCGCACCCGTGGACCCGGCCGGCGTCCACCACACCCAGGCGTGCGACGTCGCGCTCTCCCCGGCCGGGGAGCCGGGCGGCTGGCTGCTGCGCGCCGACCCGGCCAACGAGCTCTTCTTCGACCGGGTCAACGACCACGTCCCGGCGATGGTCCTGGTCGAGGCGGCGCAGCAGGCCGCCCATCTCAGCGTCCCCGAGGGGCGGTTCACCCCGTCCTCCTCCGAGATGCGCTTCAGCAGGTACGTCGAGATCGGCAGCCCCTGCCGGGTCGCGGCGCACACCTCCGAGAACGCCGACGGCACGGCCTCGGTCAGCGTCACCGGCCACCAGGACGGTCAACTCGCCTTCGTGGTGCGGTTCGGCGGGAGCGCCGCACACTAGGGCACGCGTTTCGGACCGTCCCCGGCCGCGGCGCGCGGCAGGCCCTCGTCACCGGCTCTTCGAGCAGGCCTCCCCCCACGCCGCCGCCCCGCCCCGGGTTTCCGTCGGGAGACCGGGCAGCCCGCGCGCGTCATCGACCGCCGGCCCCACCCGCACTCGCGCAGGTACCCGCACCCCCACCCGGACCCGTCCGGCAGGCGGAAGGGGCGCGTCCCCCTTCTGCGTCCGCTTCCCGCTCTCCCCTCTTCCCGGCCCGGTCACCGGACCGTCCACCCGCCGTCCACCGGCAGCGTGGCGCCGATGACGAAGGAGGCCCGGTCGCTGCCGAGCCAGACCGCGGCCTCGGCGATCTCGCGGGGGGCGGCGATCCGCGGCAGCGGCGCCGCCGCCCGCAGCAACTCCTCGGCCCCGGGATCCTCTTCCAGCCAGGCGTCCACCATCTCGCTGCGCGTCGAACCGGGCGCGAGAGCGTTGATGCGGATGCCGTGCGGGGCGTACTCGGCCGCGGCGGCCTTGGTCAGCCCCAGTACGGCGTGTTTGGAGGCGATGTAAGGGGCGGCCACGGGAGTGGCGACCAGGCCGGCGGTGCTGCTGGTGTTCACGATGGCACCGCCTCGGGGCAGCATCGCCGCGATCTGGTGCCGCATGCAGTTCCACACCCCCCGCACATTGGTGTCCATGATCGTGTCGTACAGCTCGTCGGCCATCACGTGCAGGGGGACCTGGGCGGCTCCGACCCCGGCGTTGTTGAAGGCGACGTCGAGAGCGCCGAAGCGGGCCAGGGTCCGCCGGACCGCCTCGGCCACCTCGGCGGCGCGCCTGACGTCGGCGACGGTGTAGTCGGCCTGGTGGCCCTGGTCCAGCAGTTCGCGGGTGAGGGCGGCCAGTTGGTCCTCGCGGCGGGCCACCAGCATGACGGCCGCACCTTCACGGCAGAACACCTGTGCGGCGGCGGCTCCGATGCCACTGCTCGCTCCACTGATGAAAGCGGTTTTACCTGCGAGAAGACCCTGGTGCGTCATGATCCCAAGCTACTTGGACGGGGTCCCGGGCCGTCGCTCCGGCAAACAGTTGGCCTGATTCCTCCCGTGTCCCGCGAGCGGGGCACCCCCGCACGTTGACCGGTGGGTTCCAGCGGCCCGCGCACCGGCGCGACACACCCGGCGCGAGCGCGGCGCCCGGCCGCCCTCCCCGGAGTACTCGAACTGTCTCGCACATGGCTGAAAGGGATGAGCGACATGGCAGTACCTCGCATTCTGATCACTGGTGGCACGGGTTTCGTCGGCGCCCGTGTCGCCGAGTTCCTCGCCTCGGACGGCCCGCGGGCGGACCGGCCCGCCCTGCGGCTGCTCGCCCACCGCTCGTGGCCCGACGCCCTCGCGGGCCGGGCGGAGGTGCGGACCGGCAGCCTGACCGACCCCGCCTCCCTGCGCGGGGTGTGCGACGGCGTCGACACGGTCCTCCATCTGGCCTCGCAGGTCGGCGGCGGCCCCGAGGAGTGCCGGGCGGTCAACGACGCCGGCACCGGCGCGCTGCTCGCCGAGGCGAAGCACGCCGGGGTACGGCGGATCGTCCAGCTCGGCACCACGGCGGTGTACCGGGACGGCCGGCATCTGGGGCCCGGAGAGGGCGAGTTGGAGGTGGGGCCGACCTCGGCGACGAGCGTCTCCCGGCTCGCCGGGGAGCAGCGGGTGCTGGCGGCGGGCGGTCTGGTGGTGCGTCCGCACCTGGTGTACGGACCGGGCGACGTGTGGGTCGGCCCGGCGCTGGCCGAGTTCCTCACGGTGCTGCCGCACTGGGTGGACGGCGGCCGGGCGCTGATGTCGGTGATCGGCGTGGAGGATCTGGCGCGTGTCCTCGCCGCTCTCGCCGTGCGGGCCTCGGTGCCCCGGGGCGCGGTGCTGCACGCCGGCCGCCCGGCGCCGGTCCGCGCGCGCGAGCTGATCACCGCCACCGCCCGCGCCCTGGACCTGCCGCTGCCGGCCGGGGAGGTGACGTACGAGCAGGCGCGCGGCTGGCACGGCGCGCAGGGCGACCCGGGCTGGCATCGACGGCTGTCGCTGCTGGCGATGGACCACTGGTACGACACCTCCCGGCTGTGGCGGCTCCTCGGCATCGCACCCGGCGGGAGCTTCGCGGCGGACTTCGCGGCGGGCGCCGACTGGTACCGCGCCCGTCTCGGCGCCGACCCGTCCGTCCCGGTCAGTGGCCCCACACGTACTGCCGCCCGGGCGCGATCCTCAGCATGATCCGCGCCGAGCCGATGTCCTGCGGCGGGTAGGGGCGGCCGTTGTACTTCAGGGACAGCTCGTCGATGTGGGCGCGGGCGGCGGGGCCGGTGGTCTCGCCGGTGACGCGGCCGCGCACCTCCACGTACCGGTAGGGGTTGTCCCGCTGCCAGATCATGAGCGTGGCCCGCGGGTCGCGGCGCAGGTTGCGCACCTTCTGCCGTTCCACCTCGCTGTTGACCAGCAGGTGGTCGCCGTCGGCCGAGACCCACACGACCTGGGTCTGCGGGGTGCCGTCCGGCATGAGTGTGGTGAGCGCGGCGAAGTGGGCTCCGTCCGCGAGCGCCCTGACCTCCGGGCGCAGCGCGAGCGTCTCGGTCGTCATCGTGGGACTCTCCTTCGTGATCGTGGGAGGGGACGCGATCGTGGTGGAGGCGCGGTCCGCGGGGCGGGGGTGCGCGCCGCCGGGGTGGCGGGTGCGGTGATGGCCGGGTGCGGTCATCGACCGAGGATCACCTGCGGGTCACCGGTGAACCAGAGGTTGTCGACGGTGATCCGCCGGGCCAGCCAGCGCTGTCCGTCGCGGACCAGCGCGACGTCGTACACGTTCTTCAGCAGCAGGTGCCGGCTGTGGTCGGCGCCGGGCAGGTGCTGCGCCTCCACCAGCGCGGTCAGCAGGGCCTCGTCCCCGGTGATCCGCGCCCGGCAGTTGGTCACGGTGTGCGAGGTGTCCAGGCCGGCCTCGGGGTCCATGACCACCTGGGTGATCATGTCGACGCCGTGCATCACCGGGAACTCCAGGCCGATCCGGGCGCCGACGGGACGGAAGTCGAACTCGGCGTCGTGGGTGAAGGCGGAGCGGAAGAGGTCCGGGTCCTTCAGGTCGCGGCCGAGGGCGAAGCGGTGGAGGACGTCCACGATCTCCTGACGGTCGATCAGTTCCTGGACGGCGTCGGCGGTGACCGTGTCCACAGTGCGGGGACTCTCCGTCAGCTGCATGGCGGGTGCTCCTCGTCGGGCGTGTCGGCGGGACGGGTGTCCCGGGCGGGGATGAGGGCGCGCAGGCGGGCGCGCCGGGGCTTTCCGGTGGGGGTGCGGGGGATGTCCGCGAGGTCGAGCGGGACGACGTGGGCGACGTCGACGCCGAACCGGCGGGCGACCGCGGCCCGTACCTCCCGTGCCGTCCGGTCGGCGGAGGCGTCCGGAGCGAGCGAGCAGAACACGGCGAGGGTGCCGTCGGCGGCCGTACAGGCGACGGCCGAGCCGGGCAGCAGGCCGTCGAAGCCGGCCAGGAGGTGTTCGATCTCGTGACCGTGGCAGGAGACCTCGCCCTGCCGGACCAGGTCGTCGGCGCTGCCGGTGACGGTGAGCGCGCCGTCCGCGACGAAGGCCATGTCGCCGGTGCGCAACCAGCCGTCGGCGGTGAACGCGGCCCGGGTCTCCTCCTCGGCGCCGAAATATCCGCGGGTCGTGGTGGGGCCGGTGACCTGGAGCCGGCCGAGGGTACCGGGCGGCACCGTCCGGTCGTCCTCGTCGACGACCCGTACCGAGACGCCGGGGTGCGGGACGCCGGACGGCACCCAGCGCGCGCCCGGGTCGAGGCGCCGCGCGTCGAGCCGGTGGTCGACGACGCCGGAGGCGGTCTCCGACATGCCCCACCCGGGGCGCATCGCGGTCGCAGGCAGTCCGTGCGGGGCGAGGGCTGCGGCGAAGCGGCGCACCGTGCGCGCCTTGACGGGGGCGCCGCCGTTCATGACGTAGGCCAGGGCGGACAGGTCCCACCGGCGGCCGGCCGCCGTCCCGTCCTCCACCCGCGCGGCGACCCGGTCGAAGAAGGAGTCGGCGGCCCAGGCGACGGAGACCCGGTGGCGGTCGATCACGTCGAGCCAGCGCAGCGGGTCGGCGAGCACCCATTCCTTGCGGGCGTGGATCTGCGCGGCGGCGGCGTACACGTCCCGCACGTGGAACATGACCAGTCCGCTGACGTGGTCCAGCGGCATCCAGTTGAAGGTGACGCACGCGTCTCCGACGCCGTTGGCGAGGGCCGTGCCCGCCGAGCGGCTGACGATGTTGCGGTGACTGAGCATCACCGCCTTGGGGGCGCCGGTGCTGCCGGCGGTCAGGACCAGGACGGCGAGGTCGTCGCCGCGGCCGGGGGTCGGCGTGACGTCCGCCCCGGCGGCGGGGCCGGACAGGTGGGCGGCGCTGCCCAGCCAGTGGGCGCGAGGGCCGTCCACGAGCGCGGTGCCGGTGGCGTCGTCGGCGACGATCCACGGGCCGCGCAGGGTGTGCCAGGCGTCGGACAGCCCGTCCGGTCCCTCGCGCGAGGCGACCGGAGCGGGGACGAAGCCGCCGAGCACGCAGGCCCAGAAGACGGTGAGCAACTCCCGCTCGTCGCCCAGGTGCAGCAGCACCCGGTCCCCGCGGACCACCCCGGCACGGCGGAGGCCGCCGAGGAGGCGGGAGGCGTCCGCGAACAGTTCGCCGTAGCCGGTCCAGGTCTCGCGGCCCTCGGCGTCGAGGTGGCAGACGGCCGGGCAGGTGCGGCGTGCCGCGGCCCGGCGCAGGACGTCGGCCAGGCTCGCCGGTCCCGGGTCGGTGAGGGGCGGACCGGTCAGCAGCGAAGTGACGGGGGTCGTGGCGGCCGTCGTGCCGCCGCCGGGTCCGGGGCTGCGAGTGCTCTCCAGGGGCCCCAACGGACCTCCTCCTTCGGCTGGTACGACGGACGGCACCGGTGTGCGGACCGGCGGGACGGTGAGGGCGAGGGCGTGTGGGCGGGAAGCCGGATACCGGCGGGAAGCCGGGTACCGGCAGGGAGCCGGGTGCGGCCGGCGGCGGGACCCCGGGCGGGGTTCCGCCGCCGGCCGGCTGGGGGGCCGGAGGTCAGACGCCCGCCGTCTCCTCGGCGAGCGCCCGTGCGGCGCGCTTGCGGGCGGCGCCGCGCACCGCCGAGACCAGCGCGAACACCATGGTGAGCGCGGAGATACCGGTGATGACGTACATCCCGTTGTGGAAGCCGTCGAGCTGCTCCGCGGCGGAGGGCCGCTCGCCGCCCGCCATCGTGGCGGTCACGATGGCGAGGACCACAGCGGCGCCCACCTGGTAGCCGGTCTGGAGCACACCGGCGGCGGCGCCCTGCTCGGACTCGTCCACCCCGGTGGTGGCCTGCACGTAGGAGCCGGTGAAGGAGAACGGGAAGGCGATACCGATCAGCAGCATGGTCGGCAGGATCACGGCGGCGTAGCCGGAGGTCTCGCCGATCCGCCAGAACAGCACGTACGCGGCGGTGTAGGCGACGAACCCGGCGAAGATCATCCAGGCGGCGCCGAAGCGGCCGACGAGCTTGCCGGCGCGCGGGGCGACGGTGGCGATGAGCAGCCCGCACGGCAGGAAGGCCATCGCCATCTCCAGCGGCGACCAGTCCCGCAGCGACTGCATGTACAGCGCGCCGACGAACTGGAAGCTCATGTAGGTGCCGAGGATGGCCGCGGCGGCCAGTGACGCGCCGACCAGGGTGCGGTTGGTGAGCAGGCCGAGGCGGATCAGCGGTTCGGGGGTGCGCTTCTCCACCGCGACGAACAGCGCGGCCAGGGCCACGGCCACGGCGAATCCGGCGATCGTCTCGGCGCTCCCCCAGCCCGCCTCGGGGGCCTGGACGATGGTGAAGACCAGCAGCAGCATCGCCAGCGTCACGGTGACGGCGCCGGCCACGTCGTACTTGCGCCGGCCGGTGCCGCGGGCGGGGTCGCGGGGCACCAGGGCGAGCGCGCCGAGGAAGACGCCGACGGCGACCGGCACGGGCAGCAGGAAGGTCCAGCGCCAGCCGATCTCGGTGAGCAGGCCGCCGAAGATCAGGCCCATGGAGAACCCGGCCGCGCCGCAGGCGGTGTAGATGCTGACCGCCTTGTTGCGCTGCGGTCCCTCCGGGAACGTGGACATGATGATGGCGAGTCCGGCCGGGGCGGTGAAGGCCGCGCTCACGCCCATCACGAAGCGGGCCGCGATGACCAGGGCCCCGTCGGTGGCGAGACCGCCGGCCAGGGAGGCCAGGGCGAACACCGCGACGGCGACCAGCAGGACCTTGCGGCGGCCGAGGAGGTCGGCCATGCGCCCGCCGAGCAGCAGGAAGCCGCCGAAGCCGAGGACGTAGGAGCTGACGACCCACTGCACGGAGGCGGTGGACATGCCCAGGTCGGACTGGATGGGCGGGACGGCGATGCCGACCATCGCGTTGTCCAGCGCGTCGAGGAACATGGCGCCGCACAGCACGATCAGGGTGCCCCACAGGCGCGGTCCCCAGCCCGAGCGAGGCGCGTCGGAGTCGGGCCGGCCGGTGTCGATGTCGTCCTTGAGGAGGGGTGGTTCGGTGGAAGTGGCCATGAGAGCTGGTCCTCGTTGTCGGTGTGGTGTGGCGTGCGGTGTGGGGGTGCGTCGTTCGGCGGCGCCGCTAGAGGACGACGCCCACGCTGTAGGCGTTGTGCGGGGCCCCGCCCAGCAGGTGGGCGCCGGCGGACTGGATGACCTGGTCCTGGGCGATGACGTGCTGGCACATGGTGTTGAGGTCGCGCAGGGCGCGGTCCAGCACCGAGGGGCGGTAGACGGCCGAGGTCGCCACCACGTCGAAGAGGGAGGCGACGACGGAGCGGGCGGTGCGGAAGGCGTTGACCCGGGCGAGGACGGTGGCCACCTGCTCGTCGCGGGTGGGTACGTCGCCGGCCTCCAGGATCTCCCACTGCTCGCGCAGGCTGCCGTAGACGGCGTAGCGGGCGGCGGACAGGTCCATCTCGGCCTGCGCGACGGCGATCTGCACCCGGTAGTTCTCCGGCCACGGCGTGCCCGTGGTGCGGTCGATGCGGGTGGTGGCCATCTGACGCACGTGGTCGATGGCGGCGCGGGCGGTGCCGAGCGGCACGCCGGGCATGTTGCGCAGCACCGCGTCCGGGGTCGCGGCGGCGCCGGTGACCCGGGGCGCGGCGAAGCTGAAGGTGTACTCCTCGGGCACGAAGAGGTTCTCCGTGCGGTAGTCGCGGCTGCCGGAACCGGCCAGGCCCGTGGTGTACCAGGTGTCCTGGATCTCGAAGTCCTCGACCGGGGCCACGATCACGCGCCAGTTGCCCTGGGCTCCGGGCGGGCCCGGCTCCAGTTCGCCGCCGCGGGTGACGAGGACGCCGCCGACCACCCAGGTGCTGTGGGTGATGCCGCTGCCGAAGTGCCACTGCCCGGTGACCCGGTAGCCGCCGGGCACCCGCTCGGCGCGGCCCATGGGCATGATCGCCCCGGCGGTGACGGTGTCGGGGTCGGCGAGGAGCCGGCCGGCGACGTCCTCGCCGAGGAAGCCGGCGTAGATCGGGGTGTCCATGCCGATCATGGCGCACCAGGCGGCGGAGGCGTCGCCCTGGGCGAGCGCCTCGATCACCTCGGTCTGCTGGACGGCGTCGAGTTCGGGTCCGCCCCAGGACTTCGGCCGGGCCATGCGGAACACACCGGTGCCGCGCAGCAGGGCCACGACGTCGGCCGGCAGTTGGCGGTTGTTCTCCACGTCCTCGGCGCGCTCGCGCAGCCGGGGGGCGACGGCGCGGGCCCGCGCCAGGATCTCCTCGGCGGTGACGGAGGTCTCCGGCGGGGCGGTGACGGAGTCCAGGGCATCGATCAGGCTCATGCGGCGTTCTCCCAGCGTCCGGGGTGGGCGGGACTGCGGTGGATCGGGGGCGGTGACTCGGCTGTGCGGCGGTGCGGGTCCGGCTTCCCGTACGGACGGCCGGCGCGTCCGCGTCGGTGCCCGTACTCCGGTCAGGCGTAGCGGCCCGGCGCGATGACCCGATGGGGGTCGACCGCGTCCTTCAGTCGGCGGGCGAAGGCACGCGCCCCGGTGTCGGGGGCGAGCCGGTCGGCCCAGTCGGTGTGCTCGATGTCGAGGCGGTACGGGATGAACCCCTCCGTGGCGAAGAGTTCGTAGAGCCGGTCGAGGGCCAGGTGGGCGTTGTCCGCCTCCTCGCCCCCGCGGGGGAACTTCATCGTCACGACGCAGTCGACGACGTCGGCGCCGAGCGCGTTGAGGGTGGCCCCGCAGCGCACGCCGGTCTCCACCCGCACCTGCTCCAGGAGGGCGTCGGCGCGGGCCAGGGCCGCCCCGGTGAACGGCACCAGCGGCAGGAAGAACAGGAACCCGCCCTCCTCGTCGAGGCGGACGGCCGGGCGGCCCATCTTCGCCTCGAACAGCGCGTCGGAGGGGTCCGGGTCACCCGCGTAGGCGCGTTCCACCCGTACGGCGACGTCGTGGTTGTCCGCCTCGGGGTCCTCGGCGTCGGTGGCGGAGACGGCGCTGAACAGCCCGGAGCGCTCGGCCTCCGCGGTGACGACGCCGGTGAGCGCCGCCACGGACTCCCGGGTCCCGTCGACGCAGACGTGGACCAGGTACTGCCCGGCCGGGCCGCCGTACGCCGCGGCCGCCGCCTCGTTGTAGATCTTCACCACGCCGCGGGCCAGGCCCTGGGCGACCCAGCGGCGTATCTCGGCGGTGGCCGCCTCGACGTCCCGCGGGGCGAAGTTGAGCCGGACCACCCGCAGCGCCTCGGGCCTCGGCAGCAGCCGCACGGTGGCGGCGGTGACGACGCCCAGGTCGGACTGGACGAACAGCTGCACGAGGGAGGGGCCGAGACCGTGGGGGTAGACGGGGGTGGGGCGGGCGGCCTCGGGCCACCAGCCGACGCGGACGGTCTCGCCGTCGGGCAGCACGACCTCCAGGCCCATCAGGTCGTCCACCCGCTGGTGGCGCAGGCCGACACCGCGGTCGAGGGCGTTGCCGACGACGCTGGTGTGCGCGGAGGAGACGGTGACGTTGAGCATGCGTTCGGTGCCGGCCAGCAGGGTGGCGAGCCGGGCCTGGGTGACGCCGGGCTCGACGACCGCCCAGCCCTGGGCCACGTCGATGTCGCGGATCTGGTCGAGGCCGGAGAGGTCGAGCACGACCGCGCCGTCCGCGGCGGGTTCGCGGGAGCCGAGCCCCCAGTTGCCGCCGGTGCTGAAGGCGTGCAGCCGGGCGCCGGTGGAGCCGTCCGCGAAGAGGGCGACCAGGCGGCGGACCTCGTCGGCGGACTGCGGACGGACGACGCCGTGCACGGTCCGGGAGCGGTAGAGGCTCACGTTGGGCCCGAGGGGGGTGACGGGCGCGCCGTCGGGCTCCTCGCCGGGGTGGGTGACGCGGTCCGCGCCCACCACGCGGGCGGCGTCGGCCAGGACGGCGCGCAGGGCGGCGTCGGTGGATCCGTGCGGCCCGGTGACGGATTCGGGGAGGACGGTCATCGCGGTACCTCGGTTCCTTCGTCGACGGGTGGGCGGACGGTCCGGCGGCGTTGCATGTCGCTCGCCGGGCGTCGCCACCACGCTAGGAAGGCCGGGGGGTTCGCTCTCCAGGGATCGCGCACGCCTATTGAGGAGTTCGCGCACGACCGGAGCCGGGGCCGCCGCCGGCCACCCGACCGACGTACCTCCCGCACGGACGTCCGGGGCGGGAAAAGGAAGTGCGCCCCGCACATGGACGGGGCGCACTCGGATGGGGCGCACTCGGAGGGGCCGCGCACACGCGGTCCGGGGCGGACCCCAGGGGTCCGCCCCGCGTCGGTCAGGCCACGCCCCAGGCGGTGGTGATCAGGTCGGTGGTGCGGGAGTCGTCGAACACGCGGATGCGGATGTCGGCGCCCTCCCGCACATTGCTGCCGAGGCTGTTGACGGAGTAGTCCACGACCTTGTCGGTGCCCGGCGGGTGGTAGAGGTTCCAGCCGGTGAGCCCGTGCCCGTCGTGGTTGTCGACGGCCACGTGGACGTAGATGCCGTCACCGTCGTTCTTGGTGTCGTACACCCAGATCTTGTTGCCGTAGGGGTGGAACTCCACCTTGCCGATGAACCAGCCGTCGTCGTAGAGCTCGATCTTCACGGCCTTGCCGCCCGCGTCGTGCTGGAAGTAGGTGCCGTCGAACGGGTCGCCGAGACTGCCGCCGCTGCACGGGCAGCCGTCCGTGTCCCGGTGGATGATCGTCGCCGACGGATCGGGGCTGTAGGCCTGCGCGGGTGCCGCGCCTCCCAGGACCGCGACGGCCGCCATCGCCGCCCCCGCGGCGAGGCCGGCCGTCGCCTTGCTCCTCGAACTCATCGCACTCCTCCCGTTGCCGGGTCCCGGCAGGGCGCCGTGGCCCGGTGCGTGCCGCCGGCCGGAGCGCCGGCGGCACGAGCGATTGTCAACGGGAGGCGAACGGGGCGGAACCTGGAAGTTTCCAGGGTGGCCGGTGGATCAGATGCCGCAGTTCGGGGCCGACCAGTACGGCGACGGGTCGAAGGCCACGTGGGTGTGGTCGTTGTGGCCGGGGTAGCCCGGGCCGAGGATCTCCGAGAAGCCGTGGGTCCTGGCCTGCTGGGCGAGCCGGCAGAAGCTGGGCGAGCCGGTGAGGTCGGCGGCGTCGCCGTAGAGGTGGCGGCTGGTGGACGAGCCGCCGACGGCGCTGTTGCAGGCGCGGGAGCGGAAGCCGCTGGAGATCGTGATCGGCACGTCGCCGAGGGCGTGCCGCATCGCCTCCAGCTTCCACATGGTCTTCAGGGCGTTCGACTTGGCGGTGGCGGCGGAGACCGCGCCGCCGGACCAGTCGGAGTTGCACTTGTTGAGTTCCGCGTAGGTGAAGTGGACGGGTGTGCAGTCCGCGTCCTGGAGGGCGTAGATCTTGCTGAAGGTCGCGGGGCCCGCGACGCCGTCCGCGGCCAGCCCGTAGGCGGCCTGGAACTTCTTGACGGCGGCGGCGGTGCGGGCACCGTACTGGCCGTCGTAGGAGAGCCGCTCGCCGGAGGTGACCCAGCCCGCGACGCGGATCTGCAGCTGCGTCACGTCGCTGCCTGAGGATCCCTGGGAGAGGGTGCGGTTCCAGGTGTAGCAGGAGTCGGCGTGCGCGGCGCCGGCGGTGGCGCCCACCCCGACCACCGCTCCAGCCATGAGCATGACAAATGAGAGAAGGAGACGTGACACGCGTCTGAACATCCCGGCCTCCCGACCGTCGAGTCGTCCGTGAACCGGAGCCCAGCGTGCGGCACCGCGCTACGCGCGTCAATGGCGCCCGGGCGAAGGGAAGTCGACGTTTCCGTCACCGACGGGGATCGCCCGTGTCATCGTGGGGAATAACCAACTCCCGTCCCCCCACAGCTCCTCAGGGAGGCCCCATGCTGCGTGGCATCGATGTCAGCGCCTACCAGTCCTCCAGCTACGACACCGACGGCCTCTCCTTCGTCTTCGTGAAGGCGACGGAGGGCCGTTCGTACGTCAACCCCAAGCTCGCGGCCCAGACGAAGCGGGCCCGCGACGCCGGACTCGTCGTCGGCTTCTACCACTTCCTGTGGCCGGGCAACCTCACCGCCCAGGCCGAGTACTTCGTCTCCAAGGCCCCGGACCGCAAGGGCGACATCCTCGCCGTCGACTGGGAGACGAACGGCGAGGGCACGCACCCGAGCAACGCGGAGAAGGACAGCTTCATCAAGAAGGTGAAGGCGCTGCGACCGGACAACCGGGTCGTCCTCTATGCGAACCGGCACTTCTGGCTCAACATCGACACCACCTCGTACGCCGGTGACGGCCTCTGGATCGCCGACTACGTCTCGGCGGGCAAGCCGCGCATCCAGGCGAAGTGGCGCTTCCACCAGTACACGGACGACCCGGTCGACACCAACGTGGCGGACTTCGCGAGCAAGGCCGCGCTGAAGGAGTGGGCGCAGAGCGCCTGAGGGCGCCGCTTCGCGCGAAGGCGCCCGTCCGGGTGGCCGGCGGGCGCCCCTCTCGGCGCGGCGTCGCTACTTGTTCAGGTGGGCCCAGAACTCGTCGAACGACAGCTTCTTGTCACCGTCGAGGTCGCGGCCGGCGATGATCGCCTCGGCCACCGACTCGGTGACGTTCCAGTCGCCGCCCTGGGCGAGCGCGGTCTTGAACTCGGCCGCGGTGATGAGGCCGTCACCGTCCGTGTCGATCCGCTCGAACTGCTTGCGTGCTTCCTCGATGTCGGCCACCGGTCCGCCCCTCGTTTCGTGCATGGGTCCATCTGACGCAGGTCAGATTAACCGGCCGTCCGAGCGCCCAGCGCGGCGACCACCCACCCGAACTGCTCCTCGTGGGCCGACGGCGGCTCCATACCGTTCACGATCGCCGACAACTCCCGGTAGCGGGCGAGCCGGACGTTGGTCACCGCGGTGAGGCGTTCGAGTACGACGGCCGGGTCGGCGTCGCCGATCAGCGCGTGCAGGATTCCGTCGGCCCGCGGCGAGTCCGGTGCCACCCCGTCGCGCAGCGCCTCACCCGCGAGCCGGACCAGGCGGCTCACGAACCAGAGGGAGGAGCCCGTGGGCACGTCCGGTCCCCGGTCCGCCGCGTTGAACTCGATCATCCGGCGCATCGTCGCCCGGAAGTCCGGGTCCTGGACCATCTCGGCCAGCTCCACCCAGGCGTCGACCTGCTCCGAGGTGGGGTCGTCGGGCAGGTCGGCCGCGGCGAAGCGCAGGCGGGTGCGGATGTCGGGGTCGGCGGTGTCGATGCCCTCGAACACCTCCGCCATGAAGTCCTCGATGATCCGCCGCCGCTCGGCGGTGGACAGTCTCGCCAGCTTGTTCATGAGTGTCATCTCCTCGGCGGTCGAGCCGCGTCGTGCCACGGTGGACAGCACCGCGCGGGTCACCTTCAGGGCGGCGATCTGCGCGTCCAGCGCGCTCACGTGCGCCGCCGCGACCCGCGCGACCGTGGTCTCGCCGGCCAGCACACGGCGTACGGCGTCCAGGCCGAGGCCCAGTTCGCGCAGGGTGCGGATCAGCTCCAGGCGGGCGACGGAGGCGGCGTCGTAGAGCCGGTAGCCGCCCGCGGAGCGGGCGTGCGGGGGCAGGGCGCCCTCGTCGGACCAGTAGCGGATGGTGCGCACCGGGAGTCCGGTGGTCCGCGCCAGCTCGCCGATGGTCATGAGGCCGGTGCCGTCGTCGGTCATGTCTGGGAGTCTGTGCCTTCCAGTGGGTGGAGACTCAAGGAGCGCGGTGTGGCGGAGAGCCTGCGGGACATTCTGGACGCGGCGGCGCGGGGCGTGTTCCCGCCGGCGGACGGCGGGACGAGCGTCGTGCCGCAGCACGGCGGGCGGGACGCGGGCGTGATCGCCTTCACGGCGCACTCGGTCGTCTTCACCGACGACGCGGAGGAGGGGTGGGTCCGCAGGACGCTGGCGTCCCTGGGGTGCGATCCCCTGGCCGCCACGATGAACGCCGGGTTCCTGACCGCCTTCGGGGAGCGCACCGGGCGTAGGACGGACACGATCGACGTGCTGCTGACCGGGACCCCGCTTCCGGGGCAGCCGGAGGTCGGGCTGACGGAGGTCGCCGATCCCGGGCATCTGCGGGTGGTCGCGGCCCGGCGGCGGCGCGACGGGGTGCGGGTGTGGGCCGCGGACGGTGGGGTGCTGGTGATGGGCCGCGGGGTCGGCGGGCGGCTGGAGGTCGCCGTGGAGGTGGCGGAGGGCGCCCGGCACCGGGGGCTGGGGCGGCTGCTGGTGACGGCGGCGCGGCAGCTGGCCGGGGGCGAGGTGGTGTGGGCGCAGGTGTCGGCGGGGAACGCCCGCAGTCTGCGGGCGTTCCAGGCGGCGGGCTACCGGCCCGTGGGGTCGGAGGCGCTGTTCCTGCGCCCCTGAGCCGGGGCGGCCGGTGTCAGTGCCAGGGCTGGTAGTGCGGGTTGCTCTCGCACTCGCTCATGATCTCGGTCTTGGTCTGCCGGTCCACCGGGCAGACGCCGATGATGTACTTGCGCTGGATGCCGCCGGGGAAGGCGACCTCGACCTGGTCGGCCCACTTGTGGGTGTCGCCGATGGTCCTGTTGACGTCGATGCCGCCGGGGGCGTCGATGTAGTAGTTGTAGCCGGACTTGTACCAGGTCTTGTAGAGGTCGTGGTCGTAGGTCGTCGAGACGAACGGCGAGGGCTGGTTGACCAGGACGTACTTCTCGACGTCGTACTGGCCGTTCTCGACGTCCTTGGCGTGGAAGCCCTCTTCGAAGACGACCTGGGGGCCGCGGCTGTCGCTGCGGTAGAGGGTGCCGCAGGTGGTGCGCCAGACCGGCTCCGGGGTGATGCGGTCGACGTCGACGCCCCGGTCGGCGGCGGCCTTGGTCCTGTCGTCGAACTGGGGACAGGCCGGGGCGGCCTGGACGGCGGCCGACGGGGCCGGGGCGGCTGCGGGAGCGGTGGCGGCGGTGGTGGCGAGGACCGCGGCGAGCGACAGGACGGCGGCGGCGGTCCGTCGGCGCAGACGAGTGGTGATCATGCGGATACGATCCCGGCTGCGGAGCGATGCGTTCCGGATTCTCACCCGTAGGTGGCGTGTCCGGTGAACGGGCTTGCCTTCCGCGGCAGATGGGCTCTCAGCGGTCCACGACCCGCATCTCGAACCACGTGGTCTTTCCGCGCGGCAGCAGGTCCACGCCCCACCGGTCGGAGAGCTTGTCGACGAGGAAGAGGCCGCGCCCGCTGATGTCCGTCTCCTGCACCGGCATCAGGCAGGGCAGCCCGCGGGAGGGGTCGCGGACCTCGACCCGGATCCAGCCGGGGCGGCGGCGCATCCGGAGGCCGAAGACGCGGGCGCCGGTGTGGCGTACGGCGTTGCCGACCAGCTCGGAGACGAGCAGGACGACGTCCTCCGTGACCTTGGGCCCGAGCTTCCACTGGCGCAGGGCGACGACCTGGGCCAGCCGGCGGGCGGTGGCGGCGGACTCGGGACGGGAGGGTAACGGAACTTCACGCTCCGTCGGGTTGCCGAACAGTTCCAGCGCTTTGAGCGCGCGCTCGTCCTCGACCGCCGGCGACCAGCGCGCCGCGGTCGCACGTCCGGCTCCCCGCGGCTGTTCCGTACCATCCAGCCCCGCCATGCCCCCATCATGGCCGCCTTCGGGGGGCTCCGGGGCCGTTCCCGGGGAATGGACCCCTGCCGGGACCGGGCGGGACGACGGTCGATCGGCATATGCCACAGGCAGTTCGGGGCCCGAAACAGACCCACTGACCTGCGGGAACGGCTCGGCCGGAGACAAGCGACGGACTCCCTCGACAAGGCGCGCTTAATGGTGCGTTAAGGCTGCCATAAACCGCCCCATCGGGGGACCCGGATCAGACATCGCGTCAACTGCAAGGGGTGCGACACGACTTCCGGCGAGACGGAGGTCTCCCCGGTGCGAACGTCAGAGGAACTTGGCCTTGCCGGGGCCCTCTTCGACGAAGCTGCGCATCCCGCGCTCGCGGTCCTCCGTGGCGAACAGGCCCGCGAACCAGTTCCGCTCGACGGCGAGGCCGGTCTCGATGTCCGTCTCAAGCCCCGTGTCGATCGCCTCCTTCGCCGCGCGCAGGGCGATGGCGGGACCCTTCGCGAGCCGTGCGGCCCAGGCGTGCGCCTGCTCGTAGACCTCGGCGGCCGGGACCACCCGGTCCACCAGGCCGAGCGCCAGCGCCTCGTCGGCCCGCACCTGGCGGCCGGTGAAGATCAGGTCCTTGGCCTTGGACGGGCCGATCAGCCGGGACAGCCGCTGGGTGCCGCCCGCGCCCGGGATCAGGCCGAGCAGGATCTCGGGCTGGCCGAGCTTGGCGTTCTCCCCGGCGATGCGGAAGTCGGCGCAGAGGGCGAGCTCGCAGCCGCCGCCCAGGGCGTAGCCGGTCACCGCGGCGACCACCGGCTTGGGGATGCGGGCCACCGCGGTGAAGGAGTCCTGGAGGGCACGGGACCGCGCGATCATCGCCGCGTGGTCCATCACCTGCATCTCCTTGATGTCCGCGCCCGCCGCGAACACCCTCTCGCCGCCGTGGATCACCACGGCGCGGACGTCCTCGCGCCGGGTGACCTCCTCGGCCAGCTCCTTCAGCCGGTCCTGGGTGGCGACGTCCAGCGCGTTCATGGGCGGGCGGTCCAGGCGCAGCGTGCCAACGCCTTCGGCGACTTCGAGATGTACGGTCATGCTCCGCAGGTTAGCGGGCGTTCACGTGCCGCGGCAGGCTCCCCCTACGCCTTCCACTTCTCCCAGGACATGTTCCAGCCGTTGAGGCCGTTGTCCGGGGCGATGGTGGCGTCCTCGGAGTTCTTGACCACGACCACGTCGCCGATGAGCGAGTTCTCGAAGAACCAGCGGGCCGGCGCGTCCTTGTCCCAGCCGCCGCGCACGTCGCGCAGGCCGATGCAGCCGTGGCTGGTGTTGCGGTTGCCGAAGGCGTCGCCGCCCCAGTAGTTGCCGTGGATGAAGGTGCCGGAGGTGGACAGCCGCATGGCGTGCGGGACGTCCTTGATGTCGTACTCGCCGCCGTAGCCGACGGTGTCGCCGTTCATGCGGGTCACCGCGAGCCGTTCGGTGATGACCATCTGGCCGTTCCAGGTCTCGTAGCCGGGGGCGCCCGTGGTGACGGGGACGGTCTTGACGGTCTTGCCGTCCCGCACGACCTTCATCGTGTGCTTCTTGGCGTCCACGACGGAGACCTGGCTGCGGCCGACGGTGAAGGAGACGGTCTTGGCCTGCTTGCCGTAGACGTCGTCGCGGCCCTCGACGCCGTCGAGGTTGAGGTCGACGGTGACCTTGGTGCCGGCCTTCCAGTACTTCTCGGGGCGGAAGTCGAGGCGGTCGTTGCCGAACCAGTGGCCCTCGACCTCGACGGCCGGCTCGGTCCTGACGGTGATGGCCTTCTCGACGTCCTCCGGGTTGGTGATGCCCCGGGTGAAGCGGATCGAGAACGGCATGCCGACGCCGACCTTCGAGCCGTCCTCCGGCGTGAAGGTGCCGATGAAGGTGTTCTTCGGCGTCAGGGTGGTGAACCGGGAGTCCTCGGCGGCCGTGCGGCCCTCGGAGTCCTTGGCGACCGCGTGCACGGTGTACGTCGTGGAGGCGGCCAGGTGGGTGGACGGCGTCCAGGTGGCGCCGTCCCCGGATATCTTCCCGTCGACCTTCGCGCCCTTGCCGTCCTTGACGACGACCTCGGTGAGCCGGCCCTTCGTCGCGCCGACCTTCAGGGCGCCGCTGGTGTCGACCGCCTCGGCCCCGTTCTTCGGGGCGATGGTGACGACGGCCTCGGACTGCTTGCTCTGTGCCGCGGTGGAGTCCTTGACCTTCTCCCCCGTGCCGTCCCCGGCCCCCGAGCCCGAGCCGCCCCCACCGCACGCGGTGACGGTCAGCATCAGCAGCCCGATCGCCGCCCCCGCTATCGGACGCACCTTCACTTCGTCTCCCCTCGCCGGGCCTGGTCCGGCCCCCGCCCCTGTGCGCTCGCGCGCGCACTGGCGCATCGTAACCGCAGGCCAAAGGGTTACGGGACAGGTGAATTGTCACCGTTCCGTACCGAGTTGGCGGCGGGGGCCGAGAGGGGGTGACGGCGTCACTTCACCGCGCTGCCCGCCTTCCACTGCTTCCACTTCATGTTCCAGCCGCCCAGCCCGTTGTCGGGGGCGACCGTCTTGTCCTTGCTGTGGACCACCTCGACGACGTCGCCGACGAGGCTGCGGTCGAAGAACCAGCCCGCCGGGGTGTCGGAACCGCCGCCCTTGTCGTCGCGCAGCCCGATGCAGCCGTGGCTGACGTTGGCCCGGCCGAAGGTGTCGGCGGGGGCCCAGTAGTTGCCGTGCAGGAAGGTGCCCGAGCTGGTCAGGCGGATGGCGTGCGGGACGTCGGGGATGTCGTACTCGCCGCCGAAGCCGACCGTGCGGCTGTTCATGCGGGTGACCTCGAGCATCTCGGTGATCACCATCCGGCCGTTGTAGGTGGGCGTCGTCGGCGCCCCCGCGGTGATCGGCACGGTGGCCAGCAGCGTGCCGTCGCGGCGCACCTCCATGGTCCGCTCCAGGGCGTCGACGCGGGAGACCTGGCTGCGGCCGACGGTGAAGGAGACCTTCTTGTGCTGGAGTCCGTAGACCCCCTTCGCACCCTCGACGTCCCGCAGCCTCAGGTCGACGGTGACCTCGGTGCCGGGCTTCCAGTAGCTCTTGGGGCGGAAGTCGAGGCGGTCCTTGCCGAACCAGTGGGGGCGGATCTCGACGGCGGGCTCCGCGGTGACCGTGACGGCGCGTTCGACGGCGGCGCGGTGGGTGATCTCGCGGTTGAACTCCAGCGAAACGATCATGCCGGTGCCGACGACCGAGCGGTTCTCGGGGGCGACGTAGGCGATGAAGCGTTCCTCGGGGACCTTGGTGGTGAAGGTCGTGTGCCGGGCCGAGCGGTGTCCGCCGCCGTCCAGGGCGACGGCGTCGACCGTGTACTTGGCGGCGAGGGCGAGCCGGTCGTCGTCGGGCCGCCAGCTCAGGCCGTCCTCGGAGATCCGGCCGGGCACCGGGGTCTCCTGCGCGTCCTGCGACCTGACGACCTTCACCGACTCCAGGCGCCCGTCGGGCACCCGCACCGACAGCTTCTTCTCCGGCGCAACGGCCTTGCTCCCGTCGTCCGGGGTGACGCGGATGACGTCCTCGGCGGCGGGTTGTTTGCCGAACATCTCGCCGATGCCCGAGCCGATGCCGGACCCGATGCCGTCGCCGTCCGAGGTGCATCCGGCGGCCCCGGCCAGCAGTCCTGCCCATGTCAGTAGGGCGGCCAGAGCGGCGCCCGCGCGCCGTGCGCGCCCGTGTACGTGCCTCACATTCACCCGTAACGACCGGTCGGCCCTGGGGAAACGTGAGTGCGAGCCACCCGGTGGGCAGAACTGTGGGGAGGACGACGCGACGGGGAGCAGCGGCCGGGACGCCGCACGCCCTCCTGCCGGACGTCGTTCCACGAGCCGTGGGAGGCTGACAGGTGTCCAGCGCAGCCGAGCAGGAGGCGGTGGCCGGGGACCGGCCCGCCGGTGACGGGCGGGCCACCGCGGACGGGCGCCCGGCCGTCGTGGTGAACGGCGCACGGCGTGCCGCCCCGCCGCCCGCCGTGCCGGCCCGGCCGGGCACCCCGGTGCCGCTGGGCGCCCGCTTCCGGACCGGCCCGGACCAGGTGGCGGGGACCAACTTCGCGCTGTGGGCGGGCGGGGCGGAGGCGGTGGAGCTGTGTCTGTTCGACGGGCCGGGCCCCGGTGCCGGCGAGCGGCGGGTGCGGCTGACCGAGCTGACGCACGGGATCTGGCACGGCTTCGTGCCGGGCGTCCTGCCCGGGCAGCGCTACGGCTACCGGGTGGACGGCCGCTGGGACCCGTGGACCGGCGCCCGCTGGAACCCGGCCAAGCTGCTCCTGGACCCGTACGCCCGCGCCGTGGACGGCGACTTCGGCCTGCCGCCCGAGGTCTACGGCCATGTGCGGGACTGGCCCGAGCAGCACGTGGCGGACACCGTCCGCGACGACCGGGACTCGGCGCCGTACGTCCCGAAGGGCGTCGTGGTCCATGACGACGACGACTGGTCGGACGACCGCCGGCCCAAGACGCCGTGGGCGGACTCGGTCATCTACGAGCTGCACGTGCGCGGCTTCACCAGGCTCCACCCGGACGTCCCGCCCGAGCTGCGCGGCACCTACGCGGGCCTCGCGCACCCGGCGGCGATCGCGCACCTGACGCGGCTGGGCGTGACGGCGGTGGAGCTGCTGCCGGTCCACCAGTTCGCGCACGAGAGCCATCTGCTGGAGCGCGGCCTGCGCAACTACTGGGGCTACAACTCGGTCGGCTACTTCGCCCCGCACGCCGCCTACGCCGCCTCCGGCACCACCGGTGAGCAGGTCGGCGAGTTCAAGCGGATGGTGCGCGCGCTGCACGCGGCCGGCATCGAGGTGATCCTCGACGTGGTCTACAACCACACGGCGGAGGCGGGCGAGCTGGGACCGACGCTCTCCCTGAAGGGCATCGACAACCGCGGCTACTACCGCCTCCAGCCGGACGCCCGCCGGTACGCCGACTACACCGGCTGCGGCAACACCCTGCACGTCGTCCAGCCGCACGTGCTGCGCCTGATCACCGACTCCCTGCGCTACTGGGTCACCGAGATGGGCGTGGACGGCTTCCGCTTCGACCTCGCGGCGGCGCTGGCCCGCTCGATGCACGACGTCGACATGCTCTCCCCGTTCCTCGCGGTGATCGCGCAGGACCCGGTGCTGCGCCGGGTGAAGCTGATCGCCGAGCCGTGGGACGTGGGCTCGGGCGGCTACCAGGTGGGGGCCTTCCCGCCGCTGTGGACCGAGTGGAACGACCGGTACCGGGGCGCGGTGCGGGACTTCTGGCGGCACGCGCTGCCGGACGTGCGGGAGATGGGCTACCGCCTGTCGGGCTCCAGCGACCTGTACGCGTGGGGCGGGCGGCGGCCGTACGCGTCGGTCAACTTCGTCACCGCGCACGACGGCTTCACGCTCCGCGACCTCGTGTCGTACGAGCGCAAGCACAACGAGGCCAACGGCGAGGGCAACCGGGACGGCACGGACGACAACCGGTCCTGGAACTGCGGCACGGAGGGCGAGACGGACGACCCGGCCGTGCGGGCGCTGCGCCGCCGCCAGCTCCGCAACCTGCTGACCACGCTGCTGCTGTCGACCGGGGTGCCGATGCTGGTCGCGGGCGACGAGATGGGCCGCACCCAGCGCGGCAGCAACAACGCCTACTGCCAGGACAACGAGATCGGCTGGGTGGACTGGAGCCTGCGGGACGACCCGGAGTGGCGCCCGCTGTTCGAGCTGGCCTCCCGGCTGATCGCCCTGCGCCACCGGCATCCGGTACTGCGCCGCCGGGCCTTCTTCTCGGGCCGCGCGCACTCCGCGGACGGCCTGCGCGACCTGGCCTGGTTCACCGCGGGCGGCAGGGAGATGACGGAACGGGACTGGTACGCCCCCGCGGCCACCCTCGGCATGTACCTGTCCGGGCGGGACATCCCGGGCCGCGACGAGCGCGGCGACCCGATCACCGACGACAGCTTCCTGGCCGTCCTGCACGCGGGCGGGGAGCCGGCCGGGTTCGTCCTGCCGGGTGCTCCGTGGGCGGAGCGGTACGAGGTGGTCGTCGACACCGGCCGGGAGGAGCAGGACGAGGCACCGGGCGTGGTGCACCCGGCGGGGGCGGAGATCACGGTGCCGGGGCGGACGGTGCTGCTGCTGCGGGCGGGGTGAGCGCGAAGGCCCGGCCGGCCGGTGCGGCCGTCGCGAGCGGGACCGATCCCGGCCGGTGGTCGCGGCGCGGCCCGTTCAGCCGAGGATGCCGCGTTCGTACGCCGTCGCGACGGCCGCCGCCCGGTCGCTCACGCCGAGCTTGGCGTACAGGTGCGTGAGGTGGGTCTTGACGGTCGCCTCGCTGATGAACAGCTCCCGGGCGATCTCCTTGTTGGAGGTGCCGCGCGCCACCAGGGCGAGCACCTCGCGCTCGCGGGCGGAGAGGGGCTCGCCGCCGGGGGCCTTCGGGGCGCGGACGGCGGAGACCAGGCGGGAGGCGACCGCCGGGGAGAGGACCGTGCGCCCCTCGGCCGCGGCCCGGACCGCGGTGAACAGCTCGGCGCGGGGCGCGTCCTTGAGCAGGTAGCCGGTCGCGCCCGCCTCGATCGCGGGCAGGGTGTCGGAGTCGGTGTCGTACGTGGTCAGCACGAGCACCCGTGCGCGGGCGCCGCGCCGGGTCAGTTCGCGGATGGCGTCCACGCCCGAACCGCCCGGCATCCGCAGGTCCATGAGGATCACGTCGGGGTCGAGCGCGGCGGCCCGGTCCAGCGCCTCGACACCGCCGGCCGCCTCACCGAGGACGCGGAAGCCGGGCGCGGACTCGAACATGCCGCGCAGGCCGTCGCGGACCACGGGATGGTCGTCGACGACGAGGAGGGTGATCACCGCGTCACCGGCCGCGGTGTCACCGGTCGGGGCGTCGTGGAGCGCTGCGTCGTCGATCACTGCGTCCTGGGGCACTGCGTCATCGGTCATGGCGGACCAACGGTACGCGAGCGGAGACGGCCGTGCCGTGCCCCGGTTCCGCCTCCACGGTGAGCGAACCGGCGATGCGCTCGGCACGGGCCCGCATGCCGTCCAGGCCGAAGCCTCCCGCGGAGGTGCGCTGCCGCGCGGTCAGCGGGTCGAAGCCCCGGCCGTCGTCGCGGATGTCGAGGGTGACCTCGTCGCCCATGTAGGAGAGGGTGACGCCCGCCCGGTCGGCGGCGGCGTGCCGGGCCGTGTTGGACAGGGCCTCCTGGGCGATGCGCAGGAGGGTGGCGGCGACCTCGTCGTGGAGCTGCTCGGCGGTGCCGGTGACGGTGAAGCGGGCCTGGACGCCGGTGCGTTCGGCCCACTCCGTGACCGTCTTCTTCAGCGCGTCCGGCAGCCCGTCGTCGGCCAGCGCGACCGGTGAGAGGTTGTGCACGGAGCGGCGGGCCTCGCCGAGGCTGTGCCGGGCCAGGGCGAGCGCCCGGTCCAGGTGCGCGCGGCCGAGGGCCCGGTCCGGGGTGGCCGCCACGACCTGGAGCTGGGCGATGATGCCGGTCAGTCCCTGGGCGAGGGTGTCGTGGATCTCGGCGGCCAGCCGCCTGCGCTCGTCGGCGACCCCGGCCTCCCGGGCCTGGACGAGGAGCTGGGCGTGCAGCGCGGCGTTCTCGTCGAGGGCCTGCTGCAGGGCGGTGTTGGTGCGCTCCAGCTCGGTGATGGTCTCGACCCGGGCCCGGCTGCGGGCCTCCTCCAGCGTGGCGAAGTGCGCGAAGAGGGCCACCAGCATGCTGTTGACGGTGAGGATGGCGCCGAAGAGCACCCACCCCATGATCCCGTTCGGCGGCAGCCCGCCGGACTGGGAACCGGCGAGGGTGACGGCGGTGGCGAACAGTCCGGCCCGGCACAGCCGGCGCGGCAGCAGGTGCTGGGCGCCGAAGTAGCCGACGACCGCGTAGAAGGCGAAGAGCGGGTTCAGCCAGGTGAGGGCGAACCCGATGGCCCAGCGGACGGCGTAGTAGCAGGTGCCCGCCGGGGACGGGTCGGGGCGGGTGCGCGCCGCCCGGTTCCACCACAGCTGGAGCACGACGGCGACGACGATCAGGACCCCGCTCGCCCGCCGCTCCCCGGTGC
Organism: Streptomyces sp. KPB2; assembly: GCF_003950055.1. Lineage (NCBI taxonomy): Bacteria > Bacillati > Actinomycetota > Actinomycetes > Kitasatosporales > Streptomycetaceae > Streptomyces > Streptomyces sp. KPB2. Next base: position 2,607,524 of record NZ_CP034353.1, read on the forward strand.
TCATGCCGATGGCGTCGGCGGCCGACCAGGCGACCAGCGTCCCGACGGCCAGCAGCGCGTACGGGCCCCAGCGGTGGAACGCCGCCCACCGTTCGTCGACCGCCGTTGTCTCCGTCATGGCGTCATTGTCGGACACGCCGCCGCCTCTCCCCCACTCTCATTCCCAGCGGAACCAGCGCGCGGCCGCCGCCGTGAGCAGCACCGTCCAGCCCACCAGCACCGCCAGGTGGGACCAGCCGGGCCAGTTGCCCGCGGCGGCCTCGTTGAGGGCCTGCGCCGCGGCGCCGAAGGGGGTCCAGCCCACGATCCGGGCCAGCAGGTCCGGCATGGCCTGCACCGGCAGCCATACGCCCGCGCAGAACATCGCCGGGAACAGCGCGGCCGAGCCGACCGCGCCGGCGATCTTGGTGGTGCGGGACAGGGCGGAGAGCACGGCACCCAGGGAGAGCGCGGCGAGCACGGCGAGCAGCAGCGCCAGGAGGTAGCCGAGGGGCTGCTCGGGCAGCGCCACGTCGAAGGCGAGCCGGCCGACGGCGAGCGCGAGCAGCGCGGAGACCAGGGCGGCGGCGCCGCACACCACCATCTGCGCGGACAGCAGCGCCGCCGGACGCACCGGCGTGACGGCCATCCGGCGCAGGATGCCGCGCTCCCGGTAGCCGGTGAGGACCTGCGGCATGCCCTGCAGCCCGCCCACGGTCAGGCCGAGCAGCACGGCCACCGGCACATAGGCGTCGACCGGGCGCAGCCCGCCGAAGGAGGCGTCGGCCTCGCGGAAGGAGGGGATGGCACCGAGGATCGCCAGCAGCAGCGTCGGGAACACCAGCATCCAGAACAGGGCGCCCGGTTCGCGCCGGAACAGCCGCAGTTCGGTCCGCAGTACGGCGGTGTCGAAGACGTCGGTGGTCGGGCCGGTCTTCATGCGGAGGCCTCCGTGAGGTCGAGGAAGGCGTCGTCCAGCGTGGTGTCGGTGACCCGGAGCTGGTGGGCGGTGACGCGGGTGCGGGCGAGCAGGGTGATGACGGCGTTGACCGTCTCGTCGGTGCCGGACAGGGTGACGCGGCCGTCCTTGAACTCGGCCGAGGCGAGTTCGGGCAGCGCCCGCAGGTCGGCCTCGTCCAGCGGCGCGGACGGGGTGAAGCTGATGACGGTGGCGCCCGCCGAGCGCCGGATCAGTCCGGCCGGGGTGTCCAGGGCGGCCACCCGGCCCCGGTCGATCACCGCGATCCGGTCGCAGAGCCGCTGGGCCTCCTCCATGAAGTGCGTGACCAGCAGGACGGTGACGCCGCCCGCGCGGATGTCCTCGATCAGCTGCCAGGTCTCCCGGCGGGCGCGCGGGTCGAGGCCGGTCGTCAGCTCGTCGAGGACGACCACCCGGGGGTCGCCCACCAGGGCCAGTGCGATGAACAGGCGCTGCTTCTGGCCGCCGGAGAGCTTGCCGAACCGGGTGTTCAGCATCGGGACGAGGCCGAGCCGCTCGGCGAGCGGGCGCCAGTCGGCCGGCTTCGGGTGGAAGGCGGCGTACAGCTCCAGGGCCTCGCGGACGGTGAGCTTGGCCTGGAGTTCGCTCTGCTGCAGCTGGGCGCCGAGCACCTCGGCGACCCGCCGGTGGTCGGCGACGGGGTCGAGCCCGGTGACCCGTACCCGGCCCGCGTCGGGGACGCGCAGCCCCTCGACGCACTCGACGGTGGTGGTCTTGCCGGCTCCGTTGGGGCCGAGGACGCCGAAGATCTCGCCCTCCTCGACGGCGAAGGACACACCGTCGACGACGGGACGGCCCCCGTAGGACTTGCGCAGGTCGGTGACTTCGATGACGGGCATGGCACCAGCCTCCCGGCGACCGGGGTCCCGGCACATCGGCCGACGCGCTCGAAGGCGCATCAGCCGATCGGTTGATGCGCCGGTACGACCCCGGCGCGGCTCCCGTACGACCCCGGCGGGGCCTCCGTACGACCCCGGACGGGCTCGAAAACTCGGTGGGCAGTGTCAGTGGCGAACCGTAGGCTCGCTGCTGATGCCCACGACACCTGCCCCCGCCCCGGACGCTGCCGAGAAGCGTTCCACCGTCCGTGCCCTGCTGCGGCTGTGGCCCTATGTGCGGCCGGTCCGCGCGCGGTTGGGCACGGCCGCGGTCATAGCGATCCTCGCCTCCTGCGTGGGGCTGGTGATCCCGCTCGTCCTGAAGTGGATGGTGGACGGGCCGGTCGCCGACGGCGACCCGGCGGGCGTGTGGCTCGGGGCGCTGTACCTGCTGCTCCTCGGAGTGGCGGAGGCGCTGCTGTTCGGGCTGCGGCGGTGGCTGGTGGCCCGGCCGCTGGCAGGGGTCGAGGCGGGGATGCGCGCCGACCTGTACCGGCATCTCCAGCGGCTGCCGGTGGCCTTCCACGACCGCTGGGCCTCGGGACAGTTGCTGTCGCGCGGGACGACCGACCTGATGCTGCTCCGCATGTTCCTCGCCTTCCCGCTGACGTTCCTGCTGGTCAACGGCGTCACGATCCTGGTCGGCGTGGGCATCATGCTGGTCCAGGACTGGACGCTGGGGCTGGTCGTCCTCGGACCCGCCGTCCCGGTGATGATCATGTGCGGGATCTTCGAGAAGAAGTACTCCGCGGTGGCGCGGCGCGCGCAGGACCAGGTCGGGGATCTGACGACCGTGGTCGAGGAGAGCGTGCTCGGCATCCGGATCATCAAGGGCTTCGGCCGGCACCGCAGCCAGGCCCGCGCCTTCCACGAGCTGTCGCACACCCTGCGGGGCACGGAGCTGCGCAAGGCGCGGCTGCTGGCGGCCATCTGGGCGGTCATCGTGACGCTGCCCGAGGTGGCGGTCGGGGCGGCGCTGGTGGTGGGCGCGGTGCAGGTGGCCGACGGGGCGCTGTCGGCGGGGACGCTGGTGGCGTTCCTGTCCACGGCGCTGGCGCTGCGGTGGCCGGTGGAGTCCATCGGCTTCCTCCTGGCGATGAGCCAGGAGGCGGCGACGGCCACGGACCGGTACTTCGAGGTGATGGACGCGGAGGTTGAATCGGCCCCAGCTGCGGGCAGTCGTGCCGCTGGGGCGATGGGGGTCCCCCCGCTCGAGCGAAGCCGAGAGTGGGGGAGGGTGGGCGCACCGGCACCCTCCAGCGAGCAGCGCCCTCTCCCTGAGGCCACCACCAGCACGGGTCAGCCACAAGGCCTCCGGTTCGAGCACGTCCTGTTCCGTTACCCCGACGCCGCCCCCGACTCCCCGCCCCTCCTGACGGACGTCAACCTGCACATCCGCCCCGGTGAGTCCATGGCCCTCGTCGGTGCCACCGGCAGCGGCAAGACGACGCTGACCGCGCTGGTCCCCCGTCTGCACGAGGTGACCGAGGGACGGATCACGCTGGACGGCGAGGACATCACCGCCCTGTCCCGCGAGGAGCTGCGCTCGATGGTCGCCGTGGCCTTCGAGGAACCCACCCTCTTCTCGGCCACCGTCGGTGAGAACGTGCTGATGGGCGCCGGTGAGGGCGCCGGCGCCGAGGAGCTGGACCGCGCGCTCGCCGTCGCGCAGGCCGACTTCGCGCACGCGCTTCCCGAGGGCACCGGCACCCAGGTGGGCGAGCAGGGCCTGAGCCTCTCCGGCGGCCAGCGTCAGCGCCTCGCGCTCGCGCGGGCGGTGGTCGGCAGGCCGAGGTTCCTCGTCCTGGACGACCCGCTGTCCGCGCTGGACGTGCACACGGAGGCCGCGGTGGAGGCCGCCCTGCGCGACGTCCTCGCGGACACCACCGCGCTGATCGTGGCCCACCGCCCCTCCACCGTCCTGCTCGCCGATCGCGTCGCCCTGCTCTCCGGGGGCCGGATCACCGCCGTCGGCACCCATCACGAACTGCTGCGCACCAGCCCCGAGTACGCCCATCTGATGTCCGGGCTCGACGGGCACGAGAATCCCGAGGGCTTCCAGGAAGGGGACGGCCGATGACCTCGCCCACGGCCACCGCGCCGAAGAGGGACCAGCCGGAGGACCCCGGGAGCGGGGACCCGGCCGGGACCGGCACCGACGCGCGCGCCGCCGACGGCGGCGACTCGTTCGACCAGGACGTCCTGCCCAGCCCGCCGGGTGCGACCGGTGCCCTGCTGCGCTCCCTGCTGGCGCCGATGAAGGCCCGCGTCGCCCTCACCGGCCTCCTCCTGCTGCTCCAGCAGGCGGCCGTGCAGGCGGGCCCGCTGCTGGTGGCGTACGCCATCGACCGTGCGGTACCGGCCCTGCGGGACGACCACCACGGCCCGCTGATCGCGGTGGGCGCCGGCTACCTGCTGTGCTCGCTGGCGGCCGGGGCGCTCCAGTACGCCTTCATCGCCACCGCGGCCCGGGTCAACCAGGACGCGCTGCTGGACCTGCGCGGGCGGATCTTCCGGCACGCGCAGGCCCTGAGCGTCGACTTCCACGAGCGCTACACCTCGGGCCGTCTCATCTCCCGCTCCACCACGGACGTGGAAGCCCTGCGCGAGCTGCTCGACGAGGGCCTGCAGGAGCTGGTGACGGTCATCCTGTCCTTCGTCTACATCGCCGCGCTGCTGCTCTGGCTGGACCTGGGCCTGGGCGCCGTCGCGGTGGCGTCGTTCGTCCCGCTGTACGGGCTGGTGCGGCTCTACCAGCGGCGCGCGGGTCGGGTGTACCGGCAGCGGTCCACGGCGATCGCGGCGGTCATCGTGAAGTTCGTGGAGACGATGAACGGGATCCGGCCGGTGCGCGCCTTCCGCCGGGAGGCCGCCAACGACGCCGACTTCGCGGTCCTGAACCACCGCCACGAGCGGACCAACGGCGACGCGCTGCTGGAGATGGCCCGTTACGTCGTCGGTTCCCGTCTGATCGCCAACACGGCCGTCGCGGGGATCGTGCTGTGGGGCGCCTACCGGGTCGCCGACGGCACGCTGGCGCTCGGGGTGCTGGCGGCGGCGGTGCTGTACCTGCGCCGCCTGTACGACCCGATCGACCGGCTCGGAATGTTCCTGAACTCCTACCAGTCGGCGGCGGCCTCACTGGAGAAGATCGCCGGGCTGCTGGCCCAGACGCCGTCGGTGCCGGAGCCGACCGCGCCGAAGGAGCTGCCGCCGCTGAAGTCGGAGCACCCCGGACGCGAGGTCGTCTTCGAGTCGGTGAGCTTCGGCTACCGCACCGGCGGCGAGGTGCTGCCGCGCTTCGAGCTGACGCTCCCGGCCGGGCAGACGGTCGCCGTCGTCGGCTCGACCGGCGCGGGCAAGTCCACGCTGGCCAAGCTGCTGGCCCGGTTCTACGACCCCTCCGCCGGACGGGTCCTGCTGGACGGCACCGACCTGCGCGAGCTGGCCGTGCCGGAACTGCGGCGCGGGGTGGTGATGGTGACGCAGGAGGCGTTCCTGTTCTCCGGCACGGTCGCCGACAACATCGCCATCGGCCGTCCGGAGGCGACGCGGGAGGAGATCGAGCGGGCCGCTAAGGCGATCGGCGCCCACGACTTCATCGCCGCGCTGCCCGACGGCTACGACACCGACGTCCGCAAGCGCGGCGGCCGGATCTCCGCCGGTCAGCGGCAGCTCGTGGCGTTCGCGCGGGCGCTGCTCGCGGACCCGGCGGTGCTGATCCTGGACGAGGCGACCAGCTCGCTGGACATCCCCGGGGAGCGGGCGGTGCAGCGGGCGATGACGACGGTGCTGAAGGGCCGTACGGCGGTGGTGATCGCGCACCGGCTGTCCACCGTGGAGATCGCCGACCGGGTGCTGGTGATGGAGCACGGCCGGATCGTCGAGGACGGCGCCCCGGACGAACTCGTCGCCGGTACCGGCCGGTTCGCGGACCTGCACCGGGCTTGGCGGGACAGTCTGGCGTGAGGATCGACGCGTACGCGGACCCGGGCACCCCCGACCGCCGGGGCGGCTGGCGGTATCTGGCGTGGCTGGTGCGGCGGCAGTGGCCCCGCTGCCTGGCGGGGGCGGTGCTGGCCAGCGTCTGGATGGTGCTGCTGGCGGCGACCCCGTACCTGATGGCCCGCGCCGTCGACCACGGCCTGGAGCCCGGCGACCTGGGCGCGCTGGCGGGCTGGACGGGCGCCATGGTCGCCGTCGGCGGGGTCAACGCGTGGCTGGGCATGATGCGGCACCGCACGATGACGAAGGTGCGGATGGACGCCAACTTCCGCACCGTCAAGGCGGTCGTCGCCCACGCGACCCGGCTCGGGGCGGCCCTGCGCGCCCAGGTGGGCACGGGCGAGGTCGTCACCATCGGGGTGGGCGACGTGCAGACCATCAGCGGGTCCCTGACGGCGGTGGGACCGGGCGTCGGGGCGGTCGCCGCCTACGCGACGGTCGGCGGACTGATGCTGTCGGTGTCGACCCGGCTCGCCCTGGTGGTGCTGCTCGGGGTGCCGCTGCTCGCGGTGGCCCTCGGTCCGCTGATGGGCCGGCTTCAGGGCAGGGAGACGGAGTACCGGGAGCGGCAGTCCGTCCTGACCGCGCGGATCGGCGACCTGGCGGGCGGGCTGCGGGTGCTGAACGGACTGGGCGGCAAGGGCCTGGTCGCGGACGCCTTCCGCCGGGACTCGGGCCGGCTGCGCGAGCAGGGCTACCGGGTCGGCGCGGTGACCAGCTGGATCCAGGCCCTCGGCATGGGGCTGCCGATGCTGTTCCTGGCCCTGGTGACCTGGATGGGCGCGCGGCTGGCCGCCCAGGGCCGGATCAGCGTGGGCGAACTGGTGTCGGTGTACGGCTATGTCGTCGCGCTGGGCTGGCCGGTGGCGTTCCTCATCGAGATGGGCCACCAGCTCAGCCGCGGTGTGGTGGCCGCCCGCCGCGTCGTCGCCTTCCTCCGCCTGGAACCGGCCCCGGACGAGGGCACCCGGGAGGCCCCCGCGGAACCCTCGGCACTCCACGACCCGGCCTCGGGCGTCCGTGTCCTCCCCGGCCGCCTCACCGCCCTGGCCACGTCCCGCCCGTCCGACGCCGCCGAGATCCTGGACCGCCTGGGCCGCTACACCCCGTCGGACGCGACCTGGGGAGACATCCCGCTGGCCGACATCCCCCTCCGCCAGATCCGCTCCCGCATCCTGGTCGCGGCCCCGGAAGCCGACCTCTTCGCAGGCCCCCTGAGCAATGTGATCGGCGCTCTGGAATCCGACCCCAGGGGCGCGGGGAACTGCGCGACAAGCCACAACTCAGCGGCAGACGCAGAACAGCGCACCGGGGCAGACGAGTGGGCGAAGCTCACCGCAGCCATCCACACAGCCGCCGCGGAAGACATAGTCCGCGCCCTCCCCGACGGCCTCGAAACCCCCATCGAGGCCCAGGCCCGAAACCTGTCCGGCGGCCAACGCCAACGCGTCCGCCTCGCCCGCGCCCTCCACACCGAGCCCGAAATCCTCCTGGCCGCGGAACCCACCTCCGCCCTGGACGCCCACACGGAGGCCACCGTGGCCGGCCGCCTGAAGCGCGCCCGCAAGGGCCGCACCACCGTGCTGGCCGCCACCTCCCCGCTCCTCCTCGACCGCGCGGACGTCGTGCACCACCTGGTCGACGGCAAGGTCGCCGCCACCGGCACGCACCGCGAACTCCTGGACACCGAACCGGGATACCGCGCCCTGGTCGCGCGGGACGCCGAAGCGGAGGCCGCCGCAGGACAGGGCGCGGAAGAAGGGGAGCCCGCCCGATGACACACCTGCCCGTGGCCGAACGCGCCGACGTCCGCCGCGCCGCAGCCGGCCTCGTACGCGCCGACCGCAGGTCCTTCGCCGTCGTCCTCGGCCTCAACGCGCTGGCCGCGCTGGCCGGTCTCGCGGGGCCGTGGCTGCTGGGCCGGATCGTCGACGAGGTGCGCGCCGGGGGCGGGGTCGACGCGGTGGACCGGATGGCGGGCGCCATTCTGGTCTGCTCGCTGGCGCAGTTGCTGCTGGCCCGCTGGGCGCGCTACGTGGGGTACCGGTTCGGGGAACGGACGCTCGCCCGGGTGCGTGAGCGGTACGTGGACCGGACGCTGGCGCTGCCCGCGTCGGTGGTGGAGCGGGCGGGGACCGGGGACCTGACGACGCGCGGCACCGCCGACGTGACCGCCGTCGGCACGACGTTGCGCGACGCGGGCCCGGAGCTGCTGGTCAACGCGGTGCAGGCGCTGTTCCTCACCGCCGCGGTGTTCGTCCTCGACCCGCTGCTCGGTCTGGTCGGGGTGCTGGGGCTGACGCCGGCCTGGCTCGCGCTGCGCTGGTACCTGCGCCGGGCGCGGGCGGCCTATCTCGCCGAGGGCGCGGCCAACTCGGACGTCGCGGAGAGCCTGGCGGCCACGGTGTCGGGGGCCCGCACCGTCGAGGCGTTCGGGCTGGCCGGGCGGCGGGTCACGACGAACCTCGAGGCGCTGGAGGTGTCGCGGCGCGCCCGGTTCCGCACGCTGTTCCTGCGCAGCGTGTTCTTCCCGGCGGTGGACGTCTCCTACGTCCTTCCCGTGGCGGGCGTGCTGCTGCTCGGCGGGGTGCTGCGGGAGCACGGGTCGGCGAGCCTCGGCGCGGTGGTGTCCTGCGCCGTGTACCTCCAGCAGCTGGCCGGGCCGCTGGACGAGGTGCTGCTGCGGGTCGAGCAACTGCAGGCCGGTGCCGCCTCCTTCGCCCGGGTGGAGGGGCTGGCGGGGGCGCCGCGGGCGGGGGCGGACGAGTCGGCGGTGCCGGCGGACGACCGTATCGACGTGTCCGGGGTGCGCTACGCCTACGAGCGGGGCGGGGAGGTGCTGCGCGGGGTGGACCTGACCGTGCGGCCGGGCGAGCGGCTGGCGGTGGTCGGTCCTTCGGGGGCCGGCAAGACCACGCTGAGCCGGCTCCTCGCGGGCGTCGACGCGCCGACGGAGGGTTCGGTGACGGTGGGCGGGGTGCCCGTGGTCGCGCTGGGCCCGGAGCGGCTGCGCCGTCAGGTGGTGCTGGTCACCCAGGAGCACCACGTGTTCCTGGGCACGGTCCGGGACAATCTGCTCATCGCCGAGCCCGCCGCCACGGACGAGGAGTTGTGGGCGGCGCTCGACGCGGTGGGCGCCGAGGAGTGGGTGCGGGAGCTGCCCGGGGGCCTCGACGCCGAGCTGGGGGCGAAGGAGGGCGCGCACACCCCGGACGGTTCGCAGGCCCAGCGGCTCGCGCTGGCCCGGGTGGTGCTGGCCGACCCGCACACGCTGATCCTGGACGAGGCGACCGCCCTGCTGGACCCGACGACGGCCCGGCACACGGAGCAGGCGCTGGCCGCCGTGCTGAAGGGCCGTACGGTCATCGCCATCGCGCACCGCCTGCACACCGCGCACGACGCCGACCGGGTGGCGGTGATGGAGGGCGGTCTGCTGACCGAGCTGGGCACGCACGACGAACTGGTGGCGGCGGGCGGGGCGTACGCGGCCCTGTGGGGTTCCTGGCACGGGGAGCCGTCCGCCGGATACTGACCGGCCGGACAGTAACCGGCCCCGGACGGCAACGATTCCGTTTATCGAACGTGAACGCCCGGTCAACGAACCATTTCCAGCCAACTTAGTGACGCGCTCCTGACAAGTAGCGCTTTCTCCTGCCACTCTTCCGTCGGCCCCTTCACAGTGCCCCCACAGCTTCCCCACGAGCGCTGTGCCGAGGCCAGCTCCTAGCACCAGGTTTCTGCGTACCGCACAGTTCCGCCCGGCCGGCCACCCGCCGACCGGTCTCCCCTGGCCGCGCAACCCGCGGCCACGCAGAAGGAGTCAGTGTTGAGCAGCAGTACTCCCCACAGACGCACCTCCCACACCACCTCCCGCCGCGCCACGCACCGGCGTGCCGCGGCGGTCGCGCTGGCCGGTGTCGCCGCGCTGATCGCCACGGCGGTGCAGTCCGGCACCGCCACCGCGGCCCCCGACCCGTCGCCCGCGAAGGGCAACGAGCTGGTGAAGCTCAGCCCGGCCCAGCGCGCCGAGCTGATCCGCGACGCCAACGCCACCAAGGCGAAGACCGCCGACGAACTTGGTCTGGGCGCCAAGGAGAAGCTGGTCGTCCGGGACGTGGCCAAGGACCGCGACGGCACCCTGCACACCCGCTACGAGCGCACCTACGACGGCCTGCCGGTCCTCGGCGGCGACCTCGTGGTGACCAGTGATGCGGGCAAGACGGAGCAGGTCGTCAAGGCCACGGCAAAGGCGATCAAGCCGGCCTCCGTGACGCCGAAGATCTCCGCCGCGAAGGCCGAGACGCAGGCGGTGTCCGCCGCGAAGGCCGCCGGCGCCGAGCAGCCGGACGCCGACCGCGCCCCGCGCAAGGTGATCTGGGCAGCCAACGGCACTCCGGTCCTGGCGTACGAGACGGTCGTGGGCGGCCTCCAGGAGGACGGCACCCCGAACGAGCTGCACGTCATCACCGACGCCGCCACCGGCGCCAAGCTGTACGAGTACCAGGGCATCGAGAACGGCACCGGCCACACCACGTACAGCGGCACCGTGACGCTGGGCACCGCGCAGTCCGGGTCGTCGTACACGCTGACCGACACCGCGCGCGGCAGCCACAAGACGTACAACCTGGGCGGCCGGACCTCGGGCACCGGCTCGCTGTTCACCAACTCCGACGACGTGTGGGGCAACGGCACCTCCTCCGACCCGGAGACCGCCGGCGCCGACGCGCACTACGGGGCCGCGCTGACCTGGGACTACTACAAGAACGTGCACGGCCGCTCGGGCATCCGCGGCGACGGTGTGGCGGCGTACAGCCGGGTCCACTACGGCAACGCCTACGTCAACGCGTTCTGGTCGGACAGCTGCTTCTGCATGACCTACGGCGACGGGATCAACAACTCGAACCCGCTCACCGCCATCGACGTGGCCGGGCACGAGATGACCCACGGCGTCACGTCCAACACCGCGGGACTCAACTACAGCGGCGAGTCCGGCGGTCTGAACGAGGCCACGTCCGACATCTTCGGCACGTCGGTCGAGTTCTACGCCAACAACTCCTCGGACGTCGGTGACTACCTCATCGGCGAGGAGATCGACATCAACGGCGACGGCACCCCGCTGCGCTACATGGACAAGCCCAGCAAGGACGGCGCGTCCTACGACAACTGGTTCTCGGGCATCGGCAACTCCGACGTGCACTACTCGTCGGGTCCGGCCAACCACTTCTTCTACCTGCTGAGCGAGGGCAGCGGCACCAAGACCATCAACGGTGTCACCTACAACTCGCCCACCTCGGACGGCCTCCCGGTCACCGGCATAGGCCGCGCCAAGGCGGAGAAGATCTGGTTCCGCGCGCTGACCACGAAGTTCACGTCGACCACCAACTACGCGGGCGCCCGCACCGGCACCCTCGCGGCGGCCGGTGAGCTGTACGGCACCAGCAGCGCCGAGTACACCGCGGTGGCGAACGCGTGGGCGGGCATCAACGTCGGCTCGCGGCCCGGTGGTGGCGACCCCGACCCCGGCGACGGCGGCACGTTCGAGAACGACACGGACGTGAACATCCCCGACTACGGGTCGGCGGTCACCTCGTCCATCACGGTCACGGGCCGCTCCGGCAGGGCACCGAGCAACCTCCAGGTGGGCGTGGACATCGTGCACAGCTGGCGCGGTGACCTGCGGATCGACCTGGTCGCGCCCGACGGGTCGACGTACCGCCTCAAGAGCAGCGGCTACGACCCGGCGGAGGACGTGCACGAGACCTACACGGTCAACGCCTCCTCGGAGACGGCCAACGGCACCTGGAAGCTCCGCGTCCAGGACCAGGGCCCGGCGGACACCGGCTACATCGACGCCTGGCGGCTCACCTTCCCGTAGGCCCGCCGGCCCCCGGGTGCACCACCCCGAGTCAGGGCGCCGCTTCGGAGGTTCGACTCCTCCGGGGCGGCGCCCTCTTCATGTCCTTCACATTTCGCACCCATACAACCGGCCGACTATTTTCGGCCAACATCATCATGCCCTCCTGACATGTACGCGCTCTCGGTGTCAGTCTTCCGTCACCCGCCGCACAACTTCGCAGCAACCGGCCGGACACCCCACGCCGACCGGGTCCCCCCACCGAAGGAGCTTGTGTGTCTTCCCTCTTCGCGCGTCACAAGCGCACCACGCTGGCCCTCGCCACCGCGGTCGCAGCCGGGGCGATGCTCACCACCGGTCTGACCGCGGGCACCGCCGCCGCCGACAGCACCGCGCCGTCGGCACTCCCGGGCGCCCCCGTCCTGCTGTCGGACTCCGCCCGCAGCGCGCTCATACGGGAGCAGCAGGCCGGCGCGGCCGACGCCGCCCGCGAGCTGGGCCTGGGCGCCAAGGAGAAGCTGGTCGTCAAGGACGTGGTCAAGGACCGCGACGGCACCGTGCACACCCGCTACGAGCGCACCTACGCCGGCCTGCCCGTCCTCGGCGGCGACCTCGTCGTGCACCGGTCGAAGTCCGGGGCCACCAGAGGCGTCACCAAGGCGACGAAGGCCGCCATCAAGGTCGCCACGGTCACGCCGAAGGTCAAGGCGGCCAAGGCCGAGCAGCAGGCGCTGTCCGCGGCCGAGGACGCCGGGTCGTCGAGGACCGCGGCCGACTCCGCGCCCCGCAAGGTGATCTGGGCCGCCGAGGGCAAGCCCGTCCTCGCCTACGAGACCGTGGTCGGCGGCCTCCAGGACGACGGCACCCCGAACGAGCTGCACGTCATCACCGACGCCGCCACCGGCGCCAAGCTGTACGAGTACCAGGGCATCCAGACCGGCTCCGGCAAGAGCCTCTACTCGGGCACGGTCGAGCTCGGCACCACCAAGTCCGGCTCCTCGTACCAGCTGTACGACACCGGGCGCGGCGGCCACAAGACGTACAACCTGGCCCGCAAGACCTCCGGCACCGGCACGCTGTTCACCGACGCCGACGACGTCTGGGGCACCGGCACCGCCTCCAGCGACCCCCAGGACCAGACCGCCGCCGTCGACGCCGCCTACGGCGCCCAGGTCACCTGGGACTTCTACAAGGAGAGCTTCGGCCGCAACGGCATCAAGAACGACGGCAAGGCGGCCTACTCCCGCGTCCACTACGGCAGCAACTACGTCAACGCCTTCTGGTCGGACCAGTGCTTCTGCATGACCTACGGCGACGGCACGGGCAACACCAACCCGCTGACCTCGCTGGACGTGGCCGGGCACGAGATGACCCACGGCGTCACCTCCAACACCGCGGGCCTCGAGTACAGCGGCGAGTCCGGCGGCCTCAACGAGGCGACCAGCGACATCTTCGGCACCGGCGTGGAGTACTTCGCGAACAGCTCCACCGACAAGGGCGACTACCTCATCGGCGAGGCCATCGACATCAACGGTGACGGCACCCCGCTGCGCTACATGGACAAGCCCAGCAAGGACGGCGCGTCCAAGGACTACTGGGACTCGGGTCTCGGCGGCGTGGACGTGCACTACTCGTCCGGTCCCGCCAACCACTTCTTCTTCCTGCTGGCCGAGGGCAGCGGGGCGCGGACGGTCGACGGGGTGGACTACGACTCGCCGACCCACGACGGCTCCACCGTCACCGGCATCGGCCGCGCCAAGGCCCTGCAGATCTGGTACAAGGCGCTGACCGAGTACATGACGTCGACGACCGACTACGCCGACGCCCGCGCGGCCACCCTGAGCGCGGCGTCCGACCTGTACGGCGCCGACAGCACGGAGTACAAGACGGTGGGCGCGGCCTGGACCGCGATCAACGTGAACTGACGATCCCGCCCGACACGGCCCGCGGCACCCGGAACCAGTGGTTCCCGGGTGCCGCCCTACCCTTGGTGCCCATGTCCTTCACGTACGACGACGTCGGCGCCACCCGCGAGCAGGACCACTGCCCGCCCGGCTTCCGCCCCATGCACGTACGCACCCGCCTCGGGGAGGGCGAACCGGTGTTCCGGCGGGCGGCCGAGGCCCTGCTCACCTGGGAGATGCACCGGGAGATGGGGGTCGGCATCGACGCGAGCGCGGAGCGTGCCGCGCCCGGCGTCGACGTCACCGTCACCCTGGCCGGCATGATCAAGGCGCCCTGCCGGGTGGTGTGGACCCTGGAGGAGCACCGCCGGGCGGGCTGGGCCTACGGCACGCTGCCCGGCCACCCGGAGTCCGGCGAGGAGGCCTTCGTGGTGGACCGCACGGGCGACGGCACGGTCTGGCTCACCGTGCACGCCTTCAGCCGCCCGGCCAAGTGGTACGCCAAGGCCGGCGGACCGGCGGCCCGCGCCTTCCAGCACGCCTACGCCCGCCGCTGCGGCACGGTCCTCAGGCGGCTGAGCGGGGGTGACGAGGAGGACTGAGCCCTCCTCGTCACCGCCCCGCCGTCGGCGCTCACCGCATCAGCAGCCCCGCCGCCTCCACCAGGTCGCCCGAGGGCACCGCGACCAGACCGGTCTCCACGCCGGACGCCAGCAGCCGGTGCGCGGGCAGGACGCGGACCGTGTAGCCGAAGGGGCCCGTGCGGTCCAGGGCGAGCGGGCCCTCGTAGGCCCAACGGCCCTCCAGGTCGGGGCCGCCCACCGGCTTCAGCGGCACCTTCGCCGCGTCGGTGATCCGGTCCTCGGAGTCCACCCGGCCGGAGACCGCCTGCACCTCCACGTCCTCCGGCGCGAGGTCGCCGAGCTTGACCCGCACCCGCAGGGCGAGCGTGGTGCCGAGTTCGGCGCTGGCCGTGGCGGCGGACGTCTCCACGTGGTCGACGCTCACGCCCGGCCAGGCCGTCCGCACCCGCGCCTTCCACTCGGCGAGCCCGCGCGCGGAGTCCGGGTCCATCGCGCGGTGCGCCTCGGCGGCCGGGGCGTAGAGCCGTTCGACGTACTCGCGGACCATGCGGCCGGCCAGCACCTTCGGGCCGAGCAGGCTGAGGGTCCTGCGGACCATCTCCAGCCACCGGTCGGGCAGCCCGCTCGCGCCCCGCTCGTAGAAGCGCGGGGTGATCCGCTGCTCCAGCAGGTCGTAGAGGGCGTTGGCCTCTATGGCGTCGCGCCGGTCGGGGTCGGTGCCGACGCCGTCGGCGGTGGGGATGGCCCAGCCGAAGTCCGGCTGGTACCACTCGTCCCACCAGCCGTCGAGCACCGACAGGTTGAGGCAGCCGTTGAGCGCCGCCTTCATGCCGGAGGTGCCGCAGGCCTCCAGCGGCCGCAGCGGGTTGTTCAGCCAGATGTCGCAGCCGGGGTAGAGCTTCTGCGCCATCGCCATGCCGTAGTCCGGCAGGAACACGATGCGGTGCCGCACCCGGGGGTCGTCGGCGAACCGCACCAGCTCCTGCACCAGCCGCTTCCCGCCGTCGTCCGCCGGGTGCGCCTTGCCCGCGACGACGATCTGGATCGGCCGCTCGGGATGCAGCAGCAGCTCGGTGAGCCGCTCCCGGTCGCGCAGCATCAGCGTGAGCCGCTTGTACGACGGGACACGGCGCGCGAAGCCGATGGTGAGCACGTCCGGGTCGAGGGCGTCGTCGATCCAGCCCAGCTCGGCCGTCCCGGCGCCGCGCTGCCGCCAGGAGGCGCGCAGCCGCTCGCGCACCTCCTCGACGAGCTGGGCACGCAGGGTGCGGCGCAGCTCCCAGATGTCCTGGTCGGGGATGTCGGCGACCGAGTCCCAGCGGTCCGAGCCGCCGACCGTCAGCGCGTCCTCGGCCCGCTGCACACCGATCTGCCGGGCACCGAGCCGGAACACCTCGGGGGCCACCCAGGTCGGGGCGTGCACGCCGTTGGTGACGGAGGTGATGGGCACCTCCTCGGCGTCGAAGCCGGGCCACAGTCCGGCGAACATCCCCCGGCTGACCCCGCCGTGCAGCAGGGAGACGCCGTTGGCACGCTGGGCGAGCCGCAGGCCCATCACGGCCATGTTGAAGAGGTTCGGCTCGCCTCCGGGGTAGGTCTCCATGCCGAGCCGCAGGACGCGTTCGACGTCGATGCGCGGGAGTTCGGAGTCGGGGCCGAAATGGCGGGCGACCAGCTCGCGGTCGAAGCGGTCGATGCCGGCCGGGACCGGGGTGTGCGTGGTGAAGACGGTGCCGGCCCGCACCGCCTCCAGGGCCGGACCGAACTCCAGGCCCTCGTCGCACAGTTCGGCGATGCGTTCCAGCCCGAGGAACCCGGCGTGGCCCTCGTTGGTGTGGAACACCTCGGGCGCGGCGTGGCCGGTGAGCCGGCAGTACGTGCGCACCGCCCGGACACCTCCTATGCCGAGCAGCATCTCCTGGAGGAGCCGGTGTTCGCTGCCGCCGCCGTAGAGACGGTCGGTGACGCCTCGTTCGCCCGGGTCGTTCTCCTCGACGTCGGAGTCGAGCAGCAGCAGCGGCACCCGGCCGACCTGGGCCAGCCAGATGCGGGCCCGCAACTCCCGGCCGCCGGGCAGCGCGAGCGCGACGTGCGCGGGGGTGCCGTCGGCTTCCTTGAGGGGCGCCAGCGGCAGCTCGTGGGGGTCGAGGACGGGGTAGTGCTCCTGCTGCCAGCCGTCCCGGGAGAGGGACTGCCGGAAGTAGCCGTGCCGGTAGAGCAGGCCCACGCCGACGAGCGGCACCCCCAGGTCGCTGGCCGCCTTGAGGTGGTCGCCGGCCAGGATGCCGAGGCCGCCGGAGTACTGGGGCAGCGCGGCGGTGATGCCGAACTCGGGCGAGAAGTAGGCGACGGCGGCGGGCAGTCGGCCCGGCTGCGCCTGGTACCAGCGGTCGCCGGTCATGTAGTGGTCGAGGTCGTCGGCCACCGCGGTCAGCCGGCGCCGGAAGCGCCGGTCCTCGGCCAGCTCCGCGAGGCGCGCGGGCGGCACGGTGCCGAGCAGCCGTACCGGGTCGCGGCCGGACGCGGTCCAGCACTCGGGGTCGACGGACTGGAAGAGGTCGCGGGTCTCCGGGTGCCAGGACCAGCGCAGATTGCGGGCCAGATCACTGAGCGGCCGGAGGGGGTCGGGGAGTACGGGACGGACGGTCAGTCGACGGATCGCCTTCACCCTCACGACGTTACCGCGCGATGTGTCCCGTGTTGGGCCCTTCGACCCGTTCCGCCGGACAGGCCGTGACGCGCACGGCGTGTCGATATGGCCGGATCTTTCCCCGTCGGCCTTCTTGTGGCACTTCGGCCCGCGAGGAAAGCTGCACATGTCGCGACGCACGCTGATTGCGGGAGCGACATCCGGGAAAGCGACGGTCAGATCGCCGTGTGTGTCGTGTTGTCGACATACGCGCGAGTAGTTAACAAAGTGCCGGATTGCCCACCGGAAGAGTGTGGGAAGGCTCCTGCGGTACGCCCCGCACGCACCTCGCAGGACCCACCTCCCCAGCAGTCATCCGCCCACCCAGTTGACGCGGACAGGAGCGGTCATGCCCGCCACGCACCACTCGTCAGCATCCCCCGCATCCCCGGCCGCCGGCACCTCCCCGGCGTCCTCCGCAAAGCCCACCACCGTCGTCGGGCGCATCCCCGTCCTGGACGTCCGTCCGGTCGTCCAGCACGGGCGCAGGCCGGCCAAGGCCGTCACCGGCGAGTCGTTCGAGGTCTCCGCCACCGTGTTCCGCGAGGGACACGACGCGGTCGCCGCCAACGTCGTCCTGAGAGATCCGCGGGGCCGGCCGGGCCCCTGGACGCCGATGCGGGAACTGGCCCCGGGCACCGACCGCTGGGGCGCCACCGTCACCGCGGGCGAGACCGGACTGTGGTCGTACGCCGTGGAGGCCTGGAGCGATCCGGTCACCACGTGGCGGCACCACGCGGGGATCAAGATTCCGGCCGGGATGGACACCGACCTGGTGCTGGAGGAGGGCGCCCGGCTGTACGAGAGGGCCGCCGCCGAGGTGCCCGGGCGGGCGGAGCGGCGTGCGCTGCTGGCCGCCGTCGACGCGCTGCGGGACGAGGACAGGCCGGCCGCGTCCAGGCTGGCGGCGGCGTTGACGCCGGAGGTGGACGCGGTCCTGGCCCGGCATCCGCTGCGGGACCTGGTCACCTCCTCCGAGCCCCTCCCGCTGCTGGTCGAGCGGGAACGCGCCCTCTACGGCGCCTGGTACGAGTTCTTCCCCCGCTCCGAGGGCACCCCCGACACCCCCCACGGCACCTTCCGCACCGCCGCCCGACGCCTCCCGGCGATCGCCGCGATGGGCTTCGACGTCGTCTACCTCCCCCCGATCCACCCCATCGGCACCACCCACCGCAAGGGCCGCAACAACACCCTGTCCGCCACCCGCGACGACGTCGGCGTCCCCTGGGCCATCGGCTCCCCCGAAGGCGGCCACGACAGCATCCACCCCGCCCTGGGCACCCTCGACGACTTCGACCACTTCGTGCGTGAGGCCGGCCGCCACGGCCTGGAGATCGCCCTGGACTTCGCCCTCCAGTGCTCCCCCGACCACCCCTGGGTCCACAAACACCCCGAGTGGTTCCACCACCGCCCCGACGGTTCGATCGCGTACGCCGAGAACCCGCCCAAGAAGTACCAGGACATCTACCCCCTCGCCTTCGACACCGACCCCGACGGCCTCCACACCGAAACGGTGCGGATCCTGCGGCACTGGATGGACCACGGGGTGCGGATCTTCCGCGTCGACAACCCCCACACCAAACCCGTCGCCTTCTGGGAACGCGTCATCGCCGACATCAACCGCGCCGACCCCGACGTCGTCTTCCTGGCCGAGGCCTTCACCCGCCCCGCGATGATGCACACCCTCGCCCAGATCGGCTTCCAGCAGTCCTACACCTACTTCACCTGGCGCAACACCAAACGCGAACTGACGGAGTACCTCACCGAACTGTCGGGGGACGCCGCCTCCTACATGCGGCCCAACCTCTTCGCCAACACCCCCGACATCCTCCACGCCTACCTCCAGCACGGAGGACGCCTCGCCTTCGAGACCCGCGCCGTCCTCGCCGCCACCCTCTCCCCCACCTGGGGCATCTACAGCGGCTACGAACTGTGCGAGAACACCCCCCTGCGCGACGGCAGCGAGGAATACCTCGACAGCGAGAAGTACCAGCTCAAACCCCGCGACTGGGCCCGCGCCGAACGCGAGGGCACCACCATCGCCCCCCTCATCACCCGCCTCAACACCATCCGGCGCGAGAACCCGGCGCTCCGCCAACTGCGCGATCTGCACTTCCACCCGACGGACAAGGAGGAGGTGATCGCCTACTCGAAGCGGCAGGGGTCGAACACGGTTCTGGTGGTCGTGAACCTCGACCCCCGCCACACCCAGGAGGCGACGGTCTCGTTGGACATGCCGCAACTCGGCCTGGACTGGCACGAGTCGGTGCCGGTCCGCGACGAGCTGACCGGCGAGACCTACCACTGGGGCAGGGCCAACTATGTGCGCCTGGAGCCGGGCCGTTCGCCCGCGCACGTCTGCACGGTTCTGCGACCGTCCCACCCGCAGATCGGAGGGTCACCCACCACATGATCGTCAACGAGCCCGTGCCGGACACCTTCGAGGACACCCCCGCCAAGGACCGGGACCCGGACTGGTTCAAAAGAGCCGTCTTCTACGAGGTCCTCGTCCGCTCCTTCCAGGACAGCAACGGCGACGGCATCGGTGATCTCAAGGGCCTGACCGCCAAACTGGACTACCTGCAATGGCTGGGCGTGGACTGCCTGTGGCTCCCGCCCTTCTTCAAGTCGCCGCTGCGTGACGGCGGTTACGACGTCTCCGACTACACGGCCGTCCTGCCGGAGTTCGGCGACCTCGCCGACTTCGTGGAGTTCGTGGACGCGGCGCACCAGCGCGGCATGCGCGTGATCATCGACTTCGTCATGAACCACACCAGTGACCAGCACCCGTGGTTCCAGGAGTCCCGGAGAAATCCGGAAGGCCCTTACGGCGACTACTACGTCTGGGCCGACGACGACAAGCAGTTCCAGGACGCGCGGATCATCTTCGTCGACACCGAGGCGTCCAACTGGACCTACGACCCGGTGCGCAAGCAGTACTACTGGCACCGCTTCTTCTCGCACCAGCCGGACCTCAACTACGAGAACCCGGCCGTGCAGGAGGAGATGATCTCCGCGCTGAAGTTCTGGCTGGACCTGGGCATCGACGGGTTCCGGCTGGACGCGGTGCCGTACCTCTACCAGGAGGAGGGCACCAACTGCGAGAACCTGCCGCGCACGCACGACTTCCTGAAGCGGGTCCGCAAGGAGATCGACGCGCAGTATCCGGACACGGTGGTGCTGGCGGAGGCCAACCAGTGGCCGGAGGACGTCGTCGACTACTTCGGCGACTTCGCGGCGGGCGGCGACGAGTGCCACATGGCGTTCCACTTCCCGGTCATGCCGCGCATCTTCATGGCGGTCAGAAGGGAGTCCCGCTACCCGGTCTCCGAGATCCTCGCCAAGACCCCCGCGATCCCGTCCGGCTGCCAGTGGGGCATCTTCCTGCGCAACCACGACGAGCTGACCCTGGAGATGGTCACCGACGAGGAACGCGACTACATGTACGCGGAGTACGCCAAGGACCCACGCATGCGCGCCAACATCGGCATCCGGCGGCGCCTGGCCCCGCTCCTCGACAACGACCGCAACCAGATCGAGCTGTTCACGGCCCTGCTGCTGTCCCTGCCCGGCTCGCCGATCCTGTACTACGGCGACGAGATCGGCATGGGCGACAACATCTGGCTCGGCGACCGCGACGCCGTGCGCACCCCCATGCAGTGGACGCCCGACCGGAACGCGGGTTTCTCCTCGTCCGACCCGGGCCGCCTCTTCCTGCCCACGATCATGGACCCGGTCTACGGCTACCAGGTGACCAACGTCGAGGCGTCCATGGCCTCGCCCTCGTCCCTGCTGCACTGGACCCGGCGCATGATCGAGATCCGCAAGCAGAACCCCGCCTTCGGCCTCGGCACCTACACCGAGCTGCCCTCCTCCAACCCGGCCGTCCTGGCGTTCCTGCGCGAGTACGGGGACGACCTGGTGCTGTGCGTCCACAACTTCTCGCGGTTCGCGCAGCCCACGGAGATGGATCTCAGTGCCTTCGGCGGACGGCACCCGGTCGAGCTGTTCGGCGGGGTCCGCTTCCCGGCGGTCGGCGACCTGCCGTACCTGCTGACCCTCGGCGGGCACGGCTTCTACTGGTTCCGGCTCCGCAAGGACGCCGTCTAGCCACCGGCCCCGCCCCCGGGCGGGGCGGTTTCCACCGTTCCGCGCGGGGCACGCATCAGTAACCACCCCGATTCTCCGGGGAAAGGACGCGACGCCATGTCGGAAGCCGTCATACGCACCGTCACGAGCCCGCCGGGTCTCCTGGCGTCCCTCGACCCACTGCTGCGGGAATGGCTCCCGCGCCAGCGCTGGTTCGCCGGCAAGGGACGTCCGGTGACCGGTTTCTCGCTGGTCGCCGCGACCGAACTGCTCCCCGCCGACTCCCGCCTCGGCCTCCACCACGTCCTGGTCCGCGCCCACCAGCAGCACGCGCCGGCCGGGGGCGCGGCCCAGGAACCCGGTGACTGCTACCAGCTCCTGATCGGCACCCGCGAGGCGCTGCCGCCCCGGCTCGCGCCCGCGCTGATCGGCCATGTGACCGAGGGCCCGGCGGCCGGCCGCACCGCCTACGACGCCCTCCACGACACCCGCCCCGCCGAGGTCCTGCTGGAGGCGCTGCGCACGCGGGCCCGCATCGGGGGGCTCCGCTTCGAGCGGGCACCGGACGACGACGCCATCCGCGCGCGGCTGGTGCCGCGGCTGATGACCGCCGAGCAGTCCAACTCGTCGGTCGTGTACGGAGATACGTTCATCCTCAAGGTGCTGCGGCGGATCGTGCCGGGCGTCAATCCCGACCTGGAGCTGCCGCTGGCCCTGGCCCGCGAGGGCTGCCCCCGGGTGCCGGCGCCGGCCGGGTGGATCGTTGCGGACCTGGCCGGCCGGTCCTGGGTGCTGGGCGTGCTCCAGCCCTATCTGCAGGGTGCGACCGACGGCTGGGAGCTGGCGCTGCGCGAACTCGCCAAGGGCGAGGACTTCGTCGCCGAGGCCCGGGCGCTCGGGCGGGCCACCGCCGAGGTGCACACCGCGCTGGCCCGCGCACTGCCGACCGTCACCCTCGGCCACGCCCAGGTGCGGCAGCTCGCCGAGGGCATGACCGGGCGGCTGGAGGAGGCCGCCCGGGCCGTGCCCCTGCTCCGGCCGTACGCGCCCGCGCTGCGGACGGCGTTCACGGCGCTGGCCGACCTGGCCGCCGAGGGCACCACCTGGACCGCCCAGCGGGTCCACGGCGACCTGCACCTCGGCCAGTGCCTGCGCTCGCCCGACGGGGAGTGGTCGCTGATCGACTTCGAGGGCGAGCCCGCGAAGCCCCTGGCCGAGCGGCGGCTCCCGCAGCCGGCGGTGCGGGACGTCGCGGGAATGCTGCGCTCCTTCGACTACGCCGCGCACTCGGCCGAGGTCCGCGTGCCGGGCTGGGCCGACTCCTGCCGGGCCGCGTACTGCACCGGGTACGCGGAGGCCGCCGGCCACGACCCGCGCACCGACCCGGTGCTGCTGCGCGCCTACGAGACGGACAAGGCGGTCTACGAGGTCCTGTACGAGGCCCGGCACCGTCCCGACTGGCTCGAGGTGCCCCTGGCGGCGGTGCGCCGCCTGTCCGTGCCCGAACCCGCATGACGCCCCCGTCCGCCCCCGTCCCGCCCAGGAGGCTCCTCCCGTGACCCCCCGCCCCTCGTCCAGCGGCCCCGACCCGAAGAAGACGACCGGGAAGAAGAAGACGGCCGGTTCCGGTTCCGGTTCCGGGAAGGGGCCCGCCAAGGCCGCCGCGAAGAAGAAGGCGCCCCGGAAGGTGGCCGTCGGCTCGCCCGGGACGACCGTCGCCGGCTCCCCCGCCCCGGACGCCGCCGACCGGGAGCGGCTGCTCGCCGGCACGCACCACGATCCGCACTCGGTGCTCGGCGCCCACCGGGTGCCCGGCGGGGTCGCGTTCCGGGCGCTGCGGCCGTACGCCCGCGCGGTGACCGTGCTCGCCGAGGAGCTGCGGGTCGAGCTGCACGACGACGGGGACGGGTTCTTCTCCGGCCTCGCGCCGCTGAAGGAGGTCCCGGCCCACCGGCTCCTGGTGGTCTACGACGGGACGGAGCAGGAGGTCGAGGACCCGTACCGCTTCCTGCCGACCCTGGGCGAGCTGGACCTGCACCTGATCGGCGAGGGCCGGCACGAGCAGCTGTGGCGGGCGCTCGGCGCGCACCCGACGACGCACGACGGGGTGGCGGGCACCCGGTTCGCGGTGTGGGCGCCGAACGCGCGCGGGGTCCGGGTGGCCGGCGGCTTCAACTTCTGGGACGGCACCGCCCACCCGATGCGCTCCCTCGGCTCGACGGGGGTGTGGGAGCTGTTCCTGCCCGGTGTCGGCGCGGGCGAGCTGTACAAGTTCGAGATCACCCGGCCCGACGGTTCGCGCACCTTCCGCGCGGACCCGCTGGCCCGCCGTACGGAGGTCCCGCCGGCCACCTCCTCCGTCGTGCACGCCTCGGACTACACCTGGGGCGACGCGGAGTGGCTGGCCCACCGCGCGGACGCGCCCGCGCACGAGGCGCCGATGTCGGTGTACGAGGTCCACCTGCCCTCCTGGCGCCCCGGGCTGACCTACCGCGAGCTGGCGGAGCAGCTCCCGGCCTACGTCGCCGACCTGGGCTTCACGCACGTCGAGCTGATGCCGGTGGCCGAGCACCCCTTCGGCGGCTCCTGGGGCTACCAGGTCACCGGCTTCTACGCGCCCACGGCCCGGCTCGGCGACCCGGACGACTTCAAGTACCTCGTGGACCGGCTGCACCGGGCCGGGATCGGCGTGCTGATGGACTGGGTACCGGCCCACTTCCCGCGCGACGACTGGGCGCTGGCCGAGTTCGACGGGCGCCCGCTGTACGAGCACTCCGACCCGCTGCGGGCGGCGCATCCGGACTGGGGCACGCTGGAGTTCGACTTCGGGCGCCGGGAGGTGCGCAACTTCCTGGTCGCCAACGCCGTGTACTGGTGCGAGGAGTTCCACATCGACGGGCTGCGCGTGGACGCGGTCGCCTCGATGCTCTACCTGGACTACTCGCGCGAGCCGGGCCAGTGGACGCCGAACGAGCACGGCGGCCGGGAGAACCTGGACGCGGTGGCGTTCCTCCAGGAGATGAACGCCACGGTGTACCGGCGGGTGCCCGGCGTCGTGACCGTGGCGGAGGAGTCGACGGCCTGGGACGGGGTGACGCGGGCCACGCACCACAAGGGCCCGAGCGGCTTCGGCGGGCTGGGATTCGGCCTGAAGTGGAACATGGGCTGGATGCACGACTCGCTGGAGTACATGGGCCGCGAGCCGGTGCACCGCAAGTACCACCACGGGGAGCTGACCTTCTCCATGGTGTACGCCTACAGCGAGAACTACGTGCTGCCGATATCCCACGACGAGGTGGTGCACGGCAAGAGGTCCCTGGTGTCGAAGATGCCCGGCGACTGGTGGCAGCAGCGGGCGAACGAGCGTGCGTACCTGGGCTGGATGTGGGCCCACCCCGGCAAGCAACTCCTCTTCATGGGCCAGGAGTTCGCCCAGGGCGCGGAGTGGTCGGAGGCGCACGGCCCCGACTGGTGGCTGCTCGACCCGGAGTACGGCGCGGCGGCCGACCACCGGGGCGTGCGCGACCTGGTCCGGGACCTGAACACCGTCTACCGGGCCACGCCGACACTGTGGCGACGCGACACCCATCCCTCCGGGTTCGCGTGGGTGGTCGGCGACGCGGCCGAGGACGACGTCGTCGCGTTCCTGCGCCTCGACGCCGACGGCACCCCGCTGCTCGCGGTGTCGAACTTCGCCCCGGTGGTCCGCTCCGACTACCGCCTCGGCGTCCCCGACGAGGTCCCGGCCTGGCACGAGGTGCTCAACACCGACGCCGCCCGGTACGGCGGCGGTGACGTGGGCAACCCGCACCCGGTCAAGCCGGAACCGCAGGGGTGGCACGGCCGGCCGGCGAGCATCCGGCTGACCCTGCCGCCCCTGGCCACGGTGTGGCTGCGCCCGGCCTGACCGTCAGCCCGCCCCGCCCTCGTCCGCGAGCCCCTTCGGCAGCGGCTCGCTGTGCAGGACGCCGAGGTGCTGGGTGGCCCGGGTGAGGGCGACGTACAGGTCGCTGGTGCCGTAACGGCCGGGCTCGACGACCAGGACGGAGTCGAACTCCAGGCCCTTGGACTGGCGCGGGTCGAGCAGGACGACCCGGTGGGTGAGGTCCGGCTCGGCGCCCGCGGTCACGCCGTCGAGCCGGGGGGCGAGCACCCGGTGCAGTTCGCGCGGGGCGATGACCGCGAGGCGGCCCTCCTCGGGGGTCAGCTCCCGGGCGGCCTCGGCGACGGCGGCCGGGAGGTCGGCGGTGGCGCGGATCCAGGGCCGTACGCCCGTGGACCGAACCGAACTCGGCGGGGCGAAGGACGGGTCCTCGGCCCGGACCACCGCCGCCGCGAGGTCCATGATCTCGGCCGGCGTGCGGTAGTTGACCCCGAGCCGGGTGTGCTCCCAGCGGTCCTCGACGTACGGGGCGAGGATCTTCGACCAGGAGCCGACGCCGGCCGCCTCGGCGGTCTGCGCCGGGTCGCCGACCAGGGTCATCGAGCGGGTCGGGCAGCGGCGCATCAGCAGCCGCCAGGCCATCGGGGACAGCTCCTGCGCCTCGTCCACGATGATGTGCCCGAAGGCCCAGGTGCGGTCGGCCGCGGCGCGTTCGGCGGCGCTGCGGTGGTCGTCCTCCTCCTGGCGTTCGGCGAACCGCTCGGCGTCGATGATGTCGTGGGCGGACAGGACCTCGGCGTCCTCCTCGTCCTTGTCCTCGAACTCGTAGGTGCGCGACGCGTAGGACACGTCGAGGACGCCCTGCGCGTAGGCGATCTGCTCCTCGCGCTCGCGTTCGGCGCGGGTGCGGGCCACCCGGTCGTCCACGCCGAGCAGTTCGGCCGCCTCGTCCAGCAGCGGCACGTCGGCGACGGTCCAGCGCCGGGTGACCGGGCGGCGGACGGCGGCGGCGTCCTCGGCGGGGAGGAAGGCCTCGGGGGCGGCGAGGAGGTCGGCGACCAGGCGGTGCGGGGTGAGCCGGGGCCACAGCTGGTCGATCGCCGACCAGACCTCGGGGTTCTCGGCGAGTTCGTCGCGGATCTGGGTGATGTCGCTGGGGTCGAGGAGGTTGGTGCCGTCGTAGGGGTCGGTGCCGATGCGTTCGGCGACCATGTCGGTGAGGGTGTTGAGGATGTGGCCCTCGAAGTGCTCGCGGGCCGCGTTGTGCGGGAGCTTCGCGGCGCGGGTGCGCTCGCGGGCGACTCTGACCAGGTCGTCGTCGAGCATGAGGATCTCGCGGTCGTGCTCGATCGCGATCACCGGGTCGGGCAGCGCCTGCCGGTCGCGGACCACCTCGGCGAGCACGTCGGCCATGTCGGCCCGGCCCTTGACGGCCGCCGCCTCCGGGGTGTCGGTCGCGGTGGCCCTCACGCCGGGGAACAGCTCCCCGACGGTGGCGAGGAGGACGCCGGTCTCGCCGAGCGAGGGCAGCACCTCGCCGATGTAGCCGAGGAAGGCCGGGTTGGGGCCGACGATGAGGACGGCGCGCTTGGCGAGCAGTTCGCGGTGCTCGTAGAGCAGGTAGGCGGCGCGATGCAGGGCGACGGCGGTCTTGCCGGTGCCGGGGCCGCCCTCGACGACCAGGACGCCGCGGTGCGGGGCGCGGATGATGCGGTCCTGGTCGGCCTGGATGGTCTGCACGATGTCGCCCATGCGGCCGGTGCGCGCCGAGTTCAGCGCGGCCAGCAGCACGGCGTCGCCGGAGGGGTCCTCGTGGCCGGTGCGGGTCTCGTCGCCGAGGTCGAGGATCTCGTCGTGCAGGGCGGTGACCGTGCGGCCCTCGCTGGTGATGTGCCGGCGGCGGCGCAGCCCCATCGGGGTGTGGCCGGTGGCCAGGTAGAAGGGGCGGGCGACACCGGCCCGCCAGTCGATGAGGACGGGGGTGCGTTCGGCGTCGTCGGCGCGCAGGCCGATGCGGCCGATGTGGTGGCCCTCGCCGGAGGTGAGGTCGATCCTGCCGAAGCACAGGGAGCCGTCCACCGCGTTGAGCGCGGCGAGCAGCCCGGAGCGCTCGGCGACCAGGATGTCCCGTTCCAGCCGGGCCTGCTGGGGGGTGTTGCCCTGCGCGAGCGCCTCGGTCACCGAGACCTCGGCGTCGCCGCGCAGCGCGTCCACGCGCGCGTACAGCCCGTCGATGAATTCCTGCTCGTGCCGCAATTCATCGTCCGGAAATTCGGTGTTTGACAATTCCACTCCCGGCCGCATATACTGTGCCTACTGAACTTCTTCGCGACCTCATTCCCGTGAAGTCACGAATCATCGAATATACGCAGAGAAATCCCCCGAGCGCAATTGCTCAGGGGATTTTTTCGTATGCCGGGCCGGCCGGTCGGCCGACGCCTCAGAGGTCGTCTCAGACGACCTCGGACAGTTCCTCCAGGAGCCGCCGCTTGGGCCGGGAGCCGACCATCGACTTCACCGGCTCACCCCCGCGGAACACCAGGAACGTCGGCATCGACAACACCTTGTACGCGTTCGTCGTCGCCGGGTTCCGGTCGACGTTCAGCTGCACCACCCGCAGCCGGTCGCCCTCCTCCTCGGCGAGGGCGCCGAGCACCGGCGCCATCTGCCGGCACGGCGGGCACCAGTCGGCGGTGAACTCCACCAGCACGGGCAGGTCCGACCCGATCACCTCCACCGCGAAATCCGCGTCGGTCACCTCGCGCACCCCGTTGCTCGTCATCCGTGTCCTCCCAGTTCGCACTTGGGCTCCGGACCCCCCGGAACCGCCGCCTCGGCCCGCGTCAGCTGCGCGGCGACCTGCGTGCGCACCGACGTGAGCTGTTCGATCAGCGTGTCCAGCTCCGCCAGCTTGCGCCGGTAGACCACCAGGGACGCCGGGCAGGAGTCGCCCTCGGGGTGCCCGGCGCGCAGGCACTCCACGAAGGGGCGGGTCTCCTCCAGGTCGAACCCGAAGTCCTGGAGGGTCCTGATCTGCCGCAGCAGCTTCAGGTCGTCCTCGTCGTAGGTCCGGTAGCCGTTGTCGCCCCGCCGCGCGGGCAGCAGCCCCCGCGATTCGTAGTACCGCAGCGTCCGCGTGGTGGTCCCGGCCCGTGCGGCCAGCTCGCCGATTCGCATGGGGACGAACGTAGGCCTTGACGCGGACGTCAAGGCAAGCCGGTGGGCGCGGACGTCAAGGCAAGAAGGCCCGCGAAGGCAGAAGCCCCGCGCCGGGGGGATGGCGCGGGGCTTCTTGGGGGGACCGGGCGGCTGAGCAACGGGGGGAGCACCTCAGCCGCCCGGAGTGTGCGGGCGTCGTACGGCCGTCAGGCCCGCGCCAGCTCCTTCTCGCCGCCCTGCTCGGGCAGGTCCGGGGTGTCCTCGGCGTCGGGGGCGCCGTGCTCGTCGTCCAGGAGGGTCTTCTCGTCGAACGGGATCCGTCCGGCGAGGACGTCGTTCACCCGGTCCTTGTCGATCTCCTTGGTCCAGGTGCCGATCAGGACGGTGGCCACCGCGTTGCCGCCGAAGTTGGTCAGCGCGCGGGCCTCGCTCATGAAGCGGTCGATGCCGACGATCAGGCCGATGCCGTCCACCAGGGCGGGCTTGTGCGAGGACAGACCGCCGGCCAGCGTGGCCAGACCGGCGCCGGAGACACCGGCGGCGCCCTTGGAGGCCACCAGCAGGAAGAGCAGCAGCGGGATCTGCTCACCGATCGACATCGGCGTACCCATGGCGTCGGAGATGAACAGCGAGGCCATGGTCATGTAGATCATGGTGCCGTCGAGGTTGAACGAGTAGCCGGTCGGGACGGTGATGCCGACCACGGGCTTGCTGACGCCCAGGTGCTCCATCTTCGCGATGAGGCGCGGCAGCGCCGACTCCGAGGAGGAGGTGGACAGGATCAGCAGGAACTCGCGGCCCAGGTACTTGAAGAGCGAGAAGACGTTGATCCCGGAGACGAGGCGCAGCACCGTGCCGAGGACCAGGAAGAGGAAGAGGACGCAGGTGACGTAGAAGCCGAGCATCAGCACGGCCAGGCTCTTCAGGGCGTCGACGCCGGCCGAGCCGGTGACGGCGGCGATGGCACCGAAGGCGCCGACCGGGGCCGCCCACATGATCATCGCCAGGACGCGGAAGACCAGCCGCTGGATGTGCTCGATGCCGCGCAGCACGGGCTGACCGGCGTTGCCCATGGCCTGCAGGGCGAAGCCGCAGAGCAGGGCGATCAGCAGGGTCTGGAGCACCTCGCCCGCGGTGAACGCCGAGACGATCGTCGTCGGGATGATGCCCATCAGGAAGTCGACGGTGCCCTTGGCCTCCGCGTCGACCTGCGCCTGACCGGTCTCCTTGACGGCGTCGGTGACCGCGAGGCCCGTGCCCGGGTCCAGGATGTTGCCGACGATCAGACCGATGGCGAGCGCCACCAGGGACATCACGAAGAAGTAGACCAGGGCGATGCCGCCGACCGCGCCGACCTTGGCGGCCTTGCGGACCGAGCCGATGCCCAGCACGATCGTGCAGAAGATGATCGGCGAGATCATCATCTTGATGAGGTTCACGAAGCCGGTGCCGAGCGGCTTCAGCTCGGTGGCGAAGTCCGGGGCGATCAGACCGACGGCGATACCGAGGGCGACCGCGATGATCACGGCGATGTAGAGATAGTGCGTGCGGTCCCGCTTGGCTTTGGGTGCGGCCGGTGCGGTAGCGGCGTTGCTGGTCACGGCTGCCCTCCTTGACGACGTCGTCGGTAGTCACCGGCGTGCGGCTCACGTCCGGGGTGTGTATCGGGGATGCGGTGACTATCTCCCGGCATGTGAGCGCGGTCACCCTTGCGTTCATTTAGTTCACAATCCAGCCACGAGGGAGACTGGCGGCATGCACCTCCGCGTTCCGAGACCCCGCCCGCGCTCGCTGGCCGGGCAGCTCTTCGCCATGCAGGCCGTACTGATAGCGGTCGTCGTGGTCGGGTACGCGCTGTTCACCTACCTCAGCGACCGGGGGCAGGCGGAGGAGGCCGCCGGACGCCAGGCCAGGGCGGTGTCGCTGGCGATCGCCGACTCGCCGTCCGTGGCGGAGGCGATCCGCACCCCGGACCCGACGGCCCGCCTCCAGCCGTACGCGGTGCGGGTCATGGAGGACACGGACGTGGACTTCGTGACGATCATGAATCCGGAGGGCATCCGCTGGACCCACCCGGACCCGAAGCAAATCGGCCACCTCTTCCAGGGCCACATCGAGCGCGCGCAGCGGGGCCAGACCTTCACCGAGACCTACACGGGCACGCTCGGCCCCTCGGTCCGGGCGGTCACACCGATCACGGACGACGGCCGGATCGTCGGTCTGGTCAGCGCGGGGATCAAGGTCGAGGAGATCAGCAAGAGGGCGCAGGAGCAGCTCACGGCCCTGTCGGGGGTGGCGGCAGGGGCGCTGCTGCTCGGCGCGGTCGGCACGTACGTGATCAACGCGCGGCTGCGCCGGCACACGCACGGCATGAACGCGGACCAGCTGAGCCGGATGCACGACTACCATCAGGCCGCGCTGCACGCGGTGCGGGAGGGGCTGCTGATGCTGGACGGGCAGTACCGCGTCGCGCTCATCAACGACGGCGGACGGGAGCTGCTCGGCGTGCACGGTGACGTGATCGGGGCCTCGGTGGCGGACCTCGGGCTGCCGTCGCAGCTGACCGGGGCGCTGCTGGCGTCGGAGCAGCGGGTGGACGAGGTGCACCTGGCGGCGGACCGGGTGCTGGTGGTGAACACCTCGCCGGTCTCCGGCGGCGAGCGCCGGGGCACGGTGGTGACGCTGCGGGACGTGACCGAACTTCAGTCGCTGACGGGCGAGCTGGACTCGGAGCGCGGTTTCACGCAGGCGCTGCGCTCGCAGGCGCACGAGGCGGCGAACCGGCTGCACACGGTCGTCTCGCTGATCGAGCTGGGGCGGGCGGAAGAGGCCGTGGAGTTCGCGACGGCGGAGCTGGAGCTGGCGCAGGCCCTCACCGACCAGGTGGTGGCGGCGGTGAGCGAGCCGGTGCTCGCGGCGCTGCTGCTGGGCAAGACGGCGCAGGCCAACGAGCGGGGAGTGGAGCTGGTGGTGTCGCAGGACAGCCGACTGGACGACGGACTGCTGCCGCCGTCGCTGCCCGCCCGGGACCTGGTAACGATCCTGGGCAACCTGGTGGACAACGCGGTGGACGCGGCGCAGGGCGCGGTGCCGTCGCGGGTGACGGTGGCGGCGTACACGGAGGCTTCCGGGGACGTCGGCTCGGAGCTGGTCCTACGCGTGTCGGACACCGGCGCCGGGGTCGATCCCGCCCACGCGGACCTGGTCTTCGAGCGGGGCTTCTCGACCAAGCCGGCCGGCGAGGGCGGGCGCGGACTGGGCCTCGCCCTGGTCCGGCAGGCGGTGCGGCGGCACGACGGCACCCTGACCGTGGCGGAGGCGGAGGGCGGCGGCGCCCGCTTCGAGGCCCGGCTGCCGCTGGGCGACGGAGCGGCACCGGCCGCCGCGGCGGGCAGACCTGGCGCCGGGGGTGCGGTGTGAGCACGGCCGACGCGCAGCCCATCCGGGTCCTGGTCGTCGAGGACGACCCCGTCGCCGCCGACGCGCACGTCATGTACGTCGGCCGGGTGCCGGGGTTCACGGCGGTCGGCAAGGCCCACACGGGCGCGGAGGCCCGCCGAATGCTGGACCGCACGCCGGTCGACCTGCTCCTGCTCGACCTGCACCTGCCGGACGTGCACGGACTCCAGCTGGCCCGCTCGCTGCGGGCGGCGGGCCACCACACCGACGTGATAGCGGTGACGTCGGCACGGGACCTGACGGTCGTACGGGAGGGGGTCTCCCTGGGCGTCGTCCAGTACGTCCTGAAACCCTTCACCTTCGCCACCCTCCGCGACCGCCTGGTGCGCTACGCGGAGTTCCGGAACGCCGCCGGGGAGGCCAGCGGCCAGGACGAGGTCGACCGCGCCCTCGCCACCCTCCGCGCCCCCGGCCCGGCGGCCCTGCCCAAGGGCCTCAGCGGCCCGACGCTGGAGCGGGTCACGGGCGCCCTGCGCGGCTCGGAGGAGGGCCTCACGGCCGCCGGGGTCGCCGAGGCGGTGGGCATCTCCCGCATCACGGCCCGGCGTTACCTGGAACACCTGGTCGACGCGGGCCGGGCGGGGCGCAGCCCGCAGTACGGTCAGGTGGGGCGGCCGGAGTTGGTGTACCGGTGGGCGCGGGGGCGGTGAGCCGCGCCGGCTGGCCGGTCACGCGCCCTGCGTGTACCACACGACTAGCGAGGCGAGCCCCACGACGGCCAGCGCCTCCAGGACCGAAAGCGCAACGAGCAGCCCACCGGCATCGCCGTTCGACCAGAAGACGACCAGCGCCGCCAACGGCACCGCGCAGAACGCCGTCAGGTCGATCACCGTCTGTATCACCTTGCGGGACCGGCGCCGGGTGTCGGTCCGGTGGTACGCCTCCCACCCGAAGGTCGCGAAACGACCTCCGTGCGCGGCGAGTTCGGCAAGCCGGGGCCCAAGGTCGTCCCGGACGTAGAGCCCGATCGCCGAGATTTTCTCGTCGTTGACGAGGTACGTCCACCCGAGCACGACGCACACCGGCGGCAACGCCAGCAGCATCGAGGGCTGCTCGGCCTGCGCCGCGGCGGCGATGACGGCGGCCACGACGGCCAGCGTCACGTAGAGGAGATTGTCCCGGAACCCGATCCTCGCCCTCTGCTCACCCTTCACACTCTCGTACTCGGCGAGCAGCAACTGGCCTACGGTGACGTCCTGTTCCGGCACGTCGTTCCCTTCTCTCAGGTGGTGGCTGACGACTATGCCCGACACCTCACGTACCGCCCAGCCCCACCCCGAGGCACCACCGCCCACATCTGCGTCCCGCCCCCGGGCTCCCGGGCCTCCCCGAACCCCCATTCACCTCCTCCAGGGGTAATCCCGCGCACACGCATTGACCTGACTAGACCACTCCTCTTACGTTCGCCGAGCAGCCATCCAGGCCACAGTGTCGTGCGCCCGTAGGAGGTCATGCCCGTGCGCCCCACCGTCCGGTTCACCGCCCTGTTCGCCCTCACCGCGCTCGCCTCCACCTCGCTCGCCGCCTGCGGGAGCGGCTCCGGCAGTGATCCGGACACGGTGAAGGTCTCCTTCAAGCAGTCGACGGACAACTCCATCAAGGTGATGGACGAGTACCTGGCCGACATCAAGAAGCAGTTCGAGAAGGCCAACCCGGGGAAGAAGGTCGAACTCGTCCCCATCAAGGCGCCGGACTCGGAGTACTACACCAAGCTCCAGCAGATGCTCCGCTCCCCCAAGACCGCGCCCGACCTGGTCTACGAGGACACGTTCCTCATCAACTCCGACATCACCAGCGGGTATCTGAAGCCGCTCGACGAGTACCTGGCCGACTGGAAGGACTGGGACCAGTTCGTCGACACGGCGAAGGCGGCCGCGCAGGGCGAGGACGGCAAGACGTACGGCGTGCCGGACGGGACGGACACGCGGGGGCTGTGGTTCAGCAAGGACGTGTTCGCCAAGGCGGGGCTGCCCGCCGACTGGCAGCCGAAGACCTGGGACGAGGTGCTCGACGCCGCCCGCACGATCAAGGAGAAGGTGCCCGGCGTCACCCCGATCAACGTCTACACCGGCAAGCCCGCCGGCGAGGCCGCCACCATGCAGGGCTTCGAGATGCTGCTGTACGGGACGGGGGACGGCGGCGCCGATCCGCTGTACGACAAGGGCAGCAAGAAGTGGATCACGGCGGGGCAGGGGTTCAAGGACTCCCTCGCCTTCGTCGAGACCGTGTACAAGGAGAAGCTCGGTCCGGAGGTCTCCGACGCGCTCGACCCCAACTTCGGCACCAAGGTGCGCGGTGAGCTGCTGCCGCAGGGCAAGCTCGGGATCGCGCTCGACGGCTCCTGGCTGCCGCAGGACTGGCTGGAGGGCAGCGGGCACGAGTGGCCGGAGTGGTCGAAGGAGCTGGGGCTGGCCGCCATGCCGACGCAGAACGGCCAGGCACCGGGGCGCGTGAGCATGTCCGGTGGGTGGACCTGGGCCATTCCGGCCAAGGCGGGCAACCCCGACCTCGCCTTCGAGTTCGTCAAGACGATGCAGACCAAGGCCAACGCCCAGAAGTGGTACATCGCCAACTCCGGCATCGCGGTCCGCAAGGACGTCGCCGCCGACCCCGCCTACGTCGCGGCCCAGCCCGGCATCAAGTTCTTCACCGACCTCGTCGCCGACACCCACTACCGGCCCGCCTACCCGGCGTACCCGAAGGTGTCCGTCGCCATCCAGGAGGCGATGGAGGGCGTCACGACCGGTGACAAGTCGGTCGAGGAGGCGGCGCGCGACTACGACGAGGCGCTCAAGGAGGCGACCGACAACCAGGTGGTGAGCAAGTGACGGCGACCGCGCCGCAGCACGCGGGGCGGGGGGTGCGGAAGACCCCGGCGTCCCCGGCCGCCGGTTCCGGCGGGCGGTCCGGTACCGTCCGCCGGTCCCTGTTCCGTGCCCTGCCCGTCTCCCCCGCCCTCGTCCTGCTGCTGCTCTTCCTCGCCGGTCCGATCGTCTACTGCGTCGTCATCGCCTTCACCGACCTCCAGCTCACCGGGCAGGCCCAGGAGTCCTTCGTCGGCTTCGACAACTTCACCCGCGCCTTCCGGGACGAGGCGTTCCTCAACGCCGTATGGCTGACCCTGGTGTTCACCGTGCTGTCCTCGCTGATCGGGCAGAACACCCTGGGGCTGGCGCTGGCCTCGCTGATGCGGCGGGCGTCGAAGCCGGTCCGTACGCTCACCGGTGGCATCGTTGTCACGGCCTGGGTGCTGCCGGAGGTGGTGGCGGGCTTCCTGCTCTACGCCTTCTTCCGGCGCGAGGGCACCCTGAACGCCATCCTGGACTGGCTCCATCTCCCCTCCCAGAACTGGCTGTTCACGCTGCCGATCCTGGCGGTGTCCTTCGCCAACGTGTGGCGGGGCACGGCGTTCTCGATGCTGGTGTACTCCGCCGCGCTGAACGAGATCCCCAAGGAGATCACCGAGGCCGCCGAGGTGGACGGCGCGAGCGGCTGGCGTCGGATGTGGCACATCACGCTGCCGATGATCCGGCGCTCCATCGGCACCAACCTCATGCTGAACACCCTCCAGACCCTCTCGGTCTTCGGGCTGATCTGGGTGATGACGCGGGGCGGGCCGAGCGGCAAGAGCCAGACGCTGCCGCTGTTCATGTACGAGCAGGCCTTCCAGAACAGCCTGATCGGGTACGGCACGGCGGTGGCGCTGCTGCTGTTGCTGATCGGCTCGCTGTTCTCGGTCGTGTACCTGCGTCTGCTGCGGACGGAGGTCTGAGATGACGGACACGCTCAAGCCCCGCCGCACCCCCGCCTCCCGGCGCAACCGGCGCCGTACGGCCGCCGACGCCGGGCTGCTGGTGGCCGCCGCGGCCTTCGTGCTGCCGTTGGCCTGGGTGGTGCTGTCCGCCCTCGACCCGCACGCGAGCCTCCGCGTCAAGGTCCCCGACGGGGTCACGCTGGAGAACTTCGACGCGATCCTCACCCCGGAGATCACCTTCACCCCGCTGCTCAACAGCCTGATCCTGTGCGGCGGGGCGACGCTGCTGACGGTTGTGTGCGCGGCGCTCGCGGCGTATCCGCTCTCCCGCTTCCGGTCTCGGCTGAACCGGCCGTTCCTGCTGACGATCCTGTTCGCGACCAGCCTGCCGATCACGGCGATCATGGTGCCGGTCTACGCGCTGTTCGTGCGGGTGAACATGATCGACACCATGCAGGGGACGATCTTCTTCTTCGCCGCCTCGCAGCTGCCCTTCGCGATCTGGCTGATGAAGAACTTCATGGACGGGGTGCCGAAGGAGCTGGAGGAGGCGGCGTGGACGGACGGGGCGTCGTCGTTCCAGTCACTGCTGCGGATCGTGCTCCCGCTGATGGGACCGGGCGTGGCGGTGGTGACCGTCTTCTCGTTCGTGATGATGTGGGGGAACTTCTTCGTCCCCTTCATGCTGCTGCTCTCCCCGGACCAGATGCCCGCCTCGGTCAGCATCAACGACTTCTTCGGCAACCGGGGCATGGTGGCGTACGGGCAGCTGGCGGCGTTCTCGATCGTCTACTCCACGCCGGTCGTGCTGCTGTACGTGCTGATCTCCCGGCGGCTGGGCGGCGGGTTCGCGCTGGGCGGGGCGGTGAAGGGGTAGGGCGCGGGGAACACCGAGGAGGGGGCGCGCGCGAGTCCGCTCGCGCCCGTAGGTTCCTCGTACGTCCCCCGTACGTTCCTACAATCCGTATCGCTGGCCGAACAGCCCGTAGTCAGCATCGCCCCGGACCCCTACGGTGTGGCGCGTGCGCCGACCCTCACCTCACCCGAGCCACTCGGGCCCTCCGTTCAACGCCCTCGCCGCCCGCCGGCTGCGTGCCGCCCTCAACATGGGGCCCGAGCACGTCGCCCACGGCATACGGGTCTCGTACGGCCTGCCGTACGTCACCCCCGACCTCGTCATCGCCTGGGAACGGGGGACGGCCTCCCCCGAGGGCCCGGAGCTGACCGCGCTCGCGGGGGTGCTGTGGTGCTCGCCGGGCGAGCTGATCGGACGGCCGCAGTCCCTGCGCGAGCACCGCGTCGCCCGCGGTCTGGCGCCGGAGGACGTGGCCCGGGCGGTCGGGCTCGGGCTCTCCGCCTACCAGCGGATGGAGGAGGCGGACGACTGGCGCGGCACCGACCGGCAGTCGGCCCAGCTCGCCGACGTGCTCGGCCTCACGCTGCCCGACTTCGTGACCGTCACCGGGCGCGAGGAGAAGCTGGCCGAGCTGCTGACGAGCGCGGTGACCACCCGCTGGCAGGGGTGTGTGCGCCCGATCGCCAAGCTGGCGCCGCTGGACCGGCGGGTGCTGGAGAACGTGCTCCAGGTGCTGCACCAGGACTACCAGGGACGGATGGCCGCCACCCTCAGCTGGGGCGGCGGCGCCCCCGACTCCAGCGCCGGGGGCCGGGACTTCCTCGACCGGATCGTGGACCACTTCTGGTCGGCGGTGGAGAAGCACCCGTAAAGGTCTTCAGGGCTTAGTGGTCGGCTCCGTAAGTCCTTCGGGGTTGATCATGCGCGTACCATGACCTGCTCGACAAGGTTCACGAACGGCACGATGCCGGTGGTGGCCTCGCAGCGGCCGAAGACTCTCGCCCGCTGGACGTCGTAGGCGCCCAGGTGGGCCACGGCGCCGCCGCGGCCGTACTCGTGGTTGACGCGCATCGCCCTGGACCGGCCTGGGGCGAGGGTCGGGTGGCAGCGGCAGCGGGCTTGGACCGAGGTTTTCTCGTCGCTGGAGATCACGTACTCGTTCGGGCCGAGCGGTTCGCCTTCGTAGGTTCGGGCGTACAGGTCTAGGATGCGCTGGGCCTTGGCGCGGAAGTCCGGGTTCCCGGATGAAGATCCAGGACTGGTGCTGCCAGGGTTTGAGCGTGTCCTGGTGTAGCCAGCGGCGCACGGTGGACGCCGAGACGGTTTCGGTGACGCGCGCGCGGTCAGTTCGGCGGCCAGTTCCGGGCACGACCAGCGTGCCAGCGGCACCCCCGGTCTCGGCCGGGAGCCGGCAGGCCAGGGCCTTTGCCTCGGCGACCTGTACGGGCGTGAAGCGGGCCGGGCGCCCGCTGCGTCTGAGGTCGGTCAGGGCCGGCAGGCCGCCGTCGGCGAACCGGCCCCTGCTCTGGTGCGGAGTTTTGTGACCGGAGGCCGCCTTCTTCAACCGTTGCCGCTCGGCGGTAGTCAGGGTGATGGGGGCGGGCTGCAAGAACTGGCAAGGCATACAGGCCGATCAGCAGAAGTGGATCACAACGCCATGCGGATCTTGCTCATGCAGCTTCGTGGTGGAGTGTGTCCAGGGTGGTCAGTTCGTCCTCAGACAGGCGCAGGGAGCCGACGGCGACGTTCTGGGCGAGGTGGTCGAGGTCGCCGGTGCCGGGGATGGCCAGAACGTGGGAGCCCTGATGCAGGGTCCACGCCAGCCGGATCTGGGCCGTGCTCACGCCGTGGGCGCGCGCGATGGCGTGCACCTCCGGGCTGTGGTCGGTGGTCGCGCCGGCGGTGCGTCCGGTGCCGGCGATCGAGTAGAACGGCACGAACGCGATGCGCTGCTCGCCGCAGAGGTTCAGGAACTCCTTCTGCTCGGGTGATGCGCCGATGCCGTACATGTTCTGGACGCAGACCACCGGAGCGATGGCCTGAGCCTCGGCGAGGTGGTGGGGGCGGATGTTGGACAAGCCCAGGTGACGGATGAGTCCGGCATCGCACAGTTCGGCGAGTGCGCCGAAGCGTTCGGCGATGGAATCGGTGCCGACGATGCGCAGGTTCACCACGTCGAGGTGGTCGCGGCCGAGCTGGCGCAGGTTCTCCTCGACCTGGCCGCGGAGTTGCTCGGGGGTGGCATGCGGCAGCCACCGGCCCGAGGGATCGCGGCCCGGTCCGACCTTGGTGGTGATGACGAGACCCTCCTCGTAGGGGGCCAAGGCGCGGTTGATCAGCTCGTTGGCGGAGCGCAGCGGCGAGAAGTAGAACGCAGCGGTGTCGATGTGGTTCACGCCGAGTTCGACCGCGCGGCGCAGCACACGGATCGCCTGGTCGCGGTCGCGTGGGACGGCATCGGCGGCGAATGCCTCGCCGTGCTGGGGCAGGCGCATCGCGCCGAAACCGATCCGGTTGACCGTCAGGTCGCCGAGGTTCCAGGTGTCCGATGCCGTCGCGGTGACCGTTTGTGGGTTCATGGAGGGATGATCTCCGCACGGTAGGCTGACCCACCATTGATTCACACATGCCTGAATCTATTGAGGAGTGGTTGTCCTGGCAGAGTTGGCGTTCTCGGCGAATGATCTGGCGCAGGTGCGGTTCGCCGTCTCACCGATGTGGGAGGTCGCACCCAGCTTCCGGCTGCTGACGTCCGCCGCCGCGCATCCGCTCCACCGGGCCTGGGTCGACCAGGTACGCCCACGTATGGTGGCGGCCGGGCTGGACCGGGGCTGGCTCTACGAGCTGATCCCGCCCACCGGCGGCTATGTCCCCGACTTCCTCAACCCGGCGCCCGCCGGAGCGGCCCCCACTCCGTCGGCAGAGTGGGACGCGATCCGGAAATCGCCCACCGCCCGGGTACGCCAGGACCTCGACCACCTCGCCCGCCACCAGGGGACACTCGGCCCCCGACTACGAGCCCTGCACAACAACCCAGAGGGCCTCCTGGCCAAAGTCACAGAAGAGCTCGAAACGTACTGGGACCTAGCACTCGCCCCCTACTGGGCACGCATCCGGGCAGTCCTGGAAGCAGACATCCTCTACCGGGCCCGCCTGGCCGCCGAGCACGGCACCGGCCACCTCCTCAACGACCTGCACACGTCCCTGAGCTGGGACAACGACGCGCTCCGGATGTCCCGCCGAAAGCAGCCGCTAACCCGCACAACGGCAGGCACGGGACTGCTGCTGATCCCCTCGGCCTTCACCGGACCAGGCTTGCGCACCCGCACGACACCGCCGGACCCGCCCCAACTCGCCTACCCGCCGCGCGGTGTCGGCTCACTATGGACGAAGCGCCCCGTCACCCAGACCGACACCCTCGCCACCGTACTCGGCCGCTCGAGAACCCTGCTGCTCACCGAGTTGGAGATCCCGGCCTCCACCACACAGCTGGCCCACCGCACCGGACTCTCCCCCGCAGGGGTATCCCAATACCTCACCGCACTCCGCAACGCGGGCCTGGTGAGCGCCCACCGCGCCGGCCGCTCCGTCCTCTACGCCCGCACCGCCGCAGCCGAGACCCTTCTCCAAGCCGCCTCCGCCTGAGCACACGTCAACCCCCGAAGGACTTACGGAGCCGACCACTCAGAAGACCGACTCCGCCTCGTCCATCCGGTCCTTCGGGACCGTCTTCAGTTCGGTGACGGCCTCGGCCAGCGGCACCATCACGACGTCCGTGCCGCGCAGCGCCGTCATCCGGCCGAAGTCGCCCCGGTGTGCGGCCTCCACCGCGTGCCAGCCGAAGCGGGTGGCGAGGACGCGGTCGTACGCGGTCGGGGTGCCGCCGCGCTGGACGTGGCCGAGGATGACCGGCTTGGCCTCCTTGCCGAGGCGGCGCTCCAGCTCGAAGGCGAGCGCGGTGCCGATGCCCTGGAAGCGCTCGTGGCCGAACTTGTCGATGGCGCCCTTGCCGTAGTCCATGGTGCCCTCGGCGGGGTGGGCGCCCTCGGCGACGCAGACGACGGCGAACTTCTTGCCGCGGGAGAAGCGCTCCTCGACCATCTTGACCAGGTCGGCGGGGTCGAAGGGGCGCTCGGGCAGGCAGATGCCGTGGGCGCCGGCGGCCATGCCGGACTCCAGGGCGATCCAGCCGGCGTGCCGGCCCATGACCTCGACGACCATCACGCGCTGGTGGGACTCGGCGGTGGTCTTCAGGCGGTCCATCGCCTCGGTCGCGACGCCGACGGCGGTGTCGAAGCCGAAGGTGCGGTCGGTGGAGGAGATGTCGTTGTCGATGGTCTTCGGCACGCCGACGACCGGGAGGCCTGCGTCCGACAGCATCCGGGCGGCCGTGAGGGTGCCCTCGCCGCCGATCGGGATCAGGGCGTCGATGCCGAAGTTCTGGATCATGTCGCCGGCGTTCTCGCAGGCCTCGCGGAGCCGGTCGCGCTCCAGGCGGGAAGAGCCGAGGATGGTGCCGCCGCGGGCGAGGATGCCGCTGACGGCGTTGAGGTCGAGGGTGCGGTACCGGCCGTCCAGCAGGCCCGCGTAGCCGTCCTCGAAGCCGATGACCTCGTCGCCGTAGTTGTCGACCGCTCGGTGCACGACCGACCGGATCACTGCGTTCAGGCCGGGGCAGTCGCCGCCTGCGGTGAGTACGCCGATACGCATCGTGCTGTGTCTCCTGCTCGCTGTTGACACCGGTGAGCCGATCCAATTCTTTCACGGCCCGGGCGGCGACGGACGACCGGCGGACGACGGAGGGGCGGCGACGGACGCTGACGGGCGCCGTAACCGTCGCCGGAGGTACTGTCAAGAGGGTTCCGGCCACCCGCTCAGCCAGCCGAATCAGCCCGACGAGACGGCCCGACGAAACAGCCCGAGGCAACGCTCACCCCGAGGAAACGGAGAGCCCGCGTGACGCGCAGCGTGTACGTGACCGGTATCGACCGCGGCGACGGCCGCCAGGTCGTCGAGCTGGGGGTGATGGAGCTGCTCACCCGGCAGGTCGACCGGGTCGGCGTGTTCCGTCCCCTGGTCCACGACGGGCCCGACCGGCTCTTCGAGCTGCTGCGCGCCCGCTACCGGCTCGCGCAGGACCCGGCGACGGTGTACGGCATGGACTACCAGGAGGCCTCCCTCCTCCAGGCCGAGCAGGGCGTGGACGAGCTGGTGTCCGCGCTGGTCGACCGGTTCCACCTGGTGGCGCGGGACTACGACGTCGTCCTCGTCCTGGGCACCGACTACGCCGACACGCAGTTCCCGGACGAGCTGTCGCTGAACGCGCGGCTGGCGAACGAGTTCGGCGCCTCGGTGCTGCCCGTCGTCGGGGGCCGCCGGCAGACCGCGGAGTCGGTGCTGGCCGAGACCCACAACGCCTTCCGTGCGTACGACGGCCTGGGCTGCGACGTGCTGGCCATGGTGACCAACCGGGTCGCCCGCGAGGACCGGGACGAGATCGCCGAGCGGCTCGCGCACCGGCTGCCGGTGCCGTGCTGGGTGGTGCCGGACGAGCCCGCCCTGTCCGCGCCGACGGTCTCGCAGATCGCGCACACGCTGGGCGCCCGGGTGGTGCTCGGGGACGACTCCGGGCTGGCCCGCGACGCGCTGGACTTCGTCTTCGGCGGGGCCATGCTGCCCAACCTGCTGGCCGCGCTGACCCCGGGCTGCCTGGTGATCACGCCGGGCGACCGGGCCGACCTGGTGATCGGCACGCTGGCCGCGCACAGCGCCGGCACCCCGCCGATAGCCGGCGTGCTGCTGACCCTGGACGAGGTGCCCGGCGAGGGCATCCTCACCCTCGCCAACCGGCTGGCCCCGGGCACGCCGGTGCTGTCGGTGACGGGCACCAGCTTCCCCACCGCCGAGCAGCTGTTCTCCCTGGAGGGCAAGCTCAACGCAGCCACCCCGCGCAAGGCGGAGACCGCCCTCGGCGTCTTCGAGCGGTACATCGACACCGCCGAGCTGAACAAGCGGGTCTCCGCGCCCAGCAGCGACCGCGTCACGCCGATGATGTTCGAGCACAAGCTGCTCGAACAGGCCCGCTCCGACCTGCGCCGGGTCGTCCTGCCCGAGGGCACCGAGGAGCGGGTGCTGCACGCGGCGGAGGTGCTGCTGCGCCGGGGCGTGTGCGAGCTGACGCTGCTCGGCCCGGTCGAGCAGATCCGCAAGAAGGCCGCCGACCTCGGTATCGACCTGGCCGGTGCCGAGCTGATCGACCCGGCCGCCAGCGAGCTGCGCGACTCCTTCGCCGAGAAGTACGCGGCCCTGCGCGCCCACAAGGGCGTGACGGTGGAGCTGGCGTACGACGTGGTCTCCGACGTGAACTACTTCGGCACGCTGATGGTGCAGGAAGGGTTTGCCGACGGCATGGTGTCGGGGTCGGTGCACTCGACTGCGGCGACCATCCGCCCGGCCTTCGAGATCATCAAGACCAAGCCGGACGCGGCGATCGTCTCCTCCGTCTTCTTCATGTGCCTGGCCGACAAGGTGCTGGTCTACGGCGACTGCGCGGTCAACCCGGACCCGGACGCGGAGCAGCTCGCCGACATCGCCGCGCAGTCGGCGTCGACGGCGGCGCAGTTCGGGGTGGAGCCGCGGATCGCGATGCTGTCGTACTCGACGGGCACGTCCGGTTCCGGCGCGGACGTCGACAAGGTGCGCGAGGCCACCGAGCTGGTCCGCTCGCGCCGCCCGGACCTCAGCATCGAGGGGCCGATCCAGTACGACGCGGCGGTCGAGCCGTCGGTGGCCGCGACCAAGCTCCCGGGCTCGGCGGTCGCCGGGCAGGCCAGCGTGCTGATCTTCCCCGACCTGAACACCGGCAACAACACGTACAAGGCGGTGCAGCGCTCGGCCGGAGCCATCGCGGTGGGCCCGGTGCTCCAGGGCCTGCGCAAGCCGGTCAACGACCTGTCGCGGGGCGCGCTCGTGCAGGACATCGTCAACACCGTCGCCATCACGGCGATCCAGGCCCAGCAGTCCCCGACCGAGAAGGCGTCCGCCCAGTGAGCCCCACACGTGTCCTCGTCCTCAACTCCGGCTCCTCGTCGGTGAAGTACCAGCTGATCGACATGCGCGGGGGCGAGCGGCTGGCGGTCGGCCTGGTCGAGCGCATCGGCGAGCGGACGTCGCGGCTGATCCACACCCACGTGGCCGCCGGCGACACCCGGGAGCAGAACGGCCCGATCGCCGACCACGAGGCCGCCCTGAAGGCGGTCGCCGCCGAGCTGGGCCGGGACGGTCTGGGCCTGGACTCCCCGGAGCTGGCCGCGATCGGGCACCGGGTGGTGCACGGCGGCGAGTTCTTCAGCGAGCCCACCCTCGTCGACGAGAACGTGCTGACCGAGATCGAGCGGCTGATCCCGGTCGCACCGCTGCACAACCCGGCCAACCTCACCGGCATCCGCACCGCGCAGGCGCTC
This sequence comes from Streptomyces sp. KPB2, assembly GCF_003950055.1. NCBI lineage: Bacteria > Bacillati > Actinomycetota > Actinomycetes > Kitasatosporales > Streptomycetaceae > Streptomyces > Streptomyces sp. KPB2. The sequence continues at coordinate 2,651,080 of NZ_CP034353.1, forward strand.
CGTCCCGACCTGCCCCAGGTGGCGGTCTTCGACACCGCGTTCCACACGACGATGCCCGAGTCCGCGGCGCGCTACGCGATCGACCCGAAGATCGCCGACCGGTACCGCATCCGCCGCTACGGCTTCCACGGCACCTCGCACGCGTACGTCTCCCGGGAGACCGCGCGGCTACTCGGCCGGGCGCCCGAGGACGTGAACGTGATCGTGCTGCACCTGGGCAACGGGGCCTCCGCCTCGGCCGTGCGGGGCGGGCGGTGCGTGGACACCTCCATGGGGCTGACGCCTTTGGAGGGGCTCGTGATGGGTACGCGCTCGGGAGACATGGACCCGGCCGTCATCTTCCATTTGATGCGTGTTGGCGGAATGTCCGCCGACGAGATCGACACTCTTCTCAACAAGAGGAGCGGCCTGTTCGGTCTGTGCGGGGACAACGACATGCGGGAGATCCGCCGCCGGGTGGACGAGGGCGACGAGCAGGCGGGGCTGGCCTTCGACATCTACATTCACCGGTTGAAGAAGTACATCGGCGCCTATTACGCCGTTCTCGGACGGGTGGACGCGGTGGCCTTCACGGCCGGGGTCGGTGAGAACGCGGCACCGGTGCGGGAGGCTGCCGTGGCGGGCCTGGAGGGACTGGGCCTCGCGGTGGACGGCGAACTGAACGCCGTACGCGGCGACGAGGCGCGGCTGATCTCGCCCGCTGACGCGCGGGTGGCGGTGGCGGTGGTGCCGACGGACGAGGAAATGGAGATCGCGACGCAGAGCTACGCACTTGTGAATGAGTCGGGGAATCAGAATCTCACCTGAGCGGCATCCCGCCCTTTTGTATTTTCCGCCAGACGGAATATTCCGCGCCGAAACAAACCGATAGGATGGCACCCATGCGCCGTTCGAAAATCGTCTGTACTCTCGGCCCCGCGGTCGACTCCCACGAGCAGCTCGTCACGCTGATCGAAGCCGGCATGAACGTGGCCCGCTTCAACTTCAGCCACGGCACCCACGCCGAGCACCAGGGTCGTTACGACCGGGTGCGGTCCGCCGCCAAGGAGACCGGCCGGGCCATCGGTGTCCTCGCCGACCTGCAGGGCCCGAAGATCCGCCTGGAGACCTTCGCGGAGGGTCCCGTCGAGCTGGTGCGCGGTGACGAGTTCACCATCACCACGGAGGACGTCCCGGGCGACCGGACGATCTGCGGCACGACGTACAAGGGCCTGCCCGGTGACGTCACCAAGGGCGACCAGGTGCTCATCAACGACGGCAACGTCGAGCTGAAGGTCACCGAGGTCGAGGGCCCCCGGGTGAAGACGATCGTCATCGAGGGCGGCGTCATCTCCGACCACAAGGGCATCAACCTGCCCGGCGCCGCGGTGAACGTCCCCGCGCTGTCCGAGAAGGACGTCGAGGACCTGCGGTTCGCGCTGCGCATGGGCTGCGACCTGGTCGCCCTCTCCTTCGTCCGGGACGCCAAGGACGTCGCCGACGTGCACCGCGTCATGGACGAGGAGGGCCGCCGCGTCCCCGTCATCGCCAAGGTGGAGAAGCCGCAGGCGGTGGAGAACATGGAGGGCGTCGTCGCGGCCTTCGACGCCGTCATGGTCGCCCGTGGCGACCTGGCCGTCGAGTACCCGCTCGAGAAGGTCCCCATGGTGCAGAAGCGCCTGATCGAGCTGTGCCGGCGCAACGCCAAGCCGGTGATCGTGGCGACCCAGATGATGGAGTCGATGATCACCAACTCCCGTCCGACCCGCGCCGAGGCCTCCGACGTGGCCAACGCGATCCTGGACGGCGCCGACGCGGTCATGCTCTCCGCCGAGTCGAGCGTGGGCGCGTACCCGATCGAGACGGTCAAGACGATGTCGAAGATCGTCACCGCCGCCGAGCAGGAGCTGCTCTCCAAGGGCCTCCAGCCGCTGGTGCCGGGCAAGAAGCCGCGCACGCAGGGCGGTTCGGTGGCCCGTGCCGCCGCGGAGATCGCCGACTTCCTGGGCGGCAAGGGCCTGGTGGCCTTCACCCAGTCCGGTGACACCGCCCGCCGGCTCTCCCGCTACCGCGCCTGCCAGCCGATCCTGGCCTTCACCACCGACGAGTCCACCCGCAACCAGCTGGCGCTCAGCTGGGGCGTGGAGCCGCACGTGGTGCCGTTCGTGAACAGCACGGACGAGATGGTCGACCTGGTGGACCAGGAGACGATGCGCCTGGGCCGGTTCAACGACGGCGACATCGTCGTGATCACCGCCGGTTCGCCCCCCGGCGTGCCCGGCACCACCAACATGGTCCGCGTGCACCACCTGGGCGAGACCCGGCGCGGCTGACGTCACCCCGCGGCCCCGTGGGGCCCTTGTACGGCGCTGAGGGCGCCCCCTGTCGCAGGGGGCGCCCTCGGGCGTTGTACGGCGCGTGCGGCGCCCGACGGGGCGCGCGGGCGCGTCAGTCGGTCACGTACTGGTGCAGCCCCGGGATGTGGAGCGTGCCGCCGAACTGGCCGGCCTGGACGACCGTCACCTTGGTGAAGTAGATGAGCGGGATGTCCAGCGGCGGCGGGTTGTCGGGGTCGAAGGTGATCGGGATCAGCCCGAGCAGGTTGCCCGAGATGCTCTCGGTGTACATCACCGTGTCGCCGTCGCGGATCGTGGACGTCGAGCCCTTGGCCGCCTGCACGTGGTAGGTCTTGCCGGCCTGCTTGTCCTTGACCGTCTGGTGCAGGTCGCCGATGTCGGTGCCGTCCGAGATGACGTACTTCAGCACCTTCTTGGTGGTGCCGTTGGCCGTCTTCACCTGGACGACCCCCTCGTAGGAGGCGCCCTTCAGCAGCAGCGAACTGGCGTTGAGGTACCAGGGGTCGTCGGGCAGCGGCACCTTGTTGTCGACGCCGCCCTCGTCGTCGGTGGCGACCGGGCAGTCGTCGACGTTCGTGCCGGTGCTCTCGGAGGCGCTGGGGGTGGGCGTGGCGGTGGCGGCGTCCTCCTTGGCCTTCGCCGCGTCCTCCTTCGCCTTCTCGGCCGCCTCCTTGGCCGCCTCGGCCGCCTTGTCCACCGACTTCCCGGTGTCCTCGGCCGCCTTCGACGCCGTGTCGCCGGCGCCCTCGACGGTGTCCTTCGCGGCGCCGGTGACCTCGTCGGTGGTGTCCTTCAGCGCGCCGGTCGCTCCGGACGCGCTCTCGGACGCCGAGGGGGTCGGCGTGGGGCTCGGACTCTCGTCGGCCTTCGTGCCGCCGGTGAAGATGTCCTCGAGCGTGTTGCCGAGGCCCTCCAGCAGGCCGCCCTTGGACTCCGACTCGGAGGGGGACGGCGCGGCGGTCGAGCCGGACGCCTCCTGACTCTGCGACGGGGAGGGGCTCGGTGCGGCCTGCTCGTCCTTGGCGCCCTTGTCGTCGGAACCTGAATCCGACGAAGAGGAGCCGCCCTGGTCCGTGCCGGCGTCCGTGTCCGCGTCCTTGCCCGAGTCCCCGGTGGAGGCCGAGGGGTCGGGCTCCTTCGCGTCGTCCTTGCCGTCCTCGGCCCCGTCGGTCGCCGAGGGCGAGGGGGTGGGCGACTCGGACGGGTCCTTCTCGGCGTCCTCGATGGCCGCCACGCAGTCCTTGTACTCGTCGGCCGTCAGGCTGTTGGAGGGCGGCGACGCGTCGTTGCCGTCGGCGAGGGCGAGCGTCGGCGTGAACCCCATCCCCATGAGCACGGCCGTCGGCATCGCCGCGATGGCTATCGCCTTGCCGGCCGGCATGTGGAACCTGGTGAACAACGGCTTCTTGGGTGCCGCGTGGCGCGGCCCGGTTCTCACACGGGACGACTCCACGTCAGTCCCGCGGGTCACCTCGTCAGCCGGCACTGTGCCTCCCGTTCGCCCCGTTGGCCGGGCTCGTTCCTGACAGATCGTGCGCCCCCGGTGCCGTGAGGGCCTGGGAGGGCTCCCCGTCGTCCAGCCCGCCCCGCGGGCCCGGCACCGCGGGGCCGGACGCCTGGGTCCCGGGCTCCGGGAAGCCGGGGAAGGCGGTGTCGCCGGCGGCGGGGACCACGCCCTCGGGCGCGTCGTCCGTGCCCTTGCCCTCCAGCGGCGGCTCGGCCTGCGGCGGCTCGCCCGGCACCCACGACACGGCCATGGCCCCGCCGACCAGTGCGAAGAGGAAGCCGATGAGGAAGCCGCCGAGGTTGGAGACGGGGATGGACACCAGCGCCAGCAGGATCGCCGCGACACCCGCGAAGACCCTGACGTGCTTCTGGAACCACAGGCTGATGCCCAGGACGACCAGCAGCACGCCGATGATCAGGGACCCGGCTCCGGCGGTGGTGGACATCGCCAGCGTCAGGTGACCGATCTGGAGGTTCGCGTACGGGAAGTAGGCGATGGGGAGTCCGCCGAGGGCGACGAACAGGCCGGCCCAGAACGGCCGCGCGCCTCGCCAGGCACGGAACTGCAGCCTCCGGCGGGTGAACTGGCCGGCTGCGGCAGGAGTCTCGGCGCTCATGGAAAACAGCTCCCTGGTACGGCTTTGCTGTGGTGGAGATGCGGTACGCGCGTGAAGGCGCGGCCGGAGAGTGGACGGGCGGGGGCGCCACCGGCTCCCCCGCCCGTCAACGGGTGCTTAGTAGCACTCCTTGACACCCTTGGACAGCGACATCTTCAGACCGCTGAGCTTGAAGGTTCCGGCGGTGGTCGCCCACGCCGTCTGCTTCACGTTGGTCAGCGTGGCCGAGTCGGCCTGCTGCGAGAACCCGTAGGGGTTGGTGGTGTCGCCCTTCTTGATGCCCGGACCCTTGTTGGCGTCCTTGGCGGCCACACCGATGTCGATGCCGCGGAACGTGGCATCGGCCTCGAGGTCCTCGACGTCGATGTACAGGTTCTCCGCCTTGACCGGGGTGTCGCCACCGCCGGCCTTCAGCATGAGGCTGACCGAACCGATCAGCGGGATGTCCGGGGTGACCACGGACTGGCACATGTTCTTGATCTGCGCCGAGTCGAACGCCGAGACCGCGACGGGGTGAGCCGTCTTCTCGCCCTTCAGCGTGTAACCCGAGTCGATCGCGCCGTACTGCATAAAGCCCGTGCCGTCGAGCCGGTCCGCCGTCACCTTGAACGACTGACCCGACACGCTGAACGACGCGGCGAGAGCGCCCTGCGCGAGCGCGACGCCTATCGCAGCCGTGGCGGCGACGCTGGGCACCATCACCACAGCGAACCGCTTCCATCTGGTCCCGCCACGCACCTGGGACTCCATATTTCCTCCTTCTCGGACGTACATCTCCTGGCCTCGGCCGGCCGCCGGTTCGACGGCCCGGTCTGGCAGGGATGGGAGAAGTGCTACGTCCTCGGGAAGGAGAGCGCCCGCACTCGGCGGCACGTACAACGCGCCCGAATAACCGGCGATCACCCCCGAGCGACAACCACTGGTCGCGCCTGACACGCATCACGCACAACCCTGCTGGACAGGCTTCGCCGGATGAGCGAAGACCCCCCTGCCCAAAGGGCCGGCATCACTGCCGCCGACCCTGCTCGGTGGGGACCCAGGAACCCCCGCGACCCGACCGGCTGTCGGGGTACGGGAATGGACCGAGCGTCGCCGATCGTGGTGCATTCTCGCCGCCGACACAAGGGGGTTCGTTACTGGCTAGTAGCGGCCGTGTGACCGCGGGGCGACGCACCGGGCCCGAACGGCGACGCTGGGTGTGCCATGAGGGCGGAACAAAACTATTGATCGATGGACAGAGTCCGACAGATCGACGCCCTCGACTTACTGGCAGTAACAGCGGCCGCGATTACCAAGTTTTGGTAAAGCGCGGCCGCAGTGACGCCACTTCGACAGCTCCTTCACACGCGCCACACGTCGATGGCGTTTGAACCGCCGATCCCGGAGCGCCGATCCCGGAGCCGCCTAGAACAGGGCGCGGGCGAGCGCTCGGCGCGCCGCGGTGACCCGCGGGTCGTCGGCGCCGACCACCTCGAAGAGTTCGAGCAGCCGCACCCGTACGGCGTCGCGGTCGTCGCCCGCCGTGACGCGCACCGTGTCGATGAGCCGCCCGAAGGCGTCCTCGACGTGACCGCCCACCAGGTCCAGGTCGGCGGCGGCGATCTGCGCCTGGGCGTCGCCCGGCCTGTCGGCCGCTTCCCGACGGACCTTCTGCGGATCGGCGTTCTGCACCCGCTGGAGCAACTCGGCCTGGGCCAGGCCCAGTTTGGCCTCGGTGTTGCCCGGCTCCTCGGCCAGCACGTTCTTGTACGCCTGGACGGCGCCGCCCAGGTCGCCCGCGTCCATCGCCTGCACGGCGGCGTCGAGGGCCGCGTCGTGCGGCCCGGCGGGGCGCTCGGGGGCGGCGGGGCGCTCGGCACCCGGCTCCGCCTCGGGGTCGACGACGAGACCGGTCAGGCCGAAGCGCTCCTCGCCGACCTGCACCAGCTGGTCCAGGGTCTGGCGGATCTGCGCCTCGCTCGCGGCCCCCTGGAAGAGGGGCAGCGCCTGTCCGGCGACGACCGCGAACACGGCCGGGATGCCCTGGACGCCGAACTGCTGCATCAGCATCTGGTTGGCGTCGACGTCGATCTTGGCGAGGAGGAAGCGTCCGTTGTACTCGACGGCGAGCCGCTCCAGGACCGGGCTCAACTGCTTGCAGGGCTCGCACCACTCGGCCCAGAAGTCGATGACGACCGGGACCTCGGTGGACCGCTGCAGGACGTCGCTCTCGAAGCCGGCCTCGTCGACGTCGATCACGAGGTCGGCCGGGGAGACGGCACCCGTCCCGCCGCCCTGACGGGCCGCCTCGGCGCGCGCCTGCTCCGCCTTCGCCTTGGCCTCCTGGGCCTGCTTCACCGCGGCGAGGTCGACGACCCCGCTCATGGACATGTTCCGTGGCTGCATGGGTCTATCCTCCCCCGTACGGCGCGCGCGTGTGAAAACCGGGTCGAAAGCCCGCCCGGATGTGTGCTGTTCGGCGTGTGTGCTGCTCGGCGCCGGGTCCCCACCCCACGCCCGTGGTCGTCGCTGGGGCGCGGGCGGACCCGCGCTTTCGCTACGCGTCGTAGCGTAATGCCATGAGGGCCCCTCGGAACACCCCGCCCCGGTGATCTGTCTCACGGCGGACCCCGTGTTACCCGCCGGTTAAGGTCGGGGGATGCAGAGCAGCACCCCCGCCGGCCGTGCCGGACGCCCGCGCAGCGCAGCGGCGGACACCGCGATCCTGGCCGCGACGCGGGCCGCCCTGGTCGACCTCGGCTGGTCGAAGCTCACCCTGGGAGACGTCGCCACGCGGGCCGGGGTTGCCAAGACGACGCTCTATCGCCGCTGGGCGGGCAAGAACGAGCTGGTCGTGGACGCGGTGGCGGAGCTCTTCGACGAGCTGGAACTGCCCGACCGCGGCTCCCTCGCCGACGACATCGAGGGCGTGGTGCTCCAGTTCGCGGCGATCCTGGCCCGTCCGGAGGCCAGGAGCGGCCTGATGGCGGTGGTCGCGGAGTCCACGCGCGACGACGCGCTGCGCGAGCGCATCCGCACGTCGATCGTCGAGCGGCAGAAGCGTCTGGTCCTGGAGGGCAGGGCACGGGCCCAGGCCCGGGGCGAGCTGCCGCCGGAGCCGGACGCGGCGGAGGCGGCCCGCACGGCGGACCTGATCTTCGACATGGTCGCGGGAGCGGTGGTGCACCGCACCCTGGTCAGCGCGGAGGCGGCGAACGAGGAATGGGTACGCGGCCTGACGCAGGTCCTCCTGTGGGGCCTGACCACACAGCCGACCGAGCCGACCGACGGGTAACGGGTGACCTCTCGGCCGACCGAGCCCGGCGACGGGTGACTTCTCGACCGACCGAGTCGGGTGGTGGGTGGGCATAGGCCCGGGGGTCCAGGGGGCGGAGCCCCCTGGTGACGTCCACCGGGACACGCGGCGCCTAGAACCCCGCAGGCTCCGTGTACACCCCCCACTCGTCCCGCAGCACCCCACAGATCTCCCCCAGCGTCGCCTCCGCCCGCACCGCGTCCAGCATCGGCTCGATCATGTTCCCGCCCGACCGCGCCGCCGCCAGCATCGCGTCCAGCGCACCCCGCACCGCCGCGTCGTCACGCGCGGCCTTCCGCTCGCCCAGCACCCGCACCTGCTCACGCTCGACCTCGTGGCTGACCCGCAGGATCTCCAGGTCGCCGGTGACGGAGCCGGTGTGGACGTTGACGCCGACGACCTTCTTGTCGTCCTTCTCCAGGGCCTGCTGGTAGCGGAACGCGGACTCGGCGATCTCGCCGGTGAACCAGCCGTCCTCGATGCCCCGCAGCAGACCGGAGGTGATCGGCCCGACGGGGTGCTGCCCGTCGGGGTGGGCGCGCAGCCCCCGCTCCTTGATCTGCTCGAAGATCTTCTCCGCGTCGGCCTCGATCCGGTCCGTCAACTGCTCGATGAACCAGGAACCGCCCAGCGGGTCGGCGACGTTGGCGACGCCGGTCTCCTCCATCAGCACCTGCTGGGTGCGCAGGGCGATCTCCGCGGCCTGCTCGCTGGGCAGCGCGAGCGTCTCGTCGAGCGCGTTGGTGTGCAGGGAGTTGGTCCCGCCGAGCACCGCGGCCAGCGCCTCCACCGCCGTACGCACCACGTTGTTGTACGGCTGCTGCGCGGTCAGCGAGACACCGGCGGTCTGCGTGTGGAACCGCAGCCACTGCGCCTTCTCGCTCTTGGCCCCGTACACGTCGCGCATCCACCGCGCCCAGATCCTGCGCGCCGCGCGGAACTTGGCGATCTCCTCGAAGAAGTCGACGTGCGCGTCGAAGAAGAAGGAGAGGCCGGGCGCGAAGACGTCCACGTCGAGACCGCGCGAGAGCCCCAGCTCCACGTACCCGAAGCCGTCCGCCAGCGTGTACGCCAGCTCCTGCGCGGCCGTCGCGCCCGCCTCGCGGATGTGGTACCCGGAGACGGAGAGCGGCTTGTAGGCGGGGATGCCGACCGCGCAGTACTCCATGAGGTCGCCGATGAGCCGCAGGTGGGGCTCGGGCTGGAAGAGCCACTCCTTCTGGGCGATGTACTCCTTGAAGATGTCGGTCTGCAGCGTGCCGTTGAGCACGGACGCGTCGACACCCTGCCGCTCGGCGGCGACCAGGTACATGCAGAACATGGGCACGGCGGGCCCGCTGATCGTCATGGAGGTCGTGACGTCGCCGAGCGGGATGTCCTTGAACAGCACTTCCATGTCGGCGGCCGAGTCGATGGCCACCCCGCAGTGCCCGACCTCGCCGAGCGAGCGGGGGTCGTCGGAGTCACGGCCCATGAGCGTCGGCATGTCGAACGCGACGGACAGGCCGCCTCCCCCGTTCCGGAGGATCATCTTGTAGCGCTCGTTGGTCTGCTCGGCGTTGCCGAACCCGGCGAACTGCCGGATGGTCCACGTACGCCCCCGGTACCCGGTCGGATACAGGCCGCGGGTGAAGGGGTACTCGCCCGGCCAGCCGATCCGCTCGAAGCCCTCGTACTCGTCCCCGGGCCGTGGCCCGTACACCGGCTCCACGGGGTCTCCGGAGAGCGTGGTGAAGTCCGCGTCGCGCTTGCGCGCCGCGTCGTACCGGGCCTGCCAGCGAAGGCGGCCCTCTTCTATGGCGTGAGCGTCCATACCCTCGAATTTACTAGGACGTCCAAGTAAATGTCGATGGGCTACCGCCGTACGGGTGTCCGCACGGCGGTGGGAAGGCTCCCGAGGGGCCGGTTACGCCTTGACGGGCGCGGGCGCCTCGGTGGCGGCGACCTTGGCGTCCAGCTCCCGGCTGATCCGCCGCTCCACGAAGAACGCGGCGGTCGGAACGGTCCCGGCGAGCAGCACCCAGAGCTGCTTCTTCACCGGCCACTTCGCCTTGGAGCCCAGGTCGAAGGCGAAGACCAGGTAGATCACGTACAGCCAGCCGTGGGCGATGCTGACGACCTGGGTGAAGTCGGCGGCGCCGCCCAGATCCAGCACGTACTTGGCGATCATGCCAAGGCACAGCGCGATCAGCAGCACACCGGTGACGTACGCCATGACCCGGTAGCGGGTCAGCACGCTCTTTTTCATGGCTACGAGCGTAACCGCCCGTTTCGCGCGATCTTCGACCGGGTCGGGCGACCCGCCGGGCCCGCCCGGTGGCCGTCGCCCGGCCCCCGGACCCGCCGCTCAGTCCTCCTTGAAGTCCCCCGCGGCGACCCGCAGCGGCCTGAGCATCGCGAAGATCTCGCCGCACTCCTCGGCGTCGTACGCGCCCAGGCCGAAGTCCATCGCCATCAGCTCGTGGGTGGCCGCCTCGACGACCTCGCGGCCCTTGTCGGTGATGGTGGCCAGGGTGCCGCGGCCGTCGTTGGGGTTGGGGCGCTTGGCGACCAGACCGGAGCGCACCAGGCGGTCGACGGTGTTCGTCACGGAGGTGGGGTGCACCATGAGGCGCTCGCCGATCTTGGACATCGGCAGCTCGCCCGACTTGGAGAAGGTGAGCAGCACCAGCGCCTCGTACCGCGCGAAGGTCAGCCCGTACGGCTTGACCACGGCGTCGACCTCGGCCAGGAGGATCTGCTGGGCCCGCATGATCGAGGTGATCGCGGCCATGGAGGGCACACCGCCCCAGCGCTGTGCCCAGAGTTCGTCGGCTCGGGCGATGGGATCGAAGGAGAGACTGAGGGGCTTCGGCACGCCAACAGACCTTACCGGCCGGTCACATGCCGGTCAGCCCCATCTCGCCTTTCGATACCACCGCCCACCGACGCGGTCAGGGAGCGAGGTGGCGTTCGACCGTCTCGACCTTGGACGTGAGGCCGTCCGTCACACCGGGACGGATGTCGGCCTTGAGGACCAGGGAGACCCGCGGCGCGCGGGCCTCGACGGCGGCGACGGCCCGCCGGACGACGTCCATGACCTCGTCCCACTCGCCCTCGACGGACGTGAACATCGCGTCGGTGCGGTTCGGCAGCCCCGACTCGCGGACCACCCGGACGGCGTCGGCGACGTACTCCCCCACGTCCTCGCCGACGCCGAGGGGCGTCACGGAGAAGGCGACGATCATGCGTTGACGATCCCTTCCTGGCGGGCGCGGGAGGCGATGACCGCGCTCTCGGCCTCGCGCTTGAGCTTGCGCTCGGCGAAGAAGCCGCCGGTCGGCAGGACCGAGAGGACGAAGTAGAGCGCGGCGGTCTTCAGCGGCCACTTGGCGCGGTTCCAGGCGTCCGCCCAGAAGATCACGTACAGCACGAAGAGGACACCGTGGATCATGCCCATCGCCGGCACCGCGTTGAAGTCGGTGGTCCGCTTCAGTACGGAGCAGACGAGCAGGAGGAGGAACGAGATCGCCTCGGGGGCCGAGACCAGGCGGAGGCGGCGGAGGGCGGTGGCGGTCTTGAGGTCCACGGGTCACCTTCGGGAGGGAGGGATGCGCCGTCGGCGCGGGCGGCGTGCGATCCGCCTTGTGAACGGAAGCACAATCGTCGCCCCATTGTGGCAAACAACGCCCCAAGGGATGGACTCAGGGTCGTTCTCCACCCGTGGGACCTGTTCTGTCCACCCTTGGCGGGGCTACTTTCACCACGTGGCGATGTTCCGACTTCAAGGCAGCAAGGTCCTCGCCGTCGACATGACCGGAGACGCCGTCAAGGCGAAGAACGGCTCGATGGTCGCGTACGACGGGGAGATGGCCTTCAAGAAGCTGAGCGGCGGCGGTGAGGGCATCCGGGGGATGGTGACCCGGCGGATCACCGGCGAGCAGATGACGGTGATGGAGGTGAAGGGGCACGGGACCTGCTGGTTCGCGGACCGGGCCTCGGAGATCAACCTCGTGGGTCTCCAGGGCGACAAGCTGTACGTCGAGTCGAGCAACTTCCTGGCGGCCGACGCCGGACTGCGGACCGGCACCAGTTTCACGGGCACGCGCGGCGCCTCCCAGGGCAACGGGCTGTTCACCACGACGATCGAGGGACACGGACAGGCCGCGATCATGTCCGACGGTCCCGCGGTGGTGCTGCGGGTCAGCGCGCAGTACCCGCTGACCGTCGACCCGGGGGCGTACGTCGCGCACCAGGGGAACCTGCGGCAGTCCTTCCAGTCGGGTGTGACCTTCCGCACCCTGTTCGGGGAGGGCGGCGGGGAGGCCTTCCAGATCCGCTTCGAGGGCGACGGACTGGTGTACGTGCAGCCGAGCGAGCGGAACACGATCGCGGGGGATGTGTGAGATGGCCTTCGAGGAGATCAATTCCAAGATGGTCCGGGCGACCGTCGCGCCCGGGCAGCGGCTGTTCAGCCAGCGCGGGGCCATGCTCGCCTACCAGGGCGAGGTGTCCTTCACCCCCAATCTGCGCGGCGGGCAGGGCGGGGTCATGTCGATGATCGGCCGCCGGGTGGCGAACGAGGACACGCCGCTGATGACCGTGGAGGGCAGCGGCACCGTCTTCTTCGGGCACGGCGGCCACCACGTCCAGGTGATCAACCTGTCGGGCGACACCCTGTACGTGGAGGCGGACCGTCTCCTCGCCTTCGAGGGCACCCTGGAGCAGAGCACCGTGTTCCTGGGCTCGCAGGGCGGCGTCATGGGCATGGTGCGGGGCCAGGTGAGCGGGCAGGGGCTGTTCACCACCTCCCTCAAGGGGCACGGCTCGGTGGCGGTGATGGCCCACGGCGGCGTCTTCGAGGTGCCCATCACCCCGCAGCGCCCGGTGCACGTCGACCCGCAGGCCTACGTCGCCCACCACGGGGACGTGCGCAACAAGCTGTCCACGGCGCTGGGCTGGCGGGACATGGTGGGACGCGGCTCCGGCGAGGCGTTCCAGCTGGAGCTGAGCGGCAGCGGCACGGTGTTCGTCCAGGCGTCCGAGGAGAAGCTGTGAGCACGGTCCACCACGACCCGGCGACGCTGCCGGCCGACGACAACGTCAACGCGTACACCTTCTGCGTGGAGCTCAAGGGGAGCCAGTGGTTCCTCCAGAAGGGGAAGATGATCGCCTACTACGGGACGATCGATTTCAACGGCATCGGGCACGGCCGGCTGGACCGTCTGGTGCGCACGTCGTTCCATTCGCCTCTGCACGCGAGCGACTGGGTCGTGGCGGAGGGCTCGGGCAAGATGCTCCTCGCCGACCGGGCCTTCGACGTGAATTCGTACGACCTCGAAGAGGGCAACCTGACCATTCGCTCCGGCAACCTGCTCGCTTTTCAGCCAAGCCTCGCACTCAAGCAGTCGATCGTGCCGGGCTTTCTGACGCTGATCGGAACCGGGAAGTTCGTGGCCGCGTCCAACGGTCCGGTGGTGTTCATGGAACCGCCGCTCCGGGTCGACCCCCAGGCCCTGGTCGGCTGGGCGGACTGCCCGTCCCCGTGCCACCACTACGACCATGGGTACATGACCGGCCTACTGGGCGGTCTACGTGCGATGACGGGGCTCGGCGGCGCCTCCGGGGAGGAGCACCAGTTCGAGTTCGTGGGGGCGGGGACGGTGCTGCTGCAGTCGAGCGAGGCGCTCATGGCGGAGCAGGCCGTGGGGGCTCCGCCGCAGCAGGCGGGGGTGCCCGGCGGCGGGCCCTCCGGAGCGTCGGGAGGCCGCTCGGGGGTACCGGGGCTTCCCGGACAGCTGGGGGACCTCCAGCGCCGCTTCGGGCTGTGAGCGGTAATCTGCGGAGTGTGACATCGAACGCGTGCGCACCGTCACCGTCACGGAAAACCCCTCACTAGTTCGCCTTTCAACATTTTAGGTAGACTTCATTCATGGAGACCGAGACGGCCACTCGCTGGCTGACCGATACGGAGCAGTGTGCTTGGCGCACCCACCTGGAGGTCAACAGGCTGTTGACGCACCAGCTCGAGAAGGACCTGCAGCCGTTCGGCCTGACGATGAACGACTACGAGATTCTGGTGAACCTCTCCGAGTCGGAGGGCGACAGAATGCGGATGAGCGATCTGGCCACCGCCACGATGCAGTCCAAGAGCCGCCTCTCCCACCAGATCACCCGCATGGAGAACGCGAACCTGGTCCGGCGGGAGAACTGCGAGTCCGACCGCCGCGGGCTCTTCGCCGTCCTCACCGAGCACGGCCTGGAGACGATGCGGAAGGTCGCCCCGCACCACGTGGCCTCCGTCCGCCGGCACTTCATCGACCTGCTGGCCCCGGAGGACCTGACGGAGCTGGACAAGGCGCTCAAGCCGATCGCGGAGCACCTGCGCGGACAGCGGGGACGTCCCTGATCACGTCCCCGCGGACCGTACAGGTCTAGGCACCCGGCAGGCGGAGCTCGAACAGGGCGCCGCCTGCCGGTGCGTCGTGCACCGTGAGCGTGCCGCCGTGCCGTACGGCGACGTCCCGCGCGATGGCCAGCCCAAGGCCGGCCCCGCCGTCGTCGCGGCTGCGGGCGGCGTCGAGCCGGACGAACCGCTCGAAGATCCGCTCCCGGTCGGCCGCCGGCACGCCCTCGCCGTCGTCGGCCACGGCGACCACCGCCGCCTCCCCGTCCCGGCGCACCGAGACCTCCACCGCCGAGCGGGCGTGCCGCTGGGCGTTGTCCAGCAGATTGGCCAGCACCCGCCCCAGCTGCCCCCGCGACCCGGCCACCCGCACGGCGGCGTCCCCGCGCACGCTCACCCCCGTACGGCCCTCGGCCGCCTCCCGCGCGAGCGCCGCGAGGTCGACCCGGGCGTCGGCGGGCCGCTCCCCCGCGTCCAGCCTGGCCAGCAGCAGCAGGTCGGCGGCGAGCCGCTGGAGCCGTACGGTGTCCTCCACGGCGCCTTCGAGGTCCAGCAGCTCGGGGTGGGCGGCGGCCACCTCCAGCTGGGTGCGCAGCGAGGCGATCGGGCTGCGCAGCTCGTGCGAGGCGTCGGCGACGAACCGGCGCTGCCGCTCCACCGAGGACTCCAGCGCGGCCAGCGTCTCGTTGGTGGTCGAGGCGAGCCTGGCCACCTCGTCGTGGGTGCCCGGCACCGGGACGCGGCGGGCCAGGTCCTCGCTGGCGGTGATCGCGGCCATCTCCCGCCGGATGCCCTCCACCGGGCGCAGCGCACGCCGGGTGACCAGCCAGGTCACCCACGCGACGACCGCGAGCAGCAGCGGGAAGCCGATCAGCATGACCGTCAGCGCGGTGTTCACGGCGCCGTGTTCGGCGGAGAGCGGCGCACCGGCGTAGACGGTGAGCCGGTCTCCGCGCCGGGTCTCCACGGGGACGGCGACGAAGCGGTAGTCCTCCGTGTCGCCGTCGACGGTCGCGGTGCCGTCGCCGACGGTGGCGGGCTCGCCGATCTCCCCGGCTTCGAGCGCCTCGCCGGAGTCGTCATCGTCGTCGCCGTCGTCGTCCTTCGGGGAGGCGGACGGCCGCGGGTGCACCGCGTCGACGCCGGTACCGGTGATCCGCTCCAGGTCCTCGCTGGCGGCGACGAGCGTGCCCTCCTCGTCGACGACCTGCACGGGGCGGTCGTCGTCGTCCAGGTTCAGCTCGGCGTACCGCGTCCCGACGGCCAGCGAGGTCGCCACGTCCCGCGCCGAGCGCTCCGCCTGGGTGCCCGCCTCGCCGAGCAGGTTGGAACGCAGGGACAGCAGGACGGCGGTGCCGGCCGCGACGAGGGCGACGGCGACCACGAGGGTCGCGGCGAGCGTGGCGCGGGCCCGCACCGAGGCGAACAGGCGGCTCATCGCCCGGTCTCCAGCCGGTAGCCGGCGCCGCGCACGGTCCGGATGAGCCCGGCGCGCAGCTTGCGCCGCAGGGCGCTGACGTACACCTCGACGATGTTGGGGTCGCCGTCGTAGGCGAAGTCCCAGACGTGCTCCAGGATCTCCGCCTTGGACACGACCTGTCCGGCCCGCACCACGAGTTGCTCCAGGACGGCGAACTCCTTGGCGGTGAGGGTGACCTCGTCCTCGCCCAGGAACACCCGGCGGGCGGCGGTGTCGACCCTGAGGTCGCCGTGGACGTGGACGGGCGAGGCCCCGGCGCCCTGCCCCCGCCGTCGCAGCAGGGCCTTCACGCGGGCGACGAGGACGACGTACGAGAAGGGTTTGGTGAGGTAGTCGTCGGCGCCCGTGTCCAGGCCCTCGGCCTCGTCGTACTCGCCGTCCTTGGCGGTGAGCATCAGGATCGGCACGTCGTGCCCGGCGGCGCGCAGGGCGGCGCAGACCCGGTAGCCGTTGAGGCCGGGCAGCATGATGTCGAGGATGACGAGGTCGTACACGCCCTCGCCGGCCCTGTGCAGTCCCTCCAGGCCGTCGTGGACGACGTCCACGGCGTAGCCCTCCGCGGTGAGGCCCTTGGCGAGCGACACGGCGAGGCGCTTCTCGTCCTCCACGATCAACAGGCGCATGTGTAGAGGGTCCCAAAGCGGAGCTGAAGATCCCTTCAGGCGGCTTCAGCCTGGCCTCAGCGTCGGTCCGCGACAGTGAAGTCACCGAAAGCCACTGGACTGTGGACGAGGCCCGACGACTCGGAGGAAAACGCATGAAGCGCAACATCGTGATCGCCGCCGTCACCGCCGCCGCACTGATCGGAGGCGGTACGGCGACGGCTCTGGCGACGACGGGGGACGACGACGGGGACGCCACGCCCCGCACGGACGTGAGCAGGTCGGACGTGAGCGTGTCGGACGACGGCGGCGTACGGGACGAGGCCGACGACCGTGACGACGACGCCGCCCGTGCCGCCTCCGCGAAGGTGACGGCGGCCGACGCGATCGCCGCCGCGCTGGCGGACACGCCGGGCACCGCCGTCTCCGCCGAACTGGACGACGAGGACGACGAGGACGACGACGGCGACGACCGCCGGGAGCGCGCGGCCTGGGAGGTCGACATCCTCGCCGGCGACGGCACCTGGCACACCGTCCGGGTCGACCCGGCCGGCGGCAAGGTCCTCGGCTCGGAGCGGGACGACGACGAGGACGACACCGCCGAGGTCCGGGCGGCCCTGAAGGGCGCCTCCGTCGACGCCGCCGAGGCCGCGAAGGCGACGGCCGGACACGGGACCGTCACGTCCGTCGAACTGGACGAGGACGGCCACTACGGCGACGGGAAGCCCGCCTGGGAGGTCGAGACGCACACCTCCGGCAAGGGCGAGCGGGACTGGCGGGTCGACCCGAAGACCGGCAAGGTCACGGCCGACCGCTCACACGACTCGGGTGCTTCTCGGGACTCGGACGACTCCGACGACTCTCATGACTCCGACGACGACTGATCAGCCCCGCCCGCCGGGCGGAACCCCCGCGGCGGCGCCCCGGCACCAGTGCCGCCGCCGCGGCGACCGCGCCGGACACCGCGAAGCACACCGGCAGGGGCAGCCGTTCCACCAGCAGCCCCACGGCGGCGGCCCCGGCGGAACCTCCGGCGTTCACCGCGGTGTTGCACCAGGTGCCCGCCCGGACCCGGAAACCGGGCGCCGCGCTCTCGTCGGCGACCAGGTACGCCGTGGTCAGGGCCGGGGCCACGAACAGGCCCGCGCACATCACGGCCGGGAGCAGCGTGCCCAGGCCGGGCGCGAGGCCCGCGGCGGCGAGGCAGAGGCCGAGTCCGGCGGCGAAGTAGGGGAGCCGGGCGCGGGTGGGCGAGGTCCAGGCGACGGCGCCGTTGACGAGACCGCCGACCGCGCTGCCCACCGACAGCGCCGCGAGCACGCAGGCGGCGGCGCCGTCCCCGAGGCCGCGCTCCCCCGCGTAGGCGACGACGAGGAGATCGACGGCGCTCACCGAGACGCCGACGCCGGCCGCGACGAGGACGGGCTGCAACAGCGCCCGGGCCTGCCCGTCGGCACGGCCCTCGGGAGCGGGGCCGTCGTTCTTCTCCCGCCCCGCCGGACGCAGCGCGGCGGCCGCCGGCGAGGTGACGAAGGCGAGGGTGCCGACCGCCACCAGCACCGCGCTGAGCACGACGCCGAAGGTCGGCGGGGCCACGGCGACGATGCCGCCGACCAGGAGCGGGCCGGAGACGAAGAGCAGTTCCTCGGCGACGCCGTCCAGGCCGTAGGCCCGCTGGAGCAGGGCCCGGTCGGGCAGCAGCTCCGCCCACACCGCGCGCATCGTGGGGCCGAGCGGCGGCGCGCAGGCACCCGCGAACGCGGCGATCACCGCGAGGACGGCCTCGGACGTGCCGGGACGCCGGCAGGCCGCCGCCAGCGCGCAGAGCAGGGCGGCGTACAGCAGGGCCATGGGCAGCAGGGCCCGGCGCGCACCGTGCCGGTCGACGAGGGAGGCGCGGTAGGGCGACAGGAAGACGCCCGTGGCGCCGAAGAGCGCCATGACCAGCCCGGCCACGGCGTACGACCCGGTGGACCGGGTCAGGGAGAGCATCAGGGCGAGGGAGACCGTGCCGTACGACAGCCGCCCGACGAGGGCGGCCGCGAACGTACGGCGGGCATGGGGGACACGGAGCACGGCGGCATAGGAGGGCCGCGGAGAGCGCGTGGACACGCGGAAGTTCCTCACGAGAAGGCAACAAGGGGACGCCGATGCGCGCGACGGCCGGATCCGGCGGTCGCGTGCGGGGCGGGCCCTATGCCAAGAGGAGGAACATGCGCGTCACTTTAGCCCGTGGGGCGCTTGAGGACGAGGCCGTTTGTCCAAGCCCGTCCGGCGTTTGAGGACGAGGCCGTTCAGGCCGAAGGGGGGCCGGGGGCGCAGCCCCCAGGGTCGGGATGGGAAGGGGCGGCGGGGGCGAAGGAAATCCCACCCCGGACAGCCGCCCCGAGCCGCTCATCCCTCCGTCAGCCCCGCCACCAACTCGTCCGCCGCCCGGTAGGGATCCAGCTCCCCCGCGACGATCCGCTCCGCCAGCGCGCCCAGCCGCCGGTCGCCGTGCAGGTCGCCGATGCGTTCCCGCAGCGTGGTGACGGCGATCGTCTCGACCTCGCGCGCCGCGCGGGCCCGGCGACGCTCCGCCAGCACGTCCCGCTCCTCCATCCACGCCCGGTGCTTCTCCAGCGCCTCGACGACCTCGTCGACGCCCTCGCCGCGCGCGGCGACCGTCTTGACGATGGGCGGGCGCCAGTCGCCGGCGGCGCGGGCCTCGCCGAGGCCCAGCATGTGGTTCAGCTCGCGGGCGGTGGCGTCGGCGCCGTCCCGGTCGGCCTTGTTGACGACGTAGACGTCGCCGATCTCCAGGATTCCGGCCTTGGCGGCCTGGATGCCGTCGCCCATGCCGGGGGCGAGGAGGACGACGGAGGTGTCGGCCTGGGAAGCGATCTCGACCTCCGACTGGCCCACGCCCACCGTCTCGACGAGGACCACGTCGCAGCCGGCCGCGTCCAGGACGCGGATCGCCTGCGGCGCGGCCCAGGCGAGGCCGCCGAGGTGGCCGCGGGTCGCCATCGAGCGGATGTAGACGCCCGGGTCGGAGGCGTGCTCCGACATCCGCACCCGGTCGCCGAGCAGCGCGCCGCCGGAGAAGGGCGAGGACGGGTCGACGGCGAGGACGCCGACCCGCTTGCCCTGCTTGCGGTAGGCCGTCACCAGCGCCGAGGTGGAGGTCGACTTGCCGACGCCGGGCGAGCCGGTCAGACCGACGACGTACGCGTTGCCGGTGAGCGGCGCGAGGGCCTCCATGACCTCCCTGAGCTGCGGGGACGCCCCCTCCACCAGGGAGATCAGCCGGGCCACGGCCCGCGGCCTGCCTTCTCGGGCCTGGGCCACCAGTGAGGAGACGTCCTGCATCACAGCTCCGTTCAGCTCTGTTCAGCTCTGTTCCGTGAGAAGTCGGGGCTCGGGGGTCAGGCCCCGGGCACCCGCACGATCAGCGCGTCGCCCTGGCCGCCGCCACCGCACAGCGCCGCCGCGCCGACCCCGCCGCCGCGCCGCTTCAGCTCCAGCGCCAGGTGCAGCACCAGGCGGGCGCCGGACATGCCGATGGGGTGGCCCAGGGCGATGGCACCGCCGTTGACGTTCACCTTTTCGGTGGAAACACCGAGGTCCTTCATTGACTGGACGGCGACGGCCGCGAACGCCTCGTTGATCTCGACGAGGTCGAGGTCGCCGACCTCCAGCCCCTCCTTCTTCAGGGCGTGCTGGATGGCGTTCGACGGCTGCGACTGCAAAGAGTTGTCCGGACCCGCGACGTTGCCGTGGGCGCCGATCTCCGCGATCCACTCCAGGCCCAGCTCCTCCGCCTTGGCCCGGCTCATGACCACCACGGCCGCCGCGCCGTCGGAGATCTGCGAGGAGGAGCCCGCGGTGATCGTGCCGTCCTTGGCGAAGGCCGGACGCAACTTGGCCAGCGACTCGACGGTGGTGTCGCCGCGGATGCCCTCGTCCTTGCTGAACAGCACCGGGTCGCCCTTGCGCTGCGGGACCTCGACCGGGGTGATCTCGGCGTCGAAGACACCGTTCTTCTGGGCGGCCGCGGCGCGCTGGTGGGACAGGGCGGCGATCTCGTCCTGGGCGGCGCGGTCGATGCCGAGCCGGGTGTTGTGCTTCTCCGTGGACTCGCCCATGGCGACGTTCTCGAAGGAGTCGGTCAGGCCGTCGTAGGCCATGGCGTCGATCATCTGGACCGCGCCGTACTTGTAGCCCTCGCGGGACTTGGGGAGCAGGTGCGGGGCGTTGGTCATGGACTCCTGGCCGCCGGCGACCACCACGTCGAATTCACCCGCGCGAATGAGCTGGTCGGCGAGTGCGATGGCGTCGAGGCCGGAGAGGCAGACCTTGTTGATCGTGAGCGCCGGGACGCTCATGGGGATGCCGGCCTTGACGGCGGCCTGGCGGGCGGGGATCTGCCCGGCGCCGGCCTGGAGCACCTGCCCCATGATCACGTACTGGACCTGGTCGCCGCCGATCCCCGCGCGGTCGAGGGCGGCCTTGATCGCGAAGCCGCCGAGGTCGGCCCCGGAGAAGGACTTCAGGGAGCCGAGCAGCCGCCCCATCGGGGTGCGCGCACCCGCGACGATGACGGACGTCGTGCCGTTGGTGCCGGAGGTTCCGGACGTTCCAGAAGCTGCAGAGGTCATGGGCTGCCATCCCCTTTTCCGGCCCGCACAGGCCGCGGAGTGAACGAGGGTTTACTTGAATGTACTGAGCGGTATGCCGCCCGTCACCCGGCGGTCGGTGTGATCGCGCGCACGTTGCGTAACCACCTCCGGAGCGCTGCACTGAATCCATGCTGACGCGAATCGACCACATCGGAATCGCCTGCCACGACCTCGACACGACCGTCGAGTTCTACCGTGCCACTTACGGCTTCGAGGTGTTCCACACCGAGGTCAACGAGGAGCAGGGTGTCCGCGAGGCCATGCTCAAAATCAACGAGACCTCGGACGGCGGCGCCTCGTACCTCCAGCTCCTGGAACCGACCCGGGAGGACTCCGCGGTCGGCAAGTGGCTCGCGAAGAACGGCGAGGGCGTCCACCACATCGCCTTCGGTACGGCGGACGTGGACGCGGACGCCGCGGACATCCGGGAGAAGGGCGTACGCGTTCTGTACGACGAGCCGCGGCGCGGTTCGATGGGATCGCGGATCACCTTCCTGCACCCCAAGGACTGCCATGGCGTACTGACAGAACTGGTCACATCGGCGGCCGTTGAGTCACCTGAGCACTGACCCTCGTACATAAGGGCCGGTAGGGTTGGGTGCGGTCGCCGCTCAGTCCAGGGTGACCCGGTCCTGTCGCCCTGGGCGCCGGGACCGCCGGGGTCGTGTTTCGGGGGGTCGGCGACGGGGCAGCAGCACATGCTCCGCCGTTGATCTGACACCATTCCCCGGGGGCACCGTCCGGCGTACGGACGGAGCTCGTTCGGGAAGATTTGCGACCAGGGGACGGATGGGACCGCGCAGTGCGGGGCTACGAGAGCCAGGAGCGAGAGCCGGCGGCTGACGTCGACCACCTCTCTCGGTTCGAGGCCGAGATGAAGCGGCTGAAGACCGAGCGGGAAAAGGCGATCCAGCACGCCGAGGACCTCGGCTACCAGGTCGAGGTGCTGCGCGCCAAGCTGCACGAGGCGCGGCGCACCATCATGTCCCGGCCCGCCTTCGACGGCGGCGACATCGGGTACCAGGCCGAGCAGTTGCTGCGCAACGCGCAGACGCAGGCCGACCAGCTGCGCGCCGACGCGGAGCGGGAGCTGAGCCAGGCCCGGGCGCAGACCCAGCGGATCCTCCAGGAGCACGCCGAGCAGGCCGCCCGGCTCCAGGCGGAGCTGCACCAGGAGGCGGTGACCCGCCGCCAGCAGCTGGACCAGGAGCTGGCCGAGCGCCGGCAGACCGTCGAGTCGCACGTCAACGAGAACGTGGCGTGGGCCGAGCAGCTGCGCGCCCGCACCGAGCAGCAGGCCCGCCGGCTGCTCGACGAGTCCCGCGCGGAGGCCGAGCAGGCCATGAGCGCGGCCCGCGCGGAGGCCGAGCGGCTGACCGCCGAGGCCCGTCAGCGGCTGCGCAGCGAGGCGGAGAGCGCCCGCACGGAGGCCGAGCAGATCCTGCGCCGGGCCCGCACCGACGCGGAGCGGCTGCTGAACGCCGCCTCCACCCAGGCCCAGGAGGCCACCGACCACGCGGAGCAGCTGCGCAGCTCCACCGCCACCGAGTCGGAGTCCGCCCGCCGCGAGGCCCAGGAGCTGAGCCGGGCCGCCGAGCAGCGCATGTCCGAGGCCGAGGAGGCGCTGCGCAAGGCGCAGGCCGAGGCCGAGAAGGTGGTCGCGGAGGCCGAGGAGGCCGCGGCCAAGGCGCTGTCGAGCGCCGAGGCGACCAACGAGCAGCGCACCCGCACCGCCAAGGAGCAGGTCGCCCGGCTGGTCGGCGAGGCCACCAAGGACGCCGAGACCACCAGGTCCGAGGCCGAGCAGGTGGTCGCGGACGCCCGTGCCGAGGCCGAGCGGATCGTCGCCGAGGCCGCCGAGAGGGCCCGCACGATCACGGCCGAGGAGTCGGCCACCCAGCTGTCCAAGGCGGCCAAGACCGCCGAGGACGTGCTGAACAAGGCGTCGGAGGACGCCAAGCGCACCACGAAGGCCGCCACCGAGGAGGCCGAGCGGATCCGCTCCGAGGCCGAGGCCGAGGCGGACCGGCTGCGCGGCGAGGCGCACGACATCGCCGAGCAGCTCAAGGGCGCGGCGAAGGACGACACCAAGGAGTACCGCGCCAAGACGGTCGAGCTGCAGGAGGAGGCGCGCCGGCTGCGCGGCGAGGCCGAGCAGCTGCGGGCCGACGCGGTCGAAGAGGGCGAGAAGATCCGCGCCGAGGCCCGCAAGGAGGCCGTGGCGCAGATCGAGGAGGCGGCGAAGTCAGCGGAGGAGCTGCTCGCCAAGGCCAAGGCGGACGCGGACGAGCTGCGGCAGACCGCGACGGCGGACGGCGAGAAGGTCCGCGCCGAGGCCATCGAGCGGGCGACGACCCTGCGCCGGCAGGCCGAGGAGACCCTGGAGCGCACCCGTGCGGAGGCCGAGCGGCACCGCACGGAGGCCGCCGAGCGCGTCGAGGAGCTGCAGGCGGAGGCGGAGCGGGCCGCCCGTGAGCTGCGCGAGGAGACCGAGCGCGCCGTCGAGGCCCGGCAGGCGGAGGCCGCCGAGGAGCTGACCCGGCTGCACACCGAGGCCGAGGAGCGCCGCACCGCCGCCGAGGAGGCGCTGTCCGAGGCCCGCGAGGAGGGCGAGCGGATCCGCCGCGAGGCCGCCGAGGAGAGCGAGCGGCTGCGCACCGAGGCCGCGGAGCGGGTCCGTACGCTCCAGCAGCAGGCCGAGACGGAGGCCGAACGGCTGCGCACCGAGGCCGCCGCGGACGCGTCCGCCTCCCGCGCGGAGGGCGAGGCCGTCGCCGTACGGCTGCGCTCGGAGGCGGCGAGCGAGGCGGAGCGGCTGAAGTCGGAGGCGCAGGAGAGCGCCGACCGGGTGCGGGCGGAGGCGCAGGCCGCCGCCGAGCGCATCGCCGCCGAGGCCTCGGAGGCGCTGGCCGCCGCCCAGGAGGAGGCCGCCCGGCGCCGCCGCGAGGCGGAGGAACTGCTCGGCTCGGCGCGGCAGGAGGCCGACCAGGAGCGCACGCAGGCCCGCGAGCAGAGCGAGGAGCTGCTGGCCTCGGCGCGCAACCGGGTGGAGGAGGCGCAGGCCGAGGCGGTGCGGCTGGTCGAGGAGGCCGACCGGCGCGCGACCGAGATGGTGTCGGCCGCCGAGCAGCACGCGCAGCAGGTCCGCGAGTCGGTCGCCGGGCTGCACGAGCAGGCCCAGGAGGAGATCACCGGACTGCGCAGCGCCGCCGAGCACGCGGCGGAGCGCACCCGGACCGAGGCGCAGGAGGAGGCCGACCGGGTCCGCGCGGACGCCTACGCGGAGCGCGAGCGGGCGAGCGAGGACGCCGGACGCCTCAGGCGCGAGGCGCAGGAGGAGACCGAGGCCGCCAAGACGCTGGCCGAGCGGACGGTCTCCGAGGCCATCGCCGAGGCCGACCGGATCCGCGCGGACGTCTCCGAGCACGCCCAGCGGGTGCGCACCGAGGCCTCCGACGCGATCGCCGAGGCCGAGCAGTCCGCGTCGCGCACCCGGGCGGACGCCCGCGAGGACGCCAACCGCATCCGGTCCGACGCGGCGACGCAGGCGGACACCCTGATCACCGAGGCGCGCTCCGAGGCGGAGCGGCTCACCACCGAGACGGTCGCCGAGACCGACCGGCTGCGCACGGAGACCCTCGCGGAGGCGGAGCGCGTCACCACCGAGGCGGCGAGCGAGGCCGAGCGGGTACGGACCGAGGCGGCCACCGAGGCCGAGCGGCTGCGCACCGAGTCGACCGCCGAGGCCGAGCGGGTGCGCGCCGAGGCGAGCGCCCGGGCCGAGCAGCTGGTCTCGGACGCCACCGGGGAGGCGGAGCGGCTGCGCGCCGAGGCCGCCGACACGGTGGGCTCCGCACAGCAGCACGCGGAGCGGATCCGGGCCGAGGCCGAGCGGGTGCGGACCGAGGCGGCGGCGGAGGCCGAGCGGGTCACCACGGCCGCCCGCGAGGAGGCCGAGCGGACCCTCGACGAGGCCCGCAAGGACGCCAACAAGCGGCGCTCGGAGGCGGCCGAGCAGGTCGACACGCTCATCACGGAGACCACCGCCGAGGCCGACAAGCTGCTCACCGAGGCGCAGAAGCAGGCCCAGAAGACCACCGCGGACGCCGAGTCGCAGGCCGACACGATGGTCGGCGCGGCCCGTGCGGAGGCCGACCGGATCGTCCAGGAGGCGACGGTCGAGGGCAACACCCGGGTGGAGAAGGCCCGTACGGACGCGGACGAGCTGCTGGTCGGCGCGCGCCGGGACGCGACCGCCATAAGGGAGCGCGCGGAGGAGCTGCGCGAGCGGCTCACCTCCGAGATCGAGGAGCTGCACGAGCGGGCCCGCCGCGAGGCCGCCGAGACGATGAAGTCGGCCGGCGACCGCTGCGACGCGCTCATCAAGGCGGCCGAGGAGCAGTTGGCCAAGGCCGAGGCGAAAGCCAAGGAGCTGGTGTCGGAGGCCAACTCCGAGGCCGGCAAGGTGCGCATCGCCGCCGTCAAGAAGGCCGAGGGGCTGCTCAAGGAGGCCGAGCAGAAGAAGGCCACCCTGGTCCGCGAGGCCGAGGAGCTGAAGGCGGAGGCCATCCGCGAGGCCCGGGCCACGGTCGACGAGGGCAAGCGCGAGCTGGAGGTCCTGGTCCGGCGCCGCGAGGACATCAACGCGGAGATCTCCCGGGTGCAGGACGTGCTGGAGGCACTGGAGTCGTTCGAGGCGCCCGGGGGCGCGAAGGACAACGGCGTGAAGGCCGGAGCCACGGTGGGCGCCCCACGTTCGGGTGGCAAGTCGTCAGACGGCTAGCATTCGGGGTGATTTGGGTGTCTGCTGGAGATCTTTGGCCGAGTCCCGACGGGACCGTTGCCCAGAGCTTTGGCAAGCCATCCGAGGGTCAGCCACTCAAAAGAGGTGTCATTCTCCGTATCAAACGTGCATCCGCTCGATGACACACCGCATTGGCGCCTAGGATTCCCTCTATCACCTCACCCGGTCTCTTTCGACAGGAACCCCATGAGCGACACTTCCCCCTACGGCTTCGAGCTTGTGCGGCGTGGGTACGACCGCGCTCAGGTGGACGAACGTATCTCCAAGCTCGTCTCCGACCGTGACAGCGCTCTCACCCGCATCACCGCTCTGGAAAAGCGCATCGAGGAGCTCCACCTCGAGACTCAGAACGCCCAGGCCCAGGTCAACGACGCCGAGCCGTCGTACGCCGGTCTCGGTGCCCGGGTCGAGAAGATCCTGCGGCTCGCCGAGGAAGAGGCGAAGGACCTGCGCGAGGAGGCCCGGCGCGCGGCCGAGCAGCACCGCGAGCTGGCCGAGTCGGCCGCCCAGCAGGTGCGCAACGACGCGGAGTCGTACGCCGCCGAGCGCAAGGCCAAGGCCGAGGACGAGGGCGTCCGGATCGTCGAGAAGGCCAAGGGCGACGCCTCCCAGCTGCGTTCCGAGGCGCAGAAGGACGCGCAGTCCAAGCGCGACGAGGCCGACGCGCTCTTCGAGGAGACCCGGGCCAAGGCCGCGCAGGCCGCCGCCGACTTCGAGACGAACCTCGCCAAGCGCCGCGAGCAGTCCGAGCGGGACCTGGCCTCCCGTCAGGCCAAGGCCGAGAAGCGGCTCGCGGAGATCGAGCACCGCGCGGAGCAGCTGCGCCTGGAGGCGGAGAAGCTGCGCACGGACGCCGAGCGCCGGGCCCGCCAGACCGTGGAGACGGCACAGCGCCAGTCCGAGGACATCGTGGCCGACGCCAACGCCAAGGCCGACCGGATCCGTTCGGAGTCCGAGCGCGAGCTGGCCGCCCTCACCAACCGCCGCGACTCCATCAACGCGCAGCTGACCAACGTGCGCGAGATGCTGGCGTCCCTCACGGGCGCCGCGGTGGCCGCCGCTCCGGCGGTCGAGGACGAGTCCGTCTCCCGCGGGGTGCCGGCCCAGCAGTCCCGCTGAGGCGGCCCGGCCCACGCGGGGCGCGCGCCTGCCGCATACGTACGAAGAAGGACGAGGCCTTCTGTCACTGGGGTGGCAGCGGGCCTCGTCCCGTTCTAGCGTGGGCGCCATGATCGAGCTCGAGGGGCTGACCAAGCGGTACGGCGAGAAGGTGGCGGTCAACAACCTCTCCTTCACCGTCAGACCCGGCATCATCACGGGCTTCCTCGGCCCCAACGGCGCGGGCAAGTCGACCACCATGCGGATGGTGCTGGGCCTGGACCGGCCCACCGCCGGGGACGTGCGGATCGACGGCAAGCACTACGACGAGCTCGCGGACCCGCTGACGTACATCGGCGCGCTCCTCGAGGCCAAGGCGTGGCACGGCGGGCGCAGCGCCTACAACCACCTGCTGTGCCTCGCGCAGAGCAACGGCATTCCGGAGAAGCGGGTGCGCGAGGTCCTGGACACGGTCGGGCTGTCGGCGGTCGCCCGGAAGAAGACCAAGGGCTTCTCCCTCGGCATGGGGCAGCGGCTCGGCATCGCCGGCGCGCTTCTGGGCGACCCGCGGATCCTGATGTTCGACGAGCCGGTCAACGGGCTCGACCCCGAGGGCATCCACTGGATCCGCAACCTGATGAAGACCCTGGCCTCCCAGGGCCGTACGGTCTTCGTCTCCTCCCATCTGATGAGCGAGATGGCGCTGACCGCCGACCACCTGGTGGTCATCGGCCAGGGCCGGCTCCTCGCGGACACCTCGATGGCCGAGTTCATCGCGGAGAACTCCCGCAGCTACGTCCGGATCCGCACCCCGCAGCGCGAGCAGCTGCTCGACGCGCTGCACGACGCCGGGGTCCCGGTCGTCGAGGCGGGCGACGGGGTGCTGGAGGTGGACGGCGACAAGTCGGAGGCCGTCGGCGAGCTGGCGGCGCGGCAGCAGATCGTGCTGCACGAGCTGAGCCCGCAGCGCGCCTCGCTGGAGGAGGCGTTCATGCAGCTCACCGCGGAGTCGGTGGAGTACCACGCCCACGACGGGCAGCCGCCCGGCGCGGTGCCGCAGCAGCAACAGCCGCCCGGGCAGCCGCCGCGGCAGCAGTGGGGCAGCGACTGGAAGAGGGGTTGAGCATGGCGGCGACACAGGTCCTCCGGTCCGAGTGGACCAAGATCAGGTCGGTCGCGTCCACGGTGTGGACGCTGGGCCTCGCCGTGGTCGTCACCATCGCCCTCGGCATGCTGATCTCGGCGCTGTCGAAGAACGAGTTCGGCGACATGAGCCGGCGGGACCAGCTCTCCTTCGACCCGACCTTCATCAGCTTCGCCGGCACGAGCCTCGGCCAGCTGGCGATGATCGTGTTCGGGGTGCTGGTGGTGGGCAACGAGTACAGCACCGGCATGATCCGCACCTCGCTCGCCGCCGTGCCGAGACGCGGCACCTTCCTGTTCAGCAAGATCGCGGTGGCGACCGCCCTGGCCCTGGTCGTGGGCATGGTCACCAGCTTCGCCACGTTCTTCCTCGGTCAGGCGATGCTCGGCGACCTGAAGGCGTCGATCGGCGACCCGGGCGTGCTCCGCGCGGTGTTCGGCGGCGGCCTCTACATGACCCTCATCGCGATGTTCTCGATGGGCGTCGCCGCGATGCTGCGCTCCCCCATGCTGTCGCTGGGCATCCTGATGCCGTTCTTCTTTCTGATCTCCAACATCCTGGGCAACGTCCCCGCGACGGAGAAGGTCGGCCGGTTCCTGCCCGACCAGGCCGGCAGCAAGATCATGCAGGTGGTCACGCCGATCGACGACGACGTGCCGTACGGGCCGTGGGGCGGCCTCGGGATCATGGCACTGTGGGTGATCGCGGCGCTCGTGGGCGGGTACGCGGTGCTGAAGCACAGGGACGCCTAGCGGAGGCTCCTCGGCGGGTCGGATTTTGCCCGGGCTTGAACGGAACCGTCAGCGCGTGGATATCCTCCTAACCCTTACGGGGGCGTGTGCCCTGCTGTCCCTGAACCTTCCGATGGGTGCGGAGCATGATCGAGGCAGTCGGCCTGACCAAGCGCTACGGCGACAAGACCGCTGTGTACAACCTTTCCTTCCAGGTGCGGCCCGGTGCCGTCACCGGCTTCCTCGGGCCCAACGGCTCGGGCAAGTCGACGACGATGCGGATGATCCTGGGCCTGGACAACCCCACCTCGGGGCACGTGACGATCGGCGGCCACCCGTACCGCAGGCTGCCGAACGCCGCGCGGCACGTCGGCGCGCTGCTCGACGCCAAGGCGGTGCACGGCGGCCGGGCCGCCCGCAACCACCTGCTGAGCCTCGCCCAGCTCTCCGGCATCCCCGCCCGCCGGGTGGACGAGGTGCTCGGCGTGGTGGGCCTCCAGGACGTGGCCAAGCGGCGTTCCAAGGGCTTCTCGCTCGGCATGGGCCAGCGGCTGGGCATCGCCGCCGCGCTGCTCGGCGACCCCCAGGTGCTGCTCTTCGACGAGCCGGTCAACGGCCTCGACCCGGAGGGCATCCACTGGGTGCGCAACCTGATGAAGGCGCTCGCGGCGGAGGGACGCACCGTCTTCGTCTCCTCGCACCTGATGAGCGAGATGGCGCTGACCGCCGACCACCTGATCGTCATCGGGCGCGGCCAGATGCTCGCCGACATGAGCGTGACGGACTTCATCTCGGCCAACTCCGCGGACTTCGCGCGCGTGCGCACGCCGGACACCGAGCCCCAGCTGCGCGAGAAGCTGACCTCGGCGCTGACCGAGGCGGGCGGCCACGTGCTGCCCGAGCAGGACGGCGCGCTGCGGGTGACCGGCCTCGCCCTCCCCCGGATCAGTGACATCGCGCACGACACCGACGTACGGCTGTGGGAGCTGTCGCCGCACCAGGCCTCGCTGGAGGAGGCGTACATGCGGATGACGCAGGGCGCCGTGGACTACCGGTCGACCGCCGACCAGAAGGCCGGGCTCCAGCAGCCCCTGCCGCCCGGCGCGCAGCCGCCGATGCCGGTGCCCGGGCAGGGCCAGCCGGGGTGGTACGCCCCGCCGCCGCCCCAGCAGGGCGGTCAGCCCTTCGCCGCGCCGCAGGGCGCCCCGGGCCAGGCCCCGGCGGGCCCGTACGGCGCCCCGCAGGCGCCCGACGCGGTGCCGGGCGGTCAGTCGGCCAACCCCTACGCGGCGCAGTCGGCGCCGCAGGCCCAGCCCGCCCCGCAGCTGCCCCAGCCGCCCGCCGCGGCCCCCGCACCCCCCGCTGCCGCCCCGGCGCCCGCCTCCGCGCCCGTCACCGACCCGACCAAGCCCGAGGACGCCCGATGAGCACCCCCCAGCCCCCGACGCAGCAGGCCGCGCCCGACTGGCACGCGGCGCCCGGCTCGCCGTACCCGACCTACACCTCGCCGATCCCGGTGGTGCGCACGACCCTCCTGCACGCCCTGGCGTCCGAGTGGACGAAGATCAAGTCGGTGCGCTCGACGATGTGGACGCTGGGCGTGTTCGTCCTGCTGGTCCTCGGCATCGGGCTGCTGACCGGCGCGGTGGTGGCGAGTTCGGACTCCGACCTGGCCGGCGAGAGCGCGCTGAGCCTCGGCTTCTTCGGACTGCTGCTCGGCAGCATCTGCGTGATCACCCTCGGCGTGCTGACCACGGCGTCCGAGTACGGCACGGGCATGATCCGCACGACGATGACCGCGTGCCCCAGCCGCGGCCGGGTGCTGGCGGCCAAGGGCATCGTGTTCTTCCTGGTCGCCTTCGTGGTGACCCTGGTGTCAGCGACGCTGATCGGCCTCGTCCACGTGTCCATGCTGGAGGGCCACGGCGCCGGCGACCCCACCGGCGAGGAGTGGCTGAAGGGCACCGTCGGCGTCTCGCTCTACGTCGCGCTGCTCGGGCTGCTCTCGCTGGCCGTCGGTTCGATCATCCGGCACTCGGCGGGCGCCATCACCATCATGATCGGCGTCCTGCTCGCGCCGCTGGTGATCGCGCTGTTCATGTTCTCGGAATCGCTCAAGGACGTGCAGCAGGCCCTGTTCGAGTACTCGATCCCGAACCAGATGAGCATCTTCTACGCCAACTCGCTCTCCGAGTCCGGGCCCTCGGGCTGGGACCCGCTGTGGATCGTGCTCGGCGTGACGGCGGTCGTGTTCGCCGCCGCCTTCACCCTGCTGGAGAAGCGGGACGTGTAGGGCGGCCGGACCGGCCCTCAGAACCTCGGCGCGTTACGGGACCGCTGCACCCGCGTGGTGCGGCGGTCCTTCGCGTTCCAGCACGCCTTGTGCCAGTGCCGGCGGTCGTCGACGCCCGCGTGGGCGGGCCAGGCCACCACGTGCGGGACTCCGTCCGGAATGAGCTGGTCGCACCCCGGGCAGCGGTACGACTTCCCCTGCGCGCTCGCGCCCGCCACGTGCCGTACGCTCCACTCCTCGCCCTGCCAGCTCTCCGAGGACTGCCAGCCGCCGTAGCGGCCGGAGCCGTCCTCCTCGGCGCTCCGGCCGGAGGAACCGGCTCCCTTGGGTCGGTTGCGACGCGGGGACACAGGACACCTCACGGAGCTATACAGGAAGCAGGGCGGCATCCAGCCTACGCGGCACGGACACGGGTACGCATACGCCGTCGAACACCGCAACTCCCCCGCGCGGGGTTCCGTCCGTGGCCGGGGCACCGTCCCACAACGGCCGATTCTGCAGACAATCCGCAAAGTCCTTCGTCCGGCCGTGTCCTCGGCACGTGTCAGGCGGTTATGCCCTGTGGGGGAGCTCCGCGTCGGGGCCGAGGAAGCAGGAAAAGGCAATGCGCGTAGGAAGTTTCGTGTTGGGGGCCCAGTTCCCGGGCCAGGGCCAGGGCGAGGCGCTGCACCGCGCCGTCCGCTCGGCCGAGGTCGCCGAGGAGGCCGGGCTCGACTCGGTCTGGCTGGCCGAACACCACTTCGTGCCGTACGGCACGTGTCCGTCGGCCGTGACCCTGGCCGCACTGCTGCTGGGCCGCACCCGGCGCCTGCGGGTGGGCACCGCGGTCAGTGTGCTGCCCACCGTCCACCCCGTGGCGCTCGGCGAGCAGGCGGCGCTGCTGCACGTCACGAGCGGCGGCCGCTTCTCGCTGGGCGTGGGCCGCGGCGGTCCGTGGGTGGACCTGGAGGTGTTCGGCGCGGGCCTGGAGGCGTACGAGAAGGGTTTTCCGGACTCGCTCGACCTGCTGCTGCGCTGGCTGCGCGAGCCGGCCGTCGGCGCCTCGGGGGACCGCTACCGCTTCCGCGAAGTGCCGGTCGTGCCGCGGCCGTCGGAGGCCCTGTCCGAGGAACCGGGCCCGGAGGTCGTCGTGGCCTGCACGTCGCCGTCGAGCGTGCGGATGGCGGCCGAGCGGGGGCTGCCGATGCTCCTCGGGATGCACGTCGGCGACGAGGAGAAGGCGGAGATGGTCGCCCTGTGGCGGCGCCACGCCCGCGAGGCCGGGCGGACGGCCGCGGAGATCCACGGCGCCGCCCATGTGTCGGCCGGCGTCTGCCAGATCGCGGACCGGCGCGCGGACGCGGCGGAGACCCTGCTCAAGGCGATGCCGGGCTGGCTGCGGCAAGGGCTCGGCGCCCATGTCACGGTGGACGGCCGGGAGCGGCGGATGCGCGACCCGCACGCCTACACCGAACTGCTCTGCGGGCTGCACCCGGTGGGCACGCCCCGGCTGTGCGCGGACCGGCTCGCGGCGACCGCCGAGCGCACCGGCGTCTCCCGCTTCGCCCTGCTCGTCGAGGGCTCGGGAGACCTCGCGGCGACCGAGGAGAACGTACGGCGGCTCGGGGCCGAGGTGCTCCCCCAGCTCGGCTGAACCGGCGGGCGCGGAGCTTGCCGCTCCGGTACGACGACTGCACCTCCCACGTACGGAGCGGCAAGCGGGCGTTCTGGGTGCCTCAGCAGTCGCGCAGTTCGGGCGACTGGTTCAGCAACTGGCTGCGCACCGAGGTGAACTTGGTCAGCGTCTCGTCGACGGAGGAGTCCAACGGGAACACCGCCACCCGGTGGCAGTTCTGGAAGGCCAGCCGCACCCCGAAGTGCCGCTGCAGTGCACCGCGTATGGCGTCACTCGCGAGCGCACGCAGGAGCTGACCGCGCGCCTGCTCGTCCGGCGGGGGCGTCTGGTTGTCGGCGAAGGCTCCGCCGTCGACCTTCAGCTGTGCCACCAGGGAGCTGACCATCTCCCATGCGTAGGGCAGGGAGGTCCGGACGCAGTCGACGAAGTCTGCTTCGTCGACCTCGCCTCGCTCGGCCTGTTCGAGTAGGGCCGGTGAGACGTCGAGCGACATGGGTTCTCCTCTCGCACCCCCGAACAGCAGGGGTTGCCGGACAGTTAAGGGAGTACGCGATTCCGAACACGCTGCGTACACAGTTCGCGACCTCCCGTTCAATACCGTAAGCAACCGATCGTGACGGCACCAGGAGAATGCCCAGATGGACACCATCCGGTAGGCCCACAATCGGCCAGTGCGCACAACGGGGCCATTGGGAGAAGTGGGACAGCGCACGGGTGCGCCGCGGGGCGCTCGGGCACGGGCGAATCGCGTCGGGCCGGGCGCGTCGAGTAGCGTTGCCGACCATGCGTCTCGTCATTGCCCGCTGTTCCGTCGACTACGCCGGACGGCTCACCGCCCACCTGCCCTCGGCCCCCCGGCTGATCCTGGTCAAGGCGGACGGCAGCGTCTCGATCCACGCCGACGACCGGGCCTACAAGCCCCTCAACTGGATGTCGCCGCCCTGCACCCTGAAGGAGGGCACGGGCGACGAGGAGGGCGTCTGGACCGTCGTCAACAAGGCGGGCGAGAAGCTCATCATCACGATGGAGGAGATCCTGCACGACTCCTCGCACGAACTGGGCGTCGATCCCGGCCTGATCAAGGACGGCGTGGAAGCACACCTCCAGGAGCTGCTCGCCGACCGCATCGAAACCCTGGGCGAGGGCTACACCCTCATCCGCCGCGAGTACATGACCGCCATCGGCCCCGTCGACATCCTGTGCCGGGACGCCCAGGGCGGGACCGTCGCGGTCGAGATCAAGCGGCGCGGCGAGATCGACGGCGTGGAACAGCTCACGCGCTACCTGGAGCTGCTGAACCGCGACCCGCATCTCGCGCCGGTGCGGGGCGTGTTCGCCGCCCAGGAGATCAAGCCGCAGGCCCGCGTGCTCGCCACCGACCGCGGCATCGGCTGCCAGGTGCTGGACTACGACGCCCTGCGGGGCATCGAGGACGACAAGCTGCGGCTGTTCTGAGGCGGCGTCACGTCCTACGACGCGAGGAGGGCCGGGTCCGTCGGGTGGACCCGGCCCTCCTTCGTGCGTCTGCGCCCCCTCGGCGGGGTCAGATGATCTGACCGGCCTCCGGGTCGTCCGAGCCGGAGGACGTGCCCGTTGCGGTGCCGGTGCTGCTCTGGGAGGCGGTGGGGGTGCCCACCGGGGAGCTGGCGGCGGTGGGGGTGTTGGTGTCACTGGCGCTGTTCGAGGGCGGCTCCGGGGTGGTCTCGGGGGGCGAGGACTCCGGCGGCTCGGTCTCGGACTCGTCCGGCGACGGCGACGGCGACGACGGCGGGTCGGTCGGCGTCGACTTCGTCGGGCTGGGCGACGTGGGAGGCTTCGACGACGTCGTCGGATCGCTCGGGGTGCTCGGGTCGCCCGATCCCGGGTCACCGGGCTGCTCGGAGTCGCTCGGCCCGTCCGAAGGCTCCCCCGACTCCGTCGGCGTCGGGTCGTCGGACGTGCCGGGGGTGCCGTCCGGGCCGGAGTCGGTCGGAGCGCCGGGCGTCTCCCGGTCCTTGCCGTCGTCGGAGGGCCGGTCCGCGTTGAGGCTGCCGTCGTCGATGCCCTGGCTCGCCGAGGGGGTGCCGCCGACCTCGTTGGAGGGGTCGCCCGCGTCGTTCTCGGAGGTGGCCCCCAGGGTCACCACCGTGCCCAGCACGGCGACGAGCAACGCGCCCGCTCCGGCGGCCACCAGGTTGCGCCGGGCGAAGCCCTTGATGCCGCCCGCGACCGTGCGGGAGGGCTCGTCGTCGGGCTCCCGGCGGGTGACGAGCGTCGGGGACTGGGGAGGCGGCTGGAGCGGCGGGAAGGGCGCGGGAACGCCCGCGGACGGCGACACCGACTCCTCGTTGCGGGCGTCGGGCACCTCCTCCCCCACCGTCGGCCCGAGCCCGGCGCCGACGACGCCGAACCCGGCGACGGCACCGGCGACGCCCGCACCGCCGCTGCCCAGCCCCGGGGTGTCCCCGGTGCGGTCGGCGACCAGTGCGAGGGCGCGGCGGCCCGCGACGGCGCCGCGCTTGTCGGAGAGCGCGCCGCGCAGCCCGATGGAGGCCTCGAGTTCGGCGCGGGCCCGGTCCAGCTGGTCCTCGCACAGCGCGAGGACACCGAGTTCGTGGTGGAAGTAGGCCTGTTCGGCGACGTCGCCGGCGAGCCGGGAGGCCTCGGTGCCGGAGCGCAGCGCCCGCTGCCAGGCGCTCCAGTGCAGTCCGGCGGCGAACGCGGGCGCCGCGGTGCGGGCCAGCTGGACGGCCGGGCTGTCCTCGTCCTCGGCGGTCGGGGTCGTCGCGGGCACCAGGACGGCGAGGGCGGCCAATACGGCGTCGGCCTCCGCGCAGACCCGCTCCGGGGTGACCGAGGGGTGCCCGGCCCACCAGGCGTAGTGCTGGGCGGCGGACCGCGCCCGCTCCCGCATGCCGTCGGTGTACCCGGCGCTCTCCAGCTGGGTGAGCACCCCGGCGGCCAGCCGGTAGCGGGAGCCGACCGGGGAGACCAGTCCGCAGTCGGCCAGCTCGCCGAGGGCGGCGTCCGCGTGGGTGTCGCCGACCAGGGCGGGCAGGTGGGCCTGGTGCGGCACCTCGCCGCCGAGCGCGACGGCGAACTCCAGGGTGGCGCGGGCGGAGGCGCTGAGCCGGGAGGCGAGCAGCGGTGCCGGCGCGGCGGCCTCGCCGAGGGACGGCAGCGGCACGTCGTCGGCGTCGGTGGCGTCGTAGGGGGTGTCGTCGTCCGGGCGGGCGTCGGCGAAGACGCCGAACTCGTCGACGGCGTCGGCGCCGGCCCGCTCCCGGTCCCGGCGGCGCAGCAGGGCGCCGGCCTGGACGAAGCGCAGCGGCAGGCCCTCGGACTCGAACCAGAGGTCGCCGGCCCAGTTGGCCTCTTCCTCGGTGAGGGTCCGGCCGGCGGCGCGCTCCAGGAGCTCCACGCCGTCCGCGCGCTCCAGGCCGGCGAGGAAGACCTCCTCGACGGCGGAGTCGGCGGAGGGCGCGGGCACGTCCGGGGTGGCGCCGAGGAGGAAGGCGCACTCGGGGGTGGCGTCGAGGAGTTCGTCGAGGGCGCTGCCGCCGAACTCGACGTCGTCCAGGACGACGACCGCGCCCACCTCGCGGAGGTGGGCGAGGAGTTCCGTCCGGTCCGGGCGGTGCAGGGGTGCGCGGTGGACGGCGTGGAACAGGTCGTGGAGCAGGTCGTCGGCGGTGCGGTGGTGGCCGCTCAGGCGGACGACGCCGTCGGGTGCGAGGCCCGCGCAGTCCTCGGCGACGACGTCGAGGAGGCTGGTGCGGCCGGAGCCGGCGGGGCCGGTGAGGCGGACGGAGCGGCCGCGGGCGAGCAGCCGGACCAGGCGTTCGCGTTCGTCCTCGCGGGCCAGCAGGCCCAGCACGGTGCGGACCGGTCCCGGGGGGACGGGCGGCCGTGCGGCGCGCTCCGCCTCGGCGCGTTCGGCCGCGGTGAGTTTCTCGGGCCGGGCGGGCCGTTCCGCGGGCGGGCACACCTCGATCTCGCTGCCGTCGACGGGGTTGACGGTGAGCAGGAAGTCGCCGGACACCAGTTGCACCGTGCGGGCGAGCGCGGGCGCGTGCTGTCCGAAGTCGGAGGTGATGGGGTCCCTGTGCGGGCGCGGGCGCGGCGCCTGGTGGTCGCCGTCCTGGCCGTACTCCTCAGGGCCCCGGTTGTTCGGGTCCATTGGTTCAAGCCCCCCAAAAGCGTCGTGTGCAGGGCCCCGGCAGGGACCACCCTCCCGGCCTTGTGCCGCACACCGCGCTGTCGCTTCTGGTCCGGGCCCGCCGGCGGGTTTGCAAAGGCAGCGGGCAGCCAGACCCTAAACCTTCGCTCAGTATCTCCGACAGTCCGGGGTGCCGGACCGTCCGAGAGGTCACGGTCTCGTGAGGATTGCGTGTGTCGGAGGTGTGAACCCTCACTCACACCCGGGGCAGGGTCTCCACACCGATCCCGCCCTCGATGGCCAGGATCCGGTGCAGCCGGGTGGCCACCAGCAGGCGCTGCATCTGCGGCGGCACGCCGCGCAGCACCAGGCGCCGGCCGCAGCGGCCGGCCCGCCGGTGGGCTCCCATGATCACGCCGAGTCCGGTGGCGTCCCAGGAGTCCAGTTCGGACAGGTCGAGCACCAGGTCGCCGACTCCGTCGTCGACGGCCGAGTGCAGGACCGTACGGGCGTCCGCCGCGCTGCGGACGTCGAGGCGGCCCCCGACGACCAGCTCGACGTGGTCGCCCCTGATGTGCATATGCGCTCCCCGGCGTGCGTCTTCTCTTCGTCGTCCGTGCGTGGTGATCTCTCGGCGATATCAGGTGTTGCACCCTCTGACTGGCCGAAACGACCGGAGGTTGCCGCCTGTAAGCGAACCGATACCGAATTCACCCCGGCGTGTGATGTCTGCCGGGGCTGAGGTGACCTCAGTGCTTGTAGAAGCCCTGCCCGCTCTTGCGGCCGATGTCACCGGCGTCCACCATCCGGCGCATCAGCTCCGGCGGGGCGAACTTCTCGTCCTGGGACTCGGTGTAGATGTTGCCCGTGGCGTGCAGCAGGATGTCGACGCCCGTGAGGTCGGCGGTGGCCAGCGGCCCCATGGCGTGGCCGAAGCCCAGCTTGCAGGCGAGGTCGATGTCCTCGGCCGTGGCGACGCCCGACTCGTACAGCTTCGCGGCCTCGACGACGAGGGCGGAGATGAGACGGGTGGTCACGAAGCCCGCGACGTCGCGGTTGACGACGATGCAGGTCTTGCCGGTGGACTCGGCGAACTCCCGCGCGGTGGCGAGCGTTTCGTCACTGGTCTTGTAGCCGCGCACCAGCTCGCACAGCTGCATCATCGGGACCGGCGAGAAGAAGTGGGTGCCCACGACCCGCTCGGGGCGCTCCGTCACGGCCGCGATCTTGGTGATCGGGATCGCGGAGGTGTTGGACGCGAGGATCGCCCCGTCCTTCACCAGCTTGTCCAGGGTACGGAAGATCTCGTGCTTGACTTCCAGCTTCTCGAAGACGGCCTCGACGACGACGTCCGCGTCGGCGGCGGCGTCCAGGTCGGTGGTCGCGGTGATGCGCCCGAGCGCGGCATCGGCGTCCTCGGCGGTGAGCTTCCCCTTGGCGACGAACTTGTCGTACGACGCCTTGATGCCGTCGGTGCCGCGCCGCAGCGCCTCGTCGGTGACGTCGCGCAGGACGACGTCCCAGCCCGCCTGGGCGGAGACCTGGGCGATGCCCGATCCCATGAGACCGGCTCCGATGACGGCGAGCTTCCGTGCCACTGTGCGACTCCCCTGATACGCGCTGATTCTCGTCTCTCGGCCGGAGATTAGCGGGCGTGAGGCGCTGTGTGACCGGTTAGTAACGCGCGTCACGTCTCAAATGACGGACGTCACACCGAGGGGTGCCATTCGGGTGTCACTCGGCGCCTCGTACGGCGTAGTTGAGCACCTTCTCGCTCAACAGGCCCTCCATCTCGTCCAGCAGCACGAGGATGTCGCGGGACACTTCGGCGGGTTTCCCGCCGGCCATCAGGCGGCGCCCGATGGTCGCCATCACCGTGCCGTGCAGCCAGCTGATCTGGCCGGCCATCAGCGAGGGGACGGGGTCGTCGTCCGGGGCGCCGGTCTCCTCGCGCAGGGTGTGTTCGAGGTTGTCCTGCACCTCCTGGCCGATCGCCCAGAGCCGGGAACGCAGCGCGGGCGAGGAGTGGATGACCCCCATGAAGCGCGCGTATCCGTCCATGAGGCCGATCCGGGGCGACACCGACTCGACCTCCTCGCGCAGCTCCCGCAGGACGGCGTACGCCGCCGACTCCCCGTCGCGCCGCCCGCGCACCCAGCGCGACAGCCGGTCGACGACCCCTTTGGAGCGGTCGAGGAACAGGTCCTCCTTGGCCGGAAAGTAGTTGTACACGGTGTTGACGGAGACGTCCGCGGCGTCCGCGACCTCCGCCACCGTCACGGCCTCGAAGCCGCGCTCCAGGAACAGCCCCGTGGCGACATCCGAGATGTACTGCCGGGTCTGCCGCTTCTTCCGTTCCCTGAGTCCCTCGGCCATCTGCGCATCCTAGCCGCGCCGACGCACTGACTGGTGTCGCTGAAAATTTGGTGTCATTGCAAAATTTCAGCGTCTCTGTTTTTCTGGGACGCATGGCAATCATCAGTACGGCCGGACTGGCCCGCACCTTCGCCACGAAGCGCGGTCCGGTCGAGGCGGTGCGCGGCATCGACCTCACCGTCCGCGAGGGCGAGATCCTCGGCTTCCTCGGCCCCAACGGCGCCGGCAAGACCACCACCCTGCGGATGCTCACGACCCTGCTCGCCCCCACCGGCGGCGCGGCCACCGTCGCCGGGCACGACCTGGCGACGGACCCGGCCGGGGTGCGCGCGGCGTGCGGGTACGTGGCGCAGTCGGGCGGGGTGGACACGCAGATCACGGTCCGGGAGGAGCTGGTCACCCAGGGCCGCCTGTACCGGCTGTCCAGGGCGCGGGCGGCCGAACGCGCCGGGGAGCTGGCCCGCGACCTGGACCTGACCGGGCTGCTCGACCGGAAGTGCGGCGCGTTGTCCGGCGGGCAGCGGCGCCGGCTGGACATCGCGATGGCGCTCGCCCACCGCCCGAAGGTGCTCTTCCTGGACGAGCCGACGACCGGCCTGGACCCGGGCAGCCGCGCCGACCTGTGGAACCTGGTCCGCCGCCTGCGCGACGAGCACGGCACCACGGTCTTCCTGACCACCCACTACCTGGACGAGGCCGACGCCCTCTCCGACCGCCTGGTGGTCGTGGACGGCGGCACGGTGGTCGCCGAGGGCACTCCCGACGCCCTGAAGCGGGAGTACGGCGGCTCGCCCGACGCCTCCCTCCAGGACACCTTCCTGGCCGTCACCGGCCGCAGCGCGGCGCCGGCCGACGCCGCCCCCGTCGCCGTCTGACCCTGCGAGGATTCCCGATGCTGCTCCACGACACCGGCCTGATCTACGGCCGCTATCTGCGCCAGTCCCTGCGCTCCCGCTTCGCGCTGCTGTTCGGGGTGCTGATGCCGCTGCTGTACCTGCTCTTCTTCGGCCCGCTCCTGACCGACCTGCCGCTCGGCGGGCGGGGCAGCTCCTGGCAGGTGCTGGTCCCCGGCCTGCTGCTGCAACTGGGCCTCTTCGGCGCGTCCTTCGCCGGGTTCTCGATCATCATCGAGAACAGCCAGGGCGTGGTGGAGCGGATGCGCGTCACGCCCGTCAGCCGCCTGGCGCTGCTGCTCGGGCGGGTCCTGCGGGATGCCACCGTCTTCGCCTTCCAGGCGGTGCTGCTGGTCCTGGCGGCGCTGGTGATGGGCCTGCGCGCACCGCTGCCCGGGGTGCTGATCGGCTTCGCGTTCGTCGCGCTGCTCACGGTCTCGCTGGCCTCGCTGTCGTACGCGCTGGCGATGAAGGTGCGTACCCCGCAGGAGTTCGGGCCCACGATCAACGCGCTGACGATGCCGTCGATGCTGCTGTCCGGCCTGATGCTCCCGATGACGCTGGGTCCGGCGTGGCTGGACGTGCTCTCGCACCTGATGCCGTTCCGCTATCTGGTGGACGCGGTGCGGGACGCCTACGTCGGCTCGTACGCCACGGCGCACATGCTCTACGGCGTCCTCGTCGCCCTCGGCTTCACCGCGCTGGCCGTGACGGTGGGCACACGCGTCTTCCGGACCGCCGGAGCGTAACTACGCTGGCCCCATGGTCAACCTGACGCGCATCTACACCCGCACCGGCGACAAGGGCACCACCGCCCTCGGCGACATGAGCCGGGTGCCCAAGACCGACCTGAGGATCTCCGCGTACGCCGACGCCAACGAGGCGAACGCGGTGATCGGCACCGCGATCGCCCTCGGCGGCCTGTCCGAGGACGTCGTCAAGGTCCTCGTCCGCGTCCAGAACGACCTGTTCGACGTGGGCGCGGACCTGTCCACGCCGGTGGTGGAGAACCCGGAGTACCCGCCGCTGCGGGTCGAGCAGTTCTACGTCGACAAGCTGGAGGCGGACTGCGACCGGTACCTCGCGGAGGTGGAGAAGCTCCGCTCCTTCATCCTCCCCGGCGGCACCCCCGGCGCGGCCCTGCTGCACCAGGCGTGCACGGTGGTCCGCCGGGCCGAGCGCTCGACGTGGGCGGCGCTGGAGGCCCACGGCGAGTCGATGAACCCGCTCACCGCCACGTACCTGAACCGGCTGTCCGACCTGCTCTTCATCCTGGCCCGGGTGGCCAACAAGGAGGTCGGCGACGTGCTGTGGGTGCCGGGCGGGGAACGCTGAGCGCTCCGCGGGCAGGGGCGTGACGGCCCGGCCGTCGGTCGCCTAATCACATCGTCGTGGCTGCTCGCGCAGTTCCCCGCGCCCCTTCGGGGCGCTGCCCACCGGTGCGCTGCCCGCCGGACCCCGCTTCGGCCGGATCAGGTACGTCAGGGCGATCAGGCCGTGGATGCCGACCACGCGCAGGGCCGTCCACTGGAAGGAGCGCAGCGACGAGACGTCGCCGTCGGCGCCCACGTACCAGACCGCGCTTTGGAGCAGCGCGCAGGCCACGGCCGCGCCCAGCAGGGTGCGCAGCCACAGCCGGCCCTCGTGGGCGGCCCGTGCCATGCCGTAGCGCGGCGGCTTGGCCGGGGGCGGGCCGCCGGCCAGGCGGTGGGCGGCGTGGCCGTCGAGCCAGCGGATCGTGTAGTGGCCGTAGGCGACGGTGTAGCCGATGTACAGCGCCGCCAGGCCGTGCTCCCAGCCGGGCTCGGCGCCGTTCTTCAGGTCGTAGGCCGTCACGGCGAACAGCACCAGTTCGAGGACGGGCTCGCACAGCAGCAGGACGACACTGGTTCGCCGCCACTTCAGCAGGTAGCGGGCGCCCAGGCCGAGGGCCAGCAGCACCCAGAAGCCGACCTCGCAGGCGATGATCAACGCGACGACCACGACGCACTCCCTTCGTTCACCCTTCCAGGCTCCCGTCGGAATCCGCCGGGTTCGTCGTCGGCGGTGACGAACCTCCGGTACATCGAAAGATGCAGTGCGGGACCCTTCCCCGGGATCAGGCGGGCGGGGCGCGGGCCGTGTTGGATGGTGGCATGGCCGCACGACTCCCCCGCCCGCCCCGCTTCGACGTGTGGGCCGCGCTCGCCGGACTCCTCGGCGGACTGCTGCTGTGGGGTTCCGGGCTGGGCCTGCGGGAGTCGGGCGATCCCCAGGTCCTCTTCGACGGCGGCGGACCGCTCCTGGTGCCGCTCGCCCTGATGTCCGGCTGCGAACTGCTGCGCCGCACCGCACCGCGCACCGCCCTGCTGACCGGCACGCTCGCGCTGGCCGCGGACCTCATGACCCAGGGCAGCATCGCCACGATCGTGATGTACACCGACCTGATGTACGCCGCCGTCCTGTACGGACCGCCCGCCACGGCACGCCGGCTGCCGTGGATCACCGGGATGCTGTCGATCGCGGCGACGCTGGTGCCCTTCGCGGTGCTGCGGGTTCCGGAGGCGCTGCTGATCGGGGTCGTCACGGGCGCCGTGACGTTCACGCCCGCCTCCACCGGCCTCATCGTGCGCAACCACCGCGAGGCCGCCGACGCCGCCCTGCTGCGGGCCGAACAGACCGCGCTGCTCGCGGAGATGGACCGGACGCAGGCGGTGACCGCCGAGCGCGCCCGGATGGCCCGCGAGCTGCACGACATGGTCGCCAATCACCTCTCCGCGATCGCCATCCACTCCACGGCCGCGCTCTCCCTGGACGACGCGGCGACCACCCGGCAGGCGCTCGGCGTGATCCGCGAGAACAGCGTCGAGGGGCTGGCCGAGATGCGACGCCTGATCGGCATCCTGCGGGACGACGGCGGGGACACCGAGCCGGCCGCCGCCCCCACCCTCGACGGGCTCGGCGCACTGGTCGACGGCGCCCGCGCCAACGGGCTGGACGTCACCCTGGACGCGTGCCCCGGCGAGAACCTGCCCGCCCCGGTCGAGCTGGCCGCGTACCGGATCGTGCAGGAGTCGCTCACCAACGCGCTGAAGCACGGCTCGAAGGGCGCCGTCCGGGTCCGCCTCGACCGGCACGAGGGCGCCCTGCGGGTCGAGGTGACCA
This sequence comes from Streptomyces sp. KPB2, assembly GCF_003950055.1. NCBI lineage: Bacteria > Bacillati > Actinomycetota > Actinomycetes > Kitasatosporales > Streptomycetaceae > Streptomyces > Streptomyces sp. KPB2. Next base: position 2,694,198 of record NZ_CP034353.1, read on the forward strand.
GCCCGTACGGCGAGCGGGACACCCCGCGCGCCCCCGGTTCCGGCGCCGGTCTCGTCGGGATGCGGGAGCGGGCCGCGCTGCTGCACGGCACGTTCGAGGCGGGGGTGGTGGCGGGCCCCGCCTCGCCGGGCGACAGGATCTGGGCCGTACGCGCCTGCCTCCCCCTGACCGAAGGAGACCTCGCATGATCCGCGTCCTCGTCGCCGAGGACCAGTCCGCCGTGCGCGCGGGGCTGGTGCTGATCCTGGGCAGCGCACCGGACATCGAGGTGGTCGGGGAGGCCGCGGACGGGGAGCGGGCGGTGGAGCTGGCCCGCCGGCTCCGTCCGGACCTGGTGCTGATGGACGTGCAGATGCCGCGCCTGGACGGGGTGTCGGCGACCCGGATCGTGGTCGGGGAGCAGCTCGCCGACGTGCTGGTGCTGACCACCTTCGACCTGGACGAGTACGTCTTCGGGGCGCTGCGGGCGGGGGCCGCCGGGTTCCTGCTGAAGAACACCGAGGCGAACGACCTGATCGCGGCCGTGCGCACGGTGGCGGGCGGCGAGGGCATCGTGGCGCCGGCCGTCACCCGGCGGCTGATCGCCGAGTTCGCCGCGAAGCCGGTGCGGGAGCCGGCCGCCGACCCGGCGGTGCTGCGGGATCTGACCCGGCGTGAGCGCGAGGTGCTGTCCTGCCTCGGCGAGGGCCTGTCCAACGCCGCGATCGCCGAGCGGCTGGAGATGGCCGAGGCGACGGTGAAGACGCATGTCAGCCGGCTGCTGGGGAAGCTGGGGCTGCGCAGCCGGGTGCAAGCGGCGGTGCTGGCACAGGAGTTGGGGATCTAGTTTTCCCGGTCCGGCACGGGTTCAACCACTGGCCGCCACATTGGTCCAGACCTATTGACCTGTGGTCCAGACCTTTCTATTCTCGCCGCACTGCGGGCATGAGGCTCAGTCATGCCCTCGACAACATCCCCATATAAGGAGGCTCACATGCGCTTCAGACACAAAGCCGCGGCACTCGCTGCGACCCTGGCGCTTCCCCTCGCCGGTCTGGTCGGCCTCGCGAGCCCGGCCCAGGCGGCCACCAGCGCCACGGCCACCTTCCAGAAGACCTCGGACTGGGGCACGGGCTTCGGCGGCAAGTGGACGGTGAAGAACACCGGCACCACCTCCCTCAGCTCCTGGACCGTCGAGTGGGACTTCCCCTCCGGCACCAAGGTCACCGCCGCGTGGGACGCCACCGTCACCAACTCCGGCGACCACTGGACCGCCAAGAACGTCGGCTGGAACGGGACGCTCGCCCCCGGCGCCTCGGTCTCCTTCGGCTTCAACGGCAGCGGCCCCGGCTCCCCGTCCAACTGCAAGCTCAACGGCGGCAGCTGCGACGGTACCTCGGTCCCCGGCGACGAGGCCCCCTCCGCGCCCGGCACGCCCACCGCCTCGAACATCACCGACACCTCGGTGAAGCTGTCCTGGTCGGCGGCCACCGACGACAAGGGCGTCAAGAACTACGACGTCCTGCGGGACGGCGCGAAGGTCGCCACCGTCACCGGCACCAGCTACACGGACACGGGCCTCACCAAGGGCACCGCGTACTCGTACAGCGTCAAGGCCCGGGACACCGCCGACCAGACCGGCCCGGCCAGCGGCTCCGTGAAGGTCACGACCACCGGCGGCGGGGACGGCGGCAACCCGAACCCCGGTGGCGAGGTCAAGATGGGCTACTTCACCAACTGGGGCGTCTACGGCCGCAACTACCACGTGAAGAACCTGGTCACCTCCGGCTCCGCCGACAAGATCACGCACATCAACTACGCCTTCGGCAACGTCCAGGGCGGCAAGTGCACCATCGGCGACGCGTACGCCGACTACGACAAGGCCTACACCGCCGACCAGTCCGTCGACGGCGTCGCCGACACCTGGGACCAGCCGCTGCGGGGCAACTTCAACCAGCTGCGCAAGCTGAAGGCCAAGTACCCGAACATCAAGATCCTCTACTCCTTCGGCGGCTGGACCTGGTCCGGCGGCTTCCCCGACGCCGTGAAGAACCCGGCCGCGTTCGCCAAGTCCTGCCACGACCTGGTCGAGGACCCGCGCTGGGCCGACGTCTTCGACGGCATCGACCTGGACTGGGAGTACCCGAACGCCTGCGGTCTCAGCTGTGACGAGACCAGCGCCCCGAACGCCTTCAGCAGCATGATGAAGGCCATGCGCGCCGAGTTCGGCCAGGACTACCTGATCACCGCGGCCGTCACCGCCGACGGTTCGGACGGCGGCAAGATCGACGCGGCCGACTACGGCGAGGCCTCGAAGTACATCGACTGGTACAACGTGATGACGTACGACTTCTTCGGCGCCTGGGCGAAGAACGGCCCGACCGCTCCGCACTCGCCGCTGACCGCGTACGACGGCATCCCGCAGCAGGGCTTCAACACCGCCGACGCGATGGCGAAGTTCAAGGCCAAGGGCGTGCCGGCCGACAAGCTCCTGATCGGCATCGGCTTCTACGGCCGCGGCTGGACCGGCGTCACCCAGTCCGCGCCCGGCGGCACCGCCACCGGCCCGGCGGCCGGCACCTACGAGGCGGGCATCGAGGACTACAAGGTCCTCAAGAACAGCTGCCCGGCCACCGGCACCATCGCCGGCACCGCCTACGCCCACTGCGGCACCAACTGGTGGTCCTACGACACCCCGGCCACCATCAAGTCCAAGATGGACTGGGCGGAGCAGCAGGGCCTCGGCGGCGCCTTCTTCTGGGAGTTCAGCGGCGACACCGCCAACGGCGAACTGGTGAGCGCCATCGACAGCGGGCTGAAGTAGACCGCGTAGAAAAACTCTCTAAGCGACGTTGACGCGCTGACCGGGCGGGGCTGCTTCCAGCCACGCGAGAAATCCGGTCAGCGCGTCTTCGCTCATCGCCAGTTCGAGCCGTGTGCCCCGGTGCAGACAGGCCAGGACCACGGCGTCGGAGAGCAACGCCAGTTCCTCCTCGCCGTCCGGCAGCCGGCGGCCGGCCACCTCGATCGCGGAGCGTTCCAGCACGCGACGCGGGCGCGGGGAGTACGAGAACACCCGGTACCACTCGACCCGGTCGCCGTTGTAGCGGGCCACGCCGTAGGCCCAGCCCTTGCCACCGGTGTCGTCCTGCTGGGGGGCGTCCCAGCGCAGCGAGCAGTCGAAGGTGCCGCCCGAGCGCTGGATCAGCCGGCGGCGCAGACCGAAGACGAAGAGCCCGATCACCACCAGGGCCACAACGATTCCGCACACAGTCAGAGCGAGGGCCATCGACACCGACCTCCTCGTCTCCTAGGTAACGGAACGGAAAAAACACCCGGATCTGCCTCAGCCGCGGCCGGGTCCGGATGGCTCCGGTCCCAGCCGCGGCTGAGTGACGTCATGGCACGACGCTATCGCACTGTGCTGTGGATCAGCGTCCCGCCGCAGCGCGCAGTCGGACGTCCGCGCGGCGCTCGGCGTGGGCGTCGCCCTCCGCCTTCGCGCGCTCGAGCTCGCGCTCCACGCGGTGGACGTCGATCTCGTCCGCCAGTTCGGCGGTCTCGGCCAGCAGCGACAGCTTGTTGTCGGCGAACGAGATGAAACCGCCGTGCACCGCGGCGACGACCGTCCCGCCGTCACTCGTACGGATGGTCACCGGGCCCGACTCCAGCACACCGAGCAGCGGCTGGTGACCGGGCATGACGCCGATGTCGCCGGACGTGGTGCGCGCGACGACCAGGGTGGCCTCGCCGGACCAGACCTCTCGGTCGGCCGCGACCAGCGCGACGTGCAGATCAGCAGCCAAGGTGGCTCCTCGGGTCACCACCCGGCCGGTCAGCCGGGTGTTGGTTACAAGTCTAAGGGGCGTGCCGGAGGGGACGGGACGCGCCCGCCCCCTCCGGGTGGTGTGCCGTACGGCTCACCGCGAGCCGAGGCTCAGGAGACGCCCAGCTCCTTGGCGTTGTTCTTCAGGTCCTCGATGCCACCGCACATGAAGAACGCCTGCTCCGGGAAGTGGTCGTACTCGCCGTCGCAGATCGCGTTGAAGGCCGCGATCGACTCGTCCAGCGGGACGTCCGACCCGTCGACGCCGGTGAACTGCTTGGCGACGTGGGTGTTCTGGGACAGGAAGCGCTCCACGCGACGGGCGCGGTGGACGACGAGCTTGTCCTCTTCGCCCAGCTCGTCGATACCGAGGATCGCGATGATGTCCTGCAGGTCCTTGTACTTCTGCAGGATGTTCTTCACGCGCATCGCGGCCTGGTAGTGGTCCGCCGCGATGTACCGCGGGTCGAGGATGCGGGACGTCGAGTCCAGCGGGTCCACGGCCGGGTAGATGCCCTTCTCGGAGATCGGACGGGACAGAACCGTCGTCGCGTCGAGGTGGGCGAAGGTGGTGGCCGGGGCAGGGTCGGTCAGGTCGTCCGCGGGGACGTAGATCGCCTGCATCGAGGTGATCGAGTGACCACGGGTCGAGGTGATGCGCTCCTGGAGGAGACCCATCTCGTCGGCCAGGTTCGGCTGGTAGCCCACCGCGGAGGGCATGCGGCCGAGCAGGGTCGACACCTCGGAACCCGCCTGGGTGAAGCGGAAGATGTTGTCGATGAAGAACAGCACGTCCTGCTTCTGGACGTCGCGGAAGTACTCGGCCATGGTCAGGCCGGCCAGCGCGACGCGCAGACGGGTGCCCGGCGGCTCGTCCATCTGACCGAAGACCAGCGCGGTCTTGTCGATGACGCCCGACTCGCTCATCTCGTCGATGAGGTCGTTGCCCTCACGGGTGCGCTCACCGACACCGGCGAACACGGAGACACCGTCGTGGTTGTTGGCGACGCGGTAGATCATCTCCTGGATGAGCACCGTCTTGCCGACGCCGGCGCCGCCGAACAGACCGATCTTGCCGCCCTTGACGTACGGGGTCAGCAGGTCGATGACCTTGACACCGGTCTCGAACATCTCGGTCTTCGACTCGAGCTCGTCGAAGTTCGGGGCCTTGCGGTGGATCGGCCAGCGCTCACCGTCGTAGCTCTCGTCGACGTTCAGCACCTCGCCGAGGGTGTTGAACACCTTGCCCTTGGTGAAGTCGCCGACGGGGACGGAGATGGCCGAGCCCGTGTCGGTCACCGGGGCCTGGCGGACCAGACCGTCGGTGGGCTGCATGGAGATGGTGCGGACCAGGCCGTCACCGAGGTGCTGGGCGACCTCGAGGGTCAGCGTCTTGAGCTCACCCTCCTTGGCCGGGTCGGCCACCTCGACGTGCAGCGCGTTGTAGATGTCCGGCATCGCGTCGACGGGGAACTCCACGTCGACGACCGGGCCGATGACCCGGGCGACGCGGCCCGTGGCCGTCGCGGTCTCAACAGTGGTGGTCATTAGTTGTCACTCCCCGCGTTCGCGTCGGCCAGGGCACTGGCGCCACCGACGATCTCGCTGATTTCCTGGGTGATTTCGGCCTGGCGGGCCGCGTTGGCAAGACGGGAGAGCGTGTTGATCAGCTCGCCCGCGTTGTCGGTGGCCGACTTCATCGCGCGCCGGGTGGCGGCGTGCTTGGAGGCAGCCGACTGCAGCAGCGCGTTGTAGATGCGGCTTTCGACGTAGCGCGGCAGCAGGGCGTCGAGGACGTCCTCCGCCGACGGCTCGAAGTCGTAGAGCGGAAGGATCTCGTCCTTCGTGCCCGACTCCTCGGCCACCTCGTCGAGGCTCAGCGGCAGCAGCCGGGAGTCGACCGCCGTCTGCGTCATCATCGAGACGAACTCGGTGTAGACGATGTGGAGCTCGTCCACACCGCCCTCGGCCGTGTCCTTCTCGATGGCCTCGATCAGCGGCGCCGCGACCTTCTTGGCGTCCGCGTACGAGGGCTCGTCGGTGAAGCCCGCGAACGACTCCGCGACCTTGCGCTCGCGGAAGTTGTAGTGGGCCAGACCGCGCCGGCCGACGATGTACGTGTCGACCTGCCGGCCCTCGCGCTCGAGGCGCTCGGTCAGCTGCTCCGCGGCCTTGATGGCGTTGGAGTTGAAGGCGCCGGCCAGACCGCGGTCGCTCGTGAGGAGCAGGACCGCGGCACGGGTCGGGTTGTCCGCCTCCGTGGTGAGCGGGTGCTTCGTGTTCGACCCGGTACCGACCGCCGTGACCGCGCGGGTGAGTTCCCGCGCGTACGGCGTGGAGGCCGCCACCTTGCGCTGCGCCTTGACGACGCGCGAGGCGGCGATCATCTCCATCGCCTTGGTGATCTTCTTGGTCGCGGTGACGGATCGGATGCGACGCTTGTAGACCCGGAGCTGGGCTCCCATGAGTCAGGTCCCTTCCTTACGTCACTTGGCGGCGGACGGGGCGTCCTCGCCGAGCAGCTTGCCGTCCGAGGTCTCGAACTGCTTCTTGAACGCGGCGATGGCGTCACCGACGGCCTGCAGGGTGTCGTCGGACATCTTGCCGCCCTCGCGGATGGAGGTCATGAGGCCCTGCTCCTGGCGGTGCAGGTACTCGAGCAGCTCCTTCTCGAAGCGGCGGATGTCGGCGACCGGCACCTCGTCCATCTTGCCGGTGGTGCCGGCCCAGACGGAGACGACCTGGTCCTCGGTGGCCATCGGCTGGTACTGGTCCTGCTTCAGCAGCTCGACCATGCGCTGACCGCGCTCCAGCTGCGACTTCGACGCGGCGTCCAGGTCGGAACCGAAGGCGGCGAACGCCTCCAGCTCACGGAACTGGGCGAGGTCCACGCGGAGCCGGCCGGAGACCTGCTTCATGGCCTTGTGCTGGGCGGAGCCACCGACGCGGGAGACCGAGATACCGACGTTCAGGGCCGGACGCTGACCGGCGTTGAACAGGTCGGACTCCAGGAAGCACTGGCCGTCGGTGATGGAGATGACGTTGGTCGGGATGAACGCCGAGACGTCGTTGGCCTTGGTCTCGACGATCGGCAGACCGGTCATCGAGCCGGCACCCATGTCGTCGGAGAGCTTCGCGCAGCGCTCCAGCAGACGGGAGTGCAGGTAGAAGACGTCACCGGGGTAGGCCTCGCGGCCCGGCGGGCGGCGCAGCAGCAGCGACACGGCGCGGTAGGCGTCGGCCTGCTTCGACAGGTCGTCGAAGATGATCAGGACGTGCTTGCCCTCGTACATCCACTGCTGGCCGATGGCCGAGCCGGTGTACGGCGCCAGGTACTTGAAGCCGGCCGGGTCGGATGCCGGGGCGGCGACGATGGTCGTGTACTCCAGCGCGCCGTTCTCCTCCAGCGCGCGGCGGACCGACGCGATGGTGGAGCCCTTCTGACCGATGGCGACGTAGATGCAGCGGACCTGCTTGTTCGGGTCGCCGGTGCGCCAGTTGTCGCGCTGGTTGATGATCGTGTCGACGGCCAGGGCGGTCTTGCCGGTCTGACGGTCGCCGATGATCAGCTGACGCTGACCGCGGCCGATCGGCGTCATGGCGTCGACGGCCTTGTAGCCGGTCTCCATCGGCTCGTGCACCGACTTGCGCTGCATGACCGTGGGGGCCTGCAGCTCGAGGGCGCGGCGACCCGAGGTCTCGATCTCGCCGAGGCCGTCGATCGCGTTGCCGAGGGGGTCGACGACGCGGCCGAGGTAGCCCTCGCCGACGGCCACGGAGAGGACCTCACCGGTACGCGAGACCGGCTGCCCCTCCTCGATGCCGCTGAACTCACCGAGGACGATGGCACCGATCTCGCGCTCCTCGAGGTTGAGGGCGAGGCCGAGGGTGCCGTCCTCGAACTTCAGCAGTTCGTTGGCCATGGCCGAGGGCAGGCCCTCGACCTTCGCGATGCCGTCGCCGGCAAGGGTGACCGTACCGACCTCCTCGCGCGAGGCCGCGTCCGGCTTGTACGACTGGACGAAGTTCTCCAGTGCGTCCCGGATCTCCTCCGGCCGGATCGTGAGCTCCGCCATCTGAGTTCCCTGCTCTCCTTGTTGGGCCCGAAGTTTCACTTGGGGGGTATTCCACGAGTCGGGACTCCCCCCAATGAGAGGTGAATCCTCTGCACGGCCCAACCAGGGCCGTCGTAAGTACGTACTGCTACTGCTGTTACTTGCTGTGCTGTTGTCGCGACTGCCGTCGCGGGAAGCGTCAGCTCGCCAGACGGCGGCCGGCGTCCTCCAGGCGGTCCGCGATGGAGCCGTTGATGACCTCGTCACCGACCTGCACCCGGATTCCGCCGAGAACCTCGGGGTCCACGTCGAGGTTGAGGTGCATCGGACGGCCGTAGACCTTCGCGAGGGCCGCGCCGAGGCGCTGCTTCTGCGTGTCGCTCAGCGGCACCGCCGAGGTGACCACGGCGACCATCCGGTCGCGCCGGTCGGCGGCGAGCTTGGACAGGGACTCGAGTCCCGACTCCAGGCTACGTCCCCGGGGCGCGGTGACAAGGCGCGTCACCAGACGCTCGGTGGTCCGCTCCGCCCGGCCGCCGAGCAGGCCGCGCAGCAGCTCGCTCTTGGCCGCGGTGGTGGCCGACCGGTTGGTGAGCGCGGCGCGCAGCTCGGTGTTGGAGGAGACGATCCGGCCGAACCGGAACAGCTCGTCCTCCACGTTGTCGAGCCGGCCCCGCTTCTGGGCGGCGGTGAGGTCGGCGGTGTTCGCCAGCTCCTCCAGCGCGTCCACCAGGTCGCGGGACTGCGACCAGCGGGAGCGCACCATGCCGGCCACCAGGTCGACGGCCTGGCCGCTGACCTGGGTGCCGAGGAGACGCTGGGCGAGTTCCGCCTTGGCCTCGCCCGACTGCGCCGGGTCGGTGAGGACCCGACGCAGCGACACCTCGCGGTGGAGGAGCGCGGTGACGGCGGCCAGCTCGTCGGCGAGCGAGCCGGCGTCCACGGACGTGGAGTCCGTCAGCGCGTCGAGACGCTCACGTGCGGCGGCAAGGGCCTCGCGGCTCGCTCCGTTCATCGGGTCGCCTCTGCCTTCGTCGCCTTGTCGTCCAGCTCGTCCAGGAAGCGGTCGATCACACGGCTCTGGCGGGCGTGGTCCTCGAGGGACTCGCCGACCAGCTTGCCGGCCAGCTGGGTCGCCAGCTGTCCGACGTCCTGGCGCAGCGCGGACGCGGCGGCCTTGCGGTCGGCCTGGATCTGGGCGTGACCGGCGGCGATGATCTCCTCACGCTGCCGCTGGCCTTCCGCGCGCATCTCGGCGATGAGCGTGGCGCCCTGCTCCTGCGCCTCCTGACGCAGTCGCGCGGCCTCGTGCCGGGCCTCGGCGAGCTGGGCCTTGTACTGCTCGAGGACGCTCTGGGCCTCGGTCTGCGCGGCCTCGGCCTTCTCGATACCGCCCTCGATGGCCTCGCGACGCTCTTCCAGAACCTTGTTGATGTTCGGGAGGAGCTTCCAGGCGAGGAAGCCGAAGACGATGACGAAGGCGATCAGGCCGATGACGAGCTCGGGGATCGGCGGGACGAGGGGATTCTCCATCTCCTCGGCCGCGATCTGAAGCATCGGGCTCATGGGTTTGCCTTTCGTCTAGTCGGCGGGAAGTTGATCCGCGATTACTTGCCGTAGACGAACGGCATGACCAGACCGATCAGGGCGAGCGCCTCACAGAAGGCGAAGCCGAGGATCTGGTTGGCGCGGATCAGGCCGGCCGCCTCGGGCTGACGGGCCAGGGCCTGGGTGCCGTTACCGAAGATGATGCCGACGCCGACGCCGGGGCCGATGGCAGCGAGGCCGTAACCGATGGAGCCGAGCGAGCCGGAAACAGCGGCAAGGGTCTGGGACATGCCAGTTCTTCCTTTTCTTTACGGACCGGTGGGGGTTGGCCACCGGACGATCAGGGGGTGTGGGGCGGGGGCGCTCAGTGGTGTTCGGCGAGCGCGCCCTGGATGTACGTGCACGTGAGGAGCACGAAGACGTACGCCTGAAGTGCCTGGATGAAAAGTTCGAAGGCGGTCATGATGATCGTCATCACGAACGAGACCCCGGCGTAGGCGATGCCGATGCCGTTCAGCAGGTACCAGCTGGCGATCGTGAAGAGCAGCAGCAGGGTGTGACCCGCGAACATGTTGGCGAAGAGCCGCACCGCGTGCGTGAAGGGCCGGACCAGCAGGTTCGAGAAGAACTCGATGAGCATGGCCAGCGGCAGAACAGCGCCCAAGGACTTGTCGTAGCCGGTGACGTTCTTGAAGAAGCCAACGAAGCCGTGGCGCTTGAACGTCAGCGAGACCCAGAGGATGTAGACGATGGCCGCCATCACAGCCGGGTAGGCGATGATCGACGTCACCGGGAACTGGGCGACCGGGATGATCGACCAGAGGTTCATCATCCAGATGAAGAAGAAGAGCGAGACGACCAGCGGGACGTACTTCTCGCCTTCCTTCTTGCCGATGGTCTCGTAGACAACGCCGCGACGGATGAAGTCGTAACCGGTCTCGGCGACCATCTGCAGCTTGCCCGGCACGACCTTCGGCTTACTGAAGGCCGCCCAGAAGAAGCCGATGATGACAACGGAACCGAGCAGGGCCAGCAGCATCGGCTTGTTGAAGTACAGGTTGCTGTCCGCATCGCCCCAAAGGGGCTCGAACAGGAACGAGTGCAGGCCGGGAGCCGGGAAGCCACAGCCGTCGAAGATGTGGCAGTCGGTCTCGAAGGCGAGCACCTGCGTCGGGTCAGCACTCACCGCGGGCTCCTTCAGCGTGGCGCATGGATACGGCAACCTCGTTGTGTCGGCGCGGCGCGGGGCCGCTGTTCGGCACGGGACTGGTGTTTCGGGTGTGGGGGCGGCTGTGGGGCATCTCGCCTCGCGATTCAGCAGGCGTCAGCTCGGATGCCCGCGCCCGCGATGCCGCAGTTGGCACCGGACGATAGCAGGACTTCACATGCCTCTTTATCCCGGCCCTACCCCTCACGACGAGTGGCCCGTCTTCTCGGGCTTCTCGCTCGACGACTCGGGTTCGACGTAGAGGATCTTGGCCTTCATGTGCGCCCGCGTCTGCGCGGCGATCCACGCGAGCGTGACGGCGACCAGAGTGATCGCGAAGGACCGGGGGTTGAACAGCGTCGTGTTCTTGAACGCGGCGAGGAAGACGAACAGCAGCAGGATCTGTGCCGCGTAGAGCATCAGGCCCATCGCCTGGAAAAGGTGCGGAAGCGATTTGGCGGTGCGCTGCAGGACGTAGAGCCCGATTCCCATGAAGAGCATCGCCACCACGGTCGCGACGACGGCTCCGATCGCGCCCTTGCCGCCGGCGACCACGCCGCTGACGACGGCGGCTACTGCGCCGACGGCAGCCGTGGGCACGGCAGCCTGAAGCAAGGTCCGGACGTCATTGGACGGCATGGCGGCAACTCCGCTTTCAACACACAGGGGGCAGGTGTCGTCATGGACGAGCGTAGCCCCGAGCCGGACGAGGTCCTCACTTACAAGAGACCGTCGCACTACGGTCCTTGGGCTCTACCCGGGGGATACTCGTGAACCGTATCACAAACTATTTGATGAGGTCTTTACCTCTGGGTGTGCTTGCTGTCACACGTGAGAGTGACCGTGCGCGTTTGTGCAATTACTACGCCAACTTGTCTGGTAATGCGGCATTTAGCCGCTCTCACCTCGTCCGCGAACGGGAGCCGAGGGCGGTCGCTCCGTTGACGCCCGAGGCGCCCGCGGTGACCGGAACCCGCTCCTCGTCCGCGAGTTCGTTCGCGACCGCCTCGCTCCCGCTCGCGGTGACGGTGGCCGCTTTGCGGCGCCGGTAGCGCGGCGGCACGAAGCCCTCGGCCCAGCGGGGAGCGCGCGGGGTGAACCGCGGCAGCAGGAGCAGCACCAGGCCGATCGCACTGAGGAAGACGACGCTCAGCACGATCCACATCGAAGCGGCGTTCACGGAGTAGGCGAGGGCGCCGAAGGCGATCAGCGCCGAGAAGAAGTACATGATCAGCACCGCGCGGCTGTGCGAGTGGCCGATCTCCAGCAGCCGGTGGTGCAGGTGCCCCCGGTCCGCGGCGAACGGCGACTGGCCCCGCCAGGTGCGGCGCACGATCGCGAGGATCAGGTCGGCGGCCGGGATGGCGATGATGGTCAGCGGCATCAGCAGCGGGATGTACACGGGCACCATCTGGTGCACGGCGTTGCGTTCGGAACCGGAGAACAGCTTCATCACGTCCGGGTCGACCTGCCCGGTGACCGAGATCGCGCCGGCCGCCAGCACCAGCCCGATCAGCATCGAGCCGGAGTCGCCCATGAAGATCCGGGCGGGATGCATGTTGTGCGGGAGGAAGCCGAGGCACATGCCCATGAGGATGGCCGCGAAGAGCGAGGCGGGTGCCGCGGCCTCGATGCCGTACGAGTACCAGATCCGGTAGGCGTACATGAAGAACGCCGCCGCAGCGATGCACACCATGCCCGCCGCGAGACCGTCCAGACCGTCCACGAAGTTGACCGCGTTGATGGTGATGACGACGAGGGCCACCGTCAGCAGCGTGCCCTGCCACTGGGTGAGCGCGACCGTGCCGACGCCCGGCAGCGGGATCCACAGGATGGTCAGGCCCTGGACCACCATGACGCCGGCGGCGATCATCTGGCCGCCGAGCTTGATCAGGGCGTCGATCTCGAACTTGTCGTCCAGGACGCCGATCAGCCAGATCAGGGCGGCTCCGGAGAGCAGGGCGCGCGGCTCGTTGGACTTCTCGAAGACCTCGCTGAGGTTGGTGAGGTGGTCGGCGACCAGCAGGCCGGCGCACAGCCCGAAGAACATCGCGATCCCGCCGAGCCGCGGAGTGGGTTCCCGGTGCACGTCACGTGCCCGGATCTCCGGCATCGCTCCCGCCACGATCGCGAACTTCCGTACCGGCCCTGTCAGCAGATACGTCACCGCGGCCGTGATGCAGAGCGTCAGCAGGTATTCACGCACGGGCTTCCCCACAGGTCTCGCTGGCCATCCTCAACCTCACACCCTAGCGATGCGCACGGCGATGCAACGCATACGGTTGAGGACTTACGGGTAGCGACGATGGTTGCACGTGTGGCTGAGCAGGGGGCTGTGTACGCCTGTACGTCTACCCGTCCTCAGTCCGGATACGGGGGGAATTGCGCGGTCAGGTCCCGTACGTCGGCCCGGGCCCCGGCCGGGTCCGTGGTGCCGCGCAGCACCCCGGCGAGCAGCGTGGCCACCGCCCGCATCTCCCGCTCCCCCATGCCCTGCGTGGTCACCGCCGCCGTGCCCAGGCGCAGGCCGCGGGCGTCGTCGTGCGGGAGTGCGCAGCAGTCCAGGACGATCCCGGCCGCCGCGAGCCGCCCCCGGGCGGTCTTGCCGTCGACGCCGAGCGGGGCGGGGTCGGCGGTGAGCAGGTGGGTGTCGGTGCCGCCGGTGGTGACGACCAGGCCCTCGGCCGCGAGGTGGGCGGCGAGGGCGCGGGCGTTGGCGACCACCTGGTGGGCGTAGGCGGCGTACGCGGGGGTGGCCGCCTCGCCGAAGGCGACGGCCTTGGCGGCGATGGTGTGCATCTGGGCGCCGCCCTGTGTGAACGGGAAGACGGCCCGGTCCACCCGCTCGGCCAGTTCGCTTCCGCACAGGATCATGCCGCCGCGGGGTCCGCGCAGCACCTTGTGCGTGGTGGCGCAGACGATGTCGGCGTACGGCACGGGGCTGGGCGCCGCTCCCCCGGCGACCAGCCCGATCGGGTGCGCGGCGTCCGCGATGAGGTGGGCGCCCACCTCGTCGGCGATGTCGCGGAAGGCGGCGTAGTCGAGGTGGCGGGGGTAGGCGATGGAGCCGCAGACGATCGCCTTGGGCCGGCGGGCGCGGGCCAGGGTGCGGACCTGGTCGTAGTCGATCAGCCCGGTCTCCGCGTCCACGCCGTAGCCGACGAAGTCGAACCAGCGGCCGGAGAAGTTCGCCGGTGAGCCGTGGGTGAGGTGGCCGCCGTACGGCAGGCCGAGGGCGAGGACGGTGTCGCCGGGGCGCAGCAGGGCGGCGTAGGCGGCCAGCACGGCGGAGGAGCCGGAGTGGGGCTGCACGTTGGCGTGCTCGGCGCCGAAGAGGGCCCGGGCGCGGTCGGCGGCCAGCCGCTCGGCGACGTCGACGATCTCGCAGCCGCCGTGGTGGCGGGCGCCCGGGTAGCCCTCGGCGTACTTGTTGGCCAGCGGGGAGCCGAGGGCGGCCAGCACGGCGGGGGACGTGAAGTTCTCGGCGGCGATCAGCTGCAGGGTCGTCGACTGCCGGCGGTCTTCGGCGTACAGGATCTCGGCCAGCTCGGGATCCTGGCGCGACAGGACTCCGAGCGAGCTGTCATCGGCCTCGATGATGTCGTGGGTGACCGACATGGTGCGCTCCGGGCGTGCGTCGACGGTGACGTACGACCAATGTAGGCCCGGCACGGCGAAGCCGCCCGGCGTGCGCACGGGGCTCCGCGCGGCCCCAGGACGGCGCGGGGCGCTCTCGGCGGCGCCGTGCCACCGGGGCCCGTCCCGCACGGGTCGAATCGCCTCACGCCCTACGCTCGCGCCGGAACGCCCGTCAGTGCCGTCACCACCGGGTCCAGCGCCTGGTGTATCTCGTCGCCGATGGAGCGGAAGAAGGTCAGCGGGGCGCCGTAGGGGTCGTACACCTCGTCCGCCTCCGCCGTCGGGGCCAGCAGCCACCCGCGTAGAGCGGCGGCGGCGCGGACCAGGGCGCGTGCGCGGGTGACCACGCCGTCCTCCAGGGGCGGCAGCGTCGCCGGGTCGATGGCGTTCACCAGGCGGGTGAACTCCTTCAGCGTGAAGGTGCGCAGGCCCGCCGAGTGGCCCATGGAGATGACCTGGGCCCGGTGGTCCCGGGTCGCGGTGAGGACGAGGTCCGCGCGGATCACGTGCTCGTCGAGCAGCTCGCGGCCGGTGAACCCGGCCGGGTCGGCGCCGAAGTCCGTGAGGACGGTCTCGGCGTTCGCTTCCATGGGGGCGCCCTCGTGGCCCCAGGTCCCGGCGCTCTCCACGATCAGGCCGCCGCCGAGGACGCCGAGCCGCTCCTGCACCGCGTGCCGGGTCAGCCGCTCGGTGATGGGCGAGCGGCAGACGTTTCCGGTGCTGACGTGGAGGATGCGGAAGCTGTCGCGCGGAAGTCCGACGAACGTGGTCGTGATCTCCGCGGCGCGTTCCCCGTTGCCTATGCCACGCCCCGTCTCAGGGGCCGTCAATTCGCCACCTCGAGGTCGGGTACTACCTTCCGCAGCTCCTCCGCCGACAGCGCGCCCGCACGCAGCAGGACCGGCACCTCGCGGGTGACGTCGACGATGGACGACGGGACGTTGCCGGGGGTGGGGCCGCCGTCGAGGTAGACGGAGACGGAGTCGCCGAGCATCTGCTGGGCGGCGTCGCAGTCCTCGGGGGCCGGGTGGCCGGTCAGGTTGGCGGAGGAGACGGCCATGGGGCCGACCTCGGTGAGCAGCTCGATGGCGACGGGGTGCAACGGCATCCGCACGGCGACCGTGCCGCGGGTCTCGCCGAGGTCCCACTGCAGGGACGGCTGGTGCTTGGCGACCAGGGTCAGCGCGCCGGGCCAGAAGGCGTCGACGAGTTCCCAGGCCATCTCGGAGAAGTCCGTGACCAGGCCGTGCAGGGTGTTGGGCGAGCCGATGAGGACCGGGGAGGGCATGTTGCGGCCACGCCCCTTGGCCTCCAGCAGGTCGCCGACGGCCTCCGCGGTGAAGGCGTCGGCGCCGATGCCGTACACGGTGTCCGTCGGCAGCACCACGAGCTCGCCACGGCGGACGGCGGACGCGGCCTCGCGCAGACCGGTCACTCGGTCGGTCGCGTCGTTGGTGTCGTAACGCCGTGCCATTTAGCGGGCCTCCTCGTACACGTACTGCGGGTCGGGGGTCGTCGGGGTGTTCACGGCAGCGCCTTGCGGGCCGTCGCGAACCTGGGCCGGTTGTTGAGGTCCGGGTGGTCGGCCGCGTCGGCCCAGCCCCGCTCCTCGGTGAAGATCCAGGGCACCTGGCCGCCCTGGGTGTCGGCGTGCTCGACGACGACCACGCCGCCGGGGCGCAGCAGGCGGTGCGCGGTGCGTTCCAGGCCGCGGATGAGGTCGAGGCCGTCCTCGCCGGAGAACAGGGCCAGTTCGGGGTCGTGGTCGCGGGCCTCGGGGGCGACGTACTCCCACTCGGTGAGCGGGATGTACGGCGGGTTGGACACCACCAGGTCGACCTGGCCGTCGAGGTCCGGGAAGGCGGTCAGGGCGTCGCCCTGGCGCAGTTCGACCCTGGACCCCTCCATGTTCTTGCGCGTCCACTTCAGGGCGTCCTCGGACAGCTCCACGGCGTACACGCGCGAGCGCGGCACCTCTTGGGCGAGCGCGAGCGCGATGGCGCCCGAGCCGGTGCACAGGTCGACGATGCAGGGCTCGACGACGTCCATGGCACGCACCGCGTCTATGGCCCAGCCGACGACCGACTCGGTCTCGGGGCGGGGCACGAAGACGCCGGGGCCGACCTGAAGCTCCAGGTAGCGGAAGTAGGCGCGGCCGGTGATGTGCTGCAACGGCTCGCGCGCCTCCCGGCGGGCGACGACCTCCCAGTACCGGGCGTCGAAGTCCGCGTCCGGCACGGTGTGCAGCTCGCTCCGCTTGACGCCGTGGAGATGCGCGGCGAGCTCCTCCGCGTCGGTGCGCGGCGAGGGCACGCCGGCGTCGGCCAGCCGCTGGGTGGCCTGGGCCACCTCCGCGAGCAGCAGGTTCACGCTGGTCCTCCGGGGCTGAGCTGGTCGTCCGGTACGGGGTTGCGGGGCGGGGCGGGGCTCAGGCTGCGGCGAGCTTGGCCGCCGAGTCCGCGTCGACGCAGGCCTGGATCACCGAGTCGAGGTCGCCGTCCAGGACCTGGTCCAGGTTGTACGCCTTGAAGCCGACGCGGTGGTCCGAGATGCGGTTCTCCGGGAAGTTGTACGTGCGGATCTTCTCGGAGCGGTCGACGGTGCGGACCTGGCTGCGCCGGGCGTCCGCGGCCTCCTTCTCCGCCTCCTCCTGCGCCGCCGCGAGCAGCCTGGAGCGCAGGATACGCATGGCCTGCTCCTTGTTCTGGAGCTGGCTCTTCTCGTTCTGGCACGAGGCGACGACTCCGGTCGGGATGTGCGTGATGCGCACGGCGGAGTCGGTGGTGTTGACGGACTGGCCGCCGGGTCCGGAGGAGCGGTAGACGTCGATGCGGAGGTCGTTGGGGTTGATCTCGACGTCGATCTCCTCGGCCTCGGGGGTCACGAGGACGCCGGCCGCGGAGGTGTGGATCCGGCCCTGGGACTCGGTCGCGGGCACGCGCTGCACGCGGTGCACGCCGCCCTCGTACTTCAGGCGCGCCCAGACGCCCTGGCCGGGCTCGGTGGCGCCCTGGCCGCCCTTGGTCTTCACGGCGACCTGGACGTCCTTGTAGCCGCCCAGCTCGGACTCGGTGGAGTCGATGATCTCGGTCTTCCAGCCGACCCGCTCGGCGTAGCGCAGGTACATGCGCAGCAGGTCGCCGGCGAAGAGCGCCGACTCGTCGCCGCCGGCGCCGGCCTTGATCTCGAGGATGACGTCCTTGTCGTCGCTGGGGTCGCGCGGGACGAGCAGCAGGCGCAGCTTCTCGGTGAGCTCGTCGCGCTGCTTGTCCAGCTCCTTGACCTCGGCGGCGAAGTCGGGGTCGTCGGCCGCGAACTCGCGCGCGGTCTCGATGTCGTCGCCGGTCTGCTTCCAGGAGCGGAACGTGGCGACGATCGGGGTCAGCTCGGCGTACCGCTTGTTCAGCTTGCGCGCGTTCGCCTGGTCGGAGTGGACCGACGGGTCGGCGAGCTTCTTCTCCAGGTCGGCGTGCTCGGCGACGAGTTCCTCGACGGCCTCGAACATCTTGGGCTCCTGCTACTGCGTGGGAAGGGAAGACGGGCGACCAAAAACGCCGGTCCCGGCGCTCCCCGGGCAGGGGATGCGGCCGTGGACCGGCGGTTGGAGGCTCGCTACTTCTTGGAGCCGGCGGCCTTGCCGAAGCGGGCCTCGAAGCGGGCCACGCGGCCACCGGTGTCGAGGATCTTCTGCTTGCCCGTGTAGAACGGGTGGCACTCGGAGCAGACCTCGGCGCGGATGGTGCCGCTCTCGATCGTGCTGCGGGTGGTGAACGACGCGCCACAGGTGCAGCTGACCTGCGTCTCGACGTACTCGGGGTGGATGTCGCGCTTCAAGGTGTCTCCTACTGTTCCGGGAGGGCGCCGGGTCGCAGCCGCGGGATGCGGGAGCGTGAACCGGAGCCGACGTACCAGTCTGCCAGGACTGGCGCCATCCCCCAAAACCGGGGGGCGCCGGGAACTATTCCCCGGTGTTCACGACGCCCTTGGCCTCACCGGTGGCCGTTCCCTCCGTCGCCGACTTCGGGATCGGACGGTCGTTCTTCAGGGCCGTCCAGACCTGGTCGGCCTTGGTCTTCTCCAGCAGCACCCGGTTCGGGTCCGCGGGGTCGTAGACCACCGGCATGGTGACCATGTGCATCTTGTCCGGGCCGATGCCCTTCAGCCCGGTCGCGAAGGACATCAGGGAGTTCACCGAGCCCAGGTCGGAGTCGGTGGTCACGGTCTTGGTGGCGGTGTCGGCGATGTCGTACAGCTTCTTGGGGTTGCCGAGCAGGCCGATGTCCTTGACCTGGTCGACCAGGGCCTTGACGAAGGCCTGCTGGAGCTGGATGCGGCCGAGGTCGGAGCCGTCGCCGACGCCGTGCCGGGTGCGGACCAGGCCGAGGGCCTGCTCGCCGTCGAGCCGGTGGGTGCCGGCCCGGAGGTCGAGGTGGCTGTCGGGGTCCTTGATGTCCTCGGTGGTGGTGACCTCGACGCCGCCGAGGTCGTCGATGAGGTTCTGGAAGCCGCTGAAGTCGACCTCCAGGTAGTGGTCCATGCGCAGGCCGCTGATCGACTCGACGGTCTTCACGGCGCAGGCGGCGCCGGTGGAGTAGGCGGAGTTGAACATCACGCCGTCGGCGGCGGGGTGGTCGGTGCCGTCGGTGTCGGTGCAGTCGGGGCGGTCGATGAGGGTGTCGCGCGGGATGGAGACCACGCTGGCCTTCTTGTGGCCCTTGTAGACGTGCACGATCATCGCCGTGTCCGAGCGGGCGGTGCCGTCGTCGGTGCCGCCGCCCAGCTTCTTGTTGCCGCCGGAGCGGGTGTCGGAGCCGAGGACCAGGATGTTCTCGGATCCGTTGTCGGCCTTCTCGGGCCGGTCGGCGCCGAGTGCCGCGTCGATGTCGACGCTCGTGAGGTTGCCGTTGAGCTTGAAGTACAGGAAGCCGGCTCCGGTGCCGCCCAGGACCACGATGCCGGCGGCGCTCCAGGCCGCGACGAGCAGGGCCTTGCGGCGGCCCGTT
Source organism: Streptomyces sp. KPB2 (assembly GCF_003950055.1). Classification (NCBI taxonomy): domain Bacteria; kingdom Bacillati; phylum Actinomycetota; class Actinomycetes; order Kitasatosporales; family Streptomycetaceae; genus Streptomyces; species Streptomyces sp. KPB2. The sequence continues at coordinate 2,713,455 of NZ_CP034353.1, forward strand.
CTGGGCCTGCGGCGGCGGCCCTTGCCCCGGTGGCCGGGTCCGGTGGGGCGGGACTGGCCGGGGCCGGGTATCGCGGGATCCGGCGTGCTCTCGGCGGACATGGGCTCCTCGGTGTTCGTCCGGTCGGTTACCCCCTGCGCTCAGGGTCGGGGCGGTCGGTTCCGGCGGCGGGTTCGGCGCCGGTCCTCACCATGGTCCCTCCGTAGCTCAGACGGCGGAACTCGGGACAGGGTTGCACAACGGACTGTGGCGAACCGGTGCAAAAACGGTGACGGAGCGTGTTCGCGGCGCGCGGGTCCGCGGCCCTGACCTGGGGATCCGCGAGCACCGGCGCCATCCCGTCGGAGCGCCGACCGGGGCGCCCCGTGTGGCGAAGGTCGCAGCCGCGGTCCCGGTGGACGGCGAAGGGGCCGCCCCCGAGGTGGAGGCGGCCCCGGCGGGGAGGCTTCGCTCAGCCGAAGAGGTTGAACGCGTTCCAGCCGCCCCCGACCCGGGTGCGGGTCTTGAACGTGGCCGTGCCGGACTTCCCGGTGCCCTTGTACAGCCACATCACCCCGGAGGTGTCGCGGGCGAGCAGGTCGGGCCGGCCGTCGCCGGTGATGTCACCGGCGGTGGCGAAGGCGCTGTAGACGGACCAGCCGCCACCGACCCTGACCCGGCTGCCGAGCGCCGGCGCGGCCTTCCCGGTGCCCGGGTAGAGCCACAGGACGCCGGAGCCGTCGCGCGCCAGCAGGTCGGGCCTGCCGTCGCGGTTGTAGTCGCCCTTGCCGGTGATCGTGTACTTGGCCCAGCCGCCGCCGATGCGGACCCGGCTGCCGAAGGTGCCGTCGCCCTTGCCGGGGTAGAGCCACAGGACGCCGTACTTGTCCTTGGCGACCAGGTCGGGCAGGGCGTCGCCGGAGAGGTCGCCCGGGACGCGGAGGTCCTTCATCACGTTCCAGCCGCCGCCGACGCGGATCGAGTCGTAGGCGTCGACGCCGTTGAAGGCGAGGGTGTACAGCACGCCGTCCGGGGCGCGGTACACGTAGTCCTGGTAGAAGTCGCGGTCCAGGTCGCCCTGGCGCACCAGGCTCACCCCGCCCCAGTCGCCGAGCGAGGCGCGGTTGTCGAGGTAGGGCCAGCTGTCGCCGAGGGAGTAGTACTCGTACGCCTCGCCGCCGGGGGTGCGGGCGAAGAGGTCCGCGAGGCCGTCGAAGTTCAGGTCGGCGTCGTCGACGCGGGAGTTGACCTCGCCGACGTAGGAGCCGACCTTGGCGTAGACGGCGTAGGCGCCCGAGGCGACGCAGTCCTCGACGCCCCAGGACACGACGCCGGCGATCCGGCCGTTGACCACGAGCGGGCCGCCGGAGTCGCCGTTGCACGGGGAGACCGTACCGGCGTCCTGGCCGGAGGCCGCGTCACCGGCGCAGGCCATCTGACCGGGCACGAAGTCGGAGCCCCAGTACGAGGTGCAGGAGGCGTCCGAGCGCATCGGCACGGTCGCCTTCTTCAGCGTCGGCGAGATGTCCTGGCTGGTGGAGCTGGTGCGCCCCCAGCCGTAGACCGTCGCCGGGGTGCCGTTGGCGTAGGAGGCGGTGTCGCCGCTCGTCGTCGGCCGCAGCGTCTTGTACGGCAGCGCCTCGGTCAGCGTGAGCACCGCCAGGTCACCGCCCGAGGTGGTGCTCGGCCGGTAGGTGGGGTTGACCCACTGGCGCCATACGCCGGCCACCCGGCCGCCGTGCAGGTCGTTGCCGTCGGGCAGTTGGGCGGTGCCGGCGAGGACGGCTCCGTTCGCCGACCAGTCCAGGCCGTACACGCAGTGGGCGGCGGTGAGGACCTTCGCCGGGGCGACCAGGGTGCCGCCGCAGAAGTAGCCCTCGTCGTCGGCGGGGTCGTCGTTGCCCTTGTCGTCGTAGTAGTGCAGCTGCACCATCCACGGCGCCTCGGAGATCGACGCGTCCTTGCCGCCGATGATCTTCGGGTCGATCCTGCCGGAGGGGGCCTCGGCGCTCTCGGTGGCCTCCGGCTGCGCGCTGGCAGCGGTGTCGCCGTCCTTGAGGGCGGCCCCGGAGTCCTCGACCCGCTGCGCCAGCTCGGCCGGGGACGCGGTGGCGGGCCGTTCGGTGACGGCCGGCCGGGGCGGGGCGGGGGTCCCGCCGGACGCCTGGGCGGGGGCGGCCGCGAGGACCGCGCCCGACAGGGCGAGTGCGGCGGTGGCCGCGGGAAGGGCCAGCCGGGCTCTTCGAGGGGTAGATGTCACTCAGGTCTCCTGTCGCTGTGGACGCAGGCAGGAGAGAAGCGCCCGGCGGGCGGCAGGGTCCGTGAAGGCAGCACGGACCGCCGGTTGCCCCGTGGGCGTATCCGAAAATACGTTCCCCCCCACTGCGGTGCGCTGATCCTACAAGCCAGAGGTCCCGCCCCGTCACCGGTGTGACGAAGCGGGACCTCGGGCCGCGATCCGGAGGACCGGCGGTGACTCAGTCGCCGTTGCCGGGCGTCGGGGTCGTCTTCTGGATCTGCATCAGGAACTCGACGTTCGACTTGGTCTGCTTCATCTTGTCGAGGAGCAGCTCGATCGCCTGCTGCTGGTCGAGGGCGTGCAGCACCCGGCGCAGCTTCCAGGTGACGGCGAGCTCCTCGTTGCCGAGCAGGATCTCCTCCTTGCGGGTGCCGGACGCGTCGACGTCCACCGCCGGGAAGATGCGCTTGTCGGCGAGCTTCCGGTCGAGCTTGAGCTCGGCGTTGCCGGTGCCCTTGAACTCCTCGAAGATGACCTCGTCCATGCGGGACCCGGTGTCCACCAGGGCGGTGGCGAGGATGGTCAGCGAACCGCCGTCCTCGATGTTGCGGGCCGCACCGAAGAAGCGCTTCGGCGGGTACAGGGCGGTCGAGTCGACACCACCGGACAGGATGCGGCCGGAGGCCGGGGCGGCGAGGTTGTACGCACGGCCCAGACGCGTGATCGAGTCGAGCAGTACGACGACGTCGTGACCCAGCTCCACCAGGCGCTTGGCGCGCTCGATGGCCAGCTCGGCGACCGTGGTGTGGTCCTCGGCCGGGCGGTCGAAGGTCGAGGAGATGACCTCGCCCTTCACCGACCGCTGCATGTCGGTGACCTCTTCCGGACGCTCGTCGACCAGGACGACCATCAGGTGGCACTCGGGGTTGTTGTGCGTGATCGCGTTGGCGATCGCCTGCATGATCATGGTCTTGCCGGTCTTCGGCGGGGCCACGATCAGACCGCGCTGGCCCTTACCGATCGGCGCGACGAGGTCGATGATGCGGGTGGTGAGGACGCCGGGGTCCGTCTCCAGGCGGAGGCGGTCCTGCGGGTACAGCGGGGTGAGCTTGTTGAACTCCGGGCGGCCGCGGCCGTGTTCGGGCGCCATGCCGTTGACCGAGTCCAGGCGCACCAGCGCGTTGAACTTCTCGCGGCGCTCGCCCTCCTTGGGCTGGCGCACGGCACCGGTGAGGTGGTCGCCCTTGCGCAGGCCGTTCTTGCGGACCTGGGCGAGGGAGACGTACACGTCGTTGGGGCCGGGCAGGTAGCCGGAGGTCCGGATGAACGCGTAGTTGTCGAGGATGTCGAGGATGCCGGCGACCGGGATGAGGACGTCGTCCTCGTTGATCTGCGGCTCCTGGATCTCGTCGCGTCCGCGACGGCCCCGGCGGTCCCGGTAGCGGCCCCGGCGGCCGCGGCGGCCGCCGCCGTCGTCGTCGTAGCCGTCGTCGTGCTGCTGACGGTCCTGGCGTCCGCCGCCCTGCTGCTGGCGGTCCTGACGGCCGCCGCCCTGGTTCTGGTCGTCGCCCTTGTTGCGCCGGTCGCGGCCGCCGCGGTCACCGCGGTCGCCCCGGTCACGGCGGTCGCGACGGCGGCCCTCGCCGCCCTCGCCGTCGGAACGGGCGTCGCCCTGGCCCTGCTGCTGGCCCTGGCCCTGCTGCTGCGACTGCTGCTGGCCCGAGGCGTCGGTCTTCTGCTCGGTGCGGGTCTCGACGGCCACCGTGTCGGTGCCGCCGGACGGGCTGCCCGCGTCGGCGGTGGCCCGGCGACGACGGCGCTCGGAGGGGGCGTCGTCGGCGGGGGCGGCCTGCTCGGCCGCGGCGTTGACCTTGGGGGACGGCTGACCGGGGATCTCGATCTGCTGCTGGGCGGCGGCCTTGTCGGCGTCCGCCTTGTCAGCCTTCTTGTCGGCCTTGCCGGCCTTCTCCGCCCGCTCCGCCTTCTCGGCGGGGGCCTCGTCGCCCGTACGGGCCCGGGAGGTGCTGCGGCGCTTCGGCTTGGTCTCGCCGGCGGTGTCCGCGGCGGCGGGCGCGGCCTTGGCGGGCGCTCCACCCGCGGCCTGCGCCTCCTTGATGACCTCGATCAGCTGGCTCTTGCGCATCCGCGCGGTGCCCCTGATGCCGAGGCCGGATGCGACCTGCTGCAGCTCGGCCAGCACCATGCCCTCGAGGCCGGTACCGCGGCGCCGCCGGGAGCCGGCACCGGTGGCAGGCGCGGAGGCGTCCGTGGCGGGCGCGGCAGCGGTCTCCTCGACACGTGCGCCCATCAGATCGGTGGTGTCGCTCACGAAGGGTCCTTCCCTGGAGCGGACGTCGGCCTGTCTGGCTCGGCGACCGGTTGTGCTGTCCGGCTTCGGTCCTTGCTGTGCGAACCGTGCCGGGGCGGTGGTCCGCCTGAACGGCGGAAGAGATATCTGGTGATGGCGCTTCCCCTAGCCGTGGCACCCGGTGTCTGTGTCATGCGGCGTGGTCGCACCGGTTCCGAAACTCCCCCAGAGGGGGTGACCCCCACCGGTGGGCCGCTCAATGCCCGTGTCGGCCGTACTGATCACGTACGACATCCACTGCACGATGCGGCTTGGGGGGCTCCCGGAAGAATGTCTGTCCCGGACGGGGACACGAGGCACCTCGCCATGGTGGGGTCGGGTGCAGACTTGAGGTTAACACTACCGGATCCAACAAACATTCCCCCTCTCGAAATCCGGCAACCGCTTGCGCGTCTAAATGTCGCCGGATGTCGCCAGCGGCAGGACACTCGCGCCCTGCCCGTCCAGGCTGAGCCGGTTGGCCGCCCAGTCCGTTCCGGCCAGCGCCTCGACCTTGTCGGCCGTGTCGGCGTCGGCCAGGGCCATCACCGTGGGTCCCGCGCCCGAGATCACCGCGGGGATGCCGTCGCCGCGCAGCCGCTCCACCAGCGCCGCGCTCTCCGGCATGGCCGGTGCGCGGTACTCCTGGTGCAGGCGGTCCTCGGTGGCCGGCAGCAGCAGCTCGGGGCGCCTGGTGAGGGCCTCGACGAGCAGCGCGGCGCGGCCGGCGTTGGCGGCGGCGTCGACGTGCGGGACGCTGCGCGGGAGCAGTCCGCGCGCCGTCTGGGTCAGTACCGGCTTTCCGGGCACGAAAACCACCGGAACGATGGAATCGGCGGGCTCCATCCTGATCGCCCGGGCGGCGCCGGACTCCATCCAGGACAGGGTGAAACCGCCGAGCAGACAGGCCGCCACGTTGTCCGGGTGGCCCTCGATCTCGGTGGCGAGGTCGAGCAGCGCGGCGTCGTCGAGGCGGGCCTCGCCGCCTATGGTCACCGCGCGCGCGGCGACGATGCCGGCGCAGATGGCGGCGGAGGAGGAGCCGAGGCCGCGGCCGTGCGGGATGCGGTTGGCGCAGACGATCTCCAGGCCGCGCGGCTGTCCGCCGAGCAGGTCGAAGGCGGTGCGCAGGGAGCGGACGAGGAGGTGCTTCTCGTCGCGCGGGAGGGTCTCGCTGCCCTCACCCGCGATGTCGATGTGCAGCCCGGAGTCGGCCACCCGGACGACCACGTCGTCGTAGAGACCCAGCGCGAGGCCCAGGGCGTCGAAGCCCGGACCGAGATTGGCGCTGGTGGCGGGGACGCGCACCCTGACGGCGGCGGCGCGGAACGCTGGACCGGCCATCGCTAGATGACTCTCCTTGAGCTGCGGGACTGTCGAAACTGTCGTGACGGTCGGGATGTCGAATGACATTCGATGACGTACGGGACCCTGGGCTCGCCGCTCCCTGTCGAACGGCCGGCCCGTACCGACCGCGGAGACAGCGCGGCACCGCGGCATATGCGGCAGGCGGGTTAGGTACAGCCTATCGAAGGAAGGTTCTGTGGCGACATAGGGCGCACAGGAGGCGCACGATGCGTGTCGTAAGCCCCCTGTGCACCCCCCGTATGTGGCTTTCCCGGCTGAGCGTCGCTTACGCCCTCATACGCCGGTCGCGTGTCACACGAGGCCGAGCCGCTCGGCCGCCGTCGCCGCGTCGACCGGGACGGTGACCGGCTGCGGGGCACCCGCGACGGCCCAGTCCGGGTCCTTGAGCCCGTTGCCGGTGACGGTGCACACGATGCGCTGCCCCGGGTCGACCTTGCCCTGCTCGGCGGCCTTCAGCAGACCGGCCACCGACGCAGCGGACGCGGGCTCCACGAAGACGCCCTCCTGGGAGGCCAACAGGCGGTAGGCGCGCAGGATCTCACGGTCCGTCACCTCGTCGATGGCGCCGCCCGACTCGTCCCGCGCGGCGAGCGCGAAGTCCCAGGAGGCGGGGTTGCCGATCCGGATGGCGGTGGCGATGGTCGAGGGGTCCTTGACGACCTCGCCGCGCACGATCGGGGCGGAGCCGGAGGCCTGGAACCCCCACATGCGGGGCCGCTTCGTGCTGACCCCGTCGGCGGCGTACTCCCGGTACCCCTTCCAGTACGCGGTGATGTTGCCCGCGTTGCCGACCGGGAGGACGTGTATGTCGGGCGCGTCGCCGAGCATGTCGACGATCTCGAAGGCGGCCGTCTTCTGGCCCTCGATACGCACCGGGTTGACCGAATTGACCAGGGCCACGGGGTAGTTGTCACTGAGCGCGCGGGCCAGGGTGAGGCAGTCGTCGAAGTTGCCGTCGACCTGGAGGATCTTGGCGCCGTGCACGAGGGCCTGGCCCATCTTGCCCAGCGCGATCTTGCCCTGCGGCACTAGCACGGCGGAGACCATGCCGGCGCGCACACCGTAGGCGGCGGCGGAGGCGGAGGTGTTCCCGGTGGACGCGCAGATGACGGCCTGCGCGCCCTCCTCCTTCGCCTTGCTGATGGCCATGGTCATGCCGCGGTCCTTGAAGGACCCGGTCGGGTTCGCCCCCTCGACCTTGAGGTGGACCTCGCAGCCCGTGCGCTCGGAGAGCACCTGCGCGGGCACGAGCGGGGTGCCGCCCTCGCGGAGCGTCACGACGGGCGTGCTGTCGGAGACGGGCAGCCGGTCCCGGTACTCCTCGATGATTCCGCGCCACTGGTGGGTCATTGCTGGTTACTCTCCTTCAACCCGCATGATGCTGGCGACACCCCGCACGGTGTCGAGCTTGCGCAGCGCCTCGACGGTACCGCCGAGGGCGGCGTCGGACGCGCGGTGGGTGACGACGACGAGGGAGGCCTCGCCGTCCTTGCCGGACTGCCGCACGGTGTCGATGGAGACACCGTGCTCCGCGAACACGGTCGCCACCTGGGCGAGCACGCCCGGTTTGTCGGCCACGTCGAGGCTGATGTGGTAGCGCGTGACGACGTCGCCCATCGGGGAGACGGGCAGCGCGGCATACGCGGACTCACCGGGTCCGGTCGCTCCGCCGATCCGGTTGCGGCAGACGGCGACGAGGTCGCCGAGCACGGCGGAGGCGGTCGGGGAGCCGCCCGCACCGGGCCCGTAGAACATGAGCTGCCCGGCGGCCTCTGACTCCACGAACACGGCGTTGTACGCCTCGCGCACGTTGGCCAGCGGATGGCTGAGCGGAATCATCGCGGGGTGCACGCGCGCGGTGACCGATCCCCCGTCCGCCGCCCGCTCGCAGATGGCGAGCAGCTTGATGGTGCAGCCCATCTCCTTGGCGGAGGCGAAGTCGGCGGCGGTGACCTCGGTCATGCCCTCGCGGTAGACGTCGTCGAGGCGCACGCGCGTGTGGAAGGCGATCCCGGCGAGGATGGCGGCCTTGGCGGCGGCGTCGAAGGCCTCGACGTCGGCGGTCGGGTCGGCCTCGGCGTACCCGAGGGCGGTGGCCTCGTCGAGCGCCTCCTGATAGCCCGCCCCCGTGGTGTCCATGGCGTCGAGGATGAAGTTGGTCGTCCCGTTGACGATGCCGAGCACCCGGTTGACCTTGTCGCCGGCGAGGGACTCGCGCAGCGGCCGGATCAGCGGGATGGCACCGGCGACGGCGGCCTCGTAGTAGAGGTCCTTGCCGTGCTCGTCGGCGGCGGCGTGCAGGGCGGCGCCGTCCTGGGCGATGAGCGCCTTGTTGGCGGAGACGACGGAGGCGCCGTGCGCGAAGGCGGTGGTGATGAGCGTACGGGCGGGCTCGATCCCGCCGATCACCTCGACGACGACGTCGATGTCCCCGCGCTTGACGAGCGCGGTGGCGTCGGTGGTGACGAGGGCCGGGTCGATGCCCTCGCGCACCTTGTCGGGCCGCCGTACGGCCACGCCCGCGAGCTCCACGGGGGCCCCGATCCGGGCGGCGAGGTCGGCGGCGTGCGTCGTCATGATGCGCGCCACCTCTGAGCCGACCACTCCACAGCCCAGCAGCGCCACCTTCAGCGGACGCGTACGCATCATCCGACCTCGTTTCCTCTTACCGTCTACGGTTGGACCAGTCTCACGCACCGGACGGGATTTTCTGCCTTTCGTCCGGATCGTGAGACGTTTATTTCATTTTCGGACGGGGTGCGGGCCGAAGGATCTTCAGCCGCCCCTCCCTTGCTCCCCCCGGAGTGTCACCCCACGTCGAGGCGGAGCAGATCCTCCTCGGTCTCCCGCCGCACGATCACCCGCGCCGCGCCGTCCCGCACGGCGACGACCGGTGGACGCAGCACGTGGTTGTAGTTGCTGGCCATGGAGCGGCAGTACGCCCCCGTCGCCGGTACGGCGATGAGGTCACCAGGTGCCAGGTCCCCCGGCAGGAAGGCGTCCTTGACCACGATGTCCCCGCTCTCGCAGTGCTTGCCGACGACGCGCACGAGCATCGGCTCGGCGTCGGAGGTGCGGGAGGCGAGGGCGACGCTGTACTCGGCGTCGTACAGCGCGGTCCGGATGTTGTCCGACATCCCGCCGTCGACGGAGACGTAGGTCCGCAGCCCGTCGAGCGGCTTGACGGTGCCGACCTCGTAGAGCGTGAAAGCGGTGGGCCCCACGATGGCCCGCCCGGGCTCGACGGAGATGCGCGGGGTGGCGAGCCGGGCGGCCTCGCACTCCCGCGTCACGATCTCGGTCAGCGCCTTGGCGATCTCGTGCGGCTCGCGGGGGTCGTCGTCACTGGTGTACGCGATCCCGAGCCCGCCGCCGAGGTCGATCTCGGGCAGCTCGACCCCGTGCTCGTCCCGGATGTCCTTGAGCAGCCCCACCACGCGGTGCGCGGCGACCTCGAAGCCCGACATGTCGAAGATCTGGGACCCGATGTGGGAGTGGATCCCGATGACCTCGAGCCCGTCGAGTTGCAGCGCCCGCCGCACGGCCTCGGCGGCCTGCCCGCCGGCCAGCGGAATGCCGAACTTCTGGTCCTCGTGCGCGGTGGCGATGAACTCGTGCGTGTGCGCCTCGACCCCGACGGTGATCCGGATCTGCACCCGCTGCCGCTTGCCGAGGGTCTGGGCGATGTGGGCGACCCGCACGATCTCCTGGAAGGAGTCGAGCACGATCCGCCCCACCCCGGCCCGGACGGCGCGCTCGATCTCCTCCGGCGACTTGTTGTTCCCGTGGAAGGCGATCCGCTCGGCGGGCATCCCGGCGGAGAGCGCGGTGGCCAGCTCGCCGCCGGAACAGACGTCGAGGTTGAGCCCTTCCTCATGCAGCCACCGCACGACGGCGCGCGACAGGAAGGCCTTCCCGGCATAGAACACGTCGGCGTCGTTGCCGAAGGCGGTGCGCCAGGCGCGCGCCCGGTCCCGGAAGTCGGCCTCGTCGAGGACGTAGGCGGGGGTGCCGTACTCCTCGGCGAGCTGTGTGACGGCGATCCCGCCGACGGTGACGACACCGTCCGCGTCCCGTCCGACGGTGTGGGCCCAGACCTTGGGGTCGAGGGCGTTCAGGTCCTCCGCCGGGGCGGTGTAGTGCCCCTCGGGCAGGACATCGGCGTGACGGGGCCCGGCGGGGTGTGCGGAACGGCTCATGGCGTCTTCTGCGCTCTCTCAGAGGTGGTCGGGTGCGTCGATGCCGAGGAGGACCAGGCCGCCGGCCAGCACCGCCCCGACGGCTTCGGCAAGCGCCAGCCGGGCACGGTGGGCGGCCGAGGGTTTCTCCCCGCCGCGCGGCAGCACGGTGACCAGGAAGGGCAGCGCGGCATCGGCGACGGCCACGAGATGCCGGGCGAGCCGGTCCGGGGCACGGTGCTCCGCGGCGGCGGCGAGGACGCGGGGGTGGTCGGCTAGGGCGGCGAGGAGGGCCGGCGCTGCGTCTGCGAGGGGGGTCGTGCCGGTCGGGGTGCCGGTGCCGGTCGGGGTGCCGGTGCCGGTCGGGGTGCCGGTGTCGCTACCGGTGACGGGGCCGGGGCCAGGTTCGGCGGTGAACCCGAGGTCGGCGGCGTTGCGCGTGGCGGCACGGGCGCGGGCGTGGGCGTACCGCACCCGGAAGAGGGAGTTGCTCTCCCGCTGGACGAGGTGCTCGTCGCCGGTACGGGGGCGGTCGTGGGGCGCGGGGTGGAGGAGGGCCCAGCGTCCGGCGTCGCGGCCGAGGGACATCAGGTCGGCGGTCTCGGAAGCGGGGACGGGCACGGGCCGGACGTTGACGGGCAGCTCGGCGGGGGCGTGCCCGACGGCGTCAACCGTCACCCCGAGGACGGAGGTCCAGACGTCCTCGAACCCCTCGGCGGTCACGCGGACGAGGGCGCCCTGGGAGCGGAGCAGCCGCGCGGAGGCCTCGGCGACGACGACGGCGCGCAGGTCGTGAGGGCAATGAAGTTGCACAACACGCCCGTCCGGCTGCTCGGCGTACCCGTACCGGGCCCCACGGCGCAGGATCTCGCCGACGAGCCCGACGCCCGCGGCCGCCCGGTCGAGGCTGATGTTGAGGAACCCCGGCCCGGTGAGGACGACGTCGGTGATCCCGTCCGTGCCGACCAGGTAGGGCCGCAGCACCTCGGCGACCCGGAACGGCGTCTGCCCGGCCGGCCGGGCCAGCTGGAGGGCGATGCTGGTGGCGTAGTCCCCGCACCCTCCGGGCCCCGGCGGCGCGACCACGGCCCGCGTCGGCACGGCCACGCTCAGCTCCCCCGCGTCTACGGCACGACGCACGGCGTGCAGCACGGTACGGGAGAGCTCGACGGGGGTCACGGGACAAGCGTATGGGAGGAGGGGGGTGGCCAGGCGAACCGTTTCCCGGGAGTCCCGGGATATGGACGCAACCGGGGGGTGGCTGCGGATTCACGCCTGAGCGGGCGTCTCACTCTCCCCGGCAAGCCCACGCACCCGCGGCAGGGAGTCGCCGACGGCCCCCGCCCCGGACGCACGGCGGTCCTCCCGCTCGACCAACTGCCGTACGAGACCGATGAGCTCGGCCGGCTCGAAGGGCTTGGACAGAAACGCGTCGGCCCCCGCGGCGAACCCGGCCTCGACCTCGTACTGCGTAGAGGCGCTGACGATCGCGATCGGAAGATCCCGGGTACGCGGATCGGCACGCAGCCGAGCAGCGGTCCTCAGCCCGTCCAACCGAGGCATGACCACGTCCAGCGTGACGACGTCGGGCCGCACCTGATGGACGACTTCCAGACACTCGGCACCATCGCCCGCGGTCACGACCTCGAAGCCCTCCAGCTCGAGGTTGACCCTGATCAGCTGCCGGATGACCTTGTTGTCATCCACAACAAGAATCCGGCCGGACGCCCTAGGCACAACTCGAGAGTAGGTCGCCTCCGGCCACCGCGTCCGGGTTTTCCCCACTTCCACCCCGCCCGAGGGACAACGCCGGGCGCCACCCTCCCCCACGACCCGCCAAAACCCGTTCATGACCACCCCGGGCGAGCTGGTAGTGTTCTACCCGTCGCCGCGAGCAACACCGACCGCGACGGACACGCCCCCGTAGCTCAGGGGATAGAGCAACGGCCTCCGGAGCCGTGTGCGCAGGTTCGAATCCTGCCGGGGGCACCCTGTATGAGGTGCCCAAAGACCCCGTCACCAGCGGAAACGCTGAGGCCGGGGTCTTCGCGTATGTGCAGGCGTGTGCCGCCGGAAGCAGCCGTTCCCGGGAACCCTGAGCGTAGCCGTGTGGACTAAACGAGGACCGACGAACGGGAGCCCGAACCTCTGCGGTCCGGGCTCCCGTTCGTCGGTCATGTCGTTCTGTCAGTGGGGGTGTCGTCCTCCTCCCCGAGCCCCTGCATGATCCGGTCGTTCATCTCCTGCTCCTGGCCGTCGATGCACTTGGCATATCTTCAAGAGGACGTCCACCGACGGATCACGCCATGAAAGTGGTGGACCCCGCCGCTTGTACTCGGCGACCTTCGCGTACGAGAGTCGGGCGACTTCACCGAACTCCGTACGCGACAGACCGGCCCGCCGAGTGACCTCCCGCCGCAGCTCCAGGCCGAACCGGTGCCAGAGCCGACCCGCGAACGCGTGCCAGAGGACGGCCGCCGCGCAGTCGTAGCAGCGCATGCCGAGCGGCTCACCGAGACGGGGATCATCCGCAGAGTGACGCTCGCGGCAGCCGGCCGGAGCCACGTGTGGGCAGCAGTCTCCGACCCGCCGAGGCCGACAAGCCAGCACGAGCCCGTCACGCACACGGCGCGTGTGGACCAGACCGAAGCCGGGAGCGGTGAGGGTGGCGAACACCCGCGGGTGACCGCTCACTGCTTTCGGCACCTCCTTGCGTCTCTCGGCGTCCAAGGTCGCTCGATAGCAACCAAGGACGGCCAGCGACGACCAGCAAGCGCATGGCTCCGCCGCCTGACCGGCGAAAACCCAGCTCACCGAGATTCCCGGCAAGGCCTACGGGAAGAAGAAGTACGCCGATCACGGACGTGTGGCCTGTCGAGGTCGCCGCTGAAGTCTAAGAGTGTGAGTGGAGGGCCTGATGTCTGGGGGTGTCGACCCGATCGTCAGTGCGCGTATGTCCCGAATCCGAGGGCGCGACACCGCGCCCGAGATGGCTGTACGCCGGGAGTTGCATCGGCGCGGCCTCCGGTACCGGGTGAACTTCAAGCCCGTTTCCAATTTGAAGCGGACAGTCGACGTTGCCTTCACAAGGCAGCGAGTCGCCGTCCTGATCGACGGGTGCTTCTGGCATGGCTGTCCGGAGCACTTTCGGCCGGCAAAGGGGGATCGGAAGGATTTTTGGGCGGCCAAGATCGCTGAGAATCAAGGCCGTGATCAGGACTCCACCAGGGCTTTCACCTTGGCGGGATGGACCGTACTCCGTTTCTGGGAGCACGACGACCCTGTCAAGGTAGCCGACAAGATCGAGGCCGAAGTGATCAAACGGTCCGCGAACCAGTGGTCGCCTTCCGAGAAACCGCGTAGGTGACCTGCTCGCATCGTGCTCTCAAGATGCTGGCCAGCGAGACCGCGAGCTGCCAGTCGTCGTCGGGCAGGGGTGCGGCGTTGGGCTTGGTGACGGCAATGGTGATCAGTTGCGAATCGGACTCTGCTCGGAGTAGGCAGGCGTGCCAGACCATTCCCTGAAGGCTGTTCATCGGGCCCCAGGTGACGAAGGCCGCCTCACCGTCGGGACCGTCAGCGAAGCACCGCATTGGCTTCACGTCCAACGTCTCAGCACGAGGGGTCCAACCCGCGCCGAGGGCAAGCCGGACCACCGACCGCGGACCGGGGTACTCTCGTGACGTCATCTGGGCCATGGGCCCGAGGCCTTCGAGCGCCCTACGGTACTGCTTCGCCGGTCCGTCCTTGATCCACGGGCGTATCTTCTCCGTGGGCATGAACTGAGCGAGTCGCCCCCCGATCTTGGGATCTTTGGCGAAGCGGTCGTACATCTCCGTTGCAGCAGGTGGGGTGACTTCCTCCCACCGTGCGGAGTCGAAGTGGCGGGCCAACTCCGCGAAAATCTCCAGGCGGATCGGTTCCGGAAGGACCGCCATCACACCCCCTCGATGGGCGGGAACTCCAAACGGACGCTGTCGTCGGCTCCCCCGAGGTCACCCACGTCAGCCATCCACTGATCCAGGAGCCCCTTCACCCTCAGGTCCTCGAACTCGAATTGGTTCCGCCCAACCGACACCTGCTCGATTTCACCTTCGGACACCTGTCCGCGCATGTCGTACACCTCAGCCAGCCGCCGGATGTCGCTAACGAAGTCCAGCACCTCCACGTGGGTCTTCCCCTTACGAAGACGCAGTCCGCGGCCAAGCTGCTGTACGAAGATGCGCCGGCTGTGGGTCACCCTGGCGAAACAGAGGATATTGACGTCGGGCACGTCGACGCCTTCGTTGAGGATGTCTACGGCGACGAGGATAGGCACCTCTCCCGAGCGGAACCTGAGGAGTCGTGTCCGGCGCTCCCGCATCTTCAGTTTGGCGTGCAGAGTCTCGGATCTTTCCCAGCCGGGACGTCGGGCGAGCAGGCCACGCATCCGCTCCGCGTGCTCAATCGTCTGACAGAAGACGATGGCGCGGGGGTTTGTGGTCCGGTCCCAGACCTTCTCAAGATGCTCCCGGACCGACTCGTCCCGCTCGGGGATGAAGAGACGCTTGTTTAGGTCTTTGATGGAGTAGCCGTGCTCGGAGGCGTGGCGGACGAAGTCCCAGTCGATATTGTCGGCGAACACACGGTACTTCACCTCGGCGAGGTACCCCAGTCTCATGCCCTCCGAGATGGACACCCGCTCGACTGCTTCACCGAAGGTCCGCTCGATGTCGTACTTGTCACCCCTCCACGGCGTGGCAGTCACACCCATTCGTTTGGCCTTGGGCAGCAGACCCATCAGGGTGGCGTAGTTCCCGGCCTCTCCCACGTGGTGCGCCTCGTCCACTATCACCAGCTGAGGGTCGTATCCCGATTGGACGTAGTCACGTGCCGTGTTCGATACACCAAAGGTGACGCCTGGCAGAGAGTCCGGTTTCGAGTCGCCGTGCAGCAGACGGGTCGGTACGTCCTTGGGGACGTCCCGCCACATCGCCCGTTCGAGTTGCTCCACGAGGTCGATCATGTGCGCGGTGACCAGCACCTCGGAGCCCGGGTTGGCGAGGAGGAATCGTCGCAGCACCCTGCCGGCGACAACCGTCTTGCCAAGGCCCGTGGCGAGGTAGATGAGTGCTTCGCCAGTGTCCTGTAGGGCGGCCCAGGCCGCTTCCACAGCGCGGTCCTGATAGGGGTGGAGGTCGAACGGTGTGACTCGCTGCGGAGCGCGATCGTAGATCGTCGCTAGTCGTCGGCCGTCCCAGAGGGTCACATTTACTCCAACCTCCCTCAGCGCGTCCGCTCGCTCCTTGGCCTTCTGGGTGAACAGTCGGTTGGTGACTACGACCGCGCGGTGGATGGCGTAGTGCCGCATCGCCGCGTGGGCCTCGTCCACGGCCTCGCGATCCACATTGCCCGACTTCTTCCATTTTGACTGGAAGATCCAGTCCTCATTGTTGAGCCGGCCGAGGAGATCAGCGCCCTTGTCCCCGGGACCATCGATGTTGACCACGTCCGTGAACGAGATCAGACCGAGCAACCGCTCCAGCTGGCGCGTGAAGCCCTTCGGGCCCTCCTCGACGAGGAAGGCCGGCTCTAGGAATGATCGGTTCATGCCTGGACGATCTCCGAGTCCAGCAGGTCCGCAGTAAGGAGCAAGCGGGACAGTTCCAGGGTGTTCTGCAGGGGTGGACCCACAACCATCCGCTTGAGGTCAGTGAGGAAGGCGCTGACGCGGGCCACTTGGTCCGCCTGCGTCTCCTCACCCAGCGCCGCATAAGTGCTACGGAACAAGCCGCCGTCCAGCACCAGTTCGGGAGCGTTCGTAACGAGGTCGAGGATGCCCTCAGCGCCCAGGTAGCGTGCGAACTCGCCGTTTTCTACCGCAGCCTTCCAATTGACGTCCGGTGCCACCGCGATGGCGTACGACTCGGCAGCCCGCTTCGACTCGCCGGACAGGGCCGACCAGAACGTGGACGCGTCCTTCGAAGTGAGGTCGGCGAGCCGTTCGCGCAGGCCCTCCAGCAGCATTTCCGCGCGGGCACGCACCGCACTCGAGTGCACTCGCCGGTCAGGGAACTGCTCCAGGATCGAGGTCACCAGTCCATCAATGGAGCCCGACACGGAGTACACGTTTTTCAACTGTGGTGCCGCGCAGAAGAGCGCGACATTCAGCGGGGACCATCCGTACCGCGCGATCAGCGCGGTATCGGAATCCACATAGATCTCCACCTCGCCAGCTACGATCCGAACGACAGTCGGCTGCCGTTGACCGTCCTTGACCAGTTCGACTCCGGTGGTGACATAGACACGAAGAAACGCCTGCGCGGTACCGAGGCGAACTTCGCGGTCGGTGTCGGGAAGCAGCATCGCGTGCTCCTTGTACCTCGCGAAGCGTTGCTCTTCGGTCTCCGGCAGCGTCTCCGCAGCTACATCCGGCTGCTTCTGATCCTTGGACGGTGCGGAGCCGTCGGCCGCCCCCGCTCCCAGATGTCCAAGCCCCTCCTCCTTTAGCCAGTCATCCTCGTCAGAGGGCGAGGCCGGCTCCGGGGGTGGTCCGTTCTTGACCCGGTCATGATCGACTGCGGCGTCGTACCACTTCTCGTCGGTCTGATACTCCGGATCCCCGCTGCGGAACTTCTGTGCCCATCTCTTCACCTCAGTGTGGATGGCGGTGCTGCCGTTACCGGGCATGAGGTACCGGAGACCCGGCTTGTTCTCCCGGAAGGCGTTGAAGAACCGGCTCATCGGGGAGTCGTTCTCCCGATTGAACAGGCGCTTCGAGAGCTGGGGACGCAAAGGCAGGTCGCCTCGCACTTTCGCGACCATGTACCGCCACTCCGGCGACGACGTATCGAAGTTGGTCTTGCGGACGTTGACCGGCGCGTGATCGAGATGGATCTCGCCGACGATGCGGCCCATACCGAGTTCGATCGGATACTCCAGCTCGATGTCCCCGTCCGGCCCCTCCCAGTCGAACAGTGACCGGTCCCTAGTCGTGATCGCGCGTCCGTACCGGAGGAATGTCAAGCCAAAATCGGACTTGTCGGCGAACCTTTGCACGCCGAGCCATCCCTTGATCCGGCGCTCTCGCTCCTGGATGTCAGTGCTCTCGCAATCAACGCACTTATCGTGCCTTGAGGTGTACCAGCGACCGCAGCTCATGCATGCGAACGCGTTGGTGAGTGGCACGTCGATCGGTGCCGCAGCAGGCACCTTCCCGGCCTTGTACGTGACCGACCGGGCCGGGTCCCAGATGCATGGTATGAGAGGGAGTACATGGCGGCCGTTGACGTACAGGCGCTGGTTCAAGCCGCCCATCAACTCCGCGCCTGAATGAGGCCCGTCGGGATCACGCAGCATGTAGGTGTAAATTCGCCCCAGGTTCTTGCTGACTTCCCGGATCGAACTCGCCGACCTCAACTTGTCGACCATGTCTTCGCGGAGGTTCGTGACCGAGACGAGAGTGCCGTGCTCGTCGAGATCCTTCGGATCGTAGCGAAGGGGAACCTCGTACGACGACCGCTGTTGCATCGCTCGAAGGTCGATAGTGGCGGTGATCCAGTGGTCGTCGCCACGTCGTCCCGTACGGACCTCCGTCACCGTGCCGAGGCGAGCAGTGGCGATGTTGAAGCCCATGCCGAACAGGCCGAGGCTGCCGAACCGCTGTTTACCCGACGTGCCGGCGCTCAGAGCGTGACCCAATTCCTCCTGAGACATCCCCCGGCCGTTGTCACTCACGACGACCTTGGCGCCCCTGTTCGCCTTGGCCGCCGTCGGCAGGGCGATGTCTATTCGAGGTTCCAACGTCTCATCGACACGCGTGGCCTCAATGAGCTCGTCGAGGCAGTTGTCAATCAACTCGCACAGACACTGATGAAGTTGAAGGTCGACCTCCGCGATCATCTCCAAGATCCGGGGGGACGGCATCAGGTTGAGGGTGTTAGGTCTCGTCTCCGTCTCCGTCATGACTCGGGTCCCTCCGCGCGCAGGGCGGCATGGACGCTGGCAGCCACGACCCGCGCTAGCTCGACGGGCACCGCATTGCCGAGCTGACGCATCGCCTTGCCCCAAGGACCATGCAACTCGTAGTCGTCCGGGAAGGTCTGCAGACGTGCGCTTTCCCTGACCGTGAAATAGCGTATGGAGCCGTCCGTATCACGCAGCATGTTCTCACCGCCAGGGACCCCGTGACGCCCGGCTTTCAACGTCTTGGCTGGCCAATCCATCGGGCTACCAGTGTGACCCGGGTAGGAGCGAGCTCCGGGCTGAAGGACGTGATTGAGGACGCCCGTAGCACCCGTGAGCGTCGGCTCGGGGAGACCGACCAACGCATCGCGTATGGTGCGCCAGCGTGCTTTGACCTCGTCCGGCCGCAGTTCCGCGGGTATGGGAACGTTAGGCCGTTCTGGACGTCTCGCCTTGGGCACTTCGTGTTCCTGCCAGTACTCACCAGTGATCCACTGGGAATGCAGTAGCGCTCTCTTCGAGTGCGTGACATGCGGAAATTCCCAGGTCACGTCCAGATCGTTTCGGAAGCCGACCAGGAAGACGCGCTGTCGCTGTTGTGGTACTCCGTAGTCCGCCGCATTGGCGAAGGCTGGCGTGACCCGGTAGGCCAACTCTTGGTTGCCGATGTCCTTGCGCGCGTCCTGCAGTCGCCGCAGGTGATCCGCCCACAGTTCGCCGGGGTTCGCGGTGAGGAGGGGCATCGAAAGCCTGGCCTGGATGTACTGGAAATAATCAGCGAACCTCGGGCGTGCCAGGCCCCTGACGTTCTCGATGATGAACGCGCGGGGCCTCAGATGGGCGACCGCCTCAGCCGTGGCCGGAAACATGTCACGCTCGTCGTCGTCTGCCTTGCCATGGCCGCCGATGGAGAACGGCTGGCACGGCGGCCCACCGGCGAGGAGGTCCACCTCGCCGGTGATGCGGGACCAGTTGAAGTCCCGCACATCGCCTTCCTCGACGTGCCAGTTCGCCACGAGCTCGTGACCTCGAACCTGGTTTTGTCGCACCGTGTCACAGGCCCACTTGTCCAACTCCAGAGTTGCTAGCGCGTCGAAGCCAGCCTCCTGACAGCCCAGCGCGAGCCCGCCCGCGCCAGCGAACAACTCCACGCTCGCGAGCCGGGCGGGCGTGTTCCTCATTAATAGGAGGGAGGGGTGGCGAGGGACAACTCTCCCGGGAACGACCGCAGTTTCAGACATGCACTTCTTTCCAACCATCGCCCTTGTCTGAATATCATGGTGCCGCACGGTACGACGACCTCGCCAGAACCTGTTGGTCTCCTGATCGCCTTCCGGACTGCAAGCGCTTGGCGACACGCTTCACGTGACGTCGCCGAGGAGGCCAGCAACGCGCAGTCCCCCGGCCCTCGGATCTTCACCAACCGGCCGCGCCTGATGTGAGCAAGTCAGCAACTGCGCCAGCCTGTTGTTAACAGCCCCCTGCGCCTTGTCGATGCGGTCGAGCCGCTGGCCGCACATGGTGCGGAGCATCTCCGCACTAGCCCGCCCCCCGG
The DNA here is from genome assembly GCF_003950055.1 of Streptomyces sp. KPB2. Classification (NCBI taxonomy): domain Bacteria; kingdom Bacillati; phylum Actinomycetota; class Actinomycetes; order Kitasatosporales; family Streptomycetaceae; genus Streptomyces; species Streptomyces sp. KPB2. The sequence goes on from NZ_CP034353.1 coordinate 2,733,065, forward strand.
CTCTCGCGACTGCAGGATCGCTGGAGCTCGTGTATGAGTCGGTCACGGTGTTCAGCTCCAATGATCTTCCCCGTGGTCCTACGGAATGAAGCGTAACCACGAAGCCGTGCAGGCAACGTCACGTTGCGACAGTTGATGACTGCGCGGCCGCGCAGCATACGGACAGATAGACAGATCTGCCCGCAGGACACACAGGTCCCCACCCGTCAGTACTTCATCTCCCTTGCCGATGTAAGCCCCATCAAGTTAACCGATCAACTTAGGATGTGTTCATTCCGTGACGATGCGTGATCATACTGTGATCTCCGATCGCCCTATAGGCCCGTTGACGGCGAGACATAGAACTGGACGAGCGGGTTTAGAGCCCCAAAGCAGCCAGAGCTGGTGGCCCCTGACAGGTCGACATCCCAGCGGCACTGGCTGACTGATGTCGGTTGGGGCGCGCGCCTCCTAGTCAACGACGTTACCTGAGGGCAGGCCTGAGCCGAGTCGCAATGAGCCAAACATCCAAGATGGTCTTGGTCGAGGACACAAAGGCCGGTGCCGGTCCGCCGTGACCTACCCGTGGACGGGTCCCACCTGCACTGCCATGGGGAGAGCCGTGACCTGCCGCGTTACCCGGGCCCCAAGCGGCCTCCGAAGCTGTGTGCGCCGGTTCGACCCCTGGCACTCGCCTGATCACTCGCAAACTCAAGGGGTGCCGAGGCGGATGCGGACAGAGAGGGCGGGAGCCAGCTTTGGATGGCTCCCACCCTCTCTTTTTGTCTCTCAGCGGTCTCGTCAGTGACCAGACGCGCCGTCGGCCATCATCCGGTGCCAGACCTCTTTGGCGCGCTGCCGTAGAGCGGGAACGAGCTCTGCGTTGTCTCCGCGTTCGGCGGTCTGCAAGAGCTCGCTGATGACCACCAGCTCGGCAAAGCGCCCATCCTCACTGTCGAGAAACGTGGAGAGTTCCTGGCGGACGCGCTCGGCGGTCTCGGGCATGCCGAGGCTGTAGGCGTGCAGGAGGGCGGCGTCGTAGCCGGTCGGGGCAGTGCCCCAGCCCTCCCAGTCCAAGACACCGAGTTCAGGGCCGGTCAGGTTGGCCCAGTGCAGGTCGCCGTGTGCGGTGGACCACGAGTGCGGAACTGTGGGGACGGGTTCGCCGAGGAAGGCGAGGTACTTCGGCATGGCGCGGTCCAGGTACGCCTGGTGTACGGCCGTGCGGTCGGTGTGGGCTGCCGACAGACACAGCAGGGCCGTGCGCAGGTCGCTCCACCAGGCTGCGGGCAAGGGAGGCGTAGGGCTGACAAGCGCGGGGGTGGGCGACACGGTTTCGCCGGCGGCGTGATCGTACAGCTCCGCCTTGTACGCGTCGTCTCCCTCCACCCAGTGTCGTACGAGGCGTAGGCGAGGGCGCGGCACCTGCCGGGGCACCATCCGTTCGGCGTCTTCCGGGCCCGTCCATAGTTTGCCGGTCGCCTTGCTCAGCGGGCTGTGGGCGACGCGCAGCCAGGCTGGCCCGTACGGGCCGGTGACCTGTCGGCCGAGGGTACGCCCTCTCCATCCCCACGCCTCCCGTGTTTCTCCGTTGGACGGCCCAGCGTCGGGGACCGCCCCGAGGAAGCCACACGCAATGGAATGGGCACTCCGCATGCGTGTGGCGACCTCGGGGTCGTCAGGTTCCGAGGACATCGACGACCTTTCTCAGGCGGTCGGGTGACAAGGGCTCGCGGGTCGCAGCGCCACGGGCATCGGCCCAGTGTGCCGGTGTGCTTGCCGAGAGGAGGACATATGACACCCCCGGAGCCGACAGAGCGACCAAGAGCGCGGCCTGTGCCGGGGACGTCTCGGAATCGATGACGCGCACCAGGTCTTCCGTCATCGCGCCGAGCAGTTCCCCGCCTCCGAGCGGAGCCGATGCGAAGACGTCGAGCCCCGCTTCCCGTGCTTCTGCCAATGCCCCGCGCCCATCGAGCCCGTCCGCCACCACAGCGAGGTGGACGAGCGAGACCGGGAGCTGCACAGCTCGGAGGTGGTGGCGTGGGCCGCCAACAGTTTCGGCAAGTTCCAGGAGGTCAAAGGCCGTGAACATGCCGGTCGAGAGGCCCTTCCAGGTGGCAACGCCGTAGCCGTCGATCCCGCCCGCGTCCGCCGCGCTCTCCAGTTCCTCGAATACCTCGGTCAGCGTCTGCGACAGGTCGGTCCGGTCCGTACAGCCGTGTTCCGGGTTGTGGACGAAGACCAGGTTCGGGACACGACCGAGGCGGCTGCGGCTGCGGGCGAGCTGCCAAGCGATGTAGGGACGCGCCAGGCAATGGCCGCGATCGTGGTCGCCCGGCAGTACGCCGCCGGCCCGGGCGGCCTGCCGGTCGGTGTCAGGCACGAAGCCGACCTTGGTCGAGACATGTACCTGCGGGCACGCGTCCAGAATCGGTCGCAGCGACGCCTCGGCCGAACCGGACGCGTAGTTCGGTGCCGTGTCGATCCACGTCACCCCAGCGTCCACGGCAGCGGACACCGACCTGGACAGGTCACGGCACCGATACGTCCCCGCCGCGAGCTGGGCGCTCATCCGATCCGCTCCACGGCCGCGACTTCGCCGTCCACCAGGTCGCTCACCAGCAGCGCCACCTGCCCGATGCGTAACCCGGTCGTCCGGGCGAGGGTGTCCAGACGGTGACGGCCTCCGTCCACGAGGACGGACAGCAGGGCCGCTGCCTGCGGGGAGAAGGTCCATTCCTCTCCTCCTGCCGTCAGCACCGCGTTGCCCTCCTCGTCGTTGTGCAGGCGAGCGCGAACGGTCACCAGGTGTACGGAGAGAGCCGGGTCGGGCGGTACGCCGTCAACGTAGGGCAGTGAGGGCACGAGGCGGGCCCTTTCGGTGGCGTCCCGCATGGAGAGGTAGCGGTCGAGCAGTTCGACGTTCTCGAACTCCTTCATGATGAGGTCGCCGAGCGACCGCACGAAGTCCGCTTGCTCTTCCCCGGTTCCGAAGCGTGGCAGGTCGCTGCGCACGATCGTCTCGCGGCGCAGGTCCTCGGAGAGCCACTGGAGGAGGTCGGCTCCGGTCGCCGTCTGCATGCCGCAGGTGAGGTGCAAGGAGTGCACGCCTTCGGTCGCGGCCACCGCGTGCCACCAGCCGCGTGGGAGATAGAGCATGTCGCCCGCGTTGAGGACCAGTTCGGCCAGCGGCTCGTTCGGGGGCGGTTCGGGGATGTCCGTGTCACGGTGCAGCGGAGCTTCTCTCGTCGGGCCGTAGATGCGCCACCGCTTGGCGCCGTCGAGCTGGAGGACCAGCACATCGTGGTCGTCCCAGTGCACGCCGAAGCCTTCCTCGGGGGTCCATGAGGCGTAGGCGTTGACCTGGATGCCGGTGTGCAGGTGTCGTTCCAGTGCCTGGGCGAGGTCGCCGACAATCGGGTGCAATTCGTCGATCGCGTCCAGCACGAGGGTGGCGCCTCCGGCGAGGTGGCGGTGCAGCTCGGCGGGCTTGAGGCGGTGCCACACGGTACTGCGTCGGGTGGTGATCGGCACCGTGTAGGCGTGTTGGGGTAGCGCCTCACCGCCTGCGGAGAGACGCAGCCGGGGCGGCTCGAGCCGGTGGTGGGTGAGCAGGGCGTTCAAGTCGCCCCACCCCAGCAGGCCGCCGAGGAGGCTTGGCTCGCCGGAAAAGTGGCGGTAGGTGCGGCCGTACACCTGGGCGAGGAAGTCCTCGCCCAGGCGCGCGACCACCGCGGATACATCGGTGGTCATCGGTTACGGCCCTGCTCAGTCGTTGCCGTCGGAACGACCGGTGGAACCGCCGTCCGAGGGCTGCTCGGCCCGCGAACGGGCGGCGGCGATCCGGCGACGGGCGACGAGCAGGCCGTGGCCCTCCTGACCATCGATCGTGGTCGTGTTCTGCTCGGGCATGGATGTATCTCCTTTGGGTTGGCCGGAAGCGAGCCGGTTGCCCGCTCCCTTGCTGCGGCGCCCCTAGTTGCCGCACCAGGTGTAAGGCAGGTCAGGGGCACCAGGACCTGGCTCGGGACTTGCGCCTCCCGAGCCAGGTGGTCGAGTGGTCAGGTGATAACGGCGACGGTGGTGCGGGGGCCACTGGGCGTGCGGCTCCCTGGTTCGGCCATGGCAACCAGCCGCTGTGCGGCTCCGCCGCGGAATTCGGAATCACCTTCGGATGCGGCGGGCGGTGGACCGGAGGTCAAGGGTGTACAGCCGCCGATCTCGAACCAGACCGCCTTTCCGTCCTTGGTCGGCCGACAGCCCCACGCCTGGGCAAGGCCTTCGATCAACTGCAGTCCGCGCCCGCTCTCCCCATTCAGGTCGGCCGGCATCCGCTTCAGAAGCTGACCGCCCTTCGTGTCCTCGGCCTCCAGCCGTACACGGAGCCCGTCCCAGCTCACCGTGACCTGGCAGCACTCACCCGTGTGCACGACGGCGTTCGCGACCACCTCACCGGTCAGCAACTCCAACGTGTGAACCGTCTCCTCCGCGAGCGGCAAGTCCCAGTCACTGACGATCGCGACAACCCTGTGACGAGTGGACGGCACGGCGCCGATGTCGGACGGAACATGGAACGACAAGGACTTCGAGTCGGGTGTTCGGAACGGCATGGAGTACGGACCTTCCTGGCGGTGTGCGTCGGAGTTCCACACAACCGCCCACAACGGACAACGCCCAGAGCAGAATGGACGCATCGATGCGGCATCCGTGCGTCACTCCTGTGCCTCACCTGGGGAGTCTCGCGCAGCCGTAAGTCCTCGGCAGGGCAGGCGAAACGGGAGGCAGTCTCTTGGCGCACCACCGCAACGGCCTGGCAGAGCGTCGCCGAACCGTGGGCCTCACCCAGGAAGCCCTCGCCGAACACATGCGGGTGGACCGCTCCACCATCACCCGCTGGGAATCGGGCCGCACGGCCCCGCAGCCCTGGATGCGTCCACGGCTGGCCCGCCTTCTGCGCGTCGACGCCGAGGGCCTGAACAACCTGCTGTCGCCCCGGACGTCGCATGGCGCGGAGGGACAAGATGCCCTGGCTTACGCGACCCTTCACCCCGAACGCGTTGATCTGCTCGCCGTAGCGACGCTTCGCACGCGCTTCGACGACTACGCGGCTCGTTATGACCGCGTGCCTTCAGCCGGCCTCATTGCGGGGGCGGCAGCACAGCTCAATCGCATCGACCAACTCGCCTCCGCTTCCTATCGCGGACGCGTTCAAAGGGAGCTGCACGCTCTGCACGCCGACGCGTGCACTCTCATGGGGCAGTTGATTTGGGACGCCTCTCAGCGCCGCGATCACGCCACCGCGACGACCTACTACGAGCAGAGCGCCGGACTCGCCCGCCACCTGCGGGATTCCACTCTGGAAGCCCACGCCTTACTGCGCACCTGCTACGTCGCGCTGTACGGCGCACACAATGCCCGTGCCGGTCTCGCGCTCGCGGAGCAAGCTGCCGAAATCGCCGCCCGCACGAGTCCCGCCCTCTCTGGGCTGGCGCTCCTGCACGTCGCCGAGGCACACGCCATGCTGGGGTCGAACCCGGCCTGTGAGCATGCGCTCTCCACCGCTGAACGCCGACTCGGTCGCGTGGGCACCGGCGACGCCGCCGCCGACCTCGTGTCGCCCACGCAGTTCGGTCGCCTCGCGGGTTCTTGCTACCTCTCCCTCGGTGACCACCGGCGGGCCGAGAGCCTGTTGGCCAGCACCGCGGATAAGCTTCGGGACCGGCGAAAGTCACGCGCGATCGTGCTGGGAAACCTTACGCTCGCCCGTATCCGGCAACGCGACGTCGAGGCGGGGGTGGCCAGCCTCACCGAAGCCATCGCCGAGCTGGAGACCACGCGGGGTGGTGGAGGCATGAACATCGTCTTCGCAGCCGCCCGCGAACTGCGCCCCTGGCGACAGGAGCCCCTCGTCGCGGAGGTCCACGACAGACTGCTCGGCCTGATGACGGCAGCGTAGGTCGGAGAAGAGAAGGAGACGCCGGTGGCAGCCAACTCCCTGGACCACGCCAAGCAGGCGGTACGCGCACAGGTCTGGGATGCCCTGACCACCGCGGACGCCGTGCACGACGCGTCCGTTCACGGCCGCATCCCCAACTTCAAGGGCGCCGGGCAAGCTGCGGCCCGACTCGCGGCACTCCCCGCCTGGCAGCGTGCGACCATCGTCAAAGCCGTACCGGACAAGGCGCAACTCCCGGTTAGAGCAAGGGCCCTGGAGGAAGGCAAGACCGTCTACATGGCGGTCCCGAAATTGGCCACCCTCAAGCCCTTCTACCTCCTTGACCCGGCAGCCCTCACCGTCCCACCCGTCGACGCCGCGGCCAGCCGCACCGCTGCCGCCGTGGCCCCCACAGTCGAGGTCGACGCCCTCCGTCCACTGGACCTGATCATCCTGGGCAGCGTGGCCGTCAATCGCGACGGCGCCCGCATCGGCAAGGGTGCCGGCTACTCCGACATCGAGTTCGCCCTGCTCACCGAGGCCGGCCTGGTGACACCGGAGACCGTCGTCGTCACCACCGTCCACCGGCTCCAGGTGACTGGCACCCTGATCCCCACCACTGAGCACGACGTCGGCGTCGACCTGATCGTGACGCCCGAAGAAACCATCATCTGCCCGAACCCTCATCGACCGTCCGGAGTCGACTGGTCTGCCCTCACGGCAGAGAAGATCGCCGCGATCCCGGCACTCGCGGCTCGCACGGGCGCCTGACGCCGCGGTGTCGCTGATACTCCATCCATACGGAACGGTCCCACGTCACAGGAGGTTTTGGGGCATCAGTCGGCGGTGACTCCCCAGTAGCCGATCTGAGCCGGCCTGCCGTTGCGGTAGAGCACCGTGCAGTTGCCCTGGGCCCGGCCCGGGAAGTCCAGGTGCTCGGAGTCGAGCGCGGCGTCCCACTGCTCGTATGTCGGCCTGCCGTCAGGGGCCCACGCTCGGACCTCGTCGTCGGTCAGCGGGCGCAGGAACGGGCCATCGTGGGGTTCCGCAGCTTCGATCATGGCCGGGAAGTCCAGTACGGTGCCCGTGCCGCCGGTGAAGATGTACTCCTGCCATTCCCGGTCCTGCCACAGTTCCTCGACTGATCGCCCCTCGAAGCCGTAGTTGTCCCGCGCCAGCTCGTCTTCCTGGGCCTGCCGGAAGGCAACCTCCAGATCACGCTGATATGGGCCCGTGTGGGTCCATGCGTTGCCGCCCATCCGCGTCTCCTCTCCATTCGCCGCATTTCAGGAACGGAGCGTAAGAGACAGCACTGACAGTGCAGGTCTTCTTGATCCAGCGGCCGTTGCGGCCGAGGTCCGATCGCCCACCGCTCATGGAGCGTTCCGCTTCCCAGGCTGAGAGGCCTCGTGCTGTGCGCCGGCGGAGGCCCTGCGGCACGAGGGCCTCACGGCTGCCTGTCCCGGCGAAGAGCCATGCTGCCCTCCTGCGCTCGCGCCATCCGCCGTCGAGCAACGTGCTCAGGCCATCGCTGCAACCTCATATGTCACTGTCCGAAGACCTCGTCCCCAACGGAAGCTCTGGGGCTGGGGTCGTCTTCGCACGTCCGCAGCCGGGTGCTCGGAAAACCGGTCGTGCGGCTCGGATCTGCTTCGCCGGCCGGGGTCGGGGGGTGCGCGCCCCAGTCCCACAGGGCCTGGAGGACCGGGCCCAGGCGGTGGCCGTTCGGGGTGAGGGTGTAGCGGACGCGTGGGGGCCAGCCCGGGCGGCGGTCGCGGTCGACGACTCCCGCCCGGGTGAGGTGGGCCAGCCGGTCGGACAGCACCTTGTCCGACATGACGGGCAGAGCCGCGCGGAGTTCGCTGTAGGAGTGGTCGCCGCGCAGCAACTCGCGGATCACCAGCGTCGTCCAACGGCCGTGCAGGGCCGCCAGCGTGATCTCCACCGGGCACTCGGGCGTGGGGGCGGTGACGTCGGCACGTGGGTCGTCGGGGAGTCCTGCGGGGTGACCAACCGTTGGGTGAGTCACGAGATCGCCTCCTAGCGTGTGGGGCACTTCGATTCTCCCGGCTTGGAAGGATGTGTGTCGATCATGCGCGCTTTGGCCGATCGCCCTGAAGAGGTGCCCGCCGTGTTCGCCGAGCGGTTCAACAGCGGTGACGCCACTGCGTTGGCGCAGGTGTACGAGGACGCGGCGGTGCTGGTTCCGCAGCCGGGAACGCCGGTGACCGGGCCGGAGTCGCACGCCGCGAACGGCCGCCTGCAGAGGCTCGGAGTTCCCATCTCGGTCCATCCGCGGCACGTGTATCGCAGCGGTGACGTGGCGCTTCTGATCGTCGACTGGGTCATTGACGGGATCGGCCGGGAGGGGCAGGCCGTGCACGTCGAGGGCACTGCCACCGATGTTGCGCGGCGCGGTTCGGACGGCCGGTGGCGGTACGTCATCGACAATCCCTTCGGAACCCGCGCACAGCAGTCGGGTGCGGTGGCTGTCGAAGGCTTCTGACTGCGCTCAGGGCGAGGACGGGCGCCGGGCTCGTAGCCTGGCGTGGTGGAGCGGATCTTGGTGAGTGCCTGTTTGCTGGGTAGGCCCGTGCGTTATGACGGGGGTGCCAAACCGGTCGGGGATGAGGTCGTCGGGCGGTGGCGGAGTGAGGGGCGGGTCGTTGTCTTCTGTCCCGAGGTGTCCGGTGGGTTGCCCGTGCCTCGGCCGGCGGCGGAGATCGTGGGTGGGGACGGGGCCGACGTGCTGGACGGTGTTGCCCGGGTGCTCACCGAGGGTGGGGAGGATGTCAGCCGGCACTTTGTTCGGGGGGCTCGTCTTGCGCTGGAGGCCGCCCGGGGAGCCGGGGTTCGTGTGGCGTTGTTGAAGGAGTCCAGTCCGTCCTGCGGGTCGCTTCGTGTTTATGACGGGCGCTTCGTGGGGGCGTGGGTGCCGGGGCAGGGTGTCACCACGGCGTTGCTGAGACGAGCGGGGATACGGGTCTTCGGCGAGGATCGGATTGCCGAGGCAGTGGCCTGCCTGCGCGAGCTGGAAGGCTCCGGTGCGGCGCGCTGACAGGCATCTTGCGAGGCAACTCACGCTCCGGGGTGCGGGACCTCGGCGATCGCCTCCGTCAAGGGCTTTCGGGTCAGGTCCGGGACCTCGCAGTCGGGGGATGCGTAGCCGACGGGGAAGAGGATGTACGGGCGTTCGTTGGTGGGGCGTTCGCAGATTCTGGTGAGGAAGGCCATCGGGTTCGGGGTGTGGGTGAGGGTGCTCAGGCCCATCGTGTGCAGGGCCGTGATGAAGAGGCCGCAGGCGATGCCGACGCTCTCGTTCACGTAGTAGTTCTTGCGCAGCGAGCCGTCCGGCATCGCGGTGCTCTTCTCGGCGAAGCAGACCACGATCCACGGCACGACGTCGAGGAAGCTCTTGTCGGAGTCCGTTTCGAGGCGGGCGAGTGCGGCACGCCACTCGGGCGGGATGCGGCCGCCCTCGTAGTTGACCCGCTCCTCCGCCTCCGCGGCGATCCGGATGCGGTGTTTGGTCTCGGCGTCGCCGATCACGGCGAACTTCCAGGGCTGGAAGTGGGCGCCGGAGGGTGCGGTGTTGGCCGCGGCGATCGCCAGGTCGACGCACTCGCGCGGGACCGGTTCGTCGCTGAAGAAGCGCGCACTGCGTCGGCGGTCGACGAAGGAGACGAAGTCCCTGCCCCGGCGGAGCATTTCGGCTTCGTCGTAGCGCGTCGGCCGGTACGGGATGAACGGGTGCGTGTGCTGCCTCACGGGTCTCACCGGTTTCATGGGGCTCACGGGTCTCCTCGTGGACGGGAGCACTTAGGGTGAGGCAGCGCGTGTCGGATAGGCAACAGAGGCCTCGGTCGGGTGCTTATTTGGCAGGAGAAGACGCTTTCGAGTGCCTCTTCGGTGGCAGATCGGCAGGTTCTACGGTGGTGGCACGGCGCGGGCTCGATCTGCTCGACGGGCGGATGTTGCGGCTGCTGCGGGAGCGTCCGCGGGACGGGCTGCTGGAGATCGCGCGGCAACTCGGGGTCGCCCGCGGTACGTTGCAGGCGCGGCTCGATCGGCTGGCCGGCGTCGGTGTGGTGACCGGGTACGGGCCGGACGTGGACGTCGCCGCGCTCGGGTACGGGGTGCAGGCGTTCACGACGTTCGAGGTGGACCAGCCGGCCCGTGCGGCCATCGCGGCGCGGCTGCGGGCCGTTCCGCAGATTCTCGAGGCCCATATCGTGACGGGGCCCGGTGACATCTGGTGCCGTATCGCCGGGACCAGCAACCAGCACGTCCAGCAAGTGATCGACCATGTGCTCGCGGTGCCAGGTGTGCGGCGCAGTACGACGGTCGTTGCGCTGAGTCCGGTCGTTCCGTACCGGGTCCAGCCTCTCGTCGACGAGGTGTCCGGTCTGTCGGAGTCCCAGGGGTGACTCACGGCTCCGCTGTCGGTGGCCGGTGGCAGCATGCGGGCATGAGCGGTATTTCTACCAACGGGTCTTTCAACTGGCGTCAATTCCTCCAGCGTTGGCAGGAGGAGTGGATGCCCCGGCCCGACCAGGAGGAGGACGGCGGGCCCGGGTCCGTCGTCCTGGGGCGGGACCCGGCCGGTGAGGCGGCGATCGTCGCGGCGGAGAAGCGGCTGGGACGGCGGTTGCCGCCGTCGTACCGGGAGTTCCTGGCCGTGAGCGACGGGTGGTACGTGGATCAGATGGCCGGCGTGTACCGGCTCGGCGGTGTCGCGGACATCGACTGGTTCGGGGATCCGTACGACATGACGTCCGTGTACGAGGGGTTCCTGGACGACGACCCGCCGCGCGAGGCGGTCCTGCTGGCCGGGATGTGGCGGCGGGCGCTGCAATTGGAGACGGACTCCGACGCGTCGTACGCGCTGCTCGATCCGGGGGACCGGGACGAGGACGGTGAGTGGGCGCTCTACGTGTACCAGGGCTGGGGCGGTGAGTTCCCGGACCGGTACCCGTCGTTCCGGGCGTACATGGAGGCCATGTACCGCCACTTCCACGCCACCCGCGCCGAGCGGTCCGACTTCGTGAACGCGACCACGCGTGAGCAGGACGCCCGGGTGGAGCGGGCGCGGGTGCTGGTCCTGCGCGGTCGGTACGAGGAGGCCGTACCGCTGCTGGAGGAGGCGGCCGAGTTCGGGCGGCCGCACAGTGCCGATCTGCTGGGCCAGATACGGCACTTCCTGGCTCCGGGCCACTCCCGGAGCTACGGCGGTCTGGTGGCCGACCGGCGCTACCTGCCGGAGGTGCTGCCCGTGGAGGCCCTGGGGCCGGCTCGGGAGCAGTGGCGGCTGGGCGGTGACGAGCACTGGCTGGGGATGATGGCCGCCCGTGGCGCCGGGCGGGAGGCGGCCGAGGCGGTGCTGGGCGCGGTGCGGGACGGGACCTACCGCTATGCGCCCGCCGGTGCCTGGGGGCGGGCCGTCGGCGAGGCTCGGGAGGCGGCCCGGTGGGGCGCGTGCGACGCGGCGTGGCGGGTACTGCGGGACGCGCTTCCGGCGTGGGAGCAGCCCGGGCCGCTGCTGGTCGTTCCGCTCGGGCTGCTCGCCGATCCGGTGCTGGGGCCGCTGGTCACCCCGGAGCGGGGGCGGGAGGTGCTGGCGACGCCTCGGGGCGGGCAGCCGGGGCCGGCCCCGGAGCCGGTGCCGGATCTCGATCCGCCGGGGCTCGCGTGGCTGGCGGAGCCCGAGGGGTTCCGTAGGTCGTTCGGTGGTGCCTACCGCTGTGTCTGGGTCGAGGGCATCGGGCCCGAGCGGCTGCCCGAGCTGATCGGGGAGGAGGGTGCGGCGGTGAGCGGTCCCGTACGGCCGTCCGACGTGGCCCGGTCGGCGCGCAGGCCGCACGAGCGGGAGGACGAGGGCGTGGAACTGTGGGAGGACCGGGCCGTGGTCGCCGTCGGGCGGGCCGACGGGGCGTGGTCCTTCGCCTTCGACGGGTACGGCCTGCACCACATGAGTCAGCTGTTCCGGTCGCCGGTCGCGGACGCCTCCGCCGGCGGGCGCGCCGTGGTGGTGTGGTGCGAGCCGGGGCAGGCGTCCGCCGGGGGCCGGCCGGACGCGTTCCATCTGTCGGTGGCCGACGGGGGCGAGGAGCTGTACGCGTTCACCCTGTGGGGCGCGGAGGTCGAGCGGTCCGGTGCGATACCCGAGGCCCTGGATCCGGACCGGCTGTTCCGCCCGGGGGACTCCGGGCAGGAAGGGCATCTGCGGGCGCTGAAGGCCCTGCACGGCGAACTCGGGCTCTCCCTGCCCCGCTTCGCGCTCACCCGTGGCAGGCTCCCCACCTTCACCACCCGGTCCTGGACGCGGGCGCCCCGGGAGGGCGAGGGGTTCGCGTACCTCGCCTTCCACCGGACGCGGGGGTGACGGTGGGGAATGCCGTGGAGACGCCGGTCGGCCGAGTCGTCGGCCGGCCGGGCCGTCGCGGGTCCGAGCGGTGCGGGCCTCAGGCGCGCGCCAGTACCGTCCCCACCACCTGGCGCAGCATCGCCTCCGGGTCGGGGGCGGGGCCCGGGGAGCGCCAGGCCACGAAGCCGTCGGGGCGGATCAGGACCGCGCCGCCCCGGGTCACTCCGTGGGCCCGGGCCCAGTCGGTCTCCTCGTCGTCCGGGACCAGGTCGGCGCCGGGGGTGCCGCCCACGCGGTACGGCTTCAGCGGGACGTGCAGCGCCGCGGCCACCTCGGTCGCCGCCTCGTGCCAGCCGGTGGGCTGGGCCGCGTCGCTTAGCAGGACGAGGGAGTCCTCGTACAGGTCCAGGGTGGACAGGCGCTCCTCGCCCCGGCGGAGCCAGAGGTGGGGTGCCCTGCTGCCGGGGGCGCCGGTGAGGTCGAGGCCCTCGGGGACCACCGGGGTCGCCGGGTCGGCGCCGACCACCGCGCCCTGGGGGTAGCGGTAGCCGAGGGCGACGTTGAGGATGCCGCGCTGCGGGCCGCCGGGAGGACCGGCCGGGGCGCCGCCAGGAGCACCGGCGGGACCACCACCCCCGGGAGCACCGCCACGCGTGCCGGCGGGACCGCCACCCCCCGGAACACCGCCAGGAGCACCGACGGGACCACCACCCCCGGGAGCACCGCCAGGCATACCAGCGGGCCCGCCACCCCCGGGTGCACCGCCCGGACCACCCCGAGGGGCACCGCCGGGACCCTCGCCCCCGGGCCCGCCCCCCGGACCGCCACGGGGCGCACCGCCAGGCACCCCGCCCCCCGGGCCGCCACCCCCCATCCCCGGCGGCGGTGCGAAGCCCGGGTGGCTGTGCTCGACCGAGCGGTGGGCGGCGCGGGCGCTGGTGGCCTCCGCGACCGGGCGGCGTTCCGCGTCGTAGGTGTCCAGGAGGGGCTCGCCCGCCCAGCCCTCCAGTACCGCCGCCAGCTTCCAGGCGAGGTTGTGGGCGTCCTGGATGCCGGTGTTGGAGCCGAAGGCGCCGGTGGGGGACATCTCGTGGGCCGAGTCGCCGGCGAGCAGGACGCGGCCGGAGCGGTAGCTGCGGGCGACGCGCTGGGCGGCGTGCCAGGGGGCCTTGCCGGTGATCTCGACGTCGAGGTCGGGGTCGCCGATGGCGCGGCGGATGTGGGCGGCGCAGCGCTCGTCGGTGAAGTCCTCCACCGTTTCGCCCTGTTCGGGGTGCCAGGGGGCGTGGAAGACCCAGTTCTCGCGGTTGTCGACGGGCAGGAGGGCGCCGTCGGCGTTCTCGTCGGTCAGGTAGCAGACGATGAAGCGGCGGTCGCCCACGACGTCGGCGAGGCGGCGGGAGCGGAAGGTGATGCTGACGTTGTGGAAGAGGTCGCCGGGGCCGCTCTGGCCGATGCCGAGCTGTTCGCGGACGGGGCTGCGGGGGCCGTCGGCGGCGACCAGGTAGTCGGCGCGGATGGTGGTGTGTTCGCCGGTCTCCCGGCTCTTCACGATCGCCGTCACGCCGTCGGCGTCCGTCTCGAAGGAGAGCAGCTCCGTGCCGAAGCGGAGGTCGCCGCCCAGGTTGACGGCGTGGGTGAGGAGTTCGGGTTCCAGGTCGTTCTGGCTGCACAGGCACCAGGAGCTGGGGCTGAAGCGGGCCAGTCCGTTGCCGGGGTCGATCTGCTTGAACAGCCACTCCCCCGCGTCGCCGACCAGGGTGGGCGTCTGGAGGATGCCGTGGTTGTCGGCGAGGGTGGCGGCGGCCCGGCGGATGTCGGGCTCGGTGCCGGCCACCCGGAAGATCTCCATCGTGCGGACGTTGTTGCCGCGCCCCCGGGGGTGGATGGAGGTGCCGGCGTGGCGTTCGACCAGGGTGTGCCGGACGCCCAGCCGTCCCAGGAACACCGACATCGACAGGCCCACCAGGGACCCGCCGACGACGAGGACCGGGACGCGGTGGGTCCGGCCGGCCCCAGGGGCGGCTCCGCCGGACCGGTCGGCTCTTTCGTTCATGGTTGCTCGTCCTCCGTTGCGACAGACGTGAGTGACATACGTGGATGAGGGACGTGGGTGACGGACGCATCCCGTGACACGCGCGCCCCGCGACAGTCCCGTGCGAGTGACGGGCGCGGCCCGCGACAGGTGTGCGCCGGGGCCTTCATGCATGCCCCGTACGGCGCGTCGGGGCCCGCCGCGGCGCAGGCTTCACCCGCTTAACCCTCCTGGTTCGCGGACCCCGCGGGCACGGCTCACGATCGTGCTTACGCGGCCGTCGCGCCCCGCCCGCCCGGTGGGCGCCGCCGACGTTCGCCCCAGTCCAGGAGGAAGACCCCGAGAAGAGGTGGGCCGGATGACGGTCTCTCCCGTCGTTGCGACGGATGCCCCGACCGCGGATGCCACGAATGCCACGGACACGACGCACGCCATAGGCACCAGGGCCGTGGCGGCGGACGCGGGCGGCGTGTCGATATCCGCGTTCGACGGTTCCCGCGTACGGGTCGTCCTGATGCTGGACGTCCACGACGGCATGCAGCAGGAGTTCCTGGACGCCTACGAGCGCATCCGCGACCGGGTCGCCGCCGTTCCGGGACACGTCAGCGACCAGCTCTGCCAGTCCCTGGAGAACCCGACGCAGTGGCTGCTGACCAGCGAGTGGGAGAGCGCCGCGCCCTTCCTGGCCTGGGTCAACAGCGACGAGCACCTGGACACCGTCGAGCCGCTGGCGACCTGCGTCCGGGACACCCACTCGCTGCGCTACAGCGTCCTGCGGGAGACCGAGGGCGGGCAGCCGGCGCCCGGTGAGCCGCGCTCGGCGCCCCGGATCGGCGGCAACGTCGTACGGCACGCGCTGACCTTCACCGTACGGCCCGGCAGCGAGGCGGAGACCGCCCGGCTGCTGTCCGAGTACGTGTCGCCCGACGCCCACGTGGACGGTTCCACGCGGCTGCTGCGCACTTCGCTCTTCATGCAGGGCAACCGGATCGTGCGCGCGGTGGAGGTGCGGGGCGACCTGCAGACCGCGCTGCGCCATGTCGCCCGGCAGCCCGGGGTGCGGGCGGTCGAGGAGGCCCTCAACCCGTATCTGGAGCAGGACCGGGACCTCGCCGACCCGCAGTCCGCCCGGCGGTTCTTCACCCGGGCCGCCATGCCGGCCGTCCACCACGCGACGTCCGCCCACCACGCGGCTGCGGGCGACCGTAGCGGCGCGCGCACCGAGCGGCTCGCGCTGCTCTACCCGGTGCGCGCCGGTGCCGGCGGGGAGCTGGCCCGGCTGCTGGCCCGCCAGGACGCGTCCGCCGCACAGGACCCGGACGGCCCCGTGCTGGCGGCCACCGTCTTCCACCGCGACGACCTCGTCGTACGGCTCGTCGACGTGGCCGGCGACCCGCAGGCCGAGCCCGCCGCCGTCCTGGGCCTGCACGGGCCCGAGGGGGCCGCGGCCGCCGAGCGGCTGCTGGACACCGCCGCGGTCGGTGTCGACGGGTCGCCGGGCGAGGCGGCCACGCTCTCCCGGTTGCTGGGGCGAGTCCGTATGACGCCGCTGACCGACCGGCGTTCCGCCGGTTCCTGAACCACTCCCCCGACCGCGCGGCCGGCGGGCCCGACGGCGTGCCCGCCCGGTGCGCGCGGATCCCCCCGATCCGGCTCCTTCCGGCCTCGCCCGGCTTCTCCTCCCCCACTTCCTCCCGTCACCCCGGAGTGAACGACATGACAGACCAGCAGGTACGCATCGTCTCCCTCGGCGACATCGCGCCGAACCGCCGCCGCGGCGGAGACCTCCGCGCCCTTCTCACGCCCACCACCGCCGGGTCGACCAGCGGCTTCATGGGCGTGGCCATCGTGCAGCCCGGCGACCGCATCGCCGAGCACTACCACCCGTACTCCGAGGAGTTCGTGTACGTCACGGAGGGCGCCCTCGAAGTGGACCTGAACGGGGTGCCGCACTCGCTGGCCACCGGGCAGGGGCTGCTGATCCCGCAGGACATGCGCCACCGCTTCCGCAACGCGGGGGACGTCGAGGCGCGGCTCGTGTTCCACCTGGGCCCGCTGGCCCCGCGGCCGGAGCTGGGCCACGTCGACACGGAGGACGCGGAGGGCAACGCGCTCCCGTGCGACGGGGCGCACGCGCACGCGGGCGGCGCCGGGCACGAGCGGCCCGCCCCGGCGGCCGAGGTGGTGTCATGACCCGGCGACGGGTCGCCGTCACGGGCATAGGCGTCGTCGCCCCGGGCGGGATCGGCGTGCCCCGGTTCTGGGGGCTGCTGTCCGAAGGCCGTACGGCGACGCGCCGCATCTCCCTCTTCGACCCGGCCGGCCTGCGCTCGCAGATCGCCGCCGAGTGCGACTTCGAGCCGTCCGACCACGGGCTCGGCCTCGCCACCGTCCAACGGTGCGACCGGTACGTGCAGTTCGCGCTCGTCGCCGCCTCCGAGGCGGTCCGGGACGCGAACCTGGACATGGACCGCGAGGACCCCTGGCGGGCCGGTGCCACCCTCGGCACGGCGGTCGGCGGCACCACCCGGCTCGAACACGACTACGTCCTGGTCAGCGAGCGCGGCTCGCGCTGGGACGTCGACGACCGGCGGGCCGAGCCGCACCTGGAACGCGCGTTCACGCCCGCCACCCTCTCCTCCGCGGTCGCGGAGGAGTTCGGGGTGCGCGGGCCGGTGCAGACCGTCTCCACCGGGTGCACGTCCGGTCTCGACGCGGTCGGGTACGCCTATCACGCGGTCGCCGAGGGACGGGTCGACGTGTGCCTGGCGGGCGCGGCGGACTCGCCGATATCGCCGATCACCATGGCCTGCTTCGACGCCATCAAGGCGACCTCGCCGAACAACGACGACCCGGAGCACGCCTCCCGGCCCTTCGACGCCGACCGCAACGGCTTCGTGATGGGCGAGGGCGCGGCGGTGCTGGTCCTGGAGGACCTGGAGCACGCCCGGGCGCGGGGCGCGGACGTGTACTGCGAGATATCCGGCTACGCCACGTTCGGCAACGCCTACCACATGACCGGGCTCACCAAGGAGGGCCTGGAGATGGCGCGGGCCATCGACACGGCGCTGGACATGGCCGGGCTCGACGGCTCGGCGATCGACTACGTCAACGCGCACGGTTCCGGCACCCAGCAGAACGACCGGCACGAGACCGCGGCCGTCAAGCGCTCGCTGGGCGCGCACGCCTACAAGACGCCCATGAGCTCGATCAAGTCGATGGTGGGCCACTCGCTCGGCGCGATCGGCTCCATCGAACTGGCCGCGTGCGTCCTGGCGATGGCCCACCAGGTGGTGCCGCCCACGGCCAACTACACGACCCCCGACCCCGAGTGCGACCTGGACTACGTGCCGCGCGAGGCACGGGAGCGGACGCTGCGGCACGTGCTGTCGGTGGGCAGCGGCTTCGGCGGCTTCCAGTCCGCGGTCGTACTGAGCGGCAGTGAAGGAGGGCAGCGATGAGCGGACCAGGACGGACCAAGGGCGGACCCCGGCGCGCGGTGGTCACCGGTCTCGGCGTGGTGTCGCCGCACGGCACCGGTGTCGAGGCGCACTGGAAGGCGGTCGCCGACGGCACGAGCAGCCTCGGGCCCGTCACCCGGGAGGGCTGCGACCACCTTCCGCTGCGGGTCGCGGGCGAGGTGCACGGCTTCGACGCGGCCGACACGGTCGAGGACCGCTTCCTCGTCCAGACCGACCGGTTCACGCACTTCGCGCTGGCCGCCACCCAGCACGCACTGGCCGACGCCCGGTTCGGCCGGGCCGACGTCGACTCGCCGTTCTCGGTCGGCGTGGTCACCGCGGCCGGTTCGGGCGGCGGCGAGTTCGGGCAGCGGGAGCTGCAGAACCTGTGGGGCCAGGGCTCGCGCCACGTCGGCCCGTACCAGTCGATCGCCTGGTTCTACGCGGCCAGCACCGGCCAGGTCTCCATCCGCAACGACTTCAAGGGTCCCTGCGGGGTCGTGGCCGCCGACGAGGCGGGCGGCCTGGACGCCCTGGCGCACGCGGCGCTGGCGGTGCGGGGCGGCACCGACACGGTGGTGTGCGGCGCGACGGAGGCGCCGTTGGCCCCGTACTCGATCGTCTGCCAGCTGGGGTACCCCGAGCTGAGCGCGGCCGCCGAACCCGACCGTGCCTACCGTCCGTTCACCGACGCGGCCTGCGGGTTCGCACCGGCCGAGGGCGGGGCCGTACTCCTCGTGGAGGAGGAGGGCGCGGCCCGGGAGCGGGGCGCGGACGTGCGGGCGACGGTGGCCGGGCACGCGGCGACCTTCACCGGCCCCGGCCGCTGGGAGCGGTCCCGGGAGGGGCTGGCCCGCGCGATCGAGGGTGCCCTGGCCGAGGCGGGCTGCCGGCCCGAGGACGTGGACGTGGTCTTCGCGGACGCCCTCGGGGTCCCGGAGGCCGACCGGGCCGAGGCGCTGGCCCTGGCCGACGCGCTGGGCCCGCACCTGGCGCGGGTGCCGGTCACGGCGCCCAAGACCGGGACCGGGCGGGCGTACTGCGCCGCGCCGGTGCTGGACGTGGCGACGGCGGTGCTCGCGATGGAGCACGGGCTGATCCCGCCGACCCCGCACGTGGCCGACGTGTGTCACGACCTGGACGTGGTGACCGGCCGGGCCCGCCCCGCCGAGCCGCGCACGGCCCTGGTGCTGGCGCGCGGGCTCATGGGGTCCAACTCGGCGCTCGTCCTGCGCCTGGGCGCCGTGCCGCCCACCGGCGGCTGACCGACGC
Source organism: Streptomyces sp. KPB2 (assembly GCF_003950055.1). Taxonomy (NCBI): domain Bacteria; kingdom Bacillati; phylum Actinomycetota; class Actinomycetes; order Kitasatosporales; family Streptomycetaceae; genus Streptomyces; species Streptomyces sp. KPB2. The sequence goes on from NZ_CP034353.1 coordinate 2,752,114, forward strand.
ACCGGCCGACGGGCCGCCCCGGACCACCGGCGGCCCGCACCGGCACCCCACCACCGACCACCGACCACCGACCACCGACCACCGACGGTCACGGAGCACACCGTGACCGGCCAACCCGAGTCAAGGAGGACACCATGACCGACCAGCTGGACTACCAGGTGACCGTCGAGGAGCTGTCGGCGCTGATGAAGCGGACCGCCGGCGTGCACGTCGACCCGGTCACCCTCCAGCAGCAGGCCGACGACGGTTTCGACACCTTCGGCCTGGACTCCCTCGGCCTGCTGGGCATCGTGGCCGAGCTGGAGAAGCGGTACGGCCTGGGCCTGCCCGAGCAGGCCGAGCGCTGCAAGACGCCCGCCGATTTCCTCACGCTGGTCAACGGCGCCCTCAAGACGGGAGTGTGACATGGCAGGGCACACCGACAACGAGATCACCATCGCCGCCCCGATGGAGCTGGTCTGGAAGATGACCAACGACATCGAGAACTGGCCCCGGCTGTTCAGCGAGTACGCCTCCGTGGAGGTCCTCGACCGCGACGACGACAAGGTCACCTTCCGGCTCACCATGCACCCGGACGCCGACGGCAAGGTGTGGAGCTGGGTCTCCGAGCGGGTCGCCGACCCGGTCACCCGCACCGTCCGCGCCCAGCGGGTCGAGACCGGCCCCTTCCAGTACATGAACATCGTCTGGGAGTACGCGGAGACCGCCGAGGGCACCGTCATGCGCTGGACGCAGGACTTCGCGATGAAGCCGGACGCGCCCGTGGACGACGCCTGGATGACGGACAACATCAACCGCAACTCCCGTACGCAGATGGCGCTGATCCGGGACCGGATCGAGCAGGCGGCGGGCGAGCGGCGCACCGCGTCGGTGCTCGCCGACTGACCCGTACGAACATCGGCGAAGGGCAGCACCCTCATGCACCACACACTGATCGTCGCCCGGATGGCGCCGGGCGCGGCACCGGACATCGCGAAGGTGTTCGCGGAGTCCGACAGCGGCGAACTGCCGCACCTGGTGGGCGTCAACCGGCGCAGTCTCTTCGAGTTCGGTGACGGCGTGTACCTGCACCTCATCGAGAGCGACGAGGACCCGGCACCCACCATCGGCAGGCTGACCGGTCACCCGGAGTTCCGCCAGGTCAGCGAGCGGCTCGAGCCGTACGTCTCGGCGTACGACCCGGCGACCTGGCGCGGTCCGAAGGACGCGATGGCGCGCTGCTTCTACCGCTGGGAGCGAACGCCCGCCGGCTGACCGCGCCACCGGCCGAGGGCGGTTCCTCCCCGCACGCGTCGGGGTCACCGGGCGGAAACCGGGTGACCCCGACGAAGACGTTCCGGGAGGCCGATCGGTTGCCCTCAGCAATCGAATCCCGGCGTGAGAAGGGACACGGCGGAAACCGTGACGTTTTCGCACGTGCGTCCGCTTGGATCTTGGGGGTACAACAGCACACCGGAGTCCGCCGTGCGTGCCCCGACGACCAGAAGAGAGGACGCACACCGTGGGCCGATCCACCGCCCGCCGAGCCGGCCGAAGATCCGGGCAGGACGGTGCCGGGCACAGACCCCGCTCCCGCAGACGCAGACGCCGCGGCCCCGCCCGCGCGGTCCTGGCCTTCGTCGCCCTGGGGGCCGTTCTGCTCACGGCGGGAGCCGCCGTCGCGTACTGGCGGGACACCCGGCCGCCGGTGACGGACGACCAGGTGGCCGACGTCACGGACGCCCTGGACGCGTCGACGGGAAGGCCGTCGGCTTCCTCCTCCCCCTCTCCGTCCGCCTCCCCGAAGGCCTCCGCGTCGCCCTCGGCCTCGCCCTCCGCCTCCCCTTCCCCCTCCACCATCGCCATTCCGGCGACCGGGCCCGGCACCTTCGTCACCGCCCAAGCCGACGGCACGACCGTGGGCACCGGCAGTCGCGTGCGCCGCTACAAGGTCCTGGTCGAGGAGGGCATCGACGTCCGGCCGAGCGCCGCCGCCGCCGAGATATCCGACGTGCTCGCCGACGACCGCGGTTGGACCCGGGACGGGACCAACTCCTTCCGGCTGGTCAGCAGCGGTTCGTACGACTTCGTGGTGAAGATCGCCACGCCGGGCACCGTGGACCGGATCTGCGGCGCGGCGGGCCTGCTCACCCGGGGCGAGGTCAACTGCAGCGTCGGGACGGACGTCGTGGTGAACCTCAAGCGCTGGGTGCTGGGTTCCCCGGAGTTCGACGGCCCGATCCACGAGTACCGGGCGCTGATCGTCAACCACGAGGTCGGTCACCGCATCGGCCACGGCCACGAGACGTGCCCCGGCGCCGGCCGGCCCGCACCGGCGATGATGCAGCAGATCAAGGGCCTCAAGGGATGCGTGGCCAACGCCTGGCCGTACGACGAGAACGGCGACTACCTGAGCGGCCCCTCGGTGCCCTGAGCGGTCCACGGGGCCCCTCGGTGCCCTGAGCGGTCCACGCGGGGCCTGTTCGGCGGACGGTTCGCGGGACAGGCCGCGGGGCCCGGGGCGATGATCGCTCCATGACCACCACACCGCGCTTCGATCCCCGTACCCTGCTGGCCGAGAGCCGGCTCGGCGTCCTGGCGACGATCAAGTCGGACGGCCGCCCGCAGCTCTCCCCCGTGATGCCCGCCTACGACCCGGAGGCCGGCGTCATCCGGGTGTCGACGCGCGAGGGGCTCGCCAAGACGGCGAACCTGCGCCGGGACCCGCGGGCCACGCTGGAGGTGACCGCCCCGGACGGCAGGTCCTGGGCCACCGCCGAGGGCGTCGCCACCCTCACCGGGCCGGGCACCGACCCGCACGGGCCGGAGGTCGAGGCGCTGGTGGAGTACTACCGCGCCGCGTCCGGGGAGCACCCGGACTGGGACGAGTACCGGGCGACGATGGTGTCCGACCGCCGGGTGCTGCTCACCATCACGGTCGAGCGCGTGTACGGCGCCGACATCGGCTGACCGGAAGCGGGTTGGGGACCGGGGCGGGAACCGGCGGGGCGGCGGGCCCCTCGCCGGGATCCGCGAGATTTGTGCCGGAGCGGTGATAGATCCGCCCGCCGTTTCCGTACCTCCTGGCGTACCGCTGTGCGCGCGAGCACGAACCCGAGCACGCGTGCGCGTCCCCGCGTTCCTCGCGTCGCCCCTGGAGGCACCATGCGCCTGTCCCGCAGCAGGATCGGAGTCGTCGTCCTGTTCGGTGCGATGACCCTGACCCTCACCGCGCTGGCCTTCCCGGCCGTGCTCGGTCTGGACAAGCCCGACGGCAACCAGAACCGGGTGGTGGCCAGTACGAAGTTCGGTCCGCTCACCGAGGCGGACCGCGACTTCGTGGTCAAGGTCCGCGCCGCCGGGCTGTGGGAGTACCCGCTGGGCGAGATGGTGATGGAGCGCGGTACGACGAAGGCGATGAAGACGGCCGGTGAGCACCTGGTCGTCGGGCACGCCGGTCTCGACGCGATGTGCCGCGAGATCTCCCCCGAGTTGGGCATCACCCTGCCCAACCGGGCCTCCCCGCAGCAGGAGGGGTTCGTGGCGACGGTGGACGCCAAGAGCGGCAAGGAGTTCGACTCGGCGGCGGTCAACATCATGCGGGTGACGCACGGCCAGATCTTCCCGGCGATCGCCAAGATCCGGGCGTCCACCAAGAACACCCTCGTGCGGCAGCTGGCGGACCTCGCCAACGACACCGTGCTGGACCACATCACGGTGCTGGAGAAGACCGGCCTGGTCGAGTACGACCAGGTCACCTTCAACCAGACCGGTCCGGCGAAGCTGCCCCGGGAGAAGGTCACCCCGCCCCCGCCGCAGCCCGGCGAACAGGTGCTGGTGCTCAAGCCGCGCCCCGACCTGAACGTGAACACCGCCTCCCCGACGCCCACTCCGTCCCCGGCGGCCTCCTGAGTCCGGCCCCCCGCGCGAGCCCGATCGGCCTCCCGAGTCCGGCGTCCCACGCCGGCACCATCACGACCGCGTCACGACCGGCGGCGCGGGGAACGGGCCCCGGGCCCCACGCGTTCTTAGGGGTTGGCGGCCGACGGAGTCCGCCGGGCCATGACCATCCGGCGCCGGGACCGGTGGTGGGCGGGCCGTCCCTCCTCCTGCCCTCGCCCGCCCGGGGCCGACGACAGGAAGAGCGGGACCATGACCGCTTCCGGACCGGGCGGCGGCGACACCCCGGACCAGCCGGACGGTACGCCGTCCGTGCCCGAGTACGTCTGGCGGCTGTTCCTGGAGGACGACGAACGCGCCATCCGTGCCTCCGCCCCCAGGGAGCCCGCCGCACGGGACCGGTTCCCCGGCCGGCAGCCGGAGCCCCCCGCCGGCGGGCCCGCCCGCCCGGTCCGCTCCTCCTCCCCCTCCTCCCCCTCCTCCCTCACCTCCGACACGGTCGGCGAGGCGTGGCGTCCGGAGGACCGGTGGGCGGGTCCTGCCTGGCGCGAGCTGGACGGCCGGGCCCGGGTGCGGCGGGTCGGCCGGGTGCTCGGCACGGCCGCCGCGGTCGCCCTCGCCCTGACCGCGTGGTCGCAGCTGTCCACCGGCCCGGTCACCCCGGGCAGCGGCCCCGCCGAAACGATCGGGCAGCGCCTGGAGGAGAGCCCCGCCCTGCCCTCGGTGAACGCGGGGACGGACTCGGGGACGGGCTCCGGGACGGGCATCGACGCGGGCACGGACTCCGGCGCCGACTCCCCCACGGACTCCCTCGCGGAGTCCGTGGGGGAGTCCCTCGCGCCGACCGAGTCCGCCGCCGCGAGCCCCGCCGTCTTCGACCCCGCCCCCTCCGCGATACCCCGGGCCTCCGCCTCCTCCTGAACAAACGGCTCCTGGACAAGCGACTCAACGGCGGGCGTCAGGCGCTGCGCCTGCGGGACGCCGTCTTCTTGGCGGTGCTCCTGCCGGTGCTCTTGGCGGTCTCCTTGGCCGTGCTGCGCCCCGCGGCCTTCTTGGCGGTGCCCTTGGCCGCCGTCTTCTTCGCGGACGCGGACGCGGACCCGGCCCGGGACGACGACGTGGACCTGGCCGTGCCGGACTTGGCCGTCGACTTCTTCGGCTCCGCCTTCTTCGCCGCCGTCTTCTTCGCCGCCGTGGAAGTCGACTTCTTGCCGCCGGTCTCCTTGGGGGCCCGGCGGGACGAGGTCTTGCGCTGCGGCAGCGATCTGACCTCGGCCTCCTCGGCCGGCCCGGCCTCCTCGCCGTCCCGGGACTCGCGGGCCGCCCGCACGCTGTTCTCCAGCGCGGCCATCAGGTCCAGCACCTTTCCGGGGGCCGCCTCCTCGCGGGCCTCTGGGGGACGCTCGCCGGCGGCCTTGGCGGCGACGACCTCCTCGACGGCCTCGCGGTACTCGTCGTGCAGGTCGTCCAGGTCGATCTCGCCGAGGGTGTCCATGAGGGCGTCCGCGAGGTCCAGTTCCTGGTCGCGGACGGTGACGCCGCCCTCCGGGGCGACGCCCTCGGGGGCCCGCACCTCGTCCGGCCACAGCAGGCCGTGCATCGCGATGGCGTCGCCGACGACCCGGAGCATGCCGAGGCGCTCCCGGCCGCGCAGCGCGAACTTGGCGATCGCGACCCGGTTGCTGCGCTTGAGCGCCTCGCGCAACAGCGTGTACGGCTTGGCGGCGGGGGCACCGCTCGCCGCGAGGTAGTAGGCCGAGCCCATCTGGAGCGGGTCGATGCGGTCCTCGGGCACGAAGGCCACGATCTCGATGGTGCGGGCCGTCGGGATCGGCAGCTGGGACAGGTCCTCGTCGGTGATCGGGATCATCGAGCCGTCGGCGTCCTCGTAGGCCTTGCCGATCTCGGCCTGGGTGACCTCGCGGTCCTCCAGTTCGCACACCTTGCGGTAGCGGATCCGGCCGCCGTCCTCCGTGTGGATCTGGCGGAAGGAGACCGCGTGGCTCTCGGTCGCGTTCACCAGTTTGATCGGGATGCTGACCAGGCCGAAGGAGATGGCGCCGTTCCAGATGGATCGCACGTGCAGCACCGTTCCTTTCGGGCGCTTCCAGGTGTTTTGTCCATGTTCTATGAGATTCTCATGGTATGGCGCCGATGACGGAAGTGGAGGGGCGGCGGGTGGCCCTCAGCAACCTGGACAAGGTGCTGTATCCCGCGGCCGGCCTCACCAAGGGCGAGCTGCTGCACTACTACGCGACGACCGCCCCGGTGCTGCTGCCGCACCTGCGGGACCGTCCGGTGTCCTTCCTGCGGTACCCGGACGGACCGGACGGCCAGGTGTTCTTCACCAAGAACGTGCCGCCGGGTACGCCCGAGTGGGTCACCACGGCCGAGGTGCCCCGCTCGGAGGGCCCGGCGCGGATGGTGCTGGTGCAGGACCTGGCGAGCCTGATGTGGGCGGCGAACCTGGTGACCGAGTTCCACACCCACCAGTGGACCGCGGACGACCCCGGGGAGGCCGACCGGCTGGTGTTCGACCTGGACCCCGGAGCGCCCGCGACCGTGGTGCAGTGCTGCGAGGTGGCGCTGTGGCTGCGGGAGCGGCTGGCGGCGGACGGTGTCGAGGCGTACGCCAAGACCTCGGGGGCCAAGGGGCTGCACCTGCTGGCGGGGGTGCGGGGGGCGTCCTCGGAGCGGGTCTCGGAGTACGCGAAGGCGCTGGCGGTGGAGGCGGAGCGGGCGCTGCCGAAGCTGGTGGTGCACCGGATGACGCGCAGTCTGCGGCCGGGGAAGGTGTTCGTGGACTGGAGCCAGAACGCCGCCCGCAAGACCACGGCCGCCCCGTACACCGTGCGGGCCCGCGACGTGCCGGCCGTGTCCACCCCGGTGACGTGGGACGAGGTCGCCGGGTGCGGGCGGGCGGAGCAGTTCGTCTTCCGGCCCGGGGACGTGGGGCCACGGGTGGCGGACTACGGGGACCTGCTGGCGCCGCTGTTCGACCGGCGGCGGGCGGCGAAGCTGCCCTGACGCCCGGCCCCGGTCAGAGGCGGGCCCAGGTGGCGCGGTCCCGGGCCGCGGCGTGCAGGGCCTCCACGTCGGCCGGTTTCAGCATCCCGCCCGTCCGGGCCAGCTCCGGCAGCTCCCCGTCGGTGAGGACGCGCACGGAGCGGGGCGGAACGCCGAAGCTCACGTGGGCCGGCTCGACGAGGACGAGGACGGGGCGCACCTGCGCCGTCAGGGCGTAGGAGGCCCGGTCGGCGTCGGCGCGGACCCGGCGCAGCAGGGGAAGCGGCGCGCGGCGGCCCGGCGTCACCAGGGGGTCGTCGATCCGCACCCGCTGTCTGCGGGCGGGCAGCACGTGGAGGGCGAAGAGGCCGCCGGGCCCGATCAGCAGGTGGTGGACGCGGTCGCCGCCGGGCAGCGGGAGGGAGTGGAGGGTGTGCCAGCCGGCGCCGTCGAGGCGGTCGAGTGCCTCCCCCGTCGCCTGCTCGGCGGCGAGCGCGCGGCGGCGCGGGTCGGGGCGCAGCCGGTGCGCCGGTCCGGGGTCGCGCTCCAGGGCGACCAGGAGCGCCTCGCCGGGGCGGTTGGGGGCGAGGTCGTCGTCCGGGTGGAGGGAGAGCCGGGCCAGTTCGGCCGGGGTCGGGACCGGGGGCGGGCCGACGGCCACCTGGCCGGTGAGGAAGGGGGCCAGGGCCTGCAGGACCTCGTCCCTGCGGTCGTCGCTCAGCAGGTTGACGCGGGCCGCCTCACGGTCGTACCAGGCGACGTTCCCGCCGTCCGGGAGGCAGACGTAGAGCCGTTCCCGGCCGTGCCGCCAGGTCGGTACGACGCGCAGTCCGTCCACGCACAACACCCCCTTCCATGGGACCAGGAGGGGTGCTGCCGGGGCAAGAACCCGGATACCTTTGGGTGGAGTTGGGCAGGCCCTGGGCGGGACTGGGGAGGTGCCTTTGCGTACCCGTGGGAAAGGTCCGGACGTGCCGGCCCCGGACCGGCCGTGGGACGAGATCGTGCCCGGGCTGTGGATGGGCGGGCACGAGTTCCGGCCGGCGGCCGGGCGGCTGGAGTTCGCCGTGGTGCGGGACGAGTTCGACCTCGTGCAGACGCTGCTGCGGCTGCCCGGGCACGGCCCGGACGAGGGTGTCGAACACCATGTGTGGCCCATCCCCGACGGCCCCCTGGACGGCACCCAGCTCGCCGGGGTGATCCGGCTGGCCCGGGCGGCGGGCGAGGCGCTGGACGGTGGCCGGAAGGTCCTCGTCCGCTGTTACCACGGCTACAACCGCTCCGGTCTCGTCGTCGCGCACACGCTGATGCGCCGGGGCCGCGGCGCCGAGGACGCGATCCGGCTGATCCGCTCCCGGCGCTCGCCGTGGGCGCTGCACAACGACCTGTTCGTGGCGTATCTGCGGGCGGGTCTGCCCACCGTGCGGCAGCTGGAGGAACTGGCCGAGTAGCCCCGCGGGCCCGTGCGCACGCAAAATGGCCTTCCGTACGAGAACGCGTACGGCGACGCCCGCTGCCGCGCGGCCGAGCCGACGCCGATCGCCGTTCACCGATCGCCGGTCCCGGACCCCAGGAGTGCAGTGCCCCCGAGCCGCCGCGGGCGCCCCGCCCGAGTCCCCGCCGCCCTCGCGCTGCTCCTGGCGACCGCGGCCGCCGCCGGTGCGCTGGCCGCCTGCGGGGACACCGGCGGTCTGCGCGCCGCCGGGGCGACGCCCGCCGCGCGGAATCCGGCCCGGCTCTGGCCCGGGCTGACGCCGGCGTCCAGTCCGGCGTACGACATCGGCGAGGTGGAGCACGCGGTGGTCGAGGGCGTCGCCGTGCCCGGCGGCGACATCCGCAGGGCGGACCCGGTGGCCGCGGTGGGGGCCGAGATCGCCGCGCACCCGGACGACTACGCGGGCGCGAAGGCGCCGTACCACGAGACGTCCGTGCGGATGGCGGACTGCGGCGCGGACGGGGCCGGGGAGGGCCGCTGCCCGGTGCTGCGGCCGTACTACCGCGACCTGACCGGCGACGGGCGCCCCGAGATGACCCTGGGGTTCCGGCTGCTGCCGGAGAAGCTGACCGCCGTGCGCGTCTACACCGTCGAGAAGGACCGGCTCGTGCGGGTCATGTCCTACGAGGACGCCGTGAGCGCGGTCGAGCTGGCCGGGCGGACGGTGATCGTGCGTTCGCCCTCGGAGGTGGCCGGCTACGAGTACCGCTTGCAGTGGACCTGGGACGCCGATCAGCGGGCCATGCTGCTGACCAGCGACGAGATGCTGCGCACCGACGACGGCGGACGGCACACGAAGCGTCCGTCCACGTCGCCGTCCCCCTCGCCCTCAGCCTCGTCCTCGCCTGCCTCCGCCTCGCCGTCCTCCGGTTCGTCGTCCCCGGCGGGCGCCCGGTGAGGCTCGCCCTTCCCCGGTGGGCCGGACCGCTCGCGGTGCGGGCGGCCGTGTTCATCACCGTGATGTGCTGCGCGCTCGCCGCGCTGCTCGGCGTCCTGGTGCACGTCTCGGTGACCGACCGGACCGTCGGGCAGGCGCGTGACGTGGCCCTGTCCCGGCTGCGGGACGCCACGGAGGCCTACGAGGCGGGCGACCCGCTGCGGCGCGGGGCCGGCCTCGATCCGCCGGGGCTGCCGCCTCGACTGCGCGAGCTGGCCGTGTCGGGCCGGCGCGGCACGATGGTCGCCGAGTACGAGGGGCGCCCCACGATGTGGGCGGCGGGCCCCGCCGACGGCGGCCGGGCGCTGGCGGTGCGGGTCGACCATTCCCAGGGTCAGGCCACCATCGACGGTCTGGACGGCACGCTGGTGTGGGCGTCGGCGCTGGCGATCGGGGCGACGCTGCTGGTCGGCGCCTTCGCGGTGACGCGGGTGACGCGCCGGCTGCACACGACGGCGCGGGTGGCGCGGCGGATCAGCGCCGGGGACCTCGACGCCCGGGTCGGCGATCCGCGCGCGCAGGATCCGACGCGCGCGCAGGACGAGGTGGCGTCGGTCGCCGCCGCGCTGGACTCGATGGCGGCGTCGTTGCAGGGCAAGCTGCTGGCCGAACAGCGCTTCACCGCCGACGTGGCGCACGAGCTGCGCACCCCGCTCACCGGCCTGCACGCGGCGGCCGAGCTGCTGCCGCCGTCCCGCCCCACCGAACTGGTGCGGGACCGGGTGGCGGCGCTGCGCACGCTGACCGAGGACCTGCTGGAGATCTCCCGGCTGGAGAGCGGGCGGGAACGGCCGGCGACGGAGCCGGAGGAACTGGGCGCGCTGGCCCGGCGGGTGGTGCGGGGCTCGGGCACGGACACCCGGGTGGTCGTCGTACGGGACGCGCGGGTGGAGACCGACCGGCGGCGCCTGGAGCGGGTGCTGGGCAACCTGGTCGCGAACGCGCACCGGCACGGGCGGGCGCCGGTGGTGCTGACCGTGGACGGTGCGGTGATCACCGTGCGGGACCACGGGGACGGCTATCCGGAGTACCTCCTCGCGCACGGGCCGCAGCGCTTTCGCACCGAGGGCGGGACCAAGGGGCACGGACTGGGGCTGACCATCGCCCTGGGGCAGGCCGAGGTGCTGGGGGCGCGGCTGGAGTTCACCAACCCGCCGGACGGCGGGGCGCTGGCCCGGCTGACACTGCCTCAGCAGCCCTGACCACGACACCTTCCCCGATGGCTCAGTGCGGCGGGCGATGCGTCCTGGGCGCTCCTAATGTGGCGGTTAGTCATCCGAAGACACCCGAAGACACCCGAAGACACCTGAAAACCCGTTCGCTCCCGGGAGGTACTCCCATGTCGCTCGTGTCCGCACCGCCCTCGCGCTCTCCCCTGGTCCGGGGCCTCGCCACCGCCCTCGCGGCCGGCGCGCTCGCCACCGCCGTCGCCGTCACGCCCGCCGTCGCGAACGACGACTGGGGCGGCGGCGAGACGGGCTCCACGTCCGGCGTCACCGGAGGCGGAAACGGCGGCGACGCGTGGGGCGGGGGCGACGACCGCCAGGAGCAGGGCCGCTACCGGGGCGTCGTGACGGCGAACCGGCTCGCGCTGCACACCTCGCCGACCCGCGGTTCGGACGTCATCCGCTACGCCCGCCGGGGCGAGGTCGTCTCCATCTACTGCAAGACGCCCGGCAGCAAGGTGCAGGGCAACCCCCTCTGGTACCTCCTCACGGACGGCACCTGGGCCTGGGGCGCGGCCCGTTACATCGACAACATCGGCCCCGCGCCGCGCTGGTGCTGAGCAAGACGGCGCGCAGACCACACCATTTGGGTAAGTTCCGGACATGACCAAGGCCGGAACCGGAACCGGACTCACCGTGGCACAGGCGGACACCCCCGCTCCCGTCGCCCGACTCCCCCGGCGCCGGGGCGTCGAACTCGCGCTGATCCTGATGGCCGTCCTGCTGTCGGTGTTCGGCTACTGCAACGTCGGTCTCGCGCAGCACGACGCCCTCCCGCCCGGCGCCGCCGGTTACGGCGCCGGGCTCGGGGTGCTCGCACTCCTCGCCCATCTGGCGGTACGGCTGCGCGCCCCGTACGCGGACCCGCTGCTGCTGCCCATCGGCGTCCTGCTCAACGGCCTCGGCCTGGTGCTGATCTACCGGCTCGACCTGGAGACGCCGGGCGACCGGGCGGCCCCGACCCAGCTGGTCTGGTCGACGCTGGGGGTCGCGCTGTTCATCGTGGTCGTCCTGCTCCTGCGCGACCACCGCGTCCTGCAGCGCTACGCCTACGTGTGCGTCGCCGCCGCGCTCGCCCTGCTCACCGTGCCGATCTTCTTCCCGGCGGTCAACGGCGCCCGCATCTGGATCCGGATCGAGGGCTTCTCCATCCAGCCCGGCGAGTTCGCCAAGGTGCTGCTCGCGGTGTTCTTCGCCGCCTACCTGGCCGCCAACCGCAGCGCGCTGGCGTACGCGGGCCGCCGGGTGTGGCGGCTGCAACTGCCCACCGGCCGGGTCCTCGGCCCCATCGTGGCGGTGTGGCTGGTCAGCGTCGGCGTCCTGGTCCTGGAGCGGGACCTGGGCACCTCGCTCCTCTTCTTCGGCCTGTTCGTGGTCCTGCTCTACGTCGCCACCGGCCGCACCGGCTGGATCGCCGTCGGCCTGGTGCTGGCCTCGCTGGGCGCGGTGGCCGTGGGCTGGCTGGAGCCGCACGTGCACAGCCGGGTGGAGGACTGGCTGCACCCCTTCGCGTCCATCGAGGCGGGTCAGGGGCCCAACCAGCTGGCCCAGTCCCTCTTCGCCTTCGCGGCGGGCGGGGTGACCGGCACCGGTCTCGGCCTCGGCCACTCCGTGCTGATCGGCTTCGCCGTCAAGTCGGACTTCATCCTGGCGACGGCCGGGGAGGAGCTGGGCTTCCTCGGCCTGACCGCCGTCTTCCTGCTGTACGGGCTGCTGGTGGAGCGCGGCTACCGGGCGGGCCTGGCCGCCCGCGACCCCTTCGGGCGGCTGCTGGCGGTCGGGCTCTCCTCGATCGTGGCGCTCCAGGTGTTCGTCATCGCGGGCGGGGTGACCGGGCTGATCCCGCTGACCGGGATGGCGATGCCGTTCCTGGCGCAGGGCGGGTCCTCGGTCGTCACCAACTGGGCGATCGTGGCACTGCTGATCCGGGTGAGCCACGCGGCCCGGCGCGGGACGCCCTCGTGACCCGGAACATCCGGCACGCGGCCGTCTTCTGCGCGCTGCTGCTGGTCGCGCTGGTGGTCAACGCGGCCCGGGTGCAGATCGTGCAGAAGCCGGAGTACGACGACAACCCGGCCAACCGCCGCCCCGACATCGCCCGCTACCAGCAGCCGCGCGGCGACATCCTGGTCGGCGGCAAGGCGGTCACCGGCTCCCGGGACACCGGCGAGCACCTGCGCTTCGAGCGGACCTACGCGAACGGACCGATGTACGCGCCGATCACCGGCTTCGCGTCGCAGGCGTACGGGACGACGTTCCTCGAGCACGCCGAGGACGGCCTGCTGTCCGGCGCCGACCCGATGCTCGCGCCGCTGCCGCTGTGGAACGACGTCACGGGCGCCCACAACCCGGGCGGCGACGTCGTGACGACGATCGACGGGGCCGCGCAGCGGGCGGCGTACGAAGGGCTCGGCGGGCGCAAGGGGGCGGTGGCCGCGATCGAGCCGGCCACGGGCCGCGTCCTGGCCCTGGTCTCCACGCCGTCCTACGACCCGCAGTTGCTGTCCGGCAACAGCGCGGCCGCCACCCGCGCCTGGAACCGGCTGAACGCCGACCCGGACAAGCCGATGCTCAACCGGGCGGTGAGCCGGACCTATCCGCCGGGTTCGACGTTCAAGGTGGTCACCGCGGCGGCGGCGCTGGACGCGGGCGTGATCCGCGACCTGGACGCACCGACCCGCTCCCCCGACCCGTACACCCTGCCCGGGACGCGGACGAAGCTCACCAACGAGGCCGACGGGTGCCTCGACGCCTCGCTGCGGGAGGCGTTCGAGTGGTCCTGCAACACGGTGTTCGCCAAGCTCGGCGTGGACGTGGGCGTGCGCGGCATGACGGCGATGGCCGAGGCCTTCGGCTTCAACGACGACGGGCTGCGGGTCCCGTTCCCGGTCGCGCGGTCCACCTTCGACACGACGGTGGACCGGGCGCAGCTGGGCCTGTCGTCGATCGGCCAGTACAACACCCGGGCGACGCCGCTGCAGATGGCGATGGTGGCGGCGGCGGTGGCGGGCGGCGGCCAGGTGCGCTCGCCGTATCTGGTGGAGCGGACGCTGCGGGCGGGCGGCAGCCTGGTGGCGGCGGCCGGGTCGCGTCCCTCCCGGGAGGTGATGCGGCCCTCGACGGCGGCCCTGCTCAAGGAGCTGATGACGGGCGTCGTGGCCAACGGCACCGGCGCGAAGGCCGCGATCCCGGGGGCCACCGTGGGCGGCAAGACCGGCACCGCCCAGCACGGCGTCGGCAACTCGGGCACGCCGTACGCGTGGTTCATCTCCTGGGCGCGGGGCGAGGGGGACATGGAGCCGAAGGTCGCGGTGGCGGTGGTGGTCGAGGGCTCGGCGGCGGACCGGGAGGGCATCAGCGGGGGCGGTCTTGCGGCGCCGATCGCCCGGGGGGTGATGGAGGCGGTGCTCGCTGGATGAGACGGGGGTACCGCCTCCCGAGCGGCCCGACCTAACGTTCGGTCCATGACTGACGACGCCGTGTACGAACTCGCCCAGGTCAACATCGCCCGCCTCAAGGCCCCGCTGGACTCACCGCAGTTGAAGGACTTCGTGGACGCGCTCGACCCGGTGAACGCGTCCGCCGACGCGGCGGACGGTTTCGTCTGGCGCCTGCAGAGCGAGGGCGGCGACGCGACCGACATCCCCGTCTTCGGCGACTCCTGGCTGATCGTCAACCTGACGGTCTGGCGGGACGCGAACGCGCTGACGGCATTCATGTACCAGGGGCGGCACCGGGAGATGCTGGCACGGCGGCGCGAGTGGTTCGAGCGGCTGGCGGAGGCCGTCACGGCCCTGTGGTGGGTGCCGGCGGGCCACCGCCCGACGGTCGCGGAGGCCGAGTCCCGGCTGCTCCACCTGCGCACCCACGGACCGACGCCGTACGCCTTCACCCTGCGGACGTCCTATCCGGCGGGGGCGTCGGAGCCCGTACTCGGCGAGGTGCCGGAGGGGCTGGGCTGCTCGCGCTAGGAACCTGAACACGTCTCACTTCTTTACTCGTGGTCAACAAGTTCCGCGCAGGGGATTGACGAGCTTGCTGACACGCAGTCTCATAAGACGCAGCACGCTGGAGTGACCGCGGGTAACACGATCCGTTCGACGAGGTGGGACACAGCCATGACGACCCTGACGGAAGCCGACGCGCTCGAGGGCCTGCGCGACGCGCTCGGCCTGCTCAAGGACCGGGAGCAGGTGGCCGAACGGCTGCTCGACTCGTCCGCCAAGCACTCCTTCGACCCGGACAAGGAGCTGGACTGGGACGCGCCGTTCGAGGACGGCAAGTGGTTCTGGCCGCCGGAGCTGGTGTCGCTGTACGACACCCCGATGTGGCAGCGGATGAGCGAGGAGCAGCGCATCCTGCTCTCCCAGCACGAGGCCGCCGCGCTCGCCTCGCTCGGCATCTGGTTCGAGCTGATCCTGATGCAGCTCCTGGTCCGGCACGTCTACGACAAGGCGGCGACGAGCGCCCACGTGCGCTACGCGCTGACCGAGATCGAGGACGAGTGCCGGCACTCGAAGATGTTCGCCCGGCTGATATCGCGCGGCGAGACCCCGTGGTACCCGGTGAGCCCGGTCCACCAGCACCTCGGCCGCCTCTTCAAGACGATCTCCACCACGCCCGGCTCCTTCACCGCCACGCTGCTCGGCGAGGAGGTCCTGGACTGGATGCAGCGGCTGACCTTCCCGGACGAGCGGGTCCAGCCGCTGATCCGGGGCGTCACGCGCATCCACGTCGTGGAGGAGGCCCGGCACGTGCGCTACGCCCGTGAGGAGCTGCGCCGGCAGATGGTGACGGCCCCGAAGTGGTCGCAGGAGTTCACCAGGGTCACCTCCGGCGAATTCGCCCGCGTCTTCTCCAAGGCCTTCATCAACCCCGAGGTCTACACGAACGTCGGCCTGGACAAGCGGGAGGCCCTGGCCCAGGTCCAGGCCAGCGGCCACCGCAAGGAGATCATGCAGACCGGCGCGAAGCGCCTCACGGACTTCCTGGACGACATCGGCGTCCTGCGCGGCGCCGGCCGGAAGCTGTGGCGGTCCTCGGGGCTGCTGGCGTAAGCCCCTCAGCCGCCCCGCGGCGCCGGGCCGCGCGGTTACCCTGCGGACATGAATCCGCAGGCCTCCACCCCCGCCTACCGCCGCCTCAGCGTCGAAGAGCGCCGCCTCCAGTTGCTGGACGCGGCGCTCGCCCTCTTCGCGCACCGGCCCCCGGAGGAGGTCTCCCTGGACGACGTGGCCGAGCAGGCCGGGGTCTCCCGGCCGCTGGTGTACCGGTACTTCCCCGGCGGCAAGCAGCAGCTGTACGAGGCCGCGCTCGGCTCCGCCGCCGACGAGCTGCGCCTGTGCTTCGACGAGCCCCGCGTGGGCCCGCTGCTGGCCCGGCTCTCCCGCGCCCTGGATCGCTACCTCGCCTTCGTCGACGAGCACGACACCGGCTTCAGCGCCCTGCTGCGCGGCGGCAGCGTGGTCGAGACCTCGCACACCTCGGGCATCGTCGACGGCGTACGCCGGGCCGCCGCCGACCACATCATGAGCCACCTGGACGTCGCCGAGCCCGGCCCCCGGCTGCGGATGACGGTCCGGATGTGGATCACGGCGGTGGAGGCGGCCTCGCTGATCTGGCTCGACGAGGACAAGCAGCCGCCCCTCGACGAACTGCGGGAGTGGCTGGTGGAGCAGTTCCTCGCCGTGCTGACGGTCACCGCCCGCCGCGACCCGCAGACCGCGGCCCTGGTCGAGGCACTGTCGGCGGACCTCTGACACCGGACGCCGGCCACCGGCCCGGCGCCGGCCACCGCCGCCGCGCCGATCGCCGACACTGGTCCCGTGAAGAGCGAAGACACCCCCTTCGAGGGCGGCCCCATGGACGGACGCGTGCTGCCCGTCCTGGTCGGGATGACCGGGCACCCGCCGAAGACGTACCGCATCCCCGTACCGGACCCGGACGGCGGCCCGCCCACCGTGCTCGTGTACCGCAGGGAGCCCCGGGACCCCCGGGGCGGGCTGCGGTTCGCCCGGTGGAAGTACACGTACGACCCCTCGGGCCGGAAGGGCTCCGACCGGAAGTGGCCGTGGTCGAAACCGGACCGCCCGGCGACCGCCGATCCAGACGCCACGCCGCACGGCAAGCCGGACGACGCGGACGGGTGACCCCGTTGCGCCGATCCGCGCACACTCGGCGCGCGAAGCCCGCGCACCCGCCACATGCTCGCCGTGCGAGGCGGACCCACCGCCTCGCACGGGAGGTGATGAGGTGTCAGGAAGGCTGTTGCGTCTGGCGTGTACGGCGGCGCTCGCGGCCGGGATCGTCCTCGCGCCCGTGCCCGCCGCCGCCGAACCGGCACCCGCGACGACCGAAGACCGCACCGTGGCGGGCCTGCTGACGGACCTTCAGCGGCTGTACCGGGAGGCGGAGCGGGCCACCGAGACCTACAACGGCACCGAGGAGCGCCTGCGCAAGCAGCGCGCCGAGGTGCGGCGGCTGGACAAAGAGCTGGCGCGGGCCCGCACGTCCCTGCACGACAGCCGCGGCGCGGCCGGACGGCTGGCCCGGCAGCAGTACCAGAACCGCAGCGACCTCTCCCCCTACCTGCGGCTGCTGCTGGCCCGCGACCCGCAGCACGCGATCGACCAGGGTCATGTGATCGGCCGGCTGGCCCGGGAACGGGTCGAGACGGTGGGCCGCCTGGCGGGCGACGAGAAGAAGGCCGAGGAGCTGGCCCGGCGCTCGCGCGAGGCGCTGGCCCGGCAGGCCTCCCTCGCCGAACGCCAGGAGAGGGAACGGGACGGCGTGCGCGAACGGCTGCGCGCCGTCGAGGAGCTGCTCGCCTCGCTCACCCCCGAGCAACTGGCCGCGCTGGCGGAGCTGGAGCAGAGCGGGATCGCCGAGCAGCAGGAGCGCTTCCTGGCCTCCGGCGCGCTCGGCGACGACGCCAAACCGTCCGCCGAGGGCGACCGGGCGGTGCGCTTCGCGGTGGAGCAGCTCGGCAAGCCGTACGAGTGGGGCGCCGAGGGCCCGGCGTCGTACGACTGCTCCGGGCTGACCTCGGTGGCCTGGGAGCGGGCGGGGACCCCGATCCCCCGGACCAGCCAGGAGCAGTGGGCGCGGCTGGAGCACGTGCCGCTGGATCGGCTGCGCCCCGGTGACCTGGTCGTGTACTTCCCGGAGGCCACCCACGTGGCGCTGTACCTCGGCGACGGCATGGTCGTCCAGGCACCCCGCCCCGGCGCCGACGTCAAGGTCTCGCCGATCGCCGCCAACCCGGTGCTCGGCGCCGTACGGCCCGACCCCGGCGGGGAGCCCGTACGGCGCTACACGCCCCCGAGGCTCCCCGCGGGGGCGACGGACGGGTCGGACGAGGGGTACGCGGCCTCGGGGCCCGCTCGGTGACTTCGGCCCCGCGGACGGCGGACGCCGAAACGGCAGCCGTGCCCATGCGCTCCGCGGGCGTGTCCGCGCCCGCGAGAGACGGAGGACCCGTGCGCCGGTGTCGCCGCGCCGCACGTCGTCCGCCCGGCCCGGCGGCATCGGAGTCAGCGACGAACGCGGCGCGTGTCCGCCGGGTGATTGCCGGGTGTTCCCCCGCCCGGCCGCCGGAAACCTACGCGCCCGCGGCGCCCGAGACCTCGGCCAGGTAGCCCTCGGTCTTCGCCGGGTCGTAGAAGAAGTTCTCGAAGTCCGACGGGTCGTTGAAGCCGTTGGCGAAGCGGTCGGCGATGGGCTGGAGCTGCGTCGCCGCGCCGAACAGGTTGAGGATGTGCTCCGGCGGCGGGGCCAGCATGGTGTTGGTCCACTTGGTGACGTGCTGGGCCGTCTCCCAGTAGCGGTCGAAGGTCTGCTGCATCCAGGCCTCGTCGAACTCCTTGTCCCCGTGCTCGATGATCGACGCGAGGTAGGAGGCGGCGCACTTGGACGCGGAGTTGGAGCCCTGGCCGGTGATCGGGTCGTTGGCGACGACCACGTCGGCGACGCCGAGGACCGCGCCGCCGCCGGGGAGGCGGCCGACCGGGTTGCGGACGGTGGGGGCGTAGCGGCCGGCGAGGGTGCCGCCGGCGTCGGTCAGTTCGACCTTGGTGGCCCGCGCGTACTCCCAGGGGAGGAACTTCTCCATGAGTTCCAGGGTCAGGGAGAGGTGCTCCGAGGGGTCCTTGACGTCCTTGAAGGCGTCCAGCGGGCCGCCGGGTATGCCCTCCCAGAACAGGATGTCGGCGCGGCCCGAGGTGGTGAACGTCGGCATGATGAACATCTCGCCGACGCCGGGCACCAGGTTGCAGCGCACGGCCTCCGTCTCCGGGTGCTCGGGGCGCGGGCCCATCCCGTGGACGTAGGCGACGGCGAGGGCGCGCTGCGGCTCGCTGTAGGGCGACCGCTCCGCGTCGCGGCCGAACATCTGGACCAGTTCGCCCTTGCCCGCAGAGACCAGGACGAGGTCGTAGGCGCGGGAGAAGTAGTCGAGGTCGCCGACGGCCGCGCCGTGGATCACGAGCTGGCCGCCGCGCTGGGCGAAGGTCTCCATCCAGCCGGCCATCTTCACCCGCTGGTCGACCGACTGCGCGAAGCCGTCGAGGCGGCCCAGCCAGTCGATCGCGCGCTGCGAGGGGCCCGGGTCGAAGGAGCCGGGGGCCGCAACCGAGACGCCGAGTCCCTCGATCTTCGGGGCCTGGGACTCCCAGAAGTCCAGCTGGAGATCGCGCTCGTGCTGGAGCGCCGTGTGGAACATGCACTGCGTCGACATGACCCGGCCGGTGCGGATCTCGTCCGCGGTCCGGTTGGACATCAGGGTGACCTCGTAGCCGTGCGACTGCAGGCCGAGGGCGAGCTGGAGACCGGACTGGCCGGCTCCGACGACGAGTATCTTCCGCATGCGGTTTCCGTCTCCTGGTCGAGGGCGTCTGAGCGAGGGCGTCTGGACGAGGGTTCGTCTACTCGGGTGTTTCGTCGAGCGCGTGGCCCACGAGGGACAACAGCGTCTCGATGGCCGAGATCCGACGGCGCGCATCCATGATCATGACAGGTACGTGCGCCGGGATCGTCAGCGCCTCCCGCACGTCCTCCGCCTCGAACAGCTCGCTGCCGTCGAAGTGGTTGACGGCGACGACGTACGGCAGGCCGCAGCTCTCGAAGTAGTCGAGGGCCGGCCAGCAGTCCTTCAGACGCCGGGTGTCGGCCAGCACGACGGCGCCGATCGCGCCGCGCACCAGGTCGTCCCACATGAACCAGAACCGCTGCTGGCCCGGGGTGCCGAACAGGTAGAGCACCAGGTCGTCGTCGAGCGTGATGCGGCCGAAGTCCATGGCCACGGTGGTGGTGAGCTTGCCCGGGGTGGCGGTGAGGTCGTCGGTCTCCTCGCTCGCCTCGGTCATCAGCGCCTCGGTCTGCAGGGGCGTGATCTCCGAGACGGCGGTGACCAGCGTGGTCTTGCCGACGCCGAACCCTCCCGCGACGACGATCTTCGTGGCGACCGGAGCGCGGGTGGGATCCGTCTGCCAGGGCTGCACGGGCCCGTCGGTGTCGACGAGCGGGGGGACGCCGAACGCGGCGGCGTCAGAGACGACGGAGTCCACTGAGCACCCTTTCGAGCAGTGCGCGGTCCGGGCGGCCCGTGCCGTGGCCGGTCCCGGTGCCGTACACACGGATCTTTCCCTGGTCCGCCAGGTCGCTGATGAGGACGCGGACCACGCCGAGCGGCATCTTCAGCAGCGCGGCGATCTCGGCCACCGTACGCATCCGACGGCACAGTTCGACGATGGCCCGCATCTCCGGCATCACGCGGGAGGTGAGGCCACCGTTGGTCAGTTCCTTGCGCTCCTCGGCGGCTTCGAGCGCGGCGGTGCCGGCCGTGGCGCCGACGAACGTCTCGACGAGCAGGACGTGACCGAAGCGGGTGCGTCCGCCGGTGAGCGAGTAGGGGCGTACGCGGGCCGGTTTGCGGTCGGCGCCGCGCACGGGGAGGTTGCCCCGGCCGTTCTTGCCGGGTTTTCCGGGACTGCTGCTCATCGGGCGCTCCCCGTCGGCTGGGACGACTCGGACGACTCCGACTCCAGGGACTTGCGCAGTTCGGTGCGGAGTTCGGGGGTCAGGACGTGGCCGGCGCGGCCGACGAAGAGCGCCATGTGGTACGCGACGACGCTCATGTCGCACTCCGCGGAGCCGTGCACGCCGAGCAGCGAGCCGTCGCTGATCGACATGACGAACAGGCTGCCCTCGTCCATGGCGACCATCGTGTGCTTCACCGTGCCGAAGTCCATCAGCCGGGCGGCGCCGACGGTCAGGCTGCCGACGCCGGAGACGACGGTGGCGAGGTCGGCGGCGGAACCGCGCGGGCCCGCCCGGGGGGTCTCGCGGACCTGCCGGGCCTCCTCGTTGCGGCCGGGGTCGGAGGACAGGAGCAGGAGCCCGTCGGAGGAGACCACGGCGACCGACCGGATGCCGGGCACCTCCTCGACGAGGTTGGTCAGCAGCCAGTGGAGATTGCGGGCTTCACTGCTCAGTCCGAAGGTACTGGGCGCGGTCAACTGCTTGCCTCCTCGACAGTGCCCCCCGTGGCTTCTTCGGTTGTGTCCGCCGCGGCGTCCGGCGCCGGGTTCTGTCCGGTGCGGTCGGCGATCTCCGCCTCGACGTCCCGGCGTCCGGCCTCCGCCCCCCGGCGGAATCCGCCCAGACGCCGGCGGAGCGCGTCGGCGTCGACGGAACCCGACGTGCGCGGGCGCGGCACCGCGGCGGGGGCGGTGAGTTTCGGGGTCCGCTTGGGCAGGCCCTTGTCGGTGACGGGGTCGGACGCTTCGGCCCGGTCCGGTGCGGGGTCGTCGGCGCGGGTCGGTTCCGGGGCGGCCACGGGGTCGGGAACGACCGGCGTGGCCTGCGCGGCCGGTGTGTCCGGTGCGTCCGGTGTCCGGGCCGCGCCCTCGTCCGGCGTGCGGTCGTGGGCGTCGGGGCCGATGGCGTACGGGTCGGAGGCGGGCTCGGTCCGGTTCTCCGGGTCCGCCAGGGCCGGGAGGAAGAGGGCCATCGTCGCGTCGTCGGGGAGGTCGCTGCCGGGGGCGGCCCCCTTTGTGGGGAGTGCCGCCTCCCGCCCGGGCTGCTCCGGGTCGGACCCGTCCACGGGTCCCACGGCCGAGGCCTCGCGACCGTCGTGCTCCAGGCTCTCGCTGCCCGGGCCGGCGGTCGGCTGGCCCTCGGTGCCCGAACCGGTCGTCGCGCGGCTCTCGGTGTCCGGGCCGGTCGCCTCGCGGGTAACGGTCTCTTCGTGCCCGGACTCCGGGCCCAGGGCCGCCTGGCTCAGGGTGTCCCGGCTCCCGGTGTCCGGGCTGGCGGTCGGCTGGCTCCCGGTGTCCGGGCCGGCGGTCGGCCGGCTCGCGGTGTCCGAACCGGCCGTCTCGCGGCTCGCGGTGTCCGGGCCGGTCGCCTCGCGGCTCGTGGTCTCCTCGTGCTCGGGCTCCGGGCCCGGGGCCGTCTGGCTCGGGGTCTGTCGGCTGCTCGTCGCGGAGTCCGCGGGCTCTCGGTTCTGCGTGTCCGGGGCGGGTTCCGTGTGCGGCGTGTCCGGGGCCGATTCGCCGGGGGACGCGTCCGTGTCCGCCCCGGCGCGGCGTACGGCTTCCTCCGCCGACGCCACCAACGGGTCGGGGTCGGCGTCCTCCGGGGCGGGCGGGGCCGCCTGTTCGGACTTCTCCGCCCGCCCGTGCAGGACGTTGGAGTTGGCCTCCGCGTCGGCGCCGGGCAGGGTGAAGGAGCCGGTGCCGTCGGAGACCGGCACGGTCGGGGCCAGCGCGGCCGGCGGGGCCGCCGCGAGCAGGGGGGCCGGGAGCACGACGACGGCCGCGACGCCGCCCTGCTTCTGCTCCCGCAGCCGCACCCGCGCCCCGTGCCGATGGGCGAGCCGGGCGACGACGTAGAGGCCGAGGCCGAGACCGTCCTCGCCCTCCTCGCCCTCCCGCTCGTACGGCGCCTCCGGGTCGAAGTCGGTGAGGCGGGCGTTGAGCCGCTGGAGGCGTTCGGTGGCCATGCCGATGCCCTCGTCCTGGACGGAGAGCATCACCTCGCCGTTCTCCAGCAGCCAGCCGGAGACCTCGACGGGCAGGTCCGGCGGCGAGAAGGAGGTGGCGTTCTCCAGGAGTTCGGCGAGCAGGTGGGAGAGGTCGTCGGCGGCGAACCCGGCCACGTGGGCGTGCGGCGGCAGCGCGGCGATGCGTACCCGCTCGTACCGCTCGATCTCGCTGACCGCGGCCCGGACCACGTCGACCAGCGGCACCGGCGAGGCGCTGTGCTGGACGTGCTCGGTGCCGGCCAGGACGAGGAGGTTCTCGCTGTGCCGGCGCATGACCGTGGCGAAGTGGTCGAGCTTGAACAGGGTGGCGAGCCGGTCCGGGTCCTGCTCGCGCTCCTCCAGGCTCTCGATGACGGCGAGTTGCCGCTCGACCAGGCCGAGGGTGCGCAGCGCGAGGCTGACGAAGGTGGAGCCGATGCTCTTGCGCACCACCTCCAGCTGGGCGGCGGACTCGGCGAGTTCGGCGCGCAGTTCCTCGCGGGCGTCGGCCATCTTCTGCCGCTGGCCGACGAGGTGCTTGCGGTCGGACTCCAGCGTGGCGACGCGCCCGGCGAGCGTGGCGGCGTGCGTGTGCAGGGCGTTGACCGACCGGACGACCTGGGCGAACTCGTCGTTGCGGCCGGTGAAGGCGACCGGCTCCTCGGCCGTCGGGTCCTCCGCGCCGGCGAGCCGGGCCGAGCCGCGGCGCAGGACCGACAGCGGGCGGGTGAGGGTGCGGGCCAGCGCGGTGGCGATGCCGACGGCGAGCAGGATCAGGGCGCCGAGGACGGCGATCCGGATCTCCAGCGCGGTGACGTCGTCGTCGCGCAGCTGCTCCAGGGCCTTGACGCGCTTCTCGTACAGGGCGGCCTCGGCGCCGCGCATGGCGTCGACGCGGGCGGAGAGCGCGGCGTCCAGCCGCTTGGTGCTGGTGCGCAGGTCGCCGTCGGAGAGCGTCGGCTCGTCGGTGAGGCCGGCGAGGTACTTCTCGGCGGAGTTGACGTCGGGTCCGGCGACGGTGGCGTCGAAGCTGCTCCGCGCCTCCTTGGGGGCGCCCTCGCGGAAGTCGGCGAGGGCGGCGTCGGAGCGGACCCGGGCCTGCTGGGCGGCGGCGGAGAGCACGTCGCGCTGCTCGGCGTCAGCGTCCGAGGTGGTCGACGTCTCGGTGGGCAGGCCGGTGATCGGGTCGATGACGGTCTGGGTGGTGCTGGGCACGTTCAGGGCCGCCAGCAGCAGTCCCCGGGTGGCGGCGGCCTGCTGGACGGCGGTGTCCAGCTCGGCCAGCGCGTACGCGCCGGAGCCCGCGCGGGGCGGCATCTCCTCGCCCAGCTTCTCGGCCAGGGCGTGGAGTTCGGTGATCGCCTCCGAGTACGCCTCGTGGGCTTCGAGCGCCGTGCTCTTGCCGGTGAGTGCGGCCCGGCGCAGCGCGGCGACGGCGTCCAGGTCCTCGCGCAGGGAGGCGGGCGTGTCGGGGTCGGCGCGCAGTTCCTCGACCTGGCGGTCGACGCGGGCGCTGCGCTGCTCGGAGGGCGCCTTGGACTTGGGGCGGCCGGCCGCGATGTACGGGGTGACCTCGTCGCGTTCGTCGGCGAGGGAGTGGGCGAGGGTGAGCGCGCCCTGGGTCTGCTCGGCGAGCGTCACCAGTGCCTGGGAGTCGTGCAGTTGGCCGGAGGCGGCCACGACCGACGGTGCTCCGGCCCCGGCGACGGCGGCTGCCACGACCGCCACGGCGACGATCAGGCGGTTGCGTACGTGGGTGGGGCGGCCCTTGCCGACGGGGGCCTGCGGCGGCGGAGGGGTGGAGGTTCCGGCGGTGCCGGAGGTGTGCTCCGCGCTCCCCGCGGGGGCCGTCTGCTTGCCTGTGCGACGAGGCCGCGTCTTCTGCACCGGTGCTCGCATTCCTGACTCGTGTACCCGTGGGCCCGGGTGGCGCTCCGTCAACTGGCCGGTCGGGGGCGCGGGCACCCTCCGCCGGACGTCGGCACGTTCCCCGGCCGGCAGCGCGTCGGGCGGGGAGACCGTGTGAGCGGGGCAGGCCCCCCACCGGTTCCCGACCCTCCCAGTGCCGGTGGGCGGTGAGCGCGCATCATCCGACCCGCCACCCGAAGGAGTGAACCCCGAAGGGAAGTTGAGGGGCAAGTTCCCCTGGCTCGTGCCGCACGGTCGCGCGGCGAGCCGGTTGGACGTCTGCGACGGGCGGTGGCACTATGTGCCGCCGCGCGCCGCCGGAGGATGGAATTCCCTCCCAAATCCGGCGCCTGACCTGCGTCGCCTCGCCGATTCCGGGAGAAGTCGCGGAAGGTGCCAGCCTTTTGCGAACGCTGTGAAGGGGTCGTGCAGACTGGCCGGATGCGTACGGAACTCGTCTCGGAACCAGGCCTGGCCGACCGGCCCAACGAGGACTTCGCGAGCGTCGGACTACCGGCCTCGGGGCAAGGTGGTTCACTCGTCGTGCTGGACGGCGTGACCCCACCCCGGACCGCGACGGGGTGTCTGCATTCCGTGCCCTGGTTCACGGCGCGCCTGGGTGGAGCACTGACCGAACTGACCGTTTCACTCCCGGATCTTCCCCTCGCCGACGCGCTGTCCCGCGCCCTCGCTCGTACCGCGGCGGCACACGCGGAAACCTGTGACCTTTCTCACCCGCGTACGCCGCAGGCAACCGTGGTTCTCGCCCGCTGGTCCCCGGCCGCGGTCGAGTACCTGGTGCTGTCCGACTCGGCCCTGCTCCTGGAGGCCCCGGACGGCACGCTCACGCCCGTCCTGGACGACCGGCTGGCCCGGCTGCCCCGCTCGGCCCTGGCGACCGACGCGATGATCGACGCCCGGCTGCGCAACAAGGAGGGCGGCTTCTTCACGGCGGCGGCCGATCCCGGGGTGGCGGCGCGGGCCGTGACGGGGACGCTGCCGCGCGAGGGGGTGCGGTCGCTGACGGCGCTGACGGACGGGGCCGCGCGGTGGGTGGAGACGTTCGGGGAGGGCGACTGGGCGGACTGCCTGGCGCTGGTGCGCAAGCAGGGCGCGCAGGCCCTGGTGGACCGGGTGCGGGAGCTGGAGCGCGCGGACGCGGCGGGCGACCGGGCGTTCCTCGGGCGCGGCAAGGCGCACGACGACGCGACGGTGGTCCACGCCGAGCTGTGAGAGGGACGGAGCGCGCCGGTGCTACTTCTCCATCCCCCGGTTGAGTTCGTGCAGCAGCCGGGCCAGTTCGGTCACCTCGCGCGGGTCCCAGTCGGCGAGCCGGCGGGCGTACCGGGCGCGGCGGGCCTCCCGGACCCGGCCGACGCGTTCCTGGCCCTCAGGGGTGAGCTTGACCAGCCAGGCCCGCCCGTCGGCGGGGTCGGGCTCGCGGGCGACGAGGCCGAGCTCCTCCAGCGCACGCAGCTGGCGGGACATCGTGGCCTTGCCGACGCCGATGAAGGCCGCAAGGTCGGTGGCGCGCTGGCCGCCGCACTCACCGAGCCGGACCAGCAGGCCGTACGCCGACGACTCCAGGTCGGGGTGGACCTCCCGGGCCATCTCGCCCTGGTTGGCCCGGGCCCGCCGCAGCAGGACCGTCATCTCCCGCTCCAGGGCCAGGAACTCCGGTTGGTTCACACCACTGCCGGACAGGTGGGATTCAGCTCCGCGACCGCCGCCGTTCCCGTCTTCGTGCACGTCAGCCCCTGCCTCGATTTTCCGGTCCTGAAAGTTTCCGCCACCGGGCGCCATCGCCGCAGCTCGCCAAGTATTTCGCAGGCTTAGACCAACGGCGGCTTCCGGCCCCTCTTCCCACCCCCGGTTCTACGTGCGTAGCGTCTTCACCGGACCCCCGAATGGCATGCGCACGCCATCCTGTTCCTCCATGTCGTCCATGGGTCCTCCCCACTCGCGCACCCCCACCGAGCACCACCGAGCCATCGGAGGGCACGTCATGCTCGTGCACAGATCCGGATCGGCCCGCGGACGTTTCGCCGTCACCGGGATCCTGCTCGCCGCGTTCTCCCTCGTGTTCACCCTTCCCGCCGACGCGTCGTCGTCCGCCGACGTCCCGCCGCGCGGCTCCGCCCACATGGGCATGGGCGTCGCGGCCCACGACGGCGAACACGGCACCCCCGTACCGGGCCGCGCCGTCCAGACCGAGGGCGTCGACGTCTCCAGCCACCAGGGCAACGTGGCCTGGTCGACCCTGTGGAACAGCGGCGTCAAGTGGGCCTACGCCAAGGCCACCGAGGGGACGTACTACACCAACCCCTACTTCGCCCAGCAGTACAACGGCTCCTACAACGTCGGCATGATCCGCGGCGCGTACCACTTCGCCACCCCGGACACGACGAGCGGCGCCACCCAGGCCAACTACTTCGTCGACCACGGCGGCGGCTGGTCCCGGGACGGCAAGACGCTGCCGGGCGCGCTCGACATCGAGTGGAACCCGTACGGCGCCACCTGCTACGGCAAGTCGCAGAGCGGGATGGTCACCTGGATCCGCGACTTCCTGAACACCTACAAGGCCCGTACCGGCCGGGACGCCGTGATCTACACGGCGACCAGCTGGTGGACCCAGTGCACCGGCAACTACGGCGGCTTCGCCTCGAACAACCCGCTGTGGATCGCCCGGTACGCCTCGACGGTGGGCACGCTGCCGGCCGGCTGGGGCTACTACACGATGTGGCAGTACACGTCGTCGGGACCGACGGTCGGCGACCACAACAAGTTCAACGGCGCACTGGACCGCGTCCAGGCGCTCGCGAACGGCTGACGCACGACGCGTACGGCGACGGCCCGGACTCCACACGGAATCCGGGCCGTCCCCTTTCTCATCCGGCCGCGTCCGTCACGCCGCGACCGGAACCTCCGGCCGCGCACCGTTGGTCGCCGGTGCGAGCGCCAGTTCCAGCACCTGGCGGACGTCGGTGACGGCGTGGACGTCGAGCTTGTCCAGCACCTGGGCCGGGACGTCGTCCAGGTCGGGCTCGTTGCGCTTGGGGATGATCACCGTGGTGATCCCCGCCCGGTGCGCGGCGAGCAGCTTCTGCTTGACCCCGCCGATCGGCAGCACCCGCCCGGTCAGCGAGACCTCGCCGGTCATCGCCACGTCGGTGCGCACCAGCCGGCCGGACAGCAGCGAGGCGAGGGCCGTGGTCATGGTGACGCCCGCGCTCGGGCCGTCCTTGGGTACCGCGCCCGCCGGGAAGTGGATGTGCGCTCCCCGGTCCTTGAGGTCGCCCACCGGCAGCTCCAGCTCGGCGCCGTGACTGCGCAGGAAGCTCAGCGCGATCTGCGCCGACTCCTTCATCACGTCGCCCAGCTGACCGGTCAGGGTCAGCCCGGCCGCGCCCGTCTCCGGGTCGGCCAGCGACGCCTCGACGTACAGGACGTCGCCGCCCGCACCGGTGACCGCGAGGCCGGTGGCCACGCCGGGCACCGCGGTGCGCCGCTCGGCCGGGTCCTGGGCGGACTCGGGCACGTGGTGCGGCCGCCCGATCAGGCCGCGCAGGTCGGCGTCGGTGACGGTGAACGGCAGCTCCCGCTCGCCCAGCTCGTGCTGGGCCGCCACCTTGCGCAGCAGCCGCGCGATGGACCGCTCCAGGGTGCGCACGCCCGCCTCGCGGGTGTACTCGCCGGCCAGCTTGCGCAGCGCGCCCTCGTCGACGGTGACCTCGTCGGTGTCGAGTCCGGCCCGCTCCAGCTGGCGCGGGAGCAGGTGGTCACGGGCGATGACGACCTTCTCGTCCTCGGTGTAGCCGTCGAGGCGGACCAGCTCCATGCGGTCGAGCAGGGCCTCCGGGATGGCCTCCAGGACGTTGGCGGTGGCGAGGAAGACCACGTCGGACAGGTCCAGCTCGACCTCCAGGTAGTGGTCCCGGAAGGTGTGGTTCTGGGCCGGGTCCAGGACCTCCAGCAGGGCCGCGGCCGGGTCGCCCCGGAAGTCGGAGCCCACCTTGTCGATCTCGTCGAGCAGGACGACCGGGTTCATGGACCCCGCCTCCTTGATCGCCCGCACGATCCGGCCGGGCAGCGCGCCGACGTACGTACGCCGGTGGCCGCGGATCTCGGCCTCGTCGCGGACGCCGCCGAGGGCGACGCGGACGAACTTGCGGCCCATCGCGTGGGCGACGGACTCGCCGAGCGAGGTCTTGCCGACGCCGGGCGGGCCCACCAGGGCCAGTACGGCGCCGCCGCGCCGGCCGCCGACCACGCCGAGGCCCCGGTCGCCGCGCCGCTTGCGCACGGCCAGGTACTCGGTGATGCGCTCCTTCACGTCCTCCAGGCCCGCGTGCTCGGCGTCGAGCACGGACTGGGCGCCGCGGATGTCGTAGGCGTCCTCGGTGCGCTCGTTCCAGGGCATCTCCAGGACCGTGTCGAGCCAGGTGCGGATCCAGGAGCCCTCGGGCGACTGGTCGGAGGACCGCTCCAGCTTGTCGACCTCCTTGAGCGCGGCCTCGCGGACCTTCTCGGGCAGGTCGGCGGCCTCCACGCGGGCGCGGTAGTCGTCGGATTCCTCCCCGTCCTGCTCGCCGTTGATCTCGCGCAGCTCCTTGCGGACGGCTTCGAGCTGGCGGCGCAGCAGGAACTCCCGCTGCTGCTTGTCGACGCCCTCCTGGACGTCCTTGGCGATGGTCTCGGCGACGTCCTGCTCGGCGAGGTGGTCGCGCAGTTGCTGGGTGGCGAGCTTGAGCCGGGCGACCGGGTCGGTGGTCTCCAGCAGCTCGACCTTCTGCTCGGTGCTGAGGAAGGGCGAGTAGCCGGAGTTGTCGGCGAGCGCGGACACGTCGTCGATGGCCTGGACGCGGTCGACGACCTGCCAGGCGCCGCGCTTGCGCAGCCAGGCGGTGGCGAGTGCCTTGTACTCCTTCACCAGCTCGGCCACCTGGCCGGGCAGCGGATCGGGGACGGTCTCGTCGACCCGGGTGCCCTCGACCCAGAGCGCGGCGCCGGGGCCGGTGGTGCCGGCGCCGATGCGCACCCGGCCCCGGCCGCGGATCAGGGCGCCGGGGTCGCCGTCGGCCAGACGGCCGACCTGCTCGACCGTGCCGAGGACGCCGGTGGCGGCGTGGGTGCCGTCGATGCGCGGGACGAGGAGGACACGGGGCTTGCCGGGTTCGGACCTCGCGGCGGCCTGAGCGGCCTCCACCGCGGCCCGTACCTCGGCGTCGCTCAGGTCCAGGGGGACGACCATTCCGGGCAGGACCACTTCGTCGTCGAGCGGCAGCACGGGCAGGGTGAGCGGTGTGAAGGCGGCGGACTCAGCAGCCATGATCTCCCCTTCGGCAGTCAAGTTGAGTTACATCGACTCAATGAAAGGGAGCCCGGGATTGTTCCCCACGGGGTGTTCGCTCTCAGCGATCAAGGCTCCGGGCCCCTGCCCGCCGGGCACCTGTCGGGTCAGCACCCTCCGACCGCCCGGCATTCCGCCGCCCGGCGAGTGCCAGGATGGGCCGATGCCCCTCACTACCCACGACTTCCCCGAGGCCCCCGAGGTGCTGGACCGGCGCGACGGTCCGTACGGCGAGGTGGTCCTGCGCCGGCACGGGACGCTGTTGCAGATCATCGCGAACGGCTGCTTCCTGATGGACACCTCCGACGGACGTTCGGAGCGGCGCCTGATCGACGCGGCGGCCGACGCGCTGGCCGCCGGCGGCGGGCGGACCGGGCCGCATCTGCTGGTCGGCGGACTGGGCGTCGGCTTCTCCCTGGTCCACGCGGCCGCCGATCCCCGCTGGGGCCGGATCGCGGTCGTCGAACGCGAGGGCGCCATCATCGACTGGCACCGCACCGGACCGCTGGCCGCGCTCACCGCCGACGCGCTGTCCGATCCCCGCACCGAGATCGTCGAGGCGGACCTGGTCGAGTACGTCAATGAGACATCCGACACGTATGACGCCCTGTGCCTGGACATCGACAACGGCCCCGGCTGGACCGTCACCGAGGGCAACGACGGGCTGTACGCGCCGTCCGGACTGGCGGGCTGCGCACGGCTGTTGAGGCCCGGCGGGGTGCTCGCCGTATGGTCCGCGCAGCCCTCTCCGGAATTCGAAGAAACCTTGCGTAATGCCGGTTTCCAACAGGTGCGTACCGAAGAGATCCCCGTTGCCCGGGGCGTTCCGGACGTCGTGCACATCGGCGTCGGGCCTGGATAGCAAAGGCGCGGTGACTCCCCGTACGCTGCTGCCCTGACGCGGATCATTCAAGCGTCAAGCGCAGTCATGGGATCACCCCACGGATTCCGGAAAGCACACCTCAGGGGCGGGCGATGGAGCAGACACAGACCTCCCACAACGGCACGGCCACCCAGGGCGCCCAGCGCCGGGTCCTGGTGGTCGAGGACGATCAGACGATCGTGGACGCCATCGCGACCCGCCTGCGCGCCGAGGGGTTCCTGGTGCAGACGGCGGGCGACGGTCCGTCCGCCGTCGACACGGCCGAGGCGTGGCAGCCCGACCTGCTGATCCTCGACATCATGCTGCCCGGCTTCGACGGCCTGGAGGTCTGCCGCCGCGTGCAGGCCCAGCGGCCGGTGCCGGTGCTGATGCTCACCGCGCGCGACGACGAGACGGACATGCTGGTCGGCCTCGGCGTGGGCGCCGACGACTACATGACCAAGCCGTTCTCGATGCGCGAGCTGGCCGCCCGCGTGCACGTGCTGCTGCGGCGGGTGGAGCGGGCCGTGGTGGCCGCCTCCACCCCGCGCAGCGGCATCCTGCGCCTGGGCGAGCTGGAGATCGACCACGCGCAGCGCCGGGTGCGGGTGCGCAGCGAGGACGTCCACCTCACGCCGACCGAGTTCGACCTGCTGGTCTGCCTGGCGAACACGCCCCGCGCGGTGCTCTCCCGCGAGCAGCTGCTCGCCGAGGTGTGGGACTGGGCGGACGCCTCCGGCACCCGGACCGTGGACAGCCACATCAAGGCGCTGCGCCGGAAGATCGGCGCCGAGCGCATCCGCACCGTGCACGGCGTGGGCTACGCGTTGGAGACGCCGACGCCATGAGCCGGGGACGGGAAGCCGCACGGAGGAGCCCCGACCCCCGGAGAACCGGGGATCCCTGGGGTGGCGTACGCCCGTTCTCGATCAAGACCAAGCTGGGCGCGCTGGTCGTCACGTCGGTGCTGATCACCACCGGCCTGTCGGTGATAGCGGTCCACACCAAGACCGAGCTGCGCTTCATCACGGTGTTCTCAATGATCGCCACGCTGCTGATCACGCAGTTCGTGGCGCACTCGCTGACCGCGCCGCTGGACGAGATGAACGCGGTCGCCCGGTCCATCTCGCACGGCGACTACACCCGGCGGGTGAGTGAGAACCGCCGCGACGAGCTGGGCGCCCTGGCCGTCACCATCAACCGCATGGCCGACGACCTGGAGGCCCAGGACCTCCAGCGCAAGGAGCTGGTGGCGAACGTCTCGCACGAGCTGCGCACCCCGATCGCGGGCCTGCGCGCGGTGCTGGAGAACATCGTCGACGGGGTCACCGAGGCCGACCCGGAGACCATGCGCACGGCGCTCGGGCAGACCGAGCGGCTCGGCCGGCTGGTGGAGACGCTCCTCGACCTCTCCCGTCTGGACAACGGCGTCATACCGCTGCGCAAGCGGCGCTTCGAGGTGTGGCCGTACCTCGCGGGCGTGCTGAAGGAGGCCAACATGGTGGCGTCGGCACGCGCGGGCATCGCCTCCGGCTCCGGCAGCCACACCCGCACCGACGTCCATCTGGCCCTCGACGTCTCCCCCGACGACCTGACCGCCCACGCGGACCCCGAGCGCATCCACCAGGTGGTCGCCAACCTCATCGACAACGCCGTCAAGCACAGCCCGCCGCACGGCCGGGTGACGGTCCGGGCGCGACCCGGGGAAGAGCCCGAGTCGCTGGAGCTGGAGGTGCTCGACGAGGGACCGGGCATCCCGCGCTCGGAGTGGCGCCGGGTGTTCGAGCGGTTCAACCGGGGTTCGGTGTCGCGGCCGCACGGTCCGGGCAGCGACGGAGGCACCGGTCTGGGGCTCGCGATCGCGCGCTGGGCGGTGGATCTGCACGGCGGCCGGATCGGAGTGGCCGAATCCGAGCGGGGCTGCCGGATTCTCATCACTCTTCCGGGCCTGCCGTCGCGATCCGGTTGACGTAGGGTTCGAAGCGGAGCATCAAGATCCACGGCATCCGCGCTGGCGGACACGTGTGATCAGGCGCAGGCCCGCGTTTTCGAGGCGCCGGGCCTCGGTCTCCCGATCCCTCACGCAGCGGAACCTCGCTTGTTTCCCGCCATTTCCAGCGCCGAAACGCAGTCTGCGATGTGACTTACGCGACGATGAACGGGCCCGGTCTGACCTTCGGGGTCGTCAAGGCGTAGCCTTGATTCCCGCTGTCCACCATCTTGTGAAGCGGAAGAGGGCGGTTCTCGCCGTGTCGCCACAGTCCCCCAGTAACTCGAGCATCTCGACCGACACCGACCAAGCGGGCACCGCGGGAAAGAACCCCGCGGCCGCGTTCGGTGCCAATGAGTGGCTCGTCGACGAGATCTATCAGCAGTACCTCCAGGACCCGAACTCCGTGGACCGAGCCTGGTGGGACTTCTTCGCCGACTACAAGCCCGGAGCGGCGGCCCAGCCGGCCTCCGGCGCGGTGACCACGGACTCCGGCAGCACGCCGCAGGCCGCGCCCGCCCCGCAGGCGCAGGCCGCCGCCCCCGCCCAGCCGAAGGCGGCCGCCCCGGCGCCCGCGAAGCCGGCCGCGCAGCCCGCCGCTCCGGCGGCGAAGCCCGCCGCCGCCCCGGCCAAGCCCGCCGCCAAGCCGCAGGCGAAGGCCGCCGCGCCCGCCAAGGACGCCGCTGCCGCCCCCGAGGGCCCCGAGCTGGTGACCCTGCGCGGCCCGGCCGCCGCGGTCGCGAAGAACATGAACGCCTCGCTGGAGCTGCCCACGGCCACGTCCGTGCGCGCGGTCCCGGTGAAGCTGCTGTTCGACAACCGCATCGTCATCAACAACCACCTCAAGCGCGCCCGGGGCGGGAAGATCTCCTTCACGCACCTGATCGGCTACGCGATGGTGCAGGCCATCAAGGCCATGCCGTCGATGAACCACTCGTTCGGCGAGAAGGACGGCAAGCCGACCCTGGTCAAGCCGGCCCACATCAACCTCGGCCTCGCCATCGACCTGGTCAAGCCCAACGGCGACCGCCAGCTGGTCGTCGCGGCGATCAAGAAGGCCGAGACGCTGAACTTCTTCGAGTTCTGGCAGGCCTACGAGGACATCGTCCGTCGCGCCCGCGACAACAAGCTGACGATGGACGACTTCACCGGCGTCACGGTCTCCCTGACCAACCCCGGCGGTCTCGGCACCGTCCACTCCGTGCCGCGCCTGATGCCCGGCCAGTCGGTCATCCTGGGCGTCGGCTCCATGGACTACCCGGCGGAGTTCCAGGGCACGAGCCAGGACACCCTGAACAAGCTCGGCATCTCGAAGGTCATGACGCTCACGTCGACCTACGACCACCGGGTCATCCAGGGCGCCGCCTCCGGCGAGTTCCTGCGCCAGGTCGCCAACCTGCTGCTCGGCGAGAACGGCTTCTACGACGAGATCTTCAAGGCGCTGCGCATCCCCTACGAGCCGGTCCGCTGGCTCAAGGACATCGACGCCTCGCACGACGACGACGTCACCAAGGCCGCCCGCGTCTTCGAGCTGATCCACTCCTACCGGGTCCGCGGCCACGTCATGGCCGACACCGACCCGCTGGAGTACCAGCAGCGCAAGCACCCCGACCTGGACATCACCGAGCACGGGCTCACCCTGTGGGACCTGGAGCGCGAGTTCGCGGTCGGCGGCTTCGCCGGCAAGTCCCTGATGAAGCTGCGCGACATCCTCGGCGTGCTGCGCGACTCGTACTGCCGCACCACCGGCGTCGAGTTCATGCACATCCAGGACCCGAAGCAGCGCAAGTGGATCCAGGACCGCATCGAGCGCTCGCACACCAAGCCCGAGCGCGAGGAGCAGCTGCGCATCCTGCGCCGCCTGAACGCCGCCGAGGCGTTCGAGACGTTCCTGCAGACCAAGTACGTCGGCCAGAAGCGGTTCTCCCTGGAGGGCGGCGAGTCCGTCATCCCGCTGCTCGACGCGGTCATCGACTCGGCGGCCGAGTCCCGCCTGGACGAGGTCGTCATCGGCATGGCCCACCGCGGCCGGCTGAACGTCCTGGCCAACGTGGTCGGCAAGTCGTACGCGCAGATCTTCCGCGAGTTCGAGGGCAATCTCGACCCGAAGTCGATGCACGGCTCCGGCGACGTGAAGTACCACCTGGGCGCCGAGGGCACCTTCACCGGTCTGGACGGCGAGCAGATCAAGGTCTCGCTGGTCGCCAACCCCTCGCACCTGGAGGCGGTGGACCCGGTCCTGGAGGGCGTCTCGCGCGCCAAGCAGGACATCATCAACAAGGGCGGCACGGACTTCACCGTCCTGCCGGTGGCGATCCACGGCGACGCGGCCTTCGCGGGCCAGGGCGTGGTGGCCGAGACCCTGAACATGTCGCAGCTGCGCGGCTACCGCACCGGCGGCACGGTCCACGTCGTCATCAACAACCAGGTCGGCTTCACCGCCGCCCCGGAGTCCTCCCGCTCGTCCATGTACGCCACCGACGTGGCCCGCATGATCGAGGCCCCGATCTTCCACGTGAACGGCGACGACCCCGAGGCCGTCGTCCGCGTTGCCCGGCTGGCCTTCGAGTTCCGCCAGGCGTTCAACAAGGACGTGGTGATCGACCTCATCTGCTACCGCCGCCGCGGTCACAACGAGTCGGACAACCCGGCCTTCACCCAGCCGCTGATGTACGACCTGATCGACAAGAAGCGCTCGGTGCGCAAGCTCTACACCGAGTCCCTCATCGGTCGCGGCGACATCACCCTGGAAGAGGCCGAGCAGGCGCTCCAGGACTACCAGGGCCAGCTGGAGAAGGTCTTCACCGAGGTCCGCGAGGCCGTCTCGCAGCCGACCGCCGCGGAGCCCTCCGACCCGCAGGCCGAGTTCCCGGTCGCCGTGAACACCGCGGTCAGCGCCGAGACCGTCAAGCGGATCGCCGAGTCCCAGGTCAACATCCCCGACCACGTCACCATCCACCCGCGCCTGCTGCCGCAGCTGCAGCGCCGTGCGGCGATGGTCGAGGACGGCACGATCGACTGGGGCATGGGCGAGACCCTCGCCGTCGGCTCCCTCCTGCTGGAGGGCGTGCCGGTCCGGCTGACCGGCCAGGACTCGCAGCGCGGCACCTTCGGCCAGCGCCACGCGGTCGTCATCGACCGTGAGACGGGCGACGAGTTCACCCCGCTGCTGTACCTGTCCGAGGACCAGGCCCGGTACAACGTCTACAACTCCCTGCTCTCCGAGTACGCGGTGATGGGCTTCGAGTACGGCTACTCGCTGGCCCGCCCGGACGCGCTGGTGATGTGGGAGGCGCAGTTCGGCGACTTCGTCAACGGCGCGCAGACGGTCGTGGACGAGTTCATCTCGTCGGCCGAGCAGAAGTGGAACCAGACCTCCGGCGTCACCCTCCTGCTCCCGCACGGCTACGAGGGCCAGGGCCCGGACCACTCCTCGGCCCGCCCCGAGCGGTTCCTGCAGCTGTGCGCGCAGAACAACATGACGGTCGCGATGCCGACCCTGCCGTCGAACTACTTCCACCTCCTGCGGTGGCAGGTGCACAACCCGCACCACAAGCCGCTGGTGGTCTTCACCCCGAAGTCGATGCTGCGCCTGAAGGCGGCGGCCTCGAAGGCGGAGGAGTTCACGACGGGCCAGTTCCGCCCGGTCATCGGCGACGACTCGGTCGACCCGGCCGCCGTCAAGAAGGTCGTCTTCACCGCCGGCAAGGTCTACTACGACCTGGACGCCGAGCGGAAGAAGCGCGGCCTGACGGACACGGCGATCATCCGCATCGAGCGCCTGTACCCGCTGCCGGGTGCCGAGCTCCAGGCGGAGATCGCCAAGTACCCGAACGCCGAGAAGTACCTGTGGGCCCAGGAGGAGCCGGCGAACCAGGGTGCCTGGCCGTTCATCGCGCTCAACCTGATCGACCACCTGGACCTGGCGGTCGGCGCCGACGTCCCGCACGGCGAGCGCCTGCGCCGCATCTCGCGCCCGCACAGCTCGTCCCCGGCCGTCGGTTCCGCCAAGCGGCACCAGGCCGAGCAGGAGCAGCTGGTCCGCGAGGTGTTCGAGGCGTGAGCCTCTGACACCGCCCACGGCCGCAACGCCGAAGGGCCCGGCCCCGGAACTCTCCGGGGCCGGGCCCTTCGGCGTTGCGGCGCGG
Organism: Streptomyces sp. KPB2; assembly: GCF_003950055.1. Classification (NCBI taxonomy): domain Bacteria; kingdom Bacillati; phylum Actinomycetota; class Actinomycetes; order Kitasatosporales; family Streptomycetaceae; genus Streptomyces; species Streptomyces sp. KPB2. The sequence goes on from NZ_CP034353.1 coordinate 2,788,937, forward strand.
TCCGGCCGCGTGACCGGGACCCGGCCGTCAGGTGATCTGAGGTTCGAAGTCCCAGTACGGGCGATTGCGGGAGCGGGCCGAGAGGGTGTGCGTGTGCTTGGTCCCCAGTGTCGCGTCCAGGTCGGACAGTGCCTCCTGCTCGACCTTCTCCGCCTGCCTCCGGTCCCGCAGGCCGCGCAGGTCCGCCGCGTACGCGATACGGGTGGACAGCGTGAGCGGGTGGGTGCGACCGAGCGACTCGATGGCCCGCGCCACCGAGTCCCGGCTGAGTTCGGCGGCGCCCTCGGTGTCGCCCACCAGGTTCCGCAGCGCGGAGGCGTTCAGGGCGCAGCCGAGCGTCCAGGGGTGGCTCTCGCCGACGGCCTGCGTCATCTCGGCCAGCGCCTGCTCCGCGAGGACGTGCCCGTGCTCGCGTTCGCCGACGTTGCGCAGGACCAGGGCCTGGTTGGCGCGGGACCCGGCGATGAACGGGTGCCCCTCGGCGAGCATCATCTCGTAGCGTGCGACGACGGCCTCGCTGACCTCGCGCGCCTGGTCGATGTCGCCGTGCTCGCGGGCGTAACAGCTCTGGCCCGTCGCGAAGATCAGCGTGAGCGGGTGGGCCTCGCCGAGGACGCGCTCACCGCGCTCCAGGACGCTCGCGAGCATCGGGCCCGGCTCCTCACCACGAGGGGCCTGCTCGCCGGTGCGGTACCGGCACAGCGCGAGGTTGTACTCGGCCTTGAGGGTCTGCGGATTGTCCTGACCCATCACCAGGCGGTTCTCACGGACGTTCTTCACCTGGATGGACTCCGCCTCGGAGTAGCGGCCCAACAGGCGCAGGTCCACCGCGTAGTTGATCTCCGAGCTGAGCGCCCACGGGTGGCGGGCGCGCAGGAGTTGCCGGCGCGCTTCCATGGTGCGCCGGTCCGTTTCCAGCGTTTCCTCGTAGCGGCCCAGCAGGCGCAGCGAGGTGGCCAGGTTGTTCTGCGCGTTCAGGGTCCTGGAGTCCTGGTCGCCGAGGAGTTCGCGGTAGGCCGCCAGGACCCATTGGGAGAGTTCCAGGGCCTCGTCGTAGCGGGCCAGGCCGCGCAGGTCGCCGCCCAGGCCCGCGGCGGCGCGCAGGTGGTCCAGGTCCTGCGGCCCGCGTTCCTCCCGGAGGTGCTCGACCGCGTCGCGGCTGAGGGACTCGGTGCGGGCGTAGTCGCCCATGGCGCGCAGCAGGTTGGTGTAGTGGTAGGTCAGCTCCCAGATGCGCGCGTGGGTCGGGCCGAGGAGGCGGCGCCAGGCGGTGAGGGCGCGCTCGCCCAGTTTGATGCCGGCCCGGTACTCGCCGGAGAAGTACATGTAGCGCAGGCAGTTCAGGACCAGGCGCTGGACCTTCGCGTCCTTGCTCTTGAGGACGTCCGCGTACTTGAGGTGCGGCACGATCTCCGCGTAACCGGGCCACAGCCGGGTCTCGGTCGGCCGGCCCGGGTCGGCCGCGGCGAGGGCCCGCCGTACGACGTCGATGAACTCGCCGCGGTCGGCGTCCGGCATGTCCTTGTGCACGATCTGGTGGACCATGCGGTGCAGGTAGAGCGACTCCCCGGCGGAGACCGGCTCGTCGAGGGAGGCCTCGTGGGACTCCAGCCGGACCACCGAGTAGGTGCGCAGCTGGTTGATCGCCTTGTTCCACAGCAGCGGGTCGTTGAGCAGTCCGGCGAGTTGCTCGGGCAGCTCGTCGACGGGCATCTCCTTCAGCAGGCGTACGGGGATGAATCCCGGCGCGAAGAAGGTGCACAGGCGCAGGAGGTCGACGGACTCCGGGACGGTCTCCCGGAGCTTGTTCAGCAGTATCGACCAGGCGGTCTGGAAGGCCAGCGGGAAGTCCGCCGACACCTTGACCACATCGCTGTCGATACCGCCCTCCAGCAGGGCGATGTACTGGTCGACCGACAGGTCGGAGTCGTTGAGCCAGCCGGCCGTCTGGTCGAGCAGCAGCGGCAGGTCGCCCAGCGCCTCCGCCAGCTGGTCGGCCTCGGCCTCGGACAGGCGGGGCGCGCGGCGGCGGATGAACGCGACCGACTCGTCGCGGGGATAGACGCGGACTTCGAGCAGCTTGCTGTTGTGCTCGCTCCACTCGGGGTTGCGCGAGGTGACGATGACATGTCCGGGGCCGGTCGGCAGCAGGTCCCAGATCTGCTCCGGCTCGTCCGCCCCGTCGAGGATGAGCAGCCACCGCGAGTACGGCTCCCCGCGGCGGAGCGCGTCGCGCACGGCACGCAGCCGCTCGCCGTACTCCTGACCGGTCCGCAGGCCCAGTTTGGGTGCCAGCTCGGCCAGTTGCCGCCGGTAGGTGACGCGCTTCTCCGCGTTCACCCACCACACCACGTCGTACTCCGAGCCGAACCGGTGCGCGTACTCGGCGGCGAACTGGGTCTTGCCCACCCCCGACATGCCGTGCAGGGTCAGCACTCCGGCGCCGGGCTCGGCGCTCTGGAGGAGGTGGTAGGCCTCGTTGAACAGCGGCTCGCGGCCGGTGAAGCGGGTGTTGCGCCGTGGCACCACGCCCCACACGTCCGGCATCGCGGCCGGGAACCGCGGCCCGCGGCGGGAATCCGCCGCGCCCTCGGCGGGCGCGTCGGGCGACAGGTCGAGCCGGTCGAGCAGGCGGCGCTCCGCCTCCTCGGCGCCCATGTTGGTCAGGGCGACCGGTGCCAGGACGGCCGCGGCGGCCGGGACCGCCGCCGTGGTGACCGACACGGCGGCGAAGCGGGACGGGTCCGGGGCGACGATCTCGCGCAGGGCCGCGTTCCACTCCTCGTGGGTGCGCGGTCCGAGCTGGAAGTACCACTCGCTGACGATGATGAGGACCCGGCCCTCGGCGAGCGTCAGGTCGCGCAGCAGGTCCACCAGCGGGACGTCGGCCGGGGAGTCCCAGCGCAGCGGCACCACCCGTACGCCACGCCGCTCCAGCCGGTCCCCGATCCAGGCCGCCCAGGCCCGGTTGAAGCCTGCGAAGTGGATCGTGACCGTCTGCCTGGCGGTCCCCCTCTCGGCCGTCTCGACCGGCTTGCGAGCTCCAGACATGCAGTGGCCTCCAGCACGTAGTACCGCAAAATCCTAGGACTCCGGAGCGTCGCGCGTAAGTCCGCCGACCGACGGCAACACCCCCTGTACGGACGATCTTTCCGTACCCGGGCCGCGGTGTGTGGGCATTCATCCGTTAGAGGGCGGGAGCGCGGACGCGTGGCGTTGGGCCCACAGTGCGCGCGCGGAGGCCACGTACGCCTGTGCGCGTGCGACGTGGCCCCGGGGCGCGGGATGTTCGGCCATCCGTTCGTGGGTGGCGGCCATTTCGTCGACGAACCGGCGCCCTCGCACCGTGAGGTCGGGCGAGCCGACGAGGGCGGGCAGGGCGGCCCCGACCTGGGCGCGGTAGCGCGCGTGCTGGGCCCAGGCCCAGTCCCGGTCCGGCAGCCCGCCGACGAGTGCCCGGCGCTGGTAGAACGCGGCCATCGCGAGGTGGGAGTACGTGCCCTGCAGCAGGCCGTCGTAGGGCCGGGGGTCGGTGCGCCAGGGAGCGAAGTACCGTGCCGCGGGACCGGCCCGGTGCAGTGTCACCAGGTCGCTGAGGGCGGCGAGTTTCGCGTGCTGCAGTTCATGGACGAGGGTGGCGGCGAGGGTCACGGCGTCGGGCGGGGTACTGCTGAGGAGGCCGCCGAACGCCTCGCGGCGGGTGGCGCTGCAACTGCCGCGGCCGGTGCCGACGTCGGGCGGCGTCTCCAGCGGGACGAGGCAGCGCAGCAGCGCACCGGCCTCGGCGAGGCGTTGAGCGCCGCCCGAGCGGAGCGCGAGGGCCGTGCCGGACCAGGCCTGGAGCCACCTCTTGCGCTCCGCGTCGTCGAGGGCGAGCGGGGTGCGCAGATTGCCGTGGCCGGGGCCGTCGGGCAGCTCGCGGTACGGGTCGAGGTCGTCGAGCGGCAGGGGCGGGGCGGTCCGGGTGAGGCCGGGGAGGGCGTGCGCGGGCGTCCAGGCGAGGGCGCCGGACCAGGCGCCGACGCCGCTCTCCAGGCGGACGGTCACGTCGGGGGCGTCGGCCTGGCGCATGACCAGTCGGCCCTCGGCGCAGGTGACGTCGACGGGTACGTCCCCGGACCGTGCCGTGTGCAGCGCGCCGAGCGACGGGAGGGCGAGGACTCCGGCGCGGGCCGTGAGCCGGGTGCGGAAGGGGATGCCCGCCCCGGCCGCGACGACCGCTGCGATCGCGCTGAAGTGCGCGAGGTCGCGCCGCAGCCGCCGCGCCCGCTCCCCGTCCGCCGGCCCGGGAGCGGCGTCGAGTCCACGCAGACAGGAACGCGCCCAAGGGCCGGTGAGGGGATGGAACAGGCGGGCACGCGCCGGGTTCGTGTACCGCGCGTCGCCACCGGCCGGGGCCGCACCGGCTCCCGTCCGGTGGCGACGCGCACCCGGCGGGGTTTCGTCTGCGGCCCGGGTGCTCCGCCCGCCGGGCGGGGCGTCGGCCACGGCGCTCGTACCCCGCGCACCGGGCGGGGCGTCGCGGTCGTTGCGCGTTGCCGCGCGGCCGGGCCGGTGCTCCGAGGTCGGCGCACCCGGCGCCGGCAGTCGGTCCGCCTCGGTCAGCAGCGCCCAGTCCTCGCGCAGTCTCGCCTTCTGCGCGGCGGTGCAGACGGACGGCCCGGCCGCCTCGGCCGCGTCGAGCACGGCTCGCAGCAGCAACAACCGCCGCGTGTCCTGGTCCCGTACGAGGAGGGTCAGGGTGTCGGGTCCGCCTTCGGTCCGGGCGAGTTCGAGCAGGGCCCGCTCGGGAACCACCGGAAACATCACGAAGCACCCCCTCCGGTCGAGACCGTCCCGGCCCGGGCCGAACCACGCGCGGCCGACCGTGCGCGAGCCTCACCGCCCGAACCGCGACCGCCCGAACCGCGACCTGCCGACGCCGGAGCGGCAGTCGCCGCACTCGCGGCACTCCCCGCACTCGCGGCCTCGGCGACTCGTGAGGACACGTGGCGGATGAAGCGCTGGAGGTCCGCGCAGTACACCGACGGGTTCCTGAAGCCGTGCCCGGCGCGGTAGCGGTGCGCGTAGTGCCCGCCTCCGCAGACCCGCAGCAGCGGGCAGGCCCGGCACTGCTGCGCGAGCGACGCGGGGCCGGCCTGCCGGGCGGCCACGCCCGGGTGCCGCAGCGCGTCGTCGAAGGTGTGGCGGAACACGTCGAGGCCGGTCCGCGCGGCGCCGGGATAGGCCGACTTGAGCGAGTCGACCTGCTCGATCGACCCGTCGGTCTCCACCACGACCGCGTCGAACGGCGCGAGCCCCAGCGCCTCGGTGGCCGCGGGCAGCCCGAGCAGAAGCGCCACGCACTCCTCGAAGAGCCGTACCCGGACCTCGCGCCGTCCGGCGGCCCACCAGCGGTCGAAGACGGCGCACAGCCAGTCGCCGTACCGTACGCCGGTTCGGCCGGGCGGCGGCGCGGACCAGTTGCCGTGCGGCAGCAGCAGGTCCAGCGCGGGCGGGCGCAGGCCGAGCAGCGACTCGTACGTCTCGACCGGGTCCAGCGTCGGGTCGACGACGGTCAGCACACCCGCGTACGCCTCCGGGAAGCGCTCGGCGGCCAGGCGGGCCCCGCGTGCCGCGGCGGGCCAGGACGGGCGGCCCGCGTGGTCCACCCGCCGTCGGTTGTGGGCGGCGGTGCCTCCGTCGAGGCTGATGCCGACGCGGACGCCGGCGTCGGCCAGTACGGCGAGGCGTTCCTCGGTGAGCAGGGTGGCGTTGGTCTGCACGGTGGCGTGGACCTGACAGCCTGGCGGGACCAGTTCCCGCACCCGCCCGGCGAACGCGGCGAGCGGTCCGGCCCCCGCGAGCAGCGGTTCGCCTCCGTGCAGCACCAGGGCCAGGTCGCGCAGCGCGTGCCGGGCGGCGTGCTCGGCGATGCGGGTGGCGGTGCGGTCCAGGACGGCGGCGGAGGCGGCGGCGGGACGGTCTCGCCAGCCGCTGTCGGGGCCTTCGTAGAGGTAGCAGTAGGTGCACGCCAGGTTGCAGCGGCCGTGCATCTTGACGATGAACTGGCGGAAGGGAAAGGGACCTTCGGGACCGGTCCGCGGGCCGGGAACGGCGGGAGCCGGATCGGTCATGGCTTGTTCCGACACTCCAGCACCCCCCATGCCGTAACGGTCCGGCCGGTGCCGCCGTGAGTCGGCGCCACGGCCGCGTGCCGCACGGAGCCGCATTCCCGGCGCGGCGGGTGCCCGAAACTCGACGCCGTGGAAGTTGTCCTATTCACATGTCTTCAGGCACCAAGATGACCGCGGCCGCCGGGCCGAACGAAGCAGACGGATCACGGGGAAGCAGAGGGAAGCAGAGGGAATCAGAAGGAGTTGTCGAAGCCCCACAGCATCTCGCTCGGCTCCGCGGCGCGCGCCCTCAGTTCCCCCAGCACCTCGCGCAGCACCGGATGCTCGATGGTGCCCAGCTGTGCCAGGTCCAGTTCCAGCAGGTCCGGCAGTGGCTCCCCCGTCGGCTGCCCGGCGCCCGTGAGCGCCCGCTCCGTCCCGGCCTCGTCCTGTGTGTCCATCCCCGTTCCTTCCTCCGCCATGCAGCTGCGCTGCCCCTTCGGACCAGGTCTGCGGCGCCCGCGTCCGGCTTGCCGGCGTCCGCCCTCACTCCAGGTCGGCGAGCCGCTGCGCCGTCTGCCGTGCGGTCGGATCCCCCGTGGCCAGCCGGTCGTCCGGCAGCCGGTCCCACTGCGCCCGCGCCGCCGCGTAGGCGTCCCGGGCCGCGCGGGGCCGGCCGGCCGCCTCGAAGGACATACCCCGCCAGTGGTGCGCCTGCGCGGCCAGCTCCACGGCTTCTTGGCGCCGCCGCTCGGTTTCGGCCTCCTCCTCGGCCCGGCGGGACGACTCGGCGGCCGCCCGGAAGGCGTCGACCGCCACGTCCAGGCGTGCGGCGCGGCCGAGGCTCTGGAACGCCTCGAACTGGGCCTGCCCCAGCTCCAGTCGGCAGCGCGCCGCCAGCAGCGGGTCCTCCGCGTCGGCCGCGGCGAGCCCGAAGAGATGCTCCGCCTCCCTGAGGTCGACCCGGTCGCCGCGCGCCTGGTACCGGAGCATGAGCGCCTGTCCGAGGAGCAGCAGCCGGTGGGCGACGCGCGGGCTGCCCGCCGGGGTCTCCATCCGGCAGTCCCGCAACACCCGTATCGCGCGGGACAGCCGGTCCTGGCGCCGGTGGGCCGGCTCCAGCGTGGCCAGCCGGAGCAGTACGCTCCCCCACTCGGCGAGCACGTCGGCGTGCGCGGGCGCGTCCCGTGACATCCAGTGCGCCGCCTGCGCGAAACGGTCGGCGGCCCCGTGCAGTTCGGGCGGCTCCCCCGACTCGGCGTAGCGTGCGAGGGCCACCCGCCCGGCGCGGACCAGCAGCGCCGCGCGCTGCGCCTGCTCGCGTACGCGGCCGAGGGCCTCGTCGGTCCGGGCCTGGGCCTCGTCCAGCGGGCCGCCCGCCGACAGCAGCGCGTCGACCAGGTCGATCAGCACCCGGACCCGGTCGCGGACGGACTCGGCGGTGTCCTGCTCCGGGCCGGAGTCCAGCCCCCGGCGCAGCGACCGCGCCGACTGCTCCGCGTACAGCCGGGCCTGGACCTGGTCCGCCGTCACCTGCGACAGACGCAGCAGGGCGCGGCCGTGGGCCAACAGCAGCTCGGCGGGGCGCTCGCTCCGGTCGGGCCAGGCGTCGGCGAACGCCTCCAGCATGCCGACGGCACTCTGCAGGAGCGCGCTGTCGCCGCCCAGGCGCCACTGCGTCTCCAGGGAGGCGACCCGTTCCAGGGTGAGCCGCAGCGCCTCCTCCTCGTCCAGGCCGGGCGCCGCGCACGCGACCGCGTACTCCCGGTCGGCGCGGCGCAGCAGGTCGAGCGCGCCGGACCGGTCTCCGCGCCGTCGCGCGTCGGTGGCGGCGGCGTGCAGCACGCGCGCGAGGACGGCGCGTTCGCGCAGGGCGTGCGGGGGCGCGGCGGCCCGTTCGGCGGCCCGGGTGGCCTCCCGCAGCAGCGCGGCACCGCCCTGCACCTCCCACAGCCGCAGGGTGCAGCGTGCGTACTCGCCCCACAGCTCGGGGTCGGCGCCGGCCGGCCGTTCCTGCTCGGTGGCGCCGCGCAGCAGCTGCACGGCGTCGATGACGTCCTGGACCATGCCCTCGGCGTCGAACCGGGCGAGCAGGGCACGCGCCCGGACGACCGCGTGGTGCGTGGGCCGCTCCGCGCTGATCGCCACGTTGGTCCGGCCGTCGTACGTCGCGAACTGCTCGGGCAACGGCATGAACCGCTCCAGGATCCGGGCCGCGACCTCCGCGAAGGGCTGCGGCACCGGGGCGGCCCCGCCGTCGCCGCCGTTGTCGCCCGCGTACGTGGGTTCGGCGCCGGAGGCGTGCGGGTGCGGGCGTCCGGGGCCGTCGTCGCCGAGCTGAGCGAGCGCGAGCGCCGGGAAGTTGGGTCCGCCCTTGCCGAAGTGCTGCTCGATGTACTCCGAGCAGTGCTTGAGGACCAGCATGGCCTCGTCCCGGCCGAGCCGGGAGAGCAGGGCCTCGCGCACCTCGGGGTCGATGTCGTACCACTGGGAGCCGTCCTCGCCGTGGTCCGCGCGGGCCCGGGTGACCAGGCCGCCGACCAGCACCTCGGCGAGTTCGGACGGGCCGGACCCCGGCAGCATCGTCCGCTGGACCAGCTGCATCACGGGGAGGCAGAGCGGGGTCGCCGCGAGATAGACGGCCAGGCGCGCGGCGGCCGGAGACGCTCCGGCGCTGAACCTGCTGACCCGTTCCAACGGCGTGCGGCGGCGGTCCGGGCGGGCCGCAGGTGCGGCCGGCTGGTCGGCACGCACCCAGCCCACGGCGCCCGGGACCGGGCCGGCACCGGACAGCAGACGCGCCCAGGACCCGAGGGCCACCGGCTCCGGCGGCAGTACGGGGACGGCCAGCGCGCCCCGGCGGGCCTCGGCGGAGGTGCCGGACGCGGTGCGCACCCGCAGCACGGCGCCGCCGCCCAGCGTGTCCCCGCGCGACAGGCCGCCGAAGGTGACGGGCAGCCGGGTGCGGTTCCACATCCGCTGCGGCAGTGGCTGGAGTACGGCGACGGGGCCCTGCCGGGAGAGGTGGTGGAGCAGCCGGTGGGCGTGGCCGCTGTGCCACAGCGGGCCCGCGCAGTCGCTGACCAGGACGACGATCCGGCGTCCGGTCGGATCGCTGAGCCGGTCGGCGGCGTGCAGCGGCGCACCGTGCGGGTCGGCACTGCGGCTGACGGCCGGTCCCCCGTCCGGCCCCTGGTGCAGGTGGCTGACCTGGACGTCCGAGAAGGCTCCCAGCCGGCTGAAGATCTGGGCGAGTTCGGCGAACAGCCGGCCCCACACGCGCATCGAGGAGGAGGCGTCCAGCACCAGTTGCAGTCGGGCGTCGCGGCGGGACAGGTACCGGCGGACGGGCAGGATCAGTCCGCCGGCCCGGGCGCTAACCTCCGCGGTCGCGACCTCGTCCAGTTCGGACCGCAGCGGTGTGGCCGGGCTCCGGTAGCCCTGCAAGGGGCGCAGGGCGCGCTGGAGTTCGAGCGGCGCGGGCAGCACCGGCGCGGCGGGCACGCCCACCGGCAGTGCGCGGGCCCGGCCGGCTCCGTGCACCCCGGATCCTTGGCCGGAGGGCAGCGGGTAGAGGGCCACCCGCCGGGCGGCCGGAGCCTCGGGCTGTTCGGGCACGGGCACCCGGGTCGCGCCCGGTGGGAGCGGGACGGGCCTGACGGGCGGCCCGACCACCGGGGGCGCGAGCAGGGGGCCCGGGTCGGGCGGAGCGTCCGCGGCGTCGGCGGACCGGGTCCACCGGGCCAGCCAGAGCGCGTCGCAGAGCTGCTCGGCGTCGGGATCCATGCCGATCTCCCGCAGCCGCAGGACGAGTCGGGCGAGCGGGTCGTCGGCGGGGTGCGCTCCCCCGGGGCCCGCCTCCGCGGGCACGGCGGCGCGCCTTCCCCCGGCCCCCTCGTCCGCGGGCACGGCGGCGTGCCCTGCGCCGGAACCCTCGTCGCCGGGGGTGCCGCGGTGGCCGGGACCGTGCCGCGCCGTCTCGTCGGGCATCGCGTCACCTCGGGCGATCGAGCCGCTGGATGAGCAGGTCGGCCAGGCGGTCGCGGCTGGGCGTGGCGGCGGCGTCGGTGAGGTAGATGGCGTTGAGCAACTGGTCCGTGGCCAGCAGCTCGCTGCGGGACCGCTCCAGGAACCGGGTGACGAGGTCGTCGCCCGCGCGGGCCGCCTCGTCGCCCAGGTGGGCCCGTACGAAGGTGGCGAGCCGGTTGTGGTCCGGGCGGCCGAGCTCCAGGTGGATGCAGCGCCGCATCAGCGGGGCCGGGAAGTCGCGTTCGCCGTTGCTGGTGAGCACCACGAACGGGAAGGCGCGGCAGCGCACGCGGCCGTCGCGCACCGGCACCTTCACGCCGTCCGCGGTGAGCACCTCGGCCGTGCGGTCCGGCAGCCGGTCCGCGATGCGCTCCAGCTCGGGGATGGCGAACTCGCCCTCCTCCAGCACGTTCAGGAGGTCGTTGGGCAGGTCGATGTCGCTCTTGTCCAGCTCGTCGATGAGCAGGACGCGCGGCTTGTCGGAGGGCAGCAGGGCGGTGCCGAGGGGGCCGAGCCGGATGTAACCGCCGATCCCGTCGACGGCGCCCGGCGCCCCGGATCCGGGGCCGTGGTCCGCCTGCGCGGCGATCTGCACGTCCTGCAGTCGCGCGATGGCGTCGTAGTGGTAGAGGCCGTCCTGGAGTTCGGAGCGGCTGACGATGGACCAGCGCAGTACGTTGCCCAGGCCCAGTTCGTAGGCCACCGAGTGGGCCAGGGTGCTCTTGCCGGCGCCGGGGCTGCCGGTGACCAGGAGCGGCCGGCGCAGGTACAGCGCGGCGTTGATCATCTCGAGTTCCTCGGCGCCCGGCCGGTGCAGTTCGGCCAGGTGCCGGTGGGCGCCGAGTCTGCGGTCCTGCGACCCGTCGCCGGACCCCGCCGCGTCCCGGCTGGTGAAGTCCCGCCACGGCGGCGGGTCGGGAAGCCGGTCCAGGCCGTCGTGGGGTTCGCCGGCGCCCCGGTAGATGAGCCACTCGCTGGATTCGGTCATGATCCAATCCTCGTCGTCACTCGTCCGGGGGCGCGGTCGTCGTGGGGGCGTCCATCACGGTATCGATCCTGAACGGGACTGGTAAGAGGCACATCACCCAACGGGTCCCTCGACAAAGGGAGTTGAAACACGGGGGCGGGCCGCCGACGGAGGCACGCGCGGGCCGCGGTCACGGTGCCTCCAGCAGGTCACCGGTGCCGGGCAGGGGCTGGTGCGGATCGTCGTACAACAGCGCTATGCCGTGCGCCCAGAAGGTCTCGGGCCGTCCCGATCGCAGTTTGAAGCGCAGGTCGCGCACGGCCTCGGGCAGTCGGTGGGCGCCGATGGGGCCCGCGATCTGGTCCAGGGTGCCGCGGTGGAACTCGCCGCAGACCGCCTCCGGCAGCCCGTGCCGACGGCGCCACAGCGCCACGCCGAAGCCGCCGCGCACGAGCCGGGCAAGCCCCTCCGCGTCGCCCTCTCGGCCGTGGGTGTCCAAGCGGCACAGCACCGGGACCGTGCCGTGCGACAGGCCCCGCAACTCCTCGACCGGCGGTACCGGTTTGCGCAGGCCGTCGTCGCAGTCGAGGACCGCGGCGGTCACGGGGTGTGCGTGCAGCCAGCGCCAGCGGGCTCTGCGTTCCTCGTCGATGTCCAGCCGGTGGTCGCCGTTCAGGGCGGCCGCCGACTGGGCGCCGACCGCGCCGGTTTCACGCCGCCCGCCGGCTCCGCCGCGCTCCCCGTGGTCGCCCCGGCCGCCATGGGCGCCTTGGGCGCCGTACTCCGCGTACTTGCCGTTCTCGCCGTACTCGCCGTACTCGCCGTACTCGCCGTTCTCCGTCAGTTGGTCGCGGTCGGAGCAGCGCAGGACGACCGGGCGCTGGGTGCCGAGTCGCTCCTCCTCCGGGCCCAGCCGCCATTCGTCCACGTCGAGTGCCAGCAGCGAGTGTTCCGTCGCCACTTGCAGGACCGCCGGCCGGCCCGGCGTGTCGCACTGCCGGAACGCCTCCTTGAGGGGCGCGGACAGGTGGGTGGCGAGGTCGGCCAGCGGGACGCGCTGGACCTCCTCGAGGCGCTTCGCCTCTCCGTCGGCGCTCACGACGAAGACCGACCAGTCGCAGCGGTCCGGCTCCCAGCCCCGCCGCACGATCTCGACCAGCACGGACGACTGCGCGGCCGCCGCCCCTCCCGGGCCGCCGGCGTTCGCTCCGGTCCCCGGGTGGTCCCCCGCCCGGGTCGGCCGGCGCGCCTCCAACCTGGCCTTCCGCCGCTCGACGAGGGCCGTCCGGCGGCCGGGGCCGAGCCGCTGGGCGGCCTGCCGCACCCCGGCCCACAGGGCCTCCTCCGCGGCCGGCGTGCTGGACGCGAGGAACGGGCGGTCGGCGGTCATGGCGTGCACCGCGTAGTCGAGCACCAGGTAGAGGGCGCCGTCGTCGCGCGCGTACTCGTACAGGGCACCGAGTCCGTCGCGCCAGCCGCGCGGGGCGGGCAGCGGGGCCGGGGCTTCGAAGTCCGACAGCGAGTCGAGGATGTCCAGCAGGGAACGGGTGCTGGCCGGGGGCGGCAGGTCCGCGAGACGCCCGAGCAACTGGACGCGCTCGTCGGGGCTCAGCGTCCGACCGGGCCGGGCACCGAGCTGGCCCTGCACGTCGGCCCAGGTGTGGCGGCGCGCGTCCGGATGACGCTGCCGGTCACGGTGATAGCGGTCGTGGGCGTGCACCACCGCCTGGTACAGATCGTCGGCTTCCGTCTTCAGCTCGCCGGAGGGCGCGGGCAGCGTCCGCAGTTGTTCGAGCCCGGTGGAGGTGCCCCCGCGCGCGTGGTCGGAGCGCGACTTCAGTACGCCGATGACCTCGCCGCGCTCCGGATCGATCACGGGGCCGCCGGAGACGCCGTCCGGCAGGTCGTTGTCCCCGAGCCGCATCTGGACGTCCGTGGTCCAGCCGCCGATGGTGCCCTGCACGGTGAGGGTGCCGTCGAGCATGCTCAGCCGCCCGTCGACCACCGTCCAGCCCGCGTACAGGACCTTGCCCTCGCCGAAGTAGGCCGCCGGGCGCTCGGAGAGGTACACGCACTCGTGGTCGACGGGCTCGCTCAGCCGCACCAGCGCGAGGTCGGGGGCGGGCCAGCTGCCGGGCACGGGTCCGGCGCCCTCGGGCAGCGCCGCCGCGACGTGGCCCGAGACCGCGGACATGCCGCGGCCCGGTGCGGGCTCGTACACCACCACGACCTCGTCCCCCTCACCGCCGCGTGCCACGTGTGCGCAGGTCAGAACCCAGCTCGGCGCCACGAAGTAGCCGCTGCCGAGGAACGTCCCGGGTTCGTCGAGGGCATACCCGGCGTCCGGCCGATGAATGCGGACGGTCGCCGCCATGACGAGGCCACGCAGCGCACGGCGGGCAGCGTCGTGGGCCCCCGGTGCGCCGGGGGCGCGTCCGTGCATCACGCCCCGCTCCCGGAGGCGGCGTCACCGGCCCCGCCGTGCCCCGGAGCGCGGGCGGACGCGTCGGCCGCGGCGTCGGGGGGCTCACCACCCGGGGCACCGGAGCCGGGCGCGGGCGGGTCCGGCGGGCCGCCGTTCCAGGTGAGGGTGACCGAGATGCCCGTCTTCGCCTCACCGTCGGCCAGGAGCCCCACGACCTTGCCGGCCTTGGCGGTCAGCTCGATGCCGAACTGGACGCTCACCTCGTCCGGCCGCACCGCGCGCAACGGTTCCGCCAGCGAGCGCGCGACACCGGTGACGAGCGCGTTCAGGCTCTCGACACTCGCCTCGATCCGCTCGGTGAAGCCGGTGTCGCTGAACGACAGCTGCCCGGACGGTGCCGGCAGCTCCGCCGCGCCCGAGATCCGGGCCCAGACCGGTGTCCCGTCCGGCAGCACGATGCGCGTGACGCGCGTCGCTTCCTGTCCCATGCGTTTCCCCCGTCCCCGCGTCCCCTCGACGGCCCCGGAAGGCACGACCCCGTGGACGCCTATCCTTGTGCTGTCTTTTCACAACAGACGGAAAGACCCCATCTCTCCACCCCGCAGGCACAGGTTTCTTCCCGCACGGGAGACTCTCAACCCTGCGAAGACCCGACGGAGCACGATCCATGTACTTCACCGACCGCGGCATCGAGGAGCTGGAGAAGCGGCGCGGCGAGGAGGAGATCACCTTCGAGTGGCTCGCCGAGCAGCTGCGTACGTTCGTCGACCTGAACCCGGACTTCGAAGTCCCGGTGGAGCGCCTGGCCACGTGGCTGGCACGGCTGGACGACGAGGACGAGGACGAGTAGCACGCCGGGAGGCGAGGAGAGCGGGGGCGCACGGGCTCCGGGCTTCGGGCTTCGGGCTCCGGGCTCCGGGAAGGAGCGCGTAGGCGCGGGCAGGCGCCCGGGGCCGACCAGACCGTACGGCGGGGCCGGCTCGGCTGCCCGGCGGGGCCCGCGGAAGCGTCGGGCGGAGACGTCAGGTGCGCCCGGGGAGCCCGTGGGCCACGCCGAGCGCGCCGCGTCCGACCAGCAGCGCCCCCGCCACGGTCCAGCCTCCGCTGCGGCGCCGCAGACCCCAGACGGTGAGCGGCAGGCCCACCGCCACCTGGGCCAGGGCCAGCGCGCGGGCCCCCGAGCCGCCGGTCCAGGGCATCCAGCCGGCCAGGCGGCCCCCGGCGTCGGTCGGGCGAGTCCAGTCGGCGGTCGGGCGGCCCCCGGCGGCGCTTGGGCGGGGCCCCTCGGCAGTCGGGTCGGAGCCCTCGGCGGTCGGGCGGGGCCCGGCGGCGGGATGGCGTCCGGCGGTCTCGGTCCGGCGCACGTCGGGCAGGGCGCGGGCGGTCGCGCCGAGACGCTCGGCTCCCTCGCCGGGGTCGAGTCCGGCGGGGAGGGTGATCCCCGCGCGCGTGAGCACCGCGAGCAGTCCGCGCAGCCTGGCCCGGGCGCCGGCACCGGCCGGCCCGGATGCGCGATCGGCGTCCGCCTCGGGCCGGGTCAGCCGGTCCAGCGACTGCACGTCCAGGACCGGGTCCAGACCGAGCCGGGCGGCGAAGGTGCGCATCGCCTCGTCCTCGCCGACCGGCGTGCCGTTCGCGAGCCACACGTAACCCACCGGGCGGCGGAAACCGGACGCGAGGGTGTACCCGGCCCGGTCGGCGTCCCACCACAGGGCGAGGACGGGCCACGGGGCGCCGACGGCGAGTGCCGCGGCCCAGCCGGTGACGACACGGTCGACCGGTTCGCCCCCGTCCCGCCAGGGCCCGCCCTCCGGCACGATCACGCTCCATCCCTCCCCGGCCCGGAGCAACGGCATCCGTTCGCCCAGCAGCGGCGCGACGGCGGCGACGGCGTCCGGCTCGGCGCGGCAGAGCAGCAGGGCACCGGGAGCGAGACCACGCTCGAACTTTTCCGTCGACACGGCATCAAACTAGGGCGAGTCGGCCCGCTCAGCCCATCTTTGATCACCAGAACGGGTGTCTTGACTTTTCCCCTCCGCGATATATCGTGAATTACGGAGGACGCGATATGGCGCGTTCGGTCGAGGAGGTCGTCACCATGTCCGAGTGGTCCGTCGCGGAGCCCAGGAAGCTCTCCTTCGACGAGT
This sequence comes from Streptomyces sp. KPB2, assembly GCF_003950055.1. Taxonomy (NCBI): domain Bacteria; kingdom Bacillati; phylum Actinomycetota; class Actinomycetes; order Kitasatosporales; family Streptomycetaceae; genus Streptomyces; species Streptomyces sp. KPB2. The sequence goes on from NZ_CP034353.1 coordinate 2,804,600, forward strand.
CCGTGCACCGGCTCCACGTACGCATCGTCGGTGGAACGGTGAACGTGGTGGGCACGGACGAAGGTTCCGCCCGTCTGCAGGTCTCCGAGATCGAGGGGCCACCTCTGATCGTGACCCACCGGGACGGCGTGCTCACGGTGGCGTACGAGGACCTGCCCTGGAAGGGCTTCCTCAAGTGGCTGGACCGCAAGGGCTGGCGCCGCAGCGCGGTGGTCTCCCTGGCGGTGCCGACCGGCACCCGCGTGGAGGTGGGCGCGGTCAGCGCCGCGGCCGTGGTCTCCGGTCTGGACGGCCCCGCCGAGGTGAAGGGCGTCTCCGGTGACACCACGCTGGTGAGCCTCGCGGGCCCGGTCCGCGCCGACACCGTCTCGGGGAACGTGGAGGCCCAGGCCCTCACCGGCGACCTCCGCTTCAACTCCGTCTCCGGCGACCTGACGGTGGTGGAGGCGGGCTCCTCCGTGCGGGCCGACTCGGTGAGCGGGTCGATGATCGTCGATCTGGACCCGGCCGGCGGGCCCACGGACATCAGCCTGAACAGCGTCTCGGGCGAGATCGCCATCCGGCTGCCCCAGCCGGCCGACGCCCGGGTCGAGGCGAACACGGCCAGCGGCACGGTCAGCAGCGCCTTCGAGGACCTCCGGGTGGGCGGCCAGTGGGGGGCCAAGCGCATCACCGGCAGGCTCGGCGCGGGCAACGGCCGGCTGAAGGCCACCACGGTCTCCGGCTCGATCGCCCTGCTCCGCCGTCCGGCGACGGAGGACACACCGTGGGAGCGGGAGCCACAGGACACCGGCCCGGTGGACCACGCACAGAGCGACTCGGGGGACAATTCCGCTTCCGTCCGGGACCAGGGCGCCACCGGTGCCCCTTCCGACGGCACGACCGACAAGAAGGTGCTCTGACATGCCCCCCGTCTTCGCCCACGGCCGACTCCGCCTCTATCTCCTCAAGCTTCTGGACGAGGCCCCGCGCCACGGTTACGAGGTGATCCGGCTCCTCGAAGAGCGCTTCCAGGGCCTCTACGCCCCCTCCGCGGGCACGGTGTACCCGCGGCTGGCGAAGCTGGAGGCGGAGGGCCTGGTCACCCACACCACCGAGGGCGGCCGCAAGGTGTACGCCATCACGGACGCGGGCCGCGCCGAGCTGGCCGACCGCAGCGGGGAGCTGGCCGACCTGGAGCTGGAGATCCGGGAGTCGGTCGCCGAGCTGGCCGCCGAGATCCGGGCCGACGTGCGGGGCGCGGCCGGCGATCTGCGGCGGGAGATGCGGGCCGCGGCCACCGCCGCCCGCCGGGGCACCGGCTCCGGGGCGCACGAGGAGTGGAGCGGCTCCGCGGGCGGTGCCGGGGACACCGACGAGAAGGAGGCGTGGCGGGCCGCCAAGGAGGAGATGCGGCGGGTCAAGCAGGAGTGGAAGGAGCAGGCCCGTCGCGCCAAGGACGAGAGCCGCCGCGCCCGTGACGAGGCACAGCGGGCCCGGCGCCAGGCCAAGGAGGCCCAGGAGCGGGCCCGGGCCCAGGCGCAGGAGGAGGTCCAGCGCATCGCCCAGCGCGTGCAGGAGCAGGTGCAGGACCACTTCTCGCGGGGCGACTGGCCGACGGGGCTGCGCGAGGGCCTGAGCGAACTGGCCAAGGAGGTCGGCGACTTCGGAAAGGACTTCGGGAAGGAGTTCGGCAAGGACTGGGGCTTCGGCCGCACCGACACCGGGAGCGCCGGCCCGCGGACCGACCGCTCCCCCGGCGCCGAGTACTCCGTCACGCCGGAGGACTTCCCCGCCGGATACGCCCCGAGCTGGGCCCACGAGGACGCCGCGGAATCCACCGGCGACCCGGAGCGCGACCTGGACCGGCTGCTCGACCGCTTCCGGGACGACATCCGCGACGCCGCCCGGGACCACGGTGTGACGGCCGACCAGTTGCGCGAGAGCCGCCGCCGACTGTCGGAGGCCGCGGCACACATCGGGGCGATCCTGCGGACCCCGAAGGCCTGAGCCCGGCACGGCACGGCGCCCCCTGACTCCCTCGGGAGCGCCGTACGCCGGTGGACGCCCGCTGGACGCCCGTGGGCGACCGGTCACGCACAGGTGGAGCGCCGGTCAGGCGCAGGCCTGTCCGCCTCCGTCGCCCAGCACCCTGGTCAGCGACTCGTGGGTCACCCCGTGGTCGGCGAGTACCTCGGCCGGCACACCGGGGCGCAGGACCAGGGCGAGGAGGAGGTGCTCGTCCCCGATGTGCCGGTCCCGCCGGGCGACGGCGACCCGGAGGGACTTCTCCAGGACCTCCTTGGCACCCCGGCTGAAGCTGCGGTGCCCGGACCAGCGGCGCCCGCCCTTCCGGTCGTCTGCGGACAGCGCACCGACGCCATGCGCCTCCTCCACCCGGGCGACGATCTCCCCGACATCGACCCCCAGCCCGGCGAGGGCCTCCGTCTCGGCCTGGGACAGACCGGCCCGGCGCCGCGCGTCCCGCAGCTCCTGCCGTACCGCGTCCCGGTGCTCGCCGGCGCCGAGTGCCGCCAGCGCGAAGGAGGCGCGACTGCCCTCCCGGTCCAGCAGGGCGAGCAGCAGGTGCTCGGGCTCGACGGTCCCGGCCCCCACCGCTTCGGCGTGTTCGACGGCCCCCTGCACGACCGCCCGGGCGTCCTTCGTGAATCGCTCGAACATCAATGCCTCCCGTACTTCTTGTGCACGGCCTGCCTGCTGACTCCCAGCTCCGTGGCGATCTCCTGCCACGACCACCCCTGATGGCGCGCGCTGCGCACCTGTACGGCCTCCAGCTGCTCCACGAGCTTCCGGAGGGCGGCGACGGCCCGCAGCCCGATCCGGGGATCGCGGTCACCCGCACGCGTGGCGAGATCCGTTGCTTCGCTCATGCAGTCAACTTAGGTTGACAATCGACATCCGTCAACCGTAGTTGACAGATGAGGGAGTGGAACGAAGGCGGGAACGGGTACGGCAAACGCGAACGGCGGGCCCGGAGAACCGGACCCGCCGAAGGCGGAGGAAGGCGTTCGCAGACGGGGCTCAGGAGTTGCGGAGCACGATCTTGCCGAACTGCCCGCCGGAGGCCATCCGCTCGAACCCCTCGCGGGCCCGGTCCATCGGCAGCACCTCGTCGATCACGGGCCGCACACCGGTGGCGGCGCAGAAGGACAGCAGGTCCTCCAGCTCGTCCTTGGATCCCATCGTGGAGCCGACGACCTTGAGCTCCAGGAAGAAGATCCGGGTCAGCTCGGCGTGGGAGGGCCGGTCGCCGCTGGTGGCACCGGAGATGACCAGGGTGCCGCCGGGCCGCAGGGACTTGATGGAGTGCGACCAGGTGGCGGCGCCCACGGTCTCGATCACGGCGTCGACCCGCTGCGGCAGCCGAGCCCCGGTCTCCACGGCCTCCACGGCACCCAGCTCCAGGGCCCGCTTGCGCTTGGCCTCGTCCCGGCTGGTCGCGAAGACCCGCAGCCCCGCCGCCTTGCCGAGGACGATCGCGGCCGTCGCGACCCCGCCGCCGGCGCCCTGCACCAGTACGGAGTCACCGGGACGCACCCCGGCGTTGGTGAACAGCATCCGGTACGCCGTCAGCCAGGCGGTCGGCAGACAGGCGGCCTCCTCGAAGGAGAGCTCCTTGGGCTTGGGCAGGATGTTCCAGGTCGGCACGGCGACCTGCTCGGCGAACGTCCCCGGGTAGCGCTCGGTCAGGATGGAGCGGGGCTCCTTGGGGCCGACCCCGTGGCCGGTCTGGCCGATCACGGAGTGCAGGACGACCTCGTTGCCGTCCGCGTCGACCCCGGCGGCGTCGCAGCCGAGGATCATCGGCAGCCGGTCCTCGGGGAGGCCGACGCCGCGCAGGGACCACAGGTCGTGGTGGTTGAGGGAGGCGGCCCTGACATCGACGACACTCCAGCCGGGCCGGGCCTCGGGAGCCGGAAGCTCTCCCAACTCCAGGCCGGCCAAGGGCTGGTCGCGGTCGATTCGGGCGGCGTAGACAGCGAACATGACCTTGACGATAGGTTCCCCACCGCCCAACGGGAACCACGGCCCCGTGTGACACACCCCCTCTTGCGCCGCGCAGCTCCGGGCAGTCGTGCCTCCCCCAGTGCCTGAACGCCCTGGGAGGTACCCCCAGGGCGGCACGGGTGGGCGCACCGGCACCCGCCCAGCGCCGGTCAGCGCCCCCACCCGCGCCCAGCACCAGCGCACCCGCACCCGCACCCGCACCCGCACCCAAAAGACAAGCGGCCCCGCCCACCCAAGGACGAGGCCGCTCACCACACCGCGGGGATCACACGGTCACCGGCGCGCAACCCCCTCCGCCCGAGCCGCCGCGGCCACCGCCGCCGTCACGGCCGGCGCCACCCGCTCGTCGAACGGCGACGGAATGACGTAGTCCGCGGCGAGGTCGTCCCCCACCACGGAGGCCAGCGCCTCGGCCGCCGCCAGCTTCATGCCCTCGGTGATCCGCGACGCCCGCACCTGCAGCGCGCCCGCGAAGATGCCCGGGAACGCCAGCACGTTGTTGATCTGGTTCGGGAAGTCCGAGCGCCCCGTCGCCACGACCGCCGCGTACTTGTGGGCGACCTCCGGATGCACCTCCGGGTTCGGGTTGGCCATCGCGAAGACGAACGCGCCCTTCGCCATCGAGGCCACCGCCGGCTCCGGCACCGTACCGCCGGAGACGCCGATGAAGACGTCGGCGCCCGCGAGGGCCGCCTCCAGCGGGCCGGACACCCCGGCCTTGTTGGTGAAGGAGGCCAGCTCCTGCTTGACCGGCGTCAGGTCGTCCCGGTCGGCCGAGACGACGCCCTTGCGGTCGGCGACCGCAACGTCCCCGATGCCGGCTTCCACGAGCATCTTGGCGATGGCGACCCCGGCCGCGCCCGCGCCCGAGATCACCGCCCGCAGCTCGCCCAGCGTCCGCCCGCTCAGCCGCGCCGCGTTCCGCAGCGCCGCCAGCGTCACGACGGCCGTACCGTGCTGGTCGTCGTGGAAGACCGGGATGTCGAGGCGCTCCTGGAGCTTGCGCTCGATCTCGAAGCACCGCGGTGCCGAGATGTCCTCGAGGTTGACGCCGCCGAAGGAGGGCGCGAGCCGGACCACGGTCTCGACGATCTCGTCGGCGTCCGTGCAGTTCAGGGCGATCGGGACCGCGTCCACACCGCCGAACTGCTTGAAGAGGATGGCCTTGCCCTCCATCACGGGAAGGGAGGCCTCGGGCCCGATGTCCCCGAGGCCCAGCACCGCCGTACCGTCCGTCACGACGGCGACGACCGACGACTTCCAGGTGTAGTCGTGGACGAGGTCGGGCTGCTCGGCGATCGCGCTGCACACTTTCGCGACGCCGGGCGTGTACGCCAGGGACAGGTCTTCCTTGTCGCGGACCGGCACGGTGGCCTGGACGGCCATCTTGCCGCCGCGGTGCAGCGCGAACGCGGGGTCGAAGGAGTCGAGCGGCTCGGCGCCCTCCCCCTGTTCCGCACCGGCTTCGCTGTCGCTGCGAGGATTGACGATCTCCGCTGCCACTTTGTCTTACCCCTTAAGAGTTCATGGATTGAGGGTTTGTCCACTCCTGGTGAGGAATGGGCGGGCACCGCACAGGGAGATGGCTGTCCGGGCCACGAGGCCCCTGCGCGACGGGCGCGCCGCACACGCGCCCTGAGCCCCTGATGAGGGGTGTAAAGAACCTTCTTACCCGACGGACGGCCCTCGCGACGAGTCCGATAAGCGCAAGCTCACATGCCGGACCCCGAACGCCGCATGTCGGTGACATGGCTCATAGCCACGGTTCCGGACAACCTCCCGGAACCACTTGACAGACCCGCAAGTGCCATCTTCAACGACCTTGATCACTCGTCATCCATGTTCGGATAACAAGAAATTCCGTAGATCTTCCGGCCGGAAGGGCAGATTCCCGCAAAGGTTCGGTCGTGATGTACCGACCTGGTGCGGTTCGGGGGGTGACCCGTTATCCGATTTTGACATGACGGCCCCCCTGAATGGCCGAGTCCGAATGGCAAGATGCCGTAATCGCACGAGGTCGCGGCGCTCGAAGGTGTGTGCTCTCGTCGCCTCACGATGCCGGTCGGCCCCCGGCCGGCGTTCCGTCACACCGGAACTCACCCGTCCCCATCGGCTACTCCCTCATCCGCCGGAGGAACCACCATGACCGCACGCTCCACCCGTCGTACGACCGCCGCGCACTCCCGGCTAGCAGCGGTCGGTGCGATCGCGGTCGCAGGCGCCCTGCTGCTCACCGGATGCGGCGACCAGACCGAGAGCAGTGGCTCGGGCGGCGGCGACACCCAGTCCTCGGGCGGCGCCCCGCTGGCCGACAAGCTGCCGCAGTCGATCCGCGACAAGGGCGTCATCAAGGTCGGCTCCGACATCGCGTACGCGCCGGTCGAGTTCAAGGACGACTCCGGCAAGACCGTCGGTATCGACCCCGACCTCGCGGACGCCCTGGGCAAGCAGCTCGGCGTGAAGTTCGAGTTCGAGAACGGCACCTTCGACACGCTGATCACCGGTCTGCGCTCCAAGCGGTACGACATCGCCATGTCCGCGATGACCGACACCAAGGACCGCCAGGAGGGCATCGACGCCGACACCGGCAAGAAGGTCGGCCAGGGCGTCGACTTCGTCGACTACTTCACCGCCGGTGTCTCGATCTACACCAAGAAGGGCGACGACCAGGGCATCAAGACCTGGTCCGACCTGTGCGGCAAGAAGCTCGTGCTCCAGCGCGGCACGGTCTCCGAGGACCTCGCCAAGGCCGAGAACGAGAAGTGCCCGGCCGGCAAGAAGATCTCCATGGAGGCCTTCGACAACGACCAGCAGGCCCAGACCCGCCTGCGCGCGGGCGGCGCGGACGCCGGTTCCTCCGACTTCCCGGTCGCGGCGTACGCCGTGAAGACCTCCGGCGGCGGCAAGGACTTCGAGATCGTCGGCGAGCAGGTCGAGGCCGCCCCGTACGGCATCGCGGTCGCCAAGGACAACACGCAGCTGCGCGACGCCCTGAAGGCGGCGCTGGACGCGGTGATCGCCAACGGCGAGTACAAGAAGATCATGGACAAGTGGGGCGTGGCGGAAGGCGCCGTCACGGAGGCCACCATCAACGGCGGCAAGTGACCGCGCTGCGGGCACTGAAAGGCAACATCCGTGACTGTTGACATCGACAAGACGGCGGGCGGCCCGGCGGGTAACCCGCCGACCCCGCCGGAGGCCATCAAGGCCATCCCGGTCCGGCACTACGGGCGCTACGTCTCCGCGGTCGTCGCGATCGCGCTGCTGGCCGCGGTCGTCTACGCGTTCTCCCAGGGCAAGATCAACTGGGGTGCGATCCCGGACTACTTCTTCGACGACCGCGTCCTGACCGGCATGGGCAAGACGCTGCTGATCACCGTCCTCGCGATGCTGATCGGCATCGTCGGCGGCATCCTGCTCGCGGTGATGCGGCTGTCGAAGAACCCGGTGACCTCGTCCATCGCGTGGTTCTACATCTGGTTCTTCCGCGGCACGCCGGTCCTGGTGCAGCTGGTCGTCTGGTTCAACCTCGGCCTGGTCTTCGAGTACATCAACCTCGGCCCGTTCTACCGCGACGAGTGGTCCGACTTCATGACGCCGTTCCTGACGGCGCTGCTCGGCCTCGGCCTCAACGAGGCGGCGTACATGGCGGAGATCTGCCGCGCCGGTCTGCTCGCGGTCGACGAGGGACAGACCGAGGCGGCGCACGCGCTGGGCATGAGCCACGCCAAGACGCTGCGCCGGATCGTGGTCCCGCAGGCGATGCGCGTGATCGTGCCGCCGACGGGCAACGAGGTCATCAACATGCTGAAGACGACCTCCCTGGTGTCGGTCGTCCAGTACGCCGAGTTGTTCAGAGTCGCCCAGGACATCGGCCAGACCTCGGGCGCACCGGCCGAGATGCTGTTCCTCGCGGCGGCCTGGTACCTGTTGCTGACCTCGGTCTTCAGCGTCGGCCAGTACTACTTGGAGCGGCACTACGCCCGCGGTTCCAGCCGCAGCCTGCCGCCCACCCCGATGCAGAAGATCAGGGCGAACCTGTTCTCCCTGTCGAACCGCTCCAGCACGACGGGAGGTGCGGCATGACCGCCATGGTCAAGGCCGAGGGCGTCCACAAGTCCTTCGGCGCCGTCGAGGTCCTCAAGGGCATCGACCTGGAGGTGAAGCAGGGCGAGGTGTTCTGCCTCATCGGCCCCTCCGGCTCCGGCAAGTCGACGTTCCTGCGCTGCATCAACCACCTGGAGAAGATCAACGCCGGGCGGTTGTACGTCGACGGCGAGCTGGTCGGCTACCGCCAGAAGGGCGACAAGCTCTACGAGCTGAAGGACAGCGAGGTCGCCCTCAAGCGCCGGGACATCGGCATGGTCTTCCAGCGCTTCAACCTGTTCCCGCACATGACGGCCGTGGAGAACGTCATGGAGGCGCCGGTCCAGGTCAAGGGCGCGAGCAGGTCCCAGGCCCGGGACCGCGCACGGTCCCTGCTGGAGCGGGTGGGCCTGGGCGACAAGGCCGGCAACTACCCCTCGCAGCTCTCCGGCGGCCAGCAGCAGCGGGTCGCCATCGCGCGGGCCCTGGCGATGGACCCGAAGCTGATGCTGTTCGACGAGCCGACCTCGGCGCTCGACCCGGAGCTGGTCGGCGACGTCCTCGACGTCATGCGCGACCTCGCCGAGTCCGGCATGACGATGGTCGTCGTCACCCACGAGATGGGCTTCGCCCGCGAGGTCGGCGACAGCCTGGTCTTCATGGACAACGGCGTGGTGGTCGAGTCGGGCAACCCGCGCGACGTCCTGACCGACCCGCAGCACGACCGGACGAAGGCGTTCCTGTCCAAGGTCCTCTGAGGCCACGTGCGCGGCAGGGGCGGTACGGATCTCCCGTACCGCCCCTGCCGGCTTTCAGCGGCTCACTTCACGGCCAGCAGCAGGGTGTCCGACGGCGAGCACCACACCGGCCGTGCCTCGCCGAAGCCCTTCTCGCGCAGTACGCGCGCGTGCCACGCCGCCGAGGGCATCTCGCCGTCGGCGTGCTCGCCGTAGATCTCGAAGCGGCGGGCGGTGGGCCCGGCCAGCACCGGGTCCTCGGCGGCGAGCTGCCACCACTCGGACCAGTCCAGGGCGCCCCCGTCCTTGGCGGAGTCCATCCGGGCGTGCCGCTGCGCGCGCTCGGCCGCGTTGATCCGGGGCGTCGTGTCGTCGATCATGTGGTCCGCGTTCATGAAGACACCACCGTCGCGGACCAATCCCGCGACCCGACCGTAGAGATCCGCGAGGGGCTCGGCGTGGAACCAGTGCAGGGCCGTGGCGGTCAGCACGGCGTCGTACGTGTCGTACGGCAGCTTCGCCGGCCAGTCGGGGTCCTTGAGGTCGGCGGTGACGAAGGAGACCCGGTCGTCGTCCGCGAAGGTGCCCTCGGCGATGGCGAGGAGCGCCGGGTCGAGGTCCACGCCGGTGCTGGTGGCCCGCGGGAACCGGGCGAGCAGCCGGGCCGTGATGGTGCCGGTGCCGCAGGCCAGGTCGAGGACGCGCGGCGCGGGTCCGACGAGCGCCTCGACCATGTCGAGCATGATCCGGAACCGCTCCTCCCGGTCCGGCATGTACCACTCCTGCTGCCGGTCCCAGCTCTCCTGCCAGGCCTGCCAGTCGGTACCCGTCGCGGCGGCCGTCGTTGTGGTCACCGTGGTCCTGGTAGTCGTCGTGGCGTCCGCGTCCGTCATCGAGCCCCTCCACACCTGCGTCACGTAATACCCTGGAAGCACAATCAGCCATTACTGACCGCAGGCACGACCCTAGAGCCCCTTCGTAAGGACTACAAGTGGAACTGGCCTATTACTCGGATTACGCCGTACGTCTCGTCAACACCGAGGAACCCTCGCGGGGCCAGGACTCCCTGACCTCGGTGGAGGCCGTCCGCGAACTCTTCGGCGCCAACCAGTCGGCGGCCCGCCGCGCGTCCGACGCCGACGTGACGCGGTTCCGCTCGGTGCGGGGACGGCTGCGCGCGGTCTTCGAGGCTGCCGACGGCGGCGACGAGACCCTCGCCGTGGACCTGCTGAACTCACTGCTCCTGGAGTTCCCGGTGAGCCCGCAGATCTCCGGGCACGACCAGCGCGCCGACGACGGCAGCCCGCTGTGGCACATGCACCTCGCGGACCACCCCTCCAACGCGACCGCGGGTTTCGCGGCCATCGCGGCGATGGGCCTGGCCTTCCACCTCACCGAGTACGGCGTCGACCGGCTGGGCCTGTGCGAGGCGGCCCCGTGCCGCAACGCCTACCTGGACACCTCGACCAATCGCTCCCGGCGCTACTGCTCCGACCGCTGCGCCACCCGCGCCAACGTGGCGGCCTACCGCGCCCGCAAGCGCCTGGAGGCGGACCGGTCGGCCAGCACCGGCCTGACCGCCGACAGCGCCCAGCGGACCACGGCGAACGGCGAGCGCTGACCCGCCCGTGGCCGGTACCGGAACCGGACCCTGCCCAGGACGAGGTCCTGCGGGACGACCCCGTAGTCGGTGCTGTCCCCGCCCGCGAAGGCGTTGTCCCCGAGCACCCACCAGCCGGCCCCGCGCCGTTCGGCCGCCCGCTTGACCACGAGCAGGTCCTGCTGGAAGGGATGCCGCAGCACCACCACGTCACCCGGCCGGACCCGCGCCCCCCAGTGCACGAGCAGCACGTCACCGTGGTGCAGCGTGGGCACCATCGACGGCCCGGTCACCTCGGCCGGCCCGAAGGGCAGCGCCCCTCTGGCGCGCTCGGTCTCCTGCGACAGTTGCTCCGGCATCACCCGGCACCTCCCCGGTCTTTCCTCCACCAGTCTCAGTCTCACCCCGGACTTTTGTCCTAAGCCCACGGGGGCACTCGCGAAATCGGGCCTCCCAGGGAGTAATGTCCCCCCTGAGAAGACGATCACGAGGAAGGAACGCTTCATGCTTTCCCGCCTGTTTGCCCCCAAGGTCACGGTCAGCGCCCACTGCGACCTGCCCTGCGGCGTGTACGACCCGGCCCAGGCCCGCATCGAGGCGGAGTCGGTGAAGGCCGTCCAGGAGAAGATGGCCGGCAACGACGACCCGCACTTCCAGACGCGCGCCACGGTCATCAAGGAGCAGCGCGCCGAGCTCGCGAAGCACCACGTCTCCGTGCTGTGGAGCGACTACTTCAAGCCGCCGCACTTCGAGAAGTACCCGGAGCTGCACCAGCTGGTCAACGACACCCTGAAGGCCCTCTCGGCCGCCAAGGGCTCGAAGGACCCGGCGACCGGCCAGAAGGCCCTGGACTACATCGCCCAGATCGACAAGATCTTCTGGGAGACCAAGAAGGCCTGACACGGGTCAGCACCCCGGGGCCGGCGATCGGTGCACCATCGCAGGCCGCAGGAGACCCCGAAGGGGCCCGGCCGCATCCCGGCCGGGCCCCTTCGGCGTCACCCCGGGGCAGGCGCCCTCTCAGGCGTCCCCTCCGGCCCGTTCCCTCCGGCTATTCCCTCCGGCCGGACTTCCGTGCGCTCAGGGCGTCTCCGTGGTCGCCCCTCGGCGGTGTCGCACCGGCTCGGGCCGCGCCCCGCCCTCGGCGGTCCCGGCGTCCGGCTCGGAACCTGCCGTGCACTTCGGGTTGTGGCACGGACCGGGAGCCCACGTCGGGACCCACGCGCCCAGCGTCTTGTGGCGCCGGACGACTGCTTCGACTGGCTGTCCGCACTGGGGACAGACGTACGTGTCGCTGTCCATACCCCCAGGCTAGGCCGGACGGCGGCTCAGCGCTTCCGGTGGTACGTGCGCACCACGACGCCGTTGCCGAAGGTGCGCACCGAGTCGGGCACGAACTCGCAGACCTCGAAGCCGGAGGCGAACATCGGCATGCCGGAGCCGAGGAGCACCGGGTAGGTCTTGATGACCAGTTCGTCGACCTCGTCGACCAGTTCGCCGGCGACGGCCGATCCGCCGCACAGGTAGATACCGAAGGCGCTGTCCTCGGCCTTCAACTCCCGGACCCTGCCGACCAGGTCCGTCTCGATGATCTCGACGTTCGGGTCGGGCGACTCGGTGAGCGTGCGCGAGGCGACGTACTCGCGCAGGTGTGCGTACGGGCTGGTGATGCCCTCCTTGAGGGCCAGGTCGTAGCTGGCCCTTCCCTGGACGATCGTGTCGAACCGTTTGTTGGGCAGGTCGTCGAGGCCGAGTGCCCGGCGGCCGTGGGTGGCCACCGTCTCCGGATACTCCGCCTTCAGGAACTCGAGGAACTCCCCGTCGACGAACGGGAGCATGAACGACGCGTCGCCGTCCGGGCCGCCGATGAAGCCGTCGATCGAGCAGGCGACGAAGTACGTGAGCTTGCGCAAACCGGTCTCCCTTTCGCGTGGACCGTTGACCACTACGACCACAGTACTCCGTATGTAGTTGTTTGGCGAGCGGATGGGCGCGGTCGAGCGATCAACAGGTCCGGGGCTCCCGCCACATGGGCCACATCCGGGGGCCGTCCGGCAGGTCGAGGGCCCGTCCGGTGAACTCGAAGCCGAGACGTTCGTACAGCACCTTTCCCCGGGCGCTGCTCGCCTCCAGGTAGGCGGGCAGGCCCTCGCGGTCGCAGCGGTCCAGGACGCTCTCGATCAGCGCGGTACCCAGCCCCTCGCCCTGCCGTTCGGGGACGACGCCGATCATCCACAGGTACTCGTGGGCCCGGCCGGAGGGGTGGATGCCGTCCGTCAGCCGGGCTATCGACTCCACGCGCGCGTTCTCCGGGTCGACGGCCTCGCGGATCCGCGCGGGTATGTCCTCGGCGTCCTTCCCGGACCCGGCGTCCTCCCCGGACCCGTCGTCCGGCTCGGCGCCGGCGTGCTCGTCGGCCGGTACGGACAGCCACAGCGCGCAGGCGGCACCGTCCTCGGTGAGGTCGATGCGCCCGTCGGCGAGGACGGCGTCGGTGAACGCGGCCATGAGCCGGTGGTGCGTCCGGCGGCGGTACTCCTCGCCGGGGAAGACCCAGCTGCTCACCGGATCGTTCTGGAAGGCCTCGTCCAGCAGCCGGACGACCAGCTCCCGGTCGTCCTCGCCCGCCGTCCGGATCACCACACCCATGCCTCGCCCCTTCGACTCAACATCGCTCGTACGTACGGCGGTTGAGCCTATCCGGTGAGTTTGCCCGCCCGGCGGGAGAGACAGGGAGGCGGGCCCCGCACACCGTGGGGAAGTGCGGGACCCGCCGGACCGGAGCCGCCGGCGGTGCGGCCGTACGTCGGTCAGGTGCCGTACGGCCCTGCACGGGCTCCGGGGTCTTGCGCGGCCGGGTGGCCGTCAGGTGCTGCGCCGGGTCACGAACTCGGCCAGCGCGAGCAGGCCGCCCGCCGCCTCCGGGTCGGGTACGGCACGGGCCAGCTCCTGCATGGCCCTCGCCATCCGGTCGGCCGCCTGGGCCTGCGCCCAGTCCCGGCCGCCGGCCCGCTCCACGGCCAGGGCGGTGCGCTCCAGGTCCTCCTTGTCCTTGTCGTACGGCGCCGCGTACAGCTCGACGAGTTCGGCGGCGGCCGGGGTGCCGGAGGTGAGGGCGGCGACCACCGGCAGCGACTTCTTGCGGGCGGCCAGGTCCGCGCCGGCCGGCTTGCCGGTGTGGCGCGGGTCGCCCCATATGCCGATGACGTCGTCGATGAGCTGGAAGGCCAGCCCGGCCTCGCGGCCGAAGGCGTCCAGGGCCTCGACGTCCTCCGTGGCGGCGCCCGCGTACAGCGCGCCGAGGGCACAGGCGCAGCCCAGCAGGGCCCCGGTCTTCGCCTCGGCCATGGCGAGCGTCTCGTCGAGGGTGACCTGGTCCGGCGGGCGCCCTTCCATGGCCGTGTCCGCGTGCTGGCCCTCGCACAGCTCCATGACGCAGTCCGCGAGCCGGGTGGCCGCCGCCGGGGACGCCGGGTGCGGATCCGCGGCGAGCAGCCGCAGGGCGAGCGCCTGAAGGGCGTCCCCGGCCAGAATCGCGTCGGCGTCGCCGAACACGGTCCACGCGGTGGGCCGATGCCGCCGGGTGGCGTCCCGGTCCATCACGTCGTCGTGCAGCAGGGTGAAGTTGTGAACCAGCTCCACCGCTGCCGCGGCCCGGCCGGCCGCCGCACGGGCCGCAGGCCCGCCGAGCGCGGTCGCCGCGGTGAGGACGAGCGCGGGGCGGATCGCCTTGCCCGCGTTGCCCGTCGCGGGCGTGCCGTCCGCGTGCTGCCAGCCGAAGTGGTAGAGCGCGATCCGGCGCATCGAGTCGGGCAGCGAGGCGATGGCGGAGCGCAGTTCGGGGTCGACCGACGCACGCGACTCCCTCAGGAGCACGGCCGCCTCGTGCCCCTCGGCCCCGGGTCCCTGCCCTTGGGCCCGGCCCCGTCCCCCGGACGGCTCCCCCGGCTCGTTGTCCCGCTGTGTGCCGATGGGTCCGTGCCCTTCCGGCGTTCCGGTGGAACGGCGCGTCACGGTGGCGCCGCGCCGGATCTCCGTCATGGACTCACCTTCCCCCTGGGCCCGTCCGTACCCCGGGGGTGTACCCGCCCCGAGGGGCGGGAACACGGCGCCGCGGACAGTGGCGTCACCGCCAGCGGCCGATCTCGACGTTCTCCAGGACGCCGAGCGCGTCCGGCACGAGGACCGCGGCCGAGTAGTAGGCCGTGACCAGGTACTTGATGATGGCCTGTTCGTTGATGCCCATGAAGCGCACCGACAGACTCGGCTCGATCTCGTCGGGGATGCCGGTGGCGCGCAGGCCGATGACGCCCTGGTCCTGCTCGCCGGTACGCATCGCGATGATCGAGGACGTGCGGGCCTCGGTGACCGGAATCTTGTTGCAGGGGTAGATCGGCACCCCGCGCCAGGTCGGGATGCGGTTCCCGCCGACGTCGATCGTCTCCGGGACGAGTCCGCGCTTGTTGAGCTCGCGGCCGATGGCGGCGATGGCACGCGGGTGGGCGAGGAGCAGCTTGGTGCCGCGCCGGCGGCTGAGCAGTTCGTCGAGGTCGTCCGGACCGGGCACGCCGTCGTGCGGCTGGATGCGCTGGTCGTACTCGCAGTTGTGCAGGAGGCCGAACTCACGGTTGTTGATGAGTTCGTGCTCCTGACGCTCCTTCAGCGCCTCGACCGTCAGCCGGATCTGCTGCTCGGTCTGGTTCATCGGCTGGTTGTACAGGTCGGCCACGCGCGAGTGGATGCGCAGCACCGTCTGGGCGACGCTCAGTTCGTACTCGCGGGGCCGGCCCTCGTAGTCGACGAAGGTGTGCGGGATGTCCTGCTCGCCGCTGTGACCGGCGGAGAGGTCGATCTCCTTCTCACCGTGCCGGTTGGTGCGCTGCTCCGGGATCGCACGCCGCTGCTCCAGGTGCTCGCGCAGGGAGTCGGCGCGCTCCGCCACCTGCTCCACCTCCTGGCGGGGCAGCACGAGCACCGTGCAGGCGGTCACCGTGCGGGCGGTGTACTCCCAGATGGCGTCCCCGTCGAGCAGCGCCTGGTCGCCGAAGTAGGCGCCGTCGGCGAGGACGCCGAGCACCGCGTCGTCGCCGTAGGGACCGGTGCCGACCTTCTCGATCTTGCCGTGCGCCAGCAGGTAAACCTCGTCGGCACGGCCGCCGAAGGAGGCGATCACCTCACCGGGGCCGAACTCCCGCTGCTCGCAGCGCTGCGCGAGCTCCGACAGGACCTCGTCGTCCTCGTAGGAGCGCAGCGCCGGCAGCTCGCCCAGCTCGGCGGGGATGACCTCGACGCGGTCTCCGGTCTTCACGAACGTCACACGGCCGTCGCCGACGGCGTAGGTCAGACGCCGGTTCACCCGGTACGTGCCGCCCTGAATGTCCACCCAGGGGAGCGTGCGCAGCAGCCAGCGCGAGCTGATCTCCTGCATCTGAGGAACGGACTTGGTGGTGGTGGCCAGGTTCCGCGCGGCCGCCGTGCCGAGGCTCTGCTGCGGCCTGGTCTGCTCGGTGCGGACCTCTTCGCCTACCGACATAAGGAATTGCCCTCCCGGTCATGCCGGACGACTGCGCCCGGCATCGATGTGCGTGGACCAGCCTTCCTCACGGAGCGTGCCGGTGCTATTACACGAAAGAGCGGGAATGGATCACGTGCGGCCGGGGCAGATATGGGGGCTTGTTCGGCGTCTCCGTGACAAGTCCGGCGCGGAGCCGCCCGGTTCGGCGGCGTCGGCCGGGACGGGAGTGTCCGAAACGGCTCGCACACGGACCGAACAGGGAACGCCCGGACCGAAACGAGCAATAGGAGGCACTCCGTTTCGGTACAAGCTCCCTACGAGGCGGTCGCGTCGGGCGGTCGTCGCCGAGCGCGAAGGAGCCGGCCGTGGCCCCACCCATGTCCGCGAGCAGTTTCCTCGAGGCACTGAAGGCGGAGGGCCTCACCGTCGTCGAGGTCGGTGACTGGCGGGAGCACAACCGCAACCACAAGGGGCCCTGGGGCCCCGTGCACGGCGTGATGATCCACCACACGGCCACCAGGGGCAGCGCGCGGACGGTGGACGTCTGCCGCGAGGGCCACGAGGATCTGCCGGGCCCGCTGTGCCACGGCGTCGTCACCAAGGACGGCCGGGTCCATCTGGTCGGGTACGGCCGCGCCAACCACGCCGGCCCGGGCGACGACGACGTCCTGCGCGCGGTGATCGCCCAGAAGGCGCTGCCACAGGACAACGAGGCCGGCACCGACGGCAACCGGCACTTCTACGGCTTCGAGTGCGAGAACCTCGGCGACGGCGACGATCCGTGGCCGGCGGAGCAGCTGGAGGCGATCGAGCGGGCCGCCGCGGCCGTGTGCCGCCACCACGGCTGGAACGAGCGGTCGGTCATCGGCCACCTGGAGTGGCAGCCGGGGAAGGTGGATCCGCGCGGGTTCACGATGGCCTCACTGCGCGAGCGGGTCCGCGACCGGCTGAAGTGACCGGGGACCGCCCGCAGTGGTCCCGGGAGCGGCCGCGCCCCCGGGACCGGCCGACGCGAGGTGTCCGCCACGCGCGGCGGCGCGACAATGGCGGGGTGACCGGCACCGACACCCGCGGCCTCGCCGCCCTGCGGCCCCGTCTGCCCTCTCCCCTGCGGGAGGTGGCCGACGGACGCTTCGAGCGGCACGGCGTCCGGTTGCTGCTCAAGCGGGACGACCTGATCCACCCCGAGCTGGTCGGCAACAAATGGCGCAAACTGGCGCCGAATCTCGACGCGGCGGACGGCCGTACGGTCGTCACGTTCGGCGGCGCCTACTCCAACCACCTGCGGGCCACGGCCGCCGCCGGGCGCCTGCTGGGGCTGCCCACGGTGGGTGTCGTCCGCGGTCAGGAGCTGGCGGAGCTGCCGCTCAACCCCTCGCTGGCCCGGTGCGCCGCCGACGGCATGCGGCTGCACTTCGTCGACCGCTCGACGTACCGCCGCAAGGCCCAGCCGGAGACCCTGGCCGCCCTGCTGCGCGCGGTGGAGGCCGAGGACGCCGTCGTCGTCCCCGAGGGCGGCAGCAACGCCCGGGCCGTCCGCGGCTGCCGCGCCCTGGGCGAGGAACTGGGCGAACACGCCGACGTGACCGCTCTCGCCTGCGGCACCGGTGGCACGCTGGCCGGGCTGGCCGCCGGGCTCCCTGCGGGGCGGCAGGCCCTCGGCATACCCGTTCTCAAGGGCGGTTTCCTGGCGGACGACATACGGCGGCTCCAGGAGCGCGCGTTCGGTGGACGGCGCGGCACCTGGAGCCTGGACGACCGCTTCCACCACGGCGGCTACGCCCGCACGACGCCCGGCCTCGACGCCTTCGCCGACGACTTCGAGCAGCGCCACGGTCTGGCCGTCGAGCGCGTCTACGTCGCCAAGCTGCTGTACGCCCTGCTCGCGCTCACCGAGGAGGGCGCCTTCCCGCGCGGGACGGCCCTCGCGGCGGTCGTCACCGGCCGGCCCTTCCCCTGAGCGGCCCACCACCGCGCCGGCGCACCGGTTCAGGTGGTCTCGCGGTAGGCCGCCGCCTCCTCCAGGTCCAGCCGGCGCAGCAGCGTCCGGAGCATCTCGTCGTCGATGTAGCGGCCGTCCCGCAGGCGGACGAAGACCTCGCGCTCGGCGCTGATCATCTCCCGGGAGAGCCGCCGGTAGGTGTCGTCGACGGTCTCGCCCGTGACCGGATTGACCTGGCCGAGCCGTTCCCAGACGGCGTTGCGACGGCGCTCCAGGACCGTGCGGAGGCGGTCGGCGAGGGGGGCCGGCAGCGTGTTGCGCTCGTCGTCGAGCAGGTCGTCCAGGCGCTGCTCGGCGACCCGCGAGGCCTGCGCCTGCGCGTTGGCCTCCGCGAGCGTCTCGGCCTGCACGTCGTGCGCGGGGAACTTCAGCAGGCGGATCAGCGGCGGCAGGCTGACGCCCTGGACGACCAGCGTGCCGATGACCGTCGTGAAGGTCAGGAACAGGATGAGGTTGCGCTCGGGAAAGGGCTCGCCGCCGTGCACGGTCATCGGAATGGAGAAGGCGATGGCCAGGGAGACCACGCCCCGCATCCCGGCCCAGCCGATCACGAACGGCCCCTTCCAGGAGAGGTCGCCCTCACGCGCGCGTACACGTGCCGACAGCCGGGGCAGGAAGGTCGCCGGGTACACCCACACGAACCGCGCCACGGCGACCACCAGGAAGAGGACGAGGGCGTACCAGGCGGCGTCGGCACCCTCGTACTCCCCCAGGCCCCGGAGGACGACGGGCAGCTGGAGTCCGATGAGGGCGAACACGGCCGACTCCAGGACGAACGCCACCATCTTCCACACCGCCTCCTCCTGGAGCCGGGTGGCGAAATCGACCTCCCACGCGCGGTGGCCCAGATAGAGCGCGACGACGACCACCGCGAGCACTCCCGAGGCGTGCACCTGTTCGGCGACCGCGTAGGCGACGAACGGGATCAGCAGGGAGAGCGTGTTCTGCAGCAGCGCCTCCGTGAGGTGGGTGCGCAGCCAGTGCAGCGGCACCATGAGCACCAGCCCGACGCCCACGCCGCCCACCGCGGCGATCAGGAACTCGCCGATGCCGCCGGCCCAGGTGGCGCCCTCGCCGACGGCCGCCGCGAGCGCCACCTTGAAGGCGGTGATCGCGGTCGCGTCGTTCACCAGGGACTCGCCCTGCAGGATCGTGGTGATGCGCGAGGGCAGCCCCACGCGGCGGGCGACCGCCGTGGCCGCGACGGCGTCCGGCGGCGCCACGACCGCGCCGAACACCAGGGCGGCGGTCAGCGGCAGGCCCGGCACGACGAGGTAGGCCGCGCCGCCGACGACGAAGGTGGCGAACAGGACGTAGCCCACGGACAGCAGCGCCACGGGCCGGGCCTGCGCCCGCAGGTCGAGGTAGGAGCTGTCGGTGGCCGCCGTGTAGAGCAGTGGGGGCAGCAGCAGGGGCAGCACGATGTGCGGGTCGAGGGTGTAGTCGGGCACACCGGGGACGTAGCTCACCGCCAGGCCCGCCGCGACCAGCAGCAGCGGCGCCGGTACCGGCACCCGCCGTCCCGCCGCGGCGACCGCGGCGCTGCCGGCCACCAGCAACAGCAGCGGCATCACGTCCATCGTCCTCGCCCGCCCTCGTTCTTCCGCGCGGTCTTCCGCGCAGCCGTCGTAACCTGGCAATCATGAAACAGTGCACGCACGCCGACGCGCTGCCGCACCCGGAACCCGAGCCGTGCGGCGAGACCTGCCCGGAGTGTCTGGCCGAGGGCACGGACCCGGTGCAGTTGAGGCTGTGTCTCAGCTGTGGCCATGTCGGCTGCTGCGACTCCTCGCCGAGGCAGCACGCGACGGCGCACCACAAGGAGACCGGGCATCCGGTGATGCGGACCTTCGAGCCCGGGGAGAGCTGGCGTTGGTGCTTCGTCGATCACGTCCTGGTGTGACCTCTGCCGGGGACGGTTCGAACGTCTGACGTCTGGGTACGTCAACCCGGCGCGCGCTCTTCCGATTTGGGCCCGCCAACCCCCTAGCCACTGTGCGTGTTCGAGTGTTTACTATGAGTGACAGCACGGGGTTGGGGTCTTGGGGACAGGAAACTTCGGAGCGCGATAACGTCACCGCTGAACCATGCATCGCGTTATCCCGGGGGGCGTCCCTCGGCCCTGTAACGCTTGTACCACCTTGGAGGTGAGGGTGTCCCAGATCGCAGGCGAGCCCGCGACCCAGGACTTCGTCGAAGTCCGGCTGCCGGCCGCGGGTGCCTACCTGTCGGTGCTGCGTACGGCGACGGCCGGCCTCGCAGCTCGTTTGGACTTCACCCTCGACGAGATCGAGGACCTGCGCATCGCAGTCGACGAGGCCTGCGCGATCCTGCTCCAGCAGGCCGTGCCCGGCTCGGTGCTCAGTTGTGTCTTCCGCCTCGTCGACGACTCGCTCGAGGTCACCGTCTCGGCGCCGACCACGGACGGCCACGCCCCCTCGCGGGACACCTTCGCCTGGACGGTGCTCTCCGCCCTCGCGGGCAAGGTCTCCTCCGCCGTGGACGAGGACAAAACCGTTTCGATCAGCCTCTACAAACAGCGCGGCGCGGGACCCGGGCCGACGTGAGGGACGGGGACGGGCCGGTGCGGGACGAAGAGCGCGGTACACGGGAGCTGCCGGCCGAGGGCGCACGTTCTGAGAACGAGGCGCGACGCACGGCGGACGGCATCGACGGCATCCCCGAGCAGGCCCGGCCGCATCCGGAGGACGAGACCTCGCCCGAGGCCGTCGTTCCGGGCGACGGGCCGCGGACCGGGGGCACCCCCGTCCGGCCCGTCCGAGCGGAGGCGCGGGCTCGGGAAAGGGCGACGGGCGGGACGATGAGCGAGCACGAGCGACACGCCGACGGCCACGCGCCGGGTGCACGGGGCACGCAGGGCACACGGCACGACCCGCAGGACCGCAGTGGGGCGCGCCTCCTGTTCGCCGAGTTGCGCACGCTGGAGAAGGACAGCCCGGAGTACGCGGAGCTGCGCAATCGGCTGGTCCGCATGCACCTGCCGCTCGTCGAGCACCTCGCGCGCCGCTTCCGCAACCGCGGCGAGCCCCTGGACGACCTCACCCAGGTCGCCACCATCGGCCTGATCAAGTCGGTCGACCGCTTCGACCCGGACCGCGGGGTGGAGTTCTCCACGTACGCGACACCCACGGTCGTCGGGGAGATCAAGCGGCACTTCCGAGACAAGGGCTGGGCGGTGCGCGTCCCGCGCCGGCTCCAGGAGCTGCGGCTGGCCCTGACGACGGCCACGGCGGAGCTCTCCCAGCTGCACGGCCGCTCCCCCACGGTGCACGAGCTCGCCGAGAAGCTGTCGATCTCGGAGGAGGAGGTCCTGGAGGGCCTGGAGTCGGCCAACGCCTACTCC
Source organism: Streptomyces sp. KPB2 (assembly GCF_003950055.1). Lineage (NCBI taxonomy): Bacteria > Bacillati > Actinomycetota > Actinomycetes > Kitasatosporales > Streptomycetaceae > Streptomyces > Streptomyces sp. KPB2. The sequence continues at coordinate 2,825,912 of NZ_CP034353.1, forward strand.
ACGCTGTCCCTGGACGTCCCGGACACCGACGACGAGTCCCCGGCGGTCGCCGACACCCTCGGCGCCGAGGACGAGGCGCTCGAAGGGGTGGAGTACCGGGAGTCGCTCAAGCCGCTGCTGGAGGACCTGCCGCCGCGGGAGAAACGCATCCTGCTGCTGCGCTTCTTCGGCAACATGACCCAGTCCCAGATCGCGCAGGAGGTCGGGATCTCGCAGATGCACGTGTCCCGGCTGCTGGCCCGCACGCTGGCGCAGCTGCGGGAGAAGCTGCTGGTCGAGGAGTAGCGGCCGGTCGGCGGTCGTCCTACGGCCGCTTGCCGGCGTTGCCCGGTCCCCGGATGCCGAGGGCCAGGGTGGTCTCGGGGTTGATGAGCAGGTACAGCGCGGTGAGCGCCGCGACGCCGAGCACGACGCCCGCCGGGACGGCGAAACTGTCGGCCCCCGCCATGTTGTAGGCGACCGGCAGCGCCATGATCTGCGTGATCACGGCCGGGCCGCGGCTCCACCCCCGCAGGCGGATCAGTCCGCGGGCGGCGAGCAGCGGCAGCAGGGCGAGGACGAGCAGGGTGACGCCGCCGGTGACGGCCGAGGTCCGGTCGTCGGGGTGTCCGGTGAGGCCCCCCACGAGCATCCAGGCGCCGCCGACGACGAGCGCCAGGCCCTCCAGTGCGGCGATCGCGGCCGCGGCGGTCACCCGGGCGGGGCGGGGCTCCGCCTCCTCGGCGGCTGCGGGGTCGGGGGTCTGCTCACTGCTCACCCCTGCAGGGTAGCCCTCGGCGCACCTGTGCCCGCGCCCGCCCGGGTGTCGGGCGTATCACGCGCGGCGGGCCGGGGTGGCGATCTTCACTCCGGTCTGGGCCGAGTACCGCCCGGTAGGTACGCTGCACACCATGCGTGCACTTCTCGTGGTCAATCCGGCGGCAACCACTACGAGTGCGCGTACGCGCGACGTGCTGATCCACGCGCTGGCGAGCGAGATGAAGCTGGAGGCGGTCACCACCGAGTACCGCGGCCACGCGCGCGACCTCGGCCGGCAGGCGGCCCAGAGCGAGGACGTCGACCTGGTGGTGGCCCTCGGCGGCGACGGCACGGTGAACGAGGTCGTCAACGGCCTTCTGCACGCGGGCCCCGACCCGGAGCACCTGCCCGGTCTCGCGGTGGTCCCCGGAGGTTCCACCAATGTCTTCGCCCGCGCCCTCGGGCTGCCCAACCACGCGGTGGAGGCCACCGGAGCGCTGCTGGACGCGCTGCGCGAGGGCAGCGAGCGGACCGTCGGCCTCGGCCTGGCGTCGGGTACGGCGGGCACGGAGGACGAGGCGGTCCCGGCCCGCTGGTTCACCTTCAACGCCGGACTGGGCTTCGACGCCGGCGTGGTCGGCCGCGTCGAGCAGCACCGTGAGCGCGGCAGGAAGTCGACGCACGCCCTCTACGTCCGTCAGGTGGTGCGCCAGCTCATCGGCGAGCCGCACCGCCGCAGCGGGACGATCACGCTGGAGCGGCCGGGCGAGGACCCGATCACCGATCTGGTGCTGTCCATAGTCTCGAACACCTGTCCCTGGACGTTCCTCGGCAACCGCCCGATCTACGCCTCCCCCCAGGCCTCGTTCGACACCGCGCTCGACGTCTTCGGTCTCAGCCGGCTGTCGACGGCCGCGGTTGCCCGGTATGGCACCCAGTTGCTCACTTCGTCCCCCGAGCGCGGGCCGCGCGGTCGGCACGCGGTCTCCCTGCACGATCTGACCGAGTTCACCTTGCATTCGAAGGTGCCCCTGCCCCTTCAGATGGACGGTGACCACCTGGGGTTGCGTACCAGCGTGACGTTCACAGGCGTACGCCGTGCACTGCGTGTGATTGTGTGAGCAGAAGGGGCGAAAGTCCTTTCACTCGAACGTTTAGACCAGGATCCACCCCATGGAAGTACGGCTGTGACCTAGTCGACACCGAAGAATCAAAAAAAACTTTCCGGAAGGGGTTGTATCCGCCGCCGAGGTTTGCGAGTCTCTTCTTGGCGATCGGGACAGCCCGCAAGACCGGCATCCACAGATCACCGGAACCCCTCTTCAAACCACAGGACCACGCCAGGGAACCTGGCGGTAGGCCCTTCCCTTGTTGAGGGATTCGTGAAAGCGTTCACATTCACAAGCATCCCAGCATGTAATACCAAGGAGAGGTAGCAGCCATGGACTGGCGTCACCGCGCCGTTTGCCGCGAGGAAGACCCCGAGCTCTTCTTCCCCATCGGCAACACCGGTCCCGCGCTGCTGCAGATCGAGGAAGCCAAGGCCGTCTGCCGTCGCTGCCCCGTCATGGAGCAGTGCCTGCAGTGGGCGCTCGAGTCCGGTCAGGACTCCGGCGTCTGGGGTGGTCTCAGCGAGGACGAGCGCCGCGCAATGAAGCGCCGTGCCGCCCGCAACCGGGCTCGTCAGGCCTCCGCCTGACAACCCACCCCTACTGACAGCCTCAGCTTGGCGGCGCGTACAGCGAGTACGCATCCCCCGCTCCCGAGCCGCAGCGCGCAGTACCCCCGATGCGCATCGGACGATGTAGCGCACGAGCACAGGCCTCGGACCTTCACAGGTCCGGGGCTTTTTGCTGTGCCCACCACCCGGCCGTGCCCCTCACCCGACGGCCGCTACTTCGCGGCGGGCACCGGAATGTCGAGGATCACCCGGGTGCCGCGCTCCGGGGCCGGGACCATGTCGAAGGTGCCGCCCAGCTCACCCTCCACCAGGGTGCGGACGATCTGCAGGCCGAGGTTGCCGGAGCGGTGCGGGTCGAAGCCCTCGGGCAGGCCCACGCCGTCGTCCTGGACGGTGACCAGCAGCCGGGCCTCCTTGGTCGTGCCTCCCCGGACCGCCGAGACCTCGACCGTGCCGGTGTCGCTGTCCCGGAAGCCGTGCTCCAGGGCGTTCTGCAGCACCTCGGTCAGCACCATGGACAGCGGGGTGGCGACCTCGGCGTCGAGGATGCCGAAGCGGCCGGTTCGCCGGCCGGTGACCCTGCCCGGGGAGATCTCGGCCACCATCGCCAGCACCCGGTCGGCGATCTCGTCGAACTCCACGCGCTCGTCCAGGTTCTGGGAGAGCGTCTCGTGCACGATCGCGATCGAGCCGACCCGGCGCACGGCCTCCTCCAGTGCCTCGCGCCCCCGGTCGGACTCGATGCGCCGGGCCTGCAGGCGCAGCAGGGCCGCCACCGTCTGGAGGTTGTTCTTCACCCGGTGGTGGATCTCCCGGATGGTGGCGTCCTTGGTGATCAACTCGCGCTCGCGACGGCGCAGTTCCGTCACGTCGCGCAGGAGGACGAGCGAACCGATGCGGGTGCCCTTGGGTTTGAGCGGGATGGCGCGGAACTGGATCACCCCGTCGTGCGCCTCGATCTCGAACTCGCGCGGCGCCCAGCCGCTGGCGACCTTGGCGAGCGCCTCGTCCACCGGGCCGCGGGAGGGGGCGAGTTCGGCGGTGGTGCGGCCCAGGTGCTGGCCCACCAGGTCGGCGGCCAGGCCCATGCGGTGGTAGGCCGACAGCGCGTTCGGGGAGGCGTACTGGACGATGCCGTCGCCGTCGACCCGGACCAGGCCGTCGCCGACGCGGGGCGAGGCGTCCATGTCGACCTGCTGGTTCTCGAACGGGAAGGCCCCGGCCGCGATCATCTGGGCCAGGTCCGACGCGCTCTGCAGATAGGTCAGCTCCAGCCGGCTCGGAGTGCGCACGGTGAGCAGGTTGGTGTTGCGGGCGATGACCCCGAGGACGCGTCCCTGGCGGCGCACGGGGATGGACTCGACGCGGACGGGGACCTCCTCGCGCCACTCCGGGTCGCCCTCGCGCACGATGCGGCCCTCGTCCAGGGCGGCGTCCAGCATGGGGCGCCGGCCGCGCGGGACGAGGTGGCCGACCATGTCGTCCTGGTACGAGGTGGGGCCGGTGTTGGGCCGCATCTGGGCGACGGAGACATAGCGCGTGCCGTCGCGGGTGGGGACCCACAGGACCAGGTCGGCGAAGGAGAGGTCGGACAGCAGCTGCCACTCCGAGACCAGCAGATGGAGCCACTCGAGGTCGGAGTCGTCGAGTGCGGTGTGCTGGCGTACGAGTTCGTTCATGGAGGGCACGGGGCTGAGCGTACCTGGCGGTACGGACGGCGACGGAAACCAGCCACGCTCCACGGATCCCCGCCCCGGCCTCCGACGCCGTCCGGACGGCCCCCGGAAACACCCGCGGGCCGCGGCGCCTGAGAGGGACCCTCAACCCTCCCGGCACCGCAGCCCGGAGCAACATCGGCCGTGGGGTGTGCGGTCCCGGTCGGCCGAAGGATGAGGAGCCGGGGCAGTCAGGGCAGAGAGCTCCGGATCCTCGGTCCGTCCTCCTGTGCGGGGAGGACGGAAGCTCGACGATCACCTTGCGTGAGTGACTCGGTCAGTGTCTCAGCGACCATTCTGGACTAGACCACTTACCGTGTCCATGCGGTGGACGTTGTTTGTTGCTGGTGACTCGTGCCGACTGCGTCCCTGGGTAGCAGCCCCTAGAAGCCTAACCCTGTTGGCTCAACCACGGGGCCGGACCGCCAGGGCAATTTCCGCGAGCGCCTCCAGCTCCGCCCGGCTCGCGCCGTCGCGCGCCTGCTGCGACATGCCCTGGATCATCGCACCGGTGTGCCGGGCGAGGGCGGGGGCGTCGGTGCCCGGGGGCAGCACACCCCGGTCCACGTCGGCCTCGATCCGGCGCTCGATGGCCTCGATGTTGGCGCTGGGCGGAGTGGGGACGCCGGCCGAGGTGGCCGACGTGGTCGCGTTCCTCGCCCCGCGGGAGAGCCGGTGGATCACGGGAAGCTGGGTGGACGCCACGGGGGGCGCTGACCTGACGCCGCCGCGCGGACACGGCCACCCACCCGACCGTTTCGGCGCGACCGCGGGGCCCCGCTCTGTTAGATTGGTCTAAACCACATAGCCAGTCCCGGACCCCGGGTGAGTCCTCTCTTCGAAACGGCAGGCCAGCGTGGAAGTTGTCATCGTTCCCGATGCCAGAGCGGGCGGCGAACTCATAGCCGAAGCCATGGCGCAGCTGCTCCGGCGCAAGCCCGACGCCCTGCTCGGGGTGGCCACTGGCTCGACGCCGCTGCCCGTGTACGAGGCGCTGGCGGCCAAGGTGCGCTCGGGTGCCGTGGAGACCGCGCGGGCCCGGATCGCCCAGCTCGACGAGTACGTGGGGCTGCCCGCGGAGCACCCGGAGTCGTACCGCTCGGTGCTGCGGCGCGAGGTGCTCGAGCCGCTGGGGATCGGCATGGACGCGTTCATGGGCCCCGACGGAACGGCCGCGGACGTGCAGGACGCGTGCGAGGCCTACGACCGGGCGCTGAGCGGGGCCGGCGGGGTCGACCTCCAGCTGCTGGGCATCGGCACCGACGGACACATCGGCTTCAACGAGCCGTGCTCCTCGCTCGCCTCGCGGACGCGCATCAAGACGCTGACCGAGCAGACCCGCGTCGACAACGCGCGCTTCTTCGACGGCGACATCGAGCAGGTGCCGCACCACGTGATCACCCAGGGCATCGGCACCATCCTGGAGGCGCGGCACGTGGTGCTGCTCGCCACCGGCGAGGGCAAGGCCGACGCGGTCGCCGCGAGCGTCGAGGGCCCGGTCGCGGCGGTGTGCCCGGCCTCCGCGCTGCAGCTGCACCCGCACGCCACGGTCGTCGTCGACGAGGCCGCCGCGTCCAAGCTGAAGCTCGCCGACTACTTCCGGCACACCTACGCCCACAAGCCGGACTGGCAGGGCATCTGACCCGTCCAGTCCCGGTCCGGCGGGCCGGACACCCCTGCGCGCACGGCGCCGGATCCCGTCACAGGGCCCCGGCGCCTTCGCCGTACCCGCACACCACCACCGGCACGGCGCCCGCGTCCCGGCCGCACCGCCCCGGGCACCGCGCTCCAGCGCCCGCACTCCCGCCGCCACCAGCACGCTGCTCCCCGCACCCGCGCGGCGACGGTTTCCCTCGCCCACCGTCCGGGCTCGCCCGCCCTTCGCCGGGAGGCCGTGCGCGGCCACGCACACCGAAGGCGCCGGCCCGTCAGGGTACCGGCGCCTTCAGTGGGGCGACGGGTGGTCGTCAGACGCCGGCGACGGCCTCGGCCGCTGCCCGGCCGCAGACGCGGGCCGCGCCGTGGGTGGCCAGGTGGAGGGCGCCGCGGGCCTCCGCGCGCGGGACGCCCATTTCGACGACGATCGTGTCGGGGCGGGCCGCCAGCAGGACGTCGAGGGCCGCCGCCATCCACGGGTGCCGGTGCTCGTCGCGGACGACGGCGACGATGCGCCGGGAGCCCGCCGCGGCCAGTGCCTCGCGGCCCGCGTCGGCGCCGCTGAAGCTGCCGGTCTCGGTCCCCGGGAGCAGGCGGCCCAGCTCGGCGGCCACACCCCAGGGGGTCTCGTCGCCGACCGCGATGTTCGCCACCGGGGTGAACGCGGCGACGTACGCCGGCTCGGTGAGCGGCGCGGACTCCCCCGCGACGGTGACCCGCAGGGCGCGGCGGGCCGCACGCAGGCCCACGTCACCGTCCGCGGTGGCCGAAGCCTCCGCGCCCGGCCGGTTCGCCGTGGTCCAGCGGGCCAGCGCCCTGACCCGCTCCGCGGCGTCGGCCAGGCGCTCCTCGGGGAGTTCGCCCGCGCGGACCGCCTCGACCAGCGCGTCGCTCAGCCGCCGTACGGTGCCCTCGTCGGACAGGCCGCCGCCCACGCAGATGGCGTCGGCGCCGGCCGCGATGGCCATGGCGGTGCCGCGTTCGATGCCGTAGGTGCCGGCGATCGCCTTCATCTCGATGCCGTCGGTGACGATGAGCCCGTCGTAGCCCATCTCGCCCCGGAGCAGGTCGGTCAGGATGCGGCGGGACAACGTTGCCGGACGGTCCGGGTCCAGGGCCGGGACCAGGATGTGGGCGCTCATCACGGCGCGGGTGCCGGCCGCGATGGCCGCGCGGAAGGGGACCAGGTCGCGCTCGGCGAGCACGTCCGCGTCCACGTCGATGCGCGGCATGGCGTGGTGGGAGTCGATGCCCGTGTCGCCGTGGCCCGGGAAGTGCTTGGTGCAGGTGGCCACGCCCGCGGACTGCATGCCGGTGACGTAGGCCGCGGTGTGCCGGGCGACCAGGTCGGTGTCGGCGCCGAAGGAGCGCACGCCGATGACCGGGTTGTCCGGGTTGGAGTTCACGTCGGCGGACGGGGCCCAGTTGAAGTCCACGCCCGCGGCGGCGAGCCGTCGGCCCAGTTCCGCGGCAACCGCCCGGGTGAGCCCGACGTCGTCCACCGCGCCGAGGGCGTGGTTGCCGGGGAAGGAGGAGCCGGTGCGCACCTCCAGTCGGGTGACGTCACCGCCTTCCTCGTCGATCGCGACCAGCACGTCCTCGCGCTCGGCGCGCAGCTGTGCGGTCAGCGCCGCCACCTGCTCGGGCGAGGTGACGTTCCGCCCGAACAGGGCGACGGAGGCCAGCCCCTCGCCGAGCCGGCGCAGCAGCCAGTCGGGGGCGGTGGTCCCGGCGAAGCCGGGCTGGAGGACGGTGAGCGCGTCGCGGGTGAGGGTGTCGGTGGCCCTGGCGAGGGTCGTCATGGGTGGCGCTATCCCTTCACGGCGCCGGAGGTGAGGCCGGCGGCCATCTTCTTCTGCACGATCATGAAGAAGGCCACGACGGGTATGGCGATCATCGTCGAGGCGGCCATCAGGGCGCCGTAGTCGGTGCCGTGCGAGGTGGTGAAATTCATGAGCCAGACGTTGAGCGTGTACTTGTCGTTGTCCTGCAGCACGATGTAGGCGAGCAGGTATTCGTTCCAGGCGTTGATCAGGGAGAAGATCGACGCGGCGGCGAGACCGGGGGCGAGCAGCGGGAACACCACGCGCCAGAAGGCGCCCATCCGGGAGCAGCCGTCGACCATCGCGGCCTCCTCCAGCTCCAGCGGGATGTTCACGACGAACCCGCGGATCATCCAGGTGGCGAACGGCAGCGTGGTGACGAGGTAGATGACGATGACGCCCCAGTACTCGTTGATCGCCCCCAGGTCGTTCAGCTGGATGTAGAGGGGGATCAGCATGGCCGTGGGCGGCAGCAGCTGCACCACGAGCAGCACGATCATGAACGCCTTGCGGCCGGCGAACCGGAACCGGCCGATCGCGAAGGCGGCGATCGTGGAGAGCACCATGGCACCGAGGACGGCGGTCACACAGATGATGAGGCTGGACTGGATGGCCGTGCCGAAGTTCGGCGCGTCGATCGCCCGGCGGAAGTTGTCGAAGGTGACGGAGTTCGGCCAGAGCTTCTGGTCGTAGGAGCGGATCTCGTTGTTGGGGCGCAGCGCGCTCACCACGAGCCAGTAGACCGGGAAGGCCATCACCACGAAGGTGACGAGACCGACGAGGTTGTAGACGTGCCGGCTGCGCTTCTTGCGGTCGGGCCGGTACTCGGGCGCCGTGGCGCCGGGGGCTGTCGTCTCGCTCACTCGACCTCTCCGATCTTGAGCAGCTGGCGCAGGTAGTAGACGGCGACGCCGGAGAGGAGCAGCACGGTGATCAGGGCGATGGCGGCGCCCTGGCTGAAGCTGTTCGACTCGAAGGCCTTCTCGTAGGAGTAGAGGCCGAGCAGGTTGTACTCCTCCTCCGGCTTGTTGCCGCGCATCAGGAAGACCTGGCCGAAGACGTTGAAGTCCCAGATCACCGAGAGCGTGGCCACCATCTGGAAGACGGGCTTGATCACCGGCCAGGTCACGTAGCGGAACACGCCGATGCGTCCGGCGCCGTCCAGCTCCGCGGCCTCCTCGAGCTCGCTCGGCACCTGGGTGAAGGCGGCGTACAGCGTGACGGTGACGAAGGGCACGGCCCCCCACACCACCACGGCACCGATCATGAGGAAGCCCTGCTTCGGGTCGAGCCACCAGTTGTGACCCTGGAAGTCGAGGCCCAGGTACTCGGTGAGCACCATGTTGGCGACGCCGTAGTCGGAGTCGGCGAACCAGCGGAAGATCGAGGTGGCGACCAGCAGGGGCAGCGACCAGGCCGCGATCAGGGCGCCGGTCAGCAGCAGCCGCACCGCCTTGGTCATGCGCTGCATGGCGTGGGCGAGGAAGAGGCCGATGGCCAGCGTGCTGACGACGCACACCACCATGAACAGCACGGTGCGCCAGACGACGTCGTAGAACTCGCTGTCACCGAGGATGTTGGTGAACTGGTCGAAGCCGACCCATTCGGCGGCCTGGCCGGTCCACAGTTCCCGTCGGCCGACGTCCTGGAAGGACATGATCACGGTCTTGATCAGCGGCCAGACGAAGACCGCGGCGAGGGCCACGACAGCCGGCGCGATCAGCAGATAGGGCAGCAACGGCCCGTTCGTCCACCGGCTCCGCCGGGGTGCGGACGGTGCCGGGCCGTCACCGCGAGGCGGCCGCGAGGCGGACACCTCCGGGCCGGCTGTCTTGATGTCGGCGGCACTCACTGTGCTGGCCTTCCGTTCGAAGGGTTCTGCATCGAGTCGGCGGCCGGCCCGCCCAAGGCGGCCGGCCGCCCGACCGGCCTTGTCCGGCGGCGCGGCCGGACAAGGCACCGGAGGTCAACGAGGTTCGAGCGGGGAGGCTCAGGAGGCCTCGTTGATTAGAGAGTTGATCTCCGCGTCGGCGGCCTTGGTGGCTTCGGCGACCGACTTGCCCTTGAGGATGTCGAGGAGCATCGTCTCGAGCGTTTCCTTCTTCTCGATCGCGGACCAGCCCGGCGCGATCGGGGTGAACCAGGCGTCCGGGACCGCGTTGGCGATCGGCGCCGTCTCGGGCTTGGCCTTCAGCGGCTCGAGCTGCTTGGTGTTGTTCGGCAGGATGTTCTTCTCGGCCAGGGCGGCCTGGGACTTCTCGTTGGTGAACAACGAGATCCATTCCTGACCCAGGTCCTGCTGGTCGGACTTGGAGACCGTCGCGAGGTCGGAACCGCCGATGAAGGACGGAAGCGCCTTGCCCTCCGGACCGGGCATGCCGGCCGTGACGATCTTGTCCTTCAGCTTGGGGTTGCCGTTCGTCTTGGAGTCGACGACGCTGCCGGCTTCCCAGGCGTTGCCGTAGAGAAGAGCGGTCTTCTCGTTGGCCATGACATTGGCGTGGTCCTGCTCGTCCTTCGTCTGGTCACCGTGGTTGTACTTCTTGACCAGGTCGATGAAGTGCTGGATGCCCTTCTGCGCCTCGGGCGTGGACAGGGCGGCCTTCCACTCCTTGCTGCCCTCGTCGTAGGTGGCGATCTCACCGCCGTAGGCGGCCACGTAGGACATGGCGGCGTACCAGTAACGGCCCGGCAGGTACAGCGCGGAGAACGCGTTGTCCTTCTTGTACTTGTCCTGGACCTTGTCGAGCGCCTTGAGCAGCTCGTCCTCGGTCTTCGGCAGCTGGTCGGAGCCCGTGCCGGCCTTGAACATGTCCTTGTTGTAGATGGCCACGCGGGCACCCGCGTAGTACGGGACGCAGTAGAGCTTGCCCTCGTAGGAACAGGTGTCCTTGAGGCCCTCGATCCAGGTGTCCGAGTTGTCGTACTTCTTGGCGTCGATCTCGCCGAGGGCGCCGTTGAGGATGTACGTCATGGTCTCGGTGTTGCCGAGTTCGACCACGTCGGGGAACGAGTCGCCGGAGAGGGCGGCGTCGAGCTTCTTGGTCTTGTCGCCCCACTGCTGGTACTGGACGTTGACCTTGACCCCGGGGTACTTCTTGTTGAACTCGGTGTTCGCCTGCTTGACCAGCTCGGGCCAGCTACTCTGGGCGTCCACCATCAGCCAGACGGTGAGCTCGCCCTTGCGGTCCTTCGGGTCCTGCTTGGACGCTTCGTCGTCCGAGCCTCCGCACGCCGCGATGCTTGCCATCATGCCCGCGATACCGATCGCGGCTATCAGCTTGCGCTTCACGCCACCCTCCTCAGGGATGCCACAAACCCCCCTGCCTCCCTGCGGTTCAAGCGTGAACGCGTACCGCTCCTGGGGCCGGGACCTGGACCAATGGTGTAGACCAGTAGGGGGAGCTTGGCCCAGACCAATAGGCCTGTCAAGGGTGTTCAAACCCAGTCGGTCCGTCCGTGATGCGACCGAGATATGCAGGGACCTTTCATTGCGCAAGCGACAGAACGGGCGCACCGGGACCGGGTGTACCACCCCCCACCGAATGGCGCGCCGGCCGACCCCCGAACGCGCGTACCAGCGGCGTCCGACCCCGCTGTGGACTAGACCAAGGGTGTTCCCGCGGGTATACAGAAGGGATCACGGAGCGTGCGGGGGCCATCCCGGCACGAAGCCGTGCCACGATGTGAGCCGTGGCCGACAGGGAAGCGGTCGCTTCGGCATCCGGAGCCGGGAAGGCAGAGCATGAGCACCGACGTCAGCAGTGCGGAGAACGAGGGTGGGGCGACCGTCCGTACCGCGCGCGTGCCCAAGTACTACCGTCTGAAGAAGCATCTGCTCGACATGACCCGGACCCAGACGCCGGGCACACCGGTCCCGCCCGAGCGCACGCTGGCCGCCGAGTTCGACACCTCGCGCACGACGGTGCGCCAGGCCCTGCAGGAGCTGGTCGTGGAGGGCCGCCTGGAGCGCATCCAGGGCAAGGGCACCTTCGTCGCCAAGCCCAAGGTGTCGCAGGCGCTGCAACTCACCTCCTACACCGAGGACATGCGGGCCCAGGGCCTCGAACCCACCTCCCAGCTGCTGGACATCGGTTACATCACCGCCGACGACCGGCTCGCCGGGCTGCTGGACATCACGGCCGGCGGCCGGGTGCTGCGCATCGAGCGGCTGCGCATGGCCAACGGCGAGCCGATGGCGATCGAGACCACCCACCTCAGCGCGAAGCGCTTCCCCGCCCTGCGCCGCTCCCTGGTGAAGTACACGTCCCTCTACACCGCGCTCGCCGAGGTGTACGACGTCCACCTCGCCGAGGCCGAGGAGACCATCGAGACCTCCCTGGCCACCCCGCGCGAGGCCGGCCTGCTCGGCACCGACGTCGGCCTGCCCATGCTGATGCTCTCCCGGCACTCCCAGGACCGCACCGGTCAGCCGGTGGAATGGGTCCGCTCGGTGTACCGGGGCGACCGCTACAAGTTCGTGGCCCGCCTCAAGCGCCCCCAGGACTAGGACCGGCCCGGCACATACCCGGTGATTTCCCCCCACGCACGGGCGCGAAGTTGCGGTTGAGGACCGATATACGGACGAGGTCTTCCGCTGTCTTGACGCCGTCACCTACATTTCGTGCGCACTGCACGAGGTGATCAGCGAGGGGACGGAGCCGCGCATGTCAGAAGACACAGAAGTGAGCAGAGAGCCGGTGGTGACGCCGGTGCGCGTCGTCATCGGGCTCTGTCTCGTCGCACCGTTCGTGGCCATGCTCTGGGTCGGTTCGTACACGAAGACGGACCCGGCCTTCATCGGCATCCCGTTCTTCTACTGGTACCAGATGGCCTGGGTGCTGATCTCCACCCTGCTCACGGTCACCGCGTACAAGCTGTGGCAGCGCGACCAGCGCGGACGCGCCGCCGCCCACTCCGCTCCCGCTGCCTCGAAGGGCGGTGAGTCGCGATGAACGACGGCGTGAACGGCGTCGCACTCGCCGTCTTCATCTTCTTCTTCGTCCTCGTCACCGCCATGGGCTTCATGGCCGCCCGCTGGCGCCGGGCCGAGAACGAGCACAGCCTCGACGAGTGGGGCCTGGGAGGCCGCTCGTTCGGCACCTGGGTCACCTGGTTCCTGCTGGGCGGCGACCTGTACACCGCGTACACCTTCGTGGCCGTCCCGGCGGCGATCTACGCGGCGGGCGCGTCCGGCTTCTTCGCGGTGCCGTACACGATCCTGGTCTATCCGCTGATCTTCACCTTCCTGCCCCGCCTGTGGTCGGTCTCGCACAAGCACGGGTACGTGACGACCTCGGACTTCGTGCGCGGCCGGTTCGGCTCCAAGGGCCTGTCGCTGGCGGTGGCCGTGACCGGCATCCTGGCGACCATGCCGTACATCGCGCTCCAGCTGGTCGGCATCCAGGCCGTCCTCGACGTGATGGGCGTCGGCGGCGGCGAGGACACCAACTGGTTCATCAAGGACCTGCCGCTGCTGATCGCCTTCGGTGTGCTGGCGGCGTACACCTACTCGTCGGGACTGCGGGCGCCCGCGCTGATCGCGTTCGTGAAGGACACGCTGATCTACATCGTCATCGCGGTGGCGATCATCTACATCCCGATCAAGCTGGGCGGCTTCGACGACATCTTCGCGTCGGCGAGCGACAAGTTCACCGAGTCGGGCAAGGGTGGAGTGGTGCCCGACTCGGAGGGCCAGTGGACGTACGCGACGCTGGCGCTCGGTTCGGCACTGGCGCTGTTCATGTACCCGCACTCGATCACCGCCACGCTGTCCTCGCGCAGCCGTGAGGTGATCCGCCGCAACACCACGATCCTGCCGCTGTACTCGCTGATGCTGGGCCTGCTGGCGCTGCTGGGCTTCATGGCGATCGCGGCCGGGGTCAAGGTGGAGAACGGCCAGCTGGCGATCCCGCAGCTGTTCGAGAACATGTTCCCGGACTGGTTCGCGGGCGTGGCCTTCGCGGCGATCGGCATCGGCGCCCTGGTCCCGGCGGCGATCATGTCGATCGCGGCCGCGAACCTCTTCACCCGCAACATCTACAAGGACTTCATCAAGCCGGACGCCACGCCGCAGCAGGAGACCAAGGTCTCCAAGCTGGTGTCGCTGCTGGTGAAGGTGGGCGCGCTGATCTTCGTCCTGGGCATGGACAAAACCGTCGCGATCAACTTCCAGCTGCTGGGCGGCATCTGGATCCTGCAGACCTTCCCGGCCCTGGTCGGCGGCCTGTTCACCCGCTGGTTCCACCGCTGGGCGCTGCTCGGCGGCTGGGCGGTCGGCATGGTCTACGGCACGGTCGCCGCCTACGGTGTCGCCTCGCCGACGCAGAAGCACTTCGGCGGCTCCTCCGACGAGATCCCCGGCATCGGCGAGATCGGCTACATCGGCCTCACCGCCTTCGTGCTGAACGTGCTGGTCACCGTGGTCCTCACCTTCGTCCTGAGGGCGGTCAAGGCGCCCGACGGCGTCGACGAGACCCGGCCGAGCGACTACACGGCGGACGCCGGCGACCCGGGCGTCCAGGTGGAACTGCCGCCGGCCACGGCGGGCAGCTCGCACTAGCGGCGCTCTCTTCAGCGGGCCGTCGGAGAAATCCGGCGGCCCGTCGTCGTGCCCGTGGGGCACACTCGGCGGCATGGACTTCGTGATTCGGCGGGCGGCGGCCGAGGAGTACGACACCCTCGGCGAGATCACCGCGCAGGCCTACCTGCGCGACGGGCTCCTCGACTTCGGGGAGAGCGACTCGTACCTGGACGAGCTGCGAAACGTGGCCAAGCGCGCCGCGGCCGCGGAGGTGCTGGTCGCGGCGGCGGACGGCCGGGTGCTCGGCGGCGTGACCTTCGTGCCGTCCGGCGGCCCCATGGCGGACATCGCGCGTCCCGGCGAGGCCGAGATACGCATGCTCGCCGTCGCCCGCGAGGCGCGCGGCCGCGGGGCGGGCGAGGCCCTGGTGCGGGCCTGCGTGGACCGCGCCCGGACGGTGGCCGGTTGCACGGGCGTCGTGCTGTCGACGCAGGCCGCCATGCGCACCGCGCACCGCCTCTACGAGCGCCTGGGCTTCGTCCGCACGCCCGACCGCGACTGGAATCCCCTGCCGGAGCTGGACGACATCATGCTGCTCGCCTACGAACTGACGCTGTGAACCCGAAGCGGTGAACTGACGCGCTGACACAACATCTGGGGGTGCTGGCGAAGTCCGGCACAAGATGTATGCTCATGCTCGCTGTCGCCGCAGGGGAATCCGGTGCGAATCCGGAACTGTCCCGCAACGGTGTACTTGCGTGCATCCGTACGTCTTCGCACGTGCGCGCACGCCTGTTCAGTCCGAGGACCTGCCGACAGTGCGCCCGGCCGCCCCGGCCCGGGTGCCATACGTCCGGGCCTCGTGGAGTGGGCCGGTGGACGCGACGCCGTGCGCGCTCGTGAGCTGCCCCCTGCCCTCTCCCAGGCCCCGTGCCGAGCGAGGGAGTGCTCCACGTGACCATCGCGCCAGCGGACCCGGCTTCAGCGAAACCGGTGACGGCTCCGGCCGCCCCTGGATCCGCCGACCCCACCACCGGGGAACCCGACGGACCCGGTGCCGCCCTGCTGCGGACCCTGACCGGGCTGACCGCCGACCTCCAGGACGCCGACCCCGGCCGGGTGGCCGCCGCCGCACTGCGCGGCCGGTCCGCCCACGCCGACGAGGCGGAGTTGCGCGAGCTGGCCACCGAGGCGGCCGCCGGTCTGATCTCCGAGGACCCGGTCTACTCCCGGCTGGCCGCCCGCCTGCTGACCATCGGCATCCGCGCCGAGGCCGCCTCCCAGGGCGTCGTGACGTTCACCGACTCGGTCGCCACCGGCCATCGCGAGGGCCTGATCGCCGACCGCACGGCCGCCTTCGTACGGCAGCACGCGGACCGCCTGGACGCGCTGATCGACCCGGACGCCGACGACCGCTTCGGCTACTTCGGACTGCGCACCCTCTACAGCCGCTATCTGCTCCGCCACCCGATCACCCGCAAGGCCGTCGAGACGCCCCAGCACTTCCTGCTCCGGGTCGCCGCCGGACTCGCCGAGGACGACACGGTCCGCGCGGTGGACGAGGTCGCCGCCCTGTACGGCCTGATGAGCCGCCTGGACTACCTCCCCTCCTCCCCCACCCTCTTCAACTCCGGCACCCGGCACGCCCAGATGTCGTCCTGCTACCTCCTGGACTCCCCCAGGGACGAGCTGGACTCCCTGTACGACCGCCTCCACCAGGTGGCCCGCCTCTCCAAGCACGCGGGCGGCATCGGCATCGCCTACTCCCGTGTCCGCGCCCGGGGTTCGCTGATCCGCGGCACCAACGGGCACTCCAACGGCATCGTCCCGTTCCTGAAGACGCTGGACGCCTCGGTGGCGGCCGTGAACCAGGGCGGCCGGCGCAAGGGCGCGGCGGCGGTCTACCTGGAGACCTGGCACGCGGACGTCGAGGAGTTCCTGGAGCTGCGGGACAACACCGGCGAGGACGCCCGCCGTACGCACAACCTGAACCTGGCGCACTGGATCCCGGACGAGTTCATGCGCCGCGTGGACGACGACGGGACCTGGTCGCTGTTCTCCCCCGCCGACGTGCCGGAGCTGACCGACCTGTGGGGCGAGGAGTTCGACGCGGCCTACCGCAGGGCGGAGGAGGCGGGGCTCGCCCGCAGGACGCTGCCCGCCCGTGAGCTGTACGGCCGCATGATGCGCACCCTCGCGCAGACCGGCAACGGCTGGATGACCTTCAAGGACACCGCCAACCGCACGGCCAACCAGACCGCGACCCCCGGCCACGTCGTCCACTCCTCCAACCTCTGCACGGAGATCCTGGAGGTCACCGACGACGGGGAGACGGCGGTCTGCAACCTGGGCTCGGTCAACCTCGGCGCCTTCGTCGACCCCGCGAACGGCGACATGGACTGGGAGCGCCTGGACGCCACCGTCCGCACCGCGGTCACCTTCCTGGACCGGGTCGTCGACATCAACTACTACCCGACCGAGCAGGCGGGCCGCTCCAACGCCCGCTGGCGCCCGGTCGGCCTCGGCGCGATGGGTCTCCAGGACGTCTTCTTCCAGCTCCGGCTGCCCTTCGACTCCCCCGAGGCCAGGGCCCTGTCCACCCGCATCGCCGAGCGGATCATGCTCGCCGCGTACGAGACCTCCGCCGACCTCGCCGAGCGCAACGGCCCGCTGCCGGCCTGGGAGAAGACCCGCACGGCCAAGGGTGTGCTGCACCCGGACCACTACGGCGTCGAGCCCGCCTGGCCGGAGCGCTGGGCCGCCCTGCGCGCGCGCATGGCGACGACCGGGCTGCGCAACTCCCTGCTCCTGGCCATCGCGCCGACCGCGACCATCGCCTCCATCGCCGGTGTCTACGAGTGCATCGAGCCGCAGGTGTCCAACCTGTTCAAGCGCGAGACACTGTCGGGCGAGTTCCTCCAGGTCAACTCCTACCTGGTGGACGACCTCAAGCGGCTCGGCGTGTGGGACGCCCGTACCCGTGAGGCGCTGCGCGAGGCCAACGGCTCGGTGCAGGGCTTCAGCTGGATCCCCGAGGACGTGCGCGCGCTGTACCGCACCGCCTGGGAGATCCCGCAGCGCGGCCTGATCGACATGGCCGCCGCCCGCACCCCGTACCTCGACCAGGCCCAGTCGCTGAACCTGTTCCTGGAGACGCCGACCATCGGCAAGCTCTCCTCGATGTACGCCTACGCCTGGAAGCAGGGCCTGAAGACCACGTACTACCTGCGTTCCCGCCCGGCGACCCGGATCGCCCGCGCCGCGGCCCGAGCCACCGCCCCCGTCCCCGTGCAGGCCGGCCCGGACCCCGAAGCGGTCGCCTGCTCCCTGGAAAACCCCGAGTCCTGCGAGGCCTGCCAGTAATGACCACCGAGACCCCCGCGAACCCCACCACCAAGAACCTGCTCGACCCGGGCTTCGAACTGACCCTGCGCCCCATGCGCTACCCCGACTTCTACGAGCGCTACCGGGACGCCATCAAGAACACCTGGCACGTCGAGGAGGTCGACCTCCACTCGGACGTCGCCGACCTGGCCAAGCTCAGCCCCGAGGAGCAGCACCTGATCGGCCGGCTGGTGGCCTTCTTCGCCACCGGCGACTCGATCGTCGCGAACAACCTGGTGCTGACGCTGTACAAGCACATCAACTCCCCCGAGGCGCGGCTGTACCTGTCCCGCCAGCTCTTCGAGGAGGCCGTCCACGTCCAGTTCTATCTGACGCTCCTCGACACCTACCTGCCCGACCCGGACGACCGGGCCGCCGCCTTCGCGGCCGTGGAGAACATCCCGTCCATCCGGGAGAAGGCCGGGTTCTGCTTCAAGTGGATGGACTCCGTCGAGTCGATCGACCGCCTGGAGACCAAGGCCGACCGGCGCCGCTTCCTGCTGAACCTGATCTGCTTCGCCGCGTGCATCGAGGGCCTGTTCTTCTACGGCGCCTTCGCCTACGTCTACTGGTTCCGCAGCCGTGGCCTGCTGCACGGTCTGGCCACCGGCACCAACTGGGTGTTCCGGGACGAGACCATGCACATGTCCTTCGCGTTCGACGTGGTCGACACCGTGCGCAAGGAGGAGCCGGAGCTGTTCGACGACGCGCTCCGGCAGGAGGTCACCGACATGCTGCGGGAGGCCGTCGAGGCCGAGCTGCAGTTCGCGCGCGACCTGTGCGGTGACGGCCTCCCGGGGATGAACACCGACTCGATGCGGCAGTACCTGGAGTGCGTGGCCGACCAGCGTCTGACGCGGCTCGGCTTCGCCCCGGTGTACGGCTCCGAGAACCCCTTCTCCTTCATGGAGCTGCAGGGTGTTCAGGAGTTGACCAACTTCTTCGAGCGGCGTCCCTCGGCGTACCAGGTGGCGGTGGAGGGCACCGTCGACCTGGACGAGGACTTCTGAGTCTTCCGGGTTTCCTTTCCCTGACCCCTCCCCTCCTGGGCCTCCCTGATCCGGCGGTCGATGCGCCTGTCGCGCACGATGCCGATCACGGAGGGGAGGACCATGAGGACGAGGAGTCCGAAGGTCGCGAGCATTCCGACGAGGCCTTCTATCTGGTTTCCGGTCATGACACCACTGTCGCGCCGGAGACTCCTTACCGTCAGTGGCAGGACTGCCGTAAGACCTCGATTTCCTGCCACCGGCGAGGCACACTGGCGGCATGCTGCAGAACGTGGCGGCCGTCCTGCTGGACGGTGCGCATCCCTTCGAACTAGGCGTGATCTGCGAGGTCTTCGGCATCGACCGGAGCGACGAGGGCCTGCCGGGGTACGACTTCGCGGTGGTCTCCGCGGAGGGCCCCACGCTGGGCACCCACGTCGGCGGGCTGACCGTCTCCACGCCGTACGGTCTGGAGCGGCTGGAGGAGGCCGACCTGATCGCGGTCCCGGCGGGCAGCGACTTCGTCCGCCGGGAGTACCCGCCCGAGCTGCTGGACGCCCTGCGCAGGGCGACGGACCGGGGCACCCGCGTGCTGAGCGTGTGCTCCGGCGTCTTCGTGCTGGGCGCCGCCGGTCTGCTGGACGGGCGGCGGTGCGCGGTGCACTGGCACCACGCGGCCGAGCTGGCCCGGCAGTACCCGCGGGCGCGGGTCGCGCCGGACGTGCTCTACGTCGACGAGGACCCGGTGATCACCTCCGCCGGAACGGCCGCCGGCATCGACGCCTGCCTGCACATCGTGCGCAAGGAGCAGGGGCCGGAGGTCGCCAACCGCATCGCCCGGCGCATGGTGGTGCCGCCGCACCGGGACGGTGGACAGGCGCAGTACATCGAACGGCCGCTGCCGCGCTCCTCCTGCGACACCGTCGGCGAGGTGCTGGCCTGGATGGAACAGCACCTCGACGAGGAGGTCACCGTCGAGCAGCTGGCCGCCCGGGCGCACATGTCCCCGCGCACCTTCGCCCGCCGCTTCCAGCAGGAGACGGGTACGACTCCCTACCGCTGGATCCTGCGCCAGCGGGTGCTGCTGGCCCAGCGGTTGCTGGAGGCGACGGACGAGACGATGGACACGATCGCCTGGCGCGCCGGTTTCGGCACGGCGGCGGCCCTGAGGCACCAGTTCGTCCGGACCCTGGGCACCACCCCGCAGGCCTACCGGCGCACCTTCCGGGGCCCGGAGGCCGCCGCCTGATCCGTCACGGTCGCGTCATCGCGCCACGGGCCTGACCAGCAGGTCGTGCGGGCGCAGCGTGATGCCGACCCGTACCGCGTCGTTGGAGCCCGCCACCTGCTCGAAGCGGTACTTCGTGGCGAGCGCGGCCGTGATCAGCGTGAGCTGGGCCATCGAGAAGTGGTCACTGGGGCACTTCCGCTTGCCCGCGCTGAAAGGCTTCATGGCGTATTTCGGCACATTCTTCGCGCGTTCCGGGAGCCAGCGGTCCGGGTCGAACTCCAGGTTGTGGTCGTACGACTTCGGATCGCGTTGGATTGCGTACGGGCTGTAGATGATGTCCGCACCGGCCGGAATGCGATAGCCACCGAGTTCGCTCTCGGCCACCGCGCGCCGCGTCAATACCCATACGGCCGGACGCAAACGCATGGCCTCCAGGATGACATTGCCGGTGTGCGCGAGCTTGCGGACGTCCTCGAATGCCACGGGGCGCCCTCCGGTCACCGCTTCGACTTCGTCGCGTATGCGGTCGGCATGTTCCGGATGGTCGGCAAGTGCCTGGAGCAACCACATGATCGTGGACGCGATGGTTTCACTGCCCGGGGTGAGTATCGCGACCACCTGGTCGTGGATCTCCTGTTCCCCGATCGGGTCACCATTGTCGTCCTTCGCCTCCAGCAATGCCGTGAGCAAATCGTCCGGCTTTTGACCGGATGCACGGCGCTCGGAGATGATCTCGTCGACCAGCAGATGCAGATCGGCCAACGCGTCGTTGAATCGGCGGTTGGCCGGAATCGGCAGGCGGTACAGCGGTCCGAGCGGGACCACCATGCGCCGGTACATGCCCCGGAAGACGGTGGCGAGCGCGACGCACAGCCGCTCGGCCCGCTCGTCCATGTACTGCCCGCGCAGCAGACAGCGGGCCGCGACGCGCACGGCGACCCGGAAGGACTCGGAGGTCGCGTCGACGGTCTTCCCCGGCTGCCAGCGCTCGGTGAGCGCGTGCGCCTCCTCCTCCATGATCGGCCCGTAGGCGGGGATGGCGTCGAGCCGGAAGGCCGGCTGGATGGTGCGCCGCTGGCGGCGGTGGAGCGGCCCGTTGGCGGTGGCCACGCCCTCCTTGCCGAGCAGGCCCTCCAGCGACTCCCACAGCGGGCCGGCTATGTGGTAGTCGGGGTTCAGGGCGAGGGCGCCGGTCAGCTCCGGGTTGGTGACCGCGTAGACGGTCTTCGGGCCGAGCTTGATGCGCACGATGTCGCCGTGGTCGCGCAGCTGGGACATGAAGGCCAGCGGGTCGCGGGCCAGCCGCCAGCCGTGGCCGAGCAGCGGCACGCCGCCGCCCGCGACGGGCGGTTCGCGCAGCTCCGGTGCTCCGGGTGCCGCGGGTGCGCGGGTTTCGGGGTTGACGGACTCGACGGTCATTTCTCACCTGCCGCTTCGTTGTTGACGTACGGGGGCGTGGACCGGTCGTCCCAGCTGTCGACCATGTACCGGCCGGACTCGTGATGGAACCAGTAGACGGAACTGAACCAGTTCCGCATATTGCCGACGTTGGCCCGCACGGCGCCGCTCAGTTCCTTTCCGCGTACGGTTCCGTCGGCGAGCGAGTCGGCGAACCGTAAGGCGTCCTGCTCCGCGGCGATGAATTCGGTGATGCATTCCTCGACGCGTCGCCGGACTTTTCCGATGGCTTCTTCGAGCGTGAGTGAATGATGGGTGATGAGACTGATGCCGAGATTGTGGACCTCGTCTCCCGCTATTTCCTTCGGCAGTGAGCAGAGGTCGTTGTACCAGGCGGCGAATTCCTGACTCAGCAGCGCCGCCCGGCGATATGCCGGGTGTTTCCGTACGGCGTCCGGGAGTTCGCAGCCCGAACTCGGCTCCAGCAGGTCGGTCCAGATCCAGTGCGCGAAGGTGAGCCGGCGCAGTTCGAGGTACTCCTCGACGCCGGGCACGATTCCGCGGGTGCGGTTGTGGAATTCCCGGTCGTACGCCTCGATCACCGCGTGGAAGTGCCGGGCGAACCGGGCGTTCCAGGTGGCCGGCAGGAAGGCGTAGAGCCGCCGCACACTGTCGGCGAACCCGGCCACCAGGGTGTCCTCGTGGTGCAGGTGGTCACCGGGTGAGTCGAGTGCCGTGTGCAGCCGGGCGCGCAGCCGCCGCCAGGCGCCGGGACGACCGTGGACGATGTCGCGGTCGTGCCGGTCGTCCCAGACGAAGAACCACGCGCTGTAGTCCGCTATCGCCTGCATGACCTCGTCGGGGGCGCCCAGGTAGTAGCCCGCCATGAGGTCCGTGTAGCACAGGCCGTCGGCATATTCCGCGACCTTGTCCGCCGGCATGAGCCGCTTTTCGAGCAGCCAGGCGCGGGTGGCCTCCTGGAGCCTGGGCCAATACGGATGCAGTTGCCGGGGAAATGCCGCCTCGATCACCGGAAGACGAAGCGATGACGGTACTGCGATCGCGGTCGGTGTCGCTGTGGTGCCGTGTGAGAAAGCATGCACGAACAAACCCCTCTCAGCCGCCGGTGGCGCACCCCTCTCCCTGAGCGGGGCGTGCGCCGTTGCGTATCCCCGCACTTCCCATTCAGCACCACAACTGACCGTTCTGGGAACGGATTTGCTTCATTCACTACCCCCCGGTGCCGGAATTCTCCTGTTGTGTGGCGGCTTTCCATGCGCGTGCACAGACGAACGGCGCCGGCTCGGGGGAGACCCGAACAGGCGCCGTACACAAGGGAGATGTGGGGCGGGTGGGGCGGTGTCAGTCGTTCGCGACCACGGGGTAGCGGGGCTCGTTCTCGGCCATCTGCCGCAGCGCGTCCTTGCGTTCGCGCTTGGAGAGCCGGTCGATGTACAGGTACCCGTACAGGTGGTCCGTCTCGTGCTGCAAACACCGGGCGAAGTACCCGGTGCCGCGCACCTTGACGGGGTTGCCCTTCTCGTCCTGCCCGGTCACCTCGGCGTAGTCGGGGCGGGCGAGCGGTGCGTAGGCGGTCGGCACGGACAGGCAGCCCTCGTTGCTGTCGTCCAGGCGACGGCGGTCGGCGGGCAGTTCGACCAGCTTGGGGTTGCAGACGACGCCGACGTGGCGGACGCCCTCGTCGTCGGGGCAGTCGTAGACGAAGACCTTCTTGGAGACGCCGATCTGGTTGGCGGCCAGGCCGACGCCCTCGGCGGTGCGCTGGCTGGCGAACATGTCGGCCACCAGCTGCTGGAACTCCTCGCCGAAGTCCGTGACGTCCTCGCACTCCTTGTGCAGCACCGGGTTGCCGACCACCGTGATCGGGCGCGAGGTGCCGCGCCCGCGCCAGTCGGCCTCACGCTCCTCGCAGTCCTGGGTGTCGACGACGAACCCCTCGTCGTCCACGGGGAGCACGCCAGGGTGCTGCTGATCGGTGTCCTGCTGGGCCATGACCGACGTATGCCTTCCTGGATGAAACCTGCGTGATGCTTGGTACAGGGTACGGTGACGCGCCCCTTCAGGGGCGCGGGCCAGCGTCGATATGCGGCTCCGCCGCGTGGGCGCGACCAGCCACGACGTAGCCGCACTGGAAAGAGAGTCCTCAGCAGACCTCTTCCAGGTCCCGCCAGTCCCGGGAATCGGGGCTGTCCGCGACCCACCCGTCCAGCAGCCCCTTCACCAGCCCCGCCGGCGCGGCCACCCCGCACTCCCGCTCCGGCACCCACAGCTGCCCGTCGGTGCGGTGCCCGAGGGGCCCGGGGTGTCCCGGCTCACTGTGGTCGTGCGGGTCCAGGTGCTCGCCCTCGCCCTCGTCGGACGGCATCCGGGACTCCGAGCACATCCGGCACAGCAGCCGGACGGAGGAGGACCAGTCCTCGGCGGCGAACCCGGCGTCGGCGGCCAGCTGCTCCAGGGCGTCGCGGTCGGCCTCGGTGGCGGCCTCCAGGAGGACCACCCAGGTGGGCACGGGCGACGGCGCCCACAGCTCGATCTCGTCGAAGACGGGGTAGGAGTGCCCGGCGCTGGTCGTCCGCTCCCCGTGCGGCACGCCGTCGTGCAGGACGACCTCGCCCCAGCGCCGGCCCGAGGACGGCAGCGGGATGGACAGCACCTCGACGCGGGCGGGGTCGAGCCGCCGCCCCCACACCACCTCGGCCTCGCCCTCCGGGGAGAGCCGTACGGCCGCGCTGCCGAGGTCCATACCGAGCGGCTCACCGGCGTCCGTGGCGTCCCCCGGGGTGCGCAGCCCGTAGGCCTGCCAGGCCCGGCGGGCCAGCGGCCAGTCCTGCAGGGCGGTCGCGGCGATGCCGACGTTCCACCAGTCGGGCGCGCCGGCGTCCCGGTCGAGCAGCGCGACGGCGCGCAGACCGGCCGCCCTGGCCTGCTCCCAGTCGTGCCGGAACTTGTGCAGCAGCGCCAGGTTGAACCAGGACTCCGACAGCCAGGGCTCCAGGTCCGCCGCCCGCGTGAGCAGCGCGCCCGCGTCCTCGTAGCGACCGTCGCCGATCAGCGTGAACGCGCGGTCGGTGGCCTGCCGCCAGGAGGCGGAGGGCCGGTGCCGTGCCTTGCCGAAGATCCTCACGATTCCCGCCTGCCAGTTCCGTTCAGTGGGCTGGCTGTGCCTTTCGCGCCCCCGGACACCCTCTCCCGGGCATCAAACCACGTACGGCTGCGGAGGCGCTCATTACCCATGGGTTACCCAGCCGAGGGCCCGGTAAGGCTGCCCCGGGAAAGGACCCGGGCCAGCGCTTCCACCACTTCGGGAGCGTAGTCACCGGCGGTGGCCAGACGCAGCTCCTCCAGCGCCGTCAGCACACCGCCGGGGCCCGCGTCCCGCGCCTTCTCCTCGTAGGCGTTCACGACCCGGACGATCCGCGCGGCGACCGGCTGCTCCCGGCACGGGTCGGCCTGCCGCTCCACCACCACCGCGACCGCCGCGTCGACGCCGGTCTGGCGGACGACGGCCCCGCCGAGCAGCGCGATCCGCCGCTGTTCGGTGACGGGCAGGTCCGCGGTGGCGCCCGCCGGGACCGGGTCCACCAGGCTCAGCTGGCCGATGTCGTGCATGAGGGCCGCGTACTCCAGCACGGTCAGCTCGGCCCCGGAAAGCCCCAGGTCCCGCCCGACGGCCACCCCGAGTCCGGCGACGCGGCGGGCGTGCCCGGCCGGGGTGTACCCGGCGATCTCGGTGGCGCGGGCCAGGGAGGCGATGGTCTGCCGGTAGGTGGCCCGGACGGCCGCGTACCGGCGGTAGGAGAGCTGGGCGAGCAGCAGGGGAACGGAGAAGACGGGCAGCGCCCACAGTCCCGCGACGCTCACCGCGAGCGCCATCACCGCGCCGGTCGCGCACACCGCGGAGGTGATCCCGACCATGCCGCGCAGCTCTTCGCGCAGCAGGGGCCCGAAGGGCCAGCCGGTGCGCGCGTGCGCGGGCGCGGCGGCGAGCACGGCGTCGCACAGCGTGGTCAGGGCGAGCAGCGCGATCAGGAGCAGCGCGTAGGCGGGACCGCTCCAGTAGTCGAAGACGCCCTGGTTGGACAGCGGCCGGAAGCACACCGCGGCGAACGCGACGGTGAGTACGCGCCGCGCCAGGTGGTCGAGGACGGGGCCGCTGCCGCGGGCGACGTAGGGCACGCTGCCCAGCAGTGAGGCGGCGAGCACGACGGTGACGGTCTGCGCGACACCGTGGTGCGCGGGCTGCCCGGCGACGTCCCCGAGCAGCGCGTACGCCAGCGCGCCCGCGGCCCCGAGCGGCGCCGCCTCCCGGGCCTCGGTGCCGGTCCGCCGGGTCAGCTCGCCGAGGGCGACGAGGCCCCCGAAAGCGAGCGCCACGGGCCGCTGCACGGGCCCCGAGACCAGTACGGAGGCCAGACACCCGAACGCGAGGAGCCCGGCACAGCCGGGTACGAGAAGCAGCGCCGCCGGAGCCGGGGAACGGTGCTGTCCTCCACTCCCGGGCCCCGGGAACGCGACCGGACGCCCTCGCCGCAGCGGCGGCGACGCGGAGGAGGAAGTGGCCCGCGGCCGGAAGGACGTCACGGCACACCCCCGCCCGCGCGCTCAGCGCCGCGCCCCGCCACCGGGAACCGCCGGCCCGCGGACCCCGTGCACGCACGGACGTCCCACGCCGCCGCGCCCGCCAGGCCCGATCCCCGACCGCGTCCGGCCGGTGCCGTCCCCCGGTCACGCCCCGACCACCAGGCGCACTGGATTAGGCCGACGGCAGGCGTACAACGGGCGCGGCCCGGATGACCGCCCCGGCGAGGACGGCGACCGTCGGGACGGCGGGCCCGCCGGAGGCCGTCCGCCGGCCCCGCACTCACGACCGAACCGAGCCACCCCACGGACCACAGCCCCCAAACCCAACACGCCGGGCGACCACCCCGGCAAAGACGGCAACCTCCCGGACCACAGCCCCGCCGCAGACCCTCCGCACGACCCGCACTCACAACCGAACCGAGCCACCCCACGGGCCACGGACACCGGACCCGGCGCGGGCGGCGGGTCTCCCGGAAGCTCCCCGCAGAGCACGGACGACGAACCGCACCTAGGCGCCCAACGGGTCGCACGCGGCAGACGCGACGCGGGTGGCAGGGCCGGGGGAGGCCCGCCGAGGGCCCCGCGTTCCTCATGACGCCCCCCTGCCGACCCGGTCCCGCGCGCCATCGCCCCCGCCCGGTACCGGGTCGGCGCGGGCCGGTGTGCCGTCCGCCGTCACCGACGGGCGCCAGCCGTGGCGGCCGAGGGCACGGACCAGCGCCCGCACCATCCGCGGATCGAACTGCGCCCCGGCGCACCGCTGGAGCTCCTGCAGCGCCACCGCGACGGGACGTGCTCTGCTGTAGGAGCGCGTGGAGGTCATCGCGTCGAAGGCGTCGGCCACGGCCACCACCCGGGCCGACTCGGGGATCCGGTCGCCGGCCAGTCCGTAGGGGTAGCCGCTGCCGTCCAGCCGTTCGTGGTGGTGGAGGACGGCGGCGCGGGCCTCTCCGAGGAAGCGGATGCCGCGCACCATCTCGTGCCCGTACTCGGGGTGCAGTTCGATCACCCGCCGCTCGTCGGGCGTCAGCGGCCCGTCCTTGCGCAACAGCCGGGTGGGGACGCCGAGCTTGCCCACGTCGTGCAGGATCCCGGCGAAGCGGAGGGTCTCGACGCGTTCGTCGTCCATGCCCAGCTCGCGGGCGATCATCATGGAGGCCTGGCCGACGCGTTCACTGTGGCCGCGCGTGTAGCCGTCCTTGATGTCGACGGCCTGCACCAGCGCCCGGATGGTCGCCTGGTGCGCGGCCCGCTCGCGGTGGTACTGGGCGAAGGCCCACCACGCCACGCACATCGGCAGCAGCACGAGCAGCGCGGCCACCGGACCGTACGGGCTGCGCCACAGGACGGCCATCATCAGCCCGGCGAGCCCGTGCACGGCGATCGGCGCGAGCGACCGGGAGAACAGCCCCCGCCAGGCCCGGCTCGGCGGCACGCGGTCGGCCAGGGTGAGGATCCCGCCGTCCAGGACGGTGAGCACCAGGCAGAACGCGAGGACGGCGGCCCCGGCCGGCACGAGGGCGTACGGGAAGGCGGGCTCCACGACCGCGTCTCGGCCGCCGAGCCGCCAGTGGACGCAGGCGGCGGCCCACACGGCGAGGGTCAACTGCGCGGCCCGCCACACGCGCCGCAGGCCGAACGGCCGCCGGGGCACCGGGGACAGCAGGGCCCCGGGCAGCGCCACGAGCGCGGCGGCGGGCGGCGGCAGCAGGAAGGCACCGGCGAGCAGGACGGGGTAGCAGGTTCCTACGAAGCGGGACCGCGCGACCAGCTCGGAGCCCGCGTACACCCCGGCCAGCAGCAGCACCGCCCACCAGGGCGCGTGCACCGACGGCAGGGGCCGCAGGCACAGCAGGGCGACGAGGGCGACGCAAACGACGTACGCACGCGCGCGTGCGGGTACCGCGTCCATGAGCCCCTCCCCGGCCACGCCTGTAAGGCTCGGAGCCTAGGGCGGCGAAGGGGAGGCCGCGGGCAGATAACCCGCGGATTAGCACGTACGAGTGACGTACGAGTGATGTACGAAGGACTCGCGACGGCTGGAGACGGCTCAGGACTCCTGCGGTGCCGAAGGTGTGGCCGTGACGTCGTGCTCGGGCACGGACTGCCCGGACCGGATCAGGTCCAGCCGTCCCATGACCTTGGAGCGCAGGTCACCCGGCACGTCGTCCTGGCCGCAGCACCGCTTGACCAGCTTCTTCACGGCCTGCTCCAGCCCGTACTTCTCCAGGCAGGGCGAGCACTCCTCGAAGTGGTGCTCGAACTTCACGCAGTCCGAGTCCGGCATCTCTTTGTCGAGGAACTCGTAGAGATGATCGAGGATTTCGCTGCAATCCGTCTCGTGCGGCTCTCCGCAGCTCATGACCCCGAGCCTTTCGCTTCGTTCGACTCTCCGGCGCCGGCGGGGACCAGACCGCGGTCGCGGGCGTAGTCCTCCAGCATGCCGCGCAGCTGACGGCGTCCACGGTGCAGCCGGGACATCACCGTACCGATGGGTGTCCCCATGATGTCCGCGATCTCCTTGTAGGCAAAGCCCTCGACGTCCGCCAGATACACGGCGATACGGAATTCCTCGGGGATCGCCTGGAGCGCCTGCTTCACGTCCGAGTCGGGCAGGTGGTCGAGCGCCTGCGACTCCGCGGAGCGCAGACCCGTCGACATGTGCGACTCGGCACGCGCGAGCTGCCAGTCCTCGATCTCCTCGGCCGCGCTGCGCTGGGGTTCGCGCTGCTTCTTGCGGTACGAGTTGATGAAGGTGTTGGTGAGGATGCGGTACAGCCATGCCTTGAGGTTGGTGCCCTCGCGGAACTGGTGGAAGGACGCGTACGCCTTGGCGTAGGTCTCCTGCACCAGGTCCTCGGCGTCGGCCGGATTACGCGTCATGCGCAGCGCGGCCGAGTACATCTGGTCGAGGAACTCCAGCGCGTCCCGCTCGAAGCGCGCACTGCGCTCGGCGGCCGACTCCGCGCCCGTACCCCGGCCCTCGGGCTGCTCCGCCTGGCCGTGTTCGGTCCCTGCGTCGGTCCCAGTGACCGGACCCACCTCCTCCAGTGTCGTCGTGAAACCGAGAGCGGCCTCACTCGAATCGGAGGATAGACGACGATCCGGTCCGCCCGCCGCCCGAATAGGGGCGGTCTTGGCAGCGTGCAGCACGGTCCAGTCCAGGTCGGCGCGGCTGCTGCGACTCGGGCAGAAGGCTGAACCCATGCGGCGGACTTCCTCTCCTACGGCGTCGGTGCTGATTCTCAGCAACGTATGCACCGCACAACAGCGGCCGTGCGCCGGTCATTCCCGGCCGTTCAGCCGAGTGAGCCGGTCCACTTCAGGACGCCGTCGGTGATCAGCTCCAGCGCCCGTTCCTGGCTGATCTCGGCCCGCTTGGGCACGGCGAAGCCGTGGTCTCCGTACGGCACCTCGACCAGGTCGTAGGTGCCCTCGGGCGCCGCCGGGAACTCCGCCGGTTTGCCGAAGGGGTCGTTGCCGCCCTGGACGACGAGGGTGGGCACCCCGGCCCCGAGCAGCTCGGCGGCGCGGGACTTCTCCGGCTTGCCCGGCGGATGCAGGGGGAAGCTGAGCGCGAGCACGGCGTGGGCGCCCAGTTCGGCCGCGGTGCGGCAGGCGACCCGGGCTCCTGCGCTGCGGCCGCCCGAGATCACCGGCAGGCCGGGCGCGGCGAGCGCGGGCCAGACGCCCCGCCAGCCGGTGTCCAGGGTCTTCGGCGCGGGCGCCAGCTTCTTGCCGGCCACCCGCCAGGGCTGCTCCACGAGGGCGACGCTCACTCCGTGGGCGGGCAGGGCGCCGGCCAGGGCTTGCAGGTCGCGTGCCTCGATGCCGCCGCCGGCGCCGTGGCTCGCGGCGAGGACGAGCCGGGGCCGCCTCGCCCGGTGCCAGGTGATGCGGGCGGGGCCCGCGTCCGTCTCGACCGCCTCTGTCACAACCTCTGTCGCATCCGTCACGTCAGAAGAGTGTGCCCTCTTCCGGTGCCTCCAGCTCCTTGAGCAGCTCCGGCCCGTTGTTGCGGACGTTGCTCACGGCCGTCGAGACGGGGAAGGCCCGCATCAGACCGGTGGGCGGCGGCGCCAGGAGGGAGTTCAGCTCGTCGGGGTCGGTGCGCGCCGGGTCGAGCCAGTCGTCCCAGCGGTCCGGGGTCAGCATCAGCGGCATCCGGGGGTGGATGTCGGCCAGGGCGTGCGGGCCGTCGGCCGGGGCCACGGCGAGCGGCGCGGTCTCGGCCTCGGTGGTGATCACCGAGCACGTCACCCACCAGGCCTGCGGGTGGTCGTCGGGAAGGGTCCGGTCCCGCCAGAACTCGTAGAGCCCGGCCATGGCGAACACGGAGCCGTCGGCGGGCGTGACGAAGTACGGCTGCTTGCGGGGCCGCTTCTTGCGCCCCTCGACCTCCAGGTCCCGCTCCTGCTTGCCGGTGACCCACTCGTAGTAGCCGTCGGCGGGCAGGATGCAGCGCCGGGTGCTGAAGGCACGGCGGTAGGAGGGCTTCTCGTGGACGGTCTCCGCGCGGGCGTTGATCATCCGGGCGCCGCCCTCGGGCGTCTTGGACCAGGAGGGAACGAGTCCCCACTTCAGCTTCCGCAGCTGGCGAACCGGCTTCGGGTCCTCGACGTCCTTCAGAGGACGGTCCAGGACCGCGTAGACCTCCTTGGTGGGGGCCACGTTGTAGTCGGGCTCCAAGCTCTCCTTGGGCTCCCACTTCTCGATCTCGAAGATTCCCGCGAGATCCTCGGGTCGACGACTCGCCGCATACCGTCCGCACATACGTGCCACACTGCCAGACCCCGCGTTTCTACGAGGAGCCCTCCCCGAACATGGACCACCTCGCAACGGCCTCGCTCACCTCCCTGTGGGACGAGGTCTCCGGCACCCAGCCCGATCCCGACCTGTGGGTGGTGATCGCGACCCTGGTGGCCGCGCTCGCCGTCGTCGTGACGCGCGGGTCGTGGCGGATAGCGCGCAACGCGATCACCATCGCCCACGAGGGCGGTCACGGACTGGTGGCCCTGCTGACCGGGCGCACCCTGACCGGGATCACCCTGCACTCGGACACCAGCGGCCTGACCGTGAGCCGGGGCAAGCCGCACGGCCTCGGGATGATCCTCACCGCCGTCGCGGGCTACACCGCTCCCCCGCTGCTCGGGCTCGGTGGCGCCGCGCTGCTGGCGGCGGGGCGCATCACGCTGCTGCTGTGGCTGGCGACGGCGCTGCTCGTGGCCCTGCTGGTGATGGTCCGCAACGCCTACGGGGTGCTGACGGTGGTGGTCACCGGCGGCACGTTCGTCCTGGTGTCCTGGCTGGCCGGGCCGCAGGTGCAGGCGGCGTTCGCGTACGCGGTGGTCTGGTTCCTGCTGCTCGGCGGGGTGCGCCCGGCGTTCGAGCTGCAGGCCAAGCGGGCGCGGGGCGGGGCCGGGGACTCGGACGCGGACCAGCTGGCGCGGCTGACGCACGCGCCGGCGGGGGTGTGGTTCTTCCTCTTCCACGCGGTGTCGCTGTGCTCGCTGATCGGCGGCGGACGCTGGTTGCTGGAGCTGTGAGGCGCGAACCTCCGACGGCGCCCGAGAGGAATCCTCCCGGCGACCGCAGAGGAAACGTCCCGGCGACCGCATATATGCACGGCAAGTGCACTGTCGTAGTTTCGGTCAGGTTTCGCCGCTTTTGATCAAGATCTCCGGCCGTCCCCAGCCATTAAAGTGGGGCCCATGACCGTGAATCCCGCGCACACCGCCCTCTGGCCCGCCCCGCACGCGAGCGGAGCCGTCGACGCGACCGTCCACGTGCCCGGGTCCAAGTCGGTCACCAACCGCGCCCTGGTGCTGGCCGCCCTCGCCTCCGAGCCCGGCTGGCTGCGCCGCCCGCTGCGCTCCCGCGACACCGTGCTGATGGCCGAGGCGCTGCGCGCGATGGGCGTCGAGATCGAGGAGGGCGTCGGCCCGGACGGCACCGGCGAGTTCTGGCGGGTCATCCCCGCGGGCCTGCGCGGCCCGGCCACGGTCGACGTCGGCAACGCCGGCACGGTGATGCGCTTCCTGCCGCCGGTCGCCACGCTCGTCGACGGTCCCGTCCGCTTCGACGGCGACCCGCGTTCGTACGAGCGTCCGCTGCACGGCGTGATCGACGCGCTGCGCGTGCTGGGCGCCCGGATCGACGACGACGGGCGGGGCTCCCTGCCGCTGACCGTGCAGGGCGGCGGCGCCCTGGAGGGCGGCCCGGTCGAGATCGACGCGTCGTCCTCCTCGCAGTTCGTCAGCGCCCTGCTGCTGTCCGGGCCGCGCTTCAACCAGGGCGTCGAGGTGCGCCACACCGGCTCCGCGCTGCCGTCAATGCCGCACATCCGGATGACCGTCGACATGCTGCGCGCGGTCGGCGCCCAGGTCGACACCCCGGAGTCCGGCGGCGAGCCGAACGTGTGGCGGGTCACGTCGGGCGCCCTGCTCGGCCGGGACCTGACGATCGAGCCGGACCTGTCCAACGCCCAGCCGTTCCTGGCGGCGGCGCTGGTGACCGGCGGCAAGGTCCTGATCCCCGACTGGCCGTCCCGCACCACCCAGCCCGGGGACCGGCTGCGCGAGATCTTCACCGAGATGGGCGGCTCCTGCGAACTGACGGACTTCGGGCTCGTGTTCACGGGATCGGGCACGATCCACGGCATCGACGTCGACCTCGGCGAGGTCGGCGAGCTGACCCCGGGCATCGCGGCCGTCGCCGCCCTGGCGGACTCCCCCTCGACGCTGCGGGGCGTGGCCCATCTGCGGCTGCACGAGACGGACCGGCTGGCCGCGCTCACCAAGGAGATCAACGAACTCGGCGGTGACGTCACCGAGACCGCCGACGGCCTGCACATCCGCCCGCGCCGGCTGCACGGCGGCGTGTTCCACACCTACGAGGACCACCGCATGGCCACCGCCGGCGCCGTCATCGGCCTCGCGGTCGAGGGCGTGCAGATCGAGAACGTGGCGACCACCGCCAAGACCCTGCCCGACTTCCCCGACCTGTGGACCGGGATGCTCGGGGCGTAGGGACGGTTCGCCATGCGCCGCTACGGCAAGCACACCGACGAGGACGACATCCGCACCCGCCCGAACCGCAAGGGCAACCGGCCTCGCACCCACATCCGCCCCAAGCACGAGGACGCAGCCGCGGGCCTGGTCCTGACGGTGGACCGCGGCCGGCTGACCTGTCTGGTCGAGGACCGGGTCGTCATGGCGATGAAGGCCCGTGAACTGGGCCGCAAGGCCGCGGTGGTCGGCGACCGGGTGGCCCTGGTCGGCGATCTGTCCGGCAAGAAGGACACCCTCGCGCGCATCGTCCGCATCGAGGAGCGCACGTCGGTACTGCGCCGTACCGCGGACGACGACGACCCGTACGAGCGCGTCGTCGTCGCCAACGCCGACCAGCTCGCCATCGTCACCGCCCTCGCCGATCCCGAGCCGCGCCCCCGCCTCATCGACCGCTGCCTGGTCGCGGCGTTCGACGGCGGCCTCACCCCGCTGCTGGTGATGACCAAGTCGGACCTGGCACCGCCGGACGAACTCCTGGAGCTGTACGGCGCCTTGGACATCCCGTACGTCGTCACCAGCCGCGATGAGCTGGAGAACGGCGCCGCCGCGGACCTCGTGCGCGAGCACCTGGACGGCAGGATCACCGCCTTCGTCGGCCACTCCGGCGTCGGCAAGACGACCCTGGTCAACACCCTGGTGCCGGAGGACCGCCGCCGGGTGACGGGGCACGTCAACGCGGTGACGGGGCGCGGCCGGCACACCACGACCTCGGCGCTCGCCCTGCCGCTGTCCTCGGCGGAGGGCGGCTGGGTCGTCGACACCCCGGGCGTACGGTCGTTCGGGCTGGCGCACATCGACCCGTCCCGGGTGATCAACGCCTTCCCCGACCTGGTGCCGGGCACCGAGGGCTGCCCGCGCGCGTGCAGTCACGACGAGCCCGACTGCGCGCTGGACGACTGGGTCGCCGAGGGGCACGCCGACCCGGCCCGGCTGTACTCCCTGCGCCGGCTGCTGTCGACACGGGAACGCAAGGAAGGCGACTGACCACCGCGTTGTTTGCCATGCGCTGCGGCCGGTAAGTGCATAATCGCACCAAGCCGCAACCAAGCCCGAGCAAAACCCGGCGAAGTCCTTGCCCGACGAAGTCGTTTGCCGGACGAAGTCGTTTGCCGGGCGGGGGCTTTGCCGGACGAAGCCACTGATCGACACCTGATCGACACCGATCGACACAGCGGTCACGGTACGGGACTACGGGAGGACGAGACATGGCGTGGCTGCTGGTCATAGTGGCCGGAGTGCTCGAGACCGGCTTCGCCGTCTGTCTGAAGCTCTCGCACGGATTCACCCGGCTCTGGCCCACCATCGCCTTCTGCGCCTTCGCGCTGGGCAGTTTCGGCCTGCTGACCATGTCCCTCAAGAAGCTCGACGTCGGTCCCGCCTACGCGGTGTGGACCGGCATCGGCGCGGCGGGCACCGCCATCTACGGCATGGTCTTCCTCGGCGACCTGGTCTCGACCCTGAAGATCGTCTCGATCAGCCTCGTCATCATCGGCGTGATCGGGCTGCAGCTGTCGGGCTCGGCCCACTGAGCCGAGCGCCGCTACGCCGTCGGCCGGGGAGGCAGGGCGGCGCGCAGCAGGTCGGCCACCCCGCCCCGGGCCGGCGGCGCCGCGACGCAGGAGAGGGCGAGCCGGACGGCCAGTTCGCAGGAGCGGGCCAGTTCGGCGACGTCCGGCGGCGGAGCCGGGCCCGCGGCGTGGAGCACGGCCACGGCGCGGTCGCGGACGAGGCCCACGAAGTCGCCGGGCGAGGGCAGCGGACCGTCGGCCCGCCGCTGGGCCGGCACGGCGGAGGAGGAGGGCACCGCCGTCAGGGCCGGCGAGGGCAGCCGCTCGCTCCAGCAACCGGTGAGCATGGCCCGGACCAGGGCGTTGTCGTGAGCCGCCGCCATCATCCACTCGGCGGTCGCGGCGAGCCGCTCGCAGGGGTCGCCGGCCCCGGACAGCGCCCGGTCCACTCCGGCGAGATAGCCGTCGGCCTCGCGCCTGACCAGCGCCCGGGCGAGGCCCTCCTTGCTGCCGAACTCGTTGTAGAGCGTCTGCCGGGACACCCCGGCGGAGGCGGCCACGTCCACCATCCGCACGGCGGACCACGGCCGGCGCGCCAACGCCGTACGGGCGGCGTCGAGCAGGGACTCCCGGGCTGCAGGCACCCTCGCCTCCCTCGGGCCGAGCGACTTGCTGCCAGTCATGCCGAGCGACTCGCTGCCAGATTTGACGGGTATGGGGGCACTGTCAAGGGTTCTCGCACCCGCTGAGCGGCGTCCCCGCACTGCCTTCCCGCGCTCCGCCACGCCCGCCAAACCCCTGGTGGCCCCGGCCCGCCCGGGACAGATAGCGTGACGGCATGCCCGATTACCTCGACGACCTCCGCCTCGCCCACGTGCTAGCCGACGCCGCCGACGCCGCGACGATGGACCGCTTCAAGGCCCTCGACCTGAAGGTCGAGACGAAGCCGGACATGACCCCGGTGAGCGAGGCGGACAAGGCCGCCGAGGAACTCATCCGCGGTCACCTCGCCCGCGCCCGCCCCCGTGACTCGGTCCACGGCGAGGAGTTCGGCGTGGCGGGCACCGGCCCGCGCCGCTGGGTGATCGACCCGATCGACGGCACCAAGAACTACGTGCGGGGCGTCCCCGTCTGGGCCACCCTCATCGCGCTGATGGAGGCGAAGGAGGGCGGCTACCAGCCGGTCGTCGGCCTCGTCTCGGCGCCCGCCCTCGGCCGTCGCTGGTGGGCGGTGCAGGACCACGGCGCGTTCACCGGCCGCAGCCTGACCTCGGCCTCCCGGCTCCACGTCTCCCAGGTCTCCACGCTCTCCGACGCCTCCTTCGCGTACTCCTCGCTGAGCGGCTGGGAGGAGCAGGGCCGCCTCGACGGCTTCCTCGACCTGACCCGCGAGGTGTGGCGCACGCGCGCGTACGGCGACTTCTGGCCGTACATGATGGTCGCCGAGGGCTCGGTCGACATCTGCGCCGAACCCGAGCTCTCCCTCTGGGACATGGCGGCGAACGCGATCATCGTCACGGAGGCCGGCGGCACCTTCACCGGCCTCGACGGCCGCCCCGGCCCGCACAGCGGCAACGCGGCGGCGTCGAACGGCCGGCTCCACGACGAGTTGCTCGGGTATCTCAACCAGCGCTACTGAGCGCCCGCCGACTCGCCCTCCGCGCCCCCTTGTTGACCCCTGCTTTACCTGCCACTCTGAGAGTTCCCCCACTTGTGAACTTGTGAATCCATGAACTAACTCATGGATCACCGGCAGGAGGTGGCTCCACCCATGCTCGTCCGCGAAGTCATGAGCACGGTCGTCCTCACCATCGGTCCCGCCCACACGCTCCGCCAGGCCGCCGCCCTGATGTCCGCCCGCCGCGTCGGCGCGGCGGTGGTGCACGACCCCGACGCCGACGGCATCGGCATCCTCACCGAACGCGACGTCCTGGTCTCCGTGGGCCGGGGCCAGGACCCGGACACCGAGCGCGCCCACGGCCACACCACCACCGACGTCGTGTTCGCCGCACCGACCTGGACCGTGGAGGAGGCGGCGGCCGCGATGGCACACGGCGGCTTCCGCCACCTCATCGTCCTGGACGGCGGTGAGCCCGTCGGCATCGTCTCGGTGCGCGACATCATCCGCCGCTGGGCACCCGCCCGCACCCCGCACAACGCGCCGGTGGTGACCGCCTGACGGAACGGAGCGACGTACGCACGGCCGCCCGGAGGCACGGCCGGCCCGGACGCGCGTTCCCGGACACACGATCCCTACGACAAACGGGCCGGGCCCCCTCCCGGGGATCCGGCCCGCCGCTACGGCAAGCGGTCCAGTGCTGGATGTCAGCCGCGCAGGGCCTGGACCGCGGCCTCCAGCCGCTTGCCGAAGTCACCGTCGGCCCGACGGAAGTTGTCGATCGCACGCTCGACGATGTCGTCGCGCGAGACGCCGGAGAGGGCGCCGGCCAGGTTGCCGATCAGCCGCTCCTTCTCCTCGTCCGTCATCAGCCGGTAGAGGTTGCCCGCCTGGACGAAGTCGTCGTCCTCGGCGTGGGAGGGTGCCCGGGTCTCGCCGGTGACGCCGGAGACCGGGACCGGCTGCCACAGGGCGCGGTCCGTCTGGACGGGGCCGCCGAAGCTGTTCGGCTCGTAGTTCTTCGCGCCCTTGTGGCGGCCGTCGTACAGGTGGCCGTCACGGGAGTTGGTGCGCGCCACGGTGGCGTGCGGGCGGTTCACCGGCAGCTGGTCGGCGTTGATGCCGACGCGGTAGCGGTGGGCGTCGCCGTACGCGAAGAGGCGGCCCTGGAGCATCTTGTCCGGGGACGGGCCGATGCCGGGCACGA
This sequence comes from Streptomyces sp. KPB2, assembly GCF_003950055.1. NCBI lineage: Bacteria > Bacillati > Actinomycetota > Actinomycetes > Kitasatosporales > Streptomycetaceae > Streptomyces > Streptomyces sp. KPB2. The sequence continues at coordinate 2,863,055 of NZ_CP034353.1, forward strand.
AGTGCGCCGGGGAGAAGATCGACTGCTCGACCTCGGCGAAGATGTTCTCCGGGTTGCGGTTGAGCTCCAGCTTGCCGAACCAGACGATCGGGTAGTCCGCGTGCGGCCACACCTTGGTCAGGTCGAACGGGTTGAAGCGGTAGGTCGCCGCCTCGGCCACGGGCATGATCTGCACGCCGACCGTCCAGGACGGGAAGTCGCCGCGCTCGATGGCCTCGCGCAGGTCGCGCTGGTGGGAGTCGGGGTCCTCGCCGGCGAGCCTGTCGGCCTCGGCCTGGGTGAGGTTCTTGATGCCCTGGTCGGTCTTGAAGTGGTACTTGACCCAGAAGGCGTCGCCCGCCTCGTTGTTCCACTGGAAGGTGTGCGAGCCGAAGCCGTCCATGTGGCGGTACGACGCCGGGATGCCGCGGTCGCCGAACAGCCAGGTCACCTGGTGCGTCGACTCCGGCGACAGGCTCCAGAAGTCCCAGACGTTGTCCATCTCGGTCGAGCCCGTGTAGGGGTCGCGCTTCTGGGTGTGGATGAAGTCGGGGAACTTGATGGCGTCCTTGATGAAGAACACCGGGGTGTTGTTGCCGACGAGGTCGTAGTTGCCCTCCTCGGTGTAGAACTTCAGCGAGAAGCCGCGCGGGTCGCGGACCGCGTCCGCCGCCCCCAGGTTGCCGGCGACGGTGGAGAAGCGGAGGAAGGTCTCCGTCTCCTTGCCGACCTCGGAGAGGAAGGCGGCGCGCGTGTACCGGGTGACATCGGCGGTGACCGTGAAGGTGCCGTACGCACCGGCGCCGCGGGCGTGCACGACGCGCTCCGGGATGCGCTCACGGTTGAAGTGGGCCAGCTTCTCCAGCAGGAGCTGGTCCTGGACGAGCACGGGGCCGCCGACGCCCGCCGTCTCACTGTTCTGGTTGTCGGCTACGGGAGCACCTGTCTCCGTAGTGAGCGGTCCCTGCGTCACGAGCTCCTCCTGTGCCAGTCCTGGCAGTACTGCACGTTCTGTTCCTTGGCTAATGCCGTTCCAGATCCTACAATAGACAATGTCTAAGTCAAGTAGGACTCCAAAGTCACACCCGTTCGGGACCTGGTCCCCCTTGCTGTTAGGCTGGTCGGTATGAGTGACCTTCTGGAACGGCTGCGTGGTCGCGGTTGGCGCATGACCGCGCAGCGTCGCGTGGTGGCCGAGGTCCTCGACGGCGAACACGTCCACCTGACGGCCGACGAGGTGCACTCCCGGGCCGTGGACAAGCTCCCCGAGATCTCCCGGGCGACGGTCTACAACACCCTGGGCGAGCTGGTCTCCCTCGGCGAGGTGCTGGAGGTCGCGACGGACAAGCGCGCCAAGCGCTACGACCCGAACGCCCACCGGCCGCACCACCACCTGGTCTGCGCCCAGTGCGGTGCGATCCGCGACGTCCACCCGACCGGCAACCCGCTGGCCGACCTCCCCGACTCCGAGCGCTTCGGCTTCACGGTGTCGGAGGTCGAGGTCACTTACCGCGGCACCTGCCCGGACTGCGCGGCGGCGTGAGCACGGATTTGCTTCTCGTCTTCGTCTTGACGTAGTGTTCCATTCATCGACGCGGGGTGGAGCAGCTCGGTAGCTCGCTGGGCTCATAACCCAGAGGTCGCAGGTTCAAATCCTGTCCCCGCTACTGAAACCCTGGGGCCGGAATCCAAACGGATTCCGGCCCCAGGCGTGTTTACAGGAACTGCGGCCAGTCGCATGCCGTCGTAGCTGCGGGCAGTCGTGCCGCTGGGGCGGCACGGGTGGGCGCTGGGGGTACCTCCCAGGCCGTTCAGGCACTGGGGGAGGCACCCCGCCAACGCCGGGCCGCGCTCCCCACCCACGCCCCACTCCAACACCGGGCACCTACAAAACGGCGCCCCAGCCCAGCGCAGCGTCACGCGTCACGCCGACAGCTCCTGCCGCAACGCGTCCCGCAACCGCGCCGCCCGCTCCCCCACCTCCGCCGGCCCCAGCGACACCGCGAGGTCGGCCCACCGCTGCCCCTCCGCCAGTTCCCCGCGCCGCGCGAACACCAGCGCCAGCCGCAGCGCCGCCCGCCCGTGCCCGGCATCGGCCGCCCGGCGCCACCACACCACGGCCTCCGGCTCGCTGCCCTCACGGGCCAGCAGCAGCCCGAGGTTGAACGCCCCGTTGCGCGACCCGGCCTCCGCCGCCTCCCGGTACCACCGCGCGGCTTCCACCACGTCGCCCCGCGCCGCGGCGAGCATCCCGACCCGCACCTGGGCCCGCCGGTGCCCCTGGGACGCGGCCCGCTCGTACCACTCCTCGCACTCGGACTTCTCCTGCGCCGGCTCACCCAGCTCGTGCGCGGGCGCGGGCGGCCGGCGCGCGTCCAGCACCGTCGCCAGCCGGTACGCCGCCTCCGCGCTGCCGCCCCCCGCCGCACAGCGCAGGAACCGCTCCGCCTCGCGCTCGTCCCCGCCGCGCAGCCGGGCCATCCCGACCTGGAGCGCGGCCTCCGTGTGTCCGGCCGCCGCCGCCCGCTCGTACCAGCGCAGCGCCGCCCGCTCCTCGCTCCGCCCGGCGTGCAGGATCCCGAGGTTGAAGGCGGCGTCGACGCTGCCCGCCTCGGCGGCCTTGGAGAACCACGGCTCGGCACCGGCCTCGTCCCCGGCCCGCAGCAGCAGGATGGCCAGCGCGTTGGAGGCCTCCCGGTGTCCGGCGTACGCGGCCCGCCGGTACCACTGCTCGGCCTGCGTGGTGCGCCCCTGCTCGGCGCAGAGCAGGCCGAGGTTGTAGGCGCCGTTGTCGTCGCCGGCGTCCATCGCGGCCCGGTACCAGCGTTCCGCGGTCTGGGTCTCGCCGCGCTCGGCGTGCAGTGCGCCGAGGGCGTTGGCGGCGTTGCCGTCGCCGTCCTGGGCGGCACGCAGCCACCAGACGGCGGCGCTCTCCGTGTCCCCGGCGTCGCGCAGCAGGAAGCCCAGCGCACAGGCGGCACGGGCCTCGCCGTCCTTGGCGGACGTGAGGTACCAGCGCCCGGCCTCCTTGAGCTCGCCGCGCTTCTCCAGGATCGTCCCGAGGTGCAGTGCGCCCCTCCGGTGACCGCGCGCGGCGGCCTGCCGGTACCACTGCTCGGCCTCGTCGGCGGCCAGGGCGGCCGCCTCGTCGTCACCGCCGTCGCGCCGCCCGGCCCGCCGGTCCAGCGTCCGCGCCAGCCGGTACGCCGCTTCCCGGTGCCCGCGCTCGGCGGCGGCCCGCATCCACCGCTCGGACCCGGTGTCGTCGCCGCGGTGCTCCAGCAGGTCGGCGAGCGCGTAGGCGCCGAGCACATGGCCCTGCTCGGCCGACTGGCACAGCCAGTACTCGGCGGCGGGCTCGTCCCCCCGTTCGCGGAAGTGCCGGCCCAGCGCATGCGCGGCGGCAGCGGATCCGGCGACGGCGGCGATGCGCCACCATCCGGCGGCCTCGTCGGCGTACCCCCGCTGGTGCAGCAGGACGCCCAGGTTGTTGGCGGCGGCCCGGTCGCCGGCCGCGGTGGCGGCGCGCAGGTGCGACTCGGCTCCGTCGAAGTCCCCGCGGCGCAGCAGCAGCGCGCCGAGCACGCTCATGGCCTCGACGTCACCGCCGTCGACGGCGAGCCGCAGACGCACTTCCTCGGCGGCTTCGTCGGCTGCTTCCTGAGCCTCGTCCGCGGCTTCCTCCTGATCCGACGGCTGACCGGACGGCTGCGCAAAACGCCCTGTCCCGAACAGACTTGCCATGTCCCCCATAACGTTCATCGTCGCACCACCCGCAACCTCGGTACATCCGGTATACCGCAGTCAGTGAGGTCACTTCAGCGTTTTGTCGACATGCCCACAGGGAGACAAGTCAAACACAGATCTACCCAACTCCCCTTGGCGGCGCGGCCGTCGTGTCCGCCGGTACATGCGTTCGCACATCACGAAGGCCCGGACTCCTTGTGGGAATCCGGGCCTTCGTGGTCGTTCGCAACCAGCTCACGACGTCAGTAGCGGGGACAGGATTTGAACCTGCGACCTCTGGGTTATGAGCCCAGCGAGCTACCGAGCTGCTCCACCCCGCGCCGTTGTGTGCACAACCCTAGCACGGCGCGGAATGGGCCTTGACCAGCCTGAACGCCTGACGCGAACGCCAGGCGCGAGGCATGCGGTCAGCCGGTGTCCGACCCTCCGCCGGCGTCACCGGTCGGGGTCGCGTCCGGACTGGCCTTGTCGCCCCCGGCCTTGTCCCCACCGTTCTTGTCGCCGGTGTCCTTGTCGCCGTTCTTGTCCCCGGCGCTCTGGTCGGCCTTGGCCTGTGCGTCCTCGGCCCGCTGGAGCGCCTCCTCCAGGTCCTTCTGCGCCTCGGCGTACGCGGCCAGGTCCTTCTGCTCCAGGGCCTTCTGCCCCGCGTCGAAGGCCTTCTGCGCATCGCTCAGCGCTTCCCGGACCGTCGGGTTGGTGGACGACGGCGGCGGCTGGGTGGTGTCGTCGTCGCCCTCGTCCGCCGGTGGCTGTTCGTTCTCGGCGGCCTGGGCTCCGAAGACCTTGTTCAGGGCTTCGTCGAGCGTGTTCTCGAAGGCGGTGTTGCCGCCGTAACTCACCAGGACCTTGCGCAGCAGGGGGTACTTGAGGTCGCCACCGCGCACGTAGACGGGTTCGACGTACAACAGCCCGCCGTCGAGCGGCACCGTCAGCAGGTTGCCGTACTCCACCTCCGAGTCGCCGCCTCTCAGCAGCCTGATGGACTCGGCGATGTCCTGTTCGGAGTTGAACTGGCTCTGGACCTGTTTCGGTCCGTCGACGGTCGTGCTCGTCGGCAGTTTCAGGATTCTGATCTTGCCGTAGTCACTGGTGCCCGCCTCGGCGTCGACCGCCATGAACGCGCTGAGGTTGTCACGCCCGTTGGGTGTGAACGTCGTCGTCAGCGAGAAGGCCTGCGCCTTCTGGTCGGGCATCTTCATGCTCAGGTAGTACGGCGGCACGGCGTCGCCCGACTTGTTGGTCGGGTCGTCCGGCACCTGCCACACCTCACTGCCACTGAGGAACGTGTTGGCGTCCTTCACGTGGTAGCGGGTGAGCAGCTCGCGCTGGACCTTGAAGAGATCCTGCGGATAGCGCAGGTGCGCCATCAGCTCCTTGGAGATCTCGCTCTTGTCCTTCACCGTGCCCGGGAACGCCTTCTTCCAGGTCTTCAGGACCGGGTCCTGGGTGTCCCACTCGTAGAGCTTCACGTCACCGCTGTACGCGTCGACGGTCGCCTTCACGGAGTTGCGGATGTAGTTGACCTGGTTCTGCTGGGCCACCACCGCGCGCGAGTTGTTGTTCGCGGTCAGCGAGTCGGCCGTGGTGTCGCCGAGCGTCGTGCGGGAGGCGTACGGATAGCCGTTGGTCGTGGTGTACGCGTCGACGATCCACTGGATGCGGCCGTCCACCACCGCCGGGTAGGCGTCGCCGTCGATGGTCAGCCACGGGGCGACCGCCTCGACGCGCTCCTTGGGCGTGCGGTTGTACAGGATCCGCGAACCGTCGCCGATCGCACCGGAGTAGAGGATCTGCGGCTCGCTGAACGCGGCCGCGTACGCCGCCCGGTTGATCGGGTTGGACAGGTCGACACCACCGTCGCCCTTGTAGCTGAACGTCTTCTCCCCGGTGTCGTCGGAGTAGTCGATCTCCTTCTGGGGACCGCCGACGATCGAGTAGGTGGTGGTCTTCTCGCCGTAGTAGATGCGCTGTTCGTACTTGCCGAGGTCGCCCTCGGAGGGCAGGTTGGACTCGGTGAAGACCGGGCGGCCCTCGGAGTCGACCTGGGTGCCCTTGGCCGCGACCACGCCGTAGCCGTGGGTGTAGCGGAAGTGGTTGTTGATCCAGTTCTTCTTCGGGATGCCCGCCAGGTTCAGCTCGCGCAGACCGATGACCGTGTCCTGGTCCTTGCCGTCCTTGGCGTACCGGTCGACGTCCAGGTTGGTCGGGAACGCGTAGTAGTTGCGCATCTGCTGGAGCTGCTGGAAGGTCGGCGAGATGACGTTCGGGTCCATGATGCGGATGGACGCCGCGGCGTCCACGTCGTCACGGAGCTTCGTCTTGTCCTTGGTCTCGCTCTTGCCCGGGTACTCGCTGACCTGGGTGCCCTGGATGTCGTAGGCCTCGCGCGTGGCCGCGAGGTTCTTCTCGACGTACGGCGCCTCCTTGGCCTGCTCGTTGGGCTGGACCTGGAACTTCTGGACCAGCGCCGGGTACAGGCCGCCGATGAGGATCGCGGAGAGCACCATCAGGCCGAAGCCGATCACGGGCAGCTGCCAGGTGCGCCGCCACAGGGTGGCGAAGAACAGCAGCGCGCAGATGACCGCGATGCAGAACAGGATCGTCTTGGCCGGCAGGTAGGCGTTGGCGTCGACGTACCTGAGGCCCGTCCAGTTGTCGGTCGCCTTGAAGTCGCTGGACTTCACGGCGAGGCCGTACCGGTCGAGCCAGTAGGCGACCGCCTTGAGGGCGACGAAGACGCCGATGAGCACCGACAGGTGCCCGGTGGCGGCGGCCGTGGCGCGCGCGCCCGGACTGGTGACGCGGAGCCCGCCGTACAGGTAGTGGGTGAGCGCGGCGGCGATCACGGAGATGATCACGGCTGCGAAGCCGAAGCCGAGCAGGAACCGGTACCAGGGCAGGTCGAAGGCGTAGAAGGAGACGTCCAGCTTGAACTGGGGGTCCTTCTGTCCGAAGGGCACGCCGTTGACCCACATCAGCCAGGTCCGCCACTGGCCGGAGGCCGAGGCGCCGGCGATCAGGCCGACCAGGGCGGTGATGCCGAGCAGCAGCCACTTCTTGTACGGGGCGATGCCCATCCGGTACCGGTCGAGGTTCTGCTGCTCCATCGACATGGCGCTCAGCGGCGGCCGCAGGCGGTGGGCCAACCAGATGTTGAACCCGACGGCGAGCGCCATCAGCAGGCCGAAGACGAAGAAGAGACCGATCTTGGTCCACAGGGTCGTCGTGAAGACCGACGAGTAGTTGACCGACCGGTACCAGAGCCAGTCCGTCCAGAATCCCGCGAACATGGTGAACGCCATGAGCAGCACGGCGAGGACACCAAGTGTCAGCAGCAGGGTTCGGACACGCCGGGACGGGCGGCCCACTCTGATCCGCGGCCCCGACGGGGGGCCTCCGCCGCGGTCCGGCATCTGGAAAGCCAAGGTGCGCACCTCGAAGTTCGCTGTTGATCCGTCAGGCCCTCGGGTTCGCGGGCCCCCCGTGCGCCCCCGTGATCGCGGGCCCACACTTATGCAACTTACTCATCGTTTACTCGGTTCCCGATTCCGGCCATGAACGAGGCAGGATTGTGACCATGTCCAACACCCCCATGGCAGCGAGCCCCCTCACCCGGGCCGTACTCGAGATCGACGAGTACGTCTCCGGCCTCGGCTGGGACCAGCCCGCACGCCTCTTCGCACTTGTCGACACCGCACGACTGAGGGCCGACCAGCCCTCCCTCGCGGACCGGCTCGGTCTGCAGGACGAGACGGAGTCCTCCGGCCTCACCCCGATCGAGCAGGACGAGATTTCAACGGACCAGGCGCTCGACGAGTTCCTGGGCACCATCGCCTGGCCCGACGCCGTGGTCGGCTGTGCGCTCGCCGTGGAGCGGCTGATGCTGCCGCCCTCGGCCGAGGCCCAGGTGCCCCAAGGCCTGAACGACAAGAAGCTCGCCCAGTGGGTGGCGGAGCACCCGGACCGCCAGGAGGTCCGCATGACGGTCGCGGTCCTGCGGGACGGCGCCCGCGACTCGGCCCTGCGGCTGCGGGAGAAGGACACCGCGACGGAGGTCCTGACGGGCTCCGACCTGGTGCCGGGTCTGGCCGAGGCGCTGACGGCGACCTTCGCGGAGTAGGCCCCCGGACGCCGGGCTGCCGGACGCCTGTGCCGGGAGGACTACCCCTCGGTGCACTTCGGCAGGTCGGCGGTCTTCCCGGAGCGGATGTCCTTCAGTGCGCCGAGGGCGTCGTCGATGGTGTCGACCTTCACCAGGGTGAGCCCGTCGGGGGTGTCCTCGGCCGCCGCCGCGCAGTTGTCCGCGGGGGTCAGGAAGTACTGGGCGCCCTTGTCGTGCGCGCCGATGGTCTTCATGCCGATGCCGCCGATCGGGCCGACCTTGCCGTTGTCGTCGATCGTCCCGGTGCCGGCGACGAACTTGCCGCCGGTGAGGTCGCCCGGGGTGAGCTTGTCGTAGATGCCGAGGGCGAACATGAGGCCGGCGCTCGGGCCGCCGACGTCGGCCAGCTTGATGTCGATCTCGAACGGAAAGGTGTGATCGGTCCCGGCGGAGATCCCGACGATGGCGCGCTTCTCGCCCGCGTCCTCGGAGGCCTCGGTGGTGATCGTGACCTGCTGCGTCTTCGTCGCTGTCCGGCCCTCCTTCTCGGCGGCGGCCTGCTCCTTGGCGGGCACGATCGTGAAGACGGTGTCCTCGCCCGGCTCGTGCTTGGTCACCAGCTCGGCGACGTCCGCGGGCTTCTTGACGGTCGTGCCGTCCACGGCCTTGATCACGTCCCCGGCGTGCAGCCTGCCCTGCGCCGGTGAGTCCTTGACCACGGTGGAGACGACCACCCAGGACTTCACCGGGATGTCGAGCGCCTTCAGGGCGGCGACCTTCGCGGTCTCCTGGGAGTGGCTGAACTCCTCCGCGTTCTCCTGGGTGGCCTCTTCCTCGGTCTTGCCGTCCGGGTAGAGGGTCTCGTGCGGCACCACGCTGTTGTCGTGCGCCAGCCAGCCGTAGACGGCCTCCACGAGGTTCATCTTGTACTCGGCGCTGGTGACCCGGACGGTGGTCATGTTCAGATGACCGCTCGCCTCATAGGTCTTGTGACCGGAGATCTGCAGCACCGGCTCGCCGTCGTGGTCCCCGAGCGTGTTCACCGTCGGCCCGGGGGACATCTCCGAGTAGGGCACGGGGATGAAAACACCCGCGCACAGGAGCGCGATCAGCATCAGGGTGGAGGCGAGCATCGTCGCGGTGCGGCGTGGCATGGCACGACAGTACGGGACGTGGCTGTCGGAACACCGTCAGGGCTGCGGTCGTCAGACGCTCGTCGGACGGGCGTCAGGCACCTGTGCGGGGCTTCTCCATCGCCTCACGGAACCGGGCGTACCCGTCCAGCTCGGGACCGTCGCTCCGGGCCTTGCGGGTCCGGTTGGCCCAACTGCCCCACAGGCCCGCACCGACAGCGGCCACCAGCGGAATCAGCAACCAGGCAAGCGCTGCCATGCCGACCTCCCAACCCCATGAGCGTCCGCGACTGACTGATCAGAAGATTAACCATTCGCAGTGACAACGCTCACGCCGGGGGGCGGGTTACGCAACCGGAGGTGCCCGGGGCGAAAGCGCTACGCGCCCACCCACTCTTCGGTGCCGTCGGAGAACGTCTGGTGCTTCCAGATCGGCACCTCGTGCTTGAGGTCGTCGATCAGTTTCCGGCAGGCGTCGAAGGCCTCGCCCCGGTGCGGACAGGACACGGCGACGACCACCGCGAGGTCGCCGATCTCCAGGTCGCCCACACGGTGCAGCGCCGCGAGCGCCCGTACGGGGTACTCCGCGACGACCTTCTCGGCGATCCGCCGCATCTCGGCCTCGGCGCTCGGGTGGCACGAGTACCCGAGCCGGTCGACGTCGGTGCCCCCGTCGTGGTTGCGCACGGTCCCCACGAACAGCGCGGTACCGCCCGACGCGTCGTCCCCCACCGCGCCGAAGACCTCGTCCACGGACAGGGGCGTCTCACGGATGCCGATCAGCTTGACGGGGTCGGCTGCGGCCCGCTCACCGGGGTGGTCGTTCGTGGTTGCCATGCGTCCATCGTGCCCCACGCCGCGGACGGCGCGGAATAGCGTGATCGCCCGGCACGCGCGCGTGCGGCGTTGGAGCCTCCTACAGCGGCCTCCCGCGGGGACGCCGGCGGGCCCCCTCAGATGCGGCGCCGGGCCTTGCGCGCGCGGCGCACCACCGCGGCGGCGCCCAGCAGTGCCACCGTCGCGCCCGCGGCGCCCGCCGCCGTGGCGTCCTTGCGCCCGAGGCGCCGGCCGGCGACCGTGTGCCGCCCGGAGACCTCCTCGAGCAGTTCCGCCAGGACCTCCTCGTTCGTGTGCTTCGGCCGCCATCCGGCGTCGTGGAGGCGGCTGCCGCTCACCACCCAGGGGTACATCGTGTAGGCCAGGTCCCCGGCCGGGGAGGGCGTCAGTCCGATCCGGTGCAGCCGGGCCGCCGCGCCGAGCGCGACCGCCGAGGGCAGCTCCATGCGCCGGATGCCGCTGAGCTCCTCGACCTCCTCCTGCTCCAGCCAGCCGTCGCACCCGACGGCCAGCTCGCCGTCGGCCTTCTCCAGGACGGCGTACTCCAGGGCGCTGCACAGGTCGTCGACGTGGCAGAACTGCCAGGCCGGCCGGGACCCGGCCACGACCAGCAGCCGGGGCGACTCGAAGTACCTGGTCAGCGCGGTGTCCATGCCGCCGACCAGCACGGCGGGCCGGACCACCGTGACGTTGAGGCCGGGGTGCGCCCGCGGTGCGCGCCGCGCGAGCCGCTCGATCTCCAGCAGGTCACCGACGCCCGTGGCCTCGGCCGTGGCGCGCAGTTCGGCGTCCTCGGACAGCGGCAGCTCGTTGTCCGGGAGGGCCCCGTAGACCATCGCGGAGGTGCACAGCACGACCCGGTGCACACCGGCCGCCGCGGCGGCGGTCAGAACGGTCTGGGTCCCCCGGACGTTGTAAGCCGTACGAGCGGCCGCGTCGGTCTCCAGATCGAGGTCGAGCGCCAGGTGCACCACAACGTCCGCACCTCGGAGTTTCTCGGCGATGGCAGGGTCCCGTACGTCCAGGATCTGCCACTCGGCCGCCTCGCACCCACCGCGTCGTTCGTCTATGGCCACAACCTGTCTGACCTCGTCGGACGCGGCGAGTCGCTCGGTGAGCAGCGCCCCGACCCCGGACGCGGCACCGGTGACCGCTACGACGGGTCCGCGCGCGCCGGGGCGGGCGGAACTGGTTGACTGGTTTCGCGCTGCGCGAACCTGCGGATCTGGGGAACTCACCGGGCGTCTCCAGAGGTTGTCTTCAGTACGAGCGCGAGCGACGCGTGCGTACCAGGTGGCATCCATCCTGCCGCAGGCCGTCAGTCGGCGAAGCACCGAGGCCCGATCGGCTTCGGGTGTCTACGCTGGGTGGTGAAGTCGGGCAGCCGTGCCGCCGGAAAGAACCGGCGGCCCTACCAGCCGAGGAACCCCGTGAGTGACACCCCATTCGGATTCGGCCTTCCGCCGGAGGAGCCGGACGACGGCGACGAGGGCAAGAAGAAGGACCAGCAGAGCGGCGGTGGTCAGGGACCGGCCAACCCGTTCGGTTTCGGGATGTCCGGAGCCGGAGGCCTGGGCGGCCCCGGCGCGGACAACCCGTTCGCTGCCATGTTCGGTTCCATGAACCCCAACGACCTGGGCGCCGCGTTCCAGCAGCTGGGCCAGATGCTCTCCTACGAGGGCGGCCCGGTGAACTGGGACATGGCCAAGCAGATCGCCCGCCAGACGGTCTCCCAGGGCACCCCGGACGGCCGCAAGGACGCCAGCGTCGGCCCCGCCGAGCGCAATGCCGTCCAGGAGGCCGTGCGCCTGGCCGACCTGTGGCTGGACGACGCGACCGCCCTGCCCTCGGGCGCGGGCACCGCCGTGGCGTGGAGCCGCGCGGAGTGGGTCGAGGCGACCCTGCCCGCCTGGCGCGAGCTGGTCGACCCGGTCGCCGAGCGCGTCGGCAACGCCATGGGCGACGTGCTGCCGGAGGAGATGCAGGCCATGGCCGGCCCGCTCATCGGCATGATGCGGTCCATGGGCGGCGCCATGTTCGGCACCCAGATCGGACAGGCCGTCGGCGTGCTCGCCGGCGAGGTCGTCGGCTCGACCGACGTGGGCCTTCCGCTGGGCCCGGCGGGCAAGGCCGCGCTGCTGCCGGCGAACATCGAGTCGTTCGGCAAGGACCTCGGCGTGCCGCAGGAGGAGGTCCGGCTGTATCTCGCCCTGCGCGAGGCCGCCCACCAGCGCCTCTTCGCGCACGTGCCGTGGCTGCGCTCGCACCTGTTCGGTGCCGTCGACGGCTACGCCCGGGGCATCAAGGTGGACACGGCCAAGCTGGAGGACGTGGTCGGCCAGTTCGACCCGCAGAATCCGGAGCAGCTGCAGGAGGCCCTCCAGCAGGGCATGTTCCAGCCGGAGGACACCCCGGAGCAGAAGGCGGCCCTGGCCCGGCTGGAGACGGCCCTGGCGCTGGTCGAGGGCTGGGTGGACGCGGTGGTGCACGCGGCCGCCAAGCCGCGGCTGTCCTCCGCCGACGCGCTGCGCGAGACGCTGCGCCGCCGTCGCGCCTCGGGCGGTCCCGCGGAGCAGACCTTCGCCACGCTGATCGGCCTGGAGCTGCGCCCCCGCCGGCTGCGCGACGCCTCCCGCCTGTGGGCGTCCCTGACGGACGCGCACGGTGTCGACGGCCGGGACGGTCTGTGGGCGCACCCGGACATGCTGCCGACCACGACCGACCTGGACGACCCGGACGGCTTCGTGCACCGTGAGCAGCTCGACTTCTCCGAGCTGGACAAGATGCTCGGCGAGGCGGCGGGCAAGCCCGACCTGAAGAAGAAGGACCAGGACGGGACCGGGGAAGACGGCCGGGGCGAGGCCAAGGGCGACAAGGGCGAGTGAGCCTCCACGACGACGCGGTCCTGGTCCTGAAGGGACACGAGGGCCAGGACGAGCTGCGCCAAGTCTACCTGGACCATCTCGCGACGCACCCGGACGGCATGTGGAAGGCCTGCGCGGACGGGCACGTCACCGCGAGCGCGCTGGTGATCGACCCCTCGCGCGGGCGGGTCCTGCTCACCCTGCACAAGAAGATGCGCATGTGGCTGCAGATGGGCGGCCACTGCGAACCGGTCGACGAGACGCTGGCCCGGGCGGCCCTGCGCGAGGGCACGGAGGAGTCCGGCATCGCCGGGCTGACGCTGCTCCCCGGCGGCCCCGTGCGGCTGGACCGCCACCACACGCCCTGCGCCTGGCACCTCGACGTCCAGTACGCGGCCCTGGCTCCCGAGGGTGCCGTGGAGACGATCAGCGACGAGTCCCTCGACCTGCGCTGGTTCCCGTACGCGGAGGTCTCGGACGTGGCCGACGAGTCGGTCGTGCGCCTGCTGGAGGCGACCCGCGCCCGGCTGTGACCGGTAAGGGGTGACCGCCCTTGCGATCACCCCTTACCGAACTGCGGCCGTGTCCCGCGTTCAGCTCCAGACGTTGCCCTGGTTCTGGCCGCGGGCGCCCTGCTGGCCCATGCCGTACTGGGCGGCGAGACCCGGGCCGACCTGCGCGTTCTGCGGCGGCAGCAGCTCGCTGGGCTGGACGAGCGCGAAGCCGCTGCCCATGAAGCTCAGCTCCCAGCCCTCACCGGTGTTCCCGCGGCGCCGCCACACACCGGAGGAGTGCGTCTGGGCCTGCATCTGCACGCGCAGCCCGGTGGACCAGGCGACGATGGCGTCGGCGTCGCAGTTGACGTACTTGTCGGGCGTCACCTGCAGGAAGAGCGGGGAGCCCGAGGTCATCAGGGCCACCTTGCCCCGGCCGGTGATGTTGAGCTGGTACTTCCCCGAGCCGGAGATGCCGTAGAGGCTGTCGACCGCGATGACCTCGTGGTGGAGGTTCGAGTCCATGGCGAGCACATAGCTGCTGTCGACGGTGAGACCGTCCTGGTCGACGTCGACCACGTGGACGCACTGGGCGAGGTTGGAGAAGTAGACCGTGCCCTGCCCGTGGCAGCGCATCAGATCCAGGCCCTCACCGGTGTGCGCACGCGCGCGCGACTGGCTGTTGCTCTGGTACTCGGCGTCGAACTCGACGAGCCCCTGGTAGGCGACCATCGTGCCCTTGCGGGCGAGCACGTCGTCGTGGCCCGTCAGGGCGACGCGGAGCATGTGCTTGTTCTGCAGGCTCCAGGCTTCCTGGGTCTGCTGGTCGTTGTAGGCGAAAATCGGGCTCTGCATGATGTTCTGGCTCCCCCTCAGCCCCGGACCCGGAGGCGGTCGGTGCTGTCCTCGCTGGGCTGGACGACGACGATGCCCTGACCGGAGAAGGCCATCTGGAAGGCCTCGCCGCTGCCGCGGCCGATCAGCGACTGCGCCTTGAAGCTGCGCTTGCCCTTCACCTTGAGGTTCGGGGACCAGGCGACGAGCGCGTCCGGGTCGACGTAGGTCTCGTCCTCGCCACCGCCGCAGTCGACCACGATCGGCTTGCCCCGGGAGGTGAGCGCGACCCAGCCCTGCCCGGAGATCTTGGTGTTCCACAGTCCCTGCCCGGCGAACTTCGCCAGACCCTTGACCCGCTCCACACCCCAGGTGAGGTGGGCGTCGAAGGCGAGCAGGTTGGTGGCGTTGACGGAGATCCCGTCGCCGTTGAGGTTGATGACGACGACGTTGGCGCCGTAGTCGGCGAGGTAGAGCAGTCCGTCGCCGGAGCACTTCATCAGGGGCGCGCCCTCGCCGGTCATCCAGTCCTTGGCGATCTGGCGGACGGCCGGCGGGTTGGGCTCGTACTGGACGAAGCCCTCGTAGGCGACCATCGAGCCCACGCGTGCGAGGAGGTCGTTTCCGGTCTGCATGGCGACCTTCAGCATGTGGTTGCCGTGGTTTTCCATGCGGGCGGCGACGGGTGCGGGAGCGTAGCCCGCGAGCGGCTGGTTCATGTCGGGCTCTCCCTCAGATCTCGTACGGCTGGACGACGACGAAGCTGCCGGGCGCGGCCCGGAACTGCAGGTTGACGCTCTCGCCGGTGTCGCCCGCGTAGGAGTTGCGACGCATCCGCACCTGGCTGGAGACGACCACCTGAGCGGCGGCGGACCAGGCGACCACGGCGTTGCAGTCGGCGAACGTCGTGGGCGTGACCGGCAGCACCACGGGCACGCCGCGCGTCTTCACGACGATCGTGCCGGTGCCCTGGAACTGCATCGTGAACAGCGCGCCGCCGGGGATGCCGTGTCCCTCGATGCGGCGGACCTCGTACTGGAGGCTCTCGTCGAAGGCGAGGACGTTCTCCGCGGAGACGCAGACGGCGTCGCCCTGGAGCTCGATGGGGTGGAGCATCGCGGAGTTTTCCGCGAGGAACACCTGCCCCTTGCCGGTGCAGCGCATCAGCTGCATCTCCTGGCCGGTGGCGTTGCCCACGACCCGGCCGGCGAATCCGGCGCCCTTGTAGCTGAAGTCGACCTTGCCCTGGTAGAGCACCATGCTGCCCTGCCGTGCGAGCACGGGCTGGCCCTCCGCGCCGAGGTCGACGCGGACCAGCTTCTTGTTCTGCTGCGTCCAGCGCTGCCCGGTCGCGGTCTCCCGGAACTGCTGGAGCGCCGCGGTCACACCGGCGCCCTGCGGCGCGCCCTGGGGCGGCTGCTGGCCGTAGCCGGGCGGTGGCGTCGGCTGGCCGTAGCCGGGGGGCGGGGTGGGCTGCCCGTAGCCGCCGGGCGCGGGCGGCTGGCCGTAACCGGGCGGCGGGGCCGGCGCCTGGGGCGCCTGGGGCTGGCCGTAGCCGGGGGGCGGCGGCGCGGTCTGGCCGGGAACCTGGCCGTACTGCGGCTGCTGACCGGGCTG
Source organism: Streptomyces sp. KPB2 (assembly GCF_003950055.1). Lineage (NCBI taxonomy): Bacteria > Bacillati > Actinomycetota > Actinomycetes > Kitasatosporales > Streptomycetaceae > Streptomyces > Streptomyces sp. KPB2. The sequence continues at coordinate 2,878,662 of NZ_CP034353.1, forward strand.
GCCGTACTGCGGCTGCTGACCGGGCTGGCCGTACGGCGCGGGCGCCGGGGCGGGGGGCGGCACCGGAGCGCCGCCGGGCGGCGTGTTCATGGGCGCGATGACGGTCTGCTGGGCGTGCACGTCCGGCGCGGGCGCCGGAGCGGGAGCCGGTGGCGGCGGGGCGGCGGGCGGCGTGGCCGCGGGCGGCGGCGCGAAGCCCTGCTGGGCGGGCTGCGGCGCCGGGGCCGGTGCGGAGGCGGCGGGTGCGCCGAAGGCCGGGGGCGCCGAGGCCTGGGCGGGCGGGGCGAAGCCCGGGGCGGCGCCGGACTGGGGCTGCTGCGCCTGCTGCGGCGCGGGAGCCTCGTCCTCGGCCACCTCGCCGCCGAAGTTCCTCAGCAGCGCATCGAGACCGCCGTCGAAGCCCTGCCCGACGGCGGCGAACCGCCACACGTCCTTCAGATAGAAGTCGCCCAGCATCACGGCGCGCTCGGTGGAGAACTCCGAACCGCTGAACGGATACCGTGCCACCTCCTCGCCGCCCGCGACGATCCGGAGGTACCCGGGACCGACCTGCGACATCTGACCCGCGCCGTCGATCGTCGCGGTGAAGGAGAGCTTCTGGATCTGCTGCGGGATCCTGTCCAGGGTGACCCGGAAGGATTCCGTGTCACCCGCCTGCGCACCCAGGAGCTGGATGGACTCTTCGGGGGTCTTCGGTTGGTTGAAGAACACGAAGTACCGGTCGTCCGACAATCGCTCCTCGGCGTCGAGACCGAAGCAGCTGATGTCGAAGCTCAGCCCGGGGCCGGAGATCTGCACGCCTACGTACAGATCCGTGCCCGCGGTGAGATCACTGATCCTGGCCTTGTGGCCGCGTTGAAATTCCCTGGCCATGCGTTACGACCGTCCCCCATCCGAATGTGAGTGCGTCGCGACAGGCTAACGGCAAACACCGACACCGGAGGAAGCCGGTACAGACCCGGTACGAAACCCGTGCGGGGCCGTGGCGGACGCCCGCCCGGCTCGCGCGGGCTACTCGCTGCGGGCGCCGGGCACGTGCGGCAGCCGGTCCGCGGCGACCACGCCCTCGAGGTAGCCCCGGGCGCGCTCGGTCCGCGGGTAGGCCTCGAGAAGCCGCCAGAACCGGGGTCCGTGCCCGGGGACCAGCAGATGTGCCAGTTCGTGCAGGAGGACGTAGTCGACGACGTACTCGGGCATCCCCTGGAGGCGGTGCGACAGCCGGATGCTTCCCTCGGACGGGGTACAGGAGCCCCAGCGGGTGTTCTGGTTGGTGACCCAGCGGACCGAGGCGGGCCGGGCCCGGCCGTCGAAATACTGACCCGACAGGCGCTCCGCGCGCTCGGCCAGCTCGGCGTCGCCGAGGACGCGTTTGCTCTCCTGCGCGGCCAGCTTGTCGAGCATGACGCTCACCCAGCGTTGCTCCTCGGCCTCGGACATCCGGGCGGGGATCAGCACGACGGTGCGGTCGCCCTCGCGGTACGCGGAGACCGTCCGGCGTCGCCGGGTGCTCCTGCGCACCTCGATCGCGCTCGTACCCGGGCCGCTCGGCGGCGGATTCGTCGGTGTGCGCGGGGGCGCCCCGGCGCGGTGCAGTGGGTCGGCGGACACGCCACGACGTTACCCGCTGCACACGGGGAAGTCCCGGCTCCGGGACGCTTCCGTGCCGATCCGCCACTCGTCCTGGGAGGTGCCCGGCTGATTCGTACGACGAATACCCACCCCCTGTGGACAACTTTCGACGCCTTTCCGCGCATCCGGGCATGCTGGCACTCGCCGGCGGCTTCGCGACCGACAGCGGGACCGCACACGGACACCGGAAGACGTACGGGGGACCTGGAATGCATCCGATGGTGAAGCCCGCGCTCAGGCGCGGCTGGCGGGATCGGAACACCGTGCAGTTCGGGATGACACCGGCGCACGCGCTGACGCTGGCGCCGGTGGACACCGCGACGGGCAGCTTCCTGGAACTGCTCAACGGCACCCGCGGCCCGGCGCTCCTGCGCGAGGAGGGGCACCGCATGGACCTGCCGGACGGGCACGTGGACCGGGTGGTGGAGCGGCTGGCGCGGGCCGGTCTCCTCGACGACTCCCGAGGCGGCGGGCCGGCCGCCGACGCCCTGCGGGAGAAGAAGGAGGTTCTCGACCGGCTCCGCCCCGACCTCGCCTCGCTGTCCCTGACCACCTCCGCCCCGGGCGACGCGATGAGACACCTGGCCGCCCGACGCGCTCTGCGGGTGGGCGTGCGGGGCGCGGGACGGGTGGGTGCGGTGCTGGCCGGCCTGCTGTCGGGCTCGGGTGTCGGGGAGATCGACGTGCGCGACAGCGGACGCGTCGAGCCGTGGGACGTCGCTCCGGGCGGCCTGCCCGCCGAGTCGATCGGCGACCGCCGGGACGAGACGGCCCGTCGTGTCGTGCGCCGGGCGGCCCCCGACCGGCCGCCTCGCCGGAGCCCGACGACTCCGCACGAGGAGGCCTCGCCGGGCTTGTCCCTGGTGATCGTCGCCCCGCGCGACGACGTCGCGGTGCACACGCCCGATCCCACCACCGCGGAATCCCTCATGGCCTCCGGCACGCCCCATCTGTACGCAGGAGTCGTGGAGGGGACCGGGGTCGTCGGCCCCCTCGTGCTGCCCGGCGAGACGGGCTGCGCCGGCTGCCTGCACGCCGACCGCACCGACCGGGACCCGGTCTGGCCGCGACTGGTGGCGCAGTGGCGCTCCGGCCGACAGCGCCGGGTCCCTCCCTGCGACCTCACGCTCGCGGCGACCGTCGCCGGGGTGGCGGCGGCTCACGCACTCGCCTTCCTGGACGGCCGGACGCCTTCGAGCATCGGTGCGCGCTGGGAGGTCTCGCTGCCCGCGCTGCACTGGCACGCCCGTCCGGTGCGCGCACACCCCGCGTGCCCCTGCGGGGCGGCCGGAAAAGGTAAGCAGGAACACATCCCCGAGGACGGGGGGTGGCGCGCGACAATGGCTGGGCAAGGGCCGTCAGCGGAAGTACGCCACGAGGCGGAACCGGCGCGGCCGGCTGGGACTTGGAGGGCGCATGTCTGATCTTCCGCGCAAGGCGGTCACCCGGACCGCCAAGCTCGCCGCGCTCCCGCTCGGCTTCGCCGGGCGGGCCACCTGGGGGCTGGGCAAGCGAATCGTGGGCGAGTCCGCGGAGATCGTCGGCCAGCAGCTGCAGCAGCGCACCGCGGAGCAGCTGTTCAAGGTGCTGGGCGAGCTCAAGGGCGGAGCGATGAAGTTCGGGCAGGCCCTGTCCGTCTTCGAGTCGGCGCTGCCCGAGGAGGTCGCGGGCCCCTACCGGGCGGCGCTGACCAAGCTGCAGGAGGCGGCACCGCCGATGCCGACGCGCACGGTGCACGCCGTGCTGACGGAGCGGCTCGGAGAGGACTGGCAGGACCTGTTCCTGGAGTTCGAGGACAAGCCCGCCGCGGCGGCCTCGATCGGCCAGGTGCACCGGGGGGTGTGGCACGACGGCCGCGAGGTGGCGGTCAAGGTGCAGTACCCGGGCGCCGGCGAGGCGCTGCTCTCCGACCTGAACCAGCTCAGCCGCTTCGCCCGCCTGCTCGGCCCGCTGGTCCCCGGCATGGACATCAAGCCGCTGATCACCGAGCTGAAGGACCGGGTCTCGGAGGAGCTCGACTACGACCTGGAGGCCGAGGCCCAGCGGACCCACGCCGAGGTGTTCGCCGACGACCCGGACATCGTGGTGCCGGATGTGGTCCATCAGTGCGACCAGGTGCTCATCACCGAGTGGATCGACGGCATCCCGATGTCGGAGATCATCTCCGACGGCACGCAGGAGCAGCGGGACCGGGCCGGCCAGCTGCTGGCCCACTTCCTCTTCTCCGGGCCCGCGCGCACCGGACTGCTGCACGCCGACCCGCACCCCGGCAACTTCCGTCTGCTGCCCGGCGGGCCCGAGGGCGAGGACGACTGGCGCCTGGGCGTGCTGGACTTCGGCACGGTCGACCGCCTCCCGGGCGGCCTGCCCGAGCCGATCGGCGAGGCCCTGCGCATGACGCTGGACGGCGAGGCGGATGCCGTCTACGAGATGCTCTGCGCGGAGGGGTTCGTCAAGGAGTCGATAGAGCTGGACCCCGACGCCGTTCTCGACTATCTCCTGCCCATCATCGAGCCGGCCCGCGTCGACGCGTTCACCTTCACCCGCGGCTGGATGCGGAGCCAGGCCGCCCGCATCGGTGATCCCCGCTCCCCCGCGTACCAGCTGGCCAAGCAGCTCAACCTGCCGCCGGCCTATCTGCTGATCCACCGGGTGACCTTGAGCACCATCGGGGTGCTGTGTCAGCTGGGGGCGACGGTTCGGCTGCGCGACGAGCTGGAGGAGTGGCTGGTCGGGTTCGTCGCCGAGGACGCGGCCGAAGAAGCGGCCGAGGACGACGCCGGGGAAACCGAAGCCGTGTACGAGGCGGAGGAGGCCGCCGCGGAGGCCTGATCCGCGACGGCGAACGCGCCCCGGGGCTGAACGCGCCGTGGGGGCCGGTCCGTTCGGCCGGACCGGCCCCCACGCGCGAAGCCTCGTCTCCCGTCGGGGGGAGACCATCGCTCCAGGTGTGTCGGTTACTGCATGACCGCCATGGCCAGCGCACGCCGAGCACGCAGCGAGGCGCGCTCCGCCCGGCGCTGCATCCGGCGAGCGGTCGCCAGGCGCAGCGCCCGGCGTTCCCGCTCGGCCTCATGCAGGCGGTCGCGCATATGCGCACGCGCCAGGGCTTCTGGGATGAGTTGCATTTCACGGGTCCTGTTCTGACGCGAGTCCTTCGCGCCGCTGGTGGTGAAGTCTTCAGGCGTGGTGCCTGCGATGTCGTGGGTGGACGGCTTCATCGGGGCCTGCTTCTGGGGGTCGTACGTGAGGGGACGGTCGATCGTTCCTGCGGTGTTCATGCCGAAACCGGGTTCTTGCGCGGGCGACCGCGGGGCCGCTTCCGGGCAACGACGACACCCTGGACGAACAGCTCGCCACCCCAGACGCCCCAGGGCTCACGCCGCTCCTTGGCACCGGCGAGGCAGGCCTCGATCAGCGGGCAGGTGCGGCAGAGGGACTTGGCGTACTCGACGTCCGCCGGCGACTCGGCGAAGAAGACCTCCGGGTCGTAGGAGCGGCAGGGGACGGGCACGCCGAGGTTCTCGATGGCGTCGTCGAGCGCGGTGAGCGCGGTGAGCGGGGTCAAGGTGGAGTCCTCCGTGGAACAGGGCTTGGGGATCGTGTCGGAAGGCGGTACGGACGGGGCGTGCGCTTCGAGTTGCACGGGTGGTCTTCCTCGTCTGTTCGTTCCGGCCGGTTGACCGGGTGGCGGCTTGGTACCGGGTTCTTTTCTTGTCCCGAGGCTCCTTCGTGCTGTCGCCCCCGTTCGGGGACAAACAGAAGGGCCGCGGATCCCGGGTGGGGTTCCGCGGCCCTGAAGGCGCCGGCCTGATCGGCGATCAGGCTGGATCACTCCAGGGTTCTGGCCCACGGAAGGCCCACATCAGGTGGTGCTGCGTCGTCTGCTTCCTGAATCCGGCACCGGTCGCGGTAAAGGCATAGGCCTGCGCCTGTGCCGCTACTGCTGCTTCCAGTGCCTTGGTCGGTCGCTCATTGCGCTCGCGGACAGGAAGGCCCGCGGGGGCAACGGAGGCGGCAGCCGGACGCACGGCACGAATGCCGGACAGACCGGTGCCCGAGTGAGAAGCGCCGAGGATGCACAGGGAGACGGCCGAGCGATCGGTCATTTTGGCGGTGGAGCTGGCGACGAAGCTGCTGTTGATGCTGATCACTGGACTCGCCTCCTCTCGGCGTCTCGGGGGACTGGGACGAACCAGTCCGCGGATATGCAAGTACAACACGGATTCAGGGCCTCCGGGAAGGCCGCTGCTCCCGTGACCAAGAACCTATGGGGATTCCCGGGGCATGCGCAAACTATTTTTTCGACGAGTTCGTATCAGTCGCCCTCGTCAAGCCCCACGCCTTCCTGGCCTGCGCAGATGGCCAGAACGTCGGAGCCGTAGCGGTTGAGCTTGCGCATCCCGACCCCCGGGATCCGGGCCAGCTCCCGCTCGTCCTCCGGGACGGACTCGGCGATCGCCATCAACGTCTTGTCGGTGAAGACGCAGAACGCGGGCTGTCCGCTGCGTTCCGCCTGCACCGCCCGCCACTCGCGCAGCCGCTCGTAGACGCCCTCGTCCATGTCGGACGGACAGCCCTCGCAGCGCATCAGCTTCATCTCCCCGGCGTCGGTGAGCGTGCGCCCGCAGACCCGGCAGCGGGCCGGTGTCCGCCGGGCCCGTCTCGGTGCGGGGGCCGCGGCACCGCCACCGCCGCCGCCCCGGGACCCGTGCTCCACGCCCCCGGCACCTCCGGCGGCCACCCGCCCGCCCGCCGCGCCCGAGCCGGGCCGCAGTCCCTTGAGGAAGCGGCTGGGCCTGCGGTTCGGCCGGCCGCCTGGCGACCGGGCCAGCGCCCAGGACAGGTGCAGGCGCTGCCGGGCGCGGGTGACCCCGACGTAGAGGAGGCGGCGTTCCTCCTCGATCTGCTCGTCGGTCTTTGCGTAGGTGATCGGCATCATGCCCTCGGCGACACCGACCAGGAACACGACGTCCCACTCCAGGCCCTTGGCCGAGTGCAGGGAGGCGAGGGTGACGCCCTGCACCGTCGGGGCGTGCTGGGCGCCCGCCCGTTCGTCGAGTTCCACGACGAGGTCGCTCAGCGTGGCTCCCGCTCTGGCGGCGGCGAAGTCCTGGGCCAGGCCGACCAGGGCGGCCAGCGATTCCCAGCGCTCCCGGACGGCCCCCGACCCGGCCGGGGGCTCGGTCGTCCAGCCCTCCCCGGACAGCACCGCGCGTACCTGCGAGGGCAGGTCGACGGCGTCGTCGAGGAGGGAGTCGTTGCCGCCGAAGCGGGCCGCGGCCCGCAGGGCGCTGCCGGCCTTGCGCACCTCGGGCCGGTCGAAGAAGCGCTCCGCGCCCCGCAGCTGGTAGGGGACCCCGGCGTCGGCGAGCGCCTGCTCATAGGTCTCGGACTGGGAATTGGTGCGGAACAGCACCGCGATCTCGGCGGCCGGGACGCCCGAGTCGAGCAGCTCCCGGATGCGGCGGGCGGCGCCCTCGGCCTCGGCCGGTTCGTCGGCGTACTCGGTGTAGACGGGCTCGGGGCCCGCGGGGCGCTGGGAGACCAGCTCCAGACGATGATCGGCGGCCCGGCCCCGGGCCTGGGCGAGCAGGCCGTTGGCGAGGTGGACGACCTGGGGGGTGGACCGGTAGTCGCGGACCAGCTTGACGACGGTGGCGCCGGGGTGACGGACCCGGAAGTCGAGCAGGTGGTCGGGGGTTGCTCCCGTGAACGAATAGATCGTCTGGCTGGCGTCGCCGACCACGCACAGGTCGTCCCGGTCCCCGAGCCACAGCTCCAGCAGCCGCTGCTGGAGGGGGCTGACGTCCTGGTACTCGTCGACGACGAAGTGCTGGTACTGGGCGCGGACCTGCTCGGCGACGTCGTGCCGGTCCTGGAGCACGGCCACCGTCAGCAGCAGCACGTCCTCGAAGTCGATGACGGAGCGCGTGCGCTTGAGGTCCTCGTAGGCGGCGTACAGCTGCGCGATCTCCGACGGGTCGCGGGGACTCTCGCGGCCGACCTTGGCCGCCGCCGGGGCGTAGTCGGCGGGGACGGTCTGGGTCACCTTGGCCCATTCGATCTCCGCGGTGGCGTCGCGCAGCTCACCCCGGTCGAGGCGGAGGCGGCAGGCGGCGGCGGCGTCGGCGACGAGCTGGATCTTGCGGTCGACGAGCCGGGGCAGCGAACCACCGATCGCTTTCGGCCAGAAGTACTGGAGCTGCCGCAGTGCCGCCGAGTGGAAGGTGCGGGCCTGCACACCGGACGCGCCGAGCTGGCGCAGCCGGCCGCGCATCTCCCCGGCGGCTCGGTTGGTGAAGGTGACGGCGAGCACGCTGGAGGGGTGGAGGATCCCGGCGCGGACCCCGTAGGCGATGCGGTGGGTGATCGCCCGGGTCTTGCCCGTACCGGCTCCCGCCAGCACGCACACCGGGCCGCGCAGGGCGGTCGCCACCTCGCGCTGCTCGGGGTCGAGCCCTTCGAGCACCGCGTCGGCCGAGTCCGGTACCTGCGGGAAGAGGGTGGAGTGCGTTGCTGCTGTCACACCGCCATGCTGCCAGGTCTCGCGGGACGGGTGAGTCGGTTGTCCACAGGCACGCACCGATAGTCGTACCGATGCGGCAGACGTCACGCGGCATGCACGAGGCGGGAATGGTGGCGCCGCCGCGGATGTTCTCCTGCTGCGACCTCATCCCGAGCCGCCGCTTCCCGAGCCGCCGAAGGAGCACGAGAGACATGTCGGGCACTGTGACGATGTACAGCACCACGTGGTGCGGCTACTGCCGTCGACTGAAGAGCCAGATGGACCGCGAGGGCATCGCGTACACCGAGGTCAACATCGAGCAGGACCCGGAGTCGGCCGCGTTCGTGGAGAAGGCGAATGACGGAAACCAGACGGTGCCGACCGTGCTCTTCCCCGACGGCTCGACGCTGACGAACCCGTCGCTGGCTCAGGTGAAGCAGAAGATCGGCGCGTAGCCCGGTAGGCCACGGCCCTGTCGGCCACGGCTCTGTCGGCCACGGCCCGGTCGGCCGCGGTACTCGCAGAAGGGCGGCCCTCCCCTCGACGGGAGGGCCGCCCTTTGTGCTGCCGGGTTCAGAAGGCGCCACGTGTCGGCAGCGGCTTGCCGTACCAGAGCTCGATGAGGCGGGCCGCGATCGAGATGCCGTAGGGCGGCAGCACCTCGCCGGACTCGAAGGCGGCGCCCAGCTCGTCGCGGGAGAACCAGCGGGCCTCGTGGATCTCGTCGCCGTCGACGTCGATCTCGGTCGAGGTGGCGTGGGCCATGAAGCCCAGCATCAGGCTGGACGGGAAGGGCCACGGCTGGCTCGCGACGTACTCGACCGGGCCGACGGTGACGCCGACCTCCTCCTGGACCTCGCGGCGCACCGACTGCTCGATGGACTCCCCGGGCTCCACGAACCCGGCGAGGGTCGAGAAGCGGCCCTCGGGCCAGTGCACCTGGCGGCCGAGCAGGATGCGGTCCTCGCCGTCCGTGACGGCCATGATCACCGCGGGGTCGGTGCGCGGGTAGTGCTCGGCGCCGCAGGCGGGGCAACGGCGGATGTGGCCGGCCGCGGCGATGACGGTGCGCTCGCCGCAGCGGGAGCAGAACCGGTGCAGGCGCTGCCAGTTCTCCAGGGCGACCGCGTGGGCCATCAGTCCGGCGTCGCGGTCCGACAGGAGCAGGCCGGCCTCGCGCAGGCCCGCGGGGCGGGCGGACTGGTCCATGCGGCCGGGCAGGGAGTCCTTCTGGAGGGCGAAGTAGCTGGTCCCGTCCTCGTCGGTACCGAGGAAGTACCGGTGCGCCTCGGTGAGCGGGGCCTCGAAGGAGGGGGTCATGACGAGTTCGGTGGCCCCGTCGGGCGTCTCGTCGATGAGGACCTGGCCGCCGGAGACCACGAAACAGCGCGTCGAGGGGTGGCTCCACGCCGCCGCGAGCCAGGCCTCGTCGAGGCGGTGGTGGGCGGCGCGGTCGATGCCGCTCGGGGCGGTGAGCGAGATGGGACGGTCGGCGGTGTGGTCGGTCCAGGTGGTCACGAGTGGTTCCAACTCCCCCGGTGAGCGGTTCGGTTCGACAGGCGGTTCAGCGGTTGGTACGGCGGGTGGTGACCGGGTCCGGGACGGCTCGGCGGTGCGCGGCGGCCTTTCCAGTGTGCCGCGCGCGCTGCCGGCCGGGTCCCGGACCGTGCGCGGTGCTCAGGGCGCGTGACGCCAGTACTCCGCCAGGTCGCCCCAGAGGTGGGCGGAGGTTTCGACGCCCTTGAGGAGCAGGTCCAGCTCCACCTTCTCGTCGGGGGCGTGCCAGCCGTCGGACGGGACGGAGATGCCGAGGAACAGCACCGGGGCGCCGAGGACCTCCTGGAGGTCGGCGGCCGGTCCGGAGCCGCCCTCGCGGGTGAAGCGGACCGGTGTGTCGAAGGCCCGGCCCATCGCGCGGACCACGGACCGCAGAGCCGGGTGGTCCAGCGGCGTCAGACACGGGCGGGTGGCCGAGCCGAAGGTGATCTCGCAGCGGATGCCGACGGGCACCTGCTCGGCGGCCCAGGCGCGGACGGCCTTCTCCACGTGGTCCGGGTCCTGGCCGGCGACGAGGCGGAAGGAGAGCTTCACCATGGCGGACGACGGGATGATCGTCTTGCTGCCGGGGCCCTGGTAACCGCCGCCGATGCCGTTGACCTCGGCGGTGGGGCGGGCCCAGATGCGCTCCAGGGTGGTGTGTCCGGCCTCGCCCCGGGCGGCGTACGACTTGGCCGTGCGCAGCCACTGTTGTTCGTCGAAGGGCAGCTCGGCGAAGAGTTCGCGTTCGCGGTCGGTGAGTTCGATCACGCCGTCGTAGAAGCCCGGGATCGCCACGCGCGCGTGCTCGTCGTGCAGGGCGGCCACGAGACGGGCGACCGCGGTGGCGGGGTTGGGGACCGCGCCGCCGAAGGAGCCCGAGTGGATGTCCTGGTCGGGGCCGTGCAGCCGGATCTCGCACTCGGCGAGCCCCCGCATGCCGGTGCAGACCGTGGGGGTGTCCTCGGACCACATGCCGGTGTCGGAGACGATCACCGCGTCGGCGGTGAGCCGCTCGGCGCGTTCCTCGACGAGGGCGCGGAAGTGCGGGGAGCCGGATTCCTCCTCGCCCTCGATCAGCAGCTTGAGGTTCACCGCGGGGGCGGTGCGGCCGGTGGCGGCGAGGTGGGCGCGGACGCCGAGTGTGTGGAAGAACACCTGCCCCTTGTCGTCGGCCGCCCCGCGCGCGTAGAGACGGTTCTCGCGGACGACGGGCTCGAAGGGCTCGCTGTGCCAGCCGTCCTCGCGGGCGGCGGGCTGTACGTCGTGGTGGCCGTAGACGAGGACCGTCGGCGCCTGCGGGTCCCCGGAGGGCCACTCGGCGAAGACCGCGGGGGCGCCGGGGGTGGGCCAGACCTCGGCGGTCGGGAAGCCGGTCTCCTTCAGTTTGGCGGCGAGCCAGTCGGCGCTGCGGCGTACGTCGGTCGCGTGGTCGGGCTGCGCCGACACGGACGGAATCCGCAGCCAGTCGACGAGGTCGTCGAGGAAGGCGGCGCGGTGCTGTTCGATGTACGTGCGGACAGCGCTGACAGCATTGTCAACGGGGTGGCTCATGCTTACGAGCCTATCGGCCCGCGCGGACACCCCGATCGTGCGGTTCGTCACCGACCGGCTCGGCCAGCAGCAGCTTCTCGAGCGCCGGGCGGTCGGGCAGTCCCCCGGGCCGTACGACCTCGCCGGTGCGCACGTACAGGAAGGCGGCCGTCACCGAGGTGGGCGGCACGCCCTGCTGCTCGGCCCAGGCGATGCGGTAGAGCGCGAGCTGGAGCGGGTCGGCGGTGGCGGCGCGGTTCGTCTTCCAGTCGACGATCTCGTACGTCGCGGACTCCCCGTCGCCCTCCTTGTAGACGGCGTCGATGCGGCCGCGAACGACCCGGCCGGCCAGCGAGAGCTGGAAGGGAGCCTCGACGCGGAACGGTGTGCGGCGGGCGTACTCGGTGCGTTCGAAGGCGTCCTTCAGGAACTCCAGGTCCTGTTCGTCGGCGATCTCGGCGTCGGCGCCCGGCAGCTCCTCCGGTTCCAGCAGGGGCAGCTTCAGTGCTTCGAACCGGGCCTCCACCCAGGCGTGGAAACGGGTGCCGCGACGGGCCGCGGGCTGGGGCGGGCGGGGCATGGGCCGGGCCAGCTCCTGCGCGAACCCGTCCGGGTCGGCGGCCAGGCTCAGCAGCTGGGAGGCGGTCAGCGAGGCCGGAAGGGGCACCTCGGTGACGCTCTCGCGGGCGCGCAGGAGCTCGCCGGTGAGCGCGTCGAGGTCGCGGTCCCAGGAGGCGACGGTACGGGCCTCCTCCGGGGTGAGGCGCGCGGGGGCGTCGCCCCGGGGCGGCTCGGGGGGCGTCGCCTGGTGCGGGACGGTGGGGCGGTCCTTGCGGGCGGCGGGGCGGTCCGGGGCGGTGGGGCCGTCTTTCCGGGCGGCCGTACGGTCCTGGGCGGCGGGGCGGTCCGTGGTCCAGGTGTCCCAGTCGGCGGGGTCGCCCGCCCAGTCGGGATCCGCTTCCTCCGGGGGCGGCGCGTCGTCGTCCGGGGGCGGCGGCCAGTCCGGGTCGTCGTAGGTGTCGGGGGCCTCGGGAGGACCCTCTTGCCGGGTGGCGAGGGCGTCCAGGTGGGCGAGGACCGTCTCCGCGGCGGCCCGGCGCCGGGCGAGTGCCTCGTCGTCCAGGGGCAGGGGCCAGACCTCGTCGGCGATCGCCCGGTGCAGGGCCGGGTTCTCCTCGTCCTCGGCCGGTTCGTCCGCCCAGGCCTCGATCTCGCCGTGTCCGGCGGCGCAGTGCTCGTACAGGGCCGTGAGGAAGTCGGACGGTCCGCGGGGCTTCTTCTGGCTGGGTCCCCACCAGTGGCCGGAGCCGAGGAGCAGGGAGCGGGGGCGGGTGAAGGTGACGTAGCCGAGGCGGAGCTCCTCGGTGTGCTGGTGGTCCTTCATGGCCTCGTGGAAGGCCTTCAGTCCGCGGGAGTCCCAGGAGGCGACGTCGGGCAGGGTCTCGGCGTCGCCGCGCAGGCCGTGCGGCAGCACCTTGCTCTGGGCGGTCCACTTCTCGCGGCCCTGACCGCTGGGGAAGGTGCCGGTGACGAGCCCGGGCACGGCGACCACGTCCCACTCCAGGCCCTTGGACTTGTGCGCGGTGAGCACCTTGACGGTGTTCTCCCCGCCGGGCAGCGCGTTGTCCAGGCCCTTCTCGTACTGCGCCGCGGTGCGCAGGAAGCCCAGGAAGGCGAGCAGGGTGGCCTCGTTGTCGCTCGCGGCGAAGGAGGCGGCGACGTCCAGGAAGTTGGACAGGGTCTCGCGGCGGCGGGCGGCCAGGGCGTGCGGGGAGGCCGACAGCTCCACCTCGAGACCGGTGACGGCGAGGACACGGTGCAGGACGTCCATGAGCGGGTCGGACAGGGCCCGGCGCAGCTCGCGCAGCTCGGTGGCCAGCCGCGCGAACCGCACGCGCGCGTCCGGTGAGAAGGGCAGCCCGTCGTCGTCCCCGGTGCCGTCCAGCGGCGTCTCCAGGAAGGTGTCGAGGGCGTCCGCGAGCGATATCACCTCGGACGGGTCGACTCCCTCGACGGCCTCCGCGAGCCGCCGGTCGGGGTCGTCGTCGCCCGCCACGCGCGCGTGGCTCACGAGCAGCCGGGCGCGGCGGCCCAGGAGGGCGAGGTCGCGCGGGCCGATGCGCCAGCGCGGGCCGGAGAGCAGCCGGACCAGGGAGGCGTTGGCGCCCGGGTCCTGGAGGACCTCGCAGACGGCGACCAGGTCGGCGACCTCGGGCAGGTGCAGCAGCCCGGACAGGCCGACGACCTCGACGGGGACGTCGCGCGCGACCAGTGCGCCCTGGATCTCGGCGAAGTCGGTCGCGGTGCGGCACAGGACGGCGATCTCGCCGGGCGCGGTGCCGGTGCGCACGAGGTGGGCGACGGAGTCGGCGATCCAGTCGATCTCCTCCGCGTGGGTGCGCAGCAGGGCGCAGCGGACCGTGCCGTCGCGTTCGGCGCCCGGGGCGGGTCGCAGGGCCTCCACGCCCGCGTGCATGGCGCGCAGGGGCTCGGCGAGGCCGTTGGCGAGGTCGAGGAGGCGGCCGCCGCTGCGGCGGTTCTCGCTGAGCGCCTGCCGGGCCGCGGGCCGTCCGTCGGCGTGGGCGAAGTGTTCGGGAAAGTCGTCGAGGTTGGCGACGGAGGCGCCGCGCCAGCCGTAGATCGCCTGACAGGGGTCGCCCACGGCGGTCACGGGATGGCCGGTGCCGCCGCCGAAGAGGCCCGCCAGGAGGATCCGCTGGGCCACCGAGGTGTCCTGGTACTCGTCGAGCAGCACCACCCGGTACTCGTCGCGCAGGACGCGGCCCACCTCGGGGAGCCCGGCGAGCCGCGCGGACAGGGCGATCTGGTCGCCGAAGTCCAGCAGGTCCTGCCGGCGTTTGGCGGCCCGGTAGCGGATCACCAGGTCGGCCAGTGCGCGGCGGGCGGCGGCGGCCTCGGGGACCTTGCGCAGGTCGGCGTTGCTGAGCCGGATGCCCGCCAGGGTGTCCAGGAGGCCGGCGTCCCAGGCGAGCAGGTCCTCGGGGCGTACCAGGTGCTCGGCGAGTTCGGCGTCGAGGGCGAGGAGGTCGCTGACCAGGTCGGCGAAGGACCGGGTGAGCGCAGGATAGGGCCCGGGGGCCTCGCGCAGGACCCTCGCGGCGAGCTGGTAACGGGTGGCGTCGGCGAGCAGGCGGGAGGTCGGCTCCAGGCCGAGGCGCAGGCCGTGGTCGGTGAGGAGGCGACCGGCGAAGGCGTGGTACGTCGAGATCGCCGGCTCGCCCGGCGGGTGGTCCGGGTCGATCGCGTCCGGATCGGTCACGCCGGCCCGGATCAGTGCCTTGCGGACGCGTTCGGCGAGTTCACCGGCCGCCTTGTTGGTGAAGGTGAGGCCGAGGACCTGTTCCGGGGCGACCTGGCCGGTGCCGACCAGCCAGACCACGCGTGCCGCCATCACCGTCGTCTTGCCCGATCCGGCTCCGGCCACGATCACCTGCGGGGCGGGCGGCGCGACGATGCAGGCCGTCTGCTCCGGGGTGAAGGGGATGCCGAGGAGCTCCTTGAGCTGCTCGGGATCGGTGAGGTGGGCGGGCACGTCACAGAGGCTAGCGGCGGTCACTGACAGCGGGTGCCGGATGTCCTCGGGAGGCCAAGAAAAGCACAGGTCAGCCCGTGTGGTGCGACGTGTCACACCGGCCGCTCCGCTCCGCCGTCCGGCCCGGGCTCTCCGGCGTCGCCCCCCGGCTGCTCCCGGCTGCCGGCGCTCACTCCACGACGTGCCGCCCCTCGGGCCGTGCGCTGCACGACGCGCGGAAGGCGCAGTGGGTGCAGTGCTGGCCCGTGGTCGGGGTGAACCGTTCGTCGAGGACCTTGCCGGCGGCCGTGGCCAGCAGGTCGCCGACCCACTCGCCCTCCGGCCCCTCCTGCGACTCCTGTGCCTGGACCTTGGGCAGGGTCTCCCCGCCGTCCCGCTTGGACGCGCCCTGGCGCAGGTGGACGAGTTCGGCGCCGCCCGGTTCGGGGCGTGCGCCGTCGAAGGCCTCGTCGACCGCGCCCTCGCGGACGGCGAGCTGGTAGACGGCGAGCTGGGGGTGGCGGGCCACCTCCGCGGACGTCGGCGCCTGTTTGCCGGTCTTGAAGTCGACGACGTAGGCGCGGCCGTCGCCGTCGGTCTCCACGCGGTCCATCTGGCCGCGGATGCGGACCTCGTAGTCGCCCGCCGCCAGGGTCACGTCGAAGTCGTGCTCGCTCGCCACGGGGGTGCGTCCGGCGCGGTCCATGACGTGCCACTTCAGGAAGCGTTCGAGCGCCACGCGCGCGTTGGCCTTCTCCTGCTCCGACTTCCACGGCGCGTCGAAGGCGAGCGCGTTCCACACGGAGTCCAGCCTCTCCATGAGGACGGCGAGGTCGGCCGGCGTGTGTCCGGAGGCCACCTCGTCGGCGAGTACGTGCACCACGTTGCCGAAGCCCTGGGCGGTGGTCGCCGGCGCGTCGGCCTTCACCTCACGGCCCAGGAACCACTGAAGGGCGCAGGTGTTGGCCAGCTGGTCCAGGGCGCTGCCGGAGAGCGTGACGGGCTGATCGCGGTCGCGCAGCGGGACCTTGCTCTCGGTCGGGTCCCACATGCCCCACCAGCGGTAGGGGTGGGCGGACGGCACCAGGGGCCGGCCGTCCTCGTCCGCCAGGGCGGCGAGGCGGGCCAGACGGCGGGCGGCGGCCTCTCTCAAGGGTGCGGAGACACGGGGGTCGACGGTGGTGGCGCGCAGCTCGGCGACGAGCGCCGCGACGGCGAGGGGGCGGCGCGGGCGGCCCGTGACGTCGGCGGGTTCGACGCCGAGCTCGGTCAGGAACCGGGAGGGCTGGTCCCCGTCGTCGGCCGGTGCCTTCACCGCGGTGACGACGAGCCGCTCCCGCGCGCGCGTGGCGGCCACGTAGAACAGGCGGCGCTCCTCGGCGAGCAGGGCTCCCGGCGTGAGGGGTTCGGCGAGTCCGTCGCGGCCGATCCGGTCGGCCTCGAGCAGCGAGCCGCGGCGGCGCAGATCCGGCCAGAGTCCTTCCTGGACGCCCGCCACGACGACCAGCCGCCACTCCAGCCCCTTGGCACGGTGCGCGGTCATCAGGCGGACGGCGTCGGGGCGGACGGCGCGCCGCGTGAGGGTGTCGGCCGCGATGTCCTCGGCGTCGATCTGCTCCAGGAAGTTCAGGGCGCCCCTCCCGCCGGTGCGCTCCTCCGCGCGGGCGGCCGTCGCGAACAGCGCGCACACGGCGTCCAGGTCGCGGTCGGCATTGCGTCCGGCCGCGCCGCCGCGCCGGGCGGAGCGTTCCAGGCGGCTGGGCCACGGGGTGCCGTTCCACAAGTCCCACAGCGCCTCCTCGGCGCTGCCGCCTCCCGCCAGTCGCTGGCGCGCCTTGCGGAGCAGAGCGCCGAGCCGCTGGGCACCGCGCGCGTAAGCGGGGTCGTGCACGGCGAGCCGCTCCGGCTCGGCCAGCGCCCGGGCGAGCAGTTCGTCCGAGGGCGGCGGCAGTGGGTTGCCGGCGGCGCGCTGCTCGTCGCGCAGGGCACGGCCGAGACGGCGCAGGTCTGCGGCGTCCATGCCGGCGAGGGGCGAGGTGAGCAGGGTGAGGGCGGTCTCGGTGGGGAGCCAGCACGGATCGTCCGCGCGGTGTTCGCGTTCACCGCGCGGGGGCTTCACCTCGGTGCCGGCGTCGGTGTGGGAGGCGGGGACGGGTACGGATTCGGCCTGCGCGGCCGTGCCGGGGGCGGCATCGGCGTCCGTCGTGCCCGGCACGTCCGCAGCCGTAGTGCCCGATGCGTCCGCACCCGTCGTGCCCGGCGCGTCCGCAGCCGTCCGACCCGGCGCGTCCGCACCCGTCGTGCCCGATGCGTCCGCACCCGTCGTCCCCGGCGCGTTGGCGGCACGGTCCGCGGGCGCGGCCTCGCCGAGGTCGCGCGTGCCCGTGGCCGGGTCGGGCAGCACGTCACCCGCCGAGCCCGCGCCCGCCCCGGGCTGCTCCCCCGATCCCGTCCCCGCCGCTGTCTCCGCCTCCGCCACGGCTCGCAGTGCGGTAAGCAGGGGTGCCACCGCGGGTTCGTGGCGCAGCGGAAGGTCGTCGCCGTCGATGTCCAGGGGGACACCGGCCGCGGTGAGGGCGCGGCGGAGCGTGGGGATGGTGCGTGCGCCGGCGCGCACCAGGACCGCCATGTCCCGCCACGGGACGCCGTCCTCCAGGTGCGCCCGGCGCAAAATGTCGGCGATGTTGTCCAGCTCGGTGCCGGACGTCGGGTACGTGTACGCCTCGACGCGCCCGCCGTCCCGTTCCGGGGTCAGCTCGCGGTGGGCGCGGACCTTGTCGGCGGGGAGGCGGGTCAGCGGCATGCGCTGGGTCAGGAGCCGGGTGGCGGCCAGCAGGGCGGCCCCGGACCGGCGTGAGGTCCGCAGCACCGCGACCGGCGCCGGGCTGCCGTCCGCGCGCGGGAAGGCGGCCGGGAAGTTCAGGATGCCGTTCACGTCGGCGCCCCGGAAGGCGTAGATCGACTGGTCGGGATCGCCGAAGGCGACGAGGGTGCGCCCGCCGCCCGCCAGGGCGTGCAGCAGCCTGACCTGGGCCGGGTCGGTGTCCTGGTACTCGTCGACGTACACCGCGTCGTACTGGGCGGTCAGGCGCGCGGCGACCTCGGGACGGCGGGCGAGGAGCACCGCGCGGTGGACCAGTTCCGCGTAGTCGAGCACGCCCTGGAGGTCGAGGACGTCGAGGTACTCGGCGAGGAAGACGGCGGCGGCACGCCAGTCGGGGCGGCCGATGCGCCGGGCGAAGGCCCCGAGCGCGTCCGGGCCCAGTCCCAGTTCGCGGCTGCGGGCGAGCACCGCGCGGACCTCGTCGGCGAAACCGCGGGTGGTCAGGCAGGCGCGCAGTTCGTCGGGCCAGCGCACGTGGGCGAGCCCGAGCCGCTCCAGGTCGGCTTGCCCGGCCAGCAGCTCGCGCACCGTCACGTCCTGCTCGGGGCCCGAGAGCAGCCGCAGGGGTTCCACGAACAGGTCGTTGTCCTGGTGGGCGCGGACCAGGGCGTAGCCGAAGGAGTGAAAGGTCGTCGCCCGGGGGGCCCGCGCGGCGCCGATGCGCACTGCCATCCGGTCGCGCAGTTCGACGGCCGCCTTGCGGCTGAACGTCAGCACCAGGATGCGCTCCGGGTCGCCGCCCCTGGCGATCCGGTCGGCCACCGACTCGACGAGGGTGGTGGTCTTGCCGGTGCCCGGCCCCGCCAGGACGAGCAGCGGTCCGGTCCGGTGGTCAACCACGGCGCGTTGTGCGGCGTCCAGACGAGGGGGGTCCACGCGCGCCGGCGGGGTACGCACCAGTCGGTAAGCGCCACGGCTCCCCCGCCGCACCTGGGGGTGCGGCGGGTGTCCGCTGGAGGAAGAGGAGCTCACGTGGTTCGCCGGTCCTGGTGGGTGTGCTGGTGGGCCGTCCGCGCCGCGGGCGGGGCGGTGGCCGCGGGATGAGGGGGACGCGTGCGGCCGACGCTACGCCGACGGAAGAGGCGGAAGCAGCGCTTCCCCTTCTTCCCTCTCGTCACTCGCGGCGCGGACGTCCCCTGCCCCACGAACGTACGTCATGCCACGGACATGCCCGAAGCGCCCGCTTTACCTCGTACGGATCACAGGTCACACACCGGCCGGTCGCATGGCGGAAGCTGTCAGGTGTGACCCCGTGCGCGTCCGCTGTTCCCCGGTGCACGTCCCCCGTGCCCCTGGACGCTCGTGCCGCCGTCCCACCGCGCCCGCTTCAGGTCGAGGCGCGGCAGGTGCCCCTCAGCGGCCCTGCTCGCCTCCTTCAGGGGCGTGCCCTCCTCGCGGTAGCGGTCGATCGCCTCCAGCTCGTGCCCCGCGAGCAGGACTCCGTCCGCCCGGACGACACGCCACCAGGGGACACCTCCGCCGTAGAGGGACATCACCCGGCCGACCTGGCGGGGTCCCCCCTCCTCCAGGTACTCGGCCACGTCTCCGTAGGTCATGACACGGCCGGGCGGAATCAGTTCCGTCACGTCGAGGACCCGCTCGGCGTACTCGGGCAGCGCGTCCGCGTTCTCCGGACGGACGCCGTCCGGAAGGCTCTGCTCGCTCATCCGCCCCATGGTGCCGCACTCCGCCGACAACGCGACGCACTCCCGAGGGCCCTCGTCCCTCGCCCGGAAGCGGCGCTTCGGGCAGACTGTGCGGCCCGCACGGGCACCCTGATGCCTGCCGAGGCCGACGCGGCATGCCACCATCGTGCGGGCGGTGACCAGTGATACGAGAGCAAGAAGAGGCGATGAGACAGCAGGGTGTGCACCCCGAGGACGCCGAGGGCACCTCTGACTCTTCGTCGCGCCCGGACACCGCGGACGCGGACGGCGGGAAGGCCGGCCAGCGGACGGCCGAAGGCCCGTCTGCGACGGCCGCCGACCCCGAGGACGTGGCCCACATCGACGAGGTCGAGGGCGACGAACCGCTGCTCCCCGCGCGCGTGCACCGCCCCTCCGACCTGGTACGCCTCCTGGTGGGCGTGCTCGCCGTCGCCGTGCTCCTCGCCATCGCCGCCTTCGCGCACGGCACCACCTCGGGCCTCGAACAGGACATCAACAAGGGCACCGGGCAGGCCCCCGACCTGCTCATCAAGATCGCGGGGCTGGCCTCCAGCATCGCGATCCTCCTGGTGCCGGTCGCCTTCGCGATCGAGCGGCTGATCAAACGGGACGGACTGCGGATCGCCGACGGCGTGCTGGCGGCGGTCCTCGCGCACGGAGTGACCCTCGCCACCGACCTGTGGGTCGCCAAGGCCGCCCCCGGCTCGATCCAGGAGGCGCTCACCCAGCCGTCGCCGGGCGACATCCACGCGCTGACCGACCCCGTGCACGGCTACCTCGCCCCGGTCATCGCGTACATGACGGCGGTCGGCATGTCCCGCAGACCCCGCTGGCGCGCGGTGCTGTGGATCGTGCTGCTCCTCGACGCCTTCTCGATGCTCGTCACCGGGTACACGACGCCGTTCTCGATCATCCTGACCGTCCTCATCGGCTGGACCGTCGCCTACGGCACCCTGTACGCCGTCGGCTCCCCCAACGTCCGCCCCACCGGCCGGACGCTGATGGCGGGCCTGCGGCACGTCGGCTTCCGGCCGGTGACCGCCGCCCGGCAGGAGGCGCCGTCGGACAGCGTCGAGACCGGTGACCGCGGCCGCCGCTATTTCGTCACCCTGGAGGACGGCCGGCCGCTCGACGTGACGGTGGTCGACCGGGAACAGCAGGCGCAGGGCTTCTTCTACCGCGCGTGGCGCAATCTGACCCTGCGCGGTTTCGCCACCCGCAGCAGCCTTCCCTCCCTGCGGCAGGCCCTGGAGCAGGAGGCGCTGCTCGCCTACGCGGCCATCGCGGCCGGTGCCAACGCCCCCAAGCTGATCGCGACGTCGGAGCTGGGTCCCGACGCCGTGATGCTGGTCTACGAGCACACCGGCGGGCGCTCCCTGGACTCGCTGGCGGACGAGGAGATCACCGACGACCTGCTGCGCGACACCTGGGAGCAGGTGCGGGCCCTGCAGTCCCGGCGCATCGCGCACCGCAGGCTGGTGGGCGACGCGATCCTGGTGGATCGTTCCGGCACGGTGATCCTCACCGATCTGCGCATCGGCGAGATCGCCGCCGGCGACCTGCTGCTGCGCATGGACGTCTCCCAGCTCCTGGTGACGCTCGGCCTGCGGGTCGGTGCCGAACGGGCGGTCGCGTCGGCGGTGGGTGTGCTCGGTCCCGACACCGTTGCGGACTGCCTGCCCATGCTCCAGCCCATCGCGCTCAGCCGCTCCACGCGCGCGACCCTGCGCAGGCTGGCGCGGGAACGGGCCCAGCGCGAGCGCGAGGCGGTCCTGGAGTCGTCCCGCCAGGCCAAGCTGGCCCGCGCGGAGGCTGCCGACGACGCCACGGGCCCCGCGTCCGGGAAGACCGACAAGTCGACTCAGGCCGACAAGCCGGACAAGAAGGCCGTACGCGCCGAGCAGCGGGCCGAGAAGCGGGCCGTGGACGAGGCCATCGAGGAGGCTCGCGAGGAGGATCTGCTCACCCTGATCCGCCACGCGGTGCTGCGCATCAGGCCGCAGGCTCCCGTCGAACCGGCCCGCCTGGAGCGGGTGCGGCCGCGCACGCTGATCAGCTTCATCGCCGGCGCGATCGGCGCCTACTTCCTGCTGACGCAGCTCACGCACATCGAGTTCGGCCCTCTGATCTCGAACGCCCAGTGGGGCTGGGTCGCCGCGGCCGTGCTGTTCTCGGCGGCGAGTTACGTCGCGGCGGCGATGGCACTGCTGGGCTTCGTACCCGAGCGAGTGCCCTTCCTGCGGACCGTGGCCGCGCAGGTCGCCGGGTCGTTCGTGAAGATCGTCGCTCCCGCGGCGGTCGGAGGCGTCGCCCTGAACACCCGCTTCCTGCAGCGTGCGGGCGTGCGCCCCGGGCTCGCGGTGGCGAGTGTCGGCGCGTCCCAGCTGTTCGGGCTCGGCTGTCACATCCTGATGCTGCTGTCCTTCGGCTATCTGACCGGTACCGAGAAGACGCCGTCGCTGTCGCCGTCCCGGACGGTCATCGCGGGCCTGCTGACCGTGGCGGTGCTGGTCCTCGTGGTGACGTCCGTGCCGTTCCTGCGCAAATTCGTCGTCACGCGCGTGCGGTCGCTTTTCGCCGGGGTCGTGCCGCGCATGCTGGACGTGCTCCAGCGACCGCAGAAGCTGGTCACCGGCATCGGCGGCATGCTGCTGCTCACCGCCTGCTTCGTGATGTGCCTGGACGCCTCGATCCGCGCCTTCGGCGACGACTCCTCGTCGATCAGTCTGGCGAGCGTCGCGGTCGTCTTCCTCGCGGGCAACGCGCTGGGATCCGCCGCGCCGACGCCGGGAGGTGTGGGCGCGGTGGAGGCGACGCTGACGGTCGGTCTGATCGCCGTCGGCCTCCCCAAGGAGGTCGCCGCGCCCGCGGTGCTGCTCTACCGGCTGCTCACCCTGTGGCTGCCGGTACTGCCGGGCTGGCTGTTCTTCAACCACCTCACGCGCAAAGAGGCGCTGTAACCGGACGCGGGAGAGGCGCTCCGTACCCCGTACGGCCCTGGCCCCGAGCAGGTGCTCCCGCGCGACCGCACGATGGACGCATGCCGATTCCCGCCCGGCTGCGCGCCGCCGCCCTGACCGCCACCGCCGTCA
This sequence comes from Streptomyces sp. KPB2, assembly GCF_003950055.1. Classification (NCBI taxonomy): domain Bacteria; kingdom Bacillati; phylum Actinomycetota; class Actinomycetes; order Kitasatosporales; family Streptomycetaceae; genus Streptomyces; species Streptomyces sp. KPB2. The sequence goes on from NZ_CP034353.1 coordinate 2,901,043, forward strand.
CGCTGTCCGTCCTGCTGGCGGGCTGCGGCGGAGGAGCCCAGGAGGACGACGAGGACCTGGCCGGCCAGAAGCTCGACTGGAAGGACTGCCCGGCACCGTCCGAGGCCGAGGGTGGCGGCGCCGCCCCGTCCCCGCTGCCGGACGGCGACGAGTGGCAGTGCGCCACCATGAGGGCGCCGCTCGACTGGGACGATCCCGAGGGCGACACGATCGGCCTCGCGCTGATCCGGGCCGGGGCAGACGGCGAGGCGGACCGGCGGATCGGCTCGCTCGTCTTCAACTTCGGCGGGCCGGGCGGATCGGGCGTCACCACACTGCCCGCGTTCGGCCAGGACTACGCGAAACTGCGCACCCGCTACGACCTGGTCAGCTTCGATCCGCGCGGTGTCGGCCGCAGCGACCCCGTGGAGTGCCTGGACGACAAGCAGCTCGACACCTACTTCCAGCAGGACGCCACCCCCGACGACCGGGCCGAGCGCACGGAGTTGGTGGACAACACGGAGAAGTTCAACGCCGCTTGCGAGAAGAACTCGAAGAAGATCCTTCCGCATGTGCGCACGACGGACGCCGCCCGCGACATGGACCTGATGCGCCAGGTACTCGGTGACGAGAAGCTGTACTACTTCGGCATCTCCTACGGCACCGAACTCGGCGGCGTCTACGCCCACCTGTTCCCCAAGCACGTGGGCCGTGCCGTCTTCGACGCGGTGGTCGACCCGACGCAGACGGCGGAGCAGAGTTCGCTGGGTCAGGCGAAGGGGTTCCAGCTGGCGCTCGACAACTTCGCCGAGGACTGTGTGTCGAAGACGGAGGACTGCCCCATCGGGGACACGGCGGACGACGTCAAGGCACGCATCGCACGACTGCTGAAGGACCTCGACCGCAAACCGATCCCGGGCGTCTTCCCCCGCGAACTCACCGAGACCGCAGCGACCGGCGGCATCGCGCAGGCGCTGTACTCGAAGGACTTCTGGGAGTACCTCACCGAGGGCCTGGAGCAGGCGTACGACGGGGACGGGCGGGTCCTCATGGTCCTGTCGGACGCGTTGAACGGGCGCAACGAGGACGGCCAGTACAGCAACATCACCGCGGCCAACGTCGCCATCAACTGCGCCGACGACAAGCCGCGGTACGACACCGCGTACGTGGAACGCAAGCTGCCCGAGTTCCGGGACGCGTCCCCGCTGTTCGGCGACTTCCTCGCCTGGTCCATGCTCAGCTGCACCGACTGGCCGGTCGCCGGAGCCGCCGACCATCCGGACGTCGGCGCGGCCGGTGCGCCGCCGATCCTGGTGATCGGCAACACCGGCGACCCCGCGACGCCCTACGAGGGCGCGGGCCGGATGGCGGACGCGCTGGGCAAGGGCGTCGGCGTGGAACTGACCTACAAGGGCCAGGGCCACGGAGCCTACGACAGCAAGAACCGGTGCGTGCAGGACGTGGTGCACGGCTATCTGCTCGACGGCAAGGTACCGGCGGCCGGAACCGTGTGCTCCTGACCGCGGACGACGCCGGCGAATCGGTGAAATGGCAGGTCAGAAAGTTATCCACAGGCTTCGGCGGACGCTGCGCGCTCCACCTACCATGGCATCCATGCCGTCCGCCGCACGGTGCGGACGGCTTGCCAGGGGGGAGAGGACATGGCGCGTCTCACGAGGTGGACGGCTCTGACGGCCGCAGCGGCACTGCTGACGGCGGGCTGCGGCGGCGGTTCGTCCGACGAGGACAAGGACGACGGGGGCAGGAGCAGCGCGGGACCCACGGCGGCGGCGCCGTCCGGAGTGCCGAAGGCGCTGGCGTCCCAGACGCTCGACTGGACCCGCTGCAAGGGCAGCGACGACGCACCGGCGCCGGACGGCGACTGGCGGTGCGCCACGCTCAAGGCGCCGCTCGACTGGTCCGATCCGGATGGCGAGACGATCGATCTCGCGCTGATCCGGTCCAGGGCGAGCGGGGACGACCGCATCGGCTCCCTGCTGTTCAACTTCGGCGGCCCGGGCGGCTCCGGCGTCTCGATGATGCCGTCCTACGCCGACACCGTCTCCTCTCTGCACGAGCGGTACGACCTGGTGAGCTGGGACCCGCGCGGAGTGGCGGCCAGCGAGGGCGTCCGCTGCCGCTCCGACGAGGCGATCGAGGCCGCCGAGTCGGTGGACTCCACGCCGGACACCCCGTCCGAGGAGCAGGCGTATCTGAAGGACGCCGCCGACTTCGGCAAGGGCTGCGAGAAGGCCGCCGGCAAGCTCATGGAGCACGTCTCGACCACGGACACCGCCCGCGACATGGACCTGATGCGCCACGTCCTGGGCGACGAGAAGATGCACTACTTCGGCATCTCCTACGGCACCGAACTCGGCGGCGTCTACGCCCACCTGTTCCCCGAGCACGTGGGACGCGTGATCCTCGACGCCGTGGTGGACCCGAGCGCCGACACGATGGGCCACGCCGAGAACCAGGCCAGGGGCTTCCAGCGCGCGCTGGACGACTATCTGAAGTCGACCGGCCAGGAGCCCGAGCAGGGATCACGAAAGATCGCCGACCTGCTGAAGCGGCTGGACGCGGAGCCGCTGCCCACCTCCTCGCCGGGGCGCGAGCTGACCCAGACGCTCGCGCTCACCGGCATCGTGCTGCCGCTGTACAGCGAGAGCGGCTGGCCGGCGCTGACCAGTGCGCTGGAGGCGGCCGAGAAGGGCGACGGCTCCGAGCTGCTGGCGCTCGCCGACGGCTACAACGAGCGCGATCCCTCGGGGCGCTACGGCACGACGACCCACTCGCAGCGGGTCATATCGTGCCTGGACGACAAGCAGCGGCCGACCGTGACGGAGACGAAGAAGCTGCTGCCGAAATTCGAGGAGGTCTCGCCGGTCTTCGGCGCCTTCCTCGGCTGGGACACGGCCGGATGGTGCCACGACTGGCCGGTGGCCGGTCAGCACGAGACCCCGGAGGTGAGCGCGCCCGGCGCGGCCCCGATCCTGGTGGTCGGCAACACGGGCGACCCGGCCACGCCCTACGAGGGCGCCCAGCGGATGGCGGACGAGCTGGGCAAGGACGTCGGAGTGGTGCTGACCTGGGAGGGCGAGGGCCACGGCGCGTACGGGAGCGGGAGCGACTGTGTCGACTCGACGGTGGACGCTTACCTGCTGAAGGGGACGGTGCCGAAGGACGGCAAGGTCTGCTCATGACGGCGGCGGGGGCTTCGGGCACCTGCGGTGCGCGAAACCCCCGCCGTCCGGGAAGCGGATCCGGGAGCCGGTCAGTAGACGGGCTTCTCCGGCTCGATCTGGTTGACCCAGCCGATCACGCCGCCGCCGACGTGGACGGCGTCCGAGAAGCCGGCGGACTTGAGGACCGCGAGGACTTCCGCACTGCGGACACCCGTCTTGCAGTTCAAGACAATCTTCTTGTCCTGCGGAAGGCTCTCGAGGGCGGAGCCCATGAGGAACTCGTTCTTCGGGATCAGCCGGGCGCCCGGGATGGAGACGATCTCGAACTCGTTCGGCTCACGGACGTCGATGAGCTCGATGTTCTCGCCGTCGTCGATCCACTCCTTGAGCTGCTTGGGAGTGATCGTGGAGTCGGCGGCCGCCGCCTGGGCCTCCTCGGACACGACGCCGCAGAAGGCCTCGTAGTCGATGAGCTCGGTGACGGTCGGGTTCTCGCCGCAGACCGCGCAGTTGGGGTCCTTGCGGACCTTGACCTGGCGGTAGGTCATCTCCAGGGCGTCGTAGATCATCAGGCGGCCGACCAGCGGCTCGCCGATGCCCGCGAGGAGTTTGATGGCCTCGTTGGTCTGGATGGACCCGATGGACGCGCACAGCACGCCCAGCACGCCGCCCTCGGCGCAGGAGGGGACCATGCCGGGGGGCGGGGGCTCCGGGTACAGGCAGCGGTAGCAGGGCCCGTGCTCGGACCAGAAGACGGAGGCCTGGCCGTCGAAGCGGTAGATCGAGCCCCAGACGTAGGGCTTGTTCAGCAGCACGCAGGCGTCGTTGACCAGGTAGCGGGTCGCGAAGTTGTCCGTACCGTCGACGATCAGGTCGTACTGGCTGAAGATGTCCATCACGTTGTCGGCCTCGAGCCGCTCCTGGTGAAGGACCACGTCCACCAGCGGGTTGATGCCCTTGATGGTGTCACGGGCGGACTCGGCCTTGGGCCGGCCGATGTCGGCCTGGCTGTGGATGACCTGACGCTGCAGGTTCGACTCGTCGACCTCGTCGAACTCGATGATGCCGAGCGTGCCGACACCGGCTGCCGCCAGGTACATCAGAGTCGGCGAGCCGAGGCCGCCCGCGCCCACGGCGAGCACCTTCGCGTTCTTCAGCCGCTTCTGCCCGTCCATCCCCACATCGGGGATGATCAGGTGGCGGGAGTACCTGCGGACCTCGTCTACGGTGAGCTCGGCAGCCGGCTCGACCAGGGGTGGCAGCGACACGGGGACTCCGTTGATCGGTCAGTAATTACGGTTGTTCTGCCTGTAACACTGCCACGGCCTTTTTCATTCCGAGACACCCGTCCCGACTCGCGAGACGATTTCGTCCCAGTAGCCGGGCATCGTGTCCCAGGGGTCCGCGCGACCGCCGCAGTCCGTGCGGTCGGTGAAGTAGATCGTCGCGGCTCCCTGCCAGCGGGCGATGCGCAGCGCTTCCTCCAGGTGCCCGCGGGGCACCCCGTGGACCAAGTGGCAGAAGCGGTCGGGCGGATAGTCCGCGCTCCACTCGGCCGCCTGGGACCAGCGGTAGTCGGCCCAGGTTCCGGAGAAGGTGACGAGCTGGTCGGCGTTCTCGGCGTAGCCGGGGTACGGGTGGGTCCCGTGACCGAGGACGATGTGGGCATCGTCACGGATCGCCCGGAGGGTGCTCACCGTGCGGCGGACCTCGGGGAGGGCTGCGCGTTCCGACGGGCAGCGGTCGAGGAGGAAGCCGTCGACCTGGTACCAGTCGAGGTACCGGCGGGCGTCGGAGATCTGTTCGCCGAGGCTGCGGGCTCCGTAGGCGGCGTCGAGATGGCCGAGGACGCGCACGCCCGCGTTGCGCAGACGGCCGGTGGCCTCCAGGCAGCGCGGGTCGGGGTGGGCGCCGGGCCCGTCGGCGACGTTGAGGACGACCCAGTGCAGCGGGGTGCCCGGGCAGGTGAGGCCGGCCCACTCGTCGGGGGCGACGAGGGGGTGGGCCAGTCCCGGCACACCGAACCCGGTACGCACGCCGGTGCTCGCGACGCCTGTTCTTGTGCTGCCGGTGGTACCGGTGTTGGTGCTGGTCAGATGCGGCATGCCGCCTCCATCCAGATGTCGGCGAGGGACTCTTCGAGGGCGATCCGGGGCCGCCAGCCGAGCCGGTCGCGTGCGGTGCGCACATCGGCCTGCTGCCAGCTGCCGCAGCCGTCGGGGTACGGGTGGGGTGCCGGTGCCGCGTGTTCGGGCTCGCTGCGCTCGCCGCGGCCGCCGAGAGCGTCCGGGCGGTGGTGGCCGAGGCCGTCGGCCCGGTGGTGGCCGAGGGCGTCGACGCGGTGGCCGACGGACTCGGCGCGGGGGTGGCCGATGGTGGGCCGCAGGGCACCGGGAGGTCCGTCGAGTTCGTGCAGGGCGCCGCCGTAGCCGGCGACCCGGGCGAGGGTGGCGGCGGCGTCGCGCAGCCGGACGGCCCGGCCGGAGCCGATGTTGATGACGCCCTGGGCGGCCGAGAGCGAGGCCGCGTGCACCGCGCGGGCGACGTCGCGGACGTCGATGAAGTCGCGTTGGGCGCCGAGGCCGCCGAGGCGCAGTTCTCCGTCGCCCGACTGCATCGCACGCCGCATGGCCTCGGCGAGGCGGCCGAGTGGGGAGCCGGCGGGCGTGCCGGGACCCGCGGGCGAGAAGACACGGAGGACCACGGCGTCCAGACCGGAGCCGAGGACGAGTTCGGTCGCGGCGAGTTTGCTGACGCCGTAGGGGCCGCCCGGGCGGGGCACGGCGTCCTCCGCGGTGGAGGAGCCGGGCTGACTGGGGCCGTACTCCGCGCTGCAGCCGACCTGCACGAGGCGAGCGCCGCAGCCGCTGCGGCGCAGGGCCTCGCAGACGGTGGCGACGGCGACGGTGTTGTGCCGGGTGAGTTCGCGGGCCCCGCCCCGGGTGGTGCCCGCGCAGTTGACGACCACTCCGGGATGGACCGCGTCGAGGAACCGCGTGAGGGCGCCGGGGCTGCCCGTGGCGAGGTCGAAGCGGACGTCGGCGTCGTCACCGCGGCCGAGCGCGGTGAGCTGGACGGCGGGGTCCGCGAGGAGACGGTCGGCGACGAAGCGGCCGATGTAGCCGTTGGCTCCGATCAGCAGGACTCTCATCGGGCGGCTCCCGGTGCCGAGGCGTCGGGTCGGGAGGTGGTCATCTGGGGGCTCCTTCAAGGGGGGGATGCGAGGGTTTCGAGGACGTGTGCGTGGCGGTCGGTGCGCACGCTCACGGCGTTCGCTCCGTCGGCGCGTGGGCCGAGGCCCTGGTCAGCCGACGGGACGCGTGGACCAGCAGGGTCAGGGCGCCGATCCCGCAGGCGGCCGTCGGGACGCCGGCGACGCCGCAGGCGGCGACCAGCGCCTCCACGGGGGCGCTCAGGAGGCCGAAGCCGGGAAGGCGGCCGGCGAAGAGTGTGGCCAGGGCGGCCGCCTCGGCGGCGGCCGTGGCGGTGAGGACGAGCGTGGCGGCGTGGGCGTGACCGTGCACGGTGAGCAGCCGGGCGAGCAGCAGCAGGGCGCCCAGGGTGAGGGCCTGGGGATGGGCGGCGGGCTCGCCGAGCGCGGCGCCGGTCAGCGCGAGCAGCGCCGCGAGGGCTCCCGTGTACAGGGCGAACGCCCCAAGCAGCAGGGGCCGTACGGAGGCGGAGAAGTCGGCCAGGCCCCGGCTGGAGGCCAGCTTGCGGCGTGCGCCGGCGACGAAGAGGTGGGCGCATCCGACCGCGGGCGCGTAGGACAGCGCAAGGGCCAGGACGGGAACGACGGTGACGGGCCACGGGCCGGCGGCGGAGCCGTTGGGGAGGCCGTCGGGTCCGCCGGTGACGGCGTTGCGGAGGAGTCCGTCGCCGAGGAGGGCGTAGCCGACGAGCCAGCAGGTCCAGGCGCTGGTGCCGCGCGTCGCGGAACTCAGCGGCCCGCGCCGCAGTGCCGCGCCGAGGACCAGGGCCACCGCGAGGACGCCGACGGCGGCGGCGATCAGGCGCGGCCTGCCGTCACTGAGGCGCAGGCCGGCCACGGCGGCGGCGCACACCACGCCGGGCAGCACGGCGAGGACGAACCCGGCGGCACGTGGCCCGCTCGGCCGGGGCGCCGGTGCGTCCTCGGTGCGGGCCGGGGTGTCGCCGTCGCGCGGGACACGGGCGTACATCTCCTCGGCGAGGGAGAAGACGTCCCGGTGGCGAAAGCGCGCGGCGGTGCGGTCGGTGACGCCGTGCGCCTCCAGACCCGCCGCGATCTCCAGCGGGTCCACGGCGCGTTCGCACAGGTCGCGGTGCCGGTGCAGCAGCCCCTTGACGGGGTCCGCGGCGGAGCGGCCGATGCCGCTCATCGGGCCGCCCCCTCGGGCGCCGGTACCGGAGCCGTGGCGCGGACCGGGCCGTCCGTGGCCCAGCCCGGAGGACCGTTCCGGGGCTCACCGGCACCACCCCTGGCCGCGACCCGGGCCACGGGATCGCTCCAGCGGCCGGGGACGTGGGCCTCGGCGGGGACACCGAAGGGCAGGGGCTCGCCGGTGTCGTCGAGGACGACTCGGCGTACCGGGGTACGCGAGAGGATCTCCAGGTAAATGCCGTGAAATGCCGCGACGTTCTGCTCGACGGTGAACAGCTCCAGTGCGCGGGCACGCGCGGCGGCGCCCAGTCGTTCCCGGCGCTCGGGGTCGCGCAACAGCGCGACACACGCCTCGGCGAGCGCCCGCGGGTTGCGCGGGGGCACGACGAGTCCGGTGCCGCCGATGGCCTCCACCACCGCGCCGACGTCCGTCGACACGGTCGCGCGGCCGCAGAACATGGCCTCGACGAGCCCGGACGGAAACCCTTCGACGACGCTGGAGAGCACCACCAGGGCGCCCGCCGCGTACGCGTCGGCACGGGACGGCAGTTCGGGCCCTCCGATCTCCTCGAAGGAGACCGGGTTGCGGCCTACCGCGTGCGGGCCGTCGGCCTCGTCGGGGAAGAGCTGCGCGGCCAGCCCCTTGCAGTGGGCGAGGTAGGCGGCGCCTTCCGGCCCGGAGGGGGTGCCGACGATCCTGAGGCGCGCCGCGGTCTCCGCCCTGCGGATCTCCGCGAAGGCGTGCAGCAGCGAGACCAGGTCCTTGGCCGGCTCGACGCGTCCGACCCAGACGAGGGTCTGCGGGTCGGCGCACTCCGGGAACTCTCCGGCCTCCGCGAAGGGGGTCGCGTCCATACCCGGGTGGACCGTGCGGAGCTTGGCGCGGTCGGCCCCGCACCGCTCCTGCCAGCGGCGTGCGTGCGTGTTCCCGGGGGTGATCACGGCCGCGCGGCGGTAGGTCTCGGCGGCCAGCCGACCGTGGAAGGCGGCGAGCAGGGCCCGTATCGCGGGCGAGGAATCGGGTTCCGTCAGGTAGTGCGTCCGCAACCGTACGCCGTACTCGGTCACGAGCAGGGGGACGTCGCAGAAGTGCCGGGCGAGCAGGCCGGGCAGGGCGGCGGTGCCGCCGGAGGCCGCGTGGCACAGGTCCACCGAGCCGAGGTCGTCGTCCTCGTACCAGTCCAGCGACAGGGGGCGCAGGGCGCGTTCGAGGCGGGCGGCGACGGTCAGCAGGTCGGGAACGCGCGCCTCGCGTGCCGAGCGGTGGGCGCCGGGCGCGCGACAGGCGCGCTCCAGGGCGCGTACGGCGGTCTCCGAGCGGAGTGCGGCGGGCAGCCCGCCCTCGTCGCGGGCGAGTTCGGCGAGGCCGTACAGCGCACTGGCGAAACGGTCCGCCTCAAGGGCCGACCGGTCTTCCGACGCCTCCGCCGACTCCCCGCCCGGGCCGTCGCCCCGGCCTCCGCCCAGCCGAGCGCCCGGGTCTCCGGACAGGCGAGCGCCCGGGTCTCCGGGCAGACCTGCGGACGGGTCACCGGGGGCGCCGGTGCACAGGGCCATGGCCAGCTCGCCGTAGGACTCGGCGAAGCGCCGACGCGCGCGCCGTCCGTGGACGATCCCGTCGTCCACGGTCTCCCACAACGGAGCGGTGCGCACCCGGCCGACCTGCGGCGGCAGCGGAACCCAGCCCTCGGCCTCCTCCCGCTCACTGCGGCTGAGGGCGTAGACGTCGAACTCGTGCTGCTCCAGCCCGCGCACGAGCCGCTCGCACCAGAGCCCGGCCTCACCGCTCACATACGGATAGCCACCCTCCGTAAGCAGTCCGATGCGCACGCGCGCACCCCCGATCTCCCGTTTGGGGAGCCGCCGTTGGCCCGGCGGCTCGCAGCGGGACGAACGTATGCGGACAAGGAGGTGGCGCGATGGACGGTTGTCCATCGCGCCACCAAAAGGGGTGAACGGTCGTAACTTTCCCGTGCGATACGCGTTCGGTCGCGCTAAGAGATCATGTGGTCACCTAATGTGATGCCCAGGCCCGACCCGTCCGGTCAACTGTTGGGGAAGGCCCAGGGGTTCGGACGGCAGTCGATTCCGTCGTGGTCGATGAACTTCGTCTGCTGCTGCATGACCGGGGCGAGTTCGCCGTCCTTGTCGCAGGTCACGTGGTTGAACCCGATGCGGTGACCGACCTCGTGGTTGATCAGCATCTGGCGGTACGCGTAGATCGCGTCACCGTAGGGCTCGGCACCCTGCGCCCACCGGTAGGCGTTGATCATCACCCGTTGGGTGGCGGCCGAGTCGCAGGACACGTTGTCCTCGGTGGTGTCCAGGCCGGACTTGGCGCACCACTCGGCGGTGGTCCCGGGGCTGGCCAGCGTGATGACGAAGCTGGGCTGCCCCGACTCGATGCGCTCGAAGGTGCGGGCGCCGTTGTGGGACCAGCTCCGGTTGTCGTTGAGCGTCTTCTGCACGGCGTCAGCGAAGAGTTGGCCGTCGAGGCCGAGCCCCTGTTCCACGTCCACGCGATAGGTGTACCGCTCCCCCTTCCCGGTCCCCTTGGCGATGCCCGGGATCGCGTCGAACTTCCCCGAGCCCTTGAGCGTGGCGCTGAGCGGGTACGTCCGGCCCATCTTCTGCTCGTACGTCAGCGGCTTCGCGGACGCCGACGCGGAGGGCGTCGGCCGTTCGTCGTCCCGTGACGCGGGGTCGTGGGCGCCCCGGGCCTGTTCGGCGGCGGACTGGGAGCGCATGTCGTCCCCGTCCGACCCGTCGGCCACCTGGCCGGCCACGACGACGGCCAGCACGGTGGTGACGGCGGCCGCCGCGATACCGGTGAAGGTCCGGCCCTTGGCGCCCTTGGTCGGCGCGGGCTCACCCGTGGGCGACGGGTCGTCGGCATCGTCGGCGACCCCGCCGCCGCCGTCCCCGTGCCCGTCGGAGCCCGCGTCGGCGGCGCTCCAGTCGGTGACGGAGGCGTACGGATCGGCGGGCGGCACGCCGGGGGTACGACGCGTGGGGCGGGCCGCGAAGACGTCGTCGCCCTCGTCGAAGGCGTCGAGGTAGTCCTGCCGCGGCCCCCCTTGGGGCGCCTGCCGCTGCCGCGGGAAGGGCGCGGACGGAGCGGACGGCCCCTGGGGCGACGCCGGTGCGAAGGACCCGGGGACGGCGCCGGCGCGCGGCCCCGTCCCGGTTCCGTGCCCCGGACCGGTCCGGCCGCCCAACTCGCCCCAGCCGCCCCCCGGTTCACGCTGCTCGGGGTGACCGCCCCGCACCCTGGGCACACCCTGCGCCGGGGTGCCGTCGGGGTACCCGGGTACGCCGCGGGCGGGCGTACCGTCGGGAAACCTCGCGTGCGGTCCCTGCGCCCCGCGGGGCCCGTAGGACCCAAAGGACTCCTGCGGCCCATGCGGTCCAAGCGGCTCGCGCGACCTCTGCGGCTCGCGCGGCCCGTACGGTTCATGCGACCCGTTGGCCCCTTGGGGCCCGTGCGCCCCCTGCGGCTGCTGCGGCGTCCCGTCCGGGCGCCGCGGGTCAGGGGCCCGCGCGGCCCGGTTCCGGCGTGTTGCGGCGTCGTCCGCCGCGTCGGCCTTGGGGGCGGGCCCGCGACGGCTGTGGCGTCCCACGTCGCGCCTCAGCCTCCTGTGGTCTGGTTGGCGGGCTCGCCGTCGACGGCCCCGTCGGTCCTCTCGCCACCCGCCGGATTCCCGCTGTCCACGGCACCCGAGCCGTCCGCGGCGTCCGCGGTGGTCGCGGCCGTCGCGGTGTCCGCGAGGAGCTCACGGAACGCCGTGGCCACGGCCTCCGGATACTCCATCATCGCCACGTGTCCCGCGTCCGGCAGGGTCAGCAACCGGGAGTCGCGGAACGCGCGGGCAGCCCGCTGGGCCATGCGGTAGCCGACGAGTTGGTCGCGTCCACCGTAGACCAGGAGCGTGGGTGCGAGAACCCGCTCGGCTTGTCGCCACAGTCCTTGCTGGCCGCCCACCGTGTACGCGTTGACGATCCCGCGGGCGGAACGCGCCATCGCGTCCCAGAAGTACGGCTGCCGCAGCCGCCGCTCCATTTCCTCCACGGCAGCACGGAAACCTTCCTGCGTCACCCGCCCCGGGTCGCCGTAGCAGAGCGCCCTCACGCCGCGGACCCGCTGCTCGGCCGTCCACTCGCGGGTGAGCCGGTTGAACAGCTGCACCACCCCCGGCACTGCCAGCAGTCCCGTCGGCAGGGCGCTGCGCTGCACGCGGATCTCCGGCAGCGCGGGCGAGACGAGGGTCAGCGTCCGCACCAGGTCGGGCCGTGCCGCGGCGACACGGGTCGCGACGGCGCCGCCGAGCGAGTTCCCGAGGAGGTGCACGGGGCCTCGCCCGGCCGCGTCGAGATGGCGGACGACCGCGCGCGCGTGGCCCGTGATCGAGTAGTCGCCGTCGTCCGGCGGCGGGGAGTCGCCGAAACCGGGCAGGTCGAGGGCCTCGCTGTCGACGACGCCGTCCAGCAGCGGCATGAGCGCGGACCAGTTCTGCGAGGAGCCGCCGAGGCCGTGGACGTAGAGAGCCGGCGGCAGGCCTTCCCGGGCGGGCGGCCTCGACCGCACCGTCAGGGTGATTCCGGGGAGGCGGACCGACCGCAGCCGCTCCCCGTCCGCGACCCCGACGGCCGCGACCTTCGGCAGCGCGTTGGCGGGCGGCACGGACGGCGGCTCGGTCGAAGGCATGTGCCAATGTTACGAGACGATCACGCAGTGGCTCATGTGTTCGCAGTCACAGGTGATGCCGCGACGGCGCACGGACGGGGTACGGACGGGGTACGGATACCGGCGACGCATGCCGTCCGGATACCTGGCGACGCATGGCGTCCGGATCGGGTGTCTCCTACGCTCGTGAAGTGGGCACCCGCGTGTGGCCCCTGCATCCCAGGGACGTTCGTAGGAAGGGAGCCCAGGATGACCGTCGACCCGACCGACCCCGAGACCTTCGACCACGAGGCAGCGGAAGCGGAGGAACGCGACGTGGAGGCACCGGACGCCGACACGGCCGAGCAGCGGGCGGACGTCGGACAGGAGCGCGACGAACCGCTGACGGGCGTCGAGCCGGACCGCGCCAACGAGGCCGACCTGGCCGAGCAGGCCCGGGTCGTCTCGCAGGACGAGGACGACTACCGCTGAGACGGGCCCCGCCGGACGGTCTCGTCGGACAGCAAGGGAGGCCGATCTTTGCCCGGCCTGAGTCCTTTTGAAACCTGTTGTGCGGCTTTCGCCACCGTCCGGTCCGTGAAATTCTGCGCTCGCAGCACCCACACCACGGTTACCGAAAAGTACGATGTCGACGCGGCGCACACCGCACGAGGACGACTATGGGAGGCGGCGTGACAGCCATCGAGCAGACAGAGGCGGTACGCCCGCGGGGCACACGCCTTCCCCGCCGAGCCCGACGCAACCAGCTGCTGGGCGCCGCACAGGAAGTGTTCGTCGCCCAGGGTTACCACGCGGCCGCGATGGACGACATCGCCGAGCGCGCCGGCGTCAGCAAGCCGGTGCTCTACCAGCACTTCCCCGGCAAGCTCGACCTCTACCTCGCCCTGCTGGACCAGCACTGCGAGGCGCTGATCCAGTCCGTGCGCAGCGCGCTCGCGTCGACCTCCGACAACAAGCAGCGCGTCCGGGCGACGATGGACGCGTACTTCGCGTACGTCGAGGACGACGGCGGCGCCTTCCGCCTGGTCTTCGAGTCGGACCTGACCAACGAGCCCGCCGTGCGCGAGCGCGTGGACAAGGTCACCAACGAGTGCGCCGAGGCGATCTGCGACGTCATCGCCGAGGACACCGGCCTCTCGCGCGCCGAGTCGATGCTGCTGGCCTCGGGGCTGGGCGGCCTCGCGCAGGTGGTGGCACGTTCCTGGCTGCACAGCGACCGCAGCGTCCCCCGCGACCAGGCGGTCCAGCTGCTGACCTCGCTGGCCTGGCGGGGCATCGCGGGCTTCCCGCTGCACGGCACCGAGCAGCACTGAGCGCGGAGGACGGGTTCTGTTCCCGCCGGCTGTTCGCTCCTGGCGTTCTCCGGCGCCGCGTGTACGTCCCCTCACCGGGCTAATGTGTGCTGGTACGGCGCGGAAGATCGCGCACTTGATGACCGTCGGAGGGACATAGCCGTGGAGGTCAAGATCGGCGTGCAGCACGCGCCCCGCGAGATCGTTCTGGAGAGCGGTCAGAGCGCCGAGGAGGTCGAGCGCGTGGTGGGCGAGGCGCTGGCCGGCAAGTCGCAGCTGCTGAGCCTCGTGGACGAGCACGGCCGCAAGGTCCTGGTGCCGGCCGACCGTCTCGCCTACGTCGAGATCGGTGAGCCGGCTCCGCGCAAGGTGGGCTTCGGCGCTCTGTAGTCGGCGACGCGGACGACACACGCAGGCGGGTGGGGCCCGGCGGAGATCTCCGCCGGGCCCCACCCGCTTCCGCGTTCCCGTGCCGGTACCCACTCCCGTCCACGGACCGAGCACAGTTCACCCACAGGGGGAGGATTGTGTTCCGCAGGTCAGGGGTAAGTCGGCTGTGACCGTTTGGGGCAGGCCGGCCATGTGGGAGGGACCCCGACATGCTCTTGGAAGCGCTCAGCGCCGCAATCCTCGGCCTTGCCCTGGCATGGGCCGCCGCGCACCGTCTGCCCCACCGCCTGCCCGCCCGCCTCCTGGTCCTGCCGACCGGTGTCGCCGGGGCCCTCTTCGGGGCGTTCGTCACGCACACCGCGCTGGGCGCCGGGGGCTTCCTGCTGGTTCTCCTGGGTTCGGCGACGCTCTGCGCGGCCTCGCTGTCGTTGCTGCTGCGCCCCGCGGGAAGACTCCGCCGCAGCTCGGCGACCGCCTGACGCAGCCGCCGCAGCTCGGCGACCCGCTGACGCAGCCGCCCGCGGCGGATCGAGGTCCGGGGGCGGCAGAGGCGACGGAGGTCAGGCGGCCAGCCCCAGCGCCGCCATCCGCTTCGTGTGCGCCTCGGTGATCCGGGAGAACATCTTGCCGACCTCCGCCAGGTCGAAGCCGTCCGCGACCCCGCCCACGAGCATCGTCGACAGCGCGTCCCGGTCGGCCACCACCCGCTGGGACTGCGAGAGCGCCTCCCCCATCAGCCGCCGGGCCCACAGCGCGAGCCGTCCGCCCACCCGCGGGTCGGCGTCGATCGCCGCGCGCACCTTCTCCACGGCGAAACCGGCGTGCCCGGTGTCGTCGAGCACGGCGAGGACCAGCTCGCGGGTGTCCGTGTCGAGGCGGGCGGCGACCTCGCGGTAGAAGTCGCTGGCGATGGAGTCGCCGACGTAGGCCTTGACGAGCCCTTCGAGCCAGTCGGAGGGGTCGGTCTGCTTGTGGAAGCCGTCGTAGGCGGCCACGAACGGCTCCATGGCTCCGGTCGGCTCCTCGCCGATCTCGGCCAGCCGGTCGCGCAGCCGCTCGAAGTGGTGGAACTCCGCGGACGCCATCTTCGCCAGCTCCGCCTTGTCCGCCAGCGTGGGCGCCAGCTTGGCGTCCTCCGCGAGCCGCTCGAACGCCGCCAGCTCGCCGTACGCGAGCGCGCCGAGCAGGTCCACGACCGCGGCGCGGTACTGCGGGTCGGCCGCGGCCGACTCCCAGTCGCGGGCGGCGACCGGGGTGGCTGCGGCGGTACCGGCGTTTCCGTCGGTTGCAGCGGTCTCGGTGGGTGCGTCTGCGGCGGTGCCAGGCTTGTCAGAGCTCGTCATGCAGCGCACAATAGCCCGCTCCCCGGCGGTGGTAAGGCCCTGGTCAGTCAGTGTGACGACGACTACGTGAGCAAATCGGCCATCGCATGTGCGCGAATCCGGGGTATGGTGGTAATGCGCCTGCCGAGTATGTGACGTACGGGTACGTGACATCGTCGTCGGGCCGCACGCATGAGGATGCCCGGTCGGTGGCCCGATCGGCTCCGACCCGACAGCCCTCCTGCCGTACGCCGAACTGCGTACGGAGCCCGGAGGGGGACCCTCAGTGGTACGAGCGCTGGAGCGTCGACAGAGGTCCCGTGTCCTACGGCTCATCCGTAAGGCAGCCGACGTCCCCGACACGGTCCGGCACGACCCGCGCGCTCGCCTCGCACCACGTACACAGAAGAGGCAGCACCCTGACTACGACGTTCCGATCCCTCGGGATCCTCCCCGAGACCGCCGAAGCCCTCGAAGCCGTCGGCATCACCACTCCCTTCCCGATCCAGGAGCTGACGCTCCCCGTGGCCCTGTCGGGCACGGACGTGATCGGCCAGGCCAAGACCGGCACCGGCAAGACGCTGGGCTTCGGCCTTCCGCTCCTCGAGCGCGTCACCGTCCCCGCCGACGTGGAGGCGGGCCGCGCGGCGCCCGAGTCCCTGACCGACTCCCCGCAGGCCCTCGTCGTCGTCCCGACGCGCGAGCTGTGCCAGCAGGTCACCAACGACCTCCTGACCGCCGGCAAGGTGCGCAACGTCCGCGTCACCGCGATCTACGGCGGCCGGGCCTACGAGCCGCAGGTGGAAGCCCTGAAGAAGGGCGTCGACGTGATCGTCGGCACCCCGGGCCGCCTGCTGGACCTCGCCGGCCAGAAGAAGCTGAGCCTCAAGCACGTCAAGTGCCTGGTCCTGGACGAGGCCGACGAGATGCTCGACCTGGGCTTCCTGCCCGACGTCGAGAAGATCATCAACATGCTGCCGGCCCGGCGCCAGACCATGCTCTTCTCGGCGACCATGCCCGGCGCGGTCATCGGACTCGCCCGCCGCTACATGTCGCAGCCCACGCACATCCGCGCCACCTCGCCGGACGACGCTGGTGCGACGGTCGCGAACACGAAGCAGTTCATCTACCGCGCGCACAACATGGACAAGCCCGAGATGGTGGCGCGCATACTGCAGGCCGACGGCCGTGGCCTGGTCATGGTCTTCTGCCGCACCAAGCGCACGGCGGCCGATCTGGCCGACCAGCTCAAGCAGCGCGGCTTCGCCTCCGGCGCCGTCCACGGCGACCTCGGCCAGGGCGCCCGCGAGCAGGCCCTGCGCGCCTTCCGCAACGGCAAGGTGGACGTGCTCGTCTGCACCGACGTCGCCGCCCGCGGCATCGACGTCGAGGGCGTCACGCACGTCATCAACTACCAGTCGCCGGAAGAGGAGAAGACGTACCTGCACCGCATCGGCCGCACCGGCCGCGCGGGCGCGAAGGGTACGGCGATCACGCTGGTCGACTGGGACGACATCCCGCGCTGGCAGCTGATCAACAAGGCGCTGGACCTGGGCTTCAACGACCCGCCGGAGACGTACTCCACCTCCCCCCACCTGTACACCGACCTCGGCATCCCCGAGGGCACCAAGGGTGTCCTGCCGCGCTCCGCGCGCACCCGCGCCGGGCTCGACGCGGAGGAGCTGGAGGACCTGGGCGAGACGGGCGGCCGCGGTGGCCGCGGTCGCGGTGACCGCGGTGGCCGGGGCGGGCGCGACGACTCGCGTTCCAGTGACCGCGAGCGCGACCGTTCGTCCCGTACGCCGCGCCGCCGCCGTCGGATGCGCGGCGGTGCGCCGGTGGACGCGGAGGCCGCCGCGAGCCCCGCGACCGCCGAGGCCGTGACCGGCGGTGCGGACAGCGCCGCCGACGCGGGCACCGACGCCGCCAAGGGTCCCCGCACGCTGCGCCGCCGGCGCCGTACGCGCGGCGGCGAGCCGTCGCGCCACCCCGAGTCGGCCACGACGACCGACGTTCCCGCGCCGCAGTCCGCCGAGGACAGCGCGCCGGCGCCTGCCGAGGCCGCGGTCGACGTGGTGACGGAGGCCGCCGAGGCCGTGGAGGCCCCGGCGAAGCCGCGCCGCCGCCGCACCCGCAAGTCCGCGGAGGCTCCGGCCGGCACCGAGTCGACGGCCGTGGAAACCCAGGCCGTCGTGGAGGTCCCGGCGGTTGCCGAGGCATCGGTGGCCGTCGAGGCCCCGGCTGCCGAGGCTCCCGCCGCGAAGCCGCGCCGCCGCACCCGCAAGGCCACGACCGCCGAGGCGACGGTCGACACGGCCGAGGGAGCGACCGAGCCCGCGACCGAGTCGGCGGAGACCAAGCCGAAGACCCGCCGCACCCGCAAGGCCGCCGAGCCCGCCGCACCGGCTTCGGAGACGCAGGCCGAGGCCACGGCCGAGGCCGAGGCGAAGCCGCGCCGCACCCGGAAGACCGCCGCCGCCAAGACGGCCGCGGTCAAGGCCGAAACGGCCGCCGAGGCCGCCGCCGACACCGCCGAGGGCACGGAGGCCAAGCCGAAGACCCGCCGCACCCGCAAGGCCACCGAGGCCACCGAGGCCGCGGTCGACGTCGCGGCCCAGGCTCCGGAAGCGGTCGAGGCCAAGCCGCGCCGCACCCGGAAGACGGCCGCCGCCAAGGCCGACGCCGCCGCGGAAGCCGTCGCCGAGGGCGCGGAGGCCAAGCCCAAGGCCCGCCGCACCCGGAAGACCGCCGCCACCGAGGCCGCCGCACCGGCTCCGGAGGCCGGGACCGAGGCCGAGGCCAAGCCGCGTCGCACGCGCAAGACGGCCGCCGCCAAGGCCGAAGCCGCCGCGGAAGGCGCCGCCGACACCGCCGAGGGCGCGGAGGCCAAGCCCAAGGCCCGCCGTACCCGGAAGACCGCCGCCACCGAGGCCGCCGCCGAGATTCCGGCGCAGGCCTCGCAGGAGCCGGAGGCCGCACCGCGGCGCCGGACCCGTAAGGCCGCGGCCGCCGTCGAGGCGCCCGCCGAGGCCGCCGACACGGCGGAGGCGAAGCCGAAGGCCCGCCGCACCCGCAAGGCGGCCACGGCCGCCACGCAGTCGGCGGAGGCCGGCGAGAGCTGATCCACGCCGCTTGTCCCGCACCGTCGGCCCGGTCCCGCGATCCACGCGGGGCCGGGCCGACGGCGTCGTCGCGCCGCACCCGTGCCTCCGTCCGGCGGTCTCCGCCCGATAACCTCTGCCCGTGAGCAGGAACGCCGCCTTCAGCCCGCCCCCGGACGCCCGCGCGTACCGGCTGCGCACCGCGCGCGGCGAGTTCGCCGTCGTCGACTCGCCGGTGGCCGACGGAGTCGCGCCGAAGGGCGTGGTCGTGATGCTGCCCGGGTTCACGGGGAGCAAGGAGGACTTCACGCTGCTGCACCGGCCGCTGGGTGCGCGCGGGTACCGCACGGTCGCCGTGGACGGACGGGGGCAGTACGAGTCGGCCGGACCCGAGCACGACGAGGCCGCGTACGCCCGGCCCGAGCTGGCCCGGGACGTGCTGGCGCAGGTCGCCGCCCTTGGGACGCGCGTGCATCTCGTCGGGCACTCGCTGGGCGGTCAGATCGCACGGGCCGCCGTCCTGCTCGACCACGCGCCGTTCCTGTCCCTCACGCTGATGTCCTCGGGCCCGGCGCGGATCTCCGAGTCCCAGCGTCAGCGGGTGAAGCTGCTGCGCGACGCGCTGGCCACGATGACGATGGCCGAGGTCTGGGACGTGATGCAGGCCATGGGGCCGCCGGAGGAGGCGGGCGCCCCGGCCCCCGCCCACGGCCCGGAGGATCCGGTACGGCTGCGCGACCGCTGGCTGGGCACCAGGCCGGCGCAACTGCTCGCCACGGGGCACCAGTTGTGCACGGAGCCGGACCGGGTCGCCGAGCTCGCCGCCGTGCCGCTGCCGTTCCACGTGCTGTCGGGCGCCTACGACGACACCTGGCCCGTGCCGCTCCTGGACGAGATGGCCGTACGACTGGACGCGCGCCGGACGGTCGTCGCGGGGGCCGAGCACTCCCCCAACACCGACCAGCCCCTGCCGACCGCCCGCGCCCTCGCCGACTTCTGGGACGACCACCCCGCGCCGGACCGGCCGCACGCCCCCTGAGACACGTCCCCCGGGGCCCGGCTGCCGCACGCCCCCTGAGACGCGTCCCCGGGGCCCGGCCGGTCATGGGCCATGCCCGCCCCGCCCCGCGCCACCCCGCGACGACTGGCAGGCGCTAGTACTGCGCCCGCAGGTGCTCCCAGAAGCCGTCCCTCAGTGCCCGTCGCAGGTCGGCCTGGCCGCGCAGCGAGTACTGGAGCAGCCCCTCGGCCTCCACCAGCAGGTCCTGATCCACCGAGCCGGGGAGGTAGGGGTGGCCGGGGAGCAGCTCCAGCAGCGCGTCGCGGCCCCGCGCCGCCAGCCACTTCGCCGCGATCTGCGCGCCCACGAAGCGGACGTCCTCGCGGGCGGGGCGCAGCGCGACCGTCCCCTCGACGGAGTGGGTCGTGTGCCGGGAGACGTACGGCTTGAAGAAGTCGAGGTCGAGGGTGCGCTGGCTGTCGACCTCCCAGAGCAGCGGGTCGGCCTGGTTGCGCCCCTCGGGGGCCTCGATGCCCCACAGGTGGACGCGGGCGCCGTACCCCTGGGCGGCCTCGACCGCCGACACCAGGTCCTCGTCGCCGCCGAGCAGGGCCGCGTCACTGATCGCGCGGTGCCGGGCGAGGGACTCCAGGTCCGAGCGGATGAGGGAGTCGACGCCCTTCTGCTGGTTGTTCGCGTTCAGGTTGCCCAGGCGGACCTTGACGTCCGGCAGCTCGGCGATCGACTGCTGCTCGGCGGTGTGGATGCGGCGCCGGGCGCCGTCGTACCAGTACACGCGCAGCAGACGGCTGTCCGCGAAGACGCTGCGGGCCTTGTCGATGAGCGCCTCGATCAGGGCCTCGGCGTCCAGGTCGAAGGCCCTGCGGTCCTCGGTCCCGGCCACCAGCCGCCCCGCCGCCGCGTACAGGTAGCCGGCGTCCACGAAGATCGCGTGGGTCGAGGGAGTCTTCGCCACCTCGGCGAGCATGCGCTGGAGCAGCTCGTTCGTGCGATCGATGCGAGCGTGGAGGGGCGCGAGGTCGTCGTTCATCGCTTCCCATTGTCCCGGCCGTCACGCTACGAACACAACCGGTCCCGGTCAGTCTTGTATCAGACACCTATCGACCCGAACCACTCCCTCCCTCGCCCATCGCCCCGTAACAAGCGACTTACTTGTCAGTAATTAGTCGTGCGAAAAATTTCCTTAGCGTAGGGAATGTTTGCAGAGGGCATCCCGTTGACCACTACGGAAGCCCGGGCACCGACGACCCAGGAACCACACCAGTAGTTCTCCGCAGGAGGATGACCAGATCAAGGGAGAGGCCATGCGCTTTGAAGTCATGCGACTCGACGACGTCGACGGGACCCCCGTGGACACGACTGTCGTGGACGCCGCCTCCGTGAACCGCATCGTTCAGCAGGCCGCCGCCATCGGGCAGCGCCTGTGGATCCGCCCCGCCGACACCTCGGCCTTGTAGCGCGGACCCTTCACACATGCGCAGGGCCCCCGTACGGAACGACACCGTGCGGGGGCCCTGCGGTCGTTTCACGCGCCCTGGATCACCTGCGTGACGCCGTTGATGATCTGCTGCACGGCGATCGCGGAGAGCATCATGCCGGCCAGGCGGGTCACCAGGACCACGCCGCCGTCCTTGATGACCCGGATGATCAGCAGCGAGTAGCGCATCACCAGCCACAGCACCACGTGGATCGCGAGGATCGCCGCCCACACCGAGACCTGCGTGGTCGCGCTGTCCGCCTTCTGCACGGCCAGGATGACCGACACGATCGCACCGGGCCCGGCCAGCAGCGGCATGCCCAGCGGTACGAGGGCGACGTTGACGTCCTTGGTCTGCTTCGGCTCGTCCGTCTTGCCGGTGAGCAGGTCGAGGGCGATCAGCAGGAGCAGCAGTCCGCCCGCGATCATCAGGGCGGGCACGGAGACGTGCAGGTAGTCGAGGATCTGGTGCCCGAGCAGACCGAACACCGTGATCACACCACCGGCGACGCAGACGGCCTGGAAGGCCATCCGGCGCTGAACCTTGGCGGGACGGCCCGCGGTCAGCGCGAGGAAGATCGGGGTGATCCCGGGGGGATCCATGATGACAAAAAGGGTCAGGAAGAGAGAGCCGAAGACGGCGACGTCGAACATGGGTGTGCTACTGGCCTTGCGGAGGAGGGGAAAGAGGGGAAGGAGGCCCGGGGGAAGGGCGACACAGGCGCGCGGGAGTGGGACTCAGGCCCCGCCGGCCCCCGGCACGGGGAACGCCCCGAACGCCCGGCGCGTGATCTCCCCGTACACCTCGGGGTCGGTCGTGTACTCGCCGAGCACACAGGTCTTCCGGCTGCCGTGGTAGTCGCTCGAACCGGTCACCAGGAGCCCCAGCTCCTTCGCCGTCCCGCGCAGCCTGGTCCGCGTGTCCGCGTCGTGGTCCATGTGGTCGACCTCGATGCCGTCGAGCCCGGCGGCCGCCAGGTCGGCGATCGCGGCCTCGGACACCGTCCGGCCCCGCTTGACGGCGGCCGGGTGCGCGAAGACGGCAACCCCGCCCGCGCCCTTGATCAGCCGGATCGCCTCGAAGGGGTCGGTCTCGTGCTTCTCCACGTGGGCCCGGCCGCCGTCGGCCAGCCAGTCCTGGGTGAAGGCGTCGTTCACGGTCGGTACAACGCCCAGTTCCACGAGGGCGGAGGCCACGTGCGGGCGGCCGACCGAGCCTCCCCCGGCGATCCTGGCGACCTGCTCCCAGGTGACCGGCACGCCCAGCTCGTTGAGCTTGGCGACCATGGCCCGGGCCCGGGGCACCCGGTCGTCCCGGACCAGCTCGCGCTCGGCGAGCAGGGCGGGCTCCTCGGGGTCGAAGAGGTAGGCCAGCATGTGCATGCTGACGCCGTCGAGGCGGCAGGAGAGCTCGGCGCCGGTGACGAGGGTGAGCCCCTCGGGCAGCGCGGCGACCGCCTCGGCGTGGCCCCGGGTGGTGTCGTGGTCGGTCAGCGCGACGACGTCGAGGCCGGTCGCGGCGGCCTTGCGCACCAGCTGGGCCGGGGTGTCCGTGCCGTCGGACGCGGTGGAGTGGGTGTGCAGATCGATGCGCACGACGCTGACTCCAAGCGGTGACGGGACGGAAGGGGACGCTCAAGGATAACCGGAACTCGACCCCCCACCGTCACACCCGCAGGGCCCCTGCGCCCCCTACGCACCCTGCTCGCCCCCGCCCGCCCGCACTCCCACCGCCCTCACGGAAGCGCTACGGCACCACGGAAGCGCCCGCAGCACCACCGCAGCCCCAGGGCACCGCGGCAGCGCTACGGCACGACGGCAGCCCTACGGCAGACGGCAGCGCTACGGCACGACGGAAGCCCTACGGCACGACGGAAGGCCTACCGCACCGCGGCAGCGCTACGGCACCGTCGGCTCGATCAGCCGTGGCGACAACGCCCCGCACGGCACCAGGTCCACCTCGGCGCCCGCGTCCCGCAGGTCGGTCAGCACCAGCTCCTCGTACATCAGCAGCCCCGACCGCTCGGGCCACACGACGGCCCACAGCCACATCCCGAGGGCCTCCCCGGCGAAGACGGCGCGGTCGACGGGACCGCCGGAGACGTGCCACAGGGGGGTGGGCCGGCCCGCGGCCAGGACCTTGGCCTGGGGCGGCTTCTCCACCTCCATGTACGGGCCGGGGTCCGGGGCGTCCAGGCCCGCGTACCGCGCGCCGAGGCCGACGCCGAGTTCCTCGGCGACCAGGATCAGCTCACCGATGCCGCCCAGCGGGCCGGGTCCGGAACAGGCCACGGCGGTCGCCCTGCCCCCGCTGCGGTCGTCGCCCGCACAGGCCACGCCGGTGAACAGCCAGCCGACCGGCAGCGGCCAGGGCATCCAGACCGGGACCTGAGTGCGGTGCACCACGACGCCGAGCGCCTCGACGCTGGGCGGGAGTACGGGCTGGACCGGGTGCACCGTGCCGTGCAGGTCGCACTGCCAGGAATCGGCGAAGAGGCCGGGAGCCCTGACCCGGCCACCACACTTCGGGCAACTGGGTTCGCCCCTCATAGAGCCCCACGGTCCTACCCTCGTCCGCCCACGTCAAGGACGATCACCCGTCCGCAGAACTAGGTGCATGTTGCATTAATTAGCTCAGCTAACTTACTATGTGTATACGCCAACCATTTTGGCACCCATCTCGTCGGTATTGGAGAGCAAGCAATGGATCCCTTCGACGCGGGTGCGGGCGGCATCCTGCGGCAGCCCAAGGCCGTGTGGGCGACCGCGGGAGCGTCGGTCGTGGCCTTCATGGGCATCGGCCTCGTGGACCCGATCCTCCCGTCCATCGCCAAGGGCCTGGACGCGAGCGCCGGGCAGGTCTCGCTCCTGTTCACCTCGTACTTCCTCATCACGGCCCTGGCCATGCTGGTCACCGGCTTCGTCTCCAGCCGCATCGGCGGCCGCAAGACCCTGCTGCTGGGCCTCGCCTTCGTCGTGGTCTTCGCGGGCCTCGCCGGCACCTCCGACACCGTCGGCCAGCTCGTCGGCTACCGGGCCGGCTGGGGACTGGGCAACGCCCTGTTCGTCTCGACCGCCCTGGCGGTGATCGTCGGCGCGGCGGCCGGCGGCAGCGCCGCCGCGATCCTGCTCTACGAGTCCGCCCTCGGCCTCGGCATGGCCTGCGGTCCGCTGCTCGGAGCGCTGCTCGGCGACGCCAGCTGGCGCTACCCGTTCTTCGGCACGGCCTTCCTGATGGCGATCGGCTTCCTGTGCATCTCGGTGTTCCTGAAGGAGCAGCCGAAGCCGGCCCGCAAGACCTCGCTGCTCGACCCGATCCGGGCCCTGGGCCACGGCGGCCTCGCCTCCGCGGCGGTCTCGGCGTTCTTCTACAACTACACGTTCTTCACCGTGCTGGCCTTCACCCCCTTCGTGCTGAACATGACGCCGTACAAGTCCGGTGCCGTGTTCTTCGCCTGGGGTGTGCTGCTCGCCGTCTTCTCGGTGCTGGTGGCGCCGCGCATGCAGAAGCGCTTCGGTTCGCTCAAGGTGCTCGGCGGCTCGCTGGTGCTGCTCGCGGCCGACGTGCTCGTCCTCGGATACGGCAACCACACCGCGGCCGTCGTCTGCACGATCCTGTCCGGCGCCTTCATCGGCGTGAACAACACCGTCTACACCGAGCTGGCCCTCGGGGTCTCGGACGCGCCGCGTCCGGTGGCGAGCGCCGGCTACAACTTCGTGCGCTGGTTCGCCGCGGCCGCCGCGCCCTACTTCGCGCCGAAGATCGAGGAGTGGACCGACGTCCACATCCCGTTCGTGGTGGCGGCGGTGACTGCCGTGCTGGGCGCGGTCGTGGTGGTCGTACGGCGCCGCGCGCTCACCCACGAGGCGGAGGAGCTGGAGCCGGTGCACGCCACCGAGGACTCGGTCGCGGTCTTCGCCGACTGACCGTCTTCTCCAACTCACGAGACGGAACCCGTGAGTTGCGTCACCCGGCCGGATCAGTCCAGGGGAACGGACCTGCGCGACGGATCGCGCAGGTCCGTTCCGTGGTTCAGCCAGCGCTCCTGGAGGGCCGGCGCGCCGTGCACGCGCTTCCAGGCGGCCTCGTTCGGCGTCATCGGCAGCAGCGGCAGGAACCGCACGGGGTCGAGCGGGGCGTCCAGCTCCAGGTCCTCGACCAGGCCACCCGGCTCGGCGACCAGGACCGAGGTGAACGGGGCCCCGGGCCACAGCGGCTCACCGACGTCCAGCGAGGCGCCCGGCGCCACGATCACGCCCTCGACCTGCGGGGACGCGGCCAGTACGGCGAGCGGGCGCAGCACCTTGTCGGTGTCGGCCACCCCGGCCCGCACGGAGAGCACCAGCTCGGCGCGGGGGCCCTTGACCGGGTCGGCGAGCACCGCCGTGGGGTCCGCCATGGGCTGGGCCGACATGCCGAGGGTGGCGTAGCGGACGACGTCGCCCTCCTGGCCGACGGCGGGGAAGCGCAGCACCTCGATGCGGTCGGTGCCGAGGAAGGTGACCGCCGCGCGCGCGTCCGGCTCGCCCAGCGCGCTGTGCAACCGGGCCTCGACCAGAGGAAGAACATCAGCCATGCGGCGAGCATAGAACTCGTCGCAAAGAGGCAAAGCGGCGCCTTGACACGTCGGGCGACTGATACTCTGGGCCAGCGGTTCGGGGCAGCACGCAGCGCGTCGCGATCAAGTCCCCGACGCTGTGGAATCTCCCCTACGGGGAACCCCTCTAAACAAGGGGAATGGATCGTCCCTCACGAGGGACCGGCCGGAGGAGGTGGGGCTGGCATGGACCGAAGTCGACCGTGCAGTACCACCCGCTCTTCCGGCCGCTGACGCAGCCTCGCCGGTTTTCTTCCCGTCGCCGCCTTTCGTACGCGCGCCCTCAGACGGAAGAGCACTTCGTCTCGTTTTGCCTGACCCGGCCGTCGGTCCGCCGTCGGTCCGGATCAGCCGCTGAATCAGCAGCGAAGCCGGCCACCGCGACGGTGCGGTGCCCCCCGCTTTGTGGACGCGCCGAACACGCGTGGTCAGGACGTCCTCATTCCGGGCGGTTCCAACCGTCACCGGCCTCCTTCGCTGCCCACCGCGAAGGAGCCTGCCATGTCGATGATCCGTGACCTGCGCGCCGCGGTCCGCCCGTCCCGCGTCTCCCTGCGCAAGGACGGCGGCGTCTACGACACCACCCGTGACCCGGCGACCGCCTCCGCCGTCGTCGACTGCGCCGTCTACCGCGACGGCACCCGCGTCGAGACCGACGTGCCGCTGACCCCGCACACGGCGATGCGCCAGGTGCGCCGCGACGGGGGCTTCGTGTGGATCGGCCTGCACGAGCCCACCGAGGCCGAGTTCGCCGGCATCGCCCGGGAGTTCGGGCTGCACCCGCTGGCCGTGGAGGACGCCGTCCAGGCCCACCAGCGGCCCAAGCTGGAGCGCTACGACGACTCCCTGTTCACGGTCTTCAAGACCGTCCACTACGTCGACCACGACCAGCTCACCGCCAACAGCGAGGTCGTCGAGACCGGCGAGGTCATGTGCTTCACCGGCCGGGACTTCTTCATCACCGTCCGGCACGGCGGCCAGGGCTCGCTGCGCGCCCTGCGGTGCCGGCTCCAGGAGGACCCCGAGCTGCTGCTCAAGGGCCCCTCGGCGGTGCTGCACGCCATCGCCGACCACGTCGTCGACGGCTACATCGCGGTCGCCGACGCGGTGCAGGACGACATCGACGAGGTCGAGACCGAGGTGTTCTCGCCGGGCCGCAAGGGCACCCCGCGCGGCACGGACGCCGGCCGGATCTACCAACTCAAGCGCGAGGTGCTGGAGTTCAAGCGGGCGGTGGCGCCGCTGCTACGCCCCATGCAGCTGCTCAGCGAGCGGCCGATGCGACTGGTCGACCCGGAGATCCAGAAGTACTTCCGGGACGTCGCCGACCACGTGGCACGGGTCCAGGAGCAGGTCATCGGCTTCGACGAACTGCTGAACTCCATCCTCCAGGCCAACCTCGCCCAGGCGTCCGTCGCGCAGAACGAGGACATGCGCAAGATCACCTCCTGGGCCGCGATCATCGCCGTGCCGACGATGGTGTGCGGGGTCTACGGCATGAACTTCGACTACATGCCGGAGACCCACTGGAAGTTCGGCTACCCGCTGGTCCTGTCGATCACGGTCGGCATCTGTCTCGGCATCCACCGCACGCTCAAGCGCAACGGCTGGCTCTGAGCCCGGCCGCGGGCCGCGAGCCCCTGGATAGGCTGACCGCATGACAAGCGAGCTGCTCGAGAAGGCCCTCGTCGAGGAGGCCACGAAGAAGTCCGGCCTCATCTGGGTCAAGGGCCCCGGGGTGCCCGCACGGGCGCTGTGGCACGTCTGGCACGAGGGCGCGGCCTGCGTCGTCGGCGACGGGCCGGGCGAGCAGCCGCTGCCGGGGCTCGCCGACGGGGCCGCGGCCGAGGTGACCGTGCGCAGCAAGGACAAGGGCGGCCGGCTGGTCTCCTGGGCCGCGCGCGTCGTCGAGCTGCCGTCCGGTTCCGAGGCGTGGCAGGCGGCGGTCGGCGACCTCAAGGGCAAGCGGCTGAACGCCCCGGACGGCGAGGCGATGACCGATCGTTGGGCCCGCGAGTGCCGGGTGCTGCGCCTGGAGCCGACCGGGTCCACGGCGCCGCTGCCCGACGCGTCGCTGGCCGAGGCACCGCTGCCGAGCCCGGCGACGACCCGGTTGCCGGTGCCGGCGGGGCTGCCGCGGCTGCTGCTCAAGCGCCGCAAGCGGCGCTGACGGCACCCGGGTCCCTCAGCAGGAGGGGTCCCTCGGCACCAGGATCCCCTCAGGAGGACGGCAGCTGCTTGCCGTAGTCCAGGGTGTCGTCCTTCGCCGGCTGCTCCAGCGCGAAGTCCTGGTTCCAGTCCGAGAAGCCGATCGTGCCCGCGCTGCCCGCCCGCACCAGCCGCAGCGGGTAGGGCTTGCCCTCCAGCGACACGTCCAGCGAGCCGCCCGCGCCGTCGTCGCCAGTGATCCGGATGGTGCGCACGCCCGCCTGCTCGTGGCGGCCGTCCGTCTTCACCGTGCCGTGCAGGGTCAGCAGACCGTCGAGGAGGACGTCCTTGTCCGTGAAGCCGCTGAACTTCTTGTACACGGGGTCGCTCTGCGGCACCTTCACGTACTTGCCGGCCAGCTTGTCGGCCGCCTTGGCGTCGCCGTCGTCGTGGCTCCAGAACTTGGCGTCGGCCTTGAGGAAGAGCTGCTCGCCGACGCGCAGCAGTCCGAACGTCGTCCCCTCGGCGGCGACCGACCCGGTGCCGCCGTCGGCCTTCAGCCGCATGTCCAGGGTGTACCTGCTGCCGCCGGCGTCCACGGTGCCGTGCAGCCGTACGGTCTCGGCGGCCTCGGCGGCCGTGGTGGCCTTCGCGTGGATCTTGTCCGCCGGGAGCTTCCCGAGGCCGTTGGTGCCCGCGTCGGGATCCTCGCTGCCGCATCCCGTCAGTCCGGCTCCCGTCACGGCCAGGGCGCACACCGCGCCCAGCCAGGCAGCCCTGCGGATTCGGCGCCGGGGAGTCACAGACACAGGTGGAACTGCCTTTCTGACAGGGCTGACACGAGTCCGACGGGCATCGGCGGCGAGCCGACGGAACCTGGGCCGCAGCGTACCGGGGCCGTGCGGGGCGAACGGAGCCAGTCCGTCCGGACCGGCCGCCAGGGCGTGGCCGATCGGGACGGGCTAGCCTGAAGCGCGTCCGAGCGGGCAATTCGGAAAAGAGACACCGTACGAATCAGCTTTCACGCACTCCCGCTCGACTTCGCGAAGCGTGAGGAAAGGAGCCGCGGCCATGGCAGCGGG
Source organism: Streptomyces sp. KPB2 (assembly GCF_003950055.1). Lineage (NCBI taxonomy): Bacteria > Bacillati > Actinomycetota > Actinomycetes > Kitasatosporales > Streptomycetaceae > Streptomyces > Streptomyces sp. KPB2. The sequence goes on from NZ_CP034353.1 coordinate 2,929,685, forward strand.
CGCCCCCCGGATCTTCGTCTCCCACCTCTCCGGCATCGCCGTCTTCGACCCGGCCGGTGACCAGGTGGGACGCGTGCGCGATCTGGTCGTCATGCTCCGCGTCGGCCGCAAACCCCCGCGCGTCCTCGGGCTGGTCGTCGAACTCACCACCCGCCGCCGGATCTTCCTCCCCATGACCCGGGTCACCGGCATCGAGTCCGGCCAGGTCATCACCACCGGCGTCCTCAACGTCCGGCGTTTCGAACAGCGCCCCACCGAGCGCCTCGTCTTCGGTGAGCTGCTCGACCGGCGGGTCACGCTCACCGAGACGGGTGAGGAGGTCACGGTGCTGGACCTGTCGGTGCAGCAGCTGCCCGCCCGCCGGGACTGGGAGATCGACAAGGTCTTCGTCCGCAAGGGCAGGAAGGGCGGTGCCTTCCGGCGCAACAAGGGCGAGACCCTCACCGTGGAGTGGTCCGGTGTCACCGGCTTCTCCGTCGAGGAGCAGGGGCAGGGCGCCGAGAACCTGCTGGCCACCTTCGAGCAGCTGCGCCCCGCCGACCTCGCCAACGTCCTGCACCACCTGTCCGCCAAGCGCCGCGCCGAGGTCGCCGCCGCCCTCGACGACGACCGACTGGCCGACGTGCTGGAGGAACTGCCGGAGGACGACCAGATCGAGATCCTCGGCAAGCTCAAGGAGGAGCGCGCCGCGGACGTCCTGGAGGCGATGGACCCGGACGACGCCGCCGACCTCCTCGGCGAGCTGCCCGAGGCGGACAAGGAACGGCTGCTGAGCCTGATGCAGCCCGACGACGCGGCCGACATGCGGCGCCTGATGGCGTACGAGGAGCACACGGCCGGCGGTCTGATGACGACCGAGCCGATCGTGCTGCGGCCCGACGCGACCGTCGCCGACGCCCTGGCCCGCATCCGCAACCCCGACCTGTCCCCGGCGCACGCCGCCCAGGTCTACGTCTGCCGCCCGCCCGAGGAGACCCCGACCGGCAAGTACCTCGGCACGGTCCACTTCCAGCGCCTGCTGCGGGACCCCCCGTACACGCTGGTCGGCTCGATCCTCGACGACGACCTGCAACCCCTGGAGCCGGACGCCGCGCTGCCCGTGGTCGCCGGGTTCTTCGCGGCGTACGACATGGTCGCGGCGCCCGTGGTCGACGACTCGGGGGCGCTACTGGGCGCGGTCACCGTGGACGACGTACTGGACCACATGCTGCCCGACGACTGGCGGGAGACCGAGTACCACCTGGACGACTCGGCCGGGGCGACGGGGGAGGTGGGCGCCGGTGGTGCCTGAGCGCGAGACGACGACCCGGGAGCGCGCCGCGTCGGGGGCGACGGCGTCCTCAAGGGCCCGGACCCGCCTCGACCAGCCCCGCCCGCCGCGCCGCAGGCTGCTGCCCGAGTGGGACCCGGAGTCCTTCGGCCGGCTGTCGGAGCGCGTCGCGCGCTTCCTGGGCACCGGGCGGTTCATCGTCTGGATGACGGTCGTCATCATCCTGTGGGTGGTGTGGAACGTTTCCGCGCCGAGTGGGCTGCGCTTCGACGAGTACCCGTTCATCTTCCTGACGCTGATGCTGTCGTTGCAGGCCTCCTACGCGGCCCCGCTGATCCTGCTCGCGCAGAACCGGCAGGACGACCGGGACCGGGTCAATCTGGAGCAGGACCGCAAGCAGAACGAGCGGTCGATCGCCGACACCGAGTACCTGACCCGGGAGATCGCCGCCCTGCGCATCGGGCTCGGTGAGGTCGCCACGCGGGACTGGATCCGCTCGGAGCTCCAGGACCTGGTCAAGGACCTGGAGGAGCGGCAGAACGGCCACCACCCGGAACGCGGGGTATTCCCGGCAGAACGGTCCGCGGGGCGTGACGTACACGACCGCTGACGGGGCTTTCCGCGCCCGGTGGGCGGCGCCGTACCATCGTGTCTATGGCTACGGAAGACGCGGTGCGCGAAGCACTGGCGACGGTGAACGACCCCGAGATCAACCGGCCCATCACCGAGCTGGGGATGGTCAAGTCGGTGGAGATCGGCGCGGACGGAGCGGTCGCGGTCGCCGTGTACCTGACGGTCTCCGGCTGTCCCATGCGGGACACCATCACGCAGCGCGTGAGCGACGCGGTGTCGCGGGTCGAGGGCGTCACCCGCGTCGACGTCGAGCTGGACGTGATGAGCGACGAGCAGCGCAAGGAGCTGGCCACCGCCCTGCGCGGCGGTCAGACCGAGCGCGAGGTGCCCTTCGCCAAGCCCGGCAGCCTGACCCGGGTGTACGCGGTGGCGTCCGGCAAGGGCGGCGTCGGCAAGTCCTCGGTGACGGTGAACCTGGCGGCCTCGATGGCGGCCGACGGCCTGAAGGTCGGTGTCGTGGACGCCGACATCTACGGCCACTCCGTGCCGCGCATGCTGGGCGCCGACGGGCGTCCCACCCAGGTCGAGAACATGATCATGCCGCCTTCGGCCAACGGCGTGAAGGTCATCTCGATCGGCATGTTCACCCCGGGCAACGCGCCGGTGGTCTGGCGCGGCCCGATGCTGCACCGCGCGCTCCAGCAGTTCCTGGCGGACGTGTACTGGGGCGACCTGGACGTCCTGCTGCTCGACCTGCCGCCCGGCACCGGCGACATCGCGATCTCGGTGGCGCAGCTCGTGCCGAACGCCGAGATCCTGGTCGTGACGACGCCTCAGCAGGCCGCCGCCGAGGTGGCGGAGCGGGCCGGTGCCATCGCGGTGCAGACCCACCAGAAGATCGTCGGCGTCGTGGAGAACATGTCGGGGCTGCCCTGCCCGCACTGCGGCGAGATGGTCGACGTCTTCGGCACCGGCGGCGGTCAGACGGTCGCCGACGGCCTGACCCGCACGACCGGTGCGTCGGTGCCGGTCCTCGGCGCCATCCCGATCGACGTCCGGCTGCGCGAGGGCGGCGACGAGGGCAAGCCCGTCGTCCTGTCCGACCCGGACTCCCCGGCGGGCGCGGCCCTGCGCTCGATCGCGGGCAAGCTCGGCGGCCGTCAGCGGGGCCTGTCAGGGCTGTCGCTGGGGATCACGCCGAAGAACAAGTTCTGACCTTCCGTACGCGAGACGGGAACGGGGCGCTGTCCGCCGGGACGGCGCCCCTCGTCGTACGTACGGCTGCGGGGCGGGCCCCGGTCAGGCGTACGCGGCGATGTCCTTGACGACGGCGAAGGCCAGCCCGTAGGCGCTCATGCCCCGCCCGTACGCGCCGAGGTGGACGCCCTGGTCGGTGGAGCCGGCCAGTACCCAGCCGAACTCGGACTCCCGGTAGTGGAAGGGCGTCGGCACGCCGTCCACCGGGAGGGAGAGCGTCGTCCAGTCCTCGCCGTCGAGGTCGTCCGCGAGGACCCACGCGGTCTCGGTCTGCTGCTCCAGCCAGTCGTCGCGCAGCGAGTGGTCCATCTGGCCGGGCCAGGTGAACGACAGCAGCCCCACGCCGGCCAGCCACGCCGCCGTGGACACCGAGGTGGCCTCCAGCAGGCCGGTGCCGTCGGCGCTGCGCCGGTCGGGGTTGGCCGCCACGGTCACGACGACCGCGAACTTCTCCTTGGCGTCCTGCTCGTCGCCCGCCACGTGCTCGTTGCGCACCGACGGCTCGTCGCCGTGCCCGATCGAACCGTGCTCCACCGCCCCGTCGGCCGCCGTACCGATCTGCATCAGCCGGCGCGGTCCCGTGAAGGCCTCGTCGAGGCCGTACCACGGGAAGGGCGCACGCAGGTAGCCGTCGACCGTCTGCCGGCCCGCGGGGGACTGTGGTCCGCCCTCCGCGGCCGGCGTCTGCGCGACTGCCCGACTCGTCGTCTCCATGTGCCCGGACGCCTCCTCGCTCTCGTCGGACCGTGCCCGCCCCCCTTCGGGCGTACTCGTCCGGTCCGCACAACAACTCGGGCAGCATAGCCACACCACTGGCGGCAGCCGGGGAATCGCCCGGCGCGTAGGCCGCGCGGGCGTCGCCTTCAGGGCCTGTGCGCCCCGTCCGGAGTATGAGACACGTCACGTTCGCGGTGTGCGGGCCGGACGCGGAGGCCGGCTGCGCGGACGGCGGGACGTGGAGGGGTGGATCAGGTGGCGTCCGCGTCGAAGGGCGGGCGGTCGTCCACGGCGGGCTTCTCGAGCTTCGCGGGGGACTCGGGCTTCTTCGACATGTCGATACGGCCGCTGCCGGAACCGGAGGAGCCGGAGGACGACGAGCCGGAGGACGAGGCCTCCGTGTCACGGCTGTGGACCGCGTCCGCGACCTCGGCCATCTCCTTCTTCAGGTCGAAGCCGTTGCGGATCTCCTTGAGCCCCAGCTCGTCGTTGTCCAGCTGCTTGCGGATGAACGTCTTGGGGTTCAGGTCCTCGAACTCGAAGTCCTTGAACTCGGGGCCCAGCTCCTGGCGGATGTCCTGCTTGGCGCTGTCCGAGAACTCCCGGATCTTCCGGATGGTGCGCGTCACGTCCTGGATGACCTTGGGGAGCTTGTCCGGACCGAAGACGAGCACGGCGAGGACGACGAGCGTCACCAGCTCTAGTGCGCCTATGTCATTGAACACCTGAAGCTCCTTGGAATGTCCGGGCCGCCACCACGGTACCCGCCGACCCCGTCCGACCGGTACCGTCCCGTGGGCCCCGAGCGGGTGTACGTGACCGCTTTCCGAATTGTTTGCCTTCCTGGCGCCTTGTCGGGACCTGTGCGACGGTCAGTCGCCGTCGGCGGAGCCGAGCACCAGTGAGACCTTCGTCTCCTCGCCGTCGCGCTCCAGGGTCAGTTCCAGGCGGTCGCCCGGGCGGTGGGCACGGGTCTTGACGATGAGTTCCTCGCCGGAGTGCACGCGCTGTCCGTCGACCGCGGTGATGACGTCCCCCGGCTTGATGCCGGCCTTGGCGCCGGGACCGCCCGGGGTGACGGCCGCTCCCCCTTCGCTGCCCTTGGCGCCGACGCGGGCGCCGTCACCGGCGTAGCCCATGTCGAGGGTGATGCCGATGACCGGGTGGGTGGCCTTGCCGGTGTTGATCAGTTCCTCGGCGACGCGCTTGCCCTGGTTGATGGGGATGGCGAAGCCGAGGCCTATGGAACCGGCCTGGCCGCCGTCCGACTCGGCGCTGCCGCTGTCGGCGGAGCGGATGGCGGAGTTGATGCCGATGGCCCGGCCCCGGCCGTCCAGGAGGGGGCCGCCGGAGTTGCCGGGGTTGATGGGCGCGTCGGTCTGCAGTGCGTCGACGTAGGAGACGTCGCTGCCGTCGCCCTCCTCGCCGCCGGCGGTGATGGGCCGTTCCTTCGCGCTGATGATGCCGGAGGTGACCGTGCCGGCCAGGTCGAAGGGGGCGCCGATGGCGACGACGGGGTCGCCGACCCGTACGTTGTCGGAGTTGCCGAGGGGCATCGGGGTGAGGCCGCTGACGCCCTTGACCTTCACCACGGCGAGGTCGTACCCGCTGTCCCGGCCGACGACCGTGGCCTCGGCGGTGTCGCCGCTGTTGAAGGTCACGGTTATCTCGCCGCCGGAGCCGGCGGGCTCCACGACGTGGTTGTTGGTGAGGATGTGGCCGCGGTCGTCCAGGACGAACCCGGTGCCGGTGCCGGCCGCCTCGCTGCCGCTCACGTGCAGGGTCACCACGCTGGGCAGGGCCCGCGCGGCGATGCCCGCGACGCTGTCCGGAGCCCGCTCCGCCGCCTCGGGCGCGGCCTGGGGCAGCTCGACCGTGCCCATGCCGCCGTTGCGTTCCAGGTAGGCGCCCACGGCGCCGCCGAGGCCGCCGGAGATCAGGGCGATGAGCAGCGCCCCGCCGACCAGCGTCCTCGCCTCCCGCCGGCCTTGCCGCTTCGGCGCCCGGTCGGCCGCTTCGTGGTGCCGGGCCGCGGCGGCGGCCCAGGGGTCGTAACGCCCCCACGGGTCGGCGCCGGGTTCGGCCCCGGGCGCCGCGGTCGCCTGCCCCGGCCAGGGGTCGGCCACCGGCGCCGGGTCCGGGGGCGTCGGGGTGGCGGGCGTGGTGTTGGGCGGCGTCGCGGTGGACGGGGCTCCGGCGTGGGACGCCGTGTCGTACGCCGGAGCAGGCGCCGCCGGGTGCCCCGAGTGGGACACGGGCGGCGGGGTCTCCGCGAACGCCGGGTCGGGCACCGCGCCCGGCGGCGGAGACGGCGCGGGTGCGGGCGCGGCCGACGGGGGTACGGCCGGTACCGGTGCGGCCGGCGCGGGTACGGCCGGTGTGTGCGGGGCAGCGGTGTGCGGGGCCGCCGTGACCGTGCCGTGCGCCGGTGTGGCCGCCGGGTGCTGGACCGGCGGAGCGGGGGCCCAGGGGCCCGGCTCACCGTACGGCGGGGTGCTGTACGGGTCGGGTTCGTGCAGCGGCTTGGGACGCTCGGCGGCCGGCGCGGGGCCGCTCTCCGGGGATGCCTGCGAGCCCGTGTCCACCGCGGGTCCGGCATCAGGGTCCTGCTGCCGGGCCCGAGCGGCGTGTGCGGGCGGCTGCGCGTCGGCGTCCGTCTGCCGGTGCCCGCCGGCGTCCACCGACTGATCGGCGACGGGGCCGCCCGGCCGATGCGGGTCCGCCTCCGCAGCCGTGCCGGTGCCGGCATCGTGGTCGCGGTGAGCGCGCTGACGCGGCGGGGCGTCCACCGGTTCGTTCCGGTCGGGCCGGGGCCGGTCCAGCTCGTAGTCCCCCGCGTCGGTCGCGCGGGGCGGCATCGGGCGTTCCAGCTCGAAGTCGCCGGCCTCGGCGTCCCGGTCGTCGGGGGCCGCCCCCGCGGCCGTTCCCTCGGGGCCGGCCGGGCGGGGGCGTTCCAGTTCGAAGTCGCCGTCGGGTGCGTCCTCGGACGCGCGGGGACGACTCCACCACTTCGCCTTCGTGGGCTTCCCCTCGTTCATGTTCTCCCCCGCAGCTGGCCGCAGATCGTCGGCTCCAAGGGCTCTGGCGCCACCCCGGATTCAATCAGGTTCGCGGACCGGCGCGCAGATCCCTTCAGCGAACCGCAGGGTAGGACGCGGCGGGGGAAGCCGCCGGGTAGGGGGAGGGCACGGGGTCGGGTGCGGCGAGCAGGCTCGGCGGCCTGACCTCGTCGGCCGCCGACCACGAACTCAGGGAGAGCGGCGGAACCGCCTCCAGCGGACGTATCAGCGGGGACATGGCGGCGGCGCCGGCGGTCACCGGAGTGGTCAGTGCCCGCACCGCCTGCTGCCGTGCGTCGCCTCCGGCGGGGGCCGGCATCCCGGGCAGCAGCGGCGCGGCGGCCTTGGTGGGCGCGACGGGGGTGTCGCCCAGGGCCCGCTGGCCCTGCCCGAGCAGGGGGCCGCCCGTGCGGCGGCGCTGGCTCTCGGAGCCGGTGGCCGCCGCCGAGCCCGGGGTGCGCATCGGCGTCACGTTGCTGCCGCTGCCCGAGCCGCGGGCCTCGGTGGTGGTGTCCGGGGTGCCGAGGGTGACGCCGCCGAGTGCGATCGCGGCCAGCGACACCGCCCCGGCGGCGGCGAAGGCGAACCGCAGACCGCGCGAGGCCGAGCGCTCGGACTCCTGCCTGCCCACGTCGTGGATCCGGAAGCCGCCCCGCCCCTGGGAGGAGGCGGGCAGGACGGGGGCGTGCGACCCGGCGGGGACGTAGTCGAACTCGAAGCGCTCGCCCCGCCGCGTGCCGAAGACGCCGGCGTTCGCGGAGGCGCCGAAGCCACCGGGGAGCCCGGCGAACGGCGAGCCGCCGCCGTCCGTGTCACCGCCACCGGGAAGCCCCTGGAGGCGGGCCAGGAAGCTCTCGGACGGGGCCGGCGGGGCCGCTTCGGCGAACACGTTCTTCAACCGGCGCTGCGCGTCGACCTCCGCCTTGCACTTCGGGCAGGTCGCCACGTGCGCCAGCACGCGCTCACGCGCGTCATGACCGAGCTCTCCGTCCACCAGGGCGGAGAGTCGGTCTCCCAGATGCTGCTCTGCGAGGTGTCCCTCGGACTGAGGCCGTGATCCACTCACGCGCTCGTGCCCCCTCCTCCCAGTGCCGGGACGCCGGTCGCGAACGAGCGACGGTCGGCGCGCGCCTTCGGCGAACGGTGCGCGAGCGCCTTGCGGAGCTGGGAACGGCCGCGGTGGATGCGCGAGCGGACCGTGCCGAGCTTGACGCCGAGGGTCGCGGCGATCTCCTCGTACGACAGCCCCTCGATGTCGCACAGGACGACGGCGGCACGGAACTCGGGCGCGAGGGTGTCCAGGGCCTGCTGGACGTCCGCGTCGAAGTGGGCGTCGTGGAAAAGCTGCTGCGGGGTGGGCTCCCTGCTGGGCAACCGCTCGGCCGCGTCGTCGCCGAGCGCGTCGAAGCGGATGCGCTGCTTGCGGCGGACCATGTCGAGGAAGAGATTGGTGGTGATGCGGTGCAGCCAGCCCTCGAAGGTGCCCGGCGTGTAGGTCGACAGGGACCGGAAGACGCGGACGAAGACCTCCTGGGTGAGGTCCTCGGCGTCGTGCTGGTTGCCCGTGAGGCGGTAGGCGAGGCGGTAGACCCGGCCGCTGTGGGTGCTGACGATCTCCTCCCAGGAGGGCGGAGTCCACGCAGGCCCGTCCGCGTCGCCTGCGAAGGTCGCGGTCTGGCCGTGTCCCATGGGACCGTCGGCGTGGCGGTGGTCAGCAGCGGTGTCGTTCACGGATTTCGGCCTGCCTGCCGATCCGAGGAAGCGCCTCAGCACTCCGCCCCGATCCGCGGGTGCGGCCGCACCTCCCCTGTCGGCTCTGGTGGTGTCCAGTGGAGCCCCTACCATAGCCACCTCGCCCGTTAGCTCCGGATAAGCGGTTTTACGAGAATTTGATCTGGGCCGGTACGGCTCGTCCGGCCGCGTCGCCGCGTGCCCGGCGCTCCGGTCCATCGCCGCCCCCTCCCCCCTCGCGGCCCCGGCCGCTCGGTCGTCTCCTCGCCCGTCTCCTGCTTCCCCCTTTAAACGACTGGTCCCATCTGCGGGTTCCCGACGCCAACGGATACAGTCACGCCGAGGCAACGACGGGGACAGGAGAGGGTCATTACCGGCAACCGGCAGACGAGCTGGGCGTTCGCCGACGCCTATGTCGCCGAGGACGACGCGCTGCTCTGGGCACGCGACCGGGCCCGCGAGGCGGGCCTGCGCTCGGTGACCCCGGGCACGGGCTCCGCCCTGGGGTTGCTCGCCGCCGCCGTGGACGCCAAGGCGGTCGCCGAGATCGGCACCGGCTGCGGTGTCTCCGGGATCCATCTGCTGCACGGCATGCGGCCGGACGGCGTACTGACCACGGTGGACCCGGAGCCGGAACACCAGCAGTTCGCCCGCCAGGCCTTCCGGGCCGCGGGCTTCGCCAGCAACCGGGCCCGGTTCATCCCCGGCCGCGCCCTGGACGTGCTGCCCCGGCTCGCGGACGCCGGCTACGACCTCGTCTTCTGTGACGGCGACCGCCTGGAATACCTGGACTACCTCGCTGAATCGTTGCGCCTGCTGCGTCCCGGGGGTCTCGTCGCCTTCGAGGGCGTCTTCGGCGCCGGCCGCACGATCGACTCGGGGCCGCAGCCCACCGAGGTGCTGCGGGTGCGGGAACTGCTGCGCGCGGTGCGGGAGAGCCAGGAACTGGTGCCGTCCCTGCTGCCGGTGGGCGACGGGCTGCTGTGCGCCGTGAAGCGCTGAGGAATTGCGCGGAGGGCCGGGGAATGCCCGGGGCCCCCGGGGAATGCCGTCACAAAACAATCACCCCGGCACCAGGTGCGGTACCGGGGCGACTGAACGGGTATGGTCGCTCGCGCGTCAGCCGACGACCTTCTTGAGGGCGTCGCCGAGCGCGTCGGCCTCATCGGGGGTCAGCTCGACGACGAGCCGCCCGCCGCCTTCGAGCGGAACGCGCATGACGATGCCCCGCCCCTCCTTGGTCACCTCGAGCGGGCCGTCGCCCGTCCGCGGCTTCATGGCCGCCATGCTCGTTCCCCTTCCTGATACCAGCTCACCGTCACCGCCGACGGCCCCTGAGGGCACGCGCAATCCGGCCTGGACGCGCGACACCGGCATCGAACACATTGCTTCCCAGCCATTATCCCGCATCCCAGGACCCGATGACCAACATCGGTCGGCATCGCTTGGGCAACGCGCGCGAGCAAAACCACTCAATTCGGCGATGTGACTGCGATACTGCGCGCCCTCGCCCACTTCCGCCGAATGGATACGGACCGGAATTCTTTGACGCAGGTCACATCGCCCGGGCGATCCGTTCCCGGTGATCTCCGTCATGCTGAGTCCGGACACACGCCAGACACAGACCACTGCATGCCACTACGCGGAGGGGATCTCCATGGCCGACACCGTGCTCTACGAGGTGAGCGACGGGCTCGCGACGATCACGCTGAACCGCCCCGAGGCGATGAACGCGCTGAACATCGAGACCAAGGTCGCGCTCCGGGAGGCGGTGCGCTCCGCGGCGGCGGACGACGCCGTACGGGCGGTGCTGCTGACCGCGGCCGGCGATCGGGCGTTCTGCGTCGGCCAGGACCTCAAGGAGCACATCGGGCTGCTGGCCGCCGACCGGGAGACCGGCTCTGGCCAGACGATGAGCACGGTGGGCGAGCACTACAACCCGATCGTGCGGGCGCTCGCCGGGGCCGAGAAGCCGGTGGTCGCGGCGGTGAACGGCGTGGCGGCAGGGGCGGGCCTCGGTTTCGCCCTCGCGGCGGACTACCGGATCGTCGCGGACACGGCGTCGTTCAACACGTCCTTCGCGGGCGTGGCGCTCACCGCGGACTCCGGCATCTCCTGGACGCTGCCGCGCGTCGTCGGCCCCGGGCGCGCCGCCGACCTGCTGCTCTTCCCACGCAGCATCAAGGCGCAGGAGGCCTACGAGCTGGGCATCGCCGGCCGGGTCGTCCCCGCCGCCGACCTGCGCGCCGAGGCCGAGAAGACGGCGCGGGCGCTGGCCGAGGGTCCGACGGTGGCGTACGCGGCGATGAAGGAGGCGGTGGCGTACGGGCTGACGCACTCCCTCTCCGAGACGCTCGACAAGGAGGACGAGCTCCAGTCGCGGGCGGGGTCCTCGGAGGACCACGCGATCGCGGTGCGGGCATTCGTGGAGAAGACAAAGCCGAAGTACCTGGGCCGGTAGGCCCGGGGGGGGCCGACGTCACCTGCTGACGACGCCCGCGCCGCCTCGCCCGGGCCGCGCGACAGCCGAGGGCGAACGACCGCGCGGGGCAGTCACGCCGGTACGAACGCACGGCCGAGGGCCTGGGCGGATAGCGGGCGCACGGGGCCGGAGGCGGGCGCCCGGACCGGACAGGCAGCCGCCGGTGCACCGCCGGAGGCGGGCGGCCGGGCGAGGCACGCCCGCCGGTGCGGGCCTACCGCCCCAGTCCTGGACGGATAGCGGGCGTACGGGGCGGAAGCGAGCGACCGGGCGGGGCAGTCGCGCCGGTACGGCGCACGGCCGAGGGCCTGGGCGGATAGCGGGCGTACGGGTCCAGAGGCGGGCGACCGGGCCGGGCGGCAGACGCTGGCGGGATACGGCCGGAGGCGGGCGCCCGGGCCAGGCAGGCAGGCGACCGGGCGGGGCACGCCCGTCGGTGTCGGCCTACCGCCCCAGGCCTGGGCGGGTAGCCGGCGTACGGGCCGGAAGCGGGCGACCGGGCCGGGCGGCGGCCGTCGGAGGTGGGCCGCCGGTTGTGGGGACCGGTGGTTCAGGTGTGGCGGGCCACGCATCTCGCCAGGTGGTCGTCGACCAGGCCGCATGCCTGCATCAGGGCGTACGCCGTCGTCGGGCCGACGAAGCGCAGGCCCCGTTTCTTCAGGGCCTTGGACAGGGCCGTCGATTCCGGGGTGACGGCCGGGACGTCGGCGAGGGTCTTCGGGGCCGGTCGACCGGCCGGGTCCGGGGCGTGCGACCAGATCAGCTCGTCCAGGTCCCCGGCGGCCCAGCCGGCCAGCACGCGCGCGTTGGCGAGGGTCGCGTCGATCTTGGCGCGGTTGCGGATGATGCCGGCGTCGGCGAGCAGGCGCTCGCGGTCGGCGTCGGTGAAGGCGGCGACCTTGGCGATCTCGAAGCCGGCGAAGGCGCTGCGGAAGCCGGGACGGCGGCGCAGGATGGTGATCCAGGACAGGCCGGACTGGAAGGCCTCCAGGCTGAGCCGCTCGTACAGGGCGTCGTCGCCGTGGACCGGGCGGCCCCACTCCTCGTCGTGGTACGTGACATAGTCCTCGGTGGACAGCGCCCAGGGGCAGCGCAGAGCGCCGTCCGGGCCCGCGACGGCCTCCCCGGCGCTCACTGCTGGTCCTCCGGGGCCGGCTTGTCCATGACGACGTGGCGGTGGGCGGCCGCGGCCCGGGCGCCCGCCAGCGCGGACTCCAGGTCGGCGATCCGGGCGTCCCGCTCGGCCAGCTCGGCGCCGAGGCGGCCGAGGGCGTCGTCGACGTCCGCCATGCGGTAGCCGCGGACGACGAGCGGGAAGCGCAGCCGCTCCACGTCGCCGCGGCCCACCGGGCGGTCCGGGGGCAGCGCGTCCCGTACCCGCTCGGGCGCGGCCTCGGGCAGCGGCCCGCTGTCGCCGCCGCCCACCACGGCGAGCGTCACCGCGGCCACGACGACGGCCAGCGCGATGACGAGGAACAGGAACATGACCATCGCTGGCCCCCATGGTCGGGTCGGAGTCCGCGCCGAGTCGCAGTCGGTCGAGTCGGCGGAGTCGGTTGGATCGGAGTCGGTTGTGTCGGGTCCGATCGTGCCATGCGAGTCTGACAGTCGGGGCCGCGGCCGTCGAAGGACCGCGCACCCGAGGTCGAGAGCGGGACGAGAGAACGGGTATGGACGAGAAGATGTCACAGGGGACGCTCAGGCTGGGCAGGCGTGAGTTCACGGCGCACGAGCCGGTGATCATGGCGATCGTGAACCGGACCCCCGACTCCTTCTACGACCAGGGGGCGACCTTCCGCGACGAGCCCGCCCTCGCGCGCGTGGAGCACGCGGTGGCCGAGGGCGCCGCGATCATCGACGTCGGCGGGGTGAAGGCCGGCCCCGGGGACGAGGTGTCGGCCGCGGAGGAGGCGCGGCGGACGGTGGGCTTCGTCGCGGAGGTGCGGCGGCGCTTCCCGGACGTCGTGATCAGCGTGGACACCTGGCGGCACGAGGTCGGCGAGGCCGTCTGCGAGGCCGGGGCGGACCTGCTGAACGACGCGTGGGGCGGCGTCGACCCGAAGCTCGCGGAGGTCGCGGCCCGGTACGGCGTGGGGCTGGTGTGCACGCACGCGGGCGGCGCGGAGCCGCGGACACGGCCGCACCGGGTGACGTACGACGACGTCGTGGCCGACATCCTGCGGGTGACGCTGGGGCTGGCCGAGCGGGCGGTCGGGCTCGGGGTGCCGCGGGAGTCGGTGCTGATCGACCCCGGGCACGACTTCGGGAAGAACACCCGGCACAGCTTGGAGGCGACGCGGCAGCTCGGGGAGATGGTGGAGACGGGGTGGCCGGTGCTGGTGTCCCTGTCGAACAAGGACTTCGTCGGGGAGACGCTGGACCGGCCCGTGAAGGAGCGGGTGATCGGCACGCTCGCGACGACGGCGGTGTCGGCGTGGCTGGGGGCGCGGGTGTACCGGGTGCACGAGGTGGCGGAGACCCGGCAGGTCCTGGACATGGTGGCGACGATCGCCGGGCACCGGGAGCCCGCGGTGGCCCGGCGGGGGCTGGCGTAGGACCTCGCCCTCGTCCACGCCCCCGCCCGTGGCGGGCCCCCTAGCGGCCCGCCTCCTTGGAGACCAGGGCCACCGCCTCGTCCACGTCGTCCGTGACGTGGAAGAGGAGGAGGTCCTTCTCGGCGGCCTTGCCCTGGGCGACCAGGGTGCCCCGGAGCCAGTCGACCAGACCGCCCCAGTACTCGGAGCCGAACAGGACGATGGGGAAGCGGGTCACCTTCTGGGTCTGCACCAGGGTGAGTGCCTCGAACAGCTCGTCCAGGGTGCCGAGGCCGCCGGGCAGGACGACGAAGCCCTGCGCGTACTTCACGAACATCATCTTGCGGACGAAGAAGTAGCGGAAGTTCAGGCCGATGTCGACGTAGGGGTTGAGCCCCTGCTCGAAGGGCAGTTCGATGCCCAGGCCGACCGAGATGCCCTTCGCGTCCAGGGCGCCCTTGTTGGCCGCCTCCATGGCGCCCGGCCCACCGCCGGTGATGACGGCGAAGCCGGCCTCCACCAGGCCGCGGCCCAGCCGCACGCCCGCCTCGTACTCCGGTGAGTCCACCGGCGTCCGGGCGGAGCCGAAGACGCTGATGGCGGGCGGCAGTTCGGCCAGGGTGCCGAAGCCCTCGATGAACTCCGACTGGATGCGCAGCACCCGCCAGGGGTCGGTGTGGACCCAGTCCGTCGGGGCACGCTCGTCCAGCAGGCGCTGGTCCGTGGTGCTCTCCTGCACCTGGTCCCGCCGCCGGAGGACGGGGCCCATGCGCTGCTCCTCCGGTGGCCGCTTCTTGCCCTCGGGGTTGCCAGTAGCCATGCGCGCTCCCTCCAGTTGCAGGTTCTTCCACCTCAGCGTAGATCTACGCGGGTTACGTGCGAGGGACCTCAGCATGTCCGCCACGCTGCGACGTAAACCCGTCGCGACCGCCGTGGATCATGCCGTCAGCCAGGAGCGCAGCCGCTCCTCGCCCGCGAGGATCTTCGCCACCTCGACCCGCTCGTCGCGCTTGTGCGCCAAGTGCGGGTTGCCGGGGCCGTAGTTGACCGCGGGCACGCCGAGCGCCGAGAAACGGGAGACGTCCGTCCAGCCGTACTTGGGCTGCGGGGTGCCGCCCACCGCCTCGATGAAGGCCGCCGCGGCCGGGTGGGACAGGCCGGGCAGGGCCGCGCCGCTGTGGTCGTCGACCACGAACTCCGTCACCCCGCAGTCCGCGAAGACCTCGCGCACGTGGGCGAGGGCGTCCTCCGGACTGCGGTCGGGGGCGTAGCGGAAGTTGACGGTGACCACGCACTCGTCGGGGATGACGTTGCCCGCCACCCCGCCGGTGATGCCGACCGCGTTGAGGCCCTCGCGGTACTCCAGACCGTCGATCACCGGGTACCGGGGCTCGTACTCCGCCAGGCGCGCGAGGATCGGGGCGGCGGCGTGGATGGCGTTGGAGCCCATCCAGGAGCGCGCCGAGTGCGCCCGCTCCCCCGCCGTCTTCAGCAGCACCCGCAGGGTGCCCTGGCAGCCGCCCTCCACCTGGCCGTCGGAGGGTTCGAGGAGCACCGCGAAGTCGCCCTCCAGCCACTCGGGGTGCGCCTCGGCGACGTGCTTCAGGCCGTTCAGCTCGGCGGCGACCTCCTCGTTGTCGTAGAAGACGAAGGTCAGGTCGCGGTTGGGGGCGGGGACGGTGGCCGCGATGCGCAGCTGGACCGCGACGCCCGCCTTCATGTCGCAGGTCCCGCAGCCCCACAGCACCCCGTCCTCGTCCAGCCGGGAGGGTACGTTGCCGGCGATCGGCACGGTGTCGATGTGGCCGGCCAGGATCACGCGCTCCGCGCGGCCCAGCTCCGTACGGGCCACGACGTTGTTGCCGTACCGCTCGACCGACAGGTGGGGCAGGGCCCGCAGGGCGCTCTCGATCGCGTCCGCCAGCGGCTCCTCGGTGCCGCTCTCGGACGGGAAGTCGACGAGCCGCGCGGTAAGCTCCGCGGCGTCCAGCGTGAGGTCAAGCGGGGTATCGGCCATGGCCCCGACCCTAGCGCCCTGCCCTTTCGGGCAGTGTCCGTACCCGGGGGACACCGGACCCTACCCTCCAGTACCTTGTACGCGTGCTTCAGCCGTCCCCACCCCGCAAACGCCGTGGCCGCCTCGCCCGTTCGGGCGCCGCCTCCGTGGCTCTCCTCGCGGTCGCCGGTTATCTGGCGGTGCAGTACGTCACCGGAGGCGCGGGCGCTCCGGGCTGCAAGGTCGCCTCCGGCAAGGACGGCCGTACGACCTACGAGTTCACGCCGGAGCAGGCCGTGAACGCGGCGACGATCACCGCCGTGGGCACCGCGCGGGGGCTGCCGGAGCGGGCCGTGACGATCGCTCTGGCGACCGCGTTGCAGGAGTCGACGCTGCGCAACCTGGACTACGGCGACAAGGACTCGCTCGGCCTGTTCCAGCAGCGGCCCTCGTGGGGCTGGGGCACGCCGGAGGAGATCATGGACCCCGCGTACGCGGCGGGCGAGTTCTACGACCACCTGGTCAAGGTGCCGGACTATCAGGAGCTGCCGTTGACCGTCGCCGCGCAGCGCGTGCAGCGCAGCGGCTTCCCGGACGCGTACGCCAAGCACGAACCGGACGCCGAGCTGCTCGCCGCCGCGCTCACCGGACGGTCCGCGGCGACGCTGACCTGCGACGGGCGCCCCGGCTCGACTCCTCGGAAGGGGCCGGACGCGGTACGCGCGGCACTGGTGCGGGAGTTCGGGCACGCCGTGCTCGAACCGGCCGGCGCGGAGGTGTCCGACGGCAGCGGCGCCGACACGGGCGCCGCCCGTTCCGCGGGCGCCTCCGACGAGCGGACCGTGACGGTGCCCGTGACCGGCGGCGCCGGTGCGGGCGGACAGCGGGAGACCGAGCGGCGCGGCTGGCAGGTGGCGCACTGGGCGGTGGCCAACGCCTCCTCGCTGCACATCCAGCGGGTCACCTACGCGGGCCGGGAGTGGACCGCGGGCAACACCGACAGCAAGTGGTCACCGGCGGGCGGTGAGGGCACCAAGGGCGCGGAGCGGGCGGCCGGGCCGGTGCGGATCACGTCCGGCTGGTAGCGCGCCCGTACGAAACCGTCACCTTCGCGAGTGACCCGCGCCGGCGTGAGGTCGACGCGGGTCACGGGTTTGCGCGCCCTCACCCCCGAACGCGTCGGGGCCCAGGAAAATCAAGGGCCGTAAGGATTCAGCAGACTTTCCGACCGGCGCCCTTTTGCCCGTTTTTCTGTGCACCTGATAATGCGACGCATTACCAACTCTTTACGTTGGGCCGCCGCAACCTTCGTGGCTCTCGAGCGGTAGTCACTGCGTCCGAGCCCGGTCGATCACTCTCCGATCGCTTCCGGGCACGGTCGGATTTCCCATCGTTGACTTCCGTCGAAGGAGCATCATGTCCCTCCCCCTGACCCGCCGGATCGCCCGTGCCGCGCTGCTCGTCGCTGCGGGAGCGGCTGCCGGGGTCGGTGCGGCCGGCTCCGCCAGCGCGGCTCCCGAACTGCCGGCCACCCCGAACCTCGGGGGGCTGACCGCCCTGGACGGGGCGAACGTCGGCAACACCGCCGCCTCCGCGGCGCAGAACGTCACCGAGACCGCGGGCGACACCGGCGGCAAGGCCGTCAAGAAGGCCGTGCCGGCCGCGGGCAAGACCGGTGGATCGGCCGTCAAGAAGGCCACGCCGGCCGCGCAGGACGCCGCGGGGGGTGCGGCGGGTGCCGCCGGGGACATCGTGGGTGACACGGCGTCGACCGCGACGCAGGGTGGGCTGCCGACGGACGCGCTGGGTAAGGGCGGGCTGCCGGTTCAGGGTCTGCCGGTCGGCTGAGCGCCGGGCTTGAGCGGCGCGGCGCCGGGGTCTGGGGTTCCCAGGCCCCGGCGTTTTGCTTGCCTACGTCGGTGCGGTGGGCGTGTCTTGGCCGTGGTCCGGCGTCGGGGGCTGTGCCCACCCGTTCCGCCCTGCGGAACGACTGCCCACAGCCGGGGCGGGCGGGGCGGAACGACTGCCCACGGCCAGGGCGGGCGGGGCGGGGCGAGTGACCACAGCCGGGGCGGGGACTTACGCCTTCAGGCGGGATGCTGCTGATTGGATGCGTTCGTCTGTGGCCGTCAGGGCTACGCGGACGAAGTTCTCGCCTGCCGGGCCGTAGAAGGCGCCCGGGGCCACCAGGATGCCTCGGTCGGCCAGGTGGGCGACCGTGGTCCAGCAGGACTCGTCGCGGGTGGCCCAGAGGTAGAGGCTGGCCTCGCTGTGCTCGATGCGGAAGCCGTGGCCGAGCAGGGCCTCGCGCAGGACGGTGCGGCGGGCCGCGTAGCGCTCACGCTGGACGCGGACGTGCTCGTCGTCGCCGAGGGCCGCCACCACGGCCGCCTGGGTCGGCGCCGAGGTCATCATGCCGCCGTGCTTGCGGATCTCCAGGAGCGGGCCCAGGACGGCCGGGTCGCCGGCGAGGAAGGCCGCGCGGTAGCCGGCGAGGTTGGAGCGCTTGGAGAGGGAGTGGACGGCGACCAGGCCGTCGTACGAGCCGCCGTTGACGTCCGGGTGGAGGACCGAGACCGGGTCCGCCTCCCAGCCCAGCTCCAGGTAGCACTCGTCGGAGACGACGAGGACGCCGTGCTCGCGGGCCCAGGCCACGATCCGGGTCAGGTCGGCCTTGGAGAGGACCTTGCCGGTCGGGTTGGACGGGGAGTTGAGCCAGAGGAGCTTCAGGCCCGCCGGGTCCAGCTCGGTCGGGTCCTCGTACGCCTCGTACTCGGTGCGGGCCAGGCGGGCGCCGACCTCGTACGTCGGGTAGGCCAGGCGCGGGAAGGCCACCCGGTCGCCGGGGCCGAGGCCCAGCTGGGTCGGGAGCCAGGCGACCAGTTCCTTGGAGCCGACGATGGGGAGCACGTGGCGGTGGGTGACGTCGCGGGCGCCGAGCCGGCGCTCGACCCAGCCGGTGATCGCGTCGCGCAGGGCCGGGGTGCCCCAGACGGTCGGGTAGCCCGGGGAGTCCGCCGCGTCGACCAGGGCCTTCTGGATCAGCTCGGGCACCGGGTCGACCGGGGTGCCGACCGAGAGGTCGACGATGCCGCCGGGGTGGGCCGTCGCCGTCTTCTTGTACGGCTCCAGCTGGTCCCAGGGGAAGGTGGGAAGTCGGTCGGAGACTGCGGACACGGTGGGTTGCTCTCCCTCTGCTCGTCGGCGCCCGGTGCTGCGGCAAACGCCTCGGTCCCGTGCGGCGCCGATCGGGGTGAGCGGGCCGTACGGGACCGAGGCGGCGCGTGTGCGGGCCGCTCCTACTGGTTCTGCGGCGGCAGCGCGGCGACGAACGGGTGGTCGCGCTCGATCAGCCCCAGCTTGCTGGCGCCGCCGGGCGAGCCCAGCTCGTCGAAGAACTCGACGTTCGCCTTGTAGTAGTCCTTCCACTCCTCGGGAGTGTCGTCTTCGTAGAAGATCGCCTCGACCGGGCAGACCGGCTCACAGGCACCACAGTCGACGCATTCGTCCGGGTGGATGTACAAGGACCGCTGGCCCTCGTAGATGCAGTCGACCGGGCACTCCTCGATGCACGCCTTGTCCTTCACGTCGACACAAGGCTGCGCGATGACGTAGGTCACGCTGTCGTTCCTCCTCGATAGGGCGCTGGCGGGCCTCCGTAGGCTCCGCCGCCTGGCGCGCGGGAGCGCGGCGTCGTCGATGCCCGCCCCTAGTATCTCCGTTCCTGGGCATGATCCGAACAGGAGGGGTGGACAGACCCGTGGAAATCTCTGCCGCAGGGCGACTTGAGGTCCGTATCACCGCTGCTGACGTGGGCAAACGAGTCTCCGTACGGCGCTTGAGCGACACTGGTGTCGCAGGTGAGAGGTTCACCGACACGGTCGGTGTTCTCACATCATGGACCGATGGTGTGCTGCTGATCACACGAAAGAGTGGCGAGAGCGTCCGTGTCGCCGAGTCCGACCTGGTCGCCGGGAAGGTCGTGCCGGCCGCGCCCGCCCGTCGGCGCGGGCCCGCCGCGTCCTACGAGGAGCTGGCGCGGGTCGCCGCGCGGGCCTGGCCCCCGGTGGAGAGCGAGCGGCTCGGCGCGTGGGAGCTGCGGGCGGCCGGCGGCTTCACCCGGCGGGCCAACTCCGTGCTGCCGCTCGGCGACCCGGGACTGCCGCTCGACGAGGCGCTGACGGCCGTACGACGCTGGTACGGCGAGCGCGGGCTGCCCGCGTACGTGCAGACCGCCACCGGCGCCGCCGGCACGCAGGAGCAGCTGTGCGCGGAGCTGGAGCGGCGGGGCTGGGTGCGGGAGGTGACGGCGGAGGTGTGGACCGGCGGGCTCGCACCGGTCGCCGACCTGTCCGAGGGCGCCGGTGTGGTCCTCTCCCGCCAGGCGGACGAGGCGTGGCTGGCCCGGTACCGGCGCAGGGGTGTGAGCGAGGTGGCCCTGCGGGTACTGGGCGGGGGGCCGTCGGTGTGGTTCGCCACGGTGCCCGGTGCGGACGCGGACGCGGACGGCCCGGGTGTCCCGGCGGCGATCGGACGGTGTGTCGTGGACGGGCGCTGGGCGTCCTTCGCGGCCGTCGAGGTCGACCCCGCGCGGCGGCGCCGGGGGCTGGCGACCGCCGTGATGGCCGCGCTGGCCCGGCGGGCGCTCGACGAGGGCGCGTCGGCGGCGTGGCTCCAGGTGGAGACGGACAACGCCGGGGCCAGGGCGCTGTACGCCGGGATGGGCTTCGCCGCGCACCACGCCTACCACCACTACCGGGAGCCCGGGGACACCGCGACGGACCGGTAGCCGACCATCCCTCCCCACCTCGCCCCACCTCGTCTCGACAGCACTGTGAAAGGGCACGAGCCGGCCATGCCTCATCCTCATCCCCTCCGGCCCCCGTCGCCGGAACGTTCGGCCGAAGTGCGGCGGCGGTTCGCCGAGGAGGCGCGGTCCGAGCGGCCCGACCTGGCCACGCTGTGCCTGCTGGTGGGCGCGGAGGCGGACGGGGCGCTGGACGAGGCGGGACTGGACGCCGCGCAGGTGGAGCTGGACCGGCTGGCCGGTGAGCTGCCGTTCCGGCCGGGTACGCCGCGGGCCTGGGCCGAGGCGCTGCGGGACCTGCTCGGCGAGCGGTACGGCTTCCACGGGGTCGCAGCGGACTACCAGCGGCTGGAGTCGTCGTTGCTGCACGAGGTGCTGCGGCGGCGGCGCGGGCTGCCGATCCTGCTGTCGGTGGTGTGGCTGGAGGTGGCCCGGCGGGCGGGGGCACCGGTGTACGGGGTCGCGCTGCCGGGGCACTTCGTGGTCGGGCTCGGGGCCGAGGACGCGGCGGCCGGGGAACGGGTGCTCGTCGACCCGTTCGACGGAGGGCGGCTGCTCGGCGGGAAGGACGCGGAGGTGCTGGTCGCCGGGGCGACGGGGGCGGAGTTGCGGCCTTCGATGCTGGAACCCGCCGCGCCGTTGGAGGTGGTGTCCCGGGTGCTGAACAACATCCGGGCGTGGGCGGCGGGGCGGCCGGAGCAGTCGGCGGTGGGACTGTGGGCGATCGACCTGGCGCTGCTGTTGCCGGCGCATGCGGCCCGGTTGCGGTACGAGCGGGCGCGGTTGCTGGTGCAGCGGGGGGAGTTCCTGGCGGGGGCCGGGGAGTTGGAGGCGTACGCCGAGGTGGTGTCGGCGGTGGACGAGGCGGTCGCGGAGGAGGTGCGGGGGGAGGCGCGGGCGGCTCGGGCGATGCTGAACTGACCGTGGGGGCGCCGGGTGGGGGCGCTTGCCCGCGCTGACAGGGCGCCGCCTGCGCCCACCCTCCCCCACTCTCGGCTTCGCTCGAGCGGGGGGACCCCCATCGCCCCAGCGGCACGATTGCCCGCAGGTGTGCGGCAGGGGCGCCCCGCGGGTGCCGGGAGCCCCTGTCGCAGTCGTGGCTCGTGTCAGCTCGGGTTGGTGTCGATGACCGCCACCCGGTCTGTCTTGCTCTTCAGGGCCTGGCGCATGGCGCCGTAGACGTCCTGCGGGGTGACGGGCGTCTTGTCACCGTTGGCGCGGGTGATGAGCACGCCGTCGAAGGTCTGGCCGTAGAGCTCCTTGAGGGCGTTCAGGTCGGGCTTGTCGACCAGTTTGCCGTCGACGGCCGTGACCCTCAGGAACTTCCACAGCGACTTCTCGGGGCTGAGCGGAATCGAGTGGGCCGGGTCCGTCTGCACGGTCACGCGGGCCGACATCGCCGGCTCGGCGAACTCCTTCATCATCCGGTCGACCTCGGCCTTGGAGACCGTGGGCTGCTTGGTGGTCGTCGGCACGTTCACCCCGGTGGCGGTGCCCGTCTCCACCTGGGTGCGGTAAGCCGCCTGCACGGCCTCGGTCGACTTGGCGACGTCTATGCCCTTGCCGGCCTTGCCGTACACGGGGACGGCCTTGCCGGACTCGAACTTGATCGTGCCCTCGGTCACCGAACCGGCCCCGCCGGCGGCGTCCTCCAGGGCGGCGTGCAGCTTCTCCTCGTCGACGGGCATGACCGGCTCGACGACCCGCTTCTGGCCGAAGAGGGAACCGATCACGGACATCGGGTTGTAGTCGCTCGTCGCCGCGTTGCTGGCCGTGGCCTGTGTGTCGAGCTGGAGACCCGCCTGGTCGGGCTTGAGGGAGACGGTGTCGCCGCCCACGGTGAGCTTGAGCGGCTTGGCCGCGCGGGCGCCGAGGGCCTTGTCCAGCTTCTCCACGGCGTCGTCGCGGGTGCCGCCGCCGATGTCGACGCCGAGCACGGTGGTGCCCTTGGGCACGTCGGAGCGGTTCATGAGCAGGCCGGCGCCGTAGGTGACACCGGCGACCACGACCAGGCCGCCGACGAGCAGCGGGAGCTTCTTGCGCCCCTTCTTCTTGGCGGGCTTGGCGGAGCTCGCCGGGGGCGCGGAGACCGGCTCGGGCAGCTTGGGCGGCGTGTGCGGGAGCGGTCCGTCGCCGGGCGCGGCCCGGAACGGCTCGTCGCGCCCGCCCGGTACGACGGGGATACCGCTGGTGACGGTGTTGCCGGAGACGTTGTCCGGGTTGCCCATGCCGGGGGGAGCCGGCCGCTGCGGGGTGAGGATCGCGGTGTCGTCGCTGAGCCCGCCGCCGGGGCCGGGGCGGGTCGCGTCGGGACCCGCCGGCCTGCCGGGGCCACCCGGGCCGCCGGGACCACCGAGGCTCCCCGGGCCGCGCAGGCCGTTCGGGGCGGCCTCGCGCTGCCCGCCCGGAGCCCCGGGGCCGCCGAGATCGCCGGCCGGGGGCGGCGTCAGCCGGCTGTCGCCGGTGGCCGGGCCGCTCGTCGGACCGGCGGGGCCCTGGGGTCCGACGCCGTACGGGGACTGTCCGTTCAGGCCGTTGTGCTGCCCGCCGGAAGCGCCGGGGCCCTGGTCGGTGCCGCGCTCCCCCGCGAAGTCCGGCCGGTCGTCGCGGCCCGGTTCGCCCCCGGCGCCCGGCCGGGAGCCGTTGCCGTTGCCGATGCCGCCCAGCGGGCCGGCCGCCAGCGCCTCGGTCACGTCGAAGGAACCGGTGCCGCCGCCGTGGCCGGGCGCCACGGGCCCGCCGGTCGCACCGGAGCGGGCGGCGCCGGGTGCGCTCATGGAGCCGACGACGCCACCGGGACGGCCACTCCCGCCGCCCGGTCGCGCACCGGCACCGGAAGCACCCGCGGGACCCGTGCCCCGGGTGCCCGGCGCACCGGTGGCTCCCGGACCCGCGGCGGGCGCCGGCGAACCGCCCGGCAGACCGGCCCCGTTGGTGGAACCGCCACCTGGAGTGCCCTTGCCCTGACCCGACTTGCGGGGCGCGAACCAGTCGCTGGTCGGCTTCTCCTCGGCGGGCTGGGCGGACTGAGCGGGCTCGGCGGGGGCCTCGGGGGCGCCGCCCGCGGGCGCGGCGGCGCTCGACGCCGGCGCGGGCCGCTCACCCGTCGTGGTGGCCTCCGCGCCGTCGGCCGCGGCGTCCTCGCCGTCCGTGACGGGCTTGCGCACGACGACCGGCGGGATGGGCCGCGACCCGGGGATGTTGATCCGGATCCGGGTCGTCAGCGTCGTCTCGGTCTTGCGCTCCTCCGGCCGCGTGGCCGAACGGCCCGCGTCCGCACCGGCGTCGGAAGCCGTGGGTGTCCCGTAGGGCGGGGTGCCCGAGGGGTATGCGGCTCCGCCGCGCCCGTGCGGCCCGGAGGACGAACTGTCAGTTTCACGACTCAAGGCAGGTTCTCCCGATTGGCTCCGCCGCCCGTCACGCCATCAGCGGGCGGCTCGGCGGCGCGCACCACCATACTGGCCACTTCTCACGCGTATCCCGTGACCGCCGGGGAAACCCACACGGGACCCGCACGCCCGCGGCACGGCGAAGCGGTACGTCACTTGCGAAGTCGGGTGGAGTCGCCGTCCGGTTGCCGCACCGGCGCGAGGGTGGCGCAGATCACAGCGACGGCGATCCCGCCGAGCAGGAAGAGGTAGGACCCGGCACCGGCGGCGAAGAGGAAGTCGCCCTCCGGCCGGCTGGCGGTGAGCAGCACCGCGGCGAGCGCCCAGCCGAGGGCGGGTGCGACGGCCCCGCCCCGGCGCCCCACGGCGCGGCCCGCCCCGAGGCACAGTCCCGCCTCGGCGGCCAGGGCGAGCAGCAGCCCGCCCGGGAACCAGGCCGGCTGCAACAGCGCGCCCGCGGCGCCGATGACGGCCCCGAGCACGAAGAGCACCACGTACAGGAGGGCCCGGCCGGCCGAGGGCGGGCGCAGCGGCTGGGCGAGTGCGGAGCCCGCGGGCTCGTTGCGGCCGCTCACGGGGCCACCCCGTGCTCCGGGGTCGCGGTGACCCCGGCGAACAGGTCGCTCTCGCGTCCGTCGCCGGCGCCCCGCTCGCCGCGCACCAGTTCGTAGTACTCGGTGGTGAGGAGGGGCTGGGCCAGGTCGTTGGAGAGGACGAAGTACGGTTCGGCGACCGTGACCTGGGTGGCGTGCGCGCGCATCGCGGCGGCCTTGGCGGCGGCGTACGGGGTGCCGTCGCCGCGGATCTCGGTGGTGACCAGCGCGTCGTCGACGACGCCCGGTACGTCCTCGACCTCGGCCGCCTTGTCGAACGGCAGTCCGGGCAGCTCGTCCCGGAGCCGGGCGAAGGCGTCCTCGATGTGGGAGCGCGGCACGCGGTTCCAGTAGACCTTGGCGACGGGGCACCCGGCCTCGGCCGCCAGTTCCACCGCGCGCATGGCGATGCGGTGGGCCTGGATGTGGTCGGGGTGGCCGTAGCCGCCGTTCGGGTCGTAGGTGACGAGCACCTGGGGGCGCACCTCGCGGATGACGTCCACGAGCAGGGTGGCGGCCGCGTCGACGTCGGCCTGCCACAGGCAGCCGGGGTCGTCGTTGTCGGACAGCCCCATCATCCCGGAGTCGGCGAACCGCCCCGGCCCACCGAGCAGCCGGAAGTCGTCGACGCCGAGCGCGCGCATCGCGTCCGCCAGCTCGCCCCTGCGGTGACCGCCCAGGGCGGCGCCGGACAGATGGGCGAGCCCGGGCGGAATGACCTCGCCCCGCTCACCGAGGGTGCAGGTCACCAGCGTCACGTGCGCGCCCTCGGCCGCATACCGGGCCATGGTGACGCCGTTGTTGATCGACTCGTCGTCCGGGTGCGCGTGCACCAGCAGCAGACGCCGGCCGGGGAGATCCGTCATGCCCCCACCCTATGAGGCCCGGACCCCGTGCTCACGCCCGCACGGGCCGTACGGAACTGTCCGGGCCTTGTCCAGTGCCGTCGGCGCTGTCGTCGGCGTTGTTCCGGGTAGGGCACGGCCGTGCGACGCGGGAGCGAGGAGGGGTGCGACATGTCGGTGGACGCCGGGACGGACCAGGTCGACGAGCCGGGGTGGGAGGTGGACCCGGACGACGACTGGGCCCTGGCCGTGATCGCCACGGTGGGGCGGCAGCTCCGGCTGCGCCGGGAGGCGGCGGGGATGCGGGCTCCGGACTTCGCGGTGGCGATCGGGTACGGGGAGGACCTCGTGTACAAGGTCGAAGGCGGCAGGCGGATCCCGCGCCCCGAGTACCTGGACAGGGCGGACGAGGTGCTGGCCGCCGGCGGGATCGTCGCGGCGATGAAGGAGGACGTGAAGAAGGTCCGGTATCCGAAGAAGGTGCGGGATCTCGCGCAGATGGAGGCGCGGGCGGTGGAGCTGCAGCTCTACGACCCGGTGAACGTGCACGGCCTCCTGCAGACGCCCGAGTACGCCCGAGCGCTGTTCCGCATGCGGCGGCCTCGTTACCCGGAGGACGAGATCGAGCGGGGCGTGGCCGCGCGTACAGCTCGCAAAGCCGTCTTCGAGCGCGACCCGGCGCCCGAACTCGGTTTCGTGCAGGACGAGTGGACGCTCCGGCGGCGGCTCGGGGGAACCGAGGTGGTACGGCGGCAGCTGGAACACCTGCTGATGCTCGGGCAGTTGCCGAACGTCGAGATCCAGGTCATGCCGATGGACCGCGAGGAGCACGCCGGGGTGGACGGCGGCATCGAGGTCCTGAAGTTCGAGGACGGCACAGCGGTCGGCCGCTCCCCTGGCGTCGCCAACGGCCGCCCGGTGACCGACCTCAGGCAGGTCCGTATCCTCGAACTGCGGTATGGCATCATCCGGGCGCAGGCCCTCACCCCGCGTGAGTCGGCTGCCTTCATCGAGCAACTGCTGGGGGAGACATGATCCGCACGTCCTCGTCCACAGGACTGGTGTGGTCCAAGAGCAGCTACAGCAGCGGTGCGGAAACGGACTCCTGCGTAGAGGTCGCCCTCGACCCCGACACCGTTCACGTCCGCGACTCGAAGAACCGGCCGGACGCCGGCCCCCGGCTCGCGCTGGCGCCGGAGGCCTGGGTCCGCTTCGTGGCCGGCACGGTCAGAAGTTGATGCTTCCGATCATCCCCGCGATGTTGGTCGTCAGCTCGCTGATCGTGGGTGCGATCGTCGAGGAGGCCAGGTAGAAGCCGAGGAGCATGCACACCACCGCATGCCCCGCCTTCAAGCCTGACTTCTTGACGAGCAGGAAGACGATGATCGCCAGCAGCACAACCGCCGAAATCGAGAGTGCCACGGCGGCTCACCTCCAATGGGCCCAGGGACATGGGGGGGTCGGTCGCAGTCGGAGCTCGGGGCAGATAAATCCACGCAGCGGGCACCTGGTTGATACCCACTATGCGCTAGTGATCATAACTATCCGTGCGCGCGCATCTCTCGGCGCACGGCCGCACAAGGGGGCGCATGGCCAATATGGTCATGGCATGACGACCGAGTCCGACTCCTTCCCCAAACGGCACGCCCGCACCCAGCGGTTCACGCTCGGCGCGCCGCGTTCGTTCACCGTGGCACCCGATGGTTCACGGGTCGCCTTCCTGCGCTCCGGCACCGGTACGGACCGGGCCAACGCACTGTGGATCCTCGACATCGAGAAGGGCGGGGAGCGCGTCGCCGCCGACCCGCGCGCCCTGCTCGGCGGCGCCCAGGAGCGCCTGTCGCCCGAGGAACGGGCCCGGCGTGAGCGCAGCCGCGAGGGCGGTGCCGGGATCGTCGGCTACGCCACCGACGCGGCGGTCGAGCTGGCCTCATTCGCGCTGTCGGGGCGGCTTTTCGCGGCCGAGCTGCGGGTCGGCACCGCCCGCGAACTGTCCGTCCCCGGGCCGGTGATCGACCCCCGCCCCTCCCCCGACGGCCGGCACATCGCCTACGTCGCCGGAGGCGCCCTGCGCGTCGTGGGCGCCGAGGGGGACGGTGACAGGGCGCTGGCCGAGGCGGACGGCGAGGGCGTCACGTACGGGCTCGCCGAGTTCGTCGCGGCCGAGGAGATGGCCCGCAGCCGGGGCTTCTGGTGGAGCCCGGAGTCGGACCGGCTGCTGGTGGCGCGCGTGGACGACACGCCGGTGCAACGCTGGTGGATCTCCGACCCGGCCCACCCCGAACGTGATCCACACCACGTGCCCTATCCGGCGGCGGGCACCCCGAACGCGGACGTACGGCTGTTCGTCGTCGATCTCGACGGGGGGCGCACGGAGGTTCTCTGGGACCGGGCCCGGTATCCGTATCTGGCGCGAGTGCACTGGTCAGCGGCGGGTGCGCCACTGCTTCTCGTACAGGCGCGCGACCAGCGCAGCCAGCTCTACCTGGCGGTGGACACCGAGTCCGGCACGACCCGGATGGTGCACGCCGATGAAGATCCAACTTGGCTGGAACTCTTCCCCGGTGCGCCCTGCTGGAGCCCCTCGGGGCAGCTGGTGCGGATCGCCGACGAGGGCGGTGCCCGGGTGCTGGCGGTCGGTGAACGTCCGCTCACCGGAGCCCAGTTGCACCTGCGGGCGGTGCTGGACGTCGGCGCCGACGACGTGCTGGTCTCGGCCTCGGCGGGCGAGGAGGCGGCCGAGGACGAGATCGGCGAGGTGCACGTGTACCGGGTGAACGAACTCGGTGTGGAGCGCCTGTCGCAGGAGCCCGGCGTGCACTCGGCGGTGCGCGCGGGGGGCGTGACCGTCCTCGTGTCCGCCACCCTCGACCGGCCCGGGGCGCGGGTCCAGGTGCTGCGGGACGGGAAGCCGGCGGCGACCGTCGCCTCGTATGCGGAAGACCCCGGTTTGTCCCCGCGCGTGACCCTCACTCAGGGGGGCGCACGGCGTGTCCCGTGCGCCGTGCTTATGCCAACGGACTACCACGGTGACGCCCCCCTCCCCGTCCTCCTCGACCCCTACGGTGGACCGCACGGCCAGCGCGTCGTCGCCGCGCACAACGCCCACCTCACCTCCCAGTGGTTCGCCGACCAGGGGTTCGCCGTGGTCGTCGCCGACGGGCGGGGCACTCCGGGGCGCTCCCCCGCCTGGGAGAAGGCCGTCAAGGACGACGTGGCCGCCGTCGTGCTCCAGGACCAGGTGGACGCCCTCCAGGCCCTCGCCGCCGACTTCCCGCTGGACCTGAACCGGGTCGCCATCCGGGGGTGGTCCTTCGGCGGCTACCTGGCGGCGCTCGCGGTGCTGCGCCGGCCGGACGTCTTCCACGCCGCCGTGGTCGGCGCCCCGGTCACCGACCTCAGGCTCTACGACACCCACTACGAGGAGCGGTACCTCGGCGACCCCGGCGAGCAGCCGGACGTCTACCGCCGCAACTCGGTGATCGACGACGCCGGGCTGGTCGACGCCGTCGAGCCGCACCGGCCCATGATGGTCATCCACGGGCTGGCGGACGACAACGTGGTGGTCGCCCACTCGCTGCGCCTGTCCTCCGCGCTGCTGGCCGCCGGGCGGCCGCACGAGGTGCTGCCGCTGTCCGGCGTCACGCACATGACCCCGCAGGAGTCCGTCGCCGAGAACCTGCTGCTGCTCCAGGTGGACTTCCTCACGCGGTCGTTGCCCGCACCGGCGTAGGTCACGCGCCCTCGGCGTCCTCCCGGTGCGAACCGCCCGGGCCCCGGTCTCCGGGCGGCCCGGGCGGTTCGGCCGTCCCGGGCTCCTCCGGCGGCACCACCCGCTTCTCCTCCGCGAAGTGGCACGCCGAGTCGTGGGCCGCGGGTCCGGAGACGCCCCGGAACTCGGCGGGGACGGCCAGCGCCGGCACCTCCAGCGCGCACCGCTCCCGCGCCTTCCAGCAGCGGGTGCGGAAGCGGCAGCCGGAGGGAATGTTGGTCGGGGACGGCACGTCGCCGGTCAGGATGATCCGCTCCCGGTGCTCCCGGGCCTCCGGGTCGGGCACCGGGACGGCGGACAGCAGCGCCTGGGTGTACGGGTGGGTCGGATGGTCGTAGATCTCCGCGTCCCGGCCCGTCTCCACGATGCGGCCCAGGTACATCACGCCGACCCGGTCCGAGATGTGCCGGACGATCGACAGGTCGTGGGCGATGAAGATGTAGGAGAGGTCGAACTCGTCCTGGAGGCGGCCCATCAGGTTGATCACCTGGGCCTGCACGGACACGTCGAGGGCCGAGACCGGCTCGTCGGCGACGATGATCTCGGGGCGCAGCGCCAGACCCCGGGCGATGCCGATGCGCTGGCGCTGGCCGCCGGAGAACTGGTGGGGGTAGCGGTTGATGTACTCCGGGTTCAGGCCGACCACGTCCAGCAGGTCCTGGACCCGCTTCCGCCGGTCGCCCTTGGGGGCCACCTCGGGGTGGATGTCGTAGGCCTCGCCGATGATGTCGCCGACCGTCATGCGGGGGTTGAGGGAGGTGTAGGGGTCCTGGAAGACCATCTGGATGTTCCGGCGTACGGACTTCAGGGCCCTGCCCGACAGGCGGGTGATGTCCTCGCCCTTGTAGCGGATCTCGCCGGCCGTCGGCTTCTCCAGGTTGACCAGCATCTTGGCGACCGTGGACTTGCCGCAGCCGGACTCGCCGACGATGCCGAGGGTCTCGCCGCGGGCCAGTTCGAAGTCCACGCCGTCGACGGCCTTGACCGCGCCGACCTGCTTCTTGAAGAGGATGCCGGAGGTCAGCGGATAGTGCTTGACCAGGCCGCGGACTTCGAGGATCGGCTCGGTGGTCTCAGCCATGCAGGCACTCCCTCCAGAAGTGGCAGGCGCTGCCCCGCTCGGCGTCGGACTCCGTCACGTCGTACAGGGGCGGTACGTCGGTGCGGCAGACGTCCTGGGCCATCGGGCAGCGGGGGTGGAAGGCGCAGCCGGGCGGGATGCGGGTGAGGTTGGGCGGCAGGCCCTTGATGGCGTAGAGCTCCTGGCCCTTCTGGTCGAGGCGCGGGATGGATTCCAGGAGGCCGCGGGTGTACGGGTGGGCGGGTGCCTTGTAGATGTCGTGGACCGGGGCCGTCTCCACGATGCGGCCCGCGTACATGACCGCGATCTTGTCCGCGACGTCGGCGACCACACCGAGGTCGTGGGTGATGAGGATGAGCCCCATGTGCAGCTCGCGCTGGAGCTCCGCGAGCAGGTCCATGACCTGGGCCTGGACGGTGACGTCGAGCGCGGTGGTCGGTTCGTCGGCGATGATCAGCTTGGGTTCCAGGGCCATCGCCATCGCGATCATGATGCGCTGGCGCATACCGCCGGAGAACTGGTGCGGGTACTGCTTCACCCGCTCCTTCGCGGCCGGGATGCGCACCCGGTCCATCAGCTCGACGGCCTTGGCGTGGGCGTCCTTGCGGGACATGCCGCGGTGCACGGTGAACATCTCGGCGAGCTGGGCGCCGACGGTCAGGACGGGGTTCAGCGAGGACAGCGCGTCCTGGAAGATCATCGCCATCTCGGCGCCGCGGACCTTCCGGCGTTCCTCCTCCTTCAGCTTCAGCAGGTCCCGGCCCTCGAAGAGGATCTCCCCCGCGGTGACCCTGCCCGGCGGGATGTCGAGGATGCCCATGATCGTCTGGGCGGTGACGGACTTGCCGGAGCCGGACTCGCCGAGCACCGCGAGGGTCTCGCCCGCGTCCACGCCGTAGCTGACGCCGTTGACGGCCTTGGCGACGCCGTCGCGGGTGTGGAACTCCACGTGCAGGTCGCGCACTTCGAGCAGCATGCGGCGGCTCACCTCAGCTTCGGGTCGAGGGCGTCGCGCACCGCGTCGCCGAGCATGATGAACGCGAGGACGGTGATGGCGAGGGCTCCGGAGGGCCAGAGCAGGGCGTGCGGGGCGTTGCGCACGTAGGGGGCGGCGGAGGAGATGTCGATGCCCCAGGAGACGCTGGGCGGCTTGAGGCCGACGCCGAGGAAGGACAGGGTCGCCTCCAGGGAGATGTAGGTGCCGAGCGCGATGGTCGCCACGACGATGACGGGGGCGATGGCGTTGGGCGCGATGTGGCGCAGCAGGAGGCGGGAGTTGGAGGCGCCCAGGGCGCGGGCCGCCTGGACGTAGTCGTTCTGCTTGGCGGTGATGACGGAGCCGCGGGCGATGCGGGAGATCTGCGGCCAGCCCAGCAGCACGATGAAGCCGATGACCGGCCAGACGGTGTTGCTGGTGATGACGGAGAGCAGGACCAGGCCGCCCAGGACGACCGGGATCGCGAAGAAGATGTCGGTGATGCGGGACAGGACCGCGTCCCCGGCGCCGCCGAAGAACCCGGCGAGGCCGCCGAGGACGCTGCCGAGGACGGCGACGCCGAGGGTGGCGAGGATGCCGACCGCCACCGAGGTGCGGGCGCCGTAGACGGTGCGGGTGTAGACGTCGCAGCCCTGGCCGTTGAAGCCGAACGGGTGACCGGGCTGGGAGCCCTCCTGGGCCTTGGCCAGGTCGCACTTGAGCGGGCTGCCGGAGGCGATGAGGGACGGCCAGAGGGAGATGACGATCAGGAAGAGGATCACCAGGGCCGAGATGATGAAGACGGGGTTGCGGCGCAGGTCGTGCCAGGCGTCGGACCACAGGCTGCGGGGCTTTTCCTTCGGGTCGGCGCCGTCCGGTCCGGGCGGCTGTTCCAGCGTGATCGCCTCGCTGGCGCCGAGGTCCATCGTGCCGCCCATGCCGGTGCCGGCGACGGCGCGTTCGGGCTCGTAGGGCTCCTGATCAGGCATAGCGGATCCTCGGGTCGAGTACGGCGTACAGGAGGTCGACGACGAGGTTGGCGACGAGGAAGACGAGGACCAGGACGGTGACGAAGCCGACCACGGTCTGGGTGTTCTGGCGCAGGATGCCCTGGTAGAGCTGGTAGCCGACGCCGTGGATGTTGAAGATCCGCTCGGTGACGATGGCGCCGCCCATCAGGGCGCCGATGTCGGTGCCGATGAAGGTGACGACGGGGATGAGGGAGTTGCGCAGCAGGTGCCGGGTGATGACCCGGTGGCGGGGCAGCCCCTTGGCGATGGCGGTGCGGACGTAGTCGGAGCGCCGGTTCTCCGCGATGGAGGTGCGGGTCAGCCGGGTGACGTAGGCCAGCGAGACCGAGGCGAGGACCAGGCCGGGGACGATCAGCTCGCCGAAGGCCGCCTCGGAGGAGACGGCCGGGTCGATCCAGCCCCACTTGACGCCGAGCAGCAGCTGGAGCAGCAGGCCGGTGACGAAGGTGGGGACGGAGATGACGACGAGGGTGAGGAGCAGCACCCCGGTGTCGACGGGCCGGCCGCGGCGCAGGCCGGTGACAACGCCGAGGACGATGCCGACGATGATCTCGAAGAGGATCGCGACGATGGTCAGCCGGATGGTGACCGGGAACGCCGTGCCCATCAGCTCGGTGACCGGCTGGCCGTTGAAGGCGGTGCCGAAGTCGCCGGTGAAGACGTTGCCCATGTAGGTCGCGTACTGCTGCCACACGGGCTGGTCGAGGCCGAACTCGTGCCGCAGCTGCGCGGCCGTCGCCGGGTCGCACTCCCGGTCGCCGCACAGCCCCGCGATGGGGTCGCCCATCACGTTGACCATCAGGAAGATCAGCAGCGTGGCCCCGATGAAGACCGGGATCATCTGGAGCAGCCGCCGGACGACGTAGCGTCCCATCGCGCCCGCCCCCTCAGCCGACCTTGATCTCGTTGTAGACCGGGACGCTGAACGGGTTGAGCTTGACGTCGGAGAGCCGGTCGGAGTAGCCGGCGCTGCCGTTCTGGTACCAGAGCGGGATGGCCCCCATCTCGTCCCTGAGGACTTCCTCGGCCTGCTGGAAGAGGCCCACGGCCTTGGCGGTGTCGGTCTCGGCGTTGGCCTTGTCGACCAGGTCGTCGAACTTCTGGTTGGACCACTTGCCGTCGTTGGAGGAGGCGTTGGTGTAGTAGAGCGGCTGGAGGAAGTTCTGGATGAGCGGGTAGTCCATCTGCCAGCCGGCGCGGAAGGGGCCGCTCATCTTCTGGTCGGTGATCTGGTTGCGGAAGTCGGCGAAGGTGCCGACCGGGTTGCCGGCACAGGCGCGGTCGTTGTCCAGGGCGTTGTTGATGGAGTTGCAGACCGCGTCGACCCACTGCTTGTGGGAGCCGGTGTCGGCGTTGTACGTGATCTTGACCTGGCCGCCGGGGAGTCCGCCGCCCTCCTTGACCAGCTTCTTGGCCTCTTCGGGGTTGTACTCGCAGGCGTCGCCGCACAGGCCCGGCTTGTAGCCGCCGTCCTTGCCGAGGACCGGCGAGGTCCAGTCGGTGGCCGGGGTGCGGGTCTGCTGGAAGATGGTGTCGGTGATCTGCTTGCGATCGATGGCCATGGACAGGCCCTTGCGGACCTTCTCGGAGCCGGGCTTGTTCCAGTCGTTGTCGTAGAACGGGAAGGCGAGGGTCTGGATGATGCCGGCGGGGGTGTTGATGTACCGGTCGCCGAGGTCGTTCTTGACGTTCTTGAGCTGGGAGGCGGGCACGTCGTCGACGAGGTCGAGGTTGCCCGCGATCAGGTCAGTGTAGGCGGTGTTGTTGTCGGTGTAGACCTTGAGGTCCACGCCGCCGTTCTGCGCCTTGTCCGGGCCGGGGTAGTCGTCCCACTTGCGCAGGGACATCTGCGAGCCGCGGGTGTAGTTGTCGACCTGGTACGGGCCGTTGCCGATCGGCTTCTTCAGCCAGGCGTCGTGGT
This sequence comes from Streptomyces sp. KPB2, assembly GCF_003950055.1. NCBI lineage: Bacteria > Bacillati > Actinomycetota > Actinomycetes > Kitasatosporales > Streptomycetaceae > Streptomyces > Streptomyces sp. KPB2. Next base: position 2,963,719 of record NZ_CP034353.1, read on the forward strand.
CGTCGAAGAACGCCTTGGGCAGGGGTGCGAAGGCCGGGTAGCCGAGGGTGTCGGGGAACGTGGAGAACTTCTGGCTGAGCTTGACGGTGAAGGTGCGCGGGCCGGTCACCTTCAGCCCGGAGAGCGTGTCGGCGCTCTGCGAGCCGCTCTCGGGGTGCACCTTGTCGTAGCCGTCGATGTAGGCGAAGAAGTAGGCGTTGCGCTGGTTGTTCTTCAGGCTCGCGCCGTAGTTCCAGGCGTCCACGAAGGACTGGGCGGTGACTTTCTCGCCGTTGCTGAAGGTCCAGCCGTCCTTGACGGTGACGGTGAAGTTCTGCGAGTCGGAGGTCTCGATCTTCTCGGCGAGCATGTTCTGTGCCTCGCCGGTGTCGGGGTCGTACTTCTTCAGATTCCGGAAGATCATGTCGAGGACCTTGCCGCCCTGCACCTCGTTGGTGTTGGCCGGCTCCAGCGGGTTCTGGGGGTCGCCCCAGGAGGAGCTGAGCACCCCTCCGCCGTCCCCGCCGCTGCCGCCGTCCCCGCCCCCGCCGCCGCAGGCCGTCGCCGCGAGGACTACCGCCGCCGCGCAAGCGGCCCATTTGGCGTGCGTGGCTCCGCGCATGGAGTGCCTCCTCGTGCCCTGACTCGTCCGGCTCGTTCGCTGACTCGTCCGCTGATCCATTACCGGTCAGCATCAGGGCAAAAGGGGCACCTCGCACACGCATACCTCCCTTTGGAGGAACCCCACACCCGCGGTGCGGCGGCCGGGGCGCCGACGAGGGCCACCCCGCTCCCCCGCCGTAAAGGATCTTGAACGCACGACGCAACGGATCTTCACCATCCGATGCGAAACCGTTGGATTGCGAACCTTCGGTGTACGCATTCCGACCACCCCACGTCCGCATAACGAACGCCTTGCCCGAGTAGTCCAGTTCGCCCGATGTAAGGCACGGATCGATCACAAGGCGCTACACGCGTAACTACGGAACGACCAAGGGCGAGTAAAGAAGGTAAAGAGAAAGTCAACTCAAGCCAGATTTTATTGACCTTGAACGAATTGCGTTGAAAAAGTCCGGCGTAGCCCGTAGGGGGACGCCCTGCGGAGTCATCAGACCCTCCTCTGGGCCAGGAGCACCATGACCCCCCCAACTCCATCAGCGGCCGCCCCGCTCGAGGTGACCGACGAAACCGTCGACAAGTCACCCACGCCCGCCACCCCCAAGGGCAGCGAGAGCCGTTCGCCGGGCCGACTGGCCTGGAAGCGCTTCAAGCGCGACCGCACGGGCGTCATATCGGCGTGCATCGTGATCTTCTTCTTCGTGATCGCGCTCGCGGCGCCCCTCATCGCCAAGCTGTACGGCAAGGACCCGTACACCACGTACGCCAGCCAGCGACCCGAGCTGCTCGACGCCTTCTCCTACCCGGCCGGCCCCAACGGCGGTATGAGCTCGGAGTTCTGGTTCGGCATCGAGCCGCAGCTCGGCCGGGACGTGTTCACCTTCCTGCTCTACGGCATCCGGACCTCGCTGGGCCTCGCGCTGGCCGCCACGGTGGTCACGGCCATCCTCGGCGTCGTCATCGGCACCACGGCGGGCTACCTGGGCGGCAAGACGGACTACTTCGTCGGCCGGCTCATCGACATCCTGCTGTCGTTCCCGTCCACGCTGTTCTTCATCGCGTTCATGCCGGTCATCTACGGCCTGTTCGTCGCGCCGGACGAGAACATCCCGACCTCCCTGCGCGCCATCTCCCTGATCATCGTGCTGTCCGGCTTCGGCTGGGCCTCCCTCGCCCGACTGCTGCGCGGTCAGGTGCTCGGGCTGCGCGAGCGGGAGTTCGTGGAGGCCGCGAAGGTCACGGGCGCGTCTCCTTGGCGCATCGTCTTCAAGGAGCTGCTGCCGAACCTCTGGACTCCGATCATCATCCAGACCACGCTGATGCTGCCGATGTTCGTCACCGCCGAGGCGGGGCTGGCATTCCTCGGCGTCGGCATGATCGACCCGACGCCGGACTGGGGCGTCATGATCCAGCGAGGCGCCCAGTTCTACACCGAGGACCTCACCTTCATGCTCTTCCCGGGCCTTTCCATGGTGATCTTCGTCCTCGCCTTCAACCTGCTCGGCGACTCGGTGCGCGACGCGCTCGACCCGAAGACCAAGCGCTGATCCGTTCTGTCCCCGGTCCGTACACAGGAGTCCGGCCGGCCATCTCCGTCCCGTATGACCACCCTTGGTAGGTTCACCATGGCTTTCTCCCGCAGAAACTTCCTCATAGCGACCGGTGTCGTCGCGGCCTCCTCCTCGGTCCTGACCGCCTGTGGCGGCAGCGACAACAAGGGCGGCGGCGGCAAGAGCGACGGCCCGAAGGTCAGCGGCACCAAGACCGTCGAGATCCTCGTCGGCACGAAGGCCGACTCGACCGGTCCGGCGCCCGAGGTCAAGGGCGCGGTGAAGGGCGGGATCGTCCACTCGCTCGACCAGTTCGACATGGACCACATGGACCCGGCGCAGATCTACGTCTCCACCGAGGGCGCCATCACCGTGCCGATCATGCGCGGTCTGACCGGCTACAAGCTCGACGACAAGGGCGGCTGCACCCTGGTCGGCGACGTCGCCACCGACGCCGGCACGATGAAGGACGGCGGCAAGACCTGGTCGTTCACCATCAAGGACGGCGTGAAGTGGGAGGACGGCTCCGACCTCTCCATGGACGACGTCCGCCACACCTTCGAGCGCCTCTTCGCGGACTTCGTCACCGAGGGCCCGCGCTACGTGCAGCAGTTCCTCGTCGGCGGCGACAAGTACAAGGGCCCGTACGACGGCAAGCAGCTCGACTCCATCGAGATCGACGGCAAGACCATCACCTTCCGCCTCAACGAGGCTCGCGCCGACTTCAACTTCACGCTGGCCATGCGCGGCTACTCCCTCGTGCCCAAGGCGAAGGACAACAAGCAGAAGTACGACCAGCGCCCGTTCTCCTGCGGTCCCTACAAGATCAAGGAGCGCAGCGTCGGCAAGTCCCTGACGTACGTGCGCAACGAGCACTGGGACCCGAAGACGGACGCCATCCGCAACGCCTACCCGGACGAGTACCAGTTCCGGTTCGGCTACCAGCCGCTGGCCGCCACCGACCGCTTCATCGCCGACTCGGGCGAGGACCAGCAGGCCATGGCGATCTTCAACGAGGTCGCGCCGGAGCGCATCGCCAAGGTGCTCACCGACCCGAACCTGAAGAAGCGCGTCCTCACCGCGGTGGACACGGTCACCTACTACTGGCCGATCAACACCACCCGCATCAAGGACGTCAAGGTCCGTCAGGCCATCAACTGGGCCTGGCCGCACCAGCAGCTGCAGACGATCCGCGGCGGCGCCTCCACCAGCGAGCTGGCCACCACCATCCTCAGCCCGGTGACCCCCGGCCACGAGGAGTTCGACCTGTACGGGGTCGACAAGAAGCCCGGCGGCGACCCCGAGAAGGCCAAGGCGCTGCTGAAGGAGGCCGGCAAGGTCGGCCAGAAGCTGGTCATCGCGTACCAGACCTCGGACAACGCGCTGAAGCAGGCCGTCGCGATCAAGAACGCGCTGGAGGCGGCGGGCTTCAAGGTCGTCAACAAGCAGCTCGACAAGTCGACCTTCTACACGCAGATCGGCAAGATCGACAACGGCTACGACCTGTTCGCGGCCGGCTGGAGCCCGGACTGGCCGAACGGCTACTCGGTCTTCTACCCCTGCTGGAGCGGCGAGAACATCGGCAACGGCCGCAGCAACTACGCCCAGCTGGACGACCCGAGCGTGAACAAGGCGATCAACGCCGCGTCCAAGATCGCGGACGCGGAGGAGGCCAACAAGGCCTGGGGCGCCATCGACCGCCAGATCATGGAGCTCGCGGCCGTCGTGCCCGACTACCACTCGATCCGCAACTGGATGTACGGATCGAAGATCGGCAACGTCGTGTTCGACTACGGCAACACCTGCATCGCGCTCTGCAAGCTCTACGTCAAGAAGTAAGCGCGCAGACGCACAGGGGGGCGGCCACCACCCTTATGGCCGCCCCCCTGAGGCCCACCCCCCTCTCACCCCGGCGACGGCGCCCCGTCCGGAAAGTCACGCCCCATGTTCCGCTTCCTAGTCCGCCGAGTCTTCGGTGCGTTGGTCATCCTGCTGATCATCAGCGCCATCACCTTCTGGCTCTTCTACGCCGTACCGCGCGACCCCGCCATGATGTCCTGCGGCAAGAACTGCACGCCGGAGAACCTTGAGCAGATCCGGAAGAACCTGGGCATCGACGAGTCGATCGTCATGCAGTACTGGCACTGGCTTTCCGGTATCTTCGCGGGCCGCGACTACGCCGGTTACGGCAACTGCGAGGCGCCGTGCCTCGGCTACTCGTTCGCCAACAGTCAGCCCGTCTTCGGCACGATCATGGACCGGCTGCCCACGACCCTGTCGCTCGCCTTCGGCGCGGCCATCTTCTTCCTGATCATCGGCGTCGGCACCGGCATGCTCGCGGCCTCGAAGCAGGGCAAGTTCCTGGACAAGTTCGCCAGCTCCCTCTCGCTGCTCGGCTCCTCGCTGCAGATCTACTTCGTCGGCTACATCGCCATGTTCTTCCTGGTGGGTGAGCTCGGCATCCTCAGCCAGCCGTCGTACACGCCGCTGACCGACGACCCGGTCGCCTGGGTGTCCGGCCTGCTGCTGCCCTGGCTGACGTTGTCGATCATCTTCACCGCCAACTACACCCGTATGACGCGCTCCCAGATGGTGGAGCAGCTCAGCGAGGACTACGTGCGCACCGCGCGGGCCAAGGGCCTGTCGAAGCGCAACGTCTTCTTCCGCTTCGCCTGGCGCGGCGCGATGGGCCCCATCGTCACCATCTTCGGCGTCGACCTCGGTGTCCTGATCGGCGGCGCCATCATCACCGAGACGACCTTCAGCCTCCAGGGCATCGGCCGGCTCGCGATCGAGTCCGTGTTCAAGAGCGACCTGCCCATGCTGCTCGGCGTCACCGTGCTGGCGGCCGGCGCGATCGTGATGTTCAACATCATCGTCGACGCGGTCTACGCCCTCATCGACCCGCGGATCCGGCTCGCCTGACCTCCGCCGCCGTAGTCGCCACCTCCCACCGCCCCACCCGGCTACCCCCCGCATCACCTCCTGGAGCGTCCCCGTGACGAGCACCGAACAGCAGCCCTTCCTCTCCGTCAGGGACCTGAAGGTCCACTTCTCCACCGAGGACGGCATCGTCAAGGCCGTCGACGGGCTCTCCTTCGACCTCGCCAAGGGCAAGACGCTCGGCATCGTCGGCGAATCGGGCTCCGGCAAGTCGGTCACCAACCTGACGATCCTGGGCCTGCACGACCGGGACCACACCTCGATCGAGGGCGAGATCCTCCTCGACGACAAGGACCTGCTCACCGCCACCGAGCGGGAGCTGGAGCGGTTGCGCGGCAACAAGATGGCCATGATCTTCCAGGACGCGCTGGCCTCGCTGTCGCCGTACCACACCATCGGCAAGCAGATCGGCGAGACGTACCGCAAGCACACCGGCGCCTCCAAGAAGGAGGCCCGGGCGCGGGCCATCGAGATGCTGCGCCGGGTGGGCATCCCGCAGCCGGAGGTCCGGGTGGACGACTACCCGCACCAGTTCTCCGGCGGTATGCGCCAGCGCGCAATGATCGCCATGGCCCTGGTCTGCGACCCCGAGCTGCTCATCGCGGACGAGCCGACCACGGCCCTCGACGTGACGGTCCAGGCGCAGATCATGGACCTGCTCAAGGACCTCCAGCAGGAGTTCGGCACCGCCATCGTCTTCATCACCCACGACCTCGGCGTCATCGCCGACATCGCGGACGACGTCCTGGTGATGTACGGCGGCCGGTGCGTGGAGCGCGGGACGAAGGAGGAGGTGCTGCGCGACCCGCAGCACCCCTACACGCTGGGCCTGATGAGCTCCATGCCGAGCCTGGACGGACCGGTCGACGTGCCGCTGGAGCCGATCCCCGGCTCGCCGCCCTCGCTGCTCAACCCGCCCACCGGTTGCCGCTTCCACCCGCGGTGCGCCTTCGTCGAGAAGGTCGAGGGCGGGCTGTGCTCCTCGGAGCAGCCGGTGCTCGCCGTCCTGAACGGCCGCGGGTCCGCCTGCCACCTGCCCAAGGAGCAGCGCAAGGAGCTGTTCGCCGAATCCGCCGCAATCCGGCACAACTGACGTACAAGAGACAGGACTTCACCATCATGAGCAACGCGGAAACGCTCCTGGACGTCAGCGGCCTGACCAAGCACTTCCCGATCAAGGGCGGCTTCCCGATCTCCCGCACGGTCGGTGCGGTCCGGGCCGTGGACGGCCTGGACTTCACGGTGGGCGCGGGCGAGAGCCTGGGCCTGGTCGGCGAGTCGGGGTGCGGCAAGTCGACGACCGGCCGGCTGATCACGCGCCTGCTGGAGCCCACCGGGGGCAAGGTCCTCTACAAGGGCCAGGACATCACGCACGCGGGACGCAGGGCGCTCGCGCCGATCCGGTCCGAGATCCAGATGATCTTCCAGGACCCGTACGCGTCCCTCAACCCGCGCCAGACGGTCGGCAAGATCATCTCCGGCCCGATGGAGATCAACAACATCAACCCGGCCGGCGGCCGGGAGAACCGCGTGCGCGAGCTGCTGGAGATCGTGGGTCTCAACCCCGAGCACTTCAACCGCTTCCCGCACGAGTTCTCCGGCGGCCAGCGCCAGCGCATCGGCGTGGCCCGCGCCCTGGCCCTCAACCCGAAGCTGATCGTGGCCGACGAGCCGGTCTCCGCGCTCGACGTGTCCATCCAGGCGCAGGTCGTCAACCTGCTGCAGAAGGTGCAGCGGGAACTCGGCATCGCGTTCGTCTTCATCGCCCACGACCTGGCCGTCGTCCGGCACTTCTCGCAGCGCGTCGCGGTCATGTACCTGGGTAAGATCATGGAGATCGCCGACCGCGACGACCTGTACGACAACCCGCGTCACCCCTACACGCGCGCCCTGCTCTCCGCCGTGCCCGAGGCCACGGTGGAGGAGACGCCCCGCGAGCGCATCCGGCTCGTCGGCGACGTCCCCTCGCCGATCAACCCGCCGTCGGGCTGCCGCTTCCGCACCCGCTGCTGGAAGGCGACGGAGAAGTGCGCGTCGGAGGCTCCGCCGCTGGTCCAGGTGGAGGGCAACAAGGCCGGGCACCTGACCGCGTGTCACTACCCCGAGACGGATGACGTACCCTCGCCCCGTCTCACCAAGAGCCCCGGGGCGGCAGCCTGACAACACCCCTTTTCTGTCGGCACCGCCCCCGGAAGGGATCGTCCACGGCCCATTGACCCGAGCCCGGACTCGTCCGCTTCCAGGGAAACCGAGGGCCCGCGCCTCCCCAGGCGCGGGCCCTCGGTCTGTTCCCGGCGCTGTCAGTCCTTCCCCGTGTCCTCCAGCGCCGTCAGCGCCGGGTCCAGCACGATGTCCTCGTCGCGGGCCGCGGTCGTCGGCTCCTCCGGGAAGTGGCAGGCGGTCAGGTGGCCCTCGTGGTTGCCTTCGAGGCGGACCAGGGGAGGCACCTCGTTCGCGCACTTGTCCTGCGCCTTCCAGCAGCGGGTGCGGAAGCGGCAGCCGGAGGGCGGCATGATCGGCGAGGGGACGTCGCCGGCGAGGCGGATGCGCTCGCGGTCCTCCGACTCGTCGATCGTCGACACCTCGGGCACCGCCGACAGCAGGGCGTGCGTGTAGGGGTGCCGGGGCCTGCTGTAGATGGAGACCCGGTCGCCGACCTCGACCACCTTGCCGAGGTACATGACGGCGACGCGCTGCGAGAAGTGCCGGACGACGGCCAGGTCGTGGGCGATGAAGAGGAAGGCGATGCCGAGTTCCTGCTGCACTTCCTGGAGCAGGTTGACGACCTGTGCCTGGATGGACACGTCGAGCGCGGAGACCGGCTCGTCGGCCACGATCAGCTTCGGGTTGAGGGCCAGGGCGCGGGCCACGCCGATGCGCTGGCGCTGGCCGCCGGAGAACTCGTGCGGGAAGCGGTTGAAGTGCTCGGGGTTGAGACCCACGAGTTCGAGCAGTTCGCGGACCTTCTTGTCCCGGCCGCCCTTCGGGTCGATCCCGTTGACCTCCATGGGCGACTTGATGATCGTGCCGACGGTCTGCCGGGGGTTCAGCGAGGAGTACGGGTCCTGGAAGATCATCTGGATCTCGGACCGGACCGGCGCCAACTGCCTGCGTGAGGCATGGCTGATGTCCCGGCCCGCGTACTCGATCTTCCCGCCGGTCGGTTCCAGGAGCCGGGTGATGAGCCGGCCCGTGGTGGACTTGCCGCAGCCCGACTCTCCCACCAGGCCGACGCTCTCGCCGGCGCCGACGGTCAGGTCGACGTCGTCCACGGCCTGGACGGCGCCGACCTTGCGCTTGATCGGGAAGCCGCCGTAGACCGGGAAGTGCTTGGTCAGGCCCTGGACCTTCAGCAGCACCTCGGGCGACGCGGAGGCGGGACCCTGCTGTGCGGGAAGGGTGAGTTCGTCGCTCATGTCTCGGTCTCCCTAGCGCAGCCGGGGCTGGATCTTGTCGATGAAGATGGTCTGCTTCTGCTCCGCCGTCAGATGGCAGGCCGCGGCGCGTCCCTCGCCGAGTGGGGGACGCAGCGTGGCGCACCGGTCGCCGCCCACCTCACCGGTGAACGCGCAGCGCGGGTGGAAGGGGCAGCCGGACGGCGGGTTGAGCATGCTGGGCGGCGATCCCGGAATCGGGCTGAGCGGCTGGTCGAGGCTGCCGCCCAGGCGCGGCATCGAGCTGAGCAGGCCCCAGGTGTAGGGGTGCCGCGGGCTGCGCAGCACCTCGGCGGCGCTGCCGCGCTCCACGGCCCGTCCCGCGTACATCACGAGCAGGTCGTCGGCCATGTCGGAGATGACGCCGAGGTCGTGGGTGATGAAGACGATGGCCGAGCCGAACTCCTGCTGGAGGTCCTTGAGCAGGTCCAGGATCTGCGCCTGGACGGTCACGTCCAGGGCGGTGGTCGGCTCGTCGGCGATCAGGAGGTCGGGGTCGCAGACCAGGGCCATGGCGATCATCGCGCGTTGGCGCATACCGCCGGAGAACTGGTGCGGGTAGTCGTCCACCCGGCTCTTGGGCTGCGGGATGCCGACCTTGGTCAGCATCTCGATCGCCCGGGCCCGCGCCTCCTTCTTGGAGGCACCGGTGTGCTTCATGTACGGCTCGGCGATCTGCCGGCCCACCGTGTAGTACGGCGACAGCGCGGTCAGGGGGTCCTGGAAGATCATGGCGACCTTGTTGCCTCGGAGCTTCTCCAGCTCCTTCTCGGTCGCCGTGACCAGTTCCTTGCCGTCGAGGACGATCTCGCCGTCGACCGTGGTCGTCTTGGGGTTGTGCAGGCCCAGCACGGTGAGGTTGGTGACGGACTTGCCGGAACCCGACTCCCCCACGATGCCGAGGGTCCGGCCGCGCTCGACGTCGAAGGACAGGCCGTCGACCGCCTTGACGATGCCGTCCTCGGTGGAGAACCGCACCCGGAGGTCGCGGACCGAGAAGAAGGACTCCGGCCCGGTGGGGGCCGGCGCGCCTTCGGTCTTGGTCGAAGTGCTCACGGAGTTCTCCTAGCTGAGCCGCACGCGCGGGTCGATGTAGGCGTAGGCGAGGTCCACGACGATGTTCAGGATCAGGATGAAGAAGGCCCCGAACAGCATGACGCCCATCGTCACCGGCAGGTCCTTGGTCAGCGACGAGTCGACCGCGAGCCGGCCGATGCCGGCCAGGTCGAAGGTGAACTCCGTGACCACCGCCCCGGACAGCAGCGCGCTGAGGTCCACGCCGAGGATGGTGACGATCGGGATCAGCGAACCGCGCCAGGCGTAGCGGAAGAAGACGTAGCGCTGCTTCATGCCCTTGGCCCGTGCGGTGCGGACGTGCTCCTCCTGGAGCTGTTCGATCATGGTCGAGCGCGCCATACGGGTGTACTGGGCGGTGAAGATGGTGGCCATCACGCACCAGGGGATGATCATGCCGACCATCCAGGCGATCGGGTTCTCAGTGAACGGCTCGTACTTCGGGTTGTCCAAGATCCCCGACTGGTAGACGAAGATGCCGAGGACGATCGGGCCGAGGAAGTAGATCTGGAACGAGCTGAGGACGATCGAGGCACCGCTGACGGCCTTGTCCACCACGGTGCCGCGCTTCCAGGCGGCCAGCAGACCCGAGCCGAGGCCGAGGAACAGGAAGATGACCAGTCCGCCGAGCGTCAGGGAGAGCGTGAGCGGGAACCGGTCCAGGATCGAGTCCCAGACGAACTCTCCGGTGTCGAAGGACACCCCCAGGCACGGTGCGGAGCAGTGCCCCTGGCTGAAGTCCCGGCCGTTCACGATGCCCGCCATGAACTCCCAGAACTGGGAGGTGATGGGCTTGTCGAGGCCTAGGTTCTCGCGGATCACTTCGATGTTCTGCGGGGTGCAGTTTCGGCCGCAGGACAGCTCGGCGAAGTCCTGGGGGATCGTATAGAACAGGAAGAAGGTGAAGGCGCCGATCAGGAAGATGATCACGCATGCGCCGATCAACCTGCGAACGAGGAACTGAAGCATGGCAGGTGGATGCTCTCTTCGGGAACGCGGCGGCGGGTGGAGACGACCCCCGAGGGGGTGCGCCCTGCGTGGCGCGCACCCCCGCGGTCAGCCGGGCCGGCGGGCTACGGCTGCTTCAGGTACAGGTCGTTGATGTCGATGTAGCTCGACTCGTTGCTGTACCGGGCGCCGCCGATGTTCGATCCGTAGAGCTGGATCTGCTTGGAGTAGTAGACCGGGGCCGCCGGGTTGATCTCCTCCACGATCCGGTGGTGGGCCTTCTCCCAGGTCTTGGCCGCCTCCTCGGGCTCCTGCGTCAGGGCCTTCTTGATCAGCGCGTTGACCTCGGCGTCGTTGATGTGCGAGTAGTTGGACCCGCCGTCGGCGACCAGTTCACCGTCGTAGACCGGGGTGATGACCGTGGAGGCGCTGGGCCAGTCCTGGCCCCAGCCGGTCATGTAGAGGTCGTACGGGTTCTTCAGCTTGCCGACCTGCTCGTAGAAGCTGGCCCGGTCGATCTCCTTGGCCTGGACGTCGAAGCCGATCTTCGCCAGGGCGTCCTTGATGATGACCATCTGGGCCTGGCCGCGCGGGGTGTTGGAGTAGGCGTAGGTGAGCTTCGTGCCCTCCTTGACGCCCGCCTCCTTCAGCAGCTGCTTGGCCTTCTCCGGGTCGCCGTTGGGCTTCTTGAGCTTGCCGAACGGGTCGTACTTCGGGTCGAAGTTCGGCAGGGTCGGCGCGAGCAGGCCGCCGGCCACCTCGCCGCCGTAACGGCCGCCGTCCGCCTGGACCATGGACTCGTTCGGGATCGCGTAGGTGATCGCGTCGCGGACCTTCTTGTCCTTCAGGCGGTCCAGGTTGAAGGTGAGCTGCCAGACGTAGACCTGGTAGCCCTGGATGGTACGTTTCTTCGTCGCCGGGTCGCTGATGACCGTCGACATCTGGGCCGGGTCGACCGAGTCCGTGAACTGGATGGCGTTCTTGGCCTCGCCCTGGTCGGCGATGAGCCGCTTGGTCTGGCTGGCCTGGTCGATGGTGGAGCTGAAGTTGTAGCCGTCGACGTACTGGTGACGCACCGAGTCCGTCTTCGGGTCCCACTGGTCGTTCTTGACCAGCTTCATCGACTTGCCGGGCTTGTACTCGGCGATCTTGTAGGGGCCGAGGGACGCGGGGGCGTCGTCGTACTTCTCCTTCGTGTCCCGCTTCTCGGGCACGACGGCGTAACCGGCCATGGCGAGGGCCTGCGGAAGGTCCGGGCGCGGCTGGTCGAAGTGGAAGACGACCGTCTTGTCGTCCGGCGTCTCCAGCACCGAGTCCGGCAGGTGCTTGCCCTTGTACGGGCCGTCCGGCAGCGCCTTGCGGTAGTCGTTGCCCGAGAGCCAGGACTGGATGTAGGTCGGACCGTCGAAGATCACCTTGGAGTACAGGCGCTCGATGCTGTGCCGGACGTCCGCCGAGGTGATGGCGTTGCCCTGGTCGTCCTTGATGTTGTCCTTGAGCTTGTACGTCCAGGTCTTGCCGCCGTCGGAGGACTGGCCGGAGTCGGTGGCGATGTCGCCGACGACGGTCAGGTTGCCCTTCTCGTCCTCCTGGTAGTTCGTCAGGCCGCGGTGGATCAGGTTGGCGAACTGGCCGGCGTCGCTGACGTAGATCTGGCCCGGGTCCAGGTGGGTCATGTCCGACTGCATGTACACGTTGATGAACCCGCCGGGCTTCGCCCCGGGGACGTCCTCGGCCGGACCGTTGGACGCCGCGGCGTCGCCGTAGGACACGGGATCCTGCTGCTCGGCGGCGTCCTTCTGGTTCTTGGCGTCGCTCTTGCCCTTGCCGCCGCCGTTGTTGTCGCCGGAGCAGCCGGTCAGCACCAGCGCGCCGGCCACGATGGCCACGGCTATGGCGCGCGTGGTGCGCGTGGTGCGGGTTCTGATGGGCTTCATGATGCCGATCCACCTGCCTGTCGATAGTTGTCCACGAGTGCTGCCTGACGGTCCGGAAGCCCGGCACGGGGGTGGCAGCTCCCCCACCCACCAATGGACGGTTAGCGTCCGGTCTTGGGGTCGAATGCGTCCCGGACGGAGTCGCCGAGAAGGTTGAAGGAGAGGACGAAGACGACCAGCGCCACTCCCGGGAAGAACATGAACATCGGGTCCTGCTCGTACACGTCGGCACCGATGGCGAACATGCGGCCCCAGTCCGGGGTCGGTTCGACGAAGCCCACGCCGATGTACGAAAGGAAGGCGATGGACAGGATGGTGCTCGGGAGGATGTAGGTGGCCTGCACCAGGATCGGTGTGACGATGTTCGGCAGGATCTCCTTGCGCACGATGCGCCAGGGAGAGGCTCCGGACACCTTGGCCGCCTCCACGAACTCCCGTTCCCGCAGGGTCAGTACCGACCCGCGTACCAGACGGGCGAGCCCCATCCAGCCGAGGAACCACATCACCAGGGTGATGGCCACGGCTCTGAGGTAGGTGGGGGTCTCGTCCTGCGGGGAGACGAACATCGCGGTCACGACGGGCATGAAGGCGATGAAGAACAGCTGCTGCGGGAAGGCCAGGAAGAAGTCGGTGACGCGTCCCAGCCAGTAGTCGACCCGGCCGCCGAAGAAGCCGCTGACCATCCCGATGAGCACGCCGGTGACGACGCAGAGCGTGGTGACGAGCACGGCCATGTACAGGGAGGTGCGCATGCCGTACAGCAGCATGGTGAACACGTCGCGGCCCAGCTTGGGTTCGACGCCGAACCAGAAGTCGCCCGACATCCCGCCGAACGAGCCCGAGGGCATGGCGAAGTCGTCCAGGAGGAAGGGGTATTCGGGCTCCCGGGAGTACAGCGTGTACGGGTTCTTCCCGTACACCTTCGCGATGAGCGGGGCCAGTGCGGCGACGACGAAGTAGAGGAGCACGACGCAGGCCGACACGACCCCGGTCCGGTCGCGTTTGAACCGGAGCCACATCAACTGCCCGGGTGACCGGCCTTCGTGACTCTGCTCCTCCCCCGTCTTGGCGGGCTTGGGAGCATCATCGGTGACGGCCGCGGTTCCGCCGTCCTCAATGTCGATTGGACTTGTCACAATTCGTCCATTTCACAGGTGTGGGTGTGCCGAACCGGCGACCGGCGCAGGGTGTGCGCCATCGCGGTACGGATCATGAAGAAGCGTCGGGACGTTCCGGACGACACCGGAAACCCGCAGCCGGACGCGCGTAGCCGGATGCCCGGACTTCAGCGGCCGGCCCGCTCCTCAGAGTCGGTCGCCGTCCGACGGTGCACAGCTGCGGGCGACGGACCGTGTGACCCACCTGGTGTTCGTTACACCGCGCATGGGACTCCTCCTCATGACTCCACGTGTTCACCGACAGGAGGGGGCGTTCATCTGGCTTCCGACACCCCTGACGGAAGCTCAGTCACCCCCTGGTGCTCGTGAGTCGGGCACTGTCCCCACAGCGCTTGACCCATTGACCCGAGCGTTACGCGGCTAACTATCTGCCATGAGCAGAAGAACCGACCACCGTCTTTAAATCTCAATTCAGTCACAGCTCAGGGGTAGATCTTCCAAAATCTGGACAAACCGTTCGGGACGAGAAGACCGCGAAACGGACGTGTTACATGGGTATCGGGCGTCGATCTCCGCGTTTCGGACACGGGGCGGCCCTCGGAGGGTCGTCGAGGGGCTTCCGGCGCTCGGAAAACCGGTTGAAAAAAGCCCGGGCACCCCCATGATGGGGGCACCCGGGCTCCGCTGTCTGCCGCCGGACGGCGGGCGGGTCAGCCGTGCTTGGCGCGGCTCGCGGCGCGGGCGCGCTCGCGGGCGTCCAGGTTCACCTTGCGGATGCGAACGGCCTCCGGGGTCACCTCGACGCACTCGTCGTCGCGGCAGAACTCCAGCGACTGCTCCAGCGAGAGCTTGCGCGGCGGGACGATCGACTCGGTCACGTCGGCCGTGGACGACCGCATGTTGGTGAGCTTCTTCTCCTTGGTGATGTTGACGTCCATGTCGTCGGCGCGGGAGTTCTCGCCGACGATCATGCCCTCGTACACCTCGGTGCCGGGCTCGGTGAAGAGCACGCCGCGCTCCTGGAGGTTCGTCATCGCGAACGCGGTGACGGCGCCGGAGCGGTCGGCGACCAGCGAGCCGTTGTTGCGGGTCGTCAGGGTGCCGAACCAGGGCTCGTGGCCCTCGTGGATGGAGTGGGCGATGCCGGTGCCGCGGGTCTGGGTGAGGAACTCCGTCCGGAATCCGATCAGACCGCGCGAGGGCACCACGAACTCCATGCGGACCCAGCCCGAGCCGTGGTTGGACATGTTGTCCATCCGGCCCTTGCGGACGCCCATGAGCTGCGTGACCGCGCCCATGTGCTCCTCGGGCACGTCGATCGTCATGCGTTCGACGGGCTCGTGCACCTTGCCGTCGATCTCGCGCGTGACGACCTGCGGCTTGCCGACGGTCAGCTCGTAGCCCTCGCGGCGCATGGTCTCGACCAGGATGGCCAGCGCCAGCTCGCCGCGGCCCTGCACCTCCCAGGCGTCGGGGCGGTCGGTGTCCAGGACGCGGAGCGAGACGTTGCCGATGAGTTCGCGGTCCAGGCGGTCCTTGACCTGGCGGGCGGTGACCTTGCGGTCCTTGACGGCCGCCTTGTTGTCCGCGCCCTTGCCGGTGGCGCCGCGGCCGACCAGCGGCGAGGTGTTGGTGCCGATGGTCATGGAGATCGCGGGCTCGTCCACCGTGATCAGCGGCAGCGGGACCGGGTTCTCCTGGTCGGCCAGGGTCTCGCCGATCATGATGTCGGGGATGCCGGCGACCGCGCAGATGTCACCGGGGCCGGCCTTCTCGGCGGGCTTGCGGGTGAGCGCCTCGGTCATCATCAGCTCGGAGATCCGCACGTTCTGCACGGAGCCGTCGCGCTTCATCCAGGCGACGGTCTGGCCCTTCTTCAGCTCGCCCTGGTGCACGCGCAGCAGCGCGATGCGGCCGAGGAAGTTGTCGGCGTCCAGGTTGGTGACGTGCGCCTGGAGCGGGGCGTCGGCGTCGTAGGTCGGCGCCGGGATGTAGTCCAGGATCGTCGAGAAGAACGGCTCCAGGCTGGTGGAGTCGGCGGGGACCGTGCCGTCCTCGGGCTTGGTGAGCGAGGCGATGCCGTCGCGGCCGCAGGCGTAGACGATCGGGAACTCGATCTGCTCCTCGTCGGCGTCCAGGTCGAGGAAGAGGTCGTAGGTC
Source organism: Streptomyces sp. KPB2 (assembly GCF_003950055.1). Lineage (NCBI taxonomy): Bacteria > Bacillati > Actinomycetota > Actinomycetes > Kitasatosporales > Streptomycetaceae > Streptomyces > Streptomyces sp. KPB2. The sequence goes on from NZ_CP034353.1 coordinate 2,979,480, forward strand.
TCGTTGACGACCTCGTCGATCCGGGCGTCCGGACGGTCCGTCTTGTTGATGCACAGGATGATCGGCAGCCGCTGGGCGAGCGCCTTGCGCAGCACGAAGCGGGTCTGCGGCAGCGGACCCTCGGAGGCGTCCACGAGCAGCACGACACCGTCGACCATCGACAGACCGCGCTCGACCTCGCCGCCGAAGTCGGCGTGGCCGGGGGTGTCGATGATGTTGATCGTGATCGGGTCCCCGCCGTCCTTCGGGTGGTACTTCACCGCGGTGTTCTTGGCGAGGATCGTGATGCCCTTCTCACGCTCCAGGTCGTTCGAGTCCATCATGCGGTCGTCGACGGAGTCGAGCTGGTGCGCCGCGAAGGCACCGGCCTGCTTGAGCATTCCGTCGACGATCGTGGTCTTGCCGTGGTCGACGTGGGCAACGATGGCGACGTTGCGGATGTCGTGACGCGTGGTGGACGCGGTCATATGAGGCGTACTCCCGGAGGGTGTGATGACGGCCCTCGCGGACGTCCGTGTCACGCGGGCCTGCCGGGCGGTACATGCCACGGCCTCACCCAATGGTACGGGGCTCCGGAGACTGCGGCTTGCCGGGAGGGTGGGGAACCCCTGGTCGTTGAGCGCGTATGAGTGTGTTCTGGCATGAATGGGTGAGCACGGTGGGGCGGGAAGGCCCTGTCTCCGAGCGGGAACGAGAGTTCGCCTGCCGAATGCGTGACCTGCGGCGGGTGCTCGTCGTTGACTGGAGTGGGCGGTTCGTAACGGCTGAGTGGGGGTGCGAGGTGGCTGGTCTTCGGGAGCTCGCAGCGCCGTTCGTCGTGTGCGGGCCGTCGGGGACGACGGTGCGCACCCGGCTCAAGCAGCTCACCGACGTGGATGTTGAGGTGCTGCGGCAGGTCGGCGCGCATCTGGGCACGCTGGCGTCCCGTGACCTGAAGGCACGCTGTCGTGCCGGGCTGGGGCATGATGCCGGGGCCTGGGCGGTGCGCAAGCGGGAGCTGACGCCGGTGTCATCGGCGCGGTGGGCGGGTGCGATCACCAAGGCGTCGCACGATCAGTGGGCGCTGGCCCGCCGCTGTGCCCACGCCCACATCCAGTCCCTGGAAGCGGGGGCGCGGACACTGCGGCACCGGCTGTCGTTGCCCCTCGGGCAGAAGGGGTCGAAGCACGCGCCGGGCGGGTACAGGAATCGGCGGGAGTGGCATGCCAAGGCCCGGCGCCTGCACGTCCTGGAGGACCGCCTGCAGCGGGCGCGCGCGGACTGGGAGACCGGGACCGTGCACGTGGTCCGGGGCGGCAAACGCCTGGCCCGCGCACGGCATCACCTGACGGATGCCGGGCTCACCGAGGCCCGGTGGCGTGAGCGGTGGGAAGCCGAGCGGTGGTTTGTGCAGGCGGACGGGGAGTCCGGGAAACGCTTCGGGAACGAGACGATCCGTATCGCCCCGGACGGCGAGGTGTCCGTCCGGCTCCCGGCCCCGCTGGCTCATCTGGCCAACGCGGCGCACGGCCGGTACGTCCTCACCGGCAGGGTGACCTTCGCGCACCGGGGGCAGGAGTGGGCCGACCGCGTCGCCGCGCACCGGGCCGTCGCCTACCGCATCCACTACGACACCACCCGGGGCCGCTGGTACGTGACCGCGTCCTGGCAGAAGCCCGTCACCCGCACCGTCCCTACGGCTGCGGCTCTGGCCGAGGGGGTGATCGGGGTCGACATGAACGCCGACCACCTCGCCGCCTGGCACCTCGACACCCACGGCAACCCCGTCGGAGACCCGCGCCGCTTCTCCTACGACCTCACCGGACCCGCCACCCACCGCGACGCCCAGGTCCGCCACGCGCTCACCCGGCTCCTCCACTGGGCCACCGCCTCCGGGGTGAAGGCCATCGCCGTCGAGGACCTGGACTTCACCGCCGAGAAGACCCGCGAGAAGCACGGCGCGAGGAGGCGGTTCCGGCAGTTGGTCTCCGGCATACCCACAGGACGACTCCGCGCCCGCCTGACCTCCATGGCCGACCAGACCGGCATCACGATCATCGCCGTCGACCCCGCCTACACCTCCCGCTGGGGCGCCCAGCACTGGCAGAAACCCCTCACCATCAGCACCCGCAAGACGACCCGGCACGATGCGGCGAGCATCGCGATCGGGCGACGCGCCCAGGGCTACCCGGTCCGGCGTCGGACGGCACCGCCCCGCACCCACCAGAGCGATGGATGCGGGCATCGGACCGCCCAGGCCGAACCGGAGACTCCTGGACGTGAGGGACCCCGCCCCCGTATCCCCGGACCACGGACACGATCCGTGCCACCGGACACGGAGCGAACGCGGGCAACCAGGACACCCAACACCGTTCGGGATGTCCGCAGTAAGCAGGAATGGGTCCAAGACTCACTCCTGCTCACAGAATAGGAACGGTTCAGGAGGAGGGAGAGGACGACGGGGCGGAGGGACGGGAGCCCTGGGCGCCCTTCTCGAGGAAGCCCATGTCCTCGTAGACCGGCGTCTCGAAGCCGAAGGCTCCCGCGTTGGCGAGGTTCTTGCGGGCCACCGTCAGCTGGGGGCGCTGGTAGAGCGGGATGGAGCCGGCGGCCGCCCAGATCCGCGAGTCCGCCTTGCGCAGCAGGTCCCGCGCCTCCTTCTGGTCCAGGGTGGTCATGGCCCGGTCGAAGAGCTGGTCGACCTGGTCGGTGCCGACCCGGGTGTAGTTCTGCGCGACGTTCAGGGAGCCGTCGGCGGCCGGGACGGGCTTGGCGTAGATGGGGCGGGCGTCGGTGGCCGGGAAGGCGGAGGCGGGCCAGGAGTAGAGCGCCAGGTCGTACTCGCCGGCGGCGATGTGGTCCTTGAAGTAGCTCTCGTCCGGCACCTTGGTGATCTCGGTGCCGATGCCGATGTCCTTCAGCATGTCCGTGATGCGGTCGGCCACGGTGCGCAGGGTCTCGGAGCCGGGGCCCGAGGGGAGTACGAAGCGCAGGGTGAGTGCCTTGCCGTCCTTGGCGAGCGGGGCCGCCACCGAGCCGGCCGGGGCCGCGGTGCCCTTGGGCGCGTAGGCGCCGGGGGCGCCGCCCTGGGCGGTGTTCTTGCCGCTGCTGTGCTTCTCGCCACTCTCCCGGTCGGTGCCGTCGTCGCTCTTGTCGTCCGGGTTCTTGCTGTCCTCGTTCTTGCTGTCCGCGTTCTTGTCGCCCGCGTTCTTGTTGTCCTCGCCGACGATGTACGTGCCGTCGTCGTCGCCCTCGGACTTCTTCTTCTCCTTGTCCTCGCCGTTCTCGCCCTTCTCGTCCTTCTCGTCCTTCTCGGCCCCGGCCGCCTTCTCGCCGTCCTTCTTCACCGGGCCCCCGCGCACCCACCCGGCGTCCGCGAGCAGGGCCCGGGCCTCCTTGGCGTTCTGCTCGCCCAGCGCGCCGCTGCCGTCGGCGTAGGCGGGCTGGCCGGACAGGGCGAGGTGGCTGCCGACGGGCTCGGCGGGCAGGCCGAGCGGCTTCAGCACCGTCTCGGCCAGCTTCTCGCGGTCCAGGGCGCGGGCCACGGCCCTGCGGACGCGCTCGTCGGCGAGGGGGCCGCCGGAGCCGTTGAGGGCGAGCTGGGTGTAGGCGGGTTCCAGCGACTTGCGGACCTCGAAGCCGCTCAGCGCCTTCTGCCGGCGCGCGGCCTTCGCCTCGGCCTCGCGCCGCTCCTCGCGGGCGAGGATCTCCTCCTCGGCGGCCTCCTCGTCGGAGCCGTTGGCGACGGCCCAGGAGCGCAGCGCCTCGGCTGCGGACCTGCCCTGGGCGCCCGCGGCCGGGGAGCCCTGCGGGCCCATCAGCGGGGTGCCGGTGGCCGGGTCCCGGGGCGCCGCGGCCAGGGTGACCTCGTCGGCGGTCTCCGGGTCGATCTCCGCCAGGTCGAGCTTGCCGGCGACGAGTTCCGAGACGCGCTCGTCGCGCGGTACGGCGCGCAGCACGATCTTGTCCAGCTTCGCCGGGGCGCCCCACCAGCGCGGGTTGCCGGTGAGGACGACCTGGTCGGCCTTGGTGTCGACCTTCTTGACCGTGAAGGGCCCGGCGGTGACCTTGAGCGACCGCCGCGCGCCGTCGTTGAAGGCGTCGGGGGTGCCCATGACGTCCTTCGGGTACAGCGGCGAGAACAGGGCCTTCCAGTCGGCGTAGGGCCGGCTGAAGGTGACCTTGACCTCGAGGTCGTCGGCGCCGCGCTCGATCTTCTCAATCCGGTCGTAGCCGGCGTTGCGGGCGGTCCAGTAGGCGCTGTCCTTGCCGGACAGGGCGCGCCACTGGGCGGCGAAGTCCGCGGCGCCGATCTCCCGTCCGTCGCTCCATACGGCCTGCTGGTTCAGCTTGTAGACGACGACCTGCTTGGGCTCGGTGTCGACGACCTCGGCCGACTCCAGGTAGTCGGGGTTGCGCACCGGGCTGCCGTTCTCGTCCATCCGGTACATCGAGGGCAGCACGGCCTGGGCGACGCGGGTCGTGGTGGCGTCGGCGTCCGACTGGAAGGTGTTCAGCGTGTCCGGTACGGAGTCCACGGCCCAGCGCAGGGTGCCGCCGTCGGAGACGGAGGCGCGGGTCGCGGCGCCGACGTCCTGTGCGGCGAGCGGCTTGCCGGCCGATTCCTCGGAGGTGCAGCCGGCCAGCGCGGGGACCGCGAGGACACCCGCGGTGAGGAAGGCGACCGAACGCATGACCGCGCGCGGTCCGACGCCGACGTGGGACATCTCTGCTACCTCCGGAAGGCCGCGTTTGCTGCGTTGTGCCGCATTTGCCGTATGTGCGGTATTCAAGTTGATCATTTGTATCCGGACGGGGATGCGGCCACTGAAGGGGAAACGGTTCGGCGACGCCGGGAGACACGGCGACGACGGTGCGCAAGCTCACCCGTGCGGCTCAACCCCGCCCGCGATGCACCGACGCGCCCCGGCCAATCGGTGCACATCCCTTCCCAGCGGCCGGTGTGACGCGCGACACTCTCAGGCGCATGCGCGTCGCCCCCGAGTCACGGCCCGGCGACTGTCTGCCGTGTCCGACGGAAGTGAGGTCACGTCTTGTCCGTGCACGACGATCTGTCATCCGTGCAGCGCAGCCTCGACGAACTGGCCCGGACGGTGACCCGGCTGGAGCAGCAGCTGGGCAGCGGCGGCCTGGAGGTCCGCCGGGTCCGCACCGACGCCGACCACCTGCGCGAGAGCCTCGCGCTGCTGCGGGCGGCGGCTGCCGCGCCGGACGCGCCGAAGCGTCCGGACCTCGTACCGATCCCCGACACGCCGTACGACGGCTCGCTGTGGACGGACTCGGACGACGAGGGCCTCGGCGCCCGCGACCGCCGCGCCCCCTGATCCCGACCCGACCGACCGGAGTCGCCCAGTGGCCACTGGTACGGAACCCCCAGCGACCGACCCCCATACGCGCGGCGGCGTGCACACCCCGACGCGCGCCGCCATCCGCGCCCCGCACCTGCGCACCGACCGCTGGTGGCTGGCACCGGCCGCCACCGCGGCGGGCCTGCTGGCCTTCGTCGTCTACTCGACCTGGCGGGCCTTCGCCAACGCCGACTACTACGCGGCCCCCTACGTCTCGCCCTTCTACTCCCCCTGTCTGGCGGAGAACTGTGAGCCGATGCGCTCGGGGCCCAACTGGGAACTCTTTGGCACCTGGTGGGGCATCTCCCCCGCGATCATCATCCTGATCTTCCCGCTCGGCTTCCGCCTGACCTGCTACTACTACCGCAAGGCCTACTACCGGGGCTTCTGGGCGTCCCCGCCGGCCTGCGCGGTGGCCGAGCCGCACCGGAAGTACACCGGCGAGACCCGCTTCCCGCTGATCCTGCAGAACGTCCACCGGTACTTCTTCTACGCGGCGCTCCTGGTCGCGGGCATCCTCACCTACGACACCGTGCTCGCCTTCCGCGACGAGCACTACGCGTGGGGGCACATGGGGCTCGGCACCCTGGTGTTCCTGGCCAACATCGTGTTGATCTGGGCGTACACCGTCTCCTGCCACTCCTGCCGGCACATCGTCGGCGGCAAGCTGAAGCACTTCTCCCGGCACCCCGTGCGCTACCGGATGTGGCAGCTGGTCGGCCGGCTCAACGCCCGGCACATGCAGCTCGCCTGGGCGTCACTGGTGAGCGTGGCACTCGCCGACTTCTACGTGTATCTCGTCGCGTCCGGTGTCTTCGACGATCCGAGGTTGTTCTGATGTCCGTGGTCGACCGGCAGGAATGGGACGTCGTCGTGGTGGGCGCGGGCGGCGCCGGACTGCGCGCCGCCGTCGAGGCCCGCGAGCGGGGCGCCCGTACGGCCGTGATCTGCAAGTCGCTGTTCGGCAAGGCGCACACCGTGATGGCCGAGGGCGGCATCGCCGCCTCCATGGGCAACGTCAACTCCGGCGACAACTGGCAGGTCCACTTCCGCGACACCATGCGCGGCGGCAAGTTCCTCAACCAGTGGCGGATGGCCGAGCTGCACGCCCAGGAGGCCCCGCAGCGGGTGTGGGAGCTGGAGACCTGGGGCGCGCTGTTCGACCGTACGAAGGACGGCCGGATCTCGCAGCGCAACTTCGGCGGCCACGAGTACCCGCGCCTCGCCCACGTCGGCGACCGCACCGGCCTGGAGCTGATCCGCACCCTCCAGCAGAAGATCGTCTCGCTCCAGCAGGAGGACTTCCGCGAGACCGGGGACCACGAGTCCCGGCTGAAGGTCTTCCAGGAGTGCACGGTCACCCGCGTGCTCAAGGAGGACCGCAAGGTCTCCGGGGTCTTCGGCTACGAGCGCGAGACCGGCCGCTTCTTCGTCCTCCAGGCGCCCTCGGTGGTGATCGCCACCGGCGGCATCGGCAAGTCGTTCAAGGTGACGTCGAACTCGTGGGAGTACACGGGCGACGGCCACGCCCTGGCGCTGCTGGCCGGGGCGCCGCTGCTGAACATGGAGTTCGTGCAGTTCCACCCGACGGGCATGGTCTGGCCGCCCTCGGTCAAGGGCATCCTCGTCACCGAGTCGGTGCGCGGCGACGGCGGGGTGCTGCGCAACTCCGAGGGCAAGCGGTTCATGTTCGACTACGTACCGGACGTCTTCAAGGAGAAGTACGCCGAGTCGGAGGAGGAGGGCGACCGCTGGTACGACGATCCGGACCACAACCGGCGCCCGCCCGAGCTGCTGCCCCGCGACGAGGTCGCCCGCGCGATCAACGCCGAGGTGAAGGAGGGCCGCGGCTCCCCGCACGGCGGGGTCTTCCTCGACGTGTCGACCCGGATGTCCGCCGACGTGATCCGGCGCCGGCTGCCTTCCATGTACCACCAGTTCAAGGAGCTGGCGGACGTGGACATCACGGCGGAGGCGATGGAGGTCGGGCCCACCTGCCACTACGTGATGGGCGGGATCGCCGTCGACTCCGACACCGCCGCCGCCCGCGGCGTGCCGGGGCTGTTCGCGGCCGGTGAGGTGGCGGGCGGGATGCACGGCTCCAACCGGCTGGGCGGCAACTCGCTCTCCGACCTGCTGGTGTTCGGCCGCCGGGCCGGTCGGTACGCGGCCGAGTACGCGGCGGGGCAGACGGACGAGGGCGCCCGCGCACGGGTCGACGACGCGCAGGTCGACGCCGCCGCCGCGGAGGCGCTGCGGCCGTTCTCCGCCGAGGCGCACGAGCCCGCCGACGGCCCACCGGAGAACCCGTACACCCTGCACCAGGAACTCCAGCAGACGATGAACGACCTGGTCGGCATCATCCGCCGCGAGGCGGAGATGAAGCAGGCCCTGGAGAAGCTGGCGGAGCTGCGGACCCGGGCCCGCCGGGCCGGCGTGGAGGGGCACCGGCAGTTCAACCCCGGCTGGCACCTGGCCCTGGACCTGCGCAACATGCTGCTGGTCAGCGAGTGCGTGGCGCGGGCCGCGCTGGAGCGCACCGAGTCGCGCGGCGGGCACACCCGCGAGGACCATCCGTCGATGGACCGGCGCTGGCGCCCGGCCAACCTGATCTGCTCGCTGGCCGACCCGTCGGGGGGACTCGCGGCGACGGACCCGGAGCGCGGCCGGATCGCCCTGGAGCGGCAGACCACCGAGCCGATCCGGCCCGACCTGCTCGCCCTCTTCGACAAGGAGGAGCTGGTGAAGTACCTCGCCGACGAGGAACTGGAGGGCCTGTCCGAATGAGCGGCTACGAGGCCCGCTTCAAGGTGTGGCGCGGCGACGTGGAGGGCGGCGGCCTCGAGGACTTCACGGTCGAGGTGAACGACGGCGAGGTGGTCCTCGACATCATCCACCGCCTCCAGGCCACCCAGGCCCCCGACCTCGCGGTGCGCTGGAACTGCAAGGCGGGCAAGTGCGGTTCGTGCTCGGCGGAGATCAACGGACGGCCGCGGCTGCTGTGCATGACCCGCATGTCCGTCTTCACCCGCGAGGAGACGATCACCGTCACCCCGCTGCGCGCGTTCCCGGTGATCCGGGACCTGGTGACGGACGTCGGGTTCAACTACACCAAGGCCCGCGAGGTCCCGGCCTTCGTGCCGCCCGCCGATCTCGGCCCCGGCGAGTACCGGATGATGCAGGAGGACGTGGACCGCTCGCAGGAGTTCCGCAAGTGCATCGAGTGCTTCCTGTGCCAGGACACCTGCCATGTCGTGCGGGACCACGAGGAGAACAAGCCCGCCTTCGCGGGCCCGCGCTTCCTCATGCGCGTCGCCGAGCTGGACATGCACCCGCTGGACGCCGCCGGCGCCACCGGCCTGGACCGCTCGCGCACCGCCCAGGACGACCACGGCCTCGGCTACTGCAACATCACCAAGTGCTGCACGGAGGTCTGCCCCGAGGGGATCAGGATCACGGACAACGCGCTGATCCCCCTGAAGGAACGGGCCGTCGACCGCAAGTACGACCCGCTGGTGTGGCTGGGGTCGAAGATCGGCCGGCGCCGGTCCGACCGGGCTTAGCGCACCCAGCCGTCCCGGTACGACGTCCAGTCCTCCTCCGTCGCCGCGAAGTCGATGTACGCCGCGACGCCGAACCGCTCCCGGTCGGCGTCCGTGCGGGACAGGCCGAGGCGGACGCCGCGGACGGCGGCGGCGACGGTCTCCGCGTGGTTCCAGTGGCCGAAGCGGTTCTCGTGGTAGAAGGGCAGGCCCATCAGGAGGTGGGTCGTCGGCGGGGTGACCTCCAGGGCCAGCGAGGTCTGCTGGGCGACGTAGCCGCCGTACAGGCTCTCCAGGGGCTGCATGGTGTCGTACGACATGACGGCGATCTGGTCGACGCGGCGGGCGACCTGCCCGAAGAACTTCTGCGACCACCACTTGGGGTGTCCGGCGACCGTGCCCCAGAAGGAGTGGAAGCCCGGCAGCGGGTCGATCTGGTGGGCGGCGACGGAGAGCTGCGCGTCGCGGGCGCGGGTGACGGCGCGGATGTCGTCCAGGAGGGAGAGGTAGTTCCGGTCACCGGAGTGCAGCGGCTCCAGGTCGAGATGGACTCCGTCGTAGCCCACGTCCAGGACCTGGCGGGCCGAGTCGACGACGGCGGCGCGGGTTTCGGTCTTCTCCAGGCGCATGCCGTCGGGGCTCTCGGTGGCGAGGACGTCGCCGAGGAAGGCCTGGACGCGGACGCCGGGCAGCTCACGGTGCACGCCGTCGATCAGCCAGCGGGCCCTGGGGTAGAGGGATTTCGGCAGGGTGCCGTCGTGTTCCATCGGGCCGGTGTGGACGTACAGGTCGCGGATTCCGGTGGTCTTCAGTTCCCGGGCCAGCGCCTTGAGGTCCGCGTCCTTCTTGCGGCCGTCGACCCAGGCGTGGCCGAGCCACATCGCGTCGCGGTTGCGGGTGTGGGTGCCGTCGGCCGGGTCGCCCATGTAGTTGATGCGGAGGGCGGTCTCGGCGGTGAGGAGGGGGACGAGGAGGACGAGGACGATGGCGAGCACCGTTCGGCGGATGCGGATGCGGATGCCGGTGCGGCGGCGCGTTCGCCGGGACGCCTCGGCTTCGCCTTCGGCATCCCTGTTCCCACCCGCACCACCCGTGCTGCTTTCGCTTTCGGGTGCGGGTGGCCCCGGTGGCCCGTCCTCGCCGTCGGCGGCTGCCGGTTCGGGTTTTCTCGGTTCCGTGTCCTCCACCGTGTCCCCTCCCTGTGGTCCGGCCCCGGCTCGCGGTGGCCGGAAATCGTGCCTACGCTGCGAGCGTGTTGCCTGCGGGGACGACTCGAACCGGTGTTCCGGTTGCGGTCGGGGGTGTGCGGGGATGATCTCCGCCGATCTGGTGCCGCCCCTGGTCACGGCCGGGGCGGCCCTGCTGCTGGCCGGGTACGGGCATGTGCGCCGCACCCGGCGGACCCGGACCCGTACGACTCCGGGCCGGGTCAGAACAGGCTCAGCAGGGCCTCCGCCGGGTCGGTGAGCTGGGTGTCGGCGCCCGGCAGGGGCAGCTCGAACCAGACCGTCTTGCCGCGCGGCGTACGGCGTGAGCCCCAGGCCGCGCTGAGCAGGCCGACCAGTTGCAGGCCCCGGCCACCCTCGTCGGTGTCGCGGGCCCGGCGCCGGCGCGGCTGGACCAGGCCGGAGTCCCAGACCTCGCAGACCAGGGTCCGGTCGAGGAGGAGACGGAGTCTGATCTCGCCCTCGCCGTAGCGGAGCGCGTTGGTGACCAGCTCGCTGACGAGCAGTTCCGTCGTGTCGACCAGTGGCTCCATGTCCCAGGCGAGCAGTTGGGCGCGGGCGTACTCGCGGGCCCGGCCGACGCTGCGCGGCTCGCGCGGCAGGGTCCAGTCGCCGACGCTGTCGCTGGGGAGGCCCTGGACGCGGGCCATCAGCAGCGCGATGTCGTCCTCGCCGTGGTGGCTGTCGAGGGTGTTGAGGACCTGGTCGCAGACGTCCTCCAGGGGCTGCGTGGGGTCGGTGAGGGCGCCCACGAAGGCCTGGAGGCCCTCGTCGAGGGGGTGGTCGCGGCTCTCGACCAGGCCGTCGGTGTAGAGGGCGAGCAGGGCGCCCTCGGGCAGTTCGACCTCCACCTCCTCGAAGGGCTCCCCGCCGACGCCGAGCGGCAGGCCGGGCGGCACGTCCAGCATCAGCGCGGACTCGCCGGGCTCGACCAGGACCGGCGGCAGGTGGCCGGCGTTGGCGAAGGTGCAGCGCCGGGTCACCGAGTCGTAGACGGCGTACACGCAGGTCGCCAGGTAGACCTCGGAGAGGTCGGCCTCGCGGGGGCGGCGGGCGGCCCGGGTGGCCTGCTGGACGCCTCCCGGCGCGCCGAGGCCGCGGGCGATCTCGTCCAGGTGGCCGAGCACCTCGGCCGGTTCCAGGTCGAGCTGGGCCAGGGTGCGTACGGCGGTGCGCAGTTCGCCCATCGCGACGGCGGCGCGCAGGCCGCGGCCCATCACGTCGCCGACGACCAGCGCGGTGCGGTGCCCGGGGAGTTCGATCACGTCGAACCAGTCGCCGCCGACCTCGCTGGCCCGGCCGGTGGCCGCGTTGCCGGGCAGGTAGCGGCAGGCGATGTCCAGTCCGGAGGCCTCGGGGTCGCCGGGCGGGAGCAGGGAGCGCTGCAGTATCAGGGCGCGTTCGTGCTCGCGCCGGTACAGGCGGGCGTTGTCGATGCAGACGGCGGCGCGCGCGGCCAGTTCCACGGCGAGGTCACGGTCCCGGTCGCCGAACGGCTCGCTGCCCTTGGTGCGGGCGAACTGGACGAGTCCGACGACCGTGTCGTGGGCGACCATCGGCACGGCGAGCGTGGACTGCACGAGGCCGCCGTCCTCGGCGGGGACGCTGCGCGGCCGGGCGGTGCGCAGGGCGTCCGCGCACGGCGAGTTGAACGGGTAGTGGTGGACGGCGCCGAGCTTGACCCGCTCACCCGTGCCGAGGAACGGGGCGTCGGACACGGCGCTGGAGAAGGCGACGCGGCGCAGTTCCGCGCTGCCGTCGGCGAGGCCGGGCGGGGTCTCGTCGCCGACCAGCAGACCCTGGTAGAGGTCGACGGTGGCCAGGTCGCAGAAGCCGGGGACGACGACGTCGAGGAGTTCGCGGGCGGTGGTCTCCAGGTCGAGGGAGTTGCCGATGCGGGCGCCGGCCTCGTTGAGGAGGGCGAGGTTGCGCCGGGCGGCGGCGGCCTCGCGGGCGGCCTGACGACGGGCGGTGATGTCGGTGCCGAGCCAGGCCACGCCGATGGGCCGGCCGGAACCGCTGTGCACGCGGTAGAGGTTGACGGACCAGTGGCGGTGTTCCTCCGAGCCCGGCACGAAGCCCGTGACATGCATGTCCGTGATGGACTCGCCGGTCTCGAGGACCCGGCGCAGGGTCGCGGAGACCCGGTCGGCCTCGGCGCGCGGCAGATAGTCGTGGACGCCCTTGCCGCGGTGGTCGTCGGGGGTGCCGCCGAAGATGGAGGCGAACCGCTGGTTGGCGCGGCGCACCGTCAGGTCGGGGTCGATCAGCAGGAACCCGAAGGGAGACTGGCCGAATATGGCCTGCGAGGCGGCGAGGTCGGTCTCGATGCTGCGCAGGACGCGGACGTCGACGACGATGCAGACGGCGGCCTTCTCCCCGTCCTCGGTGCGCGTCGGCATGACGTACACCTCGGCCAGCCCGCGCTGGCCGCGCCGTCCACCCGCACGCGGCCCGGGCCCGGTGCCGTCGTCGGGCGTCCGGAAGCCGTCGGGCGCCCGGAAGTCGTCCGGCGTCCGGAAGGGGACCACGCCGGTCCACTCCCGGCCGTCGAGGATCTCGGTCATCTTGCGCTGGCCGCGCTCGCGCAGGTCGGGGTCGATGAAGGTCTCGATCGGGTCGGTGCCCACGGCGTCTTCCGCCCGGATGCCGAGCAGTTGCTCCGCGCGCAGGCTCCACTGGTCGACGAGCCCGTCGGGGCCGATGGAGAAGGAGGCGACCTTGATGTAGTCGTAGATGGAGCCGGGCGGGCTGCTCTGCCACACCGCGTCACCGAGTGGCGCCCGGTACGACGGGCCCTCGGGCTCCGTGGACTCCGTGGGCGTCTCGGCCCTCGCTGGTATCTCGCTCACGCGAACCGTCCCCTCCAGCTCACCGCGTCCGGCACCGGTCACCGGAGGCGGCTGCCCGCAGTATCCAGCACTACGGCGCCGCACGACACGGTGTTCACGATCACAGCACGGTCCCGATGGTTTTCGGTCCGGACCGTGACAACACTTCCAGTCTTCTAACCAGCGGACACGGCATCGAATCACGCAGTTCCACAACTGCCACTGGCCTGCACCGGTTGAGGGTCCGGGCGATGGGAGGATTCGGTCGATATCGGACAGAAGTCGACGCGTCGGCAACGGTGTGTCACGAAGCTGTCGCGTCAGTGCGGCAGGGCGAGTTCGAACCACACCGTCTTGCCCGCCTCACCGGGGCGGGTGCCCCAGCGGCGCGTGGCGGAAGCCACCAGTTGCAGCCCTCGGCCGTCCTCGTCGTCGGGGTGGGCGACGCGCTCTCGGGGCGGGTCGGGCAGCGGGTCGGACACCTCCACCAGCAGGATCCCGGCGGCCCCGGCGGGCCCGCGCACGACGCGAACGCCGATGGGTCCGGTGGCGTGCCGCAGGGCGTTGGTGACCAGCTCGCTGACGAGCAGGGCGGCGATGTCCACGACGCTGTCGAGTTCCCACTCGCGCAGGGTGTGCCGGACCAGGGAGCGGGCGGTCCGCACCGCGTCCGGCGCCGCGGGGAAGACCCACTCGGCGCAGTCACCCTCGTTGTCGCTCACGCCGATCACTTCCCCGGCCGACAACCCCCACCGGTGTCCCTTTTCGTGGGGTTAATGGGCACATACCCTTTATCCGGGCCCGGTACCGCGCGTCGCGCCCCTCGTCTCGAACCGCAGGTGTGCGAGCACCCGCTCGACGGCCGGTACGTCCTGCTCCAGCCACGGCACGTCCCAGACCTGGGCGGGGGTCAGCCAGCGCAGGGCGTCGTGGTCCTCGAGGGGTTCGGGGGCGGCGGACCCGGGGAGCAGGCGGGCGGTCCACACCTGGAGCACGAACGGCGCCCTGAGGGGCCACTGCCCCGGGACGCGCTCACCGGCCTCGGCCGCCACCCCGAGTTCCTCGCGCAGTTCGCGCACGAGCGCCGCCTCGGGCGTCTCGCCGGCCTCGACCTTGCCGCCGGGCAGCTCCCACCGTCCGGCCAGTTCTGCGGGCGCGCTGCGGCGGGCGGCGAGCAGGCGCCCGCCGTCGACCAGGGCGGCGCCCACCACGATCCGTTCCGTCATGCGCCGGAGCCTACGGCCTGTCCGGCCGCCGGGTCGGTCCCCGGTGGATCAGTCCGCCGCGCCCGTGCCCGCCGCGCCGAGCCTCTCGACCCAGTAGAGCTGTTTGTGTCCGCGACCGTCGAGGGTGTCCGCGATCTTCTGGGCCTCGGCCCGGGTCGCGTACCGGCCCACGCGGTAGCGATTGCCGTTGTCGTCCTGCCGGAAGACCAGCCAGGGAAGAGTGATCGTGCTGTCGTTCATCGCGCCCCTCCGCCTCCCGTTCCCGCCGTCCACGGCACCCGCCGCGCCCCGCCCGCCAAGGAAACCGCAATCCGCATATGCCCGAGCCTACGCCCAACCTTCACGGAGCGAATACGACTTTGCACAAAGAGGTACGCAACCAGCCAGAACGCAGGGGGCGCACGGTGCAGAACGCGCCGTCTCCGCACACCGATGCCTCCGGTCACAGGCATACCGGAATCGGAGCGAACGACCTGCGGGAACGACCGGATTCCGGCGCCGCGCGAAGGGCACCCCGGGAGCGACGGATGTGCGAGCAGGTGTGCGTACGGAGGAAAGGGGCGTGGGAGGCGCACGACGGGCGTGCGCCATCTCACACAGCGGGGCCGGACAACTCCCAGGGCCGGTGCGCCACTTGCGGAACTACCTGACGGGCAGGTGGTACGCCACCCGGTACCGGTCGGCCGGGACGACCACGTCGGCCGTCTCCACCGCGCGCCCCGAGGCGTAGAACGTGCGCTGGACGACCAGCACCACGTGTCCCGGTACGCCGCCCAGGGCGAGCAGCTCCTCGGCGAGGCCGGGACGGGCGCCGACCTCCTCGGTGACGTTGTCCACGACGACGTCGATGGCGGCCATCCGCTCGACGACGCCCATGCCGCCGAGCGGCCCCTCCTCGGGCAGCATCACCGGCGTGCGCCCGGTCAGGTCCAGCGGCTCCCAGGAGGTGGAGAGCATGACGGCCTCCCCGGCCTCCCGGAAGACGTACCGGGTGCACATCACCCGGTCGCCGGGCTCGATGCCGAGCCGCTCGGCCACGGCGCCGCTCGCCTCGGCCTGCTCGCTGCGCGACTCCCAGGTGCCGCGCGCGTCGGCGTCGGCCTGCTCCTGCCGGAAGGGCGTGGCGCCACCGGCCGGCCGGTACCCGGAGCGGGCGACGCGTCTCGGGACGGGCCGCTCGCGCACATAGGTGCCGGAGCCGGAGCGGCCCTCGACGAGACCCTCGGCCATCAGCACCTTGCGGGCCTCCAGGGCGACGGTGTCCGAGACGCCGTACTCCTCGCGGATCCGCGCCTGGGACGGGAGGCGGGTATGGGGCGGCAGCAGGCCGTCGGCGATCTTCTTGCGGAGATCACCCGCGACACGCAGATACGCCGGCTGCTCACCGAATGTCACTGGCCGCTCCCATCAGGTTGTACAGACAGCAACAGCGTGGCAACCGTAGGTTCGGCCGGGCAAGCAAAGGCCAGAGAATCACTCGAAGTGATGACTTGTGCCGCCCGAGGGCTTTACGCAGGCACTTTCTCCCCGCTATGGCCGCTGTCACACCTCCTTGCCGGGGCTCTCTCCTCCGCCGTCACCGCTCTCCTCGTACTCCGGCGGCGTGGAGTCGAGGCCGAGGGACTCGCGGGCGGTGACCGTGGTGTCGCCGTCGATGAGCGCGTAGCCCTGGTAGAGGTGCTCGTAGAACGCGTCCGCCTCGGGCGTCACCTCCGCCGCGGCGAACTCCTCGCGTGCCGCCTCCAGGTCGGCGACCAGCTCGGTGACCTGCCGCTCGCTCGCGGACGGCCAGGAGTGCGCGCCCAGCATCCCGATCTCCTCGGTGAGCGCGTTCTCCACCCGGCCCGCCCAGGACTGCTGCGCGATCGGGTCGTCCTCGAAGTACTCGTTCTCCGGCGTCGACTCCAGGGCCGCGTCCAGGACGCGGGCCGCCTCCAGGTAGGCGAGCTGGTGTGCGTCGAGCGTCGTGCCGTCGTTGCGCAGCGAACCCGTCAGGCTCGCCCCTTCGTCCGTGCTGCCGAACAGGCAGCTGACCTCCCGGTCGCCCGACAGCCAGCTGCGCGCGGTCGGCGTCAGGTAGTAGACGTCGACGTCGGCGGGCAGGGCCCAGGTGTCCATGACGTACCCGTCCACGAGGCCGTAGCACCGCGCGTCGGCCGCCTCGGTGACCGCGTGGTCGCCGGGGTACGAGCCGCTGCCCGGCATGTCGAACACGGCGAACACCTCGCCGTCGTGCGCGCCTTCGCAGGGCACCACGTCGACGTCGTACGTCACCCCCTCGAGGGAGCCGCCCGGTGTGGTGAAGCACTGGCCCTTCTCGAGGGAGTAGGCGGTCCCCTCGCCGCGTGCGGCGTCCTTGAAGCCGTCCCAGAAGTCGGCGGCGGCGCCCGTGGAGAGCGTCAGCACCCACAGGGCCAGCCCGACGGAGGACAGCACACATCCGGCCACCGCGAACCCCTTGCCCCGTTCGCCGCGCTTGCGGATGCCGGCCAGCGCGATCAGCCCCAGCACGAGCCCGACCGCCGGAACGAAGCACAGGACGCCGAGCACGAACGCGGCGACGGCGAGCCCGTTCACGGGGGCCTGCCGGGGGTACGGCCCGAGCGGGTGACCCCACTCCTGAGCGTACGGGCCCTGGGGATACGGCCCTTGCGGACCCGGCGGAGGCGGTATCGACACGGGTGCCCTGCTCCTGTTCACGAGGGTGGTGCGGCGGCGGGTGCGGCCTCGCGCATCGTAAACGCGGCCGGGAAGGGAGGGTGGTGCGCGGGCGCGGCCCAGCAGGGTGCGGTCGTGCCGGGTGACGTCACTGCGTCCACAGCCGCCTGAGCGCCGCGTTGACCAGGTAGACACCGCCGAAGGCGACCGCCCAGCGGGGTCTCCCGGACGCGGCCAGCGCGGCGGCGCCGGCGCCGAACCACAGCACCTCCAGCACGACCCGCCGGCTTCCGCGCGCCGGGTGTGCCGCGCGGGGCGACCCGAACAGGGCCCACGCGGTCATCATGACCACCGGCGCGCCCACGGCCAGGGCCGCCTCGACCGGCCACCGGTCGCCGACGGCGATCCCCCAGAGCACGACCGCGGCGTACACCGCGAGCTCCAGCAGGAACATCACCAGCAGGTTGAGAGATTTCAGGGACGAGAGCAAGACGGCCTCCTGGTACGGCACATGGAGCGGTCGGGCAGGGGAACCAAGGTCCCAGACGAACTCGTCATGGACGGAACAACGCTGTGGGAAACTGTCGCGCCACAGTCGTCTGGTACGGGGGATGTCGTGCACGGGTTCCAGCCACACGGACCGTCCGGCGGGCCGACGCCGCAACAGGCCGAGCTCGCCCAACTGGTGCGCCGGATACAGAGCTTGTCGAAGCCGTCGGTGCTGGGCGTGATGCTCGGCGCACCGCTGACCGCGGGCGGCGCGCACTACGGCGCCACGCAGGGACCCGCCGGGTTCGTCGCGGCGCTGGTCGGCGCGGTGCTGCTGACCGCGGGTGTGCTGGGCTACCGGCGGGTGCTCGTCCTGCGCCGCAGGCTGCGCTCCCTCATGCCGGCGGCCCAGCGGTCCCCCGTCGCCCATCTGCCGAGCGCCCGCCGCGCGGCGACGCTGGCCGCCTACGTCAACGGTGTGCTGGTGCTGCTCGGCCTGGGCGGCGCGGGCTGGCTGCTCTACATGGGCGCGTCCTGGGGGGCGTACGACAACTCCTTCGGTTTCGCGGCGCTGGTGATGGGCGCGCTGCTGCCCTTCGCGCTGGGCCTCGCCGCCGCCTCCACCGTCCCCGAGCTGCTGCGGGTGGTGCCCGCCGGGGCCCGGATGGGGCAGGCGCTGTACGGCGTGTTCGTCTGCGTCGCGTCGCTGATGATCGCGAAGGGTGACGGGCTGCTCCCCCGGCTGGTCGGCGCGGTGATCGCCGTACTCGCCCTGGGCGCGATCGCCCTGCTCGGGCGGTGCTTCAGGGCCATGGGCGGGGCGGCGCCCCGGCAGGGCAGCGGATCGCCGGGGGCCGGTCAGCCGGGTTTCGGTCAGCCCGGCCCGGGTCAGCCGGGTTTCGGTCAGCCTGCCCCCGCGCCCGGTTTCGGGCCGCCGACGTCTCCGCCCGGCGGTCCCCACGGGCCCGCCCCGTACGGGCCTCCGGCGCCTCCCGCGCCTCGCGCCGGACGCGGCGGACTCGTCCTCGTCCTGGTCCTCGTACTGGTCGCCGTACTCGGCGGCGGCGGTCTGTACGCCGTCAAGGAGGCCGGGCTGCTGGACGGCGACGACTCGACGACCACCGACGTCGCCGAGAGCCCGCAGGCACCCGCGTACGGCGTCGGCGGCGAGCGCAGGGCGCGGTGGGCGACGGGGGCGCCCGCGCCGGAGGGCACCGCCCCGGAGTACCTGGTGGGCGGCGACGAGGACGTCGTCGTGCACGTCACCGGGACCCTGGTGACCGGCTACGACGTGGCGACCGGCAAGAAGCTGTGGGACGTCGAGGACCGGTCGGGGGACTTCCGGACCTGCGCCGTCACCCCGGCCGCCGTCGGTCACGTCGTCGCCGTCCTGATGCGCCGCGGTGACCAGGGCGCCTGCGGCTTCCTCGTCGCCGTCGACGTGCGGCGCGGCAAGCAGCTGTGGTCGAAGGGGATCCTCGGCGAGGGATCCGGCGCGGGCATGGGCACGGCCACCGTGCGCGTGACCGCGAACTCCGTGGTGAGCGGCACGCAGACCGCCCCCGTCGTCCTCGACGCCCGTTCCGGGGACGTCCGCTGGACCGGCGCCGACCAGCCCGACGAGGACGGCGAGGCCCGTTCCCTGCGCGGCCTGGAG
This sequence comes from Streptomyces sp. KPB2, assembly GCF_003950055.1. Classification (NCBI taxonomy): domain Bacteria; kingdom Bacillati; phylum Actinomycetota; class Actinomycetes; order Kitasatosporales; family Streptomycetaceae; genus Streptomyces; species Streptomyces sp. KPB2. The sequence continues at coordinate 2,998,457 of NZ_CP034353.1, forward strand.
GTCGCCGGGAACAGCCTCGTCGCCTCGTACGGGGACGGCCTCGGCGGCTCGACGGCCCTGCGCCGTTTCGACCTGCGCTCGGGCAAGGTCACCGCCCGCCCGTCCCCGCCGAAGGCCCCCGAGACGCCGACCCCGAAGGACGTCCTGAGCGTGCTCTCCGTCGAGCCGCTGGTCGTGTCGCTCGGGGACGACACCAACGCGGACCGCTTCTACTTCTCCCGGGTCGGCGACGCCTGGAGGCCGCTGCGCACCGACGCGGTGGAGGGGGTGAGCGCGCGCTCGGGTCCGCAGGAGGGCATGGTGACCGACGGGCTGTTCGTCAAGGCGTTCACCACCGACGACCGCTCGTTGGACGTCGGTTTCGACACCGTCGTCGCCGCTTTCGACCTCGAATCCGGCGCGTTGAGGTGGCAGCACGCGCTCCACCGGGACGCCGGCCAGGTCGTGCTGCTGCCCGGCACGGTCGGGGGCGCGGTCCGGGCCGTCGCCTCCGACCACGACACCGGCGACCAGCTCTACGCCTTCCCGCTCGAGGACGGCGGCCCGGTCCGGGGCGGCCGTCTGACGGTGGACGCCTCGCTGTCCGGCGCGCCGTCCGGGCTCAACGACCTGACGGGGGCGGTGGTCCAGGGGGAGCGGCTGGTCGTACGGAGCCAGGTGGACGGGACCCTGGTGGCGTTCCCGTTCCCGTCCAAGGCGTAGGCAAGGCGGGCGGGGCGGACCGGCCGGTGCGGTTCAGTCGTCGAACGCGGTGGCCCGGGTGAGCTTCTCCCAGGCCTCGACGTCCTCGCGGACCTGGTCGAGGTGGCCGAGGACCGCGCTGACGCCGTCGTCGCCCAGCGGCAGCCGCAGCGGGGTGTGCTCGGCCGCGAGGGCGGCCCGGATGACCGCCGCCGCCCTGGCCGGGTCGCCGGGCTGGCTGCCGTCGCCCCCGGCGATCATCCCGCGGGTCTCGCCGACCTTGGCGTACACGCCGCTGTCCGCGCTGATCCCGGCGTTGCCGGCCTGGAAGAGGCCGGTGCGGAAGGAGCCCGGCTCCACGATCAGGACCTTGACGCCGAAGTCCCGGACCTCGTCCGCGAGCCCCTCCGACATGCCCTCCAGCGCGAACTTCGTGCCGCTGTACGCCGAGAAGCCCGCGAAGGACATCTGCCCGCCCATGCTGCTCATCTGCACGATCGCGCCCGAGCGCCGCTCCCGCATGGACGGCAGCACCGCGCGCGTCAGCGCGGCCGGCCCGAAGACGTGCACGTCGAACAGTGCCCGCAGTTCGTCCTCGCCGGTCTCCTCCAGGGCGCCGACGTGCGTGCGGCCCGCGTTGTTGACCAGCACGTCGACCCTGCCGTACCGGCCCACCACGTCCCGTACCGCGTCCCCGGCGGCGGCCGTGTCGGCGACGTCCAGGCGCAGCGCCTCCATCTGGTCGGGGTGCGCGGCCACGAGGTCGTCGAGCGCCTCGGGACGCCGTGCCGCGCCGACGACCACGTCACCGTCGGCCAGGGCCGCCTCGGCGAGCGCCCGCCCGAATCCGCTGCTCGCTCCGGTGATCAGCCACACCTTGTTCATGCCGACTCCTCGGTCGTTGTCGTTCCGGCACCAACCACCCTGGTCCACAAGCCGGTTGCCGGTCCAAGACCCACGGTGATAGCCAGTGGTTATGACGACGGACGTACACGTGCGGGAGCTGCGCTACTTCGTGACGGTGGCCGAGGAGCTGCACTTCACCCGGGCTGCCGAGCGTCTGTACGTGTCACAGCCCGCGTTGAGCAAGCAGGTCCGGGCGCTGGAGCGGCAGTTGGGCGCCGAGCTGTTCCGCCGCGACCCCCAGGGCGTGGCCCTCACCGAGGCGGGCACGGCGCTGCTGCCGCATGCCCGGCGGGTGCTGGCCGACTGGGCCGGGGGCGCGGCGGCGGTGGAGGCCGCCCGGGCGGTGCGGCGCGCCACCCTGGTCGTCGGCATGAGCACCAGCCCCGGGCGCGGCGGTCTGCTGCCGGCGATCCGCTCACGCTTCACGGCGGCCCACCCGGAGGCGGTGGTGCGGCTGCGGCAGATGGGCTGGGAGGACTCGACCGCGGGCCTGGCCGACGGCACGGCCGACGTCGCGTACGTGTGGCTGCCGCTGCCCGACGCCGGCCGCTACGACTGGACGGTGGTCGCCGAGGAACCCCGCCTGGTCGCCCTCCCCGACACCCACCCCCTCGCCTCCCGCCCGGAGGTCGACTTCGCCGACCTCGTCGCCGAGCCGTTCCTCGCCCTGCCGCCGGAGGCGGGCGTCCTGCGCGACTTCTGGCTGGCTCTGGACGAACGGCGCGCACTCGGTGCCGGGCCGGCGCGCGTCGGCGCCGAGATCTCCGGCACGGAGGAGACGTACGAGGCGCTGGTCGCCGGGCTCGGCATCTGCCTGGTGGCCACGGGCAACGCCCCGCTGATCACCCTGGGCGGCGTCACCACCCGCCCGGTCCGCGGCCTGACGCCCAGCCGTTACGCGCTGGCCTGGCGCCGCGAGGACGAGGGGCGGGCCCTGGTCCGGGACTACGCGCAGGCCTGCCGCCGGGCGACGGCCGGGGGCTGAACGGGCCCTCAGTCGCCGCGGTCGCGCACGTGTGCGCGCACTCCTTGCAGACCGAACAGCACGAGCAGTTCCACCGCGCCGCCGTCGGCGCTGCCCAGCCAGTGCGGCAGGGACGTGTCGAACTCGGCCGCCTCACCGGGCGTCAGCGTGAGGTCGCGCTCGCCGACCAGCAACCGCAGCCGGCCGCTGAGCACGTACAGCCACTCGGAGCCCTCGTGGGTCTGCGGGGTCGGTTCGAGGGGTGCCGGACGGCTCGGGATGATCATCTTGAAGGCCTGGGTGCCGCCCGGCCGCCGGGAGAGCGGGACGAAGACCATCCCGAAGCGCCTGACCGGCTTCAGGTGGATGCGCGGGTCGCCCGTGCGCGGGGCGCCGACGAGGTCGTCCAGGGGGACGCCGTAGATCCGGGCGAGCGGCAGCAGCAGCTCCAGGGTCGCCCTGCGCCGTCCGCTCTCCAGCCGGGACAGGGTGCTCTCCGACACTCCGGTCGCCGCCGAGAGGTGGGCGAGGGTGATGCCGCGCTCGCGGCGCAGCGCGCGCAGGCGGGGGCCCACCGCGTCCAGTACGTCGTCCACCTCGTCCGTTCCGGCGTCCATCGGGCCACCTTGCCACAACCGCAAGTTGCCGTGCCGGATCCGGCGGCTGCTGCCAAGACTGGCCGCGTCCGTTGCTCCCGGCCCACCGGCCGGGCCCGACTGAAGGAGTTCCGATGAGCGCCACCGACGCGGTCACGTTCTGGGACAGCTTGTACGCGGCCCGCCCGGCGTCCGACGCCCCGCGGCCGAACGTCCGTCTCGTCGAGGCGGTTCGCGACCTGTCTCCCGGCGACGCGCTGGACCTGGGGTCCGGCAGCGGCGGCGACGCGCTGTGGCTCGCCCGGCGGGGCTGGCGGGTCACGGCCGTGGACGTCTCCGGCGTGGCGGCCGAACGGCTCGCGGGGAACGCCCGCGCCCACGGCCTCGGCGACCGGGTGGACGCCGTACGGCTCGATCTGCGCGCGTCGTTCCCCGAGGGCCGGTTCGACCTGGTCTGCGCGCACTACCTCCACACGCCGTTCGACCTGGACCGGGCGGCGGTCCTGCGTGCGGCCGCGCACGCGCTGCGCCCGGGCGGGCGGCTGTTGGTCGTCGACCACGGCTCGACCGCGCCGTGGTCGTGGGACCAGGACCCCGACGTCCGGTACCCGGCCCCGCGGGAGGTGGCGGCGGGCCTCGGCCTCGACCCGGCGACGTGGCGGGTGGAACGGGCCGAGGCCGCCCACCGGACCGCGACCGGCCCGGGCGGTCGTACCGCCGAGGTCGTCGACCACGTCCTGCTCGTCCGGCGCGCCGGCTGACGGCGCACGTCCCGTCCACCAGGAGGTCACCATGTCCACCACCCACCGCCGCGACACGCCGCCGCCCCGCACCGGGAACGACGAGGCCGCGACCCTGCGCGGGTTCCTCGACTACCTGCGGACCTCGGTCGCCGGCAAGGTCGAGGGTGCTCCGGAGCCGCGGGTCCGCACGGCCGCGGTGCCGTCCGGCACCCATCTGCTCGGGCTGCTCACCCACCTGACCCACGTCGAACGGGCCGTCTTCCTCGGGGCGGAGGTGCGGAGCTGGCCGGCGACGTTCCGTGCCGCGCCCCAGGACGGCGTGGCCGAGGTCGTCGCCCGCTACCGCGAGGCCGTCGACGACGCGAACCGCGTCCTCGACACCTGCACCGACCTCGGCGCCCCGCTCCCCCGGCCCCGTCCGGGCCGCCCCGCCCCGAGCGTCCGCTGGGCCCTCACCCACATGATCGAGGAGACCGGTCGGCACGCCGGTCACGCGGACATCCTCCGCGAGCTGATAGACGGCACCACGGGGCGGTGACCCGCGCCCTCCCGTGGTACCGCCCGGCCTTCAGCCCGCTCTCGCGGCCCGGCGTGAGCGGCGGTTGCGCCACCAGGTGACAAGCCAGAGGACGTTGACGCCACCGAGGACCACCAGCACCGTCACCGCGTCGGCGTTGCCGGCCAGGCCGTGTTCCGGGCCCAGACCGCGCACGGCGCGGGCGAGCAGGGCGAGGTCGACGGGCAGGGTGACCGCGGCCATGAACGTCAGACAGGCCGCCGTACCCACCACGAGGACGACGCTGTAGATCCGGACGGCCCGCCGCTCGTGCGCGGGCAGCCGGGAGCTGGGGTCGTCCCGCGCCGCCTCGGTACGGGGGCCACGGCGCACCGGCCGCACGGCGCGCCGGAACCTGTATCGCGCGTACGCCAGACCGTCGCCGTACAGGTCCCGGCAGCCGGTGAGGTCCTGGAGGACGAAGTACAGGTCGGTGCGGGTGAAGACCATGCACTGGAAGGGCAGCGGCAGCAGGGCGAGGAGCAGGGCCGCGGCCAGCAGGCGGTGGGCGGTCGTCCCGGTCTCCGTCGCGGCGAGGACCAGGACGAGCGACGACGCGACGGACAGGTTGAGGGCGATACCGGCCAGGTAGGCCGTCAGCCGGTGGCGGCGGGGCGCGAGTTCGATGCCGCTGATGTCGGTCTGCATGACGAGGAACTGCAGCCGGGTGCCCAGCCGCATCTTCCCCGGCACGCCCGCCGCCCGGGCGGTGACCAGGTGCGCCAGTTCGTGGGCCAGCAGCAGCGCCCAGCCGGCCGCCGCCCCGCTCAGGAGCACCACGCTGCCGTGGCGGCTCCACAGCAGGTCGCGGTAGCCGGGCACCAGGTCGGGGCGGCGCACCAGGACCACGAGGGCGGCCGCGAGCAGCGCTCCGACGAGCAGCGGGAGCACCGGGTGCAGGGCGAGGCGGACGTGGCGGGGGCGCAGCCACGGCAGTGACGCCCGGGGCGGTTCGACGTCCGGGACCGGACGGTCGCCGATCCGCGCCACGAACCCCAGCGCGGTCAGGTCCCCGACGAAGTCCGCGATGTCGAACTCCTCCCCGGTCTCCGCACGCAGCGTCTCTTCGGTGCGCGTCACGCTCCGCCCCTCGCGCAGGAGTTCCACCGCGCGTGCCCCGGCCGCCGGGAGGGCGACGAAGGTGCGGGTGGCCATGCGGCCCACGATCCACTCGTCGCGGTCGGGTCGTACCGCCAGGTCGTGCAGGACGACGCGGGTCGTCGGCCCGATCCGGGGAGGGTCGTCGGCGGCGGTGTCCGTCACGACGGGCCCCGGTCGCCGGAGCCGGCAGGCGCCGTCGGTAGCGGGTCAGGTACAGGGTCCGCTACGGGCTCCGGTACCGGGCCGGGCTCCGTCCGGCGGCAGGCCGGGCAGTCGGGGCGCCGCTGTGCGCGTTGCAGGACCGGGTCGCCCGGCAGCATGAGGTTGAGGCCGAACCGGCATCCGGGTTCGACGGGCGGGACGCCGCACAGCAGCATCAGGGCGGCGTGCGCCAGCAGCCCGCCGGACAGGCCGGCGGTCACGGCGTTGGCCGGGTTCCACGGCATGCGGGGCGAGGCCACGTCCTCGTCCTGGCCGGGGCCGAGCCGCAGGTCGCGCCGTTCGACCTCGGCGTCGCGCAGGCACTGCCAGCACGCGCCCCGGCCGGGCGTGAAGACGCCGACGCTGACCAGCGGCCCGCGATAGCCCGCTTCGGCCCACGGCGTGCCCGTGGACAGGCAGACCTGGTTGGCCCACCTGCGGATCTCGGCGGGACGGTCGGCGGCGAGCAGCAGTGCGTCGTAACCGGGCGCGCGGGCCGTGCTGTCGGGGCTGCTTCTGCTGTTGGTGCCGCTGCTTCGGCTGTTGGTGCCGCTGCTTCGGCTTCGGCTGCCGGCGCCGGTCAGCAGGTCTTCGAGGTCCGCCGGACCGCGCACCTCGCGCCGCTCGCCGGTGACCTCGGTGTCCGGGTTCAGCGCGCGCAGGGCGGTGAGCGCCGCGTCGAGCTTCGGCTTGCCGAGGTCGTCCTCGTGGAAGAGCGTCTGCCGGTTGAGGTTGGACAGTTCGACCACGTCCGGTTCGACGCAGTGCAGCCGCCCCACGCCGGACGCCACCAGGTCCCGGGCGGCGGCCGAGCCGGTGCCGCCGACCCCGATCAGCAGGACCCTCGCCCGGCGCAGCAGCAGTTGCGGCTCCCAGGCGCTGCTCCTGGGCCGCAGGTCCATCCAGCGCAGCAGGGTCATGCCCCTGCTGTACCGCTCGCGTTCCCGCTCGGACAGTTCGGGGGGCGGCTCGGCGCCGGCGTCCTCGACGTATCCGGCGTCGGTGAGGTCCGTCATCGCCTGGGCGATGTCCGGGGCCGGCAGCCGCAGTTCCGGATGGCGTCGGGACACCTCGGCGACGACGTCCGTGGCGCTCCGCGTCCCGTCCATGGCCTGCACCAGGGTCCAGACCCAGCCGTCGGCGTCCCGCACCTCGGCTCCGATGCCGTGGACGACACTGCCGATCCGCACGTGGCCGTCCACGGTCCGGTAGGCGCGGTGCTCCGGCTTGATCCGGGGCAGCCGCATCGCGTGCACCGTCATTTTCGCGCCAACCTCGCCATCCCCAACTACGCGGGTCACAACGGACATTGACAACAGTGACCGGGTGAGCGAACGCTGACAAGAGCACAACGTGTCCCGCAGGCCACAGCACGACGACCGCAACGGCACAACGGCACGACGACACAACGGCACCACGGTCATCACCATGGTCACCACCGGAAGGAGACGACATGGCGAACAAGATCGAGATCCGTCCGCTGGACAAGAAGGAGACCACCGGCGACAGCGGCGGCAACGGCGGCTCCTGACCGGACGCGCCCGATGCACCGCTACCCCACGGTCGCGGAAGTCACCGAGGCGGCGCGACGGCTGGTCTCCCGGTTCCCCGGGGCCGGCCGCCTGCGCCGTATCGGCACGTCCCGGGCGGGCCGGCCCCTGCCGATGCTGTCGGTGGGACACGGGCCGCGCCACGTCCTGGTGGTGGCCCGGCCGCACCCGGACGAACCGGTGGGCGGCGCGACGGCGCTGGCGCTGGCGGAGCGGGTCGCAGCCGGTGACCGGCGTTCCCCGGCGACCGACCCCGACACCGTCACCTGGGACATCGTCCTGTGCCTCGACCCGGACGGCGCCGCGCTCAGCGAGGGCATCGAGGCGGCCACGGCCGGCCCCGACCCCACCCTGGCCCGCTACTACCGCGCCGCCTTCCGCCCGGTCGCGGCGGAGCAGCCGGAGTGGGCGCCGATCGTGGGACGGCGACTGCCCGAGAGCCGCGCCCTGTTCGCGGTGATCGACGAACTCCGCCCGGTCCTCCAGTGCTCCCTGCACAACGTCGACGCTGGCGGCACCTGGGTCCAGCTGACCGACGGCCTCCCCGGCCTCGCCGCCCCCTACGCGGCCTCCGCCTCGGCCCTGGGCATCCCGGTCCAGCACGGCACGTACGACGCCCTGTACTGGGAGAACCCGGCCCCCGGCATCCACGTCCTGCCGCCACCCGGCAGCACCGCCCGCCTGGCGGCCGGGTCCGAGAACATCGCCCTGTCCACCTGGTGCGCACCCCAGCGGTACGGCGGCGTCACGGCGATCGTCGAGGTCCCCCTGTGGGCCACCGCCCCGGCCGACGACCGGACCCCGCACCCGGACCCCGCCCGCGCCCTGCGCGACCTCTCCGCGCTGGTGCGCGAGGGCGGCCGTCAGGTGACCGCCGTCTTCGACAAGGCCCGCGACTTCCTGCCCCCGGCCGAGCAGAGCCCGCCCCGACGCGTACTGGAGTGGATGGCCGACGACCTGTACGACCTGGTCGCCGACGCCTGGCAGCCTCTCGCCGACCAGGCCCGATCGGCATCCGACTCCCCCGCGCCGACGACGGCCGGAATCAGCGCCCTGGAGGTCGTCGCCCGCCGCCAGCCACTGCGCGCGGCGGGCCTCCTGCTACGCCTCCTGGACGCGACCGACGACCCGGCGTCCGCGGCCCTCCACCACGAACTCGACGGCCTCTTCACCACCTGGTGCACGGAGTTCGAACACTCCCTGCGCCTGCGCCCGGTCCCCGTGCACGCCCAGGTGGAACTCCAGACCCACACGGTGCTGGCGGCAGCGGAGTGCGCGCTGGGGCGCTGAGGCGGTCCTGCGCCCCGTTCGGAGTTCGTCGTGGATGACCGCATCCACAACGGGTGCCTGCGGCGCGGCAGCCTCTGCAACGCGTTCACGGCGAAGGACGACCTGCACGTCCGCGCACTGGAGCACTACGTCGAAACGATGCGCGAACGCCACTCGGCCACCTCCTCGCCGGGGGGAACACGGTCCCCTCGCATCACAGCGGACGTCGTGCCCAGAACAGCGCATGCCCGCTGTCTCCCTCGGGGACGATCTCCTCTTGTTCAACCGTCAGGCCCGACCGGGTGAGCCAGGCGCGGTTGGTGTCGGCATCCGCGTGGCTCCACCACATGGCGACGCCGCTGGCCAGCCAGTCCTCGTCCACGCCGGTCCACTCGTGCTGACCCGTGCTGCAGAGCAACCAGCCACCGGGCCGCAGCCACGACGCGATCCTCCCCAGCAGCGGAAGCTGTTCCTCCAGCGGGATATGGATCAAGGCGTAGAGGGACACCACAGCGTCAAAAGAGGCATCCGGGAAGTCCACCGCCGTGGCGTCGGCCGTGATGAAGTCGGCGTCGGGCACGAGTTCCTGAGCCCGACGGATCTGCACCTCGCTGATGTCGATGCCGGTGACGTGGTGTCCTGCCCTCACAAGGTCACGCACGACCGGTACTCCGTTGCCACAGCCCAGGTCCAGCACCCTGCTGCCGTCCACGAGGCGCGCGTTCAGGGTCGCGATCCACGACCGGTACTTCGTATCGGACTGGTACACCTCGTCATAACGCAGCGAAAGCGCGTCATACCCGCGTCGCACCACGTCCTTGGGATTGTCTGCAGCCACAGCCGAGGACGCTAGCGCCCTTGTTCTCCGCCCGGCGAACCCTTTTTGCCCGCTACCCCGGGCGCTCTTCGCCCCAGGGCGGTAGAGCCGTTGAGCACAGCTGACGCTCGGCCGAGTCATCGGCGCCTCGGCGGTCCGTCGGCGAGATCTGCGGCGGACCCTCGCCCAGTGCTCCAGGCCCGCCGTTCCCGGCCGCGGGGGTCGTCGACCCGCGTCCACTCGGCGTCGATGCACATCGTGGCCCGGCGGTCGGTGTCGTACGGGTCCCAGCCGGGGTCGCCGGTCCGGGCGAACCGGATCCAGGTCTCGTGGACGCGGCCGGCGAGGTCCGCGGGGGCCTCGTCGGGGCCGAGCAGGGCGGCCGGGCCGTGGAGTTCCGGCCGGTCCGCGAGGTCGAACACGAAGGGCAGTTCGACCCCGTGGGTGGCGCCCAGTTCTCCGTCCAGGGCGTGGGAGCGCCAGGCGAACCGGTAGGCGTGGGTGGCGGACCGCGGGTGGGCGGCATGGGCGTCGGCCAGAGCGCGGCTGCCCGCGCCGAACAGGGCGTCGCCCATGATGGCGGACCGCAGTTCCGCGAAGGACGCCCCGGGCCGTGCCGCGCGGTAGGTCTCGACGAGCCGCGCGGGATCGGGGTGCGAGCGTGCGGCGGCCTCGTCGACGTCGGCGGCGGTCGAGGTGGCGTACCTGCCCACCGGGACCAGGTAGAGGTTGCCCTCCTCGGCGTTGGTGCCGACGAGCAGGTCGACGTCGGCGGCGCGACCGGCGGCGACGGAGACGGCGGGCTGGGTGTCCAGGACCAGACTGAAGGGGCTGAGGCCGATCAGCGGGTCGCGGTGGGTCGCGGTCCGCAGGTCGATGCCCGTCAGGCCGGCGGCCGCCTCGACGAGCCGCTCGTCCGGGATGCCGCCGAAGGCGTCCACGTGGGGCTCGATGCCGAGGACCCCGGCCGCGGCGCGGGTGACACGGGCGGCCTGCTCGGGCGTGAACGCGCCCAGACCGCTGCCGCTCTGCACGATCGCCCGGCGGAACAGCCCGGCGGCCTCGGGGGTGGCGAGGACGCCGCCGACGATGGTCGCCCCGGCCGACTGGCCGAAGAGGGTGACGTTGCGCGGGTCGCCGCCGAAGGCGGAGATGTTCTCCCGGACCCAGCGCAGCGCGGCGACGACGTCGAGCAGACCGCGGTTGGCGGGCGCGCCGGGGACGTCGAGGAACCCGGCGATCCCGAGCCGGTAGTTGAGGGTGACGAGGACGACACCGTCACGGGCGAACGCCGAGCCGTCGTACAGGGCGGCCCGCGTCGACCCGGCGACGAAACCGCCGCCGTGGACGAACACCATGACCGGCAGGGCGTCACCTGCGTCACCTCCGGCGGCGGGCGCGAAGACGTTGACGGTGAGGTAGTCCTCGCCGCGGCTCCAGCCGGCGCCGAAGTAGGGGGTCATGTCGATGTCGCCGAGCCTGCGCGCGGACTGCGGGGCGTTGGGCCCCGGGACGGTGGCGTCCCGTACGCCGTCCCACGGCTCGTGCGGCTGCGGCGGGGCGAACCTGCCCGCGCCCCGGGGCGGGGCGGCGTACGGAATGTTCAGGAAGGTGCGGGTGTCGCCCTGGCGCAGGCCGCGGACGGCGCCCTGCGCGGTGGTGACGACGGGTCCGGGGTGCTGATTCATGCCGCGTGTCTTTCTCACTGGTGCGTCTCGCGTGTCCGGGTCGCGGGTCTGTGTCGCGTGGTCGTCTCGCCTTGCCTTGCCCGGGCTTGCCCGGCCTTGCGCGGGCGTCACGCCTGCTCGGCCTCGGTGTACTTGGCGAAGGGCGCCCAGCCCTTGATGGCGAACCTGCTTCCCGCACGCACGACTTCGGCGGCACCGTGGCCGCCGAGGTGCGCGGGGAAGACGAGGGCGTTGCTGTCGGCCGCCGCGCCCAGGAGCTTGTGGCGGGTGGCGCGGGCTTCGGCGGGGTCCTCGCAGAAGCAGCTGTTGGCGTCGGGTTCGTGGATCTGGAGCGGGCTGTGCATCAGGTCGCCGACGAACAGGGCCCGGTCGGAGCCGGACTCCAGCCGCAGCACCGACGAGCCCGGGGTGTGCCCGGGTGCGAGGTCGAGGCGCAGGTTCGCGTCGATCCGGTGGCTGTCCTCCCACAGCAGGGTGAGACCGGCCTCGTGCACGGGGGCGACGCTGTCCTCGAAGACGTTCTGGTTGCCGCGCCCGAGCAGGGTCTTGATCTCGTTGGCCGGGTTCCAGTAGTCGAAGTCCGCCTTGGCCATCAGGTAGGTGGCGTTGGGGAAGGTCGGTACCCAGGTCCGCCCGTCGAGGTAGGTGTTCCAGCCGACGTGGTCGACGTGCAGATGGGTGTTGATCACGATGTCGACGTCCTCGGGGCGCACCCCGGCGCGGGCGAGATTGCCCAGGAAGTCGGTGTCCAGGCGGCTCCACACCGGCGCGTACGGCCGGTCCTTGTGGTTGCCGACGCCGGTGTCGACCAGGATGGTCCGGCCCTCGCTCCGCAGGACCCAGGTCTGGATCGCGGTGTTGACGATGCGGGTCTCGGCGTCCAGGAAGTCCGGCACCAGCCAGGAACGGTGCGTGTCCCACGCCTGAGCCGGACTGTCCGGGACGAACGCCTCGGGCGTCAGGTCGACGGGACCGTAGTACTCCCGGACCCGGGTCACGGTGACGTCGCCCAGGGTGATGGTGTCCATGGTGCGCTCCAGTTCGATCAGTTCTTCCGCAAGGGTGCGTCGCGGTGCCGGGGCGGCGGTATGCGTCACGTGACTGCACCTGGCTGCGCCGGGCCGACGCACTGGGCCGGCCCGTGCCCTGCGGAATCGGGGCCGGGCGGCCCGTCGCCCCCGCCCCACAGCCGCCGCGCCGTCCCGCTACTGTCGGAGAAATGCCAGTTTCTGGAGCAGCTGTGGCGAACGGTGGAAGCGCTCGACCGGGCCGGAGTCCGGCCGCGGACCTCGGTCCGACCGTGCTGGGCCGGGAAGCCGAGATCGCGGACCTCATGCGCCGCGTCGCCGCCGGCCGGACCCGCAGCGCGGTGCTGGTCGTCGAGGGTGAACCGGGGGTCGGCAAGAGCACCCTGCTCGACCTCGCCGTACGGCGGACGCGCGGGGCCGGACACCGGGTGCTGCGAGCGGTCGGCAGCGAGTCCGAGCAGCAGCTCGCCTTCGCGGGTCTGCACCAGCTGCTCCGCCCGGTCCTCGGAGACCTGGACGGGCTGCCCGCACGGCAGCGTTCCTCGCTCCGGGCCGCTCTGGGGCTGGCCGACCGTGCCGCGCCCCCCGACGCCCTGCTCGTCGGCCTGGCGGTGCTGACCCTGGTGTCGGATCTCGCGGAACCGGCGCCGCTGCTGATGGTGGTCGACGACGCCCAGTGGATCGACCGTGCGTCACTGGACGTGCTCTCCTTCGTGGCCCGGCGCATGGACAGCGAACCCGTGACGCTGCTGATGGGCGTGCGCGCCGCTGCCTCGCTGCCCGGGTTCGACACGGGGTACCAGCGCCTGGCGATCGGTCCTCTGAGCGGGGACGCGGCGAACCGGCTGCTCGACGAGCAGCCGGGGCCGCCCACCGGGCGCACCCGGGCCCGGATCCTCCAGGAGGCGGCGGGCAACCCGCTGGCCCTGGTCGAGCTGGCCCGCGCCGCCGCGAGCGGACAGCCGGAGGGCGCCGGACGGGAGGGCCCCCTGCCCGTCACCGCCCGGCTGGAAGAGGTCTTCGCGCGGCACCTGCGGCACCTGCCCGACGCCACCCGCCGCGCCCTGCTGCTGCTCGCCGCCGCCGACGCGGCGGACGCCCCGGCGGCCGCACGGGGCCTGCCCGAGGCGGCCGACACGGTGTGGGCGCCCGCCGAACGGGCCGGTCTCGTACGACGGGACAGCGGCGGGGTCGCCTTCCGTCACCCGCTCGTCCGCTCGGCGGTCTACCACGCCGCGCCCTTCGAGGAGCGCAGACGTGCGCACCTGGCCCTGGCCCGGCTGCTGGGCCAGGAGCCCGACCGGCGCGCCTGGCACCTCGCCGCCGCGACCGTGCGGCCCGACGCTCAGGTGTCGGCGGCCCTCCAGGAAACCGCCGGCCGGGCCCGGCGCCGGGGCGGCCACGCGGCCGCTGCCGCCGCCTTGGAGCGTGCCGCGCAACTCAGCCCGCGCCGCGCGGACCAGGCACGGCTGCTGGCCGACGCCGCGGGCGCGGCCGTCCTCACCGGCCAGCTCGGCTGGGTGGAACACCTGGCCGCCGAGGTCCGCAAGCGCACGGACGACCCGGCGCTGCTCAGCCGGGCCGCGCTGGCGACGGGGCAGCTCATGACGGTGGGTGCGCACCACACGGCCGCCTTCGCGCTGCTGTCGCGCATCGCCGGGGAGGCGGCGGACGCCCGGTCGCCCCACCTGCTGGACGCGCTCGCCGCGGCGGCGGTGGTCCGCTACTACTCGGGCGAGGAGTCCCAGCGGCAGCGCATCGAGGCGCTGCTCTCCCAGGTGCCGGACTCTCCCGCGGGTGGTGCGCTGCGCGCCTGGACCCTGGCCGTCTCCGATCCCACCGGCGCGGGAGCGTCCCTGGCCCCGGCGCTGCCCCGGCTGATCGCCGCGGCCGGGGACGACGCCGGATCCCTGACCGCCCTCGCCGTCGCGGCCTGGCTCCTCGACCGGACCACGCTGGCCACCAGGACCTTCGACGAGGCGTTCGGCCGCTGGCAGGCCCTCGGTCCGCTGCCGGCCGGTCTGGCCTGCGCCGCGGGCTGGGCCTATCTGGAGCAGGGCCGCTGGGCCGAGGCCCGCACGGTGGCCGCCGAGATCACCGAGGTGGCCTCACAGGCCGGACTGGCTCACGCCGAGGCGTGCGCACGAGCCCTCGACGCGACCGTGCTGGCGCTGCTCGGTGACCCGACCGAGGCACGCCGGAACGCCGAGCGGGCACTGGCCCTCGTCGATCCCCTGGAGAGCCGCTCCGTCGCGGTCTTCGCCCACCGCGCCCTGGGGCTGGCCGCGGTGGCCGAGGGCGACTACGACACCGCGTATGCGCGGTTCCGCTCCGCCTTCACCGAGGACGGCGACCCGGTCCACTACCACGTCTCCCCGACCGTCCTGGCCGAACTCGCCGCGGCGGCCGTCCGCCGGGACCGGCGCGAATCCGCCGCGGTCCTGGTGGAGCGCTCGGCACGGCGCCCGGGCACCGGCCTGTCGGCGCGCGCCTCCGCGCTGGTCGAACGGAGCCGCGCCCTGCTCGCCGAACCGGAGCACGCGGAACGGCACTTCCGGGCGGCGCTGGCGGACGAAGCGGGCGAGCAGTGGCCCTTCGAGCGGGCACAGACCCGGCTGGACTACGGGGAGTGGCTGCGCCGCCGACGCCGTATCGCGGAGGCCCGCCCGCTGCTGACCGGAGCCCTCGACACGTTCCGCCGGCTCGGCGCCCGCCCGTGGATCGAACGCGCGGAGGCGGAACTCCGGGCCGCCGGCATCGAGGCGAACAGCGTCGCACCCGGCGCGCTCACCCGACTCACCCCGCAACAGCAGCAGATCGTCCGGCTCGCGGCCCGCGGCCTGACGAACCGCGAGATCGGGGAGAAGCTGTACCTCTCCCCCCGCACGGTCGGCTCCCACCTCTACCGCGTCTTCCCCAAGCTCGGCATCACCGCCCGCACCCAACTGCGCGACGTGGTCGACAACACCCTGCCGGACCCCGTACCAGCGCAGTGGCACGCGCCGCACCCAGCCACTTGAGGGAGCCAGAGGAAGACCCGGAGCCCGCGCTCAGACGTTGAAGCGGAACTCCACCACGTCCCCGTCCTGCATGACGTAGTCCTTGCCCTCCATGCGGGCCTTGCCCTTGGCGCGGGCCTCCGTGACCGAGCCCGTGGCGACCAGGTCGTCGAAGGAGATGACCTCGGCCTTGATGAAGCCCTTCTGGAAGTCGGTGTGGATGACACCGGCGGCCTCGGGGGCGGTGGCGCCCTTCTTGATGGTCCAGGCGCGCGATTCCTTGGGGCCGGCCGTCAGGTAGGTCTGCAGGCCCAGGGTGCGGAAGCCGACGTGGGCGAGGGTGGCGAGGCCGGGCTCGTCCTGGCCGACGGACTGGAGGAGTTCGAGGGCCTCGTCCTCGTCCAGCTCGGCGAGGTCGGCCTCCAGCTTGGCGTTGAGGAAGATCGCCTCGGCGGGGGCGACCAGGGCGCGCTGCTCGTTCTTGAACTCGTCGTCGGTCAGCTCGTCCTCGTCGACGTTGAAGACGTAGAGGAAGGGCTTCGTCGTGAGGAGGTGCAGGTCGTGGAGGAGTTCCGCCCGCTCGGTGCCCTGGAGGATGCCCTGGGAGAAGAGGGTG
Source organism: Streptomyces sp. KPB2 (assembly GCF_003950055.1). Lineage (NCBI taxonomy): Bacteria > Bacillati > Actinomycetota > Actinomycetes > Kitasatosporales > Streptomycetaceae > Streptomyces > Streptomyces sp. KPB2. Next base: position 3,014,172 of record NZ_CP034353.1, read on the forward strand.
TCGCCCTTCTCCAGGATCTCCTTGGCCTCCTCGACCGCCTTGACCTTGGGCTGAATGTCCTTCTTGATCCGGGACTCCTTCTGGAGGCGCGGGAGGACCTTCTCGATGGTCTGGAGGTCGGCGAGGATCAGCTCGGTGTTGATCGTCTCGATGTCGTCCTTCGGCGAGACCTTGCCGTCGACGTGCACGACGTTCTCGTCCTTGAAGGCGCGGATGACCTGGCAGATCGCGTCGGACTCGCGGATGTTGGCCAGGAACTTGTTGCCCAGGCCCTCGCCCTCGCTCGCGCCGCGCACGATGCCCGCGATGTCGACGAAGTCGACCGTGGCCGGGAGGATCTTCTCGGAGGAGAAGATCTCGGCCAGTTTCGCCAGCCGGGGGTCCGGGACGCCCACGACGCCGACGTTGGGCTCGATCGTGGCGAACGGGTAGTTGGCCGCGAGCACGTCGTTCTTGGTCAGGGCGTTGAACAGGGTCGACTTGCCGACATTCGGCAGACCGACGATTCCGATCGTGAGCGACACGTTGCGACTTCCCGTACGTGAGATGCGGAGGGATGGGTGGGATGGGGCCGGTGGGGCAGGCCAGGCATGGGCCGATCCACCAGTCTACGGGGTGTGCCGTACCGGACCCGCGCGGAGTCGAACGCTTGGCCAAGGCACACCCGACGGCGTGTCTGTCGGGCTATTCGGCACATAAACCGACCTAAGTTGGTCCAGTGGAGCAATACAGGACGCGACCTGCGCAGTACGGACCGCGACGAAACCGGGCGCCGCTGCCCTCCCAGGGGCGGGGCGGTGCCGCTGCCGCACAGCCTGCGGCGGGGCGGGTCGGGCGGCCGGTGCGCCAGCGACCGGCACCGGCGCGGCCGGCTTCGGGACCGCCCGGTTCGCCGGTGGCCCGGGTGGTGCGTGCCGTGCGCGGGATGCCCAATCCGCGGCTGACGGGGCTGGGCAGCGGTCTGTTCTGCGCGGCCGTGATGACCTTGCTGGGGTTCCTGGACGAGCTGCTGTTCGGGGCGTCCCTGACCATGTACGGCGTGTTGTTCGTGCCGGTGAGCCTGCTCACCGCGCTCTGGGTGCGCCGGGGCGACCTGCTGACCGCGCCCGTGGTCGTGCCGATCGCCTTCGCCGTGGGGCTGGTGCCCGTGGCCGAGAGCGGGGACGGTCTCGGCGGGCGGCTGATGGGGCTCGTGACGGCCCTGGCCACGGAGGCCGGCTGGCTCTACGGCGGGACGCTGATCGCCGGGTCGGCCGTCATCGTCCGCCGGATCCGGCTGGTGCGGCGACGGGCCGCCGCCCGGAACCGGCCCCCGGCCTGAGCCTCCCCGCGCTCGCCCGCCGACCCGGGCCGGCGCTCAGCCCGCCGCGTGCATCGCCGCGCCCACGATCCCCGCGTTGTTCTGCAGCTGGGCGGGGACCATCTCCGCCCGGATGCCCTCGATGCGGGGCAGGAACTTGTGGGACTTGCGGCTGACGCCGCCGCCGATGATGAACAGCTCCGGCGAGAAGAGCATCTCGACGTGCGCGAGGTACTTCTGGACGCGGTGGGCCCAGTGCTCCCACGACATGTCGTGGTCGTCCTTGACCTTGCTGGAGGCGCGCTTCTCCGCGTCGTGACCGTCCAGCTCCAGATGGCCGAGCTCCGTGTTGGGGACGAGGACGCCGTCGGTGAACACCGCGCTGCCGATGCCGGTGCCGAAGGTGAGCAGGACGACCGTGCCCTTGCGGCCGCGGCCGGCCCCGAAGTGCATCTCGGCGACGCCCGCCGCGTCCGCGTCGTTGACCACCGTCACGTCCAGCCCGCCCAGCCGCTCGCTGAACAGGGCGCGGGCGTCGGTGTCGACCCAGCTCTTGTCGACGTTGGCCGCGGTGCGCACCGTCGCTCCGCCCGTCACGACGCCGGGGAAGGTGAGGCCGACCCGCCCGGTCCAGCCGAAGTGCTCGACGACCTGCCGGACTCCGTCGGCCACGCCGTCCGGGGTCGCCGGGTGCGGGGTCAGCACCTTGCAGCGCTCCTGGGCGAGGTCGCCCCTGTCGAGGTCCACAGGGGCGCCCTTGATCCCGGATCCGCCGATGTCCACGCCGAAGATCTGCATGGCCCTACGTTACGACGGACGACTGACAGTCACGCTCCCGCGGTACCCGCGGCACCGGAGCCGCCCCGCTCCGCCACCAGGGACGCCGCCTCCTCGCGCAGGTCGCGGCGGAGCTCCTTGGGCAGGGAGAAGGTGATCGACTCCTCGGCGGCCTTGACGATCTCCACGTCCTCGAAGCCGCGCTGCGAGAGCCACTCCAGGACCTGCTCGACCAGGACGTCCGGGACGGACGCGCCGGAGGTGACGCCGACCGTGGTGACGCCCTCCAGCCAGGCCTCGTCGATCTCGTCGGCGAAGTCCACCAGGTACGCCTCGCGGGAGCCGGCCTGCTTGGCGACCTCGACGAGACGCTTGGAGTTGGAGGAGTTGCGGGAGCCGACGACGATCACCAGCTCGGCCTCGGCACCCATCTGCTTGACCGCGAGCTGACGGTTCTGCGTGGCGTAGCAGATGTCGTCGCTCGGCGGGGAGATCAGCTGCGGGAACTTGTCCTTGAGCGCGTCGACGGTCTCCATGGTCTCGTCGACGGAGAGCGTGGTCTGGGAGAGCCAGACGACCTTCGACGGGTCGCGGACCTCGACCTTCGCCACGTCCTCGGGGCCGTCGACGAGCTGGATGTGGTCGGGGGCCTCGCCGGAGGTGCCGATGACCTCCTCGTGGCCCTCGTGGCCGATCAGCAGGATGTCGTAGTCGTCGTTCGCGAAGCGGACCGCTTCCTTGTGGACCTTGGTGACGAGCGGGCAGGTGGCGTCGATGGTGGCGAGCTTCCCGCGCTCGGCCTCCTCGTGGACGACGGGGGCCACGCCGTGCGCGGAGAACATCACGATGTTCCCCGGGGGGACCTCCTCCGTCCGCTCGACGAAGATCGCGCCCTTCTTCTCCAGGGTCTGCACGACGTACTTGTTGTGGACGATCTCGTGCCGGACGTACACCGGAGCCCCGTACTGCTCCAGGGCTTTCTCGACGGCGATCACGGCGCGGTCCACACCCGCGCAGTAGCCACGGGGGGCGGCGAGCAGGACACGGCGGCCAGGCGAAGCAGTCATGGCACCCATCGTAAGGCCGCGTTCGGCGGGTCAAAGATCGCGGCGGCGCGGCGTTGCCGGGGAGACTGGCGGGAACGTTTGGAGACGGAGTCCGAGGCGCTGGCGGAGGAACGATGTCGCAGAACGGACAGACTGGACACAACGGCACGACGGCCGGCCCGGGGGCCGGTGCGGAACACCAGCTGAGGCGCAGTCTGGGCTTCAGGGACCTGGTCGTCTACGGACTGCTGTTCATCGCGCCCATGGCGCCGGTCGGTGTGTTCGGCACGCTGGACGCCAAGTCGCACGGTGCGGTGGCCCTCGTCTACGTCGTCGCCACGATCGCGATGGCGTTCACCGCATTCAGCTACGCGCAGATGGTGCGGGTGGTCCCCCAGGCGGGTTCGGTGTTCGCCTACGCGCGCGCGGGGCTCGGAAACGGGGCCGGGTTCATCGCCGGGTGGATGGCGATGCTGGACTACGTCCTCATCCCGGCGGTGGCGTACCTGTTCTCCGGCATCGCGATGGAGGCGCTGGTCCCCGAGGTGTCGCGGTGGGTGTGGACGGCGATCGCGGTGGTCGTGACGACGCTGCTCAACCTGTGGGGCGTGCGGACGGCGGCCCGGGTGGGCTTTCTGGTGCTCGCCATGGAGATCGTCGTACTGGTCGTCTTCGTGGTCACCGCGATCGTGGTGCTGGCGCAGGACGGGGCCGAGCGCGACTGGCTGTCGCCGCTGTCCGGGGACGGCACGCAGGGGGCGTTCGCGCTGTCGGCGGTGGTCGGGGCGGTGTCGGTGGCGGTGCTGTCGTACCTGGGCTTCGACGCGATCGCCACCTTCGCGGAGGAGGTCACCGGCGGTTCGGCGAAGGTCGCGCGGGCGCTGCTGTTCTGCCTGGCGCTGGCCGGTGTGCTGTTCGTGGCGCAGACATACCTGGTGGCGCTGCTCGAACCGGTGTCGTCGGCCCAGCTGGCGGCGGAGCCGGAGCGGCAGGGCTCGGCGTTCTACGACGCCGTGGACGCGTCGGTGGGCACCTGGCTGCACGACCTGGTGGCGGTGAGCAAGGCGATCGGCGCGGCGTTCGCGGCGCTGGCCGGGCAGGCGGCGGCCGGGCGGCTGCTGTTCGCGATGGGCCGCGACCGGCGGCTGCCGGGGGTGCTGTCGCGGACGGACTCCGGGGTGCCGCGGGTGGCCCTGCTGGTGTCGGCCGTGATCACGATGGCGGCGGCGGTGTGGGCGGCGCGCCGGGACGACGGTCTCGACCACCTCGTCTCGGTGGTCGACGTCGGCGCGCTGACCGCGTTCACGCTGCTGCACGCGAGCGTGGTGGGCTGGTTCGTGATCCGGCGCGGCGGGGGCGGTGCGGTGAGCTGGTGGCGGCATCTGCTGGTGCCGGTGCTGGGCGCGGCGATCACGATCGCGGTGATCGTGGAGGCGTCCGGGACCGCGCAGGTGGTCGGGGCGATCTGGCTGGCGGTGGGCCTGGTGGTGCTGGCGGTGCAGTGGAGGGGGCGCAGGGACGCGGAGGCGGCGGGGGTGTGACACCGGAGTCGCCGGGCGACGGGTGGCGGGGACGGGTACGAAGGGCCTGATTGTCGGACCCGGCCGTTACGCTCGGGCGCATGGCTGCCAACTCGACTCCCGAAAGCCCGCTGCCCGTGGGCGAGGTGTCCCGGCTGATCGGGGGCTGGATCGACCGGCTCGGCGCGGTGTGGGTCGAGGGGCAGATCACGCAGCTGTCGCGGCGGCCGGGCGCCGGTGTGGTGTTCCTGACGCTGCGCGACCCGTCGTACGACATCTCCGTGAGCGTCACCTGCTACCGGCAGGTGTTCGACGCCGTGGCGGACGTGGTCGGCGAGGGTGCGCGGGTGGTCGTGCAGGCCAAGCCGGAGTGGTATGCGCCGCGCGGGCAGCTGTCGCTGCGGGCGGCCGAGATCAAGCCGGTGGGCGTCGGGGAGCTGCTGGCCCGGCTGGAGCAGCTGAAGAAGGCGCTCGCGCGTGAGGGTCTGTTCGCGCCGGAGCGCAAGAAGCCGCTGCCGTTCCTGCCGCAGTTGATCGGCCTGGTGTGCGGGCGGGCGTCGGCCGCGGAGCGGGACGTCCTGGAGAACGCCCGGCACCGCTGGCCCGCCGTCCGCTTCGAGGTGCGCAACGTCCCGGTGCAGGGCGTGCACGCGGTGCCGCAGGTGGTGCAGGCGGTGAAGGAGCTGGACGCGCTGGACGACGTGGACGTGATCGTCGTCGCGCGAGGCGGCGGCAGCGTGGAGGATCTGCTGCCGTTCTCCGACGAGCAGCTGGTGCGGGCGGTCGCCGCCTGCCGTACGCCGGTCGTCTCGGCGATCGGCCACGAGCCGGACAGCCCGCTGCTCGACCTGGTCGCCGACCTGCGCGCCTCCACCCCGACCGACGCCGCCAAGAAGGTGGTGCCGGACGTCGGCGAGGAGTACGAGCGGGTACGGCTGCTGCGCGACCGCGCCCGGCGGTGTGTGGCGGCGTTCGTCGACCGTGAGGAGCGGGGGCTGGCGCACGCGCTGGCCCGCCCGTCGATACAGGATCCGCACCGGATGATCGAGGAGCGGGCCGAGCAGGTGACGGCCCTGCTGGAGCGGGGCCGCCGCGCCCTGCGCCACCACCTCGACCGGGCCGACTCCGAGCTGACGCACACGCACGCGCGCGTGGTGGCCCTCTCCCCCGCCGCGACCCTCAAGCGCGGGTACGCCGTACTGCAGCGGGCCGACGGCCACGCGGTCCGCGACCCCGGCGAGGTGGAGCCCGGCGAGACGCTGCGCGCCCGCGTGTCCGAGGGCGATTTCTCCGTACGAGTCGACGCATAGGGTGGGTGGATGACCAGCGAGGTGGAGCAGCCGACGGCGATGTCCGAGGCGCTCGGGTACGAGCAGGCGCGGGACGAGCTGATCGAGGTCGTCAGGCGGCTGGAGGCCGGCGGCACGACGCTGGAGGAGTCCCTCGCCCTGTGGGAGCGGGGCGAGGAGCTGGCGAAGGTCTGCCGGCGTCGGCTGGACGGCGCCCGGGCCCGCCTGGACGCGGCCCTGGCCGAGGAGGAGGCGGGCCCGGAGGACGAGGACGCGGCCTCCTAGCCGCACTCTCCGGCCCTCTTCCGGGCCCTCGTCACTCGCCCTCCGCGGCCTCTCCTCCGTTAGCCCTCCCGCGCCGTGTCCTCGGCGAGCGTGTGGGCGACGAGCGCGTTGGCGTGCCCGTGGCCCAGTCCGTGCTCGGTCTTGAGCCAGGTGACCAGTTCCATGTGCTTGGTGAGCGGCGAGGACCGGATGAGGTCCTTCCACTCCGCGATCGGGCGGCCGTACTTCTTCTCGATGGACGGGAAGTAGGAGGCGGGGCCCTTCACGGTGCTGCTGCTCATGTCGGTGATCTCCCTGGGTTCGGCGACGGTCCACTGCCGTAAAGGACCGTCGGCGGCCGGGAAAACGATCGCTCGGCGATTGTGATCCACACCACTATGGGGGTGATGTTGTGAAGCGGATCACCGCAGTCCCGCTTTGGTTGAAGGTTGAACTTCTTTGCCGTAGTGTCGTCGTCGTCAACGGCTCCGGCCCCCACGTCACACGGAGCCGACGCACCCCGCAAGGAAGATCACGTATGTCTCTCGTTCTTGACCCCGCCGCCCAGGACCTGCTGTTCCGCGAGGCCCGCACCGCGAACACCTTCACCGACGAGCCGGTGACCGACGAGCAGGTGCAGGCGATCTACGACCTGGTCAAGTACGGCCCGACCGCCTTCAACCAGTCGCCGCTGCGCATCACGCTGGTCCGCTCCCCCGAGGCCCGCGAGCGCCTGGTGCAGCACATGGCCGAGGGCAACCAGCCCAAGACGGCCGCCGCCCCGCTGGTCGCGATCCTGTCGGCGGACAACGAGTTCCACGAGGAGCTGCCGCAGCTCTTCCCGCACTTCCCGCAGGCCAAGGACGCGTTCTTCAGCGAGCGCCCGGTGCGTGAGGGCGCCGCCGCCCTGAACGCCGCCATGCAGGCCGCGTACTTCATCGTCGGCGTCCGTGCCGCCGGGCTGGCCGCCGGCCCGATGACGGGCCTCGACTTCGAGGGCGTGCGCAAGGAGTTCCTGGACGACGACCACACCCCGCTGATGGTCGTCAACATCGGCCGTCCCGGCCCGGACGCCTGGTTCCCGCGCTCTCCGCGCCTGGCCTACGACCAGGTCGTCACCACGGTCTGAGACCGACGAGCATCACGAAGCCCCCGGTGCGCACCACCGGGGGCTTCGTCGTGTGCGCGAGGGCTCCCGCGAGGAGACCGCGCGGGTACGGCGCCGGGTCAGGCCAGCTTCAGCGCCGCCGCCATCCGGCCCAGCTGCTCGAACGACCCGGTGCCGGCCACGACCGTCGTCGCGCCCTTGACGCCGTCGGTGTCCTGAAGCACCAGTGCCTCGTACCGGCCGCCGGTGTAACGGGTCCACGTCCGACCGCCGATCTCCTCGGTGGTCCCGGTCTTCCGCCCGCCCTGGCTGGCCTCCTCGATGAACTCGGCCGGCTCGCCCGTCGACTGCTCGACCGCCACGTACTCCCCGTCGGGGGCGCGGTAGCCCAGGTGCCAGGCGTTGTCCTCGGCGCCGCGGTAGCGCACGGAGGTCGGCTTCCACTCCTTGGCCAGCCCCTCGGGCGCCGCCACCGGATACGGCGCGGCGCGGCGCGCGGTGGTCAGCTCGACCGTGTAGTCCACCCGCTTGATGTCCGGCCCGCCGTCGTCGTCGTGCGGGATGAAGAGCCACATGACCAGTCCCGCGAGAAGGATGACCCCCAGGGAGAGCACCATGTCCCGGGCCGTCTTCTGCTTGCCTTTCGTACCTGCCACGCGTCCTATCGTCGCAGGTCCCCCATGTGCTCATACGTGGGGTCCCCTGCTCATTTTGTCGGACTGACGATAGAGTCGTGGCCATACCCTCATCCGGCCGTCGTCGTATCAGAAAGGTGCGTTCCGATGACCGAGCATCATCTGCCCTCCGAGCTGGACGTCCCCTCGGAGGCTCCCGACCGCAACCTCGCCATGGAACTCGTGCGGGTCACCGAGGCCGCGGCGATGGCCGCGGGCCGCTGGGTAGGGCGCGGTGACAAGAACGGCGCCGACGGTGCCGCGGTGCGCGCCATGCGCACCCTCGTCCACACCGTCTCGATGAACGGCGTCGTCGTCATCGGCGAGGGCGAGAAGGACGAGGCGCCGATGCTCTTCAACGGGGAGCGGGTCGGCGACGGCACCGGGGCGGAGGTCGACATCGCCGTCGACCCGATCGACGGCACCACGCTGACCGCCAACGGCATGACCAACGCGATCGCCGTGCTGGCCGCCGCCGAGCGCGGGTCGATGTTCGACCCGTCCGCGGTCTTCTACATGGACAAGCTGGTCACGGGCCCCGAGGCCGCCGACTTCGTCGACATCAACGCGCCCGTGGCGGTGAACATCCGCCGGATCGCCAAGGCCAAGCGCCGCACGCCCGAGGACGTCACCGTCGTCATCCTCGACCGGCCCCGGCACAAGGGGCTCATCAAGGAGGTCCGGGAGACGGGCGCGCGGATCAAGCTGATCTCCGACGGCGACGTGGCCGGCTCCATCCTGGCCCTGCGCGAGGGCACCGGCATCGACCTGCTGCTCGGCATCGGGGGCACGCCGGAGGGCATCATCTCGGCCTGCGCCGTGAAGTGCCTGGGCGGGACCATCCAGGGCAAGCTGTGGCCCAAGGACGACGAGGAGCGGCAGCGGGCCGTGGACGCCGGGCACGACCTGGACCGGGTGCTGACCACCGACGACCTGGTCTCCGGGGACAACGTCTTCTTCGTCGCCACCGGCATCACCGACGGGGAGCTGCTGCGCGGGGTGCGGTACCGGTCGGAGACGGCCACGACCGACTCGATCGTGATGCGGTCCAAGTCGGGGACGGTGCGGCGGATCGACTCCGAGCACCGGCTGAGCAAGCTGCGGGCGTACAGCGCGATTGATTTCGACCGGGCGAAGTGACTCCGTCGGTTTCGCGGGGCGCCCATTGAGTTGGGGGTGCCTGTCGGGTGGCGGGTGCGGCGCCGTTGTGGCTGGTCGCGCAGTTCCCCGCGCCCCTTGGGTGGGAGGCAGTCCCCGGCGCCGGGACGTGTCCGTTGGTCGCGCCCGCGCGGCGGAGCCGCAGATCAGGCACAGCCCCGCGCCCCTGGGTGGGCTGCCATGCCCGGCGCGGAAAAGTGGCCCCCGGTCGCGCCCGCGCGGCGGAGCCGCAGATCAGGCACAGCCCCGCGCCCCTGGTTGGGCTGCCATGCCCGGCGCGGAAAAGTGGCCCCCGGTCGCGCCCGCGCGGCGGAGCCGCAGATCAGGCACAGCCCCGCGCCCCTGGGTGGGCTGCCATGCCCGGCGCGGGAAGTGACCGCCGGTCGGGCTCGGGCAGGAAGTGCCGTGGGCCCGGCGTGAAGCGTTTTCCGGGTTGAAAGGGCACCCTCTGTGCGGAGAGGGTGCCCTTTCGTTTGGCCGGGGCTTCAGCCGGCCGCGGCTATGCGGCCCGTCGTGCGGGCGGCGTTCTTGAGTTCCACGTCGCGGCGGCGGCGCCGGGCCAGGACGACGCGGCGTTCGGCGGCGGTGAGGCCGCCCCAGACGCCGTAGGGCTCGGGTTGCAGGAGGGCGTGCTCGCGGCACTCGACCATGACCGGGCAGCGCGCGCAGACGCGCTTGGCGGCCTCCTCCCGGGAGAGCCGGGCGGCGGTCGGTTCCTTGGAGGGGGCGAAGAACAGTCCGGCCTCGTCGCGCCGGCACACCGCCTCGGTGTGCCAGGGAGCGTCTTGGTCCCTGTCCCGCACGGGCCCCCGCTGGGCCGGAACGGCAGCTACCTGCAGGGACGAATGCGGCGGTTGCAGCACGGGTCTACTCCTGACGACGGCTTCGCTAGCGAGAGACGATGCGTCAAGGCTTACCCGTTGTACGCGTGCCTATGCACTGGGTTCCCAACCGCTGCCGGGGCCGCGCTACAGGTGCTTGCGCAAGCCCTTCTCGACCCGGCGGTGCACCCGGTCCAGGATGTCCGCGACGATCTTGCCCCGCTTGGGCCGCACGTCGACGCTGCCGAGCACGGACCAGCCGTCCACGTAGATCACGGGGGCCTCGGCCTCGTCGGAGTCGTGGGTGTGGACCTCGAAGCTGCCGAGGACGCTGCCGCCAGCGCCGCGCACCGAGACGTTCTCCGGGACGCGCACGTCGACGCTGCCGAAGACCGAGAACGCCTTGATGACGACCTGCTGGTACTCGAAGACCGCCTCGCTGAGGTCTATCTCGACGCTGCCGAAGACCGCGTAGGCGTGGACGCGGCGGTTGGCCCGCCAGCGGCCCTTGCGGACGGCGCTACTGAAGACCGCCACCACGTTCTCGTCGGGCTCGGCCGGGATGGCGCCGGCGGTGGGGCGGTGGGGGGCCGGGGCGGCGGTGTCCCGGCCGCGGTGGGCGGCGGGCAGGTCCCGCACGAAGACGTCCAGCTCGCCGACGGTCTTGGCGGCCAGCACGCCCTCGACGCGCTCCGCGTGCTCGTCGGCGGTGAGCCGCCCCTCGGCGAGGGCTTCGCGCAGCATGTCGGCCACGCGGTCGCGGTCGGCGTCCGAGGCGCGCAGCTCGGAGGTACGCGGTGCGGCGGGGGCGTGCTTCTGAAGGTCCACGGCCGTAGCGTACCGAAACGCGATAGATCGCGACCAGCCCTGTGGACAACCTTGTCGCACCCTGCCGTCACCACCCGGAAACGGCCAACTGAGCCTTACCTCACAGGCTTGGCGTCCCGGGCAGGTTTTACGCTGGTTGGCGCTGCCAATGGAGGCCAGCCGTCGTTGCTGGGAGAAGCGCCGAGGGATCCGCCGGAGATCCAGCGAAGTCCAGCCGCGCGTGATGTCTAGTGAGGAATGGGCGAGATGCCTGAGTTCGCGTACACCGATCTGCTCCCCCAGGGTGAGGACACCACTCCGTACCGGCTGGTGACCGCCGAGGGCGTCTCCACCTTCGAGGCCGACGGGCGGACCTTCCTCAAGGTGGAGCCGGAGGCGCTGCGCAAGCTGGCCGAGGAGGCCATTCACGACATCCAGCACTACCTGCGCCCCGCCCACCTGGCGCAGCTGCGCCGCATCATCGACGACCCGGAGGCGTCCGGCAACGACAAGTTCGTCGCCCTGGACCTGCTGAAGAACGCGAACATCGCGGCGGCGGGCGTGCTGCCCATGTGCCAGGACACCGGCACGGCGATCGTCATGGGCAAGCGCGGCCAGAACGTGCTCACCGCGGGCGGCGACGAGGAGGCCCTGAGCCGGGGCATCTACGACGCCTACAAGAACCTGAACCTGCGCTACTCCCAGATGGCTCCGCTCACCATGTGGGAGGAGAAGAACACCGGCTCCAACCTCCCGGCCCAGATCGAGCTGTACGCCACCGACGGCGGCGCCTACAAGTTCCTGTTCATGGCGAAGGGCGGCGGCTCGGCCAACAAGTCCTTCCTCTACCAGGAGACGAAGGCCGTCCTGAACGAGTCCTCCATGATGAAGTTCCTGGAGGAGAAGATCCGCTCGCTGGGCACGGCCGCCTGCCCGCCGTACCACCTGGCGATCGTCGTCGGCGGCACGTCCGCCGAGTACGCGCTGAAGACCGCCAAGTACGCCTCCGCGCACTACCTGGACGAGATCCCGGCCGAGGGCTCGGAGCTCGGGCACGGCTTCCGGGACAAGGAGCTGGAGGAGAAGGTCTTCGAGCTGACCCAGAAGATCGGCATCGGCGCGCAGTTCGGCGGCAAGTACTTCTGCCACGACGTGCGCGTGGTGCGCCTGCCCCGGCACGGGGCGTCCTGCCCGGTCGCCATCGCCGTGTCCTGCTCCGCCGACCGGCAGGCGGTCGCGAAGATCACCGCCGAGGGCGTCTTCCTGGAGCAGTTGGAGACCGACCCGGCGCGGTTCCTGCCGGAGACCACGGACGAGCACCTCGACGCCGACGGCGACGTCGTGAAGGTCGACCTCAACCAGCCCATGGACGACATCCTGGCCGAGCTGACGAAGCACCCGGTCAAGACCCGGCTGTCGCTGACCGGCCCGCTGGTCGTGGCCCGCGACATCGCGCACGCCAAGATCAAGGAGCGGCTGGACGCGGGCGAGGAGATGCCGCAGTACCTGAAGGACCACCCGGTGTACTACGCGGGTCCGGCCAAGACGCCCGAGGGGTACGCCTCCGGGTCCTTCGGTCCGACCACCGCCGGGCGCATGGACTCCTACGTCGAGCAGTTCCAGGCGGCGGGCGGCTCGAAGGTGATGCTGGCCAAGGGCAACCGGAGCAAGCAGGTCACCGACGCCTGCGACACGCACGGCGGCTTCTACCTGGGCTCGATCGGCGGTCCGGCGGCGCGGCTCGCGCAGGACTGCATCAAGAAGGTCGAGGTCGTCGAGTACGAGGAGCTCGGCATGGAGGCGGTCTGGAAGATCGAGGTCGAGGACTTCCCGGCGTTCATCGTGGTGGACGACAAGGGCAACGACTTCTTCCAGGACCCGGCGCCCGCGCCGACCTTCACGACGATCCCCGTCCGGGGGCCGGGGCTCGCGTAACCCGCGTCACGCGTCACGCGCCACACGTAACGCGTCACACGTAACGCGCCACGGCAGCAGGCCGGTCCGGATCCGTCCGGGCCGGCCTTTCGCGTGCCCTCCGCCCTCCACCCTCCGCGGGCTGCTCCGGCCCTCGCCCGCCGTCCGCAGAGCGAACAGCGCGTTCTGTTTTCGGACAACCTGCCCTCCCGGGCGTCCGTTCCATTGACTGTCCCTCCTCCCGCTGTGAGTCTTTCGCCGCTCCGACATGTACACGCCATGTGCACATGTGCTGCGTGGCCACCCCTCAGCCACTTCTGGAGGACCGAAGGTGAAACGAAGATTCGCCGTGGCGAGCCTGTCCCTCGCCGTCGTGCTGGGCCTCGGCACACTCCCCGCCGTCGCCGCCGACTCCGCGCCCACCGCCCAGTCACCCGACATCGACGTGACGAAGGTGAAGGCGCACCTGACCGAGCTGAACTCCATAGCCGGACGCAACGGCGGCACCCGCCGCTCGACCGGCCAGGGATACCGCGACTCCGTCGCCTACGTGAAGGGCAAGCTGCAGGCGGCCGGATACACCGTCACCGAGCAGCCGTGCACCTCCGGCTGCAGCAGCGGCGCCGGGCCCAACCTGATCGCCGAGTGGCCGCACGGCGACGCGGGCAACGTGTCCATGTTCGGCGCCCACCTCGACAGCGTCTCGGCGGGCCCCGGCATGAACGACAACGGCTCGGGCTCCGCCGCGCTCCTGGAGAACGCCCTGACGCTGGCGCAGCAGAACCCGACGATGAAGGGCCGGGTCCGCTTCGCCTGGTGGACCGACGAGGAACAGGGCCTCAACGGCTCCGACTTCTACGTCCGCTCGCTCTCCCCGGCGCAGCGGTCCGCCATCACGGCGTACTACAACTTCGACATGGTCGCCTCCACCAACGGCGGCTACTTCATCAACCACGTCACCTCGGCCGCCGCCGCGCCGATGAAGGCGTACTGGGACTCGCTGGGCCTGCAGCCCGAGGAGAACACCGAGGGCGCCGGGCGCAGCGACGACTACTCCTTCGAGCAGTACGGCATCCCGACCTCGGGTTACGCGATGGGCGCCAGTGCCCGCAAGACCTCCGCGCAGGCCGCCAAGTGGGGCGGCACCGCCGGGTCCTCGTACGACCCGTGCTACCACCGGTCGTGCGACGGCCTCGACAACATCAACACCACCGGCCTGGACCGGGCGTCGGACGGCATCGCGTACACCATCTGGCAGCGTGCCGTGGGCACCGGCGACGACGGGGGCGGCGGCTGCGACACCGACCAGGTCGTCAACGGCGGTTTCGAGAACGGCAGTTCGCCGTGGACCGGGGACACCGGCACGATCGGCGCCCACGCGGGCCAGGCGGCGCACTCCGGGACCCGCTTCTCGTGGCTCGCCGGATACGGTTCCACGCACACCGAGTCGGTCGGCCAGACGGTGACCGTGCCGGCCGGGTGCACCCGGCTGACGTACTGGCTGCACATCGACACCGACGAGTCGGGGTCGACGGCGTACGACACCTTCAGGGTGAAGGCCGACGGCACCACGCTCGCCACGCTGTCCAACGCCGACGCCCGGAGCGGCTATGTGCAGCGCACGGTCGACCTCGGCGCGTACGCCGGCCGGCAGGTGGCCCTTAGCTTCACCGGCAGCGAGGACGGCAGTCTGCAGACCAGCTTCGTCCTGGACGACGTGAGCCTCCTGGAAGGCTGACCCGCCGGGCGGGTGCCGGGTCACGGCGTGATGCCGGGTCACGGCGTGACCCGGCACCCGTTCGGCCCGGTCCAGGAACATCCACCCCGCCCCGCACGCTGTACCCGTCATGAGCGACTACCGCATCGAGCACGACTCCATGGGCGAGGTCCGCGTCCCCGCCCACGCCAAGTGGCGCGCGCAGACCCAGCGTGCCGTCGAGAACTTCCCCGTCTCCGGGCAGCGCATCGAGCGCGCGCACATCGAGGCGCTCGCGCGGATCAAGGGCGCTGCGGCGAAGGTCAACGCCGAGCTGGGCGTGCTCGACGAGGACGTCGCCGGCGCGATCCGGGAGGCGGCCGCGGAGGTCGCCGAGGGGAAGTGGGACGAGCACTTCCCCGTGGACGTGTTCCAGACCGGGTCCGGCACCTCGTCCAACATGAACACGAACGAGGTCCTCGCCACCCTGGCCACCGAGCGGCTCGGCCGGGACGTGCACCCCAACGACCACGTCAACGCCTCCCAGTCGTCCAACGACGTCTTCCCCTCCTCGATCCACATCGCCGCCACCGCCGCCGTCACCCGCGACCTGATCCCGGCCCTCGACCACCTCGCCGGCGCCCTGGAGCGCAAGGCGGAGGAGTTCGCCGACGTGGTGAAGTCCGGGCGTACGCACCTCATGGACGCCACGCCCGTCACGCTGGGCCAGGAGTTCGGCGGGTACGCGGCGCAGGTGCGGTACGGCATCGAGCGGCTGGAGGCGTCGCTCCCCCGCCTCGCCGAGCTGCCGCTGGGCGGTACCGCGGTCGGCACCGGCATCAACACCCCGCCCGGCTTCTCCGCCGCCGTCATCGCCGAGGTGGCCCGCGCGACGGGGCTGCCACTGACCGAGGCGCGCGACCACTTCGAGGCGCAGGGCGCCCGGGACGGCATCGTGGAGACCAGCGGGCAGCTGCGGACCATCGGCGTCGGGCTGACTAAGATCGCCAACGACCTGCGCTGGATGGCGTCCGGGCCGCGCACCGGGCTCGCCGAGATCGCGCTCCCCGACCTCCAGCCGGGCTCGTCCATCATGCCCGGCAAGGTCAACCCGGTGATCCCCGAGGCGGTCCTCATGGTCGCCGCCCAGGTCACCGGCAACGACGCCACGGTCGCCGCGGCGGGCGCGGCCGGCAATTTCGAGCTGAACGTGATGCTGCCGGTCATCGCCAAGAACGTGCTGGAGTCGGTGCGGCTGCTGGCCAACGTCTCCCGGCTGCTCGCCGACCGGACGGTGGACGGGATCGTCGCGCACCGGGAGCGGGCTCGCGAGTACGCCGAGTCGTCCCCCTCCGTCGTCACCCCGCTCAACAAGTACATCGGGTACGAGGAGGCCGCCAAGGTCGCCAAGAAGGCGCTGGCGGAGCGGAAGACGATCCGCCAGGTGGTGCTGGAGGGCGGGTACGTCGAACGCGGCGACCTGACCGGCGAGCAGCTGGACGAGGCGCTCGACGTGCTGCGGATGACCCGTCCGTGAGGAGGGCCGGCGACCGGGGGGGCGCACGCCGGCGTGCGCTCTCGCGATCTTCGGCGCGTCGATTGGCCATGGCACCTAATATCTGTCCATGGCAGACGGTGAAGCGGTGAGCGCGGCGACGACGGGGCCGGGAACGGACGGCCCGGCGGGCCCGGCGGACTACTGGGCACCCGGCAGTCACATCCTGTGGCGGTACCGGGAGAACGGCGGCCCGCACGTGCACATCGCGCGCCCCGTCACCGTCGTACGGGACGACGCCGAACTGCTCGCCGTGTGGCTGGCACCCGGCACCGAGTGTGTGAAACCGGTCCTCGCGGACGGCACGCCCGTGCACCTGGAACCGCTGTCCTCGCGCTACACCAAGCCGCGCACCGTGCAGCGCGACCGGTGGTTCGGCACGGGGGTGCTGAAGCTGGCGCGGCCGGGCGAGGCCTGGTCGGTGTGGCTGTTCTGGGATCCTGGCTGGCGGTTCAAGAACTGGTACGTGAACCTGGAGGAGCCGCTGACCCGTTGGGAGGGCGGGGTCGACTCCGAGGACCACTTTCTGGACATCTCCGTCCACCCGGACCGCACCTGGCACTGGCGGGACGAGGACGAGTTCGCGCAGGCCCAGCGGGACCGGCTGATGGATCCGGCGCAGGCCGAGCGGGTGCGCCGGGCGGGCCGGGCCGCGGTCGCGGAGATCCGGGCCTGGGGGTCCCCGTTCGCCGACGGCTGGGAGGACTGGCGGCCCGATCCGGCGTGGCCGGTACCTTCCCTGCCGGGGGACTGGGATCGCACGCCCGCGCACGCGTCCTCATGAGACCCTTGATGTGCCCCCCGGCGGCAAACGTAGGATCGTCCTCCGCAATGACCGCGGCAGCGGCAACCGGCACAGTGTGCGCTGGGCCTGACCGATCGTCACCGAGGGGCGGCAGGACGTGAGCGAGGGGTACGAGGGCAACACGCCGACGGGCCGCAGACGGTCCGCCGGTGGCACAGGAACTGCCTCTGACCACGCGGGAATCCCGTTCCTTGGGCCCGGTTTGCGGGTATCGGGATTTCTGCGGGACGAACTGCACGCGCCGCGCGCAGTCCCGGACGGATGGATTCGACACGCGTGACGGAGCACCCGACATCCTTCGACCGCCCCTCGACGGGCGCCGACCCCACGGACCCCCGCGGGGCGCTCCTGCGTACCCCCGTACCGCCGGGGCCCTCCGGGTCGGCGTTACCGGCCCAGGGGCACGCCGGGCAGACGCCGCCCGGCGCGGGCGCGGACGCCCCGGGGACCTTCGAGCACTCCCAGCCGGGCGCCGAGCAGGCTGCCGAGGCCGACGGGCATCGTCCGCGGCCCGGGTCCGAGGGTGTCCCGGTCCAGCCGGACGGCGGGCAGCCCGACGGTGAGCGGAGGGCGGCCGGCGCGCGGTCGGGCGACCTGCCGTCGGCATGCGCCGCGACCTCGGGCGACGTGGCCTCGGGGGATACGGACTCGGGCCACGTGACCCGGGGTGACGTGCCCCCGGGTGACGTGGGCTCGGGTGAGGCGACCTCGGACGGCGGGCGGCAGGCCGGTCCGGTGCGGTCGCCGTCCGGCACCGCGGGCCGGCGCGGCGGGGCGCCGGAGCCGGACCGGCGAACCGGTCAGCCCACCGCGCCCGGGCAGCCCACACCCATGCGGCGGGACGGGGACCGGCTGCGGTTCGTGGGCGCCGCGACCCGGCGGATCGCCCGGGGCATGGACCTCGACGAGATCGTGATGGGGCTGTGCCGGGCCACCGTGCCCACGTTCGCGGACGCCATCCTCGTCTATCTGCGCGAGCCGCTGCCGGTCGGCGACGAGCGCCCCACCGGTCCCCTGGTGCTGCGGCTGCGGCGCACCGACCGCATACCGGCCGAGCGGGACACCGAGGGCGGCTTCACGCCGGCGGCCCAGCCGGAGCCCTCGGAGCTGGAGACGGTCGGCGCGGAGCTGTGCGAGGTACGGCCGGGCAGCGCGCTGGCCGAGGTGCTGCGCGGGGTGCGCCCGGTCTTCACGGACACCCCCTCCGCCTCCGCCGCGCTGCCGGAACTGCTCGGGGAGGAGCGCGACTTCGCCCTGCCCGACGGCCGCCGGGCCATCCTCGCGCCGTTGCGCGGCCGACGCCGGGTGATCGGCGCCGCACTGTTCCTGCGCGGCCCCGAGCGCATCGCCTTCGAGGCCGACGACCTGCTGGTGGCCGCGCAACTCGCCACGCACAGCGCGCTGGGCATCGACAAGGCGGTGCTGTACGGGCGCGAGGCGTACATCGCCGACGAGCTGCAGCGCACGATGCTCCCGGAGAACCTGCCGCGCTGCACCGGCGTCCGGCTGGCCTCCCGCTACCTCCCGGCGGCCGAGACCGCGCGGGTGGGCGGCGACTGGTACGACGCCATCCCGCTGCCCGGCAGCCGGGTCGCGCTGGTCGTCGGGGACGTCATGGGCCACTCCATGACGTCGGCGGCCATCATGGGCCAGCTGCGGACCACGGCACAGACCCTGGCCGGGCTCGACCTGCCGCCGCAGGAGGTGCTGCACCACCTGGACGAGCAGGCCCAGCGCCTGGGCACCGACCGCATGGCGACCTGCCTGTACGCCGTGTACGACCCGGTCGCGCACCGCATCACCGTCGCCAACGCCGGCCACCCGCCGCCCGTCCTGCTGCACCTGGGCGGCGAGGCCGAGGTGCTGCGCGTCCCGGCCGGCGCCCCGATCGGGGTGGGCGGCGTGGACTTCGAGGCCGTGGAGCTGGACGCCCCGGCCGGCGCGACCCTGCTCCTGTACACCGACGGGCTGGTCGAGTCCCGGCTGCGGGACGTGTGGACCGGCATAGAGCAGCTGCGGGAGCGCCTCGCGGCGACCGCGCAGCTGACCGGCCCCGACCATCCGCCGCCCCTGGAAGCCCTGTGCGACGAGGTGCTGGACATGCTCGGCCCGGGCGACCGGGACGACGACATCGCGCTGCTCGCCGCCCGCTTCGACGGCATCGCGCCCAGCGACGTGTCGTACTGGTTCCTGGACCCGGAGGACGCGGCCCCCGGCAAGGCCCGCCGCCTGGCCCGTCGGGCGCTCGCCCGCTGGGGCATGGAGGACCTGACGGACGCCGTGGAGCTGCTCGTCAGCGAGGTGGTGACCAACGCGGTGCGGTACGCCTCGAAACCGGTCACCCTGCGGTTGTTGCGCACGGACGTGCTGCGCTGCGAGGTCGGCGACGACGTGCCGCAGCTGCCCCGGCTGCGGCAGGCGCGGGCGACCGACGAGGGCGGGCGCGGGCTGTACCTGGTGAACCGGCTCGCCCGCCGCTGGGGCGCGACCCGGCTGAGCACCGGCAAGGTGGTGTGGTTCGAGCTGAACCGCGGCTGACCCACGGTCGAGAAGTCACGCGCGTGAAGGGGCGCCCGGTGAGCACCGGGCGCCCCTTCACGCGTCTTGGCGACCTCCGCCGGTCTACGGCACCCAGTCCCCGCCGGGGAACTCCGGGTCCCCCGATTCGGTGGACCCGCCGCCGTCCGGCGGTGTCTCACCGCTGGACGCGCTGTTCGACGGCGACTGAGTCGGGGACTCGGGCGGCTCCTCGGTCGTCGGGTCGTCCGACGGGGGCGCCTCGGTCGTCGGGTCGTCGGACGGGGGCGGCGCCTGGGTCGTCTCCTCCTCGGACGGCGATTCGCTCGGCGACTGGGAGGTCGTCGGCGACTTGCTGGGCTTCACCGCGGCGCCCTGCTTGGTCTCCAGGTCGAACTTGGTGACCTTCTCCATGACACCGAAGGTGTACGCGGCCCAGATCTCCGCCGGGGGGCCACCGCCGTTGACGCGGTAGTCGACGCCGGCCGCCTTGTACATCGGGACCTGGGCGTGGGTCTTCGAGTCCTCGCCGAAGAGGCCGACGGAGGTGACCAGGTTGGGTGTGAAGCCGGTGAACCAGGCCGACTTGTTGTTGTCGGACGTACCGGTCTTGCCGGCCACCTTCTGGCCGTCGCGCAGCGGGTTCTCCCGGACGGACGTCTTGGCCGTACCGTCGTTGACCACGCCGGTGAGGACGGAGGTGACCGTGTCCGCGGCCTCCCGGCTGATGACCCGGTCACCGATGGGGTCGGGCATCTCGATCTTGCGGTCCTTGTGCTCGACCGACTTGACGATCGCGGGGGTGACCTTCTTGCCGTGGTTGTCCAGGGTGGCGTAGACGCCGGCCATCTCCAGGGGGCTGGCGCCCATACTGCCCAGGGTCTGCGCGGGCACCGGGTCGTCGCCCTCGGTGTTCATACCGAGGTCGGCGGCGACCTTCATCACCTCGCTCATGCCGACGTCGACGCCCATCTGCGCGAAGACGGAGTTGACCGACTGGTTCATCGCCTCCTGGACATCGATCTCGCCGTAGTCGACGTCGTTCTCGTTGGGCGGGGCGAAGCCGACCTCCTTGCCGTCGTCCACCACGGGGCGCTTGCTGTCGCCGTCGTAGAGGGTGTTGGCCGTGATCGGCACGCCGTCCTGGGTCTCGGCGTCCTGGTCCACGGCGGCGGCGAGGATCACCGGCTTGAAGGTCGAGGCGGGCTGGTAGTCGTCGCGGGTGGCGTTGTTGGTGAAGTGCTTCAGGTAGTTCACGCCGCCGTACATCGCCACGACGGAGCCCGTCTTCGGGTCGACGGAGACGGCGCCCGCCTGGACGTCCGCGTCGACCTTGCGCTTGTCGGGGTCCAGCTTGCTGGTGAGCTTCTCCTTGACCGCCTTCTCCAGCGCGGCCTGCTTCTTCTTGTCGATGTTCAGGGTGACGGTGTACCCGCCGAGGTCCACCAGGGCCTTGGCCTGCTCCATGTCCTCGGCCGCGCCCTGGGCGACGAGCTGCTCCTTGAGCGCGAAGTTGGCCGCGTCCACCAGGTAACCGGTCTGGCCGTCCATCCCGGCGGCGGCCTTGGGCTCCTTGGGCTGCGGGAACGTCATGCCCTTCCGCTCGCCCGCGTTCAGCCACTTCTGCTCGACCATGTTGTCCAGGACGTAGTTCCAGCGCTCCTGGACGAGCTTCTTGCCGGTCTCGCTCGCGATCGCCCAGTCGTACTGGTTCGGCGCCTGGAGCAGGGCCGCGAGGTACGCGCCCTGTTCCACCGTCAGGTCCTCGGCGTCGACGCGGTAGTAGGCCTGGGCGGCGGCCTGGATACCGTACGCGCCGCGGCCGTAGTAACTGGTGTTGATGTAGCCGGCCAGGATGTATTCCTTGGACTTCTCCCGGTCCAGCTTCAAGGAGATGACCAGCTCCTTGAGCTTGCGCGAAACCGTCTGTTCCTGGGTCAGGTAGTAGTTCTTGACGTACTGCTGGGTGATCGTCGAACCGCCCTGCGCGCCCTTGCCGGACAGGGTGTTGAGCACGCCGCGCGCGGTGCCCTTGAGGTCGACGCCGGCGTCGTTGTAGAAGGTCTTGTTCTCGGCGGCGACAAAGGTGCGCTGGACGTCCTTGGGGATCTTGGCGAGGTCGACGATCTCGCGGTTGCGCTCGCCGGTGCGGGCCATGATGCTGCCGTCGCTGTACTTGTAGACGTTGCTCTGCAGCTCCGCCTCGGGGTTGCCCTCGGGGATGTCGATCATCATGTACAGCACGATGAAGGCGCCCATGCCCAGCAGGCAGAGGCCGAAGAAGGTACCCAGGATCTTCTTCCAGGTGAACAGCCGGCGTATGCGGCTCTTACCGCCCGCGGCACCGCCCGCGGTCCTGGCCGCGCCCGACGAACGGCGGCGTTTCGGCGCCGCGCGGCGTCCACCGCGCTGTCGCGCTTTTCTCTCTTCCGCTCGCCCCATGGGTCCGATCCGCTCCGCTTCGGTCATCTGTGGGCACGTCTCGCTCACGTGTCACACAGGTTCGTCGCTCAGGTCAGCTCAGAAAGCTAACACCGGGAGATATGACAAAGGGCAACCGATCCAGCCTTGTACGGACGTGAGAATCAGCACCCGCTCCATAGGAACCGACGTACGAGAGGGGTTCAGGGTTGTGATTCGCGGGTAAAGTGATATCACTTAGTAAGCAGAGCGAGTACAACGAAAGAACGGGGGACCACCCATGTCCACGCACGATGCCCCGCAGGTCACCGCCGATGTGCCCGAGATGCCGGCACCACGCGTCCGCGAGATCCAGGCCCACAGCATCGGCGGCGGCTTCGCGCTGCTGCTCGGGCTGGTGGGACTGCTCGTCGGCGCCGGTCTGATCGCGACCGCCACGGCGGTCGACTCGACCGGCGGGAAGGCCGCGCTGATCGTCGGGGGCATCCTGATCGCCCTGGCGGCCTTCCTCGCGATGTGCGGGCTGAACATGGTGGCGCCGGGCGAGGCCCGCGTGGTCCAGCTCTTCGGGCGGTACCGGGGGACGATCCGGCAGGACGGTCTGCGCTGGGTCAACCCCTTCACCTCCCGCACCAAGATCTCGACGCGTGTGCGCAACCACGAGACGGCCGTCCTGAAGGTCAACGACGCCTACGGCAACCCGATCGAGCTGGCGGCGGTCGTGGTGTGGCGGGTGGAGGACACCGCGCAGGCCACCTTCGAGGTGGACGACTACGTCGAGTTCGTCTCCACCCAGACCGAGGCGGCCGTGCGGCACATCGCCATCGAGTACCCCTACGACGCCCACGACGAGGACGGCCTCTCGCTGCGCGGCAACGCCGAGGAGATCACCGAGAAGCTCGCCGTCGAGCTGCACGCGCGCGTGGAGGCGGCCGGGGTGCAGATCATCGAGTCCCGCTTCACGCACCTCGCGTACGCGCCGGAGATCGCCTCGGCGATGCTCCAGCGGCAGCAGGCCGGCGCGGTGGTCGCGGCGCGGCGGCAGATCGTGGACGGCGCGGTCGGCATGGTCGAGGCGGCGCTCGCCCGGATCAGCGAGCAGGACATCGTGGAGCTGGACGACGAACGCAAGGCGGCGATGGTCTCCAACCTGATGGTCGTGCTCTGCGGGGACCGCGCCGCCCAGCCGGTCCTGAACACGGGGACGCTCTACCAGTGACGACCCCGTCCGAGGACTCCGAGGCGCCCCGGGGCCAGGCTCCGAAGCGTCGGCCGCAGCAGCGCAAGCAGGTGCTGCTGCGGCTGGACCCGCAGGTGTACGAGGCGCTGGCCCGGTGGGCGGGCGACGAACTGCGCTCGACCAACGCCCAGATCGAGTTCCTGCTCCGCAGGGCGCTGGCGGAGGCCGGTCGGCTGCCCGGCGACACCGGACCGCTGCCGCGCCGGGGCCGCCCGCCGAAGAACGGCGGCCCGGGGGCCACGCCACCGTCCTGACCGTACGACTCGGGGCCCCGCCTGCGACGTAACGGAACACCGTCGGTGCCGGGCCCGGCCTCCGGCGTAACGGAGCACCGTCGACGCCGGACGTGGCCCCCCTCAGAGCCCGAACACCGTCGGCGCCGGACGCGGCCCTCCGTCGTAGCGGAACCGTGACAATCGGCCCCGACCTGCGCTCCCGCACCCTGCCCGTACCCGCCGCCACGACCTCTGCACCGTGCGTATACACGAGGCGTATACACCGTGTGTAGAGTGCTCCGCATGTCCATCGGTCACACCCTCCTGGGGCTCCTGGAGTCCGGGCCGCGCCACGGCTACGACCTCAAGCGCGCCTTCGACGAGAAGTTCGGTCACGACCGGCCGCTCCACTACGGCCAGGTCTACTCGACCATGTCCCGCCTGCTGAAGAACGGCCTCGTCGTCGTCGACGGCATCGAGGCGGGCGGCGGTCCCGAGCGCAAGCGGTACGCGATCACCGACGAGGGGATCACCGACGTACAGCGGTGGCTCGCCACGCCGGAGAAGCCCGAGCCGTATCTCCAGTCGACGCTGTACACCAAGGTCGTCCTCGCGCTGCTCACCCACCGCGACGCCGCCGACGTCCTCGACACCCAGCGTTCGGAGCACCTGCGCAGCATGCGCATCCTGACGGACCGCAAGCGCAAGGGCGACCTCGCGGACCAGCTCATCTGCGACCACGCCCTCTTCCACCTCGAGGCCGACCTGCGCTGGCTGGAACTGACCGCCGCGCGCCTCGACAAGCTCCGTGAGGCGGTAGCCCGATGACTCCCCCCGCAGGTTCCCTGCTCTCGGCGGACCAGCTCCGCAAGGCCTACGGCCCCACCCTCGCGCTCGACGGCGCCGAGTTCTCCATCCACCCCGGCGAGGTCGTCGCCGTCATGGGCCCCTCCGGGTCCGGCAAGTCGACGCTGCTGCACTGCCTCGCCGGCATCGTGACGCCCGACTCGGGGACGATCACGTACAACGGGCGCGAGCTGTCCGCGATGTCCGACGCCCAGCGCAGTGCGCTGCGCCGCTCGGACTTCGGGTTCGTGTTCCAGTTCGGCCAGCTGGTGCCGGAGCTGACCTGCGTCGAGAACGTCGCGCTGCCGCTGCGCCTGAACGGCACCTCCCGCAAGGAGGCCGAGCGGGCCGCGCTGACCTGGATGGAGCGGCTGGAGGTCGACGACCTCAAGAAGAAGCGGCCCGGCGAGGTCTCCGGCGGCCAGGGGCAGCGGGTCGCGGTGGCGCGCTCGCTGGTCACCAACCCGCGGGTGCTCTTCGCCGACGAGCCGACCGGCGCGCTGGACTCCCTGAACGGGGAGCGCGTGATGGAACTGCTCACGGACGCCGCCCGCTCCACCAACGCCGCGGTCGTGCTGGTCACGCACGAGGCCCGGGTGGCCGCCTACTCCGACCGCGAGATCGTCGTACGCGACGGCAAGTCCCGGGACATGGAGCGGGTCGTATGAGCGTGCGCCAGTGGGCCGCGGACCTGATGCTGGGCGTCCGCTTCGCCTTCACCGGGGGCCGGGAGGGCTGGACGCGGGCCGTGCTGACGGCGGTCGGCGTCGGGCTCGGCGTGGCGCTGCTGCTGCTGACGACGGCGATCCCGAACGCGCTCACGGTCCGGCACGAACGGGAGGCGGCGCGTTCCGACATCACCTTCGCCACCGACCCGATGCCGAAGGCGGACGACACGCTCGTGCTCGCCAGCCTCGACGACTCCTTCCGCGACGACGACGTCCGGGGCCGCGCCCTGGAGCCCGAGGGCCCGCGGGCGCCGCTGCCGCCCGGGGTGGAGAAGTTCCCGGCGGTGGGCGAGATGGTGGTCTCCCCCGCCCTCAAGGAGCTGCTTGAGTCGGACTCCGGCGCGCTGCTGCGCGAGCGACTGCCGGACCGGATCGTCGGCACGATCGCCGAGGAGGGGCTGATCGGCTCGGCCGAACTCGCCTACTACCGGGGCGCGGAAGGGCTCGCCGAGCAGATCACCCCGGGCCGGATCGAGCGCCTCGACCGGTTCGGCGACCCGGAGCCCGGGGAGGAGCAGTCGGACCCGGTGCTGCTCCTGCTGGTCCTCGTCGTCTTCGTGGTGCTGCTGATGCCGGTCGCGGTGTTCATCGCCGCCGCCGTGCGGTTCGGCGGCGAGCGGCGGGACCGGCGGCTCGCGGCGCTGCGCCTGGTGGGCTCCGACAGCCGCATGACCCGGCGCATCGCCGCCGGCGAGGCCATGGCCGGCGCGTTCCTCGGGCTGCTCTTCGGCGCCGGGTTCTTCATGGTCGGACGGCAACTCGCGGGCAGCGCCGAGGTGTTCCGCATCAGCGTGTTCCCCAGCTATCTCAACCCCTCGCCGCTGCTGGCCCTGCTGGTCGCGGTGGCGGTGCCGGCCGCGGCGGTGCTGGTGACGCTGTTCGCGCTGCGCGGGGTGGTCATCGAGCCGCTCGGCGTGGTGCGGGCCGGGCGCCCGGCCCGGCGCCGGCTGTGGTGGCGGCTGCTGCTGCCGCTGGCCGGACTGGCGATGCTCTACCCGATGATCGGCAACGGCCGGGACAACGGCGACTTCAACCAGTACCTGGTGACCGGCGGTGTCGTCCTGCTCCTGGTGGGCGTGACCGCGCTGCTGCCGTGGATCGTCGAGAGCGTCGTCGCCCGGCTCGGCTCCGGCGGCGTCGCCTGGCAACTGGCCGTGCGCAGGCTGCAGCTGAGCAGCGGCACGGCGGCCCGGATGGTCAACGGCATCGCGGTGGCCGTGGCCGGGGCGATCGCGCTGCAGATGCTGTTCGCGGGCGTGGACGACGACTACACCAAGTCGACCGGGAAGGACGTGTCGCGGGCGCAGATGGAGGCGATCCTCCCGAGCGGGGTCTCCATGGACCGGGCGGCCGAGAAGTTCCGCGACACGAAGGGCGTGAAAGCGGTCTTCGACTACTCCGAGGGCTGGCTGGGCGACCGCCGCCAGGACCCGGACCACGGTACGACGGTGACCGTGGGCGACTGCGCCTCGCTGCGGGAGATCGCCGGACTGCCCTCGTGCGCCGACGGGGACGTGTTCGCCGTGCACGGCGCCGAGTGGGACGCCGGGGAGGACATCGCGAAGCTGGCGACACCGGGCCGCAAGCTCTACCTGGACCCGTCCTACGAGGGCGGCCCGAAGAGCCACGAGATCCCCTGGACGGTGCCGGAGGGCGTCAAGGCAGCGAAGCCGCGGACCGGTCTGCTGGCCGGGACCGACCGGGGCGGCGTCCTGATCACGCCGAAGGCGCTGCCGGACGCGCTCCGGCCGGCGCTGGACGGGCACGCCTACCTCCAGCTGGACCGGTCGGTGCCGGACGTGCACGACCTGGTACGGAACACCACGGCGGCCATCGACCCGCTGGCGAACGCCGTGACCTGGACGGCGACGGAGCGGACCGACCGGTTCGACGCCATCCGCACCGGCCTGTTCGTGGGGGCGGCGTGTGTGCTGGCGCTGATCGGCGCCAGTCTGCTGGTCTCGCAGCTGGAGCAGTTGCGCGAGCGGAAGAAGCTGCTGTCGGCCCTGGTCGCCTTCGGCACCCGGCGGCGCACGCTCAGCCTCTCGGTGCTGTGGCAGACGGCGATTCCCATCGTGCTCGGCCTGCTGCTCTCCATGATCGTGGGCCTGACGCTGGGGACGGTGCTGCTGAAGATGACGGGCACCCCGGTCCGCGTCGACTGGACCGGCGTCCTGTCCATGACCGGCATCGGCGCGGCGGTCGTCCTGGTGGTGACGCTGTGCAGCCTGCCGCCGCTGCTGCGGCTGATGCGGCCGGAGGGGCTGCGCACGGAGTAGCCGCGCCGGCGCGCGACGGACCGAGCGACTGAGCGACCGCCCGCGCCGGGCGGTCGCTCAGTCGCGCATCACAGTCCCGCCGCTCAGTCGTGCACCGTCCGCACCGGCAGGTCGGCCATCGCCTCCCGCAAGGCCGCCGCCAGTTCCTCGTACTCCGCCGAGCGGGCCGCGCCCGTGCGCATGGCGAGGGCGACGCGGCGGGTGGGGGCGGGGTCGGTGAAGGAGGCGGTGAGGAGCTGGCTGGAGCGGGAGGTCTCCACGCGGACGGCGGTGCGCGGCAGCAGCGTCACCCCGAGGCCGCCCGCCACCAGTTGCACCAGCGTCGACAGACCGGCGGCCGTGGTCGTGGCCGGGACGCCCGCGCGGCCTGCCTCCCGGCAGATGTCGAGCGCCTGGTCGCGCAGACAGTGCCCCTCGTCGAGCAGCAGCAGCTTCAACTCGCGCAGCACCGAACGGTCGAGGCCCTCCCGGCCGCCGAGCCGGTGGTCGAGCGGCGTGACCAGGACGAAGTCCTCGTCGAACAGCGGGAGTTCGGTGACGCCGGGGACGCCGAGCGGCACCGCGAGCAGCAGCAGGTCGAGCCGCCCGGTCGTCAGGCCCTCCAGGAGGCTCGCCGTCTGCTCCTCGTGGACCTGGAGGTCGAGGTCGGGGTAGCGCTCGTGGACCAGGCGCAGCACCGTGGGCAGCAGATACGGCGCCACGGTCGGGATGACGCCGAGCCGCAGCGCGCCGGTGAAGGGCGCCCGTACCGCCTCCGCCTCCTCCAGGAGCGCGCCGACCTCCGCCAGTACCGCCTTGGTCCGCACCGCGAGCCGTTCACCCGCGGGCGAGAGCAGCACCTTGCGCGTCGTACGCTCCAGCAGAGTGACACCCAGTGCCTCCTCCAGGGCGGAGACGGCTCCGGAGAGCGCCGGCTGGCTCATGCCGATCGCGGCGGCGGCGTCGCGGAAATGCAGGTGTTCGGCGACCGCGTCGAAAGCCCGCAGCTGGGCGAGGCTGGGCTGCCTCTTCTTACCTGACACTAATAGCTACCTCCGATCAACCCGACCGAGTGTAGCTATTTCCCTAATCAATGCACCCTGTGCCAACATCAACACCGTCCAACCCATGGGAAACACTCGCAAAATGGGTGTTTCTTCGCTGCACTATTGGAGAGCGCGTGCTCACTGTCGGTGACAAGTTCCCCGAGTTCGATCTGACCGCCTGCGTCTCGCTGGAGAAGGGCAAGGAGTTCCAGCAGATCAACCACAAGACCTACGAGGGTCAGTGGAAGGTCGTCTTCGCGTGGCCCAAGGACTTCACCTTCGTGTGCCCGACCGAGATCGCCGCCTTCGGCAAGCTGAACGACGAGTTCGCCGACCGTGACGCCCAGATCCTCGGCTTCTCCGGCGACTCCGAGTTCGTGCACCACGCCTGGCGCAAGGACCACCCGGACCTGACCGACCTGCCGTTCCCGATGATGGCCGACTCGAAGCACGAGCTCATGCGCGACCTCGGCATCGAGGGCGAGGACGGCTTCGCCCAGCGCGCCGTCTTCATCGTGGACCAGAACAACGAGATCCAGTTCACGATGGTCACCGCCGGCTCCGTCGGCCGTAACCCCAAGGAGGTCCTGCGGGTCCTCGACGCCCTGCAGACCGACGAGCTCTGCCCGTGCAACTGGAGCAAGGGCGACGAGACCCTGGACCCGGTCGCGCTGCTGTCGGGGGAGTGAGCTGACATGTCCCTCGACTCCCTGAAGTCCGCCATACCGGACTACGCCAAGGACCTGAAGCTCAACCTGGGTTCGGTCATCGGCAACTCCGACCTCCCGGCGCAGCAGCTGTGGGGCACCGTGCTGGCGACCGCCATCGCCTCGCGCTCCCCCATCGTCCTGCGCGAGCTGGAGCCGGAGGCGAAGGCCAACCTCACGCCCGAGGCGTACTCGGCCGCCAAGTCGGCCGCCGCCATCATGGCGATGAACAACGTCTTCTACCGCACCCGGCACCTGCTGTCGGACCACGAGTACGGCACCCTGCGCGCCGGTCTGCGGATGAACGTCATCGGCAACCCGGGCGTCGACAAGGTCGACTTCGAGCTGTGGTCCTTCGCGGTGTCCGCCATCAACGGCTGCGGCATGTGCCTGGACTCGCACGAGCAGGTGCTCCGCAAGGCCGGTGTGGACCGCGAGACGATCCAGGAGGCGTTCAAGATCGCCGCCGTGGTCGAGGCCGTCGGCGCCACGCTGGACGCCGAGGCGGTCCTGGCCGCCCAGTAGTCGCCCCGCGCGACCCGCACGGCACGGGCCCCGCTCACCGAGAGGTGGGCGGGGCCCGTTCGCGTGCCGTTGCCGCCCGAGGGCTTCGCCGCGCTACACCGGGGAGGTGCCCGCCGGCGGACCGCTCTCCGGGGGCTCCTGGGAGCCCTGAGACCCCTGCGGCCCCTCGGGTTCCGCCGCTTCCTGCGCCCGGCCGATCGCCGGGGCGGCGTCGCTCGACGTGGCACCGTGCGGCCTCGGTTGCTGCCGCAGGGCGGCCTCACGGGAGTACGCCCGCAGATAGCCCACGACCGTGTTGGTCACCGCCACCAGGGGTACGGCGACCACGGCGCCGCCGATGCCGGCCACCATGCCGCCGGCGGCCACCGACAGGACCACCGCCAGCGGATGGACCCGCACCGCGCGCCCGAGGATGAACGGCTGCAGGATGTGCCCCTCGATCTGCTGCACCGCCAGCACCACGACGAGCGTCATGACCGCCGCGAACACGCCCTGGGTCACCAGCGCCACGACGACCGCGAGCGCGCCCGACACCACGGCGCCGACGAGCGGGATGAAGGCGAACAGGAAGATGAACACGGCCAGCGGGACGGCCATCGGCACGTCCAGGAAGTAGATGCCGAGGCCGATGAAGATGGCGTCGATCAGCGCGACGATCACCGTGCCGCGCACGTAGGCGGTCAGCGTCCGCCAGGCGCGCGGACCGGCCCCGGCCACGCCCGGCCGGGCGGCCGCGGGCACCAGCTTCAGCGACCACTGCCAGATGCGCTTGCCGTCGTAGAGCAGGAAGAGCGTCGAGAAGGCGGCCAACAGGATGCCGGTGAGCGCCTCGACGACGACCGTGACACCCTCGAGTCCCGCCGACGTTATCTGGTCGGTGTTGGCGCCGACCGCTTCCCGCAGGTTCTTGGCGATCTCGTTGATCTGCTTGTCGGTGACGTGGAAGGGGCTGTTCAGCAGCCAGTTGCGCAGCTCGTCGATGCCGTCCTGGACCTGGTCGGAGAGGTTGTCGATGTTCTCCATGACCTGCCAGGTGACGAACCAGCCGATCAGTCCCATCACCACGAAGCCCAGCACCGCCGTCAGGGCGGTGGCCGGTCCCCGGGGAACCCCGTGCCGGCGCAGCCACGCCACGGCCGGCTGCAACAGTGCGGTGATCAGCAGCGCGGCGACGAACGCCAGCACCACCAGCTGCACGGCGCTGATGATGCGCATCAGCACCCACAGCGTGCCCGCGAGCACCAGGAGCCGCCACCCGGCCTCCGCGGCCACCCGTACTCCCCAGGGCACGGCCTGTGCCGGGTCGGGGCGGTCGGCGACGGCGACCGTACGGTGCGCGGCGAGGTGTTCGGCGGCCGCGTCCTCGGACGGGTGCTCCGCGGTGTGCGGCACGTGGTCGGAGGCCGGACCCGGTCCGTCGTCGGCGTCGTGCCGACGCGCCTCTTCCCGGCGCTGCTCCAACCGCTCGCTCATCTGCGTCAGTCCGGCGCCGAGCCGACCGAGCCACCCTGGCACTCGTGACATGATCCGTCCTCTTCCCCCGTCCTTCCCCACCACTCCCCCCTGGAGTCGTTCCGGTCCGACCGTACATGGCGGGAGCGCGAAAGCCCCTCACCATAGGACGGTGAGGGGCTTCGCGAGGTTGAGCGCGGACCGAGAGGCCCGGTCGCCGGGGCTCAGTACCAGTGGTTGGCCTGCCAGAAGGCCCAGGCCTCGCACGGGCTGCCGTAGCGGTTGTCCATGTAGCTGAGGCCCCACTTGATCTGGGTGGCCGGGTTGGTGCGCCAGTCGGCGCCCGCCGAGGCGTACTTGCCGGCCGGCAGCGCCTGGAAGAGGCCGTAGGCGCCGGAGGAGGCGTTGACGGCCTGGTAGTTCCAGCTGGACTCGTGGTCCACGATGTTGCTGAAGCACTGGAACTGGCCGCTGGGCACCATCTGACGGGCCATCGCCTGGATCTGGCTGGTGCTGTAGGAGCTCTGGACGGCGAAGCTGGTGGCGTCGCGCTTGGCGTCGCGGCTGGCCGCTTCCTTCTCCGCCTCGCGCTCCTTGGCCTCCTCGGCCGCCTGCCTGGCCTTCTCCTGCTTGGCCACGGCGGTCTTGGCGGCTGCCTTGCGGGCCGCCTCCTCGGCGTCCTTCTTGGCGCTCGCGTCCGCGGCGATGGCCTGCACATCGGCCTGATGCGTCAGGGACGCGGTCTGCACCTGCGCCTGCTCACCCATGGGGATGTCGGCAAGCAGCGTCGTGCCTGCTGCCGTCGCCTCCGCGTCGTCGTTGTTCTGCGCGACGCTGCCCGAGGCAACTCCGACGACGCTTCCGACGGCGGTGACCGCCGTGGCCGAGGCCACTGCGAATCCCCGGACCGAGATCCGGCTCACACGGTTTCCTTCCAGCATCGCCCGCTTCGGTGACCCTCGCGGACGCAATCGTGCCCCTGACACTGGCCTCCCCAACTACGGGTCACGGGAGGCACGGGCCCGGTGGACAACTCCCCTGCGGGGAGCGCCGCGTGGTGCTCGGGCGGCATACGACGCTGCTATGGAGTTGGATCTGGTGCTTCTGGGGCGCCGTACCGCTGGGGGTACGACTGAGTCGTATGCGGGGCCTGACAGGAGTGAGACTCTGCCGTAACCCGGCGGGGTGAGGCAATTCTGTGTTGCGTGTGAAAGCTCACATCCCGTTTGGCCCAGGGGATTCACGGAAATCCGCACACGCCGAGGCGCCGCCCGGCTAGGCTCTGGGCCTTTCCGGACGGCGCCGAACCGGTGGGTAACCGGCCCGTGTCGGGTCGGAGTTCCCGGATGGGCGGGAGTCGGGTCAGATGTGACCGTCCTCCAGCATTTCGGTCACGAGCGCCGCGATCTGGGACCGCTCGGAGCGCGTCAGGGTGACGTGCGCGAAGAGCGGATGCCCCTTCAGCTTCTCGACGACGGCGACGACCCCGTCGTACCGGCCGACCCGCAGATTGTCCCGTTGCGCCACGTCATGGGTGAGTACGACCCGCGAGTTGGCCCCGATCCGGGACAGCACGGTCAGCAGGACGTTGCGCTCGAGGGACTGCGCCTCGTCGACGATCACGAAGGCGTCGTGCAGCGAACGCCCCCGGATGTGGGTGAGCGGCAGCACCTCCAGCATCCCGCGCGCGGTCACCTCCTCGATGACCTCCCGGCTGGTGACGGCCGACAGCGTGTCGAAGACCGCCTGCGCCCAGGGGCTCATCTTCTCGGCCTCGGAGCCGGGCAGGTAACCGAGCTCCTGTCCGCCCACCGCGTACAGGGGACGGAAGACCATCACCTTCTGGTGCTGCCGGCGCTCCAGGACCGCCTCCAGCCCCGCGCACAGCGCGAGCGCCGACTTGCCGGTGCCGGCCCGGCCGCCCATCGACACGATCCCGACGTCCGGGTCGAGGAGCAGATCGAGCGCGATCCGCTGCTCGGCGCTGCGGCCCTTGATGCCGAACGCCTCCCG
Organism: Streptomyces sp. KPB2; assembly: GCF_003950055.1. Lineage (NCBI taxonomy): Bacteria > Bacillati > Actinomycetota > Actinomycetes > Kitasatosporales > Streptomycetaceae > Streptomyces > Streptomyces sp. KPB2. The sequence continues at coordinate 3,046,874 of NZ_CP034353.1, forward strand.
GTCGCCGCGCACCAGCCGGACGCTGCCGTCGGGCGTGACCCGCCCGAGGGCCTTGCCGCGCTCGGACTGGATGGTCAGCCCGGTGTGCACGGGCAGCTCGGCGACCTCGGGGACGTAGACCCGGCCCTCCTCGAAGAGCACGTCCACCTGCTCGCCCGGCAGGGTGAGTTCGGACATTCCGGTCCAGCCGGAGGCGTCCGTGATGGCCAGCTCCGCGCGGTACTCCTCGGCGAGGAGACCCACGGAGGACGCCTTGATCCTGAGCGGGAGGTCCTTCGAGACGACGGTGACGTCGAACCCCTCCGCCTGCAGATTGCGGGCGACCGCGAGGATGCGGGAGTCGTTGTCCCCCAGGCGGTAGCCGGTGGGCAGCACGCTGGGGTCCGAGTGGTTGAGCTCGACGCGGACGGTGCCGCCGAGGTCCCCGATCGGGATGGGGGCGTCGAGGCGACCGTGCCGTACCCGGAACTCGTCGAGCAGGCGCAGGGCCTGCCGGGCGAAGTAGCCGAGTTCGGGATGGTGCCGTTTGGCCTCCAACTCCGTCACCACGACGATGGGGAGCACGACCTCGTGCTCGTCGAAGCGGTTCAGGGCGTTCGGGTCGGCCAGCAGGACGCTGGTGTCGAGAACGTAGGTGCGCCGGTCGGGCTTGTGGCGCTTTGTGCTGGTCACCACGGAAGGACGTACCCCCTCGGAAGAGGTCGGGGAGCGACGGAGTGGAGCCGGGCCGGGAGGGCTGGAACGAGCCGACCGGTCCGGCCGAGCCGACCGGTCCGGGGCCTGTCGTGCAGACCCTTGGGGCCGCCCTGCACTGGCGCGGACCGTGGACCGGCCCTCCGCCGCGTCTTCCGTGCCGTGACCGCACGGTGGGGCTGGTGCAAAGGGCCTCCCGGGCGGACGGCTCCGTGCCGCCCGCTGAGATCCGACACCCGTGGGTCGGGCGTCGACCTGCTTGGGTTATGCCCTCGAACAAGCGCCGCCATGCCACGACACAGGACGGCGCACCGGTGAACTCCTCGTTACGGCTGCACCGCGGACCGAGGACAGAAAACGAGGACAGAAAAACGGGCCGGTCCGTGGGGGGGGGATACGGACCGGCCCGAGGGGGGGTTTCCACCATAACCCTTCGTAAGTGATGCTGCGTGCATCGGCGTGCCACAACTACTCTCCGGAGTCACCCGGCGACGCCCGGATGCCGCGGAAGTCCCTATTCCGGCGCGAATCGTGGCCAAATCGCGGTGAACCACCGACCGGGCGACCGATTCACGCGTGAGTCGAGTGAGTGAAGTGACGAACGATGCGAGCCGGCCCTCCGAACCCGCCGACGGCGGGACACCGCGGAACGGGGCCCGCGTCCCCCGTCCGGGCGACGCCACCGGCACACCCGGACTTGACCCGGCACCGCGCAGCCCCCTCCACTGCGCGGTGCCACGCGCGTAGCTTTGCTCACGCGAATTACCTGGTCCGAACCTACGTGACCGAACGGCTCGGATTCGACCCGAGGAGGACACCGGTGAATAACGATGTGGAAACCCTGTGAGGATCGGCGACTGTTTTGGCACCCGGCGGCCATGGATCCGATATTTGCGAAGGTGCGAGGCTTACGCCCGGAACATCCACGATGCCCGGCCTCTTCCCTGACCCGCTCTCACGCCAAGGAAGCCGGGGGTCGTTTGGCGGGTGGCGAGTACCGGGCACGTCGAACGGCAGTTCCCGGCCATCTTCGCCCGCACGGGCTGGCGAACGGGCGGGCTGGCGAACGGACGGGCTGGCGGGCGTACGACCGTCGACCTACGGTTTGCGCACGTCGAAGAGGTGGCGGGAGCTGTGGGCGACGAAGGGTCCGTCGGCCTGGATGCGCTCGTGCAGGTCGCGCAGCCGGTCGCGGTACGCCTCGACGGTGAACCCGGGGACCATCCACACCACCTTGCGCAGGAAGTGGACGACGGCACCGATGTCGAAGAACTCCATCCGCAGCCGCTCCGCCCGCAGCTCCACGACCTCGAGCCCGGCCGCCTCGGCGTCGGCACGCTCCCGCTCGGGACGACGGTGCCGGCGCGTCTCCTCCGGCAACGGCCCGAGAAAGAACTCGATGAGCTCGAAGACGCTGGCGGGCCCGACGTGCTGGGCGAAGTAGGTACCACCGGGCGCGAGTACACGGGCGACCTCGTCCCAGTGCGGCTCGACGGGATGCCGGCTCACGACCAGGTCGAAGGCGCCGTCCGCGAACGGCAGCGGCGCGTCGTCGGCCGAGGCGACCACCGGGACACCGCGCGGGCGCAGCAGCCGGGTGGCTTCGGCGACGTTGGGCGCCCAGCCCTCGGTGGCGACGACGAGCGGGGCCCGGCTTGGCCCGGCGGCCTCGAGGGCGAAGTCCAGCACCTCCCCGCCCCCGGTCTGCACATCCAGTACGGCGGTGGCGCCGGCCAGCCGCTCCGCCACGGACCGCGCGTAACCCCACGACGGCCGCGCCTCGGTGGCCCGCCCCTCGAACCAGGAGAAGTCCCACCCCTCGGTGGGGACGGAGGCGCCTTCGGCCACGAGTTCGTCGAAGGAACGCGCGTCGGCCACGGCTAGACCACCACCAGGGGCCGGACCTGCTCTGCGGCGAACCGCACGAACCCCTCCGGGTCGGGCTCGTCCCCGGTCGGCTGCAGGATGACGGTGTCGGCCCCGGCCTCGGCCAACCGCCGCACGGCGTCGGCAACGGCCTGCGCGTCCCCCGCGACGCCGAGGCCGGGCACGTCCGCGACGCCTTCGGCGACGAGTTCACCCCGAAGCCGTTCCCCTGCGCCGGCCCCGGTGGCGGCGAGGAGATACACGACGACCTTGTGCGCGGCGTCGCCGCGTCCGGCCGCCGCCCGCCCTTCGTCGATGAGCCGCCGGGCGCGGCGCACCCCGTCGGGCGGAGTGTTCGCGGTGAGCACGGTCCCGTCGGCGGCCTCACCGGTCAGCCGCAGCGAACGGGGCCCGGTGGCACCGGCGAACACCTCGACGGCCTGCTGCGGCGGCCAGTCGAGCGCGACGTCGTCGAGCTGCACGTAGCGCCCCTTCACGGTCACCCTGTCTCCCCTCAATAGGGAGCGCAGCGCGAGAAGATGCTCCCGCAGCAGGGCGAGGGGCGACTCGACCCGCGCCCCGACCTGCCCCATCCAGTCCTGCACCCCGTGCCCCACGCCGAGGACGGCGCGTCCGGGGAACATCCGGTGCAGCGTGGCGGCCTCCATCGCGGTGAGGGCCACGTTCCGCAACGGCACGGGCAACAGCCCGACACCGACCCGCACCCGCTCGGTCCACGCGAGGGCAGCGGCGGCCGTGGAGATCCCGCCTTCGCGGAAGCAGTCCTCCCACAGCCACAACTCCTCGAGCCCCACCTCGTCGGCCACCCCCACCACGGCACGCAGCCGCTCGGGGGCCAACTGAGGACGGAGCACGGCACCGAGTCCAGTCATGCTGCCTTCCTACCTTCGGCCGAGGCTCCGGTTCAACACCATTACGAGGCCGCTCTCAGTGGGCCCTCGAAACGAACGATCTCGACGATCCGCTGCCTCCGCCACCCTCGACCCACATGTCCACGTGTGTGTGGGCCCTTGTTGACGGGTCATTGGTCGTCAGGGGTTGGCTCCGCGTCGTAGGGCTCGAAATCTATGTAGTCGAGGGGGTTCTCGTCGCGGCGTCCGAGTGTGGGCAGGCCCTCGGTCGCGAAGCGGCCGCGCAGCCACTCCAGCAGGGTCGTGGTGAGGTCGGTGTCGAGCGGTGGGCCCTGGTCCGCGTGGCGCGGTACGACGATCAGCGGCCAGTCGTCCGGCGTGGCACCCTCGGTCAGCCAGCACAGTTGGTCGCCGTCGATGGAGTCCGCGAAGGGCAGGAATCCTCCGGGCTCGGGATGGACGGCCAGGGGATGGTACTCGGGGAACTCGGCCCGCTGCTCCTGATAGGTGTCCGCGTACCACTCGGCCCACGGTGCGAGCGCGTACTGGTCGTCGTCCAAGGGCGTGTTGAAGCGCAGCCAGCCGCACCAGGAGCCGGCGCCGTACCGCTCCATCAGTCGTACGTACTCTCCGGGCAGACGTGTGCCCAGTCGGTCGTACAGCCAGTCCCAGGTGTGCTTGCCGAGCGCGGGTGTCTCCGGCGGGGGAACGAGCTCGGTCAGCGTCTTCAGCCCGCTGCCCGTGGTGAGTGCCGCCCGCTGCTGTGGGGTCGGCTCGGGTCGCCGAGGTGGTGGCGTCCACGGGACGTGCTCCAGGTCGGTCTGCATCCGGCTCCGGACGGCCACGGGGCGCATGCCGTCGGCCACGAGCCGGGCCAGCGTCGGCACGAGCGGGGACCCGAAGCGCCGCCAGGGGTCGCGGCCCGCGTTCTCGTCGTCCTGACAGTGCATGACGACCGGCCACTGGTCGGGGTCGTCGGACGCCGTGGTGTCCCAGTAGAGGGTGTCGGCGGTGCGGGTGGCGCCGAAGGCGAGGACACCGGGAGCGTCACGCCGTGTCTGCTGGACCCAGGCCCCGTAGTCGAACCAGCCGCGGTTCACGCACGGCATGTGGAGCCAGAGCCAGGCGCCGATGTCGAGTGGGCCGTACGCGGCGGTGATGGCCTTGTAGTCGGCGGGCAGGCTCGTCCCCAGCCAGGACTCGACTGCCGCCCAGTCGACGGGTACGGCGTAGTCGGCAGGCGGGTCGCCGAAGATCTCGGCGAAGGCGTTGACGTGGGAGTCTGAAGCAGTCACGAGCCGTAGACCTTACCGGCGTGGGTGAGCGGTACAGGGGTCGTGCCACCGCGAGGTTCCCCCCGTCCGTGTCGGATACCTTCGGCGGGAAGGCGCAAGGCGGGGGCCGACGGGCTGAGGTGAGGGGGATGGTGTGAGGCGGCGGCGTTGGCGGGACGGGGCGGGGGTTTTGGCCGTGGTGGGGGAGGACGGTGACCGTGTTCGTGTTCCCCTGGAGATCGCGGGCTCCTACCGCGCCCGTACCAGGGGGCTGTTGGGGCGCGGTTCGGTCGACGGGGCCATGCTGCTGAGCCCTGCCAACAGCGTGCACACCTTCCGGATGCGGATGGCCATCGACGTGGCCTACCTCGACCGGCGGCTCACCGTCGTCGCCGTGCGCACCATGCGGCCGGGGAGGCTGGGGCTGCCCAGGCTGCGGGCGCGCCACGTCCTGGAGGCGGCGGCCGGGGCGATGGGTGAGTGGGGGGTGCGGGTGGGGACGCGGGTGGAGATCGTGGAGGGCCCGGCAGAGGCGACCGGCGGTGTCGTTCGTCCGTGACGTCCACGGCGTGGTCGCCCGTGGCCATCCCTCAGGGCGAGACGATGTGCAGGAGCGTCGTGCCGTCCGTGCGCGTCGTCGCCTGGATTACCACGGTGTCGGGCCGCGGGCTCGGGCGGGTGTGGTCCAGGGTGCCGCAGGAGTTGCCGCTGCCGTGTTCGCGGAGGTACGTCAGACAGCCCTGGCCCGGGCCGGTCGCGGCGCCCCGGGAGCTGTTGCTGCGCGACTTCACCTCGTACTCGATCTTGTTCGGGCCGACCTCGGTCACCGACAACGTTGCCCGGCCGCTGCCGCCCGGTGCCGGGAAGTGGAGGGTCACGGGCTCGGTCACCGTGATCTCGCAGTCGCCGTCGGTGCAGGCGTCGGGGTCGGTGCCGTCTGCCGCGGACGGTGGGGGCGGCTCGGGGGTCGGGTGGTTGGAGGCCGTGGGCCCGGTTCGGGGTGTGGGAGGCGCCTCGTCGGGTTCGTGTGTGCTGCTGTCGCATGCGGTCGTGGTGAACGCCGTCAGTGCCGCCAGGGTCGCCAGGGTCGTCAGTGCGGCGCGGGCTCGCGTGCGCTCGCTCATGGGCGGTCAGGGCTCCGTGCGGGGGAAGGAGACCTCCACCCTGCGGTTCTTCTTGCGGCCGGCCTCGGTCGCGTTGTCCGCGATGGGGTACTGCTCGCCGTAGCCGCGGACCTCGTAGGTGATGCCGGCGTCGTTGAGGGACTGGGACAGGACGTCGTGTACGGCGTTGGCGCGGCGCTTGGAGAGTACGTCGCCGTGGGCGGAGGAGCCGAGGTTGTCGGTGAAGCCGAAGACGCGGACCCTCGTGGCGTTCTGGGTCCTGATCTCGTCGGCGATGCCCCTGATGCGGGCCTTCGCCTCGGCGCCGAGTTTCGAGCTGTCCTTGCCGAACAGCACTTCGGCCTGGAGCGCGAGGGTCACGCTCGTGTTGGTGTCCTCCCGGCGTTCGTCGCCGCTCTGTTCCTCGACCACCGACTTGATGTCCAGCACCTTCGCCTGCGCGAGCGTGGCGCCGTCCGGGAGTTTCAGGTCGGGGTCGTTGGGGTCGACCTTCACGGGGGCGGAGGCGGACGGTTCCGTGCCGGGGGGGTCGTTGGGGTCGTCGTCGGCCTGGGCCGTGGGGATGCCGTAGAGGGTGGTGGCGAGCAGGAGGGTGGCTGCGGCCAGCAGGCGCGGGGGCGAGGTCATGGCCGGCCTCACCCGGAGATCTCGATCGTGCCGGTCGTGAACATCGGCAGCTGGAGGGTCACCTCGGACGTGTCGGCGGGGGGTGCGGGGAACTGCATGAAGACCGGGAGGGATTCGCCTGCTTTGAGGGGCGGGAATTTCGTTGTCGTGAGCGGGCGTCCCTCTGTGTCGCGCAGTACGTAGTAGCGCTTCTTGCCCTTCGAGTCCACCAACGTGGCGCCACCGAGCGATTTGCCGTTCCGGATGATTTCCGTCTCATTGCCGCTCAATTGCGCAGGAATGTTGACCGTGTCGTCACCGTCGTTCTTGAGGTCCCCGCTCACCGTGACGAAGCCGCCCGCATCCCGCTGCGCCTCGGTGACCTTGAGGAACAGACCGTTGGGTCCCCTCAGCTCCGCCAGGGTGTTCCCCGAATCCTTCTCCTGAGCATCCGGCTTGGACTCGCTGCTCCTGGAGGAAGTCGTGGACGCTTCCGGTTTGTCGTCGCCACCTCCACCACCGCATCCAGCCAGGCCGAAGGCCAGCACGACGGCGATGGGCCATGCCGCCAATCTGCCGGGCGCCCTTGTTGTGAACGGCATGCTCATGGCTCCGCTTCCTTCGTCCTCTTCGTTCGCTTGTCAGCTGTCGGCCAGATGAACGTCGAACAAGTCCTCGGGTTTGGGCAGATCTGGGAGGTCGTCCGCCTTCAGGTCCCACTTCTCGCCTCCCTTGCAGGAAAGACTCGGCAGTTCTTCGTCGCCCGCGTCCTCCTGAAGAGGCTCGAACCAGCAGCGGGCTACGATGACGGCGGTCGCGGCCTGCGTCGCCTTTCGATCCTCCGTGCCCGGCACGATGGTGTCCCCGACCGTGTCATTCGTCTCGGCGACGACTGAGTAGGCCAAACGCCCCTTCGGTTTACACTCCACGCTCGCGTCATTCAGCGCTGCCAATTCGTGGGCGCGCCAGCATCCGCTGGAGACCGGAGCCTTGCCCTCGAAAATGCCCTGCCATGCTTCCGGCTCCAGTACGTGACTGATCCACTGGTCCGCAAGCTGGTCTCTGGTCTCCAGGGCCGCTGCGAGTGCCGCAGCGTCCGCCGCCGTCTGTGCCTCGCTGCGAGTCGCCGTGGCCTGGCCGACGGCAAAGTACGCGAGCGCGAGAAAGAGCAGGCCCCCCACCACGGTGATGTAGATGGGGAATGCCTGCCCGGCATCCCCGTTCACAGGGAGGCGCATCAGATACCGGTGACCTCGGTGATCTTGTCCGTGATCGCGTTGTAGATCGTCTGCCCGATATCCGTCCCCGTGATGGCCAGCACGATCGCCACCACCACCGCGATGATTCCCAGGTACTCCACCGCCGTCTGGCCCTTGTCCTTGCGGTTGGCGGTGAGGGTGTGCAGGTATGCGGCGGCGGTGTGGAGCCAGTTGGTCATGGTGTTCCCCTCCAGGGTGGGCGAAGTCGCGTTCCGCGGGCGGAACGTGTGGGTGGGCGGCGGTGATCGGCTGGCCGGTCGTGCCGGACGTCATGGCGTCCACGATCTCCACCTCCCTTGTGCTCGGTTGGGACCTCGACCTGTCGGGAGTACCAGGCAACGACTGTCCCACAGTTGATTGCAAGTGCGAAAGGCGTTACGGCGAAATGGGGTGACTGAGTCTCTGGAGACCGGTAGTTGACGTTTTCTGGTCATGTGCAATCGCACTCCCCTACTCGCCCGTGATCGTGCCGAAGTCCGTCCCCGAGCCCAGGATCAGACCCGCGCCGAGGAGGATCATCGTGGCCGGGACCATGAACGTCGTGATCATCAGCGTGGCCTTGGGGACCGCGCGGGCGGCCTTGCGGCGGGCGTTCTGGGCGTCGGTGCGGCGCATGTCCTTGGCCAGGGAGACCAGGGTCTCGACGATGGGGGCGCCCAGTTCCTCGCCCTGCTGGAGTGCCGTCACGAACATCGCCACCTGTTCCGAGTCGTTGCGCCGGCGCAGCTCCGTGAAGGCCTCCCGGCGGCTCATGCCGAGGTCCATCTGGCGCAGCGTGATGCGCAGTTCGTCGGCCCACGGGCCCTCGTAGCGCGTCGACACCCGGTCCAGGGCCTGGCGGAAGCCGAGGCCCGCGCTGACCACCACCGCCAGGACGTCCAGGAAGTCGGGGAGCGTGCGCTCGATGACGTCCCTGCGGATGCGGATCGCCGACCAGATGCCCACCTCCGTCCAGAACGCGCCGAAGGCCAGGAGGAGCAGGGCCACCAGGTACTGGCCGCGCAGGAGGAAGACCAGGAAGCCCAGGGCGCCCAGGAAGCCGTAGACCGCGCGGCGGGCGGCGTAGCGGTCGATGGTGAGGCCGCCGGGGTTGCCGGCCAGGTCGATCCTGCGGCGGTACCGGGCGACCAGGGCGGGGCCCATCAGCCGCAGTACGGCGGGGGCGTACCGCATGCCCATGCGGTCGATGAGGGAGTGCGCCGCGCCGGTGCGGGTGGCGCCGACCTCCAGGGCGAGGGCGAGGTCGTCGGGGAGCCTGGCCTCCGCCCGGTACATGCGGATACCGGCGAAGACGCCCCAGACGCCCAGGGCCATGAGGAGGGCGAGGAGTGTGCCGGGGAGTGCGAGGCCCATGTCCTGTTCCTCCCTCCTCTCAGACGTCGATGCGGGACAGGCGGCGGATGAGGACGAAGCCGACGGCGTACAGCGCGAAGGCGGTGATCACCGCGACCTGGCCGGCCGGGGAGCCCGTCATGCGTTCCAGGGCGCCGTCCTTCACCCCGTTCATGAGGAGCAACGAGCCGAGGCCCAGGACGGGGACGGCGTACGACGTCATCGTGACCTGGGAGAGCTGGGTGCGGACCTCGCGCCGGGTCTCCTTGCGTTCCTCCAGGGTCTCCGTGAGGTTGCGCAGCGCGCTGACGACCTGGCCGCCCGCGCGGTTGGACAGGACGAGGGTGGTGACCAGGACGACCAGTTCGCGGGAGGGGAGGCGGCCGGCGAGTTCGCCGAGGGCGTCGTCCATGGAGGCGCCGATGGCGAGCTGGTCGGCGACCTTGCCGAGTTCCTCGCCGGCCGGGGCCTCCAGTTCCTCCGCCGCCATGCCGATGGCGGTGCGCAGGGCGAGGCCGGCCTGGGTGGCGTTGGCGAGGATGCGGGCGAGTTCGGGGAGTTGGTTGATGAACTTCTCGATGCGTTTCTGGCGTTGCCAGTTGAGGAACTGGATCGCCACTCCGACCCCGAGCAGGCCGGCCAGGGGGCCGAAGAACGGCGCCAGGGCCGCCTGGCCGATCAGCCACAGGCCCGCGACGGTCGCCAGCATGTAGGCGAAGAACTCGCCGGGGGTCACGTCCAGGCCCGTCGCCGACAGGCGGCGTTCCAGGTTCCGGCCCAGCTTGGTGCGGCGCAGGCGGCGGTCCAGGCCCGGGAAGCGGCGTCGGCGCCCGGCCGCCGGTGCCTGGCCGGTCGCGGTCAGGCGGTCGACCAGGGCCGCGCGCTGGGCCTTTCCGACGGCGTAGGAGCGCAGGCCGACGACCGCCAGGACGCAGGTCAGCAGCGTGATGCCGGTGGTGAGCGTGACGAGCGTGTCGAGTTCCATCGGGCGGTCCTACCTGGCTTCTCGGGTGGTGAGCTGGTCCGGTGTGTGGGCCACGCCGAAGGCCTGCGGGATGGGCTGGCCCGCCATGTAGAGGCGCTCGGCGGTGCGGTGCGGGAGCGGGTGGTACTCGTACGCGCCGACGACGCGGCCGTCGGCGGTCATCGGGCGGGCGTTGAAGCGGGCGACCGTGGCCAGGCGGTACGGCTCCCCGCCGTGGCTGGCCAGCAGGGCGATCTCGGTGATGCGGCGGGCGCCGTCGGCGAAGCGGGTGAGCTGGATGATGACGTCGACGGAGCTGTTGATCTGGTCGTGCAGGGCGACGAAGGGGATCTCCACGTCCGACATCGAGGCCAGCGTCTGCAGGCGCATCAGGGCGTCCTCGGCGCTGTTGGCGTGGACGGTGGCCAGCGAGCCGTCGTGGCCGGTGGACATGGCCTGGAGCATGTCCAGGGACTCGCCGCCGCGCACCTCGCCGACGACGATGCGGTCGGGGCGCATGCGCAGCGAGTTGCGGACCAGGTCGCGGATCGTCACCCGGCCCTGGCCCTCGACGTTGGGCGGACGGGACTCCAGGCGGATGACGTGCGCCTGCTGGAGCTGGAGTTCGGCCGAGTCCTCGATGGTGATGATGCGGTCGGACTCGGGGATCAGGCCGGAGAGGGCGTTGAGGAGGGTGGTCTTCCCGGTGCCCGTCGCGCCCGAGACGATGATGTTGAAGCGGGCCTGCACCAGGCCCGCCAGCAGGTAGAGCATGTTCTCGTCGAGCGAGCCGAGGCCGATCAGCTCGTGCAGGGTGAAGGAGCGCGGGAAGCGGCGGATGGTGAGGGTCGCGCCGGTGAGGGAGAGCGGCGGGATGATGACGTTCACGCGCTCGCCCGAGGGCAGGCGGGCGTCGACCATCGGGTTGGACTCGTCCACGCGGCGGTTGACCGTCGAGACGATCCGCTCGATGGTCTGCATCAGCTGGTCGTGGGAGGCGAAGCGGAGCGGCAGTTGCTCGACCCGGCCGGCGCGTTCGACGAAGATCGCGTCGGGGCCGTTGACCATGATCTCCGTGATCGAGGCGTCTTCGAGGAGCGGTTCCAGGATGCCCAGGCCGAGGGCCTCGTCGACGACCCGGCGGATCAGCTGGGAGCGTTCGACCGTCGACAGGACCGGGCCCTCGCGGCTGATGATGTGCCCCAGGACCCGCTCCAGGCGGGCCCGGCGCTCGGCCATCGCCAGCGAACTCATCTCGGCGAGGTCGATCTCCTCCAGGAGCTTGGCCCGGTAGGAGGCGACCAGGTGTCCGTCCTCGCCCCGGCTGCCGTGCTCCTCGGGGGAGTGGATGCGTGCGCGCAGGCTCATGCGTCCTCGGCTCCTCGGTCAGTGGTCCAGCGGCATGGTGGCGGTCCGGGTGGCGTCCCCGAAGTCCCAGCCGGGGACGATCGAGGGAATGTGGACGGTGGCGGTGACCGTCACCTCGTCCCCGCCCCCCGCCGGAGGGCAGTCGGTACGGTCCGCCAGCCAACTGCTCACGGCCGCCGCGCACGCCGCGCCCGCGCTCTCCCCCAGTGAGGCGCTGCGCGCCCCCGCACGGGCCGCCGTACCGGCCTGCTGGGCGGTGTACGCGATCAGGCCCAGCTGTACGACGGCCATGCCGACGAGGACAAGGATCGGCAGGAAGCCGAGGTACTCGATGGCCACCTGGCCCCGGTCCTTCGCCCGGTCCCTCGCCCGTTCCCTGCGGGAGTACGGCATCTCAGTCGTCCTCCTCTTCCACGGCCCCCGCGTGTCCGTGCACGGTGAACGGGACGCTGAGGGTGCCCGGAAAGAGGAGGGGGACCTCGATGCGCACGTCGGCGGTGACGTAGCCGCCCGCGGTGCCGCAGGTCACCTCGGCGCCTCCCTCCCAGGAGCCCGGCAGCTTGTCCAGGCCCGCCTCCCGGCACGCGCCGTCCCGTGCCCCGCGCTCGGCCGCCGTCGCCGCCCGTACCGCCTCGTCCGCAGCATTCCCCGCCAGCGTGTACGTGTATCCCACGAGTACGAGCTGCCACAGCACCACCAGCGTCGCGACGATCACCGGGGTCATGCCGAGGAACTCGATGGTGACCTGGCCGCTGTCCCCGTCCCGGGTCGGTTTCCGGCCGCGTAACGCGTTCACCCCGCACCGTCCTTCCGCCGACGGAAGCCGGTCGCGCCCCGGTCGCCGCGCAGGCGCCCGTGGCCCTTGCGGCCCCCCTCGGGTACGCCGGCCAGGCCCAGTTCGCCCGCGAGCGCCCACAGGGCCTGCTTCACGGTGCTCCTGCCGTCCAGTTCGTGCACGCGGCCCGCGTCCACGGCTCCCTGGAGCTCCTTGAAGTGGGCGGGGACGGTCGTGGCGGCGATCGCCGTGCCGGTGATCCGCTGGATCAGCGGGGGCTGGATCTCCGTACCCCGCGTGTGCCGGTTGACGACCACGGTCGTCTCCTCCGCCTTGCGGATCTGCAGCCGGTCCCACATCCGCACCGCCCGCTTGGCGCCCCGTACGGCGACCACGTCCGGGGTGGTGACCAGCAGCGCGGTGTCGGCCGTCTCCACGGCGGCCGCGCCGGCACCGCCGAGCTGGGCGCCGCAGTCGATGACGACGACCTCGTACCGGGAGCGCAGGGCGCCGACGATCTGGCGGGCGGCGCGGTCGGTGACCTCCTCGCCGCGTTCGCCGTCGCCGGGGGCGAGCAGCAGGGCGAGCCCGCTGTCGTGGCGGAAGACGGCGTCGGCCAGGACGCGTGGGGACAGGTCGGTGATGGCGGCGAGGTCGGCCACGGAGCGGCGGAACTGGACGTCCAGGTAGGAGGCGACGTCGCCGGTCTGGAGGTCCATGTCGAGCAGGGCGGTGGAGCGGCCCGACGCCTGGGCGGCCAGGGCCAGTTGGATGGCGGTGAGCGTGGTGCCCACCCCGCCCTTGGCGCCGCTGACGGTGACGACGGTGCCGCCGGTTCCGGTGAACACGTCGACGGCGCTGCCGAGGTGCCGGCGTACGCCCACCGACCACTGGGCCACCGCCTGGACGCGGCTGGCGAGTTCCTCGTAGCCGAGCGGGAGGGCGACCAGGCCGCGGGCGCCGTGGTCCATGGCGGCCTGGAAGAGGCCGGGGCCGGGGTCGGAGGTGACGAGGATGACGCCGACGGCCGGGAAGCGCAGGGCGACCTCGCGGATCAGCTCCAGGGCCGGGACCGGGCCGATGCGCTCGTGGACGATCACGACCTCGGGCAGTTCGTCCACCGACTCGGCGGCGAGTCGGGCGAGGGTGTCGACGAGCTGGGTGGAGTCGGAGACCGGGGCGACCGGTTCGGCGTCCGGGAGCCGGCTGAGCAGCGACGTGAGGGACCGTACGGCGTCCGGGTCGCCGACTGCCGGGAGGATCCTCGTGGCCATACGGCTCTCACTTGTCCTTCGCGAGTTCGTACGTCCGGTCCTTGTCGGGGACCGTGGTGTCGCCGCCGGGGGCCACCAGAGCGAGCCGGACGCGCCGCGCGAACGACTCGGCGTAGGTGATGCGCTGGGCGTCGATGGTGGACAGGGCGAAGGTGATGGGGACGGCGTCGGTGGGTTCGCGCTCGCGGCTGTCCTCGTCGGGCTCCAGCGAGGTGAGTTCGCCGACGTCGATGACCTTGGCGTTGGTCACGATGATCTTGGACTGGTCGGGGTCGCCCTCGCGCTGTCCCTCGAAGGTGGCGTACACGTTGACGGTGGCACCCGGGGTGATCTTGCCGGCGACGCCGGTCGCCGCGTCGATCATGATGGCGACCTCCTGCTGCCCGGGCCGCAGGGCGGGGGTGTCGACGATCATGTCGGTCTGGAGCAGCGAGCCCGCCTTCAGCTTGGTCACGGCTATCTTTCCGCGGACCTGGGACAGGTCGGTCACGGCGTTCTCGGACAGCCAGCGCTCGGGCATCTCGATCTTCTCGAACTGCGCCGCGCCGAGCTCGGTGTAGGGCTCGATGTCGGACTTCAGCCGGTACGCGGTCACCTCGGGGCCGACCTTCGACTTCACGTCGTTGATGACGGACAGCACGCCGGCGAAGGCGCCGAGGGCGCAGAGGACCGACAGGATCAGCAGGATGATGCCGCGGCGCTGACGGGAGTTCATGGGCCGGTGCTACCTCATTGGGGGGTGGTCGGGTGTCCCGGCGGAGGGACGGGCGGGGACGGACGGGTGGGGCGGTACCGACCTACCCAGTCAGGGCGCGTCTCTCACGACCGCGGCCGAGGGCGGGGTCACGGCGGTGGCCCAGCGCACGGTCCCGGCCGCTCGCGCCGCCGCCCCCGTCGTCGTAGACCGGTGGTGTCGCGGAGCAGAACACGCAGCGGTCGCCGATGACGTCGATGCCGCACCAGTGGCAGGCGCTCTGCCGTACGGACGTGACCAGTTGGTAGAGGACCGAGAGGTCGGGGAGGTAGGCGCAGAACTCGGTCAGCCGCCCCGTCCCCCACCAGTCGGCGGACTCCGCGGGCAGCGCCGTCTCGCGCAGTCCCTGTACGCGCCAGGAGGGGGCGAGGGTGCCGGTGACCCAGTCGGAGGGGAGCTGGCCCTTGGCGACCAGCAGCGAGGTGCCGAACTCGGGTCCGGACAGGGCGGCTTCGGGGCCGATCCGCACGAGTTGCGGCTCGGGGTGGGCCACGACGCCGAACTGACTGCCGGGCACCCAGGACCTGGCGTGCGCCTTGAGGTCCACCGGGACGCGGTCGAGCCGGGCGACGGAGCCGAGCAGGGCGCCGGCGTGGATGTAGTGGGTGAGCAGGCGGCCGGCGGAGGCGAGGACGCCGGCACCGAGGTCGCAGGAGGCCAGCTGACGCAACTGGCGGGCCAGTACGGCGATGCCGAGCGGCGGGAGGGGCGGCCGGAACAGGGCGATGCGGTCGGTCTCCAGGAGGCCGCGGACCGTGTGGAGACGGCGTTCCACGCCTGCCGGGGCGGCCTGGGAGCACACCACGATCACGTGCCCGCACTGGTCGACCAGCGTCTGCAGCTCGGCCAGCACCTGATCCAAGGGACGCCGGTCGATGTCCTGGAGCACGGCCGCGGGCAGCGTCCGTTCGTCCTGCGGCGGCAGTGCCAGGTCGGCACTGGTCACGGCAATGGCAGTTGGCACGCGCGGCTCCCCGTCTCCCATTCCCGTCGGTCCGCCGGCGTTACTCCGGCACACCCGGATGACTTCACTGCGTGACTACCTGAGCACTGTATCCACGCGTCTGTGACCGGAGAACAGCGTTTCTGCAGCTGTGGAACAACTTGTGTTGCACAAGGTGCGCCAAAACGGGGCAGGTTGAGCATTTTCGAGCCCGCGCCGACCGTCCCGGCCCGGCCGCGAACTTGGTCCGTACCTACCTCTTGACACCTCAATTGGTCTGGACCACCTTGTACTTCAGCGGTGGCCACCGTCCCCATCCCGCCCCACCCCACACCGGAGGCAGCAGTGGACCCCGTACGCAGACGGCGCGGAAGACGTCTCGGCTCCTTGACGGGCGCCGTCACCGCCGCGCTGGCCCTCGCGTTCACGGCCGTAGGCCCGGCATCGGCCGCCGACGTCAACAACGCCAAGAACGCCGGTTTCGAGTCCGGTCTGAGCAACTGGACGTGCTCGGCGGGGAGCGGCACCACCGTCTCCTCCCCCGCGCACTCGGGCTCCGCCGCGCTGAAGGCCACCCCGGCCGGGCAGGACAACGCGCGCTGTTCGCAGAGCGTCGCGGTGAAGCCCAACTCGACGTACACGCTGAGCGCGTGGGTGCAGGGCGGCTACACCTACCTGGGCGTGACGGGCACCGGCACCACGGACGTGTCGACCTGGACGCCGGACTCGACCTCCTGGAAGCAGCTGAAGACCACCTTCAGCACCGGCTCCTCGACGACCTCCGTGACGGTCTACACGCACGGCTGGTACGGGCAGTCGGCGTACTACGTCGACGACCTGTCCGTCTTCGGCCCGGACGGGGGCGGTGGCGGCGACGACGGGAACCCCGACCCCACGGTCCCCGCGGCCCCGGCGGGCCTGAGCGTCTCCGGTACGACCCCGAACTCGGCCTCCCTCACCTGGAACACGGTCTCGGGCGCCACCGGCTACAACATCTACCGCGACGGCACGAAGGTCACCGCGGTGACCGGCACGTCGGCGACGGTGACCGGCCTCGCGGCCTCCACCTCGTACTCCTTCCAGGTCACGGCGACGAACGCGGCCGGTGAGTCGGCGAAGTCGGCGGCGGTGACGGCCCGCACCACGGCGCCGGACGACGGCGGCGGCAACGGCGGCGACCTGCCCAAGCACGCGGTGACCGGTTACTGGCAGAACTTCAACAACGGGGCGACGGTCCAGAAGATCTCCGACGTGCCGTCGGCGTACGACATCATCGCGGTGGCCTTCGCCGACGCGACCACGACGCCGGGCGCCGTCACCTTCAACCTCGACTCGGCCGGGCTCGGCGGCTACACGGTCGACCAGTTCAAGGCGGATGTGCGGGCCAAGCAGGCCGCGGGCAAGAAGGTCATCATCTCGGTGGGCGGCGAGAAGGGCACCGTCTCGGTGAACAGCGCCTCCTCCGCGACGAACTTCGCCAACTCGGTCTACTCGCTCATGCAGGAGTACGGCTTCGACGGCGTCGACATCGACCTGGAGAACGGTCTCAACCCGACCTACATGACCCAGGCCCTGCGCGCCCTGTCGGCGAAGGCCGGCCCGGACATGATCCTGACGATGGCCCCGCAGACCATCGACATGCAGTCGACGCAGGGCGGCTACTTCCAGACCGCGCTGAACGTGAAGGACATCCTCACGGTCGTCAACATGCAGTACTACAACAGCGGCACGATGCTGGGCTGCGACGGCAAGGTCTACGCCCAGGGCACGGTCGACTTCCTCACCGCCCTGGCCTGCATCCAGCTCGAGGGCGGCCTCGCCCCGTCCCAGGTGGGCCTCGGCCTGCCGGCCTCCACCCGCGCGGCGGGCGGCGGCTACGTCTCCCCGTCGGTGGTCAACGCCGCCCTGGACTGCCTAACCAAGGCGACCAACTGCGGCTCCTTCAAGCCCTCGAAGACGTACCCCGACCTGCGCGGCGCGATGACCTGGTCCACCAACTGGGACGCGACCGCGGGCAACGCGTGGTCGAGCTCGGTGGGCGCCCACGTCGACGCGATGCCGTAGCTCCGACCGACCCCGACACCCTGGCCCCTGCCCGCTGACACGCGGGCGGGGGCCTTTCGCCGGAAGGCCGGCCGCCTGCTGTGAAGTTCGTATGAAACATTTTGCGGGGGCCACCGCATTGGTGAGGTGAAGGCAGCAGACATCGGGGGCGCTGGGTATGGCACGGCAGAGACGGTCGGACGAGTACGCCGAGTTCGCGGCGGCGCGGGCCGGGCATCTGTTCCGGTCCGCCTGTCTGCTCACCGCCGGGGACACGCATCTGGCCGAGGATCTCGTGCAGGAGACCTTCGGGCGGCTGTACGTGCGGTGGGGACGCGTGTCGCGGGTGGAGAACCCGGCCGCCTACGCGCAGACCGTGCTCACCCGTGCCTTCCTCGCCCATCAGCGGCGGCGCAGCAGCGGGGAGCGGGCCACCGACGCGTTCCCGGAGCTGCCGGGCGCCGGTGACGGGGACGCCACGCTGCGGCTGACGTTGCTGGACGCGCTCGCGCGGCTGCCCGCCAAGGACCGGGCGGTCGTGGTCCTGCGGTACTGGGACGACCGCTCGGTCGAGCAGACCGCCGACGTGCTCGGCGTCAGTTCGGCGGCGGTGCGGACGCGGTGCTCGCGGGCGCTCGGCCGGCTGCGGGCGCTGCTGGGCGAGGATCTCGCGGAGTACGCCAGGCCCTGACGTCCGTTCGCCTTCCGTTTCGTCGTCTTCTCTCATCTCTCTTCACCCACGCGGAAAGGGTGGTTCGCCATGCCCGAAGAGCAGCACCAGGATCCTTTCGAGGAGCGGCTCGCCGCCGCGCTGCGCGACACCGGCGATGCGTTCCGGGCCGCCGACCGTACGGCCCTGGTCGACTCGGGGCGCAACCGCGGGCGCCGGGCGCTGACGCGGCGCCGTACCGGCGTGCTCGGCGGGGTGGCCGGGGTCGCCCTGATCGGGGTGGGCGGGGCGATGCTGCTGCCGTCGGGGGGCACCGACGACCGCGAGCAGTCCTCCGTGGCGTCCCAGGCCACCGCCGGCGCGTCCGCCTCGGCCGCCGCGGAGCCCGTTTCCGGCGACGCGATCCTCAAGTCGTTGAAGGAGCTGTTTCCGGCGGGGAAGTTCAGCGGGGAGGACGCGCGGGGCTCCGGTGAGAAGCCGGGGCCGTACGCGCAGGTCGTGTTCGACGACGGTGAGGGCGCGGCCGCGATCAGTCTGGGCTTCGGGCGGGTCGAGCCCAAGGGTGCGGAGGTGGGGCAGCTCACCCAGTGCCCGGACGAGACCTTCGTCCCGTACGACTCCTGCGACTCCAGCCGGCTGGACGACGGCTCGACGCTCAGGCTGCTGCAGGGCTACGAGTATCCCGACCGGCGGGTCGACACCAAGCTCTGGTCCGCGGACCTCGTCACGGCCGAGGGGCAGCACGTCAGCGTGAGCGAGTGGAACTCCTCCGCCCAGAAGGGCGCGCCCGTCACGCGGGAGGACCCGCCGTTGTCGACCGAGGCGTTGAAGAAGCTGGTCACGGCCGACGTGTGGCGCGACGTGGTGGCGGCCACGCCGCTCCGGCCGACGCCGACCGCCGCCGGTGCCCCCGAGAAGGAGCGGCCGCCCGCCGTGTCGGGCAAGGACATCACCGAAACGCTCGTCGGGCTGCTTCCCGCCGGGCTGGACGTGGTCAAGAAGGGTGGTCAGGACACCGAGTACTCCTACGTCGTCGTCGACGACGGGCGTGGCGCGAGTCTCGTCCAGGTCAATGTGCAGCACGGCATGGACGATGTCGCCGGCCAGCTCTACGCCTCCGGTGAGACCCTTTCCGACGGCACGCGTGTCGCCACGCACCAGGGGGTCGGCGACGACCGGGTTCCGGGCGTTCTGATGTGGACGGTCGACACCATGCGGCCCGGTGACGACGGCTTCCGTGTGGTGATCAGCGAGTTCAACAACGGTTCCGCCCACGGCCGGCCCACCCGCGAGGCTCCCGCGCTGACCATGGACCAGCTGCGGGAGATCGCGCTCAGTGAGGAGTGGGACAAGCTGCGGTAGGAGGCGGGTACGGCCCGGGGCGACCGGCTGCTCCTGCCTCGGCCGACGTCTTCCGTACGCCCGCCCGCCGGCCCGAAGTCTGCGCGTTCGACCACCCACTCTGCCCGCGCGCACCTGGCTGCGCACACGGTGCGGAGGTATCCAGGAGAGTCCCGTCCTCGTCCGGACACCACCGCACAGTCAGGGAAGAGGTACTCCGTTGCGCGATCAGGCCGTCGACAAGACCACCGGAGGCGGCGCCGGTCGGCAGCCGCATCGTCAGCGCCCGGCACGCGACAGGACCGCGCCGCGCGGGCTCCCCGGGGCCCAGGCCTCGCTGGGCAATGCCGGAGTCGTCCAGATGCTGCGCATGGCCGGACACCCCTGGGCACAGGAACGGCACCCGCACGGACCCGGCTGCGGACACCGGGCCCCGGCGCCCTCGGGCGGCCTCGGTACGCCCGCGGTGCAGCGGCGGATCAGCGTGCGGGGCCCGCAGTCGGCGACCCCACAGGGCATGAGCAGCGCCGGGGACGTGAAGGAGTTCCTCTCCCGGAACGGGGTGACGGTACGCGCCGAGTACGCCAAGCGCTACCGGGTGAGCGAGGCGCTCGCGGCAAGCGTGCACTATCGGCTCGACGACACGATCGACGAAATGCTGCGCGACAGTGATTCTCGCGTCTACGACGACAACGAAGGCGGCGCGAAGAGGCTGGCCGCCGACATCTGCGACCGGATCGGCCCGCCCACCGGGGAAACGGCCGGCGCCCCCGTGGGCCAGGCGCCGCTCCGCAATCCGGCCTCCCCCTTCTCGCGCAGGCCGACCGCCGCCGGATCCGGCAGCACGACCGGCGCCGGATCCGGCCGGAGGGGCCTCATGGACTCCGTGGCAGGCAGGGCCGCGGACGCAATGGCCGATGCCACGCCGCGTACTACGGCGGCGGAGGCGGCGATGCAGGGGGCGACTGGGGCGCTCACCGGACGCCTCGACGCACTTTCCGGCAACGTGTCCAAGTGGGACGAGATCAGGGACGGCGTCCGCTGGGCCGCGTACCTCGCCTCCGAGGCGGATGTCGAAAAGGCGGACGGCATCGTGCAGAGGATCGCGGCGCAAAGCCCGGGGGAAGGTGAAAGGCTCACTCAGAACTGGCATGAAATGAAACGGGCGTTCGGCACGAACGCCGCCGCCAAGACAGCCAGTTCTCTGGGCGTCGGTACGATGCTGGGCCGACTCGCGGGCGCGTTCATTCCCGGCGGTCAGGTGGTCTCCACGGCTGCCGGAATGGTCTCGCTCGGCAATAACCTGGCCGAACTCAGCCAGCAGGTCAAGCGGTTCGAGCAGCAGCACCCCCAGGTTGTACGGGCGGTCAGGGAACACCAGGGGCACTCCCTGGAGAAGCTCAGCGAACGGGCACACGAAGCGACCATGGACGTGCAGATGCAGTCGATGGGCTTCTGAGGCGACGCCCCGGACCGGCCGGGACCGGTCGTCAGAAGAACTCCGACCACGGCTGGTCCCAGATCTGCTTCACACACAGCACCAGGAACAGCAGCCCTGCGACGACCAGCATGCCGTTGCTGAGGCTGCCGTTGCGCCACTCGCGCGGGGTGCGGGAGGAGTTGAGGAGCCACATCAGGGTGAGGGCCAGGAAGGGCATGAAGGCGGCGCCCAGGACGCCGTAGATGATGATCAGGCGGAAGGGCTCGTCCTGGAAGAGCAGGATGATGGGCGGGAAGGTGAGCCAGAGCAGGTAGGCGCGGAAGGCCCAGGAGCGTTCGCGGCGGCCCGAGGCCAACTCGTCGCCCCGTGCCTCCCGTTCGCCGCGCCGGCGGGCCAGGAAGTCGGCGAACATCAGGCTCACGCCGTGCCAGACGCCGATCAGCGAGGTGAAGGAGGTGGCGAAGAAGCCGATGAGGAAGAGCTTGCCGGTCGCCGTGCCGTACTGCGCCTCCAGGATGTCGCCGAGCTGGATCAGGCCCTTGTCGCCGCTCGCGATCGCGATGCCTGCCGAGTGGAGCAGTTCGGCGCCGACGAAGAGCATCGCGACGACGAAGATGCCGGTCGTGACGTAGGCGACCCGGTTGTCCAGGCGCATGACCTTCATCCAGCCGGTGTTGGTCCAGCCCTTGGCGTTGACCCAGTAGCCGTACGCGGCCAGCGTGATGGTGCCGCCCACGCCGCCGATCAGGCCCAGCGTGTTGAGAACCGAGTCCTTCTCGTCCGGGAGGACCGGGAGGAGTCCGGCGAAGGCGTCGCCCAGGTTGGGCGTGACGCGGATCGCCAGGTACACCGTGACGACGAACATGACGCCCACCAGGACGGTCATGACCTTCTCGAAGACGTTGTACTTGTTGAACCAGACGAAGACCAGGCCCACCAGGCCGCAGGCGATGCCCCACCATTCCAGGCCCATCACGTCCGGGAAGAGGGCCTGGAGGGGCAGGGCGCTGGACGACATCGCCGCGGCGCCGTAGACGAAGCCCCAGATCACGGCGTAGATCGCGAAGAACCACGTGGTCCAGGGGCCGATGCTGGCCCAGCCGTCGAAGAGTGTGCGGCCGGTGGCAAGGTGCCAGCGGCCGCACGCCTCGGCGAGGGAGATCTTCACGAGGCAGCCGATGACCGCCGCCCACAGCAGGGTGTAGCCGAAGTTGCTGCCCGCGATGAGGGTGGCCACGAGGTCGCCGGCGCCGACGCCGGTGGCGGCGACGACGATGCCGGGACCGATGTAGCGCCAACTGGACTTACGGGGGGCCGAGTCGGCACCGCCCATCACGCCTGCGTCTGAGGTGTTGCCCGTGGTGTCCGCCATGGAGGTCAAGAAAGCCCATGGTCGCCGGTGCGACAAGAGGGCGTGCACGGATCTTCACCCGATGCGCCTACTCGGCGCGGGCGGTGGCCTCCTCGGCGTCCTTCGCGTCGTTCGCGTCCTTCGTGTCCTCTGTGTCCTCCGCGTCCTTCGCTTCCTTGGAGGCGGCTTCGGTTTCGGCTTCGGCGGCCCCGCCCGCTTCGGGCCCGGTCTCCGCCTCGCCGTCCTCGAAGTACGCGTCGAGGACCTCGTCCAGGGCCGACTCCCACTCCGGGAAGCGGCTTCGGGACGCGGCCTCGATCTCGATCGGGTACCAGCGGCGGTCCGGCGTGTGCACCGTCACCGTGAACCGCTTGCCGAAGCGTCCCGTCTCCGTCTCGACGGCCCCGACCTCGTCCCAGCGGAACTCACAGCTCTGGTCGTCGAGGGAGAGACGTACGCCCTTGTGGTCGGCGACGATCCTGGCGCGGCGGTCGGAGGCCTCGAAGACCGGGCCGTCCACGGGGGCCTCGTCCTCCGGTTCCGCGGCGTCCTCGGCGAGCGGTTCGCCGACGGGCGAGGGCTCCGACGAGGGCTCCGAGGGCTGCTCGGACTCCGCGCCGGCGTCCTTCTCCGC
The DNA here is from genome assembly GCF_003950055.1 of Streptomyces sp. KPB2. Lineage (NCBI taxonomy): Bacteria > Bacillati > Actinomycetota > Actinomycetes > Kitasatosporales > Streptomycetaceae > Streptomyces > Streptomyces sp. KPB2. Next base: position 3,069,458 of record NZ_CP034353.1, read on the forward strand.
CTCGTCGCGTCTCGCGTCCTCCGGCTCACCGGACACGGGTGCGGTGAGCCCGGGGATGAATGCCGGGTCGAATCCGGCGCCTTCCAGGGGCTGGCTCGTCGATCCTCTGCGCTGCTCCACGCGGGCAGTATGGTCGACGATCCTGTGTCGGGCACAGCCAGCCCCAACTTCGTTATCAGACGCCTACACGAGCCACCTACACGAGCCGCCTACACGAACAGGCTCACCACCGCCGCCACCACGAACCCGGCGACCGACAGCACGCTCTCCAGCACGGTCCACGTCTTGAGCGTGTCCCGCTCGCTGATGCCGAAGTACTTGGCGACCATCCAGAACCCGCCGTCGTTGACGTGCGAGGCGAAGATGGAGCCCGCGGAGATGGCCATGATGACCAGGGCGACGAACGCCTGCGAGTGGTCGCCCTCGGCGAGCAGCGGCGCCACGATGCCCGCCGTCGTCACGATGGCCACCGTCGCCGAGCCCTGGGCGACCCGCAGCACCACGGAGATCAGGTAGGCGAGGACGATCACCGGCAGGCCGACGTCGTTGAAGGTGTCGGAGAGGGCCTGGGCGACGCCGCTGGCCTTGAGGACGGCGCCGAAGACACCGCCGGCGCCGACCACCAGCAGGATGTTGCCGACCGGCTTCAGCGAGGCCGTCGAGACGGTCTCCAGGGACTTGCGGGACCAGCCGCGCCGGATGCCGAGGAGGTAGTAGGCGAGGAGCAGGGCGATGGTCAGGGCGACGAACGGGTTGCCGAAGAACTCGATCACCGAGCGGAGGGTGGACGGGTCCAGGGCGATGGAGGAGAAGGTCGCGGCGAGGATCAGGATCAGCGGGGTGCCGATGATGCCGATGACGGTGCCGAGCGCGACCGGGGTCTCGTGCGGCGCGACGCCGGCCTTGCGCTGCTCCTCGACGACGGCCTGCTTGGCCTCCTCGGACGCCTCGACCATGTCCTGCGGCACGGGCACGAAGATGCGGCGGCCGATCCACGCGGAGAACACCCAGGCGGCGAGGACGGCGGGGATGCCGCAGACGATGCCCATGAGGATGATCCAGCCGAGCTTGACGTTCAGCAGTCCGGCGGCGGCCACCGGGCCGGGGTGCGGCGGCAGGAAGGCATGGGTCATGGAGAGGCCGGCCAGCAGCGGCAGGCAGTAGAGCAGGATCGACTTGCCGGAGCGCTTGGCGGCGGCGTAGACGATGGGCGCGAGGACGAAGATGCCCACGTCGAAGAAGACCGGGATGCCGAAGATCAGGCCGGTGAGGCCCATGGCGAGCGGGGCGCGCTTCTCCCCAAAGAGGCCGAGCAGGCGGGAGGCCAGCACCTGGGCGCCGCCGCTGACTTCGAGGATCGCGCCGAGCATGGTGCCCAGGCCGATGATGATGGCGACGTGGCCGAGGATGCCGCCCATGCCGGACTCGATGGTCGAGACGGCGTCGGACTTCTGGACGGTGCCGAAGAGTTCGGTGACCGACAGGCCGGCGAGCAGGCCGACGGCTATGGAGACGGCGAGCAGCGCGACGAAGGGCTGCAGCCGCACCTTGATGATGAGGAAGAGCAGCAGCGCGATGCCGATGGCGGCGACGGTCAGCAGTCCGGCGGTGCCGTCGATCAGGGTGAGCAGACCGCCGGTGTGGGGTGGGGCCTCGGAGGCGGCGGCAAGAGGGAGGGACGAGTAGGACATACGGGGGTCCTCTGGATAAGTACATGGAGCTTTCGGGCAGGGAGGAGCGCGGCACGGCGCCCCAAGGGGTGGGGGACGCCGTGCCGTTCACAGACAGTCAGACAGGCGGAGAGGGAGGGGCGGTCAGCCGAGGACGGCGAGCGCGTCGATCTCGATGAGGAGGCCGGCGGGCAGACCGACGTAGACGGTCGTGCGCGCGGCGGGCGGCTGGGTGAGGCCCTGCTCCTCGAAGTAGGCGTTGTAGATCTCGTTCATCTCGGCGAAGTGGCCGACGTCCGTGAGGTAGACGCGGAGCATCATCACGTCGTCCCAGGAGGCGCCGCCCTCCTCCAGGATCGCCTTGACGTTGGCGAGGGTCTGGAGGGTCTGCTCGCGCAGGGTCGGACCGGCCGGGGTGGGGGCCTTGCCCTCCTCGTGGGGGAGGAAGCCGACCTGGCCGGCGACCTGGAGGATGTTGCCCTTCTTCACGCCGTGGCTGAACTTCGCCGGGGGGACGGTGTGGGTCGCGGGGACGAGAGCGATCTTGTCGGTCATGCGGTGACTTCCTTGACTGGGGTCCTGCCGGAGTACTCGCCGCTGATGGCGTCCGCCGTACGGCGCACCAGCGGGAGCAGGGTGAGGAGTTCGTCGGCGGTGACGACCACGTTCGGCGCGGAGACCGACATGGCGGCGACCACCCGGCCGTCGGCGCCCCGGATGGGCGCGGCGACGCAGTTGATGGACTCCTCGTGGCCACCGAGGTCGGTGGCCCAGCCCTGTTCGCGCACCTTGGCCAGTTCCTTGAGGAACCCTTCGGCATTCGGTGTCGACCGGGCCGTGTACATGGGGTAGTCGAGCTTCTCGACCACGGCGCGGCGTTCGTTCTCGGGGAGGTCGGCGAGCAGGAGTTTGGCCACGGCCGCCACCGTGATGGCGACGGGCTTGCCGATCCGGGAGTACATGCGGACCGGGTAGCGGCTCTCGACCTTGTCGATGTAGAGGACCTCGTCCTCCTCGTGGACGGCGAGGTGGACGGTGTGGCCGACCTGTTCGTTGAGGCGTACGAGGTGGGGGTGGGCGATCTCGCGGACGTCCAGGTTCTCCATCGCCTCCTGGGCGAGGGAGATGAGCCGGGCGCCGAGGCGGTAGCGCTGGTCGGCCTGGCGGTAGACGAAGCCGTGGTCGTGGAGGGTGCGCAGCAGGCGCAGGGCCGTGGACTTGTGCACGCCGAGGCGGTCGGCGACCCGGCCCAGGTCGGCGGGGCCCTCGGCGAGCAGCGGCAGGATGCTGAGCGCGCGGTCGACGGTCTGACTCATGGTGTGCGTACCTCCTCGTCGGCCCCTTCGCCCGCCCTGTCGCCGGGCCTTTCGCCGTGCTGTGTCCAGCCGGGGCCGAGTCGCAGTCTCCCCCACGCGGTGTCGTCCAGTGCGGCCAGGCGGTCGGCGTGGTCGCGGGCGGGGGGCGCGGCGAGGTCGCCGGGGACGGTGAGGGCGGCGGCGGCCCAGAGGTGGCCGTGGCGCAGGCGCTCGCGTACGGGCCGCTCGCGCAGGGTGGCGGAGAGGAACCCGGCGGCGAAGGCGTCGCCCGCGCCGACGGCGGCGACGACGTCGACGTGCAGGGCGGGCACGGAGGTGACCTGGTCCCCGTGGTACGCGGTGGCGCCGGTCGCGCCCTGTTTGACGACGAGCACCGCCGGCTCGGGCAGCGCCGCGCGTACGGCCTCGGGTCCGTCGAGGCCCCAGGCGTCCCGCGCCTCGTCGTCGCCGACGAAGACCAGGTCGGCGCCGCGGGCCAGCTCCAGGAGCACCTCGGGACCGTGGCCGTCGCCGGCGTCGCGCCACAGGCCGGGGCGGTGGTTGACGTCGAAGGAGACGAGGGGGCGGCCGGGGCGGCGGGCGGTCAGCTCGCGCGTCAGGCCGAGGCAGCCGGCGGACAGCGCGGGCGTGATGCCGGACAGGTGCAGGACGCGGCCGGAGCGGACGGCGTCGAGGTCCATGGTGTCGACGGACATCGCGGAGGCGGCCGAGCCCGCCCGGTAGTAGGCGACCTCGTGGGCGTCGGTGGCCCGGTCGCCCGCCGTGCGGAAGTAGACGCCGGTCGGGCGGGCGGGATCGCGGCGGACGGCGCCGACGTCGACGCCGTAGGCGCCGATCGCCTCGACGAGGTGGTCGCCGAAGCCGTCGGCGCCGACCCGGCCGGCCCAGCGGACGGAGTGTCCGGCGGCGGCGAGCACGCAGGCCACGTTGGACTCGGCGCCGCCGATGGCCCGGTCGAAGGAGGGGACGTCGGCGAGGCGGCCGGGTACGGAGGGGAGGAAGGTGACCATGGACTCGCCGAGCGCGACGACGTCCACGACGTCGGGGGCGGTGCTGCGGGGTCCGTCGACGGTCACGATGGTCCTGGCTCCTCTGCGTCTCGCGGGCGGCGGCTCCGTTGACCCCGCGTTCGCCGAGATGTTAGACAGCAGTAAGCGATATACGCAACGACTGTTGCAAGCTTTGCAACAGATCAGATCAGGGAGGCTCCATGGCCCTCGACAACGGCCCCGTCCATGGCCGCGAAGCCCTCGCCGAGCTGGCCGGGGAGCGCGTCGACCACCGTTTCAAGGGCCTCCCGCCGGACGCGTACGGCCTGACCCTGGCCGAACTGGCCGGACGGCGCCGCAACCTCTTCACCGACGGCTTCGCCACCCCCGTGCTCGCGCTCTCCGCCGAGCGCCTGGAGCACAACCTGAAGCTCATGGAGACGTACGCCGCCCGGCACGGCCTCGCGTTCGCGCCGCACGGCAAGACCTCCATGGCCCCGCAGCTCTTCCACCGCCAGATCGAGCACGGCGCCTGGGGCATCACCCTCGCGGTGCCGCACCAGGTGTGGGTGGCACGGGCCTTCGGCATCGGGCGGATCTTCCTGGCCAACGAACTGGTCGACGCCGCCGCGCTGCGCCGCCTCGCGGCCGAACTGGACGCCGACCCGGAGTTCCGCTTCGTCTGCTACGTCGACTCCGTGCGCGGCGTCGAGCTGATGGACGCGGCCCTGACCGCGGCGGGGGCCGCCCGCCCGGTGGACGTCGTGGTCGAGCTGGGCGCCGGTGCGGGCGCGCGGACCGGGGCCCGTACGGAGGCGGACTGCGCGGCGGTCGCCGACGCGGTGGCCGGGACGCGGACGCTGCGGCTGGCGGGGGTCGCCGGGTACGAGGGCGAGGTGCCGGACGCCGACCCGGAGCGTGTGCACGCGTGGCTGCGGCGGCTGGTCGCGCTGGCGGCCGACTTCGACAGGGCCGGCCGGTTCGAGGGCCTGGACGAGATCGTGCTGAGCGCGGGCGGCAGCGCCTGGTTCGACGCGGTGGCCGACGTGTTCGCCGAGGTGCCCGGCCTCTCCCGGCCCGTACTCAAGCTGCTGCGCTCCGGCGCGTACGTCTCCCACGACGACGGGCACTACCGGGAGGTGACCCCCTTCAACCGCGTCCCCGCCGAGGGCGCCCTGGAGCCCGCGTTCCGGCTGTGGACGCAGGTGGTCTCCCGCCCCTCCGCCGAGCAGGCCTTCGCCAACGCGGGCAAGCGGGACGCGGCGTACGACCTCGACCTGCCCTTCGCCCAGGTGGTCCGCCCGGCCGACGGCGGCCCCGAGCGCCCCGCGGCCGGCATCGCCGTGAGCGGCCTGTCCGACCAGCACGCCTGGCTGCGCACCGGCCCCGGGGCGGAGCTGGAGGTGGGCGACTGGGTGGGCCTGGGTCTGTCCCACCCCTGCACGTCCTTCGACAAGTGGCAGCTCATCCCGGTCGCCGAGGCGGACGGGACGGTCGTCGACTACATCCGCACGTTCTTCTGAGCCATCCGGGGTCTGAGGGAGAAGAGGGAGAAGAAGCATGGAAGAGCTGGTCATCCGGGACGCCGACGTCGTGGACGGCTCAGGCGCCGACTCCTACCGGGCCGACGTGGTGGTCGACCGCGGCCGGATCGTCTCGATCGTCAAGGAGGCGGCGGCCGCCGGGTGCCAGCGCCCCAAGGCACGCCGCGAGCTGGACGCCGAGGGCCTGGTCCTCTCCCCCGGCTTCGTCGACATGCACGCCCACAGCGACCTGGCGCTGCTGCGGGACCCCGACCACAGCGCCAAGGCCGCCCAGGGCGTCACCCTGGAGGTCATCGGCCAGGACGGGCTGTCGTACGCGCCGGTAGACGACCGCACCCTCGGCGAGGTGCGCCGGGCGATCGCCGGATGGAACGGCCACGGGGACGACGTCGACTTCGACTGGCGGTCGGTCGGCGAGTACCTGGACCGGCTCGATGGCGGCATCGCCGTGAACGCCGCCTACCTGATCCCGCAGGGCACGGTGCGCGCCCTCGCCGTCGGCTGGGACGACCGGGAGGCGACGCCCGCCGAGCTGGAGCGGATGCGGCGCCTGGTCGCCGAGGGCCTGGAGCAGGGCGCGGTCGGCATGTCGTCCGGGCTGACGTACACACCCGGCATGTACGCCAAGGACGCCGAGCTGACCGAGCTGTGCCGGGTGGTCGCCCAGTACGGCGGCTACTACTGCCCGCACCACCGCTCGTACGGGGCGGGGGCCCTGAAGGCGTACGAGGAGATGGTGGAGCTGACCCGGGAGGCGGGCTGCCCCCTCCACCTCGCCCACGCGACCATGAACTTCGGCGTGAACAAGGGCAGGGCGCCCGAGCTGCTGACCCTGCTCGACGAGGCACTCGCGGGCGGCGCCGACATCACCCTCGACACCTACCCGTACACCCCCGGCTGCACCACCCTCGTGGCGCTGCTGCCGAGCTGGGCGAGCGAGGGCGGCCCGGAGCGGATCCTGGAGCGGCTGGCGGACGACGACACCGCCGAGCGGATCCGGCACCACATGGAGCAGATCGGCTCCGACGGCTCCCACGGCGTGCCCATGGAGTGGGAGACGATCGAGATCTCCGGCACGGGCGACCCGGCGCTCGCGGAGTACGTCGGCCGGACGGTCCTGGAGTCGGCGCGGCTGCGCGGCGAGAGCCCGTGGCAGGTCGCCCGGCACCTGCTGCTGGCCGACCGGCTGGCGCCGACCATCCTCCAGCACGTCGGCCACGAGGAGAACGTCCGCGCGATCATGCGGCACCGGGTCCACACCGGCGGCTCGGACGGCATCCTCCAGGGCGCCAAGCCGCACCCGCGCGCCTACGGCACCTTCCCGCACTACCTGGGCCACTACGTCCGCGAGCTGGGCGTGCTCTCGCTGGAGGAGTGCGTCGCCCACCTCACCTCCCGCCCGGCGGCCCGGCTGCGGCTGCCGGACCGGGGTCTGGTGCGCGAGGGGTACCGGGCCGACCTGGTCCTCTTCGACCCGGCCACGGTCGCGGCGGGCAGCACCTTCGAGGAGCCGCGGGTGCTGCCGACGGGCATCCCGTACGTGCTGGTCGACGGGCGGTTCGTGATGGAGGACGGACGGCGCACGGACGTACTGGCGGGCCGCTCGGTGCGACGGAGCCCCCGGTGAGTGACGGGTGAGCGGCGGGTGAGCGGCGGGTGAGCGGCGGGTGAGCGGCGGGCGAGTGACGAAATCCGCCCATACCGCACGTCTCAAGTGGCGGATAACACGACCCATGGACCGTAACCGGGTCGTAAGCTCACGGACATGCAGGTGATCCAGTCGACCAAGCTCGCCAACGTCTGTTACGAGATCCGGGGCCCGGTGCTCGAGGAGGCGATGCGGCTGGAAGCAGCCGGGCACCGCATCCTGAAACTGAACACCGGCAACCCGGCCGCCTTCGGCTTCGAGTGCCCTCCGGAGATCCTGGAGGACATCCTCCGCAACGTCTCCACGGCCCACGGCTACGGCGACGCGAAGGGCCTGCTGGCGGCGCGCCGGGCGGTCGTCATGCACAACCAGACCCTCGGCATCGAGACGGACGTCGAGCACGTCTTCATCGGCAACGGCGTCTCCGAGCTGATCGTGATGGCGATGCAGGGCCTGCTCGACGACGGCGACGAGGTGCTCGTCCCGGCACCGGACTACCCGCTGTGGACGGCCGCCGTCTCGCTCTCCGGCGGCACGGCGGTGCACTACCGCTGCGACGAGCAGTCCGACTGGATGCCCGACCTCGCGGACGTCGAGCGGAAGATCACCGACCGCACCAAGGCGCTGGTGATCATCAACCCGAACAACCCGACGGGCGCGGTCTACGACGACGCGATGCTGCGCGGGCTGACGGACATCGCCCGCCGCCACAACCTGCTGGTCTGCTCCGACGAGATCTACGACAAGATCCTCTACGACGACGCCACGCACACCCCGACCGCCGCGATCGCCCCCGACCTGCTGACCCTCACCTTCAACGGCATGTCGAAGGCGTACCGGGTGGCCGGCTACCGGGTCGGCTGGATGTCGATCTCGGGTCCGCGCGCGCACGCCGAGTCCTACATCGAGGGTCTGACGATCCTGGCGAACATGCGGCTGTGCGCCAACATGCCGGGCCAGCACGGCGTGGTCGCGGCGCTCAGCGGACGGCAGACCATCAACGAGCTGGTGCTGCCCGGCGGGCGGCTGCGCGAGCAGCGGGACGCCGCCCACGAGGCGCTGACCGGCATCCCGGGCGTGACCTGTGTGAAGCCGAAGGGCGCGCTGTATCTCTTCCCGCGACTCGATCCCAAGGTCTTCAAGATCAAGGACGACCGGCGGATGGTCCTGGACCTGCTGCGCCAGGAGAAGATCATGGTCGTGCAGGGCACGGGCTTCAACTGGCCCGAGCCCGACCACTTCCGGGTGGTCACCCTGCCGACGGCCGCGGACCTGCGCGAGGCGGTGGGCCGGATCGGGAACTTCCTGGACGGGTACGGCCAGCACTGAGCCCCGGCCCGGAGCTGTGTCACGAACGGCGTCAACTTTAGATTGGATCTAATGTAGGATGGTTTCCTGAAGCACTCAGGAGGCCATCCCATGTACGAGCCGATCCGCAACAAGTCGGTCCACAGCACGATGGCCGACGGCACCCCGGACTTTCCGCACCGGTCCCGGGGCGAGGAGCTGGACATCCAGCTCGCGGGCCATCTCGCGGCGCTGCTCGCCGTCACGGACGAGCTGCGCGCGCTGGAGCCCGACCCCGGCCTGGACACCGCCGCCGACCGGCTCGCCGAGCAGGTGGCCCGGCTGCGGGGCGGCCGGCCGCCGGTCCGGCTGCAGGTGGCCGCCACCGATCCGGCGCCGTGTCCGGCGACCCTGCACCGGCGGGCGCACACGCTGGCGGCCCGCGCCCTGGTGGTCGCGGCCTCCCGCGCCGACACGGCGGTCGCGATCCTGACCGCCGAGCGCATGGACGCGCACGCCGCGGCCCTGGAGCCACGCGAACTCGCGTCCCGCTGAGCCCTCACGGGCCCCCGTACGGCCCCGGTCCGCGCGCACCCGCAGCGACGCGCGGGCCGGGTGCCACTCACCGCGTGGTACCGCGCGGCGGTACGCATCGGCGTCGCCGTGCGGACCACGCGCGGCACGAACACCGCGAGGACGATCGGCCGCCGCGGCCGGCCTACCGCTTCCTCGGTGCGAGCGCGAGCATCTCCCCGGCGATCTCGTCGACCGTCGTATCGGGAAACGCGGTGGCGGCCTCCTCGAGGACGAGCAGGCGTGCCCCGGGGATCTCGCGTGCGATCGCCTCGCCGTTGCCGACGGGGAAGAAGCGGTCGCGGCGGCCGTGGACGACGAGGGTGGGGATGTCGATCCCGGGCAGGCGCTCGCGCCATCGGGGGGCGCAGTCCAGCTTGGCGAACACCAGGCCCAGCTGGTTGGCCGTCTGGACCGCCTCCGACGTGCCGGGCGTACGGTCCCAGATGCGCGCGGCGACCGCGCGTGCGGCGGCCGGGTCGTCGCCGAGGATCTCCGCGCCGCCGGCGGCGAACTCCGCCACCTCCTCGCGGTCGGCCCAGTCGGGTTTCGCCCGCGCGAACAGCCGGCTCATCGCCGCCCGGTCGTGGTCGGGGAGGTCGTCGTCGGGCGGGCCGGGAGCGACCGGGCGCGTACGGGCCAGGGTGAGCGCCGAGAACGCGGCCGGATGGTCGAGCGCCGCCACCTGGGCGACCATCCCGCCGACGCCGATCCCCGCGAGGTGCGCGGGCCGGCCCCCGAGGGCGTCGGTGAGGGCCGCCGCGTCCGCGGCGAGATCGCGCAGGGTGTACGCGGGCGCCTGCGGATCCCGCGTCGTCGACTCCCCGCTGTCGCGCAGGTCGTAGCGCACCGCACGGCACCCTCCGGCGGCGAGCCGCTCGCACAGCGCGTCGGGCCAGGAGAGCATCGTCGGCCCGCCCACGAGCAGGACGAGCGGCGCGTCGTCGGCGCCGAACGACTCGATGCCGAAGGTGATTCCGTTGGCCTCGACCGTGCTCATCGGATCACCGCCGGACGCCGTGGACGGGTCGCGGCTCGGTCCGGAGAGCCCGGGAGGTCAGTGATGATTCGCGTCATACGAGGACTGACCCGATCCGTCCCCCGAACTCATCGCTCACCGGCCCGGCGAGCACCGGCGCCCGGCCGCGCGCCGACGGTGCGGCGGGGCACGGCGCCGGACATGCCGAAGGGCCGGGTCCTCCGCACGCCGTTGTGCGGTGACCCGGCCCGAGCGGGACCTTCCCGCGCCCCGGGTACTGCTGAGCTACTGGAGCGCGGGGAGACCCCCTCGTGGCCGGCCTTCGTGACGACTTCGCGGGTCAGGGCTAGTCGGACCGGCCACGGAGCTTGGTGGTGAGGACGGTCAGCCCAGGCGCTGCACCAGGGCCCGGTACTGGTCCCACAGCTCGGCGGGCGTGTGGTCGCCGAAGGTGTTCAGGTGCTCGGGGACCAGTGCGGCCTCCTCGCGCCAGACCTCCTTGTCGACGCTGAGCAGGAACTCCAGGTCGGCGTCGGCGAGGTCGAGGCCGTCGGTGTCGAGCGACTCCTTGGTCGGCAGCACGCCGATCGGGGTCTCGACGCCGTCCGCCTTGCCCTCCAGGCGCTCCACGATCCACTTCAGGACGCGCCCGTTCTCGCCGAAGCCGGGCCACACGAACCGGCCTTCGTCGTCCTTGCGGAACCAGTTGACGTAGTAGATCTTCGGCAGCTTGGACTGGTCCTTGTCCTTGGCCACATCGACCCAGTGCCCCATGTAGTCGCCCATGTTGTAGCCGCAGAACGGCAGCATGGCGAAGGGGTCGCGGCGCAGCTCGCCGACCTTGCCCTCGGCGGCGGCCGTCTTCTCGGAGGCCACGTTGGCGCCGAGGAAGACGCCGTGGTTCCAGTCGAAGGACTCGGTGACCAGCGGGACGGCGGTGGCGCGGCGCCCGCCGAAGAGGATCGCCGAGATCGGCACGCCCTTGGGGTCCTCCCACTCCGGCGCGATGATCGGGCACTGCGCGGCGGGCGTGGTGAAGCGGGCGTTGGGGTGCGCGGCGGGCGTACCGGACTCGGGCGTCCAGTCGTTGCCCTTCCAGTCGGTCAGGTGGGCCGGGGTCTCCTCGGTCATGCCCTCCCACCACACGTCGCCGTCGTCGGTGAGGGCGACGTTGGTGAAGACCGAGTTGCCCCACAGGGTCTTCATCGCGTTGGCGTTGGTGTGCTCACCGGTGCCGGGCGCGACGCCGAAGAAGCCGGCCTCGGGGTTGATGGCGTACAGGCGGCCGTCCTCGCCGAAGCGCATCCAGGCGATGTCGTCGCCGATGGTCTCCACGGTCCAGCCGGAGATCGTGGGCTCCAGCATGGCGAGGTTGGTCTTGCCGCAGGCCGACGGGAAGGCGGCGGCGACGTACTTGGGCTCGCCGGTGGGCGGCGTCAGCTTCAGCACCAGCATGTGCTCGGCGAGCCAGCCCTCGTCGCGGGCCATGACGGAGGCGATGCGCAGGGCGTAGCACTTCTTGCCGAGCAGGGCGTTGCCGCCGTAGCCGGAGCCGTAGGACCAGATCTCGCGGTCCTCGGGGAAGTGCGAGATGTACTTGGTGCTGTTGCAGGGCCAGGGGACGTCCGCCTCGCCCTCGGCGAGCGGGGCGCCGACGGAGTGCACGGCCTTGACGAAGAAGCCCGTCTCGCCCAGCTCGTCCAGGACCGGCTGTCCCATGCGGGTCATGGTGCGCATGGAGGCGGCGACGTAGGCGGAGTCGGTGATCTCGACGCCGAGCGCGGAGAGCGGGGAGCCGAGGGGGCCCATGCAGAAGGGCACGACGTACATGGTCCGGCCGCGCATCGCGCCCCGGAACAGACCCTGCTCACCGGTGAAGATGGCCCGCATCTCGGCGGGGTCCTTCCAGTGGTTGGTCGGGCCGGCGTCCTCCTCCTTGGCGGAGCAGATGAAGGTCCGGTCCTCGACGCGCGCGACGTCGGAGGGGTCGGAGGCCGCGTAGTAGGAGTTGGGGCGCTTGATCGGGTCGAGTTTGCGGAAGGTGCCCTTCTCGACGAGCTCCCCGCACAGGCGCTCGTACTCGGCCTCGGATCCGTCGCACCAGACCACGGAGTCCGGCTGGGTCAGTTCGGCGATCTCGTTGACCCACGAGATCAGTTCCTGGTGGTGGGTGGGGACGGGGGGAGCCGCGATGTCGCGCGCCACGATTGCTCCTAAATGAGGGGTTTTTTGTTGGGAGGCCCCGTGGGGGCTGCGACCCGGATGCGTGACGTTTGCCTCGTGGGCGCTCATCCGGTGTCGACCGCACTCATTTGATCATCCGACGCGAGCGCCCATCTGTCCAGAGGGCGTCACACCTGAGCGGCGTGAGGAGCGCCACGTGCCCGGACCGGGAGTGCACCGCCGGGTTCCCCGTGAGACGATGGCCACTCACCGCACGGCAGTCGCCCGTACTGATACGTAACTTACGGAACCGTAGGTACGATGCGCCCATGACTGCGTCCGTCCCCGACGCGCCCCAGGACGCCCCGGCCGGCGGCCGCGGCCCTGTAGCGCTCTCCCTCCCGCACCCGGTCAAGCCGAAGCTGCGCGGCTGGCTGCACCTCGGCATGTTCCCGGCGGTCCTGATCGCCGGTCTGGTGCTCACCGCCCTCGCCGAGTCGCCCGAGGCCCGCATAGCCTGCGGCGTCTACGTGCTGACGGCCTGCCTCCTGTTCGGCGTCAGCGCCCTCTACCACCGGGGGAACTGGAGTCCGCGCATGGACGGCGTCCTGCGCCGTCTCGACCACGCCAACATCTTCCTGATCATCGCGGGCACCTACACCCCGCTCACGCTGTTGCTGCTGCCCGGCGCCAAGGGCGAGTGGCTGCTGTGGGGCATCTGGGCGGCCGCCGCGGCCGGCATCGTCTTCCGCGTCTTCTGGGTGGGCGCCCCGCGCTGGCTCTACACCCCCTGCTACCTCGCCATGGGCTGGGCGGCCGTCTTCTACCTGCCCGAGTTCATGCGGGCCGGCGGCATCGCCGTCCTGGTCCTGGTGATCGTGGGCGGTGTGCTCTACAGCGCGGGCGGCGTGATCTACGGCCTCAAGCGTCCCAACCCGTCACCGCGCTGGTTCGGCTTCCACGAGGTCTTCCACTCCTTCACCCTGGCCGCCTTCATCGCGCACTACGTGGGGATCTCGCTGGTCGCCTACTAGGCGCGCACCGGCACGAAAAGGCCGGGGCCGGGCGCGGCCCCCGTGGCATCCTGGCCGGGTGAACGGTCCCGAGATCCACGTCGAGTTCGCCCCCGAGCTGCACCTGTTCGTCCCGCGTGCCCGCGCCGCCGGCGCCGTCCGCGCGGCCACCGACGGGGTCTCCACCCTCGGCCACCTCGTCGAGTCCCTCGGCGTCCCGCTCACCGAGGTCGGCACCCTGCTCGTCGACGGCCGCGAGGTGCCGCCCGGGCACATCCCGGCGGGCGGCGAGTCGGTGCGCGTACGGCCCGTGCGGCACCCCCAGCACGTCCCCGGCGCTCCCCTGCGGTTCCTGCTCGACGTGCACCTGGGCACACTGGCCCGGCGGCTGCGGCTGCTCGGGGTGGACACGGCGTACGAGTCGACGGACCTCGGCGACCCGGCGCTGGCCGCACTGTCGGCGGCGGAGAAGCGGGTCATGCTCAGCCGCGACCGCGGCCTGCTGCGCCGCCGCGAGCTGTGGTCCGGCGCCTACGTCTACAGCACCCGCCCCGACGAACAGCTCCAGGAGGTCCTGGACCGCTTCCGGCCCGACCTGCGCCCGTGGACGCGGTGCACCGCCTGCAACGGACTGCTCCGGCCGGCCACCAAGGAAGAGGTGGCGGAGCAGCTCAAGGGCGGCACGCAGCGCTCCTACGACGTCTTCGCCCAGTGCGCGGCGTGCGGGCGGGCCTACTGGCGGGGCGCGCACCACGAGCAACTGGAGGCGATCGTGGAGCGCGCCGTGAGCAGGAGTACTCAGGGCGGTTGAGCGGTTGCGCCGATCACCGGGGGCCGGCCGGCGCGGTGGGATGGACGGCATGACCGCCTCGTCCCGCCTCCCGGCCGCGCAGCTCACCCACGCACAGCTCAACGCCCGCGCCCTGACCATCGGCTCGGTGGCCGGGCTCGTCCTGCTCCTGCCGACCGTCGTCCTCGCCTGGATCGCCGTACTCGCCTCCGAGCGCGGCAGCCGCTGCCTGACGTACGGCGAGCAGTGCTCGCGCGTGCCCGGCGACGCCCTGTGGGCCTGCTTCTGGGCCTCGGCCGCCCTGGGCGTCCTGGCCCTGGCCTGGCCGCGCGCCCGGTGGGTCCCCGCCAGGTGCGCGGCCGTCCTCCTGCAGTGGGGCGCGCAGCTGACGCTGGGCGCGCTGATCCTCGCCGGGGCCTGACGTGCTCGCCGGCCGCCTCAGTCGCCCAGTGCGGCGCGCAGCCGCTCCGGGTCGGTGGTCGGCGCGTCGCAGGTGAAGTTCCGGCAGACGTAGGCGGCCGCCCCACCGCCCACCAGGGGCCGGTCGGCGAGCAGCGGGAACTCGTCGCTGCCCTCGGTGCCGAAGGCGACGACCGCCCCGGGCGCCGTCCCCAGCAGCGCCGTGCGGTGCAGGCCGCGTGCGGCGGGGTCGGCGGGCGCCGGTCCGACGACGGCGACCTCCCGGGGGCCGTCGAGCAGCGCCTCGGCGGCGGCCAGGCCCCAGCCGATGAAGCGCGGGACGCGCGGGCCGAGCGCCTTCACCACGCCGAGGGCGTGCTCGGCGGCCGTGCGGTGCGGCTCGGAGCCGGTGTGCGCGGCGTACGTCAGCAGGGCGCCCGCGGCGGCGCTCCAGCCGGACGGCGTGGCGTTGTCGGTGGGGTCCTGCGGGCGGCGGATCAGCTGCTCGGCGTCGGCGGCGGTGTCGTAGAGGGAGCCGGACTCGTCGCGGAACCGGGTCAGGACGTGGTCGAGCAGGAAGCCGGCGAAGTCCAGCCAGACGCCCTCCCCGGTGACCGACGCCAGTGCGAGGAAGCCCTCGGCCACGTCGGCGTAGTCCTCCAGCACCCCGGCGTTGGCACCGGGCCGGCCGTCCTTGCTGGTGCGGGTGAGCCGGACCTGCTCGTCGAGGTGCAGCCGCACCAGCAGGTCGGCGGCGGCGACGGCGGCCTCGACCAGGTCGGGGCGCTCGAAGTAGGCGCCGGTCTCGGCGAGTGCGGCGATCGCCAGGCCGTTCCAGGCGGCGACCACCTTGTCGTCCCGGCCCGGGGCGGGGCGCCCGTCCCGCGCGGCCAGCAGCCGCTGCCGGACCGACGCGATCCGCGCGGCGTCGAAGACGCCCTCCTGCTGCGGCAGTTGCAGTACGGAGGCGCCGTGCTCGAAGGTGCCCTCCTCGGTCACGCCGAAGTACTGCGCGGCCAGTTCCGCGTCCTCGGCGCCGAGGACCTCGGTGAGCTGCGCGGGCGTCCACACGTAGTACGCGCCCTCGACGTGCCGGCCCGTGCCGTCGTCGCTGTCGGCATCCAGCGCGGAGGCGAACCCGCCCTCGGCGGTGCGCAGTTCCCGCACCATGAAGTCGGCGGTCTCCAGCGCGACCCGGCGGGCGAGGTCCGACCCGGTGGCCCGCCACAGGTGGGCGTAGACCCGGCACAGCAGGGCGTTGTCGTACAGCATCTTCTCGAAGTGGGGCACGACCCACTCGCGGTCCACGGAGTAGCGGGCGAAGCCGCCGCCGAGCTGGTCGTAGAGGCCGCCGCGGGCCATCCGCTCGCAGGTGTCGGCCGCCATCTGGAGCGCGCCCTCGGCGCCGGTGCGGGCGTGGTGGCGCAGCAGGAACTCGATCGCCATGGACGGCGGGAACTTCGGCGCCCCGCCGAACCCGCCGCGCTCGGCGTCGTACTCCCGGGTGAGGCCGAGCAGCGCCTGCCCGAGCTGCTCCTCGCCGGGCGCCTGGGCGTCGCCGTAGGAGATCTCCCGCCCGGCGAGGTCCCGCACGATCTTCCCGGCGACCTCGCTCACCTCGTCGCGCCGCTCCGCCCAGGCCTGCTGGACGCCCTGGAGCACCTGGCGGAAGGAGGGCATGCCGTGGCGGGGCTCGGGCGGGAAGTAGGTGCCGAAGTAGAAGGGCTCGGCGTCCGGGGTGAGGAAGACGGTCATGGGCCAACCGCCCTGCCCGGTGGCCGCCTGCACGGCCTCCATGTAGACGGCGTCGACGTCGGGACGCTCCTCGCGGTCGACCTTGACGCTCACGAAGTGCGAGTTGAGGTACTCGGCGGTGGGCCCGTCCTCGAACGACTCGTGCGCCATGACGTGGCACCAGTGACAGGCGCTGTAGCCGACGCTCAGCAGCACGGGGACGTCGCGCCGCCGGGCCTCCTCGAACGCCTCGGCCTCCCACGGCCACCAGTCGACCGGGTTCTCCGCGTGCTGGAGGAGGTAGGGGGACGTCGCCTGCGCAAGTCGGTTGGGCATGGCTCCATCCTTGCGCACACGCCGCTGCCCCGGCCAAACGCCACGGTGGGAGTGGCGCACGGACGGGGCAGCGGGAGCCCCGGGAGAGGCTCTTCGCGGGGGCCGGCTCAGTAGTCGACGCGGTCGGTCTTGGCGATCCAGGCGTCGAACGGCTGGGTGCGGTGGGGCAGGTCGAGGTGTTCCACGGTCATCGGCCAGTTCGCCTGCGGCCGCTTCTCGAACAGGTCGTAGAACTTGCGGTCGTCGAAGCCGGCCACGGCGGCGTCGTGGCGGTCGGCGGAGAAGACGAGGCGGTCGACGCGGGCCCACAGGGCCGAGGAGAGGCACATCGGGCAGGGCTCGCAGGACGTGACGAGGGTGCAGCCCTGCAGGCTGAAGGTGTCGAGCGCCTTGCAGGCGGCGCGGATGGCGCTGACCTCGGCGTGGGCGGTGGGGTCGAGGCCGGCGGTGACCTGGTTGTTGCCCAGGGCGATGATCTCTTCGCCCCGGGCGATGAGGGCGCCGAAGGGGCCGCCGCCGTTGCGGACGCTGGTGG
Organism: Streptomyces sp. KPB2; assembly: GCF_003950055.1. Taxonomy (NCBI): domain Bacteria; kingdom Bacillati; phylum Actinomycetota; class Actinomycetes; order Kitasatosporales; family Streptomycetaceae; genus Streptomyces; species Streptomyces sp. KPB2. The sequence goes on from NZ_CP034353.1 coordinate 3,086,434, forward strand.
TGGCCAGGTCGATGGCCTTGTCCATCCAGGCGCGCTCGAACTCGCGGATGCCGGTCTCGAGGGTGTCGGTGGTCATGCGTGCTCCTTCTTGGGCATGCGGCGTGCGGGAGTACGGCGTGCGGGCCGGGGCGCTTCACGGGGAGGAGGCGTAGGAGCAGTACACAACTCGGCGGCGAGACCCGGCCAGGGGCCGAAAACATGAACTACGGACGGGCTGCGACCGGCGGTTCGTAGATTCCTACAGGCGCCGGCGACCGGCCCCGCAGGGGGTCACTCCCCGCCGGCCTCGAAGGTGCGCAGCAGGTCGGCCGCGACGCTCACGGCTATGGTCGCGGGCTCCTTGCCGGTGATGTCGGCCAGTCCGATCGGCGTCTTGATCCGGTCGATGACGGCGTCGTCGTGGCCGCCCTCGGTGGCGAGGCGCTTGCGGAAGCGGGCCCACTTGGCCGCCGATCCGATGAGTCCTATGGACCCGAGGTGGTCCGTGCGCAGGGCCGCGTCGCACAGGGCGGCGTCCTCGGCGTGGTCGTGGGTCATGATCAGCACGTGGGTGCCGCGCGGCAGCTGCGCCAGCACTTCCTCGGGCAGCAGCGGCGTGTGGTGCGTGTGCACCTGCGCCACCGCGTCCGCCAGCACGCCGAGGCGCTCCTCGGTGAGCATGTCGGAGCGGTTGTCGACCAGGTGGAGGTCGAGGTCCTGGCGGGCCAGGATGCGCGCCAGCTCCAGGCCGACGTGGCCGACGCCGAAGATCGCCACCGCCCGGACCACGGGCAGCGGTTCGAGCAGCACCGAGACGGCGCCGCCGCAGCACTGCACGCCGTGCTGGTTGGTCACCTTGTCGTTCAGGGCGAAGTCGAGCAGCTCCGGTTCGACCCTGGACGTGGTGATCATCTCCCGGGCCCGGTCGATCGCCACGGCCTCGACGTTGCCGCCGCCGATCGAGCCCCACGTCTCGGTGTGTCCCACGACGAGCTTGGCCCCGGCGTCGCGCGGGGCGTGGCCGCGCACGGTCGCCACGGTCACGAGCACGCCGGACTCCCGGCGTGCCCGCAACCGCGCGACCGCGGCGACCCACGTCATGTCAGGCACCGCTCAGCGCTTCCACGCCGGTGCGGGCCGCGCCGCCGACGGCCGCTTCTTCGCGGGCGTCGGCGTTCCCGGCCTGCCGGGCCGACTCGATGGCCCAGTACACCGCCTCCGGCGTGGCGGGCGAGGCCAGCTCGACGCCGGTCCCCTTCGGCCCGAACGCGGCGGCGGCCTGCCGCAGCGCCTCGCGCACCGAGAACGCCAGCATCAGCGGGGGCTCGCCGACCGCCTTGGAGCCGAACACGGCTCCCTCCTCGGTGGCGTTCTCCAGGAGGGTGACGTTGAACTCCTCGGGCATCTCCGAGAAGCTCGGCAGCTTGTACGTGCTCGCCGCCTGGGTGAGGAGCCGGCCCCGGTTCGGGCCGTCGCCGGTGTCCCAGCGCAGGTCCTCCAGCGTCAGCCAGCCCGCGCCCTGGACGAAGCCGCCCTCGATCTGACCGATGTCGATCAGCGGGGAGAGGCTGTCGCCGACGTCGTGCACGATGTCGACGCGCCGGATGCGGTAGGCGCCGGTGAAGCCGTCCACCTCCACCTCGGTCGCGGCGGCGCCGATGGCGAAGTACTTGAACGGCGACCCCTGGAACGTCGCGGCGTCCCAGTGCAGCCCCTCGGTCCGGTAGTAGCCGGCCGCGGAGAGCTGGACCCGCTGGAAGTACGCGGTGCGTACGAGGTCGTCCCAGGCCAGCTCCTGGTCGCTGCCCAGGGTGCGCGCGACGCCCTCGACGATGCGCACGTCCGAGGCGTTCGCGCCGAGCTGCGAGGCGGCCACCCGCAGGAGCCGTTCGCGCAGCTGCTCGCAGGCGTTCTTGACCGCCCCGCCGTTGAGGTCGGCACCGGAACTGGCCGCGGTGGCGGAGGTGTTGGGCACCTTGTCGGTGCGGGTCGGGGCGAGGCGCACCTTGTGCAGCGGGATGCCCAGCGTGGTCGCGGCCACCTGCAGCATCTTGGTGTGCAGGCCCTGGCCCATCTCGGTGCCGCCGTGGTTGATCAGGACGGAGCCGTCCTTGTAGATCAGCACCAGCGCGCCGCCCTGGTTGAAGGCGGTGAGGTTGAACGAGATGCCGAACTTCACGCCGGTGATCGCGAGGGCCCGCTTGGTGTGCGGGTGCGCGGCGTTGAAGGCGGCGATCTCGCGCTCGCGGTCGGCGAAGCCCGCCTTCTCCAGCACCTGCTGCCAGGCGGCGGTGATCCGCTCGGGCTGCGTGACCGGCTGCCCGTACGGCGTGGTCTGGCCCTGGCCCGGCCGGTAGAAGTTGCGTTCCCGCAGCTCCCGGGGGTCGAGACCGAGGCGCGGCGCGCAGCGGCCCAGGATGTCCTCGATCACCAGCATGCCCTGCGGTCCGCCGAAGCCGCGGAAGGCGGTGTTGGAGACCGTGTTGGTCTTGGCGATGCGGCCGGCGACGCGGGCGTTGGGGATCCAGTACGTGTTGTCGATGTGGCACAGCGCCCGGGCGAGGACCGGCTCGGACAGGTCCAGGCTCCAGCCGCCGTCGGCGACCAGGGTGGCGTCGAGGGCCTGGATACGGCCATCGGCGTCGAAGCCGATCTTCCAGGTGGCGTGGAAGCCGTGCCGCTTGCCGGACATGGTCAGGTCCTGGGTCCGGTTGAGCCGGAACCGCACCGGACGGCCGGTCAGCTTGGCGCCGAGCGCGGCGACGGCCGCGAAGCCGTGCGGCTGCATCTCCTTGCCGCCGAAGCCGCCGCCCATCCGCAGGCACTGCACGGTCACCTCGTGGGCGGGCACCCCGAGCACGTGCGAGACGATCTCCTGGGTCTCGGACGGGTGCTGGGTGCTGCTCTGGATGAACACCTGCCCGTTCTCGTCGACCTGGGCGAGCGCCGCGTGCGTCTCCAGGTAGAAGTGCTCCTGCCCGGAGAACTGGAACTCGCCGGTGAACACGTGGGCGGAGTCGGCGAAGCCCGCGTCGACGTCGCCGTGCGTCATGACCGGACGGGCGCCGTGGTAGCTGTCCGCCGCGATGGCGTCCTGGAGCGTGATCACGGAGGGCAGTTCTTCGAGGTCCACCTCGACGGCCGCCGCGCCGATCCTGGCCGCCTCCAGCGTCTCGCCGAGCACCCAGGCGACCGCGTGGCCGTGGAACATGACCTCGTCGGGGAAGAGCGGCTCGTCGTGCTTCATGCCGGCGTCGTTGACGCCGGGCACGTCGGCGCCGGTCAGCACGCGCACCACGCCGGGCACCGCGAGGGCGGCCTCGGTGCGGACGGCCGTGACCCGGCCGCGGGCCTTCATGACCTGGACGGGGTGGGCGTGCAGGACGTCCTTGGTGCGCTGGACCAGGTCGTCGGTGTAGAGCGCGGTGCCGGTGACGTGCTGGACGGCGCTCTCGTGCGGCATGGAGACGCCGACGACGGGCTTCTCGGGACGCTCGGACAGGTGGCTCATGACGGCACCGCCTCGGTGGTCTGGGCGTACAGCTTCAGCAGGCTCTGGCCGAGCATCGCGGCGCGGTAGCCGGCGCTGGCGCGGTGGTCGCTCATCGGCGTACCCTCGCCCCGCAGCACCTCGGCCGCGGCCTCGGCGGTCTCGGTGGTCCACGGCCGGCCCTCCAGGGCGGCCTCGGTGGCCAGGGCGCGGACCGGGGTGGCGGCCACGCCGCCGAGCCCGATGCGGGCCTTGCGGACGGTGCCGCCCTCGACGTCGAGCGCGAAGGCGACGGCGACGCTGGAGATGTCGTCGAAGCGCCGCTTGGCGATCTTGTGGAAGGCGGTGACCGGCGCCTGCGGCAGCGGGAGACGCACCGCGCGGATCAGCTCGCCGGGACGGCGCACGCTCTGCCGGTACCCGGTGAAGTACTCGGCCAGCGGCACCTCGCGCTCACCGTCGGCGTCGGCGAGCACGAGTGACGCCTCCAGCGCGAGCAGCACCGGCGGGCTGTCGCCGATGGGCGAGCCGGTGCCCAGGTTGCCGCCGAGGGTGGCGCCGTTGCGGATGAGCCGGGACGCGAACTGCGGGAACAGCTGCGCCAGCAGCGGGACGGTGCCGTCCAGGCGTCGTTCGATCTCGGTGAGCGTGAGCGCCGCGCCGATCTCGACGTGGTCGGACTCGACGCGCAGTTCCCGCAGTTCGGGCAGCCGGTCGACGGCGACCACGCAGTCCGCGCGGCGGGAGCGGATGTTGACCTCGACGCCCCAGTCGGTGCTTCCGGCGACCACCACCGCGTCGGGCCGCTCGCGCAGCAGCCGCAGCGTCTCGGCCAGGGTGCCCTTGCGGACGAAGGCGCTGTCGTCCTGGCGGTACTCGGTGGCGACGGGCGCGGGCGGGGCCTGGTCGCGGCGCCGGGCCAGCGGGTCGTCGTCGGTGGGCGCGCCGACGGCGAACGCGGCGTCGCGGATGGGCCGGTAGCCGGTGCAGCGGCACAGGTTGCCGCTGAGCGCGTGCAGGTCGAAGCCGTTCGGGCCGTGCTCGGCGTCGGTGCCGTCGGCGCCCTCGGCCGCGTCCGGACCCTGCTCCGCGTGCGCGCAGCGGTCGGGGCGGTAGTACTCGCCCGCCATGCTGCAGATGAAGCCCGGCGTGCAGTAGCCGCACTGGGAGCCGCCGCGGACCGCCATCTCCTCCTGCACCGGGTGCAGGACGGGCGGCGTGCCCGGCGCCTCGACGGTGGCGAGGCCCTCGGAGGTGACGACCTCCTGGCCGTCGAGCGCCGCGACCGGGACCAGGCAGGCGTTGACCGGCACCCAGTCGGTGGGCTTGTTCACCCCGGGGCGGGCCACCAGGATCGAGCAGGCGCCGCACTCGCCCTCGGCACAGCCCTCCTTGGTGCCGGTCAGGCCGCGCTCACGCAGGAAGTCGAGGACCGTGGTGTGGGGCGCGGCCGGTGCGATCGGCGCTTCTTTTCCGTTGACGGTGATCCGTGCCGCTGTCATGACCGACCTTCATTTCGACTCGGGACACGTCGATTCATCATGTTCGCCAATTTCAGGCAGCTTTCTCTGTTCGGACGCGCCGCGCAAGAAAAGCGAGCGCGCGTCGGCACGCGACAGGGCATGCCGTGAAGAGGTACAGAAGACGTGCAGAGGTGCACGAGTGAAGGGGAAACCCGGAACGTGCCCTGTCAGGGCACGGGGGAACGGCGTGTCAGCAGCCGTGCGCGACCCGGCCCGAAACCCACACGGTGCGGCGGGCGAGGCGACTCAGATCGGAGTTGGTGTACATCCGCCGATCGCCTCCTGTCGGTAGTCATGGGTCTGCTTCCCTGGCAAATTAGTGGCTTCGGTCACCGGGGTCAAGAGAGGAATTCGTTGAATTTCCCGCCCGGAGAGGCGCGGGCGGGAAACCGGTGCCGAAGACGTCTCCCCAGGGTCTCCTCGCCGCAGGACACTTGAGCGACGTGCAACCGGGGAAGGACCCGGGAACGGGCCGGGAGGGCCCTGGGACGCCCGGGGCCACCGGGGCGCCCGGGGCGGACCGGCAGGACACCGATGCCGCCGGAGGGGGCGCGACATGCGGGACAGTCATCGGGCGGAGGCCGAAGGGCTGCTCAGGCGGGCCGTGGAGGAGGAGGTACGGCGCTCGGGCGGACGCACGGACGGGAACGTACTGCTCTCCCGGGCCCGCGCGGCGCTGGACGCGATGGCCGGGACGGCCGGCGAGGAGTACGCGGCCTACACCCACGCCCTCGACGAGGCCGCCGCCGGACAGCTCACCTTCCGCGAGCGCTACGCCCGTGAGGGCGCCGGCACGCCCCTGCTGGTGGCCGGCGTGGCGGCCGTCGCCGCGGTGATCGCCGACGTGGCGCTCGGCACGGGCACCGGAACCGCGGTGGGCGCGGGAGTGACGGTCGGGGCCGTCGGCGCGGCGGCGACCGTGCTGAAGGTGGTCGGGACCCATGTGCCGGCCGCCCATCACCGCGCCGGGGCGGTCAGCCAGCCCGGCGGGCCCGAGCAGCTGCGGCTGCAGTGGCTGACCGCGCTGGAGGTGCGCGGCATCCGTCCGTTCCTGGACCAGCAGCGGATGCTCGCCGCGTCCACCGGGCCGGCCAAGACCGGGCCGAAGCTGCGGGGCGCCGACAAGAGCGCGGCCGCGCGGGGGCGCAGCGCGCTGGAGCAGTCGTTCGCGCAGCTTCCCGTGGCGGACGGTCCGTTCGCCGGCCGGCGACAGGAGATGGCGCGGCTGCGGCAGTGGGTGCAGGCGGCCCGCGCGAGCACGGAGACCAAGCCGACGGTGGTGGTCCTGCACGGACCGCCGGGCAGCGGCCGTACGACGCTGGCCGTGCGGGCCGTCCACGAGCTGCGGGACTACTTCCGCGGAGCCTGCCTGGTCGACCTGCGCGGGACCGGGTCGGGGGCGGGCGGTTCGAGGACGGGCGGCGGGTCGCCGCTCAGCACCCGGGACGCCCTGCTGCACCTGCTGAACCGGCTCGGGGCGCCGCGCGAGCAGCTGCTGTTCCGGGAGCGGTCCTCCGCGGACCAGCAGGTCAAGCGGCTCAGCGAGCTGTACCACCAGCATCTGACGGGCGTCCCGGTCACCGTCGTCCTCGACGACGCCTCGGACCCCGAGCAGGTACGGGCGCTGGTCCCGGAGCGCTCGGACAGCCTGGTGCTGGTCACCGCGCGGGAGGCGCTGCGGCTCCCGCCCGACCTGCCGGCGCGGGTGTACGACCTGCCCGTCGAGGCGCTGGACGCGGCGGGCGCGGAGGAGCTGCTGGGCGCCGCGGCGGAGGACGCGTCGGGGCCGTACGACGCCGAGTCGAGCGAGCTGATCCGGCAGCTGTGCGGCGGGCTGCCGCTGGCGCTCAGGATCGCCGGGTCGGCGCTGGGGCCGCGCTCGCCGCGCGCGCTGGCGACCGACCTGGGCGCCTACGGTCCCGTGGAGCCGGTCGAGCGGGCGCTGTGGCTGCGCTACACCGACCAGTCGGAGCCGGCCCGGCGGCTGCTGCGCCGGCTGGCGCTCGCGGGGCGCACCTCGCTGGGCGCCGCCGCGGCCGCCGCGCTGCTGGCCACGGACGAGTCGGAGGCGACCCGGCAGCTGGCGGCGCTGTCGCGGGCGGGCCTGATCGACCACGTACGGGGCAGCCGCTACCGCCTGCACGACGTGGTGCGCGCCTTCGCCCGCGCCCGGCTCGCCGACGAGGAGGAGCCCGGTGAGCGGACGGCCGCGCAGGAACGGCTCATCGCGAACTACGCCGAGCTGGCCGACTCCGTGCTGCGCCTGGTCGACGGCAACATGTCGACCCGCTCCAACCAGTTCGGGCAGTACGGCTTCACGTCCCTGGACGAGGCGCTGCGCTGGCTGGACGACGAGTCGAGCTTCATCACGGCGGCGCTCCGGCACGCGGAGGGCGTCGACCAGGGCGCGGTGCTGAACCTGCTGGGCGCGCTGTGCGACTACTGCCTGCTGCGCGGCGACCTCTACCGGCTCGGTGAGATCAGCGAGCTGGCGCAGTCCGTGGACCAGGGGCTGCTGGTGCGCTCGGTGCAGTGGCGCACCGGTATCGCGGCCCGGCAGCTCGGCGAGCTGGACAAGGCGCGTACGACGCTGGCCTCCGTGGTCGACCTGTACCGGGACGCCCACCACGACGCCGGTGCGGCGCGCGCCCTGTGTTCGCTGGGGATCACGCTGCACCACCAGGGCAATCTGACCGACGCGGCGGCCAAGCTCCAGGAGGCGCTGGACCTGCAGGCCGCGCCGGAGCTGGCCACGGACCGGGCGTGGACGCTGCACGCGCTGGCGGCGGTGCAGCGCGACCGGGCCCGGCTGGCCGAGGCCCTGGAACTGCTCACCGAGTCACTGGTGCTGCACCGCGCGGGCGAGTCGGTGCACGGCCAGGCGTGGGCCCACTTCCAGCTCGGCCAGCTGCACCTGCGCATGGGCGACGTGCCGGGCGCGGAGTCGGATCTGCGGGCGGCCCTGGACCTGTACGGCCGCACTCAGGACGCGCGCGGCGAGGCCTGGGCGCTGACCCAGCTGGCGCGGGCCCGCATGGTGGGCGGCGACGCCCTGGAGGCGGTGGACGAGCTGCGGCGCGCGGCGGCCCGGCACCGCGAGAACGAGGACGCCCGCGGCGAGGCCTGGACGGTCTACTACCTGGGCCAGGCGCTGGAGGAGACCGGCGACCTGGACCAGTCGGTGCGCGAGCTGGAACGCTCCCGCACGATGTTCTCCCGCATGCGGGACGTGTACGGCCTGGCCTGCGCCCGGCACCACTCGGCACGGGTCACCCGGGACCAGCGGGCCGCCCAGACCGGTTCGCTGCGCAACTCCGGCTTCGCCCGCCAGCTCCTGGTCGACGCCCGCGCCGACTTCCAGCGCATCGGCGTCGGGCACGGCGAGGCGTGGACGTGCCTGGAGCTGGCCGTCGTGGACGCGGGCAACGCCCGTACGCCGCAGGCCCTGGCCCTGTGCGACGAGGCCGCCGCCCTCTTCGCCGGATACGGCGACCGGCGGGGCGAGGACTGGGCCCGCTTCCTGCGCTGCACGCTGCTGCCGTACGCCGCCCCCGGCGGGGTGGAGGTCGGTACGGCGGTGGCGCAGGAGGAACTGGCCCAGCTGGCCCGCGCCCGGCACAGTGCCCGCGACGCCAAGCTGGACGACTACGTGGACGCCTACCAGCTCCTCCTGGAGCGCGGCGTGCAGCTGGAGGCGGGCTGGCAGGCCTGGCGTCTGGGCATGGTCCCGGGCCGCCAGGCGAGGGAGGTGATGGGCGTGGCGGTCACGGCCTGAGACCGGGCCCGCCCGCCCTCGGGACGGCTCCCGGGGGTCAGCCCCGCTGGGGCTTCGCCTCCGGGCCGCCGGACGCGTCCGGCTCGCCCGGCTCCTTGAAGTCCACCTTGCCCATGTGGCGGTTCATGGACTTCATCAGTCCCCACACCGCCAGAGCCATCACCGCGAACACGATGAACCCGAGGACGCCGGGGGTGACCTTGTCCTCGTCGAGCTCGGCGAGAGTGACGAGGTGCGTCATTGCCAGGCTTGCGCTTGCACTCATGTCAGGCATTGTCGCGGATGCCCGCGAAGAGGTCGTCCTCGGGGAGGGAGGTTTCCACGAGGGACTTGGCCAGCTCGTACTCCTCGGTGGGCCAGACCTCCTTCTGGATCTCCATCGGCACCCGGAACCAGCCCCCGTCGGGGTCGATCTGCGTGGCGTGGGCGATCAGCGCCTTGTCGCGGATCTCGAAGAAGTCCGCGCAGGGCACGTGCGTGGTCAGGGTGCGCTCCTTGCGCTCGGACTCCGCCCAGCGCTTGAGCCAGTCCTCGTAGGGCGACTCCAGGCCGCGCTCCAGCAGCGCGTTGTGCAGCGCCTCGGTGCGGGGCCGGTTGAAGCCCTGGTTGTAGTAGACCTTCAGCGGCTGGTACGCCGGTCCGTACTCGACCTCCGGGTACTTCTCGGTGTCGGCCGCGCCCTCGAAGGCCACCATCGTGATCTTGTGGGTCATGATGTGGTCGGGGTGCGGGTAACCGCCGTTCTCGTCGTAGGTGGTGATCACCTGGGGCCGGAAGGAGCGGATCTTCCGCACCAGCTCACCGGCCGCCTTGTCGACGTCCTCCAGGGCGAAGCAGCCCTCCGGCAGCGGCGGCAGCGGGTCGCCCTCGGGCAGGCCGGAGTCGACGAAGCCGAGCCATTCCTGCCCCACGCCCAGGATCTCGCGGGCCTCGTCCATCTCCTTCCTGCGCACCTCGTGGATGTTCTCCTCGATGTACGCGTCCCCCTGGAGCTTCGGGTTGAGGATGGAGCCGCGTTCCCCGCCCGTGCAGGTCACCACCAGCACGTCCACCCCCTCGGACACGTACTTCGCCATGGTGGCCGCGCCCTTGCTCGACTCGTCGTCGGGGTGTGCGTGGACGGCCATCAGTCGCAGCTGGTCAGTCAAGACTCAATCCTCGGTCAGTCGGCGCCCTGTGTGCGCAGGCGCGATTTGAAGGTGCCGCCCCGTAGGGGCGTCGTTGAGGGGCGGCGGTCGGGTGGCGGGCGGGAGGCTTCTATAGTGACCGAATCGGGAGCGGAATAATTCCGGGCCCGGACCCGGACCCGCTCCCGCGGAGAGGACGATCATGAGCACGGCGAGCACGCGGACGCCCCAGGGCCGCTACGGCCGCTCCTCGGACGAGCAGGCCGACCGCACGCTCAAGGTCGTCGGCGCCGTGCTCGGCGCGCTCCTGCTCGCCCTGATCGGCTGGTTCGGCTACCACTACGTCGGCCAGAACAAGATCAGCGGTGAGCTGATCGGGTTCGAACTCGCCGATGACTCGGTGCAGGTGCACCTGGAGGTCCGCAAGGACGCCGGTGTCACCGGCTACTGCACGGTGCGCTCCCAGGCGGAGGACGGCGACGAGGTGGGCCGGGCCGACTTCCGCTTCGCCGGGGACGAGACCCGCATCGACAAGGTCGTCACCCTGCGGACCAAGGCCGCGGGGACGACGGCCGAGCTGCTCGGCTGCCACCCGGAGTGATCCGGCGGGGGTCCCGGGCGCCAATACCTGTCGCCTGACCTGGGGTGACATGAATCTGGTGGCTTATGTCCTCCCCCTTTGGCCACTCAATTGTTAGGCTCGTGGTTTCGCCCTTCCGTGAAGGAACATCCTTCTGGGTAGGGCGTTGATTTGTATTCCCAGTACCAACGAGGAGCACCCGTGACCCAGACCAGCGAGAACGTCACCTGGCTGACCCAGGAGGCGTACAACAAGCTCAAGGAGGAGCTTGAATACCTTACTGGTCCTGCGCGCACCGAGATCTCTGCCAAGATCGCCGCGGCTCGCGAGGAGGGGGACCTGCGTGAGAACGGCGGGTACCACGCGGCGAAGGAAGAGCAGGGCAAGCAGGAGCTCCGCGTGCGCCAGCTGACCCAGCTGCTCGAGAGCGCCAAGGTCGGTGAGGCCCCGGCCGCCGGCGGCGAGGTGGCGCCCGGCATGGTCGTCACGATCGCCTTCGACGGTGACGAGGACGACACGCTGTCCTTCCTGCTCGCCTCGCGCGAGTACGCGAGCTCGGACATCGAGACCTACTCCCCGCAGTCCCCGCTGGGCTCGGGCGTCATCGGCCACAAGGTCGGCGACGACGCCGAGTACGAGCTGCCGAACGGCAAGATGGCCTCGGTGAAGATCCTCAAGGCGGAGCCGTACAACGGCTGACCCCCCGCCCACCGCCAACGAGCCCCCGGTGTCCCCGTGACGCCGGGGGCTTGTCGTCGTCCTGCCGCCCTGCCGACCGGTCGTCTCTCCCGATCTCGGCGTCAGCCGGCCGCCCGGCGGTACTTGCGCACCGCCAGGGTCCGGAAGATCAGGACGATCACGATCGAGTAGGTGAGCGTCGCCCAGACCGGGTGCTGCATGGGCCAGGCGTCCGACTCCACGACCCCCGGGTTCCCGAACAGCTCGCGGCACGCCTGGACGACCGCGCTGAACGGGTTCCACTCGGCGACATGGCGGAGCCACGGCGTCATCTGGGTGGGGTCGACGAAGGCGTTGGACACGAAGGTGACGGGGAACAGCCAGATGATCCCGCCGGAGGTCGCCGCCTCCGGCGTCCGGACGGATAGGCCGATCAGGGCGCCGATCCACGTGAAGGCGTATCCCAGGAGCAGCAGCAGCCCGAAGCCCGCGAGCACCCTCCCGATGTTGGTCGGCTCCGCGGACCCGGTGCGCCAGCCCACGAGCAGCGCGACGATCGCCAGGACGAGCAGGGTGATCGACGTCTGCACCAGGTCCGCGACGGTCCGCCCGGTCAGCACGGCGCCGCGCGCCATCGGCAGGGACCGGAAGCGGTCGACGAGCCCCTTCTGCATGTCGTCGGCAATACCGGCGGCCGATCCGGCGGTGGCGAAGGTGACGGTCTGCGCGAAGATGCCCGCCATCAGGAAGTCCTTGTAGACGTCCGAGTCGGTGGTGCTGCCGACCTTGATGGAACCGCCGAAGACGTATGTGAACAGGATGACGAACATCACCGGCTGGATGATCCCGAACAGGACCATCTCCGGGATCCGGGTCATCCGGATCAGGTTTCTGCGGGCGATGACCAGCGAGTCCCGCAGGGACTGGCCGATGGGGTTGGCGGGCGCCGTGACCGGCGGCGCGTCGGTGGCGGCGCTCACTTGGCGGTCTCCTTCTCCTGCTCATGGCCGGCGTCGCCCGCCGGACCGTTCGTCTCGTCCTCGGCCTCGGCCACATGGCCGGTGAGGGAGAGGAAGACGTCGTCGAGGGTGGGGCGGCGCAGACCGATGTCGTCGATCTCGATGCCGCGGGTGTCGAGTTCGCGGATGACCTCGGCGAGCAGCTTCGCGCCGCCGGTGACGGGGACGGTCAGCTTGCGGGTGTGCTCCTCGACGGTGGTCGCGCCCTTGCCGAATCCGGCGAGCACTTCGGAGGCCGTCCCGATGCGGTCGCGCTCGTGGACCACGACCTCGACGCGCTCTCCCCCGGTGCGGGCCTTGAGCTGGTCGGAGGTGCCGCGGGCGATGACGCGGCCGTGGTCGACGACGGCGATGTCGTGCGCGAGGTGGTCGGCCTCCTCCAGATACTGCGTGGTCAGCAGCAGGGTCGTGCCGCCGGCGACCAGCTGCTTGATGACCTCCCACAGCTCCTGCCGGTTGCGGGGGTCGAGGCCGGTGGTGGGCTCGTCCATGAACATGACGGGCGGTGAGACCACCAGGGCGGCCGCCAGGTCGAGCCGGCGGCGCATGCCTCCCGAGTAGGTCTTCGTCGGGCGGTCGGCGGCGTCGGACAGGTGGAACTGGTCGAGCAGCTCGCCGGCCCGGGCCTTCGCGGCCCTGCTCTTCATCTGGTAGAGCTGCCCGACCATCTGCAGGTTCTCCCGGCCGGTCAGGTATTCGTCGACCGCCGCGAACTGGCCGGAGAGGCCGATGGAACGCCGTACCTCGTTGGGCTGCCTGAGGACGTCGATGCCCGCGACGACCGCCTTGCCGCTGTCGGGGCGCAGCAGGGTCGTGAGGCAGCGGACGGCGGTGGTCTTGCCCGCGCCGTTCGGCCCGAGCAGGCCGAGGACCGTGCCCTCGGGCACGTCGAGGTCGACGCCGTCCAGAGCCCTTACATCGCCGAAGGTCTTCACCAGGCCTTCGGCATAGATGGCGCCTGGCATATGAGTCTCCACGTCGTCGGGGATTCTTCGGAAAGCCTAGGTTTGTGCGTTTCGCCGCGCTCAGCGAGTGATTTGGCGAGCGGCTACGACACACCATAACGCGATGTATCGCGTCTCACAATGCAGTTGCTCGAACGAGTGACGAAGTTTCTGTCGCCCCTGCTCGGAGGCCCGGGCCGGCTCGCAGGCGGCTAGTCGATGACCGTGTAGCCCGCCTCGCGCAGGGCCCGGCCGACCTCGGCGCAGTGCTCCGGTCCCTTCGTCTCCAGGTGCAGTTCGACCTCCGCCTCCGTGAGCCCGAGCCGCGGATGGGTTCGGACGTGGCTCACATCGAGGACGTTAGCGTCGACCACTGACAACACCCCCAGAAGCGTGGCGAGGGCCCCGGGCCGGTCCGTCAGCCGCAGCCGGACCGCCAGGTAGCGGCCCTGTGCGGCCATGCCGTGCCGCAGCACGCCCTGCATCAGCACCGGGTCCACATTGCCGCCGGACAGGACCGCCACCACCGGCCCCGCGAAGGCGTCCGGCGCGCTCAGCAGCGCCGCCACCGGGCTCGCCCCGGCCGGTTCCACGACCAGCTTGGCCCGCTCCAGGCACAGCAGCAGGGCGGTGGACAGCTCGTCCTCGGAGACGGTGCGGACCTCGTCCACCAGCTCGCCGACGATCCCGAACGGCACGTCACCGGGCCGCCCGACCTTGATGCCGTCCGCCATCGTCGCCGGGTTCTCGACGGCCACCGGGCGCCCCGCCGCCAGCGAGGGCGGGTACGCCGCCGCGCCCTCCGCCTGCACGCCCACGATCCGCACGTCGGGCCGCAGCGCCTTGACCGCGACCGCGATGCCGGCCGCCAGCCCGCCGCCGCCGATGCCGACCACGACGGTCCGCACCTCGGGACACTGTTCCAGGATCTCCAGCCCGACCGTGCCCTGGCCCGCGATGACGTCGGGGTGGTCGAAGGGGTGGATGAACACCGCGCCGGTCCGCTCGGCGTACTCCTGGGCGGCGGCCAGCGTCTCGTCCACCACCTGGCCGTGCAGCCGCACCTCGGCGCCGTACTCGCGGGTCGCGCTGATCTTCGGCAGCGGCGCCCCCTTCGGCATGAACACCGTCGACCGCACGCCCAGCAGCGACGACGCCAGCGCCACGCCCTGCGCGTGGTTGCCCGCGCTCGCCGCGACCACGCCCGCGGCACGCTGCTCGGGCAGCAGCCCGGCGATCCGCACGTAGGCGCCGCGCAGCTTGAAGGAGCCGGTCCGCTGGAGGTTCTCGCACTTGAAGTGCACCGGGGAGCCGACCAGCTGCGACAGGTGCCGGCTGCCCTCCATCGCCGTCACCCGCGCCACGCCCGAGAGCATCTTCTGGGCTCCGCGCACGTCGTCGAGGGTGACCGGAGCGACGCGGGGCGCTGTGCTGTAGCTCATAACCTCCAGCATCGCAGTTCCCGGCCGCCGCGCGGCGTTGTGACCAACCTCCGAGACCCGCTTTGTCCGGCGCAGGTACGCCCTGCCGTCCGGCCGCGTACCCTGTCCCCCAATTAGCAGCCCTCCACGAAGTGAGCCCCCGGCCATGCCCACAACGCCTGAAATGTCGATGGACATGACGACCGCCGGTGACACCGGTCTTCTCGAGACGCTCCAGCACGAGGTCGCGCTCTTCGCCCGCCGCGCCGAGCAGACCCGGCTCGGCGGGGTCGGGCAGGTGCGCAACTCCATGGACCGCGCCGCCTACCTGCTGCTCAACCGCCTCGACACAGAGGGCCCGATGGGTGTGAAGGCGCTCGCCGCGAGCATGGGCATCGACTCCTCGACGGTCACCCGGCAGGTGGCCCCGCTGGTCGACACCGGACTCGTCAAGCGCACTTCCCACCCCGAGGACGGACGCGCGGTGGTCCTCCAGCTGTCCCCGCGCGGCGTGGCACGGCTCGAGGAGGTCCGCTCCTCCCGGCGTCAGCTCATGGCCGAGCTGACGCGCGACTGGGCCCCGGAGGAGCGCGAGGCGTTCTGCGCGCTCCTGTCCCGCTTCAACGGCGCCCTGTCCGCCCGTATGGCCCCCTCCGGCGCGGCGGCCCCTGGTGCGTCCTCGGGCTCCTGAACGGCCCTTCGGGGACGGGGTCCCAGGGCTTTCGGGAGCTTTCGACGGCGGGGTTCGACCGAACCCTTGACCGGCGGGCCGCCCCTGGCCTGATATGAGACCTCAGGGGTCGTCGCCGTCTGGGCGGGAGGCGCGGTGCGAGACCGGCATGCGTCCCACAGTGCCCGTCGGGCCCGCGAGTTCGAGGCGTTCGTCGCGGGCGCGGCAGGGCGGCTGCTGCATGCCGCCACCCTGCTCACCGCCGAGGCTCCGGACGCCAACCCGCGCGCGCGGCGCCTGCTGGCGCTGAGTCTGGCCCACACGTACGCGGGCTGGGACCGGCTGCACGGGGAGGACCCGTACGACCGCGCCCGCCAGTACCTGGCCACCCGTTTCGCCCGCGAGATCTGGCACCGGTACGGCGTGCTCGACAGGATGCGCCGGCGCCCCGGGGGCACGCTGGGCGTACTCGACCCGCACGAACGGCTGATCCTGGTGCTCAGGCTGTACGAGGGCGTCGCCGAGGAACAGGCGTCCGCGCTGCTGGGCCTGCCGGTGGACCGCATCCGCACGATCTGCGACCGGGCGACGGCCACCCTGCTGCACCCGCCGCCCGCACCGCCCCGGCCGGTGACGGCGAAGGCGAAGGCGGCGACGCCGTGACGGGCGGGAGGGACGGCCGCCGTACGGGCACGACCACGACGACGTGCGCGAAGGGCATCGCCACGACCGGCCCCGCCACGACGGGCACGCGCGTGTGGCGCGGGCGGGAGTGCCGGTGAACCGCGCCGGGCGCGAGGCCGCCGCGCGAGAGATCATGGAGCAGTCGCCGCCGAGGGTGCCGCCCGACCTCTGCGCGGAGGCCGTCCGCCGCGGCGGCCGCATACTGCGCCGCAGGAGGGCCGTCCGGCGCCTGCTGTGGCTGCTCCTGGGCGCCGCGGCCGTGGCGTTCGCGGTGTGGGCGCTGACCGTGCAGCCGTGGGTGGAGCCGCCCTCGGAGACGACCCCACCAGTGACCGACTGGGAGGGCTGGTGAGCCCCGCTTCCTAGCCGAGCGCCTGCTGGAGGTCGGCCAGCAGGTCGTCGGCGTTCTCGATGCCGACCGACAGCCGCACCAGGTCGGCGGGCACCTCCAGGGCCGAGCCCGCGGCGGAGGCGTGCGTCATCCGGCCCGGGTGCTCGATCAGCGACTCGACGCCGCCCAGGGACTCGCCGAGCGTGAAGACCTTCGCGCGGTTGCACACCTCGACGGCCGCCTGCTCGCCGCCCTCGACGCGGAAGGAGACCATGCCGCCGAACGCCTTCATCTGCTTGGCGGCGACCTCGTGCCCCGGGTGGTCGGGCAGCCCCGGGTAGAGCACGCTCGTCACGCGCGCGTGCCGCGAGAGCGTCTCGGCGACCTTCGTCGCGTTTTCGCTGTGGCGGTCCATGCGCACGGCGAGGGTCTTGGTGCCGCGCAGCACCAGCCAGGAGTCGAAGGGCCCGGCGACCGCGCCCATCGCGTTCTGGTGGAAGGCCAGCTCCTCGCCCAGCTCCTGGTCGTTCACGATCAGCGCGCCGCCGACCACGTCGGAGTGGCCGCCCATGTACTTGGTCAGGGAGTGCACGACGACGTCCGCGCCGAGGGCCAGCGGCTGCTGGAGGTACGGGGTGGCGAAGGTGTTGTCGACGACGAGCCGGGCGCCGGCGTCCCGGGCGACCTGCGCGATCTGCGCGATGTCGGTGATGCCGAGCAGCGGGTTGGAGGGCGTCTCGACCCACACCGCCTTGGTCTTCGGGGTGAGGGCGGCCCGCACGGCGGCGGCGTCGCTCGTGTCGGCCACCGACCACTCC
This sequence comes from Streptomyces sp. KPB2, assembly GCF_003950055.1. NCBI lineage: Bacteria > Bacillati > Actinomycetota > Actinomycetes > Kitasatosporales > Streptomycetaceae > Streptomyces > Streptomyces sp. KPB2. Next base: position 3,103,473 of record NZ_CP034353.1, read on the forward strand.
ACGCCCCACCGGGTGGCGACCTTGGCGAAGAGGCGGAAGGTGCCGCCGTACGCGTCGTTCGGGATCACCACGTGGTCGCCGGGACGCAGCAGCGTGCGCAACAGGCAGTCCTCGGCCGCCAGTCCGGACGCGAACGCGAGACCGCGACGGCCGCCCTCCAGGGCGGCGAGGTTCTCCTCCAGCGCCGTACGGGTCGGGTTGGCACTGCGGCTGTACTCGTAGCCGCCGCGCAGTCCGCCGACGCCGTCCTGCTTGTAGGTCGACACCTGGTAGATGGGCGGGACGACCGCGCCCGTCAGGGGGTCGGCGGTGTTGCCCGCGTGAATCGCGAGCGTCTCGAAGTGCTGACTGATGTGCCTGTCGCTCATGGGCACCGAGGGTAGCCGTGCGGAACGCCTCGCGCGTTGTCCACAGGGCGCGGGACAGGTTGGCCAATTGTCGGCGGCGTCTGGTTCGCTTGAGACATGGAGATTCTCTGGGTCCTGATGGCACTGGTCATGCTCGGCTTCGTGCTGCTCCAACTCTCGCGGCGCCGTCGCGGCGCGGTCGGCCTGGTCGAGCCCGGCCACCCGGACGCCGCCGACCCCGCGAACTACGGCTTCGCCCGCGAGGAGGAGCTGGACGTCCGCATGCCCGGTCCCGACCAGGACCTCCTGGACGTCCTCGACCTGGTGCAGCGCACCCAGGACTACCGGGGGGCGCAGCAGCTCCTCGCCGGCACGGAGGCGGAGGGCGAGCGGCGCTGGCAGCGCGTACAGGCCTTCGCGGGCGCCGCCTCTCTGGAGCTGCGGCAGCGGCCCGGCGGTGTCGGCGAGACGCCGGGCGGGCAGTGGCTGCGGGTGTGGCGGGCGGAGGCGCCCAAGGACGCGGGCGGCGCGGCGGTGCACGCCGAGTTCCTGGTGCAGCAGGCGTGGCGGACGGCGACGCCGGGCACGGACGAGTTCCGGATCATCATGGAGGAGGCGAAGGCCGCCTGCGGCGAGGCGGCCCTTCTCGCGCCCGGGGACCCGATCCCGTACCTCGTCGAGCTGTCGGTGGCCCGCGGTCTCGGCTACTCGCGCGAGGAGTTCGAGCAGCTCTGGCTGAAGATCCTGGACCGCGCCCCCAACCACATGGGCGCGCACCTGGCCGCCCTGCAGTACTGGTGCGAGAAGTGGCACGGCTCGCGCGAGCTGGCGTACTCCTTCGCGGAGGCGGCGGCCGCACGCGCCCCGCGGGGGTCGCTGCTGGCGGCGATGCCGCTCTTCGCGGTCTTCGAGCACCTGCCCGAGGTCAACCTGGTCAGCGGCTTCTACCAGAGCGAGGTCGTCACCAAGGCCGTCCACGGCGCGCTGCACGCGGTGCACTCGGCCCGCCCGGACGACCCGATGCAGGCGCACGTCCGCCATCTCCTGGTCTTCTTCCTGGTCCGCGGCGAGCGCTGGGCCGAGGCGATGAACCAGCTGACGGTCATAGACGGGCACGTCGGCGCACTGCCGTGGACCCTGTCGGCCGACCCGGCGGCGGAGTTCGCGGTCTATCGCGCGCTGGCGGTGGCGGGGTACGAGGCGAACGGCGGCAGTCCGGCCACGCTGCCGCACTGAGCGCCGGGCGCGCTCATGCGGACGGTCCGGCCGGTGCTCCGGCCGGACCGTCTCTCCGGGAGTCCCTCAGCCCTCGGTGCGGGCGGGCAGCCGCCATCCCGGGCGCGGGAAGTGGCAGGTGTACCCGTCCGGGTAACGCTGCAGGTAGTCCTGGTGCTCGGGCTCGGCCTCCCAGAAGGGGCCGACCGGCTCCACCTCGGTGACGACCTTGCCGGGCCACAGCCCGGAGGCGTCCACGTCGGCGATGGTGTCCTCGGCGATCCGCTTCTGCTCGTCGTCCACGTAGTAGATCGCCGAGCGGTAGCTGAGGCCGATGTCGTTGCCCTGGCGGTTCTTCGTGCTCGGGTCGTGGATCTGGAAGAAGAACTCCAGGAGTGCGCGGTAGTCGGTCGCCTCGGGGTCGAAGAGGATCTCGATGGCCTCCGCGTGCGTGCCGTGATTGCGGTACGTCGCGTTCGGCACGTCGCCCCCGGTGTAACCGACCCGGGTCGCGGTCACGCCCGGGAGCCGGCGGATCAGCTCCTCCATGCCCCAGAAACATCCGCCCGCCAGCACGGCCCTCTGCGTCTGCGCAGCCATCGCGGCACCCTCCAAAATCTCTCGGCTCGGTCGTCCGGGCCACTCGGCCCGTACCTCACCCGGCCTGCATGCCCACGTTGCGTGCAACGCTCGGGGAACCCCAACGATTCCACGCCGCCGGACGGGGCGGCCGTCCCCTCCGAAAACCGGTGGCCCGGGCGGGCCCTCCGGCCGAAGCTGTACGGCATGCAAGAAGCGCAGCGCGAGATTCGGGCGGTTCATACGGCGGACACCGTCACCGTCTACCAGGCGTATTCCCCCGGGATCGGTCTCCCCGCCGCCCGCGAGGGACGCTTTCCGGCGGCCTGGAAGCGGGACAGGATGACGTGGATCAAGCCGTCGTTCCTGTGGATGATGTACCGCTGCGGGTGGGCCACCAAGGAGGGCCAGGAGACCGTCCTCGCGGTCGAGATCAGCCGTGAGGGCTTCGACTGGGCCCTGCGCCACGCGTGCCTGTCGAGCTACGTGCCCGGTGTGCACCCCGACCGGGAGACCTGGCGACGCGAGTTGAAGAGCTCGCCCACCCGCGTCCAGTGGGACCCGGAGCGCGACCTGCGTCTGCGGCCCCTGCCGTACCGCTCCCTGCAACTGGGCCTCTCCGGCGAGGCCGCACGCGGCTACGCCGACGAGTGGACGGTCGCCATCCGTGACGTCACCCCCCTCGTCCACGAGATCCACGCGCACGTACGGAACGACGACCTCGACGCGGCACGAGCCCTGCTGCCCCGGGAGCAGCCGTACCCCGCCGCGGACGCGGTGCTGAGCGCCCTGCGACCGTGAGGACGAGCAGGCGACGAGCAGGCGACGACGCCGCACGCGAAGGAGTCCCGATGTCCCGTCGGTCCCGTACCAAGAAGTCGCCCGCCGTCGAGGCGTCGGCGCGTGAGCCGCAGCTTTCGGCGTATCAGCGAGCCATGCGGGACCGGCTGCTCGCGGCACCCGTGGTGGCCGCGCCCGAGCCCTGGCGGTCCGTCGCCTTCGCAGCGGTCGGCGGGCTGCTCGGCATCGGTTTCGCGACGCACCCCGAGACCGGACACGACCTGGTCATGGTCGTCTCGCACGACGGTCACGGTCTCTTCGACGCCGTCACCGGGGAGAAGATCGCCAGGGACCGGGACCGATGCTGACGGCATCGACCACGGCGTCGGGCTCCCGGCGTGCGACGCCGTCCATCACCTCGACCAGGGACTGCGGCTCTTTGCCGCACATGAGTACGGAGGGCAGGAAGGCCGAGGCCCGGCATCCCGAGGCCAGCAGGCCCTGGAGGGCGGTCACCCGTGCGTCCAGCTCCTCCGTGCGACGGATCGCCTCGGCCTGCTTGTACTCGCGGTAGCTCTGGGCGGCGCGCCGCTCGTAGACCCGCACCTGCCGGGCTTCCTGTCTGCGCTGCCGCTCCTCGGCCCAGATTCCGACGTACCGTTCCTATTCAGTGAGCAGGAGTGAGTCCTGGACCCACTCCTGGTCGCTGCGGACATCCCGAACGGTGTTGGGTGTCCTGGTCTCCCGCGTTCGCGCCGTGTCCGGTGGCACGGATCGTTTCCGTGGTCCGGGGATACGGGGGCGGGGTCCCTCACGCCCAGGAGTCTCCGGTCCGGCCTGGGCGGTCCGATGCCCGCATCCATCGCTCTGGTGGGTGCGGAGCGGTGCCGTCCGACGCCGGATGGGGTAGCCCTGGGCGCGTCGCCCGATCGCGATGCTCGCCGCATCGTGCCGGGTCGTCCTACGCGTACTGCTGGTGAGTGGTTTCTGCCAGTGCTGTGCGCCCCACTGGCTGGTGTAGGCGGGGTCGACAGCGATGATGGTGATGCCGGTTGCGTCGGCCATGGAGGTCAGTCGGGCGCGGAGACGTGCGGTGGGCATACCGGAGATCAACTGCCGGAACCGCTTCTGCCGGCCGTGCTTCTCGCGGGTCTTCTCGGCGGTGAAGTCCAGGTCCTCGACGGCGATGGCCTTCACACCGGAGGCGGTAGCCCAGTGCAGGAGCCGGGTCAGGGCGTGGCGGACCTGGGCGTCGCGGTGGGTGGCGGGGCCGGTGAGGTCGTAGGGGAAGCGGCGCGGGTCTCCGACGGGGTTGCCGTGGAGGTCGAGGCGCCAGGCGGCGAGGTGATCGGCGTTCATGTCGACCCCGATCACCCCTTCCACCAGCGCCACGTTCAGAGGGAGAGTGCGGGTGACCGGGTTCTGCCACGAGGCGGTCACGTACCAGCGTCCGCGCACCGTGTCGTGGTGGATGCGGTAGGCGACGGCCCGGTTGGCCGCGACGCGGTCGGCCCACTCCTGCCCCCGGTGCGCGAACGCCACCCGGCCGGTCAGGACGTACCGGCCGTGCCCGGCGTTGGCCAGATGAGCGAGCGGGGCGGGCAGCCGGAGAGACACCTCGCCGTCCGGGGTGACGCGGATGGTCTCGTTGCCGAAGCGTTTCCCGGACTCCCCGTCCGCCTGCACAAACCACCGCTCGGCTTCCCACCGCTCACGCCATCCGGCCTCGGTGAGCCCGGCGGCCGCGAGGTGGTGCCGCGCGCGGGCCAGCAGCTTGCCACCGCGCACCACGCGCACCCGCCCCGCCGCCCAGTCCGCGCGTGCCTGCCGCAGGCGGTCCTCCAGCACGTGCAGGCGCCGCGATTTGGCATGCCACTCCCGCCGGCTGCGACACCCACCCGGAGTGCGCTTCGACCCCTTCTCACCGACGGGCAGCGACAACCGGTGCCGCAGGGTCCGCACCCCCGCCTCCAGGGACTGGATGTGAGCGTGGGCGCCACGGCGGGCCAGGGCCCACTGGTCGTGCGACGCCTTGGTGATCGCACCCGCCCACCGGGACGACGACACCGGCGTCAACTCCCGCTTCCGCACCGCCCATGCCCGTGCATCATGCCCCAAGCCGTGACGACAACGCGCCTTCAGATCACGGGACGCCAACGCACCCAGATGCGCCCCGACCTGCCGCAGCACCTCCACATCCATGCCGGTGAGCTGCTTGAGCCGGGTACGCACCGCCACCCCGGACGGGCCCGGCACGACGAACGGCGCCGCGAGCTCCCGAAGACCAGCCACCCCGCACCCCCACTCAGCCGTTACGAACCGCCCACTCCACCCAACGACAACCACCCGCCACAGGTCACGCATTCGACAGACGAACTCGCATTCCCACTCGGAGACAGAACCTTCCAACATCACCACCATGCTCACCCAAACGCGGCAGAGCACTCTCGCGCGCAGTCAACGATCAGCAGTGCCCAACCCCTGGTGCGACGACTCATGGCTCGTCAGCCCTCCCCCCACCACCGGTTGTCCCCACAACCAGTTGTAGCGGGTCGACCTTATCCAGCAATGGCTGCCGTGCACATCCACTCGCCGTCCTTCGCGGCCGCGCCGGGATCACCCCACCCCGCGCAGCCCCGCGATCAGGATCCGCACCAGCTCCCGCGCGTCGTACCGCGGGCTGGAGGTCTCCGCGCCGATGCAGAGGTTGCCGACGCCGCGCATGAGGGCGTAGGCCTCGACGTCGGTGTGGATCTCGCCGGAGGCGGTCGCGGCGGCGAGGAGGTCGGTGCAGACGGGGACGAGACGGTCGAGGAAGTAGGCGTGGAGGGCCTCGAAGCCGGCGTTGTCGGACTGCAGGACCGCGGCGAGGCCGTGCTTGGTGGCCAGGAAGTCCACGAACCGGTCGATCCAGGCCGCGAGCGCCGCGTACGGGGTCGGGCTGCTCGCCAGCAGGGCGGGGCCGGCCTCGGCGCAGGCCTCCACCTGGTGGCGGTAGACGCCGATGATGAGGTCCGCGCGGGTCGGGAAGTGGCGGTAGATCGTGGCCGTGCCGACGCCGGCCTCGGCCGCGACGTCGCGTACGGGGGCCTCCACGCCCGATCTGACGAACACCGCGGCGGCCGCGTCGAGCAGGGTCTTCTCGTTGCGCCGGGCGTCCGCGCGCTTGGGCCGCGAGGCCGCCCGCCCCGTCGCCGCTTCGCCGTCCTTCACTGTGCCGTTCCCTTCACCGCTTGATAAACGGGACACCGTTCCGTATCGTCGGACGAGTAAACGGGACGGTGTTCCGCTTGGTCTCTCCATGATGCCAGAGCGTCGAGCCCGCCACCAGGTCATGCCACGTCACGCCACCCGTAGTGGAGGAACACGTCATGCAGTACCGCACCTTGGGCCGCACCGGTGTGCAGGTCAGCTCGCTCGCGCTCGGCGCCATGAACTTCGGCAGCATCGGGCGCACCACCCAGGACGAGGCCACCGCCATCGTCGACGCCGCCCTGGAGGCCGGGATCAACCTCATCGACACCGCCGACATGTACGGCAGCGGCGAGTCCGAGGAGATGGTCGGCAAGGCGATCGCCGGGCGCCGCGACGACATCGTGCTGGCCACGAAGGCGAACATGCCGATGGGCGACGACCCCAACCACCAGGGCTCCTCGCGCCGTTGGCTGGTCACCGAGCTGGACAACAGCCTGCGCCGCCTCGGCGTGGACCACGTCGACCTGTACCAGATCCACCGGTGGGACCCGAAGACCAGCGACGAGGAGACGCTGTCCGCGCTCACCGATCTGCAGCGCGCCGGGAAGATCCGGTACTTCGGGTCCTCCACCTTCCCCGCGTACCGGATCGTCGAGGCGCAGTGGGCCGCCCGCGAGCACCGGCTGAGCCGGTACGTCACCGAGCAGCCCAGCTATTCCATGCTCCAGCGCGGGATCGAGAGCCACGTGCTGCCCGTGACCGAGCAGTACGGACTCGGTGTGCTGGTGTGGAGCCCGCTGGCCTCGGGATGGCTGTCGGGCGCGGTGCGCGCGGGCCGGGAGGTCACCACGCACCGGTCCGGGTTCATGCCCGAGCGCTTCGACCCCTCGGTGCCCGCCAACCGGGCCCGGCTCGACGCCGTCGAGAAGCTGGCCGCCGTCGCCGACGAGGCCGGGCTCACGCTGATCCAGCTCGCGCTCGGCTTCGTGACCGCGCACCCGGCCGTGACCGGCGCGCTCGTCGGGCCCCGCACCCTGGACCACCTGCGCTCCCAGCTCGCCGCCGCCGACACCGTGCTCTCCGACGACGTCCTCGACGCGATCGACGCCGTCGTCGCGCCGGGTACGGACCTGGCGGCGCACGAGAAGTTCGACGCCACGCCCGCGCTGCTCGACCCCGCGCTGCGCCGCCGGCGCCGGCCGGCGGGCCACTGAGCGGCCCACTGAGCGGCGCCCGCCGAGCGGTCAGCGTCCCGGCCGGCCCGCCGCCACCCCGCCGCGCCCCCGGTGGCGGTAGACGACGTAGGGCCGCACCAGGTAGCCCAGCGGTGCCGTGAAGGCGTGCACCAGGCGGGTGAAGGGCCACAGGGCGAAGAGGGCCATGGCGAGGAGCGCGTGCAGGCGGTAGACCAGCGGCGCCCCGGCCATGGCGGTCACGTCCGGGTCCAGGGTGAACAGGCTGCGGAACCAGACCGAGACGCCGAGCCGGTAGTCGTACGTCGAGGCCGCGGTCGCCCCGGACGCGGTGGCCGTCAGGCCGGCGAGCACGACCGTGATCAGCAGGGGGTAGACCACCCGGTCGCCGCGGCTGGTCGCGGCCCGGATCGCGGGGGTGCGCAGCCGGCGGTACAGGAGGAGGGCGAGGCCCGCCAGGGTGGCCAGGCCCGCCGTGCCGCCCGCGAGCAGGGCGTTGGTGTGGTACAGCTCCTCGCTGACGTGGAAGCGGTCGGTCAGCGACTCGGGGACCAGGAGACCGGCCACGTGGCCCGCGATCACGAACAGCAGGCCGTAGTGGAAGAGCGGGCCGGCGACGCGCAGCAGCCGGCTCTCGTGCAGCTGGCTGGAGCGGGTGGTGAAGCCGAAGCGGTCGTAGCGGTAGCGCCAGGCCGTGCCCGCCACCAGCACCACCAGGGTCAGGTAGGGCAGGACGCCCCACAGGGCGGTGTGCAGGTGCCTCATCGGCGGACTCCTTCGTCGTGCGGCCCGGACCGCCCGTACGGCCCCGGCTGCCCGGACCGGACGGGGAAGGCGCCCGGCACGTCCAGGCCCACCGCCTCGGCGGGCGGGCCGGTACGGGCCAGGCGCAGGGCCTCCTCGCGGCTGGCCGGTGCCTGGCCCGGCAGGCACCGGGAGACGGCCTGGAGGAGGGCGGCGTAGGGGCTGTGGTGCGCTTCCAGGGCGTAGCGCAAGACCTCGATCGCCGCGCGGTGCTCCGTCAGCAGCGCGGTGCCCGCGTCGGGGGTGCGGGCGGCGAACTCCAGCATCAGCGGCAGGAAGTCGGGCAGTTCGTCGTCCGGCGGCAGCCAGCCGTGGGCGCGGTACGCGGACTTGATGCCGGCGAGTGCGGCGCCCCGGCGGCGGGTGTCGCCGTCGGTGTAGTAGGTGAGGTAGAGGCAGCGGCGCCGGCTGCGGTCGAAGGTGGCGACGTAGCGGATGGCCAGGGCCAGGAGGTCTTCCCGCTCCGCCTGGTCGCAGAAGGAGAGGAGGAGGGGGATCTCGGGGCCGGGCAGGGCGGCGACCGTCTCGCGCACGGTGCGCGGCCGGCGGGGCCAGTCGCGGTCCGGGTAGGCCAGCAGCAGGGCCGCCGCCTGGAAGACGACCGGGGCGACGGGGGCGCTCACGGTACGGCCGCGGCTCACAGCTCGGGCTCCGTCCGCACGGAGCGGCGGGCGCGCGGGAAGAGGCCGTCCGGGCGTCCCTTCCCGTTCCAGTTCAGGAGGTTGACCCGGCCGCGCAGGGACGTGGACGTGCCGGAGGCGCCGGCGGGCGGGGGCGCGTGGAAGGCCTCCGGGTCGAAGGCGGCACCGTCCGGCATCATGCCCGGTCCGCCCTCGCCGTCCAGGCTGCAGCCCGCGCCGGTCCCGTCGGGGTCGGGGACGGAGCCGGTGTAGGTGGTCGGGATGACGTACCGCTCGTCGTACTTGGCGAGGGCGAGCAGGCGGTACAGCTCCTGGATGCCGGGCTCGTCGAGGCCGACCGCCCCGGCGATCCGCGGGTCCTGTTCCTCGCCGAGGTTGACCCGCCGCATGTGGGAGCGCATCGCGGCCAGCCGGCACAGCGCGGCCTCGACCGGCCCCGGGTCGCCCGCGGTGAAGAGTTCGGCGAGGTAGCCGAGGGGGATGCGGAGGGTGTCGATCGCGCCGAAGAGGGCGGCCGGGTCCTCGCCGTCGTGGCCGCTGCCGGTGAGGGCGTCGACGACCGGGGAGAGCGGCGGGACGTACCAGACCATCGGCATGGTGCGGTACTCCGGGTGCAGCGGGAGCGCGACGCGGTAGCGGGTGATCAGCGCGCGCACCGGGGAGCGGCGCGCGGCCTCGATCCAGTCGTGCGGGATGCCGGACGCCTGGGCCGCGCGGGCCACCTCGGGGTCGTCGGGGTCGAGGAAGCAGCCGAGCTGGGCCTCGTACAGGTCCTTCTCGTCGGTGACGGAGGCGGCGGCGCCGACCTTGTCGGGGTCGTAGAGCATGACGCCGAGGTAGCGGAGCCGGCCGACGCAGGTCTCGGAGCAGACGGTCGGGTCGCCGGCCTCGATGCGCGGGTAGCAGAAGGTGCACTTCTCGGCCTTGCCGGTGGCGTGGTTGAAGTAGACCTTCTTGTACGGGCAGCCGCTGACGCACATCCGCCAGCCCCGGCAGCGGTCCTGGTCGACGAGGACGATGCCGTCCTCGACGCGCTTGTAGAGGGCGCCGGAGGGGCAGACGGCCACGCAGGACGGGTTGAGGCAGTGCTCGCAGATGCGGGGCAGATAGAACATGAACGCCCGCTCGTAGTCGAGGCGGACCCGCTCGCTCATCCGGGCGAGAAGGGGGTCCGCGGCGAGCTGGTCGGGGCCGCCGCCGAGGTCGTCGTCCCAGTTGGGGCCCCAGGTGATGGCGGTGGGGTGGCCGTCGATCGCCGAGCGGGGCGGGGCGGTGGGGATGTCGTCGCCGAGGGGGGCGGTGGTGAGGTTCTCGTAGTCGTAGGTCCAGGGCTGGTAGTAGTCGTCCAGGGTGGGGAGTTCGGGGTTGGCGAAGAGCCGGGCCAGGCGCCGGGCCCGGCCGCCGCTGCGCGGGACGAGGCGCCCGCCCTTGAGGCGCCAGCCGCCCTTCCACTTCTCCTGGTCCTCGTGGCCGCGGGGGTAGCCCTGGCCGGGGCGGGTCTCGACGTTGTTGAACCAGGCGTACTCGGTGCCGGTGCGGTTGGTCCAGGTCTGCTTGCAGGTGACCGAGCAGGTGTGGCAGCCGATGCACTTGTCGAGGTTCATGACCATCGCCACCTGTGCCATGACGCGCATCAGTAGGTGACCTCCTGGGAGCGGCGCCGGATCGTGGTGACGGCGTCGCGCTGGTTGCCGGTCGGGCCGTAGTAGTTGGGGGCGAAGGAGAGCTGGCCGTAGCCGCCGATGAGGTGGGTGGGCTTGACGAGCAGCTTGGTGAGGGAGTTGTGGACGCCGCCCCGGCGGCCGTTCGCCTCCGACTTGGGCACGTTCACCAGGCGTTCCTGGACGTGGTACATCAGCACGGTGCCGTCGGGGATGCGGTGGGAGACGATCGCGCGGGCGACGACGACGCCGTGCGCGTTGACGGCCTCGACCCAGTCGTTGTCGGCGGCGCCGATCGCGTCGGCGTCGGCGGGGCTCATCCAGATGACGGGGCCGCCGCGGGCCAGGGTCTGCATCAGCAGGTTCTCCTGGTACTCGCTGTGGATGGACCACTTGGCGTGCGGCGTGAGGTAGCGGACGGTCACCGCCCGGCCGTCGCCCGCCGACGTCGGCCCGTCGCCCAGTTCGGCCAGGTTCAGCGGGGGCCGGTAGACGGGGAGTTGTTCGCCCAGCTCGGCCATCCAGTCGTGGTCGACGTAGAAGTGCTGGCGGCCGGTGAGGGTGTGCCAGGGCTTCTTGTGCTCCGTGTTGACGGTGAACGGCGAGTAGCGCCGGTCGGGTCCCTCCTTGCCGGACCACTCGAAGCTCGCGCCCACCTGTACGGGCCGTTCCTGGGTGTCGGAGAAGACCACGCGCCGCTCCGCCACCGAGGCGGCCAGCTCCGCGAGCCCGGCGCCGGGGCCGACGCGGTCGGCGAGCCGGTCGAAGCCCTCGGCGGCCAGGCGGCCGTTGGTGGTGCCGGACAGGGCGAGGATCGCCTCGCAGAACTTGACGTCCGTGTCGAGCAGGGGGCGGCCGTGGGCCGGTCCGGCGGGGGCGGTGCCGCAGCGGGCGGCGAGCCAGCGGGCCTCGTCGTGCGGGTTGACGGTGACGCCCTTGACGGTCATGCCGTGCTCCTCGGCCAGCGGCCCGAAGGCGGCGAGCCGGTCGGCGACGGCCGTGTAGTCCCGTTCCACCAAGGTCACCTGAGGGGCGTTGCGGCCCGGCTCGATGGGGGTGCGGCCGTCGCGCCAGTCGGTGACCCGGCCGCCGGGCTGGGCGACCTCGCCGGGGGTGTCGTGCTGGAGGGCGGTGGCGACCAGGTCGTGGGCGGTGTCGAGGCGGCCGGCGGCGAGTTCGCTCAGGCGGCGGGCCAGCGAGTGGAAGATCTCGAAGTCGGTGCGGGCCTGCCACGGCGGGTTGATCGCGGGGCTGAAGGCGTGCACGAAGGGGTGCATGTCCGTGGAGGACAGGTCGTGCTTCTCGTACCAGGTGGCGGCGGGCAGCACGAGGTCGGAGAAGAGCGTCGTGGAGGTCATCCGGAAGTCGAGGCTCAGCAGCAGGTCGAGCTTGCCCTGCGGGGCGTCGTCCCGCCAGGCCACCGAGCGCGGCCGGTGCTCGGGCGGCGCCTCGTCGGCGGTGGCGCCGTCACGGGCGCCGAGCAGGTGGCGCAGGAAGTACTCGTTGCCCTTGGCGGAGGAACCGATCAGGTTGGCCCGCCACACCGTGAGCACACGGGGCCAGTTGCGGGGGGCGTCGGGGTCCTCGCAGGCGAAGTCGACGGTGCCGGCACCGAGTTGTTCCGCGATCCACTCCCCCGGCTCCTGTCCGCTCTCGCGGGCGCGGCGGCCCAGGTCGAGCGGGTTGGCGTCGAAGGTCGGGTACGACGGCATCCAGCCCAGCCGGGCCGACTGGGCGACCAGGTCGGCCGTGTGCAGCCCGGCGAGGGTGCCGGGCGCGGTGGGTGCGGCGAGGGCGTCGGCGGCGTGGGACTCGTACCGCCACTGGCCGCTGTGCAGGTACCAGTACGGGGTGCCCGCCATCTGCCGCGAGGGCCGGAACCAGTCGGCGGCCGTGGAGAGCTGCTGCCAGCCGGTGTACGGGCGGACCTTCTCCTGGCCGACGTAGTGCGCCCAGCCGCCGCCGTTGACGCCCTGGCAGCCGGTGAGGATGAGCAGGGAGAGGAAGGAGCGGTAGATGGTGTCGGAGTGGAACCAGTGGTTGGTGCCGGCACCCATGACGATCATGCAGCGGCCCCGGGTCTGCTCGGCGGTGCGGGCGAACTCCCGGGCCGCGCGGACCGCCGCCCCGGCCGGGACGGAGGTGAGGCGCTCCTGCCAGGCGGGGGTGCAGGGCTGCTCGGCGTCGTCGTAGCCGGTGGGCCAGTGGCCGGCGAGGCCGGGGCGGGCCACGGCGTACTGGGCGAGCAGCAGGTCGTAGACGGTGGTGACGAGCCGGCCGCCGATCTCCCGGGCCGGTACGCCGCGCACGACGGTGGCGCCGGGTTCGTCGAAGCGGGGCAGCACCACCTCGACACCGTTGTCGGAGCGGCCGCCGGTGTGCCCGTGCAGGGTGAGGAGCGGGTCGGTCCCGCCCAGGTCGAGGTTCCAGCGCCCCTCGCCGCCCTTGCCCCACCGGTCGCCGAGGGTGCCGTTCGGGACGACCACGTCGTCGGTGTCGGCGTCGATCAGCACCGGCATCCAGGCCCGGGCCGCGGCGTCGGCGTGCCGGCCGAGCCCGAGGTCGGCGGCGGTGACGAACTTGCCGGGCGTCCAGCGGCCCTCCGCGTGCTCGTCGAGGGCGACGAGGAAGGGCAGGTCGGTGAAGCGCTTGACGTAGTCGGTGAAGTACGGGACCTGACGGCGCACGAAGAACTCGGTGAGCAGGACGTGTCCCATGGCCATGGCGAGCGCCCCGTCGGTGCCGGGGTGCGGGTGCAGCCACTCGTCGGCGAACTTGGTGGCGTCCGCGTAGTCCGGGGAGACGACGACGACCTTCTGGCCCCGGTAGCGGGCCTCCGCCATCCAGTGCGCGTCGGGGGTGCGGGTGACGGGGACGTTGGAGCCCCACAGCATCAGGTAGGCCGCGTCCCACCAGTCGCCCGACTCCGGTACGTCGGTCTGGTCGCCGAAGACCTGCGGAGAGGCGATCGGCAGGTCGGCGTACCAGTCGTAGAAGGAGATCATCGGGGCGCCGATGAGGGAGTGGTAGCGGGCGCCGACCGCGTGCGAGGCCATGGACATGGCGGGGATCGGGGAGAACCCGGCGACCCGGTCGGGGCCGTACTCGGCGATGGTGTGCACCTGGGCGGCGGCGGCGATCTCCATCGCCTCGTCCCAGTCGACGCGGACGAAGCCGCCGCGACCGCGGGCCGACTGGTAGCGGCGCCGTTTCTCGGGGTCGGAGGTCAGCTCGGCCCAGGCGGCCACGGGGTCGCCACCGTGCCGGCGTTTGGCGTCCCGGTACATTTCCACGAGGACGCCCCGGGCCAACGGATGGCGAACACGGGTGGGCGAGTAGGTGTACCAGGAAAAGGAAGCGCCGCGCGGGCAGCCGCGCGGCTCGTACTCGGGCCGGTCGGGACCGACGCTCGGATAATCCGTCTGCTGGGTCTCCCAGGTGATCAGACCGTCCTTGACGTACACCTTCCACGAGCACGATCCCGTGCAGTTGACGCCGTGGGTGGAGCGCACGACTTTGTCATGCGCCCACCGCTCACGATAAGGACGGTCGTTGACGTTCTGGTCCGTGCGGTACACGGCCCTCAGATCGAGGGTGGTCGGGGACCTCCGCAGCAGCTGACCTGCCTTCAGAAGCCGGTCGGCGGCGTCGGCCGCGGCCTTCGCCCTGCTTCGCACCACGCTGCCATCTCCTTGCGAACGCGACGGAGCAATGCCCGCCGGAATACGGCGGGCATGCTGTGTGCCGCATTCAGCATCTCGCCGGAATCCACTGCAGAAACGGTATTTCCGCAGCCTTTGCGGAGGTGGGAGAGAAGGTTTTGGTCCACTTTGCAATTGTTGTCATGCGCATATTCTTCTGCCGCGCCGACTTTCAGCCAGAAAGGTCCGGAGAACTCACACAGCAATCACACAGCAACCCTCTCCGCCAGGAATTCCGCCCACGTCACCTTGCCGACCAGTGCGTCTTCCAGGGTGAGATTCCGGCCAGAACGGTACGCGCGCCCCGCTTTCCCGGGAATGCGCACCGGCAGCTTCGGGCGCCGGCGCCCGCCGCGCAGGTCCAGATAGGAACGGGCCAGCGTGGCCAGATCGAGAACCTCGGGGCCGGTCATGTCGGGCACCCGGCCGGACGGCTCGGCGAGCGTCAGCTCGGCCAGGCGTACGGCGACCTCGCGGGCGGCGACCGGTTGCAGACGCAGCCCGCCGGGCACCGGGAGCACCGGCAGCCGGGTCATCTTCTCGATCATCGTCAGGGTCAGCTCGTGGAACTGGGCCGCCCGCAGCACCGTCCAGCCGAGGCCCGAGTCGGCGATGGCCCGCTCCGACTCCAGCTTGGTGCGCAGCCAGGCGAGGGGGACGCGGTCGGCTCCGACGACCGAGATGTACGCGAGGTGCCGTACGTCCGCGCGGGCGGCGGCGCGGACCAGGGTGCGGGTCGCCTCGTCGTCGCCCTTGGGGCCGCCCGCCAGGTGGAGCACGGTGTGCACGCCGTCGACGGCGGCCTCGACGCCCTCACCGGTGCGCAGGTCACCGGTGACGTACGTGACGCCGTCCGCGTCGGGGCGGAGGCTGCGGGTGAGGACGCGTATGTCCCGGCCGGCCTCCCGCAGCAACGGGACGACGTGTCCGCCGAGGGTGCCGGTGCCTCCGGTGACCAGGAGGGGCGTGCTGGGGGTCGAGGCGTGGTGCGTCATGGCTGCTCCCGGTGTCCGTGGCGTCCGTCGGAGCGGGGCCGGTGCCGATGCACGGCCGCCCCGCCCGGACGTCCGCCGTGTGTGTCGTGGCGGTATGACCCGGGGCGGGGCGGCTGTGTGACAGGGAGCGGGGAGGAATCCGGGAAAGTTTTCTCCGGGCTCTCCCGGGGGAATGCGAACGTCTCCAGGCTCCCCCGGGGGATGAGAACGTCTCCGGACTCTCCCGGGAGGGGTCAGATCGTCGCGGTGTCGATCACGAAGCGGTAGCGCACGTCGCTGGACAGGACGCGCTCGTAGGCCTCGTTGATCTCGGAGGCGGCGATCAGCTCGATCTCGGCGCCGATGCCGTGCTCCGCGCAGAAGTCCAGCATCTCCTGCGTCTCGGCGATGCCGCCGATCATGGAGCCGGTCAGGGACTTGCCGCCGCCGAGCAGCGCGAACAGGTTGAGGGAGACGGGCTCCTCGGGGGCGCCGACGTTGGCCAGCGTGCCCTCCGTCTTCAGCAGTCCCAGGTAGGCGCCGAAGTCGAGCGGGGCGGAGACCGTGGAGACGATCAGGTCGAAGGTGCCCGCCAGCTCCTCGAAGGTGGCCGGGTCGCTGGTGGCGTAGTAGTGGTCGGCGCCCAGCTTCAGGCCGTCGTCCTTCTTGCGCAGGGACTGCGACAGCACGGTCACCTCGGCGCCCAGGGCGTGCGCGAGCTTGACGGCCATGTGGCCGAGGCCGCCCAGGCCGACGACGGCGACCTTCTTGCCGGGGCCCGCGTTCCAGCGCCTGAGCGGGGAGTACGTGGTGATGCCTGCGCACAGCAGGGGCGCGGCCTCGTCCAGGGAGATGCCCTCGGGGATGCCGAGGACGAAGTTCTCGTCGACGACGACCTTCTCGGAGTAGCCGCCGTAGGTGACCTCACCGTCCCTGCCGACGGCGTTGTAGGTCATCACGTTGCCGTTGGTGCAGTACTGCTCCCGGCCGGCCTTGCAGTTCTCGCACTCGCGGCAGGAGTCGACCATGCAGCCGACGCCGACGCGGTCGCCGACCTTGAACCTGGTGACGCCGGGACCGACCTCGGAGACGACACCCGCGATCTCGTGGCCGGGGACCATCGGGAAGATGGCCTCGCCCCAGCCCTCGCGGGCCTGGTGGATGTCGGAGTGGCAGATGCCGGCGAACTTGATGTCGATCAGGACGTCGTGTTCACGCACCTCGCGCCGCTCGATGGTGGTGCGCTCCAGCGGCGCCTTGGCGGCGGGTGCTGCGTACGCGGCGACAGTGGTCATGCCGGGTTCTCCGGATTTCTCTTCGCGTGACTGGGTGATGCCTCCACCCTGCCCGGCGCCCGCCGATCCACCCAGACCACGGCTTTGCGTACGACCGGCGTGCGTACCACTGGCGGGGACAGGCTCGTGTGCGTACGACCGGGAATACGTCCGGTGATACTGGGGGGTATGGATGGACAGCTTGACCGGCGGGCCGAACTGAGCGAGTTCCTGCGCACCCGGCGGGCCCGGCTCAAGCCGGAGGACGTGGGCCTGGAGTCGTACGGACGGCAGCGCAGGGTGCCCGGGCTGCGGCGCGAGGAGCTGGCGCAGCTGGCCGGGGTGTCGGTGGCGTACTACACGCGCCTCGAACAGGGCAACGGGCAGAACGTGTCGGCGGAGGTCCTGGACGCCATCGCCCGGGCGCTGCGGCTGACCGACGCCGAGCAGGCGCACCTGACGCATCTGGCGCGGCCGAAGCAGCAGCGCCGGCGGGCCGGGGCCGCGCGGGGCAAGCAGCCGGTGCGGGTGGCGCTGCTGCAGCTGCTGGAGTCGATCGACACGGTGCCCGCGTACGTGTCGGGCCGCCGCTCCGAGATCCTCGCCTGGAACCGGATGGCCGCGGCCCTCTTCGGCGACTGGGGCAAGCTGCCGGCCGCCGAGCGGAACTGGGCCCGGCTGGTCTTCCTGAACCCGGACTACCGCGAGCTGTTCGTCGACTGGGACCAGAAGGCGTACGACATGGTCAGCTTCCTGCGCATGGACGCGGGCCGCCATCCCGACGACCCGCGGCTGTCCGCGCTGGTCGGCGAACTCTCGGTGAAGAGCGAGGAGTTCCGCCGCCTGTGGGCCACGCACGACGTCAAGGAGAAGAGCTACGGCGTCAAGCGGATGCGGCACCCGCTGGTCGGTGACCTGACCCTGTCCTTCGAGACGTTCCGCCTGGTCGACGACGACGAGCAGGCCTTCGTCACGTACCACGCGGAGCCCGGCTCCCCGTCGGCGGACGCGCTGCGCCTGCTGGCGAGCTGGGGGACGGACGCGGCGGCGTCACTGCCGGCGTGAGCGGCCGGCTCCCACGGGTCAGCCGGCCGGTCGCAGCCGGAGCAGGTCGGTCGAGACGGTCCAGAGGCGCTCGGCGGCGGCGGGGTCGAGCGCCCATTCCTTGACGCCGTGCGGGTGCTGCCCGAGGTCGGCGTCGTTCGGCACCGTGTAGGCCTCCTGCCCGTCGTCGAGGTAGTGGCCGCCGGAACGGGCGAACTCGGGGGCGACGGCCGCGACGACGCTGGTGGCGGCGCCCTGCTCGACCGTCTTGTACGTGAAGACTCCGGCGGCCTCGGCCGCGTCGAGCGACGCCTTCTGTTCCGGCGTGAAGTTCCGCTGCAGCCCCGTCGCGACACCGCCGGGGTTCACCGCGTTGGCGACGATCCCGTCGGACGCCCACAGACGGCTTGCCTCGACGGCGAAGAGGGAGTTGGCCGTCTTCGACTGGGCGTAGGCGATCTGCGGGTCGTAGCCGCGGCGCTCGAAGTGGAGGTCGTCGAAGTCGACGCCGGACCGCATGTGCGCCGTCGAACTGACCGAGACGATCCGCGCTCCACCGCGGTCGGCCGCTCCCCGGGCCAGGGCGTGGCGCAGGCCGGTGGCCAGCGCGAAGTGGCCGAGATGGTTCGTCGCGAATTGCAGCTCCCAGCCCTCGCGGGTCCGCTCGGGGCCACCGGTGACGACGCCGGCGTTGTTGACGAGCAGGTGGAGCGGGCCGTCCCACGCGTCGACGAACCGTGTGACGGTGGCCCGGTCGGCGAGATCGAGCCGGACGACGCGGGGCCGGATCCCTCCGGTCGTCTTCGCGATCGTCTCGGCGACGGCGTCGCCCGCCGCCGTGTTCCGGACCGCGAGCGTCACCTCCGCCCCGGCCGCGGTCAGCGCACGAGCCGTCTCGACGCCGAGTCCGGAGGAAGCCCCCGTCACGATCGCGCGGACGCCGGTGAGGTCGACGCCTCTCAGCACCTCGTCCGCGGTGCTGGAGGAGGTGAAGGGCGTGGTGACGAGCCGGCGAGCACTCATGGGCGGCAACTATACGCACTGGACTTGATTTGTATAGTCCGTATCCTGCTCGTACGCTCGCTCCATGAGCAGTCCCGATGCCGGCCACGCGCCGTCGACCGTCGCCGACACCGGCCGTCGCACCGCGGTACTGGAGTCCGCCATGGCCACGTTCGCGCGATTCGGTTACCGCAAGACCACGATGGAGGAGGTGGCACGGGCGGCCCGCATCTCCCGACCCGGGCTCTACTTCCTCTTCTCCTCGAAGGAGACGCTGTTCCGTGCCGCCGTCGGCCAGGCCCTGGAGCGGGACATCACCGCGGTCGAACAGGTCCTGGCCGACAGCGGCCGCCCCCTCGCGGAGCGCCTCGTCGAGGCGTTCGACCAGTGGGCGGGCCGCTACATCGGCCCGCTGGCACGCGACGCCGCCGCGGTCATCGAGGACAACCCCGGCATCCTCGGAGAGGTCGTGGAGACCGCGCCGCGGCGCTTCGAGGAACTGATCACGGAGGCGATCTCCGCCGAGTCGGGACGAGAGGGGGCCCTCCCCGTCGCCCAGACGATGATCAGCACGTCGATCGGCCTCAAGCACCAGGCCGCGTCCCGCGAGTTCTACCTCGAACGCCTGGCGATCGCCGTCGACCTCCTGCTGCACTGAGCACGCTTCACCGGGGCCCGCCGCGGTCCTCACCCGCCGTGGTCGTGGCGGCCGTGCCCGTCGTGGTAGCCGCGGGTCGGCAGCGCGGCGCCTCCTACGGCACCGGCCTTGAGATGTCCCCTTCGCCCAACCACCGTTTCCAGCCTTCCCGCGTCCTGAGTGACGTCCCAGGGATGACAGGGTCGGCCGGGCGGGCGGCTACAGCGCGCCGCTCCGTCCCGGCGAAGCCACTCAGACGGGTCGGTACCGCCGTGAGCGGGGGCGAGGGGCACAGGTGTGGGAGGGCTTGGCCTCACACCGTGAGGGTGCCCCGGCTCAGCGCCGTGACGAAGGGTGCCCAGGCGCGGGCGGTCAGGAGGAGGACGGGACCGTCCCCGTCGCCGCCGCGGGAGACCTTGGAGTCCCGGACGGGGACCAGGCCGGGGATGCCGTCGGCGACCTCGACGCAGTCGCCGCCGTCGCCGTTGCTGTAGGTCGACTTGCGCCACAGGGCAGCGCCGGGGAAGTCGCTCGCCACCTCGACGCACTCCCCGCCGTCACCGTTGCTGTAGCTGCTCTTCGTCCAGAGCGCGTCACTCAAGTCGATCCGGTTGCTTGCCATTTCGATAGTCCCCTGCCGCTGCCTCGATCCGGGCCAGGGACGTCTCCGGTGACAGTGCGACGGCCCTGAGCCGATCGTACGACTTGCGGTACTCCTCCACGAGCGCCGGATCGTCGAGAGTGACACCGTTGTGCAGCGACTCCGTGTAGACGAGCGGTGGAGCGTCCGGGAAGGTCATCAGCTTGGCGGTGCCCACCATGAAGGGGTGCGGGCCGCATGTCCGCGGGAGGATCTGCGGAACGATGCGCCGGCGCTCGGACAGCTCCACGACCCGGCCGAGTTGTTCGGCCATTTCCCCGGGAGGCACGATCGGATCGAGCAGCAGCGATTCGTGCAGGATCGCCCAGTACTCCGGGGTGGTGTGGTCGTCTTCGAAGAGGCGGGCCCGGGCCAGCCGGGCCTGCACCTTCTCCTCCACCCACTCCTCGACGGCCTGCGGGTGGGCGGCGCGCACGAGGGCTCGCGCGTAAGGGGCCGTCTGGAGCAGCCCGGGGAACGTGCTGGGGCACCACTCCTCGATGGACTCGGCGTGCCGCTCCGTCTCCAGGACCTTCTCGAAGTACGCGGCATGCGGCCCCCGCCGCGCCTTCCGCACATCCTCGCACCGCCGCTCGAAGAACCCGTCCGTCCCCAGTACCCGGTCCACGTGCCGCGCCAGGTCCGACGGCATCCTGCGCTCCCCGCGTTCAATGTCGCTCAGGTGCGACTTGCCGTAGAAGCGGCAACCTGGCAGAGCGCCCCCTGCTTCACCGCTCCCGAGCGTGCCGCGCTGGAACTCGCGGAGGCCGTCCTCACCCCGAACCCGTTCGGGGACCGGGTGAGTGACGACCTGTTCGCCCGGCTGTCCCGGCACTACGGCACCGACGAGATCTGGCACCTCACCATGGCCCTGAGCCACTTCAGCCTGTTCACCCCGGTCGCCCTCGTCGGCAAGCCGGTGCCCGGCCGGCCCCCGGGGAAGAACTACACCGACTGACGGCCCGTCATCGGCCGCACGCCGTCACGCCGAGGCGTTCTCCTTGACGGTGATGCGGCCCTTGCGGATGGTGGCCACGCGGGGGGCCTTCCTGGCGATCGCCGAGTCGTGGGTGACCATGACGAAGGTGAGGCCCAGCTCCTTCCACATGCGGTCGAGTACGTCCATGATCTCGTCGCGGGTCGACTCGTCGAGGTTTCCGGTGGGTTCGTCGGCGAGGAGCACCTTGGGCTGCTTCACCAGGGCGCGGGCGATCGCGACGCGCTGCTGCTGACCGCCGGACATCTCACCGGGGAGGTGGCCGAGGCGTTCACCGAGGCCGACTGAGGCCAGGGCCTCG
This sequence comes from Streptomyces sp. KPB2, assembly GCF_003950055.1. NCBI lineage: Bacteria > Bacillati > Actinomycetota > Actinomycetes > Kitasatosporales > Streptomycetaceae > Streptomyces > Streptomyces sp. KPB2. Next base: position 3,124,458 of record NZ_CP034353.1, read on the forward strand.
GCGGCCTTCTCGCGCCGCTCCTTCGCCTTGACGCAGAGCGGGACCAGGGCGGTCTCTACGTTCTCCTGGGCGGTCAGGGTCGGGATCAGATTGAAGGACTGGAAGACGAAGCCGATGCTCTCGCTGCGCACCCGGGTCAGCCTGGCCTCCGGGAGCGTGGCGAGGTCGGTGCCGTCGAGGACGATCCGGCCCGAGCTGGGCCGGTCGAGGGCGCCGAGCATCTGGAGCAGGGTGGACTTGCCGCCGCCCGTGGGGCCCTGGATGACGAGCCGGTCGCCGTCGGCGATGGTCAGGTCGACGCCGTCGAGGGCGTGCACGGTGGCCTTGCCGCGGGTGTAGTGCTTGGTGACGCCGCTGAGTTCGTACATGGTGCAACTCCTGGAGTACGGGGAAGGGGGGCGCTACTCGACGCGGCGCAGGGCGTCCGCCGGGCGCAGGCGCGAGGCGCGCCAGCCGCCGAAGCCCCCGGCGACGAGTCCGCCGGCCACGGCGAGGGCCACCGCGAGGGCGATGGTGGTGAGGCTGACGGGTGCGGTCAGCGCGATGTCCAGGGTCTTGGCGGCGGCCTGCCGGCCGGGCCCGCCCATGCCGCCCCCGCCCCCGCCGAGGCCGCCGGGCCCGCCCGCGCCACCGCCGCCGCCCGCACCGCCGCCCAGTTGGGCCTGCAGGGTCGGGCTGACGGCGGTGACGGCGTAGGCGCCCGCGAGGCCCAGCGCGATGCCGAGGGCGCCGCCGACCAGGCCGTTGACGACGGCCTCGCCGATCACCTGCCGGGTGACCCGGCCCGAGCGCCAGCCGAGCGCCTTGAGCGTGCCGAACTCGCGCACCCGGCGGGAGACGGCGGAGGAGGTGAGCAGACCGGCGACCAGGAAGGCCGCCGCCAGGACGACGACCGACAGCCACTTGCCGACGCCGGTCGCGAGCGAGGAGGCGGTGGACAGGGAGCCGGAGACGGTGTCGGCGAGGTCGGCGGAGGTGGTGACCGTCGTACCCGGGATGTTCTGCTGGATCGCGGACTTGACGCCGTCGATCCGCTGCGAGTCGGTCGCCTTGACGTAGATCGTGGTGACCTCGTCCTTCGCGTCCCCCAGCGTCTGGGCCTGCTTCAGCGGCACGTAGAGGTTGGCCGCCGCGTCACCGCTGTCGGCCGTGGCGATGCCGACGATCTCGAACTTCGTGTCCTTGACGGTGACCGTGCTGCCGGTCTTGAGCTTCTTCTCCTTGGCGTACGCCGAGTCGGCGACGGCGACCTTGGCGTCGGTCTCCGACGCCTTGAAGGTGCGTCCGCTGGTGATGGTGGACGTGGTCAGCGGGCCTAGGGCGGGCTCGGTGACGTCGGTGCCGTAGACGGAGTAGCTGTTGACGTCGAAGTCGGCGCCGCCGCCCTGGACGCGGCCCTGCGGGGACTGGCCGCCGCCCGGGCCGCCGCCCTGGCCCGTGCCGCCCGCGCCGCCCCCGGAGGCGTCCTGCTTGAACTGGCCGCGCGAGAACTCGCCGCTGACCTTGACGACCTGGAGGCTCAGACCGCCCACCGCGTCGGCGACACCGCTCTGCCCGGCGACCTTGCCGACGGTGGAACTCGCCAGCGTCTGGAAGCCCTGCACCATGACGCGGTCGGTGCTCTGCTCCTCCTCGGAGCCGTCGTCCTGCGCGTCGAAGCGGAAGCGCGGCCGTTCGGCGGTGCTTCCGGAGGACGCCTCGGCGGCCTTGGTGACCGTCATGTCCGTGCCGAGCCCGTACAGGGACTGCAGGACCTTGTCCTGGGCCCTGCCCATACCGGAGGAGACCGAGTCGACGACGATGACCAGCGCGATACCCAGGGCCAGTCCGGAGGCGACGACGAGGGCCGCCTTTCTGCGGCGGCGCAGCTCGCGCCTCAGGTAGGTGAAGAACATGGGCGCAAGCTAGGCACGGCCCGTGATGCCGGGATAAGGGTCGCGTAAGAGGAGGATGAGAAGCCCGGACAACGACGAACGCCCGCCGCCCCGTCGAGGGGTGGCGGGCGCCCGTGCGAAGTACCGGCGGCTCTCGGAGAGTTCGGCGTCAGACCGCCGAACCCGCCTTCCACTGGGCCCAGTCCATGTTCCAGCCGTTGAGGCCGTTGTCCGGGGCGATGGTCTTGTCGCCGGTGTTCTGGACGACGACCACGTCACCGATGATCGAGTTGTTGTAGAACCAGGCGCCCGGCGTGTTCGGGTCGTTGGCACCCTTGGCGTCCTGCAGGCCGACGCAGCCGTGGCTGGTGTTGACGCTGCCGAAGATGCCCTTGCCCCAGTAGTTGCCGTGGATGAAGGTGCCGGAGGTGCTCAGGCGCATGGCGTGCGGCACGTCCTTGATGTCGTACTCGCCCTTGCCGTCGTCGTCGGTGAAGCCGACGGTCGAGCCGTCCATCCGGGTCTCCTTGAACTTCTCGGAGATCACCATCTGGCCTTCGTAGGTCTTGTTCTCCGGGGAGCCCGCGGAGATCGGGATGGTCTTGATGGTCTTGCCGTCCTGCGTGACCTTCATCTGCTTGGTCTTCGCGTCGACGTAGGAGACCTGGTTGCGGCCGATCTTGAAGGTGACCGACTTCTGCTGGACGCCGTAGACGCCGTCGGCGCCCTCGACCCCGTCGAGCGCCAGCTTGAGGGTGACGGTCGAGCCCTCCTGCCAGTAGTCCTTGGGGCGGCAGTCCATGCGCTGGGTGGAGAACCAGTGGCAGGCGACCTCCTGGCCGCTGCTGCTGTTGACCGTGATGCCCTTCTGGACGGCGGCCTTGTCGGTGATCTCCTTGTCGAAGTTGATCGACACGGGCATCCCGACGCCGACGGTCTTGCCGTCGTCCGGGGTGAAGGTCCCGATGAAGCTGTTCTGGGGCGAGACCGTGGTGAACGAGGTGTTCTCGTGGGCGGCGCGGCCCTCGGAGTCCTGCGCGGTCGCCGAGATCGAGTACTTGGTGGCGCGCTCCAGCTGCCCGCTGGGCTTCCAGCTGGTCTTGTCGGCGGATATCTCGCCCTTGACCACGGTGCCGTCCGAGGCGGTCATCTTCACCTCGGTGAGCGTGCCCTTGCTCACGGTGACACCGGCGGAGTTGTTGATGGAGGCGTTGTCCGAGCCGCCCTTGGGCGTGATCTTGATCTGGGCCTCGGACGTCTTCTTGGCCGCCGCTTCGTCGACCTCGGCCTGCGAGGTCTTGCCGTCCCCACCCCCGGAGGTGTCGGCGTCGCTACTGGAACATGCCGAGAGCACCAGCACACCGCCGAGCAGTGCGGACGCGGCCGCCAGGCCCTTGCGCCGCTTACCGTCCGTCATCACACGCTTCTCCATCGTTGCCGATTCCCGAAACCCCGAGATACCCCGTCAATAACTTTCAACGCTACGACCGGTTCGTCCCGTTCCACATCGCTCACGGGTGTGGGGCATGCCACGTTTCGCCGCCGAGGGCGGGGGCGGTGCGGGGAGGTGTCGGTCTGTGCGCACCGTGAGACGACGAAACCCCGGCCGGCGGTTGCCGTCCGGGGTCAGGAATTTCCCCACACCGCGTCAGCCGACCGTCATTTCATCGTCTTCCGGGTCGTTCTCGTCGTCATCATCCTCGTCGAGGTCCCACTCGGGCGAGTCGGGGTCGTAGTCGATCTGCTCACTGCTCCAGGAGGCCTGGCGGAGCTCGACCCCGGGCACCGCGCCCACCAGGTCGAACGGGTCCACGAGGTGCGCCATGGCCTCGGCGGTGTCCTCCGTCACAGCCCGCTCGGAGTCGGTCCGTTCCGCGTCGGACATGTCGGTGTCGTCGGCGAGGGCCTGCAGCGCGGCCCCGGTGACGGCCTCCTCGTCGTCGATCTCGAGAACCAGCTCGACGCGAATCCGTACAAACCGTGATGTCTCTGGAGTGCTCATGCCCGGAGCGTAAGACCGATCCCTCCCGTGACTTTCCTGTGACCCGCGCCTTTCACTAACATCTGCCCACACGGCCAATTCGCCAGCGCCACAAGGGGATCGATATTCCGTGTCATCCGCTCGCCGTTCCTTGCTGACCGCCACCGCCGCGGGCGGTCTGCTGTGTGCCCTGTGGTTCGTCCCGTCGGCCAACGCGACACCCGAGACACCGGTCCTCGAGTCCGCGGCCGCGACGCCGTCTCCCCAGGTCACGGCCCAGGCGAGAGCGGCGTCCACGGACACCTCCACGGACACGGCGGCGACCGGCGAGGGCACGACCCGGCTGGCCGACACCGGCAGTTTCGACAGCACGCCGTACGTCGTCGGCGGCGCCCTCTGCCTCGGCCTCGGCGCCGGCTTCGTGGGCTACTCGGTCCGCCGGGAACGCCTCGGCCTTTAACAAGACTTGACGTTCCCTCCAGAGCGTCCGGAGACGGCCCGAGGGGGCCCGGCGTCGCGCCGGGCCCCCTCGGTCATGTCCCCGCCGCCCGCTAGCGCAGCGGCCCCGTGACCGTCTCCGCGGCCGCGACCAGGTGCCCGGCGCGCACGAACGCGTCCGCCGCGGCGAGGTCGGGCGCCAGGTAGCGGTCCGGGCCGGGGCCCTCGACACCGGCCGCCCGTACGGCCTCGATGACGGCGCGGGAGGCCGGGGCCGGGGTCAGGCCCTCGCGGAGCTGGATCGCGCGGGTGGCGGCGTACAGCTCGACGGCGATCACACGGGTGAGGTTGTCCACGGCCGTACGCAGCTTGCGCGCCGCCGACCAGCCCATCGACACGTGGTCCTCCTGCATGGCGGAGGACGGGATGGAGTCCGCCGAGGCCGGTACGGCGAGCCGCTTCAGCTCGCTGACCAGGGCGGCCTGCGTGTACTGGGCGATCATCAGGCCGGAGTCGACGCCCGCGTCGTCGGCGAGGAACGGCGGCAGGCCGTGGCTGCGGTTCTTGTCGAGGAGCCGGTCGGTGCGGCGCTCGGCGATGGAGCCGAGGTCGGCGACGGCGACGGCGAGGAAGTCCAGGACGTAGGCGACCGGGGCGCCGTGGAAGTTGCCGTTGGACTCCACCCGCCCGTCGGGCAGGACCACGGGGTTGTCCACGGCGGCGGCCAGCTCCCGCTCGGCGACGAGACCGGCGTGCGCCATGGTGTCGCGTCCGGCGCCCGCGACCTGCGGGGCACAGCGCACCGAGTAGGCGTCCTGGACGCGGGGGGCGTCGTCCTGGTGGTGGCCGGTCAGGCCCGAGCCCTTGAGCACGGCGGCCATGTTGGCGGCGCTGGCCGCCTGCCCCGGGTGCGGGCGGATGGCGTGCAGCTCGGGGGCGAGCACCTTGTCGGTGCCGAGCAGGGCCTCCATGGTCAGCGCGGCGGTGATGTCGGCGGACTTGTAGAGGGTGTCGAGGTCGGCGAGGGCCATGACCAGCATGCCGAGCATGCCGTCGGTGCCGTTGAGGAGGGCGAGGCCCTCCTTCTCGCGCAGCTCGACCGGGGCGATCCCGTGCTCGGCGAGCAGCTCACCGGCCGGCCGTACGCTGCCGTCGGGGCCCTCGGCGTCGCCCTCGCCCATGAGGGTGAGCGCGCAGTGCGACAGCGGGGCGAGGTCGCCGGAGCAGCCGAGGGAGCCGTACTCGTGCACGACCGGGGTGATCCCGGCGTTGAGCACGTCGGCCATGGTCTGCGCGACCTCGGGGCGGACTCCGGTGTGTCCGGAGCAGACGGTCTTCAGCCGCAGGAACATCAGCGCGCGGACCACTTCGCGTTCGACGCGCGGGCCCATCCCGGCTGCGTGCGAGCGGACGATGTTGCGCTGGAGCTGCGCCCTCAGGTCGGGGCTGATGTGCCGGGTCGCCAGGGCTCCGAAGCCGGTGCTGACGCCGTACACGGGGTCCGGCTTGGCGGCCAGCGCGTCCACGATGCCGCGGGCCGCGGCCAGGGCGGCGACCGCGTCGTCGGAGAGTTCGATCCGGGCGCCGCCGCGCGCCACGGCGAGGACGTCGGACGCGGTGACACCGGCCGTCCCCACCACCACAGTGTGCATATCCATATTCAGGAGCGTACGCAGTGAATTCGATGATGTCACGAGGGGATACGTCACGGATGCGTGCGGGCTGCGCCCCTTACCGGCTCGGCGTCACGGCGAGTGCCGCCCCCGGAACCGCCTGCGCTCCCCGTCCTCCTCCCGGGAGGGCTCGTCCGCGAGCCGTACGACGGGGTCGTCGGGCCCCTCGCGTCCCGCGACGACCGGCCCGGCCGCCCGCTCCGCCTTGGCGCGGTACTGGGCGGCGTCCGCGAGCCGGAACAGCCGGCGGGCGGAACGCACCGGCCCGACCGGGTCCTCCGTGGACGCGACCCCGCAGGCCACGCCGTCGCCCAGCTCCAGTTCGGCCGCCCGGCGGCACAGCTCCTCGGCCGCCTTGACCACCGCGTCGGCGGGCGGCCCGACCGCGAGCAGACAGAACTCGTCCCCGCCGAGCCGCGCCGCGAGCGCCCCCGGCAGCATCGCCCCGCACAGCGACAGCACCGACCCGAACCGCTCCAGGAGCCGGTCCCCGACGGCGTGGCCGTGCGTGTCGTTGACCCGCTTGAGGCCGTTCAGGTCGCACACGACGAGGCTGACGACGACGCCCTCCGCACGGTGCCGCTCGACGGCCTCGTCCAGCGCGGAGTCGACGGCGCGGCGGTTGGCCAGCCCGGTGAGCGCGTCGGTGTACGCGAGGCGCCGGACCTCCTCCAGACGCTCGGTCTGCGCGATCCCGGCGGCGACGACGGAGGCCAGTACGGTGGCGAAGTCGGCGTCGGCCCGCTCGAAGACCCGCTCCCCCACCGGCCGGGCCACGTACAGCTCGCCCCAGGCCCGCCCGTGCAGCACGATCGGCGCGACCACGCAGCAGCCGCGGCCCCGGCGGCGCAGGGCGGCGACGCGCTGGTGGACGTAGCCGGGGCGCCCGGCGGCGGGCCCCTCGGCCGTCTCGACCCAGGCGTCGGGCTCGCCGCCTCCCGCCCAGCGCTCGTGCAGGAACTCGGTGATCTCCGCGAACTGGTGCACGGGGTAGGACTCGTCCTCGGGGAACTCCTCCTCGTCCTCGGCGCGCCGCCCGACGTTCACGAGCACCCGCAGCCGGCCCAGCTCCCGCTCCCACACCGACAGCGCGGCGAAGCTCCCGCCCAGCGCCAGACACCCGCCGACGGCCGCCGCCCGCCACGCCTCCCGCGCGCTGTGCGCGGCCGCCATCCCCTGCGCAAGCGCCACCACGGCCGCGAGCCGCCTGTCGTCACCCATCACTCCAGGCTAGGGAAATTAACGAAGAAACGTTACTCAAACGGGGCGAACCGGGCGATTGTCGACCGAGGTGGACGCCCTGCCGAGGACCGGTCCACAGAGCACGCCAGCGACGGCCCACCCGCACGACGGCGGACCACACGGCCCACGACGGACCGCCGAGCGGCCACGACAGACGGCGCCGGACGGCGCCGTGAGTCGCGCCCGCAGACCGCCCGCACAGGACGGCGGCCGACGGGTGCCGGGCCCGTCCGGCCGCAGCACGCAACGCCGGACGGGCGGCCGGCCGCGCACCCGTTCACGCCCCGACGGGACCGGACGGCAGTGGCCACGGGTGGCGGCCCACCGCGCAGGTCGCGCAGACCACGCGCGCGGCAGCCCAAGCCGCACGACGACGGGTCACACCGGCCACAGCGGGCAACCGCCACTCACGACAGACGGCGCCGCCAGTCGCGCCCGCAGGCTGCCCGCACAGGACGGCGGCCGACGGGTGCCGGGCCGGGCCGCAGCAGGCGGCCCCAGGAAGGGTGGCGAGCCGCGCCTGCCCGCAGCCCGCGTCACCGGGCGGGCGGCCGACGGCGCGCCCGGGCCGCGCCGCGCGACGGAGACCGCTGGCGCCGGAGGACGAGGGCCGCACCCGGGCGGTCGGGCCTACTCGCCCGGCCAGCGGGGCGTGCGCTTCTCGTTGAACGCCGCCACGCCCTCCGCGCGGTCCCCCGAGAACGCCACCGACCGCCACGCCGCGTCCTCGACCTCGAGGCCCGCCCGCAGGTCGAGGCCGTGCCCGAGGCGCAGCGCGCGCTTGGCGGCGCGCAGGCCCACGGGTGAGTTCGCGGCCATCCGGGAGGCCAGCTCCAGGGCGTCCTCCCGGTCCCGGCCCTCCTCCGCCAACTGGTCCACGAGCCCCAGCTCGCGCGCCTCCCCGGCCGCCACCCGCCGCGCCGTGAACACCAGCTCGGCCGCGCGTGCCGCCCCCACCCGGCGCGGCAGCAGCTGCGTACCACCGCCGCCGGGGATCACGCCCACCGACACCTCCGGCAGCCCCACCACGGCCGTGGGGTCGGCCACGATCACGTCGCAGGACAGCGCCAGCTCGAACCCGCCGCCCAGCGCGAACCCGTGCACGGCCGCGACCGTCGGCTGCGGCAGTTCGAGCACCGCCGTGTACGCCCCCCGCGTCACCGGCCGCTGGCGCAGCAGATCGGCGTCGGAGAAGGTGTTGCGCTCCTTCAGGTCCGCCCCGACGCAGAACGCCCGCTCGTGGGTCGAGGTCAGCACCACCACCCGGACGTCGCGGTCCTCGCCCAGCGCCGCGCAGGCCGCGCTCAGGGACCGGGCCATGGCGGTCGAGACGGCGTTCATGGCCTTCGGCCGGTCGAGCGCGAGCTCCGCGACATGCCCGTCCCCGTGCCGCCGCACCAGGACGAACTCTCCGAACCGCTCCTCGCTCATGACACCCTCCGGTTAACGCGTGTTAACAAGTCGACCGCCCGATCATCGCAGGCGGGCCCGCGCGGGGGAAGCCCGGACGCGCCACTCCCCGCACCGACCCCCGCCCACCCGTTCGAGTGACATACGGCCGACCGGCCCACCCCGGCCGACGGCAGACCGTAGCCTCGCTCCGCCACGGCGCAGCGGGGGCGCGTGCGCACCGGGGAGGGACCATGACGACGACCAGCACACCGACGACCGGCGGTCCGGCCACCGGCACGGCCACCGACGTACGGACCGAGCCCCGGTCCGCGTGGTGGCGCCGCGGCCGGCACCGCAGACCCCGCCCCCGCAAGGTACTGCTGGTCGCGGGCGGCCTCGCCCTGGCGGCCGCCGCCCTGAGCGTCGTACGCCTGCTGCCCGAGCCGGGCGGTGACGGAGGCGTCGGCTACGGCGCCGAGGCGGCACCGCGTGTGGACGGCGGCCGGGACACGGCCCCGGACGACCGGGCGACGGCGTCCACCGCCACGGGCGCCGACGGCGGGACGCCCGGGGCGAGCCCTTCGGCGACGTCTGCCATGGGCGGCCTGAGCGGCTCCCCCGAACCGGGCCTCATACCCGATCTCGTACCGGACCCCGCCGCGAGCGGCCCACCGGCCCCGCTCCCCGCCTCGACGACCGGGCCGGGCGCTCAGGGCGCCCCGGACGCCTCCGAGGGCGGGCGGCCGGGGGAAGGGCGGGAACAGGAGCGGGAAGGCGAGGGAGAGCGGGATCGCGCCCCGGGCAGCCCGCAGCCGTCGCGTTCCGACCGGCCCGCGCCGCACTCCACACCGCCGGCCCCGCCACCGGGCCACAGCACGCCGTCGGCCCCCGCACCGGCGCCGGAACCCGACGACCCGGGCCTGTGCGTGCCGGTCATCGGCCTCTGCGTCGACCTGCTCGGCGGCTGAACACCCCGCCTCCGCGCCCGGCGTTCTACGCTTCCCCGCCGCCGTCGCCCCGGCGCGTGAGCAGCCACGGCTCGACCACGCCCAGACCGCGCACCGGACGCTGCCACATCGGCTGGAGCGCGAAGCGGTACACCGGCGGCTCCTCGCCCTCCTTCTCCGCGGCGGCCGCTTCCTCGGCGGCCGCGGCCTCCGAGGCGGGGGCGTCCCCGGTGCGGATCAGCTCCTCCGCGAAGGCGGAGTCGACGAGCACGGCGTCCTTGGGCGCTATCGAGGTGAGCCGTGAGGCCAGGTTGACGGTGGTGCCGAAGACATCACCCATCCGGGTGGTGACCGTGCCGAAGGCGATGCCGACGCGCAGCTCCGGCATGGTCTCGTCGTGGGCCATCGTCTCGACGAGGAGCAGCGCGATCTCGGCGGCCGTACCGGCGTCGTCGGCGGCGTAGAGCACCTCGTCGCCGAGGGTCTTGACCAGCCGTCCGCCGCGCGCGGCCACCAGGTCGGCGGAGGTGGTCTCGAAGGCCTCGACCAGCTCGCCGAGCTCCTCCTCCTCCATCCGCCGGGTCAGCCGCGTGAAGCCGACCAGGTCCGCGAAGCCGACCGCGAGCCGCCGGTCCACCATCTCCTCGTCGTCCCCGGCCTGGATGACCCGGCCGGCCGACGCGGCGAGCTGGCGCCGCCAGACGTAGACCAGGAACTCCTGCAGCTCGGGCAGGAGCAGTTCGACGATGGGATACGTCACCTCGGTGCGCGTCATCCCGGGCTCGGGGGGCTCGGTCAGGCCCTCCAGGAAGGAGTCGATCTGCCACTCGGCCAACCGGGCGGTGGTCTGCCCCGTGGACCGGGCGACCTGGACGGCCATCGCCTCGCTGAGCAGCCCCGCCTCCACCAGACCGGCCAGTCGCCTGAGGGCGAGGACGTCGGCCTCGGTGAGCGCCTTGGCCTGACCGATGTCGGCGAACCCCATGGCCCGCCAGAACCGCGAGGCCAGCTCCATGGAGACGCCCGCGCTGCGGGCGGCCTGGAAGGGCGTGTACCGGCGCTCGGCGCCCAGGATGAGCCCCTCCAGGCGTAGCGCGAGGGGGTCCTCGCCGGGGTCGGCGGAGTCCGGGGCGGGCTCGGGGTCCACCCGGCCGTCCCCGTCCGCGCCGGAGCCGGTGTCGTCGACGGTCACGCCTGTTGCCCTTCCGATCTTCCGCGGTCAGGTTCGACCGGCCCCAACTTTACGTCAGGTGTGCCCCAGCTCACTCCCGTGCGTCCAGCTCCGCACGGGCCCCGGGGCCGCGGTCCTCGCGCGGCCCCTGCCCCCGACCCTCCCCCGCATCGGGGCTCACGCCAACCGCAGGTGCACGATGTCGCCCGCCCCCACCGGCTCCTGCACCCCCGCCTCCGTCGCCAGCACCAGCCGCCCGTCGCCGTCCACGGCCACCGCCTCCCCCACGAGCGACCGATCGCCGGGCAGCTCGGCCCGCACCATGCGCCCGAGGGTCGCGCACCCCGCCGCGTACGTCTCCTGGAGCCCGCTGGCCGCCGGGTCGCCGCCGGCCTCGCGCCAGCGCCCGTACCAGTCCTCCAGCGACCGCAGCACCCCGCGCAGCAGCGGGTCCCGGTCGGTGTTGGCGGCCCCGGCCAGCGCCAGCGACCCGGCCCGCGCGACCGGCAGCTCCCCGGCGCGGAGCGAGACGTTGATGCCGACGCCGATGACGACGCCGTCGGGGCCGGCCCGCTCGGCCAGGATGCCGCCGGCCTTGCGCTCCTCGTCGCCGACGGTCACCAGCAGGTCGTTGGGCCACTTCAGAGCCGTGTCGACGCCGGCCACGCGGGACAGGCCGGTCGCCACGGCGACGCCGGTGAGCAGCGGCAGCCAGCCCCAGCGGTCCACGGGGATCTCGGCGGGCCGCAGCAGTACGGAGAAGAAGAGCCCGGAGCGCGGCGGCGCCGTCCACTGCCGGTCCAGGCGCCCTCGTGCGGCGCTCTGCTCCTCGGCGACGAGGACGACACCCTCCGCCAGGTCGCCCTCGGCGGCCCGGGCCACGAGGTCGGAGTTGGTGGACCCGGTGCGCTGCACGACATCCACCTGCCGCCACAGGCCTCCCTCCCGCACCAGGCCCCGGCGCAGGGACACGCTGCTGAGGGGCGGCCGGTCCAGGTCGGACCACCGGCCGTTCGAGGCGTCGTTCGAGGCGTCGTTCGGGGAGTCGGAGGAATCTCGGGGCGTCATGCAACCCACCCTAGGTGTGGGAAACACCGCACTGCCGATCGGAAGGGCCCCTACTACTCTACGAACGAGTAACCGTCCCCCCTTTTGAGCAGGCAGGGAGCCGCATCCCGATGTCCGAGCCGGAAGAGCAGCAGCCCGACATCCACACGACCGCGGGCAAGCTCGCGGATCTCAGGCGCCGTATCGAGGAGGCGACACACGCCGGCTCCGCACGCGCCGTCGAAAAGCAGCACGCCAAGGGCAAGCTGACGGCTCGTGAACGCATCGGACTCCTCCTCGACGAGGGTTCCTTCGTCGAGCTGGACGAGTTCGCCCGGCACCGCTCCACCAACTTCGGCCTGGACGCCAACCGCCCCTACGGCGACGGCGTCGTCACCGGCTACGGCACCGTCGACGGCCGTCCCGTCGCGGTCTTCTCCCAGGACTTCACCGTCTTCGGCGGCGCGCTGGGCGAGGTCTACGGCCAGAAGATCGTCAAGGTGATGGACTTCGCGCTGAAGACCGGCTGCCCGGTCGTCGGCATCAACGACTCGGGCGGCGCCCGAATCCAGGAGGGCGTGGCCTCCCTCGGCGCCTACGGCGAGATCTTCCGCCGCAACACCCACGCCTCCGGCGTGATCCCGCAGATCAGCCTGGTCGTCGGCCCCTGCGCGGGCGGCGCGGTGTACTCCCCCGCGATCACCGACTTCACGGTGATGGTCGACCAGACCAGCCACATGTTCATCACCGGGCCCGACGTCATCAAGACCGTCACCGGCGAGGACGTCGGCTTCGAGGAGCTGGGCGGCGCCCGCACCCACAACTCCACGTCGGGCGTGGCCCACCACATGGCGGGCGACGAGAAGGACGCCGTCGAGTACGTCAAGCAGCTCCTGTCTTACCTGCCGTCCAACAACCTCTCCGAACCCCCCGCCTTCCCGGAGGAGGCGGACCTCGCGGTCACGGACGAGGACGCGGAGCTGGACACGATCGTCCCGGACTCGGCGAACCAGCCGTACGACATGCACACCGTCATCGAGCACGTCCTGGACGACGCCGAGTTCTTCGAGACCCAGCCCCTCTTCGCGCCGAACATCCTCACCGGCTTCGGCCGGGTCGAGGGCCGCCCGGTGGGCATTGTCGCCAACCAGCCGATGCAGTTCGCCGGGTGCCTGGACATCACCGCCTCCGAGAAGGCGGCCCGCTTCGTGCGCACCTGCGACGCCTTCAACGTGCCCGTCCTCACCTTCGTGGACGTCCCCGGCTTCCTGCCGGGCGTGGACCAGGAGCACGACGGCATCATCCGCCGCGGCGCCAAGCTGATCTTCGCGTACGCCGAGGCCACGGTCCCGCTGATCACGGTCATCACCCGCAAGGCCTTCGGCGGCGCCTACGACGTCATGGGCTCCAAGCACCTGGGCGCCGACCTCAACCTGGCCTGGCCCACCGCCCAGATCGCCGTCATGGGCGCCCAGGGCGCGGTCAACATCCTGCACCGCCGCACCATCGCCGAGGCCGGTGACGACACCGAGGCCACCCGGGCCCGCCTGATCCAGGAGTACGAGGACGCCCTCCTCAACCCCTACACGGCGGCCGAGCGCGGTTACGTCGACGCGGTGATCATGCCGTCCGACACCCGCCGCCACATCGTCCGCGGCCTGCGCCAGCTGCGCACCAAGCGGGAGAACCTGCCCCCGAAGAAGCACGGCAACATCCCCCTGTAAGGAGCCGCTGTGACCATCAAGGTCGTACGGGGCAACCCCACCCCGGAAGAACTCGCCGCCGCCCTGACGGTGGTCCGGGCCCGCGCGGCGACGGCGGCCGCCGAGCCGTCCACCACCGACCGCCCGCACGACGCCTGGTCGGACCCGTCCCGCATCGCAACCCACCGGCTGCCCCACCCCGGCCCGACGGCATGGGGCCGCACCTACTGGCCGACCTGAGGCTGGTCATCCCAGGGGCGCGGGGAACCGCGCACTCCAGCTGCAACCCCGCGCCCCAAATTAGGTACCCGTACTCAAGCCCCGCCCCCCGGCCAAGCCCCACGCTAGTGACATGCTGTGGTCCGACCCCGAGAACGAGCCGCCCAAGGAACTGCGCGACACGCAGGCCATGCTGCGGCGGCTGAGCCTCTTCCTGGCGTTGGCCATGGTCCTCGCGATGATCGTCCTCGGCCTGGGGTGAGCCGCCCCGGCCCCGGTGGCTAATGTGACCCCATGACTGCTGCCCGGCCCCGCCGCCGACTCGTCCTCGCCTCCCAGTCCCCGGCCCGGCTCGGCCTGCTGCGCCAGGCCGGGCTCGCCCCCGAGGTACTGGTGAGCGGCGTCGACGAGGAGGCCGTCACCGCCCCCACCCCCGCCGAGCTGGCCCTCGCGCTGGCCGAGGCCAAGGCGTCCGTGGTGGCCGCGAAGCCCGAGGTGCACGGCGCCCTGGTGATCGGCTGCGACTCGGTGCTCGACCTGGACGGCCAGGCGCTCGGCAAGCCCGCCGACGCCGAGGAGGCCACCGCCCGCTGGAAGGCGATGCGCGGCCGGGCGGGCACGCTGCAGACCGGCCACTGCGTCTGGGACACCGCCTCCGGCCGCCACGTCTCGGCGATCGCCTCCACCGTCGTCCGCTTCGGCGAGCCGACCGACGACGAGATCGCCGCCTACGTGGCCTCCGGGGAGCCCCTGTACGTCGCGGGGGCATTCACCCTGGACGGCCGCTCGGCGCCGTTCATCGACGGCATCGACGGCGACCACGGCAACGTGATCGGCCTCAGCCTGCCCCTGCTGCGGCGGCTCCTCGCCGAGCTCGGGACCGGCATCACGGAGTTGTGGGCGCCGGCGGAGAGCTGACCGGGGAGCCGTCGTCGCCCTTGCCGCCGTCCTCGGGCCGCGGCCCGGACGCGGCGGGCTCCTCGCGCGCGTCGTACGTCATCAGGAGCAGCACGATGAGCCCCAGTACGACGATCATGAAGACGAAGGCGCCGGGCCCCACCAGCCCCCAGGTGAAGGCGCCGAGCAGTCCGTGCACCACGGCGGCGCTGATCAGCAGAACCCGGCCGAGCCCCGCGGGAGCGCGGTCGCGCACCGCCACGAGCAGCGCGACCAGGCCGCACAGCGCGAAGTACAGCCCGAAGACGACCCCGCCGATCTTCGAGGAGACGGACATCATGTCCGGGTCGAGACCGGCGAGGGACATGTCCTGCCGGTCGACGACGATCGCCAGGAACCAGTTGAGCGCCGCGACGCCGACCGCCTCCACGAAGAGCACGACCGCCACGACCCACGCCACCGGCCTGCGCACTGTCACCGGTCCCCACCCACTTCCGACCGCTGCCGCACAGGACAGCTGTTACCCCAAGTACGTTCGAGACTCCAGGAACGCTACTAACGAGTAATGCGCACCACAAGGGTTCCGGCACGAGCAAAGAATCATTGGGCCATTAGTAGGGACTCCACAAAGAAACCGAGTGGCCCGCAGCACGCTCTTACAGAGACCTTGACCACACAGGAGGGCTAGGGTTTCCCCCAGGAGTCCTGCGCAGGGCGGTACTACAAGGGCTTTCGCGGCTCGAGCGAGCCTCGAATCACGCTCCGTGTGGGCAAGCTCACCATTGGGGACGGGTCGAAGTGCCGTGTCGGCAGTCCCTAAACTCGGCTTGTTTCAAGGAGGGAGCCTCAATCGTGCGCAAGGTGCTCATCGCCAACCGTGGCGAAATCGCTGTCCGCGTGGCCCGGGCCTGCCGGGACGCCGGGATCGCGAGCGTGGCCGTCTACGCGGACCCGGACCGGGACGCATTGCATGTCCGCGCCGCTGATGAGGCGTTCGCCCTGGGTGGTGACACCCCCGCGACCAGCTATCTGGACATCGCCAAGGTCCTGAAGGCCGCGCGCGAGTCGGGCGCGGACGCCATCCACCCCGGCTACGGATTCCTCTCCGAGAGCGCGGAGTTCGCGCAGGCGGTCCTGGACGCGGGTCTGATCTGGATCGGCCCGCCCCCGCACGCCATCCGCGACCTGGGCGACAAGGTGGCGGCGAGGCACATCGCCCAGCGGGCCGGCGCCCCCCTGGTCGCCGGCACCC
The DNA here is from genome assembly GCF_003950055.1 of Streptomyces sp. KPB2. Taxonomy (NCBI): domain Bacteria; kingdom Bacillati; phylum Actinomycetota; class Actinomycetes; order Kitasatosporales; family Streptomycetaceae; genus Streptomyces; species Streptomyces sp. KPB2. The sequence goes on from NZ_CP034353.1 coordinate 3,140,294, forward strand.
CCGACCCGGTCTCGGGCGCGGACGAGGTCGTGGCCTTCGCGAAGGAGCACGGCCTGCCGATCGCGATCAAGGCGGCGTTCGGCGGCGGCGGCCGCGGCCTGAAGGTCGCCCGCACCCTGGAAGAGGTCCCGGAGCTGTACGACTCCGCGGTCCGCGAGGCCGTGGCGGCCTTCGGCCGCGGGGAGTGCTTCGTCGAGCGCTACCTGGACAAGCCCCGCCACGTGGAGACCCAGTGCCTGGCCGACCAGCATGGCAACGTGGTCGTCGTCTCCACCCGTGACTGCTCCCTGCAGCGCCGTCACCAGAAGCTGGTCGAGGAGGCCCCGGCCCCCTTCCTGTCCGAGGACCAGCTGGCGGAGCTGTACGCGTCGTCGAAGGCGATCCTGAAGGAGGCCGGCTACGTCGGCGCCGGCACGGTGGAGTTCCTGGTCGGCATGGACGGCACGATCTCCTTCCTGGAGGTCAACACCCGCCTGCAGGTGGAGCACCCGGTCACCGAGGAGGTCGCCGGCATCGACCTGGTCCGGGAGATGTTCCGCATCGCCGACGGCGAGGAGCTGGGCTACGACGACCCGGTTCTGCGCGGCCACTCCTTCGAGTTCCGCATCAACGGCGAGGACCCCGGCCGCGGCTTCCTGCCCGCCCCCGGCACCGTCACCCGCTTCGACGCGCCCACCGGCCCGGGCGTGCGCCTGGACGCCGGCGTCGAGTCCGGATCGGTCATCGGCCCGGCCTGGGACTCCCTGCTGGCGAAGCTGATCGTCACCGGCCGCACCCGCAAGGAAGCCCTCCAGCGGGCGGCCCGCGCCCTGGACGAGTTCACGGTCGAGGGCATGGCCACCGCCATCCCCTTCCACCGCACCGTCGTCCGCGACGCGGCCTTCGCCCCCGAGCTGACCGGCTCCACCGACCCGTTCACGGTCCACACCCGGTGGATCGAGACGGAGTTCGTCAACGAGATCAAGCCCTTCACCGCGCCCGCGGACACCGAGGCGGACGAGGAGAGCGGCCGGGAGACCGTCGTCGTCGAGGTCGGCGGCAAGCGTCTGGAGGTCTCCCTCCCCTCCAGCCTGGGTATGTCCCTGGCCCGCACCGGTCTGGCGGCCGGCGCCCGCCCCAAGCGCCGGGCGGCGAAGAAGTCCGGCCCGGCGGCCTCCGGCGACACCCTCGCCTCCCCGATGCAGGGCACCATCGTCAAACTCGCCGTCGAGGAGGGTCAGGAAGTCGCGGAGGGCGACCTGATCGTCGTCCTCGAAGCGATGAAGATGGAACAGCCGATCAACGCCCACAAGTCGGGCACGGTCAAGGGCCTGGGCGCCGAGGTCGGCGCCTCGATCACCTCCGGCGCCCCGATCTGCGAGATCAAGGACTGAGCGGCACCCGCACCACGCAGGGGCGCCCGGCGGACCACCTCACGCGGTCCGCCGGGCGCCCCTGTCACTGCCCGGCGGACAGGGAACGCAGGAGGCTTCGGAGCCCGTCCTACCGGCGCCGCAGGTCGGCGACGCGCGCCCGTTCCGCCCCGCCGTTCTGCTCGCCGAGGGCGGTGGCCGACCGCAGCCCCGCCGCCGCACCCGGAACCTGTCGGCGTGGCCCCGGAAGCGGCACGTCCCGGCGCTGCTGACGTGCCACGGATTCACCTCCCGAGGCCCCCGGTGTCCCGCTGCCGTTCACCGCACCACCCCCCGAGGACCCGGCCACGGCGATCTGCACACCCTGGTCGGCCAGGGCCTGGAGCTCGGTGGCGGCGCGGTCGTCGTGGGCCGGCGACTCGTCGGTGACCAGACGGGTGATGACGTCGGTGGGCACGGTCTGGAACATCGTGTCCGTACCCAGCTTGGAGTGGTCGGCGAGGACGACGACCTCGGCCGCGGCCTGGACCAGCGCCCGGTCGACGGACGCCGACAGCATGTTGGACGTGGACAGCCCCCGCTCGGCGGTCAGCCCGCTCCCGGACAGGAAGGCCTTGGAGACCCGCAGCCCCTGCAGGGACTGCTCGGCCCCCGACCCCACCAGGGCGTAGTTGGACCCCCTGAGCGTGCCTCCGGTCATCACCACTTCGACCCGGTTGGCATGGGCAAGGGCCTGGGCCACCAACAAGGAATTGGTGACGACGGTCAGCCCGGGCACCCGCGCGAGCCGACGTGCCAGCTCCTGCGTCGTAGTACCCGCGCCCACCACGATGGCTTCGCCCTCTTCGACGAGGCCCGCGGCGAGATCGGCGATGGCCGTCTTCTCGGCGGTCGCGAGATGGGATTTCTGCGGAAAGCCGGACTCTCGCGTGAACCCGCCCGGCAGTACCGCACCGCCGTGCCGGCGGTCGAGGAGTCCTTCTGCCTCCAGTGCGCGCACGTCCCGCCGTACGGTCACTTCGGAGGTCTGGACGACGCGGGCGAGCTCACGGAGCGACACGGCCCCGTTCGCTCGCACCATTTCGAGGATCAATTGGCGACGTTCTGCAGCGAACACGAAACTGACAGTAACCCCAACGACCGTCTGCTTTCAGCAGTATGCGCCGAATAACAGAAGTTGTTCGCATGCCACCACCGGAAGTGGTATACGCGCCTACCCCGGCCGCCTATGCCGCCCGCAAGCGCCGCGACTCCCCGTGACCGGCGGGGAGTCGATTCCGGCCGCGCCCGCCGGACTACTGCTCCCCGCCGGCCTTCCGGGTGTGCAACTGCCGTGCCACCTCCGCGATCGACCCCGAAAGCGAGGGATACACGGTGAAGGCGTTGGCGATCTGCTCGACCGTCAGGTTGTTGTCGACGGCGATCGAGATGGGATGAATGAGCTCCGAAGCACGCGGCGCCACAACGACACCACCCACCACGATCTCGGTCCCGGGCCGGCAGAAGATCTTGACGAAGCCGTCCCGGATGCCCTGCATCTTGGCGCGCGGGTTGCGCAGCAGCGGCAGCTTCACCACCCGGGCGTCGATCTTGCCGGCGTCCACGTCGGCCTGCGAGTACCCGACGGTGGCGATCTCGGGGTCGGTGAAGACGTTGGCGGACACGGTCTTCAGGTTCAGCGGAGTGACGGCGTCGCCGAGGAAGTGGTACATGGCGATCCGCCCCTGCATGGCCGCCACCGAGGCCAGCGCGAAGACGCCGGTGACGTCACCGGCGGCGTACACACCGGGAGCCGAGGTCCGCGAGACCCGGTCGGTCTTGATGTGCCCGGAGTCCTTGAGCCGGACTCCCGCCTCCTCCAGCCCCATCCCCTCCGTGTTGGGAATGGCGCCGACGGCCATCAGGCAGTGCGATCCGCCGATGACCCGCCCGTCCGACAGCGTCACCTCGACCCGGTCCCCGACCCGCTTGACGGACTGGGCCCGCGACCGCGACATGACGTTCATCCCGCGCCGCCGGAACACGTCTTCCAGGACGGCCGCCGCGTCCGGGTCCTCGCCCGGCAGCACCCGGTCCCGCGACGACACGAGGGTGACCCGCGACCCGAGCGCCTGATAGGCCCCGGCGAACTCGGCACCGGTGACACCGGACCCGACCACGATGAGCTCTTCGGGCAGCTCCTCCAGGTCGTACACCTGGGTCCAGTTCAGGATCCGCTCCCCGTCGGGCCGCGCGTCCGGCAGCTCCCGCGGATGCCCACCCGTGGCGATGAGCACCGCGTCGGCGGTCAGCGTCTCCTCGCTCCCGTCGGCGGCCCGCACCACGACCTTGCGCGACCCGTCGAGGGCCTGCATGCCCTCCAGCCGCCCGCGCCCGCGCACGACCCGCGCACCCGCACGGGTCACGGAGGCGGTGATGTCGTGCGACTGCGCCAGCGCGAGCCGCTTCACCCGCCGGTTGACCTTGCCCAGGTCGACGCCGACCACCCGGGCGGCCTGCTCCATGGGCGGGGTGTCGTCGGCGACGATGATCCCCAGCTCCTCGTAGGAGGAGTCGAAGGTGGTCATCACCTCAGCAGTGGCGATGAGGGTCTTGGACGGCACGCAGTCGGTCAGCACCGACGCCCCGCCCAGACCGTCGCAGTCGACGACGGTCACCTCCGCGCCGAGCTGAGCGGCCACCAGCGCCGCTTCGTATCCGCCGGGTCCGCCACCAATGATCACGATCCGAGTCACGTACTCCATTGTCCCGCACCCTTCAACGACCGGCCGCCCGGGGCCACCACCGTTACCAGAACGGCGCGTACCCTTCCCCCCATGTCGCTCTACGCCGCCTACGCCGGCAACCTCGACGCGCGGCTGATGACCCGCCGCGCCCCGCACTCGCCGCTGCGCGCCACCGGCTGGCTGAACGGGTGGCGGCTGACCTTCGGGGGCGAGCACATGGGCTGGGAGGGCGCACTCGCGACCCTCGTGGAGGACCCGATCTCCCAGGTCTTCGTCGCCCTCTACGACATCGCCCCGATGGACGAGGACTCCCTCGACCGCTGGGAGGGCGTGGGCCTGGACATCTACCGCCGCACCCGCGTACGCGTCCACACCCTGGACGGCGAGGAGGGGGCCTGGACCTACGTCCTGAACGCCTACGAGGGCGGCCTGCCCTCGGCCCGCTACCTGGGCGAGATCGCGGACGCCGCCGAATCGGCCGGCGCTCCCCACGACTACGTCATGGAACTCCGCAAACGCCCCTGCTGAGAGCGCCCCCTGTCAAAACCTCCAACCCAAAAACCACCATCCCGTGACCTCCGCCATCTACGCGCGTAGCCACAAACCGGCTACCCTCTTCGGCGTGAACGCATCTCTTCTTCCGGACGACATCCAGGGCGACCCCTACACCGCCGCCGACGCCGCCGCGGCCCGCCTGCGCGAACTCACCGGCGCCGAGACCCACGACGTCGCCCTCGTGATGGGCTCCGGCTGGGCACCGGCCGTGGACGCACTGGGCGCCCCCGAGGCCGAGCTCAAGGTCACCGACCTGCCGGGCTTCCCCAAGCCCGCGGTGGAGGGGCACGGCGGCAAGATCCGCTCGTACTCCATCGGTGACAAGCGCGCGCTGGTCTTCCTGGGCCGCACCCACTACTACGAGGGCCACGGCGTGGCCGCCGTCTCCCACGGCGTCCGCACCGCCGTCGCCGCCGGCGCCAAGACGATCATCCTGACCAACGGCTGCGGCGGCCTGCGCGAGGGCATGCGCCCCGGCCAGCCGGTCCTGATCAGCGACCACATCAACCTCACCGCCACCTCCCCCATCGTCGGCGCCAACTTCGTCGACCTCACCGACCTCTACTCCCCGCGCCTGCGTGCGCTGTGCAAGGAGGTCGACGCCACGCTGGAGGAGGGCGTCTACGCCCAGTTCCCCGGCCCGCACTACGAGACCCCGGCCGAGATCCGCATGGCCCGCGTCATCGGGGCCGACCTGGTCGGCATGTCCACGGTCCTCGAGGCGATCGCGGCCCGCGAGGCCGGTGCGGAGGTGCTGGGGATCTCCCTGGTCACCAATCTCGCCGCGGGCATGACGGGCGAGCCCCTCAACCACGAGGAGGTCCTCCAGGCGGGCCGCGACTCCGCCGCCCGCATGGGAACGCTGCTGACCCAGGTCTTGGGCCGCCTGTAGGGGCCCGCTGCCCCCTCCCGGCGCGGGTGCGGGTGGGCCCACCGGCCCGGGGCTACCCGGTCACCCGGCGCGGGTGCGGGCGCAGGCGGGGTGCGCGGCCCGGCGTTGCGGGGTGCCGCTGCGCCCACCCGTGCCGCCCCAGCGGCACGACTGCCCGCAGTGAGGGGGCGTGGCGGCTGCCCGCAGCTGGGGCGGCGGGGCGACTGCCGGCAGCGATGGCGGGGACGGTGTTGCGGACTGCCCCGCAGCTAGAGGGCGGGGAGCCGCGTACGGCGCGTATGGGGCAGTGGCGTGGGGCGGCCCGCAGGCGCGTACGGCGAGGAGGGGGCGGGTCGGGGGGTGTCCGCCCGCAGCGGTTGGCGCGTCAACAGGGTTCACTTCTGTGGCCGACCGATTCCGCGCCGTTCCGAGGACGGACACCCCCCGGCACGCCCCCGACCCACCCACCGAACCCGAGGCGCAACGCGCACCCCCACCCCACCCGCACCGGCGCCGCAGGCACCCCGCACCCCCACCGAACCCCGCACAGGCGCCGCAGGCATCCCGCACCCGCACCGGCACCGCAGGCATCCCGCACCACCACCCACCCACACCCGAGAGGCTGACCGACGTGCAAGACGCGAACGACGACGACCTCCTCGCACGAGCCAAGGCATGGCTGGCCGAGGACCCCGACGCGGACACCCGCGCGGAACTCGCCCGCCTCATCGACGCCGAGGACCACGCCGAACTCACCGCACGCTTCTCCGGCACCCTCCAGTTCGGCACCGCGGGCCTCCGCGGCGAACTCGGCGCCGGCCCGATGCGCATGAACCGCTCGGTCGTCATCCGCGCCGCCGCCGGCCTCGCCGCGTACCTGAAGAAGCAGGGTCACCCCAACGGCCTGGTCGTCGTCGGCTACGACGCCCGCCACAAATCAGCGGACTTCGCCCGCGACACCGCAGCCGTCATGACCGGCGCCGGCCTGAGGGCGGCCGTACTCCCCCGCCCCCTCCCCACCCCCGTCCTCGCCTTCGCGATCCGCCACCTCGGCGCCGTCGCCGGCGTGGAGGTCACCGCCAGCCACAACCCGCCCCGCGACAACGGCTACAAGGTGTACCTCGGCGACGGCTCCCAGATCGTGCCCCCGGCCGACGCCGAGATCGCCGCGGAGATCGACGCCGTACGCTCCCTCCACGACGTCCCCCGCCCCACCACCGGCTGGCAGACCCTCGCCGACGACGTCCTCGACGCCTACCTCACCCGCACGGACGCCGTCCTGGCCCCCGACTCCCCCCGCACCGCCCGCACGGTCTACACCGCGATGCACGGCGTGGGCAGGGACACCCTCCTCGCCGCCTTCGACCGGGCCGGCTTCCCGCGGCCCACCCTCGTCGCCGAGCAGGCCGACCCCGACCCGGACTTCCCCACCGTCGCCTTCCCCAACCCGGAAGAGCCCGGCGCGATGGACCTCGCCTTCGCGACGGCGCGCGCGACCAGCCCCGCCCCCGACCTGGTCATCGCCAACGACCCGGACGCGGACCGCCTGGCGGTGGCCGTACCCGACACCACGGCCGCCGAGGGCTGGCGCATGCTGCGGGGCGACGAGGTGGGCGCCCTCCTCGCCGCCCACCTGGTCACCCGCGGAGCGACCGGCACGTTCGCGGAGTCGATCGTGTCGTCCTCCCTCCTCGCCCGCATCGCCGCGAAGGCGAACGTCCCCCACGTCGAGACGCTGACCGGCTTCAAGTGGATCGCCCGCGTGGAGAACATCAGGTACGGCTACGAGGAGGCCCTGGGCTACTGCGTCGACCCGGAGGGCGTCCGCGACAAGGACGGCATCACCGCGGCCCTCCTGATCACGGAACTGGCCTCGACCCTCAAGACCCGGGACCGCACCCTCCTGGACCTCCTCGACGACATCGCCGTGGACCACGGCCTGCACGCCACCGACCAGCTCTCGGTCCGCGTGGATGACCTGTCCCTGATCGCCGCCGCGATGCACCGCCTGCGCGACCAGCCCCCGACGACCCTCGCGGGCCTCCCCGTCGCCAAGGCCGAGGATCTCACCCGGGGCACGGACACGCTGCCGCCCACGGACGGCCTGCGCTACACGCTCGACGGCGCCCGGGTGATCGTCCGCCCGAGCGGCACGGAGCCCAAGCTGAAGTGCTACCTGGAGGTGGTCGTCCCGGTCGCCACGCACGCCGACCTCCCGACGGCCCGGTCGAAGGCGACGGACCTGCTGACCGCACTCAAGCGCGACCTGTCGACAGCAGCCGGCATCTGACGAAACCGGGGGCCCGCAGGGGCCCCCGGACGACACTCACCGCCGGACACTCACCCACCCGCCGGAGGAGCCCCACCCGACCCGCGGGAGGAGCCCCACCCGCCCGTCGGAGGACACTCACCCGACCCGCCGCAGAACTCCCACCCGACCCATCGCAGGACACTCACCCGCCCGTCGGAGGACTCCCACCCGACTCGTCGCAGGACACTCACCCGACCCGTCGGAGGACTCCCACCCGGACCGGCCGCAGGACACCCCCCGACCCGCCGGAGCAACCGTCACCCCACCCCGAGCAGCACCGCCAGCGCGACCGCCCCGACCACCACCGGCACGACGATCTCGTAGGCCCACCGCACCGTCACCTCGCCCTTGGAGCTCGCGGCGTCCTTCCGCGCCTCCCACAGCTCGCGCAGCTCGTCCATGATCTTGTCGCCCTGCGCCCGCACCGGCCCGTCCGCCTCGACGGCCGTGGCCCCCGACCCGTCGGTCCGCGCACCGAGCTGCAGCTGCCCCATGCCGCCGAGCATGCCGCGCCCGCGACCGCCACCGGCACCCCCGGCGCCCCCGGCGCCCCCGGCCGCCCGCCGGTCCTCCCGCCGCGCGGCCTTCTTGCGCCCGCGCAGCGAGACGGGAATGGACCACAGCTGGTACTTGCCGCCGCCCTCGGCGAAGACCTCGTTGGAGTAGGCGGACCGGAAGGACCCGACCTCCCCCCACGGGAGCACGATCACGCGGAACGGGTTGCGCACCCGCAGCCGGTCGTCGTTGGCGAAGACGGCGGGCCGCACGGTGTAGGCGGCGACGAGCGGCACGAGGAAGACCAGCACCGCGAGCGCCTTCCAGCGGGTGTTCCCCTCCCCCGCGACCAGGGCGTCGATGCCGAGCCACAGCGCGAGGGCGAGCACCAGCACGCCTCCGGCGATGCCTGCGGGCGAGCGGTAGACCCGGTCCTTGGACACGGGTGCCGACGGCTGCGGCGAGGGTGACTGCGGCTCCGGGGTCGTCATGCAGCCGATTGTGCACGACAGCCCGGCGGACGCTCACATGCGGTGCCGTTCCACCGAACCCGCCCTCGGGGCTGTACAGACCGCTACGCGCGTAGATATGCTCACCTGGTGACCATGCCCACCACTGCACCCGCCGCACAGGGCCCCGTGAACGGCCCCGCACACGGACTCGCCGACGTCACCGCGTCCGACAGCACGCTGCGCCGCTTCCTCCACGGGTTGCCCGGCGTCGACACGGTCGGCCTGGAGGCGCGCGCCGCCTCCCTCGGCACCCGTTCCATCAAGACCACCGCGAAGGCGTACGCCCTCGACCTGGCCATCTCGATGGTCGACCTGACGACGCTGGAAGGCGCGGACACCCCGGGCAAGGTCCGGGCGCTCGGCGCGAAGGCGGTCCGTCCCGACCCGACCGACCGCACGGCCCCCGCCACCGCCGCCGTCTGCGTGTACCCCGACATGGTGCCCACCGCGAAGGAGGCCGTCGCCGGTTCCGGCGTGAAGGTCGCCTCGGTGGCCACCGCCTTCCCGGCCGGCCGCGCCTCGCTGGCCGTCAAGCTGGCCGACGTGCGCGAGGCCGTGACGGCGGGCGCGGACGAGGTCGACATGGTCATCGACCGCGGGGCCTTCCTCGCCGGGCACTACATGAAGGTGTACGACGAGATCACCGCCGTGCGCGAGGCGTGCGGCACGTCGGCCCGCCTGAAGGTCATCTTCGAGACCGGCGAGCTGTCGACGTACGACAACATCCGGCGCGCGAGCTGGCTCGGCATGCTGGCCGGGGCGGACTTCATCAAGACGTCCACCGGCAAGGTCGCCGTCAACGCGACGCCCGCCAACACGCTCCTCATGCTGGAGGCGGTCCGCGACTTCCGCGCGCAGACCGGTGTCCAGGTCGGTGTGAAGCCGGCCGGCGGCATCCGCACCGCGAAGGACGCGATCAAGTTCCTGGTCCTGGTCAACGAGACGGCGGGCGAGGACTGGCTGGACAACCACTGGTTCCGCTTCGGCGCCTCCTCGCTCCTCAACGACCTGCTGATGCAGCGCCAGAAGCTGGCCACAGGCCGTTACTCCGGCCCCGACTACGTGACGGTGGACTGATCGACATGGCACCCGCACCCACCCCCTCATCCTCATCCTCATCCTCATCCGCACCCGCGTTCGAGTACGCGCCGGCACCCGAGTCCCGCGCGGTCGTCGACATCGCCCCCTCCTACGGCCTGTTCATCGACGGCGAGTTCACCGAGGCGGCCGACGGCAAGGTCTTCAAGACGGTCTCCCCCGCCACCGAGGAGGTCCTCTCCGAGGTCGCCGAGGCCGGCGAGGCGGACGTCGACCGCGCCGTGAGGGCCGCCCGCAAGGCCTTCGAGAAGTGGTCGGCACTGCCCGGCGCGGAGCGCGCGAAGTACCTCTTCCGCATCGCCCGCATCATCCAGGAACGCAGCCGCGAGCTGGCCGTCCTGGAGACCCTGGACAACGGCAAGCCCATCAAGGAGACCCGCGACGCCGACCTGCCCCTGGTGGCGGCGCACTTCTTCTACTACGCGGGCTGGGCCGACAAGCTCGACCACGCCGGCTACGGCGCCAACCCCCGCCCCCTGGGTGTCGCGGGCCAGGTCATCCCCTGGAACTTCCCCCTCCTGATGCTGGCGTGGAAGATCGCCCCGGCCCTCGCGACCGGCAACACGGTGGTCCTGAAGCCCGCCGAGACGACCCCCCTCTCGGCCCTGTTCTTCGCGGACATCTGCCGCCAGGCCGGTCTCCCCAAGGGCGTCGTCAACATCATCACCGGCGACGGCCGCGCCGGTGCGGCCCTGACCGCGCACCCGGACGTGAACAAGGTCGCCTTCACCGGCTCCACGGCGGTCGGCAAGCAGATCGCGCGCACGGTCGCGGGCACCCGCAAGAAGCTCACCCTGGAACTGGGCGGCAAGGGCGCCAACATCGTCTTCGACGACGCCCCGATCGACCAGGCCGTCGAGGGCATCGTCAACGGCATCTTCTTCAACCAGGGTCAGGTCTGCTGCGCGGGCTCCCGCCTCCTGGTCCAGGAATCGATCCACGACGAGCTGCTCGACTCCCTGAAGCGCAGGCTCGCCACCCTCCGCCTGGGCGACCCCCTGGACAAGAACACGGACATCGGCGCGATCAACTCCGCCGAGCAGCTGGCCCGTATCACCGCCCTCGCCGACCAGGGCGAGGCGGAGGGCGCCGAGCGCTGGTCCCCGGCCTGTGAACTCCCCTCCTCCGGGTACTGGTTCGCCCCGACGCTCTTCACGAACGTCACCCAGGCGCACACCATCGCCCGCGACGAGATCTTCGGCCCGGTGCTGTCGGTCCTCACCTTCCGCACCCCGGACGAGGCCGTGGCCAAGGCCAACAACACCCCGTACGGCCTGTCGGCGGGCATCTGGACGGAGAAGGGCTCGCGCATCCTGGCGGTCGCGAACAAGCTCCGTGCGGGTGTGATCTGGTCCAACACGTTCAACAAGTTCGACCCGACGTCGCCGTTCGGCGGCTACAAGGAGTCGGGCTTCGGCCGCGAGGGCGGCCGCCACGGCCTGGAGGCGTACCTCGATGTCTGAGCGACTCAGCGTGCTGAAGACCTACAAGCTGTACGTCGGCGGGAAGTTCCCGCGTTCCGAGAGCGGCCGGGTGTACGAGGTGACCGACGCAAAGGGCAAGTGGCTGGCGAACGCCCCCCTCTCCTCCCGCAAGGACGCCCGTGACGCGGTGGTCGCCGCGCGCAAGGCGTTCGGCGGCTGGTCCGGCGCGACGGCGTACAACCGCGGCCAGATCCTCTACCGCGTCGCCGAGATGCTGGAGGGCCGCCGCGACCAGTACGTCGCGGAGGTCGCCGACGCGGAGGGCCTGTCGAAGTCGAAGGCGGCGGCCCAGGTGGACGCCGCGATCGACCGCTGGGTCTGGTACGCGGGCTGGACCGACAAGATCGCCCAGGTGGTCGGCGGCGGCAACCCGGTCGCGGGCCCGTTCTTCAACCTGTCCTCCCCGGAGCCGACCGGCGTGGTCGCCGTCCTGGCCCCGCAGGAGTCGTCGTTCCTGGGCCTGGTGTCCGTCGTCGCCCCGGTCGTCGCGACCGGCAACACGGCGGTGGTGGTGGCGTCGGAGAAGTCCCCCCTCCCCGCGCTCTCCCTCGGCGAGGTCCTGGCCACCTCCGACCTCCCCGGCGGCGTGGTCAACGTCCTCTCCGGCCGTACCGCGGAGATCGCGACGCCGCTCGCCGCGCACCAGGACGTCAACGCGATCGACCTCACGGGCGCCGACGAGACGCTGGCGAAGGAGCTGGAGATCGCGGCGGCGGACAACCTGAAGCGCGTCCTGCGTCCACAGCCTGTGGACGACGTCGACTGGTCGGCGACCCCGGGCACGGACCGCATGACGGCGTTCCTGGAGACGAAGACGGTCTGGCACCCGACGGGCGCACTGGGCGCGTCGGGTTCGTCTTACTGACCGCCACCGACTGGGCCGCGGTTCCTCCCCGTCCGGGGGAGCCGCGGCCCTCCCGGGTCACTCACTCACCCGAGCACGGCATCAGTTCCGGTTTCCTCGGCGCGGTCTTCCGGCCCGTCAGCGGGGCCAGATCCTTCATATACATGTCCGACCACTCCGTTCCGGCCAGGATCTCCTTCAGCCCCGAGCACACCTTGCTCTTCAGGAGAGGATCGCCCTGCCGCATCGCCACCCCGTAGGGCTCCGTGCCCGCGCCGCTGGGCAGCAGTTTCAGATGCTTCGGATCGTTCCGGGCGTACCCGGCGAGGAGTACGTCGTCCGAGGCGACCGCGTACACGCTCGACTGCCTGTCCAGCAGCCTTTCCACGCACTCCTTGTAGGTGTCGGGCTGCCACTTCCCGGTGGTGTACCCCTCCTGCTGCAGCCTGCCCGCGTACGTGGAATCCCGCGCCGTGCATACCTCGACCTGGTTCTTCTCCACGTCGGCGGCTTCGTTGAGTTCGTATTTCGCGGAGTTCTTGCGCACGAGGAGGCTGCTGCCCGCCTTGTAGTAGGGGCCGACGAAGGTGATGCCGTCCTTCTTCTCGCGCTCGGGCGTCATGCTGTACGAGGCGATGACCAGGTCCACTTCGCCGTTCTTCAGCTTGCTCGCCCGGTTGGCCGTGGTCACGCCGTAGAAGTCGACCTGCTCCTTGCCGTAACCCAGTTCGGCGGCGAGGGCGTAGGCGATGTCGATGTCGAAGCCGGTCCACACGTCGGTCTTCTTGTTGTGGAGGCTCAGGCCGGGCTGGTCCTCCTTGGCGCCGATCGTCAGCCTCTTCTTGGCGGCCCGCCACTGCTCCCACGCCTGCTCCGCGTCCCCCTTGCCGGTGCCCGCACCCTGCGCGGCGGAGGCGTCGTCCTGCTCGCCCCCGGATCCGCCGCCGTGCGAGGCGAGCCAGCCGCCCCCGGCCAGCAGCACGACGCACGCGGCAGCCGCCGCCACCTTCCAGCCGCGGCGCGACGCCGCCGGTGGGGCCTGGGCCGGAACATCTCCGAAAGGACCGCCTGTGGACGGGGCGGCTTTGGGAACGCCTCCTTCGGCGGTCGAGGCAGCGGAGACCGCGGAGGAGGAGACCTCGGGTGCCGGCGCCGTCTCCGCCGGCCGGGGCTCTGACGCGGGCTCAGAGGGCGGCGGCGTGGGTCCGGCCATGGGCGGGTGTGCGGGGGTGGCGGCCCGGGCGCGGGCCGGCGTGTCCGGGTCCGCGAGGACGTCCCGGAGCATCTCCTCCGCCGCAGCCGCGTCCGGGCGCCGGTCGGGGTCCGTGATCAGCAACCGCTGGATGACCGGGCCGAGGGGACCGGCGTACCGGAGGAGCGGGTCGGGCGACTGCTGGATGTTCGCCTGCACCTCCCAGACCTCGTTGCCGCCGAAGGGCAGGCGTCCCTCGACCATCTCGTACAGGGTGACGCCCAGCGCCCACAGGTCGGAGGCGGGCGTGGGGCCGGGGGAGGCGGCGGCGAAGAGTTCGGGCGCCAGGTAGGGCGGCGTGCCGATGATGCCGCCGTGCCGGGTGACCCGGTCCGCGCCCTCGAAGGTGGCGATGCCGAAGTCCACCAGAACCACCTGGCCGCCGTCCCGTACCAGGACGTTGCCCGGCTTGACGTCGCGGTGCAGGACCGACGCCTCGTGGACGGCCCGAAGGCCCTGGGCCATCTGGAGGCCGATCTTCGCGGCTCGGGGCACGCCGAGGACTCCGTCACGTTTCAACAGGTCGGCCAGCGACCGCCCTTCGAGCAGCTTCATCACGATCCAGACCTGGTCGGCGGTCTCGATCTGGTCGTGGACCGTCACCACGTTCTGGTGCTCGATCTTGGCGAGGGCCTCCGCCTCGCGACGGGCCCGCTGCACCGCCGCCTGCTGCGTGTCCGGGGTCATGGCCCTGCGGTCCAGGAGCCCCTTCACGGCGACGAACCGGCGCAGCCGCCGGTCGAGGGCCTTCCAAACCTCGCCCATTCCGCCGCTGCCGATCGGCTCCAGCAGCTCGTAGCGGCCCTCGATCACCATGTGGGGGGCCGAAGCACGCTCCTCGGGACGCCCGTCGGCACTGCCACCGGTCCCTTTGATTCCGTCGTCGTTGTGCACCCGGCCCCCCCTGGCACCTCTTGCGCGAAACGTGGATCACCAAAGATTAGACGGCCACCATGACGGCTTGGAGAATCCGCCCGAGAACAAGCGGGGCGAACAGTCCATCCATGTTCCTTCCGGTTCCACGTAACGGTTTGGGCCCCCGACCGGGCGGCACCGGAAATTTGAGCACTCCATCGATGAACCGCTCACATGTGAAATCTTGTGGCACCCTGCGTGCATGACTCAGATCGCCATCAGCGCCGCCCGTTCCCAGCTCGGCGACCTCGTGCGCCGCGCCGCCCACGGCCGCGAGACCATCGCCCTCACCGACCACGGGCACGTGGCTGCCCTTCTGGTGTCGCCGCAGGTGATAGAGGATCTGGAGGACGCCCTGGCGGTGGCGGACTATCAGCGACGCAAGGCGGAGGGGACGCTCGGAGAAGGCACCCCCATGGCCGAGGTGCGCAGGCGGCTGGGGCTCGAGCAGAAGTGACCTACGAGATCACCTTCGAGCCACAAGCTCTCAACGCTGCCGCCCGGTCCCTCGAGGACGACCCGAGCGGCCTCGCAGTGGTGCTGGACACCATCGACAAATTGGCGGACGACCCCCGCCCAACGGGTTCGGTCCCATTTGGATCAGCCGACCTTCGACGACTGCGTATCGGTGAGTACCGGGTTCTCTACGCCATCGACGCCGCCGTCATTCGCATCCTGGTGACCCACCTCGGCCGAACCGCCTGACCCCCGCCGGGCCGGTCCTCTCAGCGCAGCAGCTTCGTCACCTGTCCCACCACCGGCACGGCGCCCAGGGACTGCGCCTGGGCGACCGGTCCGGTCAGGGCCGTCGAGGTCAGGGGCTGGAAGTCGGCGACCTTGGTGCCGACGCCGTTGTCCAGCGGGTCCACGCCGGTGCCGGCCAGCGGGTTGGGCTTGAGGTCGGCGACCGGGCCGGTGACGTAGCCGACCGTGCCGGAGACGGCCGCCAGGCCCGCCTGCGGGTCGATGTTGCCCAGCGAGGTGGGGCGGGTGTGGGCCAGGCCGGCGATCGTGTCGCCGCCGCCCTCCGCCGCGGAAGCCGTCGCCGCTCCGGCTGCCACGGCGGCCCCCACGGTCGCGAGGACGACCAGGGCGCGCTGTGCGTGCGGAGTGCGGGGGGACGCGTGTCGGGCCATCGCTGCTGCCACCTCTTGGTGTGGATTGCTACGGACTTCCCTGTTAACAGCGCACACCGTGATCAGGTCACCGCACAGCGCCATCGAGATGTGACACCCGCTGCAAAGTCCACCCGCGGGGTCTACGACAGCCGTTCGATGCCTCAGACTGGTGTCCCGTGAGCTCCCATCCGCCCATACCGACGCGAGTCGTGCTGCTCTGCGGCCCCTCCGGCTCCGGCAAGTCCCTCCTCGCCGCGCACTCCGGCCTCCCGGTGCTGCGTCTCGACGACTTCTACAAGGAGGGCACCGACCCGACGCTGCCGACGGTGCCCCAGAGCTCCGACATCGACTGGGACCACCCCGCGTCGTGGGACGCGGACGCGGCCCTGGCCGCCATCGGGGAGCTGTGCCGCACGGGGCGTACCGACGTGCCCGTCTACGACATCTCGCTGAGCGCCCGCACCGGCGAGGAGGCCGTCGACATCGGGCGGACGCCGCTGTTCCTCGCGGAGGGCATCTTCGCCGCGGAGCTGGTGGACCGCTGCCGGGAACTGGGCGTGCTGGCCGACGCGCTGTGCCTGAGCCGGGGCCCGCTGACGACCTTCCGCCGCCGGTTCCTGCGGGACCTGCGCGAGAGCCGCAAGTCGGTGCCGTTCCTGCTGCGCAGGGGCTGGCGGCTGATGCGGCTGGAGCGGTCGGTCATCGCCCGGCAGTCCGCCCTCGGCGCCCACGTGTGCGACCGGGACGAGGCGATGGGCCGCCTGGCCGCCGCGGCCGCGGGCCGGTGCGCCACCAGCCGTACGGCCGTGTAACGCCTGCCGTACGCGCGCCTGCCCCTGCTCGCACCCGCCCGGACACGCGGAAGCGGGACTGGACGGACCCCCCGGCCCTCCAGTCCCGCTCCCTTTCCACTCCCCCGTGGATCCCCCGTGATCCCCGTCCCCCGTCGTTCCCCCGTGTCCCCCGTTGTTCCCCCGTGGTGCTTCCCCGTGAGTAAGAGTCCGGGTCCCGCCCCCTGATACACCCCGGCTCGAACTTTTTTCACGGGGCCCCCGCCCCCTGCCTCAGGCGACCAGTTCGCCGAAGGCGTCCTCGCGGTCACGGCCGAAGCTGAGGACCTCGTCCTCGCGCAGCCGGCGCAGCGACCGCCAGATGCTGGACTTCACCGTGCCGACGCTGATGTCGAGGATGTCCGCGATCTCCGGGTCCGTGCGGCCCTCGTAGTAGCGCAGGACCAGCATGGTGCGCTGGAGTTCGGGGAGCCGGGCCAGCGCCTGCCACAGGACCGTGCGCAGTTCGGTGCCGCGCATCGCGTCCATGTCGCCGGGCGTCTCCGGCAGTTCCTCGGTCGGGTACTCGTTGAGCTTGCGCCGCCGCCAGGCGCTGATGTGCAGGTTGGTCATGGTGCGGCGGAGGTATCCGCCGACGGCCGCCTTGTCGCTGATCCGGTCCCACGCCCGGTAGGTCGAGAACAGCGCGCTCTGCAGCAGGTCCTCGGCCTCGAAGCGGTCGCCGGTCAGGTGGTAGGCGGTCGCGTACAGGGAGGAGCGGCGCTCCTGGACGTAGGCGGTGAACTCCGCCTCCGACAGGGAACGTCGCTCCCCCCGGTCCCCCGTGTTCCCCGTTTCCCCCGTGTTCGCGTCAACCACCGTCATGTACGCGGTGTGCTGACGCCCGGTGCCGCGAGCGCACCCCCGCCCGCTCACGGCACCGGACTTCTCGGAACCCCGGTGTGCGTGCACGTCGTGCAGACGCGTGAGCACTGCGCTGGTGTTGGTGCCCTTCAGCGTGTTCATCTCGCGCCCCCCGTCGTGGACTGCCGGTTGCTTGTGACGAAAAGCTTGCCCCGGTGACTTCATGGCCGTGTCCGCCGACTGTCACAGAGCTGTCACAGGGGTCCGTCACCGCTGCACCACCCTTCCTTCACAGGGTCCGGCCGTGTCCTGGGACCCCAACCGCACCCGCAGGTCGAACACCGGCCCCCTCATGGGCCAGAATGAGCGCGTGCCTTCCCTGTTGCTGATCGAGGACGACGACGCCATCCGCACGGCCCTGGAGCTCTCCCTGACCCGCCAGGGCCACCGGGTGGCCACCGCTGCCAGTGGTGAGGACGGTCTGAAGCTGCTGCGCGAGCAGCGGCCGGACCTGATCGTGCTGGACGTGATGCTGCCCGGCATCGACGGCTTCGAGGTGTGCCGTCGCATCCGGCGCACCGACCAGTTGCCGATCATCCTGCTGACCGCGCGCAACGACGACATCGACGTGGTCGTCGGTCTCGAGTCGGGCGCCGACGACTACGTCGTCAAACCCGTCCAGGGCCGGGTCCTCGACGCCCGGATCCGGGCCGTGCTGCGGCGCGGGGAACGGGAGTCCACCGACTCGGCGAGCTTCGGCAGCCTGGTCATCGACCGTTCGGCGATGACCGTGACGAAGAACGGCGAGGACCTCCAGCTGACGCCGACCGAGCTGCGGCTGCTGCTCGAACTGAGCCGGCGGCCCGGACAGGCGCTGTCCCGGCAGCAGTTGCTCCGGCTGGTGTGGGAGCACGACTACCTCGGCGACTCCCGGCTGGTGGACGCGTGCGTCCAGCGGCTGCGCGCCAAGGTCGAGGACGTGCCGTCGTCCCCGACCCTGATCCGTACCGTCCGGGGTGTCGGCTACCGGCTGGATCCGCCTCAGTGACCAAGGAACAACCAGGGGGTGACCGCGGCCTGGCCGCGGCTCGCAAGGGAGTCTGGTCCGGGCTGCGCTTCACCAGCCTGCGCCTGAGGCTCGTCCTCGTCTTCGGTCTGGTCGCGCTCACCGCGGCCGTGTCCGCGTCCGGTATCGCCTACTGGCTGAACCGCGAGGCGGTGCTCACCCGCACCCAGGACGCCGTGCTGCGCGACTTCGAGCAGGAGATGCAGAGCCGGGCGGGCGCGTTGCCCGAGCACCCCACGCAGGACGAGTTGCAGCACACCGCGGGGCAGATGGCCAACAGCAGCCAGCGGTTCACGGTGCTGCTGGTCGCCGAGGGCGCCGACGGCGGTGCCGTGTACGGCAGTTCGGGGGGCCTGGGCGGCTTCGCGCTGGCCGACGTGCCCGAGTCGTTGCGCGCCGCGGTGAACAAGGAGCAGAAGCTCACCTCCGCCAACAAGCACCCGTACCACCTGTACTGGCAGCGGATCACCGACGACGGCACCCCGTACCTGGTGGCCGGGACGAAGGTGATCGGCGGCGGGCCGACCGGCTACATGCTCAAGTCGCTGGAACCGGAGGCCAAGGACCTGAACTCGCTCGCCTGGTCGCTGGGGATCGCCACCGGGCTCGCCCTGCTCGGCTCCGCGCTGCTCGCGCAGGCCCTGGCGACGACCGTGCTGAAGCCGGTGCACCGGCTCGGAGTCGCGGCGCGGCGCCTGGGCGAGGGGAAGCTGGACACCCGGCTGCGCGTGTCCGGCACCGACGAACTGGCCGATCTGTCCCGCACGTTCAACAACGCCGCCGAGAACCTGGAGAAGCGGGTCGCGGACATGGCCGGCCGGGAGCAGGCCTCGCGGCGCTTCGTCGCCGACATGAGTCACGAGCTGCGTACGCCGCTGACGGCGCTCACCGCGGTGACCGAGGTGCTGGAGGAGGAGCTGGAGTACGCGGGTGAGGGCGACGGCGAGGGCGGCAGCTTCGACCCGATGGTCGAGCCCGCCGTACGGCTGGTGGTGAGCGAGACGCGGCGGCTGAACGACCTGGTGGAGAACCTGATGGAGGTCACCCGCTTCGACGCGGGCACCGCCCGGCTGGTCCTGGACGACGTGGACGTCGCCGACCAGATCACCGCCTGCATCGACGCCCGGGCCTGGCTGGACGCCGTCGACCTGGACGCCGAGCGCGGCATCCACGCCCGCCTGGACCCGCGCCGCCTGGACGTCATTCTCGCCAACCTGATCGGCAACGCGCTCAAGCACGGCGGGTCGCCGGTCAGGGTGTCGGTGACGCGGGCGGACCACGAGATCGTCATCCGGGTGCGGGACAACGGTCCCGGCATCCCCGAGGACGTCCTGCCGCACGTCTTCGACCGCTTCTACAAGGCGAGCGCCTCCCGGCCGCGCTCCGAGGGCAGCGGGCTCGGCCTGTCCATCGCCATGGAGAACGCGCACATCCACGGCGGTGAGATATCCGCCGAGAACGCGCCGGAGGGCGGCGCGATCTTCACGCTGCGGCTGCCGCAGGACCCGTCCCCGCCCGCCGGGGAGGACCGCGAGGGCACCGAGGACCAGGGCAAGGACGCGAAGGGACAGGTCTGATGACCGTACGCCGGCTGCCGGCCCTGACCGGGCTCGGAGTACTGGCCGTGCTGCTGACCGGGTGCGGCATCCGCGCCACCGAGGTGCCCACGGACTACGGTCCCGCGCCCTCCCGGGTGCGCTGCTCGCTCGCCGAGTCGGACGTGTCGACGCGGACCACCCCCGGGATGCCGGCGCGGGTGTTCCTGCTGTGCGGCTCCTCGCTGGTGGCCGTGGACCGCACGGTGCGGGTGCCGGACGGCGCGTCGGACTCCGGGCGGCGCGTGCTGGTGGCCCAGGGGCTCCTGAACGAGCTGGCGGAGCAGCCCTCGGCCGCGGAGAAGGAGGCCGGGTACACGTCGGACGTACGCCGCGGCATCACCGTGACGGGACCGCGCTCCGGCGACCCGGAGGACACGCTGCGGCTGAGCACCGACCCCGACGACCTCACCTCGTACGCCCTCGCGCAGGTCGTGTGCACCTTCTCCGACTCCGCCGCGGCCGAGGGCGACGGCTCCGTGGTCCTGGCCGGCCCCGCCGACCGGTCCGCCCGCCGCTACATCTGCACGGACGAGGTCCGGGCCCGCCCCGGCAGCAACGAACCACCGGCCGACGACGTCACGTCCGGCTGACGGCCGGCCGACGTCCACATGGGGCCGGTACGCGGCCGTACGAGGCCGGTACGCGGCCGTACGAGGCACCGCCGGGCCGTACGAGGCCGGGTGAAGGCCTGCGGGACCGGCACCGTGTAGGCCGTACGAGGGGCATGTGGCGCAAGCCTCACCCATGCGGAGCAGGGGCCCGGAACCGTGCGCGGCGTGGGCCGCGTCTAGGGGGACGTGCAGCGTCATGGGTTCCTCGGCGGCAGCGTCGCGCTCCGCATCCGTGTGACGGGAGGCGTTCTCCTCGTCGCGCATCTCGCGTTCGTCGCCTGGTACGCGCTGCGGCCACTGGACGTCCCCTGGGTGCTGCCCCCCAATCTGGAGCCCTTCGCCGGCATCCGCGCCGACCTGGCGCTGGGCGGGGTCCAGGCCGCCCGCTCGCTCGCCGGGGGGCTGGCGCTGCTGGCCCCGCTGGGGGTCCTGCTGCCGATGGCGGGCGGACGGCTGACCGTCTCGCCGCTGGCGTCCCTGCTGCGCACCACGGCCGCGGCCGCCCTGCTGTCGGTGGGCATCGAGCTGCTGCAGACCGGGGTGCCCGGCCAGGTGGTCGACATCGACTCGGTGCTGCTGAACACGGTGGGCGTGGCCCTCGCGCACCTCGTCGTCGTCCCCGCGGGCCGGGCCCGGCTCCGTCGCCGGTACCGGCAGGAGGACGTACCCCAGGAGGAGCCCGCTCAGGGTCGGACCCCGACGATTCCCAGGGTCGGTATCGCCCCGTAGAGCGACGCTTTGTTCCGTTCGTCTCCGTAGCGTGGAGGGCAGATGAAGGGGAAGCCGGAGGGCAGCCCCGCCCAGACGCTCACGAAGGAGCCGCGATGTCCCGCCTCGCCCGCCCCACCCACGGCCGCATGATCGGCGGAGTGTGCGCCGCGCTGGCCCGGCGCTTCGGCACCTCGGCCGGCACGATGCGGGTGATCTTCCTGGTCTCCTGCCTGCTGCCCGGTCCGCAGTTCCTGCTCTACCTGGCCCTGTGGATCCTGCTCCCGTCCGAGGAGAAGGCCGCCCGTACGGCCTGGTGAAAGACGTATCTCCCCTCTGGTACGCCGATGGGGCGCACCCGGCGACACCGGGCGCGCCCCTTCGGCGCGTGGGGAGGCGCGGGTCAGCCGCCGATCGGGAGGCCGTTGACCGGCAGGCCCTGGGTGGGCAGGCCCTTCAGCGGCACTCCGCCGAGCAGCTTGGCGACCGGCTCGGTCGGACCCTCGGCGAGCTGCTCGGCGACGACCTGCTCGACGACCGGCTGCGCGACGGTCAGACCGGTGCCGGCGATCCGGCGGCCCTGCTCCAGCGCGTTGCCCGCGCCGGGCGCCACCTGGGAGACGGTCTCCGCGGGCAGGGTGCGGGCGACGGAGTCCACCGTCTGCGCGGTGTCCGGGAGCTCGGGGGCCGCGGTGGCCGCGCCGGCTCCGGCGGCGGCGAAGGCGGCACCGAGGGCGGCGACACCGAGGGTCTTGGCAGCAGACTGCTTCATGGAAATGCGTCCTCGTAATGGGGTGACGGGGATGTGAGCGGTGCTCGACCGTAAACACGCTTCCCCCTCGGCGGCAAACATCGAAATGCGGACGGATCGTGAAATCCTGTCCGCGTTTTCGTATTACCGTCGCCGCCCGGTCACCCCTCGCTCTCCGCATATCCGCTGGTGGAGGCCGTCTGCTGGAACAGCCATTCGGACTTCAGCTCCGCGTAACCGGGCTTGATGACGTCATTGATCATGGCCAGTCGTTCATCGAAAGGAATGAACGCTGATTTCATCGCATTGACGGAGAACCACTGCATGTCGTCGAGCGTGTAACCGAACGCCTCGACAAGGTGCTCGAATTCCCGGCTCATGCCGGTGTGCGACATCAGCCGGTTGTCGGTGTTGACGGTGGCCCGGAAGTGCAGCCGGCGCAGCAGCCCGATGGGGTGCTCGGCGTAGGAGTCGGCGGCGCCGGTCTGGAGGTTGGAGCTGGGGCACAGCTCCAGCGGGATCCGCTTGTCCCGGACGTAGGAGGCGAGCCGCCCGAGCTTGACCGAGCCGTCCTCGTGGACCTGGATGTCGTCGATGATGCGCACCCCGTGCCCGAGCCGGTCGGCGCCGCACCACTGCAGGGCCTGCCAGATGGACGGCAACCCGAAGGCCTCGCCGGCGTGGATGGTGAAGTGGTTGTTCTCCCGCTTCAGGTACTCGAAGGCGTCCAGGTGCCGGGTGGGCGGGTAGCCGGCCTCGGCGCCGGCGATGTCGAAGCCGACGACGCCGAGATCGCGGTAGCGGTTGGCGAGTTCGGCGATCTCCAGGGAGCGGGCGGCGTGCCGCATGGCGGTGAGCAGGGCGCCGACCCGGATGCGGTGGCCGTTCTCCCGGGCGCGCCGCTCTCCTTCCCGGAAGCCCTCGTTGACGGCCTCGACGACCTCTTCGAGGGTCAGCCCCTGCTGGAGGTGCTGCTCGGGCGCGTACCGCACCTCGGCGTAGACGACGCCGTCCTCGGCGAGGTCCTCGGCGCACTCGGCGGCGACCCGGACCAGGGCGTCGCGGGTCTGCATGACGCCGACGGTGTGGGAGAAGGTCTCCAGGTACCGCTCGAGGGACCCGGAGTCGGCGGCCTGCCGGAACCAGGTGCCGAGCCGGTCGGCGTCGGTTTCCGGGAGGTCCGGGTAGCCCGTCTCGCGGGCGAGTTCGACGACCGTGCCGGGACGCAGCCCGCCGTCGAGATGGTCGTGCAGCAGAACCTTGGGCGCCCGGCGGATGTGGTCCGGCGACGGTGTCTTCGAGACCGTCGCGGTGTTCGCCGCGGCGCTCTTCTCGGTGCTCTGGCTCGTCATTTCCGCACTCTAACTCCTACGCGCGTAGAACACCGGGCGAACGCACGAACGAGCCGGCCGCCGACTCGGGCTCCCATGGGGACCTTGGTGATGAACGGGCGTAAGGGAGGTCTCAGCGAGGTGTCGCGAGTACGTCCCGGAGTACGTTCGCGAGCGTGACGCGGTCCAGTTCGTGGCGCAGGGTCTCCTCGATGCCCTCGTAGATGCTCTGCATGGCCGGCTGGATGCCGTGGCCCACGACGCATCCCTGGTCCGGGGCGGTGCGGTGCATGGCGAACAGGGGACCGGGTTCCACCGCCTCGTACACGTCGAGCAGGGTCATCGACTCCAGCTCGCGCGCCAGCGACCAGCCCGCGCCCACGCCCCGCCGGGACTCCACGAGCCCGGCCCTGCGCAGCTCGCCGAGCAGCCGCCTGATCACCACGGGGTTGGTGTTCGCGCTGGCCGCGATCTGCTCGGAGGTGGCGACCTCATGACCCTGGCGCTGATAGAGGCCGATCCAGGCCAGCGCGTGGGCGGCGATGGTCAGCCTGCTGTTGGCGCTCACGGGTTCCTCCTCTCGGCCACGACCCCCATCCTACCGCTGTCGTAACAGCGAAGGTTGCAACAGGCTGTCGTAACAATTAACGTTGCGACAGTCGATGGGATTCAACCAACGAGGTGAGAAGAATGAGCAAGCCACTCGCGGGCAAGGTCGCCCTGGTCACCGGGGGATCGCGCGGACTGGGGGCCGCGACCGTACGACTGCTGGCCGAGCAGGGCGCCGACGTCGCCTTCACCTACGTCAGCTCCGAGAAGCAGGCGCAGGCCGTCGTCGACGAGGTGCGCGGCAAGGGAGCCGAGGCCGTCGCCCTCAAGTCCGACCAGGCGGACACGAGCCGGGCGCCGGCCCTGATCGACGACGTGGTCGCGCGCTTCGGCGGCCTGGACATCCTCGTCAACAACGCGGCGATCTCGGTGGAGCAGGGCCGCACGGTGGACGACCCGGACGCCGACACCGCCGCACTGGACAGGATGCACGCCACCAACTACCTCGGCGTGATCGCCGTCGTCCGGGCCGCCGCTCGGGTGCTGCGCACGGGCGGCCGCATCATCACGGTGAGTTCCGGACTGGGCTCGCGGGTCGGCGTCCCGGGCGTTGCCGACTACTCGGCGACCAAGTCGGGCATCGAGAGGTACA
This sequence comes from Streptomyces sp. KPB2, assembly GCF_003950055.1. Classification (NCBI taxonomy): domain Bacteria; kingdom Bacillati; phylum Actinomycetota; class Actinomycetes; order Kitasatosporales; family Streptomycetaceae; genus Streptomyces; species Streptomyces sp. KPB2. Next base: position 3,164,727 of record NZ_CP034353.1, read on the forward strand.
CCATGGGGGTCGCACGGGACCTCGGGCCCCGCGACATCACGGCCAACGTCGTGGAAGCCGGGCTGATGGACAGCGGCATGCAACCGCCGGACCCCGACACCCTCAAGGCGCTGCTCGGCTCGCTGTCCCTGCAGCGCATGGGACGCCCCGAGGAGATCGCCGCGGCGATCGCCTTCCTGGCGAGCCCCGCCGCGTCGTACGTCACGGGCGCGGTGCTGGACGCCCACGGCGGCTACAACGCCTGAACCCGAGCCCCTGCCGTGCGCCCCGGCGGACCTCGCGTCCTGTCGCCGAGGCTTTCCGCAAGGTCCCCGGTAACGATGGCTGCGCGGACGGGTTCCGTACACCGGGTCTTCTGAGAATCTTCTGCCATGACACAGCAAGCGACGCCGGTCCGTCGGGCCCGGCTGGGGCGGACGCTCGGTCCGGAGGGGACGGCGGTGAGCGGGGTGGTGCTGCTGCTCCCCGGGGGCGACGAGGTCTCCGACCGCAGACCCTCCGCCCTGCTCGCGGCCGCGTCCGTACGCGCGTTGGGGCGCAGGCTGGCACGCGCGGGCCGGGAGGAGGGGCTGGCCACGCACGTCGTGCACTACCGCTACCGCGGCTGGAACGGCGCCGAGGCGCACCTCGCCCGGGACGCCGAGTGGGCCGCCGACGAGGCGGTGCGGCGCTACGGCGACGTGCCCCTGTGTCTGCTCGGCACCGGGATGGGCGGCCGCGCGGCGCTGCGGGCGGCCGGGCACGAGGCTGTCAACTCGGTGCTGGCGATCGCCCCTTGGCTGCCGGAGGACGACGTGGCCGCGCCACCCGAACCGGTGAAGCAGCTCGCCGGGCGGCAGGTGCTGATCGTGCACGGCACGAACGACGGGCACAGCGACCCGGAGCTGTCGTTCCGGCTCGCCTCCCGGGCGAAGAAGGCGAACCGTGCCGTGTGCCGGTTCGAGGTGCACTCCGACGGCCACGGGCTGCGCCAGTACCGGGACGAAGTCGCCGCGCTGGCGGAGGACTTCGTGATGGGCGTGCTGTTCGGACAGTCCTTCTCGCGCCCCGTGGAGGACGCCCTGGCCGCTCCCCCGCCGCTGGGGCTGCGGATGCCGCTGGCGGCGGGGTTCGGGAAGTCCCTGCGGCGGTAGCACGCGTCCGCCCCGGCGCGGGAGGCTCAGGACGGCAGCAGGCTGCCCCGCCGGGACAGCAGGAACCTCTTGAACGCCGCCACGGGCGGCGTGTCCGTGCGCCCCGCCAGCCAGGCCACGCCGATCTCGCGGGCGGCGCGCGGCGCGGTGACCGTCAGTTCGACCACGCCGGGGCGGGGCACGGCGGGCGGCGGCAGCAGGGCGACGCCCAGTCCGGCCGCGACCAGGCCACGCAGCGTCTCCGCCTCCTCGCCCTCGAAGGCCACCCGGGGGCGGAAACCGGCCTCCTTGCACAGGGCGTCGGTGATGCGGCGCAGGCCGTAGCCGGGCTCCAGGGTCACGAAGTTCTCGTCGGCGGCCTCGGCGAGGCGGATGCGCCGGCGCCCGGCCAGGGAGTGGTCGGCCGGGACGACCAGGCGCAGCTTCTGCTCGTCGAGGCGGCGGGCGACCAGGTCGGGGGCGTCGGGGACCGGGGAGGTGAGGCACAGGTCCAGCTCCCCCGCGCGCAGCCGCTCCAGCATGGCCTCGCCGTAGTTCTGCACGAGGCTGAAGCGGACCCGGGGGTGGTCGGCGCGGAAGGCGTGCAGCAGGCCGGGGACGGTCTCGGCGCCCATAGTGTGCAGGAAGCCGAAGGCGACCTTGCCTGTGGCCGGGTCGGCGTCGGCGCGGACCTCGTCGGCCGCCCGCTCCACCTCGGCGAGGGCGCGCTCCACGGAGCCGAGGAAGGTGCGCCCGGCGACGGTCAGCGCGAGGGTGCGACCGCGACGCACGAACAGGTCGACGCCGAGGTCCTCCTCCAGGCGGACGAGGGCGCGCGAGAGGGTCGACTGGGGGACGTTCATCTCCTGGGCGGCCCGGGTGACGTGCTCGGTGCGGGCCACGCCGGCGAAGTGCGCGAGGCGGGGCGCGAGCAGCGCGACGATGTCTTCTGTGTCACCGGAAGGTGACAGGCGGGGCCGTGAGCTTTGCTGATGCACCATGGGAACGATTATGGCCATTCCATGCATTGGACGGATGAGTAAGGGGCTTCGTACCTTCGTGGCATGACTCCCGCCGATACCGGGGCGTCCACGGTCGTGGACGCCGCCCCCGCCGCCCCCGCGGTCCCCGACTCCACCGGCTCCTCCGACCCCTCCGACTCGCGCATGGCCCCGGGCGGCCCCGGCTACCGCCGGATGAGTTTCGCGCTGTTCCTGGCGGGCGTCGCGACCTTCGCGCTGCTCTACTCCACCCAGGCCCTGCTGCCGCTGATCTCCGGCGACCTGGGCGTCACGGCGAGCGACGCGAGCTGGACGGTGGCCGCCGCGACCGGTGGCCTCGCCCTGTTCGTGCTGCCGATGAGCGCGCTGTCGGAGCGGTTCGGCCGCCGTACGGTCATGACGGCGTCGCTGGCGGTCGCGGTGACGGTCGGGCTGCTGGTGCCCTTCGCCCCGTCGCTGCCGGCGCTGGTCGCGCTGCGGGCGGTGCAGGGCGCGGCGCTGGCCGGGCTGCCGGCCTCGGCGACGGCGTACCTGGCGGAGGAGGTGCGGCCGCGGGCGCTGGTGACCGCGATCGGCCTGTTCGTGGCGGGCAACAGCGTGGGCGGCATGAGCGGCCGGGTCATCACCGGCTGGGTCGCCCAGGAGTGGGGCTGGCGGGTGGCCGTCGGGGTCGTCGGCCTGGTCGCGGTGGCGTGCGCGGTGGCCTTCCGGCTGCTGTTGCCGGCGCCGAGGCACTTCACGCCGGGCTCGCTGCGCCCGCGGGTCCTGGTCCGCACGGTCCGCGACCACCTCGCCAACCCGCTGCTGCGCCGCCTGTACGCGATCGGCGCGCTGTTCATGACGGTGTTCGGCGGCGTCTACACGGTGATCGGCTACCGCCTGACCGAGGCGCCCTTCTCCCTCCCGCAGGGCCTGATCGGCTCGATCTTCCTGGTCTACCTGGTCGGCACGGTCTCGGCGTCGACGGCGGGCCGGCTGGTGGGCCGCCTGGGCCGCCGCGGTGCGCTCTACCTGGGTGCCGGTACGACGGCGGCGGGCCTGCTGCTGTCCCTGGCGCCGTCCCTCCCGCTGGTCCTGCTCGGCCTGGTGCTGATCACGGCGGGCTTCTTCGCCGGGCACGCGGTGGCCTCCTCGGCGGTCGGCAAGACCGCGCAGCACGGCCGCGCCCAGGCCTCGGCGCTGTACCAGTCCGCCTACTACGTGGGCTCCAGCGCGGGCAGCACGGTCGGCGCGGTGGCCTTCCACTCGGGCGGCTGGGCCGGGACGGTCGGGGTCGGGGTCCTCGCGGTGCTGGGCGTCGTGGTGATCACGGTGTCCGGGTCGCTGGCGGCGCGCCGGGCCGCGGGCACGCCGGTGAGGGCGCTGAGCCTGCCCCGCTGACCTGCGCCTTTCTTGACTGCACAGGCCATTGTCAGTCCCCTGCGGTAGCTTCCGAAGTGCGAGGCGCGAAGACGCGCACGACGGGACGCCACAGGGGTGGGTGGACGGACGATGACCAACGGCACGGTGACGCCGGAGCTGGACTCGGCGCTGGAGAAGCACCGGCCCGAGCTGACGGGGTACTGCTACCGGATGCTCGGCTCCTCCTTCGAGGCCGAGGACGCGGTGCAGGACACCCTGGTGCGCGCCTGGCGGAGCTACGACAAGTTCGAGGGCCGCTCCAGCCTGCGCTCCTGGCTGTACCGGATCGCGACCAACGTCTGCCTGGACATGCTGAGCGCGGGCAACAAGCGGGCGCGCCCGATGGACCTGACGGAGGCGACGCCGCTCGCCCAGGCCGCCCTGTCGCCGCGCCCGGACCACACCTGGCTGGAGCCGATGCCGGACGCCCGCGTGCTGCCGCAGACCGCGGACCCGGCGGAGGCCGCGGTCGCCAAGGAGTCCGTGCGGCTCGCCTTCATGGCCGCCCTGCAGCAACTGCCGCCCAAGCAGCGGGCGGTGCTGATCCTGCGCGAGGTGCTGGCGTGGAAGGCGAGCGAGGTCGCCGAGCTGCTCGGCACGTCGGTCGCCTCCGTCAACAGCGCCCTGCAGCGGGCCCGCGCGACGCTCGCCGAGCGGGCGGACCGGGGCGCCGACGCGGCGGTCTCCGACCCGCTGGACGAGGAGCAGCAGAAGCTCCTGGAGCGGTATGTCGCGGCCTTCGAGGGCTATGACATGACGGCGCTGACGGCGCTGTTGCACGAGGACGCGGTCATGACGATGCCGCCGTTCGACCTGTGGCTGGCCGGCCCGGCGGACATCACCGGCTTCATGACGACGCTCGGCGCCGCGTGCGCGGGCTCCCGGCTGCTGCGGGTGGAGGCCAACGGGCTGCCGGCCTTCGCGCACTACAAGCCGGACCCGGAGGCGGGCGGGTTCGCGCCGTGGGCGGTGCAGGTCCTGGAGATCTCAGACGGCCGCATCACCGGGTTCCACTGCTTCCTCGACACCAAGCGGTGGTTCCCGCTGTTCGACCTGCCGCTCCGTCTCGAAGCGGAGGCCGACGAGGTCCAGTAGGGCGTGCAGGGCCGGATCGGGGTCGCGCAGCCTGATCCGGCCCCCGGCCCGCCGGGCGGTGAGCTCCAGTCGGGCCAGCAGGTCGACCACGGCGAGCCCCGGCGGCCCGAGGCCGCCGACGTCGCAGACGACCACCCCGGCCCGGGTGCTTTCCAGCAGCGCGCGCACCTCGTCGCAGAACCGGGGCGTCTCCCCACGGGAGACGGGCCCCGGCAGCACGAGTACGGCGGGTGTCACGGCGTCCACGTGCGGTAGACCCGGCATGCGCCGGGAATTCATCGGTGCCGGGGCGGTCGGGGATCACATTGACCTGCGCGTGCCCTCCGGCAGGGTCGGGAACTGTTGACTCTGAGTCCGAGTGGGAACAGAGGTCCAGCTGTCGAATGCGTGACCTCGGGCGGACGTGTTCGTTGAATGGGGTGTGCGGGTCGTCTCGGCTGGGCGGGGAGGAGTGCGGTGTGAGTGGTCTGCGAGGACTTGTGGCGCCATTCGTCGTGCCGGGCCCGTCGGGGATGGCGGTGCGTACTCGGCTCAAGCAGCTCACCACCACCGACGTGGAGGTACTGCGGCAGGTGGGAGCGCATCTGGGCGCGCTGGCTTCCCGTGACCTCAAGGCGCGGTGCCGTGACGGGCTGGGGCATGATGCCGTGGCGTGGGCGGGGCGGAAACGGGAGTTGACGCCGTTGTCGTCGGCCCGGTGGGCGGGTGCGATCACCAAAGCGTCGAATGATCAGTGGGCACTGGCCCGGCGTAGTGCCCACGCGCACCTCCAGTCGTTGGACGCGGGGGTGCGGACCCTGCGGCATCGGCTGTCGCTGCCGATCGGTGAGAACGGCTCGAAGCATGCGTCGGGTGGGTATCGCAGTCGGCGGGAGTGGCACGCGAAGGCCCGGCGCCTGCATGTCCTGGAGGACCGGCTGGCACGGGCACGCGCGGAATGGGCGGCCGGGAGGGTGCACGTGGTGCGCGGCGGCAAACGGCTGGCCCGCCTCAGGCACCAACTGCCCGACGTCGGACTCACCGAGGCCGGGTGGCGTGAACGGTGGGAAGCAGCACGCTGGTTCGTGCAGGCGGATGGGGAGTCCGGCAAACGCTTCGGGAACGAGACCATCCGCATCAGCCCGGGCGGTGAGGTGTCCCTCCGGCTTCCTGGTCCGCTCGCCCATCTGGCCAACGCGGCGCACGGCCGGTATGTCCTTACCGCCCGCATCAGGTTCGCGCACCGGGGGCAGGAGTGGGCCGACCGTGTCGCGGCCAACCGGGCCGTCGCCTACCGCATACACCACGACACGATGCGGGGCCGCTGGTACGTGACCGCGTCCTGGCAGAAACCCGTCACCCACACCGTCCCCCTGGCTGCGGCATTGGCGGAGGGGGTGATCGGGGTCGACATGAACGCGACCACCTCGCCGCCTGGCGCCTGGACCTCCACGGCAACCCCGTCGGCCACCCGCGCCGCTTCGCCTACGACCTCATCGGGTCGGCAGACCATCGCGACGCGCAGGTCCGCCACGCCCTTACTCAGCTCCTGCACTGGGCCACCAGCCACGGCGTGAAGGCCATCGCCGTCGAGGACCTCGACTTCACTGCCGAGAAGACCCGGGAGAAGCACGGCCACAGGAAGCAGTTCAGGCAGTTGATCTCCGGGATGCCCACCAGTCGGCTCCGCACCCGCCTGGCTTCCATGGCTGATCGGACGGGTATCACGGTCATCGCCGTCGACCCGGCCTACACCTCGCGCTGGGGTGCCCAGCACTGGCAGAAACCCCTCACCACCTCCACCCGCAGGACGACTCGGCACGATGCGGCGAGCATCGCGGTCGGGCGACGCGCCCAGGGCTTTCCCATCCGGCGTCGGACGGCACCGCCCCGCACCCACCAGAGCGATGGACGCGGGCATCGGACCATTCAGGCCGATCGGAAGGCTCTTGGGCGTGAGGGACCCCGCCCCCGTATCCCCGGACCACGGACACGATCCGTGCCACCGGACACGGCGCGAACGCGGGCGACCAGGACACCCAACACCGTTCGGGGTGCCCGCAGCGAGCAGGGATGGGTCCAGGACTCACTCCTGCTCACTGAATAGCTACGGTTCGCTGTATGCCCCACATACCCCGTCCCGCCTCCGGGCCACCCTGCACCCGCGTCTCCGTCCGCGAGGGGGTGCCGTGCAGGGGGTGCTGACCGGCTTCGCGGTCATCGCGGTGGTGATCGGGGTGGGCTATGTGCTCGGCCTGCGCGGCCACCTCGGCCCCCAGGGCCGCGAGGTGCTGACCAAGCTGGCCTTCCACGTGGCATCGCCGGCCCTGCTGTTCACGACCCTGGCGACGGCCGACCTGTCGGTGGTCTTCTCCGCCCGGCTGCTGGTGACGGCCCTGTCGACACTGGCGGTGGCCGGCGCGTTCGTCGCGGTGGGCGTCGTACGCGGCTGGGGTGTGGGCCGTACGACCATCGGCGCGCTCTGCTCCGGTTACGTCAACTCCGGCAACCTCGGCATCCCGATCGCCGTGTACGTGCTGGGCGACGCCTCGCTGGTGGCGCCGGTGCTGCTGTTCCAGCTGGTGCTGGTGACGCCGGTGGCGGTGACGATCCTGGACCTGTCGCGCGGGGGCGGCGGGGGCACGCTGTGGCGGCGGCTGCTGACACCGCTGCGCAATCCGATCGCGCTGGGTTCGCTCGCCGGGGTCGCGGTGGCCGCGAGCGGCCTAGAGGTGCCCGACCCGGTCATGGACCCGGTGACGCTGATCGGCAACATGTCGGTCCCGGCGGTGCTGCTGGCCTTCGGCATCGGGCTGTGCGGCTCCACGATGCCGCTGCGGGGCGTGGAACGGCGGCCGGTGCTGCTCGCGGTCGCGCTGAAGGCGGTGGGCCAGCCGGCGGTGGCCTGGGCGCTGGCGTCGGGGGTCTTCGGTCTGCGGGGCTCCCAACTGCTCGACGTGGTGGTGACGTCGGCGCTCCCGGCGGCGCAGAACCTGTACACGTACGCATCGACCTACGGGGTGGGCGAGCGCCTGGCCCGGGACGCGATCCTGGTCTCGACGGTGGTGTCCGTGCCGGTGCTGGTGGGGGTGGCGACGGTGCTGGGGTGACCCCGGTCAGGCGCCCCGCGTCCCGGCGCCGGCCCGGTGGGGTCCCGGCTCATGGTCGAGCAGGGTGATGCCGAGGGCCGTCGGGCTGTGCAGCACCGTGTTCCGGTCCCGGACGGTGTCGATCAGCCGTGCCTCGCGCAGGGTGGTCGCGTGCTCGCTGGCGCTGGGCGGCGCGATTCCGAGCAGGGCGGCCAGCTCCTTGGTGGAGCAGCCCGGGTTCTCGGCGATCGCGGACAGCACGGCGGCGCGGGTCCGGCCCAGGAGTGAGGCGAGCGGTGAGCGTGCGCTGCCCGGGACGGAGCCGGACGGCGCGGCCGCCCCGGGCAGCGGGCCCGGCGACTGCTCCGTGCCCGCGGGGTAGCGCAGGACGGGTTGCGGCTCGGCATCGATGTCGACGGCCGGGGCGGCGGCGCCGAAGACCGACGGGACGAGCAGGAGTCCGCGTCCGCCGAGATGCAGGTCGCCGTCGAATCCGGACAGCATCGCGATCTCCAGGACGGGTGGGTTCCAGCGGATGCGCCGTGGCTGCAGCGAGGCCAGCATCCGGTCCATGCCGCCGCCGACGGCTTGCCGGGTCCGAAGGCCCCGGTCCGTCCCGGCCACGGCGGTCACGTGCGCCCAGTACGGGGCCAGCAGGACCGCGTGAACGTGTTCCAGGGCGTCGCAGAGCCGCCCCAGCAGGGCGGCGTCCTCGGGCAGTCGGTGCGCCCACCGCGGCAGCGGCTGCCACTCGGCCACGTGCGCCAGGTCTGCGCGGACAACGGCTCGGGGGGTGGCCCGTACCCGCTCCAGCAGTTCCTGCGCGCTCCCGTGGGCGGACGAGGTCAGGAATGTGGGTGCCCAGCCGCCGGGCGGAACGAGTTCGAGGACCATGCGCGCGCGGGGGTCCAGGGCGTCACGGACGGCGTGCCGCCACGCTCCGAAGCGGACGGGGTGGCCGGGCTCGCGCAGCGTGCGCAGCGCGGCGCTCAGCTCCAGCAGCGGGGGCGGCTCGGCCACCCGGGTGCGCGCCAGGTCTTCCAGCGTGAAGTGGATGCGGTAGACCACGGTTCCCCCGAGTCCCTCGCCCAACGGTCTCCGCCGATCCTTCTGGAATGCCGTTCTTCGGACCAGACCGAATCACGTCGAAGCGCGCCCGCGGCGGCCGGAAGCTGGGACCAGGTCGGCCGGAGCCCGCGACGGGCCCGCAGCGGCCGGCTCGGGACACCCACTCGACGAAGGAGAACCATGCGCACTCGTACGAAGCTCACCACCGTGCTCGCCTCGGGCACCCTGGCCGCCGGACTGCTGTTCGGTGGCGCGTCCAGCGCCTCGGCGGCCACGGCGCAGACCTGCTACGGCGGCGCGGTCGACTTCAGCACGACGAACAAGGTGTGGCCGGCCTACCCGCAGTGGCGGACGACCTCGACCCGCTGCGCCGACGTCAACGTGAAGGCAACCGTCGGCGCGTACGTGCAGGCGTGCTTCTACCAGGGCGCCGGCGAGCCGCACAAGTGCTACGCCAAGCGGTGGCTCTCGCAGGGCGTGTGGGACACGGCCGTGACGGACGTGCTCAACGGCAAGAAGTTCTACCTGAAGTTCGACCGCAGCACGTGGGGCAAGGTCGCCTACTGACGCACGTCGGGCCGTCGCGCCGCCGCGCGACGGCCCGGTTGCCCTGGCCGCCAGGGATCAGGCGATGCGTTCCCGCACCACCGGCGAGGCGGTGAAGGCCGTGCCCGCCGGGGCGACGTCGTACGCGCCCTCCACCGCCGCCAGCGCGTACTCGAAGCGGTCCGGGGTGTCCGTGTGGAGGGTGAGGAGGGGCTGGCCCTCGGTGACCGTGTCGCCGGGCTTGGCGTGGAGTTCGACGCCCGCGGCGGCCTGTACCGGGTCCTCCTTGCGGGCGCGGCCCGCGCCCAGGCGCCAGGCGGCGACGCCGATGTCGTAGGCGTCGAGACGGGTCAGGACGCCGGAGGCGCCCGCCTTCACCACGTGCTGTTCCTTCGAGGTGGGCAGAGCGGCGTCCGGGTCGCCGCCCTGGGCCGCGATCATGCGGCGCCAGACGTCCATCGCGGAGCCGTCGGCCAGCGCCTTCGCCGGGTCGGCGTCCTTCAGGCCTGCGGCGTCGAGCATTTCGCGGGCCAGGGCGAGGGTCAGCTCGACCACGTCGGAGGGGCCGCCGCCGGCCAGGACCTCGACGGACTCGCGGACCTCCAGGGCGTTGCCCGCGGTCAGGCCGAGGGGCGTGGCCATGTCGGTGAGCAGGGAGACGGTCTTCACGCCGTGGTCGGTGCCGAGGCCGACCATGGTGGAGGCCAGCTCACGGGCGTCCTCGATCGTCTTCATGAAGGCGCCGGAGCCGACCTTCACGTCCAGGACCAGCGAGCCGGTGCCCTCGGCGATCTTCTTGGACATGATGGAGGAGGCGATGAGCGGGATCGCCTCGACCGTGCCCGTGACGTCGCGCAGCGCGTAGAGCTTCTTGTCGGCGGGCGCGAGACCGTCGCCCGCCGCGCAGATCACCGCGCCCGTGGTGTCCAGGACGTCCAGCATCTCCTCGTTGGAGAGCAGGGCGCGCCAGCCGGGGATGGACTCCAGCTTGTCCAGGGTGCCGCCGGTGTGGCCGAGGCCGCGGCCGGAGAGCTGCGGGACGGCCGCGCCGCACGCCGCCACCAGGGGCGCCAGCGGCAGCGTGATCTTGTCGCCGACGCCGCCCGTGGAGTGCTTGTCGGCGGTCGGGCGGGACAGGGACGAGAAGTCCATGCGCTCGCCCGAGGCGATCATCGCGGCCGTCCAGCGGGCGATCTCGCCGCGGTTCATGCCGTTGAGCAGGATCGCCATCGCGAGCGAGGACATCTGCTCGTCGGCCACCTCACCGCGCGTGTAGGCGTCGATGACCCAGTCGATCTGCTCACCGGTCAGCTCGCCGCGGTCCCGCTTGGTGCGGATGACTGAGATGACGTCCATGGCCATGTCTGGCTTTCCTAACGCGAGTTGCTACTTGGTGAGGTGGTCGGGGCCGAAGGCCTGCGGGAGCATCCGGGACAGGGGCAGGATCCCCTCCGGGGTCTCGAGCAGCAGCTCCGGGCCGCCGAACTCGTACAGGAGCTGCCGGCAGCGCCCGCAGGGGACGAGGACGTCGCCCGCGCCGTCGACGCAGACGAAGTGCGTCAGCCGGCCGCCGCCGGTCAGCTGGAGCTGGGAGACGAGCCCGCACTCGGCGCACAGGCCGATGCCGTAGCTGGCGTTCTCCACGTTGCACCCGGTGACGGTGCGGCCGTCGTCGACCAGGGCGGCGGCGCCCACGGCGTACCCGGAGTAGGGGGCGTAGGCCCGGGCCATCGCCTCCCGTGCCGTCGTGCGCAGCGCGCCCCAGTCGACGTCGGTCATTTGCCCTGTCCCTTCCGGTACTGCATGCCGTCCGCCTTGGGCATCCGCAGCCGTTGCGCGGACAGCGCGAGGACGACGAGCGTGACGACGTACGGCGTGGCGGAGACGACCTGGTTGGGGACCTCGTTGGTGCCGGCGTACCAGGCGAAGACCAGGGCGCCGATGACGAAGGTGATCGCGGCCTTGACGTACTTCTTGCGGATCGCCAGCCAGATGGCGCCGGCGACCAGCAGCAGCGCGCCGAGCAGCAGCAGGGCGTGCACGTTGGCGGAGCCGCCGCGCAGGTTGAGGCTGTCGGTGTAGCCGAAGAGGCCGGCGCCGATGGCGAGGCCGCCCGGCATCCAGTTGCCGAAGATCATCGCGGCGAGGCCGATGTAGCCGCGGCCGCTGGTCTGCCCCTCCAGGTAGAAGGGGTTGGCCACGATGGACAGGAAGACGCCGCCGAGGCCGGCCAGGCCGCCGGAGATGATCACGGCGAGGTACTTGTACTTGTAGACGTTGACGCCGAGGGACTCGGCCGCGATCGGGTTCTCGCCGCAGGAGCGCAGCCGCAGGCCGAACGGGGTGCGCCACAGGATCCACCAGGTGGCGGGGATCAGGGCGACCGCGAGCAGGGTGAGCCAGGAGACGTCGGTGACCAGGCCGCCGAGCAGCCCCGCGATGTCCGAGACGAAGAACCAGTGCTGGTCGTTGAGGCTCTCCAGCCAGTCCGACAGCCCCGGGATCGAGAAGTGGCCGAGGGAGTCGACCGGCGGGGACTGCTTGGCCGAGCCGCCCTGGTGGCCCTCGAAGGCGAGCGGCGCGAGGTAGCGGGTGGCGCCGAGGGCGAGGATGTTGATGGCCACACCGGAGACGATGTGGTTGACGTTGAAGGTGATCGTCACGACGGCGTGCAGCAGGCCGCCGAGGCAGCCGCCGATGATGCCGACGAGCACGCCGGTCCACGGGCCCCACTGGAAGCCGGCCCAGGCACCGAACCAGGTGCCGAGGATCATCATGCCCTCGAGGCCGATGTTGACGACGCCCGCGCGCTCGGCCCACAGGCCGCCGAGACCGGCGAGGCCGATCGGCACGGCGAGCTGGAGCGCGGTGGACATCTGGCTGACGTTGGTGATGCCGTTGGCGCCGGTGATCAGGCGCACGATCGAGGTCAGCGCCAGGGCTCCGGCGATGACCAGGAGCAGCACGGGCCACGACATGCGGCGGCCGGTCCGTGGCGCGTGCTCCAGCGAGGGCTGGTTGACGTCGGTCGCTGTGGTCGGAGCGGTCATCGGCCGGCCACCTCCTTCTTCGAGTTGTCGGTGGCGCCGAGGACGTGACCGGCGGCCAGCTCCGCGCCGACGCGGCGCTGCTGGCGGCGCAGGCCCCACTCACGGACGGCCTCGTAGGAGACGACGACCGAGAGGACGATCAGGCCCTGCATGATGACCGCGATCTCCTTGTCGAAGCCGTGGTAGTCGAGCTCGGGCGAGGCCTTGTCGAGCCAGGCCCACAGCAGGGAGGCGAAGGCGATACCGACCGGGCTGTTGCGGCCGAGGAGGGCGATGCCGATACCGAGGAAGCCGACCCCGGTGGGGAAGTTGAGGCTGTAGGTGTGGGTGTCGCCCATCAGGATGGGCAGGCCCGCGAGACCGGCGAGGCCGCCGGAGATGAGCATCGCGGTGAGCACCATGCGCTTGGGGTCGACGCCGCTGGCCGCCGCGGCGGACTCGGAGGCACCGGAGGCGCGCAGGTCGAAGCCGAAGCGGGTGCGGTTGAGGACGACCCAATAGCCGATGCCGAGGAGCGCGGCGAGGATCACCAGGCCGTAGATCTCGCCGGCGGCGCCCATGTCGAGGCCGGGGATCCAGCCGGACTCGTGCATCTCGCCGGTGGTGCTGTTGTTGCCGACCTTGACGCCGAAGACGTCCGGCTTCCACATGTAGACGATGAGCGAGGTGGCGATCGCGTTGAGCATGATCGTCGCGACGACCTCGCTGACGCCGCGGGTGACCTTGAGGACGCCGGCGATGCCGGACCAGAAGGCGCCGGTGAGGACGGCGGTCAGGAGCAGCAGCGGGACCTGGAGGAACGCCGGCAGGTTCGCGTGGGCACCGACGACGGCGGCCATGAAGGCACCGAGCTGGTACTGGCCGTCGACGCCGATGTTGAACAGGTTCATCCGGAAGCCGATGGCCACCGCGAGGGCCGCGATGTAGTACAGCGAGGCCTGGTTGATGATCAGGACCTGGATGTCGGAGAATCCGGCCTGCTCGAGCATGAGGGCGAACGGTTCGACCGGGTTCTTGCCCGAGGCGATCAGGACGATCGCGCTGAGCACGAAGGCCACGGCGAGCGCGATGACCGGTCCGGCCACCGCGAGGAGCACGCGCTCCTTGTCGAACTTCTTCATCAGCGGGCCTCGTCTTCCGGAGACTCGGGGGACGCGGGCGACGCGGGGGGCGCCGCGGACTTCGGGGAGCCGGTCGCGCCGCCCGGGGTCTCGGCGGTCTCTTCGTCTTCCAGGTGTCCGGAGGCGGCGCCGGTCATCGCCGAGCCGAGCGCCTCGGGGGTGATGGTGGCCGGGTCGGCGTCCGCGACCAGCTTGCCGTCGTAGATCACGCGGAGGGTGTCGGACAGGCCGATCAGCTCGTCCAGGTCGGCGGAGATCAGCAGCACGGCCAGGCCCTCGCGGCGGGCCTCGCGGATGTGGTCCCAGATCGCGGCCTGCGCGCCGACGTCCACGCCGCGGGTGGGGTGGGCGGCGATGAGGAAGCGCGGGTTGTGGCTCATCTCGCGGCCGACGATCAGCTTCTGCTGGTTGCCGCCGGACAGCGAGGCCGCGGTGACGTCGATGCCGGGGGTGCGCACGTCGTACGTCTCGACGATGCGGCGGGTGTCCTGCTGGGCGCTCTTCAGGTCCAGCCAGACGCCCTTGTTGTTGGGCTTCTCGGTGACGTGGCCGAGGATGCGGTTCTCCCAGAGGGGGGCCTCCAGGAGCAGGCCGTGGCGGTGGCGGTCCTCGGGGATGTAGCCGACGCCCTGTTCGCGGCGCTTGCGGGTGGGCAGCGCGGTGATGTCCTGGTCGAGGAAGCGGATGGTGCCGGAGTCGGCGTGGCGCAGGCCGATGAGCGCGTCGACCAGCTCGGTCTGGCCGTTGCCCTCGACGCCGGCGATGCCCAGCACTTCACCGGCGTGGATGGTGAAGGAGATGTCGTCGAGGAGGGCCTTGCCGCTCGGGGCGGCCAGGCGCAGCGCGTCGACGGTGAGGACCGGGCGGTCGGTGACCGTGGACTCGGCCGTCTCGGGGGTGGGCAGCTCGCTGCCGACCATCAGCTCGGCGAGCTGGCGGGGCGTGGTCTCGGCGGGGACGGCCGTACCGACGGTGGTGCCGCGGCGGATGACGGTGATCTCGTCGGCGACCGAGAGGACCTCGCCCAGCTTGTGGGAGATGAAGATGACCGAGAGGCCCTCGGCCTTCAGCTCGCGCAGGTTGTCGAAGAGGGCGTCCACCTCCTGCGGCACCAGGACGGCCGTGGGCTCGTCGAGGATCAGCGTGCGGGCGCCGCGGTAGAGGACCTTGAGGATCTCCACGCGCTGGCGGGCGGCGACGCCCAGCTCCTCGACCAGGACGTCGGGGCGCACGCCGAGGCCGTAGCGGTCGGAGAGTTCCTTGATCTTGCGGCGGGCCCTGGCGCCGATGCCGTACAGCTTCTCGCTGCCGAGGACCACGTTCTCCAGGACCGTGAGGTTGTCGGCGAGCATGAAGTGCTGGTGGACCATGCCGATGCCGCGCACGATGGCGTCGGCGGGCGAGGAGAAGGAGACCTTCTCGCCGTCGACCGCGATGGTGCCCTCGTCCGGCTTCTGCATGCCGTAGAGGATCTTCATCAGCGTCGACTTGCCGGCGCCGTTCTCGCCGACGAGGGCGTGGACGGTGCCCTTGCGGACGGTGAGGTGGATGTCGTGGTTGGCCACGACTCCGGGGAAACGCTTGGTGATTCCGGCGAGTTCGACGGCGGTCACCGGTTCGTTGACCGCCGCTTTCGCCGGAGGGCTGCTGGACGCGTTGATGGCGCACTCTCCTGGGGACGGGGGCCGTCTACGCGCGTAGCGCCCCTACGGCATCTAAAAGCGGCGGCGGCGCATCGACGCGACGGGGTACGGGGAGGGCGCCTTCCGGGCCGCTCTTCCCGTACCCCGCCGCGCGGCGCAACCGGCGCGGTTACACGCTGTTCGAGGTGTTGCAGGTGCTACTCAGCCGTTCAGCTGCTCTTGACCTTGATCTCGCCGCTGATGATCTTCTCCTTGGCCGTCTTGATGGCTGCCTGGAGCTCGGCGTTGTCCGCGAACTTCGGGTTGGAGTCCGAGAGACCGACCTCGCCGGACTTCAGATCGCCCCGAACGATACCGGTCTCCGGCTTGCCGTCCTCGACCGACTTCGCAAGGCTGTAGACCGCCTTGGCGACGTCCTTGGTGGCGGAGGTCAGGATGGAGTCCTTGTACTTCGCGAGGGCTTCCTGCTTGTACTGGTCGGAGTCGACACCGATCGCCCAGACCTTGTTGGCGGCGGCGGCCTCGATCACGCCCTGGCCGGAGAGACCGGCCGCCGCGTAGACGACGTCGGCCTTCTTCTCGATCTGGCCCTCGGCGGCGGTCTTGCCCTTGTCGGGGCTGGAGAAGCCGCCCTCCTCCGCGGTCTGCGTCAGGTACTGCGAGATGACCTTGACCTTGGGGTTGGTGTCCTTGACGCCCTGCTCGTAGCCGGCCTGGAACTTGTGGATCAGCGGGACGTTCACGCCGCCCACGAAGCCGACCGTGTTGGTCTTGGTGGACTTGGCGGCGGCGACACCGGCGAGGTAGGACGCCTCCTGCTCGTTGAAGACCAGGTCCGCGACGTTGTCCGCCTCGATGGTGGCGTCGTCCACGATGCCGAAGGTGGTGTCCGGGTACTTCTCCGCCACGTTCTTCATGGCGTTGGCGTACGCGTAGCCGATGCCGACGACCGGGTTGTAGCCCTGCTTCGCCAGCGAGGAGAGCCGCTGCTCCTTGTCGGCGTCCGTCTCACCGTCGGTGGGCTCGACGTCGGCCGTCTCGTAGCCGAACTCCTTCTTGGCCTTCTCCAGACCGGCGTACGCGGCGTCGTTGAAGGACTGGTCGCCCTTGCCGCCGACGTCGTACGCGATGGCGAGGCCCTTGTCCCCCTTGGACTCCGAGCCGGAGTCGGTCGAGGTACCACCGCAGGCGGCGAGGGCGAGGGCCAGGGAGGCGGTCGCTGCGCCTGCGACCGTGATCCGGGAAATCCGGCGCATGTCTGGTGCTCCTGTCGTACAAGCGCCGGGGACGGTTCGGCTGCGGCGCTGGCTTTCGCCGCAGATTAACGCGCGTAGACCTGCCTGAAAACCCCTTCTGTCCACCTTGTTATCCGGCCGTGAGCAAGGCGGCCCGAATGGGGGTACCGGGCTTGCCGGACGCAAACGAGGAGTGGCGGAGTGTGACGCCCGGGCCGCGGCGGAGCGGCATGCGGAGGGGGTGCGCGGGCTCCGGGGCCGCGGACATGGCGAAGCGGACGGGCGCCCGGAAGGCGCCCGTCCGCTTCGTCGGGTTCTGTGCCGTGTCGTCGCGACTACTCGGTGGCGACCTTGATGGAGCCGTCGACGATGCCCGCCTTGGCCTTCTCCACGGCCTCCTTCGCGCCCGGGACCTCGGCGAACTTCGGGTTGCTGTCGGACAGGCCCACGCCGTCCGACTTCAGGTCGAAGGTGTGGGTGCCGGAGAGCGGCTTGCCGTCCTCGACGGACTTGGCCAGGGCGAAGACCGCGCCCTCGATGTCCTTGAGGGCGGAGGTCAGGATGGAGTCCTTGTAGGCCGCGAGGGCCTCCTGCTTGTACTGGTCGGAGTCGACGCCGATCGCCCAGATCTTCGCCTTGGCGGCGGCCTCGATCACGCCCTGGCCGGAGAGGCCGGCCGCCGCGTACACGACGTCGGCCTTCTTCTCGATCTGGCCCTCGGCGGCGGCCTTGCCCTTGTCGGGGCTGGAGAAGCCGCCCTCCTCCGCGGTCTGCGTCAGGTACTGCGAGATGACCTTGATCTTCGGGTCGGTGTCCTTGACGCCCTGCTCGTAGCCGGCCTGGAACTTGTGGATCAGCGGGACGTTCACGCCGCCCACGAAGCCGACGGTCTTGGTCTTGGTGGCCTTGGCGGCGGCGACACCGGCGAGGTAGGAGGCCTCGTTCTCGGCGAAGACGAGGGAGGCGACGTTCTTGCCCTCGACCACCGAGTCGACGATGCCGAAGGTGGTGTCCGGGTACTTGGCGGCGACGGCCTTCATCGCCGGGCCGTAGGCGAAGCCGACGCCGATCACGGGGTTGTAGCCCTGCTTGGCCAGGGAGGTCAGACGCTGTTCCTTGTCGGCGTCCGTCTCACCGTCGGTGGGCTCGATGTCGGCGGTCTTGTAGCCGAACTCCTTCTTGGCCTTCTCCAGACCGGCGTACGCGGCATCGTTGAAGGACTGGTCGCCCTTGCCGCCGACGTCGTACGCGATGGCGAGGCCCTTGTCGTCACCGCCGCCGTCGCCGCTTTCGCCGCTGGTGCCGCCGCAGGCCGTGGCCGCGAGTGCGAGCGACGCGACCCCCACCGCGACGCGGATCAGTCTTGATGTCCGACGCATCTGAAGTTCCCCATTCTCCAAAGCCCCGCAGCGGGCGCTCGGTTCGGCGCACATTAACGCGCGTAGAACCTCCTGGGAACGGGGTTGCGCGGCGCCGTTATCCATTCGTGCCGCTGGCCGGACGACGGCGCCGTGACTGCCTCGCGGCTGCCGTGCGACTACTGCACCGCGTCGATGAGCGCCGCCGCGGTGAACATCTCCACGCCGACCGTGATGGCGTGCTCGTCCACGTCGAAGTCGCCCTGGTGGAGGTCGCGGATCGTGCGCTCGCCGGGCGGGCGGACGCCGAGGCGGGCCATGGCGCCGGGCACGTGCTCCAGGTACCAGGAGAAGTCCTCGCCGCCGAGGCTCTGCTCGGTGCCCTCGACGGCGTCGGTGCCGCGCCGGGCGACCATGGCGGCCTGGAGCAGCTCGGTGCTGGTGACCTCGTTGACGACCGGGGGGACGCCGCGGACGTAGGTGATCTCGGACTTGGCCCGGTACAGGTTCGCGATCTCGTCGATGGCGCCCATCACCAGGTCGGGCGCCTGCCGCCAGGCGTCGAGGTCGAGGCAGCGCACGGTGCCGGCGAGTTCGGCGTGCTGCGGGATGACGTTCGGCGCGTGGCCGGACTCGATGCGTCCCCAGGTCAGGGCGAGCCCGCTGCGGCTGTCCACGCGCCGGGCGACGAGCGCGGGCACGTCGGTGGCGACGCGGGCGGCGGCGGTGACCAGGTCGGTGGTGAGGTGCGGGCGGGCGGTGTGGCCGCCGGGGCCGTTCAGGGCGATTTCCATGCGGTCGCAGGCGGAGGTGATGGGGCCGACCCTGAGCCCGATCTTCCCGGCGTCCACCCTGGGGTCGCAGTGCACGGCCAGGATGCGGCGCACCCCGTCGAGCGCGCCGCCCTCGATGGCGTCGGCGGCGCCGCCGGGCAGCACCTCCTCGGCGGGCTGGAAGACCAGCCGTACGGGACGGGGCAGCAGCCCCTGCTCGTGCAGGTCGGCGAGGACGAGCCCGGTGCCGAGGACGACGGTGGTGTGCACGTCGTGGCCGCAGGCGTGGGCGCGGTCGGGCACCTGCGAGCGGTACGCGCAGTCGCTCTTCGTGTCCGGGATGGGCAGGGCGTCGATGTCGGCCCGCAGGGCGAGCATGCGCGGCCCGCCGGACCACTGTCCCGAGGGGGTGCCGGTGCCGATGTCGCAGACGAGCCCGGTGCCGATGGGCAGCACACGCGGCTTGAGGCCGGCCCGCTCCAGCCGTTCCTTGATCGCGGCGGTGGTGCGGAACTCCTGGTTGCCCAGCTCGGGGTGCATGTGGAGATCGCGGCGGAAGGCCACGAGCTCCGCGCGCAGCGCGTCCGGCAAGGTGCCGGGCAGCACGGCTTCACCGGGAGTACCGGCCTCGGACTCTGGGGACATCAACACGTTCACCCTCTGAAGGGTAGGACGCCGGGGTAGTCAACTGCCCCTCGATCAACAAAATTTCAGCCCGTTAGGGGAAGAAAGTTGGCCGCTCGGCGCATGGCTCTCAACGGGGGTGGGTACGCTCACCCGTTTCTGACCTCGGCACCCGGCCCTCCGTCCTTCCTGTTTACTTGCTCCCCTCACGCATACCACGCTACGGCTGAGCCACGCCGGAAGCGTTCGTATGCCGGTCCCGTCGCACCCGCTCGGGAGCCGCCCGGGTCCGTACCCGCCTACCCCGGACCCGCCACCGCCGGCAGCCGGTGCACGTCCCGTGCGGTGCCTGTGACGCCGTTCAGGAAGCCGCGGGCCCTCGGTGAGGCCGATTCGGTGAGCCAGGCGGGGTCGATGTCGCAAACGGCGACGCGGACCTCGGTGCCGGCGAGGGCCAGCGGCAGGGTGTGGACGACGGTGGAGGGAAAGCTGAGGACGGTACGGCCGATCGGGCCGCGGCGGGCGATCAGCTCCAGCGGGAGGTCGGGGCGGACGATCTGCAGGCCGGTCTCCACGGACAGCCGGTGCAGCTTCTCGGCGCTCTCTCGGCGGTGGGCGAAGTAGCGGGCCGCGCCGTGGGTCCTCGCCAGGGCGTGCACGGCGGCCACGTAGCGGTCGGCGTCGACGACGCCGGTCTCCACCAGGGAGGTGCCGACCATGTCCGCGCCCTTGGTGACGCGGGGCGGGCCGAAGCGGTCCCGGGTCCAGGCGAAGTCGTTCGCGGTGACGGTGACACCTTCGGGGACGTCCGCCATGGGCATGGAGGAGAAGACCGAGACCTGCCGGTCGGGGGTCGGGGTGAGCCGGTGGCGGGCGGACCGGGAGACGGGGGCGAAGAGCAGGTCGCGCGGGCCGGGGCGGCTGCCCTTGCGGTGCCAGCGCACCAGCCGTTCGCCGTGGGCCAGCTGGGTGACGAACTCCATGGTGGCCGTGCCGTCGTCCACGACGACGAGGTCGTGGGCGCGGGTGATGGTGAGGAGCAGTTGCACGTAGCGGGAGAAGGGGTCGCCCAGCACGACCCGTTCCGCCTGGCGCAGCGGGGTCGTCAGGCCGCCGATGGTGCGGAAGGGCGCCGTGGCGCCGCCGCGTGCCTCCTCCCAGCGGATGTCGTGGCCCTCCTCGCGGGCCAGTTCCGCCATGCGGCGCAGCTGGCCGCGGGTCATCGGGTCGACGGGCGAGAGGACCACGAGGGTGAGCTCCGCGCCGGGTGCGCGGGTGTGCGCCCACTCCAGCACGTTCAGCAGTTGTACCGGGCTCTCGACGAAGGCGAGAGTGCGGGGGCCGGCGTTCCCGGCGCGGGGGCTCATCGGTGGGGGACCGTCCCGTGGTGAGTGACTCGGTGGCCGGCGGTCAGACGGTGACGGGCTCGCCCGCGGCGGCGGCGATCTCGGCCTCGGCGACGACGCCGGTGACGCGGCGCAGCTTCTTCATCGGGCCCAGCTCGGAGTCGTAGACCTTCTTGACGCCGTCGCCGAGGGAGGCCTCGATGGTGCGGATGTCGCGGACCAGGCGGGTCAGGCCCTGCGGCTCGACGGAGGCGGCCTGGTCGGAGCCCCACATGGCACGGTCGAGGGTGATGTGGCGCTCGACGAAGGTGGCGCCGAGGGCGACGGCGGCCAGCGTGGTCTGCAGGCCGGTCTCGTGGCCGGAGTAGCCGATCGGGACGTTCGGGTACTCCTGCTGGAGGGTGTTGATGACGCGCAGGTTCAGCTCCTCGGCCTGCGCCGGGTAGGTGGAGGTGGCGTGGCACATGAGGATGTTGTCGCTGCCGAGGACCTCGACCGCGTGACGGATCTGCTTCGGGGTGGACATGCCCGTGGAGAGGATGACCGTCTTGCCCGTGGCACGCAGAGCGCGCAGCAGCTCGTCGTCGGTGAGGGAGGCGGAGGCGACCTTGTGGGCGGGGACGTCGAACTTCTCCAGGAAGGCCACGGCCTCGGTGTCCCACGGGGAGGCGAACCAGGCGATGTTCTTGCTCTTGCAGTAGTCGTCGATCTGCCGGTACTCGTCCTCGCCGAACTCCACGCGGTGGCGGTAGTCGATATACGTCATCCGGCCCCAGGGGGTGTCCCGCTCGATGTCCCACTGGTCGCGCGGGGTGCAGATCTCCGGGGTGCGCTTCTGGAACTTGACGGCGTCGCAGCCCGCCTCGGCGGCCACGTCGATCAGCTTGAAGGCGTTGTCGAGGTCGCCGTTGTGGTTGATGCCGATCTCGCCGGTGATGTAGACGGGGCGGCCGGGGCCGGCCTCGCGGGTACCGAAGGTGCGGATGCGGGAGTTGGTGCTCATGGCAGGGGGTTCCTTACTTGGACTGGGTGAGCGTGGGGGTGGTTTCGACAGCGGGGTCGAGGGCGTCCAGCGACGGGCCCAGGAGCCAGGTCGCGATCTCCCGTACGGCGCCTTCGCCGCCGGGGACGGTGGTGACCGCGCGGGCCGCGCCGCGTACGGCGTCGTGGGCGCTCGCGACCGCCACGGGCCAGCCGACGAGGGCGAAGCACGGGAGGTCGTTGACGTCGTTGCCGACGTAGAGCACGCGGTCGGGCGAGATGCCCTGTTCCTCGCACCACTGCTTGAGGGCGAGGTCCTTGCGGTCGATGCCGTGCAGCACGGGCAGCTTGAGCTTGCGTGCGCGGGCGGCGACGACCGGGTTCACCTCCGTGGACAGGATCAGCATCGTCAGGCCGCTGCGGCGCAGGGCGGCGATGCCGAGTCCGTCGCCGCGGTGCACGGAGACGAACTCGCGTCCGTCGGAGTCGATCAGCACCCGGTCGTCGGTCTGGGTGCCGTCGAAGTCGAGGACCACCGCGTCGATGTCGGCCGCTGCGGGGAGGCGGGTGGGAGAGGCAGCAGCCAGCGCGCCGGGCCGGGCCGCGTCGAAGTGCGGGGCGAGGGCGCGGGCGCGGGCCAGGTCGTGCGGGTCGTCGATCTCCAGGACGCGGGCCGGGTCGGTGCGGACCAGTTCGGTGCGGCCGAAGAAGCGGTGCCGGTGCTCGCGGAAGCCGGGGGCGGCCATGGCGTAGGCGGCGCCGGTCTCCAGCAGGTCCTGGGGGCGGTCCTGGCGGCGGGGGCGGTAGGCCTTGTCGTGGTTGACGCCGTGGCCGCCGTCGGCCCCGTCCGCCCCGTCGGTGCCGTCGCGCCAGACGAAGCCGTGGAAGGGGGCGACGGTGACGGCGGTGTCCGCACCGCCTCCGGCGACCGCGCCGGCCACCCCGTCGACGTCCTCGCGGACCAGGAACGGGCTGGTGCACTGGACGAGCAGGACCACGTCCACGGCGGCGCCGTGCAGGGCCTCGTGGGCGTCCATCGCGTGCAGTACGGCGGCCTCGGAGGTGGCCGTGTCCCCGGCGATGGCGGCGGGACGCAGGACGACCTCGGCGCCGGCCTCGCGGGCCGCGGCGGCGATGGCCTGGTCGTCGGTGGAGACGACGACGTCCGTCACGAGACGGGCGGCCCGGCATTCGCGCACCGCGCGGACCACCAGGGGGACGCCGCCGACGGCGGCGAGGTTCTTCGCGGGCACTCCCTTGGAGCCGCCGCGCGCGGGGATCACGGCGAGCACCCGGCGCACCGAAGCGCCGTGGCCCGCTGGGCGGTTGGACATGGGGTCTGCTCCTTGCGCAGGTGTCGGGGCCGTGCCCCGTGTCGGGCCGGTCACAGCTCCCCCATCCGCCGGATCACCGGGGCGACGCGCTGGACGCCGTGCCGGTAGGCGCCGCGGGCCGCGCGGCGCACGACCTGGCGGACGGGGCCCGGGGGCCGGTCGGCGGCCGGGGCGCCGGGCAGCGGCGTGCCGTCGGGGGCGAGGTGGTGGCGGGCGAGGATGCCGGGGAGGTAGCCGGGGGCGGTGGCCGGTGTGTAGTACGGGGCGAGCGGGGGCAGGCCGCCGGGCCGGGCGAGGAGGGCGGCGATGCGCCTCCCGGCCTCGTCGAAGGCGGTGTCGTAGCCCCCGTCCGCCGCCACGCCCTGCCGGGCGACCCACTCGGGGTCGGGCACCGGGCGGTGGCCCGCGTCGAGCTGGTCCCAGGAGGCGAGGCAGCCGGAGCCCACGAAGTGGTGGTTGCCGAGCGCCTCGCGGACCCCGAGGTCGGTCAGGACGACCGTGGGGATGCGCCGGTGCAGGGATTCGAGGGCGGCCGTGGAGCTGACGGTGACCAGCAGGTCGGTGCGGTCGAGGACGTCGCCCATGTGCCCGTAGACCAGGCGGAAGTTGGGCGGCGGGTCGGCCCGCTGCACCAGCTTCTGGTAGGGCAGCTCCTCGATGTGCGTGGTGTGCTCGCCGGGCCTGGAGCGCAGCTTGAGCAGCACCTCGCGCCCGGGGTGCAGGCGGGCGTGCCGGATCAGGCGGTCCAGCAGGTACGTACGGTCCTTGCGGCTGTCCGGCACGGAGGGCTGCGCCGCGAAGACGACCGTGTACGGGTCCCGCTCGCCGGCGTAGGCGGCTCCGCCCAGGAAGGGCAGGGCGACCTCGGTCACCGCGGCGGGGTCGGCGCCGACCCCCTCGTACACGGCGCGG
This sequence comes from Streptomyces sp. KPB2, assembly GCF_003950055.1. Taxonomy (NCBI): domain Bacteria; kingdom Bacillati; phylum Actinomycetota; class Actinomycetes; order Kitasatosporales; family Streptomycetaceae; genus Streptomyces; species Streptomyces sp. KPB2. Next base: position 3,188,395 of record NZ_CP034353.1, read on the forward strand.
AAACGCTCCGCGTCCTGGCGGGAGTTGGCGAGGACGAGGTCGGCGCCGTGGCGCAGCAGCAGGCCGTCGGCGAGCTTCTCGTAGACGACGCCGACGTAGCCGGTGACGACCACGGGCCGCTCGGGGCGGTCCCGCCAGAGGCGGCCGAGTCCGTGCAGCATGGCCTGGACGCCGCCGCCGACCAGGGCGAGGACGAGGACGTCGTACGGCTTCTCGTCCCGCGCTCCGTCGCCCCGCGCCCCGTCCATGGCGCGCAGGAACTCCAGGGCGGTCACCTCGCGGAGCGAGTCCGCGCCGACGCCGACCTCCCGCAGCTGGCGGGGGGTGGGGGTGGCGCGGCCGCGCAGGAGGTACCCGTCGAGGTGGATCTCCGTGTCGGCGGGGCAGACGCGGCTCGCGGTGAGCGCGCCCCATTTCCACCGGGTGTCGGAGTCCGCCAGGACGGCGACTCGCAGGGACTTCGTTGCACTTGCTGGCACGTCGTAGACGCTAAAAAGGCATTTCTAGGAACTGCCCAACCGGAATCCAACAAACGGTGAACAGCACATCGCCGAATGGGGAATCGGGCCGCCGGGAGAACCGGACCGTGCGCGCTTCACCGCTTCGCCACGCCTCGTTCACCGCGTGTCAAGGTTCAGGTAAAGCCCGGTGCCGGGCCGGCACCTAACGTCATTCGCGTGCCAAAGCTCTCCGTCATCGTGCCGTTCTACAACGTGCGGCAATACGCTCCCGACACTCTGCGGAGTCTGCGCGCGAACGCGCGCGACGACTTCGAATTCATTCTCGTCGACGACTGCTCGTCCGACGGGACCGCGGACCTCCTCGCGCGGGCCGAGTCCGAGCTGCCGGGGGCGGTGCTGGTCCGACACGAGAAGAACGGCGGCCTGGCCACCGCCCGCAACACCGGCCTCGACCGGGCGCGCGGCGAGTACCTGACGTTCCTGGACGGCGACGACTGGCTGGCCCCCGGCCACTACGAGCGGCTCGTCGCCGCCATCGAGGGGCTGGGCTGCGACTTCGTGCGCACCGACCACGTCCAGTGCACGGCACGGGCCCGGGCCGTGCACCGGGTGCCGCACGGACGGCGCAACGTCGTCATGCGCCCGCGCGACGCGATCCTCCCCGCCCACCGGTCGACCTCGGTCGACTACGCCTACGCGTGGGCGGGCGTCTACCACCGCCGGCTGGCCGAGCGGGGGCTGCTGCACTTCACCGACGGGCTGCGCACGGCCGAGGACCGGCCCTGGATCTGGAAGCTGCACCGGGAGGCGGAGTCGTTCGCGGTGACCGGGCTGCTCGGCGTCTTCTACCGGCGCGGGGTGGCGTCCTCGCTCACCCAGATCGGCGATGTCCGTCAGCTCGACTTCATCCGCGCCTTCGACGAGGTCGTCGCGGGGGCGGCCGCGGACGCCGACGCCGCGCGGCTGCTGCCGAAGGCGGTGCGCACGTACTGCGCGATCATCTCCCACCATCTCGGTTCCGTCGAAAGGTTCGAGCCTGCCGTGGCCCGCAAACTGAAGGCGATGAGCGCCGCCGCCCTGCGGCGGATGCCGCAGGACGCGCTCGACGAGGTGCTCGGCTCGATGGACACCGAGCGCGCCACGCTGCTGCGCCGGCTGCGCCGCCGTGCGGTGCCGGGTGCGGAGGTGGCTGCGTGAGCACGCAGATCTTCCTGGCGTCGACGCTGTACGGCACGGCCACGCTCGCCGCGGCCCTGGACGCGGGCTGCTTCGCCCCGGCCGACCGGCGGATCCTGCTGGTCTCCAACAACGCGGCGACGCCCGAGACGACGCCCGCCCTGGACGAGATGCCCGGATTCGAGCGGCTGCGGCCGCGCTTCGACGACGTGCTGTCCTGGAACGAGACGATCTTCCCCTTCCATCCGGGCGGCTGGCAGCCGCGGGTGGAGGACGCGCCCCTGTGGGAGCGGCATCTGCGGCTGCTGTGGGACCTGGGCGAGGACGACGTGACGCTCGCCGTGGAGTCGATCCAGGTGCACCCCGCGCTCGGCGTGGCGCAGATCTTCACCGACGCGCCCCTGACGGTGTACGCCGACGGTCTGATGAGTTACGGCCCCACCCGCAACAAGCTCGACCCGCTGGTCGGCACCCGCGTGGAACGACTGCTCCACCTCGACCTGGTCCCGGGTCTGGCGCCCCTGCTGCTGACCGAGTTCGACGTCCCGGCGGAGATCGTGCCGACCCCGGCGTTCACCAAGGTGCTGGCCGAGCTGGCGGACACGGACGCCGGGCTGCCCGGGGACGAGGGGGCGGCGCTGCTGCTGGGCCAGTACCTGTCGGCGCTGGGCATCCTCTCCGCCGAGGAGGAGGAGGACCTGCACGTCCAGATGCTGACGGGCGCGGTCGGGCTCGGTCACTCCCGGGTGGTGTTCAAGCCGCATCCCACGGCCCCCGCCCGTTTCACCCGCACCCTGGAGCAGGAGGCGGAGAGGCTCGGCGTGAAGCTGACCGTCCTCGACACGCCGGTCCTGGCGGAGGTGCTGTACGGCCGGACGCGCCCGGCGCTGGTCGTCGGCTGCTTCTCCACGGCCCTGCTGACCGCGTCCGCGCTCTACGGGCTGCCGGTCGCCCGGGTCGGCACGGAGACCCTGCTGGACCGGCTGACGCCGTACGAGAACAGCAACCGCGTCCCGGTCACCATCGTGGACGCGCTGCTGCCCGAGCCGGCCGACCGGGACGCCGTCGCCGAGGGGCGGCGGGGCCTGGACACCGATGCCCTGGCCGCGCTGGTGCGGGCCGTCGGGTTCGCGATGCAGCCCAAGATCCTCCCCGAGCTGCGTCCGGCGGCCGAGGAGTACCTGCGGGGCAACCTGAACGCCCGCACCCGCCGGTACTTCAAGAAGCGGCGGCTGACGTCGCTGGGCCTGCCCGGCGGGGTTCCGGAGCGGCTGGCCTTCCTGCCGCGCAACGCCGCGGCCCGCAGGGTGGTGCGGCGGGCGCGGGCCATCCGGCGGTCGATCAAGCGGTGAGGTGAGGGCCGGTGCCGGTCACCTGAGGGCGTCCGCCTCGGCGGGCGCCCTCGTCGTTTCGGGCGCGGGTGCGCTCCCCGCGTTCGGCAGCATGATCCAGCGGGAGACCACGAAGGTCACCGGGATCGCCGCCGCGGAGGCCAGCAGGGGGGCGAAGCGGCTGCCGGCCCGCAGCACGTCGACGATCACGTACACACCGACCGTGGTGATCACGAAGTTGGCGGCGTTCGTCAGCGGGAACAGCAGGAACTTCCGCCAGGTGGGCCGGGTCCGGTAGGTGAAGCGGGCGTTGAGGAAGAAGGACCCGACCATGCTGAGCAGGAACGCGAGCACGTGCGCGAGGAGATAGGGCAGGCGCGTGAGGAGCAGCAGGTAGAGGCCGTAGTACAGGCCGGTGTTGACGACGCCGACCACGGCGAAGACCGCGATCTGCCGCGCCATCGGGCGGGCGGTGACGAGGCGGGGCATCAGCGGATGAGGTCCTTCGTCGCGGGGCTCGGCTCCCGTTCCACGTTGGTCGCCTTCACCAGGAAGTGCGGGCGTCCCTTGACCTCGTAGTAGATCCGGCCGGTGTACTCGCCGACGACGCCCAGCATCACCATCTGCACGCCCGCGAGCGCGGTGACGACGGTGATGATGGTGACGTATCCGGGTGTCTCCACGCCGTTGACGAGCGCGGCGCCCACGATCCAGGCCGTGTAGAGCCCGGCGCAGGTCAGCAGGGTCATACCGAGGTGGAGGGCGGCGCGCAGCGGCCGGTTGTTGAACGACAGCAGCCCGTCGAGGCCGTAGTTGAGCAGGGACTTCAGGGTCCAGGAGCTGCGGCCGTGCTCGCGTACGGCGTTCTCGTACTCGAAGGTGGTGCTGGGGAAGCCGACCCACGCGAACAGGCCCTTGGAGAAGCGGTTGTACTCGGTCAGGGCCAGCACCGCGTCCACCACGCGCCGCGACAGGAGCCGGAAGTCTCCTACGCCGTCGACGAGTTCGACGTCGACGAGCCGGTTGACCAGCCGGTAGTAGAGGCGGGCGGTGAGGGTGCGGGTGAACCGGTCGCCGCGCCGGCTGCGCCGGGCGAGGACCTGGTCGTAGCCCTGGCCGTGCAGCTCGACCATCTGACCGATCAGCTCCGGCGGGTGCTGGAGGTCGGCGTCCATGACGACCACCGAGTCGCCGGAGGCGTGGCGCAGGCCGGCGAGGAGGGCGGCCTCCTTGCCGAAGTTGCGGCTGAAGGAGACGTAGCGGACGCGCGGGTCGCGCTCGGCGAGCTGTTCCAGGAGGGTGAGCGTCCGGTCGCGGCTGCCGTCGTCGACGTAGACGAACTCCATGTCGTGGCCGAGCGGCAGCAGGTCGTCGGCGACCTTCTGCACGGCGGCGTGGAAGCGTTCGATGACGTCTTCCTCGTTGTAGCAGGGGGCGACGATCGATATGAGCATCAGGGTCTCCGGGGCGCGGTCAGAGGGCGCTGGTGGTGCGCTCGCGCGGGCGGGTGGCGGTGGTGCCGGCCGTGCGGAGCGCGGGGTGGCGTGCGGAGCGCCGTCGGCGGACGGCGGTGAGGGTGCCGAGCAGGACGAGGGTCAGGAGCGAGGCGCCCCCGACGGCCGCGCCCAGCCGCAGGCCGGGCGGGTGGAAGGTGCAGGTGACGCTGGTCGCGGAGCCGTCCAGGGGGACGGCGACGAGGCCGTAGTACGTCGCGGCGGGCTTGGTCTCGGCGCCGTCGGCCGCGCACCGCCAGCCGGCGATGCGGGGGGCGGCGAGCACGGCGGTGCCGGTACTGCCGGCCGGCAGCCGGGCCCGGACGGTGCCGTCGGAGACGGTCACCTCGTCGGCGCCCGTTTCGTCGAGCCGCTGGACGGCGGTGCGCAGCCGCGCGGTGTCGAGGCAGCCGACCGCGCCGTCCGGGACGGTGCCGGTCCGGGTGGGCGACAGCTCGATCCGCACCCGGCCCGACGCCGGGGCGGTGCCCAGCCGCTGCATCGCGGCGATCTTGGCGGCGTCGGAGGTGAAACGGCCGATCAGCGGGCGGGCCGGGGTGCCGGTGAGGCGGGCGGTGCCCGAGAAGTGGGGTGCCCAGAGGTAGACCTCGCTGCCGGCGGGGCACTGGGCCGCGATCGACGGCCGGGATGCGGCGGCGGTCCTGCCGCGGGAGCCCTGCGCGCCGGAGCCCTTGGTGCGGGGCACCTCGATCACCGTGCCCGCCCGGTCGCCGGCCGCGCGTTCGGGCTGCTCGCCGTCGGCGGTGCGTACGGTCAGCGCGGGCACGGTGTAGACGCGGGTGCCCAGCAGCAGTTCCTGGTTGCGGTAGGGCGACGGGCCGAAGGCCGAGACGCCGGTGCGGGCGCCGGGCGCGGGGGCCGGACGGACGGTGACGAGAGGCGGTACGTCCTGCCGGGACACGGTCACCGGGGTGCTGTCGCGAGGGTTCCACCTCTGGTGCTGGTCGGGCGGGGAGTGCACCCGGGCGCCCACGGAGAAGATCGCGTCGGTGACGGCGTTGTCCAGGCTCTGCACGTTCCGGCCGCGCGAGGTCCAGCCGTCGCCGAGGGCGGTGAGGGTACGGCTGAGGACGTCGGCGGTGAGGCTGCTGTAGTACTGGGCGCCCTGGCCGCCCACCACCATCGGGTCGTTGCCCACGGTCTGTTCCCGGCCGGGGTCGGTGCGGTAGGCGGGCCAGCCGTCGGCCTCGGACACGGCCTCCGACTGACCGCGCTGCCGGTCCCCCCAGGGCGCGTAGTCGTCCAGGTGGTTCAGCCGCAGCCGGGTGGCGGCGGCGGAGGTGGCGGCGGCCTCGCCGACCTGGGCACCGACCAGGAGCACGACGGCAAGCCCGACGAGCACACCACGCCTGCGCCCACCGGCCCCGACGGCGGCACCCGCCCCGGCGACGGGGACACTCCCCGAGGCCGCGGGGCCCTCCTCTGCGGCGGAGCCGCTCCCGTCCCCGCCGGACCCAATCCCGACGGCCCCGGACCCTCCCCCCACGCCGGAAACACTCCCGACACCGGCAACGCCCGCCCCAACGGCAGCGCCGCCCCCTGCGGCAGGACCACTCCCGTTCGCGGCGGCGCCCGCCCCAACGGCGGAGCCGCTCCCCGTACCCGCCGGGCCCTCCCCTGCGGCGGAGCCGCTCCCCGTACCCGCCGGGCCCTCCCCTGCGGCGGAGCCGCTCCCGTCCCCGCCGGACCCAATCCCGACGGCCCCGGACCCTGCCCCCACGCCGGGAACACTCCCGACACCGGCAGCGCCCGCCCCAACGGCAGCGCCGCCCCCTGCGGCAGGACCACTCCCGGCCGCGGCGGCGCCCGCCCCGACGGCGGAGCCGATTTCGGCTGTGGCGGGACCGCTCCGGGTGGGCTCGCAGCCTCCCCCGGCACCGGACAGGCTCCCGGCGCGGGTGGCCGCGGGCGCGGTGGAGCGGGGCGCCTCCGTGTGGCGCAGGAGGAGCAGGCCGCCGAGGGCTCCGGCGGTGGCCAGGAGCAGCACCGGCCAGGCGTAGGAGTGCACCAGGCCGCTGCGGCTCGCGACGGCCGCCGCGAGGGCGAGCAGCGCGGTGGCCGCGGCCAGCGCGCGTCGGGCGGGTACGCCGTAGGACAGCGTGTGCCAGGCCGCGATCACCAGCAGCGCGCACAGCACGAACGTCTGGCGGTAGGGGCTGCCGTTGGGGGTGGCGAAGGCGTGCCAGGCGAGATGGGTCGGCGTCCACTGCATCGAGAGCGCGACCGCGACCACCAGCAGGCTCCATCCGGCGCGCACCCGCACGGGGGCGGCCCGGTGGAAGGGCAGGGCGAGGGCCAGCAGCAGCGCGGTGGTGCCGACGAAGAGCGCCGGGCTGCCGAATCCGTACGTCGTGGGCAGCAGCCGGGCCAGCACGTCCTCCGTCGCGACCGGCGCGAAGTGCGTGACCCGCCCCGGGTAGGCGTGCTTGGTGCCGAAGTAGACGACCGTGACCAGCGGGGCGGCCAGACCGACGCCCAGGGCGACGGTGGCCGTGGCCCGGCCGGCCGCCGCCAGGGCCCGGCGCCGGGGGAGGCCGGAGAGCCACAGCCGCAGCAGCAGGAGGAGCCCGGCGCCGAGGGTGGCCATGTACGCGGTGTAGAAGTTGGCGATCCAGGCGAGCGCCACGATCAGCACGCCGAGCAGCCGGCGCCGTCCGGAGAGCGCCCATTCGCCGACCAGGCACAGCAGGGGCAGGGCGACGAGGCCGTCGAGCCACATCGGGTTGTACGAGGCGTCGGCGAGCGACCAGCCGCACAGCGCGTACGCGGAGCCCAGCAGCCCCGCCGCCCACCAGCGGCCGGGGCGCAGCCGGAGCAGCAGCCAGGCCATGGCGGCGCCGGCGCTCGCGGTCTTCAGGACGGTGATCACGTAGACGGCGAGGTCGATCTCGTCCCTCGGGAACAGGGCCACGAGCAGGGCGAACGGGCTGCTCAGATACGTCCCGAGGTCGGGCAGGAAGCTGGAGCCGAACCCGGACTGCCAGTTGACGAGCAGGCCGCCGTCGGCCCGGCCGTGCAGCAGGTCCCACAGGTGGGCGTGGAACGGCACGTACTGGTTGCCGAGATCGTTGACCGCGCGGGTGCGCGGGCCGAAGGGATAGCTGCGGGCGACGGCGTCGGCCGCGCAGAACGCGGTGACGGTGATGGCCGCCGCGAGCAGCGCGGCCGCCGGTCGCGGCTTGCCGCGCAGGGTTGAGCGATTCATTCTCGGCGGGCCCCAAGCAAAATTCGTCGCGTTCAGCGCCTCGTGCGGGGACGTCTACTCCCTGTGCGCTTGTCCGATCGATTAGACCGGGGGTATTCCCCCCTCGTTGTGCAATCGCCGGTGAACAGTGGACGAATGATTAATGACCGAATGCGCCCGGAGCCCGCAGAAATGATCAATTCCAGACGCACGCCGCCGAGTCAGAGGAAGACGGGGTGCGTACGGGAAATGAAGCGGGGGTTAATTCCGTCTTTCCCGACGGTCTTCGGCGAGAATTCGGCGGCGTTTTCCTAGGCTAGCCTCTGCGCCACCTCCCACGTGCTCCACGCACTGCCGTGCGCCCCCCATGACGGATAGAGGCTCTTGCTCCATGAACAGCCGTTCCCTGCTCCACAGCTCGGTTTCCCGGCGTCTGCTGCGCCCCGTCGCCGACCTCATAGACCAGCGCATCGAGCGGCAGGTCCGCTCGGCGGTCCGCCGCACCGGCGTCCGGGCGACGCCCGCCGCCCAGGACACCGAGCGGCTGGTCCGTGAGGTCGAAGCGCTCAGGCATCGGCAGCTCACCTTCGAGCTGCTGCTCGGCCCTGGCGGGCGCGGTATCTCCCGCATGGTCGGCGAGGCCTCGCTGGAGCACCTCTACGCCGAGGTCGCGGCCCTGTCCGGCGACCGCGGCGCGGCCGAGCGCAACGTCGCCGCCGCCTTCCGGCTGCTGGTGGCGCTGGAGTCGCTGGGCGTCGGCCGGATCGCGGGCGGCACCATGAACATCTGCGGCAAGCTCGGCACGATCCCCCTGCTGGACCCGCCGAACGACGAGATCCTGGAGATCGGCACCCTGTACGGCATGTTCTCCGCCGGGCTGGTCAGGATGATGGAGCGCGACGGCCGCAGCCCGAGCCTGACCATCGTCGACCCCTTCGCCGGCGTGCAGCTCCAGCCTGGCACCGACCAGCGCGCGGACCCCACGGGGTCGCCGGTCGACGAGCGCGCCGTGCGCACCAATCTCGCCCTCGCCGGTCCGGCGGGCGCGGCGGCGCGCATCCGGCACGGCTTCTCCGAGGACCCCGAGACCCGGGCGGCCGTCTCGGACCGCGGCTACGGCGTGATCGTCGTGGACGGCGACCACTCGGCCAAGGGCGTCGCCCAGGACCTCGAGTGGGCCGAGGAGATAGCCGCGCCCGGCGCGATCGTCGTCCTGGACGACTACGGCGACCCCGGTTGGCCGGGCATCAAGGACGCCCTGGACGAGCACCTGAAGGGGAAGACCCGTTTCACCTTCCTGGGCAAGGCGGCCCGCTCGGCGTTTCTGCGGGCGGCGTGAGGGGGCTGCGCAGGGTGCGGGGCCGTACACGTTGGGCGATACGTGCGATTTTCTGACCGTCGGATCGCGCGTACCCCCTCCATTTCGGCCAACGAGGAGGCATCCTCCCCTCATGGCCACTGCGCAAGAGACGCACGAGTACCCCGGTGAGCTGAACGACGTCCCCGGCTGGTTCTGGCCGCTCGACCAGGTGCTGTTCTCCTGGTTCCTGGAGCGGCAGGAGCGGCTGGACACCCGCGGCGACCTGCTGGAACTGGGCGCCTACCTGGGCAAGAGCGCGATCCTGCTCGGGCACCGGCTGCGGGACGGCGAGAGGCTCACCGTCTGCGACCTGTTCGGGGCGGAGCCCCCGGACGCGGCCAACCGGGCGGAGGCGGCGAAGTCGTACTCCTCCCTCACCCGCCAGGCCTTCGAACGGAACTACCTCTCCTTCCACGACACCCTGCCGACGATCATCCAGGCGCCCAGTTCCGCGGTCGTCGACGAGGTGGCGCCCGGCAGCTGCCGCTTCGTGCACGTCGACGCCTCGCACCTGTACGAGCACGTCGAGGGCGACATCGGCGCGGCCAAGCGGCTGCTGGGGCCGGACGGCATCGTCGTCCTGGACGACTTCCGCAGCGAGCACACCCCGGGCGTCGCCGTCGCGGCCTGGGAGGCGGTGCTCAACCGCGGGCTGCGCCCCGTCTGCCTGAGCAGCCAGAAGCTGTACGGCACCTGGGGAGACCCGGAGCCGGTGCGGGAGGAGCTGATCGCCGCGCTGCGCGGCCGCGACGACATCGCGGTGACCGTGGAGCAGGCCGCCGGGCACCGGCTGGTGCGGACCCGCGCCAAGGGCAAGCGGCTGCGGCCGCCCTCGCTGCCGGCCTCGCGCCACCCTGCGCCCGCCCCCGTGACCACCCCGGCGCCGGGCGCGGGCCGGCCGGACGGCGCGCCGGTGCCGGGGCAGACCGCGCCGGCCCGTCCGGCGGCCCGCGCCGTCCGCGCGGCCCGCGCGTCGGTCCCGCGGGAGCGCACCCGGCGGCTCGCCCTGGACCTGCTGCCGCCGGTCGTCACGCGGGCGGTGCGCCGGTACCGGGCGGCACAGCGCGCGAAGGCGAGCGGTGCGGGCAGGGCGGCGGGGGCGGCTCAGTCGCGGCGGTAGGTCGCCGCGACACCCTCGATCACCAGGGCCAGCGACTCCTCGTAGTGCCGGTCGTAGTCCGTGAAGATCTCCGCGCCCGCCGCGGCCGTCAGGGGGTAGTCGGCCAGCAGGCGGGCGCGTTCGTCCACGTCGAAGCCCTCCCGGCGCTCGCCGGGCAGGGGCTCGACGCCCTGTTCCTCGGTGACGAAGCCGAGCGTGAACATGTATGTCGTCGTGGTGGCCCGCACCGCCTGCGCGAGGGTGAACCCGGCGGCGGTGAACAGCCGCAGGGTGCCCTCCATGTACTCGGCGTGCACCGCGCCGGTGAAGCGTGAACCGCTGAACACCTTGGCGCCGTCGCGGTAGGCGAGCAGGGCCGCGCGCAGGCCGCGGTTGGCCTTCAGCAGCCGCTCCCGCCAGGTGTCGGCCGGGTCGAGCGGGGTCCCGGCGACCATCCGCCGGTACATCTCGGTGGCCATCTCGTCGAGCAGCGCCTGCTTGTCCTTGAAGTGCCAGTACAGCGCGGGTGCCTTGACGTCCAGCTCCCTGGCGATGGTGCGCAGGGTCAGGCCGTCCAGACCGACCTCGTTCAGCAGCTTCAGCGCCGTGTCCGCGACCCGTCGGCGGTCGAGGGGGGCGCGTCGTTCCGTACTCACGCTTGACACCTTAACGGCGTTAGGGCCATCCTCGGACACAGACGGGACTTAACAACGTTAAGGAGAGTTGCCGTGAATGTCACGGATACGCATGCCCTGGGCCGGGGGGATGCCCCGGACACGGACGTGCTGATCGTCGGCGCGGGCCCCACCGGTCTCGCCCTGGGTGTCGACCTGGCCCGGCGCGGGGTGGACGCGCTGGTCCTGGAGGCCGCCGGGGAGCTGTTCCCGGGATCGCGGGGCAAGGGCTTCCAGCCCCGCACGATGGAGGTCTTCGACGACCTCGGCGTCGTCGACGCGATCCACGCGGCGGGCGGCACGTACCCGGTCGGCATGGTCTGGAAGAACGGCGAGCGGGTCGGCGAGCACCACATGTTCGACCCCGCCGAGCCGAGCGAGGACTCGCCGTACAACCGGGCGTGGATGGTGCCGCAGTGGCGGACCCAGGAGATCCTGGCGGCGCGGCTCGCGGAACTGGGCGGCGAGGTCGCCTTCCACCGCGAGGTCGTCGGCGTCACGCAGGACGAGAGCGGTGTCACCGCACACCTCGCGCCGGGCGGGACGGTGCGCGCCCGCTACCTGGTCGCCGCGGACGGCGGCCGCTCCGCGGTGCGCCGGGCGCTGGGCATCGGCATGACCGGCGAGACCGTCGACCCGAGCCCGACGCTGGTGGCGGACGTCCGGATCAACGGCCTGGACCGCGACAACTGGCACGTCTTCCCGCCGGGCGACGGCGCCGAGCTCCTCGCCATATGCCCCCTGGCCGGCACCGAGGACTTCCAGGTGATGGCACGGTTCCCGGAGGGAGCCCACGTGGACACCTCAGCGGACGGCGTCCGCAAGGTCGTCGCGGAGCGTTCGCACCTCGCCGCCGAGGACGTGACCGAGGTCCGCTGGGTCTCCGACTTCCGGCCGCGGGCGGCCCTGGCCGACCGCTTCCGCGCGGGCCGGGTCTTCATCGCGGGCGACGCGGCGCACGTCCACTCCCCCGCGGGCGGCCAGGGTCTGAACACCAGCGTCCAGGACGCCTACAACCTGGGCTGGAAGCTGGGCGCGGTGCTGTCGGGCAGCGCTCCGGCCGCCCTCCTGGACAGCTACGAGGAGGAACGGCGCCCGATCGCCGCGCGGATGCTCGACCTGTCGACCGCCGTCCACCGCGGCGAGGTGCGGCGCGGCGGGGCGACCCGGCAGCTGGGCATCGGGTACCGCGACTCGTCGCTGACGGCGGAGACGCGGGGCGCGGTCGGCGAGGACGCGGTACGGGCCGGGGACCGCGCCCCCGACGGCCGGGTGGCCGGCGTACGGCTCTTCGACGCCTTCCGGGGACCGCACTGGACGATGCTGGCCCTGGGCGCCGACGCGCCCGACGGTGCGGTGGGGCCGGCGGTACCGGTGGTACGCGGGGGCGCGCACGGGGCGTACGGGACGGGGCTGTTCCTCGTACGGCCGGACGGGTACGTGGGCTGGGCCGGGGACACGCCGGAGGGGCTGGGCGAGTACGCGGGCCGGTTCGGGCTGGGGGGCTGAGCCCCGAGCCGGTTCCCGTGGTGACGCCCCGGCTCAGCCGCCCTCAGAACGCGTCCGAGGGCACATACGTCCCCCACACCTCCCGCAGCGCGTTGCACACCTCGCCCACCGTCGCGCGGGCGCGCAGGGCGTCCTTCATCGGGTAGAGGACGTTGTCCTCGCCCTCGGCCGCCTTCTTCAGGGCCGCGAGGGCCGAGTCCACCGCCCCCTGGTCGCGCTCCGCGCGGAGCCGGGCCAGGCGGTCGGCCTGCTGGGCCTCGATGGCGGGGTCGACGCGCAGCGGCTCGTACGGCTCCTCCTCGTCGAGCTGGAAGCGGTTGACGCCGACCACGACCCGCTCGCCGGAGTCGGTCTCCTGGGCGATGCGGTAGGCGGAGCGCTCGATCTCGCTCTTCTGGAAGCCGTGCTCGATGGCGTTGACCGCGCCGCCGAGGTCCTCGACCTTGCCCATCAGCTCCAGGGCCGCCGCCTCCACGTCGTCGGTCATCCTCTCGACGACGTAGGACCCGGCGAACGGGTCGACGGTCGCCGTCACGTCCGTCTCGTAGGCGAGGACCTGCTGGGTGCGCAGGGCCAGGCGCGCGCTCTTGTCGGTGGGCAGCGCGATGGCCTCGTCGAAGGAGTTGGTGTGCAGGGACTGCGTGCCCCCGAGGACCGCGCCCAGGCCCTGCACCGCGACGCGGACCAGGTTCACCTCGGGCTGCTGGGCGGTCAGCTGCACGCCGGCGGTCTGGGTGTGGAAGCGCAGCATCAGCGACTTGGGGTTCTTGGCGCCGAACTCCTCCTTCATCACCCGCGCCCAGATCCGGCGGGCCGCGCGGAACTTGGCGACCTCCTCCAGGATCGTGGTGCGGGCCACGAAGAAGAAGGACAGACGGGGCGCGAAGTCGTCCACGTCCATGCCGGCCGCGACCGCCGTGCGCACGTACTCGATGCCGTCCGCGAGGGTGAACGCGATCTCCTGCGCGGGCGAGGCACCGGCCTCGGCCATGTGGTAGCCGGAGATCGAGATGGTGTTCCACTTCGGGATCTCGGCCCTGCAGTACTTGAAGATGTCCGCGATCAGACGGAGGGAGGGCTTGGGCGGGAAGATGTACGTCCCGCGCGCGATGTACTCCTTCAGCACGTCGTTCTGGATCGTGCCGGTGAGCTTGTCCGCGCTCACGCCCTGCTCCTCGGCGACGAGTTGGTAGAGCAGGAGCAGCAGGGAGGCCGGGGCGTTGATCGTCATCGACGTGGAGACCTTGTCCAGCGGGATCCCGCCGAACAGCACGCGCATGTCGTCGATGGAGTCGATGGCGACGCCGACCTTGCCCACCTCGCCGCTGGCGATCGGCGCGTCGGAGTCGTGGCCCATCTGGGTGGGCAGGTCGAAGGCGACCGACAGGCCCATGGTGCCGTTGGCGATGAGCTGCTTGTAGCGGGCGTTGGACTCCGTCGCCGTGCCGAAACCGGCGTACTGGCGCATCGTCCACGGCCGGCCCGTGTACATCGACGGGTAGACGCCCCGGGTGAAGGGGTACTTCCCGGGCTCGCCCAGCTTCTCGGCCGCGTCCCAGTCCGTCAGGGCGTCGGGCCCGTAGACCGGTTCGATGGGCAGCCCGGACTCGGACTCGCGCGTCATGGTGTGATGCCTCCCGCTGAGCACATGTTCGTACCGCTTCGTACCGCGTGCTGCTTCGTACTGCTCGGACTGCCCGCCATTTACCCGCCGGTACAGTCCGGCACCTCGACGGACTGTATCCGCGCGCGTGCACCCGGTGGAGTGGCCCACGCTGGGACCTTCCTCACAACCTCGGTGCGGTCCCGGTCACAACGATGCCGCGCCGTTCGCCGCGCGTCATCCGCGGGAACAACTCAGGGGACGTCGGTGCGGGGCCGTGAGACGACGGGGGGCCGTGATGCGTAGGACGGGCATGGGGACCACGGGACGGGCGGTCGCCGTCGCCCTGGGGGCGGTCCTGGTGGCGGGCGGCTGCACCGTGCGGACCACCGGGCCGGACGGCGAGGGGCAGGCACCGGTGCGCATAGACGTCACCACCGGGGCCCCGGCGAAGAGCACGCCGTCCGGGAAACGGCGGTCGCCGAGCGCGCCGCCCCGGGGCCGGGAGTCGTCGGGCGCGCCGTCCACCGGCGCGCCGGAGCCGGCCAGGGTGCTGTGGAAGCGGGGTGACACGGGCCGGGACGTCCGTGAGCTGCAGGCCCGGCTGCGACAGGTCGAGTGGCTCGTGGACGGGCCGACCGGGACGTACGACGACCTGACCGAGCGCGCCGTCAGCGGCTTCCAGGGCAAGCGCGGGCTGCCGCGGACCGGACGGACGGACACCGTCACCTGGCAGCGGCTGCTCGGGATGTCGCACGAGCCGGGCAAGTGGGAGCTGTACCTGATGGGCGGCCAGCCCGCCGCCGCGCCCGACCCGCGCTGCACGAGGGGCCGGGTGCTGTGCATCAGCAAGTCGAGCCGGACGCTGCGCTGGATGATCGACGGGCGGACCGTGTCGACGATGTCCGTGCGTTTCGGCTCGCAGCGCACACCGACCCGGGAGGGCGTCTTCCAGGTCTACTGGAAGTCCCGGCACCACGTCTCGACGCTCTACGACTCGGCCATGCCGTACGCCATGTTCTTCAGCGGCGGCCAGGCCGTGCACTACTCCTACGACTTCGCGGCCCGCGGTTACGCGGGTGCCTCGCACGGCTGCGTCAACGTGCGGGACGAGGGGGCGATCGCGGATCTGTACGCGCGGGTGAGGAACGGCGACAAGGTCGTCGTGTACCGGTGAGGCGCGGGGCGCCGGGAGCACCGTGCGGTGAATGGGGCGCGGGCGGGACCGGGGGAACGTGTCCCGCCCGCGCCGAGGTGCACGAGCCGCAGGTACGGGGGGAACCCCGGCTCGGTGCAAGAAGCCGATGACCAGTCGGCTCACTCATTACTGCGTCCGGGCGTCCGAAAGTGTCACACCCTCGGCGAGGGAATCTTCAACGTGCACGAAACCACAGGTCAGGCGAGGGTCGCGGAGTGTACGGCGTGGGGTGCGTAGGCGGGGGGCTGCTGCGGCCGGGGCTCGTGGGCCGACGGGGCGTGCGGGGCGCGGGGGCGGTGGGGACCGTGGGCGGGCGGGGCTATGTCGGCGTCGTCGTCATCGCCGTTTCCGCCTTTGCCGCCGTCGTCTCCGCCGTCGTCCCGGTTTCCGTGGCCGCCCCGGCCGTCGTCGCCCTTCTTGCCGCCCTTGCCCTTGTCTCCCTTGTCGCCCTTGTCGCCCTTGTCGCCCTTGCTTGCCTTGCCGCCCCTGTCGCCTTTGCCGTCCTTGCCGTTCCTGCCGCCGTTGCCGCTCCGGTCGTCGCCGGTGTCCTGGCGGAGCTCGCCCTCGTGGGCCGCCTCTCCGGAACCGCCGTGCCCTGCGCCGTCCCGGCCGCCGGTACCGCCGCCGGTTCCGGCGAGGAGGTTGCCGCAGTACTTCGCGACCCGCGACGCTCCCCCGGCCGCCTCCTTAAGGGCGTGCCGGTGGGCGGCGTCGAGTTGCCGGCCGTCGCGGACCTTGCGGCAGGACGCGGCGAGGTCGGAGCGCTGCCCGTCGGAGCCGTCCGGGTCCCGGCCGTCGGCGTCGCGGTCTTCGCTCCCGCCTCCGTCCCGGGCCGTGCCCCCGCCGGGCGTGCCCGGGGCGGCGCCGGGCCGCGACCCGCCCTGCACGCCGTCCAGCGGTGAGGGCGGGGCGAGCGGACGGTCGGGGGAGGCGGCGGCCGAGACGGTCGCGGCGGGTTCCGGTTCGGTGCCGCCGAACGGCGTCGGCAGCACTCCGGTTCCGGCCGCCACCGCCACGCCGCCGACCATGCCGACGGTCAGCGCGGCGGCCAGCCCGAGGCGCAGGGGGCGGCTCCAGCGCGGCCGCCGGGCGCCGTCACCGCGCGGGCCGATGCGGACGAGACCGGCGTCCAAGGGCCCGGGGGCGGTGCCGTGCCCGAGGGTGCCCGGCGCGTCCGCCGCCGCGTCGGCCCGCTCGGCGCGCACCTTGCGGAAGGCGGCCAACGCCGCGGCCTCGCCGGGGAGTTCCTCGCCATTCGGCGCCGGTGGGGCGGACAGCTCGCCGAGGGCCGCGACGAGCCGGGCGGCCCGCTCGCGGGTCGCCGGGTCGGTGCTCTCCAGCCCTTCCAGTGGCTCTCCGCGCAGCAAGAGTTCCGCCGTTTCGCGGTCCAGCCACTTGTCCTGCTCGTCGGCCATCACATGTCCTTCTGCGTCCGCGCACGCGTATGCGTCACACTCGCGGACGTCACCGCGCGGTCGCGCGGTTCTCGCTGCGGCGGCAGGGCGTCGAGCCCGCCGCCCGATTCCGGATCGCCGCCGAGCAGCTCGGCCAGGCGCTTCAGGCCACGGTGCGCCGCCGTGCGGACGGCACCGGGCCGCTTGCCCAGCGTCTCGGCGGCGCTCTTGGCGTCGAGGCCCACGACCACGCGCAGGACGACCGCCTCGGCCTGGTCCTGGGGCAGCCGGGCGATGAGGGAGAGGGTGCTGCCGGTGGCCAGCGCCTCCATGGCCTCGCCGGCGGTGTCGGACTCGGCGGGCTTGCCGGTCAGCTCCGTCTCGTCGCCGCCGATCACCGGCCGGCGGCCGCGCATGCGGATGTGGTCGAGGGCGCGGTTGCGGGCGATGCGGGCGGCCCAGCCGCGGAACCGGTCGGCGTCGCCGTCGAACCGTTCCAAGTCGCGGGCTATCTGCAGCCAGGCCTCGGAGGCGACGTCCTCGGCGTCGTGATCGCCGACGAGCGTGCGCACGTATCCCAGCAGTCGCGGATGCACGGCGCGGTAGACGGTCCGGAACGCGGTCTCGTCCCCGGCCTGTGCCGCACGCACCGCGGTGGTCAGCTCCGCGTCGTCCCCCAGCACCGAGAAGCCTTTCTGCGCCTGAACCGGCGCCGCTCTCGCGGACGTGGTCCTCGCCCTCGTGGTTTCTCCATTGATGGTCGCGGCGGTCTCCCGCAACCCGTCGCGGGAGCGAGCCCCCCGCTGATCGGCGCGAATGGCACGTTACGTCGTGAAACCGCCACTCGTCCATGTCCACCTCGCATTGCCGTACAAGATGCAACTAACCCGTGACGCGGTGAGGTGTGACAGAAAACGCAGTCGCGGCGCTGAAGGGAGTACGGGCCGCGCGGCCCGTGCCGCGCGACGGCCGGGGCCTCTCCTGTGGGGGGTGGCGGCCCCGGCCGTTGCCTTGGCCGCCGCGTTCGCCCCCGTGGGGGCTACGGGAGGTCCGGGACCCGTACCGGGGCGCTGCCGCCGGTCTCCACGCCGACGCCTCCTTCACCGACGGTCCCGGCGGCGCCGGTCCCCGCGCCGGTGTCGTCCGCACGGCCGTTCCCCGCTTCGTTCCCGTCGGCGCCGTTCCCGGCGTCGGCCGACGACCCCTGCCCGGTCGGCCGGGCGAGCTGCCCGGTGCAGTAGGCCTCGACGCGGTCCGCGCCGCCCGCCGCCGCGACCAGCCGCTGCCAGACCGTGGCCTCGAGCGCCTTGCCGGTGCCGGCCAGCCGGTCGTAGGCGCGGCAGTGTGCCTCGGTGTCCCGGCCGGTGACGGGGCGGTCCGGCGGCGTGGAGGCACCGGGGGCCGCGGAGGTCCCCGGGGAGGTGGCGCCGCCGGGGGGTGTGGTCGCGTGGCCCGGGGCCGCGGGGTCCGGCGTGGTGACCGGCGGGGTGGCGACCGGCCGGACCGAGGCGTCGTCGGTGGCGGCGGGCGGGCGGCTGCGGTCCGGGCCGCCGTCGTCGGTGGAGCCGCCCCCGCCGATGGCCGCGTAGGCGACGCCGCCCAGGGTGAGACTCGCCAGCAGGACGGAGAGCGCGGTCTTCAGCGAGCGTCCCGGGTGCCGGCCGGTCCGTGGCCGCCAGTCGTCCCGCCGCCGGGTGCGCGCGGCCCGGCCGGGCTCGGCGTCCCGTGCGGCCCGGAAGGCGGCCACGGCGCGCCGCTCGCCCTCGGCGTCGGTGCCCTCCCCGCGCAGCGCCGCGGCGAGCAGCGCCTCCGTGCCGGGGGCGTCGCCGGGGGCGGGCCGGGGGCCGACGTCGCGACCCTCCCCGTGCCGTGCGCCCATGTCCGTCTCCGCTCCCGCTCGCTCCGCCGGGCCGCCGTCCTCGGCGCCCCTCATGTCGACTCCCCCAGCGTCCTGGGACCGTCATCCGTCACACCGTCGGCGCCCAGCTGCCGTGCCAGCCGCTTCAGTCCCCGGTAGGTCGCCGTGCGCACCGCGCCGGGCCGCTTGCCGAGCACGCGGGCGGCGGACGGCCCGTCGAGACCGACGACGACCCGCAGCAGTACGGCCTCGGCCTGGTCCGGCGGCAGTCCCGCGACGAGGTTCAGCGCGGTCCGCGTGGAGAGCGTCTCCAGCGCCTGGTCGTGCGTGGAGTGCGGGCCGGGCAGGTCCAGGACGTCCTGCTCCAGCGCCGTCGGCCGGGGCCGCACCTTCTGGCGGCGCAGGTGGTCCAGGGCCCGGTGCCGGGCGATCGTCGCCGTCCAGCCCCGGAAGCCGGCCCCGTCGCCCCGGAAGCGTCGCAGGTCGCGGGCTATCTCCAGCCACGCGTCCGCCGCCACGTCCTCGGCGTCGTCCCCGACCAGCCCGCGCAGATAGCCCAGCAGGCCCGGCTGCACGAACCGGTAGGCGACCGCGAAGGCGGCCTCGTCACCGTCCTGGGCCCGCGCGACCGCCGCGCCCAGTTCCCCGTCGTGCGCCTGCACGCGGCGGGGTTCCCCTCGCTGGCCCAAGAACCGTCCTCGTCCGTACCGAGTCCTGCGCGCGCTCGGGTGAGCCCGCCCCCCAAGGTCATCAGCGTCCGCGCGCACAGAAGTGTCACAGGGACCGCCGGGAGCCCCGCCGGTCCCGGCCGGGCGTCACGGGCCCGCCGTCGCGTCCCGGCACAGCAGGCGCAGCGACCCGTCACCGGCGAAGCAGCGGCGGGCCTCGTCCATCGGGTCCCACAGGCGGCCGTCCGGCGTACGGACCCAGTGGTCCCCGCCGGTCGTCCACCACTCGCCGCCCGACTGACGCACGATCACCTCACCGGCGTAGGCACCGAGTCCGCGCAGCGCCGTCTCCACGGCGGCGTACGGCGGCCCCTCGCGCCGGATGCCGTCGATCACCCGGTCGACCCGCCACAGGCTCTCGGCCGAGTAGTCCAGGCGCAGCCGGGCGCCCTCGCGCATGGTGGACACCGCGTCCGCCGCCCACCGCACCGGCCTCGCGGCGGCCGCCGGGCGGGGCTGCTGCGTGCTCGTCGGTCCGCTCGCCGATCCGCTGGTCGATCCCCTGGTCACAGTCGTCACATGGGCTAAAGCGTCGCGGGACGGAGTTGCGTCACACACGGGAACCGGCCGTTCCGCAACCGGTACAGGACCGCCCCAGCTCCCCCACGTCCGCCGCACCGCCCCCGCGCGTTCCCCGCACGACGGTCACAGGAGACCGGCGGCGGCGCCCGGGGTCAGCCCCGTCCCCGTGCGCGGCGGGAGACCACCGCGCGCAGCACCCGGCGCCCCTCCGTGGAGACCTCCAGGGCCGGCCGCAGCCCGGCGGCGCCGCGCTCGGCGAGCAGTTCCAGGACGCCGGCCTGGCGGCGCAGTTCGGCGGCGACGAGCGGGGGCAGTCCCCGGGTACCGCCGTCGCGGGGGACGTCGGCCTCCGGGGCGGTGTCCGCCGCGGGGTCGAGGAGCCGGTGGATCCTCAGCGAGGCGACGGAACAGGCATCGGCCCAGGTCCGCATCGCCGGGCCGGAGCACTCGGCCGGCGCGGCCTCCAGCATGCGGCGGGCCAGGACCACGGCCTCGTCCTCGCCGGTGGCGTCGGGGCCGGCGAGCTTGTCCCGCACCTGTGCCAGGCTCGCGGCCCAGTCGGGGCCGGCCTCGGCGCCGGTGTCGTCGGCGAGGGTCGCCCACAGGGGTCTGAGCGCCTCGTCGTCGCCGTCGAGGAGCGGGACGCAACGGTCCAAACAAGCCAGCCCGCTCGCGGCGAGTCCGCGTGCGTCGGCCCGCGCGATCAGTTCCACCAGGCTCATCGGGTGCCTCCCTGTTCCCGCCGCTTCGCCCCGCTCAGCGCCACGGGGCCCGCACTGCCCCTTACTGCGTGCGACGGACCGGGAGTGTCACAGCGGCACGACGCCCAGCCGGTCGAGGAACCGGAAGAAGAGGTTTTCGGCCACCGGACCGGAGTCGGCCCCGAGACCGGGCGCCCCGCCCGCCCCCGCCTCCGCACCCGCACCGGGACCGGGACCGGACCCCGGATCGTCCGCCAGCACCTCGGCCAGCTCCCCGGCGTTCGCGGCGCACCCCGCCTCCGCGGCCCAGGCGACGGCGCGCTCGGCGGCGTCGCGGGGCTCCAGGAAGTAGTCCTCCAGGGTGAGTCCGTCCCGCTCGGCGCCCAGGTACCCGGCCATGGCGGTCCGCGCCAGGCAGGTCGTCCACGCGCCGCTCTCGGGCGCCGCCGCCTCCACGACCACGCAGTCGCTGTCCATCACGTACCCGAACAGCGCGGGCGCGCCGGTCTGCCCGGCCAGGTCGTTCATGTTCCCGACGTCTCCGTCGCCGCCCGGGAACTCCCACACCTGCCACCCGCCCGGCGCGCTCTGGCGCAGCGTCATGTCCCCGGCGCCGGCCAGCGCCTCCAGCTCCGCGAGCGGCCGCTCGGCGCGGCCGACGACGAAGTACCCCCAGTAGCCCATGTCCCGGTCCCCCCGGCGTGTCGGTTCGGCTCGGTCACTCGGTCAAAAGACCACCACAGCCGTACCGGCGTTCGCAGCAGGATCGGCCGATCGGCGCGCCGTCCCGGGCGACGGGCCCGGGGCGGACGGCGTCAGTCGAGGCGGCCCGCCAGCGCCTTGAACTCCGCCCAGGACAGCTCGGGCTCGCCGGCGTCCCACAGCTTCTGCACCGTCGCAGCCAGCGGCAGCCGGATGCCCTCGGCGACCTGGGCCTGGGTCTGGGCGCTCGGGATGTCGCCCCAGACGGCGAAGCTGCCGCCGAGGATCTGGTCGTCGTACTTGGCGTCGACGGGCGTGGTGCCGCGCAGGACGCGCGGGGTCCACTGCTCGTAGATGCGCTGCCCCGTCGGGTAGACGAAGGTCTGCGGCTGCCCGAGCACGTAGTAGAGGAACTCGTCGTTGTAGTTGAGGACCTGGCGGCCCTCCCTCAGGTACTCGGTGGGCGGCCGGGCGCCGATCTCCTTGCCGGTCCAGTAGGCGACCTTGATCTCCTTCAGCGGCTCGACGGACGTGTCCTTGAAGAAGCCGTCGTTCCACGCGCGCGGGGTGCGGTCGTGGGCCATGACCGTCTTGGCGCGGCCGTTGAGCCAGCCGGTGGTGAGGTCGGCGACGGTGCCGTCGGAGCCGTAGGCCTTGCGGGCGGCGGCGGCCAGCGTCGGGTAGGACGCCTCCGGGTTCGGCACCACGAGGGCCTGGTACTCGTCGGCGCCCAGGTGGAACTGCGAGCCGGGGAAGAGGTCGGCGTACTCGTTCAGCAGGTCGTCGACGATCTTCGCGGCCTCCGGCTTGGAGATGTCGATGGCGCCGCGGGTGGGCGTGCCCTGCGCGTTGCGCAGCTGCAGGTCGGGGTGGGCGGCGATCACGGCGCCGAGGTGGCCGGGCGAGTCGATCTCGGGGACGACGGTGATGTGGCGCGAGGAGGCGAGATCGATGATCTCCTTCATCTCGGCCTTGGTGAGATGGTCGTCGGAGACGATCTCGGGGTGCGAGTCGGACTCGATGCGGAAGGCCTGGTCGTCGGAGAAGTGCAGGCCCAGTTCGTTGAACTTGAGGTCGCCCAGCTCGCGTATCCGGTCCTTGATCCAGTCGGCGCTGTAGTGCTTGCGGGCGATGTCGAGCGAGAAGCCCCGCTTCGGTTTGGCCGGCGCGTCCTTCACCACGCCCTCCGGCGCGGTGCCGCCGCCGGCCACCTCCTGCTTCAGGGTGCGGGTGCCGTAGTAGACGCCGGCCTCGGCGGGCCCGGTGACGGTGACGCGGCCGTCGCGCACGGTCATGGTGTACGACTCCGGGTTCGCGCCCTTGTCGGCCTCGACGTCGAGCAGCAGGTCCCCGTCCCGCTCGTCGTCCTTCTCCCCCGCGTACGTCAT
Organism: Streptomyces sp. KPB2; assembly: GCF_003950055.1. NCBI lineage: Bacteria > Bacillati > Actinomycetota > Actinomycetes > Kitasatosporales > Streptomycetaceae > Streptomyces > Streptomyces sp. KPB2. Next base: position 3,210,797 of record NZ_CP034353.1, read on the forward strand.
CCCCAGCTCGCCGGCGATCTGCTTGCCCTCGTCGGCGAGGCCTGCGTCGGCGACGACGACCCGGTCGCCCTTCCCGGGCTGCCAGCCGGGGCCGCGGGCCGCGGTGTGCTCGCGCACGGCGGGTATGGTGCGTGGCTCCTTGGAGAGCGGATAGGACCGGCTGGGACTGGGCGCCGCCGCCTCGCCCGAGCGGGTCGCGGAACCCTCCGCGCCGCCGTCGCCGTCGCCGCCGTCCGTGGCCCACAGGCCGACTCCCACGCCGAGCGCGGCGACCACCGCGCCGGCGATCACGGCCCGCTGTCCCGCCTGGTGTGCCGGTGTCCGGCCTCCGTGCTGGCTCACAGTGCCAACCTAGGGCCGCCGTTGCCGTCATGCGTCCACCACATGTTCTGAAACTCTCCCGTTCGGGTGAAATTCGGGCAGCGGACGGACACGTGTTGCCGTCACTCGATAACGTGACGCCACATCTTTCGCACAATCCCCTGCCGACACACACGTGAAGCCCACGAGGACACACGCTGCCTGCGCACCGTCTCCCAGACCTCCCCCGCCGAGTGGCCATACCGGTACCGGTGCAAACACGCGCCACACCGGCAACGGCCACCCCGCTGGAGCGCTTCAACGCGGCTTCCGCCGAGGAGGCCGCCCAGACCCTCCTCGCCTGCCTGCACAGCCACGCCTGGGCCCACCGCCTCACCGCCCACCGCCCCTATCCGGACCTGTCCGCCCTCCTGGCTGCGGCGGACGAGGCGTCCTACGACCTCTCCCCGGCCGACCTGACCGAGGCCCTGACCGCGGAAACGCTGCCCGCCCTCCCCGAGGACACGTACGCGGCGGCCCACACCGCCCTCAGCGCGGCCCACGCGGCCTACGAGTCCCGTTTCGGACACGTGTTCGTCATCAGCCTGGACGGTCTGTCCCCGGACGAGGCTCTTAACCACGTCCTGGCAGCCATCCGGTCACGTTTGAACAACGAACCGGACGAAGAACGCCTGGTCGCGGCAGAGGAACTCCGGCAACTGGCAAGAACGCGGTTGAGCAACACCCTTTAGGGGCGCGGGGCTGTGACATCAGCGGCTCCGCCGCGGGGCGCGACCAGCCACCCACGACCCGCACCCGGCAAACCACACCAAACCCCACCCTCGTAGCCGCCCCCCGCTCGAACCCGCTGCTCCTTTGAGTGCAACTTTGATCACACAACCAGGCCCCCCGTAAGCACCGCAGGCAACCGTCGCTACCATGCTGGGGGCCGGTGGACCGTACCCGGCCGGGCCCGACCGACAAGGAAAGCCGGCGCGGCCCCAATCCCCGCTCCCGGAGGAAATTTCCGTGCCGGCTGGAACGCTGTACCGCGGCCGGGAAGGAATGTGGTCCTGGGTGGCTCACCGAGTCACCGGCGTCCTCATCTTCTTCTTCCTGTTCGTTCACGTGCTGGACACCGCTCTCGTACGGGTGTCCCCCGAGGCCTACGACACCGTCGTGGCCACGTACAAGACGCCGATCGTCGCGCTGCTGGAGTACGGCCTCGTGGCCGCCATCCTCTTCCACGCGCTCAACGGCCTGCGTGTCATCGCCGTCGACTTCTGGGTCAAGGGCGCCCGCTACCAGAAGCAGATGCTCTGGACCGTCGTCGCCCTGTGGGTCGTGCTGATGCTCGGGGCGATCTACCCCGTCCTCGGCCACGCCGCTCGTGAACTGTTCGGGAGCTGACGCGCATGTCCACCACTGAAACCACCGCCTCCGGCATCGGGCCCGTCGAGGGTGCCGGCGCCTCCGTCTACACCGTGGACAACCCGGCGCCGCTGATCGAGCCGCCCCGCAAGCGGACCAAGAAGTCCCCGAAGTCCACGCGCGGCAACTTCGAGATGGCCGCGTGGCTCTTCATGCGCCTGTCCGGCGTCGTGCTGGTCGTCCTGGTCCTCGGCCACCTGCTGATCCAGCTGGTCCTCGACGGCGGCGTCTCCAAGATCGGCTTCGCCTTCGTGGCGGGCCGCTGGGCCTCGCCGTTCTGGCAGGTCTGGGACCTCCTGATGCTCTGGCTCGCGATGCTGCACGGCGCGAACGGCCTGCGCACGGTCATCAACGACTACGCGGAGCGCGCGAACACCCGCCTGTGGCTCAAGGGCCTGCTCTACACCGCCACGGTGTTCACCATCCTGCTGGGCACGCTGGTGATCTTCACCTTCGACCCGAACATCCGCTAGGCACGGGGCTGCGAAAATCATGAAGGTACACAAGTACGACACCGTCATCGTCGGCGCCGGTGGCGCCGGCATGCGCGCGGCCATCGAGTCGACCAAGCGCAGCCGCACCGCCGTGCTGACGAAGCTCTACCCCACCCGCTCCCACACGGGCGCCGCGCAGGGCGGCATGGCCGCCGCGCTGGCCAACGTGGAGGAGGACAACTGGGAGTGGCACACCTTCGACACGGTCAAGGGCGGTGACTACCTGGTCGACCAGGACGCCGCCGAGATCCTGGCGAAGGAGGCCATCGACTCGGTCCTCGACCTGGAGAAGATGGGCCTGCCGTTCAACCGGACCCCGAACGGCACCATCGACCAGCGCCGCTTCGGCGGTCACAGCCGCAACCACGGCGAGGCCCCGGTCCGCCGGTCCTGCTACGCGGCCGACCGCACCGGTCACATGATCCTCCAGACGCTGTACCAGAACTGCGTCAAGGAGGGCGTGGAGTTCTTCAACGAGTTCTACGTCCTGGACCAGCTGCTCACCGAGGTCGACGGCGTCAAGAAGTCCGCCGGCGTGGTGGCCTACGAGCTGGCGACCGGCGAGATCCACGTCTTCCAGGCGAAGTCCGTGATCTACGCCTCCGGCGGCACCGGCAAGTTCTTCAAGGTGACCTCCAACGCGCACACGCTCACCGGTGACGGCCAGGCGGCCGTGTACCGGCGCGGGCTGCCGCTGGAGGACATGGAGTTCTTCCAGTTCCACCCGACCGGCATCTGGCGCATGGGCATCCTGCTGACGGAGGGCGCCCGCGGTGAGGGCGGCATCCTCCGCAACAAGGACGGCGAGCGCTTCATGGAGAAGTACGCGCCGGTCATGAAGGACCTCGCCTCCCGCGACGTCGTCTCGCGCTCCATCTACACGGAGATCCGCGAGGGCCGCGGCTGCGGTCCCGAGGGCGACCACGTCTACCTGGACCTCACCCACCTCCCGCCGGAGCAGCTGGACGCCAAGCTGCCCGACATCACGGAGTTCGCGCGGACCTACCTCGGCATCGAGCCCTACACGGACCCGATCCCGATCCAGCCGACCGCGCACTACGCCATGGGCGGCATCCCGACCAACGTCGAGGGTGAGGTCCTCGCGGACAACACCACCGTCGTGCCGGGCCTGTACGCGGCCGGCGAGGTCGCCTGCGTGTCGGTGCACGGCGCCAACCGCCTGGGCACCAACTCGCTGCTCGACATCAACGTCTTCGGCCGCCGCGCGGGCATCGCCGCCGCGGAGTACGCACAGAAGGCGGACTTCGTCGAGCTGCCCGAGGACCCGGAGTCCCTGGTCGTCGAGCAGATCGAGCGGCTGCGCTCGTCCACCGGCACCGAGCGGGTGGCGACGATCCGCCGCGAGCTCCAGGAGTGCATGGACGCCAACGTCATGGTGTTCCGCACCGAGCAGACGATCAAGACGGCCGTCGAGAAGATCGCCGAGCTGCGCGCCCGCTACAAGAACGTGTCAATCCAGGACAAGGGCCGGCGTTTCAACACCGACCTGCTGGAGGCCGTCGAGCTGGGCAACCTGCTGGACCTGGCCGAGGTGATGGCGGTGTCCGCCCTCGCCCGCAAGGAGTCGCGCGGCGGTCACTACCGCGAGGACTTCCCCAACCGCGACGACGTCAACTTCATGCGCCACACCATGGCGTACCGCGAGGTGGGCGACGACGGCGCCGAGTCCATCCGGCTCGACTACAAGCCGGTCGTCCAGACCCGCTACCAGCCGATGGAGCGTAAGTACTGATGGCTACCCCTGTCATGGAGAAGAACGACTCGGCCCCCGAGCCCGGGTTCGCCGACTCCCCGTACATCACGGTCACCTTCCGCGTCCGGCGGTTCAACCCGGAGGTCGCGGCCGAGGCGACCTGGGAAGACTTCCAGCTGGAGATCGACCCGAAGGAGCGTGTCCTCGACGCGCTGCACAAGATCAAGTGGGATCTGGACGGAAGCCTGACCTTCCGCCGCTCCTGCGCACACGGCATCTGCGGCTCGGACGCCATGCGGATCAACGGCAAGAACCGCCTCGCCTGCAAGACGCTGATCAAGGACCTCAGCCCCGAGAAGCCGATCACGGTCGAGCCCATCAAGGGCCTGACGGTCCTCAAGGACCTGGTCGTCGACATGGAGCCGTTCTTCCAGGCGTACCGGGACGTGATGCCCTTCCTGATCACGAAGGACACCAACGAGCCGACGCGTGAGCGACTCCAGACCGCCGAGGACCGCGAGCGCTTCGACGACACGACCAAGTGCATCCTGTGCGCCGCCTGCACGTCCTCGTGCCCGGTGTTCTGGAACGACGGCCAGTACTTCGGCCCGGCCGCGATCGTCAACGCCCACCGCTTCATCTTCGACTCGCGCGACGAGGCCGGCGAGCAGCGGCTGGAGATCCTGAACGACCGCGACGGCGTCTGGCGCTGCCGCACGACCTTCAACTGCACGGACGCCTGCCCGCGCGGCATCGAGGTCACCAAGGCCATCGCGGAGGTGAAGCGAGCGCTGATCACGCGCCGCTTCTGACTCCGTCGGTGTACGCCAGTTGACGGCTGTGAGGGCCCCGTTTCCCCTGGAAGCGGGGCCCTCTGGCATATGCCACACCATCGGGTGAACCCGTCGGCAACGGGCCGTACGGCTACCCTCCGTCCTACGATGATGGCCTCGACACCAGCCCCTAGGAGGCACGCGATGTCCGCAGCATCCGTCGAGCTGCCCCACGGCGACCTTCCGCTGATCGCGGAGGCAAACCGCATCATGGAGCGCAATCCGGGCTACCGCGTCGAGATCATCGGAGGCCAGCTCGTCGTGACCCCGCCACCGGACGTTCCGCACTCGCGGGCCCTGACCAAACTCATGCGCCCGTTCATCGCCGCAGGCCTTGACGACGGCGAAACCGAGGTGCACCAGGGCATCGGCCTCTGGCTTCCCATGGACGCCGAGGACTACGCGATTCCCGACCTGGCGATCGTGGACGCCGACGTCGACGACCACCTCGTCGAGAACAACTGCTACGACCCGGTCTGCTTCCGTCTCGTCCTGGAGGTCACCTCCAGCAACTGGAGGAACGACCTCAAGGCCAAGGTCACCGCCTACGCCGCCGCCATGGTCCCCGTCTACGTGATCGTCGACCGCAAGCACCAGCGCCTCCACGTCCTGACCGACCCGGACTGCGCCGACTACTCCACCCACCGCGTCCACTCCCCGGGCGAGTCCGTCACCCTCCCCGACTCTCTCGGTGCCGAGGTCACGCTGGACGTCGCCGCGATCCTTGCCGCCGGACGGACGAAGAGCACGCCCGACGAGGGCTGACAATCAGCCGTTCCGGGCGACGATCGTCCTAGCCTGACGCCATGTCAGATGACGAGTCGTACGAACTGCTCGGGTTCGACAACGTACTGCTGCCCGTCGGGGACCTCGGTGAGGCCGTCGGGTTCTACGAGCGGGCCGGGTTCCCGGTCGCCTACCGGCTCGACGAGGCCGGGATCGCGCTGCTGAAGGTCGGCGCCGAGACGCCGGGGCTGTTGCTGCGGGTGGAGGAGGAGTTCGGCCGGCAGCCGCCGCTGTGGCCCTCCGCGCGGGTGTGGCTGGAGGTCACCGACGCCCGTCTGGCCGCCCGGACGCTGCGCGAGGCCGGGGTGCCGCCGCTCGACGAGCCGTTCCCCGTGGCCACCGGCTGGACCGTCGAGTTCGCCGACCCGTGGGGCAACGTCATCGGCCTCACCGACTACTCCAAGCGCCCGGAGCTGGGCCGCCGCCCCTGAGCGGAATTCCCGCTTGAACGTGTTCAAAAACAGGTCTACAGTCAGTCCTGTCAGCGTTTTGAACGCGTTCAAGAAGGGGTGGGGCATGGACCGCACCGTCATCGCCTACGTCATCTACCTGGTCGTCAGCATCGGCCTGACCGTCTGGGTGGCCCGCACGCTCAGCCGCAACGGACGGGTCTTCCTCGCCGACGTCCTGCACGGCAACGAGAAGCTCGCCGACGCCGTCAACCACCTCTTGGTGGTCGGCTTCTACCTGGTCAACCTCGGCTTCGTCGCCCTCTACCTGAGCGGCGACGACACGATCGCCGACACCCGCGGCATCTTCGAGGCGCTCTCGACCAAGCTCGGCGTGGTGCTGCTGGTGCTCGGCGTGATGCACCTGGGCAACGTGTACGTCCTGAACAAGATCCGGCGCCGCGGGATGATGGAGCGGGAGCAGCTGCCCCCGGTCCCGCCGCAGGGCTGGGTGGCCCCGACGACCGGGGCCTGAACCGATGGCTCCCGCTCCCGGGACGACGGCCGGCGCCCCCGTGCGCCGGCTCACCGTCCTCTACGACGCCGAATGCGCCCTGTGCACCCACGTACGGGACTGGCTGCTGCGCCAGCCCCGGCTGGTGCCGCTGGAGCTGGTCCCGGCCGCGTCGGAGGAGGCGCGCAGGCGCTTCCCCGGGCTCGACCACGGGGCCACCCTCGACGAGGTCACCGCCGTGGGCGACGCCGGGCAGGTCTACCGGGGCGCCGCCGCCTGGGTCGTCGTCCTGTGGGCGCTGCGCCGCTACCGCAGGCTCGCCCACCGGCTCAGCACGCCCAAGGGCGCCTGGCTGGCCCGGGGGGCCGTCCTGGCCGCCGCCAAGTGGCGGGGCGGGCAGCGGCAGTGGGGCGGCAACGGGTACCGGCGGGCCGACGGCTGGGTGTACGAGCCGGGGCTCGGGTGGATCTACGCCGGGCCGGGCTGTGACGACGGCGCCTGCGCCACTGGATAGGCTCTGGACCCGTGCCTGCGACCCACGACGGCGCCGACGACGGTGCCCACCTCAGCAAGTCCGAGCAGACCCGCGCGCTGATCCTGGAGACGGCCATGCGGCTGTTCCAGGAACGCGGCTACGACCGGACCACGATGCGGGCCATCGCCCAGGAGGCCGGGGTCTCCGTCGGCAACGCGTACTACTACTTCGCCGGCAAGGAACACCTGATCCAGGGCTTCTACGACCGGATCGCCGCCGAGCACCGGGCGGCGGTCCGCGAGGTCCTGGCCCGGGAGACCGACCTGGAGGCGCGGCTGGCGGGCGTGCTGAAGGTCTGGCTGGACATCGCCACGCCGTACCACGAGTTCGCGGTGCAGTTCTTCAAGAACGCCGCCGACCCGGACAGCCCGCTCAGCCCCTTCTCCCCGGAGTCGGAGCACGCGCGCGTGGAGGCCATCGGCATCCACCGCGCGGTGCTCGCCGGGGCGAAGACCAAGGTGCCCGAGGAGCTGCGGGACATCCTGCCCGAGCTGATGTGGCTGTCCCAGATGGGCCTCGTCCTGTACTGGATCTTCGACCGCACCGAGGGCCGCGAGCGCAGCTACCGCCTCGCCGAGCGCGGCGCCCGGCTCACCGCGCGGGGCGTCGTGCTGGCCCGTTTCCGGGTGCTGCGTCCGCTGGTGCGCGAGGTGCACGAGCTGTTCACGGACTTCCTGCCGGGGATGACGAGGGTGATGCCGGACCCCGCGAAGAAGCCGGCGCGGGATGCCGGTCCTCAGGCCTGACGGGACGCCAGCTCGATCACCGTGATGTCCGAGGGCGCCCCCACGCGCGTGGGCGGGCCCCAGGCGCCCGCGCCGCGGCTGACGTAGAGCTGGGTGTCGCCGTAGCGCTCCAGGCCGGCCAGCGTCGGGTTGGCGGCGCCGGCGATGAGGTTGCCGGGCCAGAGCTGGCCGCCGTGGGTGTGGCCGGAGAGCTGGAGGTCGACACCGTGGTCGACGGCGTCGTGGATCTGCACCGGCTGGTGGGCGAGGAGCACGCAGGCGCGGGAGCGGTCCCGGTCGCCGAGGGCCCTGTCGTAGTCGGGGCCCTGGCCCTCGTCCTCGCCCGCCACGTCGTTGACGCCGGCCAGGTCGAAGTGGGGCAGCTCGGTGCGGGCGTTCTCCAGCGGGAGCAGCCCGAGCCGCCGCACCTCGGCGACCCACTGCTCGGCGCCGGAGAAGTACTCGTGGTTGCCGGTGACGAAGTACGCGCCGTGCCGTGCCTTCAGCCGGGCCAGCGGGGCGGCGGCCGGGCCGAGGTCCTTCACGCTGCCGTCGACCAGGTCGCCGACGACTGCGATCAGGTCGGGCTGCGTGGAGTTGATGGTGTCGACGACCTTCTGCGCGAAGCCCCGGCCGAGCACCGGCCCCAGGTGGATGTCGCTGACGACGGCGATGCGGAAACCGTGCGCCGCGCGCGGGAGCTTGGCCAGCGGCACGGTGACGCGCTTCACGCCCGGGCCGTTCAGCACGCCGTACGTGCCGTAGCCGACCGTGCCGACGGCCGCCGCGGCGGCGGCGCCCGCGACGACGCGGGAGACGAAGAGGCGGCGGGAGGGGACGGCCAGGGGGCTCGGGGGCGCCTCGTCGGCCCCCGGGCCCGGTGTCCCGGGCGTCCCGGACGCCCCGGGCTCCTCGGGCTGCTCCTCCGGCGGGGCCGTCCCTGCCGGTATGCGCTCCGTGTCCGCGACCGGGGACGCGGCGGGCTGCTCCGCGCCCTGCGGGCGCCGTGCGGCCGCCCTGCGCTCCAGGTACCGCCGCAGCAGCGGCCGGACGACCTCGCCCGCGAGCACCGCGAGCAGCAGGTAGATCGACAGGGCCAGCCACAGGAAGCCGGGCCAGGCCAGCACCCGCTGGAGCCAGAACGGGGCGCCCGCGCGCTCGGCGACCAGCGCGCCGACGGCCAGCAGCCAGCCCCCGGCGATCACCGCTGCGCCGATCCGGCGCACCGGGCCCGGGGCGCTGGTCGTGTCGCGGAACAGGCGCCGCCACAGGTACCAGTTGGCCGTCACGAGGACGCCCACCATCAGCAACGCGACCAGCACGAAGACGACCACCATGCCGTCGTATCCCCTCGGTTGTGACGTCCTCGACGCCTATGACGTTCGGCGCAGTGCGCGCACGCCGCGCAACCCGATGACTCCGACGACCGTCCCCAATACGAAGGAGACGATCGCGAGCAGCAGGTGCACCCAGAAGTACGCCGTGGGGTCGCCGTCCTCGAAGGCGAGCCCGCTGCCGTCCTTGACCAGGTTTTTGACGAAAGTGATCCAGATGATCCAGCTCCACACCCCGAAAGCGAGCAGGAACCAGGAGACGGGGCGGCTGAGCTTCATGCGTCAAGTATCGCCGTCCGCTGACCGGATCCGTGCGCGGGGTGGGGAGGGGAGTGGGACCGATCCGATCGAGGGGGGTACGTTTCCGCTCGTGCCCGCTCCCAAGAAGGCCCTCAGGCGATCCCTGACGGTCACCTCCGCCGCCCTGACCGCTCTCGCTCTCCTCTCCCCCACCGCGCTCGCCGCCCCGAGCCCGTCGGCGAGTCCGTCGGCCACTCCGCCGGCGTCGATGTCGACGGTCGGCGGCGCGCGGCTCGGAAAGCCCGGGACGCAGGTGGAGCCGGCGGGCGGGGCGCCCGTACTGCCGAAGGACCTCACCGCCCGGTCGTGGATCGTGGCGGACGCCGAGTCGGGCGACGTGCTGGCGGCGCACAACGCGCACTGGCGGCTGGCCCCGGCGAGCACCCTGAAGATGCTGTTCGCGGACACGCTGCTGCCGAAGTGGCCGAAGACCACGAAGCACAAGGTCGAGGTGTCCGACCTCGCGGGCATCGGCGCCGGGTCCAGCCTGGTCGGCGTCAAGGAGGAGGAGACCTACACCGTCCACGACCTGTGGCTCGGGGTCTTCCTGCGCTCGGGCAACGACGCGGTGCACGTGCTGTCCGCCATGAACGGCGGCGTGGAGCAGACCGTCGCGGACATGAACGCGCACGCCGAGGAGTTGCAGGCGCTCGACACGCACGCGGTCAGCCCCGACGGCTACGACATGCCCGGGCAGGTGTCCTCGGCGTACGACCTGACGCTCTTCGCGCGTTCGGGGCTGCAGAAGAAGGACTTCCGCGAGTACGCCTCGACCGTCCGGGCGAAGTTCCCGGGCGAGACGAAGAAGGACAAGAAGGGGAAGACGACCCGCAAGCCCTTCGAGATCCAGAACACCAACCGGCTGCTGGCCGGCGACTACGACGTCGACGTCTACCCGGGCATCGCGGGCGTGAAGAACGGCAACACCACCAACGCGGGCGCCACCTTCACGGGCGTCGCCGAGCGCGACGGCCGGGTGCTGCTCGTCACCGTGATGAACCCGGCGAAGGACGAGCACAACGAGGTCTACAAGGAGACCGCCCGCCTGTTCGACTGGGGGTTCAAGGCGGCCGGCAAGGTGCGGCCGGTGGGGCAGCTGGTGGCCCCGAGGAGCGCCGCTCAGGCGAGCCCGTCGGCGGAGGCCTCCGGTGAGGCCGGCGGTACCGGGAAGGGTGCGGGAGGCACGAAGCCGGTGGCGGGCGCCCCGGCCGCGGACGGCTCCGGCGGGGTCGGGGTCGCGGCCGGCATCGCCGCCGGGGCGCTGGTGCTGCTCGCGGGCGGCGCGTTCCTGATCAACCGGAAGTGGCCGCTGCCGGACCTGGTCCGCCGCCGGACCCGTCCCTGACGTCCGGGCCGCCGTCGTCCCCGGCGTCCTCCTCGCCCAGCTCCTGCTCCTTGCTGCCCGTCGCCGTCCAGGAGGCGCAGAACAGCACCAGCTTGGCGGTGAAGTTGATCCACAGCAGCAGCGCGACGGGGACGCCGAAGGCGCCGTACATGCTCTTCGCGGCGACGCCCTGGATGTAGCCGCTGAGCAGCAGCTTGAGCAGTTCGAAGCCGACCGCGCCGATCAGCGCGGCCACCACCAGGCGGCGGCGCTCGGGCTGGACGCCGGGCAGCAGGGTCAGGACGTACAGCAGCAGGAGGAAGTCGGCGAGGACGGCGACGGCGAAGGCGGCGACGTAGAGGAGGACGCCGCCGACACCGCCCTGGGCGAGGCCGATGGTGCGGATGATCCAGCCGACCAGCGCCGAGGCGACGGTGGAGATGCCGACGGTGATCAGCAGCGCGCCGCCGAGACCGACGAGGACGCCCGCGTCCTTGGCCCGGTGCAGGACCGGGTTCTCCTCCTCGTCGGGCAGTTCCCACACGGCCCGCAGACAGCCCCGCGTGGCCTCGATCCAGCCCATGCCGGTGAACAGCAGCAGGAGCGCGGAGATCACGCCGACGGTGCCGGCGTTGTCGACGAGGCCCTGGATGTTCAGCTGGTCGGAGATGCCGGGGATCTGGTCGGCGAGCTTGTCCTGGAGCTTGTCCTGCTGCTGCTTGCTGAGCGTGGCGGCGGCGACGGCGGCGGCGAGGCTGAGCAGCGGGAAGAGCGCGACGAAGCTGGTGAAGGTCATGGCGGCGGCCAGCCGGGACCACTTCACCCGGTCGAGGCGTTCGTACGCGCGCCACGCGTGCGTGATCATCAGGCGGGCGAACCAGGGTCCCACGACGGGGAGCTTCTTCAGCCAGTCCATGATCCGACCCTGCCCCCGCTCGTCCCGTTCCATGATCTCGTCCGGCGTTCCGGTTCGTCGCCGGGCCGGAAGACCAGTGTTCTTGTGCCCCAGAAGCGCAGGATCGTGCCCAGGACCATGCCGACCCCGGCGCCGGAGACCGTGTCGGCGCGCTGCGAGGTGAGGCCGAGGCCGTAGTGGCTGACGGTCAGGCAGAGCAGTTGTACTGCGGCGCCGGCGGCGTTCACGGCGAAGAACACCGCGCAGGGGCGCAGGCCCCGTGGGCGGCCGAGGTGGCGGTAGGTGCCCAGCGCGTTGCCCGCGTAGGCGACCGAGCAGCCGGCGACGAAGGAGAGGGCCTTGGCGGTGAGCGGGTCGAGGCCGGCCGGGCCGCGCAGCACGGTGAAGAGGGCGAGGTCGACGGCGTAGGCGAGCAGCCCGGCCGAGGCGAAGCCCAGCAGTTCGCGCCGGCCGGCTACCAATTGGCCACCGCCAGGCCGTACATCGCGAGCCAGACCACGCCGATCAGTGCGAGGGCGCGGTCGCGCAGGACGACGTCCTCGGGTTCGCCGGCGGTGCCGCGGTCGGCGAAGACGGCGTAGCGCAGGACGGCGAGGACGAAGGCGATCATGGAGAGTTGGCGCCAGGGCAGCACGCTGGTGTGCGGGACGCCGCCCTCCTCCATGGCCCACAGGCAGTATCCGAGGACGGCGACGCCTGCGGCGAGCTGCCAGACGAACCGGAGGTAGCCGGTGGTGTACTCGGTGAGCAACGCGCGCGTGGCACCCTCCTTCCCCGCCATCTGCACGGCCTCGGAGTAGCGCTTGGCGGCGACCATGAACAGGGCGCCGAAGCCGGTGGTGATGAGGAACCAGCGCGACAGCGGGATGCCGAGCGCGAGTCCGCCGATCATGGCCCGCATCAAGAAGCCGGTGGTGACGACGGCGAGGTCGACGACCAGGACGTGCTTGAGGCTGACGCAGTACGCCAGTTGCATCACCAGGTAGGCGGTGAGCAGGGCCGCGACGGGCGGGGGACACAGCCAGGCCGCGGCGACGGGCGCGAGGACGCCGAGGACGCCGCCGACGGCGTACGCGAGCGGGACGGGGACCCGGCCGGCGGCGACGGGGCGGTGCCGTTTGACGGGGTGGGCGCGGTCGGCCTCGGCGTCGCGGGCGTCGTTGACGAGGTAGACGGCGGCGGCGCAGGCGGTGAACAGGACGAAGACCAGTGCGAGCCGGCCCGCAGCGTGCACGGAGAACAGCTCGCCGGCGGCGGCCGGGGCGGCGGCGACCAGGACGTTCTTGATCCACTGCCGGGGGCGCGCGGTGCGCAGCAGCCCGGCCAGGACGCCTCCCGCGCGGGGCGGTGCGGGTTCCCGCTCCTGTTCCGGGGCGCGTGGACGCAGGACGGCGGTGTCGGTGACGGCCGTGTCGGTCAACGGGTGCCTCCGCGCATCCAGTCGGCGCCGAGGCGGGCCGTGAGGGCACCCAGGGCGGCGCCCGCCGCGACGTCGGAGGGGTAGTGGACGCCGACGACCAGCCGGGAGGCGCACACGGCGGCGGCCAGCGGCCAGGCGGCCCGCACTCCGAGCGCTCCGAAGACGACGGCGGCCGCGGTGGCCGAGGTGGCGTGGGAGCTGGGGAAGGAGTGCCGGCCCGCGGTGCGCACCAGGGGGACGACGTGCGTGGGGCGGGGGCGGCGTACGACCCGCTTCACGCCCATGCTGACGACGTGGGCGCCGGCGGTGAGCGCGGTGCCGCGCAGCCAGGCGGTGCGCCGGGGCGCGTCCACGGCGGCCGCGGTGAGGCCGGCCGCGAGCCACAGCGCGCCGTGCTCCCCCGCCCAGGACAGGGCGCGTGCCGCGCCCGCGACGCGCGGGTCGGTGCCGCAGGCCCTGAGCGCGGTGACGATCCGGTGGTCCATGTCGTCGAGGTCGTCCATGTGGACTCACTGTCCACGCCCGCGGCACGGGAAGTCGGGCACGCGGGAGCGACATACCATTAATCACCCGTTTCAGGGATGCTCCGAATGTTTTGGGACTAATCATTCACTCAGGGACGGGCGGGGCGATACGGTCACCGCCATGTCTGCCGACACCGTGCGCGACACCGACCGGGGCCCCGACGCCGACTGGGACACCGTCACCGGCTGGGGCCGTACGGCGCCCACCGGTGCGCTCGTCGTCCGTCCGCGGACGTACGAGGAGGCCGCCGTCGCCGTCCGGGAGTGCGGGGTGCGCGGCGGCATCGCGCGGGGCCTGGGGCGGGCGTACGGGGACGCGGCGCAGAACGCCGGGGGTGCCGTGCTCGACATGACGGCCCTGGACCGGGTGCACGCGGTCGACGTCGCCGGCGGCACCGTGCTGTGCGACGCGGGGGTCTCCCTGCACCGGCTGATGGAGGTGCTGCTGCCGCTGGGCTGGTTCGTGCCGGTGACGCCCGGCACCCGCTACGTGACGGTCGGCGGGGCGATCGGCGCGGACATCCACGGCAAGAACCATCACGTCTCGGGGTCCTTCACGCGGCACGTGCTCTCCCTGGAACTGCTCACCGCCGACGGCCGGGTCCGCACCGTCGCCCCGGGCACGCCGCTGTTCGACGCGACCGCGGGCGGCATGGGGCTGACCGGGGTGATCCTCACCGCGACGCTGCGGCTCCAGCCGGTCGAGACGGCGCTGATGTCCGTGGACACGGAGCGGGCCGGCGACCTGGACGACCTGATGGCCCGGCTGACCGCCACCGACCACCGCTACCGCTACTCGGTCGCCTGGATCGACCTCCTCGCGCGCGGCCGGGCGACCGGGCGCGCGGTGCTCACCCGCGGCGACCACGCACCGCTGGACGCTCTGAACGCGCTGCCCGCCCGCTCGCGCGCCCGGCGCGAGCCGCTGGCCTTCCGCACCTCGCGCCTGCCCGCGACCCCCGACTCCCTGCCGGGCGGGCTGCTCAGCCGGACGACGGTGGGCCTGTTCAACGAGCTCTGGTACCGCAAGGCCCCCCGGGTGAGCCGGGGCCGGCTCCAGCGGATCTCCACCTTCTTCCACCCGCTGGACGGCGTCCCGCACTGGAACCGGGTCTACGGCCGGGGCGGCTTCGTGCAGTACCAGTTCGTCGTCGGGCACGGCCGGGAGGAGGCGCTGCGCTCGATCGTGCGGCGCATCTCCGCCCGCCGCTGCCCGTCCTTCCTGGCCGTCCTCAAGCGCTTCGGCGCGGCCGACCCGGGCTGGCTCTCCTTCCCCGTGCCCGGCTGGACCCTCGCGCTGGACATCCCGGCGGGCCTGCCGGGGCTCGGGGCCTTCCTGGACGAGCTGGACGAGGAGGTCGCGCGGGCGGGCGGCCGGGTCTACCTCGCCAAGGACTCCCGGCTGCGGCCGGACCTGCTCGCCGCGATGTACCCCCGCCTGGACGACTTCCGCGCCCTGCGTGCGGAGCTGGACCCGCGCGGGGTGTTCGTCTCCGACCTGGCCCGCCGCCTCGCCCTGTGACGCCCCTGCCCCCACCGACCTGTCTGGAGCAGCCGTGAAGGACGCCTTCGGCCTCCCCCAGTCCCTCCTCGTCCTCGGCGGTACGTCCGAGATCGCGCTCGCCACCGCGCGCCGCCTGGTGGCCCGCCGCACCCGCACGGTGTGGCTGGCCGGGCGCCCCTCCCCCGCCTTGGACGCGGCCGCCGAGCAGTTGCGGGGCCTCGGTGCCGAGGTGCGCACCGTCGCCTTCGACGCGCTGGACCCGGAGTCCCACGAGGCGGCGCTCGGCAAGGTGTTCGCCGAGGGCGACATCGACCTGGTGCTGCTGGCCTTCGGCATCCTGGGCGACCAGGCGCACGACGAGCGCGAGCCGCTGAACGCCGTGCGCGTCGCGCAGACCAACTACACCGGGGCGGTCTCGGCGGGGCTGGTCGCCGCCCGTTCGCTGCAGGCGCAGGGGCACGGCTCGCTGGTGGTGCTCTCCTCCGTCGCCGGGGAGCGGGCCCGCCGCGCCAACTTCATCTACGGCTCCAGCAAGGCGGGCCTGGACGCCTTCGCGCAGGGCCTGGGCGACGCGCTGCACGGCACGGGTGTGCACGTCATGGTCGTACGGCCCGGGTTCGTGCGGTCGCGGATGACCGAGGGGATGGCTCAGGCGCCGCTCGCCACGACGCCGGAGGCGGTGGCCACGGCGATCGAGCTGGGGCTGCGGCGGCGCTCGGAGACGGTGTGGGTGCCGGGGGCGCTGCGGATGGTGATGTCGGCGGTGCGGCACCTGCCGCGGTCGGTGTTCCGGCGGCTGCCGGTGTGAGGCGCGCGGCCCCGGCCCTTCCCGGCTACCGGGCGGGCAGGGAGCCGGTCTCCACGCGGCCGGCCTGCGGCGGCACGGTGGTGCTGCCGAAGGGGAACTCGCGCAGCTTGCGCCACACCGCGTCGGCGCCCTGCTCGTACAGCGCGAAGCCGGTGCAGGGCCACTGGGCCTCGTAGTCGGACAGCTCCTCGTAGGCGCGGTCCATGGCCGCCTCGTCGATGCCGTGCGCGACGGTGACGTGCGGGTGGTACGGGAACTGCAGTTCGCGCGGGACCGGTCCGGAGGCGTCCCGCACCCGCTTCTGCAGCCAGGAGCAGGCCGCCGCGCCCTCCACCACCTGGACGTAGACGACGGGCGAGAGCGGGCGGAAGGTCCCGGTGCCGGACAGCCGCATCGGGAAGGGCCGGCCGCGGGCCGCCACCTCCGCCAGGTGCGCCTCGACCGCGGGCAGCGCGGCGCCGTCGACCTCGGTCGGCGGCAGCAGGGTGACGTGCGTGGGGATGCCGTGAGCAGCGGCGTCGCCGAAGCCCGCGCGCAGCTGCTGGAGCTTGCTGCCGTGAGGCTCCGGGACCGCGATCGACACGCCGATCGTTACGGTCCCCACTTCGTCTCCTGTCGTTGTGTGTCCTTCGGCCGGACACCCGGATATCGACTGTACGGCCACGGCTGTGCCCTGGGCAGGCGCAACCGGAGTGATGTGCAGCGCTACGGCGGCATGCCGGGGCGCACGGACGGTGCCCGGTCGGGTGCCCCGGGCGAGGTCGCGGGCGGTGCGGCGGGCGGTGGCGCGGGTCAGTGCTTGGCGGGCAGGAAGCCCACCGCGTCGTACGCCCGGGCGAGGGTCTCCGCGGCGACGGCCCGGGCCTTCTCCGCGCCCTTGGCGAGGATCGCGTCGAGCGTCTCCGGGTCGTCCAGGTACTGCTGGGTGCGCTCGCGGAAGGGGGTGACGAACTCCACGACGACGTCGGCGAGGTCCGTCTTCAGCGCGCCGTAGCCCTTGCCCTCGTACTTCCGCTCCAGCTCGGCGATCTCGGCGCCGGTGAGGGTGGAGTAGATCGTCAGCAGGTTGCTGACGCCGGGCTTGGCCTCGCGGTCGAAACGGACGACGGTGTCGGTGTCCGTGACCGCGCTCTTCACCTTCTTCGCGGTGGCCTTCGGCTCGTCGAGGAGGTTGATCAGACCCTTCGGGGTGGCCGCCGACTTGCTCATCTTGGCGGTCGGGTCCTGGAGGTCGTAGATCTTCGCCGTCTCCTTGAGGATGTAGGCGCTCGGGACGGTGAAGGCGTCGCCGTAGGTCTGGTTGAAGCGGTCCGCGAGGTCGCGGGTCAGCTCCAGGTGCTGGCGCTGGTCCTCGCCGACGGGGACCTGGTCGGCCTGGTAGAGCAGGATGTCGGCGACCATCAGCATCGGGTACGTGAACAGGCCGACGGTGGTGCGGTCGTTGCCCTGCTTGGCGGACTTGTCCTTGAACTGCGTCATCCGGGACGCCTCGCCGAAGCCGGTGATGCAGTTCATCAGCCAGCCGAGCTGGGCGTGCTCGGGGACGTGGCTCTGCACGAACAGGGTGCAGCGGTCCGGGTCGAGGCCGGCCGCGAGGAGCTGGGCGGCGGCGACGCGGGTGTTCTGCCGCAGCTCCTTCGGGTCCTGCGGGACCGTGATCGCGTGCAGGTCGACGACCATGTAGAACGCGTCGTGGGTGTCCTGCATGTCGACCCACTGGCGGACGGCGCCGAGGTAGTTGCCGAGGTGGAACGAGCCGGAGGTCGGCTGGATACCGGAGAGCACGCGCGGACGACGCTGCATGGCGGAGCCATCCCCATGAGGGCGGTGGTGGGAGACGGGCGGGCGTTCGTTGGCCATGTTCACCATTCTCTCAGGCTTGCGGGGGCGGTCGGGCACGGGTTCGGAACAGGGGGGCTCCATTCCGTGCCCGGGGGTGTAACAAGGGTGGGAACGGGCGGGAGGGGGCGCGGTGGGGCGACGGTGGGTGCGCGCGGCGGCGGGGGCCGCGGCGCTGTGGTGGGCGGGCGTGACGGGGGCTGCCGCGGCGGACGGGGCCCGGGCCGTCGACGAGCCGGACGTGGCGGTGGTCGTGTGGGCGGGCGACGGGCGCACCGCGTCCTGGCACGCGGGCGAGTCCGACTTCGACCGGCTGCGGTGGCTGCTCGACCCGGCCTACACGGGCACGGAGCGGGTTCCGGAGGCCTGGACGGAGGGCCGGCGGCCCCCGGTGCGGTTCACGGTGCTGTGGGGGCTGACCGGCGTCGGGGGCTGGCCGCAGACGCAGCGGGCGCCCGGCGGCGACGTGGCGATGCTGCGTCAGGACCAGTTCTTCCTGGCCGGGGACGGCACCCCGTGGGTGCGCTCGGACCTGGCGCCGGACCTGACGGACGACGACATCCGCTGGCACCGGGCGTCGCGGCGCGCCTATGAGCAGATGACCGACGCGGGCTTCTTCACCGCCGGCGGCACGGGCGCAGAAGGGGACGACGACGGGTGGCACGGCGTGTGGTGGGCGGCCGCCGCCGGGCTCGGGACGGGGGTCGCGGGGACGCTGCTGATACGCCGCGCGGCGGACCGGTACCGTGCCGGACCGCCGCGCGGGGAACCTCGTCAGGAGCTGATCGACCTGTAGGCCGGCCTGCCGGGAGGCTCAGCCGAGGTCGATCTCCGGGTACAGCGGGAAGCCGGCCACCAGGTCGGTGGCGCGGTGCGCGATCTCGTCGGCGACCTTCGCGTCGAGGACGTGGGAGGCCTTGGAGGGGGCGCCGGACTTGGTGGTGCCGGGCTCGGTGGTGGTCAGGACGCGGTCGATCAGGCCCGCGACCTCGTCCATCTCCGCGGTGCCGAGGCCGCGCGTGGTCAGCGCCGGGGTGCCGATGCGGATGCCCGAGGTGTACCAGGCGCCGTTCGGGTCGGCCGGGATGGCGTTGCGGTTGGTGACGATGCCGGAGTCGAGCAGCGCGGCCTCGGCCTGGCGGCCGGTGAGGCCGTAGGAGGACGCCACGTCGATCAGGTTGAGGTGGTTGTCCGTGCCGCCGGTCACCAGGGTGGCGCCGCGCTTGATCAGGCCCTCGGCGAGCGCGCGGGCGTTGTCGACGATGCGCTGCGCGTAGTCCTGGAACGCGGGCTGCCGGGCCTCGGCGAGGGCGACGGCCTTGGCGGCCATGACGTGCGGGAGCGGGCCGCCGAGGACCATCGGGCAGCCGCGGTCGACCTGGTCCTTGAGGGAGTCGTCGCACAGGACCATGCCGCCGCGCGGGCCGCGCAGCGACTTGTGGGTGGTCGTCGTCACGATCTGGGCGTGCGGGACCGGGTCGAAGTCACCGGTCAGGACCTTGCCCGCGACCAGGCCGGCGAAGTGCGCCATGTCGACCATGAGGGTCGCGCCGACCTCGTCGGCGATCTCGCGCATGATCCGGAAGTTCACCAGCCGGGGGTACGCGGAGTAGCCCGCGACGAGGATCAGCGGCTTGAACTCGCGGGCGGACGCGCGCAGGGCCTCGTAGTCGATGAGACCGGTGGCGGGGTCGGTGCCGTAGGAGCGCTGGTCGAACATCTTGCCGGAGATGTTCGGGCGGAAGCCGTGGGTGAGGTGGCCGCCGGCGTCCAGGGACATGCCGAGCATGCGCTGGTTGCCGAAGGCCCGGCGCAGCTCGGCCCAGTCGGCGTCGGTGAGGTCGTTGACCTGGCGGGCGCCGGCCTGCTCCAGGAAGGGCACCTCGACGCGGGCGCCGAGGACGGCCCAGAAGGCGACCAGGTTGGCGTCGATGCCGGAGTGCGGCTGGACGTAGGCGTGGCGGGCGCCGAACAGCTCGCGGGCGTGCTCGGCGGCGAGGGACTCGACGGTGTCGACGTTGCGGCAGCCGGCGTAGAAGCGGCGGCCGATGGTGCCCTCGGCGTACTTGTCGCTGAACCAGTTGCCCATGGCGAGGAGGGTGGCCGGGGAGGCGTAGTTCTCCGAGGCGATCAGCTTGAGCATCTCGCGCTGGTCGGCGACCTCCTGGCCGATGGCGTCCGCGACGCGGGGCTCGACGGTTCGGATGACGTCGAGCGCGGCTCGGTAGGCGGTGGACTCGGGGGAGATCTCTGCGGGCACGGGGGTCCTCCGGACGTTGCAGGCAGCGTTCAGGTCGGCCCAGGCGCACGGCACGTGTTCTCGTCGGGCCGCTCCCCGATGGTTGGACCCATCCCTGCGCGCCAGTCACGGCCCGGGGTCAGGGTACCGGGTGGGGTGGGGACGTGCCGTGGGTGTCCGTGATGCGGAAGGGCCCGTCCTCAAAGGATCACGTGGGGCAGGAAGCGGGCGTACTCGTCCGTCACCAGGCCCGAGGACTCCCTGATGCCCAGGCCCGCCGACTCGTTCTCCACCACCCAGGCGCCCAGGACGACGCGGTTGCCGTCGAAGTCGGGCAACGGGGCCAGTTCCTGGTAGCAGCAGGGTTCGGAGCGGGGGGCGGGGTCGGTGCCCGGTTCGTGGATCGTGACGCCGGCGCCCTCGCGGCCGAGGAGGGGCTTGGCGACCCAGCCCGTGGTCGTGGCGAGGTCGCGCGGGCCGTCCAGGTGGGCCGGGAGGAGGTTGGGGTGGCCGGGGTACAGCTCCCAGAGGACGGCCAGCAGGGCCTTGTTGCTGAGCAGCATCTTCCAGGCGGGCTCGATCCACAGGGTGCTGCCGGTGCCGCCGCCGTTGTCGAGCGTGTCCAGGACGTGGCCGGCGAAGCGGTCGGTGGTGAGCCACTCCCAGGGGTAGAGCTTGAAGAGGCTGCGGATGAAGCGCAGCCTGTTGTCGACGAAGCGGCCGGAGAGGCGGTCCCAGCCGATCTCCTCCATGGAGATCCAGTCGGTCTCCAGGCCGGCCTGCTCGGCGGTCTCCTTGAGGTAGGCGACCGTCATCAGGTCCTCGCCGAGTTCGTCGTCCGAGGAGTGCGCGAAGTACAGGGGGTTGCCGGGCGGCAGCAGCGCGGCCTGCTTCCTCCAGGCGTCGACGAGCCGCTCGTGGAGGCTGTTCCACTGGTCGGCGCCGGGGAAGCGCTCCTCCATCCAGAACCACTGCGGGGACGCCGCCTCGACCAGGGAGGTCGGGGTGTCCGCGTTGTACTCCAGGAGCTTGGCGGGGCCGGTGCCGTCGTAGCGCAGGTCGAAGCGGGCGTAGACGGAGGGGAGTTCGGCGCGGCGGTGCCAGGCCTCGGTGACGGCGCGGACGACGCGCGGGTCGGTGATGCCGAGGTCGGCGAAGCGGTCCGCGGTGACGATGTGCTCGGCGGCCGCGAGGCACATGCGGTGCAGTTCCTCGACGACCTCCTCCAGCGCCTCGACCTCGGGCAGGGAGAAGACGTAGTAGGCGCTCTCGTCCCAGTAGGGGCGCAGGGAGTCGTCGGGGTAGCGGGTCAGGGGGTAGATCAGCCCCTGTTCCTCGACGGTCTGCTGCCAGCCGGGGCGGGGGTCGGTGGTGCGGCGTTCCACGGCCGGGCTCAGCCGCCGCCGCTGCCGGAGCCGGAGCAGCCGAAGCCGCCCCGGTCGACGGCCTCGGACCGGCTGAAGGTGCCGTAGTCGGCCCAGCCGTTGCTGACGTCGGCGTCGTAGTACCAGTCGGCGTCGCCCACGGACTTCGACGAGCCCTTCTTGCCGCCCTTGCCGTACGAACCGCCGGACGAGCCGCTGTTGGAGGAGCCCGACTTGCAGTTCTTGTCGGCGACGACCTTGTAGCCGTTGAGGTAGTCGTAGCTGTCGCGGTCCACGCAGCGGCGGTCCGGGTCCGAACCGCAGGCGCTGAGGGCCGCCGCGAGCACTCCCATGCCGCCGAGCACCACGGTGCTCGACCGCAGCCGTCGCCGGGTCTCCGCCATGTCCGCAACTCCCCCGTTGTGCGTTCTTCTGCTTTCCGTACGTCAGTTGGACTGATCGAGTGTACGGCCGACACCGGGGACGGACTCTACGGCAGGGTGCGGCCCAGCGCTTCCAGGGCCCCCGCCCAAGCGTGGTCGGGCGGGGTGCCGTAGCCGACGACGACGGCGTCCATGGGGTCGGCGGTGGCGTCGGGGTGGCGGAAGACCGACAGGCCGTACAGGCCGAGGCCCTGCCAGGCCGCCGCGCGGACGACCGACTGCTCGGTGCCGGGCGGCAGTCGCAGTACGGCGTGCAGGCCGGCCGCGATGCCGGTCACCCGCACCTCGGGGCTGCGGGCGGCGACGTGGGCGACCAGGGCGTCGCGGCGCCGGCGGTAGCGCAGGCGGGCGGAGCGGACGTGGCGGTCGTAGGCGCCGGAGGTCAGGAACTCGGCCAGGGTCAGCTGGTCGAGGACTCCGCTGGTGTCCAGGCCGCCGCGGGTGGCCGTGAGGTCGTCGGCGAGGCCGGGGGGCAGCACCATCCAGGCCAGCCGCAGGCCGGGGGCGAGGGACTTGCTCGCGGTGCCGAGGTGGACGACGCGGTCGGGGTCGAGGCCCTGGAGGGCGCCGACGGGCTGGCGGTCGTAGCGGAACTCGCCGTCGTAGTCGTCCTCCAGGACCAGGCCGCCGGTGCGCCGCGCCCAGTCGACGACGGCCGCCCGCCGGTCGGGGTGCAGGGGCATGCCGAGCGGGAACTGGTGGGCCGGGGTGAGCAGCACGGCGCCCGTGCCCGGCGGGACGTCGGGGTCGGTGCCGTGCGCGTCCAGCGGCAGCGGGACGGTGCGCAGTCCGGCGGCGGTCAGCAGGTCGCGGTGGACGTGCAGGCCGTACGACTCGACGGCGACGGTGTGCACGCCGCGGGCCCGCAGCACGGTGGCGAGCAGGGTCAGGCCGTGGGCGAAACCGCCGCAGATCAGCACGCGTTCGGTGTCGGCGCGCACGCCGCGGGCCCGGGCGAGGTAGTCGGCCAGGGCGCCGCGCAGCTCGGGACGACCGCGCGGGTCGCCGTAGCCGAGGGCGTCGTTGGGGGCGGCGGTGAGGGCGCGGCGGGCGGCCCTGAGCCACTCGGCGCGCGGGAAGGAGGCGAGGTCGGGGTTGCCCGGGCGCAGGTCGTAGACGGGGCGGGCCGGTGCGCGGGAGCGGGGGGCGGTGTCGGCGGGCGGTACGACGGCGCGGTCGGCGACGCGGGTGCCGGAGCCCTGGCGTGCGGTGAGCCAGCCCTCGGCGACCAGGTCGGCGTAGGCGTCGGCGACGGTGTTGCGGGCGATGCCGAGGTCGGCGGCGAGGGTGCGGGAGGAGGGCAGGCGGGTGCCGGGGGTCAGGCGGCCGGTGCGGACGGCCTCGCGCAGGGCGTCGGTCAGGCCGCGGCGCAGGCCGGGACCGGCCGGTTCCAGGTGGAGGTCGATACCGAGAGTGGCCCAGGGATTCGCCATGGGAATGGACCATACCGGTGGGCTGCTTCGTCCTAGGCTCGACGGCATGACGACGAACACCGATGAGACGACCACTGACGGCACGCAGGCAACGGGCTACGCCGCCGAGCCGCCCGTCCGGCTGAACTGGTCCCAGCACGCCCCCGACGTCTACAAGGCGATGCTCCGGCTCGACACCGCCGCCAGGCGGGGGCTTGACCCGAAGCTGTACGAGCTGGTGAAGATCCGCGCCTCGCAGCTCAACCACTGCGCCTTCTGCCTCGACATGCACACCAAGGACGCGCTCGCGGCCGGCGAGAGCGTGGAGCGGATCGTGCAGCTCGGCGCCTGGGAGGAGTCGCCGCACTTCTACACGGAGAAGGAGCTGGCGGCGATCGGGCTGACCGAGGCGGTCACCGTCCTGACGGACGGTTTCGTGCCGGACGAGGTGTACGAGGAGGCCGCGGCCCACTTCGAGGAGGCCGAGCTGGCGCAGCTGATCTCCGCCATCGCGGTGATCAACACCTGGAACCGCTTCGGCGTGACCTGCCGCATGACGCCGGGCCACTACCGCCCGGGGCAGCACGGATGACGGCCCGTACGACCCATCTGGACGACCGCGTCCGCTCCGCGCTGCGGACGGTGGGCGCCGCCGCCAAGCGGGGGCTGGGGGACGCGGGCCTGGCGGAGCTGGTGCAGATCCGGGCCTCGCAGCTCAACCACTGCGCCTTCTGCCTGGACATGCATCTCGGACTCGCCCGTGAGCAGGGGGTGAGCGAGCGGAAGCTGGATCTGCTCGCCGCCTGGGAGGAGGCCGGTGAGGTCTTCGACGCCCGGGAGCGGGCCGCGCTGGCGCTGACCGAGGCGGTGACGGTGCTGACGGAGAGCTTCGTGCCCGACGAGGTGTACGAGCAGGCCGCGACCCACTTCGAGGAGGCGGAGCTGGCCCACCTGCTGGCGCTGATCGCGACGATCAACACCTGGAACCGGCTGATGGTGGCCCGCCGGATTCCCGCCGGGAGCACGGAGTGGTGACTGGGCCGGACGGCGTCGAGCGGTTCCGTGCGCTGCATCACGGGCGGGCCGCGGACGATCCCCTCGTGCTGCCCGGCCCCTGGGACGCGGCGAGCGCCCGGGCGTTCGCCGCGGCCGGCTTCCCGGCGCTCGCGACGCCGAGCGCCGGGGTGGCGGCCTCGCTCGGGTACGAGGACGGGGCGACCCCGGCCGACGAGATGTTCGCGGCGGTCGCCCGGATCGTGCGCGCCGTGGACGTCCCCGTGTCGGCGGACGTCGAGGGCGGGTACGGGCTGGCGCCGAAGGAGCTGGTGGAACGGCTCCTCGAGGCGGGCGCCGTCGGCTGCAACCTGGAGGACTCCACCGACGCGGGGCTCAAGGACCCGCAGGAGCACGCCGAGTGGCTGGCCGGGGTGCGGGAGGCGGCCGGCGGCCGGCTGTTCCTGAACGCCCGGATCGACACGTTCATCAGGGGCGTCGACGCCCCGGAGGCGGCGATCGAGCGGGCGGCGGCCTACGTCGCCGCGGGCGCCGACTGCGTGTACCCGATCGCCGCCCCCGTCGCCGTACTGCCGCGGCTGCGGGCCGGGATCCGGGGGCCGATGAACGTGTTCGCGCGTCCCGGGGAAGGCCCCTCGCCCGCCGAACTCGGCGGGCTCGGGGCCACCCGGGTCACGTTCGGGCCGGGTCTCCAGCGGCAGGCCGAGCAGGCGGTGCGGGAGCACGCGCGACGGCTCGCGGCCGGGCCGGGGCGGTAGGGGTCAGGGCAGCCACTTCTTCCAGACGGACTTGTGGCTGTCCACCCACTTCTCCGCCGCCACCTGGGGCCGCATCTTCTTCTCGGCGATCATCAGGGAGACCTCGTTCTGGTCCTCGGTCGTCCACGTGAAGTTCTTCAGGAACTCGGCCGCGTCGCCGCCGTTCTTCGCGAAGTCGGCGTTGAGGTACTTCTGCAGCGGGGTGACCGGGTAGGCGCAGTCGACCTTCGCCGGGTCGGCGTCGCAGCCCTCCTCGTACGGCGGCAGCTTCACCTCGGTCATCGGCACCTTCTCCATCAGCCACTGGGGTGTGTACCAGTAGCTCAGGAAGGGCTTCTTCTCCTTGGCGAACTGCTGCATCTGGGTGATCTGGGCGGCCTCGGAGCCGGCGAAGACGACCTGGTAGTCCAGGTCCAGGTTCTTCACCAGGGCCTTGTCGTTGGTGACGTAGGACGGGGAGCCGTCCAGGAGCTGGCCCTTGCCGCCGCTCTCCGCGGTGCGCAGCAGGTCGGCGTACTTGTTGAGGTTCTTCCAGTTCGTGACGTCCGGGTGCTTCTTCGCGAAGTACGTCGGCACGAACCAGCCGATGTGGCCGGTGACGCCGAGGTCGCCGCCGGGGGCGATGGTCTTCTTGTCCTCGACGTAGCGCTGTTCCTGCTCGGGGTGGCCCCAGTCCTCCAGGATGGCGTCCACCCGGCCCTGGCTGAGCGCGTCCCAGGCGGGGACCTCGTCGACCTGCACGGTGTCGACGCGGTAGCCCAGCTCGTGCTCCAGCAGGTACTGGGCGACGGCCACGTTGGCCTGGGCACCGACCCAGGACTGCACGGACAGGGTGACCGTCTTGGCGCCCTGGGCATTGGCGAACGGGGACGCCTGCTTGGTCATGTCGGCGGCGCCGCAGCCGGTGAGCAGGGTCAGCGCGGCGGCCGAGGCCACGGCGGTGGTGACGCGTACCCGCATGTCAGGCTCCCTTCTTCGTCGTACGGCGTTCGGTGGGCTGGGTGACGCGGTCGAGCATCAGGCCGAGGCAGACGATCGCGGCGCCGGCGACCAGGCCGGTCGCCAGGTCGCCCTGGGCGAGGCCGAAGACGACCTGGTAGCCGAGCGCGCCACCGCCGACCAGACCGCCGATGATGACGACGGCGAGGACCAGGACGACGCCCTGGTTGACGGCGAGCAGCAGGGCCGGCCGGGCCAGCGGCAGCTGGACCTGGCGGAGCTGCTGACCGCTGGTGGCGCCGAGCGAGCGGGCCGACTCCATGGCGGCCGGGTCGACCTGGCGCAGCCCCTGGGCGGTGATGCGGACGACGGCCGGGAGGGCGTAGACGACCGCGGCGGCCACGGCGGGCGCGCGGCCCACGCCGAACAGGGCGACGACCGGGATCAGGTACACGAACTGCGGCATCGTCTGGAAGACGTCGAGCACGGGCCGCAGCAAGCGCTCGAAGCGGTCGCTGCGGGCGGCGGCGACACCGGTGGCGAAGCCGATGACCAGGGTCACGGCGACGGCGGCGAGCACCTGCGAGAGGGTGTCCAGGGACGGTTTCCACACGCCGAGCACGCCGATCGCGGCCATCGCGAGGACGGCGGTGAGCGCGGTGCGCCAGGTGCCGATCAGCCAGGCCAGGGCGGCGACGATCAGGAGCACGGACCACCAGGGCAGCCACTGGAGGCCGTCGCGGAGCGGGTTGAGCACCCAGCTGGTGAAGTGCGCGGCCCAGTCGGCGGTGCCGCCGACGACGGGGACACCGGAGTAGAGGTGGGCGGTCATCCAGTCGACGGCCCGGTTGACGGGCTCGGCGATGTTCAGCTCCCAGCCGTCGGGCCAGTCGAGGAAGCCCGCCAGTCGCCCGGCGAGCGCGACGGCCGCGGCGACGACGAGGGCGTACAGCCAGGTCACCGGGGACTTCCCGGACTCGCCGAGACGCTCCCCGGCCGCGCCGGTGACGCGGTCCAGAACGACGGCGAGCAGCACGATCGGGATGCCGGCCGCGAGGGCCGCGCCGACGTCGACGGAGGCGAGCGCCTGGTAGACGCGGTCGCCGAGGCCGCCGGCGCCGATGACGGAGGCGATGACGGCCATGGACAGCGCCATCATGATCGTCTGGTTGACGCCGAGGAGGAGTTCCTTGCGGGCCAGCGGGATCCGGGCGGTCAGCAGGCGCTGGCGGCTCGTGGTGCCGAGGGACTCGACGGCCTCCAGGACCTCCTTGTCCGCGCCGCGCAGGCCCAGCGAGGTGAGCCGGGCCATGGGCGGGGCGGCGTAGACGACGGTGGCCAGGACGGCGGCGGGGACACCGATGCCGAAGACCAGGACGACGGGGAGGAGGTAGGCGAAGGCGGGCAGCACCTGCATGGTGTCCAGCACCGGGCGCAGGACGCGGTCCATCCGGTCGGACAGGCCCGCGGCGAGGCCCAGCAGGGCGCCGACGGCGACGGACGCGAGGACGGCGACGACCATGAGGGCGAGGGTCTGCATCGTCGGCACCCACATGCCGAGCAGGCCGCAGGCCAGGAACGCGGCGGCGGTGCCGAGGGCCAGCTTGACGTCGGCCACCCGCCAGGCGACCAGGGCGCCGATCGCGGTGACCCCGGCCCAGCCGACGGCGAGGAGGGCGAGGTACACGGCGCGTACGGCGATGACGACGATGTTGCTGACGTGGCCGAAGAAGTAGAGGAACAGGGGGTGGCTGTCCCGGTTGTCGATGATCCAGTCGCTGGCCCTGCCGAGGGGTTCGGAGACGTCGACGGTGAGGGGGGTGGGCCAGGTGGCGCCGGGCCACTGGGTGACGGCTATGGGGATGAGGATCGCGGCCGCGACGGCCAGGATCGCGAGCTTGCGGACGGCTCTGCTGGTGAGGATGCCCGGCGGGGCGGGCTTTCGGGGCGCTGCGGTGATCGTTGCCATCAGACCGACTCCTCGGTGGTGGCTGGGCGTGGGTCGGTCGGCTCACGGCGCTCGCCGGGTGCCGCTGCGCCCACCCGTGCCGCCCCAGCGGCACGACTGCCCGCAGCTACGTCACTGCCCGCAGCTGAGTCTGTGCCTGCTACCACCGACAGGAGGTCTGCCGCGTCGACCACGCCCAGGCAGCGGCCCTCGTGCATGACGCGGGCTGCCGAGCCTGCCCTTGCCACCGCCTCGATGGCCTCCGAGACCGTGGCCTCGGGGCGGATCGCCGGGCCCGTGCCCGCCTCGTCGGCCGAGGTGGCGGGGCGCATCGCCGTGCGGACGGTGAGGACCTGTTCGCGCGGGACGTCCCGGACGAACTCGCGGACGTAGTCGTCGGCGGGCGAGCCGACGATCTCCTCCGGGGTGCCGAGCTGCACCACGCGGCCGTCGCGCATCAGGGCGATGCGGTCGCCGAGCTTGAGGGCTTCCTGGAGGTCGTGGGTGATGAAGACCATCGTGCGGCCCTCCTCGCGGTGGAGCCGGACGACCTCCTCCTGCATGTCCCGCCGGATCAGCGGGTCGAGCGCGCTGAACGGCTCGTCGAAGAGCAGCACCTCGGGGTCGACGGCGAGGGCGCGGGCGAGGCCGACGCGCTGGCGCTGGCCGCCGGAGAGCTGGCCGGGGCGGCGGTGTTCCAGGCCCTCCAGGCCGACCTTGGCGACGACGGCGGCGGCGCGCTCGCGGCGCTCGGCGCGGCCCATGCCCTGGACCTCCAGGCCGTAGGCGACGTTGTCCAGGACGGTGCGGTGCGGGAGCAGGCCGAAGTGCTGGAAGACCATGGCGGCGCGGTGGCGGCGCAGTTCGCGCAGCCGGGACTTGTCCATGGCGCGGACGTCCTCGCCGTCGATGGCGATGGACCCGGCGGTCGGCTCGATGAGGCGGGTCAGGCAGCGTACGAGGGTGGACTTGCCGGAGCCGGACAGGCCCATGACGACGAAGACCTCGCCCTTGCGCACGTCGAAGGAGACGTCCGCGACGGCGGCGGTGCAGCCGGTGCGGGAGCGCAGCTCGGCCGGGGTCAGTGCGGTCAGTTCCGGGTCGGCGGGGACGCGGGCGGCCTTGGGGCCGAAGACCTTCCACAGGCCGTCGACGGAGAAGACCGGGGGTCGCTCGGCCACGGTGTCGGTGGCGGCGGTGGTGTCCTTGGCGGTCGTGCTCATCGGGCGTCACCGCCGATCAGCTCGACGGCGCGCTCGCCGACCATGAGGACGCCGATCATCGGGTTGACGGCGGGCATGGTCGGGAAGACGGAGGCGTCGGCGATGCGGATGCCCTGCAGGCCGCGGATGCGCAGCTCGGGGTCGACGACGGCGCTCTCGTCGGTGGCGGCGCCCATCTTGCAGGTGCCCGCCGGGTGGTAGACGGTGTGGGCGACCTTGCGGGCGTACTCGCTCAGCTCCTCGTCGCCGGTGACGTCCGGGCCGGGGCAGACCTCGCGCTTGAGCCAGCCGGCCAGCGGCTGGGACTTGGCGATCTCGCGGGCGATCCTGATGCCGTCGACGAGGGTGCGGCCGTCGTAGTCGTCCTCGTCGGTGAAGTAGCGGAAGTCCAGGGCGGGCTTGACGGACGGGTCGGCGCTGGTGAGGTAGAGGCGTCCGCGGGACTTCGGCTTGGGGATGTTCGGGGTCATGGAGACGCCGAACTCGGGGCGCTCGTAGCCGAGGCGCTCCGGATTGTCCGTGAACGGGATCTGGTAGAAGTGGAACATCAGGTCGGGGCCCGCGTGTTCGGGGTCGCGGCGCACGAACAGACCGGCGTCCGAGTCCATCGCGGAGTTGTCCGGGATGGGGCCGTTGGTCTCCCACACGATCACCGACTCGGGGTGGTCGAGCAGGTTCTCGCCGACGCCAGGCAGGTCGAGCACCACGGGTATGCCGAGGGCCTCCAGCTGGTCCTTGGGTCCGATGCCGGAGTGCAGCAGCAGGCGCGGGGAGTCGACGGCGCCGGCGCTGAGGACGACCTCGTTACGGGCCTTGACCAGGATCTCCTCGCCGTCCTTGGTGCGGACGTGGACGCCCTCGGCGCGGGTGCCGTCGAGTTCGAGCTTGTACGCCCAGGTCTCCAGCATCAGCGTGAGGTTGGCGCGCTCGTCCATCACGGGGTGCAGGTAGGCCACCGACGCGGAGGAACGCTTGTTGTTCTCGGGGTGGTAGGCGAGGTCGAAGAAGCCGACGCCCTCGGTGAACGGCTTCTTGTTGAAGCCCTCGACGCGGGGGACCTCCAGCGTCTTCTGCGCGGAGTCGACGAAGTCGCGGGCGATGGCGTTCCGGTCCTTCTCGTCGACCGGGACGATGTTGTTCTTCAGCCGGGCGAAGTACGCCTCCATCGGCACCGCGCCCCAGCCCTTGGCACCGGCGGCCTCCCACTCGTCCCAGTCGGACGGCAGCGGCTTGAAGGCGATGAGGGTGTTGTGCGAGGAGCAGCCGCCGAGGACGCGGGCGCGGCTGTGCCGGATGTGCGAATTGCCGCGCGGCTGCTCGGTGGTGGGGTAGTCGTAGTCCAGCTCGCCGCCGAGCAGGCCCATCCAGCGGCGCAGGGTCAGCACGTCGTCGCGGCCGACGTCGCTCGGCCCGCCTTCGATGACGGCGACGGTGACGTCCGGGTTCTCGGTGAGGCGGGAGGCGATCACGGAGCCTGCCGTGCCGCCGCCGATGACGACGTAGTCGTAGACCTGGGTGGTTTCGGGCATGGGGGTACTCCAGAGGGGGTGGGGACGGGTGCGACGGGAGGGAACGGGTGGTGCGGGAGGGTCAGCCCGAGAACCAGCGGACGGGCTTGGGCGCGAGGTTCTGGTAGACGTGCTTGCTCTCGCGGTACTCGGCCAGGCCGGCGGGGCCGAGTTCGCGGCCGACGCCGCTCTTGCCGAAGCCGCCCCACTCCGCCTGCGGCAGGTACGGGTGGAAGTCGTTGATCCAGACGGTGCCGTGCCGCAGCCGGCCCGCGACCCGGCGGGCCCGTCCCGCGTCGGCGGTCCAGACGGCACCGGCCAGACCGTACTCGGTGTCGTTCGCGAGGGCTACGGCCTCGTCCTCGGTGCGGAAGGTCTCGACGGTGAGGACCGGCCCGAAGACCTCCTCCCGCACCACCCGCATCTCGCGGTGGCAGTGGTCGAGGACGGTCGGCTCGTAGAAGTAGCCGGACTCCGGCCGCTGGGGCGACGGCTCGGGGCGCTTGCCGCCGCAGCGGAGTTCGGCGCCCTCGGCGAGCGCGGAGGCGACGTAGTCCTCCGTCTTGGCGCGCTGCTGCTCGGAGACGAGCGGGCCGCACTCGACGCCGTCCTCGGTGCCGCGGCCGAGGCGGATCTTCTGGGCGCGGCGGGCGAGTTCGGCGACGAAGCGTTCGCGGACCGACTCCTCGACGATGAGGCGGCCGCCGGCGGAGCAGACCTGGCCGCTGTGGATGAAGGCGGCGTTGAGGGCCTGGTCGACGGCGGTGTCGAAGCCCTCCTCGGTCTCGCAGGCGTCGGCGAAGACGACGTTGGGGTTCTTGCCGCCGAGTTCGAGGGCGACCTTCTTGACGGTGACGGCGGCGGCCTGGGCGACCTTGGTGCCGCTGACCAGGCCGCCGGTGAAGGAGACCAGGTCGACGTCGGGGTGCTCGGCGAGGCGGGCGCCGACGGTGTGACCGGGGCCGGTGACGATGTTGGCGACGCCGGTGGGGAGGCCGGCCTCGACGAGCAGGTCGATGAGGGCGACGGTCGTCATCGGCGTGATCTCGCTGGGCTTGATCACGAAGGTGTTGCCGGCGGCGAGCGCCGGGGCGATCTTCCAGCTGGCCTGGAGCAGCGGGTAGTTCCAGGGCGTGATCATCGCGCAGACGCCGACCGGCTCGTGCACGACGACGCTGTGGATGTCGGGCGAGCCCGCGTCGACGACCCGGCCCGGGGCCTCACCGGCGACGAGGTCTGCGAAGTAGCGGAAGGCGTCGGCGACGCAGTCGATGTCGACGCGGCCCTCCTCGACGGTCTTGCCCGCGTCGCGGCTCTCCAGCAGGCCGAGCTTCTCTCGGTCGCGCCCGAGCAGATCGGCGACGCGGCGCAGCAGGGCGGCGCGCTCGGCGACCGGGGTGTGCGGCCAGTCCCCCGCGTCGAAGGCGCGGCGGGCGGCGGCCACCGCGAGGTCGGTGTCCTTCTCGTCGCCCTCCGCGACCACGGCGAACGGCAGGGCGTCCGCGGGGTCGAGGATCTCGCGCGTGGCGCCGGAGGACGCCGCGAGCCACTCGCCTCCCGCGTGGATGGTCCGGTGCGCCTGCTCCGCCGGGGTGTGCGTGCTGTTCGCCATGGTCGGTGTTGCCTTCCGTTCCTGATCGATCCCCCTGCGTCACCCACGTGTCGCTCTCGGGGACCGGGAGCCCCTGCCCCGCGGCCCCGTTTGCATGCCGAATCGGTGGCCGAAAGTGCGGCGCATCACGAAGAAAAGGGACGAAACGTGGCTTCACGGGCTCCGGAAACGGGCACGGGCCCCGTCCCGGTCGGAACCGGAACGGGGCCCGTGCGGGCGTCGGGGGCCGACTCAGATGAGGCCGAGACCGCGGACCGCCTCGCGCTCCTCCGACAGCTCCTTGACGGAGGCGTCGATACGGGCGCGGGAGAAGTCGTTGATCTCCAGGCCCTGGACGATCTCGTACGAGCCGTCCTTCGTGGTGACCGGGAAGGAGGAGATGATGCCCTCCGGGACGCCGTAGGAGCCGTCCGACGGGATGCCCATGGAGGTCCAGTCGCCCTCGGCGGTGCCGTTGACCCACGTGTACACGTGGTCGATGGCGGCGTTGGCGGCGGAGGCGGCCGAGGAGGCGCCGCGGGCCTCGATGATGGCGGCGCCGCGCTTGGCGACGGTCGGGATGAACTCGTCGGCCAGCCACTTCTCGTCGTTCACGGTCTCGGCGGCGTTCTTGCCGGCGATCGTGGCGTGGAAGATGTCCGGGTACTGGGTGGCGGAGTGGTTGCCCCAGATGGTCAGACGCTTGATGTCGGCGACCGTCGAGCCCGTCTTCTTCGCGAGCTGGGTCAGCGCGCGGTTGTGGTCCAGACGGGTCATGGCGGTGAAGCGCTCGGCCGGTACGTCCGGGGCGGCGGCCTGGGCGATCAGGGCGTTGGTGTTGGCCGGGTTGCCGACGACGAGGACCTTGATGTCGTCCGCGGCGTGGTCGTTGATGGCCTTGCCCTGCGGCTTGAAGATGCCGCCGTTGGCCTCGAGGAGGTCGCCGCGCTCCATGCCCTTGGTGCGGGGGCGGGCGCCGACGAGGAGGGCGACGTTGGCGCCGTCGAAGGCCACGTTCGGGTCGTCGGTGATCTCGATGCCCTGGAGCAGCGGGAACGCGCAGTCGTCCAGCTCCATCGCGGTGCCCTCGGCGGCCTTGAGCGCCGGAGTGATCTCCAGGAGGCGCAGCTTGACCGGCACGTCCGCGCCGAGCAGCTGGCCGGAGGCGATGCGGAAGAGCAGGGCGTAACCGATCTGGCCGGCCGCGCCGGTGACGGTGACGTTCACGGGAGTGCGAGTCATGGCGTTCTCCGTATGACAGCTGGCGGGTGGGGCGTCCCGGCCCCGGGCGTTTGATCGATCTCTTGGTATCAAGAGATCCATCCAGCCGTCAGGCTATCGCGCCCGTGGTGTCCGGCACGTCCGGGTCGGTGTGGCCCGGCCCACAGGACTGCCTCATACGAAGAAAGAGGCGGCCGCCTGTCCGGGAGAGGGGGACGAAGGCGACCGCCGCTCGGGGATACCGTTGCCGGACTCCCGTGGGGGTACTTCTCGCGTGCCCGTGACGCCGCGGGGCATGCCTGCCGAGGGCGAAGTTTTCTCGCCCCGCCCCCTCGCGCCCCCCTCGCGCCCCCTTACGGCCCCGCCTCGTACCGCCTGGGTGCCCGGCTACTTGGTGCACCCCTGCGTGCCCGACGCCAGCGTCGCGCAGGCGGTGGCGTCGGCCGCGGAGTCCACGGCGACCATCGCGGTGTACGCGACGGTGTCCCCGGCGTTGCCGACCGTCGCCCGCTGCTCGTTCGCACCGCCGGCGTTCACCCGGATCTCGTCGCCCTGGGCGGCCTGGGTGACACGGGCCCACGCGGCGCCGCACACCTTGCTGTACCGCACCTCGACGGAGGCCGTGCCGACGACGGCGGTCGCGCCGGTGGTCACCAGGTCGCCGCCGCAGCCCATGACCTCCGGGTCCTTGCCGGTGCAGGCGTCGCCGCCGCACTTCACGCCGGGCGGCAGCTTCGGCTCGCTGCTCACGGTGGGCGACGGGGAGGGCTTGGTGCCCTCGTCCTTCTTGTCGCCGCCGTCGTTCAGGAGGAAGAAGGCGCCCGCGACCACGACGAGCACGCCGACGACGCCCGCGACGAGCGTCGTCATCCGCTTGGCGCCGCCGCCCGGGGACCGGCCGGACGAACGGGGGCGGCCGCCGTGCGGGGGCTCGCCGTGGGTGCCCGACGGGCCGGTGCCGGGCGGGCCGGCGACCGGGCCGAGCACGCTGGTCTCGTCGGGCCCGGCCGGCCGCGCCGCCGCTCCGGTACCGGTCCGGGGCCGGGCCGTGCGGTCGCCGGTCGGTGCGGGCCCCCGGTAGCCGGCGAGCCCCCACGAGTTGCCCTCGGTCGCTCCGCCGGAGGACGGGGCGGGGGCACCGGGGCCCCGGACCGCGCCGAGGACGGAGTCGGGGCTGTCGGCGGCGGTCGGCTGGGCCGGCACCGTCGGCGGCAGTGTGGGCGACACCCCGGCGGGACCGGCGATCCCGGACGCGGCCGCGGCTCCACCGCCGTGGCGGCCGCTCCGGCTTCCCCTGCCGGTCGCGCCGCCGCTCCGGTCGCGGCCGCCCGACTTGGCCGCCGAGTTGCCGGACTTGGCCGCGGGCGTGCCCAGTTCACCGAGCGCGGCACGCGCCTGGGAGATCCGGATGGCCTCCATGGTCATGTCGTGGCGCATCTCCGAGCGGCTCCAGGCACGCTCGGCCAGCTCCCACATGGTGGTCAGGTGGACCGGATTGGTCCGCGTCACCTCGGCCAGGGCCACGATGGCACCCTTGGGCGCCAGCAGGCGGCCGTTCAGATAGCGCTCCCAGGACGTCTTGCTGTAGCCCGTGGCGTCGGCCACCGAGGCGACGCTCAGCTCGCTGCGGTCCACGAGCCGACGCAGCTGGCTGGTGAACTCCCTGATCTGCGGATCGAGTTCATCCGGCAAGGCCTTCCAACGAGGCACTGCTTCCCCCTCTTCCCCCGGTGACGTGCTGGTCGTTCCCCCGCTGGTGGCCGCGCGCGGAGTCCTGCGCGCGACACCTGGTTCTGGCTACCCACAGGGATGCGCCCGGTCAGGATCTCAGTTCCCGGGGTGGGGGCGCACAGGAGCACAGAGGCCGTGAGCGTGCACCGTCGCACGCCCGCCGACCCGTGGTCCAGTGTCCCACCGGCGTCGCCCCGCCCGGTACGGAACCCCGGGGAACGGGCCGCGTAGCGGAGTAGCGGAACGGTCACTTCCGTGCCACA
Organism: Streptomyces sp. KPB2; assembly: GCF_003950055.1. Classification (NCBI taxonomy): domain Bacteria; kingdom Bacillati; phylum Actinomycetota; class Actinomycetes; order Kitasatosporales; family Streptomycetaceae; genus Streptomyces; species Streptomyces sp. KPB2. The sequence goes on from NZ_CP034353.1 coordinate 3,246,141, forward strand.
GCGCCCTGACAGGCGTTGAACAGGGCGTTCCCCGTGCAGGAGGGTTGGTCCCGGCGACGGCCCGTCCTTCTACGGGGGTAAGGACGGGCCGTCGTACGGAGAAGCCGCTCCGTTCTAGCTGACCGTGAAGTGCAGGGTGTCCTTGAGGAACGGGATCTCCAGCACCGGCTTCGGCTGGGCCATCAGCGCCAGCAGGACGATGGAGAGGCCGAGGACGCCGTAGGTCGTGATGTCCGTGAAGCGGGAGCGCACGGCGAGCATGCCGACGTCGGGCACCACCCAGCGCAGCGCGGCGCCCGCCAGCAGCGCGGCGCCGATGAGCAGCGTCCCCCAGCGGAAGACGTCCAGCGCGGTCAGCAGCAGGCCGATGCCGACCAGCAGCACCACCGCGAGCACCGGCCACTGCCGGGCGGGCGCCGGGGCGTCGCGGGCCGCGGCCCGGCCGCCGCCCTCGGGACGCGCGGTGTCACGCGTGAAGAGCGGGAAGCGGCGGGTGACACGCCGCGGCCGCCCCTTGGCGTCGGGCGCGCTGACGGGGTCGCGGACGGTGAGCTCGTCCTCGCGCGTGGCGCCCGGGGAGGCTGCCGCGGCCCCGCCGCCGTCCGAGGCCGCCGAGGTCCGCGCGGGCGCCGCTTCCTCCGGGGCCGGGGTCCCCGCGTCGCCCCGCCGTTCGGGGGAGTTGGTGTCCTCAGCCGGCACTGCGCTCCGCCGCCTCCACCACGTTGACGAGCAGCTGGGCCCGCGTCATGGGGCCGACGCCGCCGGGGTTCGGGGAGATCCAGGCGGCCACCTCGGCCACGCCCGGGTGCACGTCGCCCATGATCTTGCCCTCGGCGTTGCGGGAGACGCCGACGTCGAGGACCGCAGCGCCGGGCTTGACGTCCTCGGGCCGGACCAGGTGCGGGGAGCCGGCCGCGGCGATGACGATGTCCGCGCGCTTGAGGTGGGCGGCCAGGTCCCGGGTGCCGGTGTGGCACTGGGTCACCGTGGCGTTCTCGCTGCGCCGGGTGAGCAGCAGCGGCATCGGGCGGCCGATGGTGACACCGCGGCCGACGACCACGACCTCGGCGCCCTTGATCTCGACGCCGTAGCGGCGCAGGAGGGTGAGGATGCCGTTGGGGGTGCAGGGCAGCGGCGCCGGCTCGTTCAGGACGAGGCGGCCCAGGTTCATCGGGTGCAGGCCGTCCGCGTCCTTGTCCGGGTCCATCAGTTCGAGGATGCGGTTCTCGTCGATGCCCCGGGGCAGCGGCAGCTGGACGATGTACCCGGTGCAGGCCGGGTCCTCGTTCAGTTCGCGGACGACCGCCTCGATCTCCTCCTGCGTGGCCGTGGCGGGCAGTTCGCGCTGGATGGAGGCGATGCCGACCTGGGAGCAGTCGCGGTGCTTGCCGGCGACGTACTTCTGGCTGCCCGGGTCGTCGCCGACCAGGACGGTGCCGAGACCGGGTGTGACACCCCTCTCCTTCAGCGCCGCCACGCGGGCGGTCAGTTCGGACTTGATCGCGGCTGCGGTGGCCTTGCCATCGAGAATCTGGGCGGTCATGCCCCCATCCTCGCGGATGACCGGCCCCGGGTTCCAATCAGGTCGGCATGCGGGCACCGCGCGGGACGCTTCGGGACGCCACGGGACACGTCCGGCCCTGTCCGCTCATGATCGGCGGTGTTGCACTTGCACAACGCATTGCGGACGGGCTGGACAAGTAAGAGTTCGGTCAAGAACGATTGGGCAGCACAGTGCCGCGGGGCCGTACCGGGGGGACGAACCGCTTCGAAGAAATTCCTCCGAGTCAGCCGCGCGTCGTCCCCGCACTTGACAGCGACGGAGGAAGACCCGCCATGAGTTTCGGCGATCCGAACAACCCCTACGGCCCGCCGCAGGGCGGCCAGCAGCCGAACTACGGCTACCCCCAGCAGCAGCCGCAGCAGGGCCAGCCCGGCTACGGCTACCCGCAGGCGCCCCCGGTGTCGGCCGGTTACGGCTACCCGGCCGCCCCGACCTCGATGCCCGGCACGGTCAGCGCGGCCCGCGTCATGCTGTGGATCATTTTCGGCCTCCAGCTCGTCGGCGTGGCCCTGTTCGCCCTCAGCGCCGCGAGCGTGGACGCCGCGAAGAACGACGACCAGCTCAAGGACGACGCCGCCTTCCAGCAACTGGCCGACTACTCGTCCGGCATGCTGTGGGGTCTCACGGCGTTCGCACTGGTGTGGGGTGTGATCGCGCTCGTCTTCGCGATCAAGGTCGGCAGCGGCGGCAACGGCGTCCGCATAGCGACCATGATCTTCGCCATCATCACCGCGATCCTCGGTCTGTACCCGTTCATCGTCGTGGGCCTGGTCCACACGGTGCTCGCCATCCTGGTCGCCGTGTTCGTCGGCAACGCGAACGGGTCGGCCTGGTACAAGCGTCCCCGCTACTGAGGACGGGGCGCCGGGCACCGCGACTGAACAGTTCGCGCCAATCACCACGCAGGGCCGTGTCTCACCCGTACGAGGGGGGCACGGCCCTGGTGCGTCGCCCTAGTCTGGCCTGGGTAGCCGTCAGGCACGGGGAGACGCACCTTGTACAGCATCATCGTGGTACCTCCGCCGACCACGGGGGACGACAACACCAGCACCCAGTACCGGCTCGCGCCCGGCGAACGGCTCGTCTTCGGGCGGTCCGTGCCCGAGGGCGGGCTGCTGATCGGGCACGACGGGGTGTCGCGCAGAGCGGGTGAGATCACGGCGCACGGCACCTTCTGGACCGTGAGCAACCTCTCCGCCCACCAGACCTACGTGGTGGAGAACCCGGAGGGCGCCGGCGAGCACATCAAGGTGGCGCCGGGCCGTCTCGACGCCCCGGTGCCGTTCGAGTTCTCGCGGATCGTGCTGCCCGCCGCCGGCGACCTGCTGCCCCTAGAGGTGTGGGCGCCGCGCCACGACTATCTGCGCGGCGAGGACGGCACCGACGGCGAACCGACCGCCCCGGCCTTCTCCGTCGACCGCACCAAGCGGTACTTCGCGGTGCTGGCCGCGCTGTGCGAGCCCAGGCTGCGCGGGGCGCCGCACGCGCCGCTGCCGACCGTGGACCAGGTCGTCGAGCGGCTCCGCCCGGCCTGGCCGGCCGCCTCGCGTACGTCGGTGCAGTGGAACATCGACTACCTCGCCGTGAAGTTACGGCTGAAGCCGGGCCCGGAGACCGCCGAACCCGGTCCCCGGCTGAACGGCAAGAAGGAGTCGCTGGTCTCCCTGGCGCTCCGCTTCGACCTGGTCCGCGAGGACGACCTGGTGGTCCTCGCGGCACCGTCCGGACAGGCGCTGCGATGACCGAGCCGTACGCCGTCCCGGTGCCCCGGGGGTACCGGGTGGGCGGCTGGGAGGTGCGCGAGCCGATCGCGACCGGCGCCTTCGGCAGCGTGTACGCGGCCCGCCGGGTGGACGCCGGGCCGGGCCCGCCGGAGACGGCCGCGCTGAAGTTCCTGCCCACGGGCACCGGCACCCCGCGGCAGCTGTCGCACCTGCGGGACCTGGTCGAGCGCGAGGTCGGGCTGCTGCGCCGGCTGCGGCGGCCCCGGCTGATCCGGATGTACGAGACCCTCACCGTCGACGACCCCGGCCGCCCCCGGCTCGACGGCGCCACCGTGCTCGTCCTGGAGCGGGCCGAGGGATCGCTGTCCGCGCTGCTCTCCGCGACGCCCCGCCCGCCGGCCGGGCCCGCCCTGCTCGCGCAGGTCTGCGAGGGCCTGCACCAACTGCACCGGGCGGGCTGGGTGCACGGCGACCTGAAACCGGCCAACGTACTGCTGATGAAAGACGGTTCGGTACGGCTCGCCGACTTCAACATGGCCGCCGAACTGGAAGGCACCCACGCCTACACACCCGCCTTCTCCACCCCCGACTACACCCCGCCCGAACTCCTGTGGTCCGAGATCGGCGAACGCGGCCGCCGGATCCGCCCCTCGGCCGACGTGTGGGCCTTCGGCGTCCTGGCCCACCTGGTGCTCACCGGGTCCTTCCCGCTGCCCGGCGGCACCCCGACGGCCCGCCGCGACGCCGCCGTCGCCTACTCCCGCGGCGCCCACGAGCTGCGACTGTCCCCCGAACTGCCGTCGCCGTGGCGGGAGATCGTACGGGCGTGCCTGACCCGTACGCACGCCGACCGGATCGGCACCGACGCCCTGCTGCGCCGGGTGACGGACGCGACGGGGAACGCGGGCGGCCCGGCGCGGTCGTCGCTGTGGCCCCGGGCCCGCTCCCGGCGCCGGGTCCTGGCCGTCGCCGCCGCGGGACTGCTCGCCCTCGCCGCGCTCGGGTACGGCCTCTCCCGCTGGGCCGGCGACGGCCGGGAGCCCGGCGCGGGCGCGCGTCCCGGCGGCACCGCGAGCGCCGTCGCCGCCGCCTCCTACGGCGCGGCCGAGCTGCGCACCGACCGGGACGTGCCGCCCGCCTACCGCCTGCTGATCGTGGAGACGGCGCACGACTGCGGCCACGAGGAGGTCAGCCCGGCGCTGATCGCGGCCATGCTGAAGGTCGAGAGCGACTTCGACCCGGACCTCGCCGACCCGGCCAAGGACGAGTACGGCATCGCCCGCTGGACCCCGAGCGTGCTGCGCTGGTGGATGAACGAGGACGGCACCCCGGGCGAGACGGTGCCCGAGCCGCCGTTCCCGCCCGCCGAGTCCATCCCGGCGATGGGCCGTTACCTGTGCTGGATCACGCCCCGCCTGGAGGCCGGCCTGCCGGGCGACCGCCGGGTGCTGGTCGCCGTCGCGTACCGGACGTCGTACCGGAAGGTGAACGACGCGGGCGGGGTTCCCCCGAAGTACCGCGACTACGCCGACCGCGTCGCTCACCACCTCAAGGAGTACACGCCCCGGGGCGGGAAGTGACCCTGAGAATTCCGAGGTACCGCGCGGCGGTCGTCCCAGGGACGGTGTGAGCACACCGCTTCGGCGGTGCGACCGGTACGACTCCGACGTTCACGGGGGAACAACCATGAACATCGTCAAGCCCGCAGCTCTCCTCCTCGCGGCCACGGCCCTGGCCGCGAGTTCCACGGTCGCGGCCACGGCCGCCGACAGCCCGGACGGCACCCGGGTGACCGGCCTCCAGCAGAAGGCCGGCCAGGTGCTGGCCGACAGCCCGGAGCCCCTGCGCGTGACCGCCGACGCGGTCGAGTACGAGGGCCTGACCGTGACAAACGCGCCCAAGACCCTGGGCGCCCGCGACCTGGCCTGCGGCTACGGCCACCTCTGCATGATCGTCAACGGCACGAAGTTCGACTTCTACAAGTGCCAGACGTGGAACCTGACCAACTGGACCGGCGACGGCCCGTTCACCAACAACCAGACGCCGGGCACGGTCGCCAAGTTCTTCAACAGGGACGGCAGCGTCCGCTGGACGTCCACGGCCTACGAGGCGGGCCGGGCGACCTGGGACCCGATCTGGTCGCTGCGCCCCTGCTGACCCGCCCACCCGGGCCCGCACACCGGCGTGACCCGCTCCCCGGGTCCGCTCTCCGGCGGCCTCCGGTTCCCTCCTCGGAGGGGCCGGCGGCCGCCGTTTCGCCGTGCCGGGTCACCGACCCGCCGTGGTGTCCGAATGCTTGGGCTGCCCTCACCCGCCCCCCGTACGCTGCCCCTTGTTGGACTGGGGAATGTTGACCCCGAGGGGAATCGGGGGAGGGGGACGACTCCATGTACAGCATCATCGTCGTGCCGCCGTCGTGCGGCAGCGTCGCCGAACAGCTCAGGATCGGCACCGGGGACCGCATCGAGTTCGGCCGGGCGGAGACCGACGGCGGCGGACTGACCATCGCGCACGAGGGCGTGTCGCGGGTCGCCGGGGAGATCGCCGCCCACCGGACGTTCTGGCTGCTGAGCAACCTGAGCGAGGACCAGACCTACGTGGTGGAGAACCCGGAGGGCGCCGGCGAGCACATCAAGGTGGCGCCGGGCCGGGTGGACGCGCCGGTGCCGTTCGAGCTGTCCCGCGTGACCCTGCCCGCCGCGGGGGACCTGCTCAGCTTCGACGTCTGGGCCCCGCGGCACGCCTTCCGCAGCGTCGAACGCCGGGGCCTGGAGGGGGCGGGCACCGTACCGGCGTTCGCCCTGGACCGCACCAAACGGTACTTCGCGGTCCTGGCCGCCCTGTGCGAGCGGCGCCTGCGGGGTGAGCCCCGGGCGCCGCTGCCCGCGGTCGAGGAGATCGTGGAGCGGCTGCGGCCCAGCTGGCCCAAGGTCAGCCGCTCGGCCGTGTACTGGAACATCGACTACCTGGCCGTGAAACTCCGGTTGCGACCCGGCCCGGAGACGGCGGAGCCCGGCCGGCGCACCCACGGCAAGAAGGAGTCCCTGGCCTCCCTCGCCCTCCGCTTCGACCTGGTCCGCGAGGACGACCTCATGGTGCTGGCACCGGTTCCGAGCGGGGCGAAGCGGTGAGCGGGCGGCCGTACGCGGTCCCGGTGCCGAAGGGGTACCGGGTCGGTGCGTGGGAGGTGCGCGAGCCGGTCGCCTCCGGCGCGTTCGCCACGGTCTACGCCGGGGTCCGCGCCGCGTCCGCCGGGCCGGGCGGCACCGGTGACGCCGACGGGCCGCCGCGGCGGGCGGCGCTGAAGTTCCTGCCCACCGGCACCCGCACCCCGCGCCAGCTGCACCACCTGCGCGACCTGGCCGAACGCGAGGTGCAGTTGCTGCGGCGACTGCGGGCGCCCCGGCTGATCCGGATGTACGACACGCTGACGGTCGACGACCCGGACCGCCCGGAGCTGGACGGGGCCACCGTCCTGGTGCTGGAGCTGGCCGAGGGTTCCCTGGACGCCGTACTGGCCCGGACGCCGGTGCCGGAGTCCGGGCCCGCCCTGCTCGCGCAGGTCTGCGAGGGCCTGCACCAGCTGCACCGGGCGGGCTGGGTGCACGGCGACCTGAAACCGGCCAACGTACTGCTGATGAAAGACGGTTCGGTACGGCTCGCCGACTTCAACATGGCCGCCGAACTGGAAGGCACCCACGCCTACACACCCGCCTTCTCCACCCCCGACTACACCCCGCCCGAACTCCTGTGGCCCGAGGTCGACGAGCGCGGCACCCGCATCCGCCCCTCGGCCGACGTGTGGGCCTTCGGCGTCCTGGCCCACCTGGTGCTCACCGGGTCCTTCCCGCTGCCCGGCGGCACCCCGGAGGCGCGTTCGGACGCGGCGATGCGCTATGCCCGGGGCCGTGAGGAACTGCGCCTGTCCCCCGCCCTGTCCGAGGCCTGGCGGGAGATCCTGCGGGACTGCCTGGCGCCGACCCACGCAGAACGCGCGTCCGACACGGCCGCGTTGCTGCGCCGGGTGGAGGAGGCTACGGGTGCCTCCCGGTCGGCCCGGCTGCCCAGGCTGCGCCCGCGGCGGTGGCGGCGCCCCGTCCTGTCGGCGGCCGTCGCGGCGGTGATCGCGGGTGCGGTCGGTCTGGCCTACACCGCCCCCTGGGAGCCGGAACCGGCCGCCGCCGCGCCTCCCACCTGCGAGAAGCCCGTCGTGTACGAGGACCCGACGCACGGCTCCGGTTACATGGCGGGCCTCAGCGGCACCTGGGACTTCACGATCAAGCGGGGCGACGGCGGCAGCCAGGTCCGCGAGCTCCAGTGCCTGCTCCGCCACCTCTACGGCATCAAGGAGGTCGGCGCGGTGGACGGCGACTTCGGCCCGAAGACGCAGGGCGCGGTCGTCGTCTTCCAGGAGCGGGCGGGCCTGGACGCGGACGGAGTGGTCGGACCGGCCACGTGGCGGGCACTGCGGGCGGGCCCCTGAGGGACCGGAAAGCGCCACGGCCCGTCCTCCCCGGGGAGGACGGGCCGCCGTGCGCGCGGCAGCGGTGGGCTCAGCAGCGGTGGGTACCGGCGAAGTCCCAGAACTCGGACCTGGTCTGCGGCCCGGCGATCCCGTCGACGTCCAGGTCGGCACCGTGGAGGTTCAGGTACCTCTGCAGCGCCCTGATCGTGTTGGGCCCGACGATTCCGTCGATGGGGTCGTCGTAGTAGCCCATGGCGTCGAACTTCCGCTGCGCCGCCTTCCAGCTGTCGGTGCCCAGCTTCCCGTCGATCGTGCCAGGGTTGTAACCGGTGGTGCGCAGCCAGCACTGCCAGCTCTTCGCATGGGCGGTGTCCAGCCCGAGGTTGTTCGTGGCCAGCACCACGGCGGCCCGGGCGCTCACCGACTGCTGGGCCGCCGCGGGAGTCGCCATGGCCGTGCCCGCGGTCGCCAGGCCGCCGGCGGCGATCCCGACCGCGGCGGTGGCACCGACGAGTGCCTTGGTGAAAGCTCGCATGCTGTTCCCCTCCATGTGGATGGTCCGTGCTCTTGCCCGTCGAGCACGAAGACCAGCTTGGAGAGCCGCGGCCGGACGCGGTACCTATAACGTTTCGGGATGCCCCGGGCACACGGCGCGGCCCGCCGGTGTACGGGGTGTACTACCGGCGGGCCGCCATGTACCTGCCGCTCAGTGGAAGAAGTGCCGCGTCCCCGTGAAGTACATCGTGACGCCGGCCTTCTTCGCCGCCTCGACGACCAGTTCGTCGCGGACCGAACCGCCGGGCTGGACCACGGCCTTCACACCGGCCGCGGTGAGGATCTCCAGGCCGTCCGGGAAGGGGAAGAACGCGTCGGAGGCGGCGTACGCCCCCTGCGCGCGCTCGGCGCCGGCCCGCTCCACCGCGAGCTTGGCGGAGTCGACGCGGTTGACCTGGCCCATGCCGACGCCGACGGAGGCGCCGTCCTTGGCGAGGAGGATCGCGTTGGACTTGACGGCCCGGCAGGCCTTCCAGGCGAAGGCCAGCTCGGCCAGCTCCGCCTCGGACAGCGCCTCGCCGGTCGCGAGGGTCCAGGTCGCCGGGTCGTCGCCCTCGGCCTGGAGGCGGTCGGTGACCTGGAGGAGGGCGCCGCCGTCGATCGGCTTGACCTCGACCGGGGCGGCGGGCGCCGCGGGGGCGCGCAGCACGCGGATGTTCTTCTTCTTGGTGAGGGCTTCGAGCGCGCCGTCCTCGTAGTCCGGCGCGACGATGACCTCGGTGAAGATCTCGGCCACCTGCTCGGCCATCTCCTTGGAGACCGGGCGGTTGACCGCGATCACACCGCCGAACGCGGAGAGCGGGTCGCAGGCGTGCGCCTTGCGGTGCGCCTCGGCGACGTCCGCGCCGACGGCGATGCCGCATGGGTTGGCGTGCTTGATGATCGCGACGCAGGGCTCGGCGTGGTCGTACGCGGCACGGCGGGCGGCGTCCGTGTCCGTGTAGTTGTTGTACGACATCTCCTTGCCGTGCAGCTGCTCGGCCTGGGCGAGGCCGCCGCCCTCGGGGGAGGTGTAGAGCGCGGCGGGCTGGTGCGGGTTCTCGCCGTAGCGCAGGGTGTGGGCGCGCTCGTAGGTGGCGCCGAGGAAGTCGGGGAAGCCGGACTCGTCGACCGGGGCGTACTCGGCGGCGAACCAGGAGGCGACGGCCACGTCGTAGGCGGCGGTGTGCTGGAAGGCCTCGGCGGCCAGGCGCTTGCGGGCGGCCAGGTCGAAGCCGCCGTCCTTGACCGCCGAGAGCACGTCGGCGTACCGGGCGGGGCTGGTGACGATGGCGACCGACGGGTGGTTCTTGGCGGCGGCGCGCACCATCGAGGGGCCGCCGATGTCGATCTGCTCGACGCACTCGTCCGGGGTGGCGCCGGAGGCGACGGTCTCGCGGAACGGGTAGAGGTTGCTCACGACCAGGTCGAACGGGGCCACGCCCAGCTCGTCGAGCTGCTGCCGGTGGCTCTCCAGGCGCAGGTCGGCGAGGATGCCGGCGTGCACCTTGGGGTGCAGGGTCTTGACCCGGCCGTCCAGGCACTCGGGGAACCCGGTCAGCTCCTCGACCTTGGTGACGGGCACACCGGCGGCGGCGATCCGCCCGGCGGTCGACCCGGTGGAGACGAGTTCGACGCCCGCCTCGTGCAGCCCGCGCGCGAGCTCTTCCAGCCCGGTCTTGTCGTAGACGCTGACGAGTGCGCGACGGATGGCCCGCTTGTTGCTTCCGGCGGTGGCGGTCACTGGATAACTACCTTTCGTCCCTCAATGCGATAGCCGTTGCGGGCGAGCCGCCCCACGACATCGACGAGCAGCCTTCGCTCGACTTCCTTGATGCGCTCGTGCAGAGCGACACCTTCGTCTTCGTAGTCCTCGTCCCGGACCTCCACCACGCCCTGCGCGATGATCGGCCCGGTGTCGACGCCGTCGTCGACGAAGTGGACGGTGCAGCCGGTGACCCTGGCGCCGTACGCGAGCGCGTCCCGCACCCCGTGGGCTCCCGGGAAACTGGGGAGGAGGGCGGGGTGGGTGTTGACGAACCGCCCGCCGAACCGCGCGAGGAACTCCTTCCCCACGATCTTCATGAACCCGGCCGAGACGACGAGGTCCGGTTCGTGGGCGGCGACGGCCTCGGCGAGCGCCGCGTCCCACTCCTCACGGGTCCCGTAGTCCCTGACCTTGCGGACGAAGGTCGGCACCCCGGCGCGCTCGGCGCGGGCGAGTCCCTCGATGCCGTCGCGGTCGGCGCCGACGGCCACGATCTCGGCCCCGTAGGTCTCGGCGCCGGTGGCGGCGATCTCGTCGAGGAGCGCCTGGAGGTTGGTGCCGGATCCGGAGACCAGCACGACGAGGCGCTTGGCTCGCCGGTCCACTGGCTTGGCGGCCACGGTGGGGGCCTTTCTCGGGAAAGCGATCTCTTTGTACGGTCGTACGAATGCTTCGCGTCCCGGGATACGGGGAAGTCTACGAAGCGGCCGACCGTCAGCAACGATACCGGCACACCGGACGGCCCCCTCGGGACGGGGGCGTGACCGGAAGGTAGCGTCTGCGTGGAGCGGGGGCGGGAACGCCGCCTGTGCGTCACGCGTTCACCAGACGTACCGGCCGGTTCACGCGCTCCACGGCACGCCCGTTCCGCCCGTTCGCCTGTTCCACCAGTCCACCCGTTCCACCAGCCGCCCGTTCACCGTCGCCAAGGGGAAGACGCTCAGTTGATGCCGGACCGCAGCCTGCGACTGCTCACCCTCCCCCAGCAGTCGGCGCAGCCAGGGGAGCGCAGCACCGTGTTGCTGCGGGAGCGCCCCTCGTCCCCGCCCGACTCGTCCTCGGACCGGGGGAACGGCGGCGGGCAGGACGGCGCCCCCGACCAGGACAACCCGTTCGCACCGCCCCCGGAGGGCACGCCGGACCGCCCCTGGCAGCCGCGGCATCCCTCGGGCGACGGCGGTTCCCAGGGCGACGGCGAGCGGTCTCCCTGGGGCGGCCGGTGGAGCGACCGGCAGCCCGGCCGGTCCTCCGGCGGCTTCGGCGAGCGGCCCGGCTCGGGCGGCCCCGAGGCTCAGGGCGGCGGCCAGGGTCCGCGCTGGGACCCGACGGACCCCGCCCAGCGGCGTGCCCGCTACGCCCTGCTGAGCGGCATGTGGGCCCTCTTCTTCGCCCTCTTCACCTGGCCGTACGTCGCCCTGCTGCTCGGCGCCCTGGCCCTGTACTGGGGCATCAGCGCCCTGCGCACCAAGCCCCGCACCGCCTCCGACCCGAACACCCCGGCCCCGCCCCCCGAGCAGACCGGCCGTCCGCAGCGCACCGCCGCGATCAGCGGCCTGGTCACGTCGTCCCTGGCCATCCTCCTGGTCGCCGCGTCCTTCGGCGCCCAGCTGGTCTACAGCGACTACTACACCTGCCGCGAGGACGCCCTGACCCACGCGGCAGAACAGTCCTGCGAACGCCACCTCCCGGAACAACTCCGAGACCTCCTGGGCTCTACCGACTGACCCCTTCCAGCCCGTCCGGCGACCCCGGCCCGTCCGGCGACCTCAGCCTGTCCGGCGACCCCGGCCTGTTCGGCGACCCCGGCCTGTTCGGCGATCCCGGCCCGTCCGGCAATCTCAGCCCGTCCGGCGTTTGAGGACGAGGCCGTCCAGGCCGAAGCGCGGGTCTGGGGGCGGCAGCCCCCAGGGACGGGAATGGGAAGGGGCGGCGGGGGCGAAGGAATCCCCCCGCGTAACGCCCCGCACCCAGCGTCACCGCCCACCGGGAGCCGACTCCCCAGGGCCGTCGACCGGCAGAAGGTCATAAGCGACTCCACCATCGTCATCGACGTCGTACAACCCGTACGACCCCGGTTCATGATCCACCCCGCCCCCGCCCTCCGAGTCCTTCTCCCCCCGCCTCCACCACCGCACCGTGGACCGCACGGACAACACGGAGAACACAGAGGGCAGGCGCCGCCGAGAGGGCAAGGAACCCCCACCACCCCCGTCCCCCCGCGCGGCAGCGCCCCGCGCCCGCCACCCCCGCGCCACCACGGCCACCGGCACCGCCACCCCACCGATCCACACCACCGTCGCGCCCCCGGCCTGCCACCACACCGGCCCGAACCGGGCGAGCGCGGCGCTCCCGAGCGGCCCCCCGGCGAACGCGGCCAGCAGGGCGACGAGGACCGCGCACAGGACGGCGGCCACGACGGCGGCACCGGCCGTCCGCCGCCACGACCAAGCTCCGGTCACCCCGGCCCCCTCGGCCGCCCTGTCCTCCCCGCCAGCCCCGACCTCCCCGCCCGCCGCATCCACTGTGGCCGCCCGCGCCGTGAACCACCCCACCACCGCCCCCGCGACCAGCGGCACCGCCCCGGCCACCCAGTGCAGCGGCGTACCGGGCCCCGCGTCCGGCACCGCCGCCAGCAACGGGAACGGGGGCAGCAGCGGTGCCGGAGCGGAGGAGGCGGGGGCCACGACATGCCCGGCGCCGAGCACGAAGCCGGGGCCGAGGGCGTAGACCGCCGCCCACACCGCCGCGTTCGGCACCAGCGTCAGACAGAGCAGCAGCACGGCGAACCGCCCCGACCACCCCTCGGTCAGCCGCAGGAAGGCCTCCCCCGCGGCGGCCCCGTGCCACACCAGCGACACCGCGAGCAGCAGCGCGCCACCCCCGACGAGCACCGCCGCACCCGCGCCCGCGGCGCGCGTCGCGGCGCCCAGGCGCGCGTCCGGCTCCACCATCAGCTCCCGCAGCTTCCGGGGCAGCACGCGCAGCGCCCGCCCCACCGGTCCGCCCGGCCGGCCGAACGCCGTCCATACACCGGCGCCCGCCGCGCCCATGGCGACCAGCGGCAGACACACCACCGCCCACCACAACGAGGGCCGCAGGGCGCCCCCCTGCCCGTACAGGACGACGGGCGCGGCGACGCCGAGGTAGCCGAGGACGACCCCGGTCCAGGCCAGGCGCGCGGAGACGGGCGGCGGCCCGGAGTCCGGGGCGCCCGCCATCCACGCCGGGCGCACGCCGGCTCCCGCCTTCGGAGCCGCGCCGACGGCCACGCCCACACCGTCTCCGGGGTCCGTGGCGTCCCGGGCGGCGCGGTGCAGCAGCCACACCGGCAGGAGGACGAACAGCAACGGGGTGACGCCGACGGGCGCGGGAGTGCCGGAGAGCGTGTCGGCACGCACCAGTTCGGCCCCGTGCGCCAGCGTCCACAGCGCGGCGGCGACGTGGAGGGCGCCGCCGGACCCGCTGTCGGGGTACGGCGAACTGATCCACAGCAGCGTCACCAGCGCGGCACACGCCGCCAGTCCCAGCAGTGCCGCGAACACGCCTCCCAGCAGCCCGGCGGCCAGCCCGGGCGCACGGTCGCGCCACCGGGTGCGCAGGCGGGAGAGCGGGGCTGGACGGGCGGTCGTCTGGATCACGCCCGACATGGTCCCAACGACACGCGCTTTCCCGGCGTAACGAGCGAAGCCCCGTTGTGTCGCTCAATATATGTTTATGTACTTTTTCGTACGAAGGGGCGTCCTGTGACCCGCGGTCCCGCGACTCCGCTTCCCTCCCCCAAGGCACGCCGACGCCTGCGGGAGGCCGCCTCGCTGACACAGACTCAGCTGGCGGAGCGGGTGGGCGTCGCTCCCGGGACGGTCCGCGCGTGGGAGAGCGGCCGTACGACTCCGCGAGGCCGGAAGCGCGAGGCGTACGCGAAGCTGCTGAAGACGCTGGCCGAGGAGGAGGAGTCGGCGGCACGGCAGGCGGCACGGACGCCGCAGCCGGCACCACCGCCGAAGACGGAGCCGACAGGTGATCGGGCATCAGCCCCGGAAGCCTGCGCGGAGGCTGAAGCCGAGCCGGAGCCAGAGCCGGAGCCGGTGGCGATGCCGATGCCGATGCGGGAGTCGGCACCCGAGGCGCAGCCCCGGTCGACCCGCGAGCCCGTCCCCGAGCCGCGACCCGCGCCCGCCCCGCTGACGCCCGCTCAGGCCTTCGACGCGCTGTACGAGTTCAGCGCCCCCGCCCTCGTACGCCAGACCTTCCTGCTGACGGGCCGTCGCGAGCAGGCGCGCGAGTCGGTGGAGCGGGCGTTCCAGACGGCCTGGGAGCGCTGGCCCGAGGTCGCCCGCGACCGGGACCCGGTGGGCTGGGTGCGGGCGACGGCGTACGAGTACGCGCTCTCGCCCTGGCAGCGCTTCCGCCCGCGCCACCGGCACCCGGAGCCGCCGCCCGCCGACCCCGGCGACCGCACCCTGCTGAACACCCTGCTCAGGCTCCCTCCACGGCACCGCCGCACGCTCGTGCTGTACGACGGGGTGGGTCTGGACCTGCCCGAGACGGCGGCGGAGACGGAGGCGAGCACCCCGGCGGCGGCCCACCGGCTGCTGCGCGCCCGCGAGGCCGTCGCCGGCCGGCTGCCCGCGCTGGCCGACCCTCAGGTGCTGCACCGGCGGCTGGCCGAACTGGCGTCGAACGAGCGGCTGGGCGCGGCACGGCCGCCGACGGTGCGCAGGGGCGGCGAACGCCGGGCGAGGTTCCGGACCCGGGCGGCGATCGCGTTCACGGTCGCGCTCATCGGGACCACGGCCCTGACCGTACGTACCGCCCCCACGCACTACGAACCGCCCGTGTCCCCCGGGCAGGCGGTACGCGGGGTGCCGCCCAGGGTGGCCCCGGGCTCCCTGTCGGACGAGGAGCTGGAGCTGCGGCAGAAGCTGCGGGACCAGATGCAGGACGGTCCGGAGCGGCTGAGCCCGCAGCTCGAATGACGTGCCCCTGCCCGGCCCGGCGGTCCGGCGGCCGGGCCGTCCTGTGGCCGGTCGGTCCGGCGGCCGGGCGGTCCGGCGGCCGGGCGGCTTGGCGGCCGGAAACGCCGAGTGGCCCGGCCCCTGCGGACAGGGGGCGGGCCACTCGGTGTGAACGAACAGGCGCTCGGCCTGCGCGCGAGCCGGTGTCAGCCGGCCAGGATGGCGCGGGCGAGCTTCGCCGTCTCGGTCGGCGTCTTGCCGACCTTGACGCCGGCGGCCTCCAGGGCCTCCTTCTTCGCCTGGGCGGTGCCGGACGAACCGGAGACGATGGCGCCGGCGTGGCCCATGGTCTTGCCCTCGGGCGCGGTGAAGCCCGCGACGTAGCCGACGACCGGCTTGGTCACGTTGGCCTTGATGAAGTCGGCCGCACGCTCCTCGGCGTCGCCGCCGATCTCGCCGATCATGACGATCAGGTCGGTCTCGGGGTCGGCCTCGAACGCGGCGAGCGCGTCGATGTGCGTGGTGCCGATGATCGGGTCGCCACCGATGCCGACGGCGGTCGAGAAGCCGATGTCACGCAGCTCGTACATCATCTGGTACGTCAGCGTGCCGGACTTCGAGACCAGGCCGATGCGGCCCGGCTTGGTGATGTCGCCCGGGATGATGCCGACGTTGGACTGGCCCGGGGTGATGATGCCGGGGCAGTTCGGGCCGATGATCCGGGTCTTGTTGCCCTTCTTGCCGGCGTAGGACCAGAAGGCGGCCGAGTCGTGCACGGCGATGCCCTCGGTGATCACGACGGCCAGCGGGATCTCGGCGTCGATGGCCTCGACGACGGCGTCCTTGGTGAACTTCTCCGGCACGAAGATGACGGAGACGTTGGCGCCGGTCTTCTCGATGGCCTCCTTGACGGTGCCGAAGACCGGTACCTCGGTGCCGTCGAAGTCCACGGTGGTGCCCGCCTTGCGCGGGTTCACGCCGCCCACGACCTCGGTGCCGTCACCCAGCATGAGCTTGGTGTGCTTCATGCCGGTGGCGCCGGTCATGCCCTGGACGATGACCTTGCTGTCCTTGTTGAGCCAGATAGCCATGGTGTGTTGGTGTCCTCGTCCTGAGTGCTTACTTGGCGGCGGCGTGAGCCAGCTCGGCGGCCTTGTCGGCCGCGCCGTCCATGGTGTCGACGCGCTGGACCAGCGGGTGGTTGGCGTCGGTGAGGATCTTGCGGCCCAGCTCGGCGTTGTTGCCGTCGAGACGGACGACGAGCGGCTTCTCGACCTTCTCGCCGCGGTCCTCCAGGAGCTTCAGCGCCTGGACGATGCCGTTGGCGACCTCGTCACAGGCGGTGATGCCGCCGAAGACGTTGACGAACACGGAGCGGACGTCCGGGTCGCCGAGGATGATCTCCAGGCCGTTCGCCATGACCTGGGCGGAGGCGCCGCCACCGATGTCCAGGAAGTTGGCGGGCTTGACGTTGCCGTGCGCCTCACCGGCGTAGGCGACGACGTCCAGGGTGCTCATGACGAGACCCGCGCCGTTGCCGATGATGCCGACCTCGCCGTCGAGCTTGACGTAGTTGAGGTTCTTCTCCTTGGCGGCGGCCTCGAGCGGGTTGGCCGCGGCCTTGTCGTGGAGGGCCTCGAAGTCGGGGTGACGGAACTCGGCGTTGTCGTCCAGCGACACCTTGCCGTCGAGGGCGAGGACGTCACCGGAGGCGACCTTGGCCAGCGGGTTGACCTCGACCAGGAGGGCGTCCTCCTTGATGAAGGTGTCCCACAGCTTGACCAGGATGTCGGCGACCTTGTCGGCGACCTCGGCCGGGAACTTCGCGGCCTCGACGATCTCGCGCGCCTTCTCCGGCGTCACGCCGTCGATCGCGTCGATCGGGGTCTTGGCGACGGCCTCCGGACGGGTGGCCGCCACCTCCTCGATCTCCATGCCGCCCTCGACGGAGGCGATGGAGAGGAAGGTGCGGTTGGCACGGTCGAGGAGGAAGGAGACGTAGTACTCCTCGACGATCTCGGGGGCCGTCTCGGCGATCATCACCTTGTGGACCGTGTGGCCCTTGATGTCCATGCCGAGGATGTCCGTCGCGCGGGCGACGGCCTCGTCCGCCGAGGCGGCCAGCTTCACGCCACCGGCCTTGCCGCGGCCACCGACCTTCACCTGGGCCTTGACGACGGACTTGCCGCCCAGACGCTCGGTGATCTCGCGCGCCGCCTCAGGCGTGTCGATGACTTCACCGGCCAGCACCGGTACATCGTGCTTGGCGAAGAGGTCCCTCGCCTGGTACTCGAACAGGTCCACGCGCTTCCGTCCCTATCAGTGATCTCGCGGTTCGTTGGATGCGTGGGCGTGCCGCGAAGGGCAACGTGACGTCCGCTCTGAGTCACAAGGGGGGCGCACACGGTGTCCGAGCGCGCGGCATGTCCGTCTCGCAGGTTATCGCCGCTTGCGGGGGGTCTCTAAATCGTGGGTCACACCTGAGCGGTGATGCCTGTCACATGATGCCGCCCTCACTGGCACGGGGTGCCGGATGTGAGCGGCTTGCGGGGGCGCTCGGCCCCCGGGTGAAGGGCCTCACCGGGCTGGGGTTGGCCCGGTGAGGCCCGTGGCTCCCCCGGCGGGCCGCGTGAGTGCGGTCCGCCGGGGTGGGGTCGGTCGGTCCCCACCCCAATGGGGACCGACCGACCCGGGCCGCGGGGGTTCCGGCCGTCCGGCGGCCGACGGTTTTCGGCCGTCCGGGGCCGGCACCCCGCGGGGTCGGTGGGTGCCGCGGAAACGGGGGCCACGAGGCGCCGACGGCGTACACCGGACACCGGTGGGGTGTCGGGGGCGCGCCGGCACTGGGACGCCGAACCGTGGGAGCCGGACGCGGGACGTCCGGGCCCTGCGCTTCCCGCTGCGTTTCCCGCTGCGGCGGGTTCGGTGGATCCGTCGGGTGCGGCGGATCCGTCGGATGCGGTGGGTACGTCGGGTTCGGGGGGTACGTCCGGTGCGTCGGACACGGCGGCTGCGGCGGATACGGCGCTTGCGTGGCGGGCGCGGCGGCGGAGCGGCCGTTCTAGGCGGGAGAGACGGGGATGTCCCGGTACGGCTCTCGGACCCCGGCCGCGTCGGCTCGCTCCGGGGCGCCGGGCACGAGCCGGAACATGATCCGGGGCTGCGGGGCGACCGCGCGTGCGTCCCCGTGGCGCGGCGCCCCCTGGTCGGCGCCGGACGCGGTGCCGAGGGCGCCGTCGGGGTCGCCGGTGGGCCCGGGGTGGGCGGGAGCGTACTCGGTGTGCGCGATCCCTGCCGGGTGAGTGCGCATGGGAGCGGCGGGGGCTGCGGGGGCTGCGGTGACCGTTCCGAGGCCGGGCTTGGGCCCATAGCCGGCGGCGGGTGCCGGGCTGCCGCGTCCCTCGACGGCCGGGGAGCCGAGGGCACCGGACCGGTCCTCGGCGCCCGAGGTGTCCGCGGTCGCCCTCGGCGCGGGCTCGGTCCGCGGGTCCTGGACGTCCGGCGCCGAAGGGGCGGAGGGGGCGATCGGGTCGGTGAGGTCGGCGAGGTCTGCGAGGTCGGTGAGGTCGGGCACCTCGGTGAGGTCCGGCGCATCGATCGGGCCGGACGGGGCGGGGAGCAGCCGCGACGGCGGCACATCCGTCTGCACCGCCGCCTCAAGCCCTTCCAGGCCCTCTGTCACCGTCTGCGCCACCACGTCACCGACCGGTCGCACGACCCGTTCCCGCACGGCCCGGACGACTGGGCTCCGCGTCTCGGGCCGGCTCCCCGTCTGCGCGGGGACGTCGAGGACCCGCCCGACCGTGTCCTCCAGGGCTCCCGGCGCTCCGTCGGCCGCCTGCGCCCGCCCTCCGCAGAGCAGGCCGAGCACGAACAACCCGCCCACCAGCAGCGCCACATGCAGCGCACGCCGCCCGCCCGCCGTGCGCAGGACACGCAGGACGGCACCGGGCAGGGCTGCTGACCAGATCAAGAGGGGGAGGTACCTCCCGTGCGGCGGAACGGGCCACGCGTCGAACGTCGCATCGACACGCCGCGCGATACTCGCACGGGGATCCGCAGGTTGCGCAAGCTCCCTTCCGCCGATGGGCCGTCATATCCGTTTTGACCGCAGGAATCGGGTCACCCCGGATCGACAAATCGTCACCCGGCGTCGGGTATCGGCAGGGGGCGCCTCTCGAGCGCCGCCGCCATCACCTCCGGGAAGAGGTCCGGCGTGCAGGCGAAGGCCGGTGCGCCGAGCGCGGCGAGCGCGGCCGCGTGGTCCCGGTCGTACGCGGGCGTCCCCTCGTCGGACAGGGCCAGCAGCGCCACGAATTCCACGCCTGCCGACCTCATCGCCGCGACCCGCTTGAGCATCTCGTCGCGTATGCCTCCTTCGTACAGGTCGCTGATCAGTACGACCACCGTGTCCGCGGGCCGGGTGATCCGCGACTGGCAGTACGCCAGCGCGCGGTTGATGTCCGTACCGCCGCCGAGCCGGGTGCCGAAGAGCACGTCGACCGGGTCGTCGAGCTGGTCGGTGAGGTCGACGACGGCCGTGTCGAAGACGACGAGCCGGGTGTCGAGCGAGCGCATGGAGGCCAGCACCGCACCGAACACGGACGCGTACACGACGGACGCCGCCATCGACCCGGACTGGTCGACGCAGAGGACGACCTCCTTCTTCACCGAGTGGGCCGCCCGGCCGTAGCCGACGAGCCGCTCCGGCACGATCGTTCGGTGCTCCGGCAGGTAGTGCTTGAGGTTGGCCGCGATCGTGCGGTTCCAGTCGATGTCGTGGTGGCGGGGTCGGCCGGTGCGGGCGCTGCGGTCCAGCGCGCCGGTCACCGTGGCACGGGTGCGGGTGGCGAGGCGCTTCTCCAGGTCCTCGACGACCTTGCGCACGACGGTCCGCGCCGTCTCCTTCGTCGTGTCGGGCATCGCCTGGTGCAGGGAGAGCAGGGTGCCGACCAGGTGCACGTCGGCCTCCACCGCCTCCAGCATCTCCGGCTCCAGCAGCAGGGTGGCGAGCCCGAGCCGGTCGATCGCGTCCCGCTGCATGACCTGGACGACGGAGGAGGGGAAGTAGCTCCGGATGTCCCCCAGCCAGCGCGCCACGGCCGGTGCGGAGGCTCCGAGCCCCGCCGCCCGGTCCTTCCCGGACCGGGGTGTGCCGTTCCCCTTCCCGTAGAGCGCGGTGAGCGCGCCGTCCATCGCGGCGTCCCGTCCGGAGAGCGCGTGGCCGGTCCCGTCGGCCGGGTCGCCGCCGAGGACGAGACGCCACCGCCGCAGCCGCTCCTGGGCCGCCCCGCCGTCCTCCGGCCCGGTCGAGGACGTGCGTCCGGCCGTGCGCGCGCTCAGCTGCCCGGTCGTCTGCCGTGGCACGTGGCCCGTCATGTCTCCACCCCCACCAGGTCGTCGTCCCTCACCAACTCGCCGTCCCTGACCAGGTCGTCGTCCCTCGCCAACTCGCCGTGCCTGACCAAGTCGTCGTCCCTCGCCAACTCGCCGTCCCTGACCAAGTCGTCGTCCCTGGCCGAGTCGTCGCCCCTCGCCGGCTCGTCGCCCCCGGCCGGACCGTCGCCCCCGGCCGGACCGTCGCCCCCGGCCGGACCGTCGCCCCCGGCCGGACCGTCGCCCCCGGCCGGACCGTCGCCCCCGGCCGGACCGTCGCCCCCGGCCGGACCGTCGTCCCCGGCCGGATCGCCGCCCCCGGTCGGACCGTCCTCACCGGCCGGGTCCCGGCCCAGGAGCAGCCGGACCACCGGCAGCACCGCGTCGGCGCGCGCGGTGTCGAGGCCGGCCGCGAAGCCCGGTATGCCGAAACCGGCCGCCGTCACGCTCCCCCGCGCCCGCGGCCCGCGTCCGACCAGCTCGCCGAGGCTGCGGCGCACTCCCGGCTCGTAGGCGGAGAAGGTGCGGCGCAGCAGGGGCAGTACGTTCGTGAACGCGTCCGCCGGCACGCCGGTCAGCCAGGAGTCGATCAGGGCCAGCAGCCGCTCGTCGTGCAGGAGGAGCATGCCGCCGCCCGAGCCGCCGCCGACGAAGCCCTCGATCCAGGCCGCCGCGTCCGCCGGCGGGGTCCCCGGGGACAGCGCCAGGCCCATGAGCCGCCCCGCCTCGTCCGGGGCCAGCTCGCCGTCGTCCAGCAGGAGCCGTACGGCACGCCCGCGGACGACGCCGGGCACGGTGTCCCGCGCGGAGAGGGTCCGCAGCACGGTTCGCCAGCGGGGCCGCAGGTCGCCGTGGCGGGGCGTGGGGGCGTCGCCGAGCAGGCCCACGGCGGTGTGCACGGCGTCCACGTGGCGGCGCATCTCCTCGGCCGCGTCGGTGTCCAGGGCCGCGCAGGCCGCGGGCAGCCCGACGAAGACGCGCTCCGCGAGACCCGCGGCGACCTCGGCCAGCGCCCCGGTGTCCGTGCCGCGCACATCGCCGTAGCGCAGCGCACGGACCAGGGCGGGCAGGGCCTCGGCGAGGTGGCCGACGTCCGTGTCGAGTGCCGCCCGGTCGGCGAGTATCCGCATCACCGGCGCGAGCGCGTCCGGCAGTTCGGCCAGCAGACAGCGTTCAGCCAGCGCGGTGACCTCGGCGAGACCCCGCGCGGTGAGGGCGTCCGCCTCGGCCCGGGCGGTGGCGGCGGAGAGCACGGTCGTGCCCCACACCCCGGCCTCGGCGACCCGCACCGAAAGCTCCGGCTCCCACCGCAGCCGCCACGTCTCCCGGAACGTGCCCGTGCTGCGGGACGCGACCGGCTCGCCCCAGCCGACGCCGAGCAGCCGCAACCGGTGCAGGAGTCTGCTGCGGGCGGCGTCGGTCTCCTTGCGCAGGTCGAGTTCCAGCTCGCGCTCCGCAGCCTCCGGCTTGAGCCGCAGCCGCCGCTGGGTCCGGGTCAGGTCCCGCTGCAGCGGCACCGCCGGTGCCCCCGCCGGGACCTCGCCCAGTACGTCCCCCACCACCAGGCGGTCGTGCACCAGCGCCAACGGCACGTCCGAGCCGTCGCACAGCACCGCCCGCACGGCGTCCGTCGTCTCGCTCAGGCCGGGCAGCGGCCGGCCACGGAGCACCGCGAGCGCGTCGGCCAGCCGCGCCGCCTCTATGACGTGCGCCGGTGAGACGACCCGGTCCTCCTCCCGCAGCAGTCCGGCCACCCTGGTCAGCCATCGCTCGACGGGCCGGTCGGCCGCGGCGAACAGATGCCCGTACCAGCCCGGCGACTCGATGCCCGCCCCGTACCCGCCGGCGCGGGACAGTCTGCGGTGGGTCCAGGGCACCCAGGTCATGTCCACCTTGGTCCGGGGCAGCCCCTTCAGCAGGGCCCGGTCGGCCGTGACGGCCGCCTTGCGCCGCAGCGCGGGCACGTGCCAGGCCCCGCAGACCACGGCCACGCCCCGGGCGAACTCCCGCCGCGCTGCCCGGACCTGGAGCCGCATGTGGGCTTCCCGCACGAGGTCCCGGTCGTACGCGCCGCCCTCCTCGCCGTCCGCCCCGGTCTCGCGGAGTGCCGCCATGGCCTCCTCGACCGCCGTGAACGGAGCGAACACGCCCCCCTGTCCCGCGCCCCGGTGCTCGATCACGTCCTCCCACCAGCGCTCGGGGTCGTCGTGCCCGGCGGCCGCGGCGAGGACGGCGAGCGGGTCGCCCCGGACGTCCGGGGAAGCCGCACCGGGTTCGTCCTCCGTGTTCCGGCCGTCCGCTTGACCCTCCGCCTCCGCCTCCTCGTCCGCCGCCCGCAACGCCAGCGTGTGTGCGGCGGGGAGGTCGATGAAGCGGGCCGGAACGTCGTGTTCCAGGGCCCAGCGGAGGGCCACCCACTCGGGGGAGAACTCGGCCATCGGCCAGAACGCCGAGCGGCCGGGCTCGTCCACGGCGTGGGCGAGGAGTGCGACGGGCGGCCGCATGTCCTCGTGGGCGGCCAGTGGGATCAGGGCGTCGGCCTCCGGCGGCCCCTCGACCAGCACGACCCCCGGCCGGGCCGCGTCGAGCGCGGCCCGCACCGCGCGGGCCGATCCCGGACCGTGATGACGTACGCCCAGCAGCAGCGGCCGACCTCCTGTTTCGCCGGTACCGTCCGGCCCGCCGGACGCGCCGCTCGGGCGTCCCGCGCCGGCCCGGTCAGCGCCCGCCATGCCGTCCCCCTCGCCTGCGGGTCCAGCTCGAGTCCCCGTCGTCCCCCGTCGTGGCGGCCGCCGCTGCCCCCGCCCCGCGTCCCGTCCACGCCCCGGTGCCCTTCACGCGGACACCTCCCGGCAGGCCCGGTAGAAGTCCTGCCAGCCGTCGCGTTCGCGTACGACCGTCTCGAGATACTCCTGCCAGACGACGCGGTCGGTCCCCGGGTCGCGGACGACCGCGCCGAGGACGCCCGCCGCCACGTCGCCGGGCCGCAGCACCCCGTCGCCGAAGTGGGCGGACAGCGCGAGACCACCGGTGACGACGGAGATCGCCTCGGCCGTGGACAGCGTGCCGCTGGGCGACTTGACCTTCGTACGGCCGTCGCCGGTCAGTCCGTCGCGCAGCTCGCGGAAGACGGTGACGACCCGGCGGATCTCGTCGGTGCCGTCGGGGGCCGACGGCAGGTCGAGGGAGCGGCCGATCTGGTCGACGCGGCGCGTGACGATGTCGATCTCGGCCTCGGCGCTCTCCGGCAGGGGCAGCACGACGGTGTTGAAGCGGCGGCGCAGGGCGCTGGACAGGTCGTTGACCCCGCGGTCGCGGTCGTTGGCGGTGGCGATGAGGTTGAAGCCGCGGACCGCCTGCACCTCCTCGCCCAGTTCCGGTATGGGCAGGGTCTTCTCCGACAGGATGGTGATCAGGGTGTCCTGGACGTCGGCCGGGATACGGGTCAACTCCTCCACCCGGACGGTCATGCCCTCCGCCATGCCCCGCATCACCGGGCTGGGCACGAGGGCGTCCCGGCCGGGGCCGTGGGCGAGGAGCTGCGCGTAGTTCCAGCCGTAGCGGATCGCTTCCTCCGGGGTGCCGGCCGTCCCCTGGACCAGCAGGGTGGAGTCGCCGCTGACGGCCGCGGCGAGGTGCTCGGACACCCAGGTCTTCGCGGTGCCGGGCAGGCCGAGCAGGAGCAGGGCGCGGTCGGTGGCGAGGGTGGTGACGGCGACCTCGACGATGCGGCGCGGGCCGACGTACTTCGGGGTGATCACGGTGCCGTCGGGCAGGGTGCCGCCGAGCAGGTAGGTGGCGACGGCCCACGGCGACAGCTTCCAGCGGTCCGGCCGCGGACCGTCGTCCTGCGCGGCAAGTGCGGCCAGTTCGGCCGCGAAGGCGTGCTCGGCGTGCGGCCGCAACACCTCGGCCCCGGACGTCTGCTCCACGTATACGGGCATGGCTGACTCCCCCTCCAGCTAGACCGGTTCGATCTGCCGTCCACGGTGCACCACGCCACTGACAATCGCCCTGACCTGCGCAAACACTGTCGATCGGGTCATTGTCAGTGGCGGGATCTACCTTCGATGGCATGGCTCGACGACGGGTGCCACCGGACCGCAACACGGGTTCCGGCACGGGTATCTGACGCGGCGCCACGCGGGAGGGCGGCGAGCTCGGCCCGGCGAAGGCCGGGGTCCGGGGCGGGGACACGACGAGGGGAGGTGCGAGGGCCGTGCAGGGACCGAACGGGGTGGGTGCGGTGCCGGAGGCGGAGGTGCCGGTCGGAGGGGAGCGGCGCGTTGACGGCCGGCACGAGCACGCGGAGGAGACGACGGCCGCGGGCCCGCCCGCTGCCACGTCCACGGCCGCGACCGGGGACCCGGAGGCGGCGCGGCGCCGGGCGGAGCGGCGGGCCGAGCGGATCACCGCGGGCGCGACGGAGCTGGAGCAGCGTCTCGTGGACCTCCTGCGCGGCGGTCTGGCCGGCGCCGAGCAGGCGGGGGGCGGGCTGTGGGAGGAGACGGCCGCCCGCATGGTCGACGCCCAGGCGCCCGGCCTGGCCTCGCGCGTACGGGAGCTCGGGTCCATACCGTCGTCGGGGCCCGGCTGGCCGGTACGGCTGCTCGAGGAGTGCGCTCTGCTCCACCTGCTCGACCAGGGCTGGTTGCGCCGCGAGCAGCTGCCGGACGGCCTGGCGGCGACGGTCCGATCACGCGTGGGCCTGAAGGCGGCCGCGGACGGCCCGCCGGTGCGGGACCACTGGCTGGTCCTCGCCCAGTACGACACCGCGGACGCCAGGCTGACGACCCGTCGCGTCTGGCTGCACGGCGCGGAATCGGACCGCACGGCGCTGCTCCTCTCCTACGGGGCCGCGGGCCGGGCACCGGAGCTGACGCTGCCGGTGGGGCTGGCCCTGG
Organism: Streptomyces sp. KPB2; assembly: GCF_003950055.1. Lineage (NCBI taxonomy): Bacteria > Bacillati > Actinomycetota > Actinomycetes > Kitasatosporales > Streptomycetaceae > Streptomyces > Streptomyces sp. KPB2. The sequence continues at coordinate 3,271,431 of NZ_CP034353.1, forward strand.
ACGCGGAGCTCTCGGCGTATCCGGATGCGGGACGGCAGCGGGCGGCCCTCGGCCGGTGTTTCGCACCGCCCGAGTCCACGCCGATACGCCCGAGAGGGCTCACGACCGCGCAGGCGGCCGTCCGTTACGGCGAGGCCCTCCGCGACGATCCGTGGCTGGACTCGGTGCCGGTGGCCCTGGACCGGGTGGTTCCCGTACCGGACGGCGACGGCTGGCAACTGGCGGACGCCGACGGGGACACGGCACTGCCGCTCACCCGGACCACGGCGAGCCAGTCGGGCCTGTGGCGGCTGGTCGCCCTGTCGGGCGGTGCGCCCGTCACGGTCTTCGGCGAGTGCGGCCACCGGGGCTTCACACCACTGACGGCCTGGCCGGCCGGACCGGGCCCGGCAGTAGCGCTGAGCTGACCCGTCCCGGGCGACGGGACAGGAACGGAACGGAGGGGAACCACTTGACCAGGACGCCCACCCCCACGGACAGGTCCGCACCGGGGGCCACCGCGCCGGGGTCAGCCGTCGACCCCACGGCCTCGACACCGCCGCCCGCGCCGGCACCTGGCATCGGGCCTGTGGCCTCCCCGGCGCCAGAAGCCACCGCACCCGGCGTGTGGGAGGAGCTGGTCACCTCGGCGCTGCTGGGCACGGACCGGCGTACTCCGCCGGGCGGCGGGCGCGGGTCGGGTGCCGCGGCCGGGTTGCTGGACGCGGCGGCCGCGGAGACCGTTCGCCGGCGCGCAGGACTGCGCCCGGCCCACGCGGCCCGGCGCCCCGAACCCGCGCCCGAGGACCCCCGCCCGCCGCTGCCGGCCGCGGCTGCCCGACGCCTCACGATGCTGCTCGCCGACCGCCCCGGTACGGCGGGCGGCGGCCGCAGAGGCAGCGCCCCCGACCTGATGGAGCTGCTGCCCCAGTGGCTGGCGACGGCGAACGCCCGCGGTTTCGCGGCGCCGCCCCAAACGCTTCCGGCGCTGCTGGACGCGGCACGAGGCCGTACGGACCTGCGACCGGCGGCGCTGACCTTCGCGGGGCCCCGTGCCCTGTGGCTGGCCCGGCTGAATCCGGACTGGCGGTTCGCCCTGCGCGCGACCCACGGCGGCGTTGCCGCACTGTCCGGTTCCGCGGCCACGGAGCGGGTGCGGCGGCTGTGGGACGAGGGCTTGTTCGCCGAGCGGGTCGCTCTCCTGGCGTCCCTGCGCGCCCGCGACCCCGCCGGCGCGCGCGAGTTGCTCGCGTCGACCTGGGCGACGGAGCGGGCCGAGGACCGCCTGATGTTCCTGGACTCGCTGCGGAGGGGGCTGGAAGCGGCGGACGAGCCCTTCCTGGAGCAGGCGCTGGCCGACCGCAGCCGCAACGTCCGGGCCACGGCGGCGGAGTTGCTGTCGGCACTGCCGCACTCGGCACTGGCCGCGCGGATGGGTGCGCGGGCCGCGTCGTGCGTGTCCCTCGACCGCACCCTCACCCCGCCGGCGATCGTCGTCGAGGCGCCCCACGAGTGCGACGCGGGCATGGAGCGGGACGGCGTGGTGGCCAGACCGCCCGCAGGCCGGGGTGAACGGTCCTGGTGGTTCGGCCAGTTGACGGAGGCGGCCCCGCTCGCCACCTGGCCGGACCGGCTCGGGGGACGTACGGCCGAGGAGATCGTGGCTCTGCCGGTGTCGGAGGGGTGGCAGAGCGAGCTGCACGCCGCGTGGTGCCGCGCGGCGGTACGACAGGGCGACGGCGTCTGGGCGAGGGCCCTGCTGGGAGCGCCCACGGCGCCCGAGGCGGGCGGTCCGGGCGCGGTCTCCCTGGCCGAGCGCGCCAAGTTGCTCGGCACGCTCGACGCCGGTGAACGCGCCGAGTGGGTGGCCGGGTTCATCGCGACGCACGGGCTGTCCGAGGCGTTCCAGCTGCTCGGCATGTGCGCGGTGCCGTGGGCCGCCCCACTCGGCCGGGCAGTGGTCGACGCGCTCAACATCGCCCGGGACGCCGGTAGCTATCCGTGGAGTTTCAGCGGCGTCATGGGCCTGGCCGAGCGGTGCCTCGACCCCTCGGAGGCGGGCCGCCTCGACGGCCTGCTCGCGATACCGGACGAGCCGGAGGACGCGTCGCCGGGGGCAGGAGGGTACTGGGCGGAGGCGTTCCAACGGCTGGTCAGGACGTTGCGGTTGCGGGCGACTATGGCCGAGGAGCTGCGGGCGGGGTAGGGAGGACGCTGCGACCGGCTCGGGCCGTGCCGTCGTACCCGGGCCGGCAGCCCAGGACCGGGGGCCCGACGGCCACGGGGGCGGGCCATCCCGGGAGCCAGGCACCGCGATGCCCACCGGCACACGACTCCGCACCCACCGGCACACGAACTCGGCACCTACCGGTGCGCGGTCCCGCACCCCGCCAGCCCACGAATCGGCACCCGCCGGCGCCCGATTCCGCACCCACCGGCACACGACTCGGCACCCGCTGGCGCGCGATTCTGCATCCCGCCGGCGCTCGGTTCCGCACCCACCGGTGCGCGGTCCCGTACCCACCGGCGCCCGGTTCCGCACCCGTCGGCACACTCGCCCGCCGCCGTCCGCGCCCGAGCGCGCCCCCGCCGGGACGCCACCCGCGGCCACGGCGGCCCCGAGGCGGCGTGCCCGAGGCGGCGTGCCCGAGGCGGCGTGCCCGCGTCGGCGCCGGCGCGGGATCCGCACCGGCCCGGCGGGCGGCGGCCGGACTACGCCCCCGCGTGCTCCCGCACGTTCGCCCGCACCCAGTCCACGATGGACGCCGTGGTCGCACCGGGCGTGAAGATCTCCGCGACGCCCTTCTCCTTCAGCGGGGCGATGTCCGCCTCCGGGATGATCCCGCCGCCGAAGACCAGGATGTCGGCCGCGTCGCGCTCCCGGAGCAGCTCGATCACGGCGGCGAAGAGCGTGTTGTGCGCACCGGAGAGGATGGACAGCCCGATCGCGTCGGCGTCCTCCTGGATCGCGGTGTCGACGATCTGCTCGGGAGTCTGGTGGAGCCCGGTGTAGATGACCTCCATACCGGCGTCGCGCAGGGCCCGCGCGATCACCTTGGCCCCGCGATCGTGGCCGTCGAGCCCCGGCTTGGCCACCACCACGCGGATCGGACCGGCTGCCACACCCATCACTGCCTCCATGAAGCGACTACATCCATCCGTACCGACAAGTACCGCACACTTCGCGTCTCGCGGCGCGGAGACCCCGCACCACAGCGTCCGGGGAAGTGAACGAACGTTATCTCCAGCATCCCGCAACCGGCAGTTTCGCGGTGGATACAGAGGGGGAAATCACACGGAGGGACACGTTCGCCACGCACCGCTCCGCGGGCGCGGCGGCACTTGCGCACGGAGCACCGCAGCGAGGGCGGCACAGAACTGCGGCGAGCGAGCCTCGTCGCCGATTCACCACACGCAGGCCACGCACACCATGCACACCACGCAATCCACGGGTCTCACCGGACCCACTGGGCTCCGAGACACGTCTAAACCTCGCTAACACCACCAATCACTGGTGTCACGGCGCTCCACGAGGGCACACGGGGGACAGAGGCGTCCCTGCGCGTGCCGACAGGAGGTCGGCCCATGAAGGTCACCACGGCAGCACTGCCCCTTCTCCCGCTTTTCCAGCGTCTCCTGCCCGATCTGCCAGGGCTTCCAGGGCTCCCCGGACTCCCCGCGATCCCCGGGCTCCCTTCGATTCCGGGGCTGTCCGACGTGGCAGCGCTTCCGGGCCGGCTGACCGGCCTCTCCCTGACCTTCCTGAAGGCGAGCGCCCTGGAGGCGGCGATCCTCGCCGGGCACCTTCTCCTGTATCCGTCCGGGATCATCCAGGAGCGCCGGCCCGCCCGGGCCCTGCGCCCGACGGACACCCACGCCCCGCAGCCTTCACCCCCGGCCCCCAGGCTCCCGGCGCCCGCCAGTCCCCCGGTCGTCCTGCTGCACGGCTTCATCGACAACCGCTCGGTCTTCCTGCTGCTGCGCCGCAGCCTGGCCCAGCACGGCAGGCACGAGATCGAGTCGCTGAACTACTCCCCCCTGACCTGCGACATCCGCACCGCCGCCGAGCTGTTCGGCCGGCACGTCGAGGAGATCTGCGAGCGGACGGGCAGCGAGCGCGTCGACGTCGTCGGGCACAGCCTCGGCGGCCTGATCGCGCGCTACTACGTGCAGCGTCTCGGAGGAGACCGCCGGGTGCGCACCCTCGTGACGCTCGGCACTCCGCACGCCGGCACCAAGGTGGTCCCCCTGGCGAACGCGCACCCGATCGTGCGCCAGATGCGCCCCGGTTCGCCGGTGATCGAGGAGCTGACCCGCCCGGCGCCCGGCTGCCGTACGCGGTTCGTCAGCTTCTGGAGCGATCTGGACCACGTGATGGACCCGCTGGAGACGGCCTGCCTCGACCATCCCGACCTGAGCGCGGAGAACGTACGGGTGAGCGGCATCGGACACCTCGCGCTGCCCGTGCACCCCGCCGTGGCCACGGGGATACGGCAGGCGCTCGACACCGCCGAACCGGACACGGGAACCGAAACGGGCACGGGACCGGGCAAGCCCGCCGGCGGACTCACCGTCGCCTGAGCCCGGGCACCGGGCGGGGCAGAACACGAAACAACCCGTTCGGACTCGAACAAAGGTCGAACACAAACCCAAACTCGTGCCCGCCCTCCCCCAGAACACGGCCGATTGCCCGTTTCCTTCGCGCGCGAAACCTGCGGAAGATTGTCGTGCCCGTATACCGCCGGGTACAGTCGCCGCACTGCTCTCGCAGCCCCTGTTGTCGAGGCGAAAGAGAAGTTGGTGAACGACCGTCACCCGTCGGGGACCAGGAACACCCCGGCTTCGGCTTCCGACGCCGCTTCGGCGCAATACGCGTCGTACGGCACAGGGGAGGCCCAGTACGGCGACCTCACCACGTACGGCGGATACGACGCCACCGGTTTCGCCACCGGCGGTTCGGACACCTCGGCCTTCGACGCGGACCCCCTGTTCGGCAGCATGCCGGGCCACTACACCGGCACCCACGAGACCACGGGCTCGTACGACGCCACCCAGTGGTCCACCGGCGGCGCGCAGACCCTCCACTACGACGCGTACGCGGCCCAGCACCAGGCCGCTTACGACACCGGCGCCTACGACACGACGACCTGGACGGCCGGGTACGAGCAGCCGGGCTCCGTGTCGCCGCAGGCGACGGGAACCGAGGCCACCGGGCAGTGGGACACCGCCGCCTGGAGCCCGCCGGACCAGTCGGCCGATCCGGCCGACGGGACCCAGCAGTGGCAGTGGGGCACACAGACCTTCGAAACCGCCACCTTCGAAACCGGCGCATTCCAAACCGGCTCCTTCGCGACCGGCACACACGACACCGGCACGCACGACACCGGCGCCTTCGAGACGAGTGCCTTCGCGACCGGCACGTTCCACACCGGCGCGTTCGCGGGCGGTCCGGTGGACACCGGCGCCTACGACGCCACGCAGTGGAACGCGGACGGCACCGTCACCGACGTGGTCGAGGAGACGGCGCGGCCGGCCGAGCACCCCGCGTCCGACGCCGCCACGCCCGACGCCGCACCCATGACCGGGGACGCTCAACCGTCCGAGTACGAGGGCGAGTTGGCCGCGACCGGTGAACTCCCCACCGTGACAGCCCTCCTGGACGACCAGGAAGAGGTCACGACGGCCCCGCGGATCCCGGCCGCACGCACCGGCTCCCGCGCCGGGGCGCGTTCCCGTCGCCGCCCGCCCGCCAAGCGCTCCGCGCTGCTGACCATCGCGGTGCCCTCGGCCTGCGTGATGAGCGTCGCCGGTATCGCGGCCGCCTCCGTCGGCAGTCTGACGGGCGACGAGGGCACGGACAGCGCGGCGTCCGCACCGGACCCCGGCAACGCGAAGGCCGCGCCGGTGAAACCGTCCGCCGCCAACAACAAGCTGGACACCCAGCTCACGAGCCTCGCCGCCGGAGCCGACGACTTCGCGGACCGCGCCAGCCGTACTCAGGAGCGCATCGACCTCAAGGCCGAGCAGGCCGCCGAGAAGAGGCGCGCGGCGGAGGAGGCGGCCCGCAAGGAGCGGCTGCGCCCCAAGTTCGCGCTTCCGGTGGAGCAGCACGGCCTCAGCGCGTACTACGGACAGGCCGGCATCAACTGGATGTCCGTCCACACCGGCATCGACTTCCCCGTGTCGTACGGGACGAAGGTGATGGCGGCGACCGACGGCACCGTGCGGACGCAGTACAACAGCGCGTACGGCAACATGATGATCGTGACCGCGAAGGACGGCACGGAGACGTGGTACTGCCACCTCTCCAGCTACCAGGTCCCCTCCGGTACCACCGTGAAGGCGGGCGACGCGATCGCGTTCTCCGGCAACTCGGGCAACTCCACCGGCCCGCACCTGCACTTCGAGGTGCGCCCCGCGGGCGGCTCGTCGATCGACCCGCTGCCGTGGCTGCGCAGCCACGGCATCAACCCGACGTGACGCCGTAACGTCTCAGCAGCCGGCCGGGCGGTGACAGCCGGCCCGGGCAGGCGCCCGGAACCTCACCGCACCGCCCCGCGGCACACCCTCAGAGCTTCTCCACCGGCGCGTACCGCAGCAGCAGCCGCTTCGGCTTGGTGTCCCCGAAGTCGATGGTCGCCTCGGCGTTGGACCCGGTGCCCTTGACCCCGACCACCGTGCCGAGCCCGAACTGGTCGTGCGTGACGCGGTCGCCGACCGCCAGCGAGACCGTCGGCTGCTCGGCGCCGGCCGACCGGCGGGTGGCGAAGCCGGACGCGCCCGACGCCGAGGAGCGGGACCGGGACGAGGACAGCGAGGCCGCCACGCCCGAGACCGGCGCGGAGGGCGCGGGGCCGTTCGCCCCGGTGCGCTTCCACTCCAGGTGGGGGGCCGGGATCTCCTCCAGGAACCGCGAGGGCGGGTTGTACGACGGCTGGCCCCAGGCGCTGCGCAGCGTCGACCGGGTCAGGTAGAGGCGTTCCCGGGCGCGGGTGATGCCGACGTAGGCGAGGCGCCGTTCCTCCTCCAGCTCCTTGGCCTGGCCGAGGGCGCGCATGTGCGGGAACACGCCGTCCTCCATGCCGGTGAGGAAGACGACCGGGAACTCCAGGCCCTTGGCGGTGTGCAGGGTCATCAGGGTGACGACGCCGTCGCCGTCCTCCTCGTCGGGGATCTGGTCGGAGTCCGCGACGAGCGCGACCTTCTCCAGGAAGTCGGCCAGCGTCCCGGCCTCCTCGCCCTCGGCCCGCTCCTGCTCGAACTCCAGGGCGACGGCCGCGAGTTCCTGGAGGTTCTCGATGCGGGTCTCGTCCTGCGGGTCGGTGGAGGCCTGCAGCTCCGCCAGGTACCCGGTGCGTTCGAGGATCGCCTCCAGGACGGTCGCCGGTCCGGCGCCGGACTCGACGATGGTACGGAGGTCCTCCATGAGCGTGTTGAACCGCTTGACGGCGTTCGCGGAGCGCGCGGCCATGCCGTACGCCTCGTCGACGCGCCTCAGCGCCTGCGGGAAGCTGATCTTCTCGCGCTGGGAGAGGGCGTCGATCATCGCCTCCGCGCGGTCGCCGATGCCGCGCTTGGGGACGTTGAGGATGCGGCGCAGTGGCACCGAGTCCTCCGGGTTGGCCAGCACCCGCAGGTAGGCCAGGACGTCCCGGACCTCCTTGCGCTCGTAGAAGCGGACGCCGCCGACGACCTTGTAGGGCAGGCCGGTGCGGATGAAGACCTCTTCGAAGACTCGGGACTGCGCGTTGGTCCGGTAGAAGACCGCGACGTCGCCGGCCTTGGCCTCGCCCGCGTCGGTGAGGCGGTCTATCTCGTCGGCGACGAACTGGGCCTCGTCGTGCTCGGTGTCGGCGACGTACCCGGTGATCTGCGCGCCACTGCCCTGGTTGGTCCACAGGTTCTTGGGCCGGCGGGACTCATTGCGCTCGATGACCGCGTTGGCGGCGCTGAGGATGGTCTGGGTGGAGCGGTAGTTCTGCTCCAGCAGGATCGTCGTCGCGTCCGGGTAGTCCTCCTCGAACTGGAGGATGTTGCGGATGGTGGCGCCGCGGAAGGCGTAGATCGACTGGTCGGCGTCGCCCACCACGCACAGCTCGGCGGGCGGCACCTCGGCCTCCGGCGGCACGTCGACGGGGTGCTCCGAGGCCCCGCCGACCAGTTCGCGCACCAGGGCGTACTGGGCGTGGTTGGTGTCCTGGTACTCGTCGACCAGGACGTGCCGGAAGCGGCGGCGGTAGTGCTCGGCGACGTCCGGGAAGGCGCGCAGCAGGTTGACCGTCGTCATGATCAGGTCGTCGAAGTCGAGGGCGTTGGCCTCGCGCAGCCGTGCCTGGTACATCGCGTAGGCCTGGGCGAGGGTCTTCTCGAAACCGTCGGCGGCCTGGGCGGCGAAGTCCTCCTCGTCGATCAGCTCGTTCTTCAGGTTGCTGATCTTCGCGCTGAAGGACTTCGGCGGGAAGCGCTTGGGGTCCAGGTCCAGGTCGCGGCAGACCAGCGCCATGAGCCGCTTGGAGTCGGCGGCGTCGTAGATCGAGAACGACGAGGTGAAGCCGAGCTTCTTCGACTCGCGGCGCAGGATGCGCACGCACGCGCTGTGGAAGGTCATCACCCACATCGCGTTGGCGCGCGGGCCGACGAGCTGCTCCACGCGCTCCTTCATCTCGCCTGCGGCCTTGTTGGTGAAGGTGATCGCCAGGATCTGGCCCGGGTGGACGTTCCGCTCGGCCAGCAGGTGGGCGATGCGGTGGGTGAGCACCCGGGTCTTGCCGGAGCCGGCACCGGCCACGATGAGCAGCGGGGAGCCGGAGTGGACGACGGCGGCGCGCTGGTTCTCGTTCAGCCCCTCCAGGAGCGCCGCGGCGTCCAGGGCGGGGCGCGGGGCGCCGTCCCGGTAGTGGGTGTCCCGGTCCGGGGGCACGTCGAACTTCCCGCCGAACAGATCGTGCGGAACCGGCTCCGGTCCGTGATCGTCCTCGGGCGGCGGCGGGGGTTCCTCCTCGTGACCCCGGGGGGTCTGGAGGCTCGCCAGGAAGCTGTCGTCAAAGAGGCTGCTCATCGCTCTCCGAGTCTAGGGCGCCGCACCGACAACCCGGTGCCACCCCGGAAAATGCGCACCGCCACCCGGCGCGGACACGCCCTGCGACCAGCGGAACCACGAAGAGTGACGCCCAGCACCGCCCCGGAGGCACCCCCGCGAAAGGTCACGAAAATGTATCGGGCATATCACCCACCAACCTTCACAGCGGCCACACGAGTTGGCTACGGTGCGGGGCAGGCCGCTCGACCCCCTCCGGCGAACCTCGCCGGGCCGCGCGGCCTCCGCCGAGTCCGGCCTGCCCGCACGGCACCGGAGCCGGGGACCCACCGAGACCTTGGGGTGAATCGGCCGCACCGCCCTCGACGAGACGAAGAGGGCGGGTCGCCGTAGGGCAACCCTTCCATGCCACACCGCCCGAACCCGACAGCTAACCCGGTAGGCGGAGCACTGGAAGGAGTCGCCTCCCTTGGCGTCGCACCGCAAGTCGCGTCCCACCGGCACCCGCGTCGCGGGCATACGGACCCCGGCCCTCGCCACCGCGGCCCTCACCTCCGTCGCCCTGCTGTCCCAGACGGCCCAGGCCACGCCGTCGGACGACCGGCCGACCCTCGAAGAGGTCGAGAAGAAGGTCGACGACCTGTACCGCCAGGCCGGGTCGGCGACCGAGAAGTACAACGCGGCCAAGGAGAAGACCTCCAAGCAGCGCAAGAAGGTCGACGGTCTCCTCGACGACGTCGCCAAGCGCACCCAGAAGCTCAACGACGCGCGCGCGGAGCTGGGTTCCTTCGCCTCCGCCCAGTACCGCACGGGCGCCGCGGTCCCGGAGACCGCGACCCTGCTGCTCGCGGACTCGCCGCAGGACTACTTCGACCAGAACCAGCTGATGGACCGGCTCACCGGCCGGCAGAAGAGTGCCGTGGACGACTACGTCACCCAGCAGTCCGAGACGATGAAGAAGCGCCGGGAGGCCACCGAGAGCCTCCAGACGCTCACCGAGTCGCAGAACGACCTCAAGACGGCCAAGTCGACCGTCCAGAAGAAGCTCGCCACCGCGCGCGAGCTGCTGTCGGAGCTGACCGCCGAGGAGAAGGCCCGGCTGGCGGCGATCGAGAAGAAGAAGCAGCAGGAGGCCGCCCGCAAGGCCGCCGAGCTGGCGAAGCAGCAGGCGGAGGAGGCGGCCGAGCGCAAGCGGCAGGAGGAGGCCGCCCAGCAGCAGGAGAGCGACGCCGGATCCGGGGGCACCTCGACCGGTACCGGTTCCTCGGACTCGTCGACGCCGGGCACCTCGACCGGCACCAAGGCCGACAAGGCGATCGCCTTCGCCCGCGCCCAGATCGGCAAGCCCTACGTCTGGGGCGCCACGGGCCCCGACTCCTACGACTGCTCGGGCCTCACCCAGGCCGCCTGGAAGGCCGCGGGCGTGACGCTGCCGCGCGTCACCTACGACCAGGTCAACGCCGGCACGACCGTCCCCGTCTCCCAGGCACAACCCGGTGACCTGGTCTTCTTCTACGACGACATCAGCCACGTCGGCCTGTACATCGGCGACGGCATGATGATCCACGCCCCCAAGCCGGGCGCGTACGTCCGCGAGGAGTCCATCTTCTACGACGGCGAGTCGTCGATCTACAGCGTGGTGCGCCCCGCCTGACCAGCACGGTTCTCTACCATCGTGGTCATGCCATCGGCCACCCACCACCCCTCCGCGCTGCGCACCTGGCTGGCGCGGCGTCCACCGGCGGCCGGGGCCGCGGTGATGGCGACCGGCATCGTGTCGGTCGCCCTGCATCTGACGGGCCGCGAGGTCCTGTCCCGGATCGCCCTGGCCCTGGCCTGTGTCGCCTGGCTGATACTGGCCGCGAACTTCGTCTACCTGCTGTTCGCGGACCGGCCGCAGTGGGTCGAGCGGGCGGGGACGCCGGGCGCGCTGACGGCCGTCGCCGCGACGACCGTGGTCGGCACCCGTTTCTCGCTGCTGGGCTGGTCGCTGCCGGCGGCGGTGCTGCTGGTGCTGGCGGCCGTGCTGTGGCCGTGGCTGCTGCTCCTGGTGGTGCGGCACTGGGGGCGGAGGATGCCCGGGGCGGTGTTCCTGGGCTGCGTGGCGACGGAAGGGCTCGCCGTGCTCGCCGCGACGCTGGCCGCGGCCACCTCGACGCCCTGGCTGGCGCACGCGGCGCTGGTGCCGTTCTGGCTGGGGATCGTGCTCTATCTGATCGCGCTGTTCCGCTTCGACCTGCGGCAGGTGGCCCGGGGCTCCGGGGACCACTGGGTGGCGGGCGGCGCCCTCGCCATCTCGGCCCTCGCCGGGGCCAAGCTGCTCGCGGCGGCCGGGACCGGCATGTACCTGTGGAACGCCGACGACCAGGCCGTCCTGCACGACCTGACCGTCTTCCTGCTCGCCCTCGACCTCGCCTGGTACGCCGTGCTGCTGGCCGCCGAGATCGCCTGGCCGCGTCTCGGCTACGACGTACGCCGCTGGTCGACGGTCTTCCCGCTCGGCATGACGGCGGCGGCGACGCTGTCGGTGTCCGCCGTCGTCGACGTCCCGTGGCTGGACGCGCCGGGCCGGGCGCTGCTGTGGATCGCGGTGGCCGGTTGGCTGGCGGTCGCCACGGGGGCGGTCGTCCGGGCCCGCTCCGGGCTGCGGTCCGCGGCAGCGGGCTCCGGGGCCGGGGTCAGGTCCACAGCACCGCGATGAAGACGTTCACCAGGGTCAGCCCGCCCACCAGGCCGAACAGCGGCTTCTCCACCTTCTCCTCGTCGCGCTTCACGTAGACCAGGCCGAGGATCACGATCAGCACGGCGAGCTTCACGCCCATCTTGACGTTGTCCACGGAGTAGTCCTGGGCCTGGTTGAGGCCGATCAGGACGGCACCGGTGACCAGCATCGTCAGCGCGCCGTGCAGCATCGCGGGGGTGAACCGGGCCGCGCCCCGGCCCATCGCCTTCATCTGGGTCAGGAAGCCGCCGAGGAGCGCGGCGATACCGATGATGTGCAGGCCGACGAAGATGTGGATGAGTACGTCCATGAGGCCGGAGCCTAATGAGCACCCGAACGCGCCCGGACACCGGCCCGCCCCGTCCGCCCGGGCGCCCCATAACAGCTCCCGTCCCCCGCCCGCCTCCGGATCCGTCCTATCGGTCATCACCCAGCGTGAAGAAGACGGCCTCCGGAGCGATCGGTGATCACATACGGTCGCCGCCCGATCCCCTCCCGCCACTTCCGCGCATCCCGTCACCGGACCGTTACCGACGCGCCTAGCGTCCTGGCCCAGGCAGCCGGAGCGAACCGGAGCCGACCCGGCGCGGACCGGGTCGAGTCGTACGGAAGGACGTGGATCGCAGGTGGGAACGCACCGCAGGCCGCGACAGCGCGCGAAGGGCGGCGGCAGAGCCCGGACGGCGGCCACGATCACCCTCGCGGGGGCGGCCACCGCGACGGGCCTGGGCGGGACGACCGTGCAGGCCGCTCCGCAGCCGACGGCGGCGCAGGTCAGGGCCAAGGTGGACAAGCTCTACCAGGAGGCCGAGGTGGCCACGGAGAAGTACAACGGCGCTAAGGAGAAGGCGGACGCCGCCGAACAGCGCCTGGAGGACCTGCGGGACGAGGCCGCCCGCAAGGAGGACCGGCTGAACTCGGCCCGGGAGGCGCTGGGTTCGGTCGCGGCGGCGCAGTACCGCAGCGGCGGCCTGGACCCGGCGCTGCAACTGGCGCTCTCCTCCGACCCGGACCGGTACCTCGACGGCGCCGCCTTCGCCGAGCGCGCGGGCAGCCGGCAGCGGGCCGAGGTGGGCCGCGTACGCAAGGAGCTGCGCGACATCGAGCAACTGCGCGGCGCCGCCCGCATCGAGGTGACCTCGCTGAAGTCACGCCGGGCGGAGCTGAAACGTCACCGCGAGACCGTCACCGGCAAACTGGCGGAGGCCCGCCGCCTGCTCTCCCGGCTGACCGCCGAGGAACGCGCCGGCGTCGGCACGGGAACGGGGCAGCGCGCCTCCCGCGCCTCTTCTTCCGGCCCCAGGGAGGGCCTGTCGGCCTCCACCCAGGCGCCCAACTCCCGGGCGGCGGCGGCCGTCGCCTACGCCTACCAGAAGCTCGGCAGCCCCTACGTGTGGGGCGCGACCGGCCCGAACGCCTTCGACTGCTCGGGCCTCACCCAGGCCGCCTACCGCGCCGCAGGGGTCTCCCTCCCCCGCACCACCTACGCCCAGATCGACGCGGGCCGCCGCGTCTCACGGTCCGAGCTTCTCCCGGGCGACCTGGTCTTCTTCTACTCGGGCATCAGCCACGTCGGCATCTACGTCGGCAACGGCCGGATGATCCACGCCCCGAACCCGTCGGCCCCGGTCCGCGTCGCCCCGGTCGACGAGATGCCGTTCGCGGGGGCTGCGCGGGTGGTGTGAGACGCCGCGCCGCAGGGCCGTCACACCAGCCGGCGTGCCGTCGCCCAGCGGGTCAGTTCGTGGCGGTTGGAGAGCTGGAGCTTGCGGAGGACCGCCGAGACGTGGGACTCGACCGTCTTGACCGAGATGTAGAGCTGCTTGGCGATCTCCTTGTAAGCGTAGCCGCGGGCGATCAGGCGCAGTACCTCGCGCTCGCGCTGGGTGAGGCGGTCGAGGTCCTCGTCGACCGGAGGGGCGTCGGTGGAGGCGAAGGCGTCGAGGACGAAGCCGGCCAGGCGCGGGGAGAAGACGGCGTCGCCCTCCTGGACCCGGAAGACGGAGTTGACCAGGTCCGTGCCGGTGATGGTCTTCGTGACGTAGCCGCGGGCGCCGCCGCGGATCACGCCGATCACGTCCTCCGCCGCGTCCGAGACGGAGAGGGCGAGGAAGCGGACGGGCCGCTCGGTGTCGCTCATCAGGGGGGCGCAGCGGCGCAGTACCTCGACTCCGCCGCCGCCGGGGAGGTGGACGTCGAGGAGGACGACCTCGGGGCGGGTCGCGGTGATGACCGTGACGGCCTGGTCGACGTCGGCCGCCTCGCCGACGACCTCGACGCCGGTCTCGGCGGTCTGGCCGATCTCGGCCTGGACGCCGGTGCGGAACATGCGGTGGTCGTCGACGAGCACCACGCGTACGCGGCGCTCCCCCGCGCCGCCGCCTGCGGCCGGCTGCGCGGCCTCGCCCGCCCCCGCCGTATCCGCGGTTCCGTTCGCCTCGGTCGGGTCGCTCATGACGTCTTCTCCGCCCTCTCCATTTCCAGTTCGACCTCCGTGCCGCCGTCCGGCACCGCGCGCAGCCGCGCCGTGCCGCCGTTGCGCTCCATGCGGCCGATGATCGATTCTCTGACGCCCATGCGGTCGGCGGGTATCGAGTCGAGGTCGAAGCCGGGGCCGCGGTCCCGGACGGACACGAAGACCGTCCTGCCCTCGACTTCGGCGAAGACCTGAACGGCGCCGCCCTCGCCACCGTACTTGGCCGCGTTCACCATCGCTTCGCGCGCGGCCTGCATCTGTGCGCTGGTCCTCTCGTCGAGCGGGCAGTCGCCGACGACGACCACCTCGATGGGGACACCGTGCTTGTCCTCGACCTCCGCCGCGTTGCGCTTGACGGCCTCGGCGAGGGTGGTGGGCTCGTCGTCCTCGTCCTTGCCGTTGCCCTCGGGCTTGTAGAGCCAGGCGCGCAGGTCGCGCTCCTGGGCGCGGGCCAGGCGACGCACCTCGCCCGCGTTCTCCGCGTTGCGCTGGATCAGGGTCAGGGTGTGCAGCACCGAGTCGTGGACGTGGGCGGCGACCTCGGCACGCTCCTGCGCGCGGATGCGCATCAGCCGCTCCTCGGAGAGGTCCTGGGTCATCCGGACCAGGTAGGGGCCGGCGAGGAGCGTTATGCCGACGAGGACCGCGAGGGCCGCCTGGAGGACGGAGCCGAGGTGGGCGGCGGAGCCCTGGAGGACGAAGATGCCCGTGACACCGGCCGTCACCAGCAGGACGCCGGCCACGGAGCGCAGCAGGGTGACGGTACGGCGGTGGCGCCCCACCTCGGCCCAGCGGGCCCGGCGCGCGTTGTCCGCCTGGCGCCAGACGAGGGCGACGCCGGCACCGACGAGCACGGTCGGCCAGAGGTAGGCCTTGGCTCCGCCGCCGAGGTCGACGTTGCCCACGAAGACCAGGGCCACGACGACCATGAGGAGCAGGGCGACTATCTGGCCCTTGTCCGGCTTGCGCGTGACGAGTCTGCGACGGCCGTCGGGGCCCGTCTCGGAGGTGACGAGCGACGGCGGCTTCTGCGCCTCCACTCCCCCGACGCCCAGCGGCACGAAGAACCAGAAGGCCGCGTACAGCAGCGCGCCCAGACCGTCGGCCATGAAGAGGCCGACGAAGGCGAACCGGACCCAGATGACGGGCAGCCCGAGATGCCCGGCGAGCCCCCGCGCCACACCACCGAGCCAGCGTCCGTCGCTGCTTCGGTAGAGCTTGCGCGGCGGCCGCGGTTCGACGACGGGTGCTGCTGCGGCTTCCGGCATGACACCGATATTCACACGGGTGCGGGAGCCGGGGCATCAGGGTCGTTCCCCCACTCGCCCCTGATCTTCGGGCCGCGGAGGGCGGCGCGGGGTTCGAACGCTCCCCGGGCACGGAGTCAGGGCCGATATCAGGGTCCGACCAGGGTCGAACCGGCTGCCGTCACGGCGTCGCGCCCGTCACCATGGACTCATGACAGATCACGAGCACGCCGCGACGGGTCCGGGACCCGGCTCCGGCCCGCGCCGCCCGCAGGGCGCCGGGCCGCAGGATGCCGCGCCCGCCGCGGATGCCGGCGCGGGCGCCGCGGGGGGCGGTGCGGGCGCCGCGGGGGGCGGTGCGGGCGGCGCCGGCGCCGTCGGTGGCGCGGACGCCCCCGGAGGCTCCGGACCGGCCGCGGCGGGACCACCGCACCGTTTCCGGCGCGACCGGCGGCACAAGTCGCTCGCCGGTGTGTGCGCCGGCCTCGGGCGGCAGTGCGACCTGGATCCGGTGATCTTCCGGATCACGCTCGCGGTGCTCTCCGCGACCGGCGGCATCGGCCTGATCTTCTACGGCTTCGCCTGGCTCTTCGTCCCCTACGACGACGAGGAGGAGAACGAGGTGCGCAAGCTGCTCACCGGCCGGGTCGACGGCCAGGCACTGGCGGCCGTGCTCTTCGCCCTGGTCGGCTGCGGCGTCTTCCTCACCATGCTGAACAACGGCGGTGTGCTCACCTTCGCCGTCGTCCTCTCCCTGCTCCTCGCGGGCGCGGGCTACTGGTCCCGGCAGCGCAGAACGCCGGAACCGGACCCGCTCTCGGCCCAGGCGGTCGCCGACGCCCCGCCGGAGGCCAAGGCGCCCCCGATCATGTACACCTGGCCCTCCTGGTGGCGCGACCCCATCGTCAAGGACGGAACCCACGACGGCGGGACGGGATACATGTGGGGCCCGCCGGACGCCGTGGAGCGGGACATCGCGGCGGCCGTCAACATCGGTCGCGGCATCCCGGGGCGCCGCGACCACGCCCTCGCGGGCGACCGGCGCTCCCGGGCCGTGCAGCGCGGGCCCCGCGGCATCGGCGGCTGGGTGTTCCTCCTCGCCCTGCTCGCCGGCTTCCTCGGGACCCGGCTGACCTGGGACGACCATCCGCTCGGCGCCAGTCTGCAGACCGGCCTGGCGTGCGCGCTCGCCGTCTTCGGCCTCGGTATCGCGGTCAGTGCCTTCCTCGGGCGCACGGGAGCCGGTTCGATCTTCCTGGCGATCATCACGGCCGGCCTGCTGGCCGGGACGGCGACGATTCCCGAGCACGTGGGCACCGAATGGGTGCGGACCACCTGGGAGCCCACGGCGGTGACCGAGGTGCGCGATCAGTACGACATCGGTGCGGGCAGCGGCACCCTCGACCTGTCCGGCCTCGACCTGGCCGAGGGGCAGACGGTGACGACCCGGGCCGACGTGGGCATGGGCCGAATACGGGTCGTCGTGCCACAGGACGTGACCGTGCGGCTCAGTGTCGACGTGGGCTTGGGCGACATCCAGCTGCCGGGCGACGACGAGAAGGACGTGGACGTGGCACCGGGCAAGCACGAGGAGATCACCCTGTCCCCCACCAAGGGCGGCAAGGACGCCGGCACCGTCGACCTCGACCTCCAGGTCGGCGTCGGTCAGGCGGAGGTGACCCGTGCTGCGTCATGAGTTCCAGCCGGGACGACTGGTGGCCGGTGTCTTCCTGATGCTGGCCGGGGTCATCTACGCCGGCGACGCGGGCGGCCTCTGGGAGACGCCGTGGTTCGTGCTGGTCCCGGTCGTCACGGGCGGGCTCTGCCTCGCGGGTGCGGTCGGGGTCGTGGCCCGGTCCGCGCACCGGCGCCGCGGGGCGCCGGGCGCGGCGAAGCCCGACGACCCCCGGGCGGACCTCCCCCGGTGACGGCGTCGGCCGGCCCCGGTGACGGCGTCGGCCGGACGACGGCTCGGGCTAGCGGAAACCGCCGCCGGTCCGTCCCCGCCGCCGGGAGCGCAGTACGGCGTCCAGCGACAGCAGCGGGGCGCCCGCCAGGACGAGAGGGAGCCAGGCCATGAGGTAGGGGAGATCGTTGCCGTAGTAGTACGGATCGGCGGCCCAGCTGACGGTCAGCCACAGGCTCAGTGAGATCAGCGCACCGCCGAGCGCCGCGAGGCGGGTGAGGAGTCCGAGCAGGGCGCCGATGCCGACGGCCAGTTCCCCCAGGGCGATGGCGTAGCCGAAGCCGGCCGGGCTCTTGAGGGCCAGGTCGATCAGGGCGGGGACGGCCGAGGAGTCGCGGACGGCACGCATCATGTCGCCGACGGAGCCGGCCCCCGCGTCCTTCATGAAGGCGCCGTCGGTGAGCTTGTCCAGACCGGCGTAGATGAAGGTGACGCCCAGAAAGATCCGGAGGGGAAGGAGCGCGTACCGGGCGGCGTTGTCCCGCCAATCTCCCCTGCCACCGCTCTCGGGTGAGATGTGGACATCCGTACGCATCCCGTGAGTCATCACTGCCAGCCGCCTCTCGCCGCCCATGCCCAGACCCCCCACCAGACCATACGTAGGGCACGGGGGCCCTGCTCAACCCTCGGCCACCGGTTTCTTGCTGTCGGTTTCGACAGGTTCCCGCGCGCTGTCAGTCCGTGACGTCGATCGGGTACCGGTTGGTCTCCACGCCGGCGCCGGTGACCACCTGAACCTCCACCCGGCCCGGTTCGACGTCCGCGGGGACGGGGACCGTCAGCAGGTCGTCCGCCGGGTTGCTGAAGCCGCCGGTCACCGGGACCAGGGGTACGTGGACGTTGACCGCGCCGATGCGGACGACCATCCGGGAGAGCCGGTCGGCCCGCTGGGCGCCCGGCGGCACGAAGCCCGCGCCGCGGATCTCGATGTCGTCGCCGGTACGGATCGGCGCGTCCAGATCCCCGGCCTCCCGGGCCCGGACCACGGAGAGGATCACCGGCCGGCCGCCCTCGGCGTACTTCCCGGCCACGTAGGTCGCCGCCGACACCAGCACCACCACCGCCAGCCCCCACGGCAGGTCGGGCAGCTGCTCCGGGCGCCGGGCCAGCCGTACCGCCGCGAACACCAGGGCGACGGTGCTGATCACGACGTACTGGATGTCGGCGAAGGCCCCGCGGCCCGCGTCGTCCGTCAGCAGGTCGGACGCGCGCGGCCGGTCGGCGCGCACCTTCTGCAGCCGCTGGCCCAGCACGCGCAGTCCGACCACCCTCCGCACCAGGACCGCGATTCCGCAGACCACCGCGAGCACGGTCACCGCGCCGGCGCCCCGGCCGAGTTCGAGACCGGAGATCAGCGCGTCCCGCCGGTCGTGGCCGGATGCGACGGCCAGTTGTCCGGCCAGCACGAGGACCGCGTAGGCGACGAAGAGGACCCAGGCCGCGGCCACGGCGCGTGAGGTGGACAGGCGGTTGTCCTCGCCGATGACCGGGGCCAGCGCCCCGCCCCGCGCCCGGTGGAACCACGACGCCGCCGTCAGCGCGCCGGCCACCACCACGGCCGCCGCGAGGCCCGCGGTGCGCGCCGCCGACCAGCCCGCGCCGACGGCGGTGAGGCACTGCCCGAGGAGCAGCAGGACGACCGCCGCCCACACGGCGGCCGCCGTGCGCCGGCCCAGCCCCGCGAGCCAGGCGTCGCCCTCGGCACGGCCGCGTTCGGCGACGGCTTCCGCGGACTGGGTCAGTTCCTCCGAGACCCACTGGCGGGAGGCGGACGCCGAGTGGGCCACCGCGGCCGGCAGGCCCTGCCCGGCCGCGAACTCGTCCCGCCGCAGCAGAAACGCGGCAACCGCCCTGCGGTGCCCCTCGCGGGCGCCGTGCGGGCAGTCCCCGCAGGTACAGCCACCACCGTGCGCAGCCGCCTCGTACGCGCCCCTGTCCGAGCCGCTCGCGCCTCTCGCCTCCTGCACCGCCACGCCCGACGCCCGCCTTCCCGCACCCTGTGAAAGAGATCGTCCGCATACCCGGGAGCAGAAGGCCGTGGGAGCCTCTAAGTCCCTTGGGACGACAGCGAATTGTGCCGTACCCCGACCCCCTCCCGCCCGTCGCCCCGCCTTACGTCTGCTCAGCGCGGGTGAAGCGCGCATCGCCGTGTTGACCGGCCCCCCGACACGGGATGCCGGCGTATCCCGACAGGAGGTGTCGGCATTCGGGTCCACACTCGGCGCATGACCTCAGGAACACCTGTCACCACCCCTGTGAACTGGGCCCGTTTCGCCGCCGCCGAACCCGCGCTGGCCGGCACCGTGGAGGCGCGATTCGGCGCGTACACGCACCACGTCCTCGCCACCCTCCGCAAGGACGGCTCGCCCCGCACCACCGGCCTGGAGGTGCGCTTCCTGACCGGCGAGCTGTGGCTCGGCATGATGCCGGGCTCGGTCAAGGCGCTCGACCTGCGCCGCGACCCGCGCTTCGCGCTCCAGGCGAACCCGGGGGACGGCACCGGCATGGGCGGCGGGGACGTACGGATCGCCGGGCGGGCGATCGAGGTGGAGGACCCGGCGACGAAGGCCGGGTACGTGAAAGAGGTGGAACCGCCGGAGCCGTTCCACCTCTTCCGGACCGAGCTGACGGAGGTCGTGCGGACCTCCGTGGAGGACGACAAGTACCTCGTCGTCGAGATCTGGCAGCCCGGCAAACCCCTGCGCACCGTCAGGCGCGCCTAGGGCCCACTGGTCCTACTCCCACTCGATGGTCCCCGGCGGCTTCGAGGTCACGTCGAGGACGACGCGGTTGACGTCCTTGACCTCGTTGGTGATCCGGGTCGAGATCTTCGCGAGCACGTCGTACGGCAGCCGGGACCAGTCCGCCGTCATGGCGTCCTCGGAGGAGACCGGGCGCAGGACGATCGGGTGGCCGTAGGTGCGGCCGTCGCCCTGGACTCCGACGGAGCGGACGGCGGCCAGCAGCACCACGGGGCACTGCCAGATGTCGCGGTCGAGGCCGGCCGCGGTCAGCTCCTCGCGGGCGATGGCGTCGGCCTCGCGGAGCAGGTCCAGCCGCTCCTTGGTGACCTCGCCGACGATGCGGATGCCGAGACCCGGGCCGGGGAACGGCTGGCGCTGGACGATCTCGTCCGGCAGGCCCAGCTCCTGGCCGACCATCCGGACCTCGTCCTTGAACAGCTGGCGCAGCGGCTCGACCAGCTCGAACTCGATGTCGTCGGGGAGCCCGCCCACGTTGTGGTGGGACTTGATGTTGGCGGTGCCGGTGCCGCCGCCGGACTCGACGACGTCCGGGTAGAGCGTGCCCTGCACCAGGAAGGCGACCTCCGGGCCGTCCTCCTGCATGATCTCTAGCTGCGCCTGCTCGAAGACCCGGATGAACTCGCGGCCGATGATCTTCCGCTTCTCCTCGGGGTCGGAGACCCCGGCGAGCGCCTTGAGGAACCGCTCCTCGGCGTCCACGACCTTCAGCTGGACGCCGGTCGCGGCGACGAAGTCCTTCTCGACCTGCTCGGTCTCACCCTTGCGCATCAGGCCGTGGTCGACGTAGACGCAGGTCAGCTGGGAGCCGATGGCCTTCTGGACGAGGGCGGCGGCGACGGCGGAGTCCACGCCGCCGGACAGGCCGCAGATGGCCCGCTTGTCGCCGACCTGCTCGCGGATGGCCGCGACCTGCTCCTCGATCACGTTGCCCGTGGTCCAGTCGGGGCTCAGGCCCGCGCCCCGGTACAGGAAGTGCTCCAGCACCTGCTGCCCGTGCGTGGAGTGCATGACCTCGGGGTGGTACTGGACGCCGTAGAGCTTCTTCTCGTCGTTCTCGAAGGCGGCGACCGGGACGACGTCCGTGGAGCCGGTGACGGTGAAGCCCTCGGGGGCGGCGGAGCAGGCGTCGCCGTGCGACATCCACACGGACTGCTCGGCCGGGGTGCCCTCGAAGAGGGTGGAGGACGGCTTGGAGACCGTGAGGCCGGTCCGGCCGTACTCGCGGGCGCCGGAGTTGTCGACGGTGCCGCCGAGGGTCAGCGCCATGAGCTGGAAGCCGTAGCACATGCCGAAGACGGGGACGCCGGCCTCGAACAGGGAGCGGTCGAGGGTCGGGGCGCCCGGCTCGTACACCGAGGAGGGGCCGCCCGAGAGGATGATGGCCGCCGGGTTCTTGGCGAGCATCTCCTCGACCGGCATGGAGCTCGGCACGATCTCGCTGTAGACCCGCGCCTCGCGGACACGGCGGGCGATGAGCTGGGCGTACTGCGCGCCGAAGTCGACGACCAGGACGGTGTCGGGGGCGGCGGCAGCGGGAGTCGCTGATGACACGGGGTGCCTTCCGGCGGTCGGGCGGGGTTTGTACCCCCGATTCTACCGAGGCGGGCGGGTGCCCCGGCCCGCCGCCGGGCCCCACCGACGGGTCTCACCATGCGAACCGGCTTGGACACCGACCGTCGCCGGGGCATACTGGGCCCATGCGCAAGCACCAGACCTTCCTGTTTACCTATGGCAACCGGCCCACCGGCTGCCATGGTCGTGCTGCTTGAGCAACTGACAAGCGACTTCCCAGGCGCCCCGGGCCGACAAGGTCCGGGGCGCCTGGCGTTTGCGGACCGTGCCGGTCCCGGGTGCCGCCAGCCTTCGGCGAGGAGCCACCGACATGAGTGTCACCGCAGCGAACAAGACCGTCACCGCAGCCGACAAGACCGGCGCCCACACCCCCGAGGCCGCCGACGTGATCACCGGCGCCCGGGAGCGCATCGACGCCCTGGACGACCGCATCATCGGACTGATCCAGGAACGGATGGCCGTCTCCGCCGTCATCCAGGAGGCACGGATCACCTCCGGCGGGCGCCGGGTGAACCTCTCGCGCGAGATGGAGGTGCTCGACCACTACCGGCAGGCGCTCGGCAAGCCGGGCACGACGCTGGCGATGACGATGCTGGAGCTGTGCCGCGGGCGCGTGTGACCCGCCCCGGAGCCGGACCGGGGTCGTATCTGAGTTCGGGCGCCTTCTCACCCGTACGGCGCGTGACCGGTGGGCGAGCGGCTTCGTTGGTCCCGATGTCCGTGTCAGCCAGGGGCGGGCCCGAAAGAACCACGCGTGGCTCGCTGGAGCGATGAGACGTACGGATCTGCCGTGCGTCGTGGGACCTCGCTCCAGGAAGTGACCGGACGGCAGGGGACAGCAGCCCGGTCACCCAAGAGAACGGCCGGCTCCGGGGACGCCCGGGGCCGGCCGACGGAACGGGTCCCACGTTCAGCAAGCGACAAGGGCGACAAGCATCCGAGGCAAGCGGCGCAACCCCCCGGCGCCGCTCCCGAGGCACCGGCGCTGCCCTGACGCCGGTGCCGGCTGAGAGGGAGGGCCCTGCGGCCGCAGTTCCGCGGGGCCCTTCGCCGTGCCGCCGCCCACCCTCGCCACCGCAGTGACGCAGGCCACATAAGGATTCTGTGAATGTGGGGACAACCATTCACAGGTTTCGTTGATCACACCGGGCATGAAGCTTCGTCGCGCCCTGGCCGCAGCCGCTGTCACGGCGGTGGTCGCCCCCGCCGCGCTCCTCGCGGCCCCGTCCGCCCATGCGACCGGTGACACGTCGGCCTCCCCGTCCGCCTCCGCGTCCGCCTCACCGGACGAGACAGACGATACGGACGTGACCGACGAGACGGCGAGCGAGACCGCGACCGACCCCGCTCCCGGCGACGCGACGGGCAGCCCGACGGGCTCCCCGGGCGCGACGGAGGAGACGGGCGAGGCGGGGTCCGGCGAGGAGGAGACTCCCGCCCCCGACGCCTCGGAGTCGACCACGTCCGCCCCCGCGAACCCGTCCCCGAGCGCCTCCGTTCCGGAGGGATCGGAAGGATCGGAGGGGCCGGAGGAATCGCAGGCTCCCGACCCCGAGCCGTCCGTGTGCGAGGACACCAAGGTCGACGTCGACATCGAGGGCCTGCCCGGCGAGATCGCGGCGGGCAGCGGCTGGCACGAGTTCTCGCTGAACGTGGCCAACGACTCCGGTTCGACGCTGCGGAACCTCGAGTACCTGGCCGGTGCCTCCGCCGACCTCGACGGCGAGGAGCTGTTCGAGAGCGAGAAGGTCGGCCTCCAGGCCTGGAACCCCGAGGACGAGTCCTGGGTGGACCTCGACGATCTCGGGTACGCGGTCGGATACATCGGGTACACCGACGAGCTGGCCCCCGACTACGAGGTCGCCATCCCGATGCGGATCAACGTGCGGGCCGACGCTCCGGTCGGCGCGGGCTTCACGCTCGGCGCGACGATCTACGGCGACGCGGACGGCGAGTGCACCGGCTTCGGTGACGTCGCCTACAAGTTCCGGATCGTGGCCCCCGGCACGGACACGGAGGGCACCAGGCCGCAGGAGGGCGGCAAGGCACCCCTCGCGCCCGTCACCGTCGAGAAGGCGCCCGCGAACGTCCCGGAGGTCACCGGGAGCCTCGCCTCGACCGGCGCCGGCTCGGCGCTGCCGGTGATCGGCCTCGTCGGCGGGCTCGCCGTGGTGGTCGGCGGCGGTGCGGTGTTCGTGGTGCGGCGGCGCAAGGCCGGCTCGGACACGTGACGCCCGCGCCGGCGGCGTGACACAGGCCGGGTGAGTGGAACCCGCGCTCGGAGGGGGGTGCGGGTCCCACTCACCTTTTCGTTTCCCCTACTTCTTCGGCGGTACGGCGGGCACGTCCAGGAACGGCAGCCGCAGCGCGCCGAAGGCCTTCTCGGGGACGGCCGGGGCGTGCGGCTCGACGGGGGCGAGACGTTCGTACGCGGCGCCCTGCGCGGGCCGCGGGTCCTCCTCGCCCTTGTTCGGCCAGTACGACATCGCCCGCTCGGCCTGCGCGGTGATGGTGAGGGACGGGTTGACCCCCAGGTTCGCCGAGACGGCGGCGCCGTCGACGACCGAGATGCCGGGGTGGCCGTAGAGCCGGTGGTACGGGTCGATGACACCGGTCTCCCGGGAGGCGCCGATGGGGCAGCCGCCGAGGAAGTGGGCGGTGAGCGGGGTGCCCATCAGCTCACCGACGTTGGAGCCGGCGAAGCCGTTGATCTCGGCGGCGAGTGCGGAGGCGCCCTCGGTGGCGGCCTTGATCTGCTTGGGGTTGGGCGAGCCGTGACCCTGGCGCGCGGTGAGCAGGCCCTTGCCGACGCCCGTCGGTTTCAGGTGCGTGGTCAGGGAGTTGTCCAAGGACTGCATGACCAGGCCGATGATGGTCCGCTCGGACCACTTGCGGTTGGAGAGCGAACGCAGGACCAGCAGCGGGTGCTTGGCCGCGTGGCCCAGGAAGCCCAGGACGCGGGAGGCCCCCGAGGCGGTCTGCCCGGCGTAGGGGACCTGGAGGATGGACAGGCCGCCCATCGAGTTGGAGCCCTTGCCGTAACGCACCGGCTCGATGTGGGTGTTGGCGTCCGGGTGGATCGAGGACGTGATGGCGACGCCGCGCGTGAAGTCGGCCCGGGGCTCGCCGGTCGCGGAGCGGTAGCGCCGGTCGTCGGTCTGAGCGCCGACCAGTGCCTCGGAGTTGGTGCGGGTCAGCTCGCCGAGCCGGTCGGACAGGTGGGGCAGTTGTCCGCCCGCCTTCATGCGGTGCAGCAGGGTCTGGGTGCCGTAGGTGCCGGCGGCTATGACGACCCGGCGGGCGGTGAAGGTGCGGCCCGCGTCCTGCTTCGCGCGCTTGCCGGGCTTCCCGCGCTTCTTGTGGTCGGTGGGGAGCGTGGCGATCGCGAAGCCGCCGCGCGAGTCGTCCGTGACGGAGACGACCGTCGTCATCGGGTGCACGACGGCGCCGGCCTTCTCGGCGAGGTACAGGTAGTTCTCGTTGAGGGTGTTCTTCGCGCCGTGCCGGCAGCCGGTCATGCACTCGCCGCACTCGTTGCACGCCTTGCGGTCGGGGCCCGCCCCACCGAAGTACGGGTCGGGCACCTGCTCGCCGGGCCTGGCCTTCGCCCTGCCGTCGGCGTCCTCGCCGTCGCCGAAGAAGACGCCGACCGGGGCCATGTGGAAGGTGTCGCCGCAGCCCATCTTCTCGGCGGCGGCCTTCAGGTGCACGTCGGAGGGGGTCATCGTCGGGTTGAGGCGGACCCCGAGCATGCGCCGGGCCTGGTCGTAGTACGGCGACAGCTCCTCCTGCCAGTCCGTGATGTCACGCCACTGGGGGTCGTCGAAGAAGGGCTTCGGCGGCACGTAGAGGGTGTTGGCGTAGTTGAGGGAGCCGCCGCCGACGCCGGCGCCTGCCAGGACCATGACATTCCCGAGCAGGTGGATGCGCTGGATGCCGAACATGCCGAGTTTCGGCGCCCAGAGGTAGTTCTTCAGGTCCCACGAGTTCCGGGGCAGGGTCTCGCGGGTGAAGCGGCGGCCGGCTTCCAGGACGCCGACGCGGTAGCCCTTCTCGGTGAGGCGCAGGGCGGAGACGGAGCCGCCGAAGCCGGATCCCACGACGAGGACGTCGTAGTCGTATGCATCCTGGGGCACGGGGGCTCCTCGTTGAGTGTCGCGTGCAGGTGGGTCGTGGCTGGTCGCGCCCGGGCGGCGGAGCCGAAATCCGATACAGCCCCGCGCCCCTTACGTCGGCTACCGGAACCGGAGAGTCTTCATGAGCCGGAGGCTGCGGCTCATGAACGCCGCGTACTTCTCGTCGTCCATCCCCAGCGAGGGCGCCATCGGCAGCAGGCGCTGGTGGGCGACCGTCTGGGCCTCGGTGTACTTGAGGATGCCCTCGGAGCCGTGCCGGCGGCCGAGGCCGGAGTCCTTCATGCCGCCCATCGGGGACTGGACGCTGCCGTAGGCGGGCGCGTACCCCTCGTTGATGTTGACGGTGCCGGTGCGCAGCCGGGCGGCGACGTCGCGGCCGCGCCGGGCGTCCTTCGTCCAGACCGAGGAGTTCAGCCCGTACGGCGTGGAGTTGGCGTGCTCGACGGCCTCGTCCTCGGTCGTGAAGCGGTAGACGGAGACGACCGGGCCGAAGGTCTCCTCGGTGCACACCGTCATGGGGTCGGTGACGCCGTCGAGGATGGTCGGCTCGTAGAAGTACGGGCCGATGTCCGGGCGGGCGACGCCGCCGGCGACGAGCTTGGCGCCGCGCTCCACGGCGTCCGCGACGTGCGCCTTCACGGTCTCCAGCTGCCGCTCCCCCACCAGCGAGCCCATGTCGGCGCCGTAGGAGAGGGAGGTGCCGAGCCGCATCGCCCTGGTGCGGGCGGCGAAGCGCTCCAGGAAGGCGTCGGCGACGGACTCGTGGACGTAGAGCCGCTCGATGGAGATGCAGAGCTGGCCGGCCGAGGAGAAGCAGGCGCGGACGGCGCCCGCCGCGGCCTTCTCGATGTCGGCGTCCTCCAGCACCAGCATGGCGTTCTTGCCGCCGAGTTCGAGGGAGACGCCGACCAGGCGGGCCGCGGCGCCCCGGGCGACCTCGCGGCCGGTGCGGGTGGAGCCGGTGAAGGAGACGTAGTCGGCGTGCTTGACGACCTCGGGGCCGACGACCGGGCCCTCGCCGAGGACGACTTGGAAGACCTCGGCGGGCAGCCCGGCCTCGATGAGCAGGTCGCGGGCCCACAGGGCGGTCAGGCAGGTCTCGGTGTCGGGCTTCATGACGACCGCGTTGCCCGCGACGAACGCGGGGAGCGCGTCGCCGACGGACAGCTCCAGCGGGTAGTTCCACGGGGCGATCTGGCCGACGACGCCGCGCGGGTGGCGCAGCTCGGTCACCTTGGTGAGGGTCGGCACGGCGCCGGTGTGCCGCTTGGGCCGCAGGTACGCGGGGGCCTTGCGGCCGTAGTGGCGGGCCGCGACGGCGACGGCCTGGACCTCCTCGTGGGCGTGCAGCCGGGCCTTGCCGGTCTCCAGCTGGATGAGGTCGAGGACCTCGGCCTGACGCGCCAGGACCAGGTCGTGGAAGCGCAGCAGGACGGCGGCGCGCTGCCGCACCGGCACCCGCGCCCACACGGCCTGGGCGGCGCGGGCCCGCTCGAAGGCGCCGGCCACGTCCTCGGGCGTGGACTCGGGCAGGTCGGCCAGCTTCTCGCCGGTGAACGGGGTGTGGTTGGCGGTGCGGCCGGACCCGGCCACGCCCTTGGTGAGCTGGGCGACCAGCTCGGGCGTGACCACGTCGGCGGCGGTGCGGGCGCCCTCAGGGGTGGGGGCGAGGGGATTCGTGCCGGTGAGTTCCGTGGCCTGCGCGTCCGTCATGAGCCGCAGGGTATGACGCCGGGCGGGGTTTGTGTACCCGTCGGTAACGGTGATTCACCGTCATTCACCGAGTGCTCACATGCCGCCAGTGATCGCTGGCAACAAACCCGCTGATCAGGGCGTTACGTCGCGGGGCCGCCGGTCTTCCCGACCTCCCAGTTCGCGATCACCGCCCGGGCGATCTCCCGCCCCTCGTCGGCGAAGTAGCCCTCGCGGGGATAGTCGATCGACACCTTGCACATGTCGCCGTTGCCGGCCCGGTAGTACAGGATGCGGAACTCACGGGCGCGGGGGTTCTGGGTGTCCGCGGTCGTGTACGCGATGGTGTTCTCGGCGGCCTTCTCGCCCCGGTACTCCGTCTCGCTCGGTTCGCCCTTGGGCGCGGGGTCGGAGGCGAAGTTCCAGGAGTACTCGCCGTCCTTGAGCATCTCCCAGTCCGCCCAGGCGTTGGCGCCGGCGGTGTCCGGGATCTTGCCGTCCTTGTCGTCCTTCTTGATGTCGCGGTCCACGAAGACGGTGACGGCGCCGCTCGGGTCGGCGAACGTCTCGTTCGTGCCGTCCCAGTCGTCCGGGTGCTTCGCCTTCACGAACTCGGCGGGCACACCGACGCTCATGCCCACCTTGCCGTCGAGGTCGTGCTGCTTCCAGCCGTCCGGCAGGGTGCCCGCGAAGGGGTCGGCGACCACGAGGTACGACGCCACCGCCGCCGCGACGACGGCCGCGCCGAGGGTGATCCACGCGTTGCGGCCCAGCCGGACGCTCCAGCGGGACGCGGGCGCCGGGGCCGGCTGCTGGGGAGCGTCGACCCGGACCACCTGGGTGGGCGGCGGCGCGGGCGGGTTCGCGGCGGCGTCCAGCAGGGCGCGGACCCGGGCGGCGTCCGGGCGGCGCGCCGGGTCCTTCTCCAGCAGGCCGGTGATCACCTCGGCCAGCGGGCCCTGCGCGGAGGCGGGCGGCGCCGGCACGGCGTTCAGCACCGACTGGAGCGTGGCGGGGGTGTTGCTGCGGCGGAACGGCGAGACGCCCTCCGTCGCCGCGTACAGCACGACGCCCAGCGACCACAGGTCGCTCGCCGGTCCCGGACGCTGCCCGAGCACCCGCTCCGGGGCGATGTACTCGGGGGAGCCGACGAAGCCGCCGGTGTCGGTCAGGCTGGTCTCGCCCTCGATCTGGGCGATGCCGAAGTCGGTCAGGACGACCCGGTCGTGCCGGCCGAGCAGGACGTTGTCCGGCTTCACGTCCCGGTGCAGGACGCCGGCGGCGTGTGCGGCCTCCAGCGCGCCGAGCACCTCCAGGCCGATCCGGGCGGCCTCGCGCGCGCCCAGCGTGCCCTCTTGGAGGACGTCGCCCAGCGAGCGCCCGCGCACGAGTTCCATCACGATCCACGGCTGCTCGTCCACGACCGCCACGTCGTGCACGTCGACCACCGCGGGGTGGTCGAGCCGGGCCGCGGCGCGCGCCTCGCGGCGCATCCGCTCGAAGGCGTTGTCCCGTTCGCGTTCGGGAAGGTGATCGGGGACGCGCGGCTCCTTGACGGCGACCTCGCGGTCGACGGTCTCGTCCTTCGCGCGCCACACCGTGCCCATGCCGCCGTGCCCGAGCTTGGCGATCAGCCGGTAGCGGCCGGCGATGAGCCGCCCGGCGCCCGGGTCCTGCGCGGCGGCGGAGGCGGCAGCCGGTGCGGACGAAGGGCGGGGCGACGGACGGTCCGGCGACGGGGTCCCGGCGGCGTTCACGGCCGGGGGCTGCGACGGCGACGGTACGACCTGGGTGTCGGCCGCGTACGGATTGCCCGGATGCGGCACGGCGGCCGGCCGGTTCGGCGGTTGCAGGTCAAAACTCGTCGGCTCGTCCGGCCTGCCGCGTGATCCCCCGTTGTTGCTCATGGGTCCATCCATATCGCGCCGGGCGGGCTCCTTTCCACCGCCGGTGCGCGGCGGTCACAGACCCGTGACGCGGGGTGCCGCTTATCTCCCTTTTAGGTCTTCCGTCAGGTACCGGAGCCGGTCACGAAGGGCGGCGGCTGCGTCGCCGACGGCTCGGACGGCGCCGGGGTCGGCCGGTCCGTCGACGTCGGCCGGTCCGTCGACGTCGGGCGGGTCGTCGGCGTCGCGGGCACCGAAGTCGCGGGCGTTCCGCTCCCGTCGTCGCCCGCGTCCGCGAGCAGTACGGCGGCCGAGACCCCGGCGCCCGCCGCGGCGACGACCAGCAGCACCGCCATGAGCACGCTCCGTTTCACGCTCCGTCGCGCCCGCGGGGGCCCGCCGGTCGCGGCCGCCGCCGCGGTCGCCGGCGTACGGCCCGTGTCGAGGTAGGCGCGCAGCATCCGCTGCGCCGACGCCGCGTCCAGCCGCCGTCGCGGATCGCGCTCCAGCAGACCCCGTACGACCGGCAGGAGCGGTCCGGCCTGCGCGGGCGGGCGGATCTCCTCGGTGACCACGGCGTGCAGCACACCGCCCAGGGAGTCGCGGTGGAAGGGGGACGCGCCGCTGAGCACCGCGCACAGCAGCACGCCCAGCGACCACAGGTCGGACTCCGGACCGGTCCCGGCCCCGGACATCCGCTCCGGGGCGGTGTACTCGGGGGAACCGACGAAGGAACCGTTCTCGGTGAGTGTGGTGGAGCCCGCGACCTGGGCCACGCCGAAGTCGGTGAGGACGACCCGGCCGTCCTCGGCGAGCAGCACGTTCGACGGCTTCACGTCCCGGTGCAGGATCCCCGCCGCGTGGGCCGTGTCCAGGGCGTCGAGCAGGGCGATGCCGATGCGGGCGGCCTCGGCGGCGTCGACGGGGCCGCGGCCGAGCACCCGGTCGGCGAGCGAGCCGCCGTCGACCAGTTCCATGACCATGTAGGCGCGTTCGTCGTCCTCGACCACGTCGTGCACGACGATGACGTGCGGATGCCGCAACTGCGCGACCGCGCGGGCCTCGCGCAGGGTGCGTTCACGACGCCGGCGGGCCTCGGCCGCGGAGAGGGTCTCGTCGAGGGGCAGCGCCTTCACGGCCACTTCACGGGCGAGCAGTTGGTCGGTGGCCCGCCACACGATGCCCATGCCCCCGCTGCCGAGCCGCTCATGGAGCCGGTAACGGCCCGCGATGACACGCCCGCCCGCCCCCTCGGTCACCATGCGTCCCATCATGCCCCACCGGACGCACCGGCTCCGGGCCGCTGTCACACGGGTGGCCGACAACCGACGGGTACGTGTGTGCCGTGGCCGCCGCCGCGGGGTTCAGCCGGTCTTCTCCTGCCAGCCCTGCAGCACGGCCTTGAACCACCGTTTCGTGGTCGCCCAGTCACTGGCCGGTCCCGTCATGTTGAGGGCGTACTCGACGCCGTCGCGGGACAGGTACGCCTGCGACACGGCCCGGCGCGGGCCGGGGAACTCGGTGTCCTTGGCCAGCGCGGTCCAGCCGTACTCCCACCGGGAGCTGTCGCGGTCGCGGTAGGTGGCGCGGTCCAGGGCGATGCGCCGGTAGCCGACCAGCCGCCCGGCGAGCTGCGCGTCCAGGTCCTGCTGGTGCGCGTACGGGTCGTTGTAGTCGGGGGCGGTGTCCACGGAGATGCGGATGACGTGCTCGCCGCCGTCGGGGGTGTAGTCGATCTGCCGGAGTTCGCCGCTGTCGCCGTCGAAGTCCCTGCGCTGCCAGTTCGCGGGCAGGTAGAGGCTGAAACCCAGCGGGTCGTCGCGACGCACCCAGTCGGCCGGGACGGCACCGCCGGGGCCCTGGCCGGTCTTGCCGGAGGCGGACGGGGAAGCCGAGTCCGACGGCGTGTGGGTGGGGTCGGAGCCGGCCGACGCGCCGCCCCCGTCGCGCTGTTGCAGCACCACGGCGGTGCCCGCGCCGATGAGGGCGGCGACGGCGACGACCAGGGCGAGCGTGCGTATCCGCGTCCGTCGGGGGCGTCGGGGAGCGACCGGGGCCACCGGAGCGACGCCGCCCGGCGTTCCGGGCACGGCGCCGGTGGCCGGGTATCCGGGCACCGTGTGCCCCGTCGCCGCGGGGCCGACCGCGGTGGGGCCGGTCACCGGCGGGTACGGCGTGGCGGCGGTTCCACCCACGGGGCCCGGGGCGCCCGGCATCCCGGGTGTTGTCGTTCCAGGCGTCCCCGCGGCCCCCGGCGCCCCGGGCATCCCCTGGTGGACCGTGTCGCCGGACCGCGGCGGGGGCCCCGGGTAGCGGGTGGTCGGCACGTAGGCCTGGGCCTCGTTCGGGCGCCTGCCCTCGGCCGCCTGGGCGAGCAGGTGCTCGGCCTCGGTGGCGTCGGGCCGTTCGGCCGGATCCTTGCGCAGCAGGGCGCTGATGACGGGCGCGAGCGCACCGGCGTACCGGGGCTCGCCGGCCTCCTCCTCGACGACCGCCTGCATGGTGGTGAGCGGTGAGGTGCGGCGGAACGGCGACCGGCCCTCCACCGCCGTGTACAGCGTCGCGCCGAGCGCCCACAGGTCGGAGGACGGGCCGGGGTCGTGGCCGCGGACGCGCTCGGGCGCGAGGTAGTCGACGGAGCCGACGACCTCTCCGGTCCGGGTGATGGTGGAGTCGCCCTCGATCTGCGCGATGCCGAAGTCGGTGAGCAGGACGCGTCCGTCGTCGGCGAGCAGCACGTTGCCCGGCTTGACGTCGCGGTGCAGGACCCCGGCGGTGTGCGCGGCGCGCAGGGCACGCAGCACCCACAGGCCGATCCGGGCCGCCTCGCGCGGATCGACCCGCTCCTCCTCCTTGACGGCGTCGGCCAGCGAGCGTCCCTCGACCAGCTCCATCACGATCCACGGCCGGCCGTCGTGTTCGAGTACGTCGTGCACGGTGACGACGGCCGAGTGGTTGATCCGTGCCGCCGCGCGTGCCTCGCCCCGGGTGCGCGCCAGGAGGATGGCCTGGTCGCTCTCCGAGACGTAGAGCGCGGCGGTCAACTCCTTGATGGCGACGGTCCGGTGCAGCACCTCGTCGTGTGCGCGCCACACCCGGCCCATGCCGCCGCTGCCGATGGCTTCCCCGAGCCGGTAGCGATCCGCGACGAGCCGGCCCTGCATCTGATTCACGTTGCCCCGCAATGGTCTTGTCAGGGTCAGACTAGGGACCGGTCACCGTCCGGGGAACGGGTGGGGTGGTATGGAAACCGCTCTGTGACGGTTGTCGCTTTCCGTGACGGCAGGCAACCATCGGGCCGAACTGCCGTCAGCGTGTGTACTGGTAGGTCGCCGAGGCCTGTTCGAACAGCCGGGAGACCTCGTCACGCTCCGCCTCCGGACCGCGGACCTGGACCACGTGGTAACGCCCGTCGATGAGCATGGCGACGTTGCGCACGTACAGCTCGCCGCCGGCGCCGGTCCAGGTGAACTGCCCCTCCGCCATGGTCCGTCCGCCGACCTCGATGGTCTTCAGACCGCTGGAGGTGGCCCAGCTGGAGGCCCGGTACGACGCCAACTCGGGTTCGCTGTCGCGCTGGTAGGTCATCGGGTCGTCGCCGAACTCGGAGGCGCGGTCGCGGCCGGGCACGACGATCAGCTCGAAGTCGCCCTTGCCGTAGACGACCTGGCCGCTGCCGTTGCGCGGGGTCCGGTTCCAGCCCTCGGCGACGGCGATGCGGAAACCCTCCGCGTCCTTGCGCAGGGTGAATCCGTCGGCGACGTTGGACTGCGTCTCCGGGCCGCCCGCCGTCCGCGACGCCTCGGGGTCGGGCGCCGGGGACGTCCCGTCGGGCCGGGGTTCGCCGCCGGCCTCCGGCGACTTGGCGGGGGGCGCCTGGCTCACCTCGCCTGCGGCACCCGTCCGGTCGGCGGCTCCGGCTCCGCTCGTGTCGCTCTTGGGCATGAAGAACATGGCGTACGCGACCGCGCCGGCCAGCGCGAGCAGTATCAGCAGGAGCAGCGTCCGGCCGAGGCTGCGGGGTGAGCGGCCGGTCTCCGCCCGGCCGCGCTTGTGCCGTCCGTGGTGCGCGGGCAGCCCGGCACGCCGCCTGCGCACCAATTCGCCGCGGCGGCGCACGATGGGCAGCCGGCCCGTCTCGACCGGCGGCGCGGAGATGACGTGCAGGCCGGCCTCCGGCTCGGGCGCGGACCGTACGAGGGAGCGCAGCCAGCCGCTCAGCTCCTCGAACTCGATGCGCTCGGTGGGGTCCTGACGCAGCAGCGACTCCACGATCGGCCGCAGCGGCCCGCACTCCTCGGCGAACGCGGGCGGCTCCGCGCACACGATCTGCACCAGCTCGGCGGTCGACTCCTCCGGGTACGGCGCGTGACCCTGTACGGCGCGGAAGAGCAGCGCGCCCAGGGCCCACAGGTCGGTGGCGGGGCCGATGGGCGCGGCCAGCTGCCAGTTCTCGTGCACGGGTCCGGCCTGCTCCGGCGCCCAGCGCTCGGTCACGGGCCCGACCACGGCCATCCGCGTCTGCCGGGACCGCTCGGCGGCGAGCGCGGTGGCCGGACCGCGTGGCCCGGGGGTACGCGCCACCAGGTCGTCCCAGCGCGCGGCGGACGCGGCCCCACCGGCCTGCGCCGGCACGCCCGGCCCTGCGGTCCCTTCCCGCGGTGGGACGACCGACCCTGAAGCGGCCTCCTGCGGCGAAGCGCCCGGCCCGGAAGCTGCCTCGTACGGCTGGGCGCCCGGCCCGGACTCGGTGTCGTACGGCTGGGCACCCGACCCGGACGCGGCCCCGTACGGCAGAGCACCCGACCCGGACGCGGCCCCGTACGGCAGGGCGCCCGACTCGGACTCGGTGTCGTACGGCAAAGCGGCACCCCCGGCCGGGGTCCCCCGCCGGGCGGCGGCGGACTCCGCGGTGTCCTCCTGCCGGGCGGCCGGCAGGGCCCGCCCGGTCACCGGTCCGGATCCGGCCGTCGGGTCACCCTCCGGGCGGGGGGCGGGGAACGCCGGGTCCCCGGGCGTACGGGGGGTGGCGCCGTGCCAGGAGGTGGTGCGTACGCCGTAGGGGTCGGCGATCCGCCCGGGCGGGGCCGGGTCGCCGGACGACGCGGGGTCACCGACCGCAGCGTCGCCCTCCGGGCCGCCGGACGCGGCATCGGACGCGGCAGCACGCTCGACGGCGTACGGAGCCGGAGCCCCGCCCGAGCCGGTGGCGCCCTCCCACCACCCGCCCCCCGTGTCGGCCTCGGCGCCGGACACCGCTTCGCGGTCAACGGGGTACGGAGCCCCGCCGGAACCGGCGGTGACCCCCGGTCGTCCGCCGCCCGCGCCGGGGCCGTCGGCCCGCGCGGCGTCGGGGGCGGGGCGGGCACCCGGCAGGGCCGCACGGCCGTTCTGGGCCTCCTGGACGCGGGCGGCGGCCCTGGCACCCGCGCGGTAGGCGGCGATCGCACCGGCGCGAGCGGCGCGGGCGTCTCCGCCGGCATCGAGCGACGCGGGGGCGAGCGGGGCGGGGGTTCCGCCCGGTGCGGGCCCTCCGGTCACCGGGAGCCCGCCGACGCCCCGTGCCTCGATGGCGGCCCGCCGGGCGGCCTCGGGGTCGGCGTCGCCCGGGCCGAAGACCGCGGTCCGGGTGACGCCGCCGCCCGGGCCGAAGGTGCCGTTCGGGTCGACCGCGGGGGCCGGCTCCTCGTCGGGCGGCCGGGGCACCGGGTCGTACCCGCACAGCGCCTCCTCCGCCGCGCCGACCGCCAGGCCGGTCAGCATGACGCGCCCGTCGTCGCAGACGAGCACGGTGCGTGCGGTGATGTTGCGGTGCACCCAGCCGTACGAGTGCAGCACCCGCAGCGCCAGCAGGACGTCGGAGGCGACCTCGGCCGCCCGGTACGGCGTCAGGGTCTGTTCGGCGAGCAGCGCGGCCAGTGGCCTCGCGGCCACCAGCTCGCTGACGACCCACAGCGAGCCGCCCTCGGCGAACACGTCGAAGACCTGGTCCAGGCGCGGATGGTCGGGCACCGCCGCCGCGGCCTGCGCGGCCTCGACCGCACGCCGGACCACCGGATCGGCCGGACGCCGGGGGCCGCCGCGCGCGGCCGGTGAGCGCCGGCCGGGGTGGCGGGCGCCGCCGTCCCGGGCCGTGAAGCCGTCGGGCAGGCCGTCCGCGTCGAGCACCTCGGCCTCGACGACTTCGGGCAACGGCACCTGACGGACCAGGACTTCCTGTCCGCTGTAGGTGTCGAAGGCCCGGCTCTCGGTGAGTTCGTACTCGTCGGAGGGCGGCAGCGGCAGGCGGTAGCGGTCGGCGAGTACCCGTCCCGCGTAGTCGTCCACGTCGCCACCCCCGGCAGCCGTCGGTCAATTCCGTTCGCCCGGCGGGCCGTTCCGGCTGCGTACGGTCCGCAACCACTCACGATACGTGCCGGAGGCAACCCGCAATGAGCTGATGCCAGATATCGGGCGGGTCAAACCCGGGACCGGGTGCCCGGGCGCCGGGTCCCCTCCGCTCAGGACTTGGGTTCGAAGGTCTTCGACAGGGTCCGCCAGGTGTCCCGGCGCAGGTCCTCGCCCCAGTCGGCGGCCTTCGCGGTGTACATGAGCGCGTAGCCCTGGTGGTCGTTGACGACGAAGCCCCGGTCCACGGTCCGGTACTTGGTGCCGCCGTCGGTGTAGGTGAACTCCCAGTCGGCCGCGTTCCAGTCCCGGTAGCCCACCTTCTCTATGCGGATCTTCTTGTAGTTGGAGCGGACCATGTACCGCTCCTGGTTCTTCCAGTCCGCGACGGGGTCGCCCTTGGGCGTGGAGGTCCAGGCGACCAGCAGCTTCTGTCCCCCGGGCCCGGTGAACCGGTCGCCCGCGGAGCCCGTGGAGGCGAACTTCCAGCCCTTGGGGAGCCCGATGCGGTAACCCTGGTCGCCCTGGTGGGTGGCGGCCACGTTCTCGTCGTCGTCGGACTTCCCGGCGTCGTCCGACTCGCCCTCGTCCTCGCCGGAGGCGCTCGCTGCGGTGTCCGGGGCGCCGCTCGCGGCCCCGTCGGTCGTGGGGTCGGAGGCGGAGCCGTCGGTGCTGGTGCCGCTCCCCTCGTCCTGCTTGGTGTCGCCGCTCGCTCCGGCGGAGGCCACGGCCTTGCCACCGCTGCCGCCCTCGGCACCCTTGTCGTCGTCGCCCCCGCCGAGCGTGAGGGCCAGCACGGTGCCCAGCACGGCCAGGGCCACGACCACCGCGATGATGATCAGCGTCCGGCGCGGCACCACGTCGGTGAGCGGCGCCCGGGGCACGGACCGGGCCGGCAGGTCCGGCGGCGGCACGACGGGCCAGCCGGAGCTCTTCGCGCCCTGGGCGGCGGACGACGCACCGGCTCCCGAGCCGACCGCCCGGCCGGCGCCACCGGCACCCGATCCCACCCGAGGCGCAGGCGCGGCAGCGGTCGCCCCCGCAGAACCCGCTGAACCCGCGGCGCCCGGGGCACCGGCAGCACCCGAGGCCCCCGTGGCGCGCGCGGCACCCGCAGCGGTCCCGCCGCCGTCGCCCGGCCGGGTCCGCGAGGCGGCCGCCGCACCGGCGGCACCGGCCCCGACGGCGGCCTTGCGCACGGAACGCAGCGCTCCGCGCAGCTTCTCCCCGGCCTCCTCGGCCCGCTTGGCCCCCGTGCCCGCGGAGCCGCCGCGACGCCCGCGCCCGTCCGGCTGCGGGGGCAGCGGTACGACCTTGGTGGCGTCCACCGGTTCGGCCCCGGCCGCCCGCTCCGGGGCGTGGATGACCCTGTTGAGCATCGCGCGGGCCCCCGCGTCGTCGAGCCGCTGGTCGGGGTCCTTGTTGAGCAGCCCGTAGATGACGTCGCGCAGCGGGCCGGCGTTCTTCGGCTCCTCCAGGTTCTCCGTCATCACCGCGGTGAGCGTCGCGATCGCCGAGCCCCGGTCGTAGGGCGGGACGCCCTCGACGGCGGCGTACAGCAGCCCGCCCAGCGACCACAGGTCGGCGGCCGGGCCGGGCTTGTGGCCGCGGGCCCGCTCGGGGGAGATGTAGGAGGGGGCGCCGACGAGCATGCCGGTGGAGGTGATGGAGGGGTCGCCCTCGACCTGGGCGATGCCGAAGTCGGTGAGCACGACCCGGCCGTCCTCGGCGATCAGTACGTTCGACGGCTTCACGTCGCGGTGCAGGATGCCCTCGCGGTGCGCGGAGCGCAGCACGTCCAGGATGGCCAGTCCGACCTCGGCGGCCCGCTTCGGCTCCAGCAGGCCGTCCTCACGGATGGCCTCGGCGAGCGACTTGCCCTCGACGAGTTCCATCACGATCCACGGCCGGTCGTCCTCCTCGACGACGTCGTAGACCGTGACGGCGCTGTTGTTGCGGATCCGCGCGATCGCCTTGGCCTCGCGCAGCGTGCGCGTGATCAGGCGCCGCTTCTCCTCCTCGTCGATGTTCCCCGGGAACCGCAGCTCCTTGACGGCGACCGTGCGTCCGAGGGTCTCGTCCTCCGCGCGCCACACCGTCCCCATGCCGCCGCGGCCGAGCACGTCTCCCAGCCGGTACCGCCCGGCGAGGAGACGTGCGCTCTTGTCCGTACGGGATGTCCCCGCCCGCTCCGCCTCCGACATGCGTCCCCTCATGCAACCCGCCCTGACAGAGCCTTCATTGTCCCTCACCCGACAAGTGCTCTACGCCCAGGGTGCCCGCAGGGTTCCCGCCCGCCCTCCTTACCGCGCCACGATGTCCGGCGCCCCCAGCCGGGCCGCGTCGGCGGTCAGGTCGTCGGGCTGGCGCTGCGACTCGCGCTCGGCCTCGACCCGCTTCTCGTAGTGCTGGACCTCCCGTTCGACCTGGCCCTTGTCCCAGCCGAGGACCGGTGCCATCAGCTCGGCGGCCTCGCGGGCACACTGCGTGCCCCGGTCGAAGGTCTCGATGGAGATGCGGGTGCGCCGGGTGAGTACGTCGTCCAGGTGCCGCGCGCCCTCGTGCGAGGCGGCGTAGACGACTTCGGCGCGCAGATAGTCGTCGGCGCCGGTGAGGGGCTCGCCCAGGGAGGGGTCGGCGGCGACGAGTTCGAGCAGCTCCTCCGTCAACGCGCCGTAACGGTTCAGCAGATGCTCCACGCGTACGACGTGCAGTCCGGTGCGGGCGGCGATCCGGGCCCGCGCGTTCCACAGCGCGTGGTAGCCCTCGGCGCCCAGCAGCGGGGTCTCCTCGGTGACGCAGTCGGCGACCCGCAGGTCGAGCCCGTGCACCGCCTCGTCCACGGCGTCCTTGGCCATCACCCGGTACGTCGTGTACTTGCCGCCCGCGACGACGACCAGGCCGGGTACGGGGTGGGCGACGGTGTGCTCGCGCGACAGCTTGCTGGTGGCGTCCGACTCGCCGGCCAGCAACGGGCGCAGCCCGGCGTACACGCCCTCGACGTCGTCGCGCGTCAGGGGCACCGACAGCACCGAGTTGACGTGTTCCAGCAGGTAGTCGATGTCGGCGCTGGACGCGGCCGGGTGGGCCTTGTCGAGGTCCCAGTCGGTGTCCGTGGTGCCGATGATCCAGTGCCGGCCCCAGGGGATGACGAACAGCACGGACTTCTCGGTGCGCAGGATCAGGCCGGTGCTGGAGTGGATGCGGTCCTTGGGCACGACCAGGTGGATGCCCTTGGAGGCCCGGACGTGGAACTGGCCGCGCTCGCCCACCATCGCCTGGGTGTCGTCGGTCCACACCCCGGTCGCGTTGACCACCTGCTTGGCGCGGACCTCGTACTCGCCGCCCGCCTCGACGTCCCGCACCCGCGCGCCGACCACCCGTTCGCCCTCGCGCAGGAAGGAGGTGACCCGGGCGCGGTTGGCGACCCTGGCGCCGTACGCCGCCGCGGTGCGCACCAGCGTGGCCACGAAGCGGGCGTCGTCCATCTGGGCGTCGTAGTACTGCAAGGCGCCGACCAGCGCGTCCTTCTTCAGCGCGGGCGCCACGCGCAGGGCGTGACGGCGGCTCAGGTGCCGGTGCAGCGGCAGGCCCCGGCCGTGCCCGCGGGCCATGGACATGGCGTCGTAGAGCGCGACGCCCGAGCCCGCGTACAGCCGCTCCCACCCCTTGTGCTGCAGCGGATACAGGAACGGCACCGGCTTCACCAGGTGCGGCGCCAGCCGTTCGAGCAGCAGTCCGCGCTCCTTCAGCGCCTCCCGCACGAGCACGAAGTCGAGCATCTCCAGATAGCGCAGCCCGCCGTGGATCAGCTTGCTGGACCTGCTGGAGGTGCCCGAGGCCCAGTCCCGGGCCTCGACCAGGCCGACGGACAGACCGCGCGTCACGGCGTCGAGCGCGGTTCCCGCGCCGACCACGCCGGCGCCCACCACCAGTACGTCGAGCTCGCGCTCGGCCATGGCGGCGAGCGACTCGGCGCGCTGCGCCGGCCCAAGGGTCGCTGTCCTCACTGCTGCCTCCCGCTGTCGGTCGCGTCGGCCGCACCCTTCGGGCGAGCCCGGTTCCTGGTACCCACCATGCCCAGATTCTGACCTTCCTGCCCGACTTCGGCAGCCGCAGGCCCGAACCTGTGGACAACTTCCCCCCGGCCCCCCACCGGCAGGCGGCGCGCCGTCGACACTCGCCGAAACTCCGCAGATCAATCCCGCAAATCGGTCATATTTACTCCTAGTCTGACGTTGTGCTCGCCCATCCTGTCCACCGGGCTTGCGCACCTGTCCCGCTTCGGTTACTGGGAAGGACGGCCCACGCCATGCCCGCAGATCTCGCCGTCATCGGACTCGGCCCGTACGGCCTGCCCCTGGCCCAGGCCGCCGTCGCCGCC
The DNA here is from genome assembly GCF_003950055.1 of Streptomyces sp. KPB2. Classification (NCBI taxonomy): domain Bacteria; kingdom Bacillati; phylum Actinomycetota; class Actinomycetes; order Kitasatosporales; family Streptomycetaceae; genus Streptomyces; species Streptomyces sp. KPB2. Next base: position 3,311,680 of record NZ_CP034353.1, read on the forward strand.
GGCATCCCCACCCTCGGCTACCGCACCGGCCCCGAGGCCGACCCGCTCACCCCCGCCGAGGTCCGCCGGATGCTCGCCACGGGCTTTCGCACCCCGACCGGACCGGCCGGGCCGGCCGAGCTGGGCCGCGTCCGCACCGCCGTCATCTGCGCGCCCACCCCGCCGGGCGCGGACGGCGGCCTGGACCTCACCCAGGTGGAGGCCGCGGCCCGCACCCTGGCCGCCCACATGCGCCCGCACACCACCGTCATCCTGGAGTCACCGGTGCGGCCCGGGACGACGGAGGACTTCCTGCGCCCGCTCCTGGAGCAGGGCTCCGGGCTGCGCGCCGGCCGCGACTTCCACCTCGCCTACTCCCCCAGCCGCGTGGACCCCGGCAACCGCGACTTCACCCCGGCCAACACCCCGAAGGTCATCGGCGGCCTCACCCCCGCCTGCACCGAGTCGGCCGCCGCGTTCTACAGCCGCCTCACCGACAAGGTGGTCCGGGCACGCGGACCGCGGGAGGCGGAGACGGTGCAGCTCCTGGAGACCAACTTCCGGCACGTGAACATCGCCCTGGTCAACGAGATGGCCGTGCTCTGCGACGACCTCGGCGTCGACCTGTGGGACGTGCTGCGCTGCGCGGAGACCAAGCCGTTCGGCTTCCAGGCCTTCCGCCCCGGCCCCGGCGTCGGCGGCCATTCCGTCCCCCAGGACCTGACCGGCCGGGCTCCGCACAGCCTGCGCATGGTGGAGCTGGCCCAGCAGGTCAACGCCCAGATGCCCCGCTACGTCGTCCAGCGCGCCGCCGCCCTCCTCAACGAGCACGGCAAGTCCGCCCGCGCCGCCCGGATCCTCCTCCTCGGCGTCACCTACAAGGCCGACCTCGCCGACCAGCAGGCCACCCCGGCCGAGGAGATCGCGACCCGCCTGATGTCGATGGGCGCCGCCGTGAGCTACCACGACCCGCACGTCCCGTCCTGGAACGTCGCCGACCGCCCCGTCCCCCGCGCCGACTCCCTCTACGAGGCCGCCGCCGACGCCGACCTCACCATCCTCCTCCAGCAGCACCGCACGTACGACCTCCAGGGCCTGTCGGTCAAGGCCCAGCTCCTCCTGGACACGCGGGGGGCCACGCCGACGGGGGCGGCGCACCGGCTCTGACCGCGCCGTGCGGACACACGAGGGGCCCGGGAGCGTCGGCTCCGGGCCCCTCGGTACGGCGTTCGGGTGACTACCGCCGGTGCTGCGAGTCCGCGACCGTCACCTCGACGCGCTGGAACTCCTTCAGCTCGCTGTAGCCGGTCGTGGCCATGGCGCGGCGCAGGGCGCCGAAGAAGTTCATCGAGCCGTCCGGGGTGCGGGACGGGCCGGTGAGGACCTCCTCGATGGTGCCGACCGTGCCGAGGTCGACCTTCTGGCCGCGCGGCAGCTCCTCGTTGACGGCCTCCATGCCCCAGTGGTGGCCCCGGCCCGGCGCGTCGGTCGCGCGGGCCAGCGGGGAGCCCATCATCACGGAGTCCGCGCCGCAGGCGATGGCCTTGGGCAGGTCGCCGGACCAGCCGACGCCGCCGTCGGCGATGACGTGGACGTACCGGCCGCCGGACTCGTCCATGTAGTCCCGGCGGGCCGCCGCCACGTCGGCGACCGCGGTGGCCATGGGCACCTGGATGCCCAGCACGTTGCGCGTGGTGTGGGCGGCGCCGCCGCCGAAGCCGACGAGGACGCCCGCGGCGCCGGTGCGCATCAGGTGCAGGGCGGCGGTGTAGGTGGCGCAGCCGCCGACGATCACCGGCACGTCGAGCTCGTAGATGAACTGCTTCAGGTTCAGCGGCTCGTGCGAGCCGGAGACGTGCTCGGCGGAGACGGTGGTACCGCGGATGACGAAGATGTCGACGCCCGCGTCCACGACAGCCTTGGAGAACTGGGCGGTGCGCTGCGGGGAGAGCGCGGCGGCGGTGACCACGCCCGAGTCGCGCACCTCCTTGATGCGCTGCCCGATCAGCTCCTCCTTGATGGGGGCGGCGTAGATCTCCTGGAGGCGGCGGGTCGCGGTGTCCGCGTCGAGGCCGACGATCTCGTCGAGCAGCGGCTGCGGTTCCTCGTGCCGGGTCCAGAGCCCTTCCAGGTTGAGGACGCCGAGGCCGCCCAGCTCGCCGATGCGGATCGCGGTGGCCGGGGAGACGACCGAGTCCATGGGAGCGGCCAGGAACGGCAGCTCGAAGCGGTAGGCGTCGATCTGCCAGGCGATCGAGACCTCCTTCGGGTCCCGGGTACGGCGGCTGGGGACGACGGCGATGTCGTCGAAGGCGTACGCCCGGCGGCCGCGCTTGCCGCGCCCGATCTCGATCTCAGTCACGTCTGTGGCCTTTCCCTGATGCGTTGCAGCGCCTTCCAGTATCCCCGACGGGTGCGCCGGGGCACCGCAGAGGGCGGCCCCGGATGCTCCGGAGCCGCCCTCGGAGGCTGCTGCCCGTGTGCTTGCTTGCTACGCCGCTTACTTGCTACGGCCGCTTACTTGCTGCGGCTGTAGTTCGGCGCCTCGACCGTCATCTGGATGTCGTGCGGGTGGCTCTCCTTGAGGCCCGCGGAGGTGATCCGGACGAAGCGGCCCTTGGACTCCATCTCGGCGATGGTGGCGGCGCCGACGTAGCCCATGGTCTGGCGCAGACCGCCGACGAGCTGGTGCAGGACGTTGGCGAGCGGGCCCCGGTAGGGGACCTGGCCCTCGATGCCCTCGGGCACGAGCTTGTCGTCGGAGGCGACCTCGGCCTGGAAGTAGCGGTCCTTCGAGTAGGACTTGCCCTGGCCGCGGGACTGCATGGCGCCCAGCGAGCCCATGCCGCGGTACGACTTGAACTGCTTGCCGTTGATGAACTGCAGCTCGCCCGGCGACTCCTCGCAGCCCGCCAGCAGGCTGCCCAGCATCACGGTGTCGGCGCCCGCGGCGAGCGCCTTGCCGATGTCGCCGGAGTACTGGAGGCCGCCGTCGCCGATCAGGGGCACCCCGGCGGCGCGGGCGGCGAGGGACGCCTCGTAGATCGCGGTGACCTGCGGGACGCCGATGCCGGCGACGACGCGGGTCGTGCAGATGGAACCGGGGCCGACACCGACCTTGATGCCGTCGACACCGGCGTCGATCAGGGCCTGGGCGCCGTCGCGGGTGGCGACGTTGCCGCCGACGACGTCGACGCCGACGCTCGACTTGATCTTCGACATCCAGCTCAGGGCGTTGCTGTTGTGGCCGTGCGAGGTGTCGACGACGAGGAAGTCCACCCCGGCCTCGGCGAGCGCCTGGGCGCGGTCGAGGGCCTCGGGGCTGGCGCCGACGGCGGCGCCGACGAGCAGGCGGCCCTCGGCGTCCTTGGCGGCGTGCGGGTACTGCTCGGCCTTGACGAAGTCCTTGACCGTGATCAGGCCCTTGAGGACGCCGTCGCCGTCGACCAGCGGAAGCTTCTCGATCTTGTGACGGCGCAGCAGCTCCATGGCGTCCACGCCGGAGATGCCGACCTGGCCGGTCACCAGCGGCATCGGCGTCATGACCTCGCGCACCTGCCGGGTGCGGTCGGTCTCGAAGGCCATGTCGCGGTTGGTGACGATGCCGAGCAGCTTGCCCGCGCCGTCGGTGACCGGGACGCCGCTGATGCGGAACTTGGCGCACAGGGCGTCGGCCTCGCCGAGGGTGGCGTCCGGGTGGATGGTGATGGGGTTGGCCACCATGCCCGACTCGGAGCGCTTCACCAGGTCGACCTGGTTGGCCTGGTCCTCGATGGACAGGTTGCGGTGCAGGACGCCGACGCCGCCCTGGCGGGCCATGGAGATGGCCATCCGGGACTCGGTCACCTTGTCCATGGCCGCGGAGAGCAGCGGGATGTTGACCCGCACGTTGCGGGAGATGCGGGACGAGGTGTCGACCGCGTTCGGAAGCACCGCGGAGGCGCCCGGCAGCAGCAGCACGTCGTCGTAGGTCAGCCCGAGTGTCGCGAATTTCTCGGGCACTCCGTCGACGTTGGCAGTCATGACACCTTCCCCAAATGGCCTTGATCGGTGCGGATGTCCATGCTAACGGGAAGTGGACGTGGGTCATTCCACGATCAAGGAAGCGTGCGACCTTCGTGCTTTTGTACGAGAGGGGTCGCCGCGCGGGTCGGACGCGGGCCGTCGCCCGAACTACTGCTCCGCCAGCGCCCGTAGCCGGCTCAGCGCCCGGTGCTGGGCGACCCGCACGGCACCCGGTGACATTCCCAACATCTGCCCGGTCTCCTCGGCGGTGAGCCCGACCGCGATGCGCAGCAGGAGCAGCTCGCGCTGGTTCTCGGGGAGGTTGGCCAGCAGTTTCTTGGCCCAGGCGGCGTCGCTGTTGAGCAGCGCCCGCTCCTCGGGGCCCAGGGAGTCGTCCGGCCGCTCGGGCATCTCGTCGGAGGGGACGGCCGTCGAGCCGGGGTGGCGCATCGCGGCCCGCTGGAGGTCGGCGACCTTGTGGGCGGCGATGGCGAAGACGAACGCCTCGAAGGGGCGTCCGGTGTCCTTGTAGCGGGGCAGCGCGAGCAGCACCGCGACGCAGACCTCCTGGGCGAGGTCCTCGACGAAGTGCCGGGCGTCACCGGGCAGCCGGGACAGCCGCGTGCGGCAGTAGCGCAGCGCCAGGGGGTGGACATGGGCGAGCAGGTCGTGCGTGGCCTGCTCGTCCCCGTCCACGGCGCGGTGGACGAGCCCACCCACCGTCCCCTGGTCCGGGGGCGCCTCGTCGTCACGCATCGGTCCATGGTGCCTTGCGGCCGTCCGATCCGTGGCTCCGTGCCCGTTGTTGTGCACCGAAGCGTTATGAGCAGGTGCGCCGGAACTCATCCCCTGCGCCCTCCCCTTCCGCTCGACCGACTCGTCCCCGAGGAACTCCACACCTCAAGGATGCGTCATCCGCGCCGAAACGAGCAGCGGGCACCCGGCGGGTCGCCTTGTCACCCCCGCTCACCTCGCGATAAGCGGGGATCGTCACGTCCCCGACGGGCCCTCTCGGACTCCATCGCACGGGGAGCCCCTAGCGGACCAGGCCCCACCGGAAGCCGAGCGCCACGGCGTGTGCCCGGTCCGAGGCGCCGAGTTTCTTGAAGAGCCGGCGGGCGTGGGTCTTGACGGTGTCCTCGGAGAGGAACAGCTCGCGGCCGATCTCCGCGTTGGAGCGGCCGTGGCTCATGCCCTCCAGGACCTGGATCTCCCGCGCGGTGAGCGTCGGCGCCGCACCCATCTCGGCCGAACGCAGCCGGCGCGGGGCGAGCCGCCAGGTCGGGTCGGCGAGGGCCTGGGTGACGGTGGCGCGCAGCTCGGCGCGCGAGGCGTCCTTGTGCAGATAGCCACGGGCACCGGCGGCGACCGCGAGGGCCACGCCGTCCAGGTCCTCGGCGACGGTGAGCATGATGATGCGCGCGCCGGGGTCGGCGGACAGCAGCCGCCGGACGGTCTCGACGCCGCCCAGGCCGGGCATGCGCACGTCCATCAGAATCAGGTCCGAGCGGTCGGCTCCCCAGCGGCGGAGGACTTCCTCGCCGTTGGCGGCCGTCGTCACGCGCTCGACGCCGGGCACGGTCGCGACCGCGCGGCGGAGCGCCTCTCGGGCAAGCGGGGAGTCGTCGCAGACGAGGACGGAAGTCATGGCCGTCCTCCGCAGCTCTTGCGCGTCACGTTGAGCCTCCAGGCTGGTACGAAATCGTCACCTGTGCGGTCGACCGTCCCGGACGCCCGCCCGAGCACTTGTTCCTTCAACCGCCTCCGCACTCTCAACGATGGTCACTCGAAAGAGTTACGGGGCTGTGTGTCGTCTTCGGCACTCTACGTGAGGGGGCGGCCACGCAGCAGACATGCGCGTGGGACCCGCGCCGTTTCATCACAAGCGGTGCCCCATTCAGCCGCTTTTCTTCCACTTCGCTGGTGTCTGCGGCTAGATTCGCAATGAGTCATATTTTCATCTCCTTAGATCGTAGTTGTACGGTCGTGGACACCGTATCCACCCAGAACGGCTACAAGGGGTCACGCAATGGCAGATTTCTCCCGCCTTCCCGGACCGAACGCGGACCTGTGGGACTGGCAGCTCCTGGCTGCGTGCCGAGGGGTGGACAGCTCGCTCTTCTTCCATCCGGAAGGCGAACGCGGTGCGGCACGGAGCGCTCGCGAGAACTCGGCCAAGGAGGTCTGCATGAGGTGCCCGGTCCGCGCCGAGTGCGCGGCGCACGCGCTGGCGGTGCGTGAGCCGTACGGCGTGTGGGGCGGGCTGACCGAGGACGAGCGCGAGGAACTCATGGGCCGGGCCCGTAACCGCCTGGTGGCGGCGGCGTCGGCCGGCGGGGAGGCGGCCGCACCTCACTGAAGGAACGTTTCTCTGGAGGAACGAAGCAAGGTTCCCCGACGCGGTCAGCGCGCCGCCGACTGGCGCGTGCCCGCCCGGGCCAGCTCGTCCAGGGTCGCCGTCACCGCCGGCACCTGCGCCAGGTCGGGCAGCGTGAGGGCCACGATCTCCCGGCGCACGGCCGGCTCCAGCGTGACCGTCCGTACGCCCCGGGGCCGCACGGACTCGACGGCGAGCTGGGGCAGTACGGCCACCCCGAGCCCCGCGCCGACCAGGCCGACCACCGCCGGGTAGTCGTCGGTCGCGAAGTCGATGCGGGGCGAGAACCCGGCCCCTTCGCACACCTCGACCAGCTGGCCGCGACAGCGCGGGCAACCCGCGATCCAGGACTCCCGGGCCAGCTCCCCGATGGCCACGGCCCCCGCGGTACGGGCGAGCCGGTGCCCCTCCGGGACCAGCGCCACCAGCCGGTCGGTCAGCAGCGGCCGTACGACGAGGTCGTCCCACTCCTCCGCGCCGGCCGCGCCCTCGTAGCGGAAGGCGAGCGCCACGTCGCAGTCGCCCTCGCGCAGCAGCTCGACGGACTTCGGCGGTTCGGCCTCCTCCAGGAAGACCCGGGTGCCGGGATGCGCGGCGCGCAGCGCGGCCAGGGCGGTCGGTACGAGGGTGGAGCTGCCGCTGGGGAAGGAGACCAGCCGGACCCGGCCGGCGCGCAGCCCGGCGATCGCGGCGACCTCCTCCTCGGCCGCCGTGAGCCCGGCGATGATCCCGGCGGCGTGCCGCACCAGCGCCTCTCCGGCCTGGGTGAGCCGCATCTCGCGCCCGGTGCGCACGAGCAGCGGGGTGCCGACGGAGGACTCCAGGGCCTTCATCTGCTGGCTGACGGCGGGCTGGGTGCAGCCCAGCTCGCGCCCGGCGGCGGAGAAGGAACCGGTCGATGCCACGGCGCGCAGGACACGGAGATGACGAGCCTCGATCACACTCACAAGGATAAGCGACTCTTTGACCGAGCGCCGATTAATGGGTCGCCGCTTTGGGTGGGCATGGCCTACCGTGCTGGCATGCACCTTCCCGCCATGAGGCTTCTGTCCGTCAACCTGGGCCGCGCGAAGGCGGTGCCTTACACGGACCAGCCGGAGGGCGTCACGGGCATCGACAAGCGGCCCGCGGACGGCCCCGTACGGGTGGCGGCGCCCGGGGCGAAGGGCTTCGGGGCGAGCGGTCTGGCCGGCGACACCGTCTGCGACACGCGGCACCACGGCGGCGACGACCAGGCGGTGTACGCGATGGCGCGCGAGGACATGGACGCCTGGGAGCGCGAGCTGGGCCGCGAACTGCCGAACGGCTCGTTCGGCGAGAACCTCACCACCACGGGCCTGGACCTCGCCGGCGCTCTCATCGGCGAGCACTGGCGGATCGGCCCGGAGCTGCTCCTGGAGGTGACGTCCGGACGCATCCCCTGCCGTACCTTCCAGGGCCACCTGGGCGAGCCGCGCTGGGTGAAGCGCTTCACGGCGAAGGGCGCGCCGGGCGCCTACTTCCGCGTGCTCGAACCCGGTGAGATTCGTGCGGGCGACCCGGTGCGCATCGTGCACCGGCCCGCCCACGAGGTGACGGTGGCCCTGCAGTTCCGCGCGGTGACGACCCAGCGGGAGCTGCTCCCCCGGCTGCTCGCGGCGGGTGACGCGCTGCACCCGGAGGCGCTGGCGTCGGCGCGGAAGTACGTGGCGGAGTACGGGGCCTGAGCAAAGCGGACGTGCTCGGTCCGCACCCATGATCCCGCCCCCTAACCTTGCGCCATGACAACGGCATTGATTACGGGATCGACGGCGGGCCTCGGCGCCGCGTTCGCGCGCCGGCTGGCGGCCGACGGGCACGACCTGGTGCTGGTGGCCCGCGACACCGAGCGGCTGCGCGCACAGGCCACCGAACTGCACGACCGGCACGGCATCGAGGCGGAGGTGCTGACGGCGGACCTGTCGACGGACGCCGGCATCGACGCGGTGGCCGCCCGGCTGTCGGACCGCAGGAGCCCCGTCGACCTGCTGATCAACAACGCCGGTTTCGGCAACAAGGGCCGTTTCCTTGACGTCCCCATGGCCGACGAGCTGACCATGCTCAAGGTGCACTGCGAGGCGGTGCTCCGGCTGACCTCGGCGGCGGTGGAGGCGATGCGGGAGCGGGGCCGCGGCGGCGTCGTCAACGTGGCCTCGGTCGCCGCCTTCGTCCCGCGCGGCACCTACGGCGCCTCCAAGGCGTGGGTCGTGCAGTTCACGCAGGGCGTGGCGAAGGACCTGGCCGGCAGCGGCGTACGGCTGATGGCCCTGGCCCCCGGCTTCGTGCGCACCGAGTTCCACGAGCGGGCCGGCATGGGCACGGACAACATCCCGAACTGGATGTGGCTCGACGCGGACAACGTCGTCGCGGCGGCCCTCGCCGACCTCTCCCGCGGCAAGTCCCTGTCGATCCCCGACCCGCGCTACAAGACCCTGATGGGCGCGGCGAAGCTGGTCCCGCGGGGCCTGCTGGGCGGAATCACGTCCCGAACGGGACGCAAGTACGGGCCGCAGTGAGGACGCGGGCCGGCGCGGGGAGCAGCCGTGGCACCTGTCGCGAGGCAGAGAGCTGACACGACAACAGGGGCCACTACGCTGCCGTGATCCTTCGGCGGATCGCTTCGAGCCACTTCCGCAGGGACATCCCTCCCGGCGGCAGGAGATCGAGGCCCAACGCACTGGTCGCGGCTCGGAGTTCCCGATCCGACGACACCATTTCCAGCAGCTCGCCGATTTCCTGAGCCACTCGTGCGCGGTCCTCCGAATCGGATTCGCCGACGTATTCGTCGAGAGCCTCTTCGCGGGACGCGTAGAGGTAGGAGAAGTCCTGGTGGAAGTAGGCGCCGAGCAACTGGCCCAGGGAGGGGAAGCGCTCATTCCATTCCCAGGAGGTCTGCGGGGTCGTCTGCGGAACGCGTGACGGATCGTGCAGGAGGCGGTGAAGGTGGCCCCTCACCACGCGCAGGCAGTCCTCGACGGTCGTACCCATTGGTGGTCGGATGTGCGGGAGGTACTCCACCTCGTCCGCGATCTCGTCGGAGAACAGGCCGACGGAGAGAAGGTCGTCGATCTGCCGGATCGCCGTCGCCGCACGCGCGGGATCCCGGGCAGCGATCCGGAGATAGGCGGAGAGAGCCGGCCCGGGGACTTCCGCGGTGTCGGAGAATGTGAAGTCCACGTTGGCGTACGACTCCAGCAGGTCGCTGAGCTCGTGGAAACGCTGTCCTGGCGGCAGGAAATGACTCATCAGCTGCTCCGATTGCGGGTGCTAGGGCTGTGGGAACGAGGTGAGGACGCGATATCCGGACGGCGCCGACGGGTCGGCTTTGAGGATCACCCGTACCCCCTTCACCCACGTCGTTGGCTGCCCGTGCGCGAAGTCGTAGCGAGTGAGATGCAGCCCCGTGTACTCGTCGAACTTCGCTTCCAGCCGCAGTGGCCCCTTCGCCCCCTTGGCCAGCCAGCCCGAGATCTTCCGTTGATTGCTTGCAATGGTGAGAGTCCTGTCGGTGAAACGCTGTGCGGCGTCGACGTCGACGTAGCGTGAGTCGGCGGCGAGGTCGGCATCTTCCCGCAGTCGCTTGCGCATGCCGTCAATGGTCTTGTCCACGTGCTTGTCGATGGTGTGAGCCTTGCTCCTGCCCCCAAGGCTCTTGCCCTCGTCACCGCGGACATCCGCTCGATGCTCGGGTTTCGTACGGCCCTTCCGTTTGCTTCTGGGCCACGCGTTGTAGTCACCGCCGGAGCCGTTCGTGGCCCCCAGCCCCATGAGGACGAGTCCGGCCGAGCCCAGGACACCGGCATTGAGGGCGGCCTCAGCGGTGAGCGCTCCGGCCACTCCGCCTCCCGCCAGCGCAAACCCTCCGGGAGGGAAGAGCGCCAGCAGCGAGAGCAGGAGAAGAGCGAACCCGAGGTACACCAGAAACGTGTTCAGCGCGTCGAGCAGATGCAGCGTTCGTATCGACTTGCCGTCGGGGCCCACCTCGCCCAGTCCCTGCCACAGCAGGAACGTCCCCGTAGTGGCCGCCCCCAGTGCGGTTCCGAGGCGGAATCGGTGCGCGACCAGCAGTTCCGCCACGGGTTGTGCCGTCACGGCCCGCCAGGTGCGCAGCAGCACAGTGAGCTGGTAGGCGATCCAGATGAGGGCGGCGATGCCGAACCCCATCATGATCTTCGGGCCCGGCCCGGTAGTGAAGAACTCCTGGAGACCAGCCGTGTCCTTGAACGAGCCGACACCCAAGAACAGCAGTGCCGGCACCGCGAGCAGGCACGGCACGAGCAGCAGCCAACGGTCGCGGGGGCGGCGGGCTCTCCGGGCTGCCTTCAGCCACGTTCGGAGGTTGACCGTCTGCCAGGCCTGCTGGTTGTCGGATGCGTCCATCCGCACGGTGATCCCGGCGACCACACGGCGGAGGTCTTCGGATTCGACGGTCGGCGCCGATGTGGCCGCGTACAGCAGGGAACGTCGAAGCCTGATGTAGCGCAGCCCGACCAGCAGGCTCCAGGGCGCCCGCCAGGTCGTATAGCGGAGCAGCGCTGCCACGCTGTCTCCGTCGGCGCGTTCGGTGGCAAGCAGTACGCCGGGCACGGACCGCTTGCCCCTGTGGAGGCGGCCCAGATCGACGACCAGGGCGATGGCCAGACACGCGAGTGGCGCAGCCCATGCGTGCGCGTCCAGGTCCTCGAGCCACTGTTCGGCCTGGCTGCCCGGCTCCCGCGCCGCGTAGTTGTTCACCGTGTGGTGAAAGACAGCCGCAGCGAAGGGGGCCACCGACAACAGGCGCACCCACCCGCATGTACGCCACAGCAGTCCGACCCCGAACCCCGCGAGGGTCGACAGCACCAGATGCTGAAACGTCTCCGTGGCCGGAGGTCCGGCCGTGCCCAGTTGACTGAACGGCGCGGGCAGCCAGGCGGTAAGCACCTGGCCCAAGCCTGGGACATAGGGAGGAGACAAGCTGTCAGGGATGATCCAGCCCTCACCACGAGCCATCGCCCGGTCCGCGTCCAGACCGAAACGGAGCACCGCCTCCAGCAGTCCGAATCCAGCGCCCAGCGCCCCGCCCAGCACCGTGAAGTCGCTCAGCCCCCACTGCCGGCGGACCCGGCGGCTGCATCCCACCAGCAGCAGCGGGGCGATTTTGATCAGTTCCTCTGCCCACGGCGCCACCGTGTAGCTGGTGGTGTTCACCACCGTGATCAGCGACTGCCCCGACTGGTCCGCGTAGAGACGCGTGTAGGCGAGTTCCACCACCGCCGTGGTCACTCCACACCCGTACACCCCCACCACGACGGCCAGCAGCACGGTGGAAAGACGCACGGACCGCGTCGGCCATGAAACGGCGTAGAGCTGTAAAACACCCCAGACAGCCGCTACCGCCATCATCAACGTCACGCCAGCCCCCCGCCGGAACGACCATTAATTCGCAGTTGTGAAGGTGATGTTATGGAGTCGATCGTCGCCACAGCAAGGGACTTGAGACATTAGGGCGTGCGGAACGCCACCGCGTGGATGCCGACGTGCGCCGCAGAGGTCAGTCGGCAGGCTCCTGGAAGTTCTCCCAGTGCTTCTTGGCCTCGGACATGGACTCACGCAGTGAGGCCTCTGCTGTCTCAACCGGTCCCAGTTCCTCGCCGTCGGCCGTGTACAACCGCTCGCCCGAGACAACGAAGTAGGCGTCCTCACCGGCGGGGACGCCCGTGAACTCCGTATAGGCGAAGCAGTGCCCGGCGAGGTCTCCGTACTCGGACGAGAGGATCTCTCCGCCCTGAGAGCTGCCCGTTGCCAGCACTCGTTTGTCCTCTCCGAGCAGCTTCTCCCGGGCTGCCACACCCTCGGCCCGGCACGAGCCATCACCGGTGTCCACGAACATGTCCGCACCCAATGGGCTGTAACTCCTGGCTGTGAACGGGGATCTGTCGACCCATGGTTCCCAGATGAAGAGCGCTGTTCCCGCAATGGCCAGCGAAGCAAGGCTTGCCACTCCGACAGCAATACGCCGCTTCGAGCGGAAGACTGCAACTGGCTTGAGCGGCTTGGTGAGCAATATCCGATCTTCATTTGACATGACTGAATCATGACAGCTCGGCTCCCGCCGACTTCCATGAACGCTTCCGCTGCTCACCGGCCGGACCGTTCGGCAGCACGCATGGCCGCCCATCCGCCCTGGAGGTCGTCCAGGGCAGGGCCGTACCCTGAGCCAAGCGAAGCAGGTACTTGCTTCGCAGTCGTCCCGGTAGCCGGGTGGCGGGCTGTTCCGGGTGTCGGTCACCCGGCAGATGATCAGGAGTCGACCGGTGATAAGCCTGGCCGCAGCGGGGGGAGTGGCCCTGGTCGAACTGGGCATGGCTCTGACTCCGGGGCCGAACATGATCCACCTCGCCTCTCGCGCGATCACCCAAGGCCGCAGGGCGGGACTGGTCAGCCTCGGCGGGACCGCCGTGGGGTTCCCTGTGCTACCTGCTGGCCGCCGCCGCGGGCCTGTCCGCGTTGTTCGCGGCCGTGCCGTTGGCGTACACGGTGGTCAAGCTTGCCGGGGCCGCCTACCTGGCCTACCTGGCCTGGAGCATGCTCGGGCCCGGTGGCCGCTCGCCCTTCGCCCCGGCCCGGGACCTGCCTCCCGTCTCCGACGCCCGCCTGTTCTCGATGGGGCTGCTGACCAACCTGCTCAACCCCAAGATCGCTCTCCTGTACGCCGCTCTGCTGCCCCAGTTCATGGACCCGCAGGCCGGCCCGGGCTGGGCGCAACTGCTCCAGCTCGGCGGGGTGCAGATCCTCGTGGGGGTCTCCGTGAACGCCGCGGTCATGCTGGCCGCGGCACGGATCTCCGGGTTCCTGGCCGCTCGGCCACGCGTGATGACCGCTCAGCGTTTCGCGTCGGGCGGCCTGCTCGGCGTCTTCGCGCTGCGCACCGCCCTGTCCCGTACGCCCGTCTCGACCTGAGCCCTGCCCGCACCCCGGAGACCGGCGGTCCCGCCGCACCTGGGGCCCGACGGAATCGTCACCCGAACGTGTGGTCCATCCCGGTCCCTGCCAGGTCGGGTGCCCGTGCGACATAGCGTCGGGTGGCTGCGCCCGCAGCGGGCGGGAGGTCGCAGGTTCGGCGAGGGAAGGGCGGCATCGCGTGAACGCGGGCACTGGTGAGGGGGGCGACCTGTTCGTCGACGGCACCGGCAGGGGGCGTACGGACGGGGCGAGGACGGGCCGGGGAGCGGTGACCGGGAATGGGGCGGTGCTGTTCTCCGACGCTCCCGGCGGTGGCGGCGGGGCGCCGTCGGCGGCTCCGGCGCCGCCCGGCCCGGGTGCCGCCGGTCGCCGGGCCGCCTCCGTTCCGCCCGCCCGGACCGCCCCGCGTCCCCGCCCCGGCGGTGTCCCTGCCCGGTCCCGGAGGGCGGGGCGATGGGCGAAGGTCGCGCAGCGGATCGTGCCGGACGATCTCCAGCCCGAGGTGCTGCGGGTGGAGCTGACCGAGCTCGGGGACGCGTTCCGCGCCTATCAGCGGCGTCCCGAGCCGGACCTCGCCGTCCTCGCCGAACTCCACGACCGCAAGGCCCGGGCCTTCGCTCTGTGGGCCGACGTCACCGGCGACGCGTCCCTGCGCGAGGAGGCGGACCGGGCCGCGGCGGCCGCGCGGACCACCCGCGAGATGGACGCCAACCGGCACGGCGTCCCGGTGGGCGTGGACGGGCCGGCGGTCGAGCGGTTGCTGACCCGGGGCCAGGGTGTCCACCTCCGCAATGTGCTGGAGCACGTCCGGGTCGACTCCCCGTTCCCCGAGGCCGAGGCCCGGTTCGCGGTGCTGATGCTGACCCTGCGGGCCGCGCGTGCGGGTACCGGGAACGTCACCGGGCAGGATCTCAGCGGCTGGCTGCAGGGCGACGCCGAGCGGGTGCTCCAGGCGCTGGCCGACGCGGGCTGGCTGGTGCTCCCGGAGGGCGTCACCGTCGACGACGCGCTGATGTCCCGGCCGGAGGAGCCCACCCGGATCACCGTGCCCACGCTGATTCCCACCCAGCCCCGCCCGTTCTTCTTCGGCAAGGTCACCCGGGCGCGGCTCTCGGGGTGGGCGCAGAAGGTGGTGGGCGACCGGAAGCTGCGCAAGAAGAAGGCGGGGGCTGCCACGCGGATCCTCGCCGTGTACACCGCGGCCCACAGCCGTCCCGACGGGTGCCTGGGAGAGGCCGGCGAGGACGGTGACGGACTCGCGCTGGACACAGTGGCCTCCTTCTGCGGCCTGCGGCCCGAGGACGTCGCCGAGCACGCCGGGCTGCTGGTCGCCGCCGGCTGGCTCGTGGAGGACGCGGACACCGCAGACGGACGGCTGCGGGGACGGCTCGCCGAGCGCGTACTGCCGCTGAGCGGACTGCTGTGACGACGCCTTCCTGAGGCTCGTCAGGTCCAACGCCCCAAGGGGCGCGGGGAACTGCGCGACCGACCACGACGGCGCCGCACCCGGCACCTGCCCCGCGGGGCAGACTCTCACCCGGTAATAACACCGGTAATGACAAACGGTGCCCGGCCCCCCGCAGGGGACCGGGCACCGTTCGCTCGGCTCAGCTCAGCGCAGCGCTCAGTGGGCGTGGCCGTGGCCGTGGCCCGCGGCGGCCGGCTCTTCCTCTTCCTTCTTCTCGACGACCAGGGTCTCGGTCGTCAGCAGGAGGGAGGCGATGGAGGCGGCGTTCTCCAGGGCGGAGCGGGTGACCTTCACCGGGTCGATGACGCCGGCCTTGACCAGGTCGCCGTACTCGCCGGTGGCGGCGTTGAAGCCCTGGCCCTTGTCGAGCTCGGCGACCTTGGAGGTGATGACGTAGCCCTCCAGGCCGGCGTTCTCGGCGATCCAGCGCAGCGGCTCGACGGCGGCGCGGCGGACGACCGCGACACCGGTGGCCTCGTCGCCGGTCTTGTCGAGGTTGCCCTCGAGGACCTTGACGGCGTGGACCAGCGCGGAGCCACCACCGGAGACGATGCCCTCCTCGACCGCGGCGCGGGTCGCGGAGATGGCGTCCTCCAGACGGTGCTTGCGCTCCTTCAGCTCCACCTCGGTGGCGGCGCCGACCTTGATCACGCACACGCCGCCGGCCAGCTTCGCGAGGCGCTCCTGGAGCTTCTCGCGGTCCCAGTCGGAGTCCGTGGACTCGATCTCGGCCTTGATCTGGGCGATGCGGCCCTCGACCTCGTCGCGCTTGCCGGCACCGTCGACGATCGTGGTGTCGTCCTTGGTGACGGTGATGCGGCGGGCGGTGCCGAGCACGTCCAGGCCGACCTGGTCGAGCTTGAGGCCGACCTCCTCGGAGATGACCGTGGCGCCGGTCAGGACGGCCATGTCCTGCAGCATCGCCTTGCGGCGGTCGCCGAAGCCCGGGGCCTTGACGGCCACCGCGTTGAAGGTGCCGCGGATCTTGTTGACGACGAGGGTGGAGAGCGCCTCGCCCTCCAGGTCCTCGGCGATGATCAGCAGCGGCTTGGAGGCGTTGGCCTGGATGACCTTCTCCAGCAGCGGCAGCAGGTCCGCGATGGAGGAGATCTTGCCCTGGTTGATCAGGATGTACGGGTCGTCGAGGACGGCCTCCATGCGCTCCTGGTCCGTCACGAAGTACGGCGACAGGTAGCCCTTGTCGAAGGCCATGCCCTCGGTGAAGTCCAGCTCCAGACCGAAGGTGTTGGACTCCTCGACGGTGATGACACCGTCCTTGCCGACCTTGTCCATCGCCTCGGCGATCAGCTCGCCGACCTGCTGGTCCTGGGCGGACAGCGCGGCCACGGCGGCGATGTCGGACTTCTCGTCGATCGGGCGGGCGGTGGCGAGGAGGTCCTCGGAGACGGCCTTGACGGCGGCGTCGATGCCCTTCTTGAGCAGCGCCGGGGAGGCACCCGCGGCGACGTTCTTCAGGCCCTCGCGCACGAGCGCCTGGGCGAGCACGGTGGCGGTGGTGGTGCCGTCACCCGCGATGTCGTTGGTCTTGGTCGCCACCTCCTTCACCAGCTGGGCGCCGAGGTTCTCGTACGGGTCCTCGACCTCGACCTCGCGGGCGATGGTGACGCCGTCGTTGGTGATGGTGGGGGCGCCGAACTTCTTGTCGATGACGACGTTGCGGCCCTTGGGGCCGATCGTCACCTTCACCGTGTCGGCAAGCTTGTTGACGCCGCGCTCGAGGGCGCGACGGGCGTCCTCGTCGAACTTCAGGATCTTCGCCATGGGAGCGTGAGCCCTCTTCCGGAAATCTTGGGGTTATACGGCAACTGCGCCCCCGACGCCCGGCTTTTTATGGTCGCGGGAGCCAGGGGCGCAGCTGGAAAGCAAGGTGCTTCGAAGTGAAGTACTACTGAGAAGCGCTACTTCTACTTCTCGACGATCGCGAGCACGTCGCGGGCCGAGAGGACGAGGTACTCCTCGCCGTTGTACTTCACCTCGGTGCCGCCGTACTTGCTGTAGAGCACGACGTCGCCGACGGTGACGTCGAGCGGAAGACGGTTGCCGTCCTCGAAGCGGCCCGGGCCCACGGCCAGGACGACGCCCTCCTGGGGCTTCTCCTTGGCGGTGTCCGGAATGACCAGGCCCGAAGCCGTGGTCTGCTCGGCGTCGAGCGGCTGGACCACGATGCGGTCCTCGAGCGGCTTGATGGCAACCTTGGAGCTGGCGGTCGTCACGATCCGACCTCCCCCTTCGGAGATCTCACGGGGTTAACTGTCTGAGGTGGCGACCAGGTCGATCCGTCGTCGCGGGTGCCGGACCTGCCCGTCGCTGTGTTGGCACTCTCCGGTGGGGAGTGCCAGAGCCGAGACTATGACTGCGGTTAGCACTCGGTCAAGCGGAGTGCCAATGCCGGCGGCGCGTCGGCGGGGTTTTCGTGTGAACGCCGGTTTGTGAAGGCACCCTGCGTGGGTGTGGGCGTCGCTGGGGGCTGCCGCCCCCAGGCCCCCGCTTCGGCCCTGAACGGGCCTTGTCCTCAAACGCCGGACGGGCTGTGACTAGAGGTACTTTTCCAAGTTGCCCACCCTCAGCCCCTGCTGCTCGATCGTCTTCAGCAGACGCTCCGTGCGGGCCGTCAGGTTCGTGGCCGTCGGGTGGTCCGGGTCCACGGCGATGATGTCGCCGGGGTGGAGGCGGGGCTCGCCGCGGGTGTAGGTGAGGTCGCCGTCGGCGTCGAGGGTGGCGCGCCACAGGATCAGGGCCGTGATGCCGCAGTCGGCGGCGGCACGCAGGGTCGTGGTGTCGTACGCGCCGTGCGGCGGCCGGAAGAGGTGGGCGCGGACGCCGAAGCGGGACTTGAGCTTGGTCTGCTGGCCGCAGATCTCGGCGCGCTGGCCGGCGTAGGGCAGGCCGCGCAGGGAGCGGTGGTCCAGGGTGTGGTTCTGCAGGCTCGCCCCGAACGGCCGCAGCCGGGCGAAGTCGCCGTACGCCGGTCCGGCGACGGTGTCGGTGAGGAACAGGGTGACCGGGAGCCGCCGTTCGCGGATCAGGCCGGTGAGGGCGGGGTCGCGCTCGGCGCTGTCGTCGTAGGTGAGGAAGACGACCGGGTCGTCGGTACGGACGTGGTCCACGACGGGCGGCAGCCGGCGCCCCCGGTCGGCGTCCTGGGCGGGGTCCCCGGCTGCCGCCGCCTGTTCGGCGGGGGCGGCGAGCCGGTCGCAGGCGGTGAGCGGGAGCAGCAGGATCAGCGGGAGCAGGAGGGCGGCCGGGGCGGTGCCTGCCGGGCGGGACCGCCCTCGCCTCACAGGTAGTCCTCCAGGCGGGCCACCGCGTATCCGTCGGCGGTGATCCGGTCCAGGAAGCGGCGGACCATGTCGGTCATGGTGCCGTCCCAGTCGTTCTCGCCCCGGAAGTGGGTGAGGACGATGTCACCGGGGTGCAGGTCCTGGTCCCACTCGCGGTACTCCCAGTGGTCGACGTACACCTCCTCGCTCCAGATCGGGGCGTACTCGATGCCGCAGGACTTGGCGGCGCGCAGGGTGTCGCGGTTGTAGTTGCCGAAGGGCGGGCGGAAGAGGACGGGGCGCTTGCCGTAGTGCTTCTCCATCACGTCCTGCATGCCGCAGATCTCGTGCTTCTGCTCCTCGTAGGAGAGCGCGGGCAGGTAGGGGTGGCTCAGGGTGTGGTTGTTGAGGGTGACGCCCCGGGCCTGCATCTTCTTGAAGTAGCCGTAGTCGTCCTTGATCTCGTCGTCGGTGAGGAAGACGGTGTACGGGATCTTCAGCTCGCTCATCATCCTCAGGAACGCCGGGTCCTTCTCGGCGCCGTCGTCGATGGTGAGGAAGACGACCTTCTCCTTGGTGGGGACCGTGGTGAAGACCGGCGGGAGGCCGTCCTCCTCCTGGCCGTCGACCTCGAAGCCCTCGCGGGCCTTGATCACCGGCTTCTTCTCGGGCGGCGCGGGGGCCGTCAGCGGGACCTTCTCGAGCTTCCAGCGCTTGGCGGCGGCGACGAGGGCGGCCCGGGCCTCGCGCGCCTCGGCCGCGGCGTCGGCCGCGCGGGCCGGGGCAGCCTCCGGGCCCTGCCGGCCGGCGGCGCCCCGCTCCCCGTGGCCGTCGCCCTGCGCACAGCCGCCGGCGAGGGCGGCGACGGCGAGGACGGCGGTGGCCGCCGCCCCGCGCCGGCGCAGTGCTCGGCGGCGGACCCCGCGGAGTGCGGGACGGGATGCCCGGGACACGCGACGCGACGCCCGACTTTTGTCATTTTGTACGACTGCTCGCATGGTGCCGGATCCTCGCAGGGCCCGGCCGCCGAACCCGGTCCGACACCGCGCCGGAGGCGCACGGTCCACCGACTGGCCCACAATGTCCCGGTGAACGACCTCGATTCCCTCCACGCCCTGCTCACCCCCGAGGGCCGCGCGCTGCTCGACGAGGTGCGCGACACCGATCCCGCGCAGGAGTTGGCGGTCGCCACCCGGCTGCGGCGCACGCACCCCGCCGGGCTGGTCTCGGCGGCGCTCGGGCAGGCGCGGCTGCGGCAGCGGGCGGTGGCGAAGTTCGGGGCCGAGGACGCGCGGCTGATGTTCTTCACGCCGAACGGGGTGGAGCAGTCGACGCGGGCGAGCGTGGCGACGTACCGCGCGGAGAGCCTCCATGCGCTCGGGGCACGGTCCGTCGCCGACCTGTGCTGCGGGATCGGCGGCGACGCGATCGCGTTCGCCCGCGCCGGGATCCGGGTCCTGGCCGTCGACCGGGACCCGGTGACCTGCGCGGCGGCCCGTGCCAACGCCGACGCGCTCGGTCTCGCCGACCTGATCGAGGTGCGCGAGGCCGATGTGACGGAGGTGGACACCGCCGGATACGACGCCGTGTTCGTGGACCCCGCCCGGCGTTCCTCCAAGCGCGGCCGGATCTTCGACCCGGAGGCCTACTCGCCGCCGCTGTCCTGGGCCGTGTCCGCCGCACTCGGGGCACCGCTCGGCCTGCTGAAGATCGCGCCGGGCATTCCGCACGAGGCGATCCCCCCGGAGGCGACGGCGGAGTGGGTCTCGGACGGCGGCGACGTCAAGGAGGCCGTGCTGTGGTTCGGCCCGGACGTGACGCCGGGCGCGCGGCGGGCGACGCTGCTGCCCGCCGAGGCGGACGTCTACGCGACCCCGGACACCATGCTCCCGGACCCGGAGGTCCGGCCGGTCGGGCGGTACCTGTACGAGCCGGACGGCGCCGTCATCCGCGCCCACCTGGTCGCCGAGGTGGCCGACGACCTGGACGGCGGGCTGATCGACCCGACCATCGCCTACGTCACCGCCGACGAGCCGCACCGCACGCCGTACGCCACGGTCTACGAGATCACCGACCAACTCCCGTTCAACGTCAAGAAGCTGAAGGCGCTGCTGCGGGAGCGCGGGGTGGGCACGCTGACCGTGAAGAAGCGGGGCTCGGCGGTCGAGCCGGAGGAGCTGCGCAAAAAGGTCAAGCCGCAGGGGCCGAACGCCGCGACCGTGTTCCTGACGCGGGTCGCGGGGGCGCCGACGATGCTGATCGGGCACCCCGCGCGTTAACCGGTCGCCTCCTGTGCGCGGTGCAGCAGGAGCGCGCGTTCGCGGGCGTTGCGGGTCAGGGACGCGGCCCGTTCGAACTCCTCGCGGGCCTCGGCCGTGCGGCCCAGGCGGGCCAGGAGGTCGCCGCGGACGCTGGGGAGCAGGTGGTAGTCGCGCAGGGCGGGTTCGGCGGCGAGGGCGTCCACGAGGGCCAGCGCGGGGGCCGGTCCCTCGGCCATCGAGACGGCGACCGCGCGGTTGAGTTCGACGACCGGGGACGGGGCGCGGGCCGCGAGCAGGCCGTAGAGCGCGGCGATGCGCGGCCAGTCGGTCTCCTCGTAGGTGTGGGCCGTCGCGTGGCAGGCGGCGATCGCGGCCTGGAGGGCGTACGGGCCCGGGGCGGCGGAGCCGGTGGTGGCGTGGGCGTGGCCGAGGGCGGTGACGCCGCGGGCGATGAGCAGACGGTTCCAGCGGTGGCGGTTCTGGTCCTTCAGCAGCACCGGCTCGCCGTCGGGGGCGGTACGGGCGGCGGTGCGGGAGGACTGGAACTCCAGCAGCGCGGCCAAGCCGTGGACCTCGGGCTCCTTCGGCATCAGGGCGGACAGGACGCGGGCCAGCCGCAGGGCGTCCTCGCACAGGGCGGGGCGGAGCCAGTCGTCGCCGGCGGTGGCCGCGTAGCCCTCGTTGAAGATCAGGTAGATGACCTCCAGGACCGAGCCGAGACGGGCCTCGCGGTCCGGTCCGTACGGCACCTCGAAGGCGACGTTCTTCCTGGCCAGCGTGCGTTTGGCGCGGACGATGCGCTGGGCGACCGTGGGTTCGGGGACGAGGCAGGCGCGGGCGATCTCCGGTGTGGTCAGGCCGCCGAGGAGGCGGAGGGTGAGGGCGATGCGGGCCTCGGCGGACAGCACCGGATGGCAGGCGGTGAAGACCAGCCGCAGCAGGTCGTCGTCGATGTCCTCCGGGTCGGCCGGCTCCTCGGGCGGCGGCGCGGAGGCGGGCAGCTCCCGGCCGATCTCCGCGAGCTTGCGGGCGTAGGTCTCCCGGCGCCGGATCAGGTCGACGGCACGGCGGCGGGCGGTGGCCATGAGCCATGCGCCCGGGTTGTCGGGCACGCCGTCCCTGGGCCACTGCTCCAGGGCGGCGACCAGGGCGTCCTGGGTGAGTTCCTCGGCGATGCCGACGTCCCGGACGAGCCGGGCGACGCCGGCGATCACGCGGGGCGACTCCAGCCGGAAGACGGTTTCGAGGGCGGCGGTGGGCTGCGGTTCCACAGCCCACCATGCAACACCCTCGGGGCGCCGGGGCAAAACGGCGCCCGGACCCGGTTCCGTCGGCTCAGCCCTCCATCAGCTCGCGGACCTCGCAGGTCACCGTCCAGTACTCCTCGTGCACCTTCAGGAACCGCTTGGTCCACTCGACCGCCTCGGCCCGGTCCTTCGCCTGGAGGAGGGAGTAGCCGCCGATGACCTCCTTGGACTCGGTGAAGGGCCCGTCGGTGACGGAGATCCGCCCGCCCTCGTAGTGGACGCGGGTGCCCTGGGCGGTCGGGGTGAGCCCGGCCGTGTCGAGCAGGACGCCGGCCTTGGTCATCTCGTCCATCAGCTTCTCCATCCGCTGGATCAGCTCGGGGCTGGGGCCGCCGGCGAGGGTGTCGGACTCCTCGATGCGGATCAGGGACAGGTAGCGGGGCATGGTGACTCCTCGGGTGGTTCGGTGCCGGGTCCTGCCGGCCTCTCACCCTTGCGTCGAACGGGCCGGCCACGGATCGACACCCGCCGGGGAGAAATTCCGGAACGTCCTTCAGCGCAGCGATTCCCACAGCTCGGCGGCGTCCGGCTGGTCCGCCACCACCCGGTTGGGGTCGGAGGGCGCGGGCAGCACCGGCATCGTCAGCGTGCGTACGTCGTCCGCGTCCAGGTCGCCCAGGCTGCGGCCCAGGTTCATCAACTCGCCCAGCGAGTCCAGGCCGGTGTCGGTGGTGAGGCTGCCGGTGAGGGCGTCGGCGACCTGGTAGAGGCGTGCGGGGTCGGCGAGCAGGTCGGTGGCGGAGATCTGCTCGAGCAGCGCCTTGACCAGCTTGTGCTGGAGCTCTATCCGGGCGAGGTCGCTGCCGCCCGCCAGTCCGTACCGGGTGCGGGCCAGGCCGAGGGCCTCGGTGCCGTCGAGGTGGTGGGTGCCGGCGTCCAGGTGCAGGTGGCTCTTGTCGTCGTCGATGTCCGCGTCCGTGGTGACGGTGACCCCGCCGAGCGCGTCGACCAGGTCGGCGAAGCCGGCGAAGTCGACCTCGACGTAGTGGTCCATGCGGACGCCGGTGAGCGACTCGACGGTCTTGACGGCGCAGACCGGACCGCCCAGTTCGTAGGCGGTGTTGAACATCGCGCCGCTCGCCGCCCTGGTCGTACCGCCGGACGGCAGCGGGCAGGAGGGCCGCTCCACGAGCGTGTCGCGCGGGATGCTGACGACGGTGGCGGCGGTGCGGCCCGCGTCGAGGTGGACGACCATCGCGGTGTCCGAGCGGGCGCCCCCGCTGTCGCCGCCGCCGAGTTCCCGGTTCTCCTCGCCGCTGCGCGAGTCGGAGCCGAGGACGAGGAGGTTCAGCGCGCCGGTGGGCACCGGGGACGCGGAGGGCGAGGCGGAGGGGACGGTGACGGGGCGGGCGGGGCGGTCGTCGCCGAGCGCGCCGTTGATGTCGACGCTCTTGATGTTGCCGTTGAGGTGCCAGTAGGCCCAGCCCGCCGCCCCGGCGCCGAGCAGCAGGGCGCCGGTCAGGGCCAGGCCGGCCACCTTCAGCCCCCGTCGGCGGCCGTCCCGGCCCTCCTGCCCGCCCCGCGCCGCCATGCGTCAGCCCCCGCCCCGCCCGTCCCGTTCGCGTCCCCACTCGGATGCCCGCCGGAAGGAACATAAGTCCGAATTATTGAAACTGGAACAGGTGGGCCGGGCTTCTGCGGAAATTCTCAGACTTCGCAGGCCGCCGGACACCCCCGGGCCCGGGGCGCGTGCGGCGGGCTACGCCTCCCGGGGCGGTGCCGTACTGCTGCGCACCTCCAGGCTGGTGGCCAGCTCCACCCGGGTCGCCGTCGGGGAACCGTCGTCCCGCCCGAGGTCCAGGACCAGCCGGGCCGCCGCCTCGGCCATCTCCATCAGCGGCTGCCGTACGGTCGTCAGCGGCGGGCCCACCCAGCGGGCCACCGGCAGGTCGTCGAAGCCGACCACGCTCAGGTCCTGCGGGATGCGCAGCCCCAGCTCGCGCGCGGCCTCGTACAGCCCGAGCGCCTGGAGGTCGTTGCCGGCGAAGACGGCGGTCGGCCGGTCCGGGCGGCGCAGCAGTTCCAGGCCCTGCCGGTAGCCGGCCTCGTGGTGGAAGTCGCCGGTCACGATCAGGTCGGGGTCGACGGGCAGCCCGGCCGTCTCCAGGGCGGCCCGGTAGCCGTCGACGCGGGCGCGGCTGCACATCATGCGGGTGGGGCCGCTGATCGCGCCGATGCGGGTGTGGCCGAGGTCGACCAGGTGCCGGGTGGCGGCGAGTCCGCCCTGCCAGTTCGTGGCGCCGATGGACGGCACGTCGGCGCCGGGGTCGCCGGCCGGGTCCATCACCACGAACGGGATGGACCGGCTGGTGAGCAGGGCCCGCTGCGACTCGTCGAGGCCGGACAGGACGAGGATCACGCCGTGCGGACGGCGGGCGGCGACCTGGTCGGCCCAGGTCCGGCCGGGGGTGAGACGGCCCGCGCTCTCGGAGAGCACGACGCTGAGCCCGGCGTCCCGGGCCACGTTCTCCACGCCCCGGATGACCTCCATCGCCCAGGCGCTCTCCAGTTCGTGGAAGACCAGGTCGATCAGGGGCGAGCGGGTCGACTCGGCCCGCCTGCGCCGGTAGCCGTGCACGCGCAGCAGTTCCTCGACGCGGGCCCTGGTCGACGGGGCGACGTCGGCGCGGCCGTTGAGCACCTTCGAAACAGTCGGCGCCGACACACCGGCCTCACGCGCGATCTCGGCGAGGGTCGCGGTCTGTGCGGACCGCTTTCGCGTCGGAGTCTCAACAGGCTGCGGGGATGTCATGGCGGCGATCGTAACCCCACGCGCTCCCAGGACGAAGACGTCGGCCGCCCAGGGCCGTCAAAACTTTAGGTGAGGAATCCGAAACATTCGACGGCTCAGTCGTCGCGCATCGCCAGGTCGGCGAGGTTCAGGAACGCCTCCGTGGTGGCCGGACGCAGCCTGCGCAGCTCCCAGCCCGGGGACTGCAGGGCCCCGTCGAAGGGCACGCGCACCACCTGCTCGGGCCCGACGCGCAGCCGTGGGGCGAAGGACTCCGGCAGCTCCGCTGCGGACGGCCCGCCGGTGTCGGTGACCACGACGAGGGCGGTGCGCGCGAGCTGCTCCCGGCCGGCGCCCCGGACGAGGGCGAGGACGCGCACGGCCGCGTCCAGGAACCAGTCGGCGGTGCCGCAGCACAGGATCAGCCGGTCGGTGTGGTCGAGGACGGCGGCGGCCGACCCGTCGAGCCGCAGCGGGGCCCAGTCGGTGAGGACGAAGGGGTAGTGGTGCGCCGTCTGCGCCAGGACGCGCACGTACTCCTGCTGGTGCGCCGGGTTGGGGCTGAAGTGCCCGCTGCGGTGGGCGACCACCTCCAGGCCGGAGGGCAGCCGGGTGGTACGGGCGCGGATCTCCTCGTAGGGAACGTCGGCGGGCAGCGCCGCCAGGTCCCGTACGACGGCCGGGTTGCGGCGGGTGAGGAAGGCGTCCAGTGAACCCTCGGTGGGGGACCCGTCCAGGGCCAGGACCGGCTCGCCCCGCGCGGCGGCCAGGAGGGAGCCGAGCACCATCGTGGTGGTGGCGCGTCCGCTGTAGTGGTAGGCGCCGATCAGGGTCAGGCGCCTGCTGCGCGGCAGGGGCGCCCGCAACCGGTCCAGACGGTGCAGGGCCTGCCTGCGGGCGGTGCCGAAACGCGGCAGCCGCAGCTCCGGGCGCGGGGCGCCGGCGTCCGGGGCGGGCGGGGTGAGCGGGCCGCGCGGGGCCCGGCTCTCCCCCTCGGCGGCCGGGCCGGCCCCGGCCAGCTGGAGCCGGGTGCGGGCCACGTACCGGGCGAGGACCTCGGCGACCTCGCTCGCGGTGGGCCGCTCGGCGGGGTCCGGGTCCACGCAGCGCAGCACCAGCCGCCGCAACTGCTCCCAGGTGTCGCCCTGCCACAGGTGCATCCCCTCCGGCAGCGACGGCAGGTCCCAGCCGGCCTTGCTGCTGATGACCTGGAGCAGCTCCCCCAGCGCCCGGACGTTGTCCTCACGGGTGGGCGCGGCGCCCGAGCCGAGGTACACGCCGTCGACGGCGCAGTCGGACAGGTCGCCCAGGACGACGGTGCGCCGCAGGACGTACACGCTGTCGGCGTCCAGGGTGGCGGGCACGAGGTTGTTGAGGTGGCACAGGGCCACCGCGTTGGCGAGGTAGCAGGAGACCAGCAGGCCGCGCAGGGTGTCGAAGGGGGCGGTGCCGTCGGTCAGGGCCCGGTCGAAGAGTTCGGTGAGCCGGGTGGGCTGGACGTCGGGGTCCCCCTCGTCCGCGATGGGGGTCATGGCGAGCCAGGGCGGGGAGTCCTGGAGCCCGGCGGCGAGCAGTACCGGCGCGTACTGTCCCTGGAGGCGGCGCAGCGCCTCGGCCTCCACCGTGACGAGCTGTGCGTTGACGGCGGGCAGGTCGGGGCGCGGCACCCGCAGGACGGCCGCGTTGCCGCGCCCGTCGGCGCCCCGGTAGAGCAGGGTGCGCCGGCCGCGCCGGCGGCCGCGCAGCTCGTATCCGCCGAGGCGGGCCGGGTCGTCGTCGGTGAGCGGCTCCCAGAGTCCGCCGCCGGTCCGGGCCCCGGTACCGGCCGTGCCCGGCCGGCCGCGGCCGAGGGCGGGTGAGGTCCTGCCGACCGACACTCCGAACCGGGCGAGCAGCCTGCGTTCGACGCTGGTGAACGGCTGCTGGGAGCCGGGCAGGCGGTCGGAGCCGTCGGGATGGAGCAGCCAGGCCGGAAAGTCGGGGGAGTTGCCGGCGAGTTCCTCCAGCCGTCGTCCGATCCGCCGGCCGGTGCGCAGCAGTTCGGCCTGCGGGACCGCGTCGAGCAGTACGGCCTTGGAGGCGTCGGAGAAGTCGAAGACCCGGTGCTTGGCGGGCAGCGGGCCGGACACGGGCGCCGGGTGGGGCCGGACCAGGCCGCCGAGGAACACCTCCGCGAGGTGGGAGGTGGTGGCGGCCCAGGGCACGGCGCTCTGCACCAGCCGCATCACGGGGACGGACAGCGGGGCGACCGCCGCGAGGTGGGCGGCCAGCCGGTACGCCTCGGGGGTCGCGGCGTCCCGGAAGTGCTGGGCGCCGCCGAGGTCCCGAGCGGGGGCGACGGCCGCGTGCCGGTCGGGGCGGGCCAGCAGCGGAAGCTCCACGGTGGCGCCCGGCGAGGCGAGCAGCCGGGCCCATACGCCGAGGGAGCCGACGGTGGGTTCCAGGACGGGGACCGGGATGTCGTCGAAGCGGCTCAGCTCCGGGGGCAGTACGGGGTCGACGACCTTCCAGGAGGTGTTGGCCCCGCCCACCCGGCGGGTGGTGGCCTGCCAGCGTTCGGCGGCGATCCCGGAGGCCTCCCACATGTCGGGCGGCAGGGTGTGCAGGACCGCGACGGGACCGCGCGCCGCCCGTTCGGCCAGCAGTGCGTGGACGGCGCCCGAGCGCCAGGCCGGGCCCATGCCGTCGCTGACGACCAGCAGCAGGGTGCGGCCGGAGGGGTCGTTGACGGTGCTCAGCGGCAGCTCGGTACCGGTCTGGGCGAACGGCCGCGCGTGCAGGCGCGGTCCTGCCGCGTTGCCCGTGTCCAGGCCCAGGACGCGGGTGACCGCGAAGGCCCCCAGGCGTTCCAGGAGGGTGCGCAGCTCGGTGGCGAGCCGGTGCCAGAGCAGCATCGACAGGCCGTCGTCGACGAGCAGCGTGAGGTTGAGCCAGCGTTCCCGCACCGGCCGTTCCACCACGTCGGGCAGCTCGGTCTCGGCGAGCTGGGCGGCCGTGCGGTCCTCGTCGATCTCCGTGCGGTGGCGGCTGTCGTGGCGGCGCCGCAACGGCCTCAGCGACCGTCCGAGCGCCAGCTCGCCGTCGAGTGCCTTCTCCTCCGGGACGCGCACCGGCAGCGCCCTGCGGGGCTCGTGGCCGGTGGCCGCGAACCGGGGCGGGGGCTCGGGAGCGGTCCGGGCGCCCGCGTGCAGGGTGGCGGGGCTGGTCAGGTCGGGCAGGTCCCGGTCGCCGGGCTCGGGCGGCGGACGTCGCGGCACGGACGGCTCACCGGCTCCGGGGCCGTCGGGCGGCGTGGGCTCCGGTGTGCGGTCGGGTGCCTGCCGGTGGAGGGGTGCGTCGGGGCCCGCGGGCAGGTGCCGGGCCAGCCACAGCACGTCGAGCACCTGGTCGGCGTCCAGGTCCACCCGGCAGGCGCCGAGGAGCCGCAGCACCTCGGCGAGCCGCTCTCCCCCGGCGGGCACGGTCACATCGCCCCGGTGAGCTGGTGCAGGACGGCGTCCAGCAGGCCCTCCGCGTCCAGGTCGACGCCGCCGGCGCGCAGGAACACCGCGTTGAGCAGCTGGTCGGTGGCGAGTTCGCCCAGGGCGCGGCGGCGCAGGAACGCCCCGATCAGGTCGTCCGCCTCCCGCATGGCCTCCTCGCCGAGGTGCGCGACGACGATGGTGCGCAGCCGCTCCTCGTCGGGCAGCGGCAGGTCGAGACGCAGGCAGCGGCGCAGGAACGCCGGCGGGAAGTCCCGCTCGCCGTTGCTGGTGATGACGACGACGGGGAACTCGGCGCACTGCACCAGCCCCTGGTGCACCCGTACGGTGCCCCGGTGGTCGTGGGTCTGCACCGGCACGTCGGCCATGTCCTCGGGCAGCCGGGTCAGTTCGGGGATGTCGAAGAACCCCTCCTCGAAGACGGTGAGCAGGTCGTTGGGCAGGTCGACGTCGCCCTTGTCCATCTCGTCGATGAGCAGACAGCGCGGCACGGCCGACGGCACCAGCGCGGTGCCGAGCGGGCCGAGCCGGATGAACGTGCCGATGGACGGCTCTCCTTCGCCGCGGTCCCGGCTGAGGGTGGTCTCGCGCAGCCGGCCGATCGCGTCGTACTGGTACAGCGCGTCCTTGACGGTGGAGCGGCTGTTGACGGGCCAGCGCAGCAGTTCGCCCAGGCTCAGTTCATGGGCGACGGCCCGGGCCAGGGAGGACTTGCCGGTACCCGCCGGCCCGGTCACCAGCAGCGGACGGCGCAGGTGCAGCGCGGCGTTGACGACGTCGGCGTGCTGCGGGGCGATCACGTAGGGCAGTTCGGGGCGCGTCGTGCGCAGGGGGACGAAGCGCCGCCACGGAGGTGCCGGGGGCAGGGCGACGGGCCGGGGCTCGCCGTCGCCGCGGAAGAGGCGCCACTCGGCGTCGGCAGCGGACGTCATGTGCTCTCCTGGGGTTCGGTCAGGCGCAGACGGGGCACGGTGCGGTCGGCGTCCGCCCAGGCGAGGACCGGGCGGCCGGGGTAGTCGGGCGGGCTGGCCTTGGCACCCGCGCGGTAGTCGCGCACACCGTCGGGCAGTTCGCGGGTGGCCACCCGGGCCATGTGGCGCACGGTGTGCGCGGCGCCGTCCCGGCCCCGGTCCCACACCACCACCGGTATGCCCAGGGCGAGGCAGGTCTGCACGATGCCGTCCCGCGGGCCGGGCGGTACGTCCACACAGACGCGCACGGTGTCGAGTTGGTTGACCAGCCGGGAGTAGATGGTGTCCCGGTCCATGGCCTCGGAGACCACGAAGGTCTTGCCCGAGTCGAGCCGGTTCCAGCGGCTGCGCCAGTGGGACATGAAGCGTCCGTGCCGGCGCAGGAGTTCGGGGCAGTGCACGACCAGCGGGAACTCCACGCCGAGCACCCCGGGCACCAGCGCGTCCGGGTCCCGGACGGTCCACTCGTCGACGGGCAGGTTGAGCCCGGCGCGGTCCACCAGCACCTCGACGAGGGGAGGCCGTTCGTCCTCGGCGGGCGGGGTGAGGGAGTCCAGCACGCGCAGGACCTCGCGGGCCGCCTCCGGCGCGGAGTAGGAACGCACGCTGTCGGTGGAGACCTGGCGCGGTCCCGCGCCCTCGTCGCACCAGATGCGCAGCCGGTGGCGGCCCTGCCCGGCGGGGTTCACCTGGACCAGGACGCGGACGCGGAAGACGCGGGCGCGCAGGGAACGCGCCCACTCCTGGGCGTCGAAGCGGCGTTCGCCGAGGGCGGCGCGCTCGATGCCGAGCCGGGCCGCCACCCCGTCCGACCACAGCCGCAGCGCGGCCCGCCGGGGACCGCACAGCGCGGCGACGTACTCCATCACCCGCAGCAGCGCGGGGACCCGGCGTTCGCCGCTGGGTGCGCGGCCGTCGCCGGGCAACGCCTCCAGGTGGTCGAGCAGCGCCTCCGCGCCGTCCCCGTCGGGCAGCGCCGCCAGGTGCGGGAGGGCGGCGCGGACCGCCTCCGGGAACCGGGCGAGCACCTCGGGCGGCAACGTGCGCAGGTGTCCGCGCAGGGCGGTGTGCTCCTGCGGGGACAGCAGCTTGGGGGTGTGCGAGAGTCCGCCGGCGGCCAGCACGCGGTCGGCGTCGTGGGGGGCGCCGCGCCGCAGGGTGCCGGACAGCGCCGCCAGGGCCCGCGGGTGGCTGAGCAGGAACACCGCGAACTCCTGCGGCGTGGGCGGAACCACGTCGCTGCCGGACGTGACGCCGCAGGCCCGGGCCAGCCGCTGCGCACCGGCCACGAGGCTGCTCGACGAGGGGAAGGCGTCCTCGATCGCCTCCGTCAGCAGCAGGAGGGCGGGATCGTCGGGGTCCGGGGCCCCGGGCGCCTCGTCGTCCAGCACGCCCAGGGGACGCAGCTCTTCCTCGACGCGCTGCCAGGGCACGCCCCAGCTGCGCCGCACCAGGTGCTGGGGGCTGTGCGGGAGCGCGGCGCCGGTGGCCCGGTCGCGCGGCGGCATGAAGTGGGCGACGACCAGTCCGACCACGGCCTGCTCCGTGCCGCACCACAGCGGGCCGCCGCTGTATCCGGGCCCCACCGCCATGCCCGTGGGGGCGCCGTCCAGGTAGGCGCGGGCACCGACGGCTCCGTGGACCGTCAGCCGGGCGTATGTGGCCGCCTCACCGCTGCCGTGCCAGGCCGTCACCCGCTGGCCGGGTGCCATGGCCGTCAGCCGGGGCGCCGCGGGCAGACCGCCGGGAGAGCCCGCGATCCGGAGCACGGCGAGGTCACCGAGCCACTCGTCGGCCCCGGCCGGCACCGGCCCGCCGTCCCGGGTGCGCGGGGCGATCCAGTGGGCCACGCTCGCGTGGAAGCGCCGTGCGCCGCCGGCGTCGTCGCCGATCTCGACGGCGACCTGTCCCAGGCCGGGCGACCGCGGCTCCAGCATCGGCCGGTCCAGCGCGGCGTTGACGACGTGGGCGCAGGTCAGCACGGTCGTGGAGCCGAGCAGCAGGCCCCCGCCGACGATCTTGCCGTTCTCGGCCCCGCGTACGGACACCACGTGGCGTACGGGGTCTTCGACATCGCTCGCCGCGGTCCCGAACCACCCCACGCCTCACTCCCCCGTGGCTGCGGGGCCGGCCGCGGGCGCCGTCGGGCTCCAGCTCGCGGTGACGGTGAGGTGGGCCGTTCCCGTGCCGCCCACGATCCCGAGCTTGAGGTCCTGGCCGACCTGGACGCCGAAGGTGACGCTCAGTTCGGTGGGCGGGTCGGGTACGGCCGTGGCCGCGTCGTGGACCTCCTGGATCAGCGGTCCCAGCGGGCTCAGCGCGCCGCGCAGGGCCCCGGCCGCGAACCGGGCCACGGTGCCCGTTCCGCGCGCCACGGGCACCGCCCGTCCCATGCCCTCCGGCAGGTCGTCGTCGGCCGGCGCCGCAGGCGTGCCGTCGGCGGGCGCGAGCAGGAACCGGACCGGGCTGCCGTCGTCGAGCGTGAGGTCAGGTGTAGTGGACACGCCTCATATTGTCGTCGTCGACGGTGACTTCGGCGGCGATCTTTCCCAACTCGGTTACGGGATCGATGCATTGCGTAAGGAATCGGTCACCGTGCCGGTCGCCGGTCCGGCGCCACCGCGGTCACCCACCCACTGACTCGAACCGCCACCGGTGCACCGCGCGCGTCACCAGACCCTCGTCCGGCTCGGGCAGTTCCGGGAGTTCGGCGTCGTAGGCGGCGTCCCACCAGGTGATGACGAGGACGCGGTCCTGGGGCGCGCGCAGGGTCTCCCGGCGCAGCGGCCGCGGCGCCAGCTCCTGCCGCCGCGCCCAGGCCAGCAGCTCCCCGCCCCGGCCGGGCACGGCCCGCGCCTCCCACATCAGCGCGACGGTCACGAGTAGAGGTTCTCCTTGCCGGCCTCGTGCGCGTGGTCGTGCGCATGCGTGCGGCCGTGGCCGTGTCCCGGCACGTGCGGGTCCGTCACGGGGAGGGAGGAGTCCGCCGAGAGGTCCCAGTCCGAGGCGGCGCGGCCCCGGGCGACCATCTCGGCGCCGAGGGCGGCCACCATCGCGCCGTTGTCCGTGCACAGCTTGGGGCGCGGCACCCGCAGCCGGATGCCGGCCGCCTCGCAGCGCTCCTGGGCCAGGGCCCGCAGCCGGGAGTTGGCGGCCACGCCGCCGCCGATCATCAGGTGGTCGACGCCCTCGTCCTTGCAGGCCCGCACCGCCTTGCGGGTCAGCACGTCCACGACCGCCTCCTGGAAGGAGGCCGACACGTCGCGCACCGGCACCTCCTCCCCCGCCGCCCGCTTCGCCTCGATCCAGCGGGCCACGGCCGTCTTCAGCCCGGAGAAGGAGAAGTCGTACGCCGCGTCGCGCGGGCCGGTCAGACCGCGCGGGAAGGCGATCGCGTTCGGGTCGCCCTCGCGCGCGTACCGGTCGATGACCGGGCCGCCGGGGAAGCCGAGGTTGAGCACGCGGGCGATCTTGTCGAAGGCCTCGCCGGCCGCGTCGTCGATGGTGGCGCCCAGCGGACGGACGTCGGAGGTGATGTCCGTGGAGAGCAGCAGGGAGGAGTGTCCGCCGGAGACCAGCAGGGCCATCGTCGGCTCGGGCAGCGCCCCGTGTTCGAGCTGGTCGACGCAGATGTGCGAGGCGAGGTGGTTGACGCCGTAGAGCGGCTTGCCCAGCGCGTAGGCGTACGCCTTGGCCGCCGAGACGCCGACCAGCAGGGCGCCCGCGAGGCCGGGTCCCGCGGTGACGGCGATGCCGTCGAGGTCGCGGGCGCTCACCCCCGCCTCCTTGAGGGCGCGGTCGATGGTGGGGACCATCGCCTCCAGGTGGGCGCGGCTCGCCACCTCCGGGACGACGCCGCCGAAGCGGGCGTGCTCGTCGACGCTGGACGCGACCGCGTCGGCCAGCAGGGTGGTCCCGCGCACGACACCGACGCCGGTCTCGTCGCAGGAGGTCTCGATCCCGAGGACGAGAGGCTCGTCGCGTGAGTCAGCCATGGTTGTCGGTTCCTCGTTCGGTTCCCGGTACGGAGGTGGAAGGGTCGGTCAGGCGCATCACCAGGGCGTCCACGTTGCCCGGCTGGTAGTAGCCGCGTCTGAAGCCGATGGGCTCGAAGCCGAAGCGCTCGTACAGCCGCTGGGCACGGGTGTTGTCCACCCGGCACTCGAGCAGCACCTCGGTGCACTCGAAGGCGGTCGCCGCCCGCAGCAGCTCGGTCAGGAGCCGGGCACCGAGCCCGGTGCCCCAGTGGTCGCGGGCGACGGCGATGGTCTGCACGTCGGCCTGCTCGCCGGAGGTGACCAGGCCCGCGTAGCCGACGACGTGGCCGTCCTCCTCGGCGACGAGGTAGCGCCGGGTCGCCCCGGGGCCGCGCGCGTGCGCCAGCTCGGACCAGAACATCCCCCGCGACCAGGCGTCCTCCGGAAACAGCTCGCGCTCCATGCGGAGCACGGGGTCGATGTCCCACCAGCGCATCTCGCGCAGTACGGCGGGTGCGGGCTCGGCGGTGGCTGGCTCGGTCACTTGGGGGTGACCACCTT
This sequence comes from Streptomyces sp. KPB2, assembly GCF_003950055.1. NCBI lineage: Bacteria > Bacillati > Actinomycetota > Actinomycetes > Kitasatosporales > Streptomycetaceae > Streptomyces > Streptomyces sp. KPB2. The sequence continues at coordinate 3,345,043 of NZ_CP034353.1, forward strand.
GTAGTTCTTGGGGACCTGGGCGTCGGGCCGGCGCAGGTACAGCGGCCGGGGCGCGGGCAGCTCCTCCCCCGCCGCCAGCTTCTCGGCGGCCAGCCGGGCCAGGGCGGCGGCGGACACGTGCTCCGGCTCGTGCGCCCGGGGGAAGGTGTCCGGGTAGAGCAGCGCGCCCGCGCCCACGGCCGGGAGCCCGGCCACCCGCTCGGCGATGTCGGCGGGGCGGTCGACGGCCGGGTCGGTGAGGCGGGTGCGGGAGTCGGCGTACCGCGCCCAGTAGACCTCTTTGCGGCGGGCGTCGGTGGCGACCACGAAGGGGCCCTCCAGGTCGGCGGCGAAGGCGAGGCCGTCCAGCGTGCACACGCCGTGCACGGGCACACCGAGCGCGAGCCCGAAGGCGTCCGCGGTCATCAGGCCGACGCGCAGCCCCGTGTACGGGCCGGGGCCGGTGCCGGCGACGATGCCGGTGACGGCGTCGAGCCGCAGGCCGGTCTCGGCGAGCACCCGGTCGACGGCGGGCAGCAGCAGCTCACCGTGGCGGCGGGCGTCGACCTGGCTCGACGAGGCGATGACGTCCGTACCGTCGTGCAGCGCGACGGTCACGGCGGGCGTGGCGGTATCCAGAGCGAGCAAGAGCACGCAAACAGCCTACGGCGCCGCGCGGCCCCCGTCGGACGCCCTGTGGACAACTCCGGGGACCTTCGACCGCCACGACCCGGCCACCCCGTGTCGCACACCGCGTCCACCCGGTCACGTACTGCTACGGTCGCCCCGGGGTACGGCACGCAGGACGCACAAGTACGACGACGAGGTGGTCGCCCGTGGCAAGCAGCAGCGCCGGTATCGTCACCGGCCTCGTCACGGCGGCCCTCGTGACGATCGGCGCCCTCGCCCACCAGGCGTCCGTCAACGCACCGGCCGACCTCGGCCCCGCCCGCGCGACCGCCAGCCCCGCCCCGGGCGCCGTCAAGGCACCGCGCGACCGGCGGCACCCGGACGCCCTGCCCGCGGGGTCCGGAACGGGTGAACGGGTGGTGTACTCGGTGGACGACGACCGCGTGTGGCTGGTCGGCCCCGGGAACAAGGTGCGCCGCACCTTCGAGGTGACGCCCAGCACGGTCGATCCGGTGCCGGGCGCCTACACGGTCACGTCCCGGTCCAACCGGGTCACCGGGTCCGACGGCGTCCCGGTCGAGCACGTGGTGCGCTTCACCAGCGCCCAGGGTGTGGCCGTCGGGTTCAGCGCGGCGGTCGACGGCTCGACCGCGAAGCCCGACCCGGACCGGCGCACGGGCGGCATCCGCGAGTCGCGCGCGGACGGCGACGCGATGTGGGAGTTCGCGACGATCGGGCGGCCGGTCGTCGTCGTCCGCTGACCGCGCGCCGAACGGACGGGGCGCACCGGCGTCAGGCGGCCTCGCGGTGGTCGTGGCCGCCGTGCTGTTCGCGGCCGCCGGGACGATCGCGGACCGGCCGGCGCGTCTCCGGCTCGGGGGCGCCCGGCGGTGTCGAGACCGCCGCCGCCGCGGCGCAGGAGGCGAGCAGGTCGCGCATCGACACTCCGGCGGGCGCGGACGCCTGGGGCCCGGGGCGGTCCTGCGGCTGGGCCTGGGGCATGGACGACATGGACGCCTCCTGAAGCTCGGGGGCGGGCGCAGTAAGGCATGCCTAACTACGAGCCGAGTACCATGTGACCACGCGCAAGACCCCCAACGCAATCTTTTGCCGACGCTTTGTCGGAAAATCCGGCGCGGGGTCCGGCCCTGGGGCCGTGGGTCCGGCCCTGGGGCCGTGGGTCCGGTCGGAGGCCGTGGGTCCGGTCCGAGGGCCCGTGGCCCGGCCCAAGGGCCCCGTGGGTCCGGCCCGTGGACCCGTGGCCGACCCGAAGGCCCCGTAGGCCCAGCCCGTGGACCCGTGGCCGACCCGAGGGCCCCGTGGATCGTGGCCCCGGTCCGAGGGCCCGTGGGCTCGTGGTCCCCGCCCGAGGGGCGCGCCGGGGCGGCTCAGCCCGCGAGGACGCTCACGTCGGCCGTGGACCACCGCTCGCCGAGTCCGGTGACCGTCACGTGCCGCACCTCGTCCGTGGTGTCGCCGACGGCCCGGTCGATGCGGACCCGCAGCCGGTCCTCGGTCAGTTCCTCGACCTTGCCCTCGCCCCACTCGACCACGATCACCGAGTCGGGCAGGGAGACGTCGAGGTCGAGGTCCTCCATCTCGTCCAGGCCGCCGGACAGCCGGTAGGCGTCCACGTGGACGAGCGGCGGTCCGTCGCCGAGCGAGGGGTGCACGCGGGCGATCACGAAGGTCGGGGAGGTGACGGCACCGCGCACGCCGAGGCCCTCGCCGAGGCCGCGGGTCAGGGTCGTCTTGCCCGCGCCCAGTTCGCCGCTGAGCATCACCAGGTCACCGGCGCGCAGCAGTTTGGCGAGTCTGCGGCCCAGTTCCCGCATCTGCTCGGGGGAGGTGACGGTGATCTCGACGTCGGCGGACGGGCCGGAGGAGTGACCGGAGGGCTCAGCCGGGCCCTGCGCTGCTGGTGCTTCCATAACCGTCCACGGTAGCCGCTGCCGGCACCGCGCCCGCGCGGGCGAGCAGGTCTGCGAGGCGGTCGGTCACCAGCTCCGGGTGCTCCAGCATCACCAGGTGCCCCGCGTCGGGGACCAGGACCAGCTCCGCGTCCGGCAGCAGGCCGGCGATCGCCTCGCTGTGCTCGCTCGGCGTCACCAGGTCCCGCACCCCGGCCAGGACCAGCACCGGAAGATCGGCGAAGTGGGCGAGGGCCTCGGTCTTGTCGTGGTCGTTGAAGGCCGGGTAGTACTCGGCGACGACGTCGATCGGCGTCGACTCGATCATCCGCTCGGCGAACCGGGCCACGGCCGGGTCGACGTCCCGGGACGCGAACGAGTACCGCTTGATGATCCCGGCGAACAGGTCGGCCGTCGCCCGCCGCCCCTTCTCCACCAGCTCGGCCCGCTGCCCCAGCGCCTTGAGTACGCCCGGCAGCACCCGCCGCACCGCGTTGACGCCGGCCACCGGCAGCCCGAAGTTGACCTCGCCCAGCCGTCCGGACGACGTGCCGACGAGGGCGACGCCGACGACGCGCTCGCGGACCAGGTCGGGGAAGGCGTCGGCCAGGGCCATCACGGTCATGCCGCCCATGGAGTGCCCGACCAGCACGAGCGGGCCCTCGGGCGCGGCCGCGTCGATGACGGCCTTGAGGTCGCGGCCCAGCTCCTCGATGCTGACCGGCCGGTCGTCCCGCGTCTGGGCCACGCCCCGCCCGGACCGTCCGTGGCTGCGCTGGTCCCAGTGGACGGTGCGGACGACGCCCCTGAGGGCCGCCCGCTGGAAGTGCCAGGAGTCCTGGTTGAGGCAGTAGCCGTGGCTGAAGACGACGGTGACGGGCGCGGGCGCCTTACGGCCGAACAGCCGCCTGCGGCGCGGGGCGCGGTGGACCTCGGCGTCGGCCGCCGGATCGAGCTCGTCGACCTCGTAGTACAGCTCGGTGCCGTCCTCGGCGTACGCCCTGCCGGGGGTGCCGCGCAGTCCGCCGTACGGGCCCGCCGAGTCGAGCGCGAGGCGGGCCTTCTGGCGCATTCCGCGGCCGACGGTGAGCCGTTCTATCGCCACGCCGGCCGCGGCGCCCGCCGCGACCACGCCTATCGCGACCCCGGCGATGCCGGTCGCCCGGCGCCAGCCGCCGCCGGCGGCCTCCGTGGCGGAGGCGACGGCCGCCGCGACGGCCTCCCCGCTGCTCTCGCTCACGTGCACCGCTCCTCTTCGCCGGGTTCACCGGGCCGCTGTGCGCCACCCGCTGCTCGTCGCCGTTTCACCTGGCCGCGCGTCGTACGGCCTGGCGCTCGTTCCTGTCGCGCGGTCCTGTCACGCGTTTCTGTCACGCGTTTCTGTCGCGCGTTTCTGTCGCTTCGTTCCCGTCACTCGTTGACGTAGACGCGCGGAACGCGGGTTCCGATCCGGGTGACGATCTCGTACGCGATGGTGCCCGCCGCCTGGGCCCAGTCCTCGGCGGTCGGCTCGCCGCGGTCGCCGGGCCCGAACAGCACGGCCTCGGCGCCCGGTTCGGGCCGGTCACCGCCCAGGTCGACGACGAACTGGTCCATCGCGATCCGCCCCGCGACCGTGCGCCACTTGCCGTCGACCAGGACGGGGCCGGTGGAGGAGGCGTGGCGCGGGATGCCGTCCGCGTAGCCGAGCGGGACGAGGCCGAGGGTGGTGTCGCCGGGGGTGGTGTAGTGGTGCCCGTAGCTGACGCCGTGGCCGCCGGGGACCTGCTTGACCAGGGCCAGGGAGGCGGACAGCGTCATCGCGGGGCGCAGCCCGAAGTCGGCCGGGGTGCCGATCTCGGGGCTGGGCGAGACGCCGTACATCGCGATGCCGGGCCGTACGAGGTCGAAGTGGGTGTCGGGGAGGGTGAGGGTGGCGGGCGAGTTGGCGATGTGCCGCACCTCGGGGCGCAGTCCCTGCCGCTCGGCGTACGCCGTCATCTCCCGGAAGCGGGTGAGCTGCGCGGCGATCGAGGGGTGGCCGGGCTCGTCGGCGCAGGCGAAGTGGGACCAGAGCCCGGTGACCCGCAGCAGCCCCTCCCCCTCGGCCCGCAGCGCGGCCCCGACCAGCTCTTCCCAGTCCGCGCCGGGCTGGCAGCCGTTCCGTCCGAGGCCGGTGTCGGCCTTGAGCTGCACGCGCGCGGGCACGCCGGCCGCCCGGGCCGCCGCGACGACCTCCTCCATGGCCCACATGGCGCTGACGGACACGTCGAGACGGGCCTCGACCGCCTCCCGCCAGGGCCCGCCCGGCGTCCACAGCCAGCACATGATCCGTACGTCGTCCGGCAGTCCGGCCTCCGCCGACCGCAGGGCGAGGGCCTCCTGCGGGGTGGCGGTGCCGAGCCAGCTCGCGCCGGCCTCGACGGCGGCGCGGGCGCAGGGGAGCGCGCCGTGGCCGTAGGCGTCCGCCTTGACGACGGCCATGAGAGCCGCCCCGGGGGCCCGTTCGCGCAGGGCGCGGACGTTGGCCCGCAGGGCGGCCAGGTCGATCTCGGCCCGGGCGCGCAGTACCGCGTCCGGCCGAGCAGGTGTCTCGCTCATCGTGCCCCCAGTCTCTCAGAGCACCCGGCGCCCCGGTTCGACGCCGCCCGGCAGTGGCTAGGGTTCCGGCATGAGCATCATCGGGGTCGGGATCGACGTGGCCGAGGTCGAGCGGTTCGGGGCGTCGCTGGAGCGCACGCCGGCCCTGGCGGGGCGGCTCTTCGTGGCGAGCGAGTTGCTGCTGCCCAGCGGTGAGCGCCGGGGCGTCGCCTCGCTCGCCGCCCGCTTCGCGGCGAAGGAGGCGCTGGCCAAGGCGCTGGGCGCACCGGCGGGACTGCTGTGGACGGACGCCGAGGTGTACGTCGAGGACAGCGGGCGGCCCCGGCTGCGCGTGACGGGGACGGTGGCGGCGCGGGCGGCGGAGCTGGGCGTGGCGTCGTGGCACGTGTCCCTGAGCCACGACGCGGGGATCGCGTCGGCGGTGGTGATCGCCGAGGGGTAGGGGCGTCCGGCGGACCGGGCCGCGACGGACCGGCGGTCGGCGCCGAGGGGCGAGCGCGACCGGGAGCCGTCCACGGACCGGCCTCGGCGACGTCGACGGGCGAGCACGCGGCCCGTCCACAGACCGATCCCGCCGACGCCAATGGGCGAACACGCCCCGAAACCGTCCACAGACCGGCCTCGCCGGCGCTTGACGGGCGAGTACGCCCCCAGGCCGTCCACAGACCGACACCGGCGGCGTGGACGGGCGAGCACGACCCCAAGCCGTCCACAGGCGCGACGGACGAGGACGACGAACAGGCGAGACGGACAAGGCCAAGGGCGGCCGGGGGCGACGGACAAGGCGCGGGAGACGGGGCGGCGGGTGAGGCCGGGGGCGACCCCGTGGCCGAACGGGTCGGCCCCCACGGCAGCCAGTCGCGACGGACAAGGCCGGAGCAGGGGCGAGGACAAGGCCAAGGGCGGCCGGGGGCGGAGGCGACGGACGAGGCACGGGAGGCGGGGCGGCGGGTGAGGCCGGGGGCGACGGACGAGGCGCGACGGCAACCCCGTGGCCGGACGGGTCGGCCCCACGGCAGCCGGGCGCGACGGGCCATGACAGCCAGGCGTCCCGGGCCACGGCGGCCAGGCGCCCCGAGACCGTGACCGGACGGCCGGGACCCATGACCGGACGGCCGGGTCCCATGGCCGGACGGCCCGGACCCGTGACCGGACGACCCCGACCCGTGACCGGACGACCCCGACCCGTGACCGGACGGTCCGGACCCGTGGCCGCCGGGTGGGCCGCCGTAGCGTAGCCCGGTTCCGGTGTCCGTCGTGCGGTCAGTTGGCGGTCGGGCGGACCCGGATGTGCATGCGTTCGCCCTGGGCGCCGTAGAGGGCGATCCACTCCACGGGCTGGTCCCCGGCGTTGGCGATGCCGTGCGGGACGCGGGTGTCGAACTCCGCCGTCTCCCCCGCCGTCAGCACGAGGTCGTGCTCGCCGAGGGCGAGGAGGAGACGGCCGGAGAGGACGTAGAGCCACTCGTGGCCCTCGTGCGAGCCCTGCTCGGGGCGCGGTGTCCACTCGGTGCGCGGGGTGGCCGGGGCGGGGAGGATCTGTTTGTAGGCGTGCAGACCGTCGTTCGGGTTGCGGGTGAGCGGGACCCACGTCTGTCCGTGCCGGGTGAAGGGGCGGGGATGGACGCGGGGGTCGCCGGTCCGCGAACCGACGAGTTCGTCCAGCGGCAGCCGGTGCGCCCGGGCCAGCGGCAGCAGGTGCCGCAGCCCCGGCTCGCGCCGCCCCGACTCCAGCCGGGACAGGGTGCTCACGGAGATGCCGGTGACGGCGGCGAGCTGGGCCAGGGTGAGCCCGCGGGCCTGCCGGATGGCGCGCAGGCGGGTCCCGAGCGAGGTCATCACCTGTGCCGTCTCGTCGTCACCGCCGGTCATGGGACCACTGTCCCCCATCGCGCGACCCGCAGGACGGCGGGGCGGGGACCGTGCGTGTTCCCGGCGTACGGGGAAGACTCGACGGCATGCGGACTGCGTACAGCGTGGAAACGGTCAGGAACGCCGAACGGGAGCTGATGGCACGGCTGCCGGAGGGGGCGCTGATGCAACGGGCCGCGGCCGGGCTGGCCGCCGCCTGCGCCCAGCTGCTGGGCCGGGTGGCCGGGCGGGTCTACGGCAGCCGGGTGGTGCTGCTGGTCGGCAGCGGCGACAACGGCGGCGACGCCCTGTACGCGGGCGCGCGGCTGGCCCGGCGGGGCGCGGGCGTGACGGCGCTGCTGCTCGCGCCGGAGCGGGCGCACGGCGGCGGGCTGGCGGCGCTGCGCCGGGCGGGCGGCCGGACGCTGGACGCCGGGGCGGCCCCGGCCGCGGCGACGGAACGGATCGCGGGGGCCGACCTGGTCCTCGACGGCATCGTCGGGATCGGCGGCAGGGGCGGCCTGCGGAAGGAGGCCGTACCGCTGGCGGACGCGGCCGCGCGCTCCCGGGCCGCCGTGGTCGCCGTCGACCTGCCGAGCGGCGTCGACGCGGACACCGGCCGGGTCCCGGGGGACGTGGTGCGGGCCGACCTGACGGTGACGTTCGGGGCGCACAAGCCGGGGCTGCTGATCGATCCGGCGCGGGAGTACGCCGGGTCGGTGCGGCTGGTGGACATCGGCCTGCCCCTGCCCCGCGAAGGGGCGGAGCTGGAGGCGTTGCAGCACGCGGACGTGGCCCGCCTGCTGCCGGTGCCGGCGGCCGAGAGCGACAAGTACCGGCGCGGGGTCGTGGGCATCGCGGCCGGCTCGGCCCGCTACCCCGGCGCGGCCGTACTCGCCGTCGCGGGCGCGCTGCGGGGCGGGGCCGGGGCGGTGCGGTACGTCGGGCCGGCGGGGGACGCGGTGATCGCCCGCTTCCCGGAGACGCTCGTGTCCGACCGGGGGCCGCAGCGGGCGGGGCGGGTGCAGGCGTGGGTGGTCGGGCCGGGCGCCGGTGACGACGCGGCGACGGTGGCCCAGGTGCTGGCGGCGGAGGTGCCGGTGCTGATCGACGCGGACGGCCTGCGGCTGGCCGACGCGGACGCCGTACGGGCGCGCAGGGCACCGACGTTGATGACCCCGCACGCCGGGGAGGCGGCGGCGCTGCTCGGGGTGGCCCGGGAGGAGGTCGAGGGGAACCGGCTGGCCTCGGTGCGCGAACTGGCGGCGCGGTACGGCGCGACGGTGCTGCTGAAGGGCTCGACGACGCTGGTGGCCGACGCGCGGGGCGGTCCCGTCCGGGTCAACGCGACGGGGACCTCGTGGCTCGCCACGGCCGGCAGCGGGGACGTGCTGTCCGGCCTGGCGGGCTCACTGCTGGCGGCGGGCCTGTCGGCGGTGGACGCGGGGAGCGCGGGCGCCTACCTCCACGGCCTCGCGGGCCGCTTCGCGGCACAGGGCGCGCCCGCGGGAGCGCACGACGTCGCGGAGGCGATCCCGCGGGCCTGGCGGGACGTGCGGGGCGAATGAAGCCGCAGCCCTGGCGGGACGTGCCGGGCGCATGAACCCGCAGCCCTGGCGGCACGTACCGGGCGAATGAACCCGCAGCCCTGGCGGCACGTACCGGGCGCATGAACCCACAGCCCTGGCGGGACGTGCGGGGGGATTGAGACCGCGGGCCCGGGTGCGGGCCGCGCCGGTACGGTGAGCACATGACCGCCGCACCGGCCCCGGACCCGGACCTCCCGGACCTCGACGCGCTCCCCCGGGCGGAGTTCGCGTTCCCCGGTCCGCTGCGCGACCGGCTGGTCGCCGCGATCCTCGACGGTTCGAAGACCTCGACGACGGGCCTGGTCGCCGACTACGAGCACGACGGCGACCCGCTGCCGCGGCCCGGGCACCGTGCGGTGGTCGTCGACTCGTCCGGCCGCCCGGTCGCCGTCACCGAGGTGACGCAGGTCCGCGTCGTCCCGCTGGCCGAGGTGGACCTCGCCCACGCGGTCGACGAGGGCGAGGGACACACGAGCGTGGCCGAGTGGCGCGCGGACCACGAGCGGTTCTGGCACGGCGAGGAGATGCGCGCGGCGCTGGGCGATCCGGGGTTCACGGTGGACGACACGACACCGGCGGTCCTGGAACGCTTCCGGGTCGTCACCGTGCTGCCCGGCACCGGCGGCTGAGGGCCCCTGCGGGGCTACTCCACCGTCACCGACTTCGCCAGGTTGCGCGGCTGGTCCACCTCGTTGCCGCGGGCCGTCGCCAGTTCGCAGGCGAAGACCTGCAACGGCACCGTGGCCACCAGGGGTTGCAGCAGCGTCGGGGTGGCCGGGACGCGGACGAGGTGGTCGGCGTACGGGACGACCGCCTCGTCGCCCTCCTCGGCGATGACGATGGTGCGGGCGCCGCGGGCGCGGATCTCCTGGATGTTGGACACGATCTTGTCGTGCAGGACCGAGCGGCCGCGCGGGGACGGCACCACGACCACGACCGGCAGGTCCTCCTCGATCAGCGCGATCGGCCCGTGCTTCAGCTCGCCCGCCGCGAAGCCCTCGGCGTGCATGTACGCCAGCTCCTTCAGCTTGAGGGCGCCTTCGAGGGCGACGGGGTGGCCGACGTGCCGGCCGAGGAAGAGCACCGTGTTCTTGTGGGCGAGGGAGCGGGCCAGTTCCCGTACGGGGTCCATGGTCCCCAGGACCCGTTCGACGGCGCCGGAGATGCCGGACAGGTCGCGGACCACGTCGCGGATCTCGTCGCCGTACTTGGTGCCGCGCACCTGGCCCAGGTAGAGGGCGACCAGGTAGCAGGCGACGAGCTGGGTCAGGAAGGCCTTGGTGGAGGCGACGGCGACCTCGGGGCCCGCGTGGGTGTAGAGCACGGCGTCCGACTCGCGGGGGATGGTCGAGCCGTTGGTGTTGCAGATGGCGAGGACCCGGGCGCCCTGTTCGCGGGCGTGGCGCAGGGCCATCAGGGTGTCCATGGTCTCGCCGGACTGGGAGATCGCGACGACCAGGGTCTGCTGGTCGAGGATCGGGTCGCGGTAGCGGAACTCGCTGGCCAGCTCCACCTCGCAGGGGATGCGCGTCCAGTGCTCGATGGCGTACTTGGCGATGAGGCCGGCGTGGAAGGCCGTTCCGCAGGCGACGACGACGACCTTGTCGACCTCCCGGAGCACCCCGGCGGGGATGCGCACCTCGTCCAGGCTCAGCGTGCCGGAGGCGTCGATGCGGCCGAGGAGGGTGTCGGCGACGGCCTTCGGCTGCTCGGCGATCTCCTTGAGCATGAAGGAGGCGTAGCCAGCCTTCTCGGCGGCCGAGGCGTCCCAGTCGACGTGGTAGGAGCGGACGTCGGCCGGGGTGCCGTCGAAGGCGGTGACGGTGACGCCGTCCCGCCGCAGTTCGACGACCTGGTCCTGGCCCAGTTCGACGGCGTCCCGGGTGTGGGCGATGAAGGCCGCGACGTCCGAGGCGAGGAAGTACTCGCCCTCCCCCACGCCCACCACGAGCGGCGAGTTGCGGCGGGCGCCCACCACCACGTCCGGCGCGTCCGCGTGCACCGCGACCAGCGTGAACGCGCCCTCCAGCCGCCGGCACACCAGCCGCATCGCCTCGGCGAGGTCGGCGCAGGCGGAGTACTCCTCGGCGAGCAGGTGGGCGACGACCTCGGTGTCGGTCTCCGAACCCAGCGCGTGGCCGCGCTCCGCCAGCTCGGCCCGCAGCGGGGCGAAGTTCTCGATGATGCCGTTGTGGACCACGGCGACCCGGCCCGCGTTGTCGAGGTGCGGGTGGGCGTTGGCGTCGGTGGGGCCGCCGTGGGTGGCCCAGCGGGTGTGGCCGATGCCGGTGGCGGCGGACGGCAGCGGATGCTCGGACAGTTCCTTGTCGAGGTTGACGAGCTTGCCGGCCCGCTTGGCGGTGGCGAGGCCCCCGTCCGCGAGCACGGCGACGCCCGCCGAGTCGTATCCCCGGTACTCGAGCCGCTTCAGTCCGGCCATCACGACGTCGAGTGCCGACTGAGGCCCTACGTATCCCACGATTCCGCACATACGCGGCAGCCTACGAGCAAGATCGGCCGTGCAGCGATCCAGAAGGGGCCGTTCTGTGCCCGAAATCGGAAATTCCCACCGGGGTACGAACGCCGCCCGCCCGCCTCCGGTGTCTCAGCCGAGCTTGGCGACCTGGGCGTCGACGACGTCCGAGGGGACCTCGAAGTCCGCGCCGGTCATCATCGCGGAGAGGTTGACCACGCTGAAGGTGGCGAGCGTGGAGCCCTTGCGGACCGCGACGAGCTTCATGAGCCCGCTGCCGTCCCCGCCGGTGGCCACTCCGAGGTCGACGGTGAGCCCCTCGTCACCGGCCTTGAGGCGCTCCACGCCGCTCACTTCGGTGACCCGCATCCTGTCGCTGCCCACGGTCGTCTCGAAGCCGCCCGCGCACTTCTCGACGGCCGTCTTCAGCCCCGCCATCGCCTGCTCGGCGCCGCCGTCCGCGTAGGAGGCGACGTTCAGCAGGATCTTGTTCACGTCGACGTCGGTCATGTCCTGGCCGTCCGGGCCCTTGCTCTCGGAGGGCGACTCCGTCTGCCCCTGCCAGGAGCGCTGCACGTCCGCCGCCGGCTCGCCCTGGGCCAGGGCACCCTGGACGTGGACGAGCGGCAGACAGGCCTTGTCGTCCGTCGAGATCTCGCTCTTGGCCACCTGGTCGTCCGCCGACAGCTCGGTGGCGACCTCGCCGTTCTTCACGTCGGACTGGGCGAGGGCGACCTTCTCCAGCTCGGCGGCGGTCAGCGCCTTGCCCGCGGGGGCGGACTGGCCGGCGTCGCCCGCCGGGGCGGACTGCTCCGCCTTCGCCTTGTCGTCACCGGCCCCGCCGTCGTCGTCCGAGGAGCCGCCGCAGGCGGTGGCGAGCAGGGCCAGGGCGGCGGCGGACGCCGCGAGGGCTGTACGGCGGACAGCGGTCGAACTCACGTCGGCACTCTTTCGTCGGATGCGCGTGGGGACGTGGCCGGGTCGGGCCGCGTCCGATCGCGTCGGAGTCTGGGGAGTCGCGTCGACACCGGCGTTCGGATCCGGTCGACTTTGCCCGCACCTTACCCACGGCAATCGCACGTACGATCGAAACTGGCCGGCCGAGACCCGACCGTGATCTCCCCGGGGCGTGACGCACCCCACCTGCCGCCCCGTTCGTACTCCGTTAACAATGGACTGTGATCTCTCCGGTCCCCTCGATATCCCGGAGCGCCCACCGGCAGCGGCCGGAGGCGACTCCCTACGTCGACCTCACCCGCCCCGAGTGGAGCGCGCTGCGCGACAAGACGCCGCTGCCGCTGACCGCCGAGGAGGTCGAGAAGCTGCGCGGTCTCGGCGACGTCATCGACCTCGACGAGGTGCGGGACATCTACCTCCCGCTCTCCCGGCTGCTCAACCTCTACGTCGGCGCCACCGACGGCCTGCGCGGCGCGCTGAACACCTTCCTCGGCGAGCAGGGCTCCCAGTCCGGCACCCCCTTCGTCATAGGGGTCGCCGGCTCGGTCGCGGTCGGCAAGTCCACCGTCGCCCGCCTGCTCCAGGCGCTGCTGTCGCGCTGGCCCGAGCACCCGCGCGTGGAGCTGGTCACCACCGACGGCTTCCTGCTGCCGACGCGGGAGCTGGAGGCGCGCGGCCTCATGTCGCGGAAAGGTTTCCCCGAGTCCTACGACCGCCGGGCGCTGACCCGGTTCGTCGCCGACATCAAGGCGGGCAAGGCGGAGGTGACCGCGCCGGTCTACTCCCACCTCATCTACGACATCGTCCCGGACCAGCGGCTGGTGGTCCGCCGCCCCGACATCCTGATCGTCGAGGGCCTGAACGTGCTCCAGCCCGCGCTGCCCGGCAAGGACGGCCGCACCAGGGTCGGGCTGGCCGACTACTTCGACTTCAGCGTGTACGTCGACGCGCGCACCGAGGACATCGAGCGCTGGTACCTCAACCGCTTCCGCAAGCTGCGCGCGACCGCCTTCCAGAACCCGTCCTCGTACTTCCGCAAGTACACGCAGGTGTCGGAGGAGGAGGCCCTCGACTACGCCCGCACCACCTGGCGCACCATCAACAAGCCCAACCTGGTGGAGAACGTGGCCCCCACCCGGGGCCGGGCCACCCTGGTGCTGCGCAAGGGACCCGACCACAAGGTGCAGCGCCTGAGCCTGCGCAAGCTGTGAGCCCGGCCCCGGCCGTCCGCGCCGGTCAGGGGGCGGGGCTGTAGGTGAGTTCCTTGACCGGGTCGGTGAAGGAGTCCTCGACCGCCTGCTGGTGCTCCGGATCCACCTCGGGCGTGCTCTCGGGGCGCGGGTGGGGCGTGTCGAGCGCGTCCTGTATCCGGGCGGCCATGTCGGATCCCGACCCGGACCCGGACCCGCTGCCCGTCGCGGCGGAACCCCCCGCCGCCGACCCGTCGCGCGCCGCCGCCCCCGTCGAAGTGCCCTCCTGCCCCCGGGCCGGTGCGGAGACGGTGGCCGAACCGGCGCCCAGCGCCGCGGCCTTCCACTCCCGCGCCCGGGACACGGCCTCGCGCACGGCCTCCTGGTACGCCGCTTCCCGCTGTGCGTCCCAGACGGCGAGTTCCTGTGCGGCGGCCTGCCGCGTCACCGCCACGGCCGCCGCCGCCCGGCCCCCGTCCCACGGCAGAGCGGCGCCGGTCGCGGCGACGGCCGTACCGCTCGTCGCCGCCCAGACGAACGCCACCGACAGCGCGGTTCGCGCCCGCATACGACTCCGGCTCATCACCAGGCCCCTCTCACCTCGGCCAATGCGCCCTGAACAGTAGCGTTCGCAGATCTCCTGATGATCACGGACCGGTGGCGTCGAGGCCGCTCCTGTCGCACCGATCAGACGCGCCGCCCCGCATGGCTACGCTGCCGCCATGCTGCATCTGCGCCTGATCACCCCGGCCGACCGCACCGACGAGGTGGTCCGCATGATCGACCGTACGGTCGGCACCACCCACCTCGTCGTCCTGCCGGGCGCCGCCCGCGAACCCGAGGGCGACGTCGTCATGTGCGACGTGGCCCGCGAGGCCGGTGACGAACTCATCAGCCGCCTGCGGGCGTTGGACCTCGAAAGCTGTGGCGCCATCACCGCCGAGAACATCGACCTGTCGCTGTCCGAGCGGGCCGACCGGGCGGAGCGGGACGCGCCCGGCGAGGCCGCCGACGCCGTGCTGTGGGAGCAGTTGGAGGAGGCGACCCACGAGGAGTCGACGCTCTCCATCACCTACGTCGCCTTCATCACGCTGGCCACGATGATCGCGGCCTGCGGTGTGGTCCTCGACAACGCGATCCTGATCGTGGGCGCGATGGCGGTCGGCCCCGAGTTCGGCCCCCTCGCCGGGATCTGCACGGCGATCGTCCAGAAGGCACCGCGCCTCGCCCTGCGTTCCCTGATCGCCCTGCTGGTGGGCTTCGCGGCGGCGATGGCGGTGACGGTGGGCTTCAGCTGGATCATGGACGGGTTCGGCCTGTTCAGCGAGGGCCGACTGGAGGGCGACCGGCCCAACACCGGTTTCGTCTACGCCCCGGACGCCTTCTCCTTCGTGGTGGCGATCCTCGCCGGCATCGCGGGCACGCTGTCCCTCACCTCGGCGAAGTCCGGCGCCCTGGTGGGTGTCGCCATCTCGGTCACCACGGTGCCGGCCGCCGCGAACGCGGCCGTGGCCCTGAGCTTCGGCGACACGAAGCAGACGGTGGGCTCCACCGAACAACTCCTGCTCAACCTGGCAGGCATCGTGGTCGCCGGAACCGTCACGCTGCTGGCCCAGAAGGCTTTGTGGTCAACCCAACGCAACCGACTGACCAAACCTGACAACGCCGGGTGAGGAAACCCGCCCAAGGGGCGCGGGGAACTGCGCGACCAGCCACAACGAACCCGCAGCCCGCATCACACAGCACCCCCACCTCGAACCCGGCGCAGAAAACTACCCCAGCGCGGACTTCACCGAATCGGCCAGCCGCCCCGCCACAGCCCGAGCCTGCTCGATGTCCGCCGCCTCCACCATCACCCGCACAAGAGGCTCCGTCCCGGAGGGACGCAACAGCACCCGCCCGGTGCTGCCAAGCTCCCGCTCCGCCTCCGCAACCGCCGTGGCCAGCTCGGCAGAGCTCGTCACCCGCGACTTGTCCACATCCGGCACATTGACCAGCACCTGCGGCAGCCGCTCCATCACGGACGCCAGGTCCCGCAGCGAACGGCCGGTCTGCGCGACCCGCGCCGCCAGCATCAGGCCGGTCAGCGTGCCGTCACCGGTCGTGGCGTGGTCGAGGATGATGACGTGCCCGGACTGCTCGCCGCCCAGGGCGTAGCCGTGCTCCTTCATCTCCTCCAGGACGTACCGGTCGCCGACCGAGGTCGCCACGAACCGGATGCCCTCGCGCTCCATGGCGAGCTTGAAGCCCAGGTTGGACATGACGGTCGCGACGACGGTGTCCGAGCGCAGCGCCTCCCGCTCCCGCATCGCGAGCGCGAGCACGGCGAGGATCTGGTCGCCGTCGACCTCCGCACCGGTGTGGTCCACGGCCAGGCAGCGGTCGGCGTCGCCGTCGTGGGCGATGCCGAGGTCGGCGCCGTGCTCGACGACGGCGGCCTTGAGCAGGTCGAGGTGGGTGGAGCCGCAGCCGTCGTTGATGTTGAGGCCGTCGGGCACCGCGCCGATGGTGACCAGTTCGGCGCCGGCCCGCGCGAACGCCTCCGGGGAGACCCGGGAGGCCGCGCCGTGCGCCTCGTCCAGGACGATCTTCAGCCCGTCGAGACGGTTCGGCAGGACGCCGACGAGGTGGGCGACGTACTGGTCGAGCCCCTCGTCGTAGTCGCGGACGCGGCCGACACCGGCGCCGGTCGGGCGGTCCCAGGGGGCGCCGGTGCGATGCTCGGCGTAGACGGACTCGATGCGGTCCTCCAGCTCGTCGGCGAGCTTGTGGCCGCCGCGGGCGAAGAACTTGATGCCGTTGTCGGGCATGGCGTTGTGGCTGGCGGACAGCATCACGCCGAGGTCGGCGCCGAGCGCGCCGGTGAGGTGGGCCACCGCGGGCGTCGGCAGCACGCCGACCCGCAGCACGTCCACGCCGGCGCTGGCCAGGCCCGCGACCACGGCGGCCTCCAGGAACTCCCCGGAGGCGCGCGGGTCCCGGCCGACCACCGCGGTCGCGCGGTGCCCGGCGAAGGTGCCCGCCTCGGCCAGTACGTGCGCCGCGGCGACGGAGAGGCCGAGCGCCAGCTCGGCCGTCAGATCCGCGTTGGCGACACCGCGCACACCGTCCGTGCCGAAGAGTCGTCCCACTTGTCCTCCTGAGGAAACGTCAATTCCGGAAGCGGCTGGCGATGAGTGCGGCCCACGCAGCGGCCCACGCAGTCGGCTCCCGAAGGCCCGGGCGCGCGGCGCCCGACCATCGATCACATAAGCCTTAGAACGTCTTGTGCCGTTATACGCCCAACGGCAGGGATAAACGAATGCCCCGGCAGCACAGTGGCGTGCCGCCGGGGCGTTCGGAGTACAGCCGGACCAGCCGGTACGACTTAGCGCTTGCTGTACTGCGGAGCCTTGCGGGCCTTCTTCAGACCGGCCTTCTTCCGCTCGACCGCACGGTCGTCACGGGTCAGGTAGCCGGCCTTCTTGAGGGGGCCGCGGTTGTTGTCGACGTCGGCCTCGTTCAGCGCACGCGCGACACCGAGACGGAGCGCACCGGCCTGACCGGAGACGCCGCCGCCCGAGATGCGGGCGATGACGTCGTAGCGGTTGTCGAGCTCGAGCACCTTGAAGGGCTCGTTGACTTCCTGCTGGTGCACCTTGTTCGGGAAGTAGTCCTCGAGCGTGCGCCCGTTGACCTTCCACTTGCCGGTGCCCGGGACGATCCGGACACGGGCGATGGCGTTCTTGCGGCGGCCCAGGCCGGCGGCCGGCTGGGGCTCACCGAACGCGGAGGCCAGGGACTCCGAGGTGTACTCGCCCTCGACGGGGACCTCGGACTCGGTGGTGTAGCTGTCGATGTCAAGCTCTTCGAGCGGCTGCTCGGCAGTGGTCTCGGCCACGATGCTCCTCAGATTCTCTTCAGTCTTAGGGGGTGGCCGGACTTACTGCGCGACCTGGGTGATCTCGAACGGCTGCGGCTGCTGCGCGCCGTGCGGGTGCTGGTCACCCTTGTAGACCTTCAGCTTCGAGAGCATCTGACGGCCCAGGGAGTTCTTCGGGAGCATGCCCTTGACGGCCTTCTCGATGGCCTTCTCCGGGTTCTTGTCGAGCAGCTCGTCGTAGCGCACGGAGCGCAGGCCGCCCGGGTACCCGGAGTGGCGGTACGCCATCTTCTGGGTCCGCTTGTTGCCGGAGAGGTGCACCTTGTCGGCGTTGATGATGATGACGAAGTCACCAGCGTCGACGTGCGGCGCGTAGATCGGCTTGTGCTTGCCGCGCAGCAGCGTGGCGGCGGTGGTGGCGAGACGACCCAGGACGACGTCCTGAGCGTCGATGACGTGCCACTGGCGCGTCACATCGCCGGGCTTGGGGCTGTACGTACGCACGGTTCGTAGCCTTCGCTTCTTCAGTGAGTGGTCCTGACATGGTCACCGAAGACGATCACGACAGCCCTGACCGCACCGCGGTGACGCATACCGCGTGCAGGTCGCTGGTCATCGGTCCCGGTGGACCGGTGTAAGGGCCCCTCACGTGAGAATGAGCAAGCCAATACACATACAGCTGTGCAGAATACCCGGGCCCCGGCGGCCCGGTCAAAACGGGGCCGCGGGGGCGCGCTCGGGCTCCGGCGCCCGGCCCGGCGGCACCCGTCCCCCGGCGCCCGCCGCACCGGTCCCGGTCTGCCGGGCGACCGTCACCGCCAGCACACACAGCGTGAACGCGTCCCGGAAGGCCCGCCGCCGCTCCCCCTCCAGCCAGGGCCAGGTCAGCCCCGGCACCTGGGGCACCAGGGCGATCCAGAACCACACCCCGCGGGCCACCGACCCGGCGTACGGCAGCCCGGCGAGCAGCAGCGGCAGGGCGACCAGGAGGTAGTGGTCGTAGGACGGCCGGGAGACCAGGAACGCGGAGAGCATCAGCCCCGCGCCGGTCTCCGCCAGCCGCAGCGGCCCGGGGTCGGCGCGCCGCCAGCGCCGGTACGCGCAGAGCACCCCGGCGCACGCCGCGGCCACCGCGAGCCCCTGCGCGAGCGCCGGCGGCACCCCGAGCCGGGGCAGCACGGCCGCCGGGGAGGCCTCGTAGAGCCGTACGAAGCCGTCGTCGCCGTGCAGCAGGAAGGGCAGGGTGCGGGTGAAGAAGCCCGCCGGGTCTGGCATCGCCAGCGCCGCCGCGGCGGAGGCCAGCGCGGGCACCAGAACGGCGGCGGCCAGGGCCCGCCACCGCCCGGCGAAGACGAAGAGCAGGACGACCGGCGCGAGCAGCGGTTTGAGCGCCACGGCCGCCCCGATGACGACCCCCGCCCCGGTCCAGCGCCCCCGGCTCGCCAGCAGCAGGGCCAGCGGCAGCGCCACCGTCGCCGTCACCGTCCAGTTGCCGAGCCGCACCAGGTGCCCGAACGGCGCGAAGCCCAGCGCGAGCCCGGTCAGCCCGAGGGCCGCGAGCCGGCTGCCCAGCGGCACCCGGTGCAGCCGCAGCGCACAGGCCCAGGCCAGCGCGAGCAGGGCCGTCACCGCGCACGGCACCAGCACCCGCAGGACGGCCCCGGGCAGCAGCGCCTGCGGCACGGCGGCCAGGACGGCGCTCGGCAGATAGAGGAAGTGCGGATCGTCGTACGGGGAGCCGCCGGCCAGCCAGGTGCGGGCGGCCCGCACGACGATCGCGTTGTCCATCCCACCGTCCGGGGCCGCCCGCGCCGCATGCACGGCGGACGCCGCCAGCACCGTCACGAGCACCGCCCACAGATGCCCTCCCGCCGGCCGCACCAACCACCCGGAGATGTCGCTTTTGCCCGTCCGCATGGACGGAACGCTAGGCCCTGCGGCCCCCAAGTCCCGGCACCAGCACGCCCATAGGCACGTCTAAGATGCCGCCCATGAGCTTTGGGCAGGGGGGACCTCAGTCGCAGTGGGATCCCTGGACACCGCAATCGCAGCAGCAGCCGCAGCAGCCGCAGTCGCAGCAGCCCTGGAACAGCGGGAACAGTGACAACACCCCGGACTGGGCCGCCCTCGCCGAGGCCTCCGAGGCCCGTGCCAAGCGGCGCCGGCTGCTCTTCATCGGCGGCGGCGCGCTGGCCACCGTGGCGATAGCCGGGGCCGTGGCGGTGGCCGTCGTCTCGGCGAACGGTTCCGGCCAGGCCTCCGACGGCCCCTCCTCGCAGCTCCCCTCGACGGCGGACATACCCAGCGCCACGGCCACCCAGCCGTCCTTCGCCCCGACCAGCGCGCCGCCGCCGCTGGACCCGAAGGACTTCGTCTCCAGCGCCAAGAAGGACAAGGCCCCGCTCAGCCCGGACCTGCTCTTCCCCGGCACCCAGCTGACCATGGGCGAGACGGTGTACAAGAAGGGCCCGACGGCCGACACCCGCACCTGCGGCTCCGCCGCCCAGGGCACCCTGCCGAAGGTCCTCGACACCAACAAGTGCACGCGCCTGCTCCGCGTCACCTACACCAAGGGCGACACCGCCGTGACCGTCGGCGTGGCCGTCTTCGACACGGAGGCACAGGCTTCGAAGGCGAAGAAGGACGCCGACAAGGAGAGCATCGTGCGCTCGCTGTCCGGCGGCGGCGTCAAGTCCTTCTGCACCGGCGCCATCTGCCGCTCCACCACCAACTCCTACGGCCGCTACGCCTACTTCACCGTCGCCGGTTTCACGGACGGCAAGAACGTCACGGAGAAGTCCACCGGGGTGTTCCGGGCCGGCGACGACCTGGCCGAGTTCGCCTTCCGGCAGATCCGCCGGCGCGGCGAGGCCCAGGCATCGGCGGCGGCGGAGGGCTGACGGCCCGCCTCAGCAGCAGCCGGCCCCCGGCAGCGACCGCTTGTTGCGCGCCTCCTTGTTCCGGGCCGCCAGCAGCTCGTCGGCCGGGTAGCCGACCTCCTCCAGGGTCAGCCCGTGCGGCCGCACGACGTGCACGGCGGAGTCCCGTACGCCCGCGGCGAGCACCTTCGCCGGCCAGTCGGGCGTACGGTGCCCGTCGCCGACGAACAGCAGCGCCCCGATGAGCGAGCGCACCATGTTGTGGCAGAAGGCGTCGGCGCGCACGGTCGCGGTGACGATCCCGTCCTCGCCCCGCACGAGACTCAGCTCCTGCAGCGTCCGGATGGTGGTGGCCCCCTCCCGCTTCTTGCAGTAGGCGGCGAAGTCGTGCTCGCCCAGCAGTCCGCGGGCGGCCTCGTTCATGGCGTCCACGTCGAGGGGCCAGTCGTGCCACAGCACGTGTCCGCGCAGCAGCGGGTCGACGCCGCCGGGATTGTCGGTGACCCGGTAGGCGTAGCGCCGCCAGACCGCCGAGAACCGGGCGTTGAAGCCGCTCGGCGCCTCCCTGAGCGCCCACACCCGCACGTCCCTGGGCAGCCGCCCCGCGAGCCGCTTGAGCAGCTTCACGTGGTGCTCGGCCCACACCTCGCGCGGCAGATCGACGTGCGCGACCTGCCCCCGCGCGTGCACGCCGGCGTCGGTCCGCCCCGCCACGGTCAGCTCGTACGTCTCCCGCGACCGCGTCACGGTCCGCAACGCGTCCTCGATCTCCCCCTGCACGGTCCGCCGCCCCCCGGCCTGCTTGGCCCACCCGGAGAACTCGCTCCCGTCATAGGAGAGATCGAGACGGACACGGACATGACCGGGCTGCACTTCGTCACTCACCCAGAAATCCTCTCACCCACACGAAAGCGGGCCCGCCCCTCGAAAGGAACGGACCCGCCAACGCCCTGCTTTCAAGGGGCGCGGGGCACTGCGCGACTAGCCACGACGAAGGCCGCAGCCGCGATCGCACAGCCACCCGGCAGAACGCTTACGCGTCCTTGGACTCCTCGGCCGCAGCCTCGTCGTCGGCCTTGGTCGTGTCGACCTTGGCCTCGGCAGCCTCGGTGCCCTCGGCATCCTTGGCGGCACGCTTCGTCGCGGCCTCGGCCTCGCCGGTGGCCTGCTGCGCCACGGTCAGCGCCTCGACCAGCTCGATGACGGCCATGGGCGCGTTGTCGCCACGGCGGTTACCGATCTTGGTGATCCGGGTGTAGCCACCGGGACGGTTCTCGTAGCGCGGGCCGATCTCGGTGAAGAGCGTGTGGACGATGCTCTTGTCCGTGATCACCTGGAGCACCTGACGGCGGTTGTGAAGGTCGCCCTTCTTCGCCTTGGTGACCAGCCGCTCGGCGTACGGACGCAGCTTGCGCGCCTTCGCCTCGGTGGTGGTGATGCGGCCGTGCTCGAAGAGGCTCTTCGCCAGGTTCGCGAGGAGCAGCTTCTCGTGCGCGGCACTGCCGCCCAGACGGGCACCCTTGGTGGGCTTCGGCATGATGTTTCTCCTAGGTGTCTGCCCCGGCCGTATCAGGTACCGGAGTCAGTATCCGAGCAGGCGGCCGCCTGTCGGAGATCCGGGGCGCCTTGCAAGCACCCCGGAGGGTCCGCGCCCCAGAGGGGCGCGGGGAACTGCGCGACCAGCCACAGCCGACCGGCAGCCGAAAACGAACCGTCGAACCCGAGCTCTTAGTACTGCTCGGTCTCGACAAAGCCCGCGTCCGCGTCGTCGTCGGCGCCAAACGCGTCCGCCGCGGCGGTCGGGTCGAACCCGGGAGGCGAGTCCTTCAGCGCGAGGCCCATGCCCGCGAGCTTGGCCTTGACCTCGTCGATCGACTTCGCACCGAAGTTGCGGATGTCGAGCAGGTCGGCCTCGGAACGAGCCACGAGCTCACCCACGGAGTGGATGCCCTCGCGCTTGAGGCAGTTGTACGACCGAACGGTGAGCTCCAGCTCCTCGATCGGCAGCGCCAGATCGGCGGCCAGCGCGGCGTCCGTCGGGGACGGACCCATGTCGATGCCCTCGGCGTCGATGTTCAGCTCGCGGGCGAGACCGAACAGCTCGACCAGGGTCTTGCCGGCGGAAGCCATGGCGTCGCGGGGACGCATGGCCTGCTTGGTCTCGACGTCGACGATCAGCTTGTCGAAGTCGGTGCGCTGCTCGACACGCGTGGCCTCGACCTTGTACGTGACCTTGAGAACCGGCGAGTAGATCGAGTCGACCGGGATACGGCCGATCTCCTGGCCCACCTGCTTGTTCTGCACGGCCGAGACGTAGCCGCGACCGCGCTCGACGGTCAGCTCCATCTCCAGCTTGCCCTTGGCGTTGAGCGTGGCCAGGACGAGGTCGGGGTTGTGCACCTCGACACCGGCCGGGGGCGCGATGTCGGCGGCGGTGACCAGACCCGGGCCCTGCTTGCGCAGGTACATCACGACGGGCTCGTCGTGCTCCGAGGAGACGACCAGCTGCTTGATGTTGAGGATCAGGTCGGTGACGTCCTCCTTGACGCCCGGCACGGTGGTGAACTCGTGCAGGACACCGTCGATGCGGATGCTGGTGACAGCAGCGCCGGGGATCGACGAGAGGAGGGTGCGGCGGAGGGAGTTGCCGAGGGTGTAGCCGAAGCCCGGCTCCAGCGGCTCGATGACGAACCGGGAGCGGAACTCGTCGACGACCTCTTCGGTCAACGAGGGACGCTGAGCGATCAGCATGTGGTGATCCTTCAGTCAGGGGCGCCCGCTATTTGACGCCCGACTAGTACTGCAAGGGTACGGGCGATACGACCCTAAAGAGCCGTACCGCCCGGAAAACCCTGGTGAAGCGCTGAAGCGAGATCAGACGCGACGACGCTTCGGCGGACGGCAGCCGTGCTGCGACATGTGGGGGATAACCCCCACACCCCCAGCCGACAGCCGAGCCGCAGTGAACCGGCTCGTCAGACGCGACGACGCTTCGGCGGACGGCAGCCGTTGTGCGGGGTGGGCGTGACGTCCTGGATGGAGCCGACCTCGAGGCCGGTCGCCTGCAGGGAGCGGATGGCGGTCTCACGACCGGAACCCGGGCCCTTGACGAAGACGTCGACCTTGCGCATGCCGTGCTCCTGCGCGCGGCGGGCAGCCGACTCGGCGGCCATCTGCGCGGCGAACGGCGTGGACTTCCGGGAGCCCTTGAAGCCGACGTGGCCGGCGGAGGCCCAGGAGATCACGTTGCCGGTCGGGTCCGTGATGGACACGATCGTGTTGTTGAACGTGCTCTTGATGTGCGCGTGGCCGTGAGCGACGTTCTTCTTTTCCTTGCGGCGCACCTTCTTGGTCGCGCCCTGACGTCCCTTGGGGGGCATGTCGTTCTCCTACGGGAGGTGGTCGGTCCTACAGCGAAGACCGCTGGACGGCGAGTCCGCTGCGGACTACTTCTTGCCCGGCTTCTTCTTGCCGGCGATGGCGCGACGCGGGCCCTTGCGGGTGCGGGCGTTCGTGCTGGTGCGCTGACCGCGGACGGGCAGACCGCGACGGTGACGGAGACCCTGGTAGGTACCGATCTCGACCTTGCGGCGGATGTCGGCCTGGATCTCGCGACGGAGGTCACCCTCGGTCTTGATGTTGTTGTCGACGTACTCGCGGATCGCGACGAGCTGCTCCTCGGAGAGGTCCCGAACACGGGTGTTCGGGTCCACGCCGGTGGCGGCGAGCGTCTGCTGCGAGAGGGTCCGGCCGATGCCGAACACGTAGGTGAGGGCGATCTCCACGCGCTTTTCGCGCGGGATGTCAACACCGGAAACGCGTGCCATTCAATGGCTCCAGTTGATTGTCGGAGGTCTTCCACAGAACCGGCTCCCAGCCGCCGTATGAGGTACGAACCGGGTCCCCGGCCTCCGAACCGGGGGTGTCGGGCGATCGCTCGCCCGGGTCCTGCGTATGAACATGTTCAGCTCGCGTCGCGCGAAGTCATGCGAATCGCGGAGGGAACGGTCAGGCGTCAGCCCTGGCGCTGCTTGTGGCGCGGGTTGTCGCAGATGACCATGACCCGACCGTGACGGCGGATCACCCTGCACTTGTCGCAGATCTTCTTGACGCTCGGCTTGACCTTCATGGGTGTGAGGTTCTCCGGGTCAGTTGCCGGCGGACCCGCGCGCGGGGCGCACGGGGCGTGGGCAAGATCTACTTGTACCGGTAGACGATCCGGCCACGCGTCAGGTCGTACGGAGACAGCTCCACCACGACCCGGTCGTCAGGGAGGATGCGGATGTAGTGCATGCGCATCTTGCCGCTGATGTGTGCCAGGACCTGGTGGCCGTTCTGGAGCTCCACCTTGAACATGGCGTTCGGAAGAGACTCGACGACAGTGCCTTCGATCTCGATGGCACCTTGCTTCTTGGCCACGCTTCGCCCTTCGAATCGACTACCTTGATCGGCTCCTGTGGGCGGTGCATCCCCGGGGCGAACCACCGGACATGCGGGCACACGTGAGCCGACGAGTCAGTCTACGTCAGCGACCCCGGAAAGGCGAAACGAGGAAGTCTGCCCCGGATACGAGATCGTTATGCAGGGGGCTCAGGCCAGCGGGTCCGGGGCCGCGGTGATCCCCAGCTCCGCCAGCTTGGCCCTGCCGCCGTCCGGGGCGGTCAGGACCAGGGGACCCTGCTCGGTCAGGGCCACCGAGTGCTCCCAGTGGGAGGACCAGGTGCCGTCCGTGGTGATGACCGTCCAGTCGTCGGAGAGGACCTCGGTGCGGGGGGTGCCGAGGGAGACCATCGGCTCGATGGCGAGGCAGAAGCCGGGGACGAGCTTCGGGCCCTTGCCGCGCTTGCGGTCGACGTAGTTCAGCAGGTGCGGGTCCATGTGCATCTCGGTGCCGATGCCGTGGCCGCCGTAGTCCTCGATGATCCCGTACTTGCCGCCGCCGGGCTTGGGCTGGCGGCGGATGTAGGTCTCGATGGCGCGGGAGACGTCCACCAGGCGGTTGCCCTGCTTCATGGCCGCGATGCCCGCCCACATGGACTCCTCGGTCACCCGGGAGAGCTCGACCAGCTCCGGGGAGTGACCGGAGCCGACGAAGGCCGTGTAGGCGGCGTCGCCGTGCCAGCCGTCGATGATCGCGCCGCAGTCGATGGAGATGATGTCGCCGTCCTTGAGGACCACGTCGTCGGACGGGATGCCGTGGACGACGACCTCGTTCACCGAGGTGCAGATGGTGGCGGGGAAGCCGCCGTACCCGAGGAAGTTCGGCTTGGCGTCGTGCTCCGCGAGGACCTTGCGGGCGACCTGGTCCAGGTCCCTGGTCGTGGCGCCGGGCACGGCGGCCTCGCGGGTGGCCGCGTGGATGGCGGCGACGACCAGCCCCGCCTCGCGCATCTTGGCGATCTGCTCGGGGTTCTTGATCTGCACCATGGGGGCTGCGGCCTTTCTGGACCGGGGGGTCGGGGGAACGGTTCCAACGATACGGGGCGGGGGCCACCCCCACCGCACAGCACAGCCGCGGGCCCCGGGCGGGGACCGCGGCTGCAGCCGGAGTCGAGAACTACTGGTCGCGCTTGAGCGCCTCCAGCGCACGGCGGGTGACCTCGTCCACGGGGCCCGTCGCCGCGATGGTGGCGACCAGACCCTGCGACTTGTAGTAGTCGATGATCGGCTCGGTCTGCGTGTGGTAGACCTCCAGCCGCTTGCGGACCGTCTCCTCGGAGTCGTCGTCCCGCTGGTACAGCTCGCCGCCGCAGACGTCGCAGACGCCTTCCTTCTTCGGCGGGGTGTACGTCACGTGGAAGACGTGGGCCGAGTCGTTGCGGCAGACGCGCCGGCCGGCGATGCGCTTGACGACCTCGTCCTCCGGGGCCTCCAGGTCCAGCACCGCGTCGAGCTTCATGTCCTCGGTCTCGAGCAGCTCGTCCAGTGCCTCGGCCTGGGAGACGTTGCGCGGGAAACCGTCCAGCAGGAAGCCGCCCTCGGCGTCGGGCTGCTCCATGCGGTCCTTCGCCATGGCGATGGTGACCTCGTCCGGCACGAGATTGCCGGCGTCCATGTAGGACTTCGCGAGCTTGCCCAGTTCGGTCTGCTGGCTGATGTTCGCGCGGAACAGGTCACCCGTGGAGATGTGCGGAATGTGCAGCGTCTCGGCAAGGCGGGTGGCCTGCGTTCCCTTTCCGGCACCCGGAGGCCCGACGAGGACGATTCGCATCAGCGGAGGAACCCTTCGTAATTGCGCTGCTGGAGCTGGCTCTCGATCTGCTTCACCGTCTCGAGACCGACACCCACGATGATCAGGATGCTGGTGCCGCCGAACGGGAAGTTCTGGTTTGCCCCGAAACCAGCCAACGCCATTGTCGGGACGAGAGCGATCAGACCCAAGTACAGCGAACCCGGCCAGGTGATCCGGTTGAGTACGTAGCTCAGATACTCAGCGGTCGGTCGGCCAGCCCGGATGCCCGGGATGAAGCCACCATACTTCTTCATGTTGTCCGCGACTTCCTCGGGGTTGAACGAGATGGCCACGTAGAAGAAGGCGAAGAAGACGATCAGGAAGAAGTACAGGATGATGTGCGGCGTCGCCGCGGTGTCCGCGAGGTTCTTCTGGATCCAGACGGCCCAGCCCGATGTCGAGCCGGAGAACTGGACGATCAGCGCCGGGATGTAGAGCAGCGACGAGGCGAAGATGACGGGGATGACGCCCGCCTGGTTCACCTTGAGCGGGATGTACGTCGACGTACCGCCGTAGGAACGGCGGCCGATCATGCGCTTCGCGTACTGCACCGGGATGCGGCGCTGGGCCTGCTCCACGAAGACGACCAGGCCGACCATGACGAAGCCGACCAGCAGGACGGTGCCGAACTCGATCCAGCCGCCCGCCAGGTCGCCCGAGGTCTTGATGGCCCACAGGGCGGAGGGGAAGGTCGCGGCGATCGAGATGAACATCAGGATCGACATGCCGTTGCCGATGCCGCGGTCGGTGATCAGCTCGCCGAGCCACATGACGACGGCCGTACCGGCGGTCATGCAGATCACCATGACGATGGTGGTGAAGATCGCCTGGTCGGGCACGATCTGGCCGGCGACGGTGCAGCCGGAGAACAGGGCGCCGCTGCGGGCGGTGGCCACCAGGCCGGTGCCCTGGAGGATGGCGAGCGCGACGGTCAGGTAGCGGGTGTACTGCGTGATCTTCGCCGTGCCGGCCTGGCCCTCCTTCTTGAGGGCTTCCAGGCGCGGGATCACGACGGTCAGCAGCTGAAGAATGATGCTCGCCGTGATGTACGGCATGATGCCGAGCGCGAAGACCGTGATCTGCAGCAGGGCGCCACCGCTGAACATGTTGACCAGGCCGAAGAGGCCCTGGTTGCCGGACGCCTGGTCCACACACTCCTGGACGTTCTTGTAGTCGACGCCTGGAATGGGGATGTGGGTACCGAGCCGGTACACCACGATGATGCCGAGCGTGAAGAACAGCTTCTTGCGCAGGTCGGGCGTCTTGAACGCCCGGGCGAACGCGGTAAGCACGGTGCCTCCTGCGACCCCCGCGCTACTGCGTCAAGGGTGACGGTCTTGAGGTTCGACTGACGACTGATAAGTGGACGGCTAAGTGGGTAACGCTGAACCGCCGCCCAGAGTGCCTCATGTGAGACACCCGTGAAAGAGGGCAGCGCAGGCCACCTTACCGGCGGGACCTATGCCCTTGGAACGACCAACCGGGGATACCCCTTTTGTGGGGCATCCCCGGTTGGGATCGCTCAAGTCATCGAGACGCCTGATGGGTTCAGACGAGCTCGGTGACGGTACCGCCGGCGGCGGTGATCTTCTCCTTGGCGGAGCCGGAGACGGCGTCGACCGTCACCTGCAGCGCCACGGAGATCTCGCCCTGGCCGAGGACCTTGACGAGGCTGTTCTTGCGAACGGCACCCTTGGCCACCAGGCCCTCGACGGTGACCTCGCCACCCTCGGGGTACAGCGCGGCCAGCTTGTCGAGGTTCACGACCTGGAACTCGGTCTTGAACGGGTTCTTGAAGCCCTTCAGCTTCGGAAGGCGCATATGGAGGGGCATCTGGCCACCCTCGAAGCGCTCCGGAACCTGGTAACGGGCCTTCGTACCCTTCGTACCACGACCGGCCGTCTTACCCTTCGACGCCTCACCACGACCGACACGGGTCTTGGCGGTCTTGGCGCCCGGGGCGGGACGGAGGTTGTGGATCTTGAGCGGGTTCTGCTCCGCCATGATCAGTCGACCTCCTCGACCGTCACGAGGTGGCGGACGGTGTGCACCATGCCGCGGAACTCGGGGCGGTCCTCCTTGACGACCTGCGTGTTGATCCCCTTGAGACCAAGGGAACGCAGGGTGTCACGGTGGTTCTGCTTGCTGCCGATGTAGGACTTGACCTGCGTAATCTTGAGCTGCGCCATGATTACGCACCCGCCCCGGCACGCGCACGGAGAAGAGCCGCGGGGGCGACGTCCTCGAGCGGCAGACCACGGCGGGCCGCGATCTCCTCGGGACGCTGCAGGCCCTTGAGGGCCTCCACGGTCGCGTGCACGATGTTGATCTGGTTGTCGGAGCCGAGCGACTTCGACAGCACGTCGTGGATACCGGCGCACTCGAGCACGGCGCGCACCGGACCACCGGCGATCACACCGGTACCGGGGGACGCGGGCTTGAGCAGCACGACGCCGGCAGCCTTCTCACCCTGGATGGGGTGCGGGATGGTGCCCTGGATGCGGGGGACCTTGAAGAAGTGCTTCTTGGCCTCCTCAACGCCCTTGGCGATGGCGGCCGGCACCTCCTTGGCCTTGCCGTATCCGACACCCACGGTGCCGTCACCGTCGCCCACCACGACCAGCGCGGTGAAGCTGAAGCGACGACCACCCTTCACAACCTTGGCGACGCGGTTGATCGCGACGACGCGCTCAACGTAAGCGGTCTTCTCGGCGGCACCTGCGCCACCGTCACGGCCCTTCCGGTCCCGCCGCTCGCCGCCACCGGCACCGCTGCCGCGGCGCTGGGGTCCAGCCATTGGAATTACCTCTCTCTGTTTCCGCTAGCGTTACGGAACCGGCTCAGAACTTCAGACCGGCTTCGCGGGCGGCGTCCGCCAGGGCGGCGATGCGCCCGGCGTACTGGTTGCCACCACGGTCGAACACGACGGCCTCGATGCCGGCGGCCTTGGCGCGCTCGGCGACCAGGGCGCCGACCTGCTTGGCCTGCGCGGACTTGTCGGCCTCGCCGCCGCGGATCGACGTGTCCAGGGTGGACGCCGACGCAAGGGTGTGACCCTTGATGTCGTCGATCACCTGGGCGACGATGTGGCGGTTCGAGCGGGTAACGACCAGACGGGGACGCTCCGCCGTACCCGAGAGATTCTTGCGAATCCGGATGTGGCGGCGCTTGATCGCGGCGCGCTTGTAGGCGTCGCCCTTGAGGATCTTCTGTCCGTATGCCATGGCTTACTTACCCGCCTTTCCGACCTTGCGGCGGATGACTTCGCCCTCGTACTTGACGCCCTTGGCCTTGTACGGGTCGGGCTTGCGCAGCTTGCGGATGTTGGCCGCAACCTCGCCGACCTTCTGCTTGTCGATGCCCTCGACCGAGAAGTGGGTCGGGTTCTCCACCTTGAAGGTGATTCCCTCGGGGGCCTCGACGAGGATCGGGTGGCTGTAGCCGAGGGAGAACTCCAGGTTCGAACCCTTGGCGAGCACGCGGTAACCGACACCGCTGATCTCGAGCTTCTTCACGTAACCCTGGGTCACGCCGGTGATCATGTTCGCCACCAGCGTGCGGGACAGGCCGTGCAGGGCCTTGCTCTGACGCTCGTCGTTGGGGCGGGTGACGTTCAGAACGCCGTCCTCACCCTTGGCGATGTCGATCGGCGCCACGACGGTGTGGGTCAGCGTGCCCTTGGGGCCCTTGACCGAGACCGTACGGCCGTCGATGGTGACGTCCACGCCGGCGGGAACCGCGATGGGGAGCTTGCCGATGCGCGACATAGCTGTTTCCTCCGTTCCCTTCCGTTACCAGACGTAGGCGAGGACTTCTCCGCCTACGCCCTTCTTGCCGGCCTGCTTGTCGGTGAGGAGCCCGTGGGACGTGGAGATGATCGCCACGCCGAGGCCGCCCAGCACCTTGGGCAGGTTGGTGGACTTCGCGTAAACCCGGAGACCGGGCTTGGAGATCCGCTTGATGCCCGCGATGGAGCGCTCACGGTTCGGGCCGAACTTCAGCTCGAGGACGAGGTTCTTGCCGACCTCGGCGTCCTCGGTCTTCCAGCCCGTGATGAAGCCCTCCTGCTGGAGGATCTCCGCGATGTGAGACTTGATCTTGGACGCCGGCATCGTCACGGAGTCGTGGTACGCCGAGTTCGCGTTCCGCAGACGCGTAAGCATGTCTGCGATCGGATCAGTCATGGTCATGAATTGGCCTTCGGCCTCTCTCGCCGGGGTTTCCTGGTGCGCCATCCCTCTCCCCGATCCGAGACGGGACGGGTGCGGCGCGGTGGACCTACGGCGTAGTAAGTCGTACGGGCGCGGCAGACGCCCAACCCCGCAAGCCTACGGCATGCGGAGGCGGGCCTCTGCCGACCCAGATGCTTACCGAGAGTCTGAATAACCCGGGATTACCGGATTACCAGGAGCTCTTGGTCACGCCCGGCAGCTCGCCACGGTGAGCCATCTCACGAAGGCACACGCGGCACAGGCCGAACTTGCGGTAGACGGAGTGCGGACGGCCGCAGCGCTGGCAGCGCGTGTAGCCGCGGACACCGAACTTGGGCTTACGAGCAGCCTTGGCAATCAGAGCCTTCTTCGCCATCTCGCTCACGCCTCCTTGAAGGGGAAGCCGAGGTGACGGAGGAGCGCACGGCCCTCAGCGTCGTTGGTCGCCGTGGTCACCACGGTGATGTCCATACCCCGGGTGCGGTCGATCTTGTCCTGGTCGATCTCGTGGAACATGACCTGCTCGGTGAGACCGAAGGTGTAGTTGCCACGGCCGTCGAACTGCTTGGGGGACAGGCCGCGGAAGTCGCGGATGCGCGGCAGCGCGAGCGACAGGGTGCGGTCCAGGAACTCCCACATGCGGTCGCCACGGAGCGTGACGTGGGCACCGATCGGCTGACCCTCACGCAGCTTGAACTGCGCGATGGACTTGCGGGCCTTGGTGACGGCCGGCTTCTGACCGGTGATGGTGGTCAGGTCGCGGATCGCGCCCTCGATCAGCTTCGAGTCACGGGCGGCGTCGCCGACACCCATGTTGACCACGATCTTCACGAGGCCGGGGATCTGCATGACGTTCTCGTAGGAGAACTCCTCACGCAGCTTGCCCGCGATCTCCTCGCGGTACTTCGTCTTCAGACGCGGAGTGGTGGTGGTAGCCATCAGATGTCCTCACCCGTCCGCTTGGCAACGCGGATCTTGTTGCCCTCGTCGTCGAAGCGGTAACCGACGCGCGTGACGACCTTGTTGCCGTCCTTCTCCACGACCAGCTGGACGTTGGAGACGTGGATCGGGGCCTCGGTGGTCACGATGCCGCCGGCCTGCGAACCGCGAGCGGTCGGACCGGCCTTGGTGTGCTTCTTGACCCGGTTGACACCCTCGACCAGGACGCGGTCCTCGCGGGGGAAGGCCGCGATGACCTTGCCCTGCTTGCCCTTGTCCTTACCGGTGATGACCTGGACCAGGTCGCCCTTCTTGATCTTCATGCTCACAGCACCTCCGGCGCGAGGGAGATGATCTTCATGAACTTCTTCTCGCGCAGCTCACGGCCGACCGGGCCGAAGATACGGGTGCCACGAGGGTCGCCGTCGTTCTTCAGAATGACGGCGGCGTTCTCGTCGAAGCGGATGTACGAGCCGTCCGGACGGCGGCGCTCCTTGACGGTGCGAACGATGACCGCCTTGACGACGTCACCCTTCTTCACGTTGCCACCGGGGATCGCGTCCTTGACGGTGGCGACGATGACGTCACCGATACCCGCGTAGCGGCGACCGGAGCCACCGAGCACACGGATGGTGAGGATTTCCTTCGCACCCGTGTTGTCGGCGACGCGCAGTCGCGACTCCTGCTGGATCACGTCTATCTCCTGAATGTCTGCCGGTTCCCCGGGAGCCGATCACCTGGGTGAGCGGCTCCCGGAGCCTGGCGGAACTGTCCTGTGGGGAATGCCCCGCAGGAGATCTTTTACTTGGCCTTCTCGAGGATCTCGACGACGCGCCAGCGCTTCGTCGCGGACAGCGGCCGGGTCTCCATGAGGAGGACGCGGTCGCCGACACCCGCGGCGTTCTGCTCGTCGTGCGCCTTCAGCTTCTCCGTACGGCGGATGACCTTGCCGTACAGCGCGTGCTTGACGCGGTCCTCGACGGCGACGACGACGGTCTTGTCCATCTTGTCGCTGACGACCAGACCCTCACGGGTCTTGCGGAAGCCGCGGGCGGCCTTCGTCTCTTCAGTCACGTTGCTCTCGCTCATCAGGCGTTCTCCACCGTCTCGATGCCGAGCTCACGCTCACGCATGAGGGTGTAGATCCGGGCGATGTCCTTGCGGACCGCCTTGAGACGGCCATGGTTCTCGAGCTGACCCGTGGCCGCCTGGAAGCGGAGGTTGAACAGCTCTTCCTTGGCCTCGCGGAGCTTCGCCAGAAGCTCCTCGTTGCCCAGCTCGCGCAGCTCGGACGCCTTGGTACCGGCCGACATCACGCTTCACCTGCCTCGCGCTTGACGATCCGGCACTTCATCGGCAGCTTGTGGGCCGCACGGGTCAGCGCCTCACGGGCGATCTTCTCGTTGGGGTAGGACAGCTCGAACATGACCCGACCCGGGTGCACGTTCGCGATCCACCACTCCGGAGAACCCTTACCGGAACCCATGCGGGTCTCGGCCGGCTTCTTCGTGAGCGGGCGGTCCGGGTAGATGTTGATCCAGACCTTGCCGCCACGCTTGATGTGGCGGGTCATCGCGATACGGGCCGCCTCGATCTGGCGGTTGGTCACGTACGCCGGCGTGAGGGCCTGGATGCCGTACTCGCCGAACGCAACCTGCGTACCGCCCTTGGCCATACCACGGCGCTTCGGGTGGTGCTGCTTGCGGTGCTTGACCCTACGGGGGATCAGCATGACGGTCAGGCCTCCGTTCCGGTGCTCTCAGCCGGAGCGGCAGCGGCGGGCGCGTCGGCCTTGGGGGCCTCGGCGGCCGGAGCCTGCTGCTGCTGCGGCTTGCGCCCACGACGCTCGCCACCGCGGCCACCGCGGGCCGGGCGGTCGCTGCCGCCACGGGCCGGACGGTTGCCGGCGCGGGCGGCGGCGTTCTCGGCGCGGACCTCGGCGATGTTCTTGACGTCGCCCTTGTAGATCCAGACCTTCACACCGATGCGGCCGAAGGTCGTCTTGGCCTCGAAGAAGCCGTAGTCCACGTTCGCGCGGAGCGTGTGCAGGGGCACACGGCCCTCGCGGTAGAACTCCGAGCGGGACATCTCGGCGCCACCGAGGCGGCCACCGCACTGGATCTTGATGCCCTTGGCGCCGGCCTTCATCGTGCCCTGCATGCTCTTGCGCATGGCGCGACGGAAGGAGACGCGGGAGGAGAGCTGCTCGGCGACGGCCTGGGCGACCAGCTGGGCATCGGTCTCGGGGCTCTTGACCTCGAGGATGTTCAGCTGGACCTGCTTGCCGGTGAGCTTCTCGAGCTGACCGCGGATCTTGTCGGCCTCCGCACCGCGGCGGCCGATGACGATGCCCGGACGAGCCGTGTGGATGTCCACGCGGACGCGGTCACGGGTGCGCTCGATCTCGACCTTGGAGATGCCGGCGCGCTCCATGCCGGACGTCAGCATCCGACGGATGGCGACGTCTTCCTTGACGTAGTCCTTGTACAGCTTGTCGGCGTACCAACGCGACTTGAAGTCGGTCGTGACACCGAGCCGGAACCCGTGCGGGTTTACCTTCTGGCCCATTACCGGGTTCCTTCCTTGCTGCTGACGACCACGGTGATGTGGCTGGTCCGCTTGCGGATCCGGTAGGCGCGGCCCTGGGCGCGCGGACGGAACCGCTTCAGGGTCGGGCCCTCGTCGACGTACGCCTCGGAAATGAAGAGGCTGTCGGCGTCGGTGTGGTCGTAGTTGTGCGCGGCGTTGGCGATGGCGCTGTCCAGCACCTTGCCGACCGGCACGCTCGCGGCCTGCGGGGCGAAACGCAGGACCGCCTGAGCCTCCGTGGCATCCATGCCACGGATGAGGTCCACCACGCGGCGGGCCTTCATGGGCGTGACGCGGATGTACCGCGCCTGGGCCCTGGCTTCCATGGTTGTCCCTTCAGTGTTTGTCATGGTCATTCCACCCCGCTGTTAGCGGCGCTTCGACTTCCGGTCGTCCTTGACGTGACCCCGGAAGGTGCGCGTCGGCGAGAACTCGCCGAGCTTGTGGCCGACCATGGACTCGGTGACAAACACCGGGATGTGGGTCTTGCCGTTGTGCACCGCGATCGTGTGGCCGAGCATCGCCGGGACGATCATCGAGCGACGGGACCAGGTCTTGATGACGTTCTTGGTACCGGCTTCGTTCTGCGTGTCCACCTTCTTGATCAGGTGGTCGTCGACGAAGGGTCCCTTCTTCAAGCTACGAGGCATCTCAACCCGTCCTTAGCGCTTCTTGTTCGTCTTGCGGCGGCGGACGATGTACTTGTTCGACGCCTTCTTGGGCGAACGAGTACGGCCTTCCTTCTTGCCCCACGGGGACACGGGGTGACGACCACCGGAGGTCCGGCCCTCACCACCACCGTGCGGGTGGTCCACCGGGTTCATGACCACACCACGGACGGTCGGGCGAACGCCCAGCCACCGCTTGCGGCCCGCCTTGCCCCAGTTGATGTTGCTCTGCTCGGCGTTGCCGACCTCGCCGACCGTGGCGCGGCAGCGCTGGTCGACCAGGCGGATCTCTCCGGACGGCATGCGCAGGTGGGCCATCGAGCCCTCCTTCGCGAGCAGCTGCACGGAGGCACCGGCGGAGCGGGCGAACTTGGCGCCGCCACCGGGACGGAGCTCGATCGCGTGGATCGTGGTACCGACCGGGATGTTGCGGAGCGCCAGGTTGTTGCCCGGCTTGATGTCGGCCCCGGGACCGTTCTCGACGCGGTCGCCCTGCTGCAGGTTGCGCGGGGCGAGGATGTAGCGCTTCTCGCCGTCGGCGTAGTGCAGCAGCGCGATGCGCGCGGTGCGGTTGGGGTCGTACTCGATGTGCGCGACCTTCGCCGGCACGCCGTCCTTGTCGTGCCGACGGAAGTCGATGACGCGGTAGGCGCGCTTGTGTCCGCCACCCTGGTGGCGAACGGTCACACGACCGGCGTTGTTACGGCCGCCCTTGCTGTGCAGCGGGCGGACCAGCGACTTCTCCGGCGTGGACCGCGTGACCTCGACGAAGTCGGCGACGGAGGAGCCACGGCGGCCCGGCGTCGTCGGCTTGTACTTGCGGATTCCCATTTCTCAGTCCTCGTCCGATTCCGGACGATCCGGACCTCCGTCAGGAGGTCGGACCGCCGAAGATGTCGATACGGTCGCCCTCGGCGAGGGTCACGATCGCGCGCTTGCTGTCGGCACGCTTGCCGAAGCCCGTGCGGGTCCGCTTCCGCTTGCCCTGGCGGTTGATCGTGTTGACCCCGGTGACCTTGACCGAGAAGACCGCCTGGACGGCCTCCTTGATCTGGGTCTTGTTGGAGCCCGGCGCGACGATGAACGTGTACTTGTTCTCGTCGAGGAGCGCGTAGCTCTTCTCGGACACGACCGGCTTCAGCAGCACGTCACGGGGGTCCGTGAACGCCTTGCTGGCCGGGGTGACGACGGTGTTCTTGCCCTCGGCCTCGTGGCGGCGCGCCTTGGCGACGCGCGCGGCCTTGGCGGCCTTGGCCGCCTTGGAGGCGATGCTCGGGTGACGCGTAGCCATCAGGCCTCGCTCCCTTCGGTGTCAGCAGCCTTGGGGCCGGACACGAAGGACTCGAAGGCGGCCTGGGTGAAGACCACGTCGTCCGAGACGAGAACGTCGTACGTGTTCAGCTGGCCCGGCTCCAGGATGTGGATCTGGGGCAGGTTGCGGGCGGACAGCCACGCGGCCTCGTCGCTGCGGTCGGCGACCAGGAGCAGGTTCTTGCGCTCCGAGATCTTGCCGAACAGCGTCCGGGCGGCCTTCGTGGACGGGGTCTCGCCCTCGATGACGCCGGAGACGACGTGGATGCGGTTGTGGCGGGCCCGGTCGGTGAGGGCGTGGCGCAGGGCCGCGGCCTTCATCTTCTTCGGGGTCCGCTGCGAGTAGTCACGCGGCACGGGACCGTGGACGACGCCACCGCCGGCGAACTGCGGCGCACGGGTCGAACCCTGACGGGCGCGGCCGGTGCCCTTCTGGCGGTACGGCTTCTTGCCGCCACCACGGACCTCGCCGCGGGTCTTGGTCTTGTGCGTGCCCTGACGGGCAGCGGCCAGCTGCGCGACGACGACCTGGTGGATCAGCGGAATGCTGACCTTCTCCACGCCGAAGATGCCCTCGGGCAGCTCGACGCTTCCGGTCTTCTCGCCGGCCGGCGAAAGGATGTCAACAGTGCTCATCGGTTACCTCAGGCCCCCTTGGCCGCGGTGCGGACCAGGACGAGGCCGCCGTTCGGACCGGGAACCGCGCCCTTGATGAGCAGCAGACCCTTCTCCGCGTCAACGGCGTGGACGGTCAGGTTCTGGGTGGTGACCCGCTCGTTGCCCATGCGGCCGGCCATGCGGAGGCCCTTGAACACGCGGCCCGGGGTGGCGCAGCCACCGATGGAACCGGGCGAGCGGTGCTTGCGCTGGGTGCCGTGTCCGGCGCCGAGGCCCTTGAAGTTGTGACGCTTCATGACACCGGCGAAGCCCTTGCCCTTGCTCTTGCCGGTCACGTCGACCTTGATGCCGGCCTCGAAGACCTCGGCGGTGACTTCCTGACCGAGGGTGTACTCGGCGGCGTCGGCCGTACGGATCTCGACGAGGTGGCGGCGGGGGGTGACGTCGGCCTTGGCGAAGTGGCCCTTGAGGGGCTTGTTCACCTTGCGCGGGTCGATCTCGCCGAACGCGATCTGGACGGACTCGTAGCCGTCGACGTCGTTCGTGCGGACCTGGGTGACGACGTTGGGGCCGGCCTTGACGACGGTGACCGGAACAACGCGGTTGTTCTCGTCCCACACCTGCGTCATGCCGAGCTTCTCGCCCAGGATGCCCTTGATCTGCTTCGTCATCTTCAGATCACCGGCCTCAGAGCTTGATCTCGATGTCGACACCGGCCGGGAGGTCGAGTCGCATCAGAGAGTCAACGGTCTTGGGGGTCGGGTCGAGGATGTCGATCAGGCGCTTGTGCGTGCGCATCTCGAAGTGCTCGCGCGAGTCCTTGTACTTGTGCGGCGACTTGATGACGCAGTACACGTTCTTCTCAGTGGGCAGCGGCACCGGGCCCGCGACCGACGCACCAGTGCGGGTCACCGTCTCGACGATCTTCTTCGCCGAGGAGTCGATGACCTCGTGGTCGTAGGCCTTGAGCCGGATGCGGATCTTCTGTCCCGCCATGGCTACTCAGTAGTCCTGTCTCTCGTAACGCTCTGGACCCGGTGGTCCTTGTCCATTCCGCTCCCCCTCCGACCCACGCGGTCGGGCGTGTCGCGCTCCCGCTGACATGGATGTCCCTTTTCGGGACTTCCCTGCAATGGGAGTGCGGGCCCTTCCGGAACCGCGGACCGGGGGCGAGAGGCCCACCGGGTGCCTGGCCGGAACCCCGCTGACGCTTCCCGGAAGATTCCCGTACGTCCGCCCCTGAACAGGGACGACGAGTACTGTGGGACTCGCTTCCGGTCCCCCCGGCGGGAGGCGCGCAGCATCGGCACTCGACCGAGCAACCCCGCTAGTCTGCCATA
Organism: Streptomyces sp. KPB2; assembly: GCF_003950055.1. Classification (NCBI taxonomy): domain Bacteria; kingdom Bacillati; phylum Actinomycetota; class Actinomycetes; order Kitasatosporales; family Streptomycetaceae; genus Streptomyces; species Streptomyces sp. KPB2. Next base: position 3,382,851 of record NZ_CP034353.1, read on the forward strand.
CGGGGCGCGGGGCTGGCCAATCGAAGCGGATGACTGTACCCCACGTCACCGAGGGGGTGTACCGACGCGCCTCAGAGCGCCCCAGTACGGAGGAACTCCTCCACGTCCTGAACGGTCGTCCGCCACTCGGAGATCGCCTGCCCGTCTTCGTCGACCGTGGACCGCGGCTCCACGAAGCGCCAGGGCTCGTCGGGAGCGAACTCCTCCGCCAGTTCGTTCAGGAAGATGATCGAGTTCTGCACGTAGATGACGCTTCCGGATCTGTACAGGGGCCAGCAGAAGAGAAAGTTACTGTTCGCCGGGTCTGTGATCGACGTGACGAGGCACGATGTCGTGTCCGGCCCACCTTCGACGAGTAGCCCCAGGCATCGCCGCCAGCTCGCTTCATACTGGACGACGCTCCAGTGGCTCAGGCTCATGGGGAAACGCTCCTCGAACTCCCCCACTCTGATGCAACCCAAGGCTTCGCCGGCGCCTTCGCTCCGGCTCGGGGGCGGGGTGGCCAGCACCCTGACGGCGAAGTTCTCACTTCTTGATGTAGTTGAGGTCCGCGTCTCGCCCGCCATGCCCTTCACCAGACGCAACGCCTCCGAGACGTCGTCGGCGAAGTCGTGCAGCGTCTTGGCGAGCGTGCGCACCCGCTGTGGATCCCCCGGCGTCGGGTCCTTGTCCAGGTCCAGGACATGCCAGTCACTCGGCCTGTGGCCCACCATCCCCGCAACCCCCGTCAACTCACGCGCCGCATCATCAACGCCTGTACGCACACGTGAACTTACAAGGCGCAGAAGTTCGAAGAAAGACGGCTCCGCCGGCCAGGGCGCCAAGTGCGTTGCCGACTGCGCCGAGTTGTCAGTGGCCTACGCCACTCTGCCGACCCCTCCGGTGAGGCGCTCCACGGCCTGGTCCGGAGTGGGGGCCAGCAGCCAGACCGAGTCCATGCCCTCGTAGACCGCGCCGTCCTCGGCCATGAGCAGGTGCCGGTTCCTGCGGTCGCGCATGCCGATGGGGTAGAGAGTGACGCCCGCCTGTTCACTGAGGTCTTCGATGATCTCGGCGTCCCAGAAGGCCAGCAGCGGGTCCAGAGAAAATTCCGGACAGGGCATCGACGTCCGTGGGCTCCGGTAGGGCACTGTCACGGCACCGAACTCGGCCAGGAAACGCCTGGCGGATTCGGGCATCTCGAACTGGCCGATCTCCAGCAGAATGCCCTCCCACGTGTCGGTGGGGACCGACCGATCCGGAAACCAGCCGCCCGCCCTCAGCAACCGTTCCGTTTCCCCGGACCACCGCGGCTTCGCGTCCGGACCGGCCTCCGGGCCGGTGACCGCGGTGTCGAGCCGCTGCCAGAACGCGTGATCGGACCGAGGCTCGGCAGGGACCCAGAGGTGGGACCGGTGCCTGTGGGCATCCACGAGGCGGTCCAGGGCCCTGTCGGTGGTCGAGGCCAGCAACTTCACTCGGTCCCTCACGAGGTGGAGCGCGCCGGCCTCGCTCATGCCCAACAAGCCGACGCCCTCGTCGCTGGCACCCACGGGGTACAAGCGCGCTCCCGCGTCCCTGCCCGCCTCCGCCAGACGCTCGTGCTGCCACTCCGCCACGAGGGGATCGAACCGGATGGCCGCCGACGTGGTGATCGAGTCGGCGGGCCAGCCGTACGTCACCAGGCCGCCGAATTCGGAGAGGAAGCGGCGTGCGGCGTCATAGGCGACGAAGGAGCCGCGGTCATGGAGGATCGACTCCCAGGTGGCCGTGGGGACCGAGCGGCCCGGGCGCCAGCCCGCTCGGCGGAGCACTTGCTCCGTGCGTGACATCCACCGCCGTCTCATCCGTTCAGCGTCCAGAAGCGCGAGTCCCGGGCCGGGGCCGGATGGATCGGCAGGCGGGAGAAGTCGATGTGGGCGTCGGCGTCCGGGTCGCCGGTCGGGGGGAGCAGGTGGTCGCCACGGCCGTAGTAGGCGGACAGGGCCCAGAACTCCGGTGCCTCGTGGCACATGAGGTCCGGGTACGGGGCGATCTCCAGGTCCGCGTACTGGCGGTTGATCCTCGCCACCGCCTCGGGGCGGGAGATGCCGCAGCGGTCCACGAGGACGTTCGCCATCTCGCGGAAGTACTCCAGCATGCCCTCGTCCAGGTCGAGGACGAACTCCGCGGTCACCGCTCCCCCGCCCCCCTCAGCCCACGAACCGGAACGTGGACGTGATCGCGTCGAAGATGTCGAAGAAGGAGTCCGCGAGGTCGAGGACCTGGCTGCTGCCCGACACCAGGGCGACCTTGCCCTCCTGGCCGGGGACCGGGATGTACGTCTGCATGAGGACCGCGCGGACCGTGCGGTTCAGGGCGTCGTCCGGGACCGGGATGTCCTCGACGCCCTGGGTGCGGGCGGCGGGGCCGACGCCGGGGATGTCGACCGTGGTGACCTTGCGCCAGGAGTCGCCGGGCTTCCTGGCTTCCTTGGCCGCCAACTGGCCGGCGATGGCGGCCGGGTCGGTGGGGAGGGGGTCGCCGGAGGACGTGCGGCCGCCGACCAGGGAGACGGTGACCGAGCCGGTGATCGGGGTGTCGCCGCCGAAGCTCTCGGCCATGCAACCGCAGTACAGCGCACCCGACTTCCACGCGTCGGACGCCGCCTTCTGGAGGAAGGTGACGTACGCGGACCGGGAGGGCTTCAGTTCCGGGTGCCGGCGTATTCGGTCGTCGACCATGCGGCGGATCGAGTCGTCCCGGGACTCCGGGCGTACGTCGAACTCCCACCAGGAGTCCGGGACCTTGATACGGAAACCGCCCCGTTCGACGGTCAGTGCCTCCGTGTAACGGGCCATGTCGTGCCCGGCCTCCCCGCGCGTCGCTCGATCGGCTGAAGCGTCATCGTCCCACTGATCGGCGGCCCGGGGGCTGGTGGTGTCCGGTACGGGGGGCGCGGCGGGCGCCGCGTGCTCTCCCGGTACAGAAAGTCACTCACCTGCTTGGGGGAAAATCTGTAGTGGCTGATGTAGACATGCGGCTGCGGCTGTGGTTAGTCTTCTGTCGTAGCCAAGAAAGTCCGTAGGGCGCGGCAGAGACGAACTGCCCGCATGCGAACAGAGAAGAAGAAGGAGGAGGACGCCATCAGGATCGCCCGGCGAGCACGTTCTCACCGGGTACCGCAGACCCCGGAACGGAAGGTGGTCTCACGGTCACGCATCCGCGATCCCGCAACAGAAGGCCGGCCGTGCAGTAGGCCGGCGGATGGTGTTACAAATCCCTCGGGGCCTTGGTGCCGTACGGCACCAAGGCCCCTCGACGCGTTCCACAAACAGAGGTGCAGATGACCGCAGACACACCGCTCGACCCGATCGACGACGACGACTACCCCGCGTACACCATGGGGCGGGCGGCCGAGATGCTGGGCACCACGCCGGCCTTCCTGCGCGCCCTGGGCGAGGCCCGGCTGATCACGCCCCTGCGCTCGGAGGGGGGACATCGCCGCTACTCCCGCTACCAGCTGCGCATCGCCGCTCGCGCCCGCGAGATGGTCGACCAGGGAACGTCCATCGACGCGGCCTGTCGCATCATCATCCTGGAAGACCAGCTCGAAGAGGCTCAGCGCATCAACGAGGAGCTGCGCCGCGGTGGCGCCGGGGCATCCCGGGGCGAGCCGGGAAGTACCGCCCGCCCTGCCCGGTAGTGCCACCGGCCGGCCGTTTCGAGCGGACGGGCCTGCGGATAAAATCCGTACTCATGTCGAAGCCCGATGAGCTGCTCCTTGACATTGCTGCCCGTGTGGAGTCCGCGCAGAGCAGTCGCATGTCCTTGACCGTGGTCACCCACGGCGCCGTCATCACCGGTCGTCTGGCCCCCGAGTCCGTGTGGCGCCAGAGGGTGTCGGAGGTACTGACCGGCTCCACTGACCTGGGCGCCTTCTCCGCCGTGTTCGACGCTCCGGCGGAGACGGCGGCGGCGCCCACGCACCTGCACTTCCACGTCGCCCGGATCCTCCAGGGCACGATGGGCATCCCGGAGACCGGCGGGATGTACCGCGTGGCGATCGAGGACGTCAGCGCCTGGACCGTGGGCGACTTCAGCTACTCCGACCACTGAGGCATTGCCGCAGCTGATGGGCGAGTCGCTCAGCGCTTCGCCACCGTCAGCAGGATTGCCGAGTCCTCCAGGGCATCCAGGCTGTGGCGGGCCGGGGGGATCAGGATGAGGTCGCCCGTGCGGCCCTCCCAGGAATCGTCGCCGCTGGTGAGGCGGACGCGGCCGCGCAGGACCTGGACGGTCGCCTCGCCGGGGTTCTCGTGTTCGGCGAGGGTGGTGCCGGCGGTCAGGGCGAGGAGGGTCTGGCGCAGGACCAGCTCGTGGCCGCCGTGGACCGTGGTGGCGCTGCGGCCGCTGGAGGAGGCCGCGGCCTGTTCGAGGTGTTCGCGGGCGAGGGCGTCGAGGGAGAGTTTCCGCATGGGCGCCAGTGTCGTCGGGTGCCCCGGACGGCCACCAGGGCCATACGGGGCACACCGCCGCCCGTGTTCTCGCGGACGCGTCCGTCAGATGACGCCCTGCGCCAGCATCGCGTCGGCCACCCGCTCGAAGCCCGCGATGTTCGCGCCGGTGACGTAGTCGCCCGGGGCGTCGTAGCGCTCGGCGGTTTCGTGGCAGGTGGTGTGGATGTTGGCCATGATCGTCGCCAGCTCCTCCTCCACGCGCTGGGCCGTCCACGCCGTACGGGCGTGGTTCTGCGCCATCTCCAGGGCGCTGACCGCGACGCCGCCCGCGTTGGCCGCCTTGCCGGGGCCGAAGGCGACACCGGCCTTCTGGAGGAGGTGGACGGCCTCGGGGGTCGTCGGCATGTTCGCGCCCTCGGAGACCGCCTTCACGCCGTTGCGGATCAGCGTCTCGGCGTCGGCCTCGGTCAGCTCGTTCTGCGTGGCCGACGGGAGGGCCAGGTCGGCCGGGACGTCCCAGACGCTGCCGCCGGCGACGAAGTGGGCCGAGGCGCCCCGGCGCTCGGCGTACGCGTCGACGCGGCCCCGCTCGACCTCCTTGATCTGCTTGAGCAGGTCGAGGTCGATGCCCTTCTCGTCGACGACGTAGCCGGAGGAGTCCGAGCAGGTGATCGCGTTGGCACCGAGGGCGGTCAGCTTCTCGATGGTGTAGATCGCGACGTTGCCGGAGCCCGAGACGACCGCGGTCTGGCCCTCCAGGTCCTCCCCGCGCTCGCGCAGCATCGCCGCCGCGAAGAGCACGTTGCCGTAGCCCGTCGCCTCCGGGCGGATCAGCGAGCCGCCCCAGCCCTGGCCCTTGCCGGTGAGGACGCCGGCCTCCCAGCGGTTGGTGATCCGGCGGTACTGGCCGAAGAGGTAGCCGATCTCGCGGCCGCCGACGCCGATGTCACCGGCGGGGACGTCGGTGTGCTCGCCGATGTGGCGGTACAGCTCCGTCATGAACGACTGGCAGAACCGCATGACCTCGGCGTCGCTGCGCCCGTGCGGGTCGAAGTCGCTGCCGCCCTTGCCGCCGCCGATGCCGAGGCCGGTCAGCGCGTTCTTGAAGATCTGCTCGAAGCCCAGGAACTTGATGACGCCCAGGTTGACGGAGGGGTGGAAGCGCAGACCGCCCTTGTAGGGGCCGAGCGCGCTGTTGAACTCGACGCGGAAGCCGCGGTTGACGTGGACGCGCCCCTGGTCGTCCTGCCACGGCACCCGGAAGATCACCTGGCGCTCCGGCTCCACCAGCCGCTCGATCAGGCCCGGCTCGGCGTACTCGGGGCGGGCCGCGACGACCGGGGCCAGGGTCTCCAGCACCTCGTGGGCGGCCTGGTGGAACTCGGGCTGGGCCGGATTGCGGTGCTCGATCTCGGTGAGCAGGTGGGTGAGGGTGCTCTGCGTCTCGCTTCGCGTCGTCACGTGGGCCCTTTCTGGCACGGCTGGACACCGGAGACCGGGCAGGGAGCACGGGGGCACGGCCACGGGACACACGTCCACGTGATGCGCCGGCGCACACGCGTGGTGCACGGTGGCACGCCTGTCCGGTCGGGTCCGGTGGTGGGCGCTCGGCGCCGTTGCCGCGCGCGGGACACTTAAGTGTTACGCGCATGTAAACATCCACGCCAGCACCCGGAGCAGAGTGCGATCACTATGTGAGACGCAGTTTTCGCATTTCGGGTGATAGTGAGCACGGAGCGCCACGAGCGCCACCCCTCGGAGGGATCGTGTCAGTCTCCCCCGCCGTTGAGCATCTCGGCGGTCAGCACGTTGCCGGCGACGCCCCAGCCGCCGTCGGGCACCTCGTCGACGAGGACCACGGTCGTGGGACGGGCCCGTTCGCCGTAGATCTCGGCGTAGAGGTCGGTGGTGCGCTCGATGATCTTCTTCTTGTCCTCGGCCGTGAGCGTGTCCGCGGGGACCTTGAAGTGTGCGAAGGGCATCTCAGATCATTCCTCCGTTGGCGCGCAGGATCTGGCCGTTCACCCAGTGACCGGCGGGGCTGGACAGGAAGGCGACCACCTCGGCGATGTCCTCCGGGGTGCCCAGCCGCTCCAGGGGCGGGGTCTTCGCGAGCCGGTCGATCTGTTCCTCGGTCTTGCCGGTGAGGAACAGGTCCGTGGCCGTCGGGCCGGGGGCGACCGTGTTCACGGTGACGTCCCGTCCGCGCAGCTCGCGCGCCAGGATCATCGTCATCGTCTCCACGGCGCCCTTGCTCGCCGCGTACGCGCCGTAGGTCGGGAACTGCGTGCCGACGACGGACGTCGAGAAGCCCACGAAGGAGCCCCCAGCCCGCAGGCGCCGGGCCGCCTCCCTCGCGACGACGAAGGTGCCGCGGATGTTGGTGCGGTGCATGGCGTCCAGCGCCGCCAGGTCCAGGTCGGCGATGGTCGACAGGGACATCCGGCCGGCCGAGTTCACCACCACGTCGACGCCGCCGTACTCCTGTTCCGCCCGGTCGAACAGCGCGGCGATCTCCTTCTCCTCCGCCACGTCGGCCTGTACGGCGACGGCGCGTCCGCCGGCCTCGGCGATCGCCGTCACCGTCTCGTCGGCGGACGCGGTGTCCCGGGCGTAGTTCACGACAACGGCCAGGCCGTCCTCGGCGAGCTTCTGCGACACGGCACGGCCGATGCCGCGCGACCCGCCGGTGACGATCGCCACGCGGGTGACCGCCGCCGTGTCTTGGTTGGTGTTCGTGGTCATGCGTCCACGATGCGCCCGGCCCGCCCGCGCAGCCAGGGGATGCCATCCCCTGGGTCACCGGCCCGGCCCGGCGCAGAATGGACGGCATGAGCGCTGTGAAGTACGCCGAGCTGGGAGCTTTCCTGCGGTCGCGGCGGGAGCGGATCCGCCCGGCCGACGTCGGACTTCCGTCGGGGCCGCGCCGCCGGGTGCCGGGGCTGCGCCGCGAGGAGGTCGCGCACCTCGCCGGGGCGTCGGTGGACTACTACAACGAGCTGGAGCGGGGCGCCGGGTCCCAGCCGTCCGAGCAGATGCTGGCCGCGCTGGCGCGTGCGCTGCGGCTGTCCGGCGACGAGCGGGACTACCTGTACCGGATCGCCGACCGGCCGGTGCCCGTGCAGGGCGGGGCCGCGTCGCACGTCCACCCCGGCATGCTGGACCTGCTGGGGCGGCTGGACTCGACCCCGGCGCAGGTGATCACCGACCTGCACGTCACCCTCGTACAGAATCCGCTGGCGGTGGCGCTGCTCGGGGACCAGTCCGGTTTCCGGGGGCCCAGGGCCAGCCTCGTCCACCGGTGGTTCACCGAACCCGACGCGCGGCGCCTGTACCCGGAGGACGACCACGAGGAGAAGTCCCGCTCCTTCGTCGCCGATCTGCGGGCCGCCGCCGGGCGCCGGGACGCGGACGACGCGGAGGTCGGCTCGATGATCCGCACGCTGCTCCGCGTCTCCCCCGAGTTCGCCGCGCTGTGGGCCGACCACGACGTGGCCTTCCGACGGCGGGAGGACCGCAAGCGCCTCGTCCATCCCACGCTGGGCCTGATCGAGGTCAACTGCCTCCACCTCTTCAGCGAGGACGGGCGCCAGCGGCTCCTCTGGTTCACCCCGGCCGTCGGGACCGACAGCGCGGGGCTGCTGGAGCTGCTGTCGGTGGTCGGCACGCAGGAGGTCGTCGAACCGACGGTCAGCGCCGCGACGCGTACGGCAGGAACGTCGCCCAGGCAGCGGGGGTGAGCGTCAGGCGGGGGCCGTCGGCGGTCTTGGAGTCACGGACGTGGATCGCGGTGGGGGTCAACGCCAGTTCTACGCAGGAGTTGCCGTCATTGCCGCCGCTGTAGCTGCTCTTAAACCAGACCAGTTCGGCCTCGCGGATCATGTCTCTCCCAGCAGTTGCTCGATGTACGCCAGCGACTCCCCTGGTGAGAGCGCCTGAGCCCGGATCGTGCCATACCGCAACTCAAGGATGCGCAGGTGTCTGGGCTCGGTGACCGGCCGGTTGTTGAAGGCTCCGTCGGAGCGCCCCACCGCCGTGCCGTCCGGGAACTTCAGCAACTCGATCCTCCCGTCCAGGCCGGAGTGGGTATCACAACCCGTCCGCATCACCTGAAGCACGACGTTGTGCAACCGCCCCAGCTCCAACAGGCGTTCGAGCTGCTCACGCCAGACCATTGTGCCGCCAATGGGGCGTCGCAGAGGGCCCTCTTCCAGGACGAAACTCAGCGCTGGAGCCGGCTCGCGCTCGAATACCGTCTGCCTGGCCAGTCGCGCGGCCACCATGCGTTCCACGTCGTCCGGCGAGTACGGCGGTTGAGCCGCCCCGATCACAGCACGCGCGTGGTCCCGTGTCTGCAACAGGCCGGGGACGATGTGGCACTCGTACAGCGCGATCTCGACAGCCTTCGCCTCCAACTTCCCCAGCTCCCGAACCTTCTTCGGGTACCGGACCTTCTTCACGTCCTCCCAGGCCGCCGAGATGAGCCCATCGGCGCCTAGCACCTCGTCGGCCCTGTCCAGATACTCCTGCCGGGGAATCCGCTTGCCGCCCTCGACCTTGTAGACCAGGTCCTCGCCGTACCCGACCGCCACGCCGAAGTCGCCGGCCCGCATGCCCGCCGCCTCGCGGCGGAGCTTCAACTGCCGTCCCACCGTGGTGATGACCGCGACGCCCCACTCGTCGTCGGGGTCGACCTCCCACCCCGACTCGTCCGTCTCGACCGTCATCCCCTGTCCCTTCCCCGACAGCTCCGACACCACTGGACAAGCGCCGGACAGTCACCGTACGTACCCGCTGAGTCACTTCTCACGGTACGCACACATCGCGACGCTGAGTGACGTGAACCAGAAATCCATCACCGAACTCAGCGCATCCGTCCGCAACTTCAGCGTGCAGTTGTCCCCCACGCCACGCGGAGCCCGGCTGGCCCGTCTGCTCGCCACGGAGCAGCTGCGTTCCTGGGGACTGCCCCTGGACCCGGCCCGCCTCCTCGTCGCCGAGCTGGCCAACAACGCGGCGGACCACGGGCGCGTCCCCGGCCGCGATTTCCGGCTCACGCTCTACGTCGTCGGCGACATCCTCCGCGTCGAGGTCACCGACACCAGGGGCCAGGAACTCCCCGCCACGCAAGAGCCGTCCCCCGACGCGGAATCCGGCCGCGGCCTGCTCCTCGTGGAGGCGTTGGCGCACCGCTGGGGAGTGACCGAGGGCCGGTTCCCGCGCAAGACGGTCTGGGCGGAACTGCGCTGTACGCCACCGGAACCCACGTTCTGAGGTTCCGGTGCCGTCGGCGCCCTACCAAGACAAGAAACCGGGGGAAATGACCCCAACCAAGCCCCACCCCTCCCGCCCGAGGCGCGTCGTCACTCGGGTGGGTGAACATCACTGGTTGAGCTGGATTTCCGGGTCCCCAACTCCCCTACTCTCAGCGCAAACAACCGAAAAGACATCGGCCCCCGCTGGGACTGGCATCCCGGTGCGAGGGCCTACCACCCAGGAAGCAAAGCAAAGGACCTTCCCGATGGATGTCCAAAACCCTAGCGCGCCCCCGCGCGCCCAGTCAGCCCCCGCCGACAATCCGACCCGTACGCGTCGCCACGGCGGCGGCATCTCCCACGACAACACCCGCCACACCACCCGCTTCGTGGTGATCGGCAACCACCTGGTCCAGCACAAGGAGCTGTCGCTGCTCGCGATCGGCCTGAGCTGCCACCTCCAGTCGCTGCCCACCGGCGCGGGCGCCGACATCAAGTCGCTCGCCGCCCGCTTTCCGGAGGGCCCGACCCGTATCGCCGCCGCCCTGCGCGAGCTGGAGGCCCACGGCTACCTGCGCCGCGAGCGCCACCGCACGGAGACCGGCCGGATCGTCACCCGCACCGTCTCCTGCAACCAGCCCCGTCACCGGCGAGAAGCAGCCGACACGGGCTGCCCGCCCGCGAAGCGCACGCCTCCGCCGCCACGCCGTGCGGGACCCAAGGCGCTCCCCGCTGTACCGCGGCCGAGCAGCACCGCCCCAGCCCTCCTTCAGACGGCCCTCGACCTCCTGGCCGACCTGCGACGACGCGACGCCCGGCTGCTGCTCTCCGCGACGGACACGGCTCACCTGGTCCCAGGGGTCGCGGCCTGGCTGGAGCGGGACGTCGCCCCCGGCGCCGTACGGGACGCCCTGACCGCCGGCCTCCCTGACGAGCCCCTGCGCCGCCCGGCCGCCCTCCTGGCTCACCGCCTCGCCGACCGGCTGCCACCACCGCCGCCGTTCCGCACGCCGTCGGCCGCCGTACCGCCGCCGCGCCACCCACTCCAGAACTGCGAGGGCTGCGACCGCGGCTTCCGGGCGCCCGCCCCCGAGAGCCGCTGCCGCGACTGCCGCACGACCACAGGCGACGCACCACCCGGGACGCCCCCTGGGCATGTCCCTTCACCCGCTCGTTGACCAGGAGAAACACGCCTCGATGTTCGCGTCCCGATTCCCCAGCACTCCCGGGAGGACTTCATGAGCACTCAGGCCGACCACGGACACGAGCTGGTCCCCCGCCCCGAACAGACGCCGGACGCGCTGCGCGCCGCCCTCGCCGTCGTCGCGCCCGGACGTCTGCCGGAGATGCAGCAGACCAAGGAAGAAGCGTTCGCCAAGGCTTTGGAATGGCAGTCCCTCAGCCCGGTACGCAGCTGGGCCCTGGCGTGGGCCCGTGACATCGAGATCGCCCGTCGACCCGACCTCGCGGCCCGCCACACCCGGGCCAAGGACAACCTGGAACACGAGGACGCGGACGTGGCCCGTGAAGCCCTGCGAGAGCTGAGCGCGGTCCTGGACGAGGCGATGAAGGCAGTACACGCTTGAGCTGGGCCTGGGAGTACGCCTTCGGCGCGGAGGAAGCCGCCCGCACCGCCCCGCCCGTCTTTCTCACCGCTGTGGAACGCAAGGCCGCCGAGCTGGTCAGAGCAGCGGAAGCCCAGTACCTGCACGGCCGTGCGTACAGCGAAGGCGATCCGAGGGGCGGCGACATCGCGGTCCCCGGCGGGATGTTCACCTACCTAGGCTTCTGAGCCGGTGCACGCCCAGGTACGGAACGTGGCGTCCCTTGTCCCCCACTACGGCCCCAGCCGTACCGCCGGTCAGGCGGCAGCGAGGTCTGTGTCGGAGTGGTCCCGGCCGGTGCCGCTACCCCGGACTTCCGGTCCCCCAACGTGAGCGGCCTCATGCGCGGTTTCGTCTACTGAACGGCTTCCGTTCCCGCCCTCAAGCCACCGTGGAAACGCAGAACGGATGCCCGGCCGGGTCCAGCAGGACCCGCCAGCGGTCCGGTGACGGCTGGAAGTCGGGCTTCGTCGCGCCCAGGGCCAGCAGGCGGGCCTCGCCTTCGTCCAGGTCGTCGGCGGCGATGTCGATGTGGGCCTGCTTCTCCTGGTCGGTGCCGGGCCAGGTCGGCGGGCGGTAGTCGGGGAGGCGGTGGAAGCCGAGGCCGGCGGCGCCGTCCTTGCCGCCGAGGAAGTAGAAGTCGTCCGTGTGGAAGGCGACGGTGAGACCGAGGGCCTCGCCCCAGAAGCGGGCCATCTCGGCGGGGTCGGAGCAGTCGAAGGTGACGGCCGAGTAGCGGAAGGCCGGGGCGGAAGGGGCGGGGGTGTTCTCCGTTGTCGTCATGGAAGGAACCGTAGGACGTGACCAGGACAGGTTCGGTCCTGGTCATTCGCCATTCGGTGGCAGACTTCACCACCGTGCTCAGTACTTCCGCCCGGCTGCTGCGACTGGTCTCCCTGCTCGCCGTCCGTCCCGCCTGGACCTGTGGTGAGCTCGCAGAGCGGATGGAGGTCACGGACCGGACCGTGCGGCGGGACGTGGCGCGGCTGCGGGAGCTGGGGTACGCCGTCGACTCCGACCCCGGTCCGTGGGGCGGTTACCGGCTGCGGCCGGGGACGCGGACACCGCCGTTGATCCTGGACGACGAGGAGGCCCTCGCCGTGGCCGTCGGGCTGCGGGAGGCCGCGCTGAGCGGGGCGCTCGGCGGGGACCAGGCCGCGCTGTCGGCGCTGCTGAAGCTGCGGCAGGTGCTGCCCCGGCGGGTCGCGGAGCGGCTCGGGGACATGGACGACGCGTTCGTGCAGACGCCGAGGGCGGCCGGGGAACCGCAGGTCGCGGCCGGGACGCTGCTGGAGCTGGCGGCCGCGTGCCGGCGGGGCGAGCGGGCGCGGATGGCGTACCGGGACTGGGAGGGGCGGGCCAGTGTGCGGGACGTCGACCCGTACCGGCTCGTGCACACCGGGCGGCGCTGGTACTTCGTGGCGCGGGATGTCGCGCGGGGCGAGTGGCGGACCTTCCGGGCCGACCGGGTCGAGCGGCTGCAACCGACCGGGCGGTCCGTCGAGTTCACCGAACCGCTGCCCGATCCGGCGCTCCTCGTGTCCCGCGCGAGCGCGACCGGGCCGTACGCGGTGCTGGCCACCGTCCGGCTGCCGGTGCCCATGGAGCAGGCGCTGCGGCTGATTCCCGCCACGGTCGGGCTGCACCGGGCCGACGGTCCGGACGCCACCGTCGTCGAGGTCGGCGGATCCAGTGCGGAGGGGCTGGCCGGGTATCTGGCGAGTCTCGGCACGCCGTTGCGCGTCCTGGCACCCGACGCCGTACGGGAGACCCTGCTGCGCCGGACGCGGGAGCTGCTCGCGGCGCACGAGGACGCAAGTACTTGAAGTTTCCTCCACAGGTCCGTACCAACCCCTTGCCCCCGCCCTCCCCGCGTCGCAAGCTCCCCTCATGGAGCTGGAGTTGCGGCATCTCAAGACGGTCCGTGCCATCGCCGACGCCGGCAGTCTCACCAGGGCGGCGACGGCTCTCGGGCTCGCGCAGCCCGCGTTGAGCGCACAGCTCAAGCGGATCGAACGGGCCCTGGGCGGCGCGCTGTTCGTCCGGGGCCGGCACGGCGTACGGGCCACCGCGCTGGGCGAACTGGTGCTGGAGCGGAGCCGGATCGTGCTCCCGGCGGTGACCGAGCTGCAGCAGGAGGCGGCCCGGTTCGCCCGGGCGCCGCGTACGACGGAGCGGCTGCGGATCGGCGGCACCCACGGGCCCTTACTGGGCGCCCTCCTCGACCGGCTGGCCGGTGTGGCGCCCGACGCCCGGATGACGACCTGCACCTCCTGGTCCGAGCGTGAGCTGGCCGGTCAGCTGGAGGAGGGGCGGTTGGACTTCGCCCTGGCCGGGACCTGCGGCACCGCGTCGCCGCCCGGCGGCGAGGGGCTGGTGTGGCGGGAGGTCGCCGTGGACCCGGTGTTCGTCATGATGCCGGACGGTCACCCGCTCGCCGACCGCGCCGAGGTGGACCTGACCGACCTGGCGGACGAGGAGTGGGCCTGCGTACCCGGCGACGGCTGTTTCGGCGACTGCTTCACCGCGTCCTGCGCCCGCGCCGGTTTCACCCCGCGCCGCATGTACGAGACGGACACCGCCTCCGTCGTCCACCTGGTGCAGGTGGGGCGGGCGGTCGGGCTGTGCCGGGCGACCTTTCCGACCACGCCCCGGACCGTGACCCGTCCGCTCACCGGCACCCCGCTGACCTGGCGGCACCTGCTGGGCTGGCACGCGGCGACGCAGCGGCAGGACACCGCGACCGCCGTACTCGCCCAGGCGCGCATGGCGCACGCGAGCGTGGCGGCGAACAGCGACAGCTACACGGAGTGGATGTCGGCACACCGGGTTCCGTGAGGCGGCGTGCGCCGGCGTTCCATAACGCCGGGGGGAGGGACGACTGAGCTCTTATGGCGGCCGGGCGTCCCTCCCTACGGTTTCGGCACCTCCCCACCGAGACCGAGGAGATCCCCCATGCACCACCGACTCCGACACCGCAGAGCCATGGGTGCCGCCGTAGCCGCGACCGCGGCCCTGCTCGTGGCCGGGCTCAGCGGCTCCGCGAGCGCCGGGACGGCACCCGCCGACGCGGCCCCCACCGCGGCCGAGACGCTGCGCACCGACGCCGCGCCGCCCGCTCTGCTCAAGGCCATGCAGCGGGACCTCGGCCTCGACCGCCGGCAGGCCGAGCGCCGCCTGGCCAACGAGGCCGACGCCGGCGCCACGGCGGGCCGGCTGCGGGCCGCGCTCGGCGCGGACTTCGCGGGCGCCTGGGTGCGCGGTGCCGAGTCCGCCACGCTGACCGTGGCGACGACCGACGCGGCCGACGTCGCGGCGATCGAGGCGCGCGGTGCCGAGGCGAAGGTCGTACGCCACTCGCTCGCCGACCTGGACGCGGCCAAGGCCCGCATGGACAAGGCGGCGGCCGGTCTGAACACCGCCGACGCGCCCGTCTGGTACGTCGACACGCGCACCAACGCCGTGGTCGTCGAGGCGATACGACCGGCCGCGGCCCACAAGCTGCTCGTGGCGGCCGGTGTCGACGACTCCCTCTCCCGCGTCGAGAAGCGCACCGAGCGGCCGCGCACCTTCTACGACCTGCGCGGCGGCGAGGCGTACTACATCAACAACAGCAGTCGCTGCTCGATCGGCTTCCCGGTCACCAAGGGCACCCAGCAGGGCTTCGCCACCGCGGGCCACTGCGGCCGGGCGGGAGCCAGCACGACGGGCGCCAACCGGGTGGCCCAGGGCACCTTCCAGGGCTCGATCTTCCCCGGCCGCGACATGGCGTGGGTGGCCACCAACTCCAGCTGGACGGCGACCCCGTACGTGCTCGGCGCCGGTGGGCAGAACGTCCAGGTCACCGGTTCCACGGTGTCCCCGGTCGGCGCGTCCGTCTGCCGGTCCGGCTCCACGACCGGCTGGCACTGCGGCACCGTGGCGCAGCTCAACACCAGCGTCACCTACCAGGAAGGCACCATCTCCCCGGTCACCAGGACCACGGTGTGCGCCGAGCCCGGTGACTCCGGCGGCTCCTTCATCTCGGGCAGCCAGGCGCAGGGCGTCACCTCGGGCGGCTCCGGCGACTGCCGGAGTGGCGGTGAGACCTTCTTCCAGCCGATCAACGCGCTGCTGCAGAACTACGGGCTCACGCTCAAGACGACCGGCGGCGGTGACGACGGTGGCGGTGACGACGGCGGCGAGGAGCCCGGCGGCACCTGGGCGGCCGGCACCGTCTACCAGGCGGGCGACACCGTGACGTACGGCGGCGCCACCTACCGCTGCCTTCAGGGCCACCAGGCCTACGCGGGCTGGGAGCCGCCCAACGTTCCCGCGCTGTGGCAGCGAGTGTGACACCCCACTGACCCCCACAGGGGACAACGGGGGACGGGTCCGGGCGTGCGTGAGGGAGAGCGCCCGGGCCCGGTCACGTCGTCGTACGGGCCGGCCCGGGTCAGGTGCGGGTGACCGTGCCGCACTCCTCGCCCTGCGTGTCCCTCAACTCCCCGCTGCGGTCGTACGGGTCGACCGAGGGCCCGGTCGCCCGCTCCCGGTCCTCGGGGAAGACGGGGTGCAGGTAGCCGTCGTACACCGCGCAGGCGGTGTTGAACGTGTTGACCTTGTACTCGTGGATCGCGAGCTTGCCCTCCGTGGCGTACCAGCGGTCGGGGTCCAGCAGCAGCGTCGTGATCTCCCGGCGCACGATGGTGCGCTCGACGTGGTCGCCGCCCTCGGCCCTCACCAGCGGGTACACGAAGGTGTAGTCGGCGTGCACCTTGATCTCGCCCGGCTTGCCCCCGGCCAGCGACATGCGGCCGCGCACCTTGACCACGTCGCCCGCGAGCCGCACCTCGTCCGGGTCGAACCGGCTGAACAGGCCGACAGGGTCGTGTTCGCGCGACGGCTCGCGCAGCCCCCGCCGCTGGTCCGGCAGCAGGTCCTTCTGCGCCTCGGGGTCGAGCAGGTCCAGCGCCTCGTCGGGCCGTCCACCCGCGATCACGTCCGGATCGAGGTTCGCGGCGACCAGGAACTCCTTGGTGCGCCGCAGGGCCAGCTCCGCGTCGGCCTTGCTCATCCCGGCCACCGCCTTGGCCTCCGGCAGCTCGATGGCGTCGGCTCCCTCGGCCCAGCGCAGGGCGGGCGAGCCGCGGAACGGTGCGTCGCGCGTGGCCTGTTCCGACCCGCCGGTGTCCCCGGGGGCACCGCTCGGCCGCGCCGTCTCGGCGGGCAGCGGCGCCGGCGACGCGGCGGCCCCCGCCTCGCCGCCGGGGAAGTGGTCCGTGACCAGGGAGGGCCGCAGAGCGATCACCGCGACCGCCGCCAGCGCCACCACGCCGACGACCGCGCCCCAGCGGCGCCGGGGCTTCGGGGCGGGTTGCGGGCCGCGCCAGGGCGTGGGCTCCTCCTGCTCGCGCAGCCGGGCCGCCACCATCCGCGCCCGCGCCGACGGCTCCTTGGGCGCGGGGGCCCCACCGCCTTCGGCGGCCTCCCGCAGGAACGATTCCAACTCCTCGTCGGATATGGAGGATGGCTCGTGGGACGGGCCGTCAGGACGTTCGGGGAGCGGGACATCAGCCATGTACTGCCTCACATCGGAACACGTACCGGCGCCGATCGGGTCGGCCTCCGTGGTCAGCTTTCGACGAACCCCAGCCACTGCTCATAAGTACGGGCCTGTTCCACCGACGGGCCGACGAGCGCGTTCCATTCCACGCCCTGGTCGAGGAGCCCCGCATCACTCATCTGCCGCTCGAATTCCTGCTCGCCCAGGTTCGGGACATCTGGACTTGAAGAGTCGTCCTCCAGATAGCCGGCAATGGAGTAGCCGGACAGCAGGACTTCGAAAGTGTGGTCGAGGCTGTCGGCGGGACTCGTCCATGTGCGAAGCGCGTAGTCTCCCAGGGCCGCGATGTCCATGGCCCAGGCCCCCCAGCCCGGGAGTTCCTCGAACGGTTCGCCGTCGGGGCCGAGGAACGCACGCAGACGTCGGTCGAGGTCGGCCGGATCCGTTTCTGTGACCTGCTCCGCAGCCCGTGCCATGGAGTAGGACCGGATATCTCCGACCAATGTGGCCACTTCGGGAAACTCCCCGGAAATCCATTCACCGTCGACGAGTCCGGCGATCCGCACCAGACACAGTGTCGCCAGTTTCCCCCGAGCCGGAGCGGAAAGATGCGCGACTGCCGCCCCGGCACGATCACGATCAAACATGAGTCCCTCTGCTCAATCCCATATAAATTGACTCTGCCCTGTCAACTTGCTGCCATCGGGGGCGGATCGGATGCGCCGCAGAATAGCAGTCGGATCACTGGGGCCGACGAGGCGGGCAGGACCGACCGAACTGCTGAACAGGTCGAACAGCGTGTTCTGACACCAAGGACAGACCGGCCTGTTCGCAGCGCCTGCCACTGGGGTCCATTTCCTGTCGCGGATGTGGTTGAGCGCACTGGTCTCGGCATCGCCGGCGACGCGGTCGGCCATCTCCTCGTTGCCCTGCAGCCCCTCCCTGATCAGGCGGTCCAGACCGCGCTTGGCGTCACCACTCCAGCCCACGACATCGTGGATGGTCCCCTCTTGGTCCATCGCCCTGATGATCGCCGTGGAGCGTCGGCCCTGCGCCGACTTCGGGAGCAGCCGGTGCAGGGCGTCCACACGTGCCTTCAGCGCCGCGGCGGCACTCGCACGGTCCTCCGCCTGCCCGGTGGAGCCCCCAGGCATGGCGCCGCTGCCGTGGGCCGAGGTCAGACAGGTGTTGCCGACGGTCCAGCCAGCCGCGGGGTTGCAGTAGGCGGCGCCCGTGTCGGGGTCGAGGAAGTTCCCGTTGCCGGAGCACTGGAAACCGATGAGGCCGCCCGTGCAGACGCCAGAGCTGTCGGGGAAGTACTTGAAGTACGCCGCGAGGTCCTTGGCCGAGGTCTCGAATTCCTTGATCACCGTGGTGAACGAATCGTCGACGAACTCGGCGTACTCCTTGTCCGTGGTGGCCCTGCTGACCGGCTTGGGCGCCTCCTTCCTCAGGGCGTCGGCGATCATGTCCGCCCACGGAGGCGGGGGCGGGGGCGGCGGAGGTCCGGCGTCCACACAGCCGTGGACACACGGGCCGAGCCCGCCGCCCGGGCCGAGGCCACCGCCGCCGCCTCCGCCACCACCACCGGAGCCGAGGTAGCCGATGCGGTAGCCGCTGCCCGGACTGACCGGGGAGCCGCGGTAGGGGCCCGTGGAGTAGTTGTTGTACGGGCGGATCGGGGCGAAGTGGGTCCTGGGCTTGTTCGTCAGGCTCTTGTACAGGTCGTACGCGTCCCAGGCCCAGCCGATCGGTCCGAGGGCCCGCTTGCCGGCGAACCTGAGCACCTTGCCGGGGTGCCGGGTGACCCAGCGGGCACCGGACCTGGCGGCGCTGCCCGCCGAGTTGGCGTAGCGCTCGGCCTCGTCGATGCCCTTGTTGACCCAGTCCATGTCGACGCACACGCCCAGGAAGCAGGTGTCGTGCCCACTGGGGTCGGTGTTCAGCAACGGACTGCCGCCGGCGTAGGTGTACCGGTTGGCGTTGACCGACGGGGCGGGGCTCAGCGTCCAGGAGTCCCGGGAGGAGAAACCGCCGGCCGCCGGGTCGTACCAGCGGGCGTGCATGTTGACCTGTCCGGTGCCCGGGTCGGTGTACTCGCCCTGGTAGCCCAGCGGGCCGGTGCTGCCCGAGGAACCCGTCACCTGGCCGAAGGGGGAGTAGCCCTTCGACCCGGTCACCGTGCCGGTCGCGGCGGTGAAGGCGCCGACGACGTCGCCGTGCAGGTCGGACAGCAGGGCCGCCGCGTTCGTACCGTCCGGGTGCGCCGTGGACAGGGCCTGGCCGGACGGGTCGCGGAAGACCGGCCCAGCAGCCGTGGCGACGGGGGCGTTGGACTGGTCGGCGTACGTCAGCGACGCGTCGCCCTGTCGTACCAGGCGCCCCAGCGCGTCGTACCGGTACGCCGTGCCGTCCGCCGCCACCATCCGGCCCAGCGCGTCGAACCGCGCCGCGTGGGTGCCGCTCGCGTCACTGCTGCCGGTACGGGTGCCGCGCGCCGAGTACGTGTACGTGACGTCCCCGGCCGCCAGCAGGCGGTTGCGCGCGTCGTACGTCGCCGGCACGCCGCCCGCGCCGGTGCGGTTGCCCGCCGCGTCCCACGTGTACGCCGTCTTGGTGCCGTCGGCGGCGGTCCAGCCGGTCAGCCGGCCCGCCCAGTCGTAACCGTAGGTCTGGGAGCCCGCGCCCACCGTGCCCGTGGTGGTCTCGCCCGTGAGGCGGGACGCCTCGTCGTAGGCGTAGGCGGCGGACGCCGTCGTCGTACCGCCCGGTGCCTTCAAGGTGTCGGAGGTGACGCGGTCCAGGACGTCGTAGGCGTACCCGCGCGCCGCGCCGGTGCTGCCGTACGCCACCGACGTCAGACGGGAGGCCGCGTCGTAGCCGTACGTCCGGATCGTTCCCGTCAGCGGGTCGGCAGCCGTCTTCAGCCGGCCCGCGACGTCGTAGCCGAAGGTCCCACGTCCCGCCGCGTCCGTGCGGCCGGTCAGACGGCTCTCCTCGTCGTAGGCGAAGGTCGCCGTGCCGGACGGGCCGTCGGCGGAGAGCAGGTTCCCGCGGTCGTCGTAGGTGTAGGTGTTCGTGCCACCGGGCGCGCTCGCCGAGGTGAGGCTGCCCGCCGCGTCGTAGCCGTAGGTGTCCGGGCTCGTCGCCGCCTCGGCGCCCGAACCAGTGGACCGGGTGACGCGGCCCAGCGCGTCGAAGGTCCGCTCGACCGTCACGCCGCCCGGCTGGAGTTCCCTCACCGGGAGGCCGAGCGCGTCGTACACGGTCGTCCAGGTGCGGTCTGGCACGTCCGGGTGGGCCTCGGTGGCGGGCTCCACCACCGACTCCAGGCTGTTCCTGCTGGTGAAGCCGTACCAGGTGGTGTTGTTCCTGCCGTCCGTGAAACGGGTGCGGTTGCCCGCCGCGTCATAGCCGTAGGTCGTGGTGATCGACGTGTCGGCGTCGACCGGCTCGACCAGCTCGGTCAGGCGCCCCGTCGCGTCGAACGTCTGGTGGACCGTGTGGCCGAGGGCGTCGGTGACGGCGACTGGGTGGCCGGCCGCGTCGTAGGCGGAGGTCGTGGTGCGCAGGACCTTGCCCGCGCCGTCCTCGTCGCGGACCTCCGTCACGCGACCCGCCGGATCGTACGTGGTGCGCGTGGTGCGGCCCTGCGGGGTCGTCACGGAGGTGGGCAGGCCGGTGGGGCCGTAGCCGTACGCCGTGACACCGCCCGCGGTGTCCGTGACGGTGAGCGGGTCTCCCGCCGCGTTGTAGGTGCTGGTGGTGGTCAGGCCGGTCGGGCTCTTCGTCGTGCGCAGGTTGCCCGCGTCGTCGTAGGTGTACGTCGTCGTGAACGCGCCCTGCGCCGGGCGGCGTTCGAGCACCGTCGAGGTGATCTGCCGACCGAGGTCGTCGTAGGTGGCCTCGGTGCGGGCGCCGGTCGGGCCGGTGGTGGACAGCTGCTCGCCCAGCAGGTCGTAGGTGAACGTCGACACCGGGGCGGGGGTGCCCTCCTCGGGAGCGGGCAGGGTCACCCGGGCGAGGTTGCCGAGCTGGTCGTAGGCGTAGGACGTGACCCGGCCCAGGGGGTCGGTCTCGCTCACCAGGTTGCCCGCCGCGTCGTAGGCGCGGGTCGCCGTGCCGGGCAGCGCGGACGTGGCGCCGGGCGGAGTGTAGTCGGGCAGGGTCGTGCTCGTGGCGCGGCCCGCGCGGTCGTACGCGGTGTGGGTGACGTGGCCGTTCGGGTCGCTGACGTCGGTGGTCTCGCCGAAGGCGTTGTAGCCGACGGTGGTGGTGGGGCGTACCGTCGCCGCCTCGGTCTGCCGGGTCTCGGCGGTGACCGGGGCCGCGCGGGTGAGGACCGGGCGGCCGAGCGCGTCGTAGGCGCGCTCGATGGTGAACGCGGCAGGGTCCGCGCCGGCGGCGTTGCCGCGCGGGCCGGTGGTGGAGACCACCAGGCCGCGGTCGTCGACCTCGTACGTGGTGACCAGGTCGGCGGTGCCGTTCTCAACCGTCTGCCGGGTCAGGTCACCAGCGGTGTCACGGTCGTAGGTGATCCTCTCGGTGCGGGTGCCGCCCGTGCGGGTGACGGTCCGGACGCCGCCGGCGGCGTCGTAGGTGTAGGCGGTGCGCCGGGCCAGGCCGCCCGGGTCGAGGACATCGGCGGTGACGCGTCCGGCGGCGTCCACCTCGTAGGTGGTGGTGACCCGGCCGTTGCCAGTGGTCTCTCGGACGAGGTGGCCGGCGGCGTCGTAGGCGCGGTCGCTGAGGACCAGGTCGCGGGTGGTGCCGTCCGGGTCGTGGAAACCGGTGAGGATCTCCTGGGCGGGCAGACCGTCGTCGTAGTAGGTGTGGCGGGTGGTGCGGCCCATCGCGTCGGTGTGCTCGGCCAGGCGGCCGGCCTGGTCGTACGCGTAGGAGTCGAGCACCACGTCGCGGGGGTCGGAGGGGTCGCCTGGATCGCCGGTGAAGCCGGTCAGCGTGACCGTGGCGAGGGACCCCAGCGCCGTGTAGGTGTACCGGAACGTCCGGTCGCCCGGCAGGGTGCGGCCGGTCTGCCGGCCGTAGACGTCGTAGGCGTAGGTCTCCTCGGCGCCCTCGGGACCTGTGAGGGTGGCGAGTCGGCCGTGTGTGTCGTAGGCGCGCTTCGTGGTGCGGGTGGTGTCGCCGTCGAGGAGGTCGGAGACGGACTCCGTCAGGACTCGGCCGTCGGCGTCGTAGGTGTACGTGGTGCGGGTCCGGTGGTCGGTGCCGGTGACCTGATTGGTGGTGACTGGGCCGGTGACCGTCAGCGGGCGGGACTCTCCGTCGTACGTGGTGGTCGTGGCGACGCCGTCCGGGTGCGCGTCGGACACCGCCTTGGTGCCGGTCTCACGGCCGAGGGCGTCGTAGGTGTACTCGGTGACGGCGCCCCGGGGGTCGGTGACCTTGGCCAGGTCACCGGCCGCCGTGTACTGGCGGCGGGTGACCGCGCCCCGCGCGTCGGTGCTGGTGGCGAGCAGGCCCGCTGGGACCGTGCCGCCGCCCACGGCGGTCTCGGTGCCGTCGGTGAAGGTGAAGGACTCGGTGCCGGCCGGGGTGGTGGTGGAGGTCCGGTCACCGTGGGCGTCGTAGGCGTGGGTCGTCTTGTAGGTGTCGTCCGTCGCGCTCGCCGAGCGGGCGTCGCGGACAGCGGTGAGCTGGTCGTTGCGGGGGTCGAGCGGATCGTCGGCGTTCAGGAAGTAGCTGTTGTACGAGGTGTGGCAGGTTCCGTCGTCGCCGGTCTCGCGACAGGTCGTCTGCGAGATCCGGTTGCCGCGCTCGTCGTTGCCGAACCGGGTGACCGAGCCGTCGGGTCCGGTGGTGGCCGCGAGGAAGCCGCCGGTGTCGTAGGCGAAGCGCGCGGTGTGGCCGAGCGCGTCGGTCTGGGCGATCAGGCGGTTACCCTGCAGCGGGTCGTAGGTGTAGCCGGACTTCCGTTCGTCGGGGTCGGTGACGGTGACGGTGAGGGTGGTGGTCCCGGCGACGGCCGGCTGATCGTCGGTGGCGAGGGCGTCCTCGGTGCCGGTGACGGCGAGGTCGGAGAGCTGGTAGGTGCCGCCGTTGGCGTCGGTGTACGCGGACACGCGGTCGTGGACCGTGTCGTAGACGACCTCGGCGTGCGTCCGGCCGTCGGGCCGGGTGACCTTGGTGAGCTGCTGGGCGACCCGGGCGGCGGCGTGGTGCTCGGCGACGGTGCGGGCACCCAGGGGACGGGAGTAGACGGCGGCCTCGTCGATGTCGCCCGCGAAGTGGCCGACGGTGCCGGTGGTGGCGGGCCAGTTGTTCCAGTAGCCGGCGCCGAGGTAGACGAAGCGCTGGTCGTACTGGGTGATCTCGCCGCTGAGGCTGCCGGTCTTCTTCCCGTCGAGGTAGAGGGTCTGGGTGTTGCCCGCCGCGGTGAGCGCCGCGTGGTGCCAGGCGCCGTCGTTGACGGGGGCGGCGGAGGTCAGGGGCGCGGAGGTGCCGTTCCAGAACTCGCCGCGCAGCCTGCCGTCCGTGCCGACGTACAGGGCTGGGGTGTACTTGCCGGTCGTGGCCTCTTCCAGGGTGTGGTCCTGGTAGCTGAGCAGGACACCGCTGCCGGTGGTGCGGAACCACAGCTCGGCGGTCAGGTACGGGGTGTCGGAGACCACCTGGTCCGGCAGTTGCACGTAGGACGAGGTGCCGTTGAAGGCGGCCGAGGTGTCGGGGCTGCCCGCGAGCGCGCCGGCGCCGCCAAGCGTGACGTCCCGGTAGGTGGCGGCGTGCTCGTCGCGGTCGAGCGGCAGGTCGCTGGCCGCGTCGGTGGCGCCGTCCTCCTCGTCGAGACGCCAGTAGGAGAACGGGCCCGCGTCGTGGACGACGGTGCGGTGGTGGGAGCCGTCGCCGTAGCCGTATGTGGTGCAGGCGCCAAGGGTGTCCTCGGGGCCGCAGACCAGCGTGAGCCGGTCGCCGTCGTACGTGTACGTCCAGGTCAGCGGCTCGGCGCCGGTGGTGGGCGGGTCGGTGCTCACGGTGGCCACATGGCCGTCGGCCCAGGTCAGGCGCAGGGCCCGGCCGCCGGTGGCCGTGACGGTGGTGAGGTCGCCGTCGGCGTCGTAGGCGAGGGTCTGGGCGCGGCCCCGGTAGTCGGTGGTGCCGGTGAGCCGGCCGTCGGCGTCGAAGACGTAGGCGGTCTGCTCCTTGTCGGTGAGACGCCAGCCGCCGCCGGTTTCGGCGGTCAGGGTGGAGAAGCTGCCGTACGGGGGCGCGTAGCTGCCGTCGGGGTTCTTGCCGAAACGGACCTGGCGGCCGGCGGGCAGGGTGGCGACCACGTTGCCGGTGCCGTCGCCGTCCGGCTCGATCCGCATGTCGTAGCGGGTGGACCAGCCGGCGCCGAAGGCGTTGTCGGAGCGCGGGTCACGGCTGTTGTAGGTGCGGGTGACGGTCAGGCCGGGGCCGACCGTGGCGACGGTGGCGTCGGTGTCGGTCGTGGTGTAGTTGCCGATGCCGGGGTCGATCTCCCGGCCCGAGCCGCCGGGTCCCTGGCCGCCCAGGTGCGAGGTGACGGCGGGCTGCTCGACGGCGGTGGTGAAGGTGTAGAAGGGGCTGAGCGGGGTCGACAGGCCATTCTCCCGGGCCTTGACCCGCCACAGGTACTGCTTGCCCCAGGTCAGCTTGCCGGCTGGCACGTTCCAGGTCCGCCGCCCGGTCCAGCCGGAGTTCACGCAGCCAGTGGGTGCCTTCGCTGTACCGGCGCAGACCTCGAAGTAGTGCTCGATGTCCGCCCCGGAGGGGTAGTGGTCGATGCTCTCCGAGTCGGTGAACAGGGCGGGGGTGAGGCTGCCGACCTGTCCGCCCGGGTTCGGGTACACGTCCGTGATGCGCGGGCCGATGTCCTGGGAGGTGATGCTGATCGTGGCGGCCGGCACCTTCTCGCTGGAGAACCACCTCTGGTCCCGCAGCCGCTGCAGATCGAAGCTGACCTTGTACTTGCCCGGCGGCAGCGGGGGTATCCGCGCGCCGAGCGTGGTGTCGTCGCCCGGAGTGAGACGCTCGTTGAGGCGGGTGAAGGCCTCCTGTCCCATCAGTTCGCCGGTGCTGTAGTCGCGTACGCGGGTGCCGAGCCGGACCTCGTTCCAGCCGAGCGGCTCCCAGGTGAAGTCGCCGAGGTTCTTGACCTTGACGTTGATCTCGCCGCTCTGGCCGCCGGTCAGCGGGGCGGTCTGGGAACCGACGGTGTACTGCGCTCCCCACCCGGTGTGGGTGACGGTCAGGTAGGGCTTGTCGGCGGAGTTGGCGCTGCCGAACCGCTTCCAGGGGCCGCTGGTGTCGAAGTCGGCCCACAGAGCGAGGCCCTGGTTGGCGATCGACCCGTGGACCCAGCCCTCGACCAGGTCGACGCCCTTCTTGCCGAGGTCGAGGACGCGCCACTTGGAGCCGCCGCAGTTGACGCCGTAGGCGAAGGAGTCCGAGGCGATCTGGTGGTCGAAGCTGGGCGGGCGGTTGTTCCAGGTGACCGTGGTGGAACTCCAGGACCCGGTCACCCGGTGGACGGTCATCTTCTGGGCGCTGCAGCTGGAGGACCAGACGTTGTACAGGCGCAGGTCGGCGTCGAGGATGTGGCGGTTCCTCAGCCTGCTGGTGACGTTGTCGAACTTGAGGTAGCTGATGGCCCGGCTGGTGCCGGCGTCGTAGCTGCCGATCTTGAGCTCGTCGTCGCCCGCGAAGTTGTTGTCCGGCCAGGAGTTCTGGACGAAGGAGTCGCCGTTGTCGTCGACGTCGTCGACGCTGGGGTCGACCCGGACCGGGTAGACGCGGTCCGGGGAGTCCAGCCAGGCCTCGTCCAGCTGGACCTTCAGCGACCACTGTCCGTCGCTCTCCACGAGCCGGTAGTCGACGTCGCCGGACAGGGCGGGGCCCCCGGTCGTCGCGTCGTGCCCGGAGTCCTCCATCCACCCCTTGGGGATGACTGCCTGCGTCCGGCCGGCCGTGTCCTTCAGCAGGACGGCTCCGTGCTCGTCGAGCGACGGGGTGAGTCCGTCGAGGCTGAGCGGGAACGTCCAGGTGCTGGGCGCGTCGGGCGAGTTGAGGACGATCGTCTCCTTGACCGCTCCGTGTGCGGCCTCCAGGGCCAGGTCGGAGTCCCGGCGGATGTCCTCGTAGTGCGCGGTGTCGTCCCGGACGTCGGCCTTGGCGCCGGCCGCGCCCGCCAGACCGAAGCCGACCTCGTGGCGTCCGCCGTCCACCCGCAGCGTGGCCAGTGCGGGGTCGTCGCCGCGGGTCCCCAGGGTGAGTCCGGTGTCGTCGGCGGCGGCGGCGAGCCGGTCGTCACCGGCCTCCGTGGTCACCGGCGTGCCCTCGGCGTCGGCCGCCGGGACGAGTGAGGTGTCGATCGGCTGCCAGGTGCCGTCCGCGGCCCGGAAGTGCACCTGCTCGGTGTAGACGCGGGTGGTGCGGGTGCCGTCGGTGTTGCGGAACTCCTTGGACGTGGCGGTGCGTTCGCCCGGCAGCTCGACACTGGCGGCGGGATCGTAGCCAGTGGGTGCCTGCCGGTCCGTGTCCGTGCTGCCGGGGGCCAGGGAGGGCGTGGTGATCTCCGGTTCGACGGGGGTGAACCCGGCGCCCGGGTCGTGCAGGGCCAGCGCGTCCTCGTCCACCGCCAGGCGGGCGGGGTCGGCCTCGCCCCGCCCGTTGGCGTCGGTGCGTCCCGCGCCCACCTCGTGCTTCCGACCGGCCGCGGTGCCGGTGCGCTGCTCGGGCGGCGTGCTGTCGTCCCAGGGTGCGGCCTGGGCGGAGTGCACGAACGGCGTCAGCCCGGGCGGCGGCAGCAGGGTGGCACCCAGTGCCAGCAGCAGGCTGCCGGACGTCAGGACGACGGCACGCTTGGCGCGCCCGGAGCGGTGGCGGGGGCGGCTGGGCACGGAACTCCTTGGAACCACAAGGCCGATCGCCCGCGGGTGGGGCGATCGGCCGGAAGCAGGGGGCCGGGTGCGCTCGTACCGGAAGAGGCGGGAGGCACCCGGGCGGCGTACACGCTAGATGATCGGGCGACCACTGAACCATGACCATGACAACGGATTTATAACGACATCCTCCGACATGCCCGCCCTCCACAGGCCGGTCACAGGAGCTCCAGACCGTCCGCTACCCCGCCTGACCTGCGACAAACAATTTCAGCCAAGCATCGGCAGCCCGCTCGATACGCTCCACGACCGTGATCAAGTCGAGACGATCACCTGGATAACCTGCGGCGTCATCGTGTGGAGGGGGCATTTCCCCCACAGTGGTCCACACCTCCGCCACAAGGTCCGGGCGACGCCTTCGAGCCATCCGGAACCTCCGTGCGGCCGCAGTGAAGTGAAGGGCAGTCAGGCAGTCATGGCCGAAGAGAAAGCGTCCAAGCGCCGTCCCCGGGTCTGGTACGCGGCCGTCGCACTGCTCGTCTGCACGGCCGCCGCGACCGCGGCGGTTCTCACCGCCGGGTCGGGCGGCGCCGCGGCGCCGTACGACTTGAACGGTGACGGCACACCCGACCTTGTCGTGGGCCTGCCCGGCAACTCGGTGGGCGGTCATCCGCGCGCCGGTTCGGTCGTCATCGCCAACGGCACCTCCACCGGCCCCGCGAGCACCTCGGTCCGCATCGACCAGGACTCCCCCGGCGTGGGCGGCGCGTCCGAGACCGACGACGGCTTCGGCCAGTCCGTCGCCAGTTGCGACTTCGACGCGGACGGCTACGCGGACCTGGCGGTGTCCTCACCGCTGGAGATGATGGGCACCACCGAGGGCGCCGGCCTGCTCAGCGTGCACTACGGCGGTTCCGGAGGCATTTACAACGGCACCACCGAGACCTTCTCCGAGGACACCGCCGACTACCCCGGGACGGTCGGCTGGGACGAGGTCTTCGCCTACTCGCTCGCCGCCGGCGACGTGGACGGCGACGGCTACTGCGACCTGGTCGTGGGCCAGCCCCTGGACCTCGCGGGCGGCGAGTCCAACGCCGGCACCATCAAGCTCATGCACGGCACCGCCTCCGGCCTCAACGCCGCCGACACCGTCCAGCTCGACCAGAACACACCCAACGTGCCCGGCGGCCCGGAGACCGAGGACCGCTTCGGGGAGCGGATGGCGGTGGGCGACGTCAACGGTGACGGCATCGGGGACCTGGTGGTCGCGACCATCGGCGAGCAGATCCCCGGCAGTTCGGACCGCGGCTCACTGCACGTGCTGTACGGCCCCATCGAGGACGCCCCGGCCGACAGCGACTACGTCGACTCGGGCAATGTCACGGGCATCGGCGCGTTCGCGGGCAGCGCCCTCGCGGTGGGCCACTTCAACGACGACGCGTACGCGGACGTGGCCGTCGGCGTGTCCGACGAGCAGGTCGGCGGCAAGGGCGCCGCGGGCCGACTCGCCGTGCTCTACGGCGGCTCGCACGGGATGTCCGCCAACAGCCGCGTGAAGCTCTTCGACCAGGACACCCCCGGGATCGCGGGCGGCCCCGAGACCGAGGACTACTTCGCCGCCTCCCTCGCCGGGGGCGACTTCGACGGCGACGGTGTGGACGACCTGGTGGTCGGCATGCGCAGTGAGGCCATCGGTTCGGTGAAGGGCTCCGGAGCGGCCCTCGTCCTCTTCGGCAACGCCACCGGGGGCATCACCACGAAGGGCGCGGTGTGGGTCGACCAGGACACGGCGGGCGTGCCCGGAGTCGTGTCCGAGGGCGATCACTTCGGCTGGACGGTCGGTGCCCTGGACACGGACGGCAACGGCCGGGGCGAGCCCCTGGTCGGTTCACCCGGCAACGGCGCCGGCACGGTCACCGTCCTCAAGGTGCGGCCCGGCACGCTGGAGTCGGCCAAGGCCCTCGCCGAGGCCGACCTGGGATGGACTGCGGGCAGTGACGGCGACGCGTTCGGCATCGCCCTGCCGCACTGACCGGCCGCGGGGCCACGGGCCGTGGCGCCCGAACCAGCGCGCAGCGCGCTCAGGCCCGCAGGTAGGTCAGCACCGCCAGCACCCTGCGGTGGGTCTCGGTCGCCGGGGGCAGGTCGAGCTTGGTGAGGATGCTGCCGATGTGTTTGCCCACGGCCGCCTCGGAGACGACGAGTTCGCGGGCGATGGCCGCGTTGGACCGGCCCTCCGCGATCAGGGCCAGCACCTCGCGCTCGCGCGGGCTGAGCCGCTCCAGCGGGTCACGGCGGCGGCGCAGCAACTGGCGTACCACCTCCGGGTCGACGACCGTGCCGCCGCCGGCCACCTCGGCCAGCGCGTCGACGAACTCCTCGACCTGGCCGACGCGGTCCTTGAGCAGGTAGCCGACGCCGGTGCCGTCGCCGGAGTCCAGCAGGTCGGCGGCGTAGGTCCGCTGCACGTACTGGCTGAGGACGAGGACGGGCAGCGTGGGCCGCTCCCCGCGCAGGCGTACGGCCGCGTGCAGGCCCTCGTCCTGGAAGCCGGGCGGCATGCGGACGTCGGTGACGACGATGTCCGGGTCGTGTTCCCGTACGGCGGTGACGAGGGCGTCCGCGTCGCCGACGGCCGCCACGACCTCGTGGCCGAAGCGGGCGAGCAGGCCGGTCAGGCCGTCCCGCAGCAGCACGCTGTCCTCGGCCAGCACTACGCGCAGGGCTCGGTCCGCTCGCGGTGGTCGCGGGGATCGCAGGGCTCGCACGGAATCTCCACGCTCAGCAGGGTCGGTCCGCCCGGCGGGCTGGACAGGGAGAGTCTGCCATCCAGGACCGACACCCGGTCGGCCAGTCCGGTCAGCCCGCTGCCCGCCGCGGCGTCCGCCCCGCCCCGGCCGTCGTCCCGGACCCGCAGCACGAGCCGTCCGTCACGGTGGCCGCCGGTCACCGCCGCGCGGGTGGCGCCGCTGTGCCTGCCGATGTTGGCGAGGGCCTCGCAGACCACGAAGTAGGCGGCGGCCTCCACGGCCTGGGGCAGCCGTCCGGGCAGTTCCAGGGAGACGTCGACGGGGACGGCGGAACGGTCGGCGGCGTCGGCGACGGCCGCGGGCAGGCCGTAGTCGGCGAGGACCTTCGGGTGGATGCCGTGGATCAGCTCGCGCAGCTCCTCCAGCGCCTTTCCCGCCTCGCCGTGCGCCTTGGCGAGCTGGTCGGCGAGCGGTCCCGGCGGCGCGTCCAGGCGGGCCAGGCCGAGGGCCATGGTCAGGGCGACCAGGCGCTGCTGGGCGCCGTCGTGCAGGTCGCGTTCGATGCGGCGCCGCTCGGCCTCGAAGGCGTCCACCAACCGCACGCGGGAGCGGGTGAGTTCGACGACCCTGGCCTCCTGGTCGTCCTCGCGCGGGGCGCCCACGAGCACGCGCGTCAGCTCGGCCCGCGCGCCCGCCGCCAGGCCCAGCGCGTAGCCGCCGAGGGCGAGGAGCAGCAGCCCGAGCGCGGCGACGCCGGACGCGGCCGGCCAGGTGGTGACCGTCCACTGCTTGAGCACCTTCGCCTCCTCGCCGCCGCCGGCCGTGGCCATCAGCAGCGGGGTGACGGCGAGATGGAGGGGCGCGGCGAGCGCGAACGCGACGACCAGCGCGTCCAGCGGCCACAGGACGAGGGCGAAGAGGAGGGCGTGGCCCAGTTCCCGCCAGGTCGCCCGCTCGCGCAGCCGGGTGGTCAGCCAGGGCCACGGGCCGGTGGCGGGCGGCTGCCGTACGGGGCGGGCGGGGGCGGGGGCGCGGTCGATCAGGCGCAGCCGGTGCCGTTCCAGGCGGGCCACGGGGATGCCGACGAGGGCGGTGAGCACCAGCAGCGGCAACCCCACCAGGACGACGGCGAGTACGCCCCCTGCGGCGACCGCGGCCACGATGCCCACCAGGGTCGCGGCTCCGGCCACCGCCCCGGTCGCCAGGTAGGCGAGGGCGCGCCAGGGCCACGGTGAGAGCAGGTAGCCGCGGGCGGGCAGGGCCTGCCACACGGTGCCGGGGCCGGTGCGGGGGCGGGGACGCATGCGGATCACCGTAGAGCCGGTGCGCGCGCCGGGGCCATCGGCCCAGTGGGCGTCTCGGGGGTATGGCCTGCCCTACCCCTCTTCTCACCCCTGCCGCACTGCGCCGACGTGGTCGCGAACGGTTGTCTGGGGCCGGTCAGCGAGCGATACGGCACCGGCGAGAGGGCACGACATGGACGGCAGCGACGACGACGCGGTACGGCTGCGCTCCGTCAGCCGGCGGTACGGGGCGGGCGACGGCGCGGTGCCAGCCCTCGACGACGTCTCCCTCACCTTCCCGCGAGGCAC
The DNA here is from genome assembly GCF_003950055.1 of Streptomyces sp. KPB2. Taxonomy (NCBI): domain Bacteria; kingdom Bacillati; phylum Actinomycetota; class Actinomycetes; order Kitasatosporales; family Streptomycetaceae; genus Streptomyces; species Streptomyces sp. KPB2. Next base: position 3,413,881 of record NZ_CP034353.1, read on the forward strand.
GTTCACCGCGGTGATGGGACCGTCCGGCTCGGGCAAGTCGACCCTGTTGCAGTGCGCGGCCGGTCTCGACCGGCCCACGTCGGGGTCGGTCGTGGTCGGCGGCACGGAGCTGACGGGGCTGAGCGAGCGGCGGCTGACCCTGCTGCGACGGGAGCGCGTCGGCTTCGTCTTCCAGGCGTTCAACCTGCTGCCGTCCCTGACCGCCGCGCAGAACGTGGCGCTCCCGCTGCGGCTGTCCGGCCGTCGCCCCGCGCGGGGCCGGGTGCGCGAGGCACTGCGCCAGGTCGGACTCGCGGACCGCGCCCGGCACCGGCCGACCGAACTGTCCGGCGGCCAGCAGCAACGCGTCGCCCTCGCCCGCGCCCTGATCACCCGCCCGGAGGTGCTGTTCGCCGACGAGCCGACGGGGGCGCTGGACTCCGGGACCGGCCGGGAGGTGCTGGCCCTGCTGCGCGGCATGGTCGACGACACCGGCCAGACGGTCGTCATGGTCACCCACGACCCGGTGGCCGCGTCCTGCGCCGACCGCGTGGTCTTCCTGGTCGACGGCCACGTACACGGCGACCTCACCGCCCCGACCGCCACCACGATCGCCACCCACCTGACCGGCCTGGAGCCGTCCCCGTCGTAGCAGCCGCACACTCGCGGTAGCTGCGGGCGGTCGCTGCCCCCTCCCCGCTGCGGGCAGTCGTGCCGCTGGGGCGGCACGGGTGGGCGCAGGCGGCACCCCGCAACGCCGGGCCGCGTGACCCACCCCCGCGCCCGCACCAGCGCTGGCCCACCCCACCGACACCGAGGCCCTACCCGCCCTACCCCCTCCCGCTCACACCGGCACCATCCACCCCACCCCGGCCGGAGGCCACCCCGTGCTGATCACAGCCCTGCGCACCCTACGCACCCGCTGGCCCGCCTTCACCGGCAGCTTCGTCGCCCTCTCCCTCGGAGTAGCGCTCCTGACGGTCATGGGCCTGGCACTGGCCTCCACACTGGACGCGCCCGACCGCGAACCCGAGCGGTTCGCCGCCGCACCGGTGGTGGTACGGGGACAGGACACCCTGCGCGTGCCGACGCCCTCCGGCGAGAAGACGCAGAAGCTGGCGCGCCCCCACCCCGTACCGGCGCCGCTCGTGACCCGCCTGAAAGAGCTCGGCACCGTCGTCGAGGACCGTTCCTTCCCGGTCCGCGTCCACGGCGACCACGGCGACCACAGCCGCCACGCCCCCGGCGACCTGGTCGGCCACCCGTGGTCCACCGCCGCGTTCGCCCCGTACCGCCTCGACGCCGGCCGCGCGCCCCGCACCGCCGACGAGGTCGTCGTCACCGGCGACTGGACCGCGCCGGGCGAGCGGTTGCGCACGGACCGGGGCACGCTGCGCGTGGTGGGCACGGTGCCCGGCCTCGGATTCGAGGACGCCGTCTTCTTCACCGACGTACGGGCCTCCCGGCTCGCCCCCGTCAGCGCGCAGCTGGTGGTCGACGCGGAGGCGCCCGCCGTACGGCAGGCCGTACGGGACTCGGTGCCGGCCGGCGCGGGCGTCCGCGTGCTCGCCGGGGACGAACGCCGGTACGCGGACCCCGACCCCGACCGGGACCGTACGGCGCTGACCGCCCTGAACGCCCTGTTCGGCACCGCCGGCGGCGTCACCGCGTTCGTGTCGGTGTTCGTCGTGGCGTCCACGTTCGCCTTCGCGGTGGCGCAGCGACGCCGGGAGTTCGGGCTGCTGCGCACGGCCGGGGCGACGCCGGGGCAGCTGCGCCGGATGGTGCTGACCGAGGCCCTCGGAGTCGGCGCCCTCGCGTCCGGGGCCGGCTGCGTACTCGGCGCGTACGCCGCGCCGCTCCTGGCCGCACACGTGGTGGACCGCGGCCTCGCACCGGCGTGGTTCACCATCGGCGACCCCACCTGGCCGTACCACCTGGCCTTCTGGACGGGACTCGGCGTCGCCCTGTGCGGCGCGACGGCGGCGGCGTGGCGGGCGGGACGCACCGCCCCCGTCGAGGCCCTGCGCGAGGCGTCCGTCGACACCGGGACGATGACCCGGGGCCGGTGGGTGTGCGGGGCGGGGCTGCTGCTGACCGCGCTGGTGACGCTGGGTGTCTCACTGGCCGGCGACCCGGGCGACCTGCTGCACCGCAAGACGTACGTGACCCGCCCGATGCTGCTGATCACCGCGGTCGCGCTGCTCGCACCGGTCGTGGTGCGCCCGGCGACGCGGCTGCTCACCTGGTTGCCCGCCCGCCTGCCCGGCGCCACGGGCCTGCTGGTCCGGGCGAACACGGCGGCCGGGGTACGCCGTACCGCGGCCGTCGCGGCGCCGGTGCTGGTCACGGTGGCGCTCACGGGCTCCCTGCTCGGCGCCGTCGCGACCCTGAACGAGGCGAAGGCCGCAGAGGTTCGGGAGCGGACCGCCGCCGCCTTCGTGGTCACGGCGCCGTCCGGTACGGGCTTCGACGCGGCGGCCCTGGACCGCCTGCGCGCGGTGCCCGGGGCGGAGATCTCTCCGACCTCGTCGGGCGCGGTGTACACCCTGGAGGACGGCGTGGCCCTCATCAGGTGCGACCTGCGGGCCGTCGCCGACCCCGAGGCCTTCACCGCCACGACCCGACTCCCGCTCGTCGCGGGCAAGGTGTCCGACCTCGACGACCACTCGATCATCGTGAACGAGGAGTGGGAGGAGCACACGGTCGGCCGGAGCGTACGGATCCGGCTCGGGGACGGCACGCGCAAGACCCTGCGCATCGCCGCCGTGATGCACACCGGCACCGGAGACAACGGCGTCTACGTCACCGCCGCCGGCGCCCCCGTCGACCGGGTGGACGTGGCCCTCGCCGACGGCGCCGACGCCGACGCGGTGGCCGCAGGGCTGCGCGAGGCGGTGACGCCGGTGGGCGGACGGGTGGCGAGCGGGGACCAGTGGGCCGCGGCCGCCTCCCCCGGCTCGAAGGACACGACGCGGGCCGGTCTGTTCCTGGTCCTGGGCATCGCCCTGCTCTACACGGGGATCTCCGTGGTCAACACGATGCTGACGGCGACGTCCGACCGGGTCCGCGAGCTGACGGTCCTGCGGCTCACGGGCGCCACCGAAGGGCAGGTGCTGCGGCTGCTGGCCGTCGAGTCACTGACGGTCACGGCAGTGGGCACCCTGCTGGGGCTGCTGGTCGCGGGTCTCAACCTGGCGGGCATGGGGGCCGCCCTGAACCTGCTCGCCGTACCCGCCGCCCCGGTCGTGCCGTGGGCGGCCGTCACCACGGTCGCGGGTGCCTGCGCGACACTCACCGTGGCGGCGACGCTCACAGCCGCCGCGCTGCTGGCGCGCCGCCGCGCGCTCGTCCGCGAATGACCAGGACTTCAGCCGGCGTCGGACGCCCCGAACACCTCGGCGACCGACACCGCGGTGATCGCCCTCCGGAACCAGACACCGAGAACACCCAGGTCATGACAGCCCAGAATCCGCTCCCGCGCCTCCTCGGACACCTCGACCCCCCGGTCCCCGAGTAGAAGCAGAATGGCCTCGGCGCGGCCGACCGCCCGCCCCTCCGCCCGAAGGTTCTGCGCGGTCTGCGACTGGAAGAAGGAGAGGTCGGGACTCGTCCCGCTCATCCCTCGGTGTCCCCGAACACTTCGGCGACCGACACCGCCGTGGTCGCCCGCCTGAGCCAGACGTCGAGGATTTCGAGGTCCTGACAGCCCAGGATGCGCTCCCGCGCCTCCTCGGACACCTCAACCGCCCGATCCCCCAGCAGAAGCAGAACGACTTCGGCACGGCCGACCGCCCGCCCCTCCTCGCGCCCCTCCGCCCGAAGGTTCTGCGCGGTCTGCGACTGGAAGAAGGAGAGGTCGGCGGCCATGATCTGCCTCCAGAGGTTCGCGGCCGGCGTCGTGCCGAGGCCTTGTTCCGTGAGTTCGATGAACTTGCTTGCGGTGCTCTCGTCGTCGGCCGACAGGTCTTTCAGTGCCGTCGCCAGCGCTTTCAGTATGGCACCGGCATCCGGGTCCCGGCGGTGCACGGCCGCGGAGAGGACCGTCAGGGGGATGTCGCGCGCGGCCTCGTCGGGGCTGTTGATGACCGGCAGGCTGTCCGGCCCCAGGACCAGCGGGCGCACCGTGAGCGAGGGCCACTGCACCGGGCCGATGTCGACGTGCCGGGACGCCCAGTCGGCGGTGCGGCGGTCGGCGCAGACGACCAGGAGAAGCGGCGGCAGGCGGTACTTGGCGTGCAGGTGGGACAGGTAGTACGCCCAGCTCGCGGGCTTGTCCAGTCCGGCTTGCCCTGGGACTCCACGGCGAGGAGAAACCTCGCGCCGTCCCCGGTCTCCAGGCGCAGCAGCGTGTCCACGCGCCGTTCCACCGGGCGGTTCTCGGTGAGGTCGGTGGGAAAGGGGACGGCCGCGACGGGGTCGGCGAAGGTGACGCCCACGCCTTTGACCGCGCGTACGAAGAGACCCGGGTCCTCCTGGAAGATCCGGTGCAGCGTCTCATGGGATGAACTGACCATGCGGCAGAAATTAGAACCGCCGAGGCACTGGCCGCAGACATATGCCGACGACTCCCGCGAACGAGTGACTCCCCGCCCGCGGCCGTTGACGCCATCGGGTCGTGGCCATCACCACGACACGGCGAAAGGGCCCGTACGACCGAAGTCGTACGGGCCCTTTCTCAGGCATCAGCCCATGTCAGGTCAGGTGACCGACAAGCAAGCGGAACTTACTTGTTGATCTTGGTGACCTGGCCGGCGCCCACGGTCCGGCCACCCTCGCGGATGGCGAACTTCAGGCCCTCTTCCATGGCGACGGGCTGGATGAGCTCCACCTTCATCTCGGTGTTGTCACCCGGCATGACCATCTCGGTGCCCTCGGGGAGGGTCACGACGCCGGTCACGTCCGTCGTACGGAAGTAGAACTGCGGACGGTAGTTGTTGAAGAAGGGGGTGTGACGGCCACCCTCGTCCTTCGACAGGATGTAGGCCTGGGCCTCGAACTCGGTGTGCGGGGTGACCGAGCCCGGCTTGATGATGACCTGGCCGCGCTCGACGTCCTCGCGCTTGATGCCGCGGAGGAGCAGACCGACGTTCTCACCGGCCTGGCCCTCGTCGAGGAGCTTCCGGAACATCTCGATGCCGGTGACCGTGGTGGTGGTCTTCTCCTGCTTGATGCCGATGATGTCGACGGTCTCGTTGACCTTGAGGACACCACGCTCGATGCGGCCGGTGACGACCGTACCGCGACCGGTGATGGTGAAGACGTCCTCGATCGGCATCAGGAACGGCTTGTCGACGTCGCGCTCGGGCTCCGGGATGGCCTCGTCCACGGCCTTCATGAGCTCGAGGACGGAGTTGCCCCACTCCTTGTCGCCCTCGAGGGCCTTCAGGGCGGAGACCTTGACGACCGGAACGTCGTCGCCCGGGAACTCGTACTCGGAGAGGAGCTCACGGACCTCGAGCTCGACGAGCTCCAGGATCTCCTCGTCGTCCACCATGTCGGCCTTGTTCAGGGCGACGACGATGTACGGAACGCCGACCTGGCGGGCCAGGAGCACGTGCTCCTTGGTCTGCGGCATCGGGCCGTCGGTGGCGGCGACCACGAGGATGGCGCCGTCCATCTGCGCGGCACCCGTGATCATGTTCTTGATGTAGTCCGCGTGACCGGGGCAGTCGACGTGGGCGTAGTGACGCGCCTCGGTCTGGTACTCGACGTGCGCGATGGAGATGGTGATACCGCGCTGGCGCTCCTCGGGCGCCTTGTCGATCTGGTCGAAGGCCGAGGCCTCGTTCAGGTCCGGGTACGCGTCGTGCAGCACCTTGGTAATGGCGGCCGTGAGGGTCGTCTTACCGTGGTCGATGTGACCGATGGTGCCGATGTTGACGTGCGGCTTAGTCCGCTCGAACTTCGCCTTCGCCACTGGGGTCCTCCTGTGGAGTGGTTCTGTACGCCTTACTCATCGGCGCCAGGATGATCTTTGCTGGAAAGCCCGGGTGCCGGGGGCATTCCGCCGGGTTCGCGGCGGAATGCCCCATGCAGGCTCCGGGGTCAAGCCTAAAGCGTGAGAACGGGGTCCGTTAAACGGAGTAGCCCGTTACTCGCCCTTGGCCTTCGCGATGATCTCCTCGGCGACGTTCCGGGGAACCTCGGCGTAGGAGTCGAACTGCATCGAGTAGCTTGCGCGACCCGACGTCTTGCTGCGGAGGTCGCCGACGTAGCCGAACATCTCCGACAGGGGCACGAGGCCCTTGACGACGCGGGCGCCCGCACGCTCCTCCATGGCCTGGATCTGGCCACGGCGGGAGTTGATGTCGCCGATGACCTCACCCATGTAGTCCTCGGGCGTGGTGACCTCGACGGCCATCATCGGCTCCAGGAGCACGGGCGAAGCCTTGCGCGCGGCCTCCTTGAAGGCCTGCGAACCGGCGATCTTGAAGGCGAGCTCGGAGGAGTCGACCTCGTGGTAGCCACCGTCGATGAGCGTGACGCGGACGCCCGTCATCTCGTAGCCGGCCAGGATGCCGAACTGCATGGCCTCCTGCGCACCGGCGTCCACCGAAGGGATGTACTCCTTCGGGATGCGGCCACCGGTCACCTTGTTCACGAACTCGTACGAGGCGTCGCCGCCCTCGATCGGCTCGATCGCGATCTGCACCTTGGCGAACTGACCGGTACCACCGGTCTGCTTCTTGTGGGTGTAGTCCACGCGCTCGACGGTCTTGCGGATCGTCTCGCGGTACGCGACCTGCGGCTTGCCGACGTTGGCCTCGACCTTGAACTCGCGCTTCATCCGGTCGACCAGCACCTCGAGGTGAAGCTCGCCCATACCGCCGATGACGGTCTGGCCGGTCTCCTCGTTGGTGTGCACCTGGAAGGAGGGGTCCTCCTCCGCGAGACGCTGGATGGCGACACCCAGCTTCTCCTGGTCGCCCTTGGACTTGGGCTCGATCGCGACCTCGATGACCGGCGCCGGGAAGTCCATGGACTCCAGGATGACCGGGTTCTTGTCGTCGGACAGCGTCTCACCGGTGGTGGTCTGCTTCAGGCCCATGACGGCGACGATGTCGCCGGCGCCCACCGACTCGATCTCCTCACGCTTGTTGGCGTGCATGCGGTAGATCTTGCCGATGCGCTCCTTCTTGCCCTTGACGGAGTTCAGCACTGCGGTGCCGGACTCCAGGCGGCCCGAGTAGACCCGGACGAAGGTGAGCTTGCCGAGGTGCGGGTCGCTCATGATCTTGAACGCGAGCGCGGCCAGCGGCTCGTCCTCGGACGGCTTGCGCTTGACGACGACCTCGGGGTCCTTGACGTCGTGGCCCTCGATGGCCTCGACGTCGAGCGGGGTCGGCAGGTAGCGCACGACCGCGTCGAGCAGGGGCTGGACGCCCTTGTTCTTGAACGCGGTGCCGCAGAACACGGGGGTGACCGTGGTCTCGTCGGACTTGCCGGACGCGATGGTGATACGACGGATCGCGGCGTAGAGCTGCTCCTCGGTGGGCTCCTGGCCCTCCAGGAAGAGCTCCATGACCTCTTCGTCGTTCTCCGCGACGGCCTCGACCAGCTTGCCGCGCCACTCCTCGGCGGCCTCGGTGTGCGTGGCCGGGATGTCGACGGTCTCGTACATCTCGCCCTTGGCGGCCTCGGCGGACCACACGAGCGCCTTCATGCGGACCAGGTCCACGACGCCCTTGAAGTCGGCCTCGGCACCGATCGGGAGCTGCATGACGAGCGGCTGGGCACCCAGGCGGTCCGAGATCATCTCCACGCAGCGGTGGAACTCGGCCCCGGTACGGTCCAGCTTGTTGACGAAGCAGATACGCGGCACGCCGTAACGGTCGGCCTGACGCCACACCGTCTCGGACTGCGGCTCGACACCGGCGACACCGTCGAACACGGTCACGGCACCGTCGAGCACACGCAGGGAACGCTCCACCTCGACGGTGAAGTCGACGTGCCCCGGGGTGTCGATGATGTTGATCGTGTAGTCGTTGTCCTCGAGCGGCCAGTGGCAGGTGGTGGCAGCGGACGTGATCGTGATGCCACGCTCCTGCTCCTGCTCCATCCAGTCCATCGTGGCGGCGCCGTCGTGGACCTCACCGATCTTGTACGACACACCCGTGTAGAACAGGATCCGCTCGGTGGTCGTCGTCTTGCCCGCGTCGATGTGGGCCATGATCCCGATGTTGCGGACCTTGGCCAGGTCAAGTGAAGTGGTAGCCATAAGGCTTCAGTCTTCTCTCGGTCTCGATGTGGGTAGCGACTACCAGCGGTAGTGCGCGAAGGCCTTGTTGGACTCGGCCATCTTGTGCGTGTCCTCGCGCTTCTTCACAGCGGCACCCAGGCCGTTGGAGGCGTCGAGGAGCTCGTTGAGCAGACGCTCGGTCATGGTCTTCTCGCGACGGGCGCGGGAGTAACCGACGAGCCAGCGCAGGGCGAGCGTGTTCGCACGGCCCGGCTTGACCTCGATCGGGACCTGGTAGGTCGCGCCACCGACACGGCGGGACTTGACCTCGAGGGTCGGCTTGATGTTCTCGAGAGCGCGCTTGAGCGTGATGACCGGGTCGTTGCCGGTCTTCTCGCGCAGACCCTCCATGGCGCCGTAGACGATGCGCTCGGCGGTGGAGCGCTTGCCGTTCAGCAGCACCTTGTTGATCAGGGAGGTCACCAGAGGAGAACCGTAGACCGGGTCGATGATGACCGGGCGCTTCGGGGCGGGGCCCTTACGAGGCATTCTTACTTCTCCTTCTTGGCGCCGTAGCGGCTGCGAGCCTGCTTGCGGTTCTTCACACCCTGGGTGTCAAGCGAACCGCGGATGATCTTGTAGCGAACACCCGGCAGGTCCTTCACACGGCCGCCGCGCACGAGCACGATGGAGTGCTCCTGCAGGTTGTGCCCCTCACCCGGAATGTAAGCGGTGACCTCGATCCCGCTGGTCAGACGCACACGCGCGACCTTACGCAGGGCCGAGTTCGGCTTCTTCGGGGTGGTCGTGAACACACGCGTGCAGACGCCGCGGCGCTGAGGGGAACCCTCGAGTGCGGGCGTCTTGTTCTTCTCGACCTTGTCCTGCCGGCCCTTGCGGACCAGCTGCTGGATCGTAGGCACTACTTCTCCGGTTTCTGTGTGCCGAATGGTGAAGCTAACCTGGAACGTCACCGACCCACGCGGTCGGGTGTGTCGAAACCGCGAGCCCCGTCCGCGAGGCGGTGGGAGACGCGAAATGCGGTGGCCACATACGGCCCCGGTGCGGTTGTAGGCACGCACGAGGCCAGGGCACACCCCAGGCACAAGGTCTGAGCGTACCTAGCGCATTCGCTGCGGTCAAAACAAATGGGCGACACCGGCGGCCCCGCCCGGTTCGGCGGGTTTTGCCCCGATCGCCGACGGGAGCGCGCTCACAGCGCACCGCCGTCCGAGGCGCCGGCGCGGCCGTCGTCGTCCGGTCGACGGCGGTTCGTGCGCAGCCGGGGAATGGTGGGCGCGCGGGAGCCGGGGCTCTTGGGGACCAGTGCGGGCGGTGCGGCCGACCTCCGGCCGCCCGTCGCGTTCGCCTGTGACGCCGGGGCGCCGGCCCCACCGGGTCCGCCGGGCCCGCCGGAGCCGCTCCGCTTCCGCGCCTGCCCCGCTTCGGCGTTCGCGCGTGTTCCGTCGCCGTTCGCGCGCGCTCCGTCGGGGTCGGCGCCGTCCGTTTCCGGTCCCTCCTGGCGCAGCGGGATCACGACCGCCTGGCCCGGTGCGCGCCGTACCAGCCGTAAGGCGCGTCCGTTCGCGGCCCTCGCCTCGGCCAGCGCGGGTTCGTACCGGGCCGCGGCGTCCCGCCAGCCGCTGGCGTACGCCGCCGTCTCGCGGCGGTCCAGCTCCGCCCGGAGCAGCACGACCACCTCGTCGGGCGCATGCCGGTCGAGGTAGTGGCCGAGCATGGCGAGGAGCCCCGCGTAGTCGTCGGGGCCGGGAGCGCCCGCGAGGGGGGCCGGCGGGTCGTCGGCGGAGGGGGGCGGGGAGTCGCCGGGCGCGGGGGCCGGGTCGCCGGAGGGCGGGAGGGGCTGGTCGCCCTGCTCGGCCATGAGGAGTCCCCCCGTCCCACGCGAAGTGCCGACGCTGCGTTCGCGGCAGATCCGAGTCAGGACGGCGCGCGCACCCCCTCGCCCGAAGGGCGTGCGCCGACGCTGATGCTTGCGCCTGCCGGGGTGGGGGGACAGGCCCGCACAGTTTACGGGCAGCCCTTTCGGCCCCCTCGGCCAGGCACGCGGCAAGATCCACACGCGGGAGCCGCGGGTCGCCGGGCGGGGTCAGTCGGAGGCCAGCGGGGTCCGCTCCTCGCGCACCGGCGCCGACGCGTCGGGGAGGAACTGGCCGGCGACCCTGATGAACATCTCCCGTTGCTCGGCGGCGACACCGAGTCCGTCGGCGGCCTCTTCGAGCGTGAGGCGGCGTTCCTGGGCGTCGCCCCGGCCGGCGGGTGGCGCCGAGGGCAGGGGGAGGTCGTCCTCGGTGAGGCGGCCGGAGCGGATGAGCATGTCGCGCACCGGCACCTGAAGGACGTGCGCCAGCCTGCGCGTCGTCTCCAGGTCGGGCATGCTCTGCCGCTGGAGCAGCCGGGTGATGGCCGCCCGGTGCACCCCGGCCTCGTCGGCGAGGCGGGATTTCCCGCCACCACGCGGGTTGTCGATGTCGAAGCCGCGTCGGCGGATCAGCTCCTCGATCCAGGCCGCGAAGCGGTCGAGTTCTCCTGTGCTCACGTGCGGTCGCCTCCCTCCAGAGCGGATATCAGCGTATCGCGCTTGCGCGCAAGGAATTACCGGCTTACGTCGTCTCGTTTGTGAGGGTTTTGTCGAGTCGAGCCGCGCCCAGTCGGGGTCGGTGCGGCGGGGATTGGCCGGATTCGATCGGATCGGCATATGCCACTTGCGAGCGAGCGCGCAACATGCCAGTGTGCGGGCTCGCAACACCACGTTGCCCGGGGAGAAAGGACCACCGATGTCCGCACCGAACGACGCCGCGAAGACGGCCCAGCCGGCCCGTGACGCCCTGCTCTGGATCGAACTGCTGCTGCGGCAGTTCCCCGAGCTGCTGGCCGAGCTGGCGCCCGCCCACCACTCCCCCTCGGCCCCGCCGCCGGCCGTGGTGCGGCCGACCGCCCCGGCGCCGGGCCGCACCCGCGCCGAACGGGAGGAGGCACTGCGAGCCGAACAACTGCACGGCCTCACCCCGTCGGGACCGTCCACCGCACCCCTGCGCCTGCACGTCTCCGACGCCGTCCGCGACATCACCGACGGCGTGGTGGAGCTCGACGAGGCCGTGCACGACCGGCTCCGGCTGCCCCGCCCCCGCCGGGCCCAGGTGGCAGGACGGCTGCTGCGCGTCGCCGCGCTGCTCGGCCGGGCCGCCGACGACCCCCTGCTCGTGGAGCACGTCCGCGACGAGGCCCGCCGGATGGCCCGGCGCTGCACCCGCGCGCTGGGCGCCGCGGAACCGGTGGTGCGGGTGAGCGGCCGCTGCCCGTGGTGCGACTCCGTCTCCCTGCGCGCCCTGCCGGCCCGGCGCGCGGTGCTCTGCGTCAACCCCGCCTGCCGGTGCGCCGACCAGGACTGCGACTGCCGTACGGACCCGGCGCACCGGCACGCCTGGGGCGTCGGCGAGTGGGCCCGGCTGGCGGCCGAGTCCGGTGCCGACCTCGCGGAACTGACCGGCTCGGCGACCGACACCGCGGACCGGGAGGTACGCCGATGACGACGCCGACCCTGCTCACGGGGGCGCTGGCCGCGACCGAGGCGGGCGTGTCCCCGGCGACCATCCGCAAGTGGGTGCAGCTGGGACGCCTCTCCCCCGCCGGCAAGCAGGGGCGGGCCCAGCTGTTCCGGCTGGAGGACGTCTTCGCCGCCGAGCGCGACGCCCGGGGCGGGCGGGGCGGTCAGGGCGGGCGGCCGGGTGCGTCCGGCCAAGACGCGTAGGGCGTCCGCGCGCAAGACATACAAAGGGGAAGAGGGGCGGTCCACCCGGACCGCCCCTCTTCATGTGCGCGCCGCTACTTCCCCGGCCCGGCCGGCATCCGGAAGACCCGGGCCCCGTCCTGCGCTCCGTCCGCCGACAGGACCACCGCCTCGCGCCAGCCGCAGCGGAACCCCCGCGTCTCCGCCTCGGCGGCGATCCGCGCCCCGACCTTGCCGACGACGGCGGCGAGTGTGCGGGCGACGTCGGCGGTGTACGTACCCGACTCCCCCGCCTCCGCGGCCACTTCGACCACCGCGACCACGACGTCGTCCAGCCGTTCCTGGGCACTGATCACCATCACGCTCCGTTCACCCCGCCGCAGCTCCTTCGTGCTCGCGCCGCGTCACGGCGCTCCCCGCTTCAGAACCGCCACCCTTCGAATCGCCTCACTCGAATGTCTGTTCGATAGGGGCAGACTAACAAACGGGGCGCCGCGATGCGGGAGTTACGGACGCGGTGCGCCGACACCTCTCACCGGCGATTGATTGCGCGTCCGCGCTAGTTAGTTGCGCACACGCACAGAGTGCGTCACACTAGATGCAGCGGCGGAGCTGTGCCCATCCCTCCCTTCCGGGCACCGCTCCGCCGTTGGCGTTCCCGCCCTCGCCCCGCCCGCTGCGGGCACCCCACCACCGACAGGAGTGATGCCCTCTCATGAGTTCCTCTCCGAGCACCTTCCCCGACGTGGAGGCCATCGTCGTGGAACTCCTCTCCGACCGCCCGGACCTCGCGGAGGCGGTCGTGGACGAGACTCCGCCGCCGGGCTTCGACGGCACCCAGCCGGCGGTGATCGTCTCCCGGCGCGGCGGCGCGTGGATCGACGACCTCCACCTGGACCAGCCGCTCATCGAGCTGGAGGCCTACGGGCCGGACAAGCCGACGGCCCACCGCCTGGCGAACGCCGCCCGCGCCGAACTGCTCGCGGCGGCCGGCCGGACGTACGGGACGAACGTCGTGATCAGCGACGTGGTCGAGGCCGACGGCCCGCGCTGGCTGCCGGAGTACCTGTACCCGGCGGCCAACCGCTACCTCTGCGTGCTGCGCGTCTCGCTGCGCATCGGCTGACCCCGGCGGCACCGGACCACCCGGGCGCGGGCCGGACCCCGCACCCCCAGACGAGGCCCCGTCGACCGGCGGGGCCTTCGCCGTATCCACGGCGGGCGCCACCCGGGCGCCACCCAGGCACCACCCACGGAAACCCATCCCAAGGAGACATCCATGGCAGGCAACAACTCGTCCGAGATCCGCGTCGCCGGCACGGGCCGCGTCCTCATCGCGGACGTGGGCGCGGCCCTCCCGGCCGCCTTCTCCGACAACCCGGCGGCCGACTGGGGGTCGGGGTGGATCGACCTCGGCTACACCTCCACCGACGGCGTGACCTTCTCCAAGAAGGACAAGCTGGACCCGGTCGAGACGTGGCAGTCGATCAGCCCGGCCCGGTTCGTCTACGCGGACCGGGACCTGACGCTGAAGTTCTCGATGCTGCAGTTCAACGAGGACACGCTGCCCTTCTTCCTGGGCGGCAAGTCGGCGGACTTCCGCCGGGACGCCACGTCCGGCGCCGTCCAGTTCGACGTGCCGGACGGCCCGACCTTCGACGAGCGCGCGCTCGGCCTGGAGTTCACCGACGGCTCGGCGGTCACGTACCGCTTCGTCATCCCGCGCGGCCAGGTGACGGCCACCGACGACATCAAGCTCGCCCGCAAGGCGGCCGCGCTGCTCGGGGTCACCTTCACGGCGCTGTCCCCGGGTGACGGCCAGGCCCTGGCGACCTTCGTCATGAAGGACGCCGCCTACGCGGTGCCGGCCTCCGCGCCGACCGCCTGATCCCCGGCCCGGGCCGGGCCCCTCACACCCCACCACGGACGGAGAACTGACACCCATGGCCTCATTCGACGTGAACGCCGCCCGCGCCCAGCGCATGGAGGCGGTCGGCCGCTCCTGGTCGTTCGCCCTGGACGGCGACGCCTTCGAACTACCCACCGAGCTGAGCCGCGCCACCGCCAGGGCGCTGCGCGGCCTCGACGACAACGACGTCGACGGGCTGCTGAAACTGCTGCTGGGCGACGACCAGTTCGCCCGCTTCGAGCAGCACGACATCACCATGCAGGACATCGCCGCGATTTTGGAGGCGTACGGCAAGGAGACCGGGCTCGGCCTGGGGGAAGGCTGAGCCTCGACGCGTTCGTAGAAGAACACGCCGAGGCTCTGGAAGCCGACCTGCTGCGGCACTTCGGTGTGGACCTGCTCGACTGGCACCGCGGCCGGCTCTCCTCCCGCCGGCTCGCGGTGCTGGTCAAGCACATGCCACGCGACAGCGCAGTCAACCAGGAACTCCACGGCGACGGCGCCGAGTGGACGGTCACGGACTACCTCCTGGCCGCCGCCGTCGACCACCTGGCCGCCGCCAACTGGATGTTCGCCTCCGTCAACACGGACGAGGACTCCGAACCGCCCGAGCCACCGGTGCCGGTGCCGCGGCCGGGAGACGAGGCACCCTCTGCCGACCCGACCCGGGAAGAGGCGGAATCGCCGGTCGCCGCCCCCAGCCGTGCGGAACTCATGCGCTTCTTCGCGTGAGCGTCAGACCAGCGCCATCCCGGCGCAGCAACCGAGCACAGCGCCCACCAGGCTCAGCGCGAGAAGGACGTTGCGCGCGCGCTCCTCCGCGGGGCCCGACGCGGCCACCGTGCCGCCGCGGTCGATCCGCACGCTCCACAGCAACAGGGCGGTCCCCCACCTGCGGAACAACCAGCGCCCGTACAGCACGCCGGGCAGCAGGGCGCTCAGCAGGCCTACGACAGCCATGACCACCCGGCTCTGGAACGTGTCGGCGACGAACACGGCAGACCACAGAAAGCGGGCCCCGAGGACCGCACCCATGACGACGGGCACCACAGCGGCCGGCATGGGCCCGCGCACGCCCTCCCGCCACAGGTGGGCGAGCAGGACGAGCACCCCGGCCCCCGCTGCGAACAACCCCGCCACCGAGTATCCGGTGCCGGACGGACAGGGAACACCGATACGCGGACCGCAGTTCGAATGCCTCCCGGCCAATTCCCACATGGCCGTCAGGAAGCTGCCCACACCTGCCCATATCACCAGATTGGCAATGAGCACAAGCATTCGGGACGCAAGTGCATTATTCACTACGGTCTCTTCGTCGCGCACGTTCCCTACCCGCCTCACAGAGCCAGAAAGACTCCCGCGCAATCCTGAAAGACCGATGCTGTTGTTCTCGCTGGCCGTTTTGCCGCTCAACCGAGGGCCATCGCCAGGAGACCGATCTCGACCGCCGTGAGCATGATCAGATCCATGCGTTTCCACAAGGGCTTGCGGGCGGAGAGGACGGTCTCCACCCGGCCGGGAGCCTGCGGATCGTACAGGACCGCGACAAAGTCCCCCACCCGGGTCCCAGCGGGCACATCGCTCTCGTTCGCCGAACAGGTCATCCGGCTGCCGTCCCCGATGGGGAAGCTCAGAAGGAACGTGGGGCCGCCGCCCTGGGTGCGCCACTCACGGTCGTAACAGCGCGCCTTTGCCTCGACACCACGCTTTCGTACCAGCAGTCGCCGCCTGGATATCCAGATGATGGCCAGAAGTCCGAGAACCGACGGCATGAAAAGCAGGGCACCCGAACTCACGCGCCACTCCTTCGAGAGACAGAACGGACCGGAAGTGTTCCATCACACCACACCGGTCTGGCCGAGGTGTTGAGAGATTGCGGCAGGGCCCGCGAACGAAGAACTCGCCGAGGACAGTTCAGAGATCAGGGACGCTCACAGGGGGGAAGGCGGACGAATCTGCCGTCTCAGAACTGCTCGTACGGTCGGACCTCCGACCGAAGGCGCTGATCCGCACTCACCGACCCGGCCGGCCCGAGCAGGCGTCTGACCCCGCCGACACACCGCGGCCGTGCGGAACCCATGCGCTTCTTCGCCTGACGCGGGTCGACCGGCCAGGCACCCGGGGCCGGGAGCCGGCCGGGGAGCGCTCCGGGAGGGGTGCCGTGCCTCCGCAAGCCGGTCGGGCCGCTCTAACCGCCGACGATCCAGCCCAGCAGCACGAGCCCGGGGACCCCGAGCACCAGCGCCAGAACCGACAGCATGACGGCCATGCCGTACCCGATCGGCGGTACCTCGGCGTTCTTCGGTCGGCGGGGGTCGTAAACCACGTCCACCGGCTCCCCCACCCGCGCGCACGCAACCGCCGCCGGCCGGCTCAGGCAGGTGAACTTCTCACCCGACGCCACCTCGTACCTGACGATCACGGCGACACCGTCCTTGGCGAACGTGTGCCTGACGCAGACTCCCGCGACTCGCACACCCCTTGCACGCACGGCGAACGCCCGTTGGGCCATAAAGGCCATGACCCCGGCGCACCCCAGCAGCACGAGGGTGTGGGGGAGGAAATACGCCGAGCCCGAAGCAGCGAGGTACGCGGATGCCATACGCCCATCCAAGCCGGAAGCAACAGTGAAGGGAAGCCCCATGATTGACGGGTCAGGCTACAGCCCCTACGGCCCAACCGCTCCGACACTCGACGACTGGAAAGCGGCCTACGCCGTCGTGAAGCAGGAGGTCGACGAACTCCGCTCCAAGTACCAGAAGTTCGACGACCACTTCGCCCACAAAGCGGTCAACGCGTCGAATCAGCTGGAGTACTTCAGCAATCAGCTCGTCAAGTGGGACATGGAAGCGCTGGCCATAACTCCCACCGGCATCACGCTCGCGGGCGCGGAGGTGTACAAGTTCCCCTGGGTCACCAGGTTGGAGAACACCCGTCTCGGCATCGTGGGCCGGGCGCGCCGTGCGGGCATGCGCGACGACGAGGCCGAGGACTCGGCCGGAAACGGCGACGGATCGGCCGGCAGGTCGGCCGACCTGGAGCGGACCCTGCGCGGCCACACTCTCAAGATCACCAACCTCAAGCGGGCGGGCACGCTGACCCGCCGCACCCTCACCACCCACGGGCTCAAGATCCGCCAACTCGCGGCGGGCCAGTCCTCGGCGGCCCGGCACACGGCGACGTCCGTCGCACGCCAGGCGCGCCAAGCCGAGCAACGCGCGCAGCGGTCGTTCGCCACTCCTTCCCAGCGCCGGTCCGCGCGTGCGGAAGCGGATCAACTTCGGCAGGTCCAGCGGGCCCTCCGGGACGTACAGACGCAGGCGGATTCCCTGTCGCGTGCACTGGCGTGATCCGGGCATCGCCTCACCGAGACGTTCAAGGAGAGAACCATGTCCCTCGCCACAGCGGCAGGCCGGGCGTCAGCAGCGGTCCGCGGGCTCCAGACCCAGGCCACGGCGGGAGCCAGAGCGGCTCAGAGCCTCGGCCGTGCGATCGGCACCGGCGACCGTGAGCTGAAGAAACTCAAGACCTCCGCCCACGGCTCAGCCCGCGAGTTCCAGAACATCCAGCGCGCCGCCGACAAGGCCGAGCGGTCGATGTCGAAGGCCGGCAAGACCGGGCAGAAGAGCGGTGGCCAGGTCGGGAAGTTCAAGTCCGGGGCCGACAAGGCGTCCAAGGGCATGAAGGGGCTCAACAAGTCGATGAAGGGCAACCTCGTCGGCCAGTTGCTGTCGCTGCTCGCGCCGCTCGTCGAGAAGGTGGTCGAGATGGCCGCCCGCTCGAAGACCATGCAGAAGGTCCTCAAGGTCGCCTTCGCCGCGATCAAGAAGGTCATCAGCGCGGCCATGAAGGTCATCGGCCCGATCATGAAAAAGGGCGCCGCGCTGATCAAGAAGGTCTGGGACGGCATCAAGAAGGCGATCACCGTCGTCATCAAGGCCGTCGCCAAGGTCATCAAGACCTACTTCAACGCCTGGAAGAAGATCATCACGACGGTGATGAACGCCGTCAAGAAGGTCGTCTCCAGCGTCTGGAACGGCATCAAGAAGATCATCACACCCGTCGTCAACTGGATCCGCACCGTCATCCCGAAGGCCTTCAGCCGGGTCAAGGAGAAGCTGTCCAGCATCTGGGGCGGTCTCAAGGGCATCGCGAGCCGCGCCTTCGGCAAGATCAAGGGCGCGGTGAAGGGCCCGATCAACTCCGTGATCGGCCTCATCAACTCCGCCATCGGCAAGCTCAACCGCATCAAGGTCAAGATCCCCGGCTGGGTCCCGGGCGTCGGCGGCAAGTCCTTCGGCATCAGCCTGCCGCAGATCCCGCGGCTCGCCGCGGGCGGCATCGTCCAGCCCCGCAGCGGCGGCGTGCACACCATCGTCGCCGAGGCCGGTGAGGCCGAGGCCGTGCTGCCGCTGTCCAAGCTGGACCGGCTGCTGCGGCACACCGCGCGCCGCAGCCGCGCCGACTCCGTCAACGCGACGGCCGGCGCCGTCTCCGGCTTCCAGATCGAGAACTACTACGAGGCGTCCTCGGCCGACCTCCAGGAGACCGCCGCCGCCCTGCTGTTCCTGTCCAAGGCCCGCGGATGAGCGCCGCCGCGCTCGGTGCCGGCGCGGACCCGCTCGCGGGAGTCGCGGGAGCGCTGCGTTCGTTCCGCACCCACCTCGCCGGCAGCGCCCGCTCGGTACGGTCCGCCGTCCGGGACATCGGCCGGACCGGGACCGCCGTCGACCGCATCAAGGGCGGCGCCGCCTCGGGGAGTACCGCGCTCAAGCAGCTGAAGACCCGTGCGGACGCCGCCGGCCGGTCCCTCACCAGGACGGGCCGCACCGCCGGCCGTACGGCGACCCAGCTCCGTACCGGCCGGGGCAAGGCCCGCGCCACCCTCGCGCCGCTGAACTCCATCGCCTCCGAGGGCGCCGCCTTCAGCGGGCTCGTCGGCGCGCTCGGCAAGGGCTCGGGCACCGTCTCCAAGCTCATGGGGCTCTTCGGCGGCGCGCTCACCGTGGCCTCCGGCGCGATGACCGCCGTCAACGTCGCCATGCGCGCCAACCCGCTCGGGTTCCTGCTCGGCCTGGTCGCCCCGCTGGTCGGCTACCTGATCGACTACGCGGTCAACTCCGAGACCGGGCAACGGATCATCAAGAAGGTCTTCGACCAGGTCCTGAAGGTGTTCCAGGGCATCGTGAAGTTCCTCGGTCCCGTCCTCAAGACGTACGCCACCGTGATCTCGGCCTACTTCAAGGCCTACGTCACGGTCATCACGACGGTCCTGAAGGTCGTGGGCGCCGCCCTGTCCAAGGGGTTCAACGGCACCCGCACCGCCGCAACCTCGGCCACCCGCGCCCTGTCCGGCCTGGTCCGCCGTGCTTTCGGCGGCTTCCGCACGGCCGTCCAGCCCGTCCTGGACTGGATCACCAAGAAGATCCCCGACAAGTTCAAGCGGGTCAAGGACGCCGTGTCCCGGACCCTCGGCGGCATGGGCCGCTTCATCAGCACCGGCATGCAGGGCGTCATGGCCGCCGTCACCGGGCCGGTCAAGGCCCTGATCTCGTTCGCCAACTGGGTGATCGACGGCCTGAACAGGCTCAGCTTCAACTTCTTCGGCAAGAAGTTCGGCGTCGACCTGCCCAAGATCCCGCAGCTCGCCGAGGGCGGCGTCGTCCAGCCCGCGGGCACCGGCGGCACCCCCTCCGTGCTGCCGCTCTCCGCGCTCAGCCGGCTGCGCCCCGCCGAGGCCGCCGCACCGAGGACCCCGGGCACCGTCGCCGCACCGGACCGGGCCCGGCTGCGCAGCTACCGGGCGGCCGAGGGCAACGGCCCGCTCGCCGTCGCCGCCGACCTGCTGTTCCTGCACGCGGCGGCATGAGCCCGTGCCCGCCCCACCCATGAAGCGAGGTGACGGCCCTCCATGGCCGAGACGACAACCCCATACCCGCAGGAGACCGCACCCGGCTCACTGATCACCCGCGACGGGCAGATCCAGTGGGCCGGACTGCTGATGGGCCCCGGCACGCCCTACGAGATCGACCGCACCGGCATCACCGGCTGGGACGACCTTCCGGTGCTCGACACCGGCGACATCGTCCGCCCCGACCAGCACGGCGCCTGGCCCGGTGCCCGCTGGGCCCAGCCCCGGCTGGTCGGTGCCTCCGTCTGGCTGCTGCCCCCGGCCGCCGCACGGGCCCGCGACGTCATCGGCGCCTTCCGGGCCGCCACCGGCGTCGGCGGCGGCGAACAGTGGCTCGCCGTGCGGCTGCACGGCGAGACCCTGGCCGTACGGGCCCGGGTGAGCCGCCGGGTCGTACCGCAGGACCGTTCCTTCGTGGTGCACGGCGCGTCCCGGACCAGCCTCCAGTGGACCGCCACCGACCCGCGCCGCTTCGGCACCGTCCTGCGGGAGGCCCGGACCACCCTGCCCCGCGCCGAACCGGGCCTGGACTGGCCCGCCGAGCCCGGCGCCACCCCGGCGGGGCTCGCCTGGCCGCTGGAGTGGGGCGCCACCGGAGCCGCCGGCACCTGCACCGCCGTCAACGGCGGGGAGGCGGCGGCCCACCCGGTGATCGAGTTCCGCGGCCCGGTGCTGCGGCCCACCCTGTCCCGGCTCGACGACGGCCGACGGCTGCGGTACGACATCGTGCTCGGCCCGCAGGACGTGCTGACCGTCGACACCGAGTCCGGCACCGTCCTGCTCAACGGCACCGCGTCCCGGCTCTACACCGCGAGCCCCGACTCCGCGCCCGAGCAGCTGTTCCAGCTGCCGCCCGGCACCACGGAACTGGCCTTCCGCTCCAGTGACACCACCCCGGACCCGAGGGCCTCCGCCACCCTGCGCTGGCGCGACGCCCACTGGTGAACCCGGCTCCGGTCCGGCTTCCCGTTCCCACACCCCTCAGGAGGACACCATGCCCGTACGCAGCGCCTGGCTGATCAACCGCACCGAGACCGAATCCGGCCAGTCCCGGGCCGACACCCGCCTCGCCCCCGTCGGCACCATGAGCCCGAACGGTGCCCTGACCAGCCTCGGTGGCGTACTTCCCGGGTCCCAGACCGGCGAGCACCTGATGTCGGGGCTGTACGTGTTCGGCGAGAGCGCCGGCATGCGGGCCACCGTCGCGCCGGGCCGCGCGGTGATCCAGGGCCAGGGGCCGGCCGGGGCCTACCCGGTCGTCCTCACCGACTACACCAGCCTGCTCCTGGAGGACGGCGACGCCTCCAACCCGCGCATCGACCTCGTCGTACTGCGCGTCCACGACGCCCAGTTCGACGGCGGCGACCGCACCGAGGCCGCCCTGGAGATCGTCAAGGGCGAGGCCGCCGCCACCCCCGAACCGCCGCAGACGCCGCCGGCCTCGATGCCGCTGGCCCGGATCACCGTGCCCGCGGGCGCCTCGGCCGGCACCGACGGCATCGACTGGGACACGGACGTCTACGACCTGCGCACGCCGACCGTGGCCGCCGGCGGCATCCAGCCGGAGTCCTGGAACCGTGAGGTGCCGGGCGGTTACCCGGGCCAGTACCGCGACACCGTCGCCACCCTGCAGCGCTGGGACGGCACCCGCTGGGCCGACTACCCCCGCCAGGTCGGCGGCATCGCCCCGCAGGGCGCGCTCGCCGCCGGCGAGTACACCGGCCAGTACCGCGACGAGGCCGGGGCACTGCAGCGCTGGGACGGCACCGTGTGGCGGCCCGCCGTCCCGTCCACCGCCTGGGCCTACAACAACGACGGCGGCTACTGCACCTCGACCGCCTGGGTGGAGGCGGTCGAGGACACCAAGGGCCCCACGGTCACCGCCACGTTCACCGTCCCGGTCACCGGCGCGATCCTGGTGACGGTGGGCTTCATGGGCAACAACGGCGTCGAGGGCCAGTGGTGCCGGATGGGCGTCAACATCCGCAAGGACGGCGTGCTGGTGCTCGGTGCCGACGAGGTCCGGTCGGCGTCGGCCGGCTCCAAGACCCTGACGTCCGTCTCCGACACCTTCCGCGTCACCGGCCTCAAGGCGGGCGAGGTCTACACCGCCGTCTCCGCCTACTGCTCCTCCGCGACCAGCAACCGGGGCTGGTTCGACAACCGCTACATCCGCGTCGACCCGCTCGTGTGAGGACGGTGAGGACAGCCATGACCGCATCCGTCACCACGCCCGTCTACCGGGCGCTCTTCTGCGACCTGCGCACCGACCGGCTCCTGGACGTGCTGCCGCTCACGGAGACCAAGTTCGACGACTACATAGGAAAGCCCGGCTCGCTCAGCGCCACCGTCCCGCTGCCCGAGGGCTCCCTGGCCGCCCGGGCCCGGGCCGCGCTCCAGCCGGGCCGCACCGCGGTCTGGCTGGAGCGCGACGGAGACATCTGGTGGGGCGGCGTCCTGTGGACCTGCACACCGGTCTCCGACGAGCAGGGCAGACTGAAGGTGCAGTTCCAGGCCGGCACCTTCGACTCGTACCTGGACCACCGCATCCTCGGCCAGGACCTGGCGGGCACCGGCCTGGACCAGTTCGACATCGCCCGGACCCTGATCGCCCACGCCCAGGAGCAGGCCGGCGGCGACATCGGGATCAGCCTCGGCCACGAGCGTTCCGGGGTGGTGCGGGATTACGCGTACGCCTACTCCGCGCTCGCCCGGGTCCGCGAACTGCTGGACAAGCTCGGCCAGTTGAGCGACGGCTTCGAGTGGCGCATCCGCTGCTACCGGGACGCGGAGGGCCGCCGGGTCAAACGGCTCCAGCTCGGCCACCCGCGGATCCGCACCGGGCACACGGACATCGTCCTGGACCATCCCGGGCCCGTACTCACCTACAGCCTGCCGACGGACTCCACCGTGCAGGCGAACGTGTGGGTGGCGCGCGGCGAGTCGGCCAACACCGACCAGTCCCAGGGCTCCCAGCCGCTGACCGTGCGCGAGGAGTTCCCCGGCGACCTGGCGGGCGGCTGGCCGCGCCTGGAGGCCACCTCCGACCACGGCGGGGTCGCGGACGAGGCCACCCTGCGCTCGCTGGCCCGCGCCGAACTCGCCCGGCAGAACCGGCCGGAGGTCATCCCCGAGCTCACCGTGCTGCTGGACGGGCGGATCACGCCGGCGCTGCTGGGGGCCGGCATCCGGCTGCGCATCCACGACCTGTGGCACCACGAAGGGCTCGACACCACGTACCGGATCGTCGGCATCGCGGTGACCCCGCCGCAGCGCACCAAGGCCGAGACCGCCGTGCTCTACCTGGAAGGAGTGTGACCCGTGGCGATCATCCCCACCGACCTGCTGGACCGTATCCGCGCGCTGGAGCGCCAGGTCAGGGAGTTGATGGGCAGCGCCAACACCACCCCGGCGCAGAACCGGATCATGGGCGGCGAGGTGGTCATCGGCGAGCAGGGACGGCTTCGGGTGCGCACCTCCGGCGACCAGGACCTCCTCTATCTGGGGCGGGTCCAGCCGGACCGGGGCGAGGACGAGCCCCAGCAGGGGTTCGTCGTACGCCGTGACGACGGGTCCCTGGCGCTGACCGTGTGGACGGCGGCGCCCGACACCCTGCCGGTGCAGCCGGTGCAGGTCATCGACCGCCGGGGGAACGTCGTCCTCGCGGACGACGCCGCCCTCGGCGGCCTGGCCCGCCCCTACGTCCCGTACCCGCTGCCCGGCCCCGCCGCCGCGGACCGGTGGGAGTCCACCGGCGCGACCGACTGGACGACGCTCCACCGCGGCCCCGGCATCGTCCAGCACCCCCGGCTGTACTGCGCGATCGCCGCCGAGGGCGGTGCGGGCGCCGAGGTGCGCCTGCTCGTCGACGGCGTCCAGCTCGGCCCGGTGGGCGGCCCGGGCGACGGCCTGGTCCTCACCGAACGGATACGCGCCGCGTACGGCGCCACCGTCACCTTCGAGATCCAGGCCAGGGTCGCCACCGCGGGCGACACCGTCCGCTGCCGCCCCCTCGCCCTGTACGGCGTCCAGTCCTGACCCGGCCACCGGTCCGCCACCGCGGGCGGTGCCATCCCCTGCGCCACGACCGCCCCGCGAACGGCACCCGTCCCGCCCCGGCGAACGACACCACCTCGCACACCACGACCGCCACCGCGCCCGGCGCCATGCCCCACGCCACGACCGCCCCGCGAACGACACCCGTCCCGCCCCGGCGAACGACACCACCACGCACACCACGACCGCCACCGCGCCCGGCGCCATGCCCCACGCCACGACCGCCCCGCGAACGACACCCGTCCCGCCCCGGCGAACGACACCACCACGCACACCACGACCGCCACCGCGCCCCACACCGCGCCCGGCACCACGGCCGGTGCCATGTCCCACACCGCGCCCGGTGCCATGCCCCACACCACGACCGCCACCGCGCCCGGTGCCATGCCCCACGCCACGACCGCCCCGCGAACGACAACCGTCCCGCCCCGGCGAACGGCACCACCTCGCACACCACGGCCGGCACCGCGCCCGGTGCCATGTCCCACACGACGGCCGGTGCCATGTCCCGCACCGCCTACGACACTCCGTCCCGCCGCGCGGACGGCACCCCATCCATCACCGAGGAGGGCACCCGCGTGCTGCCTGAGAACATCCCCACCGTCACCCTCACCGCCCGCTACCTGACACCCGACGGCCGCCCGATGAGCGGCACCGTCGAGTTCCGGCCCCCGGCGCTGCTCACCCATGCCGAGGCGGACCTCTTCCTGGGCGGCCCGACCCGCGCCACCCTCGACGCCGACGGCAGGATCAGCGTCGTCCTGCCGGCCACCGACGCGCCCGGCTGGAACCCCGTGGTCTGGACGTACACCGTCACCGAGAAGCTCGCCGGGCTCGCCCGCGGCGGACGTACGTACCAGATCGCGCTGGCGGCGTCGGTCCCCGCGGTCGACCTCGCCGACATCGCGCCGGCCGATCCGAGCACCCCGCAGTACGTGGCCGTGCCGGGGCCGCCGGGACCCGCCGGAGAGCTCGGCCCGCAGGGGCCCGCAGGCCCGGCCGGCGCGGTGCATTCGGTCAACGGTCACACCGAGGCCGACATCGTGCTCGGCGCCGCCGACGTGGCCGCCCTCGCCGCCGCGTCGGCCGGCGCGCCCGGCGGTGTGGCCACCCTCGGCGCGGACGGGCTGGTCCCGGCCGCGCAGCTCCCGGCCGGCGGCGGCGCCGTCGCCTCCGTCAACGGCATGACCGGGGACGTACAGCTGACGGCGGACGCCCTGGGCGCGCTGACCCCGGCGGCGGGCGACGCCCGCTACGTGGCGCTCGGCGCCGCCCCGGTACGGTCCGTCAACGACCTCACCGGCGAGGTCGTCCTCACCGCGGCCGACGTCACGGCGGTGCCCGCGGGCGAGGCGGTGCTGCTGGCCGGCGACCAGACCGTGGAGGGCACCAAGACCTTCGCCGTCCCGCCGGCCACCACCGCCGCCCCCACCACGGACGACGCCCTGACCCGGCGCGGCTACGTGGACGCGGTGTCCTCCGCCGGCACCTGGTCCCCGTCGGCGATGGGCTTCCACGGCTGGTCCTTCGACCCGGCGGCGAGTTCCGCCAACTCGGTGCAGTACTGCATCAACGGCTGGGTGTACCTCATCGGCATCCCGCTGCACGCCCCCGCCCTCGTGAAGAACGTCGTGTTCTACGTCCCGGGCTACGCGGGCAACAACGCGCTCAGCTCCTCCTCGTACGCGGGCCTGTACACCGAGGCGGGCAAGCGGGTGGGCCTGACCGCGTCGCTGACCACGCTGATCCCCGCCACCGAGGGCCGGACCGTGATCTGCCCCCTGTCCGCCCAGTACAACGCGCAGCCGGGCCGGTACTGGGTCGCCCTCGTCGTCAACGGGCCCAGCCCCACCAGCAACGGCCCGGCCTTCATGCGGGGCGCCAGCATGGGCGAGGCCCCGGGCGGCAGCGCCCGGATGCCGGGGAGGTTCATCCGCCACGGCCGGCTGGGCGTCACCGGCCAGACCTCGCTGCCCACCACCTTCGACCCGGGAACCGTGGTGGCCGACTCCAACGCGATCTGGGCCGCCCTGTCCTGACCCGCCGCCCGTGCCCAGGCCCCGTGCCCGAGCGGTGCGGGGCCTTCGCGCACCCGAAACGAGAGGAACCCCTCGTGGCCACTCCCCTGAGCGCCGACCGGCTGCTCGCCGCGCTGCGCGCCGAAGGCGTCGACGTCGTCGAGTACGGCTCCTGGCGCACCCACAACCGCAACCACAAGGGCGCCTGGGGCCCCGTCAACGGCGTGATGATCCACCACACCGTCAGCAGCGGCACCGAGTCCTCCGTCGCCCTCTGTTACAACGGCCACTCGGCCCTCCCCGGCCCGCTGTGCCACGGCGTCATCGACAAGGCCGGCGCCGTCCACCTGGTCGGCAACGGCCGCGCCAACCACGCCGGCGGCGGCGACCCCGACGTGCTGGACCGGGTGATCGCCGAGGACTACGGCGACCGCCCGCCCGCCCCGCACGAACACGAGGGCAGCGCGGGCGCCGTCGACGGCAACGCCCGCTTCTACGGCTTCGAGTGCGTCAACCTCGGCGACGGCGAGGACCCGTGGCCGGCCGCCCAGCTGGACGCGATCGAGCGGGTCTCGGCGGCGATCTGCCGGGCCCACGGCTGGAGCGCCCGCAGTGTCGTCGGACACCTGGAGTGGTCCGACTGGAAGGTCGATCCGCGCGGCTTCACCATGCCGTCCCTGCGGGACCGGGTCGCCGCCCGGCTCGGCTCCCCGGCGAGCGGGGCGGGCAAGGGGGGCGCGTCCCCGTCCCGCCCCTCCGGCGGCCCGGCCGCACCGCGCCACCAGCCCTTCCCCGGCGCCGGCTTCTTCACCACTCGCACCAGCTCCCCCGTCATCACCGCCATGGGTCGCCGGCTCGTCGCCGAGGGCTGCTCCGAGTACGCCGTCGGGCCCGGCCCCCGCTGGACCGACGCCGACCGCCGCTCCTACGCCGCCTGGCAGCGCAGGCTCGGCTTCCGGGGCGCCGACGCCGACGGCATTCCGGGGCGCACCTCATGGAACGCCCTCAAGGTCCCGTACACGAAGTGAGGAGCCTGCCATGTCCGACGCCGCCAGGCGTACCGCCCGCACCGTCGTCCAGACCGCCGTCGCCCTTGCCCTGCTTCTGCCCGCGCTTGTCGACGCGGCCGGAATCCCGGCGACCCTGCCCCGGATCGCCGGGGCCCTGGCCGTCGCGGGGGCGCTGACCCGGGTCATGGCCGTGCCCGGGGTGCAGGCCCTGCTCCCGGCGTGGCTGCGCACCGCGCCGCCCGGAGCCGCACCGTCGGGAGCCGCCCATGACGGAGACTGACCCGAACAACCCGGTCGCCGTCGCGCTGGAACTGGAGCGGCTGCGCGGCAGCCTGGAGGCCGGCTTCGCCCGCGCCGACGGCCAGCTCGCCCTCCTGGTGCAGCGCAGCGACCAGACCGACAAGCAGCTCGCCGACCACGAGGCCCGGCTCGACACGCTGGAACGCTCCCGCTGGCCTCTCGCGAGCATCACCGCGCTCGCCGCGACGGCCGGCGTCGCCGTCGCCCTGTGGGAGGTCCTGCACTGACCCACGCCGAAGGGCGGCCACCCCCACGGGGTGACCGCCCTTCGTTCAACCTGCCCGCTTACTGGTTGTACGGACCGTAGTCGTAGTCCTCCAGCGGAACGGCCTGGCCGGAGCCCGTGCCGAACGGCGAGTAGTCGATGTCGTCGTAGCCGACGGCCGAGTACATCGCGGCCTTGGCCTCCTCGGTCGGCTCCACCCGGATGTTGCGGTAGCGGGACAGACCCGTACCGGCCGGGATGAGCTTACCGATGATGACGTTCTCCTTGAGGCCGATGAGGCTGTCGGACTTGGCGTTGATCGCCGCGTCCGTCAGGACCCTGGTCGTCTCCTGGAAGGAGGCGGCCGACAGCCAGGACTCCGTCGCCAGCGAGGCCTTGGTGATACCCATCAGCTGCGGACGACCGGAGGCCGGGTGACCGCCCTCCTGGACCACACGACGGTTCTCGGTCTCGAACTTGGTCCGCTCGACCAGCTCGCCGGGCAGCAGCTCGGCGTCGCCGGACTCGATGATCGTCACGCGGCGCAGCATCTGCCGGATGATGATCTCGATGTGCTTGTCGTGGATCGACACGCCCTGCGAGTTGTAGACCTTCTGGACCTCGCCGACCAGGTGGACCTGGACGGCACGCTGACCCAGGATGCGCAGCACGTCGTGCGGGTTGGTGGCACCCACGGTGAGCTTCTGGCCCACCTCGACGTGGTCGCCCTCGCCCACCAGCAGACGGGCACGCTTCGAGATCGGGAACGCCGTCTCGTCGCTGCCGTCGTCGGGGGTGACGACGATCTTCTTGGTCTTCTCGGTCTCCTCGATCCGGACGCGGCCGGAGGCCTCGGAGATCGGGGCGACACCCTTCGGGGTACGGGCCTCGAAGAGCTCGACGACACGCGGCAGACCCTGGGTGATGTCGTCACCGGCCACACCACCGGTGTGGAAGGTACGCATCGTCAGCTGGGTGCCGGGCTCACCGATGGACTGGGCGGCGATGATGCCGACCGCCTCACCGATGTCGACCAGCTTGCCGGTGGCCAGCGAGCGGCCGTAGCACATGGCGCAGGTGCCGACCTGGGACTCGCAGGTCAGGATCGAGCGGGTCTTGACCTCCTCGACGCCGTGGGCGACCAGGGCGTCGATGAGCACGTCACCGAGGTCGACGTTGGCCGGCGCGATGACCTTGCCGTCGATGACGACGTCCTCGGCGAGCATGCGGGCGTAGACGCTGGTCTCGACGTCCTCCGCCTTGCGCAGCACGCCGTCGGCGCCGCGCTCGGCGATCCGGAGCCTGAGGCCGCGCTCGGTGCCGCAGTCCTCCTCGCGAATGATGACGTCCTGGGAGACGTCGACCAGACGACGCGTGAGGTAACCCGAGTCGGCGGTACGCAGAGCGGTGTCCGCCAGACCCTTACGGGCACCGTGCGTGGAGATGAAGTACTCCAGCACGGACAGGCCCTCACGGAAGGACGCCTTGATCGGACGCGGGATCGTCTCGTTCTTCGCGTTCGACACCAGACCACGCATACCGGCGATCTGACGCATCTGCATCATGTTGCCTCGTGCGCCCGAGTTCACCATCATGAAGATCGGGTTGGTCTTCGGGAAGTTGTCGTTCATCGCCTCGGCGACCTCGTTGGTCGCCTTGGTCCAGATCGCGATGAGCTCCTGCGTGCGCTCGTCCTTGGTGATCAGACCGCGCTCGTACTGCTTCTGGACCTTCTCGTCCTGCGCCTCGTAGCCGCGGACGATCTCCTTCTTCGCCTCGGGAACGACGACGTCGGAGATGGCCACGGTGACGCCGGAACGGGTCGCCCAGAAGAAGCCGGCCGCCTTCAGGTTGTCGAGCGTCGCCGCCACGATGACCTTCGGGTAGCGCTCGGCGAGGTCGTTGACGATCTCGGAGAGCTGCTTCTTGCCGACCTCGTAGTCGACGAAGGGGTAGTCCTCGGGCAGCAGCTCGTTGAAGAGCGCGCGGCCCAGCGTGGTCTTCAGGGTGAAGGTGTCACCCTGCTGCCACTCCGGCTCACCCTCCTCGCGGGCCGGGGGCTCCCAGCCGCGGGGCGGGATGGTGCCCACCGGGAAGCGGATGTCGACCTTCGACTGGAGCGACAGGTCGCCCGCGTCGAACGCCATGATCGCCTCGGCGGCGGACCCGAAGGAACGGCCCTCGCCCTTGAGGTCGCGGCCCTCTCCGTCGGTGGTGAGGAAGAACAGACCGAGGACCATGTCCTGGGTCGGCATCGTCACCGGACGGCCGTCGGCCGGCTTCAGGATGTTGTTCGAGGACAGCATCAGGATGCGGGCCTCGGCCTGCGCCTCCGCGGACAGCGGCAGGTGCACGGCCATCTGGTCACCGTCGAAGTCCGCGTTGAACGCGGTGCAGACGAGCGGGTGGATCTGGATGGCCTTGCCCTCGACCAGCTGCGGCTCGAAGGCCTGGATGCCGAGGCGGTGCAGGGTGGGCGCACGGTTCAGCAGGACCGGGTGCTCCGCGATGACCTCTTCGAGCACGTCGTACACGACCGTGCGGCCGCGCTCGACCATGCGCTTGGCGCTCTTGATGTTCTGCGCGTGGTTCAGGTCGACCAGGCGCTTCATCACGAACGGCTTGAAGAGCTCCAGCGCCATGGCCTTGGGCAGACCGCACTGGTGCAGCTTCAGCTGCGGGCCGACGACGATGACGGAACGCGCCGAGTAGTCGACTCGCTTGCCGAGCAGGTTCTGACGGAAGCGGCCCTGCTTGCCCTTGAGCATGTCGGACAGCGACTTCAGCGGACGGTTGCCGGGGCCCGTCACCGGGCGGCCGCGGCGGCCGTTGTCGAAGAGCGCGTCGACGGCCTCCTGGAGCATGCGCTTCTCGTTGTTCACGATGATCTCGGGCGCGCCGAGGTCGAGAAGCCGCTTCAGGCGGTTGTTGCGGTTGATGACACGGCGGTACAGGTCGTTCAGGTCGGAGGTCGCGAAGCGGCCACCGTCCAGCTGCACCATCGGACGCAGGTCCGGCGGGATGACCGGCACGCAGTCGAGCACCATGCCCTTGGGGCTGTTGCTGGTCTGCAGGAACGCGGAGACGACCTTGAGGCGCTTGAGCGCACGGGTCTTCTTCTGGCCCTTGCCGGTGCGGATGATCTCGCGGAGGCGCTCGGCCTCCTCGTCGAGGTCGAAGGACTCCAGGCGCTTCTGCAGCGCGGCGGCGCCCATCGAGCCGTCGAAGTAGGTGCCGAAGCGGTCGCGCAGCTCGCGGTAGAGCAGCTCGTCGCCCTCCAGGTCCTGGACCTTGAGGTTCTTGAACCGGTTCCACACCTCGTCGAGGCGGTCGATCTCGCGCTGCGCACGGTCGCGCAGCTGCTTCATCTCGCGCTCGGCACCCTCGCGCACCTTGCGGCGCACGTCGGCCTTGGCGCCCTCGGCCTCCAGCTCGGCCAGGTCGGTCTCGAGCTTCTTGGCGCGGGCCTCCAGGTCGGAGTCGCGGCGCTGCTCGATCTGCTGACGCTCGACGGAGACGTGGGCCTCCAGCGAGGGCAGGTCGCGCGTGCGGCGCTCCTCGTCCACGAAGGTGATCATGTACGCGGCGAAGTAGATGACCTTCTCGAGGTCCTTCGGCGCCAGGTCCAGCAGGTAGCCCAGGCGCGACGGGACGCCCTTGAAGTACCAGATGTGGGTGACGGGAGCGGCCAGCTCGATGTGGCCCATCCGCTCACGGCGCACCTTGGCGCGAGTGACCTCGACGCCGCAGCGCTCACAGATGATGCCCTTGAAGCGGACGCGCTTGTACTTGCCGCAGTAGCACTCCCAGTCCCGGGTCGGACCGAAGATCTTCTCGCAGAAGAGTCCGTCCTTTTCGGGCTTGAGGGTGCGGTAGTTGATGGTCTCGGGCTTCTTGACCTCGCCGTGGCTCCACTGACGGATGTCGTCAGCGGTGGCCAGACCGATCCGGAGCTCGTCGAAGAAGTTGACGTCGAGCACTATGCGTCAATCCCTCTCAGGGTTGTAAGTCTGTGGTCTGAAACGGGGGTCGCGGGATCGGCGGGGCCTCTGCGTGAGAGGCCCCGCCTGACTCCCGTCAGACCTCTTCGACGCTGCTCGGCTCGCGCCGCGACAGGTCGATGCCGAGCTCCTCCGCTGCGCGGAAGACGTCCTCGTCGGTGTCACGCATCTCGATGGACATGCCGTCCGAGGACAGCACCTCCACGTTGAGGCACAGGGACTGCATCTCCTTGATGAGCACCTTGAAGGACTCGGGGATGCCGGGCTCAGGGATGTTCTCGCCCTTGACGATGGCCTCGTAGACCTTCACGCGGCCGGTCACGTCGTCGGACTTGATGGTCAGCAGCTCCTGGAGGGCGTACGCGGCGCCGTAAGCCTCCAGCGCCCACACCTCCATCTCACCGAAGCGCTGGCCACCGAACTGGGCCTTACCACCCAGCGGCTGCTGGGTGATCATCGAGTACGGGCCGGTCGACCGGGCGTGCAGCTTGTCGTCGACCAGGTGGTGGAGCTTGAGGATGTACATGTACCCGACCGAGATCGGGTCCGGGAACGGCTCACCGCTGCGGCCGTCGAACAGCCGCGCCTTGCCGGTCGGGAGCACCATGCGCTCGCCGTCCCGGTTCGGGATGGTGTGCTGGAGCAGGCCGGCCAGCTCGTCCTCGCGCGCACCGTCGAAGACCGGGGTGGCGACGTTGGTGCCGGGCTCGACCTTGTCGGCGCCGATCGCCTGGAGGCGCTGCGCCCACTCCTCCGCGAGGCCGGAGACGTCCCAGCCGCGGCTGGCGAGCCAGCCGAGGTGGATCTCCAGGACCTGTCCCGGGTTCATTCGGGACGGGACACCCAGCGGGTTCAGGATGATGTCGACGGGCGTGCCGTCCTCCAGGAACGGCATGTCCTCGATCGGGTTGATCTTGGAGATGACGCCCTTGTTGCCGTGCCGGCCGGCGAGCTTGTCACCGTCGGTGATCTTGCGCTTCTGCGCGACGTACACGCGCACCAGCTGGTTCACACCGGGGGGAAGCTCGTCGCCCTCCTCGCGGTCGAAGACGCGGACGCCGATGACCTTGCCGATCTCGCCGTGCGGGACCTTCAGCGAGGTGTCGCGGACCTCACGGGCCTTCTCACCGAAGATCGCGCGGAGCAGGCGCTCCTCCGGCGTCAGCTCGGTCTCACCCTTGGGCGTGACCTTGCCGACCAGGATGTCGCCGGCGACGACCTCGGCACCGATGCGGATGATGCCGCGCTCGTCGAGGTCGGCGAGGACCTCCTCGGAGACGTTCGGGATGTCCCGGGTGATCTCCTCGGGGCCGAGCTTGGTGTCACGGGCGTCGACCTCGTGCTCCTCGATGTGGATCGAGGAGAGGACGTCGTCCTGCACGAGGCGCTGCGACAGGATGATCGCGTCCTCGTAGTTGTGACCCTCCCACGGCATGAACGCGACCAGCAGGTTCTTGCCGAGCGCCATCTCGCCGTTCTCGGTGGCCGGACCGTCGGCGAGGACCTGGCCCTCGATGACGCGGTCGCCCTCGGAGACGATGACCTTCTGGTTGACCGAGGTGCCCTGGTTGGACCGGGAGAACTTGGCCAGGCGGTACGTGATGTACGTGCCGTCGTCGTTGGTCGTCGTGATGTAGTCCGCGGAGACCTCCTGGACCACACCCGGCTTCTCGGCCTTGACCACGTCGCCGGCGTCGGCGGCGGAGCGGTACTCCATGCCGGTGCCGACCAGCGGGGACTCGCTCTTGATGAGCGGCACCGCCTGACGCATCATGTTCGCGCCCATGAGGGCACGGTTGGCGTCGTCGTGCTCCAGGAACGGGATCATCGCGGTGGCGACCGACACCATCTGGCGCGGCGAGACGTCCATGTAGTCGACGTCGTCACCGGGGACGTAGTCGACCTCGCCGCCGCGGCGGCGGACCAGGACGCGGGCCTCGGCGAACCGCATGTCGTCGTTGAGCGTGGCGTTGGCCTGCGCGATGACGAAGCGGTCCTCCTCGTCGGCGGTCAGGTAGTCCACCTCGTCGGTGACCTGGCCGTCGACGACCTTGCGGTACGGCGTCTCGATGAAGCCGAACGGGTTGATGCGGCCGTACGAGGCGAGCGAGCCGATCAGACCGATGTTCGGGCCTTCGGGCGTCTCGATCGGGCACATGCGGCCGTAGTGCGACGGGTGCACGTCGCGGACCTCGAAGCCGGCCCGCTCACGGGAGAGACCACCCGGGCCGAGGGCGTTCAGACGACGCTTGTGCGTCAGCCCCGACAGCGGGTTGTTCTGGTCCATGAACTGGGACAGCTGGCTGGTGCCGAAGAACTCCTTGATGGAGGCGACGACCGGCCGGATGTTGATCAGGGTCTGCGGCGTGATCGCCTCGACGTCCTGGGTGGTCATGCGCTCGCGCACGACGCGCTCCATACGGGCGAGACCCGTACGGACCTGGTTCTGGATCAGCTCGCCGACGTTGCGGATGCGGCGGTTGCCGAAGTGGTCGATGTCGTCGGTCTCGACGACGATCTCCCGGCCCGACTCGCCGACCGTCTCGGTCTCACCGGCGTGCAGCTTCACCAGGTACTTGATGGTGGCGATGATGTCGTCGGTGGTGAGCACGCCGGCGTCCAGCGGCTCGTCCGCGCCGAGCTTCTTGTTCACCTTGTAGCGGCCGACCTTGGCGAGGTCGTAGCGCTTCGGGTTGAAGTAGAGGTTCTCGAGCAGCGTCTGCGCGGCCTCACGCGTGGGGGGCTCGCCCGGACGCAGCTTGCGGTAGATGTCGAGCAGCGCGTCGTCCTGGCCCTGGGTGTGGTCCTTCTCCAGGGTGGCGCGCATGGACTCGTACTCGCCGAACTCCTCGAGGATCTGCTCGGTGGTCCAACCGAGGGCCTTGAGGAGGACGGTCACGGACTGCTTGCGCTTGCGGTCGATGCGCACACCGACCATGTCGCGCTTGTCGATCTCCATCTCCAGCCAGGCACCCCGGGACGGGATGATCTTGGCGGAGAAGATGTCCTTGTCGGACGTCTTGTCGATGGAGGAGTCGAAGTAGACGCCGGGCGAACGGACCAGCTGCGAGACCACGACACGCTCGGTGCCGTTGATGACGAAGGTGCCCTTGTTGGTCATGAGCGGGAAGTCGCCCATGAAGACCGTCTGGGACTTGATCTCGCCGGTCTCGTTGTTGGTGAACTCGGCGGTGACGAAGAGCGGGGCCGCGTACGTGAAGTCGCGGTCCTTGCACTCGTCGATGCTGTTCTTCGGGGGCTCGAAGCGGTGGTCGCGGAACGTCAGCGACATCGACCCGGAGAAGTCCTCGATCGGGGAGATCTCCTCGAAGATCTCCTCCAGACCGGACTTGGTGGGGACGTCCTGACCGGACTCCAGAGCCGACTCGACGCGAGCCTTCCAGGCGTCGTTGCCGAGGAGCCAGTCGAAGCTCTCGGTTTGCAGCGCCAGGAGGTTCGGAACCTCGAGGGGCTCCTTGATCTTTGCAAAGGAGATGCGCAGCGGGGCGGTGCTGGCAGCGTTGTTCGTATTCGCGGTCGAGGCATTGCGCGAGGCGGCCAAGAGGGGGTCCTTCCGAGGGCTCGGACTCACTACGCGCGTACCGGCCCCTCTTCCGTGCACGGAGACAGGGGGTGCCTGATGTGGCTAAAGAGCCAGGTCAGACATGCTCTGGTCGTCAGTGCTCGGGCGAGGGCAGACCCCTGGTGACGGGCAGGGGGCAGCTAACAGGCAGCGCAAAGGGTCAGTGTAGCCACTTGGCCCACTGATGTCCAGTGCGGTTCTCGGGGACCGTGTTCGCTCCTCGTTGTTCTCACCACCTGTGCGGCAAGGCCTCGCCCTCAACGCACCCAGATACTGCCCTCTTCGCCGTCGATCCATGCCTCGGATTCGGATCCTTTGACGACGCCCTGAGAATTGCGCGCTGCGTGCGGTTCGTCAAGGCCCCCCTTGGCCCGAACCGGTTGTCTCCAGCGGCTCTCAGGGCCCCGGAGACGGCACGACGAAGATCACCCTACTCTTCACCGTCACAGGTGCAAGGCAGCCGCCGCCGGACCCCGGATACGCCGAAGAGCGACCACCCGGATGGATGATCGCTCTTCGGTGCTACGGCGTTACAGACCCTGACGGATCCGTGGTGCCGGTGCGGTCTTACTTGACCTCGACGGAGGCGCCGGCGCCCTCGAGGGACTCCTTGGCCTTGTCCGCGGCGTCCTTGGCGACCTTCTCGAGGACGGGCTTCGGGGCGCCGTCCACGAGGTCCTTGGCCTCCTTCAGACCCAGGGAGGTCAGCTCGCGCACGACCTTGATGACCTGGATCTTCTTGTCGCCGGCACCGGTGAGGATGACGTCGAACTCGTCCTTCTCCTCGGCGGCCTCGGCGCCACCGGCGGCGGCACCGCCACCGGCGACGACGACCGGGGCGGCCGCGGCGGCGGTGACGTCGAACTTCTCCTCGAAGGCCTTCACGAACTCGGAGAGCTCGATGAGGGTCATCTCCTCGAACTGGGCGAGCAGGTCGTCCTGGCTGAGCTTCGCCATGATGGCGGTCCTTCCACTAATTCGGCAGGTGCCGGATGTACGGGGTGTGGCGGGCGTACGTCGGCCCGCTGCGACCCGTGCCGCTCAGGCGGCCCGGATCAGAAAGCGAGCCGAGTTACTCGGCACCGCCCTGCTCGTCCTGCTTGGCACGGAGCGCGTCCACGGTGCGGACGAGCTTCGAGGGCAGCGCCTGGAAGACGGAGGCAGCCTGGGACTGCTTCGCCTTGAAGGCACCGGCCAGCTTGGAGAGCAGAACCTCGCGGGACTCGAGGTCCGCAAGCTTCTTGATCTCGTCGGCGGTCATCGCCTTGCCGTCAAGGACACCGCCCTTGATGACGAGATTCGGGTTGTCCTTGGCGAAGTCGCGCAGACCCTTCGCCGACTCCACCGGGTCACCGGTGACGAAGGCGACGGCCGTCGGACCAGCGAAGAGCTGGTCGTCGAGCGTGATCCCGGCCTCGTTGGCCGCAATCTTGGTCAGCGTGTTCTTCACCACGGCGTACTGGGCGTTCTCACCGAGCGACCGGCGCAGCGTCTTGAGCTGCGCCACGGTGAGACCGCGGTACTCGGTCAGCACGGCGGCGTTGGAGCTGCGGAACTTGTCCGTCAGCTCGGCAACCGCGGCAGCCTTTTCGGGCGTCGCCATAGAGCCTCGGCCTCCTTCCGGGTGATTCGGACCGCGCGGACCCGAAGGAGGACTGGGGAAAACGAAACGCCCCGGCGCAGGCGCTCGGGGCGTGGCTCGACCGTTCGTCATCCGCACGGGGCGGGGACTTCCGGGAGCTCATCCACAGTCACCTGCGCGGGTCGTCCGCAGTTCAGCGGATCCTTCGGCCACCGTGCCCTCTTTCGAACACACGGCAACGACCAGCGGTCTTTGGCTTCTGTGGAAGCGTACGTGAACGGGGCAGTGTCAAGCAAATCCGCCCCAGCGGCGACCCGGCCGGGCCCGGCGTGCGACGCCTCAGCCCTGCTGGGACTCCTCCATCATCTCGGCCAGGTCGGCGACCTCCGCGGCCGGCGGGGCGCTGACCTTCACGGGCTCGTTGACGCCGAGGAAGGTGAAGGTCATGTCCAGCGGGCCCTTGTCCGCGTCGGCCCGCATGCGGAACTGCTTGGTCCGGTCGTCGCCGTCGACCCACATGTCCATGGTGAGCTTGTCGACGCCCATCTTCTCGTACTGCTCGAGGCTCTTCTGGCGCTTCTCCCGGGTGGCCTCTCCCTCGTCCCCGATGGTCTTCTCCAGGTCGGCGAGGGTGACGGTGCCCTTGTAGTGGGTGGTCTTCACGCCTTCGACGGTCTCGGTGCCGACCTTCTCGACGTCCTTGGCCCCGGTGAGGAAGGTGGACTCGGTCGCCGGGTTCTTGTCGGCCTGGGAGGCGCTGCCCATCTGGTTCATCTGCTCGTCGACGCCCGTGCCGGACAGGTCGAACTTGATCCAGCGCTTGCCGTCCATCTCCTTGGCCGCCTCGGGGCCGCCGCCGATGTACATGGCCTTGTCGACGAGCCGGATCTCCGCGGTGCCCTCGGCTCCCTGGTCGAGGGCCGTCATCTTCATGCTCATCGCGAGCGTCGGCTTCATCTGCATCTCGGCCTCGGCCTTGATGCGGCCCTCCTCGGGCGTCTTGCCGGTCAGGCGGTAGTGGAGGGAGTTGATCTCCTCCGAGTTCTTCGCCGCCTTGGCGACGGCGGCCGCGGGCGTCATCTCCGGGGACGCGGAGTCCTCCTTGCCGCAGCCCACCGCCCCGGCGGCGAGCAGCAGTGCGGCGAGACCGGCGCCCACGGGCACGCGTACGGAAGTCTTCATCGATATCCCCCCACGGGATTCAGGGAGCACAAGGGGCGCGGTCGTCACAGGAAACGCACCGCTGCTCCACAGGAGTTCTCCAGGACAAGGACGCGAGCGTATCCGAATCGGTTCGAACGATCTTGTGAATTCCGGGCCGCCGGACGAACCTCAACCCGCCTGTGACCTGAGCAGTTCCTTGAAGTCCGTGGTGTCCCCGGCCGGCGGGCGCTGCGCGGAGACCGTGACGCCGTAGTCGCTGTAGTAGGCGGTCTGGGTCAGCTCTCCGGTCTTCGTGCGTCCTCGCTCGACCTTCTTGACCAGCAGGTCCCGGTCGTCGACCCAGATGTCGACGGTCTGGGCGGTCTCCGTGCCCACCGTGCCGGACCAGTGCGTGGTGCTCCGGCCGCGTGTCGTCTCCTCGCCCACCTTGAGCACGTCCCCGGCCGTCAGCAGCAGCTTCACCGCCTGGTTCGGCGTGGTGTTGCGCATCTGGTCGGCGAACCCGGCGCCCGCCCCGCCGCCGAGGTCCTCCAGGTCCTCGTAGACGTACTTGATCCAGTGCCGGCCACCCACCCGTTCGGCGAACTCGTCGCCGACCCGGGCGTAGTAGGCGTCGGGCAGGTACCGGGCCTCCATCGCGGTGGTGCCGAGGCGGCGCATGGTCTCGGCTGTCGTGCCACCGGTGTAGGTGATCGTCAGGGTGCCGGTGAGGCCGTCGTCGCGCCAGCCGAGGGCGCCCTCGGCCTCGAGGGACAGCTCGCGGCCCATCACGGTCGTGGACTCCACCCGCGCCGAACCCGCCCGCCCGGTGGCCCGTTCGACGGCCCGCAGGGCGTCCGCCGAGGGGCCGGTGAGGGCCGGGGGACCAGAGGACGGGGCGGTCGGCCGCGGTGGGGTGGAGGTGGCCGGCGCGGCCGCGGGCGGTTCGCCGGCGGTGCACGCGCTGCCGCACGCCAGCGCGGCGGACACCGCGATCGAGGCGACCGTACGGCGTGCCCTCGTACCCGTCATCCGCCCACCCCTTGCGCCCCGTACGGCTCCTGCGCCCCATGCGCGGGTCCGGTGCCCGCACGCTAACCCAGGGCGCCGGAAAAGGGGACGGGGCGAAAGGGACGGCCGATAGGGGGCCGCCGAAGGGGCCGGCCGAAAAGGGGTCGGCCGAAAAGGCGCGGGCCCCGCACCTCGGAAGGTGCGGGGCCCGTGAACCGGTGGGGCGAGCTGTTCGCTCAGACCGCGGCCGGGTCCTCCTCGACGAGGAGGTTGCGGGTGCGGTTGGAGTCCAGCGGAATGCCGGGGCCCATCGTGGTGCTGATGGCGGCCTTCTTGATGTAGCGGCCCTTGGCGGCGGACGGCTTCAGACGGAGGATCTCCTCCAGCGCCGCGCCGTAGTTCTCCACCAGCTTGGTGTCGTCGAACGACGTCTTGCCGATGATGAAGTGCAGGTTCGAGTGCTTGTCGACGCGGAACTCGATCTTGCCGCCCTTGATGTCGTTGACAGCCTTGGCGACGTCCGGGGTCACGGTGCCGGTCTTGGGGTTCGGCATGAGACCACGGGGACCGAGCACGCGGCCGAGGCGGCCGACCTTGCCCATGAGGTCCGGGGTGGCGACGACGGCGTCGAAGTCCAGACGCCCCTTCGACACCTCGTCGATCAGCTCGTCGGCGCCGACGATGTCGGCGCCCGCGGCACGCGCGGCCTCGGCACGGTCACCGGTCGCGAAGACCAGGACCCGGGCGGTCTTACCGGTGCCGTGCGGGAGGTTCACGGTGCCACGGACCATCTGGTCCGCCTTGCGCGGGTCGACACCCAGACGGAAGGCGACCTCGACGGTGCCGTCGAACTTGGAGGTGGAGGTCTCCTTGGCGAGACGGACGGCCTCGAGCGGGGCGTAGAGCTTGTCCCGGTCGATCTTGGCGTCCGCAGCGCGGAGAGACTTGCTGCGCTTGCTCACTACTGCTCCTGTGGCTTCTTAGGAGTCGTGGTCCGGGCCGAGCAGGCCCTGCCACTACTGCTTGACTTACGGGGGTGGAGGGTCAGCCCTCGACCGTGACGCCCATGGAACGCGCGGTACCGGCGATGATCTTCTCCGCCTGGTCCAGGTCGTTGGCGTTGAGGTCGGGCATCTTGGTGGTGGCGATCTCACGGACCTGGTCACGCGTGATCTTCGCGACCTTGGTCTTGTGCGG
This sequence comes from Streptomyces sp. KPB2, assembly GCF_003950055.1. Classification (NCBI taxonomy): domain Bacteria; kingdom Bacillati; phylum Actinomycetota; class Actinomycetes; order Kitasatosporales; family Streptomycetaceae; genus Streptomyces; species Streptomyces sp. KPB2. The sequence continues at coordinate 3,453,716 of NZ_CP034353.1, forward strand.
CTCGCCGGAGCCCTTCTCCACGCCCGCGGCCTTGAGGATCATCTTGGCGGCCGGCGGCGTCTTGGTGATGAAGGTGAAGGAGCGGTCCTCGTAGACCGTGATCTCCACCGGGATGACCCAGCCGCGCTGCGACTCGGTCGCGGCGTTGTAGGCCTTGCAGAACTCCATGATGTTGACGCCGTGCTGACCCAGCGCGGGGCCGACCGGCGGAGCCGGGTTCGCGGCACCGGCCTGGATCTGGAGCTTGATGAGCCCCGTGACCTTCTTCTTCTTGGGAGGCATAGCTCTCCGGGTCCTTTCGATTCGGGTCCTGCCCACGTCCGGGAGCTACCCGGACACAGGCATACCGCACAACGATAACGGGTATGGATGCGCGGCCAAAAACCGAGCAGGTCAGACAGTCCCCGAGGGTCCTGCCTGACCTGCGCGGAAGCGTACGTCCGAGAAGAACTAGTTCTTCTGGATCTGGTCGAAGCTCAGCTCGACCGGGGTCTCGCGGCCGAAGATCTCGACGAGGCCCTTGACCTTCTTCGAGTCGGCGTTGATCTCGTTGATCGTGGCCTGGAGGGTGGCGAAGGGGCCGTCGGTGACGGTGACCGAGTCGCCGACCTCGAAGTCCAGCACCTGGACCTCGACCTTGCGCTGCGGCGCCGGCTTGCCCTCGGCCTCGGCGGCCTCGCGGGCGGCCTTCTCCTCGGCCTCCGGGGCGAGCATCTTGACGATCTCGTCCAGCGTCAGCGGGTACGGGTCGTAGGCGTTGCCGACGAAGCCGGTGACGCCGGGGGTGTTGCGGACGACGCCCCAGGACTCGTTGGTGAGGTCCATGCGGACCAGCACGTAACCCGGCAGCTTGTTCTGGCGGATCGTCTTGCGGTCGCCGTTCTTGATCTGGACGACCTCTTCCTGCGGCACCTCGGCCTGGAAGATGTAGTCCTCGACGTTGAGCGAGACGGCGCGCTGCTCGAGGTTGGTCTTCACGCGGTTCTCGTAACCGGCGTAGGTGTGGATGACGTACCACTCGCCGGGCAGGACGCGCAGCTCCTGGCGGAGCTTCTCGATCGGGTCGACGTCGGGCTCGTCGGACTCGGCCTCGGCCTCACCGGCTTCGGCGTCGGCCTCGTCGGCCGCCTCGGCGGTCTCGTCCGCTTCGGCGTCCGCCTCGTCCGCCCGGTCCGTCTCCGTCGTCTCCGCGACGACCGTGTCGTCGGCAGCCTCGGCCTCGACGGAGGCCTCGGTGTCCTCGTTGTCGGCGCCCTCGACGGTGCCGAGCTCGTCCTCGACGGACTCGACCGGCTCGATGGCGTCGTTCACGTTCGGGTCAGACACTGTGGCTGCTTCTTCCTGGATACATAGGGGTGGAACACGCGAAAGGGGCGCCGGGTACCTCGGCGCCCTTCGCTCTCGACTCAGCCGAAGACGTACTTGGCGGCGTGAGAGAAGCCATAGTCAATCAGAGTCACCAGGCCGATCATGATGACCACGAAGATGATCACCACGGTGGTGTACGTCGTCAGCTGGTTGCGGCTGGGCCAGACGACCTTGCGCAGTTCCGCGACGATCTGGCGGTAGAAGAGCGCGAGCCGCTTCAGCGGGCCCTTCTTGCCTCGCTTGCCGCCCTTGCGGGACTTCTTCTTGGAGTCCGGCGCCTCGTCCTGGGCATCAGGCATGTCGATGGAGCCCACGGCGTCCGTCACTCGTCCTCACCTGATTCCGGGTCGTGGCCGTGCCGCGCCCGGTTGGAGCCGCACGGCGGTGCATTGCTGTACGTACATGCGCACACATCCTGGCGATGGTGTGTGTAGCAGGGCCGGAGGGACTTGAACCCCCAACCGCTGGTTTTGGAGACCAGTGCTCTACCAATTGAGCTACGACCCTTTGTTCGTCCCCCAACGTACCGCATCCGCCCGGATGCTTGGTGTGCACCGGGTGATCGCGGGCCGCTGAAGGCCAACGAGGTGAGAGTGTACGTGCTCACGGGCCGGGCGTCGAACAGAAAGCACGTCCGGACTGATGTTCAGGCCGTGGACCGGACTGGAGTTCAGGGCGTGGACCGGTCCGGTTCAGTCCGTGAAACCCCTGTGCCCGTGAGGTTTCCGGTCTGGAACGATGGGGTCATGAGCGCTGCAACCCCTCCCACCGAGCGCCGGGTCTCCGCCCGAGTCGGCGCGATCTCCGAGTCCGCGACCCTCGCCGTGGACGCCAAGGCGAAGGCCCTCAAGGCCGCCGGACGTCCCGTGATCGGCTTCGGCGCGGGTGAGCCCGACTTCCCGACGCCGGACTACATCGTCGAGGCCGCCGTCGAGGCGTGCAAGAACCCGAAGTTCCACCGCTACACACCGGCCGGCGGGCTGCCCGAGCTGAAGGCCGCCATCGCCGCGAAGACGCTGCGCGACTCCGGCTACGAGGTGGACCCGTCGCAGATCCTCGTCACCAACGGCGGCAAGCAGGCCATCTACGAGGCCTTCGCCGCGATCCTCGACCCGGGCGACGAGGTCATCGTCCCGGCGCCGTACTGGACGACGTACCCGGAGTCGATCCGGCTGGCCGGCGGTGTCCCGGTCGAGGTGGTCGCCGACGAGACGACCGGCTACCGGGTGACGGTGGAGCAGCTGGAGGCCGCGCGCACCGAGAAGACCAAGGTCGTCCTGTTCGTGTCGCCGTCGAACCCGACGGGCGCCGTGTACAGCGAGGCCGAGACCAAGGCGATCGGCGAGTGGGCCGTCGAGCACGGCCTGTGGGTGCTGACCGACGAGATCTACGAGCACCTCGTCTACGGCGACGCCGTCTCGGTGTCCCTGCCGGCGCTGCTGCCCGAGCTGCGCGACAAGTGCGTCGTGGTCAACGGCGTGGCGAAGACGTACGCGATGACCGGCTGGCGGGTCGGGTGGGTCATCGGCCCGAAGGACGTGGTCAAGGCCGCGACCAACCTCCAGTCGCACGCCACCTCCAACGTGGCCAACGTCTCCCAGGCGGCGGCGCTGGCCGCGGTCTCCGGCGACCTGGACGCCGTGGCGAAGATGCGGGAGGCCTTCGACCGGCGCCGCCAGACCATCGTGCGGATGCTCAACGAGATCGACGGCGTGCTCTGCCCGGAGCCCGAGGGCGCGTTCTACGCCTACCCGTCGGTGAAGGCGCTGCTCGGCAAGGAGATCCGCGGCAAGCGTCCGCAGGACTCGGTCGAGCTGGCCGCGCTCATCCTGGAGGAGGCCGAGGTCGCGGTGGTGCCCGGTGAGGCGTTCGGCACGCCGGGGTACCTGCGGCTGTCGTACGCGCTCGGGGACGAGGACCTCGTCGAGGGCGTGAGCCGGATCCAGAAGCTGCTGGCGGAGGCGCGGGACTGACCGTCCCCCGCCCGCTCCAGGGGCCACACCGGAACGTTCCGGTGTGGCCCCCTTTGTTTGTGCGAGCAAGACCACGTACGGGGAAAGTGCTGTCGGGCCGGGCGTGTCGTACGGCAGGATCACGGAATGGAGCGTGTACGTGATGTCTCTGAACTGCCCAAGGCCCATCTCCACCTGCACTTCACCGGGTCGATGCGGCCCACCACCCTGCTGGAACTGGCCGACAAGCACGGCGTACGGCTGCCCGAGACGCTGACCGAGGCGCTGGGCCGCGGGGAGTCGCCGAAGCTGCGGGCGACGGACGAGCGGGGCTGGTTCCGCTTCCAGCGGCTGTACGACGCGGCGCGGTCGTGCCTGCAAACGCCGGAGGACATCCAGCGGCTGGTGCGGGAGGCCGCCGAGGAGGATCTGCGGGACGGGTCGGGGTGGCTGGAGATCCAGGTCGATCCGACGTCGTACGCGCCCCGGCTGGGCGGGCTGATTCCGGCGCTGGAGATCATCCTGGACGCGGTGGAGACGACCGTGCGGGACACCGGGATCGGGATGCGGGTGCTGGTGGCCGCGAACCGGATGAAGCATCCGCTGGACGCGCGGACGCTGGCGCGGCTGGCGGTGCGGTACGCGGAGCGCGGCGTCGTCGGCTTCGGACTGTCGAACGACGAGCGGCGGGGCATGGCGCGGGACTTCGACCGGGCGTTCGCGATCGCGCGGGACGGGGGGTTGCTGAGCGCGCCGCACGGGGGTGAGCTGACCGGCCCGGCGTCGGTGCGGGACTGCCTGGACGACCTGGAGGCGGACCGGATCGGGCACGGTGTGCGGGCGGCGGAGGATCCCCGGCTGCTGAAGCGGCTGGCGGACCGGCAGGTGACGTGCGAGGTGTGCCCGGCGTCGAACGTCGCCCTGGGCGTGTACGAGAAGCCGGAGGACGTGCCGCTGCGGACGCTGTTCGAGGCGGGGGTGCCGATGGCGCTGGGCGCGGACGATCCGCTGTTGTTCGGGGCCCGGCTGGCCGCCCAGTACGAGATCGCGCGCGAGCACCACGGGTTCACGGACGCGGAGCTGGCGGAGCTGGCGCGCCAGTCGGTGCGGGGGTCGGCGGCGCCGGAGGAGATGAAGGCGAAGCTGCTCGCGGGGGTGGACGACTGGCTGGCGGCCTAGGAAGGGCCGCGGGCGGGGCGCGGGTCAGCCGAGTCCCGCGAGCAGCGTCCGGGCCAGACGGCGCGCGAACGCGTCGACCGGCGGGCGTACGCCGGTCGGTGTCGCCTCGTACGCGAAGGCCCGTTGTGCGCAGGCGCCCAGCAGAAGCGACGCGGCCGCGAACGTGTCCGCGTCGGACCTGACCCGCTTCGCCGCCTGCTCGGCCCGCAGATAGGCGTCGAGGCCCTCGATCGGCAGGTGCGGCCCGGTGCCGAGTTCACGCATCGTGTCGTCGTGCCGGCGCTTGAGCTGGGTCTGCGCGTACAGCGAGGCGGCGATCGGGAAGCTCTGTTCGTAGAAGAGCGCGGCCTGGCGGGCGATCTCCGTGAGGTTGTCCTCGAGCGGGGCCCGTCCGGGCTCGGCCGCGAGGCCCCGGAGCAAGGGGGTCAGCCGGGGCAGCCGCTCGGACAGGACCCGGATGAACAGCTCCTCCTTGCTCGCGTAGTGCTTGTACAGCGCGGCCTCGGAGCAGCCAGCCACCCTGGCGATCTCCTTCGTGGTGGCCCGGGCGAGCCCGACGGTCAGCATCAGCTCGTGGGCGGCGTCCAGGATGCGTTCCCTGGCCGGCTTGGCGGAGGGCATGGCTGCTCCAGTCGGGGGTTGACTCGGGGGTGAGTGCTTGCTCACTCTAGAGGGAGTGGGGGTGAGTGAGTACTCACCCACCGGTCCGTTCGGACGCGTATGGATGGGGTGTGCCATGAGACTCACCGTCTTCGGTGCCACCGGAGGAATCGGTCAGGAGATCGTCCGGCAGGCGCTCGGCGCGGGACACCGGGTGACCGCCGTCGTACGGGACCCGGCGCGGCTGTCCGTGACCGGCGAGGGCCTGGAGGTGTTCCGCGCGGAGCTGGGAGACCCGGCGGCGGTGCGTCCGGCGGTGGCCGGGCGGGACGCCGTGCTGTCCGGGCTCGGCGCCCGCAGCCGGAAGGACGCGGGGGTCGCCACCCGGCTGACCCACACGGTGCTCGACGCGATGCGGGCCGAGAGCGTGAGCAGGCTGCTGGTCGTCAGTGCCGCCCCGGTGGGACCCGAGCCACGCGAGAGCGGGTTCGTGGACCGCGCCGTGCGCGGCATCGTCTCCGCCGTGCTGAAGGACGTGTACGTCGATCTGCGCGCCATGGAGGACGAGGTGGCGCGCAGTGGCCTGGACTGGACGGCCGTCCGCCCGCCGCGATTGCAGGACAAGCCGCTGACCGGCCGGTACCGGACGGTGGTCGGCGGTTTCCCGCCCAAGGGGCGTTTCGCGGGCCGGGCGGACGTCGCCCACGCGATGCTCGCCATGATCGAGGACACGGGGACCGTCAAGCAGGGTGTGGGCGTCGCCTACTGAGCCCCCCGGCCGGGCGTCGCCTATTGAGGCCGGCCGTCAGAGGCCGACGCCGACCGTCACCGGTTCGTTGACCAGCGTCACGCCGAAGGCCTCGTGGACTCCGGCGACGACCTCGCGGGCCAGCGCGAGCAGGTCCTCGGTGGTCGCCCCGCCGCGGTTGGTGAGGGCGAGGGTGTGCTTGGTGGAGATGCGGGCGGGGCCGTCGCCGTACCCCTTGGTGAAGCCCGCCCTGTCGATCAGCCAGGCCGCGGAGGTCTTGACGCGGCCCTCACCCGCCGGGAAGGCGGGCGGCTCCACGGCGTCACCCAGGCGTTCGGCGACGCGGGAGCGGAACGCGGCGAACTCCTCGTCCGTGAGGATCGGGTTGGTGAAGAACGACCCGGCCGACCAGGTGTCGTGGTCCTCGGGGTCCAGCACCATGCCCTTCCCCGCGCGCAGCTTCAGCACCGTTTCCCGGGCGGCCGTCAGCGGCACCCGGTCGCCGGCCTCGACGCCCAGGGCGCGGGCCGTCTCGGCGTAGCGCAGCGGCGCGGAGAGACCGTCGGCGTCCTCCAGCTCGAAGCGGACCCGCAGGACGACGTAGCGCTCGGGCTCGGCCTTGAAGCGGCTGTGGCGGTAGGAGAAGGCGCAGTCCGCGTTGGAGAGGGCGACCGTCTCGCGGCTGCGGCGGTCGTACGCCGTGACCTCGGTGATCGTGGCGGACACCTCCTGGCCGTACGCGCCGACGTTCTGGATCGGGGTCGCGCCCGCCGAGCCGGGGATGCCGGCCAGGCACTCGACGCCCGCCAGACCGGCCTCGACGGTACGGGCGACCGCGTCGGTCCAGATCTCGCCGGCCGCCAGCTCGAGCGTCGTGCCGTCGAGCCGGAAGCCGCGCGTGGCGATGTGCAGGGCGGTGCCGTCGAAGCCCTTGTCGCCGATGACCAGGTTGGATCCGCCGCCGATGAGCAGGAGCGGGGTCCCGGTGTCGTCGGCCTCGCGGACGGCGGCGATCACCTCGGCGTCGGTCGTGGCCGTGACCAGCCGGGTCGCGGGCCCGCCCAGTCGGAAGGTGGTCAGCGGGGCGAGGGGAGCGTCGTGGAGTTCCTGCACGCGCTCAAGACTACGAGACGCCGCCGACGGCACCCACGGCACCGAGCGGTGGGGAACGCGGGAACGCCCCGGCCGGCCCGGCCGGGGCGTCGCCGGGCGGGTGCCCGGGCCCGTTCTCACGTCAGGCGCCTGCGTACCTCCGCCCAGCTCACCGGTAGTTCGTCGCTCGACGCCGGCCAGGAGGCGAACTTCGAGTCCCGCATCTGTGCCGACAGGCCGCGGGAGGTCGGCGCGTGGGTGCCGGAGCGGGCGAAGGCCTTGAGGGCCTCGGGCGACTCCCAGGCGGAGAGCGTCCAGAAGGTCCGCTTGAACGGCTCCGCCCTCAGGGAGGCGCCGTATGCCCCGGGCGCGCTCCCGACCTGCCGCCACACGCCCGGCGTGCGCGCCAGGAACTTCAGCGCTCCCCACAGGGTGCGGGTCTCGAAGCGGGAGGCGAAGACGTGGACCTCGGTGGCCCGGGGAGGGCGGTTCGGCACGGTCCAGGGAAGGGTGGGCATGTCGTACTCCTCTCGTGTCCGTTGTGCTCGGGCTTCAGGTGTCGCGCGGTCAGTGGGGGGTCGTCGGGCGCGTCGCGGCGAGGACCGGTTCCGGCGCCGGGGCCGGCTCCGGCGCCGGTCCGGCCGAGGCGCCCCCTTCCCCGTCGCCGGTCCGGCGGCGCGCCGGGATCGCCAGGGCCGCGAGGCCGCCGAGGGCCACCACCGCGGCGCCCACGGCGACCGCGGGTCGCAGTCCGTCCACGAAGGTCTGCGCCGACTCGTAGCCGCCCTGCGCCGCGAAGATCGACGACATGACCGCGATACCGAGCGCGCCGCCCACCTCGCGCAGTGCGTTGTTGGCGCCGGAGGCGATGCCCTGCTCCTTCGCAGCGACGCTGGACATCACCAGGGCGGAGGCGGGGGCGAAGTAGAGGGCCATGCCGATTCCGCTGACGATCAGACCGGGCAGCTGGATCGCGTAGGAGGCGTCGGCCGTGATCACGGAGGCCAGATAGCCGAGCCCGGCCGCCTGGAGGACGAGTCCGGCGGCGACCACCGGGCGGCCTCCGACGCGGTCGGAGAGGATGCCGGCGATCGGCGCGACCAGCATCGGCATGCCGGTCCAGGGCAGCATGCGCAGGCCCGCCTCGGTGGGCGAGTAGCCGAGCACGAGCTGCATGTACTGGCTGAGCAGGAAGATCGAGCCGAACATCCCCAGGAACATCAGCAGGCTCGCCGCGTTGACGCCGGAGAAGGCGCGGGAGCGGAACAGCCGCATGGGGAGCATGGGGTTCTTGGCACGGGTGCTGTAGAGGACGAAGCCGACCAGCAGTGCGACCCCGGCGAAGAGGGCGGTCAGCACCACGGCGCCGGTCCAGCCGTCGACGGGCCCGCGGACCAGGCCGTAGACGATGCCGAAGAGTCCGCCGCTGGCGAGCAGGGTGCCGGGTATGTCGAGCGGGGCGCCGGTGCCGTGGGACTCGGCGAGGCGGAGGCGGGCGAGCGGCAGCAGGGCCAGGCCCAGCGGAACGTTCAGCCAGAAGATCCACTGCCACGAGATGTGCTCGGTGAGGCTGCCGCCGACCAGCGGCCCGGAGGCCACCGCGAGCCCGTTGACCGCGCCCCAGATGCCGTACGCCATTCCGCGGCGCTCGGCGGGTACCGCAGCCGTGAGCAGGGTCAACGTCAGCGGCATCATGATCGCCGCGCCGACGCCCTGCACCGCGCGGGCCGCGATGAGCGAGTCGATGCCGGGCGCCACGGCCGCGGCGGCGGAGGCCCCGGTGAAGACGGTGAGGCCGACGAGGAAGAGCTTGCGGCGGCCGAAGCGGTCGCCGAGTGCCGCGCCGAACATCAGGAGGACGGCGAAGGTGAGCGTGTAGGCGCTCACGGTCCATTCCAGGTCGTGCAGCGCGCCGCCCAGATCCTCGCGGATGGAGGGCAGGGCGGTGGTGACGACGAGGTTGTCCAGGGCCGCCATGAAGCCGGCGACGCTGGTGATGACGAGGGCCCAGACGGCTCCCCCGCGAGGTGTGTGGTGTGTGTTCCGACGTGCTCCGTGCTGTGACATCTCTCCCCCAGAGGGTGTGCACTCGCCGTGACGTGATGATTGATTAGTAATTGATGACTAACTTTTACGGGCGTGCGTGAGCGACGAGTACTCGCTCCCAGCCCTCGTTCGCGCGCCCCTACGCGCCTTCCCGGCCGGTCTTGGCCTGCCCGGATTCGTAGATGCCGCCGTAGACGCGGTGCCCCGGCGGGAACCCCATCCCGACCAGGGTGTTGATCAGCATGCCGTAGGCCAGGAAGGTCGTCGTCTGCCCGATGTCCGCCCCCAGCGGCAGATGCACGGTGTCCCAGATCTCGAGCCACCCCTTGCGCACCATCTCGCCGAACTCGTGGTCCCCGGCCGCCTCGGCGGCGGCGACGGTGACGTACACCTGCAACTGCATCTGGAGCTTCTCGGGCTGGTCCGCGATCAGCTGCGAGTAGGCCTCGGCCATGGCGTGCAGGGCCTCTTCGCCGTGCAGTCCCTCGGACGCCCTCTCGAAAACCTCCCGCGTGTCCCGCAGGCAGCGCTCCGCCACCGCGAGGAAGATCGCCTTCTTGCCCGGGAAGAGACGGAAGAGGTACGGCTGGGAGACGCCCACGCGCTTGGCGATGTCCTCCGTGGACGTGCCGTGGTAGCCGCCCCGGGCGAACTCGCTCGTCGCCGCGCGAATGACGCTCTCACGCCGTTCCTCTGCGCTCATCCTGACCATGCGGCTAAGTTAGTACTCAATCACTAACTTGGTCAAGGGCCTTGCGTCCCGGGTGGCGCGGGAGGTGGCGGCGAGTCAGCGCGGGCGCCGTTGCAGCACGTCGGCGAGCACCGTGTTCACCAGCTTGCCGACGGTCGCCGCGGCCGGCGGGCCGGGATCGCGGTCCGCGAACAGGAGGTGCCCTCCGCCGACCAGGGAAAGGGTGAGCGAGTCGATGTCGGCGTCGGCCGAGATGCGCCCCCTCGCGCGCTCGTCGGCCAGGTAGGCGGAGACGGCGGCCGCGACCTGGGAGAGGATCGCGATGCCACCTCCGGGCATGGCCTGCCGCAGCCGTGCGCGCAGCTCGCCCCGGAAGGTGATGAGCGGGATGATCGCCACCGGAACCGGCCCGAACAGAGTGGTCAGCGCATCGGTGAGGTTGGCGGCCACGGTGCCGGTCCCCACGGCCTCGCGCAGCGCCAGTGCCTGGGTCTCGAGCTGCGCGGCCCGGTCGAGCACCAGCTCGGCGAGGAAAGCGTCGAAGTCGGCGAAGTGCCGGTGCAGCACGCCCTTGGCGCAGCCCGCCTCGTCCGTGACGGCCCGGCTGGTCAGCCCGTTCGGGCCGTCCCGCAGGAGTACGCGTTCGGCGGCGTCGAACAGCTGCTGCCGCGCGTCACGAAGATGCACTCCGGTCGGCACTCGCGGAACCTCCCTCACGCCAGGCACCCCTGGCACTCTCATCGCTTGCCCGCCCACCACGCATTGGCGAGTGGGCGCTTGCCCACTAAAGTGAACGCATGCCCACTCTATCCTCGCCCGAGCCGCCGGACCCGTCCGAGCCGACCGAGCCGACCGAGCCGACCGAGCCGCTGGAGCTTCCGGGGCGCCCGGGGCTTCCGGGGCTTCCGGAGCAGTGCGAGCCCGTGCCACAGCAGTCGCAACCGGCCCCGCAACCGCAGCCCGTGCCACCGCATCGGGCCCGGCACACGGCCGAGTCCTTCGGCACGGACGCGCGACGCTACGACCGGGCCCGGCCGCGCTACCCCGACGACCTGGTGGCGCGGGTCGTCGCCGGGAGCCCGGGCCCCGATGTCCCGGACGTCCTCGACGTCCTCGATGTCGGCTGCGGCACGGGCATAGCGGCCCGTCAGTTCACAGCCGCCGGTTGCTCCGTGCTCGGTGTCGAGCCGGACGCGCGGATGGCCGAGTTCGCGCGGGCCCGCGGCCTGCCGGTCGAGGTGGCGACCTTCGAGTCCTGGGAGCCCGCCGGCCGAACCTTCGACGCCGTGATCGCCGCTCAGTCGTGGCACTGGGTGGACCCGGTCGCCGGCGCCGAAAAGGCGGCCCGGGTGCTGCGCCCGCACGGGCGCCTGGCCGTCTTCGGGCACGTCTTCGAGCCGCCGGCCGAGGTGGCCGAGCCGTTCGCGGCCGCCTACCGCCGGGCGGCGCCGGACTCGCCGTTCAGCGGTCAGCCGGCGCGTCGTCCGCTGGAGACGTACCAGGCGGGGTACGCGAAGATCGCCGACCGGATCCGCGAGACCGGGCGGTTCGGGGACCCGGAGCAGTGGCGATTCGACTGGCAGCGGTCCTACACCCGCGAGGAGTGGCTGGAGCTGCTCCCCACCACCGGAGGTCTCACCCGGTTGCGTCCCGAGCAGCTGGCCGCGGTACTGGGCGCGGTCGGCCACGCCATCGACGCCCTGGGCGGCCGCTTCACGATGCGCTACACGACGCTGGCGACCACGGCGGTGCGCACCGGCGCCGACTGACCCGGATCCGCCCGCCCGGGCCGGCCGCACCGCGTGCGGGACCGGCCCGAGACAGGACCCGACAGGTCGAGGACCGGCCCGAGACAGGACCCGACAGGTCGAGGACCGGCCCGAGACAGGACCCGACGGTGCCCGTCAGGCCAGTCGGACGACCGCCCGGGACATGCCGAGGACCTTCTGGCCGGCGCTGGTGGCCGTGAGGTCGACACGGACGGTGTTGCCGTCGAGCTTGGCCGCCACCTTGCCGCTGACCTCGATCGCCGCACCCCGGTCGTCGTTCGGGACGACGACGGGCCTGGTGAAGCGGACGCCGTACTCCACGACCGAGCCCGGGTCGCCGGTCCAGTCGGTGACCACGCGAATCGCCTCGGCCATGGTGAACATGCCGTGCGCGATGACGTCCGGCAGGCCCACCTCCTTGGCGAACTTCTCGTTCCAGTGGATCGGGTTGAAGTCGCCGGAGGCGCCCGCGTACCGGACGAGCGTGGCGCGGTCCACGGGGAAGCTCTGCGCGGGCAGTTCGGTGCCGACCTCGACGTCGCTGTACGCGATCTTCGTCATGCGGTGCTCACGCCTCCTCGGCCGCGCGGGCCACGAGCTTGGTCCAGGCGGTCACGACGTGCTCGCCGGCCTCGTCGTGGACCTCGCCGCGGATGTCCAGGATGTCGTTGCCGGCCATCGACTTGATCGCCTCGATGGTCGAGGTGACGGTGAGCCGGTCACCGGCCCGCACCGGGCGGGCGTAGGCGAACTTCTGGTCGCCGTGCACCACCCGGCTGTAGTCCAGCCCGAGCTGCGGGTCCTCGATGACCTGACCGGCCGCCTTGAACGTGATGGAGAACACGAAGGTCGGCGGAGCGATCACGTCCGGATGACCGAGCGCCTTCGCGGCCTCCGCGTCGGTGTACGCCGGATTGGCGTCGCCCACCGCCTCCGCGAACTCGCGGATCTTCTCCCGGCCCACCTCATAAGGCGCGGTCGGCGGATAGCTCCGCCCCACGAACGACTGGTCGAGCGCCATGTGCTCGCTACCTCCTGCTGCTGCTCTTCTTCTGTGACAACGACAACGGTGACAACGACACGAGGCCGCCCCCAGGTTTCGGGGACGGCCTCGTGTACGAGCCTGATTTATCGCGTCTCGCGGTGCGCGGTGTGCGCGTTGCAACGCGGGCAGTGCTTCTTCATCTCCAGTCGGTCCGGGTTGTTACGCCGGTTCTTCTTGGTGATGTAGTTCCGCTCCTTGCACTCCACGCAGGCCAGCGTGATCTTCGGGCGGACGTCGGTGGCAGCCACGTGAGTGCTCCTTGACGAACGGATTGATGTTATTAACGCAGGAAAGAGTAGCCGATTGAAGGACCGACCCCGCAATCGGCTACTGAGAGTAGCGGTGACCGGACTTGAACCGGTGACACAGCGATTATGAGCCGCTTGCTCTACCGACTGAGCTACACCGCTGTGATGCGATCGGGCCCCGCCTTGCGACGGGAACCTCTCACACCAGAGCCCCAAAACGGAATCGAACCGTTGACCTTCTCCTTACCATGGAGACGCTCTGCCGACTGAGCTATTGGGGCGAGCGATGAAGACATTACACGGTCGCCCGCCGTTCGCCCAAATCCGTTTCGCCGACCCTGCCCCGACCCGTCCGGACCGCTGCGGGGCGGCCCCGACCGCGCGGACGGCACCGGTACGACTATTGCGCTCCTCCGCGCCACGGGCTGACCACCGTCCTAGGCTCGACTCACTCTGCGTGATCTTGCGTCCCCCACTGCGCAGCCCCGAGCCCAGAGGAGCGCGATGCCCGACAGCCAGCCGCAGCCGCCCCACTCGCCCTCCCCCTCGGACTCCGCCGGCCCCGGCTCCCTCCTGCTCACCGGCGCCCGGCTCGCCGACGGCCGGACCGTGGACGTACGGCTCCACGGCGGGCGCATCGAGGCCGTCGGCACGGCCGGCAGCCTGACCCCACGCCGCGCTCCCAGCCCCGGCCCCGGCCCCGGCCCCGGTGGAAACGTGGATCTGGGCGGATACCTGCTCCTCCCCGCCCCCGCCGATCCGCACGTCCACGCCGACACGGCCCTCACGGCCGACGCCGCGGGCCCCGTCTCCTACGACCCCGAGGACGTCCAGCGCCGGGTCACCGAGGCCGCCCTGCTCCAGCTGGGGCACGGTGCCACCGCGTTCCGGGCGCACGTACGGGTGGGCGACGTCGCGGGACTGGGCGCGCTGACCGCCGTACTGCGGACCCGCCGCTCGCTGCGCGGGCTCGCCGACCTGACCGCGGTGGCGATGCCGAGGGTGCTGACCGGGGTGGCCGGTGCCGAGGGACTGGCGATCCTGCGGGACGCGGTCAAGATGGGCGCGGACGTGGTGGGCGGGTGTCCGGACCTGGACCCCGATCCGACAGGGTACGTGGAGGCCGTCCTGGAGGTCGCCGCCGAGCACGGCTGCCCGGTCGACCTGCACACGGACGCCGCCGACCCGGCACGGCTGGCCCGCCTCGCCGCCATGGCGGGCGGGCTGCGTCCCGGGGTGGCCGTCGGTCCCTGCGACGGGCTGGGCCGGCTCCCCGCCGAGGTGGTCTCCCGGGCCGCGGACGGGCTCGCGGCGGCCGGAGTGACGGTGGTCTGCCTGCCGCAGGGCGCCTGCGGGGCGTCGGACCGCCCCGACGGCACGGCTCCGGTACGGCTGCTGCGGGCGGCCGGGGTGCGCGTCACGGCGGGGAGCGGTGCGCTGCGGGACGTGTCCAACCCGGTGGGGCGGGGCGACCCCCTGGAGGCCGCCTACCTGCTGGCCTCGCGTCACGGGCTGCGCCCGGAGGAGGCGTACGACGCGGTGAGCGCGGCGGCACGGGCGGCTCTCGGGCTGCCCGAGGTACGGGTGGAGGCGGGCTTCCCGGCCGAACTCGTCGCCGTACGCGGAGACCGCCTGGCGGGCGCGCTGTCGCTGGCCTACAGCCGGGTCGTGGTGCACCGGGGGCGCGTGGTGGCGCGGACCAGCGCGGTACGGGAGTACGGCGACGCGACCGCCTCGACCGACCTGGGGCTGCCCCGGCAGGGGCGTGGCGGACGCGGACGGCGTGACGGGCAGGGCGGGCCGGTGGGACCCGGCGGGGACGGGCAGGGCGGGCCCGGGGACATGACCTGAAGGCTGACGCCCGGGCAGGGCGCCGGGGCGAAGTCGTGGGGCGGGGGCGGCTGTCGGGGCGGCGGGGGCGGTCGTCGGGGCGTACGGTCGAAGACATGCGCATTGTCATCGCTGGTGGTCATGGTCAGATCGCGCTGCGGCTGGAGCGGTTGCTCGCCGCGCGCGGTGACGAGGTGGCGGGCATCGTCCGCAAGGCCGAGCAGGCCGACGATCTGCGTGCGGCGGGCGCCGAACCGGTCGTGCTGGACCTGGAGTCGGCCTCGGTCGACGAGGTGGCGGAGCGGCTGCGGGGCGCGGATGCGGCGGTCTTCGCGGCAGGGGCGGGCCCGGGGAGCGGGGCGGCCCGCAAGGACACGGTGGACAAGGCGGCCGCGGTCCTCTTCGCGGACGCGGCGGTCCGGGCGGGCGTACGGCGTTTCGTCGTCGTGTCGTCCATGGGCGCCGACCCCCGGCACCAGGGGGACGAGATCTTCGACGTCTACCTGCGCGCCAAGGGCGAGGCCGACGCGTACGTCCGTTCCCTGGACGCCCTGGACTGGACGATCCTGCGCCCCGGTGCCCTGACGGACGACGCGGGCACGGGCCTCGTACGCCTGGAGGCGCACACCGGCCGCGGTCCCGTACCGCGCGACGACGTCGCCGCCGTCCTCGCGGAACTGATCGACACCCCGGCCACCAACGGCCTGACCCTGGAGCTGATCAGCGGTTCGACGCCCGTGTCGGTGGCGGTGAAGTCGGTGGCCGGGAACTGAGGGCGGCGACTCGGGCTCGGTGTCCCGGGGGCCTTTGAACGAGCGGTCAGAAAAGGGGCAGCTGCCCGGGGAAGTCGGGGACGACGTACCCGTCCAAGGACGGCTGCACCGCGCCCAGTTGCGCCGACCGGCGCGAACCGGGACAGGACACGAGCTCGCCACTCCCCCGTGCGCCGGGCGGGTCGTGGCGCGCGTACCGCCCCGCGACCACGGCGATCTCGCGACGGCACTCGGGGCAGGTTCTGCGACGGGAGGACGAGGCCATGACCCCAGTCTGCCCGCCGGGCGCAGGCCCCGGAGCCGCCCCACGGGCCACCCTTCCGGATCCGCTCATGACGAAGGGCCCCGTGACCTGCTATTCGGACAGGTCACGGGGCCCTTTCGTTCCCGTGTGGCGGCGCCAGGATTCGAACCTGGGAAGGCTGAGCCGGCAGATTTACAGTCTGCTCCCTTTGGCCGCTCGGGCACACCGCCGGGGTTCGCTGCCCGTCGAACCGCTTTGGGGCGGTGCTCCGTGGCAACGACGTAAACAATACCCGATGCGGAGGGGTGCTTCGCCACCCGATTGATCGCCGCTCGGACCGCGGCGGGTGGCTAGGCTTGTCCGGATGCGGCCGAGGACCCAGCCGGGCCCGGTGGCCGCCCACGTATGCCGGTACGGACCCGATACGCGGCCCGACACGCACCCAGATACAAGGAGCCACAGGACATGGCCGACTCCAGTTTCGACATCGTCTCGAAGGTCGAGCGGCAGGAGGTCGACAACGCCCTCAACCAGGCCGCCAAGGAGATCTCGCAGCGCTACGACTTCAAGGGCGTGGGCGCCTCGATCTCGTGGTCCGGGGAGAAGATCCTCATGGAGGCCAACTCCGAGGACCGGGTGAACGCAATCCTCGACGTCTTCCAGTCCAAGCTGATCAAGCGCGGCATCTCGCTGAAGGCTCTGGACGCGGGCGAGCCCCAGCTCTCCGGCAAGGAGTACAAGATCTTCGCGTCGATCCAGGAGGGCATCTCCCAGGACAACGCGAAGAAGGTGGCCAAGCTCATCCGCGACGAGGGCCCCAAGGGCGTGAAGGCCCAGGTCCAGGGCGAGGAGCTGCGGGTCTCCTCGAAGAGCCGGGACGACCTGCAGACGGTGATCGCCCTCCTCAAGGGCCAGGACTTCGACTTCGCGCTGCAGTTCGTGAACTACCGGTGATGTGCTGAGCCGGCGACGCGAAGGGTGGGCGCCCAGGGGTGCCCACCCTTTCTCGTCCGGTCCGCGCGTGTTCAGTCGCGCGAGTTGCCGAACAGGAGCCGGTAGGCGACCAGGAGCACCAGCGAACCGCCGATCGCCGCGGCCCAGGTCGCGCCGTCGTAGAAGTCCTTGCTGATCGGGTGGTCCAGCCAGCGGGCCGATATCCAGCCGCCGATGAAGGCGCCGGCGATACCGATGAGCGTGGTGCCGATGAGCCCGCCGGGGTCGCGGCCCGGCAGCAGGAACTTGGCGATGGCTCCGGCCAACAGTCCGAGGATGATCCAGCTGATGACGGTCATGCCGTGACCCTGCCCTTTCTCGCTGTGCCCACACTGTGCCAGTGGTGCGGGCCAGTTCCTCCGCGGTGTTCATGTCGTCTTGGTGGAGAGGACGTTCCGGCCGCGCCGGGTGGTTGCGCCGATCAGTAGGGTGCGACCCATGACACCTGCGGGTTCGGGGTTGCGTCGCACCCTTGGTCTGGGCGACGCCGTCGTCGTGGGACTCGGTTCCATGATCGGCGCCGGGATCTTCGCCGCCCTGGCGCCGGCGGCGCGCGCGGCCGGCTCGGGGCTGCTCCTCGCCCTCGCGGTGGCAGCGGTGGTCGCCTACTGCAACGCCGTGTCGTCGGCCAGGCTGGCCGTCCGGTATCCGGCCTCGGGTGGCACGTACGTCTACGGACGTGAGCGGCTCGGGGAGTTCTGGGGGTTCCTCGCGGGCTGGGCGTTCATCGTCGGCAAGACGGCCTCCTGTGCTGCCATGGCGCTCACCGTGGGCGTGTACGTCTGGCCGGAGCAGTCGCACGTGGTGGCGGTCGCGGCGGTGGTGGCGCTGACCGCGGTGAACTACGGCGGAATTCAGAAGTCCGCCTGGCTGACGCGGGTGATCGTGGCGGTGGTCCTCGCTGTCCTCGCTTCCGTGGTGGTGGTGTGCCTGGGGTCGGGGCGGGCCGACGCCGGGCGGCTGGACATCGGTCTGTCGGGCGGCACCGGCGGGGTGTTGCAGGCAGCCGGGCTGCTGTTCTTCGCGTTCGCGGGGTATGCGCGCATCGCGACCCTCGGTGAGGAGGTGCGGGACCCGCGGCGCACCATCGCGCGGGCGATCCCGCTGGCGCTGGGCCTCACGCTGGCCGTGTACGGGTGTGTCGCGGTGGCCGTCCTTTCCGTGCTGGGCCCCGTCGGTCTGGGGCAGGCGACGGCGCCCCTGGCCGACGCGGTACGGGCGGCCGGCCTGCCGGGGCTGGCACCGGTCGTGCGGGTGGGCGCCGCCGTGGCCGCGCTGGGTTCACTGCTGGCGCTGATCCTGGGCGTATCACGGACGACGCTGGCCATGGCCCGGGACGGTCACCTGCCCCGGGCACTGGCGGCGGTGCATCCGCGGTTCCAGGTACCGCACCGGGCGGAGCTGGCGGTGGGCGCGGTGGTCGCGGTCGTGGCGGCCACGGTGGACGTGCGGGGGGCGATCGGCTTCTCCTCCTTCGGTGTGCTGGCGTACTACGCCGTGGCCAACGCTTCGGCCTGGACGTTGGACTCTTCGAGGATGTCCCGGGTCGTACCCGCGCTGGGTCTGACCGGCTGTGCGGTGCTCGCCTTCTCGCTGCCGGCCGTCTCGGTCGTCGTGGGCGTGGGTGTCCTGGCGGTGGGCGTGGTGACGTACGGCGTGCGGGGGCAGCAGGTGTCGCGGTAGGTCGCTGTGGGCAAGCGTCTCCCCGGCAGTGATCGGGGGCCTCGGTCTCTGCACGTGTTCCGCGCCTTGACGGCCATCCGGTCCGGCGACTGTTCGGTCTCGGTCATGCATGCATGATGCAGGCCTTCACGGACATCGGGGCGGGCCTGTGGACAACCCGGAAGCTGTGGACAACCAAGGCGGCAAAGGCCGTTATCAGCCGGTCCGCCGTGTCGTTTACCAGCCGCTCCGCTGTGTCGTTCCGGCCGCCGTGAAGGGCTGGTCCGTGCGCACGATTTCGCGTCCCATCGGGAGCAGCGAGACGGGGATCAGCTTGAAGTTGGCGATGCCGAGCGGGATGCCGATGATCGTGACGCACAGCGCGATGCCGGTGGCAATGTGGCCGAGCGCCAGCCACCAGCCCGCGAGGACGAGCCACAGCACGTTTCCGATGCAGGAGGGTGCCCCGGCGTCGCGGCGCTCGACCGCCGTGTACCCGAAGGGCCACAGGGCGTAGACACCGATGCGGAAGGCCGCGATGCCGAACGGGATTCCGATGACCGTGATGCAGAGCAGCGCGCCCGCGAGCAGGTAGCCGAGGAACAGCCAGAAGCCGCTGAGCACGAGCCAAATGACGTTGAGGATGGTCTTCACTGCTGACGACCTGCCATCTTTTCGAGTCGGGCGATTCGCTCCGCCATCGGCGGGTGGGTGGAGAACATCTTCGAGAGCCCCTGCCCCGGCCGGAAGGGGTTGGCGATCATCATGTGGCTGGCGGTCTCGAGCCGGGGCTCCGGGGGGAGCGGGAGCTGTTTGGTGCCCAGTTCCAGTTTGCGCAGGGCGCCGGCCAGGGCGAGGGGGTCGCCGGTCAGCTGGGCGCCGGAAGCGTCGGCCTCGTACTCCCGCGACCGGCTGATCGCCAGTTGGATGACGGTGGCGGCGAGGGGTCCGAGCAGCATGATGAGGAGCATGCCCAGCAGACCGGGGCCGTCGTCGTCGTTGGACCGGCCCACGGGGATCAGCCAGGCGAAGTTGACCAGGAACATGATCACGGAGGCGAGGGCACCGGCGACGGAGGAGATCAGGATGTCCCGGTTGTAGACATGGCTGAGTTCGTGTCCGATGACGCCGCGCAGCTCGCGCTCGTCGAGCAGGCGCATGATGCCGTCGGTGCAGCACACGGCCGCGTTGCGCGGGTTGCGGCCGGTCGCGAAGGCGTTCGGTGCCTCCGTCGGTGAGATGTACAGACGGGGCATCGGCTGGCGGGCCTGGGTGGAGAGCTCGCGGACCATGCGGTAGAGCGCCGGAGCCTCGAACTCGCTGACCGGGCGGGCGCGCATCGCACGCAGGGCGAGTTTGTCGCTGTTCCAGTACGCGTACGCGTTGGTGCCCAGGGCGACGAGGACGGCGACGACGAGCCCCGCTCGGCCGAAGAAGCTGCCGATGACGATGATGAGCGCGGACAGTCCCCCGAGGAGTACTGCGGTCCTGAGCCCGTTGTGCCGGCGGTGCACGGTACGCCCTCCAAGTCGTGCAGCAGGGGAACCCTTTGCTTGCTGGTCTCGCTCGCTGTTGTTGCTTCCCGGTCTCCGGATGCCACCGGTGCCGTGGGTGACACGTCCAGTGGACCCTTCCGTACTGGTCAACGCCAGGCGAGGGCCACCAGTTCCCCGGCGCCCGGCGCGGCGCGTGTGAGCCGTACGGGTGACCGCCGTGGCGGGCGGCACGCACGCGTGGAGGGCGAGGGCCGCACGCGCGCGTGCCCGGCGGCCGCGTTCAGAAGAGCCCGGTGTCGGCGAAACGCAGGATCAGCTGGGGTGCGCCGGAGAGGGCTACGGCGAGGACGGCGGTCACGGTGATCGCGGCCGTGAGGGGGGCCGGGACCCGGTGGCCGGCGGTCGCCTCCTTGGGCGCCCGGAACAGCAGTGCCGTCCATTGGAGGTAGTAGAAGAGCGCGATCACGACGTTGACGGCCATGACGACGGCCAGCCAGCCGAGTCCGGCGTCGACGGCAGCGGAGAACACCGTCACCTTGGCGAAGAGGCCGATGATGCCGGGCGGCAGTCCGGCCAGGCAGAGCAGGAAGAAGGCCAGGAGCAGGGCGGTGAGGGGGTTGGAGACGTACAGGCCGCGGTAGTCCGCGACGCGGTTGAGGGCTCTCGTGCGGCCCACGAGCGCGGCCACCGCGAAGGCGCCGAGGTTCACCGCGGCGTACATGAGCGCGTAGGCGACGGTGGAGCCGATCGAGCGTTCCGGGTCGTCGGAGTACGCGGCGGCGGCGATCGGCACCAGGAGGTAGCCGGCCTGGCCGACGGACGACCAGGCGAGCAGCCGGACCGCGCTGTACGCGCGCGTGGCCTGCTGGCGGAGGGCGCCGACGTTGCCGACGGTCATGGTGAGCGCGGCCAGCGCCGCGAGGGCGGGGCCCCAGACGTCGGCGTAGGACGGCAGGGCGACGACGGTCACGAGGATGAGGCCGGAGAAGCCGACCGCCTTGCCGATCACGGACAGGTAGGCCGCGATCGGCAGCGGTGCGCCGACGTAGGTGTCGGGCACCCAGAAGTGGAAGGGGACGGCGGCCGTCTTGAAGGCGAAGCCGACGAGGGTGAGGACGACGCCGGTCTGGGCGAGGGTGGTGAACTGCCCGTCGACGTGCTGGATGCGGTCGGCCACCTGGGTGAGGTAGAGGGTGCCGGTGGTGGCGTACACGAAGCTGATGCCCATGAGGCTGACCGCGGTCGCGGTGACCGAGGACAGGAAGAACTTCAGGGCCGCTTCGGAGGACCTGCGGTCGCCCTGGCGGAGGCCGACCAGGGCGAAGGCGGGCAGGGAGGCGACCTCCAGGGCGACGACGAGGGTCGCGAGGTCGCGGGAGGCGGGCAGGAGGGCGGCGCCGGCCGCGGAGGAGAGCAGCAGGAACCAGAACTCGCCCTCGGGCAGCCCCCGGTCGGCGTCCTTCACCGCGGTGACCGACAGGAGGGCGGTGAGCAGGGCGCCGCCGAGGACCAGGAACTGGATGGCGAGGGTGAAGGTGTCCGCGGTGTAGCTGCAGACGCCGGGTTCGCCGTTCTGGCAGAACGTCGAGCGGTCGTCGTTCACCAGGGGCAGCAGCATGAGGGCGGAGGCGGCCAGTCCGGCGACCGAGATCCAGCCGAGCAGGCTCTTGCGGGCGTCCTTGACGAACAGGTCGGCGACGAGGACGACGAGGCCCACGACCGCCGTGATGGTGGGCGGTGCGACGGCGAGCCAGTCGACGGACTGGACGAGGTTCTGGGCCAGTGGCTGCTGTGCGAGGGCCGCCTCGGCGAGGGGCTGGGCCGGGGAGCTCATCGGGTGCCTCCTGAGAGGAGCTGCTGCACGGCCGGGTCGGTCAGCCCGAGGAGGGTCCTGGGCCACAGTCCGGCGACGACGGTGAGGACGACGAGCGGGGTCCAGGCGGCGAACTCGTACGTGCGCACGTCGGGGAGTCGCGGCTGCGGGGCGTCCTGCGGTACGGCGCCCATGCAGACGCGGCGCACCACGATCAGCATGTACGCGGCGGTCAGCAGGGTGCCGAAGGCGGCGATGGCCATGAAGGTGAGGAAGGCGGGACGGCTCAGGTTCCGGGCCGGGTCGAAGGCGCCGAACAGCGCGAGCATCTCGCCCCAGAAACCGGCCAGGCCGGGCAGGCCCAGCGAGGCGACCGCGGCGAAGGCGAGCAGGCCGCCGAGGCGCGGCGCCTTGCCGTACAGGGCGTGGCCGGACCCCTCGGCGAGGGCGTCGAGGTCGGTGGTTCCGGTGCGGTCCTTGAGCGCGCCGACCACGAAGAAGAGCAGGCCGGTGATCAGGCCGTGGGCGATGTTGGCGAACAGGGCACCGTTCACGCCGGTCGGGGTCATGGTCGCGACGCCGAGCAGGACGAAGCCCATGTGGCCGACGGAGGAGTAGGCGATGAGCCGCTTGAGGTCGCCCTTCGCACCTCTCCTGGCGAGGGCCAGGCAGGCCAGGGAGCCGTAGATGATGCCGACCACGGCGAAGGCCGCGAGGTAGGGCGCGAAGGTCCGGAAGCCGTCCGGCGCGATCGGGAGCAGGATCCGGACGAACCCGTATGTGCCCATCTTCAGCAGGACGCCGGCCAGCAGGACCGAGCCGACGGTCGGCGCGGCGGTGTGGGCGTCGGGCAGCCAGCTGTGCAGCGGCCACATCGGGGCTTTGACCGCGAGCCCGATCCCGATCGCCAGAACGGCGATGACCTGCACGGACGCGGTCAGTGACCGGCCGTTGTCAGTGGCGAGTGCCACCATGTCGAATGTGCCCGCCGTGATTCCGATCAGGAGCAGGCCGAGCAGCATGACGACGGAGCCGAGGAACGTGAAGAGGATGAATTTCCAGGCGGCCGCGGCCCGTCCCTCGCCGCCCCAGCGGGCGATGAGGAAGTACATCGGGATGAGGACCATCTCGAAGGCGAGGAAGAACAGGATCAGGTCGAGGACGGCGAAGGTCGCGAGGGTGCCGGACTCGAGGACGAGCAGCAGCGCGACGAACGCCTTCGGGCTCGGGCCCGAAGCCCGCGGCGTCAGCCGCTCGTGCCGCTGCTTGAAGTACGAGTAGAGCGCGCAGAGGAAGGTCAGCAGCGCGGTCAGGACCAGTAGGGGGAGGGAGATGCCGTCGATGCCGAGGTGGATGCGCACGTGGAGTGCGGGGATCCAGCTGATGTCGGTGCTGGCCTGCATCTTCGACGGATGGTCGTGGTCGAAGCCGAGCACGAGGACGACCGCGGCGAGGAGGACGGCACCGGTGACGGTGACACCGTGCCGGAGCACGGCCTGCTCGGGCGACTTCCCCTTCAGTCCGGGCGGGGCCGGCAGGAGGGCGGCGACGGCACCGAGGAGCGGGCCGACGACGAGGAACGCGAGAAGGACCCGCATCACGGACTCGTTGATATCGATCACGCCTGCTCACGCTCCCGTGGCGACGAGGACGGCGGCGACCGCGAGGACGACGGTGCCGGCGAGCAGCGCGCTCACATAGGTCTGCACATTGCCGGTCTGGGCACGTCGTACGGCGGCCCCGAGCAAGCGGGGCAGGGCGCCCGCCGCGCGTACGTAGGTGTCGACGACCTCGCGGTCGAGGAACCGGACGAGACTCGCTCCGGCCCGGACCGGGCGGACGAAGAGGGCCGTGTACACCGCGTCCAGGTGGAAGCCGGCCGCCGCGTGCCGGTGCACCGGGCCCAGCAGGAGCCGTCCCGGGTCGGACGGGTCCGGTGCCGAGGCGACGTCGCCGTAGGCGGGCCGGTGGCTGGCGATGGCCTCGGCCTCCACCAGGCCGGCGTCGCCCTCGGGGTGGGCCGCGACCGCGCCCAGCGGGGTGCGGGCCGCGAGCGCCGTGGTGTGCCGCCAGGCGGCGTAGGTGACGATGCCGCCCACCAGTGCCACTCCCGTGCCGAGCACGGAGGTGGTCAGGGTCGGGGTGAGCGCGTGGTCGTCGAACCAGTCGGGCAGGAGGCGGAAGGTGAGCCCACCCAGTGCGAGGGAGGGGATGGCGAGCGCCCAGAGCACGGCGTTCATGGCCGGCGGCTGCCTGCCGTGGTCGGGGGCCTCTGCGCCCCGGCCGCGGAAGGCCAGCAGCCACATGCGGGTCGCGTACGCGGCGGTCAGCAGGGCCGTGATCAGACCGGCGACGAGGACGGTCCAGCCCGCGGCGCCGGGCGCGTGCCCGGTGTGGCCGGTGGCCACGTGCTCCGCGGCACCGAGGACGGACTCCTTGGAGAAGAAGCCGCTGAAGGGCGGGATCGCGGCGAGCGCGAGCAGGGCCACGGTCATCGTCCAGTAGGCGTCCGGGACACGGTCGCGCAGGCCCCGCATGCGGGACATGGCGGCCAGCGAGTTGGTGCCGGCGGCGTGGATGATCACGCCCGCGGCGAGGAAGAGGAGCGCCTTGAAGGCGCCGTGGGACAGGAGGTGGAACACGGCGGCACCCCGGTCGCCCGTGGCGAGGGCGCCGGTCATGTACCCGAGCTGTCCGATCGTCGAGTAGGCCAGGACACGTTTGATGTCGTCCTGGGCGAGGGCGGCGAGTGCGGAGCCGACCATCGTGACGGCGGCCATGACGGCGAGGACGACCATCGCGGCCCGCGAGGCCTCGAAGAGCGGAAGGAGCCGGGCGACGAAGTACACGCCGGCGGCGACCATCGTCGCGGCGTGGATCAGCGCCGAGACGGGCGTCGGGCCGGCCATCGCGTCGGGAAGCCAGGTGTGCAGCGGGAACTGCGCCGACTTGCCCGCCACACCGGCCAGGAGGAGCAGCGCGATCAGTGTCGGGTGGTCGAGCGATCCGCTCGCCACCGCGCCGAGGATCTTGGTGATGCGGAAGGAGCCGGCCTCGGTGGCCAGCGCCAGCAGGCCGATCAGGAAGGGGACGTCGCCGAGCTTGGTGACCAGGAAGGCCTTGAGGGAGGCGGCGCGCGCCTCCGGGGTCTCCCAGTAGTGGCCGACCAGGAAGTAGGAGCAGATGCCCATGACTTCCCAGCCGACCAGCAGCACCATCAGGTCGCCGGAGTAGACGACGAGGAACATGGCGGAGGTGAACAGGGAGACGAGAGCGGCGTACGAGGCGTAGCGCGGGTCGTCGCGCAGGTAGCCCGTGGAGTAGATCTGCACGCAGGTGGCGACGGTGCCGACGAGTACGGCGACGAGGGCGGCGAAGCCGTCGATGTGCAGGGCGAGTTCGACGGGGACCGAACCGGTCGGTGTCAGCTCCGTGACGGCGTCGATCGCCCCGCCGCCGCCCTGGCGGGCCACGACGAGTACGGCGAGGACGAGGGCCGCCAGCGTCGGCAGGACCGCGAGGGGACGGACGAACCCGGGCGCCGTCCGGCCCAGCAGAAGACCGGCGGCTGCCCCGAGGAAGGGAAGGAGGGGGACGAGTACGGCGAGGGTGGTCGTGGTCACGCGGTGGCCTCAGCCTTCTCGGCGGCCGTCCCGGTCGCGGGGGTGTCGGTGTCGGGGCCGTCCGGCTCGTGGCCCTCGGCGGTGTCGCGGAGCTTGTCGATGTCCGAGGTGCCGCGGTTGCGGTGGACGGCGAGGACGATCGCCAGGCCGATGCCGATCTCGGCGGCAGCGATGGCGATCGTGAACAGGGTCAGGGCCTGGCCGGAGTGCAGGGTCTCCTCCGCGGCCTTGCTGAGCCAGACGTCGAAGGCGACGAGGTTGAGGTTGACGGCGTTGAGCATCAGCTCGACCGACATCAGGACCAGGATCGCGTTGCGGCGCGCGAGGACACCGTAGAGGCCCGTGCAGAAGAGGAGGACCGAGAGGACGGCGGGATAGGCGAGGTGCATCAGCGGGCACCGCCCGTCTGGGAAGTGCCGGAGCGGGAGGCGCCGGACGGGGACGGGGAGGCATCGGACGGGGAGGCGTCGGACGGGGAGGCCCCGTCCCGGGACGTTTCCCCGGCGCGGGCCGACTTGGCCTTGCGGGACAGGACGATGGCGCCGACCAGGGCGGCGAGGAGGAGGACGGAGAGTGCCTCGAAGGGGAGGACCCAGTTCTGGAAGAGGCTCGCTCCGGTGACGGCAGTGGAGCCGGCGGCCGGCCCGTCCAGGTCGATCCAGGTGGTGCGGAAGGCGTCTGCGACGACCCACACCAGGGCCGCCGCGGAGGCCACGGCCACGGTGAGGGCGGCCCAGCGGTTGGCGGAGTCGGCGTCCGGGGACCGGCCGATGGGCGCCCTGGTCAGCATCAGCCCGAACAGGATGAGGACGACCACGGCACCGACGTAGATGAGGACCTGGACCCAGGCGATGAACTCGGCGGTGAGCAACAGGTATTCGACGGCCAGGCCGCCGAGGGCCACCACGAGCCAGAGCGCCGCGTGGACGAGCTGACGGGTGGTCACGGTGATGACGGCGGCGCCGAAGGTGACCAGACCGACGAGGAGGAAAGCGATCTCGACACCGGTCGGGGAGAGGAATCCGTGCGATGCGGCGGCAAGGGTCATGTCCGGTCCTCCTCGCCGGGCCCGTCCGTCTCCTGCTGCCGCGCGGCCAGCTTGTCGGCGGCCTTGCGGGCGGCGGCGAGTTCCTTGGGCTCCTCCGCTCCGGGGTCGAGGGCGGGCGGGGCCGGCACGGTCCACATCCACTCGCGCAGCTTGTCGCGCTCGTGGGTGAGGTCGCGGATGTCGGTCTCGGCGTACTCGAACTCCGGGGACCAGAACAGGGCGTCGAAAGGACAGACCTCGATGCAGATACCGCAGTACATGCACAGGGCGAAGTCGATGGCGAAGCGGTCGAGGACGTTGCGGCTGCGGTCGCGTCCGCCGGGAGTGGCCGCCGGGACCGTCTCCTTGTGGGAGTCGATGTAGATGCACCAGTCGGGACACTCGCGGGCGCACAGCATGCAGACCGTGCAGTTCTCCTCGAACAGGCCGATCACGCCGCGGGTGCGGGGCGGCAGGTCCGGCTGGGCGTCCGGGTACTGCTGGGTGACGGTCTTCTTCGTCATCGTGCGCAGGGTGACGGCCAGGCCCTTGGCCAGGCCGCTGCCGGGGACGGGGGCCATTACGCGATCACCACCTTGACGATGCCGGTGAGGGCGATCTGGGCGAGGGACAGGGGGACGAGGAGGGTCCAGGACAGCTTCTGGAGCTGGTCCTCGCGCAGGCGCGGGTAGGTCACGCGCAGCCAGATCACGACGAAGGCGAGGACGGCCGCCTTCAGCAGGGTCCAGACCCAGCCGAGGCCGTCGGCTCCCCAGGGTCCGTGCCAGCCGCCCAGGAAGAGGACGGTGGTCAGACCGCACAGGACGACGATCCCGGCGTACTCGGCGAGGAGGAACAGGGCGAAGCGCAGACCGGTGTACTCGGTGTAGGCACCGAAGATGATCTCCGAGTCGGCCACCGGCATGTCGAACGGGGGCCGCTGCAGTTCGGCCAGCCCGGCGACGAAGAAGACGACCGCGCCGACGATCTGCCAGGGCAGCCACCACCACTCGAAGGCGTCGAGGATGCCGACGAGGGAGACCGTGCCGGCCGCCATGGCGACGGAGGCCGCGGTCAGCAGCATCGGGAGTTCGTAGGCGAGGAGCTGGGCGGCGGTCCGCAGGCCGCCGAGGAGGGAGAACTTGTTGGCGGAGGACCAGCCGGCCATGAGCGAGCCGAGGACGCCCACGCCCATGACGGCCAGGACGAAGAAGACTCCCGCGTCGACGACCTGACCGACCGCGCCCTCTCCGGGCCCGACGGGGATGGCCAGGAGGACCAGGAGATACGGCAGCAGGGCCACGGCCGGGGCGAGCTGGAAGATGCGGCGGTCCGCGTCGGCGGGGACCACGTCCTCCTTCTGCGCGAACTTCACGCCGTCCGCGACGAGTTGGGCCCAGCCGTGGAAGCCACCCGCGTACATCGGGCCCAGGCGGCCCTGCATGTGCGCCATGACCTTGTGCTCGGTCTGGCCGACGATCAGGGGGAACGCGAGGAAGACGACGAAGACGACCAGGAGGCGCAGGGTGACGTCGAGCGCGTCGTTCACTGCGGGCCTCCTGGAGGGTTCGGTGGGGTGTGGGGAACGTCGGACTCACCGGCGGTGCCCGACGCTCCGGAAGCGTCCGGACCTGCGGATGTGCCCGGGCCTGCGGATGTGCCCGGCTCCTCGGTGGCGTCCGAGTCTCCGGGGGCGTCCGACTCTTCGGCGGGGTCGGGCCCTTCGGAGGTGGCCGGCTCTCGGGAGGATGCCTGCTCTCCGGGGGTGTCCGGCTCGTTGGGGGTCTCTGTCCCGTCGGGAGTGTCCGGCGGCTGCTGGGAAGCTTCCGGCTCCCCCTCCGCCGCCGCCTCCGCAGGCTCGTCGAACGCCGGGCGGGCGTGGTGCCACGGGGCGTCCGGACTGCGCGGTGTCGAGGGCGCCGGCTTGCGAGCCGGTTCCTCGGTGGGCGAGGCCTCCCGCTGGCTCGCCGAACCCTGCGACGCGCTCCGGGCACGCCGGGGGCGGACGTTCCCGGCGACGTCCTGCTGCTCGGCCACGGTGTCGGCGGGGGGCCCGGCCGTGGGTCCGCCCATCGAACCGTCCGTCGGCCTGCCCATCGAACCGTCCGACGGACTGCCCGTCGAGTTGCCCGTCGGGCTGTCCGTCGCGTTCCCCGTCGGGCTGTCCGTCGCGCCGCCGGTCGGGGCGGCCGCTCGCTGGGACGCGGAGCCCTGGCTCGCGCTGCGCGACCGCCGGGGCGCCGGTGCGGCCGTCGGCTCGCCCGCCGGGGAGGACTGGCTGACCGAGCCCTCGGCCGCCGTACGGGAGCGGCGCGGTGCGGCCGGGGTCTCGGCGCCGGGCGTCTGCTGACCGACGGAGCCCTCGGCGGCCGTACGGGTACGGCGGGCCGGACGTTCGCCCGCCGCGCGGGCCGGGCGCTCCCCCGCCGCCCTCCCCGCGCCTCGTGCCGGGCGGGCCGGGGCGGGCGGCAGCTGGCCCTTCAGCGGGCCCCACTCGTTGGGGTCGGGGACACCCGGCGGCAGCATCTGGCGCCGGCGGGGACCACCGTGGTCGGACTCGCCGGGCTCCTTGGCCCCGGGCCAGGCCTTGGCGACGCGTGCGGCGAGGACGAAGTCCTTGCGCAGCGGGTGGCCCTCGAAGCCCTCCGGCAGGAGCAGGTGGTCGAGGGCGGGGTGGTCCTCGAAGGCGACGCCGAACATTTCGTGGGTCTCGCGTTCGTGCCAGGCGGCGCCCGCGTACACCCCCACGGCGGTGGGCAGGACCGGTGCCTCGTGCGGGACGGTCGTACGCAGCAGCAGTCGGCGTACCGGTCCCAGCGCGGCGACGTGTGCCGCGACGCGGAAGCCGACGCCCGGTTCGTCGACCGCGCTCAGCCAGTCGAAGTACGTGCAGCCCAGCCGGTCGCGCGCCGTCTCCAGGGCGGTGATCCAGGAACCGGGCGGCACGTCGACGGTCAGGAGGTCGTACGACTCCTCGGCCGTGGCGTCCGCACCGAAGAGTTCCTCGGCGCCGGCGGGCAGCCAGCCGACAGCGGTCATCGCCCCTCCCCGGTGTCGGAGGCCGAACCCGGCGGTCGTACCAGGCCGCTCCGCAGCGCGGCCGTCGACGGCCGGGGCGAAGCGCCGTACCGCTCCCCCAGGGACTCCCGCGCGATCTTCTCCTGGAGCTTGAGGATCCCCTGGAGCAGCGCCTCGGGGCGCGGTGGGCAGCCGGGAACGTAGACGTCGACGGGGATGATCTGGTCGACGCCCTTCGTCACGGAGTAGGAGTCCCAGTAGGGGCCGCCGCAGTTGGAGCAGGCGCCGAAGGAGATGACGTACTTCGGCTCGGGCATCTGCTCGTAGAGGCGTTTGACGGCGGGCGCCATCTTGTCGGTCACGGTGCCGGAGACGACCATCAGGTCGGCCTGGCGGGGGCCCGGCGCGAACGGGATGACGCCGAGCCGGATGAAGTCGTGCCGGGCCATGGACGCGGCGATGAACTCGATCGCGCAGCAGGCGAGACCGAAGTTGAAGACCCAGAGCGAGTAGCGGCGGCCCCAGTTCAGGACGACCTTCATCGGCTCCGGGGCGAGGCGTGCGAGGGTGCCCAGCCGTTTGGGCTCGGGCAGCGGCACGGGCCCGGGTGCGGTGGCGGGCACCGGTCCGGCGGAGGGTGCGGGAGATGAGGGGTTCACGTCCACGACAGGACGCCCTTCTTGTATGCGTACAACAGGCCCACGGCGAGGAACCCGAGGAAGATGAACATCTCCACGAGGGTCGTGGCGCCATAACCAGGGTCGGCGAAGACCGTCGCCCAGGGGAAGAGGAAGATCGAGTCGACGGCGAAGATGACGTAGAGGAACGCGTAGACGTAGTAGCGGACCTGGGTGTGCGCCCAGCCCTCCCCGACGGGGTCGACGCCGCACTCGTAGGTGAGCAGCTTCTCGGGCGTCGGGACCACGGGTCGCAGCAGGCGCCCGGCGCCGAAGGCGACGGCGACGAAGAGCACCCCGACGACGGCGAGCAGGCCGACGACCGAGTAGGACTGGAAGTAGTCCGCGGCGAGCCCGACGGTCGCATCGGCGGTGGTCACGGCGTCGGCGGTCGCCCCGCCGACGGTCGGTTCCGGCACGTGCGCCCTCGCTCCCTGTCGTGAACGTCGTGAACATCACGACCATCGTGAAACGTCGTGAAGCCGCTGTTCCTCGTGGTGCTGCCGTTCGACGATCTGTACGCACGGGAGTCTAGAGCCTGATAAAGAGACGGTAAGCAGCCCGTCGTACGTTGAGACGGGGGTGGGGTTTTCCTCAGTGCGTCCCGGCGGTCCACCTCATGGCGCCGCGCCCCGCCGCACGGCACGCTGACGTGTATGACCGAACGCCTCTCGACATCGAGCCTCGCCCGGGCCACCGGCGCAGCGGCCGACGACCGCCTTCCGCCGGCCCGTTTCGCCTACGACCGGCACACCTGGAAGGAGATCGCCCACCTGCTGGCGAACTTCCCGGCGGCGCTGCTCGGCTTCGTCTACGTCGTGACGATGCTGTCCGTCGGTGCGGGACTGACGGTCACGGTGATCGGGCTCCCGCTGCTGGCGGCCGGTCTGCTGGGCGCGCGGCAGTTGGGCAAGCTGGAGCGGGCGCGGGCCCGGGCGCTGCTCGGAGTGCGGGTGGACGAACCCAGTCCGCTGCCGTGGCGGGGCAGGCGCGGCTTCTTCGCGCAGTTGTGGTTGTCCTTGAAGGACCCGGTGGGCTGGCGCACGGTCCTGTACGACGTCATCCGGTTTCCCTGGGGCGTTCTCACCTTCGTCACCACGTTGACGTCGTTGTTCGTGCTGTGGCCGGTGCTTCCGTTCATCGCGCGGGCCCTGACCAACGTCGACCGGGCGATGGTGCGCGCTCTGCTGTCGCCGTCCGATGAGCTGGAGCGGCGGATCGCCGAGCTGGAGTCGGACCGGGGGGTCGTGGTCGACACGGCCGCGGCCGACCTGCGGCGCATCGAGCGCGACCTGCACGACGGGGCACAGGCCCGCCTGGTCAACCTTGCCATGGGGCTCGGTCTGGCGAAGGAGAAGCTTCTGGAGGACCCCGACGCGGCGGCGGCCATGGTGGACGAGGCGCACGGGGAGGTGAAGCTGGCCCTGCAGGAGTTGCGGGACCTGGCTCGCGGCATCCATCCCGCGGTCCTGACCGACCGGGGCCTGGACGCGGCGCTCTCCTCGGTCGCCTCCCGCTGCACCGTGCCGGTCAAGGTGACCGTCGACCTGATGGAGCGCCCCGCGGCCGCCATCGAGGGCATCGCCTACTTCACGGTCTCGGAGCTGCTCCAGAACGTCAGCAAGCACAGCGGGGCGAGGTCGGCCTCCGTGGAGGTGTGGCGGTCGTCCGACCGGCTGCTCATACAGGTGGGCGACGACGGCCGCGGTGGTGCGCGCCTCGACGGCGGGACGGGGATGAAGGGCCTCGCCGACCGGCTGTCCGCCGTCGACGGTCTCTTCGTCGTCGACTCGCCGGAAGGCGGTCCGACGACGGTCACGGCCGAGCTGCCGTGGCGCGACCGTACGCAGGCCGACGCGGCCGGCTCCGCGCCCGGGAGGTAGGGAAAACCCCCCTTCCCAGACGCCGACGGGCTGCATTGGCCGGGGCGGTGCGGTCCAGGAGGGTGGAGATAGGACAGCTCAGCCGTAGGGCGACGAGGAGAGGGACGGCACCGATGGCCACGGATTACGGACAGAGTTACGGACTCGGAGACGGGTCCGGCTTCCCCGGGGACGCCGGTGCGCGGCGCCACCGGCTGCCGGTGGGGCTGCGGGCGCCGTTCGAGGCGCGCAGCTGGCGAGAGTTCGGCTACGTCCTGGCGGGTCTGCCGGTGGGCATCCTGCTCTTCACCTATGCGGTCACGATGGTGTCGCTGGGGGCGGGCCTGCTCGTGACGTTCCTGGGCGTGCCGGTGCTGGCGGCGGCGCTCGCCGGGTGCAGGGGCTTCGGGGCGATGGAGCGGGCGCGGGCCCGGGCCCTGCTGGGGCTGCGGGTGTCCGACCCGGAACCGCTGCGGCTGAAGAAGCAGGGCCCGATGGGCTGGATGGGGGCCGTGCTCAAGAGCGGCGTCTCCTGGCGGAGCCTGCTGTACGCGCTGGTGCAGTTCCCGTGGTCGGTGTTCTCGTTCGTCGTCGCCGTGAACTTCTGGGCGATGGGGTGGGCGATGCTGACGTACCCGCTGTGGTTCTGGGTGTTCCCGATGTACGCCGGCCAGGACGGCCTTCAGCTGTACGGCGACGAGACGCACCGGGTCTACCTGGACAACCCGTTCGAGATCACCGTGACGGCGCTGGTCGGGCTGCTGTTCACGCTGGCGACGCCGTGGCTGGTGCGGGCGCTGACGACGGTGGACCGGGTCATAGTGCACGGGCTGCTCGGGCCGTCCCGGCTGGCGTCGCGGGTCGTGGAGCTGGAGTCGGACCGGGGGGTCGTGGTCGACACGGCCGCGGCCGACCTGCGGCGCATCGAGCGCGACCTGCACGACGGGGCACAGGCCCGCCTGGTCAACCTCGCCATGGATCTGGGGCTGGCCAAGGAGAAGCTGAAGGAGGACCCCCGGGCCGCGGCCGTCATGGTGGACGAGGCGCACGGCGAGGTGAAGACGGCGCTCCAGGAGCTGCGCGATCTCGCTCGGGGCATCCACCCCGCGGTGCTGACCGACCGCGGTCTGGACGCGGCGCTGTCGGCGGTCGCCTCGCGCTGCACCGTGCCGGTGCGGGTGGAGGTCGACCTGGAGCAGCGCCCGGCGTCGGCGATCGAGGGCATCGCCTACTTCACGGTCTCGGAACTGCTCCAGAACATCAGCAAGCACGCGCGGGCCACGTCGGCCGCGGTGGAGGTGTGGCGGGTGGAGAACCGGCTGCTGCTCCAGGTCGTGGACAACGGCGTGGGCGGCGCGGACGCGTCCGCGGGCTCCGGGCTGGCCGGTCTGGCGGAACGGCTCGACGCGGTGGACGGAATCCTCGTGGTGGACTCACCGGCCGGAGGGCCGACCCGGATCACGGCGGAGCTGCCGTGGCGAACCGAGCCGACCACCGGCTGAGCCGCCCGAGCCCCGGCCCTGGCCGGGGTTGTCCCCGGCCCCCGCCGGGGCCGGGTCCGGCCCCGGCGGCGCCTACCCGGACCAGCGCCCACCCCGGCTTGGGCGCCCGCGCCGACCCGGGCGCTGGTCGGCGGCCGGGGCCCCGGCGCGGACGCAGTCGTTCGGCCATCGCGTCGCACGGGCCGCGCGCAGGCCACGGCCGCCACCGGACGTCCATACCGCCTCCGGCCGGCCAGTTCCTCTCCCTCCCCCTCCCCTCGGCCCCTCCCCGGCCGTCCCGGCTGGTTCGGTGTGGTCGAGAACCGGCCATCGTGCGGCCGAACCCGGACCGTCGCCCAGGACTTCGCGTTCCCTTTCCGTTGCCTGAAGGCGTCCGGCCTCGGATGCTGGAATGCTGGACCCGTCGCACGGACGGTTCGTGGACGCGGCGCGGGCCGCGCGGACCGTGAGGTGCACGGGCTGTGGGGGGCCGAGGATCGTGGAGGACAGGGTGCGGGTGGTCATCGCCGAGGATTCAGTGCTGCTCCGAGAGGGGCTGACCCGGTTGCTGACCGACCGCGGGCACGACGTCGTGGCCGGTGTCGGCGACGGTGAGGCACTGATCAAGACCATCACCGAGCTGGACGCCCAGGGCGAGCTGCCCGACGTCGTGGTCGCGGACGTGCGGATGCCGCCGACGCACACCGACGAAGGGGTGCGGGCCTCGGTGCGGCTGCGCAAGGCGCATCCCGGTCTCGGCGTGCTGGTGCTGTCGCAGTACGTGGAGGAGCGGTACGCGACGGAGCTGCTGGCCGGTTCCAGCCGGGGCGTCGGCTATCTGCTCAAGGACCGGGTGGCCGAGGTGCGGGAGTTCGTGGACGCGGTCGTGCGCGTGGCGCAGGGCGGTACGGCGCTGGACCCGGAGGTGGTCGCGCAGCTGCTCGGACGCAGCCGCAAGCAGGACGTGCTGGCGGGGCTCACCCCGCGCGAGCGGGAGGTGCTGGGGCTGATGGCCGAGGGCCGGACCAACTCGGCGATCGCCCGGCAGCTCGTCGTGAGCGACGGCGCCGTCGAGAAGCACGTCAGCAACATCTTCATGAAGCTGGGCCTGTCCCCCAGCGACGGTGATCACCGCAGGGTGCTCGCCGTGCTCACGTATCTCAACTCCTGACATCAGCGGCCCACGCCTCGGAAGCACCGGCCCGGCCCGGTCCCTCGACGCTCATCCGGACGCATGAGAAACCGGAGGACGGCAGGGTGCGTCCTCGTCGGTGCCAGGGGCGGGAAGCCTTGGAAACACAGGGCCGTGGGCCGTCTCGAAGTCGTGTCCATCATGCGAATGTCCACCGGAAGTCATGGTGTGCGGACGTAGTGTTGATCCCGGGACGGTCGGTGGGAGACCAGTCCCCGGACAGCCGTCCCGAGGGAGGTCCAGTAAGTGACCAGCCAGGTCAGCAGCCCAGCGGAGCAGACCGACGGAACCGACGAGACCGTCGTGGGAGCGCAGCGCAAACCGGTCGGGGCGAAGGACGTCCGCCGGCTCGACCGGGTGATCATCCGGTTCGCGGGGGACTCGGGCGACGGGATGCAGCTCACCGGCGACCGTTTCACCTCGGAGACGGCGTCGTTCGGCAACGATCTTTCGACGCTGCCGAACTTCCCGGCCGAGATCCGGGCGCCCGCCGGCACCCTGCCGGGTGTCTCGTCCTTCCAGCTGCACTTCGCCGACCACGACATCCTCACGCCGGGCGACGCGCCCAACGTGCTGGTGGCGATGAATCCGGCCGCGCTGAAGGCGAACGTCGGCGATCTGCCGCGCGGCGCGGAGATCATCGTCAACACGGACGAGTTCACCAAGCGGGCGATGCAGAAGGTCGGCTACGACACCTCGCCGCTGGAGGACGGTTCTCTCGACGGCTACCGGTTGCATCCGGTGCCGTTGACGA
Organism: Streptomyces sp. KPB2; assembly: GCF_003950055.1. NCBI lineage: Bacteria > Bacillati > Actinomycetota > Actinomycetes > Kitasatosporales > Streptomycetaceae > Streptomyces > Streptomyces sp. KPB2. Next base: position 3,488,899 of record NZ_CP034353.1, read on the forward strand.
CCCTGACCGTCGAGGCGCTCACGGAGTTCGACCTCAGCCGCAAGGAGGCCGAGCGCTCCAAGAACATGTTCGCGCTCGGGCTGCTGAGCTGGATGTACCACCGGCCCACCGAGGGCACGGAGAAGTTCCTGAAGTCGAAGTTCGCGAAGAAGCCCGACATCGCCGCCGCCAACATCGCGGCCTACCGCGCGGGCTGGAACTTCGGTGAGACCACCGAGGACTTCGCGGTCTCCTACGAGGTGGCACCGGCGGCGACGGCGTTCCCGCCCGGCACCTACCGCAACATCTCCGGGAACCTGTCCCTGGCCTACGGCCTGATCGCCGCGTCCCGGCAGGCGGACCTGCCGCTGTTCCTGGGCTCGTACCCGATCACCCCGGCCTCCGACATCCTGCACGAGCTGAGCAGGCACAAGAACTTCGGCGTGCGCACCTTCCAGGCGGAGGACGAGATCGCCGGGATCGGCGCGGCGCTCGGCGCGGCCTTCGGCGGCTCGCTGGCGGTGACGACGACGAGCGGTCCCGGCGTGGCGCTCAAGAGCGAGACGATCGGGCTCGCCGTGTCGCTGGAGCTGCCGCTGCTGGTCGTGGACATCCAGCGCGGCGGTCCCTCCACCGGGCTGCCGACCAAGACGGAGCAGGCCGACCTGCTGCAGGCGATGTACGGGCGCAACGGCGAGGCGCCGGTGCCGGTGGTGGCCCCGCGCACCCCGGCCGACTGCTTCGACGCCGCCCTGGAGGCGGCCCGCATCGCCCTGACCTACCGCACGCCCGTCTTCCTCCTGTCCGACGGCTACCTCGCCAACGGCTCCGAGCCGTGGCGGATCCCCGAGCCGGACGAGCTGCCGGATCTGGCGGTGCGGTTCGCGCAGGGCCCCAACCACACCCTGGACGACGGCACCGAGGTGTTCTGGCCGTACAAGCGCGACCCGCAGACCCTCGCCCGGCCCTGGGCGGTGCCGGGCACCCCGGGTCTCGAGCACCGGATCGGCGGCATCGAGAAGCAGGACGGCACCGGGAACATCTCGTACGACCCGGCCAACCACGACTTCATGGTCCGCACCCGGCAGGCCAAGGTCGACGGCATCGCCGTCCCCGACCTGGAGGTCGACGACCCGGACGGCGCGCGCACCCTGGTGCTGGGCTGGGGCTCGACGTACGGGCCCATCACCGCGGCCGTGCGCCGGCTGCGCACCGCGGGTGAGGAGATCGCCCAGGCCCACCTGCGGCATCTCAACCCCTTCCCCGCCAATCTCGGCGCGGTGCTGCGGCGGTACGACAAGGTGGTGGTAACGGAGATGAACCTGGGCCAGCTCGCCACCCTGATCCGGGCGAAGTACCTGGTCGACGCCCAGTCGTACAACCAGGTCAACGGCATGCCGTTCAAGGCGGAACAGCTCGCCACGGTCCTGAAGGAGGCCATCGATGGCTGACGGCAACGCACTGCTCCAGCTCGTGCCGAAGGCCGAGGGCAAGCAGTCCATGAAGGACTTCAAGTCGGACCAGGAAGTGCGCTGGTGCCCCGGGTGCGGTGACTACGCCATCCTCGCCGCCGTGCAGGGCTTCATGCCCCAGCTCGGTCTGGCGAAGGAGAACATCGTCTTCGTCTCCGGCATCGGCTGCTCCTCCCGCTTCCCGTACTACATGAACACCTACGGGATGCACTCCATCCACGGCCGCGCCCCCGCCATCGCCACCGGTCTCGCCGCCTCGCGCCGGGACCTGAGCGTGTGGGTCGTCACCGGCGACGGCGACGCGCTCTCCATCGGCGGCAACCACCTGGTCCACGCCCTGCGGCGCAACGTCAACCTCAAGATCCTGCTGTTCAACAACCGGATCTACGGCCTGACGAAGGGCCAGTACTCCCCGACCTCCGAGGTCGGCAAGATCACCAAGTCGACGCCGATGGGGTCGCTGGACGCGCCGTTCAACCCGGTTTCGCTGGCCCTCGGCGCGGAGGCGTCCTTCGTCGCCCGGACCGTCGACTCGGACCGCAAGCACCTCACCGAGGTCCTGCGGCAGGCCGCCGAGCACCCGGGCACGGCCCTGATCGAGATCTACCAGAACTGCAACATCTTCAACGACGGCGCCTTCGAGGCCCTCAAGGACAGGGAGCAGGCCGAGGAGGCCGTGATCCGTCTGGAGCACGGGCAGCCGATCCGCTTCGGCACCGACGGGGCCAAGGGCGTCGTACGGGATCCGCGCACCGGTGATCTGGAGGTGGTCACCGTCACCGCGGACAACGAGGCGGACGTCCTGGTCCACGACGCCCACGCCGCGTCCCCGACCACGGCCTTCGCGCTCTCCCGCCTCGCCGACCCGAACACCCTGCACCACACGCCGATCGGCGTGCTGCGGTCGGTGGAGCGCCCGGTCTACGACACGCTCATGTCCGAGCAGCTCGACACCGCCGTCGAGAGAGACGGCAAGGGCGACCTCGCCGCGCTGCTCGCCGGCAACGACACCTGGACGGTCGTCGGCTGACCCAGCACCCGCCGTTCACAGCACGCCAGAGGGGCCCGGACGCATCCCGTCCGGGCCCCTCTGGCTTACGTAGAGGTAAGTACCTTACTTCAAAGTGTGCACTTTCATTCAGTTAGCGCAGCTCTTAGAGTTAGTGGCAACGCACCCCCACTAGGAGCACTGAAACCATGAGCATCGTCGTCACCGGAGCCACCGGACACCTCGGCCGCCACGTCGTGCGGCAGCTGCTGGAGAAGGTGCCGGCCGACCAGGTCACCGCGGTCGTCCGGGACCGCGACCGGGCCGCCGACCTCGCCGCCCTCGGGGTGCGGCTCGCGGTCGCCGACTACAACTCCCCCGAGACCTTCGACGGCCTGTTCGCGGCCGGCGACCGGGTCCTGCTGATCTCCGGCAACGAGTTCGACAAGGGCCGCGTGCGGCAGCACACGGTCGTGATCGACGCGGCGAAGAAGGCCGGCGTCGCCCTGCTCGCCTACACCAGCGCCCCCGAGAGCCTCAGGGCGGCGCTCGCCGACGACCACCGCGCCACCGAGGAGGTGCTGGTCGGCTCCGGCGTGCCGTACGTGCTGCTGCGCAACGGCTGGTACCACGAGAACTACACCGAGCAGCTCGCCCCGGTCCTGGAGCACGGCGCCGTCGTCCAGGCGGCCGGCGAGGGCCGCGTCTCCTCGGCCTCCCGCGCCGACTACGCGGCCGCCGCCGTCGCCGTACTGACCGGCGAGGGGCACGAGAACACCGCGTACGAGCTGGGCGGCGACGAGGCATGGAGCTTCGCCGAGTACGCCGCCGAGCTGAGCCGGCAGACGGGCAGGGAGATCGTCTACAACCCCGTCTCCGTCGAGGCCTACACCGGCATCCTGACTGGCGCCGGGCTGCCCGGACCGCTCGCGGACGTCTTCGCGGGCGTGGACGCCGCCATCGCCAAGGGCGAGCTGGTCGTCTCCACCGGCGACCTGTCCCGGCTGACCGGCCGCCCGACGACGCCGCTCGCCGAGGCGATCACCGCCGCACTCAAGGGCTGACCTCCGCCCTTCCCCTCCCACCCGCCTGTCATGACCGTATTGCGATACGGGCATGACAGGCGGCCGGGTGCGGCGCTACCTTCGTCCTGGCATGCCTCCCCGTCCCCGGCATGCCGTGTGCGAGAAGGAGGTGCCCGTGGCCGGGTCGTCCAGGAGCGAGCAGCGCATAGGCCTGCTGAACGGCATCGCGGCGTACGGGATGTGGGGGCTCGTCCCCCTGTTCTGGCCGCTGCTCAAGCCCGCCGGAGCCGGTGAGATCCTCGCCCACCGGATGGTGTGGTCCCTCGCCTTCGTCGCCGTCGCCCTGCTCTTCGTACGGCGCTGGGCCTGGGCCGGCGAGCTGCTGCGCCGGCCCCGCAGGCTCGCCCTGGTCGCGGTGGCCGCCGGGGTCATCACCGTCAACTGGGGCGTCTACATCTGGGCCGTGAACAGCGGCCACGTCGTCGAGGCCTCGCTCGGGTACTTCATCAACCCGCTGGTCACCATCGCGATGGGCGTGCTGCTGCTCAAGGAGCGGCTGCGGCCCGCGCAGTGGGCGGCGGTCGCCACCGGCTTCGCGGCCGTGCTCGTCCTCACCATCGGCTACGGGCAGCCGCCCTGGATCTCCCTCTGCCTCGCCTTCTCCTTCGCCACCTACGGACTGGTGAAGAAGAAGGTCAACCTCGGCGGCGTCGAGTCGCTCGCCGCCGAGACGGCGATCCAGTTCCTGCCGGCGCTCGGCTACCTGCTGTGGCTGGGTTCGCAGGGCGAGTCGACCTTCACCTCGGAGGGCCTCGGCCACTCGGCCCTGCTCGCCGCGACCGGCGTCGTCACCGCGATCCCCCTGGTCTGCTTCGGCGCGGCGGCGATCCGCGTGCCGCTGTCCACGCTGGGGCTGCTGCAGTATCTGGCGCCGGTCTTCCAGTTCGTGCTCGGCGTCCTGTACTTCGGTGAGGCCATGCCGCCCGAGCGCTGGGCCGGCTTCGGGCTGGTCTGGCTGGCGCTGACGCTGCTCACCTGGGACGCGCTGCGCACGGCTCGCCGGACCGCGCGGGCGCTGCGGGAGCAGCTGGACCGGACGGGCGCGGGCGTCGCGCCGGTCAAGGGGGACGCCGCCGCGCGCGAGCAGGGCGTCGTGGCCTCCGGAACCCCGGCACCTGTCTCCCCCGCCGCCCCGGATGCGTCGGACACGTCCGAGCAGCACGATGTCGGGGCGGCCAAGCCGTAGCTCCGTGCGGGTGCCGAATCAGCGCTTCTCCGGCGTCTGCCGCGCGCGGTGCGCCCGGACCTTCTCCCGGTTGCCGCAGTGTTCCATCGCGCACCAGCGGCGGCGTCCGGGGCGTGAGGTGTCGACGAAGAGCAGATAGCAGTTGTGGGCGCCGCACTCGCGGATGCGGTCCGCGTACGGACCGGTGAACAGCTCGATCGCGTCGCGCGCCACCGTGGACAGCAGGCGGGCGCCCGTGGCGCCCGGTGCCCAGCCGCGGGTGCCGTCCGGTTCGAGGCGGGTGACGAGCGGGGGCTCGGCCGCAGCGGCGTTGACGGCGTCCAGGTGGCCGGGGTGGAGCGGCCGTCCGTGGGCACGGTCGGCGGTGAGCAGGAAGAGGGCGTCGCGCAGGGTCCTGGCCCGTGCCACGTCCGTCCGGTCCACGGTCAGCTCCAGCCCGTCCGGCAGCCGGCTGCGCTCCGCCCAGGTCACCAGGTCGGCGGGCTCGTGCAGCACCTCCCAGCGCGCGAAGGCGCCGGGTCCTCCGGTCGTCAGCAGTTCGAGGCAGAGCGCGCCCGGGTCGAAGCGGTACGGCCTGCCCTCGTGGGACACGAGCGTCAGTCCGGGGGGACGCCCCGGGGCCGGGGCCGGGCCCGACGCTTCCGGCCGGTCCGCCCCCGCACGCCCTTCCGCCCGTTTCGGCGATTCCGCCACCCGCTCCCTCATGAAACCAGTATAAGTGGTTACATGACAACGACCTCAAGACCGAACCCCCTGCACTTCAAGATCGTCATCGACGCGGCCGCCCCGCACGCACAGGCGGACTTCTGGGCCGCGGCCCTCCACTACGACGTGGAGGACAACAGCGCGCTCATCGAGAAACTGCTGGGCTTCGGGGCGGTACCGGCGGAGCTGACCGTCGAGTCCCACGGCCGCCGCGCCTGGCGGGACCTCGCCGCCGTACGGCACCCCGACGACCCGGTCCAGGAGGAGAGCGGCACCGGGCTGGGACGGCGGCTGCTGTTCCAGCGCGTGCCGGAGGCCAAGACCGGCAAGAACCGGCTCCACCTCGACGTGCACGCGGCGGACGGGCGGCGCGAGGAGGAGGTCGCCCGGCTCCGGGCACTGGGGGCTAGCGTGCAGCGACAGGTGAAGGAACCGGGCGGGGAGTGGGTGGTGATGACGGACCCCGAGGGGAACGAGTTCTGCGTCCACTAGGGACCGGTGCCGTCCGAGGCGGGGCGGGAGGGCTCCGGTATGTGCGACTCCGTGGCCGAATAGCGGTCTTGACGGCGGGTCAGTCACGCCCGCACCATCCAGGCACCCCATTCACTGCGGAGTCCTCCCCCAGGGACCCCCTAGGAATTCGGAGCCCCCCACATGAAGCTCCTCCTTTCCGGGCGTGCACTGACGGCCGCCGCCGTCGCCGTCGCCACACTGGTGACCGGCGGTTCCGCCGCCGGCGCGGTGTCCGCGCCGGCGCACCCGGCGGCCGCCGCGGCGCCCGACATATCGCTCACCAACGTCAAGGCCCACCTGGCGCAACTGCAGTCGATCGCCACGGCGAACGGCGGGAATCGCGCCCACGGCCGCGCCGGCTACCAGGCCTCGCTCGACTACGTGAAGGCCAAGCTGGACGCCGCCGGGTTCACCACCCGCGTCCAGCGGTTCACCGCCTCCGGCCGCACCGGCTACAACCTGATAGCCGACTGGCCCGGTGGCGACGCGAACCAGGTTGTCATGGCCGGGTCACATCTGGACAGTGTCACCTCGGGGCCCGGCATCAACGACAACGGTTCCGGCTCCTCCGCGGTCCTGGAGACCGCGCTCGCCGTCGCCCGGTCCGGCTACCAGCCCGGCAAGCACCTGCGCTTCGCCTGGTGGGGCGCGGAGGAGCTGGGGCTCGTCGGCTCCCGCGCCTACGTCAACAGCCTCGGCTCCGCCGATCGCGCCAAGATCAGCGGCTATCTGAACTTCGACATGATCGGCTCCCCCAACCCCGGCTACTTCGTCTACGACGACGACCCCACGATCGAGCGGACGTTCAAGGACTACTTCGCCGGCCTCGGCATCGCCACGGAGATCGAGACCGAGGGCGACGGCCGCTCCGACCACGCGCCCTTCAAGAACGCGGGCGTCCCCGTGGGCGGCCTCTTCAGCGGCGCCGACTACCGCAAGACGTCCGCGCAGGCGGCCAAGTGGGGCGGCACCGTGGGCCAGCCCTTCGACCGCTGCTACCACTCGTCCTGCGACACGACCGCCAACATCGACGACACGGCGTTGGACCACAACAGCGACGCCATCGCGTACGCGGTCTGGGAACTGTCGCAGTAAGAACCGGCGGCCCCACCCGGGCCGGGTCAGCCCACCTGGGCGCCGGCGCGGGCTCGTTCGGTGAGGCGGCCCATGCGGGTGCGGGCGGACTCCAGTTCCTCGGGGTCCTCGGCGGCCGGGCCGTCCTCGGCGGCGAGTTCGCCCCACAGGCCGACCAGGTCGTGCCCCAGCTCCAGGCCCCGTGCGGGGTCGCGTACGCCGCGCCAGGCGGTCGCCGCGCTCTGCACGTTGCCGTACGCGGCCTCGGCGTCGCCCGAACGCCGGTGTATCCGGGCCAGCTCCAGGGAGAGCTCGAAGGCACGGTCCGGGTCGCCCGACAGGTAGGCGATGTACGCGGTGAGTTCGCGGAGCCGGAGTACCTCGGGGTGCTCCGGCCCCAGCGTGGCCGAGGCCTCCGTCACCGTCCGCTCCGCCAGCCGCGCCGCGGCCTCCGTACGGCCCTCCTTGACGGCCTCGTTGATACGGGCCGTCGGCTCCGCGAGCAGCGCGGGACTGGTGGCGTCGCCCGGCGCGGTGAGCGGCGCGTCCCCGAGCACGGCCTCGGCCACGGCGTCGAACCCGCGGGCGGGGGTGGGCTTGGGGTCCGGGTCGTAATAGGGGTCGGGTCGGGGGCCGAGGTCCGGGGCGGGGGCGGCTGCCGTCGACACGGGTGCGGGTGCGGGTGCGGAGTCGGCGGGCGGCTTCGGGCCGGCGGGCGGCCGGGTGACGGCGACCGGGCCGGGTACGGGCAGCGGCTCCGCCTCTTCCGGGGCGCCGGTCGTGGCGGCACCGTCCATGCGGGGCGGCGGCCCGAAGACGCCCGTCGGCGGTGCCACCGTGCCGGGTGGCGTGCCCCCGGCCGGTTCCGGCAGGGCGCGGAGCGTGAAGGTCGGCGCGCTGTCCGCGACCGGCGCCACCGAGCGCAGTATGCGGGTGCGCCGGTCCTGCCGTACGGGAGCCTCCTCGGGTTCCTCCGGGGTCGGGTCCGTCGGCAGCGGGCCCGTCGGCAGCGGGTCCGCCGGCACCGGGCCCGTCGGCACCGGGTCCGCGGCGAGGTGGCTGGAGCCGTCCGGGTCGACCCGGAGGGGGACGGAGTAGCCGACGCGCCGGTCGTGGATGGTGGCGAGGACGGGGTGGCCGGCGGCGAGGGCGAGGCGGTGGAGGCGGTTCAGGACGGCGTTCTGGATCTCCTCGCCCGGGGCCGCCACCACCAGTGCGCCGTCGACCGAGGCGCCGCGTACGCCGGGGCCGCCCTCCGGTACGCGGACGTCGATCGGCGTCGCCACGGAATCGGGCGAGCGCTCGGCGTGCTCGTGCTCCCGTTGGTTGTCGCTGCCGAGTCGAGACATCGCTCCCCCACTCATCGGCGGCTTCCGTCGGCGGTTTCCGTTCCCTGCCGTCCAGAGCCTGTCATGCCTGTCGTGCACCTACCGTCGAGTCTCTCCGCTCGCTCCCGGTTCTCACGTCACCGGGGTGTCACAGGCTCGTTCCAGGTGCGGGGAAGCCGTCGGCGGGCACGCCCCGCCCGTCGGCGGCTTCCCGGGCATCAGCGGCCGGACGGGCCCCGGCGGGCCGGGGACGGGGGCGCCGGTGCGGCCGGGCGCGGGGTACCGGCGGCCGTGCGGAGGGTGTTCGCACGGGCCGCGGAGAGGGCGGTGAGGTGGGCGGGCACGGTGGTGCCGAGACGGGCCGCCACGGCCTGGGGCATGCGCGCGGCCCTGGACAGGTCGCCCTGGACCTGCGACCGGAGCAGGGCGGTCTGCGCCAGCCGCGCGCCCTGCCGGTCCCCCGAGGCGGACACCCCCGCCGTGCTCACGACCGCGCGCACGCTCGCGGGCCGCACGGGGATCGGCGCGGCGCCCCGGGCAGGTGCCCCCGGCGCGCCGCCCGGCGAGCGCAGCGCCGCCGCCCGCGACGCACCGGGGTACGCCTCACCGCCGCCCGCCCCCGCACGTCCGTGCCGGGCCGGGCCGCCGCCCGGCGTGACGGTGCGCCAGCTCGCGGTGCCGGTCAGTTCGTTGAACGTCACCTCGACGCGCGGGCGCGGCGAGCGCCTCAGGGCGGCCTCCCGCCGAGGGCTCCGGTGCCGCTGCTCGGCGGGGACAGCGGCCGCCGGGCCGGGCCGCCCCGATGGGCCCTGTTGCGTGGAGGTCCCCCGCGGGGACGGCGTGCGGGGGCGGCCCCCGCCCGGGCCCGGAGCGGTGTCACCGGTCCTGCGCACGCGGTCCCTCCGTTTCGCTCCGGCCTTCGCCCACGCCGCGCGCCCGATCGGCGAGGCGGCCCATCCGGGCCCGGGCGGACTCCAGTTGGGAGGGGTCGGCCGCGGCGGCACCGCCTGCCGCGGCCATCGCGTCCCACAGCGAGATCAGTTCGTGTCCGAGGGCCAGCCCCAGTGCGGGGTCCCGCAGCGCCCGCCAGGCGGCCGCCGCGCTCATCACGTTGCCGAAGGCGCCCTGGTCGTCGCTGCCCCGCCGCACCCGTGCGAGCGCCATGGAGAGTACGAAGGAGCGGTGGGCGTCGCCGGCCAGGTAGGCGATGTAGGCCGCGAGTTCCCGCAGCTGCAGCACCTCCGGGTGCTCGGCGCCCAGCCGCTGCACCGCGGAGGCGATGGTCTGCTCCGCCATGGCCGCGGCCGACTCGATCCGGCCCATGCGCACGGCCTCGTTGATCCGCTGGACGGGCTCCGCCAGCAGGGACGGGCTCCTGACATCCGTCGACGCCGGGTCCACCGGTGCCGGGTCCAGTGGTGCCGTCCGCCCGGACGGCACCGCCTCGGACCGCACCTCGGACCGCACCGCCTCGGACCGCCCCTCCGGCCGGACCTCGGACCGCCCCTCCGGCCGGGCTTCCGGCCGCGTCTCGCCCCGCGCCGCCCCGGGCCGCGGGTCCGGCTTCGCCTCCGCCGCCGGGACCGGTGCCGTCGCCGGGCCCCGTTCGGGCTCCCGCGCCGCGGGAAGCGGTGCGCCGGGAGCCGGGTCCGGTACCGCGCGCAGGGCCCTCGTCGACTTGTCCCGGACGGGCTGCGCCGCCGCCGCGACGGCCCTGAGCGGCATGGTGGACGGTTGCTCGCGCACCACCGGGTGCTCGTCCGGCACGGCTGCGGCCGCCGGCGCGCCGACCGCCTGGGCGCGCTCGGAGACGTGCTCCTCGGCCACGGCCCGCGCGGCCGCCATCACGTCCCGGGGCAGGGGGACGGGCTCCCCGGCGAAGGCACTGGACCCGTCCGCCTCGACGCGGACCGGCGTGAGGTAGCCGATCCGCTCGTCGTGCACGGTGGCCGCGACGGCGTGACCGGTGGCGAGCACCAGGCGGTGGAGGTAGTCCAGCACGGCGCTCTGGACGCTCTCACCGGCGCCGGCGACGACCGGCAGGCCGCCCACGGTGGCTCTCCCGTCGGCCGTGACGTGCACCTCGATGGGCTTGAGTCCGGAGGCGGGCGCCTGCTCCCGTGCGGCCTGGTTCCTCCGCCGCTTGTTCTCGCTGCGACTGAATCTGGGCATCGGTTCCCTCACTGCCTGGGATCGTCGGACGGTGCACCGGCGGTCGCCGACGTGCTCGGCGAGGGTGGTCTCGCCGCCTCGACGACCGTCACGTCGTCCACCCGCCACGGCTTGCCGACGCCCGCGCGCACCAGCTTCACGTAGGCGTTGAGCCGGGGGCCGGTCCCCTCCCAGCCGTCCCGGCCGTGCGCGGTGCCGGACACGACCAGGGACCGGTAGGCGATCCGTTCCCCGTCCGGCGGGGCGTCGTCCTCGAGTTCGCTGCTCACGTCCACGGTGGTCCAGGCCCGGTGGCGGGCCCAGGTGATCCACTCGTTCCCGGGGCCGCCGGCGGGCCGGTACCCGCGCTCGGCCGCCGCCTTGCGCTCCGTGCACCACCGGATGCCGCGCAGCACCGCGTCCTGGGGACTCGTGTCGTACTCGGTGTCGTAGCCGTACGTCGTCTCGGCCCAGGCCGTGGAGACCGCCGTGGCGTCGTTGTCGTCGACGACGCCGGTGTCGGGCACGTGCGCGTCGGGCCCCAGCGGCTTTCCGGGCGGCACCGGCGCCTTCGGGGCGATGGACGGCTGCGCCGATCCGGTGCCCGCGCCCTGGGCGCCGGTCTCGCGGTGGTCGGACAGGCCGCACCCGGAGAGCAGGGCGAGGCCGGTGGCCACCGTGAGCGCGGTGGCCGCGGGCCCGCGCAGGGCCCGTGCGGAGCGTTTTCTCATCGTGTCCCCCTGGCCTGTGCCGTCACTTCAACCCCAGCCATGGTGCGGGATCGACGTAGTCGCCGTTCTGGATCACCTCGAAGTGCGCGTGCGGACCGGTCGAGTAGCCGGTGGAGCCCACCGCGCCGACCTGCTGGCCCACCTTGACGCGCTGTCCCACCGAGACGCTGAAGGCCGACATGTGGTTGTACGTGGTCGACACCTCCTTGCCGTCGATGGTTCCGTGCGAGATGACCACCCGGTTGCCGTAGCCGTTGGACCAGCCGGCGAAGGTGACCTTGCCGTCCCGCGCGGCGAGGAACGGCGTGCCCTGTGTCGCGCCGAAATCGATGCCGGTGTGCAGCTTGTTGACGTGCAGGATCGGGTGGAAGCGCATGCCGTAGGGCGAGGTGACGGGCGGGTTGCCGCGCAGCGGCATGGCCATCCGCTGCCCCGGCGGCACCTTGCCGGGCGGGTCGTCGACCGACTCGTACTTGGGTATCAGGGACTTGATGCGGGCGACGTAGTTGCGCGTCTCGGTGTACGGCGGGATGCCGTGGTACTGCTGGACGGCTCCGGGGCCCGCGTTGTAGGCGGCCAGCGCCAGGTCCAGCGTCTCGCCGGAGGCCTCGCCGCGCTTCTTGTAACCCTCCACCTGTTTGGCGAGCGCGCAGTCGTAGCGGCCCTGCGCCATGATCGCGTCGCCGGGATCGTAGGGCGACACGCGCCCGTTGCCGTCGTCGTCGCGGCCCCACGTCTTCCACGTGCCGGGCATGAACTGGGACAGGCCCTCGGCACCCACCGGGGACACCGCGTTCGGGTTCCAGCCGGACTCGGCCTCGATCTGGGCGGCCACGACGGCCGGCTTGATCACGTCGCACAGGGCGCCGGCCTTGAGCACCCACGGAACGTACTGCGCGGGCACGGCACCCCCCTTCAGGCCCCCGCCGACCCCGCTGCCCGCGCCGCCGCCCGCGGCACTCGAGCCGCCGCTGACCGCGACCATCATGATCACGGGTGTCAGCACCAGGGCGACCGAACCACCGATCACCCAGGCCGCCGCGCCTCCCCCGTTCTGCGACATCAACCCCCCTCGGGTCCAACTCCGGTCGTGAAAAGACTGCTTGAGTCTCCCCGTAGGCGATGCCCCGTCAGGTCACCGCTTCGTCACAGACTCGTCCCAGAGCCTCACAGGGTGTTATCAGCCACCCGGTCATCAGTGATGATCACACGGTGTTCCGCTGAACCGACACGGGGGGAGATTTGGCGGTGAGCAGCAACGCGCTGACAGGACCGGAGATTTGGACTCGCGGTCCCCTCGACGGGAGCACCCCGTCGCAGGACGTCGGCCCGGACCCCCGTGCGGCGCCCCCGGCCCGGCAGTTGGCCTGGGTCGGCGCGCACGGAGGAGCGGGCACGTCCACCCTCGCGGCCGTCCTCGGCGGCGTCGACGGCGGACGCACCTGGCCCCGGCCCGAGCAGGGGGAGCCCGACGGCGTACTGCTGGTCGGCCGCACCCACGCCGCCGGTCTGCAGGCGGTCTCCCGCGCCCTGGACGTGTTCCGGCGCGGGGACCAGCCGCCGGGCCTCGAACTCGTCGCCGTGGTCCTGGTCGCGGACGCGCCGGGACGCCTGCCCCGGTCGCTGCACCAGCGCATCAAGGTCATCGGCTCGGCGGCGGACGTGCACCGCGTGCCCTGGACGCCGGCGTGGCGCACCGGGGACCTGAACGCGCCGGCGCCCAAGGAGACGGCCGCACTGGCCGCCCTGCTGGCCGCCCCACCCGTACGCATGTCATGAGGAGTATCCGATGAGCACTGGAACGACGACCGTACTCGCCGTCGGTGCGGACGTCACCCGTGAACTCGACACGGTGCTGGGCTGGATGGCCTGGCTGGTCACCTGTGCCGGCGTCGCGGGACTGATCATCGTCGGGACCCGCATGGCGCTCGCCGTGAAGACGGGCGACGTGGAGGAGCACCTGCGGGAGTTCCTGATGGTGATGGGCGCCTGCGTCATCGGCGCCTCCGCGGGGCCGCTCGTGTCGTTCCTCCTGAACGGATGACCGGACGACGGGCCGCACGACGGCACTGACACCGACACCGTCACCAGCACCAGCACCAGCACCAGCACCAGCACCGAGTCGGCATCAAGTCGGCACCCCGGACGGGAACCTTCCCGTCTCGAATGCCACGTACATGTCACAGCGTGGTGCTGATTCGTCACACGACATGGCGCGACGCCACTGGGATCACAAGACTCACGTCGACGCCGCCGGCCGGCACCACTACCGGCCGAACCACAGCGAACAGCGTTCATCTGATCGGCCCTCAGGCCGACCGCATCGGGGAGAGAACATGTTGGACACGCTCGTCACCAAGGCACACCGGACCATAGTCCTGGCGGACGGTGACGTACCGAACCCCACCCGCGACGCCCCGGGCGCGCTCACCGGCAAGGTCGACACCGTGCTCGGCATCCTCGCCTGGGCCGGTACCGCGGCCGGTGTCGCCGGTGTGCTGATCACCGGCGCCATGATGGCCATCTCCATGCGCCGCGGCGAGGGTTCCGAGCACATGGGCCGCCTCGGCATGGTGCTGGGCGGCTGTGTCCTGGTGGCCACCGCCGGCCCCGTCGTCACCTTCGTCTTCGGCTGACGCGCCCCGCGTCCCAACAGAGAGAAGTACCGACATGGTGAACCCCGGTCGATCCCGAGGGGGCAGCGGGGAGTGGGAGAAGCCCTTCTGGCAGCAGCGGGGCTGGATCCTGTCGGCCGGGTTCCTGGCGACGCTGCTGGTCATCGGTCTGATCGCGCTGATGAGCGGCGGCGGCTCGTCGGACCGCGCCGACGGCGGTCCGACGCCGCCGCCGGCCACCCCCACGCCGAGCGGCAGCGCGAAGCCGGATGCCCGGCCCGCGGGCTGCCGCACCGACGACAGCGACCAGACCAAGCCGACGGCCGTTCCCGAGGACTTCGAGTGGAAGGCCAACGGAACGGGCCTCGTCCCGGTCTCCAAGTCGGCCGGGCCGCGCACCTACGACGGCCCCGTCTGGTCCTGCTACGCACACACCCCGATGGGTGCGGTGCTCGCCGCCCAGGCCATCACGGACCACTTCAGCTATCCGGGCTGGCGTGACGTGATGAAGCGGCAGGTCGTCCCCGGCCCGGGCCGCGACGCGCTGGTCTCCAGCCGCTCGCAGGAGGAGGACAAGCCCACCTCGGGCAAGGCCGACGTTGGTGGCTACGCGGGCTTCTCGATCCTGGCGTACGACAAGGAAGAGGCGACAGTGATGCTCCTGCTCCGCGGACCCAACGCGGGTGTGTACGGCACGGCCTCTGTCACCGTGCGGTGGCACGAGGGCGACTGGAAGATCGTGCCCGGTGCCGACGGTTCGGTGTACTCCGGCATGGCGCAGGTGAGTGGCACCCAGGGCTTCGTCACCTGGGAGGCCTGACATGGCCTGTACCTGGAAGGTCTACGACTGTGTGGGCGAGGGCCTGGAGTGGGGCCTCGGCGAGATCGGCGAGGGCGTCACCAGCGGAGCCGTCGAGGTGTTCGCCAAGGCCATCGGCGAGGCCGCGTCCGAAGTGCTCAAGTCGCTCAACGGCGTGTGGCTGGGCATCAAGGCCGGCGAGACCGGCGGACCCATCAACACCATTCAGGGCGAGCTCAACTGGCTGGTCGGCTACGTGGCCGTGGCCTCGCTGCTGATGGCGGCGATACGGATGGCCCTGGACCGCCGGGGCCAGTCCATGAAGGTCGCCTTCATGGGCATGTGGAAGGTACTCCTCGCCGGGGCCATCGCGGTCCCGGCGGCCGGGGCGCTGATGCGGGCCTCGGACGCCTACGCCGAGGAGGTCTACGCCAAGTCGGACCTGGGCGGCCAGGCATCCGAGATGCTCGGCGTGATGACCCTGGGCCAGCCCGGTCTCGTGCTGGTCTTCGGCCTGCTCGTGATGCTGTCGGCGTTCGTCCAGATCGTCCTGATGTACATCCGCATCGGCGTCATGATCATGCTGATCGGCACCCTGCCGCTGGCCGCGTCCGCCTCCATGACCGGGTGGGGGGAGGGCTGGTGGAAGAAGCACGTCGGCTGGCTGGCCGCCTGGCTGCTCTACAAACCCGCCGCCGCGCTCATCATCTTCTCGGCGACGGCGATGACCCAGGACGCCAGGGGCACCAAGGACCTCACCCGGACCATCGCCGGCATGGGCATGCTGATCCTGGCGGTCTTCGCCCTGCCCGCGCTGCTCAAGCTCATCGTCCCGGCCACCGCGGCACTCGGCGGCACCTCCGGCGGCACGGTCGCCCTCAACGCCGTCAACAACCTCGCGAGCGGCGCCGTGAGCATCGCGGGCGGATCCGCCGGTGGAGGCGGGGGCGGGGGTGGCGGCGGAGGCTCGTCCGCCGCCCCGCAGGGTTCCCCGTCCGCCGGGGCCGGAGCGGGCGGTGGCGGAGCCGGAGCAGGAGGCGGCGCCGGAGCCGGGGGCGCGGGTGGCGCCGCGGGAGGTGCCGGAGGCGCCGCGGGAGGCGCGGCTGCCGGAGCCGCCACCGGCGGAGTGGCGCTGGCCGCGCAGGCCGCCGCGGTCGTCGTGCAGACCCAGGTCGCCGCAGCCTCGGAGGTCGTCAACTCCCTGGACGACAACGACGGGATGAAGGGCCACAACCAGTAGCCGCCCGGCGGCGCGGGGGCCGGGCCGGGACGTCCTCCCGGCCCGGTTCCCGGCCCCCGTCCCACCGCCACCGCCCCGTCCCACCCGCCCGACCACTCCGCTCACCGAGCAGAAGCCGGAAGAAGGAAAACCATGTCCACCGACGCCATGACGCGTCCCACCTACGGGAACTGGCGGCGGCCGCGCCGCCCCGGTCTTGGCCCGCTGGGCCTGCTCGGCACCGTCGTCGCCTTCGGCGGGCTCCTGCTGGCGCTGCTGGCCTCGCTGGTCTCCCTGATGCTCGCCGTCGCCGTGCTCGTCCCGGTCGGGATCTTCCTGGCCCCGCTGGCGCTGCGCACCGCCGACGGCCGCAACGTCTACCAGGTCCTCGCCGTCCGGATCGGCTGGATGAGGCGCAAGGCCAACGGCTCGACCACGTACGTCTCCGGCCCGCTCTCGCGGCGCCCCGGTGGCCGCTTCCAGCCCCCCGGTCTCCTCGCCCGCACCAAGATGCACGAGGGCCGGGACGCGTACGACCGTCCGTTCGGCGTGCTCCACCACCCGGGCCGCAACCTCTACACGCTCGTCATCGGCTGTGATCCGGACGGCGGCTCGCTCGTCGACCCCGAGCAGGTCGACATCTGGGTGGCGTCCTGGGGCGACTGGCTGGCCCGGCTCTCCCACGAGCCCGGTCTGCGCGGCGCCCAGGTCGTGGTCGAGACCGCCCCGGACACCGGCACCCGGCTCGCGGCCGAGGTCCTGCCGCGCATCACGCCCGACGCCCCGGCCGCGGCCCGTGCCGTCATGGAGGAGGTCGTCGAGCGCTATCCCGCCGCCTCCTCGGAGATGCACACCTACGTCGCCCTCACCTACGGCCCGACCACCGGACCCAAGCGCAGCACCGACGACGTCGTCACCGACCTGTCCATGCGGCTGCCGGGCCTGCTGTCCGGCCTGATCGCCGCGGGCGGCGGCTCCGCGTACCCGCTCTCGGCGGAGCGGCTCGCCGAGATCGTGCGCGTCGCCTACGACCCCGCGGTCGCCCCCGACGTGCTCAGCACCCGCGCCGAACACACCTCGACCGGCATCGAGTGGGACGACGCGGGGCCGGCGGCCGCCGTCGAGACCGTGCACGCCTACAAGCACGACTCCGGTGTCTCCCGCACCTGGATGCTGACGCTCGCGCCGCGCGGCACCGTCCGCTCCAGCGTGCTGCGCGGCCTGCTGGAACCCGCCGCGGGCACCCGCCGCAAGCGGATCTCGCTGATCTACCGGCCGATCGACCCGGCGACCTCCGCCCGCATCGTCGAGTCCGACCGCCGCTCCGCCCACTTCATGGCCGGCTCGCGCGGCGGGCTGGTGCAGGCCCGCGCCAGCTCCGAGGTGCGGGCGGCCGAGCAGACGGCGGCCGAAGAGGCGTCCGGCGCGGGGCTGGTGGAGTTCTCGCTGATGGCCACGGTCACCGTCGACTCCGAGCAGGACCTGGAGGACGCGGCCGTGACCATGCGCAACCTCCAGGCGTCCTCCCGCATCGTGCTGCGCCCCGCCGACCGGATGCAGGCCTCGGCGTTCACCTGCACGCTGCCCGTCGGGCTGCTGCCGTGGGAGCACACCCTCGTTCCGTACCAGATCCGGGAGGCCCTGTGAGCAAGCAGAAGCAACCGCCCCGGGCACCCACGGTGCCCGCACGCGGCTGGCCGGGCCCCGGCGGCGGCCAGGTCGCCCATGTGGACCCGCCCGCGATGTGGCGGGCGACCACCGTGCAGGCCTGCGGCCTGTGGCCGTTCGCGGCGGGATCGGGCGCCCCCATGACCGGCGTACCGCTCGGCCAGCACCTGCAGACCGGTGCGACGGTCTGCGGCGACCCCATCTCCTGGTTCACCCGGGCCCGTTACATCTCCAACCCCTCCCTGTTCATGCTGGGCATGCCGGGGCTGGGCAAGTCGACGCTGATCAACCGGATGCTCATCGGCCTGACGGCGACCGGCGTCACCCCACTGGTGCTCGGGGACCTGAAGCCCGACTACGCGGACACCGTGCGCGCCCTCGGCGGCCAGGTCATCTCCATCGGGCGCGGCGTCGGCGGCATCAACGTCCTCGACCCCGGCGCCATGGGCGAGGCGGCGGTACGGCTCGGCGGCGAGCGCGGGCGGGTCCTGGCCGCCGAGGCCCACGGCCGGGTGCTCAACATGGTCGCCGCGCTCATCACCATCGTCCGCGGCCGGCCCATGGACGACCACGAGCAGTCGGTGCTCTCCGCCTGTCTGCACCACCTCGTGGACCGCACCGAGCGCGGTCGCGCCCCGCTCCTGCCCGACCTGCTGCGGGTCCTGGACGAGGGCCCCGACCGGGTGCGCGCCGTCACGCTGGACCGGGGCGACATCGGCCGCTACCAGGAAGCCGTCGACCCGCTGCACCGCTCGCTGCTCGGCATCCTGGACGGTCCGCTCGGCGACACCTTCGCCACCGAGACCTCGACGCGGATCGACCCGGCGTCACCGGCCGTCTGCGTGGACATCTCCCGCATCGGCGAGGCCGACACCCAGCTCACCGCCGCGGCGATGCTCGCCGCCTGGTCCGACGGGCTCGGCACGGTGGCCGCCGCGCACGCGCTCGCGGACGCCGGGCTGGCCCCGCAGCGCTGGTTCTTCACGGTCCTGGACGAGCTGTGGCGACCGCTGCGCGCCGCCTCCGGCATCGTCGAGCGGATCGACGCCCTGACCCGCCTCAACCGCTCCCTCGGACTCGGCGACGCCAAGATCACCCACACGCTCAAGGACGCCGAGGCGCTGGGCAGCGAGGCCGACCGGGCCAAGGCGCGCGGCTTCGTGGAGCGGGCCGGCATGGTCGTGTGCGCGGGGCTGCCGCGCACGGAGATGCGGGAGCTGGGCGAGATCGTCGGCATGTCGGAACGCGAGATCGAACTGGTCTCCTCCTGGTCGTCCCCGCCGGGCTGGGCGGGCACCGGCATCAACGAGGAGCCGCCGGGCCGGGGCCGTTTCCTGATCAAGGTCGGCGGACGGCCCGGCATCCCCATCAAGGTGTCCATCACCGACACCGAGCGCGCCCTGCACAACACCAACACCCGCTGGACCGGCAACGAGCTGAACCTCGCCAAGCAGGGGGAGGGAGCGAGATGAGCACGCGCCCCACGCGCAAGGGCCACGGCACCGGGGACGACCTGCTGGCGTGGATCATCCCGGCCGTGGCCGTCCTCGTCGGCGGCGTCTTCGCCGGCGCCTGGCTGGGCGGCACGCTCGGCGCGGCGCTGGCCGGCGGCGGCTGGAACCCGCCGCCGTTCACCCTGTCCACCCTGGCCACCCTGGTCCAGGACGGTCCGGGGGCACTGTGGCCCGACGCGTCCAGCGGTGCGGTGACGGCCGGCATCGCCGTCGTCTTCGGCGTCTTCCTCGCCCTCGTGGTCACCGCGGTGGTCCTGGTGCGCGGCCGCGGCCGGCGCCCCGACGGTCTCGCCGGCCGCAAGGAACTGGCCGGACTGCTGCCCAAGGGCGCCGGGGCCCGGGCCAGGGAACTGCGCCCGTCCCTGTCCAAGGCCGCCAGACTGGAACCCGACGAGACCGGCAACCTGCTGGGCGACCTGGAGCCGAACGGCCCCGAACTGCGGTCGAGTTTCGAGGACGTCGAACTGGACCTGATGGCCCCGCGCGCGGGCAAGTCCACCGGCATCGCCGTCCCCCGCGTCCTGCGCGCCCAGGGCAGCGTCCTGCTGACCTCCAACAAGTCCGACGTCTACAGCGTCACCCGGGCCGAACGCGAACGCACCGGCCGGGTCTGGGTGTTCGACCCGCAGGGCATCGCGCACACCCACCGCGGCATGTGGTGGGACATGCTGGCCGACGCCGCCACCATCGAGGGCGCCCGGCGCCTGGCCGGGCACTTCGTCGGCGCGGTCAACGACGACGCCTCCAAGCGCGACTTCTGGATCTCGGCGGCGCAGAACACGCTCACCGCGCTCTTCCACGCCGCCAACCGCGGCGGGCGCGGGGTGGTCGACGTCCTGTCCTGGCTGGCCGACCCGGCCGACCGCACCCCCGTCGACCTGCTGCGCGACGCCGCCATGCCGGCCCTCGCCGACCAGTTGCAGGGCACCGTCCAGGGCGCCGTCGAGACCCGGGACGGCATCTACGAGACGGCCCGCCAGTGCGTGGCCTGCCTCCTCGACCCGGCCATCGCCGCCTGGGTGACGCCGGACGCGGCGGTGCCGCAGTTCCGTCCGGAGCAGCACGCGCTGTCCCGCGACACGCTGTACCTGCTCTCGAAGGACGGCGGCGGCTCGGCGGCGGGCGTCATCGCGGCGGCGGCGGACTCGGTGCTGCGCGCGGGTGTGGTCGCCGCCGAGCGGCTGGGCGGGCGCCTCGACCCGCCGATGACGGCCGTGCTGGACGAGGCCGCCAACGTCTGCCGCATCTCCGACCTGCCCGACCTCTACTCCCACCTCGGCTCGCGCGGCATCAACATCGTCACGCTGCTGCAGAGCTACCGGCAGGGGGTACGGGTCTGGGGGGAGGCCGGGATGGACGCGCTGTGGGGCGCCGCCACCATCAAACTGCTGGGCGCCGGACTGGACGACGCCGACTTCGTCGAGAAGGTCTCCCGGCTGGTCGGCGAGCACGACGTGTCGACGGTCAGCGTCTCCCGCAGCAGGGACGGCCGGTCGCGCTCCACCTCCTACCGCCTGGAGCGCATCATGCCCGCCGACCGCATCCGCGCCCTGCCCAAGGGCACCGCGCTGCTGCTGGCCACCGGCGTCCGGCCGGCCCTGGTACGGCTTCGGCCCTGGTACGCCGAGCCGGGTGCCGACCGCATCCAGGCCGCCGCCCAGGCCGAAGTGAAGGCCATCACCGCCCGAGCCGCAGAGAAGGCGTTCCCGTGACCACCATGCCCCCCGCCCACGACGCGGACCCCACGCCGGAGCAGCCGCAGGCGCCGGCCTTCATCCTCTATCTCGACGGCGAGGAGTACGCCGAGGAGATGCGGAACCTGGCCCTGTGGGTCTCCGACCTGCTGCTCCCCGTCTACGGCCGGGAGGTGACCTCCGGGCAGCCCTGGTGCCCGCGCTGGTGGGAGCACCTGGAGGCCGTCGCCCGGCTGCACGCCCTGTGGCTGGCCTGGCAGGAGTACACGGACCCGGAGGCGGGCGTCTCCGGTCCGGCCGTCTGGCACCGGGACCACCTCGGCCCGGTGATGACCGAACTCCGCGCCCCCAACGGCCCGTTCGCCGGGTGCCGGCCCGGCGGCCACCGGCCCAAGGAGGCGCCGTCGGTCGAGGCGTACGACGGCTGACGCACCCGCGGCACACATCCGGCGAACAGACCAGGGAGGACCTCATGCGCTGGACCGTCCACTCCGAACGCGTCGTCCACGACACCCCGTGGGTGCGGCTGCGCGCGCTGGACGTCGAGCAGCCGGACGGCACCCGCACCGACTACCACGTGGTCAGGCTGCGCGACGTCGCCGTGACGGCGGCGGTCGACGGCGAGCGGCGGGTGCTGATGATGTGGCGGCACCGCTTCGTCACGGACACCTGGGCGTGGGAGCTGCCCATGGGGCTGGTCGAGGACGGCGAAAAGCCCGCGCGGGCGGCCGCGCGCGAGCTCGAGGAGGAGACGGGATGGCGTGCGGGAACGGTGCGCGAGCTGGTCTGCGCGGAGCCCGCGGCCGGCATCACCGACGCCCGGCACTTCGTCTTCCGCACGGACGACGCCGTGCGGATCGGCGAACCGACCGAGCGCAACGAGTCGGACCGGCTGGAGTGGATACCCCTCTCCCGGATCGGCGCGATGATCGCCCGCCGGGAGATCGTCAGCAGTGCCACGCTGGTCGGCGTCATGGCACTGCTGCTGGACCTCAGCCCCGCGGCGGACTGAAGTGGTCGATGCCGGCGAGGATGGACCGCTTCAGCTCCAGGGCCGCCCCGATCTCCTCCCGGGTGAACCGCTCGGGGTCCTTGGCGTACAGGGCCCGGCCGCGCTCCGAGACGAATCGGTCCTCGGGGACGCTGTTCCCGCCCGGGGGAAGGAACTTGGCGACCTCCTCCAGCGCGGCGATCGCGTACGCCGTCGACGGGCGCATCGCCCGGTGCTCGGCCGGCGCGGTGTTGAGCAGGCGCAGGCCGGATTCGGTGGAGATCTCGTCGCTGACCCACATGAACTCGCCCGGGTCGACGATGCTCGACGGCTCATCGCCCCCGAACGCGGGCGGCGCGGGCGGGAGTTCGTCCGCCATGCGGAACGCGAAGGACCGGGCGCGCCCGCACTGGGGGCAGGTGCCCTCGAAGACCGCGGTCAGGGCGCCGTCGTGATCCTCCAGCCGGTGCTCGCGCGCGAACTGCTCGGCCCCGCACGCACAGGGGTGGAGGTCGATGTAGAGGTGCGCCTCTTGCAACGAACGAGCGATCAACATGGCAGGATTCTACGGGGCTCATAGGCGCAGGGGGGAGACGTCAGTGAACCAGCGCGACGAGAGGGAACGTCCGGAGGAGACGGTCATCACGGCCACGGACGTCCTCGGCACCGGCTTTCGGGCGGACAGCGGCACCCGCCTTCCGCACGAGCGCGTGCTCGCCGAGGCCGAGGCGGCGCTGCCCGTGGTGGTCCAGGCGCTGTACGCCGACCGGCTGCGGGTGAACGGCATCGTCGAGGAGGACGGACGCCGCTTCTTCTCGCTGTCCGACGACAACGCCAGGGCCCTCACCGTCCGGCTGGAGTCCGCGTCGCTGCCCGAGCGCACCGTGGCGCGCAGCTTCGTGAACACCGCCTCCGACAACCACGTCGTCCAGCTCTCCGACCGCATCGCGCCCGAGCAGATCGGCCGCGCGCTGAGCCACGAGGTCAACGAGCTGCTCTCCGTGCGGGACCGCGCCGAGCGCGCCGAGGCACCCGCCTCCGCCGACATGCTGGGCCGCGGCGCCGCGCTGCCGGAACGACCGCGGCTGTCCGACGAGGACCTGGGCCGGATCGGCGAGTTGAACTACCTCACGGAACGCATGAACGACGGGGCGCTGACCGCCGCGCAACGCCAGGAGGCCCGCGGCGAGCTGTCCCAGTTGATCGACCACACCGGCCTGCGGGTGGGCGCGCCGGCCGACGACACGGCGGCCCGGACGCTGGAGCAGTACGCGGTCGCGATCCGCACCGACACGGTGGGGCGGCACCTGACGACGGACGCCCGGCGGGCGCTGCGGGAGCTGGGCAGGCCCATCGACCAGTTGGCCCCCGCCGACGCCCAGGTGCTCCAGGAGCACCGGTCCCGGGTGGCGGAGGGCCGCGCGAACAGCGCCCCGCTGGGCTCCGCCCCCGCGTTCCCGCTGCCGGGCCTCGGCCCCGACGGCACGCCCATCCCCCGGGAGCAGCTCGGCGCCGCCCGGGACGAAGCGGCCCGGCAGCGCACCGACACCGGGCTGCGGACGCTGGAGGAGCTGCGTGCCGAGGCGGCCACGCTGCCCGAGGGCCGGTACCCGCAGCGGGAGATCATGATCGGCGGCGGGGCCGCGCTCGCCGGCCGCGACCCCGACGTCCTGCTGGTCGACTCGCGGGGCCGCTGGCACGTGGACCCCATCAAGGGCATCGTGCAGTCCGCCGACCAGGTGCGGCACCTGCGCGAAGTGGGCTGGGACCCGTACCAGTTCGGGGACCCGAAGGACCGGGTCTCGCTGTCGGCGCTCCAGTTGTGGGAAGACACCGCGGCCGCCCGCGGCCCGCTGGTCGACGGTCGTGCCTCGCTGAACCTCGCCGACGACGGGCGGCTGCTCGCCGAGATCTCCCCGGCCGACGGCTCGCCCCCGGTCACCGTCGAGGTGGTGGGCACCCCGCTGGTGGCCACGGGCGTTCCCCCCGAGGTCGTACCGGGCGTGAACCGGCAGGTGCCGACGATGGACGAGGCCGCCCGGGCGCTCGGGGACCACCTCGGCACGGTCGCCACCCCCGAGGCGCTCCAGGCCCGGGACCGGCTGGCCGCGCTGCCGGAGGGACCGGGCCGGGCCGCGGCCGCCCTGGACATCCTGGCCGAGCCGGCGGTGGCCGACGCGTTGCGGGCGGCCGGCGACGACTCGCCGGCCGCGCGGGCCAGGGAGACCGTCGTGGCGACCGCGAAATGGGAGCAGGCGACCGCCGAGGCTCCCGGGCGGGTGCTGCTAGGGGACGAGGTCGGCGACGGGGCCTACGACCCGACGGTCGCGGACAACTGGGTGATCGCCGGCATCGGCGGCGGCGCCATCGCCAACACGGAGATCATCCTGGAGGGCAATCCGAACGCCCGGGTGACCATGGTGGGCACCGCGGCGCCCTGGGTCCTCCACAACGACTCCCAGTACCTGGCGATGCGCCGGCAGTACGACGCCGAACTCGGCGGCAACGGGCGCCTGGTCACCGTCCCCAATCAGCGGCTGGGCGCCGTCGAGACGGTCCGCGCCCCGGACGGCGGTGTCCGGCTCAAGGCCCGCGACGTCGAGGGGGACGCCTACGTCGCCTGCCTGGGCCGGGTGGCCCGGCTGCCGCAGGCCGCGGACACCCTCGACGCCTGGGCCCGGCAGCAGGGCGGCCAGGTCAAGGGCGAGCTGCTCTTCGACAGGAGCGAGCAGTACCTCGGCTACCGGCTGCACTTCCAGGCGGGTGACCGGCAGCACACGGTCGACGTGACGGGGGCCGCCTCCCGGATGCTGCCCGGCAACGTCTTCAGCGAGAAGGACATGGCCAGGCTGGCCGTCGTCGACCGCAGGACGGCGCCACCGGAGAGCGGCAACGTGGCGGCCGGCTTCATGGCCACCGCCCTCCAGGGCTCCCACCTGGCCAAGCACCGCGCGGAGCAGTCCGGCAACGCGCCGACGGCCCGGACGGGCACCACTCCCCCGGCCGCCGGGACGGGCAGCACTCCGGTCGCCGGTGCGGGCACCAACCCGATCGCCGGCGCGGCCCGCCTCCAGTCCGGGCGCAGACCCTCCGGTCCGGGCAACGCGCCCGGGACCGGGCCGGCCGGCGGTGGCCCGGCGACGCCGCCCCGGCTGCCGAAACCGCCGCAGCCGGGCGGGGGCGGCGGGCCCGCCCGGTGACGGCCCACGGCCGCTCCGCCCGGCGCATCCGCGTCCGGGGTACCTGACGACGAGCCAGCACGGAGGAACGGAAGATGCGCACCACGAGGACCGCACTGGCGGCCGCCCTGGCCGCGGTACTGCTCGCCGGGTGCGGCTCGGGCGACGACGGGGAGCGGGACGGCGCGGGGCAGGGCCCGGAGGGTGGCCACGCCACGCCCCGACTCCCCGTTCCCCCCGCCTTCGACGGGGGGAAGGGCTGGGACGAGGAAGCGGGCCGGGCGCCCTCGGACACCGGGGCCGAGCCGGTCGTCGCGGTCGGCGGCACGGTCGCCTACGTCGAGCCCTCCGGCGACGGCGACGGCTACGCGGTCCGGGTCCGGGACGCGGCGACGGGCAAGGTGCGCTGGACCAGCGCCGCCTACCGGGTCCCGGCGACGGACCCGGACGCACCCGGCGGCCCGTCGGCGCCCCGGCTGACCGCCGTACGTCAGGGCGACCGCACCTATCTGGCCGCGTGGGCGGTAGGTGAGCGGACCGACGGCGCCCTGACCAAGGAGAAGGAGACCGTCCGGATCGGGGTCTACCCGCTGGACGCCTCCGGCGACTCCGTCGCCCCGCTCCACGAGGTCGAGATCCCGGTGAACACGCAGGAGGGCTCGGTCCAGGCCCGGGACGGCGGCGCCGGGCTGCTGCTCTCCTGGCGTTCGGCCGGCGATCACCGGGCCGTCGTGGACCTGGGCACCGGCCGCGTGACACGGTACGACGATCCCGCCGGGCTGATCCCCGACTGCGACTCGGCGATGTGCGCCGGCAGCACCGTGGTGGCCGTCACCCCCGACGGGCCCGTGGTAGGCGGCGCGTCGGGCGGCATCCGGGTGCCGGGCGGCTGGAGCGGCGAGGACATCGCGCCCGACGGCGTCGAGACGGGCCGGACGTTCGTCAGCGGGGAGCAGAACGGCACCCTCGCCGGCGTCCGCGACGGCATGTTCGTCGCCCGCTGGCGGGCGGCCGGCTCCGCGGGCTCCTACGTGTGGTCGGCACACGACCTGGCGAGCGGCCGGCTGCTGGCGAGCACCGTCTGCGACGACGACGGCCCGGACACCCCGAGCGCGCCGGTGGCCTCGCCGAACGGCACCCGTCTGGGTCTGGGCCCGGTCCTGTTCGACGTCCGGGCGGGCACGGGCCGGTGCCTGGCCGCCGAGGGCGACCGGCCGGGCGTCACGGTCACCGCCGTCACCGACGACGGCACCGCGTACGGCACCACGGGCCCGGGGGCGGGCGTCGTGGTGCCGAAGGGCACCGGGACGCCCGAGGCGCTGCCCGGGGACACCCTGGTGCCGGCCGCCGCGCTGGGCAAGGGGGCCCTGTTCGTCCGGAGGGGGGACGACGACGCCCTGCTCCTGTCGGTGCGGCAGGCCCGCTGAGGCCGCCCCTCCTCACGCCGTGATGTCGCGGGTGGTGAACCGGGCCCAGGCCGCCGAGCCGAAGACCGCCGCGTAGAGGGCCTGGAGGCCCAGGTTCTTGACCAGGTCGTCCCAGTAGACCGGTTCGCGCATCAGGTCGGCGAAGGACAGCCAGTAGTGCGAGAAGAAGTACGGCTGGAGGGCGTCGAGCTGCGGGATCTGGTCGAGGATCTGGACGGTGATCAGCAGCCCCACCGTGGTCGCCATCGCCGCGATGCCGCTGCCCGTCAGGGTGGAGACGAACAGGCCGAGGGCCGCGACGCCGACGAGCGAGGCGGCCACCACCAGGGCGATCAGCAGCGCCCGCCCCAGACCCTCGGCGTAGGTGATGCGAGTGCCGGAGATGGTGATCAGGTCGCCGACCGGGAACAGCAGCGCGCCGACCGCGAGCGCCGAGACCGCGACGACCAGGGTGGCGGCCAGGCAGAAGGCGATCACCGTCGCGTACTTGGTCAGCAGCAGCCGGGAGCGGCCGGCCGGGGCGACCAGGAGGTAGCGGAGCGTGCCCGCGCTCGACTCGCCCGCGATCGCGTCGCCCGCCACGACGCCGATGGCCATCGGCAGGAAGAACGGGAGGGTCGCGGCGAGCGCGGTGAAGACCAGGAACAGCCCATTGTTGCTGATCTGCGAGATGAACGCCGGTCCCTCGCCGCCACCGCCGCCACCGCCCAGCGAGGACCCGTCGCTCGTCTCGATCTTCACGGCGATGCCGACCAGGATCGGCACGGCGGCGAGCACGGCCAGCAGGGCGAGGGTGCGCCAGCGCCGGAACGTGATCAGCAGTTCGCTGCGGAGCAGCCCGAGCGACCACAGCGGGCTCGGGCTCCGCACGGCGCCCGGGCCCGGCGCCGTACCGGGCGCAGTGGCCTCGGACTCCTCCACCGGCTCGCCCCGCACGTCAGCCCGCGACATCGAATCCCTCTCCCGTCAGCGCCACGAAGGCGTCCTCCAACGAGGCGCGTTCCAGGGCGAAGCCCCTGACCCGGACCCCGGCCGCGACCAGCGCCGCGTTCACCTCGGCAAGGTCGCGCTCCGGTGGTTCGGCCGTCGCCCGGTCACCGTCGACGACCACGTCGGCCGCCCCCTGTTCCTTCAGCACCCGGGCCGCGTCGCCCGGGTCGGGCGTGGTCACCACCAGCCGGCCGCGCGCCCCGGCCGACAGGTCGGCGACCGCACCCTGGGTGATCAGCCGCCCCTGTGCCATCACGGCGGCGTGGGTGCACACCTGCTCGATCTCGTCCAGCAGGTGGGAGGAGAGGAAGACGGTGGTGCCGTCGGAGGCCAGTTCGCGCACGAGGGTGCGGATCTCGCGCATGCCCTGGGGGTCGAGCCCGTTGGTCGGCTCGTCCAGGACGAGCAGGCGGCGCGGCTGGAGCAGCGCCGCGGCGAGGCCGAGCCGCTGCTTCATGCCGAGCGAGTACGCCTTCGCCTTCTTGCCGCCGGCGGCCGCGAGGCCGACCCGGTCGAGCGCCGCGGCGACGCGCTCGCGCCGGGTGCGCGGGTCGGCGGTCGGGTCGGCGGCGTCGTAGCGCAGCAGGTTGTCGCGCCCGGAGAGGAAGCCGTACAGGGCCGGGCCCTCGATGAGGGCGCCGACCCGGGGCAGTACGGTGCGGGACGCGCGCGGCATGGGCCGGCCCAGGACCCGGGCGCTGCCCGAGGTGGGTTCGATCAGTCCCATCAGCATGCGGATGGTGGTGGTCTTGCCGGAGCCGTTGGGCCCGAGGAAGCCGAAGACGCTGCCCGCCGGGACGGTCAGGTCCAGACCGTCGACGGCGAGCTGCCCGCCGCGGTAGCGCTTGGTGAGCCCGCGGGTGGCGATGACGGCGCCGTCCGCGCTCTCCCCCCGGTCCGGCTCGCGGTCCGGGCGCTTCGGCTCCGTGGCGGACGGTTCGGCCATCGGCTCCCTCGTTTCCCTCACTTCGTCCTGCGCCCCCTACGGAGTGGGCGTGTCGCGTACGTCCTACTGCGCGGCGTCGGCCGCCTTCACCAGCGCGTCCTTGGTGACCGCACCGGCGTAGACCTTTCCGTCGTCGGTGATCAGGGCGTTGACGAGGCGGGTCTTGAAGACCGTGCCCGAGCCGAAGTCGCCCTTGACCTGGTCGCCGAAGGAGCCGAGGAAGCCGCCGAGAGCGCCGAGGTCGCCGTCCGGGGATGCCGTGGGCAGGCCGCCCCGGGCGCCGGTGTCGAAGGTGGCGATCGCGTTCCAGCCCTCGCCGACGACCTTCAGGCCGTCCAGGCCCTCGGCGAGCCCGCCCTCGGCCGGGCGCCCGTGCTCGGGAGCCTTGGCGCTCTCGTCGGCCTCGGTGACCTTCGCCCCCTCGGGCGGCGTGAAGTCGAACGTCGACGCGTCCGGCTTGGCGAAGCTGACCTTGGTGAAGCCCACGTCCACCACGGCGGCGCCGCCGCTCGCCGGAGTCAGCGTGAACTTCAGCGGCGTGCCGGTCTCGGCGTCCACGGCCACGGTGATCGCACCGACCGTGGAACCCTCCTGCTTGGGCTCGACGACCAGGCGGTACGCGTCCCGGCCGGCCACCTGGGCGGTGCCGCCGACGGTCACGGAGGTGGTGTCGTCGACCGCCTTGAGCGCCTGGTCGGCGAAGTCCTTCGGGGTGGCCGGCACGTCCTTCTCCGGCACGTCCTTCCCCGGCCGTCCGTCGCTGCCGGAGGTGGTGGAGTGGTAGACCTCGTTGGACTTGCTGTCGTAGCCCCAGACGTCGTCGCCGTTGTGGATCAGGCTGTACTCGGCGGCGTTCTCCAGCAGGGAGAGCTTCTGCCGGTCGGGGCCGTCGGCCGCGACGCGGAGCGTGTGGCTGCCCGACACCAGCTCGGTGAGCTTGGCCGACGGGTCGGCGGCGGAGCCCTCGCCGTCCCCGCCCGCGCCCGGACCTCCGGACATGCCGGACATCAGGCCGCTCTCCAGGCCGCCGAGGTCCGGCAGGCCCAGATCGGTGTTGATCCGCACCGTGCCCGACATCTGCTGGACATCCGACTTGGCGATCTTCTCGATGAGCTGCTCCGCCGTGACCTTCGGCAGGTCGGGGTCCCCGGAGTCGGCGAGCGCGGGAACCAGCCCGATCGTCGCGGCCGCCACTCCCATCACCGCGACCGGGACGACGTACCGCGCGGCCTTGCGCCGCCCGGCGCGCAGCTCCTCGCCCTCCCCGGCGGTCCTGTTGTCGTCGGAATCGATCGGTGCCATGTGTGCCCTACCTCCGTCGTCGGCGGCGGCTGTCTCACGACCTCGCACGTGTTCACCCGTGAGCCGCCATTCTCACCCGAATCGGTGAGGATTGGTGTGTGTCCGTAGTGTCCATCTGACCAAATCAGCGGAGCGCAGGCGTCAGACCGCGGACTCAACTCCGCCTACTCCTGCGGGATGACACGGAGGGGCGACGGCTCCCCCGGCCCGTAGGGGCCGGTGTACGGCACCCGGCGGACGGCACGTGTCAGTGGGGGCGGGGCGGACGGCTCGTGAGGGTACGGGGCGGAGCGGACGGCTCGTGAGGTGCGGAGCGGGGTGGCGGTCACCCGGCGCGGTGCACCACCGCGTCGCACAGCTCCACCAGCGCGGCCTTCGCGTCGCACTCCCGCAGCGGGGCCAGCGCGGCCCGGGCCTCCTTGGCGTACCGGACGGTGTCCCGGCGCGCCTGTTCGAGGGCGGGATGGGCGCGCAGCAGGCGCAGCGCCTCGGCGTGCCGTGCGTCGTCACTCAGGTCCGAGTCGAGCAGCTCGCACAGGGCGATGTCCTCGGCGAGCCCCAGCCGGGCGGCCCGCTCGCGCAGCCGCAGCACGGGCAGGGTGGGGATGCCTTCGCGCAGGTCCGTGCCGGGCGTCTTGCCGGACTCGTCGGAGTCGGAGGCGATGTCCAGGACGTCGTCGGCCAGCTGGAAGGCGACGCCGAGCCGCTCGCCGTACTGGGTGAGCACGTCGACCACCGTCTCGTCGGCGCCGGACATCATCGCGCCGAACCGGCAGGAGACCGCCACCAGCGAGCCCGTCTTGCCGCCCAGCACGTCCAGGTAGTGGTCGACCGGGTCGCGGCCGTCCTGGGGGCCGGCCGTCTCCAGGATCTGGCCGGTGACCAGCCGCTCGAACGCGAGGGCCTGGACGCGGACCGCCTCGGGTCCGAGATCGGCGAGGATCTGCGAGGCGCGGGCGAAGAGGAAGTCGCCGGTGAGGACCGCGACCGAGTTGTCCCAGCGGGTGTTGGCGCTGGGCACCCCGCGCCGCACGGCGGCCTCGTCCATCACGTCGTCGTGGTACAGCGTGGCGAGGTGGGTCAGCTCCACGACCACGGCCGAGGGGACGATCCCGGGGGCGTAGGGGTCGCCGAACTGGGCCGAGAGCATCACCAGCAGCGGCCGGAACCGTTTCCCGCCGGCCCGCACCAGGTGCTGGGCGGCCTCCGTGATGAACGGCACCTCGCTTTTGGTTGCCTCAAGCAACCCTTCCTCGACAGCAACCAATCCGGCCTGGACATCGGCTTCCAGAGCCTGGTCCCGCACGCTCAGCCCGAACGGCCCGACGACGGTCACGAGGGGTCTCCTGTCTGCTGGTGTCTACTGGCGATTACCTGGTTTGTCGATAGGTCGCTGCCACCACTCAAGTCAGCGTATCCGGTCACGTTTCGATCACCGCTAGCGCCCACCGTTACAGGCCGGTCGGTATCAGATCATGAACGGTATGTTTTTGATCAGGTGATATGAGCAGATTTTGATCGATATCACCAGAGGATGAGCCGGACCCCGAAGGGCGAGCGGGCCGGAAGTCGCCGTCCAAGATCCCACCACTCCTCACAACGGCCCGCACTTCGAGAACGTCACCCAATCGACACGCGCGCCCGTCCCGCAGACACGACACGCCCGCCCTGCCGACCCCGCTCTGCCGACCCCGTCCTACCGGTCCCGCCCCGCAGGTCCACCCCTCCCCGCTTCCCCCTCACCCTCCCTCGACACCCGAAGCCGTCCCCATCGAGGGCCGGTTGACTCACGATTGAGGCTAATGCCCGTTTTGCCGTGCTTGTTGAGGGCAGTGAGTTGGCTCACTCGGATCCCCTCGCAGGCAACCTCGCCGGAACCTGTGCCCTCCCTTTGCCCCGCAAGCCAGTTGAGGGTTGACAGCCGCAAAGGATCAAGAGCCACAAACACCCCAGACCAAGGTCAACAGGCGCGTTGGGTGATTCCTGCACTTGTTCCGGACATGTGCTCTCGCATACGTTCCCGGCCTGTCGGGCGGACGCCGAATCCTGCCACCGCCCGTCGCACAGTCATGCACCCAACACACTCGCCGGCAGGAGCGGGGGACCCAGGTAAGTCGCCGCACCGGTCACCACCGGAGCGGCTAGGGGTGAAGCCGTACCCGTCAGGGGCGCGGCCGGGCACCTCCCCGCCCGAACCCGACAGCTCACCTCGTAGGCGTAAGGAGAGGGACACAGCATGTCTGCCAACGGTCAGATCCGTCACGCCTTCACCGGCCGCCTCGCCCGCAAGCTCGCCGTGGCCGGCACCGGTGCCGCGGTGCTCGCGCTGCCGCTCATCGGCGCCACCACCGCCTCCGCGGCCACCCCGGCCGCCGCCACGACCGCCACCACGGCGGCGACGACGTACCCGAACAACCTCGACGGCTGGATCCGCGAGTCGCTCGACATCATGGCCCAGCACGGCATCCCCGGGACCTACGACGGCATTTACCGCAACATCATGCGGGAGTCCTCCGGCAACCCGATGGCCATCAACAACTGGGACATCAACGCCATCAACGGCACCCCGTCCAAGGGCCTGCTCCAGGTGATCGACCCGACCTTCCAGGCGTACCACGTGCCCGGCACCTCCTGGGACCCGTACGACCCCGTCGCCAACATCACCGCCGCCTGCAACTACGCGGCCGACCGCTACGGCTCGATGGACAACGTCTTCAGCGCGTACTGAGCCGCACCGCCGCGATGGCCCGCTAAGAAGTACCGAAGATCCGCTCGAGGACGACGGCCACGCCGTCGTCCTCGTTCGTCGTGGTGACCTCGTCGGCCACCGCCTTGAGTTCGGGGTGGGCCCCGGCCATGGCGACGCCGTGGGCCGCCCACTGGAACATGGGGATGTCGTTGGGCATGTCCCCGAAGGCGATCGTGTGGCGCCGCCGCAGGCCCAGATGCTCGGCGGCCAGGGCCAGGCCGGTCGCCTTGGTGATGCCGCACGGCTGGAGCTCGACCGTGCCGGGCCCCGACATGGTGACCGTCGCGAGGGAACCGACCACCGCGCGCGCCGTCGCCGCCAACTCGTCGTCGGTCAGCTCGGAGTGGCGCAGCAGCACCTTGGTGATGGGCGTGCGCCACAACTCCTCACGCCGCTCGACGCGCACCGCGGGCAGGGCGGGGTGGGGCATCAGGTAGCCCGGCTCGATGAGCGTCAGCCCGTCGACGCCGTCCTGGTCGACGGCGGCGTGCACCTGGCCCACCTCGGCCTCGATCTTGCCGAGCGCGGTCTCGGCCAGCTCCCGGTCCAGGGTGACCGACCACAGCATGCGGTGCGCGCCGGCGTCGTACACCTGCGCGCCCTGCCCGCACACCGCGAGCCCCGTGCAGCCGAGGCGGTCGAGCAGGGAGCGCACCCGGGGGGCCGGCCGGCCCGTCACCACCAGGTGCCGCGCACCCGCCCCGGCGACCCGCGCCAGCGCGGCCAGCGACCGTTCGGAGACGGTGTCGTCGCCGCGGAGCAGCGTGCCGTCCAGGTCGGTGGCGACGAGTGAATATGCGGTGCGGTCCATGATCAGAGAATACGGACACCGCACCCGTCCGACTCACCCGCGACCGCTTCCGAACGAGGACGTAGCGAGTGCGTTCGGACCCGGCCACGGATGCACACCGACGCCCGATCGTGCTCACAACCTGACGCATCCCCGGCCGAGGCCGGCTCGGGGCCCGTGCACCGGTCGACGACGGCGCGACCTGCCGGACGCCGCCTCCGGCCGCACTGCCCAAGACCGGGGGGTCACCCGTAACGTGGCCCGCACGACACACAGCGCGCACGGCGCACATGGCGAGCACGAAAGCGAGGCAGCACCCGATGCCCCCCTTCGATGTCCCCGAGGGCGACCCCTTCGGCCCGCACAACCTTCCGTACGGCGTGTTCTCGATCCCCGGCTCGCAGGAGCGGACGGAACCGACGGTGGGCGTCCGGCTCGGCGACCACGTCCTCGACGCGGGAGCGGCGGCCCACGCGCTCGGCTCGCCGTACGCGTCCCTGCTGGCGCGGCCCACCCTCAACCCGCTGCTGGCCGCCGGGCGTACGGCCTGGTCGGACGTGCGGCGGGCGCTGACGGCGTGGGTGACGGTCCCCTCCCACCGCGAGGTCCTCGAACCCCTCTTCCACCCGCTGTCGTCGGTGACCCTGCATCTGCCCTTCGAGGTCGCCGACTACGTCGACTTCTACGCCTCCGAGAACCACGCCCGCAACGTCGGCCGGATCTTCCGCCCCGACGCCGCCGACTCCCTCACCCCGAACTGGAAGCACCTGCCGATCGGCTACCACGGCCGCTCCGGCACGGTCGTCGTCTCCGGCACGGACGTCGTACGCCCGTCGGGGCAGCGCAAGGCCCCGGCCGACGCCGCTCCCGTCTTCGGCCCGTCCGTCCGTCTCGACATCGAGGCCGAGGTGGGCTTCGTGGTGGGCACGCCGTCCGCCCTGGGCAGCCCGGTGGGGCTCGGCGACTTCCGCGAGCACGTCTTCGGACTCTGCCTGCTCAACGACTGGTCGGCGCGGGACATCCAGGCCTGGGAGTACGTCCCGCTCGGCCCGTTCCTCGGCAAGTCCTTCGCGACGTCCGTGTCGGCGTGGATCACGCCGCTGGACGCCCTGGACGAGGCCCGGGTCGCACCGCCCGAGCGCACACACGAACTGCTGCCCTACCTGGACGACACGAACGACGACCAGGACGGCCCCGGCGGTTACGACCTGCGGATCTCCGTCGCCGTCAACGGTCACGTGGTCTCCGAGCCGCCGTTCTCCACCATGTACTGGACGGCCGCCCAGCAGTTGGCCCACATGACGGTCAACGGTGCCTCGCTGCGCACCGGCGACCTCTACGGCTCGGGCACGGTGAGCGGGCCCACCGAGCGGGAGCGTGGATCGCTCCTCGAACTGACCTGGAACGGCCGCGACCCGCTGGAACTCCCGGACGGCAAGCGGACGTTCCTGGAGGACGGCGACGTGGTGACCCTGTCGGCCTGGGCACCCGGACCGGACGGCGTCCGGGTCGGACTGGGCGAGGTCACCGGACGGGTGGTCGGCCGGGAGGCCTGACGCACGTCCGACGGGGCGTCCGACGGGACGTCCCACCCTCCGGGCGCCCACACCTACCCACAGGGCCCGCGCCCGAATTCCACAGCCGGTGCCCGCCGACACCTGACTCACACCGCCCGGCCCCGTCATACTGGCGTCGGGCGGTGTGCGCCCGGGGTCCCGCACGACCCGGGCCGGCACCACCCGACTCAGCACAGCACAGCCCCAGTACAGCCAGAGCCGCCCATCCTTCGACCAGGATCCGGAGCCAGTGGCATGACCGTCTGCCTGCTCCTGCTGTTCGTCGTCGCCGTGACCGCCGCGGTGCCGGTGCCCCGCGCGCTGACCCGCTCCGCGTGGCCCGAGCGGGATCCCGTGGTCGCGCTGTGGGTGTGGCAGTGCCTGGTCGCCACCGTGCTGCTGTGCTGCCTGACGGCTCTCGTCCTCGGCGCCACCGCCGTCTTCGGCACCGTGCGCGCCCAGCTCTTCGCTCCGGCGCCGCCCGCGGTGACCGCGGCGTACAACCTCTCCGCCGGACCGGTCTGGGCGGCCGTCCTCACCCTCCTGCTGGCGGGCGGTGCCGCCTGGACGACCGCGATGCTCGCCCGCGAACTCGTCGAGGCCCGCCGCCGGCGCGCCCGCTCACGCGCCCACCTGCGCGAGCGCGCCCCCGACCTGCCCGCCGGGCTCCCCGCCGCCCGCGGCCCCCTGCTGGTCCTGGAGGACGAGTACCCGGACGCCTGGTGGATGCCCGGCAACCCGCCCCAGCTGATCGTCACCACAGGTGCCCTGCACCGGCTCACCGACCATCAGCTGGACGCCGTCCTGACCCACGAGCGCGGCCACGCCCGGGCCCGCCACGACTGGCTGCTGCACCTGTCCACCGCCCTGGCCACCGGCTTCCCCAGCGTGCCGCTCTTCGCCCACTTCTGCGACCAGACCCACCGCCTGGTCGAGCTCTCGGCCGACGACACCGCCTCCCGCCGCTGCGGCCACCTGACCACCGCGCTGGCCCTGATCGAGCTGAACCAGCACCGCGGCGTCCTCTCCTGCGCGTCCAGCCACCGTCTGCTCGGCGAGCGGGTCGACCGCCTCCTGGAACCCCGGCCCCGCATGCCCCGCCGCCACCGCGCCCTGACCACGGCGACAGCCGCCCTGGTCCCTCTCATCCCCCTCCTGATCACCTTCGCCCCGGGGCTGACGGCACTGGCCTGACCGCACGGTCCCGACGGCACCGCCCGACGGCTCGCCGCCTACGCCCAGTCGTCGGGCTCGGGCTCCGGTCCCGGCTCCGGCTCGGGGCCCCATTCCTCCTCCCCCGCCGGTCCTCCTCCGTCGGTGGCCGGGCCCTCCAGTGCGGCCAGCACGCCGACCACGCCCTCCCCGTACGTCGCCAGCTTCTTCTCACCGACCCCGCTGATGCCGCCGAGCTGCGCCACCGAGGTGGGCCAGACGGTGGCGACCTCCCGGAGGGTGGCGTCGTGGAAGATGACGTACGCCGGGACGCCCTGCTCGCGGGCCTGTTCCGCACGCCAGGCGCGCAGTGCCTCGAAGGCGGGGACCAGCTCCGCGGGCAGCTCGGCCGCGGCCGCCTTCGCCTTGCGCTCGCCGCGTCCACCGCCCGCCGACCTGGCCGCGGCGGGCTTCTTGGGCTCCTTGCGCAGCGGCACCTCCCGCTCGCGCCGCAGGACCTCGCCGCTGGTGTCGGTCAGCACCAGCGTGCCGTACTCCCCCTCCACCGCGAGCAGGCCCTGGGCCAGCAGCTGCCGGGCGACGCCCCGCCACTCGCTCTCGGTCAGCTCCTCGCCGATGCCGAACACGGAGAGCTGGTCGTGGTCGAACTGGATCACCTTGGCGGTGCGCTTGCCCAGCAGGATGTCGATGATCTGCCCGGCGCCGAACTTCTGCCCTCGCTCGCGCTTCAGCCGCACCACCGTCGACAGCACCTTCTGCGCCGCCACCGTGCCGTCCCAGGTCTCGGGCGGGGTCAGGCAGGTGTCGCAGTTGCCGCAGCCGGCCCCGTCCGGGTCCTGTCCGAAGTAGGCGAGGAGCTGGCCGCGACGGCACCGGGCGGTCTCGCACAGGGCGAGCATGGCGTCCAGATGGGACTGGGCGCGGCGCCGGAATGCCTCGTCGCCCTCGCCGGACTGGATCAGCTTGCGCTGCTGTATGACGTCGTTGAGGCCGTACGCCATCCATGCCGTGGAGGGCAGGCCGTCCCGCCCGGCACGGCCGGTCTCCTGGTAGTAGCCCTCGACCGACTTGGGCAGGTCCAGGTGGGCGACGAACCGCACGTCGGGCTTGTCGATGCCCATGCCGAAGGCGATGGTCGCCACGACGACCAGGCCCTCCTCGCGCAGGAACCTCGACTGGTGCGCGGCGCGGGTGCCCGCGTCCAGGCCCGCGTGGTACGGCACCGCCTCGACTCCGTTGCGCGAGAGGAACTCGGCGGTCTTCTCCACCGAGTTGCGCGAGAGGCAGTACACGATGCCGGCGTCCCCGGGGTGCTCCTGCCGCAGGAAGCCCAGGAGCTGCTTCTTGGGGTCGGACTTCGGCACGATCCGGTACTGGATGTTGGGCCGGTCGAAGCTGGCCACGAAGTGCCGCGCCGCCGGCATGTGCAGCCGCTCTGTGATCTCGCGGTGGGTGGCGTCGGTGGCCGTCGCCGTGAGGGCGAGGCGGGGCACGTCCGGCCAGCGCTCGCCGAGCAGGGACAGGGCGAGGTAGTCGGGCCGGAAGTCGTGGCCCCACTGCGACACGCAGTGCGCCTCGTCGATGGCGAAGAGCGAGATCTTGCCGCGGGAGAGCAGGTCGAGGGTGCTGTCCAGGCGCAGCCGCTCGGGCGCCAGGTACAGCAGGTCCAGCTCCCCGGCGAGGAACTCGGCCTCGGTCACGCGCCGCTCGTCGAAGTCCTGCGTGGAGTTCATGAACCCCGCCCGCACGCCGAGCGCCCGCAGCGCGTCGACCTGGTCCTGCATCAGCGCGATCAGCGGCGAGACCACGATGCCAGTGCCGGGCCTCACCAGGGACGGAATCTGGTAGCACAGGGACTTTCCGCCGCCGGTCGGCATGAGCACGACGGCGTCACCGCCGGCGATCACGTGCTCGACGATCGCCTCCTGCTCACCGCGGAAGGCGTCGTATCCGAAGACCCGGTGCAGGGTGGCCAGCGCCTCGCTGTCCCCGTCCCTCACCTGCGCCGTCTCTGCCATCTCGCCGATCACGCCCGTCCCGCCCATCGTCTCGTCCCCCGTACGTACTGCCTCGCCTGTCCGGTCCGTCCGGTCCATCTGGTCCGTCCTGCCCCGACCACTGCCTCAACGATAGGGGTCCGCACCGACAGCCCGAGAGTTATCCACAGGCTCCACCCCTCACGGAAAGCTACGAGCCGATAACCTGCTGCACTGTCCGCCTCCTATCAGCAAGGACGAGTGAGATTGGCGCCCGAAGCCCCGCCTTTTGAATGGCCGGTGCCTCCCGATGGCGGCTGGACCGCTGACGACCTGGACCGCCTTCCCGGCCTGCCCCTGCACACGCAACTTCTCGACGCGGCACTCGTCTTCCCCTGCCCGCAGTCGGCCTTTCACGAGCGGGCCACGAGCTTCTTCGGACGGCAGCTCTCCACAGCCGCCGTACCAGGGCTCGACGTTCTGTGCAGGTTCAGCATCGACGTGGACCGGCGGAACCGGTTGGAGGCTGACGTGATCGTCCTGCGGGAAGCGGGATTGACGTGCCTCGAACAGACCCGTGTACCTGCGACCGAGGTCGTGCTGGCGGTGGAGGTCACCTCGCCGGACTCCGTCTCCCGCGACCGCGAGACCAAGCCCCTGAAGTACGCCCGGGCGGGCATCGCCCACTACTGGCGGGTGGAGAACGAGAAGGGCCTCGCTGTCGTCCACGCCTTCGAGCTGGAGCCCACCACCCGTGCCTACACCAGCGTCGGCATCTTCCGCGAGCGTATGAAGGTGAGTGCCCCCTTCCCGATGGACCTGGATCTGACCGCCGTCAAACCGCGCCGCGGCGGCGAGTAGCCCCCCCCTCTCCCGCGAACGGCTGTGGTCCGGCATCTCCTCGAGGAGGTGCCGGACCACAGCCGTGAAGCCACGAAGCCGCGAGCGTCGCGTCAGCGCACGAACACCCCCGCCTGACCCGCCAGGTCCAGGAAGTACTGCGGCGCCACACCGAGCACCACCGTGACCGCCACGCCCACGGCGATCGCCGTCATCGTCAGCGGGGACGGCACCGCGACCGTCGGGCCCTCCGGGCGCGGCTCGCTGAAGAACATGAGCACGATCACCCGGATGTAGAAGAACGCCGCGATCGCCGAGGAGATCACACCGATCACGACCAGCGGAGCCGCGCCGCCCTCCGCCGCCGCCTTGAACACGGCGAACTTCCCCGAGAACCCGGAGGTCAGCGGGATACCGGCGAAGGCCAGCAGGAACACCGCGAAGACCGCCGCGACCAGCGGCGACCGGCGGCCGAGCCCGGCCCACTTCGACAGGTGCGTCGCCTCGCCGCCCGCGTCGCGCACCAGCGTGACGACCGCGAAGGCGCCGATGGTGACGAAGGAGTACGCGGCCAGGTAGAAGAGGACGGACGAGATGCCCTCCGGCGTGGTCGCGATGACACCGGCGAGGATGAAGCCCGCGTGCGCGATCGACGAGTACGCCAGCAGCCGCTTGATGTCGGTCTGCGTGATCGCGACGATCGCACCGGCCAGCATCGTGACGATCGCCACGCCCCACATCACCGGCCGCCAGTCCCAGCGCAGGCCGGGCAGGACGACGTAGAGGATGCGGAGCAGGGCGCCGAAGGCGGCCACCTTCGTCGCCGCCGCCATGAAGCCGGTCACGGGCGTCGGCGCACCCTGGTACACGTCCGGCGTCCACATGTGGAACGGCACGGCGCCCACCTTGAACAGCAGGCCCATGACGATCAGCGCGGAGCCGACGAGCAGCAGCGCGTCGTTGCCCATGGTGTTCGCGAGCGCCGGGGTGACGTTCTGGACGGTGCCGTCGACGACCCGGGCGATCGTGCCGTACGACATCGAGCCCGCGTAGCCGTAGAGCAGCGCGATGCCGAACAGGGTGAACGCGGAGGCGAAGGCGCCGAGCAGGAAGTACTTGACCGCGGCCTCCTGCGACATGAGCCGCTTGCGGCGGGCCAGCGCGCACAGCAGGTACAGCGGGAGGGAGAAGACCTCCAGGGCCACGAAGAGCGTCAGCAGGTCGTTGGCCGCCGGGAAGACCAGCATGCCGACGACGGCGAAGAGCAGGAGCGGGAACACCTCCGTGGTGGTGAAGCCCGCCTTGACCGCCTTCTGCTCGCTCTCGCTGCCCGGCACGGCGGCCGCCTGCGCGGCGAAGGAGTCGACGCGGTTGCCGTGCTGCTCCGGGTCGAGGCGCCGCTCGGCGAAGGTGAACAGGCCGACCAGGCTCGTCAGCAGGATGGTGCCCTGAAGGAACAGGGCGGGTCCGTCGACGGCGACGGCGCCCATCGCCGTGATGCCGGCCTTGGTCGTGCCGTACCCGCGCGCCGCGAGCGCGACGACCGCCGCGAACGCCGCGATCAGGGCGACGGCCGACACGAACATCTGGGCGTAGTACCGGGACCTGCGCGGCACGAAGGCCTCGACCAGGATTCCGATGATCGCGGCGCCGATGACGATGAGGACGGGCGACAGCTGCCCGTACTCGATCTTCGGCGCGTCGATCTTGGCGATCGGGTCGGCCGCCGTCGCCGCCGTTGTCCACAGGCTGTGGACGGCTGTTGCGCTCACTTGGCCGCCTCCACCTCAGGCTGGGGGTCCGTCTTGTGTACGTCGGACATGGTCTGCTCCACCGCCGGGTTGACGATGTCCGTCACGGGCTTCGGGAAGACGCCCAGGAAGATCAGCAGCGCCACCAGCGGCGCCACGACCACCAGCTCGCGCACCCGGAGGTCGGGCATGCCGGTCACCTCGGCCTTCACCGGGCCCGTCATCGTCCGCTGGTAGAGGACGAGGGTGTAGAGCGCGGCGAGGACGATGCCGAGGGTGGCGACGATGCCGATCACCGGGTAGCGCGTGAACGTGCCGACCAGGACCAGGAACTCACTGACGAAGGGCGCGAGCCCCGGCAGGGAGAGGGTCGCGAGGCCGCCGATCAGGAAGGTGCCGGCCAGGATCGGGGCGACCTTCTGCACACCGCCGAAGTCGGCGATGAGCCGCGAGCCGCGCCGCGAGATCAGGAACCCGGCGATCAGCATCAGCACCGCGGTCGAGATGCCGTGGTTGACCATGTACAGCGTGGCGCCGGACTGGCCCTGGCTGGTCATCGCGAAGATGCCCATGATGATGAAGCCGAAGTGCGAGATCGACGCGTAGGCGATCAGCCGCTTGATGTCGCGCTGGCCGACCGCGAGCAGCGCGCCGTAGATGATGCTGATGACCGCCAGGACCAGGACCACCGGCGTCGCCCACTTGCTGGCCTCCGGGAAGAGCTGGAGGCAGAAGCGGAGCATCGCGAAGGTGCCGACCTTGTCGACGACCGCCGTGATGAGCACGGCGACCGGGGCCGTCGACTCCCCCATGGCGTTGGGCAGCCAGGTGTGCAGCGGGAACAGCGGTGCCTTCACCGCGAAGGCGAAGAAGAAGCCGAGGAAGAGCCAGCGCTCGGTGCTGGTCGCCATGTCCAGCGAGCCGTTGGCCCGCGCCTCGGCGATCTCCGTGAGGGAGAAGTTCCCGGCGACCACGTAGAGGCCGATCACCGCGGCCAGCATGATCAGACCGCCGGCCAGGTTGTAGAGCAGGAACTTCACCGCGGCGTACGACCGCTGGGTCGCCGCCGTCTTCTCGCCGTGCTCGTGCGCCCGGTCCCCGAAGCCGCCGATCAGGAAGTACAGCGGGATCAGCATGGCTTCGAAGAAGATGTAGAAGAGGAAGACGTCGGTGGCCTCGAAGGAGATGATCACCATCGCCTCGACGGCCAGGATCAGGGCGAAGAAGCCCTGCGTCGGCCGCCACCGGCTGCTGCCGGTCTCCAGCGGGTCGGCGTCGTGCCAGCCCGCGAGGATGATGAACGGGATCAGCAGGGCGGTCAGCGCGATCAGCGCCACCGCGATGCCGTCCACGCCCAGTTCGTACCGGACGCCGAAGTCCGCGATCCAGGAGTGGGACTCGGTGAGCTGGTAGCGGTCGCCGTCGGGGTCGAAGCGGACCAGGACCGCGACGGCCAGCCCGAGCGTGGCCAGCGAGACCAGCAGCGCCAGCCACTTGGCCGCGGTGCGACGCGCGGCCGGCACGGCTGCCGTGGCGATCGCCCCGACGGCCGGGAGGGCCGCCGTGACTGTCAGCAGGGGAAAGGACATCGGTATCAGACCGCCCTCATCAGCAGGGTCGCGGCGACGAGGAGTGCCGCACCGCCGAACATCGAGACCGCGTACGAGCGCGCGAAGCCGTTCTGCAGCTTGCGCATCCGCCCGGACAGGCCGCCGAAGGAGGCCGCCGTGCCGTTGACGACTCCGTCGACCAGGGTGTGGTCGACGTAGACCAGGGAGCGCGTGAGGTGCTCGCCGCCGCGGACCAGGACGACGTGGTTGAAGTCGTCCTGGAGCAGGTCGCGCCGGGCGGCCCGGGTGAGCAGCGATCCGCGCGGGGCGACGGCCGGGACCGGACGGCGCCCGTACTGCGCCCAGGCGATCGCGACGCCGACGACCATGCAGGCCACCGTCGCCCCGGTGACCGTACCGGCGCTGATCGGCGCGTCGCCGTGGCTGTGCCCGGTGATGGGCTCCAGCCAGTGCAGGAAGCGGTCGCCGATGCTGAAGAAGGCACCGCCCGCGACGGATCCGACGG
This sequence comes from Streptomyces sp. KPB2, assembly GCF_003950055.1. Lineage (NCBI taxonomy): Bacteria > Bacillati > Actinomycetota > Actinomycetes > Kitasatosporales > Streptomycetaceae > Streptomyces > Streptomyces sp. KPB2. The sequence continues at coordinate 3,531,366 of NZ_CP034353.1, forward strand.
CCAGCACGATCATCGGGATCGTCATGAGCCCCGGCGACTCGTGCGGGTGCGGCGGCTCGTACTCGCCGCGGGTCTCGGCGGCGGGCTCCACGTCGGGCTTGGCCGGCGACGGCGTCGGGGCGTTGCGCCAGCGCTCCTCGCCGAAGAACGTCATCAGCATCACGCGCGTCATGTAGTACGCGGTGATGGCCGCGCCCAGCAGGGCGCACGCGCCGAGGATCCAGCCCTCGGTGCCGCCCTTGGCGAACGCCGCCTCGATGATCTTGTCCTTGGAGAAGAAGCCGGACAGGCCCGGGAAGCCGATGATGGCGAGGTAGCCGAGGCCGAAGGTGACGAAGGTGACCGGCATGTACTTGCGCAGTCCGCCGTAGCGGCGCATGTCGACCTCGTCGTTCATGCCGTGCATGACGGAGCCGGCGCCGAGGAACAGCCCGGCCTTGAAGAAGCCGTGCGTGACCAGGTGCATGATCGCGAAGACGTAGCCGATGGGGCCGAGGCCCGCGGCCAGCACCATGTAGCCGATCTGCGACATGGTCGAGCCGGCCAGCGCCTTCTTGATGTCGTCCTTGGCACAACCGACGATCGCACCGAAGAGCAGCGTGACCGCGCCGACGATGGTGACCACCAGCTGCGCGTCGGGCGCGCCGTTGAAGATGGCGCCGGAGCGGACGATCAGGTAGACGCCCGCCGTCACCATGGTCGCGGCGTGGATGAGGGCGGAGACCGGGGTCGGGCCCTCCATCGCGTCACCGAGCCAGGACTGCAGCGGCACCTGGGCCGACTTGCCGCAGGCGGCGAGCAGCAGCATCAGGGCGATCGCGGTGAGCTTGCCCTCGTCCGCCCCGGCCGCGAGTCCGGCCTCCCCGTGGCCGCCGAGCACCGGCCCGAAGGCGAAGGTGCCGAACCACAGGAACATCAGCATGATGCCGATGGACAGGCCCATGTCGCCGACGCGGTTGACCAGGAAGGCCTTCTTCGCGGCGGTGGCGGCGCTGGGCTTGTGCTGCCAGAAGCCGATCAGCAGGTAGGAGGCGAGACCGACGCCCTCCCAGCCGACGTACAGCAGCAGGTAGTTGTCGGCGAGGACGAGGATCAGCATCGCCGCGAGGAACAGGTTCAGGTAGCCGAAGAAGCGGCGGCGGCGCTCGTCGTGCTCCATGTACGCGACCGAGTACAGGTGGATGAGCGAGCCGACGCCGGTGATCAGCAGGACGAACGTCATCGACAACTGGTCGAGCCGGAAGGCGACGTCGGCCTGGAAGCCCTCCACCGGGATCCAGCTGAACAGGTGCTGTGTCAGGGTGCGGTCCTCGGCGCCGTTGCCGAGCAGGTCGGCGAAGAGCACGAGGCCGATCACGAAGGACACGGCGGCCAGCAGCGTGCCGATCCAGTGGCCGACGCGGTCCAGCCGGCGTCCGCCGCACAGCAGGACGACCGCTCCGAGCAGGGGCGCCGCCACCAGCAGCGCAATCAGGTTCTCCACTTCAGCCCCTCACAGCTTCATCAGGCTGGCGTCGTCGACCGAGGCCGAGTGGCGGGAACGGAACAGGGACACGATGATCGCGAGCCCGACCACGACCTCCGCGGCGGCGACGACCATCGTGAAGAAGGCGATGATCTGGCCGTCCAGGTTTCCGTGCAGCCGGGAGAACGCGACGAAGGCGAGGTTGCAGGCGTTGAGCATCAGCTCGACGCACATGAAGACCACGATCGCGTTGCGCCGGATCAGCACGCCGGTGGCGCCGATCGTGAACAGCAGGGCCGCGAGGTAGAGATAGTTGACGGGGTTCACTTCGACGCCTCCTCGGACCGCTTGGAGTCGGGCCGCGTGTCGGGCCGTCCGGAGCCCGCCGGGCCGACGGCCTTGCGTTCCAGCCGCTCCTCGGCCCGCTGCTCCAGCGCCTTCAGGTCGTTCAGCGCCTCCATCGACACGTCGCGGATCTGGCCGCGTTCCCGCAGCGTCTTGCTGACGGTCAGCTCGGACGGAGTGCCGTCGGGCAGCAGGCCCGCGATGTCGACCGCGTTGTGCCGGGCGTACACGCCGGGGGCGGGCAGCGGCGGCAGGTACTTGCCGTCGCGCACGCGCTGCTCGGACAGCTCGCGCTGGGTGCGTGCGCGCTCGGTGCGCTCGCGGTGGGTGAGCACCATGGCGCCGACGGCGGCCGTGATGAGCAGCGCGCCGGTGATCTCGAAGGCGAAGACGTACTTGGTGAAGATGAGGGACGCGATGCCCTCCACGTTGCCGTTCGCGTTCGCCTGGGCGAGTCCGGTGAACTCCGTGACGGAGGCGTTGCCGATGCCCGCGATCAGCAGGATGCCGAAGCCGAGCCCGGACAGCAGGGCGAGCCAGCGCTGGCCCTTGATGGTCTCCTTCAGCGAGTCCGCCGCGGTGACGCCGACGAGCATCACCACGAACAGGAACAGCATCATGATGGCACCGGTGTAGACGACGATCTGCACGATGCCGAGGAAGTAGGCGCCGTTGGCCAGGTAGAACACCGCCAGGACGATCATGGTCCCGGCGAGGCACAGCGCGCTGTGCACGGCCTTCCTCATGAAGACGGTGCACAGGGCGCCGATCACCGCCACGGTGCCGAGGATCCAGAACTGGACGGCCTCTCCCGTGGAGGTCGAGTAGGCGGCGAGCTGCGCGCTCATCGGCGGATCACCTCCTCCGACGCCGGCTCGGTCCCGCCGAAGGTCGAGTCGCCCTCCTGGACCACCTCGCCCTTGGAGTGCGCGACCTGCTGGACCGTGCCGGGCGCGGCCTCGGTGACCAGGCCCCGGTAGTAGTCCTGCTCGTCGGTGCCCGGGTAGATGGCGTGGGGCGAGTCGACCATGCCCTCCTCCAGACCGGCGAGCAGCTGGTCCTTGGTGAAGATGAGGTTGGCGCGGCTGGAGTCGGCCAGCTCGAACTCGTTGGTCATCGTCAACGCGCGCGTGGGGCACGCCTCGATGCACAGGCCGCACAGGATGCAGCGGGCGTAGTTGATCTGGTAGACGCGGCCGTACCGCTCGCCCGGCGAGTAGCGTTCCTCGTCGGTGTTGTCCGCGCCCTCCACGTAGATGGCGTCGGCGGGGCAGGCCCAGGCGCACAGCTCGCAGCCGACGCACTTCTCCAGGCCGTCCGGATGGCGGTTGAGCTGGTGCCGTCCGTGGAAGCGCGGAGCGGTGGTCTTCTTCTGCTCCGGGTACTGCTCGGTCAGCCGCTTCTTGAACATGGCCTTGAAGGTCACGCCGAAGCCGGCCACCGGGTTCATGAAACCGGGGTCGGTTCCCTTGTGTTCACCGTGTTCCGCGTGGTCCCGGTGTTCCGCGTTCTCTTCGTGTCCCTTGTGTTCCTCAGCCATCGGACGCCTCCTTTCCATCCGTAGATCCGCCCACAGGTCCGTCACTGTGAGTATCGGGCCCACCACTGACAATCAGCTCCCGCTCCCGGCGGGGACGGCGCCTGGGCACCGGCGGCACCTGCTGTCCGGGCATCGGCGGCACGGGGAATCCGCCGGCCATCGGGTCGAACGCGGCCTCGCTCTCGGCCGGTTGCTCGGCGGCCTTCGCGCCCTTGTCGCGGTACATGTCCGCGAGGAAGGACAACAGCAGCAGGACCAGGACGCCGCCGCCGATGTAGAGGGCGATGTCGCTGAAGCCGTAGTTCTCGTTCCTGAGGGCCCGCACGGTCGCGACGAGCATCAGCCAGACCAGGGAGACCGGGATGAGGACCTTCCAGCCGAGCTTCATCAACTGGTCGTAGCGGACCCGGGGAAGGGTGCCGCGCAGCCAGATGAAGAAGAACAGCAGCAACTGGACCTTGACCACGAACCAGAGCAGCGGCCACCAGCCGTGGTTGGCACCCTCCCAGAAGGTGCTGATCGGCCAGGGGGCCCGCCAGCCGCCGAGGAACAGCGTGGTGGCGACCGCGGAGACCGTCACCATGTTCACGTACTCGGCGAGCATGAACATCGCGAACTTGATCGACGAGTACTCGGTGTTGAAGCCGCCCACCAGGTCGCCCTCGGACTCGGGCATGTCGAAGGGGGCGCGGTTGGTCTCGCCGACCATCGTGACGATGTAGAGGATGAAGGAGACCGGCAGCAGCACGATGTACCAGCGGTCGCTCTGCTGGGCGACGATCTCCGAGGTGGACATGGACCCGGAGTAGAGGAACACCGAGGCGAACGCTGCGCCCATCGCGATCTCGTAGGAGATCATCTGCGCGCAGGAACGCAGTCCGCCGAGCAGCGGGTAGGTCGATCCGGAGCTCCAGCCGGCGAGCACGATGCCGTAGATGCCGACCGAGGCGACCGCCAGGATGAACAGCATGGCGATCGGCAGGTCGGTCAGCTGCATGGCGGTGCGGTGGCCGAAGATCGAGATCTCGTTGCCGGCCGGTCCGAAGGGGATCACCGCGATCGCCATGAAGGCGGGGATGGCCGCGACGATCGGCGCGAGGACGTAGACCGCCTTGTCGGCGCGCTTGACGACGACGTCTTCCTTGAGCATCAGCTTGATGCCGTCGGCGAGCGACTGGAGCATGCCCCAGGGGCCGTGCCGGTTCGGGCCGATGCGCAGCTGCATCCAGGCGACGACCTTGCGCTCCCACACGATGGAGAACAGCACGGTCACCATCAGGAAGGCGAAGCAGAACACCGCCTTGACGACCACCAGCCACCAGGGGTCGGTGCCGAACATCGACAGGTCTTCAGCGGCGAGGTACGGGCTCATGCCTCCACCTCCTTGGGGGCGGCGCCCTCGGGCGTCGCCGGACCGATGCGGACGAGGGTTCCGGGCAGTGCCCCGGCGTCGGAGGCGACGCCGGTGCCGGCCGAGTTCAGCGGGAGCCAGACCACCCGGTCCGGCATCTCGGTGACCTGGAGCGGGAACGCGACGGCTCCGGCGGGGCCGGTCACGGCGAGGACGTCGCCGTCCTTGACGCCCGCCTCGGCGGCCGTGGCGGCCGACACGCGCGCGTGTGCGGCGTGCCGGGTGCCGGCCAGCGCCTCGTCGCCCTGCTGCAACAGCCCCTGGTCGAGGAGCAGCCGGTGCCCGGCCAGTACGGCCTCCCCGGCGGCCGGCCGCGGCAGCGCGCCCGCGGTCTGCAGCGGCTCGCCGGCCCGCGGCCCGTCCCAGGCGCCGAGCCGGTCGATCTCCGCGCGCGTGGTGCGCAGATCGGGCAGGCCCAGATGTACGTCCATGGCGTCGGCCAGCATCTGCAGGACGCGGGCGTCGGTGGGGGCGAGACGGCGGGTCATCTGATCGGGCTTGAGCGCGGCCTCGAAGAAGCGCACCCTGCCCTCCCAGTTGAGGAAGGTGCCCGGCTTCTCGGCGACCGCGGCGACGGGCAGGACCACGTCGGCGTGTTCGGTGACCTCGCTGGGCCGCAGCTCCAGCGACACCACGAACCCGGCCTCGTCGAGCGCCGCACGCGCGCGTGCGGGGTCGGGCAGGTCGGCGACCTCGACGCCCGCCACCAGCAGCGCCTGGAGTTCGCCCCGGGCCGCGGCCTCGACGATCTCGCCGGTGTCGCGGCCGTAGCGGTGCGGGAGGTCGGCCAGGCCCCACAGGGCGGCGACCTCCTCACGCGCACGCGGGTCGGTCGCCGGGCGTCCGCCGGGCAGCAGCGACGGCAGCGCGCCCGCCTCGATCGCGCCGCGCTCCCCGGCCCGGCGCGGGATCCACACCAGCCGGGCGCCGGTCGCGGCGGCGGTCCGTACGGCGGAGGTGAGGCCGCCGGCCACGGATGCCAGCCGTTCGCCGACGACGATCACGGCGCCCTCGGCGCGCAGCGCCTCGGCCGCCTGGGAGCCTCCCTCTTCCAGGCCGACGCCGGCGGCGAGCGCGTCCAGCCACTCGGTCTCGGTGCCCGGCGCGGCGGGGAGCAGGGTGCCGCCCGCCTTCTCCAGGCCCCGCGTGGCGTGCGTGGCCAGCGAGAAGACCTTCTGCCCGTGCGTGCGCCAGGCCTTGCGCAGCCTGAGGAAGACGCCGGGCGCCTCCTCCTCTGCCTCGAAGCCGACCAGCAGGACGGCGGGCGCCTTCTCCAGCGACGTGTAGGTGACGCCCGCGCCGTCGAGGTCACGACCGCGCCCGGCGACGTAGGAGGCCAGGAAGTCGGCCTCCTCGGCGCTGTGCACGCGCGCGCGGAAGTCGATGTCGTTGGTGTCGAGCGCCACGCGCGCGAACTTGCTGTACGCGTAGGCGTCCTCGACGGTGAGCCGCCCGCCGGTCAGGACGCCGGTACGGCCCCTGGAGGCGAGCAGTCCCTGTGCGGCGATCTGCAGCGCCTCCGGCCAGGAGGCGGGCTCCAGCTCGCCCTCGGCGTTGCGCACCAGCGGCGTGGTGAGCCGGTCGCGCTGCTGGGCGTACCGGAAGCCGAAGCGGCCCTTGTCGCAGATCCACTCCTCGTTGACCTCGGGCTCGTTGGCCGCGAGGCGCCGCATGACCTTGCCGCGCCGATGGTCGGTGCGGGTCGCGCAACCGCCGGAGCAGTGCTCGCACACCGACGGCGAGGAGATCAGGTCGAAGGGGCGGGAGCGGAACCGGTAGGCCGCCGAGGTCAGGGCGCCGACCGGGCAGATCTGGATGGTGTTGCCGGAGAAGTACGACTCGAAGGGGTCGCCCTCGCCGGTGCCGACCTGCTGGAGCGCGCCCCGCTCGATCAGCTCGATCATCGGGTCGCCCGCGATCTGGTTGGAGAACCGGGTGCAGCGGGCGCACAGCACGCAGCGCTCACGGTCGAGCAGGACCTGCGTGGAGATCGGCACCGGCTTCTCGTAGGTCCGCTTCTTGCCGTCGAAGCGGGAGTCGGCCTGGCCGTGCGACACGGCCTGGTTCTGCAGCGGGCACTCGCCGCCCTTGTCGCAGACCGGGCAGTCCAGCGGGTGGTTGATGAGCAGCAGCTCCATCACACCGTGCTGGGCCTTCTCCGCGACGGGCGAGGTGAGCTGCGTCTTCACCACCATGCCGTCGGTGCAGGTGATGGTGCAGGACGCCATGGGCTTGCGCTGGCCCTCGACCTCGACGATGCACTGGCGGCAGGCGCCGGCCGGGTCGAGGAGAGGGTGGTCGCAGAACCGGGGGATCTCGATGCCGAGCTGCTCGGCGGCCCGGATGACCAGGGTGCCCTTGGGCACGCTGATCTCGGCGCCGTCGATGGTCAGCGTGACGAGATCCTCCGGCGGGACCGCCGCCGCTCCCCCTCCCGAGGGAGTATTGGTGGTCACGGTCATGCCTTCACCTCCGTGCGGTCGGCCCAGGCCGTCGACTTGGCCGGGTCGAAGGGGCAGCCGCGGCCCGTGATGTGCTCCTCGTACTCCTCGCGGAAGTACTTGAGCGAGGAGAAGATCGGCGAGGCGGCACCGTCGCCGAGGGCGCAGAAGGACTTGCCGTTGATGTTGTCGGCGATGTCGTTCAGCTTGTCGAGGTCGGACATCTGTCCCTTGCCGGCCTCGATGTCGCGCAGTAGCTGGACGAGCCAGTACGTGCCCTCGCGGCAGGGCGTGCACTTGCCGCAGGACTCGTGGGCGTAGAACTCGGTCCAGCGGGTGACGGCCCGCACGACGCAGGTCGTCTCGTCGAAGCACTGGAGCGCCTTGGTGCCGAGCATGGATCCGGCGGCGCCCACCCCTTCGTAGTCGAGGGGGACGTCGAGGTGCTCGTCGGTGAACATCGGCGTCGAGGAGCCGCCGGGCGTCCAGAACTTGAGGCGGTGGCCGGGCCGCATGCCGCCGCTCATGTCGAGGAGCTGGCGCAGCGTGATGCCGAGCGGGGCCTCGTACTGGCCGGGTCCCGCGACGTGGCCGCTGAGCGAGTAGAGCGTGAAGCCCGGGGACTTCTCGCTGCCCATCGACCTGAACCAGTCCTTGCCCTTGTTCAGGATCGCGGGAACCGAAGCGATCGATTCGACGTTATTCACCACAGTCGGGCAGGCATAGAGGCCGGCCACAGCAGGGAAGGGGGGACGGAGCCGCGGTTGACCCCGGCGGCCTTCGAGCGAGTCGAGCAGTGCGGTCTCCTCACCGCAGATGTACGCGCCCGCGCCCGCGTGCACGGTGAGTTCGAGATCGAGTCCGCTGCCCAGGATGTTCTCGCCGAGGAAGCCGGCCGCGTAGGCCTCGCGCACGGCCTCGTGCAACCGCCGCAGCACTGGGACGACTTCACCACGCAGGTAGATGAAGGCATGCGAAGACCTGATGGCGTAACACGCGATGACGATGCCCTCGATGAGGCTGTGCGGGTTCGCGAAGAGGAGCGGGATGTCCTTGCAGGTCCCCGGCTCCGATTCGTCGGCGTTGACAACTAGATAGTGAGGCTTGCCGTCCCCCTGGGGAATGAACTGCCACTTCATCCCCGTCGGGAACCCGGCACCGCCGCGTCCGCGCAGACCGGACTCCTTGACGTACGCGATCAGGTCGTCCGGCGCCATCGCCAGCGCCTTGCGGAGCCCCTCGTACCCCTCGTGCCTCCGGTAGACGTCGAGAGTCCAGGACTCGTCCTCGTCCCAGAAGGCCGACAGCACGGGTGCGAGCAGCTTCTCCGGGCTGCTGCCCCTGATCTCGGCTGCCACGGTCATCACTCCCCCTCCTCGGCGGTAGGCCCTGCCGGGTGGGAAGGGTCGGATGCCGATGTGTCCTGCGGCGCGTCGTGCGAGCTGAGGTGTTCCGTCGGGGACGGGTCGTGCACGGCCCGGTCCTGCGACGCGTCGTGCGGTCCGCCGTCCCGCGGGTGCACCACGCGCGCGGCGGACGCCTCGCCCTTGGCGAGCTTGAGCCCGGCCAGGGAGGCGGGACCCGCGCTGCCGCCGGCCGCGACGGCGCCGTCCCGCTCGTCGGGAAAGCCCGCCAGGATCCGGGCGGTCTCCTTGAAGGTGCACAGCGGCGCACCGCGCGTGGGCGTCACCGGCCGTCCCGCGCGCAGGTCGTCGACGAGGGCCTTGACGCTCGCCGGGGTCTGGTTGTCGAAGAACTCCCAGTTGACCATCACGACCGGGGCGAAGTCGCAGGCCGCGTTGCACTCGATGTGCTCCAGGGTGACCTTGCCGTCCTCGGTGGTCTCGCCGTTGCCGACGCCGAGATGCTCCTGGAGGGACTCGAAGATGGCGTCGCCGCCCATCACCGCGCACAGCGTGTTGGTGCACACGCCGACCTGGTAGTCGCCGCTCGGCCCGCGCCGGTACATGGTGTAGAAGGTGGCGACCGCGGTGACCTCGGCGGTGGTGAGGTCCAGCATGTCCGCGCAGAACCGCATCCCGGTGCGCGTGACGTGTCCCTCCTCCGACTGCACGAGGTGCAGCAGCGGCAGGAGGGCGGACCGGGAGTCCGGGTAGCGGGCGATGATCTCGCGCGCGTCGGTCTCCAGCCGGGCCCGGACGTCGTCCGGGTAGGCGGGCGCGGGCAGTTCCGGCATGCCCAGGCTGACGCCCCGCTCCGAAGAAGAGGTGGTCACCGGTCGACGCCTCCCATCACGGGGTCGATGGACGCCACGGCCACGATGACGTCGGCGACCTGGCCGCCCTCGCACATCGCCGCCATGGCCTGCAGGTTGGTGAAGGACGGGTCGCGGAAGTGGACCCGGAAGGGGCGGGTGCCGCCGTCGGAGACGACGTGCACCCCGAGTTCGCCCTTGGGCGACTCGACCGCCGTGTACGCCTGTCCCGGCGGCACCCGGAAGCCCTCGGTGACCAGCTTGAAGTGGTGGATCAGGGCCTCCATGGAGGTGCCCATGATCTTCTTGATGTGGTCGAGGGAGTTGCCGAGACCGTCCGGCCCCAGGGCGAGCTGCGCGGGCCAGGCGATCTTCTTGTCGGCGACCATGACCGGGCCGGGCTGGAGCCGGTCCAGGCACTGCTCGACGATGCGGAGCGACTGGCGCATCTCCTCCAGCCGGATCAGGAAGCGGCCGTAGGAGTCGCAGGTGTCGGCGGTCGGGACGTCGAAGTCGTACGTCTCGTAGCCGCAGTACGGCTGGGTCTTGCGCAGGTCGTGCGGGAGACCGGTGGACCTGAGGACGGGACCGGTGGCGCCCAGCGCCATGCAGCCGGCCAGGTCGAGGTAGCCGACGTCCTGCATGCGGGCCTTGAAGATGGGGTTCCCGGTGGCGAGCTTGTCGTACTCCGGGAGGTTCTTCTTCATCTTCTTCACGAACTCGCGGATCTGGTCCACCGCGCCCGGGGGCAGGTCCTGGGCGAGTCCGCCCGGGCGGATGTACGCGTGGTTCATCCGCAGGCCGGTGATCAGCTCGTAGATGTCGAGAATCAGTTCACGATCGCGGAAGCCGTAGATCATGATCGTGGTGGCGCCCAGCTCCATGCCGCCGGTGGCGATGGCCACCAGGTGCGAGGAGAGCCGGTTCAGCTCCATGAGCATGACCCGGATGATCGTGGCCCGGTCCGGGATCTGGTCCTCGATGCCGAGGAGCTTCTCGACGCCCAGGCAGTACGCCGCCTCGTTGAAGAACGGCGTCAGGTAGTCCATGCGCGTCACGAACGTGGTGCCCTGCGTCCAGGTCCGGTACTCGAGGTTCTTCTCGATGCCGGTGTGCAGGTAGCCGATGCCGCAGCGGGCCTCGGTGACCGTCTCGCCGTCGATCTCCAGGATGAGGCGGAGCACGCCGTGCGTGGACGGGTGCTGCGGGCCCATGTTGACGACGATGCGCTCGTCGTCGGCGCGGGCCGCGGACTGGACCACCTCGTCCCAGTCGCCGCCGGTGACCGTGTAGACGGTGCCTTCGGTCGTCTCCCTCGGGGAGGCGTGGGAAGTGCTCACGAGTACGACCTCCGCTGGTCCGGAGCCGGGATCTGGGCGCCCTTGTACTCGACGGGGATGCCGCCGAGGGGATAGTCCTTGCGCTGCGGAAAGCCCTGCCAGTCGTCCGGCATCATGATCCGCGTCAGGGCCGGGTGACCGTCGAAGACGATGCCGAAGAAGTCGTACGTCTCGCGCTCGTGCCAGTCGTTCGTCGGGTAGACCGGGAAGAGCGACGGGATGTGCGGGTCGGCGTCGGGTGCGCTGACTTCGAGGCGGATCAGCCGGTTGTGGGTGATCGAGCGCAGGTGGTAGACGGCGTGCAGCTCGCGGCCCTTGTCGTGCGGGTAGTGGACGCCGCTGACGCCGGTGCACAGCTCGAAGCGCAGGGCCGGGTCGTCGCGCAGGGTGCGGGCGACGCGGACCAGGTGCTCGCGCTCGATGTGGAAGGTCAGCTCGCCGCGGTCGACGACCGTCTTCTCGATGGCGTTGTCGGGCAGGAGCCCCTGCTCCTCCAGCGCGCCCTCGAGTTCGTCGGCGACCTCGTCGAACCAGCCCCCGTAGGGGCGGGTCGCCGGTCCGGGGAGCCGGACGGAGCGGACCAGGCCGCCGTAGCCGGAGGTGTCGCCGCCGTTGTTGGCGCCGAACATGCCGCGCTGGACGCGGATCTCCTCGCCGCCCTGGCCGCGCTGGCCCGGGAGGTTCTCGGCGGACAGTTCCTTCTCGGGATTGACGTCGCCCGCGTCACCCGCGGTGTTGTTCGCGTCGCTCACCGCAGCAGCCCCTTCATCTCGATCGTGGGCAGGGCCTTGAGCGCCGCCTCCTCCGCCTCGCGGGCCGCTTCCTCCGCGTTCACCCCGAGCTTGGAGCCCTGGATCTTCTGGTGGAGCTTGAGAATGGCGTCCATCAGCATCTCGGGCCGCGGCGGGCAGCCGGGGAGGTAGATGTCGACCGGGACGACGTGGTCGACGCCCTGGACGATGGCGTAGTTGTTGAACATGCCGCCGGAGGAGGCGCAGACCCCCATGGAGATGACCCACTTCGGGTTCGGCATCTGGTCGTAGACCTGCCGCAGCACCGGCGCCATCTTCTGGCTGACCCGGCCCGCGACGATCATCAGGTCCGCCTGCCGCGGCGAGCCGCGGAAGACCTCCATGCCGAAGCGCGCCAGGTCGTAGCGGCCGGCGCCGGTGGTCATCATCTCGATGGCACAGCAGGCGAGGCCGAACGTGGCCGGGAAGACGGACGACTTGCGCACCCAGCCCGCGGCCTGCTCGACGGTGGTCAGCAGGAAGCCGCTCGGCAGTTTTTCTTCGAGTCCCATGTCAAAGGCCCCTCAGTCCCATTCCAGGCCGCCGCGCCGCCATACGTACGCGTACGCGACGAAGACGGTGAGCACGAAGAGCAGCATCTCCACGAGCCCGAAAATCCCCAGGGCGTCGAAGGTGACGGCCCAGGGGTAGAGGAAGACGATCTCGATATCGAAGATGATGAAGAGCATCGCCGTCAGGTAGTACTTGATGGGGAAGCGCCCGCCGCCGGCCGGCGTGGGGGTCGGCTCGATGCCGCACTCGTAGGCCTCGAGCTTCGCCCGGTTGTACCGCTTCGGACCGATCAGCGTGGCCATCACCACGGAGAAGATCGCAAAGCCTGCCCCGAGGGCTCCCAGTACGAGGATGGGCGCATACGCGTTCACCGCTCCTCGCTCCTCTCAGTCGGCACTGACTGCTGGCGGTTGCACTGGACTCACAGCCGCCCCAACAGCCCCACGAGCCACGCCCGTCCCGACGAAGATCGCGAACATGTGAAGCAGGTCACAAGCCCAACTGCCTCGCATCCTATGCCCGACGCTCTGTGATCTGCGACACGGGGTATTGCACAAGCTTTGTGATCTCCACCACCTGCCGAACGATCATGAAGTCGGATGAGCAGTGATCTTCACACAAGAAGCGTTCACCTGATCACCAGAGGTGACAATTTCGCTCGTCGCTGCTGGCCAGAGGGGGCGAGCAAGGGGCGTCTCCATATCAAGATGGTTCCCTTGCATGCAAATTGGCGCTGGACGCCCACCCTTGATAGAGGAGGCGTTCACACGTGAGAGGGAGGGGCCGGGGGCGATGTGGACACGTGCGCGCGTTCACGAGCGCGCGGCCTCTCGCGGACCGCGGCGGCCCGGGCGCCTCGCACGCGACGGACGCGCGCGCCGGGGTAACCGTTCCGTGACCTGTGCCACATCCATGAGAGGCGTCTGAGAACCGGGCTTGGCCAAGTGTCCCAACAAGTGGTAAGCGCGGGGCAATTCGGGCGTAACGATCAAAGACCGTGATCACAGGCCGGTTACGGCCCGTCCGCAATGTCCGTTACGGCGTCAATAAAGAGCGACACGCCCGGGATTCGGCGGCCTGATTGAACAACTGTGGCGCAGCACACGTTTCTTGAAGGTATGGAGGAGCTACTGATACCGGTTGTCCCTATGTCCCACACCGCTCACATACGCAGCCACCGGAAGCCCCGCCGCAGCGCGTCGACGATCGCGATGCGGACCGGAGTTGCCGGTGGCGTCCTCAGCACCCTGGCAGTGGCCGGTGCGTCGGGGGCGGCCCACGCGGCCGAACCGGTGACGCAGACCCTCGAACTGCCCACCCTGACGGCCGACCTGGCCGCTCAGGTCGCCCAGTCCGCGGACGTCACGCAGCAGGCGGCCGCGAGCTACCAGCTGCAGGCCGAGCGTGACGCGGCGGCCGCCAAGGCCGCCAAGCAGGCCAAGGCGGACCTCGCCGAGGCCAAGAAGAAGGCCGCCGAAGCCAAGAAGAAGGCCGAGGAGGCCGCACGCAAGGAGGCCGCCGAGCGCGCCTCGCGTGCCGCCGAGCGCACCACCCTGAGCGCTTCCTCGGACACCGGCTCCTCCACCGGCACGGGCAGCAGCACCAGCACCAGCACCTCCACGGCGACCGGTTCGGCCGCCGCCGTCGTCTCCTTCGTGCAGGCCCAGGTCGGCAAGGCGTACGTCTCCGGCGCCACCGGCCCGTCCGCCTACGACTGCTCCGGTCTCGTGCAGGCCGCCTTCAAGCAGGTCGGCATCAGCCTGCCCCGCGTCTCGCAGGCCCAGTCGACGGCCGGCACCCAGGTCGGGCTGGACAACCTCCAGCCGGGCGACATCCTGTACTGGGGCGGCGCGGGCAGCGCCTACCACGTGGGCGTCTACGTCGGCGGCGGCATGTTCGTCGGCGCGCAGAACTCCTCCACCGGTGTCGTCGAGAGGCCGCTGTCGTACGACCCGCCGAGCGGCGCGGTGCGCGTGCTGTAACCCGCACCCACCCGTACCCGCTCGCACACGCGAAAAGGGCCGCAGCCGCTCGGGGGCTGCGGCCCTTCGCGGGCTCCTGGCATGCTCGGCGCGGGCCGGTTCCCTCCGGCCCGTCCACGAGACCAGGAGAGAACGTCATGCCGAGTGTGTTCGTACAGGGGCGGCCCACCGCCTCCTACCCCCCGTTCGCGCCCGAGGCCCGGCGCGGATCGGTCCGGCGCGTCACCGAGGTCGGCGAGGGGGTGCTGCACCGGCCGTGCCGTGACGTCACGGAGTTCGGGCCGGACCTCGCCGCGCTCGTCGACGACATGTTCCGCACGATGTATGTCGCCGAAGGGGCCGGGCTGGCGGCCAATCAGGTCGGGGTCGACCTGCGCCTGTTCGTCTACGACTGCCCGGACGACGACGGTGTCCGACATGTCGGACACATCGTCAACCCGGTGCTGGAACCCCTCGACCCGGCCGCGCGCCGGCTGCTGGACGAGGGCGAGGGGTGCCTGTCGGTGCCGGGCGCCGTCATGGCCGTACCGCGGCCCGACCGGGCCGTCGTGCGGGGCCTGGACAAGGACGGCGCTCCCCTCGTCGTCGAGGGCACCGGTTACTTCGCGCGCTGTCTCGCCCACGAGACCGACCATGTGAACGGACAGGTCTACCTGGACCGGCTCTCCGGCCGGGAACGGAAGGCGGCGCTGCGGCAGTCGGCGGACCGGCGCGAGGAGGTCTTCGCGCGCCGGGCCGCCAACGCGGCGGCGTTCGCCTGACCGGGCAGCCGGTCAGGCCTTCGGCGCGACCTTGCTCAGTCCGTTGATGATGCGGTCCATCGCGTCGCCGCCCGTCGGGTCCGTCAGGTTGGCGAGCATCTTCAGGGTGAACTTCATCAGGATCGGGTGGGTGAGGCCGCGCTGGGTCGCGATCTGCATGACCTTCGGGTTGCCGATGAGCTTCACGAAGGCCCGGCCCAGCGTGTAGTAGCCGCCGTAGGTGTCCTTCAGGACGCGCGGGTAGCGCTGCAGGGCGATCTCGCGCTGGGCCGGCGTGGCCCGCGCGTGGGCCTGGACGACGACGTCGGCGGCGATCTGGCCGGACTCCATGGCGTAGGCGATGCCCTCGCCGTTGAAGGGGTTCACCAGGCCGCCGGCGTCGCCGACGAGGAGCAGGCCCTTGGTGTAGTGGGGCTGGCGGTTGAAGGCCATGGGCAGCGCGGCGCCGCGGATCGGGCCGGTCATGTTGTCCGGGGTGTAGCCCCAGTCCTCCGGCATGGACGCGCACCAGGCCTTGAGGATCTCGCGCCAGTCCAGCTCCTTGAAGGCGGCGGAGGTGTTGAGGACACCGAGGCCGACGTTCGAGGTGCCGTCGCCCATGCCGAAGATCCAGCCGTAGCCCGGCAGCAGGCGGTCCTGCGGGCCGCGCCGGTCCCACAGCTCCAGCCAGGACTCCAGGTAGTCGTCGTCGTGGCGGGGCGAGGTGAAGTACGTGCGCACGGCGACGCCCATGGGCCGGTCCTCGCGGCGGTGCAGGCCCATCGCCAGGGACAGCCGGGTGGAGTTGCCGTCGGCGGCCACGACCAGCGGCGCGTGGAAGGTGACCTCGCGCTTGTCCTCGCCCAGCTTGGCCTTCACGCCGGTGATGCGGCCGGTGCGGTCGTCGACGATCGGCGCGCCGACGTTGCAGCGCTCGTACAGCCGGGCGCCGGCCTTCTGGGCCTGCCGGGCGAGCTGCTCGTCGAAGTCGTCGCGCTTGCGGACGAGTCCGTAGTCGGGGAAGGAGGCCAGATCCGGCCAGTCCAGCTGGAGGCGGGAGCCGCCGCCGATGATGCGCAGGCCCTTGTTGCGCAGCCAGCCGGCCTCCTCGGAGATGTCGATGCCCATGGCGACGAGCTGTTTGACGGCGCGCGGGGTGAGGCCGTCGCCGCAGACCTTCTCCCTGGGAAAGGCGGTCTTCTCCAGCAGCAGGACGTCGAGTCCCGACTTGGCCAGGTGGTACGCGGTGGTGGAGCCGGCCGGCCCCGCGCCCACCACGATGACGTCGGCGGTGTTCTCGGAGAGCGGCTCAGTCTCGACGGTCACGGCGGGATCTCCCCAAGTTCGGAATCTGCGTGCCGACCGGCACTGGTCATGGGCAGTCTATTCAGCGTCACCGATCACCCGGCTGAAGGGCTGCCCAGTGAAGCGACCTCTCCCCGCCGTACGGTTGCGCGTTCCCACCGACGAGGACGCCGTCGTCTGGCACCGGATCTTCGACGACCCGGACGTCATGGAGTTCCACGGCGGGCGGTCCGCGGAGCTGTCCGTCTACGAGGAGCTGACCGCCCGCCAGCGCCGGCACGACGCCGAGCACGGCTTCTGCCTGTGGACCATGGTGGACGAGTCCGGGCAGGTCATGGGCTTCACCGGCGCCCAGCCGTGGCCCGGGGACTGGGGCCCCAAGGGCGAGATCGAGATCGGCTGGCGGCTCGGGCGGGCGCACTGGGGCAAGGGCTACGTCACGGCGGCGGCCCGGGAGACCCTCCAACGGGTGCGGGCGGCCGGGGTGGCGGAGGTGGTCGCGATGGTCGACGCGCGCAACGCCCGGTCCATCGCGGTCACGGAGCGCCTCGGCATGCGGCTCGGCGAGGTCTTCACGATCCCGTCCTCCGAGCGGCGGGGGCACTGCTACCGCCTCTCCCTGCACCCGTAGCAGGGACCCCTCGTGACGCAGAGCAACCATACGTCACAGTCAGCCACTTGATGCTTCCGGGTGGTGCC
Organism: Streptomyces sp. KPB2; assembly: GCF_003950055.1. NCBI lineage: Bacteria > Bacillati > Actinomycetota > Actinomycetes > Kitasatosporales > Streptomycetaceae > Streptomyces > Streptomyces sp. KPB2. The sequence goes on from NZ_CP034353.1 coordinate 3,548,153, forward strand.
CGGCGGCGCTACTCTGCCGGGTACCGCTGGGGGTGACGTCCGTGCGCCTGGTATCCGAGAAGCCCGATGTCCGCGTCCCGCGCCTGGTCGGCCTCATGGCCGTGGACGCGTACGAGACCGCCCACGTGCGGGGCCTGTCCCTGCACGCGCCGGACCGGCCCGATCTCCGGGTCGCCGTCGTCGACCACGTCGTACGGCAGTATCCGCGGCCCGGGGCGCAGGTGCCGCGGGAGTCGACGGTGTACGTGTGGTTCGACTTCGGGGAGGGCGAGGGCGGCGGGGGCATCCGTGAGCCGCGCGTGCCGCGTCCGCCGCCGGGCGGGCTGCGCCGGGAGCTGGCGGAGCCGGGGGACGCACCGTCGTACTGCGCCGCCGTCGGCCTGCCGTGAGGTGCGCCCGGCGGGCCGTGCTCAGCTCGTCTTGAACCCTCGGTGCAGCGTCACCACGCCGCCCGTCAGGTTGCGCCAGGCCACCTTCGACCAGCCGGCCTTGCCGAGCCGCCCGGCGAGCGCCGCCTGGTCGGGCCAGGCGCGGATGGACTCGGCGAGGTAGACGTACGCGTCGGGGTTGGACGACACCGCGCGGGCGACCGGCGGCAGGGCGCGCATCAGGTACTCGGTGTAGACGGTGCGGAACGGCGCCCAGGTCGGGTGCGAGAACTCGCAGATGACGACCCGGCCGCCGGGCCGCGTCACCCGGTACATCTCGCGCAGCGCGGCGTCCGTGTCCTGCACGTTGCGCAGCCCGAAGGAGATGGTGACGGCGTCGAAGACGTCGTCCTTGAACGGCAGCCGCGTCGCGTCGCCCGCGGTGAACGGCAGCCAGGAGTGCCGTTCCTTGCCGACCTGGAGCATGCCCTGGGAGAAGTCGCAGGGGACGACGTAGGCGCCGGTGCGGGCGAAGGGCAGCGACGAGGTCGCCGTGCCGGCCGCCAGGTCGAGGACCTTCTGCGCCGGGCGGGCGTCGACGGCCTGGGCGACCGCCTTGCGCCACGCCCGGTCCTGGCCGAGCGAGAGCACGGCGTTCGTCAGGTCGTACCGTTCCGCGACGTGGTCGAACATCGAGGCGACTTCGTGCGGCTGCTTGTTCAGGGAAGCGCGGGTCACGGGCCCATTGTTGCAGCACCTCCCCCTGCCGCCGCGGACGGGCTCACGGCAGCAGCCGTGCCCTCTTCCGCGCGGCGACGTCCTCCACCCATCCGAAGAGCAGCACGAACACCGCGATCAGGACCCACCCGACGCCCAGCAGGAACCACTGGCTCTCCAGCGGCAGGTACGCCTCGAAGGCCGGTACGTCCCAGAGCCGGTCGATCAGCGGCACGGCCAGGACGAGGGCCAGCTCGTGCCAGAGGTAGACCGTCACCGCGCGGGCGTTGAACACGGTCACCAACCGGTCCAGCCGCCGCAGCCGGACCAGCCCGGAGAAGTCCGCCCCGAGCCGCGCCTTGGAGTACATCAGCAGCGTCACGAACCCGGCCGACCAGAAGGCCTGGGCGAACGGGATGTCGTCGAGGTCGTAGGTGCCGTACTCGGCCCGGTGCGCGAACGCGTACCAGGCACCGCAGGCGAGCGCCGCGAGCGACAGGACGACGACGGGGAGCGGCTTCAGCCGGGCCAGGACACCGTCGCGGTGTGCGAAGCCCAGCACCCAGCAGAAGAGGTACGTCGCCAGGTCGAGCAGCCCGGTGCCGAAGCGGTCGTCCGGCGGCTGCCAGAGGAACTGGAGGACGGCGATCGGGGCGAGGGACAGCAGCAGCACCGGCACGGGCGCGAGCCGGAAGAGCCTCAGCAGCAGCGGCGAGAGCAGGACGAACCACAGGTACGTCCGCAGGTACCAGAGGATCTCCCAGGCCTGCTCGCCCCAGGCGCTGCCCGGCGGGTCGCCGAGCGGCACCACCCAGTAGACGAGCTGCCACCCCGGCATCCAGCCGCGCACCATCATCGCGCCCACCACGAACAGGCCCCAGCACCAGAACGGCGGCAGCAGGCGGCGCAGTCGGCTCCGGATCACCGCGCCCGCGGGCCGCCGCAGCGACCGGGCCATCAGGGTGCCGGCCAGCCCGAACATGACCCCCATGGCGGGGAAGACCAGCCCCGCCCAGGCCCAGCCGAAGGCGTGGTAGGCGACCACGCGGACGAGGGCGAGGGCGCGCAGGGTGTCGAAGTACCGGTCCCGTGCCGCCGGGCCGGCATCCCCCTCGCCCCGGACGGTGCGCACCGTCCGCACGGCGCCCTTGCTGTGCGCCCCCATCACCCGGCCCCCGCCCCGGTCCCCACCTCGCCCGTCCGTTTCAGCTTCTGCCAGCGCAGTCGCCCGCCGGTCAGGGCGGTGACGCAGGAGTGGATGAGGACGAGGTACATCATCTGCCGGTAGGCCAGTTGCTGGAGCGGCATCATCAGCAGGTACCGGTACTTCTCCCGGTCGAGGCGGAAGGCGTACGCCGCGCACACCAGCTGCACGCCCAGCACCGCGAGCCACGCCAGGAGCGCCGCGCGGAAGTCGACGAAGAGCATCGAGTAGAGGGTGAACACGTCGATGAGCGGGGCGAAGACCGGCGTGACCACCTGGAAGAGCACGACCAGCGGCATCCCGACCCGCCCGAAGCGGCCCGAGGGCCCCTTGTCCGTCAGGGACCGGCGGTGCTTCCACAGCGCCTGCATCGTGCCGTAGGACCAGCGGTAGCGCTGTGACCAGAGCTGGCCGAGCGACCCGGGCGCCTCCGTCCAGGCGCGGGCGTGCTCCTCGTAGACGACCCGCCAGCCCGCGCGGTGCAGGGCGATGGTGATGTCGGTGTCCTCGGCGAGGGTGTCGTCGCTCATGCCGCCCACCTGGAGGACGGCCTCGCGCCGGAAGGCGCCGATCGCGCCGGGGATGGTGGGCATGCAGCGCAGCAGGTCGTACATGCGCCGGTCGAGGTTGAAGCCCATCACGTACTCGATGTGCTGCCAGGCGCCGATGAGGGTGCGCCGGTTGCCGACCTTGGCGTTGCCCGCGACCGCGCCGACGGAGGGGTCGGCGAAGGGCTGCACCAGGTGCCGCACGGTGTCCGGCTCGAAGACGGTGTCGCCGTCCATCATCACGACGATGTCGTACCGGGCGTGCCGGACGCCGTTGTTGAGGGCGGCGGGCTTGCCCGCGTTGGCCTGCCGCACGACGCGGACGCCGGGCAGCCCCAGGGACTCGGCGATGTCCGCCGTGCCGTCCGTCGAGCCGTCGTCCACGACGACGATCTCGACGGGGTGGGTACTGCGCGTCAGCGATCTCAGGGTCGCCTCGATGCACTCCTTCTCGTTGTACGCCGGAACGATCACGCTGACCGGCCCGGTGACGGGCGGGCCCCAGCCGAAGCGGCGTCTGTTGCGCTGCCGGTGATGGCGGCGGGCGAGGACCAGCATCATCGCGAACCGGCCGATGACGGCCACGCCCACGATCACCAGCCCGGCCGACAGCGCCGGCACCGTCCACTCGGCGACGGCGACGGCCGCGATCAGCGCCTTGCCCTCGTAGAGGGTGGCGCCGGTGGCCTCGTGGTGGGCGGCCTGGAGGCCCTGCTCGTCGGCGGGTCCGGCGCCGGTGGGCTGCTGATCGGCCATGACACCGCTGACGGTGGTGAAGGTGTAGCCCTTCGCCTTCATCTTCTCGATGTACTTGGGCAGCGCCTCGATCGTCTGCGACCGCTCGCCACCGGCGTCGTGGAAGAGGACGGAGGCGCCCTCGCCGTCCTCCGGCGTGGCCCACTCGACGATCTTCGAGACGCCGGGCCGTTTCCAGTCGTCGCTGTCGGTGTCGATGAAGACGCTGGTGTAGCCGTCCTCTCCGAGGCTCTCGTAGACGGGCCAGCTGTAGTTGTCGATGGCGTCCGTCTGGGAGGAGTACGGCGCCCGGAAGAGTGTGGTGGTGATGCCGGCCGCGCCCGCCAGGGCCAGCTGGGTCTGCTCGATCTCGCGGGTGACGCGGGCCTGGCTCTGGTAGGAGAGGTCGACGTGGGTGAAGGTGTGGACGCCCACCTCGTTGCCCTGTTCGACCATGTCCCGCACGATGCCCGGGTGGCGCGCGACCATTGAGCCGACCAGGAAGAACGTGCCGGGCACGTCGTACTTCTCCAGGATGTCCAGCACCTGGGGCGTCCAGGTGGGGTCGGGGCCGTCGTCGAAGGTCAGCACGATCGTCTTGTCCGGGACGGAGACGGTGGTGGCCTGTCCGCCGGGGAAGGTGAGGATCGGCCCGCCGTCGAGTACGGCGTCGGGGACGTCGCTCGCCGAGGCGCCGGTGCGCACGCGCTGGTCGCCGCCGACCTCGGCGCGCAGATAGCCGTCGAGGAGCATCACGCAGGTCAGCGCGAGCAGGAGCAGCAGGGCGAGGAGGACGCGCGGGCGTTGCAGCGCGGCGGCCCGGCCGGCGGCCCGTTCCATGCGGGAGGGCGCACGGCGGCGGCCCCGCGCGGGCGGGGTGGGGGGAGGCGTGGTGGGCGTGGTCATGAGGTGCGGGCGTCCGGTCGGTCGGTGAGGGTGAAGGTGGGAGCGGCGCTGGGAGCAGTGCTGGGATCGGTGCTTGGAGCAGTGCTGGAACCGGCACTGGGCGCCGCGCTGGAGGAGGCGGCGGGCGCGGGGCTCGGCGGGACGTCCGTGGGAGCGGCGCCGCCGCCCTGTGGACGCGTGCCGCCGCCGGGGCCCGGACCGCCCTCCGGTCCACCACCTCCACCGCCTCCACCGGCACCGAAGGGCAGCAGCGAGGACGGGTTGACCGAGATGCCGACGCCCATGAAGGCCAGGCCGAGGACGGCCGTGTAGCCGACGCACACGGCCCCGAGCAGGAGCCCGAGCCGGCGCAGCAGCCGCGCCCGTCGTCCGGTGCTGTCGACGAACACGGGCCCTTCGGCGGACCCTTTGCCGCGTTTGCGACGGCGACCGCGCGTGGCGGCACGGGAGGCGGAGGCAGGCTCGGATTGCATTCCCCGGACGTTAGGGATCCTTACCTGTCGCGAACTGGCAGTTCCTTGAGAGATCCCGGTGAAAAGCGGCCGTTCCTGTGCGCCTGCTGGGAGACGACGCCGAACGGCGCCCTTTCCTCAGCGAAGTCCCAGAAAGGCGTGGCACCTTCACTGGTCCGACGACGACAACGGACGAGAACGGGAGAGTGCGCTCATGAGGGTTCACCGGAACGCGGCGGCCGGGTGCGCCCTGTTGCTCGCCCTGGCCACCGCGGGCTGCGCCGCACAGGACGGCGGCACCGACTCCGCCCCCACCCCCGCCGCACCGTCCGGTTCGTCGTCGCCGGCCACCGCCTACGCCCCCTACGTCAGCGCCACCACGGCCTCCCCCACCGACACGGCGGGCTCCCCGGCGACGTACAACCTGGCGTTCGTCATAGCGTCCGGGGAGGACGACGGCTGCACCCCCCGCTGGAACGGCGTCCAGGACATCGACGACACCTCCGTCGCCTCCCGCGTCGCGGAGCTCGAGTCGTCCGGTGCCACCGTCCGCGTCTCCTTCGGCGGCTCCTCCGGTACGGAGCTGGCGGCGGCCTGCGACAGCGCTCCGGCCCTGGCGGCGGCGTACGGCGCGGCCCTGGACGCGGCCGGTTCGACGCGGGCGGACTTCGACATCGAGGGCGACGAGCTGGCCGACGCCGGCTCCCGCGCCCTGCGTTCGCGGGCGATCGCGTTGCTCCAGGAGCAACGGAGCGACCTGGAGGTCTCGTTCACCCTGCCCGTCATGCCCTCCGGGCTGGACACCGACGGCCTGGCGCTGCTGGCGTCCGCCAACGACCACGGCGTACAGGTCTCCACGGTCAACCTCATGACCATGAACTACGGCGAGTCGTACACGGACGACATGGGCGACTACGCCCTGACCTCGGCGAAGGCCGCCCACACCCAGCTCCGGGACGTCTTCGGCACCTCCGACGCGGATGCCTGGCGGGGCATGGCCCTCACCTCGATGCTCGGCGTCAACGACGTCGCCGGGGAGACCTTCACGCTCGACGACGCGGCCGAGGTCCGCGCGTTCGCCGAGGAGAAGGGCATCGCCTGGGTGTCGATGTGGGCGGCCTTCCGGGACCAGCCGTGCGCCGAGGACGCGTCGGCCACCGACGCGCTCACCACGTGCAGCGGCGTGGAGCAGGAGGACGGGGCGTTCGGGACGGCGTTCGGCGCGTAGGCCGGGACCCTCGGACGAGGCCCACGGGGCCGCGCGCTCAGCGCCCCCGGTAGACCAGCCGGCCGCCCACGACGGTGGCCACGCACGTGGACGCGCCGTCCCGCACGAGCGCGGCCCGGTCGGGTACGTCGAACACCGCGAACCGCGCCGGCTTGCCCGGAGCGAGCCCGGGCAGCAGCACCAGCGGCACCGGTGAGAACGACGCGGGCCCGGGCAGCCCCGCCGGACGTCCCGCCAGGGCGAGTCCCGCTCCGCGCACCGCGTCCAGGGCCGCGCGGCTGCGCAGTTCACCGGCGACGGCGACCGTGCCGTGCGCCAGCATGCGTTGTACCCCTCGGCGCGCGCTGGCGCCCCGCGCGGACGCGTTCGCGGCAAGGAGTGCCTGCGCGCGCTCCCCGAAGACCGGCTCGGTGCCCAGCCGGTCCGCTTCACGCGGGTCGGGGTGGTACGCCTGCTCCAGCAGTTCCGGACCGTACGGGTTGAGCAGCCCGGGCGTCAGGATGCCGGGCCACCGGCGCACCCGCGCCCGCGGGTGGTCGGCGGCCAGTGTCGCGTACGGGCCGACGGCGGCGAGCTGCGCGCCGTCGGCCAGGACGGCCGTCTCGGGAGAGGCCTCGGCGACGTGGATCGTCTGCACGGCGGCGTCAGTTGGAGGCCAGCAGCTTCAGCTCGGGGTGGGCCGTGCCGCCCTCGATGGCCGTGGACGAGATGTGGGAGACGACCCGCTCGTCGACGGGGTCGTTCGCCGGGTCGTCGTGCACGACCAGGTGCTCGTAGGTGGTGGCCCGCTGGGCGGGCACCCGTCCCGCCTTCCGGATGAGGTCGATGATCTCCATCCGGTTGGAGCGGTGCTTGGCACCGGCGGAGGAGACGACGTTCTCCTCCAGCATGATCGAGCCGAGGTCGTCGGCGCCGTAGTGCAGGGAGAGCTGGCCGACCTCCTTGCCGGTGGTCAGCCAGGAGCCCTGGATGTGGGCGACGTTGTCCAGGAACACGCGGGCGATGGCGATCATCCGCAGGTACTCGAAGAGCGTGGCCTGGGTGCGGCCCTTCAGGTGGTTGTTCTCGGGCTGGTAGGTGTACGGGATGAAGGCGCGGAAGCCGCCGGTGCGGTCCTGCACGTCCCGGATCATCCGCAGGTGCTCGATGCGCTCGGCGTTGGTCTCGCCGGTGCCCATGAGCATGGTGGAGGTCGACTCGACGCCCAGGTTGTGCGCGATCTCCATGATCTCCAGCCAGCGCTCGCCGGACTCCTTGAGCGGCGCGATGGCCTTGCGCGGCCGCGCGGGCAGCAGTTCCGCGCCGGCACCGGCGAACGAGTCGAGCCCGGCGGCGTGGATGCGCTGGATCGCCTCCTCGACCGACACCTTCGAGATCCGCGCCATGTGCTCGACCTCGCTCGCCCCCAGGCTGTGGATGACGAGTTCGGGGAACTCCTTCTTGATGGCGGCGAAGTGCTTCTCGTAGTACTCGACGCCGTAGTCCGGGTGGTGGCCGCCCTGGAACATGATCTGGGTGCCGCCCAGCTCGATCGTCTCCGCGCACCGGCGCAGGATGTCGTCGAGGTCGCGGCTCCAGCCCTTCGCGGTGTCCTTGGGGGCCGCGTAGAACGCGCAGAACTTGCACGCCGTGACGCACACGTTCGTGTAGTTGATGTTGCGCTCGATGATGTACGTCGCGATGTGTTCCGTACCGGCGTACCTGCGCCGGCGTACGGCGTCGGCGGCGGCGCCCAGCGCGTGCAGCGGGGCGTCGCGGTACAGGTCGAGCGCCTCTTCGGGGGTGATCCGCCCACCGGCGGCGGCGCGGTCGAGGATGGGCTGAAGGTCGGCCTTCTCGGTCACCGGCGTCCCTTTCGCAAGGTTCGTAAGGGTTGTGGACGGACCTGCCCAGCGTACGCCAGGCCTTCGGCCCGCTCGTGGTCAGGCCGCGTACGCCCCGGCCAGGACGCCGAGGAAGGCCCCGGCGACGAGGAACGGGCCGAAGGGGATGGCCGTCTTGCGGTCCGCGCGCCGGGCGACGAGGAGGGCGCCGCCGTACAACGCCCCGAGCAGGAACCCGGCGAAGGTGCCCAGCATCAGCGTGGGCCAGCCGTACCAGCCGAGGGCGGCACCGGCCGTGAGGGCGAGCTTGACGTCGCCGAAGCCCATGCCGGCCGGATTGATGAGGAACAGCACGAGGTAGCCGGCGCCCAGGGCGAGGGCGCCCAGCAGGGCGGTCGTCCACTCCCCCGCGTGCTCGGGCACCAGCGCGGTGAGCCCGAGCAGGACCAGCGCGGCGCCGGCGAGCGGCAGGGTGAGCGGGTCGGGCAGCCGCCGTACCTTCAGGTCGACGACGGCCAGCAGTACGCCGACCGGGGCGAGCAGCAGCCAGACGGCCAGCTCGGGCCGGGTGCCGGTGGCGGCGGCGAGGGCGGCACAGACGAGGGCGGTGACGGTGGCGAGGGACGCGGTGCGGGGGCCGTAGGAGGCGGGGCCGGCCGCGCACTGCCCGCACCTGGCCGGGCCGAGCCAGCCCCGGACGGGGTGCCCTTGCGGGCAGCGCTCGCGCCACGCCTCCCCGGTGGGCGCGGAGAACCGGTAGGCGGCACGCGGCAGCACCGCACCCGTCGCCGCGCCCCACAGCGCGGCGACGAGGACGACCACGAGATCGATGTCGACGACGGTGTCGGTGCTCATCCGGCGGCGGCCGACCGCCGCCGCACCCGCACGGTCGGGGGCGTGCGGTTCCTCGAAACGGAGGATGCCGAGGGAGCCGTCGAGCTCGAAGAGCTGGGGGTGCGGCGTCGCGGCATGGGCGGAGTCCTGGGTCCTGGTCGCGGACCGAGAAGGTCGCGAGGGCGTCCGGTAAGTGGGGTGTGCTGAGCCTACCGAGATTTTATGGACTCCAGGCGAAGGGGATCCGTGTTCACGCCGGAACCGCACATACTCGCGGTCGTGGACCTGCGAGGACCGGCGGCCTGGGCGTCGTGAACGCCCATGAGCTTCGGACTTCGGGGACGCATCCTCTGCCCGACCGGTGCCTGACCCGGATGAGCCGAGTAGCAGGCGTTCCGAGCCACTACGCTGAGCGCCTTCACACTCCGGGAGGTTCGGTTGGCAGGGCGGAGTGCACTGGGGCAGGACTTCCGGCGGCTGTGGGGCGCCTTCACGGTCAGCGCGGTCGGCAGTGCCGTCGGGATGGGGGCGTTGCCGCTGATCGCTCTGCTGGTGCTGGACTGCTCCGCGTTCCAGGTCTCGGCGCTCGCCGCGTTGTCCGCGGTGGCCAGTGGAGTCATCGCTCTGCCGCTCGGTGTGCGTATCGAGCACCAGTACAAGCGCCCGGTCATGATCACCGCCGACCTGGTCCGCTGCGCGGTGCTGGCGAGTGTTCCCGCCGCCATGGCCTTCGACGGGCTCACCTATGCCCACCTGTGTGCCGTCGGCGTTCTCCAGACGGCGGCGTCCGTCGCGTTCGACGCGGCGAGTGGGGCGCACCTGAAGGCACTCGTCCCGGCCGAGCACCGCCTCCACGCCAACAGCCTCTTCGAGACGACCAGATGGGTCAGCGTCAGCGCCGGCCCGCCCGTCGGCGGACTCCTGATCGGGGCGCTGGGCGCGGCCGCCACGTTGGTGGTCGACGCGGTGTCCTTCCTCGGGTCGGCCGTGGGCGTCCGCCGCATCCGGCGGCCCGAGCCCGCGCCACCGGCCCGCGCCTCCGCCCCGCACCTGCGCCGCGACATCGCTGCCGGTTGGCGGTACCTCCTGCGGCACCCGGGCCTGCGGCCGCTGTTCCTCAACTCGCTGCTCTTCGGCGGATCCATCGTGATGACGTCGCCGCTGATGGCCGTCCTCATGCTGGACGACCTCGGCCTGGCGGCGTGGCAGTACGGACTCGCCCTGGGGCTGCCGTGCCTGGGCGGCGTGCTGGGCGCCCGCCTGACTCCGCCGCTCACCCGGCGCTTCGGGGAGCACCGCGTTCTGCTGCTGTCCGGTGTCGCACGCACCGTATGGACGATCCTGCTGCCGCTGACGCCCTCGGGAGCTCTCGGCGTGTTCGTCATCGTGGCGGTCGACTTCGGCCTGCTCTTCTCGGCCGGCGTCTTCAACCCGTCGTTCACCACGTACCGCATGGCGGCCACGCCGGACGCCTTCATGTCCCGCGTCGGCACGTCCTGGTCCGTCGGCTCGAAGACGTTCCAGGCCGCCTTCGTGATCGCCGGCGGTCTCCTCGCCGCGGCTGCGGGGGTACGCGGTGCCCTGCTCATCGCCGGCCTGCTCTGCCTGGGGAGCGCGCTGCTGCTGCCTTGGCGAAGGGCGCGGTACTCCACTGGGCACGTCCCGGGACCCGCGACGGAGGAGACCTCGGCCCCGGCCCCGGCTACGGACAGTCCGTCCGCCTAGGGGGTGCCCCGGACTGCGGTGCCATGACTGTGCCGGGGAGGCGGGAGAGCGATGCCCGCAGAGGACTTCGAGCCATGAGCCGGCGGCCTGGCATGTGCTCGGCCTGGATACGGACCCGACGCCCGGCGTTCCGACCGCATCCGCAAACTCGCCCGCGCGCTAGGCGACTTCGCACGGTCGGCGCCGTCCCGCAGCCCGCGCACCCCGCGACTCCGTGCCGAGCGCCCCTACCGCGCCACACGGGCCGCAGGACCGAAGCGCCGCTGCGGCCCGTCGTCCTCGCTACACCGCCGGCAGCGCGTAGATCTCGTGGCCGTGCGTCGCCAGAAGTCGGTTGCCCGCGAGGGCTATCTGCCACGGTTCGCCGGCGGCCTTGGTGTCGGTGTACGTCCAGCGGAGCTTGCCCGTGCGTGTCTCCAGGGCGACGATACCGCCGTCGACGGAGCCGGTGGCGCCGTACAGGGTCGAGCCCACGCGGCGGAACGACTCCGGGCCGTCGACGTCCAGTTCGTCGCAGAGCCAGTTCCGCTTGCCGGTCTTGACGTTGACGGCCCACACGCCGTCGTCGTGGTCGCTGACGTAGAGCACGCCGTCGGCGACCGTCGGGTTGTCGAAGCCGCGTCGTCCGGCCGGGTCGAGTGTCCAAACCGTCGTGCCCTTCTCCACGTCGACAGCCTTGAGTTCATCGCCAGGGAGGAAGACCAGGCCGTTCGCGACCGTGGGCTGCCAGGACCACTCGTCGCCGATCTTCCTGGTCCACACCTGGCCGCCGGTGGCGGTGTCCCGGACGGTGAGGTTGAGGTTGGAGTCGGCGTAGACCAGGTACTTGCCCGAGGCGGTGCCCTGGACGTCGTAGTCCTTCGTGCCCCAGTCCCGGTGCTCGACCCACGCCGTCTTTCCCGTGGTGTGGCTGACGGCCGCGACGGCCGTACGGTACTCGGTGGCGCTCTTCGCCTGACCATGGTCGGTCGCGGTGACGTAGACGTTCTTGTCGTCGATGGCGATCGTGTCCTCGACGGACAACTGCTTGCCGAGGCGGCTGCGCCAGGCCTCTTCGCCGGTCTTGACGTCGTAGGCGACCAGGGCGCCCTCGTAGTCGCCGTCGGCGAGGAACACCTTGCCGTCGTGAAAGAGGAGTTGGGCTCCGGGCCGGCAGATGCCCGCCTTGGTCCAGCGGGCCTTGCCGGTCCGGACGTCGTAGGCCACGAGCGGGTCGCCGCTGACCAGGAGCAGTCCTTCGTGGGTGAGGAGCGGTACGCGCGGACTGGTGCTGTCCTCCTCGGCCGACTCGTGCCACAGCGGCTGCGGGGCCACCCCGGCGGGCGGCGTCGTGAAGTTCTCCTCCACCGGCTCGGCCGCAGCATGGCCACCCGAAGCCCCCGTGGCCTCGTCGGACCCGTCGCCGGAAGTGAGCGCCCACGCGACGCCGCCGCCGACCACCGCAACGGCTGCCGCGCCTCCCACGGCCATGCCGAGTACCCGACGCCGGGAACGGGCAGGAGCGGACTCCGGGGCCTCTCCGAGTCGGACGGTGCCGGGCAGAGGTGTCCCGTACGCGGGTACCGGGGCCCCGCCGGGCGCCGTGCCATGACCGGTCGTTCCGGTCGACGGCGAGCCGTCGAGCATGGTGGGTGCCGGGCCGAAGCCTGTTGTCGCCCGCTCCTGTGACTGTAGAACGGTTCGCGGCGTCTCGGGTGCCTCCAGGTCCAGGATCCCTGCGGCGTGGGTCGCGATGGTCGAGGCCACGGCCGACGGCAGCCAGTCGTGGAGGGCGGCGTCGATGCCCTGCCCGGCCAACGCGGTGACTATCTCGCCCGGCGCCGGACGCTGTGTCGGGTCCTTCATCAGGCAGGCGCGGACGAGCCCCAGCAAGGACGGGGGCACGCCCGTCAGGTCGGCTTCTCCGTGCACGACCTGATAGAGGAGCCCCGCGTGGGAGGTCGTGCCGTCGCCGAAGGCACCCCGCCCGGTGGCCGCGAACGCGAGTACGGAGCCGAGGGAGAAGACATCGCCCGCGACACCGACGTCCTTGCCCACCGCTTGCTCCGGCGACATGTAACCGGGCGAGCCGACCACCACTCCGGTCTGGGTCATGCGGCTGCCGTCCACCGCCCGTGCGATGCCGAAGTCGATGAGTCGGGGTCCGTCGGCAGCCAGCAGGACGTTGGAAGGCTTGAGGTCCCGGTGCATCAGGCCTGCCGCGTGAATGTCCTGCAGGGCGGCGGCCAGACCGGCAGCCAACGCGCGCACCGTGCGCTCGGGCAACGCCCCGTGCGCCCCGACCACGTCGGTCAGGTCTGGGCCGAGGACGTACGACGTGGCAAGCCACGGCAGAGGCGCGTCCGGGTCGGCATCCACGACGGGGGCGGTGAACCGACCGGAGACCGCCTTCGCGATCTCGACCTCGTGCCGGAAGCGCTCGCGGAAGTCATGGTCCGCCGCGAGATCGGGGCGGACCACCTTGACCGCGACGGTACGGCCACCAGGCGATCGGGCGAGGTAGACGCGGCCCATTCCACCGGCGCCAAGCCTTCGCAGGAGGCGGTAACTGCCGAGCTCCTGCGGATCGTCCGATTGCAGTGTCTCCATAGCGGGCCTTCCCCGTCGCGAAACCTTGACGAACAGTCATCTCATGGTCGGATGTTCGTATCGCAGACACAGTAGTAACTACGGGGGTGGAGACATCGCAGGGGCTTGTCGCGGCCGAGGCAGTGGGTGGGCGGGGCCCCGCCCGGTTACTCGATCTTCGACAGCCGTGCCGTCGGCTGCCCCGACTCCTCGCTCCTCGACGCGTAGTCGAGGTCGTCGCCGACCGGGGTGAAGGTGACGGTGGTGGGCGCGGGGTCGCAGCCGTCGTGGTTGCCCTCGGCGCCGACGGAATCGGCGACGATCTGCTTCTTCGTGACCTTCTTGAGGGTGATCACGTCCACGCAGACGCCGCCCAGCGCGTCGGTCTGGCGGAGTCGGCCCAGCTCCTCGCCGACGGCGGCCTGCTTGATGGTGATGCGGAAGGTGCCCAGCGGCAGCTTGCCGTTCAGGGCGGTGGCCCGGCCCTCCCAGGTGCCGACGTAACGCCCGGGCAGGGTGCCGGCGGTGGCGGCGGGCGGCTCGTGGGAGCCGTCGTCGCCGCCCGCGTTGTTCGCGTCGCCGCCCGAGCCCGGCAGCAGGTCCAGGACGAACACCGACCCGACCGTCACCGCCGCCAGCGCGCCCGCCACCGCGAGCGCCACCGTGCAGCTGAGCCGTCGGCCCCGTCCGCCGGCGCCCTGCGTGGAGGTCGCCGCGACGGAGAGGGCGAGCCTGCCCGGGGAGTGCGTCGGGCCCGGCTCGGCGCCGGGTTCCGGATCCCTCGGACCGGGGACGGACGAGGACGCGGGGACGGGGACGGGCGACGCGAAGGGGGGCGGCCCGGGCGTCGGCATCACCGGCGGGGGGCCGAAGGCACCGACGGCCGCGGGGGCCGCGCCCTCCGGTCCCGGGGAGTCCGCCCCGGTCCCGCCACCCACCGGTCCCTGGGAGGCGTCCGGCCCGGCCCCGCCACCCACCAGCCCCGAGGAGACATCCGCCCCGGCCCCGCCACCCACCGGCCCCCGGGACGCATCCGCACCGACCCCGCCCCCCACCATCCCCGCGGACGCATCCACCCCGGCCCCGCCGCCCGCCGTGACCGACGGGCGGCTGAAGCCCACCGGGCCCGATGCCCCGGGCTCCCCCGCACCCGCACCCGCCCCCGCCGCCTCCAGGTTCAGCAGCCGTACGGCGCTGCGGCTGACCCGCTCCACCAGTGCCCCCGGCAGCCAGCCGCCGGTGACCAGGCGGGCCGCGCCCTCGGGGGCCAGGCGCCGGGCCACCTCCCCGGGGGCCGGGCGGGCGGACGGGTCCTTGGCCAGGCAGGACGCGACCAGCTCGCGCAGGTCCCCGTCGAAAACGTCGGGACCGCCGGGACCTCCCGGACCGGCGAAGCCGTCGAGGCCCTCCAGCCGGGGCTCCTCGTGGACGACCTTGTAGAGCAGCGCGGCCGAGGAGTCCCCGGAGAAGGGCGGCTGCCCCGTCGCCGCGTACGCCAGTACCGCGCCCAGGGAGAAGACGTCCGCGGCCCCCGTCACGCCCTTGCCGAGGATCTGCTCGGGCGACATGTAGCCGGGGGAGCCGATCGACACGCCGGTGGAGGTGAGGGAGGCCGTGCCCTCCGTGGCGCGGGCGATGCCGAAGTCGATCAGGAGGGGGCCGTCGAGGGTGAGGAGGACGTTGGAGGGCTTGACGTCGCGGTGGACGAGGCCCAGGTCGTGCACCGCCGCCAGCGCCTCGCCGAGGCCCGCGCCGAGCGCCCGTACCGAGCGCACCGGCAGCGGGCCGCCGTCCGCCACGGCCGCCGTGAGGGAGGGACCGGCCGCGTACGCCGTGGCGACCCACGGCACGCGCGCCTCGGGGTCCGCGTCCAGTACCGGCGCGGTCCAGGCGCCGCCGACCCGGCGCGCGGCGTCCACCTCGCGCCGGAACCGGGCCCGGAACTCCTCGTCCAGCGCGAAGTGCGGGTGCACGATCTTCACCGCGACCGTGCGGCCCCCGGCGCTGCGGCCCAGGTAGACCCGGCCCATGCCGCCGGAGCCCAGCCGGCCCAGCAGCCGGTAGGGCCCCACCACGGTGGGTTCGTCGTCGTCGAGCGGCCGCATGGCGCCACCTCTCCCCCGTACGCCGGCCGGTACCTGCCAGCAGGGTAGTGGGCCGCCCGGGCCGGGTGCCCGGGCGCGTCAGGGCCGGAGCAGCTCGACCTTCACGTCCGCCGGGAAGCCGGTGGTGGGGCCGACGCGGCGGGCGAACTCGGTGACCGCCTCCAGCTGCGGGCCGCCGAAGCGGAAGTCGAGCGTGGTGAAGTACTTCGCGAGGGTGTCCTCGTCGAAGGCCTCCCAGCGGGCGGCCTGCTCCGCGACCTTCTCCACCTCGTCCAGGGAGAGGTCCCGGGAGGCGAGGAAGGCCTCGTGCACCTTGCGGGCGATGACCGGCTCGCGCTCCACGTAGTCCCGCCGGGCCGCCCAGACCGCGAAGACGAACGGCAGGCCCGTCCACTCCTTCCACAGGGCGCCCAGGTCGTGCACGTCGAGGCCGTAGCGCGGGCCGTCGATCATGTTGGCGCGCAGGGCCGCGTCCCCGATGAGGACGGCCGCGTCGGCCTCCTGCATCATCAGGCTCAGGTCCGGCGGGCAGGTGTAGTAGTCCGGCTGTACGCCGAACCGTTCCGCCAGGAGGAGCTGGGCCAGCCGTACGGAGGTGCGCGAGGTCGAGCCCAGGGCGACCCGGGCGCCGTCGAGGCGGTCCAGCGGGACCTGGGAGACGATCACGCACGACATCACCGGGCCGTCGCAGCCGACGGCGATGTCGGGGAGCGCGACGAGGTCGTCGGCGTTCTTCAGGAATTCGACCAGCGTGACGGGACCGATGTCGAGATCACCGCGCACCAGCTGCTCGCTGAGCTTCTCCGGGGTGTCCTTCGTCAGCTCGAAGTCGAGAAGCGTGCCTGTTCTCGCGAGCCCCCAGTAGAGGGGCAGGCAGTTCAGGAACTGGATGTGGCCGACGCGCGGCCGGGTGCGAGAATTGTCCACATCGCGAGGCTAGCCCTCCCCCGGGATCCGCCGGTCGCCGACCCCCGGCGTCAGCCGAACGGCGCAGGGGTTCAAACGTTCGGGTGAAGTGATCTTGACCTCTGTTGCGCGGGGGTCCCTGCGTGCTAGGCTCACAGCAAGTTGCAGTTTGGTTTCCCTTGCAGTACAGAGCCTGCGGAGCATGTGACCGCGGGCTCTCGTCGTTCCTAGACGTATGCAGTTGTGCGGCATTCACAGTCTTCACACTTGCTGGTTCTGGAGCAGGGCAACCCTTTGAGCCCAAGGAGGGCTTATGGCTACCGGAACCGTGAAGTGGTTCAACGCCGAAAAGGGCTTTGGTTTCATCGCCCAGGAAGGCGGCGGCCCCGACGTCTTCGTCCACTACTCCGCGATCAACGCGACCGGCTTCCGGTCCCTCGAGGAGAACCAGCAGGTGTCCTTCGACGTCACGCAGGGCCCCAAGGGCCCGCAGGCGGAGAATGTCACTCCTGTCTGATTGACAGCAGTACCCAAGGAGCCCCGCGCCGTTTTCGGTGACGGGGCTCCTGCCCTTTCTGAATTCTCCCTGAATTTCCCGCCGGAGCCGGGCTGTCACGGGCTGTGTCAGTGGCTGCCACGAGGGTCCGCCCATGACCACCGACCCCGCCTTCGTCGCCACCACCCGGACCTTCTACGACGCCGTCGCCGAGGACTACCACGCCCGCTTCCGCACCGCGCTCGACGACGCCCCGCTGGACCGGGCGCTGATGGGCGCCTTCGCCGAGCTGGTGGGACCGGAGGGGCAGGTGGCCGACCTCGGCTGCGGGCCCGGGCTGGTCACCGCGCACCTCGCCTCGCTGGGCCTCAGGGTCTTCGGCCTCGACCTGTCCGCGTCGATGCTCGCGATCGCGCGCCGGGAGAATCCGGGGCTGCGGTTCGAGCAGGGGTCCATGCTGGAGCTGGACCTGCCCGACGGCGCGCTCGCGGGGGCCGTCTCCTGGTACTCGTCGATCCACACGCCGTGGGAGCGGCTGCCCGACCTCTTCGCGGAGATCGGGCGCGTGCTGGCCCCGGGCGGCCACCTGCTGCTCGGCTTCCAGGTCGGCGACGAGCCCCTCCACCACGACCGTCCCTGGGGGCATCCGGTCGCCCTCGGCTTCGAACGGCGGCAGCCCGAGCGGATGGCTCGGCTGCTGGAGCAGGCCGGCTTCACCGTGCTGTCCCGGACGGTGCGCGTCCAGGAGGCGGACACGTCCTCGCAGGTCCCGCAGGCCTGCCTCATCGCCCGCCGCTGATCCCCCGGCCGTCCTGCCCCTCGTACAGCCCCTCCACCGCTCCCGCGAAGTCCCGCATGATCACGTCGCGGCGCAGCTTCATGGAGGGGGTGAGATGGCCCTCCCACTCGGTGAAGTCCCGGGGCAGGATCGCGAAGCGGCGGATGGACTCCGGGCGGGAGACCAGCTTGTTGGCCTCGTCGACCGCGCGCTGGAGGACGGCGCGGACCTCCTCGTCGTCCACCAGCAGCTCCGGCGGCACCGGGTGCTTGCCGTTCATGCGGCGCCAGTGGGTGAGGCCGTCGGTGTCGAGGGTGAACAGGGCGGAGACGTAGGGGCGCCGGTCGCCCAGCACGATGCACTGGGAGATCAGGGGGTGGGAGCGCAGCCAGTTCTCCAGCGGGGCCGGGGCGACGCTCTTGCCGCCCGCGGTGATCAGCAGCTCCTTCTTGCGGCCGGTGATCGTCAGGTACCCCTCGTCGTCCAGGCTGCCGATGTCCCCGGTGGCGAACCAGCCGTCCGGGGCGGCCGGGACGACGCCGCCCGCCTGCGGGTCCCAGTAGCCGTGCAGGACCTGCTCGCCGGCGACGAGGATCTCGCCGTCGGCGGCGATACGGACGCGGGTGCCGGGCAGGGGCCAGCCGACGGTGCCGAGGCGCGGTTTGAGCGGCGGGGTGACGGTGGCCGCGGCCGTGGTCTCGGTGAGGCCGTAGCCCTCGAAGATCTCGATGCCGGCCCCGGCGTAGAAGGCGGCCAGGCGGCGGCCGAGCGGGGAGCCGCCGCAGATGGCGTACTTGACCCGGCCGCCCATGGCGTTGCGGATCTTCCGGTAGACGAGGGGGTCGTAGAAGGAGCGGGAGGTCTTCAGGCCGCGGCCGGGACCGCCGCCGGTGCCGGTCTGGCGGGCCTCCTTGGCCTCGCCGTAGCGCACCGCCACCGAGACGGCGCGGTCGAAGACCGTGGCCCGGCCGCCGGACTCGGCCTTGGCGCGGGCGCTGTTGAAGACCTTCTCCAGCATGTACGGGATGGTCAGCAGGCAGGTCGGGCGGAAGGCCGCCAGGTCGGGCAGGAGGTCCTCCGGCTTCAGGCTCGGCGCGTGGCCGAGGCGGACCCGGGCGCGGACGCAGGCCACGGCGACCATGCGGCCGAAGACGTGGGACATCGGCAGGAAGAGCAGGATCGAGGGCTCCTCGCCGGTCTCCGCCTTGAAGACGGGGTAGAGCAGCTCGATCGCGTTGTCGACCTCGGCGAAGAAGTTGCCGTGGGTGAGCGCGCAGCCCTTGGGGCGGCCGGTCGTCCCCGAGGTGTAGATCAGGGTGGCCAGGGTGCTCGGGCTCAGCATGCCGCGGCGCACCTCCACCTCCGCGTCCGGCACCCGCGCGCCCAGCTCCGCGAGCCGCTCCACGTGTCCCTTCTCCATCACCCACAGGTGCCCCAGGTCGGGGATGCGGTCCAGCTCGGGGCCGAGGGCGGCGGCCTGCGCGGTGGTCTCGGTGACCAGGGTGACGGCGCCGGAGTCCTGGAGGATCCAGCGCGTCTGGAAGAGCGAGGAGGTCGGGTAGATCGGGACGGTGACCAGGCCGGCCGCCCACGCGGCGAAGTCGAGCAGCGTCCACTCGTAGGTCGTCCGCGCCATGATCGCGATGCGGTCGCCCGGTGTCAGGCCCTCGGCGATCATGCCCTTGGCCACCGCCAGCACCTGCCCGGCGAACTCGGCGGCCGTCACGTCGGACCAGTCGCCGTCCGGCGAGCGGCGGCTGAGGACCACCTGGCCCGGGACCGCCGCCGCGTTGTCGAAGGGCAGGTCGGCGAGGGACCCGCGGCGCACCGGGGGCGCGAAGGGCGGTACGTACGCCTCCCGTACGGCCCCGTCCAGCATCCGCGTCTCGGGCGCCACCAGGGTGGGGCCGGGCGAGTCGGCGTAGGCGGCGGACGCGGCGAAGGAGGGAAGCGGGGTGGACACGGGCGGCTCCTGGGACGTGCGGCAAAGACACTGCTTCTGCTTCTGCGGTCGCTGCTCCTGCAGTCACTGCTTCTGCGGTCGCCGCTCTGCTGCATGACGTACGTGCCTCGCGCGCCGAGGCGTTCATCGCCGGTCCCGCGGACAGGGGTTACCGACGGTCAGTTCCGGGATCGTACGGTGCGCACGTGGGGACTTGGTGCGCGTTTCACGATCTTCCCGCGCCGGGGCTGTGCAGTGTTGGGGGTTACCTGAGGGTAAGTCACGTTCGTTCCAGTATCGCCGTCACGCCCTGGCCGCCCGCCGCGCAGACGGAGATCAGGCCGCGTCCCGGCCCCTCCCGTTCGGCGAGCAGCGTGGCCAGGGTCGCCACGATCCGGGCGCCGGTGGCGGCGAAGGGGTGGCCGGTGGCGAGGGAGGAGCCCGCCACGTTCAGGCGGGCCCGGTCCACCGGCTCCAGGCCCCGCTTCTCCCAGGCGGCCAGCGTGGCCAGCACCTGGGACGCGAACGCCTCGTGGATCTCGACCAGGTCGAAGTCCCCGATCCCGAGCCCGGCCCGCTCCAGCATCCGCGGGACCGCGTACGCCGGGGCCATCAGCAGCCCGTCCTCCCCGCCGGCCACGTCCCCGCCGGCGAAGTCCACGGCCGCCGTCTCGTACGCCGTGAGGTACGCGAGGGGTTCGACGCCCCGCGCCTCGGCCCACTCCTCGCTCGCGAGCAGCACCGTCGCGGCGCCGTCCGTCAGGGGCGTGGAGTTGCCCGCCGTCATGGTGGGGCCGGGGGCGTCGAGGCCGAACACGGGCTTGAGCGCGGCCAGTTTCTCCACCGTCGAGCCGGGGCGCAGGTTCTGGTCGCGGGCCAGGCCCCGGAAGGGGACCACCAGGTCCTGGAAGAGGCCGCGTTCGTAGGCCGCCGCCAACCGCTGGTGGCTCGTGGCGGCCAACGCGTCCTGTTCCTCGCGGGAGATGCACCAGGCGCGTGCGGTGACCGCGGCGTGCTCGCCCATCGACAGGCCGGTGCGCGGCTCGGCGTTGCGCGGGATGTCGGGGACCAGGTGACCCGGGCGGATCTTCGCCAGCGCCTTCAGTCTGCCGCCGGCGGACTTGGCCCGGCGGGCCTCCAGGAGAATGCGGCGCAGGCGGTCGTTGACGCCGAGCGGGGCGTCGCTCGCGGTGTCGGCGCCGCCCGCGATCGCCGACTCGGTCTGACCGAGGGCGATCTTGTTGGCGGCGGCGATCACGGCCTGGAGGCCGGTGCCGCAGGCCTGCTGGATGTCGTAGGCGGGGGTACGCGGGTCGAGGGCCGAGCCGAGGACCGTCTCGCGGGCGAGGTTGAAGTCGCGGCTGTGCTTGAGGACCGCGCCGGCCACGAACTCGCCGACCGCGCCCGGCTCCTGGAGCCCGTACCGCCCGACCAGGCCGTTCAGGGCCGCTGTCAGCATCTCCTGGTTGGAGGCGGTGACGTACGGCCCGTCGGAGCGGGCGAAGGGGACACGTGCCCCGCCGAGGACCGCGACGCGACGCGTGGGCTGCGCTGCCAGAGGGCTCATCTCGACCTGCTCCTCACCCGTGACATAGGCTTACCTCCGGTAACCTTACTCCAGAGTAAGCAATAGTGGGCGGCGCGAGCCCGACCGCCGGCCCCTGGACACTCCCCCACGCTCGAACACGCTCGCGCGGGGGACCCCCATCAGCCGCCTGGGAGACAGACATGGCCGACCGCTATCTCAGCTTCACCGGCACCGCACCGGGCCGGTTCCTCACCCGCCGGCTGGGGCTGCCGCAGCCCGCTCCGCTGCGGCGGGACGCCCTCGACGGCGGCCTGCTCCACCTCACGGCCGGCAAGTCGGACCTCGCCCTCGCTCCGGTCCTGGCCCGCACGGGCCTCGCCGTCGAGGACGACGGCCGCCCCGCCGCCGTCGTCCTCGACGCCACCGGCGTACGGGACGTCGACGCCCTCGCCGAGGTGCACGCCGCCCTGCACCCCGTCGTACGGTCCGTCGCCGCGAGCGGCCGCGTCGTCGTGCTCGGCGCCCCGCTCGACGCCGCCGACCACCACCAGGCCGCCGTCCAGCAGGCGTTGGAGGGCTTCACCCGCTCGCTCGGCAAGGAGATCGGGCGGGGCAGGACGGTCAACCTGGTCCGTCTCACCGACGCGGCGCCCGCCGAGTCCACCCTGCGCTTCCTCCTCTCCCCCGCCTCCGCCTACGTCAGCGGCCAGGTGATCGAGGTCGGGGCGGCGGGCGAGGACACCGGCCCCGACGACTGGACCCTCCCCCTCGCCGGACGCACCGCCCTGGTCACCGGCGCCGCCCGGGGCATCGGCGCCGCGGTCGCCGAGACGCTGGCCGGGCAGGGCGCCCAGGTCGTCGTCCTCGACGTACCGCAGGCCGAGGACGCGGCACGCCGGGCCGCCGAACGCCTCGGCGGCACCGCCCTCGCGCTGGACATCACGGCCGCGGACGCGGGCGAGCGCATCGCCGCCGCGCTGCCCGGCGGACTCGACGTCCTCATCCACAACGCGGGCATCACCCGCGACCGGCGCCTGGTCAACATGCCCGCCGAACGCTGGAGTTCCGTGCTCGACGTCAACCTCGCGAGCGTCCTGCGCACCACGGACGCGCTGCTCGCGGCGGGCGCCGTCAACCGGGGCGGCCGGATCGTGGCGACGGCCTCCATCGCCGGACTCGCGGGCAACGCGGGTCAGACCAACTACGGCGCGAGCAAGGCGGGCATCGTCGGCCTGGTCCGCTCCCTGGCACCGCGCGCGCTCGCCGGGCACGGGGTGACGGTGAACGCGGTGGCGCCCGGGTTCATCGAGACGAAGATGACGGCGGCGGTCCCGCTCTTCATCCGCGAGGCCGGCCGCCGCATGAACTCCCTCGCCCAGGGCGGCCTGCCCGTCGACGTCGCCGAGACCACCGCCTGGCTCGCCCACCCGGCCTCCGGCGCGGTCAACGGCCAGGTCGTACGGGTCTGCGGCCAGAGCCTGCTGGGGGCCTGATGACCACCGCGGCCCCGACCACCAGCACGCTGACCGGCCTCCCCGCCCTCGCCCCGCTCCTCGCGCGCGGCGCCCTCCTGTCCCCGTTGAAGCGCCCCCGCCCCAACGCGGACTTCCCGCGCACCCGGCTGGTGCTGCCCGGCCTGCGGGTGGACCTCGCGCGGCTGGCGGCCTACGAGCGGGTGTGCGGGTTCGCGACCGGCGCGGACGCGCTCCCGCCGACGTATCCGCACGTGCTGGGCTTCCCCCTCGCCATGCGCCTGATGAGCGGCCGGGACTTCCCGCTGCCCCTGCTCGGGCTCGTCCACACCTCGATCGGCATCACCCGGCGGACCGCGATGCCCGCGACGGCGGAGTACGAACTCACCGTGTACGTCGAGGGGCTGGCCCCGCACCGGCGCGGCACCGAGGCGTCGGTGGTGACGGAGCTGCGGGACGGGACGGACGTCGTGTGGGAGTCCCGCAGCACGTACCTGGCCCGGCACCGGACCACCACGGCGGGCGCCGCCCACCCGTCCGAAGCCCCGTCCGAGGCCGCTCCGGGCCCGTGTGCGCCCCTCCCCGTCCGCGCCGAGTGGCGGCTCGCCGGTGACGTCGGTCGCCGCTACGGCGCCGCGTCCGGGGACCGCAATCCGATCCACCTGCACCCGCTCACCGCCCGCCTCTTCGGCTTCCCGCGGGCCATCGCGCACGGCATGTGGACCGTGGCCCGCTGCCTCGCCGAGCACGGGACGCCGGACGCGGCCGTGGCGCGGGCGGAGTTCCGGGCCCCGGTGCTGTTGCCGGGGACGGTGACGTACGGCGCCGAGGGCGGGGACGGTGGCGCGGGCGGCCGGTTCGA
This sequence comes from Streptomyces sp. KPB2, assembly GCF_003950055.1. Lineage (NCBI taxonomy): Bacteria > Bacillati > Actinomycetota > Actinomycetes > Kitasatosporales > Streptomycetaceae > Streptomyces > Streptomyces sp. KPB2. Next base: position 3,571,350 of record NZ_CP034353.1, read on the forward strand.
ACTGCGCGGCGCCCGCGACGGGCGGCTGCACCTGTCCGGCGAGGTCGGGCCCTACCCGGCCGGCTGAGCCACCGGCTCGGCATCCGGGTCCGGCACCGGCTCGGATTCCTCCGGCGCGGACCAGGGCCGCCCGGCCATCAGGTCGCCCAGGCCGGCCCAGGCGAAGTTCATCAGGGTCGCCGCCGCCTGCTTGGCGGTGACGCCCTCGGTGGCGCCCGCCCAGTCGGCGAGCGACTCGGCGGCGCCGACCAGCGCCTCGGCCAGCCCGGCGACCTCGCCCTCGGGCAGATGCGGGTCCCGGTGCGCGTCCCGCGCCGCGGCGGCGATCAGCTGCGTCACGAACGCGACGATCTCCTCGCGCATCGCCGCGACCTCGGCGGCGAACCGCTCGCCGTGCGTACGGGCGTGCAGGTGCAGCACCCGCCAGGCGTCCGGATGCCGCGCGGTGTGGGTGAAGAACGCCCGCAGCCCCGACCAGAGTTGTCCGTCGGCCGGGAGCCCCGGACGCACGCCGGCCCGCACCGCCTCGGTGAGGGCGCGGGCCTCGCGGCCGATGCAGGCGCTGAAGAGGTCGTCCTTCGAGTTCAGGTACAGGTACACCAACGGCTTGGACACGCCCGCCAGTTCGGCGATCTCGTCCATCGACGCCGCCATGTACCCGCGCCGGCCGAAGACGCTCACGGCGGCGTCCAGCATCTGCTGCTCACGGACCGCACGCGGCATCCGCTTGGTCTTCCCTGCACCCATGCGAATCAGCGTACGGTCCGTGCGGCGGTGTCCCGGACGCCGACGCCCGGGACGAGACGGTCAGGCGGCGACCGGAACCGGCTCCGCGTCCTGCTTCTCCCGCTCGGGCTCGTCGATCGGCGAGGCGTGCGCCTCGTCGTACGCCTTGCGGTCGAGCAGCCCCTCGCGGGCCGAGACGATCACCGGGACGAGCGCCTGGCCGGCGACGTTCGTGGCCGTCCGCATCATGTCCAGGATCGGGTCGATGGCGAGGAGGAGGCCGACGCCCTCCATGGGCAGGCCCAGGGTGGACAGGGTCAGGGTGAGCATGACCGTGGCGCCGGTGAGGCCGGCCGTGGCGGCGGAGCCGACCACCGAGACGAAGGCGATCAGCAGGTAGTCGCCGACCCCGAGGTCGATGCCGAAGATCTGCGCGACGAAGATCGCGGCGATCGCCGGGTAGATCGCGGCGCAGCCGTCCATCTTGGTCGTCGCGCCGAACGGCACGGCGAAGGACGCGTACTCCTTGGGGACGCCGAGGCGCTCGGTGACCTTCTGGGTGAGCGGCATGGTGCCGACCGAGGAGCGGGAGACGAAGGCCAGCTGGATGGCGGGCCAGGCGCCCTTGAAGAACTGGAGCGGGCTGGCCTTGGCGACGGTGGCGAGCAGCGTCGGGTAGACCACGAACATCACGATGGCGCAGCCGACGTAGATGTCGGCGGTGAAGGTGGCGTACTTGCCGATGAGGTCCCAGCCGTAGGTGGCGATGGCTTTGCCGATGAGGCCGACGGTGCCGAGCGGGGCGAGGCGGATGACCCACCACAGGGCCTTCTGGAGGAGTTCGAGGACGGACTCGCTCAGGTTGAGGATCGGCTGGGCCTTCTCGCCGAGCTGGAGGGCGGCGATGCCGGCGACGGCGGCCATGAAGACGATCTGCAGGACGTTCAGCTCGGTGAACGGCGTGATGACGTCGGTCGGCACGATGCCGGTCAGGAAGTCGATCCAGGACCCGGTGTGCTCGGGCCGGGCGCCGTCGGCCGGGGTGAGGCCGGTGCCGGAGCCGGGGTTGGTGACCAGACCGATGACGAGGCCGATGGCCACCGCGATCAGCGACGTGATCATGAACCAGAGGAGGGTGCGAGACGCCAGGCGGGCCGCGTTGTTGACCTTCCGCAGGTTGGTGATCGAGACCAGGATCGCGAAGAAGACCAGCGGGGCGACGGCCAGCTTCAGCAGGCCGATGAAGGTGTCACCGACCTTCTCCAGGGTCGTGACCAGCCACGATATGTCCTGGCTGCGGGCCAGCCAGCCCAGCAGGACACCGAGGACGAGACCGGCGAGTATCTGGGCCCAGAAGGGCACCTTGAGGTACTTCGCGAAAGAAGTGGGTGAAGACACGGACATGCTCCGTAGGGGGACGGGACGCGGGATGGGATGCGCTGAGCTGACGTGGGAACGACTGGATGAGGGGGGAACGTCAGGGGCGACAGTTCGCGGACGCGTTCCGGCAGAGGTCCACGTGCAGGCGCGCCACGAGCGCGAGGCGCTGTGGTGTGGTGGGCGCGGCTGCTTGCTTCATGCACACGACTTTAACACCCGCGCTTTGAGTGTCTCAAAGCCATACTTTGAGAGGTGGGAGCGGCCCCCCGCCCGTAGAACGCAAAGTGCCCCGGTTTCCGGTGAATTCGGAAGCCGGGGCGTGCGCGTGCGTGACGGACGTTACGAGGTCTGACCCTGGGCCCGTGCCGTGTCGTCGGCGGTGTCCTCCTGGCCGCGGCTGGCCTCCAGGTTGGCCTTCATGCGGGTGACGCGGCCGGCGACCTGCTCCGAGGCCCGGTCCCGCTCCTTGCGCAGCGCGACGTAGCTGATGGGGGCGGAGATCACCAGGGAGAGCAGGAGGATCCACATGCCGTTGGAGTCGCCGAGGCCGCGCGGGAACACTCCGGCGTAGACGAGCCCCCAGACGACCACGAGGCAGCCTGCGAAGATCCCGAGGCGCATCAGCGTGTAGCGGAGCATCTCAATCCACTCTTCCGTTTCTGGCACAAAGAGGCACTGTCCAGTGAAACATGCCGGACCGTCGATCTTGCACGGGGGTGGGGCAGGGGCGGCGGTCAGCCCAGGGGCAGCAGCATGAACACGTCGTCCCGGTCGTCGCCGGGGGCGACGCGGATCGCGCCGGGGACCCTGCCGACCTCCTTGTAGCCGCAGGACTCGTAGAACCGCTCCAGGCCGAGCCCGCCGCGGCAGGTGAGCCGTATCGCCTCGATGCCGTCGCAGGAGCGGGCGGCGTCCGCGGCGGCGGTCATCAGGTCCCGGCCGTAGCCGCGGCCCTGGTGGCGGGGGTGGACCATGACGGTGTAGAGCCACAGCCAGTGCCGCATCAGCCGGTGCGTGTTGAGGGCGAGGAACGCGGTGGCGGCCACCCGCCCCTCCTCGTCGTGGCCGACGAGCAGACGGGTGCGCCCCTCGGCCATGCCCACCAGGTGCTTGACCAGCTCGGGACGGATGTCCTCCCGCGTCACGGGCGGCACGAAGCCCACGGAGCCGCCGGCGTTGGAGACGTCGGTCCACAGGTCCAGGACGCCGTCGCGGAGGTCGGGGGTGACGGCCGGATCGAAAGTGAAAGTAAGGGACACTGGGCCATAGTAGCTATTACCCAAGGGCCCGGGCGGCGATTTCAAGGTCTGAGACGAGTCCCCGGTAGGCGCCCTCCCGGTCGTCGGCGCGCAGCACCGCCGAAGGGTGCACGGTCGGCACCAGCCGTTCCGGGCGCCCGTGGATGCTCTCCTCCAGCACCGTGCCGCGCACCCGCGTGACGCGGAACGACGAGCCGAGCAGCGCCTTGCCGGCCGTGGCACCGAGCACCACGATCAGCTCGGGCGCCACCCGGTCCAGCTCGGCCGCCAGCCAGGGACCGCAGGCGGTCGTTTCGCGCAGGGTGGGCGCCTTGTGGATACGGCGCTTGCCGGGTTCGGCCCGCGTGAACTTGAAGTGCTTGACGGCGTTGGTGACGTAGGCGTCCGCCGGGTCGATGCCGGCGTCCGTCAGCGCCCGGTCGAGGAGCTTGCCGGCGGGGCCGACGAAGGGTTTGCCCCGGCGGTCCTCCTGGTCGCCGGGCTGCTCGCCGACGAGCATGACCCGGGCGGAGGCCGTGCCGGCGCCGAAGACGGTCTGGGTGGCGGCCCGGTGCAGGGGGCAGCCCCGGCATTCGGCTGCGGCCTCGCGCAGGGCGGGGAGGCCGCCGCGCCGTGGAACGAAGGGTTCGGCAGTGTATGCGTCCTCGGTACCGGCCATGGGGTGCGGGTACCCGCCGTGGACGGTTCGGATCCGATGCCGGGTGCGGGTGGCCTGTGGCTGGTCGCGCAGTTCCCCGCGCCCCTGGGTCGGGACGGTCCCGGCGCCTTGCAAGCAGGCGTGAGGACATGCCCTCAGGGGCGCGGGGAACTGCGCGAACGGCCCCCACCGGCCCGCAGCCGGCGAACAACCGAAACCGCCCGTGTCAGACCCGCATCGGCTGCGGCGACTCCCGACGCGCCGGGTCGGGACCCTCGTACTCCCGGAGGATCTCGTACCGCGTGTTCCGCTCCACCGGACGGAACCCGGCGTCGCGGATCAGGTCCAGCAGGTCCTCGCGCGTCAGCTTGTTCGGCGTGCCGAAGTCGTCCGCGTCGTGGGTGATCTTGTACTCGACGACCGAGCCGTCCATGTCGTCCGCGCCGTGCTGGAGGGCCAGTTGGGCCGTCTGGACGCCGTGCATGACCCAGAAGACCTTGACGTGCGGCACGTTGTCGAAGAGCAGGCGCGAGACCGCGAACGTCTTCAGGGCCTCCGCGCCGGTCGCCATCTGCGTCCGCGCCTGGAGGCGGTTGCGGACCTTGCCGTCCTTCATGTCCACGAAGTCGTGCTGGTAGCGCAGCGGGATGAAGACCTGGAAGCCGCCCGTCTCGTCCTGCAGCTCACGCAGGCGCAGCACGTGGTCCACGCGGTGGCGGGGCTCCTCGATGTGGCCGTAGAGCATGGTGCACGGGGTCTTCAGACCCTTCTCGTGGGCCAGGCGGTGGATGCGGGACCAGTCCTCCCAGTGGGTGCGGTGGTCGACGATGTGCTGCCGCACCTCCCAGTCGAAGATCTCCGCGCCGCCGCCGGTCAGGGACTCCAGACCGGCGTCGATCAGTTCGTCGAGGATGTCGGAGGCGGACATCCCGGAGATGGTCTCGAAGTGGTGGATCTCGGTGGCCGTGAAGGCCTTGAGCGCGACGTCCGGCAGCGCGGCCTTCAGTTCGCGCAGCGAGCGCGGGTAGTAGCGCCACGGCAGGTTGGGGTGCAGGCCGTTGACGATGTGCAGCTCGGTGAGGTTCTCGCCCTCCATCTGCTTGGCGAGCTTGACCGCCTCCTCGATGCGCATCGTGTACGCGTCCTTCTCCCCCGGCTTGCGCTGGAAGGAGCAGTACGCGCAGGAGGCGGTGCACACGTTGGTCATGTTGAGGTGGCGGTTGACGTTGAAGTGGACGACGTCGCCGTTCTTCCGCGTCCGCACCTCGTGCGCGAGGCCGCCGAGCCAGGCGAGATCGTCCGACTCGTACAGCGCGATGCCGTCCTCGCGGGTCAGCCGCTCACCGGAGCGGACCTTCTGCTCCAGCTCGCGCTTGAGCCCGGCGTCCATGCGATACCTCTTTCTGAGACAGACGGGACAACCGTACGCCCCGGTTACTGGACCTCTTCGGGCAGCTCGCCCACGCGGTTCTCCCACTTGGTGGAGAGAACGATGGTGGTACGGGTCCGGGACACGCCCTTGGTGCCCGACAGCCGCCGGATGATGCTCTCCAGTCCGTCGACGTCGGCGGCGCGCACCTTGAGCATGTAGGAGTCGTCGCCGGCGATGAACCAGCAGTCCTCGATCTCCCGCAGCTCCTTGAGGCGCTGGGCCACGTCCTCGTGGTCGGCGGCGTCGGAGAGCGAGACGCCGATCAGGGCGGTGACGCCGAGGCCGAGCGAGGCGGAGTCGACGGTGGCCCGGTAGCCGGTGATGACACCGGCCGCCTCCAGCCGGTTGATGCGGTCGGTGACGCTGGGTCCCGAGAGTCCGACGAGGCGCCCCAGCTCGGCGTAGGAGGCCCGGCCGTTCTCCCTCAGGGCCTGGATGAGCTGCCTGTCCACCGCGTCCATGCGATCGAAGCCTTCCACTGAAGAATTCTGAAGATGTGGGTAACAAACGTGTGGGGGGAGGTGGTGCTCAGGTGGTGGGGCGGGCCCCGCCGAGGTCGCCGCGCCAGCGGCGGTAGAGGTCGTGTCCGACGCCCGCCGCGTCGAGGACGCGTCCGGCGACGAAGTCCACCAGGTCCTGGATGTGCGTCGCCCCCGCGTAGAAGGCCGGGGAGGCCGGCACCACGCTCGCGCCGGCGTCGTCCAGGGTCACCAGGTGCCGCAGCGTCCGGCCGTCCAGCGGGGTCTCCCGTACGGCCACGACCAGCCTGCGGCGTTCCTTGAGCGTCACGCTCGCGGTGCGCTGGAGCAGGTCCTTGGACAGTCCGAGCGCGACACCCGCGACGCAGGCCGTCGACGCGGGCACGATCAGCATGCCCTTCGTCGGGTACGACCCCGAGGACGGCCCGGCCGCGAGGTCGCCCGCGCTCCAGTGCCGTACGCGGGAGACGTCCGCGTCGAACGTGTCCGGCTTGCCGTCGGCTCCGCGGGCCAGCCACTCGCGCAGGTCCTGCTGCCAGTGGGCGTCGCGGAAGGAGATGCCGGTCTCGTCGAGCAGGGTGAGCCGCGAGGCCCGGCTGACCACCAGGTCGACGCTCTCGCCGGCGGCGAGCAGCGCACGCAGCACGGCGGCGGCGTACGGGGTGCCGGAGGCCCCGGACACCCCCACGATCCAAGGCACGCGCTGCGTCTGTCCTGGCTTCATGATGCCGAGCCTAGTCGCAGGCTCAGTGTTTTCAGACCGTGAGGCCCCTTACGAGCAGATCCAGCAGCGCGCACACGAACAGCGCGATGCCGATGAAGCCGTTGACGCTGAAGAACGCCCTGTTGAGACGGGTCAGGTCGGTGGGGCGGACGATGGTGTGCTCGTAGAGGAACGCGCCCGCGACGATCAGCAGGCCGAGCCAGAAGAAGACACCCGCGTCGGTGGCGAGGGCGTACCAGACGAACAGGGCGGTGGTGACCGTGTGGCAGGCGCGGGCGCCCCAGATGGCGGCCGGGATGCCGAAGCGGGCCGGGACGGACTTCACGCCGACCTGCCGGTCGGTCTCGACGTCCTGGCAGGCGTAGATCAGGTCGAAGCCGCCGATCCAGATGCCGACCGCGAGGCCGAGGATCACGGCCTCCCAGGACCACTCGCCGGTGATCGCCAGCCAGCCGCCGATGGGGCCCATGGCCTGCGCGAGACCGAGGATGGCCTGCGGGAAGTTGGTGAACCGCTTGCCGTACGGGTAGACCACCATCGGCACGACGGCCACCGGGGCGAGGGCCAGGCAGAGGGGGTTGAGCAGGGCCGCCGCGCCCAGGAAGACGACCAGGGCGATCAGCGCGCCGGTCCAGGCGTGCCTGACCGACATGGCGCCGGTGACCAGCTCGCGATGGGCGGTGCGGGGGTTGCGGGCGTCGATCTCGCGGTCGATGATCCGGTTGACCGCCATCGCGAAGGTGCGCAGGCCCACCATCGCGATCGTGACCAGGAGCAGCCGGCCCCAGTGGATGTTCTCGTCCCACAGATACATCGCGGTGAGCGAGGCGATGTAGGCGAAGGGCAGCGCGAACACCGAGTGCTCGATCATCACCAGGCGCAGGAAGGCCTTGGTGCGCCCCGGCTGCTGCGGCAGGGCGGCGGAAGCCGACGTCACAGTCCGTACTCCTTCCAGCGGCGGTCGACCTTCGCCGCCGTATCCGGGTCGGACAGCACCATGTCCGGCCAGCCCCCGTCGCGCGTGTACCCCTCCTCGGGCAGCTTCTTCGTCGCGTCGATGCCTGCCTTGCCGCCCCAGAACTGCTGGTAGGAGGCGTGGTCGAGGTGGTCGACCGGGCCCTCGACGACGGTGAGGTCGCGGCCGTAGTCGGTGTTGCCGAGCGCCCGCCAGGCGACCTCGTGCAGGTCGTGGACGTCGCAGTCGGAGTCGACGACCACGATCAGCTTGGTCAGGGACATCATGTGCGCGCCCCAGATGGCGTGCATGACCTTCTGGGCGTGCTTCGGGTACTTCTTGTCGATCGAAACGATCGCGCAGTTGTGGAAGCCGCCGGCCTCGGGGAGGTGGTAGTCCACGATGTCCGGGACGATGATCTTGAGGAGCGGGAGGAAGAAGCGTTCGGTCGCCCTTCCCAGTGGCCCGTCCTCCGTCGGGGGCCGCCCGACCACGATCGACTGGAGCAGCGGACGCCTGCGCATCGTCACGCAGTCGATCTTCAGGGCGGGGAAGGGCTCCTGCGGGGTGTAGAAGCCGGTGTGGTCGCCGAAGGGGCCCTCGGGGAGCATCTCGCCGGGCTCCAGCCAGCCTTCCAGGACCACCTCCGCGTGCGCGGGGACCTGGAGCGGGACCGTCTTGCAGTCGACCATCTCCATCCGCTTGCCCTGGAGGAACCCGGCGAACAGGTACTCGTCGATGTCGCCGGGGAGGGGGGCGGTGGAGGCGTACGTCACGGCGGGCGGGCAGCCGAAGGCGATGGCGACCGGCAGGCGCTCCCCGCGCCGGGCGGCGACCTGGTAGTGGTTCCGGCTGTCCTTGTGGATCTGCCAGTGCATGCCGATGGTGCGCTTGTCGTGGCGCTGGAGGCGGTACAGGCCGAGATTGCGGATGCCCGTCTCCGGGTCCTTGGTGTGGGTCAGGCCCAGGTTGAAGAAGGAGCCGCCGTCGTCCGGCCAGGTGAAGAGCGCGGGGAGGCGGTCGAGGTCCACGTCGTCCCCGTGCAGGACGACCTCCTGGACGGGCGCGGTGCCCGGCTTCACCTTCTTCGGCGGCACGTGCGTCATCGTGCCGAGCTTCCCGAAGGCCTCGCGCATGCCGACGAAGCCCTGCGGCAGCTCGGGCTTGAGCAGCCCGCCGATCTTGTCCGAGATGTCGGAGTACGACTTGAGGCCGAGGGCCTTGAGCAGCCGGCGGTCGGTGCCGAAGACGTTCATCGCGAGGGGCATGTCGGAGCCCTTCACGTTCTCGAAGAGCAACGCCGGGCCGCCGGCCTTGTTCACCCGGTCGACGATCTCCCCGACCTCCAGGTACGGGTCCACCTCGGCCTTGATGCGCTTGAGGTCGCCCTCGCGCTCCAGCGCCCTGAGCAGGGAGCGAAGATCGTCGTAAGCCATGCCGTCCAGTATCCCCGAGCGGCTACCCTGGCCCTGTACCTGGGGGCCATGACGCGTCCCCACCCCCTAGCTTCCCGCTGGAGAGGCCCCATGCTCCGGGTGCTGATGTTCCTCGTCCCCCTGGCCCTGAGCGTCTACGCGTTCATCGACTGCATCAGCACGAAGGACGCCGACATCCGCCACATGCCCAAGCCGCTGTGGGCGATCCTCGTGCTCCTCTTCCCGCTGGTCGGCTCGATCTCGTGGATCATCGCCGGCAAGAAGCGGCAGCCCGCCGGCTCCTCGCCCTGGCAGGGCGGCGGCGGACGGCGGCAGTGGGTGGCGCCGGACGACAACCCCGACTTCCTCAAGTCCCTGGAGAAGGACGACGAGAAGGACAGGGACGGGGACAAGGACTAGGACGATCCGGGGGACTAGATCCTGGTCCAGCGCTGGGAGGCGGAGCCGGTGCAGGTCGTGGTCGTCAGGCCGATCATGGACGCCCGGCGGTTGAGGTCGAGGCAGCCGCCCGTGGTGAGGCTCCTGAGCGAGCCGTTCGCCCCCTCCCGCCACTCCCCTCCCGGCTGACCGCAGGTCGTCGCGATGAGCCAGGCGTTCGCGCTCCTGGCGTGGATGCACTGGGCCGTGCCCACGTTGAGCATCCGGAAGGCACCGTCCGAGGTGCTCTGGAAGCGGAAGACGGCGATGTCGCCCGAGCAGGTGCCGTCGTCGATGGGCCTGCCGACGTACATGCACTTCCCGCTCGACCCGTTCTTCAGCATGAAGCTGTCCGACGCCGACCCGCCGTCCCCCGAGCCGTCGCCGGTGGATCCGTTCGCGCCGGACCCGCTTCCGGATCCGCTTCCGGATCCGCTTCCGGAGCCGGAGGACGTGTCCGAGTCGGACGACCCGCCCGCGCCGGAGGTCTCCTCCGCGCCGGCGTCGCCACCCGGCCCGCCGCCGGACGCCCCCCGCGCGGCGGCCGCGTCTCCGCTCCCGGCCCCGCCGGGAGCGTCGCCCTCGCCGTTCTTCCCGCCCTTGCCCTTGTCCCGGTCCGCATCGGCCTTCTCGCCGCCGTCGGGGCTGCGGGAGGCGGAGGCGCTCGGGCCGGTGGCGGACGCGGCGGGGCCCGCGGTGGCCGTTCCCGTGGCCGTGGGCGGCGCGGCCCGGTTCCCGCCCCGGTCCGCGTCGTCCATCGCGTACGGCAGCAGCGTGAAACCGAGCGTCGCCCCGGTCACGACGACCGGGATCGCGAACGCCAGCACCTTCGTACGGCCCCGGCGTTCACGCTTGTCGGGCCGCCCGCCCGCGACCACGGGGAGGGACGGCGCGGGCTGTGCCGCCTCGTCCGGTGCGGGCAGGGGTTCTGGCAGGGGTACGTCCTCCGGCACCCGGGCGGCGAAGGCGGCCCGCTCGGACAGCAGCTCGGTGATGTCCCGCGGCCAGGGCGTCGCGCCCGACGGACCGTGTGCCGAGGCGTGTTCGACGAGTTCGGCGGCCGTGGGACGGCCCTCGTGGTCCTTGTCGAGGCAGGACGCGACCACGTCGGCGAGTTCGGGGTCCAGGTCCCTGAGCGGTCCGAGGTCGGGCTCCTCGTGCACGATGCGGTACAGCACGGCGTGCCCGGACTCGTCGCCGAAGGGCGGGCGGCCCGACGCCGCGTACGCGATCACCGAGCCCAGCGCGAAGACGTCTACGACGCCGCTGGACGCCCGCTTGCCCGAGGCCTGTTCGGGCGACATGTAGGCGGGCGTGCCCACCACCATGCCGGTCCGGGTCAACTGGCTCTGGTCGGCGGCCCGGGCGACGCCGAAGTCGATGAGGGTGAGTCCGTCGGGGGTCAGCATGACGTTCGACGGCTTCAGGTCCCGGTGCACCATGTCCAGCGCGTGCACGGCCGCGAGTCCGGTGGCGGCCTCCCGCAGCATGAGCCACAGGGCCTCGGCGGGCAGGGGGCCGTGCAGGTCGACGGCCTCGCGCAGGGTGATGCCGGGGACGTAAGCGGTGGCGAACCACGGCGGCCGGGCGTCCCGGTCCCCCGCGAGCAGCGGCGCGGTGGCTTCGTCGGGCAGCCGGGCGAGGTTGTCCAGCTCGTGTCCGAAACGGCGCAGGAACTCCTTGTCCTCGCCGGCGACCGACGGCAGCACCTGTTTGACGGCCGCGTACCGGCCCTCGTGGACGCCGAGGTAGACGCGGCCCATGCCACCGGCCCCGAGCCGGCCCAGCAGCGGGATCGGTCCGATCCGGCGCGGGTCGTCGTCCTCCAACGGCTCGGCACCACTGCCCGTGAGGCCGGATCCGGCTTCCCCGTTCAACTCTCTCCCCGTTCAACGGCGCCGCGCGCTCCGTGCGGGAGCCGCGGCCACTCCTCGGAAGCTACATCTTTAGCACGGCCGCCCCAACTGCCGTACCGCGGAACACGGGTGAGCGAACGTCAGTCGGGGCGCACGAGCTTCGCGATCCGCTCCGGAGCGAGCGCCCGGTCGAAGGCCCGTACGTCGCGGATGGCGCCGGGGAAGAAGTCGCGGGGCTCCCCGGCGAAGGAGGCCCGGCCGATGATGAAGGCGCCGGTGGCGGGGGCGGGCGCGGTGTCCTCGACGACGGCCTCCCGGACGCCGTCGACGTACAGGCGCAGCTCGCGGGCCGGGCCGTCGCAGACGCCGGTCAGGTGGGTCCAGACGTGCGCGGCGGGTGCGGTGCGGCCGACGGCGCGCACGCCGGGGCGGGCGAAGGCCCAGCCGTGGTCCTCGCTGGAGTACTGGAGGTAGAAGCCGCTGGCGTCGGCGCTGTCCTGGCTGACGGCGGTGGCGAAGAGGTCCGGCACGAGGGAGAGGCGGACCCAGGCGGCGACGGTGAAGCTGCGGCCCGCGCCGGTCTCCAGCACCGGGCCGGCGGTCACGATCTGGCTGCGGGTGCCGTCGAAGAGGGCGCCTCCCCCGGCGTCCTGCCAGGCGACGCCGGTCGCGGTGCCGTCGTGGCCGCCCGCGGCGTCCCGCGCGATCCGGCCGGAGGTCTCGTCGAGGTGCCAGAGCCCGACCGGTCCCGGGGGCAGCGGGGTCGCGGGGGAAGGGGAGGGCGAGGACCCGGGCGCGGAGTCGTCGGTCGTGTCCGGGCCGGCCGGGCGGTTGAGCCAGAAGCCGGTTCCGACGCCGAGGGCGGCGAGCGCGCCCGCGCCGGAGAGCAGGAAGGCCCGCCGGCCGCGGCGGCCGTCGGTCCCGGCCGAGGTCGGGCGCACCTCCGGCGGTGCGGGCGCCGGCGGGCGGGCGGGCTCGACCCTGGTCCGCGGAGGGGCCGCGGGCGCGGCGGGCGGCGGGACGACCTGGGTGGGCACGGCGTCCGCGCGGGTCGGGCGGACGGCCGGCGTCCACTGCGGGGCGTGCGGCAGGGCCGTCGCGCTCTCGCCGCCCAGCGGTCCGATGCGGGCCAGGATCTCGCGCGGGGAGGGACGGCGGGCCGGGTCCTTGGCGAGGCAGTCGGCGATCAGGGAACGCAGGGCGGGGTCGGTGACGGCGGCCACGTCGGGGGCGTTGTGCACGACGCGGTAGAGCAGCGCGGGCGTCGGTCCGGCGCCGAAGGGATTGGCGCCGGTCGCCGCGAAGGCCAGCACCGTGCCCAGGCAGAACACGTCGCTGGCCCAGGTGACCTCGTCCCCGTTGACCTGCTCCGGGGACATGAAGCCCGGGGAGCCGGCCATGTGCCCGGTGCCGGTGAGGGAGTCGGCGTCGACGCTGCGGACGATGCCGAAGTCGATGACGCGCGGCCCGTCCTCGGCGAGCAGCACGTTGGACGGCTTGAGGTCGCGGTGGACGAGGTGCGCGGCGTGGATCGACACCAGCGCCTCGGCGAGCCCGGCGGCCAGCGTGAGCACCGCCTGCGGTTCGAACGGTCCGCGTTCGGCCACCGCCTGCTCCAGCGACGGCCCGGCGATGTAGCTGGTGACCAGCCAGGGCAGGGGCGCGTCCGGGTCGGCGTCGACGACCGGGGCGGTGAAGGCGCCGCTGACCGCACGGGCGGCCCGGACCTCGCGCCGGAAGCGGTCGCGGAACTCCGGTCTGCGCAGCAGCTCGGCGTGCACCACCTTGACCGCGACGAGCCGTCCTCCGGGGGACCGGCCGAGGAAGACCCGGCCCATGCCGCCCACGCCCAGCCGGCCCAGCAGCCGGTACTCCCCGACGGAGCGCGGGTCGTCCGGCTCCAGCGCTGACACAGATCCCTCCCGGCATGCGGTTCTCGCCCCTGCGGGCGAATCCAGCATAGGGGGGTGGTCAGCGGGCGACGTCGGCGAACTTCTCGACGGCGGCCGGGGTGACCGGCGTGAAGAAGTTGACCAGGTTGCCGTCGGGGTCGCGCAGCAGGAGCGCCCGGTTGCCCCAGGGCATGGTGGTGGGCTCCTTGACGAACTCGTCCACGAAGCCGGTCATGTTGCGGTGCACGGCGTCCACGTCGTCCACCAGGAACTCGACGATCACGCTGCGGTTGTCGGCGGGGCGGGCGGAGCCGGGGGCGAAGAGCGGCACGGTGCGGGTGCTGCCGATCGCGAGGGTGCCCGAGGGGCTGCGCAGTTCCGCGAAGTCCTCGGTGGCCCAGGTCGCGCGCAGTCCGGTGGCGCGCTCGTAGAAGCGGACGAGGCGGGCCACGTCGTCCGTGATGACGCGGATCGATACGAGGTTCATGGGTTCACTCCAGTTCGGCCGGTGCTGTCCTCCACACGCTAGGAGCAATACCGGTCACTTTCCGGCCGGTATCGGCGGCAGACTTGGGGCATGTCCCGTCCCGTGTCCCGTGTGCTCACCCTGCTCGAACTGCTCCAGGCGGGCGGCGTGCGGACCGTGGCCGAACTCGCCGACCGGCTCGGCGTCGGCGAGCGCACGGTGCGCCGGTACGTCGACCACCTCGTCGACCTCGACGTCCCCGTGGAGTCGGTGCGCGGCCGCTACGGCGGCTACCGGCTCGCCCCCGGCCACCGCATGCCGCCGCTGATGCTGACCGACGACGAGGCGCTGGCCGTCCTGCTGGGCCTGGTCGCCGGCCGGCGGACCGGGATCACGGCGGCGGCGGGTACGGCGGGCGAGACGGCGGCGGCGAAGGTCCGCCGGGTGCTGCCGGAACGGCTCCGCCGGCGTCTGGACGCGGTGCTCGACTCCCTCACCTTCACCACCGACGCGGCCGGGTCGGTGGCCCCTCCGGCCGCCGTACTGCTCCCGATCGCCGACGCCGTACGGCATCACCGGCCGGTGTCGGTGCGGTACACCGGCGGCAGCGGCCGGGGCGGCGAACGGACTCTGTACCCGTACGGGCTCGTCGCGCACGGGGGCCGGTGGTACGTGACGGGCAGGGATCTCTCGGTCGCCGCGGACCGCACGTTCCGCCTGGACCGCATCGCCGGCGCGAGGGTGCTGCCGGGCACCTTCGAGCCGCCGCCCGGCCCGGCCCCGGCGGAGCGGGTACTGACGGCACTGGCCACCGCGCCGTACCGGCACGAGGTGACGGTACGGGTACGGGGCACCGCCGAGCAGGTCCGCGGCCTGCTACCGGCGAGCGTGGCGACCGTCGCCGAGGAGACGGGCGGGGGCGAGGCCCCGCCGGGGTCCGGGGGTGGTGGCTCGTCCGGGTCCGGGGGTGGTGGCTCACCCGGGTCCCGGGGCGGTGGCTCGTCCGGGTCCCGGGGCGGTGGCTCCCCCACGCCCCGGAACGGTGGTTCCCCCGAGTCCGGGGGCGGTGGCTCGCCCGGGTGCGGGGGCGGTGACTCACCCGGGTCCCGGTACGGCGGCTCACCGGAGCCCGGAGCCGAGGCCTCCCCCGAACCCGGGGACGCCGGCTGCCCCGAGCCCGAGCCCGAGCCCGGGGGCGGTGGCTCACCCGAGTCCCGGGGCGGCGGCTCCCCCAAGCCCGAGACCGGTGCCGCTCCCCGGGCCGGGACCGAGTCCGCTCCCGGGTCCGACGGCGACACCGAGCCCTGGTGCCGGGTCGAGATCCGGGCCGAGCGGCTCGACTGGCTGCCGGGGCTGCTCGCGTCGCTGGACCGCCCGTTCGTCATCGAGCGGCCGGACGAGCTGCGCGGTCTCGTCGCGGACCTCGCGGGCCGACTGATGGACGCGGCCCGGGGCGCTCCGCCGCCGCGCGACTGACGGCGGACGCCGGGTCACAGCTGGTCGTGGCGACCACGGCCGCCGCCCGCGGAGGGGCTCACCGTGGTCCCGCTGACGGGCCTGCCGCCGAGCCGCGTGGTGGTGGTCAGGGCCCGGACCGACCCGAACCCGCTGATCCCTCGTTCGTCCTAGCTCCGCGTCCAGCGTTGGGCCGCGGATCGGTCGCAGGCCTCGTTGCGCACGCCGGTGCCGCTCATCGCGCTGACGGTGACGCAGCCGCCGGTCGCGACGTTCTGGAGGGTGCCGCCGGACCCCACCCGCCACTCCTGCCCGGTGGTACGGCCGCAGGGGAACGAGAAGACCGGGTGCCCGATCGCCGCGGTGTAGATGCATTGGCCCGAGAGCCCGTTGATGATCCACACGGTGCCGTCCGGCCTGCTCCGGAAGGTCCAGGTGGCCGCGTCGCCGGTGCAGTCACCGTCGTACGGGGCGTCGGAGTGGGCGGTGGTCATGCACCGACCGTTCTTGGCGTTCTTGAGCATGAAGACACCTGATCCGGACGCGTCGCCGTCTCCGGAACCAGAGCCAGAGCCGGAGCCGGAGTCGGAGCCGGAGTCGGAGCCGTCGGAAACGGATCCGGAGCCGGAACCGGAGCCGTCCCCACTGCCCGCACCGGCGCCTCCGTCATCGGAGGAACCGGAACCCGATCCGGAACCCGCCCCGGCCCCACCGGCATCCGCACCCCCTGGCGAACCGCCCGCGGCACCGCTCCCACCGTCCGCGTCGCCCCGTCGGCCGTCCTGTTCCCCGGTCGATCGGGAGGGGGACGCGGACTGGTCCGGCGTCGCCGTCCGCGACGCCTCCCCGGGCCCGACCGGGGACGCCGCGGGCGCGCTCGACACCGGTGCGGGCGACGACGGCGACGCGTCCGCACGGTCATCGGGGGCGAAGGTGTAGGGCAGGAGTTGCACGGCGAGGGTCGCCCCGGCGGCCACCACCACCGGGACGACGGCGACGAGAACGCGGTGCCGGCGCCGCCGGTCGGACCGACCCGGATCCCGCCGCCCGATGACAGCGGACCCGGGAGCGGAATCGGAATCGGAATCGGGATCGGAATCGCGTTCGGGTTCTGGGAGGTCCGCCTGCTCCGGCAGCTTCGTGACGAAGGCCGCCCGTTCGGTCAGCCGCTCGGTGAGAGCCGCCGGCCACAGCGGCGGCTCGTGCGGCCCGTGCCGCTCGGCGGTCTCGAGCAGTTCGGCGGCGGTGGGACGGCCCTCGTGGTCCTTGTCGAGGCAGGACGCGACCACCTCGGCCAGTTCCGGATCCAGCTCCCGCAACGGCCCGAGATCCGGCTCCTCGTGCACGATGCGGTACAGCACCGCGTGCCCGGACTCGTCGCCGAAGGGCGGGCGGCCCGACGCCGCGTACGCCAGCACCGAGCCCAGCGCGAAGATGTCCACGGCCCCACTGGACGCCCGTCTCCCGGAGGCCTGCTCCGGCGACATGTAGGCAGGCGTACCCACCACCATGCCCGTCCTCGTCAGCCGGCTCTGCTCCGCGGCCCGGGCGACCCCGAAGTCGATGAGGGTCAGCCCTTCCAGCGTCAGCATCACGTTGGACGGCTTCAGGTCACGGTGCACCATGCCCAGCGCGTGCACCGCCGCCAGCCCCTTGGCGGCCTCCCGAAGCAGCAGCCACAGCGCACCGGCGGGCAGCGGACCGCCGTGGACCTCCAGCGCCTCGGTCAGGGTGAGGCCGGGCACGTAGGCGGTGGCGAACCAGGGCGGCCTGGCCTCCCGGTCCCCGTCGAGCAGCGGGGCGGTCGCCTGCTCGGGTAAGCGGGCGAGGTTGTCCAACTCGTGCCCGAAGCGGCGCAGGAAGTCCTCGTCCTCGGCGACGACCGAGGGCAGGAGTTGCTTGACGGCCGCGTACCGGCCCTCGTGGACGCCGAGATACACGCGGCCCATGCCGCCGGAGCCGAGGCGTCCGATCAACGGGATGGGCCCGATCCACCGCGGGTCCCCGTCCTTCAGCGGCTCCGCCCCACTGCCGTCCAGCTCCAACACGTCAGCCCTGTCTCCCCGTTGTCCAGACGACCGGGGACCCGCGGCCCGCCCGCTCCCCTCCGAAGTCCGGGCGGACGCACGCGTCCCGCAGGAGTCAGTCTGGGCCGGCCGGGCATAGAATTGGAAGGAACTTCTAGAAAATTGTTCTAGAAACAGCGGGACGAGCAGCACCCCGGATCAAGAGCCACGAGACCGACGAGAGCGCGCCTGCCATGAGCCCCAAGCAACACCGCGGCGAGGTCACCTCCGACCTCCTCCTGGACGCAGCCCTGCGCGTGTACGCCGAAGCGGGGGAACAGGGGCTCACGGTCAGCGCCGTGACCAGGGCGAGCGGCGTGAGCCTGGGCAGCCTCTACCACCACTTCGGCAGCATCGACGGGCTCGTCAACGCCCTGCTGACGCGCTGGCTCGGACGGCTGCTCGACGAACTGGCCGACGCCGTGCGGCACTCGCCCGACGCGCGGACCGGCGTCCGTTCTCTGGTGCACGCCTACTTGGCCTTCGTCCAGGAGCATCCCGACGTGAGCCGCCTCCTGCACTCCTCCCGGGCCGACCAGGTGGGCATGTCCCGGGGCAAGGAACTCCGCGACGTCCAGGAGGCCAGGATGCCCCCGCTCTCCTCCTGGGCACTGCGGTACGTCGAGCGGGGCGAACTCGCCGCGCTGCAGCCCGCCCTGCTGGAGTCCCTCCTCCTGGGCCCCGTCGTCGGGGTCAGCCGACGGTGGCTGACCGTCGGGGACATCGACCTGAACGACGCCGCACGCATCCTGCCGGACCGGATCTGGCGATCGATCAGCGCGGACGGCGTTGCGGACGGCGTTATGGACCCACCGGGTCCCGCATAGGCTGCGCACGGTGGAGAACGGCGAGCGGCGGCTGCGTACCGTCGATCTGGCCCGTGCCGTCGGGCTGTCGACGCAGCAGGTCCGCAATTACGAGGACGCCGGTGTGCTGCCCCCGGCCGCGCGTACCGAGGCCGGGTACCGGGTGTTCGGCGAGCGGCACCGGGAGGCGCTGCTGACGTACCGGGCGCTGCAGCCGGGGTACGGCGCGGTGGCGGCCACGCGGATCATGCGGGCCGTGCACGACGGGGACGTGGCCGGGGCCCTCGCGCTGGTGGACGCCGCGCATGCCGCGCTGCACGAGGAGCGGGCCGCGCTGCGGACGGCGAGCGAGGCGCTGGAGGCCCTGGGCGGCCGGGAGGCGTCCGCCCCACCGGCCCGTTCCAACGACGGGCGACCCGGGACGCCCGAACCGCACGGGCTGCGCATCGGTGAGGTGGCCGCACTGATCGGCGTACGGACGTCGGCGCTGCGGGTGTGGGAGGCGGCGGGGCTGCTCGTGCCCGGCCGGGAGCCCGGCACCGGCTACCGCGTGTACGGGCCCGCCGACGTGCGGGACGCGCGCGTGGTGCGCACCCTGCGCCGCAGTCACCACCTCTTCGACCGGATCCGGCCCGCCCTCGACGACCTGCGGCGCGCGGGAAGCAGCGCGGCGCTGCGGGCGGCGGTCGAGACGCGCGGGCACGCGCTCACCGCGCGGACCCGGGCGATGCTGGCGGGCGCGGCCGCCCTCGACGCCTACCTGGAGTAGGGCGTGAAGGCCGCACAGAGAAGGCACGGGGGAAGGGTGAAGGAGCCCCCGCCCCGGGGCCGGATCGGCGTTCGAGAGGCCATCCGTTCCGTTGAACAGTGTCGACACACCCGGTGCGCGGTCGCGGAGACGGCATTCCCTTGGTCGGGTCTGTACATCTGCGAACGGAGACCTCCTCGTGCGAATGACCGACATCCAGCGCTGCGAGATCCGTCCCGGGCGCCTCGTCGAGTGGACGCTCAGCCCCGGCACGCTCGACATCGCGGCGGCGCTGCCCGAGGACACGCGACCGCCCGCGTACATCCAGGAGTCGCACATCCGCACGGCACGGTCGGTGCGCGAGGACGGCCTGTTCGTGCCGACCTGGCTCGGCGCGGCCTTCGACATCCCCGGCCCGGTCGACCTCGACGTGCTCCAGGAGGCGTTGCGGGCCTGGACGCTGCGGCACGAGACGCTGCGCAGCGGGTTCCGGTGGAGCGGCGAGAGCGGTGACACGATGCGCCGGTTCACGCTCGACGCGGACGCCGTAACCCTGCGGCGCGAGGACGTCGGTGACTTTCCGGACGCGGCCGAACTGGCCCGGCACCTCCAGGACCGCTTCGACCGGGTCGCGGACGCGCTGCGCTGGCCCAACCTCATCTACACGGCGGTCGTCCGCGACGACGGCGTCAGCGTCTACATGGCCTTCGACCACAGCAACGTCGACGCCTACTCCATCTACCGCATCCCCGCCGAGGTCGGCGAGCTGTACGCCGCGGGGGTCGCGGGGCGGACGGTGCCGCAGCCCCGGGTCGGCTCCTACGTCGACTTCTGCGAGGCGGAGCGGGCGGACGCGGACCGGATCGACGGCGACCACGACATCGTCGCCCGCTGGCGGGAGTTCATCCGGCGCTGCGACGGGCGGCTGCCGTCCTTCCCCGTCGACCTGGGCCTCACGCCGGGCGGTCCGCTGCCCGAACAGCGGCTGCTGCGCGAGCCGCTGGTGGACGCGGCCGACGCCGCCGCGTTCGAGGCGTACTGCCGTCCCTACGGCGGCAGCCTCGTCGGCGTGCTGGCCGCCACCGCGCTGATCGTCCACGAGATCGGCGGCGAGCCCGTCTACCGCACCGTCGTGCCCTTCCACACCCGGTCGCGGTCCCAGTGGACGGAGTCCGTCGGCTGGTACGTGGGCGGCGCGCCGATCGAGGTCCCGGTGGACGGGGCCCGCGACTTCCCCGGCGCCCTGCGCACCGTCCGCGCCGAACTCCAGGCCAGCCGGCGGCTGTCCCGCATGCCGATCGACCGGGTGCTGCGCCTGCTCGGCACGGACTTCCGGCCGACCTCGCCCGACCTGTACTCGATCGTGTCGTACGTCGACGCCCGCGGCGTCCCGGGCGCCGACAGCTGGCCGGACCGGACGGCGTACGCGCTGCTGCGGGTCTCCTACGGCGACCAGGTGTGCGCCTGGGTCACCCGGCTCCCGGAGGGCCTGTGGTTCGCCAGCCGCTACCCGGACACCGACGTCGCGCACAAGAACCTGCGGCTGTACGTCGAGCGGCTGCGCGACATCATCACCTCGGTCGGTCAGAAGCCCACGGACTGAAGGGCGCCGAGGCCGACGTCGGCGTAGGAGTGCTTGCCGGAGACGAAGATGTTGACGCCGTAGTAGTTGAAGATCCAGCAGGCGAAGGCGGCCAGGGCCAGGTAGGCGGCCTTGCGGCCCTTCCAGCCGGCGGTGGCCCGGGCGTGCAGGTAGCAGGCGTAGGCGACCCAGGTGATGAAGGACCAGGTCTCCTTGGGGTCCCAGCCCCAGTACCGGCCCCAGGCGTCGCCCGCCCAGATGGCGCCCGCGATGATCGTGAACGTCCACAGCGGGAACACGGCGGCGTTGACGCGGTAGGCGAACTTGTCGAGGGAGGCCGCGGCGGGCAGCCGGTCCAGGACCGAGCTGGCGAACCGGCCGGGGGTGCCGCCGGAGGCGAGCTTGTTCTCGAAGTTGTCCTTGAAGAGGTACAGGATGGTGCCGACCGCGCCGACGTAGAACACCGCGCCGCAGAAGATGGCGGTCGAGACGTGGATGTACAGCCAGTACGAGTGGAGGGCGGGCACCAGCTGGTCGCTCGCCGTGTACAGGACCGTGACGGCGAGGCCGAGGTCGAGCAGGACGGTGGTGGCCAGCGGCAGGCCGAGCCAGCGGACGTTCTTCTTCAGCAGGAGCAGCGCGAGGTACACGCCGACGGCGACCGTCGTGAACGTGATGTTGAACTCGTACATGTTGCCCCACGGCGCCCGCTTCACCGACAGGGCGCGGGTGAGGACACCGCCGGCCTCCAGGGCGAAGGCGAGGACGGTGAGCGAGATGGCGATCCGCCCGTAGAGGTCGCCCTTCTCGGTGCCGCCGTGCGCGCCCGGCCCGTCGGGCACGTCGCGGGAGCCGGAGGCGGCGCGTACGACGACCTCGGGGCGCTCCAGTACGGCCGTGCCGCCGGCCTTCTTCACGGTGACGGCCGGGCCCGTCCTGGCGGCGCCCGCCTTGGCCTGGCTCGTGGCGGTGAGCGCGGCGGCGGTGCGGCCGACCTTGCTGCGGCTGCCGAAGAGCCACTCCGCGATGTGCGCGAAGAAGGCCAGGGTGTAGACGGCCATCGCGGAGTAGATCAGCGTGTTGCTGACGTTCGCGAGTTGCTCGTTTGTTGCGGCGGCGAGAGTCACTTCTCAGCACTCCTTCGGGTGAACGTCCCGGCACCAGGTGGTCGGGCGGTGGAGTCTGCAGCAGGATGGCGTGCGTGTTACCGGGCTGGTTTCAACCCGGCCGGCGTTGATCGTGGAAGACCTTGAGGGCCGCTGGCCCGCTGGGCGGCGAGAGCCGGGAATCTCCCTTGTTCCGCGGGGGAGAGGATTCAATTCTTCTCAGCCCCTTCAGACGCGGAGTCGGAGCCGGACGCATCGTCCGGCTCCGGGGCTGTCCCGGGGCCGGACGCGCCGGGTGCCTGGTCGTACAGGATCCCGGCGAGGTCGCCGAGCTCCTCGGGGACCTTCGCGGACTCGCTGCGGCCGAGGCCGGCCATCTCCACGACGGTCACGCCGTCGGCGCCGCGCACCGCCCGCACCCAGACGCGGCGGCGCTGGATGAATAGCGAGCCGGCCAGGCCGAGGATGGCGACGACGGCACCGCCGAGCGCCCAGCCGCTGCCGGGCTGCTGCGTGACCTGGAAGCCGGCCCACTCCTGGACGCCGTTGAAGGTGACCGAGCCGGCGCCGTTCGGGAGGGTCATGGTCTCGCCGACCTTGAGCTGCTTCTTGAACAGCTCGCCGTCGGAGTCCTTGAACTCCTTCAGGTTGGTCTTGTCGAGCTGGTAGATGCTCTGCGGGATGCCCGCGTCCACACCGAGGTCGCCGTGGTAGGCGGAGAGGGCGAGCATGGGGTTGATCAGCGCCGGGAAGGTGGAGCGCATGCCGCTGCCCTCGCCGCCGTAGGTCGGCAGGAAGAAGGCGTTGAAGCCGAGCTGTTCCTTCTCGCCCTTGGCGTTGCGGTAGCCGTCCATGACCTTGACGGCGCCGGAGGAGGTGACGTTGCCGTCCAGCGGCAGCAGGGCCACCGCCTGCTTGTCCATCACCACGTCGCCCTTGGCGTCCTTGACGGTGAGGATGGGGGCGTAGCCGTGGCTGACGAGGTAGACCTTGGAGCCGTCGATCTCCAGCGGCTTGTTGACCTCGACGGTCTTCGACTTCTCGGCGCCGTCGGCGCCCTCGCTGTAGGTGACCTTGGCCTCGTACACGCGCGGGGTGCCGCGGTTGGGGCCGGTCGCCTCGTAGGTGCCGTGGAAGTCCTTCAGGGTGAAGCTGAAGGGGGCCAGGTCGTGGTCCGGGTCGAAGAGGTTGCCGGACTTGAAGTCGTCGTACTGGGTGAGGGTGTTGGCGAAGCCGTCGCCCTCCAGGATCAGCTTGTTGCCCTCGTACTTGAACAGCTGGCCCCACGCGAAGGCGATGAGCAGCACGATCAGCGCGATGTGGAAGGCGAGGTTGCCGACCTCCCGCAGGTAGCCCTTCTCGGCGGCGACCGCGTCACCGGCGGCGTCCGCGCGGAAGCGGCGCTTCTTCAGCAGCCTCAGCGCGGCCTCGCGGACCTCCTCGGGCTCGGCGTCGGTGCGCCAGGTGGTGTAGGCGGGCAGCCGGTCCAGGCGGCGGGGGGCGCGGGGCGGGCGGCCGCGCAGCTGGCCGACGAACTGCCAGGTGCGCGGGACGATGCAGCCGATGAGGGAGACGAACAGCAGGATGTAGATCGCGGAGAACCACACCGAGCTGTAGACGTGGAAGAGGCCGAGCTTGTCGTAGACCGGCGCCAGGATGTCGTGGTTCTGGCGGAACTCCTCGACCTTCACGGCGTCGATGCCGTCCTGCGGGATCAGCGATCCCGGGATGGCGCCCAGCGACACCAGCAGGAGCAGGATCAGCGCGACGCGCATCGAGGTGAGCTGGCGCCAGAACCAGCGGGCCCAGCCGATCACGCCGAGCGAGGGGAGGTTCGGGGTCTCCTCGGCGGGGGCGGTGGAGAGCTGGGAGCCGGCGGCGCCGAGATCCTGGTCGCCGCCGTCGGCCTTCGGCTGCTTGCCGGGGTCGGTACCGGGGGTGGTTTTCGAAGTGGTGCTCATCGGTCAGATCCCCACAGTGAAGCCGTTGGACCAGGTCTGCATGTCCTGCACGAGGGTGTCCCACACGCCGGTCAGCAGCAGCAGGCCGGTCGCGATCATCATGACGCCGCCGACGCGCATCACCCAGACATAGTGCCGCTTGACCCAGCCGAAGGCGCCGAGCGCCTTGCGGAAGGCGACCGCGGCGAGGACGAAGGGGACGCCGAGGCCGAGGCAGTAGGCGACGGTCAGTACGGCGCCGCGGCCCGCGGTGCCCTGGTCGGCGGAGAGTGCCAGCACGGAGGCGAGGGTCGGGCCGATGCAGGGCGTCCAGCCGATGCCGAACAGGGCACCGAGTATCGGGGCGCCGACCAGGCCGTTCACCGGCTTCTTGTGGAAGCGGAACTCGCGCTGGGTGAGCCAGGGCATCAGGCCCATGAAGAACACGCCCATGAGGACCATGAACGCGCCCAGGATGTTGGTCAGCACGCTCCGGTTCTCCTGGAGCGTCTGGCCGAAGTAGCCGAACAGCGCGCCGCTGGAGACGAACACGGCGGTGAAGCCGAGGACGAAGAGGGAGGCGCCGGCGACCATGCGGCCGCGCCGGGCCTCGCCGAGGTCGGTGCCGGTGACGCCGGTCACGTAGGAGAGGTAGCCGGGGACCAGGGGCAGGACGCAGGGGGAGAAGAAGGAGACGAGGCCGCCGAGCACGGCGATGGGGAGGGCCACCAGCAGGGCGCCGCTGAACACCGTGTTGTTGTAGCCCGCCGTCTCGGCGAGGGTGATCGCTGCGGACACGTCACTTCTCCGGCTTGGCGGAGTCGGCGGACCCGCCGGACCCGTCGGCGAGGTAGGGGGCGAGCATCTTGCGCAGCTTCTCCTCGCTGAGCGCCTGGAGGGTGCGCGCGGCGACCTTGCCCTCCCGGTCGATGATGAGCGTGGAGGGGACGGCCTGCGGGTTGAGGGTGCCCTTCTCGAAGCGGAGCAGGAGCTTGCCGCTCGGGTCGTACAGGCTCGGGTAGGTGACCCCATAGTCCTTCTCGAAGGCGCGGGCCGGGCCGGTGGAGGTGTCGCGGGTGTTGATGCCGACGAACTGGACGCCCTGGTCCTTGACGTCCTGGTAGACCTTCTCGAAGTTCTTGGCCTCGGCCCGGCAGGGCGGGCACCAGGAGCCCCAGACGTTGAGGACGACGACCTTGCCCTTGTAGTCGGCGACGTCGACCTGGCCGCCGTCGACGGTCTCGCCGGAGAGGTCGGGGGCGTCGGCGCGCTCGCCCTCCTTCGCGGTGGCGATGCCGTCTGAGCCGGTGATGAAGCCCGTCTGGCCGCCGCCGCCCGAGGTGCCGCCGGAGCTGCACGCGGACACGAGGAGCGCCGCGGCGGCCGCGCCGACGGCGAGGGCGGCCCGGCTACGGACGCGGGACCGGACCCGGCGGGACGCACGGCCGGACGCGTGGCCGGTGGTGCGGTCGGCGGTGCGGTTCGTGCGGTTCGAGCGCAGGGGGGCGCGGCTGGCGGCACTCATGTGAAAAGTTTCGCATGTCCGTTCCGGGGATCTTTCGCACCCCCCTCGCGGGCGGAAACCCGCATCTCAGGCGGCGTTCCCCGGGGGTGTCGAGCCCTCGGAGGACGTGCCCTTGAGGAAGGCGTTCCAGCCGCCGGTGGGCCGCTGCCCCACCTCGACCGTACGGAGCTTCGCCAGCACCTCCGGCTTCTGCACGTCCAGCCAGTCCGTGAACTGCCGGAAGGAGACGAGCCGGATGTCCCCGCCCTTCTCCTTCTCCCGCGCGATGTGCTTGAGGGCGTTCTCGACGGCGTCCATGTAGATGCCGCCGTTCCACTCCTCGAAGTGGTTGCCGATGAAGAAGGGCGCCCGGTTCGTCTCGTACGCCCGCTTGAAGCCGGATATGTACGAGTTGGTGGCCTGTTCGCGCCAGCCTGGGTAGTTGTACGACGGGGCCTTGGTCGAGTTGACCGACTGGTTGGCGAGGATGTTGTAGTCCATCGAGAGGACCTCGAAGGAGTGGCCGGGGAACGGTATCTGCTGCAGCGGCAGGTCCCAGATCCCGTCCTTCTTCACCGGCCACACCTGGCGGCCGCCGGGCGAGGAGGCGTCGTAGCGCCAGCCCAGTTCGCGGGCGGTGGGCAGCAGGTTGTCCTGGCCGAGCAGACAGGGCGTGC
This sequence comes from Streptomyces sp. KPB2, assembly GCF_003950055.1. Classification (NCBI taxonomy): domain Bacteria; kingdom Bacillati; phylum Actinomycetota; class Actinomycetes; order Kitasatosporales; family Streptomycetaceae; genus Streptomyces; species Streptomyces sp. KPB2. The sequence continues at coordinate 3,596,893 of NZ_CP034353.1, forward strand.
GGCCGCCGACGAGTTCCTTGTCGTAGTCGAAGGGCAGGGCGGGCAGGTCGGTCCAGCCGCTGTTGGTCTTCCACTCCTTGACGAAGGATTTCGCCTGGTCGATCTCGCTGCGCCACTGCGCGGGCGTCCAGTTGCCGACGCTGCCGCCGCCCCCGCAGAAGTGGCCGTTGAAGTGGGTGCCGATCTCGTGGCCGTCCAGCCAGGCCCGGCGGACGTTCTTCAGTGTCGCCTTGATGTGCTCGTCGGTGAGGTAGCCGATGTCGGAGGCGCCGCGCGGGTTGTTCGGCGGGTCGTAGAGGCGCTTCTTGGACTCGGGCAGCAGGTACAGGCCCGAGAGGAAGAAGGTCATGTGCGCGCCGTGTTCCTGGGCGAGGTCCAGGAAGCGCGGGAAGAGCCCGTTGCCGACCTCGCCGGCCCCGTCCCAGGAGAAGACGACGAACTGCGGCGGCGTCTGGCCCGGTTCCAGCGGCACGGGTGCGTCGGGCTGGTGCGGCTGCTTGCCGGTGTACGACGTGGAGCCGTCGCCGATGGGCTTCGCCGGGGCCTTGCTGCTGCCGGAGGGCGACGGCTTCCCGGCGTCCCCGGCCTGGTGCGAGCCGTCCGACGAGGGGTGGGAGCCGGTGCCGCAGCCCGCGAGCCCGACCGCCGCCGCGGCCCCCGCGCCGAGTCCGAGTATCCCCCTGCGGGTGAGAGTGCGGTTGGTAGTGCGCATCGCAACCTCGTTCGTCGCGTCCTTGGGTGGTCACTAGGTGAGAGGACGCGACGAACGAGCGGGTTCCGGAAATATGTGCGGGTTGGGTAACAGCGAACCCACAGAAACGGTTCCGCGGGGGCGAGCCGGTTGGGCCTTACGGCCGGGGCGACCGTCAGGCCGCCGGGCGATCAGGCCCCGTACGCCTTCCCCTGCCCCTTCACGGGCTTGGCGCCCGCGAGGAGGTGGGCCGGGACGAGGTCGCGGGCCGGCTCGGTGTAGCCGACGGAGACGATCCGGTCGCCCCGGTAGGTGAACGTCGTCAGGGACGCCAGCGTGCACTGCCGCTTGCGCGGGTCGTGCCACAGCCGCCGCCGCTCGACGTAGGACCGCAGGATCCAGATCGGCAGCTGGTGGCTGACGACCACGGCCTCGTGCCCGCGCGCCCGGTCCCGGGCGGCGTCGATCGCGCCCTTCATCCGCACCACCTGGTCGACGTACGGCTCGCCCCAGGACGGCTTGAACGGGTTGACGACGTGCTTCCAGTTGGCGGGCCGGCGCAGCGCGCCGTCGCCGATGCCGAAGGTCTTGCCCTGGAAGACGTTCTCGGCCTCGATGAGGCGCGCGTCGGTGTCCAGGTCGAGCCCGTGCGTCTTGGCGATCGGCGTCGCGGTCTCCTGCGCCCGCTCCAGCGGGGAGGCGACGACGTACGTCACGTCGCGGGGCGCGAGGTGCTCGGCGACCCGCTCGGCCATGCGCCGGCCCAGCTCCGAGAGGTGGTAGCCGGGCAGCCGCCCGTACAGGACGCCGGTGGGGTTCTCGACCTCGCCGTGCCGCATGACGTGGACGACGGTCAGTTCCTCGTCGTTGCCGTGGTTCCCGTTGCTCATGCCGTCGCCTCCGCTGCCGCGCGGGCCGCCGCCGGGAGGGCGTCGGCGATGCGCTGGACGGCCCGCTCGTCGTGGGCGGTGGACACGAACCAGGATTCGAAGGAGGACGGCGGCAGGTAGACGCCGTGGGAGAGGAGGGAGTGGAAGAAAGCGGTGAACCGGAAGGACTCCTGCGCCTTGGCGTCCTCGTAGTTGCGGACCGGCCGGTCCGTGAAGAACACGGAGAACATGTTGGAGGCGGTCTGCAGGGTGTGCGCGACGCCCTCCTTGGCCAGCGCCTCGGTCACGAGCCCCTGAATCTGCGCGGACACCGCGTTGACGGTGTCGTACGCCGCATCGTCGAGGAGCCGCAGCTGGGCGAGCCCGGCGGCGGTGGCGACCGGGTTTCCGGAGAGGGTGCCGGCCTGGTAGACGGGCCCGGCCGGAGCGAGGTGCGCCATGACGTCGGCCCGCCCTCCGAACGCGGCGGCGGGGAACCCGCCCCCCATCACCTTCCCGAAGGTCATGAGGTCGGGCACGACCCCCTCGACCCCGTACCACCCGGCGCGGCTGGTCCGGAAGCCGGTCATGACCTCGTCGGACACGAACAGCGCGCCGTTGGCCGCGCAGGCGTCCTTGAGTCCCTGGTTGAACCCGGGCAGCGGCGGCACGACGCCCATGTTGCCGGGCGACGCCTCCGTGATCACGCAGGCGATCTCGCCGGGGTGGGCGGCGAAGGCGGCGTGCACGGCCTCCAGGTCGTTGTACGGCAGCACGATGGTGTCGCTCGCCTGGGCGCCGGTGACACCCGGGGTGTCGGGCAGCGCGAAGGTGGCGACGCCGGAGCCCGCGGCGGCCAGCAGCGAGTCGACGTGGCCGTGGTAGCACCCGGCGAACTTGATCACCTTGGTGCGCTGCGTGAACCCGCGGGCGAGCCGGATGGCGGACATGGTGGCCTCGGTCCCGCTGGACACGAGCCGGACCTCCTCCAGCGGCGCGACGCGCTCGACCATCGCCTCGGCGAGCGCGACCTCGCCCTCGGCGGGCGTGCCGAACGACGTCCCGCGCGCGACCGCCTCCTGCACGGCGGCGATCACCTCGGGGTGCGCGTGCCCGAGGATCATCGGCCCCCAGGAGCACACGAGGTCGACGTACTCACGCCCGTCCGCGTCCGTCAGGTACGGCCCGCTGCCGGACACCATGAACCGGGGCGTGCCGCCGACGGCGCGGAAGGCGCGCACCGGGGAGTTCACGCCGCCGGGCGTGACGGCCGCCGCGCGGTCGAACAGAGCCTGCGAGGCCGGTGCTTCGTATGGATATGCCAGTTCGCTCATGACCTGCGACTTCTCCGACCTTCTCGACCTTCTCCGACGTATCGGACCCTGCGCGGGTCCCGCTCGGCCGCTGGTTGCCCAGGGTGACTTCGACAAGGGTAGACAACCGCCCCGAATGCCGTCCCGTCTGCCAGACTGGAACCCATCCACGCAGCTCACCGGGGCGGCACGGGCGCGGCTGTCGGCCGCCCCGCGAACGCACGGCCGACATATGACGTACATATGTTTCACCGCACGTTTCGGCGAGCGGCCGTGGGGGAGGTCACTGACACGATGATCGGGTTGCGCGGCGGGGGCCACGCGTCCTAGAAAAGCAGTCGGGTGGAGATATGCATCGCGGTGGCGGACTGGGCGAGGGGACCGACGACCTGGGTCCTCGACGTGCCCGGCGGGGAAGGCACCGACGCGAGGCGGAGGAAGCGTCCGAAGCACGTCAGGCACACGGCACACCGAGCGAGCCCGACCGGCTCTCCGGGCGGGCCGACCGGCTGGGGGCGGGGAGCAGGAATGGTGGTCGGGTGGGGGTGACCTACAAGTACTTCGGCGCGCCCGACGGCGCGACCGCGGCCCGCGTCCCGATCTCCATGCGCCCCGAGGAACTGGGCGGCGACGAGCTCGGGATGAACGGCATGTTCACCAAGATCAAGCCGGAGACCATGGCCGCCATGGTCCTCACCGGCATCGAGGGCGTCCCCCTGCACAAGGTCCCCCCGCTGGAACTGGTCGTCCTGCACCCCGACTACGCGGTCGTGAAACTCCCGATGACCGTCGTCGACCCCCTGCGCGGCATCGGCGAGGAGGCGGTCGGCGCGGCGGCCTTCATATGGTCGACGGTCCCGGACCGGGGCGGGCCGAGGGACGCGTTCAACGTGTACCAGCTGCTGCACGAGTGGCAGGACTTTTCCCACCGGCTGCATGAGGCGGGGCATCAGCCTTATTGCCTGGTGTGGCCCTGAGCGGAACGTCGTGGGGAGCGGGCCGGGTCGGTCACGGTCCGGCTGACGCCTGAGGGCGGGAAGCTCCCGCACCCTGCCCGGCCTCCGCATCCGTCGTGCAGCAGGTGCAGCCCGGTCGGCAGCCGCACGCGTCCTCCTCGGCGTCGGTCTCGACGGTCCCCGCGCCGAGCGGAGGGGTGGGGGCGCAGCAGCCCTTGCCCTGCCAGGCGTCGCGTCCTTCCTTGACCGCGATGCCGGCGATGACCAGCGCGGCGATCGGGTCGGCCCAGGACCAGCCGAGGGTGGCGTTGAGGACGAGGCCCACCAACAGCACCGCCGAGAGGTACGTGCACAGCAACGTCTGTTTGGAGTCCGCCACCGCCGAGGCGGAACCGAGTTCGCGCCCGGCCTTGCGCTGCGCGGCGGACAGGAACGGCATGATCGCGAGGGAGAGCGCGGCGAGCACGATGCCCGGGACGGAACGCTCGGCCTCGCCGGTTCCGGTCAGTGCCCGGACCGCGTCGACGGTGACGTACGCGGCGAGCGCGAAGAACGACACCGCGATGATCCGGAGCGTCGTCTTCTCCCGGGCCTCCCGCACCGCGTGATCGGCTGCGGAGAACTGCCAGGCGACCGCGGCCGCGGAGGACACCTCGACGACGGAGTCCAGACCGAAGCCGATCAGTGCGGTGGACGAGGCGAGCGTTCCGGCCGTGATGGCGACGACCGCCTCGATGACGTTGTAGGTGATCGTCGCGGCGACCAGCAACCGTATCCGCATCGCCAGGGCTTCTCGTCGGGCCGGAGAAGGGCCGCGGGTTGTGGAGATCTCCACGTCCATGGTCAGCAGCACCCCTTCTCGTCGGCTTCGGCGCACGTGCGGTCGCTCTCCACGGCCACCACGGCGGTGCGCAGGTCGTCCAGCGCGTGGCCGAGTCGTGCGTCGGCCAACTCGTAGCGGGTGCGGCGGCCGTCGGGGACCGTGACGACCAGGCCGCAGTCGCGCAGGCACGCCAGGTGGTTCGACAACCGGGTCCGCGAGACGCCGAGCGCTTCGGCGAGGTCGGCCGGATAGGCGGGGGACTCGCGCAGGGCGAGCAGGATGCGGCAGCGGAGCGGGTCGGCGAGCGCGCGGCCGAAACGGACCAGCACCTCGATGTCCGGGGCAACAGTCAGCACAAAGTGAGAGTACAGGAGATCCTGAATTCAGGGCATCGTGTATCGCGGGGATCGAGGCCGGGGAAGTCCTGGCTGATGCCCCGGCTCACGACCGCGCCGGGCAGCGGCCGGTCACGAGCCGCAGCAGCCGCCCCCCGGCACTTCCTCGGCCGCCGTGCCTGCCGCCGTCGGTGCGACGAGCTTCAGGAGCTGCGGTTCCGGGGCGCCGCAGCATCCGCCGCCCTCGGTCTGCCCGGTGTCCGGGGTGCCGAAGAGGCCCGCGCCACCGCACACTCCGGTCTCCGGGAGGGTGAGTTCGACGCGGTCCGCGGAGTCGAGGTCGCCGGCGATGGCGGCGGCGACGGAGCGGACCTGCTCGTAGCCGGTCATGGCCAGGAAGGTGGGGGCGCGGCCGTAGGACTTCATGCCGACCAGGTAGACGCCCTGCTCGGGGTGGGACAGCTCGCGGTGGCCGTGGGGGTACACGGTGCCGCAGGAGTGCTGGTTGGGATCGATCAGCGGGGCCAGGGCGACCGGGGCCTGGAGGCGTTCGTCCAGGCCCAGGCGCAGCTCGTCCAGGAAGGACAGGTCGGGGCGGAAGCCGGTCAGCACGATCACCTCGTCCACCGGGTCGAGACGGCGGCCGTCCTCACCCACCAGGACGAGGCGGCCGTCGGCGTCGCGCTCGAACGCTTCGGCGCGGAAGCCGGTGACCGCGTCGGCGTGCCCCTTGTCGACGGCGGCCTTCGCGGCGAGGCCGAGGGCGCCGCGGGCGGGCAGCTGGTCGGCGGTGCCGCCGCCGAAGGTGGACCCGGAGATGCCCCGGCGCAGGATCCACACACCCTTCGTCCCCGCGCCGTCGGCGGACTCCGCCAGCTCGGCGAGGTAGGCGAGTGCGGTGAAGGCGGAGGCGCCCGCGCCGATGACGGCCGTACGCCTGCCCGCGTAACGGGCGCGGACGGTGGGGTCCTTCAGGTCCGGTACGCGGTAGGTGATCCGGTCGGCCGCCGCCTTCTCGCCGAGCGCGGGCAGGCCGCTGCCACCGGCCGGAGAGGGCGTGGCCCAGGTGCCGGAGGCGTCGATCACGGCGCGGGCGAGGATGCGCTCCTCACGGCCGTCGGCGTACTCGACGTGCACGACGAACGGCTGCCGCTCCCGGTCGGCGTCCACGATCCGGTCGCGGCCGGCGCGAGAGACACCGGTGACCGCGGCCCCGGTGCGGACCTTGTCGCCGAGGGCGTCCGCGAGCGGCCGCAGGTACCGCTCGGCCCACTCTCCGCCGGAGGGATACGCCGCCGGGTCGGGGCGCGTCCAGCCGCTGGGGGCGAGGAGCTTCTCGGCGGCCGGGTCGACGACCTCGCCCCAGGTGGAGAACAGGCGCACGTGGCTCCACGCACGCACGGCCGCGCCGGCCCGGCCGCCCGCTTCCAGAACGAGGGGCTCGATGCCGCGCTCGACGAGATGCACGGCGGCGGCGAGCCCGACGGGGCCCGCCCCGATGACTACGGCGGGGAGCTGCTGGGTGCTCATGATGCTCGGTCTCCTCAAAAGGCGAAGGGGTCAGCGGGCGACGGGCTCCGGCGGCGGTGAGCGCGGTGCGGGACGGTGGCCACGACGACCCCTTGATTCGATGTCTGTCGATGCCTTGTACGTCTCGGAGCTTGGCACTCGCATCGACGAGTGTCAACATAGACACATGTCGAAATCAGAGACCGTGGAGCTTCCCGTTCTGCCGGACGGCGGCGTCGCGCCGTGCTGCCCGCCGATCACCGCCGGAGAGCTGTCCCGGGCGGACGCGGAGAAGATGGCGGCCATGTTCAAGGCGCTGTCGGACCCGGTGCGCCTGCGCCTGTTCTCCAAGATCGCCTCACACCCGGGCGGGGAGGCGTGCGTGTGCGACATCGCGGACGTCGGCGTGTCCCAGCCGACCGTCTCCCACCACCTGAAGAAGCTGCGCGAGGCCGGTCTGCTGACCTCCGAGCGGCGCGGCACCTGGGTCTACTACCAGGTCGCGCCGTCCGTGGTGGCGGCCATGGCCGCGATGCTCGACCTGCGCGGCTGACGGCCGCCCGAGCCGGGCCGCCCGAGCCGGGCCGCCGGAGGCCACCACCACTTCCGCGCGCTACGTCACGGCGCCGTCGTCACCGCGCCGGCGGCGAACTTCCTTCGCCAGGCCAGTGCGACGTGGACCAGGCCGATCAGCACCGGGACTTCGATGAGCGGGCCGACCACACCGGACAGGGCCTGACCGGAGGCGACGCCGAAGGTGGCGATGGCGACCGCGATGGCCAGCTCGAAGTTGTTGCCCGCCGCGGTGAACGCCAGCGTGGTGGTGCGGTCGTAGGCGAGCCCAAGGCCCTTGCCGAGGAGGAAGGTGCCGAAGAACATGACCGCGAAGTACACCAGCAGCGGCAGCGCGATGCGGGCGACGTCCAGGGGCTGGGAGGTGATGGTCCCGCCCTGCAGGGCGAAGAGGATGACGATCGTGAACAGCAGTCCGTACAGCGCCCACGGCCCGATCCTCGGCAGGAAGCGCTGTTCGTAGCCCTCGCGGCCCATCTTCCGCTCGCCGATCCGGCGGGTCAGGAAGCCGGCCAGCAGCGGGACGCCAAGGAAGACGACCACGTTCAGGGCGATCTTCCACATCGAGACGTCCAGGTGCTCTCCGTCGCCGAGGCCGAGCCAGCCGGGCAGCAGGTCGAGGTAGAACCAGCCCAGCAGGCCGAACGCCAGGACCTGGAAGACCGAGTTCAGCGCGACGAGCACGGCCGCGGCCTCCCGGTCGCCGCAGGCGAGGTCGTTCCAGATGATCACCATGGCGATGCAGCGGGCCAGGCCGACGATGATCAGGCCGGTGCGGTACTCGGGCAGGTCCGGCAGGAAGATCCACGCCAGGGCGAACATCACCGCGGGTCCGAGGATCCAGTTGACGGCCAGGGAGGAGATCATCAGCTTCCGGTCGCCGGTGACGGCGTCCAGCCGGTCGTAGCGGACCTTGGCGAGGACCGGGTACATCATGATCAGCAGGCCGAGCGCGATCGGCAGGGAGACACCGCCGACCTCCACCTTCGCCAGCACGTCGTTCAGCCCGGGAACGGCACGTCCGAGCCCGAGGCCGACGGCCATGGCGAGGAGGATCCACACCGCCAGGTAGCGGTCGAGGGTGGAGAGCTTCCGAACGATCGAGTCGTCGCCGCCCCCGGTCCGCGCGGAGGTGGCGGGCTCGGTGGAGGTCACGGGCAGGCCCTCTTGTTCTCGGCGGCGGTGCGGGCGGAGGCGGCGAGTTCGGCGAACTGCTCGGACAGGCCGGCCAGGACCTCGGGCTTGAGCTTGTAGTACGTGTAGCGGCCGCAGGGCTCGGTCTCCACGAGCCCGGCCTCACGCAGCACCTTCATGTGGTTGGAGAGGTTGGTCTGCTTGGCTCCGGTCTCCTCGACCAGGTGCGTCGTGCAGAGCGTCTCGCGCGCCAGGAGGGTCACGATCCGAAGGCGGAGCGGATCGCCCAGCACCCGGATCAGGTCAGGGTCGACTGAAGTCAGCATGCACTGATACTTTCACATCACCTCTCACTGATATCAGTGAGGGCTGAAGTCATCGGCGGCCGGGTTCCGCCGTGCGACGAGAGAGAACCACCACCATGGCCGACAAGCCGTCCGTCCTGTTCGTGTGCGTCCACAACGCCGGCCGCTCCCAGATGGCCGCCGCGTGGCTGACCCACCTGGCCGGCGACCGCGTCGAGGTCCGCTCCGCCGGCTCCGCTCCCGGCGACCGGGTCAACCCGGCCGCCGTCGCGGCCATGGCCGAGGTCGGCATCGACATCTCCGAGGAGACACCGAAGATCCTCACCGTCGACGCGGTGAAGGAGTCGGACGTCTGCATCACCATGGGCTGCGGCGACACCTGCCCGGTCTTCCCCGGCAAGCGCTACCTGGACTGGGAGTTGGCGGACCCGGCCGGCCAGGGCATCGAGGCCGTCCGCCCCATCCGCGACGCGATCAGGGCCCGCGTCGAGTCCCTCGTCGCCGAGATCGACGAGAAGCGGGAGGCGTGACGCCGCGCCGGGAAGGGGCCGATCGGCCGGAGTGGCCGGGTTTTCGCGTTGCTCCGCAGCGCGGCCGATGAGTTTGTGGCCTCCGGGCGGTCCAAGCTCGTGACACACCCGAGGAAAGGACGCCGCCATGTCGGAGCTTCTCGTCGACTTCATCACGTCACTCGACGGCTGTGCGTCGGGTCAGGGATGGCCCGGTTTCTGGGGGATGGAGAGCCCGGAGTACCTCGCGTGGCTCGGTGAGCAGCCCGAGGTCACCTATCTGATGGGGGCGAACACCTACCGCCTGATGTCGGGCTTCGCCGCGGGCGGCGTCCCGAGCGGCCAGGACGAGTTCAGGCCCGAGGAGGAGGCTTCCGTCGACGAGCTCACGCGGGCGTCCAAGGTGGTGTTCTCCTCCTCGCTCGAGGCGCCGCTGACGTGGGCCAACTCCACGCTCGTCCGCGACGACGCCGTCGAGGCGGTGCGGGCGATGAAGTCGGGCGGCTCGGGGCTCCTCAGCACGATCGGCAGCCTCAGCCTGTGCCGGTCCCTGCTGCGGGCCGGACTCGTCGACCGCTTCCGGGTCGTGATGTTCCCGGTGATCACCGGGGCCACGGGCGAGGAACGCATCTACGACGGCTATCCGGACGTCGCCCTCACGATGACCGGGCACCGTACTTTCGACAAGGGCATCCAGTTGGTCGAGTACCGGCCCCGTGTGCTGGAGCACCCGCCGCTCGGCGCACCCGCGTGACGTCGCCCGGCGGCTTCGGGCGGAGCCGCCGTACCCGAGCGCCCCTCATCGCAGCAGTGGTCCCTCGGCGACGGTGAGGACGACCTGTCCGGCGATGCCGAGGGTGAGGGAGAGCACGGCCGCGCCGTAGGCGGTGGCGGTGGGCCAGCGGGCCGACAGGGTGGGTGTGCCGGCGGGTGACGTGCCGGTGGGGAGGAACAGCGGGCCGATCCAGCGCAGGTAGTAGAAGAGCGAGGCGACGGTGTTGGCGACGGCCAGGGCGGCGAGCCAGGTGTAGCCGCCGTCGATGGTCGCGCTGAAGATCTCCAGCTTGCCGAGGAAGACACCGGTGGGCGGCGTGCCGACCAGACCCAGCAGACAGACGACGAGTACGGCGGTGAGGTCCGGGCGGTGCCGGGCGAGGCCCCGGTAGTCGTCGAGGGTGCGGGCCCGCGGCAGTGCCGTGACGACGGCGAAGGCGCCGAGGTTGGTGACGGCGTAGGCGGCCAGGTAGACCAGCAGGCTCCGCTGGGCGGCGTCGCTGCGGGTGGTGACCGCCAACGCCATGAGGAGGTAACCGACCTGGCTGATCGTGGAGTAGGCGAGCAGGCGTTTGACCGAGGTCTGGAAGAACGCCGCGAGGTTGCCCAGCGACATGGTGACCGCGGCCAGGATCGCCATCAGCAGCGAGGTGTTGACGTCGCTGTCGGCGAGCGTCTGGTGCAGCAGTCGGTAACCGGCGATCAGACCGCCGATCTTGGGCAGCGTGGTGACGTACGCGGCGACGGGGGCCGGGGCCCCGTCGGTGACGTCGGGCACCCAGAAGTGGGCCGGCACCCCGCCGATCTTGAAGAGCAGGCCGGCCAGGACACCGACGAGCCCGACGGCGACGAGTCCGTAGGGGGCGGAGGGCAGGGCCGCGGCGAGCGTGCCGTAGTGGGTGGTGTGACCGGCGGCGTAGAGGAGCGCGGTGCCGGCGAGCATGGTGATGCCCAGCAGGGCGCCCATCAGGTAGTACTTCAGGGCCGCCTCGGTGCCGGGGGCGTCCTTCGCGAACCCGGCGAGTGTGTAGGCCGGGACGCCGGTCAGCAGGTAGGCGGCGAACAGCATCAGCAGGTCGTTCGCGCCGACGAGGGCGAGGGTGCCCGCGCCGGTCATCAGGAGCAGTACCCAGTACTCGGTCTCGCGTGGGTGGTCCCGCACGGTCTCCACGGACATGCCGATGATCAGCAGCAGGGCGGCGAGGACGACCAGCCGGCCGACGTCGGTGGCGGTGTCGACGGCGAACGCGGCGGAGAACACGGTCTGTTCCCGGTCCGTGGCCATGGTGACGGCGGTGGCCGCCAGCCCGGTCGCGCAGGCGGCGGCCGCGAGGGCCGCGACGAGCCACTGACGGCGCCGGGGCAGCCAGGAGCCGGCGAGCAGGCCGACGACGGCGGCACCGAGGAGGGCGAGTTCGGTGACGAGTGCGGCGAGGTTCTCGTTCACCGTGCCACCAGGCCGGTCAGGGTGCGCCCGGCCGGCTCGATGACGTCCAGCAGCCCGCGCGGCGCGACGCCGATCACCAGGGCGACCGCCAGCAGCGGCACCGTGGACAGCGCCTCGGTGGTTCTCAGGTCCCGGATGCCGCCGGTGGGGATGGTCTCGGGCAGGCGCGCGGTGCCGAGGAACATGCGCCGCAGCGCGATCAGGAACAGGGCCGTGGTGATCAGGATGCCGGTCACGGAGAGGGCGGTGGCGACGGCCTGGGAGGCCAGGCTGCCGGCGAAGATCTGGAATTCGGCGATGAACCCGGAGAAGCCGGGAATGCCGAGACTGGCGAACGCGGCGACGGCGGTGACCGCCGCGAACCGCGGGGTGTGGGCGGCCAGCCCGGAGTAGGCGTCCATCTCGTATGTCCGGCCCCGGTCGTGGAGGACGCCGCTGAGCAGGAACAGGGCTCCGGTGATCAGGCCGTGACTGACCATCTGGGTGACCGCCCCGGTCACCGCCAGGGAGCGGGCCCGGGCGTCGGTGCCGGCGAGCGTCCCGGCCGCGCCGACGGCGAGGACGATGTAGCCCATGTGGTTGACCGACGTGTAGGCGATCATGCGTTTGAAGTCCGTCTGCGCCAACGCCACCAGGGCCCCGTAGACGACGGACACGGCGCCGACGACCACGACGACGAGGGCGTAGTGGCGCCAGCTGCCGGGCAGCAACGGCATGGCGATGCGCACGAACCCGTAGGTGCCCATCTTCAACAGGACTCCGGCGAGGATCGCCGAGCCGGTGGCGGGCGCGTCGGTGTGGGCGGGCGGCAGCCAGGTGTGGAACGGCACGGTCGGGGTCTTGACCGCGAGTCCGACGCCGACGGCCAGCAGCACCAGACCGGCGTACGGGCCGCGCCCGGCCAGGGGGTTGGCGCGGGTGAGGTCGACGATGTCGAAGGTGTGCGGGTCGGCGGCCAGGTAGAGCCCGATGAAGCCGAGCAGGAGGGCCAGGGAGCCGGTGAAGGTGTAGAGGAAGAACCTCAGCGCGGCGGCGCGGGCGCGTTCGCCGTGTCCCCAGCCCGCGATGACGAAGAACATGCCGACGATCGAGAGGTCGAAGAAGACGAAGAAGAGGATGAGGTCGAGGGCGACGAACAGGCCGACGCTGACGGACTGCAGGAACAGGAAGAGGCAGACGTAGGGGCGCACCCGCCGCCTCTCGCGCAGGGAGTGGACGGCCACGGCCAGGAAGAGCAGGCAGGTCAGGGCGACCAGGGGGAGGGACAGGCCGTCGACGCCCACGTGGTAGCCGACGCCGGCGCTCGGGATCCAGCTCGCCCGCTGCTCGTACTGCATGCCGCCGTGTGGTTCGTAGCCGGCCCACACCACGGTGACCAGGGCGAGGTCGGCGGTGGCCGTGGCGATCCACAGCCAGACGCAGGCCCGGTCGGGCACCGTGCGCGGCAGGAACGGGAGCACCGCGCATGCCAGCAGCGGCAGGAACGTGACGACGCTCAGCACAGGGGCTACCTCACCAACAGGACGATCAGGACGAGCACGAGGAAGCCGACGGCGGCCTGGGCGTAGTACTGGTGCAGCAGCCCGGTCTGGGGGTGGCGCGCCCAACGGCCCAGGCGGCGCAGACTGGCGGCGACCGCGCGGACGGCGCCGTCGATGCCGCCGTCGTCCAGGCGGCGCGCGAGCCGGGCCGTCGCGAGGCCGCCGCGAGCGGTCCGCCGTACGGCTCCGTCGACGACGCGGTCGTCGAAGGCGGCCAGCGTCCGGGCCAGGCCCAGCACCGGGCGCGCCACGACGGTCCGCGCGGCCTGCTCCAGGTACAGCCACCCGTGGGCCGCGCGTGCGGCGGCGCGCGGTACGGGTACCGGGCCGGACGCGCACCGCCAGGCCAGGCCGGCGGCGGCGAACGCCACGCCGGCGGACAGCCCGAGCTCCCACGGCGCGGGGAACGGCTCGCCCCGGGCGCCGACCAGCCGCTTCAGCCAGGACGCCGGTCCCGGCAGGGCCAGTACGCCCAGCACCGCCGCGGCGAGGGTGAGGGCGAAGAGGGGGGCCGATGCCGTACGGGCGACGCGGCGGGTGCCGCGCTGCTCGGTGTCGTAGCCGGCCTGCGGGGTCTCGGGGAGGGGACGGGTGACGTACCGGACGGCCTTGACGCTGTAGACGGCGGCGACGGCGGCTGCCGCGAGGCCCACCGCGTACAGCGCGGTTCCCCCGGTACGGGCGGCGGCGAGGACCTCGTCCTTGGCCGCCCACAGGGACAGCGGCGGCAGCCCGGCCAGCGTGAGCGCGCCGACGGTGAAGGCCGCGCCGACCGGCCGGTACCGGCAGGCCGCACCGCGCAGCGCCGGGAGTTGCCTGGTGCCCAGCGCGGTCAGCCACGCCCCGGCGGCGAGGAACAGACCCGACTTGGTGGCGGCGTGTGCGACGAGTTGCGTGGTGCCCCCGGCGACGCCGCCGCTGCCCGCGGCCAGCACCATGAAGCCGATCTGGGCGGAGGTGGAGGCCGCGAGGAGCTGCTTGAGGTCGGTCTGGGCGACCCCGACCAGCCCCAGGGCCAGGGCGGTGACCGCGCCGGCCCAGGCGACCGCGGGACCGGCCCAGCGCGTGGCGTCCAGCAGCGGGACCAGCCGCAGCAGCAGGTAGGCGCCGGCGGCGACCATCGTCGCCGAGTGGAGCAGCGCGGACACCGGGCTCGGGCCCTGCATGGCGCGCGAAAGCCAGAAGGAGAAGGGCAGTTGGGCGGACTTGCCCAGGGCGGCGACGACGATGCCGGCGGTCGCGACGTGCAGCCACGGCGACGCGGCGTTCGGCAGGGCGTCCAGGCGCAGCGAGCCGACGCCGCCGGCCACGGCGGCGCCGGCCGCCAGGTACAGGCCGAGGTCGGCGGCGCGGGTGGTGAGGAACGCGACGTCGGCGGCCTCCGCACGTTCGGGTCGCCGCCACCGGTAGCCGATCAGGGCCCAGCTGGCGGCGCCCATCACCTCCCAGGCCATCAGCAGCAGCGGCAGGGTCGTCGCGGTGACGGTCACGAGCATGGCACCGGCGAAGAGCAGCATCAGCCCGAAGAACCGCCCCCGGTTCTCGTCGGCGGCGAACTCTCCCGCCGCGAAGACCAGGACGGCGAGGGTGACCGCGGCGACGGTCACCACCATCACCGCCGACAGGCCGTCCACCGCCAGTCCCGCCTCCATCCCGGCGAACAGGGGCGCGCTCGCGGCCGGGCGGGTCACCGCGGCGGCGATCGCGGCGCCGAGCACGACCGCGGCGACCGCCGCACCCAGGGCGGGGACCAGCCGGTTGCGGCGAGGTCCCGTCAGGGCGAGCACCGCCCCCGCGCCGAGGGGGAGAGCGATCAGCAGCCAGAGCACCGCGCTCATCCCTTCAGGTCCTCGGCCATGTCGGTCATGTCGACCCGGCGGGCCCGGTAGATCGCGGTGGTGACGGCGAAGCCCATGGCCATCTCCACCGCCATCGCCACCACGGCCGCCACGATCACCACCTGGCCGCTGCCGGCGGCGGGGGCGAGGAAGTGCCAGAAGTCGGCGGCGGCGACGATCACCCCGCCGATCATCAGCTCGATCCCCATCATGATCATCACGATGGACTGCTGGGAGAGGGCGCCGAAGAGGCCCGTCGAGAAGAGGCCGGCGGCGAGGACCAGCAGGAGTTCGAACGTCATCGGCCCACTCCCCCGCCGGCCGGGTCCTGCGCGGGCCGCTGGTCGAGGTCGTCCCCGAAACGGTCGTACCGTCCGCGGCGGGTGGCGAGGACGGTGGCGCCCACCATGGTGGCCAGGAGGACGAATCCGAGGGTGACCATGGTCAGCATCTGGTCGCCCATCAACGACATGCCGACCTGGACCGTGGTGTCCCCCGGCCGCGCTCCCGTGCGCTCCGGCCACGGAACCAGGAAGATCCCCCCGACCAGGGCGGCGAACACGAGACCGCTGACGACCAGTGAGCCGCGTTTGTTGTGCAGCATCGACATCGGCATCAGACCGGCCGGGTTCATCATGTACGCGATCATGAACACGGCCATGATCACCATCTCCATGACCATCATCAGCACGATCACCACGCCGAGATACGGAAGCCCCAGCACGGTCACCACGCCGCCGACGCACACCAGGGAGGCGAGGAGGGCGAAGGTGACCCGGGCCATGGAGTTCAGGGTGAACACCAGGACACCGCCGAGGAGGGCGAGCACGCCCAGTACCCACAGGAGCACCGTGCTCGTCGTGCCCATGGCGCGTTCCTTTCCTAACGGCCGAGACCGACCAGGGCCGGGGCCAGGGTCTGGAGGACGGACAGGGGGAGGAGCACCACCCAGGCCAGTTCGACGTACCGGTCGGCGCGGACCACGGGCAGCCGCCGCAGCAGCCACACCAGCGCCGCCAGTACGAGCAGCGTCTTGACCAGCGACCACGCCCACGGCGGCAGCCCCGGCCCGGTGCCACCGCCCAGGAACAGCGGCACCGCCATCGCCGCCCCCGCCGCCAGCCACAGCCACCGTCCGGCCTCCAGCAGCAGCCGGTCCACCCCGCTCGTCTCCCCCAGCACGCCCCCGGCGACGTCGCGTCCGGCCGGATACGCGAACGGGCCGAGGAAGCCGAAGGCGAGCACGCCCGCCAGATAGACGACGAAGGCGAACGGCATCCACACCGCGTACCACAGCCCGTGCTGGGCGCCGGCGATGTCGGTCACCCGCAGGGACCGGGCACCGGTGGCCGTCGAGATCAGCGCGAACATCAGCGGCAGCTCGTAGGCCAGGCCCTGGGCGAGGAAGCGGTAGCCGCCGACCAGGGAGAACGCGGCGTTCGGGCCCCAGCCGGCCAGCCACAGCCCGGCCCAGGTGAGCACCTCCATGGCGTTGAACCACACCACTCCGACCGACAGATCGGCGACGACGTGGTCGCCGAACGGGATGACCAGCGTGGACAGCACCGCGGCCACCGGCACGGTGATCACGCCCGCCCGCCACAGCAAGCGGTCCGACGCGGGCAACCGCCGGGGCTGCGCCAGCAGCGCCCGCGGCACGGCGAGAAGCGGCCGGACGACGGTGCCGACGGTGACCGGACGCCCCGCGCTCCGGGCGTCGAGTGCCGCGTCGGCCGCCACGGCCGCCACCGCGAAACCCAGCAGCAGCGCCGGGGCGGCCGGCAGCGCCCACCACGTCCCCGCCTCAGCCACGGGCCACCGCCGGCCGGCCCGCGGCGAGTTCGTCCGGGTCCGGGTCGAGACTGGCGACGACGAGGCGGGCCGCGCCCAACTCGGCCCCCACCAGCAGCCGGGGAAGCAGCAGCGCCAGGGCGGCCGACGGCGGGCGTTCGGCGTCCCACCGGCCGCGCGGACTCTCCCGCGCGTCCGGATCGAGGAGGCCGGTCGCCTCCAACTGCCGTACCGCGTCCACGACCTCGGTGAGCCATTGGCGGTAGCGGGCCGGTACGTCCCCGCCCGCCGCCCGTACGGCGGGACCGGTGACGCCGGCGGCTCGGGCGTCGGCCGCGCTCAGCAGGCCGAGGCCGCGCGTCAGCCAGTACAGGGTCCGCGACCGCCCGACCCGCCGGGCGAAGCGCTCCACCCGGGGCAGGACCGAGGAGGAGGGCGCCCCGTCCAGCAGATCGTCGCGCAGTCGCCGGGCCGTCACCGCCTCGGCGGGCCATCCCGCCACCGACAGCAGCCGGCCGAGGCTGTCCAGGTGCGCCGCCGCCCGCCGCCGGGCGGCCTCCCCCACGCCCACCGGCTCGCCCGCGGCGGCCCGGATCCACGGCCGGCTCCAGAAGGGGTCGCCCGGCCCGCCGGCCGCCGGCTCGTCGAGGTCGGCCCGCTGGACGACGTCGCCCTGCAGCACCACACGGAGGGTCAGACCGGCGGGCCAGTCGGACAGGAACGGTCCCAACGGCACGTGCAGACGGTCCAGCGTCAGACCGTCGCGGTCCTCCCCCGGCCCGGCCATGGGCAGTCCGCCCGGCATCTCCATGCCGCCGTGACCGTGACCGTCGTGACCGTGATCGCCGTGGTCACCGGTGTGGCCGTGACCGCCGTGGTCACCGGCGTGGTCGGCGTCGCTGTCCTCGTGATCCGAGACGCCACTCTCGTCGTGCTCGCCCTCGTGGGCGTCGTCCTGCGGACCGGCCTCGCGGTGCCGGGCGTGTTCACCGCCTTCGACGTCGTCCGTGTCCTCCTCCCGGCGGGCCCGTACGCCTTCTCCGTCCGGCCCGCCCGGTACGCCGAGCCGGGTCCGGCCGGCGTCGAGAACCGACGCCACGTCGTCCGCCGTCACGGCCCGCACGCGCACACACGGTCGGGGCATGTCCCGCCACAACCGCTCCAGCGCCGGGTCCCACCGCGCGCAGTCGGGGCCCGCCACCAGCATCAGGTCGGCCCCGGCCGGGGTCGACGCCGAGGGCCAGTCCCGCGACCGCAGCTCCCTCTCGGCAACCAGCCGCGCCGCCGTGCCGCCCGGCGTGGTCACCAGCAGGACGCGGGGCCGGCGGGCCGCCGCGCGAGTGAGGACGGCGCTCAGGCCCACCGCAGCGCTCCTTCCCGCCACGCGTAGACGACGCCGGCGAGCAGGACGGCGAGGAAGACGAACATCTCGATCACCGCGCTGGGCCCCATGACGGAGATCACGAGCGTCCACGGGTACATGAAGACCATCTCCATGTCGAAGGCGAGGAAGAGCATCGTCACCGTGTACCAGCGCACGTGGAAACGACTCACCGCGTGTTCCGCCGGCTCCAGGCCCGACCCGAACGGCTGCGCGGGCAGCGGACCGGCGGGGATCCGAAACGCCCGGGCGGCTCCGTAGGCTCCGGCCACCGCCAGCAGGGCCAGGCCCAGCAGGGACAGCGCGGCGGTGAAGCCGCTCACCGGAAGCCACCACCCGGGAGGCCCGTCCCACTCCGCGTCGTACACATCTGCCGCTCCGTTCCCGTCCGTGCCGGAAGCGTGGGGGTACCCCGGGGAGGCATAGGCAGTCCCGAAGGGCGCGAGTCGCAACGCGGCGTGGGCCCGGAGACGGCGGTCGGCACGCCCGGTCACCCGGCGTCGAGCGCTACGGCCACGGTGCCCGACGCCCGTCCGCCCCGCGAGGCGGCCGCGGCCATCGGTGCCCCGCTCGGTGTGCCCGGGCGCTCCCGCGAGGCGCCCGTACGATGGGGGCGTGACCAGGAGCAACCGATCGAGCAGCCGCCCCGCCGGGCGGCTGTTCCCGCTGCTGGTGATGGCGGTACTGGCCGGTGTGCTGGGCATGCACGGCCTCGCCCCCGGGGCGACGTCGGCGGTGCAGAAGGGCGCGGGCCACGCGATGGCGGCGGTCGCGGCGGAGGGTGTTCCGCACGCGGGCGGGGGATGCGCGCACCCGGATGGCGGATCGGGCCATCCGGATCACGCCGACGGGACATGTGCGGCCGCCGGAATCGGGTCGGCGTACGCGCCGCCCGCGCTGACCGGCGCCCTGCTGGACGCGCCGCCCGCCCTCGCCCCCGCCGCGGCGACGCCCGGGGCGCCGCACGACGGCCGGGCCCCGCCCGACCTGTCCGAGCTGCAACTCCTGCGGATATAGAGCGGCCCGCCCGGTACCCCTTCACCCGGTGTCTCCCGGTGACGGGTGCCGTGCCTTCGCACGCCCTGACCTCCCTTCCCACCGCGTGCCGTTGAAACGGCGCGCTCCAAGGAGTTGCACCACATGAACCGCAAGCGTTCGCTCGTCCGCCGTACCGCCGCCGTCGCCGCCGCGGGTGCGGCGGCCCTCGTCCTGGCCGCCTGCGGCGGCAGCGGCGACGGCGACGGCCCGGCCGGACACAACGGCCACGACGCCACCGCCGCGCCCTCCGCCTCGGCGTCGCAGGGACAGCACAACGCTGCCGACGTCGCCTTCGCGAAGGGGATGATCCCCCACCACCGCCAGGCCGTCGAGATGGCCGGCCTCGCGCCCGACCGTGCTCAGTCGGCCGAGGTGAAGAAGCTCGCCGCCGACATCGAGAAGGCCCAGGACCCGGAGATCAAGACGCTCTCCGGCTGGCTGACCTCCTGGGGCGAGGAAGTGCCCGCCGAGGGCGCCATGGACCACTCCATGCACGACATGGGCGGCATGATGACGGCCGAGGAGATGACCGAGCTCGAGAACGCCTCGGGCAAGGCGTTCGACACCGCCTTCATGGAGATGATGATCAAGCATCACGAGGGCGCGGTCGAGATGGCGAAGACCGAACAGGCCGACGGCGCCTACGGACCGGCGACCAGGATGGCCGGAGAGATCATCAGCTCGCAGAGCGCGGAGATCGAGCAGATGAACGGTCTGCTCGGCAAGGGCTGACCGCATCACACCGGTGCGGGGCGGGCGCCGCGGCGTCCACCCCGCACCGGGCCGAGCCCCCGTCGGCGCCGGCGTGGCGGGCCAGGGCCGCGTGCAGTTCTCCGAGCAGGACGTCGGGCAGTTCCGCGCCCCGCGCGTGCGCGAGGAGGTGTTCGGCCACGGCGGAGAGCCTGATGTTGGTGTGCTGGGAGATCTCCCGCAGGACCGTGAACCCGTCGTCGGGGCTGATCCGGCCCAGGACGGTCAGGACGCCGATGGCCCGGTCGACGGTGGCGTGGGAGGCGAGCGCCCGCTCGAGGTGTCTGTTCTCCGCCCGGACTCGCTCCAGTTCCTTCATCAGCTCATCGGTCGTCGTCGGCACCGACGGGGGACGGGCGCAGGAACGGGTGGACGAGGTCATGGCATCACCGGGTGGCAGCGGGCGGAGGCATCCTCCTTCGCCTGCCCCCGTTCCCGCCCGGCATCCGCGCGAGCGGGGCATCACAGCGCTTCGTCGGCCACAGCCCCGCCGCCCGCGCACACGTCACGGCGCTCGCGGGCCGGCCGCTCGACGGCCCCCGGCCCGGCGCGTGCCCCGTGGCCGGCGCTCTTCCTGCTGGTGCACGGCGTTCCGGTGTATCTCCTCGCGCCGCGCTGTTCACCTCGACCTGTCTGCCCCTCGTCGTCGCCATCACGACCATCGGCGTCGACCAGCGGCTCGTCGACACGGAGCAGGCGGCGTCCCTGGTCGGCGCCGCGATGGTCTCCGTGCTCGTGTTCCCGCTGCTCGCCACCCGGCTGCGGGTCAGAGGCCCCAGCGCCCCCGGGGCCGCCGAGGGGGAGGAGGCAAGGGACTCGGAGGCCTGGTAAAGATACCCCCAGGGGGTATATGGTGCGGGTCATGGACCACAGCACGCACCACTCGGACACCGGGCACCGCCACTCCGCCCCCGCGGGTGAGGGCCACGGACACGACGGCGCCACTTGGGCGACCGCGATACGGGCGACGCTGCACTGCCTCACCGGGTGCGCCATCGGCGAGATCCTCGGCATGGTCGTCGGCACCGCGCTGATGTGGGGCAATGCGCCGACCATGGTGCTGGCCATCGCCCTGGCCTTCGTCTTCGGCTACTCCTTCACGCTCTTCGCGGTAGTACGGGCCGGGGTGTCCATGCGGGCCGCGATCAAGGTGACCCTGGCCGCCGACACCGTGTCCATCGCCGTGATGGAGCTCGTCGACAACGGGATCATCGCTCTCGTACCGGGCGCGCTGGAGGCGCACCTGTCGGACGGGCTGTTCTGGTACGCCCTGCTCGGCGGCTTCGCCGTCGCGTTCGTGATCACCACGCCGGTCAACAAGTGGATGATCGGCCGCGGCAAGGGCCACGCCGTCGTCCACGCCCACCACTGACCCCGCCCCTCCCGCGGCACGCCGCGCGCCGGTCTCGGCCCGGGCCGGCGAGCGGTTCGGCACGCGCGGTGGACGCCCGGGCGCGACCGCTCCGCGACTCACGGACCTGCTCCGGGAGCCTGTCGGTATGCTCCGGCCGTGGCCGCCAACCGACCGAGAGCAGCGAGAAGAGCACTGTGACCCCGTACGACCGCGAGCACGAGTACGCGTACGAGAAGGACGGCGCGGCCATCTACCGCCAGTCCTTCGCGACCATCCGCGCGGAGGCCGACCTCTCCGGGCTGCCCGGGGACGTCGGCCGGGTCGCGGTCCGGATGATCCACGCCTGCGGGATGGTCGACCTGGTCCGCGACCTGTCCTGGACGCCCGGCGTCGTCTCCCGGGCCCGCGAGGCACTGCGTGCCGGTGCGCCCGTCCTGTGCGACGTGCGGATGGTGGCCAGCGGCGTGACCCGCAAGCGGCTGCCCGCGGACAACGACGTGCTGTGCACCCTGTCCGACCCGGCCGTCCCGGAGCTGGCGGCGAGGCTCGGCACCACGCGCAGCGCCGCCGCCCTCGAACTGTGGCGCGACCGGCTGGAGGGGGCCGTCGTCGCCGTCGGCAACGCGCCCACCGCGCTCTTCCGGCTCCTGGAGATGATCGACGCGGGGGCGCCCCGCCCGGCCGCCGTCATCGGTGTCCCCGTCGGCTTCGTCGGCGCCGCCGAGTCCAAGGACGCGCTGGCCGCCCACCCCTCGGGCGTGGAGCACCTCGTCGTACGGGGGCGTCGCGGGGGCAGTGCGATGGCCGCCGCCGCGATCAACGCGATCGCCGGCGAGGAGGAGTGAGCGGCGGGACCGCGGGCCCGTACGAGCGCTAGCGGTCCCCCGGGTGCCTCGCGTGGGCCTCGCCCACCCACCGGGCCGCTTCTTCCGGGTCGGCCACGACCGGCACTCCCTCCGGCACCGGGGGTCTGCGCACCACGATCACCGGCAGCCCCGCCTCGCGGGCGGCCGTCAGTTTCGGGGCGGTGGCCGCTCCCCCGCTGTCCTTGGTGACCAGGACGTCGATGCGGTGCCGGCCCAGCAGCTCGCGCTCGCCGTCGAGAGTGAAGGGGCCGCGGGCCCGCAGTACCTCCATGCGGGGCGGGCAGGGCCCGTCGGGCGCGTCGACGGACCGGACGAGGAACCACGGGTCGGTCAGCGGGGCGAAGGCGGCCAAGCCCATGCGGCCGGTGGTCAGGAGGACCCGGCGGGCGGCGAGGGCGGGCAGCAGCGCGGCGGCTTCCGCGAGCGAACCCGCGTCGTGCCAGACGTCCCCCTCGACCTGCCGCCAGACGGGGCGGCGCAGGGCGAGGAGGGGGACGCGGGCCGCGGCGGCGGCGTGGGCCGCGTTGCGGGTGATGGTGTCGGCGAAGGGGTGCGTGGCGTCGACGAGAAGGTCCACCGCGTGCTCGCGGAGCCAGACGGCGAGTCCCTCGGCGCCGCCGAAGCCGCCGACGCGGGTCTCGCCCGGCGGGGTTCTGGGCGCGGAGACCCGTCCCGCCAGGGAGTTCGTCACCCGAAGCCCGGCCGGGTGCCCGGCCGCCAGCAGTTCGGCCAGGCGGCGGGCCTCCGTGGTCCCGCCGAGGATCAGCACGTGCACGACAGCCTCCTCCCCTTTCTTCCCAGTGGCCTCGCGGCCGCCTCGACTCAAGCACACCCGCCGGCCGAGTTGCCGGGCGGTGCCGATGCGAGAAGGTGAGGAAGGTGAGGGGGCAGGGCATCGAAGGGAGCGTGTGGTGAGCGGCGACCCCATCAGCGACACCGCGGTGCTCAACGCGCTGTTCGCCAAC
This sequence comes from Streptomyces sp. KPB2, assembly GCF_003950055.1. Taxonomy (NCBI): domain Bacteria; kingdom Bacillati; phylum Actinomycetota; class Actinomycetes; order Kitasatosporales; family Streptomycetaceae; genus Streptomyces; species Streptomyces sp. KPB2. Next base: position 3,619,655 of record NZ_CP034353.1, read on the forward strand.
TCGCCCCAGGGGCTGTTCGTCTTCGACTCCGAGCAGCGGATCGCCCGCTACAACCCGGCCGGCCGGGGCGTGCGGGGGCTGTCCGCCGAGGACGTCGTCGGGCAGGGCATCGAGGACTTCGCCCCCGGGTTCGAGGCGGCCGAGTTCCAGGGCCTGATCGACGAGGTCCTGGCGACCGGCGAGCAGTTGCGGGGCCGGCTGGTCCGGGGCAGGTCGCCGTCCGAGCCGCGGCGCACCCTCGCCGTCGAGGTGTCCCTCTTCCCGCTGCGCGACCTCGGCGACGGCAGACCCGGCCTGGTGGGCGTGGTCGAGGACGTCACCGAGCGGCAGGCCGCGGCGGACCGGCTCGCCGTGCTCAGCGGGGTGCACGCGGCCGTCGGCACCACGCTGGACGCGCGGACCACCGCCCACGAGCTGGTGGGGGCCCTGGTGCCCGCCTTCGCCGACGCGGCCACCGTCGACCTGCTGGACGACGGGGTCTCCGCGGCCGAACGCCCGGCCGGTCCCCCGCCGACGGAGGTTCCGCTGCGCCGGGTGGCCTTCGCCCCGCCGACCGCCGAGGTGAGCAGGCAGGAGGGCGACAGCCGTCCGCTGCCCTTCCCCACGCCGTACACGCAGGTCCTCAACGACCTGCGGGCCCGACTGGTCCGGGTCTCGGCCGACGACCCGTGGCTCGCCGCCGACCCGGACGGCTTCGCGCCGCTGACCAGGGCGGGCGTGCACTCCATGCTCGTCGTCCCGTTGACGGCGCGGGACACCGTGCTCGGGCTGCTGACCCTGTACCGGCACCGGACCGACCCCTTCGAGGAGGCCGATCTGAACGTGGCCCGGCAGGCGGCGTTCGCCGCGTCCGTGCACATGGACAACGCGCACAGCTACCGGCGCGAGCACACCGTGGCCGCTGCCCTCCAGCGCCGGTTGCAGCCCGGCGCGATCCCCCGGCTCTCGGCGGTGGAGACCGCCCACGTGTACATGCCCGAGAGCGCGGGCGGCGACTGGTTCGACGTCGTCCCCCTCTCCGGCACGCGCGTCGCCCTCGTCGTCGGGGACGTGTCCGGGCACGGCATCGAGGCGGCGGCCACGATGGGCCAGCTCCGGCTGGCGGTGCGCACCCTCGCGATGCAGGACCTGGAGACGGACGAGCTGCTGACCCACCTGGACGAGGTCGCCGCCCAGCTGGCGGACGCCTCCGGGCCGGGCACGAACGAGCCGGTGGCGACCTGCGCGGTCACCGTCTACAACCCGGTCTCCCGGCACTGCACCATGGTCCGCGCGGGACACCCCGCCCCCGTCGTCATCGACCCCGACGGCGCGCCCCGCACCGTGGAGGTGCCGCAGGGGCCACCGCTCGGGACGGGCGGCGGGCACGTCTTCACCCCGGCCGTGCTCGAACTGGCGCCGGGCACCCTGCTGGCCCTCCACACCAACGGTCTCACCAGGGGAAACGGTGAGCGCGGGGACGCCGCCCGGCGCCGTCTGGAGCACATCCTCGCCTCCACGACACGGCCGCTGCAGGAGCTGTGCGACACCGCCGTCTACCACATGGCGCCCTCCCGCCACGACGACGCCGTCCTGCTGCTCGCGCGCACCCGTGCCCTGCCGCCGGAGCACGTCGCGGACTGGACGCTGCCCGCCGACGCCTCCGTGGTGGGCACGGCACGCCGGCTCGTCGACCGGCAGCTCGCCGCCTGGGAGCTGGAGGACGCGTCCTACACCACCGAACTCGTCGTCAGCGAACTCGTCACCAACGCCATCCGCTACGGCAGGGGCCCGGTGCGGCTGCGGCTCATCCGCGACCAGGGGCGGCTACTGACCGAGGTGACGGACGCCAGCAGCGCCAGCCCCCACCTGCGCCGGGCGCGGGAGAGCGACGAGGGCGGCCGCGGGCTGTTCATCGTGATGCGGCTCAGCACCCATTGGGGCGTGCGGCACAGCCGCCACGACAAGACCATCTGGTCCGAGCAGCGGCTCGACAAAGGCCCGTCGGCGGACGCGGCGGACCTGATGAACGTGTTCGACGTGTCGGAGGCCGCGGAACGGTGAGCGGCGCGGAGCGCTGAGCGGCGCCCGACGCCCTCACCGCTCCGTTCCGCCGGCCGCGTGCCGCGCGTGCGGGTTGGCCAGCAGGTGGCGGGGGTCGGCGGCGCGGGTGATGGCGGACTCCACGGCGGCGACGCGGTCCGCGAGGAGGCCCAGGGCCGCGACGGCACGGACGAGGGGGTCGTCGTCGGGGCCGCCGAGGGTGCGGGCGCGGACGTGGGCGGCGCACACCTCGGCCCAGCGGGCGGCCTCCCGCGGTGTGAGCGTGCCGCGCAGCTCGGCGAGCTTGAGGAGGTTGGCCTCCGCCCCCTGGGTGAGGGTCTGCGCCTCGGCGGTGTAGTGGTCGTCGAGGACGGCGTCGCGTTCGGCGTCGTTCATGACGGGGCGGATGCGCTGGGCGATCTTGTTCATGTTGCGGTAGGAGCCCTGGAGCCGGAAGGCGGGCTCGGTACGGGTGTCGTCCGACTGGGCCGCGGAGGCGATGTAGGCGGCGTTGACGGCCAGCACCGTCTCGCGGGCGGCGACGAGGTGGCGCAGGACGGACAGGACGCGCTCCAGCTCGGCGGGCGGGTAGGCGTGGGCGAGGCGGTCGGCGCGGGCCGTGGGGTCGCCGGTGGCGAGCCGGACGAGCAGCTCCAGGTCGGCCCGGTCGCGGCCGGCCAGCGGGGCCAGGACCGGGTTCGCGGTGAGCGCGTTCTCCAGGAAGCTCAGCGCGAAGGCCTCCTCCTTGCCGGTCAGGACGTCGCCCAGGTTCCACACGTCGGCCCGGTTGGCGAGCATGTCGGGGACCTGGAAGCGGGCGCCGGACTCGGTGTAGGGGTTGCCGGCCATGCAGACGGCGAAGCGCTTGCCGCGCAGGTCGTAGGTGCGGGGGCGGCCGCCCCACACGCCGTCCACGCGGCGGGTGGCGTCGCACAGCGGGATGAACTTCTGGAGCAGCTCGGGGGACGTGTGCTGGATGTCGTCCAGGTAGAGCAGGGTGTTGTTCGCGGACGCCAGCGCGAAGTTGATCTTCTCGATCTCCTGGCGTGCGGTGGCGTTGGGCGCGTCGGCCGGGTCGAGCGAGGTGACGGCGTGGCCGAGCGCGGGGCCGCTCACCTTCACCAGCATCAGGCCGAGGCGCTCGGCGACGTACTCGACCAGGGTGGTCTTGCCGTAGCCGGGCGGGGACAGGAGCAGCAGGAGGCCTCCGGTGTCGGTGCGCCTGCCGTCGCCGGTGGTGCCGAGCTGCTTGGCCAGGCTGTCCCCGACGAGCGGGAGGTAGACCTCGTCCACGAGCCGGTTGCGGACGAAGGCGGACATGACGCGCGGCCGGTGGTCGTCCAGCCGCAACCGCGCGCGTTCGGCGTCCACCAGGGCGGTGCGGCGCCGCTGATAGGCGCGGAACGCCGGGACGTCCTCGGCCGCGAAGCGCGCGGTGCGGGCGAGGAACTCGTCCAGGCGCAGCGGCAGCCGGCCGTCCGTGACGCGCGGGTGGGTGCCGAGCAGCCCCTCCGCGGTGGCCGCCGGAGCGGTGTCGCCGTCGTAGCGGGGCAGGTCCGGGCAGAGCTCGGCGGCGACCGCCTCGGCCAGGTCGCCCGGGGCGAGTTCGGTGCCGGAGGCGGCGGCGTAGGACGAGATCCACGCCTCGGCGAGCTGGGCGCGGGCGGCCGGGTCGTCGAGCGCGGCCAGGTCCTCGTCGAAGGCCGGACCGCCCACCGTACGGCGGAACTTCTCCAGCAGCGTGCGCGTGCCCGCGCCGAGGACGAAGCCCTCGGGGGCGCAGGTCAGCTCGTGGAAGAGGTACGCGGCGGCGGCGCGGGCGAGTTCGGCACCGGAGCCCGGCGGACCGGCGGGGCGATAGGGCATGCCGCCCGGGTGGCCCGCGGCCCCGGCCGTCCCGGCAGAGCCTTCGGCCGGGCGGGCCGCTCCCCCGGCGCCCCGGGCGGCGCCCGCCACCCCGCCGACGGGCCCCCCGGCCCCGGAACCGGCCGCCCCCACCGGCAAACGCCCCGCGTCCGCCCCGTCCTGCGGCCCGTCCGCACGACCGCCTCCCGCCGAGACACCGCCCGCCGCTCGCGCACGACCGCCTCCGACGCCCGCGCGACCGACCGTCGGACCGGTCGCCCCGGCCACCGAACGCGCCGTCCCAGCCACTGAACCGGAAGCCCCGACCGGCGCACCGGCGAGCCCGTCGGCCGCGCTCGGCGCCCAACCGGCGAGCCCGTCGGCCGGCCCCGTGCCGCTCCACGCCCCGATGGCTCCCGCCAGCTCCTCCTCCAGGTCCGCGATCGCCCCGGACAGGCCGAAGGTGTCCCGGGCCCGGGCCAGGGAGCGGGCGCGTCGGGTCCACGCCCCGCGCGCCTCCGGCGTGGTGCCGTGGGACCAGAACAGCTGGCCGGCGGCGCGGGCGGCCGGCTCGTGGACCAGGGTCCCGGCGCTCTCGTACAGGGGCAGCAGCGCGGTCAGGACGACCGTCGCGTCGTGGTCGTGCACGCCCCGCTCGTAGCCCTCGTCGTACGCCTCCTGCGCGGCCTCGCGGACGAGGGCGGGCAGGTCGTCGGCCTGGGCGAGGGTGCTCGCGCCGTACCGGCTGAGCAGGCGGGCGGCGAGGTGCTCGGCGCGGTAGACGTCCGGGGACTCCGAGGGGAGGGTGCGGTCCCAGAGGGCGCGGGTGGCCGCGAAGTCCGGGTCGGTGACCGGCGAGCGGTAGTCGGTGCCGGTGAGGGCGAAGGCGAGTCCGTCGCCGTCGGGGACCAGGGTGAGGTCGAGGGGCTGGGTGTTGACGGCGAAGCGGTGGGCGCCCAGGCGCAGGGCGCGGCCGTCGTCGGCGTACAGGTCGGTGCGGTCGCGCAGGGCGCGGGCGGCCTCCTGGCGGGCGGACTTGAGGCGCCCGTCCAGTTCCTCGGCGCGGACGGTGTCGCCGAGGGCGCGCAGTTCGTCGGCGGTGCGGCGGACCTTGGCCGGCATGGGGTCGGAGGCGAAGTACGTGCTGACCGCGTCGGCGTCGGCGAGCGTGGCGCACCGCCGGTTGATCGTCTCCAGGATCCGGGCGGCGGACGCGGCGAGCTGTTCGGCGCGGCGGGCGCGGGTGTCGGAGAGGGCCTGCTTGCGGGCGGCGAGCGCGTCGTAGATCTCGGTGCGCTTGTCGGCGAGTTCGGCGAGGAAGCCGTCGAACTCCGCGAAGCGGGACTCCAGGTCCTCCAGCCGGGCCAGCAGCCGCGCCAGCTGGTCGTCGCAGTGCTCGGGGGTGTCGGCGGCGGCCAGCGCGGCGGTGACCGCCTGGCCGAGCAGGGCCGTCTCGGCGGTGAACTCGGCGCGGCCCTCGTGGTCGAGGAGGCTGCGGCGGCGGGCGTCGAGGGTGGCGCGGGCGCGGTTGACGCCGCCCAGGACGCCGGCGACGCGCTCCAGCAGGGCGGTGCGGACGGTGGCGTCGCCCATGTCGAGTTCGGCGACGACGTCGGTGACCGTGCGCAGTCCGTCGGCGAGTTCGTCGAGCCGGGCGGCGACGGGGCCCGCCTCGGCGACGGTCGCGATGGCCTCCGCGTCGGCGACGAGGGCTTCGACGTCCGCGCGCTGGGCGTCGAAGGCGTCCTCGCGGGCGAGGAAGGCGACGGCCCGCCGCCCCAGCTCGGCGAGGGACGCCTCGGCCTCCTCGGCGAGGGCGTCGATGCCGGGGGCGTCGGCGTAGCGCATCTCCTTGACGTTCAGCAGGTGCCCGTGGGCGTGTCGCAGTTCGGTCAGGCCCCGCACCCAGGCGGCGGCCTCCTTCGGCGCCTCGCCGCGCAGCCGCCGCACCACCGCCGCGATCCGCTCGGCGGCCTCGTCGCGGGCCTCGGCCGCCCGCCGGGTCAGGTCCCGTACGGTCTCGAACTCCGCCAGCACCTGCTCGGCGGTCTCCCGTACGGCGGCCAGCGCGCCGGCCAGGTCGCCCAGTTCCGCCTCGTCCAGCCAGTGGTGGGCGTCGGCGGCGCGCACGCAGGACGCGGCGAGCGCCCGGTAGCCCTCGGCCGTGCCGATCCCCTCGCCGACGGCCGCGGCGACGGACAGGCAGGCGGAGATGCCGCGCACGAGGTCGGCGTTGCCGACCCGGGCCAGCGGACCGCTCCCGGTGGGCGTGGCCGCGGCGTAGGTGTCGGAGACGTACGGCGAGTGCCACAGCTGCACCGGGTGCACCTGGGCCGGTTCGTCGCCGTCCGCGCGCAGCACGGTGAAGGTGCCGTCACCGGTGAGGGCCCAGCCCCGGCAGGGCAGCGGGTTGGCGACCTCCTTGCGGATGGTGTTGTACGACAGCAGCAGGCGCCGGCTCTCGCCGCGCGCGTGGAAGGCGTACAGCACGTCCTCGCCGTTGGGCGAGCGAATCTCCCGCTCGAACTCCAGGCCCGTCGCGTCGAGTTCGTACGTCTTGTGGGCGCCGGTGGCGAGGCAGTAGCCGCCGGGGAAGACGATGCCCTGGTCGTCGGGCAGCCGGCGGCAGGCCGCGCCGATGCCGTCCAGGCGGAGCACCGACTTGGTGAGGGTGTTGAAGACCAGGTGGCGGTCGGCGTCCTCCTTGTAGGGGCGGACGCGCAGCAGGATCAGGGCACCGACCCGGGCATGCGCGATGTCCGCGTCGGCCAGGGACTGGAGGGGTTCGTCGACGGGCTCGGAGTGGATGCCGTCGGCCGTCTCGGTGTCGTCCTCCAGCTTGACGGTGAGGGCGCCGCCCACCGCGCTGACGTAGAACTCTCCGCGCACGGAAACGTGCGGGTGGCGGCCCAGCACGTGGTCCTCGCGGGTGGCCGCGGTCCACTCGAAGTCGTGGGCCGGGGGGAACACGTCGTCGCGTTCGCCCCGCGCGTCCAGGAAGACGGCCCGCCCGTCCTCGGTCAGCTCCCAGCGCAGGACGCGGATGTCGTCGGCCTTCTCGCCGGTGCGGAAGACGGCGAGCAGCCGGCCGTCGACGGGGCGCAGCCGCAGCAGCCGGGCCTGCCGGTAGTACCGGTGCAGGTCGGTGAACTCCCGCACGAAGGACGGGTCGTCGAGCAGGCCGGGCACGGCCGACTCGGGCAGGTGGTTCAGGTCGCGGTCGTACAGGGTGAAGACGTCGGCCACGGCGACCCGTTCGCGGCTCCCCGGGCGGCCGGTGGAGCCCAGCAGCAGGGTGTCGCCGACGGCGGCGACGTCGCAGGGCACGACGGGGTGCTCGGTGCGCAGCCGCTCGGTGGAGGCGAGTTCCAGCCGGGCCGACCCGAACTCCTCGACGCGGCGGGCGTTGAGGAGTTCGGCCCGGTGGGCGAGGTCCGCGGTCTGCGCGGCGAGGCGGTCGCGCAGCACCTCGTACGCGCCGGCGTCGGCGGTGTCGTACCCGCCCGTACCCGTGACGGGCGTCGTCGTGCCCGTCTCCACAGCGGTGCCCATGAGCGGTTGGTCCCTTCCAGGATGCGAGGGGTGCCGAAGCCGCCGACCCCCGTGCGGCGGCCTCGGCACCCGGTCTGTGGTGGCCGGTCGTGGTGACCGGTCAGACCCTGGCCTTGCCGTTCAGCGCGGTGAGCGGCGTGTCGGCGAGGCCCAGTTCACCGGCGCGGTCCAGGAGGCGCTGCACCTGTCCGGCGTCCGTGCCGCCCGACTTCATCAGCTTCATCAGCAGCGCGGACACCGTCAGGTTCTGCACGTCGGACGTGGAGAAGGAGCCCAGTACCCGGGTCAGGTCGTCGGTGAAGCTCGACGAGCCGTCCAGCCAGGGCCCGGCGAGGGCCTGCGCCGTCTCGGAGTGCTTGACGAACCCGTCGACGCCCTTGCCGAGCGCGACCGAGGACACCAGCCGGTCGAAGAAGACCGAGTCGCCGCCCACGATGTCGATGTCCGCGTTCTCCAGACCGGTGGCGAGGACCGTGGCCTGCGCCTCGGCGACCTGCCGCTGCACGTCGAGCCCGGCCAGCCGGATGTCCTTCTCCGCCTCCAGGCGCAGCCGGTACTCCTCGTGACCGCGCGAGGCGTCGTCCAGGGCCGCCATCGCCGCGGCCTTCTCGGTGAGTCCGGCGGCCTCCGCCTTCAGCTTGCCGCCGATCGCCTCGGCCTCGGCGAGCGCCTTGGCCCGCGCGCCCTCGGCCTCGGCGCGCATCCGGGCCTCGGTGGCCTCCGCCTCGGCGCGGCCGGCCTTCTCGATGACGTCGGCCTCCTTGTCGCGGACCTGGACCGCCGCGAGGCCCGCCGCGGCCGCCTCGGCCTGGATTCCCTCGGCCATCCGCAGCTTGGCCTGCGCCTCCAGGTCGGCGCTCTTCAACCGGGCCTCGGCCATGGTGAGTTCCTCGGCGGCCCGGTGGGTGGCCGCGGCCTCCGCGGCCTCGGCCGCCTTGATGTCCTTGACCAGCCGCTCCTGCGCCTCGGCCTCGGCGGCGATGACGACGGCCTGCCGGTTGCGCTCCGCCTCCTCGACGGCGCGCAGCTTCTTGATGGACTCCTCCTGCTCGGCGACCGTACGGTCCACGGCGACGCGCTCCCGGATGACCTCGGCGATGTCCCGCTTCTCCGCCTCGACCTCCTTCTCGGCGGCGATCCGGGTCAGCTCGGTCTCCCGCTCGCGGCCGATCGCCTCCAGCATGCGGTCCTTCTCGATGCGCTCGTTCTCGACGGCGATGACCCGCTCGCGGTTCTTCGCCGCCACCGCGACCTCACGGGCCTGGTTCTCGCGCTGCACGCCGAGCTGCTCCTCGGTGCGCAGGAAGGCCGTCTGCGCCCGCAGCCGCTCCTCCTCCACCACGCGTGCCGTCTCGGCCTCCTCGCGGGCCCGGGTGGTGTCGATCTCGCGCTTCTGCTTGATCTCGGCGTCCGCCTGCCGGCGCTCCAGCTCCAGTACGGCCTCGCGGGCGTCGACGTTCTGCCGGGTGATCTCCTTCTCCTCCGTGCGCCGTGCCTCGTTGGTGCGCACGTGCTCCACGGCCGTCAGCTCGGTGATCTTCCGGATGCCCTGGGCGTCGAGGACGTTCGCCGGGTCGAGCTGGGTCAGCGGCGTCTGCTCCAGGTAGTCGATCGCCGCGTCCTCCAGGTGGTACCCGCTGAGGTCGACGCCGATGACCTCGATGATGCGGTACCGCAGCTCCTCGCGCTTGGTGTAGAGGTCGGTGAAGTCCATCTGCTTGCCGACGGTCTTCAGCGCCTCGGAGAACTTCGCGTGGAACAGCTCCTGCAGCGTGTCCCGGTCGCTGGCGCGGGCCGTGCCGACCGCCTGGGCGACCTTCACGACGTCCTCGACGGTCTTGTTGACCTTGACGAAGAACGAGATGCGGATGTCCGCGCGGATGTTGTCCCGGCAGATCAGCCCTTCCTTGCCGGCCCGCGTGATCTCGATGGTCTTCACCGAGATGTCCATCACCTCGGCCTTGTGCAGCACCGGCAGCACCACCTGACCCGTGAAGGTCACGTCCACCTTGCGCATCTTGGAGACGATCAGCGCCTTGCCCTGCTCCACCTTGCGGAAGAGCCGCGAGACGCCGAACAGCACGATGACGATCAGGAGCACGCAGACGACGGCGAGGACACCGATGACTTCCATGGGACACGTCCTTACGGCAAGTGACGGCTGTCGGGCGGCCGGTCGAGCGCGGCCGGCCGCCGCGACTGTTGGTGTGGTGACGCCCGTGAGGACAGGCGTGGTTCCGGGAGGGCAGGCCTTCGCCGTGCCCGTGCCGGGGCCCCGGCAGGGGCGCGAAAAGCGGCTGTCAGACGGCGCGGCGGTCCTGTGCCGCGGCATCGGCGACGCGAGCGGCGTGGCCGGGTTCGTCGGGTCGGAGCCGGTGGAGCGGATGGGGCGAACGGACGCAGCGACTGTGTTTCGTCACCCTTGTCGTCATCGTCCGCCCCCTTTCCGCAGTGCTCCCCGTGCGCTCATGATGCGTGAGCGTGCCACCTGTGCGCATTGCCGGTTTCCGGAAGCGTTCACCGGGGCTTGAATGCCGGTGAGCCGCCGACGGGCTCGGTGGAACCCGGTCGACGGCTCACGGTGCGGTGCGGCGGTGCCGCGGTACGGCAAGGTCGGCGGTACCGCGCTCAGGGCGCCGGGCTCGGGCCCGGAACGCTCAGCGCGGCGAGCCGCTGCTCGAAGGGCGTGACCTCCTCGAAGGAGTCCCGCTTCGGCAGCGGGCGGCCCGTCGAGCGCCCGGCCGGCCCCGCCATCAGCGCGGCCAGCTCGGTCGCGGCCCGCCCGATGCGGGCGTCGAGCCCCTCCGCGCCCCAGTCCTCGGAGGCGGCGTACACGCCGGTGGGGACGACGACCGCCTTCAGGTAGGAGAAGAGCGGCCGCAGCGCGTGGTCCAGCACCAGGGAGTGCCGGGCGGTGCCGCCGGTCGCGCCGATCAGCACCGGCTTCCCGGTGAGGGCTCCCTCGTCGGTGACGCCGAGCGCGTCGAAGAACGACTTGAACAGCCCGCTGTACGACGCCGAGAACACCGGCGTGACGACGATCAGCCCGTCGGCCGCCGCGACCTCGGCGAACGCGTCCGCGAGCGCCGGTGCCGGGAAGCCGTTGGTGAAGGTGTGCGCGATCTCCACGGCGAGGTCGCGCAGCTCGATCACCCGGACGTCGGCCGGGGCGGGCTCGGGCGCGGTGGCGGCCGGGGCGGCGGCCGCGGCGAGGCGGTCGGCGAGCAGCCGGGTGGACGACGGGACGCTCAGCCCCGCGGAGACGACGACGAGCTTCATGCGCGTACTCCTTCCTCTTCCTCGGCCCCCTGGGACGGGGCGTCCTTCCGGGCGGCCAGCAGGGACGCGTGGGTCGGCGCGTCCGGCACGTTCGCCGGGCGGTCCTTGGCGAACTCCTCGCGCAGCACCGGGACGACCTCCTCGCCGAGCAGGTCGAGCTGCTCCAGGACGGTCTTCAGGGGCAGCCCGGCGTGGTCCATCAGGAACAGCTGGCGCTGGTAGTCGCCGGCGTAGTCGCGGAAGGCGAGCGTCTTCTCGATCACCTGCTGCGGCGAGCCGACGGTGAGCGGCGTCTGCGCGGTGAAGTCCTCCAGCGAGGGCCCGTGCCCGTAGACCGGGGCCTCATTGAAGTACGGCCGGAACTCGCGGACCGCGTCCTGGCTGTTCTTCCGCATGAACACCTGGCCGCCGAGGCCGACGATCGCCTGCTCGGGCGTGCCGTGCCCGTAGTGGGCGTAGCGGGCCCGGTACAGCTCGATCATCCGCTTGGTGTGGTCGGCGGGCCAGAAGATGTTGTTGTGGAAGAAGCCGTCGCCGTAGTAGGCGGCCTGCTCGGCGATCTCCGGCGAGCGGATGGAGCCGTGCCAGACGAAGGGCGCGACGCCGTCCAGCGGGCGCGGGGTGGAGGTGAAGCCCTGGAGGGGAGTGCGGAACTTGCCCTCCCAGTTCACCACGTCCTCGCGCCACAGGCGGTGCAGCAGGTTGTAGTTCTCGACGGCGAGGTTGATGCCCTCGCGGATGTCCTTGCCGAACCAGGGGTAGACCGGGCCGGTGTTGCCGCGCCCCATCATCAGGTCCACCCGGCCGTCGGCCAGGTGCTGGAGCATCGCGAAGTCCTCGGCGATCTTCACCGGGTCGTTCGTGGTGATCAGGGTGGTGGAGGTGGACAGGATCAGCCGCTCGGTGCGGGCCGCGACGTAGCCGAGCATGGTCGTCGGCGACGAGGGCACGAAGGGCGGGTTGTGGTGCTCACCGGTCGCGAAGACGTCGAGCCCGACCTCCTCGGCCTTGAGCGCGATGGCGACCATGGCCTTGATGCGCTCACGCTCGGTCGGCGTACGGCCCGTGGTCGGGTCGGGCGTGACGTCGCCGACGGTGAAGATGCCGAACTGCATGATCGCTCAACCTCCAGGTTGTTGACGCTTCAACTATACCCGTGGAACGGAGCGCCCCCGGCCGTTATTCCGCAGGTCCGCCGCCCGGCACGGAGGCGGGGCGTGGGAGGCTGCCCGCATGCTCGTCCTCCGCTCCGCCGCCCTCTTCGTCGTCGCCGCCCTGTTCGAGATCGGCGGCGCCTGGCTGGTGTGGCAGGGGGTGCGCGAGCAGCGCGGCTGGCTGTGGGCGGCGGGCGGGGTCCTCGCCCTCGGCGCCTACGGCTTCGTCGCCACCTTCCAGCCCGACGCCCACTTCGGCCGCATCCTCGCCGCGTACGGCGGGATCTTCGTGGCCGGCTCGATCCTGTGGGGCGTGGTCGCCGACGGCTACCGCCCGGACCGCTGGGACATCGCCGGGGCGCTGGTCTGCCTCGCCGGGATGGCCCTGATCATGTGGGCCCCGCGCAACGGCGGCTGACCCCGGGGGCCGGCCGGCACGCTGACTACCCTGGTCGACGACCGGCACCGCCGTACGAACCCAGGAGCAGCCCATGGCCACCGCAGCCGCCCCGTCCGCCGCCTCCCGCATCGCCGTCGTCACCGGCGCGAGCAGCGGCATCGGCGCCGCCACGGCCCGGCAGCTCGCCGCCGCCGGTTACCGGGTGGTCCTCACCGCGCGCCGCAAGGACCGCATCGAGGCGCTGGCGGAGGAGATCCGGGCGGCCGGCCACCAGGCGACCGCGTACCCCCTGGACGTCACGGACCGCGACGCGGTCGACGAGTTCGCGACCGCGTTCAAGACGGTCGGCGTCCTGGTCAACAACGCGGGCGGCGCGCTCGGCGCCGACCCGGTGGCCACCGGCGACCCGGACGACTGGCGCCGCATGTACGAGACGAACGTCATCGGCACCCTCAACCTCACCCAGGCCCTGCTCCCCAAGCTGGAGGCGAGCGGCGACGGCACGGTCGTGGTCGTCTCCTCGACCGCCGGCCTGTCCACCTACGAGGGCGGCGCGGGCTACGTCGCCGCCAAGCACGGCGAGCACGTCCTCGCCGAGACCCTGCGCCTGGAGATCGTCGGCCGCCCGGTCCGCGTCGTCGAGATCGCGCCCGGCATGGTCAAGACCGACGAGTTCGCCCTGACCCGCTTCGGCGGCGACCGGGACAAGGCCGACAAGGTCTACCGGGGCGTCGCCGACCCGCTGACCGCCGACGACGTCGCCGACACCATCACCTGGGCGGTCACCCGCCCCGCCCACGTCAACATCGACCTCCTGGTCGTCCGCCCCCGCGCCCAGGCGTCGAACACGAAGGTGCACCGGGAGGGCTGACGGAGGCGGGTGACGCCCGGGAGTGAAACCGTACGAGGGTCAACTCCCGTGCGTATCATGCGGGTTCCATCGGCCTTCGCGTGGTACAGGAGTCAAGCGACATGGTGATGCACCCCTCGGGACCGGTCCCGCCCACGCCGGAGATCGACACCTCGGTACCGCACTCGGCGCGGATGTGGAACTACTGGCTGGGCGGCAAGGACAACTACCTGGCCGATCAGGAGGCCGCCGAACAGTTCCAGGCGGCCTTCCCCCAGATCGCCGAGAACGCCCGCGCCTTCCGGGCGTTCCTCGGCCGTGGTGTCACCTACCTCGCGGCGGAGGCGGGGATACGGCAGTTCGTGGACGTGGGCACCGGCCTGCCCACCGAGAACAACACCCACGAGCTCGCCCAGCGGGTGGCACCGGAGTGCCGCATCGTCTACGTCGACAACGATCCGCTGGTCCTGGCCCACGCCCGGGCCCTCCTGGTCGGCGCCCCCGAGGGCGCCACCGACTACCTCCACGCGGACCTGCGCGAACCCGAGGCCGTCATGGAGGCCGCCCGCCGGACCCTCGACTTCGAGCAGCCGGTCGCGGTCATCCTCAGCGGCATCCTCGGCCACGTGACGGACGACGGCGAGGCCCGCGACCTGGTCCGCCGCCTGCTCGCCCCGCTCCCGTCCGGCAGCCACCTACTGGTCTGCGACGGCACCGACACCAACGAGGAGCTGCGCTCCGCCCAGCAGGAGCACAACGATCGCACCCCGGTCCAGTACCGCCTGCGCACCCCCGAGGCGATCGCGTCCTTCTTCGACGGCCTCGACCTCGTCGCCCCCGGCGTCGCCCCGTGCACCCAGTGGCGGCCGGAACCCGGCGCCCCGGCCCAGCACGTCGACTCCTACGGGGCCGTCGGGCGCAAGCCCTAGCCCGGGGTCCCCGGCCCGGGGTCCGACCTCGCCGGTCAGCCCTTCACACACACCACCTGCTTCAGCTTCGCCACGACCTCCACGAGGTCGCGCTGCTGGTCGATGACCTGCTCGATCGGCTTGTACGCGCCCGGGATCTCGTCCACGACGCCGGAGTCCTTGCGGCACTCCACGCCCCGCGTCTGCTCCTCCAGGTCCTTGGTGGAGAAGCGGCGCTTGGCGGCGCTCCGGCTCATGCGCCGGCCCGCTCCGTGGGACGCGGAGTTGAAGGACTTGGCGTTGCCCAGGCCCTTCACGATGTACGAACCCGTGCCCATGGAGCCGGGGATGATCCCGTAGTCACCGGAACCCGCGCGGATCGCGCCCTTGCGGGTCACCAGCAGGTCCATCCCGTCGTACCGCTCCTCGGCGACGTAGTTGTGGTGGGCGCTGATCTCCGGCTCGAAGACCGGCTTGGCCTTCTTGAACTCCTTGCGGACCACGTCCTTGAAGAGCGCCATCATCAGCGTGCGGTTGTACTTCGCGTACTCCTGCGCCCAGAACAGGTCGTTGCGGTACGCCGCCATCTGCGGGGTGTCCGCGACGAACACCGCGAGGTCGCGGTCGATCAGGCCCTGGTTGTGCGGGAGCTTCTGGGCGACGCCGATGTGGTGCTCGGCCAGTTCCTTGCCGATGTTGCGGGAACCGGAGTGCAGCATCAGCCAGACAGAACCGGTCGTATCGGTGCACAGCTCCACGAAGTGGTTCCCGCTGCCGAGCGTTCCCATCTGCTTTCCGGCGCGCTCGTGACGGAATTTGACCGCCTCGGCGACTCCGTCGAACCGCCCCCAGAAGTCGTCCCACCCCGCCGTGGGCAGCCCGTGGAACCGCCCCGGGTCGAGGGGACTGTCATGCATCCCCCGCCCCACCGGGATCGCCTGCTCGATCTTCGAGCGCAGCCGGGACAGGTCGCCCGGGAGGTCGTTCGCCGTCAGGGACGTCTTCACCGCCGACATGCCGCAGCCGATGTCGACGCCGACCGCCGCCGGGCACACGGCGCCCCGCATCGCGATCACCGAGCCGACCGTGGCGCCCTTGCCGTAGTGGACGTCCGGCATGACCGCGAGGCCCTTGATCCACGGCAGGGTCGCGACGTTGCGCAGCTGCTGGAGCGCGCCCTCCTCGACCGTCGCCGGGTCGGTCCACATCCGGATCGGCACCTTCGCGCCCGGTATCTCCACGTACGACATATCGCCCTCATTCCCCCGGAAAACATACAGAAGTCTTAAAGCGCAGAACCGGCGCCAAGGTCGGCCAAAGGGACGATCGACCGGCGTTCACGGCAGCGCGTGCGATACACATTGTCTGCAGGGAGCGCCCCCGTGCGGCAAACGAATAACCGGCGGGGACACTGGAGTCCCGTATCTCCCGAACCACAGCCATCCCGGCGAGAGGAGCCGCACCGTGCAGCGGAAGGCCTACGTACCCGGCGTCGCCGCCCTCCTTGCGGCGTTGCTGGCCGGCTGCACCGGCGGCTCGGAGGGCGGTGCCACGGCGGACGACTCGAACCCGGGGCAGCCCGGTGTCGCGACCGAGGCGGCCGAACCGGGCAAGTACCGCACCCTTCCGGAGCCGTGCGGCGCGGTCGGCGACAAGGCGCTCGACTCCCTCCTGCCCGGCATCGAGGAGATCACCGACGAGGAGCAGCGGGAGAAGGCGTACGCGGGTGAGCCGACGCTCGCCTACGACACCGACCGCAAGGTGGGCTGCCGCTGGAAGGTGGAGTCGGCACAGGCCACCAACCACCTCTTCGTCGACTTCGAGCGGGTGGTGTCGTACGACGGTGCCGTGAGCGACGACAGCGAGGCCGAGCAGCTGTTCGCGCAGCAGGTGGAGGCGGCCGACCTGCCGGAACCGGTGGTCTCGGCGTCCGAGGACTCCGAAGAGCCCGGGGAGTCCGGATCCCCGTCGGACTCCCCGTCGGGCACCCCGTCCTCCGGCGAACCGGCCTCCGGCGGCACCGCCTCGGCCTCCTCTTCCTCGTCCTCCTCCCCCTCCTCGTCGTCGAGCGCGTCCCCCGACGCGACGCCCGCCGAGGTCCAGCCCCGGCTCCTGGACGACCTGGGCGACGAGGCGTTCGTCGACGACGCGCTCAGCAGCTCCGGTTCGACGGCGAAGCGGCGCACCGTGACTGTGGCGTTCCGCACGTCGAACGTCATGGTGACCATCGAGTACGCGGAGCAGTCGGCGACGCTCGGCGTCGTGCCGGACAGCGAGGAAATGCAGGACAAGGCGCGGAAACTGGCGTCCCAGCTGGCGGATTCGCTGGGCGGCTGAGCCCGCCGCGGTCCTCCCCGCGCCCGCGCGAGGTGGGCCGGAACCGGGACCGCGCGATTTCCCCACCGCGTACCGTGGCCCCTCGGACCCGTTCCGAACGCAGGAACCACCGAGTGCCATGAGTGAAGGAACCATGCAGCTACGAGCCCAGCGTGACCAGCGAGACCAGCAAGCGAAGCGAGCGAAGCGACTCACCCGCGTCCTTGTCGGCGCGGCCGCCGTACCCGTGATGCTGGTGGCGGCCGGCTGCTCCTCGGACTCCGGCTCCGGCGACGGCAAGGACAAGGCCGCGGAGGAGTCCGCGGCGTCCAAGTCCGCGAGTCCGTCCCCCACGGTGCAGGCGGCGGCGTTCCGGAAGCTTCCGGAGCCGTGCTCGGTGGTGACGAAGAAGACGCTGGACGACCTGGCGCCGAAGGCTGACTCCGGCAAGGAGGGCTCGTCCAACGACACGGCGGTCCGGGCCAGTTGCTCCTGGGACAGCCTCGACGACAACGGCGTGAAGGGCTCTCAGTTCCGCTGGCTGAGCGTGTCGATGCTGCGTTTCGAGTCGGACGTGACGCGCGGCGAGGGCGACAAGCTGGCGCACGACTACTACCAGAAGCAGCTCAAGGACGCGCAGGGCGTCGAGGGCGCGAAGAGCGTCAAGACGGCGCCGGTGAGCGGCACGGGCGACGAGGCGTCGATGGTGCGCTACGACCTGAAGAAGAAGGAAGGCACCTTCAAGCAGCAGACGGTCGTGGCACGCGTCGAGAACGTCGTCATCACGCTCGACTACAACGGCGCGGGCCTGGCGGGCGACAAGACCCCGGACGCGGACGACCTGGCGAAGGACGCGCAGAAGGCGGCCAAGGAGGCGGTGGCCGCGGTGACGAAGGCCAACGGCGGCGCCGACGGCGGCACGTCGGGCGGCAAGTCCAGCGGCTCGCCCTCGGCTTCGAAGTCCCCCTCCGACGCGGCCTCCCAGTCGGCCTCGGCGTCGCCCCAGAAGTCGGGCTGACGGTCTCTTAGGCCCACCGGCCACCCGTTCCCCGTACACATGTGCCACTCTGTTGCGCGCAACAACAGGCACTGGGAGGGGAGTACGGGTGGCCGCGCCACTTCAGCTGACACGGGCGCATCGCGTTCTCATCGGCATGGTCGTCTTCGGCGCCGTCATCATCGCCGGGATCGGCTTCGCGGGTTCCTACGCGGCGGTGCGGGAGCTGGCCCTGCAGAAGGGCTTCGGGAACTTCAGCTACGTCTTCCCGATCGGCATCGACGCGGGCATCTGCGTGCTGCTGGCCCTGGACCTGCTGCTGACCTGGATCCGCATCCCCTTCCCGCTGCTGCGGCAGACGGCGTGGCTGCTGACGGCGGCGACGATCGCGTTCAACGGCGCGGCGGCCTGGCCGGACCCGCTGGGCGTGGGCATGCACGGCGTGATCCCGATCCTGTTCGTGGTGTCGGTGGAGGCCGCCCGGCACGCGATCGGCCGGATCGCCGACATCACCGCCGACAAGCACATGGAGGGCGTCCGGCTCACCCGCTGGCTGCTGTCGCCGGTGCCGACGTTCCTGCTGTGGCGCCGCATGAAGCTGTGGGAGCTGCGCTCCTACGAGCAGGTGATCAAGCTGGAGCAGGAGCGGCTGGTCTACCAGGCCCGGCTGCGGTCCCGCTTCGGCCGCGCCTGGCGGCGCAAGGCCCCCGTGGAGTCCCTGATGCCGCTGCGGCTGGCCCGCTACGGCGTCCCGCTGGCGCAGACGGCCCCGTCGGGCCTGGCGGCGGCGGGCATCGAACCGGCCCTGCTCCCGCCGGCTCCCGAGGCGGAGGCGGTCGCGGAGGGTCGAGCCGCCGAGGCGGCACAGGTGGGCGCCGGGGCACCGCACGCCGAGCAGCGCCCGGAGCTGGAGGCCCGGCAGCAGCGGGCCGAGCAGCGGCCCGCCGAGGAGCAGCCCGCCCCGGACGACCCCGAGCAGAGCCCCTGGTTCAACACCCGCCAGGTCGCCTACCAGGGCGGTTACGACCCCACGTACGACCCGGCCGAGCAGTACGCCCAGTGGTACGAGGAGCAGCGGCAGGCCGACCAGTACCGGGACCAGTACGAGGAGGAGCCGCCGCTCCAGGAGCCCTCGCCGGAGGAGACGGGCAGCTTCCCGATCCCGGTCGCCCCGGGCCGCACCCGCGAGCTGGGGGAGGGCGGTGGCACGGCCGAGCCGGCCCCGACGGAGGAGGACTACTACACGGTCTTCCGGAAGTCGATCGACGGCAGCTACCCCACGGTCGCCCAGTTCCGGGGCGACGTGGAGGCGACCTTCGGGGTGCCGCTGGCCGCGCGTGAGGCCGATCGCATGGTGAAGGCGTTCAGCGAGCGCCACATGCGGGAGCTCCAGGAAGAGCACATCGCCTAGGGCGACGAGCGACGAAGGGGGCGCCCGGCGAACACCGGGCGCCCCCTTCGCGTACCGCTTGTTCCTCTACTCCCCGAGCAGGGTCCGCACCCGGTCCTGCCCCACCGCGAGCAGCAGCGTGGGCAGGCGCGGGCCGGTGTCGCGGCCGACGAGCAGGTGGTAGAGCAGCGCGAAGAACGTCCGCTGGGCGGTCTTGATCTCCGGCGGCAGCTCCTTCGGCGTGGCGTCGGCCGGGAAGCCCGCCTGGACCTTGGGGACGCCGTAGACGTGGTGGGTGAGCCCGTCCAGGGACCAGTGGTCGGCCAGCCCGTCGAGCAGCAGCCGCAGCGACTGCCGGCTCGGCTCGTCGAGGGACTTCAGCAGCTCGGCGTCCGGCTCCTGGCGGACGATGGTGCGCTGGTCGGCGGGGACGTGGGTGTTGATCCACGCCTCGGCCTTGTCGTAGCGCGGCCGGGCCTCGTCCAGCGCCTCGATCGGGTTGGCCGGGTCCAGCTCGCCGAGGATGCGCAGCGCCTGGTCCTCGTGGCCGGCGGTGATGTCGGCCACGGAGGCGAGCGTGCGGTACGGCAGCGGCCTGGGCGTGCGCGGCAGCTCACCCGCGGCCGTGCGCACCGCGCGGGAGTGCGCGGCGGCGTCGGCGGGCAGGGCCGAGCCGTCGGCGACCTTGGCGTCGAGGCGGTCCCACTCGTCGTAGAGCCGCTGGATCTCCTGGTCGAAGGCGATCTTGAAGGACTGGTTGGGCCGGCGGCGGGCGTACAGCCAGCGCAGCAGCTGCGGCTCCATGATCTGGAGCGCGTCGGCCGGGGTGGGCACGCCGCCCTTGGAGGACGACATCTTGGCCATGCCGCTGATGCCGACGAAGGCGTACATCGGGCCGATCGGCTGCTCGCCGCCGAAGATCCCGACGATCTGCCCGCCGACCTGGAACGACGACCCGGGCGAGGAGTGGTCCACGCCGCTGGGCTCGAAGATCACGCCCTCGTAGGCCCAGCGCATCGGCCAGTCGACCTTCCAGACCAGCTTGCCGCGGTTGAACTCGCTCAGCCGCACGGTCTCCGAGAAGCCGCAGGCGGTGCAGGCGTAGGTCAGCTCGGTCGAGTCGTCGTCGTAGGCGGTGACCGTGGTCAGGTCCTTCTCGCAGTTGCCGCAGTACGGCTTGTACGGGAAGTACCCGGCGGAGCCGGAGCTGCCGTCGTCCTCGGCGGCGGCGCCGGAGCCCTCGGCGGCCTCCAGCTCGGCCTCGTCGACGGGCTTCTGCGACTTCTGCGGCTTCTTCGCCGGGGCCTTCTTGGTCCGGTACTGGTCGAGGATGGCGTCGATGTCCCGCCGGTGCTTCATGGCGTGCAGGATCTGCTCGCGGTAGACACCGGAGGTGTACTGCGCGGTCTGGCTGATCCCGTCGAACTCGACGCCCATCTCGGCGAGCGAGGCGACCATCGCGGCCTTGAAGTGCTCCGCCCAGTTCGCGTGCGGGGAGCCCTTCGGGGCCGGGACCGACGTCAGGGGCTTGCCGATGTGCTCGGCCCAGGTCTCGTCCACGCCGGGGACGCCGGCCGGCACCTTGCGGTAGCGGTCGTAGTCGTCCCAGGAGATCAGGTGCCGGACCTGGTGGCCGCGACGGCGGACCTCGTCGGCGACCAGGTGGGGGGTCATGACCTCGCGGAGGTTGCCCAGGTGGATGGGGCCGGAGGGGGACAGGCCCGACGCGACGACGACCGGTTTGCCCGGGGCACGACGCTCCGACTCGGCGATGACCTCGTCCGCGAAACGGGAGACCCAGTCGGTGGTCTCTGTGCTCTGAGCCACGATCGGCACGTCCTCTTTCCTGAAGCTTCCCCGGAACCGCTCCGGGGACAGCCGGTACGGTCGCACGGCTGACCGCTCCATTCTCCCAGCCCGGCCCGCATCCGCGAAAACCGCTTTTCACCGCATGGGATACTCGGTTTCTGTACTACTTCCACGAACCCGAGCAGAACGGCAGCCACTCCATGGCCTCGGTCACGTCCCTCACCGACTCCGTCCAGCAGCAGCTCGCGTCCGCCCTCACGGCCACCCGGCCGGAGGCCGTCGGCGCCGACCCGCTGCTGCGACGTAGCGACCGGGCGGACTACCAGGCCAACGGCATCCTCGCGCTGGCCAAGAAGGCGAAGGCCAACCCGCGGGAGCTGGCGACCGAGGTCGTCGCCCACATCACCACCGGCGACGAGCTGATCAAGGACGTCGAGGTCTCGGGCCCCGGCTTCCTCAACATCACCGTCGCCGACCGGGCGATCACCGAGAACCTCGCCGCGCGCCTCGCGGACGGCGAGCGCCTCGGCGTGCCCCCGAAGGCGGACGCGGGCATCACGGTCGTCGACTACGCCCAGCCGAACGTGGCGAAGGAGATGCACGTCGGCCACCTGCGCTCGGCGGTCATCGGCGACGCCCTGCGCGCCATGCTCGACTTCACCGGCGAGAAGACGATCGGCCGGCACCACATCGGCGACTGGGGCACCCAGTTCGGCATGCTCATCCAGTACCTGTTCGAGCACCCCGGCGAGCTGGCCCCGGCCGAGGACGTCGACGGCGAGCAGGCCATGTCGAACCTGAACCGGGTGTACAAGGCGTCGCGCGCGGTCTTCGACGCGGACGAGGAGTTCAAGGAGCGGGCCCGCAAGCGGGTCGTCGCCCTGCAGTCCGGCGACAAGGAGACGCTGGAGCTGTGGCAGCAGTTCGTGGACGAGTCGAAGGTCTACTTCTACTCCGTCTTCGAGAAGCTCGACATGGAGATCCGCGACGAGGAGATCGTCGGCGAGTCCGCGTACAACGACGGCATGCCCGAGACCGCCCGGCTC
This sequence comes from Streptomyces sp. KPB2, assembly GCF_003950055.1. NCBI lineage: Bacteria > Bacillati > Actinomycetota > Actinomycetes > Kitasatosporales > Streptomycetaceae > Streptomyces > Streptomyces sp. KPB2. Next base: position 3,641,223 of record NZ_CP034353.1, read on the forward strand.
CTGGAGGAGATGGGCGTCGCGGTGCGCTCCGAGGGCGCGCTCGTGGTGTTCTTCGACGAGATCCGCGGCAAGGACGACCAGCCGGTGCCGCTGATCGTGCAGAAGGCGGACGGCGGCTTCGGCTACGCGGCCTCCGACCTGACGGCGATCCGCAACCGGGTCACCGACCTGCACGCCACCGCGCTGCTGTACGTCGTGGACGTGCGCCAGTCGCTGCACTTCAAGATGGTCTTCGAGACGGCCCGCCGGGCCGGCTGGCTGAGCGACGACGTCACCGCGCACAACATGGCGTACGGCACGGTGCTCGGCGCCGACGGCAAGCCCTTCAAGACGCGTGCGGGTGAGACCGTGCGCCTGGAGGACCTGCTGGACGAGGCCGTGCAGCGGGCGGCGGAGGTCGTGCGGGAGAAGGCGCGGGACCTCACCGAGGAGGAGATCCAGGAGCGGGCCGCGCAGGTCGGCATCGGCGCCGTGAAGTACGCGGACCTGTCGACCTCGCCCAATCGCGACTACAAGTTCGACCTGGACCAGATGGTCTCGCTCAACGGCGACACCAGCGTGTACCTCCAGTACGCCTACGCCCGGATCCAGTCCATCCTCCGCAAGGCCGGCGAGGTCCGCCCCGCCGCCCACCCGGAGCTGGCGCTGCACGAGGCGGAGCGCGCGCTGGGCCTGCACCTGGACGCGTTCGGGGACACGGTCTTCGAGGCGGCCGCGGAGTACGCCCCGCACAAGCTCGCCGCGTACCTGTACCAGCTGGCGTCGCTGTACACGACGTTCTACGACAAGTGCCCGGTCCTGAAGGCCGAGACGCCGGCGCAGGTCGAGAACCGCCTGTTCCTGTGCGACCTCACGGCCCGCACCCTGCACCGGGGCATGGCCCTGCTGGGCATCCGGACGCCCGAGCGCCTCTGAGCCGCGGGTGAGGGCGGGGCCAGGGTCCCGCCCTCACCGCAGCGGCGTCAGCCCCTCCCCCAGCCGCCGCAGCCCCTCCGCGATCTCGTCCGGGGTCTGGGTGACGAAGCAGAGCCGCAGCGTGGCGCGGTCGGGTTCGTCGGCGTAGAAGGGGGCGCCGGGGACGTACGCCACGTCGTGCCGGACGACCTCGGGGAGCAGGGCGGTGGTGTCGTACGCGTCCGGCAGCCGGACCCACAGGAACATGCCGCCCTCGGGGCGGGTCCACGTCGCACCCGCCGGGAGCGCGTCCGGGAGGCCCGCGAGCATGGCGTCCCGGCGTGCGCCGTAGGCGGCGGCGACGCGGGCGACGTGGGCGTCCAGGTCCCGGTCGGCGAGGTAGCGGGCGGCGGCGAGCTGGTTGACGGTGGGTGTGTGCAGGTCGGCGGCCTGCTTGGCGACCGCGCAGGCCCGGCGCAGTGCGGCGGGGGCCCGCAGCCAGCCCAGGCGCAGGCCGGGCGCCATGACCTTGGAGAAGGAGCCCAGCAGCACGGTCCGGTCCCGGGCACCCTCGTAGGAGGCGATCCACGGCACCCGCTCGCCCTCGAAGCGCAGTTCGCCGTACGGGTCGTCCTCGACGATCCACAGGCCGCACCGTCCGGCGACCTCGGCGACGGCGGCGCGGCGGGCGGCGGGCAGGGTGCGGCCGGTGGGGTTGGAGAAGGTGGGGACCGTGTAGAGCAGCTTGGGACGCTCGCGCACCACCAGCTCCTCCAGCGCCTGGGGGTCGATGCCGTCCTCGTCCCCGGGGACGGCCACCACCCGGGCGCCCGCGAAACCGAAGGCCTGGAGCGCGGCGAGGTAGCAGGGGCGCTCGACGAGGACGGTGTCGCCGGGTTCGAGCAGGGCGGTGGCGAGGAGCGACAGGGCCTGCTGGGAACCGGTGGTGACGAGGACGTCGTCGGCGTCCGTGGCCAGTCCGCGCGCCGAGGTGCGGGCGGCGAGCGCGGCCCGCAGGCTCGGCTCGCCCTCGGTGGTGGAGTACTGGAGGGCGCGGGCGGGCTGCTCCGCGAGAACGTCCCGGTACGCGGCGGCGATGCCGTCGGCGTCGAAGAGTTCGGGGGCCGGCAGCCCGCCCGCGAAGTTGATCACCTCGGGGCGGGCGGTGACGGCGAGGATGTCCCGTACGGGCGAACCGCCGATCGACCGGACCCGCGCGGCCGGCTGCGGCGGCGGAGCGGTCACGGGGGCGGTGGCGGTGGGCGCGTTCTCAGTCACGGTCATGCGCGCAGCGTAAAGAAGTACGTGCCGTCTACAGGCGCCTTTCCGCGATCCGGACACCCGTGCGACACGACGGCGCACGGGTGCCGGGGCGTCAGGCCTTGGCGCCCAGCCCGCCGTACACGTTGATGTCCGCGTCCGTGACGTCGTTGATGTCCCTGTACCGGACCTTCTCGATGTCGTCGAGCCCGGCGAGGTACGACTCCTCCGGCTGCTCGGGCACCGGCGCCGCGTGGTCCGGCCGCCAGTGGTGCACCGGCACGACCCCGGGCTCGGCGAGCTCGAGACCGGACTCGGTGAAGAAGCGCTCGACGTCGCCGCGGGAGCGCAGCACGAAGGTGAACCCCCGCTCCGTGTACGTCCGCTGGACCGCGCGGATGTTCTCCGGGTTGAGGTCCTCGGTGAGGTGGCTGAGCACGAGCCTGCTTCCGGCGGGCAGCGCGTCGACCAGTTCGCGGACGATCGGGTAGGCCTCGGCGTCCTCCACGAAGTGCAGGACGGCGACGAGGCAGAGCGCCACGGGCCGGTCGAAGTCGAGGGTCTCGGCGGCCTGTTCGAGGATCCGCGCCGGGCTCTTCAGGTCGGCGTCGACGTAGTCCGTACGCCCTTCGGGACCGCTGGTGAGCAGGGCGCGGGCGTGGGCGAGGACGACCGGGTCGTTGTCGACGTAGACGACCCGCGACTCGGGGGCGATGCGCTGGGCGATCTGGTGCACGTTCTCGGCGGTCGGCAGCCCGGTGCCGATGTCGAGGAACTGCCGGATGCCGTCCTCGCGGGCGAGCCCGGTCACCGCGCGCCGCAGGAAGTCGCGGTTGTGCCGTACGTCGAGATAGCCGCGCGGGTTGGCGGCGAGGCCGGCGGCCGCCGCGTCGAGGTCGGCGGGGTAGTGGTCCTTGCCGCCGAGGAAGACGTCGTAGACGCGTGCCGGATGCGCCTTGCTGCTGTCGATCCTCCTCCGCAGCTCCGCGGGGTCCTGGCTGAGGGCGTCACCGGGCACGGGGCGTCCCACCTTTCGCATGTCGCCTGACGAAGCGAACCGTTCGATGGTCAACAACCTATCCCCCGCACGCACTTGCCGCGCCCGGCTCGCTCGCCTCAGTCGCCCTCGACCAGCTCCCAGCCGCCGTCGCCGCCGAGCGGGTACGCGTAGTAGGAGGCGTCCCGGGAGGCACTGGTGCGGAACGGCCGGCCGTGGTCGTCGACGCGCGTGACCTCGTGCCGCCCGCCGCTGGACCACTCCAGCTCCAGGTACCAGCGCACGTCCTGTCCGCTGGTGTGCGCGGTGACGTGGAAGACCTCCGCGTCGGACTCGGTGACGCTGTACGGGAAGTCCCGCTGGCCCCCGATGGGCGTCGCGGTCGGGGTGCCCAGGTCGAGCGAGACGTCGAAGGACTTGGTGTCCACCTGGCCACCGCAGCCGTTGCCCATCACGTACTGGTTCCAGTCCAGCGCCGGCCCGCTGCTCACCACCCGGACGTGCAGGTCCTCGAGGATCACCGTCTCCGGACCGGTGCCCTGCACGGTGAGGACGACCTCCTGCCGGTTCGCGGAGACCGCCTTGAGGGGAGCCGCCCAGCCGACGGCGCCCTGCTGCGGCGGCGGCTTCGGCACGTTCTCCGGGCTGCGGTCGACCAGGAAGGCGTGGTCGCAGGGCAGGTACCAGTAGTAGGGGTTGGTCGCCACGGTGAAGGGGGTCCCGGTGGGCGGTGCCTGCCGACTCGGCGTGGCGCCGCCCGTCCGCGTCGGCGACGCGGAGGGCGACCCGGACGGGGTGAGGGAAACGGACGGGGAGGACGACGGGGAAGGGCTCGTACTCGGGGACGCCGGCGCGGTGCCCGACTGGGACGCGGAGGAGTGCGCGACGGCCCCGGCGGGGCGGCGGCTCCCTTCGGTGTCGTCCGGGGACGACACGAGGTTGGCCACGAGCGCGACCGCGGCACTGACGGCGACGACGCCGGTCGCGGCGTAGAGCGCGGCACGCGGGACGCGACGGCGGGGCGGGACGGGTGGGGTGGGTGGGGTGGGTGAGGCGGGTGGGGTGAGGACGGCCGGGGCGCTGTCCGCGACCGCGGGCTCCTCGGGCTCCTGACTCCCGGCGCCCTCGGAGTCCTTGGGGCCCTCTGACTCCACGGGGCCCTCCGGCTCCTCGGGCCTCTCGGTCTCCTCCTTCTTCACGCCGCGCAGCGCGTCCGCGCGGATCCAGCGGCGGTGGAGTTCGAGCAGTTCCTCGGGCGTCGCCCGGCACACCCGGGCGAGGCGTTCGACGGGCGCGAACTCGACCGGCACCACCTCCCCGCTGACGTACCGGTGCAGGGTCGAGCCGCTCATGTGCAGCCGCTTGCCGAGTGCCCCGTAGCTGAGTCCGGACCGCTCCTTCAGCTCCCGAAGCAGTCCCGCGAAGTCGTCCCCCGCCACCGTTCCTCCCTCTCCTCGCATCCCCGTACCGCATCCCAGAGGGACCCCATTCCCGCAGGTCAGGGCGTTCCCGGCGTCCCACCGTCCCGCTTCTTCCCCCGTCGCTGGCGGCCGGGACGAGCACGACCGCAAGCTGTGGTCATCAAAGCAGCCGCTCCCGCCGAACGGTCGAGCGGCTCGCCCCAACTCCCACGTGTGAAGGAGAACTTCCATGTCCGCACGCCGCATCACCCGTACCCGTCTGTTCGCCGCCACCACGGTCGCGCTGGCAGCGCTCTCCCTGACGGCCTGCGAGGGCGACGAGCTCACGGGCTCCCCGGCTCCCGAGTCCTCCACCTCCGCGTCGGCGGACGGCAACAGCGCCCGGCCGGCGGGCGGCGCGAAGGGCGACGCGGGTGACACCGGTGACACGGGGGCGACCGGCTCGACGGGCTCCACGGGCTCGGCCGGTTCCGCCGGGAACGGCAAGGCACCGGGCTCCGGCACCGGAGCCGACAAGTCCTCCGGTGGTAGCGCCTCCGCCGGCTCCGGCGGCACCGACGGCTCCGACTCGGAGGTCCCCGGCGCGTGCTCGGCGGCCGACGTCCGCATCACCGCCGCGAACGCCCCCCGCCCGATCAACCACCTGCTGCTGACCGCCACCAACACCGGCTCGAAGACGTGCGCCCTGCCGCCGTACCCGGCGGCGCGGTTCGGCGAGGCCCAGGCGGTGCCGCCCGTCGCCGAGTCCAGCAAGCCGCAGTCGCTGACGACGCTGGCCCCCGGCGAGTCCGGCTACGCCGGGGTGCGCCTGTCCTCGGGCGACGGCAGCGGCGAGAACGGCTACGAGACGACCGCCCTCACCATTCCCTTCGAGGACGGCTCCATCGCCCGGGTCAAGCTGCCGTCGGGCGGCGTGTACGTCGACACCGCGCTGACGGTCACCTACTGGCAGACCAGCGCGTCGAACGCCCTCGAATACTGAAGGGGTGAGCGCACCGGCACCCCCTGCCGGAAGGGCCGGCACCGGTCGCTCAGCGCAGCGTGCGGGCGACCTCGGTCGCCCAGTACGTCAGGATGTTGCGCGCGCCCGCCCGCTTGATCCCGGTGAGGGACTCCAGGATGGCCCGGTCGCGGTCGATCCAGCCCTTCTCGGCGGCGGCCTCGATCATCGAGTACTCGCCGGAGATCTGGTAGGCGGCGACGGGCACGTCGGAGGCCTCGGCGACCTTGGCGAGGATGTCGAGGTAGGGCCCGGCCGGCTTGACCATCACCATGTCGGCGCCCTCCTCCAGGTCCAGCGCCAGCTCCCGCATCGCGTCGCGCGCGTTGGCGGCGTCCTGCTGGTAGGTCTTCCGGTCGCCCTTGAGCGACGACCCGACGGCCTCGCGGAAGGGCCCGTAGAAGGCGGAGGCGTACTTGGCGGTGTACGCGAGGATCGCGACGTCCTCCCGCCCGATCTGGTCGAGCGCGTCCCGGATGACGCCGATCTGCCCGTCCATCATCCCGCTGGGCCCGACGACGTGGGCGCCCGCGTCGGCCTGGACCTGCGCCATCTCGGCGTACCGCTCCAGCGTGGCGTCGTTGTCCACCCGCCCCTGGTCGTCCAGCACCCCGCAGTGCCCGTGATCGGTGAACTCGTCGAGGCAGAGGTCGGACATGACGAGCAGTTCGTCCCCGACCTCGGCCCGCACGTCACGCAGCGCGACCTGCAGAATCCCGTCGGGATCGGTCCCGGCGGTCCCCGCGGCGTCCTTCTTCCCGTCCTCCGGCACCCCGAAGAGCATGATTCCGGAGACCCCGGCCTCGACCGCCTCCGCGGCCGCCTTCTTCAGCGTGTCCCGGGTGTGCTGCACGACACCGGGCATCGCCGCGATCGGCACCGGCTCGCTCACGCCCTCGCGGACGAAGGCGGGAAGGATGAAGTCGGCGGGGTGCAGCCGGGTCTCGGCGACCATCCGACGCATCACGGGGGTGGTCCGCAGCCGCCGGGGCCGGGCGCCGGGAAAGGATCCGTACGTCGTCATACCACCTACGCTACGCCCGCCCCACCCGTGCCTTTGCCGACGGTGAGTCGGCCCGCGCCGGTCCGTGCGGCGCTTGACCTCAACCAAACTTCAGCTTCTACGGTCGGCGCCATGGACTACTCGCAAACCGACGCCGAACTGATCCGCCAGCCCGTCGGCTACTGGAGCTGGGCGACGTACCGGGCCGTCGTCTCCCGTACCCGGGCGGCCCTCGCCGAACTCGGCACCACCCAGCCCCAGTGGTGGGTACTCGCCCAGGTCGCCCGGGCCGCCACCCCGAAGACCCGCGCCGAGGTCTCCGGCCTCCTGCGGGACTACCTCGACACGGGCCCGGAGGCGATGGAGTCGGAGATCGACGCGACGATCACGGCGGGCTGGATCGTCCAGACCGCCCCCGACGACCGGCTCGCCCTCACCCCGGAGGGCAGAACGTTCTTCGAGAGGGCCGCCGCCGTCCAGGACGACCTGTGGAAGGAACGGCACGCCGGAATCTCCGACGAGGAGTACCTGACCACGATGCAGGTGCTCCAGCGCTTCATCCGCAACACGGGCGGCCGGGCCTGGCACCACTAGGTCCTGTCCGACGGAGTCGTGTCCGATTCCTTCAAGAGACCGGCACCGTCGACCCGCTACCGTCGGCCCCATGAACGGCACCGGCAGCGAGTCCCGCCACCTGAGCATCCGCGTCGACCGCCCCGTCGACGAGGTCTACGCCTACGCCTCGGACCCGGCCAACCTGCCCGCGTGGGCCCACGGCCTCGGCGGATCGATCGAGAAGGCCGCGGACGGATGGATCGCGGACTCCTCACCCCTCGGCCGGGTCCGGGTCGCCTTCGCCCCCCGCAACGACCTCGGCGTACTCGACCACCACGTCACGCTCCCCTCCGGGGAGACCGTCTACAACCCGGTCCGCGTCATCGCCGACGGCAGGGCGAGCGAGGTGGTGTTCACCCTGCGCCGGCAGCCGGGGACGACCGACGCCGACTTCGAGCGCGACGCGGGCATGGTGGCCGCCGACCTGGCCCGGCTCAAGGAGCTGCTGGAGTCCGCCTAACGTGCGGCCGGAGGCCCGGCCGGCGGCGCGACCGGCGGCCAGGGCACGTCGGCCAGCAGCGGGAGCAGCATCTCCTCCTCGTAGTCGAGGTGGGCGTTCAGCTCCGCGGACATCGCCGAGAGTTCGCGCCGGAAGCGCCCCGGCTCGGCGACGGCGACGCCCGCCAGCAGTGCCGCCAGTTCTCCCTGGACACGGGCGACCGTACGGTGCTCCTCGGCGAGCCGGTCGAAGACGTCCACCAGCTCGGGGTGGTGCCGGGCGGTGCCAGGAAACAGGTGCCCGTCCTCGCTGTCGTGATGGAACTCCAGCACCTGGCAGAACGCCAGACACCGCTGCCGGATCTGCAACCCGAGCCCCGGAGGCGCACCGGCCGCCGCCCCCGGGGCCGCGAAGTGGGCCTCCACCTCGGCCCGCACCTGCCTCAACTGCCCCCGCAGCCAGGTGTGCACCTCCAGCAGCTTGTCGGCGAGGGTGCGAACCTCTCTGGGCCCCTCCCACCCCTCGGGCTCGGCCCGCTCCAGCACCACGACCGGCAGCGGCCTGCTGGTGCCGGCCTGGTAGTCGCCGTACCCGGGCGCCTCCCGTACGACGTGCGCGAACAGCTCCTCGCGCCGCTCCCCCTCGGCGGGCACCGCGAGCGCCTCGAAGCTCGCCGTGCCCACCTCCACCCGGACCAGCGGATGGGCGAGCAGGTTGTGGTACCAGCCGGGATGCCGCGGGCCGCCGAGGTTGGACCCGACCACGAGCAGGGAGTCCCCGTGGCGGACGTAACCGAGCGGCGTGGTCCGCGAGGCCCCCGACCGGGCGCCGGCGGTGGTCAGCAGAAGCAGATCCCCGCCTTCGAAGGGGCCGCCGACCTTCCCTTCGTTGGCGCGGAATTCGTCAATAACGTTCTGATGGAACGACGTGGGCATACGGTTCTGAGTCTCCAGGACGGCAGGCCACGGCAACGGCAACGGCAACGTGCCGCGGCGTGCGAAGAATGAGGGGCGAGCACGAGACCGACGCGCGAGAACGACGCGTCGGGCAACTCGGAATCAGGGCGCGGAGTATGAACGCATCACGTACCCCTTGCATGAAGGGCGCTCACCCGATCGCCGGCCGGCCCACTGCTCTTTGACCGACGCCACGCGGCACCACCCTCATTACACGCACCGGCCCACCGGACTGTCAACGCGCCCCCGGACCGGCCCGCATCCCTGCCCGCCTACGCGACCCGAACGACGTGCTTGCCCCGAACACCCCCGGCCTCCAGAGCCCGTTGGGCGTCGCCGACCCGGTCGAGCGGGTGGACGGTGTCGACGACGGGAACGAGGTCACCGTGCTCGGCGAGCCGGGCGACCTCGGCGAGCAGCGCGCTGTCCGGATTCCCGCTGAAGAAGCGGATCCGCCCCCTGCCGTGCACGACGGAGCCGAGCACGGTGCCCATCCACGCCAGTGGCCGTTCGAGGTCGAGGGTGACGGCGACCATCCGCCCGCCCGGTGCCAGCAGCCGCCGCACCCGGGCCGGCTCGGTGCCGACGGTGTCGAGGACGACGTCGAAGCGGCCGAGGGCGGCGGACAGCGGGGTCGTCCGGTGGTCCAGCGCCTCCTCGGCTCCGAGCCCTCGCACGAAGTCCAGGTTCTTCGCACCCGCAAGCGCGACGACACGCGCCCCGAGCAACCTGCCGACCTGCACGGCGACGCTGCCCACGCCCCCGCTCCCGCCCCGCACGAGCAGCCGCTCACCGGGCTGCAGGGCGGCCTTGTCGCGCAACGCGGTCACCGCCGTGGTGGCACCCGCGAGCAGCGAGACGGCCTCCTCCGGGGTGAGGTTCCCGGGCGCGGGCGCGATCCGCCCGGGGCTGACGGCGACGTACTCGGCCATGCTGCCGGTACGGCGCCCCAGCAGCCCCCACACCCGCTCCCCCTCCCGCACCCCGCGCACCGAGGACCCGACCCGGGCCACCTCTCCCGCGAAGTCGAGGCCGCACCCTTTGGGAAAGGTCCGTCCGGTCACCAGGCGCACCTTGCCCGTCCGGTCGTGCAGGTCGCCCCCGTTGACCGCGGCGGCACGCACCCGCACCAGCACCTCGTCGGGCCCGATGGCCGGCACCGGCCGCCGCCCGACGTAGAGCACCTCCGGAGGCCCGAAACGGTCGAAGAGGACCGCCTTCATCTCACCCATGACCCACCATCCACTTCGCGTTCGGAAAGCTCGGAGACGAGGCCCGCCGCCGCTGCTAATCTCACGCTAGACCCACAAGTGGACGACCCCCTCCACTTACTTCGGAAGTGAGAAACATGCCTGCCCAGCCCTCTCACAACCCCCCGGAGCACACCCCCGGAGCGCCGCCGGACGCTCTGCGCGCCGACGCCCGCCGCAACCGCGAACGCGTCCTGGAGGCCGCGCGCGAGGTCTTCGCCGCCCAGGGTGTGGACGCCCCGATGAGCACGGTCGCCCGCCGGGCCGGCGTCGGCGTGGCCACCCTCTACCGCCGCTTCCCCACCCGCTCCGCCCTCGTCACCGCCGCCTTCGAGGACCAGCTGGCCGTGTGCGCGACCGCGTTCGAGGAGGCCCTTGCCGACCCCGACCCGGGACACGGCCTGTACACGCTCCTGCGCAATGTGTGCACCACGCTGGTCACCGACCGCGGCTTCGAGACGGTGTTCATGGCCGGTTTCCCGGCGTCCCTGGACTACGACCGGGAGCGCGCCTGCGCCGAGGAGCGCCTGACCCACCTGGTCCGGCGCGCCCGCGACGCGGGCCGGCTCCGCGAGGACTTCTCCCCGGCCGACATCCCGCTGCTCCTGCTGGCCGTGAGCGGCCTGGCCTCCCAGCCCCCCGAAACCGCCGTCCCCGCCGCCCACCGCCTCCTGACCTACCTCTTCCAGTCCTTCCAGGCCGACCCGCCGCCCCGTCCGGCCCCCCTGCCGCCCGCCCCGGCACTGGACCTGAGCGGGCTGCACCGGCCGGTGTCGGCGCAGCCGTCTACTGTGCGCCCATGAGCGAGACACCCGGTGACGACCGCCGCCTTCCCCCTGCCCTGGCCGACGTGGCCCGTATCGAGTTCGACTACGCCGACGGCGACGGCATCGACTTCGAGCCCTACGCGGCCTTCGACTCCGCCGAGGAGACCACGCACTGGCTGCGCCAGTGGACGGGGAACCCCGAAGCCGACGGCTCCGCCTACCGCGTGTTCGGCCAGGACGGCGCCGGCGGCCTCGCGGCCCTGTGGCACGGACGCCCCGGCCGCCCTCTCACCGAGCAGCCCGTGGTGTACGTGGGGTCGGAGGGCGAGTGCGACGTGGTCGCCGGGAACCTGTCCGACTTCCTGTGGTTGCTCGCCCACGGAATGGGCCCCGCGGAGGCGGACGACGAGCGCGCGGAGCGCCCCGACCCGGAACTCACCGCACTCGCCGAACGCCACGCAACCACCCCGCGCCGCCCGGCCGCGGACATCGTCAAGGAGGCCCGCGCCGCCTTCCCGACCTTCGCAGAGGACCTCTGGGCGCTCTGCCGGTGAGCGGCGTCCCGGCGGCGGCCGTGCCACCAGCGGTTTCAGGCCGCGCGCCCGACTTCGCCGACCCTCGTCCGGGGCTCCAGGAATCCCACCGGTCCCCGCCTGTCCCTCACCCCCGCCGCCCGGACGGCGTTCCCGGACGGCGTTCCCGGACGGCGTTCCCGGAAACGACGAGGGGGCGCCCCTGGAACCAGGGACGCCCCGTCTCACCTCAGGACTCAGGTAGAGGACCGCCGTCTCCGCGACCCAGGCCGCCGTTCGCTCGGCCGGGTCACCGGGTCCCCCGCCTCCAGGGCCGCCGCGCGGCGGCGCAGGCCGAAGTCGGCCAGGGCCTCCGCCAGCTTGTGGACGGACGGTTCGGGGGCCATGACGTCGACGCGCAGCCCGTGCTCCTCGGCCGTCTTGGCCGTGGCCGGGCCGATGCAGGCGATCACCGTGACGTTGTGCGGCTTGCCCGCGATGCCGACCAGGTTGCGGACCGTGGACGACGACGTGAAGAGCACCGCGTCGAAGCCGCCGCCCTTGATGGCCTCCCGGGTCGTGGCCGGGGGCGGCGAGGCGCGCACCGTGCGGTACGCGGTGACGTCGTCGACCTCCCAGCCCAGCTCGATCAGACCGGCGACGAGCGTCTCGGTGGCGATGTCGGCGCGGGGGAGGAAGACGCGGTCGATCGGGTCGAAGACCGGGTCGTACGGCGGCCAGTCCTCGAGGAGACCGGCGGCCGACTGCTCACCGCTCGGGACCAGGTCCGGCTTCACGCCGAAGGCGATCAGCGCGTTGGCCGTCTGCTCGCCGACCGCGGCGACCTTGATGCCCGCGAAGGCGCGGGCGTCCAGGCCGTACTCCTCGAACTTCTCGCGGACCGCCTTCACCGCGTTGACCGACGTGAACGCGATCCACTCGTAGCGGCCCGTGACCAGGCCCTTGACCGCGCGCTCCATCTGCTGCGGGGTGCGGGGCGGCTCCACCGCGATGGTCGGGACCTCGTGCGGCACGGCGCCGTAGGACCTCAACTGGTCGGAGAGCGACGCCGCCTGCTCCTTCGTACGCGGGACGAGGACCTTCCAGCCGAACAGCGGCTTGGACTCGAACCACGACAGCTGGTCGCGCCGAGCGGTCGCGCTGCGCTCGCCGACCACGGCTATCACCGGGCGGCCGCCGTCCGGGGACGGCAGCACCTTCGCCTGCTTCAGGGTCTGGGCGACCGTGCCGAGCGTGGCGGACCAGGTGCGCTGCCGCGTCGTCGTACCGGCGATCGTCACCGTCAGCGGGGTGTCCGGCTTGCGGCCCGCCGAGACCAGCTCTCCGGCCGCCGCGGCCACCGAGTCCAGCGTCGTCGACACCACCACCGTGCCGTCGGAGGCGCCCACCTCGGTCCAGCAGCGGTCCGACGCCGTACGGGCGTCCACGAACCGCACGTCCGCGCCCTCCGCGTCCCGCAGCGGCACACCGGCGTACGCGGGCACGCCGACGGCGTTCGCGATGCCCGGGACGACCTCGAAGGGCACCCCGGCCGCGGCGCACGCCAGCATCTCCTCGGCGGCGTACGCGTCGAGCCCGGGGTCCCCGGTCACCGCACGCACGACCCGCCTGCCGCCCCGCGCGGCCTCCATGACAAGATGTGCGGCATCCCGCACAGCGGGGGCGCCGAGGGTCGTTGACGCACCGTCAACTACCGTCAGCTGGGGCGCGCCTGTGCCCGGATCCGACGGATCGGCATCCGTGTGCACCTCCGACACGCCCTGCCTCGCGTGCGTCCGCACGACGTCGAGCACCTCGTGCTCGGCGACGAGGACGTCCGCGTGGGCCAGCGCCTCCACGGCGCGCAGAGTCAGCAGTCCCGGATCTCCGGGTCCGGCACCGAGGAAGGTGACGTGCCCGTGTTCCGGACCGGCGGGAAAGGTGGTGGGGCTCAATGTGCTCGCTCCCCCATCAGACCGGCCGCGCCCTGGGCGAGCATCTCGGTGGCCATGTCGCGACCGAGTGCCATTGCCGCCTCGTGCGTCTCGGGCACGGGACCGGTGGTGGACAGCTGCACCAGCGTCGAGCCGTCGGTCGTGCCGACGACGCCGCGCAGGCGCATTTCCTTGACAGTCTGCCCGTCGGCCAGAAGGTCGGCCAGCGCCCCGACGGGTGCGCTGCAGCCGGCCTCCAGGGCGGCGAGCAGTGACCGCTCGGCCGTTACGGCGGCCCGCGTGAACGGGTCGTCGAGCTCGGCGAGCGCGGCGATCAGCGAGGCGTCGTCCGCCGCGCACTCGATCGCCAGTGCCCCCTGGCCGGGGGCCGGCAGAACCGTGTCGACCGACAGGAAGTCGGTCACCTCGTCGATGCGGCCGACCCGGTTGAGCCCGGCGGCGGCCAGTACGACGGCGTCCAGTTCCCCGCTGCGGACGTATCCGATGCGGGTGTCGACGTTGCCCCGGATCGGGACCGTCTCGATCTCCATGCCGTGGGTGCGGGCGTACGCGTTCAGCTGCGCCATGCGGCGCGGCGCGCCCGTGCCGATGCGCGCCCCGCGCGGGAGGTCGGTCAGCTTGCGCGCGTCCCGGGCGACGACCACGTCCCGCGGGTCCTCGCGCTCCGGGATCGCGGCCACGACCAGGTCGTCGTGGGGCGTGGTGGGGAGGTCCTTGAGCGAGTGAACCGCGAAGTCCACCTCTCCCCGCAGCAGTGCGTCGCGCAGCGCGGCGACGAACACGCCCGTGCCGCCGATCTGCGCCAGGTGCTCGCGCGACGTGTCGCCGTACGTGGTGATCTCGACCAGCTCAACGGGCCGACCGGTCACCTGGCTCACGGCGTCCGCCACCTGCCCGGACTGGGCCATGGCGAGCTTGCTGCGCCTGGTCCCCAGCCTCAGTGCCTTCTCAGTCATGCCGGCCCTCGGTTCTTCTCAGTGGTGGTGCTGTTCCCGGCCCGGGAGACGGAGGCCACCGTCTCCTGGTCGAGGTCGAACAGGGTGCGCAGCGCGTCCGCGTACCCGGCGCCGCCGGGTTCGGCGGCAAGCTGCTTGACCCGTACCGTCGGCGCGTGCAGCAGCTTGTCGACCACACGCTTGACGGTCTGGGTGATCTCGGCGCGGTGCTTGTCGTCGAGCCCCGGCAGCCGCCCCTCCAGGCGGGCGATCTCGCCGGCCACGACCTCGGCGGCCATGCTGCGCAGCGCGACCACGGTGGGCGTGATGCGCGCGGCGCGCTGGGCGGCGCCGAAGGCGGCGACCTCGTCGGCAACGATCCGGCGGACCATGTCGACGTCGGCGGCCATCGGTGCGTCGGCGGAGGCGTCGGCGAGCGACTCGATGTCCACCAGGCGCGCCCCGGCCAGCCGGTGCACGGCGGCGTCGACGTCGCGCGGCATCGCCAGGTCGAGCAGGAAGAGCACCGGCTCGGGGCGCGGCACCTCGGCGACCGGCTCCGGGCGGCGGCGCTCGGGGACGCGGCCGACGCGGGTCGCCGTCGCGGCGAGCGCGCCGATCAGCTCGGCGTCCGCCTCCGGTCCCGGCCGGCCCGTCTCGCGCGGCCGGTCCACGACCGTACCGCCCGCGGCCCAGGCTCCGTGCTGCTCCAGCGTCGCCGCGTCCATGCCGGCCACGGCGGCCTCGCCCATGACGGAGAAACCGGACGGGACGGAGGACAGGTCCAGCGGGCAGTTCTCGTCGCCGCCGGCAGCCGTCCCGGCACCCGGCAGTGGCGTTTCGGCAGCCGCCCGTACGGTGCTGCCCCCGGCGGACTGCCCGGCCGCGGCCGGTTCGACGCCTGGTTCGACGGCCGGCGCGCCGGTGCGCCCCTCCACCGCCGCCGCCACGGCGTCGGCCGTGAGGACCAGCCCGGTCGCACCCGTGCAGGAGACGGCCACGTCGGCACGTGTCAGCTCGACCGGCACCGAGTCCATCGGTACCGCGCGGGCCAGCACGTCCGTGTCGTCGCCCTCGGACAGGATCTGGGCGAGCCGCTCGGCCCGCTCGAAGGTGCGGTTGGCGACCACGATCTCGGCGACCCCGGACCGCGCCAGCGTGGCGGCGGCCAGCGAGGACATCGAACCGGCGCCGATCACCAGGGCCTTCTTGCCCCGCGCCCACCGCTGGACGTCGGCCCCGGCGGACAGCTGCTCCAGGCCGAAGGTGACCAGGGACTGTCCGGCCCGGTCGATGCCGGTCTCGGAGTGGGCGCGCTTGCCGACCCTGAGCGCCTGCTGGAACAGGTCGTTCAGGAGCCGTCCGGCGGTGTGCAGGTCCTGGGCGCGGGCCAGGGAGTCCTTTATCTGGCCGAGGATCTGGCCCTCGCCGACCACCATCGAGTCGAGCCCGCAGGCCACCGAGAACAGGTGATGGACGGCCCGGTCCTCGTAGTGCACGTAGAGATGGGGAGTGAGCTCCTCCAGGCCGACCCCGCTGTGCTGGGCGAGCAGCGTGGACAGCTCGGCGACACCGGCGTGGAACTTGTCCACGTCGGCGTAGAGCTCGATGCGGTTGCAGGTGGCCAGGACCGCGGCCTCGGCGGCCGGTTCGGCGGCGACCGTGTCCTGGAGCAGCTTGAGCTGCGCGTCCGCGTTCAGGGAGGCCCGCTCCAGCACGCTGACCGGCGCGCTGCGGTGGCTCAGCCCGACGACGAGGAGGCTCATGCCGGCATCACGGCGGGTACGTCCCCGTCGGGTCCCTGCTCGGCGGAGCCGGTGGTGTGCTGCTGCTTGCGGGCGGCGACGGGCGGTGCGACGCCGGCGTCGCCCGCGGCCTCCTCACCCGCTTTGCGCTGCTCGTGGAAGGCGAGGATCTGCAGCTCGATGGAGAGGTCGACCTTGCGCACGTCGACGCCCTCGGGGACGTTCAGCACGGTCGGCGCGAAGTTGAGGATGGAGGTGACACCGGCGGCCACGAGACGGTCGCAGACCTGCTGGGCGGCGCCGGCGGGGGTGGCGATCACACCGATGGAGACACCGTCGTCCTGGATGATCTTCTCCAGCTCGTCGGTGTGCTGCACCGGGATGCCCGCCACGGGCTTTCCGGCCATTCCCGGATCGGCGTCGATGAGGGCGGCGACCCGGAAACCACGGGAGGCGAACCCGCCGTAGTTGGCGAGCGCGGCGCCGAGGTTACCGATACCGACGATCACAACCGGCCAGTCCTGGGTGAGCCCCAGTTCGCGCGAGATCTGGTAGACGAGATACTCGACGTCGTAGCCGACGCCCCGCGTCCCGTAGGAGCCGAGGTAGGAGAAGTCCTTGCGCAGCTTCGCGGAGTTGACCCCCGCGGCGGCGGCCAGCTCCTCGGAGGAGACCGTGGGCACCGAGCGCTCGGAGAGCGCGGTCAGCGCGCGGAGGTACAGCGGAAGCCTGGCGACGGTGGCCTCGGGAATCCCTCGGCTGCGGGTCGCCGGTCGGTGTGTTCGGCCAGTTGCCACGGTGCTCCTGCGGGTAGAGCGGGGCTGTAGGCGGTCATACGTCCCTACATGACCGCCCCGTCGAATGCAGGCTATGTCTTTGTGAACGCGTGCACAAAGATGGTGTCCGATTTGCCCGGCCAACGTGACCGGGGTCACGCGCCCCCGGTGCAGCGAACGGGAACCGGCGCATACAGACCCTCGTCCCTCACTCATCGGGGGCAAAGCCGCACACGCTCCTCACGATCAACGCCCCCGAGACCTGGTCACCATCGATCCTAAGCGACCATACGGACTACTTGTACTGATCGGTCAGTGCCTTGCGCAGCCGTTCCTCGTTCACACGCCAGAAGGTGTGCTGCCGTCCGTCGACCAGCACGACCGGAATCTGCTCCCAGTACTGGTCGTGGAGTTGGCGGTCCTCGGTGATGTCCTTCCCCTCCCAGGGGACACCGAGTTCGGCACAGACCTTCTCGACGACGGACTGTGCGTCATCACACAGATGACAGCCGGGTTTGCGGATGAGGGTGACGAGATGGTTCTCGGAGTACTCAGAGGGCTCGGGCTGCGCGGGCCGCGCGGGCTTCCGGCGGAAGAGGGGGCTCATGCCGGCCATTCTCGCGCGCGCGGACGCCCGCGCGGCGGGAGACCGCTCGCCGCCGGGGTCGCCCGGAGTTCACAGCCCGGTTCACCGTCCGCAAACCTCTCGGCTCCGAAGCACCCGAACAAACTGGCTATGCTCACGGGCATGGCCGTTCTTCGATGGCTCACTCCCCGTAGGCGTTCCGCCACGGCGCGGAGCGTGTTGGCAGGCGAGGCCTCGGCGGAGGCGGCGCGCAAGTCCGCGGAGGCCGCCGAGGCCGCACAGACCGTCCGGGAAACCGACTCCGGCGCCGCGGAGCCGGAGTTCCCGGTGCACGGCGACGAGAGAGCAGCCGCCTTCTTCGACCTCGACAACACCGTCATGCAGGGCGCCGCGATCTTCCACTTCGGCCGGGGCCTGTACAAGCGGAAGTTCTTCGAGACCCGCGACCTCGCCCGCTTCGCCTGGCAGCAGGCGTGGTTCCGGCTGGCCGGGTTCGAGGACCCGGAGCACATGCAGGACGCCCGCGACTCGGCGCTCTCCATCGTCAAGGGCCACCGCGTCTCCGAACTGAGGTCGATCGGCGAGGAGATCTACGACGAGTACATGGCCGAGCGGATCTGGCCCGGCACCCGCGCCCTCGCCCAGGCCCACCTGGACGCCGGGCAGAAGGTCTGGCTGGTCACGGCGGCCCCGGTGGAGATCGCCCAGGTCATCGCCCGCCGCCTGGGCCTGACCGGTGCGCTCGGCACGGTGGCCGAGTCGATCGGCGGCGTCTACACGGGCAAGCTGGTCGGCGAACCCCTGCACGGCCCCGCCAAGGCCGAGGCGGTGCGCGCCCTGGCGGCGGCGGAGAACCTGGACCTGTCCCGCTGCGCCGCCTACAGCGACTCCCACAACGACATCCCGATGCTGTCCCTGGTCGGACATCCGTACGCGATCAACCCGGACTCCAAGCTGCGCAAGCACGCCCGCGAGCTGGAGTGGCGGCTGCGCGACTACCGCACCGGCCGCAAGGCGGCCAAGGTCGGCATCCCCGCGGCCGCGGGCGTCGGCGCGGTGGCGGGCGGCACCGCGGCGGCCATCGCGCTGCACCGCCGCCGCCGTTGACCCAATCGGGATGACGTACCCCCCTGCGGGGCTCTCCAGTCCCCTGTACTCACATCGGCCACAACACGCTCTGTAGTCACCCGGAATTCGAACCGTTCCGGTCATCAAGCGATCAATCTGGCACATCTGATCGGGCGTCAATCGGGCACGGAAGCGACGTAATCGATGATTTGAGCAACTGGGCGTAGCAGTGCCTGCACGAAGCGTTATTCTCCTCAGACGCATTCCGGTGCCCCACCTTCGCTACGACGGGTGAATGGTTCCGTACTGCACGTGATGGAAGCTCTGCCTCTGGGAGTCCCGTGTACCCACACGTCGGGGTTGACGCCTCGGGCCTGGCTACGCTGCGCGCAACGGTCAAATCAGCCCAAGACCTGTTGCGCGGCTTCGTCCCCACCGCGTATGCCGTCCCCGCCCTCGCCGCGGCCGCCGTGCCCGCCGGTCCGTGCTACGCGCTGGCCGAAGGAAGCGCCGCCGTCGGCAGACGAGCGCGGTCGTCCTCGTCCGGGGCCGCCGCCACCACCCACCGCCGCCCCGCCGCGGACAGCGACAGCGCCCGCATGATGGAGCTGGTCGAGCGGGCCCAGGCCGGCGAGGCCGACGCCTTCGGCCGGCTCTACGACCAGTACAGCGACACCGTGTACCGCTACATCTACTACCGCGTGGGCGGCAAGGCCACCGCCGAGGATCTCACCAGCGAGACCTTTCTGCGGGCCCTCAGGCGCATCGGCACCTTCACCTGGCAGGGGCGCGACTTCGGCGCCTGGCTCGTGACCATCGCCCGCAACCTGGTCGCCGACCACTTCAAGTCCAGCCGCTTCCGCCTCGAGGTCACCACCGGCGAGATGCTCGACGCCAACGAGGTCGAGCGCTCCCCCGAGGACTCCGTCCTCGAATCGCTCTCCAACGCCGCCCTGCTGGAGGCCGTACGACGGCTCAACCCGCAGCAGCAGGAGTGCGTCACCCTGCGCTTCCTCCAGGGCCTCTCGGTCGCCGAGACCGCCCGTGTCATGGGCAAGAACGAGGGCGCGATCAAGACGCTCCAGTACCGCGCCGTGCGCACCCTCGCCCGGCTGCTCCCGGACGACGCCCGCTGAGGGCGTTCACTTCCCGCATCCCCCAAATCACCTTCGGTGAGAGTCTGTTGAGTCCGCGGTCCGATCATCCGCCGTCCGTAACCCAAGTGCCGCGCCGCTCGTTGTGCGGGATGCAGGCTCCCTGTGGTCACTCCCTGGCCGACTCCGATCACCCGATCGGATGGTTTCGATCAGGGCGTGCAACCCTCAGGACCCCCTGGGGAGTCGACCGTGATGACGAGAGGAGGTGCCGCCAGTGATCGCGAACGTATCGGCACACCGGCGGGCGAACGCCTTCGCCCAGGCTCTGGAGGAGCAGTCCGATCCCGGGGCGGCGGCCGAGCAGTCCGGAGGACCGGCACCCGCCGGGGCCACCGCGGAACCGACCGAGCAGGGTCGTCTGACGACCCTCGCCCGCGGTCTGGAGTCGCTGCCCCGGCCCGAGCTGGATCCCGAGGTCAAGGTCGTCCAGCGGGCCCAGCTCGTGGCCGCCTTCGAGGCCATGCTGCAGGAGGGCACCGCGAGCGGCGGGGCGGCGGACGCGTCGGTTCCTGAGCAGCGCCGGGCGCGCGGCACCCACCGCGCCGCCCCGCTGAGCAGGTTGCGGCCCCGCTCGCGGCTGGCCAAGGGACTCACCGCCGGCGGACTGAGCGTGAGCGTGGCCGCGGGGGCCTTCGGCGGAGTCGCCGCCGCCAGTTCCGACGCCCTGCCCGGCGACTCGCTCTACGGCCTCAAGCGCGGCATAGAGGACTTCCGCCTCGGCCTCGCCGACGGCAACGACGAGCGGGGCCGGGCCTACCTGGACCTCGCCTCGACCCGGCTCAGCGAGGCACGCCGGCTGATGGAGCGCGACCGCGGCGGCCCCCTCGACCACGAGTCCCTCGGCGAGATCCGGCGCGCCCTGTCCGGCATGCGGCACGACGCCTCCGAGGGCCACCGCCTGCTCAGCGCGGCCTACGCCCACGATCCCGACTCGCTGGCCCCCATGCAGGCCCTCTCGGCCTTCTCCCAGTCCCACCGGGAGACCTGGGGAGCACTGCGCGACCGGCTGCCCGTGCAGCTCGGGGACGTCAGTGAGCAGGTGTCGTCGGTGTTCGACGCCATAGACGACGACGTGGCCCCGCTGGAGTCCATGCTGCCGTCGTCACCGGCCCAGGGCGACGACGGCGGGGACGGCGGCCGACCGGGCGGCTCCGGCTCGACGACCACCGACGCCCCCGGTTCCGGTCACTCGTCGGCGCCCCGCACGGGCGACGACGGCACGTCCGAGCGCGGGCGTTCCCACTCCGACCGGCCCAGCGAGTCCGCCGACTCCGGCGACGAGAACGACGGTCTGCTCGGCGGCGGCACCGGCGGCCTGTTCGACCCGCCCGAGGACGACACCGGCACCTCCTCCCCGCCCGCGGGCGGCGGCGACACCCCGGCTCCCAAGCCGGACGTCACCCTCCCGCCGCTCCTCCCGGGCCTCCTGCCCGGCCTGGGCATCGAGGCGGAGGACGCGGACTGAGCCGACGGGGCGGATGTACGGCGGTGGGGCGACCCCACCGCCGTACGGCCGGTCAGAAGAACACCGACCGGCGCTGCACCAGCAGCTTGTAGAGCGTGTGCTGGATCTGCTCCCGCACCTGGTCGGTCAGGTTGAACATCAGCACCGGGTCCTCGGCCGCCTCGGGTGCGTAGCCGTCCGTCGGGATCGGCTCACCGAACTGGATCGTCCACTTCGTCGGCAGGGGCACCGCGCCCAGCGGCCCCAGCCACGGGAAGGTCGGCGTGAGCGGGAAGTACGGGAAGCCCAGCAGCCGTGCCAGGGTCTTGGAGTTGCCGATCATCGGGTAGATCTCCTCCGCCCCGACGATCGAGCACGGCACGATGGGCGCACCCTGCCGCAGCGCCGTGGACACGAAGCCGCCCCGCCCGAACCGCTGGAGCTTGTAGCGCTCCCCGAACGGCTTCCCGATGCCCTTGAAGCCCTCCGGCATCACCCCGACCAGCTCGCCCTGGGCGAGCAGCCGTTCGGCGTCCTCCGAGCAGGCCAGCGTGTGCCCGAGTTTGCGCGCCAGTTCGTTGACCACCGGCAGCACGAACACCAGGTCCGCCGCCAGCAGCCGCAGGTGCCGGTCGGCCGGGTGGTGGTCGTGCACGGCGACCTGCATCATCAGCCCGTCCAGCGGCAGCGTCCCGGAGTGGTTGGCGACGATCAGCGCACCGCCCTCGGCGGGGATGTTCTCCACGCCCTTCACCTCGACCCGGAAGTACTTCTCGTACACCGGGCGCAGCAGGGACATCAGCACCTGGTCGGTCAGCTCGGCGTCGTAGCCGAAGTCGTCGACCTCGTAGTCCCCGGTGAGCCGGCGGCGCAGGAAGGACAGCCCGGCCGCGACCCGCCGCTCCAGGCCGCCGTCCCCGTCGCCGTCACCTCCAGCCGACGACCCCACCGGCGCCTGCGGTCCGGACGGCGTCACGGGATCGTCCTCCCGGCCGTCCCGGCGATCGTCCTCGGGCGCGGCTGCTCCGCGCAGGGGCAGCGGCTGCACCTCAGCCGCCGGCCCCGACTCCGACTCCGTCTTCGCCCGGCGCCGGTTCCCCCGCGAACGGTCGTCGTCGAACGGAATGACCTTGGCGTCCGCCATCGTTGCTGCGCTCCTCAGTTGGCGCTCTGCGTCGGAAGGTGACCGCTGCCCCGCAGGGACAGCTCCGCGATCCGGTCGACGGCCCCCGCGAGGGCCTCGGGCGGCAGCAGCCCGGCACCCCGGCCGCGCGCGAAGTCCGCGAACGCCCCGGCCGTCGAGTACGTCGGCCGGAACCCCAGCGTCTCGCGCATCTGCGTGGTGTCCACCACCCGACCGTGGGTGAGCAGCCGGATCTGCTCGGGGGAGAAGTCCGTCATCCCCAGCGTACGCACGAGCGATCCCGCCCAGGTGACCGCCGGCAGCAGCAACGGCACCGTCGGCCGGCCGAGCCGCCGCGAACACTGGGAGAGCAGCAGCACACCGTCCCCCGCGATGTTGAACGTCCCGCTGTTCAGCGTGCCCCGCCGCGCCTCGTGCGAGCAGACCCGCAGCACCTCGACCACGTCGTCCTCGTGCACGAACTGCAGCCGGGGGTCGTAGCCGAACACCGTCGGCAGCACCGGCAGTCCGAAGTACGAGGCGAGCGGCGTGTCCGCGGCCGGGCCGAGGATGTTGGCGAACCGCAGCACGGTCACCGACACGTCCGGCCGCCGACGCGCGAAGCCCCGTACGTACCCCTCGACCTCGACCGCGTCCTTGGCGAAGCCGCCGCTGGGCAGGGACTTGGGTGCCGTGGTCTCGACGCAGACGGCGGGATCGCGCGGCGCGGAGCCGTAGACGTTCGTGCTGGACTTCACCACCAGCCGCCGCACCGTCGGCGACTTCTGGCAGGCGCCGAGCAGCTGCATCGTGCCGATGACGTTGGTCTCCTTCACCGACGTGCGGCTGCCGCTGCCCAGCGGCGTGCCCGTCACGTCCAGGTGGACGACCGTGTCCGCCCGCGTCTCGGCGAGCACCCGTCCGATGGCCGACTGCCGGATGTCCGCCTGGACGAAGTCCGCGCCGCCCAGATGGTGCTCGGGCGCGACGGCGTCCACCCCGACGACCCGCTCCACCTCGGGATCACGCTGGATCCGCCGGACGAACCGGCCGCCCAGCTGCCGGGCCACTCCGGTCACGAGCACGACCTTGCCCAAGATCAGCGCCTTCCTTCCGCCTGCTCCAGCCCCTCCAGCCTGCTCCGGCCAACTTAGCCGGTAGGTGTTGCGCGGTGATGACCGACGGACACGGCAGATGACGAAAAAGGGCCGCCGTACGACTGTGGCCCCCCACCGGATGCGGTGGGGGGCCACAGACCACGCTGACGGCGCGGCGTCGCTTACTTCTTGTTGCGACGCTGAACGCGCGTGCGCTTCAGCAGCTTGCGGTGCTTCTTCTTGGCCATCCGCTTGCGCCGCTTCTTGATAACAGAGCCCACGACTATCCTCGCTCACTTCTCATCACTCGGTTGGTGAGCGCCATGGGCCCACACGACCTACGAGGGGCCAGCCTACCGGTCCGAGCGCTGAGGTCGTAATCGAGGTCCGTCAGGCCGTTTCCACCCCCACGTAACTCTCGCGGAGGTACTCGTGAACCGCTTGCTCCGGGACACGGAACGACCGTCCGACCCGGATCGCGGGCAGATGACCACTGTGCACCAGCCGGTACACGGTCATCTTGGACACGCGCATCACCGCGGCTACCTCCGCCACGGTAAGGAACTGAACCTCGTTCAGAGGCCTTTCGCCAGCTGCAGCCATGACACACCTGAACCTTCCGCACTCGACGGCCACCGGCTTCCCCTTCCGGTGACTCTTCGTCGCTGCGTGCTCACTCCCCAATGTAGGGGCGGGTGATGCGAGTGGGGAAGAGGTGCACCCATCACTTCCCTACCGTGACAGACACGCCCGATTGAGTACGTAGCGGGTAAGCGGTCGGTAGTACTCGGACCGCACAGCGTCATCAAGCGGAACGGCGACGGACACCAGCCCCTCGGCCTCCCCCACGAAGAGCGCGGGATCGTCCGTATCGGCCGGCCCGATGGCCTCGAACCCCAGCTGACCTGCACCGCAGACCCACCCGTGATCCCCGATCACCAACTCGGGCAGCGGCCCGCCGCCCTCGGCCGCCGCCGCCAGCGCCGTACGAACCGGCAGCGGCGAGTGCGTGTGCGCGCCGGGCTCACCACCGGCGCACCCGACGGCGGGCTCCCGCACCAACGCGACTCCGCGGACGTAGTCGAGGTTGTACGTGCGTAGACCGAACCGGGTCGTTATGTCGACAGAGCGACCCTGCGCAGGGGTGAGGACAGCACATCCCGCCGCCGACAGCGCCTCGGCCAAGGCGACGTAGAAACCGAGCAGTCGATGCGGGTGCCCGGTGCCCAGCAGCACCGGAGCACGCCGCTCGGCGACCGCCGCGAGCCGGCCGGCGAAAGCGTCCAGGGCCACGAGGGTCCGGTCGGGGTCGATCAGGTCCGGCCCGGCGGTGTCGCGCGGATCGGCCGAAACACCGCACCTCTCCGCCATCAGTCCCAGCAGCTCCCGCTGCCCCCACTCCCGCTCCGGATCGATCCCGATCAGCACCCGGGGATCCCGCGCGGCGAACAACCGGTAACTCCGCAGACTCGCCTCCCGAGAGGTCGCCACCACCCCGGCCAGCCGAACATCAAGAAGATGAGCCCGAAGAGCTCCACGGGTCAGCACCCAACCGATGCTGCCGGTTCGCCCAGCGCCCGACCCAAGAAACGGAAGAATCTACGCACGGTCGGCGTAACGCCTCCCCGTGACTGCGGGCAGTCGCCCCCCAGCTGCGGGCAGTCGTGCCGCTGGGGCGGCACGGGTGGGCGCAGCGGCACCCGGCCTGCGCCGGACCCGCATCCCCACCCCGTACCGCACCGCACGCACCGCACCGCACCGCACCGCACCGACTGCGGGCAACCATCAAGCCGCCCGCACAGAAGCCACCCCTACGGCAAAAGCCCCCGCACCGGAAACACCGCCCGCCGAGCCGCCCGCACCGCCTGATCCACCCGGTCCGCAGGGTCGTACCCCGCCTCCCACGAGGCCCACGACACCGGCCACCGCCCGTCAGTCATCCGCATCGGCCCCAGCTGCCGCGTCCGCGCGTACACCTCTTGCCGCCACCCCTCCGGAATCACCGTCTCCGGCTCCACCGGCCGCCCCGCCGCGATCCCCACCAGATGCGCCCACGACCGCGGCACCACGTCCACCACGGCGTAACCGCCACCCCCCAGCGCCACCCACCGCCCCCCGGCGTACTCGTGCGCGAGGTCGTGACACGCCACCTGCACCGCCCGCTGCGCGTCCAGCGACACCGCGAGATGCGCCAGCGGATCCTCGAAGTGCGTGTCGGCCCCGTGCTGCGTCACCAGCACCTGCGGCCGGAAGTCGGCCAGCACCTCCGGCACCACCGCGTGGAACGCCCGCACCCACCCCGCGTCCCCCGTCCCGGCCGGCAGCGCGACGTTCACCGCCGACCCCTCCGCACAGTCCGCGCCCGTCTCCTCCGGCCACCCGGTCTGCGGGAACAGCGTCCGCGGATGCTCGTGCAGCGACACCGTCAGCACCCGCGGGTCCTCCCAGAACGCCGCCTGCACCCCGTCACCGTGATGCACGTCGACGTCCACGTAGGCGACCCGCTCGGCCCCCAGCTCCAGCAGCCGCGCGATCGCCAGCGCCGCGTCGTTGTACACGCAGAACCCGGACGCCGCGCCCGGCATGGCGTGGTGCAGCCCGCCCGCGAAGTTCACCGCGTGCAGCGCGTCCCCGCGCCACACCGCCTCCGCCGCCCCCACCGACTGCCCGGCGATCAGCGCGGAAACCTCGTGCATCCCCGCGAAGGCCGGGTCGTCCACCGTCCCGAGCCCGTACGACACGTCCGCCGCTCCCGGGTCCGCCGACGCCGCCTTCACCGCGTCGATGTAGTCCTCCCGGTGGACCAGGCGCAGCGTCGACTCCCCGGCCGGCCGCGCCGCGACGACCTCCACCTCCCGGTCGAGACCGAGGGCGCCGACCAGGCTCCGCGTCAGCGCGAGCCGGACCGGATCCATCGGATGCTCGGGGCCGAAGTCATAGCCCGTTACTGCCTCGTCCCACATCAGCTGTGCGCGGCCGCTCATGCCCGCCACCGTATCGGTCCGGCCGATCCCCGAACGACCTGGCGTACACGACCGTCACCAGCACCAACACCATGGGCACGAGCATCGCCCCGCGATAGCTCCAGGCGTCCCCGAGCGCACCCACCAGCGGCGAACCGATCAGGAAACCGACGTAGTTGAACACGTTGAGCCGAGCCACCGCCGCGTCGGACGCCCCCGGACGACCGTCCCGCTCCGCCGCCAGCCGCCCCGCCGCGGCGAACGTCTGCGGCACCAGCACACACAGCCCGAGCCCCAGCAGCGTGAACCCGAGCATCCCCACCCAGGCCCCCGGCGCCGACGCCACCACGGCGAACCCGCCCGCCGCGACCACGGCCCCGCCCCGCACCACCGCCACGGCCCCGAACCGCCGCACGCCGAAGTCCCCGAGGGCCCGGCCCACCAGCGTGGTCACCATGTAGACGTTGTACGGAACGGTGGCCAGCTGCTCCGAACTCCCCAGCACGTCCTGCAGATACTTGGCGCTCCAGTTGGAGACGGTCGAGTCCCCGATGTACGCGAACGTCATCACCAGACACAGCGGCAACAGCACCTTGAAGCCGACCCCGGCCCCGGCCCCGCCCGACCCCTTCTCCATCCCCTCCTCAGCCGTGCCACCGCCGTCCCCGTCGACGTACCACCGGCTCCCGGCCAACGCGGCCGGCAACAGCACGACGACCACCGGCAGATACGACACCCACAGCGCCAGGTCCCAGTGCGCCCCCGCCCACGCCAGCGAGGCCCCCAGGATCCCGCCGAGGCTGTACGTCGCGTGGAACCCGAGCATGATGCTGCGCCCGTACGCCCGTTGCAGGCTCACCCCGAGCATGTTCATCGACGCGTCCAGCGCACCGACGGACAGCCCGAAGACGGCGAGGGCGACGGCCAGCACCGCCACCCGGTCCCCCGCTCCGACGCCGAGCAGCGCCAGCAGCACCACCGGCTGGGACCAGCGCAGCAGCCGGCTCGGCCGCACGCGCCGCACCAGGCGCTCGCTCACCACGCTGCCGACCCCGGCCAGCACCGGCACGGCGGCGAGGAAGACCGGCAGCAGCGCGTCGGAGACGCCGTACCGGTCCTGGATGGCCGGGATACGCGTCACCAGCAGCGCGAAGGCGACCCCTTGGGCGAAGAAGCCGAACGCGAGCGAAGCCCTACCGCGCCGCAGCACATCAGTCATGGCGGCGAGCGTAAGGCCACGGCTTACCCGTGGGTAGATCCAGCCAAAGGTGAATTCTGCTCAGCTTCGATGGTCGCGTCGACCGTGCCGACGTTCGTCAGCGCACCAGCAGGTCGGCCAACTCCCCCATGTCCCCGAAGAGCCGGGTGGCGCCGGCAAGCTTCCCGGCCGATGTCATGGCGGTGAACCCGTACACGTCCATCCCGGCGGCGACCGCGGCCTGGACGCCGAGGGGGCTGTCCTCCACCACGGCACAACGCTCCGGTGCCACCCCCATCCGCGCGGCCGCGTGCAGGAACAGATCCGGGGCCGGCTTTCCCCGGCCCACGTCCTGGGAACTGAAGATCCGCCCGTCGTCGAACCACCGGTCGAGCCCGGCCTTCCGGTGCCCCACTCGAATCCGCTCATGGCTCCCAGAGGACGCCACGCAGTACGCCACCCCGTCCGCGGCAAGCTTCTCCAGCACACCGACGGCCCCCGGAACGGGCTCCAGTTCCCGCTCGAAGGCGGCGAACACCCGCCCGTGGAAGACGTCGTCGAAGTCCGCCGGCAGCCGCCGCCCCGTCCGCTCCCACACGAGGTCGTGCACGCGGTGCATGGCACCCCCCATGTAGTCCCGCAGCGAGTCCTCGTACGACGTCGGGTGCCCCAGCTCGGTGAGATAGCCGGCGAGCAACCGATTGGAAATCGGCTCGCTGTCGACGAGAACACCGTCGTTGTCGAAGATAACCAGGTCGTAGCGCATACCCCGACCCTAAACGCAGAAAGCCCCGCACCGTTCCCGGTGCGGGGCTTCCTCGCAATAATTGTTCGGCGGCGTCCTACTCTCCCACAGGGTCCCCCCTGCAGTACCATCGGCGCTGTAAGGCTTAGCTTCCGGGTTCGAAATGTAACCGGGCGTTTCCCCTACGCTATGACCACCGAAACACTATGAAACTCTCAACCGCACCACGCTGTGGACGTGGGGTTGTTCGTGGTTTCAGAACCAACACAGTGGACGCGAGCAACTGAGGACAAGCCCTCGGCCTATTAGTACCGGTCACCTCCACACCTCACGGTGCTTCCAGATCCGGCCTATCAACCCAGTCGTCTACTGGGAGCCTTACCCCATCAAGTGGGTGGGAGTCCTCATCTCGAAGCAGGCTTCCCGCTTAGATGCTTTCAGCGGTTATCCCTCCCGAACGTAGCCAACCAGCCATGCCCTTGGCAGAACAACTGGCACACCAGAGGTTCGTCCGTCCCGGTCCTCTCGTACTAGGGACAGCCCTTCTCAAGACTCCTACGCGCACAGCGGATAGGGACCGAACTGTCTCACGACGTTCTAAACCCAGCTCGCGTACCGCTTTAATGGGCGAACAGCCCAACCCTTGGGACCGACTCCAGCCCCAGGATGCGACGAGCCGACATCGAGGTGCCAAACCATCCCGTCGATATGGACTCTTGGGGAAGATCAGCCTGTTATCCCCGGGGTACCTTTTATCCGTTGAGCGACGGCGCTTCCACAAGCCACCGCCGGATCACTAGTCCCGACTTTCGTCCCTGCTCGACCCGTCGGTCTCACAGTCAAGCTCCCTTGTGCACTTACACTCAACACCTGATTGCCAACCAGGCTGAGGGAACCTTTGGGCGCCTCCGTTACTCTTTAGGAGGCAACCGCCCCAGTTAAACTACCCATCAGACACTGTCCCTGATCCGGATCACGGACCCAGGTTAGACATCCAGCACGACCAGACTGGTATTTCAACGACGACTCCACCCACACTGGCGTGCGAGCTTCACAGTCTCCCAGCTATCCTACACAAGCCGAACCGAACACCAATATCAAACTGTAGTAAAGGTCCCGGGGTCTTTCCGTCCTGCTGCGCGAAACGAGCATCTTTACTCGTAGTGCAATTTCACCGGGCCTATGGTTGAGACAGTCGAGAAGTCGTTACGCCATTCGTGCAGGTCGGAACTTACCCGACAAGGAATTTCGCTACCTTAGGATGGTTATAGTTACCACCGCCGTTTACTGGCGCTTAAGTTCTCAGCTTCGCCTGGACGAATCCAAGCTAACCGGTCCCCTTAACGTTCCAGCACCGGGCAGGCGTCAGTCCGTATACATCGCCTTACGGCTTCGCACGGACCTGTGTTTTTAGTAAACAGTCGCTTCTCGCTGGTCTCTGCGGCCACCCCCAGCTCACGGAGTAAATCCGGTCACCAGGTGTGGCCCCCCTTCTCCCGAAGTTACGGGGGCATTTTGCCGAGTTCCTTAACCATAGTTCACCCGAACGCCTCGGTATTCTCTACCTGACCACCTGAGTCGGTTTAGGGTACGGGCCGCCATGAAACTCGCTAGAGGCTTTTCTCGACAGCATAGGATCATCCACTTCACCACAATCGGCTCGGCATCAGGTCTCAGCCACAAGGTGTGCGGATTTACCTACACACCGGCCTACACCCTTACCCCGGGACAACCACCGCCCGGGATGGACTACCTTCCTGCGTCACCCCATCACTCACCTACTACAGGTCTGGTTCGTCGGCTCCACCACTCCCACTGACGGCAAAGCCGGCAGCAGGCGGTTTCACGGACTTAGCATCGCCTGGTTCGATGTTTGACGCTTCACAGCGGGTACCGGAATATCAACCGGTTATCCATCGACTACGCCTGTCGGCCTCGCCTTAGGTCCCGACTTACCCTGGGCAGATCAGCTTGACCCAGGAACCCTTAGTCAATCGGCGCAAACGTTTCTCACGTTTGTATCGCTACTCATGCCTGCATTCTCACTCGTCAACCGTCCACAACTACCTTCCGGTGCTGCTTCACCCGGCAGACGACGCTCCCCTACCCATCCATACAGGCGTTGGCCCTATTGTATGAATGACACGACTTCGGCGGTACGCTTGAGCCCCGCTACATTGTCGGCGCGGAATCACTAGACCAGTGAGCTATTACGCACTCTTTCAAGGGTGGCTGCTTCTAAGCCAACCTCCTGGTTGTCTGTGCGACTCCACATCCTTTCCCACTTAGCGTACGCTTAGGGGCCTTAGTCGATGCTCTGGGCTGTTTCCCTCTCGACCATGGAGCTTATCCCCCACAGTCTCACTGCCGCGCTCTCACTTACCGGCATTCGGAGTTTGGCTAAGGTCAGTAACCCGGTAGGGCCCATCGCCTATCCAGTGCTCTACCTCCGGCAAGAAACACACGACGCTGCACCTAAATGCATTTCGGGGAGAACCAGCTATCACGGAGTTTGATTGGCCTTTCACCCCTAACCACAGGTCATCCCCCAGGTTTTCAACCCTGGTGGGTTCGGTCCTCCACGACCTCTTACAGCCGCTTCAACCTGCCCATGGCTAGATCACTCCGCTTCGGGTCTTGAGCGTGCTACTAAAATCGCCCTGTTCGGACTCGCTTTCGCTACGGCTTCCCCACCCGGGTTAACCTCGCAACACACCGCAAACTCGCAGGCTCATTCTTCAAAAGGCACGCAGTCACGAGATACGTGCAAGCACGTATCCGACGCTCCCACGGCTTGTAGGCACACGGTTTCAGGTACTATTTCACTCCGCTCCCGCGGTACTTTTCACCATTCCCTCACGGTACTATCCGCTATCGGTCACCAGGGAATATTTAGGCTTAGCGGGTGGTCCCGCCAGATTCACACGGGATTTCTCGGGCCCCGTGCTACTTGGGTGTCTCACAAGCAAGCCGCTGACATTTCGACTACGGGGGTCTTACCCTCTACGCCGGACCTTTCGCATGTCCTTCGCCTACATCAACGGTTTCTGACTCGCCCTGTTGCCGGCAGACAACAGAAGTGAGATCCCACAACCCCGCACACGCAACCCCTGCCGGGTCTCACACGTGAACGGTTTAGCCTCATCCGGTTTCGCTCGCCACTACTCCCGGAATCACGGTTGTTTTCTCTTCCTGCGGGTACTGAGATGTTTCACTTCCCCGCGTTCCCTCCACACTGCCTATGTGTTCAGCAGCGGGTGACAGCCCATGACGACTGCCGGGTTTCCCCATTCGGACACCCCCGGATCAAAGCCTGGTTGACGACTCCCCGGGGCCTATCGTGGCCTCCCACGTCCTTCATCGGTTCCTGGTGCCAAGGCATCCACCGTGCGCCCTTAAAAACTTGGCCACAGATGCTCGCGTCCACTGTGCAGTTCTCAAACAACGACCAACCACCCATCACCCCGAGACTTACAATCCCGAGTGCACTGGGGCCGGCAACCGAAGACCCAGCCTCACGGCCGTGCCCTCAGACACCCAACAGCGTGCCCGACACCCTCGCCTTCCCTCACTCGTGTTCCACGCCGAAGCAGTACTAACGAGAAGATCAGGATCGAGTGTGCCGAGTAGTCAACGTTCCACCCATGAGCAACCGTGCAAGACATTTGCTTGCAGTCGGCCATGTGCTCCTTAGAAAGGAGGTGATCCAGCCGCACCTTCCGGTACGGCTACCTTGTTACGACTTCGTCCCAATCGCCAGTCCCACCTTCGACAGCTCCCTCCCACAAGGGGTTGGGCCACCGGCTTCGGGTGTTACCGACTTTCGTGACGTGACGGGCGGTGTGTACAAGGCCCGGGAACGTATTCACCGCAGCAATGCTGATCTGCGATTACTAGCGACTCCGACTTCATGGGGTCGAGTTGCAGACCCCAATCCGAACTGAGACCGGCTTTTTGAGATTCGCTCCACCTTGCGGTATCGCAGCTCATTGTACCGGCCATTGTAGCACGTGTGCAGCCCAAGACATAAGGGGCATGATGACTTGACGTCGTCCCCACCTTCCTCCGAGTTGACCCCGGCGGTCTCCCGTGAGTCCCCAACCTCCGAAGAGTTGCTGGCAACACGGGACAAGGGTTGCGCTCGTTGCGGGACTTAACCCAACATCTCACGACACGAGCTGACGACAGCCATGCACCACCTGTACACCGACCACAAGGGGGGCACCATCTCTGATGCTTTCCGGTGTATGTCAAGCCTTGGTAAGGTTCTTCGCGTTGCGTCGAATTAAGCCACATGCTCCGCCGCTTGTGCGGGCCCCCGTCAATTCCTTTGAGTTTTAGCCTTGCGGCCGTACTCCCCAGGCGGGGCACTTAATGCGTTAGCTGCGGCACGGACAACGTGGAATGTTGCCCACACCTAGTGCCCACCGTTTACGGCGTGGACTACCAGGGTATCTAATCCTGTTCGCTCCCCACGCTTTCGCTCCTCAGCGTCAGTATCGGCCCAGAGATCCGCCTTCGCCACCGGTGTTCCTCCTGATATCTGCGCATTTCACCGCTACACCAGGAATTCCGATCTCCCCTACCGAACTCTAGCCTGCCCGTATCGACTGCAGACCCGGGGTTAAGCCCCGGGCTTTCACAACCGACGCGACAAGCCGCCTACGAGCTCTTTACGCCCAATAATTCCGGACAACGCTTGCGCCCTACGTATTACCGCGGCTGCTGGCACGTAGTTAGCCGGCGCTTCTTCTGCAGGTACCGTCACTTTCGCTTCTTCCCTGCTGAAAGAGGTTTACAACCCGAAGGCCGTCATCCCTCACGCGGCGTCGCTGCATCAGGCTTTCGCCCATTGTGCAATATTCCCCACTGCTGCCTCCCGTAGGAGTCTGGGCCGTGTCTCAGTCCCAGTGTGGCCGGTCGCCCTCTCAGGCCGGCTACCCGTCGTCGCCTTGGTGAGCCATTACCTCACCAACAAGCTGATAGGCCGCGGGCTCATCCTGCACCGCCGGAGCTTTCGACCCGCCAAGATGCCTTGGCAGGTCAGTATCCGGTATTAGACCCCGTTTCCAGGGCTTGTCCCAGAGTGCAGGGCAGATTGCCCACGTGTTACTCACCCGTTCGCCACTAATCCCCACCCGAAGGTGGTTCATCGTTCGACTTGCATGTGTTAAGCACGCCGCCAGCGTTCGTCCTGAGCCAGGATCAAACTCTCCGTGAATGTTTGCCGGTTATCCGGCGTACACCACGAGAGCGGAACATCGGGAGGAATAGTCCCGACGTTCACAGCGTCCTCGCTGTGTGTTTCAAAGGAACCTCGTCCCAGCCGAATGACTGGAGACGGGGTATCAACATATCTGGCGTTGACTTTTGGCACGCTGTTGAGTTCTCAAGGAACGGACGCTTCCTTTGTACTCACCCTCTCGGGCTTTCCTCCGGGCGCTTCCCTTCGGTCTTGCGTTTCCGACTCTATCAGATCTTTCCGATCCGATTTCCTCGGTGCTTTCCAGGTTCCCGCTTTCGCGTTTCCCTTTCCGACGGTTCCGACTCTATCAGATCCTTTCGGGCTCTGATTCCCCGTCAGAGGGGGTTGTCGTCCCGGCCGTTGGGCCGTTTCAACGAGGTGAGACTCTAGCGGACTCCCGGCTCCCGAGCTAATCGGGGGCCGCGTTCTTTCGAACGTGGATTCCTCATTCCGTAAATACACGCGCCGACAGGACGACGACGCCGACAACGCGACTGTTCGTCGAAGAGTGGTTGGTACTTGCGGAATCGCTGTCCGGGGACCGACCGAGGTCGGCGCTCACGTCGGACAACTCGGAGAACACTAGGAGTGCGGGGCAGCCGTGTCAAATCCCGGGCGGGGCGGGCTGCACGGGCGTACGGTGGGGCTCGTGACGACGCGTACGTGTAGCCAGCTCTGGTGGGCCGCCTGACGGCGGCCGCACACGTATGCACTCGACGGCCGCCGCTTCGGCGGCCGTTCTCATATCTCCCCCCAGGAGGGGCGGCCGGCCGGTGGCGGCGGTCCTGACCAGGAGGTGGAGAGATGACGCGGGTCTTCAGTGGGGTCAAGCCGACCGGGCACCTGACGCTGGGGAACTACCTGGGAGCCATGCGGCAGTGGGCCGCGGTGGACCAGCACCGGTCGGACGCGTTGTTCTGCGTCGTCGACCTGCACGCGCTGACCGTGGACCACGACCCGGCGCGGGTGCGCAGACTCAGCCGGCAGTCGGCGTCGCTGTTGCTCGCGGCGGGGCTGGATCCCGAGCTGTGCACCGTGTTCGTGCAGAGTCACGTGGACGAGCACGCCCGGCTGTCGTACGTACTGGAGTGCGTCGCGACGGACGGGGAGATGCGGCGGATGATCCAGTACAAGGAGAAGGCCGCGCGGGAACGGGGGTGGGGCGGGAGCGTGCGGTTGTCGCTGCTCACGTATCCCGTGCTGATGGCGGCGGACATCCTGGCGTACGGGACGGACGAGGTGCCGGTCGGGGACGACCAGACGCAGCATGTCGAGCTGGCCCGGGATCTCGCGGTGCGGTTCAACCAGCGGTACGGGCACACCTTCGTGGTGCCGCGGGCGACCAGTCCGGCGGTGGCGGCTCGGGTGATGAACCTGCAGGAGCCCGCGTCGAAGATGGGGAAGAGCGACGACACCGGGCCGGGGATCGTCTATCTGCTGGACGAACCGGACGTGGTGCGCAAGAAGGTCATGCGGGCCGTGACCGACAGCGGGCGTGACGTCGTCTACGACCGGGAGGAGCGGGCGGGGCTCGCCAATCTGCTGGAGATCCTCGCCGCCTGTACGGGTGGGGACCCAGCGGAGCTGGCGGGTGGGTACGACTCGTACGGCGCGTTGAAGAAGGACACCGCGGAGGCGGTCGTCGAGGTGTTGCGGCCGGTGCGGGAGCGGCACCGGGCGCTCTGTGCCGATCCCGGGTACGTGGAGGGCGTGCTCCGGGAGGGGGCCGAGCGGGCCCGGGCGATGGCGCGGCCGACCGTGGACGCGGCCTACCGGGGGATCGGGCTGCTGCCTCCGGTGAACGCAGCGCGGTAGGCGCGGGGGCTGGTGGCGAGGCGCGCTGCGAAGTGCTGGCGCATCGTGACCTCGCTGCCGAAGCCAGCCCGGCGGGCCACCTCGGGCATGGGCAGGTCGGTGCGTTCGAGGAGCTTCTGGGCGGCGGCGATGCGCTGGTCCAGGAGCCAGCGCAGCGGTGTGGTGCCGGTGGCCGCCGTGAAGTGGCGGGCGAAGGAGCGCGGGGACATGCCGGCGTGGGCGGCCAGGTCGGCGACCGTGAGGGGCTCGTCGAGGTGGCGCAGGGCGTGTTCGCGGACGCCGGCGAGAGCGTCGGCGTCCCGGTCCGTGTGCCGGGTGGGGTGCTCGATGAACTGGGCCTGGGTGCCGGTGCGGAAGGGCGCGGTGACCATCGAGCGGGCGATGGTGGCGGCGGCTTCGGCGCCGTGGGCCAGGCGGACCAGGTGGAGGCAGAGGTCGATGCCGGCTGCGGTGCCCGCGGCGGTCCAGAGGTTGTCGTCCTCGACGAAGAGGGCGTCCGGGACGACGGTGACCCGGGGGTGGTGGGTGCGCAGGAGGTCCAGGAGCCGCCAGTGGGTGATGGCGCGGCGGCCGTCGAGCAGGCCGGCCTGGGCGAGGGTGAAGGCGCCCCCGCACAGGGCGGCGACCGTGGTGCCGCGGGCGTGGGCGCGGCGGAGGGCGGCGAGGACCGGGGCGGGTGCCGGGGTGAGGTGGTCGTCGAGGCCGGGGACGACGACGAGGTCGGCGGTGTCCAGCCAGTCGAGCGTGCGGTCGGGGTGGAGCGCGAGGCCGCCGCGCATCGGAACGGTGGTGGTGCCGTCGGCGGCGACGCGGCGCAGGTCGAAGGCGGGGGCGCCGCGGTCGGTGCGGTCGGTGCCCCAGACCTCGGTGATGACGGCGACGTCGAAGGAGCGGATGCCGGGGAAGGCCACGAGGGCGACGCGGTGGGGCGGCGCGGGCGTTCGTGTGGCTCGTACGGCTTCTGCGGCTCCTGCCATGAGTGGCAGTAAACCATCGATCGGTGGCTTTCGGACCTCTGGGGCGCCTGCTCTGCGGGCGGCACGATCGGGGCATGGACATCGCGGAGAACGCAGCACTGGTGGTCGTGGACGTGCAGAAGGGCTTCGAGGAGGCCGGTTTCTGGGGTACGCGCAACCATCCGCAGGCGGACGACAACATCGCCGCGCTCATCGACGTCTGGCAGTCGACCGGAC
The DNA here is from genome assembly GCF_003950055.1 of Streptomyces sp. KPB2. Classification (NCBI taxonomy): domain Bacteria; kingdom Bacillati; phylum Actinomycetota; class Actinomycetes; order Kitasatosporales; family Streptomycetaceae; genus Streptomyces; species Streptomyces sp. KPB2. Next base: position 3,677,382 of record NZ_CP034353.1, read on the forward strand.
GGCCGGTCGTCTTCGTACGGCACGACTCGGTGAAACCCGGGTCGCCGTTGCGGACGGGGTACGAGGGGAACGGGTTCAAGGAGTACGTCGAGCAGCGGCGCGGGAAGGGCGGCGGGGCCGAGCTGCTGGTGACGAAGAGCGTGAACTCGGCGTTCCTCGGTACGCCCGACCTCGGCGCCTGGCTGCGCGGGGCGGGGATCTCGCAACTCGTGCTCGCCGGGATCCAGACGAACATGTGCGTCGAGACGACGGCACGGATGGGCGGGAACCTCGGCTACGAGGTCGTGGTCGCGTTCGACGCGACGTACACCTTCGGACTGGAGGGGCCGTTCGGCTGGCGGCAGAGCGCGGACGAGCTGGCGAGGGCGTCGGCGGTGTCGTTGCACGGGGGCGGGTTCGCCCGGGTGGTGATGACGGAGGAGGTGCTCACCGAGGTGCGGTGAGCACTCCTGGGGGCCTTTCGGGGGCCCGGTCGTCGGCTCGGTGCGTCAGTCCTTGGTGCCGGAGGCCAGTTCGCGGCTGCGGTCGCGGGCGGCTTCCAGGGCGGCGATGAGGGCGGCGCGGACGCCGTGGTTCTCCAGTTCGCGGATGGCGTTGATGGTGGTGCCGGCGGGGGACGTGACGTTCTCGCGGAGCCTGACCGGGTGTTCGCCGCTGTCGCGGAGCATCTTCGCGGCGCCGATGGCGGACTGGACGATCAGGTCGTGGGCCTTGTCGCGGGGCAGGCCGAGCAGGATGCCGGCGTCGGTCATGGCCTCGACCAGGTAGAAGAAGTACGCGGGTCCCGAGCCGGAGAGGGCGGTGCAGGCGTCCTGCTGGGACTCCGGGACGCGGAGGGTCTTGCCCACGGCGCCGAAGATCTCCTCGGTGTGCGTCAGGTGGTCGGCGGTCGCGTGGGTGCCGGCGGAGATGACGGACATGGCCTCGTCGACGAGGGCCGGGGTGTTCGTCATGACGCGGACGACCGGGGTGCCAGGGGCGAGGCGTTCCTCGAAGAAGGCGGTCGGGATGCCGGCCGCGCCGCTGATGATCAGGCGGTCGGCCGGGACGTGCGGGGCGAGTTCTTCGAGGAGCGTGCCCATGTCCTGGGGCTTGACCGTGAGGATCAGGGTGTCGGCGGTCTTGGCGGCCTCGGCGTTGGTGACCGGGGTGACTCCGTGGCGGGCGCGGAGTTCGTCGGCGCGTTCCCGGCGGCGGGCGGTGACCAGGAGGTCGGCGGGGGCCCAGCCGGATCCGATCATGCCGCTGAGGAGGGCTTCGCCGATCTTGCCGGTGCCGAGGACGGCGACTTTCTGGGTCATGGGGTTCGGTGCCCTTCGGTGCGCTGTCCGTTCTTGCGTGCGTTGCCGTCATCCTCGCATTCAGGGGGGTGGGTGGAGTGGTGCGTCCAGTCCGCGGGACGGGGGTGGTGGGTGCCGGTGGGGGTTTTCGCCCCCGCCGCCCCTTCCCTTTCCCGTCCCTGGGGGCTGCCGTCCCCAGACCCCCGCCTTTCGGCCTGGACGGCCTCGTCCTCAAACGCCGGACGGGCTGGTTGGTTATGCCGTTCGGCGTTTCAATGTCGCCGCGCCCAGAGCGAGGACCAGCAGCGCGCAGCCGGCGACGATCAGGACGTCCCGTACGAAGGTGGCGGTCATGTCGGTGTGGCGCAGGACCTCGTTCATGCCGTCCACCGCGTAGGACATGGGCAGGACGTCGGAGACGGCCTCCAGGGCGGGGTGCATGTTGTCGCGCGGGGTGAAGAGGCCGCAGAGGAGGAGCTGGGGGAAGATCACCGCCGGCATGAACTGCACCGCCTGGAACTCGGAGGCCGCGAAGGCCGAGACGAAGAGGCCGAGCGCGGTGCCCAGGAGGGCGTCGAGCAGCGCGACCAGGAGGAGCAGCCAGGGGCTGCCGGTGACGTCCAGGCCCAGGAACCAGACCGCGAGGCCCGTCGCGAGGGCGGACTGGACGATGGCGAGGGCGCCGAAGGCGAGGGCGTAGCCCGCGATGAGGTCGCCTTTGCCGAGCGGCATGGCCAGGAGGCGTTCGAGGGTGCCGGAGGTGCGCTCGCGCAGGGTCGCGATGGACGTGACCAGGAACATCGTGATCAGCGGGAAGATACCGAGGAGCGAGGCGCCGATGTTGTCGAAGGTGCGCGGGCTGCCGTCGAAGACGTAGCGCAGCAGGAGCAACATCACGCAGGGGATCAGCATTAGGAGCGCGATGGTGCGGGGGTCGTGGCTCAGCTGGCGCAGGACGCGGGTCGCGGTGGCCGTGGTGCGGGAGAGGCTCAGGGCACGGGTGTGGGCCGGGGTGCGGGTGGGCGCGGGGGCCGTGGGAGCCGTGGGGGTGGTCATCGGACGGTCTCCTTGGTGCGGGCCTCCGCCTTCTCCTTCGCCTCGTCGACCAGGTGGAGGAAGGCTTCCTCGACCGTCTCGGAGCCGGTACGGGTGCGCAGGGCGTCGGGGGTGTCGTCGGCGAGGACCTCGCCCTCGCGCATCAGGAGCAGCCGGTGGCAGCGCTCGGCCTCGTCCATGACGTGGGAGGAGACGAGGATCGTGGCGCCGCGGTCGGCGGCGATGGAGTGGAAGAGGGCCCACAGGTCGCGGCGGAGTACGGGGTCGAGACCGACCGTCGGTTCGTCGAGGACGAGGAGCTCGGGGGCGCCCAGGAGGGCCACGGCGAGGGAGACGCGGCTGCGCTGGCCGCCGGAGAGGTTGCCGGCCAGGGAGTCGGCGTGGGTGGTGAGGTCGACGTCGGTGATGACCCGGGTGACGTCCTCGCGGCGGTGGGCGGAGGCCGCCCGGCCGGGGTGGAGGATCTCGGCGAAGTAGTCCAGGTTCTGGCGGACGGTCAGGTCGTCGAAGACGGACGGGGCCTGGGTGACGTAGCCGATGCGGGTGCGCAGCGCCGGGTGGCCGGCGGGGCGGCCGAGGACGTCCAGGGTGCCGGCGACCTTGGCCTGGGTGCCGACGATCGCCCGCATCAGGGTCGACTTGCCGCAGCCGGAGGGGCCGAGGAGGCCGGTGATCCTGCCCCGCGGGACGGTGAAGCCGAGGCCGCGCAGGACGGTGCGGGTGCCGCGGACGACGGTGAGGTCTTCGGCGTGTACGGCGGGTGGGGCGGGGTCGTCGCCCTGCCCTTCGGGGGGCCGGGAGGAGTGCTCCGGCGAGTAATTCATCATGTGATGAATACTCCTCCCGGGCGCCCGTGGCGTCAAGCCGTCACGTCGAGCCGTCGTGCCGGGCCGTCGTGCCTGGCTGTCGTGCCTGGCCGTCGTGCCGGGCCTTCGCGTCAGTCCGTCGGGGTCGTCGCGAGGAGGAGGTGGACGTCGTACGTCTCCTCGACGGCTCCGTCCGGGAAGACCGACAGCAGGTGCCTGCGCTCCTCGGCGAAGAAGGCGGCGGCTCGTTCCTCGGTGTCGGTCAGGAAGACCGAGTGGCTGCCGAGGTTGGCCAGGTGGGTGTCGAGCGGGACGCGCCGGCTCCAGCGGACCTCGCGGTGGACGAAGTCGAGCGTGCCGGTGGGGTCGGCGAAGCGGGCGTCGAAGTCGCGCCTCTCGGCGGAGAGGTTCAGGTGCGCGAAGTGCCGGTCGACGCGCCGTGCCGCGTCCGCGATCCACGGCACGTCGTGGGCGTCGGTGTTCCACCACAGCGCCAGCGCGCCGCCCGGACGCAGCACGCGCAGCGCCTCCGGGACGGCCAGGGCGGGGTCGGTCCAGTGCCAGGCCTGGGCGTAGGTGAGGAGGTCGGCGCTGTGTCCGGCGAGGGGGAGGGCGTTGCCGTTGCCGCGGACGACGGGCACGCCGGGAAGGGTGCGGCGGAACTCGGCGGCCATGCCGGCGCCGGGTTCCACGGCGATCACGTCGGCGCCCCGCTCGCGCAGGCGGACGGTGGCGAGGCCCGTGCCGGCGCCGACGTCCACGACGCGGGCACCGTCGAGGGGCCGGCCGGTGAGCTCTTCCAGCGCGTCGAAGAGGGCGGGCGGGTAGGAGGGCCGGTTGGCGGCGTACTGGGCCGCGGCGGCGTTGAAGGAGTGGGCGCGGGCGCCGTGGTGGGCCTGCGCGGGGGTGGTGGAAGCGGCCGAGTCGTCCGGGGTCAGCGGTGTCGTCATACGGCCATGGTGACCGGGCGGGCTCGGGCGGGGCAGGGGGTTTCCGGGGGCCGCGGACAGGGGCTCGCGGGCTGGGGTTAGTTCCGGCGGCGCTTCTTCGGCGGGGGTTGCCGCTGCCGCAGGTGACGCTCACCTCGCGGTCCCCGCGGGCAAGGGCTCACGGCGCCCGCGGCCGCTTCCGGCGACACCTCGGCAGGTTGCCCGTACGGCGAGTGACGCGCTCCCCGCGGAGGGCGCACGCACCCGGACCACATCCGGCGGCGCTTCTTCGACGGCTTGCCCCTACGAGGAGTGACGCGCCCCCCGCAGTCCCCGTGCTCTGCGTGCTCCCCGTGGGGAAGGGCCGCGGCGCCCCCGGTTACTTGCGGCGGCGCTTCTTCGACGGGTTGCCCGTGCGGCGGGTGGTGCGCTTTTCGTAGTCCTCGCGGGCCTTCTCGTACTCCGCGCGGTGCAGCTTTTCACCCGGGGCCTCGGTGAAGGTGCGGAAGAAGTAGGCGAGGAGGGTGCCGACGAAGCCGATGGCGAGCAGGCCCCGCAGGGAGGCCTGGCGGTCGGGGTCGGGGCGGCTGGTGAAGCCGGACCAGGTGTGGCGGAAGGCCAGGGCGCTGCAGACCGCGAACATCACGATCATCAGCAGCGAGACGAAGCTGCCGATGTCGGCGATCTGGAGTCCCTGGTAGGCGACGCGGAGCACGAAGCAGGCGGCGGCCGCCACGGCGAGCGAGCCGACGGCGAGACCCACCCGGCGGGCGGTGTAGCCGTTGTCGTGGTGCACCCAGGTCGTGCCGTAGAACCGGAGGGGTTCGGGGCGGGGGCCGGCCTGGGTGTCCGGGGTGCCGTTCTTGCCGTTCTCTGCGCTCACGGGTCGATTATGGCGCGCGCCTGTTCCGGCGTGCGGCGCGGTCAGCCGCCCTGGCCGGCGCTGCCCATCGGGCCGACCTTCACCGGGGAGCCCGGGCTGTCCGAGGCGGGCAGCGAGGCGCCGCCCGGCCAGTCGAGGGTGACCGACTTGGTCTCGTTCGGCGGGGTCACCACCAGGCCCGTGATGCGGACGCCGGAGCCGCCGGTGTTGTTGATCGGGTAGGTGATGCCGAAGGTCACGTTCTCGCCGTCCTTGAGGACGATCGGCGGGGCCTGCTCGCCGGTGCGCTCAGCGGACAGGCTCCCCGTGTTGGTCTTCAGGTCGACGCCCGCGTAGCCCGCGAGGGTGCAGGCCCGGCCGCCGCCGTTCTTCAGGTCGACCGCGACGGTGCCCTCGGTGTCGCCGTCGACGGTGGCGTCCATCGCCGTGATCTCCAGCTCGTCGGTGCGGCACTTGGCGGCCGCCGTGCCGTCCTCGCCGGTGCCGCCGCCGGTTCCGTTGGCTCCGCCGGTTCCGTTGGGGCTCTTCCCCGCCGAGTCCTGGCCGCCCGCCTGGTCCGAGCCGGTCGATCCGGAGCCGCCGTCCGAGGAGGACGGGGCCGAGGCGGCGGGCGGGGCGCTGGTCTCGTCCGTGCCGTCGTCGTTCTGGCAGGCCGTGAGCGAGAGACCGGCGGCGAGCGCCATGGCGGCGAGGGTCAGCTTGCGAACGCGCATCGTTGTCTACCTCAGGGTCGGTTGGCGTGCCGGTCCGCCCGTACCCAGCGGCGCGAGCGGCTTTCCGATCACCAAGAGCCGCTCGGCCCGGCACGCCGTTCCCCCCGGGAACCTCCTAGTACGTCCCCAGGACAACGCTGTTACAAGGTCATCGGCGGCACACTCAGCAGCGAGGAGCCACGTAGCCGTCGCTGCCGGTGCGGATGTACGCGTCGGAGACGTACTGGCCGCTGCCGATGTTGTCCCAGATGTTCGAGGTGCCGTAGGGGCCCGAGACCCACTCCCCCGGGCGCTGGCAGTTGATCGAGACCCTGGAGCCCACGGGCAGGACCCGGACCAGGGAGTAGTTGGTGCCCGGGCCGCTGCGGACGTTCAGGCGGTAGCCCGGCGCGACCGGGTACGAGCTCAGGGCGGCGGTCGCCGCGACGGCTTCCGCCTCCGCCCCGCCCGCCGTCTCTTCCCCGCCGCCGGTGTTCTGGACCTGGTCGAGCGACATGCGAGAACTCCCCCCGTTGAACCCCACGACTTTCGTGGGGGACCGTTGATACCCCAGGAACAAGACATGAAACACCAGTTCGCAACTCGCACACGGAGGGCGGCAGGCCGCCTCTGTGCCGTACGCCCCATCGACTAGGCTCCGAGCGTCGCTCGCGCGAACGAACAGCACGGGGGTGGTTCCATGGCGCCGCAGCGGGATGCCGGGGCGGACGCGGAAGCGGAACTTCCGGAGTACGCCGGTCACTACCACCTGGAGTCGCGGCTGGGCTCGGGCGGCATGGGCGTCGTACACCTGGCCCGCAGCGCCTCCGGGATGCACGTCGCGGTGAAGGTCGTGCACGCGACGTATGCCAGGGATCCCGAGTTCAGGGGGCGTTTCCGGCAGGAGGTGGCCGCGGCCCGGCGGGTGAGCGGGGCCTTCACGGCGCCGGTCGTGGACGCCGATCCGGAGGCCGGGCGGCCCTGGATGGCCACGCTGTTCATCCCCGGCCCGACGCTCTCGGAGTACGTGAAGCGGAACGGGCCGATGGACGAGCCCCAGTTGCGCCGGCTGATGGCCGGGCTCGCCGAGGCGCTGCGCGACATCCACCGCGTCGGCGTCGTGCACCGGGACCTCAAACCGAGCAACGTCCTGCTCGCCGAGGACGGCCCGAAGGTCATCGACTTCGGCATCTCCCGGCCGAAGGACAGCGAACTGCGCACCGAGACCGGAAAGTTGATCGGCACGCCGCCGTACATGGCGCCCGAGCAGTTCCGGCGGCCCCGGGAGGTGGGGCCCTCGGCCGACGTGTTCACCCTCGGGTCGCTGATGGTGCACGCGGCGGCCGGGCGCGGTCCCTTCGACTCCGACAGCCCGTACGTCGTCGCCTACCAGGTCGTGCACGACGAGCCCGACCTGACCGGCGTACCGGAGTCGCTGGCGCCGCTGGTGCTGCGGTGTCTCGCCAAGGAGCCCGAGGACCGGCCGACGCCGGACGAGTTGATGCGGGAGCTGCGGTCGGTGGCGGCGGCCTACGACACGCAGGTGTTCGTACCGGCGGCGCGGGAGCCCGCGGGTGAGGGGCCCGCCCCGGAGGCCCCCGCCGAGCCGTCCGGGAAGTCCGGGAAGTCCGGGCGGGTCGTGCGGCGGCTGGGGAAGCGGTCGGCGCTCGTCGCCGGGGCGTTGGGGATCGCCGTGACGGGGAGCCTCGTGGCCGTGCAGGCGTTCGGCGGCGCCGAGCCCGCGCGCACCCCCACCGCGCAGAGCGCGTCGGGCGGGTTCGGGGCGTGGGAAGCGGTGCCCGCGGCGAAGGACGGCGGGATGCCGCAGTGCACGTACGCGGGGCGGCGCTTGCTGTGCGCGCGGCCCGGACTGGTCTTCGCCCTCGATCCGGCCGACGGCAGCACGCTGTGGCGGCACCCCGTCGAGGAGGCCGTGCGGAGCGAACCGCCGGTGGTGTCGGGCGGGCTCGTGCAGCCCGAGGTCGGCCTGCTCGGCCCGCTGGAGGCGCTCGATCCCGCGACGGGGAAGCCGAAGTGGCAGGAGGACATGCCGGCCTACGACGGACTGCGCACCGTCGGCGACATGCTGCTGCTCACCCGCGCCGACGGGATGGTCACCGGCGTGGACAGCGCTACTGGGCGGACGCGGTGGGCGCACCGGATCCCGGGGCTGTCCGTGCCGTACTTCACCGCGTTCGCCGGGGAGCGGCATCCGGCGGCGTACACGACGAGCCAGAGCGCGGACGGGAAGCGGACCCGGGTCACCGCCGTGGACCCGGCGAGCGGGGACGTGCGCTGGGACGCGGAGCTGGCGGGGGCGCTGACGCCGGTGGGGGCGGCGGACGGGTCGGTGTTCCTCGTCGCCGAGGGGGCGGCCTACGGCGACGTCGAGGCCGTGGTCCGCTACACCCCGGCCACCGGGGCGACCCGCCGGGTGAAGCTGCCGATCCCGGTCGCACAGGCGTCGGCGTCGGCGGGTGTGCGCGGGAACACCGTGTACCTCATGGGCGCGGGCGGCTCGCTGGTCGCCGTCGACATGGCGGCGGGGAAGCAGGCGTGGCGGCTGGAGACGGGCGTGAGCCGGGGCTCGAAGCCGGTCTCCGACGGGCGGCACGTGTACGTCACCGCACCCGACGGGCGGCTGTTGGGCGTCGACGCCCGCAGGGGCAAGCTCCTCGGGCAGACCCGGCCCCGGCTCGGCGCCGAGTCCGACACGGTGCCCGCGTCCCTGCCGACGCCGGTGCTCGCGGGCGGGCACGTGTACGCCGGGGCGCCGGACGGCACGGTGTTCGGGGTGGCGGGGCGGGACCCGGGGGCCTGGTAGGCCGTACCGGGTCCCCCGGCGGGACTCAGCCCAGCTTGCTGACGTCGCGGACGGCGCCCTTGTCGGCGCTGGTGGCCATCGCGGCGTACGCCTTCAGGGCCGCGGAGACCTTGCGGTCGCGGTTCTTCGGGGCGTACACGCCGTTCAGGGCCTGCTCGCGGCGGGTCAGCTCGGCGTCGTCCACGAGCAGCTCGATGGAGCGGTTCGGGATGTCGATGCGGATGCGGTCGCCGTCCTCGACCAGGGCGATGGTGCCGCCGGCCGCCGCCTCCGGGGAGGCGTGGCCGATGGAGAGCCCGGACGTGCCGCCGGAGAAGCGGCCGTCGGTGACCAGGGCGCAGGCCTTTCCGAGCCCGCGGCCCTTGAGGTACGAGGTCGGGTACAGCATCTCCTGCATGCCGGGGCCGCCCTTGGGGCCCTCGTAGCGGATGACGACGACGTCGCCCTCCTTGACCTGCTGGGTGAGGATCTTCTGGACGGCCTCCTCCTGCGACTCGCAGACGACGGCCGGGCCCTCGAAGGTCCAGATCGACTCGTCGACGCCGGCCGTCTTGACGACGCAGCCGTCCACGGCGAGGTTGCCGCGCAGGACCGCGAGGCCGCCGTCCTTGGAGTAGGCGTGCTCGACGGAGCGGATGCAGCCGCCCTGGGCGTCGTCGTCGAGGGAGTCCCAGCGCTCGGACTGGGAGAACGCCTCGGCGGAGCGGACGCAGCCGGGGGCCGCGTGCCACAGCTCGACGGCCTCCTGGGAGGGGGAGCCGCCGCGGATGTCCCAGGTCTTCAGCCAGTCGGCCAGGGACGGGCTGTGGACGGAGTGCACGTCCTCGTTGAGCAGGCCGCCGCGGTGCAGTTCGCCGAGGAGGGCGGGGATGCCGCCCGCGCGGTGCACGTCCTCCATGTAGTACGTGCGGTCCTTTGCGACGTTCGGCGCGACCTTGGCCAGGCACGGGACGCGGCGCGAGAGGGCGTCCATCTCGGTGAGGCCGTAGGCGACCTCGGCCTCCTGGGCGGCGGCCAGCAGGTGCAGGATCGTGTTGGTGGAGCCGCCCATCGCGATGTCCAGCGCCATGGCGTTCTCGAAGGCCGCGGGGGTGGCGATGTTGCGGGGCAGGACCGAGTCGTCGTCCTGCTCGTAGTAGCGGCGGGTCAGGTCCAGGACCGTGCGGGCGGCGTTCTCGTACAGCGCCTTGCGGGCGGTGTGGGTGGCCAGCACCGAGCCGTTGCCGGGGAGGGAGAGGCCGATGGCCTCGGTCAGGCAGTTCATCGAGTTGGCGGTGAACATGCCGGAACAGGAGCCGCAGGTCGGACAGGCATTCTCCTCGATGCGGAGGATGTCCGCGTCGGAGATCTTCTCGTTGACCGCCTCCGACATCGCGTCGACCAGGTCGAGCGTGCGGACCGTGCCGTCGACCAGGGTGGCGCGGCCGGACTCCATCGGGCCGCCGGAGACGAAGACCGTCGGGATGTTCAGGCGGAGCGCCGCGTTGAGCATGCCCGGGGTGATCTTGTCGCAGTTGGAGATGCAGATCAGGGCGTCGGCGCAGTGGGCCTCGACCATGTACTCCACGCTGTCCGCGATCAGGTCGCGGGAGGGGAGGGAGTACAGCATGCCGCCGTGGCCCATCGCGATGCCGTCGTCCACGGCGATCGTGTTGAACTCGCGCGGGATGCCGCCGGCCGCGGCGACCGCCTCGCTGACGATCCGGCCGACCGGCGCCAGGTGCGTGTGGCCCGGCACGAACTCCGTGAAGCTGTTGGCGACGGCGATGATCGGCTTCCGCCCGATGTCCGCGCCGGGTACACCGGAGGCACGCATAAGGGCGCGGGCGCCCGCCATGTTGCGGCCGTGGGTGACAGTGCGGGACCTCAGTTCGGGCATCGTCGCTCGCTCCTTCGGAGAGTTATGACTGCCGTCGAGCGTACGCCGCTCATCCAGGGGTCGGGACGGGGTGTCCGGAATGCGGGACGTTCGTCTCGCCGTACGCCGCCGGGAGGGCGGCCTCAGGGGCCGGTGAGGTGGCCCTGTACGACCGGTGCCAGGCGGGCGACGAGCTGCTCCGGGTCCGCCGAGGCCAGCGGCTCCACCTTGATCACGTAGCGGAGCATGGCACACCCGATGAGCTGTGCCGCCGCCAGTTCGACGCGCAGCTCCGCGTCCGGGGCGTTCAGCTGGGCGGCGACCCGGCGCAGCAGCTGGGCGGCGATCAGCCGGCGGAAGACGGCTGCGGCGGCCTCGTTGTTCACAGCGGAGCGCAGGATGGCCAGCAGGGGCGTGCGGGTGGCCGGGTTCTCCCAGACGCCGAAGATGAAGCGGGTCAGACGCTCGCCGACCCCGTCCAGAGGGCCGTCGGCGATCGCTTCGGGGGCGTCCATGGCGGGCGCGAAGGCGACCTCGATGGCCGCCCCGAAGACCTGCTCCTTGGTGCCGAAGTAATGGTGGACCAGCGCCGGGTCCACGCCCGCCGCCTTGGCGATGCCGCGCACGGAGGTCTTCTCGTAGCCGCGCTCGGAGAACTCCTCGCGGGCGGTGACGAGGATGCGGTCGCGGGTGTCCCCGGACTCCGTACGGGGCGGGCGGCCGCGGCGCCGCGCGGTTCCGTCGGCGTCGCCGCTCACCGGTGGTCCGTCCTCGCCGCCGGGCCACCCGGCACCGGGGACGCCGACCGCGCCAGGTGCTCGCGGGTGAAGGCGAGCGCCTCGGCGAGATCGGCCTCGCGTTCGGCGCCGGACATCGCGCGCCTCGTGTTGACCTCGATGACGACGTGGCCGTCGAAGCCGGTGCGCGTGAGGTGCGCGAGGACCTCGGCGCAGGGCTGGTTGCCGCGGCCGGGGACGAGGTGCTCGTCCTTGGCGGAGCCCTTGCCGTCGGCCAGGTGGACGTGGCCGAGGCGGTCGCTCATGCGGTCGATCATGCCGAGGGCGTCGGTGCGGGAGGTCGCGGCGTGGCTGAGGTCGATCGTGAAGTGCCGGTAGTCGTCCTTGGTCACGTCCCAGTCGGGGGCGTACGCCTGCATCTCGCGGTCGCGGTAGCGCCAGGGGTACATGTTCTCGACGGCGAAGCGGACGTCCGTCTCGTTCGCCATCCGCCAGATGCCGTTGACGAAGTCCCGCGCGTACTGGCGCTGCCAGCGGAACGGGGGGTGCACCACCACGGTGGACGCGCCGAGCTTCTCGGCGGCGGCGCGGGCGCGCTGGAGCTTGACCCAGGGGTCGGTGGACCAGACGCGCTGGGTGATGAGCAGGCACGGGGCGTGTACCGCGAGTATCGGCATGCGGTGGTAGTCGCTGAGCCTGCGCAGCGCGTCGATGTCCTGACTGACCGGGTCCGTCCAGACCATCACCTCGACGCCGTCGTAACCGAGGCGCGCGGCGATCTCGAAGGCCGTCGCCGTCGACTCCGGGTAGACGGAAGCCGTCGACAGGGCGACCTTCGCGTCCGGGGTTCGGATCACGTCCCTGGGGTTTGCCACGGGGGTCAGGGTACGGGGTGCCGGCCGGCAGCCGCGGGGTGCCCAATCACCGTTGTGGTCATCGCCATAGGGGGCGGGTGCGGGTGCACCGTGGCTTGTCGCGCCCACGCGGCGGAGCCGCACATCGATACGGTCCCGCGCCCCTTCGGGGGCGCGTTATCCCTGGCCCATGTGGTCCAGGCGCCGCAGGATCACGCCCTCCCTGAGGGCCCACGGGCAGATCTCCAGGTTCTCCACGTGGAACAGGTCCATCGCGGCCTCGGCCACCAGGGCGCCGGCCAGGAGCTGGTTCGCGCGGCCCTCGGAGACGCCGGGCAGTTCGGCGCGTTCGGCGCTGGTCATGGCGGCCAGGCGGGGCACCCAGGCCTCCAGGGAGGCGCGCTTCAGCTCGCGCTGGACGTACAGGCCCTCGGCCGAGCGGGCGGCGCCGGCGATCCGGGCCAGCTGCCGGAAGGTCTTCGAGGTGGCGACCACGTGGTCGGGGGCGCCCAGGCGGCTGAACTCGCCGACCGTCCGGGCGATCTCCGTACGGACGTGGCGCCGCAGCGCCCTGACGTCGTCCGGGTGGGGCGGGTCGTCGGGCAGCCGGGCGGCGGTCAGCCGGCCCGCGCCGAGCGGCAGCGACACGGCGGCGTCGGGTTCCTCGTCGATGCCGTAGGCGATCTCCAGGGAGCCGCCGCCGATGTCGAGGACCAGCAGCCTGCCCGCGGACCAGCCGAACCAGCGCCGGGCGGCGAGGAAGGTGAGCCGGGCCTCCTCGGCGCCGGTGAGGACGGTCAGCTCGACACCGGTGTCGTCTCGCACGCGTTCGAGGACGTCGTCGGCGTTGGTCGCCTCGCGCACGGCCGAGGTGGCGAACGGCAGGAGGTCCTCCACGCCCTTGTCCTCGGCGGCCTGGAGCGCCTCCCTGATGACCGCGACCAGCCGGTCGACGCCGTCGGGGCCGATCGCCCCGCCCTCGTCGAGGAGCTGGGCGAGGCGCAGTTCCACCTTGTGCGAGTGCGCGGGCAGCGGGCGGGCGCCGGGGTGCGCGTCCACCACCAGCAGATGCACCGTGTTCGAACCCACGTCGAGGACACCGAGTCTCATGTACGGAACGCTACTGCGGGCGGGGGCGGCGGTGGTGCCGTCCTTCCGCTCCGGCGACTTACCCTGGAGCCGTGCCAAAGACGAAAAAGACGAAGGACGAAAAGTCGACCAAGAAGGACAAGAAGCGCATCTCGGGCGACGAGAAGGGGCTCGACTTCGCGCGCGCGTGGGTGGAGTTCCCGGATCCGGCGGACGACGAGCAGGTCTTCCGGTGCGATCTGACATGGCTGACCTCTCGTTGGAACTGCATCTTCGGCAGCGGCTGCCAGGGCATCCAGGCGGGCCGCGCGGACGACGGGTGCTGCTCGCTGGGCGCGCACTTCTCCGACGAGGACGACGAGCAGCGGGTCGCCGAGCATGTGGCGAGGCTCACGCCGGACATCTGGCAGCACCACGCCGAGGGCACACGGAACGGCTGGATCTCCGAGGACGACGAGGGTTCCCGGCAGACCCGGCCCTTCCAGGGCTCCTGCATCTTCCAGAACCGGCCGGGGTTCGCCGGGGGCGCGGGCTGCTCGCTGCACATCCTGGCGCTGAAGGAGGGCCGGGAGCCGCTGGAGACCAAGCCGGACGTGTGCTGGCAGCTGCCGGTCCGGCGGACGTACGAGTGGATCGACCGGCCCGACGACACGCGCGTCCTCCAGGTGTCGATCGGTGAGTACGACCGGCGGGGGTGGGGTCCGGGCGGGCACGACCTGCACTGGTGGTGCACGTCGGCGACCTCGGCGCACGGTGCGGGCGAGCCCGTGTACGTGTCCTACCGGCCGGAGCTGATCGAGCTGATGGGCAAGGCGGGGTACGACCGGCTGGTCGAGCTGTGCGAGGAGCGGCTGGCCTCGCAGCTGCCGTTGCTGGCGCCGCATCCGGCGGATCCGGCTCGCTGAGGGCGGGCGCGGGGGGGGTGCGGGTCGCGGTGCCGGTGCGGGTCGCGGTGCCGGTGCGGGCCGCAAGCCGGTTGCCGTGCCGGGTCCTGTCCCGGGCGCGGGCCGGCTGCAGTGCCGGTACGACCGGCTGGTCGAGCTGTGCGAGGAGCGGCTGGCCTCGCAGCTGCCGTTGCTGGCATCGCATCCGGCGGATCCGGCTCGCTGAGGGCGGGCGCGGGGGCCATGCCGGTGCCGGGTCCTGTCCCGCGGGCCGGTTGCAGTGCCGGTTGCGTTCCGGGCGCGGGCACCGTGCCGGTGTTACGAGCCGGACGGGCTCGGGGTGCCGCTGTCGGCGTCGCCCGGCGGGGGTGACGAGCCGTCCGGGCCGCCGGTCGGGGACGGGGCGCCGGTCGTCGGGTCCGGGTCGGGCGAGGTCGGCGGCGGGTCCTCGGTGGGCGTCGGGTCCGGATCGGTGGGCTGCGACGGGGACGGGTCCGGGGCCGGGGTGTGGCCCGGGTGGGACGGGGACGTGGTGTCGCCGGGGGTGCTGGGGCGCGGGTCCGGGCGGGACGGGGTGGGCGCGGGGCCGTAGCCCTCGATGGTGACGACCGCGTGGGCGGGCGAGACGGCCACCCGTGCGCTCCAGTGGCCGGCCGGCTCGCGCAGGTGGTCGACGTACACCCGGACCGTGACCGACTCGCCGGGGCGCAGGGTGCCCGAGGACCGGCTCGGGTAGAGCCAGGAGGCGCCGACGGACACGGACCAGCGCACCGGGGCGTCGCCGGTCGCGGTCAAAGTGACCAGCGTGGTGTCGCCGTCGTGGCCGGCCGTCACCTTCAGCCGGCCGGTCTCCTTCTCGCCTGCGCCGGAGACGCCGACGACCTCCACGGAGACGTCGGCCTCGCCGCTCTTGCCGAAGCCGGGGCCGGGGGTGGTGCTCGCGTTGCCCGCGTTCTCGTAGCCGCCGTAGCCGCCGCCCGCCGACTCGCCCTCCAGGCCGTCCGGGTCCTGCGCCTCGCTGGCGCTGGCCGAGCGGCCCTCCTCGCCCTCGACGACGGGCGTGCCCCGGTAGGCCGCCCACAGGGCGAGCACCGGGGCCGCCACGACGGTGGCGACGACGGTGGTGGTGACGGCACGCGCGCGCAGGCGGTCGCGGCGGGCCGCGCGGTCCTTGGGGTCCATCGGGAAGCCGCGCCGGTCGAAGCGGGGGGCGCTGCCCCGCGCGCGCGTGGTGTGGGCCGGGGCTCCGCGCAGGGCGGCGCGGGGGGCCTCCAGGACGGGCAGCTCGGCGGGGGTGACGCTGGTGCCGGGCCAGCGGCCGGGGATCGCGCGCTCGGCGGTACGGCGGCAGCGTGGGCAGTCGTCGACGTGCCGGACCAGCTCGCGGCGCAGGGCGCTGCTGAGGACGTAGCGGTTGTCGCCGGTGAGGCGGGACACGCCCGCGCAGGTGCCGGTCTCGACCACGGCGAGGGCGGCGCGGGTGCGTTCCACCTCGCAGGCGGCGGAGGCGAGCAGTTCGCGGGCGGCGGCGAGGTCCATGCCGAGGACGGCGGCGACCTCGTGGGGGGCCAGGTGGTGGCGCACGGCGAGTTCGAGGGCCTCGCGCTGCTCGGGGGTGGTGCCGGCGGCCTCCGGCCAGGCGAGGAGGGCGAGTTCGCTGCGGTGCCGCTGGGTGACCTCGTCGTTGGTGACGGCGGTGGGGGCCGGGGGCGTGGGTGTGGTGGGAGCGGTGGGGCGGCCTGCGGCGTGGCTGCTCGGACGTTTCTGCTTGGCCTCGGCCAGCTTGCGCAGGCAGGCCCAGCGGGCCAGCGCGTACAGCCAGGCCCTGCGGTCGGTGGCGGACGGGGGGCCGCGGTGGCCGCGGCGCTCGGCGAGCGCGAGGACGTCGGTCAGGGCGGTGGTCGCGGCGTCGTGGTCGCAGAGGACGGACAGGCAGTACGTGAACAGGCCGTCCAGATACGCGTCGTACGCGGCGTATCGCGCGGGCGGACGCTGCGCCGGCGGCTGTGCCAGCGCCCTCGCCGCGGTGCGGTCACGCGCTTCCCGGTGCGCCCGGTGTGCGCCGGTCGTGCGGGTCGTGGTTTCCGTACTGCTCCTCATCACTCGGTGACCGTAGGGGGCTATGGGTGGCGCGAACTGGCGCGTTGGGCACTTTTAATCCGTACGGGTGAAACGATCCCTCATAAGGGGACACGAACCTGCCCTTCCGTGGCCGGGACGGGGTCGCCGTCGTCCGTTCGTGGCACCTGCGGCGGGTGCCTGCGGCGCCGGTGCGGGTTCGGTGGGGGTGCGCGGAGCGCGGTGCGTTGTCTGTGGGTCGGGGGCGTGCCGGGGGGTGTCCGTCCTCGGAACGGCGCGAAATCGGTCGGCCACAGATCTTCCCCGGCGCGGACGCGCCAACCACTGCGGGCGGACACCCCCCGACCCGCCCCCTCCTCGCCGTACGCGGCTACCGGCCGTTGCCGCCTCAGCTGCGGGCAGTCGTGCCGCTGGGGCGGCACGGGTGGGCGCAGCGGCACCCCGCAACGCCGGGCCGCGTGACCCACCCGCCCCCACACCCACGCCGGGCGACCGGGCAACCCCGGGCCCGTGGGCCCACCCCACCCACACCCACGCCGGGGCCGTTGTCAGTGGGGGCGGTTACCGTTCGTGCATGGCTGCCCGTACGAAGTCCGCCAAGGAACGGCCGTCCTACCGCTGCACCGAGTGCGGCTGGCAGACGGCCAAGTGGCTCGGCCGCTGCCCCGAATGCCAGGCATGGGGCACGGTCGAGGAGTACGGCGCGCCCGCCGTGCGTACGACGACGCCGGGGCGCGTCACGACCTCCGCGCTGCCCATCGGCCAGGTGGACGGCCGGCAGGCGACCGCCCGTTCCACCGGCGTGCCCGAGCTGGACCGGGTGCTCGGCGGCGGGCTGGTGCCCGGGGCCGTGGTGCTCGTCGCGGGAGAGCCCGGCGTCGGCAAGTCCACGCTGCTCCTCGACGTGGCGGCCAAGTCCGCGAGCGACGAGCACCGGACGCTGTACGTCACCGGTGAGGAGTCGGCCAGCCAGGTGCGGCTGCGGGCCGACCGGATCCACGCCATCGACGACCATCTGTATCTCGCCGCCGAGACCGACCTCGCGGCGGTGCTCGGGCACCTGGACGCCGTCAAGCCGTCGCTGCTGATCCTGGACTCCGTGCAGACCGTCGCCTCGCCCGAGATCGACGGCGCCCCGGGCGGCATGGCGCAGGTGCGGGAGGTGGCGGGGGCTCTGATCCGCGCCTCCAAGGAGCGCGGCATGTCCACCCTGCTGGTGGGCCACGTCACCAAGGACGGGGCCATCGCGGG
Source organism: Streptomyces sp. KPB2 (assembly GCF_003950055.1). NCBI lineage: Bacteria > Bacillati > Actinomycetota > Actinomycetes > Kitasatosporales > Streptomycetaceae > Streptomyces > Streptomyces sp. KPB2. The sequence continues at coordinate 3,694,604 of NZ_CP034353.1, forward strand.
CCCACGGCTGCTGGAGCACCTCGTGGACGTCGTCCTGCATTTCGAGGGCGACCGGCATGCGCGGCTGAGGCTGGTGCGGGGGGTCAAGAACCGGTACGGGACGACCGACGAGGTCGGCTGTTTCGAGCTGCACGACGAAGGGATCACGGGCCTCGCCGATCCCAGCGGGCTGTTCCTCACCCGGCGGGCCGAGCCGGTGCCCGGTACCTGTCTGACCGTCACCCTGGAAGGGCGGCGGCCGCTGGTCGCCGAGGTGCAGGCGCTGACCGTGGACTCTCAGATTCCGTCGCCCCGGCGCACGACCTCGGGGCTCGAGACCTCGCGGGTGTCGATGATGCTGGCCGTGCTGGAGCAGCGCGGGCGCATCAGCGCGCTGGGGAAGAGGGACATCTACAGCGCGACGGTGGGCGGGGTGAAGCTCTCCGAGCCTGCCGCCGACCTCGCCGTCGCGCTGGCGCTGGCCAGTGCGGCCAGTGACACTCCGCTGCCCAAGAACCTCGTGGCGATCGGCGAGGTCGGGCTCGCCGGAGAGGTGAGACGGGTCACGGGGGTGCAGCGCAGGCTCTCCGAGGCGCACCGGCTGGGCTTCACGCACGCCCTGGTACCGGCCGATCCGGGGAAGGTCCCTGACGGCATGAAGGTCCTGGAAGTCGCGGACATGGGGGACGCCCTGCGGGTGCTTCCCCGCTCGCGTCGCCGAGAGGCCCCACGGGAGGAGGGGGACCGCCGGTAGACTTTGCCCTGGTCTCGCCCGTCCGTACGACCGAATGTGCGACACGGGAGCGCCAGAAGAACCTGCGACCGGAGGAGTGCAGTGGCAGCCAACGACCGGGCAGCAGCTCCCGGAAAGTCCGGTGGGAGTGCCGGTGCCGATGGCCTGATGCGCGCCTCACTGAGCGCCGTGGCGCCCGGCACGTCCCTGCGCGACGGCCTGGAGCGGGTCCTGCGCGGCAACACGGGCGGTCTGATCGTGCTGGGCTCCGACAAGACCGTCGAGCAGATGTGCACGGGCGGTTTCGTGTTGGACGTCGAGTTCACCGCGACCCGGCTGCGCGAGCTGTGCAAGCTCGACGGCGGCATCGTGCTGTCGTCCGACCTGTCGAAGATCCTGCGGGCCGGGGTGCAGCTCCTTCCGGATCCCACCATTCCGACGGAGGAGACCGGTACGCGGCACCGGACCGCCGACCGGGTCAGCAAGCAGGTCGGCTTCCCCGTCGTGTCGGTCTCGCAGTCGATGCGGCTGATCGCGCTGTACGTGGACGGGCAGCGGCGGGTGCTGGAGGATTCGGCGGCCATTCTGTCGCGGGCCAATCAGGCACTGGCGACCCTGGAGCGGTACAAGCTGCGCCTCGACGAGGTCGCGGGCACGCTGTCGGCGCTGGAGATCGAGGACCTGGTGACGGTGCGGGACGTCTCCGCGGTCGCGCAGCGGCTGGAGATGGTCCGCCGGATCGCCACCGAGATCGCCGAGTACGTGGTGGAGCTGGGCACGGACGGGCGGCTGCTCGCGCTGCAGTTGGACGAGCTGATCGCCGGGGTGGAGCCCGAGCGCGAGCTGGTCGTGCGGGACTACGTGCCGGAGCCGACCGCCAAGCGGTCCCGTACGGTCGACGAGGCGCTCGCCGAGCTGGACAAGCTCAGCCACGCGGAACTGCTGGAACTGTCGACCGTGGCCCGGGCCCTGGGCTACACCGGGTCGCCCGAGACGCTGGACTCGGCGGTGTCGCCGCGCGGCTTCCGGCTGCTGGCCAAGGTGCCGCGGCTGCCCGGCGCGATCATCGACCGGCTGGTGGAGCACTTCGGCGGTCTGCAGAAGCTGCTCGCCGCCAGTGTCGACGACCTGCAGACCGTGGACGGCGTCGGTGAGGCGCGGGCGCGCAGCGTGCGCGAGGGGCTGTCGCGGCTGGCGGAGTCGTCGATCCTGGAGCGCTACGTCTGAGCCCTCGGGCCCGTCCGTGATCAGTCGCTCTTGAGGACGAACGAGGTGCGCACCTTCTCGAACCCTGCCGCCTTGGCCTCCACCAGGTAGGTGCCCGCCTTGGCCGAACCCGCGGGCGGCGTACCGCACTCGGCGGCGCTCGGCTTGCGGTCCCACTTCACGGTGTAGGTGATTCCGCTGCCGGCGGCCACCCGGTACCGCAGGCTGCCCTCGCCCTCGACGCAGTCGTCCGAGGACCAGTAGGCGTCGTCACCGCTGGCCGGGGTGATCGTGAACACCGCGTGCTCCGGGCCGAGGTCGACCTTGCAGTCGGTGCCGGAGGTGTTCCGCGCGGTCAGTTCGAAGGCCGGGGTCTGACCGGGCGAGTAGCTGTTGCGGACGCTGCGCAGGCTCAACTTCACCGCGCCCGGCGTGCAGTTGGGCAGCGCCGACCCGGCCGGCAGCGCGTCACCAGCGCCGACGCCCGTCACCGCGCCGCCGCCCGAGGCGCTTCCCGAACCGCCCGACCCGTCATCGCCGCCGGACTCACCGCCGGATCCGGATCCGGACCCGGTGTCCGCCCCCCCGCCGCTTCCGGAACTCGTCCCGGAGCCCGAGCCGTTGGAGTCGCCGCCCCCCGACTCGTCGCGTCCGCCGGGGGCTTGGCTGATCGCCGGGCCGGAGCTCGAAGGACCCGGAGTGATCGAAGACGCCGGGTTCTTGCCGTCGGCCCCGTCCTTGCGGCCGTTGCCGCCGTCCCCGCCGCCGGAGACCACGATCCAGGTGATCAATAGCGCCAACAGGGCGAAAAGAGACAGCAGTACGGCCCTCCGTCGCCAGTAGATGGAGGAGGGAAGCGGCCCGACCGGATTGCGCAGAGATCCCACGGCGCAAACTGTACGAGAGATCGGCGCGTTCCCTTGTCCCACCCGCCGTTCGGGCTCGCAACTTTTACGGATCATCATTCCGGCAGACCGGCCCGCCGGCCGCCACCGGGTGGCGGTGTTCCCGTGCGGCGGCCCTCCCGTGGCAGGATCGGAGGGTCATGACTGCGCCCACGAAGCCCTCGCCAGGCGGACCATCCGACCCCGCCGCGTCCGGTGTGCCGCTGCACGCCCCCGTCATCGACTGGTTCGACGAGCACGCCCGCGATCTGCCGTGGCGGCGTCCCGAGGCCGGTGCCTGGGGCGTGATGGTCAGCGAGTTCATGCTCCAGCAGACGCCGGTCAGCCGCGTCCTGCCCGTGTACGAGCAGTGGCTGGCCCGCTGGCCGCGCCCCGCCGACCTCGCCGCCGAGGCACCCGGCGAGGCCGTCCGCGCCTGGGGCCGCCTCGGCTACCCGCGCCGCGCCCTGCGCCTGCACGGCGCCGCCGCGGCCATAACGGAACGGCACGGCGGCGACGTACCCGCCGACCACGCCCAGCTGCTGGCGCTGCCCGGCATCGGCGAGTACACGGCCGCCGCGGTCGCCTCCTTCGCCTACGGCCAGCGCCACGCCGTACTGGACACCAACGTCCGCCGGGTCTTCGCCCGCGCGGTCACCGGCGTGCAGTACCCGCCGAACGCCACCACCGCCGCCGAGCGGAAGCTGGCCCGGGCGCTGCTGCCCGACGAGGAGGCGAGCGCCGCCCGCTGGGCCGCCGCGTCGATGGAGCTGGGCGCCCTGGTCTGCACGGCGAAGAACGAGTCGTGCCACCGCTGCCCGATCGCGGCCCGGTGCGCCTGGCGGCTGGCCGGCAAACCCGCGCACGACGGGCCGCCGCGGCGCGGCCAGACGTACGCGGGCACCGACCGGCAGGTGCGCGGGCGGCTGCTCGCGGTGCTGCGGGAGGCGACCGCGCCGGTGCCGCAGGCCGCCCTCGACCAGGTGTGGCAGGAACCGGTCCAGCGTGCCCGCGCCCTGGACGGCCTCGTGGCCGACGGTCTGGTGGAGCCGCTGGCGGACGGGCTGTACCGGCTGCCGCTGAGCTGACGCACAGCGGCGGCACACCCTTCTGTGACGGCTCCCCCGTCGGGTCTGTGACGGTCCCCCCGTCGGGCAAATCACCCCATGTCGCCATCAAGTGGGCTGCCGATTTAACCGGTTCCTACTTCCGTTACACAACCGACGGACAGCCGAGGGTTTGCCGCAGGCTGCTACGCACAGCGCCGTGACAACGCTTCCCTACCTTCGTTTGCGTGCCCGGAGGGGCACGGCAACGACCAAGGACCACAGGCAGTGGGCCGGCGGATGACCACCGCCGGGATACGGGGATCGGAAGGCGGTTGACATGGGCGAGGTGCTCGAGTTCGAGGAGTACGTCCGCACCCGGCAGGACGCGCTGCTGCGCAGTGCCCGGCGCCTGGTCCCCGACCCCGTGGACGCCCAGGACCTGCTGCAGACCGCGCTGGCGCGGACGTACGGGCGCTGGGAGACCATCGAGGACAAGCGGCTCGCGGACGCCTACCTGCGCCGGGTGATGATCAACACCCGGACCGAGTGGTGGCGGGCGCGGAAGCTGGAGGAGGTGCCGACCGAGCAGCTCCCCGAGTCCCCCATGGACGACGCCACCGAGCAGCACGCGGACCGCGCCCTGCTGATGGACGTCCTGAAGGTGCTCGCCCCCAAGCAGCGCAGCGTCGTGGTGCTGCGACACTGGGAGCAGATGTCAACGGAGGAGACCGCCGCCGCCCTCGGCATGTCGGCGGGGACGGTCAAGAGCACGCTGCACCGGGCGCTCGCCCGGCTCCGCGAGGAGCTGGTCGCCCGCGATCTGGACGCACGGGCGCTGGAGCGTGAGGAGCGGGAGCGTTGCGCGGCCTGACCGACGGTCGGACACCCGGGGAAGCCCGGAGAACCACGCAGGCGGCGAGTACGGCGGTGGCCGTGTTCGTCGCCCTCGGCGTTTCCCTGTCCGGCTGCGGGACCGGCGGCACCGGCGCCCGGGACGAGGGGCCGGCCCACGCGGACGCGGTGGGCGGCGCCGCCTCCTCGTCCCCCGAGCCCGCGGCGAAGGCGTCGCCGTCGAAGGCCCCCGAGCGCGTGGACGCGGTGCGGCTCGTCAAGGCCGATCCCAAGGTCTCCGCGGAGGTCAAGCGCGAGCTGAAGCCGTGCGTCGCCGACGAGTACCCCGTCGACGTGTCGTACGGCAAGCTGACCGGCGGCTCGGCGGAGGACGTCGTCGTCAACGTGCTGACGTGCGGTGACGCGGTGGGTGTGGGCAGTTACGTGTACCGCGAGGAGGACGGCGGATACCAGAACGTGTTCAAGGCGGAGGCGCCCCCGGTCTACGCGGAGATAGACCGCGGCGACCTGGTGGTGACCAAGCAGGTGTACGACAAGGGGGACCCGGTGTCGAGTCCGTCCGGCGAGAACGTGATCACGTACCGCTGGGCGTCGGGCCGGTTCGCCGAGGAGTACCGCACCCACAACGACTACAGCAACTCCGCGGGGAACGCGCCCACCCCGGCTCCCGAGCCGGACGGCTGACCCGCCGGTTCACGCCGGCCGACGCGAACCGATCGGACCGCTCGCACCGATGAGCGAGTGAAGGCCGTCGAGGGAGCCGGCGGCCCGTTCGACCCGACCACACCCTGAGGACTGAGAGCACCGGGATGGCAGACCAGACCCACGTCCTGTTCGTCGAGGACGACGACGTCATCCGCGAGGCCACCCAGCTCGCCCTGGAGCGGGACGGCTTCGCGGTCACCGCGATGCCCGACGGACTCTCGGGCCTGGAGTCCTTCCGGGCCGACCGTCCCGACATCGCCCTCCTCGACGTCATGCTCCCCGGCCTCGACGGCGTCAGCCTGTGCCGCCGCATCCGGGACGAGTCCACGGTGCCGGTGATCATGCTGTCGGCGCGGGCGGACTCCATCGATGTGGTGCTCGGCCTGGAGGCCGGCGCCGACGACTACGTGACCAAGCCGTTCGACGGGGCCGTCCTGGTCGCCCGGATCCGGGCGGTGCTGCGCCGCTTCGGGCACGCCGGGGGCGACGGCCGGACGGAGCCGGGCGGCGCCGCCGGGACGGGGGGCGTGCTCACCTTCGGCGACCTCGAAGTGGACACCGACGGCATGGAGGTGCGCCGGGCCGGGCGGCCGGTGGCGCTGACCCCGACCGAGATGCGGCTGCTGCTGGAGTTCTCCTCGGCGCCGGGCACCGTGCTCTCGCGCGACAAGCTGCTGGAACGCGTGTGGGACTACGGCTGGGGCGGGGACACCCGGGTCGTCGACGTCCATGTGCAGCGACTGCGCACCAAGATCGGCCAGGACCGGATCGAGACGGTCCGCGGCTTCGGCTACAAGTTGAAGGCCTGAGCGGGGATACAGGGACATGCGGGGGTTCTTCCGACGACACCGGGCCGACGCGCCACCGGGGCAGCAGCCGTACGACCGCGCCGCGCCGGGCGGGCAGGCGGGACCGGGCGAGCGCACGGCGCCGTCCGTACGGCCGGGCGGCCGTACGCACGTGCTCAGCTCGGGCGGCGCCGACGAAGGCGACCTGCGTCCGCGGGGTTCCGGTGCCCGCGGGCTCCTTGCCGGGGGGCTCCGTGCCCGCGGCATCCGCACCGGGCTGCGCTGGAAGCTGAGCGCGGCCATCGCGCTGGTCGGCGCGCTGGTGGCGATCGTGCTCAGCCTGGTCGTGCACAACGCGGCCCGGGTGTCGATGCTCGACAACGCCCGCGACCTCGCCGACGACCGAGTCCTGATCGCCCAGCGCAACTACGAGCTGTCCGGCCGGCAGAACTTCCCCAACGCCCAGATCGACGACCCCGACCTGCCGCCGGAGCTGCGCCGCAAGGTCGAGGCGGGGCGGCGGGCCACGTACGTCTCCGAGCAGGCGAACGGCGTGACGGACATCTGGGCGGCCGTCCCGCTCAAGGACGGGCACGTGATGTCGCTGCACTCGGGTTTCACCGACCGCAGCGCGGACATCCTCGGCGACCTGGACCAGGCCCTGGTCATCGGCTCGATCGCGGTCGTGCTGGGCGGCAGCGCGCTCGGTGTGCTCATCGGCGGTCAGCTCTCGCGCCGGCTGCGCAAGGCCGCGGCCGCGGCGAACCGGGTCGCGGGCGGCGAGGCCGACGTCCGGGTGCGGGACGCCATCGGCGGTGTCGTACGGGACGAGACGGACGACGTCGCGCGTGCCGTGGACGCGATGGCGGACGCGTTGCAGCAGCGGATCGAGGCCGAGCGCCGGGTCACCGCGGACATCGCGCACGAGCTGCGCACCCCGGTGACCGGTCTGCTCACGGCCGCCGAGCTGCTGCCGCCGGGCCGGCCGACCGAGTTGGTCCTCGACCGGGCGAAGGCGATGCGCACGCTCGTCGAGGACGTCCTGGAGGTGGCCCGGCTCGACGGCGCCTCGGAGCGGGCCGAGTTGCAGGACATCATGCTCGGCCACTTCGTCTCCCGCCGGGTCGCCGCCAAGGACCCGTCCGTCGAGGTGCGGGTGATCCACGAGTCGGAGGTCACGACCGACCCGCGCCGTCTGGAGCGCGTGCTGTTCAACCTGCTCGCCAACGCCGCCCGGCACGGCCGCGCGCCGGTCGAGGTCAGCGTCGAGGGCCGGGTGATCCGGGTCCGCGACCACGGGCCGGGCTTCCCCGAGGACCTGCTGGCCGAGGGCCCGAGCCGGTTCCGCACCGGCAGCACGGACCGGGCGGGCCGCGGACACGGCCTCGGCCTGACCATCGCGGCCGGTCAGGCCCGGGTCCTGGGCGCCCGCCTCACCTTCCGCAACGTCCGCCCGGCCGGTGCCCCCGCCCACGTACCGGCCGAGGGCGCGGTCGCCGTCCTGTGGCTCCCGGAACACGCACCGACCAACACGGGGAGCTACCCGATGCTGCCGGAGCGGACGGGCGGCGGGGCGACGTCGTCCGGGGCGTCGTCGTCCGGGGAGACCTCCCGGGAGTCGTCCCGGAATCGGTGACCGTCCCCGGCTCGGCGCTCAGGTCCGCCCGAGTGCGGCCCGGACACGGTGGAGCCCCTCCACCCTCCAGTGCTCCCGGTCGGGCATCTGGTCGTCCCGGCGCCAGCGCCAGGCGGAGAACAGCGCCCAGTTCAGCGCGCGGCACCGGTGGACCAGCTCCGGATCGGCACCCGCGTAGTGCTCCGCCGCTTCCTCGGGCCCGTGGGCGAGGTCGAACTCGACCGGCCCGCGGCAGCACGTGGCGAGGTCCACGAAGAGCGGGCCCCTGTGCGTGTTCAGGAGGTTCCCCGGGTGCGGCTCACCGTGCAGCAACTGGTCGCGCGCCCCGTCGGCACTGATCCCGGCGCTCAGACCGCGGAGCGTGTCGTGGAGGAATTCCCGGTCCGCGTAGGACAGTTCGGGTGACCGCTCCCGGTCGTCCACCCCTGCCAGCGCCACGGCCACCCGGTCGGTGAAGTGCGGTGCGTCCAGGTCGATCCGGCGCAGTGCGGCATGGTGGAGCTGGAGCGCGTGCGCGTAGTCGGCCGGTGCGATCTCCACTCCCAGCGGTTCGTAGTAGGTCCAGAGCGAGACGGCGAAGCCGTCCCGCGCACGGACCCGGGGGTCGGACCGGGGGTCGAGCACGGCCACCGGAGCGCCGACGTCGGTGAGCCGGCGGGCGACCTCGACCTCGAACGCGGACTCGGCGGACTGCCCTCCGGGCGCGACCCGGGCCAGGACGTCGGCGGGGAGCAGGCGCAGGACCACCCGGTCCGAGTCGTGGACGACGTCGACGTCGTCGGCCCGCAGGCCCAGCTCCGAGACGACGGCCCGGGCCGCCTCGACCGCGCGGCGGAGTCCTTCTGGCTGCACGCCGTCCTCCTCCATGGAAACCGGTCGCCCATGATCCCGGCACGGGGGCATTGAGGCGAGGGGTTTTCGGTCCGGCGCGTGCCGTCGGGGACGCCGGTGTCAGCAGGCGAAGTCCTGGTCCATGTCGAGGCCGCCCTCGCGGGGCTGCGTGAAGGAGAACCAGTTGCCGGAGTCGTCGCGGAAGAGGGCCTCCGTGCCGTACGGGCGTTCCTGGGGCTCCTGGAGGAACTCGACGCCGCGGTCCTTGAGCTTCTTGTAGTCGCCGTGGATGTCGTCGGTGGTCAGGACACCGGCGCCGAGGGCGCCCTTGGCCACCAGCTTCTTGATCATTTCCGCGGACTCGGGGTCCATCGCGGGGCCGTTCGGGAGCATCAGCGTCAGCTCGACGTCGGGCTGGTTCGGGGAGCCGACGGTGAGCCAGCGCATGCCTCCCTCGCCCATGGTCATGTCGGTGCGGACCTCCAGGCCCAGCTTCTGGGTGTAGAACTCCTTGGCCCGGTCCTGGTCGAGGACCCAGACGGTCGAGATGGCGAGACCCTTGATCATGGCGTGCTCCTGTGTTTCCGCGGTTCCGCGACGGTTTCCGCTTGCTCTGTCACGGTAGGCAGCGGCGGCGTCACTCCGCTTCTCCGGAATTGCGGCGCACCCCGCCCGCCCAGTGCATGACGTAACACCCCGGGACGAGGGCGGTGCCCCGGCCCACGTGCTTGGCCCGGTACTCGCTCGGGGTCAGACCGGTGCGGGCCTTGAACCGGGTGGAGAAGGTGCCCAGGCTGCTGAAGCCGACCAGGTGGCAGATCTCGGTGACGGTCAGGTTGGCGGTGCGCAGCATGTCCTCGGCGCGCTCGATGCGGCGGCGGGTGAGGTACTGGCCGGGTGTCTCGCCGTACGTCTCCTTGAAGGCGCGCAGGAAGTGATAGCGGGAGTACCCCGCGTGCGCGGCCACCGCGTCCAGATCGAGCGCCGGGTCGGCCCAGTCACGGTCCATGGCGTCCTTCGCCAGCCGCAACTGACGCAGCTTGTCCATACGCCGATGGTGGCACCCGGCACTGACATCGGCCGGACTCCGGACGCCGGACGTCACAGGGGCAGGGGGCGGGCCTCGACCAGGTTGGCCATGACGAGGGTGGAGCTGAGGCGCTGGACGCCGGGGAGGGAGGCCAGGCGGTCGTCGTAGAGGCGCCGGTAGGCCTCAAGGTCGCGGGTGACGACGCGCAGGAGGTAGTCGGGGTCGCCGAAGAGCCGCTGGGCCTGCACGACGTGGGGGATCTCGGCGACGGCCTCCTCGAAGGCGGCGACGGTCTGGCGGTCCTCGTAGCGCATGGTGACGAAGACCAGCGCCTCGAAGCCCAGCCCGAGCGCGGGCGCGTTCAGGGTCGCGTGGTAGCCGGTGATCGCCCCGGAGCGTTCCAGGGCACGCAGGCGCCGGTGGCAGGGGGAGACGCTGAGCCGGACCCGCTCGGCGAGCTCGGTCAGCGTCAGCCGGCCGTCCTTTTGTAGCTCGGCAAGGATCTTCCGGTCCACGTCGTCCATAGGTGAAATCTTTCCACGGCCGGGAGCCTGACGGGGAAATCTTGGAACCACCTTCCGGGCATTCTTCCCTAATCTGCCTACGAGAGCCGGAAGAAGGGTGAGGTGGAGACGGTGGAGATGGCCGGCGTCGGGGCGTTCTGGTCGGTGTCCTTCCTGCTGGTGCTCGTCCCGGGAGCGGACTGGGCCTACGCGATCACGGCGGGGCTGCGCCACCGGACGGTGCTGCCCGCGATCGGCGGGCTGCTGGGCGGGTACGTCGTGCTGACCGCCGTGGTCGCCGCAGGCCTCGCGACCGCGGTCGCCGGTTCACCGACGGTGCTGACCCTGCTGACGGCCGCCGGTGCGGCGTACCTGGTCTGGCTCGGCGTCACGACCCTGGCCCACCCCGCCGCGCCCCGGGCCGGGGACGGTGACGAGGGCACCGGCTCGTGGATGGGGCGGGCGGCCAGAGGGGCGGGCATCAGCGGCCTCAACCCCAAGGCGCTGCTGCTGTTCCTCGCCCTCCTGCCGCAGTTCGCCGCGCGGGACGCCGACTGGCCCTTCGCCGCGCAGATCGTCGCCCTCGGCCTGGTGCACACGGCCAACTGCGCCGTGGTCTACACGGGCGTCGGCACCACGGCCCGCCGCATCCTGGGCGCCCGCCCGGCCGTCGCCACGGCGGTGTCCCGCGTCTCGGGCGCGGCGATGATCCTCGTCGGCGCCCTGCTGCTGGCGGAGCGGCTGGTCTAGGCGGTGCGGCTACCGCAGGCCGTCGACGAAGGCCTGCCAGGCGCCGGCGCCCACGGTGACGACGGGGCCGGACGGGTTCTTGCTGTCCCGCACGGGGACGGCACCGGCGGGGCAGTTGTCGGCGACCTCTACGCAATCACCGCCGGTGTTTCCGCTGTACGAGGACGTGCGCCAAGCGGCGCCGCCACTGACGGTGCACTCCACGCAGTCGCCTCCGTTGGGACCGCTGTAGCTGGACTTACGCCACTGGGTCTCGCTCGGTCCGGTCTTCATAGCGTTCCTCCATCACGCGGGCGACGAGCGCCGCCGAGTCCTTCACGGAGAGGGCGGCCGCTTGCAAGTGAGCGTAATTGAGATTGGCCTCTTTGATGGTCTCCGGATTGGCCGTCATGTGGCCGGACATCATGTCCTCTGTGTAGAAGACATCCGGGTGGTCATCGAAGCGCAGGATGTTGAACGCCCCGGCGAGGCCCGGGTGTTCGCCGCTGGACAGGGGCAGCACCTGGAGACGCAGCCAGCGGTGGCCGGCGAACTTCAACAGGTGCCCCAGTTGCCGCCTCATCACGTCCACGCCGCCAACCGGCCGGTGAAGTACGGCCTCGTCCAGGATCACCAAGGCCAGGGGCGGCTTCTCCCAGTCGAGGATGCGCTGGCGTTCCATGCGAGCAGCCAGCAAGCTCTCCAGTTGCCCGGGCCTGCCCGTGGCCAGCACCGCCCGCGCGTACTCCTCCGTCTGCAACAGCCCGTAGACCAACTGCGCCTGGTACGTCGAGATGTACGCCGCCTTCGCCTCCATCTCCGCGTACGGCTGGAACCACGTGGGGAGTTGGCTGCGCAGCACCAGGCCGATCAGCCGCGAGAACAGACCGTCCGTGCCCAGCGCGGCGTCCACCCGCTCGGAGAAGTCCCGCGTCGGGACCTTCTTCGTGGTCTCGATCTGGCCGATCAGCGAGCCGGTGCAGAAGATGATGTCGCCGAGCTGGCCCTGCTTGAGGCCGTGGGCCTCGCGCTGGCGGCGCAGCTCCCAGCCGTAGTAGTCGAGCGGGGACGCGGTCGGGTCGAGGGACTGGATGTTGGCCACTGCGGCACCTCACTCCGGGACTCCGGGGACTGCGGGCGGCAACGCCTCGCGACGTTCGTTCCTGTGCGTAGTCGAGCGTACGCACCGCGTCGCAGCCTTGTGGTGTGAATCACGCAACCGGTCCGCGGGCGGCGGACGTTGAGAGCCGGTACCACGCCGAGTTCGCCATGGGCGCGCACTCGGCCCGCCATCTGCGCCGTGTGCTGCGGCTGTACCTCGTGCGCTCCGGGCTGCCGGACGTGGCCGACGCCGCCGAGCTGGCGCTCACGGAGCTGGTCGCCAACGTCGTACGGCACGTGCCCGGCCGTCGGGGGCGCGTGTGCTTCCTGCTCCGGCCGGGCGGCGTACGGGTGGAGGTCGCCGACGGCTGCCCGGAACCGCCCGTGCCCGGGACCGCCGACGCGCTGGGCGAGGGCGGGCGCGGGCTCCTGATCGTCGCGGCGGTGACCGACCGGTGGGGTGTCACGCCGTACCCGGACGGGCGGGGCAAGACGGTGTGGTTCGAGTGCGTCGGCAAGGGGGACGTGTCGGCGTCGCGTCCGTGACCGGCCCCCTCAGCCGGCCGCGTGCCGGGTGGCGACGCGGCGTACCTCCTGGGCCGCGCCCGGCGGTTCCAGGAGCATGTGACCGGCCTCGCGGCCCTCGTGGTGGACGCGCAGGCGCGGGCCGTCGACGAGGACGCGCAGCTCCGGCCACGGGTGGCGCCACAGCAGTGCGGAGCGCTCCCACAGTTGGAGGCCGCGGCTGGTCACCACCAGTTGGTACTGCGGGCCCTCGTGCGCCGCGGGCGGCGTGTGTTCGCGGTACGGGGGCCGGACGGTGTAGGTGCCGAGGACCTGCTCCCCCGGCTCCAGGGCTTCACGGCGTACGGCGCGGCGCCGGCTGATTCTCACTCCGGCCCAGCCGGCGAGCCCGGCGGTCAGCGCGGCCGGTCCGGCGATCGCCCACCACGGCAACGCGGCCTCGACGCCCGCCAGGACGACCGCGCCGACCGGGAGGACCGCGGTTGCGGCGGCGCCGGTCAGCGCCGAGCGCCGCCGGGATCCGGTCCTGCCGTTCTCGTCCCTGCTCATGCCCTGCGCCCTCCCTCGCTCCCCCCGGAGCCTCGCGGTTCAGCCTATGCCGTACGAGGAAGGCCCCCGGGTGGCCGAAGCCGCCCGGAGGCCTGGTGAGGGGGAGACGGCGGGCCGCCGCCGAGGTCAGACGGCCTCGGTCACCGGTGTCTTCGCCGAGGCCGGGTCGTCGTCGCCGTCGGCCGGGGCCTCGGCCGGCTTCGGTCCGGCGCCCTTCAGCGGGACCTCCTTCACGAACACCGCCGCGACCAGGGCGAGGACCGCCACCACCGCGCCGAGCAGGAACGCACCGTGGGTGCCCGCGGACACCGCGTGCTGGTAGGCGTCGCGGATCGCCGCCGGCAGGGCCTTCAGCGCCTCCGCGGTCAGGGTCGCCGACTGCTCCGTCGCCTGGGAGCCGCCCGCCGGCGCGCGCTCGGCCATGACGTCCTGGACCCGGTTGTTGAACAGCGCGCCCATGATCGCGACGCCGAAGGAGGAGCCGAGGGTACGGAAGAGGGTGGTGGAGGAGGACGCGACGCCCATGTCCTTCATCTCCACGCTGTTCTGCGCCACCAGCATGGTGATCTGCATCAGGCAGCCCATGCCGAGACCGACGACGGCCATGTACAGGCCGGAGGTGAAGCGGGTGGTGTCGGTGTCCATGGTCGACAGCAGGAACAGGCCGACCGTCATCAGCGCGCCGCCCGCGACCGGGAAGATCTTGTAGCGGCCGGTGCTGGTGGTGACCCGGCCCGCGACCATCGACGTGACCAGCATCGCGCCCAGCATGGGCAGGAGCAGCAGACCCGAGTTGGTGGCGGACGCGCCCTGCACCGACTGCTGGTACAGCGGCAGGAAGAGGGTGGCGCCGAACATCACGAAGCCGACGATGAAGCCGATGACCGACATCAGCGTGAAGTTGCGGCTGCGGAAGATGTGCAGCGGCAGGATGGGCTCCGCGGCCCTGGTCTGCCAGAACACGAACCCGATCAGCGCGGCGACGCCGATGCCGATCAGCTCCATGATCCGCGCGGAGGTCCAGGCGTACTCGGTGCCGCCCCAGGTGGTGACGAGCACGATGGCGGTGATGCCGACGGTCAGCAGCGCCGCGCCCAGGTAGTCGATCCGGGCCTCGCTGCGCTTCTTCGGCAGGTGCAGCACGGCACTGATCGCGATCAGCGCGATCACGCCGAGCGGGATGTTGATGTAGAAGGACCAGCGCCAGCCCCAGTTGTCGGTGATGGTGCCGCCGACCAGCGGTCCGCCGATCATCGAGAGCGCCATGACACCGGCGATCATGCCCTGGTACTTGCCGCGCTCCCGGGGCGGTATGAGGTCACCGATGATCGCCATGACGCCGACCATCAGACCACCGGCGCCCAGCCCCTGGATCGCGCGGAAGCCGATGAGCTGGCCCATGTCCTGGGCCATGCCGCTGAGCGCCGAGCCGGCCAGGAAGATCACGATCGACGTCATGAACGAGCCCTTGCGCCCGTACATGTCGCCGAGCTTGCCCCACAGCGGGGTGGAGGCCGCGGTGGCGAGGGTGTAGGCGGTGACGACCCAGGAGAGGTGTTCCAGTCCGCCCAGTTCGCCCACGATCGTCGGCATCGCGGTGCCGATGATCATGTTGTCGAGCATCGCGAGCATCATCGCGATCATGAGGGCGAGCAGGACGACCCGCACGCTCCTCGGCTGTTTCACGGCACCGGCGTCGCCGGTCGCCGCCTCCGTCTTGTCCGCCATCTCTCCTACTCCCCCAGCTACCGCTGCACCACTCGCACTTACTTGCCGCCCGGCAAGTTGTCTACACTGGGAAAGGTAGGCGCGTAACTAGCCGGGCGTCAAGTAAGTTTTTCGGAAAGTGCGCGGGGCAGGAGGTGCGTAGGAGGATGGGCGGCACAATGAACGGCACCAAGCAGCAGCGACGCCGCGGGGACACCCGCCAGCGCATCCAGGACGTGGCGCTCGAGCTCTTCGCGGAGCAGGGGTACGAGAAGACCTCCCTGCGCGAGATCGCCGAGCGTCTGGACGTGACCAAGGCCGCGCTCTACTACCACTTCAAGACCAAGGAAGAGATCCTCGTCAGCATCTTCGAGGATCTCTCACGGCCCTTGGAGGACCTGATCGAGTGGGGGCGGGAGCAGCCGCACACCCTGGAGACGAAGCAGGAGATCGTCCGCGGCTACAGCGAGGCACTGGCCGGCGCGGCGCCGCTGTTCCGCTTCATGCAGGAGAACCAGGCGACGGTGCGGGACCTGCGCATCGGCGAGCTGTTCAAGACCAGGATGTTCGGTCTGCGCGACATCCTCATGGATCCCGAGGCGGACCTGGTCGACCAGGTCCGCTGCATCAGCGCGCTGTTCACGCTGCACGCCGGGATGTTCGTGCTCCGGGACCTCGAAGGCGACCCCGAGGAACAGCGTGCTGCCGTTCTCGAGGTCGCCACCGATCTGATCACCCAGGCCCACCGGGGAGCCGAGGGGACCCAGTCCCGCTCTTAGACGGTCACGCCCTTGGCCTTCAGGAAGGCGACCGGGTCGACGGCCGAGCCGTAGTTCGGCGTCGTGCGGATCTCGAAGTGCAGGTGCGGACCGCTGGAGTTGCCGGTGTTGCCGGACTTGGCGATCGACTGGCCGGTCTTCACGACCTGGCCGATCTTCACGTTGATCTTGGACAGGTGCGCGTACTGGGAGTACGTGCCGTTGCCGTGCTTGATGACGATGGCGTTGCCGTAGGCGGGGCCGTCACCGGCGCCGTTGCCGCCGGCCTTGACGACGGTGCCGCCGTGGGTGGCGACCACGTTGGTGCCGATCGGCACGGCGAAGTCCTGGCCGCTGTGCTTGTGCGCCCACATGCCGCCGTTCTGGGCGAAGCTGGCGCTCAGCGTGTACTTCTTGACCGGGTCGACCCAGGAGGCGGCCTTCTTCTTGGTGGCCGTCTTCTTGGCGGTCGTGGTCTTCTTGGCGCTCGCGGCGGCCTTCTCGGCCTTCGCCGCCTTGGCCTGCGCCGCTGCCTGGGCCTCTACGGCGCTCGCGGCGGCGTTGGTGCTGGTGGCCGCCGTGGTGCCGGTGGCGGCCGCGACCCCGGCTCCCAGTGCGACCGAGGCTCCGAGGCCGGCGGCCATCACCGCGGCGCGGGTGCGGATGGTCGTACGGGAAGAACGGGACGTGACACGCGGGAACATTCGAACCTCATGGGGACGGGTGCAGAGGAATGCCCACCGGCGGGACGCACAAGGCGCTCACCGGGCGGGCTCAACCTTGGTAACCCGGGGACCCCGAACCGCACAAAGGTGTGACCTACGACCGTATTTAGTACTTCGGTCCGAAACTTCCTGACCCATGCCAGAGCCGTCATTCTGGACAAAACCAGGTCAGACGCCCGGAAAACCCCCCTCCCTCCGCTCCGGTATGTCCGTTTTCGTAGTTCTTGCGGCTGCCACTATTCCCCGTAGTACAGGGCAATCGGCCTGTGCGGCACATCACCGGCGGCCATGATCGAAGGGGCGGTGAATGTGACCGGGGCTACTCCCGTCCCGGTTAACCCGCCCCCCGTACAAGGGCGTTCACCTAGGCTCGGAGCATGGTCGACGTCACAGCACTCGGGGCCCGTGTCGCCTCCAGCGCGGTCACGCCGCTCGTCCGTCGGCTCTTCGTGCGGGACGGGCCGGGAGCGGGGCTCGTGGACCGGCCGGTGCGGATATCGGCGCTGGTGTCCTTCCGGGGCGAGAAGCGGACCGTCACGCCCAAGGACGTCGAGAAGATCGCCGGTGAGCTGGTCCGCAGGGCGCTGAGCGCGGCCGGACCCGGCGAGGAGCCCGTGGACGCCGCCGAGGCCGCGGCCGTCAAGGACGCCCTGGCCCGCACCCTCGCCCGGCTCGGCGAGATCACCGTCGAGGACTACGAGGCCGTCGGGCTCGGCCCCGAGCGCTTCGCGCGCGAGCTGAGCGCGGGCGTGCCGCTGGCCCCGTACGGGCTGAGCGAGGGCGGCACGCTGCTGTACGAGCGGCTGCTGCGCACCGCCTCGCTGCACATCCTGAACTTCCTCACCCAGCGCTCCACCTACGTCGCCCGCCGGCAGACCGACCAGACGCAGCAGCTGGCCCGGCTGGTCCGGGCCGTCGACGTGCTGCTGGAGCGGCTGCCGTCCCAGTCGGCCGAGGACGCCGGGTTCGAGGAGCGTTACGCGGACCACATCGCCGCCCGCTACGGCAGCCTCACCATCTACGGGCTGGACGCCGGGACCCGGGAGTGGCCGCTGGACACGGCCTATCTGAGCCTGGAGGCGACCCGGCCCCGGGCGGGGCGGGACGGGCGCCGAGGACCGGAGTACGGGGCGGTGGCCGCCGAGCAGGTGCTCGCCGGGCACGACCAGGTGTTCCTGCGCGGCGTCGCCGGGTCCGGCAAGACGACCCTCGTGCAGTGGCTCGCGGTCACGGCCGCGAGCCGGGTCTACGACCACGGGCTGTCCCACCTCATCGGGCGGGTCCCGTTCGTGCTGCCGATGCGCCGGATCGTGCGGCCGGGGGCGGAGCTGCCCTTCCCCGGCGACTTCCTGCGCGCGGTCGGCTGTCCCGTCGCCGGGGAGCAGCCGCCGGGGTGGGTGGAGCGCGTGCTGCGGGCCCGGCGCGGGGTGCTGCTGGTCGACGGCATCGACGAGATCGCCGGGGACCGCCGGGCCGCCGCCCGGCGCTGGCTGCGCGAGCTGGTGCGGGCCTTCCCGGGAAACCTGTGGCTGGTCACCTCGCGGCCGTCGGCCGTACCGGAGGAGTGGCTGGCCGCCGAGGGCTTCGACGAGCGCGTGCTCGCACGGATGTCCCGGGACGGCGTCACCACCTTCGTACGACGGTGGCACCGGGCGGCCGGGGCACCGGAGGAGGTCGGCGAGTCGCTGCTGGAGGCCGTGCGGACCACGTCCGAGCTGAACCGCCTGGCCACCAACCCGCTCATGTGCGGCATGCTGTGCGCCCTGCACCGCGACCGGCGCGGCTTCCTGCCCCAGGACCGCAGGTCCCTGTACGAGGCCGCCCTGACCATGCTCCTGGAGCGCCGGGACCGGGAGCGGGAACTGCACGGCCCCGACGGAACGCGGCTGCCCTACGCGGTCCAGGTGCAGCTGCTGCAGAAGCTGGCGTGGTGGCTGATCCGCAACGGCCGCCAGGAGATGGACCGGACCGAGGCCCTGCGGATCGTCGGCCGTGCGCTGCCCGCGCTCAGTCTGGCGGCCGACAGCGAAGAGGAGACCTACCACGCCCTGCTGCTGCGTTCCGGGCTGCTGCGCGAACCTGCCGAGGGCCGGGTGGACTTCCTGCACCGCACCTTCCAGGACTACCTCGGCGCCCGGCTGGCCGTCGAGGAGATGGACTTCGACCTGCTGGTCGACCACGCGGGCAGGGACGACTGGGAGGACGTCATCCTGCTGGCCCTCGCGCACGCCCGCCCGAAGGAGGCGGAGTACCTGATGCGCAGGCTGACGGAACCGGGCGACCCCCGCCGCGCACTGCTGGCGGCGGCCGGGCTGCGGTACGCGGCGGAAGTCGCCCCTCAGGTGCGCAAACGGGTGGAGGACGGGCTGGTGGCGCACGTGCCGCCGGTGTCCTTCGACGCGGCACGTGAGGTGGCGCGCGCCGGGGGCGATCTCGTGCTGGGCCTGCTGCCGGGCCCCGAGGAGGTGGATCACCGCACGGCAGCCCGCGTGGTGTACACGGCGGTCAGTGTGGGCAGCGAGGCGGCGCTGCAGTTCCTGCGCCGTTTCCGCGGTCATCCCGGCTCCGGCGTACAGCAGTCCCTCGCCGCCGCCTGGCACCTGTTCGACCGTGACCGGTACGCCCGCGAGATCCTCGCCCACCTGCCCCGGCAGTGGTCCGTCGACGTGTCCTCGGTGGAGGACCTGCGCGCGCTGCGCGCGCTCGGCGGCTGGGAGCACATCCACGTCCGCGGCGCGTACCGCGTCGAGGACCTGACCGCCCTGATCGTGGCCGAGCGCCTCGCCCGGCTGACGCTGGACGCCGCGCATCCGGTGGAAGGGCTGGCCTGGCTCTCCGCCTTCCCGGGCCTGCGCACCGTCACCGTGCTGGCCGACACCGACCCGTCCGTGGCCCGGCAGGTGCCGGACGGAGTGCGGGTCCAGATCTCCGCAACCGACCAGTCCTCACGACACCGGGGGTAAGCCGTATCCATGGATCCCGCCGTCCGCACGCCCTCCCGTCTCGCCGCCCCCCTCGTCCACCGGCTCTTCCGCGACCCCGTCCGGCCGCCGGTGTTCTCCGAACCGGTCCCCGGCTTCGTCAGCTGGCGGGGCGCGAAGGCCACGGCCACCCCCGACGACGTCCACCGCACCGCCGCCGACCTGGTCCACCTCGCCGCCGAGCGGCATGCCGCGCCCACCGCCGAACTCGCCCCGGTCGTCGACGTCCTGGCCCGCACGCTGCTCGCGATCGCCGAGGTCGACGTCACCGACGCCGACGCCGTACGGCTGGGGCCGCAGGACTACGCGCGGCGGCTGCGGGGCGCCGTGCAGGGCGCGGACCGGGAACTGTCGCCGGACGCCGCCTGGTTCCACGACGCGCTGCTGGTGTCGGTGTGCCTGCACGTCCTGCACCACCTGGTGCGGCGCTCCGCCTATCTCCAGCGGCAGTTGCCGGGGCGGGCCAGCCGGATCGCCCAGCTGGTCGACCAGGGCGACGCCGAGGCGGCGGCACGACAGGCCGAACGGCCCGAGGAGGACGTGGCGTTCGAGGCCGAATACGTCCAGTGGGTGGCCCGGCGGTACGGCTGGCTGACCATCGTCGGCGTGGACTTCCCCAACGCGCCCGACCGTTGGCCGCTGGAGGAGACCTATCTGAGCCTGGAGGCGGAGGAGCGCAGCGGCGGCGTGGGCGGCGCCGAGGACGAACAGCGCACCGTGCTGCTCGCGGACCGGGCGCTGGAGGACCACGAACGGGTCCTGCTGCGCGGCGGCGCCGGCTCGGGCAAGACGACCCTGGTGCAGTGGCTGGCCGTGGCCGCCGCCCGGGAGGGCTCCCGCATCCCCTTCGTGCTGCCCGTACGCCGCTTCGCCCGCGAGGGCTTCCCGGCCCCGGACGACTTCCTGCACGCGGTCCGGCACCCGCTCGCCGACCGGGCGCCGGAGGGGTGGGTGGTGCGCACCCTGCTCGCCGGGCGGGCGCTGCTGCTGGTCGACGGCATCGACGAGGCGCCGGAGAAGACGCGGGGCGAGTTGCGCGACCGGCTGCGGCGGCTGCTGCGCGTCTTCTCGGGCAACGGCTGCCTGGTCACCTCCCGGCCGTCCGCCGTCTCCGACGGCTGGCTGTCGGGGGGCGGGCTGGCCGAGGAGGACTTCGTCGAGCTGTCTCTGGCGCCGATGTCGCGGGACCAGGTGACGCGGTTCGTCCGGGACTGGCACTCGGCGGCCCGCCTGGACGAGCAGAGCCGGCCCCAGGGGCCCCAGGGACGGGAACGGGAGCGGGAACGAAGAACGCTGGACGAGTACGAGCAGCGGCTGCTGCACTCCGTACGGATCTACCGCGAGCTGCGCCAGCTCGCCACCAACCCCCTGATGTGCGGCCTGATATGCGCCCTGAACCGCGACCGTGCGGGCTCCCTGCCCAGCGGCCGCAAGGAGCTGTACGACGCCGCCCTGGAGATGCTGCTCCAGCGCCGCGACCCCGAGCGGGACGTGCTGTACGCCGACGACGTGCGGCTCCAGCAGAGCACCCGCGAGCGGCTGTTGCAGAAGCTGGCCCACGCCATGCTGGAGGAGGACGCCTCCGAGCTGACCCGCGAACGGGCGGTCGCCATCCTGGACGCCGCGCTGCCCGCGATGCCCGCGGCCCGCGCCCAGGGGGACGGCGCGACGATCTTCCGGCACCTGCTGCACCGCACGGGTCTGCTGCGCGAACGGTCGGGCGAGTCGGTCGACTTCGTCCACCGCACCTTCCAGGACTACCTGGCCGCCAAGGAGATCGTGGCGCGCGGCCGGTTCCCGACGCTGGTGGACCATGCCCACCAGTCCGAGTGGGAGGAGGTCATCCGCATGGCCGCCGCCCACGCCCGGCCCGAGGAGTGCGCCCAGTTCCTGGAACGGCTGCTGGCACCCGCGCCCGGACTGCGCCGCCCGCAGATCAACCACCGGCGGCTGATGGCCGCGGCCTGCCTGGACCACGTCACCGAACTCGACCCGGCCGTCCAGCGGCTCGTCCACGACCGCACGAAGAACCTGGTGCGCCCGACGACGGAGCTGGCCGCCCGGGGGCTCGGCTGGGTCGGCCCCATCGTCCTCGAACTGCTGCCCGATCCGGGCCAGGTGCCCGACGACCGGCAGGCGCATCTGCTCGCCTGCACCGCGACCCGCGTCCAGGACGACGCCGCCATCGACTACCTGGCCCGGCTGCGCTCCCGTGCGGCGCTGGCGGTCCGCACCGAACTGGCGCGGGGCTGGCGACACTTCGACACCGAGCGGTACGCCCAGGAGATCATCGCCCACCTGGACCCGGACGGCCTCTACTTCCCGGTCGCCGACACCGCCGAGCTGGCCGCGCTGCGCGAGCTGGGCGGGCGGCCGCGCATCCAGGTGGCCGGGGTGATGCGGGCCGAGGAGCTGCTGGCGGGACTGCTCCCCGACCAGGTGACCCACCTGTGGCTCAACGCGGAGCTGCCCGACACGGACGTCTCCTGGCTCTCCGGGCTCCCCCGGCTGCGGGTGCTGCGGGTCAACCCCCGGCTGCCGCGGGTGCGGAACGTGCCGGACGGGGTGGAGATCACGGCGTAACCGCAGGCCGGGCGAATGACTACTGCTCAGTAACCCAATCGTTGCCGTCCGGCCACTTGCCGGGGCGAGCATGCACGCGACAACTTTGTGCCGTCAGGCACCCGTTCTGTGCCGTCAGGCATCCGCGCAGGCATGAGAGGACCCCACCCCCCATGACCGACCAGACCGGACAGACCAGACCTCTGTGGTGGCGTGCCACGGGCACGGCCGCCGTCGTCGTCGCGGCGCTCACCGCCACGGTCACGCCGTCCGTCGCCGCCCCGGCCGAAACGCCGCGCGCGTCGGTGGCGACGGCCGCCGCGGCCGACGTCGACTACGACACCTGGCAGCGCGACTGCCGGGCCGTGATGGACGCGGCGCTGCCGTACCTGAAGGAGCGCATCGCCGACGCCGGCCCCGGCGAGAAGCAGGCGATCGTCCTCGACATCGACAACACCTCCCTGGAGACCGACTTCGGCTTCAGCTACCCCCAGCCCGCCAACCGGCCGGTGCTGGAGGCCGCCCGGTACGCCCAGGAGCACGGCGTCGCCCTGTTCTTCGTGACCGCCCGCCCGGGCATCATCGAGGCGCCCACCGAGTGGAACCTCGCCCACGCCGGGTACGAGTCGTCCGGGCTGTACGTCCGCGGGTTCCTCGACCTGTTCAAGGACGTCGCCGAGTACAAGACGGAACAGCGCGCGGAGATCGAGTCGAAGGGCTACACGATCATCGCGAACATCGGCAACAGCGCCACCGACCTGTCCGGCGGCCACGCCGAGAAGACCTTCAAGCTCCCGGACTACGACGGTCAGCTCTCCTGACGATCGTTATGCTCCCCTCGTCGACCGACCAGGGGGGCGTATGGAACCGGCGGTGCTCGGCGGGAAGTTGGCGTCCAGTCTGGTCGCCCCGCTGGTGAAGAAGCTGTTCGTGACGGGCGGCCCCGGTGCCGGGCTGGTCGACCGGCCGGTCCGGCTGGCCCGCCTGGTGTCCTTCCGGGGCGAGCAGCGCACGCTGGGCGCGAGGGAGGTGCGGGGGCTCGCCGGGAAGCTGGTGGCGGACTCCCTGGACTCCCCCGGCGAGCCGCCCTTCCCGCGCGACGAGAGCGAGGCCGTCGGCGACGCCCTGGCGGCGCGGCTGCTCGCCCTGGGCGACCTGGACATGGACGACGTCCAGGCGGTGCGGCTGGGACACCGCGAACTGGCCGCCAGGCTGCGGCGACAGGCGTCCGACGCCGGGTCCGGTCTGTCCGCCGACGCGGGCCACTTCCTCGACTCGGCGACCGAGTGGGCCTGCCTGCACGTCCTGGAGTTCTTCACCCGCCGCTCCACGTTCGTCGCCCGCACCCTGGTGGCCCAGACCCGGGGCCAGGCCGAGCTGATCGCGAAGGTCGACGAGCTGATCACCCGCGTCCCCCGCCCGGACGCCCGGGACACGGCGTTCGAACGCCGCTACCTGCCGTACGTCGCCGAGCAGCACAACCGCATCACCATCTACGGCATCGACCTGCGCGACTCCCCGGACCGCTGGCCGCTGGAGGTCGCCTACCTGAGCCTGGAGGCGACCGCGGAGGACGAACACCCCGCGTTCCCCGGGGAGTACGACGAGCCGGAACGCACCGTCCGTCTCCCCGCCGAGTCCGCGCTGACCGCCCAGGGCCGGGTACTGCTGCGCGGCGACGCCGGTTCCGGCAAGACGACGCTGGTGCAGTGGCTGGCGGTGAGCGCCGCGCGGCACGGCGACCGGATCCCGTACGTGCTGCCGCTGCGCACCCTGATCCGTGCGGGCGCGCTGCCCTCCCCCGCCGCCTTCCTCACCGCCGTGGGCTGCCCGCTCACCCCGCCGGACGGCTGGGCGGAACGGGTGCTGAGCGCCGGCCGGGGCCTGGTCCTCGTCGACGGCCTGGACGAGGTCCCCGCCGCGGACCGCAACCGCACCCGCGACTGGCTCCTCGCCCTCATCCGCGCCTTCCCGGGCAACCGCTGGCTGCTCACCTCCCGCCCCACCGCCGTACGCGCCGACTGGCTGGCCGCCGAGGGCTTCCGGGAACTGGCCCTCGCCCCGATGCGCCGGGACGACGTGGCGACCTTCGTACGGCGCTGGCACGCGGCGGCCGAGGCCCCCGAGTTCGAGGCGCGGCTGCTGGACTCCCTGCGCACCAAGCGCGACCTGGCCCGGCTCGCCACCAACCCCCTGATGTGCGGACTGATCTGCGCCCTGCACCGGGAGCGCCGCGGCTACCTCCCCACCGGCCGCAAGGAGTTGTACGACGCCGCGCTCACGATGCTGCTGGCCCGCCGGGACCGGGAACGGGGCATGGAGACGGTGGAGCTGAGCGAGGAGGCGCAACTGGAGCTGCTGCAGCGGCTGGCGTACGCGCTGGTGCTGAGCGGGCGCACGGAGATGGCGGTGGACACGGCCGAGGGCATCGTGGAGCGCACCCTGCCGTCGGTGGCGTCGGCGGCGGGGCACGGCGACGCGGCGACGGTCCTGCGGGCGTTGGTTCTGCGCAGCGGGCTGTTGCGGCAGCCCGGCGAGGACGCGCTGGACTTCGTGCACCGCACCTTCCAGGACTACCTGGGCGCCCGGTACGCGGTCGAGGAGGGCCACCTCGACGTCCTCGACGGGCACGCGGGCGACACCCAGTGGGAGGACGTGATCCGCATGGCCGTCGCCCACGCCCGGCCCGGCGAGCGGGCGGTGCTGCTGCGGCGGCTGCTGGCGGCGGACGAGCCACGGCTCACGCTGCTGGCGCTGGCCTGCCTGGAGCACGCGACCGCGCTGGATCCCTCGGTGCGGGCGGAGGTGGAGGCGCGGGCGGGGGCGCTGATCCCGCCGGGGTCGACCCAGGACGCCAAGGCGCTGGCGGAGGCGGGGCCGTTGGTCCTGGAGCTGCTGCCGGGTCCGGAGGGACTGACGGAGGCGGAGGCGCACGGCGTGACGGTGACGGCCTCGCTGCTGGCGGAGCAGGAGCCGGGCGGGGCGCTCGCGGTGCTGCGCCGGTTCCGGGAGCACACGGCCCTCCAGGTGCGGCGGCAGCTCGTGGGGACATGGGACCGGTTCGACGCGCGGGAGTACGCGCTGGAGGTGCTGGACCACCTGGACCGCACGCGCCTGTACCTGAGTTGTACCACCCCGGCGCAGCGCGCCGCCCTGGCGGAGATGCGGCCCGGCCCCTGGGAACGCCTGGCCTTTCACGGCCCGCACGCGGTGTCCGAGATCCTCGGGGCCGTCGATCCGGACACCGTCAGGGCGCTCAGCCTCGTCGACAACCCGGAGGTGGGCGACCTGGCCGAACTGTCGGCCTTCCCCTTCCTGCGGAGTCTGTACCTCACCCGGTGCGACGCGGCCCGGGGGCTCGGCGGCCTCGCGGGCGTCCCGCTCGAGGAACTGCTGATCATCAAGGGGACGGCCGACCTGTCGGAACTGGCCGAGCTCGGGTCGCTCACCCTCCTGTCGCTCACGCCGCGGCTCCCGGGGCGCCGGCTGACGGACGCCGTTCCCCGGTCCGCGCCGCTCGAATTCCTCTACCTCGGGGGCGCGGCCGTGGATGGCACCGGGTTGCGCGGTCTGTCCCACTGGCGAAGCCTGCGACAGCTGAGCCTGGCCCCCGACGCCGCCCTCGACGCGGAGGACTGGGCGGAGATCACCCGGCTGCCCCGGCTGACGGAGCTGTTCCTGGACGCGTCGCTCTTCCCGGACCGGCTCGGCCCGATGCCGGTCCTCCCCGGTCTGCGCGAACTGAACCTGCCGGCCCTGGAGGGAGACGAGGACGTGTCGGCCGTCGCGGCCCGAGTGCCCGGCGTACGACGCGTCGTCCTCCAGACCGCTCCGGGTGCCCGCTTCGACCCCGCCCCCTACAGGGCGCTCTTCCCGGACGCCGAAGTGACCCTGGTCGAGCACTGACCCACCGCACGGCGAAGGGGCCGCCCGGGACCGAAGTCCCGGGCGGCCCCTTTCCTGGCTCACCCCGGAGGGCTACGCCTCCTTGCTCAGGTTCGGACCCGCGCCGCCCCCGGCCGCCTGCTCGATCGGCGGGACGTCGGGGAGGGCCGACTTCTCCTCACCCCGGAAGGTGAAGGTCTTGGCGTCGCCCTCGCCCTCGGTGTCCACGACCACGATGTGACCGGGACGCAGCTCGCCGAAGAGGATCTTCTCCGACAGCGTGTCCTCGACCTCGCGCTGGATCGTGCGGCGCAGCGGACGCGCGCCCAGCACCGGGTCGTAGCCCTTCTTGGACAGCAGCTCCTTGGCGGACTGGGAGAGCTCGATGCCCATGTCCCGGTCCTTGAGGCGCTCGTCCACCTTGTCGATCATCAGGTCGACGATCCGCAGGATGTCGTCCTGGCTGAGCTGCGGGAAGACGACCACGTCGTCGACACGGTTGAGGAACTCGGGCCGGAAGTGCTGCTTGAGCTCGTCCTGGACCTTGTTCTTCATGCGCTCGTAGTTGGTCTTCGTGTCACCCGCGGCGGCGAAGCCGAGGTTGAAGCCCTTGGAGATGTCCCGGGTGCCGAGGTTGGTCGTCATGATGATGACCGTGTTCTTGAAGTCCACGACCCGGCCCTGGGAGTCGGTCAGGCGACCGTCCTCCAGGATCTGCAGCAGCGAGTTGAAGATGTCCGGGTGGGCCTTCTCGACCTCGTCGAAGAGGACGACCGAGAACGGCTTGCGGCGGACCTTCTCCGTCAGCTGACCGCCCTCCTCGTAGCCCACGTAGCCGGGGGGCGAACCGAAGAGGCGCGAGACCGTGTGCTTCTCGCTGAACTCCGACATGTCGAGGGAGATCAGCGCGTCCTCGTCGCCGAAGAGGAACTCGGCGAGCGCCTTGGACAGCTCGGTCTTACCGACACCGGACGGACCGGCGAAGATGAACGAGCCACCGGGACGCTTCGGGTCCTTCAGGCCGGCACGGGTACGGCGGATCGCCTTGGACAGCGCCTTGACGGCGTCGACCTGGCCGATGACCCGCTTGTGGAGCTCGTCCTCCATGCGCAGCAGGCGGGACGACTCCTCCTCGGTGAGCTTGAAGACCGGGATGCCGGTCGCGGTCGCGAGGACCTCGGCGATCAGCTCGCCGTCGACCTCGGCGACGACGTCCATGTCGCCGGCCTTCCACTCCTTCTCGCGCTTGGCCTTGGCGGCCAGGAGCTGCTTCTCCTTGTCGCGCAGGGAGGCGGCCTTCTCGAAGTCCTGCGAGTCGATCGCGGACTCCTTGTCGCGGCGGACGCCGGCGATCTTCTCGTCGAACTCGCGCAGGTCCGGCGGCGCGGTCATCCGGCGGATGCGCATCCGGGAGCCGGCCTCGTCGATCAGGTCGATCGCCTTGTCCGGCAGGAAGCGGTCCGAGATGTAGCGGTCGGCGAGCGTCGCAGCCTGGACCAGGGCCTCGTCGGTGATGGAGACGCGGTGGTGCGCCTCGTACCGGTCGCGCAGGCCCTTGAGGATCTCGATCGTGTGCGGCAGCGACGGCTCCGCGACCTGGATCGGCTGGAAACGGCGCTCGAGGGCCGCGTCCTTCTCCAGGTGCTTGCGGTACTCGTCCAGCGTGGTCGCACCGATGGTCTGCAGCTCACCACGGGCCAGCATCGGCTTGAGGATGCTCGCGGCGTCGATGGCGCCCTCGGCGGCACCCGCACCGACCAGCGTGTGCAGCTCGTCGATGAACAGGATGATGTCGCCGCGGGTGCGGATCTCCTTGAGCACCTTCTTCAGGCGCTCCTCGAAGTCACCGCGGTAGCGGGAGCCGGCGACCAGGGCGCCGAGGTCCAGGGTGTAGAGGTGCTTGTCCTTGAGGGTCTCGGGCACCTCGCCCTTGACGATGGCCTGCGCGAGGCCCTCGACGACGGCGGTCTTGCCGACACCGGGCTCACCGATGAGCACCGGGTTGTTCTTCGTACGGCGGGACAGCACCTGCATGACCCGCTCGATCTCCTTCTCGCGCCCGATGACCGGGTCGAGCTTGGACTCACGAGCGGCCTGGGTGAGGTTCCGGCCGAACTGGTCGAGGACCAGGGACGTGGAAGGCGTGCCCTCCGCAGGACCGCCGGCGGTGGCGGTCTCCTTGCCCTGGTAGCCGGAGAGCAGCTGGATGACCTGCTGCCGCACCCGGTTCAGATCGGCGCCCAGCTTGACCAGGACCTGGGCGGCGACGCCCTCGCCCTCGCGGATCAGGCCGAGCAGGATGTGCTCCGTGCCGATGTAGTTGTGACCCAGCTGGAGGGCCTCGCGGAGCGACAGCTCCAGGACCTTCTTGGCACGGGGGGTGAAGGGGATGTGGCCGGACGGGGCCTGCTGGCCCTGGCCGATGATCTCCTCCACCTGCTGGCGGACCGCCTCGAGCGAAATCCCGAGGCTCTCAAGGGCCTTGGCGGCGACACCCTCACCCTCGTGGATCAGGCCCAGGAGGATGTGCTCGGTGCCGATGTAGTTGTGGTTGAGCATCCGGGCTTCTTCCTGAGCCAGGACGACAACCCGCCGCGCGCGGTCGGTGAACCTCTCGAACATCGTTAATCGCTCCTCAGAGCGGTCAGGCAGTGGGGGGAACTTCCCCTCCCTGTCCTTCCGCAGCTTAGTCCCGCAAGCGGGGACCGCTCATTCCAACTGCCGACACCGTCGATGGCCTCCTGACCCCTGACGCCGACATCTGCCACAACCCGATGGTGCGAGACGATGTTCCCGCAGGCCAGGCACTTACCCCACTCGCCAGTACGCCGATGGCGAACGCGAGACGGCCCGATCCGCAAGTCGCCCCCTCCCACTAGGGATGTCTTACCCGCGGGGACTGACACTCCATGCCGCGCGCACCGGTTCCCTCCGCTATGGGCGAACAACCTCGCGCCACCCCGCACCCCCGCACGCCCCCTCGTCCAGCACTCTGTGTTTCCGGTTCGACACCCAGCGTAACTCGCGGGCTCTCCGGACGGTTGCACTTGGCATGGTTGGCGCCTCGCACCCGGTCCCCGTCGCTCCCGCGTCCCCCGTTGTGCCGTCGCCCCGTCGGCCCACCGGGAACGGCGGCTCGGCATGGGAGCGGACGCGCTGCTGGTACGAGAGCGCGCTCGGCTGGCCGACGGCGCCCGGGGACCCGGTGCGGTTGCGCACGGGCGTGCGCTTCGACGTCCTCGACGTGCCGGCCGGCGCGGGGTACGCGACGCTGGAGCGGCTGGACCGGACGGAGCGGCTGGACCGGCTGAACCGGACGGATCGGCGGGATCGGTCGGTGTGCGCCGGTCCGGCCGGACGGGCCGACGGGGGTTCGCCGGCGCCGGGGTTTCCGGTGGCCGTCCGGGGCGGGCGGATGCTCCTGCTCGTGGCGGCGGGTGCCGCGGAGGAGCTGCCCGGGCTGTTGGAGTGGCTGGAGTGGGGTTCACTGGCGCTCGGCCTGACGGCGCTCGGTGCTGGCGGCACCATGGACGCGCCCCTTGCCCCGCCCGGCCCCGCCGGGCTGCCGCCGCGTCCCCCGGAGCGCGACGGCCTGCACGGAGCCGCCGTATGGCTGCGGCCCCCGGAGCCGGGACACGAGGTGGAGTCCTCGCTGCCGGCGCTGTCGGTCCCCGGACGTACCGGGACCGCCCTCGATCTCGCCCGGCTGGTCCACACGCTGGCCACGCAGTGCCACCGCTTCCGGCTCACCGCGAGCGGCCCGCCGCGGGCACGGCCCGTGGCGCGGGTCGGGTGATCAGCCGTTGGCCTGCTCGTACGCCTCACGGACCTTCGCGGGGACACGGCCGCGGTCGTTGACGTCCCAGCCGTTCTCCTTGGCCCAGGCGCGGATCGCCGCGGTGTCCTGGCTGCCACCGGAAGCGGCGCGCGCCTTGCCGCGGCCGCCCGAGGCACGGCCCCCGGTACGGCGGCCACCCTTCAGGTACGGGTCGAGAAGACCGCGGAGCTTGTCCGCGTTGGCGGTGGTGAGGTCGATCTCGTAGGTCTTGCCGTCCAGTGCGAACGTCACGGTCTCGTCTGCCTCGCCGCCGTCGAGGTCGTCGACAAGAAGGACCTGAACCTTCTGTGCCACCGGATTTCCTTTCATCGATAACTTGAGGGCCGGGGTCCGCCGGCGTCCGCCGTATCGCCGCCCCTTGTTATATGCAGTACTGCAGTACGCCGGAAAGCAAACCGCTTTTGCCGGAAAAACACAAACCCCCGGCGGAGACCGGTAGCCCGACTCCGGGCCGGAAACATGCGCGATTCGGACATAGGGAACCGATGATGGGTGCGTCGGTGGAATAAACCTCGAAGGACGGTGGGCCGCAGACGTCCGGGGCTCCCCGGCGATCACAGATGCAGAAGCATCCGGCTGTTGCCCAAGGTGTTCGGTTTCACTCGTTCGAGACCCAGGAACTCCGCAACGCCCTCGTCATAGGAACGCAGCAGCTCCGCGTACACATCGGTGTCGACGGGTGTCTCCCCGATCTCCACGAAGCCGTGCTTGCCGAAGAAGTCCACTTCGAAGGTCAGACAGAAAACGCGGCGAACACCGAGCCAGCGTGCCGTGTCCAGCAACTTCTCCAGCAGCTTGTGGCCGACGCCGGCGCCCTTCAGGCCGGGCTTCACCGCGAGAGTGCGCACTTCCGCGAGGTCTTCCCACATCACGTGCAGGGCGCCGCAGCCGACCACCTCGGCGTTGTCGTCGCGTTCCGCTACCCAGAACTCCTGGATGCTCTCGTAAAGCGTCACCATCGCTTTGTCGAGCAGGATGCGGTCACGGACGTAGGCGTCGAGCAGCCGGCGCACGTCCGGGACATCGCTGGTGCGGGCCCGCCGGACGCTGATGGCATTTGGCATGGGGGGACGCTATCGCTCGCCGCCGTCCGATGCCGCGCCGGGTCCCGGCGGCGGGGTTTCCGGTTCCGCCGTGGGCGTTTCCCGACCCTGTGCGGGGGTTTCCGGCGGCTGTGCGGGGGTTTCCGGTCCCTGCACGATGCGGATGGCGTCCCTGAGGGCCTGGCGCTGTTCCTCGCTCATCATGCCGAAGAAGGCGACGAGGGCCGCGGCGGGGTTGTCGCTCTGCGACCAGGCGTCGTTCATGAGGGCGGCGGCGTAGGCGGCGCGAGTGGAGACCGCCTCATATCGATAGGCCCGGCCTTCGGACTCGCGGCGCACCCAGCCCTTCTGATGGAGATTGTCCAAAACGGTCATCACGGTGGTGTACGCGATGGACCGTTCCTGTTGCAGGTCTTCCAGGACTTCCCGAACGGTCACGGGGCGGTTCCACTTCCACACCCTCGTCATGACCGCGTCTTCGAGTTCTCCCAATGGGCGAGGCACGCTTCGAACGATAGTGGGAGATCGGGACGACCGCGTGCCGGACGTGCGCTTTCGCAGGCGAAGGCGCGCAAAAGGGGCGTACGGCTCCGCGGGAGGGGTGCGGGAGCCGTACGCCGGTGTGCCGTGGGTGTGTCGCGGGTGCCTCGCGGTGCGGGGTCGCGGTGCGGGGTCGCTGTGCGGGTCGTCCCGGGTCGGTCAGGACTCGGGGTGCGGGGACGCCTGCCGGGCGCCCTCCGCGCGGGCGAGGGCCGCGTCGACGACCGCGTCCTCCTTGGCCTTGTTGGCGCCGCCCTGGGTCTTCACGATCACCCGGATCAGGCCGATGAAGAAGACGGCCATGACGACCGGGGGCAGGAGCGCGGAGACGTAGTCCATGGATCCAGGGTAGCCAGGCGCCGTCAGCCGGCGGCGAGGTGGTGCCGGGAGCCCGGTGCGGGCGGTGCGGGCGGGGCCGGCGGGGCGGGCTTGCGGCGCGGGAAGACCTCGCCGGGGGTGGGGACGGGGCGCTTGGGGGCGGCCGGGGCGGGGGCGGGGCGGGGGGCCGGCTTCGGGGCGGGCTTCTGCGCGGGGTCCTCGCCGCGGTGGCGGCCGCCGGGGACGGCGTGGAGGCGGGTGCGGGTGCGCGCCGCGGGGAGCGTGGCCCTGGCCGGGGTGGATGCCGTCGCGGCTCCGCAGCGGGCCAGCAGCTCGGCCGCGGCGGGGTTGCCGCGCAGGGCACCCAGGGCGGCGAGGTCGTCCGCGTCGGGGCGGTGACCGGCGTTCAGCGCCTCGTCCAGGAGCGCGAGGTAGCCGGTGGCGGTGCCGGGGAGGGCGGCGCGGTACCGGGCGAGGTCGGCCACCAGGAAGGCGCGGAGCCTGGCCCCTTCCCGCATCGCCTCGTCGAGCGACTCTGCGAGGTGGAGGCAGTCCTGGGCCTCCTGGGCCGAGACCGGGCTGGGGTTCAGGGCGAGGGCGAGGGCTCGCCGGAGCACACGCAGCTCCTGAGCACCGAACGCCATGCCGCCGCGGGGTCCGTAGGGCGTGGGCATGCGGCGACGATACGCGCTAATCAGACAAACTCGGCATAGGGGGCACGGGTGTGGCGTACGGGCCCACCCGGATGCGGGGTGCCTGCGGCGCCTGTGCGGGTGCCTCCGGCGGTGGCGCGGGGTGCCTGCCGCGCCTGTGCGGGGTTCGGCGGTGGCGCGGGGTGCCTGCGGCGCCGGTGCGGGGTTCGGTGGGGGTGCGGATGCCTGCGGCGCCGCTGCGGGTTCGGTGGGGGTGCGCGGAGCGCGGTGCGTTGTCTGTGGGTCGGGGGCGTGCCGGGGGGTGTCCGTCCTCGGAACGGCGCGGAATCGGTCGGCCACAGATCTCCCCCGGCGCGGACGCGCCAACCACTGCGGGCGGACACCCCCCGACCCACCCCCTCCTCGCCGTACGCGGCTCTCCGTCGCCCCACGCCGCCGCCCCGTCCCCGCCGTACGCGGCTCCCCGCCACGCCGCCTCAGCTGCGGGCACCCGCCATGCCGCCCCAGCTGCGGGCAGTCGTGCCGCTGGGGCGGCACGGGTGGGCGCAGCGGCACCCCGCAACGCCGGGTCGCGCTCCCCGCCTGCGCCCGCACCCGCGCCGGGTGCCACGTCGACGCCGGGCCGGTGGGCCCACCCGCGCCGGGTGACCCGGCAAGCCCGGGCCGGGTGGGCCGCCTGAGGGGCGCCGGGTTGCCTACATGCGGGACACGTTTCGTTCGTATACCAGGCGCAATCCCATCAGCGTCAACCACGGCTCGTGCTCGTCGATCACCGACGACTCACCCAGCACCATCGGCGCCAACCCGCCCGTCGCGATGACGGTGACGTCGTCCGGGTCCTCGGCCAGCTCGCGAGCCATGCGGTTGACGACGCCGTCGACCTGGCCGGCGAAGCCGTAGACGATCCCGGACTGCATCGCCTCGACCGTGTTCTTGCCGATCACGCTCCGGGGCCGGGCCACCTCGATCTTGCGGAGCTGCGCGCCCTTGACGCCGAGCGCCTCGACCGAGATCTCGATGCCGGGGGCGATGACGCCGCCGATGTACTCCCCGCGCGCGCTGACCGCGTCGAACGTCGTCGCCGTGCCGAAGTCCACGACGATCGCCGGGCCGCCGTAGAGCTCGACGGCCGCGACCGCGTTGATGATGCGGTCGGCGCCGACCTCCTTGGGGTGGTCGGTGAGGATCGGGACGCCGGTCTTGACGCCCGGTTCGACCAGCACCGCGGGGACGTCGCCGTAGTAGCGGCGGGTGACCTCGCGCAGTTCGTGCAGGACGGAGGGGACCGTCGCGCAGATGGCGATGCCGTCGATGCCGTCACCCAGCTCGTCGCCGAGCAGCGGGTGCATGCCCATCAGGCCCTGGAGGAGGACCGCCAGCTCGTCGGCCGTGCGGCGCGAGTCCGTGGAGATGCGCCAGTGCTCGACGATGTCCTCGCCGTCGAAGAGGCCGAGGACGGTGTGCGTGTTGCCTACGTCGATCGTCAGCAGCATGGCTTCTACTCCGCCGCTCGCAGGTCCAGGCCGATGTCCAGGATCGGGGAGCTGTGGGTGAGCGCGCCCACCGCCAGGTAGTCGACGCCCGTGTCGGCGTACGCCTTGGCGTTGGTGAGGGTGAGGCGGCCCGAGGCCTCCAGCGCGGCGCGGCCGGCGACCAGGGTCACCGCCTCCGCACACTCGTCGGGGGTGAAGTTGTCCAGCAGGATCAGGTCGGCGCCCGCGTCCACGACCTCGCGCAGCTGGTGCAGGGTGTCGACCTCGACCTCGATGGGCACCTCCGGGAAGCGTTCGCGCACGGCGTTGAAGGCCTCGGCGACGCCGCCCGCGGCGACCACGTGGTTGTCCTTGACCAGGGCCGCGTCCGAGAGGGACATGCGGTGGTTGACGCCGCTGCCGCAGCGGACCGCGAACTTCTCCAGGCTGCGCAGCCCGGGGGTGGTCTTGCGGGTGTCGCGGACCTTGGTCTTCGTGCCGTCCAGAACGTCCGCCCACGCGCGCGTGGCCGTCGCGATGCCCGACATGCGGCACAGCAGGTTCAGGGCGCTGCGTTCGGCGGTCAGGATGTCGCGGGTGCGGGTGGTGACGGAGAGGAGCTTCTGGCCCTCCCGCACGCGGTCGCCGTCCTCCACGTGGCGCTCCACCTCGAACTCGTCCGTGCAGACGATCGACAGGACCGCCTCGGCGACCCGCAGGCCCGCCACGACGCCCGCCTCGCGCGCGGTGAAGTCGGCCGTGGCCACGGCGTCCTCGGGGATGGTCGCGACGGTCGTCACGTCCACGCCGCCCGCCAGGTCCTCCTGGATGGCGACGTTCGCGATGTCCTCGACCTCGACGGGGTCCAGGCCGGAGTCCAGCAGGAGGGCGGCGAGGGACGGGTCGAGGCCGCACTCCATGTAGCCGTCCTCCTCGGTGTCCGCGCCGCAGGCACAGCCGTCGCCGCAGCCTCCGGTGGAGGCGAGGGGGAGTTCGTTGGGGTCGGAGGGGTTCACTGTCACTGCTCCTGGGGACGGTGCGTCGGCTGGGCGCCGTGGACGGTCGGGGGGAATTCTGGCGTGTCCGTGGTGTGCACGGCGAGCGTGCGGTCCGGGTTCAGGCGTACGACGATGTGGCGGCGCCACGCCGTGTCGTCGCGCTCCGCGTGGTCCTCGCGCCAGTGGCAGCCGCGGGTCTCCTCGCGCCGGGCGGCCGCGGCGACCAGGACGCGGGCCACGCACAGGAGGTTGGTGGCCTCCCAGGTGTCGACGCCCGGCTCGGACGTCTTGCCGTGCTCGTGCAGCGCCTCGCGTGCCTCGGTGTGCAGGGCGTGCAGCCGGTCGGCCGCGCGCGTGAGGGAGTCGGCCGAGCGCAGGACTCCGGCGCCCTCCGTCATGATCCGCTGGATCGTGAGGCGGGACTCGGGCGGGAGGAGGGGGTGCTCCGGGTGGT
This sequence comes from Streptomyces sp. KPB2, assembly GCF_003950055.1. NCBI lineage: Bacteria > Bacillati > Actinomycetota > Actinomycetes > Kitasatosporales > Streptomycetaceae > Streptomyces > Streptomyces sp. KPB2. Next base: position 3,729,638 of record NZ_CP034353.1, read on the forward strand.
CCGGGTGCGGCACGGGGGCCGGTACGCGCGTGTGGGGGGTGCCGGCTGTGCTTCCCGCCGCGACGTCTGCCGCGATGCGCTCGGCGTAGACCAGGCCCTCCAGGAGGGAGTTGGAGGCCAGGCGGTTGGCGCCGTGCACGCCGGTGCAGGCGACCTCGCCGCACGCGTACAGGCCGGGGACCGTCGTACGGCCGTGCGCGTCGGTGCGGACGCCGCCCGAGGCGTAGTGGGCGGCGGGCGCGACGGGGATCGGCTCGGTGACCGGGTCGATGCCGTGGGCCCGGCACGCGGCGAGGATCGTGGGGAAGCGGTGCTCCCACATGTCGGCGCCGAAGTGGCGGGCGTCCAGGTACATGTGCGCGGCGCCCTGCTCCTGCATGCGGCGCGTGATGGCCTTGGCGACGATGTCGCGGGGGGCCAGTTCCGCGAGTTCGTGCTGTCCGAGCATGAAGCGCACGCCGTCCGCGTCCACCAGGTGGGCGCCCTCGCCCCGTACCGCCTCGGAGACCAGGGGCTGCTGGCCCTCGGCGTCCGGGCCCAGGAAGAGGACGGTGGGGTGGAACTGGACGAATTCGAGGTCGCTGACCTCGGCGCCCGCGCGGAGGGCCAGGGCCACTCCGTCGCCCGTGGAGACGGAGGGGTTCGTGGTCGCCGAGAAGACCTGGCCCATGCCGCCGGTGGCGAGGACGACCGCGGGGGCGTGGACCGCCCCGACGCCGTCGTGCTGGCCCTCACCCATGACGTGCAGGGTGACACCGGCGGTGTGGCCGTCGGCGTCCGTGAGGAGGTCGAGGACGAGGGCGTTCTCGACGGTGCGCAGGCCACGCGCGCGTACGGCCTCGACCAGGGCGCGGGAGATCTCGGCGCCCGTCGCGTCGCCGCCCGCGTGGGCGATGCGGCGGCGGTGGTGGCCGCCCTCGCGGGTGAGGGCCAGGCCGCCCTCGGTGGACTCGTCGAAGTGCGCGCCGGTCGCGATGAGGCGGCGTACGGCACCGGGGCCCTCGGTGACCAGGGTGCGGACCGCTTCCCGGTCGCACAGGCCGGCGCCGGCCACCAGGGTGTCGTCCAGGTGCTGCTCGGGGGTGTCGCCCTCGCCGAGGGCCGCGGCGACGCCGCCCTGGGCCCAGCGGGTGGAGCCGTCGTCCAGGCGGGCCTTGGTGACGACGACGGTCCGCAGGCCGGCGGCCTCGCAGCGCAGGGCCGCGGTGAGGCCCGCGACGCCGGAGCCGACGACCACCACGTCCGCGGCGATGGCCCAGCCGGGCGCGGGGGCGTGCAGTCGTATGCCTGTGCTGGTCACGAGGCGGCTCCGAGGGGTCCGAAGGTGAGGTGGACGTTGTCGATCAGGCGGGTGGCGCCGACCCGGGCGGCGACGGCGAGGACGGCATCGCCGGTGTGGTCGTCGCCGATCTCGGTGAAGTCGGCGGGGTCGACCAGGGCGAGGTAGTCCAGCTCCAGGGGCGGGGTGGCCCGGGCGGCGTCGTCCAGGACCAGTCGGGCGGCGTCCCGGACGGCCGTGGCGCTGCCGGGGGCGGAGGTGGCGACGGCGTGGGCGTCGGCCGCCGCGCGGGACTCGCCCAGGGCGCCCAGCGCCTCGGCGCGCGCCCGGGTGGCGGGTACTTCGCGGGCCCGCGCGCAGAGCGCCTCCTGGGCGGCGTGCCGGTCCTGGCCGGCGAAGAGCGCCTGGGAGAGGGCGAGGGCGGTACGGCGTTCCGCCGTCGAGAGGTAGCGGTTGCGGCTGGACAGGGCCAGGCCGTCCTCCTCGCGCACCGTGGGGACGCCGACGATCTCCACGCCGAAGTTCAGGTCGCGGACCATGCGGCGGATCAGCGCGAGCTGCTGGGCGTCCTTCTGGCCGTAGAGGGCGAGGTCGGGGCGGGTGAGGTGGAGCAGCTTGGCGACGACGGTGAGCATGCCGTCGAAGTGGCCGGGGCGGGAGGCCCCCTCCAGGCGCTCGCCCATGGGCCCGGCGGTGATCCGCACCTGGGGTTCGCCGCCCGGGTAGACCTCGTCGACGGCGGGGGCGAAGACGGCGTCGGCACCCGCCCGTCCGGCGATCTCCAGGTCGGCGTCCAGGGTGCGCGGGTAGCGGTCGAGGTCCTCGCCGGCGCCGAACTGGAGCGGGTTGACGAAGACCGTGACGACGACCTCGCCGTCGGGGCCCGCGAGGTCGCGCGCCGTGCGGATCAGGGTGGCGTGGCCCTCGTGCAGGGCGCCCATGGTCATCACGACGGCCCGGCGGCCGTGCCGCACGCGCGCGTGCAGCTCGTCGGCGGTGCGCAGCAGGACGGGCGGGGTGGGGGTCATCGGGCGCCTCCGTCGGTGCCTTCGGGGCCTTCGGGGCCTTGAGTTCCGTCGGGGCCGTGCGTTCCGTCGGGGCCGGGGTGCTCGTCCGCGCCGGTGGCTCCGTCGGCGAGTACGCCGAGCAGGTCCTCGGCGAGTTCCGCCCTCAGCAGGCCGTGGTCCAGGGCGCGGTCGGCGGTCGCGCGGGCCATCGCCACGTAACCGGCGACGGCCTGGGGGGCGTGCTCGCGCAGCTCCGTGATGTGCGCGGCGACGGTGCCCGCGTCCCCGCGCGCGACGGGGCCGGTGAGGGCCGCGTCGCCGGAGCGCAGGGCGTTGTCGAGGGAGGCGCCGAGGAGCGGGCCGAGCATCCGGTCCGGGGCCGTCACACCGGCCGTGCGCAGCAGCTCCATGGACTGGGCGACCAGGGTGATCAGATGATTGGAGCCCAGGGCGAGGGCCGCGTGATACAGCGGGCGACGGTCCTCGGCGATCCACTCCGGCTCGCCGCCCATCTCGATGACCAGGGCCTCGGCCGCCAGCCGCAGCTCCTCGGGTGCGGTGACGCCGAAGGAGCAGCCGGCCAGGCGCTGGACGTCCACCGGAGTGCCCGTGAAGGTCATCGCGGGGTGCAGGGCCAGCGGCAGGGCACCGGCTCGCAGCGCGGGGTCCAGGACCCGGGCGCCGTACCGCCCCGAGGTGTGCACGAGCAGCTGGCCCGGGCGCACCGCCCCGGTCTCCGCGAGCCCGGTCACCAGGCCGGGCAGGGCGTCGTCGGGGACCGTCAGCAGGACCAGTTCGGCGTGCTGGAGGACCTCGGCCGGCGTCATGAGCGGCACGTCGGGGAGGAGGGCGGCGGCACGCCTGCGGGAGGCCTCGGAGACCCCCGAGACGGCCACCGGGCGGTGCCCGGCGAGCTGGAGGGACGCGGCCAGCGCGGGGCCCACCCGTCCGGCGCCGACAACGCCTACGGTGAGCCGCGCGGGGCGGTCCTTGGGGTCTGGCTGTGGGGTTGTGTTCACGCGACGGCGGCCTTCCCGTTCCAGTCCGCTCGGGGTACCGGACGATTTCTCGTCATGTTAACGCGATCGGTCCGGGCGACGTCCGGTTGTCCACAGGCTGTGGGTTTCCGCGCGGTGCCGGGACACACCCCCGCGCGCGCGTGTCGGAACCTGTGGGAAACGGGGTGCCCCGCGGGCGGTCCGCGCGACATGATCCCGGCATGAGTGACACGGCAGAGCGAAACGAGCGGGCGGAACCGGACGAACCGGAGGAGCGGCGGAACGAACGCCGGCGGGAACGACGCGTGGCCGCCCTTCGGGGCGCGCGGCGCGTGCTCGCCCGCCCGGGCTTCATGACGTCCCTGCGGGAGCGCATCGCCCTGCTGGACGGGGCCGGCGAGCTGTACGACCTCGACGAGCCCTCCGACATGTACGGAAACGGCGTCGTGACGGCCCTGGAGGAGCGGACCGCCGCCCTGCTCGGCACGGAGGCCGCCGCCTTCTTCCCGACCGGGACCATGGCGCAGCAGGTGGCCCTGCGCTGCTGGGCGGGCCGCACCGGCAACCCGGTGGTCGCCCTGCACGGGCTCGGCCACCCCGAGCGGCACGAACGCAACGCCTTCAGCCGCGTCGGCGGGCTGCGCCCGGTACGGCTGACCGACGCGCCCCGGCAGCCGACCGCCGACGAGGTGCGCGGTTTCGAGGAGCCGTTCGGGGCGCTGATGCTGGAGCTGCCGCTCAGGGAGGCCGGCTATCTGCTGCCCACCTGGGAGGAGCTCACCGAGCTCGTCGAGGCCGCCCGGGAGCGCGACGCGGTGGTGCACTTCGACGGGGCCCGCCTGTGGGAGTGCACCACGCACTTCGACCGCCCCCTGGCGGAGATCGCGGGCCTGGCGGACAGCGTGTACGTCTCGTTCTACAAGTCCCTCCAGGGCTACGGCGGCGCCGCCCTGGCCGGTCCCCGGACCCTGGTCGAGGAGGCGAAGGCCTGGCGGCACCGGTACGGCGGCCAGGTGTTCCAGCAGTTCCCCACGGCACTGTCCGCCCTGGCCGGCCTGGAGCGCGAGCTGCCCCGGCTGCCCGCGTACGTGGCCCACGCGCGCGTGGTGGCCGCCGCGCTGCGCGAGGGCCTCGCGGCGGCCGGGCTGCCGTGGGCGCGGGTGCATCCCGAGGTGCCGCACACGCACGAGTTCCAGGTCTGGCTGCCGTACGACGCGGAGGCCGCGGGCGAGGCCGCGCTGCGGCAGGCCGAGGAGACCGGGACCATGCTGTTCTCCCACCCCTGGGACCCGGTCGGCCCCGGTGTCGCCCTCACCGAGGTCTCGGTGGGCGAGCCGGGCCTGGAGTGGACGGCCGACGACGTACGGGCGGCGGTCGCCGACTTCGCGACCCGACTGAAGGGCTGACGACCCACCGGCCGCCGACGCCACCGCCCAGCTGTAAGGCCGACAGCCCGGCGGTCGCCGACATCACCCCGCCCGGCTGAAAGGCCGACAGCACGGCGGCCGCCGACGCCACCGCCCGGCTAAAGGGCCGACAGCCCGGCGGTCGCCGACGTCACCGCCCGGCTAAAGGGCTGGCGGCCCGGCGGACAGGCTGACAGCACGGCGGTCGCCGGCGTCGGCCCGGCTGGAGGCCGAGTGCCCGGCCGGTCGTACGCCAGGCGGCCCGGCTGAAGGCCCACGGCCCGGCAGACCGCCCGGTCGAACGCCAGACGGCCCCGGCTGAAGGCCAACGGCCCAGCGGACTGCCCGGTCGTACGCCAGACGGCCCCGGCTGAAGGCCAACGGCGGCAGACCGCCCGCTCGTACGCCGGGGGTCAGCCCAGGGCGCGCGGCCCCAGGGACCGCCACCGGCGCAGGGCGCGCCGTAGGCGGCCGTGTGTGGGGCGGCCGGCGAGTACGGCGCGGAACTGCCGGCGGTCGTGCCACTCGCGCACGACCTGCCAGTCGTGTTCGCCGGGCGCGGGCGGCGCGGGCTCGCCGAGCTGCCGGGCGCGGTGCGTGTCGAGGATGTACTGCTGCGTGATGCTCATGGCGGACGCCTCCTCAAGGAGACACAGAGGTGGACGTGGGTGTGGGGTTACGGGCTCCGCGGCTGCCCCGGTGCTTTCAGGCTGCTCCGGCCGGCGCCCCGCGGTCGCGCCGATTGACGGCGGCGGTCAATCGGCGGCGCCGTTGTCGGTGGCGGCGTGCACCATGGGGGCATGAGCGTGCGCATCGACATCGCGGGGCTGCGGCCGGAGAGGATCGCCGTCGTGCCCTCCCCACTGGCCGAGCTGGGCATGGCGCTGCACGCGCTCTCCGAGCCGGGGCACCATCCCGGGCTGCAGGGCTGGGCGACGGGCGTGACCGCCCGGCTCGACTCGCACCTGGCCGACCGGATGTGCGAGGCCGACTTCCTGTGGCGGACGACCTTCTCGGACCTGTTCATGCCGTTCGCCGGGGTGCCGGGCCGCAGCACCCTGCCCGGTGCCACCCTCGGCGACGACCTGGACCTGCTCGACAAGCTGTCCGACGAGCAGTTCGTCGACGCCGCCCTGGAGTTCACCTGCGCGTTGCCGTACAGCACCGCCGGGGCCTCGGCGCTCGACGATTCCGAGGTGCGCCGGCGCGCGCTGGACCTGGCCGCCGCGCGGGGACCGCAGCAGCTGCGCTTCAGCGAGCGCCTGCTGGCCGATCCGCCGCGGATCCGGGGCTGGCTGCGGCAGTTCGCGCGCGACTGCGACGAGGCGTTCTTCGCCGAGACCTGGTCCCGGGTGCGCCACCAGCTCGCGGCGGACGCCCGGCACAAGACGGACCTGCTGCGCCGCAAGGGCCTCGCCGAGGCGCTGGCCGCCGTGTCCACCGCGGTGACCCTGGACGAGGGCGCCGCCCGGATCACCGTCGACAAGCTGGGCGACGGCCGCTCCGCGACGGCGGACGGCGGCCTGTTGCTGGTCCCGACCAGCCTGGGCTGGCCGCACCTGATGGTCCTGCACCGGCACGGCTGGCAGCCCGTGCTGCACTATCCGGTCGGCTCCCCCGAGCTGGCCGCACCGCCCTCGGTCGAGCAGCTCACGATGCGGATGTCGGCGCTGTCCCACCCCGTGCGGATGCGGATCTGCCGGTATCTGGCCCGCAGCGCGTACACCACGGGCGAGCTGGCCCAGGTGCACGGCATGACGGCCCCCGAGATATCCCGGCACCTGGGCGTGCTGAAGAAGGCCGGCCTGATCACCACCCGCCGGCGCGGCCGGTACGTCCTGCACCAACTGGACGTCGCCGTCGTGGCCCGGCTGGGCAGCGACTTCCTCGAAGGGATCCTGCGCTAGGCCCCCCGGGCCGTCGTGCCGGCCCCGGCGTCCCGGGCGTCGCGAGGAGCAGCGGTCCGGCCGGTCAGTCGACCCGGATGTGCCGGATCCCGACCCGCGCCTGCCGCACCCGGGTGCGGAGCGCGCCCTCGTGGTTGGGCTTCAGGGTGAGTCCCGCGAGGACGGCGATGCGGTCGGCGGTCTTCGGGACGGTCGTGTGGTCCGTCCACAGGTGCTCGGCGAACTCCGGCTCGGCCAGCCGCTCCAGACAGTGGTCGAGCTGCCGTACGGCCCAGCTGTCCCCGCGCGGCCCGGCGCCCTTCCCGGACACGTACCGCAGGGCGTGCCCGAGTCCGCGCTCGCGCAGCCGCCGCAGGACGGTCTCGCGTTCGGCGAGGAGGGTGAAGTGGTGGACGTCGTGGCCCAGTTCGCGCAGCCGGCCGACGGTCTCGGCGAAGTACCCGGAGTCGGTGACCGTCATGGGCGCGATCACCACGCCGTCGTGCTTGGTGAGGGCCAGGTCCAGTACCTCCACGACGCCCTGCCGCCAGGCCGCCAGGTCCTGGAAGTCTCCCCGCAGCCCGGGCGGCAGCATGCGGCGCAGGCCGAAGCCGGCGTGCTCGGGGTCGCAGACGACACTGCCGGACAGCCGGCGCCGTATCTCGTACGCGGTCTGTGTTTTTCCGCCCCCGAAGGGCCCGTTGATCCACAGGAGCATGCGCAGACCCTACCGACGCGAAGCCGTCCGCACAGGCCGTCAGCCGTGTCCGCCGCCGGCCCGCACCAGGCCGGTCTCGTAGGCCAGGACCACCACCTGCACGCGGTCGCGCAGGCCCAGCTTGGTCAGGATGCGGCCCACGTGCGTCTTCACGGTCGCCTCCGACAGCACCAGCCGCGCCGCGATCTCGCCGTTGGACATGCCCTGCGCCACCAGCACCATCACCTCGCGCTCCCGCTCGGTGAGCCGCTGCAGCTCCTTCTGCCGGGGCTCCTGTCCGGTGGCCGGCAGCATCGGCGCGAACCGGTCCAGGAGCCGCCGGGTGGTGGAGGGGGCGACCACCGCGTCGCCGCTGTGCACGGAGCGGATCGCGGCGAGCAGCTCGCCGGGCGGCACGTCCTTGAGCATGAAGCCCGAGGCGCCCGCCTTCAGCGCCGAGAACGCGTACTCGTCGAGGTCGAAGGTGGTCAGGATCAGCACCTTCGGGGCGTTCGGGTCCACGCAGATCCGGCTGGTGGTCTCCACGCCGTCGAGCTTGGGCATGCGGACGTCCATCAGGACGACGTCCACCGCGGTCGAGCGGAGCACCTGGAGGGCCTCGACGCCGTCGCCTGCCTCCGCGACGACCTCCATGTCCGGTTGGGCCGCCAGCACCATCCGGAACCCGGTGCGCAGCAGCACCTGGTCGTCGACGAGCATCACGCGGATCGCCATCGGGCCTCTTCTTCCTTCGCCTTGCGGATGTCGTGCCTTACAGGTGTCAACGCCGTACACGCGTACGGGCGCGGTGGTCAGTGCGCGGGCTTCAGCGGCAGCAGCGCGCTGATGCGGAATCCTCCGCCCGGGCGCGGGCCCGCGTCCAGGGTTCCGCCGACCATGCCGATCCGCTCCCGCATGCCGATCAGGCCGTGGCCCTGCCCGTCGAAGCCGCCCTCCTCGTACAGCTCGTGCGGGGCGCCCTTGCCGTCGTCCTCGATCAGCAGCCCGAGGCCGTCGTCGAAGTAGACCAGGCGGACGCTCGCGCCCGCGTTCTCCCCGCCGTGCTTGCGGGTGTTGGTCAGCGCCTCCTGCACGATGCGGTACGCGGTCAGCTCGACGCCGCTGGGCAGCTGCCTGGGGGTGCCCTCGACCTTGAAGTCGACGGGCAGCCCCGAGCTGCGGCACTGCTCGACGAGGTCCTCGATCTGCTGGACGTCGGGCTGCGGGACGTACTCCCCGGCCTCCTTGTGCTCGCCGGTGCGCAGCACGCCGAGCAGGCGGCGCATCTCCGCGAGCGCCTGGCGGCCGGTGGAGGAGATGGTCTCCAGGGCCTTCTTCGCCTGGTCGGGGGCGGTGTCCAGGACGTAGGCGGCGCCGTCGGCCTGCACCACCATCACGGAGACGTTGTGGGCGACGACGTCGTGCAGCTCGCGCGCGATCCGGGCGCGTTCGGCGGCGACCGCGACCTTGGCCTGCGCCTCGCGCTCCTTCTCCAGCCGGGTGGCACGCTCCTCCAGCTGCGCGAAGTAGGCGCGCCGGGTGCGGACGGAGTCACCGAGCACCCAGGCGAGGGCGAAGGGGACCGCCTGGAAGACCGTCACGGCGATGGTGGTCCCCATGCCCAGCTCGCTGTCGGACCAGCGCAGCTGGGCGAGGGGCGCCGCGCACAGGCCGGTGGCCAGCGCGGTCCGGGAGGCCCAGCGGGCGCCGGTCGCCGCCACGGTGTAGATGATCACCAGGAAGGCGAAGTCGGCGGGCATCGTCGAGACGTCGAACGCCAGCTGCCCCACGCCCAGGGCGACGGCCAGCAGCAGCATCCACTCCGGCTTCCGCTGGCGCAGCGCGATCACGACGCTGAGCAGCACCACGAAGGGGACGATCAGCGCCGGACTGTCCGTCCCGTCCGCCCGCGTCCCCGGGGTCGCCGCGGAGACCAGGGAGATTCCGAGCACGACGAGGGCCCAGAAGGAGTCGACACCGGTCGGGTGTCGGCGGAGGAAGTCGTAGAGGCGCTGCACGTAACCCAGCGTAGGGAAGTGGAATAGGTGCAGGGGTCAACCGAAGGGTCGATCCGCATCCGCCGCGCATACTCCGCAAGGTGGAGGCTCCGATCTTCTGTGCCCCTAGCCTGGGTCTGTGACACCAGGGACCACAGGGCTCAGTGGGGCTGCGGAGACGCAGGAGGAGTGGCGGGGCTGGCGGCAGGCCATGCGGGACGCCCTGTACGGACCGGGGGGTTTCTACCGGGTGGGGCCCGAGGGTCCGGCCGGGCACTTCCGGACGTCCGTGCACGCGTCGCCGCTGTTCGCGGGCGCCGTGGCCCGGCTGCTGTGCCGGGTCGACGCGGCCCTGGGGCACCCCGCCCAACTGGACTTCGTGGACATGGCGGCCGGGCGGGGCGAGCTGGTCACCGGGGTCCTCGCGGCCCTGCCCGCCGACGTGGCCGCCCGCACGCGCGCGTACGCCGTCGAGGTCGCCGCCCGCCCCGAAGGCCTGGACCGGCGGATCCGGTGGCGCGCGGAGCCGCCGGCCGGCGTCACCGGGCTGCTGTTCGCCAACGAGTGGCTGGACAACGTGCCGGTGGAGGTGGCCGAGGTGGACGCCGCGGGCGTGGCGCGGCGGGTGCTCGTCCGCGCCGACGGGGCCGAGCGGCTCGGGGAGCCGGTGGCGGGGGCGGAGGCCGCGTGGCTGGCCCGGTGGTGGCCGTCGGCCGGCGAGGAGGGGCGGCGGGCGGAGATCGGGCTCCCCCGGGACGAGGCCTGGGCGTCCGCCGTGGCGACGCTGGACGCCGGGCTCGCGGTGGCCGCCGACTACGCGCACACCGCCGCCGCCCGGCCGCCCTTCGGGACGCTCACGGGCTTCCGTCGGGGGCGGGAGACGGAGCCGGTGCCGGACGGGTCGTGCGACATCACCGCCCACGTGGCGCTGGACGCGTGCGCGGCCGCCCACACCGCGAGGTGCACTCCGGAGCACGCGCCCCCGGATGCGCTCCTGCGCCCCCAGCGCGAGGCCCTGCACGCCCTCGGCATCACCGGCGCACGCCCCCCGCTCGCGCTGGCCTCCGCCGACCCCGCGGCGTACGTACGCGCCCTCGCGAGCGCCTCCGAGGCCGCCGAGCTGACCGCGCCGGGCGGGCAGGGCGACTTCCTGTGGCTGCTCCAGCCGGTGGGCGCGGTGGACGCCGTCGCGCTACTTGTCGATGTCGCCGACCACGAAGAACAGTGACCCCAGGATCGCCACCATGTCCGCGACCAGCGTCCCGGGCAGCAGGTCCGCCAGCGCCTGGATGTTGTTGTACGAGGCCGAGCGCAGCTTCAGCCGGTACGGGGTCTTCTCGCCCTTGCTGACCAGGTAGTAGCCGTTGATGCCGAGCGGGTTCTCGGTCCAGGCGTAGGTGTGGCCCTCGGGCGCCTTCAGCACCTTCGGGAGCCGCTGGTTGACCGGCCCCGGCGCCAGCTCGGCCAGGCGGTCCAGGCAGGCGTCGGCGAGGTCCAGGGCGTTGTGCGTCTGCTCCAGGAGGCACTCGAAGCGGGCCAGGCAGTCGCCCTCGGTACGGGTGACGACCCTGAGGGTGTCCTGGAGGTCGCCGTAGGCCAGGTAGGGCTCGTCCCGGCGCAGGTCGAAGTCGACGCCGGAGGCGCGGGCGATGGGCCCGCTGACGCCGTAGGCGTGCACGGCCTCGGGGGAAAGGGCACCGACGCCCCGCGTCCGCCCCCGGAAGATCTCGTTGCCGAGCACCAGGTCGTCGAAGACGTCCATGCGCGAGCGCACGGCGGCGACGGCGGCACGCGCGCGCGTGGACCAGCCCGCGGGCAGGTCCTCCTTGAGGCCGCCGACGCGGTTGAACATGTAGTGCATGCGCCCGCCGGAGACCTCCTCCATCACGTTCTGGAGGACCTCCCGCTCCCGGAAGGCGTAGAACACCGGGGTGATGCCGCCCAGCTCCAGCGGGTACGACCCGAGGAACATCAGGTGGTTGAGCACCCGGTTCAGCTCGGCGAGCAGCGTGCGCGTCCACACCGCGCGCGTGGGGACCTCCATGCCGAGCATCCGCTCGACGGCGAGGACGACGCCCAGCTCGTTGGAGAACGCCGACAGCCAGTCGTGACGGTTGGCGAGCATGATGATCTGACGGTAGTCACGGGCCTCGAACAGCTTCTCCGCGCCGCGGTGCATGTAGCCGATCACCGGCTCGGCGCTGGTGATGCGCTCGCCGTCCAGAACCAGTTTGAGCCGCAGCACGCCGTGCGTGGACGGGTGCTGGGGGCCGATGTTGAGCACCATGTCGGTGCTCTCCGCAGCGCCGCCGATTCCGACCGTGGTCTCCGTCGTAGGAGTCATGAACCCAGTCTCCCCTACGTACGCTGGCCCCATGGAGACGGGGAGCCCGGACGACACGGGCACGGCGGGGGCGACCGAGGCGGCTGCACCGCGGGAGGCGGCGGACCGGTCGGGTCCGGAACGGGAGGCGCCGGTGTGGACCGGCCTGCCGCCGGGGCTGCTGCGCATGCGGCGGCTGTTGCTGGTGGTGTGGCTGGGCCTGCTGACGGTCTCCGCGGGCCTGCTGCCCGCACTGTTCCTGGAGCCGCTCTGGTCCGCCCTGGCGCTGCTGCCGCTGGCCCTGCTGGCCTGGGGCTGGACGATGCTGGAGCGCAACTGGCGCTCCTGGCGGTACGCCGAACGCGCCGACGACCTGCTGATCAGCCGGGGCGTGCTGTGGCGGGAGGAGACCGTCGTCCCGTACGGGCGGATGCAGCTGGTCGAGGTGACCTCCGGCCCGGTCGAGCGGCACTTCGGCCTGGCCAGCGTGCAGCTGCACACCGCGGCCGCCGCGACCGACGCGACCATCCCCGGCCTCGACCCGGCCGAGGCGGAACGTTTGCGCGACCGCCTCACGGAGCTGGGCGAGGCCCGATCGGCGGGACTGTGAGCGGCCCCGGGTCCGAGGAGGACACGGCCGACGGCCGTACGACGGGCCACGCGCCCGGTACGACGGGCCACGCGCCCGGTACGACGGGCCACGCGCGCCGGACGACCGGACCGGCCGACCGGACGCACACCCCGGACGGCCACGCACCGAACGGCGCCCCGCAGCAGCCGGGCCGGACCGCGCCCGGCACCCCGGAGCCGGCCGGCCCCGCGGCGGGCACCGCGCCCGGCGCCTCCGGGACCGACCGCCCCGCCACCGGTTCCGGCCCGGGCGGCGCACCCGAGGGCGCCGTCACCCCCGTGGCCGGCATCCCCGCGCCCCCGCCCCGCGACGCGGCCGTCGAGCGCCGTCTGCACCCCGTCACGCCGCTGCGGCGGGCCTGGGCGCCCGTCGCCGTGGTCGTCGGGTGGGCCGTGCACGATCCCGACCAGGCGCAGCGCCAGCTGACCCGGCTGACCACGACCCACCTGCTGATCGGCCTGGCCGTCCTGATCCCGGCCGCCGCCCTGTACGGCTTCCTCACCTGGTGGTTCACCCACTACGCGGTGACCGACACCGAGCTGCGGATCCGCACCGGACTGCTGTTCCGGCGCACCGCGCACATCCGTCTCGAACGCATCCAGGCCATCGACGTCACCCAGCCCCTGCTGGCCCGGGTCGCGGGGGTCGCCAAGCTCAAGCTCGACGTCATAGGCACCGGCAAGAAGGACGAACTGGCCTTCCTGGGCGCCGACGAGGCCCGTGCCCTGCGGGCCGAGCTGCTCGCGCGCGCGGCGGGCTTCGCGCCCGAGACCGCGCACGAGGTCGGCGAGGCCCCCGCGCGGCAGCTGCTGCGGGTGCCGCCCGGCGTCCTCGCCGTCTCCCTGCTGCTGACCGGCGCGACCTGGGGCACCCTGCTCGCCGCCGTCGTCGTACCGACGCTGCTGTGGCTGGCCACCCACAACCTGTGGACGGTGCTGGCGACCGCCCTGCCGCTGGTGGGTGCCGCGGGCGCGAGCAGCGCGGGCCGGTTCGTCGGGGAGTACGACTGGACGGTGGCCGAGTCCCCGGACGGGCTCCGCATCGACCACGGCCTGCTGGACCGCGCCCACGAGACGGTGCCGCCGGGCCGGGTGCAGACCGTGCGCATCGTGGAACCGCTGCTGTGGCGGCGCCGCCGCTGGGTGCGGGTGGAGCTGGACGTGGCCGGGTCGTCGAACTCGGTGCTGCTGCCGGTCGCCCCGCGCGAGATCGCCAAGTCGGTCGTCGCGCGGGTGCTGCCCGGGGTGGCCGTGCCGACGGGGAAGGAGCTGTCCCGCCCGCCCCGGCGGGCGGCGCGGTGCCGCCCGCTGTGGTGGCGCGGCCACGGACTGGCCGTCACCGACGCCGTCTTCGCCGCCCGGCACGGCCTGCTGCGCCGCAGCCTGGCGCTCGTGCCGCACGCCAAGGTCCAGAGCGTCCGCCTCACCCAGGGGCCCTGGCGGCGCGCGCTGCGGCTGGCCGACGTCCACGTGGACACGGGGGCGAACAAGACGGTGACCGCACGGCTGCGCGACGCCGGCGAGGCCGCGGAGCTGCTGCGGAGCCAGGCGGAACGCTCCCGGACCGGCCGCCGGGACGCCCCGCCGGACCGCTGGATGGCCTGAGCCCGCGGGGTACGAGCCCCCCTGAGCCCGCAGGGTACGAGCCCCCGCGGCCGGAGCCCGCGCCGTCAGGAGACCGCGCTGCGCAGCCCCTGAACGTCGATCTGCTCGGTCTCGTCGTGGGCCGTCAGGTCGATCACCTGGCTCACGTCCCGGGACTCCTCGCCGGCCTGCTTGAAGGAGACCTCGGCCTCGGCCTTGTGCAGAGCGAGCGCCTCCTGGCCGACCACGTCGGCGAGGTCCTCGTTCTGGACGGTCTCCAGGGCGGCGTCGGAGGCGGCCGCCGGGTCCGCCCCTTCGGCCGTGTCCACCGGCCCCTCGGGGGCCTTGGTGCCGAAGAAGTCGAAGCCGCCCTCGACCACCGGACGCCGCGCCGGGGCCGCCGGTACGACGGCCACCGCGGTCGGCACCGTGAAGTGCCCGTCGGCCCGCCGGGTGGGCTGAGTGGACTGGGTGGGCCGGGTGGACTCGGTGGGCTGCGCGGGCCGCTCGTCGGACGGGCTCGTCGGGGAGGCGGCGGCGGTGCGCTCGTGGCCGTCGGCCGCCTCGGACTGCCCCTGCGCCTCGTCCTCCTGCGCCGTCTCGGCCGGCGCCGCGCCCTCGCCACCACCGTCACCGCCGCCGTCACCGTCGGAGTCGTGGGGGTCGCGGGAGTCGTCGGCGGTTTCAGCCCGGTCGCCACCGTCCGGGCCGGCGGGCGTGCCGTCGAAGCGGGCCAGTGCGGCGTTCGCGCGCAGGAACAGCCGGGAGCCCTCGGGCGAGAAGACCGCGGGCACGGCGGCCTCCTCGGCGCCCGCGCGCTCCTCGGCCGGCGCCTCCTCGGCCTTCTCGGCCACCGTCTCCGGCGTCTCCTGGACCGGGGCGGTACGGGCCGCCGGCAGTGCGGGTGCCTGCGGCGCGGCCTCTATCTCGAGCAGGCGGCGGCCCTCCAGCGCGCTGGCCCGCTCGGTCTCCGCCGTGGCGTAACGCCGCAGCAGGGAGGCGTGCTCGTTGCGCAGCCCCGCCAGCTCGGTGCGCTTGGCCCGCAGCCGGTGCTCCAGCTTCTGCCGCAGCTCGCGCGACTCCTCCAGGTCGGACTCCAGTTCGGCGAGCCGCTCCTCGAACCGCCACTCGTCGCTGGCCCGCGCGCGCGTGAGGTCGGCCACCTGCCGGCCCGCCTGGGCGTCCCAGTGCCGCATGACGACCGCGCCGACCACAGCCGTCACCGCGGCGGCGGCGGCCAGCGCGCGCAGGATCATGGTCTCGCCGAACAACCAGGGCCCGACGGCGCAAACGACCGAAACGCCTGCGATCGCCGACGGGGGAAGCAGTCTGTGCAGAGGCGGGGAATGGCGGTGACGTCCACGTGGCATGGCCAGAAACTTACCGCGCGTAGGCGAATCTTGGCGCCCCGCCCCGTAAAAACACGGCCATCTCCGGCGTGTTCACAGGGCACAGGTAATCCACATCCCCGGCGAGGGAAGAATTACCCCGGCATTTCAAGATCATTTACGAGCCATGTCCGGCGCTCAGCCGCTCGTCCAGCCACCGCAGCGTCGCGGGAATCTCCCGCCGCCAGGTATTGAAGTTGTGCCCGCCGCTTTCCAGGATGATCGACGAGATCCGGGTCGGTCTCTTGTCCTTCACCAGATCGATGAACTTCAACGTGTCCCGGTAGTTCGTCTCGCCGGTCCTGCTGCTGGTGACGAGCAGTGAAGTGTCGGGCGCGGGCGCGTTCTTGAGAGACCACCACAGACTGGCCCGGTTCTCGAGACCTTTGTCGCCCTGGAAGAGATCGCCCGTGGTGGGGTCGTTCGGCGCGTCGTAGTACGGGGACAGCCCGGCCCCGGCGGCGAACACGTCCGGATGGTGCGCGGCGAGCTTCAGGGCGCAGTAGCCGCCGGTCGAGTTGCCGACGACACCCCAGCTCCGCGGACCCTTGTTCACCCGGTAGTGGGCGCCCACCGCCTCGGGCAGGTCCTTGGCGAAGAACGTCTCCGTCTGCGGCCCGCCCGGTACGTCCACGCACTCCGTGTCGCGCGGCGGCGCCACCGTGGGCCGCAGCATCACCAGGATCATCGGCCGCATCCGGCCCGCCTTCGCCAGCTCCAGCGCCGTACGCGGGTAGTGGAGCTTCTCGACCAGCGCCTCGGCGGTACCCGGATAACCGGTCAGGACGACGGCCGCGGGAAACGTACGGCCCCGGTGGCGCGCCTGGAAGTACTCCGGCGGCAGGTACACGAAGGCCGGCGACGCGATCCGCGACGTACGCCCGACGACGCGTATCTCCTCGACCCGCCCCGAGACCTCGGGGCGCGACCCGCCCGCCGGCGTCACCCGCCGCTTTCCGACGACGTGCAGCGGCCCGTCGCCCGCACCGGCCGAGTGGTCCACGACCACGCCCTGCCCGTCCTCCCGCCCGAACAGGTCGGCCCAGCTGCCGTAGAAGCCGAAGGACTGATTGGCGACCAGCCCCACCGCCGCGAAGACGGCCACCTGGGTGGCGAGCAGCAGACCGGCCCTCCCGAGTACGGTCCGCACGCTCCGCCGCGCCAGCCGCGGCCACAGCCACACCGTCCCGGCGAACAGCAGCACACCGGCCACCACCGCCAGAGCCAGCACCTTGTCGCTCGTCAGCCCCATGCCTCGTCTACCGCCCGCGTTTTCCGTGCGCCCGGCCGTCCGTCCATCCGTTCGTCCGGGCTTCGTGATCAGGGGGAGTGAACCTCTCCCTCCGAGACACCGTCCTAGAGGGCGCAATGTCGCCGGATGCCCGAAACGGGCCCGGATCCACGGTCTCTCGCAGAACAAACAGGTGCGATGTCTGTCAGGACAGATGAGGAAATGTCGGGCGGGGTTCCGACGAGGCCCACCCGTATGCGCCGCGCACTGCGCGGCCCCCGGCCGGAGAACGTCCCTCTCCTCATCGGCCGCGCCTGCGTGCTCGTCGGCCTGCTGGACATCGCGGCCGGCTCCTTCCCACGCTTCCGGCACAGCCGGATGCACGCCCTCGCCGAGGTCCTGCCCGGCTCCTTCGGCCCCTTCGCCGCCGCCCTCTCCCTCAGCGCGGGCGTCCTGCTGCTCCTGCTCGCCCACGGCCTCAAACGCCGCAAGCGCCGGGCCTGGCGGGCGGCCGTGGCCCTGCTCCCACTGGGCGCCGTCGCACAGTTCACGTACCGCCACTCCGTCCTCGGCGTACTGATCTCCGTGATCCTGCTGGCCCTCCTCCTGCGCCACCGCGCCGAGTTCGCCGCCCTCCCCGACCCCCGCAGCCGCTGGCGGGCCCTGGCCAACTTCGTCCTCATGAGCGCCGGTTCCGTGCTGCTGGGCCTGCTCGTCGTCAACGCCCACCCGCACCGCATGCTCGGCGACCCGAGCCTGGCCGACCGCCTCACCCACGTCCTGTACGGCCTGCTCGGCGTCGAGGGCCCGGTCGACTACCGGGGCAACACCTCCTGGACGGTCGCCTTCTCCCTCGGCGCGCTCGGCCTGCTGACCGCCATCACCACGATCTACCTGGCCTTCCGCCCCGAACACCCGGCGGCCCGCCTCACCGAGGACGACGAGAGCCGCCTGCGCGACCTCCTCGCCCGGCACGGCGGCCGCGACTCCCTCGGCCACTTCGCGCTGCGCCGCGACAAGGCCGTCGTCTTCTCCCCCAGCGGCAAGGCCGCCGTCACCTACCGCGTCGTCTCCGGCGTGATGCTGGCCAGCGGCGACCCGATCGGCGACGTCGAGGCCTGGCCCGGCGCGATCGAACGCTTCATGGACGAGGCCCGCGCCCACTCCTGGACGCCCGCCGTCATGGGCTGCTCCGAGACCGGCGGCGAGGTCTGGACCCGCGAGACCGGCCTCGACGCCCTCGAACTCGGCGACGAGGCGGTGGTGGACGTGGCGGATTTCTCCCTCGCCGGCCGCGCGATGCGCAACGTGCGCCAGATGGTCAAGCGCATCGAGCGTGCCGGTTACGAGACGCGCGTACGGCGCGTGGCTGACCTCTCCGAGGCCGAACTGGACCGCGTCCGCCGCGCCGCCGACGCGTGGCGCGGCACCGACACCGAACGCGGCTTCTCCATGGCCCTGGGCCGCATCGGCGACCCGTCCGACGGCGACTGCCTGATAGCGACCGCGCACAAGCAGGACCCCGAGCCCGGCGAGTACGGCGACCTCAAGGCGATCCTGCACTTCGTGCCGTGGGGTGCGGACGGGGTGTCCCTGGACCTCATGCGCCGCGACCGGGCGGCCGACCCCGGCATGAACGAACTCCTGATCGTGGCCGCGCTCCAGGCCGCCCCGAGGCTGGGTATCGCGCGGGTGTCGCTGAACTTCGCGATGTTCCGCGCGGCGCTCGCACGGGGCGAGAAGATCGGCGCGGGCCCCGTCCTCCGCGCCTGGCGCGGCCTGCTGGTGTTCCTCTCCCGCTGGTTCCAGATCGAGTCCCTGTACAAGTTCAACGCGAAGTTCCGGCCCCGGTGGGAGCCGCGCTTCGTCGTCTACCGCCGCTCCGCCGACCTGCCGCGCATCGGCTTCGCGGCGATGCAGGCGGAGGGCTTCGTCACGGTGCCGCTGCCGCGATTCCTGCGCCACCGGACGCCCGGGCGGCGCCCCTGCCCCCACCAGACCCCGGCCCGAGCGGCGTAACCGCCCCGGAGTCCCCGGCCACCCGGCAGGTGTGGACCCACCGGCCCGGGGTTGCCCGGTCACCCGTCGCGGGTGGGCCCACGGGCCCGGCGTCGAAGTGGCACCCGGCGAAGGTGCGGGGGCGGGTGGGTCACGCCGCCCGGCGTTGCGGGGTGCCCGGCGTGGATGCGGGCGCGGGGTGGGGGGCGCGGCCCGGCGTTGCGGGGTGCCCGGCGTGGATGCGGGCGCGGGGTGGGTCACGCGGCCCGGCGCTGGCCGGGTGCCGCTGCGCCCACCCGTGCCGCCCCAGCGGCACGACTGCCCGCAGCTACGGCGGCGTGGCGGGTGCCCGCAGCGGCGGCGGCGTGGCGACTGCGTGCAGTGATGGCGGCGACGGCGTAGCGGACTGCCCCGCAGCTAGAGGGCGGAGAGCCGCGTACGGCGGGGACGGGGCGGCGGCGTGGGGCGACGGGGAGCCGCGTACGGCGAGGAGGGGGCGGGTCGGGGGGTGTCCGCCCGCAGCGGTTGGCGCGTCAACAGAGCCCACTTCTGTGGCCGACCGATTTCGCGCCGTTCCGAGGACGGACACCCCCCGGCACGCCCCCGACCCACCCACCGCACCCAAGGCGCTACGCGCACCCCCACCCCACCCGCACCGGCGCCGCAGGCACCCCGCACCACCACCGAACCCCGCACAGGCGCCGCAGGCACCCCGCACCACCGCCGGAGGCACCCGCACCGGCGCCGCAGGCACCCCGCACCCCCACCGCCGGAGGCGAACGCGTTCGCCTCAGCCCACCACCTACGCTGAACACATGAGCAAGCAGACCGGCCGCCGGCAACATCTCGCGGGACTGACCGCCTGGGACCGCTGCGCGGTCATGGGCGTCGTCAACGTGACCCCCGACTCCTTCTCCGACGGCGGTCGCTTCTTCGACACCACGGCCGCCATCAAGCACGGCCTCGACCTCGTCGCCCAAGGCGCCGACCTGGTGGACGTCGGCGGCGAGTCCACCCGCCCCGGCGCGACCCGCGTCGACGAGGACGAGGAACTCAGGCGCGTGGTCCCGGTCGTGCGCGGCCTCGCCTCCGAGGGTGTCACGATCTCCGTCGACACCATGCGCGCCTCCGTCGCCGAGCAGGCCCTCGCCGCCGGCGCCGCCCTGGTCAACGACGTCAGCGGCGGCCTGGCCGACCCCCGCATGATCCCGGTCGTCGCCGACACGGGCGCCCCGTTCGTCGTGATGCACTGGCGCGGCCTCCTGGAGGGCGGCAACGTCAGGGGCACGTACACCGACGTCGTCACCGAGGTCGTCGACGAGCTGCACGCACGCGTGGAGGCCGTCCTCGACGGCGGCATCGCCCCCGACCGCATCGTCATAGACCCCGGCCTCGGCTTCTCCAAGGACGCCGAACACGACCTCGTCCTCCTCGCCCACCTCGACCGCCTCCTCACCCTCGGCCACCCCCTCCTCGTCGCCGCCTCCCGCAAACGCTTCCTGGGCCGCGTCCTCGCCGGCCCGGAGGCCGCCCCGCCCCCCGCCCGCGAACGCGACGCCGCCACCGCCGCGGTCTCCGCGCTCGCGGCACACGCCGGCGCCTGGGCCGTACGCGTCCACGAGGTCCGCGCCACCGCCGACGCCGTACGCGTCGCCCGCGCCGTCGAAGGAGCCCGGTGAACGCGCCGCACCTCGACGTCGAACAGGTCGAGGCCGCGAACACCGCCTTCTACGAGGCACTGGAGCAGGGCGACTTCGAGAAGGTCTCCGAGTTCTGGCTCACCCCCTCCGACCTGGGCATCGACGAGTCGTACCACGACCCGGCCGACGCCGCCGTGGTCTCCTGCGTGCACCCGGGCTGGCCGGTGCTCACCGGCCGCGGCGAGGTGCTGCGCTCGTACGCCCTGATCATGGCGAACACGGACTACATCCAGTTCTTCCTCACCGACGTGCACGTCTCCGTCACCGGCGACACCGCCCTGGTCACCTGCACGGAGAACATCCTCAGCGGCGGCCCCGCCCCCGACGGAGGCGAGGAGCTCGGCCCGCTCGTCGGCCAGCTGGTGGTGGCCACCAACACCTTCCGCCGCACCCCCGACGGCTGGAAACTCTGGTCCCACCACGCCTCCCCGGTGCTCGCCGAGAGCGAGGACGAAGAGGGCGACGAGACCCCGCCCTGACCCGCCGCCCGACCTTGCGAACCGACCCGTCGCGTCGAACGAAGTGGTTGGAATCACGCACCACGGGGTAGGGGCGGCTACCAACCCGTGATCCACCGGGACCGCCAGGGAAAACGCGGGGTGAAAATCAGCCGGCGCCCCACCCCGCCCCGCACCCCGCGGCCCGGCGCTGTCGGTCCCCACGGGTAGATTCGAGTGGGGCCGCCGTACCACCCGCACGTGGTGCGACCGGCCGAGACCGACGACTGCAGGAGTGATTCGCGTGGATCGTGTCGCGCTGCGCGGCCTGAAGGCCCGTGGGCACCACGGTGTGTTCCCCAAGGAGCGCGAGGACGGCCAGACCTTCCTCGTGGACATCGTCCTTGGCCTGGACACCCGCCCGGCCGCGGCCGACGACGACCTGGCGAAGACGGTGCACTACGGCATCGTGGCCGAGGAGGTCGTGGCCGTCGTCGAGGGCGAGCCGGTCGACCTCGTCGAGACCCTCGCCGAGCGCATCGCCCAGGTCTGTCTGAAGCACGAAGGGGTCGAGGAGGTCGAGGTCTGCGTCCACAAGCCGGACGCGCCGATCACCGTCCCCTTCGACGACGTGACCGTCACCATCATCCGGAGCCGTGTATGAGCGCCCCCTTCGCCAAGGGTCCGAGCGACCCGACCGTACAGCCCGTGCCCGCCTCCGTCATCGAGCAGGTCGACGCCGCGGACACCACCCTGTCCAACCCCAAACGCGCGGTGATCGCCCTCGGCGCCAACCTGGGCAACCGCCTGGAAACCCTCCAGGGCGCCATCGACGCGCTGGAGGACACTCCGGGCGTGCGCGTCAAAGGAGTCTCCCCGGTCTACGAGACCGAACCCTGGGGCGTCGCACCCGACAGCCAGCCCTCCTACTTCAACGCGGTCGTGATCCTGAAGACGACCCTGCCCCCGTCCTCGCTCCTGGAGCGGGCGCACGCGGTCGAGGAGGCCTTCCACCGGGTCCGCGACGAGCGCTGGGGCCCGCGCACCCTGGACGTCGACATCGTCGCCTACGCCGAGGTCGTCTCGGACGACCCGCAGCTCACCCTCCCCCACCCCCGCGCCCACGAACGCGCCTTCGTGCTGGCCCCCTGGCTCGACGTGGACCCCGGGGCCGCCCTGCCCGGCCGGGGCAGCGTCGCCGACCTCCTGGCCGCCGTCACCCGCGACGGCGTCGCGCCCCGCGCCGACCTGGAACTCCGGCTGCCCGAGTAGTCGTTAAGGTCGACGAGGACGACGAACACGACTGGGACGACGTGGACGGCGCGGTCGGGACGACCGCGCCGGGAAGCCGAAGGGACACCGGAACACCGTGAAAGAGCTGCGCATCAGGGTGCTGGCCGGCGTGTTCGTCGTCGCGGGGGTGCTGTCCTGGGCCGGTGCCCGCCTGTGGAACTCGGTCGGGACCCTCCCGAGCGTCCCCCTGGCCGCCCCCGTCGTCCTGGCCCTGATCGCGGTGATCCTGCTGGCCACGGCGCTCTCGATCCGCGCCCGTCTGAAGGCCCAGCGGGAGCGGGAGCCCGGCGCCAAGGGCGTCGACCCGATGATGGCGGCCCGCGCCGTCGTCTTCGGCCAGGCCAGCGCCCTGGTGGCCGCCCTCGTCGCCGGCATGTACGGCGGCACGGGCGTCTTCCTGCTGGAGTACCTCGACATCCCGGCCCGCCGCGACCAGGCCATCTACGCCGGTTCCTCGGTCGTCGCGGGCATCGGCGTCATAGCGGCCGCCCTCTTCCTGGAGCGGGTCTGCAAGCTCCCGGAGGACGAGGACGACGACCACCCGGGCGCCGCGTCGGCGGCATGAAACGCCCGGCTCACCAGGGCTGGCGGACCAAGTGTCCGTTGACCAGGAATCCGGGATGAGGGTCGAGTCGGTAGCTGTAGAGGGTGAATGGCTTGTTCACCGTGGTCCGCAGCCGCACCTCGTGGACCTGGGTCCTGCACGACTCCCGGAGTTGCAGCGGGTGCTGTTCGGATTGGAACGTGCCTCGCGCGGGCCAGCTGTCGACCACGGCCAAATGGGAGGCGAGTCCATTGGTCCGTGGAGTGAACCGCGCGCCCACTACCTGCGCCAGGTCCGAGAGAAACGGGACGTTCGCACTGACGAGCAGACGGCCGGCCCAGGCCTTGGCACGCCACCCGTCGCCATCCGCGTAGCCGTCCAGAAAACCTTCGAACGTTTCCCTGTCCCGGAGAACGACCCGGGGAAATCGCTGCCGCAGGTGGTGCGCGTCACCACCGACGTACTGCCTCAGCAAGTCGGCGAGGTACGACGACACCACACGCACACGGAAGCCTGGGACGTCCCGCTGGAGGTAACCGGACGGTCGGGTCACTGCCTCCAGACGGGCGGGCAACCCGGTGGCGGCGGTGAGACAGGCCGCGTAGCGCTCGGCGAACGCCTCGTCGTTGACCACCAGCGACACGTAGTTCTTGCCGACGGTCCCGTCCGCGCAGTTGGCTCCGATCAGGTAGCCCAGTTCGTAACCCGGTTTGACGGTCAACCGTGTGCGACAGAGCTTTCGTGCCTGGGTCCAGGCGACCACGGTCCCCGTGGCATCCTTCGCATGGACCCAGCCGTCGGGCGTACCCAGCATCTGGTCAGGTGCCACGGTGAAGCTGACGCGGTCGGTCACGACGTCCACGACTTCGCGAGCTCGGGTCGTGGCGACGGCCGTCACCGTGGTCGGGACCGTGCGCTCCCCGTCCAACATCCACAGACGGCAGCCCACTCGCACATCCCGCGCCCGCAGGCGCCCCTCGACCGCGTTCACCGTCTGTTTGCTGGGCAGCCCGTACCCCACGGCGATCCCCCTTGATCAGTGACGAACTCACTGATCAAGGACGGTATCGGGCACCACTGACAATCGGGTCAGCGCGCCAGTATCAAGCTCATTGCCTCGGCACGCGTCGTAGCGTCCCGAAGCTGACCTCGCACCGCTGACGTCGTGGTCTTGGCACCCGGCTTACGCACCCCGCGTACCGACATGCACATGTGCTCGGCCTCAATGACGACGATCACGCCCCGCGCCTCGAGAATCCGCATGAGCGAGTCGGCCACCTGCGTGGTGAGACGTTCCTGCACCTGCAGGCGACGCGCGAAGACCTCGACCAGGCGCGCGAGCTTCGACAGGCCGGTGATCTTGCCGCTCGCCGCCGGGATGTAGCCGATGTGCGCCACACCGTGGAACGGCAGCATGTGGTGCTCGCACAGGCTGACGATCTCGATGTCCTTCACCAGGACCATTTCGTCATGCCCGATGTCGAACGTCGTCGTCAGCACGTCCTCGGGCTCCTGCGCATGTCCCGCCAGAAGCTCCCGATATGCCCGCGCCACGCGCCCCGGAGTCTCCCGCAGGCCCTCGCGGTCCGGGTCCTCGCCGACCGCGATGAGCAGTTCGCGTACGGCGTTCTCGGCACGCTTCTCGTCGAACTCGCCGATCTGGCCCTCGCCGTCCAGCGTCACGGGGTCGGTCATCTGATGCCTCGTTCCTGATCCGTCCTGCGAACGGCATACGAAAATGCCGCACCCCCCAAGGCTAGAACCTGGGGGGCGCGGCATACATTCCGGGCCTGGTCGGGCCGCCGGGGCGGTCCGAGGTGGCCGGGGTCAGCTCTCCGGACGGTCCTCCGGTGCCCGCTCCGGTGCCGGGGCGGGATCCACCGTGGTGCTCTTGGTGGTGGAGATCGCCGCCGTCGCGCCGTTCGCCCCGTTCGTCAGTGCGAGCTCCTTGGGGGAGAGCACCGGCGGACGGGTCGAGGGCGTGCGCCGGGAGGAGCCGGTCCAGGCGGGCCGGGCCGGGCGCTTGACGATCTGGGCGAAGACCTCGGCGATCTCCTCCTTGCCCAGCGTCTCCTTCTCCAGCAGCGCGAGGACGAGGTTGTCGAGGACGTCGCGGTTCTCGACCAGGATCTCCCAGGCCTCGTTGTGCGCCGTCTCGATGAGCTTCTTGACCTCTTCGTCCACCAGCGCGGCGATCTCTTCCGAGTAGTCGCGCTGGTGAGCCATCTCACGGCCGAGGAACGGCTCGCTGTTGTCGCCGCCGAACTTGATCGCGCCGAGACGCTCGGTCATGCCGTACTGGGTGACCATCGCGCGGGCCAGGCCGGTGGCCTTCTCGATGTCGTTGGCCGCGCCCGTCGTCGGGTCGTGGAAGACGAGCTCCTCGGCCGCGCGGCCGCCCAGCATGTAGGCGAGCTGGTCGAGCATCTCGTTGCGCGTGGTCGAGTACTTGTCCTCGTCCGGGAGCACCATCGTGTAGCCGAGGGCCCGGCCTCTGGACAGGATCGTGATCTTGTGGACCGGGTCGGAGTTCGGTGAGGCCGCCGCGACCAGGGCGTGACCGCCCTCGTGGTACGCGGTGATCTTCTTCTCCTTGTCCGACATGATCCGGGTCCGCTTCTGCGGGCCCGCGACCACACGGTCGATCGCCTCGTCCAGCATGTGGTTGTCGACCAGCTTCTTGTCGCTGCGGGCCGTCAGCAGCGCGGCCTCGTTCAGCACGTTGGCCAGGTCGGCGCCGGTCATGCCGGGCGTACGGCGGGCGACGGCCGACAGGTCGACGTCGGGCGCGACCGGCTTGCCCTTCTGGTGGACCTTGAGGATCTCCAGACGGCCCTGCATGTCCGGGCGGTCGACGGCGATCTGCCGGTCGAAGCGGCCGGGGCGCAGCAGCGCCGGGTCGAGGATGTCGGGCCGGTTCGTCGCGGCGATGAGGATCACGCCGCCCTTGACGTCGAAGCCGTCCATCTCGACGAGCAGCTGGTTCAGCGTCTGCTCGCGCTCGTCGTGACCGCCGCCGAGGCCGGCGCCGCGGTGGCGGCCGACCGCGTCGATCTCGTCGACGAAGACGATGGCCGGGGCGTTCGCCTTGGCCTGCTCGAACAGGTCGCGCACCCGGGAGGCACCGACACCGACGAACATCTCGACGAAGTCGGAACCGGAGATCGAGTAGAACGGCACGCCGGCCTCGCCCGCGACGGCTCGCGCGAGCAGCGTCTTGCCGGTGCCGGGCGGGCCGTACAGCAGCACGCCCTTGGGGATCTTGGCGCCGACGGCCTGGAACTTGGCCGGCTCCTGGAGGAACTCCTTGATCTCGTGGAGTTCCTCGACGGCCTCGTCGGACCCGGCGACGTCGGAGAACGTCGTCTTCGGGGTGTCCTTGGTGATGAGCTTCGCCTTGGACTTGCCGAAGTTCATGACGCGGGAGCCGCCGCCCTGCATCTGGTTCATCAGGAACAGGAAGATGACCACGATGAGGACGAAGGGAAGCAGGGTGATCAGCAGTCCGACGAACGGGTTCTGCTTCGACGGCGAAACGGTGTAGCCGTCGGGGATCTGCTTGTCCTGGTACTTGTTCTGAAGTGTGTTGGCGAGGGTCACGCCCTGGTCGCCGATGTAGCTCGCCTGGATCTTCGAGCTGCCTTCGACCTTCTGGCCGTCCTTGAGCTGAACCTTGATGTTCTGCTCGTCGCCGGTGGTCAGCTTGGCCGACTCGACCCTGTTGTCGTTGATCGCCTGGACGACCTGGCCCGTGTCCACCGTCTTGTAGCCGCCGGACGAGCCCACGACCTGCATCAACACGACCACGGCAAGGACGGCCAGCACGATCCACATGATTGGCCCACGGAAGTATCGCTTCACGTCCATCCACACGGAGCGGTGTCGCCCCGTCCCTCCTGCCATAGTGAGTTTGATAAGACAGTTCTTCTGACGGTACCCCAGCGTGGCGGCCCTCAGCCGCACGGGCGGGCCGACGTCCCGTCTGCATGCTCCAACGGCGCGGGGCCCCCAGGGGTTCCCGGTGGCCCGCCGAAACGCCGTGGAGCCGGCTGCGGGGGCGCGTCAGCCGCCGTACACGTGGGGCGCGAGCGTACCGACGAACGGGAGGTTGCGGTACTTCTCGGCGTAGTCGAGGCCGTAGCCGACGACGAACTCGTTGGGGATGTCGAAGCCGACCCACTCCACGTCGATGGCGACCTTCGCGGCGTCGGGCTTGCGCAGCAGCGTGCACACCTTGAGGGAGGCGGGCTCGCGCGAGCCGAGGTTGGAGATCAGCCAGGACAGGGTCAGGCCGGAGTCGATGATGTCCTCGACGATCAGGACGTGACGGCCCTTGATGTCGGTGTCGAGGTCCTTGAGGATCCGCACCACGCCGGAGGACTGGGTGCCCGCTCCGTACGAGGACACCGCCATCCAGTCCATCGTGACGGGGGTGGACAGCGTGCGCGCCAGGTCGGCCATGACCATGACGGCGCCCTTGAGCACGCCGACGATGAGCAGGTCCTTGCCCGCGTACTCCGCGTCGATCTTCGCGGCCAGCTCGGCCAGCTTCGCGTCGATCTCTTCCTTGGTGATGAGCACCTTTTCGAGGTCGGCACCCATGTCGTTCGCGTCCACCCGCATCACTTTCGGTCGTCCCACCGGCCACTCCGGAGCGTCCCGGCGATCCGTGTGCGGATCGGTGGGAGGGTCCGGATTCAGCCTTGCCGAATCACCAGTCTGCCACCCTGTCGGCGGGCGACGACTTTGCCGGGGAGGTTGATGGCACCCTGACCGCGCCAGCCGGTGATCAGCCGGTCGACTTCCTCGATGTGGCGGGCGAACAGGGCGCCGCCGGGGGCACCGGCGTCGAGGGCGGCGCGGCGCAGGATCCGGCGGCGTACGGCGGGCGGCAGGGCGTACAGCTTGGCGCACTCCAGGACGCCGGTGGCGTCGCGGACGCCGGCCTCGGCCTGGCGGGCCCAGGTGTCGAGGGCGTCGGCGTCGTCCCGGGAGAGTTGGGCCGTACGGGCGAGGGCCTCGACGACGCCCTTGCCGAGCGCCTTCTCCAGGGCGGGCAGGCCCTCGTGGCGCAGCCGGGAGCGGGTGTAGGCGGGGTCGGCGTTGTGCGGGTCGTCCCAGACGGGGAGGGACTGGACCATGCAGGCCTTGCGGGCGGTCTGGCGGTCGACCTGGAGGAAGGGGCGCCGGTAACGGCCGCCGGCCCCCGAGACCGCGGCCATGCCCGACAGGGAGCGGATGCCGGAGCCGCGGGCGAGGCCCAGCAGGACGGTCTCGGCCTGGTCGTCGCGGGTGTGGCCGAGCAGGACGGCGGCGGCGCCGTGGCGGGCGGCGGCTTCGTCCAGCGCGGCGTAGCGGGCGTCGCGGGCGGCGGCCTCCGGTCCTCCCTCGCGGCCGACGGTCACGGCGGTGGCCTCCACGGGGTCGAGGCCCAGTTCGCGCAGGCGCAGGACGACTTCTTCGGCGCGCAGGTCGGAGCCGTGCTGCAGGCCGTGGTCGACGGTGACGCCGCCGGCGCGGATGCCGAGCCGGGGTGCCTCGAAGGCGAGGGCGGAGGCGAGCGCCATGGAGTCGGCGCCGCCGGAGCACGCCACGAGGACGAGCGGGGAGGCGGGGAGTCCGGACGCGCCCTCGGGCGTGCGTCCGGCGGCCGTCGCGGCGGGGACGCCGGCCGGTGTGTTCAGTTCGGTGAGGATGTCGTGGAGGACGCGGCGGACCGCCAGGCGTATCGCCGCGACCGCAGGATGGGGACCCATGTCCGGTGCCCTTCATGAAGTTGTCGGGGGTGAGCCCGAGGTTCGGTCACGCAGAGTGTGTAGATGGTGACAGAAACGGGCCGTTCCCCGAGCATCGCACGCCTGCCGAAGGCAAACGGTCCCTCGGACGGGTGATTGGAGGGTCGTTCGACTGCCGTCGGCCGGAATCGTTTCACGCCCCGCCCGCGGGGTTCACGCCTCCGGCTTGCGGTGCACCCGCGCGATCCAGTCCGCCGGTTTGGCGATCTCCGACTTGGTGGGGAGCGTGTTGGGCGAGGTCCAGACGCGGTTGAAGCCGTCCATGCCGCACTCGTCGACGACGGCCCGTACGAAGCGTTCGCCGTCGCGGTACTGGCGGAGCTTGGCGTCCAGGCCGAGCAGCTTGCGCAGCGCCATGTCGAGGCGGGAGGCGCCCTTGGCGCGGCGCTGCTGGAACTTCTCGCGGATCTCCCCGACGCTCGGCACGACCTCGGGTCCGACGCCGTCCATCACGTAGTCGGCGTGCCCCTCCAGGAGGGACATCACGGCGGTGAGGCGGCCGAGCACCTCCCGCTGGGCCGGGGTCTGCACAAGCTCCACGAGCGAGCGCCCGCCGTCGTCCTCCTCCGCCTCGGGGCGGCCTCCGGCGAGGGACTGGGCGGCCTCGCGGACCCGTTCGAGGACGGTCATGGGGTCGACGTCGGTCTCGGCCAGGAACGACTGGATTTCGCCCTCGAGGTGGTCGCGGAGCCAGGGCACGGCGGTGAACTGCGTGCGGTGGGTCTCCTCGTGCAGGGTCACCCACAGGCGGAAGTCGTGCGGTTCGACGTCGAGTTCGCGCTCGACGTGCACGATGTTCGGCGCGACGAGGAGGAGCCTGCCCGCGCCGTTCGCGCCGGCGGGCAGTTCGCGGGTGGCGGGGGCGAAGGTCTCGTACTGGCCGAGGACGCGGGAGGACAGGAACGACAGCAGCATGCCCAGCTCGACGCCGGTGACCTTGCCGCCGACGGCGCCGAGGACCGCGTTGCCCGGGCCGCCGCCGCGGCGCTGCTCCATCTTCTCCAGCAGGGGTTTGAGCAGCTCGCGGAAGCCGGCGACGTTCGCCCGGACCCAGCCCGGCCGGTCGACCACCAGGACGGGGGTGTCGTGGGTCTCCTCGGTGCCCATCCGGGTGAAGCCGCGGACGTGCTCCTCCGAGGACTTGGCATGGCGGCGGAGCTCCCCGACGACGGCCCTGGCCTCGTCGCGGCTCACCTCGGGGCCCGGTCGCACGAGCCGGGTCGCGGTCGCCACCGCGAGGTTCCAGTCGACCATGCCGGAATTTGCGCCGATGCTCGTCATGGGTCAACGGTACGGGAGCGCTGCCGCTGGGGGGCAGTCGTGCGGGGGGAGGCCGGTGCCGGATACCAGGTTGGCAGGGGCCGAGGTCTGTTGCATGGGCACCCGGCGTTGCAGGCCGTGCCCACCCGTTCCGCCCTGCGGAACGACTGCCCACGGCGGTGCGGATGGGCTGGCCGCAGCTACGGCGACGCCAGCGTCGTCGCTGCCCTGTCCAGAGCCGACTGCGCCGCCCAGGCGTCCGTCGTGGCGTTGGCCAGGAAGGCGAAGCCGAGGAGGTGGCCGTCGGGGGTGGTGATCGTGCCGGCGAGGGTGTTCACGCCCGTGAGGGTGCCGGTCTTGGCGCGGACGAGGCCCGCTGCGCCGTCCGTGTAACGGCCGGCCAGGGTGCCGGTGAAGTGGGCGACCGGCAGGCCGGTGAGGACGGGGCGGAGCTGGGGCCGGGAGGGGTCGGCGGCCTCGGTCAGCAGGGCGGTGAGCAGGTCGGGGGTGATCAGGTCGGTGCGGTCCAGGCCGCTTCCGTCGTGGAACCGCGCGCCGTCCACCGGCAGGCCGAGCTGCTTCAGGCGGGCCGTGATCGCGGCGCCGGCCCCGGCGAAGTCGGCGCGCTTGCCGGTCGCCACGGCGGTGTGGCGGGCCAGGGCCTCGGCGAGGTCGTTGTCGCTGTTGGTGAGCATCCGCTCGACCAGGGCCGACAGCGGGGGCGAGGAGACCGTGGCGAGGGTGGCGGCGCGGCCCGTGGCCTTGGAGGGGCCGGGGGGCGACGCGGTGATGCCGTGCTGCTTCAGGAAGCCCGCGAAGGCGCGGGCGGCGGCGTCCGCCGGGTCGGCCACGCGCGGGGCGGGGCCGCTGGTGGAGTCGTCGGTGCGGCCCTCGTCGGCCATCAGGGCGGTGACGCGGGCCAGGTTCTCGTTGACCCCGATCGGGTGCAGGTCCGTACCGGCGTAGAGCGTCGTGTCGTACGACAGCGTCACCTTGCGCACGTCGCGCTTCTTGAGGGCGGCGGCGGTCTTCTCGGCGAGGGTGCGCAGGCTTGCGAGGCCTCCCCCACTCTCGGCTTCTCCCCCACGCTCGGCTTCGCTCGCGCGGGGGGACCCCCATGAGCGGGAGGTGCCCCCATCGTCCTCGCGGGCGGTGAGGGTGGGGTCGCCGCCGCCGACCAGGACGAGTTCGCCGGTGTCGGCCTCCAGGGCGGTGCGGGTGGTGAGGC
This sequence comes from Streptomyces sp. KPB2, assembly GCF_003950055.1. Taxonomy (NCBI): domain Bacteria; kingdom Bacillati; phylum Actinomycetota; class Actinomycetes; order Kitasatosporales; family Streptomycetaceae; genus Streptomyces; species Streptomyces sp. KPB2. Next base: position 3,760,319 of record NZ_CP034353.1, read on the forward strand.
GGTGGTCGGGGCCCAGGGCGGTGAGGGCGGCGACGGCGGTGGCGATCTTGGTGGTGGAGGCGGGGGTGAGCGCGGTGCCGGAGTCGAGGCCGTACAGGCGCTTGCCGGTGGTCAGGTCGACGACAGCCGCCGCGCGGCGCTCGCCGAGCGCCGGGGCGTCCTTCAGCAGGGGGTCGAGGAGGTCCGCGAGGGCCGCCCGGTCGCCGGGGGCCGCCTTGACGCCGCCGGTGGTGGTGCCGCCCAGGCCGGCCAGTACGGGCCCGGCGCTGGGTGCGGGGCGGGGCGAACCGGGCGCCGTACCGGAGTTCCCGGGTCCGCGGCCGTGATCTGTGCCACCCGTGTGGTCCAGGGCGACGGCCCGGTCCCGCTCGGCCGTACGCTGACCCGTGGAGTCCCAGGGGCCGGCGGCGGTCACCACACCGGCGGCCAGTGCCAGCCCGGCGGTGGCGGCACCGGCGGTGTACTGCCAGGTCTTCGGCCTGGTGATCCTGGCGAGCTGCGGCGCCGTGGTCCGTGCGAACCGTGCGACCCACGGTGTGGCGGTCCGGGCAAAGCGGGTCAGACGGGGACGTACGGCACCCGCGGCCCGCGTCACCCGCGGCCCCGCGGTCCGCCACGGCCTCAGCTCCGGCACCGTCACCAGCCCCTTTCGCGATCACACGCCTGCGTGAGGGACACTTAACCACCAGAACTATGTGCTGATCATGGAGGAGCGTCCGGTGGAGTTCGACGTCACGATCGAGATCCCGAAGGGTTCGCGGAACAAGTACGAGGTGGACCACGAGACCGGTCGTATCCGCCTGGACCGCCGCCTGTTCACCTCGACCGCCTACCCGACCGACTACGGCTTCGTCGAGAACACCCTCGGCGAGGACGGCGACCCGCTGGACGCGCTGGTCATCCTGGACGAGCCGACCTTCCCGGGCTGCCTCATCCGCTGCCGCGCGATCGGCATGTTCCGGATGACGGACGAGGCCGGCGGCGACGACAAGCTGCTGTGCGTGCCGTCGACCGACCCGCGCGTGGAGCACCTGCGTGACATCCACCACGTCTCGGAGTTCGACCGCCTGGAGATCCAGCACTTCTTCGAGGTCTACAAGGACCTGGAGCCCGGCAAGTCCGTCGAGGGCGCCGACTGGGTCGGCCGCAGCGACGCCGAGGCCGAGATCGAGCGGTCCTACAAGCGCTTCAAGGACCAGGGCGGCCACTGAGCGGTTCGGCCTTCCGTAAGGCGCCCGTAACGGGCCGCACGCACACGCGTGCGGCCCGTTCGTGTTTGAGTGACCATACTGAGGTCAACAGGAGGGTGTGTCGGTACCAGGGAGCGTTGCGCAGGTGACGGAGGCGGAGGAGCCCAAGCCGCAGTCGGACGAGGCCCGCAGTGCCTTCCGGCAGCCCAGCGGCATCGCGGCGTCCATCGACGGCGAGTCGTCGACGACGTCCGAGTTCGAGATCCCGCAGGGACTCGCCGTCCAGCGGCACACCGGCTCCGAGTCCGAGACGACCTCGGAGTTCTCGCTCCCCGACGGCCTGGAGGCACCGCAGACCGTCCCCGCGGACGCCGAGGGCTCGGCGTTCAGCATGCCGAGCACGCACAGCGCGTGGACGGCGCCGACCGCCTTCACCCCGGCGAGCGGCTTCCCGGCGGTGAGCCTGACGGACGTGCCCTGGCAGGACCGGATGCGCGCCATGCTGCGCATGCCGGTGGCCGAGCGGCCCGCGCCCGAGCCCTCGCAGAAGCACGACGACGAGACCGGCCCCGCCGTGCCGCGCGTGCTCGACCTGACGCTGCGTATCGGGGAGCTGCTGCTGGCGGGCGGTGAGGGCGCCGAGGACGTGGAGGCGGCCATGTTCGCCGTCTGCCGGTCCTACGGCCTGGACCGCTGCGAGCCGAACGTCACCTTCACCCTGCTGTCGATCTCCCACCAGCCGTCCCTGGTGGACGACCCGGTGACGGCGTCGCGCACGGTGCGCCGCCGGGGCACCGACTACACCCGGCTCGCGGCCGTCTTCCACCTGGTGGACGACCTCAGCGACCCCGACACGAACATCTCCCTGGAGGAGGCCTACCGGCGCCTCGCGGAGATCCGCCGCAACCGGCACCCGTACCCCACCTGGGTGCTGACCGTGGCGAGCGGCCTGCTCGCGGGCGGCGCCTCGCTGCTCGTCGGCGGCGGGCTGACCGTGTTCTTCGCGGCGATGTTCGGCTCGATGCTCGGCGACCGGCTGGCGTGGCTGTGCGCCGGGCGTGGGCTGCCGGAGTTCTACCAGTTCGCGGTGGCCGCGATGCCGCCGGCCGCGATGGGTGTCGCGCTGACGGTGACGCACGTCGACGTGAAGGCGTCCGCGGTCATCACCGGTGGGCTGTTCGCGCTGCTGCCCGGGCGGGCGCTGGTCGCGGGGGTGCAGGACGGTCTGACCGGCTTCTACATCACGGCCGCCGCGCGTCTGCTGGAGGTCATGTACTTCTTCGTCAGCATCGTCGCCGGGGTGCTGGTGGTGCTGTACTTCGGGGTCCAGCTGGGGGCCGAGCTCAACCCGGACGCCGCGCTGGGCACCGGCGACGAACCGTTCGTGCAGATCTTCGCCTCGATGCTGCTGTCGCTGGCCTTCGCGATCCTGCTCCAGCAGGAGCGGTCGACCGTCCTCGCGGTGACCCTGAACGGCGGCGTCGCCTGGTGCGTGTTCGGCGCCATGCACTACGCCGGTGACATCTCACCGGTGGCCTCCACGGCCGCCGCGGCGGGGCTCGTGGGCCTGTTCGGGCAGCTGATGTCCCGCTACCGGTTCGCGTCGGCGCTGCCGTACACGACGGCCGCGATCGGGCCGCTGCTGCCCGGTTCGGCGACCTACTTCGGGCTGCTGGGGATCGCGCAGGGCGAGGTCGACTCGGGGCTGCTGTTCCTCTCCAACGCGGTGGCGCTGGCGATGGCCATCGCGATCGGGGTGAACCTCGGTGGGGAGATCTCCCGGCTGTTCCTGAAGGTGCCCGGCGCCGCGAGTGCCGCCGGCAGGCGGGCGGCGAAGCGTACCCGGGGGTTCTAGGGCGCCTGAGGGGGCGGGGGATACGGCACGACGGCGGGTGCGGGCACGTCGTGGTTGCCCGCGCAGTTCCCCGCGCCCCTTGGGCGCTTTCAGCGCCCCTGGTTGTACGGGTACTGGTCGCCGTACTGCTGGGGGTGGGGCTGGTCGCCGTAGCCCTGCGGGTACTGCTGGGCGTACGGCTGCTGCGGGGGCTGCTGGTACTGCTGCGGCTGCTGGTACTGCTGCTGCGGCTGGTCGTACGGGTCGACCCGGCGGAGCTGGGTCGTGGCGTCGTCCATGACCGGGTACTGCGGCTGGGGCTGGTGCTGCGGGGACACGGCGGGGGCCGGTTCCGCGGCGGCGGCGCGCTGCTTCTTCTTGCGCTCGCGCAGGTACTCGATGGCGATCGGGACGACCGAGACCACGACGATCAGGACCAGGATGGCCTCGACGTTGGTCCGGATGAACTCGATCTGGCCGAGCCAGTAGCCCGCGAGGGTGACGCCGGTGCCCCAGGCCACGCCGCCGATCACGTTGTACGTGAGGAAGGTGCGGTACTTCATGCGGCCGGCGCCCGCCACGATGGGGGCGAAGGTGCGCACGATGGGCACGAAGCGGGCCAGGACGATCGCCTTGGGGCCGTACTTGTCCATGAACTCGTGCGCCTTCTCCAGGTTCTCCTGTTTGAAGAGCTTGGAGTTGGGGCGGCTGAAGAGCTTGGGCCCGAAGAACTTGCCGATCATGTAGCCGACTTGGTCGCCGAGGACGGCGGCGGCCACGATCAGGGTGCACACCAGCCACAGCGGCTGGCTGATGAACTCACCCTGGGCGACGAACAGGCCCGCGGTGAACAGCAGCGAGTCGCCGGGCAGGAACGCGAAGAGTCCTGACTCGGCGAAGACGATGAGCAGGATGCCCGGCAGACTGAACGTCTCGATCAGATAGTCCGGGCTGATCCACTCGGGACCGAGCGCAAGGGTGGTCACGGGATGTGGCTCCTGCTGCTGGGGGGAGGCGGGCGGGACCTGGCTGCCCAAACGTACAACGCAGCCGCGGTGTCCCAGGTTCCACGGGGTTCCCCGGGGTGCGCTGTGATGTACCCCGGGGAAACCTGAGGACCATGGGAAGTGAAGAATACGGCGGCGGCCAGGGCCCGCACCCCGACCCTCAGGGGGTGTGCCGGACGGCGTTGGCGAGGATCGCGTCGCGCATGTAGGCGGCGAGGCCCGGCTTGGCGGCGTCGATGTTTCGCGTGAAACGTTCGTCCGATACGTACATCTCGCCCAGGCAGGTGTGCATCTCGTATCCGCAGTCGTAGTGGTTGCGGGCGATGCCCTGCCGGTGGTCCTCGGCGGCGTCCATGGCCCCCTCGGAGTCGGCGGGCTCGCCGGCCTCCATCAGGGCGACGAAGCGCCGGGTCAGCTCGTCGGCCTCGTCCTGGATGCGCTGCCAGTCCTCCTTGGTGTAGGTGGCGGTCTTCTCCTTGGACTGGCGGTAGGCGTCGGTGTCGCCCCAGCGCTCCTTGACCTCCTCCTCGTACTGGTCGGGGTCGAAGTCGCCGAAGACCTCGAACTTCTCCTCCGGCGTGAGGTTGATTCCCATGCTGCGTGCCTCCATGGCCTGCTCCACGGCCGCCGCCATCTTCTGCAGCTTCTCGATCCGGGCGGACAGCAGCTCGTGCTGGCGGCGCAGGTGCGCGCGCGGGTCCGCGGCCGGGTCATCGAGCAGGGCGGCGACCTCGTCGAGCGGGAAGCCCAGCTCCCGGTAGAACAGGATCTGCTGCAGCCGGTCGAGGTCGGCGTCGCTGTAGCGCCGGTGGCCCGCGTGGCTGCGCTCGCCGGGTGCGAGCAGGCCGATGTCGTCGTAGTGGTGCAGCGTGCGCACCGTCACTCCGGCGAAGCCGGCCACCTGTCCCACGGAGTAGCTCACTTCCGCTCCCTTCTCTGACGCCGTCCACGCTGCCGCCTCACGTGACGTGAGGTGCAAGCCGGGACGTTCCGCGCGCCGCGCCGTGCGCCACCGCGCGCCGTCGGCTCCCTCAGCCCGGGCGGCCGTGGGAGCCCTCCTCGAGATGCGCGCGCAGGACGGCCAGGGTCGAGGCGATGCGCTCCAGATCGTCGGGAGGAACCACCTCGGTCAGCGAGGCAAGGGCGCTCTCGACCACCGGGCGGGAAGCCGTCAACCGCCGATCACCCTCGGGGGTCAGGCGGAGCACGGACGAGCGGCGGTCCTGGGGGTTCACGGCCCGCACGCACCAGCCCGCGGCGACCAGCCGGTCGACCGCCTTGCTGACGGCCCCCACGGTGATCGCCAGTTCGCCGACGATGTCGAGCACGCGGCACCCCGGCACGCGGTCGATGATCTCCAGAAACTCGAACTGTCCCAGGCTCACCCCCTGTTCGGCCCGCAGCCGGGCGCTCACCGCGTTGTAGAGACGGGTCTCGACCCGGACCAGATCGACGAAGGCCGGGGTGATGTGGCTCACAAAACCTCCAGTAGATTCCCAGGAATCATATTCCTCGGAATACGGTTGGCCCCGTACAGATGGATTCCCAGGAATCCATTCTCGCACGCCGACCCATGGAGGCCCCGCATGTCCCGACAGCAGCGCGACGCCCTGGACGCCTTGCTCCGTTCCGCCCCTCGCGCCGAGACACCGCCCACCCCCGAAGAGCAGCGCGAGGGTTTCGCCGCGGCCCTCACCCGCCCCGCGCCGGACGGGGTGGTCAGCCGCAGGACCGTCCTGGGCGGGCGGCCGGCCCTGGAGCTGGACCCGGACACGGCCTCCGGCCCCGGCCGGCTGCTCTACCTGCACGGCGGCGGCTACGTCGTCGGCTCACCGGACACCCACGCGGGGCTGGCCGGCGAACTGGCCCGCCGCGCCGGGCTGCGCGCGGTGTCGGTGGACTACCGGCTGGCACCCGAGCACCCCTTCCCCGCGGCCGTGGACGACGGGCTCGCCGCCTACCGCGAGCTGCTGTCGACGGGTACCGACCCACGGGACCTCGTCCTGGCCGGTGACTCCGCGGGTGGCGGCCTGGGCATAGCCACACTGCTCGCGGCCAGGGAAGCAGGGCTGCCGCAGCCCGCCGCCGTGGCCCTCTTCTCCCCTTGGGCCGACCTCACCCTCACCGGAGGGAGCATCCGTTCCAAGGAGGGCGCCGACCCCATCTTCACCGAGGCCGACGTGCGCGCGTACGCCGATCTCTACGTCGGTGCGGGCGACCGGGCGGCCCCCCTGGCCAGCCCGGTCTTCGCCGACCTCGCCGGACTGCCCCCACTGCTCGTGCAGGCCGGCGCGAACGAGGTGCTGCTCGACGACGCGGTCCGGCTGGCCGGCCGCGCGGGCGCCGACGACGTCGAGGTCACACTCGAAGTCGGCCCCGGCCTCCCCCACGTCTACCAACTCCACTACGGCCGCCTCGAGGAGGCGGACGCCGCACTCGACCGCGCCGCCCGCTTCCTCACCGCCCACCTGGGTGCCGGGCGCCCGGACGCCGACCGTCTCGCACCGGTCCGCTGAAGGTCCGGCACGATGCCGTCCCGGATGCGGGGCACGGGGCCCGGGCCTACCGTCGGTCGCATGTCACTGCACCAGGGGCCCCGCCCGTCCCACGACGGCGATCACGACCGGCGCCGGCTCGCCGTGAACCCCTTCCACGCGGCGGCGAACCCGCTCGGCGGCATGACCGAGGCCCCGCCCGCCCACCGGCTGCCCGACTCCCCGCTGCCGCCGGAGACCGCGTACCGCCTGGTCCACGACGAGCTGATGCTCGACGGCAACGCGCGGCTCAACCTGGCCACCTTCGTCACCACCTGGATGGAGCCGCAGGCCGGGGTGCTGATGAGCGAGTGCCGGGACAAGAACATGATCGACAAGGACGAGTACCCGCGCACCGCCGAGCTGGAGCGGCGCTGCGTGGCGATGCTCGCCGACCTGTGGCACGCGCCCGACCCGGCGGCGGCCGTGGGCTGCTCGACGACCGGGTCGAGCGAGGCGTGCATGCTGGCCGGGATGGCGCTGAAGCGGCGCTGGGCGCTGCGCAACGCCGACCGCTACCCGGCGAAGGACGTGCGGCCCAATCTCGTCATGGGCGTGAACGTGCAGGTCTGCTGGGAGAAGTTCTGCAACTTCTGGGAGGTGGAGGCCCGGCAGGTCCCGATGGAGGGCGAGCGCTTCCACCTGGACCCGCAGGCCGCCGCCGAGCTGTGCGACGAGAACACCATCGGGGTCGTCGGCATCCTCGGCTCGACCTTCGACGGCTCCTACGAGCCGATCGCCGACCTGTGCGCGGCCCTGGACGCCCTCCAGGAGCGCACCGGCCTCGACGTCCCGGTGCACGTCGACGGGGCCTCCGGCGGCATGGTCGCGCCCTTCCTGGACGAGGACCTGGTGTGGGACTTCCGGCTGCCCCGCGTCGCCTCGATCAACACCTCGGGACACAAGTACGGGCTGGTCTACCCCGGGGTCGGCTGGGCGCTGTGGCGGGACTCGGCGGCCCTTCCGGAGGAGCTGGTGTTCCGCGTGAACTACCTGGGCGGCGACATGCCGACCTTCGCGCTGAACTTCTCCCGGCCGGGCGCCCAGGTGGCGGCGCAGTACTACACGTTCCTGCGGCTGGGGCGCGAGGGCTACCGGGCCGTGCAGCAGAACGCCCGGGACATCGCGGGCTCGCTCGCGCAGCGGGTCGCGGCGCTGGGCGACTTCCGGTTGCTGACGCGCGGCGACCAGCTGCCGGTGTTCGCCTTCACGACGGCGGACGACGTGACGGCGTACGACGTCTTCGACGTGTCCCGGCGGCTGCGGGAGGGCGGCTGGCTGGTGCCCGCGTACACCTTCCCGCCGCACCGCGAGGACCTGTCGGTGCTGCGGGTGGTGTGCCGCAACGGTTTCTCGGCGGACATGGCCGATCTGCTCCTGGCCGACCTGGAACGGCTGCTGCCGGAGCTGCGCCGCCAGCCGCACCCGCTGACCCGGGACAAGGGGGCGGCGACCGGGTTCCACCACTGACCCCGGTCCCGTCTCGACGGTGGTCGCCGGTTCCTCGACCGCGCCGCCCGCTTCGTCACCGCCCTGCCCGGCACCGGGCGCCCCGCCCGCCCGTGAGCCGGGTGCCGGGGTGCCGACGTCGCCGCCCTCACCGGCTGAGCCGCGCGAACCTCCCCACGGCCAGCGGGAAGAACACCGCGAGCAGCGCCAGCGGCCAGGCGAGGGCCGCCCACACGTGGCCGGACTCGCCGCCGGGGCCGCCGAAGAGGTCGCGGACGGCCGTGGCGGTCTGGGACATCGGGTTCCACTCGACGACGGTGCCCAGCCAGCCGGGCATGGAGTCGGGCGTGGCGAAGGCGTTGGAGAGGAAGCCGACCGGCCAGACCAGGATCTGCACCGCCTGCACCAGCTCGGGCTTCCCGGCCACCAGGGCCAGGAAGATGCCGATCCACAGCATGGCGAAGCGGAAGAGCAGCAGCAGGCCGACCGCGCCGAGGAAGGCTCCGGGGCCGCCGTGGGCCCGCCAGCCCAGCGCGTACCCGACGCCGATCAGCACGGTGAGACCGAGCGCCGACTGGAGCATGTCGGCGGCGGAACGGCCCACCAGGACCGCGCCGTTGGTCATCGGCAGCGAGCGGAAGCGGTCGACGACGCCCTTGTTGAGGTCCTGGGTGACGGCGATCATGGTGCCCTCCAGGCCGAAGGCCATGGTGAGCGCCAGCATGCCGGGGACCAGGTAGTCGACGTACTCGCCGCTCACTCCGCGCCCGCCGCCGACCAGGTAGCCGAACATCAGCAGCAGCATGACGGGGAAGACCAGGTTGACGACGACCGTCACCGGCTGCCGTCCCCAGCGGGCCAGCTCGCGGCGGGTCATGGTCCAGGAGTCGGACAGGGCGTGGGTCGCGGGACCCGCGGCGGTCGTACGCACGGCGGTCGTACTCACGCGGCCTCCTTCGTGCGGTCGGTGAGGTGCAGGAACACCTCGTCCAGGGTCGGCCGGCGCAGCGCCACGTCCTCGGCCACGATGCCGGCCTCCTCCAGCGCCCGTACGACGCCGGAGAGCGCCGCCATCCGGTCGGTGACCGGGGCGCTGAGCAGCCGCCGGTCGGTGTCGACGCGGACGCCGGTGAGCGGGAGCAGGGCGACGGCGGCGCCCAGTTGGCCGGCGTCGCGCAGGACGACGTCGACGCGGTCGCCGCCGGTCGCGGCCTTGAGTTCGTCCGCGGTGCCGTCGGCGACGACCCGGCCGGCGTCGACGACGGAGATGCGGTCGGCGAGCTGGTCGGCCTCCTCCAGGTACTGGGTGGTGAGCAGGACCGTCGTACCGGCGCCGACCAAGGAGCGGACCGAGGCCCACACCTCCGCGCGGCCGCGCGGGTCCAGGCCGGTGGTGGGTTCGTCCAGGAAGAGGACCTCCGGTTCGGTGATGAGGGACGCGGCCAGGTCCAGGCGGCGCCGCATGCCTCCGCTGTAGGCGCCGACCGGTTTGCGTCCGGTGTCGGCGAGGTCGAAGCGGGCGAGCAGTTCGTCGGCACGTGCGCGTGCCCGCCGGGCGCCCAGGTGATGCAGGCGGCCGAACATCTCCAGGTTCTGCCGGCCGCCCAGCTCCTCGTCGAGCGCCGCGTGCTGGCCGAGCAGGCCGATGCGCAGCCGCACCGCGTACGCCTCGGCGACGACGTCGTGCCCCGCCACCTCGACGCGGCCCGCGTCCGGCCGCAGCAGCGTGGACAGGATGCGGACCAGGGTCGTCTTGCCGGCTCCGTTCGGGCCCAGTACGCCGTGCACCGTGCCGCGCGTGACGGTCAGGTCGAGCCCGTCCAGTGCGTTCTTGCCGCCGTACCTCTTGCGTGCGCCTTCGACGGTGATCGCCGTGTCGGCCACTGTCACTCCCCCTTCGCGCTCACTCCGAGAGCGCTAGCCAAATTTGACTACCGGCCCACGAAAGTATGCCCTCGCCCTGCCTTAGTCAAACTTGATTAGCGGGCGTCCCCGTAGTGCGGCCGTCCCGCCGCGAAGGGGTTCTCCTCGCCCTCGGCCAGCACGCCGACGAACGGCTCGCCCTCACCGGCGAAGGTGTACGCGCCGCCCCGGACGCGTTCGATGAGGCCCCGGGTCCACTCGGCGCCGGAGTCGGCGGAGTGGACCCAGTAGTTCATGATCTCGCCGATGTGCCCGTACTGGCCGGGCCCCTCCGCGGGCATGTAGTACTCGGTGACGGCGGCGCGCCACTCGTCGATCTTCCGCACCCGCTCCTCCAGCAGCGCGAGCGCCTCCTCGCGCGGGAGGTCGACCATGAAGCCGAGCGCCGCGGTCAGCACGTCCGGCCGCTGGTCGTAGGCGGTGAGGTACTCGCGGAGCAGGGCGAGGTACTCCTCGGTGCCCTGCTCCGTGATCTCGTACTCCACGCGCGGCGGCCCGCCGGCCGTGGACGGCGCGATCTCGTGCGCCACGAGCAGTCCCTGTTTCGCCATCTGCTTCAGCGCGTGATAGATCGAGCCGGGCTTGGCGTTGGACCACTCGTGCGCGCCCCAGTACTCCAGGTCGTTGCGCACCTGGTAGCCGTGGGCCCGCCCGTGCTGGCGGACGGCGCCGAGCACGAGGAGACGGATCGCTGACATGGCTCCAGCCTAGATCCGGCGCCGGGCTCGGCCCGCCGGGGCCCTCAGAACGGGAAGCCGCTGCGCCCGTGCTGCACCGAGATCCACTTCTGGGAGGTGAAGGCGTCCAGCATGGTGTCGCCGTTGAGGCGGCCGAGGCCGGAGTGCTTCTCGCCGCCGAAGGGGACGATCGGCTCGTCGTGCACGGTGCCGTCGTTCACGTGGAACATGCCGGTGTCGATCCGCTTGGCGAACGCGACGCCCCGCTCGACGTCGCCCGTGTGCACGGCGCCGCTCAGCCCGTACGGCGTGTCGTTGACCAGGCGCACGGCCTCCTCCTCGCCGTCGAAGGCAACGAGGAAGGCGACCGGGCCGAACACCTCCTGCTGGAGCAGCGCGGAGTCGGCGGGCAGGCCGGTGAGCACGGAAGGCTCGACGAGGTTGTCGGTGACCGAGCCGCGCACCAGGGCGGTGGCACCCTCGGCGAGCGCCTGCTCGACCACGCCGGAGAGCGCGTCGGCCTGCGAGTAGTTGATCACCGGGCCGATGACGGTGGCCGGGTCGCGCGGGTCGCCGGCCTTCAGGGTCTTCACCTTGGCGACGAACTTCTCGGTGAACTCGTCGGCCACCGCACGGTCGACCAGCACGCGGTTGGCGGCCATGCAGACCTGGCCCTGGTGGACGTAGCGGCTGAAGACGGCGGCGTCGACGGCGTAGTCGACGTCGGCGTCGTCGAGGACCACCAGGGCGCTGTTGCCGCCCAGTTCGAGGACGGAGCGCTTGAAGTTCGCGGCGCAGACGGTGGCCACGTGGCGGCCGACCTTGTCGGAGCCGGTGAAGGAGATCACCTTCGGCACCGGGTGCTCGATGAAGGCGTCGCCGATCTCCGCGATGTCGGTGATCACGACGTTGAGCAGGCCGCCCGGCAGTCCGGCGTCCTCCAGGATCTTCGCGACCAGCGTGCCGCCGACGATCGGCGTGTTCTGGTGCGGCTTGAGGACGACGCCGTTGCCCAGGGCGAGGGCCGGGGCGACCGACTTCAGGGAGAGCAGGAAGGGGAAGTTGAAGGGGCTGATGACGCCCACGACGCCGACCGGTACGCGGTAGACGCGGTTCTCCTTGCCGTCGACGGGCGAGGGGATGATCCGGCCCTCGGGCGCCAGCGCCAGGTGGACCGCCTCGCGCAGGAACTCCTTGGCGAGGTGCAGCTCGAAGGCGGCCTTCAGCCGGGTGCCGCCCAGCTCGGCGACGATCGCCTCGCTGATCTCCTCCTCGCGCTCCTCCACCAGGCGCAGCGCCTTCTCGAACACCGCGCGGCGCGCGTACGGGTTGGTCGCGGCCCACTGCTTCTGCGCACGCTCGGCGGCCCGGTAGGCGGCGTCGACCTCGTCGACGGTGGCTATGGTGACCGAGGCCAGCTTCTCGTTGTCGTACGGGTTGAAGTCGATGATGTCCCAGGAGCCGGTGCCCGGGCGCCACTCGCCGTCGATGTACTGCTGGGCGAGGTCGGTGAAGTACGACGACATGAGAACCCTCAATCCCCTCAACTGCCGCAGCCGCCGCGAGCGCGAGCCGCCTGATTGAGCGTCATCGTACTTATGTTTCAGGAGAGTTGAAGGAGTCCTCGCAGAAGGTCACGGCTCTCGTGCGGGCCCGGACTGTCCTGCTGGAGTTCCTTCAGCGCCGTCTCGTACTGGGTGACGTCCTCCTGCTTGTCCAGGTACAGCGCGCTGGTGAGCTGCTCCAGGTAGACGACGTCGGAGAGGTCGGACTCGGGGAAGCTGAGGAGCGTGAACGCGCCACTCTCGCCGGAGTGCCCGCCGAAGCCGAACGGCATCACCTGGAGGCGCACATTGGGGCGTTCGGACATCTCGATCAGGTGCTGCAGCTGGCCGCGCATCACCTCGCGGTCGCCGTACGGGCGGCGCAGGGCCGCCTCGTCGAGCACGATGTGGAACTCGGGGGCGTTCTCCGCGACCAGGTGCTTCTGCCGCTCCAGACGCAGCGCCACCCGCCGCTCGACGTCCGCGTCGCCGGCGCCCTTCATGCCGCGCCGGACCACCGCGCGGGCGTACTCCTCGGTCTGCAGCAGGCCGTGCACGAACTGCACCTCGTAGACGCGGATCAGCGAGGCGGCGCCCTCCAGGCCGACGTAGGTGGGGAACCAGCTGGGCAGCACGTCGGAGTAACTGTGCCACCAGCCCGCGACATTGGCCTCCTTGGCCAGGGAGAGCAGGGAGGCGCGCTCCTGCTCGTCCGTGATGCCGTAGAGCGTCAGCAGGTCCTCGACGTCCCTGGTCTTGAAGCTCACCCGGCCCAGCTCCATCCGGCTGATCTTCGACTCCGAGGCGCGGATCGAGTAGCCCGCCGCCTCTCGCGTGATCCCCCGCGTCTCACGCAGTCGCCTGAGTTGTGATCCGAGCAGCATGCGCCGCACCACCGATCCGGGCTCTCCCGCGCTCACGTTCGCCAGCCTCCCCAACCGTCTTCAGGGGCCGAAGTCTGCCACTAAAACACTCCGAGCAGTACTCGTCCGGTTACGGAAACGGAATCGAGCCAAAGGAATCGTGCAGGATCCTGCACCCGGTGGACCGGAACCGGCCGTCGAAGGAGTTGAAGATGAGGCGAAGATGACGGAAAAATTGGCCAACAAGCGGTACGGGCAGGTCCATTTCGGTCACCTGCACGTGCATCTGCCCTTGCATCTGCGGTACGCATCCGAAACCATGGTCCCCGCACCACCGCGCCATATCGCTACGACCGCGAATTCCCGGGAGTGCCTCGCATGGGGACGAATGGATCGACCATGCTCGAGCCGTTACGGCAGGGCCTTCCGCCACTCGACCCCGCAGCCGTGTCGAACGCCGCCTCCTGCGCCCTGCCGCCCCGTTACGAAGCGGTGCGCGAGGCCCGGCGGTTCACCCGCAGAACACTCGACGGCTGGGACACCGGCGACCGCTTCGACGACGTCTGCCTGGTGGTCTCCGAACTCGTCACCAACGCCCTGCGGCACGCCCTCCCCGCGGACACCCCGCGCCACGACGAGCGGCACGGTCCCGTACGGCTGCATCTGATGCGCTGGACGGAACGGCTGGTGTGCGCGGTGCGCGACCCCAGCCACGACAGCCCGGTGGCCCGCGAGACGGACGACTTCTCGGCGGAGTCGGGCCGGGGCCTGTTCCTCGTCGACTCCTTCAGCGACAGCTGGGGCTGGCACCCGCTCGCCGGGACCCTCAACGGCAAGGTGGTCTGGGCACTGTTCCGGATCTAGCCGGAGACGGGGCGGCCCGGCTCCGGACCGTTGCGGGCCGGCCCGTCGGTCCGTCGGCTCTTCAGTCCGTCTGCCCGTCGGTCCGTCGGTCCGTCAGCCCGCGATCAGGTGGTCGAACTCGCCGTCCTTGACGCCCAGCAGCATGGCCTCGATCTCGGCACGCGTGTAGACGAGCGCGGGCCCGTCCGGGAAGCGGGAGTTGCGCACCGCCACCGCGCCGTCGGGCAGGCGCGCGAACTCCACGCACGAACCCTGCGAGTTGCTGCGCCGGCTCTTCTGCCAGGCCGCATCGTGCAACTGCGTGGCGGCCATGCCGTTGTACACGTCGTACACGTCGTGGTCCACAGGTCGCTCCCCGGTGGCTGGTGCACTGGCTGATGTGGCCATTGATGCAGTGGTCAACTGATCCGGATCATAACCCTGTTCACGTGCAGATGCATGAGCAAATGCACGTGCACGCGCGGTGCTCCCGCGGTTACAGCTTTGACGACCGCTTTACCGAGCCCTGCCCTCTACGACGCCGGGTCCCGGGAAGTCGTTCCCGCATGTGCCCCCGAATTCGAAGAATATGCAACAACATGCGACACCACCGGGGCCCGGTCGCTACGGGTGGGCCCCGGTGGTGCCGTTGGTGCGCCGGGTGCGGCGGGCCGGTCAGCGGGTGCCGTACGGCAGCAGCGCCATCTCGCGCGCGTTCTTGATCGCCCTGGCCAGCTGCCGCTGCTGCTGGGACGTCACGCGGGTGACGCGGCGGCTGCGGATCTTGCCGCGGTCGGAGAGGAACTTCCGCAGCAGTTCGGTGTCCTTGTAGTCGATGTACGTCACCCCCGCCCGGTCCAGCGGGTTGGGGCGCTGCCGGGCGGACGCGCGCTCGTTCTTACGGGGTCGGGGCATCGGGTCAGACCTCCAGGAGGGTGTCGAAGGCGGGCGGCAGCCGCTCCCAGGCGGCCTGTCCCGCGGCGTACTCGGCGTCGGTCAGCAGGCAGGACTCCAGGAGCCGTTCCAGGCCGTCGCGGTCGAGGCCGGGGGAGGTGAAGACCAGGTGCTGGCAGCGGTCGCCGTGCTCGGGGTGCCAGTCCAGCGCGGCGGCGGCACGGCGTACGGGCGGCACCAGTTCCCAGGCGGCGTCGGGGAGCGCGGCGAGCCACGGGCCCGCGCTCTCCACGCACAGGGCGCCGCCCGCGGCATCCCAGTGCAGCAGCGTGTCCCCCTTGCCGGCGAGCCAGAACCGACCCCGGCTGCGGGCCGCGGCGCAGGTCAGGTCCTCCAGCGCCGCGTACAGCCGCTCCGGGTGGAAGGGGCGGCGGCGGTGCCAGACCAGGGTGGCGACGCCGTGCGCGTCGGCCTCGGCGGGCAGCAGGGCGCAGGCCGGGTGCTGGGCGGCGGCCGCGGCCTCCACGTCGAACCCGGCGAGGGCGGCCCGCGCCAGCTCCGAGGGCGCGGATACGGACGGGGCCGGGGCGCCCGCCGGGTCACCGTGGCCGATCGGGACCCGGCGGGCTGTCGGATGGAGCTGGGTGAGCAGCTCGCGGTCCTCGTCGTCGGCCTCCGGCGAGCCGGGGAGGGACTCGGCGAGGGCCAGGACGGAGGCGTACTCCAGTTGCCGCGCGAAGGTGTCGGCGACGGTGCGCTGGTCGGTGGCCGCCGCGGCGAGGCCCCCCTCGGCGAGGTCGTCGCCGTTGCCCAGGTACGGCAGGACGAGGGCCGGGTCGACGGCGGTGATCACGCCGGTGACGGTGAAGCCGCCGGCGGTGACCACCTCCGCCATCGCCTTGGGCTCGACGGAGTCCCACAGCTCGACCACCGCGAGCGGGGTGCCGCCGGCCTCCGCGAGCCGGACCAGTTCGGGCACGAGGTCCTCGCGCAGGGCGCAGCACGCGCAGTCGTTGACCAGGGGTGCCTCGCCCGCGTCGAGGATGCCGGTGGCGTCCCGCACGGTCCGCACGACCGTGCCCGCGGTGGCCGTCGCCAGGTCGTGGTGGAGGACGACGCTGCCCGGAACGTCGGCCAGCAGCCGCGCCACGGCCGCCCGGCGCGCGTCGGCGTGCAGCCCCCCGACGATCACCACCGGCAGGTCGTGGCGGGGGCCCGGCCCGCTCACGCCCCGCCCTCCTTGCCGTACCGGCGCTCGAAGCGCTCCACGCGTCCGGCGGTGTCCAGGACGCGGGCGGTGCCGGTGTAGAAGGGGTGGCTGACGTGGGAGATCTCGACGTCGACGACCGGGTAGGTGTGGCCGTCCTCCCACTCGACGGTGCGCTCGCTGGTCATGGTCGAGCGGGTGAGGAAGGCGTAGTCGGCGGCGCGGTCGCGGAAGACGACCGGGCGGTACTCGGGGTGGATGCCCTTGCGCACGGTGCCTCAGCGCTCCTCTCGGAAGTCGACGTGCCGGCCGGCCGTCGGGTCGTACTTGCGCAGGACCAGCCGGTCCGGGTCGTTGCGGCGGTTCTTGCGGGTGACGTAGGTGTAGCCGGTCCCGGCGGTGGACCGGAGCTTGATGACCGGACGGAGTTCGTTGCGTGCCATGCTGCTATCTTACTGAAAATGAATTCCATTAACAGCTAGGGCCCTTCCGGCCCGGAGGAGAGGTACGTCACCGTGTCCGCCCACTGCATGCTGACCGGGACCGAGCCCGGTTTCGGCAACCGCGTCTCCCACTCCCACCGGCGCACCTCGCGCCGCTTCGACCCCAACATCCAGACCAAGCGCTACTGGCTGCCGAGCGAGAACCGGCACGTGCGGCTGCGGCTGAGCACGAAGGGGATCAGGACGGTCGACTCCATCGGCGTCGAGGCGGCGGTGGCGCGCATCCGTGCCCGGGGAGTGAGGATCTGATGGCGAAGAAGAGCAAGGTCGCGAAGAACGAGCGGCGGCGGGAGATCGTCGCGCGGTACGCGGCGCGCCGGGCCGAGCTGAAGGAGATCGTCCGCCGCCCCTCGTCCACGGAGGCCGAACGGCTCGCCGCCCAACGGGAACTGCGCAGGCAGCCGCGCGACGCGAGCCCCACGCGGGTGCGCAACCGCGACCAGGTCGACGGGCGCCCGCGCGGGTACTTCAGGGTCTTCGGGCTCTCCCGGGTCAATCTGCGTGAGCAGGCGCACGCCGGACATCTGCCCGGGGTCCGCAAGTCGTCCTGGTAGCTTGCGGCTGTCTTGGGGCCGAACGGCCGTCCGGCGACAGCTTGGAGCTTGCGGTGGCAGGGGTGACTGTGGACAGTACGGCGAGCACGGCGCACGCGGCGCGTACGGCCGGGGGCGGGGCTGCGGGCGCCCCCGACCGCGCCCCGGGGCCACGCCCGCGCTCGGGGCGACGCTCGGGGCGGCGCTCCGTGCGGGCCGCGGCCATGGCCGTCGGGCTGGTGGGCGCGCTGGCGCTGACCGCGTGCTCCGACGACGGCTCGGACGGCGGTTCCGGGGGCGGTTCCGGCGGTGGTGACGCGTCGTCCGCGGCGCCCAGCGCCTCCGCGAGCGCGGAGACCGGCGGTTCCGGCGGCGGGTCGCCGTCGGCGGGTGCCGCCGGCGAGCTGGAGGGCAGCTGGCTGGCGACCTCCGACGGCCAGGCGGTCGCCCTGATGGTCACCGGCGACAAGGCCGCCCTCTTCGCCACCGGCGGGACCGTGTGCAGCGGCACCGCCGCCGAGACCTCGGGCACCCGGACGATCCGCCTGAAGTGCACGGGCGGCGACGACCGGGCGACCGGCACGGTCGAGTCGGTCGACGACACCTCGCTCAAGGTGACGTGGGAGGGCGGCGTCGGCGAGGAGACGTACACCAGGTCCGAGGGCGGTTCGATGCCGCCCGGACTGCCGACCGAGGGCCTCGGCTCCTGAACCGGGCCGGTCCGCTCCCGAACCGGCCGGTCCGGCCCCCCCGTCGGCGGACTAGCGCAAGGGCCGTCGGCGTTCGACGTGGGCGTCGTCGGCCGCGCGGGTGCCCTCCGTCCAGCCCGCCGCGTCCGAGACGCCGCGCAGGCGGGTCGTGGTCGTCTCCGGGAACAGCCGCTCCAGCCGCTCGGTGACCGCCACCTCCCGGGAGGCGAGCACCGGCAGGAGGTTCACGTCCGCCGCCGCGCCGGTCGCGGCGGATTCGGCGGTGGCCGCCTCGGCCGCGGCCCGCAGCCGGGTGGCCGCGCGGTGGGCGTAGGCGGCGAGGAACGACTGCCGGAAGGTCTTGGTGCGCTTGCGCCCGCCGGCCCGCTGCCCGGCCTCCGCCTTCGTCATCGCGGTCTCGGCCTGCACCAGCAGTGAGGTGTAGAGGAGTTCGACCGCCTCCAGGTCGGCCTCGAAGCCGACGACGGTGGAGAAGCCGAAGGGCTCGTTCCACACGGCCCCGCAGTGGTTGGCGTCGGCCACCGCGTCCAGCAGCACCGCCTTGGCCTGCTCGTAGGGCGGCTCCACCCCGATCCGGCACGCTCCGGGGGTGTCGGGCGAGACCGCGGACCCCTGGGCCCGCGCGGCCAGCAGCGCCTCGTCGACGCTGTGCCGGGCCATCAGCTCCTGCGCCTTGGCGCTCAGCGCCTCCGCCTCCTCGGGGTACCCGGTCGCCTCCGCCTTGGCGAGCAGCGCGCGGATGCGGGCGAGGGCACGCGACTCGGGCCGGGCCTCGCGACGAGGCGCGCCCGGCGCGTCGTCCAGCGGCTCCAGCGCGGGCAGCCGCAGCAGCAGGCGGTACAGCCGCAGTACGTCCGTGGCGTGCGAGAAACGGTCGGTGCGCGGCGGCGCCTGATCCGGTACGGCGTCGAGCTGGGCGGCCCAGCGGGGCCCGCGCGGGCGGTCGTGCGGCGCCTGGGCGCGGATCAGCGCGGCCACCAGCCGCACGTGCACGTCGTCGAGTTCGCGCCGCACGATCCGGACGAGGTCGGCCGGCTGCCAGCCCCGCCGCCAGGCCGTGGCCACGAACTCCTCTCCCCGGGCGAGGAGTTCGGCATCCGCCGCCGGATCGGCCGCCAGCAGCGAGGCCGCCGTGTCGAGGGCGTCGTCGCCGGTGTCGTACAGGGCGGTCTCGAAGGCACGGTCGACGGTGCGGGGCGTACTCACCCGGCGATGGTGCCACGACCGCCGAACGGAAAAGGACTGTCAACCATCGGTTGACAGTGACGGGAGCGCAACCTACGGTTGACACATGACGACCGACCCGAGCATCACGTCATCCGTACGCCTCGACGAACTCATCACCGCGATCAAGAAGGTGCACCAGGAGCCCCTGGAACAACTCCAGGACGCCGTCATCGCGGGCGAGCACCTCGGTGAGGTGGCCGACCACCTCATCGGCCACTTCGTGGACCAGGCCCGGCGTTCGGGCGCGTCCTGGACGGACATCGGCAAAAGCATGGGCGTCACCCGGCAGGCGGCGCAGAAGCGCTTCGTGCCCAAGGAGTCCGCCGACCTGGACGCGAGCCAGGGCTTCAGCCGCTACACGACCCGCGCGCGGGAGGCCGTGATGGCCGCCCACAACGCGGCCAAGACCGCCGGCAACGCCGAGGGCCTGCCCGAGCATCTCGTCCTCGGCCTGCTCACGCAGCACGAGAGCCTGTCCGCCAAGGCGATCGCCAGGCAGGGCGTCACCCTCGACGCGGTCCGCGAGGCGGCGCTCGCCGCCCTCCCGCCCGCCGCCGCCGAGGTCCCGGAGCTGGTGCCCTACGGGCCCGCCGCCAAGAAGGTCCTCGAACTCACCTTCCGCGAGGCCCTGCGCCTCGGCCACAACTACATCGGCACCGAGCACATCCTGCTCGCCCTGCTGGAGCACGAGGACGGCGCGGGTGTGCTCAGCGGGCTCGGCCTCACCAAGGAGGCCACCGAGCGCTTCGTCACGGAGGCGCTGGCGCAGTTCATCGAGGTGACCGAGAAGGGCGGGGAAGGCCGAACGGGGGACGGGGAGGCCTGAGCCCCGGCCGCTCCGGGGCCGTTGTCAGACCCCGGTGCGACACTCGCGTCATGGCCGAGAGGTGGGCGCTCGCGGTGGCCGAGGGCGGTGGCGTGGACGTCGCGCCCCTCGGCCCCGACGGGCTGCCCGCCGGGCCGGTGCGGCGCGAGCGCGATCCCGCCGAGGCCGTACGGGCCAGACCGGAGGTCGCGCGCTGGGTGTGGCGGTCCACCGCCGAGATCGCGCCGCGCCTGCTCGCCGCGGGGGTGCGAGCGGAGCGGTGCTACGACGTGGAGGCCGCCGAGACCCTCCTGCTCGGCCACGAGGGGCGGTACGGCGAGCCGCGCTCGGCCGCGGCCGCCCTGGCCCGGCTGCACGGCGGACCCGTGCCGCCCGACCCGCCGCAGCGCTCCGCCGAGCCGGGCGCGCAGTCGTCGTTGTTCGAACCCCAGGCCGTCCACCTCCCCCTCACCGACCTGCTCGCCGTCTACGCCGAGCAGCAGCGCCGGCACGAGCGCTGCGAGCACCCGGACCGGATGCGGCTGCTGACGGCCGCCGAGTCGGCGGGGATGCTGGTCGCCGCCGAGCTGAACCGCACGGGTCTGCCCTGGCGCGCCGACGTGCACCGCGAGGTGCTGCACGGCCTGCTGGGCGAGCGGTATGCGGGCGGGGGCGAGCCGCGCCGCCTGGCCGAGCTGGCCGAGGAGGTGTCGGCGGCGTTCGGCCGCCGGGTACGGCCCGACCTGCCCGCCGACGTGGTCAAGGCGTTCGCGCAGGCGGGCGTGAAGGTCGGCTCCACCCGCCGCTGGGAGCTGGAGTCGGTGGACCACCCGGCCGTGAAGCCGCTGATCGAGTACAAGAAGCTGTACCGGATCTGGGTCGCCCACGGCTGGTCCTGGCTCCAGGACTGGGTGCGCGACGGGCGGTTCCGCCCCGAGTTCCTGGCCGGCGGCACGGTCACCGGGCGCTGGGTGACCAACGGCGGGGGCGGGCTTCAGATCCCCAAGGTGATCCGGCGGGCCGTCGTCGCCGACCCGGGCTGGCGGCTGGTCGTCGCCGACGCCGACCAGATGGAGCCGCGCGTGCTGGCGGCGATCTCCCGCGACCCCGGCCTGATGGAGGTGGCCGGCCGGGAGACCGACCTCTACCAGTCCGTCTCCGACCGCGCCTTCGCCGGCGACCGCGCCCATGCCAAGCTCGCCGTGCTCGGCGCCGTCTACGGCCAGACCTCCGGCGACGGCCTCAAGAACCTCGCCACGCTCCGACGCCGCTTCCCCAGGGCGGTGGCGTACGTCGACGACGCGGCCCGCGCCGGCGAGGAGGGCCGGCTGGTGCGCACCTGGCTGGGCCGCACCTGCCCGCCCGCGGCCGGGGCGGCCGACGGCGTCGAGGAGGCGGGCCTGCCGCAGGACGACCCCGCCGACACCGCGGGCCGCCCGCAGGAGTGGGTGCCGGGGTACGCGTCCACCAACGCCCGCGCCCGGGGCCGCTTCGCCCGCAACTTCGTCGTCCAGGGCAGCGCGGCCGACTGGGCCCTGCTGCTGCTCGCCGCGCTGCGCCGGGCCTGCGCGGACCTGGCGGCCGAGCTGGTCTTCTTCCAGCACGACGAGGTGATCGTGCACTGTCCCGAGGAGGAGGCCGACACCGTCGTCGCGGCGATCCGGGACGCGGCGGAGCTGGCGGGGCGGCTGACGTTCGGGGCGACGCCGGTGCGGTTCCCGTTCACGACGGCGGTGGTGGAGTGCTACGCGGACGCGAAATGAGCGGGCTCGGGGGGTGGCGGCAGGACACAAAAGGCAGAGCTGGCGGCTTGCGACTTCGATGCCGGCGTCCGGGGGCACGACCGCGCGCTCAGCGCTTGCGGTACATGTCCAGCTCCCGCCAGGAGGTCTCCGTCTCCTCGGCGACGGGGAGGGGCTGCCGCCAGGCGGTGGACGCGTCGATGTCCGGTGCGGAACGCCGCAGCCCTTCCGCCACGGCCTGCGCGTCGCCCGGGACCGAGACGGCCAGGAAGTCGAAGGGAGCCGTGGACCGCAGTTCCACGCACACCACGGGCCCGGCGGGCCGAAGGGCCACGAAGTCCCGTCCGCCGGCGTGCCCCCGCGTGCCGGCGCTCAGCACGCCGGGAATCCAGACCCCGTGCAGAGCCACTCCGCGCAGGGCCCGCCACCAGTCGGGTTCCACCGTCACCCGGCGTACGGCCGTCAGCGGCACGCGCACGGTCCCGCGGCGCGCGGCGGCCCTCTCCCGCCAGGAGAGGCGCACCACGAGGTCGTCGTCCCTCACGAGGATCCGGGCCACGTCACTGCCTCCCTTCCCGTACCGGGAACCGGGGTGGTGGCACAAGGGCGCCGCACGTCCCGCCCGCCCGGCCGGTCACCGGGCCCGGGGCGTTACTCGTCCGCCGCCCAGGCCTCCGGCCCACCGCCCCGCCACTCGATCAGCCCGGGGTCGTCGAGCGTCGTGTCGGACTCGGGCAGACCCGCCCGGCGCAGGAACTCGACCACGTCGAGCAGGTGGTACGCGATCCCGGCGTACTCACCGCGGATCGCGACCCGCCTGCCGCCGTCGGGGCTCGGCGGCTGCACGATCACAGGCGCCTCTTCCATGTCTACGGTGTGCCCCTCGCCGGGCGGCCCATGCAGGCACGGTCCACCCATCAGGGCGGCAGCGGGTCATTCTCCGGGGTGCTGCCGCTCCTCGCGGGCGAGGGCCGCGATCGTTCCTCCGGCGAGTACGGTGCGGCGGCGGCCGTCGGAGAGGTGGTGGCGGACCGGGTAGGTCTCGTCCTTGGTGGTGTTGCGCAGCCGCAGGCGGGGCTCGGCTCCGGGGGCGAGCGAGGCGTGCAGGTTCTCGAGCCGTAGCCGGTCGCCGGCGTCGATACGGTCGTAGTCGTCCGCCTGTTCGAACTCGAGCGGCAATACCCCGAAGTTGGCCAGGTTCTGCCAGTGGATACGGGCGTAGGACTTGGCGACCACGGCACGCAGCCCCAGGTGACGCGGGGTGATGGCGGCGTGCTCGCGGGAGGAGCCCTGGCCGTAGTTCTCCCCGCCGACGACGAAGTGCCGGCCCGGCCCGCCGTCGTCGGCCAGTTCGGCGGCGCGCCGCGGGTAGTCCGGGTCGAGCCGGGTGAAGGTGAACTCCGCGAGCCTGGGGATGTTCGAACGGTACGGCAGTGCCTTCGCGCCGGCCGGGGAGATCTCGTCGGTGGAGACGTTGTCGCCGCACTTGAGCAGGACCGGCCCCGCCAGCAGGTCGGGCAGCGGGTCGAACTCGGGGAGCCCGGAGATGTTGGGTCCCCGTTCGAGCGCGACGTGCGCCGCCTGCTCGGGCGGCAGCGGGGGCTCCAGCATCGAGCGGTTGACCGACGCGTGCTCGGGCAGCCGGAGCCGCGGATACGGCACGCCCTCCCGGTCCGCCCAGTCCCGGGGGTCGGTGATCTCGCCGGTGAGCGCGGAGACGGCGGCGGTCTCCGGGGAGCACAGCCACACCGCGTCGTCCTCGGTGCCGGAGCGGCCGGGGAAGTTGCGCGGGAAGGTGCGCAGGCTGTTGCGGCCGGCCGCCGGGGCCTGGCCCATGCCGATGCAGCCCAGGCAGCCGGCCTGGTGGATCCGGGCGCCGGCGGTGATCAGGTCGAAGGTCGAGCCCATCCTGGTCAGGTCGGCGAGGATCTCGCGCGAGGTGGGGTTGACGTCGAAGCTGACGGCCGCGTGGGTCTGACGGCCGGCGACGACGGCGGCGGCGATGGCGAAGTCGCGCAGTCCCGGGTTGGCGGAGGAGCCGATGACGGCCTGCCCGATGGGTTCGCCCGCCACCGAGCGCACCGGCACGACGTTGCCGGGCGAGGTGGGACGGGCGATGAGCGGCTCGAGGGTGGAGAGGTCGATCTCGTCGGTGCGGTCGTACACGGCGTCCGGCTCGGCGGCCAGTTCACGGAAGTCGGCCTCGCGGTCCTCGGCGCGCAGGAAGGCCCGTACTGCGGCATCGGAGGGGAAGACGGAGGTGGTCGCGCCGAGCTCGGCGCCCATGTTGGCGATGACGTGCCGGTCCATGGCCGTCAGCCCTTCCAGTCCCGGACCGTGGTACT
This sequence comes from Streptomyces sp. KPB2, assembly GCF_003950055.1. Taxonomy (NCBI): domain Bacteria; kingdom Bacillati; phylum Actinomycetota; class Actinomycetes; order Kitasatosporales; family Streptomycetaceae; genus Streptomyces; species Streptomyces sp. KPB2. The sequence continues at coordinate 3,784,149 of NZ_CP034353.1, forward strand.
CCAGGATCCGGTTGACCGCTCCCTTGACGCCGTGCCGCCGCAGCAGCTCCAGCACCACGTCCTTGGCGCTCACCCACTCCGGCAGGCTGCCGGTCAGCCGGATGCCCCAGATCTCCGGCATGGTCACGTGCAGGGGCCGTCCGGCCATCGCGAGCGCGACCTCCAGGCCGCCGGTGCCCAGGGCCAGCATGCCGAGCGCGCCCGCGGCACAGGTGTGCGAGTCGGACCCGGCCAACGTCCTGCCGGGGACACCGAAGTACTGCATGTGGCTGGGGTGCGAGACGCCGTTGCCCGGCTTGGAGTACCAGATGCCGAAGCGACGGCACGCGGAGCGCAGGAAGGCGTGGTCCTCGGCGTTGCGCTCGTCCGCCTGGAGCAGGTTGTGGTCGACGTACTGGACGCTGACCTCGGTACGGACCCGGTCCAGGCCGAGGGCGTCGAGCTCCTGCATCACCAGGGTGCCGGTGGCGTCCTGGGTGAGGGTCTGGTCGATCCGCAGTCCGATCTCGCCGCCCGGCTCCATCTTCCCGTCGACGAGATGGTCGGCGATGAGCCGGTGCGCCAGCGTGCCATGGGAGAGGGTCACAACGCCCAGGCTGCGCGCTCCGACGGGGACCGGCAAGCGGACGCACACGGCCGGCGGACTGGGCGGGGCCCTTTCCGTAACGGCGGGGAAGAACGCCTCCCGAGACGCAAAAAGGCCAGATCGGGAGTAACCGACCTGGCCTTTCTCCGAGCCGCCTTCGGGATTCGAACCCGAGACCTACGCATTACGAGTGCGTTGCTCTGGCCATCTGAGCTAAGGCGGCGCGCTGTGCACCCATGGTGCGATCAGCAACGTCGGTAAGTCTACACAGTTTCCGGGGGTGCTTCGTACCGGCCCCGGGCGCTCGGGCTCCGCGGCCGGTACGAGGGAATCCGCGTGGTCAGGAGCAGCGCTTGCCGTCCTTCGGGGCCGTGCCGGTCAGCAGGTACGTGTTGATCGCGGAGTCGATGCAGGCGCTGCCGCGGCCGTAGGCGGTGTGGCCGTCGCCCTCGTAGGTGAGGAGGCGGCCGGAGGAGAGCTGGTCGGCCAGGGCCTCGGCCCAGCGGTAGGGGGTGGCCGGGTCTCGGGTGGTGCCGACGACGACGATCGGGGTGGCGCCCGCCGCCTTGATGCGGTGCGGCTCGCCCGTGGGCCGCACCGGCCAGTACGCGCAGTTCAGGGAGGACCAGGCCAGGCCCTCGCCGAAGACCGGGGATGCCTTCTCGAAGTCGGGGAGGGCCTTGCGCACCTCGTCCGGGGAGGTGAAGGCGGCGGGGAGGTCGAGGCAGTTCACGGCGGCGTTGGCGAACATCAGGTTGCTGTAGCCGCCGTCGGCCTCGCGCTCGTAGTAGCTGTCGGAGAGGATCAGCAGGCCCGCGCCGTCCTTCTCCTTGATCGCCGAGGTGAGGGACTCGCGCAGCTGCTGCCAGGCGCCCTCGTCGTACATCGCCGCGATCACACCGGTGGTGGCGAGGGACTCGGTGAGCTTGCGGCCGTCTGCGTCGCCGGCGGGGAGGGGCTTCGCGTCCAGGTCGTCGAAGAAGGACTTGAGGTTCTTGCCGACCTGGTCGGGGGTGGTGCCCTTGTCGCCGAGGGGGCAGTCCGGCTGCTTCACGCAGTCCTTCGCGAAGGACTGGAACGCCGTCTCGAAGCCCGCCGTCTGCTCCAGGTTCAGGCGGCGCGCGGGCAGGGAGGGGTCCATCGCGCCGTCCAGGACCAGGCGGCCCGTCCGGTCCGGGAACAGGCCGGCGTAGGTCGCGCCGAGGAACGTGCCGTACGAGGCTCCGACGTAGTTCAGCTTCTCGTCGCCCAGCACCGCGCGCAGGACGTCCATGTCCCGCGCCGCCTCGACCGTCGACACGTGGCGCAGCAGCTTCGGGGCGTCCGCTCCGCAGCCCTCGGCGAACTTCTTGTAGGCGTCGACCAGCTCGTCCGTCTCGTCCGCGTCGTCGGGCGTGACGTCGGTCTGCGTGTACGCGTCCATCTCGCGGCCGTCGAGGCACTCGACGGGCTCGCTGCGGGCCACCCCGCGGGGGTCGACCGCGACCATGTCGTACTGGGCGCGGACCTTCGCCGGGTAGCCGATGCCCGCGTACTGCTGGAGGTAACCGATCGCCGAGCCGCCCGGGCCGCCCGGGTTGACCAGCAGCGATCCGATTCGCTTGCCGGGTCCCGTGGCCTTCTTGCGGGCCACCGCGAGCCGGACGTCGCCCTCGGTGGGCTTGGCGTAGTCGAGCGGTGCCTTCATGGTGGCGCACTGGAAACCGGGGACGCCGCAGTCGCGCCAGCCGAGCTTCTGCTCGTAGTACGGCGCCAGCTCGGAGGGCGTGCCCTTCGGCAGCGGGGTCAGGGTCGCCGTGGCCGCTTCCGTCGACCCTGCCGCCTCCGCCGCGGGGGATCCGGCGGAGGTGGACGCGCCGCCGGCCGAACAGGCGGTGGCGAGCAGCGCGGCGGCGAGCAGCGTGGCTCGGAAACGGGTGCTGCCGGTGCGGGTCCTGCGGTGAGTGCGCCTTGTGTGCATCCGTCGAGCGTAACGCTCCGCGACCACCTCATCGCGGTGCGTGGCCCGTATGCCTCGTACGGGCTACGGCGTCAACGCCCGGTGCCTTCCGCGGGACGGAGCACGGAAACGCCTGCTCAGCCCGCTCTGAGGGCCATCGTCATCGCCTCCACCGCCAGCAGTGGGGGCACATTACGGTCGAGGGCCTCGCCGCAGGCCGCGATCGCCTCGATGCGGCGCAGCGTGGACTCGGGCGTGCTGCCGCGGGCGAGCCGCTCCAGGGAGTCCTCCGCGTCGGCGTTGGCGATCGCCACGCGGGAGCCGAGCTGGAGCGCCAGGACGTCGCGGTAGAAGCCGGTCAGCTCGCTCAGGGCCAGATCGAGGCTGTTGCGCTGGGTGCGCGCCTTGCGACGCTTCTGGTCGGCCTCCAGCTCCTTGATCACGCCGGCCGTGCCGCGGGGCAGTCGACCGCCCTGGGCCGCTCCCAGCGCCGCCTTCAGTTCCTCGGTCTCCTTGGTGTCCATCTCCTCGGCGAGCTGCTTGGCGTCCTCCGCCGCGGCGTCGACCAGCTCCTGGGCCGCCTTGAGGGCCCCTCCGACGTCCTCGACCCGCAGCGGCAGCTTCAGCACGGCCTCCCGGCGGGCCCGGGCGGCCTGGTCCGTGGCCAGGCGGCGGGCACGGTCGATGTGGCCCTGGGTGGCGCGGGCCGCCGCGGCGGCGACGTCCGGCTCGATGCCCTCGCGCCGGACGAGCATGTCGGCGACGGCCTGGACCGACGGCGTGCGCAGGTTCAGGTGGCGGCAGCGGGAGCGGATCGTGGGCAGGACGTCCTCGACGGAGGGGGCGCACAGCAGCCAGACGGTGCGCGGGGCCGGTTCCTCCACGGCCTTCAGGACGGCGTTGGCCGACTTCTCGTTGAGCCGCTCGGCCTCCTCGACGAGGATGATCTGCCAGCGGCCGTTCGCGGGCGAGGTGAACGACTTGCGGACGGTGTCCCGCATGTCCTTGGCGAGGATCTCGGCGCCCATGGCGACCACGGTGCTGACGTCCGCGTGGGTGCCGACCAGCGCCGTGTGGCATCCGTCGCAGAAGCCGCAGCCGGGGACGCCGCCGAGGGCACGGTCGGGGCTCACGCACTGCAAGGCGGCGGCGAAGGCCCGGGCCGCCTGGGTCACGCCGGAACCGGGCGGGCCCGTGAACAGCCAGGCGTGCGTCATGCTCGTCGCCTGCGGGAGGGGGCCGTCGGCCGCGGCGGCGGTGACGAAGGCGTCGGCATCCCGGGCGGCGGCGACGAGCGGCTCGCACACCTTCTCCTGCCCGACGAGGTCGTCCCACACGGTCATGGGTCACGCCGTCCTTCCGTCGCACTGGGCCGGCCGCGCCGGGCCGCCCCGCTGATACGCCTCGCTGATCCGCGGCGCGCCCTCCATTGTGCGGGGCGGCACCGACAACCGTGCGGGGCGGCACCTGCAACGCGGCGGGACGCCCGGGGCGTGGGCCCCGGGCGTCCCGGTACTCAGGTGCTCAGCTGCTCGACGCCGTCGTCAGCGCCGTCGCCGTCGTCAGCGCCGTCGCCGTCGTCAGCGCCGTCGCCGTCGTCAGCGCCGTCGCCGTCGTCAGCGCCGTCCTCGGCCCCTGCCTCGGCCGCCGCCCTTGCCGCCGCGGCCGTCGTCGTCCCGACCCGCCTCGTCCTCGTCGTGCGGCCCGAGCAGTTCGTCCGCCAGCGTCGGCAGGTCGTCCAGCGGGGTCTCCTCGGCCCAGTCGGAGCGGCGCCTGCGGGGCGGTGCCTGGTCGGGGTCGATCCGGGGCAGCTCGCGCGTGCGGTCCTGGGCCTCCTCGGCCGGGGCGTCCTCCCGGAAGTAGCCCGGCGGGACCCGGTCGGCGGGGTCGTCCCCGCGCACGGGCGGCAGTACGGCCGTCTCGTCGGCGGCACCCGGCGGCGTCACGGGCGGCAGGACCGCCGTCTCCTCGGCGTCCCGCGGCTCGACCGCCGGCAGCACCGCCGTCTCGTCCGCCGCACCGGACGGCACCTGCGGCTTGGGCAGCTCGGTCGTCACCTCGGACTCGGACTCGCCGGACGCCCGGCCGCCGTCGTCGGGCCCGCGGGCGCCGTCGCCGGCGTCGTCGGCCCGGTCGTCGTCCGGCGTGTCGCGCACCGGCCGCAGTACGGCTGTGTCCTCCACCGGTCCGCCGGAGGCGTTGGTCGGGGTCACCACCGGGGTCGGCACGGTCGCCGCGTCGGAGGGTGCCGAGGCCGCCGGCTTCGGGCGGGGTGCGTCCGCCGCCGCGGGGGCCGCCGGCTTGGGTCCGGCCGCCGCCGCTGCCGCCGCCTGCTCCGCCGCCCGGCGCGCCTCCTCGGCGCGCAGCAGGGCCTCCTCCGCCTTGCGCTGCTTCTCCAGGCGCCGGGCCTCTGCCTCGGCGCGCAGCCGCTCCTCCTCCTCGGCCTGCTTGCGGCGCCGTTCCTCCTCGGCCCGCAGCCGCGCCTCCTCCTCGGCGCGCGCCTTCTCCTCCGCGAGGAGCCGGGCCCGCTCCTCCTCGGCCTTGCGGCGTGCTTCCTCGGCCCGCTGCCTGGCCTCCTCGGCCTGCCGCTCGGCCTCGCGCCGCTGCGCCTCCTCCAGCTCGCGCCGCTTGCGCTCCTCCTCCTCGGCGCGCACCCGCGCCTCCTCCTCGAGGCGCTCGCGCTCCAGGCGCTCCTCCTCGGCCTTGCGCGCGGCCTCTTCCTCGGCCTTGCGGCGCGCCTCCTCCTCGGCCTTGCGGCGCGCCTCCTCCTGGGCCTTGATCTCGGCCTCGGACAGCGGCAGCACCTGGTCGAGCCGGTGGCGTACGACGCTGGTGACGGCCTCGGGCTCCTGCCCGGCGTCCACGACGAGATAGCGCCCCGGGTCGGCGGCGGCGAGGGTGAGGAAGCCGGAGCGCACGCGCGCGTGGAACTCGGCGGGCTCCGACTCCAGGCGGTCCGGCGCCTCGGTGAACCGCTCGCGGGCGGCCTCGGGGGCCACGTCCAGCAGGACGGTCAGGTGCGGGACGAGGCCGTTGGTGGCCCAGCGGTTGATGCGGGCGATCTCGGTCGGCGACAGGTCGCGGCCGGCGCCCTGGTAGGCGACCGAGGAGTCGATGTAGCGGTCGGAGACGACCACGGCGCCGCGCTCCAGGGCGGGCCGGACCACGGTGTCGACGTGCTCCGCGCGGTCGGCGGCGTACAGCAGCGCCTCCGCGCGGTGCGACAGCCCGGCGCTGGAGACGTCCAGCAGGATGGAGCGCAGGCGCTTGCCCACCGGGGTCGCCCCCGGCTCGCGGGTGAGCACGACCTCGTGGCCCTTGCCGCGGATCCACTCGGCGAGGGCCTCGGCTTGGGTGGACTTGCCCGCCCCGTCGCCGCCCTCCAGGGCGATGAAGAAACCGTTCGTCGCGGGCGTCGGCACCGGGTCGTCGCCGCCGAGCAGCGCGTCCCGCAGGTCGTGCCGCAGCGGCACGCCGGAGCGGTCGTCGACCTTGGCCAGCACCAGCGCGGCCAGCGGCAGCAGCAGGGCGCCGAGCAGCATCAGGACGAACGCCGCGCCGCCGTGGGCGAAGACGAACTTGCCGCTCTCCAGCCGGTGCGGTCCGATCGCCGCGGCCAGCACGGGTCCGACGACCGCGCCCAGCGCCACGCAGACCCGGACGACCGCGTGCAGGTGCTCGGTGATCCGGGCCCGGCGGTGGTCCTCGGTCTCCTGGTCGAGCAGCGCGTGTCCGGTGTTCGCGGCGACGCCCGCGCCGACCCCCGTCAACGCCAGGAGCAGCAGCACGGTGGTGTCGTCCGGGACGAGTCCGGCGGCCAGCAGGGTGACGCCGGCGAAGGCGATCGCCAGGGCGAGCAGCCGCCGGCGCGACAGGGAGGGCAGCAGGGCGGGGGCGGTGCGGATGCCGACGACGACGCCGCCGGTCAGCGCGCCCACCGCCAGGCCGTAGAGCACCGGGCCGCCGCCCAGGTCCTTGGCGTGCAGGACGGCCACGGCGACGGTGGCGGCCACCACCGCGGCGACCGCGGCGCAGGCGAACACCAGCAGCGGGAGCGCGCCGGTGCGGCCCTTGTCGACGCCGCCGCTGTTGCCGCCGCCGCTCTTGGGCCGGCGCATGCCCTCCAGCGGGGACCGCGCGCGCGGGGTGCGCACCGCGGGCAGCTCCAGGAAGGTCACGACGGACAGGGATGCGGCGAACAGCCCGGCCGCCACGTACGAGCCGAGCGCCGCCTGGTGCTCGGCGAACCAGTCGACGCCGGCGCCCAGCAGGTTGTTCAGGAGCCCGGCGACGACCAGGACGACGGCCGCCAAGGGGATCGCGACGAAGCTCGTGCGCAGCGACAGGCGGCGCAGCGCGTCCATGTGGTCCGGCAGCGGCCGTACCGTCGCGCCCTCCAGAGGCGGGGCGGGCAGCAGCGCGGGGGCCGCGCTCTCCCGGCACACGGTCCAGAAGCGCTCGGCGACGCCGGTGACGAAGACGGTCACCAGGAGGACGGCGAGCGCGTTGTCGGGTGTCCAGTCGATCCACAGCGGGGCGACGATCAGCAGGGCTGCCCGCAGCCCGTCGGCGCCGACCATGGTCCAGCGCCGGTCGAGCGGGCCGTCCTGTGAGGTGAGTGAGGTCAGGGGCCCGAGCAGGACGGCGCCGAAGAGCAGCGTCGCCAGGATGCGGACGCCGAAAACGGTCGCCACTGCGAACGCCACGCCCCGGTAGCCCCCGCCGAAGGAGCCCGCGCCGATCGCGGCCTGGACCGCGAGGAGGACCAGCACCAGGAGGGCGAGGATGTCGCCGACACCCCCCACGAGCTGTGCGCTCCACAAACGCCTCAGCTGCGGACGGCGCAGCAGGGCGCGGACGGCGCGCTCGCGGGAGTCCGCGACCAGGGCGTCGTCCGGGGCGGGGTGAGGGGCCGTTGGCTGCTCGGCTCGCGTCATGCGTTCAGCCTATCGGTCGGCGCCGACAGTCCGGTGTGCCCGGCCGAACGTACGCACGCCCCGACACCGAATTGATGCCGGGGCGTTCGTTTCGCGAAGAGAGTGTGACGAAGAGCCTGCGAGAAGGCGGGGGTCTGAGCCGGGCTCAGTCCTCCGACGCCTTCGCCGCGGTCGCCTTCTTGGCGGTCGTCTTCTTCGCCGTGCTCTTGGCGGCGGTCTTCTTGGCCGCCGTGGTCTTGGCGGCGGCGGTCTTCTTGGTCGCCGCCGCCTTCTTGGCCGGGGCCTTCTTGGCGGCCGTCTTCTTCGTGGCCTTCTTCGCCGTCTTCTTGGCGGGACCCTTGGCGCGCTTCTCGGCCAGCAGCTCGTAGCCGCGCTCGGGCGTGATCTCCTCGACGCTGTCGCCGGAGCGCAGGGTCGCGTTGGTCTCGCCGTCGGTGACGTACGGGCCGAAGCGGCCGTCCTTGACCACGACCGGCTTCTCGCTGACCGGGTCGGTGCCCAGCTCCTTCAGCGGCGGCTTGGCCGCGGCCCGGCCACGCTGCTTGGGCTGGGCGTAGATCGCCAGCGCCTCCTCCAGCGTGATGTCGAAGAGCTGCTCCTCGGTCTGGAGGGACCGCGAGTCCGTGCCCTTCTTCAGGTACGGGCCGTAGCGGCCGTTCTGCGCGGTGATCTCGACGCCTTCGGCGTCGGTGCCGACGACGCGGGGCAGCGACATCAGCCGGAGGGCGTCGTCGAGGGTCACGGTGTCCAGCGACATCGACTTGAACAGCGAGGCGGTGCGCGGCTTCACGGCGTTCTTGCCGGTCTTCGGGGTGCCCTCGGGGAGCACCTCGGTGACGTACGGGCCGTAGCGGCCGTCCTTGGCGACGATGGCGTGGCCGGTGGCCGGGTCGGTGCCCAGCTCGAAGTCGCCGCTCGGCTTGGCGAGCAGTTCCTCCGCCAGCTCCACGGACAGCTCGTCCGGGGCCAGGTCCTCGGGGACGTCGGCGCGCTGGTGGTTCTCGGCGTCCTTCTCGCCGCGCTCGACGTACGGGCCGTAGCGGCCGACGCGCAGCTTGATGTCGTTGCCGACGGGGAAGGAGGACACCTCGCGCGCGTCGATCGCGCCGAGGTCGGTCACCAGTTCCTTGAGGCCGCCGAGGTGGTCGCCGTCGCCGTTGCCCGCGTCGGCCGCGCCGCCGCCTCCCGCGCCGTCGCCCTCGCCGAAGTAGAAGCGGCGCAGCCACGGCACCGCCTGGGCCTCGCCGCGGGCGATGGCGTCGAGGTCGTCCTCCATCTTGGCGGTGAAGTCGTAGTCGACGAGCCGCCCGAAGTGCTTCTCCAGGAGGTTCACCACGGCGAAGGAGAGGAAGGACGGGACGAGTGCCGTGCCCTTCTTGAAGACGTAGCCGCGGTCCAGGATGGTGCCGATGATCGACGCGTACGTCGACGGGCGGCCGATCTCGCGCTCTTCCAGCTCCTTGACCAGCGACGCCTCGGTGTAGCGGGCCGGGGGCTTGGTGGCGTGGCCGTCGACCGTGATCTCCTCGGCCGTCAGCGCGTCGCCCTCGGCGACCTGCGGCAGGCGCCGCTCGCGGTCGTCCAGCTCGGCGTTCGGGTCGTCGGCGCCCTCGACGTAGGCCTTGAGGAAGCCGTGGAAGGTGATGGTCTTGCCGGAGGCGCTGAACTCGACGTCCCGGCCGTCGGAGGCGGCGCCGCCGATCTTCACGGTGACGCTGTTGCCGGTCGCGTCCTTCATCTGGGAGGCGACGGTCCGCTTCCAGATCAGCTCGTACAGCTTGAACTGGTCGCCGGTCAGACCGGTCTCGGCGGGCGTGCGGAAGCGGTCGCCGGAGGGGCGGATCGCCTCGTGCGCCTCCTGCGCGTTCTTGACCTTGCCGGCGTACGTGCGCGGCTGGGGCGGCAGGTAGTCGGCGCCGTACAGCTGCGTCACCTGGGCGCGGGCGGCCGAGACGGCCGTGTCGCTCAGGGTCGTGGAGTCCGTACGCATGTAGGTGATGTAGCCGTTCTCGTACAGCTTCTGGGCGACCTGCATGGTCGACTTCGCGCCGAAGCCGAGCTTGCGCGAGGCCTCCTGCTGCAGCGTCGTCGTGCGGAACGGGGCGTAGGGCGAGCGCCGGTACGGCTTGGACTCGACGGAGCGGACGGCGAAGCGCGTGTTCTCCAGCGCGGCGGCGAGCGCGCGGGCGTTCGCCTCGTCGAGGTGGAGGGTGTTCGCGCTCTTGAGCTGCCCCAGGGAGTCGAAGTCGCGGCCCTGCGCGACACGCCGTCCGTCGACCGTCTGGAGGCGGGCGACCAGCGACGACGGGTCGGAGGCGTCTCCCGCGCGGCCCGTCGCGAAGGTGCCGGTGAGGTCCCAGTACTCGGCGGAGCGGAACGCCATGCGCTCGCGTTCCCGCTCGACGACGAGCCGGGTGGCGACGGACTGGACGCGGCCTGCCGACAGGCGCGGCATGACCTTCTTCCACAGGACCGGCGAGACCTCGTAGCCGTAGAGGCGGTCGAGGATGCGGCGGGTCTCCTGGGCGTCGACCAGCTTCTGGTTCAGCTCGCGCGGGTTGGCGACGGCGGCGCGGATCGCGTCCTTGGTGATCTCGTGGAACACCATGCGCTTGACCGGGATCTTCGGCTTGAGGACTTCCTGCAGGTGCCAGGCGATGGCCTCGCCCTCGCGGTCCTCATCGGTGGCGAGGAAGAGTTCGTCGGACTCCTTCAGCAGGTCCTTGAGCTTCTTGACCTGGGACTTCTTGTCGGCGTTGACCACGTAGATGGGCTGGAAGTCGTGTTCGACGTCCACACCGAGGCGGCGCACCTCGCCGGTGTACTTCTCCGGCACCTCCGCCGCGCCGCTGGGAAGGTCGCGAATGTGCCCGACGCTCGCCTCGACGACGTAGCCAGGGCCGAGATAGCCCTTGATCGTCTTCGCCTTGGCAGGCGACTCGACGATGACGAGTCGGCGGCCGCCCTTCGCGGTCTCGCTGGTCGGGGACAACTTCGCTCTTCTCTCCGGTCGACGCTGGGCCTCCCCAGGGCGTGGTCCCGGGTCGGGTCGTTCTGTGTTTCGATCGTGACGCTGCGGAGTGTGACGGTACCTCCCGCCCCCGTGTCAAACGGGAAAAGCCCACAACGGCCACTCGAACGGTAACCCGACGAACCCTGTTCCTGCCGCCCGGAGTGCTCACCTGCCCCGACGCGTGTATCCGGAGCGCGATCCCCCGGTTACTTCGGCGGCGCTTCGGCCGAGGCCGCCGACCTGCTCCTCACGCCTGCGTCAGGCACCACGCCCCGACGCCCAGCGCGATCACGGCGGCGACGCTCGCGACGGTCGCGGATGCGACGGGGCTCACACCGAGCGCGACGGGCCGGCCGTGCCGCACCCGCGTCGTGGTCCACGCCAGCAGACCGGCCCCGAACAGGGCGAACACCAATCCCGCGAAGATCGCCGGCCCGCTCTCCATGGTCCCCGTGCCCCTTTTCTCCAGCCGGCGCAAGCCGGTCCGCGTGTCCGGCCTCCCGGAGGCTGTCACCCACGGGAGGCGGGCAGGCGAACCCGAGGTGAACGGGGAGACGACGGGACCGCGGCACGCGTGCGGCACCGGCTGCACGGGCGGGGCGGTGCGGGCGGTACGGGACGGCGCGGAAGGAAATGGGTGCGCGCACCCACGCCCGGCGACCGGGCCGCCCTACGCCGGTTCGAGGAAGCCCTGCTCCACCAGGAGGCGGATCTGTGCGGGCGTGCGGTCGCGCAGGGCCACCGGGTCCTCGCCGACCAGCTGGGCGATGGCGTCCAGGATGCGGCCGGCGCTCATGGTGCCGTCGCAGACGCCGGCGAAACCGGCGCCGACCGTGTCGACCCGGGTGGCCCGGCGCATGCCGCGGTTCTGGCGCAGGACGACGTGCTCCGGGTCCTCGGCGCCGGGCAGCCCGACCTGTTCCTGGACGACCTCGCCGGCGAGCGTGAAGTGGGCCTCCAGCAGGGCCGCGTCGTCGTGGGAGCGCAGGTAGTCGACCCGGTCGAAGTGGGCGCGCACGGTCTCGCCGAGCGGCTGCTCGATCGGGTGCGGCCACTCCTCGGCGACGACCGAGGGCTCGGCGGCCCCGGTCCGGCGCAGGGTGATCCAGCCGAAGCCGACGGCCTTGACCTTGCGCGCCTCGAACTCGTCCAGCCACGCGTCGTACCGCGCCTGGTACGCGGCCGGGTCGCCGCGGTGGTCGCCCGCGTCCCGCAGCCACAGCTCGGCGTACTGGGTGACGTCCTGCACCTCGCGCTGCACGATCCAGGCGTCGCAGCCGCGCGGCACCCAGGAGCGCAGCCGGTCCGTCCAGTCCTCCCCCTCCACGTGCTGCCAGTTGGCGAGGAAGTGCGCGAACCCGCCCTCGTTCAGGCGCTCCCCCGTCTGCTGAACGAGCGTGCGGCACAGATCGTCCCCGCTCATCCCGCCGTCGCGGTAGGTGAGCCGGGCGCCCGGTGAGATCACGAACGGCGGGTTGGAGACGATCAGGTCGTACGTCTCGTCGTCGGCGACCGGTTCGTAGAGGGAGCCCTCGCGCAGGTCGGCGGCCGGGGCCCCGGACAGGGCGAGGGTGAGCGCGGTGATGTGCAGCGCGCGCGGGTTGACGTCGGTGGCGGTCACGCGCGTGGCGTGCGCGGCGGCGTGCAGCGCCTGGATGCCGGAGCCGGTGCCGAGGTCGAGGGCGGCGGAGACGGGCGTACGGACGGTGAGGCCGGCCAGGGTCGTGGAGGCGCCGCCGACGCCGAGGACGACGCCCTCGGCGTGGTTGCCGATGCCGCCCGCGCCGCCGACCGCGCAGCCGAGGTCGGAGACGATGAACCAGTCCTCGCCGTCGGGGCCGCCGTAGGGCCGCACGTCCACGGTGGCCGTGACCTCGTCGTCGCCCGCGTGCTCGAGCCATCCGCTCTCCAGGCAGGCGTCGGCGGGCAGCACGTCCGCCACGCGCGCGTGGGGCACGGGTTGCTGGAGCAGGAACAGCCGGACGAGCAGTTCCAGCGGCGTGTCGCCGCGGGTCGCCCGGAGCGCGGGCACGGTCTCGCTGCGCGACAGGGCCGCGTAGGCGGGGGCGCCGAGCAGCTCCAGCAGTCCGTCGGCGGTGAAGGACGCCCCGAGCAGGGCGTCCCGCAGCCGGGCGGTGACGTCGGGGCGGTCGGCGGCGGGCAGGGGGGACAGGCTGGCGTTACTCACACCCCCATTGTGGCCCGGCGGTCCGGGCCCCGCCCCGCGTCCGCGTGTTGGCGCCGCTCCGTCAGCCCTTGGCGGCCGACGGGGTCGCCGAGGCCGACTTGCAGCTGGGCTGCTTGGCCATCGCCTTGCCGACGTCGCCCTCCTCCAGGGTCTTCAGCGCGTCGTTGCCGCTCTTGCTGAGCTTGTTCAGCTCGGTGGCGATGTCCTTGAGGCCGTCGGCGAACTCCGCCTGGTCCTTGGTGTTGAGCTCCTCCACCTGCTTGCGCAGGGAGGCGTACGACGAGGAGAGGCCGTTCAGCTCGGTGACGGCGTCCTTCTGCTTCTTCTCGCCGTCGTCGACGTCCGGGGGGCCGGCCTTCTGGACGGTGGCGCCCATCGCCTTGTAGGCGTCGGACATGTCCTGGAACGCCTTCGCGTCGGTCTTCTGGACCTCGGCCGGCGTGCTGCTGTCCGAGGTCTCCTTCTGGATCGCCGCGTTGGCCGCCGCGATCTTCTTGGCCTGCGGCTGCACTCCCTCGCAGACCTCCTTGGCCCAGGAGTCCAGCTTCTCGTTGTCGTCGCTGCCGCCGCATCCCGTCAGCGCCAGTACCAGTACCGCACCGCCGGACAGTGCGACCGCGAGCTTCTTGTTCACCGGATTGGTCCCTTCCATGGCTCTCGGCCCCGGAACATACACGCCGGATGGGGGACATCCACTGGACGAACATCCGTTATGACGGTATTGAAGCCATTTGCACCAAGACGAACAAGGGAGAGAAGGCTCACGGCCTGAGGGGCGCGCACGCGCGAAACGGGCGGACGACGCGTCAACACGCGCCGCCCGCCCGTCCTTTGCCTCCGCCCCCTGGCCAGTCCGCAGAGCGGCCCCGGGGCGGATGCCTACGAAACCACCGCCGGATCGGCCGACTTGGGCTTTTCGTCGGAGTCGTCCTCGTCGCCCATGGCGATCCCGCGCCGCTTGGACACGTAGACCGCCGCCGCGATGACGACGAACGCGACGACGGCGATCAGCACCCGTACGCCGATGCTCTTGTCGGCCCCGTAGGAGAACTTGATGACGGCGGGGGCGATGAGCAGCGCCACCAGGTTCATGACCTTCAGCAGCGGGTTGATCGCCGGGCCCGCGGTGTCCTTGAAGGGATCGCCGACGGTGTCGCCGATGACGGTGGCGGCGTGGGCCTCGCTGCCCTTGCCGCCGTGGTGGCCGTCCTCGACGAGTTTCTTGGCGTTGTCCCAGGAACCGCCGGAGTTGGCGAGGAACACCGCCATCAGCGTGCCCGCGCCGATCGCGCCCGCCAGGAACGCGCCGAGCGCCCCCACACCGAGGGTGAACCCGATGAAGATGGGCGCCATCACGGCGAGCAGTCCGGGCGTGGCGAGCTCCCGCAGGGCGTCCCTGGTGCAGATGTCGACGACCTTGCCGTACTCGGGTTTCTCGCTGTAGTCCATGATTCCGGGCCGTTCCCGGAACTGCCGGCGCACCTCGAAGACGACCGCGCCCGCCGACCGGGACACCGCGTTGATCGCCAGCCCCGAGAAGAGGAAGACGACCGCGGCGCCGGCGATGAGCCCGACGAGGTTGTTGGGCTGCGAGATGTCCATCATCAGGTTCATCGGCGCGCCCTCGCCGCTGAGTTTCTCGCCCACGTCCGCCGCGCCGGTGGTGATGGCGTCGCGGTACGACCCGAACAGGGCCGCGGCGGCGAGTACGGCGGTGGCGATGGCGATGCCCTTGGTGATGGCCTTGGTGGTGTTGCCGACGGCGTCCAGGTCGGTGAGGACCTGGGCGCCGGCGCCCTCGACGTCGCCGGACATCTCGGCGATGCCCTGCGCGTTGTCGGAGACCGGACCGAAGGTGTCCATGGCGACGATGACGCCGACGGTGGTGAGCAGGCCGGTGCCGGCCAGCGCCACCGCGAACAGCGCCAGCATGATCGACGTACCGCCGAGCAGGAAGGCCCCGTAGACGCCGAGGCCGATCAACAGGGCGGTGTAGACGGCGGATTCGAGGCCGAGTGAGATTCCGGCGAGGACGACGGTGGCGGGACCGGTGAGCGAGGTCTTGCCGATGTCCTTGACGGGGCGCCGGGTGGTCTCGGTGAAGTAGCCGGTGAGCTGCTGGATCAGAGCGGCGAGCACGATGCCGATCGCCACCGCGACCAGCGCGAGGATCCGCGGGTCGCCGTTCTTGCCCGCGATCGCCGCGTCGGTGACGCCGTCCAGGTCGGCGTACGAGCCGGGCAGGTAGACGAAGACGGCGACCGCCACCAGCACCAGCGAGATCACCGCGGAGATGAAGAAGCCCCGGTTGATCGCGCTCATGCCGCTGCGGTCGGACCGCCGGGGAGCCACCGCGAAGATGCCGATCATCGCCGTGATCACGCCGATCGCCGGGACCAGCAGCGGGAACGCCAGCCCCGAGTCGCCGAACGCGACCTTGCCCAGGATCAGCGCGGCCACCAGGGTGACGGCGTACGACTCGAAGAGGTCGGCGGCCATGCCCGCGCAGTCGCCGACGTTGTCGCCCACGTTGTCGGCGATGGTCGCGGCATTGCGCGGATCGTCCTCCGGAATGCCCTGCTCGACCTTGCCGACCAGGTCGGCGCCGACGTCGGCGGCCTTGGTGAAGATGCCGCCGCCGACCCGCATGAACATCGCGATCAGCGCGGCACCGAGGCCGAAGCCCTCCAGCACCTTCGGCGCGTCGGCCGCGTACACCAGCACCACGCAGCAGGCGCCCAGCAGGCCGAGCCCCACCGTGAACATGCCGACGACGCCGCCCGTACGAAACGCGATCTTCGTCGCCTTGTGCGAGACGAGAGTGAGATCCTTTTCCGGTTCGCCGGGCGCCGGTGTCGCTTCCCGCGCCGCCGCGGCGACGCGCACATTGCTGCGTACCGCGAGCCACATGCCGATATAGCCGGTGGCCGCCGAGAACGCCGCTCCGATCAGGAAGAAGATCGAACGTCCGGCACGTTGATTCCAGTCGTCCGCGGGCAGCAGCATGAGCAGGAAGAACACGACGACGGCGAATACGCCGAGCGTGCGCAACTGCCGGGCCAGGTAGGCGTTCGCGCCTTCCTGAACGGCCGCCGCGATCTTCTTCATGCTGTCGGTTCCCTCGCCCGCCGCGAGCACCTGGCGCACCAGGACGCCCGCGAGCACCAGCGCGGCCAGCGCGACGACCGCGATGACCGCGACCAGGGCGCGGTTTCCGTCGGTCAGCACGGCAGCCGCGAGGTGGGAGGGATCGCCCAACTGATGAGGGGTGGAAAGCTCCGCCATTCGTCCTCCTTGACGCTTGGGCTGAGCTCAAGATGTGGACGGGATTGTAGGTACCGGAACCTGATCAAAACAGTGCACGACAAAAGGAATTGACCTGTCAACCACAAGGGAGCCGGAAGTAGTAATGCCCCTCCGGCATTAATGCCGTGATCCGTTTGCTGATCAATTTTCTGTGCGATTGATCGTGAATGAATTCACTTAACGCCCGCACGGCACCAATGTATGTCCGCGCACGGCAAAGGGCCCCACCAGGTGGGGCCCTCCGGGTGACACGGGTGATGCGGAAGTGACGCGGCGGGTCAGATCGGCGGCAGCACCGCCGGCGCGGTGGGCCAGGTCATGCGGATCAGCCCGCCGTCCTCGCCCGCCGAGACCTCCACGTCGTCGACGAGTCCGCTGATGACCGCCAGACCCATCTCGTCCTCCTCGGCCTCCAGCTCCTCGGCGGCGTCCCCGGAGGTCTTGACCCCGGGGACCGCGTGCGGCGCCTCGTCACCGACCTCGATGGAGAACTGCTTCTCCTCCTCGATCAGCGACACCTTGACCGGCGCCGTGATGCCGACGTGCTGATGCAGGCCCACAGCCCGGGTGCAGGCCTCGCCGACGGCGAGCCTGACCTCGTCGAGGACGGCCTCGTCCACTCCGGCCCTGCGCGCCACCGCGGCCGCCACCAGACGGGCGGTGCGGACGTGCTCGGGCAGCGCGCTGAAGCGGAGTTCGACGGTGGCCATGCATCCCCCTCGGACTACGGGCGTGCTTTCGAGGGTCCGGGCCGCCGACAGCCCGGACCCCCCTCGTTCTCCTTGCCGCTCCGGGCCCCGAGGGCCCGGAACCGGTCGTCAGTCGGTGGCCGCCACCGCTTCCTCGACCGAGGTGTGAATGGGGAACACCTTGGTGAGGCCGGTGATACGGAAGATCTTGAGAATGCGCTCCTGGTTGCAGACCAGCCGCAGCGAGCCCTCATGGGCACGCACCCGCTTCAGTCCACCGACCAGGACGCCGAGCCCAGTGGAGTCGAGGAAGTCCACGCCCTCCATGTCGACGACGAGATGGAAACTCCCGTCGTTCACCAGCTCGACCAGCTGCTCACGCAGCTTGGGCGCGGTGTATACGTCAATTTCGCCACCGACCTCGACGACCGTACGATCGCCGACGGTACGGGTCGACAGGGACAGGTCCACGGATCCTCCAGCACCTTGCTATCGAGCGGTCGTCCCTCGGGACACCTCGGCTTGAAGCCCCCAGGACGGTTCGCCAGCCGCGATGGCATTCAATCACTTACCGGCAGGCGTGCACGACGCCTTGGTCCCATTGTCCGTCACGCCAGTGACAGACTCGGTGCCGATGGCCAAGAATCACCGACCCGATCGATCCCCGGCGGAGCCCGGCTCCCGGCCGGAACCGGGCATGCTCCTGGACCGGCTCGCCGCGGGACCGAGCCGGGCTGCGCGCATCACTCATACGGAGCACTTGCCCCCGCGTGCGGGCCGTCATGCCGTCTGGCCGGACCGGATTCGGCCGGAGGTTCTCGCGGCGGTGCAGGCCGCGGGGATCGAACATCCCTGGGCCCACCAGGCACGCGTGGCCGAGCACGCCCTCGACGGCGACTCGGTGGTCGTCGCCACGGGCACCGCGTCCGGCAAGTCCCTGGCCTATCTGGTGCCGGTCCTGTCGGCCCTCCTGGACGGCTCCGAGGCCCCGAACGGGCGCGGCGCCACCGCCCTCTACCTGGCCCCCACCAAGGCGCTGGCGGCCGATCAGTGCCGGTCGGTGAAGGAACTTTCACAACCCCTGGGCGCATCCGTGCGAACGGCCGTCTACGACGGCGACACGCCGTTCGAGGAACGCGAGTGGATCCGGCAGTACGGCACGTACGTCCTGACCAACCCGGACATGCTGCACCGCGGCATCCTGCCCTCCCACCCCCGCTGGTCCTCCTTCCTGAGGGCGCTGAAATACGTCGTCATCGACGAGTGCCACACCTACCGCGGCGTCTTCGGCTCCCACGTCGCCCAGGTGCTGCGCAGACTGCGCAGACTGTGCGCCCGCTACGGCGCGTCGCCCGTCTTCCTGCTCGCCTCCGCCACCGCCGCCGAGCCCGCGGTGGCCGCCCGCCGGCTCACCGGGCTGCCCGTGACCGAGGTCGCCGACGACGCGTCACCACGCGGGGAACTGGTGTTCGCCCTGTGGGAACCGCCGCTGACCGAACTGGAGGGCGAGAAGGGCGCGCCGGTCCGCCGCACGGCCACCGCCGAAGCCGCCGACCTGCTCACCGACCTCACGGTGCAGGGCATGCGCTCGATCACCTTCGTACGCTCCCGGCGCGGCGCCGAGCTGATCTCGGTCATCGCCCAGGAGCGCCTGGCCGAGGTCGACCGCTCCCTGGCCGGGCGCGTGGCGGCGTACCGCGGCGGTTACCTCCCCGAGGAACGCCGCGCCCTGGAACGCGCCCTGCACTCCGGCGACCTCCTCGGCCTCGCGGCGACGAACGCCCTGGAACTCGGCCTCGACATCTCCGGCCTGGACGCCGTGGTGATCGCCGGGTACCCGGGCACGCGCGCCTCGCTGTGGCAGCAGGCGGGCCGGGCCGGGCGGTCGGGTCAGGGGGCGCTGGCCGTGCTGGTCGCCCGTGACGACCCGCTGGACACCTTCCTCGTCCATCACCCGGAGGCCCTGTTCGACCAGCCGGTGGAGTCCACGGTCCTCGACCCCGACAATCCGTACGTCCTCGCCCCGCACCTGTGCGCGGCGGCGGCCGAACTTCCTCTGACCGAGGAGGACCTGAAGCTCTTCGGCCCCGCCTGCGAGGAACTGCTGCCCCAGCTGGAGGCGGCGAAGCTGCTGCGCCGGCGGACCCGGGCCTGGCACTGGACCCGCCGCGAGCGGGCCGCCGACCTCACCGACATCCGCGGCGAGGGCGGGCGCCCTGTCCAGGTCGTCGAGGCCGGCACGGGACGGCTGCTGGGCACGGTGGACGCCGGTGCCGCCCACACGACCGTGCACGAGGGCGCCGTCCACCTCCACCAGGGGCGCACGTACCTCGTCCGCTCCCTCGACCTGGAGGACTCCGTCGCGCTGGTCGAGCAGGCGACCCCCGCCTACTCGACCGTGGCCCGCGACACGACGGCGATCTCGGTCCTGGAGACCGACGTCGAGGTCCCCTGGGGCGACGGGCGCCTCTGCTACGGCTCCGTCGAGGTCACCAACCAAGTGGTCTCCTTCCTGCGCCGGCGCCTGATCACCGGCGAGGTGCTGGGCGAGACCAAGCTCGACCTCCCTCCCCGGACACTGCGCACGCGCGCCGTGTGGTGGACGGTCACCGAGGACCAGCTGGACGCCGCCCGGATCAACCCGGAGATCCTCGGCGGGGCCCTGCACGCCGCCGAGCACGCCTCGATCGGCATGCTGCCCCTGTTCGCGACCTGCGACCGCTGGGACATCGGCGGCGTGTCGGTCCCCCTGCACCCGGACACGCTGCTGCCGACGGTCTTCGTGTACGACGGCCACCCCGGGGGCGCGGGGTTCGCCGAGCGCGCCTTCCACACCGCCCGTGACTGGCTCACGGCCACCCGGGAGGCCATCGCCTCCTGCGAGTGCGACGCCGGCTGCCCGTCCTGCATCCAGTCCCCCAAGTGCGGCAACGGCAACGATCCGCTGCACAAGCGGGGAGCGGTGCGGCTCCTCACGGTGCTGCTGAAAGGGGCGGCGGAGGCGGCGTAGGGGGTGCGGAGGGGCTGGGCGGTGCCGGCGGCACGGGTGGTGCCATTGGCCCCGGCGGTGCCAGCGGGACGATCGGTGCGGGGGACGTGGGCGAGGCCGGGCCCGCCCTGGCCCTGACCTCCGCCGTGAACGGCCCCGTGCCGGACGCCGCAGTCACGTCCGAGACCTGCCCGGTGAGCGCGCACCGCACCAACCGCACCCCCTGGGCCCGCGCGACCCGCTCCGCCCTGTCGCACGCCGCCGCGCCACCCCCGGCCCAGCGGTCCGCCGCCGCGAGCGCCGCCAGATCGGCGCCACCGGCCGCACGATGCCGGGCCACTACGGCCTGCCCCAGCGCGAGCACGACGCCGAACACCAGACACAGAACGGCGATGGCTCCAACGCTCCACACGGTCGCCGAACCCCGGTCGGACGCGGTCCTCAGGGCGTCGCACCTCACGACTCCGCCCCCGCCGGCGCGGTCCCCACCGACTGCTCCACGGAAGCCACGGCCTCCTCGCGCACCTCGAAGGGCAGGCCGTGCAGAGCCGGCGGGTCGGCCACCACGACCACGCGGACCAGGCCCGCCTCCCGGCTGACCGTGACCCGGGCTCCCCGGGGTGCCGCCGCGCGGGCGACCTTCACGACCGCGTCGGCCGGGTCCTGTCGTGCCGCCGCGCGGGCGCCCGTCCGAGCCGCGTCCACGCACTGGATCTGAGCGGCCACCACGAGCAGGCCCCACACCAACGCCGTCGCGAACACCACCAGCACCGGGAGCACCACGGCCGTTTCCGCCGTCACGAAGCCGCCGTCCCGTCCGCTGCGGGGTTCGCCGTCCGGTCCGCTGTGCGGCCGGCGTCCGCGAACGCCCCGGGTCCGTGCCTTCCTCGTCGCCGCCCGCTCACATCCGCGCATCGAGCGCCCGCTTCACGATGCCCTGCAGCTCCGCGCTGACCGCGTCGCTCGTCACGACCTTGTAGAGGATCACGGCGAAACCCACCGCCGCGACGATCCCCATCGCGTACTCCGACGTGACCATGCCCGCGTCCCGCCGAAAGGCCCGCCCCACGGCGCGCCGCCGCAGTGCCTCACCCGCTCCGTTCACCAGGGCACGCAGCCGTGCCCGTACCGCCTGATACATCGCAACCCCCGTAAGGTTCGGTTTCGTTGCTCACTTGCTCGTCCGTCCGCCGCTCGTGCGTCGGACGCTCGCTCCCCGGTCCTGTCGCCGGTCCCTCCCGCTCCGTCAGCCACCCCCTCCCCCGCGCGCCAGCACCCCTCCCGCCAGCCCGATGACCACCGGCAGCACGCCCACCGCGATGAACGCGGGCAGGAAGCACAGGCCCACCGGGGCGGTCACCATGACGGCCGCTCGACGGGCCCGGGCCGTCGTGGTGCGGGCCCAGTCGGCACGGGCCTGGGCGGCCAGCCGGGCAACCGGGCCCGCCGCCGGCAGGCCGGACACCTCGGCCCGTTCCAACAGCCGTGCCAGGGGCAACGCCCCCGGCACGGCCGCCAACCCTCGCCAGGCACCGTCCGGTTCACCACCGAGGCGCACCTCCGCGGCGCCGCGTCCCAGCGCGTCTCCGACCGGACCGCCCAGGGCGTCGCCGACCGCCCGTGCGGCCGTGACCGGGCTCGCGCCCGCCGCGATGCAGGCCGCGAGGAGGTCCGCTGCCAGCGGCAGTTGGCGGGAGGCCGCCGCGGTGGCCGCTTCCGCCGCCGATGTTCCAGCGGCCGAGCGACGGGCATTCCAACGCCACAGTGCTCCGGCGCCCACCAGTCCCACCAGGACTCCGGCCACACCGCCGATCAGGGTCCAGCCGACGCCCACCGGGCCGAGCAGCGGCAACCACGGGCGGACGGTGCTCAGTACCTTGCTGTGTCGCGGGGCGGGAGGAGCCGGCTCCGGTGCCAGCAGACCGGTGATCCTTCTGCGCAGCACCCGCTCCCGCCGGGTGGCGGCGAGGCCGTGCGTCAGCCGGCCGACGAGCAGCACCATCCCCACCACGATCCCCAGCCTGTGGACGAGGTCGCCGTTCACGACGCCGCCTCCGCTCCGCGCACGATCCGCGCCACCCACCAGACGCCCAGTCCCTCCAGCAGCCCGCCGGCCAGCAGGCAGCCCAACCCGGCTCCGGTGTGCAGCAGCACGTGCAGGGGGTCGGACCCGAGGGCGACGCCGAGCAGGAGGCCGAAGGCCGGAAGACAGGCGAGCATCACGGCCGTGGCCCGAGCACCCGCCAGCTGGGCCCGCAGGTCGGAACGCTGGTCCCGCTCGGCGCGCAGCGCCCCCTCCAGCCGGTCGAGCCCGGCCGCGAGCCCCGCGCCTTGGTCGACCGCGACCCGCCAGCACGCCGCGAGACCCCGCAGCCCCTCGGCACCGGGTTGCCCGGCCGCCGCCGCGAGCGCCCCGGGAACGTCCCCGCCGAAACGGGCTGCCGCCAGCACCGCCGCCTGCGCCTCACCGAGCCCGCCGGAGTCGTGCGCGGCGCGACGGTGTCCGACGGGATCGTGCACAGCGGAGTCCCGTGCGGCACACAGCAGCGCCTCGCCCGGTTGCCGCCCCGACCGGACCTCTCCGGCGAGGGTCCCGCACAGCGCGATCACCGCGTCCTGCCGGCGTTCCCCGGCCCTGCGCTGCCGGCCGGCCAGGCGGATCCGCCGCAGCATCGGCACCCCGGCCGCTCCCGCGACGATCGGCAGCACCGAGTCACCCAGGAGCGCCAGGACCAGCCCGGCGGCCAGTGACGCCCACTCGGGCCTCAGCCGGCCACGGGCACGCCGCAGCCCGTCGGTCACCCGGCGCGCCGGAGACGGCGGCCCGGCGCCGCACGCGCCGCCCGCACCGCCTGCTCCGCCGGTCCCAGCCGTCCGGCCGGTCCGGCTTTCGGCGAGCACCAGTCGCGCTCGCCGGACGCCGGAGTGCCATCCGCCGGCCAGCCACGCGGCCGCTCCCAGGCACACCAGTGCCACACCCGTCGACACCTCGCCCGTGCCCGTCATGAACGCCCCGGTCATGGCTGTCCCCGTCATGGCCGTCACCGTCATCGCTGTCCCCGTCATGGCCGTCACCTCTGCGTCTCTCGTGCGGCGGCCCGCTCTTCGAGCCCTGCGGCGCGCAGCAGCTCCCGCAGCCGCGGCCAGCCGCGTTCGGCCACGAAGGCCTCCGCTCCCCAGCGCAGCGCCGGTACCGTCCGCACCAGCCCGGACGGGTCCCGTTCCAGTACGTGCACCTCGGCGATCCGGCGCCGGCCCGTGCGGTCACGGACCAGGTGGAGGACCACCGACAGGGCCGCCGCGAGCTGACTGTGCAGGGCCGCGCGGTCCAGGCCGGCGGCCGTGCCGAGCGCCTCCAGCCGGGCCGGGACGTCGGCGGCCGCGTTGGCGTGCACGGTCCCGCACCCGCTGTGCCCCGTGTTCAACGCGGCGAGCAGATGGGCCACTTCGGGGCCGCGGACCTCGCCCACGACCAGGCGGTCCGGGCGCATGCGCAGTGCCTGCCGCACCAGGTCCTCGAGCGTGACCAGGCCCGCGCCCTCCTGGTTCGCCGGTCTGGCCTCCAGACGGACGACGTGGGCATGGTCGGGTCGCAGTTCCGCCGAGTCCTCGGCCAGCACGATGCGCTCGTCCGGTCCGACGAGCCCGAGCAGGGCGCTGAGCAGTGTCGTCTTGCCGCTGCCGGTGCCGCCGCTGACGAGGAAGGACAGCCGGGCCCGCACGAGGGCGCACAGCACGCGGTCACCTCCGGGCGGCACCGTGCCCGCCGCCGCCAACTCGTCGAGCGTGAAGGCGCGCGGCCGCACCACTCGCAGCGACAGGCAGGTGCAGTCGACGGCGACCGGCGGCAGCACCGCGTGCAGCCGGGTGCCGTCGGGCAGTCTGGCGTCCACCCAGGGGCGGGCGTCGTCGAGCCGGCGCCCGGCAACGGTGGCGAGGCGCTGCGCGAGCCGTCGTACGGCCCCCGCGTCCGGGAAGGCGACCGGCGCCAGCTCCAGGCCACCGCCGCGGTCCACCCACACCCGGTCCGGTGCGGACACCAGTACGTCCGTCACCGACGGGTCGGCGAGCAGCGGCTCGAGGGGCCCGCTGCCGACCAGTTCCGACCTGAGCTGCTCGGCGGCACCGAGGATCTCGGCGTCCCCGAGCACCCGCCCCTGTTCCCGCAGGGCCTGCGCCACACGCGCGGGCGTGGGGTCCGCTCCGCTCTCGGCGAGCCGGCGCCGCACGCCGTCGAGCATCCCGGCCACGGCCGGCGTATCCGGGACGGCACCTTGGCGTCTCCGCAAAGTCGCCGAGTTCGCCGAAGAGGTCGAACGGGTCGAAGGGATCGAAGAGGTCAAAGTCCTCGCCGAGGACCGCACGGAAGCCGCGCCCAGCCCCAGTCCCGGTCCCAGTCCCGGTCCTGAGGCCGCTCCCGGCAATACGGCGGACGCCGGTCCCATCGACGGCTGGGCGACGCGGGGCGCAGCCCGTTCCGCAGGCGCTCCGCCAGACACGGCTCCGGACCGTCGAAAGGCCCAGCCCGGCACCGCCCGCGCGGCCGGCTCCTCGCGCACCGCCGACGCCGTCTGGCCCACCGGCGTCCCGGGACTTGTCCCGCCCGCGTCCTTCCCCGGAGTCGGCCCGGCGGGGACCCCCGACCTCCCGCCCGGCTCCCCCACACTCGTCACGTCCATCTCGACCCGTCTTCCGTCTCTCGCGGCGACCACCCCGGCCATGTCCGTCATGCGGCGCTCCCTCCTCGCCCGTCGGTTTCCGCCAGCGCCCGCTCCCAGAACTCCCGGCAGAAGCGCGCCAGCGGGCCGCGGGAAGGCGTGCCCGGGGGCCGTCTGCTCTCCGTGGCGCGCAGCAGCCCGGACTCGACCGGCACTTCACCGGCGAGGGGGAGGCCGAGCAGCCGGGCCACCTCGCGGTCGTCGAGTCCGGAGGCGTACGGCCCGCGTACCGCGATGCGCAGGTCGCGCAGGACCATGCCGACCGCGGCGGCCACTCGGCCCGCCGCCGCGACGGCCCGCAGTTCGGCGGGGACGACGAGGATTCCGACGTCGAGCTGCGCGAGGATCTCTGCGACGCCGTCGTCGATCCGGCGTGGCAGGTCCACCACGACCGTGCCGCCCCTTCGCCGGGCCGCCGCGAGCACCGCACGTACGGCCTGGGGCGGTACCGCGACGCAGTCCCCCCGGTCCCAGCTGAGCACCCGGAGCGAATGCAGCTCGGGCAGCGACTCCTCCAGGGCGCCGCCGCCGACCCGCCCGCGGGAGGCCGCGAACGCCGGCCACCTCAGCCCGTCCGCCGTCTCGCCGCCGAGAAGGACGTCGAGGCCGCCACCCATCGGATCGGCGTCCACCAGCAGACTGCGCAGCCCCTCCCGCGCGGAGGTGACGGCCAGCGCGCAGGCCAGCGTGGACGCTCCGGCGCCGCCCCGGCCGCCGATGACGCCGACGGTGAGGGCCGGGCGGCCGACGCCCTCGGCGACGTCGGCGATGCGGTCGACCAGCCATTGCTCGCCGTCGGGCAGCATCAGGACATGATCGGCGCCGATCTCGACCGCCCGCTGCCAGACCCCCGAGTCGTCCTGGTCGCGGCCCACGAGGACCACTCCGCGTCTCCGGACGGCTCCGCGGACCCGGCGCGCCGCGTCGTCCCCGACGAGGACCAGTGGCGCGGCCTCCCAGCCGGCCGGCCGCGCGGACCCCGAGGGTGTCGGGGTCGTTGAGGACGTCGCCGCGGGAGTGAACACCGCGGGTGCCGAAGGGGACGTCCCGGGCAGCGAGTGGTACACCTCCGGCGTGGCGCCCGCGGCGGCGCACAGGCGCAGCAGGTCGTCGAGGAGGTCCGGGTCCTCGGTGACGATCAGGGGCCCGCTCTGTCGCCCTCCGGCGGCGGGCGGCGGGTCGTGCGTGATGGTTCCGGTCATGGTTCGAATCCCCCTTCGGCGCGACGCCCGCGGTCGCGCGGTGTTCGCGGCACTGCTTGATGCCGTGTCTCGTCTCTTGACGCCGTGTCTCGTCGTCTCGTGACGAGCGGCCGACAACACGCGTTCGGCAAACAGATCCGGCCAGAGAACTCGGCGCGGCCCGAACGCATGGGAATCACGGTGCAGCGATCCGGGAAATCGTGTGGATCTTGGTCAAAAACTGTGGACAACTCGATGGTTGTGAATATCGACTCACTCGAACCGGTGAGCCGTCTCCGGCCCCGCCCCACTCCGCGCACGACTCCGCACGACTCCCGGAGAGCAGTCCAGTAGTCACACTGGGTAGTCGAACGCGCCCGCGACAAGAAACGGGCCCCGCGCCGCAACGGCACGGGACCCGATCATGGGAAGAACGCAAAAACCCACCCGGACATGCGACGACCCCCGCCGGGGGGGAGAGCGGGGGTCGTCTCCACGGCCGACTCGGGGGGGGGAGGAGTCGGACCGGGTTAGCACGGTCGCGAACGATCCGTGACTTCCATGGTGTACCCGAGAGCCTTCTCAGGCAAACCCACGCGCCCCACCTTACGCCGAATGGGCTGCGCCTATGCTCAGGCTTGTGGAAAACCACTCCTTGCCCCACTCCGCGCCCCACTCCATGCCCCGCACGGCGGCCTTCTTCGACCTGGACAAGACGGTCATTGCGAAGTCGAGCACGCTCACGTTCAGCAAGTCGTTCTACCAAGGCGGGCTGATCAACCGCAGGGCCGTGTTGCGCACCGCGTATGCCCAGTTCGTCTTCCTCGCCGGCGGAGCCGACCACGACCAGATGGAGCGGATGCGGGAGTACCTCTCCGCGCTGTGCCGCGGCTGGAACGTCCAGTTGGTCAAGGAGCTGGTCGCCGAGACCCTGCACGACCTGATCGACCCGATCATCTACGACGAGGCGGCCTCCCTGATCGAGGAGCACCACACCGCCGGCCGCGACGTCGTGATCGTGTCCACGTCGGGCGCCGAGGTCGTCGAGCCGATCGGCGAGCTGCTCGGCGCGGACCGGGTGGTGGCGACCCGCATGATCGTGGGTGACGACGGCTGCTTCACCGGCGAAGTGGAGTACTACGCGTACGGACCGACCAAGGCGGAGGCCATCCGGGAGCTGGCCGGGTCCGAGGGGTACGACCTGACCCGCTGCTACGCCTACAGCGACTCGGCGACCGACCTGCCGATGCTGGAGGCCGTCGGGCATCCGCACGCGGTCAACCCGGACCGGGCGCTGCGCCGGGAGGCTCTCGCGCGCGAGTGGCCGATTCTGGACTTCCATCGTCCGGTGCGGCTCAAGCAGCGGCTCGGGGGCTTGTCCGTGCCGCCGCGGCCCGCGCTCGTCGCCGCCGCCGCGATAGGCGCCGCGGCCGCCACCGCCGGCCTCGTGTGGTACGCGAGCCGACGCCGGTCCACGGCGGCCTGACGGGCCTGACGGGCCTGATCCGCCGGGGCTCGGCCCGCCCGGGCAGGGGCCCGGCGGGTCAGGCCGTCAGGGGCCCTATCAGCCCTTTCACCGGCGTATGAGCGCGAAAGTAAAGAAGTGCGGGGAAACCTTCCGCTTGCTCGGGCCCAGGAGTACAAAGGACTCAACGGCCCGCGAGACCAAGGACATCCGAAAGGATCACCTTAAACACGCATTTGGCCCCACGGACCGAGCACGGACACCGGGCACCCACGCGACGTCGACCCGTCGATTACGGGCCAGCCGCACCAGGTGACGGGCGAAGTTTCCGACCTGATGGGCACATAACCGAGGACGCTTGGTAACCCGGTGGTCGTGCCAGCGGCGGTACGAGCACTCGTACCGCCGCATTTCTGTCTGTCGGGCCCGCCCCGCGACCCCTACGCCGCCCCGCGCTGGAGCGCCTCGCACACCGCCGTCGACTCGCGGGCACCCAGGGCGACCGCCTTGCCGCAGTGGGCGATCCAGGCGCCCATGCCCTCCGGGGTCCCGGACACGTAGCCGTCGAGCGCCGCGAGGTACGCCGCGCGTCCCAGCTCGGCGTAACCGACCTCGGCCGGGCACACCGACTTGGGGTCCAGTCCGCTGCCGACCAGGACGATGCGCTCGGCCGCGCGCGCGACCAGTCCGTTGTGGGAGGTGAAGGGGCGCAGCGCCAGCAGTTCCCCGTGCACCACGGCGGCCGTCACCAGCGCCGGCGCGGACCCTCCGGCGGTGACGAGCCCGGCCAGGCCCTCCAGGCGGCCGTGCGCCTCCTCGGCGTCGGGCAGCGGCAACTCGACGAGCGGTTCGTCCACCGGCTCGTCCTTCCGGCGGGGCCGCCCCACCTCGTCGTCCGGGTTCGCGGCCGCCACCAGGTGCAGCCGTGCCAGCACTCGCAGCGGCGACTGGCGCCAGATGGACAGCAGCTGTCCCGCCTCGGCGGTGAGACGGAGCGCGGCGCCGACCGTGCGCGCCTCGTCG
Organism: Streptomyces sp. KPB2; assembly: GCF_003950055.1. NCBI lineage: Bacteria > Bacillati > Actinomycetota > Actinomycetes > Kitasatosporales > Streptomycetaceae > Streptomyces > Streptomyces sp. KPB2. The sequence continues at coordinate 3,812,183 of NZ_CP034353.1, forward strand.
TCGCCGCTGAAGTCGCTGCGCCGGCGCACCTCCTCAAGGGCCCAGTCCGCCCCGGACAGCGCCGCCGAGCCCCGGGCGCCGCGCAGGGCCGCCTCGGAGGTGATCTCGTTGCTGCGACGCCGCATGATCCGGTGGCCGTAGACCCGGTCCACGGCCTTGCGTACGGACTCCACTGACTCGGCCACCCCGGGCAGGCCGCCCAGGGCCGCGAGCGGATCGGCGTTCGCGCCTGTCGTACTCATGGGTAAGACCCTACGCAAACCCGCGCCGCGCCCCACGAATGAGTGGTCTTCTTCACCCCGCACCACGCTCGCGTGCCACGTACAGCTATCGACCCACTACCGTTGGTGAACATGAAAATTGCTTTCGTCGGGAAGGGCGGCAGCGGCAAGACGACCCTGTCCTCCCTGTTCGTCCGCCATCTCGCCGCCACCGGCGCACCCGTCGTCGCGATCGACGCCGACATCAACCAGCACCTGGGGGCCGCGCTGGGCCTCGACGACGCGGACGCGGCCGCCCTGCCCGCGCTCGGCGAGCACCTGCCGCTGATCAAGGACCATCTGCGCGGCACCAACCCGCGCATCGCCTCCGCCGAGCAGATGATCAAGACGACGCCGCCCGGCGAGGGCTCGCGCCTGCTGCGGGTGCGCGAGGACAACCCGGTCTACGACGCCTGCGCCCGGCCGGTGGAACTCGACGGCGGGGCCGTCCGCCTGATGGTCACCGGCCCCTTCACGGACGCCGACCTGGGGGTCGCCTGCTACCACTCCAAGACGGGAGCGGTGGAGCTGTGCCTGAACCACCTGGTCGACGGCCGTGACGAGTACGTCGTGGTGGACATGACCGCCGGTTCGGACTCGTTCGCCTCCGGCATGTTCACCCGCTTCGACATCACGTTCCTCGTCGCCGAGCCGACCCGGAAGGGGGTCTCCGTCTACCGCCAGTACAAGGAGTACGCCCGGGACTACGGCGTCACCCTGAAGGTCGTCGGCAACAAGGTGCAGGGACAGGACGACCTCGACTTCCTGCGCGACCAGGTCGGGGACGACCTGCTGGTCACCGTCGGGCACTCGGACTGGGTGCGCGCCATGGAGAAGGGCCGCCCGCCCCGGTTCGAGCTCCTGGAGGAGGTCAACGGCCGGGCGCTGCGCACCCTGCACACGGCCGCCGACGCGACGTACGAGCTGCGGGACTGGGCGCGTTACACACGGCAGATGGTCCACTTCCACCTGAAGAACGCCCACAGCTGGGGCAACGAGCGCACCGGAGCCGACCTGGCGGCGCAGGTCGACCCCGGTTTCGTGCTCGGCGAGGAGGTCACCGCCCCCGCGTGACTGTCGCGTCCCTCACGGGGTGCGGGCGGTGTTACTGCTTGGCGGCCGGCGCCCCGGGCACTCCCTTCGGCGCCGGCGCGGGCGCGGCGGAGAGGAACGACGCCCAGCCCTTCTCGGGAGCCTCCCCGACGCCGAGGGTGCGCAGCTTCTTCAGCACCTTCGGGTCCTGGGCGTCGAGCCAGTCCGCGAGTTGCCGGAAGGAGACGCAGCGCACCTCCTTCTTGTTGCACACCGTCTCGACGACCTCTTCGACGGCGCGCATGTAGGTGCCGCCGTTCCAGGACTCGAAGTGGTTGCCGATGATCAGGGGCGCACGGTTGCCGTCGTAGGCCCGCTCGAAGCCCTGGAGCAGGCTGTCACGCATCTGGTCGCCCCAGAACTCGCGCTTGTCGGGGTCGCCCTGGGTGGCGCTGCCCGACTGGTTGACCATGTAGTTGTAGTCCATGGTCAGCTGCTCGTAGGAGTGGCCGGGGAACGGCACGAGCTGCATCGACAGATCCCACAGGCCTTCCTTCTTCGACGGCCAGACCTGGTTGTTCACCCCACTGCTGTCGTAGCGGAAGCCCATCTGGCTCGCGGCCTTGACGAAGTTCTTCTGGCCCTCCAGGCACGGGGTGCGGGCGCCGATCAGCTCCTTGTCGTAATCGAAGGGGAGCGGCGCCGCGTTCTTCATCCCGGTGTTGGTCTTCCAGGTCTTCACGAACTGCTTGGCCTGCTTGATCTCCTCCTTCCACTCCTCGACGGACCACTCGCCGACCCCGCCGTTCGCACCGCAGAAGTGGCCGTTGAAGTGGGTGCCGATCTCGTTGCCCTCCTGCCAGGCCAGCCGCAGCTGCTTGACGGTGTCGGTGATGCCCTGCTCGTCGTTGAAGCCGATGTCGGAGCGGCCCGGGGAGTGCTGGGGCGGGCTGTACAGGTCCCGCTTCTCGGTCGGCAGCATGTAGACGCCGCTCAGGAAGAACGTCATCGTGGCGTTGTTCTCCTTGGCCACTTCGCGGAAGTGGGAGAACAGTTTCTGGCTGTCCTCACCCGCGCCGTCCCACGAGAACACCACGAACTGCGGAGGCTTCTGGCCGGGCTTGAGGCGCTCGGGACGGGGCAGGTGCGGCTGGGCCCCGGTGTACGCGGTGGAACCGTCGCCGATCAGCCGGACCGCGTTCTTCGGCGCCGGCGCCGCTTTCCCCTTCTCCTTTTCCGGACCTTGCGTGCCTTCCCCGGAACCGGTGCCGTCGTCGATCGCGCAACCGGCGAGCGACGCGGCGCAGACCGCGGCGACCACGGCGCGCGCGGCCATCCTGCGGGAGGCCATTCTGCGGGTGGCGGCCATGTCCGCCCACCTTCTTCCTTCTCTCGGGCCAACGCCGACAAGGCGATGTCGGGTGCTGAGCCGGGCCGTTCCGTCAGCGCCGTCAAGGTGACACGGAAATGAGAAGGAATTAGTACGACAAGCCGATGAAATGCTCGATTCACTCGACTACGCGGGCCGTTACTCCATTCGCGCTAAAAACCTATGCCTCTTCTTTACTCTGAATTACTCTCTATTTACTCGCTGTAATCGAACGAACACACAGGAGTCGGGAACATGTCAGCCTGCGTCCCCGCCCGTGCCGATTCGGCCCGGACCAAGCACGTCCACCCACCCCACAGCCCGCCGCCCGGCGGCCGCCGGCGCTTCCGCGTCGCCGGCGCCGACGTCTCGGCCGCGATCGCGGTCTTCCTGATCGCCCTGCCCCTCTCCCTGGGCATCGCCCTGGCCACCGGCGCTCCCCTCCAGGCCGGCCTCGTCGCCGCCGCGGTGGGCGGGATCGTCGCCGGACGGATCGGCGGCTGCCCGCTCCAGGTCAGCGGCCCCGCCGCCGGACTCACCGTGGTCACCGCCGACCTCATCCAGCAGTACGGCTGGCGTACGACCTGCGCCATCACCGTGCTCGCCGGACTGGCCCAACTCGGCCTCGGCTGCCTGCGCGTGGCCCGCTCGGCGCTCGCCGTGAGCCCCGCCATCGTGCACGGCATGCTCGCCGGCATCGGCGTCACCATCGCCGTCGCACAGCTGCACATCGTCCTCGGCGGCACCCCCCAGAGCTCCGTGCCGGACAACCTGGTCGCGCTGCCCGCCCAGTTGGCGAACGTCCACCCCGCCGACCTGGCCGTGAGCGTGCTGACCCTGACCCTGCTGCTGCTCTGGCCCCGTATCCCCGGCCGGGCCGGGCAGCTGCTGGGCAAGCTGCCCGCCGCCCTGATCGCCGTCGCCGGAGCCACCGCGGTCGCCGCCCTCACCGGGCTCCTCCTGCCCAAGGTCGACCTGCCGTCCTGGAGCAGCCACGCCCTGGCCACCCTGCCCGACGGGCCGGTGCTGGGCCTCGTCGCCGCCGTTCTCACCACCACGCTGGTGTGCAGCGTGCAGTCCCTGCTCGGCGCCGTCGCCGTGGACAAACTGGTCGCCGCCCGGCCCGCCACGACCGGTCACGTCAAGCGTTCCAACCTCGACCGCGAACTACTGGGTCAGGGTGCCGCCAACGTCGTCTCCGGGTCGCTGGGCGGGCTGCCCGTCGCCGGTGTGGCCGTGCGCAGTTCCGCGAATGTGGCGGCGGGCGCCGTCAGCCGGAACTCCACGATGCTGCACGGCGTTCTCGTAGTGATCGCCGCACTGCTGCTGGTCCCGGCCCTGGAGCTCATCCCGCTCGCCTCGCTCGCCGCCCTGGTCATGACCGTCGGCTTCAAGATGGTCTCGCTGAACCACATTCGCACGGTGACCCGCCACCGTGAGGTGCTCGTCTACGCGGTCACCACCTGCGGCGTGGTGTTCCTCGGCGTCCTGGAGGGCGTCGCGCTGGGCATCGCCGTAGCCGTCGGTGTCGCCCTGCACCGCCTCACCCGCACCCGGATCACCCACGACGACGCGGAGGGAGTCCATCACGTACATGTGCGCGGCCAGTTGACGTTCCTCGCCGTGCCGCGGCTCAGCCGGGTCCTGCACCAGGTGCCCCACGGAGCGGACGCGGTCGTGGAGCTGGACGGGTCGTTCATGGACCACGCGGCGTACGAGACGCTGCAGGACTGGCAGAAGACGCACACCGCCCAGGGCGGCGCCGTCGACATCACCGGCCGTCGTCCCGGCACCCGCATCTCCGAGCCGGCCGAGGTGGACGGCTGCCGCTGCCGCCCCTGGACGCCGTGGCGCAACCACCAGTGCGAACGCCCCTCGACAGCACCTCCACCCGGCACGGACCGGCAGCCCACCACCGACGGTCCCCACGGCGCGGCCTCCGGCCCGACGACCGGCAAGAGGACAAGCAGGACGACCGGCACAGCGACCACCCCGGCCGCCGCCCCGGGCCCACCCGGCACCCCCGACGGATCCGCCCGCGTCACGAGAGCCACCGGACGTGAACTCGCCCGCGGCATCAGCGCGTTCCATCGCAACACCGCACCGCTGATGCGCCGTGAGCTGGCCCGGCTGGCGCGAGAGGGACAGCAGCCCTCCCAGCTGTTCCTGACCTGCGCGGACTCCCGGGTGGTCACCTCGATGATCACGTCCAGTGGCCCCGGCGACCTGTTCGTCGTGCGCAACGTCGGCAACTTCGTACCGCTGCCCGGCGAGGAGAGCGGCGACGACTCGGTGGCCGCCGCGATCGAGTACGCCGTGGACGTGCTGAAGGTGCGGTCCATCACCGTGTGCGGGCACTCCGGGTGCGGGGCCATGCAGGCGCTGCTCGGCGCCGGGCCGGGAGACACGCGCACTCCCCTCCAGCGGTGGCTGCGGCACGGACTGCCGAGCCTGGACCGCGTCCCCGCGGAGACGCACGCGGACGCGGACGGGGACGCGCACGAGGACGAGGACGCGCACGCGAGCGGCCACCGCCCTGACCGGCCGCCCCTGCCCCGGCTGGCCGGACGCGCGCCCGCCGACGCGGCCGAGCGGCTGTGCCTGGCCAACGTGGTCCAGCAGTTGGAGCACCTGCGCGCCCACGAGTCGGTGGCCCGCGCGCTGGACGCCGGGGACCTGGAGCTGCACGGCATGTACTTCCACGTCGGCGAGGCCCAGTCGTACCTGCTGTCCGAGGACGCGAAGGGCGGCGTGTTCCAGCTGGTGCTGGAGACCGACCTGACCGCCTGACCGAGTGCCCCACTGACCGACCCACTGACCGCCTGACCGCCTGACGGTCCGGCCGTCCGAGCGGCGGTCCGGGCAGAGCCGAGGCGCGGGCCGGTGTGAGCGGCGTTACACACGCTGAACCCCGCGCCGTCGGCGTCCGTGGGTACGGGTGACCACGGACCACGAAGCCACGAAGGAGACTCAGCAGGCAGACGGCGACCAGAACAGGTCTAAACCATTTGCCCGTCGACCCTTGTCATCGGCCCCCCGGGTCTGATGAGCTGTGGCCTGGGACACAACGGACAACCCTGAGAAAGGGAGATGTCGTGAGCAACGAATCCTTGGCCAACCTGCTCAAGGAAGAACGCAGGTTCGCACCCCCCGCCGACCTGGCCGCGAACGCCAACGTCACGGCAGAGGCGTACGAACGGGCCAAGGCTGACAGGCTCGGCTTCTGGGCCGAGCAGGCCCGCCGGCTGACCTGGGCGAAGGAACCGACCGAGACGCTCGACTGGTCGAACCCGCCGTTCGCCAAGTGGTTCAAGGACGGCACGCTGAACGTCGCCTACAACTGCGTCGACCGGCACGTGGAGGCCGGCAACGGCGACCGCGTCGCCATCCACTTCGAGGGCGAGTCCGGCGACGGCCGCGCCATCACCTACGCCCAGCTCAAGGACGAGGTCTCCAGGGCCGCCAACGCCCTGCTGGAGCTGGGTGTGCAGAAGGGCGACCGGGTCGCCATCTACATGCCGATGATCCCCGAGACCGCGATCGCGATGCTGGCCTGCGCCCGCATCGGCGCCGCGCACTCGGTCGTCTTCGGCGGCTTTTCCTCGGACGCGCTGGCCACCCGCATCCAGGACGCCGACGCCCGTGTCGTCATCACCGCCGACGGCGGCTACCGGCGCGGCAAGCCGTCCGCGCTGAAGCCGGCCGTCGACGAGGCCGTCGAGCGCGCCGGGATCGTCGAGCACGTGCTCGTCGTCCGCCGCACCGGCCAGGAGGTCGCCTGGGACGACTCCCGCGACAAGTGGTGGCACGAGACCGTCGACAGCCAGTCCGCCGAGCACACGCCCGAGGCGTTCGAGGCCGAGCACCCGCTGTTCATCCTGTACACGTCCGGCACGACGGGTAAGCCCAAGGGCATCCTGCACACCTCCGGCGGCTACCTCACGCAGACGGCGTACACGCACTGGGCCGTCTTCGACCTGAAGCCGGAGACCGACGTCTTCTGGTGCACCGCCGACGTCGGCTGGGTCACCGGGCACTCGTACATCGTCTACGGCCCGCTCGCCAACGGCGCCACCCAGGTCATGTACGAGGGCACCCCGGACACCCCGCACCAGGGCCGCTTCTGGGAGATCGTGCAGAAGTACGGCGTGACGATCCTCTACACGGCGCCCACCGCGATCCGGACGTTCATGAAGTGGGGCGACGACATCCCCGCGAAGTTCGACCTGTCCTCCCTGCGCGTCCTCGGCTCGGTCGGCGAGCCGATCAACCCCGAGGCGTGGATCTGGTACCGCAAGAACATCGGCGCGGACGCCACCCCGGTCGTCGACACCTGGTGGCAGACCGAGACCGGCTCGATGATGATCACCCCGCTGCCGGGCGTCACCCACGCCAAGCCCGGCTCCGCCCAGCGCCCGCTGCCCGGCATCTCGGCCACCGTCGTCGACGACGAGGCCAACGAGGTGCCCAACGGCGGCGGCGGATACCTGGTCCTCACCGAGCCGTGGCCGTCGATGCTGCGCACCATCTGGGGCGACGACCAGCGGTTCATCGACACCTACTGGTCGCGCTTCGAGGGCAAGTACTTCGCGGGCGACGGCGCCAAGAAGGACGACGACGGCGACATCTGGCTCCTCGGCCGGGTCGACGACGTGATGCTCGTCTCCGGGCACAACATCTCCACCACCGAGGTCGAGTCGGCCCTCGTCTCCCACCCGTCGGTCGCCGAGGCGGCCGTGGTCGGCGCGGCGGACGAGACCACCGGCCAGGCCATCGTCGCCTTCGTGATCCTGCGCGGCGCGGCGGCGGAGAGCGAGGACCTGGTCGCCGAGCTGCGCAACCACGTCGGCGCCACCCTCGGCCCGATCGCCAAGCCCAAGCGGATCCTGCCGGTGGCGGAGCTGCCGAAGACCCGCTCCGGCAAGATCATGCGCCGCCTGCTGCGCGACGTCGCGGAGAACCGGCAGCTCGGGGACGTCACGACCCTGACGGACTCGACGGTCATGGACCTCATCCAGTCCAAGCTCCCGGCGGCGCCCAGCGAGGACTGAGCCGAGGACGGAACCTGGGACTGAGCCACGCACACCGAGGGCGCCCGGCGTCGCGCACGCGCCGGGCGCCCTCGCTCTGTGTGACGTCCGGGTCCCGGGTAAGCTGGGAGAACGTAAGAGACTCATCAAGATCCTTTTCAGGATCCTCATGGTGCGCCGGGAAGTCTGGTCGGCACGTGTTCCGTGCTGCCCACCCACCGGAGGTTCTTCCCCGTGACCGCGCCCCGCACCCCCCGCAAGGCCTTCGGACGGCTGTCCCTTCCGGAGCGCACCTACCTCGCGGATGCGCTGCGCACCGAGACCGTCGGCGGCGTCCTGCTGCTGCTCGCCGCGATCGCCGCCCTGGTGTGGGCGAACATACCGGCGCTGCACGACAGCTACGAGAGCGTCAGCCACTTCCACTTCGGCCCCGGGGCCCTCGGTCTCAACCTGTCGGTGGCGCACTGGGCGGCCGACGGACTCCTCGCGATCTTCTTCTTCGTCGCCGGTATCGAGCTCAAACGCGAACTGGTCGCCGGTGACCTCAAGGACCCCAAGGCCGCGGCGCTCCCGGTGGTGGCGGCGCTGTGCGGCATGGCCGTACCGGCGGTCGTCTACACGGTCACCGCCACCGCCGGCGGCGGCTCACTGTCCGGCTGGGCCGTGCCGACCGCCACCGACATCGCCTTCGCGCTCGCCGTGCTCGCCGTCATCGGGACGTCGCTGCCCAGTGCCCTGCGCGCCTTCCTGCTGACGCTCGCCGTGGTGGACGACCTGTTCGCCATCCTGATCATCGCGGTCTTCTTCACCGACACCCTGAACTTCGCCGCGCTGGGCGGCGCGGTCGTCGGCCTCGTCGTCTTCTGGTTCCTGCTGCGCAAGGGCGTACGCGGCTGGTACGTGTACGTCCCGCTCGGCCTGGTGATCTGGGGCCTGATGTACAACAGCGGCATCCACGCCACCATCGCCGGTGTCGCGATGGGCCTGATGCTGCGCTGCCACACGCGCGAGGGCGAGGACCACTCCCCCGGCGAGCGCATCGAGCACCTCGTGCGCCCCCTGTCGGCCGGCCTGGCCGTGCCGCTGTTCGCCCTGTTCAGCGCGGGGGTGGCCGTCTCCGGCGGGGCGCTCGCCGACGTGTTCACCAAGCCGGAGACCCTCGGCGTGGTGCTCGGGCTCGTCGTCGGCAAGACGCTGGGCATCTTCGGCGGCACCTGGCTGACCTCACGCTTCACCAAGGCCTCGCTCAGCGACGACCTGGAGTGGGCCGACGTGTTCGCGGTGGCGACCCTGGCCGGCATCGGGTTCACCGTCTCGCTGCTCATCGGCGAGCTGGCCTTCGAGGGCGACACCGCGATGACCGACGAGGTCAAGGCCGCCGTGCTGTCCGGCTCGCTGATCGCCGCGGCGCTGGCCACGGTGCTGCTGAAGATCCGCAACGCCAAGTACCGGGGGATGGTCGCGGAGGAGGAGCGCGACGACGACCTCAGCGGTGTCCCGGACATCTACGAGGAGGACGACCCGGCGTACCACCTGCGCATGGCCGCCCTCCTCGAGAAGAAGGCCGCCGAGCACCGCCGGATCGCCGAGGAGATGGAGTCGGCACGGCTTGCCGAAGTGACGGGCGGGGCAGGCGAGGAGGACGACCGTCCGGCATGATCTGACGAGACGGTACAAAAGACGGAACCGTACTCAGAAGAGCCAGCAGAAGAGGGAGACCGCGATGAGCGCACCCGACGGCAGCCCGGTCGGCACCGAACGCAGCATCGGCCAGCTGTTCGCCTCGGCGACCACCGAAATGTCGGCGCTCGTGCACGACGAGATCGCACTGGCGAAGGCGCAGCTGAAGCAGGACGTCAAGCGCGGGGCGACGGCGGGCGGCGCGTTCTCCGCCGCGGGCCTGCTCCTGGTGTTCTCGCTGCCGATGCTGAGCTTCGCGCTGGCCTACGGCATCCGGACCTGGAGCCACTGGAACCTCGCGGTCTGCTTCCTGCTGTCCTTCGCCGCCAATGTCCTGATCGCCGGCCTCCTGGCCCTGATCGGCATCGTCTTCGCGAAGAAGGCCAAGAAGGGCCGCGGACCGCAGAAGGTCGCCTCCTCGGTGAAGCAGTCGGCGGGCGTCCTCCAGAACGCCAAGCCGCACCCGCGTCCGGAACTGCCCGCGGACCGGTCCCCCGAGGCGATCGAGGCTGTGGCACGCTCGTCCTCATGACGGGCTCCACCACCCCTTCGGGGCAATCCCCCTCGCCGCAGCACCCCAACCCCACCTCGGTCGTACGCCTCGGCATCCCCGGCGGGCCCGAGGTGACCCACCGGGACGTCGCGGCCAACGGCGCCCGCTTCCACATCGCCGAGCTGGGCGACGGGCCGCTGGTGCTGCTGCTGCACGGCTTCCCGCAATTCTGGTGGACCTGGCGGCACCAGCTGGTGGCGCTCGCCGACGCCGGTTTCCGTGCCGTCGCCATGGACCTGCGCGGCGTCGGCGGCAGCGACCGCACCCCCCGCGGCTACGACCCGGCAGGGCTCGCCCTCGACATCACCGGCGTGATCCGCTCCCTCGGCGAGCCGGACGCCGCGCTGGTCGGTCACGACCTCGGCGGCTATCTGGCCTGGACGGCCGCCGCGATGCGCCCCAAGCTCGTACGGCGGCTCGCGGTGTCCTCGATGCCGCACCCCCGGCGCTGGCGCTCGGCCATGCTCGGGGACGTCCGCCAGAGCCGGGCGGGCTCGTACATCTGGGGCTTCCAGCGCCCTTGGGTGCCGGAGCGTCAACTGACCGCGGACGACGGCGCGCTGGTGGGCCGGCTGCTCCACGACTGGACCGGGCCGCGGCTGCTGGACGACGAGGCGGTGGCGGCGTACCGCCGCGCCATGTGCATCCCCTCCACCGCGCACTGCTCCGTCGAGCCGTACCGCTGGCTGGTGCGCTCCCTGGCCCGCCCGGACGGCATCCAGTTCTACCGCCGCATGAAGCGGCCGGTGCGCGTGCCGACCCTGCACCTGCACGGCTCCCTCGACCCCGTGATGCGGACGCGGAGCGCCGCCGGGTCGGGGCAGTACGTCGAGGCGCCGTACCGCTGGCGGCTGTTCGACGGGCTCGGGCACTTCCCGCACGAAGAGGATCCGGTCGCGTTCTCCACCGAACTGATCAACTGGCTGAAGGATCCCGAACCCGACCGGTGACCGTTTCGTGAGCGATCGGTCACCGAACGGACGCACCCGGTATCCGAACCGGAACGCTTGTCCTATGAACGGCCACTTGCCCGGCGCATAGGCCAATTGGGGGCCCCGGAAGCGGTTATCGACCTTGGGGCGGGGGCACACGTCCGGGTATGGGCTGGACGCACGACTACAGTGACGTAGCACGCGACGGCCGCTCCACGAGCGGCGTGAGCAGCACCCACCGACGCGGCGGCACCCCGCAACTCGCGGGTGCGGAGCTGCGGGTGGGCATTCCGCGCATCCTGCGCCGCCGGGCCCGCTGGGTGTCCGTACGCCTGCGCCACCCACGGACCTGAGGGACCCGGGACACCGCACCGGCGCCCCGGCACGCAGACGGTCCCGCAACGGGCGGGCCTAGAGCGCGCAGCTGTCGCTGTCCACCTGCTGGTCGGCCGTGCGGCCCTTGCCGATGTCGTCGCGGATCTCGTCCGCGGTGAGCGCGTACCCGGTGTCGGGGTCGTCCAGGGACTTGGCGAAGACCACGCCGTAGACCTCGCCCTCCGGGGTCAGCAGCGGGCCGCCCGAGTTGCCCTGACGGACGGTCGCGTACAGGGAGTAGACGTCCCGGCGGACGGTGTCGCGGTGGTAGATGTCCGGGCCGTTGGCCGTGATGCGCCCGCGCACCCGGGCGGCACGGACGTCGTACGCCCCGTTCTCCGGGAAGCCCGCGACGATCGCGCCGTCGTTGCGCTCGGCGTCCTCGTCCTCGTCGGTGAACCGCAGCGCGGGCGCGTCCAGTTCCGGCACGTCCAGTACGGCGATGTCGCGCCGCCAGTCGTAGAGGACGACCGTCGCGTCGTACTTGCGGCCCTCGCCCCCGATCTGCACCGTGGGTTCGTCGACGCCGCCCACGACATGGGCGTTGGTCATGACGCGGCGGTCGGCGAAGACGAAGCCGGTGCCTTCGAGGACCTTGCCGCAGTCGGGGGCGGTGCCCATGACCTTGACGATGGAGCGCTTGGCGTTGACGGCGACCGGGCTGTTCGCCAGCGCCGGGTCGGGTGACGGTGTGTCGAGGACCGGCTCGTTGGAGAACGGGCTGAAGACCTGCGGGAAGCCGTTCTTGTCGAGGACCGAGGTGAAGTTGTCGAACCAGTTGTCCGCGCCGGCGGGCAGCACCTCCTGTATGCCAGCCAGCACCGTGGACTGCCGCACCTCCTTGCCGACCGTCGGCATCGTGGTCCGCGCCAGGGCGGAGCCGAGCAGCCAGGCGACCAGGAGCATGGCGACGACGTTGACCAGGGCGCCGCCGGTGGCGTCCAGGGCGCGGGCCGGGGACCACGTGATGTAGCGGCGCAGCTTGTTGCCCAGATGGGTCGTCAGGGCCTGGCCGACCGAGGCGCACACGATGACGACGACGATCGCGACGACGGCGGCGGTGGTGCTCACCTCCGCGTCGTCCGTCAACGCGTCCCAGATCACCGGCAGCAGGTAGACGGCGACGAGACCGCCGCCGAGGAAGCCGATCACCGACAGGATGCCGACGACGAAGCCCTGCCGGAAGCCGACGATCGCGAACCAGACGGCGGCCAGCAGCAACAGGATGTCCAGCACGTTCACCGATTCAGGCCTCGTCTTGTCGTCTGCGGTACGCAGGCCACCCTGTCATGCGCGCCAGTCCAGCGGGACCTGCTTCTCCCGGTCCCAGGGCCGCTCCCAGCCCGCGAAGTGCAGCAACCGGTCGATGATGCCGGCGGTGAAGCCCCACACGAGCGCCGATTCGACCAGGAATGCCGGGCCTCGGTGACCGCTGGGGTGGATCGTCGTCACCCGGTTGGCGGGGTCCGTGAGATCCGCCACGGGGACCTTGAAGACGCGCGCGGTCTCGGCCGGATCGACGACACCGACCGGGGTGGGCTCGCGCCACCAGGCGAGCACCGGCGTGACGACGAAGCCGCTCACCGGGATGTAGAGCTTGGGCAGGACACCGAAGAGCTGGACGCCGGACGGGTCCAGCCCGGTCTCCTCCTCGGCCTCGCGCAGGGCGGCCCGCAGCGGCCCGTCACCACGCGGATCCCCGTCCTCGGGGTCGAGGGCGCCGCCGGGGAAGGCGGGCTGGCCCGGGTGGGAGCGCAGGGAGCCGGCCCGCTCCATGAGCAGCAGCTCGGGGCCGCGGCCGGCCTCCTCGCCGTCCGGGCCCTCGCTCCTGCCGTCGCCGAAGAGGATCAGGACGGCGGACTGGCGGCCGGCGCCGTCCGCCGGCGGCAGGAAGCGGCTGAGCTGGGTGGGCCGGACCGTCTCGGCCGCCCGCACCACCGGGTCCAGCCAGCCGGGCAGGCCCTCCTTGCTGAGCATCGCGTCCCGAGCGCTGAGCACCCCGTCCCGAGCGTGGCCCCGCGTGGGCCCCTGCGTGTCGCTCACCCGTGTCATCTCCACCCCCGTCCTGCAGACTCCAACGCCAGACGCCCCCGAGATCGTTCCGTCACCCGGCCCCCAGCGGCGGCGCCGGCTTCCCGCCCGCGTCCAGGTACGCCTGCGGGGGCTTCAGCCGCTGCCCCGGCAGGCCGCCCTTCTCGTACTTGAGCAGCTTCTTCGCCTTGTCCGGGTCCGTCTCGCCCTCCCCGTACGCCGGGCACAGCGGGGCGATGGGGCAGGCACCGCAGGCGGGCTTGCGGGCGTGGCAGATGCGGCGGCCGTGCCAGATCACGTGGTGGGAGAGGTCGGTCCAGTCGCTCTTCGGAAAGAGCGCGCCGACGGCGGCCTCGATCTTGTCCGGGTCGGTCTCCTCGGTCCACCGCCAGCGCCGCACCAGACGCTGGAAGTGCGTGTCCACGGTGATGCCGGGACGGCCGAACGCGTTGCCGAGCACGACGAAGGCGGTCTTGCGGCCCACGCCGGGCAGCTTGACGAGGTCTTCGAGGCGCCCGGGGACCTCGCCGCCGAAGTCCTCCGCCAGGGCCTTGGACAGCCCTATGACCGACTTGGTCTTGGCCCGGAAGAAACCGGTCGGGCGCAGGATCTCCTCGACCTCCTCGGGGACGGCGGCTGCCAGGTCCTCCGGGGTGGGGTACTTGGCGAAGAGGGCGGGCGTCGTCTGGTTGACGCGCAGGTCGGTGGTCTGGGCGGACAGCACCGTGGCCACGACCAGCTGGAACGGGTTCTCGAAGTCCAGCTCCGGGTGGGCGTACGGATAGACCTCGGCCAGCTCGCGGTCGATACGGCGGGCGCGGCGCACCAGCGCGGTGCGCGACTCGCCGCGCGGCGGCTTCGCGGCGACGGTCTTCGCCGGGGCGACGCCCTTGACGGCCGCGGCGGCCTTCTTCGGAACGACGGCGGGCTTCTTCGCGGGCGCCTGCCGCTTCATGGGCGCCGCCTTCTTGGCTGCGGCCTTCTTGGCAGTGGCCTTCTTGGCTCCAGCCTTCTTGGCAGCGGTCTTCTTGCCGGCGGGCTCTTCGGCAGCGGCCTTCTCTACGGCGGTCTTCTCTGCGGCGGCCCCCTTGGCCGAGGCCGTCTTCTTGCTCGCGGAGGACTTCTTCACGGCACCCTTCTCCGCAGTCACCCTCTTGGCAGGCACTGCCTTCTTCGTCGCTTTTGCCGTTTTCCTACCGCCATCGGAGCCCTGTTCGCCCACAGCGGAATCACGCCGTGCACTCACCCTCGCATCCCCCTGAGCCTGTGCTCTCACCGGCGATTTGGACACCCGGCCAGCCTACGGCCCGGCACCGACATCCGCCCCGGACCTCGAAGATCGGCGCCCAATTGGACCCCTGCCGCGTACCCCGGGACATCGGTGCGGCATCCTTGTGACAGATCACACTGTTTGGACTGTCCGGCAAAATGGGCACCACGGACCCCTGGTACACCGGGGGAACAAGATCCTCTGAGCCGGTCGACAAGGAGAGAACTCGTGGACGACGTTCTGCGGCGCAACCCGCTCTTCGCGGCGCTCGACGACGAGCAATCCGCGGAGCTCCGCGCCTCCATGAGTGAGGTGACCCTCGCCCGCGGCGACACCCTGTTCCACGAGGGGGACCCCGGAGACCGCCTCTACGTGGTCACGGAAGGCAAGGTCAAGCTCCACCGCACGTCCCCGGACGGGCGCGAGAACATGCTGGCCGTCGTCGGTCCCAGCGAGCTGATCGGCGAGCTGTCGCTCTTCGACCCGGGCCCGCGCACGGCGACCGGCACGGCGCTGACCGAGGTCAAGCTGCTGGCCCTCGGCCACGGCGACCTCCAGCCCTGGCTGAACGTCCGCCCCGAGGTCGCCACCGCCCTGCTGCGCGCCGTCGCGCGCCGCCTGCGCAAGACCAACGACGCCATGTCCGACCTGGTCTTCTCGGACGTTCCCGGCCGCGTGGCCCGCGCCCTGCTGGACCTCTCGCGCCGCTTCGGCGTGCAGTCCGAGGAGGGCATCCACGTGGTGCACGACCTGACGCAGGAGGAGCTGGCCCAGCTGGTCGGCGCGTCCCGCGAGACGGTCAACAAGGCGCTGGCGGACTTCGCCCAGCGCGGCTGGCTCCGTCTGGAGGCCCGCGCGGTGATCCTGCTGGACGTGGAGCGGCTGGCCAAGCGCTCCCGCTGACGCCGGCAGCGCCCGGGGAGGCCGGGAGAACCCGGACGCCCCGGGAGGAGCAGGACGCCCCGAGGAGCCCCGGGGGAGCTATTCGGGCCGCTGGATGAGCCCGTGCTCGCCCAGGTACTCCAGCTGCGCCCGCACCGACAGCTCCGCCGCCGGCCACAGCGAGCGGTCGACGTCCGCGTACACGTGGGCGACGACCTCGCCCGGCGTGCGGTGGCCGTCCTCCACCGCCGTCTCGACCTGGGCGAGCCGGTGGGCCCGGTGGGCCAGGTAGTACTCCACGACGCCCTGCGCGTCCTCCAGGACGGGGCCGTGCCCCGGAAGCACCGTGTGCACCCCGTCGTCGGCCGTGAGCGACCTGAGCCTGCGCAGCGAGTCCAGGTAGTCGCCGAGACGGCCGTCGGGATGGGCCACCACCGTCGTGCCGCGGCCGAGGATCGTGTCGCCCGTCAGGACGGCCCGGTCGGCCGGGAGATGGAAGCACAGCGAGTCGGCCGTGTGCCCCGGCGTCGGTACGACCCTCAGTTCCAGGCCGCCCACCCCGATCACGTCCCCCGCGGCCAGCCCTTCGTCGCCCAGCCGCAGCGCCGGGTCCAGCGCACGCACGTGCGTGCGCGTCAGCTCGGCGAAACGCGCGGCGCCCTCCGCGTGGTCCGGGTGACCGTGCGTCAGGAGCGTCAGCGCGACCCGCTTGCCGGCCCGCTCGGCCGTGTCGACGACGCGCCGCAGGTGGGTGTCGTCCAGTGGGCCCGGGTCGACGACGACGGCCAGGTCGGAGTCGGGTTCGGCGAGGATCCAGGTGTTGGTGCCGTCCAGGGTCATCGCCGAGGCGTTGGGCGCGAGGACGTTCACCGCGCGCGCGGTGGCCGGTCCCGACAGGACGCCGCCGCGCGGCTGTCCGGGCAGTGCTGCTGCGTCGGTCATGCGGAGGCTCCCCCGGTCGGGTCCGAAGGGGTCGGCTCCGAAGGGGTCGGCGCCGAGGCCGTGTGCGTGCTCGGGACGTGCTTGGTGAACTCGTCGTGCCCCGGCCAGGACAGGACGACCTCGTCGCCGGACAGCCGGGCGCGGGCCAGCACCGGCGTCATGTCGCGGCCGGGCGCCGACGCCAGCGCCTCGGCCGCCGTGCCGCACGCCGCGAGGCCGCGCAGGGTCGCGACGGTGGGCGGCATCATCAGCAGCTCGCCCCGGTCGTAGCCGGCGGTGGCCTCCGCCGGCGTGATCCACACCGTGCGGTCGGCCTCCGTGGAGGCGTTGCGGGTGCGCTGGCCCTCGGGGAGCGCGGCCACGAAGAACCAGGTGTCGTAGCGCCGGGACTCGAACTCCGGGGTGATCCAGCGCGCCCAGGCGCCCAGCAGGTCGGAGCGCAGGACGAGACCCCGACGGTCCAGGAACTCCGCGAAGGACAGCTCGCGGTCGACCAGGGCGGCCCGGTCGGCCTCCCAGTCGGCGCCGGTCGTGTCGCCGACCACCGAGTCGCCGGTCGGTCCCGCGAGCAGGACGCCGGCCTCCTCGTACGTCTCCCGTACGGCCGCGCAGACGATTGCCTGGGCGCCCGCCTCGTCGACGCCGAGCCGGTCCGCCCACCACGCGCGCGTGGGGCCCGCCCAGCCGATGGCGCGGTCGTCGTCGCGCGGGTCGACCCCGCCGCCCGGATAGGCGTACGCGCCGCCCGCGAACGCCATGGAGGTGCGCCTGCGCAGCATGTGCACGGCGGGACCGGACCCGGTGGCGCCGGTGTCCCTGAGGAGCATGACGGTGGCCGCGCGCTTCGGGGTGACCGGGGTGAGGGTGCCGGCCGCCAGCGCGCGGATGCGGTCCGGCCACTCCGGTGGGTACCACTGACCATTCGCCTGACCATTCGCCATGGCCGGAGGCTATCCGGTGACGGGCGGATGTTCGAGTGGCCCCCGGGACCGGGTGTGCGTCAGGCGGGCAGCCCGGTCAGCCACTCGGTGAGCAGCCGGTTCGTCTCCTCGGGACGCTCCTGCTGGAGCCAGTGGCCGCAGCCGTCGAGGATGTGGGAGCCGCTCAGGCCGGGCAGGGTGACCGGATACGCCTCGATCGCCTCGGACAGCCAGGTGGTGGAGGCGTCCAGGCCGCCGCCGAGGAAGAGCGACGGCTGAGTGATCGGGGCCCCCTGGTACGCGGCCAGGTCGGCCCAGTCGCGGTCCATGTTCCGGTAGCGGTTGAGGGCGCCGGTCAGGCCGGTGCGCTCGAACTCCCCGGCGTAGACGTCCAGGTCCTCCTCGGAAAGCCAGGAGGGCAGCCCCCCGCCGGCCGGGAACCGGTCGCGCATCGTGCCGCCGGGGGCGACGAGGTGCGGGTCGGGTGCCTCCGGGCCCGGCATGGTGTCGGCGGACAGGGCGGCGTAGAGGCCGGCGAGCCAGCCGCGTACGTCGGGCTCGATCTCCGCCTCGGCGCGGCCGGGCCGCTGGAAGTAGGAGACGTAGAACTCCTGCCCGGCGAAGGGCCCGGCCGGGTCGCTCATGCCGGCGAAGACCTCGCTCGGCCTCGGCCCGCCCGGCGGCGTGTACGGCACGCTGAGCAGGCCCACCGCGCGGAACACGTCCGGCCGCAGCAGCGCGGAGTGCGAGGCGATGTTCGAACCCCAGTCGTGGCCGACGATCACGGCCGAGCTCTCCCCCAGGGCCTCCACCACGGCGACGTTGTCCGCCACCAGGTCGAGCATCCGGTACGCCTCGACGGCGTCGGGCCGGGAGGAGCGCCCGTAGCCGCGCACGTCGACGGCGACGGCGCGGAACCCGGCGGCGGCCAGGGCGGGCAGCTGGTGGCGCCAGGAGTACCAGGACTCGGGGAAGCCGTGCACGAGCAGGACCAGCGGCCCGCTGCCCTGCTCCACCAGGTGGATCCGGCCGGCGGGCGAGGGCACCAGGCGGTGAACGGGCTGGTCGGCCGGCTGGGCGGTCACGGGCGGCTGCGGCATGGTTCCTCCTGGCGCATACGGTCGGTACGGCCCCGGTACGGGCCGGGGCCGCCGACCGGGGCCGGCGCCCGCTCCGTACGGGGCACGGAACCGATCCTGCGAGGTCCAAGCGGCGGGTGCGAGCTTTGTTGCCGGCCTGGCAACGCGCGCCGCACCCGGCGTCCGCTACGACTGGACGAGCTCCACCTGGATCTCGACCTCCACCGGCGCGTCCAGCGGGAGGACCGCCACGCCGACGGCGCTGCGTGCGTGCACGCCCTTGTCGCCGAGGACCTCGCCCAGGAGTTCGCTGGCGCCGTTGACCACACCGGGCTGGCCGGTGAAGTCGGCCGCCGACGCGACGAAGCCGACGACCTTGACGACCCGCGCGACCCGGTCCAGGTCGCCCGCGACGGACTTCACGGCGGCCAGGGCGTTCAGCGCGCAGGTGCGGGCCAGCTCCTTGGCCTCGTCCGGGGTGACCTCGGCACCGACCTTGCCGGTGACGGGGAGCTTGCCCCCGAGCATCGGCAGCTGGCCGGAGGTGTAGACGTACGGGCCGGACTGCACGGCCGGCTGGTAGGCGGCCAGCGGCGGGACGACCTCGGGCAGCGTCAGACCGAGCTCGGCGAGCTTCGCCTCGACGGCGCTCACGCCTGCTTCTCCCGCTTCAGGTAGGCCACGAGCTGCTCGGGGTTGTTCGGCCCGGGCACGACCTGGACGAGCTCCCAGCCGTCCTCGCCCCAGGTGTCCAGAATCTGCTTCGTGGCATGGACGAGCAGCGGCACGGTTGCGTATTCCCACTTGGTCATGCGGCCGACTCTAGCCGTTGGCCGGGGCACCTCCACGACCGCTGTCCGGGGGCCGTCCGCGGCCTGGGTCCAGGGGCCTTCCGCGACCCCGGTCCGGGCTCCTCGGCGGGCCGGCCGGAGCGACGTTGTCCACAGCCACCGGCGTACTCCGCGCGCGGACTGGTTACGCTCGAATACGTGAGCAGGCTCCAGGTCGTCAGCGGCAAGGGCGGTACCGGTAAGACCACGGTGGCCGCGGCCCTCGCGCTGGCCCTGGCCACCGAGGGGAAGCGCGCGCTTCTCGTCGAGGTCGAGGGCCGCCAGGGCATCGCGCAGCTCTTCGAAACGGAGGCGCTGCCTTATGAGGAGCGGAAGATCGCCGTCGCTCCGGGTGGCGGGGAGGTGTACGCCCTCGCCATCGACGCCGAACTGGCCCTTCTGGACTACCTCCAGATGTTCTACAAACTGGGCAGCGCCGGACGGGCCCTGAAGAAGCTCGGCGCCATCGACTTCGCGACGACCATCGCGCCGGGGGTCAGGGACGTCCTGCTGACCGGCAAGGCGTGCGAGGCGGTCCGACGCAAGGACAAAAAGGGACGGTTCGTGTACGACTACGTCGTCATGGACGCCCCGCCGACCGGCCGCATCACGCGCTTCCTGAACGTCAACGACGAGGTGGCCGGGCTCGCGAAGGTCGGCCCGATACACAATCAGGCGCAGGCGGTGATGCGGGTGCTGAAGTCGCGGGAGACCGCGGTGCACCTGGTGACGCTGCTGGAGGAGATGCCGGTCCAGGAGACCGTGGACGGCATCGCCGAGCTGCGCACGGCGCGGCTCCCGGTGGGCCGGGTCGTCGTCAACATGGTCCGGCCCCAGGTCCTGGACGCCACCGACCTGGAACTCGTCCGGGACACCCCGCGTACGGCGCTGGCCCGGTCGCTGTCCGGGGCCGGGCTCGGCGGGGCGCGGCGGGGCGGGCACGCCGAGCGTCTCGTGGACCCGCTGCTCGCGCAGGCCGGGGAGTACGCGGAGCGGTACGCGCTGGAACAGGAGCAGCGGGCGGTCCTCGGCGAGCTGGGCCTGCCGACGCACGAACTGCCGCTGCTGGCGGAGGGCATGGACCTGGCCGGCCTGTACGAACTGGCCACCGAGCTGCGGAAGCAGGGGATCGCATGAGTCCCGAGGACCCGGCCCGTCACCGGGAGGGCGCGCGGCCCCTGACGGCCGCGCGCGTGCTCGACGTCGACCACCTGCTGGAGGACCCGCAGACCCGCATCGTCGTGTGCTGCGGTTCGGGCGGGGTGGGCAAGACGACCACGGCGGCGGCCCTGGGCCTGCGCGCGGCCGAGCGCGGCCGCAAGGTGGTCGTCCTCACCATCGACCCGGCCCGGCGGCTCGCCCAGTCCATGGGCATCGACTCGCTCGACAACACCCCGCGCCGGGTGAAGGGCGTCGACGACGCGGCCGGCGGCGAGCTGCACGCCATGATGCTCGACATGAAGCGGACCTTCGACGAGATCGTCGAGTCCCACGCGGACCCCGAGCGGGCCGCGGCGATCCTGGGCAACCCCTTCTACCAGTCGCTCTCTGCGGGCTTCGCGGGCACGCAGGAGTACATGGCGATGGAGAAGCTGGGGCAGCTGCGGGCGAAGGACGAGTGGGACCTCATCGTCGTCGACACGCCGCCGTCCCGCTCGGCGCTGGACTTCCTCGACGCGCCCAAGCGCCTCGGCTCCTTCCTGGACGGCAAGCTGATCCGCGTCCTGCTGGCCCCGGCGAAGGCCGGCGGCCGGGCCGGCATGAAGTTCCTGAACGTCGGCATGTCGATGATGACCGGCGTCCTGGGGAAGGTGCTGGGCGGGCAGTTCCTCAAGGACGTGCAGACCTTCGTGGCCGCGATGGACTCGATGTTCGGCGGGTTCCGCACGCGCGCGGACGCGACGTACAAGCTGCTCCAGGCGCCCGGGACGGCGTT
Source organism: Streptomyces sp. KPB2 (assembly GCF_003950055.1). NCBI lineage: Bacteria > Bacillati > Actinomycetota > Actinomycetes > Kitasatosporales > Streptomycetaceae > Streptomyces > Streptomyces sp. KPB2. The sequence goes on from NZ_CP034353.1 coordinate 3,833,304, forward strand.
CCTGGTGGTCGCCGCGCCGGAGCGGGACGCGCTGCGCGAGGCCGCGTACTTCGTGCAGCGGCTGGCGGCCGAGGACATGCCGCTGGCCGGTCTGGTGCTCAACCGGGTCCACGGCAGCGGGGCCGACCGGCTGTCGGCCGAGCGGGCACTCGCCGCCGCGGAAAATCTTGAGGATCCCCGCATTGTGGATCAGGACGACGGGAAAGCTGGAGTTCGTACCTCCCCCGGCAACTCTCCCGAGACTGACGGCAGTTCAGGATCGGCCGACCAAGAACCCGGCGACCCGTCCCTCGACACCACAGGTGATGCACCGGCCGAAGGACCGACCGACACACCGGAGCGCTCCGTCGACGCGCTCGCCGCCGGACTGCTGCGGCTGCACGCGGAGCGCATGCACCTGCTCGCCCGAGAGCAGCGCACACGTGACCGCTTCACCGCGCGTCACCCCGAGGTGGCGGTCACCGAGGTGGCCGCGCTCCCCGGCGACGTGCACGACCTCGCGGGCCTGCGGGACATCGGGGCACGCCTGGCGACCGGCCGGCCCGAGCTGCCCGAGCCGGGCGCCTGATCCGTCCCTGGGGAAGCCCTGGCCGGGCTCAGCCCACGGCCGCGTAGTTCTCGTACACCTCGTCGTCCTCGAGGGGCACGATGCCGGCCCCTCGTTCGTACTCCGTCCGCGCCGTCTCGAGGAGCCGGCGCCAGGAGGTCACGGTGGGCCGCCTGCGCAGCAGCGCGCGGCGTTCCCGCTCCGTCATTCCTCCCCACACGCCGAACTCGACGCGGTTGTCGAGCGCGTCGGCCAGGCACTCGGTCCGCACCGGACATCCGGTGCACACCGCCTTGGCCCTGTTCTGCGCTGCTCCCTGAACGAACAGTTCGTCCGGATCAGTAGTGCGGCAGGCGGCCTGCGCACTCCAGTCGGTTACCCAGCCCATACCGGCGCCGTCCTCTCCCGAATCGAGGCTCCCCCACGGCGGCAGCGGCATATTCACCGCCGCCAGTTGAGGACGTTACGGAAGGTGGGCACAGCGCAACACCCCCTTCGGGCCCAATCTTGAATGGCCCGAACGGACTATGGGTAAACGGCAGATCACCCGGGGGAGTGAGCTGGCGACATGCGCGACTATCCCGACATACGGGTCATCTCTGTTTCGCCACAACGGACACCGATTGACACACGAGGCGGATTCGGACACGCATCCCACACGCCGTGGCACGCACCGGTACACACCAACGCGCCCCCCAGCGGGGCCCCTCGAAAAAAATCGAGCAGATCCGGAACGATTCGGGGTCTCCGGACGTATTGATACGTGGCCTCACTGCTGTGACAGTTGAGTGCAGCTTAGGCCAAGGCATATACGCGTGTCCGGCGAATGAGAACGTAGGCTGCCTCCATGCCAAAGAAGCGCTCGGGCGGTGGTCTGTCGCCAACGCAACAGGCCGCCAAGTTCCTCGGTGTCAGTGTGCTCGCGGGAGCAGTGCTGGCCGGCATCGCGTTGCCCGCCGTGGGCGCGCTGGGGCTGGCCGCCAAGGGGTCGGTGGAGGGCTTCGACGCCCTCCCGGCCAACCTGAAGACTCCCCCGCTGAGCCAGCGCACCACCATCCTCGACGCCGAGGGCGGGACCATCGCCACGGTCTACTCGCGCGACCGGACGGTGGTCGACCTCAAGGACATCTCGCCCTACATGCAGAAGGCGATCGTCGCCATCGAGGACTCGCGCTTCTACGAGCACGGCGCGATCGACCTCAAGGGCGTCCTGCGCGCCCTCAACAAGAACGCGCGCAGCGGCGAGGTCTCCGAGGGCGCCTCCACGCTGACCCAGCAGTACGTCAAGAACGTCTTCGTGGAGGAGGCCGGCGACGACCCGACGAAGGTCGCCCAGGCCACCCAGCAGACCATCGGCCGCAAGATCCAGGAGCTGAAGCTCGCGATCCAGGTCGAGGAGGAGCTGGGCAAGAAGAAGATCCTCGAGAACTACCTGAACATCACGTTCTTCGGCCAGCAGGCCTACGGCGTCGAGGCCGCCTCCCAGCGGTACTTCTCCAAGCACGCCAAGGACCTCAACGTCCAGGAGGCCGCCCTCCTGGCCGGCATCGTCCAGTCGCCCAGCCGCTACGACCCGGTCAACGACGAGGCCGAGGCCACCAAGCGGCGCAACGTCGTGCTGAACCGCATGGCCCAGGTCGGCGACATCTCCACGGCCGAGGCCGAGAAGGCGAAGAAGGCACCGCTCGGGCTGAAGGTCAGCAAGCCCAAGAACGGCTGCATCACGGCCGTGAAGAACGCCAGCTTCTTCTGCGACTACGTGCGCGAGGTGTTCCTGAGCGACAAGGTCTTCGGCAAGACCCGCAAGGACCGGGCCAAGGTCTGGAACCAGGGCGGCCTGACCATCCGCACCACGCTCGACCCGCACGCCCAGGCGTCGGTGCAGCAGTCGCTCAAGGACCACGTGAACCAGTCGGACTCGGTCGCCGCCGCGAGCACCCTGGTCGAGCCCGGCACCGGCAAGGTCCTCGCCATGGGCCAGACGAAGCCGTACGGCTACGGCAAGAACGAGACCGAGATCAACTACTCGGTCGACCACGGCATGGGCGGCTCCAACTACGGCTTCCCGACCGGCTCCACGTTCAAGCCGTTCGTCGCGGCGGCCGCGCTGGAGGAGGGCCGCCCGGCCACCCAGGAGTACTCGTCGCCGTACGAGATGCCCTATCCCGAGCCCGTGCAGACGTGCAGCGGGAAGCCCTGGATGAACACGGCCGGCGAGAAGGTCCCCAACGAGAGCGAGTCGGAGGTCGGCCCGTACCGGCTGAAGGAGGCGATGGCCCTCTCGGTCAACACCTACTTCGTCCAGATGGTGGCGGACATCGGTCTGTGCCCGGTGATGAAGATGACGGACGCCCTGCACGTCGTGCAGGGCAGCGGCGACAAGCTCCCGGAAGTCCCCGCCGTCTCCCTCGGCTCCAAGGGCGTGGCCCCGCTGACGATGGCGAGCGCGTACGCCGCCTTCGCCTCCCGGGGCATGTACTGCACGCCGATCGTGATCGAGTCGATCACCCAGAAGATCGGCAACAAGCAGAAGTCGCTCGACGTGCCGAAGTCGACCTGCTCGCGCGCGATGAGCGAGAAGACCGCGGACACGGTGAACACCCTGCTGCAGGGCGTGGTCGACTCCGGCACCGGTAAGGCGGCCGGTCTCACCGACCGTGCCAACGCGGGCAAGACGGGTACGACCGACGAGCGCAAGAACGCCTGGTTCGTCGGCTACACGCCGAACCTGTCGGGTGCCGTCTGGGTGGGCAGCGCCTCGCAGCAGGTGCAGATGAAGAACATCACCATCGGCGGGCAGTACCACGATCTGGTCTTCGGTGGCGCGGTCCCGGGTCCCATCTGGAAGGACGCCATGACGGGCGCCCTCGCGGGCAAGGACTCCCCCTCGTTCAACCTCGTCAACATCCCGGACGAGGACAAGGACAAGGACAAAAACAAGGACAAGGACAAGGACAAGGACCGCGACAAGGAGAAGCCCGACGACGGGAACAACGGCGACGACGGCTTCATCGGCGGCCTGACCGACGGCGGTACCGGCGACGGCGGACCGGGCGGCTTCCCCGGCGGCAACCTGATCCAGGGCCCGGGCAACGGGCCGGGCGGGCGGCGCTGACCCACCCCGGCGACAGCCACGGCCGGACGAAACGGTCCTTTCCCCAAATCCGGGGAGGGACCGTTTCCTTTTGTTTTCAAACCTATTCGACGTGATTACGCCAGCCGACGAGAGAGTCATTCCGTCCGCGCGACGCCGTGACATAGTCGCGTCTGGCCCCGCCACCGGGTGCCTTTTATTGCCGATGCCCATGGAGGGGAAATGAAACTCGGCTCACGGATCGGGGCCGTGCTCGGCGCACTGCTCAGCGCACTCACGCTGGTGCTCATGCTCCCCGGCTCGGCGCAGGCGCGGGCCCAGGCGTGCTACGGATTCGGCTGCGACGGTCACGACCCGAACATCCAGACGTGGCAGACGGGACCGGTCAGCCCCTACGGGCCCTACAACCTCGGCAGCTCCTTCCTGTACGAGCTGCGGTGGGGCAAGACCGACGGCGACCAGTACAGCTGGGCCCGGCTGCACTACATCAGCGGCTCCAACGAGCAGGACTGGAGCGTGTACGTCCAGCGCTGCACCAAGGACCAGTCCGAGTGCTACTGGCGGCTCGGCCTGAAGAAGGGCGGCGCCTCGGGCTGGACCGCCAAGATCCCGAGCGGGACGAACTACTACTGGACGCGCACCCCGATGTACTACAACCCCTCGACCCACATGATGCGGGCCTGCGTGGAGGACCCGTCGGGCGACCAGAGCTGCACCCCCTGGTACTGAGCCGGCCCGGTCGCCGCGACCACGGCGCCCCGCCGCGGGCGGAATGATGGAATTCCATCGTTCCGCCCTTTTGTCGCCCATCTTTCATTTGTTCATCTTCCCCGCGCGGCAGCGTTCATTTAAAATGGATCATGCCGAACAGGCATATAACAGCCGCACATCACATCGGGGTTCTTTTGACCGCCAGACCGGAGCCTTGCGCCGACCTTTCCGCCGTCGGCGACGACGACCGAAAAATTCTGCACCTCTTGTACGCGGGCTTCAGCGACGCCTCGATCGCCCGGCGGCTCGGCATGGGGCACCGCACGGTACAGCGCAGGATCCAGCGGCTCATGGAGCGGCTGCGGGCCAACGGACGAGTGGCGCTGGGCGCGCGGGCGCAGGAGCTGGGCCTGCTCCGCGCCCTGCGCCCGCCGTACGAGTCGGGAGGGCGTCCGCTGCGGCGGACACCCTCCCGCAACCCGTGAGGAGCCGTCGGGCTCAGCCGGCCAGGAGCTTCTTGACCGCCGCGGCGACCCGGCCGCCCTCGGCCTGACCGGCCACCTTCGGGTTCACGATCTTCATCACGGCGCCCATGGCCCGCGGCCCCTCGGCACCGGCCGCCTTCGCCTCCTCGACGGCCTGCGCGACGATCGCGTTCAGCTCGTCGTCGGAGAGCTGCTTCGGCAGGTAGGCGGCGAGTACCTCGCCCTCCGCCTTCTCCCGCTCGGCCTGCTCGGGGCGGCCGCCCTGGGCGAAGGCATCGGCGGCCTCACGGCGCTTCTTCGCCTCGCGGGTGATCACCTTCTGCACCTCGTCGTCGGAGAGCTCCCGCTTCTCCTTCCCCGCGACCTCCTCCTTGGTGATCGCGGCGAGCGTCAGCCGGAGCGTCGAGGAGCGGAGCTCGTCGCGCTCCCTGATCGCGGAGTTGAGGTCGTCGTGCAGCTTCGACTTGAGCGTGGTCATGGACCTGATTGTCGCAGGTGCGCGCGGGCCGGCGCCCGCTGATTTACGCGCCCCCGGAGAACGCGGGCCCCGGCGGACCGCCCGCCGCTCCTTCCCTCCCTCTTCTGACACGATGGACGTATGCGCGCGCGATACGGAGTACCCCTGGGAATCACGGCGGTTGGCGCCGCCGGTCTGATCTACGCGGCGGGGATCGAGCCCCGCTCCTTCCGCCTCCGGCGGGTGACGGTCCCCGTCCTCCCGTCCGGCATGCGCCCCCTGCGCGTACTCCAGGTCTCCGACATCCACATGGTCGGCGGTCAGCGCGGGAAGCAGCGCTGGCTGCGCTCGCTGGCCGGGCTGCGCCCCGACTTCGTGCTCAACACCGGCGACAACCTGTCCGACCCGGAGGGCGTCCCCGAGGTGCTGGACGCCCTGGGCCCCCTGATGGAGTTCCCGGGTGCCTACGTCTTCGGCTCCAACGACTACTACGGCCCCCGGCCCCGCAACCCCGCCCGGTACCTGCTCGAGAAGGTCCAGGGCCGCCACGGGCTGAACGGCAACCCGCCCGTCGTGGGCGCCGTCCACAACCCGTGGGAGGACCTGCGCGACGGTTTCGACGCCGCGGGCTGGCACAACCTCACGAACACCCGCGGCACGCTCAAGATCGAGGGCGTGTCGGTCGAGCTGACGGGGCTGGACGACCCGCACATCAAGCGGGACCGGTACACGGAGGTGGCCGGGGGCCCCTCCGACACGGCCGACTTCTCGATGGGCGTCGTCCACGCCCCGTACCTGCGCGTACTGGACGCCTACGCCGCGGACGGCTACCCCCTGATCGTCGCCGGCCACACCCACGGCGGCCAGCTGTGCATCCCCTTCTACGGCGCCCTGGTCACCAACTGCGACCTGGACACGGACCGCGTGAAGGGCCTGTCCACGCACACGTCCGGCGGCCGTACCTCCTACCTCCACGTCTCGGCGGGCTGCGGCGCGAACCGCTACACGCCGTTCCGCTTCGCCTGCCCACCGGAGGCGACCCTGCTGACGCTGGTGGGCCGGGACGACTGAACGGGTCCCGGGTGGGCTGGGAGGCCGGGGACGGGGGGCAGGGACGGGGGACGGGTGACCGGGGACGGCTGGCTGCCGGGGCGGGGTAGCGGGGTAACCCACACGGCCCACCCACATAGACCGCTATGTCCGTTCTGCCTACGTTGGGGCCATGACAGCCCCGATACCCAGGGACATCCCGGACCTCCCCCCGATCCCGGGTCACGTCGTCCTGCCGCCCACCGTCGTACCGGCCCGCGCCGTACTGATCCCGGCCCGCCGCCGCCTGGTGGCCGCCTACCGCGGCGCGATCGCCCTGCTGGCCCTGACCGGCGCAACGATCACACTCCTCACCGCCGACGGCCCGCCCACGACGGCCCTGAGCCACTTCACCGTCCAGAGCGGCATCCTGCTGGCCCTGGTCATGCTCGTCTCCGCCCGGTGCGCCTGGTCCGCCCACCACCCCCTGCCGGGCGCCCTCACCGGAGCGGCCCTCTTCTACGTCGTCGCCGCGGGCCTGGTCCACCACCTGCTCCCGGAGGGCGCGTCACCCCTGTTCACGACGCCGGACGCGGCCGGCCCGACCTGGCAGGCCGCCGCGACCCACATCCTCCACACGGCGGTGCCGCTGGCCGCGGCCCTGGACTGGCTCCTCTTCACCGCCCCCGGCCACCTGCACCTGCGCCAGGCCCCCGCGTGGCTCCTCTACCCCCTGGCCTACCTGGCCTTCGCCCTGACCCGCGGCGCGCTGCTCCCGTCCGGCTCCCAGGACCGCTACCTCTACCCCTTCCTCGACGTCGACCAGCACGGCTACAAGGGCGTCCTCGGCAACGCCCTCCTCGTGGGCCTCGCCCTGTACGCCCTGGCCGTCCTCCTGGTGGCCCTGGACCACGCCCGCCCGAGCCCGTTCCGCCGCCCCCGCTAAACCGGATTTCGTCTCCGGCCACCGGTGGGCTAAAGTAAACGACGTCGCCGCGACGAGCAGCGACGATCGGGGTGTGGCGCAGCTTGGTAGCGCGCTTCGTTCGGGACGAAGAGGTCGTGGGTTCAAATCCCGCCACCCCGACAGAGAGAAACACCAGGGCAGGGGCTTGATCCGCGTGCGGGTCGGGCCCCTGAGCTGTTTGTTGTGGACGACCTCTGACTGGTCCCCTGCTGCGGCTCGTGCATCTCGCTCCCGGTCCCCACGAGCCAGGCTGTTGACCTACGCGTAGGGCCGGTAGACGAGGTTCTGGGCTCGTCGCGCGGTCTCGGGGATGCGTGGTCTGGCGGGATACGACTGCCCGGTGATGTGGCGGGCCGACGAGGCTGACCGCCGGCCGGTCCCTCCCGCGTGCGGCCGGCAGTCATCTGGCGGGGGGTCAGAGGGGCAGCGTGATCCAGATGGACTTGCCCTTGCCGTCGGCGTCGCCGCGTACGACGGCGGTTCCACCCAACCCGAGCGTGAGTTCCATGACGGTGGCCAGGCCACCCGCACCAGCGCCGGTGACCGCCCCGTAAAGAGGTGGCTGGTAGGGGTGACGGTCGTGCACGGCGAAGACCAGGCAGTCCTCGCCTGCCGCGTAGACGACCGTCGTCTGCGGGGAGCGCCCCGCAGCGTGCCGTACGGCGTTGGTGACCAGTTCGCTCAGAATCAGCAGGGCCGGTCCGACCGTGGGATGGCGCACACCGACACCCCACTCGGTCAAGGCCTGCTCGGCGGTCTCGCGGGCCGTGCGCACCGCAGACGGCGTCGTCGGCATGGTCAGGACATGGCGATGGGGCAGGGCTTCCAGCCCAGCACTCCGGGGCACGGACACGTCAGCTCCCCGCCGGGGCCAGGCGGAAGCCGGTCACGGTCTGCGGGCGGATGCGCACGATCGTGTCGTGCGGACCGTGCGACCAACCACTGAGGGTACGCCGGTAGTGGGCGGTCTCGTCAGGGTCGTTGATGACCTCTGTGGGGCCGTTGGCGGTGACGCTCCAGCCAGTGCCGCTGGCGGCGTGAACATCGTCCACGTGGTAGGTCGCGGTGGCGGGCACCGCGACGGCCTGGGCCGGGGTACGGATGATCAGTCGGCCCACCCCCCACACATGCCGGGCCGGACGGACCACGGTCAGCCCTCGCTGGACGTAGACCAGTCGGCCCAGACTGCTGCCTTTCAGCAGCCACAGGGCCTCAGGGCCGGACACCTCACTCATGCGCAACGGGACCGTACTCATCGTGCTGCTTCCTCGCTGACGGCGCCGACCACTTTCCGGGCCGGGGAAGCGACGGGCAGAATCCCCGCGCCCTCCAGATGGTCCCGGGCACCCTGGACGGCCTCGGGCGTTGTGGCGTACGCGCGGTCTTCGCAGCGAAGCAGATCCCACGCACCCACAGAGTCCAGGACTTGGCGATGCCCGGGCCGTATCCCGGAGGTCATGACGACGATGCCGCGCTGGTCCAGCTTCTCCACCACGTCTTTGAGGATCAGCGCGCCGGTGGCGTCCATCGTGCTCACCCGCGACATGCGCAGGATGACGACGCGTACGCCGGCGACTTCGCTCAGCTCATGGAGGAAACGGTGCGCGGCGGCGAAGAAGAGGGGGCCGTCGACACAGTAGGCGACGACGTGCTCGGCGAGCAGGTCGTGCTCGTCCGCACTGTGATCGCCCCGGTCCAGGGAGACCTGGTTCAGTCGGGCCTGCTTGGCCACCGCCCGCAGGGCGAGAGTGCCGGCGACCACGAGCCCGATGATGACGGCGTACACGAGGTCGAGGGCGAGCGTGGCGGCGGCGGTCAGGACGAGCGTGAGCGCGTCCGATCGTGTCGCCTTCGCCATGGCCTTGAGCGAGCCGACCTCCACCATGCGGATCGCGGTGGCGAGGAGCACACCGGCGAGCGCGGCGAGGGGGATCCTGGACACGAGCGGGGCGGCGGCGAAGACGACTACGGCGAGGACGGCGGCGTGGGTCAGCGAGGCGAGCCGGGAGCGGGCGCCGGTGCGGACATTGACCGCAGTGCGCGCGATGGCGCCGGTCGCCGGGACGCCGCCGAAGAGCGGAGCGGCAATATTGGCGAGTCCTTGGCCGAACAGTTCCCGGTCCGGATCATGCTTCTGTCCCACCGTCATGCCGTCGGCCACCGAGGCGGACAGCAGCGACTCCAGCGCGGCGAGCGCAGCCACAGCCACGGCGGGCGCGAGCAGCGAGCCGAGTGCGCTCACGTCGATAAAGGAGAGCGAGGGTGCGGAGAGGCCGGACGGCAGGTCGCCGATGGGCCGGGCCGCGTCCAGACCCGCCAGCTGGGCCACGAGCGTGGCGCCGATCACGGCGACGATGGAGAACGGGATGGTGGGCCGCCACCGGGCGCCGACCAGCATGACCAGGGCCACCGAGACGGCGAGACCGACAGCCGTCCAGTTCGGGGACTTCGCGAAGTCCTCTGCCGCCCGCCAGGTGACCACCAGCACACGGTCGCCCTCGGGTTTGTCCACGCCCAGCGCATTCGGCACCTGCTGGAGGCCGATCACGCAGGCGATGCCGAGCGTGAAGCCTTCGATCACCGGGGCGGGCACGTACCGCATGAACTTCCCTGCCCGCAGCACCGCGAGCGCGACCAGCATCACGCCCGCCACAAGGCCGACCGTCAGGACGCCCCCGGCTCCGTACTGGCCGACGATCGGCACGAGTACGACGGTCATGGCACCGGTCGGCCCTGACACCTGCAGATTCGAGCCGCCGAAGACCGCCGCGAGGGCTCCCGCGATCACAGCGGTGGTCAGGCCCGCCTCCGCGCCGAGCCCCGAGGACACACCGAAGCCCAGCGCGAGTGGCAGCGCCACGATGGCCACCGTCAGACCGGCAAGCAGATCACGCCGTGGATCACGGCGGGCGTCGGCCAGATCGGCACGGGCGGGCAGCAGGGAACCCACCGAGCGGACCGCCCGGTTCATCAAGGTGCTCACTGCGCGGCAACCTCGGCTTCCCGCAGCTCGGTCAGGAGCTCGTTGCGCCCGGCCAGCACCTGGGTGATGATCCGGCGCGCGGCCCGCATCAGGTCCGCGACGTCCCCTCCCGCCAGCTCGTAGACGACGGTGGAACCCTCGCGCTCGGAGCGCACGATGCCAGAGCGGCGCAGAACGGCCAGATGCTGTGACAGCGCCGACGGCTCCACCTCGATCGCGGCCAACAGCTGCCGCACCGGCATCGGCCCGTCCTGCAACAGCTCAAGCACCCGTATCCGTACGGGATGGCCGAGCATCCGGAAGAATTCGGACTTGGCCTGATACAGCGGGACGGACATGCCCGTACTCCTCGGCTTCCCTTCGGCGCTCCGCATCCCCGGCTGCTTCCGGGCACGGCCACCCCAGCATGTAGTCAATTGCTAAATTTAGCAATTACGAAAGATGGCAGCTACCGTGCGAGGAGTCCAAGAGATCGAGAGAGGCGCCTGCCCGGATGACCGAGAACCTTCCTCCCTGCCCCGAGTGCTCGTGCGAGTACACCTACGAGATGAACTCCCTCGTGGTGTGTCCCGAGTGCGCGCACGAGTGGGTTCCCGCCGAGACGGAGGCCAAGGACGAGGGCCACTCCGGGGAGCGCGTAGTCAAGGACGCCGTCGGTAACGTCCTCATGGACGGCGACGCGGTGGTGGTCGTCAAGGCCCTCAAGGTCAAGGGCAGTCCTTCGGGTATCAAGGCCGGCACCAAGGTGCGCGGCATCCGGCTCGTCGACGGCGTCGACGGCCACGACATCGACTGCAAGATCGACGGATTCGGCGCCATGCAACTCAAGTCCAGCGTGGTCAAGAAGGCGTGATCCCCGGCTGACGGCAAGGGGCATGCACCTGCGTCTTCCGCGCCCAGGAACACTCGGCACCGACGACGATGCATGGTCCCGCGTGGCCACCCACCCGACTTCCTGCTCCGGCCCGACCACATGGTTGCCGGCTAGGGGATGTCCTGAAGGCCGCGGCACAGGGCGAAGAGTGGCCGAAGCCACCCAGCACAAGACAAGTCCACTCGCGCAAACCTGCTGCGGCGACATCCAGCATGTCTGCGCCCACCGCGCCCGGAGTCCGGCCTCGTGGGAGAAATCTGGGAGAACATCTCCTCATCCCGCTCCCCGACAGTGAAACACCGGGTCAGGCCCGGTACTGAGAAATCGGTGCCGGGCCTGGGCTGTGTTTGGGGGGCCGTTCTGGGAGCGTTGGGGAACCGGCTTCAGGGCCGGAGCCCCCGACGCCCGGCCGGCCGCCCGTCACCGGACCGAGGCCGTGGCGGTCTCCTGTTCCAGGCGGGCCGCGAGGGTGAGGTAGCGGGCGCGCCGGGGCACCGGGACCATGCCCCGGATCCGGATGTGCCACATCTCCGCGAGGCGGCGGGGCTGGCGGCCGGACGGTTCGAGAGTGCCGCCCACGACACAGGTACCGACGACGGAGGAGACGAGGGTGTGGGCGATGGAGTCGACGTCGATGTCCGCATGCACATCCGACTGCTGCACCGCGTTCAGCAGCCGTGACGTGGCGATCTCCCGCCATTCGGTGAAGGGGTGCGGCAGGGGCGGCCGCACGGGTACCCCCGCGGTGGCGAGTCGCATTCCGGCCCGCAGCACCGGACCCTCCTCGTAGACCCGGGCCATGCCGAAGGTGAGGCGCATCAGCGCCTCCAGCGACGAGTAGCCCCGACCGTCCAGGTCCGTCGCCAGCCGGCGGAAGGTACGGGACTGCATCTCCATGATGGCGTGGGCGAGGTCTTCCTTCGCCGCGAAGTGGAAGTACAGGGCGCCCTTGGTGACGCCGGCGTGGGCGACGATCTCGCTCAGGCTCGTCGACTCGTATCCCTGGCGGTCGAACAGGTCGGCCGCCGCACCGACGATCGTCGCGCGGGTCCGCTCGGCGCGTAGCTGCCTCGCCATCGGCTGGATTCTCCCGGGCTGGGACTCAACAGACCGTGTGCCTGCTCATACTCCCCGCACACGATAGCTCACCGGCCAACTGCCCATCGGGGCAGGCCCAGTGCCCGCTCTCACCAAAGCGGGAAAACAGCATGCGCACGGCCGGTCCAGTGGTCAGAGTTGGCACATGGATGCCATCGAGGCCGCACGCGCCGTCGTAGAGGAACAGCACCCCGAAGCACGTACCGCGTTCCTGGGCGGCAGCGTCGCGACGGGTCGCGGCACGGCGACGTCGGACCTCGACGTCGTGGTGCTGCTCCACGGCGCACCGGCCCCTTACCGCGAGAGCCTCCAGTACGCCGACTGGCCGGTGGAGATGTTCGTGCACACCGAAGCGACGTGGCGTGCGTACATCGAACGGGAACTGCCCACGCGCCGCTCGCCGTTGCTGTGGATGTGTGCCGACGGGCTGCTGCTCTTCGACACCGACGGGCTCGGAGCGCGCCTCGCCGCACACGCCCGCGCTCTGGTCGCCGCAGGACCTCCCCCAGTGCCGGCGGACGAGATCGACGACTGCCGCTACGCGATCACCGACCTCCTCGACGACCTCGCGGGAAGCACCGACCCGAGCGAGCGTCTCTTCATCGCGACCGAGCTGGTCCGTCGGACCGGAGAGCTGGCGCTGGCGGTTGCCGGATCGTGGGGCGGCGGCGGGAAGTGGCTGGCTCGCCGCCTGGAGACGACCGCGCCGGAACTCAACGCCCGCTTCCATCACGGCCTGAGGGAGGTGCTGGACGGAAGGGCGGAGCCCCTCGTGACCGTCGTCGACGAGGTGCTCGCGCGGGCCGGCGGCCGGTTGTGGGTCGGCTACAAGCGTGCTGGAACCCCCTGAACGGTCCCCCTCCGGACGGAACGGGCCGCCGGTGAATTGCGGATGCCCGTGGTCCGGCGCCTCTGACATGATCAGGACGGATGGGGCGGGTTACGGGCCTCAACACGACTGTTCTGCGGGGGGATTCGCATGTTCCGGGTGAAGGACGGCTGTCGTCTCTTGCTGGTGGCCGGGCTCGCTCTGGGCCTGACCACGGCGTGCGGCGGCTCGGGCGACGGAGACGGACCGAGCTGGGCCACACCTCCCGCCGGGGGTGCAGAGGGAGGCGGCGACAAGCACTCCCCCGGCCGCGTCAAGGCTTACGACCCGCCCCTGAAGTTCCAGGACGACGGCGGGGCCCAGTACGTCGCGGGCGGCACCGGGGAGGGCAAGTGGTCCGTCAGGCTGAAGGGCACCACGGTGTACGCCGCCTCCGACGACGAGGTCCGGGCCATGAACGTGCTCGACGGCGAGGAGCTGTGGAGCGTGAAGCCGAAGGGCCGCCCCGCCGAGGACACCGACTACGGCACGGAAGCCGTGGGCGGGCCGGAACTCGTCGAACTCGATGGGCGGACGGCGGTCCTCGCCGCGTTCTCTATCACCAGGCCCGGCACAGGCACGACGCCGGACCGTCAGCTGATCGAACTCACCGCAGTCGCCGCCGACTCCGGCAAGCGGCTGTGGACCACGGAGCTCGAACGCCCGGAGGGCGAGGAGGAAGGGGAGCCCTATGTGGCCGGGGTCGACGACTCCGCCGTCGTCTTCTCCTTCGGGGGCAACGGCAGCGCGGTGACCATGGGCGTGTCCCTCGACACCCGCAAGACGTCCTGGACGGAGGAGGGCTTCTACGCGGACTTCGTCGACGGGAGCGTGGTCGTCGGACGTGGGGGCGCCGACAGTGTGCTCGGCGGAGGCGTGTCCGTCGAAGGACGGAACATCGCGGACGGCTCCGAGATGTGGACGTACAAGGAACGCCTGAACAGTGCCGAGCTCTCGCCCGCCGGTGACGGTCTGTTCACGGCCGTCGTCGACGCGCCCTTCGAGCGGGACACCGACATCGCCACTCTGCTCACGACGGACACCGGCAAGGAGCCCCCGAAGCTCCGGGCGGCCAAGCCGTTCGGGGACCCGACGGACCTGACGTGCTGGAACGCTGAAGACACCGCCCTTCTGTGCGCCGTCGCCGAGAAGTTCGACAAGAGACTGGTGGCAGTCGATCCCGGCACCTGGACGGAACTGTGGTCCGTCGCGGACGACGACGAAAGCCGCCTCATGCCCAGCGTCTCCACGGTCTTCCACGGAGCCGTCTACGGCACGACCGAGAACGGCTCGGTGATTCTCGACGCGCGTACGGGCAAGGACAGGTCCGCGGACAGTGGGGGCACTCCCTTCCTGGTGAACGAGTACGTCGGCCTGTTCGGCGGGTCCATCGGCGAGATCGAAGCGCGCCGCGCGGTGGGCTGAGGGCCGAGGGCTGAGGGCTGAGGGCCGAGCGGAGGCCTTCCGCGCCCGGGAACCGGGACACTGCCGGAGCTGCCGGAGCTGCCGGAGCTGCCGCGGCTAGGATCCGGGGCATGAGGCGGCGGACGGTTGCGGGGCAACAGGCTGAAGCGCAGCAGAAGTTCACCGGTATGCGGCCGATGGAACCGCCCCCGGCCGGCTCGGACGCCCTCGGAGTGACCACCCACTACCTGAGTCACTTCCGCAAGGAATACACGCGCACCCGCGAGCTGATGAAGAAGAAGGCCCGGCGGTCCACCGTGGGGATCGCCGCCCTGAACGGACTCATCGCCGTGCTCGGCGTGGCGGTCGCGGCCTGGCGGGACTACGCGGCCTGGCTCGGGTTGGCGAGCACGGCCGTGGCCGGCGTCGTCGGTGTCATCTCGGCGTGGAGCGGCCTCATGCGGCACCACGAACTGTGGCAGCAGCGCAGCCTGATACTCGCCGAACTCCAGCGCATCATAAGGAATGTCGAGCGCCGGGAGGCCTCGGGCGACGACCGGCAGCTCATCGCGCAGGAAGCGATGGAACTGCTCGACGCGACGCTGAGCCAGGACGCCAGCAACTGGGGCAGCCTGAGCCGGACACCGCTGGCCGCATCCGTCCCGTACCAGCCCCACCAGGCGCCCGGCGAGCGCGCACCGGAGTGACGCCGGCCGCCTCCGGTGAGCCGGGGCGTCAGCCGCCGGGGCCCGGGGAGGCCGTCGGCAGTTGCACGGTGACGCGGAGGCCGCCGTCGCGGCGGGGGGCGACGGTGAGGATGCCGTCGTGGGCCTCGGTGATGGTGGCGACGATGGCCAGGCCCAGGCCGGTGCCCGCGTGGTCGGTGTGGACGCGTTCGGTACCGCGCTGGAAGGGTTCGGTGAGGGTCGCGGCCTGCTGGGGGCTGATCCGTTCGCCGGTGTTCTCGACGGTGAGCTGCGCGGTGCGCGGGCCGGTGGTGGTGCGGACCCGGACCATGCCGTGTTCCGGGAGGTTGTGGACGATCGCGTTGTGGACGAGGTTCGTGGTCAGTTGCAGCAGGAGCGTGGGCGACCCGGGGGTGAGGGTCACGTCGCCTCCGGTCTCCAGAGTGATGCCGTGCTTCTCGGCGAGGGGCAGGAGGGTTTCGGTGGCCTCTTCCGCCAGCAGGGACAGGTCGACGGGTTCCCGGGTGAAGGAGCGCTGTCCGGCCCGGCTGAGCAGGAGCAGGGCCTCGGTGAGGTCGATCGCCCGGGTGTTCACGGTGTGGAGGCGGTCGATGATCTCGCCGGTGTCCTGGTCCGGGTCGGTGCGGGCCACGTCGAGCAGGGCCTTCGAGACGGCGAGCGGGGTGCGCAGCTCGTGCGAGGCGTTGGCCGCGAAGCGCTGCTGTTCGGCGACGCGCGCTTCGAGGCGGGCGAGCATCGTGTCGAAGGCGTCGGCGAGTTCCCGGAACTCGTCTCTGCGGCCCGGCATCCGGATCCGGTGGGACAGCGAGCCGGCCTCGGCCGTGCGGGTGGCCTGGGTGATGCGGTCCAGGGGGGCGAGCATGCGGCCGGCGAGGATCCATCCGCCCAGGAGGCCGAAGAACAGGAGGAAGACCATGACCGCGGCTGCCGTCGGGGCGAAATCGCGGAGGAAGATCGTGCCCGGAGTCGCTCGCACCGCCCCCCGTTCGTTGGTGAGCAACCAGCCCTGCTGCACGAGGAACACGCCCACGGCGACGAGCAGCAGCGCGCCCGCGAGCATGAGGAACCCGGCGTAGCTGAGGGTGAGTTTGAGACGGACGCTCGGGCCGGGCCGCCTACTCACGGTCACCGCCGCCGCGCTCCGGGACGGGTCCCGTGTCGATGCGGTAGCCGACGCCGGGCACGGTGGCGATGATCCAGGGCTCGCCGAGACGCTTGCGCAGGGCCGACACGGTGATGCGGACGGCGTTGGTGAACGGGTCGGCGTTCTCGTCCCACGCGCGTTCCAGGAGTTCCTCGGCGCTGACGACACCGCCCTCGGCGGCGACCAGCACGTCGAGCACCGCGAACTGCTTCCTGGTCAGCGCGACGTAGCGGCCGTCCCGGTAGACCTCCCGGCGGAACGGGTCGAGGCGCAGACCGGCGATCTCCCGCACCGGCGGCCTGCTGTGGGCGCGCCTGCGGTCCAGGGCCCTGAGCCTGAGCGCGAGTTCCCGCAGGTCGAACGGCTTGGTGAGGTAGTCGTCGGCGCCGAGTCCGAAGCCGGAGGCCTTGTCGTCGAGGCGGTCGGCCGCCGTGAGCATGAGGATCGGCAGGCCGCTGCCCGAGGCGACGATGTGTGCGGCGACCTCGTCTCCGGACGGACCGGGGATGTCGCGGTCGAGGACGGCGATGTCGTAGGTGTTGACGTCGAGGAGGCGCAGCGCGGTGTCGCCGTCTCCGGCGATGTCGGCCGCGATCGCTTCCAGGCGCAGGCCGTCGCGGATCGCTTCCGCCAGGTAGGGCTCGTCCTCGACGATCAGCACACGCATGCCGTCGAGGTTACGAGCCGGCACGTATCGTCGGCGTATCCAAAACCGCATACGCCCTCGCAACGGCGCGTTTCCTTCACTGGCGACATGTCTCAGACGTCATCACCGTCAGCCCCGCCCCCTGCCCCGGCCCCTGCCCCTGCCCCTGCCCCTGCCCCCACCGCAGCTCCGGCCCCGGCGCCGCGCCGGCTTTCGCGGGAGGTGTTCCGCCGCGCCGTCGAGCCGGGGGTCTGGAAACGCGCCCCGGTGCTCACCGGGTCGGCGCTGCTGCTGGGCCTGGTCATGCTGCTGCACGCGTACGTCCCGAACCGGTTCGGGACCGTCGGCAGCCTGGTCGAGACGTTCCTGCCGTGGTTCGGGCTGTTCGTCCCGGTGCTGGCGGCGGGGGCGCTGTGGCGCCGCTCCCCCGCCGCGGTGATCGCGCTGGTGCTGCCGGTCGCCGTGTGGCTGAGCCTCTTCGGCGGGCTGCTCGCCGACAAGTCCCACCCGGGCGGCGACCTCACCCTGGCCACCCACAACGTCGGCGCCGACAACCCGGACCCGGCCGGCACCGCCCGCGGGCTGGCCACCTCCGGGGCGGACGTGCTGGCCCTGGAGGAGATCACCGACCAGGACCGGGACGTGTACGTGGAGGAGCTGGCGGCGGCGTACCCGTACCACGCGGTGGTGGGCACCGTCGGGGTGTGGAGCAGGCTGCCGTTGTCGGACACGCGGCCGGTCGACATCGCGACCGACGTCGGGCCGCTGGCGGCGACCAAACCGGCCGACGTGCGGACGGCCGCCAACCGGGCGCTGCGCACCACGGTGGCCACGGACCGGGGCCCGCTGACGGTGTACGTGGTCCACCTGGGCTCCGTACGGCTGAACCCCCGGTCGGGTTTCTGGACCGACTCGCGCGACCGGAACATTCGAGCGCTCGGCGATGTGCTCGCCGCCGACCGGAGTGAGCGGGTGGTGCTGCTCGGCGACCTGAACGGCAGCCTGGACGACCGCGCCTTCGACAGCGTCACCTCACAGGTGCGCTCGGTCCAGGAAGCGGCCGGCGACGGCTTCGGGTTCAGCTGGCCGGCGCGGTTTCCGGTGGCGCGGATCGACCACATCCTGGTGCGGGGCGTGGAGCCGGCCAGTTCGTGGGTGCTGCCCGCCACCGGCAGCGACCACCTGCCGGTGGCGGCGCGTATCGGCTGGTGAGCGTCGCCGGGCGGGCCACGCGACAGGCCGCCCCCGGGCCGAGCGGGGTCTCAGGGCCTCGCGACCTCGAAGGTGCGGCCGGGTGCCGCGTACTCCACCGGACCGGTGTAGTGCGTCGCCGCGCGGTGCACCGCTTCCGACGGGTCGAGGAACGGGCCGAGGTGGGTGACGACCAGGCGGTGCGCGGCGGCGGTGGCCGCGGTCCTGCCCGCGTCCTCCGGGGTGTGGTGCACGGCCTCGGCGCCGGCCGGTGACGGCTGTGCGAGGTCGGCCTCGCACAGCAGCGTCGCGCAGCCGTCGGCGAGCGCGGTGAGGGCGTCGCAGGGTGCGCTGTCCCCGGAGTAGGCGAGACGGGCGCCGTCCTCGGTCTCGACGCGGAGCCCGAAGGCGGGCATCCCGTGCGACACGGCCCGGCTCGTGAGCGTGAGGCCGCCGAGGTGGGCCCGATGGCGGTCGTGCAGTTCGACGATCCGGAAGGCGTCCTCGACGGGGCTGCGCCGCGGGCCGTTGGTGAGGAAGCCGGCGAGCCGGTCCGCGATGCCCGGCGGCGCCAGCAGCGGGACGGGGGCGGCGAGTTCGACGTCCGCGTACAGCAGGCCGTAGTACGCCGTCAGCAGGTCGGCGCAGTGGTCCGCGTGCAGGTGGGAGATCCAGATGCCGTCGAGCCGGCCTAGGCCCACGTGCTCGCGCAGGGCGCCGAGCGTGCCGCTCCCGGCGTCCATCCACAGACGGGTGCCGCCGCCCTCGACCAGGTACCCGGAGCAGGGGTTCCCCGCCCGGGGGTACGGGCTCGCGCTGCCGAGGACCGTGAGGCGCAGAACGTCCGTCATGATCACGGAGTTTATGGCGGACGGCACGGAGCGACGGGGCGGAGGGTGGGACGCACGGGCCGGGCTCTAAGGTGTCCCGGGTTGCCGGAAGGACTGGCCTGGGCAGACAGGGAGGCGGCCGTGGGTGCTGCGCGTACGAGCAGGACGCCGTTGCCGGGGATAGGCGTGCGCTACGACCTGGTCACCCGCGAGCGGCGTCGGCTGTCGGTGGTGGCGGAGAAGGACGGCGCGCGGACGCTGAGCGCGTACCGCAGGAACGGTCCGGAGGACGACCCCGCGCTGTCCGTGCGGCTCGACGCGCAGGAGGCGGCCCTGGTCGTCGACGCGCTCAGGCCCGCCCATCACAGTCCGAGCCTGCTGTCGACGACCGAGCTGGGGCTGGTCGCGGAGCGCGTCGGGCTGTCGCAGTCCTCGCACTGGAACGGGCGCTTGCTGGGCGACACCCGTACCCGTACCGAGACCGGCGTGTCGATCGTCGCGGTGCTGCGGCGGACCGAGGCGCTGCCGTCGCCGGGTCCGGACTTCCGGCTGGCCGGCGGTGACACGCTGATCGTGATCGGTACGCGCGAGGGCGTCGACGCGGCCGCGGAGATCCTCGGGCGGGAGTGAGCCCCGGGGATCGGGAGAGGGTGCGGGCCGCCGGCCTTACGCGTGGGCGTGCGTCGACTCCGTGGTGGTCTCGGGTGCGGTCGCGGTCCCGGCCGCCTTGCCGGGGCCGCGGGTGAGGCGGCGGGCGAGGGGCTCGGTGAAGCGGGCCGTGAGCGGGCCGAGGACGACGAGGATGAGCACGTACGCCGTCGCCAGCGGGCCGATGCGCGGCTCGACGCCCACCGCGAGTCCGGCGATGACGATCGAGAACTCGCCCCGCGCGACCAGCGTGCCGCCCGCCCGCCAGCGGCCCGCGCCCCGCAGTCCGGCGCGGTGCGCGGCGTACCAGCCGGTGGCGACCTTGGTGAGGGCGGTGACGACGGCGAGGATCAGGGCCGGGACGAGGACGGGCGGGATGTCGGCCGGGTCGGTGGACAGGCCGAAGAAGACGAAGAAGACGGCGGCGAACAGGTCGCGCAGCGGGGTGAGCAGGTTGCTGGCGCCCTCGGCGACCTCGCCGGACAGGGCGATGCCGACGAGGAACGCGCCGACGGCGGCGGACACTTGGAGCTCCTGGGCGAGGCCGGCCACGACGAGGGTGAGGCCGAGGACCACCAGCAGGAGCGTTTCCGCGCTGTCGGAGGAGACCGCGCGGCTGATCAGCCGCCCGTGGCGCAGCGCGAGGTAGAGGACGGCGCCGACCGTGCCCAGGGAGATCAGCAGGGTGACGGTGCCGCCGGCCAGACTGACACCGGCGAGCAGCGCGGTGAGGATCGGCAGGTAGACGGCCATCGCGAGGTCCTCGATGACGAGGACGCCGAGGATGACGGGGGTCTCACGGTTGCCGAGCCGGCCCAGGTCGCCGAGGACCTTGGCGATCACCCCGGAGGAGGAGATCCAGGTGACCCCCGCGAGCGCGACGGCGGCCACCGGGCCCCAGCCGAGGATCAGTGCCGCCACGGCACCGGGTACGGCGTTCAGTACGAAGTCGACGGCGCCGGAGGGGTATTGGGTCTTGAGGTTGGTGACCAGTTCGGAGGCGCTGTACTCCAGGCCGAGCAGGAGCAGCAGCAGGATGACGCCGATCTCCGCGCCCGTGGCGGTGAACTCCTCGCTGGCCTGCAGGGGCAGGATGCCGCCGTGGCCGAAGGCGAGGCCGGCCAGCAGGTAGAGGGGGATGGGCGAGAAGCCCACGCGGCCGGCGATGCGGCCGAGGAGTCCGAGAGCGAGGATGATCGCTCCGAGTTCGATGAGCACGGCGGTCGTGTTGTGCACGGGCGGCTGTCCTCCGGGGGTTGGGCGGCGGGGCGCGGGTGCGGGGGTGTTGGTGCGGGGGGGTGTTGGTGCGGGGGGGGTGTTGGTGCGGGGGGGTGTTGGTGCGGGGGGGGGTGTTGGTGCGGCGGGATGTGCGCTGCCCGGCGTTGCGGGGTGCCGCTGCGCCCACCCGTGCCGCCCCAGCGGCACGACTGCCCGCAGCTGGGCGGGATGCGGACTGCCCGCAGCTTGGCGGGGTGCGGACTGCCCGCGGCTGGGCGGGAGGCTGTTGCGGCGGGAGACGCGTCAGGATTCGGGGACGCTGTCTCGGGCCGTGTTGTCGATGCGGGCGGTGCGGACGGCGCCCGGGGGACCGGCGGGAATGACGGCCGGGGTCGCTCGGTGCAGCTGGTGCATCTGGCGTACCCCCGTCTTCTCGAACTGCCGCACGGTCACGGCTCGGTAAAGAAGTTTACCGCATCACTTATCACGCATTGTGATGCTTTCCGGGGTGAACCGGGAGCAACGGCTCCGACTCCGGAGTGCCGGACTCGCCCAGCCAGCGGGCCAGTTTGCCCCGGCGGCCGACGGCGCGCAGTCGGCGTTCGGCGGCCTCGCGGACCTGGGGCGTGGTGATGAGCAGCAGTTCGTCACCGGCGCGCAGCACGGTCTCGCGGTCGGGTACGAGGGTGCTGCCGTCGCGGACGACCAGGGACACCACCGTCGGGTGGGGCAGCCGCAGTTCGGAGACGGTGACGCCGTGCAGCCGCGAGCCCGGCGGGACGGACACGGTGAGCAGGTCGGCGTCGAGCAGGTCGAGCGGCGCGCTCTCGACCTGGATCTCGCGCAGCGCGTCCGGACGGGTCACCCGCGTCCACCGGGCGACGGCGGGCAGCGTGGGCCCCTGGATCAGGGTGAACAGGACGACGAGCACGAACACGATGTTCAGGGCGTCGCGCGCACCGGTCACCCCGGCCACCACCGGGAAGGTGGTGAGCACGATGGGGACCGCGCCGCGCAGACCGGCCCAGGAGATGAAGACCTGCTCGCGCCAGGGCACGCGGAACGGCAGCAGACAGAGCAGGACCGACACGGGGCGGGCGATCAGGAGCAGCACCAGGCCGACGACCAGGGCCGGGAGGATCGCCGACGGCAGCTCGCTGGGGTCGACGAGCAGGCCGAGCATGACGAACAGGCCGATCTGGGCCAGCCAGCCGACGCCCTCGGAGAAGGAGCGGGTGGCCGCGCGGTGCGGCAGCTTGGCGTTGCCGAGGACGAGGCCGGAGAGGTAGGCGGCGATGATGCCGCTGGCGCCCAGGGCTCCGGCGGCGGCGAAGGCGATGACGCCGAAGCCGACCGTGGCCAGCGGGTACAGGCCGGTCGCGGGCAGGGCGATGTGCCGCAGCGCCGCGACGCCCAGACGGCCGATCACCACGCCCAGGACGCCGCCGACCACGAGCTGGAAGAGCAGGTTGCCCACGACGGGCAGCGGTCCCGGCAGGTCGGCGGTGGTGGAGAAGAGCAGCACCAGGATGATGGTCGGCGCGTCGTTGAAGCCGGACTCGGCCTCCACCAGCACGCTCACCTTGCGCGGCAGCGGCAGGGCGCGCAGTACGGAGAAGACGGCGGCGGCGTCGGTGGAGGAGACGATCGCGCCGATCAGCAGGGCGAGGCGCCAGTCGATGCCCAGCAGCCAGTGCGCGCCCGCCGCGGTCACCACGACGGAGATCGCCACGCCCGCCGTGGCCAGTACGCCGGCGGGGGCGAGCAGGCGCCTTACGTCGCTCCACCGCGTGGTCAGGCCGCCCTCGACCAGGATGAGCGCGAGGGCGGCGGCGCCCAGTGCCTGCGCGAGCTGGGCGTCGTCGAACCGCAGGCCGAGGCCGTCCTCTCCGGCGACGAGGCCGACGCACAGGAACAGCAGCAGGCTGGGCAGGCCGATGCGGTGGGCGGCGCGGGCGGCGGCGATGCTGGCCAGCAGCACCGTGCCGCCGATCAGCAGCATCACGTACAGCTCGGAGAGGGTCATCGGGCGGGCTCCGGGTCGTACCCGCACGCGCCCCGGGGCGCCGTCGCTTCCCTCGCGCGGCCCCCTCCCGGGTCAGGACCCGGACGGCGGGCACCGGGTCGGGCGTTCGCGTCGGTGCGGGTCGAAGAGCTCACCGGCGACGCCGGCGAAGACCAGCCCGGCGGCGATGAGGAGCCCGTGGGCCAGGAAGACGCCGGTGGCCAGCGCGCCGAGCGCGACGGCGAGCAGCAGCCAGGCCCGGCGGTACCGGTACTCGCGCGGGCGGCAGGGGCGGCCGTCGGCGAAGGCGCGGGCGAAGCGGGGATCCTCGCGGTGCAGCCGGGTCTCGATCTCGGTGAGCCTGCGGTCGTCGGGTACGGGCATGAGGTCCTCCTCCCGCCGCGGGACCCCGGGTGGGCGACGCGGTCAGTGGGGCGGGCCATGTGCTCTCCTCGCGGGGCGGGTCGTCCCGAGCACACCGGGACGGAGCCGCCGGGTGGGGCCGGGTAAGGGGAGTGGCCTCCACAGTCGCCCGTACGAAGGCCTTCGGGCCATCCGGGGTGGCACCCAAATACCGGGGCGTGCGACCTGTAGGGCGCGAGTCACCCCGGCGCCTCACCCCGTCACCGCACCCCGTCGACCCGCCGCGCGGGAGGTGAGTGGCTCCGGGTCATGTTCCGGCGCAACCTGGGAGAAGATCTGCGTGTCCTGCGCGCTCGCGGGGGCCGACCCGGAAGGACCCAGCTCGTGATCATTTTCGGCACCAAGGGATACCTCTACCAGCTCGCGATACTGACGCTGGTGTGCGGCCGGTGCGGCAACCCCTCCGCGCACGCACTCCGCAAGCGGGTCACGAAGTTCACGCTGTTCTTCGTGCCGCTGTTCCCCGTCTCCACGAAGTACGCGACGCAGTGCACGTTCTGCGGCGCCGAGCAGCAGGTGACCCGCGAACAGGCGGAGCGGTTCCAGGCGCAGGAGGCCGGGCGAGGCTAGCGGCTGCCCCCTGCCTTCCGCGTTGCCGGTTTCCGGCAGTGTTGACTACCCTCACGTTGCCGGACACCGCGCACGGGGCGTGAACGGCAGGGGAGGCGCGGGGTGAGGGACCTGCAGACGGACCAGCGGGTGGACGAGCGGGCGGGCCGGCAGGAGACGTACCTGACCGGGTATGCGGAGATCCTGGCGGGGGTCGCCGACACGGGGCGCCGGCTGACCCGCGACGAGCTGGAGGAGCGGCGGCTCTTCGGTGAGCAGGCCGCGGAGGCGGGACACAGTCTGCGCAGCCTCGTACGGCTGCATCTGGACGCCACGCGCACGTCCTGGCCCGGCGGCGGTTCGGCGGGGGCGGGCTCCGATGTCACCGGCAGCGTGCTCGCCGCCGTCGCGCAGGCCGTGGACGCCTTCGCCGAGGGGTACGAACGCGCTCAGCGGCTCGCCGTGCGCCAGGAGGAGGCCGCGCGGCGGGAGTTCATCGACGACCTGCTCTACGGGCGCAGCGATCTGGGCCGCCTCTCCGAACGGGCCGAGCGGTTCGGGCTCGTCCTCTCCCGCGCCCACGCCGTCGCGGTGGCCGAGGGCCCCGAGGCGTACGACGACACCGCCCCGGTCACCCGGGTCGTGGAGACCGCGCTCATCTCCCGCTTCGGCGACCGGCGCGTCCTGATCACCACCAAGAACGGGCAGTTGATCTGCATCGCCCCCGGCGACCAGGACGACGTCCTGTCCTTCTTCGCCAAGCAGGCCTACGCCGCCACGGACGGCAACCGGGTGGCCATCGGACGCCCCCAGAGCGGCGCGGGCGGCGTGGTGCACAGCTACGAGGAGGCGCTCAGCACCCTCGAACTCGCCGAGCGGCTGGGGCTGGACGAGCCCGTGGTGCGCGCCGCCGACATGCTGGTCTACCCGGTCCTCGCCCGGGACCGGCAGGCGATGGCCGACCTGGTGCTGAGCGTCCTCGGTCCGCTGCGCGACGCCCGCGGCGGAGCGGAGCCGCTGCTGCGGACCCTGGAGGTGTACTTCGACGCCGGCTGCACCGCGGCCGAGGCCGCCCGGCGGCTCGCGCTCAGCGTGCGGGCGCTCACCTACCGGCTGGACCGCATCCACCAGCTGACCGGGGCGGACGCCTCCGACCCGGTGCACCGCTACACACTGCAGACCGCGGTCATCGGCGCCCGGCTGCTGGGGTGGCCCGCGCAGGAGATCTAGGCCGCGCCCGCCGACAATCCGCCGAAGTCCAGCGACAGGGCGGGCGGCACGTCCCCCGTGACACTCCCCCGTGTCCCCCGTGTCCCCGTGCCCACTCGGTCCGGGAACCGGACCGTGCGTGCCGTCCCCCGTCCCGCCCGTCGCTGAGCTTCGGTGAGACGCATCGTCACACGTGGCGCGAGAGCAGGTCACTGCCGAGTTCCGGCAATCTTCGCGCGTCTTCCATGCCGCCCTCGATCGCCGGCGGCTCCCTGGAACCGCACCCGGTGCCGGTACTGTCCTTCCTCAAATGGGGACTCATACGGGGAGCGTTCCGAACCAGGTTCCGCAGGGCGACGGATACGCGCACATGGTGGTGTGCGGCGACGACGGGCTGGCGCACCGGCTGGCCGCCGAACTGCGCGGCGTCTACCGCGAACAGGTCACACTCGTCGTCCCGCCCTCCGGGCGCCGGGTGCGTCAGCCGGTCGTCGGGCGGGCCCGCGCGGCCTCGGCGGCGCTGCTCGACATGGTCAACGCGGCCGTCAACCGGGCCGGCAACGGCGACGCGGCCGACGCCGACCGCGAACTGGAGGCCACCGAGCCGACCGAGGACGTGCTCGCGGACGCCGGCGTCGAACGGGCCACCGCGCTGGCCCTCGTGTACGACGACGACGAGACCAACATCCGCGCCGCCCTGACCGCTCGCCGGCTCAACCCCCGACTGCGTCTGGTCCTGCGCCTGTACAACCGGCGGCTGGGGCAGCACATCGAGGAACTCCTCGACCAGAGCGCCGCGCTCGCCACCGGCGACGGTCACGGCTCCGGTTCCGGGTCCACGACCGTGCTGTCCGACGCCGACACCGCCGCGCCGGCGCTGGCGGCCACCGCGCTCGTCGGCACCAGCAAGATCGTCGAGACGGACGGCATCCTGTTGCGCGCCGTCGAACGGCAGCCGCCGCGCCCCGGCGAGGTGGCCGACCCGGGACTGTGCACCCTCGCGCTGCTCTCCGCGACGAGCAACGACCCCGCCGGCGCGGACGGTTCGGAGGGCAGCGGCGAACACGGGCCGCAGCTGCTGCCCGACGCGGCGGCGGTGGAGGCGGCCACCGGACGCGGGACCGTGGCCCTGGAGCAGGTCTCGTACTCCGGGCCGCCGCTGCCGGCCGGGCGCGCCGGTGTGCCCGCCTTCGGCGAGCTGTTCTCGCGCCGGCTGCGGTGGTCCCTGGCCGGTCTGGCGGCGTGCGTGGTGGCCCTCGCCGTGGCGCTGATGGTGGTCACCGGCGACCACCCGGTGCACGCCACGTACGTGACGCTGCTCGACCTCTTCGCCATCAACGAGCCCGCGCACAACGACGACAGGGGGCGCCAGATCCTCCAGCTGCTGTCCGGCTTCGTCGGGCTGCTGCTGCTTCCCGTCCTGCTGGCGGCCGTGCTGGAGGCCCTCGGCACCTTCCGCACCGCGTCGTCCCTGCGGAAGCCGCCGCGCGGGCTCGGCGGGCACGTCGTCCTGCTGGGTCTCGGCAAGATCGGCACGCGCGTGCTGACCCGGCTGCGGGAGATGGACATCCCCGTGGTGTGCGTCGAGGCCGACCCCGAGGCGCGCGGCATGGCGACCGCGCGACGGCTGCGGGTGCCGGTGGTGCTCGGAGACGTCACCCAGGAGGGCGTCCTGGAGGCCGCCAAGATCCACCGGGCGCACTCGCTGCTCGCGCTGACCAGTGTGGACACGACCAACCTGGAGGCGGTGCTGTACGCGCGGTCCGTGCGGTCGCGGCTGCGGGTGGTGCTGCGGCTGTACGACGACGACTTCGCCACCGCCGTGTACCGCACCCTGCGCGCCGCGCACCCCCGCGCGCTCACCCGGAGCCGGAGCGTGACGCATCTGGCGGCGCCGTCCTTCGCCGGGGCGATGATGGGCCGGCAGATCCTGGGGGCGATCCCCGTCGAGCGGCGGGTGCTGCTGTTCGCGGCGGTGCGGGTGGCGGGGCATCCGCAGCTGGAGGGGAAGACGGTCGGGGAGGCGTTCCGGGCGGGGGCGTGGCGGGTGCTGGCGCTGGAGGTGTCCGACGGTGTCTCCGACGGTGAGCGGGTGGGGGGTGCCGGCGCGGAGGGGGCGCGGGAGTCTCGGTTGGTGTGGGAGCTGCCCGACTCGTATGTCCTGCGGGGATCGGACCGGGTGGTGCTGGCGGCGACGCGGCGGGGGCTGGCGGAGTTGCTGGGGCGGCGGGTGGTGCGGCGGGGGGCGGATGTGTAGGGGCGCTGCCCCTACGACCCCGCCAGGGGGCTCCGCCCCCTGGACCCCCGGCCTATGCCCACCCACCACCCGACTCGGTCGGCCAAGCAGCCACCCGGAAGACCGCCTCGGGCGGCCGAGAGATCACCCCGGCGAACGCCTCCGTCGGCCAAGCAGCCACCCCGACGAACGCCCCGGTCGGCCAAGCAGCCACCCCGACGAACGCCCCGGTCGGCCAAGCAGCCACCCCGACGAACGCCCCGGTCGGCCAAGCAGCCACCCCGACGAACGCCCCGGTCGGCCGAAAGGGCGCCCCGACGGATGTCCCGGTCGGCCCGGGGGCTTCACGGCTTCGGCAAGTGCCTTCTTGCGAAGTCCAGTTCCAGGGCGACCTGTTTGATGCGTTCGTCGACGACCAGGGAGCCGTGGCCCGCGTCGTAGCGGTAGACCTCGTGGACGGCGCCCCTGGCCTCCAGGCGCTCGACGTAGTTCTCGACCTGGCGGATCGGGCAGCGCGGGTCGTTGACCCCGGCGGAGATGTAGACCGGGGCCTTGACGTCGTCGACGTAGGTCAGCGGTGAGGAGGCCTCGAAGCGCTCGGGGACCTCCTCGGGGGTGCCGCCCAGCAGGGTGCGGTCGAGGGCCTTCAGCCCCTCCATCTCGTCGTGGTACGCCGTGACGTAGTCGGCGACCGGCACCGCCGCGATGCCCAGCGTCCACGCCTCGGGCTGGGTGCCGATGCCGAGCAGCGTGAGGTAGCCGCCCCAGGAGCCGCCGGTGAGGATCAGGCGCTCGGGGTCCGCGAGGCCCGAGGTCACCGCCCACTCCCGCACCGCCGCGATGTCCTCCAGCTCGATGAGGCCCACCCGGTGCTTGAGGGCGTCGGTCCAGGCGCGGCCGTACCCGGTGGAGCCCCGGTAGTTGACGCGCACCACCGCGTACCCGTGGTCGACCCAGGCGGCCGGGCCGGCGGCGAAGGAGTCGCTGTCGTGCCAGGTCGGGCCGCCGTGGATGTCGAAGACCGTCGGCAGCGGACCGGCCGCCCCGGCCGGCTTCTGGACCAGGGCGTGGATGCGGCCTCCGGGCCCCTCCACCCACACGTCCTCCACCGGGACCGAGCGGGGCGACTTCAGGCCGGGCGGGTCCAGGACGACGCGGCCGGTGGTGGAGCGGACGGCCGACGGCTCGGCGGCCGAGGACCACAGGTACTCCACGCTGCCGTCGGGGCGGGCCGTGGCCCCCGAGACGGTGCCGGCGGGGGTGTCGATCTCCGTCAGGCCGCGCTCGGCGAAGTCGTAGCGGAACAGCTCGCTGCGGGCCTCGAAACCGTGCACGATCAGCAGGCCGGAGCCGTCCGGATACCACTCGGCGCTCACGTCGCCCGGCAGCTCCAGCGCGAGGTCGGTCTGCTCCCCCGTCGCCACGTCCCACACCAGGGGCTCCCAGCGGCCCCGGCGCTGGTGGCCGACGAGCAGCCGGGTGTCGCCGTCGACCGGCGCGAAGCCCAGGACCTCCAGGCCCAGCTCCTTCGCGCCGCCCTCGGTGTCGTCCAGCTCGGCGACCGTGCTGCCGTCGGGGCGCAGGACGCGCAGCGCCGAGTGCATGGCGTCGCCGTGCTCGGTGTGCTCGATCGCGATGAGGGAGCCGTCGTCTGAGAGGTCGCCGACGCCCGCGGACTCGCGGTGCCGGTAGATCTCCGCCGGGGGCCCGCCCGCGTGGGCGAGGTGGATCGTCGTACCGTCCTCGTCCGTCGAGCGGCCGATCACCGCCGTGCGCCCGTCCCGGCCGAGGGCGAGGCCCGCCGGGTAGGAGGGGTCGAGGCCCGGCACGGCGAGCTCGTCCTCGCCGCCCGCGAAGGGCTGGCGGCGCCAGACGCCGAACTCGTCGCCGTCCTTGTCGTCGAACCACCAGATCCACTCGCCGTCGGGCGCGAGCGCCCCGTCCGTCGTGCCGTTGGGCCGGTCCGTGACCTGGCGCTGCTCGCCGCTCGCGCGGTCCCAGGCGTACAGCTCGTACGTCCCCGTCGCGTTCGACACGAACAGGGAGCGGTCCGGGGCGTCCTCGGCCCAGTCGGGCAGCGACACCCTCGGCGCCCGGAAGCGCTTCTCCCAGTCGGGCGCCTGCTCGTCCCGCGCGCGCCGTCCGTCCACGTCCCGCCCGTCCACGGTCCGCTCGTCCCTGTCCGCGTCCACGGCCGTATCCATGTCCGGCGGAACGGACCCGTTGCTCTCAGTCATGGCCCCATACTGCCCCGACCGGGCGACAACGCGCAGAAGAGATCCCCAGCCTGTGGACAACCTCCCCCGGCCCGTTCCTCCTCCCCCACGTTTTCCACAGCCCCGCGGCAGAGCGCTCCGGGCGCGCACCGTACCGTGGAAGGCGTGTACCGGTTTCTGCTGACGCCCCGATGGTGGGGGATCAACATCTTCGTCGTCCTGGCCATCCCCTTCTGCATCTTCATGGGTTCCTGGCAGCTCGGCCGTTTCGAGGACCGGGTGCAGGACCACGAGACCGCCACCACGCAGCACGAGTCGGCCCGCCGGGAAGCGGCGCGCCCGCTGGCGGAGCTGCTGCCCGTGGACAAGGCGACGGTCGGCAAGCAGACCACCGTCACCGGCCGGTACGACGATCAGCTGCTGGTCCCGGAGCGGAAGCTGGACGACCGGGAGGGCTTCTACGTCCTCACCCTGCTGCGCACCGACGGCGGCAGGGCGCTGCCCGTCGTGCGCGGCTGGCTGCCCGGCGAGCCCGACCCGGCGAAGGCCCCGGCCCCGCCCACCGGCGAGGTCACCGTCACCGGAGCGCTCCAGGCCGCCGAGTCCCCCGGCAGCAACGGTGTCAGCGGACGCTCCGGGTGGCCCGCCGGGCAGACCGGCGCGATCAACGCGGCGACGCTGCTCAACCTGGTGCCGTACGACGTGTACGACGCGTGGGTCACGCTGAACGAGGGCGACTCCGGGATGCGGGCCGTGCCGGTGAGTGCGCCGCAGGGCACGGGGCTCGATCTGAAGGCCTTCCAGAACCTCGGCTACACCGCCGAGTGGTTCGCCTTCGTCGGCTTCGTCGTCTTCATGTGGTTCCGGCTGGCGCGCCGCGAGCTCGAACTCGCCCGGGACGCGGAGCTGGGCATCGTCACGGAGGACGAGGAGCCCGGTGGGACCGGGGACGCCGGTGAGTCCGCCGAGTCCGAGCCCTCCGGGGACGAGGTGGGTGAGCCCAGGGCGGGGCTCACCTCCTGACCCCCTGGGGTCACGCCGCCGGGTCCGCCAGCAGCCCCGTCCAGTACACGGTCCCCACGCACGCGTTGGACACCGTGGCCGTCGCCGAGCCGGAGCCGCCCTCGGGGGTGTACGTCACCGACACGCTTCCCTCTGCCGGGCCGTCCGCGGTCACCAGCTGGGTCGTGGGCCCCGCCTCGCCGCCGCCACCGCCGCTGCCTCCTGCGGAGCTGCCCGCCGACGTGGTCGTGTCCCCGGTGGGCGAGGGATCGGGCGAGGGCCCGCCCGTGCCGCCGCCGGTGGGGCCGCCGGTGGTGGGACAGGTCTCCGAGGGCACCCAGGCGAACTGCACCTCGTAGGCGGCGCCCGGCGCCAGGGTCAGCGAGGGTGCCTCCAGCGACGGGTCGGGCAGACCGGCCGCGGCGTCCCCGGCGGCGTGCCGCGCGGTGCCGATCCGGTCGGCGTCCGCGGCGCCCAGCGAGGCGGTGACGACGCTGCCGGGACCGGTGACCGTACAGCCGTCGGAGGAGACGTTGGTGACCCGGAAGGAGCCGTAGACCACGCCCGTGGAGTCGGGGGCCGCGCTGCTGGCGACGGCCGGGCCGAGCGAGCCCGGCGCACAGGCGGGGACGTCGGCGGGGCTGGAGGCGCTGGGGACGTCCGTGGGGGACGTGCCCGCCGCGGCGCCGCTCTCCTTGCCGCCCGGCGTCTCCTTGGGACCGGCCTTGTCCTTGCCCTCGGCGGTGTCCCCGGAACCGGCGATGCCGCTCTGGCCGCCGGCCGGGTCCTTGCCCTGGGAGGCGCCGCCCTGGGCCTGTGAGGCGTTGCCCGCGACGGACGGGTCGGCACCCGCGCCGCCGGAGTTGGAGACGTGCACGAGGGCGGGGACCGCCGTGCCGAGGAAGAGGACGGCGGCGGCCGCGCCGACGAAGGCCTGCCGCTTGCGGGCCCGCCGGGCGGGCACGGCGCGCCGCAGGTGCTCCAGGGTGCCGTCGCTCGGCTCGATCTCGCCGACCGCCCGCCGCATCATCGCGCGCAGGGCGGCCTCGTCGACGGCCGCCCCGTCGGCGGCCGGCCTGTCGGGTCCCTCGGCGTCGGGGCCCTGCTCGGCGGGGCCGTGGTTCACAGTTCCGTTCCCAGCGTGCGTGTGCCTGTGCCTGTACTGCTCCGACCCGTCCGGCCCGGCGGACGCGTCGTGCCCGTCGCGGGCATCGTGGGCGTCGCGGGCGTCCGGTCGCGCGGCGTGACCCTCGTCCTCGTGGTCGTCGTCCCGTCGCGCGTCGTTGCCGTCGCTCATGCCGGCGCCTCCATGGCCACCCTGAGCGCCGCGATCCCGCGCGAACCGTACGCCTTGACCGAGCCCAGGGATATGCCGAGCGTCTCGGCGACCTGGGCCTCCGTCATGTCGGCGAAGTACCGCAGGACCAGCACCTCGCGCTGCCGGCGCTGCAGTCCCTTCATCGCCTTGATCAGGGAGTCCCGCTCCAGCTGGTCGTAGGCGCCCTCCTCCGCGCTCGCCATGTCCGGCATCGGCTTGGAGAGCAGCTTGAGGCCGAGGATGCGGCGGCGCAGCGCCGAGCGCGAGAGGTTGACGACGGTCTGGCGCAGGTACGCCAGGGTCTTCTCCGGGTCCCGGACGCGCTTGCGCGCCGAGTGGACGCGGATGAAGGCCTCCTGGACCACGTCCTCGCAGGAGGCCGTGTCGTCGAGGAGGAGGGCGGCGAGGCCGAGCAGCGAGCGGTAGTGCGCCCGGTACGTCTCGGTGAGGTGGTCGACGGTGGTACCCGCCGCCACGTCCTCGGCGCCGTCGCGCTGGTTCGATATGCGGGCCGGCCGCGCTGCGGGCATGGGCGCGATCACCGGCATGCCACCGGCCGGACCGGCCACACGGGGACGGACGGACCGGGCGGGCGGGACGTGCGGGCGCAGCGCCGCGCCCCGTGCCCCTGCGGTGAATTCGAGAACCTCTGCCACGCCAGTTGGACACGTCGACCCCCGGGAGGGTTGTACGTGCCGGGCGTCACGTTCCCGTGTCCGCCGCCGGACCGCCGCCCGGACAGTCCCCCGGGCAGCCGTCCGGACCGCTGCCCGGGGAGTCTCCCGGGCAGCCGCCCGCCTGACGGTACGTCATAGGCCGTCATCGTCCGCTCTTCCCCTATGTCCCGTGTGAACGAGCGTCCCCACGCCCGTCCTCGGCGTCCCCACGCCGACCCACGCGTCCCCGCGCCCCGAATGGGTGACCGCAAAGACGCTCCCCGCCGCTCGCGCGGTTGCGGAGGGCGGGGAGGAAATCCTCTGACGGCACGGGTGCCCGGTACAAGTAGTCCGGACCAACTTCCGGATCACATCTCGTCCACGGATCCTACAAACGAAACCCACGACGGCCAGCGCTTTTCGCCCACCGATCCACAGTTGACCGGCGGTCAGGCGAACTCGGCCGCCACCAGCTCCGCGATCTGCGCGGTGTTCAGCGCGGCGCCCTTGCGCAGGTTGTCCCCGCATACGAAGAGTTCGAGCGCGGTCGGGTCGTCCAGGGCCCGGCGCACCCGGCCGACCCAGGTCGGGTCGGTGCCGACCGCGTCGGCGGGCGTGGGGAACTCCCCCGCGGCCGGGTTGTCGAACAGGACGACGCCGGGCGCGGTGGCCAGGATCTCCCGGGCCCCCTCGACACTGACCTCCCCCTCGAAGCGGGCGTGCACGGTCAGGGAGTGGGTGGTGACGACCGGCACCCGTACGCACGTCACCGCGACCGGCAGGTTCGGCAGCCCGAGGATCTTGCGGGACTCGTCCCGCACCTTCATCTCCTCCGACGACCAGCCGTCCTCCCGCAGCGATCCGGCCCACGGTACGACGTTCAGCGCGACCGGCTCCGGGAACGGCCCGGTGTCGTCGCCGACGGCCCGCCGTACATCGCCGGGGTGGGTCCCCAGCTCGGTGCCGGCCACCAGCGACAGCTGCCGCCGCAGCGTGTCCACGCCGTCCCGCCCCGCGCCGCTGACCGCCTGGTACGAGGAGACGACCAGCTCGCGCAGCCCGAACTCGGCGTGCAGCGCGCCCAGCGCCACGATCATGGAGAGCGTCGTGCAGTTCGGGTTGGCGACGATCCCGCGCGGCCGCATCCGCACCGCGTGCGGATTGACCTCGGGCACGACGAGCGGCACGTCCGGGTCCATCCGGAACGCGCCCGAGTTGTCGACCACCACCACGCCCTTGGCGGCGGCGACGGGCGCCCACTGCGCGGAGACCTCGTCGGGCACGTCGAACATGGCGACGTCGACCCCGTCGAAGGCCTCTTCGCTCAGCGCGACGACCTCGACCTCCTCCCCGCGCACGGCCAGCTTGCGGCCGGCCGAGCGCGGGGAGGCGATCAGGCGGATGTCGCCCCAGACGTCCGCGTGCTGGGACAGGATCTGGAGCATGACCGAGCCGACGGCACCGGTCGCGCCCACGACGGCGAGCGTGGGCCGGCCCGTGCGCCCGCCGCCCGGGCCGGTGCCTTCCGCGGCGGACATCAGCGCCCGGTGCCCCCGTAGACGACGGCCTCGTCACGGTCGGAGTCGAGCCCGAAGGCGGTGTGCACGGCGCGCACGGCCTCGTTCACGTCGTCCTTGCGGGTGACGACCGAGATGCGGATCTCGGAGGTCGAGATGAGCTCGATGTTCACCCCGGCGTCGGAGAGCGCGGTGAAGAAGTCGGCGGTGACGCCCGGGTTGCTCTTCATCCCCGCGCCGACCAGGGAGATCTTGCCGATCTGGTCGTCGTAGCGCAGCGAGTCGAAGCCGATGCCCGGGCGGTTCCTCTCCAGCGCGTCGATGGCCTTGCGGCCCTCGCTCTTGGGCAGCGTGAACGAGATGTCCGTCAGGCCGGTGGAGGCGGCGGACACGTTCTGCACGACCATGTCGATGTTGACCTGGGCGTCGGCGATGGCGCGGAAGATCGCGGCCGCCTCGCCCGGCTTGTCGGGCACGCCGACAACCGTGACCTTGGCCTCGGAGGTGTCGTGCGCGACTCCGGAGATGAGGGCCTGCTCCACGTGCTTTTCCCCTTGCTTGATCGGCTCGCTGCTGACCCACGTGCCCTGCAGTCCGCTGAAGCTGGACCGCACGTGGATCGGGATGTTGTACCGGCGGGCGTACTCCACGCAACGGTGGAGCAGCACCTTGGAGCCGGAGGCAGCGAGCTCCAGCATGTCCTCGAAGGAGATCCAGTCGATCTTCTTCGCCTTCGGCACCACGCGCGGGTCGGCGGTGAACACGCCGTCGACGTCGGTGTAGATCTCGCAGACGTCCGCGTCGAGCGCGGCGGCGAGGGCGACGGCCGTGGTGTCGGAGCCGCCGCGGCCCAGCGTGGTGATGTCCTTGCTGTCCTGGCTGACGCCCTGGAAGCCGGCCACGATGGCGACGTTGCCCTCGTCCACCGAGGTGCGGATGCGCCCCGGCGTGACGTCGATGATCCGGGCCTTGTTGTGGACCGAGTCGGTGATGACTCCGGCCTGGCTGCCGGTGAACGACTGGGCCTCGTGCCCCAGGTTTTTGATCGCCATGGCCAGCAGCGCCATGGAGATACGCTCTCCGGCGGTCAGCAGCATGTCGAGTTCACGTCCGGCAGGGATCGGGGAAACCTGCTCGGCGAGATCGATCAGCTCGTCCGTCGTGTCGCCCATCGCGGAAACGACGGCGACCACCTGGTTGCCGTTCTTCTTCGCTTCCACGATCCGCTTGGCGACGCGCTTGATGCCTTCGGCATCGGCTACGGAGGAGCCTCCGTACTTCTGCACGACAAGGCCCACGTGCGCTCCTCGCTCAATCCGTCTCTTTCCGCACGTACGTATATGTACTGCGGTCGGCTCATTTTACCGAGCGTCCGGATTTCCCCCCTGCGGTATCGCATGGTGAGACCCGGGTACTCGCTCAGGCTGGCTCATGCCCAGGGGGCGGCGGGTCACTCGGAAAAGTGCCGTGCATCACACGTTCACAAGTGAGAGGCCTCAGTCCGCCAGCTCTTTGAGGGGCTCGGTGTCGAGGGTGATGTCGACGGGGGCGGGGAGATGCACGGTCGCGCCGAAGGGCAACCTCTCCTCGTGCTGGTAGCTGCCGTTCTCCGGTTGGTTGAACACGACGACGGAGCAGCTTTCCCGGTCGATGAGGAGGTAGACCGGGATCCCGGCGGCCGCATACCCGTCGGGCTTGTCCACACGGTCCCGCCGCGCGGCATCCGCGTCCCACGAGGTGACTTCCACGGCCATCAGTGCGTCGTCGGGCGCCGACCACTCACCGTGTCCCTTGAAGGCGCCCGGGGGGACCAGTACCCCGTCCGCTCGTGCTCGCCCCTTGCGGTACGCCTCCGTCTTGAGACCTCGCTCCGCGTGCAGCCAGAGATCGGGGCGGTGCTGCATACAGAGCCTTTGCAGCCAAGCGACGATCTCACTGTGGTTGCCGTCCGGCATGGGCTTGACCGCGACCCTTCCCCTGATGAACTCCAGTCGCACCGGCTCTGGTGCACGGCGGTCGAGCTCCTCGAACTCCTCGACGGACATATCGGGCCGGTGCTCGGTCCTGGGGGTCATGGCGTCGCCTCCTCGACACCATGGTGCCCCGGCCGGCGCCTCCCGCACGCTCACAGCGCCCGCTCCGCCCTCGGCGGCAGGCCGGCCGCCGCGCGCACCTCCGCCGCGCGGCGAGGGACGTCCACGACCTCGTACACCGCGTCGGGGGCGGCCAGGAACGTGTCCGGCACGTACCCGGCATCCAGCAGACCGGCCTCCTCGGCGCCCACGGCCGCCTCGTACTCGGCGCGGCATTCGGAACACATACCGCCCCTGATCTCCGTCGTCCGCTCGTCCGCGTCGCAGCTCATGCAGGCCATGACGGCGCGGGTCACCCGAGCCCGGCGCGGAGCTGCCTTCTGACGGATCTTCGCCTTCTTCGGGGGCATCCTGTTCTCCAGTCGGTTGCGGGCGAGTCCGCCCGGATTGTTCACGGTCGCGGGAAGGCCGTCGGTCACCGCGCGGGTGATGTCCTGGGGTGTCGCGCCCCGCGTCAGCCACTCCTCGGCCAGGGATGCGAGGGACCGGCAGTCCGCCTCGGACAGGCGCATGCGGGGTTCCGCGTCGCGGATCGCGGCGAGGGCGAGGTACGAGGTCCTGGACTCCGGGTCCGCCCCGGCCTCCGCCCCGGCCTCGGGACGCGGCTCGGGCTCCGGTTCGGGCAGCTCGGGCTCGTCGGTGCGGGCCAGGCCGGGGCGGAGGTCACCGGGCACGATCCGGCCGTTGCGCCGCCGCGCGAACTCCGCCCACCACGCCGCCGACCTGCGCGTACGCGACCAGTACGTCCGCGTGACCCACCGCATGGTGTTGTCCTCGACGGTGATGTGCTCCTTGATCCAGCGCAGGTGGCCGGCTTCGGTGATGCGGGTCAGCGACGAGCGCGTCGCCTGCTGGCCGTAGCGCGGGTGCTCCGCCGCGATCACCTTGTGGCCCATCGCGTGGCCGCTGTCGAGGTGGTCGATGAAGACGGCGACTTCGGCGTCACGCGGGAGCAGGTGTGCGAAGTCCGGGTCGGCGTGCGGGTCTTCGTCGCCCGCGAGACGTTTTCCGTAGCCCGAATTGGCCATCGGGTGGGACGGGGAGGGGAGGGCGGGACTAGGCTTGGCCGAAGCCACCATCGGAGTTGCGTCCTTCGATGCGTCGGTCAGGTCCCGGATTGGTGTTGGCGCACCGCCGGGGCCGACCTTTGTGGTCGTTTGCCGCGAACCTAGGGCGGCTTCACGGATCGTCGCCCTATCGAGGTACGACGCATCAACTCGCGCTCAGACTTGGTTGGTTGGGTATTTCAACCGGACCAGAAAACCAAGGGAAGAGCTCGGGTCCCGAGGCTCAAGCTCCGGGCTGAACTGCGGCGATGAAATCGCGTGCGGCGGTCGTGTCGGGCGTCGCATGATCACGGCATGACCAGGTCTAAGGAGAATCCGCCCGCGCCGCGTTCCAACGACTTGCCGCGGGCGGCGCGGGACGGGGACGCGGCTGCGGTGGTCCGGCTGCTGGACGCCGGCGTCCCCGTGGACGCCCTCGACGACGACGCGCGCACGGCGCTGGACCTGGCCGCGCAGGAGAACCACGCGGACGTCGTGCGGGTGCTGCTTGCGGCCGGTGCGGACACGGCGGCGCATGCCGGGACGTACCACGACCTGACGCCGCTGACCTGCGCGGCGATGTCCGGGAGTACGGAAGCCGTCGCGGCGCTGCTGGACGCCGGGGTGTCCCTGGGGGCGCAGGAGCGGATCCCGTACACGCCGCTGGTGGTGGCCGCGGGCGACAACCATCCCGAGACCGTCGCTCTGCTGATCGACCGGGGGGCCGATTTGGAGGACCGGGCCATGAAGGGGCGGACGGCGCTCGAATGGGCGGCCTGCCGCGGGTCCGTCGAGTCGGTGGTCGTGCTGCTGCAGCGGGGGGCCGAGGCCACGGACGCGGCCCTGCGCTGCGCGCTGCGCCACGCGGACCGGGGCGAGGAGGAGCGCGAGCGCTACGGGCGGGTCGTCAGGGCGCTGCGTTTCGCGCGTGGCCGGACGGCCGCTACTTGACCGGGCGCAGGCCCAGCGGGCCCGCGATCTCCCGGACCATGACCCGCCCGGCCTCCGACTCCAGGGTCTCGTCGCCCAGTTCCTGGTCGGTGTCGAGGCCGTCCAGCTCCTCCAGGGGCTGGTTCAGGCGGACGTGGGCGACGACCGACTGGAGGGCGCGCAGCGTGGCGGAGGCGGTGGAGCCCCAGTTGGAGAAGTAGGAGAACTGCCACCACCACAGGGCCTCCGTGGTGCGGCCGGCCTTGTAGTGGACCATGCCGTGGCGCAGGTCGGTGATGACGTCGGTGAGGTCGTCGGAGATCCGGGCCGGGACCGGGGCCTTGCGCGGCTCGTAGGGGTCGAAGACCTCGGAGTAGACGTCGATCGGGTCGAGGAGGCGGGCCAGGTTCTCGCGGAGCTGGTCCACGTCCTGCTCCGGGCCCGGGTCCGGCTCGTAGCGCTCGTCGGGGACGATGTCCTCGTGGGCGCCCAGGCGGCCCCCGGCCAGCATCAGCTGGGAGACCTCCAGGAGGAGGAAGGGGACGGCGGAGTCCGGCTCGTCGCCCTTCGCCACCTCGGTGACGGCCACCAGGAAGCTCTCGATCTGGTCGGCGATCTGGACCGCGAAGTCGTCCGGGTTCTGGTCGGTCGCGTGCAGCGTGGCGTCAGACATCTAGGAGTCGTCTCCCCTCGAAGGCGCGGCCGAGGGTCACCTCGTCCGCGTACTCCAGGTCGCCACCCACTGGGAGGCCGCTGGCCAGGCGGGTGACCTTGAGGCCCATGGGCTTGATCATGCGGGCGAGGTACGTGGCCGTGGCCTCGCCCTCCAGATTCGGGTCCGTGGCCAGGATCAGCTCCGTGACCGTGCCGTCCGCCAGGCGGGCCAGCAGCTCACGGATGCGGAGGTCGTCGGGGCCGACCCCGTCGATCGGGCTGATCGCGCCGCCGAGCACGTGGTAGCGCCCGCGGAACTCACGGGTGCGCTCGATGGCGACGACGTCCTTCGGCTCCTCCACCACGCAGATGACGGAAGGGTCGCGCCGGGTGTCGCGGCAGA
Source organism: Streptomyces sp. KPB2 (assembly GCF_003950055.1). NCBI lineage: Bacteria > Bacillati > Actinomycetota > Actinomycetes > Kitasatosporales > Streptomycetaceae > Streptomyces > Streptomyces sp. KPB2. The sequence continues at coordinate 3,872,462 of NZ_CP034353.1, forward strand.
TGTTGCACTGCTCCTCCTGCGCGACGTTTCCGCAGGTCGCGCAGAAGCGGACCTTGGCCTTCACTTCCATGAGGGCCTGGGCGAGCCGCCGTACGTCGGCCGGCTCGGCCTGCAGGACGTGGAAGGCGATCCGCTGCGCGCTCTTGGGACCGACGCCGGGCAGCCGCCCGAGTTCGTCGATGAGGTCCTGGACCACGCCTTCGTACAACGGACTGCCGTCCTTCCTGAGGTTCGTGCACTACGTACGGTAGATGGCTCCGGCCGGTCTGAGAAAGGCGAACCGGAGAGACGGCTCAGAACGGCAGGCCGGGGATGCCGGTGCCGCCACCGCCCAGCCCCTGGGCGAGCGGGCCGAGCTTCTGCTGCTGGAGGTTCTGCGCGTTCTCGTTGGCCGCCTGGACGGCCGCGACGATGAGGTCGGCGAGGGTCTCGGTGTCCTCCGGGTCCACCGCCTTCGGGTCGATCTTCAGGCCGCGCAGCTCGCCGGAGCCGGTGACCGTGGCCTTCACGAGGCCGCCGCCCGCCTGGCCGTCGACCTCGGTCTGCGCCAGTTCCTCCTGGGCCTTCGCCAGGTCCTGCTGCATCTTCTGGGCCTGCTGGAGCAGCTGCTGCATGTTGGGCTGGCCACCACCGGGGATCACGTTCAGCTCCCATCAAGTCCGGTCACGACGGTTTTGCCGTTCGGCACGAGCCTACGTGGTCCGGGCGGCCCTCGCCCCAGCACTCTTTCGAGTGATGCCGTCGTCGCCCTATACCTGATCAACGCCCTCTTCCGGGCGGAAAAGCGGCGGAACCCGGCTCTTCGCCACCCATTGGGCGGTAGGAAGGGTTTCGGCACAGTGTTCCGGCGCAGGATTCCGGCGCATGAGTCCTCGCGGACGGCAAGCGGTACGGCGAGCAGTAGGGAGTGCCGGGTGGGTCAGCCGGAGATGCGGCCCGAGGGGCCGCCGCAGCACGGGCGGGACGGCGAGACGGCGGCCGGACCGCTGCCGGGCGACCTGACCGGGCGGGCGTTTCCCCACGGGGACTGGACGCTGCCCGCCGAGCGCCTCGACGAGCTGTACCGGTGGGTGGAGCGGGGCGCGCTGGACACGGCGGCCTGGTATCTCGCGGACCGGGTGTGGAAGCGGCGCGGCGCCGTGCTGCTGCGGTGCGGGGCCGCGGTGGGCGCGGTCGCCGGGGCGGCGCTGCCGCTGCTCGACCTGTCCGGGGTGATGGGCGGCGGGGTCGCGGGCTGGGGGTATCTGGCGCTGCTGTGGGCGGTGGCGTGCGTGGCGGGTGACCGGTATTTCGGGGTGACGTCCGGGTGGATGCGGGACGTGGCCACGGCACAGGCCGTGCAGCGCCGGCTCCAGGCGCTCCAGTTCGACTGGGCGTCGGAGAGCGTACGGGAGGTGCTGGGGCCGGCCGAGGGGACGGCGAGCGAGGCCGCGGAGCGGTGCCTGCTGGTGCTGCGGCGATTCTCGGAGGACGTGACGGAGCTGGTGCGGGCGGAGACGTCGGACTGGATGGTGAGCTTCCGGCCGGGTCCGGCGCCCCTGGGGCCGCACGCCGCCGCGGTGGCGGACGGGCCGCGCCCCGAGGGCGGGGGCACGGGGGGCACCGGGCGGTTCGCCGTCCCCCCGCAGAACGGCACCCGTCCGAACATGCCCCGCCAGCGCCCGCCGGAGCCCCGGTGACCGTCGGCGACGGGACCGCGGCTTCGCTCACCGGCGGGTGTAGACCAGGGACTCGCCCGTGTCGTCGTTGGTGCGCTGCAGGCTGCCGTCCGGCAGCAGGGTGACCGTGGTGGACCCGCCCGGGGCGCAGCTGGTGGCCGGGCCGGTCCTGACCTGGGACGGGCCGAGCCGCAGCGGGCCGTCCGCGCTGGGCTCGGCGGCGAGGGTCGCGTCGAACACGCAGTGGTAGCTGCCGGTGTCCGTCGGGCCGTCCGCCACGAGGGTCATCACCGTGTCGCCGACCTCGCCCTGCGCGATGGTCAGGCTTCGGGGGTGGGTGCCGGAGGCGTTGTCGATGGTGGTCGTCCAGTCGCCCACGTACGCGGTCGGCACCGCGCCCTCGTCGGCGGCCGGAGCGGTCGAGCCGGTCGACGGCGACTGGCCCGCCGCGGGGTCGGACGTGCCGGGATTCCGCGGCGCGCCGGTGGACCGGGTGGGCGTCGGATCGCCGCCCGCGGTGCTGTCGCCGTCCCCGCGCATCAGGGCGTAGACCGTGCCGCCCGCGCCCAGCGCGACGACCAGGGCGACGACGACCAGCAGCGCGGTGGAGCGGGCGCTGCGGGGCGGCTCGGCCGGGGGGCCGTACGGGAGCGGGGGCCCCTGGGGCGGCGTCGGACCGAGGCCGCCGCCGTACGGCTGCTGGTGCCCCGGGTGCTGGTACCCGGGATGCGCCGGCCAGGCCGGGTCCTGGGCCGGGGCGTGTCCCGGGGCGGACGGATGGGGGTGGGCGTGAGTGGTGGGCGGGGGTGTCGGCGGGCCCTGGCCGGCGACGAGGGTGGGGAGGTGGTTCAGCGGGGTGCCACCGGTGCCCGGCTCCCGCGGGGGCGGCGGCCCACCCGGCGCCGAGCCGTCTCCCGGGGCGACATCCGCGTCCCCGGCACCCGCGCCACCGGTCACGGCACCAGCGGACGCCGGGCCCCCAGACGCCCCGCCGGGCACTCCGGACGCCGGGCCACCAGACGCACCGTCGGACCCCGGGCCACCAGGCCAGACGCCCCCGGACACCGGACCGGCAGGCCCCGCAGCACCGGGCACCACGCCACCGGCCCCGGCACCACCCGGACCCGCACCGCCGGGTACTCCGGACGCCGGGCCACCAGGCGCACCGTCGGACCCCAGGCCGCCAGGCCAGGCGCCCCCGGACACCGGGCCGGCAGGCCCCGCAGCCCCGGGCACCACGCCACCCGGCACCGCACCGACAGCTCCCGCCCCACCCGGCACCCCGCCGCCGGAGCCCGCGCCGTCGGGCCCTGCGCCGGCCGGCGCCACGCCACCCGGCCCCGCGTGGCCCCGCGCCACGCCGGGGCCCTGTGCGGCGGACCCGGGCGCGCCCGGGGGCCCCGGGGATTCCGGGTTCTCCGTGTCCAGGAGGCCTACCGCGTGGCGGCCGAGTTGGGCCACCAGGGCGCTGGGCAGCCACGGGTCGCGGGAGCGGCCGCCGGTGACCGTGTCCTGCGCGCCCGTGCGCTCCAGGACCTCGGCGAGACCCGGCCGCGCGGCGGGGTCCTTCCTCAGGCAGTCGCGTACGAGGTCGGCGATGCCCTCGGGCACGCCCGTCAGGTCGGGCTCCTCCTGGGCGATGCGGAACATCAGCGCGTGCACGCCGCTGTTCGCGCTGCCGAAGGGCAGGTTCCCCGTGGCCGCGTAGGCCAGGACCGAGCCGAGGCAGAAGACGTCGCACGCGGGCGTGACACGGTCGCCGCGCACCTGCTCGGGCGCCATGAACCCGGGCGAGCCGACGAGCGCGCCGGTACGGGTGACGCCGCCGTCGGTCACCGTCTCCAGGGCGCGGGCGATGCCGAAGTCGATGACCCGGGGGCCGTCGATGGTGACCAGGACGTTGGACGGCTTGAGGTCGCGGTGGACGATCCCGGCGGCGTGGATGTCCTGGAGCGCGTGCGCCAGACCGGCGCCCAGCGTGCGCACCGAGCGTTCCGGCAGGGCACCGTGATCGTGCCCGACGACCTGCTGGAGGCTGGGCCCCGCGACGTACCCGGTGGCGACCCACGGCACCGCGGCCTCGGTGTCCGCGTCGAGTACGGGCGCCGTCCAGTGCCCGCCGACCCGGCGCGCGGACTCGACCTCCTGCCGGAACCGCTCCCGGAACTCCTCCAGCGCGGCCAGCTCCTCGCGCACCAGCTTCACGGCGACGGTGCGCCCGCGGTCCGAACGGGCCAGGTAGACGTGCCCCATGCCGCCCGCGCCCAGCCTCCCCAGCAGCCGGTAGGCCCCGATGTGCTGTGGGTCCCCGCCCCCCAGTTTCCGCATGCCGCGCCGCCTTCCCCCCGCACATGAACAACAGGGCGAGGATAGTGCGGAGGCGGTCGTGCGGTCCGCGGGCGTTGTCCACGGTTCCGTAACAGGAGCGGCTTCCCCCGTCGACAACCTGTCGTGGAAAGCCCTCGACCGCAGACAGGACGCCGATTCCGTTTCCGCATCGCGGACATCTACCCTCGGCCGCATGACCCCTCAGCCCTCCCCCCAGGCCGGCGCCGCCGTGAAGGCCGCGGACCGCGCGCACGTCTTCCACTCCTGGTCAGCCCAAGAGCTGATCGACCCGCTCGCCGTCGCCGGCGCCGAGGGGTCCTACTTCTGGGACTACGAAGGCAAGCGGTACCTCGACTTCTCCAGCGGGCTGGTCTACACCAACATCGGCTACCAGCACCCCAAGGTCGTCGCCGCGATCCAGGAGCAGGCGGCGCGGATGACGACGTTCGCGCCCGCGTTCGCCGTCGAGGCACGCTCGGAGGCGGCCCGGCTGATCGCCGAGCGGACGCCCGGCGACCTGGACAAGATTTTCTTCACCAACGGCGGCGCCGACGCCGTCGAGCACGCCCTGCGCATGGCCCGGCTGCACACGGGCCGCCCCAAGGTGCTCTCCGCGTACCGCTCGTACCACGGCGGCACCCAGCAGGCGGTCAACGTCACCGGTGACCCGCGCCGCTGGGCCTCCGACAGCGGCACGGCCGGGGTCGTGCACTTCTGGGCGCCGTTCCTGTACCGCTCGCGCTTCTACGCCGAGACCGAGGAGCAGGAGTGCGCGCGGGCGCTGGAGCACCTGGAGACGACGATCGCCTTCGAGGGTCCTGGGACGATCGCCGCGATCGTCCTGGAGACGATCCCGGGCACCGCGGGGATCATGATGCCGCCGGCCGGTTACCTGGCCGGGGTGCGCGAGATCTGCGACAAGTACGGCATCGTCTTCGTGCTCGACGAGGTCATGGCCGGTTTCGGACGCACCGGCACCTGGTTCGCGGCCGGTCTGTACGACGTCGTGCCCGACCTGATGACCTTCGCCAAGGGCGTGAACTCGGGCTACGTGCCCCTCGGCGGCGTCGCGATCTCCGGCGAGATCGCCGCGACCTTCGCCGAGCGGCCCTACCCCGGCGGACTGACCTACTCCGGGCACCCGCTGGCCTGCGCCGCCGCCGTCGCCACGATCAACGTGATGGCGGAGGAGGGCGTCGTCGAGCACGCCGCGCGGCTCGGCGCCGAGGTCGTCGAACCGGCGCTGCGGGAGCTGGCCGAGCGCCACCCGAGCGTGGGCGAGGTGCGCGGCACTGGCATGTTCTGGGCGCTGGAACTGGTCAAGGACCGGGAGACCCGGGAACCGCTGGTGCCGTACAACGCGACCGGACAGGCGGCCGCGCCCATGTCGGCGTTCGCCGCCTCGGCCAAGGCCCACGGTCTGTGGCCGTTCGTGAACATGAACCGCACCCACGTGGTCCCGCCGTGCAACATCACCGAGGCGGAGCTGAAGGAGGGCCTCGCGGCCCTGGACACGGCACTGTCCGTGGCGGACGAGTACACGCGGTAGGCGGAGGCCGGGTACCGGGCCGAGCGGGACCGGGTCAGGGGCCGGAGCGCGTAGGGTTGCGTGCTCGTACACGGTAGACATGTGTACGAGCACGCGCCCACCGACGACGCCCCAGGGCGACGCCCCGAACGCGACGAGGAGACGCCCGATCATGCCCGGCCCCAGCGGTACCGGTGCCGTCACGCGCAGCACCCTGCGGCAGCAGATCGCCGACGCGCTCCGTGACGAGGTGCTGGCCGGGCGGCTCCAGCCGGGGCAGGAGTTCACCGTCAAGGAGATCGCCGAGCAGTACGGGGTGTCCGCGACGCCGGTGCGCGAGGCCCTGGTGGACCTGTCGGCGCAGGGGCTCCTGGACGCCGACCACCACCGCGGCTTCCGGGTCCACGAGTACTCGGTCGACGACTTCCGGGGCATGATCGAGGCCCGCAGCATGGTGACCGACGGGATGTTCCTCGCCCTCGCCGCGGACCTGCCGGAGCCGGGCGACCCGCGCATCACCGCCGCCCTCGCCGGGGTCCGGCGGCGCGGCGAGGAGGCCCAGCGGGCCGCCGCGGCCGGGGACCTGACCGTCCTGATCGGCTACGACCTGCGCTACTGGCGCGAACTGGCCGCCCTCTTCGGCAACGCCTACCTGTCCGACTTCCTGCACCGGCTGCGCGTGCAGAGCTGGGTGTGCACGGTGCAGCACCTGCGCCGGCTCAGCGACCTGCGCGGCACGCTGTGGTCGGGGCACACCGAACTGGTCGACGCCCTCGCCCACCGCGACGTGCCGGGCGCCCGCGCGCTCGTCGACGCGTACAACACCCACTCGCTCACCCTCATCGAGCGGCTCACCGAGGACTCCGCCGAGGGCCTCACCGAGGACCTCACCGGCGGATGACCAACGCCGGACGTGTCGTGGTCCGGCCCCAGATGGGTATGGGACCTGCACGCACCGCGCACCGGCGCACACCCGCGCCCACCGACTACGCTTCCCTGACCACCGTCCTGTGTGAGGAGCCCTCTTTTGGCCTGTGACCTGTGGCTGGTACCGCTCGTCGACGTCTTGTGCCACACGCCGGACAACCCGTTCGCCGACGAACTCGCGCAATACGACAAGGTGCTGGCCGAGGCCGGGCTGCCGCCGGTGCCGGTGTACCAGTACATGCCGGGCCTGTCCGGCGAGGTCGCGCCGGTGGCCGGCTTCGACTACGACGCGCTGCACTTCCTGCGCCGGGCGTACCTCCTCCAGGTGTGCGGTCTGCCGGTGACCCCGGTGGACGAACTCGGCGGGGACTACGAGCAGTTGCTGGAGATGTTCGAGTCGACGGCGCAGCAGTCCCACCTCGTGTGGCACTACGACCACGCGGGCGCCTACGTCCCGGTCGACTTCCCGCACCCGCTCGCCGACGACGAACTCCTCGCGGGCGGCGGCCCCCTGGGCTCCTCGCACACCCTGCTGCGGGAACTGGAGGCCGTCGCCCCGGCCCTCGGCATCGACCCGGCCAACCCCCCGGCCCCGCCGCAACCGCCGCTCGGCCCGACGGAGCTGGAGGAACCGGCGGTGCCCGCGCCGTACGACGCCAGCCCGTTCGCCCGGGAGCGCCATGTGTGGCTCGGCCTGCACGCGGCGGCGACGCGGAGCCTGGCGCAGGGGTCGATGATCGTCTTCAGCTGACCGGTCCTTCGGCCGACCGGTTCTTCGGCCGACCCGGGCCGGTCAGCCGAGCTGGGACAGGCCCTTGCGCAGATCGTCCGCGTTCATGATCGGGGAGACCTCGACCTCGGCGTTCAGCTCGGTGAAGAACGGCTCACCGGTCGGCGGCAGCTCCGAGCTGTCCTGCATGTCGAAGACCAGCAGGGCGGTCCGCCGGCCGCCGACGGGGCCGAAGTAGGCGGCCTCCGGCTTGAGCTGGTCGAGCGTCCGGCTGATCACCTCGGGCAGCTTCCCGCTGCGGATCGCCTCGTTCGCCTTCTCCGTGTCCAGCGTCGCCCTGAGCAGCACGCGCATCGCACTCACCTTCTTCTGCCGACGCGACGTGTACGCCCTCAGCCTATGCCCGTGATGTCCAGTTCGTTCAGGCGAGCGGGTTCGGCGATCACGTCAATGCCGGTGATGCGGCCGTCGGCGGCGAAGTCGAAGCGGAGGACGACGCGCAGCCTGCCGTGCTCGGCCATCGCCAGGCCGACCCGGCCGTCCACGAGGACCGCGCCGGTGAACCGGGCGCGTGCCATCGAGGCCATCGCGCCCCTGGCCACCGGCTCCACACCGCTGACGGCGAAGGGCTCGGGCGTCGGGACGACCGCCGCGTCGGCGTGCAGCACGACGTCCGGGTGGAGCAGGGCCACCAGCGCGTCGAAGTCTCCGCCGCGGGTGGCCGCCAGGTAGGCGTCGACCGCGCGGCGCCTGCGGGGCAGGTCGGCGGCGGGCGCGGGGACGCCCCGGACCCGGCGACGGGCGCGGCTGGCCAGCTGGCGGGTGGCGGCGGGGGTCTTGTCGAGCATGGCGGCGATGTCGTCGAAGGGGACGTCGAACATGTCGTGCAGGACGAACGCGAGCCGCTCCGCGGGCCCGAGGGTGTCCAGCACGATCAGCAGCGCGATCCCGACCTCCTCGGCGAGCTGCGCCTCCTCGGCCGGGTCGGCAGCGGTACCGGTACGGGCCACTCGGGTACGGGCCCCGTCGTCCAGCGGCTCCTCGCGGCGGGTGTCGCGGGTGCGGAGCAGGTTGAGGCAGACCCGCGCCACGACCGTGGTGAGCCAGCCCGAGGGGTTGTCCACCCCGGAGGTGTCCGCCCGGTCGGCCCGCAGCCAGGCCTCCTGAAGGGCGTCGTCCGCCTCGCTGAGCGACCCGAGGATCCGGTACGCGACCGCGCGCAGCCGGGGCCGGTCCCGCTCGAACTGCCGGGCCATGTCGTCGGGTCTTCCGGGCACCGTACGGGTTCCTTCCGCGTCCACCGGCCCTGCGGGGGCGGGCCCCCAGTCAACCACCCGGCGTACGCGCCCGCGCAAGGGCCCGTCACCCGACCAGGATGATCCCCGGCGGCCACAGCACCCCGGCGGCCAGCAGCAGCGCCGGTCCCAGGTGGACGGGGCACACCCGCAGCGGCGCCCGCAGGTGCCGGGCGACCTCGAAGCGGACCGGGTCGCCGCAGTCCTCGACTCCGTTCTCGCCGCCGTACGGGCCCCGGCAGACGGCGGTGCGGTCACGGTCGGTCATGCCCCGATCCGACACCACCGGGCCCGGCTGCGCCCGGCCAAGGGGGCCGAACGAAGGGCTACAGGGCGGTGGCGGCGTCGTCCAGGCCGATGCACTTGCGTTCCTGCGGGATCCACTTCACGGCGGGATCCAGGGTGGCGAGGATGCCGCCGACCTCCTCGCGGGGACCGGAGTACGTGAACTCCACGGCCGGTGAGCGGCCGTACGTCCGCAGGACGCTCACGCCGTCCCGCTTGAGCCGTGCCTCGTCCAGGACCCAGTCGACGCCGTCCGCGGTGACGCAGAGGTTGACGTTGGGCTGCAGTTCGTCGGCGCCGCAGCGGAACACGGCCTTCTGGCCGCCCCAGGACGCGACCGCGTTCCCCAGCGCCCAGTCGCGCGAGGCGCCGGGTATGTCGTCCGGGAGGCGGGAGATCACCTTGTCGCACTTGGGGTCGTCGGCGTGCGGGGCGGCGGAGACGCGGTGGCCGTCGACGTAGAAGGCACCGCCGGTCACGACGACGCCCGCCGCGGTCAGCCAGATCCACGTCCGGGTGGTGGGCTTCCGCATGTTCCGCTCGCTCCGTGCTGTCCGTGCCGTTCGTCCGCCGGGAGGGCGGCTCCGGCCAGCGTATCCGCCGTCCCGACGGCGACGGCCGGGGCCCCGTGCGGGGTCCCGGCCGTCGGTGAGGGTCCGTGGACCTAGAGGAACGAGTTGATCTCGATCGTCTCGTCCCGGCCCGGGCCGACGCCGATCGCGGAGATCGGGGCGCCGGACATCTCCTCCAGCGCCTTGACGTACGCCTGGGCGTTCTTCGGCAGGTCGGAGAAGGACTTCGCCTTGGTGATGTCCTCGCTCCAGCCGGGCAGCGTCTCGTACACCGGCTTCGCGTGGTGGAAGTCGGACTGCGAGTACGGCAGCTCCTCGACGCGCTTGCCGTCGATCTCGTAGGCGACGCAGACCGGGATCTGCTCCCAGCCGGTGAGGACGTCGAGCTTGGTGAGGAAGAAGTCGGTGAGGCCGTTGACGCGGGTGGCGTAGCGGGCGATCACCGCGTCGAACCAGCCGCAGCGCCGGTCGCGGCCGGTGGTGACGCCGCGCTCGCCGCCGATGCGGCGCAGGGCCTCGCCGTCCTCGTCGAACAGCTCGGTCGGGAACGGTCCGGCGCCGACGCGGGTCGTGTACGCCTTGAGGATGCCGATGACCCGGCTGATCTTCGTCGGGCCCACGCCGGCGCCGGTGCAGGCGCCGCCCGCGGTCGGGTTCGACGAGGTGACGAAGGGGTACGTGCCGTGGTCGATGTCCAGGAGCGTGCCCTGACCGCCCTCGAAGAGGACCACCTTGTCGTCGTCGAGGGCCTGGTTGAGGACCAGGACGGTGTCGGCGACGTACGGGGCGAGCTTGTCGGCGTAGCCCAGCAGCTCCTCGACGACCTGGCCGGTGGCGATGGCGCGGCGGTTGTAGAGCTTGGTGAGCATCTGGTTCTTGACGTCGAGCGCCGCCTCGACCTTCTGGGTGAGGATCGACTCGTCGTAGAGGTCCTGGACCCGGATGCCCACGCGGTTGATCTTGTCGGCGTAGGTCGGGCCGATGCCGCGCCCGGTGGTGCCGATCTTGCGCTTGCCGAGGAAGCGTTCCGTCACCTTGTCGACGGTGACGTTGTACGGCGTGATGATGTGAGCGTTGCCGCTGATCAGGAGCTTGGACGTGTCGACGCCGCGCTCGTTCAGCCCGCTCAGCTCGGAGAACAGGACCGACGGGTCGACGACGACGCCGTTGCCGATGACCGGCGTGCAGCCGGGGGAGAGAATCCCGGAAGGGAGCAGGTGGAGGGCGTACTTCTGGTCGCCCACGACTACCGTGTGGCCGGCGTTGTTGCCGCCCTGGTAGCGCACCACGTAGTCGACGGAACCACCGAGCAGGTCCGTCGCCTTTCCCTTGCCTTCGTCACCCCACTGAGCACCGAGCAGCACAAGTGCGGGCACGCGCGTACACCCCTTCCGGGCGGGGCATGTCCATGGTCGAGGGCGTATGCGACGGGTTTCCGCCACGTACACCGCGACCGTCGTTGGCCGCCAACCGTCGGACCGGGTGCCCCGGAATAGACGAAGCCCCTGGCGCAACAGCGCAAGGGGCTCTTGCACAAAGATGCTACCCGAGGAAGTGAGGCATGGCCGAGGTGGCGACTTCCGCGAGCTCTTCCGCGAACCCTTCCGCGAGGCCCGATCAGCTTCTGGTGGTCGTCGATCCGGCCGCCCGGCGGCTGGACGGGGAGTCCGTCCGGATCGCGAAGGACGTGCTCAGCGCGGGTGTTTCGCACACGAAGGTGTGTCTGCCGGACGGCCCGGAGGAGTTCGCGCGGGCGCTCGGGCGGCGTGGCTCGCGGCGTCCGGTGGTGATCGGCGACGACAGCGCGCTGCTGCGCGCCGTGGCCCTGCTGCACCGGCGGCGGGAGCTGGCGGGCTGCGCCCTGTCGGTGGTGCCGGTGGGCCCGGCGCTCGGTCTCGCCCGGTCCCTGGGGCTGCCGACCGGGGCGGTGGCGGCGGCGCGGGCCGTCCTCGACGGGGCGGAACGGCGCCTGGACCTGCTCGTCGACGACAGCGACGGGGTGGTGCTGGGGGCGGTGGGGATTCCGCCGGGTCCGGTCCCCGCACCGGAGCGGGCCGACGGGGATCCCGGCGCGGGACCGCTGCGCCCCTGGCTGCGGACCTGTCAGTCGCTCGTACGGACGCTGGCGTCCTCGCGTCCGGCGCGGACCGCCGTGGCGCCGGGGGTGGCCGGTCCGGCCCGGCTGCGGGTGGAGGTGGACGGGGTGACGCTGGTGGACCTGGACCAGCCGGTGGAGGCGCTGACGGTGATGCCGGGCGGCGGAGGGGTCGCGGTGGTGGAGGCGCGGCCGCTGTCGGTGGGCGCGCAGGCGGCGCCGCTGACGGCGAGCGGACGCACGGTGACCGTGTCGGGGGCGCACTTCCGGTACCGGGCCGACGCGGTGGTGTGCGGACCGGTGGGGACGCGGACGTGGGTGGCGCGCGAGGGGGCGTGGGGGCTGACGCTGCCGGCGGGGTAGGGCGCCGACGGGCGGAAACGGCGTGCGCGGGCCCGAGGCGGGCGCCTACGCTCTCCGTCGGACCTGATCAGGGGGGCGCGTGAGCCAGTACTTCGACGTGGGCGACGAGACGCTGTGGAATCCGTCCAACGGGGCGGCGCGGCTGTTCCTGCGACACGTGGCCGTGTACGAGGCCGAGCTGGGCACCCCGTCGGGCGTCGGCGAGATGATCAACGACGAGTGCCAGATCGATACCGGCGCCTACGAGAGGTTCGTGAACGTCCTGGTCGAGTGGCACCACGGCACCCGGCACCGGATCATCCACACCCTCGCCCGCGGCTTCGTCGTCACGGCCCTGGCCCTCGCGAACCGGGCGGGGGCCGAGGTGCGCTTCCCGGACGCCGGTGCGGACGGCGGACTGGAGGGGCGCGCCGACGTGCAGGTACCGGCACCCGCGCACCGGCACTCGGAGTGGGAGGAACACCTGCGCGAGCAGGCCGCGGCCGTCGAACGCGCCATGCCCCGCTGAGCCGCCCCGCCGTCAGCCGGCGCCGAAGGTCTTCTCCCGGTGCACCCGCCAGCGTTCCATCATCGCCGCGATCTCCCCGTCCACGAACTCGAAGAAGGCGAGCGTCTCGGCCATGCGCCGGCCCGCCGGGGTGTCGGCGCCGAGGCTGGCGACGCCCTCGCGCAGGGCGCTCTCCCAGCGCTTGAGCACGGCCTCGCGGTTGGTCAGCGCCTCGTACCACTGGTTGCTGTGCACCCGGTAGCGCTCCCGGCGCGAGCCCGGTTCGCGTTCGCGCGCGACCATGTGCTGCTGGGAGAGGTAGCGCACGGCGCCGGAGACGGCGGCGGGACTGACCCGAAGGCTCTCGCCGAGTTCGGCGGAGGTCAGTGAGCCCGAGTCGGAGGCCAGCAGGGCGGTGAAGACCCGGGCCGGCATGCGCTGCATCCCGGCCTCGACGAGCTGGGCCGCGAAGCCCTCCACGAACTTCGACACCGCCTCGGGGTCGCGCCCCGCCTCCGCTGGTTCCGTCGTCATCCGTCGATCATCCCTCACCCGGCGCGACCCCTCATCCTGACGGTTTCTTAACTTCACAAATTTCTGAAAGAAGCGTACGTTCCGAATCATGACGAAGGCAATCAGCGTCTCCGGACTGCACAAGGCGTTCGGACGCACGCACGCGCTGGACGGTCTCGACCTGGAGGTCGGGGCCGGCGAGGTCCACGGGTTCCTCGGGCCCAACGGAGCGGGCAAGTCCACCACCATCCGGGTCCTGCTCGGCCTGCTGCGTGCCGACTCGGGCGCCGCCCAGGTGCTCGGCCGCGACCCGTGGGCGGACGCGGTGGAGGTGCACCGGCGGATCGCGTACGTCCCCGGCGACGTGACGCTGTGGCGCAACCTCTCCGGCGGCGAGGTCATCGACCTCTTCGGCCGCCTGCGCGGCGGACTGGACTCCCGGCGCCGCGCCGAGCTGGTCGAACGCTTCGAACTCGACCCGACCAAGAAGGGCCGCACCTACTCCAAGGGCAACCGCCAGAAGGTGGCCCTGGTGGCCGCCTTCGCCTCCGACGTCGACCTGCTGATCCTCGACGAACCCACCTCCGGACTCGACCCGCTGATGGAGGAGGTCTTCCAGCGCTGCGTGGCGGAGGAGCGCGAGCGCGGCCGGACGGTGCTGCTCTCCTCCCACATCCTCAGCGAGGTCGAGGAGCTGTGCGACCGGGTCAGCATCATCCGCAAGGGGCGGACCGTCGAGAGCGGCTCGCTCGCCGACCTGCGCCACCTGACCCGCACCAGCGTCACCGCCGAACTCGCGGGCGCCCCGAACGGGCTCGCCCACCTGCCGGGCGTCCACGACCTCGACGTCCGGGGACACCGCGTCCGGCTCCAGGTCGACACCGACAAGCTGGACGCCGTCCTGAGGTCGCTGAGCGAGACCGGCGTGCGCTCGCTGACGTCGACGCCGCCGACGCTGGAGGAGATGTTCCTGCGGCACTACCAGGCCGAGGACGCCGAGGGCGCGGAGTCCGGGGCGGAGGTGACGGCGCGATGACCGCCACCGCCGACGCCACCGCCACGGCCTTCGCGGCCCGGTCCGGCGGCTCGCGCCAACTGGCCGGCACCGGCACGCTGCTGCGCTTCGCCCTGCGCCGCGACCGCGTGCTGATCCCCGTCTGGGTCGGGGTGAACGCGCTCATGGTGCTGTCCATGCCGGGCACCATCAAGGGCCTGTACGGCACCGCCGCCGAACGCGCCGACCTGATGCGGCAGATGGAGACCAACGCCTCGCTCCGCGCCCTGGTCGGCCCCGTCTTCGACGACGGTCTCGGCGCGCTCACGGCCTGGCGCGTGGGCCTGTACGCCGGTGCGCTCGCCGCCGTGATGAGCCTGCTGATCGTCGTACGGCACACCCGCGACGAGGAGGAGAGCGGGCGGCAGGAGGTCGTCGCCTCCGGAATGGTCGGCCGTCGGGCCCCGCTCACGGCGGCGCTGCTGGCGGCGGCGGTCGCCAACGCCGTACTGGCGCTGCTGATCGCCGTCGGACTGGCCGGACAGGGGGCGGCCGGCGCGCCGGCCCTCGGGCTCGGGGTCGCGGGCGTCGGGATGCTCTTCGCGACCATGGCGGCGATCGTCGCCCAGCTCACCGAGAGCGCGCGGCTGGCCCGGGGGCTGACGGCGGCGGTGCTGGGCGGGGCCTTCGTACTGCGGGCGGCGGGCGACTCGGCGACGGACGACGGTTCGTCGGTCCTGACCTGGGTGTCGCCGCTGGGCTGGCTGGAGAACGTGCGGGCCTTCGCCGACGAGCGGTGGTGGGTACTGCTGTTGCTCGCGGGCGCGGCGGCCGTGCAGGGGGTGGTGGCCTACACCCTGGCCGGACGCCGGGACCTCGGCATGAGCTTCCTGCCGACCCGGCCGGGACCGGCCGCCGGGCGCCTGCGTACGGCCGGTGCGCTGGCCTGGCGCCTTCAGCGCGGCAGCGTCCTCGGCTGGAGCATCGGCTTCTTCGCCGCCGGGGTCGTCTACGGCGGGATGACGGAGGGCGCGGCCGATCTGGTCGGGGACAACGAACAGGCCCGCGAGATCATCGAGCGGATGGGCGGGCAGGCCGGGCTCACCGACGCGTTCGTGTCGGCCATGGTCGGCATGCTCGGGCTGATCGCCGCGCTCTACGTCGTGGCGTCGGTGCTGCGGCTCAGCGGCGAGGAGACGTCCGGGCGCGCGGAACCGGTGCTCGCGGGTGCGGTGGGCCGGCTGCGGTGGGCCGCGGGCCACCTGGTGATCGCCTTCGGCGGCGCGGCGCTCATCATGCTGCTCGCCGGGCTCGGCTTCGCCGCCGGGTACGGGCAGGACTTCGGGGCGATCCTGGGCGCGTGCCTGGTCCAGCTCCCGGCGGTGTGGGTGATCGGCGGGGCGGCGGTGCTGCTGCACGGGCTGCTGCCCCGGGCGGCGGTGGCCGCGTGGGCCGTCGCGGGCGCCGTACTGCTGCTGGGGTGGGTCGGACCGGCGCTGGACGTGCCGCAGACCGTGCTGGACCTGTCCCCGTTCGGACACCTGCCGAAGCTGCCCGGCGGGGAGATGAGCTGGTCGCCGGTGCTGGTGCTGGTCCTGATCGCGGCGGCGCTGGTGGCGGCGGGGCTCGCCGGGTTGCGGCGGCGGGACCTGACGTGACGTTCGCGGGGCCGGTCCGGGCCGCAGACGTCGGGATCCGGACAGATCGCGGCGGATCGCGGCGGCCCCTTGCGGGGAGGCGACACAACGGAAATAGTTGAACGCTAAACCACAACGGGAGGGGAGCACCCACATGAGCGTCGCGCTCGTACGCAACCCCGGCGAAGGCACCCACTACCGCTACTACGACAGCGTCCAGGAACAGGTCGTGTCGCACACCGAGACGCAGGGAGTCGTCAGCGTCGCGCGGCTGACCATGCGCCGCGCGGACGCACCGCCCCTGCACGTGCACAGCCACGAGGACGAGAGCTGGGTGGTGCTGTCCGGCCGCCTCCGCTTCTGGGTCGGCTCGGCCTCGCTCGACGCCTGCGAGGTCCACGACGCCGGACCCGGCGCCTATGTCTTCGGCCCCCGGTCGGTCCCCCACACCTTCCAGCCGCTCACCACGACGGCGGAGGTGCTGGTCATCAACAACCCGGGGGCGATCGAGGGCTACTTCCGCTCGGTCGGACACGCCGACGCCCGGCACGACCTGGACCACGTGGACGGACTCGCCCGGTACGGGGTGACCCTCCTGGACGACCCGCCCCACGCCTAGCACCTCCCCCCGCCTCCCGCGCCGTGCGGAAACCGGCGCGGGGGCCGGCGGCGTCCTCGTGGGCATGAAGCGAGACGCGGTGACTGGTGGCGGGTGCCTGGTGTCGGCGGCGGGTGTCGTGGGCGCCGTATGGCTGTGGGGCGCCTCGGACCGCACGCAGCGGCACCTCGGCAACGGGTTCGAGAACAACGGGCAGGACTTCGGCGCCGTCCTCACCGAGCTGCCGTTCGTCTTCCTCGCCGGGGCCGTCGTGCCCGCCGCCGTCTGGGGGCTCGGCGCCTGGCTGCTGGGGCGGCGCCGACGCCCCCGGGAGTCACAGTTCCACGCGTAGTTCCGTCAGGCCGCGCATCACGAAGTTCGGCCTGCGTTCCGGTTCCGCCGCCAGGCGCAGGCCGGGGGCCCGCTCCAGCAGGGACGTCATGGACGCCGCCAGCTCGATGCGGGCCAACGGGGCGCCGATGCAGTAGTGGATGCCGGCGCTGAAGGAGATGTGGGGGTTGTCCCGGCGGGTGAGGTCGAGGCGTTCCGGGTCGGGGAAGACCGCCGGGTCGTGGTTGGCGGAACCGAACAGCATCGCCACCTCCGCGCCGCGCGGCAGGGTCGTCCCGTCGATCTCGATCTCGTCCAGGACCCAGCGTTCGAAGAGCTGGAGCGGGGTGTCGTAGCGCATCAGCTCCTCCACGGCCGACGGGACGAGCGAGTGGTCGGCGCGCAGAGCCGCCAGCTGGTCGGGGTGGCGGAAGAGGGCCAGCCAGCCGTTGGTGGTCGCGTTCACCGTGGCCTCGTGACCGGCGTTCAGGAGCAGGACGCAGGTCGAGATCATCTCCTGCTCGGTGAGGCGGTCGTCGTCCTCGTCGTGCGCCGCGATCAGGCCCGAGATCAGGTCGTCGCCGGGGTCCTTGCGACGGGCCGCGATGAGGGTGCGCAGGTAGTCGGAGAAGTCGAGCGACGCCCGGACCGCCTTCGCCGCCGTCTCCTCGGACGGGTTCAGCTCGTACATCCCGCAGATGTCCGCCGACCAGGGGCGCAGCGGGGCCCGGTCGGACTCCGGGATGCCCAGCATCTCCGCGATCACGGCGACCGGCAGCGGCTCGGCCACGTCCGTCAGCAGATCGCCGCCGCCCGCCGCCACCAGCCGGGCCACCAGGTCGTCCGCCAGACCGTGCACGTACGGCCGCAGCCGCTCCACCGTGCGCGGCGTGAACGCCTTCGACACCAGACGCCGGATACGGGTGTGGTCCGGCGGCTCCAGGTCGAGCATGCCGTGGTCGTTCAGCGTGTGGAAGGGCTCGTGCTCCGGCGGGGGCGGGGTCCGCCCGAACTCCTCGTGCGTGAAACGGTGCTGGTAGGTCCGCCCGAGGCGGCGGTCGCGCAGCAGCGCCGAGACATCCGCGTGGTGCGGGACCAGCCACTGGTCGCTCGGCTCGTAGTAGAGCACGCGCCCCTTCGCCCGCAGCTCGGCGAAGGCGGGGTACGGGTCGGCGACGAACGCCGGGTCCCAGGGGTCGAACGCGAGTCCGGACGCGGGGTCGGACGCGCGACCGGTCGCGGAGTCGGATGCAGCCG
Source organism: Streptomyces sp. KPB2 (assembly GCF_003950055.1). Lineage (NCBI taxonomy): Bacteria > Bacillati > Actinomycetota > Actinomycetes > Kitasatosporales > Streptomycetaceae > Streptomyces > Streptomyces sp. KPB2. The sequence continues at coordinate 3,890,059 of NZ_CP034353.1, forward strand.
TCATGGACGGACAGTAGGACCTCGACCGGCCCTGTGCCCAGAGTGCCGACCGCCCGTGTGAGGGGTCTTGACCTCGCGCCGCTGGAGCCTTAGCTTCCTTGACCAATATTTCGGAAAGCCCTCCGAAACATTCGGTACGACGGAATGAGACGCCCCGCAATGAGATCCGTTCGTTTCGCCACCGTGGCCCTCGCCACCGCCGCCCTGACGCTGCCGCTCGTCGCGGGAACCGCCGCGGCCGGCCCGTCTTCCGGCCGGCACCCCGCACCGCACTCCCACGCCAAGTTCGACCGGTTGCGCGAAGCCGCCCCCGAGGGCTTCCACGTGGGCACCGCCGTGGCGGGCGGCGGCCACCACCTGGAGCAGGACTACCCGGACCCGTTCACCTCGGACAAGGAGTACCGGAAGGTCCTGGGGCGCCAGTTCGACTCGGTCTCCCCCGAGAACCAGATGAAGTGGGAGTTCATCCACCCCGAGCGCGACCGGTACAACTTCGCGGCGGCGGACGCCATCGTCGACTTCGCCGAGCGCCACCGCCAAGTCGTGCGCGGTCACACGCTTCTGTGGCACAGCCAGAACCCGCAGTGGCTGGAGCAGGGCGACTTCTCCGACGACGAACTGCGCGCGATCCTGCGCGAGCACATCACCACCGTCGTCGGCCGGTACGCCGGACGGATCCAGCAGTGGGACGTCGCAAACGAGATTTTCGACGACCAGGGCAAGCTCCGTACACAGGACAACATCTGGATCCGCGAGCTCGGCCCGGGCATCGTCGCGGACGCCTTCCGCTGGGCCCACGAGGCCGACCCGAAGGCGAAGCTGTTCTTCAACGACTACGGCGTCGAAAGCGTCAACGCCAAGAGCGACGCCTACTACGCCCTCACCCGGGACCTGCGCCGGCAGGGCGTGCCGGTGGACGGCTTCTCCGTACAGGCACACCTGAGCACGCGGTACGGCTTCCCCGCGGACCTGGAGACGAACCTGCGGCGCTTCGACGCGCTGGGCCTGGAAACCGCCGTCACCGAGCTGGACGTACGGATGGACCTGCCGGCCGACGGTGAACCCACCGCCGCGCAGCAGAAGCAGCAGGCCGACTACTACCGGCGGACGCTGTCGGCGTGCCTGGCCGTCGAGGACTGCAACTCGTTCACCATCTGGGGCTTCACCGACAAGTACTCGTGGGTGCCGGTGTTCTTCGAGGGCGAGGGCTCCGCGACGGTCATGACCGACGACTTCCACCGCAAGCCCGCCTTCTACGCCCTGCGGGACACTTTGAAGGCGGCGGCACGCAAGCACTGACGCCCGCCGTCCGCCGGGTCTGCCGGGTCCGCCGCGGGGCCGTCGCCCCACACTCCGCGGCGGGGTCGGCCTCTCTGCGCATACGTATGGTGCGAGCTCGGTGCCGGTCAGCCCGGCGTCACCAGCCGCGCCTCGTAGGCGAAGACCGCCGCCTGGGTGCGGTCGCGCAGGCCGAGCTTGACCAGGACGCGGCTGACGTGGGTCTTGATGGTCGACTCGGCGACGACCAGGCGTTCGGCGATCTCCGCGTTGGACAGGCCCTGCGCGATCAGGACCAGGACCTCCGTCTCGCGCTCGGTCAGGTCGCCGTACGCCGCCTGCGCCGAGGGCATCAGGCGCGGGGCGTCGGACAGCTTGGAGAACTCGGTGATCAGACGCTTGGTGATGGACGGCGCCAAAAGGGCCTCGCCGGCCGCCACCACCCTGACACCGTCGGCGAGCTGACGGGCCGAGGCGTCCTTGAGGAGGAAGCCGGACGCGCCCGCGCGCAGTGCCTGGTACACGTACTCGTCGAGGTCGAAGGTGGTCAGCACCAGCACCTTCGAAGTGCCGTCCGCCGCGACGATCTCCCGGGTCGCCTCGATGCCGTTCAGCTCGGGCATGCGGATGTCCATCAGGACCACGTCCGGCGCGAGCTCGCGGACCTTGGCCACCGCCTCCCGGCCGTTGACCGCCTCACCGGCGACCTCGATGTCCGGCATCGCGTTCAACAGGACCGAGAAGCCCTCGCGCACCATCATCTGGTCGTCGGCGATCAGTACGCGGATCGTCATGCCTCGTCCTCGGTCTGCACCGTGACCGGCAGGAACACCGTCACCTCGTACCCTCCGTCGTCGGTCGGCCCCGCCGTCATCCCGCCGTTCAGCATCGAGACGCGTTCGCGCATGCCAGTGATGCCGTGGCCGGCGCCGGGCGACGGCTTGACCAGGGTGTTCGGCGGAATCGCGGTGTTGACCACACGCAGGCCCAGGCCGCCCAGGACGTAGGAGACCTCCACGCGGGCGGTCGCCCCTGGGGCGTGCCGCAGGGTGTTGCTCAGCGCCTCCTGCACGATCCGGTACGCCGACAGCTCCACGCCGGGCGGCAGCTCGCGCACCGCGCCGGTCACCGCCTTGTCGACCGTCAGACCGGCCTCGCGCACATTGGCGAGCAGGGCGTCCAGGTCGGCGAGCGTCGGCTGCGGGGCGTCCGGGGCCTCGTAGTCCTCGGCGCGGACGACGCCGAGGACGCGGCGCAGCTCGGTGAGGGCCGCCACCGCGTTCTCCCTGATCGTGGCGAAGGCACGCTCCAGCTCCTCGGGCGGATTCTCCACCCGGTAGGGCGCGGCCTCGGCCTGGATGGCGACGACCGACATGTGGTGGGCGACCACGTCGTGCAGCTCGCGGGCGATGGTGGTGCGCTCCTCCAGCAGGGTGCGGCGGGAGCGCTCGTGCGCGGTGACCGTCTGCTGGGCGGTGACCTCCTTGCGGGCGGTCTGCCGTATGTGCCAGAGACAGACCAGGAGCAGGGCGAACGCGGACGTCACCATCATGGGCGCGCTGTTCGTGTAGTAGTACGCCCCGCCGAAGAAGACGTCCGCGAAGAAGGCGTACACGCAGGTCAGGACCCACATCCAGACGGCGGTGCGGGGCCGGGTGCGCAGCGCCACGATGATCAGCACCGCGAGGTGGCAGATGAACGCGCCCGGCATCCAGGGCCAGTCCCACCCGGCGCCGTTGATGAGCGCCACCAGCGGCGTGACGGCGAGGGACATCCAGAAGGCACCGATCGGCCGGAGCAGCGTGGCGAGCACCGGGAGGGCGCACAGGATGCCGGACAGCAGGGCCGGTACGTCACCGCCGGGCAGGTCCCCCGAGACCGAGCCGACGACGAACGCGATGAACGCGATCGCCCCCACCACCGCGTGCGGAAGGTACTGCGCGTCCGTCCGCAGCCTGCCGGGCAGCCGGCGGACGAACGGGCCGTCGGTGGGCCGGGGCGGCAGGCGGCGGTAGGCGAAGGGGTCGTGGAACAGATCCTGGCGCAGGCCCCGCAGGGAGGTCCGCGCCAGCCGGTACTCCTGGCTGCGGGTCTCGCCCTCGTGCTGCTGGTGGGTCGTCTCGGTCACGCTCACACGGTAGGCCGACCGGGAGCGGCCGGTCGTCCCCGTGGAGAGGGGTTCCGCGGCATCCCTCTCAAGTACTACGGGGGCCACTGCGCCTCGCTCCTCAGTAGCCCGCGGGGCGCACCAGCCCCGACTCGTAGGCGAACACCGCCGCCTGGGTGCGGTCCCGGAGGCCCAGCTTCACCAGGATCCTGCCGACATGGGTCTTCACCGTCTGTTCGGCGACCACCAGGCGCTGGGCGATCTCCGCGTTCGACAGGCCCTGCGCGATGAGGGCGAGCACCTCCGTCTCCCGCTCGGTCAGCTCGCCGACGCGGGTCTTCAACGGGGCGCGCGGACGGTCGTCCAGCCGGGAGAACTCCGCGATCAGCCTCCGGGTGATCCCCGGCGCGAGCAGGGCGTCGCCGGCGGCCACCACCCGCACCGCCTCGGCCAGCTGGTCGGCGGACGCGTCCTTCAGCAGAAACCCGGAGGCCCCTGCCCGCAGTGCCTCGTACACGTACTCGTCGAGGTCGAAGGTGGTCAGCACCAGCACCCTGACCTCCGGAGTGGCGCCGGTGATGCGCCGGGTGGCCTCGATACCGCCCAGCTCCGGCATGCGGATGTCCATCAGGACGACCTCCGGCGCCAGCTCGGCGACCTTGGCCACGGCGTCCAGGCCGTCCACCGCCTGCCCGATCACCTCGATGTCCGGCTGGGTGTTGAGCAGCACGGTGAAACCCTGCCGGACCATCTGCTGGTCGTCGGCGATCAGCACGCGGATCACGCGGCCGTTGCTGCTGGTCGTCATGGGGTGTCGTCCTTGGTGAAAGGTTCGGTGGAAGGGTCGGCGAACGGGTCGGTGGGAGAGTCGGGGAAGGGCCCGGCGGGCAGGTCGGGGCCGTCGGTCGGGAGGAAGGCCGCCACCTGGTAGCCGCCGCCCGGCAGTGGGTGCGCCGTCAGGGTGCCGTCCAGCATCGCCACCCGCTCCCGCATGCCGAGCAGCCCGTGCCCGGCCCCCTGCGAGGGCGCGGGGGCGCGCTTCGGCCGGGTGTTGGAGACCTCCACACGCAGCCCGATCGGCAGGTGGGTGAGGTGGACGCGGGCGGTCGCGCCCGGTGCGTGCCGCAGCACGTTGCTGAGCGCCTCCTGCACGATCCGGTACGCCGACAGCTCCACGCCGGGCGGCAGTGGTCTGCGCGTCCCGCTGCTGTCCAGGGCGACGGTCAGTCCGGCGGCCCGGATGTTGTCCACCAGCGCGTCGAGCCGGTCCAGGGTGGGCTGCGGGGCGTGCGGGGCGGCGTCGCTCCCCTCGGGCGCCTCCAGCGCGTTCGGGTGCTCGGCGCGCAGCACGCCCAGCACCCGGCGCAGCTCGGTGAGCGCCTCCAGCGCGTTCTGCCGGATGCCGGCGAGGTTCTCCTTCAGCTCGTCCGGCGGGTTCTCGACGAGGAGGGGAGCGACCTGGGCCTGGATGGAGATCACCGACATGTGGTGGGCGACCACGTCGTGCAGCTCGCGGGCGATGCGGCCGCGCTCCTCCAGCAGGGTGCGCCGGGCTCTCTCCTCGGCGGTGAGCGAGGTCTGCTCGGCCAGTTGGGTGCGGGCCTCTCTGCGGCCGCGCAGGGCGATGCCGAGAAGGACGACGACCGCGAAGAGGATGACCGCGAGCTGGCCCGTCGGGAGGTAGTTCGGGGCACCCACCAGGCCTTGCACGACGTAGGTGGGAAAGGCCGTGAGGAGCAGCGCTTCCACGGACACCCGGGTCCGGACCCGCAGGGCGAGCAGCAGCATCACGAACAGGTGCCCGATGAGCCCGGCGGCCGTCCAGGGCCAGGTGAACTCATAACCGCCCACCACCATCTGGGCCCGCACCGCGAAGGCTCCCACCAGCATGCCCGCCATCGACAGCCACCACGCCGCGACCGGCCTCCACAGCGCGAGCACCATCGCGCCGGCCTGGGCGACGGCGATGAGGAAGGCGAAGCCCGGCTCGACCCTGCCGTTGTCACCGAGTTGCGCGGCGTCTCCGAGCAGCACCCCCAGCGCCGCCAGGCACACCACCCCGTGCGGGAACCAGCGCAGCCACACCGACGGCGGCAACGGGTCGGCCCGCCAGGTCCACAGGTCGTCGTGGAGCACGCGCAGCACGCGCCCGGCCCGGACCCGGGACCGGGCCCACTGCCGTTTCCCCCATCGCCTCACGGGCTCCACCCTAGACATGACGTGCACCCGCCGTGGTCCCCCGGCGCCGCGGGCTGTGCGCACGGACGACCCGGGTGCCGCGCCGTACGCCACCGTGCTCGCAGGAGCGGAACGTGGCCCAGCAGCAGGCCAGGACCAGCGCGAACACCGGGAGCCAGACGAGCCGGGCCGCGACCCAGTCCAGGCCGTCGGGGAGCGTGTGCAGGCCGGGCAGGCGGCCCGCGAGGAGTCCGGTGGCCGTGGTCGCCATCAGCGCCGTCTGGTGCCAGAGGAAGATCGTCATCGCGGAGAGATTGACCAGCGCGACCGCCGCCCAGGCCACGGGGCGCCGCATCACACGGCGCAGCCGCTCGCGCAGCAGCAGGGCGAGCCCGCACTGGGCCAGGCCGAAGGTGACGGCGGCCAGCGTCGGCGGGTTGAGGTTCGACACCGACGCGCCGGGGACACCGACCATCGACGCCGGGTAGCCCGCCCAGGCGACGAGCGCCGCCGTGGCCGCCGTGCCGCCGGTCAGCAGGAGCCAGCCCGCGCGCCGCCGGTCCAGTTCGCCGCGGGTCCAGGCGGCGCCGAGGGTGTAGGGGACGAGCCAGCCGGCCGCCAGGTTGACCCAGCCGAGCCAGGACGGGGCACCGAGCCCGAACCGCAGCAGGTCCACGTGGAGGACGACGACCAGTGGCCACAGCGGATGCAGCCGGGTCAGCAACGGGGTCGCCGCGGTCAGTGCGGCGAAGACCAGCAGGAACCACATCGGGGACAGCGCCAGCTTCACCAGCGTGTGGACGGTCGGGTAGTCCGCGCCCGTGAGCAGAAGCAGCGCGGCCGTCACCGTCCACAGGGTGAGGACGGCCAGGACGGGCCGGAAGAGCCGGGACAGCCGGGCGGTCAGCCAGCGGCCGTAGGTCTCGCCGCGCGCACGGGCCGACGCGTACCCACGCGTGGCGACGTGGCCGCCGACCAGGAAGAACACGGCGAGGGTCTGGAAGGCCCAGGAGACCGGGGCCAGCCAGGGCATGTCCTGCAGCGGGCTGGCCGCGTGCAGGCCGGTGCCATCGGCGACCAGGGCCGTCACCAGCCAGTGCCCGAGCACCACCCCGAGGATGGCGAGGGCGCGCAGGGCGTCCACGGCCCGGTCCCGCTCCTTGGGGGTGGCGGCGTCGATGCGGGCGACGGCGGCACGCAGGGCGCCGCGCGGGGGCGCCGGGGTCGGGTCAGCCATGGGTCTCCTCCGTGGTCTCCCCCAGGGCGATCCGGGTCAGGTTCGTCAGGGAGAGGGAGCCGGTGTCGAAGTAGTCGCTGTGGCCGCCGTCTCCGGCGTCGAAGACCCGGGCGCCGAAGTCCGGGGAGACCGGGTCGGTGCCGAAGCCGACGGTGGTGCCGAACAGGTCGGCGCTGACGTGCGGAACGTGCTCCACCCAGTCGTCGCTGCCGCGCCCCGCCCAGATCCGGGCGTCGGCACGCAGGCCGGCGACGGTGTCCGCGCCGGTGCCCGGGCTGCCGACCAGGGCGATGTCGGAGACGGCCAGGCCGTCGGCGGCGCGGGCGCAGACCACCGAGCCGTAGGAGTGGCAGAGGAGGGCGACGCGGGTGTCCGGGCCCGCGATCCGGCGCAGGTCGTCGACCAGGTCGCGCAGCCCGGGGGCGGCCCGGTCGGCGCGGCCGGTCGTGGCGACGGTGGTGCTGACGGTGCCCGGTGTCTCGTAGCCCAGCCAGGCCACGACGGCGGTGCGCGTCCCGGCGGGAGCATCGGCGACGAGCTGCCGGTGCAGGGCGAGGGCGGCGGCGCGAAAGCGGCCGTAGGTGTCGATGGAGGTGTCGGAGCCCGGGACCAGCACGGCGACGCGGCCGGCGTGCGCCAGGTCGCCGAGGACTTCGGTGACCAGCCCCGCGCCCCGGCCGTCGAAGGCGAGGAGGTGACGGGACGGGGCGGCCATCGCACGGTCCGCCGCCGCGCGGTGCCGGTCGCCGTGGTCGGCGGCCATCCGGGACGCCTGAGCCGCGTTGGCCCGGTTGGCGGCGTAGGCCTTTTCCAGGGTGGCGGCCGTCGGGGCCGCGAGAGCGGCGGGCGCCGGGGCGGGGATCTCGGGCCGCGCGGCCCCGGAGAGGGGGAGGGCCACCGCGCCGGCGATGAGGGCGGCGCAACCGGCGCGGCGCCATCCGCGCACACGCCGCCGCCAACGTACCGTCGTCCCGGGCCCCATGGCCTCTCCCCTCCAGCCCGCCCACCCATCGGGCGCGTCTGCAGGGAAAGTTATGAATCGGGCCGGGTAACCCGCGTCCCGCCAGGGAACTCACCTGCCGGGTAGCTCTCAGGTATTACGGGTACGACAGGCCGCAGGCACCGCCGGTCGAGCGAGTCACCTACCAGGCCAGCTGCGCGATCTCCTCCGCCACCACCGCGCAAGCGTCCGCCGCCGGATCGATCAGCGGGTAGTGCCCGACGTCCTCCAGCAGCGTCACCCCCACCACCTCCCCGGCCTTGGCCGCCGCGTCCGCGTACGCCTCGGCGACGGCCTGCGGGACGTCGACGTCGGCGCGGCCCTGCACGAGGGTCGTCGCGATGCCGGTGGGCAGCAGCAGGGCGGGGTCGGCGTACCGCCGCCGCTCGGCGAACAGCTCGCCGCCGCCGAGCAGTTGGCGCGCCGCGCCGCCGCACACGTCGAGCTTGTCGGCGACCTCGAAGTCGGCGATCGGCGCGAGGGCGACCACGCCACGCAGCGGCGCCGGGCGGTCGGTCCGCCACGGGGCGTCGGCGGGCAGCAGGTGCCGGGCGGCCGCCCAGAGGGCCAGGTGGCCGCCGGCGGAGTGGCCGGTGAGTACCGTACGGCGGGCGTCGGCCCGCGGCAGGTGCTGCCGGACCAGCTCGGGCAGCGCGTCCAGCGCGGCGGCCACGTCGTCGAACGTGTCGGGCCAGCGCCCCGCGACGGGCTCCCCGGAACCGTCGGGACCGGTCCCCGCCGCCCCGCGCCGGTACTCCACACTGGCCACGGCGAAGCCCCGTTCGGCCAGGAAGCCGGCGAACGGGCTGATGTGCCGCCGGTCGTACGGGGCGCGCCACGAGCCGCCGTGCAGCACCACCACGACGGGAGCAGCCTCGCCCGGGCCCGGAACGCCGCGCGGCGCGTAGAAGTCGATCACCTGGTCGGGGTGGTCGCCGTAACCGGCGGTGGAGTCCGGTTCGACCGCGGAGTGGGAGAAGGCCGATTTCTCCTCCGCCGCGTTCCTCGCGGCAGCGGTGCCCGGTTCTGCGGCGGCGTCCGGCATGCTCAACCTCTCAGCGACGAAACGGTGTTGGCGGACCGGGGAAGGAAATCGGCCGTTGGCGGGACGTTATCAGGCCGATGACGTGCGCGGACATGGGGATGTGACGCTGGGTGAGGGCCGGAACGACGCGTCCGGCCCCCACCCGGTGGCCAAGGCCACCGGTGCGCGGTTCAGCCCGTCAGCGTCCGCGCCAGCACCCGCGCCGCCCGCTCCACGTCCGCGAAGCCGACGTACAGCGGGGTGAAGCCGAAGCGCAGCACGTCGGGGGCGCGGTAGTCGCCGACCACCCCGCGTTCGATCAGCCGCTTCATCACCTCGCCCGCGTCGTCACAGCGCAGCGCGACCTGGCTGCCGCGCTCTCCGTGCGCCGCCGGGGTCACGGACTCCACGCGGCCGGCCGGGACGTACGCCTCGACGCAGCGCAGGAAGAAGTCCGTCAGGGCCAGCGACTTCTCCCGCACCGCCGCCACCGAGACCCCGTCCTCGTCCCACACGTCCAGCGCCGCCTCCAGCGCGAGCAGGGAGAGGATGTCCGGCGTGCCGACCCGCCCGCGCACCGCACCCGAGGCCGGGGCGTAGCCGGACCGCATGCCGAACGGCTCGGCGTGCGAGTTCCAGCCCGGCAGCGGGGAGTCGAACCGGTGCTGGAGGTCGCGCCGCACGTACAGGTAGGCGGGCGAGCCGGGGCCGCCGTTGAGGTACTTGTACGTACAGCCGACCGCCAGGTCGACGCCGTGTTCGTCGAGCCCGACCGGCAGCGCGCCCGCGCTGTGGCACAGGTCCCAGACCGCGTACGCCCCCGCCGCGTGCACCGCGGCCGTGAGCGCGGGCAGGTCGTGCAGTCGGCCCGTGCGGTAGTCGACGTGGTTGAGGAGTACGGCCGCCGTACGGTCCCCCAGCGCCGACGGCACCTCGGCCGGGGCGACCGGACGCAGGGCGCACCCCGTCATCCGGGCCGCCGACTCGGCGATGTACCCGTCCGTGGGGAAGGTGGTGGCGTCCACGAGGATCTCGTCCCGTCCGGGCCCGTCCTCCTGCGCCATGCGCACCGCGGCGACCAGCGCCTTGAAGACGTTGACGCTGGTCGAGTCGCCGACGACGATCTGCCCTGCGGCCGCGCCGACCAGCGGGGCGATCCGGTCGCCGATCCGCTCGGGCGCGGTCCACCAGCCGCTCTCCTCCCAGGACCGGATGCGCAGCTCGCCCCACTGACGCCGTACGACGTCGTCCACGCGCGCGGGGACGTGCGCGGGGAGGGCGCCCAGCGAGTTGCCGTCGAGGTAGGTCACGTCGTCGAGGACGAACCGCTCGCGCACCGCCGCCAGCCCGTCGACGGCGTCCAGCTGCTCCGCCTCGCCCGCGAGGCTCCTCGGCTCAGACATACGACCGCGCCGTCCACAGCTCGGGGAACACGTTGTTGCGGGCCCGCTTCTCCAGCCAGGCGACCCCGGCGGATCCGCCCGTGCCGGTCTTGGAGCCCATCGCGCGGCGGGTGGCGACCAGGTGGTCGTTGCGCCAGCGCCACACCAGCTCGGCGACGTCGGTGAGGGCCTCGCCGAGGCGGGCCAGCTCGCCGTTCTGGTCGCCGGAGTAGACGGCCGTCCAGGCGGCCTCCACCTCGGCGGCGGCCTCGTACTTCTGGGTGACGTCGCGCTGGAGCACGGCGTCCGGGATGTCGTACCCGCGCCGGGCGAGCAGCCGGACCACCTCGTCGTACAGGCTCGGCTCGTGCAGCGCCTTCTCCAGTTCCGCGTGGACGCGCGGGGCGCCGCGGTGCGGGACGAGCATGGACGCGGACTTGTCGCCGAGCAGGAACTCCAGGCGGCGGTACATCGCCGACTGGAAGCCGGAGCCCTCGCCGAGGGCGGACCGGTAGGAGTTGAACTGGGCCGGGGTGAGCTGCCCCAGCGGGGTCCAGGAGGCGTTGAGCGCCTCCAGCTCGCGCACCGAGCGCTTGAGCGCGTCGGTGGCCACCGGGATCCGGTCCTCGCGCAGGGCGCGGGCGGCGGTCTCCCATTCGTGGACGATGACGGTGAACCACAGCTCCATGACCTGGGTCGTGACCAGGAAGACCATCTCTCCGGGATCGTCGGAGAGGGTGTGCTGGAGGTGGGTGAGCACGTCCGCCTTGACGTAGTCCTCGTACGGCGTGCTGCCCTCGAAGTCGAGATTCGGGGCGTCGTGGGACATCGCTGTCTCCTGATGGCACTACGGGTAGCGGTCCGCCCTGCCGTTACCGGCACGGGGCCCCGGTCCCCAACGGCATCCTCCGCAATCGTCGCAGGAAACCGCAAGGCCCGCCCGCGCACGGCGGACGGGCCCGGGGGCGCGGGGGCCGGTCAGCCCAGCACCTCGGCCGCGCTCGGCGAGGAGTCCTTCAGGAACTCGCTGCAGCGCTCGTACTCCTCCTTCTCGCCGATCGCCTGGGCGGCGCGGGCGAGGGCGTGCAGGGCGCGCAGGAAGCCGCGGTTCGGCTCGTGCTCCCAGGGCACCGGGCCATGGCCCTTCCAGCCGCTGCGGCGCAGGGCGTCGAGGCCGCGGTGGTAGCCCGTACGGGCGTACGCGTACGACTCCACGACGCTGCCGCGCTCGAACGCCTCGTCGGCCAGGCGGGCCCAGGCGAGCGAGGACGTCGGGTACTTCGCGGCGACGTCGGCGGGGGTGGTGCCGGCCGCCAGCAGCTCGCGCGGGCCGGGGTCGTCGGGGAGGTGGGTCGGGGGCGGTCCCCCGAGGAGGTTCTCGTGAATGGGCATGGGACAAGTCTGCGGTATTGCCTGCGGCGGCTGGGCGGGGTGGGTGCGTTGTCGAGGGCGGGTGCGTTGTCGAGGGCGGGTGCGTTGTCGAGGGCGGGTGCGTTGTCGAGTGCGGGTGCGTTGTGGTTGAGCGCGCAGTTCCCCGCGCCCCTTGAGGGCGTCACCCTGACGTCGGCCAGGGCGGGGCCCCGCGTTTCCTTCCGTGCGCGGTTCCCCGCGCCCCTTGAGGGCGTCACCCTGACGTCGGTCAGGGCCGAGCCCCGCGTTTCCTTCCGTGCGCGGTTCCCCGCGCCCCTTGAAGGCGTGACCCGGGGGTCGTGCCCTGCGTCATCTGTCGTGCGTGGTTTCCGGCGTTCCTTGCTCCAGGGGCGGGGTCAGGACCGAGCCGTGGGTGCGGCACTCGGGGTGGGGGCAGTCCGGGGGTGGGCGGCGCACCGTGGTGAGGGCGGTCATCGAGCCCACGACCAGGACGCCGGCGCAGATCAGCATCGCCGGTCCGAACGCGTCGTCGAACGCCCGGGGCGAGCGGTACGCCTCCTCGCCCATGCCGGTGAGCAGCGGCAGCGCGGCGACCGCGACGAGCCCCGCCGCACGGGCCGCCGCGTTGTTGATGCCGCTGGCCAGACCGGCGCGCGAGGTGTCCACGGCGGCCAGCACGCCCGCCGTCAGCGGGGCGACCAGGGTGACCATGCCGAGGCCGAGGACCACCAGGGCGGGCAGTACGTCGGCGAGGTACGAGGCGCCGGGACCCACGCGCAGCATCAGTACCATCCCGGCGGCGCAGAGCAGGGGGCCGACGGTGAGCTGGAGGCGCGGGCCGAGGCGCTCGGCGAGTTCTCCGGAGCGGGCGGAGAGCAGCAGCATCAGGACGGTGGTCGGCAGCAGCGCCGTACCGGCGGCCAGCGCGGACCAGCCGACGACGACCTGGAGCTGCAGCGCGGCGAGGAAGAAGAAGCCGCCGAAGGCCGCGTACACGCACAGCGTGACGATGTTGACCGCCGTGAACTGGCGGGAGGAGAAGACGTCCAGCGGCATCATCGGGTCCTTGCCGCGCCGCTCGACGAGGACGAAGGCCACGGCGGCCACCACCCCGGCCACCGCGCTGAGCGCCACCGTCCAGGACGCCGTACGGGCCTCGATCAGCGCGTAGGTGAGCAGCGCCAGGGCCGCCGCGCACAGGGCCGCGCCGAGCACGTCGAAGCGGGTGTGGGCGCGCTCGTCCGAGGACTCGGGTACGTGCCGCAGCGCGATCGGGGCGCACAGCAGGGCCAGCGGGACGTTGAGCAGGAACACCCAGCGCCAGCCCGCGCCGTCCACCAGCCAGCCCCCGAGGAACGGCCCCACCGCCGCGCCGACGCCCCCGAACCCGGACCACAGGCCCACCGCCCTCCCCCGGTCGTCGGCGTGGAAGGAGGCCTGGATGAGGGCGAGGGAGCCGGGCGTGAGCAGCGCGCCGCCGACACCCTGGAGGGCACGGGCGGCGATCAGCACACCGGCGTTCGGGGCGAGGCCGCACAGCAGGGACGCGGCGGCGAACCACAGCACGCCGAGGACGAAGATCCGGCGGCGGCCGAACCGGTCGCCGAGGGCGCCGCCGAGCAGGATGAGACCGGCCAGCGTGACCATGTACGCGTTGACGGTCCACTGAAGTGCGGCGAGGTCGGCGCCGAGGTCGCGGCCGATGTGGGGCAGCGCGACGTTGACGACGGTCGAGTCCAGCAGGGCCATGCTGGAGCCGAGGACGGTGGTGAGCAGGATCCACTTGCCCTGCGGTGAGGCCAGCCGGACGTCGGGCATGGCTCCAGGTATACAGCGAGCCCGGCGCGCGGGGGCGCCGGGCTCGTGCAAAAGGCCGTGCGGACGGCCGGGTGTTACTTGATCTTCTGGCCCGCCGAACGCAGGTGGCCGCAGGCCTCGACGACGCGCGCGGCCATGCCGGCCTCGGCCAGCTTGCCCCAGGTGCGCGGGTCGTAGGTCTTCTTGTTGCCGACCTCGCCGTCGACCTTCAGGACGCCGTCGTAGTTGCGGAACATGTGGTCGACGACCGGACGCGTGAAGGCGTACTGGGTGTCCGTGTCGATGTTCATCTTGACCACGCCGTTCTCCAGCGCGGTCGCGATCTCCTCGGCGGTGGAGCCGGAGCCGCCGTGGAAGACGAAGTTGAACGGCTTGCTGCCGGCCGGCTGACCGTACTTCGCCGCGATGCCCTCGTTCAGCTCCTTGAGCAGCTCGGGGCGGAGCACGACGTTGCCCGGCTTGTACACGCCGTGCACGTTGCCGAAGGACGCGGCGAGCAGGTAGCGGCCCTTCTCGCCCAGGCCGAGGGCCTCGACGGTGCGGACCGCGTCGTCGACCGTGGTGTAGAGGGAGTCGTTGATCTCGTGGGAGACGCCGTCCTCCTCGCCGCCGGTCGGGGTGATCTCGACCTCGAGGATGATCTTGGCGGCGCGGGCGCGCTCCAGGAGCTCCTGGGCGATGGCGAGGTTGTCGGACAGGGTCTCGGCGGAGCCGTCCCACATGTGCGACTGGAAGAGCGGGTTGCGGCCGGCCTTCACACGCTCCTCAGAGACCGCGAGCAGCGGGCGGACGTACCCGTCGAGCTTGTCCTTGGGGCAGTGGTCCGTGTGCAGGGCGACGGTGACGTCGTACTTCTCGGCGACGATGTGCGCGAACTCGGCGAGGGCGACGGCGCCCGTCACCATGTCCTTGTTGTGCTGGCCGCCCAGGAACTCGGCGCCGCCGGTGGACATCTGGATGATGCCGTCGCTCTCCGCCTCCGCGAAACCGCGCAGGGCCGCGTGCAGCGTCTGGGAAGAGGTCACGTTGATGGCCGGGTAGGCGAACTTTCCTGCCTTCGCCCGGTCCAGCATCTCGTTGTAGACCTCGGGAGTTGCGATGGGCATCTGTCCGCTCCTTGTATGTGCGGGTGGGCGTGTTGTTGCTTATGGCCCTGACCTAGGACTGGGGGGCGACGTCATCGTCGGCCCCATCCTTCCAGACGAAAGGGGAATCCCCGAGTGGACCCCGGTCCCGTCTCGGCCCCTGGTACCCCTGGTGTCAGTCCAGGTCCAGCTCGTCCTTGTCGTACGCGTACAGGTACGGCACCCCCGCGCCGTCCTGGATCTTCTCGGCGGCACCGGTCGCCCGGTCGACGATCGTCGCGACGGCGACCACCTCGGCACCGGCCTCGCGCACGGCCTCGACGGCGGTGAGCGGGGAGCCGCCGGTGGTGGAGGTGTCCTCGACGACCACGACGCGGCGGCCCTTGATCTCCGGGCCCTCGACGCGCCGCTGCAGTCCGTGCGCCTTGGCGGCCTTGCGGACGACGAACGCGTCGAGCTTGCGGCCCCGGGCGGCGGCGGCGTGCAGCATGCTGGCGGCGACCGGGTCGGCGCCCATGGTCAGCCCGCCCACCGCGTCGAACTCCAGGTCGGCGGTCAGGTCGAGCAGCACCTGCCCGACCAGCGGCGCGGCCTCGCCGTCCAGGGTGATGCGGCGCAGGTCGACGTAGTAGTCGGCCTCCAGGCCCGAGGAGAGGGTCACCTTGCCGTGCACCACGGCCTTGTCCTTGATCTGCTGCAGCAGCTCGCCGCGTACGTCCGTCATGCCCCCCAGCTTAGAGCCGGGTCCAGCGCCAGGTGGTCGTGGCCTCCAGCGGCTCCAGGGGGGTGACCAGGCGGGGGAGGGTGTTCAGGCCGTTGGGCGGGCCGGTCTGCGGTTCCACGCAGACGGCGGCCTCCTGCTCGTCGTACACCACGGCCCACTGCTCCCGGCTGGTCACCTTCAGCTCCAGCCGTCCCGGCCAGGTGAGGGTGACGTCGACGCCGTCGGGCATGCCGAAGCAGTCGTCCCAGGGGCCGGGCTTCGGGTCGACGCGGTTGCCGGTGGGGAGGTGGTCGTCGCCGCGCTCCTCCTGCCAGGCGGGGTCGAAGGCGATCTCCACGCCGGTGCCGTTCTCGCCGTCGAGGGTCCGGTTGAACCAGGGGTGCCAGCCGACCTGCGCCGGGAAGGACGACTCGTACGTCTCCACGGACATCGTCAGCGTCAGCGCGTCCCCGGCGAGGGCGATCACCTGGGTGACGCGGCCGGTGTAGGGCCATGGGTCGGTGAGGTCGTACGTGAGGACGGCCTCGTTCGCGGTGACGCGGGCGGTGCGCCAGGCGGCGTCGCGGGCGGTGCCGTGGATGGCGTGCGGCGGGGAGTTCAGGGGCATCTGGTGGACCACGGCGCCGTCGCTGAAGCGGCCGTCGCGGATGCGCCCGCACCAGGGGACCATCGGGAAGCAGCCGTAGCGCTCACCCTGGCGCAGCAGCTCCGTGCCGCCGACGCGGAGCCCGCCGATCCGTCCGCCGTTGCCGGGCAGCACGGTCGCCTCCGCGTCACCCGCGGTCAGCGTGATGGGTTCGTTACTCACGCCACGACCCTACTGGGGCGATCAGGGGCGCCCCACTCGGCCGGCGGTCAGCGGCGTTTGCGCAGGGCGCGGCCCACCACGATCGCCGACGCCACGACCAGTGCGGCCGCCGGAGCGGCCCAGCGCAGGGGGGCGCCGACCGCGCTCGGCTGGGGCGCGGGTACGGGGGCGTACCGGCCGCGCGGCGGGGCGTGGTCCACCTCCTCGGCGCTGCGGCCGATCATCGTGCGGCGCGCGTGCGCGGCCTCGGCGGGGGGCTGGACGACCGGCTCGGCGGCGCCGGGCGCGTCCTCGTCCTCCTCGTCGCCCTCGTCGCCCTCGTCCGTGTCCATGAGGGAGGACGGGGGGACCTCGGTGTCGAAGACGGAGGTGTGGCGCGGCTCGGAGTGCCCCTCCGGCCCGGGCTCCGTTTCCGGCTCCGGCTCCGGCTCCGGCTCCGGTTCCGTTTTCGGCTCGGGCTCCGGCTGCTGGGGGGTCCGCGCCGCCGTGGCCAGGTTCTCCGCGAACCGGGTCAGCAGCCGGGTCGCGGCCGACGTGACCGACTCCTCCGGCAGTTCCGTCACGCGACCGTCCGCGGTGGCCGTCCCGGTGAAGCCGAGGGTGGCGCCGCCGTCGGCGTCGTCCGCGCGCAGCGTCAGCGCGAGCGTGACCGTGCCGGTGCCGCGCGACTCGGTGGCCTCGCCCTCGACGGCGTACGTGCCGTCCTCGCGCGCGGACAGGCGCAGGGACCCGCGGTAGGTGATGGAGTGACTGCCGATACGCACCTTCAGCCGGCCCGCGACGGGCTCGGCACCGGCGTCCTGCTGGAGCCCCGGAACCGCCCGGGCGACCCGGACGGGGTCGGCCAGCACGTCCCTGAGCCGCTCGGCCGGAACCGGAACGAACACCTCATGCTCCATGTCACGGCACCCTACCCAGCGGGCGCCCGGCGCACCCCCCGTCGGCACAAAGTCACCCGCCGCCCGCGGCCCCCGGCGTCACCAGTCCCGTCTCGTACGCCACGACCACCGCCTGGGCCCTGCTGGTCAGGCCCAGCTTGGTCATCGTGCGGTTGAGGTGGGTCTTCACGGTGGCCTCGCTGATGAACAGGCGGTCGGCGGCCTCGGCGTTGCTCAGCCCCCGGGCCACCAGCCGCAGGACCTCGGCCTCACGCCCGGTCAGCGCCGTCAGCGCGGGCGGCGGGCCGGCGTCCGGGGGTTCGGCGCGCCCCGTGTCCGTCATCCGCGTGAACGCCTCCACCAGACGCCGGGTGACCGCGGGGGCGAAGAGCGCGTCGCCGCCGTGCACCGCGGTGATCGCGGCCAGCAGCCGTTCCGGTCCGGCGTCCTTGAGCAGGAAGCCGGAGGCACCGGCCCGCAGGGCGCCGTACACGTACTCGTCGAGGTCGAAGGTGGTCAGGACGAGGACGCGGGGCGCGGGGTCCTCCGCCTCGGCGATGATCCGCTCGGTGGCCTGGATGCCGGTGAGGCCGGGCATGCGGATGTCCATCAGGACGACGTCCGGCCGGGTCCGCGCGGCCAGCGCCACCGCCTCCGCGCCGTCGGACGCCTCGCCGACGACCTCCATGCCGGGTGCGGCACGCAACAGCGTGGCGAGGCCGCTGCGGACGAGGAACTGGTCGTCGACGACGAGCAGGCGTATCGGCCCGGCGGTGTCGTGGTGCGGCCCGTCCGTCGGGCGGTCTGCGTCGGTCATTCCGTGACGGCGTCTCCCCTGCGTGCGGCTTGTACCGGCGTCGGCAGGGTCAGGCGCACGCCGAATCCACCCTCGCTGCGCGGGCCGACGAGGATCGTCCCGCCGTAGAGCTTGGCCCTCTCCCGCATCCCGATCAAGCCGTGTCCGCCCCGCTCGGCAGGTGTGACCGGATCCAGCCCCTCCACCGGCCCGTCGTCGGTCACCGACACCGTCACCTTGCCCGCGCGGTAGGCGAGTTCCACGGCGGCCTCCGCGCCGGGCGCGTGCTTGAGCACGTTGGTGAGCGCCTCCTGCACGACCCGGTAGACGCACAGCTGGACGCCGGGCGGCAGGGGGCGCGGGGTGCCCGTGACGCGCAGTTCGACGCCGACGCCGCCGGTGCGCACCCGGGTGACCATCTCGTCGAGCTGGTCGAGGCCGGGGGCGGGTGCGCCGTCCGCACCCTGCACGCCGTCGGCCCGCAGCAGGCCGAGCATGCGGCGCAGTTCGGCCAGGGCCTCGCCGCTGGCGCCCTCGATGGTGTCCAGGGCCTCGCGCGCGGTGCGGGCGTCGGAGCGGAAGACGAAACGGGCCAGGCCCGCCTGGACGTTGATGACGGCGATGTGGTGGGCGACCACGTCGTGCAGCTCGCGGGCGATCCGCACGCGTTCCTCGGCGACCTCGCGCCGGGCCCGGTCGGCCTGTTCGGCCCGCAGCCGCAGCGTCAGCTCGCCGGTCCTGCGGGCCACGTACCCGAACCGCCACAGCACGAGCGGGAAGCCCACGGCCTGTCCCGCCACCGAGGCCATCGATCCCGTGTCGCTGCGCAGCCCGGCGTAGATCCACACGCCGGCGAGCAGGACAGCGCAGGCGGCGGCGGTGCGGGTGGGACGCAGGGAGGCGACGGTGTAGACGGCGAGCATGGGGCCGAAGGAGCCGACGACGGGCCAGTAGTCGAGGGTGACGTAGACCGCCCAGCAGGCGTGGACGGCGAGGCAGACGGTGACGGGGGCGCGGGTGCGCAGGACGAGGGGGAGGGTCAGCAGGGCGACGAGCGTCCAGGCGAGCGGGTCGAGCGCGGGCCACCCCTGGGCGACGGCCTCGGTGCCGAGCAGGACGGCCACGGTCGTCAGCGCCGCGGCGATCAGGCCGTCGGCCGCCAGGGGGTGCAGGCGCATTCCCGCAGCGTAGGTCCGCCCGCCCGGGGTCGGCGTCATCCTTCTGCCGTACCGCGGAAGTTGCAGGAACCGGCCGGATACCGCACCGGGTTGGGTCCGGTCTCCACCCACCGCCGGATTCCGGGACGCGCGGGGCGGCCGTAGGTTCTCGGTGCGAGCGGTCCACAGGGGGGTGTGGCGGTCCGTCCCGTACCCGGGGGAGGGTCGGGCCGCCGCACGGGGACGTGGCCGCTCGCGGTCGCGGCACCCGCGCGCCGGGCTCAGTACCGCGGATGCACCAGCGTGGAAGGCGGCAGCCCGGGGATCCGGGTGCGGGCCGCGTCGCGGGCGTCCCGGGCCAGGGAGTCCGGCGTGAGGGTGCGCGGGCGGGGCGGCGCCGGGTCGGGACGCAGGGTGGGGGCCGTGCGCGCGGCCAGGAGGAAGCCCCAGCCGCGGGGGGCGCGCAGGGCCGCGGTGGCGCGGTCGGGCTCGGGCTCAAGTCCGGGCGCGGGACCGGGACCGGGACCGGAGGCCGTCCCTGCGTCCGATGCCGAACCGTTGTCGGAGGCGGCCGCGCCGGGATCGTCGGCGGCGACGCGGTAGGCGACGGTCCGCAGGCCCGCCGCGCGGAGGGTGGCGTCCACCGTCCAGAAGGCCCGGGGGGCGGCGAGGACCGGGCCCGCGTGCACCACCAGCCGCCCGTCGGGCGCGAGCACCCGCCGCAGCAGGCCGTAGAACTCCTGCGAGTACAGCTTCGTACTGGCCGTGACGGACGGGTCGGGCAGGTCCGAGATCACCACGTCGTACGTCGCGGAGGGCGTCGAGCGCAGCCGGTGGAAGGCGTCGCCCGGGGCGACGTGGACGCGCGCGTCGCCGTAGGCGTGCTCGTTGAGGGTGGACAGGCCGGGGTCCTGCCGGGCCAGCCGGGCGAGCTGGGGATCGAGCTCGACGACGTCGACGCGGCGTACGCCGGGGTGGCGCAGGACCTCCCGGACGGCGAGGCCGTCGCCGCCGCCGAGGACGAGCACGCGCGCGTGGGGGCCGTTCATGGCGGGGTGCACCAGCGCCTCGTGGTAACGCCGCTCGTCGCTGCCGCGCACCCGCAGCCGCCCGTCCAGGAACAGGTCGAGGGGCCGGCCGTCGGCGTCGCCGGTGAGGACGACCTCCTGCACGTCGGTCCGCACGGCCACGCGGACGTCCTGGCCGTACACGGCCTGCCGAGCCGCGCGTTCGAAGTCGTCGGCGAGGACGGTCGCCGTGGCGAGCAGCGCGAGGACGACCGCGTTGGCGGTCAGCAGCAGCCAGCGCGCCCGGCGGGTCAGGTCGCGCCGGAACAGGCCGAGGACCAGGGCGGCGCCGACGACCGCGTTGACGGTGCCGGTGAGCAGCGCGCCGGTGAGCTGGCCGAGGAAGGGCAGCAGGACGAAGGGGAAGGCGAGGCCGCCGACGAGCGCGCCGACGTAGTCCGCGGCGAACAGGTCGGCGACGGCACCGCCCGGGTCCTGTCTGCGCACCCGCTGGATCAGCTCCATGAGCAGCGGCACCTCGGCGCCGATCAGCACGCCGATGGCCAGGGAGAAGGCGACCAGCAGGACGCGGGGGCCGTCGGCCCACAGGCCGCCCCAGCCGCCGGTCCAGGCGAAGACGGCGTACAGCACCATCGCGCTGGAGCCGCCGACGAGGGCGAGGACGGCCTCCAGCGCGCCGAAGCCGGCCGCCGCGAGGCCGCGCAGCCGCTTGGCGGCGAGCGAGCCGATGCCCATGGCGAAGACCATGACGGACAGGACGACGGACGCCTGGGTGACCGAGTCGCCGATCAGGTACGAGGCGAGCGCGACGAGTTCGAGTTCGTACACGAGCCCGCAGGCCGCGCACACGAACACGCCCGCCAGGACCAGGAACCGTCCGACGGCCGGCCGGACGGGCAGCCGCGCGGGCGCCTCGGGACCGCTGGAACCACCGGAACCACCTGGACCGCTGGAACCACCGGAACCACCTGGCCCGCTGGAACCACTGGAACCACCTGGCCCGCTGGAGCCACTGGGCCCACCGGAACCGCAGGGGCCGCCCCAGGACGGCGGAGAGCCGGGCGGGGCGGGCACGTGCGGTTCGATCACGCAGTGACGTTACGTCACACCCGCACGGCGCATCGTCACCCACACGTGTGAAACTCGGGTCCTGCTGAGCACCACAGGTTTATCCGGCCCTCACCAGCGCACCGGCCCGCTCACACCGCGGACCGGCTGAGCTGCGACGCCGGCACCCGCACGCCCACCCGGGTCCGCGTCGCCACCAGTTGGCCGTCCTGCGGATAGGCGTGCCAGGTCCGCCAGTGCACCTGCCCCTCGTGCCGCTGGGCCAGCAGCGCCGTGAAGGCGTGCGGACTGCCCGGGAAGACCCCGGCCAGGCCGTGCGGGTGGTCGGAGACCAGGGCGATCAGTTCCTGGGCGCGGCCGGCGAAGGAGCCCGGCGTCAGCACCTCCACGCGGGCGGCGAATTCGTACTCCCAGTCGCCCACCCGCTTGGCGACGCCCAGCGGAAGGGGGGTACTGCTGCCCGGGATGCACGCCACCGTCTCCGAACAGCTGCCCCGCTCCTCCTCCAGCAGGACTTGATGAGAGGCCCCCAGGAGTCTCAACTGCAGTTTCGCGTCCGTCAGTTCGACGTCGAGACAGGCGAGCGCGGGCAGCGGCTCGCGCCCCAGGGCCCAGGCCAGGTCGGCGGCGCGGGTGTCGGTGTAGGCGGTTGTCAGGGTCGTGAGCATGGATCGGCTCCGCAAGCACACAAGGAGAGGAAGGTGTGGGGCCTGCGCATCCGGGGCACTGCCGGGGATGCGGCCCGCTCAGCCCAGTCGGCCGGTCAGGAGGGGGGTCAACAGGTCGTCCGAGGAGCTGCGTTGATGAACAAGAGCGAATCATGAACGGTGGTGCCGCCACAGCGTTTTTACCCAACTTCGTGGCGTTTCCATCCCTCAGGGGGCTCAACAGCTCACCTGTTCAACCATGGCGCACACCCCGCCCGTACGGAGTGCGCCGGTGCGCGGGAGCACCCACCGGGCGGGCGGCCCGGCGGGCGCTCCGCGTGGGGGCGCGGGGCCCGGTCCCAGGCGCGGACCCCGCGGAGCCGGATGCGGTTCCCCCTGCAGGAGCTCAGCTGCCCCGTGTCAGCTGCCTCCACCGCATCCGCCGCCCCCTCCTCCCCCGCAGGACGACCCGCCTCCGCAGGACGAGCCGCCACCGCAGGAGTGGCCCGAGTGGTGTCCGTCCGAGGACGAGCCGCCCCCGTCGCCGACCCACCAGCTGTTGGTGCCTCCCCCGCTGTCGCCGCCCCCGCCGGTGCCGTGCCGGCGCGCCCCCCTGCCGCTCCTCGTCCGCACCGGGTGGGACGTGCGCCGCCCCACCACGAACACCCTGACCAGCAGGGCTGCGAGCACGAACAGGATGATGCCTGTGACCACGGCTCCACCCTCCTTCCCTTCCGGGCCGCGCCCGGAAGTCCCCCGAAGCAATCCCCCGTCGGACGCCTCGCTGTGTGTCGATTGCCTGTGGTTCGCGCCGTGAAGCTCGCGGCGTGCACGGGAGATGCCCCTCGCCGCCACGCCCCAAAGCAGAGTTGAGGAAGTCCAGAGCTTCGGCGCAGGATGGCCGCCATGACCTCGATGAGCTCCAGCGCCCGCCCCCTCCTGAACCGCCGGCTCGCCGAGTTCGGGACGACGATCTTCGCCGAGATGTCCGCCCTGGCGGTGACGACCGGGGCGATCAACCTCGGTCAGGGCTTCCCCGACACCGACGGCCCCGAGGAGATCCGCGAGGCCGCCGTACGGGCGCTGCGCGACGGGCGCGGCAACCAGTACCCGCCGGGCCCCGGCGTCCCCGAGCTGCGCACCGCCGTCGCCGACCACCAGCGGCGCCG
The DNA here is from genome assembly GCF_003950055.1 of Streptomyces sp. KPB2. NCBI lineage: Bacteria > Bacillati > Actinomycetota > Actinomycetes > Kitasatosporales > Streptomycetaceae > Streptomyces > Streptomyces sp. KPB2. The sequence goes on from NZ_CP034353.1 coordinate 3,912,814, forward strand.
CTACGGCCTGTCCTACGACCCCGACACCGAGGTCCTGGTCACCGCCGGCGCCACCGAGGCCATCGCCGCCGCCCTGCTGGCCCTCGTCGAGCCCGGTGACGAGGTCGTCGCGCTGGAGCCGTACTACGACTCGTACGCGGCCTGCATCGCGATGGCGGGCGGCACGCGCGTGCCCGTCACCCTGCGCCCGCACGAGGGCGCGTTCCGACTGGACCTGGACGAGCTGCGCGACGCGGTCACCGACCGCACCCGCCTCCTGCTGCTGAACACCCCGCACAACCCGACCGGCACGGTCCTCACCCGCGGGGAACTGGCCGCGATCGCCGAGCTGGCCGTGGAGCGGGATCTGCTGGTGGTGACCGACGAGGTCTACGAGCACCTCGTCTTCGACGGCGCCGAGCACATCCCCCTGGCCACCTTCCCGGGCATGCGGGAGCGCACGGTGAGCATCGGGTCGGCCGGCAAGACGTTCTCGTTCACCGGCTGGAAGGTCGGCTGGGTCACCGCCGCGCCGGCCCTGCTCACGGCGGTCCGCTCGGCCAAGCAGTACCTCACGTACGTCAGCGCGGGCCCCTTCCAGTACGCGGTCGCCGAGGCGCTCGCGCTGCCGGACGCGTACTTCGCCGCCTACCGACAGGACATGGAGGCCAAGCGGGACCTGCTGGCCGCGGGGCTCGCCGAGGCGGGCCTCGGCGTGTACCGGCCCGCCGGCACCTACTTCGTCACCACCGACATCCGCCCGCTCGGCGAGAGCGACGGCATCGCCTTCTGCCGCTCCCTGCCGGAGCGCGCGGGCGTCGTCGCCGTCCCCAACGCGGTCTTCTACGACCACCGGGAGGCGGGGGCGCCGTTCGTGCGGTTCGCGTTCTGCAAGAGGGTCCCGGTGCTTCAGGAGGCAGTACAGCGCCTGAAGGCCCTGGCCGGGTAGGGCGCCCGTACCGGTACGACGAGAGCCCGGGCCCCCGGTGGTGCCGGGGTCCGGGCTCTCCTTGGCTCAGCCGCGAGGACGGACTACTCGCCGTCCTCGTCGGTCGGCTTCTCCGACTCGTCGACGTCCTGCTCCAGACCGAGCTGCTCCACGAGCCACCGGTCGAACTCGATGGCGGCCCGCACCCAGCTGACCGTCGAGGAGACGAAGTGCTCCAGGCTGACGCCCATGCCGATCAGCATCTGGGCCTCGCCGATCAGGCGGACCGTGCCGTCGTCGTGGGTGTGGGAGTACACCTTGGGCCACAGGGTGCGCCGGTTCCAGTCGTCGACCGACTCGAGGAGCTGGGGCTTCTCGTCGATCTGGTGGGGCCGGTCGTAGAACGTCCGCACCGAGAAGACCTGCTGGTCGCCCTCTCCGCGGAACATGAAGTACGTACGGAACTGCTCCCACGGCGCCGCGAGGTCGCCCTCGTCGTCGACGACGTACTTCAGCTCCATCTGTTCGAGGAGCTGCTTCACAAGATCCTGATCCGGGACGACGGGGCCCGCCGGTCCTTGGGGCTGCGGCTCGGGCTGCTTGCCCCCGAAGTTCGGAATCGAGGACGGGTCGATGCTCACCGTGAATTTCCCTTCGTACGGATCAGGCCATCCTCCACCATGCGGGGAGGGGCCTGGCAAGCCCGCCGTGGCCCTGTCAGCCCAGGGCTGACTTGATCCGGCCGGTCGGGTACCCCCGCGGGGCCCCGGCAACCCGAAGGGACGGGTCGCCGGAGCGGGCGTGGCGTGACGACTACAGCGTCTTGCCACTCGCCGGGCCCACGATCAGGTCGTCGCCGAAGCGGTCCACGCGGACCGTGTCGCCGTCCTTGATCTCGCCGGCGAGGATCTCCCGGGCGAGCCGGTCGCCGATCGCGGTCTGGACGAGGCGGCGCAGCGGGCGGGCGCCGTAGGCCGGGTCGTTGCCCTCCTCCGCCAGCCAGGCGAGGGCCTCGTCGGTGACCTCCAGGGTCAGGCGGCGCTCGGCGAGGCGCCGGGCCAGGCCGTTGATCTGCAGCCGTGCGATGCGGCTCAGCTCGTCCTTGCTGAGCGCCGAGAAGACCACCAGGTCGTCGAGCCGGTTGAGGAACTCCGGCTTGAAGGAGGCCCGCACCACCTCCAGGACCTGCTCCTTCTTCTCCGCCTCGCCGGTGGTCGGGTCGACCAGGTACTGGCTGCCCAGGTTGGAGGTGAGCACCAGGATGGTGTTGCGGAAGTCGACGGTGCGGCCCTGCCCGTCGGTGAGGCGCCCGTCGTCGAGCACCTGGAGCAGGATGTCGAAGACCTCGGGGTGCGCCTTCTCCACCTCGTCGAGCAGCACGACGGTGTACGGCCGCCGCCGCACGGCCTCGGTGAGCTGGCCGCCCTCCTCGTACCCGACGTATCCGGGCGGGGCGCCGACCAGCCGGGCCACGCTGTGCTTCTCGCTGTACTCGCTCATGTCGATGCGGACCATGGCCCGCTCGTCGTCGAAGAGGAAGTCGGCGAGCGCCTTGGCCAGCTCGGTCTTGCCGACACCGGTGGGGCCGAGGAAGAGGAAGGAACCGGTCGGGCGGTCGGGGTCGGCGATCCCGGCCCGGCTGCGCCGTACGGCGTCGGAGACGGCCCGCACGGCCTCGGTCTGCCCGATGAGCCGCTTGCCCAGCTCGTCCTCCATGCGCAGCAGCTTCTGCGTCTCGCCCTCCATGAGGCGCCCGGCGGGGATGCCGGTCCAGGAGGCGACGACGTCGGCGATGTCGTCGGCGCCGACCTCCTCCTTGACCATGGTGTCCCTGGCCACTTCCTCCTCGGCCTCGGAGGCGGCCTCCAGGTCCCGCTCCAGGGTGGGGATCTCGCCGTAGAGCAGCTTGCTGGCGGTGTCGAAGTCGCCGTCGCGCTGCGCGCGTTCGGCCTGCCCGCGCAGTTCGTCGAGCTTCTCCTTCAGCTCGCCGACCCGGTTGAGGGACTGCTTCTCCTTCTCCCAGCGGGCGTTGAGGCCGCGCAGCTCCTCCTCCTTGTCGGCGAGGTCGCGCCGCAGCCGCTCCAGGCGTTCGAGGGAGGCGGCGTCGGTCTCCTTGCCGATCGCCAGCTCCTCCATCTTCAGCCGGTCGACGGCGCGCTGGAGTTCGTCGATCTCGACGGGCGAGGAGTCGATCTCCATGCGCAGCCGGGAGGCGGCCTCGTCGACGAGGTCGATGGCCTTGTCGGGCAGGAAGCGGGAGGTGATGTACCGGTCGGAGAGGCCGGCGGCGGCCACCAGCGCGCTGTCCGCGATCTGCACCTTGTGGTGGGCCTCGTAGCGCCCCTTGAGCCCGCGCAGGATCGCGATGGAGTCCTCGACGGTCGGCTCGGCGACCAGCACCTGCTGGAAGCGGCGCTCCAGGGCGGGGTCCTTCTCGATCCGCTCCCGGTACTCGTCGAGCGTGGTCGCGCCGACCATGCGCAGTTCGCCGCGCGCGAGCATGGGCTTGAGCATGTTCCCGGCGTCCATGGCGGAGTCGCCGCCGGCGCCGGCGCCGACGACGGTGTGCAGCTCGTCGATGAAGGTGACGACCTGCCCCTCGGAGTCCTTGATCTCGGCGAGGACGGTCTTGAGCCGCTCCTCGAACTCGCCCCGGTACTTGGCCCCGGCGACCATCGCCCCGAGGTCCAGCGCCACCAGCCGCTTGTCTTTCAGCGACTCGGGCACGTCCCCCTTGACGATCCGCTGGGCGAGCCCTTCGACGACGGCGGTCTTGCCGACGCCGGGCTCGCCGATGAGCACGGGGTTGTTCTTGGTCCGCCGGCTCAGCACCTGCACGACGCGGCGGATCTCCTGGTCGCGGCCGATGACGGGGTCGAGCTTTCCGTCCCGTGCGGCGGCGGTGAGGTCGGTGCCGAACTTCTCCAGGGCCTTGTACTGGCCCTCGGGGTCGGGAGTGGTCACGCGGCGTCCTCCCCTCGCCTTGCGGAAGGCCTCCTGCAGCTTCTTCGCACTCGCTCCCTGCCCCTCCAGTACCTCACCGGCCGCGCCGCCCTTCGCGGCGATGCCGAGGAGCAGGTGCTCGGTGGAGAGGTACTCGTCCCCGAGTTCCTTGGCGCGGGCCTGGGCGTCGGCGACCACGGCGAGCATCTCACGGCTGGGTTGCGGGGGCGCGACGGTGGACCCGGTCACGCTGGGCAGCCCGCCGACGATGCGCTCGGCGCCGGAGCGTACGGCGGCGAGGTCGGCCTCGACGACGGCGAGCAGGTCGGTGATGTTCTCGTTGTCCTGCCCCTGGAGCAGCGCAAGGAGCAGGTGGGCGGGGGTGAGGTCGGCGTTTCCCTCGGTCACGGCCCGGTTGCTGGCCGCGTTGATCGCGTCCCGGCTCCGGTTGGTCAGCTCGGCGTCCACGTTCTGGCTCTCCTCCTCGCGTAGTGCTGACTCATCCAGCGTACACAAAGTTGAGCCTGCCCCACTCAAGGCGGAGCCTGTACGTCTCCGCCGGAGACCTCCGGGATCGTCGACAAGGGGCCGGGAAGAGGTCCGGGCCCGTCCGCACGAGTGCCTTTTCGGCCAGTCGCAGAGCCGGCCGGTATCGCGAGATGTCCGCACATGCGACAGCGGCGTCACCGTGTTCAGGTCACGGTGACGCCGCTGCCGGGGGGAAGCACCTGAGCGATCTGTTACGACGGGGGAATCGCGTCAGGCACTGCGGGGGGTGGCCGAGATGGTCCTCACTTCGGGGGCGTCCGGCTGCTCGAGCCGGTGGTCCCGCTGGTCCAGGTTCACAAAGATCATTCCGTACCGGATGGCACACCGCACGGGCTGCGGCGCCCCCCGAGGCCGCCGCAGACACCGGTACGCCCGCACGTCGCCGTCCTCATCCAGCGTGACGACGACCGGCTCGCCGAAGACGGTCACCATCAGGGAGTCACCGGCGTGCGGGATCGCGGTGACCAGGTCGATGAAGTGCCAGCCGGAGCGGTAGGCGGTGGCCATTTCTCGACGGAAGGAGCGGTCGTCAGGTGGCGTCGTCATCGCACTCAGTCCCAGGACGTGTCGTCGGCGCGGTCGACCCCTGCAACCACCGTGGCCGATGCCACCTTCGCCTGAACCTCACTGGACTTGCCGGCCAGGCCGCTCGCGACCCCAAGCACCACGACGGCGGAAAGAGCAGCGGCAAGTACCGAGCGAAGCATTCTCTTACTCATAGTCGGCTTCGTCCTCACTCGATGGTCTCCTCTTCCCCCGTCGGATAAGACGATGGCTCATTCAGGCACGTCATGGCCACACAATCGGTGCATCATGTTCCTGCACGTTCAGGACCCTGGGGGGTGGATAAATGGGGACACAAGAGACACATGCGGCACATCCCCATGCCGTCACCGAACTGTGTGACGAAGGCAGTCGGCTGTACGTCAGCGCCTTGCGTGCGGGACGCATCGCTCGATCGGACGTCGAATCGGCCCCCTGCCTGATGGAATTCGCCCTGCTCCACCCGGATCCCGACGACGCCCATTGGCTGCGTCCCGTCCCTCCGACGGTAGCCCTGGCGCAGCGCCTCCATCCCATCGAACGGGAAATCACAGAACGCAGGCGTCTGTCGGTCCAGTTGGCAGACGCCTTCGAGCCGTTCATGGCCGCGAGTGCCCAGAGCACGACGTCCACCCACTCCATCACCGTGTTGGAAGGCAGAGACCGGATCAACGCGGCGCTCAATCTCGCCACCTCCGAATGCCACACCGAGGTGCTCACCGTGCAGCCCGGCAAACGGCGTATGGAAAGCAACCTCCTCAAGGGCCTGGAACGCGACAGACCACTGATCGAGCGTGGCGTGCGGCTGCGGACCCTGTACCAGCACACCGCCCGTCACAGCCCCGAGACCCTTGCCTACGTGGATCAGATCGCCAGCGGCAAGGTCGAGGTCCGCACCATAGACGAACTGGTCGAGCGACTCATCATCTGCGACGAGACCGTTGCCTTCATACCGATACGAGAAGACCGCCAGGTCGCCCTTGAGCTGCGTCATCCCGGGCTGGTTCGGTACCTGACCAAGGTGTTCGAGTTCATGTGGGCGCGCGCGGTGCCGCTGAAGGTGGGAACGCCGTACGAGACCGCGCCGGACGGAATCACCGACATCCAGCACTCCATCGCCAAGCTCCTGGTGGAAGGGCATGTCGACGAGGCCATCGCCCGACGTCTCGGCATGAACGTCCGTACGTGCCGGGCCCACATCGCCAAACTGGCCTTGGCCCTCGGAAGCGGCAGTCGTGCCCAGCTCGGCTACCTCATAGCCCGGTCCGGGATCCTGGAAAAGGATCACTGATCCCACGTAGACGAAGAGAGCCGCACGTGACCCCAGAGGTGCACAGCCACGGATCGGAGGAGCTGTGTGACGCGGGCCTGGAGCTCTACGCCCGTGCGCTGCGCGAAGGACATGTGTCCAGCGACTCGGCGGCCATGGCACCCTGTCTGATCGACAACGGCATGCTCCACCCCGCAGTCGAGGATCTAGGCCGGCTGGAGCCCGTCCCACCCACCGTCGCGCTACAGCGCCTGCTCCGCTTCTCGGAGGACCGCATCGCCAACGAACGGCGTCGCGGGCAACGCATGGCCGATATCTTCGAGCCCCTCATGCGTCTGGGAGCGCCCAGCATCGCCACCGAGGACACCCCGGCGCTCAGGATCCTCAGCAGCAAGAGACGGACGGGCCAGGCCATCGAGGAGGCCATGGCCGAGGGCAGAGAAGAGCTCCTCGCGATCCAGCCGCACGACGCGCAAGTCTCCAAGCGCCCCGACATTCTCGAAGGGGCCATGAAGCGGGACCAGGACTTCCTCGACCGCGGCGCCCGGATAAGGGCGCTGTACCAGCACACCATCCGCCACGCCCCCTACACGCGCGCCCGCTACGAACACCTGACCGGCGACGTGGAGGCCCGCACTCTCGACGAGGTCACCGAACGCCTCATCGTCATCGACCGCACCGTGGCCTTCATCCCCGCCAGCGCCGACCGCTCACTCGCCCTCGAAGTCCGCCACCCCGCCCTCATCGCCTACTTCGTCAACATCTTCGACCGCCTCTGGCACCTCGCCACCCCCATGCACCCCCAAGCCGTCCAGCAACCCACTCTCAACGGCATCACCCCCCGCCAACGCGCCATAGCCGCCCTCCTCGTCGAAGGCCACACCGACTCCGACATCGCCGACCGCCTCGGCATGAACGTCCGCACCGCACGCGTCCACATCGCCAAGCTCGCCGCCACCCTCGGGAGTGAGAGCCGGGCTCAGCTCGGGTATCTCATCGGGCAGTCGGGGATTCTCGACCGGGAAGGATGACGGGGGCGGGAGACGTCCGCGGGGAGCCGTCCAGGCCGGCTTGGGCTATCCGGACGCCCAACTGCGTGCGGCTGGCCGCGCCCAGGGTTTCCGAGAGGCGGGCGATGTGCGCGCGGGCCGTGCGGACGCTGATGCCGAGGCGTTCCGCGATCACCGCGTCCTGGTGGCCCTCCGCGAGGAGCGCCGCGATGGACTGCTCGCGGTGGGAGATGCCCTCGATGCCGGTGTCGGGGAGGGGAGCCGTCAGGGGGATGGCGAGGCGCCACAGGCGCTCGAAGACCGTGACCAGGTAGGCGATCAGGGCCGGGTGGCGCAGTTCGAGGGCCATCGTGCGGTCGGTGTTGGCGGGGATGAAGGCCACGGTGCGGTCGAAGAGGATGAGGCGGTCGATGACCTCGTCCAGGGTGCGGGCCTCCACCGCGTCACCCATGAGTTCCAGGTAGTTGAGCAGCCCCTGCCCGTGCCGGGCCACGTGGGTGTACAGGTCCCGCATCCGCACCCCGCGCCCGCGCAGCGCCAGCGCCCGGTGGAGCCCCTCCGACAGCTCGTGCTCGCGCCGGATGCCGCCGGGCTGGACGGTGAGCACCTCCGTCGTGCAGACGGCCGTCGCCTCGTCCATCGCGGCCTGGATGCGGGACAGGCCGTCGAGGACGCGGATTGCGGTCGACTCGGGGCCGGCCGGGGGCTGGAGCAGGCGGCCAAGCCCGGCGTACCACTCGAAGGCCTCCACGGCCGAGCCCACCCGCCGCTGACTCGCGCTGACCTCCTCCTGGACGCCGCGCAGCAGCCGTGTCATGACCTCCTGCGGGGAGGTCGGCACCAGCCAGTCCATGTCGTCGGGGTCGGGGTGCAGCAGGGCCAGTTCGAGGAGGCAGGGGACCGGCTCGGCGTCACGGCGCGGCACCCTCCCGCGTCGCACGGCCCGGGAGTAGACGCGGTCCCCGGCCGCGCAGAGCCGGTCTGCCCCGTGCGGGTGCTCCTGAGCCCCGTGCCCGGTCATCGCCCATTCCACCCCCGGTTCCGGCCCTTCCGCAGCGCAACTATGCGCGGCCGGGACCGGCTCCGCAACACGGCTCCGCCGCCACCGAGGCCTTGTATGTATGGGAATCCACCCTTACGCCCACCCTCCGCTACCCCTCATTGCAACAAGCTGAAGGTGCCGGAGACATGTACGCAGCGTGCATGCTGGGTAACGGCGGGGCCTGACCGACTCCGCCGTCGTACCGGGAGCCCCGGCTGCCGTCGTGTCAGCGAGGGCGAGGCCTTCGGACCGGCGAGCCGGCGGACAAGTGGGGGAGGACAGAGATCGTGATACGCGTGGGCATTCTCGGCCGGGAGCCGCTGGAACGGGCCGGCGTCGGACGCGTCCTGGAGGCGGACAGCAGGATCCGGGTCGTCGGCGAGGCATCGGAAGCGGAGTCGCACCTGGTGCGGGCTGTCCGGCTGGATGTCCTGGTCAGCAGTCATGCCAGCACGGACGACGCGCTCGACACCCTTCGGTTACCGAAGGCGGCCGGGCCGAAAGCCGCGAACGTCCCCGTCTCCCATCCGGCGCACGTCGTACTGGTCGACCACTTGTCGGAACACGCCACGCGCATGCTGCTGCATCACGGGGCCCGCGGGATCCTGCTGCGCGGCAACTCCGTGCAGCACCTTCCCTGGGCGATACGAGCGGCAGCCGCGGGCACGGTCGCGCTCGGACCCGTCGCCGCCCAGTTCCTGGTCGACCAATACGTTCAGCCCGGCCGCGCCGCCGACGCGGTGGCCAGTGCGCGCAACATGCTGAAGAAGCTCAGCTCCAGGGAACGGGAGATCGTGCGGTTGCTCGCGGACGGCGTCTCGAATCCCGACATGGCCGAGACTCTGGGGATCAGCACCCACACGGTGAAGGACCACATCCGCGGGGTCTACACCAAGCTTGGTGTGGACAACCGTGTGCAGGCCTCCCGGATCGTGTGGCAGGCACAGGTGCGTGCTCAGCCGGCAACTGCGCAGGCACAGGACTCGGTCACCTGCGACGACCGCCAGATGCCGTAATCGCCCCGTGCCGCTGTCATCGGCAGTACGCCCCCGGCGGGCGCTTCCCCGCCGTGAACGAATTGGCGGCCGGACTGGACGTGGCGCCGAGCACGGTGCAGAACGCCGTGGCCGCACTCGGGCGGAAGGGCGGCTCTACACCGTGCTCGGTCAGGGCTCGTTCGTCCAGGGGAAGCGGCCGAGGGGTGCGGGCCGTGTGTCCCCGCACCCCTCGGATGTGTCGCGACGCGTTGGTCAGTCGTTGCGCGGGCGCCACACCAGCCCCGCCGCGGACGCCGTACGCGCGCCCCACCAGGCCATCACCGCCGCGCACGCCAACCCGGCCGCGCCCACCGCCGACAGCGCGGACAGCCGGTCGGCGGAGTCCGCCATCAGCGGTGTCGTCACGTACCAGGTCACGGCGACGGCCGCGCACACGGCGAATGCGGTCGGCACGAGCAAGGACCAGACGGAGACCGAGTAGTACACGCGGCCGTTGCCGCTCAATACCGACACCGGGCCCAACTCGCGCCCCGCTCGGACGAATTGGGCCACGGCGCCGACCCCGGCCACAACCACGATCACCAGCACGCCCGCGACGGAGAGCAACTCCAGCCACCGCCCGGCCGCGATGCCCTCCCCGCTGCCTCCGAAGGTGCCTGCCATCGCGAACACCTCAACATCCGTCGCCATGGCCACATGCGCGTTGGCGGCCCGGTGCACCCGTGACAGGGACAGCTGCCGTCCGTCCTGCGCCAGCACCACCAGGGCCGCTTCCTCGGACGTACGCACCGTCTTGGACACGTCTCCGGTACGGGCGTGAAGACGCACCCCGACCGATCGCTCCAGCTCCGCCGCCCGGGCCAGCCCGGCGTGGCGGGTACGCAGCTCGACGGGGGCCGTGGCAGGGCACTTGGTGCCCAGGTCTCGCCATACCGAGCAGTCCGCGACGAGGTCGATCCGCCCCGACCGGGGGTCCCTCGTCATGGCCAGGGCATGCACTCCCGTCCCCAGGTCCCTTTCGAAGGACGCCACGTCGGCAGTGGTCGTGGACAGCGTCGTGGACACCTGCACCACGCTGGTGCCCAGGTGTTCTTCGACGGCCTCGACGCGGTCGCTCATGTCCGTGAACAGACTGATAGCGATTTGCCCCTGTGCGGCGAGACCCACCGCAACGACCACCGCAGCCACCAGTCGCGCGACCGGACGGGCGCCCACCGCGAGGCGACGACCGGCGACCAGCATGCCCACCCGGCCCCGCGCGGCACCGAGCCTGGCCAGTGCGGGTCCCGCCGCCGACACCACCGCACCGGCCACCCCGGGCAGCAACGCGATCGTGATCACGCTGCCGGCCGCCAGAACGGGCAGACGCAGGTCGTACGGCGCCAGATCGGTACCCCGCACCGTGCCGAAGAGCGCCACGGGAAACAGCCACAGCATCCACTCGCGGCGCCGTTTGGCGGCCACGGGCCGGGTCGAGGCACCGGGTCGGTAGCGCGGCTGGAGCAGCACCAGGGTTGCGAGCACGGCCAGGGGCACTCCCACCACTGCGCCCACCAGGCCGGGGAGCGCCGCGCGGGCGTCGGCGACGTACAGCACGAAGTCGACGACGGGCAGCGGTGTGTCGGTGAGGAGTACCGGAGCGACGGCCCCGGCCGCCGCCAACGCGCCGAGGGCCACGGGCAGCACCGCCTCGCCCACCGTGAACCAGGCCCGGGCACCGCCGGATGCGCCCAGCGCGGTAAGGACGGCGGAACGACGGTCCCGGGCCGCGGCGCCGACCCGGGCGGCGATCACGACGAACAGTCCGGCGGGGAGGCCCGCCAACGCCAGGTAGGCCCAGTAGAACTCCTTGGAGCCGAAGTTGTACATGTGCTCCCCGAGCGAAGGCGTCCAGGAGACGCCGAATCCCGAGGCCCTGGTCATCTCCTCAGGGTCCAGCCGCTCGGCCGTCGGCCGTACATACGCGAAATACTCGCTCGGCGACTCCAGGCCGCCCGCAGCGATGGTGCCCTCGGCCCGTCCGTACTCCTCGCTCAGCCGAGGTCCGGCTGCCTTCAGTGCCGGGGAGAGCACTGCCTCGCCGGGCCTCGGCCACCGGTTGAGGCCCGGCGGCAGCGGTGCGTCGGACGTGAGGGGCTCGATGTACACCACGTCGTACTGGCGGTCGTCGACACTCGCCAGGGTCGCCCTCCACAGCAGCGTGGCGGAGCCGTCGTCCGCGACTTGCGGCCAGCGGGCCTGGCTGCGCTCGGTGCGACCGTCGAAAGAGGACGCGGCGAGCAGGAATCCGCAGACCGCGAGGACCGCCACCGTGGTGGCCGCGAACAACGCGAAGTAGCGAATGCGGCCGGCCTCGGCCGATCGGGACGCTGCCCGTCCCATGCGCAGGAGCGTGCGTCGCAGACCGCCGCCGTTCACCGCGCCTCCTGGGCGTGCACCAGGCGCCCCTCGTGCAGGTGCAGCCGCACGTCGGCACGACCGGCCACCATCGGGTCGTGCGTGACGACCACCAGGGCGCACCCGTGCTCCCTCGGGGTACTGAACAGCAGGTCGGCCACGGCTTCCCGCTGTTCACCGTCGAGTGCACCAGTCGGCTCGTCCGCCAGCAGCAGTTCCGGCATGTTGACCAGGGCGCGAGCCACGGCGACGCGCTGCCTCTCCCCGCCCGACAGGTCCTGGGTGGCCGTGGCCTCGGGGACTCCCAGTCGGGTGAGCAGGGACTCGGCGCGGGAGCGGGCCTCGTTGACCGCGTCGCCGGCCAGCAGGCTCGCGATCATCACGTTCTCCACCGAGGTGAGTTCGGGGAGAAGCTCGCCGAACTGGAAGACCATGCCTACGTGCCGGCGCCGGTGAGCGGCGAGGGCACGCGCGGACAGCCGCGTCACGTCCTGTCCCACGACCTCGACGCGCCCCGACTGCGGGCGGATCAGCCCCATGACGCACATCAGCAAGGTGGACTTGCCGCTACCGGAGGGACCCATCACGGACACGGAACTGCCCGCCGGGACGGCGAGGTCGGCACCGTCCAGCAGGCTCCGGCCGGACACGCCGTAGACCACCTCGTTCAGACGCAGGGCAAGTGGCACGGGGGTTGAGGACACGCGGAACTCCCTTGGTCGCAGGGGGATCACTCGATGTGGACGGCGATGGCAACGCACGCCTGACCGAGAGGCCGGTCGGCCCCTCGGTCAGGCTGTGGTCGAGCTGTGCGGGCGGGCCCGTCAGTCGGAGTACCAACTGGTGTGCCAGTCCGGCAGGTTGTTGCGCGACACGGTGCCGCGGGCCTTGAATATCTCGGAGTGCCTGCCGCTTTCGACGGTGCCCCTGTTGCCGTCGTTGTCGGAGGGACCGCTCGGGCCGCCCTTGTTCCACAGCGTCAGCTTGGTACCCGAGTGGGCCACGCGGTAGTACTCCGCCTTCACCCAGTGGCTGGAACCGGTGTCCTTGATGTTCATGATCGAGCGGTTGCCCTCGGTCCAGAAGCGGAGTTCCCCGCTGTAGGAGTGCGGGCCGATCTCGTACGCGAAGGCAGGCGTAGCCGTGCTCAGAGCCAGGGCGGCGATGGCCCCGACCCCCAGCCGTCGTGCGATTCTGACGTTCACCGAACTGCGTCCCCTCGTCTGACGGAGTCCCCTGACCGCAATGGGCGGCCGGGAGGGAACCGCACGGGAGAAAGCTGTGCGGTTCCTGTGACTGTCAGACTGCTCCGGGACGACCGACCGGAGAATCCACCTGTTGGGGGGTATGTCCGTATCCCCCACCCTCTCGGGGGGGGCGTCGGACCTACTTCAGCCCCGCCTCCGCGCACGCGTCCTCGTACTTCGCGGTGCAGATGTCGGTGAGCTTGTAGAAGCCGTCCGCGATGACCGTGTCCTCGATGTTGTCCTTGGTGAGGGCGACGACGGGGACGAGCTGGGCGGGGATGCCCTTGTGGGTGGGGCTGTCGACCTTGTCGCGGGCCAGCGCCTCGAACTGGATGTCGCGGCCCTGGACGCGGGCCACGGCCATCTCCGCGGCGTTCTCCGCCTCCTGCGGGTAGGACTTGTACACGCTCATGTACTGCTCGCCGGTGACGATCCGCTGCACCGCGGAGAGTTCCGCGTCCTGGCCGGTGATCGGGGGCAGGTCCGTGACGCCCGCGTCCTCCAGGGCCTTGATGATGCCGCCGGCCATGCCGTCGTTGGCGGAGTAGACGCCCGCGATGTTCTTCTTGCCGATCTTCCCGATCGCCTCGGTCATGTTCGCCTCGGCGTTCTCCGGCTTCCAGTCCTTGGTGTCGAAGGACTGGGCGATCGTCACCTTGCCGTTCAGCTCGGACAGCGCGCCCGCCTTGAACTGCTTGGCGTTCGGGTCGGTGGACGAGCCGTTCATCATGACGATCTTGTCGGAGCTGGACGGGTCGCCGCCCAGCGCCTCGATCAGCGAACGGCCCTGGACCTCGCCGACCAGTTCGTTGTCGAAGGAGATGTACGCGTCGATCGGGCCCTCGGCCAGCCGGTCGTAGGCGATCACGGGGATGCCGGCGTCCTTGGCCTTCTGCACGCCCTCCGCGATGGCGTGGGCGTCGACCGCGTCCAGCACGATCACATCGACCTTGTCGTTGATCATCTGCTGCATCTGGTCGGCCTGCTTGGTGGCGCTGGCCTCGGCGTTGGCGTACTTGACGTTGCCCTCGTCGCGCGTGAGGTCGCCGACCTTCGCCTTGAAGAAGGGGTAGTCGAACTGCTCGTAGCGCGTGTTCTCCTTCTCCGGCAGCAGCAGGCCGACGGTGATGTCGTTGCCCTTGGTCGGGCTCGCGTCGTCGCTGCTCTCCGAAGCGCCCAGCACACCGCAGGAGGCCAGCGAGAAGGTCATCAGGGACGCGGCCACGGATATGGCGATACGACGGGGACGGCTACTCACTGCGCTTTGCCTTCCGACACACGGGTGTGGTGGACGAACCGGGTGGGCCCGGGCGGACCGGGTGGCCCGAGCGGACCAAGTGGCTCCGGTGCCCCCTGGGGCCCCGGCGACCCCCGGTGAAGGAAGCCAACGCTGTCTTCACCAAATCGTCAAGAAGTACTAGACCAATGAGACAGCACCGTTGTGAACCAGCCCCGGAGGACGGGGTGGTCCTCCGGGGCTGTCGATGCCGTATTCCCTTGTGCCGCCTGCCGGTCCCGGTCAGTCCGGGGACTGGCCGTGGCGCTTGGGACGCCAGACCACCAACGCGCTGGTCTGCTGTACCTCTTGGTAGGGGACCAGGTCACGGCGGTACGACGCGTGCACCGCGGCCTCGCGCTGGCGCATCGCCGTGGCCGCGCCGTCGAGCGCGGCGGCCAGCTCGGCCGCCCTCGCCTGGAGGGCGGCGACCTGGTTCTCCAGCTCGATGATGCGCTTGATTCCGGCCAGGTTGATGCCCTCGTCCTGCGACAACTGCTGCACCTGCCGGAGCAGTTCGATGTCGCGGGCCGAGTACCGCCGGCCGCGGCCGGGGGTGCGGTCCGGGGAGACCAGGCCGAGGCGGTCGTACTGCCGCAGCGTCTGCGGGTGCAGTCCGGAGAGCTGGGCCGCCACCGAGATGACGTAGACCGGGGTGTCCTCGGTCAGTTCGTACGGGTTGCGTCGACGACCGTCCATTCCCGTCAAGCTCCCTTCGCGGCCTGGAACAACTCCGCCCGCGGATCCTCGTCCGCGGTCGCCTCGCGATACGCCTCCAGCGCCTCACGAGCCTTCCCCGTCAGGTCCTTCGGAACACTCACCTCCACGGTGACCAGAAGGTCGCCGCGCGTGCCGTCCTTGCGGACCGCGCCCTTGCCCCGGGCCCGCATGGTCCGGCCGCCGGGTGTGCCCGCCGGCAGCTTCAGCGTGACGGGCGGACCGCCCAGGGTCGGGACCCTGACCTCGCCGCCGAGGGCCGCCTCGGCGTAGGTGACCGGTACGGTGACGGTGAGGTTGTCGCCCCGGCGGCCGAAGACGGGGTGTTCCTTGACGTGCACGACCACGTACAGGTCGCCCGCCGGACCGCCCCGCTCGCCCGGCGTGCCCTTGCCGCGCAGCCGGATGCGCTGCCCGTCGGAGACCCCGGCGGGGATGCGGACCTGCATCGTCCGCGAGGACTTGGCGCGTCCGGAGCCCTTGCAGACGTCGCAGGGGTCCTCGGCGATCAGGCCGCGGCCCTTGCAGTCGGGGCACGGGTCGGTGAGCGAGAAGCCGCCGCCCGAACCCCGGGCGACCTGGCCGGTGCCGACGCAGGTCGGGCACACGCGCGGCGTGCCGTTCTTGTCGCCGGTGCCCGAACAGGCCTTGCAGGGAGCCTGCGAGGACATCCTGAGCGGCACGGTCGCGCCCTCGATGGCCTCGATGAAGCTGAGGGTGACCTCGGACTCGATGTCCTGCCCGCGCCGCGGCTGCGTGCGCGTGCCGGCGCCCGGTGAGCCGCCGGTGCGGTTGAACAGGCCGCCGAAGACGTCCCCGAGGCCGCCGCCGAAGCCGCCGGCGCCCTGGCCCCCGCCCTGGGCGCCGCCTCCGAAGAGGTCGCCCAGGTCGAAGTTGAAGGTGCCGCCGCCCGCGCCCGGCCCCGGCCTGAAGCCGCCGTTGCCGAAGAGGCTGCGGGCCTCGTCGTACTCCTTGCGCTTCTTGGGGTCACCGAGGATGTCGTTGGCCTCGGAGATCTCCTTGAAGCGCTCCTCCGCCTTGACGTTGCCCTTGTTGGCGTCCGGGTGGTTCTCGCGGGCGAGCTTCCGGTACGCCTTCTTGATCTCGGCCTCGGTGGCGTCCTTGGGGACGCCGAGAACCTTGTAGTAGTCCTTCTCGATGAAGTCCTTCGTGCTCATCCCCGACGTCCCTCCTCTCGCGCCCTACGTGTCACTTCGAGCTCAGCCCTCGTCCGGGCCACCGCTCTCCTTGTTGCCGCCGTTGTCCTTCGCCTCGGCGTCCTGCGCGTCGGTGGCGTCCTCGGCCGGCTTGACCGTCTGGGCGCCCGGCTGCGGCTCGGCGACCGCCACCCGCGCGGGGCGGATGGTGCGTTCGCCGATCCGGTACCCGGGCTGCAGGATCGCCACGCAGGTCGTCTCGGTGACGTCCGGTGCGTAGGAGTGCATCAGGGCCTCGTGGATCGTCGGGTCGAAGGGCTCGCCCTCCTTGCCGAACTGCTGGAGGCCCATCTTGGCGATGACGGTCTCCAGCGAATCCGCGACGGACTTGAAGCCGCCGACCAGTTCGCCGTGCTCCTGGGCGCGGCCGATGTCGTCGAGTACGGGAAGCAGCTCGGACAGGAGGTTCGCGACGGCGATCTCCTTGACCGCGACGCGGTCCCGCTCGACCCGGCGGCGGTAGTTCTGGTACTCGGCCTGGAGGCGCTGGAGGTCCGCCGTGCGCTCGCCGAGCGCCGTACGTGCCTGGTCCAGCTGGGCCACCAGGCCCGCGTTCTCACTTGCGTCCCCGGCCGGGGCCGCCCCCTCTTCGGAGGCGGCCTGCGGCTCGGCGGCGTCAGGGGTGGCGCCAGAGGGGACGTCGGGCTTCTCGTCGAAGCCCGGGGTCTCCTCGGTCACGCCGCACCGTCCTTGCGCTCGTCGTCCACGATCTCGGCGTCGACGACGTCGTCGTCGGCCTTGTCACCGGCCTGGGCACCCGCGCCGGGGGCCTCGCCGCCGGCGGCCTGCGCGGCCTGGGCGTCGGCGTACATGGCCTGGCCCAGCTTCTGCGAGACGGCGGCGACCTTCTCGGTGGCGGTGCGGATCTCGGCGGTGTCCTCGCCCTTGAGCTTCTCCTTCAGCTCGGCGACGGCGGACTCGACCTCGGTCTTCACCTCGCCGGGGACCTTGTCCTCGTTGTCCTTGAGGAACTTCTCCGTCTGGTAGACGAGCTGCTCGCCCTGGTTGCGGGACTCGGCGGCCTCGCGGCGGGCGTGGTCCTCCTCCGCGTACTTCTCGGCCTCCTGGCGCATCCGGTCGACCTCGTCCTTCGGCAGCGAGGAGCCGCCGGTGACGGTCATCTTCTGCTCCTTGCCCGTGCCCAGGTCCTTCGCGGTCACGTGCATGATGCCGTTGGCGTCGATGTCGAAGGCGACCTCGATCTGCGGGACGCCGCGGGGCGCCGGCGGCAGACCGGTCAGCTCGAACATCCCGAGCTTCTTGTTGTACGCCGCGATCTCGCGCTCGCCCTGGTAGACCTGGATCTGCACGGAGGGCTGGTTGTCCTCGGCGGTGGTGAAGATCTCCGAGCGCTTGGTCGGGATCGTCGTGTTCCGCTCGATCAGCTTGGTCATGATGCCGCCCTTGGTCTCGATACCGAGGGACAGCGGGGTGACGTCGAGCAGCAGGACGTCCTTGACCTCGCCCTTGAGGACACCGGCCTGCAGGGCGGCGCCGATGGCGACGACCTCGTCCGGGTTGACGCCCTTGTTGGCGTCCTTGCCGCCGGTCAGCTCCTTGACCAGCTCGGCGACGGCGGGCATACGGGTGGAACCGCCGACGAGGACGACGTGGTCGATCTCGGACAGCTGGATGCCGGCGTCCTTGATGACGTTGTGGAACGGCGTCTTGCAGCGCTCCAGCAGGTCGGAGGTCAGCTGCTGGAACTGGGCGCGGGTGAGCTTCTCGTCCAGGTGCAGGGGGCCCTCGGCGGACGCCGTGATGTAGGGCAGGTTGATCGTGGTCTCGGTGGACGAGGACAGCTCGATCTTCGCCTTCTCGGCGGCCTCGCGCAGGCGCTGCAGCGCCATCTTGTCCTTGGCCAGGTCCACGCCGTGGCCGGACTGGAACTGCTTGACCAGGTAGTCGACGACACGCTGGTCCCAGTCGTCACCACCGAGGTTGTTGTCACCGTTGGTGGCCTTCACCTCGACGACGCCGTCGCCGATCTCCAGCAGCGAGACGTCGAACGTGCCGCCACCGAGGTCGAAGACCAGGATGACCTGCTCGTCCTTGTCCAGGCCGTACGCCAGCGCGGCGGCGGTCGGCTCGTTGACGATGCGCAGGACGTTGAGGCCCGCGATCTCACCGGCCTCCTTGGTGGCCTGGCGCTCGGCGTCGTTGAAGTACGCCGGGACGGTGATGACCGCGTCGGTCACCTTCTCGCCCAGGTAGGACTCGGCGTCCCGCTTCAGCTTCTGCAGCACGAAGGCGCTGATCTGCTGCGGGTTGAAGTCCTTGCCGTCCAGGTTGACCTTCCAGTCGGTGCCCATGTGGCGCTTGACCGAGCGGATGGTCCTGTCGACGTTGGTGACCGCCTGGCGCTTGGCGACCTCGCCGACGAGCACCTCACCGTTCTTGGCGAAGGCGACGACGGACGGCGTGGTCCTGGCGCCCTCGGCGTTGGTGATGACGGTGGGCTCGCCGCCCTCCAGAACGCTGACGACGGAGTTAGTCGTGCCCAGGTCGATGCCGACCGCACGTGCCATGGTGAATAACCTCCAGCTGACTTGAGTGGAACAGGCTCAAGTGTGCATGACGCCCGGCATCGGGTCAACAGAGGTGAGCCGGGCAGACTCAACTCTTATCCGTTCCTTACGCGCAACGGCGCCCCGACCTGCACTTTCTCGGCACACGGGGTACGACGAACCGGAAAAATCGCCACCCGAAGGGGCGCACCGTCCGGCCCTCCGGTTGCCCCACCGGGCACCCGGGACACATCGGGGTCAGGGTCGCCTCAGCGACGCAGATCACCGCACGTCCGACTACAGTGCGGCAGAGGATGGGGGTAGTCTCGAACGGACTGATTAAGTTACCGCTTAGTAATACCGAGTATCACCGCACGTATCACCGCCCCCTCGTAACCTCGCAGGCCCGAGGAGCCCCCAAATGCAACTCGCCGCGATCATCGTGTCGCTGGTCCTGATCGTGGTCGGCGTCGCACTGTTCGGCCGCGCCGTCCTGCAGATCGTCAACTACATGCGGCTGGGCCAGCCGGTGCCGGCCGGAACACGGACCAACGCCCCCGTGGACCGCACCGTCACCGTGGTCAGGGAGTTCCTCGGCCACACCCGGATGAACCGCTGGGGCATCGTCGGTGTTGCGCACTGGTTCGTCGCGGTGGGCTTCTTCTCCCTGCTGCTGACCATCGTCAACGCCGTCGGCCAGCTCTTCCAGGCCGACTGGATCCTGCCGGTCATCGGCGACTGGGCGCCGTACAACGTCTTCGTCGAGTTCATCGGCACCATGACGGTGATCGGCATCCTGGTCCTGATCGTGATCCGGCAGCTGTCCCACCCGCGCAAGCCGGGCCGCAAGTCCCGCTTCGCCGGCTCCAACTTCGGCCAGGCGTACTTCGTCGAGGCCGTCATCCTCATCGTCGGCGTCTGCATCTTCATGCTGCACGCGCTGGAGGGCGCCCTCCACCACGTCGACGGCTACGAGGCGTCGTTCTTCATCTCGTACCCGGTCGTCTCCGCGCTCCAGGACGTGGACCTCGGCACGCTCCAGAACCTCGTCTACTTCTTCGCCGGCCTGAAGATCGCGACCTCCTTCATCTGGATGATCACGGTCGCCCTGAAGACCGACATGGGCGTGGCCTGGCACCGCTTCCTGGCCTTCCCCAACATCTGGTTCAAGCGCGACGCGAAGGGCGGCACCGCCCTCGGCGCGCTGCTCCCGATGACCTCGGGCGGCAAGCCGATCGACTTCACCGACCCCGGCGACGACGACGTCTTCGGCGTCTCCCAGGTCGAGCAGTTCTCCTGGAAGGGCCTGCTGGACTTCTCCACCTGCACCGAGTGCGGCCGCTGCCAGTCGCAGTGCCCCGCCTGGAACACCGGCAAGCCGCTCTCCCCCAAGCTCCTGATCATGTCCCTGCGCGACCACGCGCACGCCAAGGCCCCCTACCTGCTGGCCGGCGGCGGCAAGACGATGGAGGGCGAGGAGAAGGCGTCCGAGGAGCAGCTCGCCTCGGTGCCTGCCGCGGCGCTGGCCGAGGCCGAGCGTCCGCTGATCGGCACCCTCGAGGAGCAGGGCGTCATCGACCCGGACGTCCTGTGGTCCTGCACCACCTGCGGCGCCTGCGTCGAGCAGTGCCCGGTCGACATCGAGCACGTCGACCACATCGTCGACATGCGCCGCTACCAGGTCATGATCGAGTCCGCGTTCCCGTCCGAGGCGGGCACGATGCTCAAGAACCTGGAGAAGAAGGGCAACCCCTGGGGCCTGGCGAAGAAGCAGCGCCTGGAGTGGCTCAAGGAGCTGGACTTCGAGGTCCCGGTCGTCGGCAAGGACATCGAGGACCTCACCGAGGTCGAGTACCTCTACTGGGTCGGCTGCGCCGGCGCCCTGGAGGACCGCGCCAAGAAGACCACCAAGGCCTTCGCCGAGCTGCTGCACATCGCGGGCGTCAAGTTCGCGATCATGGGCGGCGACGAGAAGTGCACCGGTGACTCCGCCCGCCGCCTGGGCAACGAGCCCCTGTTCCAGGAGCTCGGCATGGAGAACGTCATGACCCTCAACGCCGCCTTCGGCGAGGAGATGGACGACGACGGCAAGGTCACCGAGGAGTCCCGCAAGCCGAAGTCGGCGAAGAAGATCGTCGCCACCTGCCCGCACTGCCTCAACACCCTCGGCAACGAGTACCCGCAGCTCGGCGGCGACTACGAGGTCATCCACCACACCCAGCTGCTCCAGCACCTGGTCGACGAGGGCAAGCTGCTCCCGGTCACCCCGGTCGAGGGCATCATCACCTACCACGACCCCTGCTACCTGGGCCGCCACAACAAGATCTACACGCCCCCGCGCGAGATCATCGCCGCCGTCCCCGGCGTCCGCAACGAGGAGATGCACCGCCACAAGGAGCGCGGCTTCTGCTGCGGCGCCGGCGGCGCGCGGATGTGGATGGAGGAGCGGATCGGCAAGCGCATCAACAACGAGCGCGTCGACGAGGCCCTGTCGGTCAACCCCGACATCGTCTCGACCGCCTGCCCCTTCTGCCTCGTCATGCTCACGGACTCCGTGAACGGCAAGAAGAACGACGGCAAGGCCAAGGAGTCCATCCAGGTCGTCGACGTCGCCCAGCTCCTGCTGGACTCCGTCAAGACCCCGGCCGATCCGACCGGCGAGCCGGAGCCGGAGAGCGAGCCGACGCCGGAGCCGGTGAAGTAACCGCCGTCCCCGCTCGACCGACACCCCCGCGTCCCTCCCGGACCCGGGGGTGTCGCCGTATGTCGAACACGTGCATCATTACCCGGTCGTTGTCGGTAATGGTGGTACGGGTCGATACGGACGAGGTGAACGGTGCGGCGCCTGCGAAGAAGCACCCTGACCGGCACGGCCGCCGTCGGCTGCCTGCTGCTGCTCGCCGCCTGCGGCCACGGCCCGGCGCCCGCGGCGGAGGACACCGCCGCGCCCACCCCCGTACGCGCCGCCGACGCCCCCGCCCTGCTCCCCGTACCGCGCGGCGGGGGCAGCGAGGTCCCCGACGACTTCAACGGCGACGGCCACCGCGACCTGGTCCTCGACGACCTGGTCACGGCGGAGAGCCACGCGGACGACGCGGGCATCGGCGTGGTCTACGGCTCGCCCCGCGGACTGGTACCGGGAGCCCGGCAGTTGCTCGGCCCCGAGAAGTACGCGGCGCCGGTGGACGGCCAGTTGCCGGCCGTCTTCGAGGCCGAGGCGAGCTGCGACCTCGACGGCGACGGCTTCACCGACCTGGTCGTCACCACCGACCCGCCCTACGACGGCCAGGGCCGCCCCCCGGTCCCGCTCCAGCTCCTCTTCGGCTCCCCGTCGGGCCTGGCCGGCCGCGCGGTCCCGCTGACCATCCCCGACCGGGCCCGGTACGGCAACGACTGGCCCGAGCGTCCGGTGTGCGGCGACTTCGACGGCGACGGCGCCGAGGACCTGGTCGTCCACGCCTCGGCCGGCCGCCTCAGCTACCTGCGCGGCCCCTTCACCCGCGAGGGCGCCCCCCGGAAGGCCGGCGCGCCCCTCCCCTCCCCCGGCGAGGCGCCGACCGGCCCCGCCGCCGACGTGAACCGCGACGGATACGACGACCTGGTCGTCCGCACCTCGGCGGGCCCCGGCAAGGCGGCCGTCGTCCTCGGCGGTCCCGACGGCCCGGCCCGCACCGGGGTCACCCTGCCCACGGGCGTCGACGTCGCCCTCGGCGCCTTCGGCAAGGGCAAGGCGCTGGACGCGGCCGTGGGCACCCCGGACACCACGGCGCTGCGCTACGACCTCCCCACCGCGTCACGCGGCGGTCTGGACACCCCCGGCTCCCTGCTCGACGCCGCCGACTTCGACGGCGACGGCCTGAGCGAACTGGTCTCCAGCGGCTCCGCGGTACGTGTGTACCCCGGCCGCGCGACGGGCCCCACGACACGGGGCGCGGTCACGGTGCGGCCCGCGTCGGCCGGTACGACGCGGGTGCTGACGGCCGCCGACTTCGACGGCGACGGCCTGGCGGACCTGGTCCTGCGCACCCACCGGGGCGACACCGAGGACACCGTCGAGGTCCACCGGGGCACGGCGAAGGACGTGGTGACGGCGAAGCCCGCGGTCGCCTTCTCGACGTCGCAGTTCCTGACCCCGTAGGTGACCGACCCGGCGTCACGGGCGGTGCGCGGCACGGCTAGGGTGCCTCCGCACCACAGGGGAGGGAAACAACACATGACGAACCGATTCACCCGGGCCGTCTCCGCGCTCACCGGCCTCGTACTGGCCGGCTCCGCACTGGCCGTCGTGAACGCCGCGCCGGCCGCCGCGCACGTGGAGGACTGCCCGAAGGGCTACTTCTGCGCCTGGACGGGCGACGACGCCGACGGCACGATGTGGAAGACGAACAAGAACGTCGCGGACCTGGGCCGCTGGGCCGACGACATCCACTCGTACACCAACAACCGCGAGACCGCGGACGCCTGCCTGTACGCCGAGCGGAACTACGACCGGTCGAGCTACCTCTGGTACACGGAGCGCGCCGACGGCGAGGCATGGATGTACTACGGGGAAAACTCCTCGGTGATCCGTTCGATCAAGTTCGTCCAGGACCCGCACGAGTGCGACGTGCACGACTACCCGTCCTGGGCCTCATCGGCCACCTCCGGCACCCCTGACTTCGGCGACCTGGACGGCGACACCCGGTCCGACGTCGTCAGCCGCGACCGGGCGGGACGACTGTGGTTCAGCCCGGGCAGCGGCCAGCCGGGCCGGATCATCGGCACCGGCGGATGGAACGGCATGAGCGCCCTGACCCGGCACGGCGACTTCAGCCGTGACGGCCGCGAGGACGTCATCGCCCGGGAGACCGCCACCGGCAAGCTGTACCTCTACCCCGGCACCGGCTCCGGCAGCCTCGGCAGCCGCAAGCTGATCGGCACCGGCGGCTGGAACGGCATGCGCACCATCACCGCCTTCGGCGACCTCACCGGCGACGGCCGCTCCGACCTGGTCGCCACCGAGAAGTCCACGGGCAAGCTGTACCTCTACCCCGGCACCTCCACCGGCACCCTCGGCTCGCGCAAGCTCATCGGCACCGGCGGCTGGAACGCCATGAACGCCCTCGTCGGCATGGGCGACACCAACGGTGACGGCCGGCCCGACCTGTACGCCCGTGAGGCGTCCACCGGCAGGCTCTGGCTCTACCCGGGCACGTCCACCGGCGCCCTCGGCACCCGCCGGCTCATCGGCACCGGCGGCTGGAACGCCATGGGGCACCTCCTGGCCGTAGGCGACTTCACCGTCGCCGGGGCCCCCGACCTCATCGCCGTCACCAACGACAGCTACAGGGAAGGCGGTTCCTCGTACGGCGCGGGCTGGCAGATCACCTACGCGGGCCGCGGCGACGGCCGCCTCGGAGACGCGTGGCGCCTCCAGGACGGCTGGTGGGGCTTCACCGCCTTCTGCTGACGAACGCGCCTTCTGGCCCCCAAGCACCTGCCCACCGGGGCCGTACGGTCGCCGTACGGCCCCTAGGGGACGCCCCGGTCAACCCCCGTAAGGGATGTCACAGCTCGGCAGCAAAGGACCCCCGAACGGCCGGGCCCCGCACGTCACTCTCCGGGACCAGGTACGTTCGAAGGCGTGGCTGGATTCAGGATCGGACGCGGCCGGGACAACGGCGCTCCAAACGCGCGACCGCAACGCCCCCCGTACGGACAGCAGGCGCCCCAGGGACCGTCGTACGGCGGCCCGGCGACGCCTCGGCAGCCGTACCCGCAGCCGCCGTACGGAGGTGGCGCCCCCGGCCCGGCACCCGGCGGATCCCCGTGGCCCCAGGCGCCCGGCGGCGGTCACGCCGGCGGCCACGGCGAGCCGGAGTACTTCGGCGACGGCGGCTACGGGCCCGGCGGACATCCCCAGCAGGCCCCGTACGACCCGTACGCGGCCAACAACCCGGGCCACACCCAGGCGTTCACGGTCGACGACCCCTACAACCAGGGCGACACCTACCGCGCCGGTTCCGCTCCCGCGCCCGGCCCGGTCGGCCCCCGCCTGCACTGGAAGGACCTCCTGAAGGGCGTGATCCTCGCGCCCAACCAGACCTTCCTCCAGATGCGGGACTACGCGATGTGGGTCCCGGCGCTCATCGTGACCTTCCTCTACGGCCTGCTGGCGGTCTTCGGCTTCGACGGCGCCCGCGAGGAGGCGATCAACGCCACCCTCTCCAACGCCGTCCCGATCGTCCTGACCACGGCGGTGGCGCTGGTGCTCAGCGCCTTCGTCCTCGGCGTGGTCACCCACACCCTGGCCCGCCAGCTGGGCGGCGACGGCGCCTGGCAGCCCACGGTCGGCCTCTCCATGCTGATCATGTCCCTCACCGACGCCCCGCGCCTGGTCGTCGCCATGTTCGCGGGCGGCGACGCCCCCTTCGTGCAGATCCTCGGCTGGGCCACCTGGGTCGCGGCCGGCGCCCTGCTCACCCTGATGGTCAGCCGCTCCCACGACCTGCCCTGGCCCAAGGCGCTCGGCGCGTCCGCTATCCAGCTGATCGCCCTGCTGTCGATCGTGAAGCTGGGCACGTTCTAGCCGCAGCCGTACGGAAGCCGGGCACGATCCAGTCGAAGACGTGCGAAAGGGCCCCGGTGCGCATCGCACCGGGGCCCTTCCCCTGCCGCACCGTGATCACCTCCTGCTACTGTCGGCCTGCTCACGCGGGACGAGCGGCGAACACGTGAAACGCCCCCCTGCGTGACCGCCCTGGGGAGGGACTCCTTTCGTGATTCGTCCGCTGAACAAGCGGGCCGTGCGCCGTCGGCGTGCGCTCGGCCGTATCGCTCTCACCGTCACGCTCGCCGTGACCGCCGGAATCGGCACCGCCACGGCGACGGCCGCCGCCGACACCCCCGCCGCGTCCGCCGACCCCGTCGTCGTCAGCCCGGGCGCGCGCTTCGTGCCCCGCGCCACCCTCGTCCTGAACGCCGGCGAGACCGGCTTCCTCACCGCGCAGGAGGGCGACGACCGCCTCCGCTGGATCGACTACGCCACCGGCGCGACGACCGTCCTCGACCACCGGCTGCCCGAGCCGCTGAGCTACGACGTCGACGACTTCCGCTTCGACCGGTACCCCGGCGACTTCGGCCACGGCTCCGACACCGTCGCCCTCTACGCGGCGTCCCCGTCCCCGCACGTGACGCTCCAGCAGCGGGCCGGCGACGGCCCGACCGTCACGATCCCGGTCCCGGACGGCCAGACGTACGTCGCGACCTACGGCGACACCGTCATCACCCGCACCGGCACCGAGGACGCCGCGACGGGCCTGCACCTGCTGCGCCTGGAGAACGGCGAGGTGCGGGACCGGAAGCTGGAGGGGCTGCCGGAGGGGTGGCATCTCAGCATCAGCAGCGGCGACGCCCGGTCGGTGGCCGTCCGCGCCATCAAGTGGGAGGACACCAGGATGTCCCAGGGGTGGTGGGTCGTCGACCTCGCCACCGGGTCCCTGAAGACGCTCTCCACGCACGGCGAGCGCGTCTGGTTCGACCAGGACACCGTCTACCACCTCGGCGCCCCGGAGCAGGACGCCGCCCAGGTGTACCGCCGGGACGACCTGGACGCCGAGCCGACCACCCTGGACCTGCGCGAGGTGTACGCGTACGACGACGTCGCCGTGCCCTTCGCCGGGGCCTTCGCCACCGTGACCCCGCCCAACGGCGGCAACAACGAGTACCGCGGCAACGCGCTCACCCTGAGAGACGCCGAGGGCAACTGGAAGTCCCTGCTGACCGTCGCCTCCCCCTCGGTGCACCGCACGCCCGACGGTTCGCTGCTGGTGACCGGCGCCGAGAAGGACACCGACTACGGCCCGCTCGACTGGGGGTACTACCTCCTCACGCCCGCCGCCGACGGCACCGTCACCCGCAAGCGCGTCGCGGACATCGAGGACCGGGAGGCCGACCCGGCCGGCATCTCGCTGGGCAGCGGCATCCTCACCACGGCCGACGACTCCAAGCTCTTCATGCCGCACACCTACGTCGGCGCCTACCGCAGCACCTGGCTGAAGACCTCCGGCCGCCCCGAGGAGCTGAACTCGACCGTCGACGGCCTCGTGTCGGGCAGCGACAGCGACTGCGGCGGCGCCGAGTACGGCTACTGCGTGACCATGTTCGCGAGCGGAGACGGACACCACGGACGCGAGACCGCGACCGAACGGGGCGTCACCATGCTCTACGCCAACGGCGACGAGTCCTGGGGCCCGCGGGTGACCTCCGGCTTCTACAGCCCGGAACTCGTCGACCTGTCCGGCCGGTACGGCATCGTGGAGGAGGCGTCGGGCGGCGCGCAGGCCGTCCTCCGGTTCAGGGACGGCGACACCGGCGACGTCCTGCAGAAGCGGGAGGTCGTCGCGGCCGCCGTCTGGGGCGACACCCTGTGGAGCGCCACCGGCAGCTGGTACGACGTGCGCCTGGACCTGCCGACCACGGTCACGGCGAAGAACCTGTCCACGAACGCCGCCGGCGAGACCTTCGACGCGGGGTGCGTGCCCCGTGAGCTCCAGGCCGTGGGCCGCTGGGTGTACTGGCAGTGCGACGACTCCTGGCCCAACTACCCGGGCGGCGGCGTCTACGACCGTCAGACCAAGCGCACGGTGCGGCTCGGCACCGACAAGACGCTCCTCGGCGACGGCTACCTGGTCCGCCAGTCGGACACGACCGGTCTGACCCTCGTCGACCTGCACGAGGGCCTGCCGGCCGGCGCCACCGAGGCGGACCTGCCCCGGCGCGTGATCGTCGGCGCCGCCGAGCTGGGCGACCGGACCGTGCGCCGGGCCGGCTGGACGGTGGACCGCTTCGGCGGCCACGTCGCCTACATCGGCGCGGACCGCCGGGTGCGGATCGTCCCGTCGGGCGTCCCGGCCTCCCGGATCGCCGTGATCGACGCGGAGACGACACCCGCCCTGGACCTCAGGGCCGCCGGGGCGAAGTGGACGTCGCGCTGGTGGCTGTCCAAGCCCGCCGCCTCCTGGTCGCTGACGCTGAGGAACAAGGCGAGCGGCAAGACCGTGCGCACCGTGTCCGGCGGCGAGGCCCGCGGCGTGCTCTCGGCCTCCTGGGACGGCAGGGACGCGGCCGGGGCCCCCGTCCCGAACGGCGCCTACACCTGGACGCTGACCGCGAAGCCCGCCGACGGCGCCGGGTCCGACCTGTCCGTCTCCGGGACCGTGCCGGTCACCGGCGGCGCCGCCGTCTGGCGGGACCTGGCGGGCGACGACGGCTTCGGCGACCTGCTGGCCGTGGACGGCGCCGGTGCCGTGTCGATGTACCGGGGCAACGGAACCGGCGGGGTCTCGTCCCGCATCGCGGGGTCGTCCGGCGCGTTCCCCGCCGGCTCGGTGCTCGTGCCCGTCGGCGACGTGGACGGGGACCGGTGCGCGGACGTACTGGTACGGGTCGGCGACGAGCTGCGGGCCTACCGCCCCGGCTGCGGCAAGGTCGTCGGCGCCTCGTCGCCGTACACGCTGATCGGCAAGGGCTGGGGGCAGTACGACCAGCTGACGTCGCCCGGCGACATGAACGGGGACGGCTTCGTCGACCTGATCGCCCGCCAGCGGACGACCGGCGACATCTACTTCTACGCGGGCACCGCCGACCACCACCTGAAGACCCGGGTGCGGATCCAGGCGAACTGGAAGCTGTACAAGTGGATCACCGGCGCCGGTGACCTCAACGGCGACGGGCGGGGCGACCTGCTCGGGCAGGACTCCGCCGGTGTGCTGTGGCGGTACTACGGCACGGCGGCGGGCAGCGTGACCAGGCGGGAGCGGGTCGGCGGCGGCTGGAACGTCTACTCGGCCCTCGCCGGCACCGGCGACCTGTCCGGCGACGGCCGCACCGACCTGCTCGCCCGGGACACCGCCGGGAAGCTGTGGCGGTACGCGTCCGCGGGAGACGGTACGTACGGCGGCCGGGTGCTGGTGGGCACGGGCGGCTGGAACACGTACAAGGGCCTGTACTGACCCGAGCACGGAGAGAGGGGCCCTCGGCGCGACGCGGTCACGCCGAGGGCCCCTCTCTCGTCTCCGGCCGTCAGGCGTCGAGCACCTGCCCGTCCCGCCGCACGACGGGCGGCAGGACGCTCCACGGGAAGTTGATCCAGTCATCGGTGCGCTTCCACACGTACTCGCACTGGACGAGGGAGTGCGACTTCTCATAGATCACCGCGCTGCGGACCTCGGCGACCGTGTCGAGACAGAAGTCCCGCACCAGCTTGAGCGTCTTGCCGGTGTCGGCGACGTCGTCGGTGATGAGGACCTTCTTGTCGGAGAAGTCGATGACGTTCGGGACCGGCGCGAGCATGACGGGCATGTCGAGGGTGGTGCCGACGCCCGTGTAGAACTCGACGTTCACGAGGTGGATGTTCTTGCAGTCGAGCGCGTACGCGAGCCCGCCGGCGACGAAGACACCGCCGCGCGCGATGGACAGCACTATGTCCGGCTCGTAGCCGTCGTCGGCGACGGCCTGGGCCAGCTCGCGCACGGCGACGCCGAACTGCTCGTAGGTCAGATTCTCCCGAACATCACTCATGCGCGCGTCCCGCCTGCGTTCTTGCTGCTCATACCCCGGCCGCTCACACCTGGGTCCGATGGAAATTGAGGAAGGACCGGGAGGCCGTCGGCCCCCGCTGGCCCTGGTAGCGGGACCCGTAACGCTCGCTGCCGTAGGGGTGCTCGGCCGGCGAGGTGAGCCGGAACATGCACAGCTGCCCGATCTTCATCCCCGGCCACAGCTTGATGGGCAGGGTCGCGAGATTGCTCAGCTCCAGCGTCACGTGCCCGGAGAAGCCCGGGTCGATGAACCCGGCGGTGGAGTGCGTGACGAGACCGAGCCGCCCGAGCGAACTCTTCCCCTCGAGCCGCGAGGCGAGATCGTCCGGCAGCGTGATGACCTCGTACGTACTGGCCAGCACGAACTCACCGGGATGCAGGATGAACGGCTCGTCGCCCTCCGGCTCCACGAGCCGGGTCAGATCCACCTGCTCGACGGAGGGGTCGATGTGCGGGTACCGGTGATTCTCGAACACCCGGAAATAGCGGTCGAGGCGCACGTCGATGCTCGACGGCTGCACCATGGAGTCGTCGAACGGATCGATCCGCACCCGACCGGCGTCGATCTCGGCCCGGATGTCCTTGTCTGAGAGAAGCACGCACCGAGGATACGCAAGGCGCGCGGAGCAACGACAACCGCCGCCGCGCCGCGCGCCCGAACCGCTCTGCGTCTGTGCTGCCGCGTCTGTTCGCTACCTCTTCTGCGCACCCACGGGCACGGCGCTCCGCAGCCGCGCACACCGCGGACATCGGACGAGCCGGCCGGGGCCGAGTCGCTCGGCCTGCTGCATCGGGAACGAGGTGGCGGTGAACACGTGCCCATCGGCACAGCGGACGACGGTGCGCTCCATCAAGTCCTTCAAGTCCCTTCCCCAAGAGCCGCGTCTGGCTTACTACCCTGACGACAAAAGCCACAGTACGGGATGAAAGAGACGACTCTCCAGGCGGCACTCCGCCCTCACGCACACCCTCTCCGAAGCCCTCACCGTACGCCCCAACCCCGGCCCCCCGCAGCCGCATCCGCACCCCCCGACGACCACCGGCCCCACGGTGCGAACACCGGGGGCCGGGCATGGGGTAGAGTGACCGAGCGTCCAGACACCGGCCGTGGTCGGCGTCTTACGCGGGTGTAGTTTAATGGTAGAACATCAGCTTCCCAAGCTGAGAGCGCGAGTTCGATTCTCGTCACCCGCTCCATAAAGAAGGCCCAAGTCAGCGACTTGGGCCTTACTTGTTGTCCAGTCCCGCGGCGCCCTGCGTTGCGGTCGCGGCACCGGTGTTGGAACGGGAGCCACGACGCGGCTGTCCACGCCTGCCTCAGGCGGTCGGGTCCCAGAGCCCGCCGGCCTCGCCGCGTGCGAGGTGCTCGGCGTAGACGCCGACCTTCCAAGTGATGACGGATCGGCACTCCTCCAGTGCCTGGATCTGCGCGTCGACGCGCCGGCGGTGGGCGTCGAGCAGGCGCAGGCGTTCTGCCTCGTTGCCCGGTCCGTGGCGTACCAGTTCGGCGAAGTGCTTGAGGTCGGCGAGCGGCATGCCGGATTCGCGGAGCTTGACGCAGATCAGGAGCCAGTCGACATCGAGAGAGGTGTAGCGCCGTCTGCCGCCCGACGTGCGCCGGACGGGCCCGACGAGCAGGCCCTCGCGCTCGTAGAAGCGCAGAGCGTGCACGCTCAGTCCGGTCCGCTCGGCCACCTCACCGATGCTCAGCGGCTGCTCGGCGGCTTCGGTGGTGGTCATGCCGCTCACTCCTGGACTTGATCTAGACCTCGCTCTAGATCGTAGCGTCGGCGGCATGCCACTTACCGATCAGCAGCCGCTCGGCTCGCCCTTCTCCGCTGCCACCACCGCCGAGGACATCGTGGCCGACCATGACCTCTCCGGCACGACCGCGGTAGTGACCGGGGGCTACTCCGGGCTCGGCCTGGAGACCAGCCGGGCGCTGGCAACCGCCGGGGCCCGGGTCATCGTTCCCGCCCGCCGCCCCCACGTCGCCCGTGCCGCTCTCCAGGAGGTGAAGGGCAGCGAGGTCGTCCCCATGGACCTGACCGACCTCGACAGCGTCCACTCGGCCGCCGCGCACATCGGCAGCCGTATCGACCGGCTCGACCTCCTGATGGCCGTGGCCGGCGTCATGGCCACCCCGGAACGGCGCGTCGGGCCCGGCTGGGAGGGCCAGCTCACCGCCAACCACTTCGGACACTTCACCCTCGCCTGCGAGCTCTACCCACTCCTGGCCGCCGCAGGCGGCGCGCGCGTCGTGGTGAACAGCTCCGCCGGACACACCTTGACCGGCATCCGCTGGCACGATCCGCACTTCCGCACCGGCTACGACCAGTGGCTCGCCTACGGCCAGGCCAAGACCGCCAACGCCCTGTTCGCCGTGCACCTCGATGCCCTCGGGCAAGGCGACGGCGTCCGGGCCTTCAGCCTCCACCCTGGGAAGATCATCACCGGACTGCAGCGGGAGATGACGCTCCAGGAGCAGATCGACCGCGGGTGGGTGGACGAGCACGGCAACGTGATCGGCGCAGACTTCAAGACCCCCTCCCAGGGGGCAGCCACCGGCCTGTGGGCCGCCACGTCCCCGCTCCTCGACGGCCGCGGCGGGCTCTACCTGGAGGACTGCGACATCGCCCGCGTTTCAGCGCCCGGCACCGCCATGGATGACGGCGGCGTACGCGCGTACGCCATCGACTCCGAGGAGGCCGCCCGGCTCTGGGAGTTGTCCGTCGCCGTGACCGGCGCCAAGCCGATCACCCGGTGAACCCACGCGCTGGACATCGTCATAACGCCTTCGCGGCAGGCGTCACAGCACGTCGGGTGCGCTCTCCTCGGCGGGGTTCTCGGATGCCGGGCGATCCAGGGGTTGAGCAGGGTTCGGCTCAGGACGATGTACACGGTGTTCGGCTCGGCCAGCGGTGTGCCGAGCCGTGCGATCCCGACGAGTCCGACGAGCGTGGCGGCGCTCAGTACGACGACCCACAGCGTGCCGATCCGGCGGGCCGCGGGGATGGCACGGACGCTGCGGATGCCGTTGAAGCGGGCCAGGATGTGCGGCTGGCCGAAGCAGCCCAGCCCCAGCCGAGCAGCGAGACGACGGCGCCGACGCCGGCCGCGTGCACCGCTCCCGGGAGCGAGAGGAACAACCAGGCCATGTCGCTGACCCCCGCGGACAGGGCGGCGACGGGCGCGCTGAGCCTGCGGCCTCCGAGGGCGGAGTCGGTGAACGTTTGTGTGCGGGCGTAGGTCCAGACGCCCGTTCCGATCATGGCGGCCACATACACGAGGAACATGGTCACAATCGGCGCGCTCAAGTCGAACATTCGGCCCTCGCTCGCATGGCTCGTAGGCGCCGGCACGACCCGGGCGCGCTCGGCAGTGATACACCGCGTCACAAGCCTGCACATCCGGGGCCTCCGCTTCCGCGGCTTCTCCCTCCTGTTTACCTGCCGGACCATCGGGTGCAGGCTGGAAGGGAGGCCGCCTCGTCACAGGGCGCGGGCTCGGGACGCGCGGTCTCGCCACTCCGAGTGAGCTCTTGAGCTCGGCAGGAGGGAAGCGAGATGACGGATCAAGTAACCACCGGTACACGCTGGCGCCTGGCTGGTGATTGGTTCGATGTGTGCAAGTGCGCCATACCGTGCCCTTGCACGTTCGCCCAGCCCCCGACCTACGGCGACTGCGAAGGCGTGCTGGTCTGGCACATCCGGGAGGGCAGCTACGGCGACGTACGGCTCGACGACTTCAACGTCCTGATGCTCGGCTCCTTCGTGGGCAACCCGTGGACGGACACGCACTCGGAACCGTACGCCGCGGTCTTCCTCGACGAACGGGCCGACCCGGAGCAGCGTGCCGCCCTCGGGGCCGTGTTCGGCGGTGAGGCGGGCGGGTGGCCGGCCCGGTTCGTGGAGATGTTGCACCCCGAGATGCGCGGCATGGACTTCGCCCCCGTTCACGTCGAGATCGACGAGGACCTCACCACTTGGCGTGCCGAGGTCCCCGGCCGGGTCATGGCCACCGCCGAGGCGCTCACCGGTCCGACGACGCCGGACGGCGCACGTGTCCAGGTCCACAACGCCCCGGGCGCCGAGGTCGGACCGGGCCAGGTCGCCACCTGGGGACGGGCCACCGCCGACCGCGCCGACGCGTTCGGCTTCTCCTGGGAACGCTCGGGGAAGTCGAGTAAGCACTTCCCCTTCGACTGGAGCGGTCCCGACTGATGGAGCGGACTGAACGGACTGACTGAGAGCACGCGCCGCTCCGAGGTCGCAGGTACGCCGGTGCCGGACGAGGCACTCCGGCTGTCTCCTGCTCGGGGTGTGCTCTCCCCAGCGGTTCTGCGTGCCCGGGCGGGATCGTTCGGTCACCGACGCCCCGTCGGCGAACGCACCGTGTTCGCACGCCGGGTGAGTCACATACCGTCCATCGCCGGCACCGACAGGGCGGGGAGCAGCCAGGTCTGGAACGGCGCGAGCGTGGCGAGCACGAGAAGCGTGACGCCCACGACCCGGGCGAGCAGCGGACCACGGGACCACAGCTTCTCCACGAAGATCACCACGGCCAGCCCGGCCATCGCCGCCACGTTCATCACTCCGAGCGGGACCAGGACGATCATCAGTCCCGCGCAGCAGCCGACGCAGTAGGCGCCGTGATGGACTCCCACCCGGAGGTCACGGGCCGGCTGCCGGAAACCGGCGTAGCGCACCAGTTGGCTCATCGGGTCGCGGCAGTGTCGCAGACAGACGTTTTTGAGGGGGCCGAGCTGATACAGGCCCGCGACCACGAAGGTGACGGCACCGATCCAGCGTCCGGCGGTCGGATGGTCGTCCACGAGGCCGCCGGTGAGGGCCAGGACGGCGTAGGCGAGCAGACCGAAGGCGGTCCACACCAGCAGATACCCGCCCACGAACTCGACGGTGCGCGCGGCCCGCGTCCTGCCGGAAGACCGTCGCCCGATCCCGCGCACCCAGGTGATGGCCACCGGCGCCATGGACGGCAGCATCATGGCCGCCATCATCGTCAGCCACAGCAACAGGAAGAGCGGCAGCGCCATCCCCATCGTGCCGGGCTCGGCCCCCATGCCGCGGGCCTGCCCGATCGTCAGCACCCAGGCGGGCACCGCCACGAGGATGATCAGGAACCAGGCAAGGACGAGCTCCCGAGTCGGCAGCAATCGTCCTCCCGCTCCGGTCGGTGCGGGCGACCGGGCGGATGCGAGGGCGGAAGTCCGGCTGGGACGCATCGGCTTGTACTCCTGCGGTTGTCTCCAGGACAGCACTCATCCCTCTGCGGCGCCACCGCGCACAGTGGGCGCCATCTGCACGAGCGTGAAGGCGTCAGGGGGAGGTCCGAACGAGCCGGGTCGGGGGTCGCACCGTCGCTGCCCGAACGGGAGCGCGAGTTCGATAAGAGCAGTCGCGCATGGTGCGCCTTCCCTCCCGTTCCCACGACTACCACGGTGCCGAAACGGCCCCCGCGCGGTCATGCCGTCTCCCCGGCGACCGGGGGTCCGGCCATGCACCCGGGGCGCCAGCCGCCGCTCTCGCGCCACGGGCTTTCCTCGTTCTGCGGCCCTTCGTCAGGAACTCGTCGGTCAGCGCAGTCCCGACTCGGCCGCCGCGATCCTGGACGACCGGCTCAACCGCGTCTTCCGCCCGGCCGACGCGGCCGGCTGACGCGAGTTCCTCACCCGGCCGGGCCGATGTCGACGGCATCGGCGCCGAAGGCGGCGACGAGCGCCTGCGCGATCAGACCGGGCAGCTCGGTCCGCCCTTCGTCCTCGGCCCAGCGCACCAGTGCCGTGTGCATGGCAGCCAGACAGGCGCCGGCCGCCGCCCGGGCGCGGAACTCCGCATCGGGATCGGCGACCTCGTCCCCCAGGGCGTCGACGATCGCTTGCTGAAGGGCGTAGTGGCTGTCCAGGTGTCTGGCTCGCAGGGCAGGCGTCGAGATCATCAGGCGGAGGCGGGCGAGCAGGAACGCGTCGCCCGCCGCCGGGTCGTCCGGGCGACCGCCGTCGGTCAGCGCCGCGGCCGCGTCGACCAGCGCACTGCTGATACGGCGGACCAGGGGCTGCGCCGGGGACGTGGCGGCGATCCGCTCGGCGACGAGCGGGCCTTTCTGGTCGACGAGCACCAGGTCTTCCTTCGTGGGGAAGTGCCGGTACACGGTCATGGGCGACACGCCTGCGGCTTCGGCGATGTCGGTCACGGTCGTGGCGTCGTATCCGCGCTCGACGAACAGCCGGACCGCGAGCGCCTGAATCGTGCGCTGCGTCTCCGCTCGTCGTTGCGCTCGCAGTGTTGAGTGCTGACCCACCATCTGGTAGACCTTACCGTCTGATAGTGACTACCAGATTGGTAGTCACTCACTGATGAGCGGGGTGGGCATGAAGGACGCAGACGACCTGACCGGCAGGACGGCTCTGGTGACGGGCGCGTCGCGCGGCATAGGACGGGCGATCGCGGTCCGGTTGGCGCGGAAGGGGGCTGCGGTCGTCGTGCATTTCGGCACGGACGAGGACGGTGCGGCAGCGACGGTCGACGAGATCGAGCGCGCCGGGGGAACCGCGGTCGCCGTCCGGGCGGAACTGGGCGTGGAGGACGACGTCGACACGCTCTTCGCGGGAGTCGGGGCCGCACTGGCCGGGCGGTCGCTCCACGTCCTCGTCAACAACGCGGCGGCCGCGCCCGCCGGACCGATCGGGGCCACGACGCGCAGGGAGTTCGACCACCTCTTCGCGGTGAACGTGCGAGCGCCGTACTTCATCGTCCAACGCGCGCTGGACCTCATCCCCGACGGCGGCCGCATCATCACGGTCTCGTCCGTGGCGACCCGGATGGCCAACCCCTCCCAGACCTCCTTCGCCATGACGAAGGGGGCGGTCGAGACCATGAGCATGACGCTGGCCAACGAGCTGGGCGTACGGGGAATCACAGTGAACGCGGTTGCTCCCGGCGCCACCCGGACCGCGACCAACGGGGCGTCCTTCGCAGCACCGGGCCTGGCGGAACTCATCGCCGGCACGACGGCGCTCGACCGGCTGGGCAGGCCCGAGGACGTCGCCGACGTGGTCGCGTTCCTCGCTTCCGACGCGGCGCGCTGGATCACCGGGCAGGTCATCGACGCGAGCGGTGGCCTCTTTCTCGGACCGCGCGCCTGACCGCGGGACGAAAAGACGCGGCCGGCGCCGCCCTTCCGGAGGGGGCGCCGGCCGGTGTGGTCGGGTCGGTCAGGACTCGGTGGTCGTCCTGCGGCGGCGGGCGACGAGTACCGCGCCCGCACCGAGGACGAGCGCCGCGCCGCCCGCCAGGCCGACCTTCGGCAGGGCGTCGCCGGAACCCGTGTGGGCCAGCGAGCCGCCGCCGCTGCCGCTGCCGCTGCCGCCGGACGTGTTCACCGGAGTGGTGGACGCGCCGCCCTGCTCGGTGGTGTGGTCGCCGGACTCGTCCTTGGTGCCGTCGTCCTTGCCGGGGGTGTCACCGCCGTCGTCGGACTTGGCGAGGATCTGGAACTCGTGGTGGTCGAGGTCCGGGTAACCGCCGCACGAGCCGTCCTCGTTGACGTAGTCGGCGGTGACGAACGCGGCGCCCTGGCCCGCCGGGATGTCCGGGTCGACCTTCAGCCGCAGCTTGACGTCGACGGAGGCCTTCGCCTTCAGGGAGCCCAGCGAGGTCGCGTCGATCAGGTCGGCGTCGCGCCAGGTCGGGTTCGCGGCGGTGGACCACTCCAGGTCCAGGTAGGAGTCGAGCTCCTTGAGGCCCTTGACGTCGAAGGCGTGGACGCCCACGTACGGGTACACCGCGTCCATCGTCTCGCCGGTGCCGTTGGTGACGCGGAGGGTGAAGGACTCCGTGGTGCCGCCGACGACCTTGTCCGGCAGGCCGGTGACGACGGCGGTGAGCCCGGGCTCGGGGACGCAGTCGGCGACCGGCTCCTCCCCGTCTTCGCCGTCCTCCCCGTTCTCCTCCCCCTCTTCGGCGGCGGCCTTGGCGTCCGCGAGCGCCTTCTCGGCGTCGGTCAGCTTCGCCTTGGCCTCCTTCTTCGCCTTCTGGAGCAGGCCGATCTTCCGCGTCTGCTCCACGCGGGCGTCGTCGTAGGCGGTGCTCGCCTCGGTGGCCTTGGCGTCGGCGGCGGTCTTGGCGTCCGCGGCCTCCTCGGCGGCCTTCTCGGCCTCGTCCAGCGCCGTCTGCGCGGCGGCCCTGTCCTCGTCGGTGGCGGCGGCTTCCAGCTTGGCCCGGGCGTCCAGGACGGCCTGGTCGGCCTCGGTCTTGGCCTGGGCTGCGGCCGTTGCGGCCTTCTCGGTCTCGATGACCGCGGCCTTGGCCGGGTAGGTGTCCGCCGCCATGTCCTCGGTGAGGAACGTGATGGCGTCGTTCACCGCGACGACGGCTGCGTCGTACTCCTTCTGCGCGCGTTCGACGGCCTGCTCGAGCTCTTCGATCGTCGGCTTCGCCTCCTGCGTCTGCTGCGTGGCGGGCTTCTCGTCGGCGAAGGCCGGGGCGGCGGACAGGAGGGCGACCGGGGAGATCACGGCGGCGGCGACGGCGGTGGCGAGAACACGGCGAATCTTCACATGGACCCCTGATCGGGTGGCGAAAGGTGTGACGGGCGCCGTGCCTGCGGAGTGCTCACGCGGGACGACGCCCACGCGATCGTATGACCTGCTTGATCACCGCCACAGGTGACTTTTCGCGGCCGTACCGGAAAAGGCGCGGCGGCACGCGGACAAGTCGCGCACATGGGCACAGTTGCCCGCGTAGGCCGCACTTTTTGTGTGACGCATGTCATCAGCCGGATCAGTCGGGGGCCGGCCGGGGCCGCGTCCCCACCGGCCCCGGCCCTCGCGCCGCCCTCCCGCCGGTCCCCGGCAGCCTCGCGGGCCGGAAGTCTGCCGGGTGCCGTACAGGCGGCCGCGGTGCGGGCGGTGGCACGCTGCGCACATGACCGACGGCGAGGAAGTGATCTGCCGCCCGCGGCACACGCAGGCCCTGTGGGTCTTCGCCGGGCTGGGCGCGGTCGGGGCCGTGGTGGCCGCGGGGCGCCTGGTGTACTCGGGCGAGTGGGCGGACTGGTGGGTGGGCGGCGGGCTGTCGGCCGCTCTGCTGGGGGTCGCGTCCCTCCACGGGATCACCCTTCGGGTGAGCGCGGACGCGTACGGCGTGCACTCCGGCTCACGATTGCGCCGCCGCCGGAGCGTGCCGTGGCACGACGTCGCCGATCTGCGCGTCCACATCCAGTACGGGCGGTACGGGGAGCAGTACGTCCGCGTCGACATGCTGTTGCGCGACGGCCGGAGGCGGCGGCTGCCCCTGCCGGTGTCCGGGTCCGGGACGGACCGGCCGGACTTCGACGCGACACTGGACGCGCTGCGGGCGCTGCACCGTCGTTACGGGGAACCGGAGTCGGACCACCTCGCCGTCATCTCGCGGCACACCGCCGGGCGCGGGGTCGCCGGGCCGCTGGTCCTGTGCGTCCTGCTGCTCGCGGGCGCGGGGCTGGCCGCCTGGCTGGTGCCGGTCGTCGGGGCGACGAAGGAGGCGTGGACGTCGGCCGTCCCCTGCGCCGCCGGGACGCCGTCCGCCGAGCGCGGTGAGTGCCTGACGTCCCTGGACGCCGTGATCGAACGGACCGAGGTGGGAAGGGGGAAGCAGGCCAGTCGGCTGTACTTCGCCGGTGACCGGCCCCTGGACCGGCTCACGGTCTCGCAGGAGGGGGCCGAGGGGTTCCGGGCCGGTGACCGCGTCGAACTCACCCTGTGGCGGGGGCAGGTGAGGGTGGTCGCCGGGGAACACCACGTCTGGCGGGAGCACTTCACCGGCGCCGACTCGGTGGCCGTCGTCGCGGCCCTGCTCGCCCTCGGCGCCGGCTGGCCGGGCGCCCGGCTGCTGGTGCACCGGCGCGGGCGTCGGCTCGCCGACGACGAGGTGCTGCCGTCGGTGCTGCCGTTCCTGGGCGTCCTGGCCGCCACGGCCCTTTGGCTGGTACCGCTCTGCTACCTCCACCCGACGGGGCCGCCGGCCTCCGCCGGTCCCCTCGCGTGGGCGGCCGCGGGGACGGCCGGCACCTCGGGCCTGCTCGTCCTGGCCTGGCGCGCGACCCGCGTCCGGGCGCCCCGTCCGGCCGCGTCGGACGAGGCGGAGCCCCGGGAGTCCACGGGCGAGGACGTGTTCCTCGCCGCGCGCTTCCTGGAGAGCACCGACTACAACCCGAACCGCTTCGGCACCCACATCGTGCTCGGCGACGGCCCGCCCGCGGTCGTCCCCCACCCCGGCCCGGGGCGGTTCGCGGCGCGGCCGATCCCGGTGCGGCGGCTCACCGTCGGGCGTGTGCGACGCCCGCGCGGCGGCGACGGCGACACCGTCCCCCGCGGCTGGCACGTCGCCGAACTCGACGACGCGGGCGTCCCGGTCCGCCTCGCGGCAGCCCCGGGCGACCTGCGCCGCGTCCTTGGCGCACTGGACGCCGCGCGGGCGTCCGCACCGGCCACGCGTCCTGTTGTCCACGAACTTCCCCGGAATTGTCCGTGATCGGTAACGGACGGATCCCGCGGCCGTTTTCTCCCGTCCTGTCATGTGGTCCCCGTCCCGGTCGGGGACCGGCGGCGAGGAACTACGCGAAGGCGGGGCGGCGGACATGGCGCGGCACGGTGGTGGACGGGGCTGGTACGGCAAGGTGGTCGGGGCGGCGCTCGGGGTGACGGTGCTCGCCGTCGGCGCCTCGGTGTGGACGGCGCAGGCCCAGTCCGTCGACGCCGGTGCGACGCCGAAGGCGGCCGCGTCGGCCACACCGGGCCAGGACGCCGAGCCGGTCGACATCAGCATCGCGCACGCCTCGGACGCGGGTCCGCGCGGCGTCAACATCACCGTCGACGACGGCCCCGACCCCACGTGGACGCCCCGGGTACTGGATCTGCTCGACCAGTACGGGGTGAAGGCCACCTTCTGCATGACGGGCCTTCAGGCCCAGGCCCACCCGGACCTCGTGAAGGACGTCGTCGCGGCCGGGCACCGGCTGTGCGACCACTCGGTGTCGCACGACACCACGATGGACAAGAAGTCCGAGGCCTACCAGTCCAAGGAGATCCTCGACGCCGAGCGCATGATCACGCAGGCGTCCGGCGGCGTGCGGCCGATGTACTACCGGGCGCCCGGCGGCGCCTTCACCCCCTACAGCCGCAAGCTCGCCGCGTCCCGGGGCATGCGTCCGCTGGGCTGGAACGTGGACACCAAGGACTTCGAGCGGCCGGGCACGGACGCCATCGTCGCCACCGTCCAGCGGGAGCTGCCGAACGGGCCGACGATCCTCTTCCACGACGCCGGAGGCGACCGCACCCAGACCGTCGAAGCGCTGCGGCGCATCCTGCCCCGGCTCCAGGAGCAGGGGTACGACTTC
Source organism: Streptomyces sp. KPB2 (assembly GCF_003950055.1). Taxonomy (NCBI): domain Bacteria; kingdom Bacillati; phylum Actinomycetota; class Actinomycetes; order Kitasatosporales; family Streptomycetaceae; genus Streptomyces; species Streptomyces sp. KPB2. Next base: position 3,953,414 of record NZ_CP034353.1, read on the forward strand.
GGCTTCCCGGTGCGCTGAGCGCGGCCGCCGCTCAGACCGCCGGGGCCGGGGCCGGCTCCGGGGTCGCGGGTACGACCGGACGGCGGCGGGTCGGGACGCCGAGGGTCGGGTTGGCCACGCCCCACGCCGCCGACTTGCAGACGAGTTCCTTGTAGAGGGCGGCGAACCGCCCGGTCAGGGCCGCGCGCACGGCACGGTCGTCGGCGGTGACGTACTGGATCAGGCCCTGCCTGCGGCCCAGGGAAATGCACTGGTTGAAGTAGCGCGGCGTCGTCTCCGGGAGCTTCCGGCCGGTCAGGCGGGCCGCGACGGCGTCGGCGGCCTGCCAGGCGCTGGGGACGCCCGAGGCGCACGACATCCGCAGGGGCTTGCCGCCGGGGCCCGCCGCCAGGGCCGCGTCGCCGACGGCGTACACGTCCGGGTGGGACACCGAGCGCATGGTCCCGTCGACCACGATCCGGCCGGAGTCGGTGACCTCCAGCGTGGTGGCCCGCGCCAGGGGGTGGACGGCGAAGCCGGTGGTCCACACCGTGACCTCGGACGGGACGCGCGTCCCGTCCGCCGTGCGGACGTGGTCCGCGGCGACCTCGGTGACCTGGGCGTTCTCGTGCACCGTGACGCCCAGGTCAGCGAAGACCTTGCGCAGGTGACGGCGGCCCCTCGGGGAGAGCCAGTCGCCGAGCCCGGCACTGGCGGTGAGCGCGACGTCGAGGTCCGGGCGGGCCTCGGCGATCTCGGACGCGGCCTCCAGCCCGGTGAGCCCGCCGCCGACCACCACCACGGGCCGGCCGGCCTCCAGACCGGCCAGGCGGTCGCGCAGCCGGAGGGCTCCCGGCCGGCCGGCGATCTCGTGCGCGTGCTCCGCGGCACCCGGCACGTCCTGGTGGTTCCAGGTGCTGCCGAGGGCGTGGACGAGGGTGTCGTAGGCCAGTTCCCCGGTGCCGTCGGGGCCGGTGACCGCGACGGTCCTGCGGTCGACGTCGACACCGGTGACCGTCGCGATGCGCAGGTCGACGCCGGTGCCCGCGAACATCTCGTCCAGTGGCCGGGGCGCGAGGTCCTGGCCGACCGCGAGCTGGTGCATCCGGACGCGTTCGACGAAGTGGGGCTCGGCGTTGACGAGGGTGATGGCCGCGTCCTCGCGGCGCAGTCGCCGGGCGAGCCGCCCGGCGGCGACGGCTCCGGCGTATCCGGCGCCCAGGACGACGATGCGGTGTTGCGTGGCGTGCTGCATGACGTGCTCCCTTGTCTCCGGCCGCTGCGGCTCTCCAGCGGGACTCGCCCCTTGAACCGGGCAGCCCGCCGTTTCCTGACAGGAGCGGGGAGTGACGTACGTCACCTGCCGAACCGGACGGCGTCCGCCAGAAGGCGGCAGCCGACGTCAGCAGGCGTCAGAAGGCCCTGAACAGGGGTTCTCCGTGGTCGGTCGCCGCCCACCGGCGCGTGGCGCGTTCGAGCTTGTCGGGGTTGACCTGGTTGCGGAAGGCCGCGATCCCCTCGGGCGTGATCTCCAGGCACATGATCCCGACGACCCGGCCGTGCACGACGGCCACCACGGCGGGGTCGCCGTTGACGACCGCCGGGTAGATCTCCGCGCTGCCGCCGACCAGGTCGCGCTTGGCCTTGCCGGGCTTGAACAGACCCCGCATGAACGTCGCCACGGCGCGGGCGCCCTCGAAGGCCTTGGCGCGGGCCGGGACCTTGCCGCCCCCGTCGCCGATCGCCACGGCGTCCTGGGTGAGCAGACGGACCAGCGGTTCGGTCCGGCCGCTGGTGGCCGCCGCGAGGAACTCGTCGACGATCCGCCGGGCCGCGGCCTCGTCGATCTCCGTGCGGGCCCTGCCCTGTGCGACGTGCTTGCGGGCGCGGTGCAGGGTCTGCTGGCTGGCGTCCTCGGTGACGTCGAGGATCTCCGCGATCTCCCGGTGCGTGTACTGGAACGCCTCGCGCAGCACGTACACCGCCCGTTCGCCCGGTGAGAGCCGCTCCAGCAGCGCGAGGACCGCGAAGGAGACCGACTCGCGCTGTTCGGCCGTCTCCGCCGGGCCGAGCATCGGGTCGCCGGCGAACAGCGGCTCGGGCAGCCACTGGCCCACGTAGGTCTCACGCCGTGCGCGGGCGGACGTGAGCTGGTTGAGGCAGAGGTTGGTGAGGACCTTCGTCAGCCAGGCCTCGGGGACCTCGACGCGTTCGACGTCGGCCGCCTCCCAGCGCAGGAAGGTCTCCTGCACGGCGTCCTCGGCCTCGCTCGCGGATCCGAGGAGGCGGTAGGCGATGGCCTCCAGACGGGGCCTGGAGGCCTCGAACCGCTCGACGTCGCTCACGGTCAGGGGCATGGCCCGGATTGTAGTCACACGCGGTCCCTGCCCCGGGGGAGGGCAGGCCCGGGGGCGCGCCTCAGTGACCGGCCGTCCCTCCCTTCAAGTCCTTGAGCGCGATGTTCAGTTCGAGCACGTTGACCCGGGGTTCGCCGATGAAGCCGAGGGTGCGGGGGGTGGTGTGCGTGTCGACGAGCCGCTGGACGCGTGCGACGGGCAGGCCGTTGCGCTCGGCGACCCGGCGCACCTGGAGGTCGGCGTACTCGGGGGAGATGTGCGGGTCCAGGCCGGAGCCGGAGGAGGTGACGGCGTCCGCGGGCACGTCCGACGGCTTCACCGGGTGGCCGGGTACGGAGTTGTCCTTCACCACGGCGGCCTTGGCGTCCTTCACCCACCGGAGGAGTTCCGGGTTGTCGGCGGCGCGGTTGGTGGCGCCGGACAGGATGAGGTCGTACTGGGTGTTGACGGTGTTGGTGCCGAGGCCGTTCCGGGGACGGCCCTGGAACCACTTCAGGTCCGGCGCCGGGGTCTCCTGACCCTCCTTCAGCGGCAGGTTGTAGGACTGGCCGATGAGGGAGGAGCCGACGACCTTCCCGTCCGCCTTGATCTCGGAGCCGTTCGCCTGCCCGGGGAACAACCCCTGCGCGACGCCCGTGACGACGAGCGGGTAGACGATGCCGGTGACCACGGTCAGGACGAGCAGGGCGCGCAGGCCCGCCCCGAACAGCCGGGCGGCGTTGGTGAGGGAAGTGTTCATGTCGGTCAGCCGATCCCGGGGACGAGCGAGACGATCAGGTCGATGAGCTTGATGCCGACGAACGGGGCGATCAGCCCGCCCAGTCCGTAGACGGCGAGGTTGCGGCGCAGCAGCCGGTCGGCGCTCATGGGCCGGTACCGCACGCCCCTGAGCGCGAGCGGGACCAGCACGACGATGACGAGCGCGTTGAAGATCACCGCGGACAGGATCGCGGAGGACGGGGAGGACAGCCCCATGATGTTGAGCCTGTCCAGGCCCGGGTGGGCGGCCGCGAAGAGCGCCGGGATGATCGCGAAGTACTTGGCGACGTCGTTGGCGATGGAGAACGTCGTGAGCGCCCCGCGGGTGATCAGCAACTGCTTGCCGATCTCGACGATCTCGATGAGCTTGGTCGGGTCGGAGTCGAGGTCGACCATGTTGCCGGCCTCCTTGGCGGCCGACGTGCCGGTGTTCATCGCCACGCCGACGTCCGCCTGGGCCAGCGCCGGGGCGTCGTTGGTGCCGTCGCCGGTCATCGCGACCAGCTTGCCGCCGGCCTGCTCCCGTTTGATGAGCGCCATCTTGTCCTCGGGCGTGGCCTCCGCGAGGAAGTCGTCGACGCCCGCCTCGTCGGCGATCGCCTTGGCCGTCAACGGGTTGTCACCCGTGATCATGACGGTCCTGATGCCCATGCGCCGCAGTTCCGCGAACCGCTCCCGCATGCCGTGCTTGACGACGTCCTTGAGATGGATCACGCCGAGGACCCGGGCGCCGCGCCCGTCCTCCACCGCGACCAGCAGCGGCGTGCCGCCGGCCTCGGAGATGCCCCGGACGGCCGCCTCCGCGTCCCCGGCGACCGTGCCGCCCCGCTCCTCGACCCAGGCGAGGACGGAACCGGCCGCGCCCTTGCGGACCTTGCGGCCGTCGACGTCCACGCCGGACATCCGGGTCTGCGCGGTGAACGCGACCCACTCGGCGCCGACGAGTTCGCCCTGGTGCCGTTCGCGCAGGCCGTACTTCTCCTTGGCGAGGACGACGACCGAGCGGCCCTCGGGTGTCTCGTCGGCGAGTGAGGAGAGCTGGGCGGCGTCGGCGACCTCGGCCTCGGTGGTGCCGCGCACCGGCACGAACGCGGCCGCCTGCCGGTTGCCCAGCGTGATCGTGCCGGTCTTGTCGAGGAGCAGCGTGGAGACGTCGCCGGCGGCCTCGACGGCGCGGCCCGACCTGGCCAGTACGTTGCGCTGCACCAGGCGGTCCATGCCGGCGATGCCGATCGCGGAGAGCAGGGCGCCGATCGTGGTCGGGATGAGGCAGACCAGCAGGGCCACCAGCACGACCATGCTCAGGCGGACGCCGGCGTAGTCGGCGAACGACGGCAGGGTGGCGCAGGCCAGCAGGAAGACGACGGTCAGCGAGGCCAGCAGGATGTTCAGCGCGATCTCGTTCGGCGTCTTCTGCCGTGCCGCCCCCTCGACCAGGCCGATCATCCGGTCGATGAAGGTCTCGCCCGGCCTGGTGGTGATCCGGACGACGATGCGGTCGGAGAGCACCTTGGTGCCGCCGGTGACGGCGCTGCGGTCGCCGCCGGACTCGCGGATGACGGGCGCCGACTCCCCGGTGATCGCCGACTCGTCGACCGAGGCGACGCCCTCGACGACGTCGCCGTCGCCCGGGATGACGTCCCCGGCCTCGCAGACCACCAGGTCGCCCACGGTGAGGTCGGTGCCCGGGACCGTGGTGCCGTCGACGCGGCGGGCGACCGTGTCGGTCCTGGCCCGGCGCAGGGTGTCGGCCTGGGCCTTGCCGCGGCCCTCGGCGACCGCCTCCGCCAGGTTGCCGAAGAGCACGGTCAGCCAGAGCCAGGCGCTGATCGCCCAGCCGAACCCGTCACCGGGGTCGGTCAGGGAGAAGGCCGTGGTCAGGACGGAGCCGACGAGGACGACGAACATGACGGGCGACTTCACCATCACCCGCGGGTCGAGCTTGCGCAACGCGTCGGGCAGCGACGCGACCAGCTGCTTCGGGTCGAAGAGGGTGTTCCGTGTCTCGGTGCTCATGCCAGCCCCTCGGCGAGCGGGCCCAGGGCGAGGGCCGGGAAGTAGGTCAGGCCGGTGATGATCAGGACGGCACCCACCAGCAGGCCGCTGAACAGCGGCTTCTCGGTGCGCAGGGTGCCCGCGCCGGCCGGTACCGGCTGCTGCCCGGCGAGCGAGCCCGCGAGGGCCAGGACGAACACCATCGGCAGGAACCGGCCGAGCAGCATGGCGAGGCCGAGGGTGGTGTTGAACCACTGGGTGTCGGCGTTCAGGCCCGCGAAGGCCGAGCCGTTGTTGTTCGCGGCGGAGGTGTAGGCGTACAGGATCTCGGAGAAGCCGTGCGCCCCGCCGTTGGTCATCGAGTCGCCCGGGGTGGGCAGGGCCATCGCCGCGGCGGTGAGGACCAGCACCAGGGCCGGGGTGATCAGGATGTAGCAGGCGGCGTACTTGATCTCGCGGGTGCCGATCTTCCGGCCCAGGTACTCGGGCGTACGGCCGACCATCAGTCCGGCGACGAAGACGGCGACGACCGCCATGACCAGCATGCCGTAGAGCCCGGAGCCGACCCCGCCGGGCGCGATCTCGCCCAGCATCATGCCGAGCAGGGTGATGCCGCCGCCGAGTCCGGTGTAGGAGGAGTGGAAGGAGTCCACGGCACCGGTGCAGGTCAGGGTGGTCGACACCGCGAAGATCGACGAGCCGCCGATGCCGAAGCGGAGCTCCTTGCCCTCCGTCGCGCCCCCGGCCGCCTGCAACGCGGGGCCGTGGTGGGCGAACTCGGTCCACATCATCAGGGCGACGAAGGAGACCCAGATGGCCGCCATCGCGCCGAGGATCGCGTAGCCCTGGCGCACCGAGCCGGTCATGACGCCGAAGGTCCGGGTCAGGGAGACCGGGATGAGCAGGATCAGGAAGATCTCGAACAGGTTGGTGAACGGCGTCGGGTTCTCGAAGGGGTGGGCGGAGTTGGCGTTGAAGTAGCCGCCGCCGTTGGTGCCCAGCTCCTTGATGACCTCCTGCGAGGCGACCGCTCCCCCGTTCCACTGCTGCGGGCCGCCCATGAACTGACCGACCTCGTGGATGCCGGAGAAGTTCTGGACGACCCCGCAGGCCACCAGGATCACCGCGCCGACGAACGCGAGGGGCACCAGGACGCGGACGACCCCGCGGACCAGGTCGCTCCAGAAGTTGCCGAGTTCACCGGTGCGGGACCGCGCGAAGCCTCGTACGAGCGCGACGGCCACGGCGATGCCGACGGCCGCCGAGACGAAGTTCTGCACGGCCAGACCGGCGGTCTGCACGACGTGGCCCATGGCCTGCTCGCCGTAGTACGACTGCCAGTTGGTGTTGGACACGAAGGACGCGGCGGTGTTGAACGCCTGGTCCGGGTCGATGGAGGCGAAGCCGAGCGAGCCGGGCAGGACGCCCTGGAGCCGCTGGAGCAGGTAGAGGAAGAGGACACCGGCGAGGGAGAAGGCGAGGACGCCGCGCAGGTAGGCGGGCCAGCGCATCCCGGTGTCCGGGTCGGCACCGATGCCCTTGTAGATCCACTTCTCGACCCGCAGGTGCCGGGGCGAGGAGTAGACCCTGGCCAGGTAGGTGCCGAGGGGTATGTGGGCGAGGGCCAGCGCGGCGACGAGCGCGAGCAGCTGGAGCACGCCGGAGAGGACGGGGCTCATGCGGCGCTCAGAACCTCTCCGGGTGGATCAGGGCGAGGACGAGGTAGCCGAGCAGGGCGACGGCCACGATCAGCCCGACGATGTTCTCGGCGGTCACAGCTTCGTCACCCCCTTGGCGACGAGGGCCACGAGCGCGAACACCGCGAGCGTGGTGACGACGAAGGCCACGTCGGCCATCGCGAGCTCCTAATGAGGTGCGGAAGAGAAGCTGACAGGGAGATGAGAGCCCCCTTCCGACCGTTTTCGGCCGCCGTTGATGGCTTCCATACGGCGGCGCGCTCGCCTTTGACACCTCTCTGACGACGTACGGCGCCACCCGACGGGGTGCCGGGCGGCGCCGCGGGGTGGTGCCGCCGCGGCCCGCGCTACTTCGCGCCGCGGTTGAAGACCGACTTCGACCAGACGTAGCCGAGCACGGTCAGGGCGAGGCACCAGCCGAGGGCGAGCCAGCCGTTGCGGCCGATCCCGGTGCCGAGGAGCAGGCCGCGCAGGGTCTCGATGGCCGGCGTGAACGGCTGGTACTCGGCGATCGGCTGGAACCAGCCCGGCATGGCGTCGATGGGCACGAAGGTGCTGGAGATCAGCGGCAGGAAGATCAGCGGCATCGCGTTGTTGCTCGCGGCCTCGGCGTTCGGGCTGACCAGGCCCATGCCGACCGCGATCCAGGTGAGCGCGGTGGCGAACAGGGTGACCAGGCCGAGGGCCGCGAGCCACTCCAGGAGGGTGGCGTCGGTGGACCGGAAGCCGATGGCCGCGGCGACGGCGCCGACGAGGACGACGCTGATCACCGACTGCAGCACGCTGCCGATCACGTGCCCGGTGATCACCGAGCCGCGGTGGATGGGCATGGTGCGGAAGCGGGCGACGATGCCCTCGGTCATGTCGTTGGAGACGGAGACGGCGGTGCCGATCGTCGTGGACCCGATGGTCATCAGCACCAGGCCCGGCACGAGGTACGCGATGTACGCGGACCGGTCGGCGCCGCCGCCGATGCCGGCGCTCATCGTGTCCCCGAAGACGTAGACGAAGAGGAGCAGCAGCATGACCGGCGTGAGCAGGAGGTTTAGGGTGAGGGACGGGTAGCGGCGGGCGTGCAGGAGGTTACGGCGCAGCATGGTGGAGGAGTTGCGGGCGGCGAGGCCGAGCGTGCTCATCGGACCGTCTCCTTGGTCGCGTCGGACTGGGCGGACTGGGCGGTTTGGCCGGGGACGCCCGCGCCGTCGGTGAGGGCGAAGAAGACGTCGTCGAGGTCGGGTGTGTGGACGGTGAGTTCGTCGGCCTCGACGCCCGCGTCGTCCAGGTGGTCGAGGACGGTGCGCAGGGCGCGCTGGCTGCCGTCGCTGGGGATGTGCAGGGCCAGTGCCTCGTCGTCGGCGGTGCTGCCGGGCAGTGCGGTGGCGGCGGCGCGGTAGACCTCCGGGTCGGTGAAGCGGAGCCGGACGTGGCCGCCGGGGACGAGTCGCTTCAGCTCCTCGGCGGTGCCTTCGGCGGCGATCCTTCCGTCGTGGAGGACGGCGATGCGGTCGGCGAGTTCGTCGGCTTCTTCCAGGTACTGGGTGGTGAGGAAGACGGTGACGCCGCTCGTGACGAGTTCGCGGATGATCTGCCACATGGTGTGGCGGGAGCGCGGGTCCAGGCCCGTGGTGGGCTCGTCGAGGAAGATGATCCTGGGGTCGCCGACCAGGGTCATGGCGATGTCGAGGCGGCGCTTCATGCCGCCGGAGTAGGTGGAGGCGGGCTTCTTGGCGGCCTCGGTGAGACCGAAGCGCTCCAGCAGCTCGGCCGCGATCCGCCGGCCCTCACCCCGGGGGATCAGGTGCAGGTCCGCCATGAGGAGCATGTTCTCCTCGCCGGTGATCAGACCGTCCACGGCCGAGAACTGACCGGTGACACCGATCGCGCCCCGCACGTCCTGCGCGGCGGCGGCGAGGTCGTGGCCCGCCACCTGGGCCTGCCCGCCGTCGGCCGGGACGAGGGTGGAGAGGATCTTGACGGTGGTGGTCTTGCCGGCGCCGTTGGGCCCGAGCAGCGCGAACACGGACCCGGCCGGGATGCGCAGGTCGATGCCGTCGAGGACGGTCTTGTCGCCGTACGACTTGCGCAGTCCCACGGCGGACACGGCGGCGGGCGCCTGCGGACCGGAACCCGGGATGGTCGTGGGCATGACAGATGAAGGCATGGAGCCCTCCCGTTCGAGGGGATGTCGAAGGTGATGACGGGACGACGGAGGTGAAGACCGGGGCCGGCGGTGGCCGGAAGGGCGGGCGCGGCGCTCAGGCCTTGGCGCGGCGGACGTCGATGTTGCCGTACCGGGTACGGGCCTGGACCTTGACGGTCTCCTCGTCCTCGGCGGGGCCGCCGGACGCGGTGAGGGTGTTGCGCACCTGCCCGCCGCCCGAGTGGAGGTCGAGCCAGGCGGCCGTGCCCTCGCGGACGCCGACCTCGACGGCGCCGTAGGAGGTCTCCAGCCGGATCTCGCCGCGGGCCACCTCGTCCACCCGCAGGGTGCCGTGGGCGGTGGTGGCGGTGAGCGAGGCCTCGGCGCGGGCGACGTTGATGTCGCCGTTGGCGTTCTTCACGCGCAGGTCGCCGTGCGCGACGCCGACGGTCGTGGAGCCGTGCGAGTTCTTCACGACGGCCGGGCCCTCGACGACGCCGACACGCACGCTGCCGGAGCTGGTGGTGATCTCGGCCGAACCCTCGACCCGGTCCACGGTGACCGAACCGTGGGAGGCGGTGAGCTGGAGCGGCCCCGTCGTGTCCAGGCGGACGTCACCACCCGGCGTCTTCACCCGGACCTCGCCGAGCCGGCCCTCGCCGAGGACCTGGGTCCAGGAGCCGACCGTGTCGACGCGCGACCCGGCGGGCAGCTCCACCGTCACGTCGACGGCGCCGGTGGGGCCGATGAAGCGGCGCTCCTTCGTGCTGATCGTCAGGACCCCGCTCGCATACGCGACCTCGGTCTGCTCGGCGGCGCGCACGTCCTTGTCCCGCTCGGGGTCGCCGGGCCGCACCTCGACGACCGTGTCGAGCCGGTCGCCGGCGGTGAACCGGACGGAACCGGCGCCCACGTGGGCGGTCACCGCGATCGGCCGGGGAGTGTCGAAAGAAGGCATGGCTGTACCGTCCTCGTGAGTCCGTGGGGTGTCCCCGCTGGTGGGACGTGGTGTGAGCGCCGTGCTGCGGTTCTCCCGGCGCGCGCGTGCGGGTGCGGGCCCCGGGGCTAGCGCACCCAGCCGGTGAAGCTCTGTCCGACGTTGCGCGCCCGCTCCGGCGTACGCGGCGTGCCGCCGCCGTCGACCGCGGCCGACACGGCGCGCACCAGCCAGGCGTTGACGGACAGCCCCTCACGGCTCGCGGCCTCCTCGGCGCGCGTCTTGAGGTGGGCCGGCAGGCGCAGATTGACGCGGGCGGTGCCGCCCTCGTCGGCGTCGGCGGGCGCCGGCGCCTTGAGGGTCTCGACGGGCGCGGCCGGCTCCGCGGTGCCACCGCCCCCGGTGGGCGGCGGTGTCACCACGAAGTCGGGCTCGAGCCCGCGCAGCCGTACGTCGACCGACCCGGGGGCCAGCTCGCGGGTGATCTCGTCCATGGCGGCGGAGAGCACGTTGAGCATGGTCAGCCGGGTCGCCGACTCCAGCGGAGCGATGAGCCGCTCGGCCAGTTCGCGGGCTTCGTCACCACCGGCTTCGGCGGCCACCGCGAGTTCGCGCCGGAGGGTGTCGACATACGGAGTGAGGTCCATGACGCCATGATGGCACCACAATGGCGTCATTAGCAAGCCTCAACGACGCAGGAATCGAGAGGGTAGAGCCAATCACTCCTCCGACCTGCATCGATACCTTAAAGAGCGGCGTGCGCCACCTTGGCATCATGAATGGCGCCACAAAGGTGCGAGTGACGCCAAGGGGCTACGACTGCCGGTCGCCTACTCCGGGAGCCCGTGGGCCGCCACGCGCTTCACCGTCCCCCCGGCCAGGCGGTAGGACAGGCCGACGACCGCGCAGCGGCCGGCGGCGACCTCGTCCGCCAGCAGCGCCGAGCGTCCCACCAGGCCGTCCACGCTCCGGCGGATGTGTTCGTCCACGAACCGGTCGATCCCGTCGTCGCCCTGGGCGCGGGCCGCGAGCACGCTCGGGATCACCCGCTCCACGACGTCCCCGATGTAGCCGGCCGGCGCCGTGCCGCCGAGCACGGCCTCGGCGGCCGCGGTGACCGCGCCGCAGGAGTCGTGCCCTAGGACCACCACGAGCGGCGCGCCCAGCACCTTGACGCCGTACTCGACGCTGCCCAGCGCCTCCGCGCCCGCCACGTGACCCGCCGTCCGCACCACGAAGAGGTCGCCGAGACCCCGGTCGAAGATGATCTCGGCGGCCAGCCGCGAGTCCGAGCACCCGAAGAGCACCGCGAACGGATGCTGCCGCGGTGCCAGCTCCGACCGGCGGTCGGCGTCCTGGTTGGGGTGCAGGCGGTCACCGCTCACGAAACGGGCGTTGCCCTGCAGCAGGGCCGTGTAGGCCTCGGCGGGGGAGGAGGGGCTCAGATCAGGCATGGGAGCAAGGTACTGGCCCGGCCCCGCGAGGACGTGCAGGCGGGTACAGTGGAAAAGACTTGCAGAGTTCTGCAATTCATCAATTGCCTGGATTCCTAATTCCCCCACGAGCGGACAAGAGGTGATCGGGATGCCGGTTCCGTCGTCGGGCGGCGAGGCGCGCGACAAACGCGACACCTCCGAGCGCCGGTTCGAGCGCGGTGTCGCCCTGCGGGCGGGCTTCTACATCTTCGGCACGCATCTCCTCGCCGGTTTCATCTGGCTGCTCTTCTACGTGGGGGAACACGCCCACAAGTGACCGGGCGCCGCGCCGCTAGGCCGGTGGGGGTTCCGGCTCGGGCTGTCCGGCCCGGAGGTCCGCGAGCAGTTCGGCCTGCCCGGCGAGCACACCGGAGAGGATGCCGCGCGCGACCTTGAGCAGCTCGGCGATCTGGGGGCTGGTCAGGGAGTAGTACACGTTCGATCCCTCTTTGCGGGACACCACGAGGTTCGCCCGGCGCAACACCGCGAGCTGCTGGGAGAGGTGGGCCGGCTCGATCCCCACCTCGGGCAGCATCTCCGCCACCGCGTGCTCCCGCTCGCTCAGCAGCTCCAGGACGCGGATGCGCGCCGGATGGCCGAGCGTCTTGAAGAACTCGGCCTTCAACTGGTACAGCGGCGTGCTCATCGTGCCCTCAGCTCTCTCGCGCCGCGGCAACCCGCGCCGGCCGCCCCGCCCTGGGCGCGTCGCGCCCGTCCCGTCCTCATCAGCATGCCGCCCATCCTCGCCCGAGCCACCCGTCAGGCCGAATCCGCCGGGACGAACTCCGTCCCACCCGGCCGGTGCCGGGTTACTCCGACCGGCTGCGGACGGACGGCGACCGCCCGCCCGCCGGGCCACAGTGGGCGGAAGGCGATCCGCACGGCGGGAAACGAGGCACGCGCGATGGCGGAGGAACGGCAGCGCTCACCCGACGGGGCGACCCCGGCCGACGAGAGCTCCGAGGCCGGTCCGGACGAGCCGTACGCCTCGCTCCTCGACCTGCCGCTCAGCTCCGACCTGAACCGGATCGGCGAGCAGCTGCACGCCCTGGCCCGCGCCCAGAGCACCCTGCAGGGGCTGCTCCAGGCCGTGGTGAACATCACCAGCGAGCTGGAGCTGCCGGCGGTGCTGCGCCGCATCGTACGCACCGCCATGGACCTGGTCGGCGCCCGCTACGGGGCCATGGGCGTCCTCGACCAGGACGGCAGGCTCCTGGAGGAGTTCATCCCCCTGGGGCTCACCGCCAAGGAGCTGGGGGACCTGGAGGGCGTGGAGCTGCCGAGGGGCAGGGGGCTGCTCGGGCACCTGATCCACCATCCCGAGCCGCTGCGGGTCAAGGACATCTCGCGCCACCCGGAGTCGGCGGGCTTCCCGCCCGGACACCCGCCGATGCGCAGCCTGCTCGGGGTGGCGATCAGCGTGCGCGGCCGGATCTACGGCAACCTCTACCTCTCCGAACGCAGGGACGGCCAGCCCTTCGACCGGCACGACGAGGGCGTGATCCGCGCGCTGGCCGGCACGGCGGGCGTCGCGATCGAGAACGCCCGCCTCTACCAGCAGGTCCAGCACAGCAGCGAGCAGTTCCAGCGCCTGCTGCTGCCCCGCCTGCCCGACCTGCGGCCCTTCACCGCCGGCGCGGCCTACCGCCCGGCGAGCGCGCCCGCGGCCGTGGGCGGCGACTGGTACGACGCCATGCTGCTGCCCGACGGAGCCTGCGCGGCGGTGATCGGCGACGTCGTGGGACACGACCTGCGGGCCGCGGCCGACATGTCGCAGATCCGCAACATGCTGCGCGCCCTGTACTACGACCCGAGCGCCCCGCCCAGCACCTCCCTCGCCCGGCTCGACCGGATCATGAACGCCGCCCTGGACGAGGCCCCCGTCGCCACGGCACTGCTCGCGCGGCTGGAGCCCGCCGACGGCGCGTGGCAGCTGCGGTGGTCCAGCGCGGGGCACCCGCCGCCGCTCGTGCTGCTGCCCGACGGGCGGGTGCACTACCTGGACGTGGAGCCGGGTCTCCCCCTCGGGGTGGCGCCCGAACTGCCCCGGCCCGACCACTGCCGGCCGCTGCCGGTGGACAGCACCGTCATCCTGTTCACCGACGGCCTCGTGGAGGTCCCCGGCCAGCCGCTGGACCGGGGCCTGGACGCCCTGGCCGTGACCGCCTCCCGGCTGGTGGGACTCGCGCCCGACGAGCTGTGCCGTGCCCTGGTCACCCACCGGCCCGGCAACGGACACGACGACAAGGCCGTCCTCGCCCTGCGCACTCCGCCCCTGACGAGCTACGGCGCCTCCTGAACCCGGCCGGTGCGCACGTCACAGGGGGAGGGTGACCCAGATGCTCTTGCCCCGGCCGTCGTCGTCGCCGCGGACCACCGCGGTGCCGCCCAGCTCGCCGGTGAGTTCCATGACGGTCGCCAGGCCCCCTCTCCGGCGGCCACCGGTGCCCGCGCCGTTCAGCCGGGGCCGGTGGGGGTGCCGGTCGTGCACGGCGAAGGCCAGGCAGTCGTCGCCGACCGCGTACGTGACGGTCACCTGCTCGCTGAGCGGCGACGCGTGGCGGACGCTGTTGGTGACCAGCTCGCTGAGGATCAGCAGGGCGGGTGCCACGGCACGGTGCCCGGGGTTCACGCCCCACTCGGCGAGCGCCTGCTCGGCGGTCTCCCGGGCCACCCGGACCGCCGGGGGCGTCGCCGGCAGGGTGAGCACGTGCCGGTGGGGCAGGTGCTGGCGCAGGGGGCTCATCGCGTCTCCACAAGAGAACCGGGTCCGCGGCTACCTGCGGACCCGGGCTCCCAGCATCCAACGACTTGCGAACTTTCGCAATTCAGCAGCCCTGCGGCACTTGGGCCGCCCCGGGCTGCCCCGGGCTGCCCCAGACCGTCTCAGGCCGCCTCGAGTCGCGGTTCCGGTCGCGTCGGCGCCGCCGCCGTCGCCGGTTCCCACCCCTTCGTCGTCCGTACGTAGCCGTGCACCACCGAGGCCATCGACAGCAGCAGGAGCGGCCCGAAGACCCACGGGTGCCGGGCCATCTCCAGCGGTATGAAGCGCGTGGCCGCCAGGATCGCGGCGAACACCAGCACCCCGTGGGCGACCAGCACGGTCCCCGACCGGTCCCAGCCGCGGTCCAGGGCGCGCAGCCCCGCCTCGACGGTGACCGCGAACACCACACCGGCGACGAGGTCGATGGCGTAGTGGTAGCCGAATCCCAGCGTGGCGGTGAGCGTGGCGACCAGCCAGAACGCCCCCGCCCAGCGCAGGACGCGCGGCCCCTTCCGGGAGTGGATGAAGATCACCACGGCCCACGCCGTGTGCAGGCTGGGCATGCAGTTGCGGGGGGTGACCCCGTCGTACGTGAAGGGGTGCGGCGCGCCGATCGGCGGCAGCGTGTGCGGCCACAGGTTGGCGATCGCCCACTCCTCGCCGCCGGTGCCGAAGGCGCCGGTGCCGTAGGCGAAGACCGGGCCGACCACGGGGAAGATCATGTAGACGCCGGGTCCGAGCAGACCTATCAGCAGGAAGGTGCGGACCAGGTGGTGGCGCGGGAAGCGGCGCTCGGCGCCCACCTTGCGCAGCTGGTACAGGGCGACGACGGCCGCGGCCACCGCGAGTTGGGCGTAGACCCAGTCCAGCAGGTGCTCACCGACCGGGCCGGTGGCCTCGACGGCCCGGCCCATCAGCCAGGACGGGTTGCCCAGCGCGTGGTCGGCGGTCGCCACGTACGGGTCGAGGACGTCCGGCCGGGTCTTGGAGGTGATCAGCAGCCAGGCGTCGCCGGTCTTGCGGCCGGCCACCAGCAGGAGGCCGAGCCCGGCGCCCTTCAGCAGAAGGATCCGTTCCGGGCCGGTGCGCCGCGTCACGGCGACGACCGCGCAGCCCAGGACCGCCCACAGCGCGCCGTTGCCGAAGGTGTGGGTGCCGGACGCGGGGGCGTCCGCCGCCCACCGCACCAGCGCGACGGCGAGGTCGATGCCGACCGCGGCGGCCGCCGCGACGAACCGTTCCCGCCAGGTCAGGACCACCATCGTGAGCGCCAGACCGGCGTAGAGCAGGGGCCCCGACGCGGGGGCGAACACCAGCTCTTTGGCCTGGTTGGTCATCGGCCCCGGCAGGCCGTAGCGGCGCGCGGCGATCTCCAGGGCGATGAGGAACGCGAGGGTCGCCGCACCCGCCACGGCCCAGAGTCTCGCCCGCGTCCCGCCCCTGGGTATTCGCGGAGTTTCCCGTGATGACATGCACAGGAAACTAGCCCATCAGTGGCTGGGCTCCGGCTGCCAGGCGAAGCCGTCCGGGTCGGCGAACGGGCGGCTGCCGCCGGAGACGACGAGACGGTGGGAGCCGGTGCCCTCGGCGGCCACGCCCGCGACCTTGGCGAGCGCACGGCGCTTGTAGAGGGAGAGCTTGACGGTGCCCGGGCCGGTGGCGAACTCGACGTACTTCCCGCCGAAGCTCTTGCCCACGGTCAGGCCCTGCTCGACGTAGAACCGCTTGGTGGCCTTGACGTCCTCGACGCCCAGGAGGAGCACGATCTCGTCCACGTCGCGGGTGACCGGGGCGGTGTCCTTCTTCGCCGAGGTCGCGATCTGCCAGACCGTGCCGTCCGGCGCCTGCACGACCCCGCCGTAGCCCCACAGCGACTTCGCGGCGGGCTTGAGGACGGTGGCGCCGGCGTCGACCGCGGCGGTGAAGAGCGCGTCGACGTTGCCGGGCTGGGCCACCACGAGGGACAGCGTGAAGCCGCGGAAGCCGGTCGTCGGGCTGTCGGAGGCGCACAGGCGCACCCGCGACTCGTCGAGTCCGAAGGCGTCGGAGTAGAAGCGGGCGGCGGCCTCGGTGTCGGCCACTTCGAGGGTGATGGCGTCGATGGAGTTCATGTCCTCGAAGGTAGGCGCGGCCGGGCCCGCGGTGCTTCTCGAAAACTGACGGACCGCCCCGCCCCGCCGAAACCCCCTCCCGCGGGGCGGACTCGGGCCGCGCACGGGACGGGCCGGCGGCGGGGCCCCGCGAGACCCCGCCGCCCCCCGGCGTCAGGCGAAGAGGTTGTAGTCCCGGCGCTCCATGAAGGTCCAGGCGACCTCGGCGCGGCCCGCGAACGGCGTCCGCCAGGCGCCCGTGCTCCTGTACAGGTAGGGGTCCTGGTTCTGCGGCCGCACGTCGGTCGCGTACAGGTCGGCCCGGCCGTCATGGTCGGCGTCGCCGATGCCCACCAGGTGCTCGTAGGTGTTCCAGCCGCCGCCGATCCGGGTGCGGGGCGCGAAACGGCCGTCGCCGTAGCCGAGGTAGAGCCACAGCACGCCGGAGCGGTCCCTGGCCACCAGGTCACCGGCCGGGGCCCCGGCGATGTCGCCGGTCGCCGTGATCTGGTCGTACGCGCCCCAGCCGCCCGTACCGATCTTCACGCGCTTGGCGAAGGGCGCCCGCCAGTTCCCGGTGCCCTTGTACAGCCACAGGGCGCCGGAGGTGTCGGTGGCGACGAGGTCGGCCCGGCCGTCGCCGTTCAGGTCGCTGCCGCCGGTGATCTGACGGTAGACGTTCCAGCCCCCGCCGATCCTGCTGCGGGAGGTGAACGGGGACTCGGCGTCGCCCTTGCCGAGGTACAGCCACAGCACGCCGGAGCGGTCCCTGGCCACCAGGTCGCTCACCGGGGCTCCGCCGAGGTTGCCGGCGCCCTCGATCCGGTCGTAGGCGTTCCAGCCGCCGCCGACGAGCTGCTCCGGGTTCTGCACGTAGGCGTACTGCTCGCGGGAGTCGAAGGTGTCGTTCAGCCACAGCCGGCCGCCCGTGTCCCGCGCGAGGACGTCGGGGGCGCCGTCCCCGTCGTAGTCGTGCAGGCCGGGCTCGCGGGCGACCGTGAAGGTGCCCGAGGAGACCAGCTTCGGGCCGATTGCGTTGAGCGGCCTGGCCTCGATGCGCCAGGTGTACGGGCCGGCTCCGGCGGCGGAGTACATGCCGCGGGTGCCGTTCCACTCCACGTCGCCGTCCCAGTCGAAGCGGACGCGGTGCGGGTCGCCGTACCCGGTCGACAGGGGGTACACGTCGGCCCGCTTCACTTCGCCGGTGCGGGTGTTGCGCAGCGTGATGTCCATCGCCACGTTGACCCGGGACAGGCTCCACTCCAGGCGGAACCGGCCCTTGTTCCGGTCGAGGTCGACCACGTCGGGAATGTCGTCCCCGAGCAGCGTCACCTTCGTCGGCTCGCCGCTGCTCGCCACCCGGGTGGCGACCGGCGCCCCGTCGGCGCCGGGGGCGATCCGGTACAGGCCCTCGCCGCCGGCCGCCGTGCCGCCGCTGACGTAGAGGGTGCCGTCGGGTGCCGTGGCCGTCTGCCGCGTGTGGTCGAGGAGCGTGCGGGGGGCACCGGTGACGAGGGGACGGGCCATCAGGGCGTACAGCGGGTCCGGGTCCTGCGCCGTCAGTTCGCTGCTCACGCCGTACGTCACCCAGTCGCCCACGAGGCCGACCCGCACGCCGCCGGACGCCTGCCCGATCGCGAAGCGCCGGTCGGCGCCGGTGCCGCGCGGGGCGACGACCACGTGGCTCCTGCCCTGGGCATCCGTCTCGGCCCAGGCCACGTGCGTCTCGGAGAGGGTGACCGAGGCGGGGGCGGAGGCCGTGTCGTGACGCCGCACGACGGCACCGTCGGCCAGGTCGACCAGCGCCCACTGCCAGGTGCCCGCCGTCCGGTAGGTCAGTACGGCGCGGTCGGAGGTGCCCGCGACGAGGTGCGGGTTGTCCGTGTCCCGCGGCAGACCGGTCACCGGGCGCCCGGTCGGTGTGCCGTCCACCATGTCGACGAGGTGGACGTCCTGGCCTCCGGCGTCGTTCGCGGTGCCGACGACGAGGGTGGTGCCGACCGCGCCGAGGGACTGGCCCGAGGGCCCGAAGGCGTCCGGGTCCACGACCATCACGGACTGCTTCGTCCGCATGTCGCGCAGCTCGACGCGGCCGTCGGACAGGAGGAGCACCACCGCGTCCGACGCCTGGGTGCCCAGGGCGACCCAGGCGGACCAGCCCTCCCTCGGGTCGGTGGTCGAACCGTCGGCGAAGCTGGTCCACAGAACATCCCCGGCACCGCCCTCGCCCCAGGTCAGGAACCCGGTCGAGCCGACGCCCGCCAACTGGCTCCGGCCGGCCGGATACGGCACCGCCGCCTGTTGGGTGCCGTCGGCCGCCGTCGCGGCGAGGCTCGTCGAGGCGGACGCGGACAAGGGCGCGGACGCGGGTGCGGCGGTCGGCGCGGACGCGGGTGCGGCGGTCGGCGCCAAGGCGCGTGCGGACGCCGGGGCGGCCACGGCCTGGCCGCCGGCCGACACGGTGGCGAGCACGGCGGCGATCGCCACGGTCAGGCGCAGCCGGGAAACACGAGAACGGTGCAACGTACGGTCCCTCCCCAGTGGATGACCGCGGCGGAGGACGGACGCACACGGCCGGATGCGCGCGGGCGACCGGCTGGGACCCCCCTCAACCGGTACGTCGCCTCACGCGAAGATCCGCTGGAGGATAGCAGCGCGCTTACCGGAGGTCACCGGTGTTACCGCCCGGCGTCCGGCGCCCACTCCCCGCCGGCGCCGGTCCACGCGTCCGGTCGCGGGGCGAGTACGGCGCGGACCACCTCGGCGGACGAGGCCATGACGTCGGTCGCGAAACGGCGCCGCCCGACACCGAGCCGGCGCAGCCCCGCGCCGTGGTCCACGGCGACGACCACGGTGGCGGCGAGCAGGAGCAGCCGCCACAGGGCCAGCACGGGGCGGCGCGTCACGGCGGGGAGCTCGGCCAGCGAGTCGTGCAGCCGCGCGCAGTGGAAGGGGACGTGGCGCCGCTCGTCGGCCAGGATGCGGCCCGCCACCTCCGAGGTCAGCGCGTCGTCGGTGCCGTCCCTGAGGGCCCGGTAGTACCGCAGCGCCACGACCTCGGCGATCATCAGCACCAGCAGTTCGGTGCGCAGGCCCAGCAGCCGCCGCAGCCGTACGAAGACGGTGTCGCTCCAGTGGCCGCTCAGCGTCGGCCTGCCGCCCGCGGCCAGCAGCCGGGCGAGGAGCCGGGCGTGGTTCTGCTCCTCGGCGACGAAGAGCCGCACCGCCCGCGCGTAGTCGGCGTCGCCCGCCTGCTCGGCCTTGGCGACGAGGTTCGCGCCGTCACCGTCCTCGCCGACCTGGAAGCGCTGGACGCCCGCCCACACCGCCCGGTGCAGCACCGCGCCCCGCGCCCAGTCCGGGTCGCCCTGCGCCCGTCTGCGCTCGCGCTCGTCCTCGAAGTGCCGTGTCCACTTGGCGAACCCGTCCGTACCCACTCCCCGCCCCCTCTCCGGGGCACGGCCGCCGTCCCCCGGAAGGGGACGACGCACCCGGACGCCGGACCGTTCCCCCTCGGCCCCTCGGCCCTCGGGCCACCGGGGCGGGGACACCGAGGCCTCCGACCGCCCGCCCGCTCCGACGTGTCTTTTGTCTCGGTACGGGGGTTTCCACGCCCCGGTCCGGCGATATCCACCGCGCAGGCGGGAGAAAATCAGCCGTCGGCGGGGGAATATTCCCGGACGGCCGCCCCGGGCCCGGATTTTCGCCGGCACCCGCTCGATCACGGCGTGCTACTGTCGAGGGAAGTTGCAGTTGTGGTTGCCTGAAGGTTTTTCCGACGGGGTGATCATCGCGGCGACCGGAGTGCACACAGGGTGAACTCCGAGCACCGTCCCGAAGGAGAAAACATGGCTTCCGGCACCGTGAAGTGGTTCAACGCCGAAAAGGGCTTCGGCTTCATCGAGCAGGACGGCGGCGGCCCCGACGTCTTCGCCCACTACTCGAACATCAACGCCCAGGGCTTCCGCGAGCTGCTCGAGGGTCAGAAGGTGACCTTCGACATCGCGCAGGGCCAGAAGGGCCCGACGGCCGAGAACATCACCCCGGCCTGACGCTCTCGCACACTCCGCAGCTGGGGCCCGCACCTTGGGGTGCGGGCCCCAGCTCGCCGCGTTTCCGGGCGCGCCGCGCCCCGCGGGGATCACGGATTCCGCCCCGCGCATTCGTTTTCACCGCGTTCCACGCGCCCCCCGCGTTCACCGTATTCACCAATTCTCCCGGTCCGCTCGGCCTGCCGAGCCGAAATCGACCGGGCCGGCTCGTTCTTGCGATTCCCTGCGCCGCTCGTCCGCTGCGGGTCTCCCTTGATACGTGCCGTATCGAGGAAGGTTCCCCATGAACCGCGCACGCACCAACGACCGCCGACGCTCCGGCGACGGCTCCCGACGTTCCAACGACGGCCCCAGGCGGTCCCGTTCGGCGGGCCGCCCGCAGAACTCCGGCCGCCGCCCCGCCGCCGCACCCCAGGGCGGCGAGTTCGCCCTGCCCAAGACGATCACGCCGGCGCTGCCCGCCGTCGAGACCTTCGCCGAACTCGACCTGCCCGCCCGCATGCTGACCGCGCTCGGCGACCAGGGCGTGACCGTGCCGTTCCCGATCCAGGCGGCGACCCTGCCGAACTCCCTGGCCGGACGGGACGTGCTCGGCCGCGGCCGCACCGGCTCGGGCAAGACGCTCGCCTTCGGCCTGGCCCTGCTGGCCCGTACGGCCGGCAAGCGCGCCGAGCCGCGGCGTCCGCTCGCCCTGGTCCTCGTCCCCACCCGTGAGCTGGCCCAGCAGGTCACCGACGCGCTCACGCCGTACGCCCGCGCCGTGGGCCTCAGGTCGGCCACCGTGGTCGGCGGCATGTCGATCGGCCGGCAGGCCGGGGCGCTGCGCTCCGGCGCGGAGGTCGTCGTCGCGACGCCCGGACGGCTCAAGGACCTCATCGACCGCGGAGACTGCGCCCTCGGCGACGTCACGATCACGGTCCTCGACGAGGCCGACCAGATGACCGACATGGGCTTCATGCCGCAGGTCACCGCGCTGCTCGACCAGGTCGCGCCGGACGGGCAGCGGATGCTGTTCTCGGCCACCCTCGACCGCAACGTCGACAAGCTGGTCCGCCGCTACCTGACCGACCCGGTGGTGCACTCCGTGGACCCGTCGGCCGGTGCCGTCACCACGATGGAGCACCACGTGCTGCACGTGCAGGACGAGGACAAGCAGCGCGCCACCGTCGAGATCGCGGCGCGCGACGGCCGGGTCATCATGTTCCTGGACACCAAGCACCGGGTGGACCGGCTGGTGAAGCAGCTGCTGAAGAGCGGCGTGCGCGCCGCCGGGCTGCACGGCGGCAAGTCCCAGCCGCAGCGCACCCGGACCCTCGCCCAGTTCAAGGACGGGCAGGTGACGGCGCTGGTGGCGACCAACGTCGCGGCCCGCGGCATCCACGTGGACAACCTCGACCTGGTCGTCAACGTGGACCCGCCCGGCGACCACAAGGACTACCTGCACCGGGGCGGCCGTACGGCCCGGGCCGGCGAGTCCGGCAGCGTCGTCACCCTGGTGACGCCGGACCAGCGGCGCGACATGACCCGCCTGATGTCCCTGGCCGGCATCACCCCGCAGGTCACCCCGGTCCGCTCGGGCGAGTCGGAGCTGGCGCGCATCACCGGTGCGCAGACCCCCTCCGGAGTCCCCGTCGTCATCGCCGCACCGGTGGTGGAGCGCCCCCGCCGCGCCGCCTCGGGCTCCGGCTCCTCGTCCCGCGGCCGCCGCGGCCGCTCCTCGGGACGCGGCGGCGGGCAGGGTGCCGGCGCGTCCGGCACGTCGAACCGCACGGGCGCCGCCCAGCCCCGCACCGGGCAGGGCCGGCCCACCGGCGACACCCCGCGCCGCAGGCCGCGCCGCCAGTCCACCGGCGGCTCGACCGGCACGGCGGCCTAGGACACTCCCGGCACATCCCCGGGGACGGGCCCCGTCCGTCCCCTCCCCCTGTGGAGGCATCATGCGCTGTGTCATCGCCCGGTACCCGTTCGACCTCACCAAGGGCGGGGTGGTGGACTCGATGAAGGGCGTCACGCCCGAGCCCGTCACCGGTGAGTCCGTGACGATCGGCCGCCGCCGCTACCCCGTCAAGCAGGTGGGCGAGGTCGTCACCCGGCAGGACCGCCGCGACTTCTCCGGCGGCGAGGTGATCCGGGCGATGACCCGCCTCGGCTTCACCTGCCACCCCGCCCCGGGCGCCGAGCCCGCGCCGCCGGCGCCCGCCGCCACGGCGGTCGAGACGGCGTCCGCGCTGCTCGGCGGCGCCCCCGCGACGCCGCGGGAACTCTGAACTCAGCGCAGCCCGGAGGCCCGGCCCCCGTCGTCCCAGTGGACCTCCAGCACACGCCGGACGGCCGCGCGGTCGACGGGGCCGAACACGTGCGGGAAGAGCGTGCCCTCGGCGACGCCGGGCGGTGGGGCGGGGTCGGCCGGCTCCCACACGCACCGCGCGGTGAGCCGGTCCTCGTCCAGGAGCAGCGCCACCAGCGGCCGGGGCGCGTCGCGGTAGTACGCGTTGACGACGGCGAGGGTGGTCTCCTCGTCGGGCGAGCAGTGGACGAAGCCGTCGTCCGTCAGGGAGGCGGGCACGTACGGGCGGCCGGGGTCGGCGTTCCAGTCGGCGAGCGGCACCACGTGGTAGATCATCGCCCCGTTGTAGCAGCCGTCTCCGCCGCGGCGGCGGTGCCGTCGTGCTCCGCGGGGCCGGGAGCCGAGGGTGTGGGCCTCACGTCGCCGGGTGCGCTCGACGGTGCCCGGCGTACGGGCCGGTCGCTCGGTCCGGCCGACGGCGCCCGCGCGGGTGGCGTGGAGGGCGACGGCGTGGCGGCGGTCGTCGCGGGGGCCTCGGTCGGCAGCTCGGGGCTCGGGCCGGGCGTGCGGCCGGCGTCGCGGGTCGGGGCCGGGCTCGGTGAGGCCTCCGGCGTGGGACCGGCCGGGGCCAGCGGTGGCGCCGGGCGCGCGGGCGGGGCGGGGGACGTCCACTGCATCGGCAGCACGATCAGGGCGGCGGCGGCAGCGGTCGCCGCGGCACCGGCCGCGGCCCGCAGCAGGCGCCGGCGGGACGCCGTCCGGCGGATCGCCTCGTAGCGGCCCGGGGGTGGGCCCAGGAAGTCGGCGCCCGGACGCAGCAGGACCAGCAGCGGATCGTCGCCGTCCGGCCCGGACCCCGGCCCGTCCCGGTCGTCCGGCCCGTCCGGTCCGTCCTCAAGGCGTGCGATCAAGGCTTCTCCTCAGGTGGACGCGGAGCAGTTCGCGGGCCGCGTGCAGATCGGCCTTGACGGTTCCCTCCTTGCGCCCGGTCGCCGCGGACACCTCCCGGATCGGCATGTCGGCGTAGTAGTGGAGCAGGATCGGCACGCGCAACCGCTCCGGCAGGGACTGTACGAGCAACCGCACCGAGGGGTCGGCCTGTTCGGGGTGCGGGCGCACCGCGACCTCCGCGGTGACCCGGCGCACCGCCCGGCGCTCGCGCTCCAGTTTGCGCCAGTGGTCCCGGACCAGATTGGCGGCGGTGACGTAGAGGAAGCCGCGCGGCTCCTCCACGGACGTCCAGCGGGCCCAGAGCCGGGTGAACGCCTCCGAGGCGATCTCGTGGGCCGTCTCGTCGTCGTCGACGAGCCGGCGGCACCAGCCGGCGAGGCGCGGATACAGGGCGGCGAACAGCTCGGACGCCGCCCTGTCACGGGACCGTTTCAACGCTCTCCATGGTCGTGAGGGTAGTGCGGGGCGCGCCCGCGGGGCGCTACGCGCCCTGGGTGGCGCTCAGTTCGGCGAAGACGATGACGTTGTCCCGGTACTCCTCGCCGTCGCGCGGGCCGCCGCAGGTGATGAGCCGCAACTCCGGCCCCGCCACGTCCCCGTAGACGTCGTCCGTGGGGAAGTCGGCCTTCGCCACCGTCCGTACGGCCGTGACCGCGAACTCCGCCGCGGTGCCGTTGCGCAGGCGGGCCTCGATCCGGTCGCCGCGGTGCAGCCGCGCGAGGTGCCGGAAGACCCCGTCGCCGTACCGGCCGACCGTGACGTGGCCGAGGATGACCGACGGCCCCACCTGGCCAGGGGTCGGCGAGTGCCGGTACCAGCCGGCGCGGTCGTCGTCCGTGACGGGCGGGACCTCCACCGTGCCGTCCGACGCCAGCCCCAGGTCCATCACCGGGGTGTCGACCCCGAGGGCGGGGATGCGCAGCCCCACCGGGACCGAACGCGCCAGGGGACGCGCCGACTCGGCCGGTGCCCGCGCGTGCGGCGCCGTGTTCTTCGCGGTCGCCGAGGGAGCGGTGTCGCCGTCCCCCTGGGCCCCTCCGCAGCCGGCGAGCAGCGCGGCCAGGGCGGCGGTCGCGAGGACGCGGCCGGGGCGCCGGATCATGCGCCGGTCGCCGCCGACCGTCGACGGCGTACGACGAACAGGACCGCGCCGCCCGCGAGGAGCACCCCGCCGGCACCGGCGCCGACGAGCCCCTGGTCGGTGCCCGACGTGTCCGCGGGAGACGCCACCCCGGTGTCGGCCGCGCCCTCGGGCACGACGGAGACCTGGCCGTCGGCGGGCGCCGGGGCCGCCCGGGTGGGCTCCTCCGCCGGGACGCTGACGGAGGGCACGGGGGTCGCCTCGGTCGGTTCGGCGGTGGCGCTCGGGGCGCTCTCGGCGGGGGCGGAGGGGACCGGGCTGGGGTCGTCGGCGAACGCGGGGGCGGTGCCCGCCAGTACGGCGGTGCAGGCCAGGGCCACGGCACTGAGGATGGTTCGGCGCATCGGGTCGCTCTCTCTCGTCGTCGGCGCGTCGGCGCACCGCGTGGGGGTGCGGGACGGATCGGACGGAGAGACGAGGCGGGGGCCGGGCGGGTTGTAAAGGAATGGCAAAGCCGCCTCGCCCGGACGGGCTCGGCCGGCGCCGCCCCTTACGAACCCGTGACGTGCCGGTCGGGGCGCCCCGTCCCGCGGCCCCGCCGACCTAGCGTGGGGCGCATGCGCGTACTGGTCACCGGCAGTGCCGGTTTCATCGGGTCCCACGTCGTCCAGGCCCTGCGGGAGCACGGGCACGAGCCCGTCGGCTACGACGTCCGCGAGGACCCGGGCGCCGACGTGCGCGACCCGGCGGCGGTTGCCCGGGCGCTGGACGGCGTGGACGCCGTGTGCCACCAGGCGGCGATGGTCGGTCTCGGCAACGGCTTCGCCGACGCGGCCGAGTACGTCTCCCGCAACGACCTCGGCACCGCCGTCCTGCTCGCCGCGATGGCCGGTGCGGGGGTACGGCGGCTGGTGCTCGCCGGGTCGATGGTCGTGTACGGGGAGGGGCGGTACGCGTGCCCCCGGCACGGCGTGGTGCGGCCGGGGCCGCGCGCCGTCGCCGACCTGGACGCGGGCCGGTTCGAGCCCGCGTGCCCGGAGTGCGGCGCGGACCTGTCGCCCGGTCTGGTCGGCGAGGACGCCCCGGCCGACCCGCGCAACGTGTACGCCACCACCAAGCTGGCCCAGGAGCACCTGGCCGCCGCCTGGGCCCGGACGACCGGTGCGACGGCGGTGTCGCTGCGCTACCACAACGTGTACGGCCCCCTGATGCCCCGCGACACCCCCTACGCCGGGGTCGCCTCCTTCTTCCGTTCCGCGCTGGCCCGCGGCGAGGCCCCGCGCGTCTTCGAGGACGGCCGCCAGCGCCGGGACTTCGTGCACGTGCGGGACGTGGCCGCGGCGAACCTCGCCGCGCTGGAGGCCGCCGGGCCGCCCCGGGGCGCCCTCAGCGCCTACAACACCGGCAGCGGTGAGCCGCACACGGTGGGCGAGATGGCCACCGCCCTGGCCGCCGCCCACGGCGGCCCCGAGCCCGTCGTCACCGGCGAGTACCGCCTCGGCGACGTCCGCCACATCACGGCCGACTCCACCCGCCTGCGGACCGAACTGGGCTGGCGTCCCCAGGTGGGATTCGCGGAGGGCATGCGGGAGTTCGCGCGGGCGGGCCTGCGCGGGGAGTGACCCGACGCGGGGCCACGCCTCCGGGACCCCGCGGGACCGCCCCCTGCCCGGCACCGCGCGAGCACGTGCCTGTGGCCGTGGCCGGGCGTGTGGCCGTGGCCGCCGGGCCTGCGCGCCGGGAGGGGCGCGCGGCAGGAGGGGCGCGCGCCGGGAGGGGCGCCGGCAGGAAGGTGCACGGCAGGAGTGGCGCGCGGCAGGAGGGGCGCCGGCAGGAAGGTGCACGGCAGGAGGGGCGCGCGGCAGGAGGGGCGCCGGCAGGAAGGTGCACGGCAGGAGGGGCGCGCGGCAGGAGGGGCGCCGGCAGGAAGGTGCACGGCAGGAGTGGCGCGCGGCAGGAGGGGCGCCGGCAGGAAGGTGCACGGCAGGAGTGGCGCGCGGCAGGAGGGGCGCCGGCAGGAAGGTGCACGGCAGGAGTGGCGCGCGGCAGGAGGGGCGCCGGCAGGAAGGTGCACGGCAGGAGTGGCGCGCGGCAGGAGGGGCGCCGGCAGGAAGGGTGCGCGGCGGGTAGGCGGTCCCCGGTCGCGGAGTTGGCGAGCCTCGCCGCCGGGATCGCGCGCGTCCGGATCAGTCCCCCCTCGGGGGGCAGGTCCCGTGCCCGGTCAGGCCTCCGCCAGCGGCAGGGTCACCTCGAAGCGGCAGCCGCCGGGGATGTTGTGGACCGTGGCGCGACCGCGGTGGGCCTCGACGATGCCCCGGACGATGGCGAGGCCGAGGCCCGCTCCGGCCGGGGGCGTACGGGCGTGGGTGCCGCGCCAGCCGGTGTCGAAGACCCGCGGCAGGTCCTCCTCGGGGATGCCGCCGCAGCCGTCGGTCACGGAGACCACCACACCGTCGGCGGACCGCTCGGCGGCGACGGCGACCGTGCCGTCGGCGGGGGTGCGGCGGATCGCGTTGACCAGCAGGTTGCCCAGGACCCGGCTCATCTCCTTGCCGTCCACCTCGACCGGCACGGCCGCCACCGAGTGGCCGACCAGCCGTACGCCCTGCTCGCGCGCGAGCGGGTCCGCGCCCGCGAGGGCGTCGCCGACCAGGTCGTAGAGGGAGATCCGGGCCGGGGTGAGGGCGAGGGTGCCGGCGTGGATGCGGGAGAGTTCGAAGAGGTCGCCGACCATGTCGTTGAGGCGTTCCACCTCGGCGCGGATCTGCCGCAGGTAGCGGTCGGGGTCGGCGGCGACGCCGTCCTCCAGCGCCTCGGACATGGCGCGCAGACCGGCCAGCGGCGTCCGCAGGTCGTGCGAGATCCAGGCGACCAGTTCGCGCCGGGAGGTCTCCAGGGCCCGCTCCCGCTGCCGGGACTCGGCGAGCCGGGCGCTGGTGGCCGCCAGTTCGCGGCTGAGCGCGTCGAGTTCGGCGGTCGCGGGTGTGGTGGGGGCCGCGTAGCCGCCGTCGTCGCCGAACGACCGTGCAGCGGCGGCCAGTTCGCGGCTGCGGGCGACCACCCAGCGGCCGAGCAGCAGCGCGGTGGCGAGGGAGACGACGGCCGCCATCGCCACGACGGTGGTGACGACGGACAGGTCGTGCGGGGACAGGAACATCGCCCACGCGACGGCCAGCGTGCCCGCGAGCATCGCGAGGACGGCGACCGCCGCCACCACGGCCAGCGACGCCGTCAGCGAGCGCCGCCGGATCAGCCGCAGCACGGCCGCGCCCACCAGGCCGGTGGCGGCGGCGCCGGCGAAGGCGTACAGGGCGATGAGGAGGGTGGCGTGCACGGTCAGTCCGCCTCCCGGACCGCGGGGTCGAAGCGGTAGCCCACGCCCCAGACCGTCTGGATCAGCCGGGGCCGGGCCGGGTCGTCCTCGACCTTGCCGCGCAGCCGCCGGACGTGGACGGTCACCGTGGACAGGTCGCCGAAGTCCCAGCCCCACACCTCGCGCATCAGCTCCTCGCGGGAGAACGCCCGCCCCGGATGCCGCAGGAAGAAGGCGAGGAGGTCGAACTCGCGCAGGGTCAGGGCCAGTTCGGTGCCGTGCTTGGTGGCCCTGCGGGCGGCCGGGTCGGCGGTGAGACCGGCGGCGGACGGCGGGCGCGGTGCCGGGGCCGGCCGGGTGCGGCGCAGCACGGACTCCACCCGCAGCACCAGCTCCCGCGGGCTGAACGGCTTGGTCACGTAGTCGTCCGCGCCGACCTCCAGGCCGAGGATGCGGTCGTCCTCGTCGCCCCGGGCGGTCAGCATGACGACCGGCACGGGCCCCCGGGCCCGCAGCCGCCGGCACACCTCCAGGCCGTCCATGCCGGGCAGCATGAGGTCGAGCACCACCAGGTCGGGCCGGCGCGCGGCGGCCCGGGCGAGCGCGTCCGCACCGTCCCCGGCCCGCTCGACGCGGAAACCGGCCCGGTCGAGATACCCGGCAACGACCTCCGCGACGGTGGGATCGTCGTCCACGACGAGAATCCGCGGGGGCGGGGCCGGAGGATCCGCCGGGGGTGTGGTCGATCGGGTGGGGTCGGGGGGCGGCTGGTGCATGCGACCAGCCTCGCACCGCCCTTCCTCCGGTGTCCCCGCCGAGCGGGGCCGGGACCCGGACGTCCGTGTTTCGTAAGGAGTGGAAGTCCGATTCGTCCGATTCCGCTTCGTAGGGTGAACGCCGTGACCACCTCGCCCGCTCCGGACGTCGATGTCGTGCTCCCCTGCCTGAACGAGGCCGCGGCCCTCCCCTGGGTCCTGGCCCGCGTCCCGGCCGGCTGGCGTGCGCTCGTCGTCGACAACGGCTCCACCGACGGCTCCGCGGACCTCGCCCGCTCGCTCGGCGCCACGGTCGTGACCGAGCCGCGCCGCGGCTTCGGCGCCGCCTGCCACGCCGGACTGACCGCCGCCACCGCCGACGTCGTCTGCTTCTGCGACTGCGACGCCTCCCTCGATCCGGGCCTGCTGGCGCCGTTCGTACGGGAGATCCGCGCCGGCGCCTGCGACCTGGTGCTCGGCCGTCGCCGGCCGCAGGCCAGGGGCGCGTGGCCCGTGCACGCCCGGGCCGGCAACCTCGCCCTCGCCCGGATGCTGCGCCGCCGCACCGGCCTGCGCCTGCACGACCTGGGCCCGCTGCGCGCCGCCCGCCGCGAGCGGCTGCTGTCCCTCGGCCTCACCGACCGGCGCAGCGGCTACCCGCTGCAGATGGTGGTGCGAGCCGCCGACGCGGGCTGGCGGGTCACCGAGCACGACGTCCCCTACCTGCCCCGCACCGGCGCCTCCAAGGTGACCGGCACCTGGCGCGGCACCTGGCAGGCGGTGCGGGACATGCGCCGCGTCCTGGCCGAGCCGCCGGCCGTCCACCCAGGCGCCCGCGAGGGGGGTGGCGTCCGGTGACCGCCGACACGACGCTCCTCGTCATCGCCAAGGAGCCGCGCCCCGGCCGGGTCAAGACCCGGCTCACTCCGCCCTTCACCCCGGTCGAGGCGGCCGCGCTGGCCGAGGCGGCCCTCGCCGACACCCTGGCCGCCGTGGCCGCGACGCCCGCGCGGCGCCGGGTCCTGGTCCTCGACGGCGCCCCCGGCCCGTGGCTGCCGCCCGGCTTCGACGTCGTACCGCAGTGCGCGGGCGGCCTCGACGAGCGGCTCGCGGAGGCGTTCGGCGGGTGCGCGGGTCCGGCCCTGCTCATCGGCATGGACACCCCGCAGGTGACGCCGGACCTGCTCGACGTGGACCTCCGCGACCACGACGCCTGCTTCGGCCCGGCCGAGGACGGCGGCTTCTGGGCCCTGGGGCTGGCCCGGCCGGAACCCGCCCTCGTCCGGGGCGTTCCCATGTCGACCCCGGTGACGGGGGCGGTGCAGCGTGAGCGGCTCCTGGCGGCGGGGCTGCGGGTACGGGACCTGCCGCGCCTGCGTGACGTCGACACCGCCGCCGACGCCCGCGCCGTGGCCGCCCTGGCCCCGCACGGCCGGTTCGCCGCCCGGCTCGCGGCCTGCGCCCCGGCCGCAAAGCGGCGGGCGGTCCGGTGACCGGGGCCGCGCGACTCGCCCCCGGCCGGCCCGCCGTCGCTCGCGCCTGGGAGGCCTCCGACCCCTACGCCGCGGCCCTGCGCTCGGGACGCGGTCCGCTGTTCCTGCGCCGCACCGACGGCTGGCTGCTGCCGCTGGACGTGGAGCGCTGGTGCGCGCGGGCCGACGCGGTCGACCTGGAGGTGCTCGACCGGTGCGAGGGCGCCGTGCTCGACGTGGGCTGCGGGCCGGGACGGCTGGTGGCGGAACTCGCCTCCCGGGGCCGGACCGTCCTCGGCATCGACGTCAGCGAGGCCGCCGTCGACCGCACCGTACGGACCGGGGGCCACTCGCTGCGGCGCTCCGTCTTCGAGCCGCTGCCGGGCGAGGGACGCTGGGACACCGTCCTGCTCATGGACGGCAACGTCGGCATCGGCGGCGACCCCCGCGCCCTGCTCGCCCGCGTCGCCGCCCTGCTCGCACCCGGCGGTCTGCTGATCGCCGAGACGGCCCCGGTCGAGGTCGACGAACGCGCCCACGTGCAGGTCGTCGACGTCACCGACGGCCGCGCGGCGTCCGGCGACCCCTTCCCCTGGGCCCGGATCGGCACCCGCGCACTGCTGCGCCGCGCGGGCGCCGCCGGCTGGCTCGGCGCCGGTCAGTGGACGTCGGGGGAGCGCCGTTTCGTCGCCCTGCGCAGCAGCGGCCGCCCGGCGAGCAGCAGCGCCGAGCCGCCGAACAGCACGGCCGTGATCAGCAGCCAGCGGGCGAGGAAGCCGTCCGCCGACAACGCGGCCACCGACCGGTAACGCGCGTCCACCCGCCCGGCGATCAACGGGAACCACACCAGCAGGAGCAGCCCGGAGAAGGCCGCCGGAATCCGGACGTACGGCACCCAGGCCCGGTGGCGCACCGCCCCGAGCCCGCGCACGACGGCCCGGTCGGCCGCCGCGTACAGCGGCAGCAGCACCAGGTCGTGCAGCAGCGCCGCCCCCACGAACCACAGCGCCACGCCGAACCAGTCACCGGCGAGCAGCCGCACCCCCGCGTACCCCGCCAGCGCGAACGAGCAGCACAGCAGCAGGATCTGGAGGGGACTGCCGATCGAGGGCCGACGCGGCGGCCACATCCCGCGCACGCGATTCATCCAAGCCCTCCGAACGTCATCCGGGCCACCCACTTGGTGTTCAGCACGCCGGGCGCGGCGGGCACGATGATCCGCGCCGGGTAGCCGTGGTCCGGGCTCAGCGTCTCGCCGTTGACGTACAGGGCGAGCAGGGAGCGCGGGTCGGCCACCTGGTTGGCGCGCAGGGCCCCGTGGCGGAAGGCGCCGCGCCGCTGGAGGGACTCGACGAGCACGTCGGGCGGGTCGCCGTCGTAGCCGGCGAGCGCGGCGAGGTCCCGCAGCCGCACCCCGCGCCACCACTGGTCGGAGGTCGACCAGCCCTCGACGCAGGCGATGGGCAACGCGGCGCTGTGCAGCGGCAGTCGGAGCAGGTCGGCGCGGGAGAGGCGGACCGTGCCGGTACGGCCCACGACCACGAGCCGCCAGGCCTCCTCGCGGGTCTCGGCCGCGTGGATGCCGGCGTAGGCGGCGGTCTTGTTGACCTGGAAGCCGTTCGGGCCGCTGCCCGGTTCGGCCCCGCCGTGCGGTGCGAGCAGGGCGGTGGCCCGCGCCGCCCCGTCGAAGGACCGCCCGGCGCTGGTGGCGAACAGCAGCAGCGAGGCCCCGCCGACCGTCCACAGCGCCCCGCGCCGCGACACCGTCGGCGCGTCGGGCCGCGGCGACCGCAGGCCGTCGTCCGGCTCCCGGACGTCCCCCGCGCGCATGCGCCGTACGTTGCGCAGCGCGGCCGGCGCCTTCAGCACGGCGTGCGCGACGAACGCGGCGAAGAAGACCCAGGCGCCGTAGAAGTGCAGCGGGTAGAAGGAGCCGGGGAAGAGATAGTCCAGCTGGATGTTGAGGACCCCGGTCACGAACTCGAACAGCGCGCCCCCGACCAGCAGCAGCAGCGAGATCCGCTCCAGCGCGTGGGCGAGCGAGCGGGCCGGCGGCAGCGTGAACAGCCTGGGCACCACCGACCACAGCTTGGCCAGCAGCACCGGGATCAGCACCAGCCCGAGGGTGACGTGGACGCCCTGCGTGAGGCGGTACAGCCAGGGCGGGTCGGTCGGCCAGTCGAAGAGGTAGAAGCCGAGGATCCCCTTGTCCGGGGTCTTGTCGTTGACCGGCGACAGATCCGGGTTGTAGGCGGCGTACGACAGCAGCCCGGTCACGAACAGCACGGTGATGCCGACGAGCAGGACGAGGCCGAGCACCGACGTGAACCAGGGCCCGCGCAGCGGGCTGCGCCAGAAACCCGGGGAGGAGGGAAGCCGTGGGGCGAGGTCGCGCATGTCCCGACCGTAGGCCGCGGGACGCCCTGCGGACGGTCCGCGACCCATGACGAAACGCTGACGTCCGCCCCGCGCACCGCCCCCCGCGTGATCCCCCGGCCTACCGTGCCGGGGTGAGCCACCTCCCCTCCGCCCGCCGCCGCTCCGTCCGCCGCGACCTGGGCGCCGCCGCGGCCGCCGCGCTGCTCGTGACGGCCGCCGTTCTGGTCGGCCGGTACGTGTACACGTACGACGACCTGATCGTCGGCTGGCCGCCCCTGCTGGGCCGCTGGGGCCCTCACCTGGGCCCCGGCACCCCGGCGGCGGTCCTGGTCGCGGCAGCGGTCGTGGCCTGCGGCCCCGCCGTCGCCGCCCGGCTGCCCTGGCGCGCGCTGCTGCCCGCGGCGTGGGGCGTGTCGCTCGCCTGGATCTGGTCGCTGGCCCTGATCGACGGCTGGCAAACGGGCGTCGCCGGCCGGCTCACCACCCGCCACGAGTACCTCACCGTCATCGGCCGCTGGCACGACATCCCTGCGACCCTGCGCGACTTCACCGGGCACATCCTGATCCACTCCCCCGACAACTGGCCCGCCCACGTCGCCGGTCACCCCCCGGCGGCCACGCTCACCTTCGTGCTGCTCGACCGGATCGGGCTGGGCGGCGGAGGCTGGGCCGGCGTCTGGTGCATCACCGTGGGCGCGTCGGGGTGCGTGGCCGTGCTGATGACGGTGCGTGCCCTGGCCGGGGAGCGGCTCGCCCGGCGGGCGGCGCCCTTCCTGGTACTGGCACCGGCGGCGGTGTGGCTGGGCACGTCCGCCGACGCGTACTTCGCGGCGGTCGCCGCGTGGGCGGTGGCGCTGCTGGCCCTCGCGGTCACCCGGCGGTCGGCGGGGTGGGCGGCGGGCTCGGGACTGCTGTTCGGGCTGACCTGCTACCTCTCCTACGGCCTCACGCTGTTCGCGGTGGTCGCGGCGGCGGTGCTGCTGCTCGGCCGGCGCGGGGTGCGGGAGCGGCCGGTGCTGTTCCTGCCGCTGCTGGCGGGGGCGGCGGTGGTGCCGGTGGCGTTCACGGCGATGGGCTTCGACTGGTGGGAGGCGTACCGCCTCCTGGTCACCCGCTACTACGAGGGCGCGGCCGGTGTCCGCCCGTACGGCTACTGGGTGTGGGCCAACCTCGCCTGCACGGTGCTCATCACGGGCCTGGCGACGGCGGCGGGCCTGCGGCGGACCGGGGCGGTGCTGGTCCGGCGCGGGGACTCGGGCGCGCAGGAGCTGCGGCTGGCGTTCCTGGTGGCCGCCGGACTGCTCGCCCTGCTGGCCGCCGACCTGTCCGGCATGAGCAAGGCGGAGACGGAGCGCATCTGGCTGCCCTTCGCGCTGTGGCTCCTCCCCTCCTGCGCCTTCCTCTCCCACCCCCGCGCCTGGCTGGCGGCGCAGGCCGTACTCGCCCTCCTCCTCAACCACCTGGTGGCGACGGGCTGGTGAGGAGGTCAGCCGCCGCAGGGCAGGTCGACCTCCAGGACGGTCGGGCCGCCGGGCGGGCTGGTCAGGCGGAGCGTGCCGTCCAGGGCCGCCACCCGGCGGCGGATGCCGGTCAGGCCCGAGCCGCCGTCCGCGTCGGCGCCGCCCCGCCCGTCGTCCTCGACCAGCAGCCGCAGCCGGCCGCCCCGGGCGCGGACCGTGACCGAGGCCCGCCCGGCCCCGCTGTGCCTGGCGACGTTGGTGAGCGCCTCGGCGACCACGAAGTACGCCGTCGCCTCGACGGCGGCCGCGCACCGTTCCGGCACGTCCGCCTCGACGCGGCAGGGCACCCCGCAGTCCGCCGCGAGGCCCGACAGCGCGCCCGCCAGGCCGCGGTCGGCCAGGACCGGCGGCAGGATGCCCCGCGCCACCGACCGCAGTTCCGCCAGCGCCTGCTCCGCGGCCGACTGCGCCCGCTCCAGCAGTTCGTCGGCCCCGGCGGGGTCCCGCGCCGCCATCCGCCGCGCGGCGCCCAGCAGCACCGTGACCGACACGAGCCGGTTCTGCGCGCCGTCGTGCAGGGACCGCTCGATCCGGCGCAGTTCGGTGGCGTGCGCGTCCAGTGCGGCGGCCCGGGTCGCGGTCAGTTCCGCCACCCGCAGCGACAGGTCCGTGTCCGGGCCCGCCGCGAGCAGCCGCCGGGCCGGGGCGGCCTGCAGCCGCGCCATGCCGGGCCCCAGGCCCAGGAGGATCGCGGCCCAGCCCACACCCAGCAGCAGCGCCGCGACCGCGTCCAGCCAGGTGTGCGCGGTGCCGACGCCGATGGAGGTGGTCGTGGCGTCCTCGGGTACCAGGCGCCACCACAGGGGGAACGTGCCGTCCCGGACGGCGCAGAGCGGCAGCAGGAGACCGAGCAGGCCGAGCAGGAGCCCCAGCGTGCCGTGCCGCACCAGCCAGCCCAGCTCCCGCCGGGTGGTGGGGTCGGCCAGCGCGGACCTCAGCCGGACGGGCGGCGGATCGGGCGGGACGATGTCGACGCCCCGGCGGGCGAGGCGTTCGCGTTCCCGGCGGGCCAGCGCGTGCAGGGCGCGCAGCACGAGCGGCGCGAGCAGCAGCCCCACCCCGGCCGGCGCGGTCACGGCGGCCACGGCCGCCAGCAGCAGCACGCCCAGCGCCTGGAACGCCGTACCGAGCCCGCCGACGAGCTGCCCCGTCGCCGCGCGGGCGGCGCGCAGGGTCCGTACGGCGGTCTCCCGCACGGACGTGCCCTCGACGACCGTCATCCGCCTGCCTCCCTCCGGCCCTGTGGCCAACGCCGACGTGCCCGACCCTAAGCCGCGGGACGGTGAGCCGGCGGGTGCGGAGCCGGAAGGTACAGCCTGCTGTACCTCGAACCGGGCGGCTCACGGGATCGGCGGGCGGGTGCCCTGCTCCATAGCGTCGGAGACGACCGCGAGCGACGCCGACGGAGGCCGCAGCCATGACGTACCAGGACCACCGAGAGCACCGGGACCAGCAGGAGTACCGGGGTGATCAGGAGCACCGGGGCCGGCAGGAGCACCGGGGGCATCCGGACCCCTACCGCCTGGGCACCCCCCGGGCCGCCTCCGCACCCGGTGACGGCCCGGGGGCTGTCTCTCGCGGGGACGTCCTGCGCACGCTGCTGTGGGCCGTCGTGGTGCTCAGCGCCGTCGCCAACATGGCGCTCTCCTTCGCCGGCGCCGCCACCCCGCTCCACCTGGCCACCGGCGTGGTCACCGTGCTCGCCGCCGGCACCCTCGTCGTACGCGCGCTGCGGGGGCGGCGATGAGCACCGCCGCCCTCGCCACCGCCACCGCGCGCAGGGCGCCCGCCATCGCGCTGGACCACGTCGCCCGCACCTATCCGGGCGGCGTCCGGGCCCTCGACGACGTGTCGCTGACCGTGGAACACGGCACGTTCCTCGCGGTGATGGGGCCCTCGGGCTCCGGCAAGAGCACCCTCATGCACTGCGCCGCCGGGCTGGACTCCCCCACGTCGGGCAGTGTCCGCATCGACGGGCAGGAGATCTCCGGCCTGAACGAGACCCGCCGCACCGAACTGCGCCGCGAACGCGTCGGGTTCGTGTTCCAGGCCTACAACCTGATCCCCTCGCTCAGCGTCGAGGACAACATCACGCTGCCGCTGCGCCTGGCCGGCCGGCGCCCGGACCGGGAGTGGCTGCGCACCCTGACCGAGCGGGTCGGGCTGGCCGACCGGCTGTCGCACCGCCCCGCCGAGCTCTCCGGCGGCCAGCAGCAACGCGCCGCCGTCGTACGGGCGCTGGCGGCGAAGCCCGCCGTCGTCTTCGCGGACGAACCGACCGGCGCGCTGGACCTGCGCAGCGCCCACCAGGTGCTCGACCTGCTGCGCGCGCTCGTCGACGACCTCGGCCAGACGGTGGTCATGGTCACCCACGACCCGGCCGCCGCGGCCCGCGCCCACCGCGCGCTGGTGATGGCCGACGGGCGGGTGGTCGAGGCCCTGGAGCGGCCCACCGCGCCCCGACTGGCCGACCGTCTCGTGGCGTTGGGGGAGCGGTAGCCGTGCTGCGTCTCGCGCTGCGGATGGCCGCGCACCGGATCACCGCCCTGCTCGCCGTGGCGTGCGCGGTGCTCGGCGGCGCGGCCCTGATCACCACCACCGGCGTACTCGCCGAGTCCGGGCTGCGTTCGCAGCTGCCGCCCGGGCGGCTCGGCGGCGCGGACGTCGTGGTCGCCGCCGCCCAGGAGTTCCGCCCCAGCGGGGACCTCCCCCTCGCGCTGCCCGAGCGGGCGACCGTCCCGGCCCGGCTCGTCGACCGGCTGGCCGCCCTGCCCGGCGTCACGGCGGCCGTCGGCGACATCGGCTTCCCGGCGGCGCTGGTCGACGGTCGTGGGCGCATCACGCCGGTCGAGGAGGATCCGGGGACGGCGGGGCACGGCTGGTCCTCGACCCGGCTCCTGGCGCACGCACGGGTGGCGGGCCGGGCGCCGTCCGGCGGGGACGAGGTCGCGGTGGCCGCCGGCACGGGCCTCGCGGTCGGGCAGCGGGTCGACGTCGTGGCGAACGG
Source organism: Streptomyces sp. KPB2 (assembly GCF_003950055.1). Taxonomy (NCBI): domain Bacteria; kingdom Bacillati; phylum Actinomycetota; class Actinomycetes; order Kitasatosporales; family Streptomycetaceae; genus Streptomyces; species Streptomyces sp. KPB2. Next base: position 3,990,424 of record NZ_CP034353.1, read on the forward strand.
GCGCCCCTCCGCGTCCTACCGGGTCTCCGCGCTGGTCGACGCCCCGGGCGCCGGCGTCTACTTCGCGGACGGCACGGCCGCCCGGCTGGCCGCACGCGACGCGGGGAGCGAGGGTCCGCGCGCCGGGACCGTGGACCTCATCGGGCTGCGGGCCGACGAGGGTGCCGGGGCTCGGGTGGCCGCCGCGGTGCGCGAGGCGGTGGCCGGCACGGGCCTGGAGGTGACCACGGGCGCGGACCGGGGCGAGGCGGTGGCGCCCGGCGTGGGTTCGGCGCGCTCGCTGCTGATCCTGCTCGCCGGTTCGCTCGGCGGGATCGTGCTGCTGATCACCGGGTTCGTCGTCGCGGGCGCGCTGGGCGTGACCATCGCCGGGCAGCGCCGCGACCTGGCGCTGATGCGGGCCGTGGGCGCGACGCCGAAGCAGATCCGCCGCCTGGCCGCCGCGCAGTCGACGGTCGTCGCGGCGATCGCCCTGGTGCCGGGCGTGGCCGTCGGCTACCTGCTGGCGGGCCGGTTCCGCGAGCTGCTGGCCGGCCGTGGCGTGCTCCCGCCCGAACTCCCCCTCTCCTTCAGTCCCTTGCCCGCGCTCGCCACGGTGCTCCTGGTGGTGACGGCCGTACGGCTCTCCGCCCGGTGCGCGGCCTGGCGCACCTCGCGGATGCCGGCCACCGAGGCGGTCGCCGAGTCCCGCAGCGAGCCGCGCACACCGTCGCGGGGGCGGACCCTGGCCGGGCTGCTGCTGATCCTCGGCGCGGGCGCGCTGTCGGTGGTGCCGCTGCTGTCCCGGACGGTCCTCGGGGCCTCGGTCACCTCCATGGCGGGCATCATCGCCGCGATCGGCCTGGCGCTGTCGAGTCCGGCGCTGGTCCGGAGCACGGGCGAGGCCGCCGTACGGCGCCTGCGGCCCGGGGCGGCGGCGCCGACGTGGCTGGCGCTGTCCAACGTACGGGCGTACGCGCTGCGGCTGTCGGGGGTGGTCAGCCCGCTGGCGATGGGCGTCGTCTTCGTCCTGACGTACACCCTGACCCAGACCACGGTGCTGGCCGCCACCTCCGACGACACCCGCACCGGCACGCTCGCCCAGTACGAGCTGACGGCACCCGCGCTGGGCGGGCTGCCCGACGGCACCCTTTCCGCGGTGCGGGACTTGCCCGGCGTACGGGCCGCGGCACCGGCCGGGACGACCACGGTGGTGTGGCAGTACGAGGAACTGGGCGACCCCGCGGCCGAGTCGGCCCCGGCGTCGATCCTCGCGCCGGACGCCCGGGGCGTCCTCGACCTCGGCGTGACGGACGGCGACCTGGACCGGCTGACCGGTGCCACGGTCGCCGTGAGCGGCGAGGCCGCGCGCAACCGGGACGCCGGGGTCGGGAAGCGGGTACGCCTGGTGCTCGGCGACGGGGCGCGCGTCGAGGCCCGGGTCGTCGCCGTCTACGACCGGGGGCTGGGCTTCGGCCCGGTCGTCCTCTCCCGCGAACTGGCCGCCGGGCACACCACGACCGGCCTCGACCAGCGGGTCCTGGTCCGCACCGACGGCACGGCGCAGGCGGGGCGGGGGCTCGCCGCGCTGGCCGCCGACCGTCCCGGGCTCACCCTCGCGAGCACCGCCCCGGACGCCTCCGGCGCGGACACGCCGCCCGAGGTGTGGATCAACCTGGCGGTGGTCGTGGTGCTCCTCGGCTACCTGCTGCTGAGCATCGCCAACAAGCTGGTCGCCGCCACCGCCCAGCGCCGCACCGAGATCGCCGCGCTGCGCCTGGTCGGCACGACCCCGCGGCAGATCCGCGCGATGATGCGCCGCGAGGCCGCGGTCGTCGCCGCCGCGGCCCTGGCCTGCGGTCTCCTGCTGTCCGCCGTACCGCTGGCCCTCCTCGGCCAGGGCTTCCTCGGCCACCCGTGGCCGGCCGGCCCGGTCTGGCTCCTGCCGGTGGTGGCGGCGACGGTGACGGCGACGGCGTACCTCACGATCGAACTCCCCACCCGCCACGCCCTGCGCACACCTCCGGCGGAGGGCCTGCGAACGGGATGACCCGAGCGGTCCCTCACCACCCGCCGGGCGCCGGCCACGGGCAGACGTCCGCCCCCCAGCGACGCACGGTGCCCCGCCGTCGACGGGCTCCCGCCCCCAGCGACGGAGCGGCGGCGCGGCCTCACGGCTTACGGCCCCCAAGCGGCCGGGCGGGCCTGCCCGGCACGGAGCCGACTCACGCGTCGCCGGGCGGGCCTGCCCGGCACCGGAGCGGGGCCTCGCGGCGCGGCACGGGCCCGGGCCGGCATCGCGGGCGCGCCGCCCCGCGCCAGACGTTCCCCGACCGGCCCGGACGGGGAGCCCGGGCCCACCCGAGCGGCCCCTCACCACGCGCCGAGGCCCGGCCAGGTGCAGGCCTTCGCCGCTGACCGGAGCCCGCCCCCGGCAACAGAGCGGCGGCGCGGCTGACGGCTCACGGCCCCGAACCGGCCGGGCGGGCCTGCCCGGCAGGGCGTCGACTCGCGCGCCGGCATCGCGGGGGCGCCGCCCCCGCACCGGACCTTCCCCGACCGGCCCGGGCGGGCGGCCCGGGCCCACCCGAGTGGCCCCCACCACCTCCCGGGCCCGGCCAGGTGCAGGCCTTCGCCCCTGACCGGAGCCCGCCCCCGGCAACAGAGCGGCGGCGCGGCTGACGGCTCGCGGCTCGCGGCTCGCGGCCCCGAGGCGGCCAGGCGGGGCCTGCCCGGCACCGGAGTGGGCCGCCCGGCCGGAGTGGGACCGCGCGGCGCCGGGCGGGCGCGGGTCGGTGTCGCGGGTGAGCGTGCGTCGTTCAGCGCACGGGCGGGCCCGCACCCGGGACGGGGCACACGGCCGGGCGGTCCCCGCGACCCCCGTCACCCGACCGGACCTCACGCCCCCCGTTCCCGCAGTGCCGCCCGGGCCGGGAGGATCGCGGCGGTGAGGGCGAGGGCTGCCGCCGTCGCGGCGAAGGCGGCGTACAGCAGCGGGGGAACGTGCGGCAGTTCGCCGGTCAGGCCGCGCATCATCGGGGTCAGCGTGATCATGGCGATGGCGGTGCCCAGAGCGACGCCCGCCGCCGACACCAGCAGGCTCTCCCAGCCCAGCATGCGCAGCACCTGGCGCCGGGTGGAGCCGACGAGGCGCAGTGTGCGCAGTTCGCGGCGGCGGTCCAGGACCGTCATCACCAGGGTGTTGACCGCCGCGACGGCGGCGAAGCCGCCCAGGACGGCGGCCATCATGTAGTTGGCCCAGGCGCCGAACTCGCGGTCCACGTTCTGCGCGAGCGCGTAGCCCGAGGCGTCGGTGACCTCGCCCAGCGCGCCGAGCGACTCGGCGTCTCCGCCGCTGACCAGCAGCGTGTCGGCGAAGGCGGAGGTGACGTGCCCGTCCAGGGACGCGCGGTCCATGGTCACCGCGGGCAGGCCCAGGCCCCGGCCGTAGACCGCGACGACCTCCGGGGCGGCCTTCGTGCCGTCGGGGAGGAGGAGCGACAGCTCGTCGCCGAGCCCGACGTCCGCCGCCGTGGCGAGGGTCCTGTCGATGGCGACCCGGCCCTCCCCCACCCGGTCCAGGCTGCCCTCGCGCACATCCAGGTCCTGCACCCGCGCGAGCCGGGCGACGGAGCCCGAGACGCCCTGCACCGCCGTGGCCTGCAACGACGTCTCGCCGCCGCCCCGGACCGGCACCAGCACCTGCGTGTCCAGCAGGCTCACCGCCGCGTCGACACCGGGCGCGCGGGCGGCACGTGCGACGGCATCGCCGGGCAGTCCCGCCGGGGCGGTCACCACGTGGTCGGCCGTGATGCCGTCGCGGAGCTGCTCCGAGGCGACGTGGCTCTCGCTGGTGTGCATGAAGACGAGCGTCGAGGCGAAGGCCATGGCGAGCACGATCGGGGTGATCGCGGAGGCCAGCCGGCGGGAGTTCGTACGGGAGTTGGCGGCGGCCAGCGACGCCGAGGCACCCCCGCCGCGCAGCAGCAGACCGAAGAGCGCCGAGCACAGCCGGGCCAGGATCGGCCCGAGGAGCGCGACGGCCAGCATGAAGAGCATGACGACGCCGAGGGAGGCGTTGGCCGCGTCCGCACCGGCGGAGGAGGCGGCCACACCGGCGAGCACCGACCCGCCGCCGACCGCGGCCAGACCGAGGACGGTACGGACGACACCCGGCCGCAGCCGCTCCACCGACGCCTCGGCGAGCGCCTGACCCGGCTTGATCCGCGCGGGCCTGCGCCCGGCCGCCCACCCGGCGCCCAGCGCCGTGAGCAGCCCGAGACCGACGGCGGCGAGCAGCGGGAACCCGGAGACATGCACCTCGACCGCCTCCGGGACCGCCCCGCGGTCCTGCATCTGCCCGAACCACCAGTGCGCGAGCCCGATCCCCGGCAGGCAGCCCAGCAGCCCGGCGAGCGGGGCGACGAGCAGCGCCTCGGCGGCGACCGCCCGGCGGATCTGGCGCGGAGTGGCGCCGACGGCGCGCAGCAGCGCGAACTCGCGGGTGCGCTGGCCGACGGAGAGGGCGACCGTGCCCGCCGCGGTGAACACCGCGACCAGGGTGGCGATCCCGCCGAAGGAACCGCCGACCGCGAAGAGCGTCTCCTTGGCGTACGCCAGCCCGTGGTCCTCGACCTCGCCCCGGTCGTCCCCGGTGAGCGTCTGCGCGCCGGAACCGGTGAGCGCCTTCTCGACGGCGACGGCGAGGGCGTGCGGGTCGACGCCGTCCTCGGCCATGACGGCGATGGCGTCGGCCTTGCCGGGATGACCGGCCAGCACGGGCGCCTCCGCGTCGGCGAACCAGGCCGTGGCCCCGCCACCGCCCGCCCCGTCCCGCGCGGTGTCGCCGGCACCGGCCTCGGCCAGCCCGGACACCCGGAAGCCGGCGCGCCCGTCGGCCGTCTCCAGCACGACGGTGTCGCCGACGCCGGCCCGGGCGGCACGGGCCGCGTCGGCGCCGAGGACGACCTCACCGGCGCGCGGTGCGGCGCCCTGGGAGAGCGCGGTGCCGGTGAAGACGTGCGAGCCCCAGCCGTGGCCGGTGAGCGCGCCCGCCGGACCGTCGCCGCCGTTCTCCGGGAAGCCGTTCTCCGGGAGGCCGTGCACCGGGAAGGTGAAGTCCGGTACGGCGGCGGCCGCACCCGGCGCCCCGGCGGCCTTCGCCGCGAGCCCCGTGTCCACGCGGGCGGTGTCGGGCAGCGGGAACTCGGTCACCTCGGGACCGTCGACGGTGTCGGCGACGACCCGCGCGGACTGGTCGGCCGCCGCGACGACCGGCGCGTTCGCGTACCGCTCCGCCGGTACGGAGGCACGGATGCCCGTCTCCAGCAGTACGCCGCAGGCCGCGACGACCAGCGCCGACATCATCAGCGCGACGAACGTGCCCACGAACGAGGCGGGCTTGAAGCGCACGGCGGCGCGCGCGAGGCCGTTGGGCTTGAGACTCATGCCGCCGCCCCCGCCCCGATCCCGGCTCCGGCTCCGGCCCCGGTTCCGGCTCCCGCTCGCGTACGACCGGTGAGGGCCGTCATGCGCGCCGCGATCCGCTCGGCCGAGCCCCGTTCGAGGTGGTCGGCGAAGGCACCGTCGGCGAGGAACAGCACGCGGTCGGCCCAGGCCGCCGCCGCCGGATCGTGGGTGACCATGACGACGGTGGCGCCGAGGGTGTCCACCGCGTGCCGGAGCAGCCCGAGGACCTCGGCGGCGGTGCCGGTGTCGAGGGCGCCGGTGGGCTCGTCCGCGAAGATCACGTCGGGGGACGTGACCAGCGCGCGGGCGACGGCCACCCGTTGCTGCTGCCCGCCGGACAGCTCACCGGGCCGGCGCCGCGCCTTGTCGGCGAGCCCGACCCGCGCGAGCACCTCGGCCGCGCGACGGTGGTCCTGGCGCTGGCCGGCGAGGCGCACGGGCAGCAGGACGTTCTGCTCCACGGTCAGCGAGGGCAGCAGGTTGAACGCCTGGAAGACGAAGCCGAGGCGGCTGCGGCGCAGCTCGGTGAGCTCGTTCTCGCTCATGCCGGTGATCTCCGTGCCGCCGAGCCGCACGGATCCCGCCGACGGCCGGTCGAGCCCGGCCGCACACTGCAGGAAGGTGGACTTGCCCGACCCGGACGGTCCCATGACGGCGGTGAAGGTGCCGCGCGGGAGGGCGAGGTCGACGCCCGCGAGCGCGTGCACGGCGCCCGCGCCACGGCCGTACTGCCGTCGCACGCCGCGCAGTTCGACGGCGAGACCGGGTGTGGCGGCCGGGGCGCCGGGAAGGCCGTCCGCCCCTGGCAGGTCGCCGGCCTTCTGCCGCTTGCCCTTGCGTAGCCTCATGGTCCCGTCTCCTCATCCGTACGTCTTGCTGGCGTGACGGGGTGAAGAGTGCGGGGCCGGCTGCCCGCCGGGCGTCATACCCGGGAACCAATGTGGGACCGATACCCGGGTAGGGGGTCGGGGTCGGGGGGGCGGACTACTGCTCTCCGGGGGCCACCAGGCCCGACTCGTACGCGAAGACGACCGCCTGGGCCCGGTCGCGCAGGTCGAGCTTGGTCAGGACGCGGCTGACGTGGGTCTTCACCGTCTGCTCGGCCAGCACCAGCGTCCGCGCGATCTCCGAGTTGGACTGCCCGCGGGCCACGTGGGTGAGGACCTCGGTCTCGCGTTCCGTCAGAGCCTTGAGCCGCAGGGCCGGGTTGCCCCGGGCGACGGGGCGCTGCTTGGCGAAGTCCGCGATGAGGCGGCGCGTCACGGAGGGGGCGAGCAGCGCGTCGCCCGCGGCCACGACCCGTACGGCGGCGATGAGGTCGGCGGGCGGCGCGTCCTTCAGCAGGAAGCCGCTCGCGCCCGCCCGCAGCGCCTCGTAGACGTAGTCGTCGACGTCGAACGTGGTGAGCATGAGCACGCGCGGCCGGTGCGTGACCCCGGGCGGGGGCGCGAGCAGCCGGCGCGCGGCCTCCAGGCCGTCCATCTCGGGCATCCGCACGTCCATCAGCACGACGTCCGGATGTGTACGCCGGCTCAGCTCGACGCCCTGCGCACCGTCGGGGGCCTCGCCCACCACGTCGATGTCGCTCTGGGCGGCCAGCAGCGCGGCGAATCCGGCCCGCACCATGGCCTGGTCGTCGACGATGATGACGCGCGTCGTCACGTGAAGTCCTCTTCGGTCAGGGGAAGGTGTGCGGCGACCCGGAAGCCGCCGTCCGGCAGCGGGCCCACGTCGAGGGTGCCGCCGACGAGCCGCACCCGCTCGCGCATGCCGACGAGTCCGTGCCCGGTGCCGCCCGTTTCGAGCGGCCCGGCGGGCGGCTCGGGCGGCGGGCCGTTGACGACCAGGACGGTGAGCCGCTCCCCACCCCGGTCGCCGGCGGGCTCCGACACGGCCAGGGACACCCGCGTCGCGGCGCCCGGCGCGTGCCGTACGACGTTCGCCAGGGCCTCCTGGACGATCCGGTACGCCGACAGCCCCACCGCCTCGGGCACCTCGGCGGCGCGGGAGAGGTCGCAGGGGGTGAAGTCGACCGGCGCGCCCGTGCGCGCCGTCGCCTCCACGAGCTGCCCGATCTGCGCAAGGCCCGGCTGGGGCATCAGCTCGCCGGGCGCCTCCTCGCTGCGCAGGACGCCGAGGAGCCGCCGCATCTCGCCGAGGGACTCCCGGGCGGTCGCCGCGATGGACGTGAACTCCTCCCGCACGTGGGGCGGCAGCGTCGCGAGGCGGTACTCCGCGGTGTCCGCCTGGACCGTGATGACGGACATGTGGTGGGCCACCACGTCGTGCAGCTCGCGCGCGATGCGGGCGCGCTCCTCCAGCAGCGTGCGCCGGCCCCGCTCGGCCTCGCTGATGGTCTCCTGCTCGGCCAGCCTGCGCTGCACCTCGTACCGCTCGCGCAGCACCCCGCCCAGCAGGAGCGCGACGCCGCCGAGGATGGTGAACAGCAGTTCGCGGGCGCCGAAGCCGTGGGGGGCGGCGAAGCCCAGGCCGATGTTGGCGGCCGCCGTCACCAGCCAGACCAGCACCAGCGTCCGGCGCCGCTCGCGCAGGCCGAGGGCGAGGCAGAGGGCGATGTACCCGACGAGCTCCATCGGCGGGAACGGCCACAGCAGCCGCTCCTCGAAGTCGGCGGTGAGCAGGGCGAGCGCCCCGGCCACGTCCGCGAGCACGACCACGTACCAGGCGTGCAGCGGGCGTACGACGGCCAGGAGCAGCGGGGCCGCCTGCGCGACGGCCAGCGCGCTCGCGACGGGGCCGCCCAAGCCGTAGTCGGCGGTGAGGACCACGATGGTGGTGGGCAGCAGCACGACGCACAGCACGAACGCCACGGCCCACGGCAACGCCCGCACCCACCGCCGCGAAGCCCCCGCGAGCAGCGCGCGGGGGCGCTCCTCCTCCACTGAGGTCATGGTCACCAGACTAGGTGCCCGGCCGCGCCGCGCCGTCCCCCTGGAGAGCCAACCCGCAGTGATACCCCGGTAGGGGGTGGGTGCGGCGGGGCCACCGTACCGAAGTGGGTCGAGGGGGGTCACTCCGGCCGGCCGGTCAGACGGAGGCCGCCGCCGTCCACTCCCGCAGCAGCGCCAGGCGCTGTTCCCGGGTGGGGGCGACGTCCTCGGGCTCCTCCCGGCGCCAGCCGACCAGCTCCCCGACGGTGGTGGTGCCGTCGGCGAGGCGGGCGAGGAGGGTGCGGGAGAGTTCGTACTCGTCCGGGGTGTGGATACCACCGGTGACGGCCGCCAGGACGCTCGCCTCGACCGTGCCGTCGCCCTCCGTCTCCACGCACACCGTGAACTGCGGCGGCAGCTCGCCGTCGCCCGTGAACAGCACGACGAACGAGTCGAACGCCATGGACGCCAGCCGCCGCCGTTCGGACCGCACGGCCACGTCCCGCACGTCCAGCCCCCGCACCTCGTCCCACCCCCAGGACCGCCCGTCCTGCTCCTGCCCCAGGACCTCCACCCCACCCTCGGTCAGCCGCACACCGGGCGCCGTACCGGTGGGTTCGGCACCCAGGTACACGCACTCCTCAGTGATCCAGAACAGGCCGACCATGGTCATGGGTGTCTCCCCGGCGGTGCGGTTTTCGCTGTCGTGGGGGGAGACGAACGCGATCACGCGCAGGTTCCCCCCGGCCGGGAACGTCAACGCTCCCTTCACCGCAGGTCATTGACGTGGAACTCCATCCACTCGACTCCCGGGACGACGAAACGGGACCCGATGCTCACCGAGGCCACCCCGTCGAATTCACCGTCCGCCGTCGGGGCGCCCAACGCCCAGGGCGATGCGAGCAGCCAGGCGCTTCGCAGAACGGTGTGGAGCGCGGCCGCCGGACCGACCGCCCCGAGCGGCGACATCAGGCACAGCTGCGCCAGCTCCGGGTATCTCCCGTACCGCTCGTAGGTCTCGGTCCGGAGAGGCCGGTCCAGCCGGGCCGCAAGCCGGCCGACCACACGCTCGGCCGCGCGCCGGTCGTTGGCACGTATGTGGCAACGCCACCAGATCGTCTCGAACACGCACCGAGTCTCACTCCCCGGCGCGGAACAGCCCCGGCCGCCCGCGTGGCCGGGGCTCCTCGGCTCCGTTCGGTGATCAGGTCGCGGCGGCGCGCTCCGCCGAGGGCGCCGGTCGCGGAGCCGACCGGTCCAAAGAGGCGATGACGGAGCCGTGGAACCGATGCACGGCGTCGTCGACGCTGCGGATGAAGCCCGACTCGGTCTTGCCGCGGGAGTTGCCCATGCCCTTGAAGAGGGAGAGCCGGAAGCCGGTGATCTGGGCGCCGTTCTTCGGGAGCATGTCCCCGGGTTCCGGGCGGAGTCGCTCCAGGGTGCCCCGCGGTCCGCCCGCCTCCCCCTCGACCAGGGTCTCGACGTGCAGGTCGGCCGGTGCCTCGGCCAGCCGCCTGATGAGGCGCTTGGACCAGGTCAGGGGGTAGCCCTGCTCGGGTGCGGGGATGTCGAAGGACGTGCGCAGCTTGCCGGTGCGCAGGTCGGCGGTGATCGCCAGGACGCCCGGGGTGCCCTCGATGCGCAGTTCCGCGTGCAGTCTGCCGTCCGTGCAGAGGCGGTCCGCCATGTCGGCCCGCCGTGCCTCGGGGTCGGCTCCGCGCTTGGCACGCCGTACGGGGAGCACCTTGTGCCCGAGCTCACCGCCGAGTCCCAGACAGACCTGCCTGATGAGACGCTCCCAGCTCTCGACCACCTCCAGCAGGCGCGGGTCGCCCTGGCACAAAGTCTCGTCGTCGATGCCGCGGCGCACGGGCACCCAGGCCGCCCCCATGTTCTGGAAGCCGTGGCAGCCCGAGTTCTCGTGCTGGAGATAGTGGAGAAGCTCCTGCAGCAGCCAGGCGTGTGCGGCGTTGCCGACGCCCTCGTGCCGCAGCAGCATCTGCGCCTGGTGGGCCACCTCGGCCCAGGACAGGTGCCACAGGGCGACCTTGTGCTTGCGCCGGCCGTCGATCTTGATGTCGACGAGTGGGCTGCCCTCCAGCGCGACGTCGTTGGACAGCGTGATGACGGCCTCGTAGCCACGACGCGCGGCGATGTCCGCGTACGCCTGCACCTGTTCGGGCTTGAGGGCGTTGCCATTGGTCTTGGTCTCGACCAGCGCGGTCCACAACTTGCCGGCCCGCTCGACCCGGATCACGCCGTCGGGACGGCGCGGGGTGTCGCCGTGCGGCAGCGAGACCTCGGTGAAGGTCTCCATGCGGCCGGCCGGAGCGCCGAAGGCGGCGGTGAGTCTCCTGCCGAACTCGGGCACCTGCGCCATCACCGACAGCAGCACCGAGGTGGCGCGCATCTCACGATCCCGGTCGCTCTTGAGCGCGGACACCGGGAAGAGCCTCGCCTCTCTCCAGGAGTCGTTCTCCGCGAGGGACTTCTTCACCACCTTGGGCAGGGTGACCTTCTTCTTGGCGGTGCGCGGCCGTGCGGTGGCCTTCTTCGGCGGCGCGTCCTCCTCGGACCGCCGGGGAGCGGGAACCGCTTCCAACGTCGTGGGCGGCACCTGCTCCGCCGACGCCACGGGCGAGGGCTCCGGCTGCCCGGCACGGGTCGGTTGCTCCTCGGTGCCGGACGCGGGCCGCGCGGTGTCCTCCGCCTCTTCGTCCGGCTGCTCGTCCGCAGCGGCCGCGTCGTCCTCGATGTCCACGCCGAAGTCCGTCGCGAGCCCGGCCAGGCCGTTGTCGTATCCCTGGCCGACGGCCCGGAACTTCCAGTCCTCACCACGCCGGTACAGCTCGCCGAAGATGAAGGCGCTCACCGACCCGGCGTCCTCGATCTCGAACCGCAACAGGTCGTCGCCGGTTCCGTCGGCCAAGGTCATACGGAGGTCGTCCAGCTCCCCGAAACTGGCGCCCTCGTACCGGCTCGCCGCGACGACCACGCGCTCGACGTCCGGCGCGACCGCCGTCAGGTCGAAGACGATGCGGTCCTCGCTCCCCTCACCCGCGGGGCCCTTGCCCAGGAGCTGCACACTGCCGTCGGCAGCGACCGGATTGTTGTAGAAGTAGAAGTCGGCGTCACTGCGCACCTTCCCCTGTCCGCCCAGCAGGAGAACGGACACGTCCGCGTCGCCCTCGCCGGTCGGGCTGGCCCACCCCAGGCTCACGATCACCGAGCCGACGCTGTCGCTCAGCGCCGACAGGGCGATGTTGGACCCCTTGACCATGTCGTGCATGGAACCCCCCAGACACTTGCTCTCGAGCCCGGACGGGCTCCCCTCGCCCGTCCGCCATCACGCGCTGTGTGACACACGGCACAGTCAACGCACGGCGGCACTCTAATGCGTGGTGGGGGCAATCGGGGGCGGAGTACGCAAGGCGCCCGGTTCGGGGCACCGGTGCGCGGCCGGCCGGTGGGGCGGCCGGCCGCGTCGGGGCCCGCTAGGGCGCCACCGGGGTCGTCGGGCCCACCAGTTCCGTCAGGACGTCCTCCATCGTGACGAAGCCCAGGACCGCGCCCGTCTCGCCGGTGACGGCGGCGAGGTGGCTGTCCTCCGTGCGCAGGGCGGTGAGGGTGTCGTCCAGGGGGGTGTCGATGCGGACGCGGGTGACGCGGTGCAGGGCCGTGCGCGGGAAGGGGCTCTCGCGGTCGGTCAGGCCCAGGGTGTCCTTGATGTGCAGGTAGCCGAGGACGGTGCCGCCGGGGCCGGTGACCGGGAAGCGGGAGTAGCCCGCGTGGGCGGCCAGGCGTTCCAGCTCGGCCGGGGTGACCGTGTGCGGGACCGTGCGCATCTTCTGGACCGGGACCAGGATCTCGCCGACCGGGCGGGTGCCCAGTTCCAGCGCGTCGCGCAGGCGTTCGCCGTCGGCCGGGGTGAGCAGTCCGGCCTCGCTGGCGTCGACCACCATGCGGGCCAGCTGGTCGTCGGTGAAGACGGCCTCGACCTCGTCCTTCGGCTCCACCCGCAGCAGCTTGAGGAGCGTGTTGGCGAAGGCGTTGATGCCGAACACGACCGGCTTCAGGGCCCGGGTGAGGGCGACCAGCGGCGGGCCGAGGAGCAGCGCGGTGGTCGCCGGGGCGGCCAGCGCGATGTTCTTCGGGATCATCTCGCCGATCAGCATGTGCAGGTACGTCGCCAGGGTCAGGGCGATGGCGAAGGCGACCGGGTGGACCAGGGCGTGCGGCATGTGGACCGCCTCGAACACCGGCTCCATCAGGTGCGCGATGGCCGGCTCCGCGACCGCGCCGAGCACCAGGGAGGAGACGGTGATGCCGAGCTGGGCCGTGGCCATCATCTGGGAGATGTGCCGCAGGCCCCACAGGGTCATCCGGGCCCGCTTGTCGCCCGACTTCGCGCGCGGCTCGATCTGGCTGCGGCGCACCGAGATCATGGCGAACTCGGCGCCCACGAAGAACGCGTTGGTCAGCAGCGTCAGCGCGCCGATGAAGAGCTGTACGACGGTCATCGGGCCAGCTCCCGCTCTTCGTGCGCCGACCGGTCGCCGGCCGACTGCTCGCGCGGCGCGTCCTCGGGCGCCGCGTCTCCGTGCGCCGGCGACGCGTCGTCCGGCGCGGGGGCCGTGACGCGCAGGCGGTCGGCGCGGTGGTGGTCGACGTCGAGGACGTCGATGCGCCAGCCGTCGAGGGCGACCACGTCGCCCTTGGCGGGGATGCGCGTCAGGTGGGTGGCGACCAGGCCGGCCAGGGTCTCGTACGGGCCCTCCGGCGCGGTCAGGCCGATGCGCTCCAGGTGGTCCAGGCGCAGCGAGCCGTCGGCCTCCCAGGCCGCGCGGCCGTCCTCGTCGGCGGGGGCGGGCAGCAGGTCCGGTATCTCGACCGGGTCGTGCTCGTCGCGCACCTCGCCGACGACCTCCTCGACGATGTCCTCGACGGTCGCCACGCCCGCCGTACCGCCGTACTCGTCGATGACGACGGCCATGGTGCGGGTGGCGCGCATGCGCTCCAGGAGGCGGTCGGCGGGCAGGCTGTCCGGCACCAGGAGGGGCGCGGTGGCCAGCTCGGTGACGGGGGTGGTCCGGCGCTCGTCCGGCTCCAGGGCCAGCACGTCGCGGATGTGGACCGTGCCGACGACGTCGTCCAGGCTGTCCCGGTAGACCGGGAAGCGGGACAGGCCGGTGGCGTGCGAGAGGTTCGCGGCGTCGGCGGCGGTGGCGTGGGCCTCCAGGGCCTTGACGTCCACGCGCGGGGTCATGACGTTCTCCGCGGTCAGCTCGCTCAGGTGGAGCGTACGGACGAACAGCTCCGCCGAGTCCGCCTCCAGGGCGCCCTCCGCGGCCGAGTGCTGGGCCAGGGCGACCAGTTCCTCGGCGCTGCGGGCGGACGCCAGTTCCTCGGCCGGTTCCAGGCCGAAGCGGCGCACGAAGCGGTTCGCCGTGTTGTTCAGGTGCCGGATGAAGGGGCCGAAGGCGGTGGTGAAGCCGCGCTGCGGGCCCGCGACGACCTTCGCGACGGCCAGCGGACGCGAGATCGCCCAGTTCTTGGGGACCAGCTCGCCGACGACCATCAGGACGACGGTGGACAGGATCACGCCGAGCAGGGTCGCCACCGTGGAGGCGGCGCCGCCCAGGCCGATCGCCGTCAACGGGCCGCGCAGCAGCACGGCGATCGACGGCTCGGCGAGCATGCCGATGACCAGCGAGGTCACGGTGATGCCGAGCTGGGCGCCGGACAGCTGGAGGGTCAGCGAGCGTACGGCCTTCAGGGCGCCGTCGGCGCCGCGCTCACCGGACTCGGCGGCCCGCTCCAGGTCACCGCGCTCGACGGTGGTGAGGGAGAACTCGGCCGCGACGAAGAGCGCGCACGCGAGGGTGAGGAGGAGGGCCAGCAGGAGCAGCAGGACCTCGGTCACCGTGCCACCCCGCTTCCCTCACGCGTAACCGGGGGAACAGACGGGCCGGCCGTGGCACGGCCGGTACTAGGGGGCTCCATTACGGAACGGGACTCCTTAACGGGGTCGGTGGGCGCCGGTACCAGCCGGGCACCCGAGGGTTCTCCCTCATGGTAAAGGACGAGCAAAAAGATCGGGAGTCCTGAGACCCCTATGCTTCTACTCGCCTGTAGAGAACGGCCGGAGGATTCCGGTTGTTCCCACGGGTGCTCTCGCAGGAGTTCCCGCACGAACGTGAAGGAGTGAACGCCTCGATGGTGTTCAAGCGGCTGCTCGGTTCCCTCGGTGTGGGCGGACCCACGGTGGACACGGTCCTCGACCCGGGCGCCGCCCGACCGGGGGGCATGCTGTCGGGCCGGGTCCACCTGGTCGGCGGCACCGTCGACCACGACGTCGAGCAGGTCGCGCTGGAGCTGGTGGCCCGCGTGGAGACCGAGCACGAGGAGCACGGCGACGGAGAGGGCGTGATCGCCTTCGACCGGCACGTCGTCGGCGGCGCCTTCCGGCTCGCGGCGGGCGAGGAGACCAGCCTGCCGTTCGCGGTGCCGCTGCCCTGGGAGACCCCGGCCACAGAGCTGCACGGGCAGCCCCTGGGCATCGTGCTCGGCGTGCGCACGGAGCTGGCGGTCGCCGGCGCCCGGGACAAGGGCGACCTGGACCCGCTGACCGTGGCGCCGCTTCCGGCCCAGGAGGCCGTCCTGGAGGCCCTCGGACAGCTCGGCTTCGGCTTCCGCTCCGCCGACCTGGAGTACGGCCGCATCGGCGGCACCGGTCAGCAGCTGCCCTTCTACCAGGAGATCGAGCTGACCCCGCCCCCGCGCTACGCCCACCAGGTCAACGAGATCGAGCTGACGTTCCTGGCCGTTCCAGGCGCCCTGGAGGTGGTGCTGGAGGCGGACAAGCGAGGCGGCCCGTTCGCCGACGGACACGAGGGTCACGGCGGCCACGACGCGCTCAGCCGCTTCTCCGTGCCGCACGAGGGCCCCGCGGGACCGCAGGACTGGAACGCCCTCGTCGACGGCTGGATCCAGGAGCTGGTCGAGCACCGTGCGTCGTACGGCTCCCACGCGGTGTACGGCCACGAGTCCGGGTACGCCGGTCACGAGTCGGGATACGGCGATCACGGGTCGGGGCACTCGGGCGGTGGGCCCGGGATCGGCGCCGCCGTCGTCGCGGGCGCGGCGGGGATCGCCGGGGGGATGGTGGCGGCGGAAGTCGTCGACGAGGTGGGGGACTTCTTCGAGGGCGACTCGGAGGACGAGGAGGACTGATAACTTCTACAGTGCTGTAGAGGGTCAGGATCACCCCCTTTCCCTTCCGACCGGTACGGAGTACGGAGTTCTCATGGCCCTGTGGGACCGCTTCAAGGAGTCCGCGTCGCAGATGCAGACGCAGCTCGTGGCGAAGAAGAACGACCTCAAGAGCGGTGCCTTCCGCGACGCGAGCATGGCGATGTGCGCGCTGGTCGCCGCGGCCGACGGCACCGTCGACCCCTCGGAGCGGCAGCGGGTCGCCCAGCTGATCTCGACCAACGAGGTGCTGCAGAACTTCCCCGCCGACGACCTGCGCCGCCGGTTCGAGGAGAATCTGGACAAGCTGACCGCCGACTTCGCCTTCGGCAAGGTCGGCATCCTCCAGGAGATCGCCAAGGCGAAGAAGAAGCCCGCCGAGGCCCGGGCCGTGGTGCAGATCGGCATCGTGATCGGCGGTGCCGACGGGGACTTCGACAAGGACGAGCGCGCCGTGGTCCGCGAGGCCTGCTACGCCCTGGACCTGCCGCCGCACGAGTTCGACCTCTGAGGCCCCTGAGGCCCCTGAGGCCTCTGCGGCCTCTGCGGCCCCTGAGGCACTGAAGCCCCCGGGGCCTCCGCGACCTGCGAGGCCCCGGCCCGCGGCGCCGGGACCGCCGACCTTGCCGTAGATTCCGTGTGCGGGCCCGTGCCGCGGGCCCGCACCGCACGTTCACCAGGGGAGCACCGTGTTCGGACTCAGCGAACTCGCGATCATTCTCATCGTCGTCGCCGCCGTCCTCGCCATCAAGAAGCTCCCCGAGCTGACCCGCTCGGCGGGCAAGTCGGCCCGCATCCTCAAGTCCGAGGCCCGTGCCGCGAGGGACGCGGACGAGCCGGGGACCCCGCGCGTCATCCAGGGGGAGGCGGTCCGGCGCGAGGACCCCGACACCGGCACCGGCACCCAGGACACGCCCCGGGGCTGACCCGCCTCCCGCCGGCCCGGTCAGGACGGGTCCTCCGGTACGGCCGACAGCAGGCTGTGCACGACCGGCCCCGCCGAGCCGCCGCCGGTGACGCCCTCCTCGACCACGACGGCGACGGCCACGTTGCCCCGGTGGGCGACGAGCCACCCGTTGTTGTCCTGGTCGTCGGAGACCTCGGCGGTGCCGGTCTTGGCGCCGACCTCGCCGGGCAGGTCGGCCAGCACGCGCGCGGTGCCGTCGGTGACGGTGGCCCGCATCAGCTCGCGCAGCTGGGCGACGACCTCGTCGGGGAGCGGCTCGGTGCGCGTCCCGTCCTGGTTGCCCGCGGTCAGCGACGGCTGGTGGAACTCGCCGGAGACCGCGGTGGCCGTCACCGACGCCATGATCAGCGGGTTGGCCTGGACCCGGCCCTGCCCGATCATCGACGCCGCCTTCTCCGTCGCGTCCTTGGGCGCCGGCACCGAGCCGTCGTACGTGGGGATGCCGACGTGCCATTCCTGGCCGACCCCGAAGTAGGTGCGGGCGACCTTGCCCAGCTCCCCGTCGTCGAGCTTGCCGCGCAGGCTGATGAAGGCGGTGTTGCAGGACTCCGTGAAGTCCTTGCGGAAGGTGGCGCCCGGGTGTTCGGAGGTCTCGACGTTGTGGAACTCCTTGCCCACCGTCAGGTACTTGGGACAGTCCACGACGTCGTCGGGCGCGACCGCGCCCTTGAGCAGCAGGGCGCTGCTGGTGACGATCTTCCAGGTGGAGCCGGGCGCGTAGGTGCCGGAGGCGGCGCGGTTGAAGCCGGAGGAGGGGGAGTTGGCGAGGGCGAGCACCTCGCCGTTGTCGACGCGCAGGGCGACCAGGGCGGCGTTCTTGCCGTCGGCCTTCCCGAGCGCCTTCTCGGCGGCCGCCTGCCAGGTGGCGTCCAGGGTGGTGCGTACGGGCCGGTCCGCCGTCGCCGGGTCGGGCTTCTTGCCGAAGGAGGCCTCGGTGCGCACGGTCCGGCCGCTGGCCCGGTCGACCAGTTCGACCGCGCCGCGCGGACCGCCGCCACCGCCCGCGGCACCGGCGAGCCGGCCCAGGAGCGGGGCCAGGGAGGGGTAGTCGGCGCCCACGAGGGAGGTGCCTTCGCGGTCCGTGACCTTCGGCGGGGCGGTCTCCTCGCGCTCCAGGCGGAACTTCTCGGTGTCACTGAGCCTCGGGTGCACCAGGGACAGCCGCCAGTCCACCTTCCAGCCGCCGCCGTCCTGCTCGCGCAGCGGCAGCCGCGACTCGTACGTCCAGGTGCCCAGGCCGGTGACCGGCATCCTCGCGGTGAACGGGACACCGAGGGTGCCGTCCTCGTCCTCCTTCACCCCGTCGTCCGCCGCCGTCAGCTTCGGCTTCTCGATGTCGAGGCCCGCGGTGAAGCTCTGCAGCACCTCCTGCGCCTTGTCCGGTTCGGTGGTGCGGCCCGCCGCGCTCGGCAGGCGCCCGGCGGCCCAGTCGGCGAGGAAGGCGCGCGCCTGTTTCATCGCGGCGGGGTCGGGGCCGTCGTCGCCGCGCGCGAAGGGGCCGAACCCGGCGGCGTACGAGCCGCCCGCGGCGATCGCGAGCACGACCCCGACGGCGGCGACGGCCCGCACACCGTTGCGGGGCCTGCGGCGGCGGGGGGAGGCGAGGTAGGGGGAGTCGGACATGGGAAGGTCCTTGTCGGTCAGCGGCCGGGGCCGGGGTCAGGGTCGGCGTCGGAGTCGGGGCCGGGGTCGGTGAAGAAGTCGAGGATCGTGTCGGTGGCGTTCGGGGCCTTGCCGACCGGGCCGAATCCCTCGGGCGGGGGCACGGTCGAGCCCGGCCAGGTGTGACCGGCGTCGTGGACCACGAGGAGTTGCACGGTGCCGTCGGGCCGCCGGTCGCCGCCGGGGGCGTCGGCCGCCAACCGCCACACCGTCCGGTCGTAGCCCTTCTCCTCCCGTGTGACCGGCTCGCCCGCGCCCCCGGCCTGCGCGAACGCCGCCGCGGTGTCCCGGGCCGACCGGGTCGGCAGGATCGGCTCCTCGGGGTCCGGCGGCGGGGTGGGCAGACCGGCGAGGGGCCGTACGGGGTCGTCGGCGCCGTAGACGACCATGACCGGGACGGGCCCGGTGGGCTCCACCGCGGCGTCGCCCGTGGGCAGCTGGCCGGAGACGGAGGCCGCGCCCGCGAGCAGGGCGGGGCGCTCGGCGGCCATGCGCAGGGCCATCGAGCCGCCGTTGGAGAACCCGGCGACGTAGATCCGCTCGGGGTCGGCCCGCTCGGTGCGGACCAAGTGCTTGATCAGCGCCTCGGTGAACCGTACGTCCAGGTCGGGATCGGGGCGCTGCTTCGTCGCCCGGGTGCCCGCGCCCCAGCCGTGGCCCAGGCCCTCGGGGAAGGCGACGAGCATGCCCCGCGCGGTGGCCGCCTTCTCCAGCCGGGTCTTCGCGCGCAGCTCGGCGGCGTCGGCGCCGCGGCCGTGGAAGGCGACTACGAGAGGCCGCGGGCCGTCGGCGGTGGCGGACGCGGGGGTGGAGGCGGGCCGGTGCAGGAGGTACTGGCGGACGTCGCCGTCCACCCGGAGCTGTTCGCGGGTTCCGGGTGCCGCGGTAGCCGTACCCGTACCGCCGCCGGTGCCGCCGCCGGTGCCGCTACTGGTGCCGGACGACCCGCTCGACGGCGGTGCCGCGTCCGGACGGTCGGCGTCGGTGGCGCAGCCGGCCAGCGGAAGGACGAGGGCGAGGGCGAGCACGCCGGGCCAGCGGCGGGAACGTTCACCAAAGGAGAGCATGGCCCGAGGAGAGCAACCCCGCGGAGCCCCTGTCCAAGACCGATATGGATGTCGGATCGATCAATCCCCGATATGATTACTGGTCGTGGACCTGGTGCGGCACCTGGAGTGCTTTGTGGCTGTTGCAGAAGAGTCACACTTCGGGCGTGCCGCCGCCCGGCTCGGCATGGCCCAGCCACCCCTGTCGCAGCGCATCCAGCGGCTGGAGAAGGAGCTGGGTGTCCGGCTCTTCGAGCGCACCAGCCGCCAGGTGACGATCACCGAGGCGGGCACGCTGCTGCTCGCCGAGGCCCGCGAGCTGCTGGCCCGCGCCGAGTCCCTGCGGACCGCCGCGCGGCGCATCCGGGACGGCGAGAGCGGCCTGCTGCGTGCCGCCCTGTCCCCCGACATCTCCGGCGAGACCGTCGCCGCGCTGCTGGCCGGCTTCCGGCGCCGGCACGCGGGGCTCGAACTGGAGCTGCACGAGCTGACCACCGCCCAGCAGCTCGCCGGGTTCGCCGCTCACGAGCTGGACGTCGGCCTCATCCACCACCCCTGCGACGTCACCGGCCTGGAGCTGGGCCCGGTGCTCCGCCGCGACCTCGGCGTACTGCTGCCGCGCGGCGCCCCGCAGACCGGGCTGGACGAGGTGCCGCTCGCCGCCCTCACCGGCTACGACCTGGTCCTCTTCCCGCGCGCCGACGCCCCCGCGGTCTACGACGACCTGCTCACCGCCTGCGCCCGGGGCGGCTACACGCCCCCGGCCGTACGGCACGGCCAGGGCGCCAGCTTCGTCCGCGGGCTGGTCCTGTCGTCCGGGGCCGTCGCCCTCGGCCCCCGCGACACCCGGCTCGTGACCCCCGGCGACCCGGACCTGGTCTGGCGCCCGCTGGCCGGGGCGCCGCCCGCGTGGCGGCACTCCGCGGCCTGGCCCAGGGGGCGCGGCGACGCCGCCGTCGGCGCCTTCGCGGACGCGGCCACCCACGCCCTGCGCACCACGGCCGGCGCCCACGCCGAGACGGCCGCCCGGCCGCTGCACCTTCGTCCGGCATCGGAGTTCTGGCTATGACCGACACCGCCACCGCCGCCCGGCTCGACGCGGCCTTCGCCGACGCCGGGGTCACCGGGTGGCTGCACGCCGTGGACATCGACTCGGGGGCGCAGGTCGGGACCGGGGCGGACCAGGCGGTGTGCACGGCGAGCGTCCACAAGGCGTGTGTACTGGTGACGCTGCACGAGCTGGCGGCGGCCGGGGCGCTGGACCTGACCGAGCAGGTCGAGTGCCCGCCCGCCGGACGCACCCCGGGGCCCACGGGGCTCGCGGCCATGCTCGACCCGGTACGGCTGTCCCTGCGCGACGCGGCGTACCTGATGATGTCCGTCAGCGACAACACCGCCGCCGACCTGCTGCTGCGCCGGGTCGGTCTGGACGCCGTCAACCGCACCACCGCCCGGCTCGGCCTCACCCGGACGCGGGCGGTGTACGGCTTCGGCGAGATGCTGGGCACCATGCGCGAGGACGCCGGGCCCGACGGTGCCCGGGCGCTGACCGACCCGCACGTCATCACCCGGCTGCGCGCCCTGGACCCGGCCCGCACCAACCGCAGCACGCCCCGGGACATGACCCGCCTGCTCGGCGCGGTGTGGCGGGACGAGGCCTGCCCGCCGGAGTACGGCGCCGCGATGCGCCGGATCATGGGCCTCCAGGTGTGGCCGCACCGTCTGGCCGCCGGCTTCCCCTTCGACGACGTGCACGTGGCCGGCAAGACCGGCAGCCTGCCGACGCTGCGCAACGAGATCGGCGTCGTCGAGTACCCGGACGGCGGCCGCTACGCCGTCGCCGTCTTCACCCGCACCGCCCACACGGCGGCCGTGCTCCCGGCAGCGGACGCGGTGATCGGCACCGCGGCCCGGATCGCGGTGGACGCGCTGCGAGCACCCTGACAACACGGAGACCACCACACCGCCCCACGCCGCCGAGCCGCCCCACGCCCCCTCACCGGCCCACGCCGCCGCACTGGCCCGCGTCGCCTTAACCGTCCGCGCCGAGTCATCAGCCCCACGTCGCGGCTTCGGCCCACGCCACACCGCCAGCCCGCGCCGCCCATGCCGACCCACGTCACCCCGCCGACCTGCGTCGGCCCACGCCGTCCCGCCGTCCCGCGCCAACCCGCCAGCCCACGTCGCCCCGCCGACCTGCGTGGGCCCACGCCGTCCCGCCAGCCCGCGTCACCCCGCCGATCCGCGCCGTCCCGCCGGCCCGCGTCGCCCCCGCCGGGCCGCGCCAACCCGCCGGCCCGTGTCGCCTCACCGTCCGCGCCGACCCATCAGCCCAGGTCGCGGCTTCAGCCCACACCACACACCGCCGACCCCGCCGGCCCGCGCCGCCGCGCCGGTCCACGCCGTCCCCGCCGGCCCGCGTCGCCACCGCCGGGCCGCGCCGACCCGCCAGCCCGCGTCACCTCACCGTCCGCGCCGAGCCCTCAGCCCGCGTTGTCGCGCCAGCGGCCGCCGCTCGGTGCCGAGTCGAAGCGGGTGGGCGCCGCGGCGTTGCCGCTGAAGTCGTTGCCGGAGACGCGGCCGCCGGTCCAGGTGGCCTCGGGCGCGATCCACACGGCGTGGATCTGGGTGCGGGGGTGCCCGTCGTCGCGGACGCGGTTGCCGTGGACGTACGGGTGGGTCACGGCGGCCGCGGCGGTGAGGCCGGTGCGCGGGGCCGGGCAGTCCGGGAGGCGGTAGGCGGTGCCGGGGCCGGGGGTGCCGTCGGGCCAGGCGGTGTCGGCACCCGGGCGCCTCGGGGCGAGGGTCAGCCCGGTCGCGGTGTTGTCGACGACCACGGCGGTGACCTCGGTCTCCCCGGGGCCGCCGACGGTCAGCTCCTTGCCGCGGTGGCCGCCGGGGAGCCAGTCGGCCCGTTCGTCGGTCAGGGACAGCGGCCCGCAGTGGACGCCCTCGCCGCCGCCCCGGGTTCCAGGTGCGGCGCGGCGGCCGTTGCCGCGGATCCGGTTGCCGAGGAACGCGGGCTCGTGCAGTGGGGCGTCGACGCGGATGCCGTCCAGCGCGTTGTCGTGGATGTCGTTGGACTCCAGGACGATGTCCGTGGCGGGTTCCTGGTCGCCGCCGGCCAGGTTGTGCTCCCAGTAGCCGTACCGGCCGTTGTTGCTGACGCGGTTGCCGTGGAAGCCGTACGGCCCGGGGGTGTTGCCGAGCGCGATGCCGTCCCCGGGGTTGGCGTCGATCACGCACCCGGTGACGATGCCGCCGCGGCCGCCGACGCTCGTCGTGCCCTGCGCCGACACGTCGAACCCGGCGACGTGGTTGCCGAGCATGGTGCAGCCGGTGACGATCAGCCCGTCGGCGCCCCAGTCGGAGATGCCGTAGCGGTTGTCCTCGGTGTGGCAGGCGGTGATGCGGATGCCGCGGGGCGGGACCCAGTGGTCCTGCTGGAGTTCGAGGAAGATGCCGTTGGTGCCGTTGCCGCGTGCGGCGCAGTCGGTCACCGCCAGCCGCTCGACCGGCCCCCACCCGCCGACCCCGATCCCGATGCCGGCGCCGCCCATCTCCTCGCCGGGGTCCTGCCGCCCGCACCGCTCGGTCAGTACCCCCTCCACCACGGTGTCCTGGAGGAAGTCGCACCCGAAGCCCGTGGCGGCGGTGTCGTGGATGTACAGGTCGGTGAAGCGCCCGCGCAGCACGTACTGCAGACCCAGGCCCTTGGCCAGGACCTCGTACTCCTCGGTCTCCACGCGCAGGCCGTCGATCTCGAAGTGGGCGAAGGTGACGTCGGCGATGTGGCGGTCCCGGCCCGCGCCGTGCTGCGCGGTGGTGAACCAGGCCAGCGGCACCGGCCGGGTGGGCGCTCCGGGGTTGGACAGCTCGAAGCACGTGGCGCCGCGTCCGGCGCCGACCAGCGAGACGCCGCTGCGCCAGAGCACCGGCCGGTCCCGGACCGCGTAGCGCCCGGCGGGCACGCGTACGGTGCGCGGCCGGCCGTCGGCGGCGGTGGCGTCGCCGAGCGCGTCCACCAGTTTCTGCAGGGCCGGCCCGTCGTCGGCGACGCCGTCCCCGACCAGGCCGTACTCATGGGCGTCGGCCGTCAGCGGCGCGGTCATGGGCGTGCTCCTTCCACCGGTTCCGGTGACGCGGGAGGGGACGGAGGCCCGAGGCCGACACCGCCCCGTGCCGCCCGGGTACCAGCCCCCGGCCCACCCCAATCACGGAACGGAACCCCAGACATATCAGGCGCTTTATCTCATTTGGGGGTACATAATCAGAACATGAGTACGGCAACGTATGTACTGCTGGCCGCGCCCTCGGGCGGGCTGAAAGTGGTGGTGGTCTTCGTCATCGGGCTGGTGATCGCCGGCGCGTTGATCTGGGCCGTGCGCAGGGGCATCGGGGTCATGATCCGGGAGCCCGACCGACCCCGCGCCGACGAACAGCCGCACCTTCCGGACACCGGCCCCGTCCACGAGGAACGGGAGATGCGCGAACCCGACGAGATCCCGCTGAACGAGGACGGAAGCCCCCGGCTCATGCCCTACCAGCTGCACCACGCGGGCAGCCGCCGCGGCGACGACCAGCACCGGCGCCGCTGGTCGCCGGGATCGAGCGGATCCTTCGGCGGCGGTGGGCCGGGCCGCGTCTGAGTCGCCGTGGCCCACGCGGGCCGTGCTCCGGCGCCGGCCGCGCACGGCCCGCCCGAGGCGGGTGAGGCACACGTGACCGACGAGACCAGTGGGACCCGCGAGGCCGGCGGGACCGGTGAGACGCCCGTGCCGGGCGCGGGTGACGACACCCCGGCCTCCTTCACGGACGAGGTGTACGCGGCCCGCATGGAGCGCACCGCGTACGAGGCCGCCGCCCTCGGGCTCGCCGGGGTGCTGGTCACGCCCAGCCCCGACATGGTGTGGCTGTGCGGCTACCGGCCCACCGCGCCCACCGAACGCCTCACCCTCCTGGTGCTCACCGCCAATTCCCAGCCCCGGCTGCTGGTGCCGGCGGTCGACCGGCCGTCCGCCGAGGCCGCTCCCGGCGCGGGCGCGCTCCGCGTCTTCGACTGGTGGGAGGGCCAGGACGCCTACGCCGCCGCGGCCGGGCTGCTGCGTCCGCACGGCCGCTACGCCGTCTCCGACGCGACCTGGGCGCTGCACCTGCTCTGCCTCCAGAGCTCCCTTCCGCTCGCCACCTACCAGCCGCTGTCCGTCGTGCTGCCCATGCGGCGCGCGGTGAAGGACGAGCAGGAGGTGGCCCGGCTGGCAGCCGCGGCAGCGGCGGCGGACGCCGCGTACGAGGAGGTCCTCGGGCTGCGCTTCGGCGGGCGCAGCGAGCGCGAGCTGGCCGCCGACCTGGCCGGGCTGCTGTGCGAGCACGGCCACAGCCGGGTCGACTTCACGGTGGTCGGCGCCGGCCCGCACGCCGCCGACCCGCACCACCGGCCCGGTGACCGGGTCATCGGGGACGGCGACATGGTCGTCCTGGACTTCGGCGGCCTGCGCGACGGCTACGGCTTCGACACCGCCCGCACCGTCCACGTCGGGGTGCCGACGGACGAGGAGCGCCGGGTCCACGAGACGGTACGGGCCGCACAACGGGCGGCGTTCGAGGCGGTGCGGCCCGGGGTGTCGTGCCAGGAGGTCGACCGGGCGGCCCGCGCGGTGCTCGAGGAGGCCGGCCACGCCGGGCACGGCGCGCTCCGTACCGGCCACGGCGTCGGCGTCACCACCCACGAGCCGCCCTATCTGGCGGAGGGCGAGGAGCAGCCGCTCGAACCCGGCATGTGCTTCTCCATCGAGCCCGGCATCCACCTCCCCGACCGCTTCGGCGTCCGCATCGAGGACGTGGTGACCTGCACGGACGACGGCGGCCGGCGCCTCAACACCACCTCGCACGAACTGGCGATCGTCCACTGACGCCCCGCACCGGACACCCCGCCCGCCGCCCGGGGACGGGGCGCGCGCCCCGGGCCGCGGGGTCACGTGCCGAAGCCGCGTAGGGTCACCGGCGCACCACACGCACCGTAAGGAGCCCGCCGTGACGACCGCCTCCGACCAGCAGCAGCCCATTCCGGTGATCATCGACTGCGACACCGGCATCGACGACGCCCTGGCCCTGCTGCTGGCGGTCCGGCACCCGCGCCTCGACCTGCGCGCGGTCACCTGCGTGGCCGGGAACACGGACGTGGCGGGGGTCGTCCGGAACACGCTGACCGTGCTGGAGCGGGCCGGCGCGCCGGACGTCCCGGTCGCCCGGGGTGCCGAGCGGCCGCTGATCGAGGGCGTGCGCACCGCGCGGCACGTGCACGGGGACGACGGCATGGGCGACCTCGGGCTGCCCGCCCCCACCCGCGCCCCCGCCGGCGTGGACGCGGTGACACTGCTGCGCCGGGAGATCCTCGCCTCCCCGCGGCCGGTCACCCTGATCCCCACCGCGCCGCTGACCAACATCGCGCTGCTGCTGCGCACCCACCCGGAGGTCACCGGCAACATCGAGCGGATCGTGTTCATGGGCGGCGCGGTGGCCACCGGCAACGCGACGCCGGTCGCCGAGTTCAACGTGTGGCACGACCCGGAGGCCGCCGCGATCCTGCTCACGGCCGGGGTGCCGATCACGATGTACGGCCTCGACGTGTTCGAGCGGGTGATCGTGCCCGGCGCCGACGTACGGCGGCTGCGCGCGAGCGCCGAGCCCGGCACCCGGCTCGCCGGCGACCTGCTCGCCCACCGCGGTCCGGCCACCGACGTCACCGACCCGGGCGGCGGGCTCGGCGACGCGGGCGCGGTCTGCGCGGTGATCGACCCCGGCGGCCTGACCACGCGACGGCTGCCCGTCGAGGTGTCCCTCGCCCCCGGCCCCGCACGCGGCCAGACGCTCGTCGACCGCCGTCTGCGCGTCGGGGAGTCCGAGCTGCACGACGGCACGCGCGAACAGCCGCTGGTCGACGTGGCGTTGGACGTGGACGTGGCCCGATATGTGGCGCTGTACCTCGGCGCGGTCGAGCGCACGGAGGCATAGCCACCGGCGCGTCGCGGGCGCACGGGTTCGCTTTTCGGGTGATCTGGACAGAAGTAACGG
Organism: Streptomyces sp. KPB2; assembly: GCF_003950055.1. NCBI lineage: Bacteria > Bacillati > Actinomycetota > Actinomycetes > Kitasatosporales > Streptomycetaceae > Streptomyces > Streptomyces sp. KPB2. The sequence goes on from NZ_CP034353.1 coordinate 4,016,763, forward strand.
ATCGGTTCGTGTCGTCCCACGTGGCCCGAACCACGTACCGCGAACCGCATACGCGCACCACGTACCGCGAAGGAGGCCGCGTGACCGTACGCAGCACCGCCGGCACCCCCGACCTGTCGTCCAGGGACCCCAACTGGTGGCGGCAGGCCGTCATCTACCAGGTCTACCCCCGCAGCTTCGCCGACGCCGACGGCGACGGTCTCGGCGACCTGCGCGGCGTCACCCAGCGCCTGACCCACCTGGCCGCCCTCGGCGTCGACGCCCTGTGGCTGAGCCCCTTCTACCCCTCCGAACTCGCCGACGGCGGTTACGACGTCGACGACTACCGCGACGTCGACCCGCGTCTCGGCACGCTCGACGACTTCGACGCGATGGCCGCCGAGGCCCACCGGCTGGGCCTGAAGGTGATCGTCGACCTGGTCCCCAACCACACCTCCCACCGCCACGCGTGGTTCCGGGAGGCCCTGCGGGCGGGCCCGGGTTCCGCGGCCCGCGACCGCTACGTCTTCCGGGACGGCAAGGGAGAGCACGGTGAACTGCCGCCCACCGACTGGCAGTCCGTCTTCGGCGGCAGCGCCTGGCAGCGGGTGCCCGACGGGCAGTGGTACCTGCACCTGTTCGCACCCCAGCAGCCCGACCTCAACTGGGAGAACGAGCAGGTCCGCGCCGACTTCCGCACCACGCTGAGGTTCTGGTGCGACCGGGGCGTCGACGGCTTCCGCGTCGACGTCGCGCACGCGCTGGTCAAGGACCTGACCGAGCCGCTGCGCGACCTCGGCGCCCCCGAACTGAGCGGCGAGGCGGCCCTCGCTCGGTTCGCGCCGGGCACCCACCCCTTCTACGACCGCGACGACGTCCACGAGGTCTACCGCGACTGGCGCAAGATCCTCGACGCGTACACCCCGCCCCGCACGGCCGTCGCCGAGGCCTGGGTCCCGGGCGCCCGGCGCGCGCTGTACGCCCGCCCGGACGAACTGGGCCAGGCCTTCAACTTCGAGTACCTGCAGACCGGCTGGGACGCGGCCGAGCTGCGCGAGGTCATCACCGGTTCGCTGGCCGACGCGCGGGCCGCCGGTGCCTCGGCGACCTGGGTGCTGTCCAACCACGACGTCGTCCGCCACGCCACCCGTCTGGTCCTGCCCCCGGACACGGACACCGACGCGTGGCTGCTGTCCGGCGGCAAGGCCCCCGCCGTCGACGCGGCGACCGGGCTGCGCCGGGCCCGGGCGGCGACACTGCTGATGCTGGCGCTGCCCGGCTCGGCGTACCTCTACCAGGGCGAGGAACTGGGCCTGCCCGAGGTGGCCGACCTGCCGACCGAGGTCCTCCAGGACCCGATCTGGGAGCAGACCGGGCACGTCCGCAAGGGCCGCGACGGCTGCCGGGTGCCGTTGCCGTGGACGACCGGCGGGCCGTCGTACGGCTTCGGCGCGGGCGCGGCGTGGCTGCCGCAGCCGCCGGGTTTCGCCCGGTACGCCGTCGAGGCCCAGGACGGGGTGGCGGGCTCGACGCTGGAGCTGTACCGGACGGCCCTGCGCCTGCGCCGCAAGCTGCTCGACGGCGAGGAGCTGACCTGGTCGGACGACGTCCCGGCGGGCGTCCTGCGGTTCGACCGCTCGGACGGCTGGCGCTGCGTCACCAACCTCTCCGGCGCCGCGGTCGACCTGCCGGCCGGAGAGGTCCTGCTGAGCAGCGCGCCGCTGGAGGACGGCCGGCTGGGCCCGGACACGACGGTGTGGCTGGCCCTCTGACCGGCCCGCCGACCGGCCACCCGGGTCCGCTGACCGGCCGCCCGGGTCCGTGCCCCGGCCCGGCGCGCTCACCCGGACGGCCGCGCACGCTGGTGGCCGGGCGGCGACGGTGGTGCCGTGGAGGGGTGGCCGATCCCGCACGGCGCCGGTCGCACCGGCCCTCCAGGAGGCACCGACAGGAGGCACCGATGCAACACGCCCCCGCCGCCCGCCCATCGCTCACCCCCACCCGCCCGGCACCCCCCACGACCACCACCGCCGCACACGCCCCGGCCACCCCAGAACCACCGCCCGCCACCACCCCGGCCCGCGCGTCGCTCACGCCCGCCACCACCACACGGGCATCACTCACCCCAGCCACCCCTCGACCGTCGCCCGGCACCACCGCACCCCCGACGCCCCCCACCACCGTCCGCACGGCATCCGCCGCCACCAGCCGTTCGCTGCGTTGTGCCGTGCTCTCGGCCGTGTTGGTGCTGGCGGTGAGTGCCTGTGGGGCGGGTGGTGGGCGGGGGGCGGGGCCGTCGGCGGGGACCACGCCGCCGACCGCGCAGTCCCCCGCCACGCTGCCGTCGCCCGCCCTGCCGCCGGTGCTCACCCGGGGGCAGGCGCGGGCGGCCCTGATCACGGCGGCCGACCTGGGGGAGGCGTGGGAGCCGACGCGGGGCGCGGCGACCTGGCGGGACGAGGTGCTCAAGACCACGGCGGGACGGACCGACCGGCCCGACTGCCGGCGCCTCCTCGACGTCCTCTACACCGAGGACCTCTTCGGCGGGAGCGCCACCACCGCACCCCGGGCCACGGTCGCCCTGGACGACCCGGACGGCGGGGCCCAGCTGCACTACCGGATCACCTCCTACCGCGCCGCCGACATCGACGGCACGCTGGCGTGGCTGGCGACGCTGCCGGACGCGTGCGGGCACTTCGAGGCGCGGGCCGAGGCCGCCCGGGGCGCCGCCCGCGACGTCCGGGTCACCGCCCTGACGCCGCCGGAGGCGGGGGACGCGCGCGGCGGCCTGCGGGTGACGGTGAGCGACACCCGCGCCGAAGAGACCCTCACCGTGGACCTCGTCGCCGTCCGCGTCGGAGACGACGCGCTCAGCCTCACCAACGGCACCCTCGACGCGCCGGCCGACGACGCGACCCGGACGGCCGTCGAGGTGGGGACGGAGCGGCTGACGGAGGCCCGGCGGCAGGGCCGGGCCCAGGTGTAGCCGGAGGGCGCGCGAGGGCTACAGCGGCGGCTGGGCGGGCGCCGGGCCCAGGGTGGTGGTGCCGGGCGCGGTGCGGTGACCGAGGCCCGTGCGGTAGGCGTCCAGGGCCGCCTCGACGCGGCCGGTGCGGCGCAGCAGGTCGCCGAGGAGCCGGCACAGGTCGGCGAGGTCACCGGCCGCGCCGGCCCGCTCCAGCAGGCTCAGCGCACGGACGTAGTGCTCCTCGGCGGCCTCGGTGTCCCGGGCGTCCTCGGCGATGATGCCGAGCAGCCGGTGCGCGCCCGCGGAGTGCACGGCGCCGCGTTCGGAGGAGAGGTCGTCGAGGACCCCGCGCAGCAGCTCGGCGGCCTCCTCGGACTTGCCGCGCCGGTGCAGCACGTCGGCCAGTTCGACGGCGACCTGGCTGCTGTAGAGGGCGGCCCGGGAGGCCGACAGCATGCCGAGGGCCTCGCGCATCTCCTCCTCCGCGCGGGGCAGTTCGCCGTTCTGCGCGCAGACGTAGCCGCGCATCCAGTGGCAGTTGGCCAGCTCGGTGCGCAGGCGCAGCGTGCGGTACAGCTCGGCCGCCTTGGCCAGCGAGGCGTCGGCGTCGGCGAGGCGGCCCTCGGCGAGCAGGGTGCGGGCCACGGACCGGTGCATGCGGGCCACCAGCGCGGGGTCGCCGGCGCTGGGCGCGAGGGAGAGGGCGAGTTCGGCGGCCTGGGCGGCGCGCGCGTGGGCGCCCATGTCCATGTACGGGCCGATGGCGCTGGCGTAGAGCAGCAGCAGCGCGTCGGGGTCGTGCAGGCCCCCGCGGTTCAGCTCGTCGAGGGTGGACTCCAGCAGGTAGACGGCATACCGCAGTTCACCGGCGAGGTAGTGGGCCAGGGCGCGCCCGCGTACGGCGGGGACGCGGACGGGCAGCGGTGCGCCGGCGTCGGTGAGGCACTGCTCGGCCCGCTCGAAGTACTGCCGTCCGGCGGACAGTTCGCCGGTCTCCACGGCGCACTCCCCGAGTCCGAGCAGGGCGGCGGCCCGCTCCTCGGCCAGCTCGTACGCCTCGGCCTCGGCGAGCAGTTCGGTGTACTGCCCGGCCGCCTGCTCGGCGCCCTCGGTGGCGAGGGTGCGCTGCGCCTCGGTGAGCCGCAGCCGCAGATCGGTGGCGAGCCGTGCCGGGCGCCCGGTGGCCAGCTCCTCGTAGCCGACGCCGAGCCGTTCGGCGAGGTGGCGCAGCGCTTCGTCTGAGGGCCGGACGCGGCCGGCCTCCAGGGTGGAGATGTAGGCGGCCGTGTAGGCCGGTTCCGCGAGCTGGCGCTGGGTCATCCCGCGTTCGGCGCGCAGCCGCTGCACCCGGCGTCCGACGGCGTTTCGGTCGTCACGGTCCCCCACTGCCAACTCCCCAGGTGGCTCTTGCCGTTCGGCTCGGACGGCTCTAGGTTAAACGGCGTATTAAGCGCGCTTAACCGTGCTTGACACATCCCCTGATGCCGCAGAGGACACCGTGCCCGTACGCTCCCGCACCGCCGAACGTTACGCCAGAGCCCTGGCCGCCGGCCTCGTCGCCGTGGCCGCCCTGCTGCTGGCCGCCAACGCGGCCCCCGTGGACGCGACACCGGACGCCCCGGCCCCGGCGTCCGACACCGTCCCCGCCCCGGACGACCTGGCCGCCGCGACTCGTTAGTCCGCCACGCGCCCGCCCACCCGTCCGTCGTCCCACCGACCCGCGGGGTGCTGCGCTCACCCCTGCGTCTGGAGGCGGCTCAGTTCGCGTTGGACGTGGTCCAGCGCACCCTCGCGGCTGCCCGGCACCCGGCCACGCAGGGCTGCCAGCGGCGCGCCCAGTTCGCGGGCGCGTCCGGCGTCGCGGATGCGGCCCCACTGGTGGTGGGCCCGGTCGACGGCCGCCTCCACGGCGGGCGCCTGCGGGGCCTGCCCGGCGCCGAGCCGGGTCTCGGCCACCGTCAGCCAGGCACGGCAGCTGCGCACCGGGTCGCCCGCGAACATCGCCAGGTCGGCCCGGACCTCCGTCCAGTGCAGCGCGTCCTCGGAGGCGGGCCCGTACGCGTGGGCCGCGGCCCGCTCGTGCCGGGCGGCGAGCGCGTCGGCGTCCCCGTGCCGCCCGGCCTGCACGGCGGCGGCGATGACGGCGTGCGGGTCGCCCGCCACCGGCCCCGGCGCCGTCAGCACCAGGTCCGCTCCGGCCGCCACCGCGCCGCCGCCCGCGGCGTCGGCTGCGGCCCGGGCCAGCGCCTGCTGGTGCAGCTCGTCCGGCGGCGGCCGGTGCCCGCTGCGCAGGATCGTCGCGACGGCCCGCATGTACGCCGGGACGGCCACCGTCCGCCGTGCGGGCGGCGGCGCGATGCGACCGTAAACGGCGTTGTTGCGCCCGGAGTCCAGCACGCCGGTCCGCAGCCACTGCCACGTCTCGTGGTCGGCGTGCAGATCGAGCAGCAGCGTCGTCGCGCCGCTCGGCCGCAGCCGCAGCTCCTCGCGGATCCAGTGCCAGGGCAGGGCGGTGTAGCGGACGTTGGCCGGGGTCGTGCGGGCCAGCGCCAGGTGCGGCAGGCGCTGGCGCCGGTCCAGCTGGAGCTGCCCGGCGACGTAGACGGTGAGCGGTCCGGGGGCCGCCGCCGCGGCCCGCAGCCGGGTGAGGACGGCCTGCGGCTCCAGCGGGTCGGCGAGTTCGACGACGTTCGCCGTGTCCGCGCCGGAGAGCACGGCGGGCGGCACGGCCGCGAGCACGGGGAGCACGGAGGCGGCGTCCACCAGGCATCCACGGCCCACGGGCGACGCCGCGAGCAGCAGCACGGTTCCGGGCATGTCCCCTCCCCTGTCGGATTCCCGTCGATTCCCGTCGGTCACCGTCGATCACGTACGGCAGCACCGTAACCGCTGCGGCCGCGCAGGGAGGCCCTCGGGGCCTCGGGAGCCCACGTGTGCGCCCGCCCCGCCGCCCACCGTGGCGGGCACCACCCCGCCGGGAACCGGGGGACCGGACCGCCGAGGACGTCTACGGCCACACCGGCGGCCGCCCCGACCGCCGCACCGCGAAGACCGTGGTGTCGTCGGTCAGCCGCCCCCGGCAGTGCCGCAGCGTGCCGTCACGTACGACAGCCACCAGCCGCCGCGGCGAGGTGTCCGACGGATCGGCCTCGACGGCCAGGGCGACGGTGGCCTCGTGGTCGTAGAAGGCCCCGTCGGGATCGCGTGCCTCGACGACCCCGTCGGTGACCAGCAGCAGCGTCTCGTCCTCGGCGAGCCCGGCGCGGACGGTCGTGAGGAAGTCACCCGGCAGGAGCTCGCGCATGCCCAGGGGCAGGCCGCCGGCCACCGGCAGCCGGCGGACGCCGCCCGGGCCGACCGCGAGCGGCGGCTCGTGACCGAAGTTCACGAGTTCCACGGCGTCCGGCATGTCGCTGCGGAAGCCGACCAGGACGCCGGTGGCGAAGCGGTCGCCGTTGGCCTCTCCGAGAGCCGCCGTGTGCGCGCGGTGGCGGAGCATGCGGAGATCCAGGTGCTCGGCGACCACGGCGAGGTCCGGCACGTGATAGGCGGCTTCGCGGAAGGTGCCGAGGAGCGCCGCGGCCGCGTCCACCGCCCCGAGCCCCTTGCCCTGCACGTCGCCCACGAGTACGCGGGTGCCGTACGGGCCCGGCTGGATGTCGAAGAAGTCCCCGCCGACGCGGGCGTCGCTGTCCGCCGAGAGGTACACGGCAGCGTGCTCGAGGCCGCCGAATCCGTCCGGCAACGCCCTCAGCACGGTCCGGCGTGTGGTCTCGGCGATGTCCCGCATGTGCAGCATGCGCCGCTCGCCCGAGACCCGGAACGCCGCCGCGACCACGGCGACGAACCCTCCAACCAGGACGAGCACCAGTCCGGGTAGCCCCGTCTCCGCACGGTGCTTCCAGACGGTGTCGGCGAGGACGTAGACGACCAGGGCCAGGACCGCGAACACGGCCGTACTGCGCACTCCGCAGATCGCGGCGGCGACCCCGGGGACCAGCACCGTCCAGGCGATGATCTGGAACAGGTTCGTGGTCACGTCCGCCACCACGATGGCGGCGAGGAGCAGCAACGGGACCAGCCAGGCGACACTGTGACCGCGCACACTCAGCAGGGCGTGCCGGGATGTGGCGTCGGTCCGCGCGAGAGCGCTGACGAGCCCTTCGAACAAGGTCCGCCTGCTCCGCACCGGCTGCCGCACGCGTCCCCTCACAGGGAACAGCGAAGCACCTGCCCGGCCTGGCCGCATCCGGACTTGCCGGTCGACCCGCCCGGGTGTGCCCTGGTAGACGGGGGCCGGGCAGACGGGACGAGGCAGAGGAGTGAACTCATGGCTCATGCGGTATCCACACCCGGAACACCCGCCGGTGCCCGCACGGGCCCGGCCGGCCCGGGGCGCACGACGCCCGACGTCCTGGGCAGGAAGACCCACCTGCTGGTGAGGTGGGGGATGCCCGTCGCGACCGCGCTGGTCTACGGCTACTGGGTCGCGTCCGTCCGCCGCCACGGGGGCCCCATCACCGGCACCAACCTGCTGTTCGGCTTCATGTCGGCGCTCGCGTTCGTAATCCTCTACTTCGTGATCCGCTCCGTGGGCCGGCGCCTGCCGCCCGAGCCCCACGCGGCGCTGTGGGGAGCCTTCGCGGGCAGCGCGCTGGGGTTCATCTACTCCGGCAGCGGCGTCGCCATGTTCACGGCCATCCTGGCGTCCCTGCTGCTCGCGGGGGCGGTGACCGGCTCGCTCGTGTACCACTACTACACCCACCGGGACGCCGAGGAGGCCCGCGCGGCCCACCTGGCCGCCGCGTCCCGGACGGCCCGGCCGGCCGACACGTCCCGGACGGCCCGCACCGCCTGACCCCGACCGGTTCGGTTCGCCCCGGGCGGCCATATGCAGTCACGCCGGTCGCCCCGGGCCGGCGCGAGGGTTTCCCTGGGAGGGTGTTCCCCCGCCTCAGGGGCGCCCTGTCGGCCGCCTCGATCGCCCTCGCCTGCCTGCTCGCGCCGTGCGCGACGCTGGCGGGCTGGGCGCTGTACGCCCTGGCCGACACCGGCCGGTACGTCGCGGCCGTGGCGCCGCTCGCCGACGACCCGGACGTGCGGGACGCGGCCGCCGACACCCTGGGCAGCGGATTCGCCGGCATCGTCGACGAGGTCACGGCGGGCCCCGTGAACGGCACCGTGCGGCTCTTCGTGCGGGACGCGGCCCGGTCGTTCACCAGGACGGACGCCTTCCGCGAGGGCTGGGACGCGGCCAACCGCACCGTCCACACCGCCGTACTGCGCGCCCTGCGGGACGACGGGACGGCCGGACACCCGGTCGCCGTCGACCTCGCCCCCGTCGCCGAACGCGTGCGGGACCGGCTCGCCGAGGACCACGTGCCCTTCGCCCGGCGCATCCCGGTCCGGCACACCGCGGTCACCGTGCTCACGGCCCCCGAGGCGGACCGGCTCAGGAAGGGCTTCCACGTGCTCGACGTCGCCGCCCTCTGGCTGCCGCTGGCGGCCGTCGTCTTCGCGGTCGCGGGCATCGCCGTCGCCGCCCGCCGCCGCCGTGCCGTCACCGCCGCCGGGATCGGCACCGCGCTCGGCGGCGCGCTGCTCGCCCTCGCCGTCCTGGTCGGCCGCCGGCTCACCGTCGCCGAACTCCCCGGCCCGGTGGACGGCCCCGCCGCGGCCGCCGTCTACGACGCCCTCACCGCCACCCTGCGCACCGCCTCCTGGCTCCTGGTCGGCCTCGGCCTCACGGTCGCCCTGACCTCCTGGCTCACCGGCCGGTACGGCCGTCACCCGCGCCGCCGCTCCCGCGCGGAGCCCGTCACCGGTCCCACCCCGCCCCGCCCGACCCGCCCGACCCGCACCGGCCGCTGAAACGACGTGGCGGCGCCCGCGCCCCACGGCTACCGTCGCCGACCATGACCGAGACGAACGACGAGACCGGGACCGTGCCGGTGCCGCGGTCCGGGACGACGACGCTGTGGCGCCCCACGGGCCCCGAGGAGCTGGCGCTCGTCGAGGCCTCCGGCTGGACGGCCTGGCCCCCGCGCCTGCCCGAGCAGCCGATCTTCTACCCGGTCCTCAACGAGGACTACGCCGTCCGCATCGCCCGCGACTGGAACGTCCCCGCCTCCGGCTCGGGCTACGTCACCCGTTTCGAAGTGGACGCCGGGTTCCTGGAGCGCTACCCGGTCCGTCGGGCCGGCGGCGAGACGATCCTGGAGCTGTGGGTCCCGGCGGAGGAGCTGACGGAGTTCAACCGGCACATCGTGGGCCGCATCGAGGTCGTACGGGAGTTCCACGCGCAGACGTAGAACTCCCGACGCCCCCTGGGCCCCTTGCCGCCCGGACCGGCTCAGACGCCGATGTCGCGCCCGTCCGCGCGCCAGACCGCCACGACCGCCGGGCGCACGATCTTCCCGGGCCCGTCGGGCCAGGTGCTGGCCGGCTGCTCCACGGAGGCACCGTCGACCTCGCCCGGGTGCTGCACGGCGACCAGCACCCGCCGGTCCTGGACGAGCGGGCCGCAGGTCTCGGCGCCGGTCGGCACGGTCAGGAACTGCTTCAGCTCACCGCGCCGGTCGCCCTTCGTCGCGACGCCGAAGAGCCCGTCGTGGCTGCCGAGCGCGTTGCCGTCGGTGGAGATCCACAGGTTGCCGTGGTCGTCGAAGGCGACGTTGTCGGGGCAGGAGATCGGGCTGACCCGGTCCTTGGGGAAGCCCGCGAAGTACGTCGCCGGGTCCTCCGGGTCACCGGCGACCAGGAACAGCGACCACCCGAAGCGGGTGGCGTCGGCCCGGTTCCACCGCTCGGTCAGCTCCAGCACGTGACCGTGCTTGTTGGAGTTGCGCGGGTTGGCCTCGTCGGGGCCCGCGTAACCGGCCTTGCCCCGGTTGGAGTTGTTGGTGAGCGCGACGTACACCTTGCCGGTCGTCGGGGACGGCTCGATGTCCTCGGGCCGGTCCATCTTGGTCGCGCCGACCTTGTCCCCGGCCAGCCGCGTGAAGACGCAGACCTCCTCGGCGCTCATCCCCTCGACGTGCGAGACGGCCCCGTCCTCGGTGGCGGTGACCAGCGGAATCCACTCGCCACCGCCGTCGAACTCGCCGTCGCGCGGAAGCGTCCCGGTCCCGTCGATCTCGATGGCGGGGGAGTCGCCGTGGAGCTTGGCGACGTACAGCGTCCCCTCGTCGAGCAGCGAGAGGTTGTGCTCGCGCGCCCAGCGGGAGTTGCCGTGCCGCATCCGCTTGCTGCCGACGAACTTGTAGAAGTAGTCGAACCGCTCGTCGTCGCCGGTGTAGACGACCGGACGCCCGTCGTGCGTCAGCCGCACGGTCGCGGCCTCGTGCTTGAACCGGCCCAGCGCGGTGTGCTTGCGCGGCGTGGACTCCGGGTCGTACGGGTCCAGCTCGACCACGTACCCGAACCGGTGCACCTCGTTCGGCTCCCGGGCGACGTCGAACCGCTTGTCGAACCGCTCCCACTTCCGCTCGGTGGCCCCGGTCCCGATCCCGTACCGCTTGTCGGTGTCCCGGCTGCTGTTGGCGAAGTACTGGTTGAAGTTCTCCTCGCCGTGCAGCGTGGTGCCCCACGGGGTGGTGCCGCCGGAGCAGTTGTTGAGGGTGCCGAGCACCTTGCGGCCGGTGCGGTCGACGGAGGTCTTCACCAAGTCGGACCCGGCGGCCGGGCCGGTCAGCCGGAACTCGGTCGTGGCGGTGACCCGCCGATTGAGCCGATGCCGCGCCACCGGCGTCAGCCGCCCGCTCCTCCGCTCCCCCTCCACGGCGACGACGGACAGCCCGTGCGCGGCCCAGGCGATCTCGACCTGCTCGCGGGTCGGGTTCTCCGGGTCGTAGCCGCGGAACATGAGCACCTCGTCGGTGTACTCGTGGTTCGCGACCAGGAGTTGGCGGTCGTGCTCACCGCGCAGCGGCAGCAGCGCGAGGAAGTCGTTGTTGTACCCGAACTGCCCGGCCTGCGCCTTGGCGCTCTGCTTCTCCGGGTCGAAGGCCGGCGCCCCGCGCAGAATGGGTTCACCCCAGCGGATGACGACGTCCTGCCGGTACCCCTCCGGTACGGTCACGGCGTCGTCGGTGTTGGGCGCGACGGGCGTGAACCGCAGCCCGCGCGCACCGCGGTCCCGGGACGGCTTCCCGTGCCCCTTTCCTGCCGCCGCGGGCGCGGCCTGCGCCGACGGCGCCCCCGCCACGCCCACGGCCCCGGCTCCCGCCGCCGCGACGGTGACGACGGCGGCGGCCCGCATCATGGAACGGCGGCTGAGCGCACCGGCGATGACGTCACCGACGTACTCGTTGTCGCTGGTGTTCGGCACCTCGTGGAAGCAGGCGTCGCCACACCGGAAACGGCAGGTCATCGCGGACCGGCCGCCGGGGTGGGAACCGGACGGCGTTCCGATCAACGGCAGGAGTTTGCGCACTGTGTTCTCCCCTTGAGAATCCCTGTATGCCCTGGTGTCAGCGCGACCGTAGGCGCACATACGTGCGGGGACCGGGCGTCGCGGTGAACGGAGGGTGAACCCGGGGAAGCCGTGGGGAGGTTACGACGACGACTCGTTCCGCCCTTGACGCGCCACCGCCCGCATGCCAGACCCTGCACAAGATCACAAGCCGGGACCGCTAACCTTACGTGTCCGTCCTGGCCAGGGATTGACGGCATCAACTCACCCGAAGGGTTGCGCTCGTGACTCCACCCACGCGTAGACGCGCGGGCTTCCTGTGTCGGTGGCTAAGCCGCCACGCAGAGGACCAGCCCGGCCCTGTTGAGGACGTTCGTCGCGCCGACGTGGTCCGCGTTCGCCGCGAACCCGCACGTCGTGCACTGGAACCTCGCTTGGGTGACGCGGTTCCCCTTCGCGACGTGTCCGCACCGCGGGCACGTGCGGGAGGTGTTGCGCGGGTCCACCGAAACCGTGAGGCGACCGGCACTTTCAGCCTTGTTCGCCAGGATTGCGAGGAACTGCGCCCAGCCCGCGTCGAGGATGCTGCGGTTGAGTCCGGTCTTCGCGGCAGCACCGTTTGGCAGGAAGCTGCCGGGCTGCTCGGGGTCGGCCTTGGGTGCGGGGCTCTTGGTCATGCCCACTGTGTTCAGTTGCTCGTGCACGATCACGTCGTGGTCGGTGATCAGCACACGTGCGGTCTTGTGGTGGAAGTCGGCGCGCTGCCGCCGGATCCTGCGGTGCAGCTTGGCGATCTTCCGGACCGCCGCGCGGTGGCGCTTGGTGCGCTGTCGGGTCCGCTTCGGGAACGTTGCGAGGTGCCGCTGCGCCTCGGCGAGTTCGTCGGCCATCGCCTGGAGGAAGCGCGGGTTGGCGACGTGTTCGCCATCCGAGGTGGTGAGGAAGTGGGCGATGCCCACGTCGATACCGATGTTGCTCCCGGTGGACGGCAGTTCCTCGGCGGGCACGTTGTCGCAGGCGAGGACGGCGTACCAGCGTTTCCCTTCACGCTTCACGCTGATCGTCTTGACGCGTCCCTGTACGGGCCGGTGCTGGTGCACACGGACGTGACCGACGCCCTGGAGCCGCACGCGGGTCTGCGCATGGTGCGGGGTGGAGTCCCAGCGGCAGCCGTCGCCGTCCTTGGGGAAGATGATGGTGTCGAAGTGACCGACACCCTTGAAACGGGGGTAGCCCGGGCTCTGCCCGGCCTTGACCCGGCGGAAGAACGCCTGGAACGCCTTGTCGAGACGGCGCAGAGTGGCCTGCTGGGAGGAGAACGACCAGCGGCCCTGCCGTTCCGGGTCGAAGGCGCGGATCTCTTTGAGCTGGGCGGACTGCTGCCCGTACTGGATCGTCCTCTTCGAGGAGTGCTGGTAGGCGTCCCGCCGTTCTTGCAGAGCGCCGTTGTACAGCGAGCAGTGGTCCCGCAGCATCCCGCCCAAGGCTTGCTCCTGGCGGGCGGTGGGGCGGAGAAGGAACTTGTAGGCGCGGATCACCTCGTTCGTCTCCGCTCCGCCCGTAGGCCCTCGGCCAGGAGGATGCACGCAGCGGCGTTGATCGAGATGCCCGCCGCGTCGGCGAACTCCTCGACCTGCCGCTTCAATTCCGGGGGAACGCGCAGATTCAGCGACTCCCGACGGTCACCTCTAGCCACAACCAGAATGCTACCACTTTCGACGCACAGTCACCGTCAGGGAAGGGTGCTGCGTGGCTCAGCCGCGCACCGACCGATTCGATTCCCCCGCCGGTTGAAGCCGGTGGTCCCCTCGAAAGGAAACTGATGGGCCTTCTCACTCTCCTACGGAACGCATTCGGCCGGTCACGCAAGGACCAGGCCGCCCAGGCGGAGGGTGCGACGCAGGAGACGGCACCGCCGGTCACCGCGCCGGAGCCGCAGCTCCCGTCCCAGCCCACCGCACCCACGGAGCCGGCCGAGCCCCCGGCCCAGCCGGAGGCCGCTTCCCAGATCCCCGAGCCCCGCTCGGAGTCCACCCCCGACGAACACGACCTCGTCAGGGCCGCCTTCACCAACATCACGGTCCCCAAGCCGACGGACCCACCGACCGAGGAGCCGACCCCGGAGGCGGAGACGACCCCGGATGTGGCTCCGAAGGCAGAGGTGGCCCCGGAGACGGAACCGGAAGCCAAGACGACACCCGAGCCGGCACCGGCAACCGAGCCCGAACCCAAGCCGCAGTCCGAGCCGGAGCCGGAGCCGCAGGCCAAATCCGAGCCGGAGCACGAGCCGGAGCCCGAGGCCAAGGCGGAGCCCGAGCCCGAGGCCAAGGCCAAGGCGGAGCCGCAGGCTGAGCAGAAGCCCGAGCCGACCGAGACCCCGGCCGCCCCGGAACCCGCAGCCGCCGACGGCGAGGACACCCCACAGGGGCCACCGGCACCCGACAACGAAACCAGCACGGGTGGTGCGGGTGGGAACACGGACGCCGAAGGCGAAGCCGAGGCGCCCCCGACCGCCACCCTGCCGGAGGCAACCGCCGGTGGGAACACGGACGCCGAGGGCGAAGCCGAGGCGCCGAAGCCGGCCACACCCCCCGCAAGGCTCCGCAGCCGCGCCCCCGCCCTCACCACCGCCTACAAGGCCGCCGGCACCGCCCTCAAGAAGCACGACCTCACCGGCACCCGCGCCAAGGTCCACCTCGTCCTCGACCGCTCCGCCTCCATGCGCCCGTACTACAAGGACGGCTCCGCCCAGGCCCTCGCCGAGCAGACCCTCGCGCTCGCGGCGCACCTCGACCCCGAGGCCACGGTCCACGTCACGTTCTTCTCCACGGAAGTGGACGGCACCGGCGACCTCACCCTCACCGACCACGAGAACAAGATCGACGAGCTGCACGCAGCGCTCGGCCGCATGGGCCGCACCAACTACCACGCCGCCGTCGAGGCCGTCCTCGCCCACCACACCAAGGAAGCGGCACCCGGCACCCCCGCCCTGGTGATCTTCCAGACCGACGGCGCCCCCGACGCCAAGACCCCGGCCACCCAGGCCCTCACGGCCGCGGCCGCGAACCACCCGGAGGTCCACTTCTCCTTCGTCGCCTTCGGCGACCCGGAGAACAAGGCCTTCGACTACCTCCGCAAGCTCAAGACGGACAACGCCTCCCACCTCCTGGCCGGCGAGACCCCGAAGGAGCTCACCGACAAGGAGCTGTACGAGGGCGTCCTGGCCGGCTGGCGCCCGTAGCCGGACCGCACAGCCGCACGCACGGCCCCTCGGGGGGTGGGCGAGGGGAATCCCTCCGTCCACCCCCCGAAACGCGTGTGAGTCGATCTCCACCGGGCCAGTAGGATTTCGACCATGGCGGCCACTGGATCAGAGAAGCAGGGGGCGAAGGCGTACTACGTCTCGACCCCCATTTACTACGTCAACGACGCTCCTCACCTGGGCCACGCCTATACGACCGTCGCAGGCGACGTGCTCACCCGCTGGCACCGCCAGCGCGGCGAGAAGGTGTGGTACCTCACCGGCACGGACGAGCACGGTCAGAAGATCATGCGTACGGCCGAGGCGAACGGGGTCACCCCGCAGGCCTGGGCCGACAAGCTCGTCACGGAGTCGTGGAAGCCCCTGTGGGAGCACCTCGACATCGCGAACGACGACTTCATCCGCACCACGCAGAAGCGGCACACCGACCGCGTCCAGGAATTCGTGCAGGACCTGTACGACAAGGACGAGATCTACAAGGGCGGCTACGAGGGCCCGTACTGCGTGGGCTGCGAGGAGTACAAGCTCCCCGGCGAGCTGCTCGACGGCGAGGGCGAGTACGCGGGCCAGAAGCTGTGCCCGATCCACAAGAAGCCGGTGGAGATCCTCAGCGAGGAGAACTACTTCTTCAAGCTGAGCGAGTACAGCGAGAAGCTGCTCGCCCACTATGAGGCCAACCCGGGCTTCATCCAGCCCGAGTCCGCGCGCAACGAGGTCGTGAACTTCGTCCGCCAGGGCCTGCAGGACCTCTCCATCTCCCGCTCGACCTTCGACTGGGGCGTGCCGGTCCCCTGGGACGACAAGCACGTCATCTACGTGTGGGTCGACGCCCTGCTGAACTACGCGACGGCGGTCGGCTACAACGAGAACCCGGAGAAGTTCGAGTCGACGTTCCCGGCCGACGTGCACCTGGTCGGCAAGGACATCCTCCGCTTCCACGCGATCATCTGGCCGGCGATGCTGATGGCGCAGGGCCTCCCCCTGCCCGGGAAGATCGCGGCCAACGGCTGGCTGATGGTCGGCGGCGAGAAGATGTCGAAGTCCAACCTGACCGGCATCAAGCCGCAGGACCTGACCTCGCACTTCGGCGTGGACGCGTACCGCTGGTACTTCCTGCGCGCGATCGCGTTCGGCCAGGACGGCAGCTTCTCCTGGGAGGACTTCTCCGCCCGCTACACCAGCGAGCTGGCCAACGACTACGGCAACCTCGCCTCCCGCGTGGCGGCGATGGTCAACAAGTACTTCGGCGGCGAGCTGCCGGCCGCGACGGCCGACGGCGACGCGGAGAAGGCCATCCACGACGGTCTGACCAAGGCCGTGGCCGAGGCCGACCGAAAGATCGGCGAGGAGCTGGACTTCCAGGGCGGCATCCTGGCGGTCTTCGACTTCGTCAAGCAGGTCAACGGCTACATCACCGAGCAGGAGCCCTGGAAGGTCGCGAAGGACGACAGCCCGGAGGGCAAGGCCCGCCTGGCGACGATCCTCTACACGGCCGCGGAAGCGCTCCGCGCCGTGGCGGTCCTCCTCAACCCGATCATGCCGGACACGTCCCAGAAGCTCTGGGACTCCCTCGGCGCCGAGCCCTCCCTGGGCGCCCTCGCCGACCAGCAGGTCCAGCACGCGGCGGACTGGGGCCGGCTCCCCGCCGGCGCCACGATCACCAAGGGCGCGGTGCTCTTCCCCCGTCTCGAGGAGAAGCCGACCGCGTAGGACGTGCGCCGCATGTCCAGAGGGCCCGGGAACATCGTTTTCCCGGGCCCTCTGAGCTTGGGCCTACGCCTTCCCCGGTGCGTCCGACGTGACACCTCGCGGCCATCGGGTGGACCGTCGGCGGATGGGTATAGGTCAGTGGACGGCAGGCCTATGGGTGGGGGCAATGGGGGAATCGGGACAGGTGCGGCCGGAAGTGGCACAGCCGGATCAAGCACAGCCGGACGCGCCCACGGACACCGCCGCGATCCGCAACGAGTTCGCCTTGGAGCGCTACCGGTACCTACTGCAGCAGATCCACGCCGTGAACGAGAACGCGCACCGCTTCCTCGCCCTCTACCAGACCCTCGCCACCGCACTCGTCACCGCGGCGCTCGCCCTCTTCGTCGGGTACCGCAAGTGGGACCTGCCGGCGGATACCGCCCGAGGCGGGGTGGTCGGCCTGCTGACGCTGGCGACAGTGGTCGCCGCCTTCACCGGCACGCTGATCGTGGTAGGAGCACTCGCCTGGATCGACTACCGCAACGAGGAGTGCGACATCACCGACGAGATCGTCGGGCCCGGCTTTCGCAAGCGCCCACGGCCCGGCAATTTCCTGCGCTGGTACGAGACGTACGTGGTGCTCTTCATCCTCGTGTCGGTGCTCACCATGTGGGCGCTCGCCGCCGTGTTCCTCCTGCCCGCGATGAGGTGACCGTCCCCCGTGACCGAGCACGTCCACACGAGCACGACCCTGTGGCAGCACGCCCTGGCCGCCCGTCCGGACGACGACCCCCACGCCGTACAGCGGGAGCGGCTGCGCACGTCGTACACAGAGTTGCGGAGGAAGGCGGCCGTCCTCCTGGAGGAGAACGCCCGCAGCATGCCCGACTTCACCGTGCACGACGTCAGCCACGTGGACGCGTTGTGGGAGACGGCCGACCTGGTCTGCGGCGACGAGGTCACCCTGAATCCGGCCGAGGCCTATGTCCTGGGTTGTGCGTTCGTGCTGCACGACGCGGCGATGGGGGCCGCCGCCTATGGGACGACCGTGCCCGAGGCCCTGGGGCAGCAGCGGTGGCACGATCTCGTGTCGCTGGCCTACTACGAGCGGGAAGGCTGCTGGCCGGACCGGGAGGAGCTGGGTGATCCTCCCACGGAGATCGCCGAGGCCTGCGTGGCGACCGCGATCCGCGAGACCCACGCGGAACAGGCGAAGCGGCTCGTGGACCAGCCGTGGCGGTCGAGTGCGGGGAACGAGATCTTCCTCATCGAAGAGACCCAGCTGCGGGAGTGGTACGGCCCGCTGATCGGCGAACTCGCGGCCAGCCACTGGTGGCCCGTAGACCGTCTCGCCGGCGAGTTCCGGCACTCGATCGGGTCCCTGCCCTGGCAACCCAGCGAGTGGATCATCGAACCGCTGAAGCTGGCTTGCATCCTGCGGCTCGCCGACGCCACCCAGGTAGACAGCCGGCGCGCACCCGGTTTCCTGTTCTCGCTGCGGCGGCCACGTGGTGTCTCGCGCGAGCACTGGCGGTTCCAGGAACACATCAGCCGCCCTTACCGGAAGGGCGACCGGGTCACCTACAGCTCACTGCGGCCGTTTCCTCCGCAGGACGCCACCGCCTGGTGGATGGCACTGGAGTACCTGCGCGGCATCGATCGCGAGCTGAAAGCCGTCGACGCCCTCCTGCACGACCTCGGCCGGGACCGGCTCGCGGCGCGCGCCGTCGCCGGTGTCGACTCCCCGGAACGCTTCGCGGAACTGTTCCGGGTGCAGGACTGGCGACCCATCGATGCGACCGTCAAGGTCTCCGACATCCCCGCCCTGGTCGGCACGCTCGGCGGGCAGCAGCTCTACGGGGACGAACCCGAGGTCGCTCTGCGGGAGCTGATTCAGAACGCCCAGGACGCCGTGCTGGCCCGGCAGACGCTGCAGCCCGACTTTCCGCTCGGGCGGGTGGAGATCCGTCTGTCCGAGAGCGACGGGGACTGGTTCCTTGAGGTGCGCGACTACGGTACCGGCATGGACGAGGACACGCTCGTCCACGGTCTGCTCGACTTCGGGACCAGCGGTTGGAGTTCCACGAGTGTGCGCAATCGCCTCCCCGGTCTGGCCGACGGCGGATTCCGGCCCAGCGGCCGTTTCGGAATCGGCTTCTTCTCCGTCTTCCTGCTCGGCGACCAGGTGGAGCTGATCACCCGCCGCTACGACGCCTCGCTCGCGGACGCCCGTCGCCTCACCTTCGACGGCCCCTCCCACCGGCCCCTGCTCACCCCCGTCACCGGCCAGGGCTGGGTTCCCGAAGGCACGACGGTGCGGGTCAGACTCAAGACCAGCCCTTACGCGTCTAAGGGGCTGTTCAGCCGGACCTACGACGAGCGACTGGCCCAGCTCGCCCAGCGTCTCGTCCTGGAGAACGCGGTCCCCATCCACACCTGGGAGCCGGGAGCCACCGACCCGGAGATCCTCCCACCGTTCTCTCTGGCGTCCGGGTCACCGGAGGAGGTGTTCGACCGTCTATACCCGCCCCAGGCGGCCAAGGGGCGCGCCGGGGAGGAGAAGTTCCGCCTCCGGATGCGTGACGACTTCGTCAGCAGGGCCACGGAAGTGCGTGACGACAAGGGGCAGCGCATCGGCATCGCCATGCTGTGGAGCAGCATGCTGCACCAGGGCCAACGTGACTTCCGGGGCACTGTCACGGTCAACGGTTTCCTCTCCGACACCTCGGTCTCGTTCGCGGGTTACCTCGTCGGACAGCCGAGCCGGGCGTCACGGGACAAGGCCACGCTGGTCGCCGGCCGGAGTCAGATGCGGCAGTGGATGCGCACCCAAGAGCAGCGACTGCGCGACGCCGGGCTCTTCGACGACTCGCTCCAACTCGAACTCGCCTACACCCTGCACTGCTCCCTCCACCCGCTCGCCGACGACATCGCCTTCGCACTGACGTCACAGGGGGTGCTGCGCCTGTCCGACGTGCGCGAGTGGGCAGGTCGGCGCGACGACATCTTCGTGGGGTTCGGGTGGCCCCTCAACTGGCGGACGCGTCCGCCTGAACTCAGCCACCGGCTGACCGGAGAAAGGGTCCGCATCCCCGACAACTGCGTCTTCATCCTGCAGTACGGCTTCTCCTCACCACTGTCGGAGGTGTTTCCATCCACCGCTCATCGGGACATCGCCTACGAGTTCGCCCGCGACCACGCCACGCTCACATGGCAGAAGCACTGGTGGCGCATGTCGGACGACCTGTACGGCCTGTTCGTCCGCACCCTCTGCGAGGTCTGGTCCTGCACGCTCGAGTCCCTCCTGGCTCCTCTCGAGCGGCGTGACTGGTCGGACAGTGTCGAGGTGGGCGACGAAAGCCTCGGTCACATGCCCGGCTACCACTTCCGCCGCCCGCAGGGCGGCTGAGGCCCCGCACGTAACACGCTCGCTACAGCATGGGGCCGGGAACGACCGGCTCTTCTACCCGGCCCCTCGGTTTGCGAAGATCGCGTCAGAGTGGTCCGACGTCCGGCCACCATCGCTACACGTGGGGGGACTTTCCATGGCACTCTTCGGCAACGCGCACAGCATCGACCAGGCCAAGGCCCAGCAGGAGTACGCCCGGCTCCTGGGCCACGGCGAGCAGATTCACGCCGCCTACCTGCTGATCCGCGACACCATCCTGTTCACCGACCGACGCCTCATCCTGATCGACAAGCAGGGCATCACCGGCAAGAAGACCGAGTACCACTCGATCCCGTACCGCAGCATCACGCACTTCGCGGTCGAGACGGCCGGCCACTTCGACCTCGACGCCGAACTGAAGATCTGGCTCTCCGGCTCCCAGGCCCCCATCCAGAAGACCTTCACCAAGGGCGTCGACATCTACGAGGTCCAGGCGATCCTGACCCAGTTCGTGGCGCGGTAGGGCCGCGGCCGGTCGTCAGCTCCCGGACGCGTACGCCACGAAGCCTGCCCACGCCTCCGCCGCCAACGCGAGGCGGGGGCTCGCGTCGCGGTGCTTGGAATCGCGGACGTGCACCGTTCCGGGGGTGGTGGCCACCTCGACGCAGGAGTCGCCTTCGTTGCCGTCGCTGTAGCTGCTCTTGAACCACGCCAGTTCGGAGGCATCTCCGGCGGAGGCCTTGCGGATCATGTTTCTCCCAGCAATTGCTCGATGAATGCCAGCGACTCCCCCAGCGGGAGGGCCTGCGCCCGGATGGTGCCATAGCGCAGCTCAAGGATGCGGAGGTGCCTTGGGTCGTGGATCGGCCGCCCATTGAACGCGCCATCGGAGCGTGCCACGGCCGTCCCGTCCTCGAACTTCAGCAATTCGATCTTGCCGTCCAGTCCGGGGTGGGTCTCACGGTGCAGCGGCATCACCTGAAGGGCGACATTACGCATCCGCCCCACCTCCAACAGACGTTCGAGCTGCTGTCGCCACACCATTGTGCCTCCGAGAGGTCGTCGGAGCGGTGCCTCTTCCAGGACGAAGCTGATTGCAGGGGCAGGGTCCCGGTCGAAGACCGACTGCCTGGCCATGCGAGCGGCGACCATCCTCTCGACTTCCTCTTCCGAGTACGGGGGTTGCCGTGACTCGAAAGCTGCTCTGGCATGTCCAGGTGTCTGCAACAGGCCACTAATGCTGTGGCACACGTACACACCGATCTCGACCGCCCGCGCCTCCATCTGCGCCAGGTCCCGAACCCTCTTCGGATAACGGACCTTGGCCACGTCCTCCTTCATCGCGGCGAGCAGCCCACCCGCGCCCAACACCTCGTCCGCCCTGTCGAGATACTCCGGCCGGGGAATCCGCTTGCCACCCTCGATCTTGTAGACGAGATCCTCTCCGTACCCCACGGCCTCACCGAACTCGCCGGCCCGCATCCCCACGGCCTCCCGGCGTAGCTTCAACTGCCGTCCGACGGTGGCGACCACCGCCACGCCCCACTCGTCGTCCGGGTCCACCTCCCACCCCGGCTCGTCAGCCTCGGTCCTGAGCTGCCGAACCTCACCGTCCACCGACATGCGTGCCCTCCGTACAGTCACCGGAACTCGACGACGCGGGCCCCGGTCGCACCTGCGCCCCCCATGAACCACTCACCGGAGAGAAAAGCACCCACCAAACCCCTCCCCTCCCTCCCGTCGGGCGCAGTCACTCACGCGGGTGAATATGCCAACTTGGCTAGATTAAGGGCAGGTTGTGTGCCCTACGCTCGGCGGCGAACGACCACCACCAGACATAGGTCAGCCCCCGCCGGGAGTGGCTTCCCAGAGCGAGGGCCTGACCACCAAGGAAGACGGATAGGACTCTTCCCGATGGCTGCCCAGCACCCTAACGCGCCCACACCCGCCACGTCCCGAACCCCGGACGAAGACCACCCCCACGAGCAGCCCCTCGCGGGCGTCGTCCACGACAACGTCCGCCATACCGAGAGCTTCACGGTGGTCGGCAACCACCTCGTCCAGCACAAGGAGTTGTCCCTGCTGGCCATCGGGCTCTCCTGCTACATCCAGTCCGTGCGCCAGGGCACCTCCGTCGACATCAAGACCCTCGCCGCCCGCTTCCCCGAGGGCCCCACCCGCATCGCCGCCGGGCTGCGCGAACTCGAGAAGCACGGCTACCTGGAGCGCACGTGTACCCGCACGTCCACCGGCCGGGTCGTCACGCGCACGGTCTCGCGCAACCGGCCCGGACACAGCGGCAGTGGCAGCAGCAGCGCACGGGATCCGGCGCCCCGCCCTGCCGCCCGACGCGCGGCCCAGGAGAAGCCGCCGCCGCGCAAGCGCCTCCCCGCCGTGCCGCAGCCGTCGTGTCCCGCCCCCGCCCTCCTCCAGGCAGCCGTCGACGTTCTTACCGGTCTGCGCCGCCGCGACCCCCGTCTTCTCCTCTCCGCCACCGACGCCGAACACCTCGCCCCGGGCGTCGCCGCCTGGCTGGAACGCGAGATCACCGCCACCGCCGTGTGCCATGCCCTGACGGAAAACCTGCCCAACGAGCCTTTGATCCGGCCGGCCGCCCTCCTCGCCCACCGCCTGACCGCCCAGCTACCGCCCCCACCACCGTTCCGGACCCCGGCGCCACCGGCCTTGGAGCGACGGCACCCCCTCCAGACCTGCGACGGCTGTGACCGCGCCTTCCGGGCTCCTCAGCCGGGCAGGTGCCGTGAGTGCCGAACAGTGGACGACCGAGTGCCTGGAGCTCCTGACGTCGGTCCGCTCTGCGCGGCAGGATGACCCGTGCCGTCGAACTCTCCGTGTCCCGCGCTACCCCAACGCACATCCGTACCCGACAAGGACTTCATGTGCTGCCTTCCTTCGCCGCGAATGGATTCCTTCCTCTCGGCCGCTACTCCCTCTCCGTCGGCGAGGTGGAGGACATGCTGGTCCGCGCGCCTGACTTTCAGGGCTCCGACACACGACAGGTGCTGTGGGACGGACTGAACAACTATCTGGAGCCGTTCTTCGCGTTGGAGGACTTGTACGCCGACGCCCTGGACGGGCGCACGCTCATCCACCGGGTGTGGCTCGGTGGCAGTTTCGTGAGCGCGAAGACCGATCCGGCAACATCGACGCGACGCTCCTGATCGACGTGGAAGCCGAGCGCGCCGTTCGCGGCAGGCCTGGCTCCAAATGGTTGACCACCGCTTTCCAGAGCCGGGCCAACATGCTGCGCAAGTTCGGCGTCTCACCGGTCAGAATCGGATACCAGCCCGTCGTCCATGTCTTCCGACCCGAGCGCTTCACCGCCGAGGAACGGACATACTTCATGGAACGAGGTGTGTGGGACGACTGGTGGCAGCGTTGTCGCCTGCCCGGACAGACGGACTTTTCTCCGTCGCACGAAAGTGCCGCCCCGGCACGCGGATACCTGGAGGTGCGACTGTGACCACCGGCGACGGCTGGCGCGAGCGCAGGCGGGCAGCGCTCAGGAACGATCCGGGAGCCGCCGAGACCGCCGCGCGTCTCCTAGAAGAGATGGGCACCGAGGAACGGAACGACGAGGAGATCGAGGCAGAGCACCGGGCAAACCGCCTAGCGGCGGTGCGTGCGTACGAGCCGGACGCTCGTCTCGACGAGGAACTGCGGCTCCGTCTGACCGGCCCGGACACCGAGGGGGGCGCTCTGCGTTTCCAGTGGGGTGACGCTCTTCTGAACCCGGTGGAGAACGCGATCTCTGTCGCTGCGGGCACTCCGGTCCAGCTGGAACTGACCGGCATCTCGTCCGGCAGCACCGTGGTGCACGCCCGTCCCGTGGCTACTGCCCTCCCCGCTGAGCCTCCAGCCATGGAAGCTCCCGTCACATCCGCCACGAGCACCGGCATGCGTACGCTCACCAATCTGCTCGCCGCACTGGAGGCCGAGCAGGACGTCCGGGAGTGGTCGCGCCTTTTCGACGCGGTGGACGCCCTGGCCCGGGCCTTGGGCAAGTACGAGCTCGACCTGGGAGTGACCTGGTACGGCGCCGACGGGGACATGCGCATGGCGCGTCTCACCGCGCGTGGCAGGCGTTATGTGGAACGGCTTCGCGAACCGTCCCGACCTCGCGACCAGGAGATGATCATCTCCGGCCGCATCACGGAACTTCGAGAAAGCGGCTGGGTCAAGGTCAAGACGGGCACGTCCAGGAACGCGCCGGCCTATGACGTCCACTTCGACAAACCCGAGGAACTGCTTCGTATGCGCCCCGGCCTCGGGGACAACATCCACTTCCGGGTCCGCTTCCGTCAGTGCCTGGACTCGGTGGGCATCGCCCGGTCGACGGAGTACACGTACCTGGGACCAGCGGCGGAACAACCCTCGCTGCCGCTTGAGTCCTGACCAGGGCGCCCGTCCGACGCCGTCGGCCAACGGCCACGAGAAGAACGAGGGCCCGGCACCGGGGATCGATCCGGTGCCGGGCCCTACGCCTTGCCGTGCTCTCGGCGGACTACTTCGGCTGCGGCTTGCGCACCGTCAGGTGCAGCTCCCTCAGGCGGGACTCGTCCAGCTCGGTCGGGGCGCCCATCATCAGGTCCTGGGCGTTGCCGTTGAGCGGGAAGGCGATGGTCTCGCGGATGTTGGGCTCGTCGGCCAGCAGCATGACGATGCGGTCGACACCCGGGGCGATGCCACCGTGGGGCGGCGCGCCGAAGCGCAGGGCGCGCAGCATACCGGCGAACTCGCGCTCGACGGTCTCCGCGTCGTAGCCCGCGATCTCGAAGGCCTTGAGCATGATCTCCGGCTCGTGGTTCCGGATGGCGCCGGAGGACAGCTCGACGCCGTTGCAGACGATGTCGTACTGCCAGGCCAGGATGTCCAGCGGGTCCTGGTTCTCCAGGGCGTCCATGCCGCCCTGCGGCATCGAGAACGGGTTGTGGGAGAAGTCGATCTTCCCCGTCTCCTCGTCCTTCTCGTACATCGGGAAGTCGACGATCCAGCAGAACCGGAAGACGTTCTCCTCGAAGTGCCCGGCGCGCTGGGCGGCCTCGACGCGAACCGCGCCCATGATCTTCGAGACCTCGTCGAACTCGCCCGCGCCGAAGAACACCGCGTGGCCCGGGGCCAGGGAGAGCCGCTTGGTCAGCTCCGCGACGTTCTCCTCGGTGAGGAACTTCGCGATCGGGCCGGACAGCTTGCCGTCCTCGCCGACGCGGACCCAGGCCAGGCCCTTGGCGCCCTGCGAGACGGCGTAGTCGCCGAGCTGGTCGAAGAACTTGCGGGGCTGGGCGGCGACGTCCGGGACGGGCAGCGCGCGCACGTGCTTGCCGGCGAAGGCCTTGAACTCCGAGCCCTCGAAGACGTCGGTGATGTCGACCAGCTCCAGCTGGGCGCGCAGGTCGGGCTTGTCGGAGCCGTACTTCAGCATCGCCTCGCGGAACGGGATGCGCGGGAACGGGGACGTCACCTCGCGGCCGTTGCCGAACTCCGTGAACAGCTCCGTCATGAGCTGCTCGATCGGGCGGAAGACGTCCTCCTGCTCGACGAAGCTCATCTCGACGTCGAGCTGGTAGAACTCGCCCGGCGAGCGGTCGGCGCGGGCGTCCTCGTCGCGGAAGCAGGGCGCGATCTGGAAGTACCGGTCGAAGCCCGAGATCATCAGCAGCTGCTTGAACTGCTGCGGCGCCTGCGGGAGGGCGTAGAAGCGGCCCGCGTGCAGGCGGGAGGGGACCACGAAGTCGCGGGCGCCCTCGGGGGAGGTGGCGGTGAGGATGGGCGTCGCCATCTCGTTGAAGCCCAGGGTCACCATCTTGTGCCGGATGGCGGAGATGACCGACGTGCGCAGCATGATGTTGCGGTGCATGCGCTCGCGGCGCAGGTCCAGGAAGCGGTACTCCAGGCGCCGCTCCTCGTTCACCCCGTCCTCGGTGTTGATGGTGAAGGGCAGCGGCTGGGCGGCGCCGAGCAGCTCGACCTCGCCCACCTCGACCTCGACCTCGCCGGTGGGCAGGTCGGGGTTGATGTTGTCGGCGCCGCGGGAGACGACCTTGCCGTCGACCCGAACGGTCGATTCCTTGGTCAGCTTGTCCAGCGCCTCGTAGGCCGCGGTGCCCGGACGGGCGACGAGCTGCGTGATGCCGTAGTGATCGCGCAGATCGATGAAGAGGATGCCGCCCAGGTCGCGCCGATTGTGCAGCCAGCCACTCAGTCGGACGTCGGTGCCGACGTCAGAGGAGCGGAGCTCGCCGCAGGTGTGGGACCTGTACCGATGCATCGTCGTTCATCCAGCCTTCGCGGATCGGGGATGGCGTTTCGCGTTTCACGTGAAACAACCCCAGCGTACCGGGCGGCCGTGCCTGCCCTCTTCCCCATTGACGCGCCACGGCCCCGCCCCGGGCTCGGCCCGGAGCCCGCCCGGCACCGCCGCGACCGGTGGCAGCGTCGGATCAGCTCTTCTTAAAGTGGGGCAATGCGTACTGGTGAGCCCCTGCCCGAGGTGGGGGACGTCCTCGCCGCCCTCGCGACCGGACTGTGGCACTGGGACACCGCCACGGGAGAGGTCACGGTGGACGGAGAGGCCGCCCGCCTGCTCGGCCTGCCCGCCGAACCGGCGACCCTCACCGAGGCGCAGGTACGGGCCCGGCTGCACCCGGTGGACTGGAACGAGATCACCGGGGTGGTGCAGCTCGCCGTCGCCGAGGGCACCCTCGCCGAGGTCCGGATCCGGATCATGGACGAGCGCGGACATGTCGTCCGGGTCGTGCGCAGCCGTTCCAAGCCCTCCTTCGACCCCGTACGCAAGGCGTACTCGCTGACCGGCACCCTCCAGGAGGTCGCCGAGCCCAGGCCGGGCACCCCCGCCGGGCGCAGCGCGGTCACCGGCGAGTGGCGCCGCTCCCGGGAGGCCTTCCTGCTGGACGCGGGCCGGGCGCTGGCCGAGGCGCGGTCCACCGAGGAGGTGCTGCGGGTCGCGGCCGGGCTGTCGATGCCGGGATTCTCCCCGGACGGCCTCGCGGTGTTCGGGGTCTCGGGCGACCGGCTGACCGTCATCGGCCACCACGGACAGCCCCAGAACGACATGAACCCGTTCATCGACATGCCGCTGGACACGGACTACCCGGCCGCCGAGGTGGTGCGCACCGGCCGGGCCGTCTACCTCTCCTCCCCCGGGCAGTACCGGCACCGCTACCCCCTCACCTGGCCCCTCGCCGAACGCTTCGGCCGCCATTCCTGGGCGTTCCTCCCGCTGACGGTGGCGGGCCGCACCATGGGCGCCTGGATGGCGGCCTTCGCCTACCCGGTGGCCTTCACGCCCGACGAGCGTTCCGTGCTGACCACGGTGGCGCGGATGCTCGCCCAGGCCCTGTCCCGGGCGGGCGCCGCCGAGAACCAGCGGGAGCTGGCCGAGGGGCTGCAGCGCTCCATGCTGCCCATGCTCGGCCCGGAGATCCCCGGCATGGACGTCGCCGCGCGCTACGTCCCCACCGGCGGCGGCCTCCAGGTGGGCGGCGACTGGTACGACATGATCCCGCTGCCCGGGGGCCGCTTCGCCCTGGTGATCGGCGACGTCCAGGGGCACGACGTGCGGGCGGCCGGGCTGATGGGCCAGTTGCGCATCGCCCTGCGCGCCTACGCCTCCGAGGGCCACCGCCCCGACGCGGTGCTCGCCCGCGCCTCCCATTTCTTCCACGGCCTCGTCGCGTCCGAGGAGGACCCCGGCGACCAGCGCTTCGCGACCTGCTACTACGCCGAGGTCGACCCCGCCACCGGGACCGTGGAGAGCGCCCGCGCGGGGCACCTGGACCCGGTGGTGCGCATGGCGGACGGCACGGCGCTGATCCTCGCCACGGCGGGCGGGCTGCCGCTGGGCATCGACCCGGACTCCGACTACCCGACGACACGGCTCGCCCTGGAACCCGGGGACACCCTGATGCTGTGCACGGACGGCCTGGTGGAGACCGGCGGCCACGACCTGCAGAGCGGCTGGCACCGTCTGCGCGTGATCCTGGAGGAACACGCGGGCGGCCTGGAGGAGCTGGCCGACGCGCTGGTCCAGGCCGTGCACGGCCCCTCCTCGCACCACACCGTCGGCCCGCTGTCCGACCGGCGGGAGGACGACATCGCGCTGTTGCTGCTGTGCCGGCAGGGCGAGGGCTGCGGCTGCGGCGAATCCACCGCGACCCGGGCGCCGGTGCGCCGCACGATGCTGACGGTCGCCCAGGCAGAGCCCGCGCGGATCGCCACCGCCCGGCAGCACCTGCGCGACCTGCTGCACGACTGGCCGGGCGAGGAGCAGCGGGACGCGGCGGTGCTGCTGCTCTCCGAGATGCTGACCAACGTCCTGGTCCACACCGACACCGACGCCCTGCTCGTCGCCGAGGTCGTCGGGGAGCCGGGGGAGCGACGGATCCGGGTCGAGGTCACCGACAACGGCGACGACCTGCCGCACAAGCGCCGGCCGGGGGAGATGGCGTCCTCCGGACGCGGCCTGATGCTGATCGAGCTGCTCGCGGACGCCTGGGGCGTCGCCCCGCGCGGCGAGGGCAAGAGCATCTGGTACGAGATCTACGAGTCCGCCGACCCGGACGAGGGCGCCGGTCCCGCCGTCGACCCGGAGCCCGCCGCAGCCCCGTAACGGCCCTGGAGCTCGTGCACGATCCCGAACGCCGCGGCGGTCAGCGGCACGGCGAGGAGCATCCCCAGGATGCCCGCCACCGAGGCGCCCGCCGTGAGCGCGAGCAGCACGACGGCCGGGTGCATCTGGACGGTACGGCTCTGGATCATCGGTTGGAGCACGTGCCCCTCCAGCACCTGCACGGCCAGCACCACGCCGAGGGCCCACAGCGCGATGACGAACCCCCGGTCGGCCAGCGCCACCAGCACGGCGACGGCACCGGAGATGAACGCGCCGAGGTAGGGGATGTAGGCGCCGACGAAGACGAGCGCCCCGAGCCCGACCGCGCCGGGCACGCGCAGGATCAGCAGCCCGACGGTGATGCAGACCGCGTCGATGAGGGCGATCAGGGTGGTGCCCCGCATGAAGCCCTCGACGGCCCCGAACGCCCGCCGGGCCATGGCCTCGACCATGTCGGCGCTGCCGTGCGGGGCGAGGGTGCGCACCGTGCCCACGGCCCGGTCGGAGTCGCGCAGGAAGAAGAAGACGAGCAGCAGGGCGAGTACGGCCATGGCCATCATCTCGCCGACGACGCTGATCCCGCTCACCACGCCCGAGGCGGCCGTACCGCCGAACTTGCCGAGCAGTTCGCGGCCGTTGGAGGCGAGGTCGTCCAGCGAGGTGCCGGCCGCGCCGAAGTGGTCGGCGATGCCCTTCGCCGCGTCCCGGAGCGAGGCGACGATCTGGTCGCCGGTCTCGATGAGCGCGGAGACCACGATGTATCCGGCCCCGCCGACCACGGCCAGCACGGCAACGCAGGTCAGCCCGGCGGCCAGCGACCGCTGCACATGGGCCTTCACCAGCCGCCGGTGCAGCGGCCGGAGCAGGGCGGTGCCGAGCAGCGCGAGCAGCGCCGGGGTCACCGCGGTGCGGAACTCGGCGCAGAGCCGGATGGCGACGTAGACGACACCGCTGGCGAGCAGGATGACGGCACACCAGGCGGCGAACCGACGCACCGGAGCGGGGAGCAACTGCACGTCCCCACCCGATCACGCACCGGGCGGGCTGTCCTGCGCGGACGGCCCGCCCGGGTGACGCGGGGTCAGGCGCCGGGGCCCTCCTCGGACATCCCGTGCACCGCCGGGACGGTGCCCAGGCGGCCCTTCTGGAAGTCCTCGAAGGCCTGCATCAGCTCGTCCTTGGTGTTCATCACGAACGGGCCGTAGTGGGCCATCGGCTCCCGGATCGGCCGTCCGCCGAGCAGCACGACCTCCAGGTCCGGCGTGTGGGAGTCCTGCTTCTCGTCCGCGCGGACGGTCAGCGAGCCCCCGGCGCCGAAGACGGCCGTCTGGCCCAGGTGGATCGGACGCCGCTCGGCGCCCACCGACCCGCGCCCGGCCATGACGTACGCCAGGCCGTTGAAGTCCTCCCGCCACGGCAGGGTGACCTCGGCGCCCGGCGCCAGCGTCGCGTGGACCATCGTGATCGGCGTGTGCGTGATCCCGGGGCCGTCGTGCCCGTCCAGCTCGCCGGCGATGACGCGCAGCAGCGCGCCGCCGTCGGGAGAGGTGAGCAGCTGGACGGATCCGCTGCGGATGTCCTGGTACCTGGGGGCCATCATCTTGTCCTTGGCCGGCAGGTTCACCCAGAGCTGGAGTCCGTGGAACAGCCCGCCGGACATGACCAGCTGCTCCGGCGGCGCCTCGATGTGGAGGAGGCCCGAGCCGGCCGTCATCCACTGGGTGTCGCCGTTGGTGATGGTGCCGCCGCCACCGTTGGAGTCCTGGTGGTCGAAGATCCCGTCGATGATGTAGGTGACGGTCTCGAAGCCGCGGTGCGGGTGCCAGGGCGTGCCCTTGGGCTCTCCGGGCGCGTACTCCACCTCACCCATCTGGTCCATCATGATGAACGGGTCGAGATGGCGGTAGTTGATCCCGGCGAACGCGCGGCGCACCGGGAATCCCTCACCCTCGAAACCGCTGGGCGCGGTCGTGACGGTCAGCACGGGACGTGCGACGGCGTCGGCGGGCGCGGATACGCGGGGCAGCGTCAACGGGTTCTCGACGGTCACGGCGGGCATGTCGACCTCCTCGGGCGGCGTGCGCCCCACTTTAGTTGAGCGTTGAACTTCTTGCCACCTGGAACCACAAAAGCCCGGAGGGCATTCCCTCCGGGCTCGCGGATCGCCGACGCGCCGGTCGGCCGTCTGCGCGGCAACGGCGTCTAGCCGTACATCCGGCGCATCGCGAAATCGACCATCTGTTCGACGGCCTTCGCGTCGAACACCATCCGGTGCTCGCCCTCCATGTCCAGGACGAAGCCGTAGCCGGTCGGCAGCAGGTCGATCACCTCGGCACCGGTGATCACGAAGTACTTCGACTCCTTGCCCGCGTACCGGCGCAGCTCCTTCAGTCCCGTGAACATCGGGATCACCGGCTGCTGGGTGTTGTGCAGCGCGAGGAAGCCGGGGTTGTCGCCGCGCGGACAGTAGACCTTCGAGGTCGCGAAGATCTGCTGGAAGTCCTCGGCGGACATCTGGCCGGTGGTGAAGGCGCGCACCGCGTCCGCGAGCGAGGGCGGGGACGGCTCGGGGTACAGCGGCGGCTGCTGCCCGTACCCGCCGCCCATCGGCTGCTGCGGGGGCGGGGCGTACTGCTGCTGCTGTTGGCCCGCGGTCTGGTCGTAGCCGTACATGCAGCACAGAGTAACGAGTAACGAGTCACAGATGGGCGGCTCGGGGTTGCTTCTTATTACCGGCGGGTAGCATCATCGTAGCTACTAGTTGGTACGTGTACGGATGCGAGGAGCGAGTGCCTCGCCGATCTCTCAACGGAGCCGTCGCCATGGGGCACTACAAGCCGAATCTCCGGGACATCGAGTTCAACCTCTTCGAGGTGCTCGGCCGTGACAAGGTGTACGGCACGGGCCCGTTCGCGGAGATGGACACGGACACCGCCAAGAGCGTCCTCGAGGAGCTGACCCGCCTCTCCGAGAACGAGCTGGCCGAATCCTTCGCCGACGCCGACCGCAACCCGCCGGTCTTCGACCCGGAGACCAACACGGCACCGGTCCCGGCCTCCTTCAAGAAGAGCTACCAGGCCTTCATGGACTCCGAGTACTGGCGGCTCGGCCTGCCCGAGGAGATCGGCGGCACCACCTCGCCGCGCTCCCTCATCTGGGCGTACGCGGAGCTGGTCCTGGGCGCCAACCCGGCCGTGTGGATGTACTCCTCGGGTCCGGCGTTCGCCGGCATCCTCTTCGAGGAGGGCAACGAGGTCCAGAAGCACATCGCCAAGATCGCCGTCGAGAAGCAGTGGGGCTCCACCATGGTCCTCACCGAGCCGGACGCCGGTTCGGACGTGGGCGCCGGCCGCACCAAGGCCGTCGAGCAGGAGGACGGCTCCTGGCACATCGAGGGCGTGAAGCGCTTCATCACGTCCGGCGAGCACGACATGTCGGAGAACATCCTCCACTACGTCCTCGCCCGCCCCGAGGGCGCCGGCCCCGGCACCAAGGGCCTGTCCCTCTTCCTGGTCCCCAAGTACGAGTTCGACTTCGAGACCGGTGAGCTGGGCGAGCGCAACGGCGTCTACGCCACCAACGTCGAGCACAAGATGGGCCTGAAGGCCTCCAACACCTGCGAGATGACCTTCGGCGACCGCCACCCCGCCAAGGGCTGGCTGATCGGCGACAAGCACGACGGCATCCGCCAGATGTTCCGCATCATCGAGTTCGCCCGCATGATGGTCGGCACGAAGGCGATCTCCACCCTCTCCACGGGCTACCTCAACGCCCTGGAGTACGCCAAGGAGCGCGTCCAGGGCCCCGACCTGGCCAACTTCATGGACAAGTCGGCCCCCAAGGTCACCATCACGCACCACCCGGACGTGCGCCGCTCGCTGATGACGCAGAAGGCGTACGCCGAGGGCATGCGCGCCCTGGTCATGTACACCGCCTCCGTGCAGGACGAGATCCAGGTCAAGGAGGCGAACGGCGAGGACGCCTCGGCCGAGCACGCGCTCAACGACCTGCTCCTGCCGGTCGTCAAGGGCTACGGCTCGGAGAAGGCCTACGAGCAGCTCGCCCAGTCGCTGCAGACCTTCGGCGGCTCCGGCTTCCTGCAGGAGTACCCGATCGAGCAGTACATCCGCGACGCCAAGATCGACACCCTGTACGAGGGCACCACGGCGATCCAGGGCCAGGACTACTTCTTCCGGAAGATCGTCCGCAACCAGGGCGCCGCGCTGAACTCGCTCGCCGAGGACATCAAGAAGTTCCTGGCGCTCGCCACCGGCGGCGAGGAGCTGTCCGGCGCCCGTGAGCACCTGGCCAAGGCCGCCGTCGAGCTGGAGGCCATCGTCGGCCTGATGCTCACCGACCTCGCGGCCACCGAGCAGGACGTCAAGAACATCTACAAGGTCGGGCTCAACACCACCCGCCTGCTCCAGGCCTCCGGCGACGTGATCGTCGGCTACCTGCTCCTCAAGGGCGCCGCCGTCGCCGCCGAGAAGCTGCCGACCGCGTCCGCCAAGGACAAGGCCTTCTACACCGGCAAGATCGCCGCCGCGAAGTTCTTCGCGGCCAACGTCCTGCCCGGCCTCACCCTGGCCCGCAAGGTCGCCCAGGGCGTCGAGCTGGACCTGATGGAGCTGGACGAGGCCGCCTTCTAGGACCGGCCTTCCGGGACCGGCCGTCCGGTCCGGCCCCCTCCACCAATTCCACACACCCTGACGAGGGCCCGCTCCCGCTCCACGGGAAGCGGGCCCCCGTACGTCGTTAAGGTGAACCCATGAGCGCACCCTCCCGCTTCGACCGCGGCCACACCGACGACCTGATGACCTTCCTGTCGGCGAGCCCGACCCCGTACCACGCCGTGGCGAGTGCCGCCGAGCGACTGGAGAAGGCCGGCTTCCGCCAGGTCTCGGAGACCGACGCGTGGGAAGGGACGAGCGGCGGCAAGTACGTGCTGCGCGGCGGTGCGATCGTCGCCTGGTACGTCCCGGAGGGCGCCGCCGCCCACACCCCCTTCCGCATCGTCGGTGCGCACACCGACTCCCCCAACCTGCGCGTCAAACCCCGCCCGGACACCGGGGCGCACGGCTGGCGCCAGGTCGCCGTGGAGATCTACGGCGGCCCGCTGATGAACTCCTGGCTCGACCGCGACCTGGGCCTGGCCGGCCGCCTCTCGCTGCGCGACGGCTCCACCCGCCTGGTCAACGTCGACCGTCCGCTGCTGCGCGTCCCGCAGCTCGCCATCCACATGGACCGCAACGTCACCGCGGACGGCCTCAAGCTCGACAAGCAGCGTCACCTCCAGCCCGTCTGGGGCCTGGACGACACCGTGCGCGACGGCGACCTGATCGCCTTCCTGGAGGACGAGGCGGGCCTCGCCCGCGGCGAGGTCACCGGCTGGGACCTGATGACGCACTCCGTGGAACCTCCGGCGTACCTGGGCCGCGACCGGGAGCTGGTGGCGGGCCCGCGGATGGACAACCTGCTGTCCGTGCACGCCGGTACGGCCGCGCTGGCCGCGGTCGCGACCTCCGGCGCCGACCTGCCGTACATCCCCGTCCTGGCCGCCTTCGACCACGAGGAGACCGGCTCCCAGTCGGACACGGGCGCCGACGGGCCGCTGCTCGGCGGCGTGCTGGAGCGCTCGGTGTTCGCCCGCGGCGGCTCCTACGAGGACCGCGCGCGTGCCTTCGCCGGCACGGTCTGCCTGTCCTCGGACACGGGCCACGCCGTCCACCCCAACTACGCGGAGCGCCACGACCCGACGCACCACCCGCGGGTCAACGGCGGCCCGATCCTCAAGGTCAACGTCAACAACCGCTACGCCACCGACGGTTCGGGCCGCGCGGTGTTCGCCGCGGCCTGCGAGAAGGCGGGCATCCCGTTCCAGACCTTCGTCTCCAACAACTCCATGCCGTGCGGCACCACCATCGGCCCCATCACCGCGGCCCGGCACGGCATCAGCACCGTCGACATCGGCGTGGCCATCCTGTCGATGCACAGCGCCCGGGAGTTGTGCGGCACCGACGACCCGTATCTGCTGGCCAACGCGCTGGTGGCGTTCCTCCAGCCGTAGGCCCCGCCGGGCAACAGGTCCCCACGGCATGAGGGTTGGGGCCCGGGGTACCCGAACGGAACCGGATCGGCCGGAAACCCGGAACCGACCGGATCTGACAGGGAGGCAACACTCATGGGCCTCGGCGGGTGCATCATCCTCATCGCCGTGGGAGCCATCCTCACGTTCGCGACCGACTGGGACATGCAGGGCGTCAACCTCGACCTGGTCGGTGTGATCTTCATGGTCGTCGGCCTGATCGGCGTCGCGACGTTCAGCAGCATCGCCCGGCGCCGCCGCGTCGTGATGCCACCGACGACGCCGGTCGTCGAGGAACGGCCCCACCACCACACGCAGGACGGCTACCAGAACGGCTACGGTTCCTGACCCGGCCGGCTCCGGCACTCAGCCTGTCGGCCTACCGGCCGCGTTCCGCGGCGCCCGGCGGGGAAGCGGTCAGAGCATGAGATTCCTCGTGTACGACCGGCTCCTCGGCATCGGCGACGACTACTGGATCGAGGACGACCGGGGCAACAAGGTCTTCCTCGTCGACGGCAAGGCGCTGCGGCTGCGGGACACCTGGGAGTTGAAGGACGCCCAGGGGCGCGTCCTCATCGACATCCACCAGAAGATGTTCGCCCTGCGCGACACCATGGTGATCGAGCGGGACGGCGAGCCCCTGGCCCGCCTCAAGCGGAAACGCCTCTCCCTGCTGCGCAACCACTACCGGGTCACCCTGGCCGACGGCACCGAGCTGGACGTCAGCGGCAAGATCCTCGACCGGGAGTTCGCCATCGAGTACGACGGCGAACTCCTGGCCGTCGTCTCCCGGCGGTGGCTGACCCTCCGGGACACCTACGGCGTGGACGTCGTCCGGGACGACGCGGACCCGGCGCTGCTGATCGCCCTGACGGTGTGCGTGATCCACCTGGCGGAGAAGGAGCGGGAGGAGGACTGAGGGGACCGCCCGTCCCGGACCCGCTCGTCCCAGACCCGGCCGCCGGGGCTCCTCAGCCCATCCGGCGGACGGCGCGGCCGAGGAGCAGCGGCACGGCCAGGTGGTGCACCGGCGCGGCCACGGACCAGAGCATCCGGCCGCTGCGGCCCTCGAAGTTCACGTACGTCGCCCAGAGCAGCCGCGCGTCGTCGACGGTCACGACGTTGCGGACGGTCAGCGACGGGGCGCGGGCCTCCACGGCGATGCGGTCCGGCCCGGACTCCACCGTGGGCCATCCGATCACGTGCCGTGCCGAGACCCTCGGTCCCAGGCGCAGGCCGAGCACGCCCGACCAGCCCGCCCGGAGCAGGGTGCGCAGCAGCGCGGGAGTGTCCTCGAAGGTGGTCCGCGCCCACTCCTCGGCCGTACGGCGGGGCAGCCCGGCGAGCGGAAGCGCGAACGCCGACGCGAAGTGGGCACCGGCGGGTTCCACCCGGACGCGGCGGATGGCGGAGGTACTGATGCGTGCCATACCCGCAATTCTGGGCGTCGCGACCCAGCATCAAACACACTGAGTCACGGAGCATTCACACAGGGCACTCAGCCGCGCGGCGGCGCCAGCCCCAGCACCCGGTCCTTCAGCGCCGGGAACTGCTCCCGGGTCCGGGCCACCTTGCCCGGGTCGAACTCCACCGTGAGGACCTCCTCGCCGGCGCCGGCCTGCGCGAGCACCTCGCCCCAGGGGTCCACCACGATCGAGTGGCCGGCCTGCGGAACCCCGGCGTGCGTCCCGGCCGTTCCGCAGGCGAGCACGAAGGCCTGGTTCTCCACGGCCCGTGCCTGGGCCAGCAGCGTCCAGTGCGACCGGCGGCGTTCAGGCCAGCCCGCCGGGACGACGAGGATCTCGGCACCGGCGTCCACGAGGGCGCGGAAGAGCTCGGGGAAGCGCAGGTCGTAGCAGGTCGCCACACCGAGGGTGGTGGTGTCCGGCACCGTGACCGTCACCGGCTCGCGCCCCGCGCCCATCAGCACGGCCTCGCCCTTGTCGAAGCCGAAGCGGTGGATCTTGCGGTAGGAGGCGGCCAGGTCGCCGGCGGGGGAGAAGACGAGGGAGGTGTTGTAGAGCCGCCCGTCCGCGGCGCGCTCGGGGACCGACCCCGCGTGCAGCCACACGCCCGCGTCGCTCGCCGCCTTGGCCATCGCCTCGTACGTCGGTCCGCGCAGCGGCTCGGCCGCCGCGTCGAAGTCCTCGAAGGCGAACGCGCCCGTGGTCCACAGCTCCGGCAGCACGACGAGGTCGGCGCCCGCCTGCTCCCCGACCAGGGCCGCCGCCCGGAGGCGACGCGCTTCGACCGTTTCGTCCTCGTTCACGGCGATTTGGATCAGAGAGGCGCGCACACTACCACCGTCCTGGCATTCGAGCCGTCCACACGGGCCTACGATCGTCACACGAAAGCACTGCCGGGGTGCCGCACAGCAGCGTAACTTAGCCTCTCAAGACACCCGCCGACTGCCGCCGCCGCCACTGGCACCGCCGCCGCCAACCGCCCGTGTACCGACCGCCGAGGGGTCCCGTTTCCGTGAGTCTGCATCCCACCCTCCAGCCCTACGCCGACGCCTGGACTCACTCCATCGAGGCGATATCCGAGCTGGTCCAGCCGCTTGTGGAGGCAGAGTGGAACCGCCGGACCCCCTGCCCGGGATGGTCGGTGCGCGACATCGTCTCGCACGTCCTCGGCCGGGACTCCGAGATGCTCGGCGACCCCCGCCCCATCCACACGCTCCCGCGCGACCTGTACCACGTCACCAACGACCACCAGCGCTACATGGAGATGCAGGTCGACGTCCGCCGCCACCACACGGCACCGGAGATGACGTCCGAGCTGGAGTACATGATCATCCGGCGCAACCGGCAGCTGCGGAACGAGTCGCGGGACCCCGGCACGAAGGTGCGCGGCCCGCTCGGCACCGAGCTGACCCTCCAGGAGGCGATGCGCCGCCACGCCTTCGACGTGTGGGTGCACGAACAGGACCTGCGCACGGCCCTCGGCCGCCCCGGCAACCTCGACTCCCCCGGCGCACACGTCGCCCGTGACGTGCTGCTCGACGCGCTTCCCGCGGTCGTCGCCGACCGGGCGGACGCGCCGCGCAGCTCGGCCGTCGTCTTCGACGTCCACGGCCCTGTCGAGTTCCTGCGCACCATCCGCGTCGACATCCAGGGCCGCGGCACCCTCGAATCGTCCCCGGCCCTCGGCCCCGCCGCCACCCTCACCCTCGACTGGGAGACGTACGTCCGCCTGGCCTGCGGCCGCGTGACCCTGGAGGCGGCGAAGGACCGCATCAAGACGGAGGGCGACCCGGACCTGGCGGAGGCGATCCTGCGGAACTTCACGGTGACGCCGTAAGTGCCGGTGATCATCTCCAGCCCGGCCGGCGTTTGAGGACGAGGCCGTTCAGGCCGAAGCGGGGGTCTGGGGGCGGCAGCCCCCAGCCCGGCCCGCACGCCCGCCGGGTGCCTACACCGGCACGTGCACCGTCTCCACCCGGCTGGCCACCAACCGCTCCCGCTCCCGCAGCGCGGCCCGCTTGCGCAACCGCAGGATCTGCGACAGCCCCACCGCCTGGAGCACGAACACGGACGAGAACGCCACGCCGTAGTCGTCCCCCGTCGCGTCCAACAGCACCCCCACCGCGAACAGCGTGGTCATCGACGCCACGAAGCCGCCCATGTTCGTGATCCCGGACGCCGTCCCCTGCCGCTCCGGCGGATTCGCCGGCCGCGCGAAGTCGAAGCCGATCATCGAGGCCGGCCCGCACGCCCCCAGCACCGTGCACAACACCACGAGCAGCCACATCGGCGCGTGCTCGGCCGGGTAGGCCAGCGTCACCGCCCACAGCGCGGCCGTCACGCCCACCGTGCCGAGCGCCAGCGGCAGCCGCGCCGCGTGGTGCCGGGCGATGATCTGGCCGTAGACCAGGCCGACCACCATGTTGGACAGCACGACGAGGGTGAGGAGCGTGCCGGCCGTGGCCCGGGACAGCCCCTGCGCCTCGACCAGGAAGGGCATCCCCCACAGCAGCAGGAACACCATCGCCGGGAACTGGGTGGTGAAGTGCACCCACAGTCCCAGCCGCGTTCCCGGCTCGCGCCAGGACATGGCGATCTGCCGTCGTACGTACGCGGCCCCCTGGTGCGGCAGCGGCTCCGGCTCGTGCCCCTCGGGGTGGTCCTTGAGGAAGAGGAGCAGCAGGACGAAGACGACGGCACCCGCCAGCGCGCTGCCCGCGAACGCGGCCGTCCAGCCGATGCCGTGCAGCAGCCGGGCCAGGACGAGGGTGGAGACCAGGTTGCCCGCCATGCCGACCAGACCGGCCAGCTGGGCGACCATCGGCCCGCGCCGGGCCGGGAACCACCGGGTGCCCAGCCGCAGCACACTGATGAACGTCATCGCGTCCCCGCAGCCCAGCAGCGCCCGCGAGGCCAGCGCCATGCCGTACGAGGGGGAGAAGGCGAAGCCCAGCTGTCCCGCCGTGAAGAGCACGACGCCGATGCCCAGCACCTTCTTGGTGCCGAGCCGGTCGACGAGCAGGCCGACGGGTATCTGCATGCCGGCGTAGACCAGCAGCTGGAGGATGGAGAAGGTGGACAGCGCCGAGGCGTTGACGTGGAAGCGGTCGGCGGCGTCGAGGCCGGCGACCCCGAGGGACGTACGGAAGATGACGGCGACGAAGTAGACGGACACGCCGATGCCCCACACGGCGACGGCACGCCGGCCGCCCGGGGGATCACCGGGCAGGGCCCGGCCGGCCGAGGTGGCCGTACTCATCGGACCTCCCCCCGTGCCAGGTGCGAGAACCAGCCCACGTGCCGGGCCACCACGCCGACGGCCGCGTCCGCGTCCCCGGCGCGCAGTGCGTCGAGGATCTCCTCGTGCTCGGCGAGGGTGTGGGCGATCCGGTCGGGGTGGGAGTGCATGACGGCGACGCCCATGCGCAGCTGGCGGTCGCGGAGCTGGTCGTAGAGGCGGGAGAGGATCTCGTTGCCGCCGCTGCGGACGATCTCGGCGTGGAAGCAGCGGTCGGTGACGGAGGCGGCTGCGAAGTCACCGGCGGCCGCCTGCTCCTTCTGCCGGGCGAGCAGCTCCTCCAGCCGTTCGACCAGCCCGGGCGGGGCGGGTACGGCCTTCCTGGCCGCGTGCTCCTCGACCAGCAGCCGGGTCTCGACCACGTCCGCGATCTCCTGCGCGGAGACGGGCAGGACCAGGGCGCCCTTCTTGGGGTAGAGCCGGATCAGCCCCTCGACCTCCAGCCGCAGCAGCGCCTCGCGCACCGGGGTGCGGGAGACGCCGACGGCCTCGGCCAGCTCCCCCTCGGTGAGCAGCGTCCCGCCCTCGTACCGGCGCTCCAGGACGCCCTGCTTGACGTGGGTGTAGACGCGGTCCGCCGCGGGGGGTTGCTTCACTGCCGTGGTCATGCCGACAGGATAGATACAACAGGGACACAAGAGGGATCCGTTCCAGCATCCGGACACCGGCCCGCCCGCTCACCCCTCGGGGGGAACCCGGCACCTCCCCCCGCCCCGCCGTGCAACCATCCGCCCCCTTCGGGTGTCGCACTGACGCGGCCACAGCTCCACCGACCACAACTCGGCCGCACTTCAGGTGATTTCACCACAATCGGGGTAATCAACTCAATGAACACCATTTCGGGCAGCCGCCTGCGCAGGGCCCTCGCCGTCGCCCTGACCGGCGGCGCCGTCCTGACCACCGGCGCCCTCGCCACCGCACCCGCGCAGGCAGCCGCGGCCGAGCGCGCCCTTCCCACCCCCGCCGCGGCCGTGCGGGCGCCCGTCGCGCCCTCGATCGCCGCCAAGGGCGGCTTCGTGATGAACAACGCGACCGGCAAGTCGCTCTACACCAAGGCCGCCGACACCAAGCGCTCCACCGGCTCCACGACCAAGATCATGACCGCCAAGGTCGTACTCGCCCAGCCGAAGCTGAACCTGGACGCCAAGGTGACGATCCAGATGGCGTACAGCGACTACATCGTGTCGAAGAACGCCTCCTCCGCCCGCCTGATCGTCGGCGACAAGGTGACGGTCCGCCAGCTGCTGTACGGGCTGATGCTGCCGTCCGGTTGCGACGCGGCGTACGCGCTGGCCGACAAGTTCGGCTCGGGCAGGACGCGGGCGGCGCGGGTGAAGTCGTTCATCGGCAAGATGAACGCGACCGCCAAGAGTCTCGGCATGAAGAACACGCACTTCGACTCGTTCGACGGCATCGGCAACGGCAAGAACTACTCCACGCCGCGCGACCTCACGAAACTCGCGAGCAGTGCGATGAAGAACTCCACCTTCCGCACCATCGTGAAGACCAAGAAGTACACGGCGAGGACGAAGACCAAGAAGGGCGGCACCCGCACGATGGCGCCCTGGACCAACACCAACACGCTGCTGGGCAGTTACAGCGGTGCGATCGGCGTCAAGACCGGGTCCGGACCGGAGGCCAAGTACTGCCTGGTCTTCGCCGCGACCAGGAAGGGCAAGACCGTGATCGGCACGGTCCTGGCGTCCTCGTCGTCGACGCAGCGCGCCAAGGACGCCACCAAACTCATGGACTACGGATTCAAGAGGTAGACCTGACACCACACCACCACCGGGGCCCGTCGCCGACGCGACGGGCCCCTCTCGCTGTCCGGCTCACACGGACGCGATGACATGCATGGTGATAGTGTCATTAGCACCATGCTGCTGAGTCTGGACAAGACCGACACCCGGCCCCTGCACGAACAGGTCGCCGGCGCCCTCCGGCGCGCCATCGCCGAGGGGGAGTGCGCCCCGGGGGACCGCCTGCCCTCGGCCCGCGACCTCTCCGAGGCGCTGGACATCAACGTCAACACCGCGCTGCGCGCCCTGCGCGGCCTGCGGGACGAGGGCCTGCTGGAGTTCCGCCGGGGCCGGGGGGTGACGGTGGCCGAGGGCGCCCGGCCGCACTCCGAGTTGCAGATCCGGGCGCGGGAGCTGCTCGCCGAGGCGGCGCGGCTGGGCTACAGCAGGACCGATGTCATCGACATGATCAGGGGGTTGCCATGAGGGACACGACGGCGGCGCGGCGCACGACGGCCGCGGTCTGGACGGTCGGGGTCACGGCGGTGCTCGCCGGGATGCCGCTCCTGGCGCGAGACCGGCTGCCCGACCGGCTGGCGACCCACTGGGGCCTGAACGGCGAGGCCCCCGACGGCTCGATGCCCCTGTGGGCGGCATCC
Source organism: Streptomyces sp. KPB2 (assembly GCF_003950055.1). Classification (NCBI taxonomy): domain Bacteria; kingdom Bacillati; phylum Actinomycetota; class Actinomycetes; order Kitasatosporales; family Streptomycetaceae; genus Streptomyces; species Streptomyces sp. KPB2. The sequence continues at coordinate 4,058,362 of NZ_CP034353.1, forward strand.
CTGGTGCCCGCGCTGATCTGGCTGGTGACGGCGGCCGCGGTCACCGTCCCGCTGATGCGGGCGGGCCCGGCGGCCCGGCCGTGGCCCACCGTGACCCTGCTCCCCCTGGGCATCGTCCTCACCGGCGCGCAGGCCGCGGTCGTCCGGGCCAACCTGGACCGCGCGGACTGGCACGAGGCCCGGCAGCCCACCGGCTGGGGGGTCGCGATCCTCGTCGCGGCCGTGCTCGCGGCGGTGGCCGGATGGCTGCTCGTCACCCGGCGGCGCGGCGTCCCGGACGACGCCACGCCCGCCGACGAGGGCGCCCCTGCCCTGGACATCCCGAAGGGCCGGCGCCTGGTCTGGTTCTCCCGCACCGCCAACCCCTGGCTCCAACTGCTGGCTGCCGTGATCGGCCTGGTGGCGGTGGGCGCGCTCGTCGCCCTGGTCGGCGGTCTGGCCGAGCCTGGCGCCCTGTGGGCACTGTTCGCCGGGTGCGCCGCCGGTTCCCTCGCCTGCGCCGTGTTCTCCTCGGTCCAGGCCCGCGTCTCGGAACGGGGCCTGGAGGTCTCCTTCGGGCCCCTCGGCTGGCCCGGCCGCCGCTGGGCGCCCGGGGACATCGACACGGCGCGGATGGAGATCCGACAGCCCTCCCAGGTCGGCGGCTGGGGCTACCGCCTCAGCGGCCTCGGCACCACGGTGATGCTGCGCGCCGGCGAGTGCCTGGTCATCCGGCCCCGGGGGCGCCGAAGCGACTTCGCCGTGAGCATCGACGACGCCGAGCGGGGAGCGGCCCTGCTCAACGCCCTGCGCACGAACCGAACCCGGGGCTGAGCGCAGGGGCCGGAGCCCGAGGGCCGGAGCCTGGGGCCGTCATACACGCACGCGTCGGCCGCTGCAGCTTTTTCGGTGATCTTCGCTCGCAGTCGTGAACATCATCGATCTGGCTGGCATATGCCTTCGGCTCCGCCCTACGTTCCGCGACGGAGGTGGTTCACATGAACGAACCCAGCAAGCGACAGAACTCCGGCGCGCGGCACGAGGCGATCGACGCCGGCGACTTCGTGTACGCGGCCACCGGCGCCCGGGTGCGCCGGCTGACCATGCCCGACGGAAGCCACTGGTTTCCGGCGGTGGACGTGTGCAAGGAACTCGGCCACAGCAACTCTCGCAAGGCGCTCGCAGATCATGTTCCCGACGAGCACCGAGACTTGCTCGAGACTGTAACTGGAAGTTACGGTCTCAGCGTTCCCGCAGGTAGGGGGTGGCGTCGAGACTTGCACGTCATCTCTCTGCAAGGTCTCATCCTCCTCGTCAACGCCTGCACCAAACCGGCCTGCGCCCCCTTCAAGCAATGGGTCGCCGAAGTCATCGAGACCGTGCAGCGCGAGGGCTCGTACTCTCTGGACGAGGCGGAAGTGCAGCCCGCCGCACCCGGCGCCCCCATCGCCTACGCCATGCCGGACCAGGTGGCCGACGCGATCGTCCGGCTGGAGGCGCACAACCTCCGACTGGACGAGCAGCTGGCCGAGGGGCAGCGCACGTCGATCGCTTTGCAGAGGGAGATGCTCTCCACGCAGCAGGCGACCCTCGCCGCCCAACAGGCCACCCTCGCCGTGCAGCAGGCCATGGTGCACGCCCTGGAGCGCATCGCGGACCGGTTCGACACCCTGGTGCTCCACCAGGGGGCGTCCCGCCCGCACCTCGCCCCGGTACCGACCACGGAGTCCGTGCTGGCCAACTGGCGGCAGCGGTTGTCCGTGACGGAGGACGTGTGGACGGTCGCCCTGGTCGTCGCGCCCGTGCTCGTCGAGAAGGGTGAGCTGCGGGAGCCGCTGGAGTCGATCGCCGCCCGTACGGGGCTCTCCGTGCGGCGGGTCAACGAGTGCCTGCGGCTGCTGCGCACCCACGCCTGCATCCGCTCGCGGGGCGGGGCCGAGGGCGGGGCCCCGGTGTACGTGCTGCACCAGGGCTGAGCCGAGGAACGGCGAAAGGGGCGTCGCAACTCCAACTTGCGGCGCCCCTCCGTCATGAACCTACCCGGCTCGTGCCTCTCATGCCCAGCTGATCAACCGCTTCGGCTGCTCCAGGACCGCCGCCACGTCGGCGAGGACCTTGGAGCCCAGCTCGCCGTCGACCAGGCGGTGGTCGAAGCTCAGGGCGAGGGTGGTCACCTGACGCGGCTTCACCTTGCCCTTGTGGACCCACGGCTGGAGCTTGATCGCGCCGACCGCGAGGATCGCGGACTCGCCCGGGTTGAGGATCGGCGTGCCGGTGTCGACGCCGAAGACGCCGACGTTGGTGATGGTCACCGTGCCGCCCTGCATCGCGGCCGGGGAGGTCTTGCCCTCCCGGGCCGTCGACACCAGCTCGCCGAGGGACCCCGCCAGCTGCGGCAGCGTCTTGGCGTGGGCGTCCTTGATGTTCGGGACGATCAGGCCTCGCGGGGTGGCGGCGGCGATGCCCAGGTTGACGTAGTGCTTGACCACGATCTCCTGGGCGGCCTCGTCCCAGGACGCGTTGATGTCCGGGTTGCGCTTGATCGCGACCAGCAGGGCCTTGGCGATCAGGAGCAGCGGGTTCACCCGCAGGCCCGCGTACTCCTTGTCCTGCTTCAGCTCCTCGACCAGCTTCATCGTGCGCGTCACGTCGACCGTCACGAACTCCGTGACGTGCGGCGCGGTGAACGCCGAGCCGACCATCGCCGCCGCCGTCGCCTTGCGCACGCCCTTGACCGGGACACGGGTCTCGCGCGTCGTGTCGTACGACGCCGACGCCGCCGTCTGGGAGGGGGCGGGCGCGACGGCCGCGGGGGCCGCCTGCGGCTCCGGTGTCGCGGGCTCGGCCGCCGCCGCGTGGACGTCCTCGCGGGTGATGATGCCGTCCGGGCCGGACGGGACCACGGTCGCCAGGTCGACGCCGAGGTCCTTGGCGAGCTTGCGCACCGGGGGCTTGGCCAGCGGGCGGTCGCCGGTGACCGGGGCGGCCGGGACCGCGGGTGCGGCAGGGGCGGCCGGTTCGTGGCCGTTCATCTCCGCCTGGATCGCCGCGGACGCCTCCTGGGCGGCGGCCTGGGCCTGAGCGCCCTTGCGCGGGCGGCGCCGGGTCGAGGAGGTGGAGACCCCGTACCCGACCAGGACCGGCTGGCGGCCCTCCGGCTTGGGCTCCTCCGCCTCGGCGGTGGCCGGCGTGTCCGCCACGGCCTCCTGCACCGGCTCCGCGGCCGCCGCCGCACCGTCGCCGACGGCCACCGCGATGATCGACGTACCGACGTCGACCGTGGTGCCCTCGGGGAAGTGCAGCTCGCGGACCACGCCGTCGTAGGGGATGGGCAGTTCGACGGCGGCCTTGGCCGTCTCGACCTCGCACACCACCTGCCCGTCGGTGACCGTGTCACCGGGCTGGACGTACCACTTGAGGATCTCGGCCTCGGTGAGCCCCTCGCCCACGTCGGGCATCTTGAACTCACGCACGGAGCTGTCCGTCATCGTCGTCACGCTCCCCTCCTCAGTACGCCAGCGAGCGGTCGACGGCATCCAGCACCCGGTCCAGGTCGGGCAGGTACTCCTCCTCCAGACGCGCCGGCGGGTACGGGGCGTGGTAGCCGCCGACCCTCAGCACCGGGGCCTCCAGGTGGTAGAAGCAGCGCTCCGTGATCCGGGCGGCGATCTCCGCGCCCGAGCCCAGGAACACCGGCGCCTCGTGGACCACGACCAGGCGGCGGGTCTTCTCCACCGACGCCTGGACGGTGTCGAAGTCGACCGGCGAGATCGAGCGCAGGTCGACGACCTCCAGGGAACGCCCCTCCTCGGCGGCCGCGTCGGCGACCTCCTGGCAGAGCTTCACCATCGGGCCGTAGGCGGCCAGCGTGAGGTCGGTGCCCTCGCGCACCACGCGCGCGGCGTGCAGCGGGCCCGGGATGGCCTCCTTGTCGACCTCGGCCTTGTCCCAGTAGCGGCGCTTGGGCTCGAAGTAGATCACCGGGTCGTCGCTCTGGATGGCCTGCTGCATCATCCAGTACGCGTCCGCCGCGTTGGACGGGCTGACCACCTTCAGGCCCGCCACGTGCGCGAACAGCGCCTCGGGGGACTCGGAGTGGTGCTCGACCGCGCCGATGCCGCCGCCGTAGGGGATGCGGATGACGACCGGCATCTTGACCTTGCCCAGCGAGCGGGCGTGCATCTTCGCCAGCTGGGTGACGATCTGGTCGTAGGCCGGGAAGACGAAGCCGTCGAACTGGATCTCCACCACCGGGCGGTAGCCGCGCAGGGCCAGGCCGATGGCGGTGCCGACGATGCCGGACTCGGCCAGCGGGGTGTCGATGACCCGGTCCTCGCCGAAGTCCTTCTGGAGGCCGTCGGTGACCCGGAAGACACCGCCGAGCTTGCCGACGTCCTCGCCCATGATCAGGACCTTGGGGTCCGACTCCAGCGCGCGGCGCAGCGACTCGTTGATCGCCTTCGCCAGCGCCATCTTTTCCGCTGCCATGTCAGACCCCCTCTGCGTCTGCGAACGATGCCTGGTACGCGGCGAACTGCGCCCGCTCCTCGTCCACGAGCGCGTGCCCGTCCGCGTACACGTTCTCGAAGATGGCGAACCGGTCCGGGTCCGGCATGGCACGGACCACTTCGCGCACTCGTTTGCCCAACGTCTCGCTCTCCGCCTCCAGTTCCGCGAAGAATCCCTCGTCCGCGTGGTTTGCGGACTCCAGGAAGCGGCGAAGGCGCAGGATCGGGTCCTTCGCCTCCCAGGCGGCGCGCTCGTCGTCGTGCCGGTAGCGGGAGGGGTCGTCCGAGGTGGTGTGCGCGCCCATGCGGTACGTGTACGCCTCGATGAGCGCCGGTCCCTCGCCGCGCCGGGCGCGGTCCAGGGCCCAGCGGGTGACCGCGAGGGAGGCCAGCACGTCGTTGCCGTCGACGCGGACGCCGGGGAAGCCGAAGCCCTGGGCGCGCTGGTAGAGCGGCACCCGGGTCTGCTTCTCGTTGGACTCGGAGATCGCCCACTGGTTGTTCTGGCAGAAGAACACGACGGGCGCGTTGTAGACGGCGGCGAAGTTGAACGCCTCGCTGACGTCGCCCTGGCTGGAGGCGCCGTCGCCGAAGTACGCGATCACGCCCGAGTCGGCGCCGTCCTTGGCCACGCCCATGGCGTAGCCCGTGGCGTGCAGCGCCTGCGAGCCGATGACGATCGTGTACAGGTGGAAGTTGTTGCTGTTGGGGTCCCAGCCGCCGTTGTTCACACCGCGGAACATGCCGAGCAGGTTGGTCGGGTCCACCCCGCGGCACCAGGCGACGCCGTGCTCGCGGTAGGTCGGGAAGACGTAGTCGTCCTCGCGGGTGGCCCGGCCGGAGCCGATCTGGGCGGCCTCCTGACCGAGCAGGGAGGCCCACAGGCCCAGCTCGCCCTGGCGCTGCAGCGCGGTGGCCTCGGCGTCGAAGCGCCGGGTGAGCACCATGTCGCGGTACAGGCCGCGCAGCTCGTCGGGGGTGATGTCGGCGACGTACGAGGCGTACTCGGCGTGAGCGGCGTCCTCGACGCGCTCGCCCTCGGGCGTCAGCAGCTGCACCAGCTCCGTCTCGGAGCCCTTCTTGGCAGCGGTACGGGTGGTGCTGGTGGTGCGAGTCGTGCGCTTGCCGGTGCCGGCCTTGCCGCCGGTGGTCCCGGCCGCCTTGCTTCCGGCGCTGCGTCGCGGCTTGCGCGCGGCAGTGCTCTCGGTCACGTGTGCTCCTCCGTCGGTCCGGCCCCCGGGTTCGCCGGAAGCCAGTGCGGCTCACCTGCGGCCCGGCGGACGCACAAGGGTGGGTGCGGCCCGATCGGGAACAGGCGTGACAGGTGCCCCGGCGAGCGCCCTGCGAACAGCACGTTACCCAGTGCTCCACATTTCTGTGAAACCCCTCCTGACCTGCGTTTTTACTCGGATTTCCAAGTAAATCGGCGTAGGACGGAAGTTTTACTGGTCACAGCCTTGCAGGGGGCCGGAACAACGGCACGTTATCCCGGCCACCCCGGGCACGGGAAGAGTCGGTGTGTGAGACTGACCGCGTGCGCGAAGACGGAAAAATCCGGGTATTCCTCCTCGACGACCACGAGGTGGTCCGGCGCGGGGTGCACAATCTGCTCGCCGGCGAGCCCGACATCGAGGTGGTGGGCGAGGCCGGCACGGCCGCCGAGGCGCAGGCCCGGGTCACGGCCACCCGTCCGGACGTCGCCGTACTGGACGTACGGCTGCCGGACGGCAGCGGCGTGGAGGTCTGCCGCGACATCCGCTCCCGGGACGAGTCCGTCCGCTGCCTGATGCTGACGTCCTTCGCCGACGACGAGGCCCTCTTCGACGCGATCATGGCGGGCGCCTCCGGCTACGTCCTCAAGGACATCCGCGGCGCCGAGCTGCTCGGCGCCGTGCGGGAGGTGGCGGCCGGGAAGTCGCTGCTCGACCCGGCGGCCACCGCGCGCGTGCTGGAGCGGCTGCGCGACGGCGGGGCCAAGCCCGACGACCGGCTGGCCCACCTCACCGAGCAGGAGCGCCGCATCCTCGACCTGATCGGCGAGGGGCTGACCAACCGCGCGATCGGCGAGCGGCTGCACCTGGCGGAGAAGACGATCAAGAACTACGTGTCGAGCCTGCTGGGCAAGCTCGGCATGCAGCGGCGCTCGCAGGCGGCCGCCTTCGTGGCCCGCCTGGAGGCCGAGAACCGCTGACGGGGCCCGGCCGGTCACCGGCTCCGGGCTTACTCGGGACTTACGTCCCTTCCTGCCGGGGCGGGCGACTCTGTTCCGGCGCCCGCCGCTCCCGCACAGTGATTCCATGCCCTCCGACGAACAGCTCGCCGTCGGCCTGCTCGGCCGTACCCCCTACGGCCGGGCGGCCACCACCATGCGCGCCCTGCCCTTCCTCGCCCTCGCGCGCCACATCGTGGCCGACGGCCGGGTCCTGCTGCGCATGCCCAGGAGCTGGGGGTACCACCAGGTGTGCGCCGGGAGCGTCGTCGCGTACGGGGCGGACAACCTGACCTCCGCGCGGCCCGGCGAGAGCCTGTGGACCGTGCAGGTCGTGGGGCACTGCGAGGCGCACGTGCCGAGCGCGGCCGAGCTGGAGCGGTTCGGTCCCGCGCCGAGCCGGGTGGACGGCGAGCCGTTCGAGCCCGCCTACCTGCGCGTCGACCCGCAGTTCGGCACCGTGCACTTCACGGACGGGGCCGCGGGGCCCGCGTAGGCGAACGCAACGCGCGCGTGAAGCCCGTTTCCGGGCCGCACGCGCGCGTGGGGTGTGGTGGGGAGTCGGTCACTCGCCCGCGGGGTCGGTGGCACCGCCCGTGTTTCCGGAGCCGCCCTCGGTGCCGCCGCCGTCCGGCGGGGTCTCGCCCCCGGTCGGATCGGTGCCACCAGTCGGATCACCGCTGGGCTCGCCACCGCCCGTCGGCTCGCCACCACCGGTCGGCTCGCCACCACCGGTCGGCTCACCGCCACCGGTCGAATCGTCCGTCGTCGTGTGCGACGGCTCGTACGACGGCGTGTACGGCCGGTCCCAGTCCCCGCCGCCGTTGCCGCCCCCGCCCGAGCCCTGCTCGGTGCCCGGGTCGGTGGTCTCCTGGGTCTGCTCGTCGCTGGGCGACGAACTGGGCGTCTCCTCGCTGCTGCTCTGCGACGTGCTCGCCGACGGGCTCTTGTCCGTCTCGGTGCCGCCCTTGTCGCCGCCGCCGTTGTTGAGGGCCAGCGCGACGCCGGCCGCGATGGCGATCACCGCGAGGACGGCCAGTATCCAGAGCTTGCCGCGCCCGCTGCCCTTGTTGCCGTGGCCCTCGAAGCCGCCGTCGTCGCCCCCGCCGTAGCCGTTCGGCAGGATCGGCTGGGGGATCTGCTGGGTGCCCGAGGCCCCGTGGTGGTCGGGGTGCGGCATCACCGTCGTGCCCGCGAGACCGGCCGAGGGGGTGTGCCGGCCGTCGTGCGCGGCGACCGGGCCGGTGTTCCAGGTGCCGGTGTGGCCGCCCTGCTCGTACAGCATCTGCAGGCCGTACTGGACCAGGCCGCGCATCTCCTCGGCGGTCTGGAAGCGGTCGTCGGGCTCCTTGGCCAGCGAGCGCATCACCAGGCCGTCCAGCTCCGGCGGGGTGGCGTCGGAGACCTCGGACGGGGGCGTCGGGATGTCCTGCACGTGCTGGTAGACCACCGACAGCGGGGTCTCGCCGGTGAACGGCGGGCGCAGTGCGAGGAGTTCGTAGAGGAGGCAGCCGGTCGCGTACAGGTCGGAGCGGTGGTCGACGGCCTTGCCGAGGGCCTGCTCGGGGGAGAGGTACTGCGGGGTGCCCATGACCATGCCGGTCTGGGTCATCGTCGACTGGGCGCCGTGCAGGGCGCGCGCGATGCCGAAGTCCATCACCTTCACCGCGCCGGCGTTGGTGATGATGACGTTGGCGGGCTTGATGTCACGGTGCACGATGCCGTGCTGGTGGGAGTAGGCGAGCGCCTCGAGGACACCGGAGACGATGATCAGCGCCTGCTCGGGGCCGGGCGCCTCGGCGTTGAGGAGGAGGTCGCGGATGGTGCGGCCCTCGACGATCTCCATCACGATGTACGGGACGGACTGCCCGCCGACGACGTCCTCGCCGGAGTCGTACACGGCCACGATGGCATGGTGGTTGAGGCCGGCCACCGACTGTGCCTCGCGCGTGAAACGGGCCTTGGAGACCGGGTCCTCGGCGAGGTCCGCGCGGAGCAGCTTGACCGCCACGGTGCGGCCCAGGCGGACGTCCTCGGCGGCGAACACCTCGGCCATGCCGCCCCGCCCGAGCCTGCGGGTCAGCCGGTACCGGCCGTCGCCGACCAGGCCGCCGTTGCCCCAGTTCTCCGGCGCGTCAGACATACCGCCGCCAGATGCCTCGGGTTCGGACGGGCCCTGGGCGCGCTGCTGCTGTGCCATCAGTCCTCGCCGTCGTTTCTGCCCGCGGTACGCGCGGTGTTGTTACGGTCTCCGTCGGCCACGCTACAGCCTTCGCGGGGGCCTCCGGTCCGGGATGGGGCGCCGGGACCGGACATGAGACGGACCGGTCATGAAACCCTGGTTCCGTACTCTCGTGCAAATTCCGTGTACCGGCAGTACGCCGGCTGTAACGCTTCCGCGACGCTTCTTTCGCGTACGGTCACGGAACGGGCACCGCGCTTGACGTGTCAGTGCCCTGGGGCAGACTTGGCCGGGAATAGCACTTTCGATCACAAGCGCGCGTGCCGCTGCCACCGGCGCCCGCCGCCAATGGGGGACGCAGAGACATGAGCCAGGACGCCGGACAGGGACGGTACGCGGGGCGGGCACTCGCCGGCGGCCGTTACCAGCTGCGCGACTTGCTCGGCGAGGGCGGCATGGCCTCCGTGCACCTGGCGTACGACTCGGTGCTCGACCGTCAGGTCGCGATCAAGACGCTGCACACCGAGCTCGGCCGCGAACAGGCCTTCCGTGAGCGCTTCCGCCGTGAGGCGCAGGCCGTGGCGAAGCTCACGCACACCAATATCGTCTCGGTCTTCGACACAGGCGAGGACGAGCTGAACGGCCTGACGACTCCCTACATCGTCATGGAGTACGTCGAGGGCCGGCCGCTGGGCTCCGTGCTCGACGAGGACGTGCGGCAGCAGGGCGCGATGCCCGCCGACAAGGCGCTGAAGATCACCGCGGACGTGCTGGCCGCGCTGGAGATCAGTCACGAGATGGGCCTGGTCCACCGGGACATCAAGCCGGGCAACGTGATGATGACCAAGCGCGGCGTGGTCAAGGTGATGGACTTCGGCATCGCCCGCGCCATGCAGTCCGGCGTGACCTCGATGACGCAGACCGGCATGGTCGTCGGCACCCCGCAGTACCTCTCGCCGGAACAGGCCCTGGGTCGCGGCGTCGACGCCCGCTCCGACCTGTACTCGGTCGGCATCATGCTGTTCCAACTGGTCACCGGGCGCCTGCCGTTCGACGCCGACTCGCCGCTCGCGATCGCGTACGCGCACGTGCAGGAGGAGCCGGTGGCCCCGTCCACCGTCAACCGCTCCCTGCCCCCGGCGGTGGACGCGCTGGTCGCCCGCGCGCTGAAGAAGAACCCCAACGAACGCTTCCCCAGCGCCGAGGCCATGCGCGACGAGTGCCTGCGCGTGGCGGCCTCCTTCCAGGCGGCCCCGCCGAGCATCGTGCCCGGCGCCCAGACGTCGAACGGCGCGGGTGTCGGCTCCGCGGTCTTCCCGCCGGTCGACCAGAGCACCCCGGCGCCCACGGGCCCCGTGCAGACGCCGTACCAGCCGGCGCCGGCCCCCGGCCCGAACCCGTACGGCACCCCGGCCCCGGCGGCGCACTCGCCGGCGTACGGCTATCCGCAGCAGGGCGGCTACCAGACGCCCGCCCCCTCGCCGTACGGGCAGCAGCAGGGCGCGGCCACGCCGCCGCCGTACAACCTGACGCCGTCCACCGCGGGGTCCGGCTCCTCCGGCGGGGGCAAGAGCAACAAGCCGGTGATCATCGGCTCGATCGTGGTCGCCCTGGTGGCCGTCGGCGGGCTGATCGCCGCACTGCTGATGAACAGCGGCGGGGACGAGGACCCGGAGGCCGGCGGTGGCGGCTCCGCGAGCGTGTCCGCGTCGCCGACGAAGGCGGCGGGTTACCGCGGGCCGGACAAGACGAAGACGATCGAGAAGGACGAGTGCACCGAGCCGGAGGAGTCGTACAACGACCCGGACAAGATCAAGGTGCCGGACTTCACGTTCAAGTACATCGGCTCGGTCAAGGAGTGCTTCAACGCCGCGGGCTGGCAGATGAAGGTCGTCGAAGTCGACGAGAACACCTACGGCGAGGGCTCGGTCCGGGACCAGTTCCCCGTCGCCGGCACGGACGTCGACCCGGAGAACATGCCGACGATCCAGCTCAAGGTGTCGACGGGCAACCCGGCCGGCGAGTGAGCCCCGGGCCCGTGACGACGTGACGGGCGGCTGACGAAATATCACGAAGGGCCCGGCAGCGAGTGCTGCCGGGCCCTTCTCGATATTCGTCGGAGGCTGTCTCTACAGGTAGGGGCCGCCGGACCGGCCGCCCGGGTGCGGGGTCTCCTCGCCCTCGGGCGCGACGCCGGGCGGAAGCGCGCGGCGCATCTGCTCCAACTGGGCCCGCGCGGCCATCTGCTGGGCGAACAGCGTGGTCTGGATGCCGTGGAAGAGGCCCTCCAGCCAGCCGACCAACTGTGCCTGGGCGATCCGCAGTTCGGCGTCGGTGGGGGTGCCGTCGTCCGTGAAGGGCAGGGAGAGCCGCTCCAGCTCCTCCACCAGCTCGGGGGCCAGTCCGTCCTCCAGCTCCTTCACCGAGCTGGCGTGGATCTCCTTGAGCCGGACCCGGCTCGCCTCGTCCAGGGGCGCGACCCGCACCTCTTCGAGCAGCTGCTTGATCATGCTGCCGATCCGCATGACCTTGGCAGGCTGCTCCACCTGTTCGGTCACCGGGATCTCGCGGGATTCGTCGTCCCCGCCACCGCTGAGCGCCATTCCGTCCTGGCCGACGACCAGGATCTGGGGGTTCTCCGGCGACCTGTCGTTCCTCGGCATTTCCATGCCGCCATTGTCTCTCACCCGTACTCCCCGAACGGGTGCTGCCCCAGGGAAACCGGCCTCCCACGCGTTCGGCGGCGCCCGGAATGCCGGTATCGCCGACCGGTGTGAGGCTTGTTCCGTCGTTTTCCACGACTTCTACGACGCTTTCCACGACGGGCGACACCGGGAGGGGGTCACGGACGTGACTCCATGGCTGCGCACACTGCGGACGACGGGGCTGGCGGGCGCCGCCCTGGGGGTCGGCGCCGTGGTGTCCCCGTACGGAACGGCCCCGGCCCACGCCACGGCCGCGGACCTGGCGACGGCGCCGACGAGACCGGTCACCGCGGTCGCGACGAGGCCGGTCGCCGGGTTGGCGGGGCCGCCGGGCCCGGCGGTGGCGCCGTCCCCCGGGTTCTCCTCGCCGGGGCGCGGTTCGGCGCCGGACGCGGACGTCCTTCCGGACGGCTCCGCCACCCACGACGGGCGGGGCGGTCACGAGCGTCCCCGGCGTCCGGCCGGTCCCGACCGCCCGGAGCAGCGCCCCGACCCGCCGTCCGCCTCCCGGCCCGCCCCGGACTCCGACCCCTCGGACGGTGCGGGGCGGGGTTCCGCCAGGCCCTCCCCCGCTTCCCCCACCTCGTCGGCGTCCCGCGCCACGGCCGACCCCGAACCCTCCCGGGCCGGGGACGTGCCGGGCGAGGGACGGCAGCGGCCCGGTCGCGCCGAGGAGCGTGAGCCGGAACGCGACGGCAGGGACGGAAACACCGGTCGGCATCAGGACGGCGACCGCGGCGACGACGTGCCCGAGGAACCGGCCAGTGCCGTCAGCGCGGTCCCGCCCGGACCGACCGAGGCCGCCCCGACCCCCTCGGTCTCCCCGTCGCGGTCCGGGGCGCAGACAGGTGTGGCGGCCCAGGGGACCGCCGAGCCGGTCCTGCGGGTCCTGCCGCTGGGCACCGGGCTGGTCCTCATCGGTCTCGGCCTCGCCCTGGGCCTCGTGGGGCTGCGCCTGCGCCGGGGGTAGGGGCCGGCCGCGCACCGAACGTCAGGGGCTCACCGCACATCGAACCTCAGGGGCCCGCCGCGCACCGGCCGTGCCTACCGGGTTCGTCGCCCGCGAGCCCCGTCCCCGCATCGTCTACGTGGTGACGAGCAGCACCTTGCCGATGTGACCGCTCTCCTCCACTACCCGGTGCCCCTCCGCTGCCTCGCTCATCGGCATCTCACGGTCGACGACCGGGCGGACGTGCCCCCCGGCGAACAGCGGCCAGACGTGCTCCCGTACGGCCGCCACGATCGCCGCCTTCTCCTCCAGGGGACGGGCCCGCAGCGAGGTCGCGCTGACGGCGGCGCGCTTGGCGAGGAGCGTGCCGATGTTCAGCTCGCCCTTCCGGCCGCCCTGCATGCCGATGATCGCGAGCCGGCCGTTCACGGCGAGGGCCTGGACGTTGCGGTCGAGGTACTTCGCGCCCATGTTGTCGAGGATGACGTCGGCGCCCGCGCCGCCCGTCGCGTCCTTGATCTCCGCGACGAAGTCCTGCTCGCGGTAGTTGATCAGGATGTCCGCGCCCAGTTCGGCGCAGCGCTCCAGCTTCTCCTTGGTGCCCGCCGTCACCGCGACCTTGGCTCCGACGGCCTTGGCCAGCTGGATCGCCATCGTGCCGATGCCGCTGGAGCCGCCGTGCACGAGCAGCGTCTCGCCGGGGCGCAGGTGGGCGACCATGAAGACGTTCGACCAGACCGTGCAGACCACCTCGGGCAGCGCCGCCGCCCGCTTCAGGTCGACGCCCTGCGGCACCGGCAGCAGCTGTCCGGCCGGGACGGCGACCTTCTCCGCGTAGCCGCCGCCCGCGAGCAGCGCGCACACCTCGTCGCCGACGGCCCAGCCGGACACCCCCGGCCCGAGCGCGGCGACCCGGCCGGAGCACTCCAGGCCGGGGTGGGCGGAGGCGCCGGGCGGGGGGTCGTAGAAGCCCTGGCGCTGCATGATGTCGGCGCGGTTGACGGCGCTGGCCGTCACCTCGACCAGGACCTCGCCCTCGCCGGGCTGCGGGTCGGGGACCTCGGCCCACACCAGGGCCTCGGGGCCTCCGGGTTCGGAAATCGTGATCGCATGCATGAGGGCGACGCTACTCCTGTGCTGCCCGCGTGGCCCTGGACTCGCGATCGAGTCCCCGGGACTGTTGGCGGGCGGCCGGCCCGGCGCCCAGGTCACGTGAACGCTGGGCTGGGCCGGCCTGCTCCTGTTGGTCTTCGGCCCGGTCACGATGCGGGCGGGCGGGGGCTCTACAACCGCAATTGACTTGCTCATCGGGTTGAATCCCGAGGATTCTGGCCTTCCCAGCCGAGTTCTGTACCGCTACGCGGCACGGGGTTCGGTCGGGAATCCGTGGCTTCCTGTTTCTTCGCGCTGTGCCAGGATTGCTCCTGGTCTTACCGGCGCTCCGCAGGCCGATGCCGCCAGTCCGGCGGCCTGTTTGACATTGAGTGCGGCGTTGTGGTCCCGGTCATGGACGGCGCCGCAGGCGGTGCAGGTCCATTCCCGCACGTTGAGGGGTTTGGGCCCGTCCTTGACGCCGCAGGTGGAGCAGGTCTGGGAGGTCGGTTCGAACCGGCCGATCGTGACCAGGCTGCGGCCGTACCGCTCCGCCTTGTACTTCAGCATGCCGACGAACGCCGACCACCCGGCGTCATGCACCGACTTGGCCAGCCGGGTGCGGGCCAGTCCCTTGACCGACAGATCCTCCACGGCGATTCCTTGGTTCTCGGAGATCAGCTTCGTGGAGAGCTGGTGGTGGAACTCACGGCGCGCGTCGGCGACCTTGGCGTGGGCGCGGGCGACCTTCAGACGGGCCTTGTCACGGTTCTTCGATCCCTTCTGTTTCCGGGACAGCTCCCGCTGGGCCTTCTTCAGCTTCTTCTCCGCACGCCGAAGGAAACGCGGGGAGTCGATCTTCGTACCGTTGGACAGGACGGCAAAGTGAGTGAGGCCGAGATCGATGCCGACGGTGCGGTCGGTCGCGGGCATGCGTGCCTCGTCGGCGGCAGGGTCGGTATCGACGACGAAGGAGGCGAAGTACCGCCCGGACGCATCCTGGACGACCGTGACGGAGGTGGGGACGGCGGGCAGGGTACGGGACCACTTCACCTTCACCGCGCCGACCTTAGGCAGGTTCAGCCGACCATTGCCAGTGATGCTCCAGCGTGCGTTGGCGGTGAACCGGACCGACTGTCGAGCATCCTTGCGTGACTTGAAGCGGGGCGCGCCCACCTTCGGTCCCTTGCGGGCGTTCTTGAGGGAGCTGAAGAAGGTGCGGTACGCGGCCTCGGCGTCTCGCAGGGACTGCTGGAGCACTACCGCGGACACCTCACCCAGCCAGGATCGCTCGGCGGTCCGCTTCGCCTCGGTGATCAGCCTCCGGGACAGCTCGGCCACCGTCGGGAACGGCAGACCGGCCCTGCGGGCCTCCTCGCGGGCACGGACCGCGTCGTTGAACACGACCCGGGCACACCCGAACGCCCTCGCCAACGCGATGCGCTGACCGGCATCGGGGTACACCCGAAACGCGTACCGAAGCTGCATACGAAGACCGTACGAACAAGCCACTCCAGTCGTAACCCGGAACACCCGTTCCCCACCTCACCCCGCTGGAGACAGCGGTGCCCGACGATCCACCGGAACACCATCGCGCCCCAGTCACAAGATGCGCTTCGCCCCCGGGCTGAAACCCGATGGACTGCGAGTGATTTCCGGTGGCGAACGACGCGAAGCGAACCCCCGATCGGCGCCGCATCAGTCGCGGGGCAGCGGGCGGGCGTCGGGCGTCACATGGGTGGCCGGCGTCGCCCGTACGATCGTGATCAGTCGGTCCGTCAGTTCCAGTCCGCCGACGGCCGGATCGTCGTACCCCAGGACCCGGTGGCCGCGGATCACGCTCACCACCAGGTCGTCCACCTCCCGCGGGTTCTTCCCCGCCTCGGCCTTTATGACGGGCCGTTCGATGAGGTCGAGTCCGCTGCCCTGGCTGATGAGGTCCTCCATGACCATGCCGGCGGCAGGGCTGAGCACGGAGAGCCCGAGCAGGCGGCCCGCCGCGCTGGCGCTGGTGATCACGGCGTCGGCTCCGGACTGCTTCAGCAGCGGAGCGTTCTCCTCCTCGCGGACCGCGACCACGATCTTCGCCCCGCGGTTGAGCTGCCGGGCGGTCAGCGTGACCAGCACGGCCGTGTCGTCGCGCTGGGTGGCGATGATGATCTGCTTCGCCCGGTACACCTCGGCCCGGTTGAGCACGTCGCTGCGGGTGGCGTCGCCGATCACGCCCGCGTAGCCGTGGGCCGTCGCGGCCTCGATGGCCTTGCCGCTGGGGTCGACCACGACCACCTGGTCCTTGCGCAGCCCGGTCGCGCAGACGGTCTGGATCGCCGACCGTCCCTTGGTACCGAAGCCGACGACGACGGTGTGATCGCGCAAGGCGGACCTCCAGCGGTTCAGGCGCCACTCCTCCCGAGTGCGCTCGGTGAGGGCTTCCAGCGTGGTGCCGACCAGGATGATCAGGAACAGCACGCGCAGGGGCGTGATGACGAAGATGTTGGTCAGCCGGGCGGAGTCGCTGACCGGGGTGATGTCGCCGTACCCGGTGGTGGAGAGGGTGACGGTGGCGTAGTAGAAGGCGTCGAGGAGGTCGACGGAACCGTCGGAGTTGTCGGTGTAGCCGTCGCGGTCGACGTACACGACGAAGGCCGTCACCACGAGGACCACCAGGGCCACGGACAGCCGTTTGGCGACCTGGCGGAACGGGTGCTCCACCAGTTTCCTGGGGAGTTTCACCTTGTGGGTCACCAGGTGTTCGTCCGCCTGGCGGGCGATCGCGTCCTGGCCCGGAAGTTTCACGTGAAACACACCCCGATTCCGCCGGTCGCCCAGGGCAGGTCGAGCAGCTCGGCCTCCTGGCCCGGCCCCGCTCCACCCGGGGGCACGACGGCCAGCGCGTCGGCGGCCGCGATGCCGCGCAGCATCGCCGGACCGTTGTAGTGCAGCGGTACGGCGCCCTCCCCACGCAGCACGACCGGCACGAGCCGGGTGTCGGACGGGTGGCCGTGCACCGCGTCCCGCAGCGGCAGCGTGTACGCCTCGGGCGCCGGACGGGCGGCGAGGGTGCGCAGCAGCGGCTCGGCGAGGGTGAGCAGTCCGGAGACGGCGGCCAGGGGGTTGCCCGGCAGCCCGACGAGGTGCTGGTCGTCCTTGAGGCGGGCCAGCAACATGGGATGGCCGGGGCGTACCTCGACGCCGTCCACGAGGAGCTCGGCGCCGATGCGGCGCAGGGTCGGATGGACGTGGTCGACGGGGCCCGCGGCGGTGCCGCCGGTCGTGACGATCAGGTCGGCATCGGAGGTCGTGACGGCGCGGTGCACGGCCTTGGCGTCGTCGCCGATCCGGCGGACGGAGCCGACCTCGGCGCCCAGCGCCCGCAGCCAGGGCGGCAGCATCGGACCGAGCGCGTCCCGGATGAGGCCGTCGTGCGGAAGACCCTCGGTGAGCAGCTCGTCACCGAGGACGAGAACGTCGACGCGGGGGCGGGGGACCGCCGTGAGCGTGTCGTATCCGGCGGCCGCCGCGAGTCCCAGGACCGCCGGGGTGGCGAGGGTGCCGACCGGCAGCAGCTGGTCGCCGCTGCGGCATTCCTGACCGCGCGGGCGGATGTCCTGGCCGTGGACGACGTCGCGGGTGGGGTGCAGGCGGCCGCGTTCGTCGGTGCGGCCGTGCTCGCTGCGCAGGACGGCGGTGGTGTCCGGGGGGATGCGTGCGCCGGTGGCGATGCGGACGGCCTCGCCGTCGGTGAGGGGCACGGGTTCCGCGTGTCCGGCCAGGACGCCCTCGTCGCGCACCGTCCAGGGGCCCGGCCCCGCGACGGCCCAGCCGTCCATCGCGGAGGCGTCGAAGGACGGCAGGTCGGTGAGGGCCGCCAGAGGGGCGGCCAGGGTGAGGCCGAGGGCCGCGTCGAGGGGTACGGAGACCGGGGTGCGGCGGACGGCACGGGCGGCGGCGCGGGCGGCACGCTCGGCGATCGCCCGGGCCTCGGGCCAGGAGGTCGCGCGGTGGTGGGAGCCCGCCGGGTGGTGCGGGGCGGGCGTGCCGTGACCGCCGGGGCGGGCGGGGCCGGAGCTGTCCCTCACGAGGGCGAGCGCCTCCTCGACGTCGAGGTCCTCGGTCTCCGCGTCGGCCCGCGTGCCGGGGGAGGTCATCAGGCGTCCGGGCGGGTGTCGGGGGTGGCGTCCGGGGCCACGTCGGGCTTCCCCGGCGCCGGGGCCGGTTCGGCTGCGGCCTCCTCCGCCCAGCGCAGGGCGAGGGCCGCGGCCTTGCGGGCGGCCTCGGCGACGGCCTCCGGGCCGCCCTCGGCCCGCCCGGCCGCGTAGCCGACGAGGAAGGTGGTCAGCGGGGCCGCCGGCCTGGCCACCCCGTGGGCGGCGTCGCGTGCGAGATCGAGCAGGACCTTGATGTCGACGTCCAGGTCGATGCCCAACTCGTCCTTGGCTGCGGAAATCCATTCATCCAACACGTGACCATGCTCCCTGATGCGTGCCCTTGCGGTGGCGATGTCGTCCCAGGTGTCGCAGTCGAAGGAGGCGACGGCGTCCGGGAGGCGGGTGAGGCGCAGCGCGCCGGTCAGGCGGCACAGCGGCAGCCCGGTCAGATCCGGGGTGTCCGCCGTGTCTGTCGCGTCTGGCGCTCCGGCGCTCCGGTCGGCACCGTCCCGTGCGAGCGCGGCCAGTTCGCGGCGCAGTGCGGAGGCACGGTAGGCGGCGACGAGGGGCTGGTCGCGACCGTCGGCGTCGGTGAGCAGCACCCCGTCGGCGTCTCCCGCGGCGAGGGCCGACAGCAGCCGCCCGACGGTCGGCCCGGCGAGGAACGGCAGGTCGGCGGAGACCACGAGGACGTGCTCCGCCGTGATGTGCCGCAGTCCGGCGGCGAGGGCGGCGAGTGGTCCGCCGCCGGGCGGGTCCTCGCGCGCCCAGGTCACGGGGCGCGCGGTGGGCCGGGGTGCGGCGACGACGACGGTGGTCCGGGCGCCGGCGCAGGCGGCGAGCACCCGGTCGAGCAGCGCGCGGCCGCCCACCCGCAGGCCGGGTTTGTCCGCACCGCCGAGCCGCCGGGCGGCCCCGCCGGCGAGCACGACGGCGTCGTACCCGGCAGGGCCGGGACCCGTGCCGGGCCCCGGGGCGGGGTCCGGGCCCGGTCCGGCCTCGGAATCCGGCGCGGGGTCGCTGCCGGCGCGTTGGTCGCCGACGGGCTCGTACGCGGTCACCCCACGAGTATGGGGCCCTGCGCGATCACAGGGAACGCAGGGGAGCCCACGCGATCGCGGGGTGCGCGGACGCCCCGCCGCCCAGGGGCGTCACCGGTAGTGCCAACCGAGCACCACCAGTTGGTCACAGGGTCCGCAGCAGCACCGCCGGCTGTTCCACGCAGTCCGCCACGTACCGCAGGAAACCGCCCGCCGTGCCGCCGTCGCACACCCGGTGGTCGAAGGTGAGCGAGAGCTGCACGACCTGACGCACCGCCAACTCGCCGTCGTGCACCCACGGCTTGGGGACGATGCGGCCGACGCCGAGCATGGCCGCCTCGGGGTGGTTGATGATCGGCGTGGAGCCGTCGACGCCGAACACGCCGTAGTTGTTCAGCGTGAAGGTGCCGCCGGTCAGCTCCCCCGGGGTCAGCCGGCCGGCGCGGGCCGCCTCGGTCAGCCGGGCGAACTCCGCGGTGAGCGACTCGGCGTCCCGCGCGTGGGCGTCCCGCACCACCGGCACGACGAGACCGCGGTCCGTCTGGGCGGCGAAGCCGAGGTGCACCCCGTCGAGCCGGACGATCTCCCGGGCCTCGGTGTCCACCGTCGAGTTCAGCTCCGGGAACCGGGCCAGGGCCGCCGTGCAGATCCGGGCCAGCAGGGCGACCAGGGAGATCTTCGGCCCGCCGGACGCGTTCATCGCGGTGCGCGCCCGCATCAGCTCGGTCGCGTCGGCGTCCACCCAGCAGGTCGCGTCGGGGATCTCGCGCCGGCTGCGGGAGAGCTTGTCGGCGACGGCGCCGCGCACGCCCTTGAGGGGGACGCGGGTGCCGTCGGAGGGCGAGGCGGCGTGGGCAGCGGCGCCGGCCGATGCCCCACCGGCCCCGGCCTCCCGGTCCGCCGTACGGCCGCCCTGTGCGGCGGCGGCCCGCAGCGCGTACTCGACGTCCGCCCGCAGGATCAGCCCGTCCGGGCCGGAGCCCGTCAGCTCGCGCAGGTCCAGGTCGTGCTGCCGGGCCAGCCTGCGCACCAACGGGGAGATGACCGGGACCGGGCCGTCCACCGGCTCCGCCGTACCGACCGCGCCGCCCACCGGCTCCGCCGCGCGAACGCGGCCGTTCGCCCGCCCGGACGCCCCGGTGGCCGCCGGCCGGTCGGGCCGCACCCTGCGCCGCCGCGCGGGCGCCTCGGAGGTGCCGTAGCCGACCAGAACGTTGCCGGAGCCCTCCGGCTTCGGCTCGGCGGCGGGCGGCTCGGCGGCCGGCGTCGGTGCGGCACCGTCACCGGCGCCGCGCTCCCGTGCCGGTCCGTCGGCAGCCGCCTCGCCCACCGCCACGGTCACCAGCGGCGCCCCGACGGGCAGCTCCGTGCCCTCCTCGCCGAAGCGGGCGGTGACCACACCGCCGTAGGGGCAGGGCACCTCGACCATCGCCTTGGCCGTCTCGACCTCGACGACCGGCTGGTCGACGGCGACCACATCGCCGACCTCGACCAGCCAGCGCACGATCTCCGCCTCGGTGAGCCCCTCACCGAGGTCGGGGAGTTTGAACTCCATGCTGCGACCGTCAGAAGCGTGTGCCATCAGCTCTCGGCCTCCCACTGCAGGCGCCCCACGGCGTCCAGGATGCGGTCCACACCGGGCAGGTGGTGACGCTCCAGCATCGGCGGAGGATACGGGATGTCGAATCCGGCCACCCGCAGCACCGGCGCCTCCAGGTGGTGGAAGCAGCGCTCCGTGACCCGGGCCGCGATCTCCCCGCCCGGACCCCCGAAGGAGCCCGACTCGTGGACGACCACCGCGCGTCCCGTCCGCCGCACCGAGGCGCACACCGTCTCGTCGTCGAACGGCACCAGGGAGCGCAGATCGACGACTTCGAGGTCCCAGCCCTCGGCCCGGGCCGCCTCGGCCGCCTCCATGCAGACGGCCAGCGACGGTCCGTACGTGATGAGCGTGGCGCTCCGGCCGGAGCGCCGCACCACCGCGCGGCCCATCGGCTCAACGGGTGCGGGCTCCTCGGGGTTCCAGGTGTCCTTCGACCAGTACAACCGCTTGGGCTCGAGGAAGACCACCGGGTCGTCGGAGGCGATGGACGCGCGCAGCAGCCCGTAGGCGTCGGCGACGGTCGCGGGCGTGACGACATGGAGCCCCGGAGTCGCCATGTAGTACGCCTCGGACGAGTCGCTGTGGTGCTCGACGCCGCCGATCCCGCCGCCGTAGGGGACGCGGATGGTCAGCGGCAGGGGCATCTTCCCGCGCGTGCGGTTGCGCATCTTGGTGACATGGCTGACGACCTGCTCGAACGCCGGGTAGGCGAAGGCGTCGAACTGCATCTCGACGACCGGGCGCAGCCCGTACATCGCCATGCCGACGGCCGTGCCGAGGATGCCCGCCTCGGCGAGCGGGGTGTCCGTGCAGCGGTCCTCGCCGAACTCCGCGGCGAGTCCGTCGGTGACCCGGAAGACGCCGCCGAGCGTGCCCACGTCCTCGCCGAGGACGTGCACGCCCGGGTCGGCGGCCATGGCGTCGCGCAGCGCGCGCGTGAGGGCCTGCGCCATGGTGGCCGGCTTGACGGCGACGGTGGTCATCGGTGTCCCCCTTCGGGTGCGGTGGACGCGGCCCCGGTCTCCGCCTCCGCCGCCAGCTCCGCACGCAGTTGGTCCCGCTGCTCGCGCAGCTGCGGTGTGGGCTCGGCGTAGACGTGGTCGAACAGCTCCAGGGGGTCCAGCTCGGGGTCCTGGTTCATCCGGGCTCGCAGGTCCGCGGCCATGGTCTCGGCGTCCTCGCGGGCGGCGCGGATGCCCTCCTCGTCGAGCAGGCCGCGCTCGGTCAGCTCCCGCTCCAGCAGCTCGACCGGGTCGTGCCGGCGCCAGGTCTCCACCTCGGCGTCGCCCCGGTAGCGCGTGGCGTCGTCGGCGTTGGTGTGCGCGTCGACGCGGTACGTCACCGCCTCCACCAGCGTGGGGCCGCCGCCCGCACGCGCGCGGCGCACGGCGTCGGACAGGACCTCGTGCACCGCGGCGGCGTCGTTGCCGTCGACCAGGCGGCCGGGCATCCCGTAGCCGACGGCCTTGTGGGCCAGCGACGGGGCGGCGGTCTGCTTGTCGAGCGGGACGGAGATCGCGAAGCCGTTGTTCTGCACCAGGAAGACGACCGGGGCCTGCCAGACGGCGGCGAAGTTCAGCGCCTCGTGGAAGTCGCCCTCGCTGGTGCCGCCGTCGCCGACCATGGCCAGCGCCACCACGTCGTCGCCCTTGAGGCGGGCGGCGTGGGCGAGGCCCACGGCGTGCGGCAGCTGGGTGGCCAGCGGTGTGGAGAGCGGGGCGACCCGGTGCTCGTAGGGGTCGTAGCCGGTGTGCCAGTCGCCGCGCAGCAGGGTGAGCGCCTCGACGGGGTCGACGCCGCGCGAGACGACCGCGAGGGTGTCGCGGTAGCTGGGGAAGAGCCAGTCCCGCTCCTCGAGGACCAGCGCGGCGGCGATCTCGCACGCCTCCTGGCCGGTGCTGGAGGGGTAGACGGCCAGCCGGCCCTGCTTGGTCAGCGCCGTGGCCTGCGCGTTGTAGCGGCGGCCGCGCACCAGCCGGGCGTACAGCGTGCGCAGCAGCCCGGTGTCGGCTCGGTCCGCGGCCTTCGTGCCGAGGACGCGGTACGGCTCGGCGTCCGGCAGCAGCGGCGCGGGGTCGGTACGGGGCTGCCAGGCGGGCGGCGGTGTGGGCCGGTACGCGCCCCGCTGCTCCATGACCGTCATGACGGCACCTCCTCGTGGGAGACGGCTCTGGGCTCGCCACGGGTGTGACGGGCCTCACCTACCGATTGTTCGGTCGCCGGCACATTTTGGCTACAGGCGGCCCCAGGCTGTGGACAAACGGTTCTCCACAGCCTGTGATGGACGCAGTACGTCCATCTGGGGAAGGCGGGGGCACGTGGCATCTGAACAAATGGCCGATCGCCCCGGGGAGGGCGGCGGTCCGGACGAGCCCGGCACCCCGCCGCCCCCGCGCCCGCTGGACGCCATCGACCAGGACATCCTGCGCATGCTCCAGGCGGACGGCCGCGCCTCCATACGGTCGGTCGCGGAGCGGGTGCACGTCTCGCGGGCCAACGCCTACGCGCGCATCAACCGGCTCGTGGAGGACGGCGTCATCCGCGGTTTCGGCGCCCGCGTCGACCACGAACGCGCGGGGCACGGCACCTCGGCGTACATCACCCTCAAGATCGTCCAGAACTCGTGGCGCACGGTCCGCGCCGAGCTGCGCAAGCTGCCCGGGGCCTCGCACATCGCGCTGGTGGGCGGCGACTTCGACGTACTGCTGCTGGTGCACACCCCGGACAACCGGGCCCTGCGCGAGCTGGTGCTCAGCCGCCTCCAGGCCATCCCGGAGGTGCTCAGCACCCGCACGCTGCTGGTCTTCGAGACCGAGGACCTCGAACCGCAGGGCTGAGGGCCACTCCCGCGGTGCCGCTCAGGACGCCTTGCGCAGCCCGCCGAAGACCAGCCGCACCACCGCGTCGACCACTTCGCCCTCACCGGCGCCCCCTGCGCCGCCCCGGCCGTCGGGTCCCTCCGGGCGGTACCACTCGACGATCGAGTTGATCATGCCGAAGACCAGGCGCGTCGCGAGCCGCACCTCCACGTCCGCGCGGACGTCCCCCTCGGCCGCCGCCGCCTTCAGCAGGGCGGCGACCCGGTGGTCGAACTCGCGCCGCCGCTCCAGCGCCCACCGCTCGGTGTCGGTGTTGCCGCGCACCCGCAGCAGCAGCGTCACGTAGGGCAGCTCCGCCATGAGCACCTC
The DNA here is from genome assembly GCF_003950055.1 of Streptomyces sp. KPB2. Classification (NCBI taxonomy): domain Bacteria; kingdom Bacillati; phylum Actinomycetota; class Actinomycetes; order Kitasatosporales; family Streptomycetaceae; genus Streptomyces; species Streptomyces sp. KPB2. The sequence continues at coordinate 4,081,965 of NZ_CP034353.1, forward strand.
GACCATGCGCCGCACGACGTACTCCAGGCGCCCGGCGGCGGACCCCACGCGCGCGTGCTCCTCGTCGAGGATCCCGAAGAGCTCGTCCAGGGCCCGGCTCACGGCCCGGCGCAGCAGCTCCTCCTTGCCGCTGACGTGGTGGTATATCGACGACTTGGAGATCCCGGCCGCCTTGGACAGGTGCTCCATGGAGGTGCCGTCGTAGCCGCGCTCGATGAAGACCTGCACGGCGACGGACAGCAGCGTCTCCGGCGTGTACGTGTCGCGCCTGGCGGTGGTCATGAGGGGGTGCCCTCCCCGGCGTCGGAGACGTGCGTGTGGCGGTGGAGCGCGAGGGACGGTGCGTGGCGCCCGGACGGGTCGAGCCGGCGCAACGCGACGAGCAGCTCGTACACCCACCTCAGGCCCAGCCCGCGACCCCATTCGACGGGACCGAGCGGGTAGTTCACGCCGAGGCGCATGGCGGTGTCGACGTCGGCCGCCGAGGCCACGCCGCGGTCGACCGCGTCGTACGCCAGGTCGACGATCCGCGCGACCGTGCGCGCCACGATCATGCCGGGCACGTCGCCGACGACGCTGACCTTCTTGCCGAGCGCCTGGAAGAGGCCGGTGGCCTCGGCGAGGGCCCGGGGCGGGGTGGTCCCCGCGGGAGCGAGGGCGATCCGGCCGGCCCGCCGGTAGTCGAGGGCGAGGTCGAAGTGGACGACGCCGCCGAGCCCGGCCGAGGTCCTTCCGTCGGTGAGACGGAGCCGGCCGCCGCCGGGCAGCACGAGCGACCCGGCGGTGTCCCCGCCCGCCTCGCGGACCTCGATGCCCGCCTCGCGGATCAGCGCGACGAGGTCGGCGGCCGGTCCCAGGTCCCCTTCGACGACGACGTGCGCGGGCGGATCGGCCGGTTCGGCGGTGTGCGGCTCGGGGCGCTCGGCGCCGTCCCGGTAGTCGTACCAGCCCCGCCCGCTCTTGCGGCCGAACCGGCCGGACTCGACCAGGCGGCGCTGGGCCAGCGACGGGGTGAAGCGCACGTCCTGGAAGAACGACTGCCACACGGAGTGCGTGACGGACTCGTTGACGTCCTGCCCGATGAGGTCGGTCAGCTCGAAGGCGCCCATCCTGAAGCCGCCGGACTCGCGCAGCACGGCGTCGATGGTGGCCGGGTCCGCGGCCCGCTCCTCGTGGAGCGCGAAGGCCTCGGCGTAGAAGGGCCGGGCGATGCGGTTGACGATGAAGCCGGGGGTGTCGGCGCAGGCGACCGGGGTTTTGCCCCAGGCGCGGGCCGTCTCGTACGCGCGCGTGGCCGACGCGGGGTCGGTGGCGGCGCCGGCGACCACCTCCACCAGCGGCAGCAACGGCGCTGGGTTGAAGAAGTGCAGGCCGACGAAGCGCCCGGGTATGCGCAGCGCGCCGCCGACGGCGGTGACGGACAGGGAGGAGGTGTTGGTGGCGAGCAGGCAGTCGTCGCCGACCACGTCCTCCAGGGCCCGGAACAGCTCCTGCTTGACGTCCAGCCGCTCCACGACCGCCTCGACGACGAGCGCGCAGCCGGCCAGGTCGGAGAGGGTCTCGGCGGACGTGAGCCGGGCGCGGGCGGCGTCCCGTTCGGCGCCGGTGAGGCGGTCCTTCTCGACGAGCCGGTCGAGCCGGGCGCCGATCGCGTCGGCCGCTTCCCGGGCCCGCCCGGCGACGGCGTCGTACAGCCGCACGGGATGGCCCGCGACCAGCGCCACCTGGGCGATGCCCTGGCCCATGGTGCCGGTGCCGACGACGGCCACGGGGCTGCTGAGGTCCAGTGCTGTCATGTGCGCGATCCTCCCGCACGGGGTTTTCCACAGATGCGGCGGACCCCCTTGTCCCGACCGATCGTTCGGTTACTCTAGCCGTGTCCGCCTGTTTCTGCCCAGGTTTCCCCCCAGGTCCACGGACTCGACAGACGGCCGACGGAGCGTCGGCGGCGCGTCGGGAGCCCGTGAGAGACGAGGAGTTGGTCCCGCATGGCCGCCGAACTCACCGCACACCAGCTGATCGCCCAGCACCGGCCGACCCTGGACCTGGCGCTGGAGACGATCCGCACGCGCGCGTACTGGTCCCCCCACCCCGAGCACCCCAAGGCCTACGGGGAGAACGGCAGCCTGGACACGGCCGCGGGCAAGGCCGCCTTCGACGCCCTGGCCGGCACCCGCCTCGACCTCGGCCAGCCCGGCACCGACGGCTGGGTCGGCGGCGAGGTCTCCCCGTACGGGATCGAGCTGGGCGTCGAGTACCCGCACGCGGACCTCGACGTGCTGCTGCCCGCCATGAAGGCCGGCCAGAAGGCGTGGCGGGACGCGGGCGCGGAGCTGCGCGCGATGGTCTGCCTGGAGATCCTCAAGCGGATCGCCGACCGGACCATGGAGTTCGCCCAGGCGGTCATGCACACCTCGGGACAGGCCTTCATGATGGCCTTCCAGGCGGGCGGCCCGCACGCCCAGGACCGCGGCATGGAGGCCGTGGCCTACGCGTACGCGGAGCAGTCCCGCACCCCCGACACGGCGGAGTGGACCAAGCCCCAGGGCAAGCGCGACCCGCTCGCGCTCACCAAGCGGTTCACGCCGGTCCCCCGCGGCATCGGCCTGGTCATCGGCTGCAACACCTTCCCGACGTGGAACGGCTACCCGGGCCTGTTCGCCTCCCTCGCCACCGGCAACGCGGTCCTGGTCAAGCCGCACCCCCGCGCGGTGCTGCCGCTCGCGCTGACCGTCCAGGTCGCCCGCGAGGTCCTCACCGAGGCCGGCTTCGACGCGAACCTGGTCGCGCTGGCCGCCGAACGCTCCGGCGAGGGCATCGCCAAGACCCTGGCCACCCGCCCGGAGATCCGGATCATCGACTACACCGGCTCCACCGCCTTCGGCGACTGGCTGGAGGCCAACGCCCGTCAGGCCCAGGTGTACACGGAGAAGGCCGGCGTCAACACGGTGCTCGTGGAGTCGACCGACGACTACAAGGGCATGCTGGCCAACCTGGCCTTCTCGCTCTCCCTGTACAGCGGCCAGATGTGCACCACCCCGCAGAACCTGCTGATCCCCCGCGACGGCATCCGCACCGACCAGGGCGACAAGTCCTACGACGAGGTCACCGCCGACCTGGCCCGCGCCGTCGACGGCCTCCTAGGCGACGACGCCCGGGCGAACGCCCTGCTCGGCGCCATCGTCAACCCGGACGTCAAGGCCCGCCTGGAGGCCGCCGCCGGACTCGGCGAGGTCGCCCTCGCCTCCCGCGAGGTCACCAACCCGGAGTTCCCGGACGCGGTGGTGCGCACCCCGGTGATCGTCAAGCTGGACGGCGCCAAGCCCGAGGACGAGGCCGCCTACACCAGCGAGTGCTTCGGCCCGGTCTCCTTCGCCGTCGCCGTCGACTCGGCGGCCCACGCCGTGGAGCTGCTGCGCCGCAGCGTCCGTGAGCAGGGCGCGATGACGGTGGGCGCGTACACGACCGACCCGGAGGTCGAGGAGGCCGTGCAGGAGGCCTGCCTGGACGAGGCGGCCCAGCTCTCCCTGAACCTCACCGGCGGGGTGTACGTCAACCAGACGGCCGCCTTCTCCGACTTCCACGGCTCGGGCGGCAACCCGGCGGCCAACGCGGCCCTGTGCGACGGCGCCTTCGTGGCCAACCGCTTCCGGGTGGTGGAGGTCCGCCGCCCGGCCTGAGTCGACGGCACCACCACGGCGCCGCGGCCGCCGCGGCCCTACGGCACCTGCGGTGCGCCCCCGGTGGCGCTCCAGTGGTACAGCGTCATGGCCACACTGGTCGCGAGGTTGTAGCTGGAGACCTGGGGGCGCATCGGCAGCGCCACCAGGTGGTCGGCCCGCGCCCGCAGCTCCGGCGAGAGCCCGCTGCGCTCGGAGCCGAACGCGAGCAGCGCGTCGTCCGGGAGCTTCAGCCCCCGGATGTCCTCACCCTCCGGGTCGAGCGCGAACACCGGACCCGGCGGCAGCTCGCCGACCTCCAGCCGCTCCACGACGGTCGCGAAGTGCAGCCCCGCCCCGCCGCGCACCACCGTGGGGTGCCAGGGGTCGAGCGTGCCGGTGGTGACGACACCGGTCGCCCCGAAACCGGCGGCCAGCCGGATCACCGCGCCCGCGTTGCCGAGGTTGCGCGGCTGGTCGAGGACCACGACGGGGGCGCGGCGGGGCGTGCGTGCCAGCACCTCCAGGCCCTCCGCCCGGGAGGGCCGTACGGCCAGGGCGGCCACCGCGGTCGGGTGCGGCCGGGCGACCAGCGACGCGTACACCTGGTGCGACACCTCGGTCAGCAACCCCGCCAGCGCCCCGCGCAGGTCCGGTGCCAGCTCGTCGGCGAGGGCCAGGGCGCCCGCGCGGTCGCTGGTGACCGCCACCGGCACCTCGGCGCCGAACCGGAGCGCGTGCTTGAGGGCGTGGAAGCCGTCCAGCAGCACGCACCGGCCGGCGTGCAGATGCCAGTCGGCGGGCGGTCCGGAGGCGGCGGGGTCGGTCATGTGCGGAAGCCTACGTGCGGGGGGCCGGGGCCCTTCCGGTCCACGACGCCCGCTCCCGGCCCGTTCCCGGCCCCGGCCTCGGCTCCGGTCCCAGCCCCGGCCTCAGCTTCGGCTCCGGCACCCGTCGCACGCTCGCCTTCCCGGGTGCGGGGCCCGGGCAGCGGCGGCGTCGTCGTACGACCGGCCCCGTGCCCGTCCGCCGTTCCCGCGAACAGCGGCGAGGGCACCCGGCGCAACATCCGGCCACGCGCGCGTGCCGCCCAGTCGCCCAGTCGGCGCAGGAACGAGGTCGGCAGGAAGACCGCGTCGGCCGCGATCATCGCCAGCGAGAAGAACGGCAGCCCGAGCGTCACGGCGATCACCGCGTGCTCGGTCATCATCACGGCGAGGAGCACGTTCTTGACCCGCCGGTTGAACAGCGTGAACGGGAACGCGACCTGCACGGCGACCGTGCCGTACGTGATGAGCATGATCATCGTGCCGTTGGCGGCCAGCGCGTCGGACAGCGCGGGCCACGGCGTGAAGTAGTCCAGGTTCAGCGGGTAGTAGACGGCCGTGCCGTCCTGCCAGCGCGAGCCCTGGATCTTGTACCAGCCCGCCGTGGCGTAGATCAGACACGCCTCGGCCATGATCACGACCAGCGCGCCGTTGTGGACGACATGGGTGACCACGTCCAGCAGGATGCGCGGCTGACCGCCCTCCGGGCCCCGCCCGACGACCCACCACAGGCCCAGCGAGACCCACACCGCCCACAGCAACGCCGGGACGAACCAGTCGCCGTCGAGCAGGCCCGCCGACGTCACCGCCACCAGCCCGAACCCCAAGGCGCTCCACAGCACCGGCCCGACCCGGTCCACGACCCGCTCCCCGCGCGCGCGTGCCGCCGCCGCCCGCCGGGCACGGCGCGCGTCCAGCGACCACACCTGGCCACACCGGGTGAGGACCAGGTAGATGCTCATCAGGTGAACGACGTTGTCGCCGCCGTCCCCCATGAACACGCTGCGGTTCTGCAGCGAGAGCACACCGACCATGAACAGCACGGACATGGTGCGGGTGCGCCAGCCCAGCAGGAGCAGCACGCTGCTCAGGACGGCCACCGCGTAGACGATCTCGAACCAGGCCCGCCCGTCCGACCACATCAGCACCGTGAAGGCGCCGTTGTCCGCGATCAGCTGCTCGGCGAGGTCGTGGCCCCAGGGCCCGTCCGGACCGTACAGCTCGTGCCGGTGCGGCAGTTCACGCAGCAGGAAGAGCAGCCAGGTCGCGGCGAAGCCGATGCGGACCACGGCGGTCTGGTACGGACCGAGCGCGGCGCCCGTGACACGGGCGATGGAGCGGGAGACCGAGAGGACGATGCCGTTCACGCGGCGCCCCCTTCCCTTCCGGCCGCCCCGGCCGCTTCGGTCCTCGCGCCCCCGGTCTCCGCGGCCACGGACCACCAGGGCAGCTCGCGCACGGTCGGGCGGCCGGAGACCTTCTCGCCGCTCCACGAGGGCGGGGCCACGTTCGTGGTCCGGGAACGGTACTGGACGCGCTCGACCACACCGCCCGGCCCGGCGGCGTCGTTGCGGTCCAGGCGCAGCAGCGCGATGCGCCGCAGATACGTCTCGGAGAGGGAGCCCCGCAGGCCCACCGGGCGGTCCTCGGAGTCGTGGGTCGCGACGAAGAAGTCCCAGGCCCGGCGCAGTTCGTTCTGCCGGGTGTGGCTCGGCAGCGGATTGCCGGCGATGGCCCGGCCGTCCTCGGCGGACAGGTCGTACCAGCCGGTGGTCCGTATCCCGCCGTCCGCCGTGCTGACCTCGGCACGGACCTGGACGGAGACGTTCTGCTGGAGCGGGTTGGGTGCGAAGAGCTTCCAGTTCTGCTCGAACTCCGGGAACACCCACTCGTCCACCGCGGCGCCGTGCTGCTTGGTGAGCGTGTTGGACGGGGCCACGTGCAGGAACACCAGGCCCAGATGGGCGCAGACGGCGACCGCGACCACCGCGAGGGCGACCACGGCACCGATCTGGTAGCGCGGGGACAGCGCGGCGACGCCGGTACGGGGCTCGGGGGCCGGAGCGGGGGCGGGGGCGGGGGTGGGAGGTGCGGCGACGGTTTCCCCGACGGCCGACCCGTCGGTCGCGCCGGTTCCGGTGATGCCCGTTACGTTCGCACCGGTTACGTTCGCACCGGTTCCGGTGGTGCCGGTTTCGGTCGCGCCGGTCTCCTCCGGGGCGGCTCCGCCGTCCGGCCCCGGCCCCGGCGCCTGCCCCTGCCCGGCGGCCGGATCCTTGTCGTACGCGTCCATTCCGCCCCGTTCGGTCCCGATCCGTCCATCCGCACGTCCCGTCACGGGACGCCCAGCGCCGCCCGTGCGGCCGCTCGGCGACGTTCGAACGGGAACGGTACTCAGGACCGGCCGCCCGCACAGCCCCCGGCGGACCGGCCGCACCGTGGCCGTCGCCACATCCGGCGCGACCCCCCGGAGCCGGCGGGGACGGCGTACCGGCGCCCCCGGCACTCCCTAGAGGACGTGCCCGGGCTCACCCTTGTCGTCCACCACGGGACGCCCGGCCGCGGCCCACTCCTGCATGCCACCGTCGACGTTCACCGCGTCGACGCCCTGCTGGACCAGGTACATGGTGACCTGCGCCGAGCGGCCCCCGACGCGGCAGAGCACGTGCACCCGGCCGTCCTGGGGCGCGGCCTCGGCCAGCTCACCGTAGCGGGCCACGAACTCGCTCAGGGGAATGTGCAGCGCCCCGGCGGCATGACCCGCCTGCCACTCGTCGTCCTCGCGGACGTCCAGCAGGAAGTCGCCGTCCTTGAGGTCGTCGATCCCGACCGTGGGCACACCAGCTCCGAAACTCATGCCCCAGACGCTACCGGAGCCGCAGCCGGCTCAGTCCTGGGCGAGGATCCCCGCCAGCTCCGTCTCCCGCTCGCGCACCTGGGTGGCCAGCTGCTCGGCGATCTCCTCCAGCAGCCGGTCGGGGTCCTCCGGGGCCAGCCTGAGCATGGCGCCGATCGCGCTCTCCTCCAGCTCCTTGGCGAGCAGCGTGAGCATCTCCTTGCGCCGGTCGAGCCACTCGAGCCGGACGTACAGCTCCTCGGCGCGGCTCGGGCGCCGCTCGGGCACCGGCCCGGCGGCCCACTCCTCGGCCAGCTCGCGCAGCTGCGCGGCGTCGCCACGGGCGTAGGCGGCGTTGACGCGGGTGATGAACTCCTCGCGCCGGACCCGCTCGGACTCCTCCTGCGCCAGGTCGGGGTGGGCCTTGCGGGCCAGCTCGCGGTAGAGCTTGCGGGCCTCCTCGCCGGGCCGGACCCGCTGCGGGGGCCGGACCGCCTGGTCCGTGAGCATCGCGGCCGCCTCAGGGAACAGCCCGTCCCCGTCCATCCAGCCGTTCAGCAGCTCCTCGACCCCGGGGATCGGCATCAGCCGGGCCCGCGCCTCGTCGGCCCGGCGCCGGTCCTCGTCGTCGCCCGTGCGGGCCGCCGTGGCCTCGAGGATCTGCGCCTCCAGCTCCTCGAGCCGGGCGTACACCGGGCCGAGCCGCTGCTCGTGCAGCCGTGAGAAGTTCTCGACCTCCACGCGGAAGGTCTCCAGCGCGATCTCGTACTCGATGAGTGCCTGCTCGGCGGCCCGTACGGCCCGTTCCAGCCGTTCCTCGGGACGCGGCGCACCCTCCTGCTCGGGCTCAGCTTCCGGCGTCGTCACCCGACCAGCCTAGGGGGTGTCCGCGAGGGGAGCCGCCCACGCGCTCCCCACCGCTCCCGTCACACCCCCAGCTCCGCCGCGACCCGCCCCGTGCGCACCGCGGCCACCAGCGCGGCGTGGTCCGCCTCGGTGCGGTCGGCGTAGGCGACGGCGAAGGCGGCGACCGCCTCGTCCAGCTCGCCGTTCTTGCCGCAGTAGCCCGCGATCAGCCGCGGGTCGGCGCTGTGCGCGTGGGCCCGGGCCAGCAGGGCGCCGGTCATGCGGCCGTAGTCGTCCAGCTGGTCGGCGGCCAGGGCGGCGGGGTCGACGCTGCCCTTGCGGTTGCGGAACTGCCGCACCTGGAAGGGCCGTCCCTCGACCGAGGTCCAGCCCAGCAGGATGTCGCTGACCACCTGCATCCGCTTCTGTCCCAGGACCACCCGGCGGCCCTCGTGACCGGCCTCGGGGGCCTCGAACCCGGCGGCCGCCAGGTGGGGCAGCAGCGCGGAGGCCCTGGCCTCCTTGACCTGGAGCACGAGCGGTTCGCCCCGGTGGTCCAGGAGCAGCACGACGTACGACCGCGTGCCGACGCTGCCGGTGCCGACGACCCGGAAGGCCACGTCGTGCACCGCGTACCGGGCCAGCAGCGGCAGCCGGTCCTCGGAGAGCGTGCCCAGGTACGCCTCCAGGGCACCGGCGACCGTCGCCGCCTCGGCGTCCGTCACCCGGCGCAGCACCGGCGCCGCGTCCACGAAGCGCCGCCCGCCGTCCTCGGTGGACTCGGTCGACTTGGCGGCGAAGCGCCCGCTGGTGTTGGCGCGCGCCTTCTCCGAGACCCGTTCCAGGGTGCCGAGCAGGTCGTGGGCGTCGGTGTGGGAGACGAGTTCCTCGTCGGCGATGGCGTTCCAGGCGTCCAGCGCGGGGAGCCTCGCCAGCAGCCGCATGGTGCGCCGGTACGCGCCGGTCGCGTCGTGGGCGGCCTCGCGGCAGGTGTCCTCGTCGGCACCGGCCTCCCGGCCCGCGAGGACGAGCGAGGCGGCGAGCCGCTTGAGGTCCCACTCCCAGGGGCCGTGGACCGTCTCGTCGAAGTCGTTCAGGTCGATGACCAGACGGCCGCGGGCGTCGCCGTAGAGGCCGAAGTTGGCGGCGTGCGCGTCACCGCAGATCTGGGCGCCGATCCCGGTCACCGGCGTGCGCGCCAGGTCGTACGCCATCAGGCCGGCCGACCCGCGCAGGAACGCGAACGGGGTGGCCGCCATCCGCCCCGCGCGGATCGGGGCGAGCCCCGGTATCCGGCCGCGGTTGGACTCCTCGACCGCGGTCACCGCGTCCGGGCGGGCGGCGTCCAGGTCGAGCGCGGCGTGCGCGGTCCGCGCGACGCGGCTGCGCAGCGCCTTGCCCTCCGCCTTCGGCGAGCCGGCCGCGGGCCAGCGCGCGAACCCCGGGACGACCGGCATCCGCCCGCCCCGCGCGGTGCCTGCCGCCGTCCCCTCGCCGTCCCCGCCCGTACGCGCCACCGGCACCGCTCCGGTCGCCGCCTCCCCGGCCGTCGCCGCCTGCGTGCCCGCCCCCGCCGTCGCCCCGGTCATCCCGGCCCCCTCCGCGTCTTCGTCCGCCCTGTGCGTCTTGCTGTGCATCTTGCCTGTGCCTCGTGTTGCCCGTGCATCGTGCCTGCCGCGCGCGGGTGCCGTGCGTCGGGCCGTGCGCCGGCCCCGGGCCGCCCGATACGCCGACCCGCTGTGCGGCGCACCAGCGACCCGCCCGTCCGGCTCGCACGTCCGGCTCGCACGTCCGGCCTGCCCGTCCGGCCTGCCCGCCGTGCGTCGTCGTACCTGGCCGGGCAAGCGACCCGGCCGCTCCGGGACACGACCCGGCCGCACACGCGACCCGTCCGTGAACCGCCCCGCGCCACCGCCGACCACCGCCCGGCGCCGAGCCGGTCCGCGTCGCCGCTCCCGGACCTGGATCCGAACCCGGCCCCGGACCCGAACCCGCGACCGACCCCCGCCCCACCCGGCGCGCCCCGACCGTACCGCCGCACCGCACCGCCCGTACACGCCCCGGCCCACCGCCCCGCATAACGCCGGGCAGAGGGCGAAACAGGAGGTGCCCCCGGCCCCCGCGGCGCGCCTACCGTGGCCAGCGATCACCACGGAGCGCGCCCGTCGAAGCAACCACAGCAGCCTGCCCCGCGCCGGCGGGCGCGCCCCCTGTCCCCGACGTCCCGGATGTCGCACGTCCCGTTCAGCTTCCCCGAGGGACCAACCACCGAGGAGACCGAGGAACCGCCATGACCTCCGACACCCCCACCACCCCCGACGAGCCCAAGCCCGGCCCCAGGCCCGGACCCGGCCAGGGCTCCGGCGCGGACCGCGGCATCAGCCGCAAGACGCTGCTCAGGGCGGCCGTCGCCGCCGGTGCCGCCGTCCCCCTGCTCGCCACCGGCGGCGTCGCGCTGGCCCGGGACGCCGCCCGCTCCTCCGACGGCCGGACGCTGACGCCGACGCCGTACTGCGACGACGGCGACGACCTGACGCCCGACCAGATGGAGGGCCCGTACTTCAAGCCGAACTCGCCGCTGCGCACCAACCTGGTGACGCCCGGCACCCCGGGCACCCCGCTGACCGTCAGCGGCTACGTCTTCGGCCGCAACTGCGTCCCGCTGTCCGGCGTGCTGCTCGACTTCTGGCAGGCCGACGACAACGGCGACTACGACATGGCCGGCTACACCTTCCGCGGCCACCAGTTCACCGACGCCACCGGCGCCTTCGCCCTGAAGACGATCGTCCCCGGCCTCTACCCCGGCCGCACCCGGCACATCCACGTCAAGGTGCAGGCCCCCGGCGAGCCGATCCTGACCACCCAGCTGTACTTCCCCGGCGAGCCCCGCAACAGCACGGACATGATCTTCGACCCGGCCCTGCTGATGAACGTCCGCGGCGCCGGCGGCGGCAAGGAGGGCACCTTCGACTTCGTGCTGAACGTGGACGGCGACACCGGCCCCACGGACCCGCCCACCGACCCCCCGACCGATCCGCCGGGCGGCACCTGGACAAGCGGCCACGCCTATACCTCCGGTGACCGGGTGACGTACGGCGGACGCTCCTACCGCTGCCTCCAGGCGCACACCTCGATGACCGGCTGGGAGCCGCCCAACGTGCCGGCCCTGTGGCAGCCGGAGTCCTGAGACCTTCCTCACAGCGCACACCCGGCGCACACACCACGGGCCACCGCGCCCGGACATGCGGAAGCCCCCCAGGTCCGAGACCTGGGGGGCTTCCGGCTGGTGCGCGAGGGGGGAGTTGAACCCCCACGCCCTTGCGGGCACTGGAACCTGAATCCAGCGCGTCTGCCTATTCCGCCACCCGCGCATTGGGTGTGTCTTCCGGGCCTTTCCTTGCGGTCCGGCGCCTTCCGACACGAGAACATTAGCACGCTGGAAGGGGTCGATTCACATCCCTTTCCCCGGGCGGACCGGGGCGGACCGGGGCGCCCGCCCTCCTTCGGGCACTCGTCCCGGTCCGTGGCCGTTCACGTATCAACCTCGTACCGGTCCGGCCCGTCTCCCCAGGAGCCGGTAGGGGACCGCGGTCGGGTGCGGGACACTGGTCTGCGGCCGCCTCTACGATCCTGGGCATGAGTACCCGAGGGAGCACACCCGAAGGGAGCGCGGGAGTTCGAAGGGGAGCTCCGGCGGAAACGCGGGAACTCTGACAGGCGTCGACACCCGTCGACCGGGCCGACAGGGGGAACCAGCCGATCGACCGGCGCGTGGATACGATCAGTAAGCAGTACCAGGTGGGCAGTGCGCGCACGCACCGCACGACGCGGAGCGGCACTGCGCAAGGCACCGGCAGGCAAGGCAGCAGTACGCAGCACAGCACTACGCAGGACAGTGGCAGCGGACAGGACGGCAGCGACGGAGGAGGTGCCCCATGGGAGTCCTGAAGAAGTTCGAGCAGCGGCTCGAAGGCCTGGTCAACGGCACCTTCGCGAAGGTCTTCAAGTCCGAGGTGCAGCCCGTGGAGATCGCGGGAGCGCTTCAGCGTGAATGCGACAACAACGCGACCATCTGGAACCGCGACCGCACCGTCGTGCCCAACGACTTCATCGTGGAACTGAGCACGCCCGACTACGAGCGCCTCAGCCCCTACTCCGGACAGCTCGGCGACGAGCTGGCCGGCATGGTGCGCGACTACGCCAAGCAGCAGCGCTACACCTTCATGGGACCGATCAAGGTCCACCTGGAGAAGGCGGACGACCTCGACACCGGCCTGTACCGGGTGCGCAGCCGCACTCTCGCCTCCTCCAGCAGCCACCAGGGCGGCCCGGCGCCCGCCGCGCCCCCGGCACCCCCCGCACGGCCCACCGGCCCGGGCGGCGGGTACGGCTACCCGCCGGCCGCCCCCGCGGGCGCCCCGCCCATGCCGTCCGCGCCGCCGCCCGGCGGCCGCCCCGGCGGTTACGGCTACCCGCAGCCCGCCGGCGGCCCGCAGCCCCCGGCCACGCCCGCCCCCGGCGGACGCACCCGCCACTGGATCGAGATCAACGGCACCCGCCACCAGATCTCCCGCGCGACGCTCGTGCTGGGCCGCAGCACCGAGGCCGACGTGCGGATCGACGACCCCGGCGTCTCCCGCCGGCACTGCGAGATCCGGACCGGAACGCCCTCGACGATCCAGGATCTCGGCTCCACCAACGGCATCGTGGTGGACGGGCAGCACACCACCCGCGCTACGCTCCGCGACGGCTCGCGGATCGTCGTGGGCAGCACCACCGTTATCTACAGGCAAGCCGAAGGGTGATCCGGGGGCAATGTCAGAGCTGACCCTCACGGTCATGCGGCTGGGTTTTCTCGCCGTACTGTGGCTGTTCGTGATCGTGGCCGTGCAGGTCATCCGCAGCGACCTGTTCGGTACGCGGGTCACCCAGCGCGGCGCGCGGCGCGACGCCGGCCGACCGCAGCAGACCGCCACGCGCCAGGGCCAGGCGCCTCCGCAGCAGCGCCAGCAGTTCGGCGGCCGCGGCCGCCGGGGCGCGCCCACCAAGCTGGTCGTGACGGAGGGCACCCTCACCGGCACCACCGTCGCCCTCCAGGGCCAGACCATCACGCTCGGCCGGGCCCACGACTCGACGATCGTGCTGGACGACGACTACGCCTCCAGCCGCCATGCCAGGATCTACCCGGACCAGAACGGCCAGTGGATCGTCGAGGACCTGGGCTCCACCAACGGCACCTACCTGGACCGGGCCCGGCTGACGACCCCCACCCCGATTGGCCCGGGGGCGCCGATCCGCATCGGCAAGACCGTCATCGAGCTGCGGAAGTAGTGCTACACCAATGAATGAGCGCGAGCGGAGCGAGCACGCAGCGGCGGCCGGCACCCCGGGCCCCGGCGCGCTCCCGACCGGAGGGTGGGCAGTGTGGCTCGACACGACCGGCTGCAGTCGGAGCCGACGGGCGAGGTGCGCATGAGTCTGTCACTGCGCTTCGCCGCCGGTTCCCACAAGGGCATGATCCGCGAGGGCAACGAGGACTCCGGCTACGCCGGGCCCCGCCTGCTCGCCATCGCCGACGGCATGGGCGGCCAGGCGGCCGGCGAGGTCGCCTCCTCCGAGGTGATCTCCACCATCGTCGCCCTCGACGACGACGTGCCCGGCTCCGACGTCCTCACCTCGCTCGGCGCCGCCGTCCAGCGCGCCAACGACCAGCTGCGGCAGATGGTCGAGGAGGACCCCGCCCTGGAGGGCATGGGCACCACCCTGACCGCCCTGCTGTGGACCGGGCAGCGCCTGGGCATGGTCCACGTCGGCGACTCCCGCGCCTACCTGCTGCGCGACGGCGTCCTCACCCAGATCACCCAGGACCACACCTGGGTGCAGCGCCTCGTGGACGAGGGCCGGATCACCGAGGAGGAGGCGGGCACCCACCCGCAGCGCTCCCTGCTGATGCGCGCCCTCGGCAGCGGCGACCACGTCGAACCCGACCTGTCCATCCGCGAGGTCCGGGCCGGCGACCGCTACCTGATCTGCTCCGACGGGCTCTCCGGCGTCGTCTCCCACCAGACGATGGAGGACACCCTCGCCAGCTACCAGGGCCCCCAGGAGACCGTGCAGGAGCTGATCCAGCTCGCCCTGCGCGGCGGCGGCCCGGACAACATCACCGTCATCGTCGCCGACGTCCTCGACCTCGACACCGGCGACACCCTCGCCGCGCAGCTCTCCGACACCCCCGTGGTCGTCGGCGCCGTCGCCGAGAACCAGGCCCAGATGGGCGACAACGGCATCATGCAGACCCCGGCCGGCCGCGCCGCGGGCCTGGGCCGTCCGCGCGGCGGGGGCGGCGAGTTCGGCCCGCCCGGCAGCGGCGACGTCACCGGTTTCATCCCCACCGGCGGCTTCGACGACTACGGCCCCGACGACTTCGTCAAACCCCGCAAGAACCGCAAGTGGCTCAAGCGGTCCCTCTACACCGTCCTCGCCCTCGCCGTCATCGGCGGCGGCACCTACGGCGGCTGGCGCTGGACCCAGACCCAGTACTACGTCGGCACCAACGACGACCACCTCGCGCTCTACCGGGGCATCAGCCAGGACCTCGCCTGGGTCTCGCTCTCCAAGGTCCAGAAGGACCACCCCGAGATCGAACTCAAGTACCTGCCGCCCTACCAGCAGAAGCTGGTCGAGGCGACCATCCCCGAAAGCGACCTCAACGACGCCCGGGCCAAGATCGAGGAACTGGCGGTCCAGGCCTCCGCCTGCAAGAAGCAGGCCGAGCGGCGCTCCGCGGCGGCCGAGGAGAACGCGAAGACGGGCGAGGGCGAGGCCGGAGGCACCACGGGAACCAGCACCGCCTCCTTCACGTCCAAGGCCTCACCGAGCCCCAACCCCTCGGGATCGGCCAAGGCACCCGAATCGTCCGAGTCCCCGTCCACGACCGCACCCACTCCAGGCTCAGGCCCGACCCTCTCGGAGGAAGAACAGAAGGTCGTCTCGCTGTGCGGTAAGCAGCAGTAGGCAAGCCGTGAGAGGCCCCGTCACACGATGAGCAGTACTACCAACCCGTCGACGCAGCACACGTCCACGATCGGCGCCATCGGCGCCCCGAGCCGGCGCAACACCGAGCTGGCTCTGCTCGTGTTCGCCGTCCTCATCCCGGTCTTCGCCTACGCCAACGTGGGCCTGGCCATCAACGACGAGGTGCCCGCAGGGCTGCTGAGCTACGGCTTCGGCCTCGGCCTGCTGGCCGGCGTCGGCCACCTCGTCGTCCGCAAGTTCGCGCCGTACGCCGACCCGCTGCTGCTGCCGCTGGCCACCCTGCTCAACGGACTCGGACTCGTCGCCATCTGGCGCCTGGACCAGTCCGAACTGCTCCAGGACATCAAGCAGGCCGGCACCGCCGCGCCCCGCCAGCTGATGTACACCGCGATGGGCATCGCCCTGTTCGTCGCCGTGATGATCTTCCTCAAGGACCACCGCGTCCTGCAGCGCTACACCTACATCTCCATGGTCACCGCGCTGTTCCTGCTGCTGCTCCCGCTGGTGCCGGGCCTCGGCAAGAACATCTACGGCGCCAAGATCTGGATCCAGGTCGGCTCCTTCTCCATCCAGCCCGGTGAGTTCGCCAAGATCGTCCTGGCGATCTTCTTCGCCGGCTATCTGATGGTGAAACGCGACGCGCTCGCCCTGGCCAGCCGCCGCTTCATGGGCCTCTACCTGCCCCGCGGACGCGACCTCGGCCCGATCCTGGTCGTGTGGATGGTCTCGATCCTCATCCTGGTCTTCGAGACCGACCTCGGCACCTCGCTGCTGTTCTTCGGCATGTTCGTGATCATGCTGTACGTGGCCACCGAGCGGACCAGCTGGATCGTCTTCGGTCTGCTGATGTCCGCCGTCGGCGCCGTCGGCGTGGCCACCTTCGAGCCGCACATCCAGCAGCGCGTCGACGCCTGGCTCGACCCGATGCGCGAGTACACGCTCTCCCGCGCGGGCCAGGTCGGCCACTCCGAGCAGGCCATGCAGGCCCTGTGGGCCTTCGGCTCCGGCGGCACCCTCGGCACCGGCTGGGGCCAGGGCCACTCCGAGCTGATCCGCTTCGCCGCCAACTCCGACTTCATCCTCGCCACCTTCGGCGAGGAACTGGGCCTCGCCGGCCTGATGGCCCTGCTCCTGCTCTACGCCCTGATCGTGGAACGCGGCGTGCGCACCGCCCTCGCCGCCCGCGACCCGTTCGGCAAGCTCCTCGCCATCGGCCTCTCCGGCGCCTTCGCCCTCCAGGTCTTCGTCGTCGCCGGCGGTGTCATGGGCCTCATCCCGCTCACCGGTATGACCATGCCCTTCCTGGCCTACGGCGGTTCCTCCGTCATCGCCAACTGGGCGTTGATCGGCATCCTGCTGCGCATCAGCGACACCGCGCGCAGGCCGGCACCCGCCGCGCCCGCCAACCCCGACGCCGAGATGACCCAGGTGGTCCGACCGTGAACAAGCCACTGCGCCGAATCGCGATCTTCTGCGGCATCCTCGTCCTCACCCTGCTCATCCGGGACAACTGGCTCCAGTACGTCCAGGCCGACGAGCTCAAGGAGGACGAGCACAACCGCCGCGTCGCCATCGAGCGGTACGCCAGCCCCCGCGGCGACATCATCGTCGACGGCAAGGCCATCACCGGACACGCCACCACCGAGGGCGACTTCAAGTACAAGCGCACCTACAAGGACGGCGCCATGTGGGCGCCCGTCACCGGGTACGTCTCCCAGGCGTTCGGCGCCACCCAGCTCGAGTCCATCGACGACGGCATCCTCACCGGCAACGACGACCGGCTCTTCTTCCGCAACACCCTCGACATGATCACGGGCGAGAAGCGCGAGGGCGGCAACGTCGTCACCACCCTCAACGCCGCCGCCCAGAAGGCCGCCTACGACGGTCTGAAGAAGCAGGGCGCCAAGGGAGCCGTCGTCGCGATCGAGCCGTCCACCGGCAAGATCCTCTCCATGGCCTCGTACCCCTCGTACGACCCCACCACGATCGCGGGCAGCAACAACGCGGCCGGCGAGGCCTGGAACAGGCTCCAGAAGAAGAACAACCCCGACGACCCGATGCTCAACCGGGCGCTGCGCGAGGTCTACCCGCCCGGTTCCACCTTCAAGGTGGTCACCGCCGCCGCGGCGCTGGAGCACGGCCTGTACAAGTCCGCCGACGAGAAGACCGACTCCCCGCTGCCCTGGACCATGCCCGGCACCACCACGCCGCTGCCGAACGAGGGCGACCTTCCCTGCGAGGACGCCACCCTCCGCGAAGCCCTGCGCGTCTCCTGCAACACCGTCTTCGGCAAGGCCGGCTACGACCTCGGCAACGACGAGATGCTGGAGACCGCCGAGAAGTTCGGCTTCAACAAGGAGCAGTTCGTCCCGGTCCGCTCCAGCGCCTCCCGCTTCTCCGACGGCATGAACGACTCCCAGGTCGCGCTCTCCTCCATCGGCCAGTACAACACCGCGGCCACCCCGCTGCAGATGGCCATGGTCACCTCGGCCATCGCCAACAACGGCACCCTGATGAAGCCGTACATGGTCGACGCGCTCCAGGCCCCCAACCTCGACACCATCGAGAAGACGGACCCGGAGGAGATGAGCAAGCCGCTGTCCGCGGACAACGCCCAGATCCTCCAGTCCATGATGGAGACCGTCGTCAAGGACGGCACGGGAACCAACGCGCAGATCGACGGCGTCACGGTGGGTGGTAAGACCGGTACCGCACAGCACGGTGTCGACAACAGCGAGAACCCGTACGCCTGGTTCATCTCGTACGCCAAGACCGACGACGGCAGCTCGCCCGTCGCCGTGGCCGTGGTGATCGAGGACGAGAACGCCAGCCGCGACGACATCTCCGGCGGCGGCCTCGCGGCACCGATCGCGAAGAACGTCATGGAGGCCGTCATCGACAGCAAGAAGTGACCGCGCCATGAACGGGACGTGACTCCGGTCACGTCCCCTTCACATCGGCGCACGTTGCGATACCGGTCCTGTATCGGCTGCCCGGCTCGGCCAAGGGGCCCGGAGCGAGCCGGGTACGGTAGGCCGGACGGCAGCCTCCGACCGTACAAGCATGCCGGTCGGGACCGACGGAGAGGGCTGGTAGGTAACCATGGAAGAGCCGCGTCGCCTCGGCGGCCGGTACGAGCTGGGCCAGGTGCTCGGCCGTGGTGGCATGGCGGAGGTCTACCTCGCGCACGACACCCGGCTCGGCCGCACCGTGGCGGTGAAGACGCTCCGCGCGGACCTCGCGCGCGACCCGTCCTTCCAGGCCCGCTTCCGCCGGGAGGCCCAGTCGGCCGCCTCGCTCAACCATCCCGCGATCGTGGCGGTGTACGACACGGGCGAGGACTACATCGACAACGTGTCGATCCCATACATCGTCATGGAGTACGTCGACGGCTCCACCCTCCGTGAGCTGCTCCACTCCGGCCGCAAGCTGCTGCCGGAGCGGACGCTGGAGATGACCATCGGCATCCTCCAGGCCCTGGAGTACTCGCACCGGGCCGGCATCGTCCACCGCGACATCAAGCCGGCCAACGTCATGCTCACGCGCAACGGCCAGGTCAAGGTCATGGACTTCGGCATCGCCCGCGCCATGGGCGACTCCGGCATGACGATGACCCAGACCGCCGCCGTGATCGGCACCGCCCAGTACCTCTCCCCGGAGCAGGCCAAGGGCGAGCAGGTCGACGCCCGGTCCGACCTGTACTCCACGGGCTGCCTGCTCTACGAGCTGCTCACGGTGCGCCCGCCCTTCGTCGGCGACTCCCCGGTGGCCGTCGCCTACCAACACGTGCGCGAGGAACCGCAGGCGCCGAGCGTCTTCGACCCCGAGATCACGCCCGAGATGGACGCGATCGTGCTGAAGGCCCTGGTCAAGGACCCGGACTACCGCTACCAGTCGGCCGACGAGATGCGCGCCGACATCGAGGCCTGCCTCGACGGCCAGCCCGTCGGCGCCACCGCCGCGATGGGCGCCATGGCCGCCGGCGGCTACGGCGCCTACCCCGACGAGCAGCCGACCACCGCCCTGCGCTCCGACGCGGGCGCCGGCGCCACGACCATGCTGCCGCCCATGAACCCGGACGACGGCGGCTACGGCTACGACGACCGCCCCGACCGGCGCCGCCAGCAGCCCCGCAAGAAGAACACCTCCACGATCCTCCTGGTCCTGGCCGGCATCCTCGTCCTGGTCGGCGCCATCCTGATCGGCCGGTACGCCTTCAGCGGAGGCGGGGATCCGGGCGGCGGCAAGGTCGACGTGCCCGCCCTGGTCGGCCAGACGCAGGACGACGCCGAGCAACTGCTCACCAACTCCGACCTCAAGCTGGGCACGGTCGAGCAGAAGCCCTGCGAGGACCAGAAGAAGGGCAACGTCTGCTCCCAGGACCCCAAGCAGGGCACCTCGGTCGACAAGGACTCCACCGTCAACCTGGTGGTCTCCACGGGCGCGCCCAAGGTCGCCGTCGACAACGTGATCGGCAAGAACGTCGACGAGGCCACCCAGCAGCTCGAGGACAAGGGCCTCAAGGTCGAGACCAAGCAGACCGAGTCCTCCCAGGACGAGGGCACCGTCCTCAGCCAGGACCCGGAGCCGGGCAAGGAGCTGGAGAAGGGCTCCACGGTGACCCTGGAGGTCGCCAAGGCCGAGGAGAAGGCCACGGTGCCGGACGTCATCGGCCGCACCTGTGACGAGGCCAAGGCCCAGATGGAGAACAACGACCTGAAAGCCACCTGCACGGACCAGCCGACCAACGACCCGAACCAGGTGGGCAAGGTCATCTCCACCACGCCGCAGCAGGGGCAGCCGGTCGACAAGGGCTCGCAGGTGACGATCGTCGTCGGCAAGGCCGTCGAGAAGACGAAGGTGCCGGAGGTCCGCACGAAGACCCTCGCCCAGGCCCGTCAGATCCTGCAGCAGAACGGCTTCACCAACGTGCAGGTCGCGCAGGGCGCCCCGGGTGACGACAACGCGGTGGTCATGGCCATGGACCCGCAGCCCGGCACCGAGGTCGACAACCCGGCCGCCACGCCGATCACCCTCACCACGGTGGGCGGCAACGGCGGCAACAACAACGGCGGCAACGACAACGGCGGGTTCATCGGCGGCCTCCCCGGCCGCGACTGACCCACCCGATCCACCGTCCGGAGCCCCGGCCCTCAGCTGAGCTGAGGGCCGGGGCTCCGTCGTACAGGCCGACGTGCGTCGATCGTGTCTTCGTATGTCATGACTCGTTGACTCCGGGTGACCACACGACCCGACCCGGAGAACACCGTGATCAGCGAGACCGCCCTACTGGAATCACCGGCCCTGCGCAACAGCGTCCTGGACCGCACCGACGTACTCGACCGCGTCAAGGCACTGTCCCTGCTGCCGGACGGCATGCATGTGACCACGGCGATGGTGGCGACGTACTTCAAAGTCACTGTGAAAACGCTGGAGTCCGTCGTCGAGGACCATCGGGAAGAACTGCGCGCCAGTGGCTACCACGTCTTGACGGGTACACAACTGGCCCTCTTCAAGAGGGCCAGTGGAATCCAGTCGCGTTCCCGATCTCTCGCGCTGTATCCCCGCCGCGCCGTCCTCAACGTCGCCATGCTCCTCCGTGACAGCGAAGTCGCACGTCAGGTGCGTGTCTACCTCCTGGACATGGAGTACCTGGCCCGCACACAGCCTGTGGAAAACACGGTTCCGACAGACACCGCCACCCTCAACGCCCGCATCGACCAGCGCATCACCCACATCCTCGGCAAGACCGTCGTGCCGATGTTCAACGCCCTGATCGAGACCTCGAGCGATCACCGACGAGAACTCATCGCTCTCCGCACAGGCGTCCAGCACATCGAGAGGCGGCTCCGGCAGCACCACTCCAGGCTGCAACGGCTCGAAGGCCCTCGGGAGGACCGCCCCCGCGCCGGCATCATGGCCGCCATGGACGCCATGAACGGCCGCGAGTTCGAGGAACACGTGGCCACACTGCTCCGCCGCGACGGATGCACCAACGTCCTCGTGCGCGGTGGCGGCAGGGACCGAGGCATCGACATCACCGCGCTCACCTCCGACGGGCGAGCACTCGTCGTCCAGTGCAAGAGGTTCGCGCCTCACCTCAACATCACCAGTCCCGAGATCCAGAAGTTCCTCGGGGCCAAAGTGCTGCACACCTCCGACATCGCCCTGTTCGTGGCGACCTGCCCCTTCACGCGCGACGCCCGGAACATCGCCGCAGAGAGCGGCATCACCGTCGTACACCGCGGGCTCCTGGAGGAATGGAGTGCCGGTGCACCGCTGACCGTCCTGCACTGAGTGAACGAAGAGGCCCGAAGCCGCAAGAGGAAGTTGCGGCTTCGGGCTTTCGCCATGCTAGGGGACCGAGACCTCACGCGAGGAGATCAGTCAGCGCAGCTCCACCGGCGGCGTCCGTTCCCCGTCCACCTTCTCCGTGCGGACCAGCTCGCCCCAGACCACGTACCGGTAGCGGCTCGTGTAGACCGGGGTGCAGGTCGTCAGGGTGATGTAGTGGCCGGCCTTCTTCTTGCCGGACTCCTTCGGGACGGCGTCGAGGACGTCGACGTTGAACTTCGACGTCTCGGGCAGGACGGCGTACGTCTTGTACACGTACCAGGTGTCCTTCGTCTCGAAGACGATCGGGTCGCCCTTCTCGATCTTGTCGATGTTGTGGAACCTCGCCCCGTGCCCGTCCCGGTGGGCGGCGAGCGAGAAGTTGCCCTTCTTGTCCGAGGTGGGCAGCGTCGCCTTGACCGGGTCGGTGTAGTAGCCGGCCACGCCGTCGTTGAGGATCTTCATCGACGTGCCCTTCTCCACCAGGATGTCGCCGTCCCCCATCGCCGGGACGTGCAGGAAGCCGATGCCCGCCTTGGTGTCCAGCGCTCCCGGGCCGTCCGGACCCACCCGGTCCTGGGCCCAGTCGTCCCGCACCTTGTCCGCCTGCTTGTCCGCCGCCCGGTCGGCGACCACGTTGGTCCACCACAGCGAGTAGACGACGAACAGACCCATCACCAGGCCCGCGGTGATGAGCAGTTCGCCGAAGACGCTGACCGCCTGCGCGACGATCCGTCCGGGACGACGCCGCCCGCGACCGCGGGCCTCGGCGTGCTCCTGCTGCTCCGTGTCGGTGGTCGATGCCACTGGTCATCCGCCCTTAACTGACGAGCGCATCCGGCTTGCCCTTGCTGCGCGGCCGTTCCTCGACCATCTTGCCCCAGACGATCATGCGGTACTTGCTGGTGAACTCCGGCGTGCAGGTGGTCAGGGTGATGTAGCGGCCGGGCCCCTTGAAGCCCGACTGCTTCGGGACCGGGTCCAGCACACTGACGTTGCTCGGCGACGTCACCGGCAGGATCGACGCCATCTTGTACACGAAGTACTTGTCCTGCGTCTCCACCACGATCGGGTCGCCCGGCTCCAGCTTGTTGATGTACCGGAACGGCTCGCCGTGCGTGTTGCGGTGCCCCGCGAGTCCGAAGTTGCCCGTCTTCGCGTCCGGCATCGCCGTCTTCAGGCCGCCCTCCGCGTAGTGCCCGACCATGCCCCGGTCCAGCACCTTCTTGCTGCTGATGCCCTCCGCGATCGGCACCACCACGTCCAGCTTGGGAATGTGCAGCAGCGCGAAGCCCTGCCCCGGCTCGAACGTCCCGGGATTGCGCTTGCCGCTCGCCCAGTCGTCCTGGAGATTGCTCGCGGCCTGGTTCGCCTGCGCGTGCGCGCGCACGTTCGTCCACCACAGCTGGTAGGTGACGAACAGCAGCATCAGCACACCGGTCGTGATGAAGATCTCACCTATCGCCCGACTGGCGATCACCGCGGCACCGGGTTTGCGCGCCCGCGCCTGCCGACGGGCCTCCACGCGCGACAGAGGCGCCTTCGACGGCTCCTCGGCCTCGACCTCCGCCGACTGCCCCCGGGGCGCCCCACGGCGCCCGTGACGCCGTTTCGCGGCCTTCCTGCGGGCCGCGCGCCCGCCCCCCACGGGACCGTCCCCGGCAGCACCCGTCCCGGTGTCCGCCCGCCGCACCGGGGGCTCCGGGATCCGCAGCGCCACCGTCTCGTCGTCGACCGGCGGCGCCTGGTACTCCGCCCCGGACGCGAACCCCTCGTGCCAACCGCCCCCGAACGCACCGGAATCCCCGTACGGCTGCCCGTACGAGGATCCCTGGTCACCGGCCGTGCCGGAGTCGCGCTCGGGGCGCAGCGCGGTCACGCCGTGGCCCTGCCCACCACCGGGGCGAGCCCCGCCGACCTCGCCACCGCGTCCTGGTCGCCGCACTCCGCCAGCCAGTTGGCCAGCATCCGGTGCCCGTGCTCGGTCAGCACCGACTCCGGATGGAACTGCACGCCCTCCACGAGCAGTTCCCGGTGGCGCAGGCCCATCACGATCCCGTCCGGCGTCCGGGCCGTCACCTCCAGCTCCGCCGGCACCGTGTCCGGCTCCGCCGCCAGCGAGTGGTACCGCGTCGCCGTGAACGGCGAGGGCAGGCCCGCGAAGACGCCCCGGCCCGTGTGCTCCACCGGCGAGGTCTTGCCGTGCAGCAGCTCCGGCGCCCGGTCCACCACACCGCCGTACGCCACCTGCATCGACTGCATGCCCAGGCACACGCCGAAGACCGGCACCCCGGTCGCCGCGCAGTGCCGGACCATGTCGACGCAGACGCCCGCCTGCTCCGGCGTACCCGGGCCGGGCGAGAGCAGCACGCCGTCGAACCCTCCCCCACTCTTCGAGCGGGAGGTGCCCCCAGAGGCGTGGGCCGTCGACACCTCGTCGTTGCGCAGCACCTCGCACTCGGCGCCGAGTTGGTAGAGGTACTGGACCAGGTTGAAGACGAAGCTGTCGTAGTTGTCGACGACGAGGATGCGCGCGCTCACTGGTTGTCCACCGTCACATCGTTGAAGGGCAGCAGCGGTTCGGCCCACGGGAAGACGTACTGGAACAGGACGTAGACCACGATCATCGCCAGCATGAGCGAGAGCAGCGCCTTCACCCACGCGTTTCCCGGCAGATGCCGCCAGATCCAGCCGTACATGCCGTCCCTTCCGTCGCACCACGACGCCACACTCACGCCGTACCGCACCAGACTAGCGGCGCGGGACCCTTGGGAACGGCCCTAATCCACAGGCTGGGCATAGTGCAGGTCCGCCGTGCCCGAGTAGCCCGGCAGCGTCACCCGCCCGTCGTCCTCGACCTTCCAGCCGAGCCCGTACACGTTGACGTACACCATGTAGTTCTGGATCGCCGGCGACTTGGCCAGCGCGTTCTTCAGCCGCTCCGGGTCACCGACCGCCTGGATCCTGTACGGCGGCGAGTAGACGCGGCCCTGCAGGATCAGGGTGTTGCCCACGCAGCGCACCGCGCTGGTGGAGATCAGCCGCTGGTCCATCACCTTGATGCCCTCCGCGCCGCCCTGCCACAGCGCGTTCACCACGGCCTGCAGGTCCTGCTGGTGGATCACCAGGTAGTCGGGCTGCGGCTCCGGGTAGCCGGGCAGCTTCGCGGTGGCGTCCGGCGGGGCGTCGTCCAGCGTGACGGTGATCGCCTCGCCCTTGAGCTTCTGCGTACCCGCCTTCTTCTCCAGCGCGGCGAGTTCGTCGTCCTCCGACTGCGTCCGGCCGTCGTCGCGCTCGGCGAGCGATTCGACCTCCTCGCGCAGGGCGCCGTTCGACTCCTCCAGATCGCCGTTCTCCCGGCTGCGCTCGTGGATGAGATCGGACAACTTGAGCAAAGAGGCGTCCGTACGGATATTGGTGCCCTTCGCGGTATTGAAGCTGGTGAAGAAAATAAGTCCCGCGAGCGCGAAGACGGCCGCCGTGAGAACCCGCACGGGCCGGAAACGGTGCCGGCGGGCAGGGCTGGATCCCGTTCCGGGGGAGTCGGCAGAATTGCTCAACGTACCCTTATCTCCTTCGGCGCCACGGAAGGACTACGCTAACGGACGCCCGGGGGAGCGCTCAGAGTCCCCTTGTCCCCAAGTACGCCGCCCACCGAGACCGACCCCCGTTCCCTGCGCGGCCACGCAGCGCATCGACAGGAGAGACCCTCGTGCCGAAGTCACGTATCCGCAAGAAGGCCGATTACACGCCGCCGCCCTCGAAGCAGGCGGCCAGTATCAAGCTGACCAACCGCAGCTGGGTCGCGCCGGTCATGCTGGCCATGTTCATCATCGGCCTGGCCTGGATCGTCGTCTTCTACGTCACCGACGGTTCGCTGCCCATCGACTCGCTGGGCAACTGGAACATCGTGGTGGGCTTCGGTTTCATCGCCGCGGGGTTCGGCGTCTCGACGCAGTGGAAGTAGCGCGGCGGTAGTCCCCGAAGGCTCTGCCCAGGGGTATTCACCGAGTTATCCACAGGCGCTGTCCACACGCTGGGGAAAAGAAAGACGATCTGTGGATAACCCGCCGGACATTGACGCCGGTGTGACGGAAGTATCGACTGACCCCAGGTTCCGAAAACGTGTTCGCCCCCTGCCTGACCTGCGCAAACACTGGTCAGTGACAGGGGGCACACCTGTTCCCGCACGCTGTGCACAAGATCCGGCACCTTCTGTGGACAACGGGGCGCTCAGGTGAGCTGAGCCGTCCTCAACAGGGTCAGCCCGACGACGGCCACGAGGACCAGCGCACAGGTGCCGTACTGCACGAGCGTCCGCCGCTCGCGCGGGGCGTGGAGCATGGCGAAGCCGATGACACCGCCGGCGACGAGGCCGCCGATGTGGGCCTGCCAGGCGATGTTGGCCCAGGTGAAGGTGAAGATCAGGTTGATCACCAGGAGGATGACCACCGGGCGCATGTCCGCGTTGAGGCGGCGCACGAGCGCGGCGGTGGCGCCGAAGAGGCCGAAGACCGCGCCGGAGGCGCCCAGTGTGGCCGTGGTGGGGGCGGCCAGCAGGTAGGTGAGGGCGCTGCCGGCCAGGCCGGAGACGAGGTAGAGCGCGAGATAGCGGGCTCGGCCGAGGGCTGCTTCGAGGGGGGCGCCCAGGAACCAGAGGCTGATCATGTTGAAGCCGATGTGCCAGATCTCCTCGTGGGTGAACATCGTGGTCACCAGGCGGTACCACTCACCCTCCGCGACGCCCTCCGTCGGGACGAAGGGAGCCGGGGGCCAGCGGCCGATGAGCACCAGGTCGCTGAGGAACGACGACGGGAGTGCCTGGACGGCGATGAACACCGCCACGTTGATCCCGATCAGGATCTTGGTGAGGAGATGCGGGTCGGCAGCGACCG
This sequence comes from Streptomyces sp. KPB2, assembly GCF_003950055.1. Lineage (NCBI taxonomy): Bacteria > Bacillati > Actinomycetota > Actinomycetes > Kitasatosporales > Streptomycetaceae > Streptomyces > Streptomyces sp. KPB2. The sequence goes on from NZ_CP034353.1 coordinate 4,108,396, forward strand.
TGCCGCCCGCGAGGGTGCGGGGCCGGGAGGCGGCCGGGGCCGGTCCCTTGGCCCCCGGGGTGCGGCCTGCGGCGCAGTCGGGGCAGTGGAAGCCCACCGACGCGTTGACCATGCAGTCCGGGCAGATGGGGCGTTCGCAGCGGGTGCAGCGGATGCCGGTCTCCCGGTCGGGGTGGCGATAGCAGCCGGGCAGGCTCTGGGCTCCCGGCGGGCCCGCGTCCGGTGGGCCGGCGGCCGCGTGGTCCATGACATCCCCTCGGTCGTCCTGCGGGCGGTGTGTGCAGATGCACCGCCCCCGCCCTTTTTTACGGATGGGCGGGGCGTTTGGTTCCTGCCCGGTGTGCCGGGTCTCAGGCCTCGCGGGTCTCGACGACGACCGACTCGATGACGATGTCGTCGAGGGGGCGTTCGGTGCGGGGGTTGATCCGGGCGGCGGCGATGGTGTCGACGACCTTCTGGCTGGCCGCGTCGGTCACTTCACCGAAGATCGTGTGCTTGCGGTTGAGCCAGGTGGTCGGGGAGACGGTGATGAAGAACTGGGAGCCGTTGGTGTTGGGACCCGCGTTGGCCATGGCCATCAGGTAGGGCTTGTGGAAGGTGAGGTCGGGGTGGAACTCGTCGGGGAACTGGTAGCCGGGGTCGCCGGTGCCGTTGCCCAGCGGGTCGCCGCCCTGGATCATGAAGCCGCCGAGGACCCGGTGGAAGACGGTGCCGTCGTAGAGCCGGGCCGTGGATTTCTCTCCGGTGGCGGGGTGGGTCCACTCCCGCTCGCCGCGGGCCAGCTCGACGAAGTTCTTGACCGTCCGGGGTGCGTGGTTCGGCAGCAGCCGGACCTCGATGTCACCTTGGCTGGTCTTCAGGGTGGCGTAGAGCTGCTCGGCCACGGTGTGCCTTCCGTCGTCCTGTGGTGCGCACCGATCCTCCCACGGGCGGGGGCGCGTCCGGTGCTCCTACCGCTGGGTCACGAGCGTGGGGGACCGATCCGTGGCATGGTCGTGGACAGGCTCGTGTTGCCCGGTATTCATCGGTTATTGACGTTGATCAGCTCTTGTTCGCAACTTCATCACCACTTGTCCCAGAGGTCTCGGCGGCATCGTCCGTGACCCGGATGCCCGCCCTCACATGCCTGGCGGAGCGTCCCCAGGCATGATCCGTAAAAGGGTGGAAAGTCGAATTACCGTACGCCACCGAGGAGGAGGAACCCGTGACCCGCATCGACAGCGTGCGCGCCGCGACCGGTTCGGCGAAGGACAGCGTGCTGCACGCCGCGGAAGTGGTGGCGCCCTACGCCGACACGGCCAAGGACAGGGCCGCTCACTATGCACAGGAGGCGCGCGTACGGCTGGCGCCCAAGGTGTCGCAGGCCACGTGCCAGGCGCGTCTTCAGTACGGCACGCATGTCGCGCCGCGGCTGGAACAGGCCCGTACGCATGTGCCGCCGAAGATGGACGCGGCCGCGCAGGAGGCCGCGGTCCGTGCCCGGCTCGCCGCTCGGCAGGCGGCCGACTACTCACGTCCGAGGATCGAGCAGGCGGTGGCCGCGGCCGGTCCCGTGCGCGACGAGGCCACGGCGCGGGGTGCCGCCGCGCTGGCCGCGTTGCGCGGTCAGGTGACGGCGAAGGAGATCCAGAGGCTGACGCGCAGGCACCAGCGCCGGGCCAGGGTCGGCCGTGTCGCCAAGGTTCTCGCGGTGGTGGGCGTCGTCGCGGGCGGTGCCTTCGCCGCGTGGAAGTGGTGGGACAAGCAGGCCAACCCGGACTGGCTGGTGGAGCCGCCGGAGGCGACGGAGGTGCCCGAGTCGGGGCGACTGACGTCGGTGGACGGTACCGGCGAGGCGATCCTCGATCCCGAGGTGCAGGCCAAGCAGGCTCAGGATGAGGCGGCCGAGGGCGACGAGCCCCGCTGATCCTCGCTGTTCGCCAGCGGTTCTGGCGGAGTGCGGTCCTGCCGCCGAGGGGCGGGAGACCCTGGTCCGGGTCTCCCGCCCCTCGGCGATGTTTCACGTGAAACGGCGCTCAGCGCCCGTAGCGGCGCTCCCGCAGGGAGTAGGAGCGCAGGGCGCGCAGGAAGTCGATCTCGCGGAAGTCCGGCCAGTAGGTCTCGCAGAAGTGGACCTCCGCGTAGGCGGACTGCCAGAGCAGGAATCCGGAGAGCCGCTGTTCGCCGGAGGTGCGGATGATGAGGTCGGACTCGGACCGCGTCTTGGAGTACAGGTGCTTGGAGATGTGCTCCATGGTGAAGGTCTCGATGAACTCGTCGATGTCGCCGCCCTGGGAGCTGTGCTCGGTCAGGGCGGAGCGCACGGCGTCGACGATCTCGCGTCGGCCGCCGTAGCCCACGGCGACGTCGACCTTGGTGCCGCCCTTGCGGCCCTGCGTGGCAGCGGTGGCGGTCTTGAGGCGGCTGGCGGACTCGGCGGGCAGCAGGTCCAGGGCGCCGACGGCTTCGACGGGCCAGGGGTTGCCCGGCGCGGCCAGCTGCTCGACGACCTCGGCGATGATGTCGATGAGCGGGTTCAGCTGCTCTTCGGGCCGGTGGAGGTTGTCGTCGGAGAGCATGAACAGGGTGACGTGCTCGATCTTGGCGGAGTCGCACCAGCGCAGGAAGTCCAGCACCTTGGCGCCGCCGGCCCGGTAGCCCTCGCGGGGGTCGTCGATGCCCGACATCTTGGCCCACCGGCGGTTGCCGTCGAGCATGATGCCGATGTGCTGGGGGCGTGGGCGTCCTTCCAACTCCCTGACCAGCCGCTTCATGTAGAGCGCGTCGAGAGCGGCCCGTACCTTCGCCCGCATGGTCTACCCCTTCCACCTCGTCGGTAGCGAACGGACGGCTCCGACGGCGATGAGCCACGTGGCACCGCCCCGCGGGGGTGTGGCGCTGATGCCCTGTGGGGTGACGATATCAAGAGCAGACAGCCCCGCCCGGGCGGCGACGGGGGCCCGCCCGTGGGCTCCTGTCGGTGACGGAGCGGGCGTCGGAGTGTTCTTCCAGGCGGTCAACTGGCCTTTTCCCTCCAGGCATTGGTGATCACCGGGTGGCGCGTGCGGGGTCGGGCGGGGGTGCGAGGGCGACGACGGTGAGGAACGTCTCCGCCCACCGGCAGGACCGCCCGGCAGCGGTGCGGCCCCCGCCGGGTGGTCCCCTGAATGGAACAGAGCGCCTCCGATCTACGTTTCCGCAGGTCGGAGGCGCTCTTTTCGGTGGAGCCTAGGGGAGTCGAACCCCTGACATCTGCCATGCAAAGACAGCGCTCTACCAACTGAGCTAAGGCCCCTTGGCGGTGTCGCCGGTCCCGGTGTCGCGGACCGTCGGTCACCGCGGACAAGAGTACCGGGTCGCCCCCCGTATCTCACAAATGATTGGGGCTCCCGGGGAACGACCACGCTCCGTAAGATGCTCGGCGTGGTTCGCTGGAGCGAACTGCGGTTTTTGGGGAAGCGATGGGGAGACGCAATGGACGCCGCACAGCAGGAAGCCACCGCAAGAGCGCGGGAACTGCAGCGGAACTGGTACGGGGAGCCGTTGGGGGCGCTCTTTCGCAGGCTTATCGACGACCTCGGTCTCAACCAGGCTCGTCTGGCGGGGGTGCTGGGGCTGTCCGCGCCGATGCTGTCGCAGCTGATGAGCGGCCAGCGGGCGAAGATCGGCAATCCCGCGGTGGTGCAGCGGGTGCAGCTGCTGCAGGATCTGGCGGGTCAGGTCGCCGACGGCAGTGTGAGCGCGGCCGAGGCGACGGAGCGCATGGACGAGATCAAGAAGTCGCAGGGGGGCTCGGTGCTCAGCAACACCACGACGACCACGAGCAGTTCGGGTGCGCCCACGGTCAAGCGGGTGGTCCGTGAGATCCAGTCGCTGCTGCGTTCGGTGGCGGCCGCGGGGGACATCATCGAGGCGGCGGACGCCCTCTCCTCCTCGCATCCCGAGCTGGCGGAGTTCCTGCGGGTGTACGGCGCGGGCCGCACCTCGGACGCGGTCGCGCACTACCAGTCCCACCAGAACTGATCCCGGAGCCCGCTCGCCGAGGGGTCGGCGGCCGGGCCCGCTGGAGTGGCGCGACAGGTCCCAGGGGAGGAGCGGCGCACAGCCATGGGTGAGGTCTTCGCGGGCCGGTACGAGCTGGTCGACCCGGTCGGCCGGGGCGGGGTGGGTGCCGTCTGGCGTGCCTGGGACCACCGGCGCCGGCGTTATGTGGCCGCGAAGGTGCTCCAGCAGCGGGACGCGCACTCGCTGCTGCGGTTCGTCCGCGAGCAGGCGCTGCGTATCGATCATCCGCATGTGCTCGCGCCCGCGAGCTGGGCCGCCGACGACGACCAGGTCCTGTTCACCATGGACCTGGTCACGGGTGGTTCGCTGGTCCATCTGGTCGGGGACTACGGTCCGCTGCCGCCCGACTTCGTGTGCACGCTGCTCGACCAGCTCCTGTCGGGTCTGGCGGCGGTGCACGGGGAGGGCGTGGTGCACCGTGACATCAAGCCGGCCAACCTGCTCCTGGAGGCGACGGGGACGGGCCGCCCGCGTCTGCGGCTGTCCGACTTCGGTATCGCGATGCGCTTGGGTGAGCCCCGGCTGACGGAGACCAACCTGGTGGTGGGGACGCCGGGCTATCTCGCGCCGGAGCAGATGATGGGCGCGGAGCCGGACTTCCCGGCGGACCTGTTCGCGGTGGGTGTGGTCGCCCTGTACCTGCTGGAGGGGGCGAAGCCGGACGCAAAGGCGCTCGTCGAGCACTTCGCCGAGCACGGTACGCCGACCGCGCCGCGGGGGATCCCCGAGCCGCTGTGGCAGGTCGTGGCGACGCTGGTGCAGCCGGATCCGGCGGCGCGGTTCCGTACGGCGACGGGGGCGCGCAAGGCGCTGGCCGCGGCGGTGGAGCTGCTGCCGGAGCCGGGGCCCGACGACGAGCTGATCGAGATCTTCGACCAAGTGGGCCCGCTGCCTGCGGGGTTCGGCCCTGAGGGCCCGCTCAAGAGGGCGTCCGGCCTGGACGGCGCGGCAACGGCCCCCCACCGGCCGACGGGCCCGGCCGCGGCCCCGCACACGGCGTCCACACCACTCCCCGGCGCGTCGACGCCCCCGCCCGGCACGCCTCCGGCCCCGGAAGGTGCCCCGGCATCGCCCCCGACCCCGGCCGGCACGCCTCCGGCCCCGGACCGTACGCCGGCATCGCCCCCGGCCCCGGCCGGTCCGCCACCACCCGCCGGGCCCTGGGCCCCCGCTGTCCCCGACGCTTCCCAGCCTCCGGCAGGCCCGGTGGACGGTACGTCGCCATCCGGGCCCGCATCGACCGGCACACCACCGCCCCCGGCCGGCACGCCAGCCACCGACGGCCGGTTCCCCGCCGTACCCGGCGCAGCCCCGGCGGGCACGGGGCCCATGCCTGCGGGCGCGCCGCCCGGCCAGGACTGGACGCCCTCCACCCGTACCGCACCGCCTTCGCCCCTCGGCCTCGCCCGCCCCGCCCCGGACGGGGCCGGTCCGTCGGTGGCTCCCGGGGGCGAGCGGCCGGGTGCCATGTCGGAGACCGGGAGCTTCCGCCTGCCGCCTCCGCGGCCGACCGTCACCCAGCCGGAGTCGCCGACCGGGGCTTCCTCCCAACCGGCCTCTCGGAGAACGGCGTTCACGGAGTACGGCGCGCCGCACGTGCCGCCGCTTCCCGCCCAGGCCCTCGCGCCGTCCCCGCCGCAGCGGGCCGACGTTCCCACCGCCCCGTACACCACCGGGAACCCGCGGTCCGCCGCGCCCGCCCAGCACCGTGGGACTCGGCGCCGGCGCCGTCCGGGTCCACCGGCGAAGGTGGCGCTGCCGCTGCTGATGCTCGCGCTGGCCTGCTATGCCGTGGGTTTCTGGGCGCTGACCCGTATCTGAGTCCGGCCCACCGGGGCCCGGTTCAGGTCCGGCGCCGGGCAACCGCCGTCCACACCGCCAGGCCGAGGAGCAGCAGGCTGCCGGTTCCGATCCCGCCGACGGCGACCGCTCGCATGGCGACGTCGTCGTCGGCCGCGGCCCCGCTCCCGCCTCCGCTCCCGGGCGCGGCGACCCGGTCCTGCGCGGAGACCTCGAAGAGCCCCTTCGGCCGGGACTCCCCCGCGTACTCGGGCCCGTTCCCCGCCGTCCCCCCGAGTCGCAGGCGCAGCGTCAGTCCGAAGGGACCCGGGCCGAAGTCGTCGGCCACCTGCGCCGCGAGGTGGACGACGACGTAGTAGTCGCCGGCGAACCGCAGCGCGCCGACGTGTGCCGCGGTGGCATACCGGTTGGGGTAGGCCACGGGCGGCAGCGGGGCGAGGCCGACGGTGGTCCGGCGGCCGGTGTAGCCCTTGGCGGCGTCGTCGACCTCGGCGCGCACGGGGTTGTGCAGGGCCAGGCGCAGGGCGCCGGTGGCATAGCCGGAGGCGTCCGGGGAGCCGGCGAGTTCGGCGGTGGCGTACACCTGGCGGCCCCAGTCGACCGGCACCTTGTAGTAGAGGGTCTGGCCGGGCCGGATGTCGGCGCTCCAGGCGCCCTGCCCGACGAGGGCGGCGTGGGCGAATCCGTTGCCGCCCGGCCGGCGTTCGGGCTCGCCGGCGGGGGGTTCGGGCGAGGCGGAGTCCCAGGTCTCGGGGGCCTTCGTGGCGCCGGCCTGTCGCGGGCGGGGTTCGGTGGCGGCGGTGATCTCCAGGTCCCAGTCGTCCGGCGGGGAGTCCTGGGGCCGGGTCCGCTCGACGCCGACGTAGTAGGTGCCGGGGTCCTGGCACCGGTTGGCGCCGGGGTCGATCTCGCGCGACCCCCAGGCGGTGACGGGTCGGGGGCTGTGGGCGGCGCCGAACGTCGCGCTGTGCACGGAGCAGGAGCCGCCGTCGGCGTCCCGCACGGATACCCGGATGCCGTCGACGGCGGTGACCTCTCCGTCGGAGCCGGGTACGGCGGTCACGGAGACGTAGGCGTCCGAGGCGGCGTCGAGTTCGAGGCGGTAGTAGAGGGTGCCGTTCCGCGGCAGGGAGCTGCGGTAGGTGGAGCCGGCCGCCAGCGTTTCGGCGCCCGTGACGGTGCTCGCGCCCGCGATGCGCTCGGCGTCGTCGGCGAAGTCGTACCCGGCACGCTCACCGGCCGAACCGGCCCCACGGGCACTTGCCAGGCCGGCCGCGAGGGCCTCTGCCGGGCCGGCCGCGCGTGCCGTGGCGCCGGGCAGGGACGTGGTCGTGGTCGTGGCCAGTACGGCGGCCACCACGGCCGTCCGCGCGAACACCGTCCGCAGCCCGGGGCCCGTCGGTCGTGCCCGTCCCGTTCCGGCGCGCCGCCGAGCCGTACACCACCGTCCCATGACCCGCCACCCCTCGCGTCCACCGGCTCAGTCGCTCCGTCGCCGCCCGCCCCGGGCGGATCTGCCCCCTCAGGGCAACACAAAACCCCGACCGTTTGACGGCCGGGGTCTGCTCAGGACCGGATGTCGGTCGTACTCACGAACCCGTGGGCACGGAGTCAGTCGCCTCCGTCCACAGATCCTGCTCGGCGCGATCCGCCTGGATCTGGCGGTACACGAGGAGCCCGCCGATGGCGGCCAGTGCGACCAGGAGAAGCTTCTTCACCGCGCGACCTCGTCTTTCCTTGACGTAGGGGACCTCTGGCGCCCGACTATACACACCGGTCGATACCGATCGGTGACCTGCGCCGGTGGTCAACTGCCCGTCGCCGGACCCCGATAGAAGTGGACGAAATCGTTCCGACCGGAGGGTGATCACACCCTCACGCGGCGTGACTTTTGTCCGCCTCCCTCCCGTCTGCGCACCTTTTCTATCCCTTTGCGACCAAACGGGTGGTGTTCATCTGAACATCGACGCGCCACGGGCTCAGGTCCACCACTTCGCGGCCCTCATACACATCATGAGGAAAGTACGCAAATCGCCCAACCCGAAAGTGAGGGGCCATGGCCCGGAACAAGGTCCTGACGCTGTGGACCAGCATCGTCACCGCCTTCCTCGCGCTGTGCACGGCGCTCGGATTCGTCACGACGACGGCCGCCGCGGCCGTACCGCAGACCGGATCGCACAGCAACACCGAGAGCGCCACCCCCGAGGCGGCACCCGCGGCCACCGTCCACCTGCCCCGGACCCGAACCGGTTCCCTGCCCCCCACGATGAAGCAGCGCATCCGTGCCGAGGCGCACGGCGCGGCACCCAGCTGCCGCCACCACCCGCGCGCCGGTGCCTCCGCCGCGGCCGCCGCCTCGGTCGTCGGCCTCCCGTGCGACGGCACCGCCGCCGAGCCCCCGGCCCAGCACACCATCCCGCTCCAACGCTGAGCGGACCGAGCCACCCCCGACCCCGACGCAACGGCGATCTGCGTACCGCACCACACGCGAGAAACGGCCCGGCGGCTCGACAGAGCAGCCGGGCCGCCGCCGTGTGTGGGCACAGAACGCGCGGGACCCCGCGCCCACCGGCCGCCCCGGCCCGATCCCCGCCTCGACCGGGCCCCACTCTTCAAGACCTCTTGAGGAGTTGTAGCCTGCGACCGTGCCCAAGGCCTATGAAGTGATCGCCGACGATCTCCGCCGCTCGATCCGGTCGGGCGAGCGCGAGCCGGGCGACCGGCTGCCCTCGGAGGCGGACCTCGCCCTCCACTACCGGCGCAGCGTGCCCACCGTGCAGAACGCGCTCCGGCTGCTGAGCGACGAGGGCCTGATCGACAGGCGGCACGGGCTCGGCACCTTCGTCCGGCGCCCCCGTACCCCGGCGGTGCGCGACAACCTCCGGCACCAGTGGGAGAAGGACCGGGCCCGCCGGCCGCTCGCCGCGCGGGCCGAGACCGGCGCCACGGAGCACGACACGGGCCTGCGCGCCGACGACCTCGTCTTCCACGCCGAGTACCGCGAACAGGAGGCGTCCGGGGAACTGGCCGACGTCTTCGGCGTCCCCGAGGGCACCGTGCTCCTGCGGCGCGTCTTCCGCACCCGTTACTCGGCCGAGCGCGCCCCCTTCAGCCTCGTGACCTCCTACCTCGTCCGCGACATGATCGCGGCCAACCCCGGGCTCCTGGACGAGACCAAGGAGCCCTGGCCGGGCGGCACCCAGCACCAGCTCCACACGGTGGGGATCGAACTGGACCGCGTGGAGGAGCGTTTCACCGCCCGCCCGCCGACGCCGGAGGAGGCCGAGGCGCTGGACCTGCCGCCGGGCACGTCGGTGATCCTGCTCCGCAAGACCTCGTACGACACCGGGGGCCGGGTGGTGGAGGTCTCCTTCGTCACGCTGCCCGGCGACCGCACCGAACTGCGCTTCACGACCCGTCTGGAAAGGTGGTGAGTGCCGCCGTGAACCGGCGCATCGTCATCGTCACGGCCGTCCACGGCCCCTCCGCCCCCTTCCTGCCCGAGGCCCACGCCTCCCTGTGCGCCCAGGAGCTGCCCGACGGCTGGGAATGGCGCTGGGTGATCCAGGAGGACGGCCGTACGCAGGACGTCCGGCCGTACGTGCCCGACGATCCGCGGGTCGTCTTCCACCAGGGGCGCCCCGGCCGGCAGGGCGGCCCCGGGGTGACCCGCACAATGGCCCTGGCGCACGCGGACGGCGCCTGCGTGAAGGTGCTGGACGCCGACGACCGGCTGGCCCCGGGTGCGCTGGCGCGCGACCTGGCCGCCCTGGAGGCCGACCCGTCGATCGGGTGGGCGACCTCACGGGTCCTGGACCTCCTGCCGGACGGTTCGACGGCCGGCTTCCCCGGCGACCCGGCGCACGGGCCGATCGAGCGCGGGGAGGTCCTCGACTACTGGAAGGCCAACGGCTTTCGCGCCCAGGTCCACCCGGCGACCCTCCTGGTGCGGCGGGAGCTGCTGCTCGCCCTCGGCGGCTGGATGGCCCTGCCCGCGTCCGAGGACACCGGCCTGCTGCTGGCGCTCAACGCCGTGAGCCGGGGGTGGTTCTCGGAGGAGGTGGGCCTTCTGTACCGCAAGTGGGAGGGCCAGGAGACCGGCCAGGCATCCCATGTGGAACCCGCCGAACGCGATGCCCGGATGGCGGTGGTGGAGGCCAGGGCTCGGGCTCTGGCGTCCTTCGGGTGGCGACTGCCGGAGGGCGGACGGTAGAGCGGACGGCGGCGCTGCGGCGTGCGGGCGGCGGAACGGGCACCCGGGCTGCGGCATGTGGGCGGTAGAGCGGGCGTCCGGGCTGCGGCGTGTGGGCGGTAGAACGGGCGTCCGGGCTGCGGCATGTGGGCGGTAGAACGGGCATCCGGGCTGCGGCATGTGGGCGGTGGAACGGACACGGCCGGACGGCGCGATGCGGGCGGCAGGGCGGGCGTCCGGGGTGGCGGCCGTTCAGGGCAGCCGCTCCGCGTCGACCCGGGAGAAGATCAGGTCGCTCTCCCCGGTCACCGGCCCGCGCCAGCGGACCGGCGCACGGGGCGCGCCGCGCAGCGCCTCCGGGTAGCTCCCGGGGGCGTAGTCGTTGGCCAGCCGGTAGACGTGGAACCCGGCCGCGCGCATCACCCCCAGCAGATCGTCGACCCGGTCCCCGAGCCGGGCCATGCGCTCGGGCGCCACCTCGACCGTGATCTCCGCGTCGGGTCGCAGCGCGCCCAGCATGGGGGCGAGACCGCGCACGACGCTCCCCTCCGCGCCCTCCACATCGATCTTGATCACCCGGGCGGCCGCGATCTCCGCCGGGTCGAGGAGTTCCGGCAGCGGCCGGGCCTCCGCCTCGAAGCGGGACTCCACCGGACCGTCGTACGGAACGATGCTGTTCGCGCCGGTGTTCCGTGAGCTGGCGAGCGTGAAGGTCAGCGTCCTGGGGCGGTCCGACACGGCGGCGTTGAGCGCGCGGACGGTGTCGAGGCCGTTGAGCCGGAGGTTCCGCAGCAGGTGGCGGTGCAGGTCCGGGGACGCCTCGACCGCGACGACCCGGCCCCGGTCGCCGACGAGCCGGGCCGCCAGGACGCTGAAGACCCCGATGTTGGCCCCGACGTCGACGAATCCGTCCCCGGGCCTCAGCCGACTCCGCAGCCAGCCCGTCAGGTGCGGTTCCCAGGCGCCGAACAGATACAGGTACCGCTGGATGAGGTCCTGCGTGTCCACGGCGAACCGGCCACCGGCGCGCGGCGCTTCGACGACGGCCCGGCGGGGGTGCTCGCGCAGGTACGGATTGAGCAGGCGCTCGGCGAGGGCCGCCTTTCCGAGGGTGCCGGGGCCCTGCCGCACGTACCGGACGGCGAGGCCGGCCAGGGCCTCGCCAAGGGCAGCGCCCGGTTCGCCCCGGCCGCTCAGCCCCGGGCCTCTTCCGTGTCCGTGCGGATGATGGTGATCGCGGCGGACGGGCATCCCTCGGCCGCCTCGCGCACGCGTGGAGCGTCGACGTCGTGCTCACGGCCCGGTATGACGGCGCCCAGGCCGTCCACCGTGGTGAACACGGACGGGGCCCGGTGGACGCAGTCGCCGGAGCCGTAACACTGCTCGGGGTCGAGGGAGATCCTCATGCGCACTCCAGCGGCGGTCGGTGTCGAAGCCTTCACGACCTGCCTTCCCACGGATCGGTGCGGTGAACCCGCCGTACACGCAGGCCTGTTGGCCAGTCACCCCCAGACGCTCATAAGATCATCATCGTCCGGCACTCCCGCGGAGTGCGGGGGCGGATGCGGCGCACGGGTGCGGCGTGCGGGTGCGGCGCACGGGTGCGGCATGCGCGGTGGGGACTGGGGGGACGGTTTGGGGACCGGCGAGCAACTCGTGACGATCGCGGCGGTGCTGCTCGGCGCGCTGACCACGCACGTCACGAACTTCCTGATGGAGCGGAGCAGGAACCGCCACCAGCTGCTGACGCGGTGGGACGACAAGAAGGTCGACGCCTACGGGGAGTACGTCGACGCCGCCAAGATGCGGATCGCCGCCTGTGTGCCGCTGTACGAGATGCGGAAGGGACTGCGCGAGAGCCACCGGAGCGAGGAGGATCTCCGCGACGACCTGGCGGAGGCGAGCCGCCGGTGGGGATCCGCCTTCGAGCGGGTCATGCTGCTCGGCGGGGACGAAGCCATCGAGTCCGGGCACGAGCTGAACGTGCTGCTCGCCGAGATCGACTGGCAGGCGACCGGCCGGGTCGAGGGCACTCTGGAGGAGTGGCGGGAGCGGCACCGGGCCGCCTTCCGCGCCATCAACGCCTTCCACGAGGACGCCAGGGCCGATCTCGGCATCCGGGGCCGCGTCACCGGTGAGAAGCACCCCGAGCGCGATCTGCTGGTCCCGCCCGCCCGCCGTCCTCACCGCGGGCCGGCCGCCGGCGACTGACGGCACGGACCGTCTCGCCCCCGGGTACGTCGGTACGCGGTACGCGTCGGCATGGTTTGGCCCCGGTCCCTCCCCTCGTGGGGACCGGTGCCAAACCATGCCGGCGCCGCTCTCGCGTGCGGTGGCGGGCCGGGACGGGTCCCGGAGGGACCGACCGCCGAAAGCTGACCGAGAACATGCGGGCCCCACGGCGTGGCTCTGTGAGCACCGAGCCGCTGACCTGTCCGGGTTCCGCGAAGCCGCCTCGCCACTGCGACGCGATCCTGCCATCCGTGGTCACCGCCGGGGAGGCTCCGGGCTCCTGGACCCGCTGTAGCCGCAGGTCAGCCGTATAGAGTGAGTTTTCCGGTCCGGACGTCCAGATGGCGGGGGAAGTAAGGAGTGGAGGCCTTGAGTTTCGACTCAGGGGCACGCACGGCCTTCGCAGAACGCCTCGCACTGCTGTACAGGGAGGCCGGCAATCCTCCCCTCAAACGTGTGTCCGAAGCCGTCGTCCGGCTCCAGCGGGTCGACGAGCGAGGACGCCCCGTACGGGTCTCCGCCCAGCGGATCAGCGACTGGCGGCGCGCCAAGAACGTGCCCGCCCAGTTCCCCGCCCTCGCGGCGGTCCTGCACGTCCTCATACCGCAGGCGCGGCGCGCGCGACCGGTACCGGTCTCCGCGGGGCTGTACGACCTGGCCCAGTGGCAGCGCCTGTGGGAGCGGGCGCTGGCCGACCCGAACGGGGAACGCCCCGCGCCGCCCGCGGCCGAGGAGCAGCCCGCCGCCGAGGCCGCGGCCACGCCCGGCGGGGTCTGCCCGTACCGAGGGCTTGCCGCCTACCGCAGGCAGGACGCCGGCTGGTTCTTCGGGCGGGAGCGGAGCACGCGGGCCCTCGTCGCCCAGCTCGACGCGACGCGGGACACGGGCGGCCTGGTCATGCTGGTGGGCGCCTCGGGGGCAGGGAAGTCCTCCCTGTTGAACGCCGGCCTGGTGCCCGCCCTTCGCGCCGGCGCCCCGGACGCCGGGGACGGTACGCCCCGGCGGGTGCTCCAGCTCGTGCCGGGGGCCGACCCGATCGGGGAACTGACCCGCCTGGTGCCGCAGCTCACGCCCGTCGTCGGCGCCGTGCGGGAAGCGGTGACGCAGAGGACGCCGGCCGCGGAGCCGGGCACCGCCGGGGCCCGACCCACGGACACCCCACGCGCCGACGACGCCGCCAGAGCGGCCTTCGCGACCTGGGCGGCGTCCCCGGAGGACGGAAACGGGTCCGGCGTCCCGGAGGGCCCGGATCGACCGAGCGGCTCCGGCAGGCCGGGCGACCCCGAAGGACCAGCGGGATCGGCCCGAACGGGCACCTCGGACAGCTCGGACAGCTCGAACCGGGCAGGCGACTCGGCCCCGCCGGACACCTCGGCCGACCCGAATCGGCACAGCGACACGTTGGACGACCAGGGCGACCGGGGCGACCGGGGCGACCGGGACAGCCAGGACGGCCGGGACGACCTTGCGGACACCGACAGCCGAAACGACCAAGCAGCCCCCGGCAGCCGAACCGGCACCACACCCCCCGCACTCCCACCCCCCTCGCCCCCGCCCCCACCCCCGGACCGTCCGGTCGTCATCGTCGACCAGTTCGAGGAGCTGTTCACGCTCTGCGCCGACGAGACGGACCGGCGTGTGTTCATCCGGCTGCTCCAGGCGGCGTGCGTGCCCGGGCCCGACGGGGACCCGGCCCCGGTGCTCGTGACGCTGGGCGTACGCGCCGACTTCTACGACCGGTGCCTGCGCTACCCGGAACTGGCCGACGCCCTCCAGCACCGGCACATGGTGCTCGGGCCGCTGACCACAGCGGAACTGCGCGAGGCGGTGACCGCTCCCGCCAGGGCCGTGGGCATGGAACTCGAACCGGGACTCGCCGAGCTGATCATCCGCGAGGTGAGCACCGACGGCCCGAACGGAGCGCACGACGCGGGCGTGCTGCCGCTCCTCTCCCACGCCCTGCTCGCCACCTGGCAGCGCCGCAAGGCGGGCCGCCTCACCCTGGCCGGGTACCGCGCGGCCGGCGGCATCCAGGGCGCGGTGGCCGCGACCGCCGAGCGCGCCTGGTCCGGCCTGGATCCGGCGGCCCGCACGGCCGCGCGGCTGCTGCTGCTCAGGCTGGTCCGGCTGAGCGAGGACACCCAGGCCACCCGCAGGCGCAGTACGCGGCGCCGGCTGGCCGAGGAGTCGGGGGACCCCGGCAAGACCGAGGAGTCCCTCGAGGCCCTGGTGCGGGCCCGGCTGGTGACGCTCGACGCGGAAACCGTCGAGATCACCCACGAGGCGCTGCTGCACGCCTGGCCCCGGCTGCGCGACTGGATCGACGAGGACCGCGCCGGGAACCTGCTGCGGCAGCGGCTGGAGGAGGACGGTCTGGCCTGGGAGGAGTCGGACCGCGACTCCGCGCTGCTCTACCGGGGTTCCCGGCTGGCGCAGGCCAGCGGCTGGGCGAAGTCGGCCGAGGACACCCTGCTGACCCGCAGCGCGGTGGAGTTCCTGGCCGCCGCGGTCAGGCTGCGCCGGCGCACCGTCATGATCAGTCGCGCCGCGGTCTCGGTGGTGGTCGTCCTGGCCCTGGTGGCCGTCGGTTCCGCGGTGCTCGCCTGGCAGCAGCGCAACGACGCCGTGTTCGAGCAGGTGGTCGCCGAGGCGGACCGGGTCCAGGACACGGACCCGTCGCTGTCGGCCCAGCTCGACCTCGCGGCACACCGTCTGCGGCCGGACGACGAGGACGTCAGGAACCGGCTGATCTCGATCGTGAACGCTCCCCTGGCCACCCCGCTCCTCGGCCACACGGGCGCCGTCTACCTCACCTCCTTCAGCCCCGACGGGAGAATCCTGGCGACGGCCAGCTACGACCGCACCGTCCGGCTCTGGGACGTCTCGGACCCCGCCCGTCCCAAGCAGCTCGGCAAGCCCCTCACCGGGCACACCAGCTGGGTGAGCACCGCGGTCTTCAGCCCCGACGGCCACACCCTCGCCAGCGCCTCGGACGACGGCACGATCCGGCTGTGGGACGTACGGGACCCGAGCCGGCCGCGTCCGCTCGGCGCCCCGCTGGCCGGCCGCGGCGGCACCGTCTACCTGCTCGCGTTCAGCCCCGACGGCCACACCCTGGCCTCCGCCCACGACGACCACGCCGTACGCCTGTGGAACGTGGCCGACCCGCGCGCCCCCAAGGCGCTCGACACCCTGACCGGCCCCACCGCGGCGGTGCGCTCGGTGGCCTTCAGTCCGGACGGCCGCATGCTCGCCGCCGGCGGCGACGACGACAAGGTCCACCTCTGGGACGTCACCGACCCGGCGGGGGCGAAGCCCGTCGGGGAACCGCTCACCGGCCACAGCGGCCTGATCCACTCCGTGGCCTTCAGCCCCGACGGCCGCACCCTCGCCAGCGGCAGCGCGGACGACACGGTCCGGCTCTGGGACGTCACCGACCCCGCCCGGGCCAGGCCGGCCGGGGCACCGCTCACCGGTCACACCGGCCCCATCTGGGCGGTGGCCTTCAGCCCCGACGGCGCCATGCTCGCCGTGAGCAGCGCGGACAGCACGGCGAGCCTGTGGAACGTCAGCGACCCGGCCTACCCCTCACAGGTCGGCGTGCCCCTCGCCGGAGGCAGCGGCGAGATGTACGCCCTCGGCTTCAGCCCCGACGGCCGCACCCTCGCCACCGGCAGCGGCGACAGCAAGGTGCGCCTGTGGTCGCTGCCGACGTCGGACATGATCGGCCGCATCGGTGCCTTCCGTCCGGACGGGCACGTTCTGGCCACGGCGGCCCGCGACGGCAGGGTCAGGCTGTGGAACGTGACCGACCCGGCCCGGCCCGTGTCGCTGAGCGCCCCCTTCAGGCCGGGGGAGGGCGACATTCGGTCGCTGGTCTTCTCCCCGGACGGCGACACGCTCGCGGTGCTCGCCGGAGGCAGCTCGCTGCAGCTGTGGGACGTCACGGACCCGGCCCGGCCCAGGTCCCACGGGCCGCCCGTGGCGCTGAACACCCGCTACGCGGGCCCCGACACCCTGGCCTTCAGCCCGGACGGCCACACCCTGGCCACGGCGCACGACGACCGCACCATCCAGTTGTGGGACACCGGCGACCCGTCCCACCCCCGTCGGCTGGGCAAGCCGCTCGCCGGCCACACGGGATACGTCAACACCCTCGCGTTCAGCCCGGACGGCCACACCCTGGCCAGCGGCGGCGCCGACGACGCCGTACGCCTGTGGGACGTCACCGACCCCGCGCACCCCACCCGTCTCGGCGCGCCCCGCACCGGGCACCTCGGGCCCGTCAACATCCTCGCCTACAGCCCCGACGGCCACACCCTGGCCAGCGGCAGCGACGACGGCACGGTCCGGCTGTGGGACGTCACCGAGCCGGGCAGGGCGTCCGGGCCCGAGGCCACGCTGGCCGGCCACACCGACTCGGTGGTGTCGCTGACGTTCAGCCGGGACGGCGCCACCCTGGCCAGCGGTGCCAACGACAACACGGTCCGACTGTGGAGCGTCTCCGCCCCCGCCGAGGCCAACCCCATCGGCCAGGCGATGAGCCCCAACGCCAAGACCGGCAGCTTCCTCTCCTTCAGCCCCGTACGCCACATGCTCGGGGTCTCCAGCGGCACGGACACCGTCCGGTTGTGGAGCCTGGGCGTGGACGACGCCATCGACCGCATCTGCTCCGCCACGCGAGGTGTGCTGACCGAGGAGAAGTGGCACGAGTACCTGCCGCGCCTGGACTACGAGTCGCCGTGCGGCCACTGACTCTCACGACGCCTACGTGATCCCCGTCACATCATCGTGACCGACCGACCAGTCGGCACCCACCGGACACCCGGCCTTGTTAGCCTTGGCCACAGCCCGACCGCTGGCGCATCCCCCGTCGCCAGCGGTCGGGTTTTTTCCTGCCCACGCGCCGCCGCCCCGCACCACGCGGCAGGAACGACCCGTATGCCCCCGTGCGCTCGCCGGGCGGCTGCTCCGGGGTGACGCTGTGACCGTGACGGATGCGTTCGCTTCCCACCCGCGCCGTGAGGTGCGGTGACGACCGCCCCAAGACGAAGGGTTGCAAGGTCATGGTGGACATGCCTCATGGAGCACGACAGGAGACCAGAGGCGCCCGAAACGACGGCTTGTCGGCCGGACCGATGAGGTACTTCGGTGTGCCGCTCCTCCTCAGCGGAGTGCTGAGCATTCTCCAGGGCATCGCGGGCATCGCCAAGGACCGCCTTTTCGGGGTGCCGCGGCACTACGAGTACCGGTTCGACCTGACCAGCTGGGGCTGGATCCACCTCGTCGTGGGCGTCGCACTGGTGATCGCGGGCGCGGCACTGCTGCGAACCGTGCCCTGGGGCCGCGGGGCCGGGTTGACGATCGCCGCGATCAGTCTGGTGACCCAGTTCATGTTCATCCCGTACTACCCCCTGTGGTCGATCAGCGTGATGACCCTCGACCTGATCATCCTGTGGGGCCTGGCACGGCTGGCCACGACCTGACCGAACACCACGCGCCCCGCTCACGAACCCCACCGCCACGGCAAAGACCCCCAACCGGATCCGGCTGGGGGTCTTCATGCTGGTGGGGCTAACAGGATTTGAACCTGTGGCCTCATCCTTATCAGGGATGCGCTCTAACCAACTGAGCTATAGCCCCGCCGCGCTCTGCGGTGTATGTCCCGCGCGCTGACTCCTGAAGATTAGCGCACGAGGCGGGCAGTCCCAAAATCGGTTGTCGCGCGGCTGACGAGCGCGGCCGGCTCGCCGTTCACTCGTCCTCGGCGAGCGTCAGCTCCACACCGCCGACGAAGCCGGCGGAGAGGTTGTAGATGAACGCGCCGAGGGTCGCCAGGGCCGTCGCGAGGACGACGTCGATGACCGCGATGACCGTGGTGAACATCAGCACGTTGGGCAGCGACAGGAAGGATTGCAGGTCGAAGCCGTTGGACTCGTTGGAGCCGGTGGCCTCGGAGATCGTGCCGCCGACCGTCGAGAAGACGCCCATGGCGTCCATGACCATCCACAGCACGGCGGACGCGACGATGGTGCAGATGCCGAGCGCGATGGAGAGCAGGAAGCTGACCTTCATCACCGACCACGGGTCCGCCTTCGACACGCGCAGGCGGGCCTTGCGGACGCGGGGCGTGGTGCGGGCGCCGGTGCGCGGGCGGCGCACGGCGGACGCGTTGCCGCCCTGGGTCTGGTAGGCCTGCGGCGGGTGGTAGGGCCCGCCGGGCTGCTGTGGCTGCCGTTCTCCCGGCAGCGGCGAGGCCGCCTGCTGAGTCCGCTGGCCTCGGGTGTCCGTCACAGTTCCCCCCTGGGATCCATGCGTTGAGGACGAGCTCCCCGAGTGCGAGTCGGTCGCTCCGTCGTCGATCTTGCGCAGTTGAGTCGTGTGCGAATCCGTCGCACGCGCGGCGGAGCCACGGCCGCCGCCGCCCGTTTCCGTACCCGTGGGGGTACCGGCCGATCCGGCGCCCGTGGCTCCGCTCACGATGACTCTCTCCTCGTGCTACTCGGCCGAGGGCACCTCACCCTCGTCCGTGCCGGTGGTCGCGGCACCCTCGGCGGTCTCGTCGACGGCCACATCGCCGTCGACCTCCTCCGCCTCGCGTCCCGCCTCGGCGTTGCGTGCGATGCCGACGACGGCATCGCGCTTGCCCAGATTGATCAGTTGAACGCCCATGGTGTCACGGCCGGTCTCCCTGACCCCGTTGACTCGCGTACGAATCACACCGCCCGAGAGTGTGATGGCGAGGATCTCGTCGTTCTCCTCGACCACCAGCGCGCCCACGAGCTCCCCGCGGTCCTCGACGATCTTGGCGGCCTTGATGCCGAGGCCACCACGACCCTGGACGCGGTACTCGTCGACGGAGGTCCGCTTCGCGTAACCGCCGTCGGTGGCAGTGAACACGAACGTACCGGCTCGAACAACATTCATCGAGAGCAGCTCGTCCCCTTCGCGGAAACTCATGCCCTTGACGCCCGAGGTGGCGCGTCCCATCGGACGCAGCGTGTCGTCCGACGCGGTGAACCTGATCGACTGCGCCTTCTTGCTGATCAGCAGCAGATCGTCCTCGGCCGAGACCAGCTCGGCTCCGATCAGTTCGTCGTCACTGCCGTCCGGCTGCTCCCGCAGGTTGATGGCGATGACGCCGCCCGAACGCGGCGAGTCGTAGTCCTTCAGCGGCGTCTTCTTCACCAGACCCGCCTTGGTGGCCAGGACCAGGTACGGCGTCGCCTCGTAGTCGCGGATCGCGCGGATCTGGGCGATCGTCTCGTCCGGCTGGAAGGCCAGCAGGTTCGCCACGTGCTGACCGCGCGCGTCCCGGCCGGCGTCCGGCAGCTCGTAGGCCTTGGCCCGGTAGACGCGGCCCTTGTTGGTGAAGAACAGCAGCCAGTGGTGGGTGGTGGACACGAAGAAGTGGTTGACGATGTCGTCTTCCTTGAGCTTCGTGCCGCGCACGCCCTTGCCGCCGCGCTTCTGCGCCCGGTAGTCGTCGGTCTTGGTGCGCTTGATGTAACCGCCACGCGTGACCGTGACGACGATGTCCTCCTCGGCGATCAGGTCCTCGATGGACATGTCGCCCTCGTACGGGATCAGCTTCGTCTTGCGGTCGTCGCCGTACTTCTCGACGAGCGCGGTCAGCTCCTCGCTGACGATCCCGCGCTGGCGGACGGGCGAGGCGAGGATCTCGTTGTACTCGTTGATCTTCGCCTGCAGCTCGTCGTGCTCCCGGACGATCTTCTGCCGCTCCAGGGCCGCCAGGCGCCGCAGCTGCATCTCCAGGATCGCGTTGGCCTGGATCTCGTCGATCTCCAGGAGGTCCATCAGGCCGCCGCGCGCGATCTCGACGGTCTCACTGCGCCGGATCAGCGCGATGACCTCGTCGATGGCGTCCAGGGCCTTGAGCAGGCCGCGCAGGATGTGCGCCCGCTCCTCCGCCTTGCGCAGCCGGAAGCGCGTACGGCGGACGATGACCTCGATCTGGTGGTTCACCCAGTGGCGGATGAACGCGTCCAGGGACAGGGTGCGCGGCACGCCGTCGACCAGGGCCAGCATGTTGGCGCCGAAGTTGGTCTGCAGGTCGGTGTGCTTGTACAGGTTGTTCAGGACGACCTTGGCGACCGCGTCCCGCTTGAGGACGATGACCAGGCGCTGGCCGGTGCGGGAGGACGTCTCGTCGCGGACGTCGGCGATGCCGCCGATCTTGCCGTCCTTCACCAGGTCGGCGATCTTCTGCGCGAGGTTGTCCGGGTTGACCTGGTAGGGCAGCTCCGTGACCACCAGGCACTGGCGGTTCTGGATCTCCTCGACCTCGACGACCGCGCGCATGGTGATCGAGCCGCGGCCCGTGCGGTAGGCCTCCTCGATGCCCTTGCGGCCCACCACCAGGGCGCCGGTCGGGAAGTCGGGGCCCTTGATGCGCTCGATCAGCGCGTCGAGGAGCTCCTCGTGCGAGGCCTCGTAGTTCTCCAGGTACCACTGGGCGCCGGCCGCGACCTCGCGCAGGTTGTGCGGCGGGATGTTGGTCGCCATGCCGACCGCGATGCCCGCCGAGCCGTTGATCAGCAGGTTCGGGAAGCGGGCGGGCAGGACGGTCGGCTCCTGGGAGCGGCCGTCGTAGTTGTCCGTGAAGTCGACGGTCTCCTCGTCGATGTCGCGGACCATCTCCATCGACAGCGGCGCCATCTTGCACTCGGTGTACCGCATGGCCGCCGCCGGGTCGTTGCCCGGCGAGCCGAAGTTGCCGTTGGAGTCGACCAGTGGCATCCGCATCGACCAGGGCTGCGCGAGGCGGACCAGGGCGTCGTAGATGGAGGAGTCGCCGTGCGGGTGGTAGTTGCCCATGACGTCGCCGACGACGCGGGCGCACTTGTAGAAGCCGCGCTCGGGGCGGTAGCCGCCGTCGTACATGGCGTACAGCACGCGCCGGTGCACGGGCTTGAGGCCGTCGCGGACGTCGGGCAGCGCACGCGAGACGATGACGGACATCGCGTAGTCGAGGTAGGAGCGCTGCATCTCCGTCTCGAGCCCGACGGGCTCGACACGCATGGCGAGGGCGTCACCCTCGGGCGTCGTCACAGGGGTGTTCTCGTCGGTCATTGCTGGTGAAGGTCCTTCCTGGTGCGGTCAGCCGAGACCGACTCAGATGTCGAGGAAGCGGACGTCCTTGGCGTTGCGCTGGATGAACGCGCGCCGGGCCTCGACGTCCTCGCCCATCAGCACCGAGAACAGGTCGTCCGCCTGCGCGGCGTCGTCGAGCGTGACCTGGCCGAGCACGCGGTGCTCCTGGTCCATGGTCGTGATGCGCAGCTCCTCGGCGTTCATCTCGCCGAGGCCCTTGAAGCGCTGGACCGAGTCCTCGCGGATGCGCTTGCCGGCCTGGCGGCCCATCTCGATCAGCGCGTCGCGCTCGCGGTCGGAGTACGCGTACTCGAAGTCGTCCCGGCCCCACTTGATCTTGTACAGCGGCGGGCGGGACAGGTAGACGTGCCCGGACTCGACCAGCGGCCGCATGAAGCGGAACAGGAAGGTCAGCAGCAGGGTGTTGATGTGCTGGCCGTCGACGTCGGCGTCCGCCATCAGGATGATCTTGTGATAGCGGAGCTTCTCGATGTCGAAGTCCTCGTGCACACCGGTGCCGAACGCGGAGATCATCGCCTGGATCTCCTGGTTCTGCAGGATCCGGTCGATGCGGGCCTTCTCCACGTTGAGGATCTTGCCGCGGATCGGGAGGATCGCCTGGTACTGCGGGTTCCGGCCGGACTTGGCGGAGCCGCCGGCGGAGTCGCCCTCGACGATGAAGATCTCGCACTTGGTCGGGTCGTTCGACTGGCAGTCGGACAGCTTGCCCGGCAGCGACGCCGACTCCAGCAGGCCCTTGCGGCGCGTCAGGTCGCGCGCCTTGCGGGCCGCCACGCGCGCGTGGGCCGCCTGGATGCCCTTGCGGATGATGTCCGCGGCCTCGTTGGGGTTGCGGTCGAGCCAGTCCGTCAGGTGCTCGTAGACGACCTTCTGGACGAAGGTCTTCACCTCGGTGTTGCCCAGCTTCGTCTTGGTCTGGCCCTCGAACTGGGGCTCGCTCAGCTTCACCGAGATGATCGCCGTCAGACCCTCGCGGATGTCGTCACCCGTGAGGTTGTCGTCCTTCTCGCGCAGCAGCTTCTTGTCGCGCGCGTACTTGTTGATCAGCGAGGTGAGCGCCGCGCGGAAGCCCTCCTCGTGCGTGCCGCCCTCGTGCGTGTGGATGATGTTGGCGAACGAGTACACGCCCTCGGTGTAGCCGCCGTTCCACTGCATCGCGACCTCGAGGGACAGGTTCTTGTCCTTGTCCTCGGCCTCGAGGTCGATCACGGTGGGGTGCACCAGCTCTCCCTTGCGGGAGTTGAGGTACGTCACGAAGTCGACGATGCCGCCCTCGTAGTGGTACGAGACGCTCTTGACCTCGTGCTTCTCGTCCTCGCCCGCCTCGTCCGCGCCGGCGGTGGCCTTCGCCGACTCGCGCTCGTCGGTGAGGTTGATCTTCAGGCCCTTGTTGAGGAAGGCCATCTCCTGGAAGCGCCGGGAGAGCGTCTCGAAGGAGTAGTCGGTGGTCTCGAAGATGTCGCCGTCGGCCCAGAAGGTGACCGTGGTGCCGGTCTCCTCGGTGGCCTCGTGCCGGGCGAGCGACGCCGTGGGGACGCCCAGCTTGTACTCCTGCGTCCAGCGGTAGCCGTCGGTCTTGACCTCCACCGCGACCCGCGTGGAAAGAGCGTTGACGACGGAGACGCCCACGCCGTGCAGACCGCCCGAGACCGCGTAGCCGCCGCCGCCGAACTTGCCGCCCGCGTGCAGCACGGTCAGCACGACCTCGACGGCGGGCTTCCCCTCGGAGGGCACGATGCCCACCGGGATGCCGCGGCCGTTGTCGACGACCCGGACACCGCCGTCGGCGAGGATGGTCACGTCGATCGTGTCCGCGTGACCGGCCAGCGCCTCGTCGACGGAGTTGTCCACGACCTCCTGCACCAGGTGGTGCAGACCGCGTTCACCCGTCGATCCGATGTACATACCGGGTCGCTTGCGGACCGCGTCCAGACCCTCGAGGACGGTGATGGCACTGGCGTCGTACGACGCGGGCACCTCGCCGTGCGAGGTGCTCACCGTGTCGTTCACGCCGGTGTCGGTGGACGGGTTGTTCTCGTTGGGGTTGCCGGAATCGGCCACGAAGCGCCCTTTCTGGCACACCACGAGCCGGGCTCGTCGGCAGGTTGCCGGAGCGGCTGCGGCATGTTGCGTTGGTAAGCCTTGATCAGCGTTGCTCAGCTAGTCCCGGACGGTCCCCACGTTCGGGGCGGGATTCTCTCCCATTCTACCGGTACCACTGACACTGATGGGGGTTTGCCGGTACCTGAGTCCGCATGTGCCGCCCTGAACGAGCCTTGTCCGACTCCCGATATGCGGAAGGGGGCCTCAAGAGGCTCACAACGGCACTCAGCGCTTTGAGGCGTCAACCCTTTGCTACTTGGGAGTCAGATCCCGATCCGGCTCCGCGCACGGTGGTACGGAACAGCGCGCGCCGACGGTTCACACCGACCGTCGGCGGCAATTTCTGTGAGGTACATCACGCATCACTGACGGGGCGCCAGACCGGCCCCCGCCTCACCCGTAGGTGTCGCCCGGCCCCTGACTGCCCGGCGCCCGCAACGGCCCGTAGCGCCGGCCGGGACCGCCCGGACCACCGGGTCCCAGGACCTTGATCATCCGTACCGACCCGTGCCCCAGGTCCTCGTTGAGCCGGGCCACCAGCGTCGGCGCGAGCAGCCGCAGGTTCGTCGCCCAGGCCGTCGAGTCGCAGCGCACCACCAGCACCCGCTCGTCCTCGTCGTACCGCTCCGGCACGCAGTGCTTCGCCACGTCCTCGCCGACGATCTGCGGCCAGCGGCCCATGACCCCGCCCACCGCGGCCGGTGTCTCCCAGCCGCGCTCGGTGATCAGCCGGTTGATCGCCGAACCCAGCGCCATCGGGTCGCGGCCGTCGGCGCGGGCGCCGGAGCGCAGACCACCGCGGCGCGCCTGCTTCTTCTGCTGCGCCGCGTCCCCACGCGCGCGTGCCGCCTCCCGCGCCGCCCTGAGCGCCACGCGCGCGAGGTCGACGCCGGACGGCTCCGGGCCGCTCCCGCCCGTCTTGTCCGCAGGGCGGTTCGGTGCGCCCCCGGCAGCCGGCTCGTCGGCGCTCACGCGCGCTCCACCGTGCCCTCCGCCACCGCGAACCGCGCCCCCGCCAGCACATGCGGTACGTCGTCGTCGACCGCGGCCGTCACCAGCACCTGCTCACCGGGGGCCACCAGCTCCGCCAGCCGCTCCCGGCGCCGGGCGTCCAGCTCGGCGAAGACGTCGTCCAGGACCAGCACCGGCTCGTTGCCCTCGGCCCGCAGCAGGTCGAAGGAGGCCAGCCGCAGCGCGAGCGCGTACGACCACGACTCGCCGTGGGAGGCGTAGCCCTTGGCGGGCAGCGAGCCGAGCTTGAGCAGCAGGTCGTCCCGGTGCGGACCGACCAGGGTGACGCCCCGTTCGATCTCCTGCTTGCGCGCCTCGGCGAGCGCCGCCATCAGCTGCTCGTACAGGTCTTCGCGCGTGTGGGCCTCGCCGGGCGCCGACGGCTTGTACTCCAGGGCGAGGGGGCCGCCACCCGGGGCCAGCTGCTCGTACGCCTTGTCGGCCAGCGGCTGCACGGCCGCGATCAGGTCCAGACGCTGGGCGAGCAGTTCGGCGCCCGCGCGCGCGAGGTGCTGGTCCCAGACGTCGAGCGTGGACAGGTCCAGCGTGCGGCCACCGTGCCGGCGGGCGAGCGCGGCCGACTTCAGCAGGGTGTTGCGCTGCTTGAGGACCCGGTCGTAGTCGGAACGCACCCCGGCCATCCGCGGCGAACGGGCGGTGATCAGCTCGTCCAGGAACCGCCGCCGCTCCCCGGGGTCGCCCTTGACCAGCGCGAGGTCCTCCGGCGCGAACAGCACGGTGCGCACGATGCCGAGCACGTCGCGCGGTCTCACCTGCGAGGACCTGTTGATGCGGGCGCGATTGGCCCTGCCCGGGTTCAGCTCCAGCTCGATCAGCTGCTGCCGCTCGCCCTGGCGGACCTGGGCGCGGACCACGGCCCGCTCGGCGCCCATGCGCACCAGGGGGGCGTCGGAGGAGACCCGGTGGCTGCCGAGGGTGGCGAGGTAGCCGACCGCCTCGACCAGGTTCGTCTTGCCCTGCCCGTTCGGGCCGACGAAAGCGGTGACGCCCGGGTCCAGGGGCACCTCGACCCGGGCGTACGAACGGAAGTCGGCCAGCGACAGATGCGTGACGTGCATGGTCGTGCGCCGACCTCCCCAGCCTTCGGATGTGGACCCTCGGGCGTTGACCTTCGGGTGCTGCTTACTTCTTCTCGACCGCGTGGCCGCCGAACTGATTGCGCAGCGCGGCGATCATCTTCATCTGCGGCGAGTCGTCCTGGCGGGACGCGAACCGCGCGAAGAGGGAGGCCGTGATCGCGGGCAGCGGCACCGCGTTGTCGATCGCCGCCTCCACAGTCCAGCGTCCCTCACCGGAGTCCTGTGCATAACCCCGGAGCCCGTCCAGGTGCTCGTCGTCGTCGAGCGCGTTGACCGCCAGGTCCAGCAGCCAGGAGCGGATCACCGTGCCCTCCTGCCAGGAGCGGAAGACCTCGCGGACGTTCTCCACGGAGTCGACCTTCTCCAGCAGCTCCCAGCCCTCGGCGTAGGCCTGCATCATCGCGTACTCGATGCCGTTGTGGACCATCTTCGCGAAGTGGCCCGCGCCGACCTTGCCGGCGTGCACGGCACCGAAGTCGCCCTCGGGCTTGAGGGCGTCGAAGACCGGCTGCACCCTGGCGACGTTCTCCGCGTCGCCGCCGTACATCAGCGCGTAGCCGTTCTCCAGGCCCCACACGCCGCCGGAGACGCCGCAGTCCACGAAGCCTATGCCCTTGGCCGCCAGCTCCTCGGCGTGCTTCTCGTCGTCCGTCCAGCGGGAGTTGCCGCCGTCCACAACGACGTCACCGGGCTCCAGCAGCTCGCCGAGCCGGTCGACGGTGGCCTGGGTGGCCTCGCCGGCCGGGACCATCACCCACACCGCGCGCGGGGCGCTGAGCTTGCCCACAAGCTCTTCCAGGCTGTGGACGTCGGCGAGGTCCGGATTGCGGTCGTATCCGACGACGGTGTGGCCCGCGCGGCGGATCCGCTCGCGCATGTTGCCGCCCATCTTGCCGAGGCCGACGAGACCGAGCTCCATCAGTTGCGTTCCTTAGGTGTGCGAGGTGGCAAGGCGGCACCTCCGAACCCGCCGGATGCGTGCCGCGGCACTTTCGTACCCGCGTCGAGCCTAAACCCGGACGCCCGTGCACAGCTGTGGGCATACGCGCTCAGACGTACGCCCCCACCTGCGGATTCTTCCCCACCCTGTGGACAGCCACCGACGGCGCCACCGGCCGGCAGCGACCGCCTGTGGACTCAGCCGCTCAGCCGCACCGGCATGATCAGGTACTTGTAGGCCTCGTCCGCCTCGGCGTCCACCGCGGGCTTGCCACTGAGCAGCGCCGGCTTGGTGGACGTCGTGAAGGACAGCTGGGCCACCGGGGAGTCGATCGCGCTCAGACCGTCCAGCAGGAAGGTCGGGTTGAAGGCGATCGAGATGTCGTCGCCCTCCAGCTGCGCGTCGACCCTTTCCACAGCCTGTGCGTCGTCGCTGGAGCCGGCCTCCAGGATGAGCACGCCCTGCTCGAAGCTGAGCCGCACGGGGGTGTTGCGCTCGGCGACCAGGGCCACGCGCTTCACGGCCTCCACGAACGGGGCGGTCTCGATCACCGCGACGCTGTTGAACTCCGTCGGGAACAGCGTCTTGTACTTCGGGAGGTCGCCCTCCAGCAGACGCGTCGTCGTCCGGCGGCCCGCGCCCTCGAAACCGATCAGGCCCTCGCCCGCGCCCGAGCCGGACAGCGCCAGGATCACCTGGTCACCGCTGGTCAGCGCCTTGGCGGTGTCCTGGAGCGTCTTGGCGGGCACCAGGGCGACCGCGGAGATGTCCGGGTTCTCCGGCTTCCACAGGAACTCGCGGACCGCGAAGCGGTAGCGGTCGGTGGAGGCCAGCGTGACCGAGTCGCCCTCGATCTCGATGCGCACACCGGTCAGGACGGGCAGCGTGTCGTCGCGGCCCGCGGCGATCGCCACCTGCTGCACGGCCGAGGCGAAGACCTCGCCGGGGACGGTGCCGGTCGCCTCCGGCATCTGCGGCAGCGCCGGGTACTCCTCCACCGGCAGGGTGTGGAGGGTGAACCGCGAGGAGCCGCAGACCACCGTCGCCCGTACACCGTCTGTGGAAATCTCCACCGGCCGGTTGGGCAGGGCCCGGGAGATGTCGGCGAGCAGGCGACCGGAGACGAGGACCGTGCCCTCCTCCTCGATCTCCGCCTCCACGGACACCCGCGCCGAGACCTCGTAGTCGAAGCCCGACAGGCTCAGCTGTCCCTCCTCGGCCTTCAGCAGCAGGCCCGCGAGGACCGGCGCCGGCGGACGGGCCGGGAGGCTGCGAGCCGCCCAGGCCACTGCCTCCGCGAGTACGTCGCGTTCCACCCGGATCTTCACTGTTGCCGCCTCCTGCTGTTGCCGGCGCTGCTCGCCCTGCTTCGCCTTCGTCGTCTGACCGGTGTCGTCCGCCGCTGTGAGGGGCAGAACACCGGGGACCAGTCTGACGCACCCCACTGACAGTAGGTGCCGTTCGGGGTCAAGTCGTGACGAGGGGCGGTCGGGCTCGAGAGGGCGAGTTGTGCACAGGACCCGCTTCGAAACGAATTCCGCTCTCTCTCTAGTCGTCAGTAGTAGTAGGGCCTGTGGATACCGTGGATAACCCCGTTTGCCCAGGTCAGAGCATGAATTTTGTCCACGGGCCCTGTGGGCGGAGCCCGTGGACAACCAGGCTCGTCTGTGGAGAACAGAAAGTTCTGCACACACCGTGCACAGGGAGAGGCGACTTCTCCCCAGAGCCGTCCCCAGCTTTACCCACGTTTCCCACAGCCCAACCAGGCAGCCTCGTGTGACGCCTTTCACTCGACGCGGTGACGGGGCGCGTCGCGTTGCCGAACAGTGGACAGACATGTGGAGAAGCTGGGGATCGCTGGGGACAACCGGCTCCAGCCTGTGGGTTGCCCGTGGACAACTGAATGCACAGCCTGTGGATCATTTCGTCGTCCACAGCCTGTGGAGATCCTTCGTCCACGAATCCACAGGGAGCTGACCTGCCCTGATGATCCCTCACCAGCCTGGCCTGTGGACGGGATCGGGACAACTTCCCAGTCCCCAAGGTGTGGACGGAAAAAACTGGCCCAATCTGTGGAGGACGGCCGTAACCCGGCAGGTATTCGAACAGCGGACAGGACGCCCGTACGAGCCGGGGGGGGGAGCCCGAGGAGTGTCCTGGGGAGGCGCCGGGGAGGCCCTGGGCGCCTCAGAACGGCCCAGGACGGCCTCTGAGAGGCACCGGGAGGCATCGAGGGGCCCCGAGAAGGCGCGGTCGGCAGCCCGGGAGGGAAGCCGAGGGGCATGCGAAAGGCGCCCCCGGAAGTCCCGAGGGCGCCTGCGTGGCCGGCGCCGGCGGCCGGTGGCCGTCAGCCGTTCTTGATGCGGTTGGTCAGCTCGGTCACCTGGTTGTAGATCGAGCGCCGCTCGGCCATCAGATTGCGGATCTTGCGATCGGCGTGCATCACCGTGGTGTGGTCCCGGCCGCCGAAGAGCGCGCCGATCTTGGGGAGTGAGAGGTCCGTCAGCTCGCGGCACAGGTACATGGCGATCTGCCGGGCCGTCACGAGCTGGCGACCGCGCGAGCTGCCGCACAGGTCCTCCACCGTGAGGCCGAAGTAGTCGGCGGTCTCGCTCATGATGGCCGTCGAGGTGATCTCCGGAGTGGAGTCCTCGCCGCCGGGGATCAGATCCTTGAGGACGATCTCCGTCAGGCCCAGGTCGACCGGCTGCCGGTTGAGCGACGCGAACGCCGTCACCCGGATCAGGGCGCCCTCCAGCTCGCGGATGTTGCGCGAGATCCGCGAGGCGATGAACTCCAGCACCTCCGGCGGGGCGTTGAGCTGCTCCTGCACCGCCTTCTTGCGCAGGATCGCGATCCGGGTCTCCAGCTCCGGCGGCTGGACGTCGGTGATCAGCCCCCACTCGAAGCGGTTGCGGAGCCGGTCCTCCAGCGTCACCAGCTGCTTGGGCGGCCGGTCGCTGGAGAGCACGATCTGCTTGTTGGCGTTGTGCAGGGTGTTGAACGTGTGGAAGAACTCCTCCTGCGTCGACTCCTTGTCCGCGAGGAACTGGATGTCGTCGACCAGCAGGATGTCCATCTCGCGGTAGCGCTTGCGGAAGCTGTCGCCCTTGCCGTCGCGGATGGAGTTGATGAACTCGTTGGTGAACTCCTCCGAGCTCACGTAGCGCACGCGCGTGCCGGGGTAGAGGCTGCGCGCGTAGTGCCCGATGGCGTGCAGGAGGTGGGTCTTGCCGAGCCCCGACTCCCCGTAGATGAACAGAGGGTTGTAGGCCTTCGCGGGTGCTTCCGCGACCGCGACGGCCGCCGCGTGGGCGAAGCGGTTGGAGGCCCCGATGACGAAGGTGTCGAAGAGGTACTTCGGGTTCAGGCGCGCGGTCGGCTCGCCGGGTCCGGTCGCCGGCGCCGGCTGTGCGGCCAGCGGTCCGGGTGCCCCGGTGGCGGGGCCGGGGCCCACGGGGCCGCCGCGGTGGACGTGACCGGATCCGGCCGGCGGCTCGGGCAGGTCCCGGCGGGGGCCGCGCTGGTCGTAGTCGCCGCGCTGCTGATCGTAGTCGCTTCGCGGCTGGTCGTAGTCGCCGCGCGGACCGTCGTACTCGCCACGGGACTGCTCGTAGTCGGCGCGGGGCTTGTCGTAGTCGCTCCGGGACTGTTCGTACTCACCGCGCGGAGAGTCGTACGACGGGCGCTCCGGGGGCTGCGGCCGGTAGTCCTGCTGCTGGTACGGGGCGTGGGGGTCGTGGGAGTACGGCGGTGGCGGCGGCTCCTGGCCGTACGGCTCCTGCGACGGGGAGGCGTAGGGGTCCCGTTCCGGGAAGCCGAGGCGCTGCTGCTGCCAGCCGTAGTCCTCCTGCTGGGCCGGCCGGGGCCAGGAGCCGGGCTCGGGGCGCTGGTACTCCTGCGGGTAGGCCGGCCGTGCGGTCGGGAGCTGGTCGGCGCGGCCGCGGTCGTAGCCCTCGTACCCGTCGCGGTAGTCCTCGCGGCTCCCATGGCCGGGCGCGGGGAGCTCGGGCTCCTCGTAGCGGGGCTGGGGGCGGGACGGCGGCGCCTGGGGGGCCTGGGGTGCCTGTGGGGCAGGACCGGCGGGTTCGCCCGCGGTGTCGTCGACGGTGATCGCGATGCGGATCGGGCGGCCGCATTCGCGGCTCAGGGTCTCGCTGACGACCGGGGCCAGGCGGCCCTCCAGTACGCCCTTCGCAAATTCGTTCGGTACGGCGAGCAGGGCGGTGTCGGCGACCAGCGCGAGCGGCTGGCAGCGACGGATCCAGTGCTCGTCCTTCGACTCGACGCCCTGCCCGCGGCCTTCTCCGAGGAGTTGCTCCAGTACGCGTGGCCACACTGCGGCAAGATCGGCAGGTACGTCAGCCACAGGGCACGCTCTCTCACGAGTCCCTCGAACGTGTGATTCGGGGACGGGTCGGGATGAAACTCGGGTGGGGCAGGGATAAGGGAACGAATCGGAGTTCAGTCACGGTAGTCAGCGCGGCGGGTAGGGTTCAAGTTGTTGTCCCCAGCCTGTGGACAAGTGTCTCCCGGTCACCGCTGGTTTGACCGAATGGCGCAGTCGCACGTACCGTAACCAGGTCGAGTTGTCGATGGCTGCTGCCGCCTGCCTCCGATGGGCACAGGTCACGTCCAAGGTGATCGAAAAGCGGTGCACTCGGGCGTAACGCGAGCTACTCGTGGGCGCACGGTGACAGCCAGGACGGCACCCCGCCAACACCCGATTCTTTCTGGAGCCCCCGAGTGAGCAAGCGCACCTTCCAGCCGAACAACCGTCGCCGCGCGAAGACCCACGGCTTCCGGCTGCGTATGCGTACCCGTGCCGGCCGCGCGATTCTCGCGACCCGCCGCAGCAAGGGTCGCGCCCGTCTGTCCGCCTGATCCCGGTCAGGTCATGACGTCGTGCTGCCCACCGAGAACCGGCTGAGGCGGCGCGAGGACTTCGCGACCGCGGTACGACGGGGCCGCCGGGCCGGCCGCCCGGCCCTCGTCGTCCACCTTCGAAGCGGTGCCACGGACCCGCACGCGCCTGGGGAGAGCGCTCCCCCGACACGTGCGGGTTTCGTCGTGAGCAAAGCCGTGGGTGGTGCGGTCGTGCGCAACAAGGTGAAGCGCAGGCTTCGCCATCTGATGCGCGACCGGATCGACCTGTTGCCCCCCGGTAGCCTGGTAGTCGTACGAGCGCTGCCCGGTGCGGGTGACGCCGACCATGCACACCTGGCCCGAGACCTGGACGCCGCCCTGGCGCGGCTACTGGGAGGGGGCGCGCGATGAAGTACCCGCTGCTGGCTCTGATCAAGCTCTATCAGTGGACGATCAGTCCGCTGCTGGGGCCGGTCTGCAAGTACTACCCGTCGTGTTCCCACTACGGCTACACGGCCATCGACCGGCACGGAGCCGTCAAGGGCACGGCACTCACGGCCTGGCGCATCCTGCGGTGCAATCCGTGGTCGCCGGGCGGTGTGGACCATGTTCCGCCGCGCAAGCGCCCGCGGTGGCACGAAATGCTGCGTGCCGCCTGGCGGGCACGCAAGGGCGGGACCTCCGCCGCCGAACCGGCCACCGAAGGACGGCCCGCTCACCCGAGCCCGTCCGAGCCTTCGAGCCCGGCCGCAGAGACCTCGCCCCATGCCCAAGGAGCATGATTAGTGGACACGATTGCCAGCCTCTTCAGCTTTATCACCTGGCCCGTCTCCTGGGTCATCGTCCAGTTCCACACGGTGTACGGGGCGATCTTCGGACCTGACACCGGATGGGCCTGGGGCCTGTCCATCGTGTCGCTGGTGATCCTCATCCGCATCTGCCTGATCCCGCTCTTCGTGAAGCAGATCAAGGCGACGCGCGGGATGCAGACGCTCCAGCCGGAGATGAAGAAGATCCAGGAGCGCTACAAGAACGACAAGCAGCGTCAGTCCGAAGAGATGATGAAGCTGTACAAGGAGACGGGTACCAACCCGCTCTCCTCGTGCCTTCCCATCCTGGCGCAGTCCCCGTTCTTCTTCGCCCTGTACCACGTGCTCAACGGCATCGCGTCCGGCGACACCATCGGTGCGGTCAACCAGAGCCTGCTGGAGAGCGCGCAGAAGGCGCACATCTTCGGGGCTCCGCTGGCCTCGAAGTTCTTCAGCAGCGAGAGCGACGTCGCCGCCCTCAACGCCTCCCTCACCGACGTCCGGGTCGTCACCGCGATCATGATCGTGCTGATGTCGGCCTCGCAGTTCTTCACCCAGCGCCAGCTGATGACGAAGAACGTCGACACCACCGTGAAGACGCCGTTCATGCAGCAGCAGAAGATGCTGATGTACGTCTTCCCGGTCATGTTCGCCGTCTTCGGTGTGAACTTCCCCGTCGGTGTCCTCGTCTACTGGCTGACCACCAACGTGTGGACCATGGGCCAGCAGATGTACGTCATCCGCAACAACCCGACGCCCGGCTCCAAGGCGCAGGCCGCCTACCTGGAGCGGCTGCACAAGAGCGTCACCGAGCACGGCAAGACCCGTCGCCGGGGCGAGAAGGCCATCGTGAAGGCCATCGTCGCCAAGGGCCGGGACCGCAACGAGGCCGAGCGGAAGTTCATCAACGGCCTGAACAAGGCGGGACTGGCGGCCCAGACCGACGGCACCGTGGTGAAGAGTGATGCCGCCGTGGCCGCTCAGAGCGCGGACGGCTCGACCGTGACGACCACGGGCCAGCCCAAGCGCCAGCAGCCCAAGCGGCAGAGCAAGTCCCAGCGCCAGGCCAAGCCCGCAGGTGAGGCCGAGCCGAAGACGTCGCTGACCAAGTCGGACGAGCCGCAGGACGCCAAGCCGGCGGGCAAGCAGGACGCGAAGCCCGCCGCCGGTGCCAAGAAGCCGGCTCAGAAGTCCGGCGGCGGTGGCCGCAGCAAGGCCCAGTCCGGACAGCGCAAGGGCCCGCAGCGGCCCAAGTCCCCGTCGAAGAAGTAAGAAGGAGCCCATCCCGTGACGGAAGGCACCACCTCCGCCGCTGCCGAGGGTGCAGACACCCTGACCCGCCTCGAGCAGGAGGGCGAGATCGCGGCGGACTACCTGGAGGGTCTGCTCGACATCGCCGACCTCGACGGCGACATCGACATGGACGTCGAGGCCGACCGTGCCTCCGTCTCGATCATCAGCGACAGCAGCAGCCGCGATCTGCAGAAGCTGGTCGGCCGGGACGGTGAGGTGCTGGAGGCTCTGCAGGAGCTCACGCGCCTCGCCGTGCACCGGGAGACCGGGGACCGCAGCCGGCTGATGCTCGACATCGCGGGTTACCGGGCGGGCAAGCGCGCCGAGCTGTCCGAGCTGGGCGCCAAGGCCGCGGCCGAGGCCAAGAGCAGCGGCGAGTCCGTGCGGCTCGAGCCGATGACGCCCTTCGAGCGCAAGGTCGTGCATGACGCGGTCAAGGCCGCGGGGCTCCGCAGTGAGTCCGAGGGCGAGGAGCCGGAGCGCTTCGTCGTCGTGCTCCCTGCCTGATCGGCTTCCTCTCGTTCTCCGGCCCCGTCTGTTGCGCAGACGGGGCCGAATTTTGTCAGCCTGATAGTTCTGGTGGTTCTGGCACCGACGCCCTTGGCGCCGGTGTCGTACGGAAGGACGGTCCCCGTGTCGGAGGCAGCGGAGCTCCCCCCTGTACCCGAGCAGGCACGTGTTGTGTTCGGTGATCGCTACGCGGACGCGGTCCGCTACGCGGAACTGCTCGCCGAGGCGGGGGTGAAACGCGGCCTGATCGGTCCGCGCGAAGTGCCCCGGCTCTGGGAGCGGCACCTGCTGAACTGCGCCGTGCTCTCGGAGGTCGTGCCCGAGGGAGTGACGGTGTGCGACGTCGGCTCGGGCGCCGGCCTGCCCGGGATTCCCTTGGCGCTGGTACGGGACGACCTGAAGATCACCCTGCTTGAGCCGCTGCTGCGCCGTACGAACTTCCTCACCGAGGTCGTGGAGCTGCTGGGCCTGGACCATGTCACCGTGGTGCGGGGCCGGGCCGAGGAGGTCATGGGCAAGCTGCCGCCGGTGCATGTGGTGACGGCCCGAGCCGTCGCTCCACTGGACCGTCTCGCCACCTGGGGCATCCCGCTCCTGCGGCCGTACGGCGAGATGCTCGCCCTCAAGGGCGACACCGCCGAGGAGGAACTGAAGGCGGCGACCGCGGCGCTGAGCAAGCTCGGAGCGGAGGAGACGTCCATCCTCCACGTCGGCGAGGGCGTCGTGGAACCCATGTCCACCGTGGTGCGTGTCGAGGTCGGCGAGAGCCCCGGTGGTGTGCGGTTCGCCGCCAAGCGGGCCAAGGCCGCCCGGACGGGGCGAACGCGCCGGCGTCGCGGATAGCTCTCATGGTCCGCCGTACTCCACTGGTCCGCCGTACTCCACACAAGCTGCCCTGCTCATGCATGCCGGAGTGTCGCGGCCGTTCGGCTTGGGCCGCGCTGCATCGTGTTTCACGTGAAACGTCGCTCACTGTTGCACGGCATCATCAGTCGCGGCCGCGCCGCGTCCGACCCACGTGAACGGAAGCCTCTCGGGTCACTCGGAGAGGGCGCGGAGTTGTCCACAGAGGTGGATTTCTCCACAGAAGACCAGGCCTCACTGGTTCATGACCCCGGAGGCATGGGAGGCTCTGTTCATTGCGAGCCTGAAGTCGAGGAGAGTGAATCCTTGCGGTCCGACGCCAATATCGCGGGGCCGATGACCGATCCGGTCCCCGGTCCCCGTACCGAGTCGATGGGGGCGGATGTTTCACGTGAAACACCGCCTCCGATGGACGACACTCCGATCGGTCGTGCTGCCCAACTGGCGGTGGACGCTCTGGGCCGCGCCGGTGAGGGGCTGCCGCGACCCGAGCAGACTCGGATCATGGTCGTAGCAAACCAGAAGGGCGGTGTGGGCAAGACGACGACGACCGTCAATCTTGCCGCGTCGCTCGCCTTGCACGGTGCACGAGTCCTGGTCGTCGATCTCGACCCACAGGGCAACGCCTCCACCGCGCTGGGCGTCGACCATC
This sequence comes from Streptomyces sp. KPB2, assembly GCF_003950055.1. NCBI lineage: Bacteria > Bacillati > Actinomycetota > Actinomycetes > Kitasatosporales > Streptomycetaceae > Streptomyces > Streptomyces sp. KPB2. The sequence continues at coordinate 4,143,947 of NZ_CP034353.1, forward strand.
ACGCCGAGGTGCCGTCCATCTACGACGTGCTGGTCGAGAGCCGACCGCTCTCCGAAGTGGTCCAGCCGGTCCCCGATGTCGAGGGTCTGTTCTGCGCGCCCGCCACCATCGATCTCGCCGGTGCGGAGATCGAGCTGGTCTCTCTGGTCGCGCGGGAGAGCCGGCTCCAGCGGGCGATCACGGCGTATGAACAGCCGCTGGACTACATCCTCATCGACTGCCCGCCCTCACTCGGCCTGCTGACCGTCAACGCGCTCGTCGCCGGCCAGGAAGTGCTGATCCCGATCCAGTGCGAGTACTACGCGCTGGAGGGGCTGGGTCAGCTGCTGCGCAACGTCGACCTCGTCCGAGGGCATCTCAACCCCACGCTGCATGTGTCGACGATCCTCCTCACCATGTACGACGGTCGGACGCGGCTTGCGTCCCAGGTCGCGGACGAGGTGCGCAGCCACTTCGGCGAGGAGGTGCTGCGGACGAGCATTCCCCGCTCGGTCCGCATCTCCGAGGCCCCGAGCTACGGGCAGACGGTACTGACCTACGATCCAGGATCAAGCGGAGCCCTCTCCTATCTGGAGGCGGCCCGTGAGATCGCGCTGAAGGGTGTGGGCGTCAGCTATGACGCGACCCATGCCCATGTCGGCGCTCAGAATGATCCGAGCATGGTGGAGGGGATCCAGTGAGTGAGCGACGGAGGGGGCTGGGCCGTGGTCTTGGCGCACTGATCCCCAACGCCCCGACCGAGAAGTCGGTTGCCTCGGCGGCCTTGGGGGCTGCGGCTTCCGCGTCCCCGGGGACGATGCCTCTGCTGCCGAACGAACGCGGTGTGGCTGCGGCGAAGGTGGCGACGCTGCCGCATGTTTCACGTGAAACGGAGGAGCCGACGGTCCCTCAGGGTGCCGAAGGACTTCGCCCGCCGATGGGGGCACACTTCGCCGAGGTTCCTCTCGACGCCATCACGCCGAACCCGAAGCAGCCGCGCAAGGACTTCGACGACGACGCGCTGGCCGAGCTCGTCACCTCCATCAGGGAGGTGGGTCTGCTCCAGCCGGTTGTCGTGCGGCCGACGGAGCCCGGGCGTTATGAGCTCATCATGGGCGAGCGCCGCTTCCGGGCCTGCCGAGAGCTGGAACTGGATGCCATCCCGGCGATCGTGCGGGCGACGGAGGACGAGAAGCTCCTCCTGGACGCGCTCCTGGAGAACCTGCACCGCGCTCAGCTGAACCCGCTGGAGGAGGCGTTCGCCTACGACCAGCTGCTGAAGGACTTCAACTGCACGCACGACCAGCTGGCGGACCGTATCGGTCGCTCCCGCCCGCAGGTGTCCAACACGCTGCGCCTGCTGAAGCTCTCCCCGAAGGTGCAGAACCGGGTCGCCGCCGGAGTGCTCTCCGCAGGACACGCGCGAGCGCTGCTCTCCGTCGACGATCCGGAAGAGCAGGACCGGCTGGCCCATCGCATCGTGGCCGAAGGACTCTCGGTGCGGTCGGTCGAGGAGATCGTGACCCTGATGGGTTCCCGGCCGCAGAAGCCGCAGCGGGCCAAGGGCCCACGGGCCGGTTCTCTGGTCTCCCCGGCGCTCTCGGACCTGGCGACGCGGCTCTCGGACCGATTCGAGACGCGCGTGAAGGTCGACCTGGGACAGAAGAAGGGCAAGATCACCGTGGAGTTCGCCTCCATGGACGACCTGGAGCGGATCCTCGGCAGCCTGGCCCCCGGCGAAGGCCCCGTGCTCCAGAAGGGCCTCCTGGAGGACAAGGACGACGACGTCGAATCCTGATGTCGGGGCAGCGGAGCGCCCGGCGCGCTCGGTGGTGCCTCGAGAGCCTCAAGGGCGGGCCGTGTCCGGTGCATACCGGAACACGGCCCGCCCTTTGCTTTGCGTCGGTGTCGAGGCCACCGCATCGTGGATACGATGCGACCGGGATGGCGTCGTCACCTGGCAGTACCTCTGAGTGGAAGGCAGGGGCCATGCGAACGATGAGCCGCACCGAACTGGTGAGCGCGGGCTTGGGGCTGGGCGCGGTCGGTGGGTTCATCGGCAGCCTGCTCAGGGAACGGAGCGCTCTGACAGCCGCCCGCGACGCGGCAGGCGAAGGAAGCGAGGAACAGCCTTCATGGGGCGCCGGCTCGTACCGCTCACGCTGGACAACCTTCAGGACCTTCCCCAGCGCTGTCGTTCGTGCGTCTTCTGGGAACTGGACCCCGTCAGCGGCGAGGCCGCGGTAAAGGCGGGCACACCGGCTCTGGAGAAGGAGTCCTGGATCTCCGCCGTCCTCCTGGACTGGGGGTCGTGCGGCCGGGTGGTCTACGTCGACGACGTGCCGGTGGGCTACGTTCTCTACGCGCCGCCGGCGTATGTACCGCGCTCGGCGGCATTCCCCACCAGCCCGGTCTCCTCGGACGCGGTCCAACTGATGACCGCCTTCGTGATGCCGGGGTATCAGGGTCAGGGACTGGGCCGGGTGATGGTCCAGACGGTCGCCAAGGATCTTCTGCGCCGGGGCTTCAAGGCCATCGAGGCGTTCGGCGATGCTCGCTGGAAGGAACCCGCCTGTGTCCTGCCGGCGGAGCACCTGTTGGCGGTGGGCTTCAAGACGGTCCGGCCGCACCCCCGCCACCCACGGTTGCGACTGGATCTTCGGTCCACGCTCTCCTGGAAGGAAGACGTGGAGATGGCGCTGGACCGCCTGCTCGGCGCGGTTCAGAAAGAACCGGTGTTGCGTCCGCTGTAGTGAGACACGGAAAGCCGTTGTAACACGAATGGGCCGACCCGGTCGGGTCGACCCATTCGTGTTTCACGTGAAACGTGAGTCGGCGATCGTCAGTCGGCGATGAAGGCCTCGAGGTCGCGGACGATCGCGGCCTTCGGCTTGGCGCCCACGATGGTCTTGGCGACCTCGCCACGCTGGTAGACGTTCAGGGTGGGGATGGACATGACGCCGTACTTGGCAGCCGTACCCGGGTTCTCGTCGATGTTCAGCTTGACGATCTCGATCTTGTCGCCGTACTCGGCGGCGATCGCCTCGAGGGACGGCGCGATCTGGCGGCACGGACCGCACCAGGCGGCCCAGAAGTCCACCAGGACGGGCTTGTCGTTCTTGAGGACGTCCTGCTCGAAGGATGCGTCGGTCACGTGCTTCAGGGTGCCGGCCACGGCGGGCTCCTTAACTGAGTGGTGCGGGGGATGGGGTGGTCAGACGGTGGTCTTCTCGGGCTCCGCCTTGTCCTCGTCGCTGAGGGCGGCGAGGAAGCGCTCGGCGTCGAGAGCGGCGGAGCAGCCGGTGCCCGCGGCGGTGATCGCCTGGCGGTAGGTGTGGTCGACCACGTCACCGGCGCCGAAGACACCCGTCAGGTTGGTGCGGGTCGAGGGTGCCTCGACCTTCAGGTAGCCCTCCGGGTCCAGGTCGAGCTGGCCCTTGAAGAGCTCGGTGCGCGGGTCGTGGCCGATCGCGATGAACAGGCCGGTCACCGGCAGGTCCGAGAGCTCGCCGGTCTTGACGTTGCGCAGCTTCAGGCCCGCGAGCTTCTGGTCGCCCTGGACCTCGGCGACCTCGCTGTCCCAGACGAACGTGATCTTGGGGTCGGCGAAGGCACGCTCCTGCATCGCCTTGGAAGCGCGCAGGGTGTCGCGACGGTGGACGATCGTCACGGACTTCGCGAAGCGGGAGAGGAACGTGGCCTCCTCCATCGCGGTGTCACCGCCACCGATCACGGCGATGTCCTGGTCCTTGAAGAAGAAGCCGTCACAGGTCGCGCACCAGGAGACACCCCGGCCGGACAGCGCGTCCTCGTTCGGCAGGCCGAGCTTGCGGTGCTGGGAGCCGGTGGTGACGATGACGGCCTTGGCCCGGTGGACCGTGCCCGCGGTGTCGGTGACGGTCTTGATCTCACCGCTGAGATCGACGGCCACGACATCGTCCGGGATCAGTTCGGCGCCGAAGCGCTCCGCCTGGGCCCGCATGTTGTCCATGAGCTCGGGGCCCATGATGCCGTCCTGGAAGCCGGGAAAGTTCTCGACCTCGGTGGTGTTCATCAGAGCTCCGCCCGCGGTGACGGCACCCTCGAACACCAGCGGCTTCAGCGACGCTCGCGCGGTGTAGAGCGCCGCCGTGTAGCCGGCGGGCCCGGAGCCGATGATGATCACGTTTCGGACGTCGCTCACGGCTTCATTCCTCGTCTCTGGACTGTGTCTTCAGGGCCGGGTGGAGCTGCACTCGGAACTCTCACCCCACCTAACGGATCCTACGGGGCGCGCATTCCCGCTGTGTCCGGGCACACGGCGACAGCTCAGGGCCGCCCGAGGGCGAATAGGGCCGGACGGCTACGGACGCGCGTAGGAGTGCTTCAGGAGGATCTTGCCCTTGCCGATCGCAGGTTGCTTCACGCACGCCGACTCGACGATGTAGGCGGTGACCCGAGTGTCGTTGGCGGCATCGGGCAGCACCACCAGCAGGGCTTCCTTGCCCTTGTAGACGCCTTGCTCGGTGGCGATCGCCGCGTCGTCGCGCCCGAGGGCCCTCCGAATGCACTCGGGGACGGTCGGCTGCTTGAAGACGTGATTCTCGGCGGTCTCGCCACCGGTCTCGGACTCCATGCCGAAGCTGCGCGGTGTGCGCGACTCCTTCTGGGCGCTCCCGTCCGCGACGAGGCCGGTGACCTTGGCCTCGAGATGCCCCTCGGAGAAGGTGTCCGCGAGCGCGGTCTGCTGCTCGTGGGCGGTGTCGTCGGAGGAGCTCCCCCCATTCAGGGAGGACACGATGACCGAGCCGAGTCCGATGGCCGCGGCCGCGGTCACGGCGCCGAGGACGGCGATCCTGCGTCGCCCGCCTCGCCGACGATCCTTGCGACCGGGGCCGGTGGAGGAGGGGCGAGCGTGTCCCGTGGGCCGGTCGGCGGGGGCCGATGTTTCACGTGAAACATGCGCGGTGCCGGAGACGCCCGGCAGTGGCTCGGCTGCCAGGGCGGCGTCGATACGGGCAGCCACATCGTCCGGCATGGGCGCCGGGGCGGGCAGGCTGCCGAGCAGTCCCTGGATCTCGTCCAGTGCCGCGTAGACGTCCGCGCAGAGCTCGCAGCCGGCCAGATGCTGCCGTACGTCGGCAGTCCGTGTACTGGGGAGGAGACCTTCGGCGAAGTCGGAGAGCTCCGCGGTGTCCGGGTGCTCGGTCATGTCTGTCGTCGACGACGTCACGCTCGTCCACCTCCGCCCTTCACTGCGGCTGAATCGCTCGGCCCTGTCTCCGGCGGACCCGCACGCTGCGGTCCCGCTGCGGGTGGGACGGATGCCCCCTGCGTCCGGTTCCGCTCCGCGCCCGGTTCCCTCTTCTTGTCGCTGCCGTCAGGCCGGAGGTGGGTGAGTAGCGGCAGGAGCCTGGCTCTGCCCCGGGCACACCGGCTCTTGATCGTCCCGCTCGGTACGTCGAGGATGCGGGCGGCCTCCGCGACGGGGTAGCCCTGCATGTCCACCAGGACGAGGGCGGCTCGCTGGTCGGCTGGCAGGGTGCTCAGGGCCGCCAGCAGCTGACGGTGCAGATCATTGCGTTCGGCGGGCGCGGAGGCCGACTCGTGCGGCTCCAGGAGCTGCTCCAGGCGCTCGGTGTCGTCGACGGGTGCGGTTTTCCGAGACGCGGCCTTGCGGGCACGGTCCAGACAGGCGTTCACCGTGATCCGGTGCAGCCAGGTCGTGACGGCTGCCTGCCCACGGAAGGTGTGCGCGGCCCGATAGGCGGAGACGAGAGCGTCCTGGACGGCGTCGGCCGCCTCCTCGCGATCCCCCAGCGTCCGCAGGGCCACCGCCCAGAGCCGGTCGCGGTGACGGCGTACGACCTCACCGAAGGCATCGGGGTCGCCCTCGACGTGGCGGGCGAGGAGGTCCTGATCGCTGATGCCGCTGTATGCGGTGTCATCTGCCATCGGCCTCCTCCCCCCTTCCTCCGAGGGCCTTCAGCCCTTGAACGTCACGTCGGTGATCGCCTGCTTGTAGCCGGCGCCGCTGTAGCCGTCGGACGGAGCGTTCGGCACGTCGGTCATCCACAGGAGGACGTACCGCGTCTTGACGGGCTTCGATGCCTTGGCGGTGAGCGAGGTGCCGGTCGTGGTGGCGCTCGCGATCTCCTTCATCCCCTCGACGCCCGTCGAGGGCGACAGGGAATCGGTGGCGTAGAGATGCACGGTCGTGTGATCACCGGTGTACCGGAGTGCTACCGAGGCCGTCGAGACGTCCTGCGGTGAACCGAGGTCGTAGACGATGCCGACGCCGGGCTTGTACGGCGCGAGCTTCGGGCCTTCGTTGTATTTCTTCGTGCGCCAGTAGGTGGAGGCGTCACCGTCGTAGGTGTTGGCGACATCCCCCGGTGCCTGGGCCCCGCCGCTGGCGACGTACTCCTGGGCTGCCTGCACACTGATCGGCTTGGCCGGCTTGGTCTGCTCGTTGTTCTTGTCGTTGCCGTCCGTCGTCTGGGTCTGGTTCTGGTCGTCGGCCTTGCCGCCCCGTTCCATCAGGGCGTCCGCCAACTGCCAGCTGCCGAGGCCGAGCGCGGCGATCAGCAGGGCCGAGACGCTCCACTTGAGGGCCTTGCCGGTACGGCTCTGCAGCGGGGGCGGCGGCGTCGGTACGGGCTGTGCGACACCGGGGTGCGGCGCCGGACGTCCGTACGCGCCCTGCTGGTAGGCCGTGCGCTGGTACTGGGGTGGAGCGGTGTACGCAGGCTCCGGCGGGCGGATGCGGGGCATCTCGCCGATCGCCTTCACCAGTTCCTCCGGCGTCGTGCAGGGGGACTCGTGGCGGGAGGCGGTGGCGCCGTCGTTGGCGAGCGCCCGCATCGCCAGCTCGGACAGGCCGCGGTGGATGCCGGCCCGCACCTGGTCCGGGGGGATCAGGCCGATGTCCTTGGGCAGCCCCGCCAGACCGTGCGCGTCGCTCTCGTACGGCCAGCGCTGGGTGAGCGTGGCGTACAGAAGGGCGCCGATGGCCTCGGTGTCGGTGCGCTGCGGGGTGTCGGAACTGATGCCGCGCAGCGCGGCGTTGACGGCGAGCCCGCGGATCCGCCACTGGCCCGTCGACGTGCGCAGCACCGCGTTGGGGCTCAGGCGCAGATGGGCCAGGCCCTCGCGGTGTGCGGCCGCCATGGCCGACGCCACCTGACTGACCATCTGGTAGGCGTCGTAGGCATCCAGCGGTCCGGAGGCGAGGAGCGCGGTCAGCTCGGTGGCGTCGGGGAGCCACTCGTGGACGACGTAGACGAGGTCGTTGTCCTCGACGGCGTCCAGTACCTGGACGAATCGGGGGTCGCCGAGGAGGGCGGAGGAGCGTGCCGCGGCCAGCACGGAGCGGGCGCGCGGGTGGTCCGCCGGGAGGAGGTGGACTCCGACGGCGCGGCGCAGCTTCTCGTCGACGGCCCGCCAACTGCTGAAGCCGTCCAGACGGGTGACGCATTCCTCGAGACGGTAGCGTCTGGCGAGCTTGTGCCCGCTGTGCAGTTCGGGAGGCGAGGCCTTGCCGGATTCCTCGCTCGTGGGGCTCCCCTGTGCCTCGTCGCTGTCCGTGTCCCGCTCCCGGTTGTTGGCCACCCCGTCGGCCGTGGACTGGTCCGCCTGTGCGGTCAGCGGCTCGTCACCGCTGTTGTCTGCCACGTCGACGGCAGCTGTGCTCCGTTCCGCCACCGTCGTTCCTGCCTCCCCATTCCGTGCGCGTCGGCCGACTCCCGATCCGCGCGTCCGACGCCGAACCCAATTGTGCCCACAGTCCGCCGCTATGCACGACACACAGCGGCGGACGATGGTTGTGCGCCTACCCCGGGTCTCAGCGTCCCAGGCGTCCGCGCACCATCCCGACCAGAGAGTTGACTTCCTCGATGCGCATCTTGCGGGCGGCGACGAAGAAGACGCCGAACAGGAGCAGACCGCCGGCGATCAGCGCGGCGAACGATCCCACGACGCCCTGGCCGAGCGCCTGGCTGATCGCGTAGCAGGCGGCGCCGCCGAGCAGGGCTGCCGGTACGGACGCGATGCACAGCCGGGCGTACGTGCGCAGCACCCGGGCGCCGTCCAGGTCACCGCCGAGCCGCTTGCGCAGCCTGCGCCAGGCGACGCCCACGCCGATCACGTAGGCCAGACCGTAGGAGGCGGCCATGCCCACGACGGCCCAGCGGGAGGGCAGCAGGAGGTAACACAGGCCCGAGGCGGCGGCGTTGACCACGGCCACGATGACGGTGTTGTAGAAGGGCGTCCGGGTGTCCTCGTAGGCGTAGAAGGCGCGCAGGACGACGTACTGCACGGAGTACGGGATGAGGCCGAGACCGAAGGCCATCAGCATGTAGCCCATGTTGGTGGCTTCACTGGTGCCCGACGAGCCGAACATGAGCGTGCACATGGGGATGCCGAGTGCGACGAAACCGAAGGACACAGGAACGATGGCGACAGCCGTGGTGCGCAGGCCCTGGGAGATGTCGTCGCGGACCGCTCCCCCGTCCTCCTCGGATGCCGAGCGGGAAATGCGGGGCAGCAGCGCGGCCATGAGGGAGACGGTGATGATCGCCTGCGGCAGCCCCCAGATCAGCTGGGCGTTGGCGTAGGCGGCGAAACCCGTGCCGTCCACAGGCGATGCCTTGCCCGCCGCGGTGGAGAGCTGGATGACGATCATGGCGCCCGCCTGGTTGGCAAGCACGAAGAGGACCGTCCACTTGGCGAGAGTGATGGCCTTGCCGAGTCCGTGTCCCTTCCAGTCGAACCGGAGGCGGAGCCGGAAGCCTGTCTCCCGCAGGTAAGGGATCATGGCCAGGGACTGCACGATGAGGCCCAGCAGCACACCGATGCCGAGCAGGCGCTCGCCTTCCGGTGGGATGCTCGTGACCTTCATCCCTGAGCTCTCAGCGGTGCCGTAGACCCAGATGAACATCCCCAAGGTCACGATGATGACGATGTTGTTCAGGACCGGGGTCCACATCATCGCGCCGAACCTGCCACGGGCGTTGAGGACCTGCCCCATCACCACATGCAGACCCATGAAGAAGATGGACGGCAGGAAGTATCGGACGAAGGTGATACCGACCTCGTTCGCAGCCGGGTCACTGGCCACAGGGTTGGACAGGAGCCGGATCAGCAGGGGCGCGCCCAAGACCGTGATCACCGTCAGCGCGCCCAGGGCCACCATGACGAGGGTCAGCAGGCGGTTGGCGTATGCCTCGCCACCGTCCTCGTCGTCTTTCATGGCGCGGACGAGTTGCGGTACGAAGACCGAGTTGAGACCGCCGCCGACGGTAAGGATGTAGATCATCGTCGGCAGTTGGTAGGCGACCTGGAAGGTGTCGCCGAGCAGGCCGACACCCAGCGCCGAGACGATCAGTGCTGACCGGACGAACCCGGTCAGCCGCGACACCATCGTGCCCGCGGCCATCACGGCGCTCGACTTCAGCAGGCCGCCCGCGCGCCCGCCCTTCTTGGGCGCGGCGGCCGGCGGTGCCGCAGGGGCGGGCTCGGGCTCCTGGAGGGGAGCCTCGGCCGCCTCGGGGGTGGGCGCCACCGCGTACTGGCCCGGCGCCGGTGCCGCGTGCTGGCCGGGTGCCGGAGTGGGGCCGCCGTACTGGCCGTGCGCCGGAGCGTTGCCGTACGAGTCGGGCCCTTGGTGCCCGCCGTACTGTCCCGGAGCCGGTGTGGTGCCGTACTGCCCCGGTCCTGCCGTCCCGCCGTATGGCGCCGGAGCCGGGGCGGGGACGGCCGCCTGGTCGTTGTACGAGGGGTGGCCGCCGCCCTGCTGCTGGTCGCGGAAGAGGTGCGCGAAGGCGTCGCGCTCGTGACGCTGGTCACCGGCCTGGCCGACCAGGTCGTCCACGCCGACGAACTGGGTGGTCCGCGGGTCGTCGCCGTACGGCAGGTACTGCGTCGGGCCCTCCGGTTCGGGCGCCGGGGTCTGGGCCCAGAGGCGGGGGTCGGGAGCGTGGGGCGACTGGGAGGGCTGGGAGTACAGCGGCTGCTGCGGCGGGTACGTGCCCGGGGGCGGCGGAGGGTGCGCGGCGCGATCGTAGAGCGCCTCGGAGACCGGGTCCTGGGCGGAGAGGTCCTGCGCCCGGTAGGGGTCCTGGTCGTAGGCGTCCTGGAGGTACATGTCCGCGGGCGCCTGCGGCGGCGTCTGGCCGGGGTCCGGCGGCGGGCCCTGGGGGTGACCCGAGCCGTCCGCGGCCTGACCGCGGTCACCGTCGTACGGCGCGTTCATGGTTACCCCACCTCATCGTCCCGGGCCGACCGGCCACGACATCCTCAACGGTCCACTCTCTCACCCGTGCCGGACGGGTCGGCGTTTTCCGCTGCGGTGTCCGGTGTCGGGTCACTCGGCTGCTCCGGGTCGTCTGCCCGGGCCGGTGCCTCGGACTCCTGTGTGTGACGTGCTTCGGGGTCCTTCGGGTTCTCCGGGTCGTCGTCGGAGTTTCCCGCCGCCTCCGGCTCCTCCCCGGACTCCGTCTCCTCGTCGGCCTTCTCGGCGGCACGGGCCGCGGCGCGCTTGCGCTGCGTGTACATCCGGAAGCCGGCGAGGACGAGCAGCAGGACACCGCCGCCGATGACGAGCATCACGGTGGCCGTGATCTCGGTGACCTTCACGTCGAAGGTGACGGCCTTGCCATAGGGCCGCCCGTCCTGCGTGTACAGCTGGGCGATCACCGTGGCCCGGCCGTTGGCGTTGGCCGACGTGGTGAACTTCACCGACTGGCTGTGGCCGCCGGAGACCGAGATCGGCTGCTCCTGGTAGCGGGCGCCGTCGATCTCCAGACGCGTCGGGTTGGTCGAGGTGAGCCGGAGGACCAGGGGGCCGACGTCCTGCACCAGGTTGTTCTGGACCGTCACCGGGATCGTGGCGCTGCGGCCGGAGAGCTTCGTCTCCGACTTGTCGATCAGTCTGACCCGGCCGGACAGGCTGTCGAGGTACGACTTCACCCCGTCGCGGAACGACTCCGCCTCGGTGGCCCGGCCGCGCCACGACACGGACATCTCCCTGTTCAGGGCACGTCCGAAGGGGGTCACCACCCGGGACGGGTCCGAGAGCACGACCTTGAAGCTGTCCAGGGCGTCCTGCGTCCGCGCGCTCTCCACGAAGGCCGACCGGGGCAGCTCCTTCTTGCGCAGCCCGGACGGGTAGGAGGAGGTGCCCGGCACCTTGGTGGCGGCGTCCGGGTCCGGCTTGGCGGCGGAGGCCGCGGACAGCTTCTGGGACTGGGACCAGGTGCCGCTCTGAAGGGCCCGCAGTGCCTCGGCCATCGCGCGGGCCTGGCTGCCGGAGGGCATCCGCTGCGGTGCGATGACGACGCTGCGCTGCTTGTCGGTCTGGAGGCTCAGGCCGAGGCTCTGGGCGAGGAAGCGCTGCACGGCGAGCGTGGAGGCGGACGCCGTCGTGAGGTCGCCCTCGAACGCCGTGGAGAGCCGGGCGTCCGCCACGACGGCCGTGGTGCCGCCACCGATGGGACGGGCGGCCGAGGGGGTGTAGGGCAGGCCGTCGGTCTCCCGGAGGGAGTCGCTGCGGGCGATCACCTTGTCAGCGCCCGCGGAGGTGGCGACCTTGACGATCGACCGGTCGACGGCGCCGTCCACGGGCCAGGCGAAGTCGGTGTTCGGCTTCACGTGGAGGATCGGCTCGACGGTGTTGCCGATGACGTCCGTCGCCTCCTTGAGCTGGCTCAGGGAGCCGGTGACGTCCGTGCCGTTGTGGGCCAGGGAGGCCAGGTCGGGGTCGGCGAAGGGGAGGGCGACGACCTCTTCGTCGGCCACCGCGTCCTGCAGGTCCGCCAGCCACTGCTTGGCGATCGTCTGGTGGGTGCCGGCGACGGTCTTGTCCCCGTCCCGGACGCGGTAGCTGCCGGTCATCGCGTCGACGGAGGCCAGCAGGTCGGGGTCGACCACCCAGGTGACGTCGAGGTCCTTGCCCAGCGTCACCATCTGGTTCAGACGGCCGCCGGGGGAGATCTCCTTCGCCAGGTCGTCGTTGAGGAAGACCGGTGTCTGTTCCTCGTTCGGCCCCGTCTCGGCTGCCATGTGCGTCGTCGAGACGAGGGGCCACAGCGCCGTGGTCCTGGTTTTCGTGTCGGCCCCGTCGGGCTGCCACGGCAGGAAGGTCCGCTGGATGCCGAGGATCTGCTCCCACGGCCGTGCGGAGGTCTCACCGGACAGCGAGACGGCGAATTCGTAGACACCGTCGTCGCCGAGGTTGAGGTCGTCGACCGGGACGGAGATGTTGAAGTGCTCGGCGACACCGGGGGTGAGCTTGGAGAACTTCTCGGTGTACTTGTTGTCGATCTCCGGAGCGATGGAGCCCTGGAGATCGTCGCTGTCCTTGGCGATCGCGTCGACGGACGACCGGGTGTCGATCTGCGGTCCCACGCGCAGGCCGACATGGGCGTTGGTGACGGTCTGCTTGCCCTTGTTCGTCACGGTGCCCGACACGGTCACCGTGTCCCCGTCGGTCGGGGCCGAGGGGGTGAGCGAGTCCACGGCGACGGCCACCGAGCCCGAGTCCGAGTCGGCCAGGGCGGCGGCCGCTTCCTCGGCGTGCGCCGAACCGGCGGCGGGCAGCTGGACGAGGCCGGCCAGCAGCGGCGCCCCGGCGAGCAGCGCCGTGGTGCGCCGGAGCCACCGGCGGGCAGGTGAGGGACTGGTCCCCTGGAAGTCTGCCGCCTCGGCCACGCGCTCGCCCGTCCCTCGTCGTGATCAGTGGTCGTCGGAATGTGCGTCCACGCATGGTAACGATGTGCGCCGAGGGGAAGTGCCGCGGCGTACGCCACAAGATCCGCAGCCACGGCGGGCTTCCCTCTATGTGCGTCTATAAAGGGAGCGGTACGGAAGTGCGGGATTCCGCGCCCGACGAATGGGGGCGCCCGTCTTCGCCCGGGCCACGTACCCTGTTCAGTTGTGCCGAACGCCAACGAAGTCAGCCCCAGTGTCCTGAGCCAGGAGCAGCACCGCGCGGTGAACGAGCCGCTGCGCGTCGCCCCTGTCGCCGACGATCTCGCCCGCCGTTTCCAGGAGGCCGGGTTCTCGCTCGCCCTGGTCGGCGGGTCGGTCCGGGACGCCTTGCTCGGGCGGCTCGGCAACGACCTGGACTTCACGACGGATGCCCGCCCCCAGGACGTACTCAAGATCATGCGGCCCTGGGCGGACGCGGTCTGGGAGGTCGGGATCGCCTTCGGCACGGTCGGGGGACAGAAGGACGGCTGGCAGATCGAGGTGACCACCTACCGGTCGGAGGCGTACGACCGCACCTCGCGCAAGCCCGAGGTGTCCTACGGCCACTCCATCGAGGAGGACCTCGTCCGGCGTGACTTCACGGTGAACGCGATGGCCGTCGCGCTGCCGGAGAAGGCGTTCATCGACCCGCACGGAGGACTCGACGACCTCGCGGCCGGCGTGCTGCGTACTCCGGGGACTCCCGAGGACTCCTTCTCGGACGATCCGCTCCGGATGATGCGAGCCGCGCGCTTCGCCGCACAGCTCGACTTCGAGGTGGCCCCGGAGGTCGTCAAGGCCATGCGGGACATGGCCGGACGCATCGACATCGTCTCGGCCGAGCGGGTCAGGGACGAGCTGAACAAGCTCATCCTCTCCTCGCACCCGCGCAAAGGGCTGACCCTCCTGGTGGAGACCGGCCTCGCCGAGCGCGTCCTGCCCGAGCTGCCCGCCCTGCGGTTGGAGCGCGACGAGCACCATCGGCACAAGGACGTCTACGACCACACGCTCATCGTCCTGGAGCAGGCGATGGCCCTGGAGAGCGAGGGCCCCGACCTGACCCTGCGCCTGGCCGCCCTGCTGCATGACATCGGCAAACCGCGCACCCGTCGCTTCGAGAAGGACGGCAGGGTCTCGTTCCACCACCACGAGGTGGTCGGGGCGAAGATGACGAAGAAGCGCATGCTCGCGCTCAAGTACTCCAACGAGCTGGTGAAGGACGTCTCGCGCCTGGTCGAGCTGCATCTGCGCTTCCACGGCTACGGCACGGGAGAGTGGACGGACTCCGCGGTCCGCCGCTATGTCCGGGACGCGGGACCGCTGCTCGACCGGCTCCACAAGCTCACGAGGTCGGACTGCACGACGCGCAACAAGCGCAAGGCGTCGGCCCTCTCCCGCGCCTACGACGGTCTGGAGGAGCGGATCGCGCAGCTTCAGGAACAGGAGGAGCTGGACGCGATCCGCCCGGACCTGGACGGCAACCAGGTCATGGAGGTCCTGGGCGTCCCGCCGGGCCCGGTCGTCGGTCGGGCGTACAAGCACCTGCTGGAGCTGCGCCTGGAGAACGGGCCCATGGGGCATGAGGCCGCCGTCGCGGCACTCAAGGAGTGGTGGAGCAACGAGTCAGAGGCTGAATGAGTAGGGGCGGCATGTTTCACGTGAAACATGCCGCCCCTACTGCTGCAGTGCTTGCGGGTCTTGCGCGTGACTCGTTACACGTTCACGAGGGTGCTGGTGGCCGTGCCGTAGACGTTGGAGACCAGGGTCTGCTTCTTGTCGACCTGGAAGGTCCCTCCGGAGATGACGACCTCACCCTCCCAGACGATGGAGGCGACGGCCGTGTTGCCACTGCTGCAAGGACCGCCCTTCTTGCAGAAGCTCTGCTTCCCTAGCTGCTTCTTCGCTATGCCCTTCGACATCTTGACGACACCGGAGTAGTTCTTCTTTCCCCCGTCGGCGTCGACCACCTTCGTGATGGTGCGCCCGTTGCTGTAGAAGGTCTCCCAGATCTTGAACTCCATGACGGTGACGCCCATCAGCTTGATCTTGTTGGACCTCGTCACCGTGTGGTTGCCCTTGGGCAGCGGTCGTTTGGCCGCTACGGCAAGAGCACTGCCCGTCTGTTCAGCTTCGAGAGTGACGTCACCTCCTCGCAGGGCGGTGACCTGAATGTCATCGGTGTCGGTACTGGCGGCGGCCTCGCCCGTGCTCTGCGTCAGGAACTCTGTGAACAGAGCGGGGTCCTGGAGATAGCCGATGAATCGTTTCTGCTCACTTGTGGTGAGGGAATGGAACTCTTCGAGGGTCTCCGATGCACCGTCTTCGTCGGAGTGCTCCAGATAGTCGACGTATGCGGCCGGGCTGGAAGCCGGGCCGCTGTGTGCCGGCTCTGCCGCTGAAGCGGTCGAGATCGAGCCGAAGGTGAGAGCCGCAGCGCCGAACGCGGCGGCGGCCCCGTGAATGAAGTGTTTCCTCACGGCAATTCCCCCTGCATGTTGAGGTGTCGTACAGCGAGGTTGAGGTCCTCGCCGAGAGGGCTGGTCAGGCCCAGTGAGTGATCTTTGCCGTGGGGAGGGAGGCGGGCAAGGCTTTTGAGCGTGACCAGAGGTTCCGGCTCTCCATGCTTGCCCTGGAACGCTAACGGCGCCGCATCACATCACCTGATGCGGCGCCGTTCGGCATGCCGGGTGTTTCACGTGAAACACGTCCCGGTTAAGGGAGAGGAAGCATTCCCAGGTGCTTTAGACGTCACCGAGGCAGAGGAGGAACTCCTCCCCATCACCGGTCTCGGCGTAGAAACCGGTGGCGTCCTTGACCTTCCGGCACTCGGTCTCGGCGGTGATCGACGTGAAGTGTCCCTTCACCTTCTCGAGGACCTTGCCCTCGGCTTCCGAGGAAGAGCAGTCCACGACTTCCATGCGGTCCGACGAGGACGACGCGGACTTCAGGCAGTCACCCACGCCGGCCTGGTCCGCATCGTCCCGACTGGCGATGTAGCCGCCGATCGCGACACCCACGACGACCACCGCGATGACGATGTTCTTGATCGTCTTGAAGCTCAGCTTGCGGCGGGCCGGCTGCGGCGGCACCGGGGCGTACGGCGCACCCTGCTGCGGAAAACCGGGCTGACCGGGCTGGCCCGCCTGCTGCGGGAAGCCCTGCTGTCCCTGGGCGTAGGGGTTCTGTCCCTGGGGCTGCTGCGGCTGCTGCGCGAACGGGTTGCCCTGAGGCGGCGGCTGGGTGGTCACTGGGGGTCCCCCTGGAATAGGTGCGTGTCGCGGACATGCCGCGAGATAAGACGCACGTAAGCTACCGGGTCCCACTGACAACTCTGTAGTCCGGTGGGGCTCTGTGTCACTGATGTGACACTTACCGGCTCTCAAACCGGGACATAGCTGCCGCAACCACTCCGTAGACCACGGAGACCGTCACGACCAGCGGCACCGAGCGGCCGTCCGGCGGCAGCATGAGTGCGGCCACCCCGGCCGCGCCGACGAAGGCCACGTTGAACAGCACGTCGTAGACGGAGAAGACCCGACCGCGGAAGATGTCGTCGACCGAGGACTGCACGACCGTGTCGGTCGCGATCTTCGCTCCCTGGGTCGTCAGGCCGAGCACGAACGCTGCGGCGAGCAGGGGCGCGGTGGCGAACGGCAGGCCCAGCGCCGGGACCAGCACCGTGGCGATCGCAGCGCACACGGCCATCCAGCGCCCGGGGCCCAGTAGTCCCGCTGTCCACGGGGTGACCACCGCGGCCGCGAAGAAGCCCGCCCCGGAAACGCCGAGCGCCAGCCCCAGCAGGGCGAGCCCCTCGTCCGTGTCCGAGGTCAGGGCGTACCGGCACAGCATCAGCAGCATGACCAGCAGGGCGCCGTAGCAGAACCGCATCAGTGTCATGCCGGCGAGGGCCCAGGCCGCTTCCCGGCGGGCGGGTGCGGCCAGATGACGCACGCCCGCCACCAGGTCGCGGGCGGTGCCGGTGAGAGCCGAGGTCAGCCTCGGCGGAACCCGTGCCGGGTCCGGGCCCAGCAGCTCCACGGCGATGCGCAGCGCCGCCAGCGCGCCGCACAGATAGAGACCGGCACCGAGCAGCACCACGGCGGCGTCGGAGTCCGAGACCACGAGGCGCACGACGAACGCGAGGCCGCCGCCCGCCGTGGCGGCCAGGGTGCCGGCCGTCGGGGAGAGCGAGTTGGCGATCACCAGGCGCTCGGCGTCGACCACCCGGGGCAGCGCGGCGGACAGGCCCGCCAGGACGAAACGGTTGACGGCGGTGACGCAGAGGGCCGAGACGTAGAAGAGCCAGTCGGGGACGGAGGCCAACATCAGCACGGCCGTCACCGAGGCCAGCACGGCGCGCAGCAGGTTGCCGTACAGGAAGACCTGGCGGCGGCGCCAGCGGTCCAGGAGGACACCGGCGAAGGGGCCCACCAGGGAGTAGGGGAGCAGCAGGACCGCCATCGCGGAGGCGATCGCGGCGGCCGAGGTCTGTTTCTCCGGGGAGAAGACGACGTAGGTGGCGAGCGCGACCTGGTAGACGCCGTCGGCGCCCTGGGAGAGAAGACGAACGGCGAGCAGGTGCCGAAACCCCTTCAGACGCAGCAGGATGCGCAGGTCACGGACGACGGCCATGGGGCACAGCCTCACATACGGGAAAGGTCCCCGGGTCCTGCGACCCGGGGACCCTCGGCAGAGCGGGGTGAGCGGCTTCTCAGCGCTCGACCTCGCCCGCGATGAACTTCTCGACGTTGGCGCGGGCCTCGTCGTCGAAGTACTGGACCGGCGGGGACTTCATGAAGTAGCTCGACGCCGACAGGATCGGGCCGCCGATGCCGCGGTCCTTGGCGATCTTCGCGGCGCGCAGGGCGTCGATGATGACACCGGCCGAGTTCGGGGAGTCCCAGACCTCGAGCTTGTACTCCAGGTTCAGCGGGACGTCACCGAAAGCGCGGCCCTCGAGGCGGACGTAGGCCCACTTGCGGTCGTCCAGCCAGGCGACGTAGTCGGACGGGCCGATGTGGACGTTGTCCGCACCCAGGTCGCGGTCGGGGATCTGGGAGGTGACGGCCTGCGTCTTGGAGATCTTCTTGGACTCCAGGCGCTCGCGCTCGAGCATGTTCTTGAAGTCCATGTTGCCGCCGACGTTCAGCTGCATCGTGCGGTCCAGGACGACGCCCCGGTCCTCGAACAGCTTCGCCATGACGCGGTGCGTGATGGTGGCGCCGACCTGGGACTTGATGTCGTCGCCGACGATCGGGACGCCCGCCTCGGTGAACTTGTCCGCCCACTCCTTGGTGCCGGCGATGAAGACCGGGAGGGCGTTGACGAAGGCGACCTTGGCGTCGATGGCGCACTGGGCGTAGTACTTCGCCGCGTCCTCGGAACCGACGGGCAGGTAGCAGACGAGAACGTCGACCTGCTTGTCCTTGAGGACCTGGACGACGTCGACCGGCGCCTCGGCGGACTCCTCGATGGTCTGGCGGTAGTACTTGCCGAGACCGTCGTGGGTGTGGCCGCGCTGGACCTGGACACCGGTGTTCGGCACGTCGCAGATCTTGATGGTGTTGTTCTCGGAGGCGCCGATGGCGTCCGCGAGGTCCAGGCCCACCTTCTTGGCGTCCACGTCGAAGGCGGCGACGAACTCGATGTCACTTACGTGGTAGTCGCCGAACTGGACGTGCATCAGGCCGGGGACCTTGGCCGCCGGGTCGGCGTCCTTGTAGTACTCGACGCCCTGCACCAGCGATGCGGCGCAGTTGCCCACACCGACGATGGCTACGCGAACCGAACCCATTCCGGTTGCTCCCTGTGTGTACGAGTGAGGCCCTGACTGGGCGCTCACGTGGCGGTGTCGCCGGGCGTATCCGGCCGGGGGTCGTCCCCCGGCCGGGGCAGGCCGCCCGTCGCTCCAGATGTCGTGTCCTGTTGAGCGGTCCCCTCCGCGGCGGAACCCCTCAGGTCCCGCCCCGCCCGCTCGCTCTCGATGAGCTCGTTCAGCCAGCGCACCTCGCGCTCCACGGACTCCATTCCGTGGCGCTGGAGCTCAAGCGTGTAGTCGTCGAGTCGCTCCCGGGTGCGGGCCAGGGAGGCCCGCATCTTCTCCAGGCGCTCCTCCAGCCGGCTGCGCCGGCCCTCGAGCACGCGCATGCGTACGTCCCGCGACGTCTGGCCGAAGAACGCGAAGCGAGCGGCGAAGGTCTCGTCCTCGTACGCGTCCGGGCCCGTCTGGGAGAGGAGCTGCTCGAAATGTTCCTTACCGTCGGCCGTCAACCGGTAGACGATCTTGGCGCGGCGTCCCGTGAGAGAAGCGGCGGCCTCGCCGACGTTCCCCGGTTCCTCGATCAACCAGCCGTTGGTGACCAGCGTCTTGAGGCAGGGATAGAGCGTCCCGTAGCTGAACGCCCGGAACACACCCAGTGAGGTGTTGAGCCGTTTACGCAGCTCATAGCCGTGCATCGGGGACTCGCGGAGCAGGCCGAGTACGGCGAACTCGAGGATGCCGGATCTCCGGCTCATCGTCGCCTCCTCTCGCCCTTATGCCGTGCTGATGTATCGACTCGATACATCAGCACGATAGAACGAGCTTCCACGTGCGACAAGGGGGGAACTGGTGAACGGGATCACATCAGGGTTTCATCGCGAGCAAGTTGCCTGATTTGAGGTGAACTTCGGGCCTCGGGGGTTTTGACGGTGCGTAGTGTGTGCGCCATGCGAACCACCGGGAACCGAGTGACGTCTGGGGGCGTCCCTGTCCCCGGTGCAGTACGGGTGAATGCGGAAGGGGCCGCATCCGTACTTCGGGGGGACCGGAAACCAGCCGCCTTTACCAGGCGCGCAAGGGTGCGCCTGCCCGAGGAGTAGTCGTTCGATGAGCGAGCACCGTCGCAAACCGCCGCAGCCGCAGGGAGGCGGACGTGCCGCGGCCCGACGCGGTCAGTCCGGCTCGTCCTCCGGCCGCCGTGCGGCACCGCGAGGCGCCACAGGGTCTCCGTCCGGCTCGTACGGTCCGGAGAACGAGGAGCGTGAATACGGCAGCCGCGCCGAAGCCCGGCGCGCCGCACAGCGGAACGGGGGTGGCCGCCGCAGAGCGGCCGAGCCGGGCCGCGGTGGCCGGCGAGGCGCCCCCGGCGGGTCGGCAGGGCCCGGGCGGGGGCGTGCCGCCGCGCCCGGCAAGAAGCGGATGATCGACTACCCGCGCTACGACAGGGACGGGTGGCGCCGTTGGGTGCCCTCCTGGAGGCTCGTCTCCGGGCTGTGCATCGCGTTCTTCGGCTGTCTGGTCGGCGCCGCCGGCCTCGCCTACGCCATGGTGAGCGTTCCCGTCATCGACGAGAGCGCCACGGCGCAGAACAACGTCTACTACTGGGCCGACAACACCCAGATGGTGGCCACGGGCGGAGACCGCAACCGCCAGAGCGTCGATCTCTCGCAGATCCCGAAGGCGATGCGCAACGCGGTCATCTCGCAGGAGAACAAGACGTTCTACTCCGACAGCGGCATCGACCCCAAGGGCATCGCCCGCGCCGTGTTCAACATGGCCAAGGGCGGTGAGACGCAGGGTGGCTCCACCATCACCCAGCAGTACGTGAAGAACGCGATGCTGAACGACCAGTCGCAGACGATCTCCCGCAAGGTCAAGGAGATCTTCGTCTCGATCAAGGTCGGCGCCGAGGAGCCGAAGGACAAGATCCTCGAGGGCTACCTGAACTCCGCCTACTACGGCCGCGGCGCCTACGGCATCCAGGCCGCGGCCCGGGCGTACTTCAACGTCGACGCCGTCGACCTCAACCCGGGACAGTGCGCCTTCCTCTCGGCGATGCTCAAGGGCGCCACCTACTACGACCCGGCGGGCTCGGTCTCGATCGACCCGGTGGGGGCCACTCCGAAGGCCAACCAGAAGCGGGCCCTCACCCAGATGCAGGACACCCTCGACAAGATGGTGGAGTACGGGCATCTGAGCCAGACGGAACGGGCCAAGTACACCGAACTCCCCACCACGCAGCACCCGCAGTCGAACGCGAAGCTGGGCGGCCAGATCGGCTACCTCGTCAGGCTCGCCAAGTCCTCCGTGCTCAAGAGCGGCAAGGTGTCGGAGCAGCAGCTGGAGAAGGGCGGCTACTCGATCTACACGACCTTCGACAAGAAGAAGGTCGACGAGATGGAGAAGGCGGTCCAGAAGGTCTACAAGGAGAAGATCGACCCCAAGAAGCGCCCCGAGACGGACACCCACGTCCAGTTCGGCGGTGCGTCGATCGACACCAAGACCGGGGCCATCAAGGCCATCTACGGCGGTGAGGACGCCACCAAGCACTTCACCAACAACGCCGACGTCACCGGTGCCCAGGTCGGTTCGACGTTCAAGCCGTTCGTGCTCGCGGCGGCGATGAAGTGGGGCGTGCGCGACCCCGACCTCGGACCGGTCCAGGCCCAGGACGAGCGCACCATCGTCTCTCCGAAGAGCCTCTACAGCGGCAAGAACAAACTCAAGATCAACAATTACGACGGGTCGATCTGGGAGAACGAGGACGGCGAGCAGTGGCGCCAGGAGAACGACGGCCAGGACAACGTCGGTGATCCGCCGGACTACAAGATCGACCTCCGAGAGGCGATGCGGGAGTCGGTGAACTCCGCCTATGTGCAGCTCGGCATGGACGTCGGCCTGGACAAGGTGAAGGAAGCCGCCGTCGACGCGGGGCTTCTGGAGGACAGCCTGACGGGCTCCAGCTTCCCGTCCTTCTCCCTCGGTATCTCGGACCCGAGCGCCATCCGCATGGCGGGCGCCTACGCCACCTTCGCGGACAGCGGCAAGCAGCGCGAGCCGTACTCCGTCACGAAGGTGACGAGCAAGGACGGCACGATCTACACGCACAAGGTCGAGGAGAAGCAGGCCTTCACCGCGAAGGTCGCGGACAACGTCACGGACGTCCTGAAGACCGTCGTGGAGGACGGCACGGGCTCCAATGCCCAGCTGCCCGGCCGCGAGGTGGCCGGCAAGACCGGTACGACGGACGGCAACAAGTCCGCCTGGTTCGTGGGCTACACCCCGCAGCTGTCGACCGCGATCAGCATGTACCGCTACCCGGACGACGAGACCATCAAGAACCGCACGTTCCTGGAGATGTACGGAACGGGTGGCGAGAAGAAGATCCACGGTGCCTCCTTCCCGTCCACGATCTGGCAGGACTACATGTCGGACGCGGTGAAGGGCCTGAAGGTGGAGGGGTTCCCGGAGCCGGAGCCCATCGGTGAGGTCGTCAACGACACCCCGTCGCCGACCCCGACGCCCACCCCCTCTGCCTCCGCGTCCGAGACCGAGGAGGCCAGCCCGTCGCCGACTCCGTCGCCCAGCGACACGCAGAACAGCCCCTCACCCCCCGCCCCGAGCAACACGTGCGGTGTCTTCGAGTGGGGCTGTGAAGAAAGCAATGGCGGCAACGGCAACGGGGGCAATGGCCCAGGTGGCTCGGAGGGGAGTGGATCACCCTCACCAACGTCCAGTGAGACGGGCACAGAGGGCGACACCAACGGAAACAGCCGAGGAAACACCATCTGGGGTGCGAACGGCTGACCGCAGAGCCGCAAGCAGGGGTGTTTCACGTGAAACACCCGCAAGTTTCACGTGAAACAGGGGCCGTCGCATCCAGGAGGGTGCGGCGGCCCCGGCCCGTTCCCAGGGGCATGCGGCAGGATGTGCCCCATGCCCAGTGCAGAATCGACGCCAGCGAGCGTGCACGAGCCGGACCCGGTACGACCGACCAGTCAGGACACGGTCGCCGCGGCCGGAAGCGAGCTGATCGGCGGCCCGATGGGCCGGCGTGCCTTGCTCGGCCGGTCCTGGTGGACGCCTGTGCGGGTGATCGCACTCGTGGCGATCGGCATGTTCGCCCTCGGGCTGGTCCAGAAAGCCCCCTGTTACAACGGTGCCTGGTTCTTCGGAGCCAGCTCCCAGTACACCCACGCGTGCTACTCGGACATCCCGCACCTCTACCAGGGCCGTGGGTTCGTCGACGGGCTCGTGCCGTACTTCGACAAGCTTCCCGGCGACATGGAGTACCTGGAGTACCCCGTGCTGACCGGCCTGTTCATGGAGGTCGCGTCCTGGCTCACACCGGGCAGCGGCACCATTCAGGACCAGGAGCAGTGGTACTGGATGGTCAACGCCGGGATGCTCATGGTGTGTGCGGCCGTCATCGCCGTCTGCGTGACCCGTACCCACACCCGGCGTCCCTGGGACGGCCTGCTGGTAGCCCTGGCTCCCGCTTTCGCGCTGACCGCCACCGTCAACTGGGACCTGCTGGCGGTCGCCCTGACGGCCGCAGCACTGCTCATGTGGTCCCGGGAGCGCCCGCTGGCGTTCGGTGTGCTGCTGGGCCTGGCCACGGCCGCCAAGCTCTACCCGTTCCTGATTCTCGGCCCGCTGCTGGTCCTGTGCTGGCGAGCGGGCAAATGGCGGGCGTTCGGAACGGCGCTGGGGGGTTCGGTCGTCGCCTGGCTCGTGGTGAACCTGCCGGTGATGCTCTACGCCTTCGACGGATGGTCGAAGTTCTACACCTTCAGCCAGGAACGCGGAGTGGACTTCGGGTCCTTCTGGCTGATCCTGGCCCAGAACTCCGACAACCCGCTCAGCACCGAGACCGTCAACACCCTCGCCACGCTCCTGATGCTGCTCTGCTGCGGTGCCGTCGCGGCCCTCACGCTGACCGCACCCCGGCGCCCGCGCTTCGCCCAGCTCGCCTTCCTGATCGTCGCGGCGTTCATCCTCACCAACAAGGTCTACTCACCGCAGTACGTGCTCTGGCTGGTGCCGCTGGCCGCGCTGGCCCGGCCGAAGTGGCGGGACTTCCTGATCTGGCAGGCGTGCGAGGTGGCGTACTTCCTCGGCATCTGGATGTACCTCGCCTACACGACCAGCGGAGACGCCCACAAGGGGCTGCCGACGGACGGCTACCACTGGGCGATCGGCCTGCACCTGCTGGGAACGCTGTTCCTGTGCGCCATGGTCGTGCGCGACATCCTGCTGCCGGACCGGGACCCGGTCCGGCGGACGGGCGACGACGACCCGTCGGGCGGTGTGCTGGACGGCGCGGAGGACGTCTTCGTCCTGGGCCCCGCGGCTCGTCCCGAACCGCCCGCTGCCCACTGCGAAGAACCGCACGTCGACTGGGGCAAGAGCCGGCAGCCGGATGGTTCGCTCTGAGCGAACGCACAACAAGGCCGTACACGACGTCCTGACGATCCCCGTGATCGTCAGGACGTCGTCTACGGCCTTCGCGCGGGTACGGCCCGTTCGCTAGCGATCGAGGATGCGGTCGAACTGGGTGGTGGTGTGCCGAAGATGGGCAACCAGCTCGTCCCCCACCTTGGGCTCCGTCGCGTCCGAGGGGACGAACAGGATCGACACCTGCATGTGCGGCGGCTCCGCGAACCAGCGCTGCTTGCCGCTCCAGACGAACGGCGAGAGATTCCGGTTGACCGTGGCGAGGCCGGCCCGGGCGACACCCTTGGCACGCGGCATGACGCCGTGCAGCGCCTTCGGCGCCTCCAGACCCACCCCGTGCGACGTACCGCCCGCCACGACCACCAGGAACCCGTCGGAGGCGGCCTTCTGCTGCCGGTAGCCGAAACGCTCGCCCTTGGCGACGCGCGTGACGTCCAGGACCGCGCCGCGGTACTCGGTGGCCTCGTGGTCGCCCAGCCACAGCCGGGTGCCGATCCGGGCGCGGAAACGGGTCTGCGGGAACTGCTGCTGGAGCCGGGCCAGCTCGTCGGCCTTGAGGTGGCTGACGAACATGGTGTGCAGCGGCAGCCGGGCGGCGCGCAGCCGGTCCATCCAGCCGATGACCTCCTCGACGGCGTCCGAGCCGTCGGTACGGTCCAGCGGCAGGTGGATGGCGAAGCCCTCGAGCCGGACGTTCTCTATGGCGGCGTGCAGCTGCGGCAGATCCTGCTCGCTGATGCCGTGCCGCTTCATCGAGGACATCACCTCGATGACCACGCGCGCGCCCACCAGGCCGTACACGCCGTCGATGGACGACACCGAACGCACGACCCGGTCGGGCAGCGGCACGGGCTCCTCACCGCGCCGGTACGGCGTGAGGACCAGCAGGTCACCGCCGAAGAAGTCCTTGATGCGGGCGGCCTCGTAGGTGGTGCCGACGGCCAGTACGTCCGAGCCCAGCCGCGTGGCCTCCTCCGCCAGCCGCTCGTGACCGAATCCGTAGCCGTTGCCCTTGCAGACCGGGACCAGCCCGGGGAACTGCTCCTGCACGTGCTTGTGGTGCGCCCGCCAGCGCGCGGTGTCGACGTAGAGCGTGAGCGCCATGGCCGGACCTGGAACCTTTCTCGTGGCTGTCAGAGGTGCGGATCGGGGATGGGCGGTGCGGTCAGCGGCGCGACATGTAGATGTCGAGCGCCTTGTGGAGCAGCTTGTTCAGCGGGAAGTCCCACTCGCCGAGGTACTCGGCCGCCTGACCGCCCGTACCCACCTTGAACTGGATCAGACCGAAGAGGTGGTCGCTCTCGTCCAGCGAGTCGGAGATGCCGCGCAGGTCGTAGACGGTCGCGCCCAGCGCGTAGGAGTCGCGGAGCATGGCCCACTGCATGGCGTTCGACGGCCGGACCTCGCGGCCGATGTTGTCGGAGGCGCCGTAGGAGTACCAGACGTGCCCGCCGACGACCAGCATGGTCGCCGCGGACAGGTTGACCCCGTTGTGCCGGGCGAAGTACAGCCGCATGCGATTGGGGTCCTCGTTGTTGAGGGCCGCCCACATGCGCTGGAAGTACGACAGCGGGCGCGGCCGGAAGTGGTCGCGCACGGCCGTGATCTCGTACAGCCGCTGCCACTCCTCGAGGTCGTGGTAGCCGCCCTGGACGACCTCGACGCCGGCCTTCTCGGCCTTCTTGATGTTGCGGCGCCAGAGCTGGTTGAAGTTCTTGTGGACCTCTTCCAGGGAGCGGTTGGCCAGCGGCACCTGGAAGACGTAGCGGGGCTGCACGTCACCGAAGCCGGCACCGCCGTCCTCGCCCTGCTGCCAGCCCATACGGCGCAGCTTGTCGGCCACCTCGAAGGCGCGCGGCTCGATGTGGTCCGCCTCTATGTCCCGCAGGCGCTTGACGTCGGGGTCCTGGATGCCCTTCTTGATGGACGTCGCGTCCCAGCGCCGGATGATCACCGGCGGGCCCATCTTGACGGAGAAGGCGCCCTGCTGCTTCAGGTGCGCCAGCATCGGCTCCATCCACTCCTGGAGATTCGGCGCGAACCAGTTGATCACCGGGCCCTCGGGGAGGTAGGCGAGGTAGCGCTTGATCTTGGGCAGCTGCCGGTAGAGGACGAGACCGACGCCGACCAGCTGGCCGGTCCGGTCGTCGAACCAGCCGAGGTTCTCCGAGCGCCATTCCGCCTTGACGTCCGCCCATGCCGGGACCTGCATGTGACTCGCCGCCGGCAGGCTCTGGATGTAGGCCAGATGCTGCTCGCGGCTGATGGTCCTCAGGGTCAGGCTCATTCGGGGCGCTCCTCGGGCTGGTGTGTCCCCATGGGTACAGGGGCTCCGGCTCTCGCGCGAAGCCTACTGCGCCCTGTGAGCGCCCCGTCCGGCGTACGGCTGGAAGGGGTGGCACCGGCCGGGCGACCGGCGCTTGCGGATCAGCCGACGAACCCGCCGTGGTAGATGCCGAAGAACAGACCGAACGCGGAGACGCCGAGAGCGAGCACCAGCCCGAAGCGCTCCCGTGTCGTCTCGGAGACGTACTGGCCGTACCCGCCGGTCAGGACACCGAGCAGCCCCGCCCACGAGGTCAGGACGTGCAGCCCCCGGAAGCTCGCGGTCGCGACGGCGAGTACGGCGAGGACCGCGGTCACGGCCAGCAGCGTGTCCTGGAGGGGGTGCGGTTTGCCGTCGGTGGCCAGCAAGCCGGTCCGGGGCTTGGCGGGTCGCATGATCTGTGCCATGGAGAACCTCCTGCCGAAGGCAGTGTGTTTTCGCCCTCACATCCCTGACTACCGATTGTGTCCCCTCGGGGCCTGATTTCAACCGCAAGGGGGCAGCCGGGTACGCTGTACCTTCCGCACCGGTGTCTGTTGCCGGCCACGACCGGGCCACCTCCTCGGAGGAGGCCCGATTGTCAGTGGGTCCTGGTTTACTCGTTGATGCCGGTGCGAACGCATCGCAACCCTCCTGCCACGGAACGACCGTGGCCGCTGAGTCCAAAGGAGGTGGGTTCCACATGCGTCACTACGAGGTGATGGTCATCCTCGACCCCGATCTCGAGGAGCGCTCTGTCTCCCCGCTGATCGAGAACTTCCTCTCTGTCGTCCGTGACGGCGGCGGAAAGGTCGAGAAGGTCGACACCTGGGGCCGTCGTCGTCTCTCGTACGAGATCAAGAAGAAGCCCGAGGGCATCTACTCGGTCATCGACCTGCAGGCCGAGCCTGCGGTCGTCAAGGAGCTCGACCGCCAGATGAACCTGAACGAGTCGGTCCTCCGGACCAAGGTCCTCCGTCCCGAGACCCACTGAGCCTTCCCGCTCAGCTGATCCCGGGATCCGAGTAGCAGCAACCAAGCAGCCAGAGCAGCAAACCCGCCGAGAGGTTCCCCATGGCAGGCGAGACCGTCATCACGGTCGTCGGCAATCTTGTCGACGACCCCGAGCTGCGCTTCACCCCGTCCGGTGCGGCCGTCGCGAAGTTCCGCGTCGCGTCGACCCCCCGCACCTTTGACCGCCAGACGAACGAGTGGAAGGACGGCGAGAGCCTCTTCCTCACCTGCTCGGTCTGGCGCCAGGCGGCGGAGAACGTCGCCGAGTCGCTCCAGCGAGGCATGCGCGTCATCGTGCAGGGCCGGCTGAAGCAGCGGTCCTACGAGGACCGTGAGGGCGTCAAGCGCACGGTCTACGAACTGGACGTCGACGAGGTCGGCGCCAGCCTGCGCAACGCCACGGCCAAGGTCACCAAGACCTCGGGCCAGGGCCGCGGAGGCCAGGGCGGTTACGGCGGCGGTGGCGGCCAGGGTGGCGGCGGCTGGGGCGGCGGCCCCGGTGGCGGCCAGCAGGGCGGCGGCGCTCCCGCCGACGACCCCTGGGCGACCGGCGCTCCCGCCGGTGGCCAGCAGGGCGGTGGCGGCCAGGGCGGTGGCTGGGGCGGTGGCTCCGGCGGCGGTGGCGGCTACTCGGACGAGCCCCCCTTCTAAGGGACGGGCTCTACCCACACTTCTTGATCACACAGGAGAAACATCATGGCTAAGCCGCCTGTGCGCAAGCCGAAGAAGAAGGTCTGCGCATTCTGCAAGGACAAGGTCACGTACGTGGACTACAAGGACACGAACATGCTGCGGAAGTTCATTTCCGACCGCGGCAAGATCCGTGCCCGCCGCGTGACCGGCAACTGCACCCAGCACCAGCGTGACGTCGCCACGGCCGTGAAGAACAGCCGTGAGATGGCGCTGCTGCCCTACACCTCCACCGCGCGATAAGGGAAGGGTGACCGAATCATGAAGATCATCCTCACCCACGAGGTTTCCGGCCTCGGTGCCGCGGGCGACGTCGTCGACGTCAAGGACGGTTACGCTCGCAACTACCTGATCCCGCGGAAGTTCGCGATCCGCTGGACCAAGGGTGGCGAGAAGGACGTCGCGCAGATCCGTCGCGCGCGCAAGATCCACGAGATCCAGACCATCGAGCAGGCCAACCAGGTGAAGGCCCAGCTCGAGGGTGTGAAGGTCCGTCTGGCCGTCCGCTCCGGCGACGCCGGTCGTCTCTTCGGCTCCGTCACCCCGGCCGACGTCGCTTCGGCGATCAAGGCCGCCGGTGGCCCCGAGGTCGACAAGCGCCGCATCGAGCTGGGCTCGCCGATCAAGACCCTGGGCGCCCACGAGACGTCCGTGCGTCTGCACCCCGAGGTTGACGCCAAGGTCAGCATCGAGGTCGTCGCTGCCTGAGCACTGCTCTCGCTGAAGCGATGAGAGGGGCCGCATCTCCCGAGGGATGCGGCCCCTTTCGTGTCCGTGGCGGCAGTCATGTTTCACGTGGAACGTCGCCTTTCGCCGTTTCACGTGAAACAGTCAGCGTGTCGCACCGGTGACGATCCAGCGCCCCGATCGGGTACGCAGCCACAGCGTCAGCAGCCGCATCGCCATCATCAGCGTCATCGCTGCCCACAGGGCGGTGAGCCCACCGCCGAGGGTGGGAACGAGGAGCGCCGCAGGGGTGAAGACCGCCAGGGTCAGCAGCATGGCCCAGGCAAGGTAGGGACCGTCGCCCGCACCCATGAGGACACCGTCCAGGACGTAGACCACTCCGCAGACGGGCTGCGCGACGGCCACGATGACCAGTGCGGGCAGCGCGGCGTCCTTGACCACGGAGTCACCGGTGAACAGCGGCAGGAACGCCGGGCGGGACAGCACCACGAGCAGGCCCAGCACGACCCCGACCGCGATGCCCCACTCCACCATCCTGCGGCAGGCGTCGCGCGCGCCCTGGGCGTCACCCGCGCCCAGATACCGCCCGATGATGGCCTGCCCCGCGATGGCGATGGCGTCGAGGGCGAAGGCGAGGAGACTCCACAGGGACAGGATGATCTGATGCGCGGCGATGTCGGCGTCACCGAGACGGGCCGCCACGGCCGTTGCGATCATGAGAATCGCCCGCAGGGAGAGCGTGCGCACGAGCAGTGGCACCCCGGCCTGAGCCGATGCCCTGATGCCGGCCAGGTCGGGTCGCAGGGAGGCGCCGTGCCGTCGAGCCCCGCGAATGACCACCCACAGATAGACCGCGGCCATGCCGACCTGGGCAATGACGGTGCCCCAGGCGGAACCCGCGATGCCGAGGCCGGCGCCGTAGACGAGTACGACGTTGAGGACGGCGTTGGCGACGAAGCCGGCCACGGCCACGTACAGCGGGGTGCGGGTGTTCTGCAGCCCCCTGAGCACACCGGTCGAGGCCAGCACGACGAGCATGGCGGGGATGCCGAGCGCGGAGATTCGCAGATAGGTCGTGGCATAGGGGCCCGCGGTCTCGGATGCGCCGAAGAGTTCCACCAGGGAGGGGGCCGTGGGCAGGACGACCGCTATGACAGCGGCCCCGAGCAGCAGCGCCAGCCAGATGCCGTCCATGCCCTGGCGGATCGCTGCTTGCAGGTCGCCCGCGCCGACGCGACGGGAAACGGCTGCCGTGGTGGCGTAGGCGAGGAAGACGAAGACGCTGACGGCCGTGGTGAGCAGGGCCGAGGCGATCCCGAGTCCGGCGAGCTGAGCGGTTCCCAGATGGCCGACGATGGCACTGTCGGCCATGACGAAAAGGGGCTCGGCGACGAGCGCGCCGAAGGCCGGGACGGCCAGCGCGACGATCTCTCGGTCGTGCCGGCGCCGGGCGGTCCGGGTGCGCGCGGGGGCCTGTGTCATGAGCACCAATCTAATCGTCCACAGGTAAGAGATGCAATGCTGTGACGACCCTTACGATTGCTCTCGCCCCGTGTACTTCTGGGTACAGGTCCGAGCGATCTTGGTCCGGCTGGGCAAGTTTTTCTTCTGCACAGGCGGTGGACGATGACTGTGCAGGTCAGGGCCGCTTCGTGGGCCGGGCTGCGGGCTTGTTCACAGGGCTGTCCACCGGGTCGTGCACAGGTTTCGCGGAGTTCTCCACAGCATCTGGCCCGTCGTCCACATGGCCTGTGGATAACCAGATTGGCTGACGGTGCCCGCAGGCCTACGGTTATCCGGCGCCCGCTCCGTCCGTCGGCTGGTGAATCGTCACAAAACCGACGCGCCAGAACCGGAGTTGGGCGTCTTATTTGTCAGTGCCGTGCCGTAGAAATGAGAGGCACGGCGAGGTCCGCTCGGCGGACGGGAGGAGGTGGCTCGGTGAGCATTTCCGAGCCCTTGGACGACCCGTGGGCCGACAGCGGTCCCAGCGATCGTCTGCCTGCTTCCCGCCGCCGCGGTGAGGGCGGCCGCAACCGCGACGAGCAGCACGAGCGCGGTTCGGACAACGGTGCGTGGGACGGCGGCGGCCCGTCCTTCGAGCGGGTGCCGCCGCAGGACCTGGACGCCGAGCAGTCCGTGCTCGGCGGCATGCTCCTGTCCAAGGACGCCATCGCCGACGTCGTCGAGATCCTCAAGGGCCACGACTTCTACAAGCCGGCCCACGAGACGGTTTACCAGGCCATCCTCGACGTCTACGCCAAGGGCGAGCCGGCCGACCCGATCACGATCGCCGCCGAACTCACCAAGCGCGGCGAGATCAACAAGGTCGGCGGCGCCTCGTATCTGCACACCCTCGTACAGACCGTGCCGACGGCCGCGAACGCCGCGTACTACGCGGAGATCGTGCACGAGCGGGCCGTCCTGCGCCGCCTGGTGGAGGCCGGCACCCGGATCACGCAGATGGGATACGCGGCCGACGACGACGTCGACGAGATCGTCAACCGCGCCCAGGCCGAAATCTACGCCGTCACCGAGCAGCGCACCAGTGAGGACTACCTGCCGCTCGGCGACATCATGGAGGGCGCGCTCGACGAGATCGAGGCGATCGGGTCGCGCAGCGGCGAGATGACCGGTGTGCCGACGGGATTCACCGACTTTGATTCGCTGACCAACGGCCTGCACCCCGGGCAGATGATCGTCATCGCCGCCCGTCCCGCGATGGGAAAGTCGACCCTGGCGCTGGACTTCGCCCGGGCCGCCTCGATCAAGAACAACCTGCCGAGCGTCATCTTCTCGCTCGAAATGGGTCGCAACGAGATCGCGATGCGACTGCTCTCCGCCGAGGCCCGCGTCGCGCTGCACCACATGCGGTCGGGCACGATGACGGACGACGACTGGACCCGGCTGGCGCGCCGGATGCCCGACGTGTCGGCCGCGCCGCTCTACATCGACGACTCCCCGAACCTGTCGATGATGGAGATCCGCGCCAAGTGCCGTCGCCTCAAACAGCGCAACGACCTCAAGCTGGTCGTCATCGACTACCTCCAGCTCATGCAGTCCGGCGGCTCCAAACGCGCCGAGAGCCGGCAGCAGGAGGTCTCGGACATGTCCCGTAACCTCAAGCTCCTGGCGAAGGAGCTGGAGATCCCGGTCATCGCGCTCTCCCAGCTGAACCGTGGTCCCGAGCAGCGCACCGACAAGAAGCCGATGGTCTCCGACCTGCGTGAGTCCGGTTCGATCGAGCAGGACGCCGACATGGTCATCCTGCTGCACCGTGAGGACGCCTACGAGAAGGAGTCGCCGCGCGCGGGCGAGGCCGACCTGATCGTGGCCAAGCACCGTAACGGCCCGACGGCGACGATCACGGTCGCCTTCCAGGGCCACTATTCGCGCTTCGTGGACATGGCACAGACCTGACGCCCGGCCAGGGGACCTCCACGCGTCCTGCCCCACCCGACCGAGGACCGTGCCACGGGGGAAATCGGCTCGACGTGAGAAGTGCCGACGGGTGGACTGGGCGCATGACGACACCTGAGCAAGAACTGCTTCCCACCACCCGCCGGGCCCTGACGCACCGCATCGCCGTTGCCCAGGCCGAGGGGCGCACGCCGTCGCTCGTAGCGGCGGTGGTCCGGGGCGGACAGACCGTGTGGCACGGGGCGCGGACCTCGGTCGACGGGCACGGACCGGACGAGACCGTGCAGTACCGGATCGGCTCGATCACCAAGACGTTCACCGCCGTCCTCGTCCTGCGGCTGCGCGACGAGGGCGTGCTCGACCTCGGGGATCCGCTGGAGAAGCATCTGCCGGGTACGAAGGCGGGGGAGGCCACGATCGCCGAGCTGCTCGCGCACTCGGGCGGTCTGGCCGCCGAGTCGCCCGCGCCGTGGTGGGAGCGGACGCCCGGCTCGCTGCGGCCCGAGCTCGCCGATGTGCTGGGTGAGCAGCCGCTCCTGCACCCCGTGGGGCGCCGCCACCACTACTCCAACCCCGGCTACACCCTGCTCGGCGCGCTGGTCGAGAAGCTGCGCGGTGCTCCGTGGGAGGAAGTGCTGCAGCGAGAGGTGCTGGACCCGCTGGGGCTGGAGCGTACGGCCCTGCGTCCCAGTGCCCCGCACGCCGGTGGCTGGGCGGTCCATCCGTGGGCCGACGTGATGCTGGCCGAGCCCGTCGAGGACCTCGGGCTGATGGCCCCGGCAGGACAACTCTGGTCCACCACCGGGGATCTGGCGCGGTTCGCCGTCTTTCTGATGCGAGGAGACGACAAGGTACTCGGCGTGGAGTCCGTGCGCGAGATGCGGGCGCCCGCCGCGCCGGCCGAGGCGGCGGATGTGGTGGACGGTGCGGCGTACGGACTGGGGCTGCAGCTCCAGCACCGGGACGGGCGGTTGCTGGTGGGCCACTCCGGGTCCCTGCCGGGCTTTCTGGCCAACCTCATCATCGACGTGGAGGACGATGTCGCCGCGGTGGTCCTGACCAACTGCACGTCCGGGCCGCTGCTCGCCGGGGTCGGAGCCGACCTCGTGCGCATCGTCGCCGAGGCGGAGCCCCGGATCCCTGAGCCGTGGCGCCCGTTGCGGGACGTCGACTCCTCGGTACTGGAGCTGGCGGGGCAGTGGTACTGGGGGACCCACGCCTTCGCCCTGCGGCTGACGCCCGGCGGAGGGGTCTCGCTGGGGCCGCTGTCGGGCCAGGGCCGTCGCTCACGTTTCCGGGCGAACGGTGACGGCAGCTGGACGGGGCTGGAGGGCTATTACGCGGGGGAGTTGCTCCGGGCGGTGAGGCGCCCGGACGGAACGGTGAGCCATCTGGACCTCGGCTCCTTCGTCTTCACGCGTCAGCCGTACGAAGAGGGCTCCGGTGTACCCGGCGGTGTGGACCCGGAAGGGTGGCGAGGGATCGGCTGACTGTCCGGCCCGGCCCTGTTTCACGTGAAACAGGGCCGGGCACCGTGGAGGGCGCGTGGCTCGAGTCGTACCTCAGAGCTGGAGCTTGAACCCTGTGTGAGAAGCCGAGAAGCCCAGACGCTCGTAGAAGCGATGGGCGTCGGTACGGGTCCTGTCGGACGTGAGTTGCACCAGGTGGCATCCCTGCCGCCGGGACTCGTCGATCGCCCACTCGATGAGCTGGGTGCCCAGCCCGCTGCCGCGCTCGTCGCCGTGGATGCGGACGCCTTCGATGATTGAGCGGGTGGCACCGCGCCGGGACAGGCCGGGGACGATCGTCAACTGGAGCGTGCCGACGACACGGTCCTCGCGGACGGCCACCACGAGATGCTGGTTCGGATCGGTCCTGAGCCGTTCGAAGGCGGCCATGTACGGGCCCAGGTCGTCCGGTGATTCGCGTTGTGCGCCCAGCGGGTCGTCGGCGAGCATCGCGACGACCGCAGGAATGTCCCGGGCGGTGGTGGGGCGTATTTCGAGGTCTCCCATGACCGCACTCTAGAACCGGACCTAGGCGGGCACAGGTGCCTTCAGCGTCTCCACTGCCCGGACCAGCGGGGCCAGGTCGGGGTTCGCGGCCGCGTCGTCGAGGGCCTCGCGCAGGGCGGCGTCATTGGTGGGCCGCGCCTCGCTGAGCAGCTGCAAGCCCGCCGCGGTGACGTTGGTGTAGATGCCGCGTCGGTCGGTGGGGCACAGATAGCGCTCGAGCAGGCCACGGTCCTCGAGCCGGGTGACCAGCCGGGTGGTCGCGCTCTGGCTGAGGACCACGGCGTCGGCGACCTGTTTCATCTGCAGATGCCCCCCGTCGCCGTCGTGCTGCCTGCTGAGCACGTCGAGCAGCGAGTACTCACGGACGCTCAGGTCGTGGCCGGCCTGCAGAGCGCGCTCGATGTGGGCCTCGATCCTCCCGTGCAGCAGGGAGAGGGCGCACCAGCCCTGGGAGAGGGCGGTGAGCGCGGGATCCGTCGCTGTCATGTGGTTCCTCCGTCCAGGGGCGGCTCAGACCAGGGTAGACCAGCGCCGCAATTGCCTGCGTTTGCATATAGCCCGCGTGTGCAACTATTGTCTTCGAACGTAAAGCGCTCTTGCAATCGTTTCGGAAGGTGTACCCCCTCCATGCCTCTCGCGCTTCTGGCCCTCGCGATCGGGGCCTTCGGGATCGGAACGACCGAGTTCGTGATCATGGGCTTGCTGCCCGAGGTCGCGAGCGACTACGGGGTCTCCATCCCCACCGCCGGATACCTGGTGACCGGATACGCGCTCGGCGTGATGTTCGGCGCCCCGCTGATGACCGTGCTCGGCACCAGGGTTCCGCGCAAGCGGATGCTGATGCTGCTGATGGGCCTGTTCATCGTCGGCAATCTGCTCTCCGCCCTCGCCCCCGTCTTCTCCGTCATGCTGATCGGCCGCGTGGTCGCCTCGCTCGCGCACGGCGCCTTCTTCGGCATCGGATCGGTCGTCGCGGCCGGTCTGGTCGCTCCGCACAAGAAGGCCGGCGCCATCGCGATGATGTTCACCGGACTGACTGTCGCCAATGTCGTCGGTGTCCCGCTGGGCACGCTGATCGGGCAGACCGCCGGCTGGCGCGTCACGTTCGCCGTCGTCGCCGTGCTCGGGGTCGTCGGTCTGGCCGGAGTCGCCAAGCTGGTCCCCGACGTGCCCAGGGCCGAGGGCGTGCGGCTGCGCCACGAGGTGGCCGCGTTCAAGAACGCCCAGGTCCTGCTCGCGATGGCCATGACCGTCCTCGGCTTCGGCGGGGTCTTCGCGGCCATCACCTACATCGCGCCGATGATGACCCACGTCGCCGGCTTCGCCGACGGCTCGGTCACCTGGCTGCTGGTCCTCTTCGGCCTCGGCATGGTCGGTGGCAACCTCGTCGGCGGCCGGTTCGCCGACCGTGCCCTGATGCCCATGCTGTACATCTCCCTGGGTGCGCTGTCCGTCGTGCTCGCCCTCTTCACCCTCACCGCGCACGACAAGATCGCGTCCGCCGTGACCGTCGTCCTGATCGGCGCCCTGGGCTTCGCCACCGTCCCCCCGCTGCAGAAGCGCGTCCTGGACCACGCGCACGGCGCTCCGACCCTCGCCTCCGCGGTGAACATCGGCGCCTTCAACCTCGGCAACGCCCTCTCCGCGTGGCTCGGCGGCGTCGTCATCGCGGCCGGCTACGGATACACCGCCCCCAACTGGGTCGGCGCCGTGCTCGCAGCCGCCGCTCTCGTCCTCGCCGTCCTCTCGGCCGCCCTGGAGCGGCGCGGCAGCGCTCCCGGACCCGTCGTCGCCGGTTCCGTGCCCACCGAGCAGCGAGCCGCCGTCCACCACTGACCGACCGGGGCGCGGGGCCAGGGCCGCCCCCGCGCCCCGCGCCCCACAGACCACTGACGCCTCGTCGAGGCATCGCACCACTCAGTACAACCAAGGAGAACGACCCATGAGCACCACCGCCGTCACCCCGCTGACGATCCAGGACGCCGAAGCCCTCGTCACCGCTGCCCGCCACGCTGCCGAGGCGTCCGGCGTCACCGTCAGCGTCACGGTCCTCGACGCCGGGGGTCATCTGCTCGCCTTCCGGCGCGACGACCGCGCCGTGCTGATCTCCGGAGAGACCAGCACGCGCAAGGCCTACACGGCGCTCCAGCTGAACACCCCGACCGCCGACCTCGTCGATGCCGTGCAGCCCGGAGGCCCCTTCCACACGCTGCCCACGGCACTCGACCGGCCGCTGCTGTTCATCGCGGGCGGCGTGCCCGTGCACCGGGACGGCCGGCTGATCGGGGCGATCGGGGTGGGCGGAGGCGCACCCGAGCAGGACCACGGCTTCGCCTCGGCCGCCGTGCGGAGCCTCGCCTGACGCCAGTGGTCCTGGAGCAGCCGCGCCGTCCGACCGGGTCCGGGCCGCCCAGGAGCCGGTCGGACGGCGCGGCGCGGGGGCGTAGCGCCGAGGTCAGCCCGCCGCCACCGTCAGCGGCGCGAACCGCCGGGTCCAGTCGCCGGGCAGCTCGGTGATCCCGTAGGTCATGACCGCGTTGGGGGCGACCGCGGACAGGCCGCGCTCCTTGAGCCACGCCAGCAAATCCTCGTGCCGTACGTCGATGTCGGTGCGCAGCGGCCGGTCGGTGCGGGCCGCCAGCGAGCCGATCAGAGCCTTGGCCGTCTCGGTGTCACGGGCGATCAACGGACCCACCACGTGGGTGTCCATGTTCGGCCAGGCCGCGGCGTACCCGGTGATCCGGCCGTCCTCCTCGGCGATGCGCAACTGGTCGGCGAAGGCGGGCAGCCGCGTGACGATGTGGGTGCGGTCGGCACCGAAGACCTTCTCGTCGAGCCGGAGGATCGTGGTGAGGTCCTCGGCGGTGGCCGCGCGAGTGACGGCCCTCGGCTCCGGCCCGCCCGGGACGAAACGGCCGCGCACCATCTCCGCCCCGCCCGTCACCTTGAAACCCAGCTCCTCGTAGAGCGGCCGACCGTACGGTGTCGCGTGCAGGGTGAGGGAAACGGTGCCCAGGCCGGAGACGACGTGGCGCATCAACCGGCGTCCCACCCCCTGGCGGGCGTGTCGCTCGGCGACCAGCACCATTCCGATACCGGCGAGAGTGGGGCGCTCTTGGGGGCCGTACCCGGTGACGGTACAGGCGGCGACCAGGCCGCCATCGGGATCGTCGATGCCGTATCCCTGGCCGGCCGTGAGGAGGAACCCCCACTTGTGTTCCTCGCGCGGCCACCCCCGGTCCTCGGACAGGTCGGCGCAGGCGGTGAGATCCCGGAGCGTCAGACGGCGGATCGGTGCAGAGGCGGGGAAAGGAGTCGGCACGCAGGTCAGGCTGTCCGAGAGTGGCCGTCCGCGTCCACCTCTTTCCGGCGGAACACGCGAGCTTTCGGCCACTCGCTCAGCCGAGGTCGGGGGCGTGCATGGCACGCACACCCTCGATGTTGCCGTCCAGGTAGTGCCGCAGGGACAGCGGTACGAGGTGGACCGAGGCGATCCCGACCCGGGTGAACGGCACTCTGACGATCTCGTACTCACCGGCGGGCTCGTCGACCTCGGGGCCGTGCCGCAGGGACGGATCCATGGATGCCAGGCGGCAGACGAAGAAGTGCTGCACCTTGACTCCGGTCGCGCCACCGTCCTC
This sequence comes from Streptomyces sp. KPB2, assembly GCF_003950055.1. Classification (NCBI taxonomy): domain Bacteria; kingdom Bacillati; phylum Actinomycetota; class Actinomycetes; order Kitasatosporales; family Streptomycetaceae; genus Streptomyces; species Streptomyces sp. KPB2. The sequence goes on from NZ_CP034353.1 coordinate 4,181,642, forward strand.
GCCGATGTGCTCCACGGTGTCCACGAAGCAGGGCACCACATCGCTGATCTTGGCGCCGAGCTCCTCGAACACCTCCCGGTGCAGGGCGTCCACGACGGTGGTGTCGTCCGGCTCGACGCCTCCGCCGGGAGTGACCCAGTAGGGATCGACGCCGGGCTTGGTCCGCTTGATCAGGATGAGATGGTCGCCGTCCAGCAGGACGGCGCGAGCGGTGCGCTTGACCACGGGTCGGACGGTCATGGGAGAAATGTGGCCCGGCTGGTTCCACGTGAAACATCGTGACGCACGCCCGATTCCCGAGTCCGCCGGCTCAGTTCCAGGCGGCGGCCGCGCGCTGCAACCCCTCGTGGGCCCGGGCGATGTGCGGCATCGCCAGCGTGCCGGTGCGTGCCACCAGGAAGTACGTCCGCAACGGCGGCACCGGCGGATCGTGCAGGGCGACGACGTCCCCGCGCTCCAGCGCCTTGGCGCACAGATAGCGGGGCAGTACGGCGAGTCCCGCGCCCGCGATCGTGCAGGCGAGAACGGCGCGCAGGTCGGGAGCGACGACGGTGGCCGGAGCGGCCGGACGGGCGTCGAACACGGAGCCCCAGTAGCGGGCGACGAAGGGCAGCGACTCGTGCACCTCGACCACGGGGAGGTGTGCAAGGGCGGAGACGTCGGTGTCATGGGGCTTTTCGGCACCGGCACGCTTCGCCCAGCCAGGTGCTGCGACCAGAACGTGCACCTCGTCGCAGAGTGGAGTCGCTGTGAGCAGCGCGCCGCGGGGACGGGCCGTGGCGATGGCCAGATCGTGGTGCCCGGCCGCCAGCCCCTCCAGGGTCTGCTCGGCGTTCCCGAACGAGACGCGCAGGGCGAAGGCCCGCCCGTCGTCGCCCAGGAGGGCGGGCAGCGCCCGTTCCGCGGTGAACTCGGGAGGTCCGGCCAGATGCAGGGTTCGCAGGGCCGAGTCGTCCCCCGGTCCGGTCTCGGCGATCTCCACCAGGGCGTCGAGATGCGGGGCGGCCTTGTGGGCGAGTTCGTCGCCGATGGTCGTCGGAGTCACTCCGCGGGCCTGCCGAAGGAAGAGTGGACGGCCCAGCTGACGCTCCAGCGTGCGGATCTGCGAGGTGACGGCGGGCTGCGAGAGGCCGAGCAGCGCGGCCGCGCGGGTGAACGAACCCGCCCGGTGCACGGTGACGAAGGTACGGAGCAAGGCCAGATCCACGGAAACCCGTCCCTCTTCTGTTCTTCTCCAGCCCCCGCCCGCACCCAACTATAAATATGTCGATAGGTCGCTGTCGCCCCTGTGATTGGACACTGACACTCAGTCAACTAGCCTGGGTCGCCCGGCTCTTCGCGCGTTGAACCGGAGATGCCCGGAACCGGAGGACGGTCCGAGCCACGAGGGGGGAGGCTCGGACCGTCCGTCGTACCTGGCGCGAAGGGCCGGTGGGGGTGCGGAGCAGCGCTGCGGTGTCAGGCCGCCGTCTCGTCCAGCGCGCGCAGCAGATCGGCCACCAGATCGTCGGGGTCCTCCGCGCCGACCGAGAGCCGGATGAAGCCCTCCGGCACCGCATCGCCGCCCCAGCGTCCCCGTCGCTCCGCGGTGGAGCGCACCCCGCCGAAGCTCGTCGCACCCTCGACGAGGCGCAGCGCGTCGAGGAAACGATCGGCACGCGCGCGTGAGGGCAGCGTGAAGGAGACGACGCAGCCGTAGCGCCGCATCTGCTGCGAGGCGACCTTGTGGGACGGGTCGTCGGGCAGCCCGGGGTAGCGCAGGCCGGTGATCTCGGGCCGCGCCCGGAGCGCCTCGGCCACCTTGAGCGCGGTGGCGTCCTGCCGGTCCACCCGCAGCTGGAGGGTGGCGATCGAGCGGTGTGCGAGCCAGGCCTCCATGGGGCCGGGGATCGCACCGACGATCTTGCGCCAGCGCTTCACGGCGGCCATCGCACCGGCGTCGCGGCCGGCCACGTAGCCCAGGAGGACGTCCCCGTGGCCGGTGAGCTGCTTGGTGCCGCTGGCCACCGAGAAGTCGGCGCCGAGCTCCAGCGGGCGCTGCCCCAGCGGAGTGGCGAGGGTGTTGTCGACGGCCACCAGGGCGCCGCGCGCGTGCGCCGCCTCCACGAGCCGCCGTACGTCGCACACGTCGAGCCCCGGGTTCGACGGCGTCTCGATCCACAGCAGCTTCGCCCCGTCCAGGACGTCGAGCTGGGCGTCCCGGCCGGTCGGCGCGGTGCGCACCTCGATGCCGTACGCCTCCAGCTGCGCACGGGCCAGCGGCAGCGCCTGGTAGCCGTCGTCGGGCAGGACGGCCGTGTCGCCGGCCCGCAGCTGCGAGAAGAGCACCGAGGAGATCGCGGCCATGCCCGAGGCGAAGACGAGTGTCTCCACGTCGGCCTGTCCGGGCGCCTCCAGCTCGCCGATGGCGCTCTCGAGACGGGTCCAGGTCGGGTTCTCGTCGCGGCCGTAGGTGTACGGCCCTGTCGGGTCGCCCGGCAGGTGGAAGTGGGCGGCGAACACCGGGCCGGGCAGGGTCGGCTCGTGCTTGACGGGTTCGGGCAGCCCGGCCCGTACCGCGCGTGTGCCGTCACCGGGGCCGGAAGCGGCGCTCCCCGCGCCGGTACCCGCCCCGTCCTTCGTAGCGGAGTCGCTCATGCCGCCCGTCCTTCCACTTGCTCGCGTACGGCGGCGAGCAGCCCGGTGCTCGCCGCCTCCACCATCTCAAGGCATTCCTCGAAACCGTCCTGGCCCCCGTAGTAGGGGTCCGGGACGTCCAGGTCGTCGCCGTCGGCGGCCGGGTCGTACGAGCGCAGCAGGCGCATCTTGGCCGCGTCCCGCTCGGTGGGGGCCAAACGCCGCAGGGCCCGCAGGTGCCCCGCGTCGAGGGCGACGACCAGGTCGAGACGGGAGAACCAGGACTGCTGGAACTGGCGGGTCGTGTGATCGAGCTCGTAGCCGTTCTCCGCCAGGACGGCCACGGTGCGCGGGTCGGCGCCCTCGCCCTCGTGCCAGCCGCCGGTGCCGGCGCTGTCGGCCTCGACCAGGTCGTCGAGCCCGGCGTCCGCCACGCGCGCGTGGAAGACGGCCTCGGCCATCGGGGAGCGGCAGATGTTGCCCGTGCACACGAAACAGACGCGGTAGGTCATCGAATCAGTCCCCGTCGGGCAGGAACGCGTTGAGGGCCCACGAGACGATCGAGATGATCAGGCCGCCCAGGACGGCGGTCCAGAACCCGTCGACGTGGAAGCTCAGGTCGAGCTTGTCGGCCACCCACGACGTGAGCAACAGCATCAGGGCATTGACCACCAGCGTGAACAGGCCGAGGGTCAGGATGAACAGCGGGAAGGTCAGCACCTGCACGATGGGCTTCACCACCATGTTGACCAGGCCGAACACCAGGGCGACCACGATCAGGGTGGCGGCCTTCTCCCCGGTGCTGCCGCCGGTCAGGGTGATCTTGTCGAGCAGCCACACGGCGACCGCCAGGGCGCCCGCGTTGGCGATCGTCTTGACTAGGAAATTCTTCATGTGTCTGATCGTGGCAGACGCGATCGGAAACGAACGGTGAGGCAGGGGACGGACGAGGCGATGAAGGCATTCCGGCTGGACGAACTGGAGGCGGAGCGCGCCGCCAACGACGGTGCCTACCTGCAGTTCCTGCGCGAGCGGAACATGTCGGTCGGCCTGTACGCCCTCGACGCGGGGACGACCGACCCGCAGAAACCGCACGCACAGGACGAGGTGTACTTCGTGGTGAGCGGGCGGGCCGCGATCACCGTGGGCATGGAGACCACCCAGGTCGCCCGCGGCAGTGTGGTCTACGTGCCGGCCGGGGTCGCCCACAAGTTCCATCACATCAGCGAGGACCTGCGGGTTCTGGTGGTGTTCTCTCCGCCGGAGAGCTGAGACCGGACCCGGGGTTCCCTAGGGGATCGGTCAGGGGGAGACAAGGGATGCCAAGCCCCTGCCGTGGCCCTCGCGCCTCTAGCATCGAGTGCAGGACATCAGAGGATTCCCCGGACTGGCCGGGGTTCCCCGAAAGGTGAGGGCAAGGGCGATGCGAGAGATCTTCACGGGACTGCCGTGGTGGGTGAAGTGGATCGCGGTGCCGGTCATCGCCCTGGTCGTGTTCGGCGGGCTGATCGCCAGCGTGGTCGGGTTCGTGATCGGGCTGCTGTTCAAGCTGCTGGTCTTCGTCGCGCTCGTCGGCGGACTGATCTACGTCGTACGCAAGTTCATGTCGAGCTCGTCGTCGCGCAGCGACTGGTGAGAGAGGTGGGACACCGGTGGGGGTAACAGGAACCACCGGTTCCCTCGGGCGGGGGAAGTTTCCCGGACGGGACCTCGGTGAGCGGTGACCGACGGTTAGAGTCCGGAACTCCACGCGGGGGCGACCCCGTGCACGGCGTACACCCCCACCCGTGTTCTCCGCACGGGTTGCCTCCTCGCGTTCCGGGAGTGACCCTTGGCCACGGCTGACACCGCATTCGCTCACCTGCACGCCCTTCCCGTGCAGCCCTGCCCGACGCCTCGGACCTCCCCCAGGCCCTCCTCCGCCGACCCGCCGCCCTCCGCGACCCTGATCGGCTCCGTGCAGCGGGCGATGCGCCTGCTCGAGTGCGTCGCCGAGCACGAGTACGGCGCCCCGGCCAAACAACTGGCCCGCGAGACGGGGCTGGCACTGCCCACCGCGTACCACCTGCTGCGCACGCTGGTGCACGAGGGCTATCTGCGCCGGGAGAAGGGACTGTTCTTCCTCGGCGAGGCCGCCGAGCGGCTGAGCAGCAGCGGGGCCGAGCAGAAACGTCGCAGCACGGTGGTCGACACCATGGCCCGCTGGCGCGACGCGATCGGCGTCCCGGTGTACTACGCCATGTACCGGGACGGCGAGATCGAGGTCATGTGCGTCTCCGACACTCCGGGCAACCCGGCGGTCGAGGAGTGGGCGGACTTCCGGGAGACGGGGCACGCGCACGCCATCGGGCAGTGCCTGCTGTCCCAGTTGGACGAGGACGCCCGCCGTGACCACCTGGACCGCTACCCGGTTCGGCCGCTCACGCCGTATACGCTGCGTGACGGCCACAGCCTGTTGAAACGACTGGAGCGCATGCGCCGGATGACGCCGGTGGTCGAGCGCCAGGAATACGCGCTCGGCACGGTCTGCGCGGCCATTCCGATCACCGTCGGCACCACCGCCGCGACGATGGCCATCTCGCTCCCCCTCCACCAGGCGGACCGACTGCTGCCGGCGGCTCAGCGTTTGCAGACCGAGGTGGGGCGGCGTCTGGGTTCACTGGCGCTCTCTATCAGTATCTGAAAACTCACTCCTTGTGATCTGGTGTGTACGTTGAGCAAGATGCCACCAGTGTTAGAGGTTTGATTCCCGGACAGTCGACGGCGAATGACGGGGTAGGCGAATGGGCGAGTCCGTACAGGCAGAGGTCATGATGAGCTTTCTCGTGTCCGAGGAGCTCTCGTTCCGCATCCCGGTGGAGCTGCGGTACGAGACACGTGATCCCTACGCCGTACGACTGACCTTCCATCTGCCCGGAGACGCGCCGGTGACCTGGGCCTTCGGCCGGGAATTGCTCGTCGACGGAGTGGGCCGGCCGTGCGGCGACGGAGACGTGCGCATCGCACCGGTCGATCCGGAGCCCTTGGCCGAGGTGCTGATCCGCCTTCAGGTCGGCAGCGACCAGGCACTGTTCCGCTCCTCGGCCGCGCCTCTCGTGGCCTTCCTCGACCGCACCGACAAGCTCGTGCCCCTCGGCCAGGAGGGCGCGCTCGCCGACTTCGACAGCCACCTCGACGAAGCCCTGGACCGCATCCTGGCCGAGGAACAGAGCGCGGGCTGAACCGTTACGGCAGACGCGCAGCGGTGGCGTAACGCTTCGCCGGGCGCGTCAGCGCTTACGGCGACGGCCCCGCCCACCGCGTGCCGGCGCTCCCGCACCGGCTGCCGCCCCCGCGGCGGCGGTCGGCCGGTCCGCCGACACCACCAGGGCCGCGAGGGCCGTGGTGACCGGCACGGAGGCCACCAGCCCGATCGAGCCGACCAGCGTACGCACGATCTCCTCGGCGACCAGTTCGCTGTTGGCGACCGTCCCCACCCCGCTCTGCGCGATCGAGAACAGCAGCAGCAGGGGCAGGGCGGCGCCCGCGTAGGCCAGGACGAGCGTGTTCACGACCGAGGCGATGTGGTCGCGGCCGATGCGAATGCCCGCGCGGTACAGGCCGCGCCAGCCCATCGTCGGGTTGGCCTCGTGCAGCTCCCAGACCGCGGAGGTCTGGGTGACCGTCACATCGTCGAGGACACCGAGCGAACCGATGATGACGCCGGCGAGCAGCAGGCCGCTCATGTCGATGGACGGGTACAGGCCGTGGATGAGGCCGGTGTTGTCGTCCGTGTTGCCGGTGAGCGCGGCCCAGCCGATGAACAGCGACCCGAGTACGCCGATCAGCAGCAAGGAGATCAGGGTGCCGAGCACCGCCACGGAGGTGCGGGCCGACAGCCCGTGGCACAGGTACAACGCGATCAGCATGATGGCGCTGGACCCGATCACAGCCACGACCAGGGGGTTGGAGCCCTGCAGGATCGCGGGAAGGATGAAGAAGTTCAGCAGCAGGAAGCTGATGGTCAGCGAGACCAGCGCCATGAGACCGCGCAGTCGCCCGACGACCACGACGGCGAGCGCGAAGATGCCGGCGAGCAGGGCCAGGGGGAGCCGGCGGTTGATGTCGGTCACCGAGTACTGCAGGTCCTTGGGCGCCGAGGGTTCGTAGGCGACCACCACCTTCTGCCCCTCGTGCAACTGCCGTGACTGGTCCGGCTGCACGATCTCGTTGAACGTACGGCCCTTGTCATCGCCGGTGTCGACGCGGATGGTCGCCCGCTTGCACTCGCCCGTCGCCTGCTGCACCGCGGAGGATCCCTCGGCCGTGGACGTGTCACCGGTCGGGGTGCCGCCCGAGGCGTTGACCGACTGGCAGCTGAGCGCGACCACCTTGGTGACGGTGGCTTCCTGTGTCTGCCGGTCGAAGCCGACACCCGTGCGTTCGTGAGCAGGCGCACCGCCCGGCCACAGCACCGCGAGTCCGACCACCACGGCCGCGGCGAAGGGGATCAGGACGGCGGCGATGACCTTGCGCAGATGCCGGGAGACGGGCGCCGCGGGTCCATGACTGTGGGTGTGCGAGTGCCCGTGCCCGCCACCCGCGCCCTGTCCGCCACTCGCGCCCTGCCCGCCACCCTTCGCACCGGACCCGTGCCCGTGACCGGTCTCGGGTCTGCCCTCGGGCGCACCATGAGCGAAGGCGGGGACATGGCCGGTCGCACGACCGTCGCCCTCTTCGGCGTTCGGTCCGCGGCGGGGCCGGCGCGGTGGAAAGGGGGGATGCTGCGGTGTGGTCACCGCCCGATCATCGCAAGAACGAGGGGGGCCCTCTGGTCACCGCGCCCGAAGGGGCGCTAGCGTGGAGGCACCTTTGTACACGCGGGAGCTCGGAGCACCGGGCTGAGAGGGCGCTGACCTCCGTCCCAGCGATGTTTCACGGGAAACGTCACCGAAGTCGAGTGACGTATCCCACGAAGCACCGTCGGACGGAAGCCGCTGCGTCGACCGCCGAACCTGTTACCGGGTAATGCCGGCGTAGGGAGTAGGTCTCATGACCATCAAGGACGCACGCACGCCTGCCTCCGCGCAGAACTCCGCACACCACCCCACCCAGAACTCCGGCCAGGAGGACGCCGCGGAGACCACGGAGGCCGGGAAGTCCATCGGCTGGCACAAGGCGTACGTCGAGGGCTCACGCCCTGATCTGCGGGTGCCGGTCCGTCAGGTGCACCTCACCAACGGGCAGTCGGTCACGCTGTACGACACCTCGGGCCCGTACACCGATCCACTCGTCGACACCGATGTCCGCAGGGGCCTCGCTCCGCTGCGGGAGAACTGGATCATCGCCCGCGGCGACACCGAGGAGTACGCGGGCCGTCCCGTCCGTCCCGAGGACGACGGAATCAAGCACACCTCGCCGCGCGGCGGTCTGCGCAACCTCGACGCCGTCTTCCCCGGCCGCCCGCGCCAGCCGCGCCGGGGCCGGAACAGCACCGCGGTCACGCAGCTCGCGTACGCGCGACGGGGTGAGATCACCCCGGAGATGGAGTACGTGGCCGTCCGGGAGAACGTCTCGCCCGAAGTGGTTCGCGAGGAGATCGCGGCGGGACGTGCCGTCCTGCCCGCCAACGTGAACCACCCCGAGATCGAACCGATGATCATCGGCAAGCGGTTCCTGGTGAAGGTCAACGCCAACATCGGCAACTCGGCGGTGACGTCCTCCATCGAGGAGGAGGTGGACAAGATGACCTGGGCGACCCGGTGGGGCGCCGACACGGTCATGGACCTCTCCACCGGCCGCAACATCCACACCACACGCGAGTGGGTTCTGCGCAACTCCCCCGTTCCCATCGGCACCGTGCCGCTCTACCAGGCCCTGGAGAAGGTCGACGGCCGGGCCGAGGAGCTGACCTGGGAGATCTACAAGGACACCGTGATCGAACAGGCCGAGCAGGGTGTGGACTACATGACGGTCCACGCGGGCGTGCGCCTGCCGTACGTACCGCTGACCGCGAACCGCAAGACCGGGATCGTCTCGCGCGGCGGCTCGATCATGGCGGCGTGGTGCCTGGCGCACCACAAGGAGTCGTTCCTGTACGAGAACTTCGAGGAACTCTGCGAGATCCTCGCCGCCTACGACGTCACCTACTCCCTGGGCGACGGCCTGCGCCCGGGCTCGATCGCGGACGCCAACGACGAGGCCCAGTTCGCCGAGTTGCGCACCCTCGGGGAACTCAACCGGATCGCCAAGCGTTGCAACGTACAGACCATGATCGAGGGCCCGGGACATGTCCCGATGCACAAGATCAAGGAGAACATCGACCTTCAGCAGGAGATCTGCGATGAAGCTCCGTTCTATACGCTCGGCCCGCTGACCACGGACGTCGCGCCGGCGTACGACCACATCACCTCCGGCATCGGTGCCGCGATGATCGCCTGGTGGGGCACGGCCATGCTCTGCTACGTCACGCCCAAGGAGCACCTGGGCCTGCCCAACCGCGACGACGTCAAGACCGGCGTCATCACCTACAAGATCGCCGCCCATGCCGCCGACCTCGCCAAGGGCCACCCAGGTGCACAGGAGTGGGACGACGCGCTGTCGGACGCCCGGTTCGAATTCCGGTGGGAGGACCAGTTCAACCTGGCCCTCGACCCGGACACGGCACGGGAGTTCCACGACGAGACCCTGCCTGCCGAACCCGCCAAGACGGCCCACTTCTGCTCCATGTGCGGGCCCAAGTTCTGCTCGATGAAGATCAGTCAAAACATCACAAAGCAGTTCGGCGGTACGGCGGCTGCGGGGGCGACGGCTGAGGAAGTCGCTGAGGGGATGCTCCAGAAGTCGAAGGAGTTCGCGGCCAACGGGAACCGGGTCTATCTGCCCATGGCTGACTGAACCCAACGTGTGGGCTGACTCCCCGGCCTGGTCCCCGGTGGCTGCGTCCGGGGCCACTTCAGGCTCGGGGAGGGCCTGCTCTGTGCCGTAACGGAAGAGACAAGATCGCGCATGAGGTGATCTACGGGCCTACTCTGCCTGACATGGGCGGGATTGATATGGCCAATGGCGTCGTCGGCGCGGTGCTGGGGATGTTGTTCGCGGTGCTCTTCCAACAACCGTTACAGAACAGCTGGCACAAACTGCGCACTCGTTCGACGAGAGCGGTGCGCAGCCTGAGGCAGAGGGAGGAGTCCAGCCCCGCCTGGAGGACCTTCTCCCTGGGCCCCCTCCATACCTCCGCGCTGGTCGTGGAGGGAGACGGTGAGTCGTCGATACCCGCCGAGGCCATTTACATCCACGTGCTCGACGAGGAGATCGAGCTGCCCCCGGACATGGTCGGTTGGCGCGCTGAAATCGAGGTTGAGAGCGAACGCCTGCGTGCGGAGGGACGAACGCCGTTGTGGAACGGTCCTCGCTACGCGGTCGAATCGTTCGATGTCTCCCGCACCGCCCTCGACGAACGGCCCGAAGTTCATCTGCGGCTGCGCCCGACCGACTACTACACGTTTCTTGCGGCTCAGCAGCTCGATCGCCGACTGTCCGACGGCACGACTCCTCGGTCCTGCTATCTTGCCCCGGACGATCCGCTGCAGGCACCCGCGTTTCTGCAGTGCAGTTTCGCCACCAATGTCGCGGTGGTGACCGCCGACGACATGTTGGTCGTCAGCCAGCGCAGCGACCGGGTCCGTATGGCGCCGGGGGTCTGGAACTCCTCCGTGAACGAGGGCTTGTCACGGCACATCGACTCATCCGGCCGCAGTGCCCCCGACCTGTATGCCGTAGCCCGGCGCGGCATACGGGAGGAACTCTCCATCGAGCCGAACGAGTACTCACTCGAACTGCTCGCCTTTGTACTGGACATTGACAAGCGCCACTGGAGTGCTCACTTCTACGCCAGGCTGAAGGAACTGACCCGCGAAGGTATGCAGGAACGGATGAGCAGAGGCGTCGCGGACAGATGGGAACATCAGACCATCGACTACGTGCCCTTCCGCCCTGCAGCAGTGGTCAAGTACATGCTGCGTGCGGATCGGATCCATCGCTGGGCTCCACTTGCGCCGGCGCTCTTCCATCTCGCATTGGTTCACGTCTACAGCCGTACAACGGTCGAAAGGGCGGGAGCGCAGATAGTTCGGCGCATGTAGCAGCCCTGCCGATCGCGGACTGAACGCCCGGGCGCGGGGAGGGGACAGGCCGCAGGGTCGGCCCTCTCCCCGCCGAGCGGCCCTGCTCGGCAGACTGGGCGCATGACAGCCACCTCACTGAGCAAGGGTGCCAACGTCGCCGTCGACTCCCCCGCGGTCCGCGTCGAACTCGTGTGGTCCGCCGGAGCGGGCGTCCCCGAGGTCGACGCCTCCGCGCTGCTGCTCACCTCGGCCGGGCGGGTGCGGGACGACGGTGACTTCGTCTTCTACAACCAGCCCGGGCACAGCTCCGGCGCGGTGCGGCACCTGGGCAAGCCGGGTGGGCCCGGGGCGGACGCGGGCGTCACGAGCGATGCCGTCGAGGTGGACCTGGGGGCGGTTGAGACGGCCGTAGAGCGCATCGTCCTGTGCGCCTCGGCGGACGGCGGGACGTTCGGCCGGGTCCCCGGGCTGTCGCTGCGGGTGCTGGACACCGCGACCGCAACCGAACTGGCCCGGTTCGACATCACGGCCGGTCCGGAGACCGCGCTGGTCGCCGGTGAGCTGTACCGGCGCCAGGGCAAGTGGAAGTTCCGCGCGGTCGGACAGGGATACGCCGCCGGACTCGCGGGGCTGGCCACGGACTTCGGCATCACTGTGGACGACGCTGCCCCGACGGCCGCTCCCGCCACGGCCCCCCGCGCACCGTCGGCACCGGCTTCCCCGACGCCCACGGCTCCCGTACCACCGCCGGTCCCCTCCGTACCTCCGGTCCCGCCGAGTGCGGCGCCGGCCGCCACCGGGCCCCGTCTCACCAAGGGCGAGGAACGCCTGCCCGTGGACATGCGCAAGCGGCTGTCCCTGCGCAAGGAGCAGGTCGCGGTCAGCCTGAGCAAGCACGGGGCGGCCGGGGTCACCGCGCGCGTCGTCCTCGTACTGGACGCCTCCGGGTCCATGTCCTTCCTCTACTCGAAGGGCGTCGTCGCGGACGTCGTGGAGCGGATGGCCGCCGTGGCCGCGCAGTTGGACGACGACGGCGAGATGCAGGCGTGGACCTTCGCCTCCAACCCGGCGCGCCTGCCCGACCTGCGCCTCGGTGAGCTGCCCGAATGGTTGCGGCTGCACGTACGCGTGGGGGAGATCAGCCTGTTCCGGCGGGGCCGGAAGAAGGGCCTTCACCCCGAGCAGGTCGACATGCGGGCGGTCGGCATCCAGAACGAGGAGCAGAAGGTGATCGCCGAGGTCCGCGCCTTCGTCCGGGAGCACCCGGCGCCGGTCCCGACCCTGGTGCTGTTCTTCTCCGACGGCGGTGTCTACCGCAACGCCGAGATCGAGCGGGAGCTGCGGGAGGCCGTGGAGGAACCGGTCTTCTGGCAGTTCGTGGGGCTCGGACGCTCCGACTACGGCGTGCTGGAGCGGTTCGACACCCTGCCGGGCCGGCGCGTCGACAACGTCGGCTTCTTCGCCGTCGACGACATCGGCACCGTACCGGACCCGGAGCTGTACGACCGTCTGCTGTCCGAGTTCCCGTCCTGGATCACTGCCGCCGGCCGGGCGGGCATCCTCTGAGCCGCTGCCCGCCCGTGCCGGTGGCTACTCGGGCCGGTGCTCCGGGCCCCCGAAGTCCGGGCTGCTGTAGTCCGGGCTCGAGTAGCTCGGACGCGAACCCGGGTCGGAGCCGCCGTCGGGGCTGGTGAAGCCGGGACGGCCGTAGCCGAGGTGCGGCATGCGGCCGTTGCCCGGGGCCGCCGGTCCCGCGCGGTGCAGTGCCGCCGTGCCGGGTTCGCCGAGCGCGTCCCGCAGGAAGGGCAGGATGCCGCGTTCCAGCAGGGCCTCGTGCCAGGCTTCCCGGGCCCGGGCCACCTCCTCGTCCCGGGCGTCGTAGAAGCCGGACTCGGCGGACGGGCGGTTGCGCAGCGCCGTGAGCAGCAGTCCCACCGCGGCGACGAGGATCGCCACCGCGGTGACGGCGCCGAACACCCACCCCGTGGTGAGCATGGTCTGCGCGAAGGCCTGCTCCGGGTCGAGCATCTTCAGGATGTAGCCGACCAGCAGGAAGATCGCCGCGGCGGTACCGGCCAGGACCGGCGCCAGGACGGCGACGACGGCGACGGCCCCCGCGCCGGTCGCCTCGGCCATCTCGCCCATGGTGGCGGCGAGACCGCCAGCACCCGCGCCCTGCTCCTGGGAGCCGGACCCGCGCGAGGTGGTCGACGGGCCCGAGGGCGCGGGGTGGCGCATCTCCTCGCGGACCTTCACGTAGTGCTGGTACTCGGTGGTGGCCGCCGCCGTGATGAGGGCGGTGGCGTTGAGTGCCATGGTGCGCAGCTGTTCGGAGTTGAGTCGCTGACCGACAGCGGTCAGTTCCGGGCGGTGTGGTGCGGAGCGCAGCGCCTCGTCGAGGATCCGCTCGTACTCTTGGCGGTCCTCGGTCGACAGGTACTGCGGAACGCTGTTCATGTGCATCCCCCGATGCTCCGTAGGGCTTGGGGCTCGCATGCCAACGAGCCGTCGGGCAGAAACGGAGGGGAGCCTGCTACGGATAAGCCGATGGTAGAGCGGTGACGGTGGAGGGTGACAGGGGGTTTCCAGAAATTGGGTGCCCGTTCGCGGCGACGGAGCCGCCGAAAGGCCCGCTCGGGGAACGGTCAGGAGTCCAGCGGCAGTTGCTGGACCAGCAGCTTTCCGGCCATGGTGACGCCGCCGTCCATCGCGATGGCCAGGCCGTCCGCGTAGACGTGCGGTCCCTCGACGACGGTCCGGGTGTCGTCCTCGCCGTCCTCGGAGCCGACTTCGCCCAGCAGGTAGGGGATGGGGCTGTGGCCGTGAACGATCCGGGTGCCGCCGTACGTATCCAGCAGTGAGCGCACGGCGTCGGCGCCGCCCTCGTCGCGGAAGGAGAAGCGCTTGGTGAACTTGCGGAACAGGTCCCACACCTCCTCCGCGTCGTTGCGCGTGAGCGTCTCGCGGACGGTGTCGTTGACCTCTTCGATGGAGCGGCCGTAGTCGAGGTAGGTGGTGGCGTCCGAGTGGACCAGGAGGTGGTCGTCGACCTCCTCCATGGCGTCGAGGCGGGCCATCCACTGCAGATGGTGGTCCTGCAGGCGGTCCATGTCGGTCTTCTGGCCGCCGTTCAGCAGCCAGGCGGCCTGGAAGGTGGCGGTGCCCGCGCCGGAGTTGACGGGCGTGTCGCCGAACCGCTTGGCGCCGAGCAGCAGCAGTTCGTGGTTGCCCATCAGCGCCTTGCAGTAGCCGCCGGCCGCGGCGGCCTCCGCGGACAGCCGCATCACCAGGTCGATGACGCCGATGCCGTCCGGGCCGCGGTCGGTGAAGTCGCCGAGGAACCACAGTCGGGAGGTGCCCGCGCACCACTGGCCGGCGTCGTCGACGAGGCCCTTCTCCCGCAGGGCGGCCAGCAGTTCGTCGAGGTAGCCGTGCACGTCGCCGACGACGAACAGGGGCCCTTGGCCGGTGGCCGGCTGCTGCGCCGCTACGGGCGCGGGGTCGACCGTGACCTGGACCGTGTCACCCCGACGGATGACGGGCAGGTCGCGCTGAGTGGGCGTGTAGCCCTCGGGCAGGGCTTCCTCCAGCCCCTCCTCGGAGGGCGGCGCCGACTCGCCCGTGTGCATGCCGGGGGCAGCGTACGGAGCGGCATCGTGGACGTACGCGGGTACCCGGAAGTCGCGCACCGTCGCCGTCCGCTCCACCTCGGGTCCCTGACCGGCCCCCTGAGTCATCGACCCCTCCACCATCGCGCCGCATCTGCACCGCTTCGGACTGCCTGGTCGCAGCGGCCCGCGGTGTGTGGGCCCATCATAGGAATGCGGATCGCGCTGTGTGATGACCCAGGGGTGGTGAATCAGGACAGGACTCCGGTTCACCGCGGCATTCGCCCCGATTGGGCCTGGCTTCGCCCGTCCGTAACCAGGGTCCGGTCCTGTTCCCGCCGGGGCGGGTGTGGTGTCCTCCGCCCTGTTTCGCCGTCCCGCGCCGCCGCTTTTCCGGGTTCTTCTTTTCCGGGTTCTTCGGCGGCGTCGCCGGCCGCCGCCGATCGCGCGTGCCGTTTCCGGCCGGGACGGCGCCGCCGTCCGCCACGCCGCCGCTTCCCGGGTCACGCCTGTCGCGTGCCCGCCCTACTCGCCCTCCGGTGACCGTGGCGGGCTGACCGTCGTACGCGGTGGCCGCCGCTGCGAGGACGTGCGCACGATCAGTTCGGTCGGTATCACCTGCTCGACCGGCTGATCGGAGTGCAGCCCCTCGATCGCGTCGATGAGGACCTGGATCACCGCGGTGCCGATGCGGCGGGGTTTCAGCGACAGGGTGGTGATGGGCGGCTCGGTGCTGGCGTACACGGTGGACTCGCTGCAGCAGACCAGCAGCAGGTCCTCGGGGACGCGCAGACCGTAGCGGCGGGCGGCGGCGAGCAGGTCGGTGCCGTTCGGGTCGAACAGGCCGTAGACGGCGTCGGGCCGGTCCGGGCGGGCGAGCAGCCGGTCGGCGGCGACCGCTCCCGCGCACGGATCGTGCGCGGGGTAGGCCTCGTAGACCGGATCCTGGCCGACGCGCTCGCACCAGCGCAGGTAGGCGGTGGTCGACAGATGCGTGTACGTGTCGGTCGTGGTGCCCGTGAGCAGACCGATCCTGCGGGCGCCGGCGTCGGCGAGATGGTCCAGGATGCCGAGTACGGCCGCCTCGTGGTCGTTGTCGACCCAGGCGGTCACCGGCAGTGAACCGGCCGGCCGGCCGTCGGACACGACGGGTAAGCCCTGCCGGACCAGTTCGCTGACGACCGGATCGTGGTCGGAGGGATCGATGACGACCGTGCCGTCGAGTGCGACGTTGGACCACACGTCGTGACGGGAGGTCGCCGGGAGGATGACGAGGGCGTAGCCGCGGGCGAGCGCGGCGGACGTGGCGGCGCGCGCCATCTCGGCGAAGTACGCGAACTCGGTGAAGGTGAAAGGTTCATCCCCGTACGTCGTCACGGTCAGGCCGATCAGTCCGGACTTGCCCGTGCGGAGCGTGCGGGCGGCGGCCGAGGGCCGGTAGCCCAGCCGGTCGGCGACCTCGCGCACATGGCGCCGGGTGGCATCCGGGAGTCGGCCCTTGCCGTTGAGGGCATCGGAGACGGTAGTGATGGATACTCCGGCGGCGGCGGCCACGTCCCTGATACCCGCCCGGCCCGGCCGGCTGCCTCGACGTGAGGTTTCCGCGCGGCTCACCTGGTGCTTCCCTGCTGCTGTCATGGCGAGCCGATAGTAGGGCTCATGGGGTGGGGTAGTGCGGACGCATATGCACGCGTAGACAGTCACGTTTCTGCATGATCATTTACGGTGAACGCCATTGGAAAGCAAGGTAGTTGGGCTCGCACATCCCATTACCTGGCGTGTTGACCAGTGGGGGCCTGCGGGGTGGCGGATGTTGCGAAGAGGTCTCAACTCACCTGCACGAGGGATGCGCGCCACGGCGCGAGCCACCGGCGCGTAGATATATGTGTGGCGCGCCCCCCGAATCATGCGCCTTCGTGTGCTGGTGTCCCTGATGCCACTGTGACGGACGAGGCACGGTCGCACCCGGACGAGGTCCGGTCCCACCTATACGCAGCGGCCCCGAATCCTCATAAGGTGAGAAGTATTCGATGCCGGTGGTGGTCACGAGGAGGACTGCGGTGAGCGAGAAGAACCCCAAGCTGCGCGCCGAGCTGGAGGGGATTCCCACCTACAAGCCGGGCAAGCCCGCCGCGGCCGACGGCCCAGTGGCCTACAAGCTGTCCTCCAACGAGAACCCCTATCCGCCCCTGCCCGGAGTGATGGAGACGGTGACGGCGGCCGCCGCCTCCTTCAACCGGTACCCGGACATGGCCTGCACCTCGCTGATGGCCGAGCTGTCGGACCGCTTCGGTGTGCCCCTCTCCCACCTGGCCACCGGCACCGGCTCGGTCGGAGTGGCCCAGCAGCTGATCCAGGCGACCTCCGGCCCCGGCGACGAGGTGATCTACGCCTGGCGCTCCTTCGAGGCGTACCCGATCATCACGCAGATCAGCGGTGCGACGTCCGTGCGGGTGCCGCTGACGCCGGGCGACGTGCACGACCTCGACGCGATGGCGGACGCGATCACCGACCGGACCCGGCTGATCTTCGTCTGCAATCCCAACAACCCGACGGGCACGGTGGTGCGGCGGGCCGAGCTGGAGCGGTTCCTGGACCGGGTGCCCAGCGACGTGCTGGTGGTCCTGGACGAGGCCTACCGCGAGTTCATCCGCGACGCCGAGGTCCCGGACGGCGTGGAGTTCTACCGTGATCGGCCGAACGTCTGCGTCCTGCGTACCTTCTCCAAGGCCTACGGCCTGGCCGGCCTGCGGGTCGGGTTCGCGATCGCCCACGAGCCGGTGGCGGCTGCGCTGCGCAAGACGGCGGTGCCCTTCGGGGTCAGCCAGATCGCGCAGGAGGCGGCGATCGCCTCGCTGCGTGCCGAGGACGAGCTGATCGGCCGGGTCGGCTCGCTGGTGTGCGAGCGCACGCGCGTGGTCGACGCGCTGCGCGCCCAGGGCTGGACGGTGCCGGAGGCCCACGCCAACTTCGTCTGGCTGCGGCTGGGGGAGCGCACGCTCGCCTTCGCCGAGGCGTGCGAGCGGGCCGGCGTGGTCGTACGGCCGTTCCCGGGTGAGGGTGTGCGGGTGACGGTCGGGGAGAGCGAGGCGAACGACATCTTCCTGAAGGTGTCGGAAGCGTTCCGCAAGGAGATCTGACGGGGCGGTGGGCGTCAGACGTCCACCGTCTCCACGCGTACCGGGTCGCCGTCGCGCACCGTCGCCAGCAGGCGGGGGTCGCCGTCGAGGCGGCCGAGGACGTTGCACGGGCTCGCGAGGCGGCACTCGTCGCCTCGCGAGATCGGCGTGGGTCCGTACGGGAGAGCCAGCGCGTCGCCGTCGGTCCAGAAGGCGACGGTTCCGGGCTCGACGACCTGCCGCGCGTCCGTTTCACGTGAAACCGACACACCTGTGTCGAAGTACACCTCCTCGCCCCAGGTGTGGGCGGAGGCGGTGAGCGGCATGGCCTTGAGAAGCGCCTGCGTGGTGGGGGTGTCCTCGAGAGTCGCGGTGAGCTGACCCGCCGGCCATGAGATGCGTATCCGTGCGTACTGCTCCTGCGTGTCCGTGGTGTTCATGCCGCGGATTCAACAAGATGTTGAAGTTCTTGCCAAGGGGTTGACGTCACAGGGGACCCCCCTTCCGGTGTCGAAAAGCAGTAGGTCATAATTGCTTGTGAATGTGAACGCGTTCACAAGCGTGTCCCGGTTGCGCCCGCGTTGGGTGTGACAAACACGCGCAAACTGCCGCTGACCACGGCGATGTGGCGATGTGAGGAGAGTGACGACGTGGACATGGCTCTGGCGCCGGAGACGCTGGCGCGATGGCAGTTCGGCATCACGACCGTCTACCACTTCCTGTTCGTCCCGCTGACGATCTCGCTGGCCGCCCTCACGGCCGGACTGCAGACCGCCTGGGTCCGCACGGAGAAGGAGAAGTACCTCAGGGCGACCAAGTTCTGGGGCAAGCTCTTCCTGATCAATATCGCGATGGGGGTCGTCACCGGCATCGTGCAGGAGTTCCAGTTCGGCATGAACTGGTCCGACTACTCGCGCTTCGTCGGCGATGTCTTCGGTGCCCCGCTGGCCTTCGAGGCGCTGATCGCGTTCTTCTTCGAGTCCACCTTCATCGGACTGTGGATCTTCGGCTGGGACAAGCTGCCCAAGAAGATCCACCTGGCCTGCATCTGGATGGTCTCGATCGGCACCCTGCTGTCGGCGTACTTCATCCTCGCGGCCAACTCCTGGATGCAGCACCCCGTCGGCTACCGCATCAACGAGGAGAAGGGCCGCGCCGAACTCACCGACTTCTGGCAGGTCCTCACCCAGAACACCACCCTCAACCAGGTCTTCCACAGCTTCTCGGCGGCCTTCCTCACCGGTGGCGCCTTCATGGTCGGCATCGCAGCCTTCCACCTGATGCGCAAGAAGCACATCCCGGTGATGCGGACCTCGCTCCGGCTCGGCCTGGTGACCCTGGCCGTCGGTGGCCTGCTCACCGCGGTCAGCGGCGACACCCTCGGCAAGGTCATGTACGAGCAGCAGCCGATGAAGATGGCCGCCGCCGAGGCCCTGTGGGACGGCGAGCAGCCGGCACCGTTCTCGGTGTTCGCCTACGGCGACGTCGACAAGGGGCACAACAAGGTCGCCCTGGAGATCCCCGGACTGCTCTCCTTCCTCGCCCACAGCGACTTCGAGTCCTACGTGCCCGGCATCAACGACACCAACAAGGCACTCCAGGAGCAGTTCGGCCCCGGTGACTACAAGCCCATCGTCCCCGTCGCCTACTGGGGCTTCCGCTGGATGATCGGCTTCGGCATGGCGTCCTTCTCCCTCGGCCTGCTGGGCCTGTGGCTGACCCGGAAGCGGTTCCTGCTGCCACCGGCCTTGCGCACCGGGGAGGACGAAGTCCCGCATCTCGTGCTGCTGAAGAAGCCGCTCGGGGCGAAGCTCTCGCGGATCTACTGGCTGCTGGCGCTGTGGACGATGGCGTTCCCCCTGATCGCCAACTCCTGGGGCTGGATCTTCACCGAGATGGGCCGGCAGCCCTGGGTCGTCTACGGCGTGATGCAGACCCGCGACGCGGTCTCCCCCGGTGTCTCCACCGCCGAGGTCATCACCTCGATGTCCGTCTTCACCCTGCTGTACGCCGTCCTGGCCGTCATCGAGGTCAAGCTCCTCGCGAAGTACGTGAAGGCGGGACCGCCCGAGCTGACCGAGGCCGACCTCAACCCGCCCACGAAGATCGGCGGCGATCTCCGTGACGCCGACAAGCCGATGGCCTTCTCGTACTAGGCCGAGGGAGCTGCACAGTCATGGAACTGCACGACGTCTGGTTCGTCCTGATCGCCGTCCTGTGGACCGGCTACTTCTTCCTGGAGGGCTTCGACTTCGGGGTAGGAGTGCTCACCAAGCTGCTCGCCCGGAACCGGGCCGAGAAGCGGGTGCTGATCAACACCATCGGCCCCGTGTGGGACGGCAACGAGGTGTGGCTGCTCACGGCCGGTGGCGCCACCTTCGCCGCCTTCCCCGAGTGGTACGCCACGCTCTTCTCCGGGTTCTACCTCCCCTTGCTGGTCATCCTGGTCTGCCTGATCGTCCGGGGCGTCGCCTTCGAGTACCGCGTCAAGCGGCCCGAGGAGAACTGGCAGCGCAACTGGGAGACGGCGATCTTCTGGACCTCGCTGATCCCCGCCTTCCTGTGGGGCGTGGCCTTCGGCAACATCGTCCACGGCGTGGAGATCGACCGGGACCTGGAGTACGTCGGCTCGGTCTGGGACCTGCTCAACCCGTACGCCCTCCTGGGCGGCCTGGTGACGCTGACGCTGTTCACCTTCCACGGGACGGTGTTCACCGCGCTCAAGACCGTCGGTGAGATCCGTGAGCGGGCGCGGACCCTGGCGCTGCGCGTCGGCCTGGTCACGGCCGTGCTGGCCCTGGCCTTCCTGCTCTGGACGCAGGCCGACAGCGGGGACGCCAAGAGCCTGGTCGCCCTGGTGGTGGCCGTCGCCGCCCTGGTCGCCGCGCTGATGGCGAACCAGGCCGGGCGCGAGGGCTGGTCGTTCGCCCTGTCCGGCGTCACCATCGTGGCCGCCGTGGCGATGCTCTTCCTGACGCTCTTTCCGAACGTCATGCCGTCCACGCTGAACGCGGACTGGAGCCTCACCGTCACCAACGCCTCGTCCAGCGCCTACACGCTGAAGATCATGACCTGGCTGGCCGTGATCGCCACGCCGGTCGTTCTGCTCTACCAGGGCTGGACGTACTGGGTGTTCCGCAAGCGCATCGGTACCCAGCACCTCGCCGACGCCGCGCACTGAGTCCAACGGGATGCGGTGTCACTGCGTTTCACGTGAAACACGGTGACACCGCAACCCCAGGGCAGGAAGGCCTGTTTCACGTGAAACCCATCGATCCACGTCTTCTGCGCTACGCCCGTGCGACCCGGTTCTTCCTGGCAGCGGTCGTCGCTCTGGGGGCCGTCGGGGCCGGCTTGCTCGTCGCGCAGGCGATGCTCATCGCCGAGGTGGTGGTCGGCGCCTTCCAGCACGGCACGACGGCCGCCGGACTCCGTACCCCCCTCCTGCTGTTGGTGGCCGTCGCCTGCGGACGGGCGCTGGTCGGCTGGCTCACCGAACTGGCCGCACACCGGGCGAGTGCCGCGGTGAAGTCGGAGCTGCGGGGCCGGCTGCTGGAACGGGCCACCGCGCTCGGCCCAGGCTGGCTGAGCGGCCAGCGGACCGGATCGCTGGTCGCGCTCGCCACCCGGGGCGTCGACGCCCTCGACGACTACTTCTCGCGCTATCTGCCGCAGCTCGGCCTCGCAGTGGTCGTGCCGGTGGCAGTGCTGGCCCGCATCGTCACCGAGGACTGGGTCTCGGCGGCCATCATCGTCGGCACCCTACCCCTCATCCCGATCTTCATGATGCTGATCGGCTGGGCCACCCAATCCCGGATGGACCGCCAGTGGCGGCTGCTGTCGAGGCTGTCCGGACACTTCCTGGACGTGGTCGCGGGGCTGCCGACGCTGAAGGTCTTCGGCCGGGCCAAGGCACAGGCGGAGTCGATCAAACGCATCACCGGCGAGTACCGCCGGGCGACCATGCGGACGCTGCGGATCGCCTTCCTGTCGTCCTTCGCGCTGGAACTGCTCGCCACGCTGTCCGTGGCGCTCGTCGCCGTCACCATCGGCATGCGCCTGGTCCACGGGGACATGGCGCTGTACGACGGCCTGGTCGTGCTCGTCCTCGCACCCGAGGCCTATCTGCCCTTGCGGCAGGTGGGAGCGCAGTACCACGCGGCGGCCGAGGGCCTCGCCGCCGCCGAGGACATCTTCGAGGTGCTGGAGCGTCCCGTACCGGCGTCGGGCACCGGCCGGGTGCCGGTGGACGGTGCCCTGGCCTTCGAAGACGTGACGGTCCGCTACCCGGAACGCACCGCGGACGCGGTCACGGACGTCACCTTCACCGTGGAACCCGGAGAGACGGTGGCGCTCGTCGGCCCCAGCGGGGCGGGCAAGTCGACGCTCCTGAACGCCCTCCTCGGCTTCGTGCCCCCGACCGGCGGACGGGTCCGGATCGGCGGGGCCGACCTCGCCTCCCTCGACATGGCCGAGTGGCACGCCCGGGTCGCCTGGGTGCCGCAGCATCCGCACCTGTACGCCGGCACCATCGCGGAGAACGTACGGCTGGCCCGGCCCGACGCCGACGACACCGCCGTACGGCAGGCGCTGCGGGACGCGGGAGCCCTGGAGTTCGTGGACGCGCTCCCCAAGGGCACGGCGACGCTCCTCGGGGAGGACGGAACCGGTCTGTCCGCCGGACAGCGGCAGCGGCTCGCGCTGGCCCGGGCATTCCTCGCGGACCGGCCGGTGCTGCTGCTCGACGAGCCGACGGCGGCCCTGGACGGGGCCACCGAGGCCGAGGTCGTGGACGCCGTGCGCAGGCTGGCGCAGGGGCGAACGGTCCTGCTCGTGGTGCATCGGCCGGCACTGCTGGAGGTGGCCGACCGGGTGGTGCGGCTGGAGGCGCCGGCCGTCGTCGCCGCCGAGGACATCGGCGGGCTGCCGGCCGCCGCGCGGGGAAGCACGCGCCTGCCCGCCCCGGACGCCTTCGACGAGCCGGTCGCCGAGTCCCCTCGGCGCACCGAGCGTGCTCCAGGGGCCCGGGGAGGCGTGCTGTCCAGGGTCCGCGCCATGTCCGGGGCCCGCAGCGGTCGGCTGGGACTCGCGCTGCTGCTCGGCACTCTGGCCCTCGGCAGCGCCGTCGGCCTGATGGCGACCTCCGGGTACCTCATCTCGCGCGCCTCCGAGCAGCCGCCGGTGCTGTACCTGATGGTGGCCGTGACGGCGACGCGTGCCTTCGGCATCGGACGGGCCGTGTTCCGCTACGCGGAGCGGCTCGTGTCGCACGACGCCGTGCTGCGGATGCTGGCCGACACACGGGTCGCCGTCTACCGCAGGCTGGAGCGGCTGGCCCCCGCGGGGCTGCGCCGCAGCCGCCGGGGCGACCTGTTGTCCCGGCTCGTCGCCGATGTCGACACCCTGCAGGACTACTGGCTGCGCTGGCTGCTGCCCGCCGGTGGCGCGCTGATCGTCTCCGCCGCGTCGGTGGGCTTCACGGCCTGGCTGCTGCCGGAGGCGGGTGCCGTGCTCGCGGTCGGCCTGCTCGCGGCCGGTGCCGGTGTCCCGCTGGTCACCGCCGCCGTGGCACGGCGCGCCGAGCGCAGGCTCGCCCCTGCCAAGGGCGTACTCGCCACCCGGGTGACCGACCTGCTCACTGGCACCGCCGAGCTGACCGTCGCCGGTGCCCTGCCCGGGCGTGCCGCCGAGGCGCGGCGGGCCGACGGCACCCTCACCCGGATCGCCTCGCGGGCCGCCACCGCCACCGCGCTGGGCGACGGACTCACGGCGCTCGTCTCCGGTCTGACGGTCGCGGGCGCCGCCCTCGTCGGGGTCCAGGCGGTCGCCGACGGCCGGCTCGCCGGGGTGGCTCTGGCCGTCGTCGTCCTGACCCCGCTGGCCGCCTTCGAGGCCGTACTCGGCCTGCCGCTCGCCGTGCAGTACCGGCAGCGCGTGCTCCGGAGCGCCGAGCGCGTGCACGAGGTGCTCGATGCCCCGGAGCCGGTGCGGGAGCCGGAGACACCCCGGCAGGCGCCCACCTCGCCGTTCCCGCTGGTCCTCAAGGGACTGTCCGCGCGTCACGCCGGGCAGGACAGGGACGCGCTGGCGGAGCTGGACCTGACACTGGCGGAGGGCCGCCGTGTCGCCGTGGTCGGACCGTCCGGGTCCGGCAAGACGACCCTGGCCCAGGTCCTGCTGCGCTTCCTCGACGCGGACGCCGGCTCCTACACGCTGGCCGGTGTCGACGCCTACGCCCTGGCCGGCGACGCCGTGCGGCGGCGCGTCGGACTGTGCGCCCAGGACGCGCACCTCTTCGACAGCTCGGTCCGCGAGAACCTGCTCCTGGCCAGGAAGGACGCCACCGAGGGCGAGCTGCGCGACGCGCTGGCGCGGGCCCGGCTGCTGGAGTGGGCCGACAGCCTGCCCGACGGCCTGGACACGCTGGTCGGTGAGCACGGGGCCCGGCTGTCCGGTGGTCAGCGCCAGCGGCTGGCCCTGGCCCGGGTGCTGCTCGCCGACTTCCCCGTCCTGGTGCTGGACGAGCCCGCCGAACACCTCGATCTGCCGACCGCCGACGCGCTCACCGCCGATCTGCTGGCGGCGACCGAGGGCCGTACGACCCTGCTGATCACGCACCGGCTGGCGGGACTGCGGGCCGTGGACGAGGTGATCGTCCTGGACCGGGGCCGGGTCGTGCAGCGGGGCAGCTACGCGGAGCTGGCGGCCGTTCCGGGACCGCTGCGGGAGATGGCCGGGCGGGAGGCGGCGGCGGAGCTGCTCGTGGCGGCGCGCTGACCGGCCGAGCCGACCCGGCCACGGTTCCTGCCACGGTTTCGGAAAGAAATCCTGGAATCCGACTTTCCCGAACAAAAAGGTCTCATTAGGCTCGGGGCATGCCCCCAGCACCGCCTCCCGGCTCGCTGCCGTCCCGCCCGGAGGCCTCGGCCGAACTCCTGGCCCGGGTGCCGAAACTGTTGGACGCGATGCGGTCCGTCGGCAGCGGCCTGGAGCTGCACACCACGCTCCACCGGATCTGCGAGACGGCCGCCGACCTGGCACACGCCCGGTACGCGGCCATCGGCGTCGTCGACGAGGACGGCGACGGCCTCGCCGACTTCGTGCACCACGGCCTCGACGACGTGACCGCCCGGCGCATCGGCCACCGCCCGGAGGACCGAAAGAGCCTGCTCGGCGCGCTGATCAGGGGCCCCGAACCGGTCCGGCCGACCGACGTGTCCGAGGACCGGCGTTCCCGCGGCCTGCCCGAGCACCTCCCGCCGACGCGCGGCTTCCTGGGAGTCCCCATCCGCGTGCAGGGCGAGATCTTCGGCCACCTCTACCTGACCGACAAACACGCGGGCGAGCCCTTCGACGACCACGACCTCGCCATGGTCCGGGTGCTGGCCGCCGAGGCCGGAATCGCCATAGGCAACGCGCGACTGCACGAAGCCGCTCAGCAGCGGGAGCGCTGGATCGACGGGTCGGTCGCCGTCACCACCGCCCTGCTCGCGGGCGGTGACACCGACGATGCCCTGCAGATCGTCGCCGAGCAGGCCCGCCGCCTGTCCGGGGCTGCCGCCGGGTTCGTACTGCTGCCGGCCGACGGGGGCGGCCTGGAGATCGTGGCCGTCGACGCACCGCACCCCACGAACGCCCTCGGCACCGTCCTCCCGCCGGAGAACGGCATCGTGGCGGAACTGCTCGCCGGACGGCCCGCGTTCGTGGACGACGCCGCCACTGACCCCCGCCTGGAGGCCGGGCCGGCGCGCTCCTACGGGCCGGTCATGCTGGTGCCGCTGTGCCGGGACGGGAAGGTGCTGGGGGGCCTAGCCCTGCCCCGGTCCCGGGGGGACCGCCCGTTCACCCGGACGGAGCGTGCGCTCGGCGAGCGGTTCGCCTCACAGGCGGCGCTGGCGCTCACGATGGCCGAGGCCCAGCGCGACCGGGAACGGCTCGCCGTGTACGAGGACCGCGACCGGATCGCCCGGGACCTGCACGATCTCGTCATCCAGCGGCTGTTCGCCACGGGGATGATGCTGGAGAGCGCCCAGCGCAGGTCGGCCGTGCCGGAAGTGCGCGACGGGGTCGGCGGGGCCGTCGAGGAACTCGACGTCACCATCCAGGAGATCCGGTCGGCGATCTTCGCGCTCCAGCAGCCGGCCGAGGCGCCCGCAGGACTGCGCACCCGTGTACTGCGGGAGATCACCATGGCCGCCGCACCGCTGGGCTTCACGCCGGCGCACCGGTTCGTCGGCCCGGTCGACACCGCTGTCGGCGACCTGACCGCCAAGAACCTCATCGCCGCGCTGCGCGAAACCCTGTCCAACGCCTTCCGGCACGCCCACGCAAGCCGGATCGAGGTGGTCGTGGACGCGTCGGTGACCCTGCGGGACGGCGGGCCGGGCGTGCGGCTGACCGTCGCGGACGACGGGGTCGGCATTCCGGAGGGCGGCCGGCGCAGCGGCCTGCGCAATCTGGAGCGCCGAGCCGAGGCCGTGGGCGGCACCAGTCGGCTCGGGCCGGGCATCGGGGCGGACGGCACCGGTACGACGGTGCTGTGGGAAGCGCCGTACTGAGGGAAGCGCCGTACTGAGTGAGGCCGACGCCGTGTTGCCCCATGTGCAGCAGCGGCACTGATCCGTGTGCAGCAACGGGTCCCCCACTCGTACGACCCGAACGAGACCTCGCGCCCTCCGCCGGTCCACGATCGCTGACATGCGCTCATCCCGCCGACGCCCGCTGCTCGTTCCGGTGCTGTTGTGCGCACTCGCGCTGCTCGCGGCCCGCCCCACCGACGGCACGGACGCGGACGGCGGATCCGGTACCGCCCTCGGCCCGCAGGTGGCACGCCTGTACCAGGACGCGGCGACGGCCACGCGCCAGTACGAGGACGGGCGGCGCGCGGCTGAGACCCAACGCGCGAAGGCCCTGGAGTACGAGCGGCTGCTCGACGCGCAGCGGCAGAAGACCGACGCCATGCGCGAGGACCTCGGCCGCATCGCCCGTGCCCAGTACCGCGACGGCGGTGGGCTGCCGCTCACGGCGCGGATGCTGCTCGCCGAGAACCCCGACGAGCTGATGCGCGGTCAGCGGGCCGTGTCCCGCGCGAATCAGGCCGTCGACCGGGCCATCGGCGAGAACCTGCGGGCCGAGACACGGCTCGCCGCCGACGAGGCCAAGGCAGAGGCGGCATGGCAGGCGCTGGACAAGCGCAACGCCGAACTGGCGCGGCTGAAGAAGAAGATCGAGGGCAAGCTGGAGGCGGCGCGGTCACAGCTGGAGGGACAGGCGGACTCCTCCGTCGCGGCCGGCTCGTGCCCCGGCGCGGTCCGTCTCGACCAGCCGGACCTGCCCGCAGGCCCGGCCTGGGTGGCACCGGTCGAGACCTACGAGCTGTCCGCGTCCTTCGGCAGCGGCGGGTCGCGGTGGGCGAACCTGCACACCGGCCAGGACTTCGCGGTCCCGGTCGGGACACCGGTACGCTCGGTCGGTGCGGGGCGGGTGCTGAAAGTGTCCTGCGGCGGCGCCTTCGGCATCCACGTCGTGATCCAGCACGCGGGCGGCTACTACACGCAGTACGCCCACCTCGCCGCGGTCGCCGTCGACCAGGGCGACCGGGTCGAGGCCGGGCAGTGGATCGGCCAGTCCGGTACCACGGGCAACTCCACCGGGCCCCACCTGCACTTCGAGGTACGGGTCACCCCGGAGATGGGCTCGGCGCTCGACCCGGTGCCGTGGCTGTCGGAGCACGGCGTGCCGCTGCGGTGACGCCACCGGACGTGGGCGGGGCTCAGGGCAGCTCCGCCAGCATCCGCTCGATCACGACGGCCACCCCGTCGTCGTTGTTGGCGACCGTCCGCCCCGAGGCGGCGGCGACCACGTCGGGATGCGCGTTGCCCATCGCGTACGACCGCCCCGCCCAGGTGAGCATCTCGACGTCGTTCGGCATGTCGCCGAAGGCCACGACCTCTTCGTGCGAGATGCCGCGCTCGGCGCAGCACAGGGCGAGCGTGCTGGCCTTGGAGACGTCCGGACCGCTGATCTCCAGCAGGGCGCTGGGGCTGGACCGGGTGACGTTGGCACGGTCGCCGAGGGCGAGGCGGGCCAGCGTGAGGAAGGCGTCGGGGTCCAGCTCCGGGTGGAAGGCAAGGATCTTGAGGACGGGTTCGGCGGCGGCGCGACCGCCCGGTGCCAGGATCTCCTCGGCGGGCAGGAGGTCGTCGGGCACCTCCATGTGCAGCTTCGGATAGGCCGGCTCCTGGTGGAAGCCGTACGTCTGCTCGACGGCGTACACCGTGCCGGGCGCCGCCTGGCGCAGCAGCCGTACGGCGTCCAGCGCGTTCTCCCGCGGCAGCTCGCGGACCTTCACGAACCTGTGCTTGCCCGGGCCGCCGTGCAGGTCGACCACGGCGGCACCGTTGCCGCAGATGGCGAGGCCGTGCCCGTGTACGTGGGCGCTGACGACGTCCATCCAGCGGGCGGGACGGCCGGTGACGAAGAAGACCTCGATGCCCGCCTTCTCCGCGGCGGCCAGGGCGGCGACCGTGCGCGGGGAGACCGACTTGTCGTCGCGCAGCAGGGTGCCGTCGAGGTCGGTGGCGATGAGCCGCGGGCGGGTGGCGGCGGCCGGGGGCTCGGGCTTTCGGGTCGCTGAGGTCACCCGGTCATTGTCACGCATATGCGTGCACGCCCGTGCGAGGGTCCGCACATATGTGAGCTACGGCTCTCATGCGCGGACCTTTCTTGCACCGCCTTCTCCTGCCTGCCGTCACCCCTGCAACTGCGCGGGCGCCTCCATGGCGATCCGCTCGAAGACCTTCTCGTCCGCGGCGAAGTCGGAGTCGGCGATCGGCCAGTGGACGACCAGCTCGGTGAAGCCCAGGTCCTGGTGACGCCCGGCGAAGTCCACGAAGGCGTCCACGGACTGCAGCGGGCGGTTGCGCTCCGGGGTGAAGCCGGTGAGCAGGACCCGGTCCAGCTCACCCACCTCGCGGCCGATCGCGGCACAGGCGTCGGCCAGTCGGTCGGCCTGCTGGCGCAGGGCCCGGTCGGACTGCTCGGGGGTGCCGTTCTCGAACAGCTTCGGGTCGCCGGTGGTCACCCACGCCTGCCCGTGCCGTGCGGCGAGCGCCAGTCCCCGCGGGCCGGTCGCGGCCACCGCGAAGGGCAGCCGGGGGCGCTGTACACAGCCCGGGATGTTGCGTGCCTCGTGGGCCGAGTAGAAGTCGCCCTCGTACGACACGGCGTCCTCGGTCAGCAGCCGGTCGAGCAGCGGCAGGAACTCGCCGAACCGGTCCGCCCGCTCACGCGGTGTCCACGGCTCCTGGCCCAGCGCCGTGGCGTCGAAGCCGGTGCCGCCCGCTCCTATGCCGAGGGTGATCCGCCCGCCGGAGATGTCGTCGAGGGAGATCAGTTCCTTGGCGAGCGTCACCGGGTGCCGGAAGTTCGGCGAGGTGACCAGGGTGCCCAGCCGCAACCGCTCGGTCACGGCTGCGGCGGCCGTCAGGGTGGGTACGGCACCAAACCAGGGGCCGTCCCGGAAGCTGCGCCAGGAGAGGTGGTCGTAGGTGTACGCGGTGTGGAAGCCGAGCTGCTCCGCCCGCGTCCAGGTCGAACGGCCGCCCTCGTGCCAGCGGCGATGGGGGAGGATCACGGTGCTCAGGCGCAGGCTCATGTCATCGAGCCTATGCGGCCGTCTCCGGTTTCACGTGAAACGGCCCCCGGCCTCACCGTACGCGACTGCTCAGCCACGGGCTGAGAAAGATCATTGGCACGTACTCCCGGTGCGTGCGGTTACCGGGCAGCGGCACGATCAGGTGGTACCCGGGTGGGAAGCGGCGCCCCTTGACGAAGGCGCGGCCGTCGAAGACGGAGCGCAGGAACGCGGGCACCTCGTCACGTGGGACGTCGGGGCACTCCACGTTCTCGACGGTGATCAGGGCGTCGTCCTCGGGGAAGAGCCGGACGCTCACCCGGGGAACGCCGCCGAACTCGACATACGCCTCGTGCGGGAGGGAGCCGTCGGCGTCGGTGGTCACCCCCACGCCCGCGGCACTGCGGCGGGAGGTCTGGTCGGCACCGATGTCGTCGGTGACTTCGATCTCCAGCGCGTACTCCTCGGCGATGGCGCGGAGGGCGGTGACGGCGGACTGGGTGGTGGGGAGGTGCTCCATGCCCTCGATCATGCGGGGTCAGTGCGGAGCGGGAAAGCGCAGGTGGCGGGACGGCACGGCCTTCGTCAGCCAGACCCCGTTCGCGCTGACGTGGAAGACGTGTCCGTCGCGGTGCATGGCGGCGGCGTCCACCGAGAGGACGACCGGCCGGCCGCGGCGGGCTCCGACCCGGGTGGCGGTCGCGCGGTCGGGCGAGAGGTGCACGTCGTGCCGGTTCATGGGCCGCAGTCCCTCGCTGCGGATGGACTCCAGGTGGCGGGCGACGGTTCCGTGGAAGAGGTACGGCGGCGGGGTCGCCGGGGGCAGTCCCAGATCCACGTCGATGCTGTGGCCCTGGCTGGCTCGGATGCGGGTGCCGTCGACAGCGAAGCGCCGCTTGTCGTTGGTGGCGACCACGTGGTGGAGCTCGTCGCGGGTGACGCGGAAGCCGTGTGCGGCCGCCGCGGCGATCAGCGTGTCGATCTCGACCCAGCCGCCCTCGTCGAGCGTGAGCCCGATCCTCTCGGGCTGGTGGCGCAGGTGCTTCGACAGGTACTTGGACACCTTCACCGAGCGTTCCTGTTGCATGGCACCAGCCTGCCTGGTGAGACGCGCGTCACGCGAAGGATTATCGCTCGCGAGGTTTGATCCACAGTCAAGTCCGGTTATCCACAGGCTGATTGGGATGGCCTGTGGAAACTAGAGAGGCGGGTTCACGCGGGCGAGACGCCTCAACGCCCCTGGGGCGAAGCGGGACATGAGGTGGGCGCCCCGTGCCTCCGGCGTCACCGGCACCACGGCCCGGTTGTGCACGACCGCCTCCAGGACGGCGTCCGCCACCTTTTCCGGCGGGTAGTTGCGCGCCCCGTACAGCCGGGCGGCGCGCTGCTGCCGGCGCTTCTCCTCCTCGGCGTCCACCCCCGCGAAGTGCGCCGTGGAGGTGATGTTGGTGTTCACCAGGCCGGGGCAGATCGCCGTGACGCCGATCCCCCGACCGGCCAGCTCGGCGCGCAGGCACTCGCTCAGCATCAGCACGGCCGCCTTGGAGGTTCCGTAGGCGGGGAGCGCCCGGGAGGGCTGGAACGCGGCCGCCGAGGCGGTGTTGACGATGTGCCCGCCCTGCCCGCGTTCGGCCATCTGCCGGCCGAACAGACGGCAGCCGTGGATCACGCCCCACAGATTGACGTCGAGGACCTTCTTCCAGTCCTCCGGCGTGGTGTCGAAGAAGGAGCCGGACAGTCCGATCCCCGCGTTGTTCACGAGCACGTCCACCACGCCGTACTCGGCGGCGACCCTGGCCGCCAGCTTCTCCATGGCCTGCCCGTCGGAGACGTCCACGGCCTCCGCCCAGGCGGCGCGCGCACCGATCAGCCGGGACAGCTCCGCGGTCCGGTCGGCGGCCTCGGCGTCAAGGTCGACGGCCACCACGCGCGCACCGGCCTCGGCGAACGCCAGCGCCGTCGCCCGCCCGATGCCGTTGCCCGCACCGGTGACCAGGACGAGCTGCCCGCCGAAGCGGTCCGCGTACTTCCCGCTCGCGGCGGTCCCGGGGCGGCCGTCCTCGGTGGCGGTGACGAACTCCGTGATCCAGTCCGCCAGCCGGTCCGGCCGGGTGCGCGGCACCCAGTGCTTGGCGGGCAGCGTGCGCCGGGTGAGCCGCGGTGCCCACAGCTCCAGTCCGTCGTAGAGCCGCTCCGACAGGAACGCGTCGCCGAGGGGCGTGATGAGCTGCACGGGTGCGTGTGCGTAGGCGTCCTCACGCGGTCTGCGCAGCCGGGGCCGGACGTTGTCCCGGTACAGCCACGCCCCGTGGGCCGCGTCCGACGGCAGGGACGGGGTCGGGTAGTCACCGCCCGGCATCTTCTCGACGCGCTCCAGGATGCCCGGCCAGCGCTTGCCGAGAGGGCCGCGCCAGGCCAGCTCGGGAAGCACCGGCGTGTGCAGCAGGTAGACGTACCAGGACTTGGCGCCCTGGCCGAGGAGCTGGCCCACCCGGCGCGGGGTGGGCCGCCTGAGGCGCTGGTTGATCCAGTGCCCGAAGTGGTCCAGGGAGGGGCCGGACATCGACGTGAAGGAAGCGATGCGGCCCTCCGTGCGCCTGACCGTGACGAATTCCCAGGACTGCACCGACCCCCAGTCGTGGCCCACCAGGTGCACCGGGCGGTCCGGGCTGACCGCGTCGGCCACGGCCAGGAAGTCGTCCGTCAGCTTCTCCAGCGTGAACCCGCCCCGCAGCGGGCTCGGCGCGGTGGACCGGCCGTGGCCGCGGACGTCGTAGAGGACCACGTGGAAGCGGCCGGTCAGGCGGGCGGCGACCTCGGACCAGACCTCCTTGCTGTCCGGGTAGCCGTGCACCAGGACGACCGTGGGCTGCCGGGGATCGCCCAGCTCCACGACGCACAGCTCGACCCCGCCCGTGCGCACCCAGCGCTCTCGCCCGCCGTTCAGCACCGTCATGCCTCCTCCGCCCAGCGCCGCTCGTGCGGCAGATCGTCGTCCGCCCGAAGGCGCTCGCTCCTCGGTGGCCGGTGCCGGTGGCGGACCCCCGTCCCGGCGCGGTCCTTCCGACCGTGCTACTCACGCGTAACGCGACGTCGCCGAATCTCCCAGTTGTTAGACCCAACGTCAATAGGGCGGTCGCCAGGGCTGCTTGCGCGGTGCGGAAGCCCACTCGGTGGCTCTCAGGTACGGCATCCCCTACGGGCCCGTACTACTCGAGTCTGACGCGAAGACGGCTCTGCGGTCTGACGACCGCAGTGGCGCCCGTCACTACTGTCGTGGATGTGACTGTGATCGCGACCGAAAGCCTGAGCAAGCGGTTCCCCCGGGTGACCGCGCTCGACCGGCTCTCCGTGGACGTCGGACCCGGTGTGACCGGACTCGTCGGTGCCAACGGCGCCGGCAAGTCCACCCTGATCAAGATCCTGCTGGGTCTGTCTCCCGCCACCGAGGGCCGGGCCGAAGTGCTCGGACTCGATGTCGCCACCAAGGGCGCCGACATCCGCGAGCGGGTCGGCTACATGCCGGAACACGACTGCCTGCCACCCGACGTCTCGGCCACCGAGTTCGTCGTCCACATGGCACGCATGTCCGGCCTGCCGCCCACCGCCGCCCGCGAGCGCACCGCCGACACCCTGCGCCACGTCGGCCTGTACGAGGAGCGCTACCGCCCCATCGGCGGCTACTCGACGGGCATGAAACAGCGCGTGAAGCTCGCGCAGGCCCTCGTCCACGACCCCCAGCTGGTCTTCCTCGACGAGCCGACCAACGGTCTCGACCCGGTCGGCCGCGACGAGATGCTCGGCCTCATCCGCCGCATCCACACCGACTTCGGCATCTCCGTCCTGGTCACCTCCCACCTGCTGGGCGAACTGGAACGCACCTGCGACCACGTCGTCGTCGTGGACGGCGGCAAGCTGCTGCGCTCCAGCTCCACCACGGACTTCACCCAGACCACCACGACCCTCGCGATCGAGGTCACCGACACCGACGAACACCCCGACGGCACCCGAGCGGTGCGCGACGCGCTCGACGCGCGCGGGGTGACCGTCCAGGACGGCAGCGGTCTGCCCGGTGCCGGCCACGTCCTGCTGCTCACCGCGGCGGGCGAGGAGACCTACGACCTGGTCCGGGACGTCATAGCCGACCTCGGCCTCGGCCTGGTCCGCATGGAGCAGCGCCGGCACCACATCTCGGAGGTCTTCACCGACAACGACGCAGCACGGAAGGAGGCGGTCGGCCATGGCAGCTGAACAGCCCACAGCCACGGTCCCGGGTGACCAGACCCGCATCCACAACATCGGCTACCGCAGCTACGACGGCCCCCGCCTCGGCCGCGCCTACGCCCGTCGCTCGCTGTACTCGCAGTCCCTGCGCGGCGCCTACGGCCTCGGCCGTTCCGCCAAGTCCAAGGTGCTGCCGATGCTGCTGTTCGTGGTGATGTGCCTCCCGGCGGGCATCATCGTCGCGGTCGCCGTCGCCACCAAGGCCGACGACCTGCCCCTGGACTACACGCGCTACGCGATCGTCCTGCAGGCCGTCATCAGCCTCTACGTCGCGGCCCAGGCCCCGCAGTCCGTCTCGCGCGACCTGCGCTTCAAGACCGTGCCGCTGTACTTCTCCCGGCCGATCGAGACCTCCGACTACGTCCGCGCCAAGTACGCCTCGCTGGCCTCCGCCCTCTTCATCCTCACCGCCGCACCCCTGCTGGTGCTATACGTGGGCGCGCTGCTCGCCAAACTCGACTTCGCGGACCAGACCAAGGGGTTCGCCCAGGGACTGGTCTCCGTGGCACTGCTCTCCCTGCTCTTCGCCGGCCTCGGTCTGGTCGTGGCCTCGGTCACCCCGCGCCGCGGCTTCGGCATCGCGGCCGTGATCGCCGTCCTGACCATCACCTACGGCGCGGTCTCCACGCTCCAGGCCATCGCGGACGTCCAGGGCAGCTCCGGAGCCGTCGCCTGGATAGGCCTGTTCTCGCCGATCACCCTCATCGACGGAGTGCAGTCCGCCTTCCTGGGCGCCACCTCGGCCGCTCCCGGCGGGGTCGGCCCGAGCAACGGTGAGGGCGCCGTCTACGTCCTCGTCACCCTGGGCCTGATCGCCGGCGCCTACGGCCTGCTGATGCGCCGCTACAAGAAGGTGGGACTGTGACCACGCTGAACATCGACCACGTCTCCCGCTGGTTCGGCAACGTGGTCGCCGTCAACGACATCACCATGACGATCGGCCCCGGCGTCACCGGCCTGCTGGGTCCCAACGGCGCGGGAAAGTCCACCCTCATCAACATGATGGGCGGCTTCCTCGCCCCCTCCACCGGCAGCGTCACCCTCGACGGTCAGCCGGTCTGGCGCAACGAGGACATCTACAAGCACATCGGCATCGTCCCCGAGCGGGAGGCGATGTACGACTTCCTCACCGGCCGCGAGTTCGTCCTCGCCAACGCCGAGCTGCACGGCCTGGGCGCCAAGGCGGCCGACGAGGCGCTGGCCACGGTGGAGATGGCCTACGCCCAGGACCGGAAGATCGCCACCTACTCCAAGGGCATGCGCCAGCGCGTGAAAATGGCCTCCGCCCTGGTCCACCAGCCGTCGCTGCTCCTGCTCGACGAGCCGTTCAACGGCATGGACCCGCGCCAGCGCATGCAGCTCATGGACCTGCTGCGGCGCATGGGCGACGAGGGCCGCACCGTGCTCTTCTCCTCGCACATCCTCGAAGAGGTCGAACAGCTCGCCTGGCACATCGAGGTCATCGTCGCCGGACGCCACGCGGCCAGCGGCGACTTCCGCAAGATCCGCCGCCTGATGACCGACCGGCCGCACCGCTACCTGGTGCGTTCCAGCGACGACCGGGCCCTCGCGGCAGCGCTGATCGCCGACCCGTCGACGTCCGGCATCGAGGTCGACCTCGCCGAGGGCGCCCTGCGCATCCAGGCCGTCGACTTCGGCCGGTTCACGGCCCTGCTGCCGAAGGTCGCCCGCGACCACGGCATCCGACTCCTCACGGTCTCGCCCTCCGACGAGTCCCTCGAGTCCGTCTTCTCGTATCTCGTCGCGGCGTAGGAGGCCGAAGAATGTACGACCCCACAGTCGCCCGGCTCACCTACCGGGCCCTGCTCGGCCGCCGCCGGGCCCTCATCCTCGGCGCGCTCCCCCTGCTGCTGCTCGTCATCGCCGTCGCCGTGCGCGCCCTCGCCGGAGCCGACGACCAGACCGCCGCGGACGTGCTGGGCGGGTTCGCCCTCGCCACCATGGTGCCGATCATCGGCGTCATCGCCGGCACCGGCGCCATCGGCCCCGAGATCGACGACGGTTCGGTGGTGTACCTGCTGTCGAAGCCGATCAAGCGGCCGACGATCATCTTCACCAAGCTGATCGTCGCCATAGCCGTGACGATGGTCTTCTCCGCCGTGCCCACGCTGCTCGCCGGCCTGATCCTCAACGGCAACGGCCAGCAGGTCGCCGTCGCCTACACGATCGCCGCGCTGGTCGCCTCCATCGCCTACGCCGCCCTGTTCCTGCTGCTGGGCACGGTGTCCCGGCACGCGGTGGTCTTCGGTCTCGTCTACGCCCTGGTCTGGGAGGCCCTGTTCGGTTCCCTGGTGCCGGGGGCCCGCACGCTGAGCGTCCAGCAGTGGTCGCTGGCGGTGGCCCAGAAGGTCGCCGACGGGAACCTGGTGACCTCCGACGTCGGCCTGCCCACCGCGACGGTGCTGCTCGCCGCGGTGACCGTGCTCGCCACCTGGTACGCCGGCCAGAAGCTGCGGTCGCTGACCCTCGCCGGGGAGGAGTGACCGCTCCGCCCGGTCCCGGGCGGGGAGCCGTACCGGGACGCGGTGGCCCGTGGGGAGACGGCGGCCTGCGGCGGCCCGGTGGGCGGCGAGCCGTCGGTAACGCGGTGTACGTCCGCTTTTAATCGGTGGCGCCCGGCTCTCCGCGGCGGCACTGTGGGGGATGCACGAGGCCGGACGGCGCCGGCGCAACGGAAGGCCGCTTCGAGCACACGGGATGCCCCGCGTGGGCCGACCGACGGGGACGCCGGTGCCGTCCGGACCGTGCGCGAGGCCGCTTCGGTGAGGACCGCCGGGCCGGGATCAGGCCGACAGACGCTCCAGTACCACCGCGATGCCGTCCTCGTCGTTGGAGGACGTCACCTCGTCGGCCACCGCCTTCAGCTCCTCGTGGGCGTTGGCCATGGCCACACCCCGGGCCGCCCAGCCGAACATGGGGACGTCATTGGGCATGTCACCGAACGCGATGGTGTCCGCGGCCTTCAGGCCGAGCCGACGTGCCGCCAGCGAGAGACCGGTCGCCTTGGACAGACCGAGGGGGAGCAGCTCGACGACGCCCGCGCCGGCCATGGTCACCGTGACGAAGCCGCCGGCGGCCTGCCGGGCCACCTCGGCCAGCTCGTCGTCGGACAGGGTCGGATGCTGGATGTAGATCTTGTTCAGCGGCGCCGACCACAAGTCCGAGGCGTCGGTGAGCGGCAGCGCGGGAAGGTCGCCCCCGACCTCGTATCCGGGACCGACCAGTACGTCGCCGTCCAGGCCGTCCCGGCTCGCCGCCAGGTACAGCGGGCCGGTCTCCGCCTCGATCTTGGCCAGTGCCACCCCGGCCAGCTGCCGGTCCAGGGTCACGGAGGTCAGCAGCCGGTGCTCCCCGGCGTGGTAGACCTGCGCGCCCTGACCGCAGACGGCCAGCCCGTCGTAGCCGAGGTCGTCCAGGATGTGCCGGGTCCACGGCACCGCCCGCCCGGTGACCACGATGTGGGCCGCGCCCGCCGCGGTGGCCGCGGCGAGCGCGTCACGGGTGCGCTGCGAGACGGTGTCGTCGCCGCGCAGCAGCGTGCCGTCGAGGTCGGTCGCGATCAGCCGGTACGGGAAACCCCCGGCGGCATCGGTGCCGGGGACCGTGGCGGTGCCGGTGTCAGTCACTTGGCCACCGGCTCCAGGACCTCCCGGCCGCCCAGGTACGGGCGCAGCACCTCGGGGACGCGGACCGAACCGTCGGCCTGCTGGTGGTTCTCCAGGATCGCCACGATGGTGCGGGGAACGGCGCACAGCGTGCCGTTGAGCGTGGCCAGCGGGCGCACCTTCTTGCCCTCGCGGACGCGGATCGACAGCCGCCGGGACTGGAACTCGGTGCAGTCCGAGGTCGAGGTCAGCTCGCGGTACTTGCCCTGGGTCGGGATCCACGCCTCGCAGTCGTACTTGCGCGCGGCCGAGGAGCCCAGGTCGGCCGAGGCCACGTCGATCACCCGGAACGGCAGCTCCAGCGACGTCAGCCACTGCTTCTCCCACTCCAGCAGGCGCTGGTGCTCGGCCTGCGAGTCCTCGGGAAGGACGTAGGAGAACATCTCGACCTTGTCGAACTGGTGCACGCGGAAGATGCCCCGGGTGTCCTTGCCGTGCGAGCCCGCCTCGCGGCGGAAGCAGGGCGAGAAGCCGGCGTAGCGCAGCGGCAGGCGCTCGGCGTCCAGGATCTCGTCCATGTGGTACGCGGCGAGCGGCACCTCGGAGGTGCCGACCAGGTACAGGTCGTCCTTGTCGAGGTGGTAGACGTCCTGGGCGGCCTGGCCGAGGAAGCCGGTGCCGGCCATCGACTGCGGGCGCACCAGCGCCGGGGTCAGCATCGGCGTGAAGCCGGCCGCCGTGGCCTGCGCGATCGCCGCGTTGACCAGGGCGAGCTCCAGGAGGGCGCCCACACCGGTCAGGAAGTAGAAGCGCGAGCCGGAGACCTTGGCGCCGCGCTCCACGTCGATGGCGCCGAGCAGCTGGCCCAGCTCCAGGTGGTCCCTGGGCTCGAAGCCCTCGGCGGCGAAGTCGCGGTGCGTGCCGTGCGTCTCCAGCGTGACGAAGTCCTCCTCGCCGCCGACGGGCACGTCGGGGTGGACGAGGTTGCCGAGCCGCTGGAGCAGCTCCTGGGTCTCGGCGTCGGCCGCGTCGCGCTCGGTGTCGGCGGCCCTGACGTCGGTCTTGAGCTGCTCGGCCCGCTTGAGCAGTTCGGCCTTCTCGTCTCCGGTGGCCTTGCCGATCAGCTTGCCGAGACCCTTCTGCTCGGCGCGCAGCTCGTCGAAGCGGACGCCGGACGACCTGCGCCGTTCGTCGGCGGACAGGAGGGAGTCGACGAGCGCGACGTCCTCTCCACGGGCGCGCTGCGACGCGCGCACACGGTCGGGGTCCTCACGGAGCAGGCGAAGGTCAATCACGCGGTCAAGGCTACCGGTGCGCGGTGTCGGGTCTCGACCCACTATTGCCGGACGCGGGTCCCACGTTCCGTGCGACCGGTCGATGAGGCCGGTCAATGAGGCGTTGCGCCGTCCCCGGAACGAGGCGCCACCGGGCACTCCGTTGACCGGATTCGCTTGTGGAGAACGGGACTTGGGGAGCGGCTGTCCACAGGAATCCACGGTCCGGAAAAGTTATCCACAGGGTGTGCGAAAGATCTGTGGACTCACGGAAGCGATCATTCCCAATTCCGGCGGGTGGACTGCCCAAACCCTCCACGCCTCCACTTTCGAGTGGAAACGGGGCACCCGGTGTCACTCCGGAGAAT
The DNA here is from genome assembly GCF_003950055.1 of Streptomyces sp. KPB2. Classification (NCBI taxonomy): domain Bacteria; kingdom Bacillati; phylum Actinomycetota; class Actinomycetes; order Kitasatosporales; family Streptomycetaceae; genus Streptomyces; species Streptomyces sp. KPB2. Next base: position 4,220,277 of record NZ_CP034353.1, read on the forward strand.
GGGGTGCAAGAAACAGGTGGACGAAGGGTGACCTGGGCCCCTGTGGGTGAAGAGGGGCCCCGTAGGGGGATATGTCGACTGAATGCCGTTTCGTTGTCGACTTGTCCCCAGGTCGAGAAGAGGACCTGTGGATAACTTCTGTGGACAACGGGCGGACGAGGAAAATCAGCCGATAGGCCCGGTGATCAGAACCGGCCGTCCTGGCAGCGCGCCACCCAGTCCGCCGCCGCGACGAACGCCTCGTCCGAGGTGCCGGGCCGCAGCGCGTCCACGTCGGCCGGCTCGACCTCCGCCCGCGGGTACGACCCGAGGTAGCGCACCTGGAGACAGGACCGCTTCAGGCCCATCAACGCATCGGCCACCCGCCGGTCGGAGATGTGCCCCTCGGCGTCGATGCAGAAGCAGTAATTGCCGATGCCGGCACCGGTGGGCCGGGACTGGAGCAGCATCAGGTTGACGCCCCGGGTGGCGAACTCGCCCAGCAGGTCGCGCAGGCCGCCGGGATGGTCGTCGCGCTGCCAGAGCACGACGGAGGTCTTGTCCGCGCCGGTCGGTGCCGCGGGCCGGGCCGGGCGGCCCACCAGCACGAAGCGGGTCTGGGCGTTCTCCGCGTCGTGGATGTCTGCCTCCAGCACCTCGAGGCCGTAGCGCCCCGCGGCGAACTCGCCGGCGAAGGCCGCGTCGTACCGGCCCTCCTGCACCAGGCGGGCGCCGTCCGCGTTGGAGGCGGCCGACTCCCAGGCGGCATCCGGGAGGTGCGTCTTGAGCCAGTTGCGAACCTGGGGCTGGGCGGCCGGGTGGGCGGTGACCGTCTTGATGTCCGACAGCTTGGTGCCGGGGCGGACCAGCAGCGCGAAGGTGATGGAGAGCAGCACCTCGCGGTAGATCATCAGCGGCTGGCCGGCGACCAGCTCGTCCAGGGTGGTGGTGATGCCGCCCTCGACGGAGTTCTCGATCGGCACGAACGCGGCCTCGGCCTCGCCGGTGCGCACCGCGTCGAGCGCGGACTGCACGGAGACGTACGGGACCAGTTCCCGGGTCGCCGTCTCCGGAAGGGTGCGCAGGGCGACTTCGGTGAAGGTGCCTTCGGGGCCGAGATACGCGTAACTGGCTGGCATGTCCTCACCCTAATGGGCCCGGGGACGCCAGGCTCACGCGTCGCGCCCCAGCCCCTCCGCGGGGTGATTCACCACCGGTTTCACCCCTCCAGCAGCCGCTGCCCCACGTACTCTCCCTCCGACGCCCCGCCCGGTACCGCGAACAGGCCGCTCGCCTCGTGCCGGATGAACTGCGACAGCGCGTCGCCCCGGTCCAGCTTGCGCTGCACGGGCACGAAGCCCCGCAGCGGATCGGCCTGCCAGCAGATGAAGAGCAGCCCGGCGTCCGGGACGCCGTCGGCGTCGAAGCCGTCGTGGTACGAGAAGGGGCGGCGGACCATGGCCGCGCCGCCGTTCTGGTCGGGGCGGGTGATCCGGGCGTGGGCGTTGATGGGAACGACGAGTTTCCCGGAGCCGTCCGTCTTCTCCAGGTCCATCTCCGTCGTCTCGGTGGCGTCGCTCCCTCCGGACAGCGGTGCCCCGTCGGACTTGCGGCGTCCGATGACGTCCTCCTGGGCCTTGAGCGACAGCTTCTCCCAGTCGTCGAGGAGCATGCGGATGCGGCGTACGACGACGTAGGAGCCGTTCGCCATCCAGGCCGGTGCGCCCTTCCCCGACCCGGGTGCCTCCGGCACGAAGATCCGCTGGTCGAAGTCGGCGTCGGCGGGCTTCGGGTTGCGGGTGCCGTCGACCTGGCCCATGAGGTTGCGGGCGGTCATGGGGTGGGCGGTGGCGCCGGGCGAGCGGTTGAAGCCGTTCATCTGCCAGCGGATACGGGCGGCCGTTCCCGCGTCCTGCTGGATCGCGCGCAGGGCGTGGAAGGCCACCAGGGCGTCGTCGGCGCCGATCTGCACCCACAGGTCGCCGTTGCTGCGGTTCTTGTCGAGGTGGTCGGAGGAGAAGTCGGGAAGCGGGTCGAGTGCCACCGGGCGCTGTTTCTCCAGCCCGGTCCGGCCGAAGAAGCTGTGGCCGAAGCCGAAGGTGAGGGTCAGCGAGGAGGGGCCGGCGTCCCGGGCCACGTCGGTGTCCCGGGTCCCGGCCGGCTCGCCCGCCATCAGCCGCCGGGCCGTGTCGGACCAGCGGCGCAGCAGCGCGGCGGCTTCCTTGCGGCCGGCGCCCGCCGCGAGGTCGAAGGCGACGAGGTGGCCTCGCGCCTGCATGGGGGTGGTGATGCCGGGCTGATGTTTCCCGTGAAACATCGCCCGCTCACTGCCGAGCGAGGTGAGGGGCGTGGCGGCGGAGGAGGGCGCGGCGGCGTAGCCCGCAGCGGCGCCCGCCGCGCCGAGGACGAGCCCGGTGGCACCGGCGGTGCCGAGCAGCCGCCGCCGCGAGATGCCCTCGGGAGCGGTGGTGCCGTCGGAGTCGAGCGGTCCGGGTCCGTCGCTTGCCCTGCGGGTCGTCTCGGGGTTCCGGGCCTCCGGGATGGACTGGTCTGCCATGGTGCGGTTCAGCCGATCTGCGCGTTCTTGGTGAGGGTGACCTGGTCGATGTCGGAGGTCCGTACGGTGACGGCGACTTCCCAGTCTCCGGCCATCGGGATCTGTACTCCGTCGGCCGACCAGTGGCCGGTGGTGATGTGGTCGGGCGCGACGGGCAGGGGCCCGATGTCCTTGGCCTTCTGGGTGAGGGCCACCTTCACCTCGGGGATGTCGAAGGCGGTTCCGTCCGGGCGTTCGACGTAGAGGTGCAGGTCGTTGGCGCCGACCCGGGCGGGGTCGAGTTCGACCCGTACCACGCCCTTGCCGTTCTGGCCGCCGGTGTCGAAGGGCATGTCCAGGGTCACCGCGCCGGTGGCGGGGGCGGCACTGGTGGCGGAGGTGGCTCCGGCGGCCTTGGCGTCCTCCTCGGTGCGACCGGGCTCGGTCTGGGTCAGGACGGTGGTCACCGCGAGCAGGACCACGGCGACGCCCGCCTCGGCGAGCACGGAGCGGCGCAGTCCGAAGCGGTGCGGGTCGGCGTCGCGTTGCCGTTTCTGCCGGGCGGCGTCCACGGCCGCGCGCTGCCGGGCGAGCTGGGCGGCGCGCTGCGAGCCGCCGGAGCCCTTCCCCGTGCCGGACGCCTTACCGGCGGCCTTGGTCTTCCCCGCGGCCTTCGCCTCTCCGGCGGCCGTGGCCTTCCCGGCGGCTCCCGCCTTTCCGGCGGCCGTGGCCTTCCCGGCGGCTCCCGCCTTCCCGGCGGCCGTGGTCTTCCCGGCGGCGTTCGCCTCGTCGTCCCTGCGACCGCCCGACGCGGCCACGCGTTCCTTCTGCCGCTGCCCGGCGACGGCCGGCACCGTCTCCGCCAGCTGTGCCGTCCACCGCCGGGAGAAGTACGCGATGCCGACGAGCACCGCCACGAGCCCGATCTTCACCAGGAGCAGCTGCCCGTACCGGGTGTCGGTGAAGGCCGTCCAGGAGCCGAGCTGGCGCCAGGACTGGTAGGTCCCGGTCGCCACCAGCGCCACGACGCTGCCGAAGGCGACGCGCGAGAACCGTCGTACGGCGACGGTGGGCACCGGCGTCTGCGCCGGGCCGCGGTACAGGGCGACGAGCAGCGCGGTGAGTCCGCCGAGCCAGGTGGCGACGGCGATCAGGTGGACGACGTCGACCGGCATGGCGAGACCGGCCTGGAGGCCGACGGAGGCGTGCTCGGACATGGCCCAGGTCGCCGCGAGGCCCGCCGCCACGACGCTGCCGCCGACCGCGAGTCCGAAGGTGAGGTCCCGTCTCTCCTCGTCCTCCCGCTTGTCGTACGCGCCGAAGAGCACGGCGATGAACAGCGCGGCCGCCGCGAGCAGCAGCAGCCGGGAGACCAGCGCGGCGCCGGACTTGGTCTGCAGCACCTCGCCGAGCAGGCTCAGGTCGAAGACGTCGGCGAGCTTCCCGGAGCCGGTGTAGGAGCCGCGCAGCAGGAGGAGCAGGAGGGTGGCGGCGGTCAGCGCGAGCCAGCCGGAGACGACGAGGCGCTGCACGGCGCGCACCCCGGAGCCGCGCGGCCAGCAGGCGAGCACGAAGGCGGCGCCGCCCACCAGGACGACGAAGGCGGCGTACGAGACGTACCGCCCGACGCCGTAGAGCCCGCCGACGAACCCGCCGCCGGCCGCCTGCGCGGAGACGGAGACCGAGGTCTCGGAGGGGGCGCCGACGGAGAAGGTGTAGGCGCCGGCGACGGGGTGGCTGTCGGCGGAGACCACCTGGTAGGTCACCGTGTAGGTGCCGTCGGGCAGCCCGGCGTGCAGTTTCACGGAGTACGTCGTGCCGCCGGTGCCGGACGGCCTGCCGTCGTCGACGCGCCGGCCCTTGGGGTCGAGGACGCGCAGCGAGTCGTCGTCCATGGAAACCGACTCGGAGAAGGTGAGCGACACCTGGGCCGGGGCCTTGTCGACCACCGCCCCCTGCCGGGGATCGCTGCCGGTCAGCGCGGCGTGCGCGGAGGCCGGCCCGGCGCCGGCCAGCAGGGCGCAGGCCGCGGCCAGGAGCAGCAGCACCAGGGTCCGGACGCGCGGGGCGATGGTCTGCGTCAAGGTGGTCCCTCCCTCAGTGTCCGGAGTCTTCGGTGTGCCCGGAGTCTCCGGTGGTGGGCTGATAGGTGGCCGCCTTCACGGGCATCTTGACCGTGACGGGGTCGGAGTGGGCGAAGTGCAGTTCGACGGCGACCGACTGTCCCTGCTTCGGCTGCCGCTTCAGCTTCTCGAACATCAGGTGGTTTCCGCCGCTCTTGAACACGAGTTGACCGTGGGCGGGGACCTCCAGGCGGTCGACCTCCTTCATGGTCCCCTCGACGGTCTCGTGCACGGTGACCTCGCCGGACTCGCTGGTGACGGAGGTCAGCTCGTCCGCGGTGCCGCCCTCGTTGGTGATCGTGAGGAACCCGGCCGCCATCGAGTCGGAGACGGGCTGCGGTATGTAGGCGGCGTCGACGGAGAGTTCGGCGCCGGAGGCCGCGGAGTCGGAGTCGGAGCCGCCGCAGCCGGCGAGGGCCAGGGCGCCGATCACCGCGACGGCGGTGAGAGCGGGGCGGCGCTTCAGGGACCCTCCCACGGGCCGCGTCACGGGTTCTCCCCCTTGATCAGCTTGGGGAGGTCCTTGGTGTAGTCGTCGACCGTGGCGTCCTCGCCGTAGAGGACGTAGCCGGCGTCGGACTTCGGGGAGAAGGCGACGACCTGGGTGCCGTGGGTCGAGACGATCTTGCCGTCCTTGTCCTTGGTCGGCGGCTCGATCGAGATGCCGAGGGTGCGGGCGCCCGCCTGGATGGTGTCGAAGTCGCCGGTCAGACCGACGATCTGCGGGTCGATGCCCTTGAGCCACTTGCCGAGCGCGGCCGGGGTGTCGCGCTCGGGGTCGGTGGTGACGAAGACGACGCGGAGCTTGTCCTGCTCCGCCTGGGAGAGCTGCTTCTTGGCCACGGCGATGTTGTTCATGGTCAGCGGGCAGACGTCGGGGCAGTGGGTGTAGCCGAAGTAGATCAGGGTGGGCTTGCCGGCGGTCTGCTCGCGCAGGTCGTACTTCTTGCCCCGGGTGTCGGTGAGGACCAGGTCCGGCTTCTCGAAGGGCTTGTCGAGGACGGTGGCGGCCTGCTGGCTGTTGTCCTCGGAGACCACGGTCACGGGCTTGTCGCTGTCGGCGCCGCTGCCGCAGGCGGACAGCGTCAGACAGGCGGCGGCGAGCACGGCGGCCATGGCGAACGTCTTCTTGCGCATAGAAAAATGTCCCAGATGTGAGGTGCTCCGGTGCGCACCGGGGTCCGCCGGACGGTCCGAACGGACGGACCGGCGGACGGGTGTCCGGCGCGCACCGGACGAGATGATGCGCCGGCGAGGTCACGCCGACGCACCGGCACGGGCTGTTACGCCGCCGTGCCGGAGTTGCGCCGTCGGCCGGCCAGCACGCCGTACGCGACGCCCGCCGCACCGACGACGATGCCGACGATGCCGAGGACCCGGGCGGTGGTGTCACTGCCGGAGCCGGAGTCCGACGAGGAGGCGTCGGCGGCGGTGTTCTGCGCGGCTGCCTCGGCGTCGTCGGCCTTCGCGTCCGAGGAGCCCGAGGCGCCGTGGGCGTCGTCCTCGGCCGCGGACAGCTTGAGCACGGGCGCCGGGGTGTCGGGCTCCTCCTGGCCCTCCTGCGGCACCTCGATCCAGCGCACGACCTCCTTGTTGGAGTACGTCTGGATCGCCTTGAACACCAGCTGGTCGGCGTCCTCGGGCAGCGCTCCGATGGAGACCGGGAACTTCTGGAAGTAGCCCGGCTCGACACCCTTGCCGTCGGCGGTCCAGGTCACCTTGGTGACGACCTCGGTGATCTGCTTGCCGTGCGCCTCCAGCGGCTTGGCCGGCTTGGCCTTGGTGACCTCCGCCTTCCAGCCCGGCACCGGCTGCGGCATCACGGACGCCAGCGGGTGGTCGGTGGGGAAGGTGACCTCCAGCTTGGTGGTGGAGGCGTTGTCGCGCTCGTTGGGCACCTTGAAGTCGACGACCGCGTAACCGCCCTTGGCGGCCGCGCCCTCCGGCTGCACGCTGACGTGCGCGAAGGCGGGGGCGGACAGGGCGAGGACGGCGATACCGGACACGGCGCCGGCGGCGGCGATACGGGAAGCCTTCATGGACGGAGTACTCCGCTTCGTGTGGACACCGGTACTGACCCGGTGCCGGGTGACAGGAGGGATGCGCGCACGCGCGCGTGCCGCACGACGGCGGCCCCTCCCCGGGAAGCGGGACGGTGGTCGCGTCGTGTCAGGCGGCGAGGGCGAACGCGTCACTCGGCGGGCCGCGCCTGATGACCGTGTGCTGGAGTGCGGTGGTACGGGGCCGCGGCGGCACCCACAGCGTGGGGTGCGGCAGGCGGGGTCCCGTACCGGGGGCGCCGGCCAGCCCGGCGTGCAGGGCGCGCACCAGGGAGAGCGCGGCGCGCAGGGCGCGGACGAACGCCGCTTCGGCCACGGAGTGGGCCGAGTGCGCCGACAGTTCGACGAGCCGGGCCAGCGCCAGGTCCCCGCGCCGCAGCAGCCAGCCGGCGGCCAGGGCCGCGAGGACGTGACCGAGCAGCATCGGCAGGGACGGCAGCAGCGAGGCGGAACCACCGGCGCCGGACAGGGCGTCGGCCGGGTGGTGCGCCGCGCCGGTCCGGACGTCGGGGGCGATCCGCGCGTCGGTGAGGATGCGCTGGGCCTGGGTCGGGCTGATCGCCGCCGCGGTGGTCCCGCAGACCAGCCGTGCGGCCTGCTGGACCAGTGAGGCGTCGGACAGCGCGCCCGCCCCGGAGCCGGACGCCGCGGCCGGGGCGGCGACGGCGGTGCCGTGCTGGCCCAGCCCGAAGAGGGTGTGCAGTGCGGTCTGTCCGACGGTGAGCAGTGTCGCGATGCCGGCCAGCGAGCGCCGGCGCCCGGCGAGTGGCACGGCGACCAGAACCGCCCCGAGGAATCCCGCGCCCAGCGACCACAGCGGAACGGTGGCGCAGGAGGCGAGGGTGTGCCCCGCCGCGGCCAGCACGACACAGACCGCGGCGAACACCGCGGCCCGCAGGACCCGGAGATCGTTCCCGGAGCGCGCCGTTGGCGGGTGGGGGGCAGTCATGGCGGCCTCATCATCGCACCCGCGGCCCACGCGCCGTACGGCAGGTCCACAAGATGCCGTACGACCGGAAGGCGAGGAACCACACGGAAGATCACCTTCTGTCGCGGGCCGCACCGCATACACCGATCGGCGGCGGCGACGCATCCGCCAGACGAGCGGTGTCACGGCGGCAGCGTGCTTACGCCCGGGTGTGAGGGGCAATACGTATCGGTATGTCGAGCCGCGGCCGGGAGGCTGGAGCATGAGCATCTGGTGGTCACTCCATTTGCGGCGCGAGGCTGCGAGCGTGCCCCTGGCCCGCCGCCTGCTGATCGGCACCATGGAGACCGCGGGCGTCGACCCCGACATCTCCTTCGACCTCTCCGTCGCGCTGAGCGAGGCCTGCGCCAACGCGGTCGAGCACGGCGGCGACGACGGGTCGGGCGGCCCCGGCGAGGCCTACCGCGTCACGGCCTATCTGGACGGCGAACGGTGCCGTATCGAGGTCGCCGACACGGGCCCCGGTTTCCCCGCCACCGCTTCGGACGGACCGCAGGGCCTGGCCCGTCCGGCGCCCGCGGAGGCGGAGAGCGGGCGCGGTCTGTGCCTCATCCGCGAGCTCGCGGACCACGTCCACATCGGCAGTGAGCCGGGGCGTGCCGGTGCCGTGGTGAGCTTCGACAAGATCCTCAAGTGGCGGGAGAACGCCCCGCTGGTGGCGGTCTGACCGACACCGGCCGCGAGGGAACGCCGACGGCCGGGCACCACGCGGTACCCGGCCGTCGCACGACGGGTCAGCCCTTCAGCGCGGCCATCCACGCCTCGACCTCGTCCGAGCGGCGCGGCAGGCCGGCGGACAGGTTCCGGTTGCCGTCGGCGGTGACGAGGATGTCGTCCTCGATGCGCACGCCGATGCCCCGGTACTCCTCGGGCACGGTCAGGTCGTCGGCCTGGAAGTACAGGCCCGGCTCGACGGTGAGCACCATGCCGGGCTCAAGCGTGCCGTCGACGTACGACTCGACGCGCGCCGCGGCGCAGTCGTGGACGTCCATGCCGAGCATGTGACCGGTGCCGTGCAGCGTCCAGCGGCGCTGCAGACCGAGCTCCAGCACGCGCTCGACGGGGCCCTCGACCAGACCCCACTCGACGAGCCGCTCGGCCAGCACGCGCTGGGAGGCGTCGTGGAAGTCGCGGTACGCGGCGCCCGGCTTCACCGCCGCGATGCCGGCCTCCTGGGCGTCGTACACGGCGTCGTAGATCTTCTTCTGCAGCTCGCTGTAGCGGCCGTTGATCGGCAGCGTGCGGGTGACGTCGGCGGTGTAGTACGTGTGCGTCTCCACGCCGGCGTCGAGCAGCAGCAGGTCGCCGGAGCGGACCGGGCCGTCGTTGCGGACCCAGTGCAGGGTGCAGGCGTGCGGGCCGGCGGCGCAGATGGAGCCGTAGCCGACGTCGTTGCCCTCGACGCGGGCGCGGAGGAAGAAGGTGCCCTCGATGTAGCGCTCGCTGGTCGCCTCGGCCTTGTCGAGGACCTTCACGACGTCCTCGAAGCCGCGCACGGTGGAGTCGACGGCCTTCTGCAGCTCGCCGATCTCGAACTCGTCCTTGACCAGGCGGGCCTCGGAGAGGAAGACGCGCAGCTCCTCGTCGCGCTCGGCGGTGACCTTGTCGGTCAGGGCCGCCTCGATGCCGGCGTCGTAACCGCGCACGACGCGCACCGGGCCGGTGGCCTCGCGCAGGCTGTCGGCCAGCTCGCGGACGTCGGAGGCGGGGATGCCGTACAGCTTGCCGGCCTCGGTGAGGGAGTGGCGGCGGCCGACCCACAGCTCGCCCATGCCGTTCAGCCAGAACTCGCCGTTCTCCCGGTCCGAGCGCGGCAGGAGGTAGAGCGTCGCGGCGTGACCGTCGCCCTCGGGCTCCATGACCAGGACGCCGTCGTCGGTCTGGTTGCCGGTCAGGTACGCGTACTCGACGGAGGCGCGGAAGGAGTACTCCGTGTCGTTGGAGCGGGTCTTCAGGTTGCCCGCGGGGATCACCAGACGCTCGCCCGGGAAGCGGGCGGACAGCGCGGCACGGCGGGCGGCGGTCTCCGTGGCCTGGGCGATCGGCTCCAGGTCGTGCAGCTCCGTGTCGGCCCAGCCGGACTTCATGTTCTCGGCCAGCTCGTCGGACACGCCCGGGTACAGGCCGTTCTTGCGCTGCTTGATGGGCTCTTCGGTCTCGTCCGGGTTCTCCGGGGTGAGCTCCTCCGCCACGGTCATCCTCCTAGGTACGGCACTGGACCACCCCCATCGTACGGTCGTACGGAAGGGGGCCCAGGGCCGGAGGACCTGTTACGCGAAGGCACTACCGTCCGTTATGTGCGGCATGCGGGGCGTTCACGCCGCCCCGGCGTCCGCTATTCGAACCGGACCGCCAGCAGGACGACGTCCTCCTCGGAGTCCGCCTCCGCCTTCGAGCCGGGCAGCACGGTGCGCAGGACGTGCTCGACGACCGCGTCCGGGTCGTGGCGCGCGGCCCGGGGCACTCCGGCCGCCGCCGCGTGCAGCCGGGCGAAGGCGCGGTCGGCCGGGTCGCCGGTGCGGTGCAGCAGTCCGTCGGTGTACAGCAGAACCGTCTCTCCGGGTTCGGCCTCGAACTCCACGCTGGGCGCCTCCCAGCAGGCGAGCATGCCGAGCGGCGCGGAGACGGAGGTCTCGACGAACTCGGTGCGCCGCTCCCCGATCAGCAGCGGCGGGCTGTGTCCGGCGCCGGCGAGGGTGATCCGGCGCAGCGCGGGCTCGCAGTAGCCGAACAGCGCGGTGGCCGAGCGGGCGGGCTCGGTGAGCCGCAGCAGCAGCTCCAGGTCGGACAGGACGGCGACCGGATCCTCGCCCTCCATCACGGCGTACGCCCGCAGCGAGGCGCGCAGCCTCCCCATCGCGGCGACCGCGCTGGGCCCCGACCCGGTGACGGAGCCGACGGCGAGGCCGAGGGCGGCGTCCGGCAGCGGCAGCGCGTCGTACCAGTCGCCCCCGCCGCGCGGGCCGGTGCGGTGCCGGGCGGCGAGCTGCACGCCGGGCACCCGGGGGAGGCGGGAGGGCAGCAGTTCCTCGGCCATCGTGGCCACGGCGGCGCGGGTGCGCTCGACCTCCAGGAGGCGGGCCAGGTGCTGGGCGGCGTACCGCACGTACAGGCCGGCGAGGTGGCGCTGCCGTTCGCCCGGTTCGGCGGGCTCGTCGTAGAGCCAGACGGCGGCGCCGAGGCGTCCGGAGCCCTCGGCGTGCAGGGGGAGGGCGTAGCTCGCGGCGTAGCCGAGGCGGGCGGCGACCTCGCGGTGGCGGGGGTCGAGGGTCTTCTCGGCGAGCAGGTCGGGTTCGGTGACGCCGTCCTCGTCGACCGGCAGTCCGTCCAGGATCCGTCCGTAGGACAGGGAGGAGCGGGGCACGGTCTCGATGTGGCCGAGATCGGCGCGGGCGAGGCCGAGGCCGACGGTGGTGTCGGGGCCGAGTCCGTCGGCCGGTTCCAGCACGACGAGCCCGCGCCGGGCGCCGACCAGGGCGGCTCCGGCGTGCAGCAGTTCCTGGAGGCCGTCGGCGAGGGTGCCCGTGCGAACCAGGCGTTCGGTCAGTTCGTGCAGGGTGGTGAGGTCCGAGACCCAGCCGGCGAGCCGGTCCTGGAGCAGGGCGCCGGGGGCACAGGGGGCGCCCGAGCCGTCGGTGACGGTCTCGGCGTCCGCCGTGCGGGACCCGGTCGCCGAGGAGGCGTCCGTCGGGGCGGGCGCGACAGTGTGTGCGGGGGAGGGAACCGTTGAATCGATTCCGGCCACTTTCGCAGGGTGCGGGGCGTTCATGGCGTCCGGCCTTCCGACCGGCGCTTACTGCTCAAAAGCATCGCAAACCCCCATGTCATTCTGCGCCGCCAGCAGTGTCTCCACATGTACACGCACTCGTAAGGGGATGTCCAGCATTGTCCTGCTGGGATTCCTGGTGTCCGTGGGGTGCGAACGGCCTTCTTCCCGACCCCTTGCGGAAATGCGAAATTGGCTTGAAACTGCCCCAGAGGACGCCTTGTTGCGGTCGACTGGGGGTGCTTCACGGAGCGTCACAGCGGTCGTGATGGGTACGTACTCGGAGAAGGCCAGGGGTGGTTGGGGGCCACCTGGAACCTGGCGACGGACCCGGGCGTCCTATCCACCGACGACCGTGCCCCATCCTCCCGTGGCGGAGGCGGAGAGAAATACGCGCGACGGCAAAACGCCACACTTCGCCACCCCCGCGCCACGCCCATGCTTTTGACAGACGCAGTGGTCGGAACCGTCACGGACGCAGTCAGTGCTCGACCCACAGGGGTTTCCCTTGCCCGTGGTGGAGGTGTCGTCCGGGGATCTCCCCGCGGGGGCGCCCCTCGGCAGGGGTGTGATGCGCCACCAGCAACGCACAGCGAAGCGATCGACACATGGTGTGAGTGACCACGGTGTTGCCAGGCGTGCAACGGAAAGGAACGAGCGCTCATGCGCGAGATCCTCGGAAGGCGACGCAGGCTCCTGTCCCAGCACGACGACGGGCGGCCTGAGCTGATCGGCGCGGCCCTGACCTACGCGACACAATGGCGGTGGCCCGTACTCCCGGGCGCGGCGGCCGACGAGCGGGCACGGTCGCGCTGCGCCTGCCCCGACCCCGAGTGCACGGTGCCGGGCGCGCATCCCTTCGACCCCGGTCTCCTCGCGGCGACCACCGACGCCCGCATGGTGCGCTGGTGGTGGACCAACCGGCCGACCGCGCCGATCGTCCTGGCCACCGGTGGCAGCGCCCCGTGCGCCGTCTCGCTGCCCGCCCTGCCGGCCGCCCACGCGCTCGCGGCGCTCGACCGCGCCGGGCTGCGGACCGGCCCGGTCGTCGCCTCGCCCCACCGCTGGTCGCTGCTGGTCAGGCCGTACTCCATGGAGCAGCTGGGCGAGTTGCTCTACGCCAAGGACTTCGTCCCCGGCTCCCTGCGCTTCCACGGCGAGGGCGGCTATCTCGCGCTGCCGCCGTCCGAGACCGGCGCCGGTGCCGTCCGCTGGGAGCGGGCGCCGCTGCCCGGCTCCGCCGCGCCCTGGGTGCCGGACGTGGAGGCCGTGGTGGACGCGGTGGTCGACGCACTCACTCGTACGGGTGTGAGCGCGCCCGAGTCGTAGGGGTGTCCGGCGCGGGCCGGGTCCGGGTCCGCTCGCGGTCGTTATCGTCCGCCCCATGCCGCTTCATGCTGGGGAGCACCGTGCCGTCGGACGGCGCGGCGCCGTAGGGCCGCTCGGCGCCGTCGGACCGCGAGGGACCGTCGGACCGCGCCGCGCCGGGCGACGCCGCGGTGGGCCGGACCGTCGGCGGATCCGTCTGTACGGGCTCGCGGGAGTCGTGGTGTGCGCGGTCGTACTGCCGTTCGCCGTGGCGTCAGCGGGGCCCTCGGGCGACGGGGGCGGGGATGCCCCGGCGCTCGTCCCGCTTCTCGCCCGGGGCGGTGACGGCAAGGCGTCCGCGTCCCCGGCGGCGGGCGCCGTCCTCACCCGTTCACCGCTACCGCCCGGTCCCGCGCTGGCCGCGCGCTGCGGTCCCGAACTCACCTCGCCCGCGGGCGTGGAAGCGCAGACCTGTGTCCTGACCCGGGGGACGGAGACCTGGGCGCGGACCTACTACCGCAATGTCACCGGCGGCCCGCTCGAGTCCGTGCTGAGCCTCATGGGGCCCGACGGGCGCAGCGTGCGGATGCGCTGTGCGGTGAGCGCCGAGGACGCGCCGGGCACCTGCGAGACGCCGCCGGACGCCGAAGGGGCGACCCGGGGCGGGCTGGCGGGGTACAGCGCGGTCGCGGAGTTCGCGCAACGGGCCGGGTACGGGCCGCTGCTGCTGCGTGCCGGAAGCGCCGGAAGCGGCGTGAGTGGCGGGGGTGACGAGAGCGTCGAGGGCGCCGGGAGCAACTCACCCGTGCAAACGGGGAGCTGACGGGCGACTGCGGTGAGTGCACGACCTGGGACACGGAAAGACCCGGTTGCTGGCGACGGGGGATGCACCAGCAACCGGGCTACTGGAACGGTAACAAGAGATCGGCGGTTAGCAAATTCGATCTCTTGTTTCCGGTCACCGACTGGCCTGTCTCCACGGGGAGTTGTGATCGGAGTCACGCGTCCGGAGGGCGCCGCTCCGGCTGACCGGTCGGTCAGCCGGGGACGGCCCCGGCGGGCGGACGTCAGCTGAGCGTGACCTGCCGGTTGGTCAGACCGCCGCGCGCCCGGCGCTCGTCGTGGGTGAGCGGGGCGTCCGCGGCCAGGGCCTCGGCGAGCCGCTCGGCGAACTCCGCGGCCGGCTTCTCGACGTCCTGCGCGGTGATCTCGCTCGGCAGGTCCCACACCGGCACGGTGAGCCCGTGGGCGCGGAAGGAGCCCACGAGCCGGGTGCCCTCGCCGAGGGACGACCGGCCCGCGGCGTGCAGCCGGGCCAGGGCGTCCAGAAGGCGCTCCTCCTCGTGCGGCATGACCCACCGCAGGTGGTTCTTGTCCGGCGTCTCGCACCAGTAGGCGGCGTCGACACTCTGCAGCCGGACGGTCGGGATGGCCGCGGCGTTGGCCCGCTCCAGGGAGGCGGTGACGTCCGGCGTGGCGTTGTCCGGGTCCGGCACCCAGAACTCGAAGCCCGAGTGCACCTCCGGCTCGAAGGGGCCCTCGGGTGCGAGCAGATCCTGCAGCCGGGGGCCGTCGGCCGGAGCGCGGCGGCCCTGCACCGGGGTGCCCGGGTCGGCGGTCAGCGCCCGCGCGAGGGTGTCGGCGAGGTCGCGGCTGATGTCGCCGGACGCCGTGTCGTTCTGCAGGCCGAGCAGGACCGAGCCGTCGTCGCGGCGCAGGGCGGGCCAGGCCATCGGCAGCACCGTGGCCAGCGTGACGGAGGGGACGCCCTCGGGCAGGCCGTCCCGCAGGGTCAGCCCGACCGTGGCCGCCGGCACCAACTCCCGCAGTGCCACCCAGTCGCACTCGCCGGGCAGCCCCTCGAACGGGCGCTGCACCAGCGCGGTGGTGGCCTGGGCTGCGGTCCGGCCGTGACAGGCCTTGTACCGCCGGCCGCTGCCGCAGGGGCAGGGCTCGCGGGCGCCGACGACCGGGACCTCGGCGTCGTCGAGCTGGGGCCGCTTGGCCTTCGTCTGGGGTCGCTTCTTGGCCATCGTGGGTGTCTCCCGGTTACGGCTCTACTCGTACGGCGCGAGCCTAGCCGTTCCGGACCCGGCCGACGGGACCCTGTGGACGACGGGCCGCCTGTGGACAACTCGCCGTCGCCCGCCAGGGCCTGGTGCCCGCCCCGGCCCGCCCGGAGCACGGGCCACCGGATCAGCCGAGGTCGTCGAAGGCGTCCGCGAAGTCCAGGCCGGGGATCTCCGAGACCGCCGGTGCCGAGATCCGGGCGGCGAAGTCGTCACGCCGGTGCCCGGCGTCCGGATCGTGCACGTCGCCGTGGACGACGACCCAGACCGTGACCTCTCCGCGGGCGTCGTCCCGTACGCCCCAGTCGTCGGCGAGCGCCGTGATGATGTTCAGCCCGCGGCCGCCGTGCGCGGTGACCGAGGGGGTCGCCGGAGCCGGGCGGGTCGGGCCGCCGCCGTCCGTGACCTCCACGAGCAGCCGGCCGCCCGCGTCCACCTGCCACGCGGCGCGGACGTCGCCGTCCCCGGCCAGGGCGTCGCCCAGCGGCCGGCCGTGTTTGCAGGCATTGCTCAGTAGTTCGGAAAGGACCAGTACGGCGTCGTCGATGACCGATTCCGTCACACCGCCTCTGCGCAACTGATCACGCATGCGGTGTCTTGCTTCCCCCACGCCCGCAGGGCCATGGGGCACGGCCATGCTCGACGACGTGGGCACCTCCTGTGCCACCACCAACGCCACCCCCGAGACCTCCTTCGCCCCACGCCACGGTGTGGATGCCCCATCGCTCCGAGCCGGAAACCGGCCGATCCCCGTACGGTGACGCATTCGACACGGTCGAACACGCACCGAACGCGCCGGAGCACTCCCCGTAATCGCATGGCTGGATCTGATCGGTCCGGCCGAGACCGGAGGATGGGGCAGCGGGGCCGCCGGGTCAAGAGCGGCGGACGATCCGACGTCCCGGGCGGTCGGCGGGTCGCGGTCCGGACGGTGCGGCGGTCCCGGTCCGGGCGGTGCGGCGGTCCCGGTCCGGACGGTGGGCCGGTCAGCGGCCGGGGCGGTTGAGGTGGTCCAGGACCGCGCGCGGCCGGTTGGTGATGATGGCGTCGACGCCCAGGCCTGCGCAGAGGTTCACGTCGGAGGTCTCGTTCACCGTCCACACGTGCACCTGGTGACCGGCCTGTTTCAGGCGCTCGATGTACGCGGGGTGATTGCGGACGATCCGCATCGAGGGGCCCGCGATCCGGACACCCGCGGGCAGCCGTCCGTCGCGCAGCCGGGGGGAGACGAACTGCATCAGGTACACCGTCGGCAGCGTCGGCGACGCCGCCCGCACCCGGTGCAGCGACCGTGCCGAGAAGCTCATCACCCGCACCGGGGACTCCTCGGCCGAGGCCGGTGCGTCCAGTCCGAACCGCTTCAGGAGCAGCAGCAGTCGCTCCTCGACCTGTCCCGCCCAGCGGGTGGGGTGCTTGGTCTCGATGGCCAGCTCCACGCGCCGCCCCGCGTCGGCGACCAGTTGGAGCAGCCGCTCCAGCGTCAGTACGGAGGTCTCCTCGCGGTCCTCCGGCCGGTGCTCCCAGTCGGGCTGCTCGTCGCGCGTGCGCCAGAACTCCCGGGTCCGGCGCGCGCCGAAGTCCAGGGCGGCGAGATCGGCGAGCTCGAGCGCGGACACCGCGCCGCGACCGTTCGACGTACGGTTGACGCGCCAGTCGTGGACGCAGACGAGGTGGCCGTCGGCGGTCAGGCGGACATCGCACTCGAGGGCGTCCGCCCCGTCCTCGATCGCCTTCCGGTACGCGGCCAGCGTGTGCTCGGGGGCCTCCTCGGAGGCTCCGCGGTGGGCGACGACCTGAATCCGGTGCTGTCGTGCGTGGGTCACCGCGTCATGGTGCCACCGCGGGCGGGTAGACGTGCCATCGGCGGAATCGGCAACGCGTCCGTTTAGTCTTGGATGACCTATGTAAAGAACGGTCGGGGACGCACAGCAACGGCTTATGGTGCCCTGACGGCCCGTGGGAAAAGCTGATGGCATACAAAAACACCGGCACATCCGCATCGCGCCGGACCGTGGAGCAGCGCGTGAGCGTGGCTGAGCGCGACCAGGGTGAGCGACAACCAGCCGTGGAACGAGGAGAGAAGCTGTGAGCACCGAGAACGAGGGCACCGCGGTACCCCCGGCCCCGTCCGCACCTCCCGTGCCGGTGGATGCTCCCGCTGCCTCCGCCCAGCCCCAGCCTCCCGCCCCGCACACCTCCCACCCGGCCCCCGGGTCCCCCGAGGCCCCGGCGTCCACCCCCGAGGCCCCGGCGGCTCCCCCCGCCCAGGCCCCGGCCCCGGTGACCCGGGCCCACCAGGCGCCCCAGGACCAGCCGGCCCCCCAGGGCGGCGAGGGCCCCCAGGCCCCCACGGCTCCCGACGCCTCGTGGCCCCCGCCCCCGCCGCCGGGCACCCCGGCCCAGACGCCGACGTACGGCGCGGGCGGCGGCGAGGGGTTCGGTCATGGCAACGGCAACGGCAACGGCAACGGCAACGGCTTCGGTCACGGCGACGGCTTCGGTCACGGCGACGGCCCGGGTAACGGCCCGGACGAGGGCGCCGGTGGCGGAGCGGGTGGCTGGGGAGCCTCGTACCAGCAGCCCGCCCCGAAGCCGGGCCGCGGACGGGGTGGTCTGGTCGCCGGTGTCCTGATCGCCGCGCTGGTCGCGGGCGGCCTGGGCGGCGGGCTCGGCTACACCCTGGCCAGGAACAACGACGGGAACGGCTCCACCACGGTCTCCGCCTCCGACACCGGCGGCTCCGTCAAGCGCGACGCGGGCACCGTCGCCGGAGTGGCCGCCAAGGCGCTGCCCAGCACGGTCACCATCCAGGCCGAGGGAAGCAACGGCGAGGGCGGCACCGGCACCGGGTTCGTCTTCGACAAGGAAGGCCACATCGTCACCAACAACCACGTGGTGGCGGAGGCGGTCGACGGCGGCAAGCTCAGCGCGACCTTCCCCGACGGCAAGAAGTACGACGCCCAGGTGGTCGGTCACGCCCAGGGCTACGACGTCGCGGTCATCAAACTGGAGAACGCCCCCTCGGACCTGAACCCCCTCCCCCTCGGCGACTCCGACAAGGTCGCGGTGGGCGACTCGACGATCGCCATCGGCGCCCCGTTCGGCCTGTCCAACACGGTGACCACGGGCATCATCAGCGCCAAGAACCGCCCCGTGGCCTCCAGCGACGGCAGCGCCGACAGCAAGGCCTCGTACATGAGCGCCCTGCAGACCGACGCGTCGATCAACCCGGGCAACTCCGGCGGCCCGCTGCTGGACGCGCAGGGCAACGTCATCGGCATCAACTCCGCGATCCAGTCGTCCAGCAACGGCAGCTTCGGCACCGGCCAGGCCGGCTCCATCGGCCTGGGCTTCGCGATCCCCATCAACCAGGCCGAGTTCGTCGCCCAGCAGCTGATCGAGAACGGCAAGCCGGTGTACGCGAAGATCGGCGCCTCCGTCTCCCTGGAGGAGACGACGAACGGTGCCAAGCTCACCGAGCAGGGCGTGGGCGGTTCCGACCCCGTCGAGAAGGGCGGCCCCGCCGACGACGCGGGCCTGAAGCCCGGTGACGTCATCACCAAGCTCGACGACCGGGTGATCGACAGCGGCCCGACCCTGATCGGCGAGATCTGGACCCACAAGCCCGGCGACGAGGTCACGGTCACCTACGAGCGCGGCGGCAAGCAGCACACCACCGAGGTCACCCTGGGCTCGAAGGTCGGCGACGACTGATCCACCCCGTTCCCCGCACGACCGCCTCCTTCGCCACCGGGATCCGCCCGGTGGCGAAGTGCGTAGTACAGGTGGTCGGCTGAAGTGCGCTGTACAGGCGGTCAGATGACGACGACCCGGCGCCCGCGCGTGTGACCGGCCCGGCTGTCGACGTGCGCCGCCGCGGCCTCGGCGAGTGAGTACGACTTCTCGACCGGGATGTGCAGCCTGCCCCGCGCGATCAGGTCGACGGCCTCGGCGAGCGCCGCCGGCATGCTTCCGGCCACCCCGGAGAACCGCACGCCGAACTCGGGCGCCCCCAGGTCGGCGATGCTGACGACACTGTCCGCGTTCCCGGTCAGCTCGACGAGCTCGCGAACGACCCCCGAGCCGGCCAGATCGAGAGCCGCGTCGACGGGACCGAGCCGCCGCACCCGCTCCACCCAGCCGTCGCCGTACGTCGTGGCGAGGGCGCCGAGTTCGCGCAGGTACTCCTGGTTCGCGGCGCCGGCCGTACCGATCACCCTGATGCCGCGGTCGCGGGCGATCTGCAGCACCGCCGAACCGACTCCCCCCGACGCACCGCTGACCAGGAGCGTCTGCCCGGGCCGCACACCGACCTCGCGGACGACGCGCAGCGCGGTCTCCACCACGGAGGGGTACCCGGCCGCCTCCTCGAACGACAGCCCCTCGGGCATCCGTGCCCAGGCCCCGAGCACGGCGAACTCGGCATACGTACTGCTGCCCTCGCCGAACACCCGGTCGCCGACCTCGACCCCCGTGACCCCCTCACCGACCTCGTCCACGACCCCGGCGGCGTCGATCCCGACCCCCGAGGGCAACTCGACCGGATGGGCGCCCAGAACCTGTCCCTCCCTGATTCTCCAGTCGACGGGATTCACGCCCGCCGCGCGCACGGCGACGCGTATCTCGCCGGGGCCCGGACGGGGCTCCTCGGCGTCGACGAGTTGCAGAACGTCCGGACCGCCGAATTCGGCGAAGCTCACTTTCCTCATGCCGCCGAACGTAGCACTAACGGATAGCTTTTCATAACGGTTATGGTTTCGTACCTGCTAGCCTGCCGGGCATGACCGTGCAGCAGTCCGGCCGTCGTGAGCGCAAGAAGGCCGCGACCCGTCAGAAGATCGCCGACACCGCGCTGCGGCTCTTCCTGGAACGCGGGTACGACGCGGTGGGCATCCGTGACGTGGCCGCCGAGGCCGACGTGGCCGTCACCACGCTCTTCTCCCACTTCGCCTCGAAGGAGGCGCTGGTCTTCGAGCAGGACGAGGACTTCGAGCACCGCCTCACGCGGGCGGTCACCGACCGGTCCCCGCACGAGCCGCTCATCCCCGCGCTCCGCCGCGAGATCCTGGCCCTGGTGCGGCACTGCACCGCCGACAGCGCCGCCCCGGTCTGGCGCATGATCGACGCGTCCCCCGCCCTGCGGAAGTACGACGAGTCGGTCCGCCTGCGCCACGCGGACACCCTCGCGCGGGCCATCGCCGCCGACCCCGACCTGACCCGGAGCGAGACGGCCGCCCGCACCATCGCGCGGTTCGTGATCGACGCCTACTCGCTGTCCCGCGAGGCCCCCGATCCGGAAGCCGCCCTGGACGAGATCTTCCCGATGATCGAGGCCGCCTGGGAGGCCGCCCGCCCGCCCCGCCACACGTGAGCCCCGCCCGCCGGACGCTGCCGGTAGGCTGTACCCGCTCCGCCCCGGCGGGACGGTGCACGGGTGGGTTGCCCGAGCGGCCTAAGGGAACGGTCTTGAAAACCGTCGTGGCGCAAGCCACCGTGGGTTCAAATCCCACACCCACCGCGTAGGTGAGCGGCCCCCGGCCAGCAGGTTGGTCGGGGGCCGCTGCCGTGCGTCCTGCCCGTCAGTGACCGCGGTTCCCCCCGATTCGCGTCCCGACCTCAACCGGGCGGTTCGTCAGGTCCGAATCCCGGCGTCGGGCAGGGGAGTTCGTTCGAGGGCTAGGCAGTTTCGTTTGGATCACCGGGCGGACCAGAGGAAGATGCCCGCGATGTGGAGTCCGGCCAGGTAGATGGTGGCGGTCTTTTCGTAGCGGGTGGCGATACCACGCCACTGCTTCAGGCGGTTGATGCACCGCTCGACGGTGTTGCGCTGCTTGTAGGTCTCGCGGTCGAAGGCCGGTGGCCTGCCGCCCCGGCTGCCCCGACGTAGCCGGTGTGCGCGCTGGTCTGCGGGGACGGGGATCACTGCCCGGATGCCGCGCTTGCGCAGGTGCTCGCGGATCGCGCGGGAGGAGTACGCCTTGTCGGCCAGGACCAGGTCCGGCCTGGTGCGGGGTCGTCCTCGTCGGCGGGGAACGCGCAGGCGGGCCATGACGTCGGTGAACGCGGGTGCGTCACCGGCCTGGCCTGCGGTGAGAACGAACGCCAGGGGCCGGCAGCGGGCGTCGGCAGCGAGGTGGATCTTCGTGGTCAGTCCGCCGCGGGACCGGCCGATGGCATGGTCGGTCGGCTCGCCGGCCGGGGCCCCCTTTTGCGGGCTCCGGCCGCGTGCTGGTGGGCCCGCACGATGGTGGAGTCGACCGAGACGGCCCAGTTGAGGTCCTCGTCCGCGTCTGCCTGGGCGACCAGGGCGGTGAAGACTCGCTCCCAGGTGCCGTCGACGGCCCACATCCGCAGCCGGTTGTAGACCCCTCGCCAGTTGCCGTACTTCTCCGGCAGGTGAACCCACTGCGTGCCGGTCTGGAACTTGTAGGCGATCGCGTCGATCACCTCTCGATGGTCTCGCCAGCGACCACCTCGCCTCGGCGTCCGGTCCGGGAGCAACGGCTCAATCCGCGCCCACTGCGCATCAGTCAACGGCACACCCGAACCAACGACCGACTGATCCAAACGAAACTGCCTAGTGGTCGATCTGCCCCGTGGGCACCTCAGGCCGCCATCAGCGCCGCCAGGGCGCGGTCCATCGCGGCGTTGAACTCCTCCGGCGTGAGCGGCAGCCGGGACTTGATGTCCCGGCTCCACTGGTCGGCGAGGACCTCGGCGGAGCCCGCCTCGACACCGTCGAGCGCCGCGTCGGCCAGGTCGGACGGAGCGATCTTGTCCACGGACCAGCCCGCCGCCATGTCGGTGTCGGCCAGGCCGAGGTGTACCGCTGTGACGAGCGTGCCCTGCCCGGCGAGCTCCAGGCGGACGCCGTTGGTCATGGCCCAGGCGGCGGCCTTGGTCAAGTGGTAGGAATTGGCGCCCGCGCCCCCGAACCACGACATGGCGGAGAGGACGTTGACGACAGCGCCCCCGCCGTTCCCGGCCAGCGCCGGCGCGAACTCCCGGATCATTCCCAGGTGGCCGAACATGTTGGTTTCCAGCTCGTGCCGCACCGTATCCAGCGAACCGGTCACCAGATCGGTCCCCGTACTGATTCCCGCGTTGTTGACGAGGAGCGTGACGTCCGGGGCGGCCTCGGCGGCGGCCCGCACGGATGCCGGATCGGTGATGTCGAGGGGCAGCACCTCGACCCCGGGCAGGTCCACGGTCTCCGGTCGGCGGGCCGCGGCGTAGACCTTGTGGGCGCCCCGTTCGAGCAGGCGCCGGGCGAAGGCGCGGCCCAGGCCGCGGTTGGCTCCGGTGACAAGGGCGACGGAGTTGTTGATGTCCATGCCCGGTACGCTAAAACCTGACGCTGACGTCAGAGGCAAGTGCCGACCGTGAGAACCGGGACGAGAGGAATCAGCATGACCGTCACGGAGACCGCGGACGAGCGGCTGCTCCGCATCGGCGAGGTGGCACGGGGCGCCGGTGTCTCGGTACGCGCCGTGCGCTACTACGAGCAGCAGGGGCTGCTCACCGTCGAGCGCAGCCCGTCCGGCCAGCGCCTCTACCGGCAGGACACCGTCCTCCTGGTGCGCTTCTTCCAGCAGATGTTCGCCGCCGGTCTGACCAGTCGAAGGATCGCGGAACTCCTTCCGTGCTGGGACACCGGGCACACCGACACCGAGCAACGAGCCATGCTGCGCGCCGAGCGCGACCGCATCCAGGCCAAGGTCGACGAGCTGCAGGCCGCCCTGGACCGCCTCGACGAGATCATCGCGATCACGGACACGCACCCGTAGGCGCGGTCAGGGATGGTGGCCCGTCATACGGGCCGCCGAGGCGATGGTGGCGCGGGCCTCGCGGTCGGTCAGGCCCGTGGTGCGGGCGGCTTGCAGCAAGGGGGTCAGGAGGGCCGGGCCGATGCCGTTCTCGTAGGCGCGGCAGGCCGCCCAGAAGAGGCGGGTGTTGCGCTGGCCCTCCTGCGCGGCGAGGACGAACTGGACGAGTCCCCGGCCGCCCGCCACCGGCTCGCCCGATGCCGATGCGCCGCCCCCGGTACGCCGCACGGGAGGTGGGAGCAGCAGCCGGAGCAGTGCGGGCGGGCAGAGGGCCGGGGGCAGGTGGGACGTGCCCGGGGCGGTCGTGTAGCTGCCGTGGCGGGTGCGGGAGCCGGGGCCGACCAGGTAGCCGCCGGCGCCCCGGACGTCGATGCCGGGGGCGAGGCGGCCGGCCGAGTTGGGGACGACGTGGTCGGGTGGGCCGGTCAGCCAGAGGTGGCGGCCTCCGCTGGGGGTCAGGACGACGACCGTGGGCGGGATCGTGAACAGGTGGCGCAGGGCCAGTTCGCGCAGGGCGGTCGAGGAGCCGGGGTCCGGCTCGCCGGGCCTCGTGTCCAGGTCGATGCCGATCAGGTGGTGCGGCGGCAGACCGCAGGCGATGCCGTAGCCCGTGGCCCAGGGGGCGGCGGCGAACAGGGCGCGGATGCGGGCCGGGTCGGTCGAGGCGTCGTGGACACCGTGGCCGAAGCGGCCGCACTCGCCGTGGCAGGTGACGGGCCCGGGGGTCGGGGCGCGGCGGTGGGGGGAGCGCAGCGCGGGGAGCTTGGTCCGGGCCAGCGGGATGACGGCCAGTCCGCGTTCCGCGGCTGACAGGGCGTGTGCGAGGGCCAGCGTCGTGGCCTGCCGGTCGGTGGTGGCCATGGGTCTATGTTCGTACGCATGTTCGAGAAAGGGAAGGGTGAGGGGTGCGACGCGCCGGGGAGGGCGGGTCGGGGAGAAAAAGTGGCGGAACGCTTCACCTCTTGTGGGGCTTGGGGTGGGGTTGTCCGTGCTGTGGGCGGGTGATGCGAAAGGGAAGCAAAGGGGTTTATCGACTTGTCCTCACGCTTGAGGGCGAATCGGTGCTTCCGGGGTGGTTCGCCGGGGTTCGCTGGGCAATTCTGATCACGCGACGTCGTGCACAGCGTCGAGGCGGTCGGCCAACTGCCTTGGCACCAGTCCTGGTTCACGTACTTCACGCGTTGTCGGCTGAAGCCGGTGCGCACTTGTTCTGGAGGAACAACATGGCAAGCATCCGTACCGCCCGTGTCGTCGCCGCCGTCGCCGCCCTCCCGCTCGCCGCCGCTCTCTTCGGCGGGGTGGCGACGGCGGACAACGGCGCCTTCGCGGACGACGGATCCAGCGCGACCGCCGCCAGTGCCAACGCCGGCATCCTCGGCAGCGGCGTCGGCGACGACAACAACGGCAACTCGTCCACCACGCAGCAGCAGGCGGTCGGCTCGGGGGCGTCGAACCAGAGCAACACCGCGCAGGTCGACGGCTCGGCGTTCACGGCGATCAATCAGGGCAACGAGAACGTGGCCGTCAGCTTCTCCCCGCTGTGGTGGTGAGCTGAGGGGTCGGCGCGGGTGCGCTGCCGCGCCGGCCCCTCGGTTCCTTGTGCGGGTGTGCTTCATGGGGTCGCAGTGCGTCGGGGCGGCGGTACTTCGGTACCGTCGCCCTGGCGTTTTCGCCTGTCCCCGGGCCCCGTTCGCCCGTCCCCCGGGCAGCCGCCTCGCCCGTCCCCCGGGCAGTTCCTTCGCCCGTCCCCCGGGCAACCCTCAGGGGCAACCCGCAGTACCCCTCCTCCCCCGCTCCACCTACAGGAGGTGGGGCCAACACCACCCCTACAACCTGAGGGGGACTCTCCTTCGGGACCTGCGGCCGATCCGCCGGGTGCCCCCTCGCTCATAGCGTTGAGCCATGACCGCACCTGTCTGCACCAGCGCTTCGAGCGCCGCCACCGCCATGGCGCCGGCCACGGCGCCGCCCCCGGCCCCGATCGTGGCAACGGGCCCGGCCCTGGCCACGGCCACAGCAAGGACGCAGACCTTCCCGTACCCGTCGTTCTCCTCGTACGTGAAGGCCCGCCGGCCGGTGCTGCTGCGTACCGCCCGCTCGCTCACCGCGAACCCGAGCGACGCGGAGGACCTGCTGCAGACCGCGCTCACCAAGACGTACGTGGCCTGGGAGCGCATCGAGGACCATCGCGCCCTGGACGGCTATGTGCGCCGGGCGCTGCTGAACACCCGGACCTCGCAGTGGCGCAAGCGCAAGGTCGACGAGTTCGCCTGCGACGAGCTGCCCGAGCCGGAGCCCGTGCCAGGCGGCGAGGACCCGGCGGAGCGGCAGGCGCTGCACGACGCGATGTGGCGCGCGATCATGAAGCTGCCCGCACGGCAGCGCGCCATGGTCGTCCTCAGGTACTACGAGGACCTGAGCGAGGCCCGGACGGCGGAAGTGCTGGGTGTTTCCGTGGGCACCGTGAAGTCGGCGGTCTCCCGGGCCCTCGGCAAGCTCCGCGAGGACCCTGAGCTGGGGTTTGTCCGGTCCTGAGCCGGGCCGCAGACGCCCTGGGCCCGATCGCGTGAACCGTCCCGCCCACTGATCGATCGCCCGGGACTAGTGACATACCGCGCGGTATGTGCGCAGAATCAGCGCATCCCTTACCGCCGCGTAGGCAATGTCGCCCCGGGAGGACACCGTGCTGAGCACGATGCAGGACGTACCGCTGCTGATTTCGAGGATCCTGACCCACGGGTCGACCATCCACGGCAGCTCGCAGGTGACCACCTGGACCGGTGAGGACGAGCCGCACCGCCGTTCCTTCGCCGACATCGGCGCCCGCGCCGCCCAGCTGGCGCACGCCCTGCGCGAGGACCTCGCGGTCGACGGCGACGAACGCGTCGCCACCCTCATGTGGAACAACGCCGAGCACGTCGAGGCCTACTTCGCGATCCCCTCCATGGGCGCGATCCTCCACACCCTCAACCTCCGCCTCCCGCCCGAGCAGCTGGCCTGGATCGTCAACCACGCCGCCGACCGGGTCGTGATCGCCAACGGTTCGCTGCTGCCGCTGCTCGCCCCGCTGCTGCCGCACCTGAAGACCGTCGAGCACGTCGTCGTCACCGGGCCGGGCGACCGCTCGCTGCTGGACGGGACCGCCGTCCAGGTGCACGAGTACGAGGACCTGATCGTCCCGAAGCCCACCACGTACGACTGGCCCGAGCTGGACGAGCGGGCCGCGGCCGCCATGTGCTACACCTCCGGCACCACCGGCGACCCCAAGGGCGTGGTCTACAGCCACCGCTCCATCTACCTGCACTCCATGCAGGTCAACATGGCCCAGTCGATGGGCCTGACCGATCAGGACACCACGCTGGTCGTGGTCCCGCAGTTCCACGTCAACGCCTGGGGGCTGCCGCACGCCACCTTCATGACCGGCGTGAACATGCTGATGCCGGACCGCTTCCTGCAGCCCGCGCCCCTCGCCGCGATGATCGAGGGCGAGCGGCCCACGCACGCCGCCGCCGTCCCCACCATCTGGCAGGGCCTGCTCGCCGAGCTGACGGCCAGGCCCCGCGACGTCTCCTCGCTCACCCAGGTCACCATCGGCGGCTCGGCCTGTCCCCCCTCCCTGATGGAGGCGTTCGACGCGCTCGGCATGCGGGTCTGCCATGCCTGGGGCATGACGGAGACCTCGCCGCTCGGCACCATCGCCCGGCCGCCCGCCCACGTCGTCGGGACGCCGGAGGAGTTCGCCTACCGCCTCACCCAGGGCCGCTTCCCGGCCGGCGTCGAGGCCCGCCTCACCGGTCCCGGCGGCGAGCGCCTGCCCTGGGACGGGGAGTCCGCCGGTGAGCTGGAGGTGCGCGGCAACTGGATCGCCGGTGCCTACTACAACGGCCCCGGCGCGGAGCCGCTGCGTCCCGACGACAAGTTCAGCGAGGACGGCTGGCTGAAGACGGGTGACGTCGGCACCATCTCGCCGGACGGCTTCCTCACCCTGACCGACCGGGCCAAGGACGTCATCAAGTCCGGCGGCGAGTGGATCTCCTCGGTCGAGCTGGAGAACGCGCTGATGTCCCACCCGAACGTCGCCGAGGCCGCCGTGGTCGCCGTCCCGGACGACAAGTGGGGCGAGCGCCCGCTGGCCACCGTCGTCCTCAGGGAGGGCGCCACCACCGACTTCGCCGCCCTGCGCACCTTCCTCGCCGAGGACGGCAAGATCGCCAAGTGGCAGCTCCCGGAACGCTGGACCCTCATCGAGACGGTGCCGAAGACCAGCGTCGGCAAGTTCGACAAGAAGGTGCTGCGCAGGCAGTACGCCGACGGCGGTCTCGACGTCACCCGTCTCTGACCGGCGCGGGTACGAGGATGCCGGTCGGCGGGCCCCACGGCCCCCCGCCCGGCGCCCCCTCCGCCTCTCCCGCCCTCACCGCGCGGTACGGGGCGTGCGCGCAGTCCGCGCCGGGCGTACGGCCGTGGCCGTCCACCCCAGCACCAGCCACGCCCCCGCCACCGCGCACACGCCGCCCCAGCCCCAGTGACCGAACGCGGGCCCGGTGAGGGCCGAGGCCAGCGCGCCGCCCGCGAAGCCGGCGACGACGTAGGCCGTGTTGGCGGTGGCCGGGGCCGAGGTCGTGGTCAGGGCGAGGGTCTGGTTGGCGACGTGGGAGGCGACCAGGGCGGCGTGCACCAGGACGGCTGCCGCGCACAACGCCGCCATCACCTGCCCGCCCAGCCAGAACAGCGGCACGGAGAGCGCGGCCAGCGCGTACGCGGACCGTACGACCTTGGCGGCGCCGAACCGGTCGACCAGGCCCCCGGCGAGCGGTGCGACGACGCTCGCCGCCAGCCCGAACAGCCCGAACAGACCGGCCGCGGCGGTGGTCATGCCGTACCTCTCGTCCCCCGTGAGGAGCAGGGCGAGCGAGGTCCACAGGGCGCTCCAGGCGCCGTACATCCCCGCCTGCCGCACGCACGCCCGCCACAGGTCGGGCGAGCGGCGGACCAAGCCCGGTATCGCGACGAGCCCCGCGAACAGCGGCCCCCGCCGCTGCCGCCGCTCCACCGGCAGGATGTACGCCGTCGCCAGCCCCAGTACGGCGGTCAGGACGGCGGCGCCCACGAACACCGTGCGCCAGCCGAAGGCCTGCCCGGCGAGACCGCCGACCACCCGGGCCGCGACGACGCCGGTGAACAGGCCCGCGATGACGGCGGCGACGTGCCGGGCCCGGCGGTCGGCGGGGGCGCGCTCGGCGACCAGCGGGACGAGCAGCTGCGGTACGACGGTCGCGGCCGAGGCGACCAGGACCGCACCCGCGAGCGCGCCGGTGCTGGCCGACGCGGCGGCGGCGAGCAGGGCCGCCGTGGCGACCAGCGAGAGGACGGCGACCAGGCGGCGCCGGTTCACGCTGTCGCCGAGCGGGGCGAAGAAGAGCAGGCCGGCCGCGTACCCGAGCTGCGCGACCGAGGCGAGCCAGGCGACCGCCGACGGGGTGGAGCCCATGTCGTGGGCGATGAGGGGGAGCAGCGGCGCCGCGAGATAGATGTTGGCGGCCGTGACGGCGGTGCACAGGGCGATCAGGGGGAGGAAGAGCCGGGCGACGGCACCGGACGGTCCGGTTCCGGACGGACCGGCGGGGCCGGGTGGGTGCACGGGGGCGGTGCTTCCGGGGCCGGTCTGCGGCGACGTGACGGAAGCGGCGGGCGATGACGGCATGGGCGGACCGACTCCTTCGAGTGCACACCAGCTAACAACTAACTGGTTGGTTGGAGGCAACCCCGGGAGTCTGTCCCGCATTCCCGAACCCTGTCAACCAAATAGTTGGTTACCGCTCGGGGCCCCGTTACCCTGGCCCCATGGCAGCAAGGGACCCCGAGGCCACCAAGGCCCGGATCTTCGAGGCGGCGGTGGCGGAGTTCGCCCGCCACGGCATCGCCGGGGCGCGCATCGACCGCATCGCGGCCGAGGCCAGGGCCAACAAGCAGCTGATCTACGCCTACTACGGCAACAAGGGCGAGCTGTTCGCGTCCGTCCTCGAGAAGAAGATGCTCGACCTCGCGATCTCCGTCCCCGTCGACCCGGACGACATCGAGGGCTGGATCGACCGCCTGCTGGACTACCACGCCGTCCACCCCGAGCTGCTGCGCCTGCTCTTCTGGGAGGGCATGGAGTACGGCACCGCCGAGCTGCCCCACGAGGCGGAACGCCAAGCGCACTACGCCCGCAAGGTCGCGACCCTGCGGGACGGCCAGGAACGCGGCGTCGTCACCGACGCCATCCCGGCGCCCGACCTGCTGTTCCTGCTGGTCGCGATGGCCAACTGGGCGGTCGTCGTGCCCCAGATGAAGCGCATCCTCGTCGGCGGCGAGGACGGCGACGGCGACCGGCTGCGCGACTCGATCAAGAAGGCGGCCCGTCGGATCGTCGAACGGTAGGTCCGGGCCGCCGGGCCCTCAGTTGGTCCCGATCCGCGACAGCAGCTCGACGATCCGGGACTGCACCTCGCCGCTGGTGGAACGCTCCGCCAGGAACAGCACCGTCTCGCCCGAGGCGAGGCGCGGCAGGTCGTCCTGGTCGACGGCGGCGGTGTAGACGACCAGCGGGGTGCGGTTGAGCTGTCCGTTGGCGCGCAGCCAGTCGATGATCCCGGCGGACCCCTCCTGGCGCCGCTGCACCCGCATCAGGTCCATCACGACCAGGTTCGGCCGGAACTGCCCCGCCAGCGTCACCGCGTCGGCGTCGCTCGCCGCCCGCGCCACCTGCATCCCGCGCCGCTCCAGCGTCGCCGTCAGCGCCAGGGCGATCTCCGCGTGCTCCTCGATCAGCAGCACGCGCGGCGGGTGCTGCTCGCTGTCCCGGGGCGCGAGCGCCTTCAGCAGCACGGCGGGATCCGCGCCGTAGGCCGCGTCCCGCGAGGCCTGTCCGAGACCGGCCGTGACCAGCACCGGCACCTCGGCCGCCACCGCCGCCTGCCGCAGCGACTGCAGCGCCGTACGGGTGATCGGCCCGGTCAGCGGGTCCACGAACAGCGCGGCCGGGAAAGCCGCGATCTGCGCGTCCACCTCCTCGCGCGAGTTCACGATCACCGGCCGGTAGCCGCGGTCGCTGAGCGCCTGCTGCGTGGAGACGTCCGGCGCGGGCCACACCAGCAGCCGGCGCGGGTTGTCCAGCGGCTCCGGCGGCAGCTCGTCGTCCATCGGCTGCGGACGCGGCGGGTCGGCCACCTCGACGGCCCCGCCGGGCCCGTCCAGCGGCTCGGGCCCCTCGGCGGCGTCCCGGTCCGGTGCCCCTATGGCGTACGACCGTCCGGCGCCCTCGGTGACCGGCGCGAGCCGTCCCTGACCGCCGGCCAGGGACGGCTGCTCCTGGGGCTGCGGCGGGGACTGCTTCTTCGGCTGCGCGGTGGGCGGCGGCGTGGTGGGGGGCAGCGCGCCGGGCGGCTGCTCCGCGGCCGGGTGCGGGCGGGCCGACTGCGCCGCGGCGCCGGCGGCCGGGTCGGGCGGCGTGCCCAGCTTGCGGCGTCGCCCACCGCCACCCGGCTGGTGCGGGGCGGGTGTGGCCGACGGTTGCTGCACCTGGACCGCCTGCCGGTTGAACGGCACGCCCTGGCCGAGGGTGCGCACGCTGATCGCCCGGCCCTGCGTCGAGTTCGGGTCGACGGGAGCGGACGCCTCGGCGGGCAGCGGCTGCGCCGCGCGCGGGGCGGGCGCGTTCTCGGGCGGCAGCGGCGTGCCCCGGCTCGGCGTGGTGGCGGGGACGCTCCGGGGGGCCGCCGGAGCCGCCGGGGCGGCGGGCGCGGCGGGCGTGGCAGGCGTGGCCGGAGCCGCGGGGCCGACGGCCGCGCCGGGCGGCACGGGCGGTACAGGCATGCCGGCGCCCTGGGTGTCCCCGGCCGCGGGCCAGGACTGGGGCTGCGGCTGGGGCTGAGGCTGCGGCGCGGGCGCCGGCCGGCCGGGGGCAGCGGGCGCCGCGGTGCCGGGGTGCGGGATGTCGGGCTGCGCGGCGTCGGCACCGGCTGCGGCGGGCCGGGACTCCTGCGCCTCGGCCGGAGACGGCACCGGGGCTCCCTGCACCGGCGTCGGCGCCCCCTGCGCGGGGACGCCCTGCGCGGGGGCGTGCTGCGCCGGGACCGGCGCCGGTTCCCCGGTCGGCCGGGGGGTGGCGGCCCGGCGGCGGCGTCCCGTGGGCGCCTCGGCGGGGTGCGGCTGCGGCGGCGTGTGGTCGTCGGCCCGGTCGTGCGGTACGGCGTCGTGACGACCGTCGTCGGGCAGGGCGTCACCGGGAGCGGCGGGCCCGGGTACGGGAAGGGGACCGGGGACTGGAAGGGGCCCGGTCGGCGCCTGCCCCTGAACGCGAGCCGGGTCCTGGCCCTCCGGCGCCGCCTCCGCCGTACCGTCGGACGGACGGTCCGCGTCGGCGGGCGGCAGGGCGAACACCTGGCGCGGAGCGGCCTCCTGCGCCGCGGCACGTTCGTTCGCGGAGGCGAGGGCGCGCCGCCGGCGCCCCGTCGGCCGGTCCGTGTGCGCGGGGTCTGCGGAAGCGCGGTGCGCGGGATCCGACTCACCGGCCTGCGCGGGCAGGGCCGGGGGCAGCGCGTGCTGCTCTCCGCCGTCCTGCCCGGCCCGGCGGCCGGCGGCCGGCGCGGGCACCCCCTGCGGGGGTACGGTCCCGCCCAGCCCGGTGTTGGACGCCGCGGACCCTCCGCCGTGCTCGCCGGCCATAACGACGGCACCCTCGGACACCCCGGCGGGCGCCCCCTGCGCTGCCACGGCGACCTCGGTACCCGGACCCTCGGCGGGCCGTCCGCGCCGGCGCCCGGTACCACCGGCCCCGGCTCCCTCACCGGGACCCGCCTGCGCGGGCACGGGCAGTGGAGCCGAAGCGGCGCCCTGCTCCGGCGCCTGCACCTGTCCCCGAGCCTGGATCTCGCTCTCGGCCTGCGCCGCGCGCCGCCTGCGCCGCCCGGTCGGAGCGGCCTTCTCCGCCTCGGGCCCGGCACCGCCCTCGCCCGGCGCACCCGCGACCTCGCTCTCCAGGAACGCGTCGACCGACGCCCGGCGCGCCCGCCGCCGCCCGCCCCCGGGGGCCGGCTCCCGCACGGCCACGGCGTTCCCCGCGCCCACGCCACCGGCACCCTCGGCAGGTGCGACGGAAGCCACCTCGGTGCCCGGGGCGGCGACCGCACCGGCCCCGCCCCCGATCGGCACCTCCAGCACGAACGCGCTGCCGCTCATGCCGGGCACCTCGTGCGTCTGCAGCACGCCGCCGTGCGCCCGCACGATCCCGCGCACGATCGGCTCGTGCACCGGGTCCCCGCCGGCGTACGGCCCGCGCACCTCGATGCGCACGACCTCGCCGCGCTGCGCCGCCGCGACCACGACGGTGTTGTCCAGGTATCCGCCCGTCGCCGACACGGGCGAGTTGCCGGTCGCGTCGACGCCCGCGACGTCCGCGACGAGATGGGCGAGCGCGGTGGCGAGGAGCCGGGGGTCCACCTCGGCCTCGATCGGCGGCGCGTGCACGGCGAACTGCACCCGTCCCGGCCCGATCAACTCCACAGCCCCGTCGACACCCGCGGCGACGACGGCGTCGAGCATCACCTTCGTACGGGCGACCTGCTCGTTGCCCACGTCGAGGCTCTGGTAGCCCAGGACGTTGTCGATGAGGGTGGTGATGCGCGAGTAGCCGGCCGACAGATGGTGCAGCACCTGGTTGGCCTCGGGCCACAGCTGCCCGGCGTCGTCGGAGGCCAGCGCGGCCAGCTCCTGGCGCAGCTCGTCCAGCGGCCCGCGCAGCGAGTCGCCCAGGAGGGTGAGCAGCTGCTCGTGCCGGCCGGCGATCGCCTCGTACCGGTCCTTCTCCCGCTCGCCGAGGGCGGCGTAGCGGTCGGCGTCCGCGGCGAGCTCCTCCGCGTGCTTCTCCCGCAGCTCCTCCAGCTCGGCGACGTGCCGCTGGCGCAGCGCGGTCAGCTCGGAGGCGTGCTCCTCGGCGAGCCGCTCCAGTTCCTCGGCGTGCCGCTGCTCCGCCTCCTCGTGCTCCTTGACGAGGGCGTCGTAGGGGCGCCGGTCGGTGAAGGTCATCACGGCGCCGACGAGCTGGTCGCCGTCGCGCACGGGGGCGGTCGTCAGGTCGACCGGCAGCTGGTCCCCGCTCTTGGCGAACAGCACCTGCCCGCGCACCCGGTGCTTGCGCCCGGAGCGCAGGGTGTCGGCGAGCGGCGACTCGTCGTACGGGAACGGCGAGCCGTCGGCGCGGGAGTGCAGGACCAGGGTGTGCAGCTCGCGGCCGCCCAGTTCACCGGCGCGGTAGCCCAGGATCTGGGCGGCGGCCGGGTTGACGAGGACGATCCGCCCGTCGGTGTCGGTGCCCACGACGCCCTCGGAGGCGGCCCGCAGGATCATCTCGGTCTGCCGCTGCGAACGGGCCAGCTCGGCCTCGGTGT
Source organism: Streptomyces sp. KPB2 (assembly GCF_003950055.1). Lineage (NCBI taxonomy): Bacteria > Bacillati > Actinomycetota > Actinomycetes > Kitasatosporales > Streptomycetaceae > Streptomyces > Streptomyces sp. KPB2. The sequence goes on from NZ_CP034353.1 coordinate 4,253,362, forward strand.
CGACGGTGCCGGACAGGTCGCGGACGACCAGCATCAGCAGCTCGTCGCCGGTGTAGCCGTAGGTGTCGTAGGCCTGCTGGCCGGTCTCCAGGTTGGCGCTGGTGACCTCGACCGGGAACTCGGAGCCGTCGGTGCGCCGGGCGACCATCCGGGTCGGCTTCGTACGCGCCCGCGGATCGATGTGGTCCGGCCGCCGCATGGACCCGGGGATCAGCCGCGAGTCGAACTGGGGCAGCAGATCAAGGAGCCCCCGCCCGACCAGCGCGGTGCCCGGCGTCTCGAACGCCTCCAGCGCGATGGTGTTCGCGTTGACCACGGTGCCGTTGGCGTTGACCAGGACCAACGCGTCCGGCAGCGCGTCCAGTATGGCTGCGAGGCGAGCAGCGCCTCGGGATGGCCTGCTGCTCACGAGACGCTTCCCTCCTGTTACCGCACTTGCCGACCGCCTGGGCCATCTTGCCAATCGGCCCGCGGCGTGTCACCCGAGGGAGTCTAAGGGTTGGGGCCCGGCGGGCGGGGTGGGATGGGACGTAGGTCGCACGAGGAGGTGGCGTAGAACGTGTGACCGGTGACCGTCGGGCCGAGCAGGCGTCGCCGTCCTTCCTCTAGGACCGGGCCGGTCCCCCGAGGTCGGGCAGCAGCGGCACCATGCGGTCCCAGCGGGAGATCTCGCAGCCGTCGCGGCGGTCGTACGTCGCGTCGACGGGGCGGCCGGCCCAGACGCCGGTGACGTGCGCGGTGGCCGGGCCGCCGTACTGCATGGTGCAGACGCTGCCCTCGGGCACCGGCGCGAAGGCGTCCCGGCCCCACCGGGTGTCGCCCTCGACGACGGCGCAGGCGCCGTCCGGGTCGGGGTGGTCGCCGCCGGCGGGGTGGCAGGACAGTTCGTACGTGCCGTCGAAGCCCGGGCCGGCGTCGCGGACGGTGACCGTCAGGTGGCCGCCGTCGGGAACGCCGGGACCGGGTACGACGGCTGCGGCCGGGTGCGCGGCGCAGACGGAGGCGAGGGCGGCGGCGGACAGGGCGGCGGCGCCGAGGAGGCGGGCGGCGGGGGTGCGGGAGACCTGGAACATGACCTGACCAACGCGCCGGCCGCCGCGACGTTGCGCCTGCGGCCGCGGAGTACGCCGTGCGGACGCGCGACGTCCGGCGCGGCCACGCCGTAAGGGCTTTGCCCTGCGGCCTGCCCGCCTAGTACCGTGGGGGCCGATTGGTGACAGCGCGCTCAACTGTGTCATCATCGGCACGCGCCACTCGCGCTCGCACGCGAGATGGTGATGTTGTCTGGAGGCGTCGCCTAGTCCGGTCTATGGCGCCGCACTGCTAATGCGGTTTGGGGCTTACACCCCATCGAGGGTTCAAATCCCTCCGCCTCCGCACGATCACCGAAGCCCCGGCCCGCACGGCCGGGGCTTCTGTGTTGTCCGGCGGGCCTCAGCGGGGCGTTTGCGCAGGTCGCAAGGGGTGCGGCCAATGGATTTCACATGACGGCGGCAGTCATGTAATGTTCTTCCTGTCGCCGCGAGCGGGCCGGAAGGGCCGGGAGCGGCGGTAAAACTGAAAAAGACAAGCACTCGTAGCTTAACGGATAGAGCATCTGACTACGGATCAGAAGGTTGCAGGTTCGAATCCTGCCGAGTGCACAGTGAATCGGAAGCCCCGTGGAGATCTCCACGGGGCTTCTGTTCTGCTCTTGCCTATGCTTTCGCCTTCTCCTCGGACGCCAAGGCGGGGACGAGTTCCCGCAGGGGTGGGCCGCCGCGCAGGCACCACAGGGCGATGACCGGGTCGCAGATCGCGCAGCCGAGGGACGAGTCGTGGGCGAAGGGGAGGATCGGGTTGCCCTTCAGGTGGTGTACGACGTCCCACGCGGTGTGCAGCAGCCAGCCGATGCCGATGTACGTCCAGGACGTGAGGCCCCGGTAGGCGACGTACAGCATGAGCGCGCCGAACGGGAGCTCCCAGGCGTCGAGGCCGCCGCCCGAGAAGTAGACGCCCCCGGCCCCGGCGATCCCGAGGGCGTTCAGGGGGCGGCGGTGCGGGTCCGGGACGAGGGACAGCAGCAGGACGACGAGGAGGCCGATGCCGATCGGCACGACGTAGGGGAGGAGGCCGGCGAGGTTCATGCGGGCACGCTATGCAGGACACGGGGGGTGTCCCAGTGGCGTGAGTGACAGGTTCCGACGGATTGTCGCCGAGGGTCTCGACGGTCATGTGCCCCTGGAGTCGGGCGACACGGCCCGTGCGCCGGCCGACCGGACGTGAGTACGGTCCGCAACTGTGTCTAGGGTGTGCGCATGTTGAGAGGACCAGTCTTCATATCCGACCGGACGATATCCGACCGGCCGAGCCTCGACGGAGGCCGACGGTGAACAAGCCGCTGAGGGCCGTGGCCATCTTCTGCGGGCTCCTGGTGCTCGGCCTGCTGATCCGCGCGAACTGGCTGCAGTACGTCCGTGCTCCGGAACTGGCCTCCGACACCAAGAACCGGCGGGTGCAGATCGAGCAGTTCGCCACGCCGCGCGGTGACATCGTCGTCGGCGGACGGGCCGTCACCGGCTCCAAGGAGACCGAGAGCACCGACCTCAAGTACAAGCGCACCTACGTCGACGGGCCGATGTACGCGCCGGTGACCGGGTACGCCTCGCAGGCCCAGGGCATGACGCTGCTGGAGAAGACCTACGACTCCATCCTCACCGGCAAGGACGACCGGCTGGCCTTCCAGCGGTTCGCCGACGTGGTCAGCGGCGAGGGGCGGCGGCCCGGCTCGGTGGTCACCACCATCGACCCGAAGGCGCAGAAGGCGGCCTGGGACGGGCTGACCGACCTGAAGGGCGCACGGGGTGCCGTGGTCGCGCTCGACCCGCGGACGGGGAAGGTGCTGGCGCTGGTCTCGGCGCCCTCCTACGACCCGTCGGTGTTCGCGGGCAACACCTTCAAGGAGTCCGACCGCTTCGTCGCCCTCGACAAGAAGAAGAACAAGCCGCTGGCCAACCGCGCGCTGCGGGAGACCTACCCGCCGGGCTCCACGTTCAAGATCCTCACCGCGGCCGCCGCGCTCGAGCACGGCATCGTCACCGACGTCGACGCCCGCTCGGACGCCGTCTCCCCGTACCCGCTGCCGCAGTCCACCAACAAGATCGGCAGCGAGGCCGGCGACGCGGTCTGCAACAAGGCCTCGATGAAGACCGCCATGCAGTACTCCTGCAACAACGTCTTCCTCGACGCCGCCTCCAAGCTGGGGCAGGACAAGATGCGCGAGACGGCCGAGAAGTTCGGCTTCAACGAGGACGTCTACTCCGACGACTTCGGCGACCTGCTCGCCACCAAGAGCCTCTACCCCGAGAACCTCGACAAGCCCGGCACCGCCCTCACCGGCATGGGCCAGGGCAGCCTGACCAGTACGCCGATGCAGATGGCCATGGTCACCGCCGGGATCGCCAACGACGGCAAGGTGATGCAGCCCTACATCGTCGACGAGGTCAAGGGCCCGGACCTGGACACCCTGGAGAAGACCGAGCCCGCGACGATGAGCGAGGCCGTCTCCGCCGAGACCGCGCAGAAGGTCCAGGAGATGATGGAGTTCACCGCCAAGGAGGGCAGCGCCCGCCGCGCCCAGATCGAGGGCATCACGGTCGGCGGCAAGACCGGTACCGCCCAGCGCGGCGTCGACGTCAACGAGAAGGTGCCGTACGGCTGGTTCGTGTCCTACGGCAAGAAGGACGACGGGTCCTCCGTCGCCGTGGCCGTGTTCATCGACCCGACCGACATGGACATCTCCCGCGAGGACATCTCCGGCGGCGGGCTCGGCGCGCCCATCGCCAAGCGCGTGATGGAGGCCGTCCTCAAGCAGTGACGCCGGGGACGCCGGTGCGGACGGCGGCGGGTACGGTTCTCGTCGCGTCGTAGGCCTCGCGGGCCCGCTCGACCGCCGTCAGCCGCCGTTCCGTCCAGCGCGCGAGGTCCCGGACCTGTTCGGCGGCCTCGCGGCCGAGGTCGGTGAGGGAGTAGTCCACGCGGGGCGGGATCACCGGCTTGGCGTCCCGGTGGACCAGGCCGTCGCGCTCCAGGGTCCGCAGGGTCTGGGCCAGCATCTTCTCGCTGACCTGCCCGATTTCGCGGCGCAGTTCGCTGAAGCGGTGCGGACGGTCCAGCAGGGCGATCAGGGCCAGGGTGCCCCAGCGGCTGGTGACGTGCTCCATGAGCAGGCGCTCGGGGCACATCGGTTCACTTTCTGCCATGACCGTACGGTACGTCCGGGCGGGCGCTCACCACGGGTGAGTGTCCGCCCGGACGCCGTTCGGACGTCGTCCCCGGCCCCCGTGTCGTTGTCAGTGGTGCCCTCTACTGTCGGTGGGGATGGCACAGGCATGGAAGTGCGCGGGGCTGCGGTGGGCGGCGGACGGCCCCGTGCTGTCGTGGGTCGGGGGCCGGCGCAGTGCGCTGGTCCGGGGGAGGCGGGTGGCCTTCGCGGTTGCCGAGGGGGGTGTGCGGACCTGCGTGGGGGCGCGGGGGCACGCGTGTCCGGTGCGGGCGGGTGTGCCGGGTCGGAGCACGGGGGCGCGGTGCGAGGAGTGCGCGCGCCTCGACCGGGCCCACTCCGTGGCCGCCGACACCGTCGCGGACGATCCGCGGCCGTACCGCGTCTATCTGGCGTGGTTCGGGCCGGGCCTGGTCAAGGTGGGGATCACCGCGTACGAACGGGGTTCGGCGCGGCTGCTCGAGCAGGGGGCGGTGTGCTTCGGCTGGCTGGGCCACGGGCCGCTGATGGCCGCGCGCCGGACCGAGGAGCTGCTGCGGGCCGCGCTGGGCGTGCCCGACCGCGTCCCGTACGCCCACAAGCGCGCCGTGCGGGCCGCGCTGCCCGCCTCGGAGGAGGAACGGGCGGCCGAGATCGCCGGGTTGCACGCACGGGCGGTCGCGCTGGGCGGGTGGCCGGAGGCGCTGACGCCGGAGCCGTTCCGGGCCGTCGACCACGCGGGGGTGTTCGGTATCGGCGGTGCGGAGCGCGGGCCGGCCGCCGCGGCGGAGGTGACCGAGCTGGTGGCGGGCGGCGCGATCGGGGGCGAGCTGGTGGCGGCCGCCGGGCCGGATCTGCATCTGGCGACGGAGCGCGGGGTCGTCGTCCTCGACACCCGGCTGATGACGGGGTGGGAGCTGGTGGCCGCCGGGGGCGAGCCCTGCGCGGTGCCCCTGCGGGAGCTCAAGGGGGCGGCGGGGGTGCAGGACGGCCTGTTCTGACCACTCCGCGTCCCGAACCCGATGCCCCGGCCCGTCGTTCCCGTCGTTCCCCTCGCCCCCTTGTTCCCCGGAGCACGGGGCGCGATCGTGACCCCATGAGTGATCACGAAGCCGGGCGGGTCCGCCGGTTCTGGGAGGAGCTCGGGCTGCCCGGGCTGGTCGACGTGCACACGCACTTCATGCCCGAGCGCGTGCTGCGCAAGGTCTGGGCCTACTTCGACGCCCTCGGGCCGCTGACCGGCGGCGTCGAGTGGCCGATCACCTACCGGCAGGAGGAGGACGAACGCGCCGAGCTGCTGCGCGCGTTCGGGGTGCGGGCCTTCACCGCGATGCTCTACCCGCACAAGCCCGGCATGGCCCAGTGGCTCAACGACTGGGCGGTGGACTTCGCCCGCCGCACCCCCGACTGCCTGCACACCTCCACCCTCTTCCCCGAGCCGGGCGTCGAGGCGTACGTCCGCCGGGCCGTCGAGGACGGGGCGCGGGTCTTCAAGGCGCACGTGCAGGTGGGGGCGTACGACCCGGCCGACGCGTTGCTCGACCCGGCGTGGGGCGTGCTCGCCGAGGCGGGGGTCCCGGTCGTCGTCCACTGCGGTTCGGGTCCGGCGCCCGGCAAGCACACCGGGCCCGAGCCGATCGCCCGCGTCCTGGCCCGCCACCCCCGGCTCCGGCTGGTCGTCGCCCACATGGGCATGCCCGAGTACGAGGACTTCCTGGACCTCGCCGAGCGGTACGGCCAGGTGCGGCTGGACACGACCATGGCGTTCACCGACTTCAGCGAGCGGCTCGCGCCCTTCCCGCACCGTGCGCTGCCCCGGCTGGCGGGTCTCGGCGACCGCGTCCTGCTCGGCACCGACTTCCCCAACATCCCGTATCCCTATCTGCACCAGCTGCACGCCCTGGAACGGCTGGGCCTGGGGGAGGCGTGGCTGCGCGGTGTGTGCCACGACAACGCGGCTCGGCTGTTCGGGCTGCCGGGCGTCGGCTGAGAGGGCCGCGCCGGTTTCTCAGAGAAATCACAGGTTGGGGAAAGGACCCTCTCAGAGCGCCCCGACAGGCTGTCCGCCATGACCACGATCTCGCCCCAGGGGCGCACCGAACTGCTGAGGCCGGACGGGAGCCCCGTCCGGGTGCTTGTAGTGGACGACGAGCAGTCCATCACCGAACTGCTGTCCATGGCCCTGCGCTACGAGGGCTGGCAGATCCGCAGCGCGGGCGACGGCCACGGCGCCGTACGGGCCGCGCGCGACTTCCGGCCCGACGCCGTCGTACTGGACATGATGCTGCCCGACATGGACGGCCTGAGCGTGCTGGGGCGGCTGCGCCGCGACCTGCCGGACGTGCCGGTGCTGTTCCTGACCGCCAAGGACGCCGTCGAGGACCGTATCGCCGGGCTGACCGCGGGTGGGGACGACTACGTCACCAAGCCGTTCAGCCTGGAGGAGGTCGTCGCCCGGCTGCGCGGACTGATCCGCCGCTCCGGCGCCGCCGACCGGCGTTCCGACTCCGTCCTCGTCGTCGGCGACCTCACCCTGGACGAGGACAGCCACGAGGTCACCCGGGGCGGCGACGGCATCCACCTCACCGCCACCGAGTTCGAGCTGCTGCGCTTCCTGATGCGCAACCCGCGGCGGGTGCTGAGCAAGGCGCAGATCCTGGACCGCGTGTGGTCGTACGACTTCGGCGGGCAGGCCAACGTCGTCGAGCTGTACATCTCCTACCTGCGCCGGAAGATCGACGCGGGGCGCGAGCCGATGATCCACACCCGGCGCGGTGCCGGGTACCTGATCAAGCCCGCGGCATGACCCGGCGGCGACGACCGCGGCCGCGGACCCTGCGGACGCGGCTCGTCGTCGCGTCGGTGGCGCTGATCGCGGTGGTGTGCGCGGTGATCGGCACGGTGACGACGGTCGCGCTGCGCTCGCACCTGTACGAGCAGCTGGACGGGCAGGTGCACGAGGTCGCCATGCGGGTGTCCGGGTTCAAGCCGCCCGGTGACCCCGATCCCGGCGGCAGCGCCCCGCATCGTCTGGACCTCGACGAGTTCGTCACCCGCGGACCCCAGCCGCAGGGCACGGTCGTCGCCGAGGTGCGCGACGGCGCCGTCGTCGATGCCGCGTTCGGCCGGAAGGACGACGACAGCACCGACTTCAGCGGGATGACGGCCGTCTCCCTCACCGAGGCCCAGCGGGCCGAGCTGGCGGGCGTGCCACGGGACGGCAGGACGCACACCGTCGGCATCACCGGCCTCGGTGACTACCGAGTGGAGTACCGGGACGCCTACTACGCCGCCGTTCCGACCGACGATGTCACCGAGACCATCAGAACCCTGATCCTCGTGGAGGCCAGCGTCACCGCGGCCGGTCTCGTCGCCGCCTCCCTCGCCGGGGCCGTCATCGTCGGCGTCGCCACCCGCCCCCTGCGCCGGGTCGCCGCCACCGCCGGCCGGGTCTCCGAACTGCCCCTGCACGCGGGCGAGGTGAACCTGGACGAACGGGTGCCGGAGTCCGAGTGCGACCCGCACACCGAGGTGGGCCGGGTCGGCTCCGCGCTCAACCGGATGCTGGACCACGTCCACGGAGCCCTGCACGCACGCCAGCAGAGCGAGACCCGGGTACGGCAGTTCGTCGCCGACGCCAGCCACGAACTGCGCACCCCCCTCGCCTCCATCCGCGGCTACGCCGAACTCACCCGCCGGGGACGCGAACGGGTCGGCCCCGACACCCGGCACGCGCTGGGCCGCATCGAGTCGGAGGCCGGCCGCATGACCCTGCTGGTCGAGGACCTGCTGCTGCTCGCCCGCCTGGACGCCGGGCGCCCGCTGGAGTTCGGCCGGACCGATCTCGTACCGCTCGTCGTGGACGCCGCCGGCGACGCCCGCGCCGCCGGGCTCGACCACACCTGGCGGCTCGACCTGCCCGACGAACCGGCCCTCGTGTCGGCGGACCCCGCCCGGCTCCAGCAGGTGCTGGTCAACCTGCTGGGCAACGCCCGCAACCACACCCCGCCGGGCACGACCGTCACCGCGCGCGTGCGGGGTGCCGGGGAGTGGCTGTGCGTGGACGTGGAGGACGACGGGCCGGGCATTCCCGCCGCGTTGCTGCCGCACGTCTTCGAGCGGTTCGCCCGCGGCGACTCCGCGCGCTCCCGCGCGACCGGTTCGACCGGCCTCGGGCTCGCCATCGTGCAGGCCGTGACGGCCGCGCACGGCGGCGGTGTGACGGTCGACAGCGCGCCGGGGCGGACGGTCTTCACCGTGTACCTGCCCGCCGTTCGGGACCGGCCGGAGGCGCCCGCGCACTCACAGGCACAGCACAGTCTCACCACACGGGTACGACAGGGGAGTTGAGAAGTGTCGGTCCCATGCGAACCGACTCTTCTCCCGGCTCCCTGCCGGCGCGGGAGCACCTCCCGGCCGCAGGAGCCGGTACGCCTGTCCTGGACGTAGTGGTCCCCGTCTACAACGAGGAGAAGGACCTCGGGCCGTGCGTCCGCAGACTGCACGAGCACCTCACCCGGACGTTCCCCTACGCCTTCCGCATCACGGTCGCCGACAACGCCTCCACGGACGGCACCCCGCGGGTCGCGGCCGGTCTGGCGGCGGACCTCGGCACGGTCAGGTCCGTCCGGCTGGAGCAGAAGGGGCGCGGCCGGGCGCTGCGGACCGTCTGGTCGGCGTCGGACGCCCCGGTCCTGGCCTACATGGACGTCGACCTCTCCACCGACCTGAACGCGCTGCTGCCGCTGGTGGCCCCGCTGATCTCCGGTCACTCGGACCTCGCGATCGGCTCCCGGCTCGCCCGCAGTTCGCGGGTGGTGCGCGGCGCCAAGCGGGAGTTCATCTCCCGTAGCTACAACCTCATCCTGCGCGGTTCCCTCCAGGCCCGCTTCTCCGACGCCCAGTGCGGTTTCAAGGCGATCCGCCGGGACGTGGCCCAGGTGCTGCTGCCGCTGGTGGAGGACACCGGCTGGTTCTTCGACACCGAGATGCTGGTGCTCGCCGAGCGCGCCGGGTGCCGCATCCACGAGGTGCCGGTCGACTGGGTCGACGACCCGGACTCCACCGTGCACATCGTGCGCACGGCGACCGAGGACCTCAAGGGCGTGTGGCGGGTCGGCAAGGCCCTGGCCACCGGTTCGCTGCCGCTGGACCGGCTGGGCCGCCCCTTCGGCGACGACCCGCGCGACCGCGAACTGAGCGGCGTACCGCAGGGCCTGGCCCGGCAGCTCGTCGGCTTCTGCGTCGTCGGCGCCCTGTCCACGCTCTTCTACCTCCTCCTCTACAGCGGCTTCCGCCACTTCACCGGCTCCCAGCTCGCCAACGCGCTCGCCCTGCTGGTCTCGGCGGTCGCCAACACGGCCGCCAACCGGCGGCTGACCTTCGGGGTACGGGGCCGGGGAGGCGCCGTGCGGCACCAGGCGCAGGGGCTGGTCGTCTTCGGCATCGGCCTGGCGCTGACCAGCGGCTCGCTGGCCGCCCTGGGCGCGGCGAGCGCCGACCCGGACCACTCCACCGAGCTGGCGGTGCTGATCGCCGCCAACCTCGCGGCCACCGTGCTGCGCTTCCTGCTGTTCCGCGCCTGGGTCTTCCCGGACGCGGAGCCCACGGCGCCGGCGCGGGAGCCGGGCCTGCCGGAGCCGGGCCCGCGGGAGTCGCGCCTGCCGGAGCCAGCCCGGCAGGGGTCGCGCCTGCCGGAACCGGGCCCGCAGGAGTCGCGCCTGCCTGAATCCCAGCTTCCGGAAACCCACCACCCGGAACCTCACCTTCCGGACCCGTACCGGGCCTGGAGCGACGCCACTGTGCGGCTCCAGCCGGTACGCCACCCCGACACCGACCACTCCAGGGACGCCCGATGACGACGCACTACGACCCGGCCGTGCACACCCCCGCCGAGGACGACGGGGGACCCCCGCCCGAGGCGCCCGCGCCGACCGGCCACCACCGGCCCCGGCGCTCCCGCTTCGGCCGGCTGTGGCGCGGCCGCCCCGAGGACCCGAGCTGGGTGCGCCCCGCCTTCCTCGCCCTCCTGACGGCCACCGCACTGCTCTACCTGTACAACCTCGACGCGTCCGGCTGGGCCAACTCCTTCTACTCGGCGGCCGTGCAGGCGGGCAGCCAGTCCTGGAAGGCGTTCTTCTTCGGCTCGCTCGACGCGGGCAACGCCATCACCGTCGACAAGCCCCCGGCCGCGCTGTGGCCGATGGCGCTGGCGGTACGGATCTTCGGCCTCTCCTCCTGGTCGATCCTCGTCCCCGAGGTGCTGATGGGGGTGGGCACGGTCGCCGTCGTGTACGCGGCCGTGCGCCGCCGGTTCAGCCCCGCGGCCGGGCTGATCGCGGGCGCCGTGCTCGCGCTCACGCCCGTCGCCGCGCTGATGTTCCGCTTCAACAACCCGGACGCGCTCCTCGCCCTGCTGATGTCCCTCGCCTGCTACCTCGTCGTACGGGCGCTGGAGGACGGCCGGACCAAGTGGCTGGTGTGGGCGGGCGTCGCGATCGGCTTCGCGTTCCTGGCGAAGACGCTCCAGGCCTTCCTGATCCTGCCCGCGCTCGCCCTCGTGTACGGCGTCTGCGCACCGGTGCGGCTCAAAAAGCGCCTGGGCCAACTCGCCCTGGCGACCGCCGCGATCGTCGTGTCCGGCGGCTGGTGGGTCGCGGTCGTGGAGTTGTGGCCGGCGTCGTCCCGGCCGTACGTCGGCGGTTCGCAGAACAACAGCTTCCTGGAGCTGACCTTCGGCTACAACGGCCTGGGCCGGCTCAATGGCGAGGAGACCGGCAGCGTCGGCGGCGGCGGTGGTCCCGGCGGCGGTGGCGGCGGGCAGTGGGGCGAGACCGGCTGGGGCCGGATGTTCAACTCCGAGATCGGCGGCCAGATCTCCTGGCTGCTCCCGGCCGCCCTGATCCTGCTGGTCGCGGGCCTTCTCGCCACCCGCCGCGCCGCCCGCACGGACGCCGTACGCGCGTCCTTCCTGGTCTGGGGCGGCTCCCTGCTGATGACCGCGGCCGTCTTCAGCTACATGGCCGGCATCTTCCACCAGTACTACACGGTGGCCCTCGCGCCGTACCTGGCGGCGGTCGTCGGCATGGGTGCGGCGACGCTGTGGGAGCGGCGGGAACGGATCTGGGCGTCGCTCGCCCTCGCCGCCGCCGTCACGGCGAGCGCGGCCTGGGGGTACGTCCTGCTCGACCGCACACCGGACTACCTGCCCTGGCTGCGGATGCCGGTCCTGGTCGGCGGTCTGGTCGCCGCGCTCGGGCTGGTCTTCGCCGGCCGGCTGGGGCGGCGGACGGCGCTCGCGGCGGCGGGCCTCGGCCTCGTGGCGTCGCTGGCCGCGCCCACCGCTTACTCGCTGAGCACCCTGCGGGAGGGACACAGCGGCTCCATCGTCACGGCCGGCCCGTCCGGCGCGGGCATGCGGGGCGGCGGTCCCGGGGGCGGCGGCTTCCCGGGCGGCGGGAACGCGCCGGGTCAGGGGCAGGGCCAGGGCGGCCCGGGGACCGGCGGTTTCCCCGGCGGCGGCACCGCTCCGGGCACCGGAGGGAACAACCAGAACGGCCAGGTGCCGAACGGCCAGATGCCGAACGGGCAGGCCCCGAACGGTCAGATGCCGAACGGCCGGAGCAACCAGAACGGCCCGACCGGCGAAGGCGGCCGGACGGGCGGCGCGGGTGGCGGCGGCATGGGCGGCCTGCTCAACGGCGCCGAAGTCGGCTCCGAGGCGAAGCAGCTGCTGGAGGCCGACGCCGATTCCTACACGTGGGTCGCGGCGGCGATCGGCTCGCAGAACGCCGCGAGCTACCAGCTCGGCACCGGCGAGCCGGTGATGGCGATCGGCGGCTTCAACGGCACGGACCCGTCGCCGACCCTGGCGCAGTTCAAGAAGTACGTGGCGGACGGCAGGATCCACTACTTCATCGCCGGCGGCGGAATGGGTGGCGGCATGGGCGGCGACTCCGGCGCCGCGTCGCAGATCACCTCGTGGGTCGAGGCCACCTTCAAGGAGGTCACGGTCGGCTCGGCCACCTTCTACGACCTCACCTCGCCGACGGACTGACCGCCCGGCGCCCGGCCGGGAAGGCGCTCGGCCGAGAGTGTGCTGATCCTCGGTGTCATCAGCCCCGCCCAGCTGACGGTGGTCCTGGACAACACCGTGCTGAACGTGGCCATCCCTCGCTCACCGACGAGCTGGGCGCCTGAGAGCTCGGGCGGTGGGGCAGGTGTGCGGCTGCGGCGCCGTTGTGGCTGGTCGCGCCCGCGCGGCGGAGCCGGACGTGGTCACGCCCCGCGCCCCTGAAGGGGCGCCTAGCATGTCCGGCATCGACGCAGTCGAGGAGTGGTGCGCATGGCGAAGGCAGGGCGGCAGGGGCCCCGGGCCAGTGTGTGGCTGAACGGGGAGGGCCGGCGCGGTGGGCGCCGCGGAGGGCAGCCCTCCGGGCTCGACCGGGACCGGATCACCCGGGTCACCGTCCGGCTGCTGGACGCCGAGGGCCTGACGGGGTTCTCCATGCGCCGCCTGGCCGCCGAGCTGAACGTCACCGCGATGTCCGTCTACTGGTACGTCGACACCAAGGACGAGCTGCTCGAACTCGCCCTGGACGCCGTCTTCGGCGAGCTGCGCCACCCCGACCCCGACGCCGGCCTCGACTGGCGCGAGGAACTGCGCGCCCTGGCCCGGGAGAACCGGGCGCTGCTGGTGCGCCACCCCTGGCTGTCCCGGCTGGTCGGCACCTACCTCAACATCGGGCCGCACTCGCTGGCCTTCTCCCGGTCGGTGCAGACCGTCGTGCGCCGCAGCGGGCTGCCCGCCCACCGTCTGACCGGCGCCATCTCCGCCGTCTTCCAGTTCGTCTACGGCTACGGCACCATCGAGAGCCGCTTCCTCGCCCGGGTGGCGGACACGGGGCTGAGCCCGGACGAGTACTTCCAGGACTCCATGCGCGCGGTGACCGAGGTGCCGGACAGCGCGGGCACCATCGAGGACGCCCAGGACATCATGGCGGCCCGGGGCGGCGACACCGTCGCGGAGATGCTGGACCGGGACTTCGAGTTCGCCCTCGACCTGCTCGTCGCGGGCATCGACGCGATGGTCGGCCGGGACTGACCCGGAGCCGCCCGCACGGCGACCCGGACGCACCCCCGGCCGGCGAGCCCTCAGTCGTCCGCCGCCAGCCGCGCCGGGAAGCCGCCCGTCGCCACCGGCCCCCACTTCTGCGGCCGTACCCGGATGATGGACTTGCCCTGCTTGACCATGGCCTGCCGGTACTCGTCCCAGTCGGGGTGCTCGCCGGAGATGTTGCGGAAGTACTCCACCAGCGGCTCCACGGAGTCCGGGGAGTCGATGACCTCCGCGGTGCCGTCGATCTGGACCCAGGGGCCGTTCCACTCGTCGCTGAGCACGAGGAGACTGACCCGCGGGTCACGCCGCGCGTTGCGGGTCTTGGCCCGTTCGGGGTACGTCGAGACGACGATCCGGCCGGAGTCGTCGACCCCACAGGTCAGCGGTGACCCCTGCGGGCTGCCGTCGGCCCGCCGGGTCAGCAGGATCGCCCGGTGCCGGGGGCGTACGAAGTCCAGCAACTCGTCCAGGGAGACACGGGTGTTCGTCGCGATGTTCGGTGCCATGCCGTCAGCCTAGGCCGCACGCCCGTCACCCGCCGCCCCGTCCCCCACGGCCCCGTCCCCCACGGCCCCGTCCCCCACGGCCCCGTCCCCCACGGCCCCGCCGTCCCGTCACCACGGTCCCGTCCCCCCCCCCGGGTCCCGCCGCCCCGTCACCCACGGTCCCGCCGTCCCTCATCCGCGCCCGCGCCGCTGCGTCACCCGCCCTCCCGCAGCCCACTGCCCGCCGTCCCGCTCTCCGCGCGCAGCGCCTCCGCGAGGTTGTCGTGGACCGGTACGTCGCGGCGCAGGCCGGAGAGTTCGAGGACGCGGCTCGCCACGCTCTTCGGGGCGGCCACCACGCGCAGCGAGGCGTGGTCGGGCAGCCCGCGGCGCACGGCGGTGAGGAGGCGGACACCCTGGGAGTCCATGAAACGGGTCGCGGACAGGTCCAGGACGAGCAGGCGCAGGCCGTCGGAGCGCTGCTCCACGGCGGTCATGATCAGGGGCAGCAGCCCGGAGGCGTTGCAGAAGTCGATCTCGCTGGGCAGCGCGAGCACGGCACAGCCGGGTGGATCGCACGGCTCGCACGGCTCGCAGGGCTGGGGATGGAAGGTCACAGCACTCACCTGACAGACGTCCGTCGGGCTTCCGGCCGGGCCGCTTCCTGACCCGCCCCCATTCCACCACGTGGCGCGGCGACGCGGAAGGCGCGGGAGGCCGCCCGGCCACCCGTCCGCCCCGTGCGTCGACCGAGCGTCACCGGCACGCAACCAAGCAGCTAAAGTGCTGTTCGTCCTGTGCTCGCAGTCGGGAATGTGCTGCGGAGCTCTCCTGCGCACGGCCGTGAGGCCGCGCACGCTGAAGAGGTTCGTGGTGGCTGCGTCCGAATTTACTGATTTGCCGCGTTTTCCGGTCGGCTTCGAGCTGGCCGACGCCCTGACGGCGGCGGCCCGGGACCTGCACGGGACGAACACCCCCGCGGACACCCTGCACACGGCCGTGGGCCTGGCCGTACGCCTGCTGCCCGACGCCGAGCACGCGGGCATCTCGGAGATCCAGCGCGGCGGCCGCCTGCGCACCCTCGCCTGGACCGACGAGACCGTGCGGTTCGCCGCCGAGCCCCGGCAGGGCGGCCAGGGCGGCCACACCCCGCACCCGGACTGGGAGCGCCTGTGGACGACGCCCGTGGTGCGCACGGACGACAGCGAGGCCGACGGCGGCGGCAACGCCCTGTCCGGGCTCGGCCTGCGTTCGGCGCTGTCCCTGCGGCTGCGCGCGGACCGGCGCCGGCTGACCGTGCTGACGGCGTACGCCCGCAAGCCGCAGGCCTTCGACGAGGACGCCACCCGCATCGGGCGGCTGTTCACCGCACACGTCTCCCTCGCCCTGGACTCGGCGACCGTGCGCGAGCAGCTCACCGAGGCGATGCGCACCCGGGACCTGATCGGCCAGGCCACCGGCATCCTGATGGAGCGTCTGAACATCGACGCGGCCGGTGCCTTCGAGTCGCTGGTGAAGGCGTCGCAGCGGGAGAACGTGAAACTGCGCGACCTGGCCCGCCGCATCGTCGACGCCCACTCCGCGCCGGGCGGCCGAGGCGTGACCGAGCGATGACGGGACATCCGTACGGTCATGACCTCGCAGACGACGGACCCCGATCCCCGCGCGGGCACGAACCCGGACCCGGGCACGAGCACCGGCACGGAGACGCTTGAGCACGCCCTCGCGCGCGCCCAGGGCCTGGACACGCTGCTGCGCGATCTGACCGACCGCGCGGTCCGGCAGGTGCCCGGCGCCGACGCCTGCTCCGTCACGGTGCGCCGCGCCGACCGGCTGATGACGCTGGCGGGCAGCACGGGCCTGCCCAGTGGGCTGGACCTGCGCCAGTACGAGAACGGCTCGGGTCCCTGCGTGGACGCCGCCGAGTCGGGCGAGGCGCAGTACTCCCCGGACCTGGCCGCCGAGACCCGCTGGCCCCCGTACACGGAGTACGCACTGGCCACCGGGGTGCGCTGTGTGCTGGCGCTGCCGCTGGCCGTCGAGGGCGAGACGGGCGCCGCGCTCAATCTCTACGGCGTCGAGCCCGACTCCCTGGCCCTCGGACTGGACGCGGCCCGCGCCTTCGCGGAGCGGGCCGCGGACGCGGTGAACGAGGCCCTGCGCATCGAGCGGGAGCGGGCCTCGGCGCCGGACGTGCGCACAGCCCTGCTCTCCCGCAGCGTCATAGACCAGGCGGTCGGCATGCTCATGGCCCGGGAGCGCATCGACGCCGCCCGGGCCATGGAACGGCTGCGCCGGGTCTCACAGGACCGGAACGTCAAGCTCCGCGACCTGTGCGCCCAGGTGGTGGCCCGGGCGTCCGGCGGTGCCTCACATCGTCGGCAGTGACTCCCCCTGGACCGCCTGGATGTCCAGCTCGACCCTGAGGGTGGTGCCGATGGCGGCGATGCCGGCCTGGACGACCTGGTTGTAGTTCATGGCGAAGTCCTCGCGGTGCAGCTCCGTCGTCGCGCGGAAGGCGGCCCGGGTGCCGCCCCAGGGGTCGGCGCCGGTGCCGAGGTAGGCCAGGTCCAGGTCGACCTCGCGGACGACCCCGTGCAGGCCCAGCTCGCCGTGGACGGTCCAGCGGTCCGGCCCGGCCTCGCGCACGCCCGTGGAGCGGTAGGTGATCTCCGGGAACCGCTCGACGTCCAGGAAGTCGGCCGAGCGCAGATGGGTGTCGCGCATGCCGTTGCCGGTGTCGATGGAGGCCGCCTTGATCACCGCCTCCACCCGGGACTTGGTGACGTCGTCCGGCGCGATCTCGACGGTCGCGGCGAAGTCGGTGAACCGCCCGCGCACGCTGGAGATGCCCAGGTGCTGGGCGACGGCGGCCACGCCGGAGTGCGCCGGGTCGACCGTCCACGGCCCCGGCGGCGGCAGTTCGGTGCCGCCCTGGCGGGCCAGCGTCACCGTGCCGACCTCGGCCCGGCCGCTCGCGGTGACGATCGCGCTGGAGGCGGCGGGCGTGTAGCCGACCGCGGTGACGATGACGGTGTACGCCCCGGGGGTGAGCGGGGTGGTGTCCCGCACGGCGCCCTCGGTGTCCGCCTCGGCGCGCAGTACCTGGACGCCGGTCATGTCGGTCACCGTGACGACCGCGTGCGACACGGCCCATCCGTCCCGCGTTCGGATCCTCGCGGTCAGTCCCATCCCGTTTTCTCCCTGCAAAGGCTCAGAAAGTGGTCGTAAAGAAACCGGCCCGTGGGGGCGGGCGCACCTCCGCTCGGAGCGCGCCCGCCACCACGGGCCGGATCCCTGCTACTCGCCGGGGTGGGCGAGTTCGATGTCGTGGCCGTCGGCACCGGGGCCGGCGACCGTCAGGGCGGTGGCCACCGGCGGGTAGCCGGTCGCGATGACGGTGTACTCACCGGCGTCCAGGTCGGTGAAGGCGTACGCGCCGTCCGCACCGGTGGTGGCCGTGCCGATCACGTTGCCCGCCGCGTCGACCAGGGTGACCCGGGCGTCGGCCAGCGGACCCTGCGGGGCCCGCACGACGCCCTGGACCTGGGCGCCCGCCTGGAGGTCGACCTCGACGCGGGTGACGCCGGTTCCGCCGATCTCCAGGGGCAGCGCGCGGGGCCGGTAGCCGGCGGCGTTGACGGCGACGGTCACCGTGCCCGGCACCAGCTCGGTGAAGGCGAACTCGCCCGCCTCGCCGGTGGTGGCGCTGGCCAGCAGGTCGCCGCGCACGTCGGTGACGATCACCATGGCGTCCTTGACCGGCAGCCCGCCCTCCACGGCCCGCACCAGGCCGGTGAGCCCGCTGGTGCCGCTGAGCAGGATGTCGTAGGCGACCGGCTCGTCGTTCACGACGATGGTGGAGGCCTGCGGCTGGAACCCGTCGGCGGAGGCGATCAGCACGTACGACCCGGCGCTCGGCGCGTCGACGGCGTAGGAGCCGTCGGCCTGGGCGACGGACCGGCCGAGCTGGCGGCCGGCCAGCGAGATCAGCGTGACCGCGGCCTGCGGGACCGGCGCGGACTCGGCGCCGCGGACGAAGCCGCGCACCGCGATGCCACCGGAGACGGGGGCCTGCGGTTCACCGGAGCCGGTCGTCGTGGCGACGGCGGCCAGCCGCTGCGTGGCGGCCGGGGAGACCGCGGTGTCCGAGACGGCCGAGGTGGCCGGGTCGCCGGACGGCGTGGCCGACACGGCCGCCATCGCACCGGCGGGAACCGGCTCGTCGGCGACGCGGACGGCCTCCGCGGGGGTGCCCGCCACCGGCGGGGCGGACTCGGCCGAGGACTCCGCCGCCTGGGCGAGGGCGCCCTTCGTGCGCAGCGGCACCTCCTTGATGAACAGCGTCACCAGGAAGCCGAGCAGGGCGATCGGCGCGACGTACAGGAAGATGTCGGCGATGCCGTGCCCGTAGGCGCTCTCCAGCCAGGTGCGGATCGGCGCGGGGAGCAGGTCCATGTCCGGGATCTGGCCCGAGCCCAGGGCCTTGCCGGCCGCCATCTGGTCCTCGGGCTTGAGCTGCCCGATGCTGTCGGTGGCGTAGTGGCTGATCCGGGTCGACATGATGGAGCCGAGGACCGAGACGCCCACCGCGCCGCCGAGGGACCGGAAGAAGGTGACCGTGGAGGACGCGGAGCCCAGGTCGCTCGGGTCCACCTGGTTCTGCGTGCAGAGCACCAGGTTCTGCATCATCATGCCGACGCCGAGGCCCATCAGCGCCATGAAGATGCCGATGTGCCAGTACGGGGTGTCGTAGCGCATGGTGCTCAGCAGGCCCAGGCCCGCGGTCAGCAGCACACCGCCGGACAGCAGCCAGCGCTTCCACTTGCCGGTCTTGGTGATGATGATGCCGGAGACCGTGGACGAGACGAACAGGCCGCCGATCATCGGGATCGTCATGACACCCGACATGGTCGGGGACTTGTCCCGGGCCAGCTGGAAGTACTGGCTGAAGTAGACGGTGCCCGCGAACATCGCGATACCGACGAACAGCGAGGCCAGCGAGGCCAGGGTGATGGTGCGGTTCCTGAACAGACGCAGCGGGATGATCGGCTCGCTGGCCTTCGACTCGACGAGGAGGAAGAGCAGCGTCAGCACGATCGCGCCGCCGACCATGGCGCCGGTCTGCCAGGACATCCAGGAGTACTTGTCGTCGGCGAAGGTCACCCAGATGAGCAGCAGGCAGACGGCCGCGGTGACGAAGAAGGCGCCGGCCCAGTCGACCTTGACCTTCCGCTTGACCACGGGCAGGTGCAGCGTCTTCTGCAGCACGATCAGCGCGAGGATCGCGAAGGGCACGCCGACGTAGAGGCACCAGCGCCAGCCGAGCCAGCTGGTGTCGGTGATGACGCCGCCGAGCAGCGGACCGCCGACGGTGGCGACGGCGAAGGTGGCGCCGAGGTAGCCGGAGTAGCGCCCGCGCTCACGCGGGGCGATCATCGCGGCCATGATGATCTGCGCCAGGGCGGACAGACCGCCGGCGCCCAGGCCCTGGATGGCCCGCGCGGTGATCAGCATCGCGGGGTTCTGCGCCAGACCGGCCACGACGGAGCCGATGACGAAGACGATCAGGGCTATCTGGACCAGGGCCTTCTTGCTGAACAGGTCCGCGAGCTTGCCCCACAGGGGGGTGGACGCGGTCATCGTCAGCAGCGAGGCGGTGACGACCCAGGTGTAGGCGCTCTGGCCGCCACCGAGGTCCCCGATGATCTCGGGCAGGGCGTTGGTGACGATGGTCGAGGACAGGATCGCGCAGAACATGCCGAGCAGCAGCCCGGACAGTGCCTCCATGATCTGCCGGTGCGTCATCGGAGCGTCTCCGTTGGAGCCTCCCCCGTGCTTGGCATGAGCCCGCACACCGGCCGGTGTGGTCGTTGCCATGGACTTCCTTTACTTAATGGTGATCGCGGGTGTACGGGTGGACGTGTCGTCCCCGGACAGTGCGGGAGGCCGGGCCGCGGGGGCCCGGCAGTCGTCGAAGCTGGCCCTGAGGCGGGCCATGAGCCGGGAGAGCTGACCGACCTCGTCGTCGGACCAGTCGCTCAGGCGGTGGGAGAGCAGCTGGGTGCTCCGCTCGGCGATCTCGTCGAGCTGGTCCTGCCCCGCGGGCGTCAGGCGCAGAATGCGCGAGCGTTTGTCGGCGGGGTCGGGGAAGCGCTCGATCCAGCCGCGCTCGGCGGCGTGGGCGACATGGCGGCTGGTCACCGACATGTCCACGGCGAGCAGCTCCGCGAGCTTGCTCATGCGCATGTCCCCGTGCCGGCCGAGCAGTGTCAGTACGGCGACGGACCCGCCGGGACAGTCGGACGGCAGCAGCCGGCCCATCTCCCGCTTCACGGCACCGAAGGCGCTGAACTGGCGGATCAGCTCCTCGTACTGCGCCTTCCCGGCCACGCGCACCTCCCGATTCGTTGCTTAGGGCAACCATAAGTTCCGTTAGTTGCTACAGGCAAACAAAAACGGGGGGTGCGGCATAAAAAGTTGGCAAAGGCAAGTATTGCGATAGTAAACGCGCAGGTGATAAGGGGTGGGCCGGGTCAAGAGGGCTCGACGGCCCCGCACTTGGGCCGCACCCGCGGATTCGCTAGTGTCTCGGCCCATGGCTAACACCCAGGGCCCCCAGGGCACCAACGACCCCGCAGGCAGCACCCAGATGTTCCGCGCGTTCGTCGACGACGCCCCGCAGAGCCGGCAGGCCGCTGCCCCCGCCTCCTCGTCCGGTCCCCGCGTCGGCCTGATCGTCGGCATCCTGGCCGCCGTGGTCGTCGTCGCGGCCGTGGCCTGGCTGGCGCTCGGCTAGAACGGTTACTGGCCGCAGCGGCCGGTACCGGCACGGACGAAGGCGACCGCCGTGGCACCCCCGAGGTGCCACGGCGGCCGCCGTGCTGTCGTACGGGCTCTCCCGCGGCGCGGGCTCAGTCGGAGATGAGGCCCTCGCGCAGCTGCGACAGGGTCCGGGTGAGCAGCCGGGAGACGTGCATCTGCGAGATGCCGACCTCCTCGCCGATCTGCGACTGGGTCATGTTGGCGAAGAAGCGCAGCATGATGATCCGCCGCTCCCGGGGCGGCAGCTTGGCCAGCAGCGGCTTGAGGGACTCGCGGTACTCCACGCCCTCCAGCGCCGTGTCCTCGTAGCCCAGGCGGTCCGCCAGCGATCCCTCGCCGCCGTCGTCCTCCGGGGCCGGGGAGTCCAGAGAGGAGGCGGTGTAGGCGTTGCCCACGGCCAGCCCGTCGACCACGTCCTCCTCGGACACGCCGAGGACGGCGGCCAGCTCACCCACGGTCGGGGAGCGGTCCAGCTTCTGGGACAGCTCGTCGCTGGCCTTGGTCAGCGCCAGGCGCAGCTCCTGGAGACGGCGCGGGACGCGCACCGACCACGAGGTGTCGCGGAAGAACCGCTTGATCTCGCCGACCACGGTCGGCATGGCGAAGGTCGGGAACTCGACCCCGCGCTCGCAGTCGAAGCGGTCGATCGCCTTGATCAGGCCGATGGTGCCGACCTGGACGATGTCCTCCATCGGCTCGTTGCGGGAGCGGAAGCGCGCGGCGGCGTAGCGCACCAGCGGGAGGTTGAGCTCGATCAGGGTGTCCCGGACGTAGGCACGCTCGGGGCTGTCCTCGTCGAGGGCGGCGAGCCGCAGGAACAGGGAGCGGGACAGGGTGCGGGTGTCGATGGCCTCCGTGGCCGGAAGCGCCTGGGCCGGCACGGCGTCGAGGTCCGGCACGGCTTCGCCGGCCCGGTCGGCGTCGACGGGACCGGCGGAGCCGA
Organism: Streptomyces sp. KPB2; assembly: GCF_003950055.1. NCBI lineage: Bacteria > Bacillati > Actinomycetota > Actinomycetes > Kitasatosporales > Streptomycetaceae > Streptomyces > Streptomyces sp. KPB2. The sequence continues at coordinate 4,274,973 of NZ_CP034353.1, forward strand.
CGGAGTCGATGGGGCCGACGGTCTCGACGGCGCCGAGCGCCTCGATCGAGTCGGGCGCGGTCTCGCTCTCCGCGAGCGCGAGCACCTTCGAGCTGCCCTGTTCTGCGGACATGCCACCCCCTTTGGGTCGCGGGACGGTCGCGGCACACGCTCCCACGCCGGGAACGCAGCCTTCACCTGAATACCGGAGCCGAAGCTCCGGCAAACGCGTCTCCGGCAGAATGTCACATGTCGGCAACGCGCTGTAGTGACATGTCGACATCCGAGACGCGAATACCCCCTGGAAACAGGGGGTCTGATGGGCTTTCAGCCCGATTCCGTCCGCAACGGCCCTGGTGAGCGATTCGCTCTCGCCGGTGACCCCTCGCTCGTGCTTTCGACTCCGTCCGGAGCCCTGCCCGAGCTTACGCGTCGATCCGGTTCGCGGACCTCAACCGCTGGAAACTACGCGCCAGTAGCCGCGAGACGTGCATCTGGGAGACGCCGAGTTCCGCGCTGATCTGGGACTGGGTGAGGTTGCTGTAGTAGCGCAGCAGCAGGATCCGCTGCTCGCGCTCGGGGAGTTGGACGAGCAGGTGCCGCACCAGGTCCCGGTGCTCGACCCCGTCCAGCGCCGGGTCCTCGTAGCCGAGCCGGTCGAGGAGTCCGGGCAGCCCGTCGCCCTCCTGGGCGGCCTCCAGCGAGGTGGCGTGGTACGACCGTCCCGCCTCGATGCAGGACAGCACCTCCTCCTCGGTGATGCGCAGCCGCTCGGCGATCTCGGCGGTGGTCGGGGAGCGCCCGAAGGCGGTCGTCAGGTCCTCGGTGGCGCTGTTGACCTGCACCCACAGCTCGTGCAGCCGGCGCGGTACGTGCACGGTGCGGACGTTGTCGCGGAAGTACCGCTTGATCTCGCCGACGACGGTCGGCATGGCGAACGTCGGGAACTGCACGCCCCGCTCCGGGTCGAAGCGGTCGATGGCGTTGATTAGCCCGATGGTGCCGACCTGGACGACGTCCTCCATCGGCTCGTTGCGGGAGCGGAACCGGGCGGCGGCGTAGCGCACCAGGGGGAGGTTGGCCTCGATGAGCGCCGCGCGCACCCGGTGGTGCTCCGGCGTGCCCGGCGTGAGGTCCTTGAGCTCGCCGAAGAGCACCTGGGTCAGGGCCCGGGTGTCGGCGCCCCGGCTGCGCTGCGGCGCGGGGGCCTCCTGGGCCTGGGCGGGCGGTGCGGGCGGTGCTTGAGGCGCAGTACTGGCCGGCACGGTCAACTCCACCTCGTGATCTGTCAACTCTTCCGTAACTCATCCGTCAAAAGCGGTCATAGCATCACAAGACATGTCCACTGTGTGCAAGCACCTCATAACGTCGTGTTGAGTGAACGCAGAACGGCCCCGCACCGGGCTGGTGCGGGGCCGGAGAGGCCGAAGGGCCCGAGGCCGTCCTAGAACTCGTAGTCGGCGATCACCCAGGTGGCGAACTCCCGCCACAGCGCGACGCCCGCCCGGTGCGCCGGGTGTTCGAGGTAGCGCTTCAGCGCGTCGGCGTCGTCCACGGCCGAGTTGATGGCGAAGTCGTAGGCGATGGGCCGGTCGCTGATGTTCCAGGCGCACTCCCAGAAGCGGAGTTCCTCGATCTGGCCGCCGAGCGCCCGGAAGGCCTCGACGCCCTCCACGACGCGCGGGTCGTCGCGCTCGACGCCGTCGTTCAGCCGGAACAGCACAAGGTGGCGGATCATCACTTTCCTCCGTTGGCGGCCCAGGTCATGAAGTCGCCCACGGCGCCAGCCGCGTCCGATATGCCCTGGAAACCTATCTGCACGTAGTCGGCTGCCTTGGCCGGATCAGTGATGATCACGTACAGCACGAAGACCACGACCACATAGACGGCGATCTTCTTCGAGTTCACCGCCACCGCGGCCTCCCCTGTCCCTTCGACCCACGCCTTTCGGTCGCTCATGATCGCACGAAGGGCCCCGTCTTTCGACGGGGCCCTTCCAAAGCGGTAGCGGAGGGATTTGAACCCTCGGTGACTTGCGCCACACTCGCTTTCGAGGCGAGCTCCTTCGGCCGCTCGGACACGCTACCGAGACAGACCTTACAGCACGGAGCGGCATGCTCTGAAATCGGTATTGCGGCCGACGAACGGCCGTACGGGCAGCCGTCCGGGGGCCCGTACGGACCGGGTCAGCGGTCGCGGAAGAAGTCCGTGAGCAGCCGGGCGCAGTCGTCCGCGAGCACGCCCCCGATCACCTCGGGACGGTGGTTGAGCCGCCGGTCGCGCACGAGGTCCCACAGGGACCCGGCCGCGCCCGCCTTGTCGTCGCGGGCGCCGTAGACCACGCGGTCCACGCGGGACTGCACGAGCGCGCCCGCGCACATCGTGCACGGCTCCAGGGTGACGACGAGCGTGCAGTCGACCAGCCGCCACTCGCCCAGTTCCACGGCGGCCCGCCGGATCGCGAGGACCTCGGCGTGGGCCGTCGGATCCCCGGTGGCCTCGCGTTCGTTGTGCCCGGCGGACAGCACGGTGCGTCCGTCCGGCGCCAGTACGACGGCGCCGACGGGCACGTCCCCGCCCTGTGCGGCCCGCCCGGCCTCGGCCAGGGCGAGCCGCATCGCGGCCCGCCACCGGTCGCGCACCGGGTCGGGCGGCGCCGCCTCGGGTTCCTCCTCGGCCGGCGCGGTCAGCGGACGGCCTCCAGGACGTCCAGGGCGCCGAGGGCCTCGGCGATCTCCCCGACCGCGTCCCCGGACATCGAGCGCAGTTCCTTCTCGCTCATGCCGAGGTCGTCGAGGATCTCGGCGTCGCCGACCGGCCCGTGCGGCACGGCCTCGGCCGAGCCGGCGGCCGCGCCGGAGCCGTCGCCGTCGTCCTCGTCGTCGGACTCGCCGTCCTCCGTGCCGTCGAGGTCGAGGGCGTCGAGGTCGTCGCCGTCGTCACCCGGCTCGCGGCCGAGCAGTTCGTCGGTGAGCAGGATCTCGCCGTAGCTGCTGCGCGCGGCCGCGGCGGCGTCCGAGACGTAGATACGGGGGTCCTCCTCGCCGTCCACCCGGACGACTCCGAACCACGCGTCCTCCTGCTCGATCAGCACGAGCACCGTGTCCTCGTCGGGAGAGGCCTCCCGGGCCAGGTCGGCAAGATCCGACAGGGTTTCCACATCGTCGAGCTCTGTGTCGCTCGCTTCCCACCCGTCTTCGGTGCGCGCGAGCAGTGCGGCGAAGTACACCGTGACTCTCCCACTGGTCCTAGGGGTGCCGGTTGGGGATCCCCCCGGCGGAGGCTGCGGGCGGGGGAGCGGTGCTCCGAGCCCCACCCACTCGGAATCGTGGCAGAAACAAGGCACTCAGGGGACGTCTTCGGCGCCCTGTGTCCGGCTGTTTTGACCGGCGTTCCGGAAGTGCTCACCCGGGCCGCCGCCCAGCAGCGCTCTCGTCGCCGCCACGTGCGGATCGTACGCGGATTCTCGCGGTCCCCGCGTCCGTCCGTCACGACCAACGTCGGCGCGGCGCACGATCTTCCCCGGCCGGCTCAGGAAGTTCGCCGTACCGGAAGGGGGCCGGGGGCTACCAGCGGAAGGTGCGCATGCGCATCGCGTGCCGCAGCCGGGCGGTCTTGGCGCGGCGCGGCTGCACGCGGTCCCGCAACTGGCGGGCCTCCGCCAGATCGCGCAGGAACTGGGCCCGGCGCCGACGCCGTTCGGCCTCCCGCTCCGCTTCGGGTTCCCGCGGCGGAGCGCCGTCCGGCTGCCGCCCCGGCGCCGCACCCGGCTCCGTCCCGTGTCCCGTCCCCCGGTCGGCTCCGGGGGACGGCGTGTCGTGGAAGTCCCGGTCAGGCACAGTCTCACCACCCAGCGTCCGTCCCTCCCACCTTCCCCCGGTCGGGCGGTTTGACGCCCGCGAACGAGTGGAGCCGCCTCGCGCGCCTTGCCCCGCCGCGGGGACGCCGCCCCCACGGAGCCCGGTTACTGTGGTGGACATGCGTCTCCACGTCGTCGACCACCCCCTGGTCGCCCACAAGCTCACCACGCTGCGCGACCAGCGCACCGACTCCGCGACCTTCCGCCGCCTCGCCGACGAGCTGGTCACCCTGCTCGCCTACGAGGCCACGCGCGACGTGCGCACCGAACAGGTCGACATCCACACGCCGGTGGAGAAGACCACCGGCGTCAAGCTCTCCCACCCGCGTCCGCTGGTCGTGCCGATCCTGCGGGCCGGTCTCGGCATGCTCGACGGCATGGTCCGGCTGCTGCCGACCGCCGAGGTGGGCTTCCTCGGCATGGTGCGCAACGAGGAGACGCTCCAGGCGTCCACCTACGCCACGCGCATGCCGGACGACCTGTCCGGCCGCCAGGTGTACGTCCTGGACCCGATGCTGGCCACCGGCGGCACTCTGGTGGCGTCCATCCGGGAGCTGATCAAGCGCGGCGCCGACGACGTGACGGCAGTGGTGCTGCTGGCCGCCCCCGAGGGCGTCGAACTCATGGAGCGCGAGCTGGCCGGCACCCCGGTGACGGTCGTGACGGCCTCGGTCGACGAGCGGCTCAACGAGCAGGGCTACATCGTCCCGGGCCTCGGCGACGCGGGCGACCGCATGTACGGAGCGGCCGAGTAGTACCTCGTACCGCCGCTCAGCAGCTCTTCTTCTCCGCGTCGGGCGTCGGGCGCGGCGCGGTCAGCTCGGCCAGCGCCGCGTCGGCGGCCGCGGGCTTCGCCAGTCCCTTGAAAGCGTTGCCGATGATCAGGTCGACGGCGGCGCCCTTGCGGGCCGCGTCGGTCTGGCGCTCGGCGCCGGGGAGCTGGGTCCCGAGCACGGGCAGCGCCGTCTTCGCGGAGGCGGCCGGGCCGAGTAGGACGCCCGTGCCGGTGACCTTCTTGTCGTACTTCTCGGGCGCGTTGCTGACGTCGCCGACACGGAAGCCGCGCTTCTTCAGCTCGTCGGCGGTCTTCTGCGCCAGACCGCTGCGGGTCGTCGCGTTGAGCACGTTGACGGTGACCTGACCGGGCTTGGGCAGCACCACGGCGGCGGGCGAGGCGCTCGCCTTCGCGGGGGTGGCACAGCCCGCGGCACCGGCCGCCGAGGCCTTGTCGCCGCCGGTGAAGACGTCGATGAGCTGCAGCGTGCCCCAGCCGAGCACGCCGAGAACGGTGACGGAGGCGACGGCGGCGACCGCGATCCGGCCGCGTCGCCGGGACGGGCGCATCCGCGGGTACCGGTCCCCCGTGATCTTGTACTGGCCACCCATGCCGGGAGGAGTCAGCATGCTCATGGGCGCAGCGTAATGCGCGGGAGCGGCGATGCCTATTAGATGATCAGTCGACGTTCCGCAGTCGGGTGGCAAGGCAACCCGAAAGGGTCAAGCGCGGGTCCCGCCGGCCCGGTCAGTCGAGCTCGAGAACGCGGGCGTGCAGCACCTGCCGCTGCTGGAGCGCGGCCCGCACCGCCCGGTGCAGCCCGTCCTCCAGATACAGATCGCCCTGCCACTTCACGACGTGCGCGAAGAGGTCGCCGTAGAAGGTGGAGTCCTCGGCCAGGAGTGTTTCCAGGTCGAGTTGCCCCTTGGTCGTCACGAGCTGATCGAGGCGGACCGGGCGCGGAGCGACGTCCGCCCACTGCCGGGTGCTTTCCCGGCCGTGGTCGGGGTACGGCCGGCCGTTTCCGATGCGCTTGAAGATCACACGGAAAGCCTACCGGCCCGGACGTTGCGGGCGCAGCCATGGCGCCGGAGTACGACGCCGGAAAAGACGCCGTAAAGGGGGCCAAACACCGACGGGGCCGCGAGATCGACGACCGCTGGATCTCCCCCGGGGGGCGGCGGAGACGGTACGCGCCCGCCTCCGCCGCCCGCACGGTGCGTCAGCGGCGCCCGCGTTCCGGCGAGGGGGCCGGCTGCGGCTCGGGGGTACGGCGGGCGGCCTCGGCGCGCAGGAGGGCGCGCAGGGCGGCGTAGGGGTCGTTGGGCATGGCGGTTCCTCGTTCCTTGGCGTGCTTGTTGCGGTGGGCGCGGGGACCGGCGGTCGGGCCGGCCCGGCGCGGTCAGCAGCGCAGAACCACGGAACGCGGGCCGCGGGGAGGGGCGGTGGCGCTCTCGGTACGAGCGTCGAGGCGCGGGGGAGTACGACGACGGCCCGCCGTACGGCACGGCGGGCCCGGCCGGACCACGGCCGCACGCCGGCCCGGAACGCGCAGGGCGGTGTCGAGGTGGTCGTACTCCCCCGCGGCGCCGCCCGCGCCCGCCACCGGCGTGACCGGCACCGCCTGGGCCGTCACGTGCGTGCCGGGCACGACGAGGACGAGCAGCAGGACCAGGACCCGCAGACGGGCGCCGAGGCGTCCGGAGCGGACGGCGGTGCCGGCGTGCGGTGCGGGTCTCACCCCACTCGTGTCCCCGCCCGGCGTACGCCGTCCATCGCGCCGGGGGCGAGATCCGCCCGCTCGGCGTACGGGAAGCCGCTCACAGACTGCGCGGAACCCGCCCGGCCCGTCCGCGCAGCCGCAGCGACGTGACGATCTCGACGACGCCGACGACGACCAGCCACCAGCCGCCGACCAGCATGAGGACGGTGGCCGACTCGACCGGCGAGTCGATCAGGACGATGCCGGCCACGACGGTGACGACGCCGAGGAAGACGTGCCAGCCGCGCGCGGGCATCGCCGGGTCGTGCACGGCGGCCACGATCTGCGTGACGCCGCGGAACAGCCAGCCGATGCCGATCCACAGCGCGAGCAGCAGCACCGACTGCAGCGGGCCGCGGAAACAGAACAGACCCAGCAGGATCGACACGGCGCCGCTGATGAAGGCCAGCACCCGCAGCGAGGTCCTGCGGTGCGTGCCGAAGGCGGCGGCCAGTTGCAGCACGCCGCTGATGACGAGGTAGAGGCCGAAGAGCACGCCGGCCGCGAGCAGCGAGGCACCGGGCCAGACCAGGACCAGCACGCCCAGGACGAGGGAGGCGACGCCGGTGAACAGCACGGTCTGCCAGGCGGCGCGGGACAGCTGGTGCAGGGGCCCCTCGAAGGGCGGCTCGGGCTCGGGCTCCTGCCGTACGGCGCCCGGGGCGTGGGTCCCGTGCCGGCCGTGCACCCCTCGGTCGTCGTACGGCGTCCCGCCGGGGGAGCCGGAAGGTGGTTCGGTCATGCCCCATGCTGAGAGCCACGCCGACATGCCCGCCACCGGGGAGGGTCCGCGGGGCTGACGCCATCCGGCGGGGGCGCGGGGGCCGACCGGTCCGGGGGTGCCGGGTCCCCCGGCGCGGGTGCGGGGGCGGGCCCGCCGGCCCGGCGTGGGCGTGACACCCGGCGCGGGTGCGGGCGAGGTGGGCCCACGGGCCCGGGGTTGCCCGGTCGCCCGGCGTGGGTGTGGGGGCGGGTGGGTCACGCGGCCCGGCGTTGCGGGGTGCCGCTGCGCCCACCCGTGCCGCCCCAGCGGCACGACTGCCCGCAGTGAGGGGCAGCGGGGCGGCTGCTCGCAGCGACGGCGGCGACGGCATCGGCGGGGAGCCGCGTACGGCGCGTGTGGGGCAGTGGCGTGGGGCGACGGGGAGCCGCGTACGGCGAGGAGGGGGCGGGGCGGGGGGTGTCCGCCCGCAGCGGTTGGCGCGTCCGCGCCGGGGGGATCTGTGGCCGACCGATTTCGCGCCGTTCCGAGGACGGACACCCCCCGGCACGCCCCCGACCCACCCACCGGACCCGAGGCGCTACGCGCACCCCCACCCCACCCGCACAGGCGCCGCAGGCATCCCGCACCCGCACCGGCGCCGCAGGCATCCGCCCCCTACTTGCCGGAGGCCTTCGTTGCCTTTGCCGCCGCCTTCATCTCCTGTTTGTGCGCCCGCACCTTGGTCAGCGACTCCGGCCCCCTGATGTCCGCGACGGACCGGAAGGAGTCCGGCTCCCCGTACGCGCCCGCGGCCTCGCGCCACCCCTCGGGGCGGACGCCGAGCTGCTTGCCGAGCAGCGCGAGGAAGATCTGGGCCTTCTGCTTGCCGAACCCCGGAAGGGCCTGGAGCCGCTTCAGCAGCTCCCCGCCGGTGGACACGCCCCGCCAGACGCCCTCGGCGTCACCGTCGTACGTCTCGACGAGGTACCGGCACAGCTGTTGCACCCGCCCCGCCATCGACCCGGGGTAACGGTGCACAGCCGGCTTCTCGGAGAGCAGCGCGGCGAACGCCTCGGGGTCGTAGGCCGCGATGTCGTGCGCGTCCAGGTCCTCCGCTCCCATCCGCCGGGCGATGGTCGACGGCCCCTTGAACGCCCACTCCATCGGCACCTGCTGGTCGAGCAGCATGCCGATCAGCGCGGCGAGCGGACTGCGCCCGAGGAGTTCGTCGGCCTCGGGGTCCTGGGCGAGGTGAAGTGTGACGTCCATGGTCCCGATGATCGCGCGTACGGGCTCAGGTCGCGCGCCAGTACCCCAGCGAGTTCACCCGCTGCTTCGGCACCCCCAGCTCCTTGCGGACGTACGACCCCAGCGCCCGCGTCGTCGCCGTGTCGCAGGCGATCCAGACGAACGGCTCGGAGGCGGCCCCCAGCAGCCCCGGCAGCTCCTCCTTCACCCGCGCCACCAGATGCGCCCCCGCGTCCCGGCGCGGCACCGCGCGGACCTCGTGCCGCCCGGGGACGGTCCGGAACGGCAGCCCGTCGTCCGTGCCGCCCTCGAACCAGACGGTCGCCGGCACCGGGCCCAGCGCGTCGAGGAGGGAGTTGAGGGCGGGCAGGGACGCCGGGTCCGCGACCGCGAAGACCCGCGACGGGAGGGGCCGCGGCACCTCGAACCCGGTGCCCTGGACCGTCGCCTCGATCGTGTCACCCGGCTTCGCCGCCCGCGCCCAGTCGCTCGCGCACCCCTCGTGCAGGGCGAACTCCATGGCGAAGGTGCCGGCCTCCGGATCCGGGTCGACCAGCGTGTACGCCCGCTGGTGCGGCCGGCCCGCGTTCTCGAACCACAGCCGCACCCACATCGTCGGATGCACCCCGGTCGCCGCGAGCATGCCCCCGTCGGTCAGGCGCAGCCGCCGGAAGTCCGCGGTCACGTCCTCCGCGTCCGTCACCGTGAACTCGAAGTCCTTCGCGCGCATCAGCTTGAGGACCGCGCCCTCCCAGCCCCGCCCCTGCCCCATGTTTCCTTCACCTTTCACGTACTATTCGGCCACGACCAGAAGACTTAGGTGAGCCTAACCTAAAGGAAAGTAGGGGCACAGGGGTGAGCGCCGAGACCTACCGCGACGCCTGGGGAATCCCGCACCTGCGCGCGGACTCCGCGGCCGAACTGGCCCGCGCCCAGGGCCGGGTGACCGCCCGCGACCGTGCCTGGCAACTCGAGGTCGAACGGCACCGCGCCCAGGGCACGTCCGCGTCCTTCCTGGGCCCGGAGGCCCTGTCCTGGGACCGCCTCGCCCGCCGCGCCCGCCTCGCGGACACCGCGCGCCGCTGCTTCACGGCCCTGGAGCGGCAGGACCCGGAGACGGCCGCCTGGGTGCGGGCGTACGTCGACGGAGTCAACGACGGGCTGGCGGAAAACGACCCCGCCCCGGAGTTCGCCCGCACCGGCCTCGCCCCCGGCCACTGGGAGCCCTGGACCCCGCTGGGCGTCTGGCTCGGCACGCATCTCCTCTTCGCGGGCTTCCCCGCCAAGCTCTGGCGCGAGCACATCAACGCGCACCTGGGCCCGGAGGCCGTCGCCCTGTTCGCGACCGACGGCCCCGGCACCGCCGGCAGCAACGGCTGGCTGGTGAGCGGCGAGCGGACCACCACCGGACACGCCCTGATCGCGGGCGACCCGCACCGCTTCATCGAGGACCCCGGCGTCTACCAGCAGATCCACCTGTCCTGCCCGGAGTTCGACGTCGTCGGCCTCGCCGTGCCCGGAGTCCCCGGCGTCGCCCACTTCGGCCACACCGGGACGGTCGCGTGGGCCATCACCAACGCGATGGCCGACTACCAGGACCTGTACCGGGAGCGCCTGCGCCGCACCGGCGCCGGGGTCGAGGCGCTCGGCCCCGACGGCACCTGGCACCGCGCCGCCCGCCACACGGAACGCGTCGAGGTCGCCGGGGAGGAGACCGTGGAGGTCGAGGTCATCGAGACCGACCGGGGCCCGGTCATCGCGGGCGGCCCCGAGGGCCTGGAGGACGGCACCCCGGCCGCGCTCAGCCTGCGCCACCCGCCCCGCGTCACCGCCGACCTCGGCTTCGGCGCCCTGCTGCCGCTGCTGCGGGCCCGCACGGTCGCCGACGTGGACCGCGCCCTGGACGCGTGGACCGAGCCGGTCAACGTGGTGCAGGCCGCCGACACGGAGGGCGGCCTGCTGCACCGGGTCGCGGGCCGGGTGCCGGTACGGCCGGAGGAGAACGGCCTGCGCCCCGTACCGGCCTGGGAGCCCGGCCACGAGTGGACCGGCTGGCACACCCCGCCCCGAGCCGGACTCACCGACGGCGTCGCCGTGATGGCCAACCAGCGCGGCCCGTCCACCCCACTCGGCGTCGAGTTCGCCCCACCGCACCGCGCCGACCGCATCTCCGCCCTGCTCGCGGCCAAGGAGCGCTGGTCGGCGCCGGACATGCCCACGATCCACACGGACACCCACCTGGCCTCGGCGACCCCCCTCCTGAACCACCTCACAGCCCTGACCGCTCCAACCACCGCAACCACCGCAACCACGCCCACCACCGCAACCACGCCCACCACCGCAACCACCCCCACCACTCCGCCAACCACCCCGGCCCCCCTCACCCCCGAGGCCGCCGCCCTGGGTGCTCGCCTCCTCGCCTGGGACCGCCGCATGGACGCCGACAGCACCGACGCGGCGGCGTACGCGGCCCTGCGCGCGGCGGTCGTACGCAGACTGGCGGCGCACCCGGCCCTCGCCCCCGCGTCCGTGCCGCCCGCGTACCCCGAGGTGCTGCAACCGTGGCTCGCGCTGGTGCCCCGCGTCGCGTACGCCCTCGAACACCTCCTGCGCGCGGACGACCTGTACGGCATCGACCGCGCCGCGACCGTCCGCGCCGCGCTGGAGGAGGTCGCCGCCGCGCCGCCGCCCGGCACCTGGGGCGACACCCACCGTCTGGCCCCCTGGCGGGCGCTGCCGGACGCCACCGGCCCCGCGGCCGAGCCCGGCCTCTCCGGCGACCACGACTGCGTGCTGTGCACTTCCCCCGTGCCCGGCCTCACCGACCGCGCCGCTCGCGGCCCGGCCGCCCGGTACGTCTGGGACCTGGCCGACCGCGACAACAGCCGCTGGGTGGTGCCGCACGGAGCCTCGGGCGTACCGGGCTCGCCCCACCACCGCGACCAGCAGCCCCTGTGGCTCGCCGGTGAACTCACCCCGGTGATCACCGACTTCACCCGGCTCACGAAGGAATCCGATGACTGACGCCCAGCCGACCCCGTACGCCGACCGGGCCGCCGTCCACGAGCAGTACCTCGACGGCTTCGGCACCGTCCGCGTCCTCCCCCTGGACCCCGCCGAGGACACCGCGCGGGTCCACGACTGGGTGAGCGAGGAACGGGCCGCCTTCTGGGGCATGAACGGCCTGACGAGGGACCAGGTCGCCGCCGTCTACGCCCACATGGACACCCTCGACACCCACCACGCCTTCCTGGTCGTCAAGGACGGCGAGCCGGTCGGCCTGCTCCAGACCTACGACCCCGCGGCCGACCGGGTGAGCGAGTGCTACGACGCCGAGCCGGGCGACATCGGGGTCCACCTGCTCCTCGCCCCCGCGGGAGCCGAGGGCGCGCGCCCGGGCTGGACCGCCGCACTGTCGGGCGCCCTCATGACGTACGTCCTGCTGGGCCTGGACCGGACCCGGATCGTGGTCGACCCGGACGTGGCCAACGAGAAGGCCATCGCCCGCTTCCTCAAGCAGGGTTTCACCGCCGGCCCCGCGGTGGTCCTGCCCGAGGTCGACCTGCCGGACGTGTACCTGCCCGAGAAGAAGGCGCAACTCGCCTTCCTCCGCCGGGAGGTAGCGTTCGCGGGGTGACCGACGCGCCCACCGCCGACGACCTGATCGCGCACTACGCGCTGGAGCCCATCCCGCGCGAGGGCGGCCTCTTCCGACGCACCTGGGCAGGGCCCGAGCGCCCGGACGGCCGCCCCGCCGGGTCCGCCATCGTCGCCCTGCTCACCGCCCGCCCGGGAGACTTCTCCGCCCTGCACCGCCTGCCCGCCGACGAGGTCTGGCACTTCTACCTCGGCGACCCGCTCGAACTCCTCCTCCTCGCCCCGGACGGCAGCGCGCGAAGGGCCGTGCTGGGACCGGACGTCCTGGGCGGGCAGCACGTGCAGTTCACCGTCCCGGCCGGCACCTGGATGGGCGGCCGGGTGGCCGCGGGCGGCGCGTGGTCGCTGTTCGGCTGCACCATGGCGCCCGGATTCACCTACGGGGACTACGAGCACGGCGACGCCGCCGACCTCACGGCGCGCTACCCGGCGGCGGCCGAGCGGATCGTGGCACTGTGCCGCCCATGACCCCCGCGCCCGCCCCGTCTCCCCCTCCCTCCCCTTCTCCACGTCTCCTCGCCGGTCAGGTCGCCCTGGTCACCGGCGCGGGCGGCGGCATCGGCCGCGGGATCGCGCTGCGCTTCGCCGAGGAGGGCGCGGCGGTGGCGGTGCACTGCCGTACGGCGGTGGAGGCGGCCCGGGACGTGGCGGAACGGATCCGGGACCGGGGCGGACGCGCCACCGTCCTGCGCGCCGACCTCACCGACGAGGACGCCTGCCGGCGCCTGACCGAGGAGGCCGCCGACTGGGGCGGCGGACGGCTTACGGCGCTGGTCAACAACGCGGGCGTGCAGCCGCTGCGGGAACTGCCCGGCATGACGGCGGCCGAGTGGCGTGAGGTGGTGGACACCAACCTCACCGGCGTCTTCGCGTGCACGCAGGCCGCGGCCCGGATCATGCGGGACCAGGACGGCGGCGGCACGGTCACGCACATCGCCTCCATCGAGGCGGGCGCCCCCGCTTCCGCCCACGCGCATTACAGCGCCTCCAAGGCGGCGGTCGTGATGCACGCCCGGTCGGCGGCGCTGGAGTACGGCCCGTGGGGGATCAGGGTCAACTCCGTGTCCCCCGGCCTCATCGACCGCGAGGGCCTGGCCGAGGCCTGGCCGGAGGGCGTACGGCGGTGGCGGCGGGCGGCACCGACGGGACGGCTCGGGCGTCCGGAGGACGTGGGCGACGCGTGCGTCTTCCTCGCCTCGCGGCTGGCGTCCTGGGTGACCGGCCACGACCTCGTGGTGGACGGCGGGGTGACGGCACGCCCGTCGTGGTGAGGAGCCGCCGGCCGCCCGGCTGAGCGGGGCGGCCTCCCCGTCCGTACGTATCGGCGAGGCAGTGGGCCCCGACGACGGAGATGCGACGTGAGGTGTGGCGGCGGTGCGTGCGCTGGAGACCGGGGACGAGGGTGCGGCCGGACGGAACCGGGGGACCGGGAGCGGCGACCGGCCCTACGAGGGGCCCCGCACGGGACCCGGTGCCGACCGGCCCAGCGGGGACTCCGGCGGCTGGTGCTGCTGGGCCCCGTGCTGGTCCTGCTCGTCCTCGGCGGCGCCGGACCGGCGTCCGCCCACGCCGCCCTCGGCTCCACCGACCCCGAGGACGGAGCCGTCCTTGGGCGGGCGCCCGCCCACGTCACCCTGACCTTCAGCGAGTCCGTCGGCCTGCGCGACGACTCCTTCCGCGTCCTGGACCCGGGCGGCCACCGGCTGCACACGGGGGAGGCCGGACGCGCGGACGGGCGTTCCGACACGGCCCGGGTCGCGCTGCCGGGCAAGCTGGGGGAGGGGACGTACACCGTCGCCTGGCGGGTGGTGTCCGCCGACAGCCACCCCGTCTCCGGCGCCTTCACCTTCTCGGTCGGCAAGCCCTCCCAGGCGGCCGCGCCCGTGGACACCGGCCCCACCGAGGACCCGCTGACCGCGACCCTCCACAAGATCGCCCGCTACCTCTCCTACCTGGCCGCGGCCCTGCTCATCGGCGCCGCCGCCTTCGTCGCCCTGTGCCGCCCGCCGGACCCGGCGCCGCTGCGCCGCCCCCTGGTGGCGGCCTGGTGGACCCTGCTGGCGGCCACCCTCGCCCTGCTGGTGCTGCGCGCCCCGTACGAGGCGGGCACGGGCCCGTCGACGGCCCTGGACCCGGCCGTGCTGCGCGACACCCTCACGACCCGGCCGGGTGCCCTGCTCCTGACCAGGCTCGGGCTGCTGCTGCCGGTCGCGCTGTACCTCGCCCGTGCGGCTCGTGCGGTTCGCGTGGACCGCGCGGCTTGCGCGGACCGCGGCGACCGGCGCCGGGGCGGTCGCCCGCTCGCCGCCGCGGTGGGCGTCGTACTGGCCGTCGGCCTCGCCCTGACCTGGGCCGCAGCGGAGCACGCCTCGGCCGGCATACAGGTGCCGATCGCGATGACGTCCTCCGTGCTGCACCTGCTGGCCACCGCGGTCTGGCTCGGCGGCCTCGTCGCCCTGCTCGTCACCCTGCGCGCCCCGCGCCCCTCCCCGGACCCGGCCGGGGTCGTCGCCCGCTTCTCCCGGACCGCCTTCGCCGCCGTGACCGTCCTGGTCGTCACCGGTGTCTACCAGTCCTGGCGCGGCCTCGGCTCCTGGCAGGCGCTCACCGGGTCGACGTACGGCAGGCTGCTGCTCGCGAAGGTGGTCCTGGTGGCCGTCCTGCTGGCCGCGGCGGCGGTGTCCCGGCGGTGGACGGCGGCGCTGGTGACCGCCCCGGTCGCCGTACGCGAGCCCGACCGCGTCCCCGAGCGGATACCGCAACCGACGGGCGGCCCACCACCGGAGACACCGAAACCACCGCCCTCACCGGACCCCGACGCCGACCCGCACCCCGACGCCGACCGGGGCCCCGACACCGACACCGGCACCGGCCCCGGCGACGACGGGCCCGGGCCCGCCCTCCGACGCGGTCTGTACCGTTCCGTCCTCGTCGAGGCCGTCGTCGCCGCCGTGGTGCTGGGGGTCACCACCGTGCTCACCGCCACCCCGCCCGGCCGCTCCGCGGAGGAGGCGGCACGGGCGGCCGTACCGGCGGGCGGGGTGCTGCCCGCGTCCGTCACCACGATCCCGTTCGAGGTCGGCGCCTCGGGCCGGGGCACGGTCCAGATCACCCTGGACCCGGGCCGTACCGGCGACAACGCGGTGCAGGCCGTGGTCTTCGGCCCCGACGGCAGCCTGGCCGCCGTGC
Organism: Streptomyces sp. KPB2; assembly: GCF_003950055.1. Lineage (NCBI taxonomy): Bacteria > Bacillati > Actinomycetota > Actinomycetes > Kitasatosporales > Streptomycetaceae > Streptomyces > Streptomyces sp. KPB2. Next base: position 4,290,145 of record NZ_CP034353.1, read on the forward strand.
CCGAACTGCGCCTCTCCTTCACCCTGCCCGACAAGGACCTGGGCCCCATCGGGGCCGAGCTGGTCGACCGGGGCGGCTACTGGAGCGCCAACACCGTCACCCTGCCCCTCCCGGGCACCTGGACGATGAAGGCGACCGTCCGGGTGTCGGAGATCGACCAGGTGAGCGAGACCCGGCGGATACGGGTGGAGCGGTAACGGCCGGTCTTGCCGGAGTACGGAAGTCCCAGCCCCGGTCCGACTGCCGTCCCGGCTCGTTGTGTTCCGGGTTCCGGATGACCGAAGCTGCCGGAGAAGCGGGAGGGGGAGGGGCGATGAGGGCGAGGGCGGCGACGGCGTCCCGGGCGTGGGCCACGGCGCGGCACACGGACCGGCCGCAGGACAGGTGCCGGGCGCGGCGCACGGGCGTCCTGCTGATCCTGCTGTCCCTGGCCTCGGCGGTGGCCTGCTGCCTCGTCTTCGCCTGGTGGCTGCCCTCCGACGGCGAGCGCTACCAGGACTACCGCGCGGCCGAGTCGTGCTCCTCCGGCGAGCTGAGCCGGTCGGACACGGACTGCCTGAGCACCTGGCACCTCACCGTGGAGAAGACGGTGAACAGGACGGCCGGCAAGGAATCGGTCCACGACGCCACCCTGACGTACCGGGACTCCTGGCGGGGGACCGTGCACTTCAACGGCTCGGGACCGCTCCTGGAACGGCTCAGGCCCGGTGACCGGGTCACGGCCACCGCCTGGCGCGGCGAGATCATGGTGCTCACCGAGGACGGCGTACGGCAGGACACCCTGGAGGCGCCGCGTGACGAGCTCCAGATGAACGCCGCCGTCGGCGTACTCGCCGGGCTCGTCGCGGCGCAGTGCCTCGTCTTCGGCACGGTCCGCCTCGCCAGGCCGCAGGCCCACGAACCGCTGACCTGGGAGCCGTACGGCAGACGGCTGCTGTTCAGCGTGATCGGCGTGTGCTTCGCCGTGGGCCTGTCGGCGGTGTGGGCACGCGTGCCGTGGTGGACGGTGCCCCTGGTCGCCGTACCGCTGGCGATGGGCGCGGCGCTGTGGTTCCGCGTCCGCCTCCGCCCGCGTCGCTAGGGGTGCAGGATCACCTTCGTGTAGCCCTCGACCCGCTTGTCGAACTTGTCGTAGCCGGACGGTGCCTGGTCCAGCGGCAGCTCGTGGGAGACGACGAAGCTGGGCGTGGCCCGGCCCTCGATGATCAGGTCCCGCAGCCGGCGGTTGTACCGCTTGACGTTGCACTGCCCCGTCCCGACCCGCAGCCCCTTCTCGAAGAGCCGGCCGATCGCGACGAGGAGCATGCCCTGCTTGGCCTGCTCGTCCGGGCCGCCCGGGTCGGCCGGGACGTAGAGCCCGGGAACGCCCAGGGCACCGGTCGGCCGGACCGTGTTGACCAGCGAGTTCAGGACGGTCGCCGGTTCCTCCTTGCCCGTGCCGCCCGCCGTCGCCTGGTAGCCGACGGCGTCCACGCCCTTGTCGGTGCCGGCGCCCCCGGTCTGCTCCTTGATCTGCTCGACCGGGTCGCCCGCGGAGAAGTCGACGGGCACCGCGCCGATCTCCTCGGCCTTGCGCAGCCGCTCGGGGACGCGGTCGACGACGAACACCTTCTTCGCGCCGCGCAGCAGCGCCGAGTAGGCGGCCATGAGCCCGACGGGACCCGCCCCGTACACCGCGACGCTCTCGCCGGGACGGACGTCGGCGAGTTCACAGCCGTGGTAGCCGGTGGGGAAGATGTCGGCGAGCAGGATGAAGTCGGTCTCGTGGGCGTCGCCCTCGGGCAGCTTCAGGCAGTTGAAGTCGGCGTACGGGACGCGCAGGTACTCGGCCTGGCCGCCCTGCCAGGGCCCCATGGACACATAGCCGTACGCGCCGCCCGCGAAGCCGGGATTGACCGTCGTGCAGTAACCCGTGTATCCGGCGGCGCAGTTGGTGCAGAAGCCGCACGCGACGTTGAAGGGCATGACCACGCGGTCGCCCGCCTTCAGCCCGGTGACGCCCTCACCGACCTCGTCGACGATCCCCATGTTCTCGTGGCCGAAGACGATGCCCGGCTCGGCGGCGGTGCGTCCCTCGTACATGTGCAGGTCGGACCCGCAGATCGCGGTCGAGGTGACGCGCACGATCACGTCGTTCGGGTGCCGGAGGTCCGGCTTCTCCACGTCTTCGACCGCTACCGAGAACGGTCCCTTGTAGACGACAGCCTTCATGGTCGCGACCTCCGTCCGCGCGCCGGTCCCCCGTGACCCACCTCCCATGCTTCTCCGGTGGAGGAGGCGGGGCAAATCGGTTCGGATCGGCGCGTCCGGGGCGGGTCCGTCCTAGGGCTCCTCGGTGGCCGGCCCTTCCTCGCGCTCGCTCAGCCTGGCCTTGATCACCGGGCTGATGAGCAGGTCGTACACCAGGACCCCGACGACCCCGCCGATGAGCGGGCCGACGATGGGGATCCACCAGTAGCCGCTGAACCACTGGAAGGTGCCGGGCAGGGCGATGTCGCCCCAGCCCTCGAAGAAGGTGAACAGGCGGGGGCCGAAGTCGCGGGCCGGATTGATCGCGTACCCGGCGTTGGTGCCGAAGGTGAGACCGATCGCGACGACGACGAGCCCGATGAGGAACGGGTGGAGATTGGCCGCCGGAGCGGTGTTGCGGGTGTCGATCAGCGCGCAGATCAGCAGCAGCAGGATCCCGGTGCCCACGATCTGGTCGAGCAGGGGGCCCCACCAGGAGTCCCCGAAGTACTCGGCGGGGAACGTCGCGAAGATCGAGTACGTCGACAGCGACGTCTCCCGGGTCTCGCCGGCCTTGGCGATGGACGCGTCGATCGCCCACCGGTAGCAGGCGTACACGAGCGCTGCCGCGACGAAGGCGCCCACGACCTGCGCGAGCCAGTAGGGCAGGACCTTCCGCCACGGGAAGTCCCGCCGCACCGCGAATCCCAGGGTCACCGCGGGGTTGAGGTGCGCCCCGCTGATGCCACCGGCCACGTACACGCCGAACACGACGGCGAGGCCCCATCCCCAGGCGATGATGAGCCAGTTGGCGGCCCCGAAGTCCACGGTCTGCCGGCCCGAGCCCGGCAGCCCGGCGACCGCGACGGCCACCGAACCGACGCCGAACAGAATCAGGACGAACGTCCCGAGGAACTCGGCGCACATCTCGCCGCCGAGTCCCTTTCGATAGCCACGTCGATGAACCACGCGTTCGGCCACCGGCCCTCCTTCGCTGGATCGGAACAGACCAATCCGCTCCATACCCGCACAAAACGCCGCCGGGCCGCTCAACCGGGCAAGTGCACCGGTTGGCACGCGAAAATTCCCCTCGACGGAGCAAGGCCGGCCCCGGCGAGGGCGGAGAGCTCGAACTAAGACGGTGCCGGGCACACGATCACCCGTGTGCCCAGCACCGGTGGCGCGGGTGGTCAGGCGAACGCGACCGCGGCGGCCCCACCGAGCGCGGCCAGCACGTATGCCAGCGTCTCCTGCCACCCCTTGAGCGGCGTCCGGTCACCGTGTGTGCCGAGCAGCATCACGGAATGGGCGGCGTAGCCCGGAACGAGGACACCGAGAACGCCGAGCAGGCTCAGCGTGCCGATGTCCCACTCGAAGTCGATACCGCTGAACACGGCTACGACGACCAGGGCCAGCGCCGCGACGGAGTACACCAGACCGGGCCCGAGCCTGATGTCGTCACGTTTCCGGGGCGCCACTCCACCCCTCCTGTGGTGGCGCCAGTGCCGCCGCTCGGTGCCGAGGCGGGCGAGCAGCATGAGGATGATTTCCGCAGCCAGAACGGCAACGGAGACATGCTCCAGAGTCACTTGTTCACCTCCGCCTCGGTCACGTGCAGGCCTTCTGAATGGCGCTGATACCGATGAACGCCTTGACGGCCTCCCGTTCCTTCGAACCCACGTGCTTGCCCTTCATGAAGCGCCAGAGGATCGTGGCCGTCTTCTTGGCGCCGTAGCTCTTGAACAGTTTGACGGCGCGGGCCACCCTGACGCCCGAGCCGGCGGGGACGAAGGAGATCAGCACCCCCGCGACGGCCGCGGAGCAGCCGACGACGAACTTGGTCTTGTCCCACCAGCCGAAAGCAACGACGGGAGCCTTCTCGCCGCTCTCGGCGGCAAGGTTCTGCAGAGTGGCGTGGCGGACCTTCTCGTTGGCCAGGACGGGCAGCAGGGCGGCTTGGGCGTCGGCGTCGCCGGGGTGGGCGGCCTCGGCCGTCTGCTGGGCGGTGGGCGACGAGGGCAGCGCCGCGAGGCGGTCGTGCAGGCCCTGGGCGTCGATGGTGCGGGTGAGCGAGATCTCCAAGGCGTCGGCAAACTGGCTCTCGCTGATGCCGAGTTCGGCTATGCCCTCGGCGAGGATCCTGCCCTGCTCCCGTTCATCGGTGGTGAAGTCGCCATCGACGGCGGTGGTGCCAGGTGCGCCGCGAGTGCCGGAAGTGACGGAAGTGGCCTGGGCCGCCTGCGCTCCGGTGCCGGTGGCGAAGACCGCACCGGCCGTGAGTGCGGAGACGAGTACGGCGGTGCGCGTGAACCTGGCGCGGTTGATCGTTCTGTTGGACATGTGCCCGAAGTTCCCCATTCTGGGCTGGTTTCGGGTACGGCACAGCAGGCCCGGTTCTCGTGTGAGCGGGAAGAGGTGTGCGTACCCGGGTGGTCGACGATCACCCCACCACACCAAGATCATCACGACTATGACGAAAGACACGATCCCACCTCATGTCTTCCTCAACGGGGCATGTGGCCAAAACATCGCGAAGCCTGCAGAACCGGGACCATAAAGTGAGACCACGCACGTCGAAGGGCCCCACCGCGAACGGTGGGGCCCTTCGACATCGTGCCCGGTGAGGCACTGGCGGAGGATACGAGATTCGAACTCGTGAGGGGTTGCCCCCAACACGCTTTCCAAATGTTCGTACGGGGGTCCGGAGCAGGCCGTACCCGTGCTGGCCTGCGGCGGTTCGTTCGGGGTGGCCCTGTTCGGACAGGGCCGGACGGGCGCGAATGAGACCAGAACTGAAACCAGCCGGAGCCTTCTCGCGCTACCGACGGCGACTCCAATACGGCTCCAGAGCCAGTCAGGACAGGTCGTACAGCTTCAGTCCGACGTGGTCGACGATCCAGCGGTATGCCTCGCCGTCGATCGCGGAGTAGATCCACGACCCACCCGGGCCATGTCGGCCAGGGACTCGACGATGGCGGTGACGTTTGCGTGACCGGTGAGGAGCGATGCAAGGTGCTGATCCGGTCAGCGGTCGGATATTTTCCGTAAGCGGTATGAGATTGCAATCCACCCGCCGGCGGCAAGGATGAGGATCGAAATCGGAGTAATGAGGGAACCGCGCTTGGTGGCAAAAAGTAGTGCGTCAGGTGTTGTCAGGAATGCGATAAACCCGATCCATGCAAGGGAAATGAGTGCGAGGAACCCGCAAATGCGTTGCAAGGTGACCAATTTATGACTCCTCTTCTTGTTTGGTGAGAGTCGTATTGGCGCTCCTCGCCGCGCCGCAGCTCCGACACGGGAAGTGATCCGCGCCGGAGCTGTCGCGTTCCTTGGGACTTGCGTCCCTACCTTACGAGGCCGTCGAGTACGACTTCGACCTCTTCGATGGTGGCACCGTTCGGAGCGGTCGTGAAGTGTCGCGGAGCGTTCGCCGTGGCGAGACTCTTGGCCCCGGTCGGGGCCTCCGGGAGTACCTGCGTCTCGATGGGGTTGCCCGATGCGTCGACGGCGGGCTTCCCGTTGGAATCCGACACGGGCATGGTGTCAGGCATCGATCCTGCCGGTGCCACGTTGTCGTCGTTTACTCCAGGGGGCGCCTCGGTCGGTGCCGGCGGTGCCGCGAACGACGTGTCAGGCAGCAGGTGGGATCCAGACCACATCATGACGTCCCAGCCGTACCACGCGTTGCCGTCCTTCATACCTGCGTAGTTGCCGAGACCGTAGTAGCCGGAGCCGCACGCGCCGCCTGCCGGGGCGGTGCTGGTGATGCGCATCGTGGATGCCGGCTCGGAGTTCATGTACCACTGATCGGTCCGGTCGCAGATGAGCCAGGAGCCGTCACCCTGGGCGTCGACGTACCACTTGTAGATGACGAATCCTTCTGCGAGCCACCCGGTGTTGCGCTCCCAGGGAAGAATGCAGTCGGACGGAATGGAGCTGAGTTCGGCCTGGGACATCGAGTCACCGCGGAAGTAGCCTCCGCCCGTCGAACCGTGTGACGTCTCAGACCGGTTCATGACGCATCGCGACGAATCGGCGTTCGACCATACGAGGTCCGCGTAGTAGACGTAGTGCGCGTTCGCTGCCGTACTGGAGGCCAGGGTTATCCCAAGGGCCGCGAATAAGGCCAGCAGGCTTCTGTGGACTGCGCGTCTCAACAGTGTTCCCTTCGTGTCTGTTGTTTTCGGCGCTAGCCCCCCGTGAGGGAGTGGCTGCGAAGGGTGCTCGATGAGCCTAGGTTAGTTGTGTAATAACGCAATGCCGACAGAACATCGGGGCTGATTATCGATGCCCTTGAGCGGTCGGCGCACCTGCAGCGGTTCCGTTGATGACCTCGGGATACGGCGAGCGAGGCCATCCTGTTAGGGCCGCAGCCTCGGCGAGGTGGTGTCGAAATATCTCTCTTGGGGTTTCCGCATACTGGAATGAATCGAGGTGGAATGCGCCTCTCCAATTGTGACCACCGGCCTGGTGTGTCGTGAGGTGGTTCCGCACGCGTGAGTGGCAGATTGAGAATTTCAGCGGTGTCGCGGTCATTCGGTTCGGACGCGTCGGGCTCTGCAGAAGACTCGCCGTGATTTCGGCGACTCCTTGTTCGATGGGTGCGCGTGCGGCTGACAAGCCCGGCTGGCCGTCTGCTCGGTCGTGGTGAGTTCGTCTTGGTGCGGCTGGCGTTTCGGGGTGGTGACACACTTGCCTGCACCGATGTAGGCCGTGTCGGCGGGGGCGAAGTCGCGTTCAGCGCGTGAGGCTAGCGCCTGTCCCTCGTCCAGCTGTCCGAGCGAACGAAATCGGCCATTAGGCGAACGGCATCCCGCTCGTAGTGCGGCGTGGATAGGGTTGATCGCGCTAGGTAATCGATGGATCCTCGGACGGATGCCGAAGTGACAGTGCCCAACCCTTTCGCGCCGCCGCCGGAGAACGCGAACCGGTCGGCGTGGTCCCCGCTGGACGAGTACCTGTGGCACACGTGCGACATCCTCGCCGACCTGCTCGAAGGCCGCCTGGCTGACCGCCCCCTGGTCGCCACAACCGCAAGACTGGACCAAGGGGACCGTGCGCTTGCCGTGGGCCCCGGTCAGCGCTCGACTTGGCGAGCCCTGGGAGACGGTCGTTACCAGCACAGCAATGTGGTCGCCGTCGGCAGTCCTGCACTTGTCATCGGGAGTCTGGTGGGCTCAGCGTTGGGCAACTCCACGCGGCGCCGGCAGGCGGCGCGTGACGCGCAGCCACGGTGGGTGGTGGACGGAACAGGTGCAGTGACGCTCACGCCACGCAGGCTGCATTTCGCGAACTCGACGTGCGAACTCGACCTCGACTGGAGGGCGCTGAGCGCAATCGAACTCGTTGCTCCGGACACCTTCCAGACGAGCTTTATCAGCACGCGCGGCCAGCAGGTGATGACGCGCGTGCACACGCCGTGGGCATCGCTCGCTTTCGTCGTTGCCGCGATCACGGCGTTTCCCGCACACCCGCGCTTGCTGAGCCGCGGCTGGCTCCCGTCGGACTTCGAGCAGAGATGCGCCCTCTTGGGCCGGCCCTGTCGTCCGGCGGCTCAGCTCACTGCCGAGCGACGGGCTCACTGAGGCGGGACGGGGACCAATGCGACTGGCAGGCACTCGGCGGGGCATGTAGAGGCCATGGGCGAGGAGATGGTGGCCTGGGCCAGGCGAGTTGCGGCGGCTGAACTCGGGAATGTGCTCCCACGACGGTGGGCGCACAGCTGTGGGGTTGCAGCCCGGGCGGCCGAGGTCGGCCTGATCTTGGGGAAGGACACTGACCTGCTGATCTCGGCCGCGATCCTGCATGACGTGGGATATGCGCCTCGCTTGGCGACCACCGGGTTCCATCCGCTCGATGGCGCACGCTTTCTACGGGACGAGCACGGTGTCGATGAGAGGCTGGCCCGTCTGGTAGCGAACCACTCGTTCGCGCTGCTGGAGGCGGAAGAACATGGGCTGCGAGAGGAGTTGGCGAGGGAGTTCCCGTTGCTGGACGATCCGCTGTTGGTGGACGCCCTCGTGGATTGCGACATGACGACGACGCCCGACGGCGGCCGGACGACCGCGCGGGAAGGGGTTGCGGAGATCGTCGACCGTTATGGCGCGGACGGCGTGGTCTGTCGGTTCATCCGGCGCGCGGCGCCGGAGATTTTCTCGTCTGTCGAGAGGGTCGAAGCTGCCGTGGCGAGTCAGCCGAGGTAGGGATAGGTGCCGGCGAGGTAGTCGCCGATCTGCTGGCGCATGCTGGGGTGGATGTCGTACTGGTCCAGGTCTGCGGGCTGGAGGTCGAGGCGCAGGTGCGCGGAACGGACGAAGATGCTGTCGCTGCCGCGTTCGCCGAAGCTTGCGCACAGGCTGTGGATCGCGCACGGAACCCCAGCAAGTACGGGGACGGACGTAACGACTTGTAGCTGGATAGTGAGGGATTGGGCCCGGCCGTGGCGGCCGGGCCCAATCCCTCACCGCTGCTCTCGGATCAGCGGCGGCAGCTCCACGTCCAAGTCAGCCGCCAGGTGCTCCAGTTCGAGCAGCGCCCCGCGCAGGTCCGCGGAAAGCGCGAGCGTTAGTTCGGTCAGAGACTTGGCCTCCGCCGCCTCTGCTTCAATCAGGCCGATGTCGAGATTGACGTCCTTGGTGGCAACGAGTTCGGCACCGTCGAAGACCTGGAGGCGTCCTTCGGGTACACGGCGGTCGATGGCGCCATTCGGGTCGTCGGTGCCGACACCGAACGCACGTTTCTCGAAGTCCTCAAGGTGTCCGGGGAGCAGCGGGTTCTGCTTCAGCGTGAAGCGGTTGCCGGTGCGCAGGTCGTACACCCACAGTTGCTTGGTGTGCGGGGGTTCATCCGCGCTACGGCGGGGCGGGGCGGCATCGAAGAAGAGGACGTTGGCCTTGACCGTGCCGGCGTAGAAGATGCCCTTCGGCAGGCGCAACATGGTGTGGAGGTTGTAGCGCTTGAGCAGTTCGCGACGGATGTTTGCGCCGCGGCCACCTTCGTTGAGGACATTGTCCGGGACAATCACGGCGGCCCTGCCGTTGTCAGCGAGCACATTCACGATGTGCTGGACGAAGTTGAACTGCTTGTTGGTCGTGGTCTCCCAGAAGTCGCGGCGATGGTACGACATGTCCTCGCGGCTGACCGAGCCGTCGATGTTGGTGATCACAATCGACGATTTCTTACCGAAGGGAGGGTTGGCGAGAACCATGGAGGCGCGCTTGGTCGGCGGCTTCGCCAGGGCGTCTTCCACGTCGATGAGGGGTTTGCCGTCCGGTTTGCCGATGTTGTGGAGGATGAGGTTCATCTCCGCGAGGCGGGCGGTCGCCGGGACAAGCTCAGTGCCCCAGATGGCCTCGCCCTCATCGAAGCGGGCGAAGTCCTCCGTGGACATCTCAGCACCGTACTCCCTCACGATGTGGTCGTAGGCGGCGAGCAGGAAGCCGCCGGTGCCACACGCCGGGTCGGTGATGGTGTCGTCCGGGGTGGGCCGCATGCACCGCACGATGGACTCGATGAGTACGCGGGGGGTGAAGTACTGTCCGGCGCCAGCCTTGGTGTCCTCTGCGCTGCGGGCGATGAGTGCCTCGTAGGCATCGCCCTTGATGTCCTTGCTGGCGGTGAGCCATTGCTCCTTGTCGATCAGGTCGACGATGAGGCGGCGGAGATTGGCCGGGTTCTGGAGGCGATTGCGGGCACGGTGGAAGATCAGACTGAGGGCGGTGTCCTCTTTGCCATTCTCGCGTTTCCCGAGGTCAGTGAGGAGCTGTGTGTATGCCTCCTCCAGGTCGGTGCCAGTGAGATCGAGGAGTTCCGGCCAGCCTCGACCGCGCCACTGCTCGGTGTTGGGCAGGACATGGCGCCGCCTGCTTTCGGGGAGCGTCTTGTCGGCCTCCTCGATCTCCGCAGCCATCTTGAGGAATACCAGGAAACTGAGCTGTTCCAGGTACTCAAGGCTCGAAACGCCGTCGTCGCGCAGGACGTTGCAGTAGTTCCAGAGCCGATCGACGAGACGGCGAGCTTCCGGTTTCACGCGGTGAACTCCTCAGGGAGAAGGGTCTGTTCCCCTAGGGGGAGGCGGGGCTCAGTGACCTGGGAGGGAAGCGGCGGCTTGTTATCAGGGTCTGATGTCTCGGGCTTCTTGCGTTTCTTGCCCCGGGCTAGGCAGTTTCGTTTGGATCACCGGGCGGACCAGAGGAAGATGCCCGCGATGTGGAGTCCGGCCAGGTAGATGGTGGCGGTCTTTTCGTAGCGGGTGGCGATACCACGCCACTGCTTCAGGCGGTTGATGCACCGCTCGACGGTGTTGCGCTGCTTGTAGGTCTCGCGGTCGAAGGCCGGTGGCCTGCCGCCCCGGCTGCCCCGACGTAGCCGGTGTGCGCGCTGGTCTGCGGGGACGGGGATCACTGCCCGGATGCCGCGCTTGCGCAGGTGCTCGCGGATCGCGCGGGAGGAGTACGCCTTGTCGGCCAGGACCAGGTCCGGCCTGGTGCGGGGTCGTCCTCGTCGGCGGGGAACGCGCAGGCGGGCCATGACGTCGGTGAACGCGGGTGCGTCACCGGCCTGGCCTGCGGTGAGAACGAACGCCAGGGGCCGGCAGCGGGCGTCGGCAGCGAGGTGGATCTTCGTGGTCAGTCCGCCGCGGGACCGGCCGATGGCATGGTCGGTCGGCTCGCCGGCCGGGGCCCCCTTTTGCGGGCTCCGGCCGCGTGCTGGTGGGCCCGCACGATGGTGGAGTCGACCGAGACGGCCCAGTTGAGGTCCTCGTCCGCGTCTGCCTGGGCGACCAGGGCGGTGAAGACTCGCTCCCAGGTGCCGTCGACGGCCCACATCCGCAGCCGGTTGTAGACCCCTCGCCAGTTGCCGTACTTCTCCGGCAGGTGAACCCACTGCGTGCCGGTCTGGAACTTGTAGGCGATCGCGTCGATCACCTCTCGATGGTCTCGCCAGCGACCACCTCGCCTCGGCGTCCGGTCCGGGAGCAACGGCTCAATCCGCGCCCACTGCGCATCAGTCAACGGCACACCCGAACCAACGACCGACTGATCCAAACGAAACTGCCTAGGGCTGCCGCACGCCGGATCGCCTTCCGTTCGGCCTCGGCAGCCTCGCGCTCGGCGCTAATCCGCTTGAGGAGATCATCTGCGGATTCGTCGCCAGGCTCTTGGGGAACGAGGCGCACTACCGTGTCGAGGAGATCACCTCACGCGGGTTGTGGATGCGCCGCGTCGACGGCGAAGGGCCTCTGATCGCGCAGAGGCGGATGAGTGATGGCCTGCGTACCGTCTCGGCGCTGGTCCTGGATGTCGTACGACAGATGTATGCCGCGTACGGGGCCATCGATCTCCGGTGGAAGGACGGCCGACCGTATCTGCCACACCCAGGAGTCGTCCTCATCGATGAGGTCGATGCACACCTGCACGTGTCGTGGCAGCAGAGCATCGGTGAGTGGTTCAAGGTCCACTTCCCTGCCGTCCAGTTCATCGTCAGCACCCACAGCCCCTATGTCTGTCAGGCCGCCGATCCGGGTGGCTTGATCCGGCTTCCCGGTCCGGATGAAGACGTTCCGCCCGAGGTCGTGGACGAAAAGCTCTTCGGCCGAGTGGTTTACGGTTCCGGCGACGACGCGGTCCTGTCGGACTTCTTCGGCCTGTTGTCACCGTTCTCCCGCCGTGCGGAGTCGATGCGGGAGGAACTGGCGGACCTGGAGTACGACGTCGCAGCAGGGGATGCGGACGAAGCGACCATGCGGCGGTTCCGGGAATTGCGTAGGACGCTGTCCAGCTCTCAGGCGACATACGTGGAGGACGCCAGCTTGCGGGCTAGGAGGAGGGAGACGGACGGTTCGTGATCAGGATCGTACGGCCGCGGCTTCCGTCCGAGCTTGAGTCCTCCCTGTTGAAGCTGACTCAGGAACTGGCCAACACTCCGGTACCCGAGCGGGGCGACCACGCCCAGCGGATTTGGGACCGCAACACCGTGCGCCGCGACGTGTACCGGCCTGTGCGTGACGCCTTGGAGGAGATGGCGCCCGGAGTTGACTGCTGCATGTACTGCGGCAACCACATGGCCGATACCGTCGACCATTTCGTGCCCAAGTCCCACTGCACGCTACGGACCTTCTACTGGCCCAACCTCCTGCTGGCCTGTTCCACCTGCAACAGCCGGTTCAAGAGGGACCAGCACCGAGGCGACGGAGTCGTCGGTTCGCTCCTAGTCGACCCGACCCGAGAAGATCCCTTCGAGCACCTGGATCTCCGCTTGGCCAGCGGGGTCTACCGCCCGGTCGACGGCTCCCGCAAGGGGAAGTGGACCATCCAGGTGTGCGGTTTGAACGAGGGGCGACGGCCGCGCGTGAGAGCCAACGCTTGGCTCAGCCTGGAAGACGACCTCAGGGGCTGGGCACGAGCTCGCGCCGATGGCGACCACAAGGGCATGCGCCGCAAAGAGTGGCGCATGCGCAATCAGCCCTTCGCAGACGTGTATCACGCAGCACTCCGGAAAGCCGTGTCCGATGACGCGGAGGTCATTTTCACTGACACGGATCCCGACATCCTCGACCTGCTCAGGGACGAGGAACTGAATGCGGCCCTCCACGCGTGAAGGGCCGCAGTTGGGTCCGCCGAACGTGTTCTGGCATCCGGATACGGTCGCTACAGCGCGGAGTCCGGACTGACTGCAGCAGGGCTCGACCTGCATGGGAGCTCAGGCCGCCGTGGCGGGTGTGCCAGCCGTCGCCTGCTTGGTCTCGACCTGGTGGAGCACCTGCAGCACTTCGTCCCAGACGCCGTCCGGATCGTCGGTCTCCAGGATCAGCATGCCCACGACGTCGAGGGCGTGGTCGATCTTCCCGCCGGAGTCCTTCTTCGCCTGTTCGATGCGATGCAAATGGCCGGCCACCTCCGGCCGGGCGCAGGCGAACGAGGCGGGCAGCCTGTCGAGGGCGTCGGACAAGTCCCAGCCCTCGGGGATGAAGTACGTCGCCTGTGTCGGCTCCTGGCTGCGCACCTTCACTGTGGGTTCCGTGATCTGAGGTCCGCTGGTGATCTCTACGTCCAGGAGCAGCTTCGAGGCAGCACGGTACAAGGCCGTCAGGTCCGGGTCGTGGCCTTCGAGGATTACCTCGGAGACGATGATGCGCTCGGACGAGAGTAGGGCGCGGGCGAGTACGGCTGCAGTGTCGAGAGAGGCCCGCTCGGGGTCGTAGGTGGCCATGAAGCGGCCCTCGTCACGGCGCAGCATGATGGCCTTCGCCTGGTGGGCATCCCCCTGGCGCAAGTGGAGCGACACGGCGAAGAGACGCTCATGGGTCAGAATGGTCATGCCGAAACCTCCGCTCGTTTCCAGTTACGCCCAAGGGCGTCACGGTGGTCGCCGCTGTGGCCATGCTGCTGGGTGCAAAGCAGGCGGTCGGGCCAGGTGTCGTCGGTGTCTGGCTGGCCGTCCATTCGATCACCGGTCAGCGGGTCGCGGCCGGGGCGTCGCTCCAGACACTGGGATCCGATGAGGCTGGTGAGGGCGGTGCGCAGCGGGCTGGGGCCGACACTGGTTCGCCGGCTGGCGATCTCCGCCATGTGCTTCGGGACGGCCTCCAGGACCACCTGGAGTGCGGCCTGCGGGTCGTCAGCCTGGCTGCAGATGTCGGCCAGTTCCTTGGCCAGCTTCGCGATGACAAGTTTCCCGATCGGCGTGATCCGGCCGCACTCGGCGACGAGGGTGTCCGAAGGAAGCGTGTCGAGGTCGATGTCGGTGGTGGTCATGCGATCGCCTCCTCCTCGGTCTCATCCGATGCGCGCTCGTCCACGGGAGCGATCACGAACTTCTGGAGAAGCGTGTAAGCGAGCTTGAGCTCCGAGCCGCCATCGCGCTCCATGAGCCTGTGCAAGCCGATCCCGGCCTCGACCAACAGGGTCGTGACGCCGCAGTACGAATCGATCATGGCGCGAAGTGCCTGCCAGGAGACTGGGGTGGGCCCCGAGACGAGGGCTGTGGGCGCGCTGGAGATGCACCGTCCGTCTGGGGGTGGCGTCGCCGTGGATGTCGCGGGAATTGCGGAAGTCATGATCGTTCTCCTCCTGGGAGCGTGGGCGAATGCCCTTGCTGGAGAGCTGGCTGTAAGCCAGTGGGGTCTGGTCTTGCTGTCCTAGTCGCCCCGTCTGCGGGCGGGCCAGGCGTCGTTCCCCGTTCGAGAGACATGCGGCCCGAAACCGCTAGCCAGCAGTACGATCCGTGTTTTTGATTGCAGCCCGGCGGTGATGGTCAGCCTCCGAACGAGGTGGGCTCGGGGCCGGAGGTAGGCGACCGGGTGTGGGATGAGGCACGTGCGGAGCCGGGCTACTCGCCGTTGTGGTCGCAAGGGCGACAGGTGGAAGAAATGCGGCCGGTACCCGGCACGGGGACACGTCAGGGCCACCGGCGGATGCCGGCTGTCCGCCCAGGTCCGCAGCGATCCGATCACAGCAACTGAGACCACAGCACGACGAAGGCCCCGACCAAGATCTGGTCGGGGCCCACGTTTCCGCAGTTCAGCGGTGGCGGAGGATACGAGATTCGAACTCGTGAGGGGTTGCCCCCAACACGCTTTCCAAGCGTGCGCCCTAGGCCTCTAGGCGAATCCTCCGCCGAGAACATTACATGACGCCGGGGAGTGCTTGCGAACTCGTTCCCGGGGCCCGACATCGGGTAACGTGTGGGCCAGCCCCTCACGCGGCGCTATCTGACTGAACTCCCCCAGGGCCGGAAGGCAGCAAGGGTAGGTCGGCTCTGGCGGGTGCGTGGGGGGCGTCTCGTTTGCGGGCGGTCCGGTTGTCGGTGGGCGCCTATAACCTCGTATGCGTGTCGTCTCTCGCGCTCTACCGCCGTTACCGCCCGGAGTCCTTCGCCGAGGTCATCGGGCAGGGGCATGTCACCGACCCGCTGCAGCAGGCGCTGCGGAACAACCGGGTCAATCACGCGTACCTGTTCAGCGGTCCGCGCGGTTGCGGCAAGACGACCAGCGCCCGGATCCTGGCCCGCTGTCTGAACTGCGAGCAGGGCCCGACGCCCACGCCGTGCGGCGAGTGCCAGTCCTGCCGCGACCTGGCCAGGAACGGGCCGGGATCGATCGACGTCATCGAGATCGACGCCGCCTCCCACGGTGGTGTGGACGACGCCCGTGACCTGCGCGAGAAGGCCTTCTTCGGGCCCGCCTCCAGCCGGTACAAGATCTACATCATCGACGAGGCCCACATGGTCTCCCCGCAGGGCTTCAATGCCCTGCTGAAGGTCGTCGAGGAGCCCCCGGAGCACCTCAAGTTCATCTTCGCGACCACCGAGCCCGAGAAGGTCATCGGGACCATCCGGTCGCGGACCCACCACTACCCCTTCCGGCTCGTGCCGCCCGGCACCCTGCGCGACTACCTCGCCGAGGTGTGCGGCAGGGAGGGCATCGCGGTGGAGGAGGGTGTGCTGCCGCTCGTGGTGCGGGCCGGCGCGGGGTCGGTGCGTGACTCCATGTCCGTCATGGACCAGCTGCTCGCGGGCGCCGGCGCCGACGGTGTGACGTACGACATGACCACCGCCCTGCTCGGCTACACGGACGGCTCGCTGCTCGACTCCGTCGTCGAGGCCTTCGTCTCCGGGGACGGCTCCGCCGCCTTCGGGGTCGTGGACCGGGTGATCGAGGGGGGCAACGACCCGCGGCGTTTCGTCACCGACCTGCTGGAGCGCCTGCGTGACCTGGTGATCCTCGCCGCCGTGCCCGACGCCGCGGAGAAGGGGCTCATCGACGCCCCGGCCGACGTGGTCGAGCGGATGCAGGCCCAGGCCCAGTCGTTCGGCGCCGCCGAGCTGAGCCGCGCCGCCGACATCGTCAACGAGGGGCTCACCGAGATGCGCGGCGCCCACTCGCCGCGCCTCCAGCTGGAGCTGATCTGCGCACGCGTGATGCTGCCCGCCGCGTACGGCGACGAGCAGTCCGTGATGGCCCGGCTGGACCGGATCGAGCGCGGGGTGCAGTTCTCGGCCGGTGCGGGCGCACCCGCCATGGGGTACGCGCCGGGGCCCGAGGCGCATGCCGGTGCGGCGGGGGGCGCGGCGCCCGCCGGGGCTCCGCTGCCGCCGGGCGGCGGACCCGCCGCGGCCCGTGCGGCGGTACGGGGGCAGGGCGCCGGTGCGCCCGGCGGAGGCCCGGGCAACGGCCCGGGCGGAGGCTCGTCCTCCGGCGCGGGTGCCGGTGCTGCTCCTGGTGCCGGGACCGGTGCCGGTGCTGGTGCCGGGTCCTCGGCCGACGTGGGTGGCCCTTCCGCCGAGGGCGGGCAGGCGCCGGCCGCGTCTCCCTCCGCCGCCGCTGCCGGTTCCGCGGCTTCCCCCGCACCTGCCGCCGCCGCTCCGGCTCCCGCTTCCGGTTCGGCACCGGCCCCCGGTGCCTGGCCGACCGCGGCTCCCGCGGGTGGTGGGCGCCGCCCCGGTGGGTGGCCCACGGCGGCCCCCGCGGGGGGTGGGCAGTCCCGGACACCGGCCGCTCCCGGTCCGGCCGCCGGCCCCGTCGCGACTCCGGCCCCGGCTCCGGCTCCGGCCTCCGCTCCGGCCGGTCCCGCGCCCGCCTCTCCGCCGCCGGGCGCTGCGGGGATCGACCCCCGCTCGCTCTGGCCCAACATCCTGGAGGCGGTCAAGAACCGCCGCCGGTTCACCTGGATCCTGCTCAGTCAGAACGCTCAGGTCACCGGCTTCGACGGCACCTCCCTCCAGCTCGGCTTCGTCAACGCCGGCGCCCGGGACAACTTCGTCAGCAGCGGCAGCGAGGACGTGCTGCGGCAGGCGCTGGCCGAGCAGTTCAACGTGCAGTGGAAGATCGACGCGGTCGTCGATCCCTCCGGCGGCTCGGCGCCTCCCTCCGGTGCGGGTCCGTCCGGCCCCTCGGGGCCCTCCGGTGGCTTCGGCGGCGGCAGTGGCGGGGGCGGTTTCGGTGGGGGCACGCCCGCGCAGCGGCCGGCGGCGCCCCCGTCCGCGCCCGCCGCCCCCTCCACGGCCCCCGCGCCGGCCCCGGCGTCCGCTCCGGCCGCCGCCCCCGCACCCCGGCCCTCGGCACCCGAGCCGCCCCCGGTCTCCCCCGAGGACGACATCCCCGAGGACGACGACCCGGACCTCGACGAGTCCGCGCTCTCCGGCAAGGAGCTGCTGGTCCGCGAACTGGGCGCGACGGTGGTCGAGGAGATCGCCAACGAGTAGCCGTCCGAGCCGGCCGCCCGAGTCGGCCGCCCGAGTCGGCCGCCCGAGTCGGCCGTCCGAGCCGGCCGTCCGAGCCGGCCGCCCGAGTCGGCCGTCCGAGCCGGACGCCCTGCCTGGAGGAAGCCACAAGCCTCCGCGGCCGGTCCCTTCGGAAGCCCGCACAAACCGCGGCGGCCCGTTCCCATTAGGCTTCACCCCGTGAAGGTCCTTGTCATCGGCGGCGGCGCCCGCGAACACGCCCTGTGCCGTTCCCTGTCCCTCGACCCCGACGTCACCGCGCTGCACTGCGCACCCGGCAACGCCGGTATCGCCGAGGTCGCCGAACTGCACCAGGTCGACGCCCTCGACGGCGCGGCCGTCACCGCGCTCGCCACCCGGCTCGGCGCCGAGCTGGTCGTCGTAGGACCCGAGGCGCCGCTGGTCGCCGGGGTCGCCGACGCCGTCCGCGAGGCGGGCATCCCGGTCTTCGGGCCGTCGGGGGAGGCGGCGCGGCTGGAGGGCTCCAAGGCCTTCGCCAAGGACGTGATGGCCGCCGCGGGCGTGCCCACGGCCCGTTCCTACGTCTGCACGACCCCCGACGAGATCGACGCGGCCCTCGCCGCCTTCGGCGCGCCCTACGTCGTCAAGGACGACGGGCTGGCCGCGGGCAAGGGCGTCGTCGTCACCGACGACGTCGAGACGGCCCGCGCCCACGCGAACGCCTGCGACCGCGTCGTCGTCGAGGAGTTCCTGGACGGCCCCGAGGTCTCCCTCTTCGCGATCACCGACGGCGAGAACGTCCGCCCGCTCCAGCCCGCCCAGGACTTCAAGCGCGCCCTCGACGGCGACGAGGGCCCGAACACCGGCGGCATGGGCGCGTACTCGCCGCTGCCCTGGGCCGACCCGAAGCTGGTCGACGAGGTCGTGCAGAGCGTGCTCCAGCCGACCGTCGACGAGCTGCGCCGACGCGGCACGCCGTTCTCGGGACTCCTCTACGCCGGGCTCGCGATCACCTCGCGCGGTGTGCGCGTGATCGAGTTCAACGCTCGTTTCGGCGACCCCGAGACCCAGGTCGTGCTGGCCCGCCTGAAGACCCCGCTCGCCGGTCTGCTGATGGCCGCCGCCACCGGCAACCTCGCCGACCTGGAGCCGCTGCGCTGGAGCGACGAGGCGGCCGTCACCGTGGTCGTCGCCTCCCACAACTACCCCGGCACCCCGCGCACCGGTGACCCGATCACCGGCCTCGACGAGGTGGCCGCCCAGGACGCCCCGCACGCCTACGTCCTGCACGCCGGCACCCGCGCCGAGGGCGACGCCGTCGTCAGCGCCGGGGGTCGCGTCCTGTCCGTCACGGCCACCGGCACCGACCTCACCGAGGCCCGGGACCGTGCCTACCGGGCCGTCGCCCGCATCGGCCTCGACGGCTCGCAGCACCGCACCGACATCGCGGCGAAGGCGGCGGGCGCGTAACCCCTCGACCTTCCCGGTCACCGGATCCGACAGGCCCCGGCTCCCTCCCAGGAGCCGGGGCCTGACCTTTGCTGTCCGTCCTCAGCTTTCCCCAAAGCCATTCCATCGGGTGACCGATGGGCCATACGGCTGACGGGCGCGGGGCCCCCAACTATGGTGCCGCGCAGGCGTTCCGGCACTTGGCCCACCGGCATTGCGATGTCAGTGCCGGGTGCCACAGTGGGTGGAGTGAGCAGAACCCGAAGAGCAGGAAGACCAGGGCGAGCAGGAGAGCAGTAGTGCAGCAGGACGGGTCGGCAGGTACAGGGCAGACAGGACAGCGATGAGGGGGTGAGGTCCGGCCGTGACCGCTTTCGGTGGTGTGGAGATGGGCGCGCTGGCCGCGCGTACCCGGGCGCTTGCGGTGCTGCGGGTCCGCAGCCGCGCGCTGGCCGTGGCCCTGTTGCCCGCCGCCGCGGCCGTGATCCTCCTCGTCGGCGGATCCACCGGGCACCTCGTGGGCGGAGGCTGGGACGTCCTCCGCTGGGTGGTGTCCGTGCTCGCGCTGCTCGTCCTGCTGGCCGCCGCCGGAGTCGCCCTGGTCGTGGCCCGCGCCGAGCCCGCCATGACCCCCACGGTCACGGTCCCCGAGGAGTCGGCGCCCGAGCTCTACCGGATGGTGCGTGACCTGGCCGACCGGCTCGACGTCCCCGCCCCCTCGGCGATAGCGCTCACCCCGGACTGCGACAGCTGGCTGGAGGACCGCACCCATCCGCTCCACGGCCCCCCGCCCGTGGACAGGGACGACGACGGCCTGCCCGGCCTCGGCGACCCCGCCCGCCGCCGGAGTGCCGTCGCGGCGCCCGTTCTGGTCATCGGCTCACCGTTCCTGTGGTGGATGCGGGTGGGCGAGCTGCGCGCCGTCCTCGCCCCGGTGGTCGCCGGTACGGGGCCTTCGGCGCACCCCGACATAGCCGCGGCCCGGCGCTTCATACGAGGGCTGGACGCCGCCGTGGCGGTGGCCTCTGCGGGCCGCCGCGATCCGCTGTCCCGGGCGGCGTGCGCGGGCCTCGGCTGGGTCTCCCGGCTCCTGCTGCGCAGCTGTCGGCGGCACGCGACCGAGATGGAGCGCGGGGTCGCGGCCGCGGCCGCCGAGCGTGCACAGGCTGTGGACTACGGTCTGCGGATCGTCGCGCAGGAGCAGGTGGGGCTCGCCTACGCGGGCTGGGACCGGCTGCTGACCCGGGTGGCGCTGCCCGCCTGGCGGATGGGCCGCTGGCCCTCCCGGCTGGACGTGGGAGTCGTCGCCGCCCTCACGGAGCTGTCGCGCCGGGACCGTCTGGCCGAGGGCTTCGCCTCCCGCCTGGGCGAGCGCCCGGCCTGTGACCTGCTGGAGGAGCCCGGGGTGGTGGACGAGGCGGTCTCGCTGCTGGCCGCGCGCCTCTTCCACGGAGGGCCGGCCGAGACCCGCCCGGACTGGTCGCCGGTCGGCTGGGAGGACTATCCCGAGGAGGTCGTCGACCGGTCCTGGCGTACGGACGCGGCCCGGCTGCACCGGGTGCTCGACACCCTGGGCGTCCGCCGCACCGGCGCGGGCACCGCACCGGGCACGGACGGCCCGACCCTGGCCCGCGTCCTGGACCACCTCACCACCCCGGACCCCGCTCCCGCCCTCGCCCCTCCCACAGCCGCCGACGCGGACCCGGCCTCCGGGACACACCCCGCGACCGGCACCACACCCGCCGACACGCATGCACCGCACGCCGACCACGCCACCCCGCATCCGGCATACGCCGACCACGACGCCCCGGCCGACGACTTGGACGATCTCGCCGGCCCCGTTGCCAGGCGCGGCGCCCCGGACGCCTCCGGCGACGGGCAGGCCCCGCACGGCGACCACGCCGCCCCGCACGGCGACCACGCCGCCCCGCGCCCCTCGCACGGCGACCACGCCACCCCGCACGGCGACCACGCCACCCCGCCTCCGCCCCGCGCCGACCACCGCGGCACCCCCGCCGACGACGAGGACGACGACGACCTCGCCGGCACCACGGCGCGGGGGGCCGCCCTGGCCGCCGGGCTCAGTGCGCAGCTGGCCCGTGAGGAGGCGCGGGAGCGGCCCGTCGGGGCCGGGGTCCCCTCCTCGCCCCCGGGTCCGGGCGCCGGGACGGGGCCCGACGCCGCCCTCTGGGACGACCGTGCGCTTCCCCTCCTGCCGTTGCAGCCCCCGCGCACCGGGCGCGAGATCCTCACCGCGCACATCACGGCGATGGTGTGCTGCGCGGCGATGGACACCGTCGGCGCGGCCCCCGGCCTCGACTGGCTCGACGGGCCGGCGCTCCTGCTCGACGGCGCCCGCACCGCCGACCTGGCGCCCAGCGTGCTCAGCCTCGTCGAGACGGGTGACCCGGGTCCGCTGCGCGCCTGGATGACCGAGCTCGGCATACGCCCGGAGAAGCCGGTACGACTGGTCTGACGCCCGTACCGCCCACACCGCCCACTGCCCGGACCGCCACGCCCCCCGCCGCCCCACGTCGCGCGTGCCGCGGGCGGGTGCGGCACGGAGGAATCGGACGGCGTCATTCCACTTTCGGCCACTTCGCGACGAACAGTGACCGCACGCGTGCGAAATGTGATGTGCTGGGACCGATCGCGCACATGGCAAAGGCGTTCGTCATACGCACGACCACGGGGGCACGAGGGAGGGGACTGTCCCATGGGGCCCGAGCAGATCCGCCGCTGGGAGTCGGGAGCACTCGCGCACGCCGTGACGGACCCCTTCGGACAGGGGCCGGTCCCCTGGCTGCGCGGCGGCGAGACGTACTTCGGCGACACCGGCCAGGTGGTCGCCTGGTACGCGGACCAGGACCGCACCGGTACCGATACCGGCACCGACGTCGGCACCCGCACCCGTGCCGACTCCGGCGGCGGCCCCCGCGCCGCCGACGACGTCCGCCGCCAGATCAAGGGCTTCACCGCGACGGGAGCCGTCGCCCCCGGCGAGGCCATCGACTTCCACGTCACCGTCGACCCGCCCCAGGAGTTCGGCGTCGACATCTACCGGATCGGCCACTACGGCGGTGACGGCGCCGCCAAGATCACCAACAGCCCCCGTCTGTCCGGCATCGTCCAGCCCGCGCCGCTCACCGCCGACCGCACGGTCTCCTGCCACCACTGGTGGCTGTCCTGGCGGCTTCAGATCCCCACGTACTGGAACATCGGCGCGTACGTGGCGGTCCTCACCACCGCCGACGGCTACCGCTCCCACGTCCCCTTCACGGTCCGCGACGACCACCCGGCCGACCTGCTGCTCCTCCTGCCGGACGTCACCTGGCAGGCGTACAACCTCTACCCGGAGGACGGCCGTACCGGCGCCAGCCTCTACCACGCCTGGGACGAGGAGGGCCGCCTGCTCGGCGAGGCGGACGCCGCGACGACCGTCTCCTTCGACCGCCCGTACGCGGGGGCCGGCCTCCCCCTCCACGTGGGCCACGCCTACGACTTCATCCGCTTCGCCGAGCGCTACGGCTACGACGTCGCCTACGCCGACGCCCGCGACCTGCACTCCGGCCGCGTCGACCCGGCCCGCTACCGGGGCCTGGTCTTCCCGGGCCACGACGAGTACTGGTCCGCCGCCATGCGCCGCACCGCGGAGCTGGCCCGCGACCGGGGGACATCGCTGGTCTTCCTGTCCGCCAACACCATGTACTGGCAGGTGGAGCTGGCGCCCTCCCCGTCCGGTGTCCCCGACCGCCTGCTGACCTGCCGCAAACGCAAGGGGCCCGGCCGGCCCGCGCTGTGGCGGGAGATCGACCGCCCCGAGCAGCAGCTGCTCGGCATCCAGTACGCCGGCCGCGTCCCCGAACCGCATCCGATGATCGTCCGCAACGCCGGTCACTGGCTCTGGGAGGCAACCGGAGCCCACGAGGGCGACGAGATCGAGGACCTGGTGGCGGGCGAGGCCGACCGCTACTTCCCGCGCACCGCGCTGCCCGAGCACGACGAGCGGGTCCTGCTCGCCCACTCCCCGTACACCGACGTGGACGGCGTCCGGCGCCACCAGGAGACGTCGCTGTACCGGGCCCCGTCGGGTGCCTGGGTCTTCGCGTCCGGCACGTTCGCCTGGTCGCCGGCCCTGGACCGCCCCGGCCACGTCGACCCCCGGATCCAGCGCGCCACCGCCAACCTCCTGGACCGCATCTGCAAGCGCGACTGAGCCCGCGCCCCCGAGCCCACCCCCGCCGCCTGCCCGGCACCCTCCCCGCCGGTCGCCCTCCCCGCGACGTACGGGACAATCGACGTATTGTTCAGAACCACGGGGAGGAACCGTGTCCGGATTCGTTGAAAAGCCCGAGCCGATCCAGGTTCCGGGCCTGGTGCATCTGCACACCGGCAAGGTGCGCGAGCTGTACCGGAACGAGGCGGGCGACCTCGTGATGGTCGCCAGCGACCGCATCTCCGCCTACGACTGGGTGCTGCCGACCGAGATCCCCGACAAGGGCCGGGTCCTCACCCAGCTCTCGCTGTGGTGGTTCGAGCAGCTCGCCGACCTGGCGCCCAACCACGTCCTGAGCACCGAGCTGCCCCCCGGCGCCCCCGCCGACTGGGAGGGCCGCGCCCTGGTCTGCAAGTCGCTGCGGATGGTGCCCGTGGAGTGCGTGGCCCGCGGCTACCTCACCGGCTCGGGCCTGGCGGAGTACGACGAGTCCCGCACCGTCTGCGGCCTCGCCCTCCCCGAGGGCCTCGTCGACGGCTCCGAGCTGCCCGCCCCGATCTTCACCCCGGCCACCAAGGCCGAGGTCGGCGAGCACGACGAGAACGTCTCCTACGAGGAGGTAGCCCGCCAGGTCGGCGCGGAAACCGCCGCCGCCCTGCGCCAGGCCACCCTCGCCGTCTACTCCCGCGCCCGGGACATCGCCCGCGAGCGCGGCATCGTCCTCGCGGACACCAAGTTCGAGTTCGGCTTCGACGGGGACGACCTGGTCCTCGCCGACGAGGTCCTCACCCCGGACTCCTCCCGCTTCTGGCCGGCCGACCGGTGGCAGCCGGGCCGCGCGCAGCCGTCGTACGACAAGCAGTTCGTGCGGGACTGGCTGACCTCGGCCGAGTCCGGCTGGGACCGCAAGAGCGAGCAGCCCCCGCCGCCGCTGCCGCAGCAGGTCGTGGACGCCACCCGCGCCAAGTACGTGGAGGCGTACGAGCTGCTGACCGGCCAGAGCTGGTCGTAGCGGCAGAGACCGCGACAGGCCGCAGAGGCCGCACACGAAGAAGCCCCCGGCCGGAACCGGGGGCTTCTCGTCTGGAGCGAACGACGAGGTTCGAACTCGCGACCTCAACCTTGGCAAGGTTGCGCTCTACCAACTGAGCTACGTTCGCACTGCGTGCCGGGGATTTCTCCCTGGCGCGACAGCCACTATACCCAACCCCGCTCCCTCGCGAGCCGCACCGCCGTGTGCCGGTTCTCCGCGCCGAGCTTGCTCGCGGCCGACGACAGGTAGTTCCGTACGGTCCCCTCGGCGAGCGCGGCGCGCTCGGCGATCTCCGAGACGGGCGCCCCGTCGGCGGCGTGCTCCAGTACTTCCGTCTCGCGGGCGGTCAGCGGTGAGTCCCCGGCGGAGATCGCGTCGGCGGCCAACTCCGGGTCGACGTAACGGTTTCCGGCGTGCACCGTGCGGATCAGCTCGGCGAGCCGCTGGGCGCTGACCGTCTTGGGGACGAACCCGCGCACCCCTGCCGCGAGCGCCCGCTTCAGGTGCCCGGGGCGTCCGTGGCTGGTCACGATCAGCACCTTGCAGGCGGGCAGCTCGGCCCGCAGCGATGTGGCGACCTTCACACCGTCGGCGCCGGGCATCTGGAGGTCCAGTACGGCGACGTCCGGCGCGTGCGCCCGCGCCATCGCCAGCGCCTCGGGACCGGTGGCCGCCTCGGCGACGACGACGAGGTCGTCCTCCAGGGACAGCAGGGCCGCCAGGGCCCCGCGGATGAGGTGTTCGTCGTCGGCGAGCAGGACCCGCACGGTCGTCGTCACGAGGCGACCTCCAGCGCGGCGCCCGCCGTGGCGTCCGGCAGCGGCACCGCGGCCGTCAGCCGGAAGACCCCCCGGCCGGCGGGCCCCGCCTCCAGCGTCCCGTCCACCGCGGAGAGCCGCTCCCGCAGCCCCGCGAGCCCGGAGCCGCCCGAGCCGCCCGTATGGGCCGTGCCGGCCGTGCCGGCCGTTTCGGCCGAGGGGCCGTCCCCCGTCGTCTCCGCCACGCCGTCGTTCTCCACCGTCAGCACTACCCGCCCTCCCGACATCCGCACCGTCACGGCGACCTTCTTCGCGTCCCCGTGCCGCAGCACGTTCGTGGTCGCCTCCCGCACCACCCAGCCGAGCGCCGACTGCACCTCGGCGGGCAGGCCGGCCGTCTCGCCGGTGACCTGCGCCGTGATGCCGGCCGCCGTCAGGACGCCCCGGGCGCCGGCCAGCTCGACCTCCAGGGCGGCCTCCCGGTAGCCGCGTACGACGTCCCGGACCTCGCGCTGCGACTCCTGGGCGATGCGCTGCACCTCGATCATCTGCTCCACCGCCTCGGGCCTGCCCCGCCGGGACAGTTGGACGGCCAGCTCGCTCTTGAGCGCGATCACCGCCAGGTTCCGCCCCATCACGTCGTGCAGGTCCCGGCCGAACCGCAGCCGTTCCTCGGCGACGGCGAGCCTGGCCCGGGTCTCCTTGGCGTCGTCGAGCGCGTAGACGGCGTTGAGCAGCCAGAGGGAGAAGATCGAGGTGATGGCGAGGAACCCGCCGGTCACCATCACCAGGCCGGCCAGCACGACCGACGCGAGGACGGGCATCTCCAGCGGGAACGTCAGGAGCCCCGCGCCCACCGCGAAGCCGCCGACGACGGCGACCATGCGCCGCCTGCCGCTGACCCCGAGCGTGATGACGCCGGCGGCGAAGCACAGGACGCCGCCGTAGACGGAGCCCGCCGCGGTCTCCACCTCACCGGCGGGTCCGCGCTCGGCGATCACGACGGCGGTGGTCGAGACCACGGCGGAGACGACCACGAGCGTCCACATCAGCCGCACGGGCTGGGGGCGCCGGCCGCGCGTCCAGTCCAGCGCCCGGGACGAGACGAGCATGCAGACGGCGGCGTGCGCGACGACCAGCAGGCACAGCACGGTGGCGAGTCCGGCGCCGGTCCGGCCGTAGGCGCTCACCCCGAGCGCGAACACCTCGATGACCCCGAAGAAGTGGAACGACCACCTCGTGTACGTCTCCACCTTCTCCGGCGTGCTCTTGGTCCGCCACCATCCGCCCGGCCTGCGCATCCGTCCGCCGCTCCCGCTCACCTCGTACGCCCTCGCACGTCCCTGTACGTCAGTGCCGCGGCTCCCACCGGAACCGCCGCCGTACAGCAAACACCGCGAGCACGGTCCAGGCCACCGCCGTCGCCACCGCGCCCAGCGCCTCACCGGCCGACAGGTCGCCGGTCCAGCCGCCGCGCACCAGGGTGATCACGGGCGTCAGCGGCAGCAGCTCACACACGGAGGCCAGCCGGTCGGGGAGCAGGTCCAGCGGGAAGAACAGCCCGGAGCCGGCCATCGAGACGAACATGATCGGCAGCGGTGTGACCTGCGCGCTCTCACCGGTCCTGGTGAAGCTCGCGGTGACCGCGGCGAGCGCGGCGCACAGCACCAGGCCCAGCAGCAGGCCGACGACGGCCAGGTGGGGCGCCGACGGCGCGGACAGGTCGAGGAGGACGGCGCAGCCCACCGCGAGCAGCAGGGACTGCACCAGCCCGCCGAGTACGGCCGGCAGGGCGGAGCCGCCGAGGATCTCCACGTCCCGCAGCTCGCCGGTGCGCAGCCGCTTGAGGACGAGTTCCTCGCGCCGGACGACGAAGACGCCGACCAGGGCCGAGTAGACGGCGAACAGCAGCGAGAAGCCGATCGCGGCGGGCAGCACGAGGGTGCCGAGGGTCAGTCCGGCCCCGGCGAGGTCCATCTCCTCGGCCCCAGCCCGCACGCTGAACGGCAGCACGAACGGGACGAACAGCGCGGCGAAGACGGTGCCCTTGTTCCGTCCGAGCAGGATCATCTCGGCGCGGGCGAGGGCGGCCATGCGGCTCATCGGCGTGGTGGCCGCCGTGCGGGCGGGGCCCTTCGCGCGGGCCGGTGCGTCGGTGGCGCTCATGCCGCGTACTCCTTCTCCGTCGTGGGGTCGCCCGCCCTCGCGGACACCTCCTTGGCGATGCTGAGGAAGGCCTCCTCCAGGGACGCCGAGCGCACGTCGAGGCGGCGCAGTTCCACCCCGGCCCGGCCGGCCCAGACCAGCAGTCCGGTGGCCGCGCGCTGGAGTTCCCGGGTGCGCAGCTTCACCATGCGGCCGTCGGTCTCGTGGTCGCTCACGCCCAGTTCGGCCAGTGGCGGCAGGTCGCCCACGAAGTACCCGTCGGGCAGTTCGAAGGAGATGTGGGACGGCTGCGCGGCGGTCACCTCGTCCGGGGTGCCGGTGGCGGCGATCCGGCCCTCGTGCATGATCGCGAGCCGGTCGGCGAGGTTCTCGGCCTCCTCCAGATAGTGCGTGGTCAGCAGCACCGTCGTACCGGCGTCGCGCAGCCCGCTCACCAACTCCCAGGTGTCCCGGCGGCCTTCGGCGTCCAGGCCGGTGCTGGGCTCGTCGAGGAAGAGCACCTCGGGGTCGCCGAGCAGGGCGAGCGCCAGGTCCAGGCGGCGCCGCTGACCCCCGGACAGCTGCTTGACGCGGGTTCCCGCCTTCGCCTCCAGACCGACCAGCGCCAGCACCTCCGCCGGGGGCCGGGCGCCGCTCACGCACCCCGCCCACATCCGCGCCGTCTCGGCGACCGTCAGCTCGGAGGGGAAGCCGCCCTCCTGGAGCATGACCCCGGTGCGGGGGCGTACGGCGGCCCGCTCGGTGTACGGGTCGTGCCCGAGGACGCGCACCCGCCCGCCGGCCGGCGCGGCGAGTCCTTCCAGCAGTTCGACCGTCGACGTCTTGCCTGCGCCGTTGGTGCCCAGCAGGGCGAAGACCTCGCCGCGGCGCACGGAGAAGTCGATCCCGCGCACGGCCTCGAACCCGCCCCCGTACACACGTCGCAGGTCGGTGACCTCAATCACGTGCTCGTGTCCGTTGGTTTGCATGCCTCAAGGATTCCGGCGCCCCGGGCGGCACGACAGTGCGAGCCGTCATCACCGAACATGACAAATGTCAGACCCGGCCCGCAGGACACCGGAGCCGGACGCACGAAAAGACCCCGGTCCTGGAGGACCGGGGTCTGATTCCCGAGCGGACGACGAGGCTCGAACTCGCGACCTCAACCTTGGCAAGGTTGCGCTCTACCAACTGAGCTACGTCCGCATTGCTCCCGAACGGCCTTCACCGATCGGTGCGAGCACCAGCCTACCTGATCCAATCGAGTGGCCGGTACGGCGATGCAGAGCGGGTGACAGGAATTGCACACTGCGCCTTCCCCCTGGAAGGGGGATGTTCTACTACTGAACTACACCCGCGTGTTCCGTGAGCTGGGCCTTTCGGCCTTGCCCCTCGGCGTGCTCCAGACTTTAGCTGATCACCCGGGGTGCCGCGCAAGTCGGTTGCCGCGAGGGGCGGCTGAGCGGCCGTCGGCCACTCCTGACCGGGGGCGGCTCACTGCGCCGCGGCGAACGCCTCGTACACCCTCTTCGGGATCCGGCCCCGCGCGGGCACGTCCATCTTGTTCGCCTGGGCCCAGGCGCGGACCGCCGCCGGGTCGGGGGCGACCTCCGTCTGCCGGTAGGCCTTGCCGGACCGGGAGCGCTTGCGGCCGGCCGAGACGTACGGCTCGAGCGCCTTGCGCAGTTTCCGGGCATTGGCTTCGTTCAGGTCGATCTCGTACGTCCGGCCGTCGACTCCGAAGGCGATCGTCTCCGCCGCTTCCGAGCCGTCGATGTCGTCAAAGAGAGTGACCACGACACGCTGCGCCACGAATATCGGTCCCTTCGTGCGGCATCTCCGCGATGACGTGCCCGAACGTGCCAAGACGCCGCGATGATGCCGACTGTTCGCCTGTAATTGGGCAAAGTATCGGCTAATGACATTTCATTTGTACAGTGCTCGGCATTGCAATGGGAAGACCGACTAAATCTGCCCGCGTGTCTGCCGGGCAATAGGTGTCCGTGCTCGATCCCGGATCTTTCCCGAAGCTTTTCGAGACCGCCCCCTCCCGATGCCGAATCGTGACTGGGCTCACGTAGTTTCCTCCAAGGCTACGCGCGTAGAAATTTTGTACGGGTAGTCTGAAGGAACCTGCTCAGCACCACACACCGGGAGTGCCAGTGGCACGCGTCGTAGTCGACGTCATGCTCAAGCCGGAGATCCTCGACCCCCAGGGCCAGGCGGTGCAGCGCGCACTGCCGCGACTGGGTTTCGAAGGGATCTCGGACGTCCGTCAGGGAAAGCGATTCGAACTGGAAGTGGACGGGCCGGTCGACGACGCCGCCCTCGCCCGCATCCATGATCTTGCGGAATCCTTCCTCGCCAACACCGTGATCGAGGACTTCACCGTCAAGGTCGAGTCCGAAGACGTGGTCGCGGGGGCCGCGAAGTGACCGCTCGTATTGGCGTCGTCACTTTCCCCGGCAGCCTCGACGACCGGGACACGCAGCGCGCGATCCGTGTCGCCGGCGCCGAACCCGTCGCCCTCTGGCACAAGGACAAGGACCTCAAGCAGGTCGACGCCGTGGTGCTGTGCGGCGGATTCTCGTACGGCGATTATCTGCGCGCCGGCGCCATCGCGCGCTTCTCGCCGGTGATGGACACCGTCATCGACCAGGCGAAGGCCGGTCTGCCGGTGCTGGGCATCTGCAACGGCTTCCAGATCCTCACCGAGGCCCACCTGCTGCCGGGCGGCATGCTGGGCAACGACCACCTGCACTTCATCTGCCGCGACCAGAAGCTGCGGGTGGAGAACGCGGACACCTCCTGGACCAGCGACTACACCGCCGGCCAGGAGATCCACATCCCGCTGAAGAACATGGACGGCCGCTACGTCGCCGACCGGC
Organism: Streptomyces sp. KPB2; assembly: GCF_003950055.1. Classification (NCBI taxonomy): domain Bacteria; kingdom Bacillati; phylum Actinomycetota; class Actinomycetes; order Kitasatosporales; family Streptomycetaceae; genus Streptomyces; species Streptomyces sp. KPB2. Next base: position 4,320,046 of record NZ_CP034353.1, read on the forward strand.
GCACGCTGGACGAGCTGGAGGCCGAGGGGCGGGTGGCCTTCCGCTACCTGGACATGAACCCCAACGGCTCGCTCAACGACATCGCCGGCATCACCAACGCCGCCGGGAACGTCGTCGGCCTCATGCCGCACCCCGAGCACGCCGTGGAGTCGCTGATCGGTACGGGCCGTACCGACGGCCTGCCGTTCTTCACCTCGATCCTCAAGAAGCTGGTCAACGCATGAGCCGGACGCCTCTGGACACGGTCGAGCACGCGGCCGCGACCCCCGACGTCGAGCTGCCCTGGGCCGAGCTGGGCCTGAAGAAGGACGAGTACGAGAGGGTCGTGGAGATCCTCGGCCGCCGCCCCACCGGCGCGGAGCTGGCCATGTACTCGGTGATGTGGTCCGAGCACTGCTCGTACAAGAGCAGCAAGGTGCACCTGCGCCAGTTCGGCGAGAAGGCCCCCCAGTCCGACGCGATGCTCGTCGGCATCGGCGAGAACGCCGGTGTCGTGGACGTCGGCCAGGGCTACGCGGTCACCTTCAAGGTCGAGTCGCACAACCACCCGTCGTACGTGGAGCCCTACCAGGGCGCCGCGACCGGCGTCGGCGGCATCGTCCGCGACATCATCGCGATGGGCGCGCGGCCGGTCGCCGTCGTGGACCCCCTGCGCTTCGGCGCCGCCGACCACCCCGACACCAAGCGCGTCCTGCCGGGCGTCGTCGCCGGCATCGGCGGCTACGGCAACTGCCTGGGCCTGCCCAACATCGGCGGCGAGGTCGTCTTCGACGCCTGCTACCAGGGCAACCCGCTGGTCAACGCGGGTGCGATCGGCGTCATGCGGCACGAGGACATCCACCTCGCGAAGGCGTCCGGCGCGGGCAACAAGGTCATCCTGTACGGCGCCCGCACCGGCGGCGACGGCATCGGCGGCGCGTCGATCCTGGCGAGCGAGACCTTCGACGACGCCAAGCCGTCGAAGCGCCCCGCCGTCCAGGTCGGCGACCCCTTCCAGGAGAAGCTCCTCATCGAGTGCACCCTGGAGGCCTTCGCCGAGAAGCTGGTCGTCGGCATCCAGGACCTGGGAGCGGCGGGCCTGTCCTGCGCGACCAGCGAACTGGCGTCGAACGGCTCCGGCGGCATGCGCGTCACCCTGGACGACGTCCCGCTGCGCGACTCGACTCTCTCGCCCGAGGAAATCCTCATGAGCGAGTCGCAGGAACGCATGTGCGCGGTGGTCGAGCCCGGCAAGGTCGACCGCTTCCTGGAGATCTGCGAGAAGTGGGACGTCATCGCCACGGTGATCGGTGAGGTCACGGACGGCGACCGCCTCGAAATCTTCTGGCACGGCGGCAAGATCGTCGACGTCGACCCGCGCACGGTCGCGCACGAGGGCCCGGTCTACGAGCGCCCGTACGCCCGTCCCGACTGGCAGGACGCCCTCCAGGCCGACGACGCGAACAAGCTGCCCCGGCCGCAGACGTCCGACGAGCTGAAGGACCAGGTCCTCAAGCTGGTCGGCTCGCCCAACCAGGCGTCCAAGCAGTGGATCACCCAGCAGTACGACCACTTCGTGCAGGGCAACACCGTCCTCGCCCAGCCCGAGGACTCGGGCATGATCCGCGTGGACGAGGAGTCCGGCCTCGGCGTCGCCATCGCCACCGACGGCAACGGCCGCTACGCCAAGCTCGACCCGTACACGGGCGCGCAGCTGGCGCTGGCGGAGGCCTACCGCAACGTGGCGACGACCGGCGCGAAGCCCCTCGCGGTCTCCGACTGCCTGAACTTCGGCTCCCCGGAGGACCCGGCGGTCATGTGGCAGTTCGCGGAGGCCGTGCGCGGCCTGGCCGACGGCTGCCTCCAGCTCGGCACCCCGGTGACCGGCGGCAACGTCTCGCTCTACAACCAGACGGGCGAGGCCGCCATCCACCCGACCCCGGTGGTCGCGGTCCTCGGCGTCATCGACGACGTGGCCCGCCGCACGCCGGTCGCCTTCCAGGAGGACGGCCAGCTGCTGTACCTGCTGGGCGACACGCGTGAGGAGTTCGGCGGCTCGGCCTGGTCCCAGGTGGTCCACGACCACCTCGGCGGCCTGCCCCCGAAGGTCGACCTGGAGCGCGAGCGCCTGCTGGGCGAGATCCTGATCTCCGCCTCCCGCGACGGCATGATCGACTCCGCGCACGACCTGTCCGACGGCGGTCTGGTCCAGGCGGTCGTCGAGTCGGCGCTGCTGGGCGGCAAGGGCGCGCGTCTGATCGTGCCGGACGGGCTCGACGCCTTCACCTTCCTCTTTTCGGAGTCGGCGGGCCGCGCGGTCGTCGCCGTCCCGCGCTCGGAGGAGGTCCGCTTCAACGACATGTGCGGCGCCCGCGGCCTGCCGGTCACCCGCATCGGCGTGGTGGACGGGGATGCGCTGGAGGTCCAGGGCAAGTTCACGCTCTCCCTGAGCGAGCTGCGCGAGGTCCACGAGCGCACGATCCCGGCGGTGCTCGCGTAGCGGATCTGTGCGGTTCGAGGTCCCGTCCGGCTGTCCGGGCGGGACCTCGTCGCTTCAGCGGATGTAGTTCTTGAGGATCTCCGTGTCGAGTTCGATGCCGATCGGGTCGGGGAGGACCACTGTCTCGCCGAAATCCGTGAGGCGGATGTCGCGATAGCCACCGACTCGTCGGTTCGGGCGGCTGTGTACCGTCACCGTGCAAGTGTCCCGGTCGATCAGCAGGTACACGGGAATCCCCGCCTGCCCGTACGCGGCAGGCTTCTCGTGCCGGTCACGCCGGTCCGTGTCCGAGTCGTACGACGTGACCTCGACGACCATAAGGGCGCCGTCCGGTTCGGCCCATTCGCCGTGTCCCGCGAAGTGGGCCTCGGGAGCGAGAACGGCGTCCGGCCGTGCCCGGCTCTGCCGGTACGCATCGACCCGTAGCCCCTGCGTTTGGTACAGGTCCAGGTCCGGCCGCGACTGCATACAGCGCTTGGCCAGCCAGGACACGATGCTGTTGTGGTCCCCGTCCGTCACCGGCTTGACCCCGATCCGTCCGTCAATGAACTCCAACGTGACGGTCTCGGGAGCGGCGGACGCGATCGTTTCGAACTCGTCCACCGACATCTGAGACGTGTGCTCGGCCATAACCGTCATGTTGCACCTCCTTCCAGGCGCGGACCAGTGTTTCCAGGGCCGGGGTCCTCCCGGGCCGCCTTTCGCGACCAGACACACGTACGAGTGACGCTTGCAAGAATTACGTTGCTACGTAATATCGTACCCGTGGAGCAACTCGAACACCGCGTGGCCGACCTCGAACGGCGCCTCGCCGCGCTGGAGGCCGCCGACCGGCCCGCCCCCGGGCCCGAGGAGGGCGACTTCTGGGCCCTGGAGGGCCTGAAGGCGCAGCTCGCCGAGTTGGGGGCGGAGGCCGGCGGGGTCCTGTTCACCGGCTCCGTGCGCCTGCCGGCCGGGGAGCGGTACGAGTGGCAGCACGGCACGCTCACCGAAGGGGTGCTGGACGCCGACTGGGCCGAGTCCGCCGAGGTGTTCGCGGCCCTCGGGCATCCCGTGCGGCTGCGGCTGCTGCGGGAGGTGCTCGGCGGCCGGCGCACCGCCGCCGAGCTGGCGGAGCTGGACGGGATGGGCACGACCGGCCAGATCTACCACCACCTGCGCCAGCTCACCGGCGCCGGCTGGCTGCACGCCACCGGCCGGGGCCGCCACGAGGTGCCGCCGGGGCGGGTCGTACCGCTGCTGGTGGCGCTGTCGACCGCGCGGAACTGACCGGGACCCTCGGGTCCCACACCGGCAAGGGGGAACGAACGATGTCCGCACGCAAGCTCGCCATGATCATGTTCCGGGTGCTGCAGCTCGCCTTCCTGGTCCTGGTGGTCACCGGCGTCCTCTTCGACCCGGGGTATCCGTGGTGGGGCGTCTTCCTGCCGCTGGTCCTCGCCTACGCCCTGATCACCGTGGTCAACCGCTGGAACGGCGGCGCCCCCGACGCGCCCGGCAGGTCCCGCGTCCCCGTCGAGGTCGCCCCGCCCGTCACCGGCCGCTGGTCCGCGCTGAACAGCCCGGCCGACCGCACCCCGAGCCACGGCGTCCACGCCTACGGCCAGACCTTCGCCATCGACCTCGTCGCCGAGCCGGAGCCCGGCGCCCGCCCCGGCTTCCGCGCCCTGTGGCCGCTCGCCCGGAGCCCCCGCGCCTTCCCGGCGTTCGGCGCCCCGCTCCTCGCGGTGGCCGACGGCACGGTCGTACGGGCCGACGACGGCCAGCGCGACCACCTGGCCCGCACCTCGCTGCCCGCGCTGCTGTACCTGATGCTCGTCGAGGGCTCGGTGCGCGAGCTGGCGGGCGTCCGCCGCATCGTCGGCAACCACCTGGTCCTCGACCTCGGCGACGGCACCCACGCCCTGTACGCCCATGTGCGGCGAGGTTCCTTCACCGTCCGCGAGGGCGACCGCGTCCGCGCCGGCCAGGTCCTCGCCCGGTGCGGCAACACCGGCAACTCCACCGAGCCGCACGTCCACTTCCAGCTGATGGACGGCCCCGACCCGGACACGGCGCGGGGCCTGCCCTTCACCTGGACCGGCATCGGCGTCCCGCGCAACGGAGAGGTGCTCGAGTCGCCCTCGCCGACCGCGACGCCCGCATAGGCTCACCGCATGCCGCCCGCCAGGAAACGCCCCCGCGCCTACGATCCCGTCCGCACCCGCGCCGCCGTACTCGCCCAGTTCGGCAACGTACGGGCGGCCGTCCGCACCCTCACGCCGGAGCAGCTCGCGCTGCCCACCCGGCTGGGGGACTGGACCGTGCGGGAGCTGGTCGCGCACGTGGGGACGGCGCTGGCCGCCGTGGACCGGCTGCTGGGTGAGGCGGAGCCCCCGCGGCAGGACGGGCGGCTGCTCGACTGGCCGTTCGCCATCGCCGCCGACGCGGACGCCATCGCCGCGACCGCCCGTCGGCTCGCCGGCGAGCACCCCGACCGCGACGCCCACCTCGCCGAGGCCGAGCGGCGCTTCACCGAGCTGCTCGACACCCGGCCCGGCAGCAGGCTGCTCCCGACCAGCGCGGGCGCCCTGCCGCTGGCCGACTACGTCGTCACGCGCACCGTCGAGCTGGTCGTGCACACCGACGACCTGAACGCCGCGATACCCGGCCTCGACGTCCCGTACGACCGGCAGGCGCTCGCCGCCGCGACCCGGCTGCTGGCCGACGCGCTCGCCGTGAAGGCGCCCGGCGGTTCGACGGAGGTGCGGATCCCGCCGTACGCGGTCGTGCAGTGCGTCGAAGGTCCCCGGCACACCCGGGGCACCCCGCCCAACGTCGTCGAGACCGACCCGCTGACCTGGATCCGGCTGGCCACCGGACGGCTGGCCTGGACGGACGCCCTGGACGGGGCGAAAGTGAGCGCGAGCGGGGAGCGGGCCGACCTCGGCGCCCTGCTGCCGCTGCTGCGCTGAGGGAGGAACCGAGCCGGGCGGAACCGGAACTTCCCTCGCTCCGTCGAATCGGCATGTACAGGCAGAGCAGGCAGAACAGGAAGCACGCGAAGCACGAGGCCGGGAAGAAGCCGCAGCGCGGCACGACCCTCACCGTGGCCGCCGTCGCCGCGCTCGTCCCGCTCGCCGCGGCCTGCGGCAGCGAGAAGGCGGCCGACGACACCGGCAGCGGTTCCGTGGGCGCCGGCGGGCAGCGGGTCACCGGTGTGCGGTGGAGCATCGACAGCGTCACCGTCGACGGCACCACCCACCGGGCGCCGGAAGCCGCACACGTACGCATCGACGACGGCGGCGAGGCCGCGGGCAGCACCGGCTGCAACAGCTTCAGCGCCCGTGCCGCCGTCGAGGACGGGGGCGAGGGAGAGCGCGTCCGGCTCAGCGACGCCATGTTCACCGAGAAGGCCTGCGACAAGGTCCCCGCCGACTTCGAGAAGTCCCTCGGCCGCGCCCTCACCACCGGACCGCTCACCACGGAGGGCGGGGGCGAGCGGCTCACCCTCACCACCGCCGACGGCGACACCGTCCGGCTCAGCCGCTCCGAGGACGCGTCCCTGTACGGGACGGAGTGGGTCGTCGACGCCCCGGGGCAGCAGGGCGACGAGGGCCGCGCGCGCCTCACCTTCGACCGGGACGCGAAGACCGTCTCCGGACGTCTCCCCTGCAACCGCGTCAGCGCCGGGGCCACCGTCGGCGACGGGCGGATCGTGCTCGGCGCCCCGTCCACGACCCGAATGATGTGCGAAGGCTCACTCATGGACGCCGAGAAGCGGCTCCTCGGCCTCTTCGACGGCAAGGTCGACTATCGGATCGATCATGAAACTCTCACGCTGACCAGCGAAGACGGCACCACGGTGCGGGCCGTCGCCGAGCAGTGATCCACTGCTGACACTCTGTCCCCAATTCGGACCAGTGGTCGACCTCGCCTACACTCGGAGGCGTGCCACGTGGTGACGGTCGACTCAATCACGATCTGCTTCCCGGCGAGAAGGGCCCCCAGGACGCTTGCGGCGTCTTCGGTGTCTGGGCTCCGGGCGAAGAGGTCGCAAAGCTCACGTACTTCGGGCTGTACGCCCTCCAGCATCGGGGCCAGGAATCCGCGGGAATCGCGGTCAGCAACGGCTCCCAGATCCTCGTCTTCAAGGACATGGGCCTGGTGTCCCAGGTCTTCGACGAGACCTCGCTCGGTTCGCTCCAGGGTCACATCGCGGTCGGTCACGCCCGCTACTCGACCACCGGTGCCTCCGTGTGGGAGAACGCCCAGCCGACGTTCCGTGCCACCGCGCAGGGCTCCATCGCGCTCGGGCACAACGGCAACCTCGTCAACACCGCCCAGCTCGCCGGCCTGGTCGCCGACCTGCCCAAGCAGGACGGCCGCTCCACCCGGGTCGCGGCGACCAACGACACGGACCTGATCACCGCGCTGCTCGCGGGCCAGGTCGACGACGACGGCAAGCCGCTGACCGTCGAGGAGGCGGCCGGCAAGGTGCTGCCCCAGGTCCGCGGCGCCTTCTCCCTCGTCTTCATGGACGAGCACACCCTCTACGCCGCCCGCGACCCGCAGGGCATCCGCCCGCTGGTCCTGGGCCGGCTCGAGCGCGGCTGGGTGGTCGCGTCCGAGTCCGCCGCCCTCGACATCTGCGGTGCCAGCTTCGTCCGGGAGATCGAGCCCGGCGAGTTCGTCGCCATCGACGAGAATGGCCTGCGAACGTCGCGATTCGCGGAAGCGAAGCCCAAGGGCTGTGTCTTCGAGTACGTGTACCTGGCCCGCCCGGACACCGACATCGCCGGCCGCAACGTCTACCTCTCGCGCGTCGAGATGGGCCGCAGGCTGGCGAAGGAGGCCCCCGCGGAGGCCGACCTCGTCATAGCGACCCCGGAATCCGGCACCCCCGCCGCGATCGGGTACGCCGAGGCCTCCGGCATCCCCTTCGGCAACGGCCTGGTGAAGAACGCCTATGTGGGCCGCACCTTCATCCAGCCCTCGCAGACCATCCGCCAGCTCGGCATCCGCCTCAAGCTGAACCCGCTGAAGGAAGTCATCAAGGGCAAGCGGCTGGTCGTCGTCGACGACTCCATCGTCCGCGGCAACACCCAGCGGGCCCTGGTCCGCATGCTCCGCGAGGCCGGCGCCGCCGAGATCCACATCCGGATCTCGTCCCCGCCCGTGAAGTGGCCCTGCTTCTTCGGCATCGACTTCGCCACCCGCGCCGAGCTCATCGCCAACGGCATGAGCGTCGAGGAGATCGGCACCTCGATGGGCGCCGACTCCCTGGCGTACATCTCCATCGACGGCATGATCGAGGCGACCACCATCGCCAAGCCGAACCTGTGCCGCGCCTGCTTCGACGGCGAGTACCCGATGGAGCTCCCCGACCCCGAGCTGCTCGGCAAGCAGCTCCTGGAGACCGAGCTGGCCGCCGGGCCCGCCGGTACGGCCGCCGCCGACGCCATCCGTCGCCCGTAGCCGTCCGCCTCCCTGGTACTACCGCCGTACGACACGAAGGTTCTCATCGTCATGCCTGACACAACTGGTGCCAGCTACGCAGCCGCCGGAGTCGACATCGAGGCGGGCGACCGCGCCGTCGAGCTCATGAAGGAATGGGTCAAGAAGACGCGGCGTCCCGAGGTCCTCGGGGGCCTCGGCGGCTTCGCCGGCCTCTTCGACGCCTCCGCCCTCAAGAACTACGAGCGCCCGCTGCTCGCCTCCGCCACCGACGGGGTCGGCACCAAGGTCGACATCGCCCGGCAGCTGGGCGTCTACGACACCATCGGCCACGACCTGGTCGCCATGGTCATGGACGACATCGTGGTCTGCGGCGCCGAGCCGCTGTTCATGACCGACTACATCTGCGTCGGCAAGGTCCACCCCGAGCGCGTCGCCGCGATCGTCAAGGGCATCGCCGAAGGCTGTGTGCTGGCGGGATGCGCCCTGGTGGGCGGCGAGACGGCCGAACACCCCGGCCTGCTGGGCGCGGACGACTTCGACGTCGCCGGCGCCGGTACGGGCGTCGTGGAGGCCGACCGGCTGCTCGGCCCGGATCGCATCCGTACGGGTGACGCGGTGATCGCCATGGCGTCCTCCGGGCTTCACTCGAACGGGTACTCGCTGGTCCGTCACGTCCTGCTGAACGAGGGCGGCCTCGCGCTCGACGCCCACCTGGACGGTCTCGGCCGCACCCTGGGCGAGGAGCTGCTGGAGCCGACCAAGATCTACTCCCTGGACTGCCTGGCCCTCATGCGCACCGCCGAGGTCCACGCCTTCAGCCACGTCACCGGCGGCGGGCTCGCGGCCAACCTGGCCCGCGTGATCCCCGACGGCCTGCACGCCGTGGTCGACCGGTCCACCTGGACCCCGGGCGCGATCTTCGACCTCGTCGGCCGGACCGGCAAGGTGGAGCGCCTGGAGCTGGAGAAGACCCTCAACATGGGCGTGGGCATGATCGCGATCGTGCCCGAGGAGTCGACGGACGTGGCCCTGACGGCCCTCGCCGACCGCGGTGTGGACGCCTGGGTGGCCGGCGAGATCACCGACCGGGGCGAGCACACGACGGGCGCCGAGCTCGTGGGCGACTACGCCGCCTGAGGCACCGCGGGTGATGCGGGTAGCACAGAACCCGGTCGGTGACAGAGGTCACCGACCGGGAAGGTGTTCAGTGCGAGGTCAAGCGCCGCGTCGCTGTTGAGACGGGGACTGGCCGTCCTCGTCCTCGTCGTCGTCCTCATAGAGGTCGGCGTACTTTGCGTACACGTCGTCATCCTGCTCATCGTCCTCGAATGGGCCGCCGTTAGGCGGTTGTGCATTCGACGGCGATGCGCCCAGCTCCTCGGCCAGGCGGGAGAGATCAGTCCCACCGCTGTTGTACTTCAGCTGGCGGGCGACCTTCGTCTGCTTGGCCTTGGCCCGGCCGCGCCCCATGGCTCGACCCCCTCAACGACGGGGCTCGACGGCCCCAGAGTCTTGACACGCGTTCATGGTCCGGAACGGGCTCTCCGCAGAGAGACCGGTCCGTAGGGCTTCCACGGTACCTGAGCCCACGCCCATACGGTACGTCGCCCGCAGCACGTGGCCCTGCCCAGGACCGTCGAGGCGCCCCGTCCTCGCTGGTCAACCGCGATTTTAACCACCTTTCGGCGGTCGACCCGCCGGGATAAGTGAGAGTTCTCTCGAACTGCCCCCCGACGGGTACCCGTCAAACCTGCGCGGACCGGGCCGGGCCGGCGCCTACGGCGGCCGGGTCAGCGGCGGGCGCGTGCCTCCGCCATCCGCTGCTCGGCGATCCGGTCGGCCGCGGCGGCCGGCGGAATACCGTCCTCCTTCGCACGTGCGAATATGGCCAGCGTGGTGTCGTAGATCTTCGAGGCCTTCGCCTTGCACCGGTCGAAGTCGAAGCCGTGCAGCTCGTCGGCGACCTGGATGACGCCGCCGGCGTTCACCACGTAGTCCGGCGCGTAGAGGATGCCGCGGTCGGCCAGGTCCTTCTCGACGCCCGGGTGCGCGAGCTGGTTGTTGGCCGCGCCGCACACCACCTTGGCGGTCAGCACCGGCACGGTCTCGTCGTTCAGCGCGCCGCCGAGTGCGCAGGGCGCGTAGATGTCCAGGTTCTCCACCCGGATCAGCGCGTCCGTGTCGGCGACGGCGACCACCGACGGGTGCCGCTCGGTCAGGGCCCGTACGACGTCCTTGCGCACGTCGGTCACGACCACGTGCGCACCCTCGGCGAGCAGGTGTTCGACCAGGTGGTGGCCGACCTTGCCGACGCCCGCGATGCCGACGGTGCGGTCGCGCAGCGTCGGGTCGCCCCACAGGTGCTGGGCGGCGGCCCGCATGCCCTGGTAGACGCCGAAGGAGGTGAGGACGGAGGAGTCGCCCGCGCCGCCGTTCTCGGGGGAGCGCCCGGTCGTCCACCGGCACTCGCGCGCCACGACGTCCATGTCGGCCACATAGGTGCCGACGTCGCAGGCGGTGACGTAGCGGCCGCCGAGCGAGGCGACGAACCGGCCGTAGGCGAGAAGCAGCTCCTCGCTCTTGATCTGCTCCGGATCACCGATGATCACGGCCTTGCCGCCGCCGTGGTCGAGACCGGCCATGGCGTTCTTGTACGACATCCCGCGGGCGAGGTTCAGCGCGTCGGCGACGGCCTCCGCCTCGTTCGCGTACGGGTAGAAGCGGGTACCGCCGAGCGCGGGGCCCAGGTCGGTGGAGTGGATGGCGATGACGGCCTTGAGACCGCTGGCACGGTCCTGGCAGAGCACGACTTGCTCATGACCCCCCTGGTCCGAGTGGAACAGGGTGTGCAGTACATCAGCAGGTGCGCCGGTTACGTCGGTCACGGTGGTGACTCCTGTGTAGGTACGGCGGTGGACGGCAGTCCCCGTGCGGGTGGCGGGGACTGTGGCACGAGATTAGAGCCTGGGGGTGCCCGCCCGCCGCACAGTGCTCAGGATCACCTCCGCACGGAGTACGGGCGTGCGACGATTTGCAGAGATTCTCGCGCGTTTGTGATCCGTTTCCACGGCTTTCCGCAGGTTTTCGCGTCGGTGCGCGGGGGAGGGAGCAGGCGTGCCCAAGGTGTCCTCGCTGATCGTGCCGTACGCGGCGTACCTGCGCGTGTACGAGCCGCTGGCGGCCTTCCCCGACGAGGAACGCGCCCACTGGACCCGCTACGCCCGCCGCTCCGACCGGCCCTCCTACCAGGACGAGCTGCGCCGCTCGCTGGCCGACCTGCTGCCCACGCCGCCCGTGGCGGTGCCGGTGCACGAGAGCGCGGACGCCTTCGTGGCGGAGGTGGACGGCGTGGTCTGCGTCTGCCCCTGGCGGACCCGGCTGCGCGGCTGGCAGGCCCTGGGGGAGCTGGCCGAGGACTTCCCGGAGCCGGTCCTGGACGCCCTGATCCCCCCGGTCGTGCGCCGCCAGAGCGCGCAGGACTACGAGCGCTGGCTGCGGCGCAACCCGGATGCCCGGCCCTGGATCCGCACGGCCACCTGGCAGGTGCCGATCAACTGGTTCGTGCTGGTCTCCGACGCGGAGCGGGAGTACGACGAGGGCGGCGACGGCGAGGGGGCGAGCGCGCCGGTGCTGCGCTACCGCACCCCGATGGTGCAGGCCCGCCGGCGGGTGGCCCGGGGGCTGCGGGCCCTGCGGGAGGCCGTGGACGAGGGGCCGCTCATCGACGGGCTGGTGGACGTGGGGCGCTGGCTGGAGGAGTTCCACCCGCGTTCCCTGGTCGAGTTGGACTACGGCGGCCTGGTGCACGCCCTGCCCGCCGGGGAGTTGGAGGCGGACCACTCCGCGGCGGACGTGGCCGAGGGGATCGAGGCGCTGCGGCACGGCGACGGGGCCACCGCCGGCGCGGCCTACGGGCGGCTGGTGGAGCGCTGGCGGGCGGTCCGGGACCGGCGGTCCGCGAACTGACGGTGGGGGCCGGTCCGCGAACTGACGTTTGACGTACCGCCCGATGTGGGGTTTCGTCTTCCGCTCCGACACCTGTTCGGTGTGGGCTGATTCCTTGCCGACAAAGGACGTAGGTCCCGATCCGGGCGTATGCGTCAAGCGTGACGGACCGCACGTACATCACTCTTGCGCCGCTTCCCCCTCCTCGTGCCAAAATAGGACAAGGAGCTCGGGGAGGGCTCCTTCCGTCCTGCTGTGGTGCACTGTGGGCGGAATCTCAGCATTGCACGCTTTGGGGGGTCTGGTGTCAGGTCTGGTGACCCCTGATCGTCCTGTGACTGATCGTCACAGAGGCGTGACTGTCCGCTATGGCATAGTCCATCGGCTTCCGTCGCTGATGAACACCTGGGAGGGCAATTCCATCGGTTTGGCCGACGCGGCTGGACAGATGGTGTAGTTGTAGTGCCGAGGACAAGCCGTTCGTCCTATAACCGACTCGACTCGCGTCCGCCATTTCGGGCAACGCGGGTCAAGGTGCAGAATTTAGAGGAATGAACCGAGAAGGTTCGGTTCTCCCGAGGAGGCCGCTCATGACCGCTCGCACCCCTGATGCCGAGCCGCTGCTGACCCCGGCTGAGGTCGCCACCATGTTCCGCGTCGACCCGAAGACGGTCACGCGCTGGGCGAAGGCCGGCAAGCTCACGTCGATCCGCACGCTCGGCGGGCATCGCCGCTACCGCGAAGCCGAGGTCCGCGCCCTGCTCGCGGGCATTCCGCAGCAGCGCAGCGAGGCCTGAACAACTGAATAACCGGGCAGAACGGCGGGTCCCCCAACCTGTCGAGGCGCCTGGAACCACAGCTCCAAGCGACGCCGTCCCTGCCCCAACAGAGGTGCGTCGTTGATCGCGCTGGACTCCGCCGGGTCCAGCGCGATTTTTTTTGTGCCCGGGTGCGGGTGCGGGTGCGGGTGCGGGTGCCGGCCGGGTGGGTGTGCGGTCCTGTGCCGGGCGGCGGGCCGGTGGCCGGTTCTGTGAGCGGGCTTGTCGGAGTCTGGGGAGGGGTGTCGGTTCGGCTGTGCGGGCACTGCGAAGGCGGTGCAATTGCACATATTAAATTGACCAGTTGTAGGGGAGTCGTAAGTGCGGCCCTTTCAAAAACTCATGCGGTGACACCCGTCACACGGCACGGTGGTTGTTGGGTCCTGCGCCCGTGCGCTAATGGAGGCGTGGCCTCCAGGAGCTCTGCGGGGCAAGGGTGTTGGGGCCCGCGGTGTTCACGCCGTGGGCGCGCTCCCGTCCTCGACGCCCTCTTGACGGGCCGTAGGAGACTGTGGCCCCGGCGAGTCCAGCGCCAGCCGCAACAGCCGGTGGCAGATCGGACAGTGGCGCGTCACGTGACCGTACGACGACGCGGCCGACAGATGCGCGCGGAGCAGGGCCCGCGTCTCGTGCCTGACCGATGTCGCCATACGCCACCTCCAGGGGGCCACACGGGGGATGTGCCCTGTCTTTGGAGTACCGAGCGAATGTGACGCCGTCAAGGCCGCGAGAGGGCCGCAGAGGGCCACTGAGGGGGTTCCGGTGGTTCCGGTTGGCACCGGGCAACCGGGGAGCAACGAAGAAGCCCCGCACCGATGACTCGGTGCGGGGCTCTGTTGCGGTCCTGACGGGATTTGCTGTGCCCGATTGCGGCTGCGCCGCGGGCGCGGCCTCCGCCTCGACAGGGTGGCGAGCGCTTCGCGGAGGGAGGGGAGCGGAGTCGCACGAAGAAGCCCCGCACCGATGACTCGGTGCGGGGCTCTGTTGCGGTCCTGACGGGATTTGAACCCGCGGCCTCCACCTTGACAGGGTGGCGAGCACTCCAAACTGCTCCACAGGACCAGGTTTCGCGGCGCTTCTTGTGCGTTGCGCTGCGAGAAGAGACTGTACAGGAGGGTGGGCCCCCGGTCGAACTCACCCTCCGTGCAGACTCCGTCACCGCCCCGTCAGGGTACGAGCGCGTCGATCGCCTTCACGATCCGCTTGTCGGAGACGGGGTATGCCGTGCCCAGCGCGTGCGCGAAATAGCTGACCCGGAGCTCCTCGATCATCCAGCGGACCTCCAGCACCTGCTGCGGCACCGGCCGGCCCTGCGGCATCTGCTCCAGCAGCCACGCGTACTCGTCCCGCATCTCGTGGACCTTCTCCATGCGTGACGTGTCCCGCTGCGCGCCCGTCGGCATCTGCTGCAGCCGGCGGTCCGCCGCGACCAGGTAGCGCATCAGGTCCGGCAGCCGCTTGATCCCCGCCTCGGTGACGAAACCGGGCTTCACCAGCGCGTCCAGCTGCGTCCGCACGTCCTGGAGGTTCGCCAGCAGCGCCGGGCTGCGCACGGTCTTCAGGCGCCGCTCGCACGCCTGCCAGGCCGCCAGCACCTGCTGCACCTGGCCCACCGTACGGACGGTGGTGTCGACGATCTCCGCGCGGACCTTGTCGTAGAGCTTGCGGTACGACTCCTCGTCCCACGCCGGGCCGCCGAAGTCCGCGATCAGCTTGTCCGCCGCCGCCATGGCGCAGTCGTCGAACAGCGCCTGGATCGAACCGTGCGGGTTCGCGGACAGGCCCAGCTTCTGCTGGTTGGTCAGGTTCTCGGACGCGAACTTCGCCGGGTTGACCGGGATGTTGCGCAGGATGAGCCGGCGCGTGCCCTTCCACATCGCCTGCGCCTGCTCGGCCTCGGTGTCGAAGAGGCGGACGGAGACGGTGTTCGCCTGCGGCCCGTCGTCCACCAGGGCCGGGTACGCCTTCACCGGCTGGCCGGCCCGCCGGGTCTCGAAGACCCGGGTCAGCGTGCCGATCGTCCAGTCCGTGAGTCCGGAACGCTCCAGCGACTCCCCGCCGCTGCGCTGCGCCGTGGCCGCCGCGGCCTGCGAGAGCGCCTTGCGCGCCTTCGGGCGGAGCCGGAGCTTCAGCGCCTCCAGGTCCTTGTCCTCGGCCAGCTTGCGGCGGCGCTCGTCGACGATCCGGAACGTGATCTTCAAATGGTCGGGGACCTTCGCCCAGTCGAAGTCCTCCGCGTCGAACGGCACCCCCACCATGCGCTTCAACTCCCGCGCCATGGTCACCGTCAGCGGCTCCTGAAGGGGCACCGCACGGTCCAGGAACGCCTGGGCGTAGTTCGGCGCGGGCACGTAGTGGCGGCGGACCGGCTTGGGGAGGGAGCGGATCAGCTCCGTGACGACCTGCTCGCGCAGGCCCGGGATCTGCCAGTCGAAGCCCTCGTCCGTGACCTGGTTGAGCACCTGGAGCGGCACGTGGACGGTCACGCCGTCGGCGTCCGCGCCCGGCTCGAACTGGTAGGTCACCCGGAACTTCAGCGGGCCCTGCCGCCAGGAGTCCGGATAGTCGTCCTTGGTGACCGCCCCCGCCTTCTCGTTGATGAGCATCTCGCGCTCGAAGTCGAGGAAGTCGGGCTGCTCGTGCCGCTTGTGCTTCCACCACGAGTCGAAGTGCGCGCCGGAGACGACGTGTTCGGGCACCCGCTGGTCGTAGAAGTCGTACAGCGTCTCGTCGTCGACCAGGATGTCCCGGCGCCGGGCCCGGTGCTCCAGCTCCTCGACCTCGGTCAGGAGCCTGCGGTTGTCGGCGAAGAACTTGTGGTGCGTGCGCCAGTCGCCCTCCACCAGGGCGTTGCGGATGAACAGCTCGCGGCTGACCTCGGGGTCGATGCGTCCGTAGTTCACCTTGCGCTGCGCCACGATCGGCACGCCGTACAGCGTGACCTTCTCGTACGCCATCACGGCCGCCTGGTCCTTCTCCCAGTGCGGTTCGCTGTAGGTGCGCTTGAGGAGGTGCCCGGCGAGCGGCTCCACCCACTCGGGCTCGATCTTCGCGTTGACGCGGGCCCAGAGGCGGGAGGTCTCCACCAGCTCCGCCGACATGACGAAGCGCGGGGGCTTCTTGAAGAGCGCCGAGCCCGGGAAGATCGCGAACTTGGCGTTCCGGGCGCCCAGGTACTCGTTCTTCCCGCCTTCCTTCACGTCCTTCATGCCGACGTGGGAGAGGAGGCCGGCCAGCAGCGACACGTGCACCCGGTCGTCGGGCGCGGCGTCGTCGGCGTCGTTGAGGTGGATGCCCATCTGCTTGGCGACCGTGCGCAGCTGGGTGTAGATGTCCTGCCACTCGCGGATGCGCAGGAAGTTGAGGTACTCCTGCTTGCACATCCGGCGGAAGGACGACGAGCCGCGCTCCTTCTGCTGCTCGCGCACGTAGCGCCAGAGGTTCAGGAAGGCGAGGAAGTCGCTGGTCTCGTCCTTGAAGCGGGCGTGCTGCTGGTCGGCCTGCGCCTGCTTCTCCGCCGGGCGCTCGCGCGGGTCCTGGATGGACAGGGCGGCGGCTATGACCATGACCTCGCGGACACAGCCGTTCTTGTCCGCCTCCAGCACCATCCGGGCGAGCCGCGGGTCGACGGGCAGCTGGGCGAGCTTGCGGCCGGTGTCGGTCAGGCGCTTGCGTACGTCCTTCTGCGCCGGGTCGAGCGCGCCCAGCTCCTGGAGGAGCTGCACACCGTCGCGGATGTTGCGGTGGTCCGGGGGATCGATGAACGGGAACTTCTCGATGTCACCGAGGCCGGCCGCGGTCATCTGCAGGATGACGGAGGCGAGGTTGGTCCGCAGGATCTCCGCGTCCGTGAACTCCGGGCGGGCGTTGAAGTCGTCCTCGGAGTACAGGCGGATGCAGATGCCGTCGGACGTACGGCCGCAGCGGCCCTTGCGCTGGTTGGCGCTGGCCTGCGAGACCGGCTCGATCGGCAGCCGCTGGACCTTGGTGCGGTGGCTGTAGCGGGAGATGCGGGCGAAGCCGGGGTCGATGACGTACTTGATGCCCGGGACGGTGAGGGAGGTCTCGGCGACGTTGGTCGCTAGGACGATCCGGCGCCCGGTGTGCTGCTGGAAGACCCGGTGCTGCTCGGCGTGCGAGAGCCGCGCGTACAGCGGCAGGATCTCGGTGAATCTGTACTTCTTCTTCTCCAGCGCGTCCGCCGTGTCCCGGATCTCCCGCTCGCCGGAGAGGAAGACGAGGATGTCGCCCTTGCCCTCGCCCATCAGCTCCTCGACGGCGTCGGTGATCGCCGTGATCTGGTCGCGGTCGGCGTCGTCGCCGTCCTCCTCGAGCAGGGGCCGGTAACGGACCTCCACCGGGTAGGTGCGCCCGCTGACCTCGATGATCGGGGCGTCGCCGAAGTGCCGGGAGAAGCGCTCGGGGTCGATGGTCGCCGAGGTGATGACGACCTTGAGGTCCGGACGCTTCGGCAGCAGCTGGGCGAGGTAGCCCAGCAGGAAGTCGATGTTGAGGGATCGCTCGTGGGCCTCGTCGATGATGATGGTGTCGTAGGCGCGCAGCTCGCGGTCGGTCTGGATCTCGGCGAGCAGGATGCCGTCCGTCATCAGCTTGATGAAGGTGGACTGCGGATTCACCTGGTCGGTGAAGCGGACCTTCCAGCCGACGGTCTCCCCGAGCGGGGTGTCCAGCTCGTCCGCGACCCGCTCGGCGACGGTGCGCGCGGCGATCCGGCGGGGCTGGGTGTGCCCGATCATGCCGCGGACACCACGGCCCAGCTCCACGCAGATCTTCGGGATCTGCGTGGTCTTGCCGGATCCGGTCTCACCGGCGACGATCACGACCTGGTGATCACGGATGGCCGCCGCGATCTCGTCCTTCTTCTGGCTGACCGGGAGCTGTTCGGGGTAGCTGACGGCCGGCACCCGCGCCCGGCGCTCACCGATGCGCTGCTCGGCCTTGGCCACCTCCGTCTCGATCTCGGCGAGAACGGCGGCGCGGGCCTCCGGCTTACGGATCTTCCGCGCACCCTCCAGCCTGCGGCCGAGCCGGTGCGCGTCGCGCAGCGACAGCTCGGTCAGCCGGGGGGCGAGGGTGCCGAGGGCGGGGGCAGGGTGCGTAGACATACGGATTCCAGGATCTCATCCTCGGGAAAAACCTGGCGAACGCTTTTGCCGCGGCGTCCGCCCAGGCAACGCCAGCAACTACAACAAGGCCCCGATCCGAAGATCGGGGCCTTTGCTGTGGCTGGGGCCGGGGTCGAACCGGCGACCTATCGCTTTTCAGGCGATCGCTCGTACCAACTGAGCTACCCAGCCGAGAGGTTTCACGTGAAACCTCAGCGGTCCTGACGGGATTTGAACCCGCGGCCTCCACCTTGACAGGGTGGCGAGCACTCCAAACTGCTCCACAGGACCAAGCTTCGTACGACAGTGTCGCACATGTACTGCGTGCCCCCAACGGGATTCGAACCCGTGCTACCGCCTTGAAAGGGCGGCGTCCTAGGCCGCTAGACGATGAGGGCTATCGGCCCGCCTGGGCGCTTCGCAGCGCGTCGGGGACGTGAGAAGCATATGGGATGGCGGGAGGTATCGCCAAAACGGTTTACGGAGTGCTGGGGGCGGGGCTGCCCGGGGCGGAGGGAGAGGCACCGGTGGCGGAGGGGGAGGCACCGGTGCCGGACGGGGACGGGCTGGTGGGAGAGGGCGACGGGGTGGCGCCAGGCTGGTTCTCCTTCGGCAGGTGGCGGCTGACCTCGGCCGTCGTCAGGCCCAGGCCGCCCAGCTCGATCTCGTCCCACGCCTGGAGGCGCCGGGAGTCCCGGTCGAAGTAGAGGATCGACGCCTGGATGGGGTCGGGATACTTCCCCTCGACCGCGCGCAGGCCGCTGCCGCCGGTGGAGCCCTCGACACGCAGCCGGGTGCCGTACTTCATGACCTCCATGTCCTCGTGGTGGAGGTGCCCGGCGAGCACCAGCGGCACGTCGCCGTCGACCTCGCGGGCGGCCGACGGTTCGTGGGCGACGGCGATGTCCACGGGGGTGCCGGCCGCGCGCTGGTCGCGCAGCGCGGAGGCGAGGCGGGCCCCGGCCAGCTCCTGGGAGGCCTCGGCGCCGTCCGCCTTGGAGCGGTCGGGGGTGTACTGCGGGTCGCCCATCCCGGCGAAGCGCAGGCCGGCGACGGTCCGGGCGTGGCCGTCGTCCAGGACGTGCACGTTCTTCAGGTGCTTCAGGTACTCCTGGGTGCCGCGGGAGTCGTGGTTGCCGCGGACCCAGACGTAGGGGGCGCCGAGGTCCTCGACGGGGTCCAGGAAGCCGTTCTCGGCGGCGGTGCCGTGGTCCATCGTGTCGCCGGAGTCGACGATCACGTTCACCTTGTACTGCTCCACCAGCGAGGCGATGATCTTCCAGCTCGCCGGGTTCAGGTGGATGTCCGACACGTGCAGGACGCGGATCGTGGTCGGGTCGGGCTGGTAGGCGGGGAGCGTCGAGGTGACGTCGTAGAGCTTGGTCACGTTGGTCACCAGCCGGGCCAGCTCCTTCTGGTAGACGTCGAACTCGGTCACGATGCTGCGCGCGTTGCCGACCAGCGAGGGCGCCGAGGAGAGCAGGCCGGAGAACTTGGGCTCCAGGACGGAGTCGGGGTTCCAGGTCGCGTACGCGGTGCCGCCGGAGGCGACCAGGAGGGTGAGCGCGAGTCCGCCGGAGGCGAGCGCGCGCCGGGGGCGGCGGTAGACGGCGAGGCCGAGGGCGGTGGCGCCGGTGACGACGGCGACGCAGGAGCGGACGGCGAGGTCGAGGGTGCCGTGCTCGACGTCCCGGGCGACCTCGTCCTGGAGGCCGGAGAGGCGTTCGGGGTGGTCGACGAGGGCCTGGGCGCGGGCGGGGTCGAGCTGGTCGACGTTGACGTCGAGGCGGACCGGGGCGACGTGGCTGTCGAGCTGGAGGGCGCCCAGCGGTGAGACGTTGATCTTCGTGCCGCCGGTGAGGGAGGGCCGCAGCGTCATCGTCGTGTCCATGGGGCCGACCGGGACCCGGACGTTGCCGACGACCAGCAGTCCGAGCCAGGCGCCGAGCAGGACGACGGCGACGAGGCCGGCGGCGCGGGTCCAGGGGTGGGGGCGGGCGGCGAGTTCCGGGGTCGCGGACGTACGGCGACCGCGGCGGGCGTGGCGGTCGCGCCGGTCGCGGAGGCGGCGGGTGAGGGCGCGCGGGGCGTTGCGGATGGGGTTCATCACCTCGGCCAGGACGTGCGGGGCTGCGGCGGGGACGCGGGCCATTGGTCCCGTATGCCCGTGGCCCGGGGCGGATATGCGGGTCGTACTCCACGGTCGTACCCGACAATGGGCCTGTGCTGGAGATGACGCGCGAGGAGTTCGAGGAACTGGTCGCCGAGGCCCTGGACCGGATCCCGCCGGAGCTGACGCGGCTGATGGACAACGTCGCGGTGTTCGTCGAGGACGAACCGCCCGCGGACGATCCCGAGCTGCTCGGCCTGTACGAGGGGACGCCGCTGACCGAACGGGGGGAGTGGTACGCGGGGGTGCTGCCGGACCGGATCACCATCTACCGGGGGCCGACCCTGCGGTACTGCGAGACGCGTGAAGACGTCGTCGCCGAGACCGAGGTGACGGTCGTTCACGAGATCGCCCACCACTTCGGGATCGACGACGCGCGGCTGCACTCCCTCGGCTACGGGTGACGCGGGTCGGACGCGAGAGGCGTGCCCCGGGTACGGGTGACGCGCTCGGGTCAAGTCCGCCTCGCCGGGCGCGTGTCCTCTTGTGGGTGAAGGGAGTTGGGCACGGCGACTCCTTGACCCCCGGAGGTGGCCGCCCGTGCGCCCCTTGTACGTACCCGTCCGTCTGGCCGCCACCGCCCTGGCCGTCGCCGCTGCCGCCGGCTGCATGAGCGTCGGCGACGACGCACCCGGCGGGGGCGGCAAGCCGTCGCACTCCGCCGGGGAGCGGGGCGGCGAGGTGCCGGACGGCGGCCCCGCGGTCTCCGGCGGGAACGCCGGGTACGGAGCGGCGGCCGCCGACGGGAAGCACGGCAAGGGGAAGAAGGGCAAGGACAAGGGCGGGGACGAGGCCGAGCGCGACGGCAAGGGGAAGGACGGCGAGGAGGACGCCGGGAAGGGCGCGTCCGCCTCGGCGCCCCCGGCCGCCCGCCCGACCGGGGACCGGCCGCCGGGCGGCGGGGACCACGACCCCGAGCCCACCCGGACGCCCCCGGCGGAGCCCACCCGGCCGGCCGAGCCGGAGCCGACGCCCCCCGAGGAGCCGCCCGCCTCCCCGACGCCGGAGCCGACGGTGGCCGAGCCGTCCTCGTCGGCGCACGAGCCGCCGGGGACCCAGCTCGAGCAGCGGGAGCCGGCGCCGGCGGCCGGGACACCGGCCTAGGTCCCGGGGCAGCCCGCTGAGCTGGGGATGTGCTGCCGGGCGGACCGCGGATGTGCTGCCGGTTTGCCTTCGGGGGTGGGAGGTGCGTATGGTGGTAGATCGTTTGATCCCATTTGCCCGGCGCCACCGCAGAGCGCGCCGTGTGGCGCGTACTCTCCCCTTGCCGTGGTGGACCGCATCGAGGCGGTCGTATTGCGAATCGCGATTCACGGAGTTGACGGGCGCGTGCCGACGAGAGACTCCGGAAGGTTTCGCATTCGCATGTCCATGACCAGTACTGACCACGTCGTCGTGCCCGGAAACGCCGAAGGCGTTCAGGGCGAGCCGGAGGCCGTCGAGGCCGTTGCCGCCGCCGCGGCCACGGAGGCCCCCGAGGCTGCCGAGCCGACGTTCGCCGACCTCGGTCTGCCCGAGGGCGTCGTGCGCAAGCTCGCGCAGAACGGCGTGACCACCCCCTTCCCGATCCAGGCCGCGACCATCCCGGACGCCCTGGCCGGCAAGGACATCCTCGGCCGGGGCCGCACCGGCTCCGGCAAGACCCTCTCCTTCGGTCTGCCGACCCTGGCCACGCTGGCCGGCGGCCGCACCGAGAAGCACAAGCCCCGCGCCGTCATCCTCACCCCGACCCGCGAGCTGGCCATGCAGGTCGCCGACGCGCTCCAGCCGTACGGCGACGTCGTGGGCCTGCGGATGAAGGTCGTCTGCGGCGGCACCTCGATGGGCAACCAGATCTACGCCCTGGAGAAGGGTGTCGACATCCTGGTCGCCACCCCGGGCCGGCTGCGCGACATCATCAACCGCGGCGCCTGCTCCCTGGAGAACGTGGAGATCGCGGTCCTCGACGAGGCCGACCAGATGTCCGACCTGGGCTTCCTGCCCGAGGTCACCGAGCTGCTCGACCAGGTCCCGGCCGGCGGTCAGCGGATGCTGTTCTCCGCCACCATGGAGAACGAGATCAAGACCCTCGTCGACCGGTACCTGAAGGACCCGGTCCACCACGAGGTCGACGCGGCCCAGGGCGCGGTGACGACCATGTCGCACCACATCCTGGTCGTGAAGCCCAAGGACAAGGCTCCGGTCACCGCGGCCATCGCCTCCCGCAAGGGCCGCACCATCATCTTCGTCCGCACCCAGCTCGGCGCCGACCGCGTCGCCGAGCAGCTGCGCGACGCCGGTGCCAAGGCGGACGCGCTGCACGGCGGCATGACCCAGGGCGCGCGCACCCGCACGCTGGCCGACTTCAAGGACGGCTACGTCAACGTCCTGGTCGCCACCGACGTCGCCGCCCGCGGCATCCACGTCGACGGCATCGACCTGGTCCTGAACGTGGACCCGGCCGGCGACCACAAGGACTACCTGCACCGCGCCGGCCGTACGGCCCGCGCCGGCCGCACCGGCACCGTCGTCTCCCTCTCCCTGCCGCACCAGCGCCGCCAGATCTTCCGGCTGATGGAGGACGCGGGCGTCGACGCCACGCGCCACATCATCCAGGGCGGTGCCGCCTTCGACCCCGAGGTCGCCGAGATCACCGGCGCCCGGTCGATGACCGAGGTCCAGGCCGAGTCGGCGGGCAACGCGGCGCAGCAGGCCGAGCGCGAGGTCACCCAGCTCACCAAGGAGCTGGAGCGGGCCCAGCGCCGCGCCACCGAGCTGCGCGAGGAGGCGGACCGCCTGGTCGCCAGGGTCGCGCGGGAGCGCGGCGAGGACCCGGAGACGGTCCTGGCCGAGGTGGCCGCCGCCGCGTCCGAGGCCGAGGTCTCGCTGCCCGAGCAGCCCGGCGCCCGGGACGTGGAGAAGACGGAGCGCGGCGGCAACGACCGCGAGCGCTCGTACGAGCGTCGCGATCACCGGCGCGACGACCGCGGTGACCGTGGCGGGCGCTCCTTCGAGCGTCGTGACGACCGGGGTGGCCGTTCGTTCGACCGCCGCGACGACCGCGGTGACCGCGGTGGGCGTTCCTTCGACCGTCGTGACGACCGTGGTGACCGCGGTGGTTTCCGTCGCGACGACCGTCGTGACGACCGTGGTGGCCGTTCGTTCGACCGGCGTGACGACCGTGGTGACCGTGGTGGTTTCCGTCGCGACGACCGTCGTGACGACCGTGGTGGGCGTTCGTTCGACCGTCGTGACGACCGTGGTGACCGCGGTGGTTTCCGCCGTGACGACCGTCGTGACGACCGGGGCGGCCGTTCGTTCGACCGCCGCGACGACCGTGGTGACCGTGGTGGGCGTTCCTTCGACCGGCGTGACGACCGCGGTGAGCGCGGTGGCTTCCGTCGTGACGACCGCGGTGGCCGCTCGTTCGACCGCCGCGACGACCGCGGCGGGCACCGTGGCAGCGACCGTCCGTTCAACCGCGACCGCCAGGGCGACCGTCCCGGCTTCCGCTCCGGCGGCCACGACCGTCCCTACGGCCGCCGCGACGACCACCGCGGTGACCACCGTGGTTCGTCCTTCGGCCGCCGTGACGACAAGCCGCGCTGGAAGCGCAACGGCTGACGCCTGAACACCGAGAAGCGCCGTGGCCTCCGCCCCACCGGGTGGAGGCCACGGCGCTTCGCGTTGCGGTCCCGTTCCGGCCACGAAGTCCACGGAGTGACGCATGTCACGCTCGACGCAAGGGAATTGCTGGGGGCATGACAGATGACGCCAAGGCGAGTGGGCTGTCGGACGAGGAACGGCTGGCCCAGCTCGGCTACACCCAGGTTCTGGCCCGCCGCATGTCGGCGTTCTCCAACTACGCGGTCTCCTTCACGATCATCTCGGTCCTGTCGGGCTGCCTGACCCTCTACCTCTTCGGCATGAACACCGGCGGCCCGGCCGTCATCACCTGGGGCTGGGTCGCCGTCGGCCTGATGACCCTCTTCGTCGGCCTGGCGATGGCCGAGATCTGCTCGGCGTACCCGACCTCGGCGGGCCTGTACTTCTGGGCGCACCGCCTGGCGCCCCCGCGCACGGCGGCGGCCTGGGCGTGGTTCACGGGCTGGTTCAACGTGCTGGGCCAAGTCGCGGTCACCGCCGGCATCGACTTCGGCGCCGCGTCCTTCCTCGGCGCCTACCTGAACCTGCAGTTCGACTTCGAGGTGACGCCGGGCCGCACGATCCTGCTCTTCGCCGCGATCCTGATCCTGCACGGCCTGCTCAACACCTTCGGCGTCCGCATCGTCGGCCTGCTGAACAGCGTGAGCGTGTGGTGGCACGTCCTGGGCGTCGCGGTCATCGTCGGCGCGCTGACCTTCGCGCCGGACCACCACCAGTCGGCGTCCTTCGTCTTCGGCGAGTTCGTGAACAACACGGGCTGGGGCAGCGGGGTGTACGTCGTCCTCATCGGCCTCCTGATGGCCCAGTACACCTTCACCGGCTACGACGCCTCCGCCCACATGACCGAGGAGACCCACGACGCGTCCACGGCCGGACCGAAGGGCATCGTCCGCTCCATCTGGACCTCCTGGATCGCCGGTTTCGTTCTCCTGCTCGGCTTCACCTTCGCCATCCAGTCCTACGAGGGCGCCCTGACGTCCCCGACGGGCGCGCCGCCCGCGCAGATCCTCCTCGACGCCCTGGGCGCGACGGCGGGCAAGCTCCTGCTCCTCGTGGTCATCGGGGCGCAGCTGTTCTGCGGGATGGCGTCGGTGACGGCCAACAGCCGCATGATCTACGCCTTCTCCCGGGACGGCGCGCTCCCCTACTCCCACGTCTGGCACTCGGTGAACCCGCGCACCCGCACGCCCGTCGCGGCGGTCTGGCTGGCGGCCCTGGCCGCGCTGGTCCTGGGCCTCCCGTACCTCATCAACGTCACCGCGTACGCCGCCGTGACCTCCATCGCGGTCATCGGCCTCTACATCGCGTACGTCATCCCGACGCTCCTGCGGGTCCGCAAGGGCGCCGCCTTCGAACGCGGGCCCTGGCACCTGGGCCGCTGGTCGCAGGTGATCGGCGTGGTCGCGGTGACGTGGGTCGGCGTCATCACGGTCCTGTTCACGCTGCCCCAGGTGTCCCCGGTCACCTGGGAGACCTTCAACTACGCGCCGATCGCCGTCCTGGTCGTCCTGGGATTCGCCGCCACCTGGTGGCTGGCCTCGGCCCGGCACTGGTTCCTCAACCCCGAGCACGAGCGCACCCGAGCCCGCGCCGCCGCCCACGCGAACGCCCCCGAGCCGGTGGACCCGTAGCCCCGGCTCACCGGCCCTCCGACGCGGCCGGGACCCCGATACCCGATCGGCCTCCCGGCCGCGGCGGGCTATGCTCGGTGTGGCAACATCACGCAGCACCGCGCGACACACCGCCTGGGCCCTTAGCTCAATTGGCAGAGCAGTGGACTTTTAATCCATTGGTTGTGGGTTCGAGTCCCACAGGGCCTACCGCGTCGGACCCCGGTTCAGAGCACGAGCGAACCGGGGTCCCGCCGGTTCGGCTCCCGGCACCGCGGCGCCGGCGCCGGTGCGGAGGCAGGCGGGCAAAACGGTGTGCGTCGGCGGGCAGGGGTCGGGTAGCTTGCGGGGCATGTCGAGCCCCGAAGCATCCAGGGTGGGGACTGCCGGTCACGCCGTCAGCCCCCTGAACCACTGAGTCCGTAGGTCTGACCGTCCCGCCGCGTTCCGCGGCCGGACGCCCGGGTCCGTGGGTGCTGACCGCGGTGACGAGAACGCCTCTCCCTCTGCTTCTCATCGCCTCGGAGCCACTCGATGCCTCTCGCGCTCTACCTGCTTGCCCTGGCCGTCTTCGCCATGGGCACCTCCGAATTCATGCTCGCGGGCCTCCTGCCCGGAATCGCCTCCGACCTCGACGTGGCGGTCGGGACGGCGGGCACGCTCACGTCGGCCTTCGCCATCGGCATGGTCGTCGGCGCTCCGCTCATGGCCGGGCTCGCCCGCACCTGGCCGGCGCGATCGAGCCTTCTCGGGTTCGTCCTCGTCTTCGCGGCGGCTCACGTCCTGGGCGCCGCCACCGCGAACTTCCCGGTCCTGTTCGCCACCCGGGTGGTCGCGGCGCTCGCGAACGCCGGATTCCTCGCCGTGGCGCTGACCACCGCCGCCCGGCTGGTCCCGGCGGACAGCAAGGGACGCGCGCTCGCGGTGCTGCTGTCCGGGACGACGGCGGCCACGATCGCCGGGGTCCCCGCGGGATCGGTACTCGGCACCACGCTCGGCTGGCGAGCCACGTTCTGGGCCGTCGCCGTCCTCTGTCTGCCCGCGGCCCTCGGCATCATCAAAGGCGTCCCGGCCGGCCCCGACCGGGGAGACGAGCCCCACAGGCCCGCGCTGCGAGCGGAACTCACCCGGCTCAGGAGCCGGCGCCTGGCGCTCGTGATGCTGCTCGGTGCCCTGGTGAACGCGGCGACCTTCGCGAGCTTCACCTTCCTCGCCCCCGTCGTCACGGGCACCGCCGGCCTGAGCGACCTGTGGATCTCCGTCGTCCTGGTCCTCTTCGGCCTCGGTTCCTTCGTCGGCATCACCGTCGCCGGACGCGTGTCCGACCACCGTCCCGGCCTGGTCGTCCTTGTCGGTGGCCCGCTGCTTCTCCTCGGCTGGCCGGCCCTGGCCGTGCTGGCCCACCGGCCGGCCGCCCTGCTCGTCCTCGTGTTCGTGCAGGGCGCGCTGTCGTTCGCGCTGGGCAGCACCCTGATCACGCGGGTCCTCTACGAGGCGGCAGGAGCCCCCACCATGGCCGGCTCGTACGCGACCGCGGCCTTCAACACCGGTGCGGCGGTGGGGCCGTTCGTCGCCGCGGCCTCGCTGGGCACCACGTTCGGGGACCTCGGGCCGCTCTGGGTGAGCGGGCTGCTGGTGGCGGTCGCGCTGCTGGTGGCGTTCCCCTTCCGGAGCGTGGTCGCGGCGGCCGGTCGCAGCGCCGAGGCCGACGGCTGACCCGTCCGGGCGCCGGCAGCCGCGCGCCGGACCTGTCGGTGCCTGCCGGTAGAGTCCCACGGTATGAGTACAACTCCGCCCGGCGGAGGCTGGGTTGGCCTCCGCCCTCGCCGGATCACCCCGCGCCGCCTCGGTGCCGCCGCCGTGGTCTACGGCGTGTTCGTCGCGGGCTGGTACCTGGGGCAGCCCGTGACGGCCGAGTGCAGCCCGGACCAGGCCGCGCTCGACCGGCGCGCCGAACACGGCGGGCACGCAGCGGTCTCCACGCCCCCACCCGTGTCCGGTCCCATCCGGAAACCGTCTGTGAGGCCGATGGACGGCGTGCCCGTGGACACCCTCAGCATCCGCACCCTGTCGGTCACCATTCACTCCGTCATCTGCGCCAACGACACGGGCGAACGCCCGCGCCTCCAGGCGTGGTTCGAAGGCGACTGGAAGTAGAGCCGGATGCCCGCCTGGATTACCCCGCGCCGCCTCGGTGTCGTCACCACGCTGTACGCCGTCTTCCTGGCCGGCTGGTGGCTGGGCCGGCCGGTGCTGTCCGGCTGCCTGGAGGACCGGAACACCGCCGAGGCGGACGGCCGTCCCGCACCGGTGGAACCGGCCGACCCGGGCCGGTATCTCGACAACCTCGGTCTCGACTTCGGGTTCCCGGACTTCGGCCTGCTCGACTGGGCCGACGGCATGGACGGCCGCCGCGACGGCGAGTACGGTCCCGGCGACTACGGGTACGCGGTGCCCGGCTGGTCCGCAACCCACGACACGTACGGTGACAACCGCGCCGGCTGCTCCTACAAGAAGCGTGCCCGCCTGGTCGCCTGGGTCAACGGCGACTGGGGCTGACCCGTACGGAGCGGCTCAGGGCCCGGGCCATCCAGGGCTGGAAGGGCAGGTGCCCGGGGACCACCTGCCAGTCGTTGACGGTCCACACCAGACGCCAGTACCGCTCGACGAGCGGATCGTGTCCGGCTTCGAACCGCGACGCCATCCAGTCCCGCAACTCGGGGCCGTCGGGGCGCCCGAGTACGGCGGCGAAGCGCCTCGCTACGGCCTCGACCACCGCGTCGGCGCCGGAACCGTCCGGGTCGATGCCGGCCGCCCTCGCGTCGGCGACCGCGTCCCGGACGAACGGGACGAGCTCGGCCGCCTGCTCGGGGGCCACCCCCGGCAGCGCGGTTTCGTCGGCGGGCGGGAACGCCGCGTCCGCCATGCGCGCGCGGAAGCCGTCGTCGGCGATGAGTTCGGCCAGCTCCACCCACGCGGCGAGCTGGTCGTCGGACGGCTCGTCGGGCAGGTCGGGCAGGGCCGTGCGCAGGACGGCGGCAGCGTCGCGGGCCTGTGGCGTGCCGGCGTCGAGGCCGGTGACGAAGTCGGTCACCATGCGCCGTCGTTCGTCGGCGGTGAGTCGGGTCAGCCGGTGCATGAGCACGGTCTCCTCGGGGCTGGGACCGCGCCGGGCGACGAGCCGCAGCATGCTGTGGCGCAGCCGCAGGGCGCGGATCCGGAGGGCGGTGGCGTCGGCGTGCGCGGCGGCGACCTCGGCGACGCAGGCGGCGCCGTCCAGCACGCGGCGCACCGTGGCGAGGTCGACGTCCAGCTCCCGCAGGACGCCGATGAGGTGGAGCCGGCCCAGGGCCGCGTCGTCGTAGCGGCGGTATCCGGCCGGGGTGCGGTCGGTGGGCGGCAGCAGTCCGGTGTCCGAGTAGAACCGGATCGTCCGCACGGGCACGCCGGTACGGGCCGACAGTTCACCGATCGAGTACAGGGGCGTCGCGCCGTTCATGAGGCCCACTCTCCGGTCTCCAGCCACTGGAGAGTCAAGCCGTACGGGAGTCCCGGGGCTACGCGGCCCCGTCGTCGCCGAGCCAGGCCAGCGCGGCCACCGTCAGCGCGCTCACGCCCGTGTCCAGGGTCGGCTGGACGACGGGGGCGAAGGAGGAGCTGTGGTTGACCGGGATGTCCTGGGCGACGGTGCCCTTGCGGGCGGCCTCGGCGTAGCGCTCCGGGTCGATGCCGCCGATCGCCCAGTACGTGAACGGCACCCCGAAGGCCCCCGGGATCTCGCTCATGTCCTCGCTGGCGGTCTGCAGCTCGACGGTGTGCGCGTCGTCGCCGAAGTACGCGCCGAACGCCTCCGCGACGCGCCGGGTCGGCTCCTCGTCGTTGACGGTGGGCGGGAAGGACGAGAGCCGTTCGAACTCGGGCTCCTCGGGGGAGCGGGACGCCGCGCACTCGGCACGGACGATGCGCTCGACCGCCTCCAGGACCCGGGTGCGGGTGGCGTCGTCGTACGTGCGGACGTTGAGCTCCAGGACGGCTCGGTCGGGGATGACGTTGGGGCCGCTGCCGGCGTGGATGCTGCCCACGGTCAGCACGGCGGGCGTGGTGGCGGCCAGCTCGCGGGAGACGACGGTCTGCAGGCGTACGACGACGGACGCGGCGATCACCACCGGGTCGACCGACGCCTGGGGCGCCGAACCGTGCGCGCCCCGCCCGTGCACGGTGACGCGGAGACTGTCCGCGGCGGACAGGAAGGAGCCCGCACGGGTGCCGACGTAGCCGGCCGGGTACGGCAGGACGTGCTGGGCGAGGACGACGTCGGGGCGGGGCGACCTGTCGGTGAGACCGTCCTTGATCATGGCGGCGGCGCCCGCGCCGTTCTCCTCGGAGGGCTGGAAGAGCGCGACCAAGGTGCCGCGCCAGGCGTCCCGGTGCTCGGCCAGCAGCCGCGCGCACCCGACCAGGCAGGTCACGTGCACGTCGTGGCCGCAGGCGTGCATCACCGGCTGTTCCCGGCCGTCGTCGTCGGTCACCGTCTCGTCGGAGGCGTAGGGCAGGCCGGTGCGCTCCCGTACCGGGAGGGCGTCCATGTCGGCGCGGACCATGACGACCGGGCCGTCCCCGTTCACGAGGACCCCGATCATGCCGGTGCCGCCGACGCCCTCGGTGACGTCGTAGCCGCTCTCCCGCAGGGCGTCCGCGGCCTTCTTCGCCGTACGGTGCTCCCGCAGGCCCAGCTCGGGGTGCCGGTGCAGGTCCCGGTACAGGTCTTCCAGGCCGGAACGGACGGAGTCGAGGCCGGCGAGGACGCTCCGCGCGGTGCCACTCGTCGAGGTCGTCGAGGTCGTCGAGTTCGTCGAGGTCATCGAGGGTGCTCCATGGTTCGAGG
The DNA here is from genome assembly GCF_003950055.1 of Streptomyces sp. KPB2. Classification (NCBI taxonomy): domain Bacteria; kingdom Bacillati; phylum Actinomycetota; class Actinomycetes; order Kitasatosporales; family Streptomycetaceae; genus Streptomyces; species Streptomyces sp. KPB2. Next base: position 4,350,163 of record NZ_CP034353.1, read on the forward strand.
CTACTTACGGCGCCGGGTTCGGCCACCGGACGGACGCGTCTCGGGTGGTTCCGGCGCGTTGAGGCCGAAGTGGAGACCGAGCATCCGGATCAGGAAGCAGGCCGCCGCCGCTCCCAGCTCCGCCGGCAGGCCGTACAGCCCCGTTTGGACCGTGGCGACGGTCACCGCCGCGCCCACCAGCGCCGGGATGGCGTACAGCCCGGTGCGCAGCACGGTCGGGATCCGGCCGACGAGGGTGTCGCGGATGGTGCCGCCGCCCACCGCGGTGATCACGCCCAGCAGCATCGCGGGTACGACGGCCAGCCCGGCGTCCAGCGCCTTGCTCGCGCCGATCACCGCGAAGGTGCTCAGCCCGACCGCGTCGAGCACGGTGATCGCGGGTTCGAGCCGTCGCAGGTGCCGGCTGACGGCGAAGGCGATGAGCCCACCGGCGGCGGCGAGCGTGTAGTAACGCCAGTCCAGGAGCGTGGCGGGCGGCAGCGAGTCGATCAGGACGTCGCGGATGAACCCACCGCCCAACGCGGTGATCATCCCGAGCACGACCACCCCGACCACGTCCAGCCGCGCGGCCCGCACCGCGGTCAGCGCCCCGTTCAGCCCGAACGCGAACGTGCCGGTGAGATCCAGGGCGAGCAGCGGAGCGGGTTCGGTGCTCATGGGGCGCCGGGTACCCCGGGGCGGGTGCCCGCCACGCGGGCGGCATCGGAGCCTAGGGTTGCTGCGCCGGAACCCGCCGCGCGTCCGCCTCCCGGAGTGTCATCCATGCCCCTGCCCCACGTCCTCCTCTCCGCCGCCGTCTCCCTCGACGGCTACCTGGACGACACCGGTCCCGAACGGCTTCTGCTGTCCGGCCCCGCCGACTTCGACCGGGTCGACGAGGTGCGGGCCTCCGTGGACGCGATCCTGGTCGGGGCCGGGACGATCCGGGCCGACAATCCGCGGCTGCTGGTGAACTCGGCCGAGCGGCGGGCGGCCCGGGTCGCGGCCGGGCAGGCGGAGTACCCGCTCAAGGTCACCGTCAGCGGCGGCGGCGAGCTGGATCCGGCGGCGCGGTTCTGGCACACGGGCGGGGAGAAGGTGCTGCTGACCACGGACGACGGGGCCCGGCGGGCCCGAGAGCTCGGCATCGGTGCCGACGTCGTGTCCCTGGGACCGGTGCTGGACTGGCACGCCGCGCTGGAGTACCTGCACGACCGGCGGGGTGTGCGGCGGCTCATGGTGGAGGGGGGCGGGACCGTCCACAGCCAGTTGCTCCAGCAGGAGCTCGCCGACGAGCTGCAGCTCGTTCTCGCGCCCGTCCTGGTCGGGGACCCGGCCGCGCCCCGGCTGTTCGGGCCCGGCGCCTACCAGGGCGGGCGGCTCGCGCTGGTCGGAACGCGGCGGATCGGGGACGTCGTGCTGATGCGGTACCGGCCCACCGCACCCGGGACCGGTGAGCGCGTGGCCCCCGCCGACCGGTACTGGCTGGAGGTCGCCTGTGAGCTGGCCGGGCTGTGCCCGCCGTCGGAGACCGCGTTCAGCGTGGGGGCGGTCGTGGTCGCCGCCGACGGGAGCGAACTGGCGCGCGGGTATTCGCGGGAGGGCGGCGATCCCGTGGCGCACGCCGAAGAGGCCGCGCTCGCCAAGATCGACCCCTCCGACGCACGGCTCGCGGGCGCGACCGTGTACAGCAGCCTCGAACCCTGTGCCCGCCGGGCCTCCCGGCCCGCGCCCTGTGCCCGGCTGATCCTCGACGCCGGGGTGCGCCGGGTCGTCACGGCCTGGCGGGAGCCGGACACCTTCGTGGCGGGTGCGGACGGGAGCGGGGTGCTCGCCGCGCGAGGCGTCGCCGTCGTCGTACTGCCCGAGTACGAGGAGGCGGCCAAGGCGCCGAACCGCCATCTGGAGCGGTAGGGAGCCGGCGGCGGAGATACCGATGTGCATTCCGGTCCCGGGATGACGTACAGTGGTGAACACAACGACGCGGGGTGGAGCAGCTCGGTAGCTCGCTGGGCTCATAACCCAGAGGTCGCAGGTTCAAATCCTGTCCCCGCTACTGAAGGCCGAGGGCCGGAATCCGAAAGGGTTCCGGCCCTCGGTGCGTCTCGGGACGCACCGAGGGCGTCCCGTATCCCCGTGTCATCCGGTCGGCCCCTCACCGCTCGCCGCCCGCCCCCGCTCCCGGAAACCTGGACTCCTGGACGGTGAGCGGCGCGCGGACGCGCGGGGTGGCGGGAGACGAGTGGTGCGGCCAGGTGACGTGGACGACGAGGGAGCGGCCGCCAGAGCCGGTGGCCGGCTCCCCGGCGATCCCGTTCCCGACCCGGGCCTCGGGGACGAGGAGCCGCCCGCCGGGCCGCCGCCGCGCAGCCGGACCGCGTACGGGCGCGCCTTCGTGCACGCGCTCCCCGTGCTGCTGATCGTCGTCGCCATCCTGTACGACATCCTCACCCCGAGGTACTTCACCGCCGGCCCCCTCTACACGGCCGCGCCCCTGATCGCCGCCCCGCTCTACTCGCGGCGCGGCACGGCGCTCACCGGTGTCGCCGTGGTCGTCTCGGTCATCGGGCTGCAGCTGGGCAAGGGCGTCATCCACTACGTCGACTCCCTCACCGAGCTGATCACCATCGCGACGGTCGCCGTGCTCGCCGTCCTCGTGAACGGCATGGTGCGGCGCAGCAGCGAGCGTCTCGTCTCCGTCCGCGAGATCGCCGAGGCCGCCCAGCGCGCCGTGCTGCCCGAACCCGCCGAGCGCATCGCGGGTTTCGAGATCGCCGTCTGCTACGAGGCCGCGCAGGCCGACGCGTTCATCGGCGGCGACCTGTACGCGGTGCAGGACTCCGCCCGCGGCGTCCGGCTCATCGTCGGCGACGTGCGCGGCAAGGGCATGGGCGCGGTCGCCGCCGTCGCCGTCGTGATCGGAGCGTTCCGGGAGGCCGCCGAGCAGGAGGCGACGCTGGAGGCGGTGGCGCAGCGGCTGGAGCGGGCGCTGGCGCGCGAGGGCACCCGGCGGGACGGACTGGACGCCTTCGAGGGTTTCACCACCGCCGTCCTCGCCGAACTCCCGCACGGCGACGGGACCGTACGCATCGTCAACCGCGGCCATCCGCCGCCCCTGCTGCTCTACGCCGACGGCACCCTGGGCGCCCTGCCCGCCCGCGAGTCGGCGCTGCCGCTCGGCATGGGCGAGCTGGGCGTCTGGCCCGACCGGGCGGAGGAGGCCGCCTTCCCCGGTGGGGCCACTCTGCTGCTGTACACCGACGGGCTGACCGAAGCCCGGGACGCCGGAGGCGAGTTCTACGATCCGCAGACGCGGCTGGCCGGCCGCGTCTTCCGGCATCCGGCGACCCTGCTCGACACCCTCGCCGAGGACGTGCGCCGGCACTCCGGGGGCGGCATGGCGGACGACATGGCGCTGCTGGCCGTACGGCGCCCCGGGCACGACGACCATGATCATTGTCACGAGCCGTGACAGCGCGACCCCCCTCCGCATAACAACTGATACACCGTCAGAAGAAAGTGGCGCGAAGGGGAATACTGAGAGCGAGTCAACTCGTCCGGATTTCACCGGTCATGAGGGGTGCGTCCCGGCCGTTTCCGTTAATGATCAAGCGGAACGGCTTGGAATCCGAGCCTCGCGTCTATTAACGTTCGATAACGCAGCGCGGTCGTCCCAGCCGTCACAGAAGGCGGCTCCGTGCGCACGCGCCGAATCCCGCAAGGGAACCGGGGAACCACCACATTGGGGTGAATCGGGCGTATGACGCCGTGGAAACGCGGTCGGCACACACCCGTAGGAGACCTTCCTGCTCCGAACCCGTCAGCTAACCCGGTAGGCGAGAAGGAAGGAAAGGAGTACGCCCACGTGGCGTCCAACCGGCCTGCCCCCGAGGCCCCGTTCGTGCCCACCGGGCACGGCACCGACACCTTCGGCTACGACGCCCCCCGCGCCGAAGAGGGCCCCTGGGAGGAGTGGAACCCCACCGCGGAGTCCATCCGCCCCGTGCGCGGCCGGCACCGCGTCGCCAAGCAGCGCGGCGGGCTCGCCCGCAGCTCCACCGTCCTCGGCGTCGGTGTCATAGCCGCAGTCGGCGCGGGCGGCATGGCCAGCGCGCAGACCGGCAAGCCGCCGGTGTCCATCTCCATGCCGGACCTGCCGAACGTCGGCTCGCTCATGCCCGGCGGCGACGAGGAGTCGGAGCCCGAGGGTTCCGCCACCCCGCTCAGCGGCATCACCCAGGCCGTCGCCGCGGACACCGGGGCGGACGCGGGTTCCGCCGGCGCCGGCGAGTCGCTGCGGGCCCGGATCATGGCGCAGGCCGAGCAGCAGCAGGCCCAGGTCGAGACCAAGGCCGCCGCCGAAGCGCAGGCCGCCGCCGAGAAGAAGGCCGCGGAAGCCGCCGCCAAGGCGGAGAAGGAGGCCGAGGAGAAGGCCGCCGCCGCCAAGAAGAAGGCGGAGGAGGAGGCCGCGAAGAAGGCCGAGGCCGAGCGGCTCGCCAAGCTGGCCAAGCAGTTCACGCTGCCGACCTCCTCGTACACGATCTCCTCCACCTTCAACCAGGCCGGCTCCCTGTGGGCCTCCGGTCACCACACCGGCCTCGACTTCGCCGCCCCCACGGGCACGCTGCTCAAGGCGGTGCACAGCGGCACCATCACGTCGGCCGGCTGGGACGGGTCGTACGGCTACAAGACCGTGCTCACCCTCGACGACGGCACCGAGCTCTGGTACGCGCACCAGTCCTCGATCAACGTCAGCGTCGGCCAGAAGGTCACCACCGGTGACGTCATCGGCCGCGTCGGCGCCACCGGCAACGTCACCGGTGCCCACCTCCACCTCGAGGTGCACACCGCCGACGGCTCCGGCATCGACCCGATGGCCTGGCTGCAGAGCAAGGGCCTCACCCCCTGAGGCTCCCTGAGCCTTCACGCTTCCCGCCCCGCTGAACCCCGGCGGTCCTGACGGCAACCCCCCGACGTCAGGGCTGCCGGTTCGCGGTCGTTTTGCGGGGTTTTTGCGTGCGTCCGGAATGGTCCGCTCCAGTACGGTCGTTGATCCTCCACATGACTTCTCTGCGCAAGCTCGGCTCCTCCGACCTCGAGGTCTTCCCCCTGGCCCTCGGCGGCAACGTCTTCGGCTGGACCGCGGACCAGGACACCTCCTTCGCCGTCCTCGACGCCTACACGGCGGCGGGCGGCAACTTCGTCGACACCGCCGACTCCTACTCCGCCTGGGTCGACGGCAACAGCGGTGGCGAGTCCGAGACCGTCCTCGGCAAGTGGCTCGCCTCCCGCGGCAACCGTGACGACGTCGTCCTCGCCACCAAGGTCAGCCAGCACCCCGAATACCCCGGCCTGTCCGCCGCGAACATCAAGGCCGCGGCCGACGCCTCGCTGCGCCGCCTGGGCACCGACCGGATCGACCTCTACTACACCCACTTCGACAAGCCCGAGGTGCCGGTCGAGGAGATCATCGGCGCCCTCGACGAGCTGGTGAGGGCCGGCAAGGTGCGGCACATCGCCGCCTCCAACATCTCCGCCGAGCGGCTCGCGGCGTCCCTGGAGTTCTCCGAGCGTGAGCGCCTGGCCCGGTACGTCGCTCTCCAGCCGCACTACAACCTGGTCTCCCGCGACACCTACGAGGGCGAACTGAGCGACCTCGCCGAGCGGGCCGGTCTCGCGGCGGTGCCGTACTACGCGCTCGCGGCCGGCTTCCTCACCGGCAAGTACCGGCCGGGCACCGCCGTGGACAGCCCGCGGGCGGGCGGCGCGGCCAAGCACCTGGAGACCGAGCGCGGGCGCCGGGTGCTCGCCGCCCTGGACGAGATCGCCGAGGCCCACGGCGTGCCCGTCGCCACGGTGGCCCTCGCCTGGCTGGCCGGCCGGCCGACGGTGGCGGCGCCGATCGCCTCCGCGCGCACGGTCGAGCAACTGCCCGCGCTGCTGGGCGTGGCCGAGCTGAACCTGACGCAGGACGAGGCGGAGCGGCTCACGCGGGCGTCCGCCTGAGCGGGGTGCGCGGACCCTACGGCCCGTAGGGGCGGGGCGGCGGGTACTGCGGCGTGCAGGGCAGCTGCGGGGTGGGCGGCGCGTACGGATGGTGCGACGGGGGCGGACCGTACGGCCCGTACGGGGCGGGCGCCGGCGCGGACCCGTACGGGCCGGGCACCCCGTACCCGTACACCCACGGCGGGACCGGCCGCGGCACCGGCGGTGCCGTGACCCGGGCCGCGTACTCCAGCGCCGGACGGGCCGCGCCCCGCAGCCGCCACAGGGCGTCCAGCAGCTCCCGCTCGCGTACGGCGAAGTCGGCGCCCGCCCTGCCCCGGCGCCCGCGCTGCCGCAGGAACGCCACCGAGGTCGCGCAGGCCTCGTACCGCGCCACCGCCCGCGCCCCCTGCTTCCCGGCGTGCCGGCGGGCGTACTGCCGGGCGACGCGGCGGGCCCGCATCGAGCCGAGCGCGTACGGCTCCGCGGGCGTCAGCCACCCGGCGACGACGTACGCGGGCAGCTCGGCCCGTACGGTGCCCAGTTCGCGCTGCCGGGTCCAGATCACCAGCCAGGTCAGCAGGCCGAACGACGGCACCATGAACGCCGCGTACACCGCGAAGAAGCCGTACTCGCCGAACGCGGCCGAGCCGTTCCACAGGGCGTGCATGCCCATCGCGAGCAGCAGTCCGCCGAGGGGCAGCAGGGACCGGCGCAGGCGGTGCCGGCCCGCGGAGAGGGCGGCGATGCCGAAACCGATGCCGGTGAGCACGGTGAACAGCGGGTGCGCGAACGGCGACATCACGACGCGGACGAAGAAGGTCGCCGCGGTGACGGAGGCGATGCCGCTGTCGCCGGTCAACTGGTCGGTGCCGAAGGCGGTGCCCAGATAGAGGATGTTCTCGGTGAAGGCGAAGCCGGTGGCGGTGACCCCGGCGACGACCACGCCGTCGACGAGGCCGGTGAAGTCCCGTCGGCGGAAGAGGAAGACCAGGAGGACGGCGGCGGCCTTGGCCGACTCCTCGACGACCGGGGCTATCACCGTGGCGCCCCAGGTGTCCGCGCCGGTCGGGTCGGCGGTCGCGGTCGCTATCCACCGGGTCGCGAAGCTGTTGGCGACGATCGCTATCAGCGCCGCCGCGCAGGCACCCCAGGCGAAACAGAACAGCAGGTTCCGCCAGGGGCCGGGGTCGACCCGGTCCAGCCAGCGGAACGCGGCTATGAGCAGCGGTACGGGCAGGACGGCGAGACCGAGTCCCACCAGGAACCCCTGTGTGCCGGTCTGTTCGCGCACCAGGGCGAGGATCACCAGGCCGGAGAGCGCCAGCAGGGTGATCAGCGCGGCGTAGCGGACCCAGGGGCGCTGCCACCAGTGCGTATGCCGGTGCACGGGGGTCGGATACGGGGGACAGGTGGCCACGGCATGGACCCTAACCGGTGGGGGGCAGCTCCTTGTGCGGTACGCGGCGGAAGAGCAGGTCGTTCACCACATGTCCCTTGTCCAGTCCCTGCCCCTCGAAACGGGTCAGCGGCCGGTGCTCGGGACGCGGCGCGAATCCGCCGCCGGGCACGGTGTTCTCGAAGTCGGGGTGCGCGGTGAGCACCTCGAGCATCTGCTCGGCGTACGGCTCCCAGTCGGTGGCGCAGTGCAGCACCGCCCCCGGGGCGAGCCGGGTCGCGGCCAGGGACAGGAACTCCGGCTGGATCAGCCGGCGCTTGTGGTGCCGCTTCTTCGGCCACGGGTCGGGGAAGTAGACGCGCAGCCCGGCGAGGGAGTCGGGGGCGAGCATCTCGCGCAGGAGGATGATCGCGTCGCCGTTGCCCACCCGGATGTTGGACAGCTCCTCCCGTTCGGCGAGAGCGAGCAGGTTGCCCTGGCCCGGGGTGTGGACGTCGACGGCGAGGATGTTGGTGGCCGGGTCGGCGGCGGCCATCGCGGCGGTGGCCTCGCCCATGCCGAAGCCGATCTCCAGGAAGACGGGGCGGGCGTTGCCGAACAGCTCGGCGAGGTCGACGACCCGCTGCCCGTCGATGTCCAGCCCCCACCGGGACCACAGCCGCTGCAGCGCGTCCGCCTGTCCGGTGGTCACCCGGCTGCGGCGCGGCTGGAAGCTCCGGATCCGCCGCTCGAAGTGCGATCCGGCGGGATCGGGCTTCGGCCCGTCGGGGAAACGGGGCTCGCCCTTGGCGCGGACGTGCCGCAGGGAGGCCCCGGCCGGGGGCTGGGGAGCGGCTTCGGCTTCGGGGGTGTGAGCGTGGGCGTGGGCGTGGTGGGAGTCAGACACAATGCGTCGATTTTAGTGCGTGTACGTGAGTGCAATGGCTTGTCGAGCTAGTTATGGGCTATAACTAGCTCGACAGGTAGAAGTGTTTGCGTCAATGCCGAGGAGAGACGCCGTGATTCACCACCAGATACGCCTCGCCATGCGCCCCGACGCGCCCCGGGACCGGGTCGACGAGGCTCTGGAGATGCTCCGCAGGATGGGACGGGAGATCGACGCCGTCACGTACTGGTCGGTCGGCCGCGACGTGGGCGGCGACTTCGACTACGGAGCGCTGTTCTCGGTCGAGGACATCGAGGGCTACCGGGAGTACATGCACGCCCCGCTGCACCGGCGGGTCGACGAGATCGGACTGCCACTGGTGCGGCGCATGGTCTCGCACGACCTGACCGACGACGAGGACCCGGCCACGGGCGACCTCATCCGGCAGATCCACGCCGAGCGCTTCGCCGGGGACCCGGCCCTCGTCGCCCTGATCGAGGGCCTCGGCTCGTACGAGGGCAGCAGCGCGCCCGAGTAGGACAGGTCCTAGTCCGCGGCGGCCAGCATCGCCAGCGCCCTGCGCCCCACTTCCCGGCCGATGGGCAGGGATGCGGTCGCCGCGGGCGACGGTGCGTTCAGGACGTGGACCGCGTGGGGGCCCTCCTTGATCAGGAAGTCGTCCACCAGCGTGCCGTCCGCCAGTACCGCCTGCGCCCGCACCCCGGCCGGCGCGGCGACCAGGTCGTCCTCCGTCACCGCGGGCAGCAGTCTGCGGACCGCCGTCGTGAACGCGGCCCTGGACAGCGACCGCCGCAGCTCTCCCGCGCCGTACCTCCAGTGCCGCCGGGCCATGTGCCACGACCCCGGCCAGGCCAGGGTGGCGCCCAGCTCGCGGGGGCGCACCACGCCCCAGCCGTACCCCTCGCGGGCCAGCGCCGGCACCGCGTTCGGCCCGACGTGGACGCCGCCGTCGATGCCGCGGGTCAGGTGGACCCCGAGGAAGGGGAACGCCGGGTCCGGGACCGGGTACACCAGTCCCCGCACCAGCTCGGGCCGCGCCAGCTCGTAGTACTCGCCCCGGAAGGGCACGATCCGCATGCCGGGGTCGTCCCCGGCCAGCCGGGCGATCTCGTCGCAGTGCAGCCCGCCGCAGTTGACCATGACCCGGGCGCGGAGCACGTCTCCGGCGCGGGTGCGGACGGCGACGCCGAGGCCGGGGCGCCGGTCGACGCGGTGCACCTCGGCGCCGTATCGGATCTCCGCCCCGGAGGCGTGGGCGAGCTGCCGGGCCACGGCGCCGTAGTCACAGATGCCGGTGGTGCCGACGTGTATGGCGGCCAGGCCGCGCACCTCGGGCTCGTACTCCTCGATCTGGGAGCCGCCCAGCTCGCGCACCGGTATGCCGTTCTCCCGGCCGCGCTGCACCAGGGCGTGCAGGCGGGGCAGCTCGGCGCGGTCGGTGGCCACGATCAGCTTGCCGGTGACGGCGTGGGCGATGCCGTACTCGGCGCAGAACTTCACCATCTCGGCGGCTCCCCGCACCGCGTAGCGCGCCTTCAGGGAGCCCGGGCGGTAGTAGACGCCGCTGTGGATGACGCCGCTGTTGCGGCCCGTCTGGTGGCGGGCGGGGCCCGGCTCCTTCTCCAGGACCGTCACCCGGGTGCCCGGGGCGGCACGCGTGATCGCGTACGCCGTGGACAGGCCGACGATGCCGCCACCGACCACCAGCACATCACAGTCGAACACTCGTTCCATCTCCCGGTTCACCTCCCGGCTTCGATAGTGCACTGCGCCACTGACAATGCCTTCAAACCCGGAAGAGGGCGGTCCGTCAGGCCGGAGTCACCAGCAGCGGGCGGGCGCGCTCGCGCAGCTCCACCACGCGCGGCTCGTCGCCGTAGGGCTCCAGGCGGTGCAGGAGGTCCTTCACGTACTCGGTGGTGCGGGCCGAGGAGATCCGGCCCGCCACCTCGACCGCCCGCACGCCCTGCTCGCAGGCCGCGTCCAGGTTGCCCGACTCCAGCTCGGCCACCGCCGAGACGACGAGTCTGAGGCCGTGCGAGCGGACGAACTCCTCCGTCGGTTTCGACAGCGCCTGCTCCGTGAAGCGGCGGACCTGGCGGGGTGCCTTCAGGTCGCGGTAGCACTCGGCCGCGTCGGCGGCGAACCGGTCGTAGGAGTAGAAACCGAGCCACGACGGGTCGCTGTCGCCGGGGCGGGCGCGCTCCAGCCAGCTCTCGGCGGCCTTCAGGGCGGCGCCGGCCGCCACCGCGTCGTTCGCGCGCGCGTGGGCACGGGCCTCGACCAGGCGGAAGAAGCTCATGGTGCGGGCCGTGGCCAGGCCCCGGTTGCGCTCCAGGGCGGCCTGGGCCAGGTCCACGCCCTCGTCGCCGAAGCCGCGGTAGGTGGCCTGGAGGGACATGGAGGCCAGCACGTAGCCGCCGAGCGGGACGTCGGCCGCCGCGCGGGCCAGGCGCAGGGCCTGGATGTAGTACCGCTGGGCGGCCTCCTGCTGGCCGGTGTCGAAGGCCATCCAGCCGGCCAGGCGGGTCAGTTCGGCCGAGGCGCCGAACAGGGCGCGGCCGACCTCGTCGGAGTAGGAGCCGAGGAGCAGCGGTGCCGCCTCGACGCGTAAGCACTCGGGGACCATCGACGAACGCCAGTCGCCGCCGCCGTACTTGGAGTCCCAGCGCCGGGCGTCCTCGGCGGCCTCGCGGAGCTTCTGCACATCACTGTGGCCGACTTTGAGCGGTGCGCCGGAGCCCTCGGCCGGGCCTGCCTCGCGCGCCACCGAGCTGTCGGCCGGGGTTATCAGCCATCGTGAGGCGGGTGTCGCATATGCGCTCACCGCGAACGATCCGGCGAGCGACTGCCAGATGCCGCCGCCGGTCCGGCGGCCGGCGAGGTCGAGACGGTACAGCTCGGTGGCGGACCTGACCGCCTGGCCGACGTCCCTCGGGAAGGCGAGGCCCACCTCGGGGGCCGGGTCCGCGTCCGCCAAACCGATCTCGTGGAGCGGCACCGGGCGGCCGAGCTTCTGGCCGATGGCGGCGGCGATGAGGTGCGGCGCGGCACCCTGCGGCACCATGCCCTTCGAGACCCAGCGCGCCACCGACGTCTTGTCGTAGCGAAGGGTCAACCCGCGCTGGGCGCCGAGGTCGTTGACGCGCCGGGCGAGACCTGCGTTGCTGATTCCCGCGAGGGCGAGAACGGCGCCGAGTTTTTCGTTCGGCCCGCGTTGCTCCCTGGACATGCGTCACCCCTCGACACAGACGGCTGCCGCGCTGGCATAACCACGCGGCATTCGTAAACCCAGCGTAGTTCGCCGCATCCCATGCGTTAAGAGGCATTCTTCCGGATGGCGGGATTGTGGTCCGTACTCAAGTGCGGTGTATGTACGGTCTGTTGCCGCGTGCTCCCGATGTGTGGCCGTGCGCCCGTCCGTGCGCTCTTCTCCGGCCACGGCGGGAGCGATTCCATGGGCGGTGCGTGGGTCGGCCCGCTGTACTGGATCCAGTGGGCTGGGGGACGCCGCCGCCTACATCCCCGCGGGCGGCGGACCGGCCCGGGGGGCGAGTCCCGTCCCCCGGGCTGCGCGTCGCCGGCGGCTCGTCGGGCGGTGCGCAGAGTTTGTACGGAGCGTGTTCGAGTGTGGCCGCGTTACGTCGATTTGGCTGAAAATCGCCGCCGGTGATTCCGGCGTACCACCGCCCTCACCACGGGAGTTGAGGGCGCGCGGGGGAGCCAAAGGGCGCGTTTCGGGGGCGCATTCGCGTCGTCTTCACTCCATCGGTTGCGGCGTCCCGGAGACGGTGCAAGGGAGTTGACGTCCTGGCGTGAGTCTCCGCCAGGGCGCATTCGCGGAGCACACACGGCTCCGCCGACGCTCTGTGGCGCGCCCTTCGTGGCAGCATGGGGAACCAGTTCGTACGGTGCACTGGTTGTCCCCAGCCTGTGGAGGCGTCGATGCGGTGGTTGGTGGGGTGGAGCAGCGCCGCCGTGGGAGCAGGAGCAGCGGGGATCGCCGGCGCGGGCGGCTCCGCCGGGGCCACCGGTTCCGCAGGGGTCTACGGCTCGGCCGGGGCCACCGGTTACGACGGTGAGACCGTGCAGCCCGTGGGTGCCCAGGCGTTGTGGGGCGACCCCGATCCGCTGTGGGCGGTGGGCGACTGGCGCCCCGACGAGGTGCGCGTCGTCACCGCGGACCCGCAGACCCGGATCGCCGTCCTCGGCATCTGCGGCGCGAGCGACGAGCAGTTGCGGGTCGCGCTGTTCGCCGCGCGCGGGGGCGCACTGCGGCATCTGACGGCGTGGCCCGGCAGCTATACCGCCGTCGTCCAGGTCGGGCGACGGATCACCGTGTGCGGCGATCTCGCGGGCGCGCGGCCGGTCTTCCACACCCCGTGGGCGGGCGGCACCGCCTACGCCACCGCCGCGCTGCCGCTCGCCGACCTCGTCGAGGCCAACCTCGACTTCGGCCACCTCGCCGCGCTGCTCGCCACGCCCGACGTGCCGGCCGCGCTGGACGACTCCACCCCGTACGACGGCGTGAAGCGCGTTCCGCCGGGGCACGCACTGATCCTGCGCGCCGGGGCCCGCGAGATCGCCGGGTACGAGCCGGTGGCCTCGCTCGCCGTCGCGGCGCCCGCGGCCGACCCCGACCGCGCGGTGGACGGCGTGCGGGACGCCCTGGTGGAGGCGGTACGGACCCGGCTCGCCGCGCCCCGGCACGTCCCCGGGGACGGCATCGACCCCGGTCCGGTGCCGGGCATGGGACCCGCCGAACGCCGTGCGGCGCGCGGGATGCCGGTGCCGGGGATCGGGGCCGACCTGTCCGGCGGGCCGGCCTCCGGCACGCTGGCGCTGCTGGCGGCCGGGCTGCCGGGGATGCCGGGGACCGTGCTGGGGCACGGCACCGGGGCGGGGGAGCGGCTGCTGGCCGTCACCTTCAACGACCTCGCCGTCGGCGGGCAGGAACCCGAACTGGCGCGGGCGGGGGCGCTGGCGGCCAACCCGCGGTTCCACCACGTGGTGGTCACCGGCGACGAGGACATGCTGCCGTACGCCGCCCTGGACGGGCCGCTGACCGACGAACCGGGGTCCCTCCTGGTCGCCGCCGCCCGCCACCGGGCGCGGCTGGCCGCGGGCAGCGCGGACCACTTCACCGGGTACGGGGCGCGGCAGGTGCTGGACGCCCATCCGGCGCGCCTCGCCGACCTCCTCATGGACCGCAAGAGGCGCCACCTGGTGCGGCCCGTCGCCGCGCTCGCCAAGGCCGACGGGTCGGTACTGGTCCCCGCCCGCGTGTACGCGGCGGCGCGGCGGCTGGCGCGCACGCCCTACCGGAGCGGCCTCGAGGTGCTCGCCGAGCGGTTGCTGCGGCGGCGGTTCGACCCGCCCGGTGACGGGGCGATGGACGCGTCCCTGGCCGCGCTGACCTGGGCCGGAGCGGGGCCGGCGGCGCGGTGGCTGACCGGAGAGGCGCTGGCTGAAGTATCGGTTCGCCTGCAGACGTCCTCGCAGCGGTCGGGTGTGGGGCCGGGGCAGCGGCCGGGGGACTTCCGGGCGCGGGCCGCTCTGGCGCGGCAGGCGGCGGAGGTACGGGTGCTGGAGCAGGCCGCGGAGATCCGCTTCCAGCGGCTGCACACGCCGTTCCTCGACAACCAGGTCGTGCGGGCGTGCCGGGCCCTGCCGGAGGCGCTGCGGGTGCAGCCGGGGGCGCGGGCGGCGATCCTGCGGTCCGTGCTGGAGGGGGCGGGGGTGAGCGAGCTGCCGCCGGGGTGGGGGGCGCCGACCCAGGCACTGGCGGCCTCCGCGGCGCGGACGGGGCTGCGGGTCGCCGCGGATTCCCTGCTGGGGCTCTTCGACCGGCCGTTGCTCGCGGAGGCGGGGCTGGTGGAGGCGCGGGTCGTGCGCAAGGCGGTGCGGGCGGCTGCCGCGGGAGAGCCGTTGCCGCTGGACGGGCTGGCCGACCTCGTCTCCCTGGAGCTGTGGCTCGGCCGCCTCCTGGCCCGCCGCGGCACCTGCTGGACCGGCACCCCGGCCCGCCAACGCGCGGTCCCCGGCGGCATCGCACCCCAACGGAGCGCGCTGGGCGGCGCGGGCGCGGTCGTACGACGGGTGTGACGGGCGCCTGCGGCGCCGGTGCGGGTGCGGGTGCCTTCGGCGGTGGTGCGGGGTTCCTGCGGCGCCGGTGCGGGATGCCTGCGGCGGTGGTGGTGCGGGGTGCCTGCGGCGCCGGTGCGGGTTGGGTGGGGGTGCGCGTAGCGCGTTGGGTTCGGTGGGTGGGTCGGGGGCGTGCCGGGGGGTGTCCGTCCTCGGAACGGCGCGGAATCGGTCGGCCACAGAAGTGGACTCTGTTGACGCGCCAACCGCTGCGGGCGGACACCCCCCGCCCCGCCCCCTCCTCGCCGTACGCGCCTGCGGGCCGCCCCACGCCACTGCCCCATACGCGCCGTACGCGGCTCTCCGCCCTCTAGCTGCGGGGCAGTCCGCTACGCCGTCGCCGCCATCACTGCACGCAGTCGCCACGCCGCCGCCGCTGCGGGCACCCGCCACGCCGCATCAGCTGCGGGCACCCGCCATGCCGCCCCAGCTGCGGGCAGTCGTGCCGCTGGGGCGGCACGGGTGGGCGCAGCGGCACCCCGCAACGCCGGGCCGCGCACCCCACCCGCCCCCACACCCACGCCGGGCGACCGGACAACCCCGGGCCCGTGGCCCCCCACACCCACGCCGGGCGCCACGCCCACGCCGGGCCACGCGGCCCACCCCCGCCCACACCCGCGCCGGGTGACCAGGCGACCCCGGGCCACGCGGCCCACCCCCGCGCTGGGTGCCCGGTCGCACCCCCTCGGCGACAATGACCCCGTGCGGTACAGAATCCTGGGCGTCACCCAGACGGAGGACCACGGCACCGTCGCAACCCCCGGCGGCCCCCGCCTGCGCGCGCTGCTCACCGCCCTCGCCCTGCGCCCCGGTGACCTCGTCACGCCCACCACCCTGATCGACGAGGTCTGGGCGGAGGACGACCCCCCGCAGGACGCCCCCGCCGCCCTCCAGGCCCTGGTCGGCCGCCTCCGCCGTACCGTCGGCAAGGACGCCGTCGTCTCGGCCCCCGGCGGATACCGGCTCGCGGCGACCCGCGACGACGTCGACCTGTACGTCTTCGAACGCCTCGTACGACAGGGCACCGCCGCCCTCGGACACGGCGACGCCGCGACCGCCGCCCGGCACCTGGACGAGGCGCTCGCCCTCTGGCGCGGCCCGGCCCTGGCCGACCTCCCCGGCCACGCCGCCCGCCCCGAGGCGCTGCACCTGGAGGCCACCCGCACCCGTATCGAGGCCGGTCTGCGCCTCGGCGACGCCCACGACGCCGTACCGAGACTGCGCGAACTGACCGCCGCGCACCCGTACGACGAGCCCCTGCACGCCCTCCTCATCTCCGCCCTGCGCGCCACCGGCCGCGACGCCGACGCGCTGGCCGCCTACGAGAACGCCCGCCGCACCCTCGCCGAAGGCCTCGGCACCGAACCCGGCACCCGACTGCGCACCCTGCACGCCGAACTGCTCGGCGCGGAGCCGGAGACCGCCCCGGCGTCCGAGCGGGCCGTGGCCGCCGGTGAGCGCCGCGGCAACATCCGGCCCAGGCTGACCACCTTCGTGGGACGGGAACGGGAGCTCGACGCCATCCGTTCCGACGTGCGCCGCGCCCGCCTGGTCACCCTCACCGGACCGGGCGGATCCGGGAAGACCCGCCTCGCCGAGGAGGCCGCCGCCGGGATCGAGCAGGCGTGGCTGGTCGAACTCGCCCCGCTCGACCGGCCGGAGGCGGTGCCCGGCGCGGTCGTCAACGCCCTCGGGCTGCGCGAGACCGTGCTGCTGACCGGAGACCGGCCGGCCGTGCAGGACGACCCCGTCGCCCTGCTCGTCGAGTACTGCGCCCCGCGCAGCCAACTCCTGGTCCTCGACAACTGCGAACACGTCATCGGCGCGGCGGCCCGGCTAGCCGAGACCCTGCTGACCCGCTGCCCGGGCCTCACCATCCTCGCCACCAGCCGGGAGCCGCTGGGCGTGCCCGGTGAATCGGTGCGCCCGGTCGAGCCGCTCAGCGCCGAGCAGGCGTCTCGTCTCTTCACCGCGCGCGCCAGTGCCGTACGGCCCGACGCCGACGTCGTACTGCGCGACGAGGAGGCCGTCGCCGAGATCTGCCGGCGCCTCGACGGACTGCCGCTCGCCATCGAACTGGCCGCCGCCCGGCTGCGGCTGCTCACCCCGCGGGAGATCGCCGACCGGCTCGACGACCGCTTCCGCCTGCTCACCTCCGGCAGCCGTACCGTCCTGCCCCGCCAGCAGACCCTGCGCGCGGTCGTCGACTGGTCCTGGGACCTACTCGACGAGGCGGAACGCACGATGCTGCGCGAGCTGTCCGTCTTCGCGGGCGGCTGGGACCTGGCTGCGGCGGAGGCCGTGTGCTCCGGGCCCGCCGCGGACCTCGTGGGGGCTCTCGTGGACAAGTCCCTCGTCGTCGCCGATCTCGGCCGGGAGGGCGCCGACATGCGCTACCGCATGCTGGAGACCATCCACGAGTACGCCGGGGAACGCGCCGCCGAGGTTCCCGGGCTGCGTGTCGACGCCGAGCGGGCCCACCGCGCCTGGGCGCGCGCCCTGGCCGAGGAGGCCGACCCGCAACTGCGCTCGTCCGGGCAACTGCCGTACATAGCGCGCCTGGAGACCGAGCACGACAACATCCGTGCGGCCCTCGACCGCTCCCTCGCCGCCGGCGACGAGCCGGAGGCCGCCGCCCTCGCACTCGCCATGGGCTGGTTCTGGTGGCTGCGGAACTACCGTCACGAAGGCGTCGGATGGCTGGACCGCGTGCTGCGCCTCGGCTCCGCTCCGGACGCGGACGGTCCTCCGGTGACGGACGTCCTCGACCGTGCCGCCGATCCCGTCGACGCGCTCCTCGCCGAGCGGGACGGTGACCCGCCGCACCCGCTGCACTCCCTGCGCATGCGGGTGCGGATGATGCACATCCTCCTCACCTTCGAGACCGCGCCGAGGGAAGGACTGCGGGACGAGCGCATGCGGCGGTACGTGCGGCGGGTGCGGGACCACTTCGCCGCAGGCGGCCCCGAAGCGGCCCGGGTGCCCGGACTCATCTGGCCGCTGACCGAGTTCTTCGTCAGCGACTCGGGCGACGTCCGCGGCTCCATGGACGCCTCCGTCGCCAACTGCCGCAGGTACGGGGGCGAATGGGAGATCGCCGCCAGCCTCATGTTCCGCGCCCACGCGGTGGTCGACCTCTCGGGCACCCCGGTCGGCATCGACGACGACCTGGCGGAGCTGCGCGTCCTCAGCCGCCGCGTCGGCGACCGCCTGGTGGAGGCCCAGGTGTGCAGCGCCTTCGGCGAGGCCGCCATGGTGCGCGGTCGCTACCAGGAGGCCAGGGCCGAGTACGAGGAGGCCCTGCGGCTCGCCGAGGAGGTGGGCGCCTTCGCGGAGGCGCCGTTCCTCATCGCCCGGCTCGCCGAGATCGCCTACCGCGAGGGGGACCACGGCACGGCACTCGGCGTCCTCGACGAGGCCGGGGCCGCGGCGGACCGGTACGGCGTGGTGGACTCCAAGGCCTTCGTCCTGATGCTGCGGGCCGGACTCGCGGTGGTGGAGGAGGACTACGCACGAGCGCGTGTCCTGTGGGAGGCGGCCGACGAGGAGTGCCGGCGCGGCACGCCGCCGCCGCAGTTCCTGGCGATGCTCGGGCTGGTGGACGCGCTCGTCACGGCGGGCGAGTCGGGCCCGGGGGCGGCCCTGCCGCTGCTGGCGGACACCGTGCGCACGGCCGTCGAGGAGCGGTGCGCCGACCTGGTCCTCGCGACCCTCGTGGACAGCTCGGCCGGTCTGCTGAGCGACCTCGGCGACCACGCCCGCGCGGTGCGGCTGCTCGGCGCGGCCGGGCACTGGCGCGGCGACCGTCCGCGCCCCATGCCGGACCGCGCACACGCCGAACGGGCCGAGGCCGCCGCCCGCGGG
Source organism: Streptomyces sp. KPB2 (assembly GCF_003950055.1). NCBI lineage: Bacteria > Bacillati > Actinomycetota > Actinomycetes > Kitasatosporales > Streptomycetaceae > Streptomyces > Streptomyces sp. KPB2. The sequence continues at coordinate 4,368,420 of NZ_CP034353.1, forward strand.
GCCCTCGGCGGTGAGCGGTACGACGACGAACTGGCCGCGGGTGCCGTCCTCACCCCCCGGGACGTCGTCGCCGCGCTGGCGGCGGCGGTGGGGCAGCCGGTCCCGCAGGCGCCTACGCGCAGGTGAAGCGGGACTGCGCCCAGTCCGCGAGCGCCACCGTGTCGACGGGGCTGTGCGGCTCGGTCACCAGACGCAGGCTCTCCCGGCCGGAGATGTCCACATGGACGGGGACCGCCGGGTCTCCGCCCTTGACCATCCCCGAGTTCCACAGCCGGACGCCGTCGGCGTACACCGAGAAGTGGACCTTGCCCAGCTTCATCGTCAGGTCGTCGACGCCGGCCAGCGCGTCGTAGGACGAGCAGTCACGGTTGAGGTCGATGGTGACCGACGAACGTCCGTTGACGGTGACGCCGTGCGCGTACGACACGTCGTCGATCGACAGGGCCGAGCGCTGCCACACCCAACTGCTCCCGGCCAGCCGCATCTCGGGGCCTGTGCCGTCGCCGCTCACGTCGTACGCCAGCTCGCTCCACTGGTAGACGGCGGGCGGGGGTGGGGGCGGAGGCGTCGGCGTGGGAGTCGGCGTGGGGGTGGGAGTGGGTGTGGGAGTGGGTGTCGGGGTCGGTTTCGGCGTGGGCGTGGGCGTGGGGGTGGGAGTGGGTTTCGGGGGCGGCGTGGGGGTCGGGGTCGGTTCGGGTGCTGCCACCGGCTCGGGTGGGTTCGGGGGACGCGTCGAGGGCGTGGGGGTGTCCGGGGCGGGCTGCGCCACCGGTGAGGAGGCCGGCGGGGCGGCCTTCGGCGGGTCCTTCTCCGGGGCGTCGTTGCCGGCCAGCGCGAGGGCCAGCGCCGCCGCGGCGGCCACCGCGACCACACCGGCCGCGATGCCGGCCTTCACCGGCGCGCCGAGCCCTTCCGCCGCCGCACCGCCCCCGGCGCCCGCTCCGCCGGAGCTGCCGCCGCTCGCCGCGGCCGCCGCACCCGCGGCTCCCGCCGCGCCGGCGCCCGCGCCGCCGGCGATGAGCCCGGCCGCCTTCGCGTACCCGGCGACACCGAACCAGCCGATGACCGCCACGGGCACCACGGCGGGGATGCCGCTCGCGACCTCCTCGATCTGGGTCGCGGCCAGCCGGCACCTGGCGCACTCCTCCAGGTGCTTGCGCAGCCCGCGTTCGGCCCGGATGCGCAGCCTGCCGCGCGCGTACGTGCCGAGCTGGTCGGCGTAGCGGGCGCACTCCTCGTCGGTGGCGAGGGCATCGCTGACGTGGGCCTGGAGATAGGCCTGCTTCAGCCCCTCACGGGCGCGGCTGGCGAGGACGCGGGTGCCGTTGGCGTCCAGCCCGAAGAGCGTGGCCACCTCGCTCGGCGACTCGTCCTCGACCTCGGTGTGCCACAGCACCGCCTGCCACCGCTCCGGCAGCGACCGGAAGGCCCGCATGGCCATCGACTGCTCGGCCTCGTGCATGGCGCGGACGTCGGCGCCCAGCTCCAGGGTGTCGTCGTCCGGCACCTTCGCGGTGTACGCGGCCTGCGCGGCGAACACCGCGAAGTCCTCGACCAGCTGCTCCCGCCCCGCCGACCGGGTCCAGCCGGCGGCGACGCGCCGCACCGCGGTGAGCAGGTAGGCGCGCACGGCGTGCTCGGGACCCGAACCGCCGCGCACCGCCTGGAGCATGCGGGCGAACACCTCGGCGGTGAGGTCGTCCGCGGTGTGGGCGTCACGACAGCAGGTGCGCGCGTACCGGCGGACCGCGTCCGCGTGACGCCGGTACAGCTCCTCGTAGGCCGTGTCGTCGCCCGCGCGCATCCGCTGGATCAACTCCGCGTCGGACGCCGGAACCTCGCGCGGCGGCGGCAGGACGCCACCGTCGTCCGGGTCCCAGGGTGGTGGCAGCACGCTGTCCTCGTGCAGTTCGCGCTGCGCCGGGACCTCGGCCTCGGCGCGGCCCTCGCCCTCGGCAGGAGCCTCGCTGCCACCGTCCTCGACGGGGCCGGCCCGCCGGTCGCGGGCCGGTCCGGCCGGACCGCCCTGGCCCGGCACCTGCGGCGCGCCACCCTCCCGGGCGGCACCGGTCCCGGCGTCACCGGGCCCCTTCTCGCCGTCACCGACTGACCCGTCCCGCCCGTCAACACTCATCGCGGAAAGCCCCCGCCAACCTGCCCAGCCAGTCCGAACACCGGGTCAGCGTGCCATATTGGCTTTTGTTCAGGACCCCCTTGTGCCGACCATCACTCGTCTGTGGGGACTTGCCGGGCCGCGGTAATAACGCTCAGCCGTTCGGGGAAGGAGAAACGAACCGCCTCACGGCACCGCCATCCCGGCCCGCCCCGCCCCCCGGTCCTGTCCGGCCGTCCGGCCCGACCCGTCCTGTTCCGGCTGCCCGGGCAGGATGCGTTCCGCACCGGCCGTCCCGGACCGGTCCGCCCAGCACCGGCCGCTCCGTTCCGGTCGTCCCGGACAGCCCGGTCGGCGCCCGCCGCCCAGGACAGGGCGCTTTCCGCACCGGGCGTCCCGAGCGGGCCGTGCCGCACGGACCGTGTCGCGTCGGTCCTCTCAGGCCGGCCGTGACCGCAGGCCCTCCAGCAGGATGTCCAGCAGGCGGGCCGAGGCCGCCGCCTGCTGGGCCGGGTCCGGCAGTGAGGGGGCCGCCGTGGCTATCACCAGCAGTACGTCGGACACCGACACGTCCGGCCGCAGCTCACCCGCCGTCCGCGCCCGCTCCACCAGCCGGCCCACGACCTCCAGCAGCGTCGCGGCGCCCTCGGCGACCGCGACGGAGCCGTCGGTGGAGGCGGCGACGGAACCCGCCCCGCCGGCCGGTGCCCCGGCCGCGACGGTCTCCTCGGGCACCAGCCGCAGTTCGCCGGCGCCCGGCTGTATCCGCTGCTGCGGCACCCGGGGATCACCGGCCGCCGCACCACCGGCGCCACCGGTGCCGCCCTCGCCGTCCTCCGGCACGCCGACCCGCAGCACCTGCGGCGGCAGCAGCCGGCCGGCGCCCGAGGCCACCGACGTCCGCAGGAAACGGGACAGCGCCGACCACGGCTCGTCCTCCTGCCCGAGCGCCGCGCGTGCCTGGTCGGTCAGCCGAGCCGTCTCCTCCTCGGCTATCCGGCGCACCAGCACGTCCTTGCTCGGAAAGCGCCGGTACACCGTGCCCACACCGACCCGCGCGCGCCGGGCGACGTCCTCCATCGGCGCGCCGTACCCCAGCTCGCCGAACACCTCGCGCGCCGCGCGCAGCACGTGCTCGAGATTGCGCTGGGCGTCCACGCGCAAGGGCGCGCTCCGTGCCGCGTCTCCGCGGGCGCCGCCCGCCGTCGTACTCATCGCACCGCCGGGCGCGACGGCCGACGCGGACGACCAATGAGAATCCTGAACATGCATAGACAATCCCCCGGTAATGACGTCTCCCCCCGGAGACTCTCCCCGCCATCGAAAGCCGGAGTGCACGGAACGGGCCCGCTTCCGTGGTCCGCCCGTCGCGGACCCCATGAGCACATGCCCCCACACACCGTGGGAAAGAACATAGTTGAGCGAGGGTCAATTCAGAAGGGGCACGTTCCGCACGGAGCGCCCCCCGTTCGGAGCACCGATCGCATACGCCCCGAATGTGCCACCCCCGAACCCCGCCCCCGCCCCTGCTGACCTGCGCGATCACGCTTGCCCGGGCCGTTTCGCCCGCCTGCGCGCTCCCATGATCTCCAGTCACACAATTTGCCGAGCCTGTGGACAAACGCAAGCGTCGGGTGCGTCATGGGGTGGTGAAGGAACGTGCGCGCATTCTCGTTGTCGGCGGTGGCTACGTCGGGATGTACACGGCCCTGCGGCTGCAACGGAATCTCAAGGGCGAACTGCGGCGGGGCGAGGCCGAGATCATGGTCGTCACCCCCGACCCCTACATGACGTACCAGCCGTTTCTCCCCGAAGCGGCGGCCGGTTCCATCTCCCCGCGGCACGTCGTCGTTCCCCTGCGCCGTGTCCTCGGCCAGTGCGACGTCGTCGTCGGCGAGGTGCGGTCCATCGACCACACGACGCGCACCGCCACCCTCACCACCCTCGCCACGGACGAGGAGAGGACCGGCGCCCGCCGGGTGACGTACGACGAACTCGTCCTCGCGCCCGGCTCCGTCTCGCGCACCCTGCCCGTCCCCGGCCTCGCCGACCACGGAGTCGGCTTCAAGACCGTCGAGGAGGCCATCGGGCTGCGCAACCACGTCCTCGAACAGATGGACATCGCCTCCTCCACCCGTGACCCGGCCATCCGCGACGCCGCCCTCACCTTCGTCTTCGTCGGCGGCGGCTACGCGGGCGTGGAGGCCCTCGGCGAACTGGAGGACATGGCCCGCTACGCCGCGCGGTACTACCACAACGTCACTCCCGAGGACATGAAGTGGATCCTCGTCGAGGCCTCGGGCCGCATCCTGCCCGAGGTCGGCGAGGAACTGGGCCGCTACACGGTCACCGAACTGCGCCGCCGCAACATCGACGTACGTCTGGACACCCGCCTCGAATCCTGCGCCGATCGCGTGGCCGTCCTCAGCGACGGCTCCCGCTTCCCCACCCGCACGGTCGTCTGGACGGCCGGCGTCAGACCGCACCCGGTCCTCGCCGCCACCGACCTCCCCCTGGACGACCGGGGCCGGCTCACCTGTACCGCCCACCTGTCGGTCGACGGCGCCCCGCACGCGTGGGCGGCCGGAGACGCCGCCGCCGTCCCCGACGTCACCGCCGCCGAACCCGGCCGCACCTGCGCCCCCAACGCGCAACACGCCGTCCGCCAGGCCAGGGTCCTCGGCGACAACGTCACCCACGCCCTGCGCGGCGAGCCCCTCGACACGTACGCCCACACCAACGCCGGTTCCGTCGCCTCCCTCGGCTTCCACCAGGGCGTCGCCCAGGTCTACGGGCGCAGGCTCAAGGGCTACCCCGCGTGGTTCATGCACCGCGCCTACCACCTCAGCCGGGTCCCCACCGTCAACCGCAAGGCGCGCGTACTCGCCGAATGGGTGATCGCCGGCCTCTTCAAACGGGAGATCGTCTCCCTGGGTTCACTCGAACATCCGCGGGCGGAGTTCGAACGCGCGGCCGGTGGAAAGCCTTCTCAGGAGCCCCCGCACAACCCGAAGGGGTCGTCCTGACCGGAGCCAAGAACTCCCCCGGCCACTGGGGCGTCTGACGGATGTCGGCCGGGCGGGCGCCCTGCCAGACTGGTCGACCACCGCGGGCGCGCCGCCGCTCGCCCCAGCGCGGCCCCCGGGGCCCGGGCCGCCCGGCCCGTCCCGGTCCCCGGCCGCCGACAACTACACGAGGCAAGGATTCGTGAACTTCACGCGCTGGAGCGCCCGACTCCCCGGAACACAGCGCCGCGCCGCGTCGCGGACGGACACGGCGGTCCCCCCGGACCGCCGGGGAGACGGCTCCGTACCCGCCGCCCGCGCCGAACAGCTGACCGACGAGGCCCCGCCCGTCCCCGACGTGGACGACCTGCCCGTACGCGACGTCCTCGACCGTGTCCCGGCCCTCGTCGCCCTCGTCCACGGCCCCGAGCACCGTCTCGCCTACGTCAACGACGCCTACGTCGCCGCCTTCGGCACACGCGACCTCGGCGCCCGCGCCCGCGAGGCCCTCCCCGAGCTGGACGAGCCCGGCCTCTTCCCGCTCCTGGACCAGGTCCAGCGCAGCGGCAGGCCCCGCACCCTCAAGTCCCGCAAGGCCCCCGACGGCCGCTCCTACACCTTCACCTGCACCCCGGTCACCGAGGGCCACAACGGCGACGGCCGCGGCGTCCTCGTCTTCGCCACCGACGTCACCGACCACGCCGAGGCCGCGGGCCGCCTGCGCGCGAGCGAACGCAGCCAGCGCGAAACCGCCGTCACCCTCCAGCGTTCCCTCCTCCCGCAGGAACTGGAGGAGCCCGACGACCTGCGCGTCGCCGCCACCTACCACCCCGGCGGCACCGAGGCCGCGGTCGGCGGCGACTGGTACGACGTGATCACCCTCGGCGGCGGCCGCACGGCCCTCGTCATCGGCGACGTCATGGGGCGAGGCGTCCGCGCGGCGGCCGTCATGGGCCAGCTCCGCACGGCGGTCCGGGCCTACGCCCGCCTCGACCTGCCCCCGCACGAGGTGCTCCAGCTCCTGGACGGCCTCGCCGCCGAGATCGACGCCAACCAGATCGCCACCTGCGTCTACGCCATCCACGACCCGAACGAGGGCCGCCTCGTCTACGCGTCCGCCGGCCACCTGCCCATCCTCGTGCGCGACGAGGACGGCACCGTCCAGCGCGCCGACGAACCCACCGGCCCCCCGCTCGGCACGGGCGGCTGGATCCACGCCTCCGGCTCGATCGCCCTGCCTCCCGGTTCCACGGCCGTCCTCTACACCGACGGCCTGGTGGAACGCCGCGACGAAGACCTCGACGAGGGCATCGCCGCCCTGGAGCACGCCCTGTCCGGCGCCACCGGCACGCCCCAGGTCGTCTGCGACCGACTGGTCCGTTCGGCGGGCGTCACCCCGGAGCACGACGACGACGTCGCCGTCCTCGTCCTCCAGCACCCCGCCCGCAAGGGCACCGAGGCCGAGCTGTTCCGCAACGCCGCACTGGAACTGCTCGGCGGAGTGGAAGCGGCCCCACGCGCGCGTGCCTTCGCCTCCGGCGTCCTCACCAGCTGGCGCTTCCCGGCCGACCTGCACGACCTCGGCGTCCTGGCCACCAGCGAACTGGTCGCCAACTCCCTCCAGCACGGCACCCCGCCGATGCGGCTGCGCCTGCGCCGCACCGACCGCCGCCTGATCATCGAGGTGACCGACGGCGACGACCACCTGCCCCGACGCCGCCGCGCGGAGCCCGGTGACGAGTCCGGCCGGGGCATCGCCATCGTCGCGACGATCGCCTCCAACTGGGGATCCCGGCGCACACCGGGCGGCGGCAAGGCGGTCTGGTGCGAGTTCGTCCTGCAGAAGCCGTGAGCCGGCGCCGGGACGGTGGGATTCCCGGCCCCGGCTGCCGGCCGGCTCACGCCTCCGCGGCCACCACCGCGTCGGCCGGCGCCCCGCCCTGCGTGACCACCAGGCTCCGCGCGAGCGACGGCTGATTCTGTACGTCGGTCAGCTGCCGTCCCAGCCGCACCGCCAGCACCGTGATGCCCAGCGAGAACAGCAGGAACGCCACGATGTACGGCCCGTGCAGCGAGGCCCCCAGCGGCCCGCCCACCGCGGGACCGATCGCCAGCGCGAGCTGCTTCACCAGGGCGAAAGCGGAGTTGTACTGCCCGGCGAGCCCGGTCGGCGCGAGATCCGCCACCAGCGGCGCCAGCGTCGGCGACAGCATCGCCTCACCCAGCCCGAACAGCGCGTACGTCGAGATGAAGGCGGCCGTCGCCATCGCCTGGCTGCCGTGCCCGAGCCCGGCGTACCCGGCCACGGCCCACGCCACGGCCCAGATCAGCCCCACGGACGCGATCACGCGAGACCGCTTCCGTCGCTCCACGAACTTCAGCACCGCGAACTGCGCGACCACGATCATCAGCGTGTTCGCCGCCAGCGCGGTCCCAAGGGCGGACGTGGAGATGCCCGCCGCCTCGACGCCGTACGCGCTCAGCCCCGACTCGAACTGCCCGTAGCAGGCGAAGAACAGGACGAAGCCCAGCACGCACAGCTGCACCATGGCCCGGTTGCCGAGCAGCTGCTTCCAGCTCCCGCCGCCGGTGCCCTGCCCCGGCGCCTCCTCGATCCGCGGAGCGCGCGGCGCCCGCACCGTCGCCATGACGGCGACCAGCACCAAGAACATCGCCGCCTCGATGGCGAACAGCAGCGTGAAGGACGACGCGCTGGAGGTGTCGACCAGGTGGCCACCGATGAGCCCGCCGACGCCCAGCCCCAGGTTCTGCAGGAAGAACTGCATCGCGAACGCCCGCGACCGGGTCTCCGTCGTGGAGCAGTCCACGATCATCGTCGCGAGCGCCGGCTGCATCACCGCCTGCCCCGCACCGAGCGCGGCGGCGGACAGCAGCACCGTGCCCGCCGAGGCGGACAGTCCGAGGCTCATCGCGCCGAGCGCGGCGGTGACCAGGGCGACCAGCAGTACCGGCAGCGGGCCGCGCCGGACGATGGCCCGCCCGGCGAACGGCAGCACGATCAGCGCGGCCACGGCGAAGACGGCGAGCACGAGGCCCGCCGTGACAGAACCCAGTCCCCGTACCTGCGCCACATAGACGTACAGGTAGGGGACTGTGAAGCCGAGTCCGAACGCGCTGAGTGCGTTGCCCACGTGGATCCGGCGCATCGCCGCGCCCATTGCCCTGGTCACGTTCACCCTCTCTTGATCTCTCGGGATCGATCGCTGCGGCCCTCAGAGCTGAAGGCTGAAGACTTAGAAGCTAAAGTTCGAAGGTAAAGAGTACATAGCGAAGGACTTCAAGGCAAAGGAGCCGCGTGCCATACTGCGGCCATGGGCGACACCTCCGGCGCCGGCGAGCCGACACTCGAAGAGCAGATCGCCGCCTACCAGCGCGAGTTCCAGGACCTCGACCCCCAGGTCGAGAAGATCGTCTCGGCGCTCTCCCGCCTCAACCGCCGTATGAACGTCGCGTACGGCCGGCAGACCGCCGAGCTGGGCATCAGCAACACGGACTGGGAGGTGCTGAAGGCCCTGGTGCTCTCCGGCGCCCCCTACCGCCTGGGCCCCGGTGACCTCGCCAAGCGCCTCGGCCTGACACCGGCCGCGATGACCCACCGCATCGACCGCATGGTCACGGAGGGGCTGGTCACCAGGGAACGCGACGAGAACAACCGGGTCCGCGTGATCGTGGCGATCACCGCGGAGGGGCGCGAGAAGTGGCTGGCGGCCATGCGACTCGCCACCGTCTTCGAGGAGGACCTGCTCCAGGACCTCTCCGCCGACGACCGCACCGCGCTCGGCGAGGTGCTCACCCGCCTCCTGCGCAGGGTGGAACACGCCCAGCCGGACGCCGGCGGCCGGCTCAGCGACCTCGATTAAAAGATCTTGACAGGGACGCTTGACAGTCACTTGCCAGATCCGTAAGGTTCTTCGAGTTGCCACGGCACCGTAACGGTTCTGCGGCAGCACCTCCCGCCGCAGCAGCGGCACCCAAACCACCAGCACGATCCCCAACGGGAATGACTTCGGCGCGCCCGAATTCAATTCCCATGGGTACGCGTCGGCCCGGTCGACCCCGATTGGGAAACGCGGAGAAGGTCCGCTAAGGTTTGGGACGTCGGAACGGCCCAACGGCCGGGACGACAACCCCCTCTGACGGGGAATCAGAGCCCGAAAGGATCTGATAGAGTCGGAACCGCCGGAAAGGGAAACGCGAAAGCGGGAACCTGGAAAGCACCGAGGAAATCGGATCGGAAAGATCTGATAGAGTCGGAAACGCAAGACCGAAGGGAAGCGCCCGGAGGAAAGCCCGAGAGGGTGAGTACAAAGGAAGCGTCCGTTCCTTGAGAACTCAACAGCGTGCCAAAAGTCAACGCCAGATATGTTGATACCCCGTCTCCGGCCATCAGGCTGGGACGTGGTTCCTTTGAAACACACAGCGAGGACGCTGTGAACGTCGGGACTATTCCTCCCGATGTTCCGCTCTCGTGGTGTACGCCGGATAACCGGCAAACATTCACGGAGAGTTTGATCCTGGCTCAGGACGAACGCTGGCGGCGTGCTTAACACATGCAAGTCGAACGATGAACCACCTTCGGGTGGGGATTAGTGGCGAACGGGTGAGTAACACGTGGGCAATCTGCCCTGCACTCTGGGACAAGCCCTGGAAACGGGGTCTAATACCGGATACTGACCTGCCAAGGCATCTTGGCGGGTCGAAAGCTCCGGCGGTGCAGGATGAGCCCGCGGCCTATCAGCTTGTTGGTGAGGTAATGGCTCACCAAGGCGACGACGGGTAGCCGGCCTGAGAGGGCGACCGGCCACACTGGGACTGAGACACGGCCCAGACTCCTACGGGAGGCAGCAGTGGGGAATATTGCACAATGGGCGAAAGCCTGATGCAGCGACGCCGCGTGAGGGATGACGGCCTTCGGGTTGTAAACCTCTTTCAGCAGGGAAGAAGCGAAAGTGACGGTACCTGCAGAAGAAGCGCCGGCTAACTACGTGCCAGCAGCCGCGGTAATACGTAGGGCGCAAGCGTTGTCCGGAATTATTGGGCGTAAAGAGCTCGTAGGCGGCTTGTCGCGTCGGTTGTGAAAGCCCGGGGCTTAACCCCGGGTCTGCAGTCGATACGGGCAGGCTAGAGTTCGGTAGGGGAGATCGGAATTCCTGGTGTAGCGGTGAAATGCGCAGATATCAGGAGGAACACCGGTGGCGAAGGCGGATCTCTGGGCCGATACTGACGCTGAGGAGCGAAAGCGTGGGGAGCGAACAGGATTAGATACCCTGGTAGTCCACGCCGTAAACGGTGGGCACTAGGTGTGGGCAACATTCCACGTTGTCCGTGCCGCAGCTAACGCATTAAGTGCCCCGCCTGGGGAGTACGGCCGCAAGGCTAAAACTCAAAGGAATTGACGGGGGCCCGCACAAGCGGCGGAGCATGTGGCTTAATTCGACGCAACGCGAAGAACCTTACCAAGGCTTGACATACACCGGAAAGCATCAGAGATGGTGCCCCCCTTGTGGTCGGTGTACAGGTGGTGCATGGCTGTCGTCAGCTCGTGTCGTGAGATGTTGGGTTAAGTCCCGCAACGAGCGCAACCCTTGTCCCGTGTTGCCAGCAACTCTTCGGAGGTTGGGGACTCACGGGAGACCGCCGGGGTCAACTCGGAGGAAGGTGGGGACGACGTCAAGTCATCATGCCCCTTATGTCTTGGGCTGCACACGTGCTACAATGGCCGGTACAATGAGCTGCGATACCGCAAGGTGGAGCGAATCTCAAAAAGCCGGTCTCAGTTCGGATTGGGGTCTGCAACTCGACCCCATGAAGTCGGAGTCGCTAGTAATCGCAGATCAGCATTGCTGCGGTGAATACGTTCCCGGGCCTTGTACACACCGCCCGTCACGTCACGAAAGTCGGTAACACCCGAAGCCGGTGGCCCAACCCCTTGTGGGAGGGAGCTGTCGAAGGTGGGACTGGCGATTGGGACGAAGTCGTAACAAGGTAGCCGTACCGGAAGGTGCGGCTGGATCACCTCCTTTCTAAGGAGCACATGGCCGACTGCAAGCAAATGTCTTGCACGGTTGCTCATGGGTGGAACGTTGACTACTCGGCACGGTTTCCTTTGATGGATCACTAGTACTGCTTCGGCGTGGAACGTGAGTCCGGGCAGGGACCGGGTCGGGCACGCTGTTGGGTGTCTGAGGGCACGGCCGTGAGGCTGGGTCTTCGGTTGCCGGCCCCAGTGAACTTGCTGCTTGCGGCAGGGTGATGGGTGGTTGGTCGTTGTTTGAGAACTGCACAGTGGACGCGAGCATCTGTGGCCAAGTTTTTAAGGGCGCACGGTGGATGCCTTGGCACCAGGAACCGATGAAGGACGTGGGAGGCCACGATAGGCCCCGGGGAGTCGTCAACCAGGCTTTGATCCGGGGGTGTCCGAATGGGGAAACCCGGCAGTCGTCATGGGCTGTCACCCGCTGCTGAACACATAGGCAGTGTGGAGGGAACGCGGGGAAGTGAAACATCTCAGTACCCGCAGGAAGAGAAAACAACCGTGATTCCGGGAGTAGTGGCGAGCGAAACCGGATGAGGCTAAACCGTTCACGTGTGAGACCCGGCAGGGGTTGCGTGTGCGGGGTTGTGGGATCTCACTTCTGTTGTCTGCCGGCAACAGGGCGAGTCAGAAACCGTTGATGTAGGCGAAGGACATGCGAAAGGTCCGGCGTAGAGGGTAAGACCCCCGTAGTCGAAATGTCAGCGGCTTGCTTGTGAGACACCCAAGTAGCACGGGGCCCGAGAAATCCCGTGTGAATCTGGCGGGACCACCCGCTAAGCCTAAATATTCCCTGGTGACCGATAGCGGATAGTACCGTGAGGGAATGGTGAAAAGTACCGCGGGAGCGGAGTGAAATAGTACCTGAAACCGTGTGCCTACAAGCCGTGGGAGCGTCGGATACGTGCTTGCACGTATCTCGTGACTGCGTGCCTTTTGAAGAATGAGCCTGCGAGTTTGCGGTGTGTTGCGAGGTTAACCCGGGTGGGGAAGCCGTAGCGAAAGCGAGTCCGAACAGGGCGATTCAGTAGCACGCTCAAGACCCGAAGCGGAGTGATCTAGCCATGGGCAGGTTGAAGCGGCTGTAAGAGGTCGTGGAGGACCGAACCCACCAGGGTTGAAAACCTGGGGGATGACCTGTGGTTAGGGGTGAAAGGCCAATCAAACTCCGTGATAGCTGGTTCTCCCCGAAATGCATTTAGGTGCAGCGTCGTGTGTTTCTTGCCGGAGGTAGAGCACTGGATAGGCGATGGGCCCTACCGGGTTACTGACCTTAGCCAAACTCCGAATGCCGGTAAGTGAGAGCGCGGCAGTGAGACTGTGGGGGATAAGCTCCATGGTCGAGAGGGAAACAGCCCAGAGCATCGACTAAGGCCCCTAAGCGTACGCTAAGTGGGAAAGGATGTGGAGTCGCACAGACAACCAGGAGGTTGGCTTAGAAGCAGCCACCCTTGAAAGAGTGCGTAATAGCTCACTGGTCTAGTGATTCCGCGCCGACAATGTAGCGGGGCTCAAGCGTACCGCCGAAGTCGTGTCATTCATACAATAGGGCCAACGCCTGTATGGATGGGTAGGGGAGCGTCGTCTGCCGGGTGAAGCAGCACCGGAAGGTAGTTGTGGACGGTTGACGAGTGAGAATGCAGGCATGAGTAGCGATACAAACGTGAGAAACGTTTGCGCCGATTGACTAAGGGTTCCTGGGTCAAGCTGATCTGCCCAGGGTAAGTCGGGACCTAAGGCGAGGCCGACAGGCGTAGTCGATGGATAACCGGTTGATATTCCGGTACCCGCTGTGAAGCGTCAAACATCGAACCAGGCGATGCTAAGTCCGTGAGACCGCCTGCTGCCGGCTTTGCCGTCAGTGGGAGTGGTGGAGCCGACGAACCAGACCTGTAGTAGGTGAGTGATGGGGTGACGCAGGAAGGTAGTCCATCCCGGGCGGTGGTTGTCCCGGGGTAAGGGTGTAGGCCGCAAGGTAGGTAAATCCGCCTTGCATACGGCTGAGACCTGATGCCGAGCCGATTGTGGTGAAGTGGATGATCCTATGCTGTCGAGAAAAGCCTCTAGCGAGTTTCATGGCGGCCCGTACCCTAAACCGACTCAGGTGGTCAGGTAGAGAATACCGAGGCGTTCGGGTGAACTATGGTTAAGGAACTCGGCAAAATGCCCCCGTAACTTCGGGAGAAGGGGGGCCACACCTGGTGACGAGTCTTGCACTCTGAGCTGGGGGTGGCCGCAGAGACCAGCGAGAAGCGACTGTTTACTAAAAACACAGGTCCGTGCGAAGCCGTAAGGCGATGTATACGGACTGACGCCTGCCCGGTGCTGGAACGTTAAGGGGACCGGTTAGCTTGGATTCGTCCAGGCGAAGCTGAGAACTTAAGCGCCAGTAAACGGCGGTGGTAACTATAACCATCCTAAGGTAGCGAAATTCCTTGTCGGGTAAGTTCCGACCTGCACGAATGGCGTAACGACTTCTCGACTGTCTCAACCATAGGCCCGGTGAAATTGCACTACGAGTAAAGATGCTCGTTTCGCGCAGCAGGACGGAAAGACCCCGGGACCTTTACTACAGTTTGATATTGGTGTTCGGTTCGGCTTGTGTAGGATAGCTGGGAGACTGTGAAGCTCGCACGCCAGTGTGGGTGGAGTCGTCGTTGAAATACCAGTCTGGTCGTGCTGGATGTCTAACCTGGGTCCGTGATCCGGATCAGGGACAGTGTCTGATGGGTAGTTTAACTGGGGCGGTTGCCTCCTAAAGAGTAACGGAGGCGCCCAAAGGTTCCCTCAGCCTGGTTGGCAATCAGGTGTTGAGTGTAAGTGCACAAGGGAGCTTGACTGTGAGACCGACGGGTCGAGCAGGGACGAAAGTCGGGACTAGTGATCCGGCGGTGGCTTGTGGAAGCGCCGTCGCTCAACGGATAAAAGGTACCCCGGGGATAACAGGCTGATCTTCCCCAAGAGTCCATATCGACGGGATGGTTTGGCACCTCGATGTCGGCTCGTCGCATCCTGGGGCTGGAGTCGGTCCCAAGGGTTGGGCTGTTCGCCCATTAAAGCGGTACGCGAGCTGGGTTTAGAACGTCGTGAGACAGTTCGGTCCCTATCCGCTGTGCGCGTAGGAGTCTTGAGAAGGGCTGTCCCTAGTACGAGAGGACCGGGACGGACGAACCTCTGGTGTGCCAGTTGTTCTGCCAAGGGCATGGCTGGTTGGCTACGTTCGGGAGGGATAACCGCTGAAAGCATCTAAGCGGGAAGCCTGCTTCGAGATGAGGACTCCCACCCACTTGATGGGGTAAGGCTCCCAGTAGACGACTGGGTTGATAGGCCGGATCTGGAAGCACCGTGAGGTGTGGAGGTGACCGGTACTAATAGGCCGAGGGCTTGTCCTCAGTTGCTCGCGTCCACTGTGTTGGTTCTGAAACCACGAACAACCCCACGTCCACAGCGTGGTGCGGTTGAGTGTTTCATAGTGTTTCGGTGGTCATAGCGTAGGGGAAACGCCCGGTTACATTTCGAACCCGGAAGCTAAGCCTTACAGCGCCGATGGTACTGCAGGGGGGACCCTGTGGGAGAGTAGGACGCCGCCGAACAATTATTGCGAGGAAGCCCCGCACCGGGAACGGTGCGGGGCTTTCTGCGTTTACGGCCTACTGTTCCTGGCCGACCAGTTTCGTTTCGTAGGCCAGGATGACAGCCTGGACGCGGTCCCTCGAACCCGTCTTGGCGAGGATGCGGCCCACGTGGGTTTTGACCGTCGACTCGGCCAGGTGGAAGCGCTCGGCTATCTCCGAGTTGGTCCAGCCCTGGCCCATGACGCGCAGGATCTCGGTCTCGCGTTCGGTGAGCGGGGTCAGGCGGGGATCCGGCGAAGACGCCGGAGAGCCGGTGGATCCGGCCGGTCCCGAGGTGGCCGGCAGATGGTGGACGTAGGCGTCGAGCAGGCGGCGGGTGAGGCTCGGGGCGACCACCGCGTCGCCCGTGGCCACCGCGCGGATGCCGGAGAGAAGCTCCTCCGGCTGGGCGTCCTTGACGAGGAAGCCGGACGCACCGGCGCGCAGGCCGGAGTAGGCGTACTCGTCGAGGTCGAAGGTCGTGAGGATGAGGACACGGGAGCGGCCCCCGCCGGCGACGATGCGGCGGGTCGCCTCGATACCGTCCAGGCCGGGCATGCGGACGTCCATGAGGACGACGTCGGGGTGGAGTTCGGTCGTCAGCCGGGCCGCGTCGGCGCCGTCGGCTGCTTCCCCCACGACCGTCATGTCGTCCTGGCTCTCCAGGAGCATCCGGAAGCCGAAGCGCTGGAGGGGCTGGTCGTCGGCGATGAGGACGGTGGTCACTGCGGGGATTCCTCCGGTAGGTGCAGATGGACGCGCCAGCCCCGTTCGGGGGCCGGGCGTGGGCCGGCCTCAAGTGTGCCCCCGTACAGGGACGTTCGTTCACGCATGCCGGGCAGGCCGCGGCCTCCGGTGTGGCCTGGGGGCGGAGGCGGGGCCGCCCGGCCCGTGTCGGTGACGGTGAGGGTGACGGCGCCGCCCGCCCCGTAGGAGAGGTCGATGTCGGCGGTGGCGTCGGGGCCGGCGTGCTTGAGGGTGTTGGTGAGGGCTTCCTGGATGACGCGGTAGAGGGTGAGCTGGCGGCCCTCGGGGAGTGTGGGCTCGCCCTTGACCGTCTTGCGGACGGGCAGCCCGGCCCGGCGGACGCCGTCGAGGAGGCGGTCGAGGTCGGTGAGGGCCGGCTGGGGAGCCAGTTCGGGAGCCGTGGGGGTGCCGTCCTGGGCGTCGTCGCGCAGGACGTCCAGGAGGCGGCGGAGTTCGCCGAGGGCCTGGCGGCTGGTGGTGCTGATGGCGTCGAGGGCCTGCGCGGCGCGGTCGGGGGACTTGGCGGCGGCGTAGCGGCCGCCGTCGGCGAGACCGGTGATGACGGAGAGGTTGTGGCCGATGATGTCGTGCATTTCCCGTGCTATGCGGGCGCGTTCGGCCGCGGCGGCGAGCCGGACCTGCTGGTGGCGTTCCGTCTCCAGGCGGTGGGCGCGGTCCTCCAGGGCGTCGGTGTAGTTGCGGCGGGTGCGGACCGTGATGCCGATGAGCGCCGCCACCGCGACGGCCATCAGCTGGGCCCCGATCTGCTGCTCCCAGGTGGGCTGGTCGCCGTATCGGATGGCCGAGACGGCGACCGGGGTGAGGACGAGGAGGGCGGCCCAGGAGAGGGTGCGCAGGGACAGGCGCAGGGCGATGTGGAAGACGACGAGCAGCTGGAGCATGGCGGCCTGGAGGATGGCGCCGCTCCAGGCGTTGAGGAGGGCGACCGGGGTCATGGTGAGCAGTACCGCCGCCGGGTGGGAGCGGCGCCACAGGAGCGGGACCGTGAAGCCCAGGCTCAGGGCGAGCAGCAGTCCGCTGGGAACGTCCAGGTCGTGGGCGACGTAGCGCCGGCCGCCGTTGAGGTAGGCGCTGAGGTCGATGAGGGCGGCCGTCAGCCAGAATCCGGTCAGGTGCAGGTCCCACACGAGTGGACGGCGGCGGTCGAAGTCTCGGACTCGCCGGGTGAAGCGCTGGATGTACTCGGTGAGGGGTTCGGCGACTCGGTCCTCCGGTGCGGGCCGGGCGGCGTCCACGTGGTCCATCCGACCATGGTCGGGGGTACGGGGCCGGGAGGCGTCGTTCCGGAGGCCGTATATGAGGTGAGGGGCGTAGTACCCGGGTATTACGGTGGCCGGCATGAGTGCCTCGGTCCCCGGTGACTACGTGATCCGCTCCATACGCGCCGACGAGTGGCCCGCGGTGAAGGAGCTGCGCCTGCGTGCGCTGCGGGATCCGGTCGCGGACCTCGCGTATCTGGAGACGTACGACGATGCCGCCCCGCGTCCGGACTCCTACTGGCAGGAGCGGGCGGCCTGGGGTGCCGAGGGGTCCGGTGGGGCCCGGCAGATCGTGGCCGAGGGGCCCGGTGGGCTGTGGCTCGGCACGCTGACGGTGGTCGTGGAGGAGGCCGGGACGACGGACTGGGCCGGGTTTCCGGTGGAGCGGCGGCAGGGGCACGTCGTCGGGGTGTTCGTGCGGGCCGAGTGGCGGGGGAGCGGGCTGACCAAGGCGCTGTTCGACGCCGGTCTCGAGTGGGCGTGGGCCAACGGCATGGAGCGGATGCGGCTCATCGTGCACCCGGACAACGAGCGGGCGCAGGGGGCGTACCGCAAGGCGGGGTTCGTGCCGAGCGGGCGGACGGTGCCGCTGGTGGGCGGGCCCGGTGACTACGAGCTGGAGTACGTGCTCGAGCGCTGACGGCGCCGCGCTCCGGTCAGACGGGGAGCTCGTCGTGGGGCCAGCGGGCCCGGCCCTGTTCGCGGGAGCGGAGCAGGGCCAGGGTCGGCATGCCGAGGTCCGTGCCGGTGGCGAGCAGTTCCGGGAGCTGGGGGAGCGGGGCCACCGCGGCCACGTCGTCCAGGACGAGGGTCATTGGTGGGTCGAGGCGACCGGAGGATGACCGTTCGGCCATGCGCCGGCCGCGCTCGACCACGCTGGAGACGAGCGCCGTCAGCAGCGGCATCGCGCCCGGGCTCGTCCGGGGGTCCTCAATGGATTCCCCCACCACGTAAAGGGTTCCCTGTTCGTGGACGAAGGAATCCAAGGCGAGGGCATCACTTCGGTTGGGAGTGCAGGCCTCGCGGATGTTTACCGTGGAGAGGGCGGCCAGGGCACGGGCCGTCAGCTGCTGGGCCATGTCCCGGCGTTCGGGGTGGGCGGTGAGGGAGCCTTCGAGTTCGCCCGCGGCGCCGGGGGCGGCCTTGGGGTGGGTGCGCAGGATGCGGACGGCGTCCTGGACCTGGAGGCCCTGGGACCAGCGGTGGACGTGGCGGACGGTGCGGCCGTCGATGGCGGCGGCGTGCAGGTAGCTGCGCAGCAGGAGTTCGGCCGTGTCGCCGAGCGCCTGGTCGAGGCGGGCGGTGGGGCGGACCGGTGCGAGGAGGGCGGTGGCTCTCGCGGTGGCCGTCGCCTTGTCCTCGCAGCCCGCGGTGGGGGACCAGTGGAAGCGGGCGGGGGTGTCGCAGAGGTGGTTCGGGTCGTAGAGGTGGGTGGGGCCGAGTTTGGCGCGGGCGTCCTTGGTCTCCGACCAGAGGGCGGGGTTGGAGGTGATGACGAGGGCGGCGCCCTCCGCGTCCCGCAGGGCGCCGGTTGCGGTTTCGTGGCGGCTGTCCCTCGGGCCGTAGTGCACCCCGCCTTCGGCGCGGTGGGGCTCCCATCCGCTCACCCGTTTGCCGTGGGGCACGGAGGCCAGGGGCTCGGGCTCGGGTTCCGGAGCCGGGGCTTGGTGCGGCGCCCTCGGGGTGGGCACCTCGTGCACCGGTACCTCGCTTGCCGGTACCTCGCTCACCCGTACCTCGTGTACCGGTGCTTCACGGACGCGGGGCTCCTCGACCGGCTGCTCCTGCGCCGTCGGTGCCGGTGCCGGTGCCGGCGACTCGCGCCTCCGCTGCCGTACCGCGCGCCACCGGGCCACCGTGCCCATCACGAACACCGTGAGTACCACCAGCACCATCAGCTGGCCGATGAACAGGCCCCAGAACAGCCCGTAACCGGAGAGCGCTGCCTCGGGGGCGTCCGGCCAGGCGCCGGGGATGTCGTGGGGCTCGGCGATCAGGTGGCGCATGGCCGACGGGGTGTCGGTGAAGCCGATGCCGTCGGGCCAGGAGCCGTGGGCGAACAGGGCGGACAGGCCCGTCGCCGTCCACACCAGCAGGGTCATGCCGAGGAGGAAGGCCAGTACGCCGATCAGCAGGCCGTCGGGGATGCCGCCCTGGGCCGGCCGCTGATCGCGGCGGTCGTCCGGTCTCATGCGTCCGGTGCCTCTCCGTTTCTGGTCCTACGCCACCGTCGTCCTACGCCACCGTCGATTCCGACGAGTCGCCGATGTGCTGCTCCATGAACGCCGCGGCCCGCTCCTCCGCCTCCAGCTCGGCGGCGCGCAGGGCGTCGTCGGTCAGGTGGTCGGTGGAGGACTCGGTCATCGCGCGGTCGGTGAAGACCAACGGGCGTTCGGTCTCGGTGATCAGGTGTTTGACCACCTGGACGTTGCCGTTGACGTCCCACACCGCGATGCCGGGGGTGAGGGAGGGGATGATCTCCACCGCCCAGCGGGGCAGGCCGAGGACGCGTCCGGTCGCGCGTGCCTCGTCGGCCTTCTGGGCGTAGATGGTGCGGGTGGAGGCCATCTTGAGGATGGCCGCGGCCTCTCTGGCCGCCGCGCCGTCCACGACGTCGGACAGATGGTGGACCACCGCCACGAACGACAGACCCAGCCGGCGCCCGAACTTCAGCAGCCGCTGGAACAGCTGCGCCACGAACGGGCTGTTGATGATGTGCCAGGCCTCCTCGACCAGGAAGATGCGCTTCTTCCGGTCGGGGCGGATCCAGGTGTGCTCCAGCCAGACGCCCACGATGGCCATGAGGATCGGCATCGCGATGGAGTTGCGGTCGATGTGGGAGAGGTCGAAGACGATGAGTGGCGCGTCGAGGTCGATGCCGACGGTCGTCGGGCCGTCGAACATGCCGCGCAGGTCGCCGTCGACGAGGCGGTCCAGGACCAGCGCCACGTCCAGGCCCCAGGCCCGTACGTCGTCTATGGCGACGTTCATCGCCTCGGCCGACTCCGGCTCGGGGTGGCGGAGCCGCTCGACGATGTCGGTGAGGACCGGCTGGCGTTCGACGATGGTCTCGTTGACGTAGGCGTGCGCGACCTTGAGCGCGAAGCCCGAGCGTTCGTCGAGGCCGTGGCCCATCGCCACCTCGATGATCGTCCTCAGCAGCGCCAGCTGGCCCGTCGTCGTGATCGCGGGGTCGAGGGGGTTGAGGCGGATGCCGTGGTCGAGGGCGGCCATCGGGTCGAGGCGGATGGGCGTTATGCCCAGCTCCTCGGCGATGAGGTTCCACTCGCCGACGCCGTCCTCGCCCTGGGCGTCCAGGACGACGACCTGGCGGTCGCGGAAGCGGAGCTGGCGCAGGACGTACGTCTTCTCCAGGGCCGACTTGCCGTTGCCGGACTCGCCCAGCACCAGCCAGTGCGGGGCGGGGAGCTGCTGGCCGTAGAGCTGGAAGGGGTCGTAGATGTAGCCCTTGCCGGAGTAGACCTCGCGGCCGATGATCACGCCGGAGTCGCCGAGGCCGGGCGCGGCCGTCGGCAGGTAGACCGCCTGGGCCTGGCCGGTGGACGTGCGGACGGGGAGGCGGGTCGTCTCCACCTTCCCGAACAGGAAGGACGTGAAGGCGTCGGTGAGGACGGTCAGCGGGTCCCGCATCAGGCTCAGCCCCTACCTTCGGATGCCGGTGGCGAACGGAAGAGTGTTCACGAAGGCGCGATGGTGCTCACGGTCGCACCACTCCAGTTTCAGGTACGACTTTCCGGCCGACGCCCTTATCGTCCGCTTGTCGCGGGCCAGGGCCTCGGGGGTACGGGAGGACACGGTGATGTAGCCGACGAGGTTGACGCCGGCCGCACCGCTGGCGAGGTCCTCGCCGCGCTGGTCGAGGCGGCCGTGGGCGGCGATGTCGCGGGGGTCCACGGTCCGGTTCATCTTGGCGGCGCGGGACGCCTCGGCGTCGTCGTTCGTCTTCTCGGTCAGCATGCGCTCGATGGCGACCTCGGTGGGTTCGAGGTCCATCGTCACGGCGACGGTGCGGATCACGTCCGGGGTGTGGACGAGGAGCGGTGCCAGGAAGTTGACGCCCACCGGGGTCATCGGCCACTCCTTGATCCAGGCGGTGGCGTGGCACCAGGGGGCGCGGGTGGCGGACTCGCGGGTCTTGGCCTGGAGGTAGGTGGGCTCCATGGCGTCCAGCTCGGCCGGCCAGGCGTTGCGCTTGGTCATCGCCTGGATGTGGTCGATGGGGTGGTCCGGGTCGTACATGGCGTGGATCAGCGAGGCGAGCCGGCCCTGGCCGAGCGGCTGGCGCACCCGGATGTCGGCCTCCTGGAGGCGGGAGCAGATGTCGGTCAGCTCGCGCGCCATCACGACGGCGAGTCCGGCGTCCCGGTCCAGTTTGCGCCCGGTGTGCGGGCGGGCGGCGCGCGCCATGGTGTGCGCCTCGGCGGCCAGCTCGCGGTTGTAGTGCATGCAGGCGATCAGGTAGGCGCGGTGCTGCTCGCTGCTGGTGGACACCATCGACTGGAGCTGGTCGTACGACTGCTGCAGCCACGCCGGTGACCTGTCGTCGCCGCGCTGGGCGACGTCCTTGGCGTGCGCGTCCGGGTCGGCCGGGAGGGTGCGGGCGAGCATCTGGATGCGGGTGACGAAGCCGTCGCCGTTGGCCACGTGCTTGAGCAGGGTGCCGAACCGGTCGACGAGGGCTTCCTGGTCCTCGGAGTCGCGCAGGCCGACGCCGGGTCCCTCGATCTCGATGGCGGCCGTCACGGTCTTGCGGTCGGCGTGCAGCAGTACGGCGATCTCGTCCGGCCCGAAGGGCGCCGCCAGCCAGGAGATGCGGCCGATGCCGGGCGGTGGCCCGACCTCGACCTCCCGGCCGTCGATCCTCGTGCCCGCCTCGATGGCGCCGGAACGGTACGTCGTACCCTTGCGGAGCGTCCGCTTGTAGCTGCGGTTGATCTCGAACCACCGGTAGAACGTGCGGTGGTTGTACGGCACGTAGACCGCCGCCAGCGCGAGCATCGGGAAGCCGACGAGCAGCACGATGCGCAGGGACAGGACGGGGACGAGGAGCCCGCACATCATGCCGAGGAACGCGCCCGCGACGATCAGCGCGATCTCACCGGTCTCGCGGTTGCGGCCGACGATCGCGTTCGGCCGGGCGCGGCCGATCAGATACGTACGGCGGGGCGTGACCGTATGGGACATGTGGGACTCGGTCGTCAACGCCCGTCACCTCCTGTGCTCTTGCTGTTGCGGGTGTTGCTTGCGTGCGGTGTGTTCACCGGGCTGCCGGAGCGCGGTGCGGGTGCGGCGGAGGGGACATTTCCGCCGCCGCCGTTCGAGGGGCGCGAGCTGTGCGCGGCGACTCCGCCGGAGGCGGGGTTCGAGGGGCGGGCGGCCGCGGAGGACGAGGACTGTCCGCCGCCGTCGCCGTTGTTGCGGCTGCTGTGGGTTCTGATGCCCTGGGCGACGAGGTTCGCCGGGGAGCTGATCACGGCGGCGGCCTTGCCCTCGGCGCCCTGCATGATGCGGTTGTTGCGGCCGTTGGCGATCTCGTCGCCGAAGCCGGGGACGAAGCGGTAGATCATCGCCGAGGCGAAGATCGCGAGCAGGATGATGGCGAGGCCGGAGACGATGGCGGCGACGGAGTCCGGCCCCTCGGACGTGGTCAGCGCGCCGGCGAGGCCGAGCACGATGACGATCACGGGCTTCACCATGATCACGGCGATCATGATGCCCGCCCAGCGGCGGACGTGGCCCCACAGGTTCTTGTCGACCAGGCCGGCGTAGACGACGACGCCGAGCAGGGCGCCGACGTAGAGCAGGACGGCGCGCAGGTACAGCTCCAGGTAGAGCACGCCGGCGGCGATGATCGACACGAACGACACCAGGATCAGCATGATCGGGCCGCCGCCGATGTCGTTGCCCTGCTTCAGCGCCTCGCTGAACGTGCCGAAGAACGTGTCCGTCTGGTCGCCGGTGCCCTTGGCGAGGACGTCGGTGACGGCGTCGGTGGCCGATACGACCGTGTACAGGATGAGCGGCGTGAAGGCCGACGCCAGCACGGTGAGCCAGAGGAACCCGACGGCCTCGGAGAGCGCGGTGGTGAAGGGGACGCCGCGCACGGCCCGCTTGGCCACCGCCAGCAGCCAGAGGACCAGGGTGAGGATCGTCGACGCGGCGAAGACGATGCCGTACTGCTTGAGGAAGGTGCCGTTCGTGAAGTCGACGTCGGCGGTGTTCTTCACGGCGTTGCTGAGCGTGTCGACGGTCCAGGCGGCGGCGTCGGCACAGCCCTTGGCGAGGGAGGAGAGGGGGTCGAGCGTGGAGGGAAGGGTGTCGGGGGCCGACCCGCCCCCACCACCGGATCCCCCGCCTTCGCCTCGCTCGCAGTAGTCCTTGGCGGGGCCGTGGATCAGGTCGCAGGGGTCGTTGCTCGGCGTTGGAGAGGGATCGGCGAAGGCACGGGTGGCGAAGAGGAACGCTGCCGTCTGCACGGCTGCCACGACACCGGTCAGTTGGAGTACGCGGCGGTTAGCGGGCATAAGAGAACCCTCCGTACTCCTTGACGGCCTTGGCCATCTCGTCCGCGCTGGATGCCTTGTCGTCACCAGGAATCGGTGCCGGGCCGTCCTTCTGCGAGTGCGTCACGATCTTCCAGTCATCGTTGACCCACGCAAGCTGCATGGTGATGGTGAACCAGCTGCTCGTGACCGGGGCGGTGGAGTTCTGACCAGCGAGTCCGAGAAGCCCGCTGCACCAGACCTCGACGGTCGTGCTGTCGGCCGACTTCTCGGTGACCTTGGTGCCGATCGGACTCGTGCGAGACACGAAGGTGTAGCCCTTCGGCGTCGAGCCGTCCTGATTCAGGCCAACAGCCTTGTTGAAGTCCGGGCTGTATGCCCTGTCCAGAGTGGTCTCAAAGTCCGCCACTCTGTCGGGCACGATGATGGACCGGAGGATGGCGTCTCTTTTGGACTTGGTGAACATCCCGTCAGAACCCAGCGCCACCGCATAGTTCGCCGCCGCGCTCTGCGCCCCCTGCTCGTCATGGGCGAAGCCCGACTGCACCGGGCGGGTCCCCGTGGGCGCTGTCGCCGACGTCTTCGGCTTGTCCCCGGCGCCACCCTCCGCAGATGCGGAATCGTCTCCTCCACGGTTCGCGAAGGCGATCGCCGCGATGAGCAGGACGACGACGCCGACCACGGTGACCAGGCTCCGGGAGGAGGAGCGCCCGCCGCGTCGGGGGGCGCCGTCCTCCTCCGGGAGCCGGAGTCGGGTCTGGCCGGTGCCGCCGTAATCGCCGGACGACTGGTGATCGTCTCCGAGACTCATGCCGCGTACGCCCCCTCGACGTCGGGTCGGCCGTGTACGTACGACGGTAGCCGTGCTGGGTCCCGCTCGGGCGCGGTGTTATGACTCGACATCAGGGAAACGCAACCTCAGCCGGTTGGCACGACGGGCGGGTGGGATGGGCGGGGAGGGACGGATGGGTGCCGGGCTATACGGCCATTCCGTACACGATGGTGAACAGCGTGCCGAGTGAGCCGATGATGAACACACCCGTCAGCCCCGCGATGATCAGGCCCTTGCCCTGCTCCGCGCTGAAGGTGTCCCGGAGCGCGGTGGCCCCGATGCGCTGCTTGGCGGCGCCCCAGATGGCGATGCCGAGGCAGAGCAGAATGGCGACGGCCATGACGACCTGGACCATCGTCTTCGCCTCGGTCCCCAGCGCACCGAAGGGGCCCCAGTCCGGAGCGATCCCCCCGATGATGGTGTTGATGTCTCCCTCGTCGGCCGCAAAGAGCATGTAAGTCACCGCCCCTGTTGGGTAGTTCCGCGCCCTCTGCGGGCGTGCAGAGGTCAAGCCTCATTGTCGCCGACGATGAGGCCTTGGCATGTCGCCTTGGCGTCATTGTTTGGCGGGTTTTATGCGAACAGCTTGCCACCGTCCGGCGTCGGCTGGTCAGTCGGCGCCGAGACGGCTTCTGGTGGTCGTATCGTCACTCTGTGTATCACGGCGGGGCATGGCTGGCAACGATGTGTAAGCGAAACCTGTGATGCGGTTCGATCGTTAGGCCCTGATTCGGTGTCAGAGGTCAGATGCCGTCCCGGGCTTCGGCGCTACGCGGCCGGTGCCGCCAGGCGGAAGCCCACGCCGATCGCCGCGAGGTCCGCCTCGTAGGCGCCGTGGCGGCGGGCGCACCGGGCCAGGTCCCGGTCGTGGCGGAACGCGCCGCCCCGGGTGATGTGCCGGTCGAAGGCCCAGTCCTCGGTGCGCGGCACCTCCTCGGGTGCGCCGGGGTAGGGGGCGTAGAGGGTGGACGTCCACTCGTCGGCGTTGCCCGCCATGTCCAGCACCCCGAAGGGGCCGGCTCCGTCCGGGAACGAGCCGACCGGCGTCGTGGTGCCGATGCCGAGGTCCACCAGATTGGCCAGACCGGTGCGGTACTCCTCGCCCCACGGGAACTCCCGGGCGTCGTCACCCCGGGCGGCGCGTTCCCACTCGTCCTCCGTGGGCAGCCGTACGGCCAGGCCGCCGAGCCGCTCCCCGATCCACCGGCAGTAGTCCGTCGCCGCCTCCCAGGTGACGCCGATGACCGGGTGGTCCGACGGCGACGGACTCGGGAGCGGTCGGTCGGTGGCCGCCGCGTAGCGGGTCCACTGGCCGACCGTGACCGGTGTGCGGGCGATCCGGAAGGCGGGGACGTGGATCTCCGCGCGCGGTGTCTCCTTCAGGTACCACTCCAGAGGCACGCCGGTGTCCGCGTAGTGGCGGGCCACGGCCCCCACCTCGTCCACCGGCGTGCCCCGACGCAGTAACCCGGCCGGGATGTCGACCCAGTCCACCTGCTCCACCTGCATGGCTCCTCCTCGACTCGTGCGAACGAACCACATGATCACGCCGGTGGATGTGGACTCGCCTCGGCCTGCGGACCCATCTCGGGAGCGACCTTGGGACCAGGCCGCCTGCGCGCAGGCCGACGGTGCCTACGAGGCGAAGTGGTCGAACTCCTCCGCGCGCACGCCGCGCACGAAGGTCTCCCACTTGTGGTGATCGGTCGTGACGGCGGTCCCCGGCGTGCCGGTGGCGTGCACCCGGACGATGCCGCCGTCGGACGTGGCGACGGTGACCTCCGTGGCCGACGGCCGGCTGTCCGACTTCAACGCGGTGAGCAGGGCGCCGAAGGTGGTGGGGGTGACGGTGAGTATGGAACCGGTGGGGTCGCCGCTTTCGGTCAGATGGACGGCGCCGGGGGTTGCGGCGACGTGTATGCAGGAGTCGCCCTCGCCGCAGAACGACGACTTCTGCCACGTGTACTCGACCATGCTCGATCCCTTCACAGGCGTTGACTGGCGCGATGGATGAGGTCCCGTGAGTCCGCCGGTGAGAGCGCCTTGGCTTCGGTGCGGTCCAGCAGCACTCGGTACTTGTCGAGCTGGGCCGCGGCGTGCAGGAACACGGGGCCGTGGGACTGGTCCAGGTGGACGGTGTCCAACTGCTGCACTGGACCGGCGGAGTAGAAGATCGACTGTCCGGAGCCCGGGAAGCCTCCGGCGGAGAACGGGATGACCCTGATGGTGACGTTGTCCCGCTCGCTCATTTCGACGAGGTGCTGAAGCTGGCGGCGCGCGATCGTCGGACCTCCGAACTGCATCAGCAGTGCGGCTTCGTGGATCAGCGCGAGGTAGGGGGCCGGTGCGTCGCGGAAGATGACGGTCTGGCGCTTGATGCGGAACGACACGCGGTGCTCGATGTCGGGCGGTGTGAGGTCCGGTACGACGTGGTGGAAGAGCTCGCGGGCGTGGTCCGTCGTCTGCAGCAGGCCGGGAATGTGCGCGGTAATGGCCGTGCGGAGACGGACCGCGTGGTGCTCGACCTCGGCCAGATCGAGCAGCGCGCCGGGGAGGATCTCCCGGTACTCCTCCCACCAGCCACGGGTACGTTCTGCCGTCATGGCGCAGAGGGCGTCGATGAGGGCGCGGTCCGAGCATTCGTAGTGACAGGCGAGGGCGCGGACGCGCTCCGCGCTCACGCCCATGCGGCCGGCCTCGGTGTTGCTGATCTGGTTCTGCTTCACGCCGAGCAGTTGACTGGCCTGAGTGGACGTCAGGCCTGCCCTTTCGCGCAGTTTTCGCAGCTCAGCGCCGAGTCGTAGCTGACGCCCGGTCGGGTTCGCTCTCACGGGCTCGCCGCCTCCTTGGCGCTTTGGTCACCCACACGAGTGGAAGCTAAGCCAGTTTCCGCTATCCGGCTAAGTACTTATCCGGTGGCGGCTACCTTACAACTGGCGCCCTCGCCCAGAAGCGCACCGGTCGACGGACCGGCATGCCACTGGGCACCCCGACCACCAGCCAACTACCCAAACCGACCGGAGACTTCCATGGCCACCGTAAACCCGTCCTGGGGTTACACCCTCCACCTCCCGCACGATCCACGCGCACCGGGGATCGCCCGCACAACCCTGCGTGCCACGCTGGCCGCCCACGGCCTCGGGGAGTTGACCCCGACCGCCGAACTGCTGGCCGCCGAGCTGCTCGCCAACGCCCACCTGCACACCACCGGCCCCTACGCCCTCCGCATCCTGTCGCGCGAGCCCGGGCGGCTGCGGGTGGGTGTGTGGGACGGGGACTGGCGGGTGCCGGCCGGGTTCCGGGAGGGCAGGCCCGGCGACGGCGACGTACCGCCGGGCGACGCCGAGGGTGGCCGGGGGCTGCACCTGGTGCGGGCCTGCGCGGACGCCGTGGGCGTGTCCGTACTGCGCGAGCTCGGCGCGTCGAAGGGCGGCAAGCTGCTGTGGGCCGAGTGCCGTCGCGACGACATGGCCGGGAAACGTCACTGAACGGCGTTCGCATGGGGGATGGTTGGACCATGCGCAAGATGTGGGTCGGTGCCGGTGCCGCGGTTGCCCTGGGGATGGGCTTCGTGATGCTGCTCGTCGTGGGGGTCTACCTCGTCGCCGGGAATCTGACCGGCGGGGCGGGCGGCGGGGCCAAGAAGCTCGCCAAGGGAAGCGTGCCCGCGGCGTACCAGCCGATCGTGCAGAAGTGGGGGAACCTCTGCCCCGCCATCAACCCGGCGCTGCTCGCGGCCCAGTTGTACCAGGAGAGCGGGTTCAACCCGAAGGCGCGGAGCGCGGCGGCGGCGCAGGGGATAGCGCAGTTCATCCCCGGGACGTGGGCCACCCACGGCATCGACGGGGACGGGGACGGGGACCGCGACGTGTGGGACCCGGCGGACGCGATCCCGTCGGCGGCGTCGTACGACTGCTCCCTCGCCTCGTACGTGAAGGACGTGCCCGGCGATCCGACCGAGAACATGCTGGCCTCCTACAACGCGGGGGCCTATGCGGTGATCAAGTACCAGGGCGTGCCGCCGTACAAGGAGACGCAGAACTACGTCAAGGTCATCACGACGCTCGAGAAGAGCTTCGCCGCGCCCACCGGCCGGGTCGACCCGTCCGAGCAGGCCGCCGGGGCGATCGCCTTCGCGCAGAAGAAGCTCGGGACGCCGTATCTGTGGGGCGGGAACGGGACCGCCGACCAGGGTGGGCGGTTCGACTGCTCGGGGCTGACCAAGGCCGCCTACGAGAGTGTGGGGATCGAGCTGCCCCGGGTCGCCAACGACCAGTACAACGCGGGGCCGCACCCCCGGCGGGAGGAGTTGCTCCCCGGGGACCTGGTGTTCTTCTCGGACGACCTCACCAACTCGCGGGCCATCCGGCACGTGGGGATCTACGTGGGCGGCGGATACATGATCGACGCGCCGCGGACGGGGGCCGTGATCCGGTTCGACCCGATCGACACGCCCGACTACTTCGGGGCCACCCGGGTCACCGAAGATGGCGCGAAAGCGTTGCCCACCACGGTGTGAATGGGAGGGTTTGAACCCAGCGTGAAACCCTGCCCTGAGCTGCGGAGACGTGTCTCTCTTCGATAACGTCTGCGTGATCATTCAGTGGAGTGTGGAACGTATCAATGGGGACCGTGCGTTCCTGTTGACGTGAGCTGACCACGGGGGTGGCAGAAGAGGCGCGCGCTCGGTGCGTCTCAGGACATGACGAAGGGGCCGCAGCACCATGGCTGGACTCGCCGAATCCGGGTCGAACCCCGACGTCGAGCTGCTCTACGACATCAACGGCCTGGCCAAGGACGCGCCGCACTGGTTCGACCGGGTCATGGAGTTCGTCGGCGAGTACGGACTGCTGTTCGCGATCGTGCTGCTGGTGCTGTGGTGCTGGTGGGGCGTGCGCCGGCGGGGCGGTGAGGACGCGGCGTCGAACGTGGCGGCCCTGGTCTGGGCGCCGCTCGCGGCCGGAGTCGCCGTACTCGTCAACGTGCCGATACGGGGCTTCGTCGAGCGGCCCCGGCCCTTCAAGTCCCATGACGGACTCGAGGTGTTGGTGGAGGGGAAGAACGACTTCTCCTTCGTGAGCGATCACGCCACGCTCTGCATGGCCCTGGCCGTCGCGCTGTTCGTCGCCAACCGGAAGTTCGGGATCGCCGCCATCGTGCTGGCGCTCTTCGGCGGCTTCGCCCGCGTCTACATGGGCGTGCACTACCCGACGGACGTCGTGGGCGGGTTCGCCCTCGGTACGGCGGTCGCGCTGCTGCTGTCGCCGGTGGCCATGGCGCTGCTGACGCCGCTGACCCGGGCCGTCGAGCGCTCGCCCCGGGTGGGGTGGCTGGTCAGCGCGCGAGGACGGTCGGGTGCCGCCGGACGCGGTGCCGTGATTCCGGGCGCGCGCGAGAAGAGCGGCGCCGAGACGTCGGGCGAGCGGGATCTCGCCGCCTGACGCTCACCGCTCGACGGTCACAGTGCCTGCGGGTAGGTGAAGACGCGGTCCGGGTCGTACTGGTGCTTCAGGCGCGCCAGGCGCGGGGCCGCGTCTCCGTAGTAGGCCTTCCGCCAGTCCGTCAGATCCGGGTCCGTGTAGTTCTGGTAGGCGGCGCCCGAGGCGTACGGCCGCATCGCGCCGTAGGCGGAATTCAGCCAGGACTGCGGCGCCCTTCCGCTCGTGCCCGGCCGCCACGAGACGAGGTACTGGGCCAGCATCCGGGAGCGCCGGTGCACGAACGCGGTGGCCGTCGGGGAGACGCGGTTCACCGCCCCGCCGAGCGCCGTGAACGCGATGCTGCCGGCGCCGCCGCGCACCTTCGGGAGCTGCGCGAGCAGGGCCTTGATGCCGGCGGGCGGGATCGAGCGGTCGTAGAAGTCCGAGCGGGCCGCGTACGTCTCGCGGCCCAGCGAGCCCTCCGGGGAGTGGCCGGGCGCCGAGCCCGGGAGGTGGCAGCGGGCGTCGGTCGAGAAGGACGAGCAGCCCGCGTACATCTCCATCGACGCCTCGTACGTACGGCGCTTGAGGGAGACGTGGCTCGCGGACGAACCGATGCGGTCGGCGAGGCGGTCGACGGCGTTCTGGAGTTCGCCGTAGGTGCCGAGGGAGAAGGCCGAGACCGACAGGGTGGGGGTGTGGCCGGGAGCGGCGGCGAGGTGGAGGGAGGACCAGATCTCGTCGGGCTGGTCGGGGCCCCACTCCTGCCAGGCGCGGACGGCCGCGGCCGCCTTCGACCAGGGCCAGGTCATGTACGCCGATACGGCTCTGGGGGCGGGGTGGGTGCGGAAGTGGAACTCCGTGACGATGCCGAAGTTTCCGTTGCCCGCGCCGCGCAGGGCCCAGAAGAGGTCCTTGTGGTCGCCTGACGCGTCGGCGGTGATCTCCTTGCCGTCGGCCGTGATCAGGGTGGCCCGGGTGAGGCTGTCGCAGGTCAGGCCGTAGGCGCGGGAGACGACGCCGTGGCCGCCGCCGAGGGTGAGGCCGGAGATGCCGACGGTGGGGCAGGAGCCGGCCGGGACGGTCACGCCCTTCGCGGCGAGGGCGCGGTAGACGTCGATCAGCTTGGCGCCGGCGCCGATGACCGCCTCGCCGGCGGCGGCGCGGACGCGGTTCAGTTTCGAGACGTCGATGATCAGGCGGCCGTTGCCGGAGGACCAACCCGCGTAGGAGTGGCCGCCGTTGCGGATCGCCACGGGGATGTGGTGGGCGCGGGCGTAGGAGAGGGCGGTGCGGATGTCGTCGGGGTGGGCGGCGTAGGCGACGGCGGTGGGCTTCAGGGTGTCGAAGCGGGTGTTGTAGAGCTGGTGGGCCGATTTCCAGGCGGGGTCGCCCGGGCGGACGAGGTGGCCGTCGAGGGACTTGGCGAGGGCGGTCCAGGTGGCGGGGGCCTTGGGGGCGGGGGTTTTGGGGGTGGGGGTGGCGCCGTTGCCGACATGGGATGTGCGGGTGGTTGTGGCCCGAGTCGCTTTGGAGTCGGTGCCTGTGGACGGGTCCTTGCCCGTGCAGGCGGTTGTGGTTGCCGCCAGGGCGGTGGCTGTGGTGGTGGTCAGGAATGTGCGCCGGTGCATGTCGCCTCCGCGTCCCGTGTCCCGTGGGGGGTCTTGGGAGGAGACGGGGGTGTGGGGGGTGGGGTTCCCTGGGCGTCGGCTGTACAGGTGTACGGCGTGGGTGCCGGGCGGGGGTGGGGACGCGGGCCGGCGCTGGCCGGGTGCCGCTGCGCCCACCCGTGCCGCCCCAGCGGCACGACTGCCCGCAGCGACGGCGGCGTGGCGGCTGCCTGCAGCTACGTCGTGGTGTGGGAATCGGCGTCTGTGCGGGCCTGGCTTCTGGCTCTTCTGGCCGGGCCGCGCCAGCCGCAGGTGCAGCGGGCCAGGCAGAAGCGGCCTTGTTCGACCGTTGTCGTGAGGTGTTCCGGGGCGTCCCCGGGGGCTTCGAGACCGTCCTGCTGCGCCACGCCCACAACGTTACCGGGGTCGCCTGCCCCTCGTTAAGCGGGACGGCAGGGGGTCCGGAACGGGCGTGAGGCTGGGACAGCAGGTGGCGATGGTCGGGCGGGAGCGGGAGCTGCGGAGTTGGCGGACGGGCGGCGGTCTCGCCCTCGCCGGGGGTCTGGTCTGCGTCGGTCTGGCCGCTGCCGGGTGTTCCGGTGCCGGGGAGGGGGCCTCCGTCCAGGGCGCCGGCGGGGGTGATCCGGTCGCCGTGCTGCACCGGGCCGCCGACCGCCTGGTGGCCGCCGGGAGCGCCAAGGCCCGTACCGCGATGCAGATGGCCAGCGGTGGGACGCGGGTCACCATCCGGGGCGAGGGCGTGTACGACTTCGAGGAGCGGCTCGGGCAGCTGAAGGTGCGGCTGCCGCAGGACCCGGCGGGGTCGAGCGAGCACCGGCCGATCACCGAGCTGCTCGCGCCGGGGGCGTTGTTCATGAAGAACCGGGGGGCCGGCGTCCCCGACGACAAGTGGGTGCGCGTGGACACCGACTCGCTGTCCGACGGGAACTTGGTGACCGGCGGGGCGACGGACCCGTTCGCCGCCGCCGAGGTGCTGCGCGGGACGCGGACGGCGACGTACGTGGGGCGCACCGAGCTGGCCGGGACCGAGGTGCGGCACTACCGGGGGACCGCCGATCTCGCGCGGGCCGCGCGCGGTGCCTCGGAGGGCAACAAGAAGGCGCTGGCGGCGGCGGCCGAGGGGTTCGCCACCGCCGAGGTGCCGTTCGACGCCTACCTCGACGACGAGGGCCGGATCCGCAAGGTCCGGCACCGCTTCAGCTTCTCCAACGGGCGCCAGGACGGCACCGGCACCGTGGACGTCGCCTCGACGACGCTGCTCTACGACTTTGGTGCCGCCGTCCGCGTACGGCTGCCCGAGGACCGGGACATCTACGCCGGCAAGATCGCCGCGGAGCCGGGCGACCCGGCGGCCGACGGCAAGAACTAGCCCTTCCGTGCCATGCGCGGTGTGTAGGCCGCTCCCTACTCTAGGAAGTCGGTGACGGCAGAGACGAGGTGACGGGTGTGGCTCCGGTCGGCGGTACGGCGGTTCAGGACCACGTGGCCCTCGCCGAGATCGAGCTGTGCGGCGACCTGATCATCGCGGCGTCGGCCGCCCGGGAGCGGCTCAGCCTCGAGAGCATCGACGAGGTGCTGCGCGTCGCCGAGGAGCGCTCACGTCCGCAGTAGGCGGCCGATGGCCTTCGTCGCCTCTTCCACCTTGGCGTCGATCTCGTTGCCGCCCTTGAGGGCCGCGTCGGCGACGCAGTGGCGCAGGTGCTCCTCCAGCAGCTGCAGCGCGAAGGACTGCAGGGCCTTGGTGGAGGCGGAGACCTGGGTCAGTATGTCGATGCAGTAGACGTCCTCGTCGACCATCCGCTGCAGGCCCCGGATCTGGCCCTCGATGCGGCGCAGGCGTTTGAGGTGCTCGTCCTTCTGCTTGTGGTACCCGTGCACCCCGCGGTCGTGGTCGGTCACGATGTCCGTGCCGTCCGTCTCGACCTGCTGCACCGCCTGGTCCGCGGCGGGGGAGGGCGCACCCGCGCCGGCCTGGGTGGTGGTCATCGCGTCCTCCAATAACGGACATATACCCCTGGTGGGTATATGGTAACGAACTTTCCCGGGTAGGGAGCCCTTGCCGGAGCGGCCGACGTCGCCCCCCTGCTCATCACTCTGCCCGATGGGCGACACTGGGGGACGGCCCGTTAGCAGTGGCCGGATGATGCGCCTAGCATCAGCCTGACCGAAACCGATGCACCCCGAGGACCCCACGTGCGCTTTCGTCTGACCCCCAGGGAGACGAGCTTCTACGACATGTTCGCCGCTTCCGCGGACAACATCGTCACGGGCTCCAAGCTCCTGATGGAACTGCTCGGGGCGGACGCATCCGCCCGGGCCGAGATCGCAGAGCGTATGCGGGCCGCCGAACACGCGGGTGACGACGCCACGCACGCGATCTTCCATCAGCTGAACTCCTCGTTCATCACGCCCTTCGACCGCGAGGACATCTACAACCTCGCCTCGTCCCTCGACGACATCATGGACTTCATGGAGGAGGCCGTCGACCTGGTCGTCCTCTACAACATCGAGGAACTGCCCAAGGGCGTCGAGCAGCAGATCGAGGTGCTGGCGCGGGCCGCCGAGCTGACCGCCGAGGCCATGCCGAACCTGCGCACGATGGACAACCTCACCGAGTACTGGATCGAGGTCAACCGGCTGGAGAACCAGGCCGACCAGATCCACCGCAAGCTGCTCGCCCACCTCTTCAACGGCAAGTACGAGGCCATCGAGGTGCTCAAGCTGAAGCAGATCGTGGACGTGCTGGAGGAAGCGGCCGACGCGTTCGAGCACGTGGCGAACACGGTGGAGACCATCGCCGTCAAGGAGTCCTGAGCCGTTCATGGACACCTTCGCTCTGGTCGTGACCATCGGGGTCGCGCTCTTCTTCACGTACACCAACGGCTTCCACGATTCGGCCAACGCGATCGCCACCTCGGTGTCGACCCGCGCGCTGACGCCCCGCGCGGCGCTCGCCATGGCCGCGGTCATGAACCTGGCCGGCGCGTTCATGGGATCCGGGGTCGCCAAGACCGTCAGTGAGGGGGTGATCGAGACCCCCGAGGGCTCGAAGGGGATGGGGATCCTCTTCGCGGCGCTGGTCGGCGCCATCGTGTGGAACCTGATCACCTGGTACTTCGGCCTGCCGTCCTCGTCCTCGCACGCGCTGTTCGGCGGCATGGTCGGCGCGGCGCTGGCCGGGAGCACGACCGTGTACTGGCACGGGGTCGTCGACAAGATCGTCGTCCCGATGTTCGTGTCACCGGTCGTCGGTCTGATCGCCGGTTACCTGGTGATGACCGTCATCATGTGGATCTTCCGGCGGACCAACCCGCACAAGGCGAAGCGCGGCTTCCGTATCGCGCAGACCGTGTCGGCGGCGGGCATGGCGCTGGGCCACGGTCTGCAGGACGCGCAGAAGACGATGGGCATCGTGGTGATGGCGCTGGTCATCGCCGACGTCGAGGACTACGGCGACCCGATCCCGGTGTGGGTGAAGCTCGCCTGTGCGCTGATGCTGTCCGCGGGCACCTACGCCGGTGGCTGGCGGATCATGCGGACGCTGGGGCGGAAGATCATCGAGCTGGACCCGCCGCAGGGCTTCGCCGCGGAGACGACGGGCGCCTCGATCATGTTCGGGTCGGCGTTCATCTTCCACGCGCCGATCTCCACGACGCACGTGATCACCTCCGCGATCATGGGTGTGGGGGCCACGAAGCGGGTCAACGCCGTGCGGTGGGGGGTCGCGAAGAACATCATCATGGGGTGGTTCATCACGATGCCGGCCGCCGCGGTGGTGGCCGCGGTGTCGTTCTGGATCGTGAACCTGGCGTTCCTCTAGCGAGGCGCCGCACGGCATGTGAGAGGGCCCGCCCCCGGTTTCGGGGGCGGGCCCTTGTGCTCCTCGCGGTGGCACCGCCATGCAGCACCGCGAGGGGATGGGGAGGGCGGATCAGCCGAAGCGGCCCGAGATGTAGTCCTCCGTGGCCTGGACCGACGGGTTGGAGAAGATGCGCTCCGTCTCGTCGATCTCGATCAGCTTGCCGGGCTGGCCGACCGCCGCCAGGTTGAAGAACGCCGTACGGTCCGAGACGCGCGCCGCCTGCTGCATGTTGTGCGTCACGATGACGATCGTGAAGCGCTCCTTCAGCTCGCCGATCAGGTCCTCGATCGCCAGGGTGGAGATCGGGTCCAGGGCGGAGCAGGGCTCGTCCATGAGCAGGACGTTCGGCTCGACCGCGATCGCCCGGGCGATGCACAGGCGCTGCTGCTGGCCGCCGGAGAGGCCGGAGCCCGGCTTGTTCAGGCGGTCCTTGACCTCGTTCCAGAGGTTGGCGCCGCGCAGGGACTTCTCGACGATGCCGTCCATCTCGGAC
This sequence comes from Streptomyces sp. KPB2, assembly GCF_003950055.1. NCBI lineage: Bacteria > Bacillati > Actinomycetota > Actinomycetes > Kitasatosporales > Streptomycetaceae > Streptomyces > Streptomyces sp. KPB2. The sequence continues at coordinate 4,403,996 of NZ_CP034353.1, forward strand.
TTCTTGTACTTGCCGTTCAGGCGCAGGCCCGCCGCCACGTTGTCGTAGACCGACATCGTCGGGAACGGGTTCGGGCGCTGGAAGACCATGCCGACCTCGCGGCGCACGGCCACCGGGTCGATGCCGGCGCCGTAGAGGTTCTCGTCGTCCAGCATGACCTTGCCGTCGACGCGGCCGCCGGGGGTGACCTCGTGCATGCGGTTGAGCGTGCGCAGGAAGGTGGACTTGCCGCAGCCGGAGGGGCCGATGAAGGCCGTCACGGAGCGGGGCTCGACGGTCATCGAGATGTCCTCGATGGCCAGGAAGGAGCCGTAGTAGGCGTTGAGGCCGCTGACATCTATGCGCTTGGCCATGGGTATCACTGCTTCTTTCGGTCCGAGTCGCTGACTGTTCGTGCGTCGGTCGCGTCAGCGACCCGTCTTCGGGGCCTTCCAGCGGGCGATGCCGCGGGCCGCGAGGTTGAGGATCATGATGAAGGCGATCAGCGTCAGGGCCGCCGCCCAGGCACGGTCGTAGGCCGCGTCGGAGCCCGCGCCGTACTGCAGGTAGATGTACATCGGCAGCGACTCCTGCGGGTCCTGGAAGGGGTTCGCGTTGATGAAGTCGGTGCCCCAGACCAACAGCAGCACGGGGGCCGTCTCGCCGGTGATGCGGGCGACGGCCAGCATGACGCCGGTGACGATGCCGCCGACCGAGGTCGGCAGGACCACCTTGAGGATCGTGCGCCACTTCGGCACGCCCAGGGCGAGGGACGCCTCGCGCAGCTCGTTCGGGACGAGCTTGAGCATCTCCTCGGTGGAGCGGACGACGACCGGGATCATCAGGATGCACAGGGCGAAGGAGCCGGCGACGCCGGACGGACCCATGTCCAGGATCAGGACCCACAGGCTGAGCACGAAGAGGCCCGCGACGATCGACGGGATGCCCGTCATGACGTCCACGAAGAAGGTGACGGCCTTGGCGAGCCGGCCCCGGCCGTACTCGACCAGGTAGATCGCGGTGAGCACGCCGATCGGCACGGAGAACAGCGTGGCCAGGCCGACCTGCTCCAGGGTGCCGAGGATGGCGTGGTAGATGCCGCCGCCGGGCTCGCTGTCGGCGACCACGCCCATCGAGTGGGTGAGGAAGTAGCCGTCGAGGACCTTCACGCCCTGCTTCACGGTCTCCCAGATCAGGGAGAGCAGCGGGATCAGCGCCATCAGGAAGGCGACCCACACCATGCTGGTCGCGACCCGGTCCTTGGCCTGCCGCCCGCCCTCGACGCGCGCCGAGATGCCGTACGAACCGGCGACGAAGAGGACCGCGGCGATCAGGGCCCACTGGATGCTGCTGTTCAGCCCGGCGGCCGTGCTGATGCCGAGGCCGGCGACGACCGAGCCGGCCGCGACCGCCCACGGGAACCACTTGGGCAGCGTGGCGGCGCGCAGGGAGCTGCGGTTCTTGGGGGCGGGGGTCAGGGTTGCGTGGCTCATGCGTTGGCCCCCGAGTACTCCTTGCGGCGGGCGATGATCATGCGGGCGCCGCCGTTGACCAGCAGGGTGATGACGAAGAGGACCAGACCGGAGGCGATCAGGGCGTCGCGGCCCATCTGGGTGGCCTCGTTGAACTTGCTCGCGATGTTCTGGGCGAAGGTGCCGCCGCCCGGGTCGAGCAGGCTCGGGGTGATGTCGAAGGTCGGGGAGAGCACCATCGCCACGGCCATCGTCTCGCCGAGCGCGCGCCCGAGGCCGAGCATCGAGGCGGAGATGACGCCGGAGCGGCCGAAGGGCAGCACCGACATCCGGATGACCTCCCAGCGCGTGGCGCCGAGGGCCAGGGCGGCCTCCTCGTGCATGCGCGGGACCTGCCGGAAGACCTCACGGCTGACGTTGGTGATGATCGGCAGGATCATGATCGCGAGCAGGATGCCCACGGTGAACAGCGAGCGTCCCGCGCCGCCGTTCCACTCGAGGATCCCGGTCCAGCCGAGGTACTGGTCCAGCCAGCCGTAGAGGCCGTCCAGGTTCGGCACCAGGACGAGGGCGCCCCACAGGCCGTAGACGATCGAGGGCACGGCGGCGAGCAGGTCGATCACGTAGCCGATGAGGCCGCCGAGCTTGCGCGGCGCGTAGTGCGTGATGAACAGCGCGATGCCGACCGAGACCGGGACGGCGATGGCCATGGCGATGATCGACGACACGATGGTGCCGTAGGCCAGGACCGCGATGCCGAACTCCGGCGGGGAACCGGTCGGGTTCCATTCGAAGCTGGTGAAGAAGTTCGCCTCGTCCTCGCTGATGGCGAGCCAGGCGCGGTAGGAGAGGAAGGCCGCGATGGCGGCCATGATGACCAGCACGAGGATGCCGGACCCGCGGGAGAGCCCGACGAAGATCCGGTCGCCGGGGCGGGTGACGCCCCGGGTGGCGCCGCTGTCCACGGACGCGGGCGGCTGGGACGTTGGGGAGGGGGCTGGCTTCTGGGTGTCCGTTGTCATGTCCATCGGGTTCTCCGGTCTGCGGAGCCGTCGTGGTCGGCGGCTCGGGCGGAGCCCCTCTCGGGGGCTCCTGGCGGCGGTGCACCGGACGGTGCGGCCCGGCCCCCGCGGGGACCGGACCGCACTCGGGTCAGCTCAGGCCCGAGATGGTCTCGCGGACCTTGGTGATGATCTCGGTGGGCATCGGGGCGTAGCCGGCGTCCGCCAGCAGGCCCTGGCCGTCCTCCGAGGCCATGTAGTTCAGGAAGGACTTGGTGGCGGGCAGGGTGTCCGCCTTGTTGCCCTTGTCGCAGGCGATCTCGTACGTCACCAGGACCAGCGGGTAGGCGCCGGCGGCGTCCGGGGTGTAGTCCAGCTCCAGGGCGAGGTCCTTGCCGGTGCCGACGACCTTGGCGGCGCCGATGGCGGCGGTCGCGTTCTCGACGGTGGCCTTGACCGGCTCGGCGGCCGCGGTCTTGACGTCGACGGTCTTGATGCCGTCCTTGGCGTAGGACAGCTCGAAGTACGAGATGGCGCCGGACGTCTGCTTGACCTGGCCGGCCAGGCCGGAGGAGCCCTGCGCGGACTGGCCGCCCTTGGCCTGCCAGGACTTGCCGCCCTCGTACGTCCAGTCGTCGGGCGCGGCGGCCTTCAGGTACTTGGTGAAGTTGTCCGTGGTGCCGGACTCGTCCGAGCGGTGGAAGGCCTGGATCTTCAGGTCGGGCAGCTTGGCGTCGGGGTTGAGCTTCTTGATCGCCTCGTCGTTCCAGTTGGTGATCTTGCTGTCGAAGATCTTCGCCATCGTCGGGGCGTCCAGCACGAGGTTGTCGACGCCCGGGACGTTGTAGCCGACCGCGATCGGGCCGCCGACCATCGGCAGGTCGATGGCCTGGCCGTCCTTGCAGACCTTCTTCGAGGCCTCGATCTCCTCGGGCTTCAGCGCCGAGTCCGAACCGGCGAACGCGGTCTGGCCCTGCGTGAAGGCGGTGATGCCGGCGCCGGAACCGGTCGGGTTGTAGTTGATCTGCACGCCCTTGCAGGCGGCGACGTACTGCTTCACCCAGGCGTCGATCGCGTTCTTCTGGGCGGAGGAGCCGGAGGCCTGGAGCTGGCCCTTGGCGTCGTCGCACTTGATGTTGCTGTTGGAGGCGGCCTGGCTGGCGTCGCCGCCGCTGCTGTTGCCGCCGGTGTCGTCGGAGCCGCACGCCGTGAGGGCCAGGGCGCCGGAGACGGCGAGAGCACCGAGAGCGAGGGCCCGCCGGTTCATGCGCTGAAGCTTCACTTGAGGGAGTTCCTTCCAGGAGCCGCCGTCCTGAATTCGGCGGCGTGCGAGGAGTGGTAAGGCCGAAATTAGGCAGATGAGATGAAGGCGCCGAAGGGCGTAAATGAACGCCGGGTGAACCCCTGAGGACGGTGCGGTGAGGTCACGGAACGCTTACGTCGAGGACACGGGCCGGTTCCGGGGTCGGTCCGGGGACTCGTTCACGGAGTGGTTCGGTGGCCGGTTCCGGGCGGGCACGTCGCGAGGAGGGCGTCGACGAGGGTTCGGTCCCGGGGCTGGGTGAGGCGGGCGCGAGCCGCTCCCGGGGGCAGCCACAGGATGCGGTCGACCTCGTCGGACGGGACGAAGGCGCCGGTGCCGGCCGCCGCGGCCCAGTAGCGGACCTCCTTGGGGCGGCCGTTCGCGAGGTAGCGCACGGTGGGCAGCTCGACGCCCGGTACGGCGGCGTATCCCGTCTCCTCGGCGACCTCGCGCAGGGCGCCCGCGAGCGGGTCCTCGCCCGGCTTCAGCTTGCCCTTCGGGTGCGACCAGTCGTCGTACTTCGGACGGTGCACGAGGCACAGCTCCGGGCCGGAGGGGGCGGTCGGCGGCGCGGGGCGCCACAGGACGCAGCCCGCCGCGCGGACGGTGGTGTCGTCGGCTGCGGGGCTCACGGCGCGCTCACACCTCCCGTGGTCCTGCGGCGGTGCCGGGGGCCGGCTCCTGCGGGCAGTTTGTACGGTTGCTCCTGCGGGCTGCTTCTGCGGGCCGCTCCCGCGGGCCGTTTCTACGGCAGCCTGATCGGTTCCTTGCGCCAGCTGTGCTGGAACGCGTACCTCGCCGCCTCCACCTCATGCCGCTGGTCGGCGTGGAGCACGCCGAGCGCGTACGCCGTCGCCGGGGCGATGCGCGGGGTGCGGGCGGCCTGGGCGGCGGCCGCGGCGGCCTCCGAGGCGTCGCGGTGGCGGTCCAGGGCCTCACCGGCCGCGAGGAGGCGTACGTCGACCACGTCCCCCGGGTCCCCGGCGTCCGCGGCATCCGCGCCGGCCAGTGCCTCCAGGGCGTACCGGTGCAGGCGCAGCAGCAGGCGGACCTGGTGCCACGGGGCGTCCTGGGGGTGCGGGGCGGGGTCCGGCGAGAGTCCGTGGACCAGTGCCTGGGCGTTGTAGGGACTGCCCGCGGCGACCAGGGGCAGGGCGGTCACGGCGTCGGCGAGGCGCTCCTCGGCGGCGGCGGCCAGCGGGCGCAGGTCACAGGGCGTGGTCTCGGGGGCGGTGGCGCCGCGGTTCGGGCGGGCGGTGACGCGCAGCGGGACCTCGCTGGCCAGTAAGGCGACTTTGTCCGCCACGGCGTGGAAGCGGCTGCTGCCCAGCGCCTGGAGGGCGGTGGAGTGCGCCCGGGTACGGGCCAGGGTCAGCTGCCGGTCGAGCAGCGCGCCCGCCTTGGCCGCGCCCACGGTGAGGCTGCCGCGGTCCGGGGAGGCGGGACGGGCGGGGGCGGGTACGCCGGTCGGCACGGTGGCGGTGGTGGCGGTGCTGGTGGCGGTGGTAGCGGCAGTGGTCCGGCCCACCGGGCGCGGGGCCGGGAACGCCGACGAGCCGGAGAGCCGGTGCAGGGCTTGGAGCAGCCGTTCCAGACGGGACGCGTACGCGTGCTCCAGGGCCAGCGTGCCGGACAGCCAGGCCAGCTCGGGGCGCATCTCCTCGGCCCAGCTCGCGTCCAGGAGCGGCTGGAAGGTGTGCAGGGTGCCGCTGATGCGGCGGGCCGCACGGCGCAGGGCACGGACCGCGTCCACGTCGTCGGCCGGCGGAGCCGTACGGCCCGGGCCGCCCGCTCCCGGGCCCGACGCTCCCGCTCCCGCCCCGGACTCGCGGTGCCGGCGCAGGGCGCGCAGGAACTCCGTGGCCTGGGCGCGCAGGTAGTCCGCGAGGGCATTGGCGTCCGCGCCCCCACCGGCTCCGGTGCGGGCGCGACCCGAGGTCGTACCGGTTCCGGTGTGGGCGCCGCCCGAGGTCGTACCGGTTCCGGCGTGCGTGTTGCCCGAGGTCGTGTCCGCCCCGGCGTGTGCGCCTGCGTCGCCCGTATCCGCCCCGGCATGTGTGCTGCCTGTACCGGTTCTGGTGTGCGCGCTGCCCGGCGTCGTGCCCGCCCCGGCGTGTGCGCCTGCGTCGCCCGTATCCGCCCCGGCATGTGTGCTGCCCGTACCGGCTCCGGTGTGCGAGCTGCCCGGCGTCGTGTCCGTCCCGGCGTGGGCGCTCGTGCCGCCCGTACCCGCTCCGGCGTGCGGGTTGCCCGAGGTCGTGGACGCACCCGCGTGTGCGCTGCCTGCGCCCGTACGGGTCCCGATCTGCGTGCTGTCCGAGCCCGTCTCCGCCACGGCGGGTGAGTCGTCCGGGTCCAGACCGGCCCGGGCGTCCGGGGCCGCGTCCCGGTCGGGGCCCGTTTCCCTGTGTGCGCCCGCCGTACGGGGCGGTCCGGCGGTCGCCGTGGGGTTCGTCGGGTGATCCGTCGGGTGATCCGTCGGGTCAAGGTGTCGCTGTGCCACGCCGGCGCCTCCGGGCGTCTATGAGCATCTCCTGGATGTTGCGCAGGGGCTGGCCGTCCGCGTCGGTCGAATGCCGGGTCCACTCGCCGTCCGGGCCGAGGTGCCAGGAGGCGGTGGTGTCGGACATGCCGTTCTCGAGGAGCCGGTTCAGGGCCGCCCGGTGGGCCGGGTCGGTGACCCGGACCAGGGCCTCTATCCGGCGGTCGAGGTTGCGGTGCATCATGTCGGCGCTGCCGAGCCACACCTCGGGCTCGCCGCCGTTGCCGAAGGCGAAGACGCGCGAGTGCTCCAGGAAGCGGCCGAGGACCGAGCGGACCCGGATGTTCTCCGAGAGGCCCGGCACCCCGGGGCGCAGCGCGCAGATGCCGCGCACCCACACGTCGACCGGCACACCGGCCTGGGACGCGCGGTAGCAGGCGTCGACCACGGCCTCGTCGACCATTGAGTTGACCTTGATGCGGACGTAGGCGGGACGCCCCGCGCGGTGGTGCTGGATCTCCTTGTGGATGCGGGAGACCAGGCCGTCGCGCAGCGACTTGGGCGCGACGAGCAGGCGGCGGTAGGTCTCGCGCCGGGAGTAGCCGGAGAGGCGGTTGAACAGGTCGGAGAGGTCCGCGCCGACCTGCGGGTCCGAGGTGAGCAGGCCCAGGTCCTCGTAGAGGCGGGCCGTCTTCGGGTGGTAGTTGCCGGTGCCGACGTGGCTGTACCGGCGCAGCGTCTCGCCCTCCTGCCGTACGACCAGGGAGAGCTTGCAGTGGGTCTTCAGGCCCACCAGGCCGTAGACGACGTGGCAGCCGGACTCCTCCAGCTTGCGGGCCCACTTGATGTTGGCGGACTCGTCGAAGCGGGCCTTGATCTCCACCAGGACGAGGACCTGCTTGCCGGACTCGGCCGCCTCGATGAGCGCGTCGACTATGGGGGAGTCGCCGGAGGTCCGGTACAGCGTCTGCTTGATCGCGAGGACGTCCGGGTCGGTGGCGGCCTGCTCCAGGAAGGCCTGCACGGAGGTGGAGAAGGAGTCGTACGGGTGGTGGAGCAGGACGTCCTTGGTGCGCAGGGCGGCGAAGATGTCCGGCGCGGACGCGGACTCGACCTCGGCGAGGTCGCGGTGGGTGCCGGCGACGAACTTCGGGTACTTCAGCTCGGGCCGGTCCAGGCTGTGGATGCGGAAAAGACCGGTGAGGTCCAGCGGGCCGGGCAGCGGGTAGACCTCCGCCTCGCCGATCTTCAGCTCGCGGACGAGGAGGTCGAGCACCTCGCGGTCGACCGACTCCTCGACCTCCAGGCGGACGGGCGGGCCCAGGCGCCGCCGCATCAGCTCCTTCTCCAGGGCCTGGAGCAGGTTCTCCGCGTCGTCCTCCTCCACCTCCAGGTCCTCGTTGCGGGTGAGGCGGAAGGTGTGGTGCTCCAGCACCTCCATGCCCGGGAACAGCTCCTCCAGGTGGGCCGCGATCACGTCCTCGACGGGGACGTAGCGGCCCGGGGAGGCCTCCAGGAAGCGGGAGAGCAGCGGCGGGACCTTGACGCGGGCGAAGTGGCGGTGGCCCGTGACGGGGTTGCGGACGACGACCGCGAGGTTGAGGGAGAGGCCCGAGATGTACGGGAAGGGGTGCGCCGGATCCACCGCGAGGGGGGTGAGGACCGGGAAGATGCGGTGCCGGAAGAGGGTGAACAGGCGGGCCTGCTCCTTCTCGGCCAGCTCGTTCCAGCGGACCAGGTGGATGCCCTCGTCGGCGAGGGCCGGGGCGACGTCCTCGTGGAAGCAGGCGGCGTGCCGGGCCATCAGCTCGCGCGAGCGGGCCCAGATCATGTCGAGGACCTCGCGGGGCTGGAGGCCGGAGGCGGAGCGGGTGGCGACGCCGGTCGCGATGCGGCGCTTGAGGCCGGCGACGCGGACCATGAAGAACTCGTCCAGGTTGCTGGCGAAGATCGCGAGGAAGTTGGCCCGCTCCAGCAGCGGCGTGCTCGGGTCCTCGGCCAGTTCGAGAACACGTTCGTTGAACGCGAGCCAGCTGCGCTCGCGGTCCAGGAAACGGCCCTGCGGGAGCCGGGCGCCGCCGTCCTGGGACTCCTCCGACTCCTCGTACGCGTCGAGGTCGGCGTCGATGTCCGGCTCCAGGCCGGAGACCGTGGCGGCCACGGTGTCCGGGCGGTGCGCCGCGATGGAGCCCACGGACGGCTGCGGGTGCTGCGCCTGCTGCGGGTGCGCGTGCGGCGTGTGCTGCGTGGGCTGGACCTCTGCCTGGGTGTTCGGCTGCCTCATGAACCCATTCTTCCGCGCCGCGCGCCGGTCAGGCGCGTCGGAAGGCACGGAAGGCCCGGAGGACCTGAAGGGCCCGGAAGGCTGCGGCTCGGTCGGCTTCATTCGGTGAGCCTCGCAAGGCTGTCTGAATCAATGGTTACGGGGACATGACGTGCGGGATAGCTACGGGCCTCCGGTACCCGCCTCGATACTCGCTTCGACACGCGGCTCGACACCTCCCTTGACAGCCGCCTCGACAGCCGCCTCGACAAGGGCCCCGACAAGGGCCCCGATACGCGCCTCCGATCGGGCCTCCGCGGCATCCGGCGAACTCCCCTGAGATCGTGTGAACCGATCGGGCGGGCCCGTGCGATGAGGAGATGTGAGCGAAACGAGAAGCGACGGGGAGCTGCTGCGGGCCGTCGCGGCGGATGCCGACCGGCGCGCCTTCGAGGAGCTGTACCGCCGGTACGCGCCCTGGCTGACCGCCCGGATGCGCGGCCGCTGCGCCGACCCCGCCGTGGTCGACGACGTGGTGCAGGAGACCTTCCTCGCGGTGTGGCGCGGCAGCGCCCGCTATCGGGAGGACGGGGACGTGGCCGGGTGGCTGTGGCGGATCGGTTCGCGGCGGCTGATCGACGTGCTGCGCGGCGACGGCGCGCGCGGGCGGCTGCGGCAGGCGCTGGCCCGCCTGCGGCACCGGGACGAGGTCTCGGCGGAGGAGCGCGTCCTCGCCGGGGTCGAGCACGGGGACCTCGCCGGCGCGCTCATAAGGCTCTCGCCGGAGCTGCGCGCGGTGCTCCAGGCCACCGTCGTCGACGGGCTGACCACCCGTGAGGCGGCCGTCCTGCTCGGCATCCCGCCGGGCACGGTCAAGACGCGGGCGTTGCGGGCCCGCCGGCAGCTGCGGGAGGCGCTGGCATGACGATCGAGGACAGCCGACGCGGGGACGCCTGGCATGTGGACGAGGACGACCTGCGGGCCTATGCCCGGGGTGAGTTGGCGGCGCCCGCGCTCTGGTCCGCCGACGCCCACCTGACCGCCTGCGCCACCTGCCGGGGCACCCTCGCCGCGGTGAGCGACACCGCGGCGCTGGACGCGGGCTGGGAACGGCTCGACGCCGAGCTGGACGCCCCCCGGCCGGGCCGGTTCGAGCGGCTGCTCGTGCGGTGCGGCGTGGGCGACGGCACGGCGCGGCTGCTCGCGGCCACCCCCGTCCTGCGCCGGTCCTGGTTCGGCGCGCTCGCCGCCGTGCTGCTCGTGACCTTCCTCGTGGCCGTCGCGGCTGGCGCCGCCGACCGGCCCACGCTGTTCCTGGCCTGCGCCCCGCTGCTGCCGCTGGTCTCGGTGGCGCTCGCCTATGGGCCCGCGCTCGACCCGACGCACGAGATGGCCGTCGTCTCGCCGATGCACGGCTTCCGGCTGCTGATGATCCGCACGGTCGCCGTGCTCGTTGTGGCGCTCGGGGTGGGCGGCCTGGCCAGCCTAGCGCTGCCCGGGTTCGGGCCGGCCGCCCTGGCCTGGCTGCTGCCCGGGCTCGCCCTCGCCACGACCGGGCTCGCGCTGGCCCCCCGGCTGGGGCCGGTGACCGCGCCCTCCGTGCTCGTGGTCGCCTGGGCCCTCGTGCTGCTGGCCGCCGACGCGGCGCGCGGGGCCGGGGAGGGCACGCTCGCACCGTTCACCGCGGCCGGGCAGGGCGTCTCCGGGCTCGTGGCGGCGCTGGGCGCCGGGCTGCTCTTCCTGTTCCGCGACCGGTTCGACGTCTTCGCGCGCGGCCCCGCGTGAGCTTCGCCGACCCCTCCTCCTTCCTGATTCCCTTCACGTACGGGAGTGCCGTATGACCCCCACCGTCTCCGCCTCCGGGCTGAGCCTGCACTACGGGCGCACCCGCGCCCTCGACGACGTGTCGCTGCGGCTCACCCCGGGCGTCACCGGTCTGCTCGGGCCCAACGGCGCGGGGAAGACCACGCTGCTGCGCGTGCTCGCCACCGCCGTCCCCGCCGACCGGGGCGCCTTCACCGTGCTCGGGCACGACCCCGGGACCTCGCGCGGACGCCAGGAGGTGCGGCGGCGGCTCGGTTATCTGCCGCAGACGCCCGGCTTCCACCCGGACTTCACCGCCTTCGAGTTCGTCGACTACGTGGCGATCCTCAAGGAACTGGCGGACCGCAGGGAACGGCACCGCGAGGTCCGGCGGGTCCTGGAGGAGGTCGACCTCGGGGACGTGCGCGGACGCCGGATCAAGAAGCTGTCCGGCGGCATGCGGCAGCGGGTCGCGCTGGCCGCCGCGCTGGTGGGCGACCCGGGGTTTCTGGTGCTCGACGAGCCGACCGTCGGTCTCGACCCCGAGCAGCGGATGCGGTTCAGGGAGCTGATCGCCGAGGCGGGGGAGGGGCGGACCGTGCTCCTGTCCACCCACCAGACCGAGGACGTGGCGATGCTCTGCCACCGGGTGATCGTCATGGCGGCCGGCGCCGTGCGGTTCGACGGGACCCCGGCCGAGCTGACGGCGCGGGCCGCCGGAAGGGTGTGGAGCAGCACGGAGAAGGACCCCGGCGCCAAGGCCGGGTGGCGCACCGGCACCGGCTCCTTCCGGAACGTGGGCGACCCGCCCCCGGGAGCCGAGCCCGCCGCCCCCACCCTGGAGGACGGCTACCTGCTCGTCCTGGACGACGCCGGCACGGAGGTGGCCGCGTGAGCGCCGTAGCGGTGGAGGAGTCCGCGCCCGTGCAGACACCGCTCCACGACCGCGGAGCGCGGGCCGTGCTCGCCCTCGCCCGGTTCGAGGCCCGCAGGCTGCTGCTGAGCATTCCCGTCGTCATCGCCTTCGTGGCCTACGTCGCCTGGATCGTCTGGCGTACACGGGACTCCTGGGACGGCAACCCCGTCCTCCAGGACGCCGACCGCGCCACCCAGTCCATGCCGATGCTCGTCGGCCTCGCCGTCCTGCTGTGCGCCGCCCGCGCGGTGGTGCGCTCCGAACGGCACGGCACCGAGCCGCACTTCGCGACGCTGGTCCTGCAGCCCTGGCGCCGTACGGCCGCCCACGCGCTGTCCGTCGTACCGGCCGCCCTGCTCACCGCCGTCTGCGTGGCCGGGCAGTTCGGCTGGGAGGCGCTCAAGCCGGGTGCGGTCGGACACGGTTCGCCGGCCGAGCTGGCCGTGGGGCCGCTGACGGTGCTGGCGTTCGGGACGCTTGGGGTGCTGCTCGGCCGCCTGACGATGTCGGCCTTCGCCGCACCCCTGCTGGTGGTCGTGCTCCTGTTCGTGTTCGTTCTCGGGACCGGGCCGAGCGAGGCGAGCGGGCTGTCCTGGCTGGCACCGGCCGTCCCCGTGATCGGCCCCGACTCCCTGCCCTCCGACCTGCTGGGACGCCCCGCCGCCTGGCACGCCCTGTACCTGGCGGGCGCGGCCCTGTGCATCGCCTTCCTCGCCATGGCCGTCGCCGGCGGACGCGGTGCGTTCGTCCGGGCCGGCCTCGCCCTGAGCCTCGCCGCCGCGGTGACCGGCGGTGTGCTCCAGGCCCGGGGTGTGACGCCGTCGCCGGAGCTGACCGCGGCCCGCGAGCACGCCTCGGCGGACCCCGACCTCACCTGCGCCGAGCACGGCGGTTCGACGTACTGCGCCCTCCCCGAGTGGGCGCCCCGCACCGGCGCCTGGGCCGAGGTCGTGGACCGGGTCCAGGCCGTGGCCGGCGGCTCCGCGCACGACCGGCCACTCGTCGTACGGCAGCGGATCGACGCCCGCTACGGGCCGGGCACCGACGCCTCGATCCCCGCGTCGACCGAACCGCACCGGGTCACCGTGGGCACCGCCTGGGGCGGCAACCGGGTCCCCGAGTTCTCCAGCGCGGTCGCCGCCGTCCTCGTCGCGGGCACGGAGGCGGCCGGCAGCGAGCTGTGCGACGGGCGGATGGTCACCGTCATGTGGCTCTCCCTGAGCTGGCAGGACGACCCGATGGACGCCCTGCGCCGGGTCCGCCTCGACGACAGCGTGACGGGCTCCGCGATCGTCCTGTCGCCCACCGACCCGCTGTCCATGACCGAGGGCCAGACGGACGTCGTACGCCGTCTGCTGGAGAACCCGCCCGCCGGGACCGGGGCCCGGGTCAAGAAGCACTGGGCCGAACTGACCGCACCGGGTGTCACGACCGCCCGCGTCGCCGAACTCCTCGGCGTGCCCGGCCCGAAGAAGGCGGACTCGTGCGAGGACTGACGGCGTCCCGGGGATCGCTGACGGTGGACCTGGTCGGCCCACTGTGGCGCACGCTCCCCTGGCGGGCCCTGGCCGCGGCGGGCGCCCTCGGCCTGCTGGTCGCCGCCACCCCGGCCGCGACCGGCGCCGAACCGGCCCCCTGGCAGACGTTGTTACTGCTGCGGGGCGCCGCCCTGACCGGCGCACTCGGCCTGGCCTTCCTGCTGGACGACCCGGCCCGCCACCTCACCGCGCCCGTGCCGACGCCGAGGCTCGTCCGGCAGGCGCTGCGGGTGGCCCTGGTCGCGCCGCTCGCCGCGCTGTGGTGGACGGCCGTACTGCTCCTGACGCCCTCGGCGTCCCGGCCCCCGGTCGGCGGGGTCACCCTGGAGGCGGTGACGGTGGGCGCCTTCGCCCTCGCCGCTGCGGCCCTGGCCGTACGGCTGACGGACGATGCCCGTCCGGGTCCGTTCGTCGCGGCGGCCCTGCTGCTCACGGCCGTTCTCGCGCCCCTGCTCGCGCCGGAGGGCTGGGCGCTGTTCGTCCAGGCCGAGGACCCGCGCTGGTCCGCCGGGCACGAGCGGTGGGCGGTGCTGGCGGCGGCGGTGGTCCTGGTGGGGGCGGCGTGCGGGCCGGAGCCGCTGGGGCGCGGACGCGGCCGGCGTCCGGCCCTCATACGGCCGGACGGCCGGTGACCGTTCCCGTGCGGCCGGACGGCCGGTGACCGTTCCCGTGCAGCCAGGAGGCCGGTGACCGTTCCGTGCGGCCAGGCGGCTGGTGACCGTTCCCGTGCGGCCGGACGCCGGGGACCGCTCCCCGTACGGCCAGGCGGCCGGAGACCGTTCCCGTGCGGCCGGACGGCCGGTGACCGTTCCCGTGCAGCCAGGAGGTCAGTAACCGCTCCCGTGCGGCCAGGCGGCTGGCGACCGCTCCCGTGCGGCCGGACGCCGGGGACCGCTCCCCGTACGGCCCGTCGGTGGGTCACGTCTCCGTGCGGTACATCAGGTCCGTCTCGTGGGTGGTGAAGCCGAGGCGTTCGTAGACCGACACGGCGGCCTTGTTGTCGGCGTCGACGTACAGCATCGCCGTGGGCAGGCCCTGCCCCTCCAGGTGCCGCAGGCCGATCGTGGTGAGGGCCTTGCCCAGGCCGCCGCCCTGGGTGTCGGGGCGGATGCCGAGGACGTACACCTCGCCGAGCCCCTCCTCCGCGTGCACCTTGGTCCAGTGGAAGCCGATCAGCTCGCCGTCCCGCTCGGCGAGGAAGAAGCCCGCCGGGTCGAACCACGACTCGGCCTTTCGGTCGTCGAGGTCCCGCTGGGTGAGCGAGCCCTGTTCCGGGTGGTGGGCGAAGGCGGCGGCGTTCACGGCGAGCCAGGCCGCGTCGTCCTGCCCGGGCACGAAGGCACGCACACTCACACCCTCGGGCAGGCGCGGCTCCGGCAGCTCCAGACCGGCCAACGGGCGCCGCATCTGCCGCAGTTCCCGGAACAGGGACAGCCCGAGCACCTGCGCGAGATGCCGGGCGGCGGAGTGCCCGCCGTGCGCCCAGACGCGCAGCCGCTTGCCCGAGGCGGCGAGCAGGGCGGAGCCCAGGGCCCGCCCGTGGCCCTGACCCCGGTGAGAGGGGTGGACGACCAGTTCGGCGGCCGGCGGCTCGACCGGGTCGGTGCCCTCCAGTTGGGCGTAGCCGACGAGTTCGTCGTCGCCGACGGTGAGCAGCAGATGCGCGACGCCCTCCCGCGCGGGCCCGCGCAACTGCAGCCGGCCCTGCTCGGACACGGCGTGCTGCCCGTCGTTCCGGGCCGCGTCGGTGAGCAGGGCGAGGACGGCGTCGGTCTGCTCCGGCGTGAGTTCGGCGAGGGTCTCGATCGAGCGGGGGCGGCCGGGCCGCACGGTGTCGTCGCTGGTCATGCATACGAGAGTAAGGGGAGGGCGGGGCGGAGCGGCGGCAGCGGACGAGGAGGACGAAGGGAGTGAAGTTAAACCAGGTCGTAACCCGGAAGCCCCTGTCGCGCTACGCGCGTTGACTCTAGGCTGCTGCGCCGACGAGCCGTCTCCTCAGCGGCTCGCGCCACGCACACCCACAGGGGGGCGCATGCCAGCCACAGCACAGTCGCACCAGCCGCGTCGCAGACGCCGTACCAGCCGTCTCCTCGTCGCGGCCGCCACCGTCGTCACCGCCGGGGCGCTCGCCGCGGCGGCCCTGCCGGCCTCGGCGAGCACGGGCGCAGACGCCCGGGGCCATGGCGGCCACGGGAAGGGCCACGGCCGCTACCAGGACGTCCAACTCCTCTCCTTCAACGACCTGCACGGCAACCTGGAGCCGCCCGCCGGATCCTCCGGCCGCGTCACCGAGGTCCAGCCGGACGGCACGACGAAGACGATCGACGCGGGCGGCATCGAGTACCTGGCCACCCACCTGCGCGAGGCCCGCGAGGGCAACCGCTACTCCATCACCGCCGCGGGCGGCGACATGGTCGGCGCGTCCCCCCTGCTGTCCGGCCTCTTCCACGACGAGCCGACGATCGAGGCGCTGAACAAGCTCGACCTGGACGTGACGAGCGTCGGCAACCACGAGTTCGACGAGGGCGCCAGGGAACTGGCCCGCCTCCAGAACGGCGGCTGCCACCCCACCGAGGGCTGCTACACGGACAAGGAGTTCGAGGGCGCCGACTTCCCCTACCTGGCGGCGAACGTCCTCGACGAGAAGACGGGCAAGCCCATCCTCAAGCCCTACTGGGTGTGGAAGCAGCGGGGCGTCAAGGTCGGCTTCATCGGCGTGACCCTGGAGGGCACCCCGAACATCGTCTCGGCCGAGGGCGTGAAGGGCCTGCAGTTCAAGGACGAGGTCGAGACGATCAACAAGTACGCCAAGGAGCTGCAGCGCCAGGGCGTGAAGTCGATCGTCGCGCTCATCCACGAGGGCGGCTTCCCGGCCTCGTCCTCCTACAACTACGACTGCGACTCCCCGGGCGCGGGCGACGGCATCTCGGGTCCGATCGTCGACATCGCCAAGAACATCACCCCGCAGGTGGACGCGCTGGTCACCGGCCACACCCACAACGCGTACGTCTGCACGATCCCCGACCCGGCGGGCAACCCGCGCATGGTCACGTCGGCCTCGTCCTTCGGCCGCCTGTACACGGACACCACGCTGACGTACGACCGCGCGACGGGTGACATCGCCCGTACGTCGGTGAAGTCGGCGAACCACGTGGTGACGCGCGACGTTCCCAAGGCGCCGGACATGACCCGCCTGATCGACAGGTGGAGCACCCTCGCCGCCCCGATCGGCAACCGCCCCATCGGCTACGTCTCCGCCGACATCGACCGGAACGGCACCGAGTCCCCGCTGGGCGACCTGATCGCCGACGCGCAGTTCGCGTACGGCAAGACACAGGACCCGGAGACCGACCTGGCCCTGATGAACCCGGGCGGCATCCGCGCCCCGCTGACCTACGCGGCCTCGGGCGCGGAGGGCGACGGTGTCGTCACGTACGCCGAGGGCTTCACGGTCCAGCCCTTCGCCAACACGGTGAACCTCAGGGACTACACGGGCGCCCAGCTGATCCAGGTCCTTAAGGAGCAGGTCAGCGGCCCGAACGAGGCGTCCCCGAAGATCCTCCAGATCTCGTCCGGCCTCACCTACACCCTGGACCTGACCAAGTCGGGCGCGGACCGGGTGGTGACGGACTCCATCCGTCTGAACGGCGCCCCGATCGACCCGACGGCCACCTACCGCGTCGCGTCGAACAGCTTCCTCGCGGGCGGCGGCGACGGCTTCACCACGCTGGGCGAGGGCACGAACGAACTCGTCGGCGCGGACGACCTGGCGGCCTTCGAGCAGTACCTGACCGCCAACTCCTCGGCGACCGACCCGATCACGCCCCCGGCGGCGGACCGGATCACGGTCGTGCAGTAGGCACGAGCACGGGGCACTCGGCCGAGTGCCCCGTGACGCCGCTCAGGCGTCGAACCGCTCCCGTGCTTCCTCGATGTGACCGAGGTGCCGTTGGGTCCAGTCGCAGATCGCGTCGACCGTGGCGCGCAGGGCGCGGCCCGGTTCGGTGAGGGTGTACTCGACCTTCGGCGGCACGGTCGGATGCACCGTGCGGTGGACCAGGCCGTTGCGCTCCAGCATCCGCAGATTCTGGGTGAGCATCTTGTGGCTGATGCCCTCGACCTCGCCGCGCACCTCGCTGAAGCGCAGGGTGCGTTCGCCCAGCGCCTCGATGATCAGGAGGGCCCACTTGTTGGCGACGTCCGAGAAGATCTCCCGGGCCAGGGAGTCCGCGCGCCGCAGGTCCGCGTCCTCGGGCAGGCCGTTGAGCAGTTGCTTGGTCACCATCAGGTACCCCAGTCACCGAAAAGTGCGTTCTTCCAGTTCAGCCCTCACTCTCCTACGGTTTCCGAGTAACCACAAGAGAGTCAGCCGGAAGGGCGAGCACCATGACCACCCACGATGTGTTCCGTTTCGACGTGCCGGCCGAGGACGACTTCGGCTACTCCCAGGCGATCAGGTCGGGCGAGCTGGTCCACGTCTCCGGGCAGCTCGCGTTCGACGAGGCGGGTGAGTTTCCGGACGGGGGCGACTTCGCCGCCCAGCTCCGGCGCACGCACGCCAACATGGACCGGGTCCTGGACCACTACGGAGCAACCCGCAACCAGATCGTGTCGCAGACCCTGTACGTCGTGGACCTGCGGCAGCACGCCGCCGCGGTGGCGCGGGGCAATCTGGCGTACTTCGGCGGGCACCGTCCGGCCAGCACGGTCCTGGGCGTGACCGAGCTGACCCTGCCCGGTCAGGTCGTCGAGATCGGCTTCGTCATCGATCTTCGGCTGCCTGCCTGAGGTCTCCCTCCGGCGGCGGCACGGGCGCCCCCGGCAGCCGGATCGTGGCGGTGGTTCCGCCGCCCTCGGCCCGGGTCAGGCCCACCGTGCCGCCCGCCTGCTGCACCGTCCGCGCCACGATGGACAGGCCCAGGCCCGAGCCGGGCAGCGCGCGGGCGCTCGGGGAGCGCCAGAAGCGGTCGAAGACGTGGGGGAGTTCGTCGGCGGGGATGCCGGGGCCGTGGTCGCGGACGGTGAGGACGCCGTCGGCGAGGCGTACGTCGATCGTGCCGCCGTCCGGGCTGAACTTCACCGCGTTGTCCAGGATGTTGACCACCGCGCGTTCCAGCGCGGCCGGTTCCGCCCGTACGTACCAGGGGTGCACGTCCGCGTTGATCGTCAGCTCCGGGCCGCGCAGCCGGGCGCGGCGCAGCGCCGACTCGACGACGTCCTGCCAGGCGAGGATGCGGGTGCGGCCCGCGTGCTGGCCGGTGTCGGGGCGGGAGAGTTCCTGGAGGTCGCCGATGAGCGCCGCCAGCTCCGTCATCTGGGCCTTGACCGAGGCGAGGAGCGCCTTGCGGTCGGCCTCCGGGATCGGGCGGCCGGTCTCCTCGCTGCGGGTGAGCAGCTCGATGTTGGTGCGCAGGGAGGTGAGGGGGGTGCGCAGTTCGTGGCCGGCGTCGGCGATCAGCTGCTGCTGGAGGTCGCGGGAGCTGGCCAGGGACGAGGTCATGCTGTTGAAGGAGCGGGAGAGGCGGGCGATCTCGTCGTCGCTGTCGTCCTCGACCGGGATGCGGACGGTGAGGTCCTCGGTGCGGGCGACGTGCTCGACGGCCTCGGTGAGTTCGTCGACGGGACGCAGGCCGGTGCGTGCCACCCACAGCCCGGCGACGCCGGCGCCGAGGACTCCGATTCCGGAGACGAGGAGGAGGATCAGCGCAAGGTCGTTGAGCGTGGTCTGGGTGCCCTTCAGCGGTACGGCGGCGATGAGCGCGGCGCCCGCTCTCTCCTGCGTGACCGGGTTGGTGATGGTCACCGGCAGGGTCAGCACGCGCAGTTCGGTGCCGTCCTCGGCCGTGCCGTTGCGGAAGCTGCCCTCGCGGGGCGAACCGTTCTCGATCACCTCCTGGTCGGCTTCCGTCACCTTGATCTGACCCACCGAGGTGCTGAACAAGCAGACCGTCCCGGTCGCCGTGACCACCTGGGAGTAGGTCGTCCGCAGGCCGTTGACGCCTTCCCGCGGGGTCTGCGAGCAGTTGTTGAGCGCTTCCCTGGCCTGGTCACGCTGCTGCGGGTCGTTCAGCATCGTGGCCTTCTTGAGGTCGCTGTCGACCTGGTCGTACAGCCGCCCCTGGACGATGAACCAGCACGTCACCGAAACCGCCGCCACCGCGAACGCCACCGCCGCCGCCACCAGCAGTGACAGCCGCGCCCGGATGGGCAGGGCGCGGACCCGGCGGGCGAGGGAGGTCACTCCGCGCCGCCCTGCCGCAGGACGTAGCCGACGCCGCGGACGGTGTGCACGAGGCGCGGCTCGCCGCCCGCCTCGGTCTTGCGGCGCAGGTACATGACGTACACGTCGAGGGAGTTCGAGGACGGTTCGAAGTCGAAGCCCCAGACGGCCTTCAGGATCTGCTCCCGGGTGAGGACCTGGCGCGGGTGCGCCATGAACATCTCCAGCAGGGTGAACTCCGTGCGGGTCAGCTCGACCGGGCGCCCGGCCCGCGTGACCTCGCGTGTGGCCAGGTCCATGGTCAGGTCGGCGAAGGCGAGGGTGTCCTCGTCCTCCGCGGTGGCCGCCACCGCCGCCGCGTAGGAGCTGCGGCGCAGCAGCGCGCGGATACGGGCGAACAGCTCGTCCAGCTCGAACGGCTTGACCAGGTAGTCGTCCGCCCCCGCGTCCAGGCCGGTCACCCGGTCCCCGACCGTGTCGCGGGCCGTCAGCATCAGGATCGGGGTGAGGTCGCCCGCGCCGCGGATGCGGCGGGCGGCGGTCAGGCCGTCCATGCGGGGCATCTGGATGTCCAGGACGACGAGGTCGGGACGGTACGCGGCGGCCTTCTCCAGGGCGTCGGCGCCGTCGACGGCGACCTCGGTGCCGTAGCCCTCGAAGGCGAGGCTGCGCTGGAGGGCCTCGCGGACCGCCGGCTCGTCGTCGACGATCAGGATGCGCTGGGTCTCACGGTCACGGTCGCCGTCTGCGGGGCTCATGGTCTCGGGATCCTCGGATGCGGTGGGTACGGGAGCTGCCAACGCCTTCAGCGTCGCACGTTCTCGCCCCCGGTCAGTTGCTCGCACCCGCCCGCAGCTCGGGCAGGTCCGCCTTCACCGTGTTGATCGGGATGGCGAAGCCCAGGCCCACGCTGCCCGCGCTCGCGGAGGACTCGGTCGCCGAGTACATCGCGGAGTTGATGCCGATGATGTTGCCGTTCATGTCGATCAGGGCGCCGCCGGAGTTGCCCGGGTTGAGGGACGCGTCGGTCTGGATCGCCTTGTACGTCGTCGTGGACGAGCCGGTGTCGCCGTTGAACTGCTGCCCGCCGAACTCGAACGGCCACTGGCCGCCCTGCCGCTGCTGCTGTTGCTGCTGGCCCTCGTCCGTCGAGACGGTCACGTCGCGGTCGAGCGCGGAGACGATGCCGCTGGTCACGGTGCCGGTCAGGCCCTCGGGAGAGCCGATGGCGACGACCTGGTCGCCGACCCCGATGCCGTCGGAGTCGCCGAGGGTCGCGGCCTTGAGGCCGGAGGCGTTCTCCAGCTTGATCAGCGCGAGGTCCTTCTTGCTGTCGGTGCCGACGACCTCGGCGGTGTACTGCTTGCCGTCGTTCGTCGTCACCTTGACGGACGAGGCGCCGGCGACGACGTGGTTGTTGGTGACGATCTCGCCGTCGTCGGTGATGATCACGCCGGAGCCGGTGGAGGAGCCGGCGTTCGAGGTGGCGTTGATCTCGACGATGCTCGGGCTGACCGCCTTCGCGACCCCGGAGACCGTGCCCTTCTGGCTGGAGGGCACCACGTTGGTGCTGGTCGCGCCGGCGGCGACGGTGTCGCCGCCGGTCAGCTCCTGGATGCCGTACGCCGTGCCGCCGCCGACGGCGGCCGCGACGATCGCCACGGCCACGAGCAGGGCGGCGGGGCCGCGCCGCCTGGCCGGGCGCTTGCCGTGCGGCGGCTCGGGCAGCGGCTGCGTGGGGTGGTTCCCGGGCGGCTGCGCCGGCGGGGGCGGCCACTCCGGGTTGACGGGAGAGGAGGCGTGCTGGTGGGTTCCCTGGTACGGGTTCGCGTGCTCGTACTCGCCGTTCGGGCGGAGGCTCTCGGTCATGTCCATGAGCTTCCCGCCCTCGGATGAGAGCGGCCTGAGTGCTGTCTGAGAAGCCCGGCAGAACCTCGTATGCCCGATATAAAGAAGTCGGACGGTGTCCTACGCGCAGCCGCAGGACTGCCGGACCACCAGCTGCGACGGGAACACCTTCAGCCGCTCGCGCCGGGAGCCCGCCACCCGCAGACCGTCGTCGAGGACCAGGTCCACCGCGGCCCGCGCCATCGCCGAGCGGTCCGAGGCGACCGTCGTCAGGGGCGGGTCGGCGAGATCCGCCTCCTTGATGTCGTCGAAACCGGCCACCGCCAGCTCGCCGGGGACGTCGATGCGCAGCTCGCGGGCCGCGCGCAGCAGGCCGATCGCCTGGTCGTCGGTGGAGCAGAAGATCGCGGGCGGGCGCTGCGGGCCGGAGAGCAGCTCCAGGCCCACCCGGTAGGCGTCGTAGCGGTTGTACGGCGCCTCGAAGAGCCGGCCCTCGGTGGAGAGCCCGGCCTCCTTCATCGCGCGCTTCCAGCCCTCGACGTGGTCGGAGACCGGGTCGCCGACGGACGGGGTCTCGGCGGTGCCGCCCATACAGGCGACGTACGCGTACCCGTGCTCCAGCAGGTGGCGTACGGCGAGCTGGGCGCCGCCCAGGTCGTCGGTGACGACGGCGACGTCGTCGATGGCCTCGGGGCGCTCGTGCAGCAGGACCACCCGGGCGTCCCAGGCGTCGATCTCGGCGGCGGCGTTGTCGTTCAGCGCGTGGCTGACCAGGATCAGGCCGGACACCCGCATGCCGAGGAAGGCGCGCAGGTAGTGGACCTCGCGCTCGCCGACGTAGTCGCTGTTGCCGACGAGGACCATTTTCCCGCGCTCGGAGGCGGCCCACTCGACCGCGTGCGCCATCTCCGCGAAGAACGGCTGGCGCGCGTCCGGCACGATCAGCCCTATGAGGTCCGTGCGCCGCGACGCCATCGCCTGGGCGACCCGGTCCGGGCGGTACCCCAGTTCCTTGATCGCGGCGAGGACACGCTCGCGCGTGGCCGGGGCGACCGGCCGGGGTCCGTTGTTGATGACGTAGCTGACGACGGCGGTGGAAGTCCCCGCCAGCCGCGCCACATCGTCCCGAGTCACCTTGGCCACGCGCGGAGTCTACGCGGATGGACCCGCTCCGGGCAGGGCGTATCACACCTTGGATGACCTTGCGCCCGCCGCCTCGGTCTTCTCGGCGGCCGCCTTCCCGGGCTTCCCGGCCTGCTCGCTCTTCCCGCTGCTCCCGCTCTTCTCGGCCTTCTCGCCCTTCTCGGGCTTGTCCGTCTTCTCCGGCGTCACGAAGCGGTAGCCGACGTTGCGGACGGTGCCGATCAGCGACTCGTGCTCGGGGCCGAGCTTGGCGCGCAGCCGCCGTACGTGCACGTCGACCGTGCGGGTGCCGCCGAAGTAGTCGTAGCCCCACACCTCCTGGAGCAGCTGGGCGCGGGTGAACACGCGGCCCGGGTGCTGGGCGAGGTACTTCAGCAGCTCGAACTCCTTGAAGGTCAGGTCCAGGACCCGGCCCTTGAGCTTCGCGGAGTACGTCGCCTCGTCCACCGACAGGTCGCCGTTGCGGATCTCCATGGGGGAGTCGTCGCCGCCGAGCTGCTGGCGGCCGGTGGCCAGCCGCAGCCGCGCCTCGACCTCCGCGGGGCCGGCGGTGTCGAGGAGTACGTCGTCGATGCCCCAGTCGGCGGTGACGGCGGCGAGCCCGCCCTCGGTGACGATGAGGACGAGGGGGCAGCTCAGGCCCGTGGAGCGCAGCAGCTGGCACAGGCTGCGGATCTGGGGGAGGTCGCGGCGGCCGTCGACGAGGATGACGTCGGCGCCGGGGGTGTCGACGAGCGCGGGGCCCTCGGCGGGGGCGACGCGTACGTTGTGCAGCAGCAGTCCGAGGGCGGGGAGCACCTCCGTCGACGGCTGGAGGGCGTTGGTCAGGAGCAGCAGAGAACTCATCGCGCCCCACCTGCCTGGGACGGTTTGTGGTCGTGCCCGGTTCGCTCGCCCATAACGTCTGGTTCCTCCTGGGTCCCTGCGAGGACGTTTGCGGCACTGCTTCGTACTGGTGGCGTCCGGGAGGTGAATGCCCGGCGACCGCCCGACGACCGCCCGGCATCGCTCCCGAAAGCACGAAAGGACCCGGGGGCTACGGTGCCCGAGTCCTCTGCCCAGCAGAATAGCCGACATGAGCAACCGACCGGCGGGTCATGTGGCGCGTTCCACCCGTCGTCCAGACAATCGTCCGCATCCCGAGACGCCCCGGGGAGCGCCGCGCCGCACGCCCGCGCGCACCTTCCTCCGTACGGCCGACGGTGTCCCCGTCGATGCCGTGTACGAGCCGGGACCGAACCGACGCGACCCCTCTGACCTGGTCTTCGTCGTCGCGCACGGGTTTACGGGCGACGCGGACCGGCCGCACGTACGGCGGATCGCGGCGGCGTTCGCGCGGCACGGTGCCGTGGTCACGTTCTCCTTCCGGGGCCACGGAGCCTCCGGCGGACGGTCCACGGTCGGGGACCGCGAGGTGCTCGACCTGGCCGCGGCGGTCGCGTGGGCGCGCGGCTTCGGGCACGCGCGCGTGGCGACCGTCGGCTTCTCCATGGGCGGCTCGGTGGTCCTGCGGCACGCCGCCCTGTACGCCGGCGACGAGGAGGCGGGCACGGACGCCGTCGTGTCGGTCAGCTCCCCCGCCCGCTGGTACTACCGGGGCACGGCACCCATGCGCCGGCTGCACTGGCTGGTGATGCGCCCCACCGGGCGCCTGGTGGGCCGCTACGGCCTGCGCACCCGGATCCACCACCGGGACTGGGACCCGGTGCCGCTGTCGCCGGTGGAGGCGGTGCCGCGGATCGCGCCGACGCCACTGCTGGTCGTGCACGGCGACCGGGACGGCTACTTCCCCCTCGACCACCCCCGGATGCTGGCCGAGGCGGCCGGCGACCACGGCGAACTCTGGCTGGAACCCGGCATGGGCCATGCCGAGAACGCCTCCGACGAGGCCCTGCTGCACCGCATCGGCGACTGGGCGGTGGCGGCGGCGGGCTAGCCTGACGTTGTTCATCGCCGACGACGAAGGAACGAGATGGCAAAGGTCACGGTGCGCTACTGGGCCGCCGCGAAGGCCGCGGCGGGGGTGGCCGAGGAGCCGTACGACGCGGCGACGCTCGCCGACGCGCTGGACGCGGTGCGCGAGCGCCACCCCGGCGAACTCACGCGCGTGCTGCTGCGCTGCTCGTTCCTGGTCGACGGCGACCCCGTGGGCACCCGCGGGCATGAGACGGTACGGCTGGCCGAGGGCGGCACGGTCGAGGTGCTCCCGCCGTTCGCAGGAGGGTGAGCGATGACCGACCAGCCGCATCAGCCGTACGGGCAGCAACCGTACGAGGGACACGACGCGCAGGCGTGGCCCGGGCAGCAGCCGTACCAGTCGTACCAGGGCTACGGCGAGCAGCAGCCGGACCCGGACGCCGGCCAGTACACGCAGCAGTGGCAGGGGCAGACCTGGGAGACGCAGGTGCAGCCGCCGGTCTCCGCGGAGGAGACGGCGTACCTGCCGCCGTACGCCCAGCCGCAACCTGAGCCGTACCCGCCGCAGGGGTACGGACAGCCGCAGCCGTACCAGTCCCAGGCACAGCCGTACGCGCCGCAGCCCCAGCCGCAGCCGCAGCCGTACGAGCCCCCCGCGCCCGCACCGTCCCCGGCTTCCGCCTCTCCCTCCCCCTCCGTCTCCTCCTCCGACGAGCCCGGTTACGGCCCGGCCACCGTCGCGGGGAACACGCGGATCACCGACGCGCAGCGGGCCCGGGCCGAAGGGCGATCGCCGATCATCGACCCGGGCATGCAGCCGGCCGGTCTCACCGCGCTGCTCGGGCTGCTGCTGTCGGGAGCGGCGGCGCTCGGCACCTACGCCCTCCTCGTCCCGCTCGTCGTCCTCCAGGCGGTCACCGCGGCGGGCTGGTTCCGGCTGAACGGCATGTGGCCCGCCCGGCAGGGCATCGCGCTGGGCTTCCTGGGGGCGCTCGCCGCCGACGCGGCGCTGCTGGTGTCGGACCGCTCCCCGGCGGCGATCCTCGGCACGCTCGGGGTGTGGGTGCTGCTCTCCCTCGTCCTCCAGCTCCGCTCGCACGCCGACCCCGACGAGCGGATGTACGGCCTGATGGCGACGATCGCCGCGGCGGCCCTGGCCGTCGTCGCGGGCGGATATCTCGCCGCCGACGCGGACGCGGTGGCCGTCGGCGGGATCGCGGTGGCCGTGGCCGCCGTGGCCCGCGCGCTGCCGTTGCCGACCCCGGCGTCCGTGGTGGTCGCGCTGCTCGCGGCGGCCGGGGCGGGGATCGCGGCCGGCTCGATGACGGACTTCGGGGCCTCGGGTGCGCTGCTCGGTGCGGGCGCGGCGGTCTGCGCGCTGATCGGCCTGCGGGTCGCGGCGTACGACTACCCCTCCCGCTTCGTCCACTTCACGGCGGGCGTGGCCCTGCCCCTCGCGGCGGCGGCCCCGGCCGTGTACGTCCTGGGCCGGGCCTTGGCCTGAGCCCCCGCGCGGCACCGCGTCCCCGGGCAACGGCGGCCCCCGTCACAGGTGTCGGCGCCCCCTGTCACAGCTGTTCGACAAAACCCGGGGGGCGCCGGGGGCCCGCGTTACGCTCGCGCTGGACGGCCGCCGGTCGTCGGGTCCGCCGCCGTCGAGCGTCCAGGGTTGGGAACACCGCATGCGCGCACTGCGAATACTGTTGATCGTCGTCGTGATTTTGGGCGGCCTCTTCGTGATCGCCGACCGTGTCGCCGTCAACTTCGCCGAGGACGAGGCGGCGGACAAGCTGCGCAGCACCGAGAACCTGCCCTCGACGCCGGACGTCTCCATCAACGGCTTCCCCTTCCTCACGCAGCTCGCCGGCGGTTCGCTGGACGACGTGGAGGTCGGCATCGACGACTACGAGGCGTCCACCGGCAAGGGCGGCGAGAAGATCCGCATCGCCGAGCTGCGGGCGCACATGAAGGGCGTCGAGTTCTCCGGCGACTACAGCTCCGCCACCGCGGACAGCGCCACCGGCACCGCGACCGTCGGCTACGACGAGCTGATGAAGGCCACCAAGTCCGAGCCCACGCAGATCGCGCCCGGCATCGACGCCAAGGTCATCGGCCTCTCCGACGGCGGCAACGGGAAGATCAAGGTGTCGCTGCAGGCCACGGTCCTCGGCGTCGAGGTGCCCGAGCCGATCGAGGTGCTCAGCTCGGTCAAGGTCAAGGACGACGACGTGGAGGTCGTCGCCGACGGGCTGCCGGAGATCGCCGGCCGGCAGCTCGCCGAGTCCCGCATCCGGGCCATCACCGACTTCCAGCAGACCATCGACGAGCTGCCGGGCGGCATCGAGCTGGACAAGGTCGAGGCGGCGAAGGACGGCGTCGAGATCACGGTGAAGGGTTCGAACGTCAAGCTGGCAGGGTAGGACGAGGGACGGCGCGGACGAGGGACGGCGCCCCCCGGCGATCGGTCGGGAACGGGTCGATCGGAGGCAGCGCCGTCCGACTGGCGAGACGGCGCTGTCCGTACCGTAGATGCGAGGCCACCCGCGCCGGTCCCCGCGGCCCTCCTGGGCAGCCCGACGCAGGCCCCGATCCCACATCTCGGACGATCCCGTCTCATCATGCGACACGTCGGTGACACGGCCCGCCCTCAATCCTTACGATCGGGACCTATGAAGCAACAGGCGGATCTCACGAAGCGGCGGGCAGTGGACCTGTGCCGCGTTGCCGCCATGCTCTGTCGCACCTTCTGAGGCGGACGGCGACGTCGCCGTCCGTGTGCCCCTCATCCCTCACCCCGCCCCGGCCTGCCCCGGAGCACCCGCGCGCCGCCGCACGGCCGGAGCGCGCACACCCTCTCACCGCACGCCCCGCCGCCAACTGCCCCGGAGGAGAAAACATGAGCCGCAGCGACGTCCTGGTCGACGCCGACTGGCTGCAGGACCACCTGGACGACCCGACCATCGCGATCGTCGAGGTGGACGAGGACACGTCCGCCTACGAGAAGAACCACATCAAGAACGCGATCCGGATCGACTGGACCCAGGACCTCCAGGACCCGGTCCGCCGCGACTTCGTCGACCAGGAGGGCTTCGAGAAGCTCCTGTCGAAGAAGGGCATCTCCAACGACCACACCGTGGTCCTCTACGGCGGCAACAACAACTGGTTCGCGTCCTACGCCTACTGGTACTTCAAGCTGTACGGCCACGACGCCGTCAAGCTCCTCGACGGCGGCCGCAAGAAGTGGGAGCTGGACGCCCGCGAGCTGGTCCCCGGTGACGAGGTGCCCCAGCGCGCCGCCACCGACTACAAGGCCAAGCCGCAGAACACCGCGATCCGCGCCTTCCGCGACGACGTGGTCCAGGCGATCGGCGCGCAGAACCTGGTCGACGTCCGCTCGCCCGACGAGTTCTCCGGCAAGCTGCTCGCCCCGGCCCACCTCCCGCAGGAGCAGTCGCAGCGTCCGGGCCACGTCCCGTCCGCCCGCAACATCCCGTGGTCGAAGAACGCCAACGACGACGGCACCTTCAAGTCGGACGACGAGCTCAAGCAGCTCTACACCGACGAGCAGGTCGACCTGGCGAAGGACACCATCGCCTACTGCCGCATCGGTGAGCGCTCGGCCCTGACCTGGTTCGTCCTGCACGAGCTGCTGGGCGTGGAGAACGTCAAGAACTACGACGGCTCCTGGACCGAGTACGGCTCCCTCGTCGGCGTGCCGATCGAGCTCGGCGCCGCGAAGTAAGCGACACGGGTACGGCACCCGCCGACCTTTCCCAACACACCTCAGGAGTAACGACATGTGCGGAGCGAAGGCCGGCGGCCCCGACGCCTCGACGATCAAGCCCGGTGAGACCACGATCCAGGGTCAGGTGACCCGCGACGGCGAGCCGGTGACGGGCTACGTCCGTCTGCTGGACGCCACCGGCGAGTTCACGGCGGAGGTCCCGACCTCCGCGACGGGCCAGTTCCGCTTCTACGCGGCCGAGGGCACCTGGACCGTTCGCGCGCTGATCCCGGGCGGCACCGCCGACCGCACGGTCGTCGCCCAGCAGGGCGGCCTCGCGGAGGTCGCGATCGCCGTCTGACGGCAGGCGGCAAAGCGCAGCGCGCACGGCGCGCGACGGCCGAGGGGCCGCACCCACCGGGTTGGACGCCTGGGGTGCGGCCCCTCCGGCGTGTCCGGACCGCGTGTCCGGACCTACGCTGGAGGTATGTACGCACGGCGGCGGCACGTCTACTTCGCCATGATGGGCACCTGCATCGTGCTCTTCGTCCTGGCCTGGACAGTCGTGCGCATCTGGTCCGTCCCGGCGGCCGTGGGCCTGTGCGTGTTCGCGATGCTCATCCCGCCGGTGGCCGCGATGGTCGCCAACCGGCGCGGCCCGGACGACCGCTGGTGGGACGACCCGTCGGGCGACGCCCAGTCCGACGAGTGGTGGGACGAACTGGACGGCAAGAAGCGCCACTAGCCCCGTGCGGCACCGTCCTCGCCCTCGGGCGTGTCCATGCCGCCCAGGAGGCGCCGCAGGCAGCGCACCGCGAGGTCGGCGGGGGAGCCGGGGCCCTCGGTCGGCGCCTCGGTGCCGGACCAGGTCTCCAGGGCGATCCGGATGGCGTCGGTGGCCGCGGCGGCGATCAGCCGCACCTCCAGCGGCTCCCGGCGGCCGTCCGCCAGCCGGGCGATGACCGGGACCAGCAGCTCCTCCGACTCCTGGTTCACGCGGTACCAGACGGCGCGCAGCGCCGGGTCGTCCGCGGCGGCGCGCAGCAGGCCGCGCGTGCGCAGCAGCGCCTCGACGGCCTGCGGGTCCGGCGTCGCCAGCGCCTCCTCGACCGCTTGGCGCAGGGCCGGGCCCGGGGCGGCACCCGGCGGTGCCTGTGCGAGCAGCGCCCGCCAGCTGTCGGCGCCGACCGTCAGCAGCGGCCCGACGGCGTCCTGCTTGGAGCGGAAGTACCGGTAGAAGGTGCGCAGCGCGACCCCCGCCCGCCGGGCGATCTCCTCCGCCGTCGTGGCCTCCGGGCCCCGGGTGGCGAAGAGCTCTGCCGCTGCGTGCGCGATGTCGAGCTGGGTGGCGGCCTTGCGGCGTTCGGTCAGCGACGGGGGCGGTGGCTCGGTGCTCACCCCAGAAGCGTACGGCCTGCGACCACCCGGCGGCATGCCGTGACGTGATGGCAAAACGTGCCACCTAGGCGTACGGTGACGATATGAACCACTCGCATCGTTACGAAGGCCGTCGCGCGCTGGTCACCGGCGGCGGCTCGGGCATAGGCCAGGCCACCGTGCTGCGGCTGCTCGCCGAGGGCGGCACCGTCGTCGCGGCGGACGTCAGCGAACCGGGCCTGAAGGACACCCTGGAGAAGGCGGGAGCACACGCGGACCGGCTCACCACGCTCGTCGTCGACATCGCGGACGAGACCTCGGTGCGCGAGGGCGTCCGGGCCGCGACGGCCGCGCTGGGCGGGCTGGACGTCCTCGTCAACGCGGCCGGCATCCTGCGCTCCTCGCACACCGAGCGGACCGGCCTCGCCGACTTCACCCGCGTCCTGACGGTGAACCTGGTCGGCACGTTCCTGGTGATCCGCGAGGCGATCCCGGCGCTGCTGGCGGGCGAGGACGCGGCCGTCGTCAACTTCAGCTCGACCTCGGCGGCGTTCGCGCACCCCTACATGGCGGCCTACGCGGCCAGCAAGGGCGGCATCCAGTCCATGACCCACGCCCTGGCCGCCGAGTACGCCGGACGCGGCATCCGCTTCACCGCCGTTCAGCCGGGCTCCATCTCCTCGGGCATGACGGACGGCAGCGGGGCCAGCGGGCAGTGCGTCGGCCCCGGGCTGCCCGAGGACGCCGACATGGCCCTCTTCGCCAAGCTCTCCCCGGCGCTCGGCCAGGGGTTCGCCGGTCCGGAGACGGTGGCGTCCGTCGTCGCGATGCTGGCCTCGGAGGACGGCCGCTTCATCACCGGCACCGAGGTCCGCGTCGACGGCGGCACCCACTTCTGAGGGCGCCCGCCCCCAAGACCGCAGAGAGGAAGGTACGCACCATGCACGACCTGACCGGCAGGAACGTGATCGTCACCGGCGGCGCCCGCGGCCTGGGCGCGGAAGCCGCCCGGCAGGCGGTCGCCGCCGGAGCCCACGTCCTGATCACCGACGTCCTGGACGCCGACGGCGAGCGCACCGCCCGCGAACTCGGCGACCGCGCCCGCTTCCTCCACCACGACGTCACCTCGGAAGACGACTGGCGGCGCGTCGTTGACTTCGCCGTCACCGAGTTCGGGGCGCTGCACGGCCTGGTGAACAACGCCGGCATCTCGACCGGCAGCCTGCTGGAGGCGGAGTCCGTCGAGCACTTCCGCAAGGTGCTCGACATCAACCTCACGGGCGTCTTCATCGGCATGAAGTCCGTGATCCCGGCGCTGAAGGAGGCCGGCGGCGGATCGATCGTCAACATCTCGTCCGCGGCCGGCCTGATGGGCCTCGCCCTCACGGCCGGCTACGGCGCCTCCAAGTGGGGCGTACGGGGGCTCACGAAGATCGGCGCCGTGGAGCTGGGCACCGCCCGCATCCGCGTCAACTCCGTGCACCCGGGGATGACGTACACCCCGATGACCGCGGCCACGGGCATCGAGCAGGGCGAGGGCAAGTACCCCAACACCCCCATGGGCCGGGTCGGGGAGCCCGAGGAGATCGCCGGCGCGGTCGTCTTCCTGCTCTCGGACGCCGCGTCGTACGTCACCGGTGCGGAACTGGCGGTGGACGGCGGTTGGACCACGGGCCCGACCGTGGCGTACGTCATGGGGCATTGAATCCTCCCCTCCCCGGAGGGAGGGGATTCCTGGCTCAGGCTGCCTCCTGGAGCGGCGCTACAGGAGGTCTTGTGCCGTCAGCACCAGCCGGGTTGAGACCAGCCCGGACGAGCATGACGCGTGCGGAGTTCTTGTCTCTGGGGGAGACGGTTCCGCAGGCGGTACAGGTGTAGGTGCGCTCACCCAGCGGCAGTGCGTGCTTGGCTCTCGCTCCGCACTGCGCGCAGTCCATCGTGGTGTGCGCGGGGTGTACCAGGCGGATGTCCCGCCCGTGTTTGCGGCCCATTTCGGTCAGGGCGGCCTTGGTGGCGCCGATGGCGGCGTCGGCGGCCTTGCGGGCCATCGTGGTTTTGGCGAGGAACTTGGGGCGAAAGTCCTCGACCGCGATCGTGTCGTGGTGGCGGACCACCTTCTTCGCCCACTTGCGTCCGGTATCCGCGCGCTGCCTGGCGACCTTCTTGTGTGCCTTCGCCCGCAGTCTCTTCGCCGTCTGGTAGCCCTTCGAACCGGCCTCCCCCTTCTTCGGCCTGCGGCGGGCCATCATCCGGTCGTACCGGGCCAGCTTCACCCGGGCCTTCGCGCCGTGCGCGGGATGCGGCAGGTCGTGCGCGTCGGACGTGGTGGTCGCCGTCTCCCTCACTCCCCAGTCGACACCGAGGATCCGGCCGGTCCTGGGCAGCGGCTGGACCTGGGCGGGGACGACGAACGAGCAGTACCAGTGCCCGAGACTGTCCTGGTACACGCGCACCGAGGACGGCTCACCCGGCAGCTCCCGCGACCACACGACCGACAGGACGATGCCGCCCGCCAGGTGCAGCCGGCCGTCCCTCAGCCGGAACCCGCGCTTCGTGTAGTTCAGGGTTGCCAGTGCCTCACGCTTAATCTTCCACTTCGGCATCCCGGCCCGGCGCGCCACGGGCAGGCGCTCGGTGATGTCCTTGTGCGCCTTGGCGCGGGCGCGGCCGAAGTCGCGGATGACCTGCTGCTGGGGAACGGACGAGCCCTCCCGCAGCCACGGCGTACGGGCGCGGGCTTCGGTCAGCATCTTGTCGAGCTGGGCCGGGCCGCACGTGGCCTTCTTACCCGTCGCCTTGTTGTGCAGGTGCACGGCCCTGGACTTGGCGACGCACTCGTTCCACAGCCAGCGACACCGTCCCCACTCCGCAGCCAGGGACGTGTGAGTCGTGGACGACACCCGCAACCGGTACGTGTACCGGGCATACCCAACCGTTTCGTTCGCCCCCACCTGTGCCATCTCGTCCCCCCTTCGGTCGCGGACAGGACAGCGTGCCGTCCCGAGCTCTGCGAAGGACCATATGTGCGAGACCCGCACACCCGCCCGATCGACTCCCAATCGCCAGCCCAACCGGTGACTACAGGCACAGGCGTTCGTATTGCCTTGGGTCAAGCTGGTAGCAATACGGGCGCTCCGCGCCCGGAACCGGACTGCGGACAGGCCCCAAGTACTTCCGCATACTGCTCGCCAACAGCCCGGCACGGGTGGAGAACCACACGATCAGCCACCGAGAGCGAGGCCGTGGTGATCCGAACCCAGGACCTGACCACCTGAGCGGGGTGCCGCCGGTACCGGAGCTGAAGGCCAGCGACATCGTGCTGCTGTACATGGGGCCGCAACTGGAGGAGGCCTCAGGCGCGTGGTCGCCGCGGTGGACGTGGCGGGGCTGAAACCGGCGAACTGAAGCAGAACGTGGACACCATGTCCTGAACCGCACCCGGTGCGGAAGTTGGGTGGGACAGGGATTGCCCGAAAGCGAATCAGTAGACCAGCGCTTGCGTGTCGTCGGCCAGCGCCTCCTGCACGAAGACCTGCGCGCCCGCGATCCGTACGCCGTCGATGACGTCCTTCTCGGTGAGGTCGCGCCGGGCCGCGCACTGGGTGCACAGCGTCACCCGGCCGCCCGCCAGGAGCGAGTCCAGCAGGTCGGGCAGCGGCGCGGCGTGCGGCAGCTCGAACTCGGCCGCCCGCCCCGGCACCGCGAACCAGGACGACTCCCCGGTCAGCCACAGCGACACGTCCACCCCACTGGCCACGGCCACCGCCGCCACCGTGAACGCCTGAGAACACCGCTCGGGCGCGTCCGCCCCCGCCGTCACCTTGATCACGAGCTTCTTCGCCATGCCGGAAGCGTAGCCCGCGCGGGTGGCGTCAGATCGCGAAGGTGATGGTCACCAGCAGCGTCGCGACGCACAGGACGGTCAGCAGGCCGCTGACGGTGGCGCCGTCCAGCCGGGTGCGCCGCCGGGGCGGGGCCTTGTGCTTCGGCGCGGGCCGGGGCGGGTGGCCCGGGTGGAACGGGGGCATGGCGAAGCCGGGGGAGAGGGGCGCCCGGTCCCGTCGCGGCGCGAGTCGCTGCGCCCGCCGGCACTCCTCGTAGGGCAGTCCGCCGTCGTACGTCATCCCTCGTGCTCCTTGCGCTGGTGCTGGCGCAGCAGGACGTTCGCGTCCGACACCGCGCTGTGGTCGAACGCCGCCCGTGCGGTCTCCCGCCGCTCGGCCAGCCAGGCGCAGGCCTCGCAGCCCGGCACCGGCAGCGGCGGCCGCTCCAGCTCGGCAGGGGCCGGGGGCGTGGCGAGGGTGCGGTCGTTCGCGGCGCGCAGGCTCGCCCCGAGGCGCTCGCGGTCGGTCGCCGGGCGCAGTACGGGCGGCTCCGCCTCCCACTCCCGGCCGCCGCCGAGCGGTCGGAGCAGCACGCGCGCCCCACTGCGGCCCCGGTACTCACCGACCTTCGCGGCGGCGGTGTCGTAGAGCACGGTGCCGGGCTCGTAGATGGCCGCTTCTGTTCTCACGGTCCGCTCCCTTACGTCAACGTCTGTACGGAATGCGACAGTTGCCCTACTCTGCGTAGTGGTGGCAGTTACGAGCATGACCCACGGCGGGGGTCGCCAAGCCCGGAACGGCCGCTAGTGCCACACCGGGCGCTCCAAATTCCACAAATTCCACAGCCGGGAGGGGTGCGGTGCCGCAGCGGAGGGCGATCACGGGTCGCAGTCAGGAGCCGAGGGCGCGGTTCGCGGAGGAGCTGCGGCTGCTGCGCAACGGGCGGGGCGTGTCCCTGCGGGGCGTCGCGGAGGTGGTGGGCTGGGACGCGTCCCAGTTCGGGAAGATGGAGCACGGCCACACGCTGGGCGGCCCGGAGATCGTGGAGGCGCTGGACCAGTACTACGGCACGGGCGGCATGCTGCTCACGCTGTGGGAGTTGGCGGTGGCCGATCCGACGCAGTTCCGCGAGCAGTATCGGCGGTACATGATCCTTGAGGCTGAGGCGATCAGCCTGTGGCACTACGCGGTGAGCGCACCGCCGGGCCTGCTCCAGACCGCCGGGTACGCGCGCGAGGCGCTCGCCGGGGGCTGGCTCAAGGGGCCTGAGCTGGAGCAGCAGGTCGAGGCCCGCCTCGGCCGACGGCAACTCCTGGAGGGGGAGGCCCCACCGCCGTTTCGCGCCATTCTCTCCGAGACGGTGCTGCGCACATGGCTGCGTGACATGGGGGCATGGCGAGAGCAGCTGGTCCACTTGGCGGAGATGGCCGAACGCCCGAGCATCACCCTCCAGGTGCTGCCGTTCCGTGCGGGGCGTCATGGGTTGACGAACACCACCGTGATGTTCCTGCGGCTGTCGAGCGGCCGCGTGGTCGCCTACACCGAGAACGACCTGCGCGGTGAACTCGTGGAGGAAAACGCCTCAGTTGAGCTACTGCAACGTAGGTACGATGCGATGCGTGACTTGGCGCTGTCACCCGCCGAGTCGCGCGAGTTCATCCTGCGGACGTTGGAGGAAGCGCCGTGCGAGCCATCGATCTGAGCACCGTCTCTTGGCGTAAGAGCAGCTACAGCAACGCGAGCGGCGGCGAGTGCGTCGAGGTCGCCCCCAACCTCCCCTCCCTCGTCCCCGTCCGGGACAGCAAGGACCCCGCTCGCGGTGCGCTCCTCTTCGCCGCCCCCGCGTGGGCCGCCTTCCTGGACGGAGTCCGGCGAGAAGAGCCGGGGCGGGCCGCGTAAGCTGGGGCCGGCCCTGTTTATGCCCCCCGCTCAAGGAGCACCCCGTGGAGATCTTCTTCGAAGCCCTGCTGGTCCTGGTCTGCGTCGGCGTTCTCGCCTTCGCCGGTCTGACCGTGAAGAAGCTGTACCAGGGCCAGCGCTGATCACCGACGCCAGGAAGTAAGTCCGCTCATGATCGAGATCCCGTCCGACCTGCACAAGGACCTCGTCCCCCTCGCCTTCCTCCTCGGTGACTGGGCGGGCGCGGGCGTGCACGACTTCCCCGGCGCCGAGAAGTGCAACTTCGGCCAGGAGGTCTCCTTCACCCACGACGGCCGGGACTTCCTGGAGTACCAGTCGCACACCTGGGTGCTGGACAACGACGGCAACAAGGTCCGCCCGCTGGAGTCCGAGCACGGCTTCTGGCGCATCGACGCGAACCGCAAGGTCGAGGTGACGATGACCCGCGACGACGGCGTCATCGAGATCTGGTACGGCGAGATGGCCGACCAGAAGCCCCAGATCGACCTGGTCACGGACGCGGTGGCCCGCACGGCGGCCTCGCAGCCCTACACCGGCGGCAAGCGGCTGTACGGCTACGTCAAGAGCGACCTGATGTGGGTCGGCGAGAAGCAGACCCCCGAGGTCGAGCTGCGCCCCTACATGTCGGCGCACCTGAAGAAGGTCGTCACCCCGGAGGACGTCGAGCGCTGGGCCAAGGCCCTGCCGGACGACATGCCGGACGACGGAATCGCTTTCTTCAAGTAGTCCTAGACTCGTGGTGTGGTGAGCACCGACTGGAAGAGCGACCTCAGACAGCGTGGCTACCGGCTGACCCCGCAGCGGCAGCTGGTGCTCGAAGCCGTGGACACCCTGGAGCACGCGACCCCGGACGACATCCTCGGCCAGGTGCGCAAGACCGCCTCCGGGGTCAACATCTCCACCGTGTACCGCACGCTGGAGCTGCTGGAGGAGCTGGGGCTGGTCAGCCACGCCCACCTCGGGCACGGCGCTCCCACCTACCACCTGGCCGACCGGCACCACCACATCCACCTGGTCTGCCGGGACTGCACCAACGTGATCGAGGCGGATCTGTCGGTGGCCGCCGACTTCACGGCCAAGCTGCGCGAGCAGTTCGGCTTCGACACGGACATGAAGCACTTCGCGATCTTCGGCCGGTGCGAGAGCTGTTCCCTGAAGGGTTCAACTACCGAGTCGTAAGCGAGTCGTAGGCTGGGCGTATGAAGAGCCCCCTGCTGTCCCTGCCCGGCGCCGTTCCCGCCGAGGGTGTGGACGAAGGCGTCGCCGCCCACTACGGCGACCTGTTCCGCGAGCAGCGTGCCCTCGCCGACGGCACCGGCTTCGTCGACCTCTCCCACCGCGGTGTCGTCACCGTCACCGGCGAGGACCGGCTGAGCTGGCTGCACCTGCTGCTCACCCAGCACGTCAGCGACCTGCCGCCCGGCCGGGCCACCGAGGCGCTGATCCTCTCGGCGAACGGCCACATCGAGCACGCCCTGTACCTCGTCGACGACGGCACGACCGTCTGGGCCCATGTCGAGCCCGGCACCCAGGAGGCGCTGATCGCCTACCTGGAGTCGATGAAGTTCTTCTACCGGGTCGAGGTCGCCGACCGCACCGCCGACACCGCCGTCGTGCACCTGCCGGCCGGGTCGATCGCCCAGGCACCCGCCTCCGCCGTCGTGCGCGAGACGCCGTACGGGCGTGACCTCTTCCTGCCGCGGGAGGAGCTGGAGAGCTTCGCCGCCCAGGCCGGGCCCGCGGCCGGGATCCTCGCGCACGAGGCGCTGCGCGTCGAGCAGCACCGCCCGCGCCTCGGCTTCGAGACCGACCATCGGACCATCCCGCACGAGCTGGGCTGGATCGGTACGGCCGTGCACCTGCAGAAGGGCTGCTACCGCGGCCAGGAGACCGTCGCCCGGGTGCAGAACCTCGGCAAGCCGCCGCGCCGGCTGGTCTTCCTGCACCTGGACGGCAGCGAGGTCCACCTGCCGCCGAACGGGGCGGAGATCCGCCTCGCGGACGACGGACCCGACGGCCGGAAGATCGGCTTCGTCACGACGGCCGTGCGCCACCACGAACTGGGCCCGGTCGCCCTCGCCCTGGTGAAGCGGAACGTGCCGGTCGACGCCCGGCTGATGGCCGAGGAGACCGCGGCCGCACAGGAGACCGTCGTCGAGCCCTGATGCCCTGAAGGCCGGGCTCAGACCTCCACGAGGACCGTGAACGGGCCGTCGTTCGTCAGGGACACCCGCATCTGCGCGCCGAACCGGCCCGTCGCCACCGTCGCGCCCAGCGCGCGCAGCTGTGCGACGACCTCGTCGACCAGCGGTTCGGCGACGTCGCCGGGCGCGGCGGCGTTCCAGGTGGGGCGGCGGCCCTTGCGGGCGTCGCCGTAAAGGGTGAACTGGCTGATGACCAGGAGCGGGGCGTCCAGGTCGCTGCAGGACTTCTCGTCGTGCAGGATCCGCACCGACCAGAGCTTGCGGGCCAGCTGCGCCGCCTTCTCCTTGGTGTCCTCGTGGGTGACCCCGACCAGGACGCACAGGCCCTCGCCGTCGATCGCGCCCACGGTCTCGCCGTCCACGACGACGCTCGCGCCGTCCACCCTCTGCACCACTGCACGCATCCCGCAATGATGCCGTGCGCCCCCAGGGTGTGGACGGGCGGGCCCGTAGGGGGGTTTTTTCACTCCCTAACCCCCCATCTGGGGCCGATCGGGGCCGATCAGGGGCACTCGGTCACATAGTGTCCGCGCGGGGTGGCACGATGCTCCCAGACGCCGGGCGAGGGGACGGTTGAGGCACATGAGCACACCGAGTACGGGGCAGTCGTTCGGGACTGCAGCGTTGACATGTCCGGGTGGGGCCGGTGGTTCCGGCGGCCCGGGCGGACCGGCCGGTCTGGAGGCGCCCAGGGCGCCCGTGCAGCGCACGGACAGTCCCGAGCTGCCGAAGGACCCCCCGGAGCGGGACCTGACCGCGCTGAGCCTGCCGGAGCTGCGCACGCTGCGCCGGGACGCCCAGCGCGAGGAGGCCGACCTCAGCTACGTACGGCGGCTGCTGCAGGGGCGTATCGACATCCTGCGCGCGGAGCTGGCGGAGCGCGGGTCGACGACGTCGTCGGCCGTGGTCACCACCGCGGCGACCGGGTCCGTGGTCGAGCGGCTCTCGGAGATCCTGGCCGACGCACCGGCCCGGCAGCGTTCCTCCGCCCGCCACGTGACGCTGGCCACTCCGCGCAGCGAGGAGTGCCGGCGGCTGGCCGCGGAGATGCTCGGCGAGGTGGAGCTGTCCGACCTGACGGCCCGCACCGACGGCGAGCTGACCGCCGGGATGGGGCGGCTCGTGCGCTACGAACAGCAGGTCTCCGGGAACCGGCAACGGCTCCAGCGCACGGCGGACGGCTGCAGCGCGGAGATCGCCCGCCGGTACCGTGAAGGGGAAGCACACGTAGACGACCTGCTGGTGTGACACGGGGGGCGGCCATCCGCGCCGCCTCCGGGGCCCGGTGATCCCGGGCCGTCGCAGTGGGGGGTCGACCGTTCGGAAGGCCACCGCCGATGCCCGCGCCCCAGCCGTCTCAGCAGCCACAGCCCTCGCAACCCTCGTACGGGGGCCAGTCGTCGCCCGCGGACCAGCCGTCGCCGACGGACCGGTCCGCGCCCACGTCCGCGCTCTCGCCCGTCGTGCCGCCCGTCCTCGCCGAGGTCGTCCGGTCCGGGTTCGTCGAGGGACGGCACCGGGGCAGCCTGGTGGTGCTGGGCGCCGACGGGGCCGTGGAGCTGGCCCTGGGCGAGGTCACGGCGCCGGTCTTCCCGCGGTCCGCCAACAAGCCGATGCAGGCGGCCGGCGTCCTGCGGGCCGGCCTCGACCTCGCGGGGGAGCGGCTGGCGCTGGCCGCCGCCAGCCACTCCGGAGAACCGTTTCACCGAGACCTGGTCCGCAAGATGCTGGACGAGTACGGCCTGGACCCGGCGCTGCTCCAGTGCCCGCCCGACCTGCCGCTGGACGCCGAGGAACGGGACACGTACCTGGCGTCGGGCGCCGTGCCCGACCGCGTCACCATGAACTGCTCCGGCAAGCACACCGCGATGCTGGCGGTCTGCGCGCAGCGGGGCTGGCCGCTGGAGACCTACCTCGACCCGGACCACCCGCTCCAGCGGACCATCCACAGGGTGGTGAAGGACGCGGCGGGCGAGCCGGTGGCGTCCGTCGGCACGGACGGGTGCGGGGCGCCGCTGATGGCGATCAGCCTGGTCGGCCTGGCCCGCGCCTTCCGGTCCTTCGTCGCCGCCGAGCCCGGTTCGGCCGAGCGCCGGGTCGCCGACGCGATGCGCGCCCACCCCGAGTACGTCGCCGGCAGCCGCCGCGCCGACACCTGGCTGATGCGCGAGGTGCCCGGCACGCTCTCCAAGATGGGCGCCGAGGCCGTCCAGGCGGTGGCCCTGCCGGACGGCCGCGCCCTCGCCTTCAAGGTCGAGGACGGTGCCACCCGGGCGCTCGGCCCGGTCCTGGCCCGCGCCCTGACGCTGCTCGGGGTGGCAGGCCCGGTCGTCGACCGCATCGGCCGGGCGCCGCTGCTGGGCGGCGGCCGCGAGGTGGGGGAGATCCGGGCGGCGTTCTGAGGCCCCGGGGCCCCGGTAAACCCCGCGACGCGGGCGGGCACGGCGTTCTACGGTGAGCGCATGAGCCGCCGCACCGAGATCGACGTACGCCCCGTCACCGACGACGAGTTCCCCGACTGGAACCGGGCCCTGAACACCGGGTTCCTGCAGCCGCCCCTCGTGGCCGCGGAACAGCTGGAGGCCCGGCGCCGGCAATTCGTGCCCGGCCGGTCGCTCGGCGCCTTCGACGGCGACCGCTGCGTCGCGACCTTCCGCTCCTTCGACCAGGAGCTGACGGCCGTCGGGGGCCGCCCGGTCCGGGCCGACGCGATCTCCAACGTCACCGTCACCGCGACCCACCGCCGCCGCGGACTGCTCACCCGGATGATGGCGCAGGACCTGGCCGCGGCGAAGGAGCGCGGGGACGTCGTTGCGACGCTGATCGCGGCGGAGTACCCGATCTACGGCCGGTACGGCTTCGGCCCCGCCACCACCATGACCGAGTGGACGGTCGACGTGCCCCGCGCCGGCCTGGACCGCCGCTGGGCCGCCCCGGAGGACGGCGGCCGGATCGACCTCGTGGACGGCGAGGACGTCCGCAAGCTGGGCCCCGAGCTGCACGAGCGGCTGCGCCGGGCCCAGCCGGGCGCGGTCAGCCGGACCGAGCTGTGGTGGCAGTCCCGGACCGGCGTCGTGAACATGAACGGCACCCCGTGGACCGAGCCCTACTACGTCCTGTACCGCTCGGCGGACGGCGAGGTCGAGGGGCTGGCCTCGTACCGGACCGACGACCACTGGGGCGACGCCAAGCAGCCGCTGAACACGGCGACCGTCGAGTGGCTGATCGGCGTGACCCCGGCCGCCGAGCGCGCGCTGTGGCACTACCTGTGCTCGATCGACTGGGTCCAGACGGTGAAGAGCGGCTGGCGTTCTCCGGACGACCTGCTCCCGCTCCTCCTGCCGGACCCGCGCGCGGCCCGCATCACCACGCAGGCCGACTGGCTGTGGGTGCGGATCCTGGACGTCGCGGCGGCACTGGAGGCGCGGACGTACGACGGGCAGGGTGCGGTGGTACTGGAGCTGGTGGACCGGGGAGGGCTCACCGGCGGGCGGTGGCGGCTGGAGGCGGGGCCGGACGGGGCGTCCTGCGCGCCGACCACCGAGAGCGCCCATGTCGTGCTCGACGTCGGTGACCTGGCGGCGCTCTGGCTCGGCGACGAGTCGGCCGTACGGCTGGCCGCGCTCGGCCGGGTGCGGGAAGAACGAGCGGGCGCCGCCCGTGTGGTCGACGCCCTGCTGCGTACGTCCGGGCGGCCTTGGTGCCCGGACATGTTCTGAGGTGACTCCCTTCCGCCGGTGACGGTGGACGTGTGCGCATCCGTAGCGCGTGCACTTCTGGGTGCTCTTCAGTTGTGGTTGTTGTGCGTGGTGTCTGCCGCCTGCCGGGCTCCCGGCTCCCCTCCGGAAGGGGGCCCGGCCGGCGGTGCGTCGGTTCAGCCGGACTGGGCGAGCAGCATGACGAGGATCACCGCGCCCACACCGCTGATCATGGTGTTCTTCGCCTTGATGCCGACGGACAGCGCGACGAACGCGATGATGCCCATCGGCCCGTACTTCCACTGCACGAGCTGCTCGAACCCGATGGCCAGAGCCGCGACGACGATGGCGATGAGCGGCATGGTGGACCCCCTGTCACCGTGGTGGCCAACCTCCGTGAGGCTCGACCACGTTGCTCAAGTTGGCTACCAACTTAGCTCTACTTATCTCCGCTTGGAATGGCCCGTAACCATCTTTCGATGGGCAGTCCGAAGATGGCGAGAAGTTGTGGTGCGCGGGGCGGCGTCACCGACCCTGTCGGCCGTCCTGGGTCTCACAGTGCAGGCCCCGCTACCAGGAGGGCCAGCAGCACCGCACCGGCGGAACTGACGGTGGGGCTCTTGGCCTTGATGCCCACGGTGAGCAGGAGCAGGCCGACGATGCCGGTGGCGCCGTACTTCCACTGGACGAGCTGCTCGAAGGCGATGACGAAGACGGCGGAGACCAGGGCGAGGACGGGCATGGGTCGTTTCCCCCCTTTCGGGACGTGCGGTAGGCCGAGCTTCCGCCAACCGCGCGAAGTTGGTAACCAACTTTTGTTATGTTGTCCCCACTTGGTTGCTATCTATAAACAAGTTTCAAACAACTCCCTGTAGGTAGGTCGAAGTTGTAACGTTTGGTCGTGACTCAGGAGAACGTGTCCGTGAACGGCAGCAGAAGGCTCTCGTCCCGGGAGATCGCCGAGGCCCTGCGGGAGCGGATCCGCGGAGGAGACCTCAAGGCGGGCGACCGCCTGCCCACCCAGGCGGAGCTGGCCGAGGAGTTCGGTGTGGAGCGCGGCACCGTCCGCCAGGCCCTGCGCGCACTCCAGGAGGACGGGCTGCTCACCAACGTCAGCAAGGGCAGCCCGCCCCGCATCGCCGAGCCCGAACCTGCCCGGGGTGATCTGCCGCAGCCGACGATGGTGGCGCTCGGCCCGCGGCTGACGGAGGCGTTCTCGGCACCGCGCGTGAAGATCGACGTCGTATGCCACACCTCGGAGACGCTGATGCTGGCCCTCGGTGATCCGCTCCGTCTGATCCACGAGGGCCGTATCCGCCCGGAGTCGATCGACGTCCGGGTGCTGATGCCGTCCCGGGACATCGCCCTCGCCTTCCCCGTCCTGGTCGAGAAGGAGGACGACGACCCGGTCCACCGGCGCTGGCTCCAGATGCGCAACGCCCAGGCCCAGGTGCTCCAGAACAATCTGCGCGGCGTGCGGAAGGTCCACCCCCGCATCGACGTGCGGGTGGCCTTCCGCGCGCTGCCGTTCACCCCGCCGATGAAGCTCTACCTGCTCAACGGCGAGGAGGCTCTGCTCGGCTACTACATCCTGACCCGCCGCGAGGAGGAGTACGAGAGCCGGGCGCTGGAGATGTACGACGCCCTCGGCTCACAGTCGCTGTTGTTCTCCCACCTGAAGCGGACGGGCGATCGGGACGGGGTGTTCGTGGAGGAATCACAGAAGTGGTTCGACGCCCTCTGGGAAACCATCACCACGGACATGACACTCTCCTAGTGACTTCCGATACGGAGCAGAAGACGGCACCGGTGAGCGAGCGGGACGAACGGCGCGAGCAGTCCGAGCAGGAGAAGTCCAATGACCTGCGGGACCTGGTCCTGGGCGCCCGGGTCGTCCTGTGGGACTTCGACGGCCCGCTCTGCAGACTGTTCGCGGGCTACTCGGCCGCCCGGGTGGCGGGCGAACTCTTTGACTGGCTGGACACACAGGGAATGGGGGAGCTGCTGACCCAGGAGGAGCGGGCCCGTCCCGACCCGCACGTCCTGCTGAATGCGGTCAATCGCAGACACCACCGGAGCGACCTGGCCGCCGAGTTCGAGGAACGGCTGACCCGCGAGGAGCTGCGCGCCGTGCCCACCGCATGGCCGACCGCGTACGCCGACCCCCTGATCCGCACCTGGTCCGCGCTCGGCGTCGGCCTCGCGATCACCACCAACAACTCGCCCCGCGTGGTGAGCGAGTACCTGACGACCCGGGATCTGCTGGGCTGCTTCGCCCCGCACCTCTACGGCCGCACCCAGGACCCGCACCTGCTCAAGCCGGACCCGTACTGCCTCAACCGCGCCCTCAGTGCGATGGGCGCCGCGCCCGCGCACGCCCTGATGGTCGGCGACTCCGCATCCGATCTGGCCGCCGCACAGCGGGCCGGCGTGCCCTTCCTGGGGTACGGCCACAACGAGCGGAAGACGAAGATCCTGAAAGAGGCTGGGGCGCAAACGGTCGTGCACTCTTTGGAGCCGGTCCTGCGGCTGCTGTGGGAGTGCTGAGGCCGCTGAAGTTGAGGTCAATCGCGAAGCGACAACGCGTCGGCGGCCCGCAGGACGGGGAGGTACGAGGCCAGCACCGCGTCCGCGCCGCCCTGCACCATCCGCACCGCGCGCCCCGGGTGGTGGGTGAGTCCGAGGAAGCCGGTCCCGGCCAACCGGGCGGCCTCGAGGTCGGTGAGCTGGTCACCGATGAGCAGGCAGTCGGAGGCGGGCAGGGCCAGGTGGCGCAGGGCCCGGTGCACGCAGTCCGGATGCGGCTTCATCAGCCGGGCGTCCTGGGGTGACCGGCCGAAGAGCCCGTCGAACTTCGAACCGAGTCCACGATGCTCGAGGTACTCCCGGATCGGCCCCTCCGCGTTGTTGCTGACGACGGCCAGTCGTTTGCCCTGGCCGAGCAGCAGATCCACGAGGGCGTCCAGGTGCGGAGTGGGGA
This sequence comes from Streptomyces sp. KPB2, assembly GCF_003950055.1. Classification (NCBI taxonomy): domain Bacteria; kingdom Bacillati; phylum Actinomycetota; class Actinomycetes; order Kitasatosporales; family Streptomycetaceae; genus Streptomyces; species Streptomyces sp. KPB2. Next base: position 4,447,608 of record NZ_CP034353.1, read on the forward strand.
CCGCGGTGCGCACGGCCAGTCGCTCCAGGCCGGTGACGGCGGCCTCGGCGAGTTGCAGCGGGAGGCTGCTGGGCCTGGGAAAAGACCGTTCGTACATTTCCCTAAGCGGGCCGAGGACGCCGTGGGAGTCGTCGCACTTCTCGACCGACGGGTCGAGCGGCCCCCAGTACCGTCGGGCCGTCCGTTTGACCTGTTCCGCCAAGTCCGCTGTGGTCGCGCCCGCGAACAGGTCGCAGACGGGACCGTCGAAGTCGAACAGCACCGCGCGGGCAGATCCGAACGCGCGCAGCAGGTTGGCCCGGTCCGCGAAGGTTCCCCGGCCGAGGTCCGTGTCGGTCATTGCGGCAGTCTCCCCCCACTGGGCGCGAACGAGGCAGGACGACACGTAACTTCGGAGTAGGGTGACGCACCCTGTCACCGCACCGACTCCTCCAGGTTGAGCGGAGCACAGAACATGACAGTCTCCCAGAGGTCCCCCGCTCTTCTGGGGGCCGGGCTCAGCGGCGATCGGCGTGACATTGAGGGCCCGTTGACGGGGTACTACCACGAGACCTACGTGATACCGCTGCCCGGCGCGGAGGGAGGGGCGCGCTGGAAGTGCCGGGAACCACGGTGCAACCTGCTGTGGTTCGACTGCCGTTACTTCGTGTCGGAGGCACAGCTGCTGCTGGCCCTGCAGGGTCGGATCACCCACGTACCGGATGTCTTCGAGTTCGAGGGGCTGCACCTGCAGCGCTTCATCGAGGGACGGACCCTGGGAACCCTGCACCCGGCCGGTCACGCGGTCCCCCGCGAGCTGCTGCGGCAGATCGTGCGGCTCTTCGGGCAGACGGCGGCGGTGACGTCGGGGACGCTCGCCGTGGAGCGGCTGTGCAGCCCCGAGGACCGGCCGGAGGACGGCGACAGCGACGGCTTCATGGAACGGCTCGTCTGCTTCACCGAGGAACGGGTCTACGCGGCCAACCTGGAGGAGTTCGGGTCCCTGTTCGCGGAGCTGGGCCTGGACGACGACGCGTTCAAGAGGCTGCGCAAGCACGTCGCCGGGCTCCGCGAGCGACCGTTCTGCCTGCTCCACGCCGACCTGCACCGCGAGAACCTCGTCGTGGACGCGGACCGGCGGCTGTGGACCATCGACTGGGAACTGGCGATGGTCGGCGACCCGCTCTACGAACTGGCCACCCATCTGCACCTGATGCGCTACCCGTCCTGGCAGCGCCGTCAGGTGGTGGAGGGCTGGCGGCGCGCGGTCGAGGCGGCCCGCCCCGGCGGTACCCACGGCTGGCGGCACGACCTGGACCTGCTCCTCGGGTACAAGCGGGCCCAGTCGGTCTTCACCGACGTCGTCCGGGAGGCCGTCTCGCTGGGCCGGGCCGCACGCTCGCCCGGCCCCCGGGTCGCGCTCGCGGCGGCCCGCCTGCACGGCGTCCTGTGCGCCGCGGCGCTGCCCCTCGGGCTGGATTCGGTGCCCGGCCCCGCCGAGATCGGCACCGCCCTGGTGCGGTGGAGCCGCACGCACACGGAGGAGGGGCCCCTCCCGGGCACCCTCTAGGCTCGGCCCATGAACGCCCCCGTCCCCGCCCCCGGCCTGCGCGAGCGCAAGAAGCAGCGGATGTTCCAGACGCTCTCGGACACCGCCGTCGAACTCTTCCTGGAGAAGGGGTTCGACGCGGTGTCCGTCGCGGAGGTGGCCGCCGCGGCCGAGGTCTCCAAGCCGACGCTCTTCCGGTACTTCCCGGCCAAGGAGGACCTCGTCCTGCACCGGATCGCCGACCACGAGGACGAGGCGGCCCGGGTGGCGCGCGGCGCGCCGGCGCCGCTCGACGCGCTGCGCCGGCACTTCCTGGCCGGGCTGGAGCGGTGCGACCCGGTGACCGGGCTCAACGACCACCCCGCCGTACTCGCCTTCCACCGGCTGCTCTACGGCACCCCCGCCCTGGTCGCCCGGATGCACACGCAGCTGGAGCGGTCCGAGGCCGCGCTCGCCGAGGTGCTCGGCGGCGACCTGGAGGCCAGGCTGGCCGCCGGGCAGATCATCGCCGTCCAGCGTGTCCTCGCGCTGGACAACTGGCGGCGGATCGCCGGCGGGGAGCGGGTGGAGGACGTGCGGGGGGACGCGGTGGCGGCGGCGGAGCGGGCGTTCGCGGGGCTTGCGGCCGGACTGCCCGGATTCACCACGGCGCGGGGCGGCAAGGCGAAGTAACGCGGTAAAAAATGTAACTCAGTAACGTCATTCGTCTATGCTTGCCGGAATGACGTCGACCGAACCCGCCCTCCAGCGCGCCCTCGACCGCGAACGCGCCCACCACGAGCACTGCCGCACCGTCCTCGCCGCGATGGTCCGGGGCGCCCACGAGCACGTCGTCACCGGCGAGGACGTCTCCGCGTCCGGTGCCGACGCCGAGGTCCTCGGGTACCGGCTGCGCAGCCGGGCCAGGGAGATGAGCGAACTGCCCGAAGGGCCGCTGTTCTTCGGCCGGCTCGACTTCGCCGATCCGGAAAGGGCAGGGGAGGGGGAGGGGATGGAGGCCGGGCGGGCGCTGCACATCGGGCGGCTGCGGATCACCGAGCACCCGGCCGCCCCGCCCCTCGTCGTCGACTGGCGCGCACCCGTCTCCCGCGCCTTCTACCAGGCCACCGCCGGCGACCCACGGGGCGTCGCCGTCCGCCGCCGCTTCGGATGGGCGCCCGGCAGCCGCGGCGACTCCACCGACCTCACCGGCATGGAGGACGAGCACCTCGGCCGGGGCGAGTCCCGGGACAGCGGGATCGTCGCCCGGGAGATCGAGCGGCCCCGCGTCGGGCCCATGCGGGACATCGCCGCCACCATCCAGCCCGACCAGGACGACCTCGTCCGCGCCGGCCTCGGCGACACCGTCTGCGTCCAGGGCGCCCCGGGCACCGGCAAGACCGCCGTCGGGCTGCACCGGGCCGCGTACCTGCTCTACACCCACCCGCAGCGCATCCGGCGCGGCGGCCTGCTCATCCTCGGCCCCAACCCGACCTTCCTCTCCTACATCGCCGAAGTGCTCCCCGCCCTCGGCGAGACCGGCGTACGGCAGTCGACCCTGGCCGAGGAGATCGCCCGGCACCCGGTCACCCGCACCGACGACGCCCGGGCCGCCGCCCTCAAGCACGACGCCCGGACCGCCGAGGTGCTGCGCCGCGCCCTGTACGCGCGCGTGGACCCCGACGCCGCGGGCGACCTCGCCGTGCCGGACGGCTCCTACCGCTGGCGCGTCCCGGCCGGCGCGCTGGCCCGCGTGGTCGCGGACGTCCGGGACGAGCAGCCGCCGTACACGGTCGGGCGGGAACGGGTGAGGGCCCGGATCGTGCGGTACGTCCAGGAACGGGCCGAACGGCGCGCCGGGCCGCGGACCAACGCCTGGCTGCGCCGCGTCGAGCGGTCCCGGGCCGTCGGGGCCGCCCTCGACGCCGTGTGGCCCCGGGTGCGGCCGGAGGAGGTCCTCGCGCCGCTGCTCACCGACCCGGACATGCTGGCCCGGGCGGCCGACGGGGTCCTGGCCGCCGACGAGCAGAAGGCGCTGCTGTGGACGGGGCGGGCACCCCGGTCGTGGAAGTCGGCGCGCTGGTCCGCCGCCGACCTCGTCCTGCTCGACGAGGTCGCCGGACTCCTCGAACACCCCGAGGGCTACGGCCACATCGTCGTCGACGAGGCCCAGGACCTCTCCCCGATGGAGTGCCGGGCCATCGCCCGCCGCTCCGCCTTCGGCTCGCTCACCGTCCTCGGCGACCTCGCGCAGGGGACCACGCCGTGGGCCGCGCGCTCCTGGCGCACCGTCCTGGCCCACCTGGGCCGCCCGGACGCGGCGGTGACGCCGCTGACCACGGGGTTCCGGGTGCCGCAGGAGGTCGTGGGCCTCACCAACCGGCTTCTGGCCCGGCTCGGCGTGGACGTGCCGCCGGCCCGGTCCCTGCGCGGCGACGGCGAGCTGACGCTGCGCGAGACCGAGCCCGGCGCGGTGCCGGAGGCGGTGGCGGACGCCGTACGGCACGCGCTCACCGGTCAGGGATCGGTGGGCGTCGTCGCCGCCGACCCGGACGTCCCCCGGCTGCGGGCGGCCCTCGCCGGGGCCGGCATCCCGGCGGCGGGCCCCGAGGCGCTGGACGCCCGGGTCACCGTGGTCCCGGCGAGCGTGGTCAAGGGCCTGGAGTACGACCACGTCGTCGCCGTCGAACCGGCGGCGATCGCGGCGGCGGAAGGCCCCGGCGGACGAGGCCTGCACCGCCTGTACGTGGTCCTCACCCGCGCGGTGACCCGCTTGACCGTGATCCACACCCGGCCACTGCCGTTCTGAGCCCGGGCCTGCTCACGGCGTGCCGCCTAGGCCTGGTGCACTATTGCAAGCAGGGTGCTTGCAATAGTTAGCAACTTGCTGCATGGTGGAGGCATGGCATCGCTCAACGTCGGCAATCTCGGTGAGTATCTGCGCGAGCAGCGGCGCAACGCGCAGCTGTCCCTGCGGCAGCTTGCCGATGCCGCGGGCGTGTCCAACCCGTACCTGAGTCAGATCGAGCGCGGGCTGCGCAAGCCGAGTGCGGAGGTGCTCCAGCAGGTCGCCAAGGCGCTGCGGATCTCCGCCGAGACGCTGTACGTCCGCGCGGGGATCCTCGACGCCGAGCGGGACCGGGACGACGTGGAGACGCGTGCGGTCATCCTCGCCGACCCCTCGCTGAACGAGCGGCAGAAGCAGGTGCTGCTCCAGGTCTACGAGTCCTTCCGCAAGGAGAACGGGTTCGGGGCCGACACCGATGCCGATACCGACTCGGGTGCCGACGCCGATGTCGCTGTCGACGGGGCTGAGAAAGTACAAAACCCTCATTCGTAAGCAATTCCGGAGGACCATCACCATGGCCATCACCGACGACCTGCGCAAGACCTTCAGCGACCCCACCCCGCTCTACTTCGCCGCGGGCACCGCCGACCTCGCCTTCCAGCAGGCCAAGAAGGTGCCGGTGCTGGTGGAGCAGCTGCGCGCGGAGGCCCCGGCGCGGATCGACGCCGTACGCAACACCGACCCGAAGGCCGTCCAGGAGAAGGCGACGGCCCGCGTCAAGGAGACCCAGGGCAGCCTCCAGGCCAAGGCCAACGAGCTCTTCGGCTCCCTCGACGCCGACTTCAAGAAGCTCGGCGAGAGCGCCCAGGACCTCGCACTGCGCTCCGTCGGCATCGCCGCCGAGTACGCCATCAAGGCCCGGGAGACCTACGAGAAGGTCGCCGAGCGCGGCGAGCACGCGGTGCGCACCTGGCGCGGCCAGGCCGCCGACGGCATCGAGGACCTCGCCGAGGACGTGGAGGACCTCGCGGTGGCCGTCGAGCCGGCGAAGCCCGCCCCGGCCAGGCCCGCCGCCAAGCCCGCGACGGCCAAGTCCGAGCCGGTCCGGGTCACCGAGGACAAGTCCGCCACGGCGAAGAAGGCCCCCGCCCCGCGCAAGGCCCCGGCGAAGAAGTCCACCACCGCCAAGAAGACGACGCCGCCCGCCAAGTAGTGGGGCGCGTCACGACTGGGGAGCGGCCGGGCACCCTAGGGGTGCCCGGCTCGTTCTGCGGGTACGGTGACCGCGTAATGAAGAACCGAGTCTGGTGGTGGACGTTGTGCTGATGCAGGGGTTCGCGAACTTCCTGGGGCTGCTGAACCTCGCCCTGATGGTCTTCACCGGCTTCGCGTTGATCGACGCCGCCATCCGTCGCGAGGACGCCTACCGCGCGGCGGACAAGAAGACCAAGCCGTTCTGGCTGATCATCCTCGGGCTCGCCTTCGTGGTGAGCCTGATCTTCCCGATCCTGTCGTTCCTGCCGATCATCGGCCTCATCGCGGCGATCGTGTACATGGTCGACGTACGGCCCGCCCTGCGCGGCCTGTCCGGCGGCGGCCGCAGCAGCCGCCGCGGCTCCAGCAGCGACGGCCCGTACGGCCCGTACAACGGCGGACGCTGACCCCTACGACGGGCAGTCCGCGCGGGCGGTCCCCGCGCCGGGTCACCGGGACCGGGCGGCTCAGGCCGTCCGGTCCAGCAGGACCACCGCGACGTCGTCGGCCAGTTCGCCGCCGTTGAGTTCGCGGACCTCGTTGACGGCCGCCCGCAGCAGCTCCTCGCCCCGCAGGCCCTCGGCGCGCTGGCGGCGGACCATCTCCACCATGCCGTCCTGACCGAGCCGCTCCCGGCCCTCGCCGACGTGGCCCTCGATCAGACCGTCGGTGTAGAGCATCAGGCTCCACTCGGCGCCCAGCTCCACCTGCATCCGCGGCCAGCGGGCGCCCGGCAGCAGCCCCAGCGCCGGGCCGTTGTTGTCGTAGGGCAGCAGGCGCGCGGGCACGCCCGGCGCGGCGACCAGCGGGGACGGGTGCCCGGCCAGGCACAGGCCGGCGCGGCGGCCGTCCGGGGAGATGTCCACGGCGCACAGCGTCGCGAAGATCTCGTCGTCCGAGCGCTCGTGCTCCAGCACCTGCTGCAGCGTGCCGAGCAGCTCGTCGCCGCAGAGCCCCGCCAGCGTCAGCGCCCGCCAGGCGATCCGCAGCTCCACGCCGAGCGCCGCCTCGTCCGGGCCGTGCCCGCAGACGTCGCCGATCATGGCGTGCACGGTGCCGTCCGGGGTACGGACGACGTCGTAGAAGTCACCGCCGAGCAGCGCGCGCGAGCGGCCCGGACGGTAGCGGGCGGCGAAGCGCAGCGGGGAGCCGGCGAGCAGCGGGGTCGGCAGCAGACCGCGCTCCAGACGGCGGTTCTCCTGCGCCCGCACCCGGCCCTCGGCCAGCCGCCGCTCCGCCGAGTCGGACCGCTTGCGCTCGACGGCGTAGCGGATCGCCCGGCTCAGCAGACGCCCGTCCAGCTCGTCGCGGAACAGGTAGTCCTGCGCGCCGACCGCCACGGCCTCGGCGCCGCGCTCGGCGTCGCTGGAGGAGGTCAGCGCGAGCACGGCGTGCCGGGGCGCGAGCTCCAGGACGTGCCGCAGCACCGCCAGCTCGTCGTCGTCCTCCGCGTCACCGCTGCCGTGGGCCGGCGTCGACAGGGCGAGGTCCAGCAGGATGCAGTGGACGTCGTCGGTCAGCAGCCGGCCGGCCTCGGTGAGGTTGCGGGCGGTGCGGACGCGGATCGGCTTGCCGGCCTGGTCGAGCAGGTCGGGCACGATGGGCGAGCCGGCCGGGTCGTCCTCGATCAGCAGCACCGTCAGGTTCGTGGGCGCCGCGCTCTCGGACCGGGCGCTCCGGGTCCGGTCGGTGCCGAGGTCCGTGCCGGCGGGAGTGCCGGTGCCGGTGCTGGTGTGGGTGCCTGTGCTGGTGTCCGTGGGGTTCTCGCGCTTCTCCGTGGTGGTCTCCCGGGCCTTCTCGCGCCGGGTGGCGGGGTTCTCGGCCGGGTGCGTCCCGGTCGGGGCCTGTTCCGTGGGAGGGCCGCTGTCCGGGGACGCGGCGGGCGCCTGACCGCACTCCACGGCCGGGATCGCCCTCTGCCGCGGTACGGGTACGGGCATCGTGTCGGTTTCCTTCCCTCCCCCCGAGGGCATGGCGGGGCGAGGGACCTCGACCCACCGACGGGGACCATAGCGGGTGACGGCACCGCTGCGGAATGGTCCAGAACACGTCGGGCGGCCTTCGGCCACTGTCATATGCCGCGTTATCCCCCGCAGTTGGACACGCCGACCGGGGGCCCGGGATGACGAACGTCACGCGGGGCGGGGCGCCGGGCGTGGACTGGGTCACGTGGCCCGTCTCACGCCCCCGGGGCGGGCCGGCCGCTCGGCGCTCCCCGGCCGGGCGCGCGCCGGGTGGCCCGGGTCACTCCTTGGGGGCGGGCGTCTGCTCCGGGGCCGTGTCCGGCCGGACCACGCCGAGGATCGGCATCGAGCCGGCGCCCGCGAGGGTGATCGAGCGCCCGGGACGCGGGGCGTGCACCATGGAGCCGTCGCCGACGTACATGCCGACGTGGCTGGCGTCGTCGAAGTAGATGATCAGGTCGCCGGGGCGCATGTCCTCGACGGCGACGTGCCTGAGCTGCTTCCACTGCTGCTGCGAGGTGCGCGGGATCGCCTGCCCGGCCGACACCCAGGCCTGCGAGGTCAGACCGGAGCAGTCGTACGACTTCGGGCCCTCGGCGCCCCACTGGTACGGCTTGCCGATCTGGGCCGTGGCGTACTCGACCGCCTTGCGACCCCGTCCGGTCGCCTCGGCGTCGAGGTCCTTCAGGATGCCGGAGTCGAGCCAGGCGGTCTGGGCCTTGGCCTGCGCCTCCCGCTCCAGCTCGGCGAGGCGCTCCTTCTCCTCCTTCTCCAGCTCGGACTCCAGCTTCTCGGCCGCCGCGATCTGCTTCTCGACCTTCTTCCGGGCCTTGGCCTTGGCCTTGCGGTTCGCCTCCAGCTCCTTGAAGCGGGCGGAGGCGTCCGCCGCGTAGGTCTTCAGGTCCTCCTGGGCGCGGGTCAGCTCGCCGAGCAGGCCCTTGGTGGCGCGCTGGCCCTGGATCACCCGGCCGGTGCCGTCGAGGAAGTCCTCGGGGTCGTCGCTCAGGACCAGCTTGGCCCCGTCGGGCAGGCCGCCGGTGCGGTACTGGGCGCGGGCCGCGGCCCCCGCGCGGTCCTTGAGGCCGTCCAGCCTCTCCTGGCCCTTGACGATCTTCTTGGCCAGCTCGACGATCTCGGCGTTCTGCTTCTGGGCCTTCTCCTCGGCCGCGTTGTACTCCTCGGTGGCCGAGGCCGCCGCGCGGTAGAGCCCGTCGAGCTTCTTGCGTACGGCTTCCAGGTCCTTGTTCGGCGTGGCGGCAGGGGTGGCCGGGGCGGCCGACGACGGTGACGGAGAGGGCGACGAAGAAGGCGAGGGCGAGGGGCCCGGGTCCGCGAATGCCGTGCCCGGTGCGGCCAGCACGGTGACCGCGCAGACCACGGCCACGGCCGCGGTCGTCAAGCCACGCTTCCCCGTACGCATACCTCGCCCCCAAACTGATTAACCGTCAGTAACATAGCCCGCTCGTGGGATCGTGCCATGCCGGCGCGAAAAGCGACAGAGGGCGACAGAGGCCGTGCTTTCCTGCCGCGTGCCCCCCGCTTCCCTCCCGCTCGCCTCCCGCTTCTCCCGGGGTGTGACGAACGTCGTACGAAGATCGTTCCCCGCTCGTCCGCCGCCGGCCCCGGTTCACGCGCGCGGCGCCAACGCCTCCCACCGCACCGTCACTTCGCCCTGCCGCCACCGCACCGGCCCGTCCGTCACCGGCCAGTCGGCCGTCAGGTCCCGCACGGCCCGCATCCAGCGCTGCCGGGCGCCGTAGGAGGCGTAGGGCGCGGCGGCGGCCCAGGCCCGGTCGAAGTCGCGCAGGAAGGCGTGCACCGGCTCCCCGGGGACATTGCGGTGGATGAGCGCCTTCGGCAGCCGTTCGGCCAGGTCGGAAGGGCGGTCCAGGGAGCCGAGCCGGGTGGCGAAGGTGACCGTGCGCGGCCCCTCGGGACCGAGGGCCACCCACACGTGCCGACGCCCGATCTCGTCACAGGTGCCCTCGACCAGCAGCCCCCCGCGCGAAGCCTCCGACGCCGGTGCGAGCCGCGCGCACAGCCGCCGCCAGACGGCGGCGACCTCGCCCTCGTCGTACTGGCGCAGCACGTTCGCGGCGCGGATCAGCAGCGGGGGCGCGGAAACGGGGACCTCGAAGCCGCCGTGCCGGAAATCGAGGCCCACGCGCGCGTACGGCTGGGCCGCCGCCACCCGGGCCGGGTCGATCTCGACGCCCACCACGCGCGCGTGCGGCGCGACCGTGCGCAGGCGCAGCAGCAGTTCCACGGCCGTCCAGGGGGCCGCGCCGTAACCGAGGTCGACGGCGACGGGGGCGGCGGCGCGGCGCAGCTCGGCGCCGTGCACGGCCGCGATCCAGCGGTCCATGCGGCGCAGCCGGTTGGGATTCGTCGTCCCGCGCGTGACCGTGCCCACGGGTCGGGTGGCGGGGGTGCGGGACGGCATGCCTACGAGGGTAGGCGGCCGTCCGCGCGGCATCGGCCCACGGGACGGGGGGACCCGTCCGGATCTCGAACGGTTGAGCGATAGGCGGTAATGATTCGGCAAAGGCCAGAAAATCGGAATGGAGGACCGCCCGTCCGGTGTTCCCACCCCTTGGAGGGCACGGCAGGTCCTCCCACCGGCATGCCCGCAGCGAGGAGGAACGGCTCGTGAGCCAGTACGTCAGCAGGCTCGGGCGTCGCTCACCGGCGGCCTCCCCGCGGCTCCGGCTGCTGCGCAGGCCCCGCCGCGTCGCCATGCTCTCCGTGCACACCTCACCACTGCACCAGCCCGGCACCGGCGACGCCGGCGGCATGAACGTCTACATCGTCGAGCTCGCGCAGCGTCTCGCCGCGATCAACATCGAGGTCGAGATCTTCACGCGGTCGACCACCGCCGCCCTCCCGCCCTCCGTCGAGCTGGCCCCCGGCGTCCTCGTCCGGCACGTCGACGCCGGCCCCTACGAGGGGCTGGCCAAGGAGGAGCTGCCCGCCCAGCTCTGCGCCTTCACCCACGGCGTGATGCAGGCCTGGGCCGGCCACCGCCCCGGCCACTACGACCTCGTGCACTCCCACTACTGGCTCTCCGGCCACGTCGGCTGGCTCGCCGCCCAGCGCTGGGGCGCCCCCCTCGTGCACGCCATGCACACCATGGCCAAGGTCAAGAACGCCAACCTGGCCGACGGCGACACCCCCGAGCCCGCCGCCCGCGTCATCGGCGAGACCCAGATCGTCGCCGCCTCCGACCGGCTGATCGCCAACACGGCGGAGGAGGCCGAGCAGCTCGTCCGCCACTACGCCGCCGACCCCGGCAAGGTCGCCGTCGTCCACCCCGGCGTCAACCTCGACCGGTTCCGCCCCTTCCCCAAGGGCTCCGTGCCCGGCCCGGGACAGCACGGCAACGCCCGCGCCGCCGCCCGCGCCCGCCTCGGCCTGCCCCAGGACGCGCTGATCCCGCTCTTCGCCGGCCGCATACAGCCCCTGAAGGCGCCGGACATCCTGCTGCGCGCCGTCGCCGTACTCCTCGACGAGCGCCCCGAGCTGCGCTCCCGCATCGTCGTCCCGGTCGTCGGCGGCCCCAGCGGCAGCGGCCTCGCCAAGCCGGAGGGCCTGCAGAAGCTCGCCGCGCGGCTCGGCATCGCCGACGTCGTGCGCTTCCGCCCGCCGGTGGGACAGGAACAGCTCGCCGACTGGTTCCGGGCCGCGTCCGTCCTCGTCATGCCCTCCTACAGCGAGTCCTTCGGCCTGGTCGCCATCGAGGCCCAGGCGGCCGGTACGCCGGTGCTCGCCGCGGCGGTGGGCGGCCTCCCGGTCGCCGTGCGCGACGGGGTCACCGGCCGCCTCGTCGAGGGCCACGACCCGGCCGCGTACGCGCGCGTGCTGCGCGACTTCGCCGACAACCCCGAGCTGACGCCCCGCATGGGTGACGCCGCCGCCCGGCACGCCCAGTCCTTCGGCTGGGACAGCGCCGCCGCCGCGACGGCCGACGTCTACACGGCCGCGATCCAGTCGCACCGCCGTCGCGTACGCTCGCACCATGGCTGAGGCACCAGAGAAGGCAGCACAGGTCGTCGAGGCGGCCCTGAAGGACGCCGACCTGGAGTGGGAGAGCCCCGAACCCGGCAACTACGTCGTCAAACTCCCCGGCACCCGCAAGCTCTCGACGACGGTCTCCCTCCTTCTCGGCCGCCACTCCCTCTCCCTCAACGCGTTCGTCATCCGTCACCCCGACGAGAACGAACCGGCCGTCCACCGCTGGCTCCTGGAACGCAACCTCAAGCTCTACGGCGTCGGTTACGCCGTCGACCGCCTCGGCGACATCTACGTCACCGCGAAGCTCCCCCTGGCCGCCGTCGCCCCCGACGAGATCGACCGTCTCCTCGGCCAGGTCCTGGAGGCCGCCGACGGCGCCTTCAACACCCTGCTGGAGCTGGGCTTCGCGTCCGCCATCCGCAAGGAGTACGCGTGGCGGACCTCGCGCGGCGAGTCGACGCGGAACCTGGAGGCGTTCCAGCACCTCATCGAGCGCTCCGGCGACTGACCGGACTCAGCCCCCCCGGGGCTCCTCGCGCGCCGCTCGTCCGGTACCGCCCGGGGGTGACCCCCACCAGGCGCTTGAAGTGCCGGGTCAGATGGGCCTGGTCGTAGAACCCGGTGGCGCCCGCCACGTCCGCCGGGGACCGTCCGGCCAGCAGCAGCCGCCGGGCCCGGTCTACGCGGCGCGACATCAGGTACTGGTGCGGCGCGATGCCGTAGGCCCCGCTGAACGCCCGTACGAGATGCGCCGGATGGGCGGGCACGAGCGTGGCCGCCTCCTCGAGTCCGATCCCCGCGACGACCCGCTCGTCGAGCAGTTCGCGCAGCCGCCGGGCGAGCACGGGGTCCCGGCGTGCGGGGTCCGTGGTCTGCGCGGGGCGCAGATGGGCGCGGAGCCGCTCGCCGATCAGCGTCAGCCGGCTCTCGGCCTCCAGCTCGTCGCCCGGGAGGGCGAGCGCGGAGTGCAGCTGCCCGACCCGCCGCCGCAGCACCGGGTCACGCAGGTCGGGAGCGTCCACGGCCGGCCCGATCAGCTCGTCGCCCAGCCGGGAGACGTCCAGGTACAGGACGCGCTTGCGGAAACCGTCCGGGGTGGCGGGGGAGCCGTTGTGCGGCACGTGCGGCGGCAGCAGCGACACCGTGTCGTGCGGGGTGCCGTGCTCGTGCCGGTCCAGGTCGTACCGTACGGCGCCGTCGTCGACGATGAGCAGCGTCCAGGCGTCGTGGACGTGCATCGGGTAGGCGTACTCGGTGTAGTGGGCGTGGAAGACCTCGACGACGCCCGGGACACGGGGCCGCCAGGCGAAGACGTCCGGCTGGGCGCTCCGCTGGTCCTTCCGTCGGCCGGGCATGCAAAAAACGTACAAGACCGGGCGGCGCGCGGGTCGGCAGTCTCACCGTATGAGCACGCACGACGCAGCCCACGAGGCCCCCGACTCCGAGGCCCCCGTCCGCTTCGACACCAAGATCGCCGTACTGCTGCGCGAGGACCTGGAGACCTGGCAGCGCCTCAACGTCACGGCCTTCCTGGTCAGCGGCCTGGGCAGCCAGTTCCCCGAGATCGTCGGGGAGCCGTACGAGGACGCCGACGCGGTCGGCTACCTGCCGATGTTCCGCCAGCCGGTGCTGGTCTTCGAGGGCACGAAGGAGACGCTGACGACAGCCCACGCGCGCGTGCTGTCCCGAGCCCTGCCCCGCGCCCTCTTCACGTCCGACCTCTTCGCCACGGGCAACGACCGCGACAACCGCGCGGCGGTGCGGGCGGTGGCGACGGCGGACCTGGACCTGGTGGGCCTCGCCGTGTACGGCCCGAAGAACGCGGTGGACAAGGTGCTGAAGGGGGCGCGGATGCACGGGTGAGCGGGGCACGGGTGCACCGGTGAACGCGGCGTGGGAGCACCCGTGAGCGGGCGGGCGGGATCAGACGGCGCCGGCGTCGACCCGGGGTGCGGGGGCACCGGACGTGTCCCGGGCGACCGGTGTCTCGTCGTCCTCCGGCAGCCCCCGCATGAGCCCCCAGTACCCGGCCGCCGCCACCGTGCCGACGACGGCGCAGATGCCCCACAGCCACTCGGCGCCCCAGCGGTCGATGACGAACCCGGACATCAGCGGCGCGACGAGGGCGGCGACCGCCCAGGACATGGTGTACATGCCCTGGTAGCGACCGCGCCCGTGCACGGGGGAGAGGCGGACGACGAGTCCGGTCTGGGTCGGCGCGTTGACGATCTCGGCGAGCGTCCACACGCACACGGTGAGGGCGAAGGCCCCGACCGACCCGGCGAAGGCGGTGAGCCCGAAGCCGTACCCGGCCAGCAGCGAGGAGACGACGAGCAGCAGCCGCGGATCGCGGTGCTCGATGAACCGTGTGACGGGAATCTGCAGGACGACGATCAGCACGCCGTTGACGGCGATCGCGAGCCCGAAGTCGGCGGGCGTGAACCCGGCCTCGCCCATCGCGACGGGCAGTCCCAGATACCCCTGCTGGAAGATCACGGCGACCAGGAACGACAGCCCGACGACGCTCATGTACCGCCCGTCGCGCACCACGGTCCACAGGGAGACGGCGGCGTCCTTCTCGGCGGCGTCGTCGGCCCCCGTCCGCTGCGGCCGGGACTCGGGCAGCTTCACGAAGATCAGAACGGCGCAGACGAGCGTCATCCCGGCCTCGATCAGGAACCCGGCGAGATAGCTGACCTCGGCGATGAACCCGGCCGCCATGGAGGAGACCGCGAAGCCGAGGTTGATCGCCCAGTAGTTGAGCGAGAACGCCCGGACCCGGTCCTCGGGCCGCACGATGTCCGCCATCATCGCCTGCACGGCCGGCCGGGAGGCGTTGCTCGCCATGCCGACCAGGAAGGCGACGGCGGCGATGGCCACCGGGTCCCGCACGAACCCGAGCAGCGCGACGGACAGCGCGGTGGAGGTCTGCGCGACGAGCAGCGTGGGCCGCCGCCCCATCCGGTCGGTCATCACCCCGGCGCCCAGCGAGGAGACGACCCCGCCGAGCCCGTGCAGGGCGGCGACCAGACCGGCGTACGAGGCGGAGTAGCCGCGGTCGATGGTCAGGTACAGCGCCATGAAGGTGGCGACGAAGGCACCGAGCCGGTTGACGAGGGTGCTGGTCCACAGCCACCAGAACTCGCGGGGGAGCCCGGAGACGGTCTCGCGTGCGGCACGTCTGAGTCCGGCGACTGACATGGTTCCCCCGAGGTGGCCGAGATGGATGTAAGCGTCCGATGCGGTGAGCACAACTTACGAACCCGTGGAGGGTGGGGGCCACTCGATTAACACTTCCCGTCAACCGTCCGCCCACCGGGCGCCCGCGCGGGGGATCGGGCCGTTGGATTACGCTCGGGCGTATGGCCGACGCACCGTACAAGCTGATCCTCCTCCGCCACGGCGAGAGCGAGTGGAACGAGAAGAACCTGTTCACCGGCTGGGTGGACGTCAACCTCACCCCGAAGGGCGAGAAGGAGGCGACGCGCGGCGGCGAGCTGCTCAAGGACGCCGGCCTGCTGCCCGACGTGGTCCACACGTCCGTCCAGAAGCGCGCGATCCGCACGGCCCAGCTCGCGCTGGAGGCCGCCGACCGCCACTGGATCCCGGTCCACCGCCACTGGCGCCTCAACGAGCGCCACTACGGCGCCCTCCAGGGCAAGGACAAGGCCCAGACGCTCGCCGAGTTCGGCGAGGAGCAGTTCATGCTGTGGCGCCGTTCCTACGACACCCCGCCGCCGCCCCTGGACCGCGACGCCGAGTACTCCCAGTTCTCCGACCCGCGCTACGCGGTCCTCCCGCCGGAGCTGCGCCCGCAGACGGAGTGCCTCAAGGACGTCGTCGGCCGCATGCTGCCCTACTGGTTCGACAGCATCGTCCCCGACCTCCTGACCGGCCGCACGGTCCTGGTCGCGGCCCACGGCAACTCGCTCCGCGCCCTGGTCAAGCACCTCGACGGCATCTCGGACGCGGACATCGCGGGCCTGAACATCCCGACGGGCATCCCGCTGACGTACGAACTGAACGCCGAGTTCAAGCCGCTGAACCCGGGCGGCACGTACCTCGACCCGGACGCGGCAGCGGCAGCGATCGAGGCCGTGAAGAACCAGGGCAAGAAGAAGTAACCGCCCACGAGTAAGCCCCCTACCTGCGATTTCTTCGCTGGGAGGGGGCTTTTCGCTGCCTCTGGGCCGTCTCTGCGCAGTCAGGGCGATGGGGCCGTGCGCTGCCTACTCCGCGCCGCAGGCGGACCGTTGAGTAGCGGTCGTACTCCGCACGATCTCACCAGCACTTGACGCGGACGCATCGGATGCGGCGTGGGAGTGGCTCCACGAGGGTCGCATCGAGACCCGACGAGCTCTCTGGCGGGCGGAGCCGTGCGCGGTGTCTGTCACCCACGCCAGGACCCGGATCACGTAGACCATCTGACCGGTGCTCTTCCTACCGACGGCCCACCGTCAGGACACCGAACTACCGGCGTATGCATACCGATTCAAGTGCGGCTCGCTCCGCGCCCCGCGCGCGGCCCGGCCCCCGACTGGGCCTGCGCTCCTATCTCCGCCCCACTCCAGCCCGGCCGGCGCCCGTGCCGCGCGCACAACACTCAGCCGCTTGCCGTGAAAGAAGGGGTACGTCGTGGCTGGGTCGGTCGGCTCTGCGGCTTTACGGAGCCACTTTGGCGCGAGCCTCGAAGACCACGGCCCCCACGTCGTGCTTTACCGGGCAGGTCCACAGACTGCCCGACGCGCCGAAAGCTACAGACTGCCCGACGCGCCGAAAGCTTACGGGGCCAAGATCACTCGCGCCAAAGCAGCGCCACCCCAAAGCCGCTCCGCCGACCTCACACCTCAGAGCGGGCCTGCTATTTATGGTCGGTCCAACAGCCGCGCGAATAGGATCGCTTCACCTTCATCCGATGTATTGCCATCCTGGCGACCCTTAGATTTTCCATAACTCAAGGCGCTTGCCGACTCATCGATCTCCTCTTCGAGCGCTTCATCGATTTTTTCCACGAGTTCCGTCAAGCCGAAGCTATCGGCAATCTCCCGCATTTCATCCAGATCGGGCGGGAAAGGGTCCCAACTACTGAACTCGTCATCCATGAATCGGGCGAAGCGCTCACTCATTTCGCCGCTCACCGCAAACATGTCGTCACCACAGTCCCTCAGGTGGCGAAATAGATGAGTCCAGTCTTCAGTCCCCCGCAAGGTGCTGCTGAGCCACCGATGAAGGGCGTCATGCGCCTGGTCCCACAAGGGCTCGCTTAGTCCGTAGTGGCGGAGCCTCATCAACAGTGTATTTGCCTCACTCTTCCCCCCTTTCCCTTCATTCCACCTACTTACGAGGAGCTCAACTCCACTCTCAATAGGTTGACGCTGCGAACCGTAGGAATCCACCTCGTCGAGCTGATAATAAAATCTGATCCTACGCTCATACTTCCCGAGAGGTTCACCGCGATAAGGCCCGTCATCAGCGCTCCACCTATCCTCCCGTTGCGGTGAAGGGGAATGAAATGTTTGCGACAACTGAGCGATCACCTTCTCTCGCTCGCTCAAGAAGAGCGAAAACAGTATCGATTTTTTCGAGCCTGGCTGGGTGGGCGATGCATACCGATACAAAGATGACAACTGCTCAAAGAAGACTGCGGACTCAATCACCGCCCTGAAAAGTTCTGCATCTTCGCTCAGCGTAAGAATTCCGAACTCCCGCACTGATGGGTTAGTGTGTCGAATAGTTGTACCAGCAGCCGAGTCAATCTCAATAGAGACGAAGGTACCTTCCAGAACTTCCAGGCAATCACGGAAGCTACCGCGTGAAGGTTGGAGACCGCAGGATTTACATAGCGACTCATGCGCTCGCCAAAGAGGATCCAATTCCACGTTTACAGGCAAGGTGCAAAGAACGAGCACCAACAGTCGCTGTTCCTGGGTTAGGTGACGCTCGAAGGCAAACCGCCAGATTCTCTCCGGGTGATCCAGGCTGACCACGACTCGCTGGGGGTACCCCGGCGAATCCGTATCAAAGGCCCTTCCTGTGCAGTACTCAATCATGCGAGGGCTATAGCCAGCGTGGTCTAGGATTTCCTTATACCCACCTTGCGCTACCTCGTGCATACAGTTTGGTGACACGTCAGAATGCCACAAGTGATTATACAGGATTTGAGCTCGATCCCTCCTGCTGTAACCGTTAAGCTCTAGGATGAATTGAAACTCTCTGTCAAGCCCATGCAGTCCTTCATACGCCCTACGAGCATCCCTGAGGATGTACTCGCGAGTCGTGAGAACTAGCTTCTTGTCTCCACCGTCTGAGATTCTATCGATAAGATCAGTCAGGCGGCGATCCTCATTTTTAGACATTCTCTCGGAAAATGTAATCTGCCCAAGGAAGTCATCGTAAATGAAGATTTGCTTGGACTCCCGATGCAGCACATGCCAGGCTTCGTTAATGTCTTGTGAAACTTCAATC
Organism: Streptomyces sp. KPB2; assembly: GCF_003950055.1. NCBI lineage: Bacteria > Bacillati > Actinomycetota > Actinomycetes > Kitasatosporales > Streptomycetaceae > Streptomyces > Streptomyces sp. KPB2. The sequence goes on from NZ_CP034353.1 coordinate 4,465,597, forward strand.
GGCGTGTAACCTGCCGAAATATGCTCAGCCAGCAACATCTGAGCCAACGTTGTTTTACCGATGCCAGGGGGGCCTGAAATAAGGCAAACATTGTGTTCGTCTAGCATTCTTCTAGCGACAGAATACCCGGCGTTCACGACATATCGAGGCATGGCCTTTTCGATGCGTACCCGCAGAGCTTCGGCGCGGTTAGCAATTTCCGAATGCACTGCCCAAAAGAGCTGCATGCCAGTTGATACCCAGAGCTTCGCATGGCGCTGCTCAACTTGTTGATGCTGCGTGAGTAGAGCATCTACATCTCTGGCTCCCAGTACATCTTCGGGCCCCGACATCCAGGCAGAGAAAATTGAATAGATTTTCCACTTTTGACCAACGCTCAGGTCAAGACTGGTGATGAATTTGTAATGTGCCGGCTTGAGCTTTTTCGCCTTCTCGAATTCCTTAGAGGCGGCCGACATCAAGTGGGAGAAAGATGACTTCTGGTAATGCTTGCACTGGGCTACGCCGAGCCCCGCTGAACTCCGCCAGCGCAAATCAACTCCGCCGTCGCGGCCCGGAGAGAATCGCTCGAAATGGGTTCCCAAGTCTGCTGCGAGAAGGTCGCCCACAAGCTCTTCGAACTCGACATCAGAGAGAACAGAGAAGTCACGCATGATCCCATGATGACTGAGCCCAGGAGTCCACGAAGCAGGTTTACCTGAGAAACCCTCGGGCGCTTCAACGAACTACACCAGCTGCCGCATGCATGCGCGTACACCTCCGCAGTCGATCGAGCCCCTGACCGTCACGGGCCACCGCACTAATCCAGTGCAGGTGAGCGGCGCACAGTCTGAGGTCAGGCGCTCACCCAAGTTGCTTCGGGACGAAGAGGTCATTCCGCAAGGTGTGACCCAACGCGTCCGCCGTCGAGACTTGCATTGGTCGACGGCGGACAGCGTGGCTCGGGCCGGCAGGGGTACGGCGAGGCACACGCGCACCTGCGGTCGCCTGACCCGCCGTCGTAGCTGACTGTCGGCGGTTGAGGCTCGGACGATCCTGGGCCCAGAGACGTTCGAGGCGAAGGCACCGTGCCATTCGCATGCCAGATCCTGCGGGGTTTCACGGGGAACAGCGGGAACTCGCCCCGGGCGCGACCAGGACTCCAGCAACACCCCGCCGCAGGTCAACGCGGCAACTGCCACCAGGAAACCCAAGCTTCCCAAGCTGATGGCTCAGGCAGTGTGCTCACGGGCCGGCCGTCCTGGCTTCCTCTGGATCGACGACACCCCGACAGCGTGGCTGAGGCCAGTGGGAGTGCGGCGAGGCACACGCGAGCCTGGTCGGTTGGCGAACCCGCCATCGTGGCTGACTGTCGTCGGTTGAGACACAGACGACTTGAGTCCACCGTGCACCGTGAGGACCAGCTGAGGTGACGTCCCTGTCCTGCGTGATTCTGAGATGTCGAAGGGGAATGCAGCCCTGTGGCGGAGTAGGGCCAGGGGAGGGGCAAACAGGTGGCGCAACGGGGCAGCGGCCGAGGCAACGACTATCAGCGGCAGCAGCAAGCTTTACGACGTGCCCAAGAGCAACGGGCGCGACAAGCGGAGCGGGAGCGTAAGGCCGCCGAGACGGCCAGCAAGCGGCAGGGACGCGAGCGGAAGGCTGCGTATCAGGAGCAGCAGGCCGAGCAGGCGCGGGTTCGCACGATCGGGGTCGAGCACGAGGTCGAGCAGCTTGGACAGTTGCTCCGTGACGCGCTGGTGGGGGATCCGCCGACGACCTTTGAGCGCCGGCGGATGACTCGCACGCCGAGGAAGTTAGACGAGCGTCCTTGGTCTCGTCCGGAGCCTTCCCCGCGATGGGAGGAGTTCGCACCACCGGAGCCCGGTGGCCTGGCTGCTGTCCTTGGTCTTGGCAGGAAGCGCTATGAGGCTGAGGTTGCTGAGGCGCGTGTGCGGTTCGGCGAGGCACAGGATCGGCATCGGAGGGCCGAAGAGAAGCGGCTGGCAACGCTGGAGCGGAAGCGTGCCGAGCATCGCCAGGCCGAAGCGCAAGCCCTTGAGGAGGTGGCGACCCTCAATGCAAAGTTGGATGAGGAGCGCGAGGCGTACAGGGCCGGGGAGCCCGCGGCGGTCGAGGCTCATCTAGGAGCCGTTCTGGATGCGTCGGTGTACCCAGTGGGCTTCCCGCACGCGCATCGAATCGCCTTTCGCCCTGCCACCGGTGACGTACTCGTTGAGATCCACATGCCGCCTGAGGCGATCGTTCCCACGGCGCGGGGCTACCGGTACGTGAAGAACCGAGACGAGACGATCGTCCTGCCTCGTCCGGAGAAGGAACGCAAGGAGATCTACGCATCCGTCCTGGCGCAAGTCGCTCTGAGGACAGTCCACGAGGTCCTGACGAGCGATCCGGACGGGATCGTCAATGGCGTGATCCTGAACGGCCACGTGAGAACCGTCGATCGGGCCACCGGTCAGGAGGTCTCACCTTGTCTGGTGACGCTCAGCGCCAGCAGGGAGCAGTTCGGGAAGCTCCGTCTCAGCCAGGTTGATCCAGCGCAGTGCCTCAGGGGGCTCAACGCCCTGGTATCGCCCAACCCCTATGATCTCGAACCGATCCGCCCCATCGTCGAGTTCGACCTGTCGAAGTACCGGCTCATGGACAGCATGGATGTCGTCGCCGGCCTGGACAGCAGGCCCGTGCTGGTGAAGCTGACGCCCACCGAGTTCGAGCACCTAATTCGCCAACTGTTTGAGGCGATCGGCATGGAGGCTTGGAACACCCAGGCGTCCAAAGACGAGGGCGTTGACGCGGTGGCCGTAAGCAAGGACCCCGTCTTCAACGGTGAGTGCATCATTCAGGCGAAGCGCTACAGCAAGCTCGTGGGTGTTGAGTCCGTCCAGGCGCTCGCCGGAGTGGTCGAGCACAAGCGTGCTGCCAAGGGGGTCCTGATCACCACATCGTGGTTCGGCAGGGCCAGCCACGACTTTGCCCGACAACATGGCCGGCTCCAGCTCATCGAAGGGCCGGAACTCAAGTACCTGATCAAGGAACACCTTGGCAAGGATGTGATCCCGGGCCCGGTTCCGCCGAAGAGGCGTCCATCGCGCTGAGGCCAGCGGGCGGCCCACTCAGACCGAGGAGCTGGGCCGTCCGAGGCCGCTCGGCAGTGGTCAATGACGACCAACGACGACCACGCGGCGGACGATCCCATCGTCCCTCACCAGCAAGAACGCAGGGCCGCCAAGATCCCCGGCAAGACCCAGGGCAAGAAGAAGTAGGCCCCCGTCCTGCGGTTGCTTCGCGGGGTGGGGGCCGACTGGTGCTTCCGGGCTGCTCGCGGGACGGGGCCTGGGTGGTTGGGGCCGTGTCAGGATGGCGGCCAGGCGTCGGCCATCTCGAAGGAGACCACCGTTCCGCCGAAGCGGCTGGGACCGGCGTGCCACGAGTCGGCGACGGAGTCGACCAGCTGCAGCCCGCGCCCGTGCGCGTCGTCGGCGTCGGGGCGCCTGAGCCGCACGCTCTCGGGGAGCCCTTGATTGTGCACCTCGACCCGGAGCGAGGTCCCGGCGCGGAACCATTCCACCCGCACCCGCCAGGGCGCGTCCGATGTGCCGTGGACGACGGCGTTGGTCACCAGTTCCGAGAGCAACAGGACGCAGTCGTCGACGGAGCAGGCCGGCTGGTACGGCGTGAGGAACTTGCGGAACCAGCGCCTGGCCCTCGGTACCGATTCGGCGACGGGGTGCAAGGTCATCGCCCCGAGTCTCGGCGAGTCCTCACACGGACCGCGGTCGATCGCGTAGGTCACGCGCACTCACTCCCCGCCGCTGCTCCCACGGCAGCCGATGGACCGATCCCGTACGACGCCATGCAGCACCCCTCATTCAGCAAGTCATCCGCGACATCTCTAGACAGATACTGTGGCCAACATCTCTAGAGACGTCAAGTCGCCTGCCTCGAAGTCCCTTTGAGGGCGCGAGGTCGCTACTCGCAGCGAGCGAGCCACCAAGCTGTGGCCTAAGGTGTCTAGAGAAGGAGAGGAGGCCCACGGGATGGCCAACACCGGAGACGACCGTCGCCCCAAGTACCAGCGGATCGCCGACACGCTGCGTGAAGCGATCAGGTCGGGCGAGTACGGCCCCGGTGACCGGCTCCCGGGGGAGAACGACCTCATGACCGCGCACGGCGTGGCCCGCATGACCGCCCGCCAGGCCTTGAGCGTCCTCCGGGACGAAGGCGTCGCCGAGGCCCGCAAGGGTGCCGGCGTGTTCGTCCGGGAGTTCCGCCCGCTGCGCCGACGGGGCATCCAGCGTCTGGCCCGGCAGCAGTGGGGCAACGGCCGGTCCATCTGGGCGGCCGACATCGAGAACCGCTCCCTTGAGGTGGACCAGGTCACGGTGTCCGAGGAAGCGGCTCCTGAGAGCGTCGCGGCGGTACTGGACCTCGCCGAGGGGGAGCCGGTGTGCGTGCGACGCCGGCGCTTCGTCCTGGACAGCAAGCCCGTCCTGCTGGCGACGAGCTATCTGCCCGCCGCCCTGGTCGCCGGGTCCGCGATCACTCAGGAGGACACCGGGAAGGGCGGGACGTACGCCCGGCTCGCCGAACTCGGCTATGAGCCGGTGCACTTCCGCGAAGAGGTTCGCTCACGCATGCCGTCGAGGGACGAGGCGAGCCAGTTGAGCATGGCGGCGGGCACCCCGGTCATCCTCGTCTGCCGCACAGCGTTCACGGACGAGGGTCGCGCCGTCGAGGTCAACGAAATGACGCTGGATGCCGCCTCGTACATCCTGGAGTATGACTTCGACGCGTGAGGCGGGAACGGCGGCTCGGAGAGGATGCGGAAGGTAGCCCAGCGTGATTCGCTGGTATACGCAACTGCACACTCACGATGCGAGGACGGATCACATGAGTGCAAGCGGAGAAGCTCGCGCCCGACTGCAGCAGATGCGCGACAAGGCGGATGAGTTGAAGGCCGCCTCGGAGCAGACCAGTGATCCGGACGAGCGGAAGAGGCTTCAGGAGAAGGCCCGAAGGCTGCAGAGCCAGAGTGAAGAGGAAAGCATGGAGCGGGGCGGGGACATCTATCCCCCGGCGTGAGTCCGGTGGGCTATGTTCTGGAGTCATGACTACCGGGACGGCTTCGCGCCACGCACGGATTGGTGACCCGGTGCTTCTCTGAGCGCCGTAGGGGCCGGTGTCGGCCCGCTGCTGAGACGAGGTTCCCGCGCTGTCGCGCGGGCTCCGCCTCCGTCGTGTTGATCACAGGCTCGATGGATCAACTATGACAGGAGACTCCTTCATGCCCACCAAGACGTTGCAGATCCCGACTGCGGACGGACGGGCCGACGCGTTCGCAGCCTTTCCCGGCGACGGGGAGCGGTACCAGCGGTACCCGGCGGTCCTGATGTACGCGGACGGCTTCGGAATCCGGCCCGTGCTGCGGGAGATGGCCCGCGAACTGGCCGGGCACGGGTACTACGTACTCGTGCCCAACTACTTCTACCGGCACGGCCCGGCGCCGGTCGTCGAGCTTCCCGAGCACATCGGAGAAGAGGCCCGGGGTGCGGTCTTCGCCCAGGTGATGCCCTTGATCGAGGCGCACACCGCAGAGCGCGTCCTGCGCGACGCCGACGCCTTTCTCACGTTCCTCACCGCTCAGCCCGAGGTCGGTGCCGGACCGGTCGCGGTGACCGGCTACTGCATCGGCGGCCTCCTGGCGACGCGCACGGCCGTGGCCCACCCGGACCGGGTGGCCGCCCTCGCCGCGTTCCACGCGCCCGTGGGTGCCGACGGTCCTGGCAGCCTCGCCAAGCTCACGGCCGAGGTCCACTTCGGTCACGCCGAGAGCGACTTGACGCCCGAGGCCCTCGGTGTGCTCAACCAGGGCCTGGACGCGGCAGGCGTCGGCTACACCTCCGAGATCTACCCCGGCACCGTCCACGGCTTCACCATGTCCGACACCGACGCCTTCGACGCCGCCGCGCTGCGGCGCCACTGGGAACGCCTGCTGCCCCTTCTCGGCCGCACCCTGGAGCGCGGTGGGGAACCCGGTCACCCGCCTCGTTGACGGGTGCGCGGTCGGCTCTGGCAGGTCATCCGTTGGCCATCGACGAAGCCCGACCGTCGGTTGGGTCCCGGACGATTCTCCGGGCCGCCCCCAGACAGGCCGGGGATGCAACCATTCCTTACAGAGCTGGAACCCCCGGAAGCCGACCGCGCGCTCACGAGCCTAAAGGCCGGCACTGACAACGGGCGGTTGGATGAGGGCCGTTCAGCGGCGCTGCGCCCGGTGGCGGGCGCGTCGGGGCCGTGGTCCGTGCGGAGTCGCTGTCAGCGGGAGGGATTCCGGCGTCCCGGTCTCGTCGGTCAGGGGGCCGGGTCGGGCGGCTCCACGATCGCGCGCAGGGCTGCCAGGTGGCCCTGGTATGCGGCCCGGCCCTGTCGGGTCAGGCGGAGCCACACGCGCTGGCGGGTGTCGCGGACGGCCTTGCGCTGTTCGACGTAGCCGGCGTCCATCAGGACCGTGACGTGCTTGCTCAACGCGGAGGCGGAGAGGCCGAGTTGGTTTTGGACCAGGGCGAATTCCGCCTCACCGGCGCCTTCCAGCAGGGCGCAGATGCGCAGGCGGTGCGGGGCGTGGATGGTGGTGTCGAAGCCGTCCAGCGGGTCGCGGGGCTCGGCGCTCACGCGGTCCTCCGGTGCAGGCGGACGAAGGCGAGGTGGAAGCCGACGGACACGGCCGCGCCGAGCAGTGAGGTGGCGATCAGCCAGGCAGGCCGGCCCGTGGCGCCGAAGGCGTACGGCCCCCCGATCAGGAGGAGTGGGAGGCCGATCATGAGCGGCAGAGTCGCCCGCTTCGGCAGGACGTCCAGCCGCAGTGCTACGCCGGTCCTTTCGCGCCACGCCTTCGTCGCGACGGAGAGCAGCGCAGCGTAGAGCGCGGTGATCGTCAGGAGCGTGGCCATCCAGGCGGGGCGCGGGAGCAGCCAGTCGCCGTCGGTCATGACGCCGCCGAGGACGATCGGGAGTACGGCGACATAGAGCGTCAGCGTGATGAAGAACCAGGTCGGCCACGGTGTGGCCGTCAGTGCCGTGGCCGACGCCCGGACGCGCTCGGTGTCGGCCAGGGCGGCGCGAGCCTGCTCCGGCGTGAGGGGTACCCCGTTGGTTTCCATGACGGAAACAGTAGCAGTCTGTTTCCGGTGTGGAAAGACGCGAGTTTCCGCAGTGGCAAGTAAGTGGTTCGCTGTGCTGTGGGCCTCAGTTCGCCGCCGGCGGCGCCTCGGAGCCGGCCCCGGCCTCGACCGCGTACCCGGGTACGGACGGCCACCGCACCGTCAGCACCACGGACTCCTCCTCCGCGTACCAGGAGTGGTCGACGCCCCTGCCCCACACGACGTAGTCGCCCTGCTCGGCGAGGACGACGCTGCGGCCGGGGAACTCCACCCGGAAGCGGCCGCTGACGAGGACTTGCAGGGCGGTGCGTTGCTCGCCGGTGACCCAGTGGGCGCGCTCGTCGCCCTTCGGGTGGACGCCCCACTTGATCTCCACGTCCTCGCTGTGCCGGGGGTCCGAGGCGTCCTTGAAATGCCCCAGCAGCCAACCCCGGTCCAGTGCCGCGTCCTCGCCCGCGTTGCCCACGTACACGTCGTCCGTCATGGTCCCGGAAGCTAGCAGCCGACTGTCCCCGGGAAGCGCATCGTCCTCAGGACGGTTCCACCGGCAGCCACAGTTCCGTCGTCGCCGTCGTGAAGTCGTCCGTGCGGTCCAGCACGGAGACGATCGACGGACCCGGGCGCAGGCGCCACGGGTTGGAGGGGAACCAATCGGACGCGGTGGCCGCCCAGGTGGTCTGGAGGGCGTCCGGGTAGGGGCCCGAGCTGCGGAAGACCGCCCACGTGCCGGCCGGGACCTCGATGGCGTCGAGGTCGTCGGGGGCCGGGGTGGACCCGGAGACCGCGACGCCGTGGAGGTAGGTCAACTCCGTGCCCTCCGGACTGTCCTGGGCCACGTCGTCGGTGACCTGGAGCAGGCCCGCCGGGTCGGTGTCGCCCAGGGACTTCAGGCGGGCGTGGGTCTCTTGGGGGAGGGCGGCGATGTGCTGCTGGATGTGCGGGTTGACGCCCTCGTGGATGAGCGGGACGCGGGTCGCGTGGCCGATCAGGCGGAAGGCGGGGCGGTCGGTGAAGCGGGTGTCCATGGGGGTGCTCCCTTCGACGGTCAGGCGGAACCTGAGCTGCGGCTGTGTCCGAAGGGGGCCGCCGTCGCGGCGTACCTCGCGCGGAGCGGCGCCGTGGACCGAGCGGAACGCGCGTCCGAACGCCTCCGTCGAGCCGTAGCCGTACCGGACGGCGACGGTCAACAGGTCGTCCTCGCCCCGTACGACGTCGGTGGCGGCCACCGTCATGCGGCGCCGCCGGACGTACTCCGACAGCGGCATGCCCGCCAGCGACGAGAACATCCGGCGCAGGTGGTACTCGGTCGTGCCGAGCCTCGCGGCCAGCGCGGGGACGTCCGGTTCCTCGCCGAGGTGGTCCTCGACCAGGTCGGTCAGGTGGTTCAGTGCCGGGATCATGCGGCCTCCCTTCGGCATCCACCGTGGCAGGGGGCACGCCGGCGGCGCCCGATCGCCGCGGTCCGGTTCGGTCGGTTCGGTCGGTCGGGTCCGCCCGGTCGGTAAGGCGTACGCGGGGGATTAACCTCCGGTCATGCCGAGCTTCGAGATCACACCGATAGGTACGGTCCGCAACGACCGGACGGATGTCCAGCACACGGACAACTGGGGTGCCGTCCGCAGCACGATCACCGTCGACGAGCGTTTCGGCGAGGCGTGCCTGCAGGGGCTGGAGGACTTCTCCCACGTGGAAGTCCTCTTCGTCTTCGACCAGTTGCCGGAACTCGACGACTACCGCGAGCCCCGCCCGGGCCGCGGCCGGTCCGATCTGCCGCCCGTGGGCGTCTTCGCGGGCCGCGGGCCCCGGCGGCCGAACCGCATCGGGTCGACGCGCTGCGCCGTCGTCTCCGTCCACGGCCGGGAACTGACCGTGGTGGGCCTGGACGCGGTCTCCGGTACGCCGGTCGTGGACCTGAAGCCGGTCATGGCGGAGTTCAGCCCGGCGGACGTCCGGCAGCCGGAGTGGGTCGGCCGGCTGATGGCGGACTACTTCCGGCCGTAGGCGGGCGGGCTGCTTTCAGCCGTGGGAGGGGGCTGCTTGCGGCCATCAGCCGGTGGCCCTGCTTTCGGCCCGGGGCGGGTGAGCTGCTCTCGGCCGGGGGGCGGGTGAGCTGCTCTCGGCCGTCGGCAGGTGGGCTGTTTCCGGCCCCGGGAGGGCGGGCTGCTCACGGTCGTGGGCAGGCCGGGTGCTGCCGGCCGCCGACGGGGCCGACCGTTCAGCTCGCCGGCGTCAGGTGTCCCCGGTTGCCGCGGCGGCCCCGCAGGGTCTGCCACACCGCCCCCAGGGCCAGCGACTGGACCAGGGCCGAGAGCACGATGCCGCCGACGAAGAACCACGCCGGGGCGTCGCCGCCCCAGCCCGCCTCCCCGAGCCAGGCCACGAAGCCGAAGGCCGGGAAGGTGAACAGGGCCGGCCAGACCCAGACGAGGGACGCGTCGGGGCCGCTCGCGAACAGGGGCTGTGCCACGGCGACCGCCATCGCACCGCCGACCGCGGTGAGGTACACCGCCGAGACGCGGTTGGCGAGGGCGAGGCGGACGACGGCGCGTATGCGGTCGGTCCGGCGGGTCCGGGCGGCGTTCGGCTGGGTGCTGTTCATGGGATCCGGGCTCCCGGGGTGGTGGTCGTGGTCGTGCTCCTGCATCCAGGGTCGACCGCGAGCCCGCCCCGGGCCTGAGTACCCGTACTCAAGTCCGGGGTGACGCGGTACCCGCCCGCGGGAGGCCTGCCCGGCCTATACCGACAGGGGGACCTCGTGGATCTCGTCCGCCTTGTGGCCCGCGCGTTCGTGCACACGCTGGACCGCCTCGGCCGACGGCCCCTCGGAGAGGCAGTAGATGGTGCCGGAGGCCGGGTCCGCCCACGCCTGTTCGAAGTGGACGTTCTCGTCCTTCTCCAGGGCCAGGTCGGCCTGGTGGGCCTGGTGCAGCTGGTCCGAGGTGATGCCGTGCATCCCGTGGTGTACGTCCATGAAGTGAGTCATGGCGCCTCGCACCCCCTTCAGGGTCCTGCTTCCAGGGTGCGCCCGTATGGCGGCCGGGGCGACCCCGGCCGTCACACCACGGTCCACCCGTACGGCGTGCGGGTGGACCGCTACCGCGTCAGCCGCACTGGCAGGGGCTGCCCGACTGGCAGCCGCAGCCGCAGCCCGAGCCGCAGCCGCACGCGGCGATCAGCGGGAGGCTGCGGATCTCGGGGGGCTGCTCGGTGGGGCGTTCCTGTGCGGGGTCGGGCTTCGTGCTGGGGGAATCGGCCATGGTTCCTCCTGGAAGCGGGTGCGTGGATCTCTGGGTCCCTGGATCCCTGCGACTACTGGCTCTCGGGTCCATTGCACGCCCCCAGTGGCCGTCGCATCAACGGCGCACGGGAGCGAACGCGCGCCCCCGGCCCGCTCCCGCGCAGCCTCGGCTCAGGCCCCCTCGACCTGCGTCGCCGGCTGGATGTCCGCCTGGAGGTCGTCCGCGTGCTCGCCGGTGACCAGGTAGACCACGCGCTTGGCGACCGCGACCGCGTGGTCGGCGTACCGCTCGTAGTAGCGGCCCAGGAGGGTGACGTCGACCGCCGTCTCGATGCCGTGCTTCCAGCGGTCGTCCATCAGGTGCTGGAAGAGGGTGCGGTGCAGGAGGTCCATCGCGTCGTCGTCCTGCTCCAGCTGGAGCGCCAGGTCGACGTCCTTGGTGATGATCACCTCGGCCGCCTTCGCCATCAGGCGCTGCGCGAGCTGGCCCATCTCCAGGATGGTCGCGTGCAGGTCGTGCGGCACCGCGCGCTCCGGGTAGCGCAGCCGGGCCAGCTTGGCCACGTGCTGGGCCAGGTCGCCCGAGCGCTCCAGGTCGGCGGACATCCGCAGCGAGGTGACGACGATGCGCAGGTCCGTCGCCACCGGCTGCTGGCGGGCCAGCAGGGTTATCGCCCGCGCCTCCAGCTCGTGCTGGAGGTCGTCGACCTTCTGGTCCGCCTCGATGACGGCCTCGGCCAGTTTCAGGTCGGAGTCCAGGATCGCGGTCGTGGCGCGTCCAATGGCCGACCCGACCAGCCGGGCCATCTCCACCAGACCGTCACCGATCGAATCAAGTTCCTCGTGGTACGCGTCCCGCATCAGGATTCCCTCTCGTACGTCCGTTTAAGGGGCTCGAAGAGCGGCCACGCGCCCCTCGCCGTGCCCCCACGCTTACACGTTCCGGCCTGTACGCGTCCGTTTCCGGCACCCCAAATGAACCATCCCTGGCTCCAAGGTGAACTCTGGGCGACGAGTGTTCGAGGTCGCACCCGGATGGCTGGGGCCCGGACGTACGCCGTGCCTAACCTGGAGACATGGACGTGAACGCGGCGGTCGCCGCAGTGGCGGCGATCGCCGGAGTACTCACCGGTGTCATCGCCATGCTGGCGTTCCGCTGGAGCGAGCGGGAGCAGAAGCGCCCCACGCGCACCTCGCTCCACACCGACCCCGTGCTGCCGCCCGGTGTCGACACCGTCCTGTCCGTACTGCGCTCCTCCGCGGTCGTCCTCGACGAGGCCGACGCCGTGGTCAAGGCCAGCTCGGCGGCGTACGCCCTCGGCCTGGTCCGGGGCGGCAGGCTCGCCGTCGAGCCGATGCTGCAGATGGCCAGGGACACCCGGCGGGACGGGGAGATACGGCAGGTCGAGCTGGACCTGCCCCGGCGCGGGAACGGGCGGGGGGAGGCCCTCGCCGTCTCCGCGCGCGTCGCGCCCCTCGGCTCCCGGCTGGTGCTGCTGCTGGTCGAGGACCTCACCGAGGCCCGCCGCATCGAGGCCGTACGGCGCGACTTCGTCGCCAACGTGAGTCATGAGCTGAAGACGCCGGTGGGGGCGCTGTCGCTGCTGTCCGAGGCCGTGATGGACGCCGCCGACGACCCGGAGGCCGTGGAGCGGTTCGCCGGGCGGATGCAGATCGAGGCGACCCGGCTGACCAACCTGGTGCAGGAGCTCATCGACCTCTCCCGGGTCCAGAACGACGACCCCCTCGACGACGCCGAGCCCGTCCGGGTGGACGAGCTGGTCGCCGAGGCCATCGACCGCTGCCGGCACGCCGCCGGTACGAAGCAGATCACCATGGCCGCCGGAGGTACGGCGGATCTGCACGTGCGCGGCAACCGCGGCCAGCTCGCCGCCGCCCTCGGCAACCTCGTCGAGAACGCCGTCAACTACTCGCCGGCCCGCACCCGCGTCGGCATCGCCGCCCGCCGCGTCGCCGCCACCGGCGGCGACCTGATCGAGATCGCCGTGACCGACCAGGGCATCGGCATCTCGGAGAAGGACAAGGAGCGCGTCTTCGAGCGCTTCTACCGCGTCGACCCGGCCCGCTCCCGGGCCACCGGAGGCACCGGCCTGGGTCTCGCGATCGTCAAGCACGTGGTCGCCTCGCACGGCGGGGAGGTCACGGTGTGGAGCGCCGAAGGCCAGGGCTCCACCTTCACCCTGCGGCTGCCGGAGGCGGGCCCCGCCCGCGACCGCGCGCAGCGGCGGTCCGACCGCGCCGGGCTCAGTGACGAGACCGAGCGGCCGTCCGCTTCCCCCCATGCCTCGCGTTCCTCGCATTCCCCCCATACATCCCCGTACGAAACGTTTCCCGCCCCGGAGGTCCTTCCGTGACCCGTGTGCTCGTCGTCGAGGACGAGGAGTCCTTCTCCGACGCCCTGTCGTACATGCTCCGCAAGGAGGGCTTCGAGGTCGCCATCGCGACCACCGGCCCCGACGGACTCGACGAGTTCGAGCGCAACGGCGCCGACCTCGTGCTCCTCGACCTGATGCTGCCCGGCCTGCCGGGCACCGAGGTCTGCCGCCAACTGCGCGGCCGCTCGAACGTTCCCGTGATCATGGTGACCGCCAAGGACAGCGAGATCGACAAGGTCGTCGGGCTGGAGATAGGGGCCGACGACTACGTCACCAAGCCCTTCTCCTCCCGCGAGCTGGTCGCCCGCATCCGTGCCGTACTGCGCCGGCGCGGCGAGCCGGAGGAGGTCGCCCCGGCCGCCCTGGAGGCCGGTCCGGTCCGCATGGACGTCGACCGGCACGTGGTGACCGTCGGCGGCACCAAGATCGACCTGCCGCTCAAGGAATTCGACCTGCTGGAGATGCTGCTGCGCAACGCCGGCCGCGTGCTGACGCGCATGCAGCTGATCGACCGGGTGTGGGGCGCCGACTACGTGGGGGACACCAAGACCCTCGACGTCCACGTCAAGCGGCTGCGCGCCAAGATCGAGCCCGACCCGGGCGCGCCGCGGTACCTGGTGACGGTGCGCGGGCTGGGGTACAAGTTCGAGCCGTAGGCCGGCCCACCGGCCCTCGGGCCGGAGGATGTGACGAAGGGCGGGACCTCACGGAGAGGTCCCGCCCTTCGGTCGTACGGCGCTCAGTGGCCGGCTTCGGCGTCCGTGCCGGTGCCGTTCTCCTGGGAGGTGCCGTCGGCGTCGGCCGAGGTGCCGTCGGCCGGGGCACCGGACTCGCCGGCCTCGCCGGAGGGCGCACCGGCGGACTCGCCGGCCGAGGGGGCGCCCGAGGACTCGCCGTCGGCAGGCTCGCCCGAGGCGTCGGCGGAGGCCGTGTCGGAGGGCGTCGCGCCCGGGGCCGACGGGACGTCGCTCGGGCCCCACTCGGTGAAGTAGCTCTCGGCGGGAACGACGAGGGCGCGCAGGCTCACCTCGCCGGTCTTGCTGAAGGTGAAGGTGATCTTCTGCGCGTTGCCGTCCTGGAGTGCCTCGCGACTGCTGGGCAGCACGGCGGCGGCGTTGCCCTCGCCGCCGAGGATCAGGCGGCCGCCGGCCGGGACGACCAGGTCGCCCTTCTCGCCCTTGGCGGGCTTCAGCTCGGCGGACTTGCCGGTGCCCGGGACGGTGACGGACTCGAGGGTCTGGTCCGACCGGCCGTTGTTGAACAGGGTGACGGCGACCACGGCCGGGCCGGTCGACTCCAGATCGGGCTGGGTGATGACGACCGCGTTCTGCACGTCGATGTCGCCGACGGTCGTCGCGGCGTGGTCCGGCTTGATCTCCAGCGTCTGGGCGTTGTGACCGGCACCGCACGCGGCGAGCGAGGCGATCGAGAACGCGATGGCGGCGGCGGCGAGGGCACCGCGTCGAAGGCTGCTGCTCACGGCGGCGGCAACTCCTTGGACTCGAGCGTGGTGGCGGCAACGGATAAAGCCGCCCTAAGTGGCTGTCAGCGGCCTTAGGCTACCGAGCCGTTCTCGGGCCGCCGCACCCGACCCTCCCCGAAGACGCCCGGCTTCGCCCGGCAGGCGGTAGGACGCGGGCGCGGTGCGGGCGGGGTGACGGGGGCGGCCGGGGGCGTTCCGCACCTCGTTTTGGCGGCTCGTACTCGTCCGACATTCAGCTATGAAGCCTCCGCCATACCGGTCGCGGATCGGTACGCGAAATTTCCGTGAAGGAATGCGCGGACGGCCAGGAAATTGATCACCGGTGGGCCCGGGCGGGGCACCTCGTGATCAATTCCGGATTCGTCCGGAACCCCGCCACGGCCACCGAACGGAGTAGCGGAAGTCGCACGCGTGGAAACGGACATATCGGGATCTTCGGGCATGCGGCGAGGGCTCCGGGAGCGTGTGACGTGCGTGTTTCGGGCGGCCGGAACAGCCGCTCCGACCTGCGAATACTTTCTTCCGCTCGCCCGGCGCAGCACGTTCCTGTTGCTGTTGTCAAGCCCCGAGATATGCCCTGACCTGCGAAAACGCCATTCAGAAGACGCCGTTTCCGTGTTACCCTGGATAGCCACGGAAGGGGTACCTGTCACATGACGTTCAAGGTTGGCGACACCGTGGTCTATCCCCATCACGGGGCCGCGCTGATCGAGGCTATCGAAACTCGCCAGATCAAAGGCGTGGACAAGACCTACTTGGTGCTGAAGGTCGCCCAGGGCGACCTGACGGTACGTGTGCCAGCGGACAATGCGGAGTTCGTCGGCGTGCGTGATGTGGTCGGTCAGGACGGGCTGGACCGGGTCTTCGAGGTGCTGCGCGCGCCGTACGCCGAGGAGCCCACGAACTGGTCGCGTCGTTACAAGGCAAACCTGGAGAAGCTCGCCTCCGGCGACGTCATCAAGGTCGCGGAAGTCGTGCGCGACCTGTGGCGGCGCGAGCGCGAGCGCGGACTCTCCGCAGGTGAGAAGCGCATGCTCGCCAAGGCACGCCAGATCCTGGTGAGCGAGCTGGCCCTCGCGGAGAACACCAACGAGGACAAGGCGGAGGCCCTGCTCGACGAGGTGCTCGCCTCCTGATCCGACGGTCCTGACCCGACCGGATCCGAGGTGAGGCGCAGACCGTCAGCCACTCGGTTCAGCGCACTGAAATGCCGCGGTGCCCGATGACATCCTTGCTGTCGCCGGGCGCTGCGGCATGTTCGTACCCGGGTGCCCGGACACGGTTTACGGCATCCGGACGTCCGGATGCCCATGATCCTCGTACGCTCGTCCCGGGAGGCTCTCCCGGATCCTGGCGTGCCGGGCCCGGGCTGCTGGCTCGACCAGGGTCACGGAAGGGTCCGGTCAAGGCATCGCGCCCGGCACGGTGAGGCCATACCCAAGTAGGTCGAGCACACAAACCTGACAGGAACCGATGTCTGACGAATCGCGTCCCTCGCCCGCCCCGCAGGCCGCCGGCACCCGTACGAACACACCGACCGCCGCCGTGATTCCGGCCGCGGGCCGGGGCGTACGGCTCGGCCCGGGCGCCCCCAAGGCCCTGCGCGCGCTGGGCGGCACGCCCATGCTGATCCACGCGGTACGCGCGATGGCCGCCTCCCGCGCGGTCTCCCTCGTCGTGGTCGTCGCACCGCCCGACGGCGCGGCCGAGGTGAAGAACCTCCTCGACACGCACGCGCTCCCCGAGTGGACGGACTTCCTCGTGGTGCCCGGCGGCGAGACGCGGCAGGAGTCCGTACGGCTCGGCCTGGACGCGCTGCCGCCCGAGTACGACATCGTCCTCGTGCACGACGCGGCCCGGCCGCTCGTACCGGTGGACACGGTGGACGCCGTGATCGAGGCCGTACGGGAGGGCGCGCCCGCCGTGGTGCCGGCCGTGCCGCTCGCCGACACCGTCAAGCAGGTCGAGCCCGCCGCGGCGCCCGGCGAGCCGGAGCCGGTGGTGGCGACGCCCGAGCGGGCGCGGCTGCGCGCGGTGCAGACCCCGCAGGGCTTCGACCGCGCCACGCTGGTGCGGGCCCACGGGACGGTGACCGACGACGTCACCGACGACGCGAGCATGGTCGAGCAGCTGGGGCTCACCGTGGTGGTGGTGCCCGGGCACGAGGAGGCGTTCAAGGTGACGCGTCCGCTGGACCTGGTGCTCGCGGAGGCGGTACTGGCGCGCAGGAGGCTGAACGATGGGTTCTGAGGCATCCGAGGCGGACGTGCAGGTGTTGCTGCCGCAGGTCGGGATCGGTACGGACATCCACGCCTTCGAGGACGGGCGTGAGCTGTGGTGCGCCGGGTTGAAGTGGGAGGGCGAGGGACCCGGGCTCGCCGGGCACTCCGACGCGGACGTCGTCGCGCACGCGGCGTGCAACGCGTTGTTCTCGGCGGCGGGGCTCGGTGACCTCGGGCAGCACTTCGGCACCGGGCGGCCGGAGTGGTCCGGGGCGTCCGGGGTGACGCTGCTGACGGAGGCGGCGCGGATCGTGCGGGAGGCGGGGTTCCGGATCGGGAACGTCGCGGTGCAGGTGGTCGGGGCGCGGCCGAAGATCGGCAAGCGGCGGGAAGAGGCGCAGGAGGTGCTTTCCGCGGCCGCGGGGGCGCCGGTGTCCGTGTCGGGGGCGACGACGGACGGGCTGGGGTTCCCCGGGAGGGGGGAGGGGCTGATGGCGGTGGCCACGGCGTTGGTCGTGCGGGTGCCCTAGCCGGGCGGGGCGCAGCGTGAGAGGTGCCGTCGGGTGACGCGCCGTGCGGGGCTCCGCCCCGCGCCCCGCCAGGGGCTCCGCCCCTGGACCCCGCCTGTGCCCACCCACCACCCGACTCGCGGGGACAAGAAGTCGCCGCAACAACGGGGTACGTGTGCCCTGGGCACTGCCCCGGGCCTACTACCCTGGACTCGTGACTATTCGCCTGTACGACACCAGCGCCCGGCAGATCCGTGACTTCGCCCCCCTCACGCCGGGCTGCGTCTCGATCTACCTGTGCGGTGCCACCGTGCAGGCCGCCCCGCACATCGGGCACGTCCGGTCCGGGCTGAACTTCGACATCATGCGCCGCTGGTTCGCCTACCGCGGCTACGACGTCACGTTCGTCCGCAACGTCACCGACATCGACGACAAGATCATCTGGAAGGCGGCCGAGCAGAACCGCCCCTGGTGGTCGATCGGGTACGAGAACGAGCGGGCGTTCAACGCCGCATACGACGCCCTCGGCTGCCTGCCGCCGACGTACGAGCCCCGCGCCACCGGGCACATCACCGAGATGGTCGAGATGATGCGCGGCCTCATCGAACGCGGGCACGCCTACGAGGCCGAGGGCAACGTCTACTTCGACGTACGGTCCCTGCCGGGCTACCTGTCCCTGTCCAACCAGGACCTCGACGAGCTGCGCCAGCCCGCCGGGGAGGGCGAGACCGGCAAGCGGGACCCGCGCGACTTCGCCATGTGGAAGGCGGCCAAGCCCGGGGAGCCGAGCTGGGAGACGCCCTGGGGGCGGGGGCGGCCCGGCTGGCACCTGGAGTGCTCCGCGATGGCGCACAAGTACCTGGGCGAGGAGTTCGACGTCCACGGGGGCGGGATCGACCTGATCTTCCCGCACCACGAGAACGAGATCGCCCAGGCCAAGGGGTTCGGCGACGCCTTCGCCCGGTACTGGGTGCACAACGCGTGGGTCACCATGAGCGGCGAGAAGATGTCCAAGTCGCTCGGCAACAGCGTGCTCGTGAGCGAGATGGTCAAGCACTGGCGCCCGGTCGTGCTGCGGTACTACCTCGGCACCCCGCACTACCGCTCCACCATCGAGTACAGCGAGGAGTCCCTGCGCGAGGCCGAGTCGGCGTACGCGCGGATCGAGGGCTTCGTGCAGCGCGTCACCGAGCTGGCCGGCCACGCCGTCGAGCCCGCCGCCGAGGTGCCGCCCGCCTTCGCCGAGGCGATGGACGACGACCTGGGCGTCCCGCAGGCGCTCGCGATCGTGCACACCACCGTCCGGCAGGGCAACAGCGCGCTGGCCGCCGACGACAAGGAGGCCGCCGTCGGCCGCCTCGCCGAGGTGCGGGCCATGCTCGGCGTGCTCGGGCTCGACCCGCTGGACGCGCAGTGGGCGGGGGAGCAGGAGCAGGGCGAGGACCTGCGGCACGTCGTCGACAGCCTCGTACGGCTCGTGCTCGACCAGCGCGAGTCCGCGCGGGCGCGCAAGGACTGGGCCACGGCCGACGCCATCCGCGACCAGCTCGGGCAGTCCGGGCTGGTCATCGAGGACGGCCCGCAGGGTCCCCGCTGGAGCCTCGGCTCCCGCTGACCCGACTCCGCAGTCACAGATCGACTCGTAGATCGATTGTGCCGCCCGGCCCTCCGGGCGGCACACTGCATAAGACGCACGTACGACACACACCCCCCCCGAAGACACCGAGAGCGGAGACAGGTAACTCATGGCCGCGAACAACCGCCGCATGTCCGGCAAGAAGGGCGCGCAGGTCGGCAGCGGTGGCAAGCGACGCCGTGGCCTGGAAGGCAAGGGGCCGACGCCCCCCGCCGAGATGCGCAAGGGGCACGCCAAGCAGCGCGCCGCCAACGCCAAGGCGCGCCGCGCCACGGGCCGCCCGCAGCAGCGGCGCGGCGGCGGCCGGTCGACGTCCGAGCTGGTCGTCGGCCGCAACCCGGTCGTCGAGGCACTGCGCGAGGGCGTGCCCGCCTCCACGCTCTACGTCCAGCAGTTCATCGACAACGACGAGCGGGTGCGCGAGGCGCTGCAGCTCGCCGCCGACCGCGGCGGGATCAACCTCATGGAGGCGCCGCGTCCCGAGCTGGACCGGATGACCAACGGGCTGAACCACCAGGGGCTCGTGCTCCAGGTGCCGCCGTACGAGTACGCGCACCCCGAGGACCTGGTCGCCGCCGCCCACGACGAGGGCGCGGACCCGCTGATCGTCGCCCTCGACGGTGTGACCGACCCGCGCAACCTCGGCGCGGTCGTCCGCTCCGTCTCCGCCTTCGGCGGCCACGGCGTCGTCGTGCCCGAGCGGCGCGCGGCCGGCATGACGGCGGGCGCGTGGAAGACGTCCGCCGGTACGGCCGCCCGTACGCCGGTGGCCCGCGCGACCAACCTCACCCGGGCGCTGGAGCAGTACCAGAAGGCCGGTGTCACGGTCGTCGGCCTCGCCGCCGACGGCGAGTCCGAACTCGGCGACCTGGAGGCCCTGGACGGCCCGGTCGTCATCGTCGTCGGCAGCGAGGGCAAGGGCCTGTCCCGACTCGTCGGCGAGACCTGCGACTTCCGGGTGCGGATCCCGATGCCGGGCGGTGCCGAGTCCCTCAACGCCGGTGTGGCGGCGGGGATCGTGCTGTACGAGGCGGCGCGTCGGCGGGGCTGACCCGAGCGGGGGGAGCGGTGCCCGCCGGTCGGAGGCCGGCGCAGCCGTGCGAAGCCGCGCAGCGTGCGAGTGCGGCAGAGGGAGGGGTCGCCGGCGTGGCGGCGGGGATCGTGCTGTACGAGGCGGCGCGTCGGCGCTCCTGAACGGGTGTTCGCCGGATAGCTCAAACGGGGTGTTCGAGGCTGTCCGGACATGCTTGACGCGGTCCGGACAGATCGGGGCGGTCAAGGCAGTGTCCTAACGACACATCACTCGGTTAGATGAGTGTGGACACCAGAACACCCCGCACACCCACGGGGGACCGCTCGTCGGGATACGACGACGCTCCCGCGCTGAGCATGGTGAAGGTGCCGAGCGATCCGGCCCAGGTCATCGTCAACCACGCGAGTTTCCGCGTGCAGTTCGGTGCCTCCGCCAGGCGGACCCAGTCCCCGCGGATCGCGCGGCACCTGAGCGCCACCCAGAACACCGCCCGCATGCCCGCCGCCCCGGCCGCGGGCCGCCGCCGCGCCGTCGTGTGGAGCGGGCGCTCCGACCCGGACGACACCGGCGCCCACCGGCTGCTCCAGGCGGTGCGCGCGGGAGCCGGTCACCACGCCGACGACCCGGCCGCCGACCTCTCCGCCGACGCCGGAGCCACCCAGGTCATCCCCCGGGTCGGCCTCGACGGCGACCCCCTCGACTACGACGACGGCCCCGCCACCGAACCGCTCGAGGCCCCCCTCGTCGGCGCCCAGCGCGGCCCCGTCCCCGAGGGCACCCGGCTGCTGCCCGCCATGCGCACCGTCGGCAGCGCCTACGACGAACCCGCCTACGACACCCTGGACTTCGGGACCGGACCCGGCGGGCCCGGACCCGACGGCTACGTCGACCACGACGACCCGGAGCAGGGCGAGCCCCGCAGCAGGCGCCGCACCGACGACCCGGCGCGCCACGCCTACTTCCCCGGCCGCCGCATGAACCTCGGCGTCGTCCTGCTGCCCCTGCGCGTCTTCCTCGGCTTCATCTCCATCTACGCCGGCATGGGCAAGCTCTGCGACCCCGTCTACTTCGACGGCGGCGAACGCGGCTCCATGGTCAAGTGGCTCAACACCCTGCACCCCTGGGACGTCGCCGAGCCGCTGCGCCAGTTCGCCCTCGCCCACCCCGTGGGCGCCGGGCTGGTCATCGCCTTCCTCCAGGTGCTGGTGGGCGTCCTGACCGTCCTCGGCTGCTGGCAGCGCGTGGCCGCCGTCATCGGCGCCGGCCTGTCCGCCGCGCTCCTCGTCACCGTCAGCTGGAAGAGCGTCCCGGTCTACGACGCGCCCGACATCATCTACCTCGCCGCCTGGTCCCCGCTGATCATCGCCGGGGCACCCGTCTACTCCGTGGACGGCAGGCTCGCGAGCAGCGCCTGGCGCCGGCTCGGCCCCCACTCCGACATCTGGGACCTGCGCCGCTACGTCCTGCGCCGCGGCGCCCTGATCACCTTCCTCGTCGCCGGGATCACCCTCCTGGTCGGCTCCGTCCTCGGCGGCGCCGTCCGGGACGCCGACCGCGTGGTCGTCCCCGGGCCCGGCGAGGCCCCGCGCAACGAACTGCCCGGCTCGCCGCTCCCGCAGGAGCCCGGCACGCGCGGGCCGAAGACCTCGTCCCCGGAGGCCTCCGCCTCGCCCACCCAGGGTGCGACCGGCGGCGCGTCGGCCCCGGCGAAGGACGGCGCGAGCACGCCGGGAGCGACCCGCGACAGCAGCGGCACCGCCACCGGCGGCGGCACGCCCAGCCAGACCCAGGGCACCACGGGCCAGGCCCCGCCCCGGCAGTCCTCCCCGGCCGGCCAGGCGCCGAGCACCACGGCGGGACCGACGTCCGGCGGCACCTCGACCGGCGGCAGCGGCGGAGGCGGCTCCACCGGCGGCACCGGGAGCGGTGAGGACGGCGGCTCGTCGTCCACGGGAGAGCCCGGCGGACGCCTCGTGGGCGGCCTCCTGGGCTGACCGGCGTCAGGTCACCCGTACCACGGAGCAGGGCCCCGCACAGCGCGTGCGGGGCCCTGCTGCCGTGCCGTCTGTCTCTACGTGTGTACGGCGCTCAGCGGCCGCTCAGGGCCGCCAGCTCCCTGGCCGCCTCGGTCAGGTCCTTCGCGGTGTCGATCGCGCGCCAGTAGGAGCCCTGGGGGATCGGGAAGCCGGCCAGGCGGCGTTCGCGGGCCAGCCGGGGGAAGGTGGTGCGCTCGTGGTCGCCGCGCTCCGGGAGCATGGCGGCGAACTCCGGCGAGAAGACGTACACGCCCGCGTTGATCTCGAACGTCGACGGCGGCGCCTCGATGAAGTCGGTGATGTGGCCGAAGCCGTCCGTCTGCACGGCGCCCCACGGCAGCCGCGGACGCGCCAGGGCGAGGGTCGCGACGGCGTCCCGCTCGGCGTGGAAGTCGGCCATGTCGCGCAGCGAGAAACGGGTCCAGATGTCGCCGTTGGTCGCGTACCAGGGCCGGTCGGGGTGCGGGAGGTGGGCGGCGGCGTACTTGAGGCCGCCGCCGCGGCCCAGCGGCTCGGTCTCCACGACGGTCGTGACGGAGAGCGGCAGATCGGCGCCCTCCAGCCACTTCTGCAGCACCTCGGCCAGATGACCGCAGGAGACCACGACGTCGGTGACGCCCTCCTCGGCGAGCCAGGCGAGCTGATGGCCGATGATCGGCGTCCCGGTGCCCGGGATCTCGACCATCGGCTTGGGCCGGTCGTCGGTGTAGGGGCGCAGCCGGGAACCCTGCCCGCCGGCCAGGACGACGGCTTGAACGGGGCGACGGGACGCGGCGTTCGGATCGGTCATGCCCGAACTGTACGCGGCGCCCCGGCGGCCCCCGCAGGGCACTCAGCCGTGCGCGGCCAGGACGCCCGAGGCGAAGGCGGTGTCGCAGACGGGGCGGGCGTACGACTGGGCGCGCGTCGGGCCGTACGCCTTCACCGCGGCGCGGCCCAGCGCGCGGGCGATGGTCGCGCAGTGGTCGGCCAGCGAGGGGCGCTCGTTCACCGCCTGCTGGAGGTGGGTCAGCGCGACGCCCGGGTCCTCCTCCTGCAGCTCGGTCAGCAGCCGGTCGCGCAGCACCTCGTGCGGGGCGCGGGCGGCGGAGGCCTTGGACGACGACGCCTCGGACGCTGCGAGCACCGAGTCCGAGGGATCCCCGGACCAGTCGACGCGGGTGACCGCGAGAGTCCCGGAGAGCACCAGGACGACGGGCAGGACGAAGGCGAGAGAGCGGCCGATCCGGCGGGCGGGGCCCCGGCCGCGTCGCGTCTGTCGGGTGGTGGAGTGCTTCACGGAGTGCTTCACGCGAGTGAGGGTAGCGCCCGGTAATGATTTGGCGACATTTAGTCACCCCATCGGGGGATGAACGACGGGCACGAACCGGATAAGAGGTTGACGAACACCGGTCGAAATGTCGGGTGTGCCGGGGTATTTGTCGACAACGGGAAGAGCCCCGCAGCAGGCCGCGGGGCTCTTTTCGTCAACGCGGGTGAAATCACCCGGTCGCGTGGTTTCTCAGTCGGTGAGGCGCTCGCCCGTGGAGGACGAGAACACGTGCGTCTCGCCCGGACGCGGCACCACGTGGACGGTCGTGCCCTTCTCCGGCACCGCACGGCTGCTGACGCGGACCACGAGGTCCTTCGTCTCGCCGCCGACCTCGACCGTGCCGTAGATGTAGCCGTCGGCGCCGGTCTCCTCCACGACGTTCACCGAGACCGCGAGGCCGGCCGGGGCGTCCGCCGAGTCCTTCGACAGGGTCTTGGACGCGCCGCCGTTCAGCTCCACCACGTCGAAGTGCTCCGGACGCACACCGACGGTCACCGTGCGGTCGCCCTTGTCGGCGGCGGCCTTCAGGGCGTCGCGGTTGACCGGGACGACGCTGTTGCCGAACTTCACGCCGCCGTCGGTGATCGGGACCTCGACCAGGTTCATGGCCGGGGAACCGATGAAGCCGGCGACGAAGAGGTTCGCGGGCTTGTCGTACATGTTCCGCGGGGTGTCGACCTGCTGGAGCAGACCGTCCTTGAGGACCGCCACGCGGTCGCCCATCGTCATGGCCTCGACCTGGTCGTGGGTGACGTAGACGGTGGTGATGCCCAGGCGGCGCTGGAGCGAGGCGATCTGCGTACGGGTGGAGACGCGGAGCTTGGCGTCCAGGTTGGACAGCGGCTCGTCCATGAGGAACACCTGCGGCTCACGCACGATGGCGCGGCCCATCGCCACACGCTGGCGCTGACCACCGGAGAGCGCCTTCGGCTTGCGGTCCAGGTACTCGGTGAGGTCGAGGATCTTCGCGGCCTCCTCGACCTTCTGCCGGATCTCCGCCTTGTTGACGCCGGCGATCTTGAGGGCGAAGCCCATGTTGTCGGCGACCGTCATGTGCGGGTACAGCGCGTAGTTCTGGAACACCATGGCGATGTCCCGGTCCTTCGGCGGCAGGTGCGTCACGTCGCGGTCGCCGATGCGGATGGCGCCGCCGTTGACGTCCTCGAGCCCCGCGAGCATGCGGAGCGAGGTGGACTTGCCGCAACCGGAGGGACCGACCAGGACGAGGAACTCACCGTCCGCGATGTCGATGTCGAGACCGTCGACGGCGGGCTTGGTGGAACCCGGGTACACACGGGTCGCCTTGTCGAACGTAACTGTGGCCATGGTGAATGGGCCCCCTTCTACCGGCAGGAACGTGCCGGACGATCCGTTGTAGGAAGGTGGTGGTGTAGTCCACACGGGTGAAGCTGAGCAGGACGGTACCCGGCGTTCACCTGATCTGTCAGTAGCTGGGAGTCTGTGAATTTCGCCGAAATTTTCGAATCACATCGTTCACCGGCTCTGTGTACAGTGGAGCAGCCTGCGCGCGCCCGCCGCGCGCGTGCCTCCTTAGCTCAGCTGGTCAGAGCGCCGCTCTTGTAAAGCGAAGGTCGTCGGTTCGAATCCGACAGGGGGCTTTGCAGCGACAGGGCAACGCCCCCGCGATCTCGGATCGCGGGGGCGTTGTCGGTGGTGCCGGTTACTTGCCCTCCGGGAGCGGTTCCGCCTCGCAGACCGTGCCGGGGTCCGGAAGCCTGCCGTCGAGCAGGTACGCGTTGACGGCGTTCTGGACGCAGGTGTTGCCGCTGTCGTAGGCGCCGTGGCCCTCGCCCTCGTAGGTCAGTTCCACGCCCACCTTCTCGCCGAGGCGTTCCGCCATGCGGGCGGCGCCTTCGTACGGGGTGGCGGGGTCGCCGGTGTTGCCGACGAGGAGGACGGGGGATGCGCCGGGGGCGCCGACCTCGGGGTGCGGGGCGGCGCCGGGGACGGGCCAGCCGTCGCAGGTGAGGGCCGACCAGGCGAGTCCGGGGCCGAAGAGGGGGGAGGCTTCGAGGAAGTCGGGGAGGCGGGACTGCACGTCGGCGACGGTGTAGCGGTTGCTGGAGTCGTCGCAGGTGATGGCCCGGAAGGCGTCGTCCTCGTTGCTTTCGTCCGGGTCGGCGTCGTCGGCGTCGTCGTCGGGGTCGCCGCCCCTGCCGTGCTGGCCGAGGGCTTCGGCGAGGTCCTCCAGGACCTCACCGTTGTCGTCGGTGACCGCTTCCAGGCCCACGCGGAGGGCGGGCCAGTAGTCCTGGCGGTAGAGGGCGCCGCTGATGGCGTCGATGAGGGCGTCGCCGTCGACTTCGCCGCCGCCGGGGGTGGCGAGCGGGGCGTCGTCGAGGGCTTCCTCGAGGCCGACGGTGAGGTCGACGATGTCCTCGGCGTCGTCGCCGAGCGTGCAGCCCTGCTGGGCGCACCAGTTGGCGAAGTGTTCGAAGGCGAGCTGGAAGCCGCCGGCCTGGGCGAGGGCTTCCTCCATGGCGTCCTGGGTGGGGTCGACGACGCCGTCGAGCACGGCACGGCCGACGTGTTCCGGGAACAAGTGGGCGTAGACGCCGCCGAGTTCGGTTCCGTAGGAGATGCCGAAGTAGTGAAGCTTGTCGTCCCCGAGGACCTGGCGCAGCAGGTCCATGTCCTGGGCGGCCTGGGTGGTGCCGACGTAGGGGAGGACGTCCCCGGAGTTCTTCTTGCAGGCGGCCGCCGTTTCCCGGTTGAACCGGACGAGGGCGTTGGTCTCGTCGCCGCCGTCGTCGGGCGTCTGGTCGATCTCGTCCTCGTCGGGGAGGCCGGCGTCGAGGCAGCGCACGCCGCTGCTGGCGCCGACGCCGCGCGGGTCGAAGCTGACGAGGTCGTAGCGGGTGCGGAGCTTCTCGTAGTCCGGGGCGAGCCCGGGGAGGGTGGCGACGCCGGAGCCGCCGGGGCCGCCGAAGTTGAAGAGCAGGGAGCCGATCCGGTCGTCCGGGGTGCCGCTGGTGCGGGCGCGGATGAGCGCGAGGTCGATGGTCTCGCCGGAGGGGTCTTTCCAGTTCAACGGCGTACGCAGGGTGGCGCACTGCCACCGGGTGCCGTCGGGAAGCGCCGCGGGGGCCTCGCCGCCGCCCTGGAGGGGGGAGGGGGCGGCGCAGGGTTTCCAGTCCAGGGACTGGGTGCGGAGGTTGGTCAGGGCCTGTGCGTCGGTCGTGGTGCCGCCGGTGCCGCGTTGCCGGTCGCGTTCCTGGTCCGAGGGCGCGCAGGCCGTCAGGGAGGAGGCGAGCAGGGTGGCCGTGGACAGCAGGACGGCGGTGGATATCGCTCGTGCTGTGGGCATGGCCTCAGCCTCTGGCGGCCGGGCGGGGGACGCATGGTGTGGCGTCCGTTCGGGTGGGGCTGGGGCTCTTCTCGGGTGGGCGCGGGGCCCCGCCGGTTTCGGATCGTCGTGGGTGGCGGGGCCCCTGCCCGGGTCAGGAGGAGCGGTTGGCGCTGGAGGGGCCGAAGAACTCGATCTCGGCGATCGCCACCTGCTTGTCGGCGGAAGCGGCGTGGGCGGACTCGATGGTGAAGCGGACCTTGGTGACCTCGCCGACGCGGAACGGGCGTCGCTGTCCGCCGGCCCCCTGGTCGAGGGTGAGGTCGCGGGTCTTGATCGAGCCGTCCTTCATGGTGATCGTCGCCTTGATGCGGTGCGGCAGGGCCGACTCCTGCAGCTTGTTGGCGCGGGAGGAGACGCCAGGGGTGATGATCACGTCGAGCAGGCGGGTCGGCTCGGTGAAGGTGGCCTCGACCCATTCGCCCTGGCCGGACTCCGAGATGCCCGGGCCCCACCAGGTGTTGCTCAGCTTGTCGATGAGGAGCTTCGGGTCGTGGCCGGGGAAGGAGTGCGAGGCCTTGATCCCGTCGGGGGCGACGGGGGCGCGCTTGGCGAAGTGGTCGCGGGTGTTGTCGATGCCCTCGGGGATGTACATGAAGCCGAGGACGGCCAGGGTGGCCACGACGGCGACCGTGATCCAGGTGCCGATGCGGTCGAAGACGCGGCGCAGACGGGGGCGGTCACCGGCCCAGGGGGTTTCCCGGCGGCGTCCCCCGAAGAGCCGGCGCCACCAGGGGGCGCGCGTGGTGGCCTGGTCGCCGCCCGCGACCAGGGGCATGGCGCAGCGGGCGCAGTAGTGGCGGTCGGGACGGTTGGGGGTGGAGCACCAGGGGCAGGGCGGGCCGTTGGCGATGTCCGGCTGGTGGCCGGGGGCGCGGACCTGGGGGCGGTCGGCGTCGGGGCGGCCGGGCAGCACGGGGGCGACGGCCGGCGGAGGCGTGGGGGCCGGGGCCTCGGGGTCGGCGACGGGGACGAGGAGGGAACGGGCCCGGTCGGACATGGTGTCGCTGAGGGCCGCCGGGGCGGGTGCCGCGGGGGCGGCCGCCGCGGCGGGCACCGGGGCGGTGGGGGCCGTCTCGTCGGGCGCGGGGTCGCGGTTCTGGGCGGTGCCCGGCGAACCGGCCTCACCTGCCCGGCCCGCGTCGCCCGCCGTCTCGTCGACGGCCGGGGTGCCCTCCGGGCCTTCCGCGCGGCGCTGCCGGGGCAGGGTCGGGTCGTCGCCGATGGCATCCGGGGACGGTTCGACCGTGCCGTCGGAAGCCGAAGCCGAAGCCGAAACCGAAGCCGAACCCGACGCCGAACCCGAAGCGGGCGCAGAGGCGGCAGCGGAGGCAGCCGCGGGTGCCGGTGTCGTGGCCGGGCGGTCGGTGCGGGCCGGGGGTACGCCCGCGCCGGCGAAGGCGTCGAAGGCGGGGGCGGGGGCGGGGCTCTGGTCGGACTTGGCGACCGCGGGCTGGGCGTTGCGGGCGGCGCCGGTCTGCTCCCAGCTGAGTACGGCGCCGCACGCGTCGCAGAAGGACTGGCCCGGTTCCGCGCGGGTTCCGCACTCGGCGCAGTTCTGCGTGGTCATCTCTCCGGGGTCCTTTCGGAGGCGGTCACTTCGACCGTGTAGGGCATGTGGGCGGGGCGGGCGGCGGCGACGAGGGCGTCCAGGCGGTGGGTGTCGGCCGGTTTCGGGTCGGGCAGCCGGAGGGCGACGTGCAGGTGGGGGCGGGGCCGGCCGGGGAACGGGCCGAGCGGGCGGGCGTTCCACTGGGCGCCGCCGCTCTCGGTGATCTCCGGTTCGACGCCGAAGGCCAGCCGTACGGCTTCGGCGAGCCCCTGCCGGGTGCCGCGTACGCGGTGCAGCCGGGCGGCGGCGGCGACGGCGGCGCGCAGCCGCGCCTCGGGTTCGGTGCCGTCGGTCTCGGCGCCGACCCAGGTGCCGAGCCACTGGGCGAAGTCGGCCGGGGTGAGGGCGGGGTCGAAGTAGGTGTCGAGGCAGTCCAGGACGCTGAGGATGGGGGCGAGGACGTCGTCGAGTCCGCCGACGAAACGCAGGGCGAGGTCGTCGTCGGCGAAGACGGCGGGCAGCATCGAGGCGATGGGCAGGGAGGAGCCGAGTCCGTCGACGGAGCCTCGCCGGGAGGCGGGGGCGGCCGTCATGCGCCGTCGCCGATCACGCGGACCCGGTGGTCGTAGGAGAAGACCAGGGCGGGGGCTTCGAGGTCGATGCGGTCGGTGGGGTCGCCGCGCTTGCCGGTGAGGGGGTCGGCGGGGTGCAGGACGACCTCGTCGACGAGCTCGACGCCGGGCACGCGCTGGAGGACGGCGAAGACCTCGCCGGCCTGCACGGGGCGCCCGAAGGGCCAGCCCCTGCCGTCGGCGCCGCCGGTGAGCGGGTCGAGGTGGCGATAGAGGGCGTCGTGGGTCTGGCGGCGTACGCGGTCGGCGTCGACGTCGCGGAAGGCGTGGACGGTGGCGACGACGGTGACGCCCTGGTAGTAGGGCGGTCCGACGGAGAGGCGGGTGCCGATGAGGCGGCGTTCGTCGAGGTGGCGGGTGATGCGGCCGAGGAGGGCGTCGCCGGGGACGAGTTGTTCGAAGCGGAGGCGGCCACCGGGGTCGGGGACGGCCTGGGGGACGACGAGGACGCGGACGGCGTGGGCGCCGTATTCGTTCTCCTCCCCCTCCAGGCAGGTGATGCGGGCGGTTTCCGGGGCGGCGCGGCGGGCGAGCTCCTCGTAGTCGCGCAGGGTGACGGCGCGCTCCTGCGCGCGCAGGGTGATCGGCGCGCGGAGCTTGGCCTCCTCGACGGTCTCGCCGTCGACGCCGCCGCGGGCGGCCTCGCGGTTGACGACCTCGGAGACGTACGGGATGGAGGTGCGCAGCACCTGTACGGCGCCGCGGGCGACGTTGCCGGCCCTGCCCCCGCCGGTGCGGTAGCGGCGGGCGCGGATGACGGCGCCCTTGGGCGGGACGGTGCCGTACTGGCGCAGGGTGCCGTCGGCCTCGCGGACGGCGGGGCCGAAGGCGATCTCGCCGGTGGCGGCGTCGAGGGTGATGTGGTGGTCGTCGGGGCGGGAGCCGGCGAAGTGGGGGACGACCTGCCAGTCCTGCCAGCCGTCGTCGGCGGCGGTCTGGAGCAGGACGGGCGGGTCGTCGGCGACGACGGGGGCGTGTTCGAGCCGGATGCGCTGCCCGGGGAGGCCGGTGGACTCGCCGAGGGCCTCGTCGTACACGGTCTCGGCGTGGACGGTGCCGGTGGTGCCGCCGATGGTGTAGGCCTCGGCCGAGCGGATGGTCGGTGAGGCGGTGTAGAAGGGCTGGCCGGGCAGGGGGTCGGTGACCCGGCAGCGGATCCAGCCGGCCTCGTGGCCGCCGTTGCGGGACAGCACGTGGCCGCCGGGCACGTGGAGGACGATGTCGCCGGGGCGGTTGAGGCCGCCGGTGCCGTCGCGGTCGACGTCGCAGGGCTGCCAGCCGTCCTCGGTCCAGGCCTCCCACACCAGGGGCGGCTGGCGGGGGTCGACACCGACGCCGTCGACGCGGCTGTCGAGTTCGAGGGCGAGCGCGCAGTGCGGGACGGCGTTGGTGAGGCCGATGAGCATGCAGTCGCCGGGGGCGGGCGCCTCGGCGAAGCACATCAGGTCCTTGCCCTCGGCGAGGTCGGTCGTGCGGTCGGTGACGGCTTCGCCGCTGTGCTGCACCACCAGACGGCCGAGGGCGCACGGCACGACGGTGAGGTCGCCGGTGGTGGTGAAGACGACGGCCTCGTCGCGTTCGGTGCGCAGGGTGGCGACCTCGGTGCCGACGGGGACCAGGATGGCGTCCTCCTGCGGCGCGGACAGCCAGAAGGTGACGTCCGTGCGGGCGGCGGACGGCGGGAACAGGGTGATGCCGACCAGGTCGAGGAAGGCGAGGTGGTTCTTCTCCGGCACCCGGTTGAGGCGGTAGACGATCTGGTCGGCCATGTGGGCGACGGTCTCGACGAGGGTGACGCCGGGGTCGGAGACGTTGTGGTCGGTCCACTCCGGGGCGCGCTGCTGGATGTAGCGCTTGGCGTCGTCGACGAACTGCTGGAAGCGGCGGTCGTCGAGGTTCGGGGAGGGCAGGGACATCAGCGATCGCTTTCGGGAGAGCCCGGGAGGCCCGCGGGGCCGGTCCCGCCGTCGGGGAGGTCCGGCTCGTCGTGGGAGGGGATGACGTAGAAGGGGAAGACGAGGCTGCGCGGGTTGTTGGTGCCGCGGATGGAGTAGCGCACGTCGATGTGGAGGACGCTCTGGTCCTCGCCGGCCGTGACGTCGACCTCGTGGACCTCGATGCGCGGCTCCCAGCGGTCCAGGCTGGTGTACACCTCGTGCTGGATGCGGCCGGCGGTCTGCTCGTTGACCGGCGCGAAGACGAGGTCGTGGATGGCGCAGCCGAACTCGGGACGCATCGGCCGCTCGCCGGGGGCGGTGGCGAGGACGAGCTGCATGGCCTCCTCGATCTCCCGCTCGCCGCTGACGAGGGCGATGCCGCCAGTGGGCCCGATGCGCAGGGGGAACGACCAGCCGGAGCCGACGAACTGTTCGGCCATCAGGGGGCCTCCTGCCTTCTTGATCCGCGTCCGGTCATGCCGGGAGCGGGTACTTGACGGTGTTGACGAAGACGGCGCCGAGGAGGTCGAGCTTGATCGCCTTGATGTTCACGTTGGCCACCGAGGTGACCGTCACCATGCCCGTGGCGGTGAGCGACATGACACCGGTCGCCGACATGAGCAGGGCACCCGTCGCCCGGACGTTGACGGTGCCGGCGGTCGACGTGAGGTTGACCAGGCCCCGCCCCTGGAGGAGCAGCGGTCCGCCGCTCTTCACCGTCACCGAACGGCGCCCTTCCAGCGTGAGGTCCGTGCCCGCCTCCACCGACACCGAGCGGCTGCCCGTGATGCTGACCGAACCCTTGCTGTCCACGGTGATCTCGGTCTTGGTGCGGTCGAGGTTGATGGTCAGCTTGTCGTTGCCGCTGGCGATCCGCACGCCCTGCTTGCGCCGCCCGGTCTGCTGGCTCAGCAGGTCCACGCGGTTGCCCTGACGGTCGGACAGGGTGTGCCGGACGGCCTTCTTCTTCAGGCCGTCGTGCAGGGGCACGTCGGCCACCTTGGTCGGCACGTCCCGGCCGTTGTAGAGGCCGCCGATGACGAACGGGTGGTCGAGCGCCCCCCGGTCGAAGGCGACCAGCACCTCGTCGCCGACGTCCATGGGGAAGACCCCGCCGCCGCCCTTGCCGCCCATCTGCACACTGCGCGCCCAGTCGCTGACGTAGGCGTCGTCCAGCCAGGGGAACTGCAGCTTGACCCGGCCCTGTTTGAGGGGGTCCTGCACGTCGGTGACGATGGCGTTGGCGACGCTGGGCAGCCGGGCCGCGCCGGCGGGGTCCGTGGCGCCTCCGCCGCCGGAGGCGAGTCCGTACAGGGAGCGCCATTGGCGGCCGCTGACGGTCAGCCAGGTCCGGTAGCCCTCGCTGTCGCCGAAGTGGTGGCGCGCCGAGGTGACGGTGTACTTGCCCTCGAAGGGCTTGCCGACGTCGGAGAGGGCCACGGGCACGCCGGGCCGCAGGTCGGGGCTGCCCTTGACGGATATCTCCAGCTCGGCGAAGGAGGAGGTGACGTCGGCGGCGAGGGCCTTCGCGGCGTGCCGCACCTCGTCCTGCCGGTCGTAGGGGTGGGCGGTCTCGACGAGCTTGGCGGTCTTGAACGCGCCCGCGGCCCTGCCGGGGGTGGAGCCGATGCTGATGCCCGGGTCGGTGGTGGCGGGCGCGGTCTCGACGATCTTCTTCTTGGTGGTGACGTTCCAGCCGCGCGACTCGACCTTGCCGACCTGGTCGGCCGCGGTGACCGCGGCCCGCAGCCGCATGACGTCGTGGCGGGCCTGGAGCACGAAGGCGCTCTGGTCCCCGTCGGTCTGGGGAGAGGGGGCACCGGAGGCGGGGTTCGGCTTGACGAGCCGGAACTTCCCCTTGGCGTCCACGTACATCACCATGTTGTTCTCGTCGGCGAGCCGGGCCAGGAAGTCCCAGTCGGTGACGTTGGACTGGCTGATGAACCCGTAGGCGCCCTTCGTCGGATCGATCCGCCCGACGGACACGCCGTCCATGCCGGCGAGTTTGCGGGCGATGTCGGACGCCTTCTGGTTGCGGTAGGCGGCCACACGGCGCTGGCGCATCAGGCGGTGCCCGAAGTCGTAGCCGCGGATCACGGTGTAGCTGCCGGTGCCGTCGAAGTCGGCCTCCATGGCGGTGACCTCGCCGGTCAGCAGCGGTTTGCCGATGCCCTTGCCGTCGGCGACGGGGGTGATGACGACCCGGGTGCCGAACTGCACCCCGAGCTTGTCGAGGACCCTGCGTTTGGGGTCGCGGAAGGTGAGGCGGAAGGCCGCGGGCACGCCGACGCCCTGGTCGACCCAGCCGTCGACGAGCATCAGGGCGATGTCGTCGGGCAGTTCGGCGGAGCCGACGCGCACCTTGACGATGCTGGAGAACGCGGGACGCACCATCAGCGAGCCACCTCCTCGGCGGCCGGCAGCATGAGCTGGGTGCCGGTCGGCAGCCGGGACGGGTCGTCGATGCCGTTGGCCTCGGCGATGGCCCGCCAGGCGTTCGCGCTGCCGTACTCCCGCCAGGCCAGCGACTGGAGCGAGTCGCCCGCGACGACGCGGTGCACGCGCTGTGCGGTGAGCGCGCCCGAGGTCGGGTTCTGACCCTGGGTCGGGCCGGGGATCTCGACCAGCGACACCTGGCAGGTGGCGCGGATGGGGACGCCGGTGGTGCTGAAGAGGGTGTACGACGCCTCGATGGACGCGACGTACGCGGTGAACCGGGCGGTGGAGAACGACCCCCACTCGAAGACCACCCAGGGCGGTGACGGCTGGTCGGCGGCGAGGCTCTTGGCGGTGACCTCGCAGCAGTCCAGCAGCGACTCGACCTTCTTCAGGACCGTGTTGGCGCCGGGCTTCATGGAGGTGTCCAGGAAGATCTCCAGGGTCATCTCCCGCGGCTCGGCGCCCAGGAACTCCGGCTTCGCGGCCTCCCGTACGGCCGCCACGGGGGTCGCGTTCCACTGGGCCCGGCGGGTGAGGGTCAGCTGGGCCGGGTTGAACTCGAAGCCGAAGGTGCGCATCAGCCCACCGGGCGTGGTGGAGTCCCCGGTGGGAGGCTCGTGGATGGCGAGGTTGGCGCGTACGAGGCTCTTGCCGGCGCCCTTGCTGCTGGCCATGGGTCTTCCTTTCTGCTCTTCGGCGCCGTCAGTCCGTGAACCCGTGGTGGGCGATCTCCAGGACCTCGTTGGCCACGGACAGGTTGCCGGGGTCGAGGCTGGGGCCCTGCCAGCTGACCGGCAGGACGTCGATGAGTCCCCAGCGGGCGACCAGCGACCCGTCGGCGCGCAGGGCGGAGATCTGCGCGGTGGGCCGCTTGATGCCGGTCTGCACGGAGGAGATCCACTTGGCGACCTTCGCCGTGTCCGGGGTGAGGGGGCGGGTCAGCCGGATGTTGGAGAACGTGACGCGGGTGGGCAGTTGCCACACGAACCCGTTGTTGCCGCCCTCCTGGCGCTGTTCCACCTCCACCTGGGTCGACAGCCCCTCGCACCCGTTGAAGTAGCCGAGGCTCTCGCCGTCGATGGCGAGGCTGAACCAGATGGAGGAGCCCGGGTCCTGGCGGGTCATCGGGGTCGGCCTTTCTGTCGGGAGGGAGGGGAACGGTCGTGGGCGGGCGTCGGGCGGTGGGCGGTCCGGTCGCTTCGGGCCGGTCGGTCTCTTCGGCCTGTCCGGTGCGGTCGGCGGGTTCGGCGGGTTCGGCGGGTTCGGTCAGCGGGGGTCGCGCAGTCTGCCGATCCGCTCGCGGTCCATGCGCAACTCGGTGCGGACGAGACGGGTGACGCGGCCGACGATCCGGTGCACCAGTTCGTCGAGCTGGAACTCGGTGAGCTGACGCGGGTCGAAACCACCGTCCGGGACCGCCGTGTACTCGGGCGGCCGCTGGCCCTCCCCCGGGTTCGGCTCGGCGGGGACCGCCGCGTACGGGGGCGGCCCGCCGGGCGGGGAGGCGCTGTACGGCGGCGGTGGCGGCTCGGCCGGGCCCTGCGGCGAGGAGTGGGGCCGGAGGCGCGTGAACGTCTCGGTCAGTGCGGCCGCGGCGCTCGCCGCCAGGGCACCGGTGGTACGACCGGCCCGGCTGCCGCGGCCGAACGCGCGCTGGACCGGGAACGCGGAGGCCTCGCCGGGCGCTGCCGACGCGGCGGTGACGGCAGGGTCCGCGGGGGCGGCGGGCACCGAGTCGGCGGGCGGCGGCGCGGGTGCCGCCGCGGCGACGGGGAGCGCCGGACGGGGCGCCGACGCGGCGGGCGGCGTGAGGGGGGCCACCGGGAGGGGTGCGCCGGTGGCAGCCGGGGGAGCGGGCCGGCGCAGGGGTACGGCCTTCGTGGCGGCGCGCTGGACGGCGGGGGGCTTGGGCCCGGTGCCGCCGGGTGCGACCGGCAGGGGTGGCGCCGCGAGGGTCGTCAGGGGCGCGGTCGCGGGCGTGACCGTGGGCGCGCTCCGCAGGGGCGTCGAAGAGGACACCGGGAGAGGTGAAGGGGCGGCCGGGGAAGGGTGCGGTGCCGGGAAGGGTGGCGTGGCCGCGAAAGGCGGCGTTGCCGCGAGGGGCGGGGTGGCCGCGAAGGGGGGCGGTGCCGGGCTCGCCGTGGTCGGGGCCGGGGTGCCGCCCGGCGCGGTGGCCCGCTGGACGGGCCCAGTGGTACGGGGCTCGGTGGTGACCGGGACGGGGGCCACCGCGGGCGGGCGCGAAGCCGACGGCGCGGTGTCGGCCGGGGGCAGGGGGGCGCCGAGCGCGGAGGAGCGCTGCGCGGGCGGTGTCACCCGGGCCGGGGCAGCGGGGGGCGCGGCCGGGCGTACGGCGTTGGCCGGGCCGGCGGAGGTGGGGGCGCCGAGTCCCGGACGACGGGGCGCGACGCTGCGCTGCACGGGGTGGGCCGGGGCGGCCGGGGAGCCACTGGTCCCCGGCCGGCTGCTTGCGGGCCGGGGGGTCTGCGTGCGGTGGGCTTCCGTGCGGCCGGTTTCAGTGGGGCCGGTTCCCGTGCGGTGGGGTTGGGCCGGGCGGGTCTCCGGCCGGTCCGGTGCCGGTCGGTCGAGAGGTACGGGCGAGGGGCTGCCCGCCGTGTTCTGGCCGACGGGGGATTCCGTGCGGGCGACGGGGAGCTGGGCCGAGGCCGAGCGCTGGACGGGGGATGCCGCAGGGGTGTCGCCGCGCGGTGCCCGTGCAGCGGGCGCGGAGGGCGGGCCGGGCAGGTCGGTGGCCGGCCTGTTGGTGGCCCGCTGGACCGGGGCCGCCGTGGGCACCGCGGAGGGCGCTTCGGACGAGCGGTGGGCCGACGGAGGCGCCGTGGGGCCTGAGGGCGGTGGCGTTGGTGCCGGCCTCGACTGGTCGGCGGCTGCCCGGCGTTGGACCGGGGGCTGTGCGTCGGCCGGGGCGCTGTGGGCGCCGGGTGACGTGGAGGGACGGTTCGCCGGTCGGGAGGGACCCGCTTCGCTGCCCGGGGCCGCCGGCGGGGTGACGCGGGCGACCGCCCGCTGAACCGGCGCGGGCGCAGTGCCCGGTGCCGTGGCCGGCGAGGGGGTCGAAGGGGCGTTGCGCGAGGGGGAGACCGGCGAGGTCCCTGCCGTGGGCGCGGGCGCGGGCGCCGGGGACGACGAAGGCACCGAGGGCGACGTCGCGCTGTCGGTGCCCGTGCTTCCGGAGCCGGACGCGGGCGTGGCGGAGCCGGGCGCCGACGCGCGCTGCACCGGGAGGTCGGAGGCGGCGCGGTCGGGGGTCGGGGCGGTGCGGGTGGTGGGCGCCGGGGGCGTCCCCGGAGCGGACGCGCTCGTGGATTCCGCCCGCTGCACGGGGAGTTCACCGGTCGGCCCGGTCGACGCGGGGCCGGGCCGCGGCACGGTGCGCTGCTCGGCGGCGGGGGTACGGGTCGGCGTGCCGTCGCCGGAGCGCGAGATGGGGGGCCCGAGGCCCGTCCTGGGCCGTCGGTCCGCCGACCGCTGGACCACGGGGTCCGTCGAAGCGGCGCCCGGCGAGGTCGGCCGGCGCTCACCGGCGGAGGTGGATCCCGCGGCGGGCGCGGGGGCACCGCTGCCGGGTTCGCGTGCGGCGCGCTGGACCGGCGTATCACCGGGCGTCGGGGTGCCTCGGTCCCGCGCGGGGGACGGCCCGGCCTCGGGCGTACTGGCGTTGCGGGCCGGGGGTGTTGGGCCCGCGTTGGTGCTGGTCTCGCGCGTGGGTCGCTGGGCCGGGATGCCTTGGTCCCGGCTGGGCGCGGGTGTTGGGGTGGCGTTGGTTTCGCGCACCGCGCGTTGGACGGGCGGTGCGGCCTCGGGCGTACTGGCGTTGCGGGCCGGGGGTGTTGGGCCCGCGTTGTTGCTGGTCTCGCGCGTGGGTCGCTGGGCCGGGGTGCCTCGGTCCCGGCTGGGCGCGGGTGTTGGGGCGGCGTTGGTTTCGCGCACTGCGCGTTGGACCGGTGTGCCGGTCTTGGGCGTACCGGCGTTGCGGGCCGGGGGTGTTGGGCCCGCGTTGTTGCTGGTCTCGCGCGTGGGTCGCTGGGCCGGGGTGCCTCGGTCCCGGCTGGGCGCGGGTGTTGGGGCGGCGTTGGTCTCGCGCGCCGCACGTTGGACGGGCGTACCGGCGGCGCGGGCCGGGGACGTGGGGGTGTCGGTGCCGGGCTCGCGTACGGCTCGCTGGACCGGCGCAGCTGACGACGTACCGGCGTGTCCTGCCGGTCCCGTACCGCCGCCGGACCGGGGGGCGGTGCCCCGCACCGGGGCGTCGGGCGCCGGTCGGTCACCCTTCACGGGCCCGGGCGCCGGGGTGTGCGTGGACTCCGCCCGCTGTACCGGAGGAGCGGCCGGGGACTGCGGTGCGGCGGGTGGCGTGGGCCGGGGTTGCGGAGGTACGGCGCGCCGCGCCGGGGCGCCGGGATCCGCTCGGTCGCCGTCCGTCGACGTGGGCGCCGTCCCGGAGGACTCCGGCGGCGAGTCGGTGGTCCGGCGGCTCGCGGGCAGGGACCGGCGCTGCACGGCCGACCCCCCGGACGGAGCCTTGGTCAGTCCCTGGCGCGGGTGCGTCGCGGTGGGCGGTACCGGCGTCACCCGGACCCCGCGCGCGGACCGGGCCGACGGTGCGCTCGCCGGAGCCCCGGACGTCGGGGCCGGTGCCGCCCCGGTGGAACGCGCCGCCCGCTGCACCGGCGGTGTGGCCGTGGACGCGGGCTGCGGTGCCGGTGCGGGTGCCGAAGCGCCCCGGCGGGTCCGGGGCGTACGCGGCTGCGCACCCGAGGCGGAGGTCCGGGTCGGCGCCACGGAACCCGCGGGAGCGCTGGGTGCGCCGGTCTCGGAGGTCTCCGCCGGTATCGCGCGCAGGGGCGCGACCGGCATCCGCTGGACCGGTGGCGGGCCCGACGGGGGTGCCAGGCGGGTGGAGGACGGCTGACGGGCCGGTGTGCCGAAGGCGCCCGACAGCAGGCTGTCGCCGGCCGCCGGGTTCAGTACCGCCGGGGACGGCGCGCTCGTGAACGACGGGTTCTGCCACGTCGGAAGGCGGCCGCCGAAACCGGCGTCCGCCACTCCCGTACGCGCCGCACCCGTCGCCCGCTGGATCGGCGGCAGACCGGTCCAGGCGGCGACCGCGACGGGCGCCGGTCCGGACGCGGGACCGCTCGCCGGGCCGGCCGTGGACGCCGTGCTCCCGTCGGCGCCCGGGTCCGGAGACGGAGCCGCGGACAGCGCGCCCTCGCCCCCGTCGCCGTCGCCGTCGCCGACGTCGTCCCGACGGCCCCGCAGCCGGTCCAGGAATCCCACCGATCAGCCCTCCGCCGTGCCACGCGTCACGAGGGACGCGATCTGGTCCGTGTACCGGCGGCGGTCCTGGTGCTCCAGGTCCAGGATCGCCTCCAGGCTCCAGTGGAAGTGGTAGGCGACGTACGCGATCTCCTCGTGCAGCCGGTCGGTCGCGTACGTCACGATTCCCCCAGGCGGCTCCCGCCGAGTTCCACCTCGAAGGCCTCCGAGCAGTGCGGGCACGCGACGGCCGCGCGGGTGTGCCCCTCCGCGTTGATCTGGCGGTAGAAGTCCTGGAGGAACGCCAGGTCGGAGGCGAACATGTTCTCCACGATGCCGTCGTGCACCGACGGCAGCGTGCCCAGCCGGGTGATGACCCGGCCGAGCAGCACCACCGACAGGTACGCCGGGTTCTCCTGCACCCGCACGTCGCGCAGCGGGATCAGCTCGTCCCGGGCGGTCGACAGGCGCATCACGCCGTCCCGGTGCACCGTGCCGGAGTCGTCGACGTACCCGCGCGGCAGCTCGAAGGGGAACTCGGTCCGCAACTCCTGCCGCGGCGCCGCCTCGACGGCGGGCGCGGCAGGCCCGGCGGGAGGACCGGCCGGGGTACCGGGCGGTGCCTCCGCCGGCGCGGCGGCGGGAGCCGAACGGGGGAAGTCCGCTCCCGCCGCCGCGGTCTGGGGTGCCGCGGCAGGCGCCTTGGCAGCCATACGCCGCATTACTCGATGACCAGTTCTTCGAACACGATGGTGACGGTCTCGGTCAGCGCGGAGGCCTCACCGGCCTTCACCGGGCTCATGTCGAGCTTGCTGCACCAGGCGTTGCGCAGGTTGTACCGCTTGACCGGGTTGTCCTCGTAGTCCATCACGATGATCGAGGCGTTCTTGCGGGCGGAGGACATACGACCCTCGAGCGAGTCGTTGATCCACTGGGTGAACGCGGACGACTGGGTCATACCGCGGACGACGGTGCAGGAGCCGTCCTTCGCGGAGCCCGGCATCACGGCGATCTCGAGCTTGCCGGTCGCGCCGTTGTTCTGCGGGTACTTGATGACGTCCTGCTCAAGGGTGATGCCGTTGACCTCGGAGAGGTACTCGATCATCACACCGTCGATCTGGAGACCGAAATTGTGTGAAGTAAGGGAGTCACCCGGGTTCAGGCTCATGTGTTCTCAGTCCTTCTGAGGCTTGTGACGATGGCGTGGGCGAGGCGCAGGCGTAAGGGGCGGAGCGCGCCGCCCGCTACTCCTCCAGCTCCCCGCCGCCGCTGGAGAACTGGGCCAGCCGGAAGATCACGAACTCGGCGGGCTTGACCGGCGCGATGCCGATCTCGCACACGACCCGGCCCAGGTCCACCGACTCCGGCGGGTTGGTCTCCTCGTCGCACTTGACGTAGTACGCCTCGGACGCGCTCTGGCCGAACAGGGCGCCGCTGCGCCACTCGTTGACCAGGAAGGCGGAGATGTTGCGGCGGATGCGGGCCCAGAGGTTGTGGTCGTTCGGCTCGAAGACCACCCACTGGGTGCCGATCAGGATCGACTCCTCCAGGTAGTTGAAGTACCGGCGGATGTTCAGGTAGCGCCACGCCGGGTCGGAGGAGAGGGTGCGGGCGCCCCAGACGCGGATGCCGCGGCCGGGGAAGGAGCGGATGCAGTTGACGCCGATCGGGTTGAGCAGGTCCTGCTCGCCGCGGGTGATCTGGAGCTCCAGGTCGACGGCGCCGCGGACGACCTCGTTGGCGGGGGCCTTGTGCACGCCGCGCTCGGAGTCGTTGCGGGCCCAGATGCCGGCGACGTGGCCGCTCGGCGGGACCAGGCGGGACTGGCCGGTGGCCGGGTCGAAGGACTTGATCCAGGGGTAGTACAGGGCCGCGTACTTGGAGTCGTAACCGGCCGTCTCCTGGCGCCAGACGCGGATCTGGCGGGCGTTCTGGCTGGGCGGCGGGTCGATGATGGCGACGCGGTCGCCCATCAGCTCGCAGTGGGCGATGAGACCGAGCTGGACGGCCTTGACGGCCTCCAGGTCGATCGCGCCGCGCTGGTAGGCGGCCATCAGGTCGGGCACCGCGACCATGGAGATCTCGTCGATCGCCTCCAGGCCGCCGAAGCCGGTGCGGTCCGCGGAGTCGCCGATGTACTGGGTCGGGCCGGGGTGCGCGATCTCGCCCCGGCCGGCCGGGACGGCGGGCGCGGCGGCGGGCGGCGCGGGCAGCGTCAGGGTCTGGTTCTCCGGGCGGACCAGCTGCGCGGCGGGCGCGGCCTCGGTCACCGTGATGAGCTTGGAGCGCTCCTTGACCTGGGTGACGACGTAGGAGCGGTTGCCCTTCTTGGCGCTCACGTCGAAGGTCTCGACCGGCTTGTCGCCGTCCTTGACGATCAGCTTGAAGCGCTCGGCGGGGCCCTCGCCCTCGGGGTCGGCGACCTCGACGGTCAGCGGGCCGCTCTGGCCGGCGGCGGTGGCCGTCACGGCGAAGGTGCCGAGCTGCTTGGGCTCGGCGGCGGGCAGCGCGGCCTTGGCGGTGCTGCCGGTGACGGCGGCGGGGGCGGTGCTGCCGTCCGCGGTGTCGACGGCGGCGTCGTCGGCGGAGCCGCCGACCCGGACGACGTAGGCGGCGGAACCGCCGTTGTTGAAGAACCCGTAGACGGAGTGCGCGAGGTAGTACCCGCCGGTGAAGTCACCGAAGGCCGCGACGTACTGCGTCCAGTTGGTCACCAGCGTGGGCTCGTTCAGCGGGCCGGTCGGGGCGAGACCGACGAAGGCCGCCACCGACGTGCCCACTCCCTCGATCGGGCGCGAGCCGCTGGCCACCTCCTCGACGTAGACGCCGGGCGACAGGTAGGACGGCATGCTCTGCTCTCCTCGGGGTACGAGACAGGACGCCCCTCAGCCTCACGCGCGCGTTGCCTTCGCCGAAACGCCCTTCGGTGCCGGTGTGGGGGCATGGTCATTGCCCCTGGCCGTGCCCGTTGGGGCAGACTCCCGGCCCTTCCCGGCCCTTCCCCTCCTGGACCCCTGGCGGTCGTCCGGCGTTTCTGATTCAACATCTTGTGTCGACTGCCAGTTCGCCAGGATGTCATCTTGCGATCAAGTCCCGTACCGGAGCGTGTCGTTCCGCGCACCGGTGCCCGCCCCGCGTGAGCGGGCGCGGTGACAGGGTGCCAGAAGGGGATCGTCCGTGCCGGACCGCTTGAACCAGACGCCGGGACACCGCACGGCCGGGGCCGCCCCGGCCCGGACCCGCCCGCAGGGACGCCAGCAGCCGCCCCTGGCCTCGCTGCAGGCCGCGGCGGGAAACCGGGCCGTCGCCTCGGCGATCCGGCGTGGGTCGGGTACGGCGATCCAGCGCGCGACCGGCACGGCGCAGCTCCCCCGGGACGCGGTGGTGGCGCGGGCGACCGCGCCGGCGGTGGACGACGACCTGCGGATCACGCCGGTGACGGAGACCGGGCGGCCGGCGGGCGGGACCGGCCGGGCAGCGGACCCGGCGACCGAGCAGCAGGCGGCCGTGGACGAGGTGGCCGCCCAGAAGGCCAAGGTCGCGACCGCGTCGCGGGCGCGGGCCGACGCCGAGACCGACGTGTGGAAGGCGTCCGGGGAAGCGGCCGAGGCACGCAGGAAGGCGGCGGGGGCCCGGGGCCGGGCGGAGAAGCTGGAAGGCGCCGCCGGGGCCGCCGAGTTGAGCCGGACCAGCTCGCTCGAGGCCGAGGAGAGGTTCACCGAGGCGGCCGGGACGGCGATGGAGAAGCAGCGGACCGCCGAGGAGAGGGCGGGCGGGCTCCAGAGCACCGAGAACGGGGAACGCGCGGCGGCGAAGGCGGCCCGTGCCGAGGAGCGGAAGTACACGGAGGCGGCCGAGGAGGCCGAGAAGAAGCGGGAGGCCGCCGAGGAGAGGGCGGCGGACTTCAAGCG
Source organism: Streptomyces sp. KPB2 (assembly GCF_003950055.1). Classification (NCBI taxonomy): domain Bacteria; kingdom Bacillati; phylum Actinomycetota; class Actinomycetes; order Kitasatosporales; family Streptomycetaceae; genus Streptomyces; species Streptomyces sp. KPB2. The sequence continues at coordinate 4,507,740 of NZ_CP034353.1, forward strand.
GCAGGCCGACGACGCCCGGCAGAAGCAGGCGGCCGCCGAGGCCGAGGTGGCGAAGCTCAAGGAGCAGGCCAGGAAGGCCGAGGAGCAGCAGAAGGCCGCCGAGGCCGCGGCACGGGCGAAGGCCGAGGCCGAGGACGAGGCGCTGCGGCAGGCGGCCAGGGCCGAGGCGGAGGCGGAGGCCGAGGACGAGATCGCGCGGCGCGTGAAGAAGTGGGCGGAGGAAGCGGCCGAGGCGCTGAAGCAGGCCGGTGAGGCCGAAGAGGAAGCACGTCGCCAGGCGGGGGAGAGCAAGGACGCCGACGACGCGCGGAAGAAGGCCGCGGACGAGGCGAACGCGTGCGCCGAGGACCGGGACACGGCGCTGGAGCAGGCGAAGGCGGCCAGGGACCGGGCAGCGCTGCGGGAGAAGAACGCCGACGGCGCGGCGCGGGAGCGCGGCAAGGCCGAGCGTGAGGCGGAAAGGCACAAGAAGGCCGCGGACCAGGCGCTGCGGCAGGCCGACCGGGCCCAGGCCGACGCGGACAGGCAGGCGCACCTCGCGACGGAGCGGCGGCAGCAGGCGCAGGCGGCCCGCGCCGAGGAGCGGGGGCACGCGCGGGACGCCGCCGAAGCACAGGACAGGGCGGCGGCCGCGGGGCAGCGGCAGTTGGACCAGAGGGCGGCCCAGACCACGGCGACGACGGCGCTGAGCGAGGCGAAGCAGGCCAGGGAGGCAGAGCAGGAGAAGGCGAAGAAGGCGGCGGAGGAGAAGGCGAAGAAGGCGGCGGAGCAGAAGAAGACGAAGGAGGCCGCGAAGCCGGACGCGCCGGAGACGGCGGAGCAGGCGGACGGAGCAGAGCCGGCCGGTACCGGCAAGGCGGGCGGATCACGCGGCAAGGGGGTCAGGCAGGCGCTCGGCGCCGTCAACTCCAAGGTCAAGTCATGGGTCGACACCGTCGACCTGTGGGCCCTGCGAGCCAGCGCCCCGTACAGCGGAACGCGGCGGTCGGATGCGACGCAGCACGGGGACACCGGGACGATGCACGACACCACGGTCCAGCAACTGACCGAGGGCGTACCCAACGCGATCTCCGACTTCACCGGCACCGCCGACAACCTGAAGGCCCTGCGGACGTCGTACAAGAAGCGCAACGAGTCGGGTCCGGCCTCCCACGAGCACAGAAAGGGCTTGAAGAGCAAGCTCGGCGGTGCGATGACGTCCGGTCTCATGCTCATCAACGACTTCGTGAAGGGCGCCGACAACATCGGCAGAGTCACCGAGAACGTGGCGGGAGCGGCCGAGCTCGGTGCCACCAGCGGTGGCCTCGTCATCGGGTTCTCCGCCCTGACCGTCGGCCGAGACATCAAGGTGTTCAAGGACACCCGCGCGCAGCGCGAGGAGCTGAAGAAGCTCTTCGGCGAACAAGTCGCCAAGCGGGACGAGAACCTCCAGAAGGTTCTGAACACCTTGGGAGAGGCCAACACGGCACTGGCCGAGAAGTCGATCGCGCTGGCGAACGCCACGACCGGTGCCGATGCGCGGAAGGCCCTGGATGAGGTCGAGGGCGAGCGCGCCCGCATCGAGGACCTGAGGGAACACCTGATGGGGCACCTGGCCAGCGGCAGAGACTACGCGGTGAAGAAGAAGGGGCGGAAACTCAGGCGCCGCGCCATCAACGGGAGCGGCAACATCGCTCGCACCGCGGCCGGCGCCGTGGGGATCGCGGCCGCGGCGGGAGCGGTCTCCGGCGGGATCGGGGCCGCTGTGGTGGGTGGTACGACGGCACTGGCCCTGGGCGAGGGCGCGGTCGAGAAGGGCCTGCGGAAGGCCAACAAGCGATACGACTCGGTACGGGACTACAAGAAGCACGCGCGGACCACCCTCGCTCAGCAAGGAACACCGGAGCCCGAGCCGCCCAAGCTGGACGAGGACGGGCGGGGCCGAAAGAGCGACGCGTTGAAGGAGGCGGTCATGGTGACGCACTCCATCAAGCAGGGAAAGCGCCAGCTCAACGCGCAGGAGCTGTACGCGCAGGCGGCCGGGCCGGCCGTGCCCGTGGGCGAGAACGTCCCCGAGGACATCCGGAGCCAGGCCCGAGAATTCCTCAGGAAGCTCAAGTGCAGCCCGGTGAAACACAACCAGACCGAAGAGCAGTGGCTGGAGTCGCTCAACGACCCCGACCTGCAGACGGAGTGGGAAGGAGCCATAGCCAAGGCGCTCTCATCGAGCTGAGCACCCCGCGCCGCGGCCGGGGGCGGCGCCGGTGCGCTGCCCCCGACGTTGCCCTCGGGTACCTGTCGGGGGCGGGCGCCCTCCGGTAGGGCTGGTGGCCACAGGTCCGGTGTCGAAGGGAGCCATGGTGCGCGCGCACGAGGAAGCCACCGAGCAGAAGGCCGTGCGGGGTGGTCGGGCTCCGCACCGGGCCGTGGCCGCGCCCACCACCGCGGTGAGCGGCGCCCCGATGACCCCCGCGACGGTCATGGCGCTCCAGAGCTCCGTCGGCAACCAGGCCGTCCAGCGGCTCATCAGCCGGGAGGAGCACCAGCACGGCGCCGGCTGCGGGCACGACGGGTTCGACGACAAGAGCCCGCAGGGCCAGGTCCAGCTGCTCAACGAGGCCATGGCCACGCCGAGCAGCCCGCTCGCCGGGTCGCTGCGCTCCGAGGCGGAGTCGTTCTACCAGGCCGACTTCTCTCCCACCCGCGTCCACGACAACCCGGTGGCCCAGCGCGCCACCGCGGCCCTGGGCGCGCAGGCGATGACGGTCAACAACCACATCTTCCTCGGTCCGCAGGCGGCCGGCCGCAAGGACGTCATCGGCCATGAGCTGGGCCACGTCAAGGAGAACCTGTCGGGCGTCCGGGAGACGGGCAACGACAACGGTGCCGGACTCGCCGTGACCGACCCGGGCCAGGGCTCGGAGCGGGCCGCGGAGGCCGACGGCGCCGCCTTCGGCGCGGGCGAGAAGATCGCCCCGTCCGTCGCCGCCCGGGGAGCGGTCACGGACCACGCGGACGACACGGAGTAGAACGGTACGGATCCGATGAGCCTTTGGACTTCCCTGGAGCCCGCGTCCGCCACCGTCGACCCCGGCAGCAGTACGCGCGTACGGCTGCGGGTGCGCAACACCGGTGACGTGGTGGACGAGTACCGGTTCGAACCCGTCGGGGACGTGGCCCCCTGGACGACGGTCGAGCCGCCGACCCTGCGCCTGTACCCGGGCACGACCGGCACCGTGGAGCTGACCTTCGCTCCGCCCCGTACGCCGGACGCGGAGGCGGGGCCGAACCCGTACGCGGTGCGGATCACGCCGACCGAGCATCCGGACGCGGTGACGGTGCCGGAGGGGAACCTCACGATCACGGCGTTCACCGAGGTGCGGGCCGAGCTGGTGCCGCCGACGGTGAAGGGGCGGTTCCGGGGCCGGCCCAGGCTGGCGGTGGACAACCTCGGCAATACGAAGGTGACCGCCTCGGTCGCGGGCAGCGACACCGGCGACCACCTCTCGTACGAGATCCGGCCCTCGAACGTCCAGATCGAGCCGGGCCGTGCGGCGTTCGTGGAAACCACGCTGAAGCCCAAGCAGATCATCTGGTTCGGCTCGAAGGAGGAACGGCCCTACAAGCTCGCGGTACGCCGCTCGGGCGTCGATCCCACCGACGTCGAGGGCACCTACGTCCAACGCGGCTTCCTGCCCCGCTGGCTGGCCACCTTCCTCGGCATCTTCATGGCCCTCGCGCTCGCCTTCGTGATGATCTGGATCGCCTACAAGCCACAGGTCCGCACCAGCGCCACCGAACAGACCCAGCAGGCCGGTGCCGCGCTCACCCCCAGCCCCAGCGCCACCCCCGAGACCCTGCCCAGCACCGCCGAGTCCGCGCCCGCCCAACCCGAGCAGCCGGCCTCCGAGGAGCCCGAGAAGGACGGCGGGGGCGGCGACGGCTCGGGAGACGGGGGCGGAGGGGACAAGAAGCCCGCCAAGCCGGCCGTGAAGCCGGTGGTGCCCGCCCGGAACGTCATGCTGCGCAACGCCACCACCCACATGTGCGCCGACATCCCCGGCCGGGGCAAGGGCGAGATCAACGGGGTCGTCCAGCAGGCCAACTGCCACGAAGAGGGCGACAACGAGTACTGGCACCTCGAAGTGAAGTACCCGAAGGGCGGCCCCGGCGGGGTGCCGCTCTTCCAGATCCGCAACGCCACGGACCAGTTCTGCATGGACCTGGGGGAGTACGGCGCACGCCCCGTGGGAACGGGGATCGCCGAGTTCCACTGCGACGGCACGACGGCCGACAACCAGCTCTGGTGGGTCGACAAGCAGGAGAGCGGCGACTACTGGATCCGCAACTTCGCCAGCAACAACAAGTGCCTGAACGTGAAGGGCCAGAACGGCGGCACCGAGACCCCGCTGAACATCGCCGACTGCACCAACACCGACGACCAGGAGTGGGAGATCATCCACCCGAACAAGGAGTGACCCCGCGGTCCGGGCAGCCGCTCGACCAGGCACCTTGGGGCAGCGAGCACTGCCCCGAGTGCCGCTGCGCCACGGGGAGTTGAACCGTAGCCTCGCCGCGTGAGCCTGTGGACTTCCCTGGAGCCCGCGTCCGCGACTGTGGACCCCGGCAGCAGTACGCGTGTGCGCCTGAGGGTGCGTAATACCGGTGACGTGGTGGACGAGTACCGGTTCGAGCCGGTGGGGGACGTGGCCCCCTGGACGACGGTCGAGCCGCCGACGCTTCGCCTGTATCCGGGGACCACGGGGACGGTGGAGCTGACGTTCGCTCCGCCGCGTACGCCGGACGCGGCAGCGGGGCCGAACCCGTACGCGGTGCGGATCACCCCGACCGAGCATCCGGACGCGGTGACGGTGCCGGAGGGGAACCTCACGATCACGGCGTTCACCGAGGTGCGGGCCGAGCTGGTGCCGCCGACGGTGAAGGGGCGCTTCCGGGGCCGGCCCAGGCTGGCGGTGGACAATCTCGGCAACACCAAGGTGACCGCCTCGGTCGCGGGCAGCGACACCGGCGACCACCTCTCGTACGAGGTGCGCCCGGGGAATGTGCAGATCGAGCCGGGGCGTGCGGCGTTCGTGGAGACGACGCTGAAGCCGAAGCAGATCATCTGGTTCGGCTCGAAGGAGGAACGGCCCTACAAGCTCGCGGTACGCCGCTCCGGCGTTGATCCCACCGATGTCGAGGGCACGTACGTGCAGCGCGGCTTCCTGCCCCGCTGGCTGGCCACCTTCCTCGGCATCTTCGTGGCCCTCGCGCTCGCCTTCGTGATGATCTGGATCGCGTACAAGCCGCAGGTGCGCACCAGCGCCACCGAGCAGACCCAGCAGGCCGGTGCCGCGCTCGCCCCCAGCCCCAGTGCCACCCCACAGACGCTTCCCAGCACCGCCGAGTCCGCGCCCGCCGAGCAGCCGAAGGCGCAGGAGCCGGCCGCGCAGGAGTCGAAGGACGACGGCGGCGGTGCCGAGAAGGACGACGAGGGCAAGGGCGGCGGGGAGAGCAAGAAGCCCGACACGCCGGCGGTGAAGCCGGTGGTGCCCGCCAAGAACATCCTGCTGCGGAACACCACCAGCCACATGTGTGCCGAACTCCCCGGCCGGGAGAAGGGCGAGCTCGACGGACCCGTCCAGCAGGCCGTCTGCGACGACACCGACGGGGACAACCAGATCTGGAACCTCGAGGTGAGGTACGAGAAGGGCGGCCCCGGCGGGGCGGCGCTCTTCCAGATACGGAACATCAAGGACAAGTACTGCATGGACCTGCCGTACCACGGTGCCGCTGCCGTGGGGACGCCGGTCACCGAGTTCCACTGCGACAGCACCACCGCGAACGACAACCAGATGTGGTGGATCGACAAGCAGGAGAGCGGGGCCTACTGGATCCGCAACTTCTCCAGCAACCAGAAGTGCCTCGGGGTGGAGGGCGCGAACGGCGGTGCCCTCTTCTCCAAGATGGTGCTCGACGACTGCACCAACGTCGACGACCAGGAGTGGGAGATCATCCACCCGAAGAGGGGCTGAGGCTCAGGCGGTCCCGGCGGCGGTCACCAGCCGCCCTCTCCCGGGACCAGCCGGCCGGCCTTGCGGTACTCGCGGCGGGCGCCCTCCAGGAGGTCGTCCGCCGTCACCGTGTCGTCGCGTCCGGCGGCGAGGTAGGCGGCGGTGACCACCGCGCTGCGGATCGAACCGCCGGCCAGCTCGAACTCCCGGGCCAGCGGCTCCGCGTCGATGCCGTCGGAGCAGGGGACCCGGGACAGGCCGTGCCGCCAGAGCGCCAGCCGCTGCTCGGCGTCCGGGAAGGGGAAGTCGACCACCAGGTCCAGGCGCCGGGTGAACGCCTCGTCGATGTTGGCCCGCAGGTTGGTGGTGAGCAGGGCGATGCCGTCGAAGGACTCCAGGCGCTGGAGCAGGTAGGCGCTCTCCATGTTGGCGTACTTGTCGTGCGCGTCCTTGACCTCGGAGCGCTTGCCGAAGACGGCGTCCGCCTCGTCGAAGAGCAGTACGGCGTCGGTGCGGTCGGCCTCCGTGAAGATCCGCTCCAGGTTCTTCTCGGTCTCGCCGACGTACTTGTCCACCACCGACGACAGCTGGACCACGTACAGGTCGAGGCCCAGGTCGGCGGCGACCACCTCCGCGGACAGGGTCTTGCCGGTGCCGGACTCGCCCGCGAAGAGGCCGAGGACGCCCCGGCCGCGTCCGCCGCCCGCGCTGAGCCGCCAGTCGCCGAGCACGCGGTCGCGGTGGCGGGCGCGCAGGGCGAGTTCGCGGAGCTGGACCAGGGGTTTGTCGGGGAGCACCAGGTCGCGCCAGTCCACCGCGGGCCGGATGCGCCGGGCGTGGCTCTCCAGGCCGGAGGCGGACTGCCGGCGGGCGGCGAGCCGGACGTGGTCGGCGGTGACCGGGGTGCCGTCGAAGGCGGCGAGGGCGCGGGCGGTGTGCGCGGCCCGCCGGATGCGGTCGCCGCCGAGCCGGTACGGGGCGACGGCCGTGGCCAGGTCGAACCCGTCCGCGTCGGCTCCCAGTGCGGCCCGCCAGGCGGCGGCTCCCCCGGCCCGGCGGCCCGGGGCGTCGAGCACCAGCGGGTCGGTCGGCGACCAGTGCGGGTCGTACGGGCGGGGGTCCGTCAGCAGGACGGTCACGTCCCCGGCCGCGGTCAGGGCGCGCACCAGGGGGCCCGGCTTCTCGGGCAGGCCCGCCACCACGACCGCCCGCCCGCCCAGGCGGGCCTCCCGCAGCAGCTCGGGGACGTGGTCGGCGGGTTCGGTGCAGCGCAGCGCGTCTATACCCGCGGCGTCCAGGGCGGCGGCTAGCGCGGCCAGGCCGTCGCCCTCGCGCGGTTCGCGCAGGTAGGCGGTGAGCGGGCCCTCGCGCAGTCGGGCGGTCAGCCGGCGGACGAACGCGTCCGTGTCGGTGCCCGCGGCGGGCAGCGGGTCCGGCATCGGGAGCAGCAGGCCGAGGAGCGCGGCGTCCGGGCTGTCGTCGCCGAGCAGATGGCCGAGCAGCCGGTCCGGGGCCCGCAGCGAGCGGGTGAGGAAGGGGCGCTCGGGCTCCTCCACCTCCAGCAGGCCGAGGGCGCGCAGCGGCGCGGACGGGTGGAACCGGGCGCGGGCCGCCGCCGCGTGCTCGGGCACCCCGCACAGGTCGAGGGCGAGGCCCACGGTGGCGCGGCGGCGGCTCACGTCGTTGTTGAGGTAGCCGTAGAGCGGCTCGAAGGTGCGGTCGACGTCGGGCGCGAGGGCGACGAGCAGGACGGCGGTGTCCAGCTCGGTCAGCCGCGCCCGCCCGGCCAGCCGCGCCAGCCGGTCACCGGGGCCGGCCGGGGAACCGGCACGGTCCGGTGAGTCGCCGGCGTGGGCCGAAGCGTCGACGTGGGCCGGGGGCTCCGCGGTCTCGGGCGCACCGGTGCCGGACGGCCAGGTGCGCAGCAGGTGGTGGACTGCCTCGTCGGGCAGGTACAGGCCGCGCAGCGGGTCGTCGGCCGTGGGATCGCCGGCGGTGCGGTGCTCGACCAGCGCGGTCACCCGTTCCCGCAGGACGCCGAGCCGGGCGAGCAGCGCCCGCGCGGGGTCGCCGGACGGGTCGGCGGCCGGTGGACGGCCGGTGCCGGGGGTGCGCACCGTCGGTACCGGGGGCACGGGCGTCGCTGATGTCACTGGTGTCACTGCCGTTTCGTACGACCGTCCGGGGTGGCCTTGCGGGCGGCGCGCGCGGCCGCCACCTGGTGCGGCCGGTGGGAGCGTCCCTGGGGCAGCGGCGGGTCGCCCTCCATGCCGCCGACCCGGACCGTCGCGCCCTCGGTGACCGGGGGCCCGGCGTCGTACTCGGGGAAGGCCGGGAAGGGCGCGGTCACCACCAGGTCGAGGGACGGCTTCAGCTCGCCGCCCAGGGCGGACCAGATCTCGGCGAGGGAACGGGACTCCGTCTGGATGCCGGCCACCGTCAGCGGCACGGACAGCCCCAGCGCGCCGAGCGAGCCGGGGAGTTCGGAGGCCGGCAGCAGCTCGCGGGGCAACAGGGTCGCCAAAACCGCGGACAGCAGCCGGTGTTCGTCCTGCGGGGTCTTCGTCCAGGCCGTCACCAGGTACGACAGCCGGAACCAGCGCGGCGGCTGGCGGCGCTTGACGACGATGTCGTCCTCGTCGCGCACCGACATCTGACCCCGGTGCCGGCGGCTCACGTCCTCGCGGATGTCGTACAAGTAGGTGTTGACCACAGGGGCGTTGCGCCGGGCCGCCCAGTCACGGGTGGGTGCCTCGAAGGCCACGTCGATGCCCGAGTCCGTCAACGCCCCGCTCTTGAGGAGGGTCTTGAGGACCTCGTCCACCTCGTGGATCACGCTCGCGCTCCCGCCTTGCCCGCTGTGGACATCCGTCGTCGTGGACGTCCGTCGTCGATCGTGCCCCGGCGGCTCTCCCGCCCGCACGCGCCACGGGGACGACGGCAGGGCAGCCGGCCCTGCCCGTGCGGCCCCAAGGGCCCGCCTTCGATTGCCCGTTCGGTCAGATGTAGCCTTCCCGGAGGGCATAGGCCACGGCATGCGCGCGGTTGCGCAGATGGAGCCGCGTGGTGAGGCCGTGCATGACGTTCTTGACGGTGCGTTCGGAGTAGGACAACTTGCCGGCGATCTCTCCGGTGTCGAGACCCTCGGCGACCAGCCGCAGGACGTCCACCTCTCGGGGTGCGAGGCCCAGCGAGGGGGCGCCGGGGCGGCCCGCCGCGCCCCGGTGCAGGGTCCCCACCTGGCTGATCAGCCGGCCCAGCAGGTCCGCGGGCAGGTCGCCGTCGCCGCGCGAGGCGGCCAGTACGGCCTGCACCAGCCGGTGGGCGGTGGCCTCGTGCCGCCAGACGATCGCGCCGACGCCGCACTCGACGACGTCCAGCAGTTCGCTCTCGCGGATCGCGCCGACCACGAGCACGGCGCGCGCGCCCTCGCTGCGCACGATCCGGCGCAGCCGGGTGAGCGCCGGGTCGTCGAGCGCGTCCTCGATGAGCAGGGCCACCGTGCCGGGCCCCGACTCCTCGCGCAGGTCTATCTCCGGGTGCCGCCGCAACTGGCTGACCGCGCCCTCGCGACTGATCGGGTCCGGAGCGGACACCGCCACCGGCACGCGCCGGTCGACGACGCCGGCGGCCTGGCCGGAACCGCGCGCCGAGGTGGCGGTGGTGATGGATGTGGTGGTGTTCCGGGGTGAGTTGAGCAACCGTTTCCCCCCTCTTCACGTGCCCGCAATACGGCACAGGCCGGTAGCGGATGTGCGTGTTCCACACTTATGGGACTGCTGGGACTTCGCAATCGTGGACCACCACGAGGTACACCACGAGACCGGCGCGCCGACCCCCACAAGGGGCCGACGGGCAGGCGTCCGGGCAGGTCGCAGGGCGCGCGCGAGGACGCGGGGGCCCGTGGCGACGGCCGCGAGCCACCGTGACCCGCGCCACTTCGCACCACCGTTCACCGCTGTCGTTCGTCTCACACACCGGGGGAGCACCATCCACCACAGGAGGCACCGATGACCGGACCGCTCCGTGAACGCGACGACGCGCACGCGCTGTTGTCCGCCGAGATCGAGCGCGCCCGGGCCGGCGCCGGCCGCCTCGTCCTGCTGCGCGGCGCCAGCGGCACCGGACGCACCGCCGTGCTGGAGACCGCCGCCCGGCACGCCGAGGACCGGGGCCTGCGGGTGCTGCGCGTGCGCTGCTCGCCCGAGGACACCCCGGTGCCCTTCGCCATGGTCCTCCATCTCCTCGGCCCGGTGCCGGAGTTCACCGACATGGCGCCCGGCGGCGACGACCGGGGCAGCGCGGCCCGGCTGTGGCGGCTGCTGCGCTCCTACGCGGCCGAGGGCCCGGTCCTGGTGGCCGTCGACGACGTCCACCTCGCCGACGACTCCTCGCGCCGCTGGCTGACGGAGGCGGCCCGGCACGTCGACCGATTACCGGTTCTGCTGGTCGCCACGGAGCGCAGCCAGTACGACGTCGACCCGCGGCTCCCCGGGCTCACCCAGGCGCTGTCGCCGTCCCTGGTGCGCACCCACACCCTCGCCCCGCTCAGCGACGCGGCGGCGGCCGGGCTGGTCCGCGACGCCTTCCCGAACGCGCCCGCGTCCTGGACGCGGGAGGTCGTACGGGCCGGCGCGGGCAGCCCGCTGCTTCTGCACGCCCTCCTGGACGACCTCGGCGGCACCCCGCACCCCGACGGCATCCCGCCGGTGCCGGACAGTTGCGCCGCGCTGTACCCCGGGTCCTACCCGGCGGCCGTCTCCTGGTGGCTGAACAGCGCGGGCCCCGCGACGGCCGACGTGGCCCGGGGCCTCGCCGCCCTGGAACAGGCCTGGCCCACGGGCCCGCCGCCGCGCCGGGGCGCGCTCCGGCATGCCCTCCCGCACCCGCGGACACCGGCGTCCGGGCCCGTGCCCCGGCACCCGCACGACACCCCGGCGGTGCGGACGCGCCGGCCCGCCGCCACCGCGCCGGGCTGCCGGGACGTGTGGAGCACGGACGCGGGGGACGCCGGCCCGGACCCGCAGGCCGCGTCCTCGCCGTACGCGGGCGCGACGGCCTTCCCGGCGTTCGGCGGACCGGGCCCGCTCGCGGTACCGCGGGAGCACGGGCCCTATCCGCACCCCACCGAGCCCGCCACCGAGGTGCCGTACCCGCCGTCCACCACCGAGGTGCTGTACCCGCCGTACCGGGACCCGTACCCGTTCCCGGAGTCCGCCCCGTACGGCGGCCGCCCGCAGCCCGCACCCGGTGGCGCCGGCTACGGCCGCACCGATCCGCCCGCGCCCGCCCCGTACCCGGCGGCGCTTCAGCACACCGCCTCCCCGCCCGTGGAGGGCGGGACGGCCGGGGACCCGGTCGGTGTGCTCGCCGAGGCGGCCGGGGCCGACCCCGTGCGGATCGAGGGCTGGCTCGCCGCCATGACGAGGCTCGGACTGCTGCGCCCCGACGCCGGCGGCCGCCCCCGCTACGCGCACCCGCTGCTGCGCGACGCCGTGCTCAGCGGCTGGCCCCGGCCGCGCCGCGAGGCCGTGCACCGGGCGGCCGCGGAAGCGATGCTGCGCCGCGGCGCCCGGGTCGAGGCGGTCGCCCGGCACCTGCTGCGCACCCCGGCCGTCGGCCGGTCCTGGGCGCTGCGCGTCCTGCGGGACGCCGTGACGGTCGCCGTGCACGACGCCCGGCCCGCCGACGCCGTCGGGTATCTGCGCCGGGCCCTGGACGAACCGCTGTCCGACGACCTCCGGCAGCGGCTGCTCACCGAACTGGGCTCCCTGGAGTACGCGTCGGCCGACACCCCGACCGCCATCGCGCGGCTCGCCGAGGCCCAGCACCTGCCGGCCGAGCCCCGCAACCAGGTGCGCACGGCCGTCGCCCTCGGCACCGCCCTGGCCGGCCGGGGCGAGATCAGTACGGCGATGGAGGTGCTGCGCCGCACCGAGGGCCGGCTGTCCGGCCACCCGGGGCTCGCCCGCACCGTGCAGGCCGCCGGCGCGCTGCTCTCCGACGAGGACCCGGCGACCCGGCAGGAGGTGTACCGGTGGCTGTCCGACACCGGCCGGAACTCCCCGGAACTGGTCGGCACCGCCGGACAGGCCCTGCTGGTGCGGTACGCGGCGACGGCCGCGCTGATCTCCGCCGACGAGGCGATGACCCGGGTACGGGACCTGCTCGCGCAGCCCACCGACCCGCTCGCCGAACCCTTCCTCCTCGGCACGGCCGCCGCGGTCGCCCAGTGGGCCGACGAACTCGACGAGGCCGAACGGCTCGTGGAACGCGGTCTGGCCGGACAGCACCCCGCCCTGCTGCACCCGATGCGGCACGCGCTGCTCAACACCCGCGCCGACATCGTTGCCTCCCGCGGCGACCACGCCCGGCTGCTCACCCTCGCCGCCGACCCCGGACCCGGGCCCGGCCCCACCAACCGGGACGCCCACGCCCTGATGGCACTGGTCCACACCGGCCGCAGCGAGGAGGCCCTGCGCCTCGCCGACCGCTTCGACCTGCGCGAGGTCCCGGAGAACTGGGAGCTGAACCGCTACCTGTACGCGCGGGGCGTGCTGCGCGCCGCCACCGGTGATCCCATGGGAGCGCTCCACGACTTCCTGGAGTGCGGGCGGCGCCAGTCGGCCCGCGAGGTGGTCAGCCCGGTCGTCACCCCGTGGCGGACCGCCGCCGCCGAGATACGGCTGGCGTTCGGCGGCGGCCCCGAGGCGCTGGCCCTGGCGACGGAGGAGCTGCGGCTGGCCCGGGTGTGGAACACCCCGCGCACCGTGGGCCGCGCCCTGCGGGTGCTGGGCACCGCGACCGGCGGCCGGCGCGGTCTGGAGCTGGCCGAGGAGGCCGTACGGACCCTGCGCGACGCGGCCGTCGACACCGACATGGAGCTGATACCCGCGCTGCTCGCCCAGGGCCGCCAGCTTCTGGACGCGGGCGAACGCCAACGCGCCCGGTCCCGGCTGCGGGAGGCCGCCGACCTGGCCGAGCGCAGGGGCGCCCGGCGCTGGCTCCAGCTGGCCGGACAGGCACTGCGCGAGGGCGGCGCCCGGGGCTCCACGGCGGCCCGCACCGGCGCCGACGCGCTGACCGGCAGCGAGCGCAGGATCGCCGAACTGGCCGCCGACGGCCGCACCAACACCGAGATCGCCGAACTCCTCCACCTCGCCCGGCGCACCGTGGAGACCCACCTGACCAGCACCTACCGCAAGCTGCGGATACGGCGCAGGACGGAACTGCCGGGCGCGCTGGAGCGCGGCGGACACCGGGAACGGGAGGTCCGCCCGGACACCCGGTGCTGAGGACGGGCGGTGGCAGCACGCTCCTCACAGGGCGCGCAGCAGCCGCCCGATCTCCACCTGAACGGCCGCCGGCGGGTTGCCGTCCTCGACGTGCCACAGGCTGTTCTGCAGCACGCGGCCGAGGGACCAGGCGCGGGCCCGCTTCCGGTCGAGGCCGAGGACGTCGGTCATGGCGTCGAAACGCCACCGGGTCTCGGCCGGGTCGTAGCGGTTGTGGAGGGCGGGCAGCAGTTCGAAGCCGGGGTCACCGGCCAGCGGCTTGGGGTCGATGGCGAGCCAGGGGGCGCGGTCCGCGGCGAGCACGTTCTCGTAGTGCAGGTCCCAGTGCAGCAGCCGGTCGCCCGGCTCGTCGGCGACCTCCCGCACGGCGGCGGCACAGTCGGCGACCAGCCGTCGGTCCGCCGGGTCGGGGATGCGCGCCAGCACCCCGGGCGTCCGCTCCAGCATCCCCCGCGCCATGTCCCCGAGCCGCCGCACCCCGGGCGGTGCGGGTGTCGCGGTGAGGTGGGCGAGCAGCCGGGCGATGACCAGGACGGCCGCGCGGGAGTCCTCGACGTGACTGAGCATCCGGCCGGAGTCCAGCCGCTCCAGGAGCATGGTCCCGGTGGCCGGGTCGTGGTCGAGCAGCCGCACCGCTCCGTCACCGGCCCACGCCCGCAGCGCGAGCGGTTCGCCCTCGGTCTCCGCGTCGACGACCTGAAGCTTCAGCACGGCCCCGGTACCGTCCCGGCGCACGACCGGCAGCACCAGCGCCGCCACCCCGTGCATCGCCGGCCCGTCGAGCCGCAGGCCCCACCGCTCCAGAAAACCGGCGGCCAGGTCGGGCAACCCCTCGACGAAGGCCCGCCCGGCCTCCCCGTTGTACTTCAGCTGTGCGGCCGCGAGTCCTTCCGGAACGTCAATCACCCACCCGACGCTACATGCGCCCCCCATCTGCGGGCAGTCGCATCCGCACAGCTGCGGGCAGTCGTGCCTCCCCCAGTGCCTGAACGGCCTGGGAGGTACCCCCAGGGCGGCACGGGTGGGCGGTGGGGGGCACCTCCCGCTCGTGCGAAGTCATCCCACCGGTTCCCGCACCGTCCGATCCGCCGGCACCCCGTGCTTCGGCGCCTTCGCCGTCACCATCACCCCCGCCACCACCCCCGCCAGCAACATCACCGCGGCCGCCACCCAGATCGCGACCGTGTACCCGTGCACGATCCCCTCCCGCACGATCTGCTCCCGCTGCGCGGGGTTCCGCAGATGCGCCGCGATCCACGACGCACTCGTACTGGTCGCGATCGTGTTGAGCAGCGCCGTACCGATCGAGCCGCCCACCTGCTGGGAGGTGTTGACCGTCGCGGAGGTCACGCCGGAGTCCTTGGGGGCGACCCCGGCGGTGGCGGTGGAGAACACCGGCATGAAGGTCAGGCCCATGCCGAGACCCATCAGGAGCAGCGCGGGCAGGATCTCGGCCACGTAGTCCGAGTGCACGGTCATCCGCGTCAGGATCACCATGCCGCCGGAGGCGAGGAGCATGCCGGGCACCATCAGCATGCGCGGGCCCACGTGCGGCAGCAGCCGGGCGGAGATCTGCGTGGAGCCCACGACGATCGCGGCGGTCAGCGGCAGGAACGCCAGGCCGGTCCGGACGGGGGAGTAGCCGAGGATGACCTGGAGGTAGTAGGTCATGAACAGGAACAGCCCGAACATGCCGATGACCGCCAGCATCATCGTCAGGAAGCAGCCCGCGCGGTTGCGTTCCCGGATGACGTGCAGCGGCAGGAGCGGCGTCGCCGCCCGGGTCTGCCACCACACGAACGCGGTCAGCAGGACCACGGACAGGGCGAACAGCGCCAGCACCAGCGGGTCGGTCCAGCCCCGGGGCTGGGCCTCGCTGAAGCCGTAGACGAGGGCGACGAGACCGCCGCAGCCGAGGATCACGCCGGGCACGTCGAGCCGGGCCTCGGCGTGCCCGGGCCGGTCGTGCAGCAGGGCGAACGCGCCGATCACCGCGACGACGGCGATGGGGATGTTGACGTACAGGCACCAGCGCCAGTTCAGGTACTCGGTGAGCACGCCGCCGACGATGAAGCCGATCGCGGAGCCGCTGCCGGCCAGCGCGCCGTAGATGCCGAACGCCTTCCCGCGTTCCTTCGGGTCGGTGAAGGTCGTCGTCAGCAGGGACAGCGCGGACGGCGCGAGGACGGCGGCGAAGACGCCCTGGAGGGCGCGCGCGCCGAAGAGCATCACCGACGTGGTGGCGGCGCCGCCGATCGCGGAGGCGGCGGCGAAGCCGATCAGTCCGATGACGAAGGTGCGTTTGCGTCCCACCAGGTCCGCGACCCGCCCGCCCAGCAGCAGCAGGCCGCCGAACGCGAGGGTGTAAGCGGTGATCACCCACTGCCGGTTGGCGTCGGACATGTCCAGGTCGCGCTGGGCCGAGGGCAGCGCGATGTTCACGATCGTCGCGTCGAGGACGACCATCAGCTGGGCGAGGGCGATGACGACCAGCCCCCACCAGCGGTGCGGATCGCTCTCCGCGGGCGCGGCGGGTTCCCCTGTCCGACCTGTCCGGGAGCCACTCATTTCGCCAGAAGAACACGATTCGGGACGTGTCGCATCCCGTTGCCCGAGCCGTCGCGCGGATCGGCACACCGGCCGCCGGTCATGGTTCGAGGACCACCTTCCCGGTCGTCCCCCGGCTCTCCAGGGCGCGGTGCGCGGCGGCGGCGTCGGCGAGCGGGAAGCGCCGCACGGCCGGTACGAGCCGGCCCTCTGCGGCCTCGGCGAGGGCCCGCAGTTCGAGGGTGCGTGCGGGGTTGGCGCCGCCGGCCCGCTGCATCATCACCGGGCCGAGGACCTGCTGGGAGACGCCCTCGACGAGGTAGGGGCCGCCGTCCCGGACGCCCTTGGCCGCCCAGCCGAAGACCAGGTGCCGGCCGTCCGGCCCGAGCAGGGCGACCGCCTCGCGGGCCACGTCGCCGCCGACGCCGTCGAAGACGACGGTGGCCTCCCCCACGCTCGGCTCCGCTCGCGCGGGGGGACCCCCATCGCCGCCCAGGTGGGCGCGGACCTTCGCCGGCCACCGCGGCTCGGTGTAGTCGACGGCGAGATCGGCGCCGTTCGCGGTGACGAGCGCGGTCTTCTCCGGGCCGCCGGCGAGGCCGACCACCGTGGCGCCGGCGTTCTTCGCGTACTGCACCAGCAGGGTGCCGATGCCGCCCGCGGCGGCCGTGACGACGGCCACGGAACCGGGACCGAGGTCGGCGAACTGGAGGATCCCCATCGTCGTGCGCCCCGTGCCGATCATGGCGACGGCCTCGGCGAAGTCCAGGTTCGCGGGGATCTCGTGCAGGCGGGCGACATCGGTGACGGCGAGTTCGGCGTAACCGCCGGGGGCGAAGCCGAGGTGGGCGACGACGCACCTGCCCAGCCAGCTCGCCGGTGCGCCCTGGCCGAGGGCGTCGACGACGCCGGCGACCTCGCGGCCGGGGATCGTGGGAAGTTCGGGCAGCGCGGGCGTCGGACCCTGAACGCCCTCGCGCAGGGAGGTGTCCAGGAGGTGGACGCCTGCCGCGCGGACGGCGACCCGGACCTGGCCGGGGCCCGGCGCCGGGTCCTCGACCTCGTCCAGGACGAGGTTCCCGGCCGGACCGAAGGCGTGCAGTCGGATGGCGTGCATGGCGGAACCCCCAGGCTGAAGAGCGGAGCTGTTGCGGGCCCCACTCAACGACCTCAAGCCCGCTTGAGGTCAAGCCCGCTTGGGGTCAAGCACGCTTGAGGTCGAGCTCGCGCCGCCCGAGGGCGAGGGAGACCGCCGTCAGGGCGCTGTTGAAGGAGACCTCGGAGAGCAGACCGGGCGAGGCGACCTGGTCGCCGGCGAGGTAGACGCCGTCGCCCCGGTCGACGGCCGGCCGGTCGCGCCAGGTGCTGCCGGGCAGGTCGACGGCGCCGGTACGGCCGTTCGCGACCGCCTCGCGCCGCCAGGTCAGCCGCTCGCGCCAGCCGGGGAAGCCGAGGTCGAGCAGCTGCTCGGCGCGGGCGGTGCCGTCGGCCTTCGACTCGTGCGGCGCGATGGGCACCTGCCCCTGGATCAGCTGCTCGCCCGCTGGTGCCAGCGTGCGGTCCTGCGCGGTGAACCGCTCGATCCACCCCGGCGCGTCCAGGTCGGAGACGGCGAAGGCGTCGCCGCGCCGGGTCCGTACGGCCAGGTCGACCAGTGTGGTGCGGCCGCTCGGCCAGGTCAGCGCCGGGTCGTCCAGCAGACGGCGGGCCGCGTCGAGGGAGGTGGCGACGATGACGGGGGTGTCGGTGGGCAGCGTGTCGACGCGGGAGAGCGTCTCCATCCGGACCCCGAGGTTCCAGGCCAGGGCGGCCATCCGGTCCACGACCCCGGACCAGCCGCCGCGCGGATAGTGCGCCTCGGGCGGCAGTTTGGCGGCCCGCCGCAGCCGCTCCTGCACGAAGGCGGCCGACAGCGACCCCGGATCGTGGTGGAAGAGGGCGACGGCGCAGTAGTGGGCGGCGGCCCGCGCGCCCTCCTCTCCCGCGATCCCGGTCGCCCAGGTCAGGAAGTCGGTGTCGACCGGGGCCGGCCCGACCCCCCGGCGCAGCAGCTTCAGCAGGGCGAACGGCGGGGTGCGGCGCAGCGTCCCCTTGTGGCGCAGCCGCAGCCGGGCCGCCTCCAGCGGCGGGATCGGCGCGAGCGGGCCGATCAGGTCGCGCCGGCGCAGCCACGCCCAGTGCGGGCCGCCGTTGTAGAGGGCGTGCGGGCCGTCGTTGGTCCGGTAGGGGCCGTCGGCGGTCCGGGCCCGCCCGCCGAGTGTGTGGTGGGCCTCGTGGACGGTGACCTTGGCGCCCGCCTCGGCGGCGGTGATGGCCGCGGTCAGTCCGGCGAAGCCGCCGCCGATGACGGTGATGCGATGCATGGCTCGGGTTCTCCCTCGGGTCGGGGTCGCGGTCGGGTCGCCTGGCGCGGCGCCTGTCCGCCCGTACGACGGTCGCGGGGGTGCCGGATGTGACATACGGCCGGGAGAAGGGGTGTTCGTGCAGGTCGGAGGCGGTTGTCAGTGCCGGGGTGCAGCATGGGTCCATGGTGAGGAGAGCGGCGGGGACGACGCGAACGGCGGGCGGGCGCGGCACGACGGCGGTACGCGCGGCGAGACGCCCGGAGCTGCGGCTGCCGCCGCTCACGCCGTACGAGGACGACGGGGGACTGGAGCCCGACGGGGACTACGACGCGCTGGACTTCCGGGAGACGGACCTCACCGGCCAGGACGGCGCGGGCGCCCGCTTCATGGACTGTGCGCTGACCGGCTGCGCGCTGGACGAGGCCTCGCTGCCCCGCGCCCGGCTGCTCGACACGGTCCTCACCGGCGTCCGGGGCGTGGGCACGAACCTCGCGGAGGCGACCCTGCGCGACGTCGAGCTGTTCGACGCCCGCCTCGGCGGCACCCAGCTGCACGGCGCCGTGCTGGAACGGGTCCTGATCCGGGGCGGCAAGATCGACTACCTCAATCTGCGCCGGGCCCGCCTCAAGGACGTCGTCTTCGAGAGCTGTGTGCTGGTCGAGCCGGACTTCGGGGGCGCCCGCCTGGAGCGGGTCGAGTTCGTCGACTGCGCCCTGAAGCAGGCGGACCTCAGCGCGGCCACCCTCACCGACGTCGACCTGCGCGGCGCCGCCCCGCTGGAGCTGTCCCGCGGCGTGGACCGCCTCTCGGGCGCCGTGATCAGCCCCGCCCAGCTCCTCGACCTGGCCCCGGTGCTGGCGGCGGAGCTGGGGGTGCGGGTGCTGGCGGAGGGCTAGGGGGCGTCGTCTGGATCTCGCCGGGGGCGCGGGGTCCGGAGCCGCCCGGCCCCGCCCGCTCAGCCGGCCGACGTGTGCCGGGTCGCCTCGCGTGCCTCGGTGAGCGCCCGCTTCCTGAGGGCGCCGCCGAACAACTGCATCGTGGCGGCGGCCAGGACGTCCTCCATGCCCACGGTCCGCCCGTCCCCGATGCGGGTGGACCGGGCTCCGAGGGAGTCCTTGGGGAACGGGGCCGGGTCCGTGGCCGGTTCGCCCGGCGTCACCAGGGTGACCGCACCGAAGCGTTTGACCCCGCCCTCGCGGACGACCATGGCCGCGTCCCGGGCGAGGCCCGTCAGGAACACGCTCGCGATTCCGTCCAGGTCGCGGACCAGCACCGGGACGGCCGTCACTCCCCGGCTCCGCAGCAGCTTCCTGACCCCGGCCTCGAACCGGTGGGCGCCGGCCACGGCACTCGGCCGGCGCGGCCGGCTGCGCCTCACAGGGGGCACGAGGACCCCCCGGGCGTCGTACAGGTCGCCGTTCAGGCGTCGGAAGGTGGGGCTGTGGTCGTACCACTTGTCGCCCACATCGAGTTCGACGTTCCGGCCGATCGCCGTGAGAAGGTCCCGCGGAAGCAGCTTCTTCCTGCCCTCCTCCGCCGCCGCCCGCCCGGTGCCGTCGACGATCTCCGTCAGCACGGTCCGCGTCACCGACGCGGCGGCCTGCGCGGCCGCCCGGGAGACGTGCATCGAGGTCACTTCCCCGAACACCGCCTTGACGAGAGAGGGCTTGAACGGCGGGACGTCCGAAACCGTCCGGGCCCGCCGCCGGGCCACTGCCTGCACCGTCACTCCCGTACGTCCTGTACGACCTGTGCGTCCCGTGCGGCGGCGGATGCCGCCCCCGACACCGTCCAGGCGGCCACACCCCACAGGCTGAGCGCGCAGACGCCGCCCACCACGAGGCGAACGGTCGCGTCCGAGCCGTCCGTGAGCCACACGACCAGTCCCGCTGCCCCGGCTACGACGAGCAGGGCCGCCGGTACCCGCAGCCGGGGCTGCTCGAACACCGCGGCGAGCGGCAGGAAGTGCAGCCCGACGACGATCGCCACCAGCGGGGGGATGAGCACCGGCATCCCGGCGCGACCGCACACCACCGCGATGGCGATGATCAGCAGCCATTGGAGACCGTTGACCTGCTGGAACCGCCGGCGCCGGTCGGCGGGGAACGGCCCCCCCGCCGACGCGGGGAGAAAACGGCGCGCGGCCAGCATCAGCCCCAACGCGACAACACCCCCGGCCACGACCTCGACCAGCCGCGCCGTCCCGTCGAACGCACTCGTGGCCAGCAGCCACCAGCCGAGCCCGAACAACGCGAGGAACCCCACCCCTGACTTGAACATGATCGACACCCTAGGCGCAGGGGCGGCCCGCCGACCGGGAAGTGAGGGGATTCGGTCGCCGGGTGCCACACTCCGCCCGGAACTCCGCCCGGGTGTTCCCGGAAGACGGGCCGACCAGGTGTCAGCGGGTCTCGACGACAACCCTCTCGATCACCACGTCCTCGACGGGACGGTCGTTGCGGCCGGTCTCGACGTTGGCGATGGCATCGACGACCTGCTGACCGGCGGCGTCGGTGACCTCGCCGAAGATGGTGTGCTTGCCGGTCAGCCAGGTGGTCGGTCCGACGGTGATGAAGAACTGGGAGCCGTTGGTGCCCGGCCCGGCGTTGGCCATGGCCAGCAGGTAGGGCTTGGTGAAGGCCAGGTCGGGGTGGAACTCGTCCGCGAACTTGTAGCCGGGGCCGCCGGTGCCGTTGCCCAGCGGGTCGCCGCCCTGGATCATGAAGCCCTGGATGACCCGGTGGAAGACCGTGCCGTCGTACAGCGGTGCGTTGCTCGGCTGACCGGTGTTCGGGTCGGTCCACTGCCGCTCGCCCTTGGCGAGTTCCACGAAGTTCTTGACGGTTTTGGGGGCGTGGTTCGGCAGCAGCCGGATCTCGATGTCGCCCTTGTTGGTCTTCAGCGTCGCGTACAGCTCTTCCGCCACGGTGGTCCTCCCGTGCGTGGGGTATGGGCCCGGCCAGTGTCCCGGCCGGGTGAGCACACCCTGGTGCGGTGACACGGCGCCTCACCCACACGAGTGGGGGCTCTGGGTCTTCATGCCCGGTGGCGGCTCTTCCGGCAGCGGCCCGGGCCGGTCAGGCGGAGGGCACCCGGGGGAAGCGGGCCTGGAGGGACCAGATCGCCGGGTTGTCCGCCAGGTCCTCGTGCAGGTCGGTGAGGTCGGCGAGCAGGTCGTGGAGGAAGTCCCGGGCCTCCCGGCGCAGTTCGGTGTGGGAGAAGGACAGCGGGGGTTCGGACTCCGGCACCCATTCCGCCTCGATGTCGACCCAGCCGAAACGGCGCTCGAAGAGCAGGCGGTCGGTGGACTCGGTGAAGTCCAGCTCCGCCCGCTGCGGCCGGGCGGCCCGGGAACCGGCCGGGTCCCGGTCGACCTGCTCCACGATGTCGCACAGCGCCCACGCGAAGTCGAGCACCGGCACCCATCCCCAGGCTGTGGACAACTCCCGGTCCGCCTTGGTGTCGGCGAGGTACACGTCCCCGCAGAACAGGTCGTGCCGCAGGGCGTGGACGTCCGCACGCCGGTAGTCCGTCTGCGGCGGGTCCGGGAAGCGGGTGGAGAGGGCGTAACCGATGTCGAGCACGCAGCAGATGGTGTCACGGACAGCGGCGCCGGGACGGCCGGGTGCGCGTCCGTGGACGAGTCAGCTCGCCGCCGTGGCCCGGCTGACCGCCTCGCGCAGCAGGGCGCGGCGGCGTTCGTGCGTCTCCTCGGGCTCGTCGGCGGTCGCCGCGTAGACGTTGCTGACCGGTGACCAGGCCATGGACATGGCGATGACGAGGGCCAGCACGTCGAACGGGTCGCCCGGCCGCACCCGGCCCGCCGCCTGGGCCTCGGCGATGGCGCGGAGCTTGGTGTCGTCGCGGCGGTCGGCGTCGTCGACCAGGTGCCCCGCCGGGCGCCGCTCCAGCCGCGCCCAGGTGGCCAGCCGGATGAGGTCGGGGCGGCGCAGGTACTCGTCGTAGAGGCGTACGGCCCAGTCCGCGAGGTCGTCGGCGTCGATCGGCACGACGTTCACGATGCGGTCCAGCGAGCCGAAGAAGATCGCGTCGAACAGCCCGTCCTTGCTGCCGAAGTACGCGTAGAGCTGGGCCTTGTTGGTGCGGGCGGCGGCCACGATCCGCTCGACGCGCGCCCCGGCGATCCCGTGTTCGGCGAACTCCCGGGTCGCGACGTCCAGGATGCGCCGGTGGGTGGCGGCTCCGCGCGAGGTCAGGGGCTGGTCGGGGGCGCGGTTGGAAGTGCGGTCGGGCATGGCCCCAGGGTATCCCACGGTCAAACAGAACAGTTGGTTTGCTTGGTGCGGCGAGTGCGCCTAGGCTCGAATAGACCGAACAGTCTGTCTGAAAAATTGGGGAGAACCATGAGGACCACAGTGGGCTGGCGGGCGGAGCCCGCGAACGGCACCGCGACGACGCCGACGCTGCGCCGCGCACCGCTGGAACGGCGCGACCTGCGCCCCGACGACCTCGCCGTCCGGGTCGACTACTGCGGCGTCTGCCACACGGACCTGCACGCCCTCCGGGCCGGCGGCGGCACGGACGGGGGACCGGCCCAACCGGACCCCCTCGTCCCCGGACACGAGTTCACGGGCGTGGTGACGGCGACCGGGCCGGAGGTCACCCGGTTCAGGGCCGGCGACCCGGTCGCGGTCGGCAACATCGTCGACTCCTGCGGCGCGTGCGCCATGTGCCGGGTCGGCCAGGAGAACTTCTGCCACGCCTTCCCCACCCTGACCTACGGCGGCACCGACCGTGTCGACGGATCGACCACCCTCGGCGGCTACTCCCGTGAGTACGTGCTCGGCGAACGGTTCGCGTACTCCCTCCCGGCCGCCCTGGACCCGGCCGCCGCCGCCCCGCTCCTGTGCGCCGGGATCACCGTCTGGGAGCCCCTGCGCGCCCTCGGCGCCGGCCCCGGCACCCGTGTCGCCGTGGCCGGTCTCGGCGGCCTCGGCCACCTCGCCGTGAAGTTCGCGGTAGCCCTCGGCGCCGACACCTCGGTGATCAGCCGGTCGCCGGACAAGGCCGAGGACGCGCGCAGACTGGGCGCGCGCGAACTCGTCGTCTCGACGGACCCCGAGCGGATGGCCGCCGCGCGCGACCGCTTCGACATCGTGATCGACACCGTCTCCGCCCCGCACGACCTCGGCGCCTACCTCCGCCTGGTCGCGCTGGACGGCACGCTCAGTCACCTCGGCCACCTGGGACCGGTCACCCTGGAGACCCTCGACCTGCTCATCGGCCGCAAGAAGCTCAGCTCCGCGGGCAGCGGCGGCCGGAAGGGAACCGCCGAGATGCTGGCCTTCTGCGCAGCGCACGGCATCACCGCCGACATCGAACTCCTCCCCTCCGCCCGCGTGAACGAGGCCCTCGACCGGCTCGACCGGGGCGACGTCCGCCACCGCTTCGTCCTCGACCTCTCCGACCTGGACCGGTCCGGGCCGCAGGGCCCGACGGACGGATAGGTTGCCGGAGTGATCCTCACGCCGCTCGCCCTCACCCCCGACCGCGACATCCCGGGCCCCGTCCTCACCGAGCTCACCGCCCTCTACGCCTCCCAGCGTGCCTTCCACGCGCTCAGCGGCGACTTCCCCGACCCGGACGACGTCCGCCCGGAGCAGGTGGCGGCCGCCCTCGCCGACGAACTGGCGCGGCCCGGCGCCGAGGTGCTGCTCGCCCGGGAGGCGAGCCGGCTCGTCGGGATCGCGGTGACGCTCGCCCGGCATCCCGACCCGTCCGACCCGGACCCGTGGATCGGGCTGCTGATGGTGGACGCCGGCCTGGCACGGCAGGGGTACGGCAGACGGCTCGCGTCCCTCGTCGAGGACCGCCTCCGCGCCGCGGGCCGCACCGCCGTACGGCTCGCCGTCCTCGACGGCAACACCGCCGGCCTCGCCTTCTGGACCGCGCTCGGCCACACGGTCCTGGACCATCGCGAAGACCTCGCGGCCGGCCGCCCCTGCACGGTGCTGCGCAAGGAGCTGGAGAGCGACCGGCCGCGCACCCCGCGTCGCGCCGCCCGCGTCGCCGTGCTCGACCCCGAGGGCGCGGTCTTCCTCCTGCGCTACGACAACGTCGAGGTCGGCGTGCACTGGGCGATGCCCGGCGGCGGCCTGGAGGCGGACGAGAGCCCCCGCGAGGGCGCCCTGCGGGAGGTGCGCGAGGAGACCGGCTGGACCGACCTGGAGCCGGGCCCCCTGCTCTGCACCTGGGAACACGACTTCACCCACCTGGGCGTCGGCCCCGTCCGCCAGTACGAGCACATCTACGTCGCGCACGGTCCCCGTCGCGAGCCCACCGGCCCCGACCTCGCCGCCGCCCACGCCGCGGACGGCATCCTCACCTGGCGGTGGTGGACCCCGGCCGAACTCGCCGAGGCACCCGAGCCGCTCTGGCCGCCGGACCTGGCCCTGCTGCTCGAGGGCTTCGAGGGCCGCGGGAACGTCGGAGCATGAGCGTCACGGGCTGTCCGGCCTGCCGTCCCCGCGCAGCCAGTCCTCCCAGATGCCGGTGAAGTCCTCGTCCGGCGCCGACTTCTCCACGTACGCCGTGAAGTCCCCGGTGTCCGCGTTGCCGTGGCGGTGGGCGGCGGCCCAGCCGCTCAGCAGGTCCCAGAAGGCGTCGTCGCCGACCGTCCGGCGGATCTTGTGCAGCACCATCGCGCCGCGCTGGTAGACGGGGCTGTCCGAGATGTGCGCCGCGTCGGGCGGGTCGGCGGGCGGGAACGCCCAGATCGAGTCGTTCGCGTCCTCGTCGTCGTAGTACGTCCCGTCGTACAGCGCGTCGAAGGTCTCCTGGGCGGAGTCGCCGCCGTGGTCCTCCTCCCACAGCCACTCGGCGTAGGTGGCGAACCCCTCGTTGAGCCACATGTCCCGCCAGGTCTTCGGGCTGACGGAGTTTCCGTACCACTGGTGGGCCAGCTCGTGGACGAGCAGGACGGTGTCGGGGGCGCCGGGGAAGTAGGGGCGGTTCTGGGTCTCCAGGGCGTACCCGGCGTCCTCGTCCCGGTCGACGATCGCGCCGGTGGCGGAGAAGGGGTAGGGGCCGAAGTTCTCCTGACCCCACTCCATGATCTCGGGGATCCGCTTCAGGACCTTGCGGCTCGCGTCGGCCTGCGTCGGGTCGACCGCCGTGTAGACGGACAGGCCGTCGTCCGTGGTGGAGCGGGCGGTCTCCCACTCGCCCACGGCGACCGTGACCACATGGCTCGCCATCGGCTCGGCGGTGTGCCAGGTGAACGTCGTACGGCCGTCCCTGGTCCGCTCGTCGCGCAGTTCGCCGTTGGAGACGGCGCCGAGGCCCTCCGGCACGGTCACCGCGAGGTCGTACGTCGCCTTGTCGGAGGGGTGGTGGCTGCCGGGGAACCAGGCCATCGAGCCAGTCGGCTCGCCCAGCCCGACCGCGCCGTCGGCGGTGGGCAGCCAGCCCTCCTCGGAGTCGTCGGGGTCGGTGATCGTCTGCGGCTCGCCGGAGTACCGGACGGTCACGCGGAACGTCTCCCCGTCGTGCAACTCGTCGGCCGGACGCACGGTCAGCTCCTGCCCGGCCCGGTTGAAGCGGGCGTCGCGGCCCTCGACCTCCACCGCCTCGACGTCCAGACCCTTGAGGTCCAGGTCGAAGGCGGAGAGGTCCTCGGTGGCCCGGGCGGTGATCACGGCGGTGCCGGTGAGATGCCCGGCGTCGGCGTCCGTGTCGGGGTCGTAGTCCAGGGTCAGGTCGTAGTGGCCGATGTCGTAGCCGCCGTTGCCGGCCTTGGGGAAGTACGGATCGCGCACCCCCGAGCCGCCGGGGGTGCCGTCGACCGAGCCGCCGCCACTGCATGCCGCGAGGGCGAGTGCGGTGGCGGCGGTCACGAGCAGACGGGGGATGCGCACCTCGTGATCCTATGGGGTGTTTCACGTGAAACGCCCGCTGGGACCGGCTGTTGGGACCGAGGGCGGCCCGGGAGGTGCTGGTTCGGCGTGGGCCGGGAGGCCTAGTTCAGGGCCGCCGCGCCCGCCTGGGCGAACTTCTCGTCCAGGGCGCCGGAGGGGGCGCCCGCGACGCCGATACCCGCGATCGGCGCCTTGCCGGCGGTGACCGGGACGCCGCCGCCCAGGAACAGGGTGCCGGGGATGTCCTTCAGGTTCGGGGCGTTCTCCAGGCGGCCCTCCAGCTCGCTGGTCGGGGCGTTCCAGGAGACGGCCGTGTACGCCTTCTTCTCGGCCGACTCGTAGGACTGCGGGCCGGCGCCGTCGCCGCGCATGGTGAGGATCGTGTTGCCGTTGCGGTCGACGACCGCGACCGTGATCCGCTGGCCCTCCTTCTTGGCGGCCTTCAGCGCGGCCTGCGCGGCCTCGGTGGCGGCGTCGATCGTCAGGTGCGTGGAGGTGGTGGTGTCCCGCTTGCCGGCCGCGGCGGCGGGGGCGGCGGACACCGTGGCGTCCTGGGCGCTCTCGGGGGCGGAGGCGTTCGCGGCCACCGTGCCGAAGGTGCCGGCGGCGACGGCGGCGAGCACGGCACCGCCGGTGGCGACGCGGGCACGACGGGAGAGGGTCTTCTTCATGGTGAGCTGCTCCTCCGGGTGGGGCGGTCGGGTTCGTGTTCTCCACTCTCCGGCCGGAACCGGGGCCGCACGGTCGGCGTTCCGGCTGCTCGTGGGCGGCGGAACGGGTGACGGCGGGGTCGTCCGATCGGTTGACCCGCGGGGTGTCCGAACAGGGCACCATGGGAGTGTTCACGCAGCTCAGCGGTCTTCTGCGGCACGTTGTGGAACAGCAACGGCAGGAGATGCGGGCGTAAGGAGGCGGGTGCCGGATGCCGAAGCCGTACGACCACCCGGACGCCCGGTGGCTCGGCGCCGTCATGCACGTGGCGTTCTTCCTGCTGCTCGGCGGTGCCCTCGCCCGCTTCCTGCTGCGTCACCCCGGCGAGCCGCGCACCCCGTGGATCTTCGCCCTGTCCCTCACCCTCGCGGTGCTGCATCTGCTCGGGCCGGTCCTGAGCGGTCCCCGGCCGCCGCTCGGGCACCAGCCCTCCGGTCCCCAGCCGTCGGGTCCCGGCACCGTGCCCGCCCGGCGACGCCTGGCCTGGCTGGGGCCGGTGGTCGTGGTCTGGATGGTGCTGGTGGTGCTCGCGCCCAGCTTCGCCTGGTGTGCGGTGCCCCTCTTCTACACCGGCCTGCGCACCCTGCCGGCCCGGGCGGCGCTCGTCCTGGTCACCGTCCTGACGGTGTTCGTCGTCGCCGCGCAACTGCGGCTCGCGGGGGGCTTCGACCCGAACCTGCTGCTCGCCCCGCCCGCCGTCGCCGCCATCGCCGCCGCCGTGTTCCTGCACACCGAACGGCAGGCGGCCCGGCAGCGCCTCCTGATCGACGACCTGATCCGCACCCGCCGCGAACTCGCCGCCTCCGAGCGCCGCGAGGGCACCCTCGCCGAACGCCAGCGGTTGTCGATGGAGATCCACGACAGCCTCGCCCAGGGGCTGTCCAGCCAGCGGATGCTGCTCCAGGCCGCCGAGCGGGTCTGGGAGTCGGACCAGGACAAGGCCCGCGCCCACGTCCGGGGCGCCGCCTCCGTCGCCGAGCACAACCTGGCCGAGGCCCGCCGCTTCGTCCACGACCTGGCCCCGGCCGACCTCGCCCGGGGCGGCGGACTCGAGGCCGCGTTGCGGACGCTGGCCGAGCGGGAGTCCGGCGACCACCTCACCGTGCGCGTCCACGTCGAGGCCGGTGCCCGCGTCCCGACGCTGCCGGCCCGCGTCGAGTCGGCGCTGCTGCGCGTCGCCCAGGGCGCCCTGGCCAACGTCCGGGAACACGCGGGGGCGGCCCGCGCCGCGCTCAGCCTCACCCTCCTCGACGACGAGGTCGTCCTGGACGTCACCGACGACGGGCACGGCTTCGACCCGGCCCGCCCGTCCGGCGCCGGCGCGGGGGTGCGCGGACACGGACTGCCCGCCATGCGCGCCCGGTTGCGCCAGCTCGGCGGCACCCTGACCGTCGAGTCCGCGCCCGGCGAGGGCACCGTCCTGTCCGCCGCCGTGCCCCTGGACCTGTCCCGAACCGACCCGCAGGGTCCGGCGGACCCGCCACCCCCGCCGGACCCGGCCGACCCGCAGGAGGCCCCCCGATGACCGACCCGGCAGCCGGCGGACCCGCCCCCGTCCGCATCCTGGTCTGCGACGACCACGTCGTCGTACGCGCCGGACTGCTCGCCCTGCTCGACAGCGCCCCCGGCATCGAGGTGGTCGGCGAGGCGGGCACCGGCGAGGAGGCGCTCGCGCTCGCCGGGCGACTGGCGCCGGACGTCGTCCTGATGGACCTTCAGCTCGGCGCCGGGATCGACGGCGTGGAGACCACGCGCCGCCTCACCGCGGGCACCGGCCGCGTGCCGCACGTCCTGGTGCTGACCACGTACGACACCGACGCCGACATCACCCGCGCGATCGAGGCGGGTGCGACCGGCTACCTGCTGAAGGCCGAGCGCCCCGAGGAGCTGTTCGCGGCCATCCACGCCGCCGCCCAGGGTCGTACGGCGCTGTCCGGGCCCGTCGCCGGCCGGGTCATGGCCAACCTGCGCAAGCCGCGGCCCGCCCTCACCGACCGCGAGCGCGACATCCTGGCCCAGCTCGCCACCGGGCTCGGCAACCGGGAGATCGCCCGCGCCCTGTTCATCAGCGAGGCCACGGTGAAGACGCATCTGCGCCGCATCTACGACAAGCTCGGCGTCGACACCCGCGCGGGCGCGGTCGCGGTGGCCAAGGAGCAGCGCCTGCTGCCCTGAAGCGCCGCCCGCCGGGCCGCTGCCCTGCCCACGGGAACGCCGAAGGCCCCCCGGCCGGACATCCGGGGGGCCTTCGTACGGAACGAACGGGCGGGTGAACGTCAGACGTTCACGCCGAAGTCCTGGGCGATGCCCACGAGACCCGAGGCGTAGCCCTGGCCGACGGCGCGGAACTTCCACTCGGCGCCGTTGCGGTACAGCTCGCCGAAGACCATGGCGGTCTCGGTGGCCGCGTCCTCGGACAGGTCGTAGCGGGCGATCTCGGCGCCGCCGGCCTGGTTGATGATGCGGATGTAGGCGTTGCGCACCTGGCCGAAGTTCTGCGAACGGTTCTCGGCGTCGTAGATCGAGACCGGGAAGACGATCTTCTCGATGTCGGCCGGCAGACCCGCCAGGTTGACGTTGATCGCCTCGTCGTCGCCGGCGCCCTCACCCGTGCGGTT
This sequence comes from Streptomyces sp. KPB2, assembly GCF_003950055.1. Lineage (NCBI taxonomy): Bacteria > Bacillati > Actinomycetota > Actinomycetes > Kitasatosporales > Streptomycetaceae > Streptomyces > Streptomyces sp. KPB2. The sequence continues at coordinate 4,537,126 of NZ_CP034353.1, forward strand.
GTCACCGGTGTGGACGATCGTGTTGTCCGGCGTCTGCTTGTTGTTGAAGAAGACGAAGTGGGCGTCGGAGTAGACCTTGCCCTGCGTGTTGACCGCGATCGCGGAGGCGTCGAGGTCGAAGTCGGTGCCGGTGGTGGTGCGGACGTCCCAGCCGAGCCCCACGGTGACTTCGGTCAGGCCCGGAGCCTCCTTGGTGAGCGAGACGTTGCCACCCTTGGACAGGCTTACAGCCATTGTTGGGAGTCCCTTCCCTCGTTTACGTACGGCAAGAAAGCTACAGCTACCACCATGAACGTCGAGAGGGGTCCACAAGGTTCCGCCTCTCTTTACTTTCTTTACCGAGACCGGGCCCCGGATATTGGGGTGACGTGGGCCGTCCGGGGGCGGGAACATGGAGGGCATGTCCGGTCCCCATGTCATCCGCGGCTCCGTCTCCCTGCCCGAGGCCGAGCTCGTGTGGCGTTTCTCGCGCTCCTCGGGGCCCGGCGGGCAGCACGTCAACACCACGGACACGGCGGTGGAGCTGCGCTTCGACCTGGCGCGCACCGAGGCCCTGCCCGAGGTGTGGAAGCGGCGGGCGCTGGAGCGGCTGGCCGGGCGCCTGTCCGACGGGGTCGTCACCGTCCGCGCCTCCGAGCACCGCTCCCAGTGGCGCAACCGCGAGGCCGCCGCCGTGCGCCTCGCCGCCCTCCTCGCCGAGGCCACCGCGCCGCCGCCCCGGCCCCGCAGGCCGACCCGCATCCCGCGCGGCATCAACGAACGCCGGCTGCGGGAGAAGAAGCAGCGCTCCGAGACCAAGCGGGGGCGCTCCCCGAAGAACTGGGACTGAAGCCCGGTCAGCGGCCCGGTCGGTCCAGCTCCAGCACGCCGACCGTCTCCTCCTCGGCCTTCTCGCCGTTCGGGCAAAAGCCCAGCTTCCGGTAGAAGTCCTCGGGGCCGTGCGCACCGGGGTGCCAGGTGACGAAGCACTCCTGGCCGCCGCGCCGCCGGACCTCGGCGGCCACCGACTCCACCGCGAAGCGGCCGTACCCCCTGCCCTGTTCCCCCGCGTCGATGTTCAGGCGCCACAGGCCCGAGCGCAGCGCGCTGCCGTCGTCGTACCAGTCGATGCCGAAGAACCCCATGAGGAACCCGACGGGACGGTCGCCGTCGACGATCAGGCGCGGCCAGGCCTTCTCGCCGTGGACGTACGCCTCGGCGAGGGACTTCACGACCGGGGAGACGGCGAACTCCTGCTCGGGCCGCACCCGTATCGCGAGGGCGGCCTCGATGTTCGCGGGAGTGATCGGCTCGAGTCGGAGCCCGGTGCTGGTCGTCATGCGCGCACCCTAGGTCCTGTCGTCAAATTCCCGTCGTCCGCCCGAAGGGCGGGGCCGGCGGCGTCAGGTGCGTGCTCTCGGCGTGCCGGGCGTCGACCGGCGTACTGGTTGTACGTGGTCGGCGCCCGGTGCGGCGAGAGTGCGTGCATGGCGCCGCCGGGCAGACGGGAATTTGACGACAGGGCCTAGGCAGGGCGCGGGGGCGCGAGCGAGCGAATTCCCCGCTCAGCCCAACTGCCGGTACCGCCCCCGGAAGTAGGTGAGCGGCCCCCCGTCCGCGCTCGGCAGCGCGGCCGTCAGGACCCGGCCGATCACGAGGGTGTGGTCGCCGGCCGGCACCCGCTGCTCGGTGCGGCACTCCAGGGTCGCCAGGGCGCCGCCCGCCAGCGGTGCCCCGGTCGCCTCGCCCCGTACGTACGGGATGTCCGCGAACAGCAGGCGGTCGCTGACGCGGCCCTTCATCGCGAAGCGGCCCGCGATGTGCCGCTGGCTCTCGGAGAGGACGGAGACCGCCCACAGGGGCTGCTCGTCGAGGAGGTCGTCCATGCGGGAGCCCTCGCGCAGGCTGACCAGGACCAGCGGCGGGTCCAGGGAGACCGACATGAAGGCGGTGGCCGTCATGCCGACGTCCTCGCCGCGGGGCGCCAGCGGGTCGTCCGGGTCCAGCGGCGGCTCCTGCGCGGTCACCAGCACCACGCCCGAGGCCAGCCGGGACATGGCGGCACGGAACTCCTCGTTGCTCACCCCCTCAGCATGCCCTGAGGCGGGCGACGGGAACGGGGACGCGGGGGACGTGAGGGCCCCGGCGGACGTGAGGGAGGGAGTGTTCGGCACCCCGTCACGCTAATCTCCGGTGCGTGCGCCCGGCATCGGACCCCGGTCCGAACCGGGACCTAGGACCACGGAAGGAGACCGGGTGAGGAGACGTGCGCATACCCACAAACTTTGCGTTCGGTAAACACACGGGGAAAGCGCGGAATCCCCACTCAATTGTTCAGGTTTCCCTGTGACTTGAGTCACAAGGGGCGGTAATTGTTGACCCTGTGTACCGAGTGGGGAGCGCGCTGTGATTCAGTGGCGGGGAACCTGCAAGAGCACGATCCGGGGCACCATCAGTAAAGGCGCCGAAGAGAACCCTTGATTCACTGCGAGGTCTCGGGGGGAGGGCGAGCATGGAGACCGACTCGGAGCCCTATGTCCGCCTTGCGTCCCTGCGGCAGCTGCACCAGGCCATGGCCGACATGAACAAGGCCCGCAGCCTGGCCGACACCCTGCAGGCCGTCGCCGACGGCGTCGTCCAGGCCCTCGGGTACGAACTGGCGTGCGTCAACCTGGTCGGTCCCGATGGCGACCTCGTCGTCGCCGCCTTCGCCGGGAACTCGGCGGCCGAGGCGCTCATCACCGGCCGCTCCGGCTCCCGCGAGTCCTGGGACCGGCGCCTGAACATGGGCGAGCAGTGGGGCGACCTGATCTTCATACCCCACACCGAGGGCTGGGTCCTCGACGACGACGACGTCCCGCAGTGGTACACCGACGGGCCCGCGCCCCGCTTCGAGGACGAGTGGCACCCCTCGGACCGGCTCTTCGCCCCGATGTACGCCCCCGGCCCGCAGGGCGGCGGCAACAGCGGCGAGCTGATCGGCGTCCTGTCCGTGGACCGGCCGCGCAACGGCCGCCGTCCCGGCGCCTGGGGCCGCGAGGCTTTGCAGATGTACGCCTTCCAGGCCGCCATCGCGATCAGCAACGCCCGGCTCCGCTCCAACATGCAGCGCGCCCTGGTCCGCCTGGAGCGCGACCAGCAGGCGCTCAGGGCGAGCGAGGAGAGCTTCCGGCAGGCCTTCGAGTACGCCCCCTCCGGCATGGCCATCGCCGAGATGGGCGGCGACCAGCACGGCCGCATCCTGCGCACCAACGACGCGCTCTGCCGCCTGCTGGGCCGCCGCGCCTCCTCGATGCGCCGCTACGCCTTCTCCGACCTGGTGCACCCCGAGGACATCGGCACCCTGCTGCGCACCTCCGCCGAGGGCGGCCGGGCCGAGCTGCGGCTGGGCCGCCGCGACGGCACCTACGTCTGGGTCTCGCTGCGCAACAGCGTCGTCGCCGACGCCGCCGACGGGCCGCGCTTCCTGCTCACCCACGTCGAGGACATAGAGGAGCGCAAGCGCCGCGAGCTCCAGCTCGCCCACCGCGCCTCCCACGACTCCCTCACCGGCCTGCCGAACAGCGCCGAGCTGCGCTCCCGGCTCGCCGCCCGGCTGTGCCAGCGCCCGCAGTCCGCGCACGCGGCCGTGGCCGACGCCATGGACTCCGCCTACGGGCATCCGGCCGTGTTCGACTCCGGCGGCCACACCTTCGACTTCTCCGCCGTCGCCGAGCCGTACGGCGCCTTCGACCACCACGTGCACGCCGTGGCCCCCGAGGACGGCCGGGACGACGGCACCAAGGGGCTCGCGGTCCTCTTCTGCGACCTGGACGGCTTCAAGTCGATCAACGACCGGTTCGGGCACAACGCGGGCGACGCCGTGCTCATCGAGGTCGCCCGCCGGCTCAGCGGCGGGGTCCGCGACGGCGACACCGTGGCCCGGCTCGGCGGCGACGAGTTCGTGATCCTCGCCAACGGGCTCGGCCGGGCCGACGCCCAGGACCTCGCCGTACGGCTGCGCAACGAGATCATCCAGCCGATCCGGGCCGAGGGCCGGGCCGTCCGCGTGGGCGCCAGCTTCGGCATCGGCTGGGCCCACTGCGGCATGACGGCGGACGAAGTCCTGAAGTCCGCTGACGAACGGATGTACGTCGAGAAACGATCTCGTCCCAAACAGCACCGCCGGGCCGGATGATCACCAGGTCAGCGCGTTGATGCGGTCTGAGTCACCCGTTTGGGTCAGTGGGAGCGGGTAGGCTCGCTCTCTCACACACCCGTACCGCACACGCACCGCATCTGGTTAGGAGACCAAGGGATGACGCCCGGCAACAACGGCGCGAGCACGCCCGAGGACGACGACCCCTTCGGCTACCTCTACGCCGACGGGCAGGCCAACGGGGCCCAGCCGCCGTCCGGTGGCTATGGCTACCCGAACTCCGTCAACCGGGTGCGTCCCGTCGGCACACGGCAGTACGGCGCACCGCAGGGCCAGGCCGCCCCGACCCAGCAGGGCGCGTACGGGCAGCCGCAGGGCGCCTACGGTCAGCAGCAGGGGGCGTACGGGCAGCCGAACGCGCACTACGCCGCGCCGGAGACCTTCCCGGGCGGTGGCGGCCCCGGGGCCCCGCAGCAGCCGTCGGGACACGGCGGGGGCGGCGGGCGCCGCGGCCCGAACACCAAGGGCCTGCTGATCGGCGCGGTGGCGGTCGTCGCCGCCGTGGTCATCGGCATCGCGGTGGCCATGACGAGCAGCGGCTCCGACGACGACAAGGGCGGCAGCGAGGCGGGCGGCGACCCGACCCCGACCCAGTCCCAGAGCAGCGAGCCCAGCCCGTCCGCGAGCGAGGGCGCCGAGGAGGAGGCCGAGCTGCCCGCGACCGACGCGAAGGCGCTGCGGCTGTCGCCGGGCATGGGGACCGCCTCGGACGTCGAGGGCGCGGAGTCGGACGGCGGCGTCTACGTCACGGGCTTCAACCAGGTCGGCGCGAAGGTCACCTGGACCGTCAACGGCATCGAGAAGGCCGGCGGCTACCGGCTGAACGTGCGCTACGGCATTCCGGGCAAGGACGCCGACGCGACCCTGGTCATCAACGGCAAGGCGTCCTCGCGCCCGCTGAACATGAAGAACTTCGGCGGCACGCCCGAGGGCGACTGGGAAAAGGGCTGGCAGACCACCTGGGCCAACGTGAACCTGACCAAGGGCACCAACACGATCGAGCTGGCGTGCAACGAGGGCAACAAGTGCGACTTCGTCCTCGACAAGCTCTCGCTCCAGTCCGACTGACCGGGCGGCCCGGGTGACGCACCCGGGCCCGCACCCAGGCCCGCACTCAGGCCGCGCCCGCCTCCGCCGTCACCGCGACCCCGCGCCCGAGCAGCTCCTCGTACGCCGCCCGGTCGAACTCGCCCGCCACCGGTGACAGCACGGTGGCCGCCGACAGGGCGACCGCGCGGGTCAGCCGGTCCGGCCAGGGCAGGTGCTCCACCAGCCCGGAGAGCAGACCCGCCACCGCGGAGTCGCCCGCGCCGGTCGGGTTGCCGTGCACATGGGCCGGCGGGGCGGCGCGCCAGCGGCCCTCCGGGGTCACCGCGAGCAGCCCCTCGGCGCCCAGCGAGGCGACCACCGAGCGGGCACCGCGGCGCCGGGCGGCCTGCGCGGCCCGCTGCGGTTCGTGCGAGCCGGTCAGCTCGGCCAGTTCGTCGGCGTTCGGCTTGATCAGGTCCGGGCGGGCGGCCAGCCCCCGCCGCAGCGGCTCCCCGCTGGTGTCTAGCAGCACCGGCACGCCCGCGGCGCGCGCGGCCCGCACCAGCCCGGCGTACGCGCCCACCGGGACGCCCGGCGGCAGGCTGCCGCACAGGGCCACCGCGGCGGCGCCGGTCAGCAGGTCCTCGTAGGCCACCTGGAAGGCGTTCCACTCGGCGGGCGCCACGGCCGGGCCGGGCTCGTTGAGCTGGGTGGTGTCGCCGGTGCGCTCGTCGACGACGGCGACGGTGCGCCGGGTCGCCCCGGCGACCGGCACGAGCGCGTCGGTCACCCCGGGCACGCCGGTCAGCTGCTCGCGCACGACGCCCCCCGTGGTGCCGCCCGCGAAGCCGGTGACCGTGACCTGGTGCCCGAGGGCCGCCAGGACGCGGGCCACGTTCAGCCCCTTGCCGCCGGGGCGCTCGGTCACCTCGGTCACCCGGTGGGAGGCGTGGGGCCTGAGGCCCTGGACGCGGTAGGTGATGTCGAGCGCGGTGTTGAGAGTGACGGTGAGGATCACCGTGCCGACCTCCCCCGATCGTGTGCGGCTGGGCGTGCCCGCGGAGCTGCGCTCCACGACACGATCATGCCAAACGGCGGGCGGTCGGCCTAGGGGGTGTCGTTTGGATCAGGCCGGCTCCAGGCAAGGGTGCCGTGTGGCCGACCCGAGCGGGGTCTGGTGCGTGCAGCTGCAAGGCGGAGGAGGGCGGCAACGCGGAGCGTTGACAACCGACGACAACGCCGCAGATGTGCGTGCCAGGCCTCGCGACCCCGGCAAGATCCAAACGACACCCCCTAGCCCCCGGTCGGCCATCCCTGGAGGGCCCCGGAGCGGACTCGGGGACGGATCAGCCCAGTTGGGGATCGACCACCCAGGCGCCCCGGCGCATCACGCCCACCAGGTCGAAGGCGTCGTCCAGGACCACCAGGTCGGCGTCCTTGCCGGGTTCCAGGGAGCCGATCCGGTCGTCCAGGCCCAGCAGCCGCGCCGGGTTGGCGGAGATCGCCGCGACGACGTCCCCGACCGGCAGCCCGTCCACCGTCACCGCCCGCTTGAAGGCGCGGTCCAGAGTGAGCGTCGAGCCCGCGATCGAGCCGCCCTCCACCAGCCGGGCCACCCCGTCCGCGACCTCGACCTCCAGCGGGCCGAGCAGATAGCGGCCGTCGCCGAAGCCGGCCGCGTCCATCGCGTCGGTGATGAAGGCGACCCGGGCGGCACCCGCGTGGTGGAAGGCCAGCTGCAGCGCGGCCGGGTGCAGGTGCGTGCCGTCGTTGATCAGCTCGACGGTGATCCGCTCGTCCTCGAGGAGCGCGGTGATGGGACCCGGGGCGCGGTGGCCGACCGGGGGCATCGCGTTGAAGAGGTGGGTGGCGACGGTGGCGCCCGCGTCGATGGCCCGGACCGTCTGCTCGTACGTCGCGTCGGTGTGCCCGACGGCCGCGATCACGCCGTGCTCGACGAGCAGCCGTACGGAGTCCAGGCCGCCCGGCAGCTCGGTCGCCAGCGTCATCATCTTCGCGTGGCCGTGCGCCGCGTCGACCAGCTTGCGCACCTCGGCCGGGTCCGGGTCGCGCAGCAGCTGCTCGTCGTGCGCGCCCTTGCGGCACGGGGAGATGAACGGCCCCTCGAAGTGGATGCCAACGATGTCGCCCTGCTGCGCCAGCTCGGCGAGCATCCCGGCGTGCCGGGCGAGGAAGTCCAGATCACCGGTGACGGCGGAGGCGACGACCGTGGTCGTGCCGTGCCGGCGGTGGGTCTCGACGCCCTTGAGGACGTCCTCGGCGGTGCCGCCCGCGAAGGAGGCGCCGCCGCCGCCGTGGTTGTGGATGTCGACGAAGCCGGGGACCACCCAGTGGCCCGACACATCGACGACCTCGGCGTTCGGGGGAGCCGTGGCCGCGATCCGCGTGCCGTCGACGATCACGCGGCCGTCGTCCACGGTTCCGGTGGGCAGTACCACCCGGGCACCGGCGAGAACCTTGCTTGGGGCCATCAGGTGGTTACCTCCGGGGGAGTCGCGGCCGCGGCGGCCGTGGAAGCAGTGGATGTCGGAGCGGTCCGGGCAGCCGGGGCGGCCGGAGCAGCGCCGTCGAGCAGGTCCCAGGCCATCAGCCCGGCACCCAGGCAACCGGCGGTGTCCCCGAGTGCGGCGGGGACGATCTCCGGAAGCTTCTGGAAGGTCACGCGCCGCCGGACGGCGTCCCGCAGCGGTGTGAACAAGGTTTCCCCCGCCTCGGCGAGGCCGCCACCGATGATCAGGACACGCGGGTCCAGCAGGGTGAGCGCGGTGACCAGTCCGTCGGCGAGCGCGTCCACGGCGTCCCGCCACACGGCGAGCGCGCGGGCGTCGCCCGACTCGACGGCCTTGGCGCAGTCGGCGGCGTCCGCCTCCGGGTCGCCCGAGGCCTCGGCCCACGCCTGGCTGACCGCCGACGCGGACGCGAACCGCTCCAGACAGCCGCGCTGCCCGCACGGGCAGGCGACGCCGCCGGGGCGTACGACGACGTGGCCGATCTCGCCCGCGAAGCCGTGCGCGCCCGCCTCGACCCGGCCGTCGATGCCGATGGCGCCCGCGATCCCGGTGCCCAGCGGCACGAACAGGAACCGGTCGGCCCCCTGTCCGGCGCCGATCCGGCCCTCGGCGAGCCCGCCGGTGCGCACGTCGTGGCCGAGGGCGACCGGGACGGAGCCGAGCCGCTCGCCGAGCAGCCTGCGCAGCGGTACGTCGCGCCAGCCCAGGTTGGCCGCGTACACGGCGACGCCCCGCTCGGCGTCGACGATGCCGGGGACGGCGACGCCGGCGGCACCGGCCGGCTCGCCGAAGCGGTCCGCGCCGTAGGCCCGCAGCTCGGCGGCGAAGTCGAGGATGCCCGCGACGACCGCCTCGGGCCCCCGCTCACGGCCGGTGGCACGGCGTGCCTGGTGCAGCAGTTCGCCCCCAGGTCCCGCCAGGGCGGCCTTCATCCCGGTGCCGCCCACATCGAGGGCGATGACATGTCTCACGGGGACAGTGTGGCCCGTCTACCCGGGAGAGGTCTAGTCCACTCGCGTGGTGTAGACCTTAATCCGTTAAGCGAACACGCGAACGAGCAGTGAACAACGAGCAGTGAACGACGAGTCGTCGGCAGGGTTGGGGAACAGGGTGCAGCGGCGTAGGACAGGAACGATCGCGGTGGTGTCCGCACTGGGCATGACGGCGGTCCTCGGCGGCTGCGGGCTGACCGGCGACTCCGACGGGGTGACCCTGAAGCTGGTCGCCGCCGACTACGGCGACGGCAAGGAGAACAGCTCCCAGAAGTACTGGGACGAGCTGGCCAAGTCCTACGAGGCCAAGAACCCCGACGTGCACGTGGACGTCACCGTCTACTCGTGGAACGACGTCGACCGCAAGGTCCGCGAGATGGTCGAGGCGGGCAAGGCGCCCGACATGGCGCAGATCGGCGCCTACTCCGACTACGCGGACAAGGACCTGCTCTACCGGGCCGACGACGTGCTCTCCATCCCGGTCCAGGCCGACTTCGTCTCCCAGCTGGCCGCCGCCGGCCAGGTCAACGGCGTGCAGTACGGCCTGCCCTTCGCGGCCTCCACCCGCGTGCTCTTCTACAACAAGACCCTGTTCAACGAGGCCGGGGTCCAGCCGCCCAAGACGTGGGACGACCTGGCCGAGGCCGCCGAGGCGCTCGAGGAGAAGGGCGTGAAGTACCCGTACGCCCTGCCGCTGGGCCCCGAGGAGGCACCGGCCGAGACGATGCAGTGGATGCTCAGCGGCGGAGGCGGCTACACCGACGACGTCGGCACCTACTCGATCGACTCGCCGCAGAACGCCACCACCTTCACCTGGCTGCGCGACGAACTGGTCGGCAAGGGCCTCACCGGACCGGTCGCCCCCGGCAAGCTCAACCGCGCCGCCGCCTTCGAAGCCTTCGCCAACGGCGACGTGGGCATGCTCAACGGGCACCCCTCGCTGATGAAGATGGCCGCCGACAAGGGCGTGAAGTACGGGATGGTGACCACACCCGGCGCGGACGGCGAGAGCAGGAACACCCTCGGGGTCTCCGACTGGATGACGGCCTTCAAGAAGAACGGCCACCAGGAGGAGATCGGCGACTTCCTCGACTTCGTCTACAGCGAGGAGAACGTCCTCGACTTCTCCCGCGAGTACGGCCTGCTGCCCGTGACCACCTCCGCCTCCCAGACCATGAGCACCGCGCCGGAGGACAAGAACCTCAAGCCGTTCCTGGACGAGCTGCTGCTCTCCCAGCTGTACCCGGTCGGCAAGGCCTCCTGGGCCTCGGTCAGCGCGGACGTCAAGAAGCGCATCGGCGAGGCGGTCGCCCCCGGCGGCAGCCCCGAGGAGGTCCTCGGCGAGATCCAGGCGACGGCGATGCGGGCGAGCAGCGCGGAGTGACGGCCCGAGCGGCGGCCGCGTTGTCGGCGGCGGGCGTTACGGTTCCGTACATGGACCCGGGAGAGCTGGCCGAGCGGGAGCTGAGCATCCTCGCACTGGAACGCCGGGGCTTCAGCGGCCCCGGCGCCAAGGAGCGTGCCGTCCGCGAGGAGCTGGGCCTGGCCCCCGTCCGCTACTACCAGCTCCTCAACGCCCTCCTGGACGACCCCCGCGCCCTGGCCGCCGACCCGGTGACGGTCAACCGCCTGCGCCGGGTGCGGGAGTCGCGCCGCGCGGAGCGCTGAGATTGCCTTCGGCGCCGGCGGGATAGGTTCGCCGTATGGGCAGCCACCAGGACTCCACCCGAGACGACTCCCCACACCCCCTGCCGACGCCCGCGACGGCCGCCGGACGCGAAGGGCTCGACGCCCTTCTCGCCGACCCCGGCCGCGCGGTGGTCGCGCTCGACTTCGACGGCACGCTCGCCCCGATCGTGCCCGACCCCGACCGGGCCCGCGCCCACCCGGAGGCCGTACCGGCCCTCGCCGCGCTCGCCCCGAAGGTCGCCTCGATCGCCGTGATCACCGGCCGCCCCGCCGAGGTCGCCGTCCACCACGGCGGCTTCGCGGACGTCCCCGGCCTCGACCGCCTCGTCGTCCTCGGCCACTACGGCGCCGAGCGCTGGGACGCCGCCACCGGCACCCTCGCCACGCCCGCGCCGCACCCGGGCGTCGCCGCCGTCCGCGCCGAGCTGCCGGGGCTGCTGGAGCGGTCCGGGGCCGCGGCGCAGGGCACCTGGACGGAGGACAAGGGCCACGCGGTCGCCGTCCACACCCGCCGCGCCCCCGACCCGCAGGCCGCCTTCGAGGCCCTGCGCGCCCCCCTCGCCGACCTGGCCGCCCGCCACGGCCTGATCGTCGAACCCGGCCGCATGGTCCTGGAACTGCGCCCGCCCGGCATGGACAAGGGCGCGGCCCTGCGGTCGTACGTCCACTCCCTCGACGCCGGCTCGGTCCTCTTCGCGGGCGACGACCTCGGCGACCTCCCGGCCTACGCGGCCGTCGACATCCTCCGCACCGAGGGCACCCCCGGCCTGCTGGTCTGCAGCGCCAGCGACGAGGTGACGGAACTGCGCAGGCGCGCGGACGTCGAGGTCCCCGGCCCCGCCGGGGTCGTGGCCCTGCTGACGGCGCTCGCGCACCGGCTGGCCTGAGCCGACGTCACGGCCCCTTCCCCGGAGCGTCACAGGCGTGTCCGGACACCGCCGGCGGGGCAACCCGGCCCCGCCGCCCCGCTGTCTTGCACGCCGTAATGCCTGCTCAGTGAGGCACACGACCGTGGAGGAACCCGCCATGTCCGCTCGGAAGACCCCGATGCTCGCCCTCGCCGCCGTGGCCCTCGGCCTGGCGCTGACCGCCTGCGGCAACAGCGGCGGCGACGGCGACGTCAACGTCGACGCCGCCCCCACCGCGACCGCGACGAGCCCCGCGCAGACCCCCACGGCGCAGTCCCCCTCCGCGGACGACGGCACCGCCACCGGCGGCGCGTCCTCGCAGACCCCGACGGCGTCGAAGCCGGACCGGGGGACGGGGGTCAAGTGCACGGACCAGCGGGACTACGCCGGCGACCCGCGGTCCAACGCCGAGATCAACTCCATCGGCGCGGACACCGGCACCTGCCCCGAGCCGCAGTCGGGCAAGGCGCCCTCCGGCACCCCCAAGCAGGACGGGGTCAAGTGCACGGACCAGGTGAACTACGCCGGTGACCCGCGGCCGAACGCCGAGATCAACTCCATCGGCGAGGAGACCGGCACCTGCCCGCCGGTGCGGGACAAGTAGCCCGCGTCAGCCGCGCAGCGCCTCCAGCTGCTCCAGGAACCAGCGCGCCGGGGGCAGCGCGGTGCCGGCGGCCGCCAGCCGCTTCGAGCGTTCGGCCCGTTCCCCCGCCGGCAGGCCGAGCGCCGTGTGCAGCGCGTCCGCCGTCCCCACCACGTCGTACGGGTTCACCACCACGGCGTCCTCGCCCAGCTCCTCGTACGCCCCCGCCTCCCGGGACAGCACCAGCGCGCACCCCGCGTCGGAGACGACCGGCACCTCCTTCGCGACCAGGTTCATCCCGTCCCGGACGGGGTTGACCAGCGCCACGTCCGCCAGCCGGTACGCCGCCAGCGACCGCGCGAAGTCGTCCTTGAGATTCAGCACGACCGGCGTCCACCCCGGGGTGCCGAACTCCTCGTTGACCGCGTTCGCGACCCGCTCCACCTCGGCCGTGTAGTCCCGGTACACGGCGAGGTCCTGCCGCGAGGGGTAGGCGAAGGCGACGTGCACGACCCGCTCGCGCCACTCCGGCCGCCCGGCCAGCAGCTCCCGGTAGGCCAGCAGGCCCCGCACGATGTTCTTGGACAGCTCGGTGCGGTCCACCCGCACGATCGTGCGGCGGCCCTCCCCGATCTGCTCCCGCAGCTCCGCCATCCGCTCCTCGACGTCGGCCTCGTGCGACCGCTTCCGCAGGAAGTCGCCGTCGGCGCCGAGACCGTGCACGCCGATCTCCGTGCCGCCGAGCCCGCCCACCACCGCGTCGCAGCAGGCGGTGAACGCGTCCGCCCAGCGTCGGGTGAGGAACCCGAGCCGGTCGGCGCCCAGCATCCCGCGCAGCACCTGCTCGGCGATGTCGTCGGGCAGCAGCCGGAAGTAGTCGACCGGGGCCCACGGCGTGTGCGAGAAGTGGCCGATCCTGAGGTCCGGACGCAGCTCGCGCAGCATCCCCGGCACCAGCGTCAGGTGGTAGTCCTGCACGATCGCGACCGCGCCCTCGGCCGCCTCCTCGGCCAGCGCCTCGGCGAAGGCCCGGTTGTAGGCCTCGTAGGAGGCCCACTGCCGCCGGAACTCCGCGTCGAAGACCGGCTCCAGGGGCGTCTGGTACAGCATGTGGTGCACGAACCACAGCACGCTGTTGGCGATCCCGTTGTACGCGTCCGCGTGCACGTCGGCCGGTACGTCCAGCATCCGCACGCCGGCCTCGCCGACCCCGCGCCGCACCGCCTCGCGGTCGCCGTCGCCGAGCGCCGAGCACACCCACAGCGCGCCGGCGTCGGGGCCGATGGCCGACAGCCCGGACACGAGCCCGCCACCACCCCGTTTGGCGTGCAGCGACCCGTCCTCCCGGACCTCGTACGAGACCGGCCCCCGGTTGGAGGCGACCAGCACCTGAGCAGCACCGAAGCTTGAAGCCATACGCCTCAATCTAGCCCGGCCCCCCGAACCTCAAACGTTCCCCGGTGTCACCTCGGCGGCGATTCGGTCACGCGTCTTGTGCGGAAACTGTGAACAGGTTGAGGATGTGCGGTGCACATTTCAACTTCTTGGGGGGCGGGCGCACCATGCCCATACGCATACGTACGCGACACCCGCGCACCGGCGGACTCACCGGCACGGCGGCCCTGATCGCGGCCTGCGCGCTGGCCCTGGCGGGCTGCGGCGACGGCGGCGACGCGAGTACGAAGGCGGAGGCACCCACGGCGGCCACCGCGACCGCCACCGCGACGCCGAGCAGCAGCCCGACCCCCGAGACGTCCCCCAGCACTCAGACGCCGACGCCGACTCCCACCCCGACCGCCGCCACGCTGGCGGACTTCACCGGCCGCACCATGAGTGCGGCCGTCCTCGCCGCCAAGGGGGCACACGTCGACTACACCGTGCTCCTCCAGGGCACCGGGCAGCCGGCCTCCTCCTGGGGCCTCGACGAGAAGGTCTGCGAGCAGAGCGGCGGCTCCGGCACCGTGACCTTCACCGTCCCCCGCGACGGCCGCGACTGCGCCGGGCGCCTGCTGCACACGCCGAAGCCGACCCCGAAGCCGTCGAAGACCCGGGCCGACGGCACCGGCGGCACGAGCGGGGGCGGTGGAACCGGTGGCGGAACAGGCGGCGGCACCGGCGTCTGCGAGCTGATGAGCCCGGCCGGCAACTGCTACGCCGACGGCCAGTTCTGCGCCACGAAGCACCGGGGCCTGAGCACCCACGGCCGCGGCGGCGAGTACCTGACCTGCGAGCAGGACTCCGGTGGCAGGTGGCGCTGGTCGGACGGCGTCCCCGGCTGAGGCGCGGGGGTTCAGGCCACCTTCCGGGCCGCGTACTCCGCGATCTCCGCCATCGGGGGCCGTTCCTCGGTGTCCACGGCGTAGGTGCGCGGCTCGAAGCCGTCGACGCCCCGCTCGAACTGGGTGAGCGTCGGCCGGACCAGGTGACCGCGGGCCAGCCGGAGCTGGGCGGTGCGGTAGATCGCGGCGGCCATCCGGCCCAGCGCCCGGCCGTCCTGGTGGCGGTGGACGCGCACCCCGACGTCCACCTGCGCGAGCGCGTCCAGGCCCACCAGGTGCAGGGCGTCGACCAGCATGCCGAGCTCGACGCCGTAGCCGACCGGGAAGGGGAGCCGTTCCAGCAGGGAGCGGCGGGCCGCGTACTCGCCGCCCAGCGGCTGGACGAAACCGGCCAGCTGCGGCCAGTGCATGTTGAGCAGCGGGCGGGCCATCAGCTCGGTGACCCGGCCGCCCTGCCCCGGGGCGGCGCCGAGCGGGCGGTCGTACATGGCCTTGACCAGGTGCACGTCGGGATCGGTCAGCAGCGGGCCCACGATCCCGGAGACGAAGTCGGCGGAGAACTCGCGCAGGTCGGCGTCGACGAAGCAGACGATGTCCCCGCCGGTGACCAGCAGCGACCGCCACAGCACCTCGCCCTTGCCGGGCACGGCGGGGATGCGGGGGAGGATCGCGTCCCGGTGCACGACACGCGCGCCGGCCGCGGCGGCCACCTCGCCCGTACGGTCGCTCGACCCGGAGTCCACGACCACGAGCTCGTCGACCAGCGGGACCCGCAGCATCAGCTCCCGCCGGATCACCGAGACGATGTCGCCGACCGTCGCCTCCTCGTCCAGCGCGGGGAGCACCACGCTGACCGACTGCCCGGTGGTGTGCTTGGCGGACAGGAGCTGCCGGACGGTCCGGTCGCCGGCGGACCAGGAGCGTGCGTTCAGCCAGCGCTCGACTTCTTCCAGCACGTCCGGGGGTCTCCTTCGTGATCCGTGGTGATGCGCAGTGATCCGTTGTGATCCATCTCGCGGTACGGACGACTGTCTCAACGGTCCTGGCCTTCGGTTACAGTCTTGAACAACGCGTGGGACCACCGCATGCCGGGGTCGCCGCGCGCACCAGCGAAGAACAACTTCATACCGCTCATCCAGAGGGGCAGAGGGATACGGCCCGATGAAGCCCCGGCAACCCTCCAGCCGGCACTTGTCACACGGACGTGGCGAGGCTCCCGGCTAGGGAAGGTGCCAAATCCGTCTCACGGCGAGATGCGTCGTGAGGAAGATGAGGAGAAAGGGCCTCGCCTCCATGGCTGTGCAGACTGCCGAAACCTCCACGAACCCCACCGACGGCACCGTCGACCTCGGCCCCGCCGCCGCGCTGAGCTGCCGGGAATGCGGCCACAGGGTTCCGCTCGGACCGGTCTTCGCCTGCGAAGAGTGTTTCGGCCCTCTCGAGATCTCCTACGACTTCTCGGCCTACGACACCGAGGAACTGCGGGGGCGGATCGAAGCGGGCCCCGCGAACATCTGGCGCTACGCCCCCCTGCTGCCCGTCCCGGCCGACGTGGCGACCAAGCCGAACATCAACCCCGGCTGGACCAAGCTCGTCAAGGCCGACAACCTCGCCCGCGAGCTGGGCGTCACCGGCGGCCTGTACGTCAAGGACGACTCCGGCAACCCGACGCACTCCTTCAAGGACCGCGTGGTCGCCCAGGCCCTGGAGGCCGCCCGCGCCTTCGGCTTCACCACCCTGTCCTGCTCCTCCACCGGCAACCTCGCCGGTGCCGTCGGCGCCGCCGCCGCCCGGGCCGGCTTCCGCTCCTGCGTGTTCATCCCGCACGACCTGGAGCAGGGCAAGGTCGTCATGGCCGCCGTCTACGGCGGTGAGCTGGTCGGCATCGAGGGCAACTACGACGACGTGAACCGCTTCTGCTCCGAGCTGATCGGCGACCCGGCCGGCGAGGGCTGGGGCTTCGTCAACGTCAACCTGCGCCCCTACTACGCCGAGGGTTCCAAGACCCTCGCGTACGAGATCTGCGAGCAGCTCGGCTGGCAGCTGCCCGACCAGCTCGTCGTGCCGATCGCCTCCGGCTCCCAGCTGACGAAGATCGACAAGGGGCTCAAGGAGCTGATCGAGCTCGGCCTGGTCGAGGACAAGCCGTACAAGATCTTCGGTGCGCAGGCCGAGGGCTGCTCGCCGGTCTCCACGGCGTTCAAGGCCGGCCACGACGTGGTGCGCCCGCAGAAGCCGAACACCATCGCCAAGTCGCTGGCCATCGGCAACCCGGCCGACGGCCCCTACGTCCTCGACATCGCCCGCCGCACCGGCGGTGCCGTGGAGGACGTGACCGACGAGCAGGTCGTGGACGCGATCAAGCTGCTCGCCCGCACGGAGGGCATCTTCGCCGAGACGGCGGGCGGCGTGACGGTCGGCGTGACGAAGAAGCTGATCGAGGACGGCGTGCTCGACCCGTCGCTCACCACCGTCGTCCTGAACACCGGCGACGGCCTCAAGACCCTCGACGCGGTGGCCGGCACCGGCCTCACCGCGACGATCCGCCCCAACCTGGACTCCTTCCGAGAGGCTGGCCTCGCATGAGCGTGACCGTTCGTATCCCGACCATCCTGCGCACCTACACCGGCGGCAAGGCCGAGGTCAGTGCCGAGGGGGCCAACCTCGGTGAGGTCATCTCCGACCTGGAGAAGAACCACACGGGCATCGCCGCCCGCGTCCTGGACGACCAGGGGAAGCTGCGCCGCTTCGTCAACGTCTACGTCAACGACGACGACGTGCGCTTCGAGCAGGGCCTGGAGACCTCGACGCCGGACGGCGCGGGCGTCTCGATCATCCCGGCGGTCGCCGGCGGCTGATACGGGTCGTAGCGTGAATTGCCCTCTCCGTGAGAGAAACGGAGGGGGCAATTCCATGTGGTTGAGCGCGGTAGAGTTGGGGAACGCGCTCCCGATCGGCACAACGGGAACCGTTAATTCCTGCCGCCCGCCCGACAAGAAACAGCCAAAGTGTGGGTGCTTTCTGCGGCTTTTGTTCCCTTTGCGTGCCCCGACTTGACCCGTATTCAGGCGAATTCTCGCTACATTCCGGACCGGGCGCGTCCAGATTTCTCGTCCGATTGACCTGTTGCAGACGGCAGTTGGACAGATACATTCAGCCGCGGTCGACGCGTTCCGGCGCACGCCCCCAGTCGTGAGGGGGCGAGGTCTGACCCGGGTCCGCGAAGTGCGGATCTGTGCAAGGGCCAGTAATAGGGGAGTTAGGCATGGCTCAGGGCACCGTCAAGTGGTTCAACGCGGAGAAGGGGTACGGCTTCATCGCGGTCGACGGTGGTGCGGATGTTTTCGTCCACTACAGCGCGATTCAGATGGACGGCTACCGCACCCTCGAAGAAGGCCAGCGGGTCGAGTTCGAGATCTCGCAGGGTCAGAAGGGCCCGCAGGCCGACATGGTTCGCCTCAGCGCCTGAGACGCGCGGCCACCGCAGCACCCGGTCTTCATCCGAAGGGCCCGTACCTCCAGGGGTACGGGCCCTTCGGCCTGCCCGGACGCGTGCCGTCCCCTTGTTCGCGGGTGGCTGACCGCCCGGCCCGATCCCCGAGAGGCGCTTGCACTCGACCATGCCGAGTGCTAATCATTGGCGTTAGCACTCTGAAGGTGAGAGTGACAACGAAGGACCGGGTCGGTGAGGCCCGCGGGCCGGGTGGGGAAGGAACCACAAGGCCGGCGAGCCGTCCGTCGCGGGCGCGGGCGCGGTCCGAAGGAATCACCCCCAGTCCTGGAGGGACCACTTCACATGGCCAAGATCATCGCGTTCGACGAGGAGGCGCGGCGCGGCCTCGAGCGCGGCATGAACCAGCTCGCGGACGCCGTCAAGGTGACGCTCGGCCCCAAGGGCCGCAACGTCGTCCTCGAGAAGAAGTGGGGCGCCCCCACGATCACCAACGATGGTGTCTCCATCGCCAAGGAGATCGAGCTCGAGGACCCGTACGAGAAGATCGGCGCCGAGCTGGTCAAGGAAGTCGCCAAGAAGACGGACGACGTCGCCGGTGACGGTACGACCACCGCGACCGTTCTCGCCCAGGCCCTGGTCAAGGAAGGCCTGCGCAACGTCGCGGCCGGCGCCAACCCGATGGCCCTCAAGCGCGGTATCGAGAAGGCCGTCGAGGCCGTCTCCGCCGCCCTGCTCGAGCAGGCCAAGGATGTCGAGACCAAGGAGCAGATCGCCTCCACGGCCTCCATCTCCGCCGCCGACACCCAGATCGGCGAGCTCATCGCCGAGGCCATGGACAAGGTCGGCAAGGAAGGCGTCATCACCGTCGAGGAGTCCCAGACCTTCGGTCTGGAGCTGGAGCTCACCGAGGGTATGCGCTTCGACAAGGGCTACATCTCGGCGTACTTCGCCACCGACATGGAGCGTATGGAGGCGTCGCTCGACGACCCGTACATCCTGATCGCCAACTCCAAGATCGGCAACGTCAAGGACCTGCTGCCGCTCCTGGAGAAGGTCATGCAGTCGGGCAAGCCGCTGCTGATCATCGCCGAGGACGTCGAGGGCGAGGCCCTGTCGACCCTGGTCGTCAACAAGATCCGCGGCACCTTCAAGTCCGTCGCCGTCAAGGCCCCGGGCTTCGGCGACCGCCGCAAGGCCATGCTCGGCGACATCGCCATCCTCACGGGCGGCGAGGTCATCTCCGAGGAGGTCGGCCTCAAGCTGGAGAACGCCACGCTGGACCTGCTGGGCAGCGCGCGCAAGGTCGTCATCACCAAGGACGAGACCACGATCGTGGACGGCGCCGGCTCGGCCGACCAGGTCCAGGGCCGCGTCAACCAGATCCGCGCCGAGATCGAGAACAGCGACTCGGACTACGACCGCGAGAAGCTCCAGGAGCGTCTGGCGAAGCTGGCCGGCGGCGTGGCCGTCATCAAGGCCGGTGCCGCCACCGAGGTCGAGCTCAAGGAGCGCAAGCACCGCATCGAGGACGCCGTCCGCAACGCGAAGGCGGCCGTCGAGGAGGGCATCGTCGCCGGTGGTGGCGTGGCCCTGCTCCAGGCCTCCCAGGTCTTCGAGAAGCTGGAGCTCTCGGGTGACGAGGCGACCGGCGCCAACGCCGTGAAGCTCGCCCTGGAGGCCCCGCTGAAGCAGATCGCCGTCAACGGCGGTCTCGAGGGCGGCGTCGTGGTGGAGAAGGTCCGCAACCTGACCGTCGGCCACGGCCTGAACGCCGCCTCCGGTGAGTACGTCGACATGATCGCCGAGGGCATCATCGACCCGGCGAAGGTGACCCGCTCTGCCCTGCAGAACGCCGCCTCCATCGCCGCGCTGTTCCTCACCACCGAGGCCGTCATCGCCGACAAGCCGGAGAAGGCCGCTCCGGCGGGCGCCCCGGGCGGCATGCCGGGCGGTGACATGGACTTCTGATCGACCGGTTCCGGTTGATCGACCGTCCTGCACGGACCGAGGGCGGCACTCCCCGAGAGGGGGTGCCGCCCTCGGGCCTTTCCGTGTTCCCGGCCGGCCGCCGTATGTGTCCCGGGTCACGGCGGATCGGCGGCCACGAACGGAATGCCCCGACCGGGCCGGGCCGTTCACCGAGGAGTGCGATGAATGCGCGCGCACATACCACCCGGTACCTACTCCAGGGAGCCCGCAAGTGACCGCCACCCCCACCGAGGCCGCCACCCGCGCCGCCCAACTGCTCGCCCGCCCGGCCACGATCAACGGCCTCACCGTGCCCAACCGCATCGCGATGGCGCCGATGACCCGCATGTTCTCCCCGGGCGGCATCCCCGGCGAGGACGTGGTCTCGTACTACGCGCGCCGCGCCGCGGCCGGGGTCGGCCTGATCGTCACCGAGGGTACCTACGTCGGGCACGAGTCCGCCGGGCAGAGCGACCGCGTGCCGCGTTTCCACGGCGAGGAGCAGCTCGCCGGGTGGGCGAAGGTCGCCGAGGCGGTGCACGCGGGCGGCGGCACGATCGTGCCGCAGCTGTGGCACATCGGCATGGTGCGCAAGGACGGGGAGCAGCCCTTCCCGGACGCCCCCGCCGTCGGCCCGTCCGGCCTGCGCATCGGCGAGGACGAGCCCACCGGGAAGGCGATGACCCAGCGCGACCTGGACGACGTCATCGGCGCCTTCGCCGAGGCCGCCGCGGCCGCCGAGCGCATCGGCTTCGACGGCGTGGAGATCCACGGAGCCCACGGCTACCTCGTCGACCAGTTCCTGTGGTCCGGCACCAACCGCCGTACCGACGCCTACGGCGGCGACCCCGTGGCCCGGACGAAGTTCGCCGCCGAGATCGTGGCCGCCGTACGGGAGACGGTCTCCGCCGACTTCCCGGTGATCTTCCGCTACTCCCAGTGGAAGCAGGAGGCCTACGACGCCCGCCTCGCCGAGACCCCCGAGGAGCTGGAGGCCATCCTCGCCCCGCTCGCCTCGGCCGGCGTCGACGCCTTCCACGCCTCCACCCGCCGCTACTGGCTCCCCGAGTTCGAGGACTCCGACCTCAACCTCGCCGGCTGGACCAAGAAGCTCACCGGCAAGACCGCCATCACGGTCGGCTCGGTCGGCCTCGACGGCGACTTCACCAAGGCCTTCCAGGGCGAGGGCGCCCCGGTGCGCAGCCTCGACAACCTCCTCGACCGCCTGGAGCGCGACGAGTTCGACCTCGTCGCCGTCGGCCGCGCCCTGCTCCAGGACCCGCGGTGGGCCGAGAAGGTGCTCGGCGGCCGCTTCGACGAACTCGCCCCGTACGACGCGGCATCGCTGAAGACCCTCGGCTGAGCGCGGTGCGCACCACGGCGTAGGGTCCGGAGGATGACGATCCCTGGACCCGCCGAGTCAGTGGAACCCGTGGTGCGCACCTCCGCCGGTGCGGTGCGCGGCCGGACCGAGGACGGCCTGGCCGTCTTCCGCGGCATTCCCTTCGCCCAGCCCCCGGTGGGCGAGGCCCGGTTCGCCGCCCCGCGCCGCCCCCGCCCCTGGGACGGCGTGCGCGACGCGTACGCCTTCGGCCCGCCGCCCCCGCAGGACCTCGGCGTCGCGGGCACCGTCGGCCCGCCGGACGTCCCCGAGGGCGACGACTGGCTGACGGTCAACGTCTGGACCCCGGCCCCCGACCCGGCCGCCCGGCGTCCGGTCATGGTCTGGATCCACGGCGGCGCCTACAAGATGGGCCACTCGGGCAGCCCCGCCTACGACGCCCGCCGCATAGCCGCCGACGGCGACCTCGTCGTCGTCACCCTCAACTACCGCCTGGGCATGGAGGGGTTCGCCCACATCGAGGGCGCCCCCGCCAACCGGGGCCTGCTCGACCAGGTGGCCGCGCTGGCCTGGGTGCAGGACAACATCGCCGGGTTCGGCGGCGACCCCGGCCGCGTCACGATCTTCGGCGAGTCGGCGGGCGCCGGTTCCGTGGCCTCCCTGCTGGCGATGCCCCGCGCGGCCGGGCTCTTCCGGCGGGCCGTCGCCCAGAGCGTGCCGGGCACCTTCTTCTCCACCGAACTCGCCCGGGACATCGGCACCGACCTGGCCGCCGAACTGGGCCTGCGCCCGACCGTCGCCGACCTCTCGGACATCGCCCCGGACCAGCTCGTCAAGGCCGGTCAGGCCCTCGCCCCGAAGATGCCCGGCAACGTCGCCCGCTGGGGCCAGGCCGCCCCCACGATCACCCCGTACGCCCCGGTCGTGGACGGCGAGTTCCTGCCGGTCGCGCCGTGGCAGGCGCTCGCCTCCGGCGCGGCCCGCGACGTGGAGCTGATGGTCGGTCACAACCGCGACGAGAACCGCCTGTTCAGCGCCCTGGCGGGCAGGCTCGGCGAGGTGGGCGAGGACCGCGCGGGCGCCGCCCTGCGTCTGTACGCCCCGGGCGGTGAAGCGGCCTACCGCGCCGCGTTCCCGCAGGCGTCGGCCAACGACCTCTACGAACGCGTCCAGACCGACTGGCTGTTCGCGATGCCGTCCCTGCACCTGGCCGAGGCCCACCTCGCGGGCGGCGGCCGGGCCCACGTCTACGAACTGACCTGGCCCGCCCCCGCCTTCGGCGGTGCCCTGGGCGCGTGTCACGCCCTGGACATCCCCCTTCTCTTCGGCGCCTTCCAGGCCGACCTGGCACGGCTCCAGTTCGGCGGCGCGGAGCCGTCCGAGGAGGCGCTGGCCCTGTCGTCCCGCTTCCGCGCCTCCTGGACCGCCTTCGCCCGCACCGGCGACCCGGGCTGGCCCGCGTACGACACGCAGCGGCGCCTGGTCCAGGTCCTGGACACCGAACCGACGGTCGCGCCCTACCCGGAGGAGACCTCCCGACGCCTGTGGGAGGGCCACGAGTTCACACCCCTGCCGCTGCTGAGGGCCAAGGGGTGAGCGGCGGAGGACACCTGGTGGCCCGGCCGGCCGTCCCCCGCCCGGGCCGGAGGCGCCGCCGCCCTTGATCGGCTTCCGGGCGGCGCCTAGGCTCCGGTGCCCATGGGGACGGGGGATGCATCCGGCGGGCGTCGCGCGGGGCAGGACGGGCGGGTCGGGCGCCGGGTGGTCGCGGGGCTGCTGGCCGTGGCGGGGACGGCCGTTCTGGGCACGGTGTTCGTCGTCCTGCCGGGCGTGGTGGTCGACCACGATCTCGCCGGGGCGAGCGTGGCCGCACCGGACCGGCTGAAGGCGGTGAACGATGTCCGCACGACGCTTCTGCAGGTGATCGGCGGCCTGGTGGTGCTCTTCGGCGCGTACGCCACCTGGCGCCAACTGCGGGTGAGCCAGGCCGGCTTGCGCGCCACCCAGGAGGGCTACGTCACCGACCGGTTCAGCCGGGCCGTCGACCAGCTCGGCAGCGACAAGCTGGATGTGCGCATCGGCGGGCTGCACGCACTGTGGCGGATCGCGGAGCAGTCCGACCGCGACCGGGAGGCCATCATCTCCATCCTGGCCGCCTACCTGCGTACCCACCTGCCCTGGCCGCCCGCCGGGCCGCAGGCACCGGCTGCCGACGTGCCCATCAACGACATCGCACCCCTGGAGACCCGGACCGCCGACGCCCAGGTGGCGCTCACCGCGCTCGGCGTGCTGTGCGAGCACCGGGAGCAGTCCTGGGTCAATCTCAGCCTCACCGACCTGCGCCGGGCCGACTGCGACGGACTGTGGTTCCCCGAGGTCAACTTCGACCGGGCCTGCATGGAGGCGGCGAGCCTCTACCACGCCAATCTGACCCAGGCGTCCCTGGTCTCGCTCAACCTGCGGCACGCCGACCTCACGACGGCGATCCTGCGCCGGGCCCGTTGCGTTCTGACCGACCTGCGGGCCGCCAAGCTGGTCGGGACCGACCTGCGCGACGCCGACTTCACCGGGACCGACCTGCGCGAGGCGAACCTGCGCAAGGCCGACGCCCACGGCGCGGTCTTCCACCGCGCGGACCTCCGTCTGGCCGACCTGCGCGGCACCGACCTGAGCACCGCCGACCTCGCCGAAGCGCGGCTGACCGGTGCCCTGGCCAGCGAGCACACCCGCTGGCCCGCCGGTTTCGACCGCACGGCCGCCGGTGTCGTGGACGCCGAGGACCCCGGCCCCGAGCCGTCACCCCTGCTCCAGCCCCCCGGGACGACGTGGCAGGCCCCGCCGCTGCGGTCCACGCCCTGACCGGCGCTCGAACGCGCGTGGTTCAATGACCGCATGGGGGAGGACCGCATGTCTCTGGGGCCACTGGAACTGGCCGACGGGCGTTGGCGCGTCGGGGACGCCGAGCGGAGCGACGGCCACTGGGTGGAGTTCCGCCCGGACGGGCTCCACCAGCACGAGCCGGACTCCGAGGGGCAGTTGATCCCCTGGTCCAGGATCATGGACGGCATCAGGCTCACCTGGGGCAAGCACGCCTGGAGCACCAACAACAGGGGCCAGTACACGCTGAAGGGCATGGTCGCCACGCGGGACGGCGGCTGGTTGCACATGACACTGCGCCACCCGTACGAGGACCACCAACTGCGCTTCGACCAGCACACGCGCCCTTACCGGGCGGTTGACGCGCTCCGGCTGGAGGCCCTGCTGCGGCAGCTCACCGCTGACGGAAGGCTCCGCGTCCTCGGCGACCCCGACTGGGTGGGCCGTGCCGCGGCGTGCCTGGCCGGCGGGGAGAACCGCCGGATCACCAGCCGCTCCCTGCGGCAGGCCGTGTCGGAGGCCCTGGCGGCGGCCGGCCCCGGCAACGCCTGACGGGCGGCGAGTAGAGGCGGGGCCCTCCTGGGCTACCCGTCCCCCTCCGGCGTCACGAGGCGTTCGACCGCCGCCGCCACCAGTTCGTCGCGCTCGGCCGGGGTGAACACGTCCGGCAGGGTGAGCTGTTCGACGATCAGCCAGTTCAGCGTGAGGATGAGCAGCTTGACGGCCATGGCGTCGCCGGGGAGGCCGGACGCCTCGTGGTGGGCGACGTTGGCGGCGACGTCCTCACGGACGCGTTCGGTCAGCACCGCGCGCAGTTCGGGACGCCGGGTGGCCTCCAGGCGCAGTTCGAGCAGGGCGAGGTAGCCGGTGCGGAACGCGGCGACGCGGTCGACCAGTTCGCGCATCAGCTGTACGTAGGTGTCGCGGTCGCGGGGGACCGTGTGCTGGCGCGCGAGGGCGGCCTCGCCGGGGTGCAGCCGCTCGTAGACCCGGGCGCCCGCCTGTGTGAGCAGGTCGTCGCGGTTGGCGAAGTAGTTGGACGCGGTGCCGGCCGGTACGCCGGCCTCCGTGTCCACCGCCCGGAAGGTCAGCCCCCGGGCGCCCTGTGCGGCCAGCACCTCGATCGCGGCGTCCACGAGGGCGGCGCGCCGCTCGTCGTTGCGCCTCACCATGAGCAGAACTCCATTGACACCACTCCATGTGTAGTACTACGTTCAAACCACTTCGGTCAGAGTACTACGTGAGGGGCTCTTCTTGCGCAAGCTCGTGTACTACGTCGCCGTCACCCTCGACGGCCGTATCGCCGGACCCGGCGGAGAGTTCGACTTCTTCCCGCTCGGCGACGAACGGCAGGCCGCCGCCTACTCGGCCTGGGTCAACCCGCTCTACCCCGAGACCGTGCCGACCGCCTACCGCGCCGCCGTCGGTCTCACGGACGTGCCCAACCGGAACTTCGACACCGTGCTGATGGGACTCGGCAGCTACCGTCCCGGCCTCGACGAGGGCTACCCCAGCCCGTACGCGCACCTGCGCCAGTACGTGGTGTCGAGCACCCTGCGGCCCGACGAGGCGGACCCCGCCGTCACCGTCGTGCCGAGCGACCCGCTCGGTCTCGTCCGTGAGCTCAAGGCGGAGGACACCGGCCTGGACATCTGGCTGTGCGGCGGCGGAAAGCTCGCGGGCGCCCTGCTGCCCGAGATCGACGAACTGCTGATCAAGAGCTATCCGGTGATCGCCGGTGCCGGCGTCCCGCTGGTCGACGGCGCCTTCGACCCCACGGTGTTCGACGCCGCCGAGCGCACCGCCTTCACCAACGGCGTCACGCTCACCCGCTTCACCCGCCGGTGAGGGGGCGGGACTCAGAGCCCGCCCATCGGCTCGATGTCCACCCGCACCGGCGTCCCCCACACCCGCAGCACCTCGTAGTCGGTGAACTCGTGGACGATCCGGTACGCCATCGCGGCGCGCGGGCCGCGCAGTTGCGCCGCGATGTACAGCTCGGCCTCGCGGCGGTCGCGGCGCGGGGTGCCGCACAGCTGCCACGCCTGGCCGTTCCACAGCTCGGGCAGCCAGCGCTGCTGGGGCTGCGGGCGGTCGCCCCGGACGCCGTAGCGGGACTGGACCGGCTCGGCGGGCCGGTGCGGCACCGGGCCGCCGCCGTACTCGGCGCGGCGAGCCGTGCGGCGGCGGGTCTCGCACAGCAGGCACAGGTCGGGGGCGCCCTGGTCGACCGGCCCGTTCGGGTGCTCGGGGCAGCGGGTGCTGGGGGCCGTCGTCGTGACGCTCTCCTCCAGCTGGTCCAGCGCGCGCTTCAGGTCCGCGCGGACCTCGTGCAGCTTGGCCTCGGGCGTGTCGGCGGTCAGGGCCTCGCCGTGCTCACCGATCAGACGCAGGGCGCGGCCCAGGGCGGTCAGCTGGGCGTGGTTCATGTACTTCAGAATCGCACACGGCGCCGACGGCCCCGGGCGGTCAGCCGTGCGCTTCCGCCAGCGCCGCCCGCAGATGGCCGCCGGACTCGGTCAGGAGGCGGGCGGCCGTCGGGCCGTCCACGTCGGCCAGCAGGACCAGGATCGCGTGCTTGACCTCGCCGTCGGTCGCCGTCAGGGCGCGCTCGATCTCGTCGTCGGCGGCACCGGTGGCGAGCGCGACGATGCGGCGCGAGCGGGCCCGCAGCTTCTCGTTGGAGGCCCGGACGTCGACCATCAGGTTCCCGTACGTCTTGCCGAGCCGGATCATGGTGATCGTCGACAGCATGTTCAGGACCAGCTTCTGCGCCGTGCCCGCCTTCAGCCGGGTCGAGCCGGTGAGCAGCTCGGGCCCGGTCACCACCTCGATGCCGTGCTCGGCCGCCGCGGCCAGCGCACTGCCCCGGTTGCAGGCGAGGCCGACGGTCAGCGCCCCGAGCGAGCGGGCGTACTCGACGGCGCCGACGGCGTACGGGGTGCGTCCGGAGGCGGAGACCCCGACCACTGTGTCGTCGGCGGTCAGCGCCAGGGCGTCCAGGTCGGCGCGGGCCAGCTCCGGGGAGTCCTCGGCGCCCTCGACCGAGGTGACCATGGCGTCCGGGCCGCCCGCGATCAGGCCGACGACCTGCCCCGGGGCGGTGTTGAAGGTCGGCGGGCACTCCGAGGCGTCCAGCACACCGAGCCGGCCGGCCGTACCGGCGCCGGCGTAGACCAGCCGCCCGCCGCGCGCCATCCGGACGGCCACGGCGTCGATGGCGGCGGCGATCTCCGGCAGCCGCTCGGCCACGGCGGCGGCCACGGCGGCGTCCTCGCCATTCATCAGGCGGGTGATGTCGAGCGTCGGCAACTGATCGATCTCGGCCAGCTCCGGCCGAAACGCCTCGGTGGCCAACGTCTCCAACTGGGAACGAAGATCGGGGTGATGGGGGGTGGAGGTCATGAGGGTATGGCTCTTTCCAGTGACTTGTAGATGCTGGGTGGTGCGAGGCTCCCAGGGGCGCGGGGAACTGCGCGACCAGCCACAACGAACCCGCAGTCGCGCACGGCGATTACCTGCCACGGTCCCCGCGGAGCGCCCCGTGCCGATGCGCCAACGCCTCGTAGGACGCCGCCAAGGCCGGCGCGGCCGACTCGTACGTCCGCTGCGCCACCCCCACGAACAGGCAGTCCACCACCAGCAGCTGACTGGTCCGCGACGACATCGCCGCCGGCCGCAGCTCGCTCTCGCGGGCGGTGGACGTGGTCAGTACGTGGTCGGCGTACTGGGTGACGGGGCCGTCGGGGCGGCCGGTGATGGCGATGGTGGTCGCGCCGCGTTCGAAGGCCACCCGCAGCGGTTCGATGACGTCCCCCGTCGAGCCGGAGTGCGTGATCGCCAGCGCCACGTCCCCGGCGCGCAGTTGCACCGCGTTGGTGACGGCCAGGTGCGGATCGCCCGGCGCGTGGGCTATGAGCCCTATGCGCAGCATCTTCTGGGTGAGGTCCTGGGCGACCAGGTTGGAGGCGCCGATGCCGTACACGTCGGTGCGGCGGGCGGCGGCCAGGGCGGCGACGGCCGCGCCGAGCTGGACGGTGTCGAGACCGGCGGCCGTGTCCGCGAGGGTCTGCTGCTCGTCGTAGGCCAGCTTGGCGACCACGTCGGCGATCGGGTCGTCGACCGCGATGTCGGTGGTGATGGCGGGCGCGCGGCCGGACTGCTGCTGGGCGGCGAGCCCGGCGAGCGCGAGGCGCAGGTCGCGGTAGCCGGGGTAGCCGAGCAGCCGGGCGGTGCGCACGACGGTCGCCTCGCTGGTGCCGGTCAGCTCGGCCAGGCCGGTGACCGTGAGGGCCGCGCAGCCGGCCGGGTCGCCCGCGACGGCCTCGGCGACCCGCTGCATGGACCGCGTCATCGACGGCGCCAGGGTGCGGACCTTGGCCGCGAGCGCGGCGGGCGCGGGCGGTGCGCTCCCGCCACCGGTGGCCCGGCGGCCCCCGGAGGCACTGGCGAAAGTTTCCTTCACTTCATCGGTCACTCATGAAAGATATTTTCGTTTCGGTCCGCGGGTCAAGAGTGCGCACAATGGGTGCATGAACCCCATCAGCCCCCTGGAGCAGGCGCTGCACGCCGCACGCGCCCTCGTCCTCGCCGATCTGGTGGCGGGCGAGGTCGCCGAGCCGGACGTCGTGTCGCTGGTCGAGGAGTCCGTCGTACAGCGGCGCTGGTGGGTCGAGCAGTGGCCGGAGGGCGCGGAGTTCGTGGCGGGGCTGGTCGCGCAGGACGTGCAGGACGCCCTGCTGGAGCGGTACGGCCGCTGGCCGCTGTGCCCGGTGTGCGGCTCCGGCGACCCGCACGCGCTGGACGTCGAGCCCGAGTTGGGTCCCGACCCGCACTGGGTGTGCGGCAAGGCCGGCGTGAAGGTCGCCGCGGTCGGCTCGCTGGGCGCGACTCCCGGCGGCACGTCCTCGTGAGGTTCCCGCGGTGACCGTCTACATCGACCCGCCGACCTGGCCGGGCCACGGCCGCCTGTGGTCGCACCTGGTCAGCGACGTCTCCTACACCGAACTGCACGCCTTCGCCGCGGCCCTGGGCGTGCCCCGCCGCGCCTTCGAACGCGACCACTACGACCTGCCCGCCCAGCGGTACGCCGACGCCGTGTCCGCCGGTGCGCTGGAGGTCAGCAGCCGTGAGGTGGTGCGGCTGCTGCACGGAGCGGGGCTGCGCCGGCGCAAGGGGGCCGTCCGCGACGCCCCCGGTGCTCAGCCGCGCAGCTCGTAGGCGAACTGCCCGGCGCCGTCGCCGTCCCCGGCGGACTCCACGGCGACCCGGCCGAACCCGGCCCGGGCGAGGACGGCCTGCGACGCGCCGTTCTCCGGCTCCGTCGTCGCGAACACGGACGTCACCTCCTCCCGCGCCAGCGCCCACGCGGACAGCGCGCGCAGCGCCTCCGTCGCGTAGCCGTTGCCGCGGGCCGCCTCGGCGAGGTCGTAGCCGACCTCCACCCGGCCGTCCCCGTCCGGCGCCCCGTGGAATCCCATGCCGCCGACCGCACGCCCGTCCTCGCGCCGGACGAGCGCGAAGACGCCCCACTCCGGGCGGTGCGTCCCCGCCTCGTACGCCTTCAGCAGCATTCCGGCGGCGTCCCGGGTGCCCTGGAAGGGCCCGCCCTCGACCCACGCGAAGCCGCCGTCGCCGCCCGCGGCGAGGTCGCCGGCGGCGGCGGGGGAGACGCCCTGGAGGGTGAGGCGTTCGGCCGGGACCACCAGGTTGTTGCGCCAGCGCCACTCGGTGACCGGGGCGCGTCCGGGCAGGTCGCCGCGGCCGGTGGCCCACAGCAGGGTGTGCCAGGGACCGGTGCCGGGCTGGACGTGCGGGAAGAGCCGGGCCAGCAGGTCCGCGCACAGCTCGGCGGGCGGTTCGTAGGCCAGCCCGAGGCCCTCGGCGATGTCGTGGGTGTGCAGCAGCACCTCGGTGATCCCCATCGCGGCGAAGCCCTCGCGGTTCGCGCTGCGGAAGGGGTACGGGTGGAAGGCCCGCACCTCGCGCGGGGTGGTGCGGACGGTGGCGGCGAGCAGCGCGCCGGTCGTCTCGATCACCTGGAGGACGCCCTCGTTGTCGGCGGGGTCCAGTCCGTCGTCGGTGCCGTCCAGGGTGATCTCGAACGGGACGTACGCCTCGGTGGCGCGGCCGGCCAGCTGACCGGCGTAGGCGATGAGGTCGCTCGCGATGTGCTCCGCCGTGTACCGGCAGTCCCAGTCCAGTCGTCCGGCCCGCGTCCCCCGCCAGTCCCGCTCCGTCGCCGTCCGCAGCAGCGCCACGGCGCCCGCGACGGCCTCCTCCACCTGCTCCCCGCCCATGCTTCGCATGCCGGGCAGGCTAGACCCCCGGGGTGTCCGGCAGCGACAGCATTTCCAGTTCCCCGGTGAGGTTGTGGCGGGCGGTCGCCTCCCACTCCCGCTGCCCGTGCGGGGTGTGGAACAGGGCGGGCAGGCCGAGGAGTTGGCGCAGGATCGCGGCCCGGCCCGCGCGGAACGCCGCGTTCGGGACGAAGTGGTACTCCTCCCGGACGGCCGCCGTGTACGCCGCGTACGCCGACGGCGGCGACGCGAGGATCGCCAGGTCCGCGTCGCAGAGCACCTGCCCGTCGCGGTCGTCGCCGGCCGGGGCGTGGGTGACGGTGAGCCGCACCAGCCGGGCCACCTCGGCCGTCCTCTCCGCCAAAACCCCGGCCTCGGGCAGCGCGCGCTCGGCGAGCCGGGCCGAGCGCTCCTCGTTCTCCGACCGCTCGGGCAGGTAGACGGCGTCGTGGAACCAGGCGGCGAGCCGTACGACGTCCACGTCGTCGGCGTGCTCCGCCAGGACGTCGACGTGGTCCAGGACCGCCGTGAGGTGCGCGAGGGTGTGGTAGCGCCGCTGCGGCTCCTGCCAGCGGGCGAGCAGGTTGTCGGCGTACGGCGCGGGGTCGGGGGCGGCGCCGGGAGCGGTGGCTCCCGCCAGGGCGCGGGCGAAGCGGGAGCGCAGGGCGTCGAGGTCGGCCATGCGGCCATTCTCCCAGATAATGTTCGTGATAGCTTCTAACTGATTGTTGAGCTGACTGTGGAACCGATTGCCGAATCACCGGCCTGACGAGCCGGGCGACGGCCGAGAGGTGGCGGCGGACCATGCCGGAGGCGCGCACGAGCACCCCGCGCGAGCGGTACCGCACCCAGGTGCGCGCGGAGATCAAGGAACACGCCTGGGAGCAGATCGCCACGGCGGGCGCCTCCGCGCTCTCCCTCAACGCGATCGCCAAGCGGATGGGCATGAGCGGACCCGCGCTCTACCGGTACTTCGACGGCCGCGACGAGCTGATCACGGAGCTCATCCGGGACGCCTACCGCAGTCAGGCCGACACCTTCCGGGCCGCCGCCGAGTCGGGCGCCGACCTGGCCGGCCTCGCGCACGCCCTGCGCGCCTGGGCCCTGGACGACCCGCAGCGCTACTTCCTCATCCACGGCACCCCCGTCCCCGGCTACCACGCGCCGGGCGACATCACCGAGGTCGCCGCCGAGACGATGACGGTCATCGTGGACGCGTGTGCCGCACTGCCGTCGCCGGGCGGCACCGCCGGGGCGTTCGACGCGCACCTCGACGACCACCGGCAGTGGGCGGGCGGCCACCCGGCGCCCGCTCCGGCGCTCCACCGCGCCCTGTCCTTCTGGTCCCGGCTGCACGGCGTGCTGTCGCTGGAGCTCGCCGGTCAGTTCACCGGCATGGGCTTCGACCCGGCTCTCCTCTTCGAGGCCGAACTGAAGGACCTGCTCGGCCCCTAACGTGGAGTCCATGACGACTCCCGCAGACCTGCACGACGTACGCGACCCCGAACTGCCCGGCCGGCTGCTGACCCTCGAACGCGACGAACTGGTGCCGCTGCTGCGGTCCCGGACGGACGCCGACTTCGCCCTGCCCGTGGTCGGGTGTCCCGGCTGGACCGTGCGCGACGTGCTGGCGCACTGCTCCAGTGCCCTGATCCGGGTGGTGGAGCAACGCTTCGAGAAGGGCGTCTTCTCGCCCGAGTCCAACGACCGCGACATCGCCGAACGGGCCGACTGGAGCAACGCCCGCGTCGTCGACGAACTGGAGCGCGGCATGACCGAGGCCGGCCCGGTGATCGCCCGGGCGGGCGGTGTGCTGGACATGGTCGCACTCGGCGAGTGGGTGCACGCCGGTGACGTACGGGTGGCCTTCGGCGAGCCGGGGGCGTACGCCGGTCGCGGGCTGCCGGAGGCGCTCGCACTGCTGGGCGCCGTCACCCGGGCGCGCGGACACGTACCGCTCCACGCCGACGTGGACGACCTCGACGAGCCGCTCAAGCTGGGCGAGGCGAGCGGCGAGCGGCCGCCGGGCCGCTACATCGGCGACGGCGCCACCCTCGTACGGCTCTACGCGGGCCGCCCCCTGGACGGAGCGGCGGGCTGGGAGCTGGCCGGGGTGGAGGCGAAGGAGCTCAACATCTTCGGCGGCTGAGCGGCGACGCGGGGCCCCGGGCCCGCCGTCGGGCGCGTAGTCTTGGATTGGACTAGACCTGTAGCAGGCCGACGAATGGGGTCCCATGAGCAAGCGTGCAGTCCTGGAGGTGATCGCCCTCGACGTCGAGGACGCGGTCGCCGCCCAGGCCGGAGGCGCGGATCGCCTCGAACTGGTCACCGACATGGCGGCCGACGGACTCACCCCGTCGGCCGCGACCGTCGCCGCGATCCGTGCCGCCGTCGACATCGACGTACGGGTGATGCTGCGGCTCGCGGACGGGTTCGCCGCCGGGGACGTCGAGCGGCTGACCCGGGTCGCCGGTGAGATGCGGGAGGCCGGGGCCGCGCAGTTCGTACTGGGGTTCCTGGACGTGGCGGGCGACGTGGACCTCGGGGCGGTGGAGCAGATCGCCAAGGTGCTGGAGGGGTGCCGGTGGACGTTCCACCGCGCGATCGACCGGGCCGCCAACCGGGACGCGCTGCGCAAGCAGCTCGCGGACTTCCCGGGCCTCGACACGTATCTGACGGCCGGTGCGGCCGGTGGCGTGGACGAGGGCCTGAACGTGCTGCTCGCGGAGGCGCGGCGGCGGGGTGAGCCGGGGTACGAGCAGCAGCTGCTGGTGGGGGGCGGTCTGCGCCTCGACCACGTGCCGGGGCTGCTGGACGCGGGCATCGACGGCTTCCACATCGGCGGCGCGGCGCGGCCCGCGGGGTGGGCGGGGCCGGTGTCTGCGGACGCGGTCGCGGAGTGGCGGCGGGTGCTCGGTCACTGAGCGTTTGGCTTGTCCCGTGGGCCTGCGCTGGTGCTCGCGGGTGGGGGGAGGCGTCACTTGCCCGCGTTGGCGGGGTGCCGCTGCGCCCACCCGTGCCGCCCTGGGGGTACCTCCCAGGCCGTTCAGGCACTGGGGGAGGCACGACTGCCCGCAGCCAAGGGGCGGCGGCGACTGCCCGCAGCTACCGGGGGGTCAGGCCAGTTGCGGCGGCAACCCCGTGCGGTGGGTCACGATCAGGCCCGACACCGCGCGGGTCAGTGCCACGTACAGCCGCCGCAGCCCCGTCCGTTCGTCCGGCTCGCCGTCGACCACCGCCTGCGGCTCGTCCAGGACCACGTAGTCGTACTCCAGGCCCTTGGCCAGCGAGGCCGGTACCAGGGTGAGGCGGGTGGCGTGGGTGGTCTCCTCGCCGGGCCCGACGTGGCCGATCCCGGCAGCCGCCAGGGCCGCCGCCAGCTCCGGCACCCGCGCGTCGGCGGCGATCAGGCCGACCGAGCCCTCCCGTTCCAGCAGCTCACGGCAGGCCGCCACCACGTCGGCCGTCCCGTCCGGGGCCGTACGGATGTCGAAGAAGCCCGGGTTCTCGCGGATCGACGCCACCGGGGTGAGGCCCGGCGCGATGTGCGGCAGCAGCCGGGAGGCGTACGCGATGACGTCCGTCGGCACGCGGAAACCGGCCGTCAGCTCCTCGACCACCGCCTCCGCCTTGCCCAGGTGCCCCAGCGCCTCCGCCCAGCTCCTGGTCGCCCACGGCGTGGTGCCCTGCGCCAGGTCGCCGAGGACGGTCGCCGAGCCGGTGGTGCAGCGCCGGCCCACCGCGCGGTACTGCATCGGGGACAGGTCCTGCGCCTCGTCGAGGACCACGTGCCCGAGGGAGTGGGTGCGCTCGATCAGGTCGGTCGCCTCGTCGATCAGCACGGCGTCGGCGGGCGACCACCTGGCCGACTTCACCGAGCGGGCCGGCTTCGCCCACAGCACCGCCTTCTGCTCCTCCTCGGTGAGAAGCCCCTCGGCGTGCTCGGCGAGAAAGTCCGCGTCGGCCAGGAGGCGCAGGACCAGCTTGGCGGGGTCGACCTGCGGCCAGACCGACTTCACCAGCGCCTTCACGGCCGCGTTGCGCGCCACCGCGTTCTGCACCCGGTCGTCCGGGGCCTCGCCGGCCCGCTCCATCTGCACCAGCACGGCGTGCGCGATCCGCTGCGGCAGCGCCTCGCGGGCGGCGCCGTAGCGGATGTCACGGGCGAGCAGCTCGCGGACGATCTCCTCCAGCTCGTACACCGGCACCCGCCAGCGGCGCGAGCCGCGCACCACGACGACGCCCTCGGTGGGCGGGACGACGTGGGAGTACAGGGCCCGGCGCAGCACCTCCGCCATCCGCGCGTCGCCCTTGATCACGGCCGTCGCCGCCTCGTCCGTGCCGCGCACCTCGACGTGGGCGACCAGGTCGTCCACGGTCGCCTGGCGGACCGTCAGCTCGCCGAGCGCCGGGAGGACCTGCTCGATGTAGTGCAGGAAGGACCGGTTCGGGCCGATGACCAGCGTGCCGGTGCGGGCCAGGCGCTCGCGGTGCGCGTACAGGAGGTAGGCCACCCGGTGCAGGCCGACGGCGGTCTTGCCGGTCCCGGGGCCGCCCTGCACGCAGACCGAGCCGGCCAGCCCGGCGCGCACGATCTCGTCCTGCTCGGGCTGGATCGTCGCCACGATGTCCCGCATCGGTCCGACGCGGGGCCGCTCGATCTCCTCCTGGAGCAGCCTGCTGGTGGTCGCCGCCTCGGCCGGGTCGAGCAGGTGCTCGTCCTCGTACGCGGTCAGGTCCCCGCCGGTGTAGCCGAAGCGGCGGCGCAGCGAGACGTCCTGCGGGTCCTTCTTCGACGCCCGGTAGAACGGCTGCGAGACCGGCGCCCGCCAGTCGATCACCATCGGGTCGCCGTCCGCGTCGTGCACGTGCCGCCGCCCGACGTAGAAGCGTTCCCCCTCCCCGCCCTCCGCCTGCTCGGCACCCGGGGCGTGCAGGTAGTCGAGCCGGCCGAAGAACAGCGGGGTCTCGCTGAGGTCGGCGAGCGCCTTGATGCGCTGCTCGATCTGCGCCTCCAGCACGGCGGCGTTGACCCAGTTCGCGGTGACGTCGGTGATGTCCAGGGACTCGACGTCCTCGCGCATGGCGCGCAGCGCGGAACGGGACGCGGCGAGGTGGGAGCGCTCTTTGGAGAGGGGGTCGTCGTGGACGGGCGTGGACAAGGGGGTGCCTCCGGATGACCTGCGGTGCGGTGGGCGCGGGACGCGCGGTGGGCCGACCGGTTTCCGTCCGGACGGCGGCACTCCGTGGGGAGGCGGGCAAGAGCGGAGATTCTAGGGGAGCGCGGACGGCGCGGGCCAACCGTTTTCTCCGCCCCGCGGTCGACCCCCGGTGCTCGACCCCTAGGGGATCACGTCCTCCGCGCTGGGGGATGCGCTCCCTCCAGGGTCGTACCGGAGGCGGCCTGGGATTGGGTCCGTGGACCGATGCCGGTCGGGGGTGGGCAGTCGCACCATGGAGACATGAGCGCAGCAACCATCTCCCCCGCCCCGGCACCGGGCCGCGCGTCCGGTGCCACGCCCGTGGCCGGCAGCCACCGGCACCGGCTCGGTGACACCCTGCGCGCCGTCAGGGTGTTCGCGGGCGCCGCCTTCGACGTCGTCGTCCTCGGCGAGTACGGCGAGGAGGCCGGCGTCCGCCGTCACTGAACGTCAGCCGAGGATTTCGTCCGCGTCCATGATCCGGTAGGCGTAGCCCTGTTCCGCCAGGAAGCGCTGGCGGTGGGCGGCGAAGTCCTGGTCGAGGGTGTCGCGGGCGACGACCGAGTAGAAGTGCGCCTGGTGGCCGTCGGCCTTCGGCCGCAGTACCCGGCCCAGGCGCTGGGCTTCCTCCTGCCGGGACCCGAAGGTGCCCGACACCTGGATGGCGACCGTCGCCTCCGGCAGGTCGATCGAGAAGTTCGCGACCTTCGACACGACGAGCACGCTGATCTCGCCCTGCCGGAAGGAGTCGAAGAGCTTCTCCCGCTGGGCGTTGGACGTCTCGCCCTTGATGACCGGCGCGCCCAGGTGCTCGCCCAGCTCGTCGAGCTGGTCGATGTACTGGCCGATGACGAGGATCTGCTGCCCGGCGAACCGCCGCACGATCGCCTCCGTCACCTTCCGCTTGGTGTCGGTCGTCGCGCAGAAGCGGTACTTCTCCTCCGCCTCGGCGGTGGCGTAGGCGAGCCGCTCGGAGTCGGTGAGGTTGACCCGGACCTCCACGCAGTCGGCGGGCGCGATGTAGCCCTGCGCCTCGATCTCCTTCCACGGCGCGTCGAACCGCTTCGGCCCGATCAGCGAGAACACGTCCGACTCGCGGCCGTCCTCCCGCACCAGGGTCGCGGTCAGACCGAGCCGCCGCCGGGCCTGGAGGTCGGCGGTGAACTTGAAGACCGGCGCGGGCAGCAGGTGCACCTCGTCGTAGACGATCAGCCCCCAGTCCCGGGAGTCGAACAGCTCCAGGTGCGGGTAGACGCCCTTCCGGCGCGTGGTCAGCACCTGGTACGTGGCGATGGTGACCGGCCGGATCTCCTTGCGGGTGCCGCTGTACTCGCCGATCTCGTCCTCGGTCAGCGAGGTGCGCTTGACCAGCTCGTGCTTCCACTGCCGGGCGGAGACGGTGTTGGTGACCAGGATCAGCGTCGTCGACCTGGCCTGCGCCATCGCACCCGCGCCGACCAGTGTCTTGCCCGCGCCGCAGGGGAGCACGACGACACCGCTGCCGCCGTGCCAGAAGTTCTCCACCGCCTGCTTCTGGTACGGGCGCAGCGCCCAGCCGTCCTCCGCCAGCTCGATCGGGTGCGCCTCGCCGTCGACGTACCCGGCGAGGTCCTCGGCCGGCCAGCCCAGCTTGAGCAGCGTCTGCTTGATCTGCCCGCGCTCGGAGGGGTGCACGGCCACCGTGTCCGGGTCGATGCGGGCCCCGACCAGCGGCGCGATCCGCTTCGACTTCAGGACCTCCTCCAGCACCGGCCGGTCGGTGGTCGTCAGGACCAGACCGTGCGCCGGGTGCTTGGAGAGGGTGAGGCGGCCGTAGCGGTCCATCGTCTCGGCGATGTCGACCAGCAGCGCGTGCGGCACCGGGTAGCGGCTGTACTCGACCAGCGCGTCCACGACCTGCTCGGCGTCGTGGCCCGCCGCCCGCGCGTTCCACAGGCCCAGCGGGGTCACCCGGTAGGTGTGGATGTGCTCCGGCGCCCGCTCCAGCTCCGCGAACGGCGCGATCGCCCTACGGCAGTCGGCGGCCTGCTCGTGGTCGACTTCGAGGAGCAGGGTCTTGTCGGACTGGACGATCAGCGGACCATTCACGGGCGGCACCCTTTCGCGTGCGTACGGCCGGACGACGGCTCGGCCAAACGTCCAGTGTGCCTGATCGCGGCGCGGGGCCTACTGGAGAGCGATGTTGATGTTGTTGATCAGCGGCCCCTCCAGCGCGGCGGCCTTGGGGGCGAGGGCCCCGAACAGTGCGGCGGCGGTGATCAGGGCGGCGACGGAGACGGCGACGGCGGAACGGGCGGTGGAACGGTCGGGACCGGGGGTGGGGGTCTTGCCGCGCATGGGGGCCTTTCGGGGTCTCGGTTCTCGGCGAAGGTCTCGGCGGGGGAGGCGGGCCGGGCCCGGAAGGGCTGGGGGTCCGGCCCGCCGGAGGGATGCGAAGGGGGACGGGTCAGAGGGTGAGGCCTCCGCCGAGGTCGATGCCGACGGCTGCGGCCTCGGCGGCGAACGCGGCGAGCAGTGCCGTGGCGGAGGTCAGGACGGTGGCGACACGGCGAACGGCAGTACGCATCGGGTTCTTCCTTTCGGTTGGTTTGCCGGGCACCCGGTGGCTGCCCGACCGCCCGTGACCCGATGCGGTTTATGAAAAAAGCTCCCTCGCAGGTGCGAATCACCCGGCGTGGCGTGCATGAACCACCGCGTACACCCGAAAGTGCGCCGCGCGTCGCACGCGGGAGCCGGTCCGGATCAGCCCGCGTCGTCGGCCAGTTCGGCCACGCCCGTGATCCGGTGCAGCGGGTAGGTGCGCACCTCGTCCGCCGTGTGGTCGTACGCCGTGACGAAGCCGCCCTCGACCCGGATCGGCGCGATCACGCGCTGGCTGGCGGCGCCCTCGGCGTTCACGTAGCCGATCCACAGCGCCTCGCCGGTCAGGACCGCCGCCTGCATCGTGGCCAGCGTCTCGGCGGCGCCCGTGCGGGGCAGCGAGCCGCTCGGCGCCTCGCCCTCGCCCTCCCCGCTCCCGGGGCCCGGCTTGCGCGGGGCCGTGGAGGCGAGATCACCGGCGCGCACGGCGCGGATCGCCGCCGCCAGGAGCGTGTCGTCGGGCGCCGGCGGACCGTCCGGGACCGGCTCGGGGGCGGCCCGGGGCGGGGTGCGGTGCGAGTCCGCGCGGGCGATCAGCACGTCGCCCGCGGCGGACTCGGCGGCCGGCGCGAACCCGATCGCGCGCAGCCCTTCGAGGAGCGCCGCCGGGTCGGCCTGCGCGGCCAGCACGGTGGGCGCGAGACGGCGCAGGCCGAGGGCGGTGGCCCGCTTGTCGGCGAGGATCTCGTCCAGCGTCGCGTCGTCGTCGCAGCGCACGTACGCCGACGCCGCGCCCACCCGCAGCCGCCCGTGCCGCCGGGCCACGTCGTCGATCAGGTACGTCAAGGGCTGCGGCACCGGCGTCCGGGAGTGCCGGGCGAGGAAGGCGTGCAGCTCGGCCGCGCTCCGCCCGGCGTCCAGCGCGCGGCGCACCGAACCCGGCGTGAACCGGTAGACCGTCGCCCCGCCCTTGGACTCCACGTCCGCCAGCACCCCCAGCACGTCGGCCAGCTCCCGCTCCAGCGGCCCCGGCGCCACCGCCGTCAGGTCGGCCTGGAGCAGCACGTGGTCCAGCGGTTCGGGGAAGAGCGGTGCCAGCAGCCGGGCGGCGGTCGCGGTGGCCGCGGCCCGTTCGGCGGGGGTCGGGGGAGTGGCCGCCGGGGGCATGCGGTGGTGGTGGACCGGGAGCTTGTCGCCCGGACCCTCGGGCTCTGACTCCTGCGCCTGCGCCGCCGGACGGGGTGCCTCGGGGGCGCCGATCAGGGCCCGCCCCGGCGCCGCCAGCGCACCGCGCCCGGTGACGCCCAGCAGCTCGGCCTCGGACAGCGTCCACCGGGCGATCCGGCTGCGCAGGTCGTCGTCCCTCGCCTCACCGGTCCCGGTCTCCCGCTGTTGCCGTTGCGGGCCGCGCAGGGGACGTTCCCAGCGCAGCCGGGCCAGCACCGACGCCTCGACGGGCGAGGCACCCTCGGGCAGCCCCGCCAGCAGGGCCAGCACCCGGTGCCGCACCTCCGGCGCCGCCGAGCGGTCCAGGTTCGGGCCCAGCGCCGAGAGCGTACGGTCCTTGGCGTCCCGCCCGCCGACCACGCCCGGCGTCCGGGTGGCCGTCAGCCACGTCCCCGCCAGGTGCGCCCAGCGCTCGGCGGGCGGCAGCTCGCGCCACTCGTCGTACGCCGGGGTCGCCGCGTACCGCTCGTCCGCCTCTCCGTCGGAGGCGATCAGACCGGCGCCGTAGGCCAGTTCGACCCAGAACGCGGCGACCGGCTCGGGCACGTCCAGCGCGACGGCGGTCCGCTTCAGGTCGCGCACGCTCAGGCCGCCGGCCCGCAGCACCGCCGGGCCGCCCTCGTCCCACTCCTTCAGCAGCTCCTCCACGGTCGCCAGCGCCGCCAGCGCCTGCCCGGCCGCGGTGGCGTCCACAACCTGTGGACGGTGTGTGGCGGCGGCCTCCACCGCCGGCGGCACCGGCTCCGGCGTCCGGTGCGCCCGGCCCGCGCGCAGATGCAGGGCGACCTCGCGGGGCAGCACCACCGTGCCGGGCGCGGTCGGCAGCAGCAGGCCCCGGTCGAGGAGGGCGCGCAGGTGGGCGGCGGGGTCGTGGGTGACCTGGCCGTACGGTGGCCCCCACACCAGCCGGTCCAGCACCTCCCGGGACTCCTCCGGCAGCTCGGCGAGGAGCGCCGCCATGCGCCGCCGGTCGGCGAACAGGGCGCCGAGCGCGGACACGGCGGACACCGAGTCGTGGGTGGAGGGCAGGCCGACGGCGCCGAGGATCTCCTGGATCCGGCCCGGCGACATCCCCGCCGTCGCCTCCCGCACGGACGGACCGAGCCCCGTCGGGGACGGGTGCTGCGGGGAGGGCGCGAGCAGCTCACGGGCGGTGCGCACCAGCCGCAGCCGGTCGTCGGCGCCCCACACCAGCGCCTGTTCGCGCAGCAGGGCGACGGCCCGGGGCAGCGCGGCCGCGACGGCCGGGTCCTCCTCGTCGCCGGCCATCAGGGCGAGCAGCCCGCCGTACGACGCCGGGTCCGGCGCCACGGCCAGCGCCTCGGCCGTCTGCAGCGCGAACCGGTCAAGACGCTCCAGCGCCCGTACGACCGAGGCGCGGGTGCCGGCGCGGGTGGCGAGCTGGGTGAGGTCGGTCGGCACGGGGGTGATGAGGTCGGGACGGCTGCGCAGGAGGGCGGCCAGCGAGACGTCGTCCCTGACGCGGAGCGCCTCCGCGAGGGACCGGGGGGCCGCGGACTTCTCCTCGGTGCTCATCCTGCTCACGTTAGCGGGTGGGTGCGACGGCGGAGGTGTGCGTGCGCGGGCGCGGTGCCGTCGGCCGGACGGGGAGGATTCGGTACCTTCGTCCGACGGGGTACGTCGGGGTACCACAACGCACCGCCCCGGAGGGGAACGTGGGGATCGAGAGCGACCAGGTCGTCTTCGAGTATCTGAGCCGCGTCGGCGACGTGGCCCAGCAGCGGCAGCTGCCGTCGGCCACCCGTATGCGGCTGGTGTCGGAGCTGCGCAACGAGATCGACCGGCACCGTGCCAAGACCACCGTGGACAGCCCCGCCGCCGTCCGCCGCATCCTGGACCGGCTGGGCGACCCGGACGACATCGTCACCGCGGCGGGCGGCGCGAGCGGCGCACGGCAGCAGGCGCCTGCCCCCACCGCCGTACCCGAGCAGCGGGACCCCGAGCCACGCGACGCCACGCCCCGTGACGCCCAGCGGCGCAGGGGCCGGCGGCGCCCCGCACCCGAGGCCCCGGCCGGGCCCCCGGCCGCCTCCCCTCCCCACCTGGCGAGCGCGCGGGAACTGGGCGACGCCGAGGAGGGACAGCCGGACTGGTGGCGGGTCGACGACGGCCCCTTCGCCGGTACGGGCACCCTCGGCGACAGCGTCCCCGGATTCGTCGGCGGCGTCGAGATCCCGGAGCTGCTGAGGAAGCCGCCGAGCGTGGAGGACGAGGCGGCGCGGAAGGAGACCGCCGGGTCGAAGACCCCGGTGGAGGAGGCCGAGGAGCCGGCCGCCGGGCCGGTCGGGAAGCGGGAGGGGCGCCGCCTGCCCCGCATGTGGCCCGAGGGCGGCTGGAACAACCCCCTGCTGCTGCTCGCCGCGGCCCTCCTGATCGTCGGCGCCGTACTCGGCAGCCTCGTCCCCCTCGGCCTCGGCTGGCTGATCGCCTACCTCTCCCGCCGGCTGACCCCGGCCCAGACGAAGTGGGCGGTCCTGGGCCTGCCCGGCACGGTCGCCGCCGCCGGGGCCGTCTGGCTGTGGGGCCGCACCCAGGGGCGCTGGGGCGACGAGATCACCGAGGGCCACCTGAACGAGGCCGTCGCGGACACCTGGCCCTGGGTCCTGCGCGGAGCCGCCGTCGCCACGGCCCTCTACCTTCTGTGGCGCTCCCGCCGCTCCCGCGGCTGACGGGGCCCTTCGGCCGCCACGTCCGTCGGCCCCCGGGACCGTGGCTCCCGGATGCTTGGCGGGGCGCGTCACGGTGGCCGTACCAGGGGGCTCCGCCCCCTGGACCCCCGGCCTGTGCCCACCCACCACCCGACTCGGTGGGCTGAAAAGTGAACGCCCGGGCGACGGGCCGGCGCGCGGCGGGGGGCTACGCCGGCGGGGCTTGCGCCCGCCCCCCGCGCCCGCCCGTCTCGGCGGTCGGCGGGGCATGTGCCCGGCCGCTCCCGCGCGCCCTGTCCCGGTGGCTGACGGCGCCTGCCCTCCCCCACAGGGCTCGCCCCCGGCGGAGTCGGGCGTCCGGCAGGTACGTGCTCGGCCGGGCCCGTTCGGTGCCCGGCACAATGGGGGTCATGGCCTCCACGACCCGCCCCGCGCCCACCGTCGGTTTCGACCTCGACATGACGCTGATCGACTCACGGCCCGGCATCCGCGCCTGCTACCTGGAGCTGAGCGCGCGCACGGGGACGTACGTGGACGCCGACCTGGCCGTCACCCGGCTCGGGCCGCCGCTGGCCGAGGAGCTGGCGAACTGGTTCCCGGCCGGGGAGATCGAGGCCGTCGCCGACCTGTACCGGGAGATCTACCCGGCGTACGCGATCGAGCCCACCCTCGCGCTGACGGGCGCCCGCGAGGCCGTCGCCGCCGTGCGCGAGGCAGGCGGACGGGCGATCGTCGTCACCGCCAAGTACGAGCCGAACGCCAAGCTGCACCTGGCCCACCTCGGCATCGAGCCGGACGCCGTGATCGGCGGCCTGTGGGCCGAGCAGAAGGCCGCCGCGCTGCGCGAGCACGACGCGGACGTCTACGTCGGCGACCACGTCGGCGACGTACGCGGAGCCCGCGCCGCCGGCGCCCTCTCGGTGGCCGTGGCGAGCGGACCCTGCGACGCCGACGAGCTGCGCGCGGCCGGCGCGGACGTGGTCCTCGCCGACCTCACACGGTTCCCGGCATGGCTCGCGGCCTACTGCGAGGGCGACACCGAGGGGCTCGACGCGGCGCGCGCCTGACGCCGCCCCGCGGCGACCGACCGGAGCACCCCGGCACCGGCGACCAGGAAGCCCACTCCCATCAGCATGCTCAGCCCGAACATGAAGGTGGGAAAGGGCGTCGTGCCCAGCAGCAGCGGGGCCACCGTGACCAGCGTGGCCACGGCGCCGACGAAGAAGACGATCGCACCGGCGCGGATCAGCCGGTCACCCGGCGCGGCGGAATTCGTTTGGGTTTGTTCACGCACCCGACCAGGGTAGTTCCCAGGCCTGGAGAACAGCCGGGGGACGTCTTGTCACCCGGCCGATCACCATTAGCCTGGGTACCGGCGGGTCCGGACGACCCGCCCGAGTGCTATCAAGAGCCGTTTCCGAGCATATTTCCGAGCAGTTTTCCCGACGAGTACGAGGACGAGGACAGACGTGCCTACCGGCAAGGTCAAGTGGTTCAACAGCGAGAAGGGCTTCGGCTTTCTCTCCCGTGACGACGGCGGTGACGTCTTCGTCCATTCCTCGGTCCTCCCCGCCGGAGTCGAGAGCCTGAAGCCGGGGCAGCGCGTCGAGTTCGGTGTCGTCGCCGGTCAGCGCGGTGACCAGGCGCTGTCGCTCGCCCTGCTCGATCCGGCCCCCTCGGTCGCGGCCGCACAGCGCAAGAAGCCGGACGAGCTGGCCTCCATCGTGCAGGACCTGACGACCCTCCTGGAGAACATCACGCCGATGCTGGAGCGCGGCCGCTACCCCGAGAAGACGGCGGGCAAGAAGATCGCCGGGCTGCTCCGCGCGGTCGCGGACCAGCTCGACGTCTGATCCGATCCCCGTCCCGCTTACGGGAACGCGAGCGCGTCCGGGCCGAGGGCCGGTACGAGTCCCTCGGCCGCCGCGCGCGTCAGCAGGCCCCGGACCGCCGCATAGCCGTCCTCGCCGAGGTCGGCGGTGAACTCGTTGACGTACAGCCCGATGTGCTGGTCGGC
This sequence comes from Streptomyces sp. KPB2, assembly GCF_003950055.1. NCBI lineage: Bacteria > Bacillati > Actinomycetota > Actinomycetes > Kitasatosporales > Streptomycetaceae > Streptomyces > Streptomyces sp. KPB2. The sequence goes on from NZ_CP034353.1 coordinate 4,580,948, forward strand.
GACGGCCGGGTCCATCTCCTGCGCGTGCTCCATGACGTACGGCCGGGACGCCTCGGGGTCGTCCCAGGCCGCGCGGACGGAGCCGCGGACGGCGTCGGCGAGGCGGTTCAGCGTCTCGGCGCCCAGCGAGCGCTTCGCGATGATCGCGCCGAGCGGGATCGGCAGCCCGGTCGTCCGCTCCCAGTGCTCGCCCATGTCGGCGAGCTTGTGCAGCCCGTAGTTCTGGTACGTGAAGCGCGCCTCGTGGATCACCAGGCCCGCGTCAACCTTCCCGTCCCGCACGGCCGGCATGATCTCGTGGAAGGGCATGACCACGATCTCGCCGACGCCGCCGGGCACCGTGTCCGCCGCCCACAGGCGGAAGAGCAGGTAGGCGGTGGAGGTCTCGCTGGGCACCGCGACCGTGCGGCCCCCGAGGCCGGCGTCCGCCTCCCGCGTCAGCACCAGCGGGCCGCAGCCCCGGCCGAGCGCGCCGCCGCAGGGCAGCAGGGCGTACTCGCCGAGCACGTACGGCAGTACGGCGTACGACACCTTCAGTACGTCGAACTCGCCGCGCTCGGCCATGCCGTTGGTGATGTCGATGTCCGCGAAGGTCACGTCGAGGGCGGGGGCGCCGGGGACGCGGCCGTGGGCGAGGGCGTCGAAGACGAAGGTGTCGTTCGGGCAGGGGGAGTACGCGATCTGCAGCGTGTCAGCGCTCATGTGGGTTCCAACTCCTGAGGACGGGGGCGAGCTTCCCGAAGGCGTCCGTCAGCGCCGCGAGGGCCTCGCCGATGCGCCAGGCGGCACGGTCGCGGGGGCCCACCGGGTTGGAGACCGCGCGCAGTTCCAGCACCGGCACGCCGTGCGCGGCGGCGGCCTCGGCGACGCCGAAGCCCTCCATGCCCTCGGCCAGCGCGCCCGGGTGGCGCTCGCGCAGCAGCGTGGCGCGGGCCGCGGTGCCGGTGACGGTGGACCCGGTCAGGACGGTGCCGGGGCGGGCGCCGGTCGCGTCGGCGACGGCGGCGACGAGGCCGGCGGGCGGGTGGTGGGTGACGGTGCCGAAGCCGAGTTCGGTGACCGGCAGGAAGCCGTCGGCGGTCTCGGCGCCCAGGTCGGCCGCGGTGATCGTGTCGGCGACGACGAGTGAGCCGACGGGCGCGTGCGGGGCGAAGCCGCCGCCGATGCCGGCCGAGACGACCAGGTCGTAGGGGCTGCCGTCGAGCGCGGCGGCGGTCAGGGCGGCGGCCGTGGAGGCGGCGGCGAGGGCCGGACCGACCCCGGCGGCCAGCAGGTCCCAGCCGTCGGGCAGCCGGTGCAGGGCGATCCCGGGGCGGGACACCTCGGTGCCCGGCGCCGGGAACGCCCGAGCCACCGCGTCCCGTTCGACGGGGACCGCGGTGGCCACGAGGAGGTGCGGGGAGGACGTGGGCGGTCAGTCCTTCTTCAGCTCGAAGACCCACACACCGGTGATGTTCTGGCTGTCGTCCTTGCCGTCCCGCACGGCGACGGCGACGTTCGTCGAGTCGCCCTGGGCGCCGTACTGGGCGTTGAAGAAGACGCTGCCGGGCACGGTGCGGTAGGTCTTGTCGCTGTCCTCGACCAGCTGCTGACCGTTCATCAGGATCGTCCAGTGCTTGTCCGCGATGTCCGGGTCGACACCGAAGCGCACGGTCTCGTCCTGGTCGACGGTGATGGACTTCGCGTCCTTGTCCTTCAGGCACTTGGTGATCTCGTCGGCCGAAAGGGTCTTGCCCTCTCCGCCGCAGGTGGCCTCGGAGCTGACCGAGTCACTGCCGACCGTGATCGTCGCGATCGGGGTCGGTTCGTCACAGGCGGACAGCAGGAGAAGTCCGGCGGACACGGCGCCTACGGCGGCGACGGCGCGGCGGCGTCGCACAACGCGGTGTCCGAGAGCGGCGGTGCCGCGGGGCAACGTGGTCATGGCGGAAGGCTATACGGCGCTCCTGCCCCGCTCCCCACCTGGGTACGGCGTGGCGTGGTCACGCCACCCTCGGCCGAGTCCTGCCCCCGTGCCGCGCCGAGTCGAGCAGCCCCCGTACGGTCGTCAGCCACCCGGCGGCGACGATCGCGGCGGCCACCGACAGGCCCAGCGTGCCGTTGAGCGGCAGCACGATGCCGACGGCGCCGCCGAGCACCCAGGAGACCTGGAGCAGCGTCTCCGAGCGGGCGAACGCCGACGTGCGCACCAGCTCCGGCACGTCGCGCTGGATCAGCGCGTCCAGGGACAGCTTGGCCAGCGCCTGCGCGAACCCGGCGACCGCGGCCAGACAGGCCACCAGGAAGGCGCTGAAGAACACCGCGGCGACCACCGCCGCGCCCAGCACGATCGCGACCACCGTCACGATGATGACCTCCGGCGCGCGGGAGCGCAGCCAGGCCCCGACCGCCGTGCCCAGCGCGTTGCCCGCGCCGGCCGCGACGCCCACTATGCCGAGCGACACCGCCGCGCTCTGGCCGGTCATCGGGTGCACCCGCAGCAGGAACGCCAGGAAGAAGATCAGGAAGCCGGTCAGGCAGCGGATGGCGGCGTTGGCGGCCAGCGCGTGCGTCACCGCCGGGCCCACCGTGCGCAGCCCGGGACGCTTGCCCCGCCCCCGCAGCGGCCCCGGCAGGTGCCCCTCGTCGGCGGCGAGCAGCGCCCGGTCCTCGCCGCGCGCCGAGTCGACCTTGCGCGGCAGCGTGAACGACAGCACGGTGCCCGCCACGAAGATCAGGAACGCGCCGTACAGCGGCCAGCGCGGCCCCACCTGCTGGAGCCCCGCGCCGATCGGCGCCGCGACGCCGGTGGCCAGCAGCCCGCACAGCGTGACCCGGGAGTTCGCCTTCACCAGGGAGACCCGGGGCGGCAGCAGCCGCGGCACCACCGCGCTCCGGACCACGCCGTACGCCTTCGAGGCGACCAGTACGCCCAGCGCGGCCGGGTACAGCTCGATGCCGCCGGTGGCGACCGCGCCCGACAGCACCAGCGCGAGCAGCGCGCGGGCGCCCATCGCGCACGCCATCGCCGCGCGGCGGCCGTGCGGCAGCCGGTCCAGGAGCGGGCCGATCACCGGGGCGAGGAGCGTGAACGGCGCCATGGTGATCGCCAGGTACAGCGCGACCCGCCCGCGTGCCTCGTCGGTGGGGACGGAGAAGAAGACGGTGGAGGCGAGCGCGACGGTGATCATCACGTCCCCGGCGCCGTTCACCCCGTGCAGCTCGATCAGCTTGCCGAGGCCCGACTCGCCGGCGCCGTGCGCGTGCGTGGCCCGCCGGATGCCGCGCGCGGTACCGGTCACCGGGAGGCGCAGCGCCCGGCCGAGCGCACGGAACCGGGCGCCGGGGCCCCGCCCACGGCCCCCGCGCTTGAACTCCGTCCGTGCGGCTGCCACCCCGTCATAGTGCCCCGTCGGCGGCGGCTGTAGCGTCGATACGGCACGGATGGCGGTGATCGGGTCGGGTGACACCGGGGCCGGCGCCACGCGGGAACGCCGGGTCGTACCCCGCCGAAACTCCCGTCGGTGTAGGCCCAGCGCACATGAACAGGTAGCGTGCGTAGCGCGCCGTGGCGAACGTTCTCGGCCGCGCGCCGTACGGCCATCCCGCAGAATGGATGACCTAGGTGCGCCCGAGCGCGATCGGGCGCGGACGTCGACGCGGTCCACAGGTCCGCTCCGTCCGCCCCTCGCAGGCAGCGGCGCACTCGTGAGACGGCGTATGGAGAGAAGCGATACCTGTGAGCGCAGCGACAACGCGAAGCCGCACCCCTGACCGCCTGTGCGCCGAGGCCGTCGACCTCGCGCGGGGCGCAGCCGAGGAGGCCGCCGCCCCCGGCGTCGTCGGCGAGCACGAGGGGATGGTGTCGGAGGGCGACCGGGTCGTCACGCACTTCTTCGCCTGCAAGGAGATGGGCTACCGGGGCTGGCGCTGGGCCGTGACGGTGGCCCGCGCCTCCCGCGCGAAGATCGTCACGGTGGACGAGGCGGTGCTGCTGCCCGGGCCCGACGCGCTTCTCGCCCCCGAGTGGGTGCCGTGGAGCGAGCGGCTGCGCCCCGGCGACATGGGCCCCGGCGACCTGCTGCCCACCGACGCGGAGGATCTGCGCCTGGAGCCCGGCTGGACCGGCGAGGACGAGCCGCCGCCCAACTCGGCCGTCTCCCACGAGATGGCCGACCTGGTCGAGGCCGAGGACGCCGAGGTGACCGCCGGGCCGCCCGCCGAGCTGTCCACCGTCCCGGCCCGCGGCACGATCTCGGCGGTCGCCGAGGAGCTGGGCCTGCGCCGCACCCGGGTGCTGTCCCGGTACGGGCTGCACGTCGCCGCCGACCGCTGGGAGGAGGGCTACGGCCCCAAGACCGCGATGGCCCAGGCGGCCCCCGCCTCCTGCGTCAGCTGCGGCTTCCTCGCGCGCATCGGCGGCTCGCTCGGGCAGGCCTTCGGGGTGTGCGCCAACGAGTTCTCCCCGGCGGACGGGCACGTGGTGTCGCTGGCCTACGGGTGCGGCGGGCACTCCGAGGCGGCGGTCATGCCGAAGCCGCCGCGGGTGGCTCCGCCGGTGATCGACGAGACGCGGGTGGATCCGTTTCCGCTGCGGCCGGCCGCGGATTCGGGGTCGGTGCCGGTGGCCGAGGACCAGGCCTCGGCGGAGCTGGGGCATTCGTAAGGTGCGGGTGCGTTCTCGGGTGCGGGTGTGTGGGTGGCTGAGGTCCCTGGGGGCTGCGCCCCCAGACCCCCGTCGGCCTTGACGGCCTCGTCCTCAAACGCCGGACGGGCTGAATGATGCCGGCCGGGGTCCAGGGCGCGGCGGGCTGGATGGTGTTCGGCCGGGGTTCAGGGCGCGGCGGGCTGGATGGTGTTCGGCCGGGGTCCAGGGCGCGGCGGGCTGGATGTGCCGGCCGGGGCGCGGGGCGCGGCGGGCTGGATGGTGTTCGACCGGCGTCCAGGGCGCGACGGGCTGGATGGTGCCGGCCGGGGCGCAGGGCGCGAGGGGCTGGATGGTGCCGGCCGGGGTCCAGGGCACGGCGGGGCCGGATGGTGTCGGTCGGCGTCGTGCGTGGGGTGGCGGTCGGGGCGGTACCTTCGTGGTCCGTCGATGAGGAGAGTCACCGTGAGCATGTTCGTACGGCCTGCCGCCGAGGGTGCCGATCCGTTCGGTACGGCACGGCTGCGGCGCGGGGTGCTGGACGCCTGGGCGACGAGCCCGGCCCGGTTCCGTGAGGACGCCAACGCGGAGGAGGACCTCGTCCTCGGCGGCTACCGCGACCGGCTGGTCGTCGAACTCGCGCAGAACGCCGCCGACGCCGCCGCCCGCTCCGGCGTGCCCGGACGGCTCCGGCTGACCCTTCGCGACGGTGTCCTCGTTGCCGCCAACACCGGCGCCCCGCTGGACGCGGCCGGCGTCGAGTCGCTGTCCACGCTGCGCGCCTCCGCCAAGCGGGACGCGGGGGACGGCTCGGTCGGCCGGTTCGGGGTGGGCTTCGCCGCCGTCCTGGCCGTCACCGACGAGCCCGCCGTGGTCGGCCGGCACGGCGGGGTGCGCTGGTCGCTGGCCGAGGCCCGCGACCTGGCCGCCGAGACCGCCCGGCACAGCCCCGGCCTGGGCGACGAGATCCGGCGGCGCGACGGACACGTACCGCTGCTGCGGCTGCCGTTCCCCGCCGAGGGCAGCGCCCCCGCCCCGTACGACACGGCCGTCATCCTGCCGCTGCGCGACACGGCCGCCGCCGACCTCGCCGAACGGCTCCTGCGCGCCGTGGACGACGCCCTGCTGCTGGCCCTGCCGGGCCTGGCGGAGGTGGTGATCGAGGCCGGGGACGAGGTGCGCACGCTCTCCCGCCGGACCGAGGACGCGCTGACCGTGGTGGAGGACTCCGCCCACGGCGTCACCCGCTGGCGGACCGCCGCCGCGCACGGCCCGCTCACCCCCGACCTGCTCGCCGACCGGCCGGTCGAGGAGCGGCTGCGCCCCCACTGGTCCGTGACCTGGGCGGTGCCCGTCGACGCCGACGGCGCCCCCGAACGCCCTCGCACCAGCCCCGTGGTCCACGCGCCCACCCCCAGTGACGAGCCGCTCGGCGTGCCCGCCCTGCTCGTCGCCTCCTTCCCGCTGGACGCCACCCGCCGGCACACCGCGCCGGGGCCGCTGACCGACTTCCTGACGGAACGGGCCGCCGACGCCTACGCCGGGCTGCTCGCCGACTGGCGGCCGGTCACCGTCGGCCTCATCGACCTGGTGCCCGGCGCGCTGGGCCGGGGCGAACTGGACGGCGCGCTGCGGCAGGCGATCCTCGGCCGGCTGCCCCGTACGTCCTTCCTCCCGCCCGCCGTCCCCTCCGGGGGCGAGGACGCGGAGGACGACCTTCCGGAGTCGCTGCGGCCCCGTGACGCAGAGGTGGTGGAGGGCGCGGGCGCCGACACCGTGCGGGTGCTGGCCGAGGTGCTGCCGACCCTGCTGCCCGCCGGTCTGGAACGCCGCGCCGAGCTGCGCACGCTGGGTGTGGCCCGGGTGCCGCTGACCGACGCGGTCGACCGGCTGGCTGGCCTGGAGAAGGCTCCCGGCTGGTGGTGGCGGCTCTACGACAGCCTCGCCGGGGTCGACCCCGACCGGCTGTCCGGGCTGCCGGTGCCGCTCGCGGACGGCCGTACGACCATTGGGCCCCGGCAGGTGCTGCTGCCGTCCCCGGAGGCCGCCTCCCTCGACCCGGAGGTCCTCACCCGGCTCGGCCTCAAAGTCGCCCACCCGGACGCCGCGCACCCGCTCCTGGAGAAGCTCGGCGCCCTCCCGGCCACCCCGCGCGCCGTGCTCACCACTCCGCAGGTGAGGGCCGCCGTCGCCGCCTCCCTGGACGACGAGGGCGCGACGAACTGGGAGGAGGACACCCTCGACGCCGACGAACTGGCCGACACCGTCCTCGGCCTGGTCCGCGACGCCGGGCTCGACGCCGGCGACGAGCCCTGGCTGGGCGCCCTCGCGCTGCCCGACGAGGACGGCGAACTCTCCCCGGCGGGCGAACTCGTCTTCCCCGGCGGCCCCTTCGCCCGGGTCATGCGCGAGGACGAACTCGCCGCCGTGGACGCGGAACTCGCCGAGAAGTGGGGCCCCGAGCCGCTGGCCGCCTGCGGCGTCCTCGTCACCTTCGCCCTGGTCCGCGCCACCGACGTCGTCCTGGACCCCGACGAACTGGAGCCCCGCGAAGGAGACTTCGCCGAGCCCGACGACGCGGGACTCCTCGACGCCGTGGACGTGTGGAGCGAGGACGTCCTCGACCGGTTCCCGGACAGCCCCGTCCCGCCGGTCGCCACCGAGATCGTCGCCGTGCGCGACCTCGACCTCGTGGGCGACGACCACTGGCCCGAGGCCCTCGCCCTGCTGTCCCGGCCGCCGCTGCGCGACGCCCTCGTCCAGCCCGTCCGCGTCCTGCTGCACGACGGCACCCACGAGGTCGTACGGCCGTACACCGCGTGGTGGCTGCGCGGGCACCCGGTGCTCGGTGGCCGCCGCCCGGCAGGGCTCCGCGCCGCGGGCGGCGACCCGCTGCTGCGGGGCCTGTACGACGAGGCCGACGCGACCGGTTTCGAGGACGAGCAGGTACTGCGGGCGCTGGGCGTACGCACCTCGGTCGCCGCCCTCCTCGACGAGCCCGGCGGCGCGGCCGAACTCCTGGACCGCCTCGCCGAACCCGACCGCCCGGTCACGGCCGCCCAACTGCACGCCCTGTACGGCGCGCTGGCCGACCTCGACCCCGAGCAGGTCACCCTGCCGGACGAGGTGCGGGCCGTGGTCGACGGCGAGGTGCGCGTGGTGGACGCCGCCGACGCCGTCGTGGTCGACTCGCCCGACCTGCTGCCCTTCACGTCCGGCGTCCCGCTGCTGCCGGTCCGCCCGGCCCGGGCCGCCGAACTGGCCGAGCTGTTCCAGGTGCGGCGCCTGAGCGAGTCCGTCACCGGCCGCGTCGACTCCGAGGGCGCCGAGCACGACGTGCCGGAGCCGGTGCGGGTGCTGCTGGGGGCGCGGACCCCGGCGTCGTACGTGGAGCACGAGGAACTGGTCGTCGACGGCGTGGAGATCGACTGGCGCCTCACCGACGACGGTGCGCTGCACGCCGCGACCCTGGAGGGCGTCGCGGCCGGCCTCGCCTGGGCGGCGGGCCAGTGGCCCCGCCGCTTCGAGGTGGCCGCCCTCCTGGAGGACGAGTCGAGGACGGAGGAGCTGGCGAGGGACCGCTGGTTCGACTGACAGTTCCTGGTAAGCGACGGGAGTACAGCGCGCCCCCGTTTTTAGGGGCGCGAGGAACTGCGCGACCAGCCACGACGGCGCCGCGGCAAACAACGAACCGTCATACGGGAAACCGCCGATCCACCCACCTCCAGGTGAACTCCAGAACGCCGGCCGCAGCCACCGCAATGCCGACGGCAGTCCACGGCATCGTCACCCCCACCAGCTTCAACGCGAAGAAGTCCTGGAGCCACGGCACCGCCAGCACCACCACGAACGCCAGCCCCATCGCCGCCACCAGCAGGACCCGCCACCACGTGTACGGCCGGGCGATGATCGCCAGGACCCACATCGAGACCAGGAACAGCGTCAGCGTCGCCGCACTGGTCTCCGCGTCCAGCGCGTCCGGGCCGGTGTAGTGCTGCCGGGCGACCAGGTACGTCACGAAGGTCGCCGTGCCGGCCACCACACCGCCCGGGATCGCGTACCGCATCACGCGCCGTACGAAGTGGGGCCTGGCCCGTTCCTTGTTCGGGGCGAGGGCCAGGAAGAAGGCGGGGACGCCGATGGTGAGGCTGGAGATCAGGGTGAGGTGGCGGGGCAGGAACGGATACTCGACCTGCGAGCAGACCACCAGGAGCGCGAGGAGCACCGAGTACACGGTCTTGACCAGGAACAGGGTCGCCACGCGCGTGATGTTGCCGATGACCCGGCGGCCCTCGGCCACCACCGACGGCAGCGTGGCGAAGCTGTTGTTGAGCAGCACGATCTGCGCGACGGCCCGGGTCGCCTCCGAGCCGGAGCCCATCGCCACGCCGATGTCGGCGTCCTTGAGGGCGAGGACGTCGTTGACGCCGTCGCCGGTCATCGCGACCGTGTGGCCGCGCGACTGGAGGGCGCCGACCATGTCCCGCTTCTGCTGCGGGGTGACCCGCCCGAACACCGTGCCCTCGTCCAGGGCCCCGGCCATCTCCTCCCGCTCGGTGGGCAGCCGGCGCGCGTCGACGGTGGCCCCGGACAGCCCGAGCTTGGCGGCCACCGCGCCGACGGACACCGCGTTGTCGCCGGAGATGACCTTGGCGCGGACGTCCTGGTCGGCGAAGTAGCGCAGGGTGTCGGCGGCGTCCGGGCGCAGCCGCTGCTCCAGGACGACCAGGGCGGTGGGCTCGGCCCCGTCGGCGACCTCGGGGTGGTCCAGCGGGCGGCCGGCGCGGGCCAGCAGCAGGACGCGCAGGCCCTGCTCGTTGAGCCGGCCGGTCTCCGCGAGCGCCGGGTCGTCCTCGGCGAGCAGGACGTCCGGCGCGCCCAGCAGCCAGGTGCCGACTGCGCCGTCGCCCTCGTCGAACGTGGCGCCGCTGTACTTGCGCGCGGAGGAGAAGGGCAGTGACCCCGTGCACTGCCACGCACCGGCGGAACCGGCGGCGCCGTCGGCCGGGTAGGCGTCGATGATCGCCTGCAGGGAGGCGTTGGGGCGCGGGTCGGAGGCGCCGAGGGAGCCGAGCACGGTGCGGACGTAACGCTCGTCGGCGCCGTCGAGCAGCCGCAGGTCGGTCACGTCCATGCCGCCCTCGGTGAGGGTGCCGGTCTTGTCCAGGCACACCGTGTCGACGCGGGCCAGGCCCTCGATGGCGGGCAGCTCCTGGACGAGGCACTGCTTGCGGCCCAGCCGGATGACGCCGATCGCGAAGGCGACGGAGGTGAGCAGGACCAGGCCCTCGGGGACCATCGGCACGATGCCGCCGACGGTGCGCGCGATCGAGTCGTCCAGCGCGTTGTCCTTGGCGAGCAGCTGGCTGAGGATCAGGCCGATCGCCGTCGGGACCATCATCCAGGTGACGTACTTGAGGATCGTGGAGATGCCGGAGCGCAGCTCGGACTGGACCAGCGTGAAGCGGGAGGCCTCCTCGGCGAGCTGGGCGGCGTACGCCTCGCGCCCGACCTTGGTGGCCCGGAAGGCGCCGCCGCCCGCGACCACGAAGCTGCCGGACATGACCTGGTCGCCGGGCTGCTTGACCACCGGGTCGGCCTCGCCGGTCAGCAGCGACTCGTCGATCTCCAGCCCGTCCGCCTCGACGCACACCCCGTCGACGACGGCCTTGTCGCCCGGGCCGATCTCGATGACGTCGTCCAGCACGATCTCGGACGTGGAGACCTCGGTGGGTCTCCCGTCGCGGCGCACCGTCGGGCGGGCCTCGCCGATCACGGCCAGCGAGTCGAGGGTCTTCTTCGCCCGCCACTCCTGGACGATGCCGATGCCGGTGTTGGCGAGGATCACGAACCCGAACAGGCTGTCCTGGATCGGCGCGACGAACAGCATGATCACCCAGAGCACGCCGATGATCGCGTTGAAGCGGGTGAAGACGTTGGCGCGGACGATGTCGGTCAGGGAGCGGCTGCTGCGCACCGGTACGTCGTTGACCTGGCCGCGCGCGACCCGTTCGGCGACCCCGGCCGTCGTGAGTCCGGTCACGGGCGAGGGCGTGTCGGTGGGAGGCGGGGGGTGCGCGGGGTCGAGTCGGTCCGCGTCGAGATGCGTCATGCATTCGACGGTAAGTGCGGTTTTACGGCTTCACCCACCGAGTGCGGGGAAGATCCGACCTGGGTACGAGGCCTTCCGGCGCGGTGTGCTGCCCCGGTACTACCCGGGTACTAGGCGGTGGGCCGGTCGGCCTGTGTGCCGTGGGTGCCCGGTGCGCCCCGAGTGCCCTCGGCGTCCCGCGCGGCGGCGTCCCGCTTGATCGCGGCGTCGCGCCCCCGGACGTACCAGATGCCGATCAGGCCGAGACCGGCCCCGGCCAGGCAGGTCCACACCCACCAGGTGTGTCCGTGGTCGTCGAACCAGCCGTAGAAGGGCAGCTGCACCAGGAAGAGGACGAACCAGAGCACGGTGCCGCCGACGATGGTCGGAACCACGGGGCCCTCCAGGGGCTCCGGCGCCTCATGCGTGGGTGTCCACTTCGTCATGCGTACAGCTTACGAGGCGGGTGCGAACGGGTTGACGGCGCGGCGCAACACGGTGATGGCTCCGTGATGGCGCGGGTCTACGCGCGGAGATAGCGATCTGTGGCTCATACGTTCATACTGAACCCGTTTGTCTCTGACCGCTTTCATTCGTAGAAAACACCAAGAGGAACACCGACAAGGCCGTGGGGGAACCTGTTGGTGATGAGGTCCCCGCATGTCCACCTCGGCCACCGCCAAGGTCCCCCCGTCCCCCGAGCCGCCGGAGGACCGTCGTCCCCCGCAGAACGGCCTCGACCGCTACTTCAAGATCTCCGAGCGCGGCAGCACCCTGCCCCGTGAGATCCGCGGCGGCTTCGCCACCTTCTTCGCGATGGCCTACATCATCGTGCTGAACCCGATCATCCTGGGCAGCGCGAAGGACATGTACGGCCACCAGCTCGACAACGGCCAGCTGGTCACCGCGACCGCCCTCACGGCGGCGTTCACGACCCTCCTGATGGGCGTCATCGGCAACGTCCCGATCGCGCTGGCCGCCGGTCTGGGCGTGAACTCGGTCGTCGCCCTCCAGCTCGCCCCGCGGATGTCCTGGCCGGACGCCATGGGCATGGTGGTGCTGGCCGGTTTCGTCGTCATGCTGCTGGTCGCCACCGGTCTGCGCGAGCGCGTGATGAACGCCGTGCCCTACAGCCTGCGCAAGGCCATCGCGATCGGCATCGGCCTCTTCATCATGATCATCGGGCTGGTCGACTCCGGCTTCATCACCCGGATGCCGGACGCCGCCCAGACCACGGTCCCGATCCAGCTGGGCACCGGCGGTCACCTGCACGGCTGGCCGGTGCTGGTCTTCGTCCTCGGCGTGCTGCTGACCCTCGCGCTGATCGTCCGCAAGACCCCGGGCGCCATCCTCATCTCGATCGTCGTGATGACGGGCGTCGCGATGATCATCAACGCGGTCACCGACATCCCCTCCTGGGGCCTGACCACCCCCGAGTGGCCCGGCAACCCGGTCGCCACGCCGGACTTCGGGCTGGTCGGCGAGGTCAGCCTGTTCGGCGGGTTCGAGAAGGTCGGCGTCCTGACCGGGGTGCTGTTCGTCTTCACCGTGCTGCTGTCGTGCTTCTTCGACGCGATGGGCACGATCATGGGCATCAGCGACGAGGCGAAGCTGACCGACGGCGAGGGCCAGATGCCGGGCATCAGCAAGGTCCTGTTCGTCGACGGCGTCGCGGTCGCCGCGGGCGGTGCCAGCTCCGCCTCGGCCACCACCTGCTTCGTGGAGTCCACGGCCGGCGTCGGCGAGGGTGCCCGCACGGGCTTCGCCAACATCGTCACCGGCGGGCTGTTCGCCCTGGCGCTGTTCCTCACGCCGGTCGCCACCATGGTCCCGTCCCAGGCGGCGACCCCCGCGCTGATCGCGGTCGGCTTCCTGATCCTGGCCGGTTCGATCAAGGAGATCGACTGGTCCGACTTCACCATCGCCATCCCGGCCTTCGTGACGATGCTGATGATGCCGTTCACCTACTCGATCACCAACGGCATCGGCATGGGCTTCATCACCTTCTCGGTGCTGCGCCTGGCGGCCGGACGGGGCCGCGACGTGCCGGTGGCGATGCACGTGGTGTCGGCGGTCTTCGCCTTCTACTACCTGATGCCGGCCCTGGGCCTGACGTGAGGCCCGCGGGGCCGCCTCAGGTGACCCCGTAGAACCGTTCCGTCTCCTCCACGGCGGACTGGAACCGCTCGTCGAAGTCATCCCGAATGAGCGTCCGGACGACATAGTCCTGGACGCTCATTCCTCTTTTGGCCGCATGGTCCCGGAGCCGGTCGAGCAGCTCCCCGTCCATCCGCAGGCTGAGCACGCTGGTCCCCATGAGCACGAGGGTCGCCCCGGGGCGCCGGGTGACGCTCCGATTTCCGGAAACGTCTCACTCGTACGGGTGAACTGTGGGTTTCAGTGGCGGGCGTCACGGGCACATGGGCGCTGGGCGGTGGTATTTCGCGAGACTAATGAGTTACGCTAAGGAACATGCCGGACCTCAAGCATGGCGACGACGCCGCCGCCGTGAACTCCCTGCGCTCCGCCGTGATGCGGTTGTCCCGTCGGCTCAAGCACCAGCGGGTCGACGAGTCGCTCAGCCCGACCGAGATGTCGGTGCTGGGCACCCTGTCCAACTGCGGCAGCGCGACCCCGGGCGAGCTGGCCCGCAAGGAACACGTCCAGCCGCCCTCCATGACCCGCATCGTGGCACTCCTCGAGGCCAAGGGCCTGGTCCGGCTGGAGCCGCACCCCGAGGACCGGCGCCAGAAGGTCGTGACGCAGACCGAGCAGGCCGTGGTGATGCTCGAGGAGAGCCGCCGCAAGCGCAACGCGTTCCTGGCCACGCTGGTCGAGGGACTCGACGAGGACGAGTGGGCGAAACTGCGCGCCGCCGCCCCCGTGCTGGAGAAGCTCGCCCACAAGTAAGCAGTTCTCGCGAGGAGGCGAACCCTTTTGAGTACGGGATCCGGAGCAGCTTCCGCCCCCGCACCCGACGGCCCCGACGATCCGACCACCCGCACCCCCGAGACCTCTCGGCCCCCGCGCAAGACGTCGATGTTCGCCTCCCTGAAGGTCAGGAACTACCGCCTGTTCTTCCTGGGCCAGGTCGTCTCCAACATCGGCACCTGGATGCAGCGCATCGCCCAGGACTGGCTCGTGCTCAGCCTCACCGGCTCCTCGGCGGCCGTCGGCATCACCACCGCCCTGCAGTTCCTGCCGATGCTGCTCTTCGGCCTCTACGGCGGCGTCCTCGTCGACCGCTGGCGCAAGCGGACCACGCTGCTGTTCACCCAGTCCGCGATGGCCCTGTCCGCGCTCGCCCTCGCCGTCCTCACCCTCAGCGGCCAGGTCCAGGTCTGGCACGTCTACCTCGCCGCCTTCGCGATGGGCCTGGCCACGGTGCTGGACAACCCGGCCCGCCAGACCTTCGTCTCCGAGCTGGTCGGCCGCGACCAGCTGCAGAACGCGGTCAGCATGAACTCGGCCAACTTCCAGTCCGCCCGTCTGGTCGGTCCCGCCGTCGCCGGTGTGATGATCACCGGGGTGGGCACCGGCTGGGCGTTCCTCGCCAACGGCCTGTCCTTCGTCGCGCCGCTCAGCTGCCTGCTGCTGATGCGCGCCCGCGAACTGCACGTCGTGCGGCGCACCCCGCGCGGCAAGGGCCAGCTGCGCGAGGGCCTGCGCTACGTCGCCGGCCGGCCCGAGCTGATCTGGACCATCGTGCTGGTCGGGTTCATCGGCACCTTCGGCTTCAACTTCCCCGTCTTCCTGTCCGCCTTCGCCGACGACGTCTTCCACGCGGGCGCCGGGGCGTACAGCCTCTTCAACACCCTCATGGCCGTCGGCTCGCTGGCCGGCGCGCTGCTCGCCGCCCGCCGCGGCACGGCCCGGCTGCGCGTCCTGATCGCGGCGGCCCTCGGCTTCGGCGCCCTGGAGATCGTGGCCTCGGCGGCGCCCGAGCTGTGGCTCTTCGCGCTGCTGATGGTCCCGATCGGCGTCTTCAGCATGACGGTCAACGTCACCGCCAACACCAGCATCCAGATGTCCACCGACCCGGCCATGCGGGGCCGGGTGATGGCCCTGTACATGATGGTCTTCCTCGGCGGCTCCCCGATCGGCGCCCCGATCGTCGGCTGGGTCACCGACGCCTACGGCGCCCGGGCCGGCTTCGCAGCGGGCGGCGCGGTGGCGGCGAGCGCCGCACTCGTCATCGGCCTGGTCCTGGCCCGCGTCGGCAACCTGCGCCTGTCGGTGGGCTGGCACCGCGGCCACCCCCAGGTCCGCTTCGTACCGCGGGAGCGGCAGGAGGCGCTGGCGCCGGTGGCGTAGGGCGGGACCGGCTTCCGGTCAGTCGCGGGGGAAGTCGTCGGTCTTGAGGGTGAGGCCGACGACGGTCCCGGTCAGGTCGACGTCCTCGCCGAAGCCGAAGCTGACGGCCGCGTGGTACTCGCCGTCCTTGGGGAGGGTGTGGAGGTGCCACTCGCCGGTGTACGGGTCGACGATCAGGTACACCGGGACGCCGGCGGCGGCGTAGGTGTCCTTCTTGGGGCCGTAGTCGTTGGCGGCGGTGTCTTTGGAGATGACCTCGGCGACGAATTCGACGTCCTGATAGCGCCAGAGGCCCTTGCCGTCCTTCACCGAGCGTTCGGCGATGGCCGCGACATCGCAGGCGAATCCGTTGAGCCGCCCGGGGAAGTCGATGCGCACGTCCGAGGCCAGTTGCTTGAGGGTGTACTTGACGCGCAATTGTTCAAGAATGTCGAAGATGATCTCGAAGTGGTGGTGCCGCTGCGGCGACATGAAGACGTGCCCCCCGACGATCTCGGTCTTGTATCCCTCGGGGACGGGCATCTTCTCGAGCCACTCGAACATGGCGTCCAGAGTCAGCTCGGTGCTCTCTTCGGCCATCTCGATCCTGTCGTCAAGGACGGTCATCGTGGCGCTCCTCCCCGGCTGCCACCGACGCGAGTGCAGCCGCGCGGTACAACGATACGCACGGTGACCTGGAGACGCGCGGACGTACACGTGTTCCCCGGGGGAGACTGGCCGGCATGAGACTGTTCGCCGCCGTGCTGCCGCCCGAGGACGTCACCGCCTCGCTCGCCGCCGAGGTGGCCGTCCTGCGCGGGCTGCCCGGGGCGGACGGGCTGCGCTGGACCGGGCGTCCCGGGTGGCACCTCACGCTCGCCTTCTACGGCGAGGTCGACGACGACGTCGTACCCGACCTGTCGGCCCGGCTGGAGCGGGCGGCCCGCCGCACCGAGCCCTTCGAGCTGGCGCTGCGCGGCGGTGGACAGTTCGGGCGCGGCCGGGCGCTGTGGGCGGGCGCCGAGGGCGGCCTGGCGACCCTGCGGCTGCTGGCCGACCGCGCGGAGTCGGCGGGGCGCAGGGCGGGCGTCGAGATGGGCGAGCACCGGCGTTACCGGCCCCACCTGACGCTGGCCCGCAGCAGGCAGCCCTTCGACACCCGTCCCTACGTCGAGGCGCTGGCCGGCTTCACCGGACCCGCCTGGACGGTGACCGACCTGGCGCTGGTCCGCAGCTTCCTGCCGGCCTCGGGCGTGCCGGGCGAGCAGCCCCGTTACGAGGCGGTCGCCCGCAGCCCGCTCGGCGCCTCCGGTTAGGCTCGGGGCGTGGACCCGAAGACCCGTAACCGGATCATGGCCGGTGTGCTCGTGCTGATGCTCGTGGTGGTGGCGGTGGCGGCGGCCCTCGGCTGACCTGCCCCGGGCGGCCGCCCCGCTCACCCCACCGCTGCTCCGGCCGCGGCTACCAGGCGAAGGCCTCCGGAGCGGGACCGGTTCCCGGGAAGACCTCGTCGAGCCCGGTCAGCAGCTCGTCCGACAGCTCCAGCTCCACGGCCCTGAGCGCCGACGCGAGCTGTTCGGCCGTGCGCGGACCCACGATCGGGCCGGTCACGCCGGGCCGGGTCAGCAGCCAGGCCAGTGCCGCCTCGCCGGGCTCCACCCCGTGCTTGTCGAGCAGGTCCTCGTACGCCTGGATCTGCGCCCGCTTCGCCGGGTCCGCCAGGGCGTCGGCCGCGCGCCCCGAGGCCCGGCGCCCGCCCTGGACCTCCTTCTTGATGACCCCGCCGAGCAGCCCGCCGTGCAGCGGCGACCACGGGATGACGCCGAGGCCGTACTCCTGCGCGGCCGGGATCACCTCCATCTCGGCGCGGCGCTCGGCCAGGTTGTACAGGCACTGCTCGCTGACCAGCCCGATGGTCCCGCCACGCCGGGCGGCGGTCTCGTTGGCCTGCGCGATCTTGTACCCGGGGAAGTTCGACGACCCGGCGTAGAGCACCTTGCCCTGCTGGACCAGGGTGTCGATCGCCTGCCAGATCTCGTCGAAGCCGGTGGCGCGGTCGATGTGGTGGAACTGGTACAGGTCGATGTGGTCGGTTTGGAGCCGCTTGAGGCTGGCGTCGACCGCGCGCCGGATGTTCACGGCGGACAGCTTGTCGTGGTTGGGCCACGCCTCGCCGTCGGCGCCCATGTTGCCGTACACCTTGGTGGCGATGACGGTCTTGTCGCGCCGGTCGCCGCCCTGGGCGAACCAGTTGCCGATGATCTCCTCGGTACGGCCCTTGTTCTCGCCCCAGCCGTACACGTTGGCGGTGTCGAAGAAGTTGATGCCGGCGTCCAGCGCCGCGTCCATGATCGCGTGGCTGTCGGCCTCGTCGGTCTGCGGACCGAAGTTCATGGTGCCGAGGACGAGCCGGCTGACCTTGAGTCCCGTGCGTCCGAGCTGCGTGTACTTCATGGTCCCCAAGCCAACGACTTGGAGTGCGCTCCAGGCAAGCGGGGGCGGGCGGTCAGTCGCGGGGGAAGGCGTCGGTCCCGAGGGTGAGGCCGAGGACGGTGTCGGTGAGGTCCAGGTCCTCCCCGAAGGCTAGCCGGAACTCGGCCGTGTAGTCCCCGTCCTTAGGCTGTGAGAAGACGTGGCAGCGTCCCTGGTAGGGGTCGGCGATGAGGTAGAGGGGGACCTCGGCTGCGGCGTAGGCGAGCTTTTTGGGGCCGTAGTCGTTGGCGGCGGTGCCTTTGGAGATGACCTCGGCCACGAACTCGACGTCCTGGTAGCGCCAGTGGCCCGTTTCGTCCTGCTCGGCCCCGTCGCGGAGCTTGGCCACGTCGGGGCAGAAGCCGTTCTCGTGGCCGGGGAAGTCGATGCGCACGTCCGAGAAGACGGCGACGTTCATGCCGAACCGGTCCTCGATGGCCCGTACGATCCGGCGGATGATTTCCCAGTGCGTGTCCCGCTGCGGTGTCATGTGGACGTTGCCCCCGACGATCTCGACCCGGAATCCTTCGGGGACGGGCATCCGCTCCAGCCGCTCGAACCACTCGTCCAGGCGCTGGGTGTTGGCGTCGGCCATGTCGATCCTGTCGTCAACGACGGTCATCGTGGCACTCCTCCCCGGCTGTCCCACGGGCGGGAGCAGCCGCGCGGTACAACGATACGCACGGCGACCGGGACACGGGAGGACGCGCATATGCCAGAGGTGCGGGGCTCCTACGAGGCGGCGGTGTACGGCCCGCCCAGCCCCCACTCCTCGTGCAGCGCCTCCGCGAACGCCTCCGCGATCCGGTGCTCGCCGCTCTCGTTGGGATGCGTGCCGTCGTAGGTGTCCGTGTGGAAGTCGTACGCCGGCGGGGGCGGGACGAACAGCAGCGGGGCGCCCGGGTCGTCGAGGTCGGCGGCGGTCTTCGCGAGGAGTTCGTTGAAGTGGGCGACCTGCTCGGCGAAGGTCTCGTCGGCGTCCACCCGGATGTTGTGCAGGACCGGCATCACGGCGATGCGGATGCGCGGGTTCGCCGAGCGGGCGGCGGCCACGAAGGCGCGGACGTTGGCGGCGGTCTGCTCGGCGTTGGTGTAGAAGCCGAGGTCTATCAGGCCCAGGGAGACCAGCAGCACGTCCGCGCGGCAGGAGCGCACCGTCTCGCCGATCAGCGGCGTCATGTGATGCCAGCCCTCGCCCCAGCCGGCCAGGTGGGCGCGGGGGAAGTCCGGGTCGGCGTAGGAGTAGGACACGGGCTCGTCCGTCGACGGGTCGTGCAGTGTCTCGCGCGGGCCGACGAAGGTGAAGGGGCGGCCGTGGGAGTCGCGCAGGTGCTGCCACAGCCGGTAGCGCCACGTGTGTTCGCCGGCGCTCCCGATCGTCATGGAGTCACCGACGAACATGAACCTGAGCATCCGCTCATCATGGACGATCGGCCTGGCCGGCGCGATGTGAGCCCGACCACGCAGGGTGACCGGCGGGGTGGTCGCCGACGTGAACGCCCGCGCGGGATGGCAGTCTTGGCGCATGCGCCGACCCTTCGCCCTCCTCGCCTCGGCCCTCCTCGTGGGCGCCTTCGCCGTGCCCGCCTCGGCGGCGGACGGGCAGGACGGGCCCGCCGGGAGCGACGGGTTCACCATCAAGGACCCGCGCATCACCGAGTCCAGCGGCCTCGCCGCCTCCCGTCAGCACCCCGGCATCTACTGGACGCACAACGACCAGGACACCGGCCCCTACCTCTACGCCGTGGACGGCGCCACCGGCGAGACCGTCGCCCGCGTCGCCCTCTCCGGCGTCGGCACGCCCCGCGACGTCGAGGCGATCGCCATCGGCCCCGGCAACCGGATCTTCGTCGGCGACATCGGCGACAACGACGGCGTGACCTGGCCGTACGTGTGGATCTACGAGCTGCCCGAGCCGAAGGAGCTCAAGGACCAGACCGTCAAGGCGACGCAGTACGTGGTGAAGTACGCGGACGGTTCCCGCGACGCCGAGTCGATGGTGGTCCACCCGAAGACCGGGCGGGTCTACATCATCGACAAGAACGAGGACGGCGGGCATCTGTACGAGGGCCCGGCGAAGCTGTCGTCCTCCGGCAGCAACGTCTTCAAGCCCACCGTGCCCGTGGACCTGTGGGCGACGGACGCCGCGTTCTCCCCGGACGGCGGGCAGCTCGCCGTGCGCGGCTATCTCGGGGGCATCTGGTACGACTGGAACGGCGGGAAGATCAAGCGCACGGGGCGGATCAGCGTGCCGCTGGGACAGGGCGAGTCCGCCACCTACACGACCGACGGCAAGAAGCTGCTGCTCGGCATGGAGGGCGCCAACAGCCCCGTGAAGGCCGAGGACGTACCGGGGCGCGACGGCGGCGACTCGGGCGGCGGATCGGGTTCCGGGTCGCATGCCTCGGGTGCGGACTCCGACGGTCCGGGCGGGGACACGCTCAAGGTCGGCGCGGTCGGGCTGCTCGTCGCCCTCGCCGCCCTGTTCGGCCTACGCCGGGTCTTCCGGCGCCGCTGAGCCGCTCGCCGGGGCCGGGTGGTCCGCGGCCGGGACGCTCGCGGCGGGGGCGTCCGCGGTCGGCTTGCCCGCGGCGGGGTCGTCCGCCGCCGCCCGGCGCGAGGCCACCAGCACCTCCAGGCCGTCCAGGATGCGCTGGAGCCCGAACTCGAAGTGGTCGAAGCCGGTGCCGAAGGCGTCCTCGGAGAGGGAGGACAGCACGGGGTAGCGTCCGCTGCTCATGGCCTTCACCAGCACCGGTTCCTGGGCCCGCCAGAACTCCGCGTCCGTCAGCCCGGAGCTGCGCTCGGCCTCCCGCTCGTACACCTGGGTGCGGGCGGCTCCGACCACGTACCCGTCGATCATGACGATCGCCGAGATCAGCTCGGGGTCGGTCAGGCCCATCGGCTTGATCCGGCCGAGCACCTTCTCCATGCCGTCCAGGGCGGAGGGGCCGAGGATCGGCCGGGACTGGTTGACCTCCAGCAGCCAGGTGTGGCGGCGGTAGAGGGCGAGCGTGGCGTGGCCGAGGGCCTGGAGCGCCGAACGCCAGTCGCCGTCGCCGAGGTCGGCCGGGTCCCGGGACGGGCGCTGCACGCGGTCCAGCATCAGGTCGAGCAGCTCGCCCTTGCCCGGGACGTAGCGGTAGAGGGACATCGTGCCGGTGCCCAGTTCGGTGGCGATCCGGCGCATCGAGACCGCGCCGAGACCGTCCCGGTCGGCGACCTCGACGGCGACCTCGACGATCCGCTCCAGCGTCAGCCCCGGCCTGGGGCCCCGGCTGGGTCGCCGGCCGGTGTCCCACAACAGTTCGAGGGTGCGGCCGATGTCGCCGCTGCCGCTGGTCTCCGTACCGCTCGCCATGGGCTCAGTTTAAGTCCGCGGCCAAAAACTGGGTACGGTGTACGCGCAATCGGGTACGGTGTACTCAGTTGGGGACCGAAGGGGGACTCAGACCCATGAGCGAGCGACACGCGGTACGGGCCGAGGGCCTGACGAAGAGGTACGGCGACAAACACGCCCTGGACGGCTTCGACCTGACCGTCCGCGAGGGCACCGTGCACGGCCTGCTGGGGCCGAACGGCGCGGGCAAGACCACGGCGGTGCGCATCCTGTCGACGCTGATCCGGCTGGACGGGGGACGGGCCGAGGTCGCGGGCCTCGACGTCGCCCGGCAGGCGCGCGAGGTGCGGGCGCGGATCGGCCTCACCGGCCAGTACGCGGCCGTGGACGAGGTGCTCACCGGCCGGCAGAACCTGGAGATGTTCGGGCGCCTGTTCCACCTGGGCGGCAGGCGGGCCCGGGCCCGCGCGGTCGAGTTGCTGGAGCAGTTCGACCTGACCGACGCCGCCGACCGGGGCGTGGGCAAGTACAGCGGCGGCATGCGGCGGCGCCTCGACCTCGCCGCGTCGATGATCCTCGCCCCGGCCGTCCTGTTCCTGGACGAGCCGACGACCGGCCTGGACCCCCGCAGCCGCGGCGAGGTCTGGGACTCGGTCCGCGCGCTGGTGGCGAGCGGCACGACGGTCCTGCTCACCACGCAGTACCTGGAGGAGGCCGACAAGCTCGCCTCCCGCATCACCGTCATCGACCGGGGCCGGGCCATCGCCGACGACACCCCGGACGGACTGAAGGACCTGGTCGGCGGCGACCGCATCGAGGTCGTGGTGGCCGACCGCGCCGAGATCCCCGGGGTGGTGAAGACGGTCGCCCGGGTCTGCAGGGGCGAACCGGAGGTGGAGGACGAGGCGCTGCGCGTGCACGCCCCGGTCACCGACCGCGTGTCGGCCCTGACCGAGGTGGCCCGCACCCTCCAGGACGAGGGCGTCGCCGTGGAGGACATCGGCCTGCGCAGGCCGAGCCTCGACGACGTGTTCCTGCGCCTGACCGGCCACCGTACGAGCGCGGAGCCGGTGCGGCACGCGGAGAAGGAGGCGGTGGCGGCATGAGCGCCCTCGACGTGACGACGGCCCCGCCCGAACGCGGCCGGCTGTTCTGGCTGCTCGCGGACTGCGGCAACATCGTCCGCCGCGGCCTGACCCACTACCGGCGCCAGCCCGTCAACATCGCCTGGCAGCTGGGCTTCCCGATCCTGTCCGTCCTCCTCTACGGCTATGTCTTCGGCAGCGCGATGACGGTGCCGGGCGGCGGGGACTACAAGGACTTCCTGATGCCGGGCATGTTCGCGATGACCATGGCGTTCGGCTTCATCAACACCGCGACGGTCGTCGTCTACGACTCCACGAAGGGCGTCATCGACCGGTTCCGCTCCATGCCGATGGCGTCCTCGGCGGTGGTGGCCGGGCGCGGGGTGACCGATCTGG
Organism: Streptomyces sp. KPB2; assembly: GCF_003950055.1. Taxonomy (NCBI): domain Bacteria; kingdom Bacillati; phylum Actinomycetota; class Actinomycetes; order Kitasatosporales; family Streptomycetaceae; genus Streptomyces; species Streptomyces sp. KPB2. The sequence goes on from NZ_CP034353.1 coordinate 4,603,249, forward strand.
TCGTGGCCTGTGCGGAGCTGGCCATCATGATGCTGACGGCGGTGGCCATGGGGTGGCGGCCGGACGGCGGTTGGGGATTCCTGGCCGCGTTCGGGCTGCTGCTGTGGCTGCGGTTCGCGCTCATCTGGATCGGCGTGTGGCTGGGCCTCCTGGTGCCCAACCCGGAGGCGGCGGGCGGCCTGTTCGCGGTGGCCTTCCCGCTGACGATGATCTCCAGCATCTTCGTCGCCCCGCAGCTCATGCCCGACTGGCTGGGCTGGGTGGCCGCCTGGAACCCGATCTCGTCCACGGCGGCCGCCGCCCGCGACCTGTTCGGCACCCCGGTCGGCGGCGGCGACTCCTGGGTCGAGCAGCACGCGCTGCTGATGGCGGGCGTGTGGCCGGTGGTCCTGACGGCGGTCTTCCTGCCGCTGGCGGTACGGAGGTTCCAGCGGCTGAGCCGGTAGGGCCGCGGCGGGACGACCGGGGTGGAGCCGGGGGTGGAGTTCGCCGGAGCGGTGGATCTCCACCCCCGGCTCCACCCACGGGTCCAGGTGTCGCGGGCCTGGTCCGAGGAGCCTTGAGGGCATGACAACGACTGAGTGGATCACCGACATCGCCCTCGTTCTGATCGTCTTCCGCCAGCTGCGGGAGGGCCGGCTCGAGCGCAGGTCCTTCCTGATCCCGCTGGGGATCGTGGCCGTGGTGGCGTACTCGTACCTGGACTCCGTCCCGACCGAGGGCAACGACCTCGTACTGATCGCGACCCTGGCGGGCGTGGGCGCGGCGCTCGGCATCGCGGGCGGCGTCCACACCCGGATCAGGGCGCTCGACGGGCACCTCCTGATCAAGGCCGGCGCGGTGTCGGCGATCCTGTGGGTGCTGGGCATGGGCGCCCGCATGGGCTTCCAGGTCTGGGTCGAGCACGGCGGCGGCGCCGACGACGTCGCCCGGTTCAGCATCGCCCACCACATCACGAGCGACCAGGCCTGGGTGGCGGCCTTCGTACTGATGGCGGTCACCGAGGTGGTCACCCGGGTGGCGACGATCTACCTGCGCAGCCGAGCCCACGCCCGCGCCGTGGCCGTCGCCGCTCCCGCCGCCCCCGCGGTGCCCGTGCTGGACCGCAAGGCCTGACCGTGCGCTATGTTCTGCCGGTGTCCGCCACCGAAAGCACCCCGCCCCCGGCCCCGGGGGCGGACCCGCGTCCGACACCGTCCAGCGGGCGGATACCCGGCCAGGACCCGCGGGTGCAGTGGGGTCTGACCCTCGCCGTCGTCGTCGTAGGAGCGCTGACGATCCGGCCCATGGGGTTCAGCGGCCAGGGACTGGCGGTCGGCCTCCTCTTCGTGCTCAACTCCGCGGCACTGCTCGCCCGGGCCGTGCCCGAGCACCGCATCCCCCCGCGCCTGGTGCCCGGCTGGCTCACCCTCGGCGTCGTCGCGGCCGCCGCCCTGATCGGCGTCAGCGGCAGCGGTACGAGCTACCTCTTCGCCTACTTCCTCGCCGGCCACATCGGCTACCGGCTCGAACCCCGGCGGGCCCTCGCCCTCGCGGCGGCGTGCTCCCTGCTCTGCGCCGGTGTCCTGTACTTCCACCTGGGGCCGGGCGACCCGGACCTGCCCTGGACGCTCGGCCTCTCCACCGGCGTACCGGTCGTGGTCGGCATCCTCAACCGCACCCAGCGCCGGGCCGTACGGTCGGCGCTCTCGGCCGCGGAGTCGGCGGAACGCGCGGCCCGTGCGGAGGCCCGGACCGCCGTCCTCACCGAGCGCGCCCGCATCGCCCGGGACGTGCACGACGTACTGGCCCACTCCCTGGCCGGGATCAACATGCAGCTGGAGCTCGCCGACGCCCTGCTCGACACCGGAGACCTGGCGAAGGTCCGGGAGGCCACCAGCAAGGCGCACGGCCTGGTCAAGGAGAGCCTGAAGCAGGCGCAGTGGACCGTGCACGCGCTGCGCGAGGACGCGTTGCCGCTGGTGGAGAGCCTGACCGCGATGGTCGAGTCGTCGGGCCACCGCGACGCCCTCACCGTCACCGGGACCGTCCGCGAGGCGTCGCCCCGGGTGACCCAGAACCTCCTGAGGATCGCCCAGGAGGCCCTGACCAACGCGGCCCGGCACGCTCCCGGCGGAAAGATCGCGGTGGAGCTGACGTTCACCGCCGCATCGATCACACTGAGGGTCCGCAACCGGCCCGCCACCCGTGCGGTGACCCCGGGTGCCGGCAGCGGGATGGGGCTGATCGGCATGCGCGAGCGCGCCGCTCTGCTGGGCGGGAGCGTCGGCGCGGGGCCGGTCACCGAGGGTCGGGACCAGGGCGGCTGGCAGGTGGAGGCAGTGATTCCGGGATGAGCGGTACGAGTGAACAGGCCGGGGGACCCGTGCAGTTGAAGGTGGTCGTCGCCGACGACCAGGCCGCCGTGCGGGAGCCGCTCGCCGCGGTGCTCGGACTGGCCGAGGACATCGACGTGGTCGCCGCGGCCGCGGACGGCGGCGAGGTACTGGCGGCGGTGGCCGCGGGCCCCGTCGACGTGGTGCTGATGGACCTGCGCATGCCCGTGATGGACGGCATCGAGACCACCCGCCGCCTGACCGAGGACCACCCCGAGGTGGCGGTGGTCGTCCTGACCACCTTCGCCGACGACGAGTCGATCCTGGGCGCGCTCGGCGCGGGTGCCCGCGGCTACCTGACCAAGAACGCGGGGCGCCAGGACATCACCCGGGCGATCCGGGCCGCGGGCGCCGGCCAGTCCGTGCTCGACCGGGAGGTCCAGGACCGCCTGCTCGCCACGGCCAGGGCGCAGGCGGCGCCCGCCGCCCAGGGCGAGGCGGCCGGGCAGCCCCTGCCGGACGACCTCACACCCCGGGAACGCGAGGTCCTCGCGCTGATCGGCCAGGGACTGTCCAACCGGGGCATCGCCGAGAAGCTCTTCATCAGCGAGGCCACGGTCAAGACCCACATCAACAACCTGTTCGCCAAGGCCCACATCCGCGACCGCGCCGACGCGGTCCGGCGCGCCATCGGGGCGGGGCTGGCCTAGGGAGTGCCGGGCGCGAGGCGGGGGTGCGACGCCCCCTGCCGGCGTCTGCGGTCGGCCGTCCGTCGGCGCCCGTTGGCGCCTGCCGGCGCCTGCCCGCGTCGTGAGGCGGGGATCGTGACGTCTTTCGGCGCGGCGTCCGCCGGTGCGGTGCTTCAGGCGGCGGTCCGGTCCGCGAGCCGGTCGGCGGCGCTGCGGGGCTCGCGGCCCAGGAGTTCGCCCAGCAGGGGGCTTGCCTGTGCGAAGCAGCCGGCGCGGGCGGCCCGGTGCCAGGTGAGGAGCAGCCGGGCCACCTGCTCCGGAACACCGCTCGTGACCTGGCCGGCGACCCACTCCTCGTCGTCCACGACGACCCGCTTGACGGGACGGCCGGTGACGCCGGAGGCGATCTCGGCGAGGTCGTCGAAGGTGACGGCGGTCGGCGCGGTGAGGTTGACGGGGCCGTCGAGGGTGCGGTCCCCGGCGAGGACGACCGCGGTGGCCTCCGCGATGTCGGCGCGATCGGTGTAGGGGACGGGACCGTCCGCCGGCCGGACGATCTCGCCGGTCGACCGCCAGGGGCCGAGCACCTGGTCGAGGGGGCCGTAGGCGCCGTTGCGCAGTGCGGTCCAGGCGACCCCGGACTCGGCGAGGATCGCCTCGGTGGCGATGTGGAACTCCGACGGCGGGTACGGATTGCCCGGGACGGCGCCCTGCTGGCTGGTGTAGACGATCCGCTGGACACCGGCCTCGACGGCGGCTCCGACGGCATTGCGGTGCAGGCCGACCAGGTCGGCCGCCGGATCGTTGCCGGACACCACCAGCACCTGCTCGGCACCGGCGAACGAGTCGCGCAGCGTGGCCGGCTCCTCGTACGAGCCCTGCCGCACCCGGACACCACGGTCGGCGAGGTGCCGCGCTTTCGAGACATCGCGGACGCTGACGCCGATCCGGTCGGCGGGCATGCGCTGGAGGAGGTGCTCGACGGTGGCACCGCCGAGTCCGCCGGTGGCGCCGGTGACGACGATCATGACGCGGCCCTTCACTAAGTTGACCGGGGTGGTCAGTTTCGCTTCCGGTGGCGACCGTAAGTAAACTGACCCGGTGAGTCAAGTTGTGCGGGGCGACGCGGGAGACGGAGCCGAATGATGGCCGGAGCAGCCGCAGCAGCCGGAGCCGCGGGTGGGACGACCGGAGCGGCGTCCGCGGGACCCGGGCTGCGCGCCGACGCCAAACGCAATGCCGAGCAGATCCGCAAGGCCGCGATCGGCGCCTTCCAGGGCCGTGGGCTGTCCGTGCCGCTGGAAGAGGTCGCCAAGGCGGCGGGGGTGAGCAAGGGCACGGTCTTCAACCGGTTCGGCGGCCGGATCGGCCTCATCGAAGCCGTCATCACCGAGGTCGTCGCCACGGAGATCTACGCCATCATCGACCGCACCCGCGCCATCGACGACGTCTGGGAACGGCTGACGTACTACGTCACCGCCATCCGCGACCTGCAGTACCGTCAGCCCGCCACCGTCGACACCATGCTGCAGGCCTACCCCGACGCGCGGAGTCTCATGGAGATCTGCCGGGCGGGCGGCGAGATCAACGAGGAACTGGTCGCCGAGGGCCGGGCCTCCGGCGCACTGCGCCCGGAGTTCACGGCCGAGGACCTGCACGCACTCCTCCACGACAGCGCACTCGCCCTCAAGCACGGCACCCGCCCGCGACGCGAGGACTACGACCGCCGCACCGCCTACTTCCTCGCCGGCATGCGGGCCCCGACAGCCCCCTGAGCCGAGGTCCGGCGGTGGGCGACCGCCTTGAAGAAGGTGTAGCAGAACACCCCGTCGGGTTCGGCCGTGCGCCGCAGGGCGGCGATGCCCGCGTCGAAGGTCCGCGCGTCGATCAGCCCCGCCGCGACGGCGGGTTCCCGGACCCCCGAGATCATCGCGGTGAAGGTGCGTCTGGTGAAGCTCTCGGCCAACTCCGGCCGGCTGCCGTCGACGTAGACGGTGCGCGGGCTGACGGCGATGTCCGACCAGTCCGCCTCGTGCAGCAGGGGAAAGAGCCGCCGGCCGATGAGGGCGTCACCGCCGGCGTGCCGCTGCAGTGTCACCTGGCACGCTACGGCCGCGCGCGCCGCTTCGTCGTCCGGGTGGAAATAGGCCGAGCCGTGGTCGCCCTCGATCACGGTGATCGTCCCGCCGGGCCGCACGAGACGCCGCAGCCGTCGCAGCGCGTCGACCGGAGCGGGCAGGTGCTCCAGCAGGAAGCACACGAAGACGTGGTCGAAGGAGGCCTCGGCGAACCCGCCCTCCGGTTCGGGGAGCGCGAAGACGTCCTTCTCGACGAACTCGACGTTCGTGAGCCCCGCGGCAGCGACGCGCCCCGAGGCCGACTTCAGCGAGTCGGTGGCGATGTCGGCCGACACGAAGCGCGTGTGCGGGCTGCGCGAGGCCAGGGCGGTGGTCTGCGCCCCCACGCCGCACCCCATCTCCAGGACCCGCTCGCCCGGTTGGAACCGGGTGTCGCCGTGCAGCAGCTCGACCAGGGCGCCCGCCTGGTCCGCGAGCCGCGTGCTCTCCTCGGGCCGGTAGCCGTGCACGTACTGCTCGAACATGGTCATGGTCTCGATCACCTTCATCAGCTGGTCCGGCCCCGCACTCCCGAGCGCGGCCACGAGTCGGTCGCGCAGTCGGCTTCGCCGCCGGAGGTCCTCCTCGACGTCGTCGAGGTGCGCGCGCAGCGTCGCCGCCGGGTCCGGATCCTCGCGGTCCAGCAAGGCGGCGACCTGCCGAAGCCCCAGGCCGGTCCGGCGCAGGGCCAACGCCCGGTACAGACGCGTGACGTGCGCGGGGCCGTAACGGCGGTGACCGCTCGGCGTGCGCTCGGGAGACACCACGCCCAACGTGTCCCAGTGCCGCAACACCCGCACCGACACCCCGGACGCGTGCGCCAGTTCGCCCACCGTCCACCAGGTCCCGTCGTCCACGGCGGCAACGCTAGGCCCTCACACGGTGTCAGCTTCAAGTGCGGGTGACGGCCGTGCCACTCACGGCATGAGGCAGGGCAGGGCGGCCCCATCCTTCGGGGAGCAGGCCACTAGGGCGAGGGAGAGAAACATGGGGCGTTCGAGGTAGTAGCCGAGCGAGACGTCCTTGCCCGACCTCAGCCGTGCTTCTGCCGAGGAGGCGAGGGCGACCGGGCGGAGGGCGACATGCTGGGCGTCGGACATGAAGCGCGGTGCGTACTCGGTCAGGCGGTCGCGGAGCCATGCTGCGGCGTCTCGCGCATCCGACCAGGTGCCGCGCACCTGCGCGGGGGGTTTGCTCAACCAGTTTCGCGTTTCCAACGGAGGCAGGTCGCAGGCCGGGAAGTCGGCAGCGACCTCGCGGTACCGCTGGATCAGCTCCGGACGGCTTCCTGCGGGTGGCGGCTCGGGATGAGGAGGACGCCGCAGAGCCTCCTGGTCGAAGCGGGGCTTGGGACCGACCCAGAGGTAGCCGTGGTGATGCAGGTGATGCACCGGCGGTCCTTCGGTTCTTCGGACCCCTCTTCCCGGCCGAGGTGGCCGGGAAGAGGAGGTCAGAGCGGTGCCAGGCGGTGGTCAGAGGGCCAGACCGAAGCGGGTTGGGTCGATCCCGGCCACGCTCAGTTCCTCGGTCGTGAATCGAAGCGGTTCGGCGTCCGGCCGCTTGCTGTCGCCGAGGGCCCAGGCGTCGCTGCCGATGCGGGCGAGAGTCACGCAGGACTCGCCGTCGGGGTGGGTGTTACCTCCGCACGCCGTCGCGAACGAGGCGTTGGTGAGGTCGAGTCGGTAGAGGTCGTTTCGGTGCGGCATATCTGTCCCTTCCCGGTCGGTGTGGCTTGGGGACGACCGTAGGGACGGACGAGGAAGCATCGGGATGAATATTCTTCATTATTCTCACGCGGTCACTCTGAATGCGTGGACATTCACTCAGAGGTGCCACCATGCTGGGTGCGCAACATCGTTTAGACCCAAGGGGGGTTGGTGCGCATGGCGCGCAGGTTGCGGTTCAACGGGACGGGAAGCAACGGTGGCGGATGCCCGTCCGTACACGAGGACGTGGACAGCGGCGAGGTGATCGTGCACGGGCCTCCGCTCGGTCAGGAGGATGTCGCTCAGCTACAGCACTTCTCGGAAGGCGAGGTCGCCGTGGTCGTGCCGCGCGACCTGCTGGTGGACTGGGCCCCGAAGGGTCGGACTCGCCAGGCAAAGACGATCGATCTCGCCGAGTTCAGCGGGCTGTTCGGCAAGTTCGAGCACACCGCGTGGCGCCTGGAGACGCGGCGGCGGTACGCGAGCGACGAGGAGGGCGATTCCTGGAAGCAGTTCATGGAGGCCGGACGAGTCGAGGAGGACTGGTCCAAATGCGATTCGATCAGTGCCTTCCGCAAGACGGTCCAGGCCCAGACGGCACTCGGAAAGCGCATCGAGCGGGTGCGGCTGGTGGATGCGCCGCCCACCCCTGGTCAGCGCTACCTGTTGGAGCACACCCGGTGGAACATCGAGTCGGGCGAGGACATCCGCAATATGCGACGCGCCGACGCGGGCCGGCTTCGACTCCCCGCCGAGGACTTCTGGCTCTTCGACAGCCGCCTCGTCGCGCTCCTGCGCTTCGATGACGACGACCAGCTCACACACGTGGACCTGATCACCGAACCCGCAGAGGTCGTGCGCTGCTGCATGCTGCGGGACACTGCTTGGCACCACGCCGTACCGTGGAAGAGATTCATGGCGGAGATGCGCAGCGAGATGTAGGGGCTAGAGCGGACACCGGTGAGCACGGACTATCAGAGAGCGCGTGAGGAACTGGGCCGAAGGCTGCGGGAGCTGCGCGCAGAGGGCCCCGATGGCCGGCTCACCGGTACGGCGCTGGCTCGGCGCTTGGGGTGGCCCCAGTCGAAGGTCAGCAAACTGGAGAGCGGCAGACAGACCCCCACGAAGGACGACCTCAGGGCCTGGGCCGAGGCGGTGGGGCAGCCTGCCGCTTTCGACGAACTACAGGCTCGCCTGAAAGGCTTCGAGAGCCACATTCGATCCTGGCGACGACTGCTCGCGGCAGGTCACGCTCCTGTGCAGGAGACATGGAATGCCGTCGTCGGCGAGGCGCGAACACTGCATGTGTGGGACGGCCATGTCGTCAACGGCCTCCTGCAGACGGCCGACTACGCCAGAAGCCTGTTCACGTCGCACGCAGGGCTCCGCCGCTCACCGCAGGACACGGAGAACGCGGTACGCGCCCGTATGAAGCGGCAGGAGTGGCTGTACCGGCCCGGTAAGCGGTTGAACCTGCTGATGTGGGAAGCCGCGCTTCAGTCTCGCGTGTGTGCGCCGGAAGTCCTGGCCGCTCAGCTGGACCGGCTGCTCGGTGTGGTGGGCATGGACACCGTCCAACTGGGGATTGTCGCCTTGGACAGCCCGTTGCGCGTCCCGGCCGGGAACGGGTTCTGGGTCATGGACGACCAGCTGGTCACGGTCGAGGACTGGCACGCTGAACTCTGGCTCGACGATGCTGAAACGATCGCTCTGTACCGTCGGGCCTGGGACGCTCTCGCAGAGTCGGCCGTCTACGGCGTGGAGGCGCAGCAGGTGATCGCGCGGGTGCGACGCGGCATCAAGGCCTGAGGACATACGGCCGCACTACGTCGTCCTCGGCCTGCCGGGCCGGCGGTGATGATGTGCCGGGAGAGGACCAACAGGGTTCGTCCTTCGGGTACGGCAGGTAAAGCCCCGCCGCTCGGCAGCGTTTGTGCCAGCGGCGCCAGCGGGCGTCGTACGGGCTGGGGAGCGGCCACACGTACGGGTCGGGCTCGCGCGCCTCATGTTCGAGCGCCGCGGCCGTCCTGTCGGCGCGCCGCCTTGTGAACGTGTTACGGAGCCCCCGGAGCCACATCGCGCCTCCCCGCGAGCGTGAACCGCGCCCAGACGCACTTGATGTACGGGTCCCGTCGGCACCCCCAGTCGTCCGACAGCGCCGACACGAGAGCCAGCCCGCGCCCACCCTCCTCGTCAGGGTCGGAGTCGTGGAGCAGGGGGAGCCGGTCCCGGTCCGGGTCGGAGACCTCCAGGACCAGGTCCGGGCCGTCCAGGGTGAGGGTGACGCCGACCTGCGCGTACGAGGTGCGGCAGTGCAGTACGGCGTTGGTCACGAGTTCGCTGGCCAGCAGGACGACGGAATGGGTGAGTTCGTCGGCGACGCCCCAGCCGGCGAGCGCCTTGTGTAAACGCTGCCGGACTGTCAGCACGTGCCGCCGGTGCTTCGGGACGAGGAAGGTCTCGGTTGCGGGCATGGGCTGAAGCTAGAGCCGCAAACAGCGCGTACACAACCTGCTCAACTGAATACATTCAGTCGTCCACTCGATCGAGTGAAGAGCGCTCGATGTTGCCGGTCGGTGTGGCATCGTTGCGTGAGGAGAGGGGAGGGTCATGCCCGCAGGAGGACGGCCGACCGTACGCAGTAGGCGACTTGGCACCGCGCTCAGGCAGTTCCGGCACGCCGCGAAGCTCGATCAGCCGCAGGCAGCCGAGATCATCGCTGCGAGTCAGGCCAGAGTCAGTCGCCTTGAGAGCGGGCATGTGACCGCTCGCGTCATTGAGGTGCGGCTGCTGCTGGACGCGTACGGCGTCCATGACCCCGAAGTGCGCACCAAGCTCGAAGAGTTGGCGAAACACTCCAAGAATCGGGGTTGGTGGCTCGAGCACGCGGCGCACCTGCGGCCCGACTATGTCGATCACATCGCGTTGGAGGATGACGCGACCTACATCCGGGAGTGGCAGCCCGTGATGGTGCCGGGGCTGCTCCAAACTCCGGCCTATGCCGAGGCCGTCATCGCCGGCGGGCCCCACTACATCGATCCGGAGCGAGTCGCCCAGTTGGTGACAGTGCGTGTGGGCAGGCAGGCGAAGATCAAAGAGGGCGGGACCTCGTACGCGGCGATCCTCTGGGAAGCGGCCATTGCGCACCCGCTGGTAAGCGTCGACGTCCACCGGGACCAACTGTCCGCGGTCCTGGAAGTCGGCCGGCGCAAGAACGTCACCATCCAAGTACTGCCGTTCAGCGCCGGGGCGTTGGCTGGTCTCGCTTCCGCCTTCTCATCGTTCAGCTTCGACGAGGAGCCGAACGCCGAGGCCGTCACTTTGGACAACCTGCGGGGGACCTCGGTCCTCGAAAGCCCTGAAGACCTTGCCGCTTACGCCAATGCGTTCGACCTACTACGATCGTCGGCACTGGCACCGGACGCGAGTGCGCAGCTCATCCGGGGCATACTGCGGAGCCTGAAGGAAGACGGATCGTGACTGAAGTCGTAAGCCCTTTCCGCAAGTCCTCCTACTCGGGGCAGGAGAACAATTGCGTCGAGGTCGCCAACACAGCCCCCGGTGATGGTCGCGCCGTCCGCGACAGCAAGCAGCAGGACGGCCCCCTGCTCACCGTCTCACGCGACGGCTGGCAGGCCTTCCTGCGCCAGTTCGCGTAGGCATCGCACGCACGTAGGGCGCCCGGCGGGGGATACACCGGGCGCCTCTCGTCTGGCGCGCTGGCGGCCTTGGCTCGAAGGCCGCGCCAAGGGCCAGAGCGAGGGCAAAGCGGAACGCAGGGCCGAGGGCAAGGCCGAGTCTGCTCTGCGCATCCTCGAGGTGTGGGGTATCGAGATCCCCGACTCTGTCCGGGCGCGGGTCGCCTCGTGTACCGATATCGACGCGCTGGGTACCTGGCTCGACCGGTCCCTCAGGGTGATGTGTGCCGAGGAACTGCTTGTCGACGAGTAGAGCCGTCTGGATACGCGGCACACGCCTGGCGAGAATGGTCGAGTAGCACGTGTTGCTGACGGCAGCCTTCCCACTGTTCCGGTGCGCCGCTTCCAGCAGCCGAGCCGCTGACGCCCTCCGGGCCCGACAGCCGCGGTTCGCCCCCTACGATGGAGAGGTTCGCCACACTCATTCAGGTGGGAGCCAGAGCAGGTGGAGATCGACATCGTTGTGGGAGACGACCCCTCAGGTGTGTCGTCGCTGCGCCGCTGGCTCTTGGCGGAGCCCGACCTCCGGGGCCAGGCCTTGGTCTCCGTCCGAATCGAGGGTCAGCAGCAGGGCGCGATGGGGAGCGGTCTCGACGTGGTCAACGTCGTACTCAGCAACAGTATCGCGCTGGGTTCCCTCCTCGTGGCCGTTGCCACCTGGCGTCGCTCACGGCCCCGGGCCCCGCAGGTCACGATGGAGCGGGACGGTGTGGTCGTCACGCTCGACGGCGACTCCCCCGAGGCTGTGCAACGCATCCTGCGTGAGTGGGGCGGCAGCACCCCCCAGCCCGAGCCGTCCCTGGACGACGGGATCGGCGAGTAGCCGTGGCCGTGTTGTCGGACCCGGCCCGCTCCCGGGCCGTGCTGATTGGCGCGCACCACTACTCCGCGTTGGAAAACCTGCCCGCCGTCGCCGCCAACCTCGAAGGGCTGCGGTCGGCGTTCACCGCCGGCGAGGTCTGGGGCTTGCCGCCTGAAGCCTGCACGGTGATTCCGCAGCCGGCCACCGCCGCCCAAGTCCTGGACACCGTACGGGAGAACGGCCGCCTCGCGGAGGACACGCTGGTCGTCTACTACGCAGGACACGGTTTGACCGATCCGCATACCGACGAGCTGTATCTGGCGCTGCCCGACTCTGATCCGGAACGCGAGTACACCTCGCTGCGCTATGAGTATGTGCGGCGGGCCGTGCTGGACCCGGCGGCACGGGCCCGGCGGACCGTCGTGATCCTCGACTGCTGCTACAGCGGACGCGCCCTCCTCGGACAGATGAGCGCCAGCTCTCATGTCGCCGAACAGACGGTGGTGGACGGTACCTGCGTGATCACCGCCTGTGCGGAGACCCACCTTGCGGTGTCACCGCCTGACGAGACGTACACCGCGTTCACCGGCGAACTCATCACCACCCTGATCGAGGGCATCGCGGGTCGACCCGACCCGATCGACATGGAGAGCCTCTACCGTCACCTGCGCATGCGGCTGTCGGGAAAGAGCCGCCCGGTGCCGCAGCAGCGAAACCGCAACAGCGGGAGCCTGATTGCCATCGCCCGCAACCGGGCCGCAGCCGGGGCGGACCCGGCGAGTTCGCACCACGGCGCTGCGAACGCCTTCACCTCACGGCAGCGGGACGCGGAGAGACGTCTCGCCGAGATGGAGGCGACGGCGGAGCGGCTGCGCACGGAGGCAGAGCAGCTGCGTGCCGCCGAACTGTGGGCCCGGAAGAACGTGGCGGTCGCACAGCAACTCGCCAAAGCCCTTGGATCCTCGCCCGAACCAGACTTCAAGCCGTACTGGTTCGCCATTCCCGCGGCTCGGCCGCTGATGAGCGAGGACGGCTCCCTGGAGGCCCAGTTGCTGCTGAGGCCGGGTGTTTGGCATCTGGCACGGGGTCGGCGCGGAGATGCCCTGATCGTGGAGACGGAGGAGGGCGTACGCGGCATCCTGCTGGACGCGACTGGCCTCGAGCGAGGGGATATCGTCGAGGCTGAGCCGGTGACCGGCCGGTCTGGCAGGAAGGCCAAGGCACGCATTCGAGAGAACCTGCGCCACGCCGAGCAGCTCGTCGGCACTCTGACCAGGCCGCCGGAGGAGGACTTCGTACCGTTCTGGTTCGCGGTGCCAATGCCCCGCCCGCTCGTAGCCGAAGACGATTCCTCGCTAACGCCGTTCGCTGAACTGCAACCGGGCACCTGGTACCTGGCCGTGGCTCAGCACGGTGTCGCATTGGTGGCACAGAGCCAGAGCGGTCGTCGGGGCCTGCTGCTCGACACGACCGGTATCCAGCGAGGCTGAGGCGCCACGCGCAAGGCGCCCGGCGGATGATCCGCCGGGCGCCCTTCGTTGTCGTGCCGGTGGTGACGGCTACAGCTTCTCGATGACGTGGTCGACGCACTTCGTCAGCGCCTCGACGTCCGCCGGGTCGATCGCCGGGAACATCGCGACGCGCAGCTGGTTGCGGCCGAGCTTGCGGTACGGCTCGGTGTCGACGATGCCGTTGGCGCGCAGCACCTTGGCGACCGCGGCGGCGTCGATGTCGTCGGCGAAGTCGATGGTGCCGATGACCTGCGAGCGCTTGGCCGGGTCGGAGACGAACGGGGTGGCGTACTTGGACTCGTCGGCCCACGTGTACAGGCGGGTCGAGGAGTCCTTGGTACGGGCGGTGGTGAAGTCCAGGCCGCCCTGGCCGTTCATCCAGTCCAGCTGCTCGCCCAGGAGGAACAGCGTCGCCAGCGCCGGGGTGTTGTACGTCTGGTTCTTGCGGGAGTTGTCGATCGCCGTCGGCAGCGAGAAGAACTCCGGGACGTGGCGGCCGGACGCGTGCACCCGCTCGGCGCGCTCGATCGCGGCCGGGGAGAAGACGCCGATCCACAGGCCGCCGTCGGAGGCGAAGGACTTCTGCGGGGCGAAGTAGTAGACGTCGGTCTCGGTGATGTCCACCGGGAGGCCGCCCGCGCCGGACGTCGCGTCGACCAGGACGAGGGCGCCCTCGTCGGCACCGGACACCCGCTTGATGGGCATGGCCACGCCGGTCGACGTCTCGTTGTGCGTGAGGCCGTACACGTCCACGCCGGCCTCGGCGTGCGCCTCGGGGTGGGTGCCGGGGTCGGAGGAGACGACGGTCGGCTCGGCCAGCCACGGCGCGAGCTTCGCGGCCTTGGCGAACTTGGAGGAGAACTCGCCGAAGCTCAGGTGCTGCGACCTGTTCTCGATCAGGCCGTGGGTCGCGACGTCCCAGAACGCGGTGGAGCCACCGTTGCCCAGGATCACCTCGTAGCCGTCGGGGAGCCGGAACAGCTCGCGGATGCCCTCGCGGACCTTCCCGACCAGGTTCTTGACGGGCGCCTGGCGGTGGGAGGTGCCGAGCAGGGACGTACCGGTGGCGGCCAGGGCGTCCAGCGCCTCCACCCGCACCTTGGAGGGGCCCGCGCCGAATCGACCGTCCGCGGGCTTGATGTCAGCAGGAATCTGGATCTCAGCCACGAGCCGGAGGGTATCGCCTCGGCCAAACCGGACGAAGACATGTCCGTCCGATGAGACGAGATCTCCGCCGTGCGGACCTGTGCGGAGCTACGAGAGCCCATGCTGGACGCATGACCGATCTGGAGGCAGCACTGCGCAGGGCCGTCCGCGGCGAGGTCGGGTTCGACGTCACGTCCCGGGCCCTGACCACCATGGACGCGTCGAACTACCGGAGGGTCCCGCTCGGCGTCGTCGCGCCGACAGACGCCGACGACGTGGCGGCCGTGCTGGAGGTGTGCCGGGAGCGCGGGGTGCCGGTCGTGGCGCGGGGCGGCGGCACGTCGATCGCCGGGCAGGCGACGGGCACGGGCGTGGTGCTCGACTTCACCCGGCACATGAACCGGCTGGTCGCGCTCGACCCGCAGACGCGTACGGCCGTCGTCCAGCCGGGGCTGGTCCTCGACCGGCTCCAGGACGCCGCCGCCCCGCACGGGCTGCGCTTCGGCCCCGACCCCTCCACCCACAGCCGCTGCACGCTCGGCGGCATGATCGGCAACAACTCCTGCGGCTCCCACTCGGTGGCCTGGGGCACGACGGCGGACAGCGTGCGCGAGCTGTCCGTGCTCACCGCGCGGGGGCGGCGGCTGCGGCTCGGGCAGGAGTGGGCGGGGGCGCCGGAAGGCCTGCGGGAGCTGGTGGACGGCGACCTGGCCCGCCTGCGTACCGGCTTCCCCGACCTCCCGCGCCGCATCTCCGGCTACGCGCTGGACGCCCTGCTGCCGGAGAACGGCGCGGACGTGGCCCGCTCCTTCTGCGGCTCGGAAGGCACGCTCGGCGTGCTGACGGAAGCCGTCGTCCGGCTGGTCGAGTCACCACGCGCGCGTGCGCTCGCGGTGCTGGGCTACGCCGACGAGGCGGGCGCGGCGGAGGCGGCGGCCGGGCTGCTGCCGCTCGGACCGCTCACGGTGGAGGGCATGGCGGTGGACCTGGTGCCGTCCACGGAGGGACTGCCGAGGGGCGGGGCCTGGCTGTTCGTGGAGACCGGCGGCGCCACGGAGGCGGAGGCACGCGCGCGTGCGGAGGCGGTCGTACGGGCCGCGGACGTCGTGGACGCGCTGGTGGTCACCGACCCGGCCGGGCAGCGGACGCTGTGGCGGATCCGGGAGGACGCGAGCGGTACGGCGACGCGGATGCCGGACGGCTCGGAGGCGTGGCCGGGCTGGGAGGACTGCGCGGTGCCACCGGCCCGGCTCGGCGGCTACCTGCGCGACTTCCGGAGCCTTCTGTCGGCTCACGACCTGCGCGGCACCCCGTACGGCCACTTCGGCGACGGCTGCATCCACGTACGCATCGACTTCGACCTGCTGACGGACGCCGGGGTCGCCCGCTTCCGCCGCTTCTCGGAGGAGCTGGCGGACGTGGTGGTGGCGCACGGGGGCTCGCTCTCCGGGGAGCACGGCGACGGGCAGGCGCGGGCCGAGCTGCTGCCGCGGATGTACGGCGCCGAGACGGTCGCCCTCTTCGAGCGCGCGAAGGCGGTCTGGGACCCGGACGACCTCCTCAACCCGGGGATGCTGGTCCGCCCGGCCCCCCTCGACACGAACCTCCGCTTCTCGGTCCTGCCGCGCGAGCCGGTGGACGTGGCGTTCGGCTACCCGTCCGACGGCGGTGACTTCTCGGCGGCGGTGCGCCGCTGCGTCGGGGTCGCCAAGTGCCGTACGACGTCGGTGTCCGGGACGGGCGTGATGTGCCCGTCCTTCCGCGCGACGGGGGACGAGCAGCACTCCACTCGCGGGCGGGCCCGGCTGCTCCACGAGATGCTCGCGGGCGAGCTGGTGACGGACGGCTGGCGGTCGACGGAGGTCCGGGACGCCCTGGACCTGTGCCTGTCCTGCAAGGGCTGCCGCTCCGACTGCCCGGTCGAGGTAGACATGGCCACGTACAAGGCGGAGTTCCTGCACCACCACTACGAGGGGCGCCGCCGCCCCGCCGCCCACTACGCGATGGGATGGCTGCCGGTGTGGCTGCGCTGGGCGGCACGGACCCGGACAGCGCCGGTCGTCAACGCCCTCGCCTCGGTACGGCCGTTGGCCGCGGTGGCCAAGCGGCTGGGCGGGATCGCGGGGGAGCGGGAGGTGCCGCGGCTGGCCGGGGAGACGTTCAGCAGGTGGTGGCGGAGGCGGCGCCGGGGGCCGGCCGGTGACGGCGACCTGGTGGTCCTGTGGCCCGACACCTTCACCGAGCACCTTTCCCCCTCCGTGGGCCGGGCGGCCGTACGGGTGCTGGAGGCGGCGGGGCTGCGGGTGGCGCTGCCGCCGACGCTGCGGGGTCGCGGCGTGATCGGCGACGGTACGTCGAAGTCGGCTCTCGCGCTGCTGACGGCCCGCCGGGGACAGGTCTGCTGCGGTCTGACGTACGTCTCCACCGGTCAACTGGACCGTGCCCGCACGGTGATGCGCCGCACGCTGGACCTGATGGCCCCGGTGCTGGAGACGTCCGCGCCGGTCGTCGTCCTGGAGCCGAGCTGTGCCGCCGCCCTGCGCACGGACCTGCCCGAGCTGCTGCACGACGACCCGCGCGCCGCCCGGCTGGCCTCGCGCGTCCTGACCTTCGCGGAGGCCCTGGAACGCCACGCCCCCCACTGGACCCCGCCGGCGGTGAACCTCCCGGCGGTCGGCCAGACCCACTGCCACCAGCACGCGGTCCTGGGCGACGCGGCCGACCGCCGGCTGCGCGAGTCGGCGGGCCTGAGGGGCGAGTTGTGCGGCGGCTGCTGCGGCCTCGCGGGCAACTTCGGTTTCGAGGAAGGCCACTACGAGGTGTCGGCGGCCTGCGCGGAGGACCAGCTGCTCCCGGCGGTGCGCGAGGCCCCGGACGGTGCGGTGGTCCTGGCGGACGGCTTCTCGTGCCGAACCCAGCTGGAGCAGCTGGCGGGCGTGCGGGGGCGGCACCTGGCGGAGGTGCTGGCGGAGGAATTGGAAAAGGAATGACGGTCGGGCAGTGGGTGCCGTGACGCTCCAGCGGTAAGTCGGGCAGAAGATTGCCGGAAGCTGGCAATGTGCAGAGGCGTGCCTCGCACGCATGCTGATCGGGCAGCAAGCTCTCCCCTTCGCGACGCGAAGGTCGTGAGGAAGGGGGAGCAGGCTGTTTCCTTACCTCGGTGGCGGCCATGGAGGGCAAGGACCCTGCTCTGTGAGCCTTCCATGGATGGAGATTCACCCGTGCTGACTTCCCACTTCTCCCACACCGCCTGGTGGATAGCCGCCCTCGTGGCAGGCGCGGTGGCGGCGCTGGCCTTCCAGTCCCTCATTTGGGAGAAGAAGCACAGGTGGGCGGCGATCGTGTTTCCCGCGGGCGGCGCGCTCGGCATCGTTCTCGACTCGGCACTGCGGGGTTACGAGGGAGACACTCCGCTGCAGTTGTTCACTGTGGCCATGCTCGGCCTGGCCTTGACCAGAGTCGTTTTCGCGGGCTACATCCGACGCCAGTACGAACTGGTGCGCGCAGGGCAGCCCGTTCAAGAGGTGACGTGGCGGCACGTGGCTGCCTTCGTCACGACCCTCATGGCCATCATGCTGGGCATCGCCTTCACGCTGTAAGAGCGCCGGTGGCGTGCCGGCAATCAGGCGCTGTCGGGCCGGTGGAAGTCGACCTCCGGGTGGGAGGACGTGGGGCCCTGGAGGAGGGGCTGGGGGATGCCCCGGAGGTGGAGGTCGAAGAAGGCGCGGACGTAGTCGCGGGTGATGTACCAGCCCCGCTCGCCCGAAAGCGGCACCTCCGGATCAGGCAGCCCCAGCTGCTCCGCCAGCCAGGGGATGTCGGTGAAGGAGAAGTGCCCGGCCCCGGACACGGTCAGCCAGCGCTTCCAGCCGTGCAGGCGGTCATAGGTTTCGGCCCAGTCGTTGCCGGTGTTGGCGGGACCGTGCACGTCTTCGGCGCCGACCATCATGAACGGACGCCGGCCGAGCCCGGACCCCGCGTCGCGTACGAAGAAGCCCCCGTCGAGGTTGACCCCTGCCCGGACGCGCCGGTCGGCGGC
Organism: Streptomyces sp. KPB2; assembly: GCF_003950055.1. NCBI lineage: Bacteria > Bacillati > Actinomycetota > Actinomycetes > Kitasatosporales > Streptomycetaceae > Streptomyces > Streptomyces sp. KPB2. The sequence goes on from NZ_CP034353.1 coordinate 4,621,272, forward strand.
CATCGTCGCCATGGCGGCCGCCCCGCCGATCGAGTGCCCGGCAACGCCGATACGGTGCGAGTCGATCACGTGGGCGAGCACGCCCGCTCTCCGGTGGCCCGTCAACTCGTCGATCACGAAGGACAGGTCCGCGGCCCGGCCCTCCACGACCGCCGCCTCCTCGACATCGACGCCGACCCGGTCGCAAGCCACGCAGGGCGGAACCCGCCCGCCGGGGAACTCCGTGCCGACGGACTCGTAGGCGTGGTCCACGGCGGCGACGACGTAACCGCGGGCGGCCAGTTCCCCGGCGAGCGCGGTGAGCGTGGTGCGCGGCATGGAGAAGCCGGGGGACAGGAGTACCAGGGGGAAGCGCCCCGGTGCGGCGGGTGCGTCGACCTGCGCGTGCGTCCGCGTTCCCGCGACCGTCGCGGCCGGTACGACCCCGGCGAGTCCCTTGGCCTCCAAGAGCCGTTGCGCCTCGCTCTCCGTCATGTACGCCGCCGGTGCCCCGCCCGATGGGCGTGCGGGGTAGGACACGGACACCATCAACTCCCTGCCGCGCGCCGTCGGCACCCAGGGATCGGTGCGGTGTCGGTCGACGAGGTGCAGGGTGCGGCGACCCACGGGGTACGGCCCGGTGGTCGGGGGCAACTCCAGCGCCGGGGCGGGCACCGACGACGCGGGGGCGGCCCCCAGGAGGGGGACGGCCAGACCCCCCGCGAGCAGTGCGGTCAGGACGGTTCTGCGCGAGGTGTTCGATCTGCTGGGCATGCGGTCGAAGCTAGCCGCCGGCCACCGCCCAACGCGTCGCCGCTGAGCGGTACTTGACCGTACGACCGACGACTGATCCCCGGGGCCCGAATGGCACCGTGGTATCAGTCCAGGCCCCGGATCCTGCGTCCCCGGCTCTCGGCCACCCGTAGCGCGTCCGCGAGGGCTTCGGTGAGGCGCTCGGCGAGGTAGCGGAGTTCGCCGTGCGGGGCGCGGGGGAGAAGGTCGCGGGCGTGGGCGAGCAGCTCCACTCCCATGCCGAGCTGGGTGGACTCGGTGGTGTCGGCCAGCCGGGAGACGGTGCCGCCGCTGTCGTCGGTGATCAGGTAGCAGGGCTTGCCCTCGGCGCCGGACCAGGGGAGCAGACGGGGCTCACGCGGTGTCGTCATGCCGCCGCCTCCCGTGCGTACAGGGTGCCCAAGAGCAGGTACGGGCGCACGGCCGCGGTCTGGGTGCCGTCGAGAGCGGTGGGCAGGCCGTAGGGACTGCGGTGGGAGGGGAGGGGGACTGTGCCGGTGGCGGGCGGAGGGGATGGTGCGGTGCGGCTTGCCGGGTGCGGGCCGGTACGGCGGTGGGTGCCTCGGGGCTTGAGCAACAGGAGCACCCAGGTGGCGAGGCGGTCGATAAGGTAGAGCACGTCAGCAGCTCCTTAGGGGTCTCAGCTGGTGGCCACGCCCCCGGACGGCTCCACCCGTCGCGGGGGTCTCAGCTGGACTGGTCTCATGGTCTACCGCAGTCTACTGCGGTCGCGCGGTCTACCGCAGAGTTTTAGCGTCCACCGCATGACTCCCGAGCTCGATCGCACCCGACCCGTCTGGCGGCAGGTCGCCGCAGCCATTGAGGCACGTATCGCGGACGGTACTTACCCCATCGATGCGCGGGTTCCGTCGGTGGTCGAGCTGTCGGCCGAGTTCGCCATTGCGGCGTCGACCGCGCAGAAGGCTCTCGCTCACCTCAAGGCGGAGGGGCTGATCCGGGCCGAAGTGGGCCTCGGCTCCTTCGTCGCCCGTCGGCCGCAAGTGGGGGAGGGCGGGGGCGCCGACCGGAGTCGTTGATCGGAACCGCGTAAGGCGGTCGTCGCGTGATCGTCCGTATGGACGGTTCGGGTGATCGGGTGGAGGCGTCGCGGCGGCGGTTGGGCAGGCGGTCCTGGGTGGTCGGGGGCGGTGCGGTCGTTGTCGCGTTGGCGGTCGCCGCGGGGGTGGTGATCGCCGATGAGGAGCCGGCCCGCATCGCCGCGCCGTACCGATGCGGCACCGGCGGTGCCCACGCCCCCGCGAAGGCCCCTCAGGGCGCCGTCGACTTCGACGGGGACGGGCGTCCCGACCTGGCGCTCGGGTCGATGGGGAGCGTGGAGGGCGGGGCCGGGGGCGGGAGCATCGAGGTCGCGTACGGGGCCGGGGGCGGGACGGGGATCGGCCGGTGCCAGTACCTCACCCAGGACGACGCCGGGATACCGGGGAAGAACCGCGACGAGGCATTCTTCGGCACGGACGTCGTGGCCCGCGACTTCGACGGGGACGGGTACACCGACCTCGCCGCCTCCGTCTTCGACTGGAAGCCGAGCGTGATCATCATGTGGGGGTCCGGGGACGGACTCTCGCGTGCCGCCCGGGTGCCCGGCACGGACGTCAGCCATGTCGCCTGGGACAACGACCCGATCCTTGACGAGCAGCTGGTCGCCGGGGACTTCGACGGGGACGGGCACCCCGACCTGGTCTTCGGGCTCGGCTCCGACAAGGGGCTGCTCAAGGGGCCCTTCGAGCGGGACGGCACCCCCGCCGGGACGGGCCGCGTCCCCGCTCCGCGCCGGCCCGCCCCCGACGTCGGCGACGCGAACTACGGGGACCTCGTCGCCGGGGACCTCGACGGCGACGGCATCGACGACCTGGTGAGCTTCCACGCCGCCGACCCGGAGCCCGAGGCGCCCTGGGCCGAGCTGAACCGGCCGGTGAGTTATCTGCGCGGCGGCCGGGGCGGGTTCACGCAGCCCGAGGGCATCCACCTCCCCGACGCGGGCGAGGGGGCGATCGGCGACGTGGACGGCGACGGCATCGACGACCTGGTCCTCAGTCCCCGCGGCGGCGACGCGAGCCGCAGTTCGGTCACCGTGCTGTACGGGGCGGAGGACGGGCCGGGGAGGCGCAGGACGACGACCGTCGACCGGGACACCCCGGGCGTGCCCGGCGCCGAACCCCAGGACGAGGACGCCGTCTTCACCAGCCTGGACACCGGGGACGTCAACGGCGACGGGTACGCGGACGTGGTGGCCGGGTCTCCCCGGTGGGACGTGTACGGGGAGCCGGGGCCGGAGCAGGTGCTGTTCCTGGCGGGCGGCCCGGACGGGCTCAGCGGCGAGGGCGCCCGGCTGTTCGACGGGGACGACCTCGGCGCCGCCCCGGGCGGGGACGCCGACTTCGGCGCCGCCGTGGGCCTCACCGACCTGGACGGCGACGGGTACGCCGACCTCGTGGTGACCGCGCCGGGCAGCGACACGGTCGACGGGGTGGCCTACCTGCTGCCCGGCACGGCGAACGGTCCCGCCACCCGGGGCGTCACCCGGTTGTCCGGGGACACCTTCGACGACACCGAGGGACTGGGTCTGCTGATGGGCGGCGGGGAGGTCGTCGTCTAGGCCGTGTCTTCGAGGCGGGGGTGCCGGGTGACAGCCGGCTTGCCGTCCCGTTATGAGGTCGTCGGTGGATCGGTGCGGGCAGCGTAGGCGGCGCGGGCATCGTCGATCCGGGCGAGGTGTGCGACGCTCCATTCGAGCAGAGGCGCGGTGGCCTCACGCAGGCTGATGCCCATCTCGGTGAGCTCGTAGCTGACATGTGGCGGCATCACGTCGTGGACGGTGCGGGTCAGGATTCCGTCGCGCTCCAGGCCGCGCAGCGTCACGGTGAGCATGCGCTGACTGATGCCGTCGATGGACCTCTTGAGCTCGGTGAAACGGCGCGGTCCATCCCTGAGATTGCGCACGACCAGCAGCGACCACTTGTCTCCGACGATGTCGAGCACCACCCGGGTCCGGCACGCATCGCTGGGCCGTGCCACCGACTGCGGATCGCCCTGTGCCGCGTCCATGGTTACCTCCAGAGAACCGAGGCACCGAAAAGTGCCTTATTGCCTGCGGCGCGTCGTGTGCACCAGCATGCTCCTGGTACTCAAACAGTACCGAGGCACGAAAAGTAACCGCCAGAGTCGCGAACCAGCGGCATACGCGTGACCGTGCCCATCTGCCCATCTGCTCCCTTGCTCATCTGCTCATCTGCTCATGCGAAGGAAGATCGATGTCCACATTCCTGCTGATCCACGGCGCTTGGCACAACGGACGGTGCTGGGAGCGGGTGGTACCGCTGCTGGAGGCCGCCGGGCACCGGGTGTTCGCGCCGTCCCTGACCGGCTACGGCGACAAGGCGCACCTGCTCGGCCCGGAGGTGGGTCTCGACACGCACGTCGACGACGTGGTCGGGCTGATCACCGAGGAGAACCTCGACGACGTCGTACTCGTCGGCCACAGCTACGCAGGGCTGGTGATCTCCGCCGCGGCCCACCGGGTTCCGCAACGCATCGCGCACCTGGTCTACCTCGACGCGATGGTCCCGGAGGACGGCGAGTCCGCAGTCGACATCCAACCCGTGACACGGCAGCTGATCGAGCTCGCCGAGAAGTCCGAGAGCGGCTGGCGTGTGCCGCCGATGCCCGAGCAGCCCGCGCCCTTCGGCCTGTTCGGCGTCACCGACCCGGCTGACGTCGCCTGGCTGCACGGGATGCTCTCGGACCAGCCGGTGCGCTGTCTTCAGCAGCCGGTGCGACTGGGCAACCCGGCCGCTGACGCGATCCCGCGCACGCACATCCACAATGTCGGCGCCATGCCGGCGGGCGTCACCCGTCGCCCCGTCCCCCCGGTCCAGCCCAACGGCACTGCCGCCCAGGTCTGGGAGTTGCCCACCGGCCACGACTGCATGATCACCATGCCGGCCGAACTCAGTGAACTGCTCCTCAAGCTCTCCTAGACGTCTAGGACACGTTCTGGCCTACATCGCCCCTAGTGTCGTTCTCGATCGACGGAACGGCACCACCGGAAGACGGAGACAGACCATGGCGATCGACCAGGCCACCACCCCCGCTCGGACCCAGGCCCCGGCGGCCCCGACCGGCGAGCGCGCCGACCTGCTGGGGATGCTGGCCAAGCACCGGCACTTCCTGCGCTTCACCACCCGTGACCTCACCGACGAGCAGGCCGGACTCCGGACCACCGTCAGCGAGCTGTGCCTGGGCGGCCTGATCAAGCACGTGACCGCCGCCGAGCGGAACTGGGCCGCCTTTATCGTGGACGGCCCGTCGGTGATGGGGGACTTCACGGCCATGACCGAGGCCGACTGGGCGCGGCGGGCCGACGATTTCAGGATGCTGCCCGGTGAGACGCTGGCCGGTGTGCTGGCCGACTACGCCGAGGTGGCCCGCCGGACCGACGAGCTGGTCGCCACCCTGCCCGACCTGGGGGCCACCCAGCCGCTGCCCAAAGCGCCGTGGTTCCAGGCCGAAACCGAGTGGTCGGCCCGCCGGGTGCTGATGCACATCATGGCCGAGACCGCCCAGCACGCGGGCCACGCCGACATCATCCGGGAGTCCCTGGACGGCGCCAAGAGCATGGGCTGACCGGTCACTTCGCGAAGCGGTACTTCAGGTGGGTGGCCGGCGGCGTCTCGACGACCCTGACCCGTTCCAGGTCGCGCCGCCGCGCCCCCAGCCCCTCGAAGAGGCGCAGTCCGCCGCCGAGGAGCACGGGCACCACGTGCAACTGGAGCTCGTCGACCAGGTCCGCCGCGAGGTACTGCCGCACCGTGTGCGCGCCGCCCCCGATGTCCACGTTCCGGTCCCCGGCCGCGGCCTTCGCCTGCTCCAGGGCGCTGTGGATGCCGTCGGTGACGAAGGTGAAGCTGGTGCCGCCCTCCTTCACCAGGGTGGGGCGGGGGCGGTTGGTCAGGACGAAGACCGGGGTGCGGAAAGGCGGGTTGTCGCCCCAGAACTCCTCGCCCGTGTCGTACATCATCCGGCCCATGACCACCGCCCCGGTGGCGTCGAACCACTCGCGCATCAGCTCCGAGTCGCGGTTCTCGTCCCCGCCGGTCATGCCCTGGCGCTCCCGCCAGCTCGCCAGGGTGTGGATCCAGTCGAAGATCGGCTCGCCGCCGTCGCCGCCCGGGTTGTCGAGGGTGACGTTCGGGCCGGCGACGTAGCCGTCCAGGGTGATGGCCAGGTCCGCGGTCACGGTCATGAGGGGTGCCTCCTAGGGTGATGGGTACTGCCGTACTGCCTTCACCCTGGCGTCGATCGGGCACCGCCGTTTTCGACACCCCGGCGAGCGGATTTCAGGGCACCGTCTCTCCCCGCACCAGTGGGCGGCACATCGGCTGGACGTCCTCGGGGAGGTCGTCCGGGCGGCACCAGCGGGCCTCCAGGATCTCGAACGGGTCCAGGCGCAGCTCACCGCCCAGCAGACGGGCCTCGAACGCCACCTCCAGGCGGGTGCGCAGGCCGCTGTTCAACATGACCAGCCGGCCCACCTCCACGTCGAGGCCGGTCTCCTCCCTGACCTCCCGGACCACGGTCTGCCGGAAGTCCTCGCCCTTGTGCGCGAAGCCGCTCGGCAGACCCCACTGGCGGCCCGGCGCCCACAGCCGGTGCTTGAGCATCAGGACCCGCCCCTCGTCGTCCCGTACGACGCCGGTCACGCCGACCACGAACTTGGCGTTCACCAGCCACATCACGCGGCTCTGCACGGGGCGCAGCAGGCGCCAGAGGCGGGTCAGGAGTCGTCTCACCCGGTGGACGGTAGTGGACGGCGCCCGCACGGTGCGCGGCCGGGGCCGGGCGTTCCCGGCTCGCCTGGCGGACGTGCGTTGACAGCCGTACGCCCCGGACCTGACAGTTGCGTAAAAGTGCTACGTGCCTGACAGAGTCCACTACTCTGAACCAGGCAGTGCAGCATACTGAACCACGTCCGTCCGCACACCGTCCCGGAGCCCCCGTGAGTACCCCAAGCGCCACCCCCGGCACCTCGTCCCCGGCTGCCGCCGCGCCCGCCGTCGGCCACGCGCCCGTGCCGGACGGTGCGCCGGGCGGGCGGTTCGGTTCCCTCGGACCGGTCGGTCTGGTCCTCGCCGGTGGGCTCTCCGTGCAGTTCGGCGCCGCGCTGGCGGTGAGTCTGATGCCGCGGGCCGGGGCGCTCGGCGTGGTGACCCTGCGACTCGCCGTGGCCGCCGTCGTCATGCTCGTGGTCTGCCGGCCCCGGCTGCGCGGCCACTCCCGGGCCGACTGGGGCACGGTCGTCGTCTTCGGCATCGCCATGGCCGGTATGAACGGCCTCTTCTACCAGGCCGTCGACCGCATCCCGCTCGGCCCCGCCGTCACCCTCGAGGTGCTCGGCCCGCTCGCCCTGTCCGTCTTCGCCTCCCGCCGCGCGGTCAACCTGGTGTGGGCCGCGCTCGCCCTGGCCGGCGTCTTCCTGCTGGGCGGCGGCGGCTTCGACGGCCTCGACCCGGCCGGTGCCGCCTTCGCCCTGGCGGCGGGCGCGATGTGGGCGGCGTACATCGTGTTCAGCGCCCGCACCGGACGCCGTTTCCCGCAGGCCGACGGACTGGCGATGGCCATGGCGGTCGGGGCGCTGCTGTTCCTGCCGCTCGGCATCGTCGAGTCGGGGTCGAAGCTGATCGACCCGGTGACGCTCGCGCTGGGCGCCGGAGTCGCCCTGCTATCCTCCGTGCTGCCCTACACGCTCGAACTGCTCGCCCTGCGCCGGCTGCCCGCGCCGACCTTCGCCATCCTCATGAGCCTGGAGCCCGCCATCGCCGCGGCGGCCGGTTTCCTCATCCTCGACCAGGCCCTGTCCGCCACCCAGTCCGCCGCCATCGCCCTGGTCATCGCGGCGAGCATGGGCGCGGTGCGGACGCAGGTGGGGCGGCGGAAGGCGGCGGCGCTTCCCGAGGCGTCCCAGGCGTCCTAAGCGTCCTAGGCGTCCGAGGCGTCCTAGGCGTCGTCCCGCCGACGGGTGCCCGTCGCGGTGGGCCATTTAGTAGCCATGTACATAGTAGCCATGTACTGTATTTCGCATGAGCAAGAGTTCACGGCACGCGACGCCCGGCTTCCTCGTGTGGCGGCTCGCCAACAAGTGGCGGGTCGCCGTCGACCGCGCGGTGGCTCCCCTCGGCCTCACGCACGCCCAGTACTCGGTGGTCGCCTCGCTGTACGGCATGCAGCGCGCCGGTGAGCGGCCCAGTCAGCGCCGGCTCGCCGACCACACGGGGCTGGAGGCGCTGTACGTCTCGAAGCTGGCGCGAGCACTGGAAGCGGCGGGGCTGATCGAGCGCACCCGTGACCCCAGGGACCCGCGGGCCGTGCAACTCGCCCTCACCGAGCGGGGCGAGTCCGTCACGCGGGAGGCGATCACGGTGGTCCAGGAACTGCTCCAGCGGTTGCTGGAGCCGCTCGGGGGCCTGGACGCCGCGCGGACCCGCGCCTTCACCGACGAACTGACGACCCTGCTCGACGCACCTCTCGCTCCACCCGTACCGAACGACGAGAGCACCCGGAGGACAACGCCATGACCACCACCACGCCCACCACGCCCACCGCGCCCACCGTCGACGTGCCACCGGCGGACGCCCGCGTCCTCGGCCTGGCCCACTACGCCGCCCGCGGGGTGCTGGAGCAGATCCTGGCCCGGCACGGCGTCACCTTCCAGCAGCAGGTGGTCCTGCGCGCCGCGGCCACCGCCCCGACCCCGCCGACGCGGGACGGCCTCGTCGCCGACGTGCGCGGCACCCTCAAGGCCGACCCGGCCGACATCCGGACCGTCGTCGACGGGCTCCTGGACAAGGGGTTGCTGGTCGAGGACGGCGCGCACCTGCCCGCCACCGACGCCGGGCGCGAACTGCTCGCCGCCGTCGGCGCCGAGGTCGCGCCCGTCAGCGCCCGCATCTGGGGCGGGATACCCGCCGAGGACCTGGCCGCCGCCGGCCGCGTCCTCGCGCTCGTCACCGAGCGTGCCGACGCCGAGCTGGCCGCGCCGACGGACGGGTGACCGCGCGGCCGTGGGGGAGGGTGCCCCCTCCGGCGTCCGGTGACGGCCCCACCGCATAGGCTGCGTACCTGGTCAGCTCATCGGGATCATGGGGAGGGAACCGATGAATCACACGGCCGAGGTCTTCCAGCCCTTGCAGGACGACGATCCGCGCACGGTGGCCGGTTACCGTCTCGCGGCACGGCTCGGAGCGGGCGGCATGGGCCGGGTCTACCTGTCGCACACCCGGGGCGGCCGGCCCGTGGCCCTCAAGGTCGTACGGTCGGAACTGGCCGACGACGCGACCTTCCGGCGGCGTTTCGGCCGGGAGATCAAGGCCGCCCGGAGGGTGAAGGGCGCCTACACCGCCGAACTGATCGACGCCGACCCCGACGGCACCCCGCCCTGGCTGGCCACCCTGTACGTGCCCGGGCCCTCGCTCTCGGACGCCGTAGCCCGGAACGGACCGCTGCCGGTGCCCGCGGTGCTGTGGCTGATGGCGGGGGTCGCCGAGGCGCTGCAGGCCATCCACGGCGCGGGCATCGTGCACCGTGACCTCAAGCCGGCGAACGTGCTGCTGGCCGACGACGGCCCGCGCGTCATCGACTTCGGCATCTCGCTCGCCGCCGACAGCACCGCGCACACCGCCACGGGCACCACCATCGGCACGCCCCAGTACATGGCCCCCGAGCAGGCCTCCGGGGGCGACGTCACGGCGGCGACCGACATCTTCTCGCTCGGGCAGACGGCCGCGTTCGCGGCGCTGGGCAGGCCGCTGTACGGCGACGGCCCGGCCGCCACCGTGCTGTACCGGATCGTCCACTCCGAGCCCGACTTCTCCGAGCTCCCCGAGCGCCTGCGCGACCTCCTCGGCCGGTGCCTGGCCGCCGACCCCGGGGAACGGGCCACCCCGGCGGAGCTGGTCGAGTGGTGCCGCCGGGAGCTGGGCCGGGACGCCGGTGAGGACACCGGGCCCGCCGTGTGGCGGGAGATCGCCGGGCCGCCGGTGACGGTTCCTCCGCCGGTCGCGGCCACGGGGGCGGCGACCGCCGCCACTCCGGTCGCGGCCCCGGGCCCGACCGCGGCGCACACGGCCCCGTGGACCGCCCCACAGGGAACGGCGCCGATGCCCTGGCAGGGTGCCCCCGCGCCCTGGCAGACCGCCGCCGGCCCGGGAGGGCCGTTCGTGCCGCGGCCTCCGGCCGGGCCGGAGGAGCGCAAGCGCCGCAGAAGACGCACCGCCTTGATCTCGGCCGCCGCCGTCGTCGCGTGCGGCCTGGTGATCCTGGCGGGGTCGATGCTCCTCGATGCGGCGGGCCGGGGCCTCGACCGCGCCCGGGACGCGGCCGCGTCGGCTGCGGCGTCCGATTCGGCGTCCGGTACGCCCCGCCCGCAGGCGAAGGGGTCGGCCCCGGCCGGGGAGGCCGCCGCGTCGTCGGCCGGGACGGGGGCCCGCTCGTCCGCCGGCACGTCGGACACGGGGGTTGACGGCCCCGCGGCCGGGGCTACTGCTCCGCAGCCCCACGTCTACCTCACCCCGTTGCTGACCCACGACAACTCGCTGATCCTTCACAACGGCGAGGAACGCAAGGACCGCAAGGGCGACATCCGCTTCGGTTGCGAGAACGTCGGCTGCGAGCTGACGAGCGACACCAGCGTCCTGGTCCACAACGTCCTCGGTCCCGGCGCCACATACGAGACGTGCCGTCGGCTGACCTCCGATACGGAGGCGTCCCACAAGCTCCTGCTGGCCGACAAGGCGGCAGGAAGCGAGATTTGCGTCAAGCACCGCAACGGCGACATCGCGCTGATGGTCATCGAGACGAAGTCGACCGCGATGCCGGACATCGGCTTCCTCGCCACGGATCTGACGGTCTGGCCGGCCGCGTGACCGCGCGGGTCCGAGGCCGAGGTGACCGACGGCACCCGGCGCCCGTCCGCCGCACAAAATCATGCAAGCGCGCTTGATTGTTAATCCCCGCCCTGCCATGCTCCTCCCCACACCGCCCCGCACACCGCCGTGCCCGAGGGGAGCGCCCCGTGTCCGACCCGACGCCCGTGATCGACGACCTGCGCGAGGAGAGCGAGGAACTCGACGCGCTGGTGGCCAAGTTGAGCCCGGAGGAGTGGCGGACGGCCACCCCGGCGCCCGGCTGGACGATCGCCCACCAGATCGCGCACCTGCACTGGACCGACCGGGCCGCCCTGGTCGCGGTCACCGACGAGGACGGGTTCAAGGGGCTGATCGAACAGGCCCTCGCCGCCCCCGACCGGTACGTCGACGACGCCGCCGAGCAGGGCGCCGAACAAGCCCCCGCCGAGCTGCTGACCGCCTGGCGGGAGGGCCGCGCCGCCCTCGACCAGGCCCTGCGCGCCGCCGCCCCCGGGGCCCGCTTCCCCTGGTACGGCCCACCCATGGCCACCGCCTCCATGGCCACCGCCCGCCTGATGGAGACCTGGGCCCACGGCCTGGACGTCGCGGCGGCCCTCGGCGTGTCCCGCCCGCCCACCGACCGCCTGCGCCACGTCGCCCGCATCGGCGTCCGCGCCCGGGACTTCGCCTACGCCGCCCACGGACTCACCCCGCCCGCCGAGCCGTTCCGCGTCGAACTCACCGGCCCCGGCGGCGACCTGTGGACGTACGGCCCGGAGGACGCCCCGCAGCGCGTCACCGGCCCCGCGCTCGACTTCTGCCTCCTCGCCACCCAGCGCGCCCATCGCGCCGACCTCGCGCTCACCGCCGAGGGCGCGGACGCCGACCGCTGGCTGGACATCGCCCAGGCCTTCGCCGGACCGCCCGGAGGCGGACGCCCGCCGAAGGGAACCGCCAAGTGAGCGTGCTCCGCGTCGGCAACGCCTCCGGCTTCTACGGCGACCGCTTCTCCGCCCTGCGCGAGATGCTCACCGGCGGCCCCCTGGACGTCCTCACCGGCGACTACCTCGCCGAGCTGACCATGCTCATCCTGGGCCGGGACCGGCTGAAGAACCCGGACGCCGGGTACGCCCGTACCTTCCTGCGGCAGCTGGAGGAGTGCCTGGGGCTCGCCCACGAGCGGGGAGTCAGGATCGTCACCAACGCCGGGGGACTCAATCCCGCCGGTCTCGCCGACGCCGTACGCGCGCTCGCCGACCGCCTCGGCATCCCCGTCCGCGTCGCCCACGTCGAGGGCGACGACCTCACCGCCGCCCACCCCGGCACCCTGGCCGCGCACGCCTACCTCGGCGGCTTCGGTATCGCCGCCTGCCTGCGGGCCGGCGCCGACGTGGTCGTCACGGGCCGTGTCACCGACGCCGCCCTGGTCACCGGGCCCGCCGCCGCGCACTTCGGCTGGGAGCCGACGGAGTACGACCGGCTCGCGGGCGCCGTCGTCGCCGGGCACCTGCTGGAGTGCGGGACGCAGGCCACCGGCGGCAACTACGCCTTCTTCCGGGACGGCGACGTACGACGCCCCGGCTTCCCGCTCGCCGAACTGCACGCCGACGGCACCTCGGTCCTCACCAAGCACGACGGCACCGGCGGCTTCGTCGACGTCGGCACCGTCACCGCCCAGCTGCTGTACGAGACGGGCGGCGCCCGGTACGCCGGACCCGACGTCACCGCCCGGCTGGACACCGTACGGCTCACCCAGGACGGCCCCGACCGCGTCCGCGTCGAGGGCGTGCGCGGCGAGGCACCGCCGCCCACCCTCAAGGTCGGCCTCAACCGGCTCGGCGGCTTCCGCAACGAGGTCGCCTTCGTCCTCACCGGCCTCGACGTCGAGGCCAAGGCCGCGCTGGTGCGGCACCAGATGGAACCGGCGCTCGCAAAGGTCTCCGACGTCCGCTGGGACCTGGCCCGCACCGACCGGCCGGACGCCGCGACCGAGGAGACGGCGAGCGCGCTGCTGCGGCTCGTCGTGCGGGACGCCGACCAGGAGGCCGTCGGGCGGGCGCTGAGCGGCGCCGCGATCGAACTCGCCCTCGCGAGCTACCCCGGGTTCCACGTGCTCGCGCCCCCGGGAAAGGGCGCGCCCTACGGCGTGTTCGAGGCCGCCCACGTCCCGCAGGAAACCGTCGACCACGTCGCCGTACTCCACGACGGGCGGCGCGTCCCGGTACCGGCCGCGCGGGACACCGCCGTACTCCGCGCCGTACCGGAACCGCCGCTGCCCGAGCCCCTCCCGCCCGGCCCCGTCCGCCGCGCCCCCCTCGGCCTCGTCGCCGGAGCCCGCAGCGGCGACAAGGGCGGCGACGCCAACGTCGGCGTGTGGGCGCGGACCGACGACGCCTGGCGCTGGCTCGCCCACGAACTGACCGGCGACCGGTTCCGCGAGCTGATCCCCGAGGCCCGCGACCTGACCGTCACCCGGCACCCGCTCCCCAACCTGCGCGCCCTCAACTTCGTCGTCGAAGGCATCCTCGGCGAGGGCGTCGCCGCGCAGGCCCGCTTCGACCCGCAGGCCAAGGCGCTCGGCGAATGGCTGCGCGCCCGGCACCTGGACATCCCGGAGGCCCTGCTGTGACCGTGCCGCCGTACACCCCGGAGGCCCTGCTGTGACCGTCCTGCCGTCGGCTCTGGACCCCACCGACCCCGACCACCGCGCCAACCGCGAGGCCATGCTCACCAGGCTCGCCGAGCTGGACGCCGAGCACGCCAAGGCCCTCGCGGGCGGCGGCGAGAAGTACGTCGCCCGGCACCGGAAGCGCGGCAAACTGCTGGCCCGCGAGCGCATCGAACTGCTCCTCGACCCCGACACGCCCTTCCTGGAACTGTCGCCGCTGGCCGGCTGGGGAAGCGAGTACACCGTGGGCGCCTCCCTCGTCACCGGCATCGGAGTCGTCGAGGGCGTCGAGTGCCTGATCACCGCCAACGACCCGACCGTGCGCGGCGGCGCCAGCAACCCCTGGTCGCTGAAGAAGGCCCTGCGCGCCAACGACATCGCCCTCGCCAACCGGCTGCCCTGCATCAGCCTCGTCGAGTCCGGCGGCGCCGACCTGCCCTCCCAGAAGGAGATCTTCATCCCGGGCGGCGCGATCTTCCGCGACCTCACCCGGCTGTCGGCGGCCGGCATCCCGACCGTCGCGGTCGTCTTCGGCAACTCGACCGCCGGGGGCGCCTACATCCCCGGCATGTCCGACCACACCATCATGGTCAAGGAACGCGCCAAGGTGTTCCTCGGCGGTCCGCCGCTGGTCAAGATGGCCACCGGCGAGGAGAGCGACGACGAGTCGCTGGGCGGCGCCGAGATGCACGCCCGCACCTCCGGTCTCGCCGACCACTTCGCCGTCGACGAACCGGACGCCCTGCGCCAGGCCCGCCGGGTCGTCGCCCGTCTCAACCACCGCAAGGCATACGCCGACCCGCCCCTCGCCGAGCCGCCCAAGTACGACCCGGAGGACCTGCTCGGCATCGTCCCCGCCGACCTCAAGGCCCCCTTCGACCCGCGCGAGGTGATCGCCCGGATCGTCGACGCCTCCGACTTCGACGAGTTCAAGCCCCTGTACGGGACGAGCCTGACGACCGGCTGGGCGAGCCTGCACGGCTACCCGGTGGGCATCCTCGCCAACGCCCAGGGGGTCCTGTTCAGCGAGGAGTCGCAGAAGGCCGCCCAGTTCATCCAGCTCGCCAACCAGCGCGACATCCCGCTGCTCTTCCTCCACAACACCACCGGCTACATGGTCGGCAAGGAGTACGAACAGGGCGGGATCATCAAGCACGGCGCCATGATGATCAACGCGGTCTCCAACTCCCGCGTCCCCCACCTGTCCGTCCTCCTCGGCGCCTCCTACGGCGCCGGCCACTACGGCATGTGCGGCCGCGCCTACGACCCCCGCTTCCTCTTCGCCTGGCCCAGCGCCAAGTCCGCCGTCATGGGCCCGCAGCAGCTCGCCGGCGTCCTGTCCATCGTCGCCCGCCAGTCCGCCGCCGCGAAGGGGCAGCCCTACGACGACGAGGGCGACGCCGCCCTGCGCGCCATGGTGGAGCAGCAGATCGAGTCCGAGTCGCTGCCGATGTTCTTGTCCGGGCGGCTCTACGACGACGGCGTCATCGACCCCCGCGACACCCGCACCGTCCTCGGCCTGTGCCTGTCCGCCGTCCACACCGCCCCCTACGAGGGCGCGCGCGGCGGCTTCGGCGTCTTCCGCATGTGAGGGTGAGAGACCAGTGATCACTTCCGTACTCGTCGCCAACCGGGGCGAGATCGCCTGCCGCGTCTTCCGCACCTGCCGCCAGTGGGGCATCCGCACCATCGCCGTGCACTCGGACGCCGACGCGAACGCCCTCCACGCGCGCGAGGCCGACGCCGCCGTACGCCTGCCGGGCGCGTCCCCCGCCGACACCTACCTGCGCGGCGACCTGATCGTGAAGGCCGCCGTCGCCGCGGGGGCCGACGCCGTCCACCCCGGCTACGGCTTCCTCTCCGAGAACGCCGACTTCGCCCGCGCCGTACGGGACGCCGGGCTGGTGTGGATCGGGCCGCCGCCCGAGGCCGTCGAGGCGATGGCGTCCAAGACCCGCGCCAAGGAACTCATGGGCATCGCGCCCCTCACCGACCCCGCAGACGTCACCGAGGCCGACCTGCCGGTGCTGGTGAAGGCGGCGGCGGGCGGCGGCGGACGCGGCATGCGCGTCGTACGCGACCTCGCCGACCTCGACGCCGCACTGACCGCCGCCCGCGCGGAGGCCACCAGCGCCTTCGGCGACGGCGAGGTCTTCGTCGAGCCCTACCTGGAGAACGGCCGCCACGTCGAGGTGCAGATCCTCGCCGACACCCACGGCACGGTGTGGGCCCTCGGCACCCGCGACTGCTCCCTCCAGCGCCGCCACCAGAAGGTGATCGAGGAGGCCCCGGCGCCCGGTCTCACCCCCGAACTCACCGCCGAACTCCACGACCTCGCCGTACGCGCCGCCCGCGCCGTCGACTACGTCGGCGCCGGCACCGTCGAGTTCCTCGTCGCCGACGGCAGGGCCCACTTCCTGGAGATGAACACCCGCCTCCAGGTCGAACACCCCGTCACCGAGGCCGTCTTCGGCATCGACCTCGTCGCCCTCCAACTGCGCGTCGCCGAAGGCCACGCCCTCGAAGCCGACCCCCCACGCGCGCGTGGCCACGCCGTCGAGGCCCGCCTGTACGCCGAGGATCCGGCGAGCGGCTGGGCGCCCCAGACCGGCCGCCTGCACCGCCTCGCCGTGCCCGACGGCATCCGCCTGGACACCGGCTACACCGACGGCGACGACATCGGCGTCCACTACGACCCGATGCTCGCCAAGGCGGTCGCCCACGCCCCCACGCGCGCGGAGGCCGTGCGCCGCCTCGCCGGCGCCCTGGAGCGGGCGGTGATCCACGGCCCGGTCACCAACCGCGACCTGCTCGTCCGCTCCCTGCGCCACGAGGAGTTCACCTCCGGCCGCATGGACACGGGCTTCTACGACCGCCACCTGACCGACCTCACCCGGTCCGCCCCCGACCCCCTCGCCCCCCTGGCCGCCGCCCTCGCCGACGCGAGCACCCGCACGGGCCGCTTCGGCGGCTGGCGCAACCTGCCCTCGGGGCCGCAGGTCAAGCGGTACGCGGTGGCGGGGGAGGAGCACGAGGTCCGCTACCACCACACCCGCACCGGCCTCACCGCCGAGGGCGTACACGTGGTGCGGGCCGATCCCGGCCTGGTCGTCCTCGAAACGGACGGCGTACAACGCCGCTTCGACATCGCCCGCTACGGCGACCGCGTCCACGTCAACGCCACCGCGCTGACCGCCCTGCCCCGCTTCCCCGACCCCGCCACCCAGCACGCCCCGGGCTCCCTCCTGGCCCCCATGCCGGGCACGGTCGTCCGCGTCGCGGAGGGCCTGACCGAGGGCTCCACCGTCCAGGCGGGCCAACCCCTCCTGTGGCTGGAGGCCATGAAGATGGAACACCGCATCACGGCTCCGGTGACGGGGAAATTGACGGCGCTCCCGGTAGGCGTCGGACGACAAGTGGAGATGGGCGCCCTCTTGGCGGTCGTCGAGTCCGACTGACCCAGGGGCGCGGGGAACTGCGCGACCAGCCACAACGGACCCGCACTCGTACAGCGACCGAAGGAGCCTCGTGACCACCCTCATCGAATCCGAAGAGCACAAGTCCCTCCGAGAAGCGGTGGCGGCATTCGCCAAAACCCACCCCCACACCCTCAACGCCGAAGACAACAAACGCCTCTGGCAGGAAGCCGCCAAGCTCGGCTACATAGGCGTCAACCTCCCCGAGGCCTACGGAGGCGGCGGCGCCGGCATCACCGAACTCGCCCTCGTCCTCGAAGAGCTGGGCGCCGCCGGAAACCCGCTGCTCATGATGATCGTCTCCCCGGCGATCTGCGGCACCGTCATCGCCCGCTTCGGCACCGAGGAGCAAAAACGCGACTGGCTGCCGTCCCTCGCCGACGGCACCCGCCTCATGGCCTTCGGCATCACCGAACCCGACGCCGGCTCCAACAGCCACCGCATCACCACCACCGCCCGCCGCGACGCGGCCACCGGGGACTGGATCCTCACCGGACGCAAGGTCTTCGTCTCCGGCGTCGACATCGCCGACGCCACCCTCATCGTCGGCCGCACCGAGGACGCCCGCACCGGCAAGCTCAAGCCCTGCCTGTTCATCGTCCCGCGCGACGCCCCCGGCTTCGAGCGCCGCCCCATCGACATGGAACTCAACGCCGTGGAGCGGCAGTTCGAGCTGACCCTCGACGACGTCCGGCTGCCCGCCGACGCCCTGGTCGGCGACGAGGACGCGGGCCTCCTCCAGCTCTTCGCCGGCCTCAACCCCGAGCGCGTCATGACCGCCGCCTTCGGAATCGGCATGGGCCGCTACGCCCTCTCCCGCGCCCTCGACTACGCCCGCGAGCGCACCGTCTGGAAGACCCCCATCGGTGCCCACCAGGCGATCGCCCACCCCCTCGCCCAGGCGCACATCGAGCTGGAACTCGCCCGCCTGATGATGCAGAAGGCCGCCCACCTGTACGACGCGGGCGACGACATCGGCGCCGGTGAGGCCGCCAACATGGCGAAGTACGCGGCCGGGGAGGCCTGCGTGAAGGCCGTCGACCAGGCCGTGCACACCCTCGGCGGCAACGGCCTCACCCGCGAATACGGGCTCGGCCGGCTCGTCACGGCCTCGCGCGTGGCGCGTATCGCACCCGTCAGCCGGGAGATGATCCTCAACTACGTCTCCCACCAGACCCTGGGCCTGCCCAAGTCGTACTAGGCCGTATCCAGCCCGTGTTGGAGGAACCGTGTTCCGCAGCGAGTACGCAGACGTCCCGCCCGTCGACCTGCCCATCCACGACGCCGTGCTCGGCGGGGCCGCCGCCTTCGGGGACGCCCCGGCGCTGATCGACGGCACCGACGGCACCACCCTCACCTACGAGCAGGTGGACCGGTTCCACCGGCGCGTCGCCGCCGCCCTCGCCGAGGCCGGCGTGCGCAAGGGCGACGTCCTCGCCCTGCACAGCCCCAACACCGTCGCCTTCCCCCTGGCCTTCTACGCCGCCACCCGCGCGGGCGCCTCCGTCACCACCGTGCACCCGCTCGCCACCGCCGAGGAGTTCGCCAAGCAGCTGAGGGACTGCGCCGCCCGCTGGATCGTCACCGTCTCACCGCTCCTGGACACCGCCCGCCGCGCCGCCGAACTCGCGGGCGGCGTCCAGGAGATCCTGGTCTGCGACAGCGCGCCCGGCCACCGCTCGCTCGTCGACATGCTGGCCTCGACGGCGCCCGAACCCTCCGTCGCGATCGACCCGGCCGAGGACGTCGCCGCCCTGCCGTACTCCTCCGGCACCACCGGCACCCCCAAGGGCGTCATGCTCACCCACCGGCAGATCGCCACCAACCTCGCCCAGCTCGAACCCCTCATGCCCGCCGCACCCGGCGACCGCGTCCTCGCCGTCCTGCCGTTCTTCCACATCTACGGCCTCACCGCCCTGATGAACGCCCCGCTCAGGCTCGGCGCCACCGTCGTCGTCCTGCCCCGCTTCGACCTGGAGCAGTTCCTCGCCGCCATCCAGAACCACCGCATCACCAGCCTGTACGTCGCCCCGCCGATCGTCCTGGCGCTCGCCAAGCACCCCCTGGTCGCCGACTACGACCTGTCCTCGCTGAAGTACATCGTCAGCGCCGCCGCCCCGCTGGACGCACGCCTCGCCGCCGCCTGCTCCCGGCGGCTCGGCCTGCCGCCCGTCGGCCAGGCCTACGGCATGACGGAACTGTCCCCGGGCACCCACGTCGTCCCCCTGGACGCCATGACCGACGCGCCGCCCGGCACCGTCGGCAAGCTCATCGCGGGCACCGAGATGCGGATCGTCTCCCTCACCGAGCCCGGAAAGGACCTGCCCGCCGACGAGTCCGGGGAGATCCTCATCCGCGGGCCCCAGATCATGAAGGGCTACCTCGGCCGCCCCGACGCCACCGCCGCCATGATCGACGAGGAGGGCTGGCTGCACACCGGCGACGTCGGCCACGTCGACACCGACGGCTGGCTGTTCGTCGTCGACCGCGTCAAGGAGCTGATCAAGTACAAGGGCTTCCAGGTGGCCCCCGCCGAACTGGAGGCCCTCCTGCTCACCCACCCCGGCATCGCCGACGCGGCCGTCGTCGGCGAGTACAACGACGACGGCAACGAAGTACCGCACGCCTTCGTCGTACGCCAGCCGGCCGCACCCGACCTCGCGGAGGGCGAGATCATGATGTACGTCGCCGAACGCGTCGCCCCTTACAAACGCGTCCGCAAGGTCACCCTCGTCGACGCCGTGCCCCGGGCGGCCAGCGGCAAGATCCTCCGCCGGGAACTGCGGGGACGCGCATGAGTCTCGTCGCCCGCGCCCGGGACCGGGGGATCGAAACCCTCACCCTCGACTCCCCGCACAACCGCAACGCCCTCTCCGCCGCCCTCGTCGGCGACCTGACCGAGGCCCTCACCGACGCGGGCCGGGACCCCGCCGTCCGCGCCGTCGTCCTCACCCACACCGGCACCACCTTCAGCGCCGGCGCCGACCTGCGCGACCCGCCCGACCCCGACGCCCTGGTCGGCCTCCTCCGGCGGATCATCGAGGTGCCGAAGCCGGTGATCGCCCGCATCGCCGGGCACGTCCGCGCGGGCGGGCTCGGGCTGGTCGGCGCCTGCGACATCGCGGCGGCGTCCACCGAGTCGACCTTCGCTTTCACCGAGGTCCGCATCGGCGTGGCACCCGCCGTCATCTCCCTGACCCTGCTGCCCCGCACCGACCCCCGCGCCCTCGCCCGCCACTACCTCACCGGCGAACGCTTCGACGCCGCCGAGGCCGCCCGCACCGGCCTGGTCACGGCGGCCGGCGACGACGTGGACGCCGTACTCGAACCCGTCCTCGACGGTGTGCGCCGTGCCTCACCGCAGGGCCTGGCCGAGACGAAACGGCTGCTCACGGCTAGGGTGCTGGAGGCCTTCGACCGGGACGCGGCCGACCTGACCGCGCTCTCGGCCCGGCTGTTCGCCTCCCCGCAGGCCCGCGAGGGGATGACGGCCTTCCTCGAACGACGGGATCCGGAATGGGTGGTGTGAGCGGCGCCGCGGGCGCGGCCGAGCGTGCGGAGCGCGTGCCCAAGCAGGACCGCAGCCGGGCCACCCGGCAGCGGCTCCTGGAAGCCGCCGTGGCCTGCCTCGCCGCACGCGGCTGGGCCGGCTCCACCGTCTCCGTCGTCGCCGAACACGCCGGCGTCTCCCGCGGCGCCGCCCAGCACCACTTCCCGACCCGCGAGGACCTCTTCACGGCCGCCGTCGAGTACGTCGCCGAGGAACGCTCCGTCGCCCTGCGCGCCCTGTTCCCCGAGGGTGCCGGCGCCGACGACCGGCGTGCGGTGGTCGCCGCCCTCGTCGACCTCTACACCGGCCCGCTCTTCCGCGCCGCCCTGCACCTGTGGGTGGCCGCCTCCAACGAGGAGCAACTGCGCGAGAGAGTCACCGAACTGGAGGCCCGCGTCGGCCGCGAGACCCACCGCATCGCCGTCGACCTCCTCGACGCCGACGAAACCCGCCCCGGCGCCCGCGAAACCGTCCAGGGCCTTCTCGACATGGCCCGCGGCCTGGGCCTGGCCAACCTCCTCACCGACGACGCGGCACGGCGGGAACGGGTGGTCGAGCAGTGGGCCCGGCTGCTGGACGCGGCGCTTGCGCAGTGACCGGCGTCCGGCACCGGGGCGCTGTCAGTGCCCGGCGCTACCGTCCCGGCCATGGGTGACTACTTCCAGACGATCGTCGACCTCGACGCCGGCGAGGCGGAGGCCGAAGAACTCGCCGAGCGCGCGGTCGCGTGGCTGGTGAGCGAGGGCATCGTCCTCGCCGACCGCGAGGTCTGCGTCCTCGGGCAGCCCCTCGGGCACCCGCCCGGACCCCACTGGAACCGGGCGGTGGCCGACGACGACCCCGACGGGGAACCGTTCGACGGGCTCGCCGTGCACACCGGACCCACCGTCTTCGACAGCGGCCAGGACGAACCCGAGGCCGTCACCTGCCCCCGCTGCCGGACCACCACGGACCTGTCGGACGAGGGCGAGGGGGATCTGTCGGACGAGGACGAAGACGAGGGAGAGGGCGCCTGGCCCCGCTTCTCAGCGGCGATCACCGCCTGGCAGGACACCGGGCACGCCGACGTGACCTGTCCCGCCTGCGCCCGCGACGTCCCCCTGAGCGAGTGGCTCTGGACCGACGACCGGCTGGCGGTCGGCCGCCTCGGCCTGGAGTTCTGGAACTGGCCCGAACTCGGCGACGACTTCCGGGCCCGTCTGGCCGCCGTCCTCGACGGCCACCGCACGGCGTACCTCTGGGGCAAGCTGTAGGCCCGGCGCCCGGACCCGTCACGGACTCAGCCGCTCCACCCGCCAGCTCCCGCCGCCCTCCGCCACGTACCGCAGCCGGTCGTGCAGCCGGTTCTCCCGGCCCTGCCAGAACTCCACCGCCTGAGGCACCACCCGGAACCCGCCCCAGTGCGGCGGCACCGGCACCTGCTCGCCCTCCGGATAGCGCGCCGCCAGCTCGGCGTACGCACCGTCCAGGGCACGGCGGTCCGCCACCACCGACGACTGGACGCTCGCCCACGCACCCAGCTGGGAGCCGTGCGGCCGGGTCCGGAAGTACGCGGCGGTCTCGTCCCGCCCGGTGCGCCGCGCCATGCCCGTGACCACGACCTGCCGGGCCATCGGATGCCACGGGAACAGCAGCGAGACGTACGGGTTCGCGTCCAGCTCACGTCCCTTGCGGGAGTCGTAGTTGGTGTAGAAGACGAACCCCTGCGCGTCGAAGTGCTTCAGCAGCACCGTGCGGGAGCTGGGCCGCCCCTCGGTGTCCGCCGTGGAGACCACCATGGCGTTCGGCTCGAACAGCCCGCCGTCCGTCGCCGCCTGCTTGAACCAGCGCGCGAACTGCTCGACGGGCGTCGCCGCCAGCTCGGTCTCGGACAGTCCCTCGGCCCGGTACTGCTTGCGCATCGAGGCGAGATCGAAGGGGACTGCGGCGGCGGGGACGGCGGAATCGGCTTCGCGATCGGTCACGCCGCCCATCCTGCCGCATCCGCTCCACCACCCGGCCGGGGTGGCACCCAGTGCCGCACCCACTCCCCAAACGTGACACCCGGGGATATGGTTCTTGGTCCCGCTCCGGCCGGATGACCGACGGCCGTACGGGGCATCACAGGGGTGACCGCCGGGACCGCGAGTCGACGCACGACCGTGGATCCATGGAGGCGCCGCACCGTCTCCGCCCAGGTCGCCGTACACCACTGATCACGAGGAGCCGCCTGATGTCCGACTTCGTACCCGGGCTAGAGGGAGTCGTCGCGTTCGAGACGGAGATCGCCGAACCCGACAAGGAGGGCGGCGCCCTGCGCTACCGCGGCGTCGACATCGAGGACCTGGTCGGGCACGTCTCCTTCGGCAACGTCTGGGGCCTGCTCGTCGACGGGGCCTTCAACCCCGGCCTGCCGCCCGCCGAGCCCTTCCCCATCCCCGTGCACTCCGGCGACATCAGGGTCGACGTCCAGTCCGCCCTCGCCATGCTCGCCCCCGCCTGGGGCCTCAAACCCCTCCTGGACATCGACGCCGGCCAGGCCCGCGACGACCTCGCCCGCGCCGCCGTCATGGCCCTGTCCTACGTCGCCCAGTCGGCGCGCGGCCAGAGCCTGCCCATGGTCCCGCAGCGCGAGATCGACAAGGCCGAGTCCATCGTCGAACGCTTCATGATCCGCTGGCGCGGCGAGCCCGACCCCAAGCACGTCGCCGCCGTCGACGCCTACTGGACCTCCGCCGCCGAGCACGGCATGAACGCCTCCACCTTCACCGCCCGCGTCATCGCCTCCACCGGCGCCGACGTCGCCGCCGCCCTCTCCGGGGCCGTGGGCGCCATGTCCGGCCCGCTGCACGGCGGCGCCCCCTCGCGCGTCCTGCACATGATCGAGGAGATCGAGCGCACCGGCGACGCCGAGGCCTACGTCAAGAAGACCCTCGACGCGGGCGAACGCCTCATGGGCTTCGGCCACCGGGTCTACCGCGCCGAGGACCCGCGCGCCCGCGTCCTGCGCCGCACCGCCCGCGAACTGGGCGCCCCGCGCTACGAGGTCGCCGAGGCCCTGGAGAAGGCCGCCCTCGCCGAGCTGCACGCGCGCCGCCCCGACCGGGTGCTGGCCACCAACGTCGAGTTCTGGGCCGCCATCATGCTGGACTTCGCTCAGGTCCCGGCGCCCATGTTCACCTCGATGTTCACCTGCGCCCGCACCGCCGGCTGGTCCGCCCACATCCTGGAGCAGAAGCGCACCGGCCGCCTGGTCCGCCCCTCCGCCCGCTACGTCGGCCCGGGCACCCGCGACCCGCGCGAGATCGAGGGCTACGCCGACATCGCGGGCTGAGGTCGGGGCCCCTGAACGCAGGCGACCCGCGAGTCTGGTTCCTCCGTGGAGGAGCCGGCCGGACGTACCGGCGACTCGCGGGTCGGGTGACTGCTTGGGATTGGGCCGGCTGCACGCGTCTGTCACGCGCTGGTCCGGCGCCGCACTCCGTGTGGTGCCGGGCCGCTAGCCCGCAGCCACCTCACGCGTCCGGTTGTCATACATCTGCCGAACCACCTCCCTTCTCGTGTACGGCCCACCTTAAGAACCGGTCGGCCGCCGATCAATCGAATTTCCGGGTCGATTCGTTGTCGATCTCCCATGGACGCGTCTTCGCTGGTCACCTACGGTTTCGCCCATGACGGAACGCCAGGGGGACCCGCCGGTCAGGCGGGCGATAGTCAGCGGGTCGACCTTCGAGGAGCGGATCGGGTACGCCCGGGCCGTCGTCGACGGGGACCGGGTGCACGTGTCGGGGACGACGGGGTTCGACTACACGTCGATGACGATCTCCGAGGACGTGGTGGAGCAGGCCGAGCAGTGCCTGCGGAACGTCGGGGCCGCGCTGGCCGAGGCGGGCTGCACGTTCGCGGACGTGGTGCGGGTGCGGTACCTGCTGCCCGCGCGGGAGGACTTCGAGCCGTGCTGGCCCGTGCTGCGGCGGGCGTTCGGCCGGGTGCGGCCGGCCGCGACGATGATGGTCTGCGGGCTCGCGGACGAGCGGATGCGCATCGAGATCGAGGTGGACGCGCGGCGGGGGACGGTCACGGCCGGCCCCGCGGCGGCGCTGCGGATCGAGCCGGTGGACGGGGACGCCATGGTGGAGGAGTGGCGGCACGTGCACAACGTGATCGTGCCGCCGGCCGCCATGACCCTCGACGAGGCGCGGGAACGCGTCGGACGCAACCGCCTGGCCAACGCCTACCTCGGGGACGTCCTCGTCGGCTGCTCCACCGTGCGGCCGCCCGGCGGCGAGGAGCGGGTGGCGACCGTGATCGCGCGCGTGCTGCCGGCCTACCGGGGCCGCGGGATCGGTACGGCGCTCTACGAGGAAGGGCTGGCGCACGCGCGCGTGCTGGGCGCCGGGGCGGTGGAGACCGTGGTGCTGGCGGCCAACGGCGACGGACTGCGGTTCGCCGGAGCGCGCGGGTTCGTGGAGAAGGAGCGGTACGTGCTCGACGGCGAGCACGACGAATGGGTCGATCTGACGCTCTCCGCCGGTCCCGAATGACTTCCGCCATGCCCCTTCATGACGGGGGCGTATGCCGAGTTTCCGCAGTACAACGATTTCCGCGAAGTTGCGGGAACTCGGTGTGTGTTGCATCACGTTCGAGTTGAATGAAGGCCAGTGAGTGAACCGACGTACCGTACGGCGGACGCAGCCTGCAGGGGGTCCAGGTGAGTGCTTCCCGGCGTAGTGGGACCACCGACGAGCTGGGGCCGGACGAGCCGGAGCAGCCCGAGCGGGACGGCGCGGACCTGTTGGCCGCGCTCCTCGACGGCATGGACGCGGCCCTGTGCGCCTTCGACGCGGACGGGGTCGTGACCCACTGGAACCGCGAGGCGGAGCGGATCCTCGGCTGGAGCGCGGCCGAGGCCGTGGGACGGCAGGGCTTCGCCGGGTGGGCCGTGCGCAGCGCGGACGCCGGCGAGGTGGAGGACCGGCTGCTGTCCGCGATGCGGGCGCCGGGGCGCCAGGTGCACGAGTTCGCGCTGCTGACGAAGGACGGCGGCCGGGTGCTGGTGCGCACCCAGTCGGCGGCGGTCCGCGGTCCCGACGGGAAGCCGGCGGGGGTGTACTGCGCGTTCAGCGAGGTGCACGCGCAGATCGACCTGGAGCGCTCCATCGCGCTGAGCGAGGCCCTGCTGGAGGACGCGAGCTGGGGTGTCGTCCTGGTGGACGCGGACCTGCGGCCCGCCGTGGTCAACGCGCACGCGGCGCGTGCCCTGGGGGCGGGGCGCACGTCCGTGCTGGGGCGGCCGCTCGGTGATCTGCTCGCCCAGGGCGTCGAGGAGCTGGAGAACGCGCTGACGCACGTCCTCGCCGAGGGCGCGCCGCCCGCGCCGGCCGAGGTGTGGGTGAGCCTGCGCACGCCCGAGGGCGAGCGGCGCCGGTGCTGGCGCAGCGGGTTCGTGCGGCTGGCCTCGCCGCTCGCGGAGGAGCCGGTGCCGCTGGGCGTCGGCTGGCTGTTCCAGGACGTGACCGAGTCGAAGCAGGGTGAGCAGGAGGCGGCGCTGCTGCGCTTCCGGGCCAACCAGCTGCACCGGGCGGCGCGTGCCGCGGCCGAGTGCGAGGACCCGGCGGAGGCCGCGATCGTCCACCTGGACTTCGCGCTGGCCGGGTTCGCCGACCACGCGCTGATCGACCGGGTCGTGAGCGGCGCGGCGTCGGACACCGACACGGCGGAGCCGGTACGGCTGGTGCGGGTCGCGGCCACGCCGTCCGGCGCGCCGGGGCCCAGCGTGCCGTCCGGGACGGCCGGGATGCCGGTGCGCTACGGCGAGGGGCACCCCGCCGTGCAGTGCGTGGAGCGCACGGGCTCGGTGCGGGCCAGCGCCGGAGTGCGCACGGTGCCCGAAGAACAGGTGCGGCGGTGGGCGGCGGCCCGGCAGTGGCCGGCGGACACGGTGCACGGCCTGTGCGCGGTGCTGCGCAGCCGGGGCCGGACCCTCGGCGTCGTCACGTTCCTGCGGGGCGCGGGACGCACCGCCTTCGAGCGCCAGGACGCCATGTACGCCGAGGACGTGGCGGTCCGGATCGCCGCGGCCCTGGATCTCGCGGGCGCGGTGGAGGAGCGCCCGTAGCTGGGTGCGGTGGAGGAGCGCCCGTAGCCGGGTGCGCGACCGCGCCCGCTCACCGTCGGTGGCCGCGCCCGCTCACCGCCGGTAGAAGATCCGGTCCCCGTACTGGTCCAGCACGCGGCCGTTCCACTCGTGGCCGCCGTCCACGTTGCCCGAGCGCAGCAGCGGGGGTTCGATGCCGCGGTCGGCGAGGGTGGCGGCGGCCGTGGCCGTCATGGCCTGCATGAGGGCGCTGGTGACGACCGTGGAGGCGGGGGCGAAGGGCGCCGGGACGGTGTCCAGGGTGAGTTCCGCGTCGCCGACGGCGATCTTGGAGTCCAGCACGATGTCGCAGTGGTCCTTGAGGAAGGTGCCGGAGGTGTGCCGCGACGTCGTCTCGGAGGCGTACGCCACCGAGGTCACGCCGATGACCCGGACGCCGAGGGCGCGGGCGTTCATCGCCATCTCCACGGGCAGGGCGTTGCGCCCGGACAGGGAGATGATCACCAGGGCGTCGCCCTCGCGGAGCGGTGAGGAGTCCAGGACGGCGCTCGCGAGGCCGTCGACGCGTTCCAGGGCGGAGCCGAGCGTGGCCGGCATGACGTCCACGCCGACGACGCCGGGCACGGTGAGCAGGTTCATCAGGGCGAGTCCGCCGGCGCGGTAGACGACGTCCTGGGCGGCGAGGGAGGAGTGGCCGGCGCCGAAGGCGAAGAGCCGGCCGCCGCTCTGCACGGTGTCGGCGAGCAGTGTGCCGGCCGCCTCGATGCTGTCCGCCTCCTCGTCGCGGACGCGTCGCAGGAGGTCGATCGCCGCGTCGATGAACTGGCTGGCCGGCTTGCGGTCGCTCATGCGGGACCCCTTCGGTGTGGCTGCGTCGCGGATCACGGTGCGGTCTGGACCAGTGCGGTGTCAATACGGCGTCAACCCGGCGGGGGCGGGGGTGAGCGGGCGCGAGCGGGTGCGGTCCGGGCCCGGCTTTTCGCGGCGGGGCACGGTTGTCGGTGGTATGCGTCAGAATTGGTGGCAGGGCCAGCGCACGCGCCGGTGGGCCGCAGCCTCCGGCAATCTCATCGAGGGGCACGTATGTCCGGACTGATCGACACCACGGAGATGTACCTCCGCACCATCCTGGAGCTGGAGGAGGAAGGTGTGGTCCCGATGCGCGCCCGGATCGCCGAGCGGCTCGACCAGAGCGGCCCGACGGTCAGCCAGACGGTGGCGCGGATGGAGCGCGACGGCCTGGTGTCCGTGGCGGCGGACCGGCATCTGGAGCTGACCGACGAGGGCCGCCGGCTGGCGACGCGCGTGATGCGCAAGCACCGGCTCGCGGAGTGCCTGCTCGTCGACGTGATCGGCCTGGAGTGGGAGCAGGTGCACGCCGAGGCCTGCCGCTGGGAGCACGTGATGAGCGAGGCCGTCGAGCGCCGGGTGCTGGAGCTGTTGCGGCACCCGACCGAGTCGCCGTACGGCAACCCGATCCCGGGCCTGGAGGAGCTGGGCGAGACGGACGGCGCCGACCCGTTCCTGGACGAGGGCATGGTCTCCCTGGCCGACCTCGACCCGGGGGCCGAGGGCAAGACGGTCGTCGTGCGCCGTATCGGCGAGCCGATCCAGACGGACGCGCAGCTGATGTACACGCTGCGCCGGGCCGGGGTGCAGCCGGGCTCGGTGGTGAGCGTGACCGAGTCGGCGGGCGGGGTGCTGGTGGGCAGCGGCGGTGAGGCCGCCGAGCTGGAGGCGGACACCGCCTCCCACGTGTTCGTCGCCAAGCGCTGACCGCACGGCGGCGGACCCCGGTGCGCCGAATCGCAGCGGCCGGGCGTATCCCGTGCGAGGCTGGGGCATGAGGCATCGGACGTGAGGGTCTCTTGGCCGCGTGGCTGACAGCGATGTCGCCCGGGCCGGAGAGGGGGAGGGGCGTTGCCGGAGAGACGGAGAGGGCCCCGGCGCCGTGTGGCGCCGGGGCCTGTCCTCCCCTGTGCTGACCTGGAGCCCCGAGCTCTCAAGGTCAATCCCCTCGGACCGTTTTCCCCGAGCGGTCCGCCTCCCGTTGAAGATCTCCCCGCGGCGGCGGCGATCAATCCCTGACCGGTGTCACTCGAATGAGGGGTGTTGCTCGGCGGGACGGCTCTTTCGAATGGGTATTCGATAATCTCGGTACTCTGCACGGCAGGCAGGACACGGTTCACGGTTCACAGGACCGGCCGGCTCGTGAGGCGGGCGGGTTCGAGCGGAGCTTGGGGGTGCCAGGACCTATGGCGCGGCGCATCGACGTGACCGGCGCGGGCGGCGTACGCCTCGCCGCCTGGGAGTTCGGCGACCCTCCCAAGACCGACCGGACGCACGACACACAGGACGCGCACGACCCGCACGGCACGGGGGACACGCACGGCACGGGGGACACGCACGACGCGTCCGGCCTCGCGTCCGCCGCCCCCGCGTCCGGGGCCGGAGGCCTGCCCGGCGTGCTGTTATTGCACGGACTGATGGGCCGCGCCTCCCACTGGGCCCCCACGGCCCGCTGGCTCTCCGCCCGCCACCGTGCCGTCGCCCTCGACCAGCGCGGCCACGGCCGCAGCGACAAGCCCCCGCAGGCCGCCGCCTACACCCGCGAGGCCTACGTCGGAGACGTCGAGGCGGCCCTGGAACAGCTCGGGCTCGGCCCGGCCGTCCTGATCGGCCACGCCATGGGCGCCCTGACCGCCTGGCAGCTCGCCGCGAAACGCCCCGACCTGGTCCGCGGTCTGATCATCTGCGACATGCGGGCCTCCGCCCTCGGCGCCGCCTCCCAGCACACCTGGACCGAGTGGTTCCGCGCCTGGCCGGTCCCCTTCGCCACGCTCGCCGACGTCCGCAAGTGGTTCGGCGAGGACGACCCCTGGGTGGAGCGCCCGAACCCGGCGCGCGGCGAGTTCTACGCCGAGGTGATGGCCGAGTCCCCGGACGGCTGGCGCCCCGTCTTCGAACCCGAGCAGATGCTGCGCTCCCGGGAGACCTGGGTCTACGACGCCCACTGGGAGGAACTGACCCAGGTCCGCTGCCCCACCCTCGTCGTGCGCGGTCTCGACGGCGAGCTGGGCCGCGCCGAGGCCCAGGAGATGGTCCGCGTCCTGCCGCACGGCCAGTACGCGGAGGTCGCCGACGCCGGCCACCTCGTCCACTACGACCAGCCGGAGGCGTGGCGGGCGGCCATCGAGCCGTTCCTCACCGCCCTCCAGGACGCCTGACCGTCCGCCCACCGCGGAGGGCCGGGGCCCGTCACCCCTTGCTGACCGCCGTGAGGATCTCCGGCAGCCGCTGTGCCGTGCGCGGCGCGGCCAGCCGCAGGCCGGCCAGCGTCAGCGCGGCGCCGTACACCGCGCCGACCGGCAGCAGCAGCCACCCCAGGTCCCCGGCGCCCGCGCTCACGTTCACCCAGATCGTCAGCGCGATCACCGGCGCGCACAGCAGGGCGGCGCCGATCATGCCGCCGAAGATCGAGACCCAGGCCAGCCCCACCTGCCCGGGGGCGACGTTCTTGTAGCCCTCCTGCGGGATGGAGTACGGGAAGCGCGCCGAGGTCCACGCGCCGGTCGCCAGCATCGCGCCGAGCAGCGCGAAGGACAGGCCGAGCGCCTCGGGCAGGGTGCGCCAGTCGTCGAGCATCGCGGTGGTCAGGACCGTGACGAGGGTGGCGTACGGCAGCGTGATCAGCAGCAGCGCCAGCGCACGCCCCCGCAGCTCGACGTAGGCGTCCCGGGTCGAGGAGATGGTCATCGCGACCATCCAGAACGCGGACGTGTCCTGCCCGAACTGGTTGTACATCTGGATGCCGAGCATCCCGGCGGCGAAGCAGGCGAAGTACACCGAGCCGGTGCCCTGCCAGGCGTTGAACACCGGCACGATCAGGCCGATGGCCAGCGACGTCACCCACGCCGCCTTGGTCTTCGGGTCGCGCCACACATAGCGCAGGGTGCGCTCCATGGTGGTGCCGGTACGGCCCGCCGGCAGCCACCGGGCGGGTCCGGCCGAGCCCCGCTCGCGCACCGCCCCGGTGTCGCTCTGGATCGTGGAGCCGTCGGGCGCCGTCATCAGCCGCGTCAGATGCCGCGCCCATACCCGCAGCAGCAGCACCAGCGCCGCCGCGGTCAGCGCCAACCGGGCCACCGCGACGCCGTACGCCCCGTCGCTCGCCGCGTCCATCGCGCCGAACGCCGACGCGGGCGGCACCCAGCGCACCACGTCGGCCACCGGAGCGAGCTGGCCGAGCCCGGAGGATCCGAGCCGCTGCGCGCCGAAGTTGACGAGCTGCGCGCCGATGGCGACGACCAGTCCGCTGAGCACCGCCAGGTCGCGCCCCTTGCGGCTGGTCAGCAGCCGTACGTTGGCGGCGGCGACGGCCCGCGCGAGGGTCACGCACACCAGCAGCGCGAGGACCGCGCCGACGACACCGACGACGTACGCCGCCCCGCCGTGCGCGACCGCGACCACGGAACCGGCGAACACGCACAGCGTGAACAGTGGCCCGATGCCCACCAGCGAGGAGACGAGCAGGGCCCGCACCAGGGGGCCGGGCCGCAACGGCAGCATCACCAGCCGGGTCGGGTCGAGCGTCTCGTCACCGCCGGGGAAGAACAGCGGCATCACCGCCCAGCCCAGGGCGAGTACCGCGGCGAGCAGCACGACCAGCGCGTCCACGTGCGCGTACCCGCGCAGCGCGACCAGGCCGATCAGCTGGAGCGCGGCGAAGAGCAGCACGGCGACGGCCGAGGCGATGTAGGCGGCCCGCCGCCCGCCGGACTGCCGCAGCCCGTTGCGCAGCAGCGACAGCTTCAGCCGTACGAAGACGGAGGTGAGGGAGGGAACGGAACCGCCCGGCGAACCCGACGGAGACGGAACCGGGGCCTCTGGTGCGGTCGGCGCGCTCATCGGGACCCGCCGCCCAGCCAGTCCAGGTCGGATCCGGCGTCCCGCCCGCCCGCGCCGACGAGTTCGAGGAACGCCTCCTGCAGCGAGGCCGCCTCGCCGCGCACCTCGGCGAGCGTGCCGGTGGCGCGGATGCGGCCGGCGGCCATGACGGCCACCCAGTCGCACAGCGACTCCACCAGTTCCATGACGTGGGAGGAGAAGACGACGGTGGCGCCGGAGGCGGTGTAGCGCTCCAGCACGCCCCGGATGGTCTGCGCGGACACGGGGTCGACGCCCTCGAACGGCTCGTCCAGGAACAGCACTTCCGGGTTGTGCAGCAGCGCTGCGGCGAGTCCGATCTTCTTGCGCATGCCGGTCGAGTAGTCGACGACCAGCTTGTGCTGGGCGCCCGCGAGGTCGAGCACGTCGAGCAGTTGCGTGGCCCGCTTGTCGACCTCGTCGCCGGGCAGTCCGCGCAACCGGCCCGTGTAACCGAGCAGTTCCCTGCCCGACAGCCGTTCGAACAGCCGCAGCCCCTCGGGCAGCACCCCGATCCTGGCCTTCACCTCGGCCGGATCACGCCACACGTCGTGCCCGACGACCTCGACCGTCCCCCGGTCCGGCCGCAGCAGCCCGGTCACCATGGAGAGCGTGGTGGTCTTCCCGGCCCCGTTCGGGCCGACGAGCCCGATGAACTTCCCGGCCGGCAACTCCAGATCGACCCCACCCACGGCCACCTGCTGCCCGAACCGCTTCCAGAGCCCTTCAACCCGCACGGCGCTGCTACTCACCACGTCTCCCTCCGTCACCATGAACCCTACGGGGGAGCAACGCCCCTGAAAGGGGCGCGGGGAACTGCGCGATCAACCACGTACGGCCCGCAGCCGCGACAGAGACACCAACCCGGCAGATGAAAAGGCGCCCCCTAACGATCCCGCCCGCACGCATACGCCAACGGCGAGATCACCTCCTCCACATCCGGCAACCACCGATTCACCGCAGTCGGCCGGCAGGCCCACTGCACCGCCCCCGAGGACCCGAACCGCGTCGGCGGCGCCGCCACGTACGCCCCCTCCCCGAGCACGCCCAGATCGAGGACCCGGGGCGCCCAGCCCAACCGCCGCACCAGCTCCGGCACCTTCGCCCCCGCACCCGGAAGAACGAAGAACCGCATCCGCCGGTCCGGCGCCAGCGTCACCGGCCCCAGCGTCAGCTCCATCCGCTGCATCCGGGCCAGCGCCAGGAACCCGGCGGTCTCGGGGACGTCGATCGCGTCGAACGTCCGCCCCGTGGGCAGCAGGATCGACGCCGTCTGCTGCTTCTGCCACATCCGCCGGGCGACGGTCGCGCTGCCCGTCGCCTGCGCCGCCCAGTCCTCGCGCGCCGGGTGCGCGCCCGGGGCGGCGCACGCCGGGTCGCCACAGGAACAGCGCTGCACCCCGTCGGCGGGCACCAGCCAGGTGCCGGGAAACACGTCCCAGTGACGCTCCTCGGCGTAGCGAACGGCGGTCTCCAGCAGCGACGTGCCGCGCTGCTGCGGGATCTGGGCGGCTTCGGTGCCGGGGATGGTCTCTTCCACGTGGAACTCAACTCCCGGGCTCACCAGGGGTTACGGGGGCGGCGCGCGCGGGGGAGGTGCATCGGCACGGCTTTCGGGGCGCATGGGTGCACAGGTGGGGGCGCGCAGGAGGATTCGGCGCGGGAGCTGGGTAGCCAGCACTGGGGCCGGCACCGGCCGTTACCCCGGCAATCCGCGTAAGTACCGCAAGCTTCGCAAGTCTCGCATTGTCGGCACTTCGACTGGGCATTGATCTTCATGGCCGGATCCGTCCCGTTTCCTCCGACGATCCGCCGGGACAGCATCGAGACCGCATGAGACCGCATGGGGGTTACGCCATGGCCGCAAGGCCGCTCGTCGCGCGGCAGCCGAACGAACGACTGCAGGCGCTCATTCAGGAAGCGGGCTGCTCGAACGCGGGCCTCGCCCGCCGGGTCAACGTGTGCGGGGTCGAGCACGGTCTCGACCTGCGGTACGACAAGACCTCCGTGGCCCGCTGGCTGCGCGGTCAGCAACCGCGGGGCCGGGCACCGGCGATCATCGCCGAGGCGCTCGGACGCAAGCTCGGCCGTACGGTCACGATCGACGAGATCGGCATGGCCAACGGCAAGAACCTCGCGTCCGGCGTCGGCCTCCAGTTCTCGCCGACGGTACTGGGGGCCATCGAGCAGGTCTGCGAGCTGTGGCGCAGCGACGTGGGGCGCCGGGACTTCCTGTCCGGGTCCTCCGTCGCCGCCTCGGCGCTCGTCGAGCCCAGCCGGGACTGGCTGATCTCCGCCCCCGACCCGCAGGTGTCGCGTTCGGCGGGGCCGCGGGTGGGCCAGTCCGACGTGGCGGCGGTGCGCGCGATGACGCAGGCCCTGACGGACCTGGACCACCAGTACGGCAGCGGGCACGTGCGCCCGGTCCTCGTGCACTACCTGAACAGCGTCGTCTCCGGGCTGCTGGCCGGTTCCTACCGGGAGGCGGTCGGGCGGGAGTTGTTCGCCACCGTCGCCCGGCTGACCGAGCTGGCCGGGTACATGGCCGTCGACACCGGCCAACCCGGGCTCGCGCAGCGGTACTACATCCAGTCGCTGCGGCTGGCGCAGGCGGCCGGGGACCGCGGCTACGGCGGGTACGTGCTGGCCGCCTCCATGAGCCATCTCGCCGCGCAGCTCGGGAACCCGCGCGAGATCGCCCAGTTGGCGCGGGCGGCGCAGGAGGGCGCACGCGGGCGGGTCACGCCGCGCGCGGAGTCGATGTTCCACGCTGCCGAGGCCCGCGGCCACGCGCTTCTCGGCGACGTACGGGCGGCCCACGAGGCGGCCGGGCGGGCGGTCGGCGCGATGGAGTCGGCCGATCCGGCCTCCGGCGACGACCCGGTGTGGATCGCGCACTTCGACGACGCCTACCTGGCCGACGAGTTGGCGCACTGCCACCGGGACCTCGGCCAGGCGGACGCGGCCGCCCGCTACGCCCGGCAGTCCCTGGACGGGCACCCCGCGTCACGCGCGCGCAGGAGGGCCATCGGCCATGTGCTGTTGGCCACGGCACAGGTCCAGCAGCGCGAGATCGAACAGGCCTGCAACACGGCGACGAAGGCGGTGGAACTCCTGGAGACGCTGCGTTCGAACCGGGGCGCCGAGTACCTGGACGACTTCCAGGCCCGGCTGGAGCCGTACCGGGAAGAAGCCGTGGTCAGGGAGTTCGGAGCCCGGCTCGACCTGCAGGCCGCCGCGTGAGCGGACGGGGCGCCGATGAGTGAACGGGCGTGACACCGCGCCGTGGTGAGCGGAAAGGGACATCAACAGCGTGATGGGGCCTGGTTTTGTTACTGCCGTCACAGGGAAGGAGTTGACGCCCCGGGCGGCGTGGCAGTGGGCTCGGGGGACCCGGTAGCGTGAGCCGACGATTCCGAAGGTCCCCCATTCGTAGGAGTCCCGGTGACGCAGAGTGGACAGGGCGAGGAGCCCTCGGCGCGGCAAGCGCACGAAGGCATCGTGCTGCCCTCGGACGGTGGCGAGCCCCTGCTGCCCGGGCTGGCGGACGCCCCCGTCGGCCCGCAGGCCGGCGGTCCGCCCCCTTCGGCGCCGCCCGGCGGCCAGGCCTGGGACCGGCCCTGGGGCCCCGAGCAGCAGCAGACCCCGTCCACCGGCCAGGGCTGGCCCACGCCGCCCGGCGCTCAGCCGTGGGGCGATCCGCAGGCCCCTCCGCCGCCCGCCCCCCAGGCCTGGCCGCCCGCCCAGGGCGACCCGGGCGGACACCCCGCGGCCCTGCCGCCGCAGGCCGGCCCCGGGCCGCTGCCGCCGGAGGGCGCGCCGCCCCCGTCGTACGGGGCGCCGGCGGGTGACCCGTCCTACGGTGCGCAGCCGCCGTACGGGCAGCAGCACCAGCAGCACCCACACCAGCAGCACCAGCAGCATCACGAGCAGCACCAGCAGTACGGCGGGGCGGTCGCGCCGCAGCCGTCCGCGCCCATGTCGTCCGCCGACGAGGGCGCCACGCAGTACATCCCGCCGGTCGGGGCGTCCGCCGACGAGGGCGCCACCCAGTACATACCGCACATACCGCCCGCGGGGCCGGGTGCGCTGCCGCCGGAGAGACCCGTGCAGCCGCACGCCGGCGAGTCGACCCAGTACCTCGGCCAGGCACCGCAGTACCCCGCGCAGCCCGCGGCGTCCGCCGCCGGACCCAACCCGGACGCGGAGGCCACGCAGTTCATCGCGCCCGTGCCCGGCGGCCCCGCCGGTGCTCCGTTCGGCGCCGGACCCGGTGCCGACGAGGGGCGTCAGCCGCCCGCCGAGTTCGACAACCTCTTCCGCGGGGCGCCCGGCGCCGACGGCCCGGCCTCGGCCACCCAGCAGATGCCCCGCTTCGACGAGCCCCAGGCGCAGTACCCCGCCGGCCCGGGCGGCCAGTCCGGGTACGTCCCGCAGGGCCCGGGCGGCGGCGGTGGCACCGGCAGGCGGCGCGGGAACGGTGACGACGGCGGCCGGGGCGGTCGTACCGGCTCGCGGCTGCCGCTCATCGCGGCCGTCGGCGTGGGCATCGCCGTCGTCGGGGTCGGCGCCGGCGCGATGATGGCCGGCGGGGGGAAGGACGAGGACAAGGGCGGCAACCAGCCGGTGTCCGCCACGGCCCCCGCCTCCGAGTCCGCGTCCGCCCCGGCCTCGCCGTCCGCCGACCCGGCCGAGCAGCAGGCCGTCGAGCTGGACAAGCTGCTCGCCGAGAGCGGCACCGGCCGCACCACGGTGATCAACGCCGTGGGTGACGTGAAGACCTGCGACAACCTGTCCCAGGCGGCCAAGGACCTGCGCGAGGCCGCCAAGCAGCGCACCGGGCTGGTGGACAGCCTCGGCAAGCTCTCCGTGGACAAGCTGCCGCAGCACACCGAGCTGACCACCGCGCTCACCAAGGCGTGGCAGGCCTCGGCATCGGCCGACAACCACTACGCGGCCTGGGCCGACCGGACGGCCGGCAAGAAGGGCTGCAAGAAGGGCAAGGCCGCCACCCAGCCGTCGGCGGCCAACCGGGCGAGCGGCACGGCCAGCAAGGAGAAGGCCAAGGCCGCGAAGCTCTGGAACGCCATCGCCAAGAAGTACGGCCTGACCGAGCGCCAGCCGACCCAGTTGTGAGGCGGCGGGCCCGGGCGCGCCGGACGGGCTTCAGACCACGTCCGCGTCCCGCAGGGTTCCGGTGGTGTCCACGGCGCCCTCGCGGGCCGAGGCCAGGCGGCCCTCCCGGACGACCTGGAGGGTGACCTCGGCGTTGACCAGACGCGGGAAGCCGACCGAGGCCAGCTTGTCGGCGAAGGTCCACCGGAGGTCGGGCGTGAGCCCGCCCGTGCCGACCTCCAGACCGTCGTCGAGGGCCCGCCGGACCGTGTCGGCGCTCACCTCGCCGTCGCCGAGCGACTCGACGACCTGCTTGAACACGGTGTACGCGATCCAGGTCGTCTGCACCCCGGCGTCCGCCGCGTCCACGTCGTTGTCGCCGAACGCCTGCTCCTTGATCAGCTCCTTCAGCCCGTCCCAGGCGGGATCGCCCACCGCCGGGTACCAGCCGGTGACGTACGCCCCCTCGTAGGGCCCGGACGCCCCGCCGCTCGCGTTGACCGTCGTCTGGTCGACGCTGCCGAGCACGGTGGCGGTCCGTACGCCGGGGTGGTCCTCGCGGGCGCGCCGGAAGGAGTCCATGAAGGTGCCGGTGCGGTCCCCGAGGACGGGCACCACGCACCCCGGCTCCCCGCCGCCGCCCTCCCGGGCCAGCGCCTGCCCGACCTGGTCGTCGTAGGCCGTGGCGTCCTCCGCCGCCCGCTGGTCGTGGGCCCGCTCGTGCCCGCCCGAGACCAGCCCCGAGTCCAGCAGCGGGGCCAGCTGGTCGCCCGCTATCGTGTCGGGCCGGACCAGCGTGACCGGGCCGCAGGAGTCGGCGAGCGCACGGCCGAGCCCGGCCAGGAGCGCCGGCTGGCCCCCGTTGACCGGGTACGACAGCGGACTGGTGAACTCCGTGTTGGTCAGGCCGTATCCGCCGATGTACGGGATGCGGGCGCCCTCCAGGACGGGGAAGAACGAGTCGGCGTGCTGGCTGTAGGAACCCACCACGGCGACCACGTCCTCCTTGACGGCGCGGCGGGCGCACTTCGCGGCGGTCACGCTGTCGTTGTGGTCGTTGCAGGTCAGGACGCGGAGCTCGCGGCCGCCGAGCCCGCCCTGGGCGTTGACCGAGCGGGCGTAGGCCTGGGCGAGCGCGGGCATCCCGGGCTTGTTGGTCGCGCCGGTGTCCTGCGGCGCCCAGGTCATGACGGTGATCGGGCCGTCGTCCCCGGAGCCCCCCGTGGCACCGGGGACGACCCCGCAGCCGGCGGCGAGTGCCGCGCACGCCACCAGCGCGCCCGCGGTCAGGGCGCCGGTACGGGTGGCCCGGGAGCGGCCGCGGGGGCCGCCGGGGGGAGTGCTGCGGATGGGTCGCCTGCCGGTCATGTGCCCGCACGATTCCGTCACACGGCCAACCCGGGAGTGACCTGCGGTCAACGCGTGGTGACGCACAGGTGAATTGCGGGGGCCGGCGGGACGCGGGAGAGGGGAACGTAGGATCGATGACCGTGCAAGGTTCGGAGAACTCTTCCCGTCGCGGCCGTCGCTCCACCACCATGGGCGGCATGCCTCTCAACGACATGCCGTGGTGGCGCTGGCGCAGTCAGGTGCGCTCCGCGCTGCACATGCTCTCCGCCCCCGCCTTCCAGCGGGACGTCTGGCTGGCCGGCGTCGACGGCTACGGGGACGTCACCGACGCCGTGTACCGCCTGGTCGAGGACACCTGGCTGGACCACTGGTCGGCCGAGAAGTACGTGGGCACGGTCTTCCGCGACTCGCAGGAGGCCGCGCTGGTCGACACCGCCGTGCTGCGGGTCCTGCGGATCATGCACCAGGTCGGGCCGGACGCACCGGTGACCGCGTACCTGGACCACGCGGACTGGCCGGAGGCGGTACGGGCGGCGCGCGACGCGCACGTACGGCTGGCCACCAGCGACGGCGAGGACCCGGAGGCGGCGCCGCGCACGCTCGAGGTGCTGCGCATTTTGACCCGGTCCGCCTGACGGGACGGCACGCGGGCGGAGGGGCCGGATATGGGACCCTGTGCAGCATGAACGCGCAGTCCTCCGCCGCCGTCCCCGCGGCCGACTCCCCGGCCGACCAGTACGTCCTCACCCTGTCCTGCCCCGACAAGCAGGGCATCGTGCACGCCGTGTCGAGCTATCTGTTCATGACCGGCTGCAACATCGAGGACAGTCAGCAGTTCGGGGACCACGACACGGGTCTGTTCTTCATGCGGGTCCACTTCTCGGCCGGCGAGCCGGTGACGGTGGACAAGCTGCGCGCCAGCTTCACCGCGATCGGCGACGCCTTCCACATGGACTGGCAGATCAACCGGGCCGACGCCAGCATGCGCATCGTGCTCATGGTGAGCAAGTTCGGACACTGCCTGAACGACCTGCTCTTCCGCGCGCGGATCGGCGCGCTGCCCGTGGAGATCGCGGCCGTGGTGTCCAACCACACCGACTTCGCCGAGCTGGTGGGGTCCTACGACATCCCCTTCCACCACATCCCCGTGACGAAGGACACCAAGCCGGAGGCCGAGGCCAGGGTCCTGGAGATCGTGCGCGAGGAGAACGTCGAACTCGTCGTGCTGGCCCGCTACATGCAGGTCCTCTCGGACGACCTGTGCAAGAAGCTCAGCGGCCGGATCATCAACATCCACCACTCCTTCCTGCCGAGCTTCAAGGGCGCGAAGCCGTACCACCAGGCGCACGCCCGGGGTGTGAAGCTGATCGGCGCGACCGCGCACTACGTGACGGCCGACCTCGACGAGGGGCCGATCATCGAGCAGGAGGTCGAGCGGGTCGGCCACGACGTCACCCCGGACCAGCTGGTGGCGATCGGACGGGACGTGGAGTGCCAGGCGCTGGCCCGGGCCGTGAAGTGGCACGCGGAGCGGAGGATCCTGCTGAACGGCCGACGCACGGTCGTCTTCGCCTAGAACCTGTCCGTCCGACAGGCTCCGGGCGAAGACGCAGGGGCTCGGTGGTCACTCCGGTCACTTCGGGTCGCTGTTGAACTTCGAGGTCGACCAGACGTAGCCGAGCGCGGTCAGGGCGAGGCACCAGCCGAGGGCGAGCCAGCCGTTGTGGCCGATCCCGGTGCCGAGGAGCAGGCCGCGCAGGGTCTCGATGGCCGGCGTGAACGGCTGGTACTCGGCGATCGGCTGGAACCAGCCCGGCATGGCGTCGATGGGCACGAAGGTGCTGGAGATCAGCGGCAGGAAGATCAGCGGCAGCGCGTTGTTGCTTGCGGCCTCCGCGTTCGGGCTGACCAGGCCCATCCCGACGGCGATCCAGGTCATCGCCAGCGTGAAGAGCACCACGAGCCCGAAGGCGGCCAGCCACTCCAGGACGGTGGCGTCCGAGGAGCGGAAGCCGATGGCCACGCCGACGGCGCCGACGAGGACCACGCTCATGATCGACTGCACCACGCTGCCGATCACGTGCCCCACGAGCACGGAGCCGCGGTGGATGGCCATGGTCCGGAAGCGGGCGATGATCCCCTCGGTCATGTCGTTGGAGACGGAGACGGCGGTGCCGATCGTGGTGGACCCGATGGTCATCAGGAGCAGGCCCGGCACGAGGTAGGCGACGTAGTCGGAGCGGTCGCCGCCGCCGATGCCGGCGCTCATCGCGTCGCCGAAGACGTAGACGAAGAGCAGCAGCAGCATGACCGGCGTGAGCAGCAGGTTGAGGGTGAGGGAGGGGTAGCGCCGGGCGTGCAGGAGGTTGCGGCGCAGCATCGTGGACGAGTCGCGCACGGCGAGGGAGAGGTTGCTCATCGGACGGTCTCCTTCAACTGGTCGGTCCGGGCGGGGGCGCCTGCGCCGTCGGTGAGGGCGAAGAAGACGTCGTCGAGGTCGGGTGTGTGGACGGTGAGTTCGTCGGCCTCGACGCCCGCGTCGTCCAGGTGGTCGAGGACGGTGCGCAGGGCGCGCTGGCTGCCGTCGCTGGGGATCTGCAGGGCCAGTGCCTCGTCGTCGGCGGTGCCGGCGGGCAGTGCGGTGGCGGCGGCGCGGTAGGTGTCCGGGTCGGTGAAGCGGAGCCGGACGTGTCCGCCGGGGACGAGTCGTTTGAGTTCGTCGGCGGTGCCTTCGGCGGCGATTCTTCCGTCGTGGAGGACGGCGATGCGGTCGGCGAGTTCGTCGGCTTCTTCCAGGTACTGGGTGGTGAGGAAGACGGTGACGCCGCTCGTGACGAGTTCGCGGATGATCTGCCACATGGTGTGGCGGGAGCGCGGGTCCAGGCCCGTGGTGGGCTCGTCGAGGAAGATGATCCTGGGGTCACCGACCAGGGTCATGGCGATGTCGAGGCGGCGCTTCATGCCGCCGGAGTAGGTGGACGCGGGCTTCCTCGCGGCCTCGGTGAGACCGAAGCGCTCCAGCAACTCGGCCGCGACCCGCCGGCCCTCTCGCCGGGGGATCAGGTGCAGGTCCGCCATGAGGAGCATGTTCTCCTCGCCGGTGATCAGACCGTCCACGGCCGAGAACTGACCGGTGACACCGATCGCGCCCCGCACGTCCTGCGGGGCGGCGGCGAGGTCGTGCCCGCCGACGCGGATGTCACCGGCGTCGGCGGTCACGAGGGTGGAGAGGATCTTGACGGCGGTGGTCTTGCCGGCGCCGTTCGGGCCGAGCAGGGAGAAGATCGTTCCTTCGGGGACGGCCAGGTCGACACCGTCGAGGACGGTCTTGTCGCCGTAGGACTTGCGCAGTCCGTTCGCCGCGATGGCCAGGTCGGTCATGGCTGCTGCTCCTCAGAGGCTGCGGGCGGTGATGTCGCCGTGGTCGGTGGTCGCGTGGATGGTCAGGGCGGGGGTGCCGTCGGCGTTCTTCAGCGCGTTGTGGACGCGGCCGTGTCCGGTGCCGGAGTCCAGGGCGGCGGAGACCCCGGCGGCGGCGCCGACCGTGATGTCGCCGGAGCGGGTGCGCAGCACGAGCGCGCCCCGTACGGCTTCGGCGATCCGGATGTCGCCCTTCTGGACGCTGATCTCGGCGGGCCCGTCCAGCCGGCCGACCGAGATGTCGCCGGCGGCGGTGGTGAGGCGGGCGCTCGCGGCCTCGTCGAGCTTGACCGGGCCCTGCGCGCCCTCGTGGGCGACGTCGCCGAGCCGTCCGACGCCGCGGAACTCGGCGGCCGCCGTCCTGGCCTCGACGCGGGAGCCGGCGGGCAGCCGGACCGTCACCTCGACGGAGCCGGAGGCGCCCATGAACTGGTTCTTCTCCGGGACCTCGATCCGCAGGACGCCGTCGCCGAACTCCACCCGGGTCTGCTCGGCCGCCGTCACGTCACGTCCCTTCGAGGCGTCCGAGGGCAGCACCTCGACCGTGGTGTCGGCCCGGTCGGCGGCGATGATCTGGACGCGGCCCGCGGGGACGTCGAGGACGGCGGAGATCGGGGCGGTGGTGTCGAAGGTCTGCATGGTGCTCTCCTGTGTTCGTCGCGGTTTCTGACATGAGAAACGCTACGTTGCGTTCACGGAAGCATCAACAACTTTGTTGCGACGGAAGTTAAAAAGAGCAGCTCAAAGCTATAATTTCGTTGCAACGGTCCAGGAAGTAACGCAACGACGGGCGGGCTTGCGTTGCAATGGACTGGGAGTGAACGCTATGGTCCGGGCATCAGGAGAGCGCGAAGGAGATCACGATGCCGGGAGGCAGGCTCACTCAGCAGGAACGTCAGCAGATCGCCCTGGGGCTGGCCGACGGCCTCGCCTACGCGGAGATCGCCAGGCGCCTGGACCGCCCCACCTCGACGGTCACGCGCGAGGTGATGCGCAACGGCGGCCCCACGGCGTACCGCGCCGACCTCGCCCACCGGGCCACCGAGCGCCGCGCCCACCGGCGCAGGCAGGCGGCCCCCCGCGGCGGGGCGGCGACCCCGCCGGCCCACGGGCGGGACGCCGAGGCCGTGCGCGAGTACGAGGAGACGCTGACCACCGTCTTCATACAGCAGGGCACGCCGAAGATGATGGCCCGGGTGATGGCGTGCCTCTGCGTCAGCGACACCGGCAGCCTCACCGCGTCCGAACTCGTCCGGCGCCTCCAGGTCAGCCCGGCGTCCGTCTCCAAGGCGGTCGCCTTCCTCGACGAGCAGGGACTCGTCCGCCGGGAACGCGACGAGTCCCGCCGCGAGCGCTACGTCATCGACGACGACGTCTGGTACCAGTCCATGATCGCCAGCGCCCGGGGGACCCTGCAGGTGGCCGAAACCGCGCGCCAGGGCGTGGCCGTCCTGGGGTCCGGCACCCCGGCCGCCGAGCGTCTGGAGAACATCGCCCGTTTCCTCGACCACATCTCCGAGAGCATCGTCCGCGCCGCCGACCAGGCCCGTGAGGTCCTGCACACGGCCCCCGCCGTGCCCCCGGACGGGGAGGGATGAGCCCGGGCCGGACGGGCGCCGCGGGTGCGGCCGACGGGGCTCGCGCCTACATCCGGCTCAGGCAGGCCGCAGCGAACAGGACGTCCCTGATCGCCTCGCGGTCGCCCACCTGACCGGCCGCCGCCTCCGCCGGAGGCACGTGGCCCGCCGCCAGCCGGCAGAACTCCACGCCGTCCAGGGCGACATGGGCCACCTCGTGATCGGCGGAGCCCACCGCGCCGGGCGAGTCCAGCGGGATGAGCCACTCGCCGCCGCCCGAACCCTCGATCTCCAGCCGCAGGCTGCGTCCCGGCTCGCCCGCGGCGACCAGGTGCGGACGGTCGCCGGGCGCGGCCAGACCGGCCCGGCGGCGGGCCGCCAGGACACCCGGCAGCATCCGGGCCGCGAGGTCGATCATGCCGTTGAGGTGGCGCGCGGACGGCGGCTCGTACGGGTAGTCCACCGCTTCGGCGATGTCCTCCGCGTGCACCCAGCACTCGAACGCCCGGTCCAGCATCGCGTCCCGCAGCGGCAGCTCGAAGTCGCCGTAGGAGACCGGCATCCCGCCCGAGTCGCCGGTGAACGCCACCGTCCGGACGATGTCATGGCTCTGCTCGCGCCAGGGCGCCCGCACCGCCCGGGTGGGCGGGTAGTGCGAGGCCCGCCAGTACGCCTCCGTGCGGGCGGCCGGTGCCTGGCCGGGCGCCGTGATCTCGCCCAGCGGGTCGTCGAGGCCCAGCGCGGCAGCGACCGTCCCGTCGACCGTCATCAGGTGCGCGATCACCCCGGCGACGGTGGTGCGCCGACTCGCGGCGCCGTCGTCCTCGAACCAGCGCAGCCGGACCGGGGCGTGCCACTCGGCGTCCCCGAAGTCCTGGAGCAGCGCGTCCAGGCGGGCGGTCTCGGCGTCGTAGGGGGCGGCCCACTCGGGCACCGGGATGCGGGGCGGGCGCCGCTCCAGGCAGCCGTCCAGGA
The DNA here is from genome assembly GCF_003950055.1 of Streptomyces sp. KPB2. NCBI lineage: Bacteria > Bacillati > Actinomycetota > Actinomycetes > Kitasatosporales > Streptomycetaceae > Streptomyces > Streptomyces sp. KPB2. The sequence continues at coordinate 4,665,096 of NZ_CP034353.1, forward strand.
CCCGGGTGCGCAGGGCGGGGTCCAGATCGAGGCTCTCCGGCCGCTGGAGCAGCGTGACCGCCTCGCGCAGGCGCAGCGCCTCGTCGGCGCAGGCGTCGCACTCCCCGAGGTGCGCCTCGACGGCCGCCGCCTCCTGCGCCGAGCAGGCCGCCAGCGCCCACGCCCCGAGCAGCGACGTCAGCACCTGGTGCTCCAGCGCGGCCGGCGCCGGGTCGGGCAGCGCCCGCCCACCGTCCTCGACGGAGGCACGGGGCAGCGGGATACGCGCTCCGGTGCCGGTGTCGCCGTCGTTTCCCTGCGTGTCCCGGGTTTCCCGGTCGTCCTGCGTGTCCTGCTCGTCGTTACCGTCGTCCTCGTCGTACGCCTTCATGCCGCACCCCCGTATCCGGGCGGTGCCGCGGGTGGGTGCGGGGCGGTGCCGGCGTCGCGGGCCGTGGACAGGAGCTGGAGGCCCAGGCGGAGGCGGCGGCGGGCCTCGTCCTCCGTGACGCCGAGGTCGGCGGCGGTCTGGCGGTAGTCGCGGCGCTGGAAGTACGCCAGCTCGAGGGCGGCGCGCAGCGGGGCCGGCATGGACTGGACGATGTAGTCGGCGCGGGCGGCGACCGAGGCGTGCCGCACCTTGCTCTCCAGCTCCTCCGCGGTGCCCGGCCCGCCCCGGACCAGTGCCGCCGTCTCGGTGGCGCGCAGCCGCTGGACGGCGAATCGGTGGGTGAGCGTGGCGACCCAGGTGCGCAGCGGGCCCTGCCGGGGGTCGTAGGTGTCGGGGTGCTCCCAGACGTGCGCGAAGACGTCGCGCGTGATGTGGTCGGCGGCCCGCTCGTCGTCGAGCACGCGGTGCGCCAGGCCGTGCACCAGCGAGGCGAACCGGTCGTACAGCTCGCCCAGGGCGGCGGCCTCGCCGCGCGCGAGCCGCTGCTGCATCTTGCGGTCCCAGCGCAGTGGCACGTCCCTCTTCGCCATGCCGTTCCTCCACCCCCTCCTCGGACCCAGCCTGCGGCCACCCTCTCCCCGAATGTAGTCGGCACGTCCGACAGCGCACGCCCCTTTGCTCCAATGCGCGCCCCCGGCCGGCCGGAGGTGATATGCGCCTCCACTACCCTCTATCGTGCGACCGAAATCGATCGAACAGGATCGAAAGCGTCTGAAACAAGCCTCTTCTGGCCGGTCTCCGTTTCCGCCCCGGCGTTTGCGGGAACGGCCGGTGGGCAGGCGCGCCGCCAAGAAGCGTAAGTATGGCTTCCGTTTCGGGTGAATCCAGGCGTTCCGACGGATGAAGGGCATGGTGGTGACGTTCAACGTGACCGGCGGCGAGCGGGGCCGGTGGGCCGTGCTCCAGGTGTCGGGCGAGCTTGACCTGGTGACGTCACCGGTGCTGCGGCAGCGCGTGCACGACGAGGTCGCGGAGGGGCGGCACAGCCTCGTCCTTGACCTGTCCGAGGTCCTCTTCTGCGACTCCAGCGGGGTCGGCGTCCTCATCGCCTCCCGTCGGCTCATCCGCTCCTGCCAGGGCAGGCTGCGCCTGATACTGCCCGCCCAGGGAGCCGTCGACGGCTCCCACGTCAACCGCGTCCTCGGTGCGCTGGGCGTGCGCCGGCTCTTCGACTGCCACCCCGACCTCGCCTCGGCGACCGGGGACGAGCCGCGCCCCCTGTCCGCGTAGGCGTACGCTCCGGGCGGGACGTACCCGACACCGACGTGAGACGGCCGGAGAGAGCCATGGTCAACAGCGAGTACGAGCGCAGGATCGCCGCCCGGTTCACCACCTTCGACCAGGACGGCAACGGCCACATCGACCGTTCCGACTTCAGCGGGGCGGCCAAGGCCCTGCTCGCCGAGTTCGGCGTCGCCGCCCGCTCCGACAAGGGGCAGGCGCTGTACGGCGGAGCGGAGGCGCTCTGGCAGGGCCTGGCCGGCATCGCCGACCGGGACGGCGACCAGCGCATCACCCTGGAGGAGTTCGTCACCGGGGCGGTCAAGCGGCTGCGCGACAAGCCGGACCGGTTCGCCGAGATCGCCCGCCCCTTCCTGCATGCCGCCCTCGCCGTCGCCGGCACCGCCGACGACGGCACGGTCACCGTCGCGGACGCCGCGCGGGCGCTGACCGCGTTCGGTGTGCCCGGGGACGTCGCCGGACCGGTCGCCGCCGCGCTCGACACGGACGGCGACGGCAGGGTGGGGGAGGCGGAGGTCGTCCCGGCCTTCGCCCGCTGGTTCACCGTGCCCGAGTGACGGCACTCGCCCGCGAGGCCCCGCGCGGTGCGTGTCACGGATCGTGGCAGAACCGCGTCACGGAGCGTTGATACCGGGTTGTGTCCGCCGTGTGACCCGTTACGGCCCGGAGTCGGTGCCACGCTCCGGTACCTTGTGTGGGATGCGAGTGGTCCCGAGCGCCAGCCGTGCCGGAGTTGCCCCTGGGGCGGCTCCGGATCCGACGGTGTGCGCCTTGCCCCGCAGGGTGGAACGGCCGTCGGCCGCCGCCTGTTCGACTCCCCGGAATGTGCGTCGCACAGTATGGCGCACGGGTACTCCTTCGCGCTGGAATATGCCCGAAGCGCTTGTTGACGTGACTGTCCGTCAACCATGCTGTTCCACAAGGGATTCACGTTCGGTGATCCCCGCCCCGGCCGTTGTTCTGGCCATGCTGGAAATGGCTACGATCGTGGCCCTCATGAGGCGCGAGCCTTTGTGTCCGCCGGTTCGGATGGTGTGAGCGGTGCAGGTGCTTCAAGTGCAGCTGGAGGTCCGTCCAGACCCCTCGGAAGTGGGGCGCGCCCGGCGCTGGGCGCGCTCACGCCTGGCCGGGTCGGGGATACGGGCCGACGAACCCCTCGCCGAGACGCTGGTCCTGCTCGTCTCCGAACTCGTCACCAACGCCGTGGTCCACACCGGGCGTTCGGCGGTGCTGCGGCTGGTGCTGCCGGGTGCGGTGACCGAGGAGACCAAGGAGGCCACCGTCCGCCTCGAGGTGGACGACGCCAGCGACCGTGCCCCGGTGCCCCGTTGTGCGGGCGGCGAGGCGACGGGCGGCCGGGGCCTCGCCCTCGTGGACGGCCTCGCCGACCGGTGGGGCTGGAGCAGGGAGGGCACCGGCAAGCGCATCTGGTGCGAGCTGGACCGCTCCTCCGGGGGCGAGGACGCCGCACCCCTGTGCGGGAACGGCGGCGCGGCGGCGTACGAGGGGTTCGCCTTCGAGGTCGTGTGACGGCCGTGCGCCGGGATGTGCTTCCGTGCGCGTCCCCGGCGAAACGGTGCACAAGTGAGGAAACCTTCCTCGCCGGTTGACGGATGGTGACCGTTTCCTCACGCTTGTAGCCACGATTCGCCGCGAGGGGACGACGAGGGCTCGGTGACGGAAGCCCTCGACGAGCGTGGGTCGTGTCGGCGGCGGTTCCCTCGGGGGCGACGGGAGCCGGGCGGGAGCGCCGGAGTCGGGTGGCGGCGCGCGATGCCGTGCTCGGGGCGGACAACGCCGCGCCGCCGGCCGACGAGTCCGGGACGGATCCCGCTCATTCTCCACAGGCTGTGGACAACTCCGCGCGGAAGGTCCGCCGGTACCCGGTCGGCGTGACGCCGAGCGCGGCCTGCAGATGCTGCCGCATCGACTGGGCCGTTCCGAACCCCGCGTCCCGGGCCACCCGGTCGACCGACAGGGCGGTGGACTCCAGCAGGTGCCGGGCCCGTTCCACGCGCTGCCGGGTGAGCCACTGGCCCGGGCTGACGCCGACCTCCTCGCGGAAACGGCGGGTGAAGGTGCGTACCGACATCGACTCCTGGGCGGCCATGTCCCGCAGCTGGATCGGCTCGTGCAGACGGCCGAGCGCCCAGGCGCGGGCGGCCGTCGTGGACGACTGCTGCGGATCGGGCACCGGCCGCTCGATGAACTGCGCCTGCCCGCCGTCCCGGTGCGGCGGCACCACGGTGCGCCGGGCCACCTCGTTGGCCACGGCGGTGCCGTGGTCGCGGCGCACGATGTGCACGCACAGGTCGATCCCCGCCGCGACCCCCGCCGAGGTGAGCACGTCGCCGTCGTCGACGAACAGCACGTCGGCGTCCACCCGGACCTTCGGGAACAGCCGCTGGAAGTGCTCGGCCGAGGCCCAGTGCGTGGTCGCCGGGCGGCCGTCGAGGTACCCGGCGGCGGCCAGCACGAACCCGCCCGTGCAGATCGCGACGAGTCGGGTGCCGGGCCGCACGTGGGCCAGGGCGGCGGCCAACTCCCCGGTCAGCACGCCCTCCTGGTAGACCGGGCCCAGCTCGTAGGAGGCGGGGACCACGACCGTGTCGGCGGTGGCCAGCGCCTCGGGGCCGTTCTCGACCATGATCGCGAAGTCCGCGTCCGTGTCGACGGGGCCCGGCGGCCGGACCGAGCAGGTGATCACCTCGTACAGCGGACGCCTCCGCTCGTCGCGGGCGAGACCGAAGATGCGCGGCGCGATGCCCAGCTCGAAGGGGAGCAGGCCGTCCAGGGCGAGGACCACGACGCGGTGCGGGCGGCCGGAGGGAGCGGACGTGCCGGAGGTGTCGCCGGGGCCGGAAGTCATGGCCCGATCCTAGCGAACCATGTCCTCCGGGCCACTCGTCCGTACGTCGTCCGCTGCGGAGACTCAGTGACGTGACCCAGACAACCGACGCCACCGCAGTAACCGAGGACCGGCGGGAGCCGGCCCCCCGCCGCCGGCGCGTGCACCGCGCCTGGTGGGTCGCCGCCGTCACGTTCGTGACGATCATCGGGGCCGCCGCCTTCCGCTCCCTGCCCGGCATCCTCATCGACCCGCTCCACGACGACTTCGGCTGGTCGCGCGGCACCATCGGCGCCGCGGTCTCCGTCAACCTGGCCCTCTACGGGCTGACCGCCCCCTTCGCCGCCGCGCTGATGGACCGCTTCGGCATCCGGCGGGTCGTCGCCGTCGCCCTGATGGTGATCGCGCTCGGTTCCGGCCTGACCGTGTGGATGGACTCCGCCTGGCAGCTCATCCTCTGCTGGGGCCTGCTGGTCGGCCTCGGCTCCGGCTCGATGGCCCTGGCCTTCGCCGCCACCGTGACCAACCGCTGGTTCACCGAGCGGCGCGGCCTGGTCACCGGCGTCCTCACCGCCGCCTCCGCCTCCGGCCAGCTGATCTTCCTGCCGCTGCTGTCCTGGATCGTCGAGACGTACGACTGGCGCCCGGCGGCCGTCACCGTCGCCCTCGCCGCCCTGGCCGTCGTCCCCTTCGTCTGGCTCCTGCTGCACGACCACCCGGCCGACGTCGGCCAGAAGCCGTACGGCGCGACGGAGTTCGTGCCCAAGCCCGCCCCCGTCCCCGGCGCCGCCCGGCGCGCCCTGACGGTCCTGTTCTCCGCCGTCCGCACCGGCCCGTTCTGGCTGCTGGCCGGCACCTTCGCGATCTGCGGCGCCTCCACCAACGGCCTGATCCAGACCCACTTCGTGCCGGCCGCCCACGACCACGGCATGCCGATCACCGCCGCCGCCTCGCTGCTCGCCGTCATCGGGGTGTTCGACGTGGCCGGCACGATCGCCTCCGGCTGGTTCACCGACCGCTTCGAGCCGCGCCGCCTGCTCGCCGTCTACTACGCCCTGCGCGGCGTCTCCCTCCTCTTCCTCCCCATGCTGCTCGCGCCGAGCGTCCACCCGCCGATGGTCTTCTTCATCGTCTTCTACGGCCTCGACTGGGTCGCCACCGTCCCGCCCACCCTCGCGCTGTGCCGCGAGCACTACGGCGACGACAGCGCGATCGTCTTCGGCTGGGTGCTCGCCTCCCACCAGGTGGGCGCCGCCCTCGTCGCCTTCCTGGGCGGCGTGGCCCGCGACCGCTTCGGCTCGTACGACGTGGTGTGGGTCGCCTCCGGGGCACTGTGCGCGGCGGCGGCGCTGATGGCGCTGGTGATCCGGCGCCGGGCGACGCCGGTGGCCGCGCTGTCATGAGCAGGTCTTAGGCTGCGGGAATGGGGTGGGGGAAGACGGCGGGTCCCGGTGAACGGCGGCCCGTCCGGCCGAACGACGACTGGAACCGGGCGACCGCGCTGTGCGCGGGACAGCTGCCGCTCGTGTGGCTGGCGTGGTGGTTCGCCATGGAGGCGGGCAGGGACGACTACGGGTACGTGGGCGGCGCCTACCTGGGCATCTGCTGCGTGCCGCTGGCGCTGCCGCTGCTCGGGCTCGTTCACTCGACCTTGCAGATCACGCCCGCGGCTGCCCTGGCCGGCCTGCGGCCCGGTGCCCTTCGCGGCCCGGAGTGGGCCTGGCACCTGGCCCTGTCCGTACTGATCGGCGCCGCCTGGGCGGTGCTGGGACGGGTGCTGTGGGGATGGCCGCTCGGCGACACCCTCCCGTGGTTCACCGGGGCCGGCGTCCTGCCGGTACTGGTCCTCGACCGCCTGCGCGGACGGTCGTGGCGGGGCCGGAGGGTCTGGATCGGTTCGGCGGTCGCGAGCTTCGTCCTCTTCGTCGGGTGCGGAATACCGGCCGCGGTCCTGGCCGACGACTACGAACCCCCTCGGCTGTCCGCCCGGCAGCTCACCGGGACCTGGCACGGCGCGCACGGGAGCGTGCTGCGGCTGGCACCGGGCGGAGAGGCCCGGCTGACCCGCCTGCCGTCCCGAGGGGGCGACGACGAGTGGGGCGGCTTCCCGGTGTGCGACGGAACGGGCACGTGGACGCTCGAACGGGACGACGAGTTCATGAACACCGACCGCGACGGCGTCCTCCTGCGTCCCGACGGCGAGTGCGGCCAGGAGACGTACTGGACGATCGGCGGCACCGAGCAGGACCCCGAACTCTTCGTGCAACTCGGCGACCCGGACGCCGATGACGTGCTCATCCTCACCCGCTAGCCCGGCATCCGCGACACCCGCCCCGCCTGCCGCTTCGCCACCGCCCCCGCGATCCGCCCGGCGTCGAGGGCCAGCTCGCGGAGCATCCCGCTGATGGGGTTGGTGAACCCCGTGAAGTACAGGCCGGGTGCGCCGGCCGGTGCACGGCCCCCGTGCACGACCGGGCGCCCGGTGCCGTCGAGGACGCCGAGGTGGCCGACCAGGCCCTCCAGGCCCCGCCGGTATCCCGTGGCCGCGATCACCGTGTCCGGGGCGATGCGGGTGCCGTCGGCGAGGACCGCCTTGCCGTCCTCGAAGCCCTCCACGGCGGCCACGACCTCCACCCGGCCGGCCCGCACCGCGTCGATGAGGCCGACGTCCTGCACCGGGATGGCGCCCTGGGCGGCCCGGGTGAGCAGGCCGGTCTCCGGGCGGGGCAGCCCGTGGGCCGACAGGTCGGGCGTGCTGATCCTGGCCAGCGGCCGGGCGAGCCGGTCGGCGAGCGCGGCCGGCAGGCGCCGGACCAGGACGCCGTTGTACTGGGCGGCCCACCCGGCCGTCGAGCGGCGGACGATGTGCGGCGCCGTGCGCACCGAGAGCCGGACCCGGGCGGCCCCGCCCTCCACCAGGTCCACGGCGATCTCGGCGCCCGTGTTGCCCACCCCGACGACCAGGACGTCCCGGCCGGCGTACGGGGCTGGGGCGCGGTACTCGGCGGCGTGCCGGAACTCGCCGGTGTAGGTGTCCCGTCCGGGCCAGTCCGGCAGCCGCGGGGTGTGGTTGTAACCGGTCGCCACCACCACCGCCGCGCCGGTCAGCTCCCGGCCCCCGGAGGCGTGCAGCAGCCAGCCGTCCCCGTCGGGCGCGCGCTCGACGCGGAAGACCTCCACACCGGTGACGATCTCCAGCTGGTGGTACTCGGCGTACTTCTCCAGGTACCGCACCACGTCGTCCCGGGCCACCCAGCGCCCGAAGCGGCGCGGCATCGGCAGGCCGGGCAGCGAGGACAGGCGGCGGGTGGTGTGCAGCCGCAGCCGGTCGTAGTGCCGCCGCCAGGAGGAACCGACCCGGTCGGCCCGCTCCAGGACCACGGCCCGCAGACCGCGGGCGCGCAGCGCGTGGGCGACGGCGAGACCGCCGGGACCGGCGCCTATGACGTACACGGGACGGCCCGCGGGGTGGACGGGCTGCGGCGGTTCAGCGGACGCTGTGGAGTCGGCCATGCGGCGAGCGTAATCGCGCACCGGGTTGATGGGTCTCGGTCAAGACCGGAATCGGTTGCGGATCGGTCACGACTGGGACCGGTGGGCTTGAATGGCCGGATGGCCCACACACGCATGTACACCCTCGACCCCTCCCTCTCCCGTCCCGAACCCCGCGGACACGGCCTGCGTCTGCGTGCCTGGGACGCCGGCTCGGACGCCGACGCGGAAGCGTGGCTGCGCGGCCACCTCGATCCCGACTTCCAGCGCTGGAACACCCCGCTCAAGCTGTGGACCGACCTCGCCGGGGCCCGCGAGTCGCTGCGGGCGCGGGCGCGCGACGCGGCCGACGGCAGGTCGGCCTCGTTCCGGATCACGGACGAGGACAGCGGTGCGACGCTCGGGCACATCGGCCTCGGCGAGATCAGCACCCAGCTGAAGACGGCCCGGGTCGGCTACTGGGTGCTCCCCGAGGCCCGGGGCCGGGGGGTCGCCACCCGGGCCCTGCTCCTCGCCTCCCGCTGGGCCTACGCGGAACTCGGCCTCCACCGCCTGGAACTGGGCCACGCGACCGGGCACGAAGCCTCCTGCCGGGTCGCCGAGCGCAGCGGCTACCGCGCCGAGGGGACCCTGCGCGAGGCGATGTTCCAGGCCGGCCGCCACGACGCCTTCCGGGACGTGCACCTGCACGCACGTCTGGCGACGGACGCGGAGCCGGCAGCGCCGGGCTCGCGGTGAGCGCGGTTCACGGCCACAGCAGCCGCCGGTCCCAGTCACCGCCCCCGGTCCGGCGGTAGACGAGCCGTACGTGGCGCCGGCGGGCCTCGCCCTGGAAGAACTCCACCTCGTCGGGGCGCAGCCGGTACAGCGTCCAGGACGGGACCGGGGCGTCCGGCTCCCGCCCGGCCCGCTCCCAGGCCGCCTCGGAGGCGCGGGCCAGCTCGTCCGTCGAGCCCAGCTCCGCGCTCTGCCGGCCGGTGAGCGCGGCGGCCAGCGCGCCGGTCGAGCGCGCGTGCAGGTCGGCCGACGCCTCTTCGGCCGGGGCGACGGCGACCGGGCCGCGCAGCCGCACCTGACGGCCCAGCGCCGGCCAGTAGAAGACGAGCGCGGCGTACGGACGGGTGGAGAGGTGGCGGCCCTTGCGGCTGTCGGCGTGGGTGGCGAAGGCCCAGCCGTCCGCGTCGGCGCCGTGCAGCATGACGATGCGCGCGTCCGGCAGCCCCTCGGCGTCCGCCGTGGCCAGCGACACCGTGTGCGGCTCGCGCTCGCCGGCCGCGACCGCCTCGGCGAACCACCGGGTGAACAGCTCCAGCGGTTCGCCGGGCGCGGCGGCCGGGTCGAGCGGGGGCAGCTCGGTGACCTCGGGGTCCCACACCCGCAGTGACCTCAGCAGCTCGTGAAGATCGGTTCCCATGTCCCCGATTGTCCTGCGGTCAGGGGCGCCCGGGGCTCACACCGAGCCGAGGTCGGAGGAGAGCCAGCGTTCGGGCCGCATCCGGACGACGACCTGCTCGCCGTGGTTCGCCGAGGAGAAGGCGACGTACTCGTCGACCTTCTCGGCCGGGAGGTAGCGCGCGGACATCTCCCGCAGGTGCGCCTCGGTCGCGGCGAACGTCTCGACGACCGGCCCCTCCACCGACACGTAGCGGACGGTGGGCTCCAGGCGGTCGACCATCAGGGAGAACCGGCCCGCCCTGCCGATCAGCTCGTTCTTGCGGCTGTCCAGGCCCGTCATGATCCATGCCTCGCCGCCGGGCTCGTACTGGTACCAGATCGGCACGGTCAGCGGGGCGCGTCCCGCTCCGGCGTCGACCGCGAGCGCGGCGATGTGCGGCTCGGCCAGGAACGTCTCGCGCTCTTCGCGGGTCAGGGCCACGGTGGTCTCCTCCAGCGGGTGCGGGTACGGATGCCGGTCACAACGTCGGCCGGGCAGGCGGCTGTTCCCCGTCCGGGGCCGTCGAGAGGTGGGCGACGAGGTGCTGAACTTCGAGGTGCTGAACTTCGAGGCGCTGGACAGCGTGCCGGTGCGGCCGGAGGGCCGGGGCACGGTCGCCGAGTTCGAGCGGGCGGCCGACGAGGCTGAGGAAAGGGAAGGGGCTGGAGGCGCGGCCGGCGGCCGGAGACGCGGCGGAGGGCCAGGGGTGCGGCGGGCGGCGACGCGGCGGGCGGAGATGACAGGCTGCCGCGCGGTGTCCTACTTGACGGGCTTCTTTCCGGTGATGCCGAGATAGGTCAACAGGGCGAGATGGGGCTTGAGTTCCGCCTGTTTCACGCCCCAGGAGGAGAACCCCTTCTGGTGCGATGCGGCGGCCGCGAGCATGACGACGAGTGACCCGGCGATCGCCGCGGGGTTCACGTCCTTGTCGACCTTGCCCTTTGCCTGGAGATCGGCGACGGAATCCGTGAGGGATGAATTCACCGAATTCAGGATCTTCATGCGGATTTTGGCGAACCGCTTGTCGCCCTCCGCCGCACCGAGATCCACCACGCGCAGAATCGCGTCGTTCTTCCGCCAGAACTCCAGGAATCCGTCGACGAGTTCCTGTGCGGTCTGCCAGCCGGCCTTGCCGACCCAGGAGCGGCCCGCCGTCAGTTCGGCCAGCGAGGAACTCTCCGCCGCCATGCGCTCGGCGATCTCCAGGACGGCGCCCTCGACGTCCGGAAAGTACTGGTAGAAGGTCGCGGGCGAGGTGCCCGCCCTGCGGGCGACATCGATGACTTTGACATCGCGATAGGGGGAGGAGCTGAGCATTTCGCTGAGGCAGTCGAGCAGTTTCTGCCGGGTCGCCTGCCCACGTCGACCGGCCACGCGGCCGTCGACGGTACGCACTTGTCCTGTCATGCCGTCAGCTTACCGACGGGTGATCCGAGCGCGATTCGGCCGACTGCAAATGGGGTGCGGGAGCGAGAAGAGACGGGTGTGCCTGGTCTGCGCGGTGCGGGTGACGCGGTTACTTTGACGGCATGGCCGAAAACGGGGCATTCGAGAAGAGGTCGTCGGACCGTCCGTCCGCCCGCCGGGAGGGCGTCCCCTGCTGGGTGGACGCACAGCTCTCCGACGTGGAGGCGGGCAAGCGTTTCTACGGCGAGCTGTTCGGCTGGACCTTCGAGGACGCGGCGGAGACGGACGAGCAGGCGGCGGGGGAGTCCGTGCGGGCGTGCCTGGACGGCGAGCCGGTCGCCGCGCTGGTCCGCAAGACGGACGGCCGGATGCCCACCGTGTGGTCCGTGTACTTCCACACCCCGGACGCCGCCGCCCTGGCCGCGCGGATCCGGGCGGGCGGCGGTCAGGTCGTCACCCCGCCCCACCCGGTCGGGGACCTGGGCACCGCCGCGCTCGCCGCCGACCCCGACGGCGCGGTCTTCGGGCTCTGGCAGCCGGGCCGCCGCACCGGCTTCGGACGCCGGCACGAGCCGGGCACCTTCGCCTGGGCCGAGCTGTACACCCGGGACACGGAGGCCGCCAACACCTTCTACGGCGACCTGTTCCACGACGCCCTCTTCGGCGCGGACGCCTCCCCGGACTTCGGCCGCGCCCGGGTCTCGGACGTCTTCCCCGCCGAGATGCCGCCGCACTTCCTCGTCCACTTCCTGGTCGAGGACGTGGCCGACGGGCTCGCGGCGGTGGCCCGGCTCGGCGGGCGGGTGCGGGTCCCGCCCTTCGAGACGTCGTACGGGCGGGTGACCGTGGTCTCCGACGGGCAGGGGGCGTCGTTCGCGCTGCTGCAGCGCTGACCGGGGGCGGCGGCGAACGGGATCTTTGCCCGGAATCAGACAAGACACCCCGATTGTCGCCAGGTTCGCCACCAGCGCCTCGGACAGGAAGAATCGGGGTGCGTGGCGCCACGGAGGTGCGGTGGTGAGACGCTGCACTTCGGTCGCGTACATATGTGGGTGGCGCGGCCCGTACGGGGAGGTGGCAGGCAAGTGGTGGATCAGCTGACGCAGCACGATCCGCGGCGGATCGGGCCGTTCGAGGTGCTGGGGCGGCTCGGCGCCGGCGGCATGGGGCTGGTCTATCTCGCGCGCTCGGCGTCCGGGCGGCGCGTGGCGATCAAGACGGTGCGCACGGAGCTGGCCGAGGACCAGCTGTTCCGCGTCCGCTTCACCCGCGAGGTGGAGGCGGCCCGCGCGGTCTCCGGCTTCTACACGGCGGCCGTGGTCGACGCCGACCCGCGCGCCGCGGTGCCGTGGCTGGCGACGGCCTACGTGCCCGCGCCCTCCCTCGAGGAGATAGTGAACGAGTGCGGGCCGCTGCCGGCCCAGGCGGTGCGCTGGCTGGCCGCGGGCGTCGCGGAGGCGCTCCAGTCGATCCACGGCGCCGGCCTGGTCCACCGCGACCTGAAGCCGTCCAACGTCCTCGTCGTCGAGGACGGCCCCCGCGTGATCGACTTCGGCATCGCGTCCGGTGTCTCGAACACCCGTCTGACCATGACGAACGTCGCCGTCGGCACCCCCGCCTACATGTCCCCGGAGCAGGCGAAGGACTCCCGCAGCGTCACCGGCGCCAGTGACGTGTTCTCGCTCGGCTCCATGCTGGTCTTCGCCGCCACCGGGCACCCGCCCTTCCACGGCGCCAACCCGGTCGAGACGGTCTTCATGCTGCTGCGCGAGGGCCCCGACCTGGAGGGCCTGCCCGACGAGCTGCGCCCGCTCATCGAGTCCTGCATGCAGATGGAGGCCACCGGCCGCCCCAACCCGGCCGACCTCCAGGCCCAGCTCGCCCCGCACCTCTTCGGCTCCGGCTCCGACGACAGCGGTACGGCTTCGGCGTGGCTGCCCGAACGGGCCGTGGGCCTGATCGAGGGGCGCCGCAACGGCCGCCCCGCGGCCAAGCCCGCCACGGCCGGCGGCCGCGGTCCCGGCCCCTCCGGTGCTCGCGGGCCCGCCCACGCGCCCCCGCTGCCGCCCCCGCCCGCGCACGACCCCGCCGTACCGGCGCCGCCCTCGCACGGCCCGGCGGTGCCCGCACCCGTCGGCGCCCCCGACGGCGGGCCGGTCCGGCTGCCCGGCGCCGCGGTGCCCATCGGCCCCGGGCCGCGCGTCGCCGACATGCGCGCCGCCGCCGTCGCCGCGCCGCCCCCGGAGTCCGCCCTCGCCGCTTCCTGGTCCCGCCCGCGCACCGGCGTCAACGGCGCCGACCCGGCCGTACCCGCCCCCGCCCCCGCCCCCGCGCCTGCGGAGGCCTCGCCGGCCGGGTGGCGGCCCTGGCGGTTCCGGATGTCCAACGACGTGTGGGGCACACCGCGGGTCGCCGAGGAGCTGGTCTACGTCACCTCCTTCGAGGTGCACGCCCTGGACGTGGGCACCGGACGCCGCCGCTTCAAGACCCGGGACGTCGCCTGGTCCATGGCGGTCGCGGACGGCCGCATCCACGCCTCCGACGGGCCCACCCTCTTCGCCCTGGACGCCCGCGAGGGCGCCGACCTGTGGCGCGTGCAGACCGACGCCTGGGTGTACTCGCTCCAGGCCGACCGGGGCACCGTCCTCACCGCCACCCGCGGCGGCGGCGTCCAGGCCTGGGAGGCGTCGGCCGGCCAGAAGCTGTGGGAGATCACCGGAGCCCAGACCGACTTCGAGTCCCCCGAGGCCGGCGCCGCGCTCCACGACGGCACGGCGTACGTCTGGCAGGACGCCCGCCTGCGCGCCCTGGACGCCCGGACCGGCGACGAGAGATGGTCGTACCCGATCGGCGACGCCGCCTCCTGCGGCGGGGTCCCGGTCCGCCTCACCCAGGCGCCCGACGGCTACGTGTACGTCGCGGCCGGCACCCGCGTCCTCGCCCTGGAGGTCACCTCGGGCCACGTCCGCTGGCACTTCGAGGCCCCGGCGGTCTTCCTGGCCCCGCCCGCCTTCGTGCCGGGCCCGGCCGTGACCGGCGGCGGTGTCTACCTGGCCGACTACCTCGGCACCGTCTACGCCCTCGACGCCACCGACGGCCGCGACCGCTGGCGCATCGCCACCGAGGCCCGCTCCTCGACCGACCCGGTGCTGGTCGCCGCCGGCCACGTCCACGTGGGCAGCGGCAAGGGCCTGTACACCCTGGACGCGGTCACCGGCACGCCCAAGTGGCGCTTCCAGGCGGGCGGCGACATCGTGGGCGCGCCCGCGGTCGCCGAGGGCCGCATCCACTTCGGCTCGACCGACCACCTGCTGTACACGCTGAAGGCCGACGACGGCCGCCTGCGCTGGAAGCTCGCCACCGGCGGCGAGATCACCGGCTCCCCGGTCGTCCGCGACGGCATCGTGTACGCGTGCAGCAAGGACCGCTGCGTGTACGCGCTGGACGCGGAGAAGGGCACCGGGACGGCCCGTACGACCTGAGGGCTCCCACGAGGAGACGGCCCCGCGCGGCGTGAGGGGCAGTGGCGGCCCGGTGACGTGTCCGTGACATCCGGGCACTAGCGTGATCGTCATGACAACACGGGGGCGAGCACTCAGGTACACGGCGATCTCCGCACTGGTGGTCCTCAGCCTGACCGGCTTCTCGACCGGCCGGCACGGCCACGGTCACGGAGGCGACGGGGGCGGCGGCTGCAGCAGCTCCAACCAGGACCACGACAGCTCGTCGTCCACGTCGGGCGGCGGCGACGCCTACAAGGACGACGACGACACCTACGGCAGCGGCGGCAGCGGTTACCACGACTACGACGACGACACCTACGGCGACGGCACGGGCGGCGGCGGCGACACCCACGCCATGTCCGCCACCCTGGAACTGATCACCTGCGCCACGGAGACCGAGCCGTACGCCACCGTCGAGGTCACCAACCCGAACGACAGCGAGTACACGTTCCCCGTCACCGTCCGCTTCATCGACGTGTACGGCACCGAACTCACCGCCGGCCACGAGGAGGCCACCGTCCCCGCGGGGGGCGTGACCGAGGTCCGCATCCCCTTCGACGGCTACGAACCCCCGTACGAGTGCCAACTGGAAGAGACGGTGACGTCACCGTCGTGACCCCGCGACGCGGGGGGCGCGGCCGAGCCCGGACACACGTCGGCCGCGGCGGCGTCCCCTCCGCGCCACCGCGGCCGATCCCCGTGCGGGAAAAAGGTCGAGAAGGGCCTACTTGCCGTCGCCGTCCAGGTCCAGCGCCGGCGGGGCCGGGGCGTGGTTCTCCAGGGTCGTGATCTGCTCGTCGGCCGGGGGCTGGGGAGCGTGGTTCTCCAGGAGCTTGGCCTCGCCGCCGACGGGCGGTGCGGGAGCGTGGTTCTCCATGGTGACGATGTCGGCCGGCTTCTTCTCGGTCTCGCTCATGCTGCTCCCCTGAAAGTCGTTGCGTACGGGTGCCGATCGCCTCTGTCCGGCGACTCCCCCGAGTATCGCCGGACAGAGGCCTGCGCGGTCTCCCGGGTGGGTGGCCGCGGTGCGTGACCCGTCTGCCCCCCGACGCGACGGATCCGGGTAAGAGCTTGGCCCGTGGCCATAAACGTTCGATGAACGCCCCTGCCGCCGCCCCGTTATGCGGCGTCGACGGGTGAGGCGAGCAGGCGGCGCACCTCCGAGGCCTCGGGGGCGTCGGCGCGTTCCAGCAGCGTCAGGGCCTCGTCCCAGCAGGCGCGCGCCCGGCCGCTCTGCCCCAGCGCGCTCAGGCTCTGTCCCAGGGTGTTCAGGATGCTGCCCCGGATGAGGTCGCCGCCGATGAAGCCGATCGCAAGGGCCTGTTCCGCGTGCTGGGCCGCCGCCGCGGGCCGCTTCGCGACCAGGTGCAGCTGTGCGATGCGGAAGTGGGCGGTGCCCTCCCACAGGCGCTGGCGGTTGTTGCCGAACATGACCAGGGCGTCCTGCATCTGCCGCAGGCCCTCCGCGTGCTGGTCCGCCCGCAGCAGCGCCACCCCGAGCGCGTAACGGGCGTTCGCCAGGCGCAGCGTGAGGCCGAGCTGCCGGAAGATGTCCACACCCTGCTGCGCCAGTGCGATCGCGCTGTGGGTGCGGTTCATGCGCTCGTGCAGCCGCGAGAGGTTGCACAGGGCGCTCGCCTCGCCGGGACGGTTGTCGTCCGCGCGGTAGCCGTCGCGGGCGATCGTCAGCAGCTCCTCCGCCTCCTCGTAACGCCCCTGGCTGAGCGCGATGATGCCCCGGTCGGTGGCGGCCCAGCCGATGGGCGTGGCGTCCGCCGCCTCGGTGGCGAGCTCGATGGCGATCCGCGCCTCGTCGTCCGCCCTGGAGTACTGGCCGGCCGCCAGGAAGACGTTGGACAGAGCGGTCCTGGCCCGGCTCTCCGCCCGGATGTCGGCGGTCGCCCTCGCCGCGTCGCGCAGCGTCGTCGCGGCCGTCTCGTACTGCCGGGCGTTGGCCCCGGACTCGGCCAGGTCCTTGGTCGCCCAGAGCAGGTCGACCGCCCGGCGCAGTTCGCTGCCCGACACCTGCTGCTGCGCGCAGGCCAGCAGGTTCTGGGCCTCCGTGAAGAGCCAGTCCAGGGCCTCGCCCCGGTCCTCGAACGAGAGGCCCGTGTAGGAGGTCGGCTCCAGGTGGGCGACCGTCCGGTCCCCGGGCCGCTCGATCGCGTACACGCCCGCCGCCGTGGCCAGATAGAAGTCCAGCAGGCGGGAGAGCGCGGCCGCCCGTTCGCTCGGCGGCTGTTCGTCCCGTTCCGCGCACGCGCGGGCGTAGAGGCGGACCAGGTCGTGGAAGCGGTAGCGGCCCGGCGCCGCAGATTCGAGCAGGGACGTGTCCACCAGGGACTCCAGGAGGTCCTCCGTGTCCTCCGCCGGCAGGTCCAGGACGGCCGCCGCCGCCGCGAGGGAGATGTCCGGGCCGTCGGCCAGGCCCAGCAGCCGGAAGGCGCGGGCCTGGGCCGGCTCCAACTGGCCGTAGCCCAGCTCGAAGGTGGCCTCCACCGCCTGGTCGCCCGCCTGCAGCTCGTCCAGCCGGCGCCGCTCGTCCGCCAGCTTGGCCGCCAGGACCGAGACGGTCCACGTGCGGCGGGCGGCCAGCCGGGACGCGGCGATGCGGATCGCCAACGGCAGGAAACCGCACGCGCCGACCACGTCGAGCGCCGCCTGCCGCTCGGAGGCGACCCGCTCCTCGCCCACGATCTTGGTGAAGAGGGCCAGCGCCTCCTCGGGCGACATCACGTCCAGGTCGACCAGTTGCGCCCCGGCCAGGTCCACCATCCGCACCCGCGCGGTCACCAGCGCGGCGCAGCCGTCCGTGCCGGGCAGCAGGGGCCGCACCTGGGCGGCGTCGCGGGCGTTGTCCAGGAGGACGAGGACCCGGCGGCCGTCCAGGACCGAGCGGTACAGGGCGGCCCGCTCCTCCAGGGAGTCCGGGATCGCCGAGTCGGCGGTGCCCAGGGCGCGCAGGAAGGAGCCCAGTACCGTCTCCGGCTCCGCGGGCCGCGCCCCGGCGCCCTGGAGGTCGACGTACAGCTGTCCGTCCGGGAAGGCGGACCGCGCCTGGTGGGCGACGTGCACCGCGAGGGTCGTCTTGCCGACGCCGCCGATGCCGGCCAGCGCCGAGACCGCCATCACGCGGCCCGTCGTCGCGCCGCCGGAGGCCGCGGACAGCACGTCGCTCAGCTCGCGGACGAAGGACGCGCGGCCGGTGAAGTCGGGGACCGTGGCCGGCAGTTGCGCCGGGCGCACCGAGGGCGCCGCCGTCTCCGCGGCCGGCCCGGAGGGCTCCGCCAGCTGCGGGTCGGCCCGCAGGATGCGCTGCTGGAGTTCCTGGAGGCCGGGGCGCGGGTCGACGCCCAGCTCGTCGGCGAGCAGACGGCGCGTGTCCGCGTAGACGGCGAGGGCCTCCGCCTGGCGGCCGCTGCGGTACAGGGCCAGCATCAGCAGCTCGCGCAGCCGTTCACGCAGGGGGTGGGCCGCCGTGAGCGCCGTCAGCTCCGAGACGGACTCGGCGTGACAGCCCTGGTCGAGGTCCATGTCGAGGCGGCTCTCGAGGAGTTGCAGCCGCCATTCCCCGAGCCGCACGCGCTGCGTCTCGGCGTACGGGCCCGGCACGCCGGCCAGGACCTCGCCGTCCCACAGGGCCAGCGCGCGGCGCAGCAGGTCGCGGGCGTGGCACAGGTCCCCGGAGCTCCTGGCCTTCTCCGCCTCCGCGGCCAGGTCCTGGGCCCGCGCCAGGTCCAGCGCCCCCTCGGCCAGGCCCCGCACGGCGTACCCGCCCGACTCGCTGACCAGCACCCCCGGGTCGAGGACCTTCCGCAGCCGGGACGCGTACGTCCGTACCGCCGCCAGCGCCTGCGACGGCGGCTCCTCGCCCCACAGGGCGTCGATCAGCTCGGCCGCGGTCGCCGTACGGCCCTCGCGCAGCAACAGGGCGGCCAGCAGGGCCCGTTGCTGCGGCGAGCCGGTGGCCAGTGTCTCCTCGCCCCGCCAGGCGCGCACCGGTCCGAGCACGCCGAAGCGGAGCGCGGCCGCCCCGTCCGGTTCCGCCGGGAATCCGGGACGCCGCTGCTCCGGAACCCGCGGTACACCGTCCATGCCGTCCCCCTAGACATCCTGAGCAACCAGGCCAGTTTGCCTTGTTCATGCTGACCACGTCAGCCGTGGGAGACGCCGATCACAGGTTCCTCACCTGCTCCCTTGTCCCTCCAGCTCCACCCGTACCGTCAGCAGCCCCGTCCCGACGCCCATCGCCCGCACCGCGAGGCTGTTGTAGCGGGGGAGGAGGCGCAGGCGGGCGAGCGGGTCGTCGTCGGGCAGGAGGTGGGCCGTGCCCCTGTACCAGCGGCCCCGCAGCCGGACCCGGACCCGCGGATCGGCCCGGATGTTGCGGACGTACTGCGACCGTTCGCCGAACTCCGACACCAGCCAGAAGGAGTCGCCGGTGCGGCGGCCGCCCACCGGGGTGCGGCGGGGCAGTCCGGAGACGCGGCCGGTGGTCTCCAGCAGCGTCTGGCCGGGCAGCCGGCGCACGACGGCGTTGAGCCGGCGCTGGAAGGCCGTCACGACCCGGTACTTGGTCTCCGCGGAGGACGAGGACGACATCGTTCGTTCACTCTCCTGTCTCGTGGGCCTCCATGTTCCCGGAAATCCTCGGCGGGGAAGGTGTGAACGGGGCCGGGAGACGACGGGGGTGCGGGTGTGCGGGTCGTGACGTGGAACCTGTGGTGGCGGTTCGGTCCGTGGGCGGACCGGCGCGAGGCGATTCTCGCCGTGCTGCGGGAGCTGGAGCCCGACGTCGTCGGCCTCCAGGAGGTGTGGGCCGTCGACGGAGGGGAGAACCTCGCCCAGTCGCTGGCCCGTGACCTCGGCCTGCACTGGGCCTGGTGGCCCTCGCCCGCGCCCGAGCGGTGGCAGCGGCGGATCGGGGACGACACGGTGGGCGCCGGCACCGCGGTGCTCAGCCGCTGGCCGGTCGTGGAGCGGGCGGTGCTGAAACTGCCCGCCCCCGCCGAACTGGACGACGGGCGGCTGGCCGCGTACGCCCGGCTGGACGCGCCCGGGCACCGCGTCCCCTTCTTCACCGTCCACCTGACCTCCGGCGGCGGCCCCGCCCGCACCGTGCGCCGCGAACAGTCGGCGGCTCTCGCCGAGTTCGTGACCGCGCACCGGCACGGCACCGCCCACCCGCCCGTCGTCACCGGCGACTTCAACGCCCGCCCCGAGGCGCCGGAGGTCCGCCTGCTGCGGGCCGCGGGGCTGTGCGACGCCTGGGAGCACGCGGCCCCCGGCGCGCCCTCCGGCACCTGGGACACCGCCAACCCGTACGTGGCCCACGCGGACGGCGAGCCGAGCGTACGGATCGACTACGTCCACGTGGGCCCGCCCGGGGCCGGCGGGCTGGGCCGGGTCCTGGCGGTGCGGCGGGCCGCCGCCGGACCCGTCGACGGGGTCTGGCCCTCCGACCACACGGCGGTCGTCGCGGACCTGGCCGACGGCGGAACCGTCCCCGGGCCGGCTACCGCCCCAGGAACACCGGGTTCGTGAACGCCGCCAGCGCCCCCGGCAGCGGGCCCGCCGCCGTCTCGTGCCGCACCTCCGCCCGCACGTACGCCGCGTACGAGGCCGTCGTGCGCCACTCCACGGTGCCCGCACCCGACACCGGCAGCGGATCGCCGGTGAACAGCACGCCCTGGTCGGTGACGAACCGGACCGTGCAGCGCGGGGCGCCCGTCACCTCCAGGCGGACGGTGGCCGGGGTGTCGCGGTCCACGCGCAGCCGCTCGCCGATGCCGGCGTGCTCGCCCCGGCCGCCGGACGCGGTGAAGGACAGCGACACCTTCGACGACTCGGCGACGTACGAGCGCCCGGCCCGGATGCCCTCCTGGATCGCCTCCCGGGTCAGGTCCTCGGCGAGGACGACGGTCTGCGGGCGGCCGATCACGTCGGGGGAGCGGTGGGAGTCGCTGCTGCCCATCGCCGGGATCCAGTCCCTCCCGTCGCGCACCGAGGCGACCAGCATGCCGTCCCAGTCGGCCAGCGCCACCTCGTCGTCGGGCGTGTAGGCGCCGTTCCACACCTCGACCGCGTCGGCCTCGCCGAACCCGAACTTCCAGTTGCAGCCGATGCAGGTGGCGTGCGGGTGGGCCGGGACGACCAGGCCGCCGGCGCGGCGGATCTGCCGGGCGAAACGGCCGAAGCGGTTGTCGCGGGCCCGGTAGCGCCAGTCGACGAAGGTGCCGGGATCGGTGCCGAGGGCGACGACGTGGCCGTTGCGCGTGGTCACCTCCTCGCCGAGCAGGACGAGCAGGTCGTCCCCGGCGAGACCGGCCCAGTGCGCGTGGGCGGAGTGCGTGTTGTGCTCCGAGGAGTTGATGAAGTCCAGGCCCGCCGCCCGCGCCAGCTCCGCGATCTCGGCGAGGGTGTAGCGGCCGTCGGAGTACTCCGAGTGCAGGTGGCAGTCGCCCCGGTACCAGGCCCGGCCCCGCCCCCCGGCCCGCTCGGGCGGGTACACCGGACGCGGGCTCTCGTCCTGCTCGCCGTGGGTCAGCGTGACCGTGATCTCGTACGACAGGCCCTGGGGCGCCACCGTGTAGGGGCCGAGCGCGATGTGCCAGGTGCCCGGCCGGACCGGTCCGGGCACGTAGCCCGGCGTGGCGTCGTCCGCGCGGACGAAGAACTCCGTGCGCGCCCCGCCCGACCAGCCGCGGAAGCCCCGGCCGCCCAGGTCGGTGCCGCGCTCGTCGAAGAGGCCGATGTCGAGCGCGTTGCCCTGGGTGCCGGCCGGCACGGCGGGGCGGTCGTAGGTGTAGGCGACGTGGATCTCGCGAACGCCCCGGGGCACTTCGACCGGGACGTACACGAAGTCGGGGGAGCCGGGCGGCAGGGTGCCGCGCACGGTCCTGGTCCGCCGTTCCCGGGGTGCCGCCGAGGCGAAGCTCACGCCTCCCAACGTAAGCGCGGCGGCGGCTCCCGTCACGAACACCGCGCGTCTGCCGATCCCGGCGTGTTCCTGCTCGTGGACGTCCTCGCACATGCTGCTGCTCCCCAGGTGTCGTGGATGACATGGCATGGGTGGTGCAGGGGTTGGTGCGTGCAACCCTCGTATTGAGCCGTGAACCGCGGTGCAAGGGAAGGGGGAAGACGGATGGAGGACCGGAAACGGCCCGGTGGGTCACCGGGACGCGGACCCCGTGCTGATCACGCCGCTCGTATGCTCGAAGGATGACGACTTCCGCGACCTCCGGAACCGGACCCGCCGACCCCGCAGGGCCCACCGAGAACTCCATGCGTCGCGCCCTCAAACGCGCCCGGGACGGCGTCGCCCTCGACGCGTCCGAGGCCGCCGTGCTGCTCCAGGCGCGCGGGGAGCACCTCGACGCCCTCACCGCGTCCGCCGCCCGGGTCCGGGACGCGGGTCTGGAGGCCGCCGGCCGGCCCGGCGTCATCACGTACTCGAAGAGCGTCTTCGTCCCGCTGACCCGGCTGTGCCGGGACAAGTGCCACTACTGCACCTTCGTCACCGTCCCCGGCAAGCTGCGCCGGGCGGGCCACGGGATGTTCATGTCGCCGGACGAGGTGCTCGACATCGCGCGCAAGGGCGCGGCCCTCGGCTGCAAGGAAGCCCTCATCACCCTCGGCGACAAGCCCGAGGAGCGCTGGCCCGAGGCCAGGGAGTGGCTGGACGCGCACGGGTACGACGACACGATCGCCTACGTCCGCGCGATCTCGATCCGCATCCTGGAGGAGACGGGCCTGCTCCCGCACCTCAACCCGGGCGTCATGACCTGGACGGACTTCCAGCGGCTCAAGCCCGTCGCGCCCTCCATGGGCATGATGCTGGAGACCACCGCGACCCGCCTGTGGTCCGAGCCGGGCGGCCCGCACCACGGCTCGCCGGACAAGGAACCGGCCGTACGGCTGCGGGTCCTGGAGGACGCCGGGCGCTCCTCGGTCCCCTTCACCTCCGGCATCCTCATCGGCATCGGCGAGACGTACGAGGAGCGGGCCGAGTCCCTCTTCGCGCTGCGCCGCGTCTCCCGCGCCTACCACGGCGTCCAGGAACTGATCATCCAGAACTTCCGCGCCAAGCCCGACACGGCGATGCGCGGCATGCCGGACGCGGAGCTGGACGAGCTGGTCGCCACGGTCGCCGTCGCCCGGCACATCATGGGCCCGTCCGCCTGTCTCCAGGCCCCGCCGAACCTGGTGGACGCCGAGTACGAGCGGCTGATCGGCGCGGGCATCGACGACTGGGGCGGCGTCTCCCCGCTCACCATCGACCACGTCAACCCCGAGCGCCCCTGGCCGCAGATCGACGAACTCGCCGCCAAGTCCCGGTCAGTCGGCTTCGAGCTGCGCGAACGGCTGTGCGTGTACCCGGAGTTCGTGCGGCGCGGCGAGCCCTGGCTGGACCCGCGACTGCGCCCGCACGTGGCGGCGCTCGCCGACCCGGACACGGGCCTGGCCCGCGAGGACGCGGTGGTCGAGGGGCACGCCTGGCAGGAGCCCGACGAGGCGTTCACCGCCAGCGGCCGCACCGACCTGCACGCCACCATCGACACCGAGGGCCGTACGTCGGACCGCCGCGACGACTTCGACGAGGTGTACGGCGACTGGGGCGCCCTGCGCGAGGCCGCCGCCCCCGGCATGGCCCCCGAGCGCATCGACACCGACGTGCGGGCGGCGCTGGCGACGGCGGCCGACGACCCCACGAAGCTCACGGACGACGAGGCCCTCGCCCTGCTGCACGCCGACGGCCCGGCGCTGGACGCCCTGTGCGGCATCGCGGACGACGTGCGCAGGTCGGTGGTCGGCGACGACGTCACGTACATCGTCACCCGCAACATCAACTTCACCAACGTCTGCTACACCGGCTGCCGTTTCTGCGCCTTCGCCCAGCGCCGCACGGACGCCGACGCCTACACGCTCTCCCTGGACCAGGTCGCCGACCGCGCCCAACAGGCCTGGGACGTGGGCGCGGTGGAGGTCTGCATGCAGGGCGGCATCCATCCCGACCTGCCCGGCACGGCGTACTTCGACATCGCGCGGGCGGTCAAGGAACGCGTCCCCGGCATGCACGTTCACGCCTTCTCGCCGATGGAGGTCGTCAACGGCGCCACCCGTACCGGGATGTCGATCCGCGAGTGGCTGACCGCGGCCAAGGAGGCGGGCCTGGACTCGGTCCCGGGCACGGCGGCGGAGATCCTCGACGACGAGGTCCGCTGGATCCTCACCAAGGGCAAGCTGCCGACGGCGACGTGGATCGAGGTGATCGAGACGGCCCACGAGCTGGGCATCCGCTCCTCCTCCACGATGATGTACGGCCACGTCGACCAGCCCCGCCACTGGCTGGGCCACCTGCGCACCCTCGCCGGGATCCAGCGGCGCACGGGCGGCTTCACGGAGTTCGTGACGCTCCCCTTCATCCACACCAACGCGCCGGTCTACCTGGCGGGCATCGCGAGGCCCGGACCCACCCTGCGGGACAACCGCGCGGTGACCGCGATGGCCCGTCTCCTCCTCCACCCGCACATCCCCAACATCCAGACAAGCTGGGTGAAACTGGGCACGGAGGGTGCGGCGGAGATGCTCCGCTCCGGCGCCAACGACCTGGGCGGCACCCTCATGGAGGAGACGATCTCCCGCATGGCGGGCTCCTCCTACGGCTCCTACAAGTCGGTCAAGGACCTGATCGCGGTCGCCGACGCCGCGGGCCGCCCCGCGAGGCCGCGCACCACGCTCTACGGCCCGGTCACCGAGGAGCGGCAGCGGGCGGCGCGGGACTCGGACGGGCACCTGCCCCAGCTGCTGCCGGTCCTGGACTGAGGCGCGGGCGCACGCTTCGGAGGCGGGGCGGGTGCGCAGTACGATGATCGGGCCCCCGGTGTGTCGGGGTTCTCGTAGCTGAGGAGATGCGTGCCCGTGCCTGCCCGACTTCCCTCATGGGCGTGGGTCTCCGGTCTGACCGTGGGCGCGGTAGCGGCGGTGACCGTCCTGGCCGTACAGGCGGACCAGGGACCCCACCCCACCGCCGCGGCGACGAAGCCGCGCCCGTCGGCGTCGGCGTCCGCGGACCCCAAGCCGAAGGAGACCGCGCCGGCCCCGGTGCCGGCGGATTCCGGCACCGGGCGGCGCGTCGTCTACTCGGTGGGCCAGGACCGGGTGTGGCTGGTCGACGCCAGCGACGCCACCCGGCGGGCGTTCAAGGTGTGGCCGGGCACCGTCGACCCGGATCCGGGCAAGTACAGCGTCGGCACCCGCCGCCAGGACCCGACGACGGGCTCCGACGGGGTGCGGGTCGAGCAGATCATGTACTTCACCCAGGAGGACGGCGTCTGGGTCGCCTTCTCCAACGCCGTGGACGGCTCCTCCCCGCCGCCGCCCGCCGACGGTGCCAAGACGGGCGGCATACGGCTGCCCAAGGCGGACGGCGACGCGCTCTGGGAGTTCGGCACGTCCGGCACGACGGTCACTGTGGTCGCTTAGGTCACTGCGATCTCGTGGTCTCCGCCTCGCCGGACGGCAGGTGCGCCACGATCAGCACGACGCCGCTGAACAGGAGCACCCGCGTCGCCGCGTCCAGCCCGTTCCAGTCCTCCGACTGCCACATCGCGAACCACTCCCCGCCGATCGCGAGGAACCCGGCGCCGAAGAGCAGCATCAGCATGAGCGTGCCGTACGTGGTGAAGCGCCGCGCGGGGGCGTGCTGCCGGCGTATCCAGAGCCAGGTCGCCCAGATCAGCACGAGCGCGGCCGCGGTCTCCCAGACGATGATCGCCACGTAGGCGGTGTCCTGGAGCCCCTTGCTCGTGATCGCCCGCCACATCAGGTCGTCGTCCTTGAACGTGGTGTCCATGGCGAGGACGTGGTGCACGTACTGCTGGTTGTTGTCGAAGTCCGTGATGTTCCCGAGGGCCACGAGGGCGATGTAGAGGGCGAGCACCGCGGTGAGCACGGTGGAGGCGAGTAAAAGGGTGCTGCGGGGGTTCTTGGTCATGGCAGCACTATCCCCAAGCCGCGAGCGCGGCGAGTGGGTAGGGTCCGGAACGTGATCTCTCCGAAGCGTTCCGCCGACCAACTGCCGGGCGATCCACGCCGGCTGAACCTGGAGTACCGGACGTGGCACTTCGTCGCTTCGGAGGGGGACGAGAACGGCTTCGACGAGTGGGACGTGTCCGTCCGGTCCAGCCGGTACCTCGACCGGCCGAAGGGGGCGGCGGCGAAGACCGTCCAGCACGAGATCGGTTCGATGAGGCTCTTCCGCCTGCGGATGGACGAGAGGTTCAGCCCGTTCCCGTTCTCCGACGCGGAGGCCTACGACACCGGCCTGTCCAACCTGGTCCTCGGCGTCTACGACCTCGGCCGGGGCGGCTATCGCCAGGAGTTTCGGGACGCCATGACGTCCAGCGACGGCGACCTGCTCGTCCTCCACGACATGCGGCTGGACCCCGCCTGGCGGGGCTTCGGTCTCGGGCCGGTCCTCGCGGCCGAGGCCGTCTGGACCCTGGCCGACGGCTGCAGCGCGGTCCTCGCGGCCACCCACATCACGGAGTTCCCGGACGGCCCCATGAGCGAGGCCGAGTTCGGGCGGGCCGGTGAGAAGATCACGGCGCTGTGGG
This sequence comes from Streptomyces sp. KPB2, assembly GCF_003950055.1. NCBI lineage: Bacteria > Bacillati > Actinomycetota > Actinomycetes > Kitasatosporales > Streptomycetaceae > Streptomyces > Streptomyces sp. KPB2. The sequence goes on from NZ_CP034353.1 coordinate 4,691,071, forward strand.
AGAGCGTCGGATTCCGGCGCCGTGCCAGGCCCCTCGGCCACCTACTGGACCCCAGGACCGACGAGGCGCGGGATCTGAGGAACGAGCGGCGCAGAGACCTCGACGCGCTCGCCGACGCCTGGCGCGAGTCGCTCCGCCGCTGAGCCGTTACGCCTGCCTGCCGGTGAACGCCAGGAACGAGGTCCAGGACGCGTCGGTGAAGGAGAGGCGGGCGGCCTCGGGGTTCTTGGAGTCGCGGACGTGGACGGTGGTGTCGACGGGGGCTATGGCGACCTCGACGCACTCAGGGCCGTCGTTGCTGCTCTAGCTGCTCTTGAACCACTCCAGGGCGGAGGTCATGTCTCTTCTCCCATGACTTTCTCGATGAAGGTCAGTGACAAGTCCGGCTTGGGCACGCGCCGTCCTCGCTCGACCGACGACACCATCTCCTCGCCGTAGCCGATGGCGGCGCCCAGCTCCGCCTGCCGCATCCCGGCGGCCTCGCGCCACATCTTGATCTGCCGCCCGACCGTCCTGAGCACGGCCGCGGTCTCCTCGTCCTCCATGACTTCCCCTCCTGGCGTACGAACCGTACGACCACGGTGGGAACCCGGACAGTCACTCTCGGTACCGAGGTCGTTGCTGTTCAGCGTAGAGACGGACGGCCACGCTGGGTGACGTGATGGAGAAGATGGCCCTGCGCGGCACCACGAACGCGCCTCAGTTCGCAGTCCAGTTGTCCGCTACGCGGCGGGGTGCCCGGCTCGCGCGCCTGCTCACCGAGCGTCAACTCGACGACTGGTGCGTGCCCTCGGGGGAGGCGGTACAGGTGGTCGCCGAGTTGGCGGCGAACGCGGTGCTGCACGGCCGGGTGCCTGGCCGGGACTTCCGGCTGGCTCTGCGCCTGCTTCCCGGCGGCACCCTCCGGATCGAGGTCACGGACGCCCGGGGCGACCGGGTCCCGCGACTCCCCGACCCGGCCGCCGACGAGGAGGAGTGCGGACGCGGACTGCGCATCGTGGCCGCGTACGCGGACCGTTGGGGCGTCGACACGGGACCGGCCCCCGCGAAGACCGTCTGGGCCGAACTGGCACCGGGTCGTGGCCGGACGTGACCCGGTCGGGCGCGACGCCAAAGACCAAAGAACCGGGGAAAGAACCGAACCCGCCCCTGCCGTCCCCGTCGGTCACCCTCCGGAGTGAACATCGCCAACTCGGGTGGCGTGGCGCGGGGTTCATGGTGCAGCGTCAGTCGCAGCAGACCCCGACATGATTCGGCCCCCGCCGGGAAGGCAATCCCACTGCGAGGGCCTGATCACCGAGGAAGTGGACCCTTCCTGATGACTGAGCAGAAGCCTAGCGCGCCCCCGCGCCCGGTGTCCGGCCGTCACCCCCGTGGCGTCGAGCACGAGAACCACCCCCACCACGACCACTTCACCGTGGTCGGCAATCACCTTCTCCAGCATCCCGAGCTGTCTCTGACGGCGATCGGACTGGCGGTCCACATCCAGTCGCTGCCCGCCGGATCTCCGGTCGGGATCAAGTCGCTGGCGGGCAAGTTCCCCGAGGGGGAGATCCGGATCGCCGCCGCCCTGAGGGAGTTGGAAGAGTACGGCTACCTCGCACGCACCAAGGAGCGTCTTCAATCGGGGCGAGTCGTGACCCGGACGGTCTCCCGCAACAAGCCCCGCGCCGCCTTCGCAACGGCGGCGTGGCCCGCCCGGCCGGTCGCCGGCGAGCCGCCCTTCCCGGTCCCCGGCCCGGTGGTGGATGCCCCGGGGGTGGACTCGGTGACGGAACAGGCGGCGGACCCGGCGGCGAATCCGGTGGCGACGGCGTTGCTTGCCGGTCTCCGGGTGCACGACTCACGCCTGCTCCTGACCGAGCGTGACGTCCGGCGCCTCGCCCCTGCCGTCATGGCCTGGCTGGAGCGCGGTGTCCCCTCGACCGCCGTGGAACGGACGCTGACGGCCGGGCTGCCCCAGGAGCCGATCCGTCACCCGGCGGCCTTCCTGGAACGCCGTCTCACCTCAGACCTTCCCCCGGCGCTGCCCGCGTCCCGCACCCCCGCCCCCGACCTACGCCGTCCCGACCCCCTCCAGACCTGCGACGGCTGCGACCGGGCCTTCCGTGCCTCGCGACCGGGCCGCTGCCGTGACTGCCGCGAGAGCCCCCTCTCGGCGCAGGTGGCTGCGTAAAAAGCGTGAGCACTCGGCGGGGAAGTGTCATCCATGTGCTCAGCCGAGCGGCTCAATGACAAAACCTGCCGAAGTGCTCACGCTTTTCGGCCCACCTGGTCACCAGGACGAGCGCGGCCGCGTTCACTCGCAGACGGCCGTGTCCACCAGGTCGAAGACATGCTGGTGTGCCGCCATCATGTCGGCGGGCTCCGCGGCCACCGCGCTGGACAGCGCCGTCGTCGCCACCGTGGCCGCGCGGCCGTCCCGGGTGGCGCCGCCGTAGGTCTCGTAGCCGTGGATGGAGCCGCCGTGACCCCACAGCTCGACGCCGCAGGACAGGGGGGTGCGGAAGAGTCCCAGGCCGTAGCCGGTGCCGGGCGCGGGGGCGCCCTCGGTCACCGGGACCGTGGTCTGCATCTCCTTCAGTTCGGCGGCCTTCAGGACCTTGCCGCCGAGCAGCGCGGAGAAGAAGCGGTTGAGGTCGCGCGGGGTGGTGACGAGCTGTCCGGCGGCCCAGGCCTGGGACGGGTCGAGGCGGGTGATGTCCTCCAGCGGGGCGCCGGGGGCGGGGGCGGCGTAGCCCTTGGGGTGGGCGCCCCGGATGCCGCGCTCGCCGACGTTCGGCCAGTAGGTGTCCTTCAGGCCGAGGGGGCGGATGATCCGGTCGGTGATCTCCTCGCCGAAGGGGCGGCCGGTGACCTTCTCGACGAGCAGGCCTGCCAGGACGTAGTTGGTGTTGCTGTACTGCCACTTCGCGCCGGGCTCGAACGCCGCCTTCCGGCTCAGGGCGAGGTCGATCAGGTCACGCGGGTTGTAGTAGGTGTCGCGGACCTCGAAGGGGTCCAGGCCCAGGGTCTGGACGTAGTCGGGCAGGCCGCTGGTGTGCTGGAGCAGGTTCCGCACGGTGATCCGGCCGCCGTCGATGCCGTCGCCGTGCAACAGCCCCGGAAGATACGTCTCGATCGGCTCGTCCAGCTTCACCTTGCCCTCGCCGACCAGCTGGAGCACGACCGCCGCGGTGAGGGCCTTGGTGTTGCTGCCCGCCCTGACCTGGCCGTTGACCGGCACGGAGGCGCCGGTCTCCAGGTCGCCGGTGCCGGCGGTGTAGTCGCGGACGCGTCCGTCACGGCCCTGGACCGCGGCCAGCGCGGCCGGGAAACCGTCCTCGCGCACCAGGTCCCTCGCACCCTCGCGCACGGCGTCGCGGTGACCGGCGCGGTCCGGGGCGCCGTAGGCCAGGGAACCGGTCACGGCGAGGCCGCCGCCCAGGACGGCGAGCGCGGCGACCACCGACAGCACGCGCCCGCGCCGCTTCCTCGGCTTGGACTGGGCGGCGGCGGGGAGACGAACGGACACGGGACTTCCTCTCAACAAGGCTGCTCTCGGAACGCCTTGAGCCTTTCGCGAACCGGCCGCCCGCTCGATGGGGCCAGGCGGCCGATACGGGGTGTACCTTCCACCACCCCCGGCCGTGAGCGTTTCCACACCGAACCCGCCCGCCCGAGCCCTGAACCGACCGCGTCCGTTCGCATACAGTGCTGGGCGTCGTACGTACGCACAGTGCCGAGGGGAGGTCCACGTGGGCGGGACGACCGGCGCCGTCTGGGGGCGGGCCGAGCAGCAGGACTTCCGCAGCCGGGTGCGCGGGACGCTGCTCGGCGTGGCCGTCGGGGACGCCTTCGGGGCGCCCGTCGACTCCCTCGCCCTCGCCGCGATCCGGGAGGCCCACGGCGCCGAGGGGCTGTCGGACCTGGCCCCGGCCCACGGCCGGCGCGGCGCCGTCACCCACCTCACCCAGCTCACCCTGTTCTCCGTGGACGGGCTGATCCGCGCCCAGGTACGGCGCGACACCGGCGCCTGGCACCCGCCGACCGACCTGCACCGGGCCTACCGGCGCTGGGCCGCCACCCAGCGCGACTGGGGTCCCGACCTGCGGCGCAAGGACGACGGCTGGCTGGCCCACGAGGAGTGGCTCTACGTCCGCCGGGACGCCCCGCGCGCGCTGCTGCTCGGCCTCGGCGACGAGACGATGGGCACCCCCGAGGCGCCCAAGAACCCCGACGAGCGCGGCCCCGAGGCCGCCGCCCGCTCGGCGCCGTTCGGGCTGCTGGTCGGCTGGGAGCCGCAACTGGTCGCCCAGCTCGCCGTGGAGTGCGCGGCGCAGACCCACGGCCACCCCACCGGCTGCCTCGCCGCGGGCGCCTACGCCGTGGTCGTGCACGGGCTGGCGCGCGGCGAGAGCCTGGACGCCGCCGTGCAGCGGGCCCTGGCGCTGCTCGTCGCCCGGCCGGGGCACGAGCCCGTGGCGACCGCCCTGCAGCACGCCCTCGGCGCGGTACGGCAGGGGCTGCCGACCCCGGCGCGGGTGACCGAGCTGATCGGCGCGGGGACGGCGGAGGGCCTGGTCGCCGCCGCCGTGTACTGCGCCCTGGTCGGCGAGGACGTACGGCACGGGCTGCGCCTCGCCGTCAACCACGACGGCCCCTCGGCCGCGACCGGCGCCCTGACCGGCGGCCTGCTCGGCGCCCTGCACGGCGAGACGGCCCTGCCCCCGGCCTGGGTGGCGGAACTGGAGGGCCGCCCGACCCTCCTGGAACTGGCCGACGACTTCGCCATGGAAATGACCCAGGGCCCCGCCCTCCACGGCCCGGCAAGCTCGTCCCCCGCCTGGCTGACGCGGTACCCCCGGGCCTAGGCCCTGGCGACACCCGGGAGGCGCGAGGACGGTCACGTTTCGAGAAGCGCCGCCCCGCGGGGCGCGGCTAGCGTGCATGCCATGGACATCAGCATTCACACCACGGTTCTCCCGCACGACGACCCGGACGCGTCCCTCGCCTTCTACCGGGACGTCCTCGGCTTCGAGGTCCGCAAGGACGTCGGAAACGGCAAGATGCGCTGGATCACGGTCGGGCCGGCCGGCCAGCCGGACATCTCGCTGCTGCTCTCGCCGCCCGCCGTGGACCCCGGCGTCACCGACACCGAGCGCCGCACCATCGCCGAGATGATGGCCAAGGGCACCTACGGCTGGCTGCTCCTGGCCACCAAGGACCTCGACGGCACCTTCGAGAAGGTCCGCGCCGGGAACGCCGAGATCGTCCAGGAGCCGACCGAGCAGCCGTACGGCATCCGGGACTGTGCCTTCCGGGACCCGGCCGGCAACCAGATCCGCATCCAGGAACTGCGTTAGCGGCGGACGCGGCCGGGTGTCCGGCCGGCGCCCACGCACCGTGGCCGCCGGCCGGACACCGGTCGTACGCCTGCCGGGCGGCGGGTCAGTCGCCCACCCGGCTGCGCCCCACCGCGTCGTCCACCCCGCCCGCGGGCGTCGGGATCGCGGCCGCCGCGCCGGAGGCGTCGTCGTCCCCGTCCGTGTTGACGCGCTCGATGATCGCGAGCCGTTCCGGGGTGTCCTCCGGCCGCAGGTAGCCGACGACGACGTACAGGATCAGCGAGACCGCCAGCGGGACGGAGACCTGGTACTCGAGCGGCACCCCGCCGTCCACGTTCCAGTTGATCGGGTAGTTGACCAGCCAGAAGGCGACCAGGCCCAGGCCCCAGCTGGTGAGCGCCGCCGTCGGGCCCGAGCGGCGGAAGGGCCGCAGCAGTCCGAGCATCATCGGGATCGCGATCGGGCCCATCAGACCGGCGACCCACTTGATGACCACGGTGATGATGTCCTTGAACGTCGGCGAGTCGACCTGCGTCGCCACCGCCATCGACAGACCGAGGAAGATCACCGTCGTCAGCCGGGCCGCCAGCAGACCCGACCGCTGCCCCCAGCCCCGGGCCCGCTTCGACAGCACCGGCGCCACGTCACGGGTGAAGACCGCGGCGATGGCGTTGGCGTCCGAGGAGCACATGGCCATGGTGTGCGAGAAGAAGCCGACGATGACCAGGCCGAGGAGCCCGTGCGGCAGCAGCTGCTCGGTCATCAGGGCGTAGGAGTCGGAACCGTCCGCCTTCTGCGACTCCACCAGCAGCGGCGACATCCACATCGGGAAGAACAGCACCACCGGCCACACCAGCCACAGCACCGCCGACAGCCGTGCTCCGCGCGCCGCCTCGCGGGCGTCGCGCGTGGCCATGTAGCGCTGGGCCTGGTTGAGCATGCCGCCGTTGTACTCGAAGAGCTTGATGAAGAGGAAGGCCAGCAGGAACACCGTCCCGTACGGGCCGACCAGCGGTTTCCCGTGGCCCTGGAGCGCGGGCTCGTCCCAGACGCCGAAGAAGCCGCCGTGGTCGCCGAGCTTGAGGACCACGGCCACGAACATCGAGACACCGGCCAGCAGCTGGATGACGAACTGGCCCAGCTCCGTCAGCGCGTCCGCCCACAGGCCGCCGATCGTGCAGTAGATGCCCGTGATGACACCGGTGATCAGGATGCCCTGGTTGAGGGAGATGCCGGTGAAGACCGACAGGAGCGTGGCGATGGCCGCCCACTTCGCGGCCACGTCCACGATCTTCAGCAGCATGCCGGACCAGGCCAGCGCCTGCTGGGTGGGCAGGTTGTACCGGTTCTTGAGGTACTCCAGCGGCGAGGCCACGTGCAGCCGTGAGCGCAGCCGGTTGATGCGCGGCGCGAACAGCTTGGAGCCGATGGCGACGCCGAGCGCGATGGGGAACGACCACGTCACGAAGGACGTGACGCCGTAGGTGTAGGCGATGCCGGCGTAGCCGGTGAACATCACCGCGCTGTAGCCCGACATGTGGTGCGAGATGCCGGACAGCCACCAGGGCATCTTGCCGCCGGCCGTGAAGAAGTCGCTGACGTCGTCCACGCGTTTGTGCGACCACACGCCGATCGCCACCATGACGGCGAAGTAGCCGATGAGCACGGACCAGTCGAGACCGTTCATGTGCCCCCTTCCGGGGTCCGCCTTGTGAACTCCGCTCAGCCGGTTGGCACTTCGCTTGAGCGGGGTAGGGGCGTGGCAGGCCGCGAAGTGCCCGCTCATCGTGGGTGCGTCGACGCGGGCACGACAAGAAAGGGGAAGGTCAAGAGGAAGTAAAAAGGTTCGGCTTGCTGACCTGCGTTCACCTACATGAACGAGAACGGGCGGCCCCCGAAGAGGCCGCCCGGTCCGCCGCGCTCGGCCGCTCCGGCTACTTCAGCTCGTCGGGGCACGGCGTGCCCCGCTTCAGCCCGTACGGCGCCGCCAGCCGGTACGTGCCCGCCTCCGGGGCGACGAGCGTCGTCCACACGTCGCCGTCGGCGGTCTCCTCGGTCTCCGTCACACAGCCGTTGACGTTGTCGTACGTCTTCGGCGTGCCCTCCGGGGCGTTCTTGGAGGCCTCCGTCTCCTGCGGCGGCTTCAGCTTGTTGCCCTCCTCGTCGACGAGGCTCAGCCACGGCGAGTACGGCATCCGGACCAGGATGCGGCCGGGCTCCTGCACGTCGATGACCCACTCGTCCTGCTCGGCCCGCCGGACCACCGCGTGCGGCTCCGCGAGCGGCGTCGGATCGGTCACCTTGAACAGCTGCCAGTTGGCGTCGCCCCAGATCTGCTGCAGGTACGGCAGGCCCCGCTGCAGCAGCTCCCGCTCGCGCTTGCCGCCGTCGCCGTCCGGTTCGCCCTTGGGCAGCACCACGTAGTGCACCGCCCAGCGCTTCAGCCACTCGTGGTAGTTCGCCGAGTTGAGCGTGTCGTCGTAGAAGAGCGGGTTGCGCTCCATGTCGGCCTGCCGGGTCCAGCCGCGGGCCAGGTTCACGTACGGCGCGAGCGCCGAGGCCTCGCGGTGGGAGCGGGCCGGCACGGCCTCCACCCGGCCCTGCTCCGCGCCCACCTTCTGCAGCTCGTTGACGAGCGGCGCCAGCTCGCGCGCCCAGGAGGCGGCGGGCTGGGTGTGGATGGCGTCGTCGGCCGACTTGAAGCCGATCCAGCCCACGAAGCCGACCAGCGAGACCACCAGCGCGTACCACTTGCGCGACTTCGGCACCGTGAACGGCAGCGCCGCCACCAGCGCGACCCCGGCGAAGAGCATCGCGAGCCGCGTGATGTTGGAGCCGATCTGGGAGCTGATCAGCCAGACCAGCAGCACCGACAGGCCGTAGACCGCCGACGTGATCCGCACGGTCTTCCAGGTGCTCGGCACGAACCAGTACACCAGGCCCGCGTAGATGAGCGGCAGTACCGCCGAGCCGAACCCCATCGGCTGCGTGCCGGAGAAGGGGAACAGCACCGCCGACAGCGCGACGACCGCGCTCGGCGCCAGACCCAGCGACCACGCACCCGGGCGGCGCTTCTGCAGGAACAGCGCCACCGCCACGAGGCCCACGAACAGCCCCGACACCGGCGAGGCCATGGTCGACAGGGCGGCCAGCGGCGCCGCGCACAGCCCCTTGGCCCAGCGCTCGTGCCGCCAGCGGTGGGGCCAGCAGAAGACGGCGGCGACCGCGCCGAGCCCGAACATCATGCCGAGCCCGAACGTCACCCGCCCCGACACCGCGTTGGCCAGCAGCCCGAACAGGCCCGCCAGCGACGCCCACAGCGGATTGCGGACCACCCGGCTGCGGATCAGGATCATCGTCAGCAGCCCGGCCGACACCGTCCCCGCGATCATCATGGTCGTCCGCACGCCGAGCACCGACATCAGGTACGGCGAGATCACGCTGTACGACACCGGGTGCATGCCGCCGTACCAGGCGAGGTTGTACGCGGAGTCCGGGTGCCGGCCGACGAACTCGGCCCACGCGTCCTGTGCCGCGAGGTCGCCGCCACTGTTCGCGAACGTGAAGAACCACACTATGTGGAGCACCCCGGCCAGGGCGGTCACGGACAGCACGGGGTGGCGCAGCATGCGCTCGCGCAGGGCCAGGAGGGCGGTGTTCACGGCCGACGGAGCCTTCGGCTCGACGGGTCCGGACCGGGCAGGCCGTGACTCGGCAGGCCCGGACCCGGAAGGACGAGGCTCGGAAGGACGGGCCTCGGAAGGCCGCGGCTCACCGTCGGCCCCGTGGGTGCGGGGTTCGGGTACGCGTGGTCGCGGGCCGGCTCCCTGGCCCGGATCGGCGTCGTCGGCGCGTGTCGGCTCCGCAGTGGCCACCTGAAGGCACTCCCCGTGTCCCGTCTTCTTCTTTGGGCCGTGTCCCGTTCCCACGACCGGCGACTGCCCCGTTTCGTGACGCTAGCACGCGGCCCCGCACAGTTGCCTCCTCCCTTTCGGGACCGTCCCGGGGCCTCGTGGGGCCTCGTTTGGGTTCTCCGGGCCTCCTGGCACGCGAACGCCCCCGCGGCCGGGTGGCCGCGGGGGCGTGGGGCGTCGCTTCGGCCCGGGCGGGCCGGAGGTCAGCCCAGGCGGGTCAGCTTGTCCGAGAAGCCGGGCTCGACGAGGTCATGGCCCAGGGCCACCGGCACCTTCACCGCGCCGCTGGTACCGCCGTCGCCGACCGTGAGGGTGCCGACCTTGGTGCCGGCCTTCGCCGAGTGCGGCACCTCGTCCGCCTCGAAGGTCAGCTTCACCGTCAGTCCGCCCCAGCCGACGGCCTTGACGTCCTTCGTGGCGACCACCGGCGTACGGCCGCCGAGGCCGTCGTCGACGTACCCGACGACGCTCCCCTTCTTCAGGATCGTCGACGACTGCAGGGTGTCCTGCGCGGCCCGGATCAGCTCGTCGCTCGCGTCCAGCGCGGCGTCGAGGATGCCCCCGCCGACGTCCGGCTGGCGCACCACGGCCCCGACGATGGTCCGGGTCTCCCCGCCGACCTCCTTCTTCGCCGCGAAGACGAGGTTGCCGAGGGCGGAGGTGGTGGTGCCGGTCTTGATGCCGACGACGCCGTTGTGGCCGACCAGATGGTTCCAGTTGCCGTGGTTGACGCCCTTGTAGTCGTTGTACGACATCATCGCGGCGACCTCGCGGAAGGCGGGCGACTTCATCGCCGCCTTGGCCAGCTTCACCTGGTCCACGGCCGTGCTCACCGTCGTGTTGTTCAGCCCGGACGGGTCGGTGTACGTCGTGTTGGTCATGCCGAGGTCCTTGGCGGCGTCGTTCATCTTCGTCACGAACGCCTTCTCCGAGCCCGCGTCCCAGCGGGCCAGCAGCCGCGCCACGTTGTTCGCGGACGCGATCAGGACGGCCTGGAGGGCCTCGCGCTGGGAGATCGAGTCACCGGCGTAGACGTTGACGGTGGACTCGTCGCCCGCGTCCGACTGGTCCTCCGCCGCCTGGTCGATCTTGATCTTCGGACCCTCGGCGCCGCTCTTGAGCGGGTGGTCGCGCAGGATGACGTACGCGGTCATGACCTTGGCCACGCTCGCGATCGGCACCGGCTTCTGGTCACCGGACGAGCCGAACGAGCCGATGCCCTGCACGTCGAGCGCGGCCTGACCGCTCTCGGGCCACGGGATCTGCGGCTTGCCGCCCTCGAACGTGAAGCTGTCCTGCGCCGTGAGGTCGAGGGTCGGCGCGGGCAGCGGGCGCATGGACTGCACGACGCCGAGGATGACCACCAGCAGGAGGACCAGCGGCGTCCAGATCTTGACCCGGCGCACCGTCGTGCGCAGCGGGGTCTCCGGGGGCGGCGGGGTGTTCGTCAGCTCCGCCAGCAGGTCCAGCGGCGGCTTGGGCGGCAGCGGCTGCTGCGTGGTCCGGTCGGGCCCGACGTGCGGCCGGGCGGCGGTGACACCGGTACGGGGCGCCTGCGGCGGCTTGGGCGCCTCGGAGGTCTGCGCGGACTGCGCGGCCCGCGGAGGCTGCGGGGGCTTGCGGTTCGCCGGGTCGTCAGGATTCCGCAGCGCCACGAACTTGCTGGTCCGCTCGGCGTCGCTCTCGGACCGCGCGGGGGCGTCGCCCTTCCGCCCGGCCTTCTCGGCGGCGGAGGCGGCGTCCCCCAGCTTCAGCATGGTCGTCGGCTGGTCCACGGCGGGCTTCCGCGGCGCCTTGAACACGGCGGTGGGCTGATCGACGGCCGGGGCGCTGTCCCCGCCCTCGGCACCCCCGTCACCGCCCCGACCGGACCCCGCCTGCGGCTCGGTGCCGGGCGTGAGACCCGCCTTCGGCGCCTGGTCGGCCTTCGGTGCCTGGTTCGCCTTCGGTTCCCGGTCGGCCTTCGGTTCCCGGTCAGGCGTCGAGGCCGGTTCCGACTCCGGTTCCGTGGTTGCCTTCGGGTTCGCGTCCGCCCGCGCGTCGGGCGCCGGGGTCGCGTCGGAGTCGAGGTCGGCGTCGGAGTCGGAGCCCGAGTCGTGGTCGGCGCCGGCTTCGGCGTCCGTGCCCGGGGCCGAGTCGGTTGCGGCGGCCGACCTCTCGTCCCGGTCCGATGCGGAGCCCGCCACCGAGCCCGACCCGGAGGCCGAGTCCGGGCCGGAGCCCGTGCTGGAGACCGTGTCCGAATCGGAGCGGGAATGGGAGCGGGAACCGGAGCCCGCCGCCGAGCCCGGCCCGGAGGCCGAGTCCGGGGTCGAGTCGGTTGCGGCGGCCTCGTCCCGGTCCGATGCGGAGCCCGTCACCGAGCCCCGCCCGGAGGCCGAGTCCGGGCCGGAGCCCGTGCTGGAGACCGTGTCCGAATCGGAGCGGGAATGGGAGCGGGAACCGGAGCCCGCCGCCGAGCCCGGCCCGGAGGCCGAGTCCGAGCCCTTGCCGGAGGCTGAAGCCGAGTCGGAGTCCGAGCCGGCGGACGCGTCCGGGCCGGCGGTCGCGTCCGAACCGGAGGCCGTGTCCGTGGCGGAGTCCTTGCCCCGGGGCGCGTCGGCCTCGGAGTCGGCGGTGTCGACGGAGGCCTCCCGAGGCCCCTCGGTCTCCTGCCGCGGGCCGGCCTCGGCGCCCTCGGCCGGGGAGGCCTGCTCGGCGTCGGTCGCGTCGTCGCCCTGCGGAGCCTGCTCCGCGTCTTCCGCGTCCCGCCCGTCCGCCAGCCGGGCGTTGGCCGCGGCGCGCTCGTCGGCCGTGGCCACCCAGGCCGCGACGACGTCCCGGAGCCGGCCGTCGCTCCCGGGGGCAGGCTCCTCCCCGCGGTCGTCCTCGGAGGCGTCGGACGGCTCCGGCGCGGCGGTCGGGGCCGACGGGTCCGAGGGCGCCCCGGCGCCGCCCGACGCCTCGGGCGTCCCGGCGGCGTCGGCGTCCTCGCCGGAGGCGTCCGTGTCGCGGACCGACAGCACCCGGGTCGCCGTGTCGACGCCGCCACCGGACCCCGCGGAGCGCTTCGCTTCCGGCCGCGTCACCGCCAGCCGCGGATCACGCGCCTCGCTCGACCCGGTCCTGGCTTCGGGAACCGGACCCGCGCTCCCCGACGTCGGTTCTTCCGACGACTCGCGCTGCTTCGACCTGTCGGGGGACTCGCCCGCCACCGATGCCTCCTCCATGCGCCGCACGTCCTGTGCGCGCTACCGAACCCGTACCGAAACCATCTACCAGTGTCCTGTGTACGGGTGGAACCCACGCGGAAGACGAGAACGACATACCTACTGGTTCCACTACGAAGCGGTCACGCACCCTCGACAGACCAATGTGAGAGGGGTCACCCTGTCTGTCATCCACGCGGGGAGGCATGGATGGGCAGGAGCCGCAGAACACTTCCGGAGGAGCTTCTGCTGCTGGCGTTGGACCCGACCACGGGTACCACCGCACAGCCGCAGTCGCTCGACCTCGGTCTGGCCGGAGCACAGCTGGTGGAGCTGGCGCTGGCCGGACGGATAGCCCCAGACGGGGATCGTATCGCCGTGGTGGCCCCACGGCCGACAGGAGATCCAACACTGGACTGCGCGTTGGAGTTGCTGCGAAGGCGTGGCGCTCCGGTACGGGCGGTCAACTGGATTGGCGGGCCCCGCCTGGGGCTGCGCCAGACCTATCTCTCGCATCTGGAGCGCTGCGGCATGGTGCATGCCGTGGAGGGCCAGATGTGCGGGGTGCTGCCGACGACTCGCTACCAGGCGACGGACACGGCGATCAGCAGGGAGATCAAGGCCCGGCTCGACTCGGCGATCCGCACCGGCGTACCGCCGGACCCGCGGACCGCGGCGCTCGCCGCGCTGGCCCACGCGGTCGGACTCGGCAAGCACCTCTACCCGGGCAACGAAGGACGCTCGTCGCGGTCCCGGCTGCGGGACCTCATCAGGCACGACCCCATGGGCGGCCTGGTGGCGCACGCGGTGATGGACGTCCAGAACGGCGCTGCGGCACAGCCACGCCGCAGTCCGGCCCCGGCCGGCCGCCAGGCCCCGGGACCGGGGGCGAGGCCCGCCCCGGAACCCGCCCGCGGTGTTCCGGCGCAACCGCGCCACGGATCCATGGCGCGAGCGGCGGCGCACTAGCCCCTGCCGTCCGCGAGCACACCGCACCACCGCACCACAGCCGCACACAACGCCGCACCGCCAGTCCCCAAGCCCGGTCACGGGAGCCGCAGGTCCGCGCGGGGCGGCGGAACCGACCGTACGTCCGGCCCGCCCGGACAGAGGAAAGGTTCCGCCGCCCCGCGCGGCCGCACCCGGGGGTGGTGTGCCGAACTGGCGTGTACGCGGCGCATATCGACCGTTTCCCAGCGGTAGTAAGCACCTTGGTGGCAGTCTGCTCAACAGCAGATACACAAAGTGGCAAGTACGAGTCACCCAGCCGGAGGTGCACGTCCCGTGGCGTCGAGTGTCAATCCCACCGTAAGGCGGCGTCGGCTGGGCCAGGAGCTGCGCCGGCTCCGTGAGCAGAAGGGCATGACGGCCGAGGAGGTCGCCGAGCGGCTGCTGGTCTCCCAGTCGAAGATCAGCCGGCTGGAGAACGGGCGGCGCAGCATCAGCCAGCGCGACGTCCGCGACCTGTGCGGGGTCTACGAGGTCGAGGACCAGCGGATCGTCGACTCGCTGATGCAGATGGCCAAGGACTCGCGCCAGCAGGGCTGGTGGCACGCCTTCGGGGACATCCCGTACAGCGTCTACATCGGCCTGGAGACCGACGCGGAGTCGCTGCGCACCTACGAACCCCAGATCATCACCGGCCTGTTGCAGACCCGGCCCTACGCCGAGGCGCTCATCCAGGGCGCGTTGCCCGAGACGTCCGTCGCCGACGTGGAGAAACGGGTGCAGGTCCGCATACGGCGCCAGGAGCGCATCTCCGCCGAGCACAACCCGCTGCGCCTGTGGGTGGTCCTCGACGAGGCCAGCCTGCGCCGGGTGGTGGGCAGCAGGCAGGTGATGCGGGAGCAGCTGGAGCACGTCGCCGAGATGTCGCAGCTGCCGCACATCACCGTGCAGGTGCTGCCCTTCGACGTCGGGGCGCACCCCGGCATCAACGGCCAGTACTCCATCCTGGAGTTCGCCGACACGGCCGACTCCAGTGTGGTGTACATCGAGGGCGTGACCAGCGACCTGTATCTGGAGAAGGCGCCGGACGTGCAGAAGTACACGGTGATGTACGAGCACCTGCGGGCGCAGGCCCTGAACGTGGAGCAGTCGCGGCAGCGCATCGAGGACGTGGCGAAGGAGTACGCGCGCTGAACGGCGGCGGCATAGTACACGGCTCCCACGATGTACTGGAAGACTCACCTGGAATATGCCATCCGACCGGGTGAATGGCTGCTCCGACCGGGGAGGCCAGCGAGTAGCGTCGATCACGCCAAAGATCACACGTCATTGGCGTAAACCACACTCGCGACTCGCCATCGGAGCAGACATGGCAATTCTTCAGGGCGCCCAGGAATCGTGGACCAAGTCCTCCTACTCCGGGGGCAACGGCGCGTGCGTCGAGGTCCGGTCCCCGCTCGTGGCGGCGCTCGCCGTCCGCGACTCCAAGGTGACCGACGGCCCGGTCCTCGCCTTCCCCGCCGACGCGTGGAACGCCTTCGTGACCTCGGTCAAGGAGTAACACCGCCACGCGTCGTACGCCCGTACCGCCGACGGAGCCCTCTCGACCAGTTCGCCGACCTTGCCGAGAGGGCGCCCGTCAGCTCACGTCACCTCACCTCACCGGGAACGCCACGTCGCACACCGGGTCCTGTGGGCCCGCCGCATCCCAGTCGGCGAAGTACACCTCGCGGCACGGCCCCGTCACCGTCAGGCCCTGCGCGGCGATCCACTCCTCCACCGCCCCGAAGGCGGCCAGGATCTGCGGATAGGCCACCTGGGCCTTGGTGATCCGGGTGTAGGCCAGCCGCCCGGCCGGCTCCACCCGTACCCGCGTCTGCCGGGCGCGTCCCCGCTCCTCGCTCCACGCCCGCGCCGCCGCCTCGTCGGCGACCGGCACGCAGGACTCGGCCGGGCCGTCGCTCTCCGCCGACACGTCCGCGTGGTAGACGACGAACGGTGCCGCCGTCACACCCCCGCAGCCCCGGGCCGCCTCCTCCAGCCGCCCCAGCGACGCGCCGATCCACTGCGGCAGCTCGTCCGCCAGCGTGTGCCGGGTCTCGGTGATCACCACCTGGTCGGGCACGTCCACCGTCTCGACCACGAACTTTCCGTACACGTCGGAATCCCTTCCCGTCAGACGTCCACGGAGGTACTCGACGAGCGTGCGCTGCCCGGCCACCCGGGCTTCCACCTCCGCCCAGTAGGCGTCGAGCAGACCGGCGGACCGGTCGCCGTCCGCGTGGACCACCTCGGCGATCCGCGCGAGCGGCATGTCCAGCCGGCGCAACAGGGCCACCAGCCGGGCGCGTTCGACCTGCCCGGCGCGGTAGTACCGATAGCCGGTGGCCTCGTCCACGTGGGCGGGCGCCAGCAGGCCCAGCCGGTCGTACAGCCGCAGTGCCTTGGCCGACAGCCGGGCCCGCGCGGCGAACGCGCCGATGGTCAGCAACGCGTCCTCGCGCACGTCCCCCACCCGGTCACCCATGCTGTCGTCCACGCCGTCGTCCTCCGTCACCGGGCGGCTCCTCCGCCCGGTGACGCAGACCCTTCGGCTTGACCCAGGGGCAAGGTCAACCGGCCAGGCGCGCCTCGACGGCCGCCACGACCTCGGCCGCCTCCGGCTCGGTCTGCGGGGCGAAGCGGGCGGCGACCTTGCCGTCCCGGCCGATCAGGAACTTCTCGAAGTTCCAGCGGATGTCCCCGCTGTGCCCCTCGTCGTCCGGGAAGCCGGTCAGCCGGTCGTACAGCGGGTGCCGGCCCTCCCCGTTGACCTCGACCTTCTCGGTCATCGGGAAGGTGACGCCGTACGTCGCCGAGCAGAACTCGGCGATCTCGTCGGCGCTGCCCGGTTCCTGGCCCATGAACTGGTTGCAGGGCACGCCCAGCACGGTGAACCCCTGCTCCGCGTACCGCTCGTGCAGCCGCTCCAGGCCGGCGTACTGCGGGGTGAGCCCGCACTTGGAGGCCACGTTGACCACCAGCACGACCCGGCCCGCGTACTGGGAGAGGTCGGCGGTCCCGCCCTGGAGGGCGCCGATCTCGACGTCGAGGGGGAGGCTGTCGTCGCTTCGCGTGTTCGGTGAGGTCGTCATGGACCGGATGCTAGTCCGGCACCCCGGCACCCGGCGCGCCCGCTCCCGCCTCGACGAGCACCTCCCCGGCCGGTGTCCGCGAGTACAGCACCGAGCGGCCGGCGCGCCGCCGTTCCACCAGCCCCGCGTCGAGCAGCACCCGCAGGTGCCGGCCGACCGAGCCGAGGGCCTGGCCGGTCACGCCGACCAGCTGGCTGGTGCTCATGGGGGTGCCGAGCAGCGTGAGCACGGCCGCGCGGGCCGGCCCGAGCAGCGCGCCGAGGGCGGCGGGCACGTGCCGGGCGCCGTCGTCCGCGAGGGTGCCCGCGCACGGGTAGATCACGGCGTACCGCTCGGGCTCCTCCCACGCCACCCAGCCGTGCCGCTGCGGGGTGATCGGCGCGAGGATCAGCTCGGCCCCGGACAGTTCGCGCGGCGGATACGGGTTCAGGTTGATCTGGAGTCGGCTGTCGCCCAGCCAGCGGGTGCCGGGCCGCAGGTCGTCCAGTACGGCCGCCCAGCCGCCCCGGCTCACCCGCGCGGTCCGCGCGACGACGTCCGCCTCCAGCACCCGGCGGCGCCGGTCCCAGTCCGGCCGCACCGCCTGCGTCCAGACCTCCGTCAGGAGCGCGGCGGCCCGCTCGGGCAGGTCGTCGCGGTCCAGCACGGCCGGGAGCGGGCCGCCGAGACAGACGGTGAGGTCGGCGCGGGCCTCGTCGGGGCGGGTCGCCCGGATCCGCGCCACCCCCTCCTCGAAACCGAGGCCCTCGACCGGGGTGGGGGTGAGGAAGTCGGCGTTCCAGCCCCGGCCGAGACCCGCGTCGACGAGCAGCGCGGCCACCGGGTCGGCCGCCATCCGGCGCAGGTGGGCGGGCCGGTGGGTGTCGAGCCACGCCCGTTCGCCGGGATGCCCGGCCACTCCGGCGTGCAGCACCTTCAGGCAGGCGAGGACCTCGTCGAGCGGTGAGACGACGAAACGGCTGCGCGCGAGCGTGTCGGCGTTGACCTCCCACCAGCCCATGCCCCGGCCTCTCTCCCGCCACCTTTCGCGTCCGCGCGAAACATTAACGGCCGGTCCCGCGACCGCCCCACACTCCCCGCATGCCAGACACGAGCCGCAGAAGCTACGCGGACCTCTTCCGCACCCCGGAGTTCAGCCCTCTTTTCCTCTCCTCCGCCGCGGGCCTCGCCGCCCAGACGGTGAGCGGCCTGGCCCTCGGCACCCTGGTCTTCCGCGCGACGAACTCGCCGCTGCTCTCCGCGGTCAGCATGTTCGGCCCGGCGCTCGCCCAGGTCGTCGGCGCCACGTTCTTCCTCTCCGCCGCCGACCGGCTGCCCCCGCGTGCCACGCTCGCGGGTCTCTCCCTGGCCTTCGCCGTCGCCACCGCGGCGCTCGCCCTGCCCGGCCTGCCGGTGTGGGGCATGCTCGCGCTCGTCCTGGTCAAGGGCCTGATCGCCTCCGTCGGCGGCGGGGTCCGCTGGGGACTGCTGACCGAGATCCTGTCCAAGGACGGCTACCTGACCGGGCGTTCGCTCTTCAACATGATGAACGGCGTCCTGCAGATCGCCGGTTACGGGGCCGGCGGCGTCCTCGTGACCGTCCTGTCGCCGCGGCTGTGCCTGCTGCTCGGCGCCGGCCTCTACGCCATCGCCGCCGGCGTCGCCCTCCGGCTGACCCGCCGCCCGGCGCGCACCGCCGGCCGCCCCTCCGTAAGGGCCACCTGGCGTGCCAACTCCCGCCTGTGGTCCGCCCGCCCGCGCCGCCCCCTGTACCTCGCCCTGTGGATCCCCAACGGCCTCGTCGTCGGCTGCGAGTCCCTGTACGTCTCCTACGACCCCCGCGCCGCGGGCACGCTGTTCGCCTGCGCCGCGCTGGGCATGCTGGCCGGGGACCTCACGGTCGGCCGGCTGCTCCCGGCCCGGCTGCGTCCGCGCCTCGGCGTCCCCCTCCTGGTGCTGCTGGCCGCCCCGTACCTCGTCCTCTTCCTGCGCCCGCCGCTGCCGCTGACGGCCGTCCTGGTCGCGGTGGCCTCCGTGGGCTTCGGCGCGACCCTGGTGCAGCAGGAGCGCCTGATCGCCGCGACCCCCGACGAACTCTCCGGGCACGCCCTCGGACTGCACTCCGCCGGGATGCTCACCATGCAGGGCGTCGCCGCGATCCTGGCGGGCACGGTGGCCCAGTTCACCTCACCGGCGACGGCCATGACCGTGATGGCGCTCGCCTCCCTCACGGTGACCCTCACGCTGACGGTGGCGAGCCGACGGGACGCGCCCGACGGCGGGCTGCTGCCGGCGCGGGCGGCGGTGCGGTCCCTGTGACCTTTGACGAGCCCGGCCCGGCGGGTGCGACTCGGCCTCGATTGGGTTAAGGACCGCCCGGGAACTCCTGCGCGTCCAGACCTTTGCCTAGGCTGAGAAGCTTGGGGAGGGCGCCTGAGGACAGGGAGAGGGCGGCTCTTGAGCGCTGCGACACCGGAGTAGTCATGACCGTTGAGAAGACGCCGTCCGGTTCCGCGGTGGTGCTGTCCTGGATGCCCGTCGCGGCCATGGCGGTGGTCGCGGTCGTGGACGTCACGGCCGGACCGGGCGTCGGGCTGCTGCCGCTGGTGTCGCTGGGCCCGGCCTTCGCCGGACTGGTCGGCGGCTGGCGGCGCACCGCGGTGATCGGACTGGCCGCCCTGCTGCTCTGCGTCGGCCTCGGCATGTACAACGGTCTCTTCGACCGGCCCCGCGGCTACACCGCGATGGTCTCGGTGGCCGGCGTGACCGGCGTCGGCATCGCGGCGGCCGTGATGCGCTCGCGCCGCGAGGCCGAGCTGGCCAGCGTGCGCTCGATCGCGGAGGTGGCCCAGCGGGTCCTGCTGCGCCCGGTCCCGCTGACCGCGGGCCCGCTGCACGCCGCCGTCTCGTACACCTCGGCGGTCGCCGAGGCCCGGATCGGCGGCGACCTGTACGAGGTGGTGGCCTCGCCGCACGGCGTCCGGGTCGTCGTCGGCGACGTGCAGGGCAAGGGCCTGGCGGCCGTGGAGACCGCGGCCCGGGTCCTCGGCGCCTTCCGGGAGGCGGCGTACGACGAGAAGGACCTGGTCAAACTGGGGGAGCGGCTAGAGCGCAGCGTCGCCCGCGAGCTGGAGGACGAGAAGTTCGTCACCGCCATCCTCGCCGAGATCGGCGACGACCACCGCGCCGTGCTGCTCAACTACGGCCACCCCGCGCCGCTGCTCGTCCACGGCGACGGCACCGCCGACTTCCCGGAGCCGCCCGCGTACGCCCTCCCGCTGGGCCTGGCCGCGCACGGCGGCCCCGGTCCCGAGCCCTTCCCGGTGCCCTTCCTCCCCGGCGACCAGCTGCTCCTCTACACCGACGGCGTCACGGAGGCCCGCGACGAGCGGGGCGGCTTCTACCCGCTCGCCGAACGCGCCCACCTCCTCAAGGACCCCGACGCCCACCGTGCCCTGGACGCCCTGCGCGAGGACCTCGTACGGCACGCGGCGGGGCCCCACCACGACGACGCGGCGATGCTGCTGCTGCGCTACCAGGGCGGGGACGCCGGCGCCCCGGCGTGACGGCGCTCAGGCGTGGCGCGCACCGGCGGACGCCATGCCGAGCCAGGTGTGCGGGTTGCCCTCCCAGCACCAGCCGAGCTTCGGGGCCCGCTTGCTGATCCAGAGCGCCGGGACCCGGCGGTCCCCGCACCGTGAACCGCCGGTCGAGAAGCACTTGTTCTTCACCAGGATCTCCGGGACGTGGGTCAGCAGGGCGATCCCCTCCTCGATGGTGAGCAGGGTGCGGCCCCGCCCGGCGACGGTGGCCATCGCGTCGCCCGGCACGACCCCGCAGAACTCCTCCCCGCGCTCGACGTCGAACAGCAGGTGCACACCGTCCGGGCCGGGCGGCCGGGTCTCCTCGGTGGCGACGAACCGTTCCAGGGAGCCCGGTTCGAAGCTGCGGTCGACGAACCCGGGCAGCCGGCCGCCCGGCAGCGCGGTCAGCGGCATGGTGGCCTCGATCGGGGCCAGTTCGCGCCCGACGACCAGGACGAAGGGCACCCGGCCGGTGACCGCCGGGTCGTATGCCGCGGAAGCCTCCGCGGGCGCCGCGGAGCCGGCGCGGGCCACGGCCTCGGCGCGCAGCGGCGCCACCAGCTCGGTGAACTGCTCGGGGGAGCGGCCGGACAGCGCCGGGTAGCCGAGCGCGACGAGGGTGCGGACCTGCCGGTCGAACTCGCCGGCGGCGTCGAGGGCGGGGGAGTGCGTCGAGTCGGTCAAGCGGGTGCTTCCTTCCGGGAGGCCTGCGGTGGACCGGCTCGCGGTGCGGCCGGGGAACGGGGCGGTACCGGTCAGGGGAGTTCCTTCCTCGCGACGGCCTCGATCTCGGCCGGGGTGCCCGACATGATCGTCCGCACATGGCGGGTGACCAGCTCGACCGGCCAGTCCCACCACGCGGCCCGTTGCAGCCGCGCGACGTCCTCGGCGTCGTACCGGGCCCGGATCGGCCGGGCCGGGCTGCCGCCGACCACGGTGTACGGCGGTACGTCGGCGGTGACGAGCGATCCGGCGGCGATGATCGCGCCGTCCCCGATGCGCACGCCGGGCATGACGGTGGCGCCGTAGCCGAACCACACGTCGTTGCCGACGACGGTGTCGCCGCGGCTGGGCATGCCGGTGACCAGGTCGAGCGTGGCCTCGCCCCAGGCGCCGCCGAACATGGTGAACGGGAACGTCGACACGCCCATGGTGGGGTGCTCGGCCCCGGCCATCAGGAATCGGGTGCCGGTCGCGATCGCGCAGTACTTGCCGATGACCAGCCGCTCGGGACCGTAGGCGTAGAGCACGTTGCGGGTCTCGAAGGCGGTGGCGTCGTCGGGATCGTCGTAGTAGGTGAAGTCGCCCACCTGGATGCGCTCGTCGGTGACGAGGGGCTTGAGGAGGACGACGCGCGGGTGCTGCGCGAGGGGGTGCAGCACGCCGGGGTCGGGAATGGGCGCGCCGCCGTCGGGCGTGGGGTCGGTCAAGGCCGGACCTCGATTCTGGCCAGGGAGCCGGTTTCCAGGGCGCACCACAGGGCGCCGTCGTGTGCGGTGATGCCGTGCGGTTCGCAGTCGGTGCGGGAGAGCGGGTACGAGGTGACGCGGCCGTCGACGGTGATCCGGCCGACCCGGCCGCTGCCCCACTCGGTGAACCACAGCGCGCCGTCCGGCCCCGCCGTCACCGCGTGCGGCCGGGTCGCCGGGTCGGGCAGCGGGTACTCGGTGATGTCGCCGGCCACGGTGATCCGGCCGATCCGCCCGGCCCCGGTCTCGGTGAACCACAGGGCGCCGTCGGGACCGGCGGCGATGCCCACCGGCCCGGCGCCTTCGGTGGGCAGCGGATACGCGGTGCCGTGGCCGTCGGTGGTCAGGCGTCCGACGGCGTTGCCCTGATTGAGCGTGCACCACAGGGCGCCGTCCGGTCCGGTCGTCAGGGCGGACGGGAAGGCGCCGGGCGCCGGATACTCGGTGACCTCGCCGTCCACGGTGACGCGTCCGATCCGGTCGGCCGCGGAGAGCGTGAACCACAGCGCGCCGTCGGGTCCCGCCGTGATCCCGAAGGGCCCGCCCTCGGGCGTGCGGGGCGCGAAGGACGCGTAGTCGCCCTCGGGGGTGATTCGGCCGATGCGGTGCGCCCGGTACTCGGTGAACCAGAGCGCGCCGTCGGGCCCCGCCGTGATCACGGTCGGCCCGTCGCCGACCGGGTGGACGGTGACCCGTCCGTCGTCCGGGTCCCTGCGGGCGACGGCGCCCCGGTGGACGAGGGTGAACCACAGGGCGCCGTCCGGTCCTTCGGCGAGCGCGTAGGGACCGGCGTCCGCGTCGCTCACGGTGAACTCCCGTACGGAGTCGGCGTCGTACCTCTCGTTGAATTCGTTCATCGAGAGTAACCTTACCCAGAGACTAGACTTCTAATCAACATAAAAATACTACCGAGGTAAGATTCTCGCCATGGACCTGAACGACACCCCGGCGGCCCCGGCGCTCGGCCTGCGCGAGGCCAAGAAGCGCGAGACGCGGCAGCTGATCTCCGACCACGCCACCAGGCTGTTCATCGAGCGCGGCTTCGAGCACACGACGATCGCCGAGATCGCCGACGCCGCCCGGGTCGCCAAGAAGACGGTGACGAACTACTTTCCGCGCAAGGAGGACCTCGCCCTGGACCACCAGGACGAGTTCGTCGCCGCCCTGGCCGTCACCGTGACGGCACGCGGAGCCGACGAGACGCCCCTGACCGCCCTGCGCCACGCCTTCCTGGCCGCCGTGGCGGCCCAGGACCCGGTCGCGGGCTTCGCCGGCGAGGCCTTCACCCGCATGATCGCCGACAGCCCCACCCTCACCTCGTGCCTGCGCGGCCTCCACGACCGGCGCGAGGAGGCACTGACCGCGGCCCTGGCCGACACGACCGGCACCCCGCCCGACGACATCACCCCCCGTACGGCCGCGGCGCTGCTCGGCGGGGTCCACCGCGTCCTGTTCACCCGCATCCAGGAACTGACCCTGGCGGGGCACCCCAACCCGCGGATCGCCGAGGTGCTGGCCCGGGAGGCACCCCGCGCCTTCGACCTGCTGACCCCGGCCCTCGCGGAGTACGGGCACCGCGCCCGGGCGTAGCCCGGGGGGGGTGTCGTACGGGCCGCCCCGCCGCCGGGACGACGCTGCCGTCCGGCGTCCGCATGCGCGGTCACCGGCGTGGGCGCAGACTGACCGGGTGAGCGGAACGCAAACGGAGCGCGACCCGGACACGCCCCGAGCCGGTCGCCGCGCACCCTCCCAGTCGCTGGCCCTCGCCGCCATGATGTTCGCGGTGGCGATGACGTTCATCGACCAGACGATCGTCTCGATCGCCGCCCCCGACATCGTCTCCGAACTCGGCCTGTCGGCCTCGGGCATGCAGTGGGTGATCAACGCCTACCTGCTGTCCCTGGCCGCCTTCTTCGCCCTCGGCGGACGCCTGGCGGACCTGTGGGGCCCGCGCCGCGTGGTCGTGCTCGGCACCCTCGTCTTCGTCGCCTCCTCGGTCCTGTGCGGCTGCGTCCCCTCCGGCGACTACGCGCTGACCTGGCTCATCGTCTTCCGCGCCGTCCAGGGCCTGGGCGCCGCGCTGCTCTTCCCGGCCGCGCTCGCCGTGGTCGTCGCGGTGTTCCCGGTCGGGCGCCGGGGCCGGGCGCTCGCCCTCTTCTTCGGTCTCACCGGCGCCCTGACCGCCGTGGGCCCGCTCCTCGGCGGCTGGCTCACCGCCTGGACCTGGCGGGCGATCTTCTGGGTCAACGTCCCCGTGGCGGTCGCGGCACTGATCCTGACCGCGCTGGCCGGCATCCCCGACCGCCGGCGCGAGGAGTCGCTGGACGTGAAGGGCGCCCTGCTGATCGTCGCCGGGATGGGACTGAGCGTGCTCGGCTTCCAGCAGTCGGCGGCCTGGGGCTGGGACAACGCGGCGACCTGGGTCTGCATCGCGGGCGGCCTGGCAATCCTCTACGCCTTCTGCCGCTACGAACTGCGCACCCGCCACCCCCTGGTCAACCTCGCGGTCTTCCGCGACCGCGCCTTCACCGTGGACGCGCTGGTGCTCTTCTTCGCCATGCTGGCGTTCGTCCCGCTGTTCTTCTTCGCCTCCGTCTACGCCCAGGTCTCGCTCAGCGCCTCACCCAACCAGGCCGCCCTCTACCTGCTGTACTTCTTCGCCGGGTTCGCCATCGCCTCCCAGTGGGGCGGCCGCATCCTCGACAAGCGGGGCGCCCGCCGGGCGATGCGGATCGGCTGCGCCCTGGGCGCCGTCGGCTTCGCGCTGTGGGCCGGCAAACTCACCGACCTGTCCATGCACGACCAGTGGCCCTACGCCGCCCTCGCCGGCGCGGGCATCGGCTTCGTCCTCGCCCCCGCGTCGACGGACGCCGTCAACCGCTCGATCGACTCCTCCTACGGCGAGGTCACCGGCATCACCCAGACCGTCCGCAACTACGCCGCCAGCGTCGGCCTGGCCGTCTTCGGTACCCTCCTGACGCACTCCATGACCGACCGGGTCGAGGAGACCCTGAGCACCCGCGGCGTACCACCCGACGCGCGGCACTCCATGGCCCGGGACGTCACCGAGGCGATCACCGGCAACGCGGACACCCGCACCCCGACGGGCGACGGCCCGGCCCAGACCGCCATGCGGGACGCGATGCCCGCCATCCGCCTCGACTTCGCCGAGGCCAACCAGTGGGTCTTCTACGGCATGGCCGTCGCCCTCGCCATCGGCTACTTCTGCGCGCTGCGCCACCCGGGCGGCCGGGCCCAGGACCGGAACGCGCGCCCGGACCGGGCGGCCGGTGCGCCCCCACCGGCCCCCGACCCCGCCCGGCCGGTCACCGGCCCGCACGACGCCGGGAGTTGAGGCGCGCCGCCCGGCGGGTCAGATGGTCGCGCTCGGCGAGGTCGGACGCCTTGCGGGCCGCCTCGGCGTACAAGCGCGCCGCCCGGTCCAGGTCGCCGTCTCGCTCGTGCAGGTAGGCCGCCACCGCCGTGTACCGGGGCAGCGCCTCGTCCAGCCCGGCGAGCGCGGCCAGACCCGCGCGCGGCCCGTCGGCCTCCCCGACGGCCACCGCGCGGTTGAGCCGTACGACGGGACTGCCGGTCAGGCGGGCCAGCTCGTCGTACCACTCCACGATCTGCACCCAGTCGGTCTCCCCGGCGGTGGGCGCGTCGGCGTGCAGGGCGGCGATCGCGGCCTGCGCCTGGAACTCGCCCAGCCGGTCCCGGGCGAGCGCCGCCTGCAACATCGCCACCCCTTCGGCGATCGACGCGGTGTCCCACCGGCCGCGGTCCTGCTCGGCGAGCGGCACCAGGCTGCCGTCGGGCGCGGTCCGCGCCGCGCGCCGCGCGTGGTGGAGCAGCATCAGCGCCAGCAGCCCCGCCACCTCGGGGTGGTCGACGGAGGCCGCGAGCTGCCGGGTGAGCCGGATGGCCTCGGCGGCCAGGTCGACGTCGCCGGAGTACCCCTCGTTGAAGACCAGGTAGAGCACGCGCAGCACGGTGGCGACATCGCCGGGCCGGTCGAAACGGACACCGGACACGGTGCGCTTGGCCCGGCTGATCCGCTGCGCCATCGTGGCCTCGGGCACCAGGTACGCCCGGGCGATCTGCCGGGTGGTCAGCCCGCCGACGGCGCGCAGGGTGAGCGCGACCGCCGAGGACGGGGTCAGCGAGGGGTGCGCGCACAGGAAGTACAGCTGGAGCGTGTCGTCCACGTCCGGGGCGGGCCCGGGCGCCGGCTCCTCCTCCACGCGGTCCTCGCGCCGACGGCGGGCGGTGTCGGCGCGGGCCGCGTCCAGGAACCGCCGCCAGGCCACGGTGACGAGCCAGCCCTTCGGGTCCCGCGGCGGGTCGTCCGCCCACCCGCGCACCGCCTCGACCAGCGCCTCCTGGACCGCGTCCTCGGCCGCCGCGAAGTCGGCACCGCGGCGGACGAGGACGGTCAGCACGCTCGGCGTGAGGCTCCGGATCAGGGCCTCGTCCATCGGTGAGGTCACTCCGTGACGGTCGGGTGGTGCTCGCCCATGAACGGACGCAGCTCCAGCCACTCGTGGATCGGCCTCCCGCCCGCCCCCGGGGCCGCCGACAGCTCCCCGGCCAGCTCGACGGCGCGCTCGTAGGTGTCGACGTCGATCACCATCCAGCCGGCGATGAGGTCCTTGGTCTCGGCGAACGGCCCGTCGGTGACCGGCGGCTTCCCCTCGCCGTCGTAGCGCACCCAGGCGCCCTCGGGGGCGAGCGCCTGCCCGTCGACGAACTCGCCGGTCTTCTCGAGCCGGGCGGCGAAGTCGTTCATGTACTGCATGTGCGCGGAGATCTCTTCCGGCGTCCACTGGTCCATGGGCACGTTGTTGACCGGTGCCGGGGCGCCTCGGTAGTGCTTGAGCAGCAGGTACTTGGCCATGATCCGTCGTCTCCTCGGTGCTGGTGCGGCCCATTGTGGCCGCCTTCACCCCTGGGACGGAGCCGGACGCGGGATCTCGACACGGCGCAGGACGTCAGGCGGAAGATTTTTCCGACGCGTCCCTCAGGACCCCTTCCACGCCGTGCAGGAAGGTGTCGGAGACCAGCTCCGGATCGAAGAGGCACCCCGCCGCCATCGCACCGTCCCGGAGCATGACGAAGTGCCGCCCGGCGGCCTCGCCGTCACCGCCGCCGACCTGCGCCAG
Organism: Streptomyces sp. KPB2; assembly: GCF_003950055.1. Taxonomy (NCBI): domain Bacteria; kingdom Bacillati; phylum Actinomycetota; class Actinomycetes; order Kitasatosporales; family Streptomycetaceae; genus Streptomyces; species Streptomyces sp. KPB2. The sequence goes on from NZ_CP034353.1 coordinate 4,717,776, forward strand.
CAGCTCCGTGACGGTGTCCAGGAACCACTGCCGGTGCGCCAGTACGGCCCGGTGCACCGGGTGGGCGGGGTCCGGGTACTCGGCCACGGCGTTGAGAAAGGCACAGCCGCGAAAGCCGGGGGACCGGATCCCGTCGACGATGGACCGCGCGACGGCCCGGACCCGCCCGGCGGCCGAGTCGGCACTGCCCCTGGCCGCGGCCACCTGCCCGCGAATCCCCCGGTCGGCCTGGTCGAGGTAGGCCAGGATGAGGTCTTCCTTGCCCGAGAAGTGCCGGTACAGCGTGGCCCGGGTGACCTGCGCCTCCGCGGTGATCCGGTCGATGCCGACGGAGTGGATGCCCTCCGCGTAGAAGATCCTCGTGGCGGTGCCGAGCAGCCGGTCTCGCGCTTCGGAGGGGGTGCGGGCTTCTGTGCTCGGGCTCATGGACCCACCGTATCAAGGTGGCGAGGTAGAACGTTCGGTCTTGACAGCGGAGGCGGGGAGGCTCTTGACTGCACGGCAACGAGACCGAACGTTCTCCCTCACGGAAGGCCACTCCCATGGACACCGCCGTCGCCGCCCCGCCCACCGGCGTCCCCGCCACCCTCCGCAAGCTCTACTTCGTCCGCTTCGCGTTCGCCGCCGCATGGGCCGCCCTGCTCTTCGCCACCGCCGACACACTGGGCCCGCTCAGCACCACGCTCCTGCTGGTCTACCCGCTGTTCGACGTCGCGGCCGCGATCGTCGACGTGCGGTCGGCGAAGGCGAACGACGGCCCCACCGCGCCCCTGTACGCGAACATCGCGATCAGCTCCCTCACGGTCCTCGCCCTCGCCCTCGCCGCGACCTCGGGCATCCCGGCCGTCCTGCGCGTCTGGGGCGCGTGGGCCGTCACCGCGGGCATCGTGCAGCTCGTCGCGGGCGCCGTCCGCCGCCGGCTGGGCGGCCAGTGGCCGATGATCGTCAGCGGTGCCGTCTCGACGCTCGCCGGCGTCTCGTTCGCCACGCAGGCGGGCGCCGACGATCCGTCGCTGGGGGGCCTCGCCGGGTACGCCTTCCTCGGCGGCGTCTTCTTCCTGGTCTCGGCGGTGCGCCTGGGCCGGGGGACGCGCGATCGGGCCTGACCGGAGCCGTCCGGCGCCCCGGGGGTGTGGCCCCGCGTTCTCCGAGCACCCGGAACGTCCACGGGGGAGCCGCGAGCGACGGAGGGAGCCCACCGTGCCGCACCACTCACCGAACCCGCCGAACCCGCCGAACCCCGCGCGGTCGCCGAACGCACCGGACCCGGCGAAGCCGCCCGAGGGCGCCGCGGACATCCGGTTCATCGGCAATGCCACCCTGCTGATCCGCTACGGGGACCTGACGCTCCTGACGGATCCCAACTTCCTCCACCGCGGCCAACGGGCCCACCTCGGCTACGGACTGGTCTCGCGCCGGGTCACCGAGCCCGCCCTCGACGTGACGGAACTGCCGCACGAGGACCTGGACGCCGTCGTCCTCTCCCACCTCCACGGCGACCACTTCGACCGGGTAGCCCGCCGCGGCCTCGACCGGGGACTGCCCTTCGTCACCACCCCGCACGGCTCCCGCGTCCTGCAGGGCCTGTACGGCTTCCGCCGGGCCACCGGTCTGCGCACCTGGGAGACCCACACCCTGCGCCACGGCGACTCCACGGTCCGCGTCACCTCGCTCCCCGGCCGCCACGCGCCCGGCCCCGCCCGCTTCCTGCTGCCGCCGGTGATGGGCAGCCTGCTGGAGTTCGGCGACGGCACGGGCGAGACCCGGCTCGTCGTCTACCTCTCCGGCGACACCCTGATGTACGAGGGCCTGCGCGAGATCGCCGTACGCCACCCGGACATCCACCTGGCCGTCCTGCACCTCGGCGGCACGACCCTGCCCGGCGGTCTCGTGGTCACCATGGACGCCGAACAGGGCGCCGACCTGCTCGACCTCCTGCGCCCGCGCCGGGCCATGCCCGTCCACTACGACGACTACACGGTCTTCCGCTCCCCGCTCGACGACTTCCTCACGGAGGCCGACCACCGGGGCCACGCCGCCCGCCTACTGCGGTGCGCCCCGGGCGAGCACGTGACGGTGGGCGCGGGGGCGGGGGCCTGAGGGAGCCGTCGAGGGGATGAAACGGGGGCGGAGCCGGGGGCGACGTGGGAGGCCAAGAACCTCGGGGCTCTACGCCTGGTGGGCTTCGCCGAGCGTTCTCCCGTCGTTCACGGGGCCGGCGAACTCCGCGGACCCCGGGCGTCGGCTGCTGTACCTCGGCAAGGCGACGCGTCTGCGGAGCCGCATCACGTCGAACCACCTGCGACGTTCCGGGAGTTCTACCCTGCGCCGCACACTGGCGGGACTTCTCATGTCCACCGAGGGCTATCGGACGGTGAGGACGGACCGGGTGATCCTTGTCCCGGAGGACGAGGAACGTCTCACCGAATGGATGCACGAGCACCTCGCGCTCACGTGGGCCGAGCACCCCGACCCGCGCGCGACGGAAGGCGAACTGATCTCCCGGCTGGCGCCCCCGCTCAACGTCGACGGCGCGAGAGAGGGCGCCGCACTCGACGCGGTGCGGCAGGCAAGGGCTCGGTACTACGGGAGCGCAGAACTGCAGTGACCTTTATGCGGCGGGCTGGAGGGGGCGCCTGTTCGGTGACCCGCCGGGTCATACCCAGGTCTGACCCCGCGGTTCAGCTCCTGGTCCGACGCCCCGCGGGGGACGGCGAAGGCATCGTCGTCCGCATGACGAACCCGACGACGCCCACGGCCGCCCCGGTCACGACGATCGGCGCCCGACTGCGAGTCGCGCTGCCTGTGGACCGGTTGGAGGCCACCGGCTTCCCCGGACGTTGGGTGGGCGGCACCGCGATGACGCTCGGCCCACTCCTGATGCTGACCGGCGCGCTGCTGCGGGTCCGCTTCCCCTTCTTCTTCCCCGACCAACTCGCCGCGTACGAACGGCACCCCACCCTGATGGCCACCGCGTACGGCCTCTTCGCGGCGGGCGGCCTGCTGCTCTGGCCCGCCGTGGCGGTGCTGGCCGCACGGATCGGGGTGCGGAGTGCCGGCTGGGGCCTGTGGGGCGGGGTCCTGGTGATGTTCGGGCTGTTCGCCCGCGCCTTCCACGCGGGGGTGGACCATCTGGCCTTTCAGCTGGTGCGTTCCCAGGGGGCCGGGCCCGCCACCGAAGCGGTCTCCGCCGGCTACGGCGCCTTCCACGTCTTCGCCACGCTGAACCTCGCCATCCTCGCCGGGTGGATCGTCCTTGCCCTCGGCGCCTGGCGCACCCGGGTGCTCGGTCCGGCCCGCGCCGCCGCACTCGGTCTCACCGCGGCGCTGCCCCTCGGCGTGCTCAAGGGGACCACCCCGCTGTCACTGGTGGCCCTGGCCGGACTGTGCGCCGCCCTGGTGCCGCTGGGCCTGGCCCTGCTGTGTGAAGCGCCCCGCCCCAGCCGTGCGGCGGTGCTGCGCTGGATACCGCTGACCCTGGTGACGCTCGGGCTGATGGTGCTGCTGGGACAGGCCGGTTGAGTGCACACGTCCCAGTACCGTCGAACCATGAAGCCCAGGCGGCAGCGCCATCTCCACGCCCTCGACCTCGGCGCGGCTCTGGCCCTGACCGCCGTGTACATCGGCTTCGCCCGGCTGACCGCCGACGACGGCCAGCCCGTCTACACAGGACCCTTCTGGCTGGGCTGCCTGATCGCGGCCCTGGTCGGTCTGCCGGTCGCCGTACGCCGCCGATGGCCGCTCGCGGTCCTGACGGCCGTACTGACCGCCCTGGCCGTGGCCTCGCTCCTCGACATCCCCCGTGAGCCGTACACCGCCGCCGGGCTCGCGGCCTATCTCGTCGGGCTGGCCGAGCCCGCCCGCCGGTCCGTGCCCGCGCTCGCGGTGACGCTGCCGGTGGCGTGCGGTGCCGTCTACGTCGGGGAAGCGGTGGTCACTCCCGCCGAGGACTGGCGGGGCGCCGCAGGGGTGGCCGGGCTCGTGCTCCTGGTGATCGGCGGGGCCTGGAGCATGGGGTTCACCGTGCGCGGCCGCCGGGCCGAGGCCGCCGGGGAGCAGCGGCGCCGGGCGGAGCGCGCACTGGACGAGGAACGTCTGCGGATCGCCCGCGAGCTGCACGACATCGTCTCGCACAACCTCAGCCTGATCGCCGTCAAGGCGGGCGTCGCCGGGCACGTGGCGGAGGCCGACCCGCGGGAGGCACGGGCCGCCCTCAAGGTCATCGAGGAGACGAGCCGTTCCGCGCTGGCCGAGATGCGGCGCACGCTCGGTGTGCTGCGCACCGAGGGCGCGCCCCTGGGACCCGTACCGGGTCTCGACCGACTCGGCCTGCTCGCCGAGGAGGCACACCGGGCGGGAGTGGACGTCGATCTGTCGGTGCACGCCGGGGACGGCCTGGCCGAGGGGACACAGGTGACCATCTACCGCATCGTCCAGGAGGCCGTCACCAACGTGGTCCGGCACGCGGCCCCGACCCGCTGCCGGGTGACGGTCGAGGTCGACGCTCCAGAGGTCCGCATCGACGTCGTGGACGAGGGACCACCGCCCGCACACCGACAGGCGGTCCCCGTACTCCCGGGCGGACACGGCCTGTTGGGGATGCGGGAGCGCGCGATGATGTACGGCGGCAGCTTCGAGGCGGGCCCCCGGCCGGAGGGTGGCTTCGCGGTGTCCGTCCGCCTGCCGACCGAGGGGAACCGATGACCACGACCGACGCGACTCCCGTCCGGGTACTGATCGCGGACGACCAGGCGATGGTGCGCGGCAGCTTCCGGGTTCTCGTCGATCACACTCCCGGTATGACGGCCGTCGGCGAGGCCGCGAACGGAGCGGAAGCCGTCGAACTCGCCCGCCGCGAGAGGCCGGACGTCGTGCTGATGGACATCCGCATGCCGGACCTCGACGGCATCGAGGCGACCCGGCAGATCTGCACGGACCCGGCCCTGCCCGGCGTCCGTGTCCTCATCCTCACCACCTTCGACCTGGACGAGTACGTCTACGCCGCCCTGCGCGCCGGCGCCGCGGGCTTCCTGCTCAAGGACACCCCGCCGCCCGAGGTCCTCACCGCCATCGGCGTCGTCGCCTCCGGCGAGGCGCTGCTCGCCCCCTCGGTCACCCGTCGCCTGATCGCGGAGTTCGCCCGCCGTCCGGAGCCTGCGCGGCCGCCCAGCCGCTCCCTGGACGGGATCACCGACCGGGAGCTTGAGGTGCTCGGCCTGATCGCGCGGGGCCTGTCCAACACGGAAATCGCGGAGCACCTCCACCTGAGCCTGGCCACGGTCAAGACCCATGTCGGACGCCTGCTCACCAAGCTGCGTGCGCGCGACCGCGCCCAGCTCGTCATCGTCGCCTACGAGACCGGGCTGGTGGGCGACCGCCGACGTGGCGTGTGAGGTGCGCGGCGACTGTCTCTAAGGGCTGTCCCGTAAATGATCTACGGATGATGGGCGGTCTGACAGGAGCCCTGGCGATCTGGCTCCTGGGGGCAGCGCCTACCATGCCGTCGTGACGCGCCCCTGGACGGTAAGAAGGATGGCCGATCAGTTTGTCGAGTTGCTCGGAACGGCTCCTGTCAGCGTCGATGGCGGCAAGCTGACGTTCGTCCGGGGAAGCCTGTGCACCATGCTTTCGATCTGGAAGGACCGCTACGACCGGTCAGCCTTCAGCTGGATGGTCTACACGGACTACACCGGTCTTCGTGATCGGATGGACGACTTCGGTGGGGTGGGCATCCGGATTGACCACCCCACGCCAACCGGCGACGCAAGTCCGTCCAGCATCCCTCCCGCCGCCTGCTATCCCTGGCCGGCAGGCAGCGCCCCGCTCGCCCCCGAGATCGCCGCCGGCGTCACTCGCTACGGTCCAGCCTCCCTGCACTTCGTTCGCGACTCCCATGACCTAGGGCTGCTGCTTCTGGCGGACACCCACGTCCACCGGGAGGGGGTCTGGTCGTTCACATCGGCCAACAGCGGACCGGCCCGGCTTGCACAGGCCATCCTTCTGGCTCGTCAGTGCGGTGATCAGGAACTGGAGCGGGCGGCTGTCACCAAGCTGCGGAACCGCGGCGAGGAACCGGTGGCCCCTTACCCCGACTACCTCTTCCGGCAGGCCGTCGCCGACTGGTCCAGGCAGTACGCCAAGGCCACCGGCATCGATCTCAGTGACCTGGCCAAGCTCAAGCGGAAGCGCCCCCAGTACCCCGAGATCCCGTAGCTCCACACGACTCCTCCATACTCGGGAGATGATCTCGCCATGACTGGTGTGATCACGGCATCGGAGCCCCGCTGGATAGGCCCGTTCACCGGGCTGAGTCCGCAGTAGTTCGGCACGCTCATCACCGCTTTGCGGGTGAAAGAAGCGGCCTGTGCACGCAAGGGACGGCCGTGGGGTCTGCCGCTGGAGAACCGCGTCCTGCTCGTCATTGCTTACTGGAGAACCAACCTGACACTGCGACAGCTCGCTCCGCTGTTCGGGATCTCGAAGTCGTCTGCCGCCCGCATCGTCGACCACCTCGGGCCCGCCCTCGCGCTGCGCCAGCGTCAGCGGTTCCGCAAGGATGCCGTGCTGATTGTAGACGGCACCTTGGTTCCCACCCACGATCACAGCATCGCCGAGCGTTCGAAGAACTACCGGTACTCCACCAATCACCAGGTCGTCATCGACGCCGACACCCGGCTTGTCGTCGCCGTCGGCCGACCTCTGCCCGGCAACCGCAACGACTGCAAGGCATGGGAGCTGTCCGGCGCGAAGGCCGCTGTCGGCAGGACAACGGTGATCGCTGACGGCGGCTACCGCGGTACCGGCCTGGTCATCCCGCACCGCCGTGAACGCGGTCAGGTCAAACTGCCTGCCTGGAAAGAGGAGCACAACGCTTCCCACCGCAAGGTCCGCGCCCGCGTCGAGCACGCCTTCGCGCGCATGAAGACGTGGAAGATCCTCCGCGACTGCCGCCTCAAGGGCGAGGGTGTTCATCGCGCCATGCTCGGCATCGCCCGACTCCACAACCTCACCCTCGTCGGATGAGGCACGCCGATACGCGATCTACGCGCCGTAGATCGTTTACGGGACAGCCCTTAGTGCTCCGGAAGGTTGAGGCCGCTGAGCTTGTAACGCACCGAGACCTCATCGGCCTGCTGCTGCACGCGGTCCCGCAGTTGAGCCAGGGCCTCGTTGAACCTCCTGTCGGATCCGGGGCCGAAACGTCCCCCGTTGGCTCCGCCCGCCTCGATGAAGTCCGTGAAGGCCTGCCGCATGGCACGCAGCCAGATGCGCAGGTCGCTTCCCGGCTTCTTCAGCTGGGTCAGGTACTCGGACAGTTGAGTACGGCACTCGGCGGCGGACGCGAGGCAGGCGGTGGCCTCGGTCTGCGGGCGCGCGTACCCGATCGTCAGCACGCGCTTGTCAGCGAGGAAGTCCATGACCTCCTGCGCGATGACCCTGTCCGACTTCGTGAACTCCCAGTTCACACCAAATCCGAAGGCGCTGAATGCCGTTGGCCGGATCCCCATCCGTCCCCCTCCCGTCGACGGTCCATCCCTATCAGCCCCGAAGCACCGGCGCGACGCAACGCCGATCCCCAGCCACGGCCGCCGACGCTAGCTGCTGCGGCGATCGATGCGGTGCGGTAGTGGTGCAGGGATGCGGCGCCCACGAGGCCCCCGACACGACAAAGTGCCAGCCGGGGAGGAAACCGTCCTGAGCTGGCCCTTTGTCCTGTGTGCCCCCGGCAGGATTCGAACCTGCGACACCCGCCTTAGGAGAGAGCGGGGATCGTGCCGCTGAGCTGGCGCTTCGATACTTGGTCGGGCTGCCGAGAACTCGACCGCGAGATAACTCTGTCGACCGTGACTGACCCCTGCATCTGGCACGGCAGTGGCACGAACCTCAGCCGACGAAAGCCAGCCATGATGGAAGGTGCGTCGACCGAGCACGCACGCGTGTGCCTCGTTGCACCCCACCGGCCTCAACCACGCTTTCGGTCTGCCCTCAACTAGAGCAGCCCGCAAGGGCCGGACCGTGACGACAGCAGGTCAGCAACACTGGGGCGGGCGGCGCGGGCGCGGTGTCCGGGCAGAGGTTCGCTCGGGGAGCGCCCGCTAGCAGAGCGAAGATGTGCAAGACCACTGTGATCACAGACCTCACTGCCGCTATCGTTAGTTGTTACTAACGTGGGGGGACGCGATATGACTTCATCTTTCCTTTCTGCATTCGACGGCCTTTGGCGACGCCCGACCCCGGACTACAAGATGGGCGTCAGAAGCTATCTAGTATCACTAGACACCAATGTTCTTCTGCAGCTTTACCGCTTCACTCCTGACGCACGCCATGAACTTCTTGACGCTCTAGGGAGACTAGGAGACAGGCTATGGGTCTCACATCACGTAGCGACCGAATGCTTCAACAGGCGCGTAGACGCAGTGAAGGAGCATTTGGCGCTCTACACTTCAGTCCCTAAATCCCTTGAAGAAGCGCAAGCAAAGGCAATGCAGGAGCTGCATACGTTTGCCAAACGCTGCTCACTATCTGAGGCTGAAAAGAGGGAGATCATCTCCCCCATCGATGCCGCATTCACCGCAACGCTAGCCAGTATCAAAAGGCGAAAGGATTCATTCGACCTCAGCCTTGATAATGTTATCAACGCCGACCCCATCCTTGAGTCATTGGCGAGTATCTTGGACGGGAAAACCGGGGGCCCTTTCGAGAGTGACGAAGCTGCTCGCCTAATCGAAGAAGCTGAACGTCGGTACGAGAATAAAGTTCCACCCGGATTCAAGGATGCATCAAAGTCGGAAAATGCTCATGGAGATTTTTTCGTCTGGGAGCAACTGCTCCGTGAGGCCAAGAGCCGAGAGATGCCTGCCCTATTTGTCACCAATGATGTCAAGGAGGACTGGGTTAGAAAAGAGGCGGGCTTTATTATCGGGGCACACCCTCAGCTTGTTGCTGAATTTAAGGAGCGTTGTGGGGGTGCTGACTTCATGGTTACGCCTCTTGGGCGCTTTCTGCAGATAGCGAAAGAAGAGCTCGGCGTCTCTGTTAGTGCCTCTACTGTAGCTCAGGCGGAGAACATCAGAGAGGCCCCTCGTGACCAGGTTGAGATCCGTACTGTCACGCCAGAGGAATGTGACTCACTTATTCTGGACCTGGCGCATGACGCTCAAAAATGGGATGGCTTGTACAATAGCGCGCTGTCCAAATCATCCCGAATCCTGGCTCGCCACCGAAGAGACCGATCTATTTCCCTCGGTTCCCTGCTCGAAGGTGCCGGTAAGTCACGCACGCTTGATGGAAAAGTCCACCTGCCCATACGCTCCCGAGATTGGAAGGACATTCAAGCAGCAAGGCGTAGGATGGCAAACAAATCTAGATACCTAGAGGAAGGCGTAAGGCCACAGGAAAGGCCGAAATTTTCACGAGACTGGTTCAGCCTTGCCGATATGGAAGCTGAGCTGGACGGGCTACGGCGCCATCGTGAGCGCTTGACTTATCGCATCGTGGAGCTAGAAAAAACGATGGTAGAACCCTCGAATGCCGGTAGTGGGAAGAATCTTTTGGAGGTCGACTCCGCTCTCTTCGAGGCCATCGAAGAGCGAACGGTGGTAGAGAACCGAATCAGCGCAACCGAGGAGAGAATCTCCCAAATGATTGCAGTCATGACGCAAGAATCGGACCAATGATAGAAACTGGAGCTGAGCTGTAGGCACGCGAGCCCTTCCCCGGCATTGGGTAGCTGATTGCAACAGGTGCGCGGCACGGGCGCCGGCCGGGTTGGAGCGGGGCGGAGACAGGACCGCAGGCCCGGCCCGGGGCCGTGCCGCGCGCGGGGAGCGGAGCGAGCCGCCCTGGACCAGTAGAGAAGGTTGTAACTCAGGTGGCGTCTGGGATTCGCCACAGTGGAGCTGCGTACTGGTCCGGGTGGTTGGCCAGCAGGAGCTGACGCAGGTCGCCGCGCTGAGAGCCGTTGATGTTCAGGACCTCGGTCAGATGGCGGAAAGTCGTGTGCGTGACTCCGCGGGCGCGAGCCTCTGACTGGAACTCGTCGACCTGGCGCAGCACCATATTTACATCGAGCGGTGTCGGTGGTTGGTCCTTCAGCCACGTGGCCTTGTTGCGCTCGTAGTCGATCTCTGAGAAGCCACAGATCTGGCGGCTGTGGGCCTCGACCTCGTCCAGGGTCGTCGTCGCCGTGATGGCTTGGGCAAGAGTGTTGTGGCTTAGGGCCTCGTCCAGGTCGACTTCGTGAACGCGTGGGCTTTCGTCCGTGAGTGGTACCGGTAGGCCGGCGTCGCGTACCTCGCAGGTGCCGCGCACTCCTCGGGCCGTCGCCGCGAGCATGCCCGTGGCTTCGGATGGGTGCCATTCCAGGACGCTGCTGATCGGGACCACGTTCTCCGCCGTGAAGGTGTGGACGACGGGGCCCAGTAGCGGGCGAAGGGCGTCCGCTGACAGTTCGCCGTCCAGGCCGGGGCCGGCGACCAGGAGTCGGACAGGTGCGTCCACCCGGCAGCACGCTGCAAGGGTCAGTGCGTCGGCGAGTGGGCTCTTGAGGGTCGGTTCGTCGCCGCGGGCGAGGATGTCTCCGCCGACGTCCAGGAGGTCGATCGACTCCGGTGTCAGGTGGGCGATCAGCTCCTCCAGCTGGTTCGTCACACCTTCGACTCCGTGCTGCGGGTCGAGAAGGGCGAACGTCTGGGGGAGTTCGGATGCGAGGCGGGGGAGGGTGGAGCCTGCGGGAGCGATGGGGCGGGCTGTTGCGGGTACTGACCGGACGGACCGGGTGATGGCTTCGAGGCCGGTGAAGTCGTGTGCGGTGCGGGGGCCCGGTACCGGGTCGATCAACAGGCGGTCCCACGCGTAGGTGAGGATGACCGCCTGGTCCTCGTCGCCGTACTGGGCGGCGTGAAGCATTGCGGCGGCGACTGCGTCGCCCCCTCCTCCCGCTGCGACGATCAACCGCGTCATGCGGTCAACATTACGGGTTCTGGTATGTGTCGCTCACTCTATAGTGGCTAGAGGCCATAGCCACTTGGACGAGGAGGAGTCGTGCCGCAGATCGAGGAGGCGCAACCGAAGTATCTCCAGATCGCTCACCACATCCGCGATCAGATCCTTCGGGGCGACCTGCGAGCGGGTGACGAGGTGCCGTCGGAACGGCAGTTGGCCGCTGACTGGAAGGTTTCCCGTCCGACGGCGGCCCGTGCCCTGGAGGCGCTGAGTCATCAAGGGCTCGTTGAGAAGCGGCAGGGTTCGGGTACGTACGTGCGGAGTCTGGAAGTCAACCGGCGTGCGCGGGAGCTGTACGGCCGGGCTCGTCAGACTGGGAAGATCTACACGCCCGGCGAGTACGCGGTGATCACCTCGGCCGGCTGGACGGACGCGCCGGATCACGTCGCTGAGGCTCTCGGGCTGGTTAAGGACCGCCGGGCCGTGCATCGCCGGCGTGTGACCAACAACGAGGTCCGCCCCATCACGTTGTCCACCTCCTGGTTCGCACCCGACGTCGGTCAACGCGCGCCCAAGCTCACGGACCCCGAGCGGATTCAGGAGGGGACACTGATGTACGTCGAAAACACGACGGGACGGCAGGGGAGTTACGCCGAGGACCGGATGTGCGCTCGGAGCGCCACCGACGAAGAGGCCGTCGACCTGCATCTCGACCCGGGCTCCGCCGTGCTGGTCGTTCACCATGTCGTCTATGACTTGCAGGACCGGCCGTTGGAGTTCGCCGAGGCCGTGTATCCGCCGCACCGTTGGGCGTTCGAGCAGGGCTATCCGCTGACGTGACCCGATGGGGCGTCGATTATGCGAACTGCTTGCGCAGCCCAAGTGGCCAATGCCACTATCCAGTAAGTGGCTAAGGCCACTTACTGGAAGGGGGCACGGCGTGGCAGGTCGGCGACCGGATCAGGGCACGCGCTCAGCATGCCGAGGATGCCGGGGACGTGGTTCGTCGGTTCGCGTACGTCGGTGGTGCTCGCCGCCGCCAACGACCGCACTCGTGTCTCATCGAAGCGGCGCTGCCTCGACTGCGACGGCAGCGGCAAGGAGTGAGCGCGGATGACCTACTGGTTGAACCGCTGTCCCAGCGGGGAATCACCGTGGCTCGGGGCGTTGACCCTGCATCCGATTCCGGAGTCCGTCCCCCGGGCTCGACGCTGGTTCCGAAAGTTCATCGCTCCGTACAACCCCGCCTGTTCGGTCGACGACTGCGTGCTGATGATCTCCGAGCTGGTGACGAACGCCATCCTGTACGGGCGGGCTGACGAGGAGTGGCGCGTACGCGTGGAGTGGTTTCGGGAGGGAACCTCGCTGCGTGTGGAGGTGCACAACCCCGGCTTCCCGGTGAACGTGCGTCTTCGCCGGCCGGACGCCGACGACGCCCACGGGCGGGGACTGCTCCTGGTCGACTCCATCGCCGAGTCCTGGCACTCCCGACCCAGTCGTTTCGGCGGGACGGTGGTCTCCTTCCTGATGGCCGATGCGTGGCCTGCGTGAGACAGCCGGTTCCCTTCAAGGCCCGGAAGGCTGCGGGCATCACGGCCGAGCTGCATTTCGTTGATCTTCGGCGCACGGGCATGACGGGGATGGGGTACAGCAGCTCCCGGGCCGCGCTGATCTACCAGCACATGGCCAGCGACCGGGGCCGGTCACCGCTGATCGACTCGGGGCCGTGATCCGTGACGGTGGGGGCGGGGCCTCTGGCTAGGCGATGTGGCATCCACGTGGCATTAGTGGCACGCGTGTGGCGCGACGCCGGACATGACGAAGGACCAGCCTGGGAGGAAACCCCTCCTGAGCTGACCCTTCTTGCTGTGCCCCCGGCAGGATTCGAACCTGCGACACCCGCTTTAGGAGATCTTCCGGCGCAAGCCCTGGTCAGCCCTGAATCAACCCGGGACTGCCGGCAACGTGCTCACGTGGTTCTGGACGTACGGCAGAGTGCACCCACGTTGCCGTCAAGAATCGCCGTCAGAGCCACGCGCCGGAACGGTCATGTGTAGCTGCTGGAGGCCGTACATAGCGGCATGGAACGCGGCCGCGATCTCGCGGGCCCTGCTCTCTGTCTCGATCGGCCACAAGGAGATTTGGTCGGCCCCGACGCTGCCCTGTTCCGCGGTTCCGTCCAGGACCAGCGCTTCAACTGCCGACCGCAGGGGTGCCATCGCATGGTCGGGCACGTACGGCTTGCTGCTGGACATGGCGTCAAGCTGAACTTTCCATTGGCGCCCACGGCGGGCGACGCACACAAAGATCACGTCGTTGGCCTTGGCGTTCCTGTAGGCCGCACGATGAGCCTCCGGCGTGGTGCAGTCGGGTATCAGCGCGGCCTCAAGGGGCATCCCTGCAGACGTCAGCATGCTGTCATCGTCTCAGGTACATGCCCGGTAATCAGGCGGATTCGAGCAGACGGCGACCGTCATGTGAGCGGACATGCGGGGACGTAGCGGAGTCTAGAGCGTCGAGAACACGAATGGCATAGACCTCCCCCATCGCGTCTTCGACCTCTTTCGGGGTCAGCCACCTCACGGCAGTCGACTCACTGGACGTGCGCGCCGCTCCCGCCTCCGGCCGGCAAAGGAACACGAGGGCCACCACGCCTCGACTCATGTTCTTGTAGACCCCGGTCAGCCGCTCGACCGAAACCTTGATGCCTGTCTCTTCATGCACTTCCCGCACCGCCCCGTCCTCGGGCCGCTCGTCCAGCTCAAGCACGCCCCCGGGCGGCTCCCAGGCACCGTTGTCCGCACGGCGGATGACTAGCACGCGGCCGTCATCGCGTACTACTACGCCAGCGACCGAGACCGAGTGAAGCGGCATTGACGCGCCCTCCGGGTAGCGTTGCTTATGTACAGGAGCTTAGGAGGAACAGTAGGACATGCCCACGTCTTCCACAGACTCGGGAAAGCCGAAGTACCTACAGATCGCGGACGACCTTGTTCGCCAGATCAAGGAACACGTCCTCGCGCCCGGGGATCAGGTACCCAGTGAATCCGAGCTCATCAAGAAGTACGCCGCATCTCAGGGCACGGTACGCAAAGCCTTCGCGGAGCTGCGTGCTACGGGCCTGATCGAGACGCGCCACGGCAAGGGTTCATACGTGAAACGGCGCCCTCCGGTGCGGCGGAAGTCCTCAGACCGCTTCCGAAGGGCGCACCGCACCGCGGGCAAGGCTGCGTACCTCGCGGAGGCCGAACAGGCTGGCAGTGAGCCAAGCGTGAGCGTCCTCTACGTCGGGCCGACCGAAGCGCCGGAAGAGATCGCAGAGCGGCTGTCGGTTCCACTGGGCACGAAGGTACTGGCCCGGCGTCGCCTCTACTTCAGCGACGGCATTCCCACGGAGGAAGCTACCTCCTACCTCCCGTGGGACATCGCCAAGGACATCCCTGAGCTGTTCGAGGAGAACCCTGGCGGCGGAGGGATCTATGCCCGGCTTGAGGAGCACGGGCACACACTGAAGGAGCTCTCCGAGACGGTCCGCGTGCGCCTCGCGACCAAGCAGGAGATCGGTGCTCTGAGCTTGAGCCCCGGTTCGCCCATCATCCACCTGACTCGGAACGCGGAATCCGAAGCTGGCCGAATCGTTGAGGTCTGCGACACCCTGATGGCCGCTGACCAGTTCGTTTTGGAGTACCGCATCCCTGCGGGTGACTGAAAAGCCTTCCTTCCGGCCCCGACCCGTCGCAGCATGCCCGCGCGGCGGGTTGACTCATGTGCAGGAGCTGGGCACTCTCTTACATGTCACTCCTGCACATGAGTACATAAGTGCAGGTGCTGCGAGCGCATCACTGCGTGACCTGCACGAATGGGCAGCGAGTCCCCGGACTCGCTGCCAAGGGGCCCGGGACAGAGCGGGCCGAGGGCGCACCCGACCCTTGTCATTCGGGAGGGCTTAGACCGAAAGGTCACGTCTCCATACGCCTGTAACGGGAGCCCGTGTTCCCGAAGGAGACATGCGAGCCGCCCCGGCATTCAGCCGTGAAGGGCGCGAGATCGAATCTCGCCCGGGGCACTCCGGCCGCTTCACGTGGCCGTGCCGCGCGTCTGGCGCGGCTGATCACCTACAACGGCGCGCACCCCCGGAGCGGCTACTCCGGGGGTGCTGTTCGGGCCGTTTCACCTGTAAGGGAGACCACGACCCATGAACCACATCGTCACTGTTCAGAACGCTGTTACCGCGTTCGCCGACTTCATGGAGCCGACGGACGCGGAGCTGGACGCGATCGAACAGGAGATGCCCGTCATCCTCGCGGACGTCGACCTGCTGGACGCGCACATCGTCACCCTCGACCGCACGCCGACCGAGGTCGACGAGCGCCGCATCCGCCGGGCCCGCCGCCGCGCCCTCGCCGCCCGCGTCGCGCTGGTCAACCGCGAGGCCGGTGCGAGCCTGCCCGGGGGTGCCGCGTGAGTGCCAAGACCGTGTTGCCGGCCGTGGCGATGACGGCCGTGTCCATGGTGCTGACCCTGGCCGTGGTCGTGATGTGGCTGGGCACGGCCGTGTCGTGGCCGGTCGCCGTGGTCGTTGGTCTGGGCATCGATGGGGGATGGCTGGCCACCCTCGCCTACGAACGCCGGCTCGCCGCGCAGGGTGACCACAACCGCACCGTGACCGCGGTCGGCTGGTCCTTCGGCCTCATTGCCGTCGGCGTCCTGGTCGCCCACGCCCTCACCGCCGAACACTCCGCGGGGGCGTGGCTGGCCGTGGCGTGGCTGCCGATCGCGGCGAAGGCGTTGTGGCTGGTCCACGCAATGTGGGAGCGGACCGCGCTCACCCCGAACGCGCTGGACGCCATCCGCTGCATTCAGCAGGAAGCGCGGGACGAGGCGGCCGTGGCCCGGGCCCGGCTGCGGGCGGAAGCGTCCACCGAGGAGACCCGGCTGACGGCCGTGACGGCCGCCGGCGCCCGCGTCGCACACGTCCAGGCGAAGACCGCGCAGACGCTGTCTTCCGCGTGGGCGACGCTGGAATCCGCGCGGCAGGGCGAGGAGACCGGCAGGGCGCTGACCAGCGTAACGAGCCCCGTCCCACCCGGCGTCACGGCCCGCTGGGAACTGCCGGTGTGGGGACCGGTCACCGATGTCACGCTGACCCGTGAGGGGGACACCAAGGGGGACAGTGAGGGGGACACCGACGCTCCGGCCCCGCTCACACCGGGCCCCGCATCGCACCAGCTCACTGCCGGTGTACACCTGGTGTCCACCCCGGACCGTAACGACCCGCAGGGGGACAGCGAGGGGGACAGCGAAGACACCGACCGGCTGTCGACGGTCGAGGCCCAGAACCGGATCCGCGTCGCGTGGGTGCGTGGCAAGTCCATCTCCGAGGCGGCGGCCTGGTCCACCCGGTCCCGCTCCTACGTGCAAAGGGTCTACGCCCGGCTGGACGCTGAGCGCTCCGGGCAGGGGACTGCGTCGTGAGCGGGCTGCGTATCGGTTCGCTCTGCTCGGGTTACGGCGGTCTGGACATGGCCGTCCAGGCCGTCTTCGGGGGCTCGCTGGCGTGGGTCGCGGACAACGACGCCGGAGCCTGCCGCATCCTCGCCCACCACCACCCGCAGGTGCCGAACCTGGGCGACATCACCGCCACTTGCTGGGCCGAGGTGGAGCCGGTCGACGTCGTGACGGGCGGCTACCCGTGCCAGCCGTTCAGTTCCGCCGGCAAGAGGAAGGGAGTCGCTGATGAGCGGCACATCTGGCCCGACATCGCCCGTGCCCTTGGGGTTCTACGACCCCGTCTCGCGGTGTTTGAGAACGTCGCAGGGCACCTTTCTCTCGGATTCGACACCGTGCTTGGAGATCTTGCCGCCCTCGGGTTCGATGCGCGGTGGTGCACTCTTCGCGCATCTGACGTGGGAGCGGCTCACCAGCGCAAACGCCTCTTCGTCCTCGCCTGGCCTGCCGACTCCGGCAGCACGGGACTGGAGGGGCGGCGGGCAGCGCGGGCAGCTTCCGACCGCCGTCACCTCGCTCCTGCCGACCCCGTCGACCTCGGAGAACACCGGAGCCGGACACGCGGCACAGGGCGGGATGAACCTGCGCCACGTCGTCTCGCTGCTGCCCACCCCGCGCGCGTCGGAGAACGAGAACCGGCAGACCCGGCGCAGCCCCTCGCAGGAAGCGGGCACGCACGGCAGGAGCCTGGCCGCCGAGATGGGATCGCTCCTGCCGACCCCGCGCGCGTTGGACGGAGCGAAGGGCGCCGTCTCGCGCACGGAAGCGACGGACCGGCGCGTGCGGTCCGGCAGGGCGAATCTGCCGGAGGTGGCGGTGAGTGCGTTCCCGGCGGTGCCGTCGGGTGGGGCGAGTACGCCGAGGCGGTCGCGCGGTGGGAGGCGGTCCTCCAGCGCCCCGCCCCCGGGCCAGTTGACGCTGTGGGACGGCTGAGCCCCGCCTTCGTCGAATGGCTCATGGGCCTGCCCGCCGGACACGTCACCGCAGTCCCGGGCCTGTCCCGCTCCGCACAGCTCAAAGCGCTGGGCAACGGCGTGGTCCCGCAACAGGCCACGGCCGCGCTGCGCTTCCTTTCCCCCGCCGCCCATCCGGCCCGTACGGCCGCCTGACCTTCGAGGAGTAGCCGACCATGGGCAAGCCCGACACCCGCCGCCTGGACCGCGAGATCCACAAGGCGAACCGCAAGCTGGCCGCTGTCCGTCAGCGGGAACTGTGGCCGCTGGACAGCCGTGAACGCCGTGCCATCATGGGCGCCGCCGCACGCGGCGGCTACCGGCTCCACCGGGGCGAGAGCACCGGCCGCGCCGAACAGGCCATGGACACCGCATGGCAGGCCGCCGAGACCCGGCTGACCACCGAGATCACCGCTCTGCAGACCGAGCGGCAGCGCATCGTCACCGAGGCCGCCAAGGGCAAGGCCGCGCGGAAGTCGTCGGGGTGGTGGTGAATATGCAGCACACCGCCCGGCGGTGTCCCGCCGCGCACCCCGACGACCCGACCCCGTGCACCGGCCCGGCCGCCGTGACCGTGCTCGACACCACGAACGCCGGCGCCGACGGGTGCGAGCACCACGGCGCCCGCCTGCTCGCCTCCCTGGCCGGTGGCCGCGTCTACGCCCTGCCCGACGCGGCGGCAGGTGCCGCCCTGCGCGTCTTCCAGGCCGCCGACGGCATCCGCCCGTTCTGCTGGGTCGACGCCCCGCGCACCCGGCCCTCGCAGCTAAGCCGCGCGGAGAACCGCCTCCGCGACCAGCACTGAACACCCGCGCCCCGCCCGGCGCTCACACCCGGGCGGGGCCCGGTGCACCCCCTGTGCTTTCCGGCCCTGATCAGGGCAGTCAGGAGACCTTCCGCATGTCTGAGAACGTCGTCCGCCTCCACAAGCCCACCGACCCCCCGACCGCCGACACCGCCCCGACCGTGCTCACGGTCGTGCCCGACTCGCCCCCGGCCCGCCCGGTGCCGCTGTGGGTCCGCTCCGGCCGCGCGGTCAAGACGGCCGCCACGCACGAGGCGACCCGGGCCACCGTGCGGGCGGCAGCCCGGCACGGCCTCTACACCTTCAACGGCGGCCGCATCGTGGCCCGCCGGGCGTGGGACGGCCGTACTGGCTCCCGGTACGAGCGGATGATCCGCGCGGCGGAAGCCGCCGGGAACCTCGAAGCGGCGCAGGAGTGGGAGGAGCGGTTGCAGCGCTTCCGCGCCGCCCGCCACCACCGCCGCATGGACCTGCTCCACTCCCCGGTCGAGGCCGCCAAGGGCGTCGCGGTCGGTGCCGGGATGAGCGTCGGTGTCCTGGTCGCCCTCGGCGTCGTCATGGCCATCAACACCGGCCACGTCGGCGACGTGATCACGCCGCTGTCGGCAACGGTCGACTTCATCGCCCTGCTGATCCGGATCGTGCAAGTGGTGTGGGGTCCGGCCTTGTCGATCGGTCCGTTCCTCGCCCTGCTCGCCCTGTGGTCGGTCGGCCGCAAGCAGCACGCCGCCCCCGCCTGGGCCCTGCCCGCCAACGTCCGCAACACCGAGGGGGAGCCCATCACCCCGTCCATCGTGGTCAAGGCCCTGCGCGACCTCGGAGTCCCGGCCCTGGCCCGGGCCATCAAGGAGATGGGCGACGCCGGCGCCTCCATGCTCGGACCGATCCGCATCGCCGGATGCGGCGTCGAGGTCGACGTGACCCTCCCGTCCGGGGTGGCCACGAACGAGGTGCAGGCCAAGCGGCGCAAGCTCGCCGAGAACCTGACCCGGCACGAACACGAGGTGTTCATCACCATCCCCCAGGCCGCCCGCACGGTGCGGCTGTGGGTCGCCGACTCCGGCGCCCTGGACGAGCCGATCGGCCCGTCCCCGCTGGTCACCGACGACACGATGACCGCCGACTACACCACGGGCAAAGCGCCCTGGGGGCAGGACCTGCGCGGGGATGCCGCCGCCCTGTCCCTCTACCAGCGCCACCTGCTCATCACGGGCCTGTCGAACCAGGGCAAGACCGTGGCCCTGCGCTCCCTGGCCCTGTGGCTGTCCCTGGACAAGTCCGTGCAGTTCCTCATGGGCGACCTCAAGGGCGCGGGCGACTGGAACATGTTCGACGGCCTGGCCACCACGCTGATCCAGGGACCGACGGACGAGCACGTCATCCAGGTGACCGAGATGGTCGAGGGCGCCGTGAACGAGATGAACCGGCGCCTCCAGGCGCCGCCCGGCACGGTGTTCCCGCCGCTCATCGTGCTGGTCGACGAAGCACAGGTCGCGTTCATGTGCCCCGCCAAGGGCACCGGTAAGGACAAGCGGCCCTACGGCGGCGCCAAGGCCGACTCCCGGTACTTCATGGCCGTCCGCAAGATCCACAACCAGGGCCGCGCGGTCAACGTCCTGATGTGGCAGGGCACGCAGGACCCGACCAACGAGAACCTGCCCAAGCTCGTGCGCGAGGGCGCCCACACCCGCGCCTCCCTCGCCCTCGGCACCGAGTCCCAGGCCCGCATGGCGCTGGGGGACAAGGCCGTTGACGGGGGTGCGGCGCCAAACCTGCTGCGTCCGGGGCTGGACCGGGGGACCCTGGTCGTGGCCTCCGACGGGATCAGCATCCCGGCGGGACAGTCGTCCATCACGGTCCGCACGCACTACATCGACGACGACGCCGCCACCGCGATCACCGACCGGGCCAAGGCCCTGCGCGACGGCGTCACCACCCTGCACGCCATCGACCGCAGCGCGGAGCACGACCCGCTCGCCGACATCGCCGCCGTCATCGGCGACGCCCCGCGGGTGCGGACCAAGGACGTGCTGGCCCGGCTCGCCGCGCGCAACGCGGACGCCTACGGCGACTGGTCGTTCCTCGACCTCAAGCGCGTCCTCGACGACGCCGACGCCAGCCCGTACAAGTCCGACGGCGTCATGTGCGTGGCCCGCGACCGCGTCGCCCGCGCCCTCGCCAACCGCGACAGCGACGGTTCCGCTTCCGCCGAATGACGGCAGGGAGCCGACCCCGCTCAGGTCAGGGAGGCAGGGAGAACTCCCTGACCGCCTCCCTGACCCGCCTCCCTGGCTCTGACCTGCGCGAATGATCGTCCAGGGAGGCAGGGAGGCGCGCAGGTCACACCCCCCGAACACCCCTGTGCAGGGCACCCCGAAGGGGGTGTCTCTGCCTCCCTGGCCCTCGGCCGGAAGGGATTCCGCATGTACCCCGAACAGGCACCGCACGTGCCCGCACAGCGGGCCGTAGAGGTCCACCAGCCCACCCCGTACCCGCCCGCCGTGCCCGTCGCGGCGCCGACCGTGCCGGTGCAGCCCGGCACGGTCCCGGCGGTGGCGAGCATCGTCCTGCCCGACGGCCGCGTCGTCACCGGCTACGCCATCGAACCGACCCGTCCCGAGCCCGTCGCTGCCAAACCGGCTGTGTCCCGCACGGCCGTGAACGTCGCCCTCGGCGGCGCCGGGTTCCTCGCGGTGTGCGGCGGGCTGGTCCTGCTCACCTCGTTCATCGCCGCGCTCACCGCGTTCATCGCCCAGCTCATCACCCTTGCCGCCGTGGTCTTCGGCGGATGGATCGCCGTGCAGATCCTCGGCACGCGCGGCCACCAGGGCGGCACCACCGTGAACATCCGCAAGGCCGTGATCAAGCGCAACCACTTCCATCACTGACCAGGAGGAATTCCCGCGTGCTCGACGAAGACCAGTACTGCGACGACTGCGCCGCCTACGGATGCCCCGGTCACGAGATGTGCGACGCGTGCTCGGGCGACATCTGCACCGAGTGCGGCGGCTGCGACTGCCCCGACTCGCCCTGCCCCGGCTGCGTCGCCCACTCCACCGGCACCGACCTCTAGCTACGCCAAGGGCGGCCCCCCATTCCGCCAAGAACCGGGGCCGCCCTTGCCAGCCAGCACCCATCAAAGGAACTGGAGGCCTCCAGCATGACCCATGACCCCCGTTCCGCGCTGCTGTCCGCAGCGCTGAACGCCGCCGCACGCGGCTGGCACGTCTTCCCCCTGCGTCCCGGCACGAAGCGGCCCGCCCTGCACGGCGGGACGGCCTGCCGCGGCACCGGCCCGTGCGCGCGCGGGCATCTGAAGTGGGAGGACCGGGCGACGATTGACCCGGACCGCATCCGTGCCGCCTGGTCGCGGGCGCCGTACAACGTCGGTGTGGCGACGGGCCCGTCCGGGCTGGTCGTCATCGACCTGGACGTGCCCAAGGACAACAGCAATGGGGACGCGCCTTGCGGCGCGGCGACCTTCGCGGCGCTCTGCGAGCGCGCCGGCCACGCCGTCCCCGACACCTACCGCACCCGGACTGCGAGCGGCGGACAACACCTGTACTTCGCCGCCCCGTCCTGGACGCGGCTGGCCAACACGGCGGGCACCGTGGCTGCTTCGGTCGACACCCGCGCGTGGGGCGGCTACGTCGTCGCCGCCGGGAGCACCCTGCCCACCGGAACCTACGAGGCGCTGTGCGCCCCGGAGACGGCCGCACTGCCCGGATGGCTGCTAAGCATCCTGCAACCCGCCCCCGCCCGCCCGGCGGGCCCGTTGCGGCTTCCTGCGGTGAACGGGAGCCGGGCGGCCGTCGCCGCGCTGAACGCCGAATGCGCGAACGTGACCGCCGCGCCGGAAGGGCTGCGGAACGTCACGCTGAACCGCAGCGCGTTCAAGGTGGGGCGGTTCGTCGCGTGGGGCGACCTCCCCCGCCAGGTGGCAGAGGACGCCTTCCAAGCGGCGGGCGAGGCCGTGGGACTCACCGCTGCCGAGTGCCGCGCCACCATCCGCAGCGCCCTGGACAGCTCCCTGCGCACCGCCCGACCCCGGGAGGCGGCATGAGCACCCTGGGCCGCCCCCGCTTGGAAGGCCAACCGACCCCACCCACCGAGCCGCACGCCGCCCGACCGAACCCGGCGCCGGCGGCCGTGGGCGAGCCGAAAGGCGCCGCCCGCAAGGGCGTCGTAACTGCCCTTCCTCGTTCGAACCGGTTCCAGGCCCGGGACGTGCGCCCCGACGCCGACCCGACCCCGGACCGGCCCGGCATCCGCGTCTACGCCCCGCCCGTCTACCGGCACCACTACGACGGCGCCCGCTGGGCCACCCGCCACGCCACCACCCCGACCGCCGCCTACGCATGCCCCTGCGGAGAAACCCGCACCGCCCGCGGGCAGGACGCCGTGACAGCGCTGGTCACCGAGTACGCCGCGCACAGGCACTTCTGCACCGGCACGCCCGCCGCACCTACAGAAGGGAGGGCCGCCGCATGATGGACACCCGCACCCCGGAGCAGGGCGAGGAACTGCCGCCGCCGTCCAACCCCCTGGCCGTCGCCCGCCGACTCCTGCCCGACTGGCAGACCGAGGACGGACAGCTCGTGTGTCGGCGCTGGCGTTCGTCGTGGATGCGCTGGACCGGCACCTGCTGGCGCGAGATGGACGACGCGCAGATCCGCGCCGCCATGTACACCCGGCTTGAGCACGCCGTCTTCCAGACCCCCGGCAAGGACGGCCAGCCCGAACAACGCGACTGGGCACCGACCAAGCAGAAGATCGGCAACCTGCTCGATGCCCTGGGGGCCATCACCCTGCTGCCCACCGACACCGACGCCCCCGCCTGGATCGACGACCACGGCGACACCGGGCAGGACCACGGCCCCATCGTCGCCTGCGAGAACGGGCTGCTGCGCATCCGGGACCGGGCGCTGCTGCCGCACGGGCCCGGGTTCTTCAACCTGGTCTCCGTGCCGTTCGCCTACGACCCGGACGCCACCGCCCCCACCTGGGAACGGTTCCTCGCACAGGTCTGGCCCGAGGACCCCGAAGCCATCGCCGCGCTTCAGGAGTGGTTCGGCTACGTCCTGTCCGGCCGCACCGACCAACAGAAGATCCTGCTCATCGTCGGCCCCTCCCGGTCCGGCAAGGGCACCATCGCCCGCGTGCTCAAAGAGCTGGTCGGACGGGAGAACCTTGCCGGTCCCACCCTCGCCGGGCTCGGCACGAACTTCGGTCTGTCCACCCTGGTCGGCAAGCCCCTCGCCGTCATCTCCGACGCCCGCCTGTCCGGCAACGACAACAGTCAGGTGGTCGAGCGGCTCCTGACCATCTCGGGTGACGACACGATCGACATCGACCGCAAGTACCGCGAGCCCTGGACGGGCAAGCTGCCCTCGCGGCTGATGATCCTGTCCAACGAATTGCCGCACTTCGGTGACTCGTCCGGCGTCATCGCCAAGCGGTTCATCCTGCTCAACATGCGCACGTCGTGGCTGGGCAAGGAAGACACCACGCTCACCGACCGGCTCACCACCGAGATGCCCGGCATCTTGAATTGGGCACTGGAAGGGCTCGCCCGGCTTCAGCGCCATGGACGGATCACCGAACCGCCCTCCAGCCGCGAGGCCATCACCACCATGCAGGACACCGCCTCACCCACATCAGCGTTCGTCCGCGAGCGCTGCACCACCGGGCCCGCGTGCACGGTTCCCGTGGACGCCCTATGGACGGTCTGGCGGGAGTGGGCCGAGGACAACGGCGTCCGCCCCGGCACCAAGCAGGTCTTCGGCCGCAACCTTCTCTCCGTCATTCCGCAGCTCACGCTCACCCGTCCTCGCACGGGCGATTCCCGCATTCGCACTTACACCGGTCTAGGGCTGCGCCCCTCCGACGACGTCGGTGCCCCCGGAGGACCGTCCATCGACAATCCGCCGGGACGCGGACCATCGCGGACCGCCCCGCCTGACCTGCACCTTCACTGACCGCAAAACCAGGACCACCGCGGACCACGCCCCCGGCGGTGGTCCGCAGTGGTCCGCAAGGCCGATCCCACAAAGCAGCAGGTCAACAGAGGTGGTCCGCGATGGTCCGCGGTCCACAGCATTGCGGCGCTAGCCGCCCTGCACTGCCCGGATTCCGGAGGTTCGACGTGCGCACCGTGGTGCCCGAAACACCTGAAGCCTTCACCGTGCCGGAGGTCATGACCGCACTGCGTCTGAGTCGCAGCAAGGTCTATGACCTCATCCGCTCGCGTCAGTTGGCGAGCTTCACCGTCGGCCGCGCTCGCCGCGTGTCCCCTGACAGCGTGCGCGCCTTCATGCAGGAACGAATCGAGGAGAACGCAGCCTGATGGCCCCCCGTAAGAGGAACCCCAACGGCGCTGGCAGCATCTGGCAGCGCAAGGACGGCCGTTACGAGGCACGCGTGTACGTCCCGCAGCCGGACGGCACCCGCAAGCGCAAGACGGTCTACGGCGCTACGTGGGAGGAGTGCGACACCAAGCGTCAAGAGCTGGTGCGACGGGACCGCCAGGGCATCCCGACCCCCACCCGCTCCGCAAAGCTCTCCGAGTGGCTGCCGTACTGGCTCGCGCACTACGTCCAGCCGCGACGGAAGCTCAGCACGTACGACAAGTACGAGACCCATACCCGGCTCTACCTGGTGCCCCTACTCGGAACCAAGCGGCTGGAGTCGCTGAGCGTCGCCGACGTGCGCCGCTTCATCACGCGCATGCAGAACACCCACACGGCAGCCACCGCTAAGGAGGCACACCGCGTGCTCCGCACCGCGCTCACGGCGGCCGTGCGGGAGGAACTGATCACCCGCAACGTTGCCTCGCTGGTGGAGCCACCGCGAGTCAAACAGCGGGAGATTCGGCCCTGGTCCCTGGAAGAGACGTTGACCTTCTTGGAAGCGGCACGGAAGGACCCCCTGTACGCCGCGTTCGTCCTGGCCATCGTCATGGGTCTGCGACGCGGTGAGCTTGTGGGCCTGCGCTGGTCTGACGTGGACCTGAGCAACCGGGTACTTCACGTCCGACACCAAACCCAGCGTCGCAGAGGCGAGCTGTACGACGACGATCCCAAGAGCCGTCGCAGCCGCGTAGTGCCGATGCCCGCCCTGTGCGTCGCTCCGCTCCGTTGGCATCGGCTCCGGCAGCGCGAGGCGTTCGAGCGTACGGGTGTCACCTGGTCGGAGAGTGGCTACATCTTCGCCACGAGGAACGGGCGGCCGGTGGAGCCCCGGAACGTCTACCGATCCTTCACCAGGGTCGCGGCTGACGCCGGGCTGCGAGTGGTTCGGCTGCACGACGCCCGGCACGGCACCGCCACGCTGCTGACGGCTGCCGGCGTCGCTCCCCGCGTCATCATGGAGATCCTGGGACATAGCCAAATCAGCATCACGATGGACGTGTACACGCACGTCGTGCAGGACACGCAGCGGGAGGCGATCAGCCACATGGACCGGCTGCTGAAACGACGGCGGCCGGCCGCCTGAGAGTCGACTGCCGTCAATCGGTGCCGTCAAAAGGCCCCGGACCATGATCGGTCCGGGGCCTTTTGCCTGGTGCCCCCGGCAGGATTCGAACCTGCGACACCCGCTTTAGGAGAGCGGTGCTCTATCCCCTGAGCTACGAAGGCGGGGATCTGTCAGAAACTGTGTCTAAAACCCGGTGAATGAACGGTGGGCTTCAGGTCTGTTGCCGACAGGGTTGTGGTGGGCAGGCCAGTGCGGTCTGAGCCACCGCGGACAGTGTAACGGGTGGCGTCGCATCCGCACCGCGGTTGGGTTCGGCGGGTACCTGTACGGGGCCGATGGCCTGAGTTGTTCAGTCACGCGTACCCCAGGTACAGGACGAGGGTCGGCAAGCCGAACGCGGTGGGCGAAGGTCTTGGGTGGCGATGCGGGGCTCCGTTCGGCGGGTGGACTCCTCGACCGAATTGTTTGGTCGCCGGGGGCGGAGGCGGCTTCCTACGCCTTCGGCTATGGACCAGGACCTGGAGCGCGCCGCGCTTGTCTTCGACACCGGGCCCGAGGTGAACCTGGAGGCAGTCGCCGACGAGATCGCCGCGTGGGAGCGCGAGGGGATGTGCCTGGTGACGATCCTGGACGAGGACTACCCGTTCTATCTGCGGTTGGTCCACCAGCGTCGGCCGTTCCTGTTCGGGGACACGGCCGACCATGTCGAGCAGGCCCGGCTGCGCCGCTCTACCTGGGGCACCTGCGCCCTGCGGAACTGGAACCACGGGTGATGCGCTGCCCGGTGTAGTTGCCGACTCGGCAGAGGGCAGTCCTGCCGTGCTGGGCCGGGTCTGCATGGCGTCGCGAGTGCCCTTCGGGCGGCGGGCGTCGGTGCGCCCGGGTCTTGTGGAGTCGTAGACGAAGTCATATTGTCCTCGCGTACAGGTTCGTCTACGAAGCCATATGGAAGGTTGCGCTCATGGATCTCGCAACACTGCGGGCCGCCGTCGTCTCCGCACTCGCCGATCTCGAATCCCTCAACACCAAGCTCAACGGGCTCCTTGCGGAAATCGATGGGACCGACACGACCGTTGACCTCGGACGCCAGGGGTTGTGGACGAAAGCTCAGGTCGAGCTGCTGTGGAGGAAGGTGAATCACCTTCCTGGCGTTCGTGCGCTCTTCGAAGTGACCGCTGAACGTCCCGACGAGAAGGTCGCGTTCACCGAGGTGCTTCAGCGTTCCGGACTTCCGGAGCGTCAGCAGAGTAATGAGCACGCGGCCCTCAGCCGCATCTCCGCCCAGCTGTTCAAGGAAAAGCGCTGGCCCATCGAAAACACTCAAGGTGGTTCCGACACCGCGACGGGCAAGGCCGAGATGCTGTACTGGATGGACGCCCGAGTCGCCGCGTGGTGGCGCGAAGTCAGCAGGCAGGACACTCATCGAGCGTGATTGGGCCTTCACGCCGAGATTCCCCGCAGAGGTCAGGCGTCACGCCACAGGGGCTGCGCGCTGCCGATCCTCACGTCGGGGGGACGTGGACGAAGTGGCCTGCCACTCGGAGGTCGGACTCGATGGCGGATGCCGTTCGGGTCAGCTCGGGGAGGAGCTCCGTTTCGCAGGCCTCGGTCGTGCGGCGGGCCGCGTGCATGGCCACGTTGAGGGCCGCCACCACCCTGCCCGTGCGGTCGCGTACCGGGACCGCGATGGCGCGCAGGCCGGCTTCCAGTTCCTCGTCGACCAGGGCGTAGCCCCGGGCCCGGACCTCGGGGAGGGCCAGCAGGACGCGGCCCAGGGCCGTCGCGTGGGCCGGGAGGCGGGTGCCGACCGTGACGCGGGCGCTCAGGACGCGGGCCGTGGACGCCCGGGCCGTGTACTGGATCTCCGTGCCGGAGTCCGCGAGGACGGCGAGGGACGTCGATTCGTGGACGCGGTCGGCGAGGGCGGTCAGGTGGGGCTGGGCGATCTCGGGGAGGGAGGTGTGGGAGAGGGGTGGGAAGCCGAGGGACAGGACCCGGGGGGTGAGGGTGAAGGTGGCCTCGGGGGCCGGGGCCACCAGGCCGGCGTGGGTGAAGGTGATCAGGGCTCTGCGTGCGGTCGCGCGGGACAGGCCCGTTGCCTTGGCGACCTGGGTCAGGGTGAGCGCGGAGCGTCCCTCGCCGAAGGCGGTGAGTACCGTCAGGCCGCGGGCGAGGGACTCCACGAAGTCCCGGCCCAGTTCCTGTTTTGACGCCCCTGTCCAGGTGGCCAGGCCCGCGCGGGGTGGACCCGGGGTCGGGGGAGGGGCCTTGCGCAGGTCGTTCTCCATCGCCGCCACCGCCGCGCGCAGGCGGGGGAGAAGGGCCGTGCGCAGGTCCGGGGCCGTGTGGCGGCTGGTGTGGCTCACGACGCTCGCCACGCAGGCCACGCGGCCGGTGCCGGGGTGTCGTACGGGGACCGACAGTGCGACCAGGCCCGGTTCGATGAGTTGGTCGTCCAGCGCGTAGTCGTCGCGCGCCGCCGTGGAGGTGCGGAGGGCGAAGTCCTCGTCCGGCGTGGGGCGTTCGCGGGGTGGTACGGCAGGGAAGGTGTGGTCCGCCGGGTCCGCGGCTCGGCGTTCTCGCCAGTGGTGCCAGTCCGCGTCCGTCCATTCCGTGGCGAAGAGGGGGCCGGGGGCCGTGCGTTCCGCCGGGAGCAGGTCGCCGATGCGGAAGCTCAGGGACATGGCGCGGCGGCGGGTGGCCTGGTGGATGAAGCGGATGCCGTCCCGGTCGCCGACCGCCAACGACACCGACTCGTCCAGTTCGTCGGCCAGGGCGTCCGCGCGGGCCGAGAGCAGGGCGGGGAGACGGAGGGCGGCGAGGTAGGCGTTGCCCAGTTCCATCAGGCGGGGGGCCAGGGTCACGTCGCGGCCGTCCAGGCGGACGTATCCCATGCGGGCGAGGGTCGCCGTGAGGCGGTCGACCGTGGAGCGGGCCAGGCCGGTGGTCTTCTCCAGGGCGCTGAGGCTGAGGGTGCCGCCGTCCGCCTCGGTCAGCCGGCGGAGTACGGCGATGCCGCGCAGGAGAGGCGTGACCGCCTCGGTCGGGGCGACCGCCTCGGTCGGCGTGACGTCAGGGGTGTGGGCGGGCATCGGCTCTCCGGTACGGCGATCACGGCAGGGCGCCGCAGGGTGTCGCAGGGTGTCGCAGGGCGCCTACGGTAGCCCGACCCGACCGCTGCATCCGATCGACCGTCCTCGCCCCCTGCATCCGATCGACCGTCCCTGCCCACTGCCTCCCGCCTCCGCCTCCGCTTGACCGTCCCCGCCGACCACCTCGGCTCGACCGTCCCCCCCGTCACGCCCGGGTGGCCCGGACACGGCCGTCACGCCCGGGCGATCCGTACCCGGCCGTCACTTCCGGGTGACCCGGACCCGTACGTCTCCCGTCCCGTCCTTGTCCGTCACCTTGATCGTGACGCCCTTGCGCGGGTCCTTGAAGGTCTCGCCCTGCGTGAAGGTGGCGTCCGAGAGTTCGGCGTGGACGTTGGGGCTGCGGGTGCAGCCGCCGCTGTCGCGCTGGGAGTCGTAGACCCGTACCGGGCCCATGCCGGTGTCCACGTCCGCGTCGACCTTGTAGATCAGTACGCCGGGCCGGCACACCGTCTCGTCGTTGCCCTCGCGGGTGCGCAGTTCGACCGCGTAGCCGGACGTGCCGCTCAGCGGCAGGACCACCAGTTTGTCGCCGCCCTTGCGGGCCAGCGGGGTCAGTGTGTACTCGGTCGTCCCGGGCGCGGACGCGCAGTGCACCTGGGTGCGGTCGAGCCAGCCCAGCTTCCACTTGTGCCAGCCGAGGAGGTCGTTGTTGGCCCCCCAGTCCTCGCTCATGATGTCCCAGT
The DNA here is from genome assembly GCF_003950055.1 of Streptomyces sp. KPB2. Taxonomy (NCBI): domain Bacteria; kingdom Bacillati; phylum Actinomycetota; class Actinomycetes; order Kitasatosporales; family Streptomycetaceae; genus Streptomyces; species Streptomyces sp. KPB2. Next base: position 4,747,300 of record NZ_CP034353.1, read on the forward strand.
GGCCGACGGCGCCGCCGCCCTCCTGGGTGTAGAGGTCCGGGAGGCCGAAGACGTGGCCGTTCTCGTGGGGGAGGACCCGGTAGCCGGTCTCGTCGTAGGAGCCGGAGCCGTCGTCCTGGCGGGAGTACACGAAGGAGGCGTTGGCCACCGGGACGCCGTCGGCGACCGGGGCCTCCTGGTTCCCGGCGAAGGTCACGGACAGGACCGTGTCCAGGGCGGAGGGGCCCGCGTTCGGGGTGACCAGGACGTTCACGAGGTCGTAGGCGCGGAAGTCGACCTTGGAGTCGGCCGCCGCGACCAGGTCCTGGACCAGTTTGCGGTAGCCGGGCTCGAAGGGGGCGCCGCGCTCTATGCCGTACTCGGCGAAGGACTTGGGCATCCGGAGCCAGTCCCGGATCGGGGTTTCGGGACGGTAGTCGAGGCGGCCGTAGCTGCTGGTGCGGAACCATTCCTCGGTCTGCGGGAAGAACTCCGCGTACCGGTCGAGCGCCTTGCCCTCGCCGGGCGCGTCGGAGAAGTCGATCATCAGGGTGAGCGCGCGGACGGTGCCGGTCGAGCGGGCGTAGCCGGTGGAGGTCGGGACGCCCTCGGACATCTGGGTCTCGGGGCCGCCGCTGATCATGCAGGGGCCGTGCGCGGAGGAGCGGGAGAGGGCGGCGGGGCCGGGGCCCGAGGTCGAGGTGCCGGGCGCGAGCCGACCGGTGCCGGCCGAGGTGCTGAGGGCGAGGGTCAGGACGGCGACGGTCCCGCCCGCGGCCAGTCGGCGCGGGCGTATGCGGCGGCTCGGCGGCTGCGCCTGCCCGTGCGGCTGCATGCGGACCTCCCCGTGCCACGGCAGCCGCCCGACACCGGCTGCGCCCTTGGGCTCACCCTGGGCCGCCGGGTGGGCGGGCGCGCGCTGGAGAGGCCGATCGTGGGTTTCTCACCGGTAGCCGCCGACCGGGGGAGGAGCGGCACAGGTGTGACTCAGGTCACCGGAAAGTTCTTCGGGGGCGGGAAATAACCGGGGATCGTTTCCCCGTTTAGACCTGTGTCCGAGCGAAACGGGGACTTGCTCCCCGGATCGTGAACCACAGACCAAGGAGTGCGCCGTGCAGACCGCCATCCCCGACCAGCGCAAGGTGACCAGGCCCCGCGCCGACGCTCTGCGCAATCGGGAGCGGATCGTCCTCGCCGCCCGGGAGATGTTCGTCGAGCACGGCCCGGACGTGCCGTTCGACGACGTCGCCCGCCGGGCCGGCGTCGGCAACGCCACGGTGTACCGCAACTTCCCCGACCGCGACGCCCTCGTCCGCGAGGTCGTCTGCTCGGTCATGGACCGTACGGCACGGGCGGCCGAGCTGGCGCTCGACGAGACCGGGGACGCGTTCGAGGCGCTGGAGCGCTTCGTGCACGCCTCCGCCGACGAGCGCATCAGCGCCCTGTGTCCCATGGTGGCCAGCACGTTCGACGAGCACCACCCCGACCTGGAGGCGGCACGCGAACGGGTCGAACGGCTCGTCGCCGAGGTCATGGACCGGGCGAAGGCGGCCGGTCAGCTCCGCGACGACGTGGGCGTGGGCGATGTGATGATCGCCGCCGCCCAGCTCAGCCGGCCCCCGGCCGGTACGGGGTGCGTGAGCGTCGACCGGTTCGTCCATCGCCATCTGCAGCTGTTCCTGGACGGGCTGCGGGCTCCCGCCCGCTCCGCCCTGCCGGGTACGGCCGTCACCGTGGAGGACCTCCGCCGGCCCTGCGACCAGTAGTCCAGCCAGTTCGACACCGACAGCGAAGCCGACACCGGCACCTACACCGGCACCTACACCGACAGCGAAGCCGACACCGGCACCTTCACATACCTCCACACCGACAGCGACACCTACACCGACACCGATATCGACACCGGCGCCGAGCCGTCAGCCGTCCCGCTGACGGCGGGTGATCGGCGCGGGTCCAGTCGTCCCTTTTCTCGTCTTTTTCCGTCACGAAGTCCGAAGTGGGTATCTCCATGTCTCAAACAGCCGTCAAGGCTTCCGGCGTCGCCGACGCCCCGGATGCCGGTCGCTGGAAAGCGCTGGTCTTCATCGCGCTCGCCCAGCTGATGGTGGTCCTGGACGCCACCATCGTGAACATCGCCCTGCCCTCCGCGCAGCAGGACCTCGGCATCTCCGACGGCAACCGGCAGTGGGTCGTCACGGCCTACGCCCTCGCCTTCGGCGGTCTGCTGCTGTTCGGCGGCCGGATAGCCGACCTGTGGGGCCGCAAGCGCACCTTCGTCCTCGGGCTGGGCGGCTTCGCCGTCGCCTCCGCGCTGGGCGGTGCGGCCACCAACGAGGCGATGATGTTCGGCTCCCGCGCCCTCCAGGGTGTCTTCGGCGCCCTGCTCGCGCCCGCCGCGCTCTCGCTGCTCGCCGTGATGTTCACGGACGCCAAGGAGCGCGCCAAGGCCTTCGGCATCTACGGTGCGATCGCCGGTGGCGGTGGCGCCGTGGGTCTGATCCTCGGCGGATTCCTCACCGAGTACCTGAACTGGCGCTGGACGTTCTTCGTCAACATCCCGTTCGCCATCGTCGCCGCGGCCGGCGCGTACCTGGTCATCCGTGAGCCCGAGGGCGGCCGCAACCGCTCGCCGCTCGACATCCCCGGCGTGATCCTGTCCACCCTCGGTCTGGTCGCGCTCGTCTACGGCTTCACCCGCGCCGAGTCCAACGGCTGGAGCGACGCCGTGACGGTCGGCATGTTCGTCGCCTCGGCGGTGCTGCTGCTGGCCTTCGTGGTCGTCGAGTCCAAGGTCAAGGCTCCGCTGCTGCCGCTGCGCGTGATCACCGAGCGCAACCGGGGCGGGGTCTACCTCTCGCTGGGTCTGGCCATCATCGCGATGTTCGGCCTGTTCCTCTTCCTGACCTACTACCTGCAGATCGTGAAGGGCTACACGCCGGTGAAGACCGGCTTCGCCTTCCTGCCGATGATCGCGGGCATGATCACGGGCTCGACCCAGATCGGCACCCGGCTGATGACCCGGGTCGCGCCCCGGCTGCTGATGGGTCCCGGCTTCCTGGTCGCCGCGGTCGGCATGCTGTTCCTCACCCAGATGGAGGTCGACACCTCCTACGCCGGTGTGCTGCTGCCCGGCATGCTCCTGCTCGGCCTCGGCATGGGTACGGCGTTCATGCCCGCCATGTCCCTGGCCACCACCGGCGTGGAGCCGCGGGACGCGGGTGTCGCCTCCGCGATGGTCAACACCTCGCAGCAGGTGGGCGGCGCGATCGGTACGGCGCTGCTGAACACGATCGCCGCCTCCGCGACGACGTCGTACATCGCCGACCACATCGGCGGCGCGTCCTCCCGCTCCCAGCAGCAGCTGGTCCAGCTGCAGGGCCAGGTGCAGGGCTACACCAGCGCGATCTGGTTCGCCGTCGGCATCCTGGTCGTGGCGGCCGCCATCGCCCTGACCTTCGTCAACGCCGGGCGCCCGGGCAGCGGCAACGCCGTCGCCGGGTCCGGTGCGGGCGACGAGGCCGAGGACGAGCTGCGGGTGCCGGTCGTCGCCCACTGACGGCGTCCGAATCGGCAGCCGTACCCGCTCGGGCTCCTGTTCCACCCGTGCGTACGGGGAGGGGACGCCCCGTACGCACGGTTCCCCCGGACCTGCCCCGGCCGCGCGCTCAGCGCAGCCAGGGCAGGTCCGCACCCGCTTCGCTCGGCTGAAGTCCCTCGGCGACGATCCGCATGATCTCGCCGAGGGACTTCTGCTGTTCGGGGGTGAGCCGGTCGAAGACCGCCTGGCGCACGGCGTTCACGTGGCCCGGTGCGGTCCGGCGCAGCACCTCGTACCCCTCGTCCGTGAGGATGGCGAACTGGCCCCGCTTGTCGGAGGGGCAGTCCTCGCGGCGGACCCAGCCGTTCTTCTCCAGGCGGGCGATCGCGTGCGAGAGCCGGGAACGGGTGATCTTGGCGTACTTGGCCAGCTCCGTCATCCGCAGCCGCCGGCGCGGTGACTCGGCCAGCTTGACCAGCAGGCCGTAGTAGACGTGCGGCATGCCGGCGTCGCGCTGGAGCTGGCGGTCGAGGTGGTCCTCGAGGAGGGTGGCGGCCTCGATGTAGGAGCGCCAGACGAGCTGCTCCTCGGCGGTGAGCCATCGGGGTTCGTCGTTCATGCGCCCACTGTACGAGACGGTTCCTTGAATGTTAAACAAACTGGGGGTAGATTGAGCCTCAGTAGAGATTGAGAGTTCAAGTATTGGAGTAGCCGCCGTGCCCGCCGCCCCGCAGGAACGCATGCCCGCCCTCTACCTCAGTCACGGCGCCCCGCCGCTGGCCGACGACCCCGTCTGGCCCGGTGAGCTCGCCGCCTGGTCCGCCGCCCTGCCCCGCCCCAGGGCGATCCTCGTCGTCTCCGCCCACTGGGAGGAGGCCCCGCTCGCCCTCGGCGCCACCCGGACCGTCCCCCTGGTCTACGACTTCTGGGGCTTCCCGGAGCACTACTACCAGGTGCGCTACGAGGCCCCCGGTGCCCCCGCGCTCGCCGAGTCCGTGCGCAGGCTGCTGCGCGCTCCCGGTACGCCCGTGCAGGACGTCCCCGACCGCGGCCTCGACCACGGCGCCTACGTGCCCCTGGTCGAGATGTACCCCGGCGCCGACATCCCGGTCCTCCAGGTCTCCATGCCGACCCTCGACCCGGCGCGGCTCATGGAGATCGGCCGCCGGCTCGCGCCGCTGCGCGACGAGGGCGTGCTGATCATCGGCTCCGGCTTCTTCACCCACAACCTGGCCGCGCTCCGCCAGGGCGGCATCCCGTCCTGGTCCGCGGAGTTCGACGACTGGGGCCGGCGCGCGCTGGAGGGCGGGGACGTGGACGGGCTGCTCGACTTCGCCCACAAGTCCCCGGCGGGGCGGCTCGCCCACCCGCGCACCGAGCACTTCGCGCCCCTGTTCGTGACCATGGGCGCGGCGGACGCGGCCGGTGAGCTGGACACGCGGCAGTCGGTGATCGACGGGTTCTGGATGGGGCTGGCGAAGCGGTCGGTGCAGTTCGGCTGACGGCCACCGGCCGACGGCCGACGGCTGACGGCCGCAGGCCGACGAGGTGCGAGAGGCGCCCCCGGGTGCCGCCGCCGGGGCTACAGCGGCTTCTCGTACCAGGCCACGTCCCAGTACCGGCCGAACTTGCGGCCCACCTCCCGGTACGTGCCGACGTGCCGGAAGCCGAAGCGGGTGTGCAGCCGGGCGGACGCCTCGTTGGGCTGGGCGATGCCCGCGTAGGCCCGGTGCAGGTCCTCGCCGGCCAGGGCGTCGAAGAGGGCGGCGTAGAGGAGCGAGCCGATGCCCCGCCCGCCCGCCCCCGGGGCGACGTAGACGGTGGTCTCCACCGAGGTCGTGTAGGCGGGTTTCGCGCGGTAGGGGCTGGAGGTGGCGTACCCCAGAATCTCCTGTGAGTCCGCGTCTGCGGCAACCCTCAGACGGTGGGGGCCGTCTTCAGGGTGGGAGAGCAGCCAAGGGCGGCGCTCTTCCGGGGTGAACGGCTCGGTGTCGAACGTGATGGGCGTCTCACGTACGTAGTGGTTGTAGAGGTCGGTGAGGGCCTTGAGATCCTCCTCGACTCCCGGCCTGACCTGGACCTCAGCGGTTCCCGACGGCATCGCCCCTCCTCGTGTGGCGGGACAGGGTACTGCATGATCAGAAAAATCGAGGGGCGGGTTGGGAATTCTGTCCGGATTCCAGTCGTTGTTTCCATCGGATGCAGGGCACCCGAGGAGAGTCCCGAGAGGGGCTGGAGACACGGAGACAACCCCGCAAGGCGCCCGAGCGTCCACCGGACCACCCGCTGAACCACCATCGCAAGGGAGCACGCATGGCAACCCGTGCCGTCGCCCGTCGTAAGTCCGCCACCGGCGAGACCTCCGGCTCGGCAACCAGCGTCCGCGCGAACGGCGGCGAGCTCGCCGACCGCGATCTGGTCGGCATGTACCTCGACGAGATCGCCCGGACACCGCTGCTCGACGCCGCCAAGGAGGTCGAGCTGTCCCAGACCATCGAGGCGGGTGTGTTCGCGCGGCAGGTCCTCGAAGGGTACGAGGAGACCGGGGCGGACGCCACCCGTGAGGAACTCCAGGCCCTGATCGACGAGGGCGAGCGGGCGAAGGACGTCTTCATCCGCTCCAACCTCCGCCTGGTCGTCGCGGTGGCCCGCCGCTACCCGCGCAGCGGTCTGCCGCTCCTCGACCTGATCCAGGAGGGCAACGCCGGCCTGGTCCGCGCCGTCGAGAAGTTCGACTACCGCAAGGGCTTCAAGTTCTCGACGTACGCGACCTGGTGGATCCGTCAGGCCATCACCCGGTCCATCGCCGACCAGTCGCGCACCATCCGGCTGCCCGTCCACCTGGTGGAGGAGCTGGGCCGGATCCGGCGTGTGCAGCGCGAGTTCAACCGCGAGCACGGCCGCGAGCCGGAGCCCGCCGAGATCGCGGCCGAGCTGGGCTCCACGCCGGAGCGCGTCACCGACGTGCTCGACTGGGCCCGCGACCCGGTCTCGCTGAACATGTCGGTGGACGACGAGGGCGAGACCCAGTTCGGCGACCTGTTGGAGGACACCTCCGCCGTGTCGCCCGAGCAGTCGGTGCTGACCCTGCTGCGCAGCGAGGAGCTGGACGACCTCATCGGCCGGCTCGACCCGCGCACGGCCTCCATCATCAAGATGCGGTACGGCATCGACGACGGCCGCGAGCGCACGCTGACCGAGGTCGGCAAGGAGCACGGCCTCACGCGTGAGCGCATCCGCCAGATCGAGAAGCACGCGCTGCTGGAGCTGAAGAAGCTGGCCCGCGACACCGGCTTCGAGGCGGCCGCGTAACGCCGCCGGAGACGACGGCCGGGCCGTGCGGCCCGGCTGCCGTGTGACACGGTGGCGTGACGCGGGGGCGTGACGTGGCGGGTGGGGCGTACGCCGGGTGCTGAACCCGGCGCAAACATGGCCGTACAACGCTGCTTCAACCCGCCGGGGCCGGGAAAGAGACGTTCAAGCCCGGCGGACCGGCCCATTCGTCGGGCGCTTCACCCGGCCCGTCCGGTCCGTCCAACCCCAACGTTCGGCCCGTTCGTCCCGCCTCCGGCGACGGCTCGCGCCGCGCCCCCGGCGCGGTACCACTGGACCACGTCCCGACGCACTCCCCCCGGCGCCGGGACTTCCCGAGCCGGGCTCGGCGCCTCTCCCCCCGGGGCGCCGCAGCCCGGCTCCTTCCGCAGGGGGAGACGATCGAGAGACGCGAGAGAGGCGGGGCACCCCGAACCTGAACCCCGGGGTGGCCCGCCGAATGGCAGATTCTGCCACAGCGGCATAGCCTGCCGAAGTGAGCACCACCGTTCCTTCGTCACGTCCCGACCCGGCACCGGGGCCGTCCAGCTCCACCGGGCCGTTCTCCGCCGGGCAGGTCTCCGCCGGGCAGGTCCCCGCCGGGCAGGTCTCCCTGACCGAGCGGCGCAAGGCCGAGACCCGGATGGAGATCGCCCGGGCGGCGGCCCGCCTCTTCGCGGACCAGGGCCTGCGGGCCACCCGGGCCGAGGACATCGCCAAGGCCGCGGGAGTCGCCCCGCGCACCTTCTACCGCTACTTCGCGGCCAAGGAGGAGGCCATCGCCCCCCTCTACGCCCTCGGCGCCGAGCGCTGGGTACGGGCGGTGCGCGACGCCCCGGCCGAACTGTCCCCGCCCGAGGCACTCGAACACGCCGTGCGGCACACGCTGACCCCGGGCGCGGGCGTCTCGGCGCCCTCCTGGGAGTGGGCCCGCGCCCTCATCCGCCTGGCCGGGAGCAGTCCGGCGCTGCGCAAGGTGTGGGCGGAGGTCTGCCACGCCACGGAGCGGGGACTGGTGGAGGCGCTGGCCGCGCGGATGTCCGGCGGTGACGACAACGTTGCCGCACGACGGGCCGCCGCTCCCCGGCTGCACTTCGCCGCCGCCGTGGCGGGCGCCGCCGTGCGGGTGGCGACGGAGCAGTGGGCGTCGTCGTCCTCCCGCGACGCGCGCGGCCCCCTGGAGCAGGCGCTGCTGAACCTGGAGGTGCTGCGGGACTTCGCCTGGGAGGACGGGCCCGCGGAACGCACGTAACGCAGGTGGTGCGAGGGCGGGCACGGCAGCCACCTCTCAGTCGGGCCCCGCCGCCCGTGCCAGCCGCGCCCCCAGCTCCCGTACGCAGTCCACCAGTTCCGCCGGTTCCCGGACCCGGAACTCCAGGCCGGTGGTCGCCAGCCGGGCCGCGGTCCACTCCACCGGGCCGGACACGGTCGCCCGCACCACGCACGAGGCGCACCCCTCCACCGGCTCGGGCGCACCCATCCACGGGGGCAACAGCGGCGCGACGGCCTCGGCCGGGGCGTGGAAGACGACCGCGATCTCGTAGGAGTCGGTGCGCCGCTGCATCGAACGCCGCAGGTATTCGGCCGCGTCGCCGGTGGGCAGCTCCCGGGGCGCGAACCGCGACCCCGTGGCGAAAGGATCGCTCACCCGGTCGACCCGGAAGGTCCGCCAGTCGCCCCGGTCGAGGTCGTAGGCGACCAGGTACCAGCGCCGCCCCGTCGACACCAGCCGGTACGGCTCCGTCAGGCGTCGCGTCCCGGTGCCGTCGGCCGCGCGGTAGGCGAACCGCAGCCGCTCGTGCCCGGCCACCGTCGAGGCCATCACGGTCAGCGTCTCGGGCGCGATGCTCGGCCCGTCCCCGCTGGTCAGCGGCGTGGTCGCGGACTGGAGCGTGGTGACCCGGTGCCGCAGCCGGGACGGCAGCACCTGCTCCAGCTTGGCCAGGGCCCGCACCGACGCCTCGTCCAGGCCCGCGACCGCGTGCCCGGCGCCCGCCCGCAGCCCGACCGCGATGGCCACCGCCTCCTCGTCGTCGAGGACGAGCGGCGGCATCGCCTTGCCCGCCACCAGCCGGTAGCCGCCGTCGGCGCCCATCGTCGCCTGCACCGGATAGCCCAGCTCCCGCAGGCGGTCGATGTCCCGCCGGACGGTGCGCCGGGAGACCCCGAGCCGGTCGGCCAGCTCGCCGCCGGGCCATTCGCGGGGCGTCTGGAGGAGGGAGAGGAGGGTCAGCAGCCGGGCCGGAGTGTCCGTCGTCATGCGTTCGAGGATGCCGTAGATCTAGGACACGATCCGTCCTACTGGCCGCGTACGTTCCTCCCCATGACCACCACGCACACCCCGGAGCCGACGCCGGCCCCGTCCGCCGCAACCGACGAGCCCCGCTCGCCCGCCGAATCCGCCCGGCCCGCCAAGCCCGCCGTACCCACGGAACCCGTCGAGTCCGCCGAGCCCGGCGCGGGCGACCGGCGCCGCTGGTTCGCGCTCGCGATCGTGATGACCGCGGCGTTCATGGACCTGGTGGACGTCACCATCGTCAACATCGCCATCCCCTCGATCCAGAAGGACGAGGGCGCCACCTTCAGCCAGGTCCAGTGGATCACCGCCGGGTACGCCCTCGCCTTCGCGGCCGGACTGATCACCGGCGGCCGGCTCGGCGACATCCACGGCCGCAAGCGGGTCTTCCTCGTCGGCATCGGCGGCTTCACCCTCGCCTCGGCGCTGTGCGGCCTCGCCGCGAACCCGGAGATGCTGGTCGCCTCCCGCATTCTCCAGGGCGGCATGGCGGCCCTGATGGTGCCGCAGGTGCTGTCGATCGTGCACGCCACCTTCCCGGCGCACGAACGCGGCAAGGTTTTCGGGCTGTTCGGCGCGATCGTCGGACTCGGTGCCGTCTCCGGGCCGCTGCTGGGCGCGCTGCTCACCGAGTGGAACCTCTTCGGTCTCGAGTGGCGGCCCATCTTCCTCATCAACCTGCCGGTCGGCATCGCGGGCCTGGTCCTCGGCAGCCGCTTCATCACGGAGTCGAAGGCGCCGCGCGCCCTGCGGCTGGACCTGGTCGGGGTCGCGCTGGTCACCCTCGGACTGCTGATGCTGATCTACCCGCTCACCCGGGGCGAGGAGCTGGGCTGGCCGCTGTGGGGACACCTCTCGATGGCCGGGTCGGTCGTGGTCCTCGCGGTCCTGGTCGCCTACGAGCGGCGCAAGAGCGCGCGGGACGGCTCGCCGCTGGTGGAGCTGTCGCTGTTCAGGGTGAAGAGTTTCGCGGCCGGGATCGCCGTGCAGACCGTCTTCGGGGTCGCCCTCGGCATCTTCTTCCTGGTGTGGACGCTGTACCTGCAGTACGGGCTCGGCTGGAGCCCGCTGCGGGCCGGCCTGACCGGCGTGCCGTTCTCGATCGCCGTGTCCACCGCCGCCGGGATCTCGGTGCAGAAGCTGGTCCCGCGCTTCGGGCGCAAGGTGCTTCAGGCGGGAGCGCTGGTGATGGCGGCCGGAGTGCTCCTCTACATCTGGGAGTCCGGGCACTACGGCCTCGCGATCACGTCCTGGCAGATGGCGCCGCCGCTGGTCGTGATGGGCGTCGGCATGGGCCTGATCGTCGCGCCGCTGACCGACGCGGTGCTCTCCCAGGTGCCGCGCGAGCACGCCGGGGCGGCGTCGGGGCTCATCAACACCGTGCAGCAGATGGGCAACGCGCTGGGGCTCGGGCTGGTGTCGGTGGTCTTCTTCGGCACGATGAGCGACCACCTCACCCCCGCCCGCCTCGGCCCGGCCTACGTGGACGCCTTCCAGAACGCGCTGGGCTGGGTGGCGGCGGTGCTGACCGGGATCTTCCTGCTGATGTTCGCCCTGCCCGGACGGCCGGCCCAGCACGTGGAAGGGGGCCGGGCGGAGGACCGGACGGAGGAGAAGGAGCCCGCACTGGTCTGAGACAGACGCCGGCGAGAGGCTGGTCGGGCACCTCGGTGCCGGACCAGCCTCTCGTCATGCCCGATGTCCGATGCCCGTTCATGTCTGCTTGCGCCTGACTGTTTCCGTTTGCTGTTTACATTCCGGACAACCGGGCGTAGCCTCCGGGAGAAACCACAGGTTCGGGCACGGTCGGAGGTGAACGGTCATGTACGCACCGGAGCGTCAGCAGGAGATCCTCCGGCTGGCCCGGGACGGCGGCCGGGTGGACGTGGTGTCGCTGGCCGAGGAGTTCCAGGTGACGGCGGAGACCATCCGCCGCGACCTCAAGGCCCTCGACCGCGCCGGTCTGCTCCGCCGGGTGCACGGCGGCGCCATCCCCGCCGGACGGCTCGACTTCGAACCGGACCTCGCCGAGCGCGAGTCCACGGCCGCCGACGAGAAGGACCGCATCGCCAAGGCGGCCCTGGCGGAACTGCCGGTCGAGGGCACGATGATCCTCGACGCGGGTTCCACGGTGGCCCGCATGGCCGCGGCGATCCCGCCGGAGACCTCGCTGACGGTGGTCACCCACAGCCTGCCCATCGCGGCCCGCCTCGCCGACCACCCCGGCATCCAGCTCCACCTCGTCGGCGGACGCGTCCGGCACCGTACGCGTGCCGCCGTGGACGCCTGGGCGCTGCGCGCATACGGCGAGATCCGCGCCGACGTGGCCGTGGTGGCGGCCAACGGGTTCTCCGTGGAGCACGGCCTGACCACCCCCGACCTCGCCGAGGCCGCCGTCAAGCGGGCCGCCCTGACCGCCGCCCGGCGTGTGGTGCTGCTCGCCGACTCCTCCAAGTACGCCCAGGAGCACTTCGCCCGCTTCGGCGCCCTGAGCGACGTGGACCTGCTCATCACCGACAACGGACTGACCCCCGAGGACGCCGGCGACATCGAGCGCGCCGGCACGGAAGTAGTACGCGCATGATCCTGACCGTCACCCCCAACCCGTCGCTGGACCGCACCTACGAGGTGCCGTCCCTCGACCGAGGCGAGGTCGTCCGCGCCACCGGCGAGCGGGTCGACCCCGGCGGCAAGGGCGTGAACGTCTCGCGCGCGGTGACCGCCGCCGGGCAGCGCACCGTCGCGGTGCTGCCGCTGGGCGGGGCGCCTGGCGCCCTCGTCGCCGACCTGCTCGACGCGCAGGGCATCGAGGTCGCGGCGGTCCCGATCACCGGGCCCACCCGGTCCAACATCGCGCTCGCCGAGGCCGACGGCGTCCTCACGAAGATCAACGCGCCGGGCCCCGAACTCTCCCCGGCGGAGACGGAACTGCTCCTGGAGACCGTACGGCGCCAGTCGCCCGGCGCGGACTGGATCGCCTGCTGCGGCAGCCTGCCCCGCGGCCTGGCCCCGTCCTGGTACGCCGACCTGGTCGCCCGCGCGCACGCCGCCGGGGTCCGGATCGCCCTGGACACCTCCGGTCCGGCCCTGCTGCGGGCGCTGCGCGAGCGGCCCGACGTGGTCAAGCCGAACGCCGAGGAACTGGCCGAGGCGGTCGGCCGTCCCCTCGCCACGGTCGGTGACGCCGTGAAGGCCGCCGAGGAACTGCGGGAGCTGGGCGCCCGGTCCGTGCTCGCCAGCCTCGGCGCCGACGGGCAGCTCCTCGTGGACGACGCGGGCACCTGGTACGGCACCGCCCGCGTGGACGCCGTACGCAGCAACGTCGGCGCCGGGGACTCCTCCCTCGCCGGGTTCCTCGTGGCCGGCGGGACCGGCCCCGGCGCCCTCGCCTCCGCCGTCGCGCACGGCGCCGCCGCCGTCCAGCTGCCCGGCAGCGTGATGCCGACGCCGCAGGATCTGGACCCGGCCGCCGTGACCGTCACGACCGAGGTACCCGTGGACCGCGTACTGGGGGAGCCGGCACCGTGACTCCCGACGTGAACCTCGCCCGGGCCGTCAGCCCCGCTCACGGCTCCCTTCCCCGGGCCGTCGGTCCCGCTCGCGGCTCCCTTCCCAGGGTCGTCGGTCCCGCTCGCGGCTCTCTTCCCCGGGCCGTCCGTCCGGCTCGCGGCTCTCTTCCCCGGGCCGTCCGTCCGGCTCGCGGCTCTCTTCCCCGGGCCGTCCGTCCGGCTCGCGGCTCTCTTCCCCGGGCCGTCCGTCCCGCTCGCGGCTCCCTTCCCAGGGTCGTCGGTCCCGCTCGCGGCCCGCTCCCCAGGGCCGTCGGTCCCGCTCACGGCCCGCTCCCCAGGGCCGTCCCAAGCCCCCACCGCTGTGCCCCCGTCCCCCTCCCCGCCCCCGCCCCTCACCCCACGTTCCGGGCGATACGCGAGCTAAGGAGCCCGCGATGAGCGACATGATCACCGCGGACCTGGTCGACCTCGACCTGTCCGCCGACACCAAGGAAGCGGCGGCGCGCGCCCTCGCGGAACGGATGGTGGCCCTGGGCCGGGTGACCGACCTGGAGGGCTTCCTCGCCGACGTGGCCGCCCGCGAGGCGCAGATGCCGACCGGCCTCGACGGCGGCATCGGCATCCCGCACTGCCGCAGCGCACACGTCACCGAGCCGACGCTCGCCTTCGGGCGCAGCGCGGCCGGCGTCGACTTCGGGGCGGCGGACGGTCCGGCCGACCTGATCTTCCTGATCGCCGCTCCGGCGGGCGCCGACGACGCCCACCTGACGATCCTCTCCTCGCTGGCCCGGCAGCTGATGAACGCCGAGTTCACCGCCGCGCTGCGCTCGGTGGGCGACGCGGCCGACGCCGCCGCGCTGATCCGCGGGGAGGAACCGGCGCCCGCCGGGGACACCCCGGAGGGCACCCCCGAGGGCACCACGGAGGAGACCGCGGACACCGGGGCGGTCTCGGCGGCGGCCTCCGCCGAGACCACCCCGGGCAGCACCGGCCGCGAATCCGGCGCACCCGAGCGCCCCTTCCGGATCGTGGCCGTCACCTCCTGCCCCACCGGCATCGCGCACACCTACATGGCGGCCGAGTCCCTGGAGAACGCGGGCCGCGAGGCGGGCGTCGACGTCGTCGTCGAGACCCAGGGGTCGGCGGGCTTCACCCGGCTCGATCCGGCGGTGATCGCGGCGGCGGACGGCGTGATCTTCGCCCACGACGTCGCCGTACGCGAGAAGGACCGCTTCGCCGGGAAGCCCACCGTCGACACCGGCGTCAAGGCGGCCATCAACCGGCCCGGCGAGCTGATCGGCGAGGTCCGCGACAAGGCGGCCCGCGGCGAGGTGACCTCCGCCTCCGCGGGTGCGACGCCCGTCGAGCGCGGTGGGGAGTCCGGCGAGGGATACGGCACCAAGCTCCGCAAGTGGCTGATGTCCGGCGTCAGTTACATGGTGCCGTTCGTCGCCGCGGGCGGCCTGCTGATCGCCCTGGGCTTCGCCATCGGCGGCTACGAGATCAACAAGGCGCCCTCCGTGATGGACCACTTCGTGTGGACCCAGGCGGACAGCTGGGGCGCGCTGCTGTTCCAGATCGGCGGCGTGGCCTTCGCCTTCCTCGTCCCGGTGCTGGCCGGCTACATCGCCTACGGCATGGCCGACCGGCCGGGCCTGGTCCCCGGCTTCGTCGGCGGCTCGATCGCGCTCACCATCAACGCCGGCTTCCTCGGCGGTCTGGCGGCCGGTCTGATCTCCGGCGGCGTGGTGCTGGCGATCCAGCGGGTACCGATACCGAAGGCGTTGCGCGGCATCATGCCGGTGGTGGTGATCCCGCTCGTCTCGGCGGCGGTCGTCGGGTTCCTGATGTTCGTCGTGATCGGCAAGCCCATCGCGTCCGCGCAGTCGGGCATGACCGACTGGCTGAACGGCCTGTCCGGCGCCAACGCGATCCTGCTCGGCGCGCTGCTCGGCCTGATGATGTGCTTCGACCTCGGCGGCCCGGTCAACAAGGTCGCCTACACCTTCGCCACCGCGGGCATCGCGGTCGCCAGCCCCAGCGACTCGGCGATGAAGATCATGGCGGCGGTCATGGCGGCCGGCATGGTCCCGCCGCTGGCGATGGCCCTGGCCACCACCGTGCGCGGCCGGCTCTTCAACGCCGCCGAGCGCGAGAACGGCAAGGCCGCCTGGGTCCTGGGCGCCTCCTTCATCTCCGAGGGCGCGATCCCGTTCGCCGCGGCCGACCCGCTGCGCGTCATCCCGGCGTCGATGGCGGGCGGTGCGGTCACCGGCGCACTGTCGATGGCCTTCGGGGCGACGCTGCGGGCCCCGCACGGCGGCATCTTCGTGGTCCCGCTGATCGGCAACCCGCTGCTCTACCTGGTCGCCATCGCGGCCGGTGTCTGTGTCAGCGCGGCGCTGGTGATCGTCCTCAAGGGCCTGCGCAAGCCGGTGCCCGGAGCGCCGGCCCAGGGACCGGACGGCGCGGACCCGTCGGCCCCGGCGCCGGGGGAGAAGCAGCCGGTGGCCGCGTAGGCAGGCCACCACGGGCCGGACGGGAGCGGGGCGCGGCTACGGGGACACCTGTGCCGCGCGCCGCTCCATCTCCCTGCGGGCCGTCTCCTCGCTGTCGTACACCTCGCACATGTGCCGCCCGTCCGGCGTGGCCGTGTGCTCGACCTCCCACAGGGAGACCTCCACGCCGTCGCGCAGCAGGAACGCGTGCTCGTAGAGCGAGAAGCCGATCCGGGCGCGGCCCGCCCGGCCGGGCCCGCCGAAGGCCTGGGTGATCTGGTGCCCGCACGCCGTCGACAGCCGCTCGGCGAGGTCGGCACCGGGACGGTCCGCGTTCTCCGCGCGGCGCAGCAGCCGGCGGGCGTGGTCCGCCGAGGCGTCCGGGACGTACGCGTGGCGCGGGGTGGGGACGGGCGACAGCTGCACCTGCGCCGGCAGCTCGAAATCCGGGGCGTCGGGCGGCAGCGCCAGCCGGGATCCGGCGGTGCGCAGCTCCTCCTCGTCGACGTAGACCTCGTGCTGCGGCTCGCTGCCCGGGGCGGTGTTGTGGACCAGCTCCCAGAGGGTGAGCGCCGAGCCGTCGGCGAGCAGCCAGGTGTGGCGGTACGTCTCGCGGTGCAGCCCCGCGCTGTGGTGCGCGGAGTGCAGTGAACCGTCGTGCGCCAGTGCGCAGTCCAGCCGCCGCAGGACCTCGTCGGGCAGCTCGAAAGAGTTCAGGGCGCGTCCGAGCAGCCGCAAGAGGTGCTCCTCCGGAGACTCGGGCGACTCGGGTGGTTCGTACGCTGCCGTCTCGTACGGAACGCTCAAGGTTTCTCCCGGCGTTGCTGCATGTCACCTTGTGGGTGCATACCGTAGCCCCTCGGTCGGACATCATGTCCGGGAACCGAGAAAACGTACGCACGAAATACGCGAGGGCCGCGCGAAAAGTTCCCGCGCGGCCCGACGAACCGTCAAAACTTCCTGCTCACAGCCCGATCAGCCGGTGCTTTGGGCGGTCCACTCGCTCCACGGCATGTTCCAGCCGTTGAGGCCGTTGTCCGGCGCGATCGTGTCGTCCGGGGAGTTCTTGACGATCACGACGTCCCCGACGAGCGAGTGGTCGTAGAACCACTTGCCCGGGGTGTCGCCCTGCGCGCCCTGCACGTCCGCCAGCCCGACACAGCCGTGGCTGGTGCCCTGGGCGCCGAAGGGCGGATTGCCGCGGCTGTACCAGTAGTTGCCGTGGATGAAGGTGCCCGACTGGCTCAGCCGCATCGCGTGGGGCACGTCCGGGATGTCGTACTCGCCGCCGAACCCGACCGTCGACCCGTTCATGCGCGTCTGCTCGGACTTCTCCGAGATCACCATCTGCCCGTTGTACGTCGGGTTCGCGGCGCTGCCCGCCGAGATCGGGATCGACTTGAGCGTCGCGCCGTCCCGCACCACCGTCATGGTCTGCGTGTCGACGTCCACCGTGGAGACCTGCGAGCGGCCCACGGTGAAGGTGACGGTCTTCTTCTGCACGCCGTAGAGGCCGTTCGCGCCCTCCACCCCGTCCAGGTCGATCTTCATCGTGACCTTGGAGCCGGCCTTCCAGTACTCCTGGGGCCGGAAGTCGAGCCGCTGCGCGCCGAACCAGTGTCCGACCACCTTCTGCCCGCTGCTGGAGGTGACCGTGATGTGCGACTGCACGCTCTCCCGGTCGGTGATCGCCTTGTCGAACGTGAACGACACCGGCATCCCCACCCCGACCGTGCTGCCACCGTCCGGGGTGTACGTGCCGACGAAGCTGTGCTCCGAGGAGACGGTCGTGAACACCGAGTCGGCCGCGGCCGTGCGGCCGTTCGCGTCCTTCGCCCGCGCCGTGATCCGGTACTTGGTGCCCCGCTCCAGCTGCTCCTTCGGCTTCCAGCTGCCGCCGTCGCCGGACACCGTGCCCGGTACGGCGGCACCCGTCTCCGCGACGGTCATCGTCACGTCGGTCAGCGTGCCGTCGCTGACCTTCACACCGGTGGAGTTGATCGAGGCGCCGGTCGACCCGTCCTTGGCCGAGATCACCAGCTCGGCGACCGAGGTGTCGGCGGCCCCCGCGCCGCCCTTGCCGTCCTTCTTGTCGTCGGCGCTGGCGCTTCCGCCGCAGGCGGTGAGGGTGAGGGCGCCGACCACCAGGGCGGCACAGGCCCCCAGTACGCGCCGCGTGGCTATGTCCGGCGTTGTCACGGGCTGCTCCAGGTTCGGGTGTTGTGCGCTGTTCGCTTCAGCCGTCTAGAGGGGCCCGGCGGCCCACGGGGTTCCCGCGGACCGCCGGGAGCGCCGACGCGTGACAAAACCCGGACAATCGCAACGCGGCCGGGTCAACCTGCCCTGGAAACCCGCCCGTACAGCTCCCCGTACGCCGGCCAGGACCCGCCCGGGCCGTCCACCGGCTCGGCGGCCCGGACCGCGCGCACGATCGCGCGGGTCACCACGTCGGCGCCCGCCGCCAGCAGCTCGTTCAGCGCGAGCGGCTGCCCGGCCTCGAGCGGGCGCTCCCCGGTGGCCAGGGCGAACACCGTGTCGCCGTCGCTGAGCAGATGCACCGGCCGTACGGCCCGCGCGATGCCGTCGTGCGCGGTGCCGGCCAGCTTCTGCGCCTGCGCCTTGGACAGGTCGGCGTCGGTGGCGACGACGGCGAGCGTGGTGTTCAGCGGGGGCGGTGCGTTCCTCGCCGCGACCTCGGCCAGGCGCCGCCGCGCGGCCTCGTGCACGTCCGGCGCCGGGTACTCCACTCGCCCGCCCCGGAACAACTCCCCGTACAGCACCCCCGTTTCCGGGTCCGTCACCGACCCCGCCGCGTTGGCCACCACCAGCGCCGCCACCGTGATCCCCGAGTCGAGCAGGGTGCTCGCGGTGCCCACCCCGCCCTTCAGCGTGCCGACCACGGCACCGGTGCCCGCCCCGACACACCCCTCGGCCACCCCGGTGCCCGGCGTACTCGCGTGGGCCGCCTCCGCGGCCGCGTAACCGGTGGCCGCGTCCGGCCTGGCCCGGAAGTCGCCCCCGCGCCCCAGGTCGAAGACGCAGGCCGCGGGCACCACCGGCACCACGTGCGCCGGGTCCGGACCGACCCGCACCCCCTGTCCCCGTTCCTCCAGCCAGGCCATCACCCCCGAGGCCGCGTCGAGCCCGTAGGCGCTGCCGCCGGTCAGCACCACCGCCTGCACCCGCTGCACCAGGTTGCGCGGATCGAGGGCGTCGGTCTCCTTGGTGCCGGGGCCGCCGCCGCGCACGTCCACACCGGCGACCGCACCGCCCTCCGGTGTGAGCACCACCGTCGTCCCCGTCAGCCACCCGTTCCCGGTACGCGTCGCATGCCCCACCCGAAGACCGGCGATATCCGTCAATGCGTCAACTGTCATGGGGCCAGTCTCGTCCCGCCACCGGCGACGGAAGAGCAGCCGCTCGCGGCGCGGTGCCAGGACCGGTGCCCCGCACGGCGGGGGAGCGGTGACTCAGGCGGCCGGTGCCGGTGCCCTCCGCTCCCGCTCGGTGCGCCGCGCGGTCAGCGTCACCCCGGCCGCCACGGCCAGCGCCAGCACGATCCCCGCCGCCAGCACCGCCTCGCCCCCCAGGAAGGTGCAGGCGAGCACCAGCAGCGCGGCCACCGGCAGCACGAGCTGCTCGGCGATGCCCACCTTGAAATACCGTGCGTGCAGGGCCCACACCGTGAGCAGGAAGACCGCCGTCGGCAGGGTCACCGCGAAGGACGCCGCGAGCGTCGAGACATGCGCCTTGCCCACGGCCTGCTCCACCGCCACCTCCAGTCCCGCCCCGATCGCCGCCGCCGAGGCGAAAACCAGGTAGTGGCCGTAGCCCCAGAGAAAGGACTGTCGGTTGGAGCGCAGATGGCTGTGGACGGGCACCACGAAGTAGATCCACCAGGCCGCGAAGACGATCAGCAGTCCACCGGCCGCGATCGGGAGGACCTCGCCCAGCGCGTCGTTCTCCTCGATGCCCGACTTCACCGCGACCGTGGCCGCCGCGACGGTCTCGCCCAGCACGATGATCGTGAGCAGCCCGTACCGCTCGGAGATGTGGTGCGGATGCCAGGACGAGGGATGCTTGCGCTCGGCGAACGCCGGCACGCACAGCTCCAGCACTACCATCACCAGGAACAGCCAGCCCCGGCCGCTCTCCGGCACGATCAGCAGCCCCAGCCAGCCGATCTGGCAGAGCAGCACGCCGGCCGCGTATCTGCGGGCCATGGTGCTCTCCGGCGGTGCCGCCGACCGGCCCGCCCTGAGCCACTGCGCCACCATGGCCATCCGCATGATCACGTAACCGATGACGACGGCCACCCAGTCGTGGTCCTCGAAGGCCCGGGAGACCCCGGCCGCCAGGACCAGCACACCGGCGATCTGGACGAGCGTGACGACCCGGTAGAGAACGTCGTCGTTGTCGTACGCGGAGGCGAACCACGTGAAGTTCATCCACGCCCACCAGATGGCGAAGAAGACCATCGCGTAGTTGAGGACACCCTCGCCGGCATGCCCCCCGGCGACGGAGTGCACCAACTGGACGCCGGCCTGGGCGATGGCGACGACGAAGCACAGGTCGAAGAGGAGCTCGAGCGGCGTGGCGGCGCGGTGCACCTCGTGCCGGTGGCGTGCCCTCAGGCGGCGCACCGGGGGGTGGTCGTCGGGGGGTGGTCCGGAGGGCGCGGTCGCGGAGGAGGGGCGGGGACTGGACATCATGGCTCCCAGCACAGCAGAGACGGCGCGGATGTGCTTGCGGACCACCCGCCCGCCGGGGTGAGCAGGCCGCGGGGGACGGCGTCCACGGCGCGAGCCGTACCCTGGAGCCATGAGTACCACCCCCGACCCCGAGCCCCGCGCGCCCAGGCCCGCGCTGGTCTTCGACGACCCGCTGGACCAGCAGACCTCGGACGACACCGACCGCGGCTGGGGAGAGCGGCCCGAGGGCGATGCCGCGGCCGACCTGAAGCGCTTCCTCGACGAGAAGCCGCCCCACCACATCTGAATCCCCCCTCACCGAAAGGAGCGGGATTCCGGGCGCCGGCCGGGCCGCGGGCCCGCGGGCTAGGTGCGGTCCTGCCCCGGAGCGCCGCGCTGGGCGAGCAGCGCGTCGCGGATTTCCTTGAGCACCTCCAGCTCGGAGACCTCGATGACCTCCTCGGCGCCCTCCTTCGCCTTGCGGCGGGCCTCCTGCCGGGCCAGGTACTTCGACATGGGCAGCACCATCAGGAAGTAGACGACGGCCGCGGTGATCAGGAACGTGAGGGTCGCGCCCAGCACGTGGCCCCACAGGATCCGCACGCCCGTCGCGCTGTCGCCGGTCCCGGTGCACGGGCCCTTCAGACAGGAGCTGTAACTGTCCAGGCTCTGTGTGCCGAACGCCCCGACCAGAGGGTTGATGACCCCCTCCACCACCGAGTTGACGATCTTGGTGAAGGCGGCGCCGATGACGACCGCCACCGCCAGGTCGATGACGTTGCCGCGCATCAGGAAGGCCTTGAAGCCCTGCCAGACGCTCGGCTCCTTCTTGTCGCTCACGGTCGGAGCACTCCTCGCTTGAACAGGTGCAGGAACCAAACGTTCCGAAACCTACGGCAGCGTTGGGCCATCCTGTCCAATCCGTTCCCTCGAACGAGGTACTTGACGGGCTCAGCACAGGGTCACCGCCAACCGTGCCGTGGTAGCGGCGCCGACCAGTCGGTGTGCCGTCGCGCGCGGCACCGAGACCACCACCAGCGCCCCGCCCGCCGCCGGATCCTCCACGGGCTCGGGCACCTCGGCCACCCGCACACCGCGGGCGAGTACGGAGGCGTCGCCGGCCCCGCCGTCCCCGGTCGCGACGACGTCGACGCGATCGCCCGGCCTCAGCAGCCGCACCGTGGCCGCGTCGGCGATCCGCACCGGCGCCGCCACGAGCCGGGTGCGCTGCCGCTCGCCCGTCGGCCCGGCCGCCGGGTGCCCGCGTGCCCCCCGCGTCTCCTGCCCGTCGGTCCCGTGCCCGTCGGTCCCGGGAAGCGGACCCGCCGCCACCAGTGCTGCCGCGGTGACGGCGAGCCCGACGGAGAGGGCACGTCGTCGGTGACGCACGAGCCGGTGCAGCCGATGACGCCCGCCGCGCACCCGCACCGGGGCGAAGTGCGGCACCTCACACGTGGGCGGCGCGTCGGCGCCGGCCGGGAGCGGCGAGGGGTACGAGTCGGCGAAGGAAGGCGGGGGAGGCGAAGACGGCAGGGGAGAAGAGGCGAGGGAGGCTGACGACAGGGAGGGGGAGGGTCCGGAGGCTGAGGGCCGGGAGGGCGAGGACAGGGAGGGACGGAACACGGTGACCACCACCTGTGACGAGGGACCGGCTTGCGCTCCCACGATGAGGCTTTTCACCGAGCCCTGCCGACGCCCGTGGACCGCCGGCCGGTTGTGGAAAACTCTCTCACCGGAACGAGTTGTTCCAGTACTTCGCCCCCGGCCGCACCCCCTACGGCAGCGCGATCCCCGGGTCCATTCCGCCCAGCGCCGCCCCGCACGGACAGTCCCGTTCCCCGGTCGCCGGCAGCGCGGCCACCGCGTCGAACAGGACGCCCCGCAGCCGGTCCACGTTGGCCGCGAACACCCGCAGCACCTCCTCGTGCGAGACGCCCTCGCCGCTCTCCGCACCGGCGTCGAGGTCGGTCACCAGGGTCAGTGAGGTGTAGCAGAGCTCCAGTTCACGGGCGAGTGCCGCCTCGGGGTGGCCGGTCATGCCCACCACCGACCAGCCCTGCGCCCGGTGCCACAGGGACTCCGCGCGGGTCCCGAAGCGCGGCCCCTCGACCACGACCAGGGTGCCGCCGTCCACCGGTTCCCAGTCCCGCCCCCGGGCCGCCTTCAGCGCGGCGGCGCGTCCGGTGGGGCAGTACGGGTCGGCCAGCGACACGTGCACCACGTTGGGGACGGTCCCGTCGGGCGTCGGCAGCCCGTCGAAGTAGGTCGACGGGCGGGACTGGGTGCGGTCGACGAACTGGTCCGGCACCAGCAGCGTGCCCGGCCCGTACTCGGGGCGCAGGCCGCCGACCGCACACGGGCCGAAGACCTGGCGGGCGCCCACCGAGCGCAGCGCCCACAGGTTGGCGCGGTAGTTGATCCGGTGCGGCGGCAGATGGTGGCCGCGGCCGTGCCGGGGGAGGAAGGCGACCCGCCGGCCGGCGACCTCGCCGAGGAAGAGGGAGTCGCTGGGCGGCCCGTACGGCGTGTCCACCCGGACCTCGGTCACGTCGTCGAGGAACGAGTAGAACCCGGAGCCGCCGATCACGCCGATCTCGGCCCGCGCGTTCCCCGCCGGCGCGTTCCCGGCCTGCCCGCTCGCGGTCCGCACGTTCTCGGCCTTCGCCTTGTTCGCCATGCCCGCACCCTAACCGCCGGGGGCAACGCCGAGGACCCCGTCGTCGGAGGACGACAGGGTCCCGTAAGAACCGGCCCCGCGCGGCGAGAAGCCGGAGGTGGCGGACCTAGGCGGCGGTGCTGCCCGCGGAGGAGCTGCTGCCCGAGCCCGACGACGAGCCGGAGCCCGAGGAGGACGAGCCCGAGTCCGAGGAGGACGAGGCCGAGGACGACGCCTTCGACGACGAGGCGGGCGAGCTGCTCGACGAGCTGCCGCGGCTGTCGTTGCGGTAGAAGCCGGAGCCCTTGAAGACGATGCCGACCGCGGAGAACACCTTCTTCAGGCGTCCCTGGCAGTTCGGGCACTCGGTGAGGGCGTCGTCGGTGAACTTCTGCACCGCCTCGAGGCCCTCGCCGCACTCGGTGCACTGGTACTGGTACGTCGGCACTGTCTTCCTCCTGGCACTCTCACTCGATGAGTGCTAACGACGGTCCATAGTGACGTATTCCGCGGGATCAGTCCACTGTGGCGGGCGCGCGGTGACCGACACCACGTGCGACCGTACGGCCGTGGGACCGCGTCGCCAGCCGCGAGCGCAGCGTCACCAGGACCGCCAGCGCGAGGACCGTGCCGCCCATCGGCACCAGGAACCCGGCGCCCTCCCGGAAGCGGTCCTCCAGCTGTCCGGCGACGGTCACCGCCGCCGCCTGGCCCAGCGCGACCGCGCCGGTCAGCCAGGTGAAGGCCTCGGTGCGGGCGCCCGCCGGGACCAGCCCCTCGACCAGGGTGTAGCCGGTGACGATGGCGGGCGCGATGCACATGCCGACCAGCAGGCCGAGGCCGGCCAGCACGAGCACCGAGTGCGCGGCCCACAGGCCGGACGCGGTCAGCGCGAGGGCGGTGTAGCCGACCAGGAGGCGCTGCTGCGGGGCCACCTTCCAGGCGATGGCGCCGCAGGCCAGGCCGGAGACCATGTTGCCGGCGGCGAACACGCCGTACAGGACGCCGTTCAGGCCCGGCTCGCCGATCGACTCCGTGAACGCGGCCAGCGAGACCTGCATGCCGCCGAAGACGGAACCGATGCCCAGGAAGACCACGATCAGGACCCGCACGCCGGGGATCCGCAGCGCGGAAACGTGCTCCACGCGCGCGTGCCCGCCGCCGGAGCCGTCGGCGCCACCGGCGCCACCGACAACGGGCTGAGTGCTCTTCTGCGCGGCGAACAGCAGACCGCCCACCAGGGTGAGCGCGGCCTCCGTGACCAGGCCCGCGGCGGGGTCGACGGACGTGCACAGGGCGGTCGCCAGCAGGGGGCCGAGGACGAAGGTCAGCTCGTCGGTGACCGACTCGAAGGCGGCCGCCGTGCTCATCAGGGGTGAGTCCTTGAGCTTCGCGGCCCAGCGCGCCCGCACCATCGGCCCGACCTGCGGCACCGAGGCGCCGGTCGGCACGGACGCCAGGAACAGCGCCCACAGGGGCGCGTCCGCCAGCGCGAGGAAGGTCAGGGTCAGTCCGGACGCCGCGTGCACGAGCACGCCGGGCAGCAGGACGGTGCGCTGTCCGTAGCGGTCGGCGAGCCGTCCGCTGTAGGGGGCGAACAGGGCCATGGAGACGCCGGTGACGGCCGCGACGGCGCCGGCGACGCCGTAGGAGCCGGTGGTGTGCTGCACCAGCAGCACGATGGAGAGGGTCAGCATCGCGAACGGCTGGCGTGCCGCGAAGCCGGGGAGCAGGAACGTCCAGGCGCCGCGGGTGCGCAGCAGCTGCCCGTATCCCGGGCGGGTGACCGTGGATGCCACGGCCCGTGCCTTTCTGCCGCCTGGTAGCGCGGTCCCGCCGCCTCGTGGTGGTCGTCGTGCGGGAGCGCCGAGAGCTGTCCACTTGCGCGGACTGCGGTAGATGCCGGAGCCCGCGTGGATGAGGGGGCGATCCGACCGCCATACGGTCGCGCCAGCTCTGCTTCAGACAGAGGTGGTTCGATCAGGTGCGGCCTTCATCGTACAGGGGCCGGGCGGGGTGCGGCCTGTGAAAGGGCGCACCCCTCACATGCTCACCTGCGATTGCGACGGGTGTCCCCGGCCCCGCCGGTGCCCAGCCAGCCGGCCAGCTTGCCGCCGTGGCCGACCGCGCGCAGCCGTGCCTCGGCGGCGTCGCGGACGGGGTCGGTGGCGACCACCAGGAGTTCGTCCCCGCGGCGCAGTCCCGTAGTGGGCAGCGGCACGAAGGAGGTGCCGTCGCGGACGACCAGTGTGACGGCCGACCCGGTGGGCAGCCGCAGCTCGTTGACCTCGACGCCGTGCATCTTCGAACCCTCGGGAATCGTCACCGACAGCAGGTGCCCGCGCAGCCGCTCCAGGGGTGCCGACTCGATGCCGAGGTCGGCCGCCTCGTCCCCCTTGCCCAGGCGCAGCTTGCGGGCCAGCCACGGCAGCGTCGGCCCCTGGACCAGGGTGTAGACGACGACCAGCACGAAGACGATGTTGAAGATCCGGTGACTGCCCGCGACGCCCTCCACCATGGGGATCGTCGCCAGGATGATGGGCACCGCACCGCGCAGCCCGGCCCACGACATCAGGGCCTGCTCCTGCCACGGCACCCGGAAGGGCACGAGGCACAGCACGACGCTCAGCGGCCGCGCCACCATGGTGAGCACGAGGCCGATGACCAGGGCGGGCAGGATGTCGTCGCCCAGTTCGTGCGGGGTGACCAGCAGGCCGAGCAGGACGAACATGCCGATCTGCGCGAGCCAGCCGAGCCCGTCGGCGAACCCCCGGGTGGCGGGCCAGTGCGGCAGTCGCGCGTTGCCCATGACCATGGAGGCGAGGTAGACGGCCAGGAAGCCGCTGCCGTGGGCCATGGCGCCGGCCGCGTATGCGGCGATCGCGATGGACATGACTGCGATGGGGTAGAGGCCGGAGGCGGGCAGCGCGACGTGCTTCAGCCCCCAGGACCCCAGCCAGCCCACCGCGAGTCCGATGGCCGCGCCGATGGCCAGCTCCAGGGCGATCTCGCCGATCAGCACGTACCAGTGCTCGATCGGTCCCGCCGTGGAGAAGGCGACCACGAGGATCACCACCGGGGCGTCGTTGAAGCCGGACTCGGCCTCCAGCGTGCCCGTTATCCGCTTGGGCAGCGGAATGCGGCGCAGCACGGAGAACACGGCCGCGGCGTCCGTGGAGGAGACCACGGCCCCGATGATGAGCGCCTGCCGCCACTCCAGCCCCGTCAGGTAGTGCGCGCCCGCCGCGGTCACCCCGACGCTCACCGCGACTCCGGCGAGGGCCAGCGCGGAGGCGGCCGGGAGGGCCGGTTTCGCCTCTTTCCACTTCGTGCCGAGGCCGCCCTCGGCCAGGATCACGACAAGGGCGCCGTAGCCGATGACCTGGACCAGTTCGGCGTTGTCGAACTTGATGTCGCCGATGCCGTCCTGGCCCATGGCGATGCCGATGGCCAGGTAGACGAGCAGGCTGGGGAGCCCGCTGCGCGAGGAGATCCGGACCGCCGCCACGGCGATGAGCAGGACGAGCGAGCAGACGAGCAGGAGCTGGTTGAGGTGGTGGACAGTCAGCGGCCGTTCCCTTCCCTGGCGCACAGCACGGATCACAGCGTGGGCGAACGCGCCCGCGTTGTGCGCGAGGCGCACCCCCATGGCACACGAATCCGCCGCACTGCGCGGGCAACTACTTCGTTACCTTACCTAACTCTTGACGCTTTCTTGACGCTCGGCTTGGCAAGATCGAACGCTCGTGCGCCCCTGTACCCGACTCCGCGTCAAGGCGGAGCCGGGCCTGCGCCTACAGTTGCTCCAGCGCTCGGCGCTCAGCGCTCAGCCTCCGTACGAAGCACAGCCCGCCCCTGCCGCTCGTGTTAGGACAGCAAGGACAGCGATGCCCCCCACCACCACCGCCACCCCGGGTCAGCAGTCCGGCACGTCCGGCAGGAAGAAGGGGAAGGGGCGCAAGGGCCGTCTGCTCGTCCTCGTGCTGGTCCTGGCCCTCATCGGCGGCCTCGCCTACGGGGCGTACTGGTCGATCAGCACCGTGCGCGCGTCCTTCCCGCAGACCAAGGGCTCGATCACGCTCGACGGCCTGTCGGGTCCGGTCGACGTCAAGCGCGACGGGTACGGCATCCCGCAGATCTACGCCTCCACCGACGAGGACCTGTTCATGGCGCAGGGCTACGTCCAGGCTCAGGACCGGTTCTACGAGATGGACGTCCGCCGGCACATGACCGCCGGTCGCCTGTCGGAGATGTTCGGCAAGAGCCAGATCGACAACGACGAGTTCCTGCGCACCCTGGGCTGGCACCGGGTGGCGAAGAAGGAGTACGACGAGAAGCTGTCGGACTCCACCAAGAAGTACCTCCAGGCGTACTCCAAGGGCGTCAACGCCTACCTGAAGGGCAAGGAGGGCGCGGACATCTCCCTGGAGTACGCGGCCCTCGGCTTCACCAACGACTACAAGCCCCAGGAGTGGACCCCGGTCGACTCGGTGGCCTGGCTCAAGGCGATGGCCTGGGATCTGCGCGGCAACATGCAGGACGAGGTCGACCGCGCCCTGATGACCAGCCGCCTCGGCCCCAAGCAGATCGCCGACCTCTACCCGGCCTACCCGTACGACCGCAACAAGGCGATCGTCCAGGAGGGCCAGTACGACGAGCTCACCCAGACCTTCGACGGCGGCGACGGCGGCTCGTCGGGCAGCGGTGAGGGCGACGGCACGGGCACCGGTACCGGAACCGGGACGGGCACGGGAACCGGCGGCACCGGCACCGGAACCGGTGCCGGCAGCGCCCTCCAGGGCCAACTGGCGGGCCTCCAGGAGGTCCTGGACGACGTCCCCACCGCCGTCGGCGTGAACGGCAACGGCATCGGCTCCAACTCCTGGGTCGTCTCCGGCAAGCACACCATCAGCGGCAAGCCGCTGCTGGCCAACGACCCGCACCTGTCGCCGTCCCTGCCGTCCGTCTGGTACCAGATGGGCCTGCACTGCCGCACCGTCTCCGCCAAGTGCCAGTACGACGTGGCCGGCTACACCTTCGCGGGCATGCCCGGCGTGGTCGTCGGCCACAATCAGGAGATCGCCTGGGGCCTGACCAACTCCGGCGCCGACGTCACCGACCTCTACCTGGAGAAGATCACCGGCGAGGGCTACCAGTACGACGGCAAGGTGGTTCCCTTCGAGACGCGCGAGGAGACCATCAAGGTCGCCGGCGGCGACGCCAAGAAGATCGTCGTCCGCGAGACCAACAACGGCCCGCTGCTCTCCGACCGCGACGACGAGCTGGTGAAGACCGGCAAGAAGGCCACCGTCGACAGCTCCGCCCCCGACCGCGGCGACGGCTACGGCGTGGCCCTGCGCTGGACCGCGCTGGAGGCGGGCACCAGCATGGACGCCGTCTTCGCGATCGACCGGGCGCAGAACTGGGACGACTTCCGCGAGGCCGCCACGCTGTTCGACGTGCCCTCGCAGAACCTGGTCTACGCCGACAGCGAGCACATCGGCTACACGCTGCCCGGCCGGATCCCGGTGCGCGCCGAGGGCCACGACGGTTCGGTCCCGGCGCCGGGCTGGAGCTCCAAGTACCGCTGGACCGGCGAGTACATCGACCAGGACGAGCTGCCCTACGAGTACGACCCGGAGCGCGGCTACATCGTGACCGCCAACCAGGCGGTCGTCGACGAGGACGAGTACCCGTACACGCTCACCACGGACTGGGGCTACGGCGCCCGCAGCCAGCGCATCACCTCCCTGATCGAGCAGAAGATCAAGGACGGCGGCAAGATCTCCACGGACGACATGCGCCAGATGCAGCTGGACAACAGCAGTGAGATGGCCAAGTTGCTCGTGCCCCAGCTGCTGAAGATCGACATCGACGACAAGGACGTCCGCGAGGCGCAGAAGCTGCTGGAGGGCTGGGACTACACCCAGGACGCCGACTCGGCCGCCGCCGCCTACTTCAACGCGGTCTGGCGCAACATCCTCAAGCTCGCCTTCGGCAACAAGCTGCCCAAGGAGCTGCGGGTCGAGGGCCAGTGCCTGTGGGTCGACCCGGTCAACACCACCGGTCCCGCGGACGAGACCAACAAGGTCCGCGAGTGCGGCCAGCGCGACCCCGGCCAGGCCCAGCCCGACGGCGGCGACCGCTGGTTCGAGGTCGTGCGCAACCTGATGGACAAGCCGAAGAGCGACTGGTGGACGACGCCCGCCAACGGCACCCGCAAGGGCGCCGACCACAACCGCGACGACCTGTTCAAGCGCGCCATGATCGACGCCCGCTGGGAGCTGACCGCCAAGCTCGGCAAGGACATCGACACCTGGAACTGGGGCCGGCTGCACCGCCTGTTCCTGAAGAACCAGACCCTGGGCACCGAGGGCCCCGGCTTCCTGAAGTACGCGCTCAACCGCGGTCCCTGGAAGCTCAGCGGCGGCGAGGCGGCGGTCAACGCCTCCGGCTGGAACGCGGCCGGCGGCTACGGGGTGATCTGGGTGCCGTCCATGCGCATGGTGGTCAACCTCGGCGACCTCGACAAGTCCCGCTGGATCAACCTCTCCGGCGCCTCCGGACACGCCTACAGCGCGCACTACACCGACCAGACCGACAAGTGGGCCGACGGCGAACTGCTGCCGTGGTCCTTCTCGAAGAAGGCGGTCGACGAAAGCACGAGCGACACCCTGGTGCTCAAGCCGTAGAGCCCTGAGCCTGCCGCACGAGAACGGCCTCCACGCGTGCGTGGAGGCCGTTTTCCGTGCCGGAACGGCGTCGGTGGAGGCGGATTCGCGTGCCGGAACGGCGTCAACGGAACCTGCGCACCCCCGAGGGCGTCACCACCGCGTCCACCGGCCGGTCGTGCGGCTCCGCGGGCACGCGCGCGACGACCTCCCCGTCGTAGAGCAGCACCAGCAGCGCGGGCCGGGCGCCCGCGGCCGCCAGGCGGGCCAGCACCCGGTCGTACGACCCTCCGCCGCGCCCGAGGCGCAGGCCGCGGCCGTCCACCGCCACCCCCGGCAGCAGCACGACGTCCGCCCGCGTCACCGCGTCCGGCCCCAGCCGCTCCCCGGCGGGCTCGAACAGCTCCATCCGCCCGCCGTGCCGCACGCGCGCGAGGGAGCCCTCCCCGGTGTACTCGCCCCAGTCCAGGTCGTTGTCCGGCAGCAGTGCGGGCAGCAGGACGCGCACCCCCCGCGTGCGCAGCGCGTCCAGGAGCGCGAGGGTGCCCGGCTCGGCGCCCACGGAGACGTACGCCGCCACGGCGCGCGCCCCCGCCACCTCCGGCAGCCCGAGCGCCCGCCCGGCCAGCGCGTCCGCGGCTTCCCGCACGTCATCCGGCGTCAACCTGTTCCTCGCCGCGAGGAAGTCCCGCCGCAACGTCCGCTTGTCAGGTTCGTCCGCAGGGCCGTCGTGAGGCATGAGTGACTCCTGTACCGCGCTAATGCGCTCATATGAGCAGCAGTGGTCCCGAGTCACAGATTCTCCCTAAAGGCACCGGATAGGGTGGCGCGCATGACTCAGTCCCACCCCAGGATCAGCAAGGCTGTCATCCCAGCAGCCGGCCTCGGTACCCGGTTCCTGCCGGCCACCAAGGCCACTCCCAAGGAGATGCTGCCGGTCGTCGACAAGCCGGCGATCCAGTACGTGGTCGAAGAGGCCGTGGCCGCGGGCCTCGGCGACGTCCTCATGGTCACGGGCCGCAACAAGCGCCCCCTGGAAGACCACTTCGACCGCAACTACGAACTGGAGTCCGCCCTCCAGAAGAAGGGCGACGCGGACCGCCTGGCCAAGGTCCAGGAGTCCAGCGACCTCGCGATGATCCACTACGTCCGCCAGGGCGACCCCAAGGGCCTCGGCCACGCCGTCCTGTGCGCCGCCCCGCACGTCGGCCACGAGCCCTTCGCGGTCCTGCTCGGCGACGACCTGATCGACCCGCGCGACCCGCTGCTCCAGCGCATGATCGACGTCCAGGAGCAGTACGGCGGCAGTGTGATCGCCCTCATGGAGGTCGCGCCGGAGCAGATCCACCTCTACGGCTGCGCTTCCGTCGCCCCGACCGGCGAGGGCGACGTCGTCAAGGTCACCGGGCTGGTCGAGAAGCCCGACGCGGCCGACGCGCCCTCCAACTACGCCATCATCGGCCGCTACGTCCTCGACCCGCGCATCTTCGACATACTCCGCAAGACCGAGCCCGGCCGCGGCGGCGAGATCCAGATCACCGACGCCCTCCAGCAGCTCGCCGCGGACGAGAAGGTCGGCGGCCCCGTGCACGGCGTCGTCTTCAAGGGCCGCCGCTATGACACCGGCGACCGCGGCGACTACCTGCGTGCCATTGTCCGACTCGCATGCGAACGTGAAGACCTGGGCCCGGACTTCCGGACCTGGCTCCGCAGTTACGTAGCCGAGGAGATGCAAGGACGTTGAGCAGCAGCGCGCACCGTGACACCGGCCACGACCACGCCACCGCGGGCCCCGGTCAGGACCGGCTGTGGTCGGTCCAGGAGCACCTGGACGACGTCCTCGCCACCGTCCGCCCCCTGGACCCCATCGAGCTGAACCTGCTCGACGCCCAGGGCTGCGTCCTGGTCGACGACGTCACGGTGCCGCTGTCCCTGCCGCCGTTCGACAACAGCTCCATGGACGGGTACGCGGTGCGGGTCACCGACGTCGCGGGCGCCAGCGAGGAGTTCCCCGCCGTCCTGGAGGTCGTCGGGGACGTCGCCGCCGGCCAGGCCGACCCGGTCACGGTGGGACCGGGCCAGGCCGCCCGCATCATGACCGGCGCCCCGCTGCCGCCCGGCGCCGAGGCCGTCGTCCCCGTGGAGTGGACCGACGGCGGGCTCGGCGAGGGCCCGGTGGCCGGCATGCGCGCCCGCAGCCTGGCCCCCGAGGGCGCGCGGGGCCACGTCCACGTGTACCGGCCGGCCGAGGAGCGCGCGCACGTCCGCGCCAAGGGCAGCGACGTCCGCTCCGGGGACCGCGCCCTGGCGGCCGGCACCGTGCTGGGCCCGCCCCAGATCGGCCTGCTCGCCGCCATCGGCCGGGGCACGGTACGGGTGCGCCCGCGCCCGCGCGTGGTGGTGCTCTCCACCGGCAGCGAACTCGTCCAGCCCGACGAGCAGCTGGCGTCCGGTCAGATCTACGACTCCAACAGCTTCGCCCTCACCGCGGCCGCCCGCGACGCCGGCGCCATCGCCTACCGGGTGGGCGCCGTCACCGACGACGCCGACACCCTGCGGTCCACCATCGAGGACCAACTGGTGCGCGCCGACCTGATGGTCACCACCGGCGGCGTGAGCGTCGGGGCGTACGACGTGGTCAAGGAGGCGCTGGCGCACGTCGGGGACGAGGACGAGCCGGGCGGCGGCGTCGACTTCCGCAAGCTCGCCATGCAGCCCGGCAAGCCCCAGGGCTTCGGCTCGATCGGCCCCGACCACACCCCGCTGCTCGCGCTGCCCGGCAACCCGGTGTCGTCGTACGTCTCCTTCGAGCTGTTCGTGCGCCCCGCGATCCGCACCCTCATGGGCCTGCCCGACGTGCACCGCCCGACGGTCACCGCGTCCCTGGCCGCGGACAAGGCCCTGACCTCGCCGAAGGGCCGCCGGCAGTTCCTGCGGGGCAGCCACACCGACGGATCGGTCACCCCGGTCGGCGGCTCCGGCTCCCACCTCGTGGCCGCCCTCGCGCACGCGAACGCGCTGATCGTCGTCCCCGAGGACACCGAGTCCGTCGAGCCCGGCGCCGAGGTCGAGGTGGTCCTGCTCGGCTGAGCGGTCCCCGATGGCGGTACCGTGTCGCGCACAGCAGGCCCACGCGCCGCACCGCGCCGGGCCAGGACCGGGAGCGCCACACGAGCATGAGTACGCAGGACCGACCGTCCGGCAGCGGACAGGACCCGCAGGACCGGCTGACCCACATCGACGAGGCGGGCGCCGCCCGGATGGTCGACGTGTCCGGCAAGGACGTGACCGCCCGCACCGCCCGAGCCAGTGGACGCGTCCTCGTCGCGCCCCGCGTGGTCGAGCTGCTGCGCGGCGAGGGCGTGCCGAAGGGCGACGCACTGGCCACCGCCCGGATCGCGGGCATCATGGGCGCCAAGCGCACCCCCGATCTGATCCCCTTGTGCCACCCGTTGTCGGTCTCCGGTGTGAAACTGGACCTGTCGGTCGCGGACGACGCCGTGGAGATCACCGCCACGGTGAAGACGACGGATCGCACGGGCGTGGAGATGGAGGCGCTCACCGCGGTCTCCGTCGCCGCGCTCACCGTGGTCGACATGGTCAAGGCGGTCGACAAGGGAGCGGTCATCACGGACGTGCGGGTGGAACAGAAGACGGGCGGCAAGTCCGGCGACTGGAACCGGTCATGACGCCGGACGCCTCCCCGGCGGGCGCCCTCCCCGGGCCGTACGCCGCCCTGGTCGTCACGGCGTCCAACCGGGCCGCCGCCGGTGTCTACGAGGACAAGGGCGGCCCGCTGATCGCCGAAGGGCTGCGCCGCTTCGGCTTCGCCGTCGACGGCCCCCGGGTCGTGCCCGACGGCGACCCCGTGGAGGCCGCCCTGCGCGCGGGCGTCGAAGCGGGCTACGACGTCATCGTCACCACCGGCGGCACCGGCATCTCGCCCACCGACCGCACCCCCGAGGCGACCCGCGCCGTGCTCGACCACGAGGTCCCGGGCATCGCCGAGGCGATCCGGGCGTACGGCCGGGACAAGGTGCCGACCGCGGCGCTCTCCAGGGGACTGGCCGGAGTGGCGGGCGGCACGCTGATCGTCAACCTGCCGGGATCCTCCGGCGGGGTGAAGGACGGCCTCGCCGTGCTGGAGCCGCTGCTGAAGCACGCCGTGGACCAACTGCGCGGCGGTGACCACCCGAGACCCGCCAGCGGTGGGGGTGCGAGCTGAACGGCCCGTCCTGGCCCGCGGAGCTGACGGACGGCGACATCGTCCTGAGGCCGATAAGGCTGCGCGACCAACGGACCTGGCGCGAGGTCAACCGGCGCAACCGGGACTGGCTGCGCCCGTGGGAGGCCACCATCCCGCCGCCCGGACCCGGCGGTCCGATCGCGCACCGGCCCACCTACCGCCAGATGGTGCGGCACCTGCGCTCCGAGGCCCACGCGGGCCGGATGCTGCCCTTCGTCATCGAGTACCGGGGGCGGCTGGTCGGCCAGTTGACGGTGGCCGGCATCACCTGGGGCTCGATGTGCTCCGGGCACGTCGGCTACTGGGTGGACGAGGCGGTGGCCGGCCGCGGGGTGATGCCGACGGCCGTGGCGATGGCGGTGGACCACTGTTTCCGCACCGTCGGACTGCACCGCGTCGAGGTCTGCATTCGCCCCGAGAACGCGCCCAGTCGCCGGGTCGTGGAGAAACTCGGATTCCGCGAGGAGGGCCTCAGACCGCGTTATCTGCACATCGACGGAGCCTGGCGGGACCATCTCGTCTTCGCGCTCACCGCCGAAGAGGTTCCCGAGGGTCTGCTGCGGCGCTGGCACCGGTCACGGCAGCGCAGCGCCCCGAACGCGGGCAACACCGGAAACGGAGGGAACCCCGGGAACCCCGGGAGGACCGGAAACGCCGGTAATTGAATAAACGTTCGAATTCGATCGGGCCGTGACCATCCCGAATCGGATAATTTCCCGGTCCTGACAGTCGGTTGATCGGATCGGTCACAAGAAAAGTTCGAAATATCAGCCAGATCGTGCGACACACCGGCTCAATTGGCGGATGGCCTCACGCAAACCCCTCTACCGTGTGAGGCGTGAGCAGCAGCGGCCTCATCTACGCAGTCATCGTCGGGGCCTGGGCCGCCTACTTGGTGCCGATGTGGCTCCGTAGGCAGGACGAGCTGAACGAGGCCCGTCCGACGGAACGCTTCAGCACCGCCATCCGGCTCCTGTCCGGACGGGCGGGCATGGAGCGCCGGTACGCCAAGGACCTGCGGTCGCGCTCCGCCGACGAGGCGGAGCCCGACGCCGACGCCCCGGACGCCGTCACCGACTCGGTGGACGTCCGGGCCTTCGCCGTGTCCAGGACCCGACGGCACACCCGGCCGGTCCCGCCCCGGCAGCCGGCGGAGCGGCCCGAAACCGCCCGCCCCCGTACGGGCGAACCCGACCACGGCCCGAGATCCGGGCAGTCCCCGGAGCCCGGCCACCCGGCCCGGTCCGGCGCGGCACCGGCGCGGGGGCGGGTGCCGCAGGCCCGGCGCGCGCCCCTGTCACCGGGGGCGGCCGCGGCACGGGCCCGGCGCACCAAGGTCCTCGCCCGCCGTCGGCGTACGACCGTGATGCTCTTCCTGGCCTTCACGCTCGGCTCGGTCGTCGCGGCGGTCGGCGGGCTCGCGTTCCTGTGGGCGCCGGGCGTGCCCGCGGTGCTGCTCAGCGCCTACATCGTCCATCTGCGCGCCCAGGAGCGCCGCCGCTTCGCCTTCCAGATGGACCGCCGCCAGGCCGAGGCCGCCGCACAACGCCTGCGCGACCGCGACCCCCGTCCGCGCCGGCGCGGCCCCGCCGACCCCGGCGGACCCGTCGGGGACCTCGACACCGAGGAGCCGGACGACGGACCCGACGTGGAACCCGGTGCCGGAATGTCGGCGCTCGCCGCGGACCGGCGGGCCCTGGTGGAGCAGACCGACCACGCCGAGTGGGTCGACCAGCAGCGGGAACGCCGGGGACGCCCCCAGGGCGACAGCTGGGACCCGGTCCCGGTCCCCCTGCCCACCTACGTGACCGCGCCGGTCGCCCCCCGCGCCACGCCGGACGTTGATCTCGCGGCCCCGGACGCCTGGAGCTCGGCGCGCTCCAGCTCCGTCGCGCCCGACGTCGCGCCCGACCGGGAGGAGGCGGCACCCGTGCCGGACCGCTCGGCGGACCGTGCCGCCGAGGAGCGCCCGGCCGCCCGTGCCGACGAGCGTCCGGAGACCCCGGGCCGCAGCGACGCCCGCCGTGCCGCGTCCGCCCGCCGGGCCAGGGAGCGGGGCCGCACGCCGCTGTTCGACCAGTACGAGGACGGCGACCGCCCCCGCGCGGCGAACGAGTAGCCGGAAGCGATTTTTGAGCAGGCCGGGCGGGGTGCTAGAGTTTCACTCGTTGCAAGGGCCTGTGGCGCAGTCCGGTAGCGCACCTCGTTCGCATCGAGGGGGCCAGGGGTTCAAATCCCCTCAGGTCCACGCACATTGACGAAGGTCCCGGCCGATCATCACGATCGGCCGGGACCTTCGTCGTTCCCGGGCCCGGACCCCGGGCCCCGGACCCCGGTTCGTCCCGTGGTGCCGGGGCCGATCCCTTCCGCCTACGGGACCTGGAGGGCCTTCGCGTAGCAGAGGCTCTCCTCGTGGAAGCGGTAGTAGCCGAACTTCACGCACGGCTCGTAGCCGCTGGACGTGTACAGGGCCACGGCCTCCGGCTGCTTGGTGCCGGTCTCCAGCACCATCCGGGCCCGGCCCGCCGCGCGGGCGTCCTCCTCCAGGGCGGCCAGGATGCGCCGGGCCAGCCCGCGCCCGCGCACCTGCTCGGTCACGAACATCCGCTTGAGCTCGGCGTCCCCGTCGAGATTGCCCTCGTCGTTGGCGTCCTGGCGGCGCCAGCCGCCGGAGGCGACCGGGACGTCGTTCTCGTCGTACGCGACCAGGTACAGGCCGTTCGGCGGCGCGAAGTCCGACGGGTCCAGGTGCGTGGCGTCGCCGCCGTCGCCGTAGCGGAGGTCGTACTCGGCCTGGACCTCGTCGTTGAGCTTCACGGCGTCCGGGTGGTCGAAGGGGACCCTGCGTATGTTCATGCTGCCTACCGTATATCGATGCGGAGTCCGGAATGGGACGTCGTCCAGTGTGCCGGTATCGTGCCGGGATGCTCACCGTGACCTCCGTCAACGTCAATGGCCTGCGCGCCGCCGCGAAGAAGGGCTTCGTGGAGTGGCTCGCCGACACCTCCGCCGACGTGCTGTGCCTCCAGGAGGTGCGGGCCGAACCCCAGCAGCTGCCCGAGCACGTCCGTACGCCCGACGGCTGGCACGTGACGCACGCCCCCGCCGCCGCCAAGGGCCGGGCCGGCGTCTCCCTCTACACGCGCCGTGAGCCCGACGCCGTTCGCGTCGGTTTCGGCTCGGCGGAGTTCGACACCAGTGGCCGCTACGTCGAGGCCGACCTGCCCGGTGTGACGGTCGCCTCCCTCTACCTCCCCTCCGGCGAGGTCGGCACCGAGCGCCAGGACGAGAAGGTCCGCTTCATGGGCGAGTTCCTCGCCCACCTGAAGGAACTGCGTGAGCGGGCCGCCGCCGAGGGGCGCGAGGTCGTCGTCTGCGGCGACTGGAACATCGCCCACCGCGAGGCCGATCTGAAGAACTGGCGCGCCAACAAGAAGAACTCCGGGTTCCTCCCCGAGGAGCGGGAGTGGCTGAGCCGCGTCCTCGACCCGGCGGAGGGCGGCTACGTGGACGTCGTGCGCGCCCTGCACCCGGACGTCGAGGGGCCGTACTCGTGGTGGTCGTACCGGGGGCGGGCCTTCGACAACGACAGCGGATGGCGGATCGACTACCACGTCTCCACTCCCGGGCTGGCCGCCAGGGCCGTCAAGGGATACGTCGAGCGTGCCGCCACGCACGACGAGCGGTGGTCCGACCACGCGCCGGTCACGGTGGTCTACGACCGCTGAGGTCCCGCCCCGTCCGCCTGGTCCGTCTGCTTGCGCATCCGCCGGTCCAGGGCCAGGGACAGCTCCGCCTCCACCACGCTGCGGGCCAGCGGGCGCAGGCGGTGGAGTTCCGGTTCGGGGGCGTGGCGCAGTATCAGGTCGGCGAAGAGTTCGGCGAGGGCGTCGGCGTGCTCGCGGACGCGGGCGCCGGCCTGGAGGACCTCGCCGAGCGGGATGCCCTCGCGGACCAGGGCGGAGGAGACCTCCAGCAGGCGGTGGCTGATGTGGACGAGTTCGTCGCCGTCGGTGCCGAGATAGCCCAGCTCCATCGCGGCGGCCAGGTTCTCCGGGGTGACCTCGCCCTCGAAGCGGGCGGCCAGTTCCTCGGGGGTGAGGCGGACCGGGGTCTCCTCGGTGGGTTCGCCGAGGCCGAGCAGGTCGCCGACGTCGCGGCCGTGGTCGAAGGCGTCGGCCAGCTCCGCGATGCCGTTGAGGGTGTGGCCGCGTTCCAGCAGCGCGGCGATGGTGCGCAGCCGGGCCAGGTGGTGGTCGTCGTACCAGGCGATGCGGCCCTCGCGGCGGGGCGGCGGGATCAGTTTGCGTTCGCGGTAGAAGCGCAGGGTGCGCACCGTGATGCCGGCCAGTCCGGCCAGTTCCTCCATGCGGTATTCGTGCTTCTCGGTCACGTCACGACCCTATGGCGTACCGCGGGTAACTTTCCTCCGTCCGACCCCTACCCATGAGTACGGAGCTGCTCTACGCTCCCATTGCGCCAGTGTTCACTGGCACGGTTCGAAGTGGTTCCGAACGGTTCCAGACGGTCCAGGCAAGCGTGGAGGCTCCGGAATGGCCGAGCACGAGCAGGTTCACGAACACGTACGGGTGGCGGTGATCGGGTCCGGTTTCGGCGGGCTGGGGGCCGCCGTGCGGCTGCGGCGCGAAGGAATCACCGACTTCGTCGTACTGGAGCGGGCGGGGAGCGTCGGCGGGACCTGGCGCGACAACAGCTATCCCGGCTGCGCCTGCGACGTGCCGTCCCACCTGTACTCCTTCTCCTTCGCGCCCAACCCCGAGTGGCCGCGCACCTTCTCCGGGCAGGAGCACATCCGCGCCTACCTGGAACACGTCGCCGACACCTTCGGGCTCCGTCCCCACCTCCGCTTCGACTCGGAGGTGAAGCGGATGGCGTGGGACACCGAGCAGCTGCGGTGGGAGATCGAGACCGCGCGCGGCACCCTCACCGCCGACGTCGTCGTCTCCGCGACCGGGCCGCTGTCCGACCCCAAGGTCCCCGACATCCCGGGGCTCGACACCTTCCCCGGCAAGGTCTTCCACTCCGCACGCTGGGACCACGACTACGACCTCGCGGGCAAGCGCGTCGCCATGATCGGCACCGGCGCCTCCGCCATCCAGATCGTGCCGTCCATCCAGCCGGAGGTGGGCCGGCTCACCCTCTTCCAGCGCACCCCGGCCTGGGTGATGCCCCGCGTGGACCGGGCCATCAGCGGTGCCGAACGCGCCCTGCACCGGGCGGTGCCCGCCACCACCAAGCTCCGCCGCGGGCTGCTGTGGGGCATCCGCGAACTCCAGGTGCAGGCCTTCACCAAACACCCCAATGAACTGGGCTTCGTCGAGCAGATCGCCAAGCGCAACATGGGCGCCGCGATCAAGGACCCGGCCCTGCGCGCCAAGCTCACCCCCGACTACCGCATCGGCTGCAAGCGGATCCTGCTGTCGAGCACCTACTACCCGGCGCTCGCCAAGCCCAACGTCGACGTGGTCGCCAGCGGGCTCGCCGAGGTGCGCGGGTCGACGCTCGTCGCCGCCGACGGCTCCGAGGCCGAGGCGGACGCGATCGTCTTCGGCACCGGGTTCCACGTCACCGACATGCCCATCGCCGAGCGGGTGGTGGGCGCGGACGGGCGGACGCTGGCCGAGACCTGGAAGGGCGGCATGGAGGCGCTGCGCGGCGGCACGGCGGCCGGCTTCCCCAACTTCATGACGGTCATCGGGCCCAACACCGGCCTCGGCAACTCGTCCATGATCCTGATGATCGAGTCCCAGCTGAACTACATGGCCGACTACCTGCGCCAGCTCAACGTCCTCGGCGGCCGCACCGCCCTCGACCCCCGCCCCGCCGCCGTGCGCAACTGGAACCACCGCGTGCAGGAGCGCATGAAGCGCACGGTGTGGAACACCGGCGGCTGCACCAGCTGGTACCTGGACGCCAGCGGCCGCAACACCACCGTCTGGCCCGGCACGACCGCCGAGTTCCGGCGCGAGACGCGGCGCGTGGACCTCGCGGAGTACCAGGTGCTGCGCCCGTCCCCACGACCGGTCGAGGCCGCCGACGCGGACGCCGAGGTGAGCGCGTGAGCCGCCTGCTGCACGTCGCCGACGGGCCCTACGCCCCGCCCGTGCCCGCCCACGAGCTGACCGTCACCGCCGCCGACGGCGCCCGGATACACGTCGAGGTGCACGGCCCCGAGCACGCGCCCGCGGTGGTCCTCGCGCACGGCTGGTGCTGCTCCACCGCCTTCTGGGCGGCGCAGATCCGCGCACTGGCCGCCGACCACCGGGTCATCGCCTACGACCAGCGCGGCCACGGCCGCAGCCCGGCCAACCCGGCGTACGGCACCGAGCCGCTCGCCGACGACCTCGAAGCCGTACTGGAAGCCACCCTCGCGCCGGGCGAGCGGGCCGTGATCGCCGGGCACTCCATGGGCGGGATGACGCTGATGGCGGCGGCGACCCGGCCCGCGGTGCGCGAGCACGCGGCGGCCGCCCTGCTGTGCAGCACGGGCAGCGCACGGCTGGTGGCGTCCGCCACCGTGGTGCCGATGCGGGCGGGCCGGGTGCGCACCTGGCTGACCCGGCGCATCCTCGGCTCCCGGGCGCCGCTCGGGCCGGTCACACCGCTCGCCCGCCGGATCCTCAAGTACGGGACGATGGGCCCGGGTTCGAACCCCCTCATGGTCGAGGCCTGCGCCCGGATCGTGCACGCCTGCCCGAGCCGGGTGCGGCACGGCTGGTCCCAGGTGCTCGACCTGCTCGATCTCGACCACGGCATACGGGAGTTGCGCATGCCGGTGGAGATCGTGGTCGGTACGGCGGACCGGCTGACGCCGCCCGTGCACGCCCGTGACCTGGCCGCCGCGCTGCCGGACTGCGTGGGCCTCACCGAACTCCCGGGGCTCGGCCACATGACGCCGGTGGAGGCGCCGGACCTGGTCACCGGGAAGATACGGGCCCTCGCGGCCACCTACATACCCAGCGCACGCGTACCGAGTGCACACGGTGCGGGTGCCGAACACGCCGAGGAGAGCGCATGAGCAGGGTCAGCCTGGAAGGGCGGGTCGCCGTCGTCACCGGAGCGGCGCGGGGCGTGGGGGAGTTGATGGCCCGCAAGCTGTCCGCGCGCGGTGTGAAGGTGGCGCTGGTCGGCCTGGAGCCGGACGAACTCAAGCAGGTCTCCGCCCGGTTGCACAGCGACAGCGACCACTGGCACGCCGACGTCACCGACCACGAGGCGATGGCACGGGTCGCGGCGGAGGTGAAGGAGCGGTTCGGGAAGGTCGACATCGTCGTCGCCAACGCGGGCGTGGCCACGGGCGGTCCCTTCGTCGAGTCCGACCCCGAGTCCTGGCGGCGGGTGATCGAGGTCAACCTGATCGGCTCGGCGGTGACCGCCCGCGCCTTCCTGCCCGCGCTGCTGGAGAGCCGCGGCTACCTGCTCCAGATCGCCTCGCTGGCCGCCCTCACCCCCGCCCCGATGATGAGCGCCTACTGCGCCTCCAAGTCCGGCGTCGAGGCGTACGCGCACAGTCTGCGCGGCGAGGTCGGGCACCGGGGCGTGAAGGTGGGTGTCGGCTACCTGTCCTGGACGGACACCGACATGGTGCGCGGCGCCGACCGGGACGACGTCATGCGGGAGTTGCGGCAGCGGCTGCCCTGGCCGACCAACAAGACCTATCCGCTGGGCCCGGCGGTCGACCGGCTCGTGGAGGGCGTCGAGCGCCGCTCCGCGCACGTCTACGGGCAGTGGTGGCTGCGCGGCATGCAGGGCGTGCGCGGCTACCTGCCGGCCGTCATCGGCACGGTCGGACAGCGCGAGATGCGGCGCTTCGGGGACCGGCTCGACGGCCTGCGGGTGGGGCTCGTCGGCGCCGGTGGCGCGGCCGACGAACAGCGTCCCACCAGGACGACTACGGTCCGTAAGTGATCGACATGCGCACGGTCACGGCCCGTGTGAATCTGATCGAGCACCCGGCCGATCCGGTCGGGCCCGATCACAGGAGTGAACCCACATGGGTATGAAGGACCAGTTCCAGGACAAGGCCGACCGCATGCAGCAGCAGGGCAAGCAGCGTGCCGAGCAGGCTCGGGACCAGTTCCAGAACCGCGACCGCCGTCGCGACGAGGACGAGATGGACCCGTCGTCCCAGCGCCGCCGGGAGTCGGGGCACCAGGACCCGTCCTCGCGCCGCCGCGACGAGGACGAGCGGCTCCAGGACAGCTTCGACGCCTGACGCGCCGCCGCTGAAGTGAGAGGGCGCCCCCCGGTCGTTCCGGGTGGGCGCCCTTTCCCCTGCCACCGGCCCCTCCTACTCCCGCGGCGGCAGCGGCGGACGCGAGCGGTCCGGTACGGCGTCGTAACCGGGCGGCGTCGCGGGCGGGTTGGTCTCCAGCAGCTCCAACGCCAGCCGCACCGCCTCGTCCAGGACCGGGTAGCGGCCCTCGGCCCAGTCCAGCGGGGTGCGCAGCGCCTCCACGTCGGGGGCGACGCCGTAGTTCTCCACGGACCAGCCGTAGGCGTCGAACCAGGCCGCGTTCATCGGCACCGTGATCACCGAGCCGTCGCCGAGGCGGTGCCGGCCGGTCATGCCGACCACGCCGCCCCAGGTGCGCTGCCCGACCACCGGGCCGAGCCGCAGCAGCTTGAACGCG
Source organism: Streptomyces sp. KPB2 (assembly GCF_003950055.1). Classification (NCBI taxonomy): domain Bacteria; kingdom Bacillati; phylum Actinomycetota; class Actinomycetes; order Kitasatosporales; family Streptomycetaceae; genus Streptomyces; species Streptomyces sp. KPB2. The sequence goes on from NZ_CP034353.1 coordinate 4,789,350, forward strand.
GCCGTGATCATGTCGCCGTCGGACGACGTCGCCTCGTCGGCGACCGCGACGACCGGACCGCGCGGCGCGTTGGAGGTGTACGACACCGGCTGGGCGTCCCGCGTCAGGTCCCAGCCCAGGATGGTCCGGGTCAGTTTCTCGATGACCAGCTCGCTGATGTGCCCGCCCGCGTTGCCGCGCACGTCGACGATGAGCGCGGGCCGGGACACCTCCATGCGCAGGTCGCGGTTGAACTGCGCCCAGCCGGAGCCGCCCATGTCGGGGATGTGCAGGTACCCGCACCGCCCGCCGCTCAACTCCCGCACCACCTCCCGGCGTTTGGCCACCCAGTCCTGGTAGCGCAGGGGGCGTTCGTCGACGAGCGGCACGACGGCGACCCGGCGGGAGGGGCCCCGGCAGCCCTCGGCGGGCGAGAAGGTCAGCTCCACCGTCGTACCGCCCGCTCCCGCCAGCAGCGGGGACGGGCCGAGGACCGGGTCGACGGGGCGGCCGTCGACGTGGGTCAGGACGGCCCCGTCGCGGATGCCCGTGCCGGCCAGCGGCGAGCGGGCCCTGGAGTCGGAGGAGTCGCCCGGCAGGATGCGCTTGGCCACCCACCGGCCGTCCCGGCAGACGAAGTTGGCGCCGAGCAGGCCCTGCCAGCGCTGGTAGTGCGCCGGGCCCTCGTTGCGCCGGCCGGCGACGACGTACGCGTGCGAGGTGCCCAGCTCGCCGAGCACCTCGCGCAGGAGGTCGGCGAACTCGTCGGGGGAGGCGACCCGTTCGAGCAGCGGGCGGTACTGGTCGAGGACCGCGTCCCAGTCGATGCCGCACATCCCGGGGTCCCAGAAGTAGGCGCGGATCAGCCGCCCCGCCTCGTCGTAGGCCTGGCGCCACTCGGCGGCCGGGTCGACCTCGTGCAGGATGCGGCGCAGGTCGATCCAGGTGGTCGAGTCGCCGTCGCCCACCTCGGTCGCCGGTACGGCGCGCAGCTCGCCCTCGTCGAGCACGACCAAGCGGCTGCCGTCGCCGCTGACCCGGAACCAGTCGAGGTGGTCGACCAGTTCGGACTTCTTCGCCTTGGCGAGGTTGAAGTGCTCCAGGGTCGGCCGCTCGCTCGGGTCGGCCGGGTTGGCGAAGGTCTCGCCGAGCGCGCCCGAGATCGGCCAGCGCAGCCAGACCAGGCCGCCGCCGGCGACCGGCTCCAGCGCCGAGTACTTGGAGGCGGTGACCGGGAACGGCGTCACCCGGCTCTCCAGCCCCTCGACCTCGACGGTCACCGCGCCGCCCTCGCCGGGCTCCTCCTCCAGGGGATCCAGGCCCCCGGCCGCCGGGCGGCCCTCGGGATTGAGGGCGAAGGGGGAGGGCGTCGCCGAGGACAGCGGCACCAGGTAGGGGCGGCAGCCCAGCGGGAAGGACAGGTCGCCGGTGTGCACGTCGTACACCGGGTCGAAGCCGCGCCAGGACAGGAAGGCGAGGTAGCGGCCGTCCCGGGTGAAGACCGGGTTCTCGTCCTCGAAGCGGCCGTTGGTGACGTCCACGACCAGGGTGCCCTCCGGGCCGTCGATCCGGGCCATCTTGATCTGCCGCAGGGTGCGTCCGATGCCCGGGTGCGACCAGGTGAGCCAGGCCCCGTCGGGGGAGAAGGCGAGGTCGCGCACGGGGCCGTTGACGGAGCGGATCAGCTCGGTGACCCGACCTCCGGCGGTCGCGGGGGTGCCGGGCTCGCCCGGCGTCACGCTGCCCCCGGCGGCGGCGCCCTCGGCGGGAACGTCCGTGCCGGTGCCTCCGCCGGTCGGAGGGAAGCCCGGGCCGCCCGGGGTGCCGGTCTCCCCGGCGGCTGGTCCGGGGCCGGGGGCGGGGTGGTCGCGCGGGGCGCCCGGCCGGGGGGCGTCGTCGGCGGCGTCGTCACCCGTCGGAGCGCCTCCCCGAGGGGCGGCGGCCACGGGGCCGTCTCCCGCCGTGCCGTCGGCCGCCGTGCCGCTGGCCGCCGTGCCGCTGGCCGCCGTGCCGTCGGCCGCGGGGTCATCTCCCGCCGTGCCGCGGACCGCTGTGCCGTCGGCCGTGGATGCTCCTTCCGCTGTGCCGTCGGCCGTGGATGCTCCTTCCGCTGTGCCGTCGGCCGTGGATGCTTCTTCCGCCGCGACGTCGGCCGTCGCGTCGCCTTTCGCCGTACGCCGGGTCGACGCGCCGCCTGTTGGGACCCCGGTGGCCGGTCCGGAGTCGGGGGCGTCGCGCGGGGCGCCCGGGCGGGTGGCGCCCGCTGCGGCGCCGCTGTCGGCGGGGGTGCCTGCCGGGGTGTCGCCGGCCCTGCGGTCACCTCCCACTGCGCTTCCTTCGGTCGCGCTGCCGTCGGCCGTGTCGGTGTCCGTCCCGGGCGCCCTGCCTGCCGCGTCCTCCTGCGTCGCGTCTGACGGGCGCTCGGGGTCCCCGGCATCCCCCGGATACCCGGCGTCCACCGCGTCCAGCGTCAGCGCGACCTCCGTGTCCGGCTCCGTGACGTCGAGGATCAGCAGCCGTCCGTCGTGCGAGGCCACGGCGAGGCGCTCGCCCGCCGGGTCCGACACCAGCTCCAGGACCCGGCCCAGGCGTCCGGAGGCCAGTCGCCGGGCCGCGCGGCCGCCGGTCGCCCGGGGCAGGTAGGAGATCTCGACGGCGTCCTCGCCCTCCGCGTCCGTCACGTACGCGATCCGCCCGCTCTCCCCGAGCATCTCCGGCAGCCGCACCCGGACGCCCGGGGTGTCGGCGATGGTGCGGGCCGGGCCGTCGCGGTGGGTGAGCCAGTACAGGCTGCCGCGTACGACGACGGCACTCGCCCGGCCCGTCTCGTCGACGGAGACGCCGCCCACGTGCTGGGCGGCGGGCACCTGGTACGTACGCCGTCCCGCCCGCGGACCGCTCAGCCGCACGTCGAGCCGGCGTGGCGCCGAGCCCGGCGCGAGGTCGTCCACGATCCACAGGTCGCCCGCGCACTGGTACACCACCCGCGTGCCGTCGCTCGCGGCGTTGCGGGCGTAGAACGCGTCGTGGTCGGTGTGGCGGCGCAGGTCGGTGCCGTCGGGCGCGCAGGAGTAGAGGTTGCCGACGCCCTCGTGGTCGGAGAGGAAGGCGATCCGGCCGCCGACGAACATGGGGGCGGCGATGTGCCCGCCCAGGTCGGGCAGGAGCCGCTCGCCGTGCAGCCACAGCCGGCCCGTGGCACCGCCCCGGTAGCGCTTCCAGGCGGCCGGTTCGTGCGGCGGGGTGCCGGTCAGCAGCAGCGTCCTGCGCTCGCCGTCGAGGTCGGCGGCCTGGATGTCGGAGACGGGCCCCCAGGGCAGCTTGCGGCCGGGGTCGCCGTCGGGGGTGACCTTGTAGGCCCAGGTGAGGTGCGAGAACGGCTCGCCGTGGGAGGCGACGGCGAGGACGGCGGTGGTGCCGTCGGGATCGGGCGGCGACCAGCCGCAGACCCGGGTGTCGAAGCCGCCCCAGTGGGTGAGCTGCCGGCCGGGGCCGCCGTCCACCGGCACGAGGTGGACCTCGGGCACGAGGCTGCGCCAACTGGTGTAGGCGATGTGCCGGCCGTCGGGGGAGAAGCGCGGGGGACCGGCCTTGGTGCGGTCGACGGTGAGCCGCCAGGCCCGGCCCGGACCGTCGAGGGACGCGAGCCAGAGGTCGTCCTCGGCCACGAAGCACAGCTGGTCGCCACTGAGGTGCGGAAGGCGCAGATAACTCACCCACCCCATGCTTTTCCGGGTGACGGGTACCGGCAACTCGTGCGGTGCGCTTATGCGGTGCCGACAACCGTGACCCAGAACACGAACGAAACCGTTTCGTTTCGCTAGGTCGGTGGGGTACATTCGTCCTGTACGAAACGGTGTCGTTCTGACGGACACCGAGTGTGACGGAGAGGAGTGAGCGAGATGACCGAGGTCGCCACCGCGCGCCGCAGTCGGATCACTCCCGAGCGCGAGGCCGAGCTGTACGAGGCCGTGCTCGACCTGCTCCGAGAGGTCGGGTACGACGCCCTCACCATGGACGCCGTGGCCGCCCGCACCCGGTCCAGCAAGGCGACGCTCTACCGCCAGTGGGGCGGCAAGCCGGAGCTGGTCGTCAAGGCCATGCGACACAACAAGCCGGGCGAGATCGGCGACGTCGACACCGGCTCGCTCCGCGGCGACCTGCACGCCCTCATGGCGCGCGAGGACGACTGCACCATGGAACAGAACTCCGCGCTGATGCGGGGCGTCGCCATGGCGCTGCACCAGAACCCGGACCTTCGTCAGGCGTTCCGGGAACAGCTCATCGAACCGGAGATGGCGGAGTTCCAGCGCGTGCTGCAACGCGCCGTCGACCGCGGAGAGATCAGACCGGACTGTCCGGCGCTGGACTTCCTCGTCCACATGATGGTCGGCGGGTTCGCCACCCGCACGCTGCTGGACGACCAGCCGCCGACCCGGGCGTTCCTCGCCTCCTACATCGACGCCGTGATCCTCCCCGCCCTCGGCGTCTCCACCCACTGACATCCCCACGCACTGTCTGAGCCCCACCTGACGTAACCGCTCACGTCGTCGGGCTGATCACCCCTGCCCTGAAGACCCACGACCTGACCGGGAGTACGCCCCCGTGGCCACGTTCCTCTACAAACTCGGCCGGCTCGCCTTCCGCCGACGGCACTTCGTCGCCCTGATCTGGGTGGCCCTGCTGACGCTCGCCGGCGTCGGCGCGGCCAGCGCCCCGCCAGCCGGCAACTCCTCCTTCTCCATCCCCGGAACGGAGGCCCAGAAGGCCTTCGACCTGCTGGAACAGCGCTTCCCCGGGGCGAGCGCCGACGGAGCGACCGCACGCGTCGTCTTCAAGGCACCGTCCGGCGAGAAGATGACGGACGCCGAGAACAAGGCGACCGTGCAGAAGACCGTCGACGAGCTCGCGGACGGCTCCGAGGTCGCCTCGGTCGCCGACCCCTACACGGGCAACGCCGTCAGCAAGGACGGCACCATCGCCTACGCCTCGGTGAAGTACGACGTCTCCGGCATGGAGCTGGAGGAGTCCACCAAGGACGCCCTGGAGGACGCCGCCCAGCAGGCGCGCGACGCCGGGCTGACCGTCGAGGTCGGCGGTGACGCGCTCCAGGCCGTCCCGGAGACCGGCGCCACCGAGGTCATCGGCATCGCGGTCGCCGCCGTCGTCCTGGTCATCACCTTCGGCTCCCTGGTCGCGGCCGGGCTGCCGCTGCTCACCGCCCTGATCGGCGTCGGCATCGGCGTCTCCTCGATCACCGCGCTCGCCAGCGCGCTCGAACTGGGCTCGACCACCTCGATCCTGGCCATGATGATCGGCCTCGCGGTCGGCATCGACTACGCCCTGTTCATCGTCTCCCGCTACCGTGCGGAACTCGCCGAGGGGCGGGAGCGCGAGGAGGCCGCGGGACGGGCGGTCGGCACGGCGGGCTCCGCGGTCGTCTTCGCCGGCCTCACGGTCGTCATCGCCCTGGTGGGCCTCGCGGTCGTCAACATCCCGATGCTCACCAAGATGGGCGTCGCGGCGGCCGGCACCGTCGCCATCGCGGTGCTGATCGCGCTCACGATGATCCCCGCGCTGCTCGGCTACGCCGGACGCCGGGTCAAGCCGGCGGGTGCGAAGGGCAGGCTGCTCGGCCGCTCCCGCAAGGGCGAGCCGAAGCCGGACCGGCCGGCCGGCCCGCCGAAGGCCAACCTGGGCACCCGCTGGGCGAGCTTCGTCGTCCGCCGGCCCCTCGCCGTACTCCTCCTGGGTGTCATCGGCCTCGGTGCCGCGGCGGTCCCCGCGGCCTCCCTGGAGCTGGGCCTGCCCGACGACGGTTCCCAGCCGACGTCCACGACCCAGCGCCGCGCCTACGACCTGCTCTCCGAGGGCTTCGGCCCCGGCTTCAACGGCCCGCTGATGGTCGTCGTGGACGCGAAGGGCAGCGACGCGCCCAAGGACGCCTTCGACGACGTCGCGGGCGAGATCAAGGGCCTCGACGGCGTCGTGGCGGTGACCCCGCCCGTGCCCAACAAGGGCGGCGACACCGCGACGATCACCGTGATCCCGGACTCCAAGCCGTCCTCCGTGCAGACCGAGGACCTGGTGCACGCCATCCGCGACGCGGGCGGCGACGTCGAGGCCAAGACCGGTGCCGAGACCCTGGTCACCGGCTCTACGGCGATGAACATCGACGTCAGCGAGAAGCTCAACGACGCGCTGGTGCCGTACCTGGTCCTGGTCGTCGGGCTGGCCTTCCTCCTGCTGATCGTGGTCTTCCGCTCGATCCTGGTCCCGCTGAAGGCGGCCCTCGGCTTCCTGCTCTCCGTCATGGCGGCGCTCGGCGCGGTCGTCGCGGTCTTCCAGTGGGGCTGGCTGTCCGGCCTGATGGGCGTCGAGGAGACCGGCCCGGTCATGTCGATGATGCCGATCTTCATGGTCGGCGTGGTCTTCGGCCTGGCCATGGACTACGAGGTCTTCCTGGTCACCCGCATGCGGGAGGCGTTCGTCCACGGCGAGAAGCCCCACCAGGCGGTCGTCACCGGCTTCAAGCACGGCGCACGGGTCGTCACCGCCGCCGCGGTGATCATGATGGCGGTCTTCGCGGGCTTCATCGGCTCCAGCGAGTCCATGGTCAAGATGATCGGCTTCGGCCTCGCGATCGCCGTCTTCTTCGACGCGTTCGTCGTCCGCATGGCCATCGTCCCGGCGGTCCTCGCGCTGCTCGGCAAGAGGGCCTGGTGGCTGCCGAAGTGGCTGGACCGCGCACTGCCCAACGTGGACGTCGAGGGCGAGGGCCTGCGCACGGCCGGCGAGCGGGGCTCCGACCCCGACGAGGACCGGGAGCTGGTGCGCGCCTGACCCGCCGCCGCGGCCTCTGACAGGAGGGCGGCACAGACCAGCCGGTGAGGGTTCCGTGGGGACGGGGCTGCCCTCACCGGCTTCCTCCGTCCCGGGGACCCGTGGGCCCCCTAACCGGGTCGCCTGTGGGCTACACGTACCGCTACGGTGCGGACCATGACGACGACCGACGACGCCTCCGGCTCCGCCGCCACCCCCGACCCCGCCGACGCCGGTGCCGCCCACCCGCGCTTCGCCGCCGCCCTCGGCGAACTCGGCCTCGGCGACCTGGCCGCACGGGCGAGGCGCTTCCCAGAGGCCACCCGCACCGCCGGCGAGGCCGCCGCCGCGATCGGGTGCGAGCTGAGCCAGATCTGCAAGTCGCTCATCTTCGCCGCCGACGGGGTCCCCGTCCTGGTCCTCATGGACGGCGCCTCCCGCGTCGACCTGGACCGGGTCCGCGAGGAACTCGGCGCCGAGAAGGTCACGCGGGCCAAGGCCGACGTGGTACGGGAGACGACCGGGTACGCGATCGGCGGGGTGCCGCCCTTCGGGCACCGGACCAGGACCCGGGTGCTGGCCGACCGGTCCATGCTCGCCCACGAGACCGTCTGGGCCGCCGCCGGGACCCCGTACGCCGTCTTCCCGATGGAGCCCAAGGAGCTCGTCGCCACCGCCGGCGCCACCCTCGTGGACGTGCGCGAGCGCTCCGCGTGACCCCACTGGTCACCGCGGCCGTGCTGCTCGCGGCGGTCACCCACGCCGGCTGGAACGCCATCGCCCACCGGATCACCGACAAGCTCACCGGGGCCGTCCTGATCTCAGGCGGCGGGATGCTCATCGGGCTCGCGCTGCTGCCGTTCACGGCCTTCCCGGCGGCCGGGGCGTGGCCGTACCTGCTGGTCTCCGCCGCCGTCCACATCGCCTACTACGCCCTGCTGATGCGGTCCTTCCGGCTGGGCGACTTCGGCCAGGCCTACCCGATCGCCCGCGGCAGCGCGCCGCTGCTCGTCACCGTCCTCGCCGCCGTCTTCGCCCACGAGGTGCCGGACGGCTGGGCCGCCACGGGCATCCTGGTCTCCTGCGCGGGTCTGACCGGCGTCGCCCTGTGGGGGCTGCGCGGACGCCGGCCCGACTGGGCGGCCATCGGCGCGGCCCTGGCGACCGGCGTGACCATCGCGGCGTACACGGTCGTCGACGGCCTAGGCGTACGCGCCTCCGGGACCTCCCTCGGGTACATCGCCTGGCTGATGGCGGTGCAGGGGACGGTCCTGCCGGCGTACTTCCTGTACCGCCACCGCGCCGGGGCCCGGGCGCTGCTCCGGCCGCACGCCCCGCTCGGACTGCTCGGCGCGGCGATGTCCGTCACCGCCTACGCCCTGGTCCTGTGGGCGCAGACCCGCGCCGAACTCGCCCCCATCGCCGCCCTGCGCGAGTCGTCCGTCCTGGTCGGCGCCGCGATAGGGGCCGTCTTCTTCAAGGAGCGGTTCGGCGCGCCCCGGATCGCGGCGGCGGGCCTCCTCGTCGTCGGGATCGGGCTGATGCTGCGCACCGGATAGCCGGAACCGCCGGGGCGGCCGGAGTGGTGCGGACCGCCGTGCGGAGGCGCACCCTGGAAGGAGATGTTCCGGAGGTGATCGTCATGACCCACACCACAGTGGGATGGCACGTCGACATGGAGTTCATGGAGGACGACCAGCACACGCGGGCGGTCGCGATGGTGCGGCTCCCCGACGGCACCGAGGTCCGCGCGCACGGCAACGCCAGCCGCCACCGGGTCGACTCCCAGCAGCCACGGGTCGGCGAGGAGGTCGCGGGGGCACGTGCGTTGAACGAGCTGGCGATGCAGCTGCTCACCAAGGCGCACGACGAGATCGACGCGGCGTCGGGGCGGACCTCACACCCGATCCACGTCTGAGCCGCTCCCGCCGAGCGACGCGCGCACCGCGCGTACCAGCGCCTGCGCCCGCGGGTCCGCCGTCACCGTCTTGCGGAAACCGTTGGTGACGTAGCCCAGGGCGATGCCGGCCTCCGGGTCGGCGAAGCCGAGGGAGCCGCCGCGGCCCGGGTGGCCGAAGGAGCCGGGGGACAGGAACGGGGACGCGCTGCCGTGCAGCATGTAGCCGAGGCCGAACCGGGTGCCCACGACCAGGATCCGGTCCGGCCCGGCGGACTCCTCGGCCCGGGCCAGCTCCGTCGTCGCCGGGTCGAACAGCCGCACGCTCCGCGTCACACCGTCGACCTCGCCGATCAGCGCCGCGTAGAAGCGGGCCAGACCGTCGGCCGTGGCGATGCCGTTGGCGGCCGGGAGCGAGGCGGCGCGGTACACGGGGTCGTTCTGGTCGGGGAACGGGGTGATCGCCGCGAAGGCGCGCCGGGTGAGGGAGTCCGGGTTCCCGTAGGCCTCGGTGACCGCGCGCTTGGGACGCAGCCGGGGGCCGTTCCCCGACGGCTCGGGCTCGTCGAGGCGCCCGACCCGCCCGGCCCGGCCCGCCGCCTCCTCCGCCGCGGGCAGCCCCACCCACAGGTCCAGGCCGAGGGGGCGGGCGATCTCGTCCGCGATCCACTGCCCGGCGCCCCGCCCGCCCGTCACCCGGCGGACCAGCTCGTCGAGCAGCCAGCCGTACGTCAGCGCGTGGTAACCGTGATCGGTGCCCGGCTCCCAGACGGGCGCCTGGGCGGCGACGGCCGCGGAGCCCCGCAGCGGGTCGAGGGCCTCCTCGGGGGTGAGCGGACGGTCCAGGACCGGCAGCCCGGCCCGGTGGTTCAGCACGTGCCGGACCAGCACCCGCTCCTTGCCGTGCGCCTTGAACTCCGGCCAGTACTCGCCCACCGGCGCGTCCAGGTCCAGCTCCCCGCGCCGGTGCAGCAGCAGCGGTACGGCGGCGGCGACGCCCTTGGTCGCCGAGCGGACCACCTGGGCGGTGCCCCGGCGCCACGGTTGGGTGCCGGCCGTGCCGTCGACATCCCTGGTGCCACCCCACAGGTCGACGACCTTGCGCCCGTCCCGGTAGACGGCGACGGCCGCGCCGCGCTCGCCGAGCGCGGTGAAGTTCCGTACGAACGCGTCCCTCACCGGCTCGAAGCCCTCGGCCACCGTGCCGTGCACGTCCACGTCCGTGTCCACTTCGCTACGTCCCTTCCGGCCACTGGTGACAGTGGATGCAACCGCCACGGACCGTCCACCATTCCTCACCCGCCGGTCGCCACCGACCGCGGGTCGAAACCGAAGGGCAGCTCCAGGCGGTGGGCGCGCATCAGCGCGTCGTCCGACAGCAGCTCCGCCGTCGGACCGTCGGCGGCGATCACCCCGTCGCTGAGGACCAGGGCACGGGGGCACAGCTCCAGGGCGTAGGGCAGGTCGTGGGTGACCATCAGGACCGTGACGTCCAGGGAGCGCAGGATGTCGGCGAGTTCGCGGCGGGAGGCCGGGTCGAGGTTGGAGGAGGGTTCGTCCAGGACCAGGATCTCCGGCTCCATGGCGAGCACGGTCGCCACCGCCACCCGGCGCCGCTGGCCGAAGGAGAGGTGGTGCGGGGGCCGGTCCTTGAACTCCGCCATGCCGACCAGCGTGAGCGCCCGGTCGACGCAGGCCTCCAGCTCCGCGCCCTTCACACCGGCCGCCGCCGGCCCGAACGCCACGTCCTCGCGCACGGTCGGCATGAAGAGCTGGTCGTCCGGGTCCTGGAAGACGATCCCGACCCGGCGCCGGATCTGAGCCATGTTCCGCTTGTCGACCGGCAGCCCGGCCACCGTGACCGTGCCGGTGCCGCCGGTCAGGATGCCGTTGAGGTGCAGGACGAGGGTGGTCTTGCCCGCGCCGTTGGGCCCGAGCAGCGCGACCCGCTCG